>NZ_RWIT01000009.1 GCF_003944715.1 Hymenobacter rigui | reverse complement strand
CAGGCCCGTACCCGTGAAGCAGTGGAGGCGGCTATCCAAACGGCCGTGGACTGGATTTCCAGCAAGGACGCCAAAGCCTGGTTCAACCATTGCGGCTATCATGTATACCGTTCATGAATCCGCTATAGCTACCTTTCAAGCCATCATTTATTATCTCCTGATACTACTTATAAGCCTTCTCGCCGGCTTTGATTTCCACGGTCAGGCGGTTGTCGGCGGGGGGCACGGGGCAGGCGTAGCCGTCGGCGTAGGCGCAGTAGGGGTTGTAGGCTTCGTTGAAGTCGAGGATAACTTCTGTGTCGCCGGCGGCGGGCAGGGGCGCATCGAGGTAGCGGCCGCCGCCGTAGGTAGCGAAGCCGTTGGTACGGTCGGTGAAGGGAACAAACAGGGTCGTATCCTTGCCATCGGCTTTCAGGAACAGCGTGAGCTTGTATTCCTGCTTGTTGAGAATAAAGCTGGCCCGGCCCCAGCGCAGGTACTTGTCGACCTTACCGTCGGTGAGGGGCATTTCCACCGTGTCGCGCTGGGCCAGCTGCTCCAGTTGGGCCTCGAATCGGTAATCCGTATCCGGAGCATAGTACTTCAGGCTGTCGAAGGTCTGGCGCTGTTCCGGGCTCAGGGGCGAATCCTCGGCCCGGTGGAAGCCCGTATTTTTAGCCTCCCGGGCCTTGCGCAGCTGGGCGGCATATTGGTCATCGTTGAAGAGAATATCCTGGGCGAAGTAGCCGAACACCAGCAGCAGGCCGAGGGCAATGAACAGTTTGGGGTTGAGACGCATGCCGCAAAAGTAACGCGCTGCTTCGGCACCACGCTACAGCATCCCTTCGTCGGCGAAGCTGTAGTAGCCGCTATCGGTGTAGATGAGGTGGTCGAGGATGGGCAGGTCGAGGAACTGGCCGGCATCTTTGAGCTTGCGGGTGAGGGCAATGTCGGCGGCCGAGGGGTTCTTGTTCCCGCTGGGGTGGTTGTGCACCAGAATCACGCTACTGGCCAGCTGCTCCAACGCTTCCTTGAAAATCAGCTTCGGGTCGGCCACAGTGCCGGCCACGCCGCCCCGACTGATGCTCACGGTGCGCATCACCACGTTGGCCCGGTTCAGCAGCACCACCCAGAACTCCTCGTGGGGCAAATCCTGGAGGTGGGGCCGCACCACGCGGTAAATGTCGCGGGAGTTGGTGATGGTGGGGCGGGCGGGGGCATCGGCTTCCTTGCGGCGGCGGCCCAGCTCCAGGGCCGCTATGATGGTAATGGCTTTGGCCTCTCCTATCCCCTTCTGGCGCATCAGCTCTTTCAGGGAGAATCGGGCTAGGGCGTTCAGGTCGTTCTGGGCGGCATTGAGCACCAGCTTGGCCACATCCACGGCCGACAGTTTGGCGGTGCCCGAGCCTAGCAGAATGGCCAGCAGCTCGGCGTCCGACAACGCGGCGCGGCCCTTCTGCATCAGCTTTTCGCGGGGCCGGTCTTCCTCGGCCCAGCTCTTAATACCGAAAGCAGCGGGGGGTTCATAGGGTCGGGCCGAGTCGTCGGGCGGCACAGGCAGGTGGATATTTTCGGTCAGATTGTCAAACTCTTGCATAGGGCACCGTTGTTGTTAGCTCCGGAATTTAAAGCAAAAACCCCGCAACCCCGTTTCTACTAGTAACAATCCGATACCGGCCACCGCTTGGCCGGCGGATTTGTTGATTTTCATATGCGCAATCCGTCTTTTCTCGTGTTCTTTTTTGCCCTGGTTGCCGCCGCTGAGTGGTATGGCTATCAGGCGTTTCGCACCGCTTTTGCCTCTTCCGAGTCCGGGAGCCGCCGCCTAGTAGCTGGACTGTACTGGGGTGTTTCGATGTTGGTTTGGGTGCTGGGCATCTGGGCCATGCGCAACCGCCACGAGCATCCGTCCTTTAAATCGTATTTGGGCGGGGTGCTGCTGGCCGTAATAGCCGCCAAACTCGTCATTCTAATTCCGCTGCTGCTGGAAGACCTCACCCGCCTGGGCCGCTGGGCCCTGCAGCTGGGCAACCGGCCCGCTGGTAATGCCGGTACCGGCATTTCGCGTAGTGAGTTTCTGAGCAAGGCCGCGCTGGTGTTGGGGGCCATTCCGTTTGTGTCGCTGCTGTGGGGCATGGCCAAGGGCGGCACCGACTACACCGTCCGCCGGGTGGTGCTGCGCTTTCCCAACCTGCCGGCCTCGTTCGATGGGTTCACACTGCTCCAGATTTCCGACCTGCATACCGGCTCCTTCCACTCCAAAGAGCCCTTGCAGCGGGCCGTCAACATCATCAACGAGCAGAAAGCCGACCAGATCTTCATGACCGGCGATTTGGTGAACAACTACGCCACCGAGGTGGAGGAGCACATCGACACGCTAGCCGGCATCCGCTCGGAGCGGCCCATCTATTCCATCCTCGGCAACCACGACTACGCCGACTATGTAAATTGGGACGCCGAAGGGGGCCGGCCCGCCAAGGACGCCAACCTGGCCCGCCTGAAGCAAAATCACGCCAAAATTGGCTGGGAACTGCTGCTGGATGAGGCCCGCACCGTGGAGCGCAACGGCGAGAAGATTGTCATTCTGGGCGTGCAGAACTGGGGGGCGCGCATGGGCTTCCCCAAGTACGGCCAGCTGGCCAAAGCCCACGCCGCCGCCGCTGCCGACGCGCCGTTTAAAATTCTGCTCAGCCACGACCCCTCCCACTGGGAAGGCGAGGTACAGCAGTACGAGGACATCGACCTGATGCTGGCGGGCCACACCCACGGCATGCAGTTCGGCGTGAATCTGCCGTTTCTGAAGTGGAGCCCCGTGCAGTACGCTTACAAGCAGTGGGCCGGCCTCTACCAGCGCGGCAAGCAGTATTTGTATGTGAATGCCGGACTGGGCTTCATTGGCTACCACGGCCGGGTGGGCTTTCTGCCCGAAATTACCGTATTCGAGCTGCGGCGCGGATAATTGATTGATTACCCGACCACTACTAAAACCACTGCGGCCTGCCGTAGTGGTTTTTTGTTTGCTCCGGCAGTAACCGACGATGCTTGCACTCCGTATAGCTCGCATTAGATTTTTCCTACCCTCTTCTCTCCCTCCAACTTCTCTCACAGTTCTCTCAAGCCATGAAAAAGACCCTGTTAATTCTTTCGGCTGCGGCTGCGTTTATGACGGCCTCTTGCTCGGAAAACAAAACTGCTGATACCGCCACCACTTCGGCCGACGGTACCACGACCACCACTACTACCACCACAACTACTTCCTATACGCCCGAAGCCATTGAGCGCCGTGCCGACCGGATTGCCGCTGATATGGCAACCAAAATGAAGTTCGATGATGCGACCCGCACCAAAGTGCGTACCATCTATGTAACCCGCGGCCAGCGCATTGCCGAGCTGCAGAACAAATATGCTTCCGATACGATGGGTATGGCCGCTGCCATGCGCGGTGTATACACCGATACCGACGCGGAAATGAAGACCATCTTCACCGACCCTACGCAGTATTCGGCCTACGAATCGAGCCGTACGGACTATATGGATGACCGGTACATGGATGATAACGCCATGTCGTCGTCGGATTCCAATATGGACACGACCAGCATGAGCTCCTCTTCATCTTCGGATATGAGCACTACCAGCTCAACCGGGACAATGGAATCGGGTGCTGGCGTAAGCAAAATGAAGGCGAAGGCCGAGGACGGCAGCAAAATCAAAATAAAAGACAACGGCAAGGTGAAAACCAAAGATGCCGACGGCGAAAAAACCAAGATGTAATACCGGGTTTCCCAAACGGGCAACTGGTTACAGGAGCCACACCCAAGGCTGGGTGTGGCTCTTTTTTTGCCACACCGCCTATCCTGAACCGGGCTGCAACGCCCGGGGCTCTTTTTGTCTCCTTTCGGCGTTGTTCCGTCGATGATGCTCCGTAGTCGGTAGGTTTTATTGGGTTTATCTGCCCGGGGTGCGTTAGTTTGTTGCCTGATGATGTGTTTCCGTTTACCTGTCCGTTGGGTGTTGCGTGGGTTGCTGCTGCTGCCGCTACTGTTGTTGGCAGGGCTGGTGCAGGCCCAGGTGCGCGTAACCGGCAGCATTTCCGATGCGGCTTCCCGGCGGCCGGTACCGGGCGCTACCGTGCTTATCCAGCGTACCCGTGCCGGTGTAGTAGCCAATAAGGAAGGCGACTTCAATATTGTAGTCAACAGCACCGATACGCTGGTATTTCGGGCCGTTGGCTACAAAGCCCAGCGGCTGCCGCTGGGCGGCACCGGCCTTTCGCAGCTGATTATCCAGATCAAGCTACAGCAGGACACGGTGCAGTTGGGCGAGGTACGCATTACCGAAGGACGCCCTGACCGCGCCACTATCAACCGGGCGTTGCGTAACATCAAGCGGCCCAGCACCGCGCCCACCAGCGCCGTGAAGCGCCCACCCGCGCCCAAACCCCTGTTCCCCGTCGATTCGGCCGCACCCAAGGCTCCGGTACCTACTCTGGCCAGCCCCGTGAGCCTGCTGTATGAGCAGTTTTCGCGGGAAGGCAAGCAGCGCCGCAAAATGGAGGAAATCAACAAGGAAGAAGCCGCCGCCAAAGCCGCCGAGCTGGACCGCCAGAACCGCCGCCGCTACAACAAAAACTTCAAGGATAACACCGGCTACGAGGTGAAGTAAACTTCTGACATCAAGAAGAAAAAACAAAAAGTCAGAGCGTGTATGATGACCAGTCAGGCCATACACGCTCTGACTTTTTACTTTTTCCCTTTGACTTGCGTACAGCCCGGCTATGAAGATTGGATATCCTTGCGTGAATGAGTCGCTGGACTGCACTACGACCAGCACATTCCGGCTGGCCTCCTACTCCGATGAGCGGGTAGAAACGGCCGTGAGCAATAACCTGCGCTGCTTGCTGCGCATTCTGGAGTGGAACGTGGAGCAGCATCTGCTGTTTTTCCGGATTGGCTCGGGCGTGGTGCCGTTTGGCTCCCACCCCATCAACACCTTTCCCTGGCAAACGCGCTTTGCGGCCGAGTTCCGGCAGGTAGGCGACTTCGTGAAAGCCCACGATATGCGCATCTCCTTCCACCCCGACCAGTTTGTGGTGCTCAACTCGCCCGATGCCGGTATTGTGGAGCGTAGCGTGCAGGAATTGGTGTACCAGGGCTCGATGCTGGACCTGATGGGCCTCGACAGCACCCACAAGCTCCAGATTCACGTGGGCGGCCTCTACGGCGACCGGGAGCTGGCCATCAGCCGCTTCATTGCCACCTACCAGCAGCTACCCGAGGCCGTGCGGGCCCGGCTGGTTATCGAAAACGACGACCGGCTGTTCAGCCTCCAGGACTGCCTGCGCGTGCACCAAGCCGTGGGCATTCCCGTCCTGTTCGACAACTTCCACCACGAGTGCCTGAACCACGGCGAGCCGATGGCCGAGGCCCTGCGCCTAGCCGCCGCCACCTGGCACCCCACCCGCGACGGGGTAATGATGATGGACTACAGCTCCCAGGCCCACGGCGAGCGGAAAGGCAAGCACACGGCCAGCATCGAAGAAGACCTGTTCCGGGGCTTTCTGCTTGATTTGGGCGACCTGGACGTGGACATCATGCTCGAAATCAAAGATAAGGAAGCCAGCGCCGGCCGGGCCTGCGGCATCCTGCGCGACGTGGGCCGGCTGGCCGTATCGTTGCCGACGGCCCGGTAGAGCTTAACCCCTGGCGCTTGCCTGCCGTACAGCTATCCAACACGCCACACTGGCTGTTCTCAACTTACTTCTCCTCTCTCCCGATGCTATTCACCGACCTGCTTAACGCGACTACTCATTCCCTCGGCAACGGCCTGACGGGCATTCCGCTCACCGCCGCCATGGACAACACCGAAACCTGGCAGCAGCACCTGCTGCAAAGCGGCGAACCAGCCCTGCAGGACATCGGCCGCGAGCTGGGCAACTTGCAGTCGTTGCTGAGCGCCGGCGACGCCGGCCTCAACGGGGACGCCATTGGCCGCTCACTGAGCATGCTGGGCAGCCAGCTGGCCGAAGTGGTGCGCACCGCCCCCGACGAAGTGCGCAGCGGCCTCTCCACCCTCTCCGACCAACTGCTGAAAGCCGGCGGTCAGCTGGAAGACGCCCGCTAGCTGGCCCTTACTTTTCAACACATAAAAAGCCGCCCCGTAGTAGTACGGAGCGGCTTTTTTGTGCGTAGATGCACTCCGCTACGGGCGGGTGGTACCGGCCGGCGTGGTAGTAGAGGGCGTGGTGGTCGAAGGCGTGGTGGTACCGGGTGTCGTTCTGACGCGGGTGCCGTTGCCCATGGTGCGGGTGCCGTTGTTTATGGTACGGGTGCCATTGTTCATGGTGCCCGTACCATTGTTCATAGTGCGGGTACGCGGGGTGCCCGTTGGGGTGGTGCCGCGCATGTCACCGGAACGCCTGGTTGGCATGGTGGTGGGCTGCTGGTCGATGGCACTAGGTAGGCTGGTTTGGGTGGGGTTGGTAGTCGTGGGGGTGCGCTGGTCCAGCGTGCCGGGGTTGGTGGTGGGGTTGGCCGGGTTGGGCGGCGGCACGGTGGTCTGATTAAGCGTTCCGCCTCGTTGGGGCTCGGAAGGGGAAATCTGGGCGGAGGCGGCGGTGGCCGTCAGCAACAAAGCGGCAGCAAGCAGGGGAAATTTCATGGTGAAGCAGATCTAAGAAAGGAATGGCCCGCCCCAGTAGCGGGGTGGCGTAGGTAGCTGTACGTGAGGCTACTCCCATTCGCCGCATAAACCCTAAATCTTATTTGCGCGCCGTTGAGCTTGCTTTGGGCTAGAATGTAGCTGAAACAGAACGGTCATGCTGAGCTTGTCGAAGCATCTCTACCGCTTCGACAGATACTATTCACCGAAGCGGTAGAGATGCTTCGACAAGCTCAGCATGACGTTCGGCGAGTTGCAGACTGCTTTTCAGATACAACTGAGTCTATCAACACTGCACGGGCCCCTCTCCTGTTCAGCCCGCCACCGGCAGCGTGAAGCGGAAGGTGCTGCCGCTGCCCAGCTCGCTTTCCACCCACAGCTGCCCGCCCTGGCTGCCGATGAACTCGCGGGCAATGCTCAGGCCTAGGCCCGAGCCGCCGCGGTAGCCGGTTTTGTCGGGAATCTGCACGAAGCGCTGGAAGATTTTTTCCTGGTACTGGGGCGCAATGCCGGGGCCGTGGTCCTGCACCAGCACCTCCACCTGCTGCCCGCCCGGGGCCAGCGCCGCCCGAATGTGCAGCTGCCCCTGCTCGGGCGAGTAGCGGATGCCGTTGGCCAGCAGGTTCAGCAGCACCCAGGTGGTTTTCTCGATGTCGGCGCGCACGGGGGGCAGTTCGGCGGGCACCTGAATATCGAGGGTGAGCTGCTTGGGCTGGAGCTGGAGCTGGATGGTATCGGCGGCGAACTGCACGATGTCGTGCACCTGCGTGGGCTGGAAGTTGAGCTGTATGTTGCCCGATTCCAGCCGCGACACGTCAATCAGCTCGCCCACCAGCTTCAGCAGCCGCTGGTTTTCCTGCTTGATGGTGGCCAGAATGCGCTGCTGCTCCTCGTTCACGGACCCCACCTTGCCGTTTTGCAGCAGCTTCAGGCTGAAGTTGATGCTGGACAGTGGCGTTTTCAGCTCGTGCGACACCGTAGCCAGGAAGTTCGACTTGGCCTGATCCAGCTTCTTGAACTCCGACACGTTGTGCAGCGTGAGAATGGAGCCCACGAACTCCATCTTATCCAGGGCCTCGTTGAAGCTGATGACGTCGTTTACGGCCACGCGGTAGTACACTTCCTCGCCGTTGCGGGCCAGGGTGAGCACCGGGGCGGCCTCCTGGGGGCGCTGGGCGGCGGGCGTATCCAGGTGGCGCAGCAGCTCCCGGAACAGGTCGTTGTGGCGGGCCAGTTCGTCGGCGGGTTGGCCCAGCAGTCCGGCGGCGGGCTGGCCCAGTAGCTCGGCGGCTACGGGGTTCACCAGCAGCACCCGGCGGTGCTCGTCCACTAGCAGAAGACCCTCGTCGAGGTTGTTTACGATGCTGGCGGCGCGGTTGCGCTCGGCCATCAGCTGGGCCAGCGTGGAGGTGCGGTAGTCCTGGAGCTGCACCAGCATGCGGTTGAAGGCCCGCGCCACGGTGCCAAACTCGTCGTGGCTTTCCACCGGAATGGAGGACGAGTAATCCTGGTTGGTGGCGTTTTCGATGCTGGCCGTGAGCTTGCGCAGGCCCCCCACGGCCGCCTCGGGCACGCTCAGCACGAACAGCAGGGAGGTCAGCAGCGCGAAGGTGAGCAACGCCAGCACGTAGCGCTGCTGCCGGGTGGCGGCAAGGTTAGCCGCTTCGTTTTTGCGGGTGAGGGCCTGCGTATTCAGGTCAATCATGCGGTAGGTGAGCGTGCGGAGGCGGGCGGCGGTGGCGGCCTGGGGCCCCCGCTCGTAGCGGGCCAGCGTGGCCGTGAGGCTATCCACCACCACCTGCTCACCGGCTTCCGTTACGTTGCCGGCCTCGCGGGTAAGGGCCTCCCGGAAGCTGGCCAACGCCACCGGCGGCGCGGTCTGCACGCTGTCGAGGGCCCGCAGCATTCGCTGACCCAGCTCTACGGAGTAGAAGTTGTCCTGCAGCACGTTGCGCGCCGTGCGGTCGAGGCGGTTGAGCGAGAACAGGGTAAACGCACTCACCCCCAGCAGCAGCAGCAGCATGGTGACGAAGGCCAGGGTGATTTTGGTTTTGAGGTTCATGGGCAGGCAGTATCAGGGCTAGAAACTAGCTCCCCTCCTTGGAAAGGAGGGGCTGGGGGTGGTTGATTTTTTAGAGCTAAAAACTAGAGCTAGCCTATGTGCTGACGATTATCAACCACCCCCGACCCCTCCTTTCCAAGGAGGGGAGCTAGTTTCTAGCTTCGCGCTACATCAATAACTCACCAGAAACACGTCCACGTCCAGCGGGGAGCGGGCTACGGCGCGGATGAGGCGGCGCGTGACGCCGGGGCGCAACAGGCGCTGCCACCAGCTTTTCTCGCTGGTGACGCCGCAAATCAGCAGCGTGACGCCTTTTTCCTGGGCCACGCGCAGGATTTCGGGCACCGCGTCGGTGGCTTTCACGCGCAGAATCTGGCCGCCCAGCTCGGTGGTGAGCTGCAGGTTGTTTAGCAGGTGACGCTGGGTAGCCAGGTTGATGCGGTCGGCCGATTCGCGGGGCGTCTGTACGTAGAGCACCGCCCAGGACGCGGCCGAGAGGCGGTCGGCGAGGCGGCTGGTTTTGCGGATGATTTCCCGGGCGGCGGGGGCGTTGGCGTTGATGCAGGCCAGCAGGCGGTCCTGGTTGCGGCGCTCGGGGGCCACGGGTGCGGCCCCGCCGCCGTCGGTTTCAATCTGGCGGCTGATGAGGTTGGCCGTTTCGCGCACGGCCAGCTGGCGCAGCTGCAGCAGGTTTTCGGCCTGAAAGAAGTTCTGCAGGGCCGTGGGCACCTTGGCCGCATCGTAAATTTTGCCTTCTTCCAGGCGGGCGCGCAGCTCGCCCACGGTCAGGTCCACGTTCACCACTTCATCGGCCAGCTTCAGCACCTGGTCGGGCACGCGCTCCGTCACGTCGGTGCCGGTGATACGCAGCACCTGGTCGTGCAGGCTTTCGAGGTGCTGAATATTGACGGCCGTGAGCACCGAAATGCCGGCCCGCACCAGCTGTTCCACGTCCTGCCAGCGTTTTTCGTTTTCGGAGCCGGGCACGTTGGTGTGGGCCAGCTCATCCACCACCACCACCGAGGGCCGGCGCTGCAGAATGCCCTGCACGTCCAGCTCCTCCAGCATGCGGCCCTTGTAGAAAATGTGCTTGCGCGGCACGGTGGGCAGGTCGCGCAGCTGGGCCACCGTGCCGGGGCGGCCGTGGGTTTCCACGTAGCCCAGCACCACATCCACGCCGTGGGCGCGCAGCTCGTGGGCCTCCTGCAGCAGGCGGTAGGTTTTGCCCACGCCGGCGGCCAGCCCCAGGTACACCTTCAGCCGCCCGCGACGCCGCTGCTGCACTAGCCGCAGAAACCGCTCGGCCGATTGGTCGCGCTGTTGGTCGTCGTTCATCGGTGAAATGGTGAGGTGGCAGGGAATTGAGGTAGAGACGCAATATTTTGCGTCTCGTCGTTGGTGATATTGGATGACAGTTGCGGTACCGGCTGTTCAACGACGAGACGCAAAATATTGCGTCTCTACACCGCTAGTCCCGCTGCAACTGCAGCTCGGGCCTAGCGGGCATGTGCAGGGGCACGTTTTCGATGACGAAGGAGCTGTTGTCGAGACCGAAGCTTTCGGTTTCGGAGGCACCGAGGCGCTTCAGCCAGCCGTGCAGGCGCAGGGCCAGCCGCTGCCAGCCACGCAGCAGGTATTCGTAGGGCAGGGTTTTGTTGAGAATCACGAACTGGAAGTCGCCGGTGACGTCCTGGCCGCGCAGGCTTTCGTAGCGGCTGGTGATGTCCACTTCTCCGTTGCGCACCAGCTCCGACACCACCTGCCGGAACATGTAGTTGAGGGCGTGGTCGATGCGGAAGCCCAGGTAGAAATCAATGCGCACCAGCTCGTTGGGCAGCACGTGCGTCACGTGGTAGCGGCGGGTGTAGGGGTCGTCGGTGGTGTGCACATGGATGAGGTAGTACACATCGGCCCGCTTGGGGCGCTTCTTGAAGATGCTGTGGATGATGCCGTTTTCCACCTGCCGCGCGTCGTCCGACTTGGTGAGGTACACCAGGTGGGTGGCGTACTTGGGCACCGAGGCGTCGTTGCTGAGCTCCTGCAGCAGCGGCAGATACTCGGCCAGCGGGGTAAACTCGGTGAGGTCGTTGCGCACGCGCTGGCCCACAATCCAGCTCAGCATCACCAGCAGAATCACCGCCCCCAGCAGCACCGAAAGCCAGCCGCCGTGGGTGAATTTGGCTAGGTTGGCCACCAGGTACGAGCCCTCGATGAGCACGTAGGTGCCAATCAGCAGCGCAATCCAGAGGCCGTTCACGCGGCGCATGCGCAGGTAAAACGCCAGCAAGGCCGTGGTCATGAGCATGGTCACCGTCACGGCCAGCCCGAAGGCCGCCTCCATATTGCCCGACTCGCGGAAGTACAGCACCACGCCCACGCAGCCGGCGCACAGCAGCCAGTTCAGGCTCGGCACGTAGGCCTGCCCGCGCAGCTCGGTGGGGTAATCGACCTTCACCTTGGGCCAGAAATGCAGGCGCAGCGCCTCAATCACCAGCGTAAACGAGCCCGAAATGAGAGCCTGCGAGGCAATGATGGTCGCCAGCGTGCACAGCCCAATGGCCGGCAGCAGCGCCCACTGCGGAATCAAGAGGAAAAACAGGTTCTGCTCGCCCAGCGGCGGGCCCAGGTGCTGCAGCAGCCACGCCCCCTGGCCCAGGTAGTTGAGCACTAGGCAGGTTTTCACGAAGGTCCACGACAGGTAGATGTTGGGCCGGCCCACGTGGCCCATGTCGGCGTACAGGGCCTCGGCGCCGGTGCTGCACAGGAAAATGGAGCCCAGCAGCCAGAACGCGCCCGGCACTTGCGTGACCATGTGCAGGGCGTAGTAGGGGTTGAAGGCCCGCAGAATGCTCAGATCCTGCCCCAGATGGTACACACCCAACACAGCCAGCATCGAGAAAAACACCGTCATGACGGGCCCGAACAGCTTGCCGATGACTTGGGTACCGAACTGCTGAAACGCAAACAGCGCCACCAGAATTCCGATGACGATGGGCACCGTGTTGAGGCCGGGCCGGAGGATGCGCAGCCCCTCAATGGCCGAGGCCACCGAAATGGGCGGGGTAATGATGCTGTCGGCCAGCAGGGCGGCGGCCCCTACAATGGCCACCAGGTAGAGGCGGCGCACCGGCAGCCGCCGCAGCCGGGCGTACAGGGCCAGAATGCCGCCCTCGCCGTGGTTGTCGGCGCGCAGGGCAATGAGCACATACTTCACGGTGGTGAGCAGCGTGAGCGTCCAGATAACGCAGGAAATGGTGCCCAGCACCACGTCCTCGGTTACGGGCCGGTTGGCAAACACCCCGCGCACCGTGTACAGCGGCGAGGTGCCAATATCACCGTACACAATGCCCAGGGCCACCAGTACCCCGGCCGGGGTGGCGCGCCGCAGCGCTGCGGAGGAAGAAACTGAAGTTGTCATGCGCGCAAACTACACGTGAAAGGCCGGCAACTCAACCGGCTTGCCCGGTGGCCAGCTCGTCGGCGGTGCGCTGCAGCTGCCGGGCCTGCCGCTGCAACTGGGTGGCCAGGTGGCGGCGGCGGGTCAGGTCGTCGGCCGCATCGGGGGCGGAGCCGGGGCGCAGGTGGCTGGTTACTAGATCGAGGGGGCCGCTGGAGTCGATGCGGGGCGTGCCGTCGGCGGTTTCGTAGCCTTCGAGGCGGCGGGCCATGTCGTTGAAGGCCTGGGCCACGGGCGCAAACTCGTCGTGGGCGCGCACGGGCAGACGCTGGTCGTAGTGGCCCTCGGCTACGCGCCGGATACCGGCCGTCAGCTCCTCCACCGGCCGGGTGAGGTAATCGGGGAAGCTGAAGATAAAGGAAACCGTGGCCAGAATGCCCAGCGTAGCCAGCAGCCCCAGCGTGCCGATGGTGCGGTTGGCAATGCGGCGGGTGCGCAGGCTTTGCTGCTCAATGGCCCGCAGGTTCAAAGTAGCCACCCGGCCCACCTGCCCGCGCACCTGCTGGTAGAGGCCGGCCGGCGCGGCGGCCTGGGCGGCGTACTGCCCAAACGAAGCTGCCAGCGAATCGGCCAGCTCCTGCTCGCCGGGCTCGGTGATGTTGCCCTGCTCGGCCCGCAGGCTGCGCCGGAAGGCAGCCTCGGCCCGGACCACCTCGGCCGCCGGCCCCGCCCGCCGCGCCTCCCGCACATCCGACAACGCATCGGACATGGCCCGGGCGTAGGCCACCGAACGGTAGTTGTCCTGCAGAGTAGCGGCCGAGCTGCGCGAGAGTTGGTAGAGGAAATACGCCCCCACCCCGCTCAGCAGCAGAATAATCACGAACAGAAAGCTCAGGCCCAGCGTGAGGCGGGCTTTGATGGTACGGGCCATGATGCGTGGTCAGCTAGAAGGTGAAACCATTGCCAGCCGCCGAACGAGAACTTACTCCCGCCCAGCGACTTGGCGTTAAGTATCTATAGTTTTTAAACGATTTTTCTACAGGTATTCAATTCCGCTTAAGAGTTCGTGTGCACGATGTAGAGACGCAATATTTTGCGTCTCGTCGTTGAACGACCGGGTCTGCTCACTACGGTGCAGTTATAACAACATCAGCAACGACGAGACGCAAAATATTGCGTCTCTACATCATGCACACGAAGCTCAAATACTCATATCTATCTACTCTAAAACGACAGCGCGATGCTGCTGGTGAGGTTGCCGTAGTTGCGGGTGGGGTTGCCGTTGCGGTCCGTCAGGAAGGGCTGGCGACCGTGGAAGGTGCGGCCCTCTACCCGGAACGTCACGTTACTGGTGGGCGCGTAGTCGAGGTTGAGCGAGGCGGCCTGCACCTTGAAATCGGTGGCGGCGGCTACCGGCGAAATGGTGCTGATGATGACGCCCCGGTCGGCGTTGTAGTACTCGGCGCGGGCGGCGGCGGTCCACTTATCGGCCAGCTTGTAGCGCACGAAGGCCGCGCC
The DNA here is from genome assembly GCF_003944715.1 of Hymenobacter rigui. GTDB lineage: Bacteria > Bacteroidota > Bacteroidia > Cytophagales > Hymenobacteraceae > Hymenobacter > Hymenobacter rigui. The sequence continues at coordinate 173,387 of NZ_RWIT01000009.1, read as the reverse complement.
GGTGTGCCAGGTATCGGCCTTGCCGCCGCGTTGCTCACTCTCCTGCTTGCCCACGTCGAATACTAGGGCCAGGCTGAGGCGGTCGGTGGCGGCGTAGCTCACGTAGAAATCGTGGAAGTAGCGGCGGCGGCGCACCGAGTCCTGGGGCTGCTCGTTGCCGTAGAAGGTGCTGCTGTTGATGAGCAGCTTATCGGTGGGCTTCCACTGAATCTGGGTTCCCAGGGCCTTGGCCTGGTTGTTTTCGCGGATGTTCTGCCAGCCGTTGAGCACCAGCCCGGTCAGCGTCAGCTTGGGGCTCACCTCGTAGGTCAACCGCGCCCCGGCCTCGTAGTAAGGCGAGTTTTCGGCCATCAGCGAGCGGGTCAGCGTCCAGTTGTCCTTGCTGATAGCCGACTCAAACCCGATGTGCGAGCCGAAAATCCCCACGTCGAGCCAGGCTTTTTTGAAGGGCCGGAAGCCGGCGTAGGCTTCGTACAGATGTTTGAGCACCTGGTCCTCGGCCGCGTAGTTGGCCGATACGTAGGTGCCCGCGTGCAGGCCCAGGGCCCCGCGCACTTGCCCGTTGTCGTAGCGCAGCCCGATAACGGCGTTGTTCACCGTAAACTCGTTCTGGCGGTTGTGCGAGTACAGAAAGCCGGGCCGCTGGTTGGTGGCCGCGTGCTTGAAATCATAGCCATAATAGCCATCCACAAACCCGTAGGTAGTAAGCGGATTGGCCGGAGCCGCCGCAGCTGCCGTGGAATCGGGCGTGGTTTGGGCCATAGCAGCCGAAGCCGTGAGCAGCGCAGTAGCGGTAAGGAGAACCAGTAGTTTCATGGGGAGAGAAAGAATGCGGAGGACCTCACCCCCCGGCCCCCGGTTCGCTTGATGCGCGAAGCCACGGGGAGAGGGGGAGCCTGACGTTTTTTGATCAGGCGGGTGGCGGGGAAGTAATACGGAATTGAGGATGTAAAGCAACGAAAACGGGCCGGGAGGTAGTAGCGCGAACTGTGTAGTTCGCGCCCCCGCGCCGTTCGGCGGGTTGTCGTTCTGAGGCGCGAACTACAAAGTTCGCGCTACTGGCCACTGCCTCAGGCTACCAGTTGTAGCAGCAGCCACAGCAGCGCCAGGGCCAGCAGGGTGTAGCCGGGGCGGAAGCGGCGGCCGCGGTGCCGGTGGGCCCGCAGCCGCCAGTGGGCGCGGGCCCGATGCGCGGAGGCAGCCACTGGCTAGCGGTTCTGCAGGGCGTCGAGGGCCACGTTCAGGCGCAGCACGTTCACCCGGTCGGGGCCGAAGGCGCTGCGCTGGGTGTGCTCCGTCACCAGGGCCTGCACCTTGGCGGCATCGAGGTTGCGGGCCTTGGCTACGCGGGCTACCTGCACGGCGGCGGCGGCCGGCGAGAGGTGCGGGTCGAGGCCCGAGCCGGAGGCGGTGAGCAGCTCGGCCGGTACCTGGGCCTTGGTTATGCCGGGGTTCTGCACCAGAAACGTATCGAGGCGGGCCTGCACGGTGGCCAGGTAATCGGGGTTGCTGGGGCCTTTGTTGGAGCCGGCCGAGCCGGCGGCGTTGTAATCCACGGCCGAGGGGCGGCCCTGGAAGTACTCGGGCCGGGTGAAGTTCTGGCCCACGTTATCGTAGCCCACCACGCGGCCGTTGTGGCTGATGGTTTCGCCCTGCCCGCCGGCCGGGGCCAGCTGAGCTCCGGCCCACACCAAAGCGGGGTAAATCAGGCAGCACACCACCAGCAGCACAAGGGTCAGGCGGAATGCGGGAAGCAGGTTCTGTTTCATGGAAAAGGGAGCTAAAAAGCTAAGTCTAGAGCTAGTTCCCCTCCTTGGAAAGGAGGGGCTAGGGGTGGTTGATTCGTTGAACGATTCGGAATTGGGTCGTTCCGGTAAACAACATCAGCACGCGGGTCAACCACCCCAGCGTCGGCTGCGCCGCCGCGTCCCCTCCTCATCTGAGGAGGGGAGTTTTCTTTCTGATTTCTACAAAAACAACCCTACTACCAGGTCAATCACCTTGATGCCGATGAAGGGCACAATGACGCCGCCCAGGCCGTACACCAGCAGGTTGCGGCGCAGCAGGGCCGAGGCGCCGATGGGCTTGTAGGCCACCCCGCGCAGGGCCAGCGGCACCAGCAGCGGAATAATTACAGCGTTGAAAATCACGGCCGAAAGGATGGCCGACTGCGGCGACTTCAGGCCCATGATGTTGAGCGCGCCCAGGGCCGGAATGGCCACCATGAACAGCGCGGGCACAATGGCGAAGTACTTGGCCACGTCGTTGGCAATGCTGAAGGTGGTGAGCGTACCGCGCGTCATCAGCAGCTGCTTCCCGATTTCCACCACCTCAATGAGCTTGGTGGGGTCGTTGTCGAGGTCCACCATGTTGCCGGCCTCTTTGGCGGCCTGGGTGCCCGAGTTCATGGCCACGCCTACGTCGGCCTGGGCCAGGGCGGGGGCGTCGTTGGTGCCGTCGCCCATCATGGCTACCAGCTTGCCCTGCTGCTGCTCGCGGCGGATGTAGGTCATCTTATCCTCGGGCTTGGCCTCGGCAATGAAGTCGTCCACGCCGGCTTTTTCGGCAATAAACTTGGCCGTGAGCGGGTTGTCGCCGGTTACCATCACCGTCTTGATGCCCATTTTGCGCAGGCGCTCAAACCGCTCCTGAATGCCGGGCTTGATGATGTCCTGCAGCTCCACCACGCCCAGCACCTGGTCGTTCTGGCTGACCACCAGCGGGGTGCCGCCGTTGCTGGCAATGGCTTCCACGCGCTGGGTGGTTTCCTGGGGGAAAGGCTGGTTGGCGCGGGCGGCTAGCTGCCGGATGGCGTCGGAAGCGCCTTTGCGCAGGCGGGTGCCGTCGGGCAAAGTCACGCCCGAGCTGCGGGTTTCGGCCGTGAACTTGATCAGCTCAGCGCCCTGCAGGCGGGTGCGCAGACCGGCCACGTCGGAGCGGCGGGTTTCGCCGGCCAGCTCCACAATGCTCTTGCCCTCGGGTGTTTCGTCGGTGAGCGAGGCCAGGGTGGCGGCTTCTACCATCTGGGCCTCCGTGATGCCGGGGGCGGGCCAGAAGTGGGTGGCTTTGCGGTTACCGATGGTAATGGTGCCGGTTTTGTCGAGCAGCAGCACGTCGATGTCGCCTGCCGTTTCCACGGCTTTGCCACTTTTGGTGATGACGTTGGCGCGCAGGGCGCGGTCCATGCCCGCAATGCCGATGGCCGAGAGCAGCCCGCCGATGGTGGTCGGAATCAGGCACACAAACAGGGCAATGAAGGCCGAAATGGCAATGGGCGTATTGGAGTACTCGGCAAACGGGGCCAGCGTTACGCACACCAGCACAAACACCAGCGTAAACCCGGCCAGCAGAATGGTGAGGGCAATTTCGTTGGGCGTTTTCTGCCGCGAAGCGCCTTCCACCAAAGCAATCATCTTGTCCAGGAACGACTCGCCGGGGGCCGTCGTCACCACCACCTTAATGCGGTCCGACAGCACCTTGGTCCCGCCCGTCACGCTGGACTTATCCCCGCCGGCCTCCCGAATCACCGGGGCCGATTCGCCCGTAATGGCCGACTCGTCAATGGTAGCCAGACCCTCGATGATTTCGCCATCAGTGGGAATGATTTCGCCAGCTTCCACCAGGAAAATCTGGCCTTTCTGGAGCTGGGAGGAGGAAACCGACGACTCCTGACCGTTGGCATCAAGCACGCGGGCGGGCGTTTCCTCGCGGGTTTTGCGCAGGCTTTCGGCCTGGGCCTTGCCGCGGGCCTCGGCAATGGCCTCGGCAAAATTGGCGAACAGCAGCGTCAGGAACAGCACCACAAACACGGTGAAGTTGTAGCCGAACGAGCCCTGGGCGGCATCCGGCTTCACCAGCAGCCCCAGCGTCACGAGCAGCATCACCACCGTCCCGATTTCCACGGTAAACATCACCGGGTTGCGGAACATGATGCGCGGGTCGAGCTTCACGAACGCCTGTTTCACGGCCTCCGACACCAGCGCGGGTTGAAAGAGAGATTGAGATTTAGTTGACATGAGAGTAGAAGAGGCTATATGGTTCCCCTCCTTTTTTCAAGGAGGGGTGCCCGAAGGGCGGGGTGGTTCATTCGTTGCTGATGTTGTTTTTAATTGGCTGATAGACTGTTCAACTAAACAACATCAGCACGCGGGTCAACCACCCCAGCGTCGGCTGCGCCGCCGCGTCCCCTCGCCGCTTGATGCGCGGAATCATCTGAGGAGGGGAGTTTTCGTTCTGCTTAATACAGCGAGAAATGCTCGGCCAGCGGCCCTAACGCCAGGGCCGGGAAGAAGGCCAGGGCGGCAATGATGACGATGACGGCCAGCACCATCACCCCGAAGGTGGCCGTGTCGGCGGGCAGGGTGCCTGCGCTTTCGGGCACGTACTTCTTGCGGGCCAGCAGGCCGGCAATGGCTACCGGGCCCACAATGGGCAGGAAGCGGGCCAGCAGCAGCACTACGCCGGTGCTGATGTTCCACCAGGGCGTGTTGTCGCCGAGGCCCTCGAAGCCGGAGCCGTTGTTGGCCGAGGCGGAGGTAAACTCATACAGCATCTCGGAGAAGCCGTGGTAGCCGGGGTTGGCCAGCCAGCCGCTGTACTCGGTGGGGTTGCCGGCGTAGAGGTGAGCCGTGAGGGCCGTGCCGGCCAGAATCAGCAGCGGGTGCAGCAGCGTCACGATGACGGCAATTTTCATCTCGCGGGCCTCAATCTTCTTACCCAGCAGCTCGGGCGTGCGGCCCACCATCAGGCCGGCAATGAACACGGCAATAATCAGGTAGGCGAAGAAGTTGAGCAGACCCACGCCGCAGCCGCCGTAGAAGGCGTTGGTCATCATGCCCAGCATCTGGCTCATGCCCGAAATCGGCATGAACGAGTCGTGCATGGAGTTGACGGAGCCACAGCTAATGACGGTGTTGGTGATGCTCCAGTAAGCCGAAGCCGCGGCCCCGAGGCGGATTTCCTTGCCTTCCATAGCCCCCAGCGCCTGGTCGACGCCGAGCTTGGCAATGGCGGGGTTGCCGTGCATCTCATAATATACAGTGGGGGCCAGCAAAGCCACGAAACCCACCGTCATCACCCCAAAAATCATGTAAGCCAGCTTGCGGCGCTTCAGGTAGAAGCCCAGCGCAAACACCATGGCAATGGGGATAATCACCAGGGCAATATTCTCGACGGCGTTGGTGATAAAGTTGGGGTTTTCGAGGGGGTGGGCTGAGTTGGCGCCGTAAAAACCGCCCCCGTTGGTACCCAGCTCCTTGATAGCTACCATGGCGGCCACCGGCCCGCGGCTCACCGCCACCGAGTCGCCCTGCAGGGAAATCAGCTCCTGCTTGCCCTGCAGCGTCATGGGCGTGCCGTTGAAGGCCAGGATGAGGGCAATCAGCAGCGAACCGGGCAGCAGCAGGCGGGTGAGGCTCTTCACGAAGTAGTCGTAGAAGTTGCCCAGCTTCTCAGTGGTGCGCGTCTGCAGGGCGTTGAACACCACCACGGCCGCCGCAATGCCGGTAGCGGCACTCACAAACTGCAGGAAGGTAATCACCACAATCTGCGAGAGGTACGACAGGCCCGATTCGCCGGAATAGTGCTGCAGGTTGCAGTTCACCAGAAAGGAAATGGCCGTGTTGAATGCCAGATCGGGCGACATCGAGGGGTTGCCGTCGGGGTTGAGCGGCAGGCTGCCCTGGGTGCACAGCACCAGCATGGCCAGCAGGAACCACACCAGGTTGATGGTGAGCAGCGCCACCATGTGCTGCTGCCACGTCATCTCGCGGCGGGCATCAATGCCCGAAAGCCGGTAGATGCCATTCTCGACGGGCCGCAGGAAGTCGAGCAGGTTCTTTTCGCCCCGGAACACCCGGGCCAGATACGCGCCCAGCGGCAGGGCCAGCACCAGCGTAACGAGGTATATTCCGCCGATGCTGAGTAGTTCGTTGTTCATTTTCGGTGAGTTGTCAGTTATTGGTTGTCAGTTGCTAGTTATTCGTTGTCAGTTGTCGACTTTATCGTTATCAGGCAGGATAAACCGCTTGATAACCAGCGCCTGACAACTGACAACCAGCAACTGACAACTAGAAGCGCTCCGGGCGCAGCAGCACGTAGCAGAGGTAGCCGAACGTGGCGAGGGAGAGGAAAAACAGGGTGACCATCATGGCGCGACGGGGTTAGATCTGGTCGAAGAAATCGACGGACTTGTAGAAGAGCCAGAAACCGGCCAGGCCGGCGGCCGTGAGCAGGGGAATCATCAGAAGCGGAGCCATTGGCAAAGCGAAAAAGCAGCAGCCCTAAGGCAGCATGGTGGTGTGCGGATAGTGATAGGTCTGGTAGAGGCGGCTGGGCATGAGCTGACGGGCCAGCTGGTTGCCGTAGGTACTGCCATCGAGGTGCAGGCAGTGCAGGTACACATTTTCGATGGCGCGGGCCAGGTAAGCGTCGCCCTGGCGTAGCAGGCGGTCGGCCACCTCGAAGCAGCGCTTGAGCAGGGCCAGCTGGCCGGCCTCGGCGGCTTCGCGGGTGAATGTGGCAAAGCAGCTCAGCTGCCGGTACAGGCTCTGGCGCGTGGCCGGCACCTGCAGTTCCGCCCCCAGTTCGGGGAAGCTTTCCAGCAATAGGGTGGCGGTTTCGGAAGAAGAAGTCATCTGACGAGATGAAAAGAAGTGGAACGGGTCCGTAAGTGAGCCGTGCGTCGGCGGGGCATGGCGCTGGGCTGGTTGTCAGGCACCCCAGCACCGGCCCCGGTTCGGTCCGTTTGCCGAATCGACGAATGGCTCGGGCGGCTTCTTGCCAATCCGGGCCCACATCCGGCCACCACCCACCATTTTCACCGCATCAATCTGATTATCAGTTCAAAATATTTTTACCTCTCTCCCACCCCGCGCCCTAAGCACAAAAAAACCGGGTCATTCTGACCCGGTGTGGCGGTCAGAATAACCCGGTTTGGTAGGGTGCCGGAAACGCGACGCTTAGTGCGGCGGCTCACAAGGAGCTATGTTTGGAGCTTTTATTAGATCCTATCTGAAAGTCGTATGATTGAAGCACACGGTTGGATTACGCTCAAGTACAGTGATTATCACTCGGAGGATCAGTCACAGAATGATTTTGTGTACAACTTCCGCAGCTTCTTACAGCAGCATTACAACTGGATTTTGCAGGAAAATATGGGGCGCGTAGTTAACCGTAACGGGTTAGTATCCTTCTCGATTGATGTGCGGCACAATCATCCTGGCGAGTCATTCTACCCGCTGGAAATTTTTGCTTGGGTAGCGCAGCACTCCACCGGCAGCTATGGTCTGCTCTACGTCTACGACGATGAAGATTCCACCAACACTTTTCAAGTGTGGGTGCTGAAGCGCGGCCAGTTGCTTAAAGCTCCCGCAGATCCGTTCCTGTCACCGTATCATGAGGAGGTAGAGAGGGAATACGACGAGAACAACCCACCCCTCGACTGATTACAGCCCGTACTCCTGAATCTTGCGGTAGAGCGTTTTGGTGCCGATGCCGAGCTGGCGGGCGGCTTCCATCTTGTTGCCGCCGGTGTCGTGGAGCACCTGGCGGATCTGGCGCTTTTCCAGGGTGCGCAGGCTATTGTCGGAGGCTTCGTCGGTGGTGGGGGCGGCGGGCAGGTAGTGGAACTCGGCGGGCAGGTCGTCGGTGGTGAGCGTGTCGCCGTCGGCCAGGATGGCGGCGCGCTCCAGCACGTTTTTCAGCTCCCGTACGTTGCCGCGCCAGTCGTGGCGGCGCAGCTGCTCCAGCACCTCGGGCTCTAGGCCGCGCAGGCGGCGGCGCAGCTTACCGGCGAAGAATTGAAGGAAGTATTCGGCCAGCAGCGGCACGTCCTCGCGCCGCTCGTTCAGGCCCGGCACCGGCACCGTAAACACGGCTAGGCGGTAATACAAATCGGGCCGGAAATGGCCGGCTTCGGCTTCCTGGCGCAGGTTGCGGTTGGTGGCCGCCACGATGCGCACGTTCACGCTGGTGGGCTTGGTGTCGCCGAGCTTGGTGAACTGCTGGGTTTCCAGCACCCGCAGGAACTTGGCCTGCACGTTCAGCTCCAGCTCCCCAATTTCATCCAGGAACAAGGTGCCGCCGTTGGCTTCTTCCAGCAACCCTTTCTTATCCGTCAGCGCGCCCGTAAACGCGCCCTTCTTGTAACCAAACAGCTCCGATTCCAGCAAATCCTTGGGGAAAGCCGAGCAGTTCACGGCCACAAACGGCTTGCTGCGGCGCGGACTGGCTTGGTGAATGGCTTGGGCGAATAGCTCTTTGCCCGCGCCGGTGGGGCCTTCCAGCAGCACGGTGCTGTCGGTGGGGGCCGCGCGCTCGGCCAGCTTGCGTGCCTGCAGCAGCGCCTGGGAGCGGCCAATCATGCTGTCGAAGCTATACTGAGCGCCTACCTTCTTTTCCAGGTCGGCCACGCGGCGCTGCAGGCGGGCTTTTTCGGCGGCGCGGTCCACTACCACCAGCAACTGGTCGTCGGAGTCGCCCTTGGTGAGGTAGTCGAAGGCACCCTCCTTCATGGCCCGCACGCCGTCGGGAATGGTACCGTAGGCTGTCATCAGAATGACTTCGGCCAGCGGGGCCACCTGCTTGTAGCGCGGCAGCAGGTCGAGGCCGTAGCCGTCGGGCAGCTTCACGTCGCTTAGCACTACCAGAACGTCTTCGGCGTGCTGGCGCAGCAGCTCCAGGCCGCGGCGGGCGTCGGGGGCCTGCAACACGGTGTAGTCTTCCAGCTCCAGCACCCGGGCCAGCATCTGGCGCAGGCTGGTTTCGTCGTCGATGAGCAGCAGGGTTCCGGTAGGCATGGCGGCAGGGTGGATTGGGCTAATTCACAAAAAAACCCGACTCAGCAGGGCTAAATCGGGTTTTGATAGTTCAGAAGCCAGGAAAAGAAGAACAGAAGTCTAACTTCTCACTTCTATCCTCTCACTTCTAAAAAGAGTGGAGCCGCAGGGATTCGAACCCTGGTCCAGACAAGGAAGGCGTCGAGCTTTCTACGTATGTATCTATGCTTGAATTTTCGAGGGAAACCAGGCGCACATCAGGCCCTTGATTTCCCCTTATCTGTTTGAGTTTCGCGCAGGCGTCACAGCGCCACCTACGCTATCCTAACTCTTACGACGCCCCGAACTCACCCGTGAGAAGGAATACGGGTGCGGGACGATGGCAGTGCGTAGTTCTAAACTAGGCAGCCATGGCGTAGCTATACTCGCCAGTTATTGTTTGGACGGCTTTTTTTACGGGAGATTCATCCAACTCCCGACACGCTTACTCGCGACATGCACAAGCTGTCAATTCCGGTCGGCCCCAATTGAGAAAGAACAAACCCGCCACCGAGGTAGCGGGGTGCGAATGTACGCACATCGGGAAGAAAACGTTGCCAACGGCCGAAAATGTTCCGTTTTGTTATGCTGACCGCAGGGATAAATCTGGGTAAATCGTTGGATGAATAATCCGTTATGCAGAGCCGGAGGCGAAGCATCTCGCGTGCTGACGTTGCCATACAATTCATACGTCAGTACGCGAGATGCTTCGCCTCCGGCTCTGCATGACAGGCGGCTACTTCACTGCCACCTTATCGGGCTGGAAGGCGGGGGCACCGGTTTGCCACAGGCCGAAGGCCATCAGGTCGGCAATGCTTTCGAACTGCTTGAGGCGGGAGTCGCCCATGCCGTGGCCGGCTTCGTAGTCGGTGAAGAACAGCACGGGCCGGCTGCCGGCGTTGCTGGCCTGCAGGCGGGCAGCAAACTTGGCCGGCTGCCAGGCAATGACGCGCGGGTCGTTGAAGCCAGCCGTGACAAGGGTGGCCGGGTACTGGGTGCCGGGCTTGAGGTGGTGATAGGCGTCCATTTCCAACAGGGCCCGGGCCTCTTCCTCCTTGGTCATGGTGCCGAACTCGGGCACGTTGACGGGGCCGTTGGGCGAGTTTTCCATGCGCACCGTGTTCAGGCAGCCCACTTCCGGAATGGCGGCGGCAAACAGGTCGGGCCGCTCCGTCATGGCCCGACCGATAAGGATGCCGCCGGCGCTGCCGCCGTTGATGGCAATTTTACCGGGCGCGGTGTAGCTGTTCTTGGTCAGGTACTCGGCGCAGGCAATGAGGTCTTTCCATGTGTTGGGCTTGGTGGCTTTCTGACCAGCTTTGTGCCAGGCCTCGCCCAGCTCGCCCCCGCCCCGCACGTGCGAGCAGGCCAGAATGCCGCCCTGCTGCGCCCACAGCAAAAACGGCGGCATGAACGTGGGCTCCATAGAAACGGAATACGCCCCGTAGCCCACCATCAGCACCGGAGCCGAGGCGTCGCGCTTCAGGCCCTTTGGGTAAATCAACGACAGCGGCACCTGTACCCCGTCGTGCGAGGGCACCAGCACTTCCTCCACCACCAGCCCGGCAAACTCCGGGTACTGCGCCTCCGACGACAGCGGCTCGGCCGTGAACTGCCCGCTGGCCGGGCTGTAGCGGTAGCGCTGCCGGTCGGTGGTCCAGCCGCCCAGCGTCACCCACACGTCCGACGACTGCGCGTTCTTATTGGTCAGCTCGATGCGGCCGGCGGCGCGGGGCAGCTTCAGCTCCTGCGCGGCCTTCCCGCCCCGGGGCACGAAGTACAACCGGGCCTCTACCCCGTTGCGGCTGCGCACGAAGTACACGCCGTCCTTGGTGGTTTTCAGCTGCTCGTCCATGATGGATTCGTCGGCGCTTTCAGGCACCAGCACCTCGGCCGCGGCCACGTTGGGGCGGGCGGCGGGCATGCGCATGAGCTTCTGCCGGGGCGTATTGCGGGCCGTCACGAAGTAAATGTGCTGCTCGTCGGTCACGAAGTTGGTGACTTCATCGGCGGGCCGAAACAGGGGCTGCCACGGGATATTGGGCTTGGTGAGGGCCGCCGCCGGGGCGTAGAACACGTTCAGGTAACGGTCCACGGAGTACAGGAAGCCATAGGCCAGCTTCGTGTCCCGGTCGATGCCGGCGTAGGGGTAATCGGAGGGCTTGATGCCGAGCTTCGGGTAGAGCTGGCTGGAGAAGATGACCTGATCCTGGGCCACGGGCGTGCCCACGCGGTGCAGGCGGCACTGGGTGTTCTGGCGGGCGGCCATGTCCTTCAGGTCGCCGTTGTTGAAGGGCAGGTAGGCCAGGGTCTGGTTGTCGGGCAGCCACTCGCCACCACCCCGGTTCAGCGGAATCTGCTCGGGGAAGAGCTTACGGGTTTTCACGTCCATAATCAGCGTGTTACCCAACTCCGAACCCTTTTCACTGATGCCGAACGATACCTTGGAGCCGTCGGGGCTGGGCGCGAAGCCGTTGATGTTGTACACCTTGCCTTTTTCGTAGGCTTCGGGGTCGAAGAGCAGCACTTCCTGGCCCTTGTACCCGTCGCGGCAGTAGAGCTTGGGCTGCTGGTCCTGGGGGCGGGATTTGTAGTAGAAGTACCGGTCGTTGTCGGCCACGCGCAGGTCGGTTACGCGGGCTGCCTTGCGCTTATCGATTTCCACCATTTTATCAATCAGCCCCTGCCGGCCCGGAATGGCGTCGAGGGTGCGGCGGGCGTACTCGCTCTGGGCTTTCATCCAGGCAGCCACGGCGGGGTCCTGCAGGTTTTCCAGGTTGCGGTACGGGTCGTCCACCTTCACCCCGAAATAGGTGTCGGAAGCCGCTCCCGTGGGCGCGGCGGGCACGGATGGCTGGGCCAGGGTGGCGGTACTCAGCAGCAGGCCGCCCAGCAGCGGCAACAGTACGGGGTGTTTCATGGGGAAAACGGGTAGGGAAACAAAACAGTCAGCAGCACCTTCACCACGGGGCCGGCTGCATTGCCCCAAATACTACCAAATCAGCTGGTTACTGCTTTCATAAAGGAAAGGCAGCGTGCCTGGCAGGCATTTCAAAACCTGCTGCGGATCGGCGCACAAATAGAAAATAAATTCTATTAAATATAATCATAATCACATCATCGTGTGACTAGCCGGGCGGCTATAATCCGGGAGTAAATCCGGTAGTCGGTGGCGGCAGTCGGGCGGAATCGGGCGGGCGGTTGCGTATCTTTGCCCCTAGCTCGTATGGAAAATTTTGTCGTTTCGGCCCGGAAGTACCGCCCGGCCACGTTTCGCAGCGTGGTGGGGCAGCAGCACGTCACCACCACTTTGCAGAACGCCATTGCCTCGCAGCATTTGGCTCAGGCGTTTCTGTTCTGCGGCCCCCGGGGCGTGGGCAAAACCACCTGCGCCCGGATTCTGGCCAAAACCATCAACTGCGAGTTCGTGGAGGAGCACGTGCGCAAAAGCCGGCCGGTTTCGGAGCTGATCAACACCCAGCCCGACATCGTACCCGACGCGCTGCTCAACGCCGCCGACCCCGACAACACGCCTTTCGAGCTGGAAGCCTGCGGCAAGTGCTCCTCGTGCCGGGCCTTCCAGGAAAACGCCTCCTTCAACGTGCACGAGCTGGATGCCGCCTCCAACAACTCGGTGGAGGACATCCGTAGCCTAGTGGAACAGGTGCGCTACGCCCCCCAGCAGGGCCGCTTCAAGGTGTACATCATCGACGAAGTGCACATGCTTTCGAATGCGGCCTTCAACGCGTTTCTGAAAACGCTGGAGGAGCCGCCGAGCTACGCCATATTCATCCTGGCCACCACCGAGCGGCACAAGATTATTCCCACCATTCTGTCGCGGTGTCAGATTTTCGACTTCAACCGCATCAAGGTGGACGACATGCGCAACCACCTGCGATACGTGGCCACCCAGGAGCAGATTCAGGCCGAAGACGACGCCCTACACCTGCTGGCTCAGAAGGCCGACGGCGGCCTGCGCGACGCCCTGAGCATGTTCGACCAGATGGTGACCTTCTCGGGCCAGAACCTGCGCTACCAGGATGTGGTGCAGAACCTGCACATTCTGGATTACGAGTACTATTTCCGGCTGATTGACGCCCTGCTGACCGAAAACCTGAGCGCTACGCTGCTGCTGCTGGACGAGGTGATGCAGCAGGGCTTCGACCTGCACAACTTTGTGGTGGGCGCCGCTGAGCACCTGCGCGGCCTGCTGGTGTGCAAGGACCCCGTGACGGTGCAGCTGCTGGAAGTGTCCGACAACATCCGGGCGCGCTACGTGCAGCAGGCCCAGGCCGCTCCACTGCCCTTCCTGCTCTCGGCCCTGAACCTGGTAAGCCTCTGCGACCGGGAGTTCAAGCAGGCCAAAAACCAGCGCCTGCACGTGGAGCTCACGCTGATGAAGCTGGCCTACCTCAACAGCGCCGTGCAGTTTGCCCGCGACCTGCAGGGCGGCGCGGCCGCACCAGCCACCAACGGCGAAGCGAAAAAAAAAAGCCCTGATGCAGCCGTAGCAGCAGCTCCGGCCACTCCCGCCCCACTGGTGGCCCCAGTAGCACCCGCTGCAACCGGCCGCCTAGTGGCCGACGGTACGGCCGAAGCCCCCGCCGCCTACAGCCAAACTACTAACTCGCCTCCACCTAAGCTAAGCACTAATCACCAGGCACTAAGCACTACCAACCTCGCTCACGCCCCCGCCGACCCCGAGCCCATTGTGCCGGTAGAAAGCGGCGTAGAAGAACTGCACGACACGCCCAGCATCGAGGATGAAGCGGCTACCCAGGTGCCCGCCACGCCCCAGCTGCGCGACTCGGTGCCGCACGTGGAAATTGGCCGCCCCAGCATTGCCGGCCACGAGCCGGGGCAGACGGCCGTAACGGCCGCGCCCCTGCCTCCGCCACGCCCGGGTATGCCTCCGGCCGGCAAGCCGTTGGGCCTGGGTACCAAGCTGCCCGGGCTGGGCAGCCTGAGCGCCATGAAGGCCCAGCTGGAGCAGAAAGCCGCCGCCGGTAAAGCCGCCACGGAGGCCGAGCCCAGCGGCCCCGTTACCGGCCTGCCCGCCATCAACGATGAGCTGCTGCAGCGGGTATGGAAGGAACTGACCGAGGAGCGCAAGGCCATCAGTCCCAGCCAGTACAGCCTACTCAATCGCCCTATACAGGCCAATGAACAGCACCTCATTACGCTGCGCGTGGATAACCCCGTGCAGGAAGACCAGTTCAACGAAATGCGGGCCGAGTTGCTGGGCGAGCTGCGCCGCCGTACCGGCTACCCCCGCCTAAGCGTGCAGGTGGAAATAGTGGAGCGCGTGGATACCGGCCGCAAGCTCTACACCTCCTCCGACCGCATGGAGTATCTGATGGAAAAATACCCCGTGCTGGGCGAAATGAAGCAGCGCCTGGGTCTGGATGTCGACTAGCGCACGGATTTTAGCGGATTAGTCGGATTGCGTGGGTGATTCTGGCTAATTTTCAGCGAAAGGGACAGCCTAGCAGCCGTCCCTTTTTTGGTGTACACGGCAGAACATGGACTACCGTTCCTTGCCAGCACACGGCTCATCATCGTTCACGCAATCCGACTAATCCGCCCCGGTCCGAAAGAATCCGTAATCCGCTCATAAGCAATTTTCCGCACTTTGCGGGCGAGGGGCCTGAGTGGCGCTTTTTATTCCCGGGGGGGCGGCCTATCTTTGGCCCTTATCCTTTTCCCGCTCTGCTTTCCGCGTCCGCTTTCCCGTGAAAAAACCTCTGCTGCTCCTCGTTCCGGCCCTGGCGACGCTCGGTCTTACTCAGTGCCAGACCAGTAAGCCGGCTGCTACCACTCCGGTAGCACCTACCGAAACCGCCGCCGCCCCGGCCCCGCAGCAGAAGGAATACCGCTACCAGATGGTGGAAGGCGACCCGCTCAAGGCCCGCATCTACACTCTCGATAACGGCCTGACCGTTTACCTCTCCGACTACAAGGACGCCCCCCGCATTCAGACCTACCTGGCCGTGCGGGCCGGCTCCAAAAATGACCCCAGCACTGCTACCGGCCTGGCTCACTACCTGGAGCACATGGTGTTCAAAGGCACCTCGCGGCTGGGCACCCAGAACTGGGCTGCCGAGAAAGTGGAGCTGGACAAGATTGAGGCCCTCTACGAGCAGTACCGCGCCCAGCGCAACGACCCCGCCGCCCGTAAGCGCACTTACCACCAGATCGACTCGATTTCGGGCGTGGCGGCCAAATACGCTGTGGCCAACGAGTACGACAAGGTGATGGGCGCCATCGGGGCCAAGGGTTCCAACGCCTACACCTCTGTGGAGCAGACGGTGTACCAGGAGGACATTCCGAGCAACCAGCTGGAGAAATGGGCCGCCGTGCAGGCCGAGCGCCTCGGCGAGATGGTGCCGCGCCTGTTCCACACCGAGCTGGAGGCCGTGTACGAGGAGAAAAACCGCGGCCTCGACTCCGACTTCCGCAAGGAATACGAGGCCCTGAGCGCCAGCCTCTACCAGAAGCACGAGTACGGCACCCAGACCACCATCGGGACCATCGACCACCTGCAGAACCCGTCCATTACCGAAATCAAGAAGTATTTCGGCCAGTACTACGTGCCCAACAACGTAGCCCTGTGCCTGAGCGGTGACCTGGACTACGACCAGACCATCCGGGTAATTGACCAATATTTCGGCAAGCTGCAGCCCAAGCCGGTGCCATCCTTCACGCCCGCCCAGGAAGCGCCCATTACCGCGCCCATCGTGAAGCAGGTGCTGGGTCCTGATGCCGAAAACGTGATGCTCGGCTTCCGCCTGCCCGGCACCAATACCCGTGAGGCGCTGGTGCTGCGCATGATTGACAAGATCCTGAGCAACGGTCAGGCCGGGTTGATTGACCTCGACCTGAACCAGAAGCAGGCCGTGCTGAGCGCCGCCTCGTTTACCGACATCAACAACGACTACTCCTCGCACATCCTCTACGCCACGCCCCGCCAGGGCCAGAAGCTGGAGCAGGTGCGCGACCTGCTGCTGAGTGAGCTGAACAAGGTGAAGCAGGGCAACTTCCCGGAGTGGCTGATTCCGGCCATCATCAACAACGAGCAGCTGCAACGTACCAAGAGTTACGAAAGCAACGAGGCCCGCGCCGGTGCCTTCGTGGCCGCCTTCGTGGCCCGCGCGGACTGGAAGGACTACCTCAAGCAGACGGACGACTTCGGCACCATTACCAAGGAGGAAGTGATGCGCGTGGCCAACCAGTACTACGGCCCCGGCTACGCCCTGGTGTACAAGCGCACCGGCCAGGACCCCAACAAGGTGAAGGTGGTGAAGCCCGCCATTACGCCCGTGCCCGTGAACCGCGAGGTGGCCTCCGACTTCTACAAGCAGGTAACGGCCAAGTCCTCCCCCGCTTTGCAGCCGGTGTTCCTCGATTACAAAAAGGACATTCAGGAGACCAAGCTGGCCTCGGGCGTGCCGGTGTACTACACCCACAACGAAGAAAATAACCTCTTCAACCTGTACTACGTGCTCGATTTGGGCACGAACAACGACCCCAAACTGGGCCTCGCCACCGACTACCTGCAGTACCTGGGCACCGGCAAGTACACCGCCGCCCAGCTCCAGCAGGAGTTCTACAAGCTGGGCTGCTCCTTCGCCGTACAAAGCGGCCAGGACCGCACCTACGTGAGCCTCTCTGGCCTCGACAGCAACTTTGAGCAGGCACTGCAATTGTTTGAGAGCCTGCTGGCCGCGCCCAAGCCCGACGCGGCGGCGTTGCAGAACATGGTTGCTGGCGTGCTGAAAGCCCGTCAGGATGCCAAGCTCAACAAAGGCGTGATTCTGAACCAGGCCCTGGTGAACTACGCCAAGTACGGCGCGAAAAACCCCTTCACCAGCCAGCTGAGCGAGAAAGAGCTAAAGGCCCTGAAGCCCGAGCAGCTCACCAGCCTCATCCAGAAGCTCCCGACCTACCAGCACCGGGTGCTGTACTACGGACCGCGTAAAGTGGAGGGAATAGCCACTGCAACTGTTTCCACTAACGGTGACGAGAAAGGACGACGGGAATGGGAATCGGCTACAGGTATCGTAAATACCTTAAATCAACTGCACCGCGTACCTGCCAAGCTCACCCCTGCCCCAGCCACCAAGGACTTTGCTGAGCAGCCGCTGACGGACCGCAAAGTATACTGGGTGGATTACAACATGGTGCAGGCCGAAATCCTGTTCCTGAGCAAAGGCCCCGTGTACGACAAGGGCCTGGTGCCCACCACCAGCCTCTACAACGAGTACTTCGGGGGCAGCATGGGCAGCATCGTGTTTCAGGAACTGCGCGAGTCGAAGGCCCTGGCCTACTCGGCTTCCTCGCGCTTTGCCTCGGCCGATAAGGCCGGCCGCAGCTCCTACAACCTCAGCTACATCGGCACCCAGAGCGACAAGCTGCCCGAGGCCATGGCCGGCATGAACACCCTGCTCAACGATATGCCCGCCGCCGAGGCTAACCTGCAAATCGCCAAGGACGCCATCCGCAACAGCATTGCCACGGAGCGCATCACCAAGTCGGACATCCTGTTCAGCTACGAGCGGGCCAAGCGCCTGGGCCTCGACTACGACCTGCGCCGCGACGTGTACGAGCAGACGCCTAACATGAGCTTCCAGGACCTGCTCAAATTCCAGCAGGCCCGCGTGAAAGGCCAGCCCCAGACCATCCTGGTCATCGGCAGCAAAGACCGCCTCAATTTCAAGGAACTGGCCAAGTACGGCCAGGTCCAGCAACTTACCCTGAAAGAGATTTTCGGGTACTGACGCCGCCTGTCATCCTGAGCGGAGCGAAGGACCTTACCACGTCAGAACAAGTTGTTCAACGACTAGCCAACGTGATAAGGTCCTTCGCTCCGCTCAGGATGACGGGGCGGCCCCACTCAACTACAACCCTATAGTACCTAAGTACCTTTTCAACAATGGCAGAGAAAATCACCATCAAGAACGGCAAGCTGAATGTGCCCGATCAACCCATCATCCCGTTCATTGAAGGCGACGGTACGGGTCCGGATATTTGGGCGGCTTCCGTGCGCGTGTTCAACGCGGCAGTAGAGAAAGCCTACGGCGGCTCGCGCAAGCTGGTGTGGAAAGAAGTACTGGCCGGTGAGAAAGCATTCAAGCAGCTCAACAACTGGCTGCCCAACGAAACCTTGGATGCCTTCCGCGACTACCTCGTGGGCATCAAAGGCCCCCTAACCACGCCCGTGGGTGGTGGTATCCGCAGCCTCAACGTGGCCCTGCGCCAGGAGCTGGATCTGTACGCCTGCGTGCGCCCCGTGCGCTGGTTTGAGGGCGTGCCCTCCCCCGTGAAGCACCCCGAGCTGACCGACATGGTCATCTTCCGCGAAAACACGGAGGACATCTACGCCGGCATCGAGTACATGAACGGCACCCCGCAGGCCCAGAAGATGCTGGAATTCCTGCAGGATGAGATGGGCGTGAAGAAAATCCGCTTCCCCGAAACGTCCTCGTTCGGCATCAAGCCCGTGAGCAAGGAAGGCACCGAGCGCCTCGTGCGCGCCGCCATCCAGTACGCCATCGAGCACAAAAAGCCCTCGGTGACCATCGTGCACAAGGGCAACATCATGAAGTTCACCGAAGGCGCGTTCAAAACCTGGGGCTACGAGCTGGCCGAAAAGGAGTTTGGCGACAAGGTGTACACCTGGGCCCAGTACGACAAGGTGCTGGCCAAGCAGGGCCAAGAAGTAGCCGACGCCCAGCAGAAGGCAGCCCTCGACGGCGGCAAAATCCTCATCAAGGACAGCATTGCCGATGCCTTCCTGCAGCAGATCCTACTCCGCCCCGCCGACTACTCGGTGGTAGCCACCCTGAACCTGAACGGCGACTACATCTCCGACGCGCTGGCCGCCATTGTGGGCGGTATCGGCATTGCGCCCGGGGCCAACATCAACTACCTCACCGGCCACGCCATTTTTGAGGCCACCCACGGCACCGCGCCCAAGTACGCCAACCAGGACAAGGTGAACCCCGGCTCGGTTATCCTCTCCGGCGCCCTCATGCTGGAGCACCTGGGCTGGCAGGAAGCCGCCGACCTCATCTACAAAGGCCTCGAAGCCGCCATTGCCGCCAAGCGCGTCACCTACGACTTCGAACGCCTGATGGAAGGCGCCACCCTCCTGAAAACCTCCGAGTTCGGCGACGACATTATCAACCGGATGTAGTAGCTTGGCACTAGCCAATCAACCACTGGAAACCCCGCGTTGGCTGTAAGGCCGGCGCGGGGTTTTGTCTTGTACGAGTCTCTGACACTCTCCTCGCCGCACTCGCTCGGCTGTGCCGAGTGAGCACTACGCTTGAGGGGCTATGCCCCGAATCCGCCCGCGCCAACCCGCGCAACATGTAAGCAGGCGCGCGCAGCACAGCTGCTTGGGCGTAGTCGTCACTCGGCATAGCCGAGCGACTGCAAAAGCGGCTGCATGCGGCAAGACTGCCTTGTGGGTAGAAGTTATTCGTTGCGTGTACTACCTTTTCTATATGTCCGAACTGCGCAAAACCTATCCGGGTGGCCTGTTTTTCCTGACCCTGACAGTTGTGGGTTGGGTGGACGTATTCATCCGGCCGCAGTACACACAAATCATCATCGACAGTCTGCGCTACTGCCAGCAGCACAAGAGCCTGGAGTTGTACGCCTACGTGGTGATGAGCAGCCATGTGCATTTAATTGCGGCCCGCACGGAAGGTAACCTCAGTGACGTACTCCGTGACCTGAAGGCCCATACCGCCCGCCAGCTACTCAAAGCCATTGCCGAAAATGAGCACGAGAGCCGCCGTGAATGGATGATGCGGCTTTTTGCCTACTATGCCCGCCCCCAGCGCCAGAACGAGCAGTATATGTTCTGGCAAAAGACTACCTATCCCATTGCCCTCTGGACACCCGCAGTCATCCAACAGAAAGTAGAGTACATCCATAACAACCCGGTGGCGGCTGGTCTGGTAACCGCACCGGAGCATTATCCACTCAGCAGCGCCTGTTACTTTAGTCCGTTGCAAATGCTGCCACTCTAGCAGCCGATATTTCGAAGGCCACTGGCGCGCGCAGGTCGCACTGTCGCCGCACTCGCTCGGCTGTGCCGAGTGAGGCCTACGCCTGAGGGGCTGTGCCCCGAATCCGCCCGCGCCAAACTGCGCAGTATGTGAGCAAGCGCGCGCAGCACAGTTGCTTGAGCATAGTCGTCACTCGGCATAGCCGAGCGACTGCGCGTAACTACAGCGTCAGCGGCGGGCCTACGATTTTCATGCCGTGGCGGCGGTGGATTTGCTGGGCTTCCTCAGCGGATAGTGGGGCTTTCACGGCGTCCATTTCTTTGAAGAACTCTTCCAGTGTGCCGGCTGGCTGCACGGCGTAGAGTAGCTGGCCCTGGTCGCTGAGCTGGAGCCAGCTGTGCGGAATGGTGCGGGGCAGGAAGATGGTGTCGCCGGGGTGCAGCTCCTCCTGCCGGTCGCCCACCACGAAGCGGTAGTGGCCGGCCAGCACGTAAAACCACTCGTCCTGGTGCAGGTGCACGTGCAGGGAGGGGCCGATTTTGGCGTAGCCCGTGTAGGCGAAGACGCTCAGCGCATCGGCCGTGTCGCGGCGGGAGATGACCACGTCGTTGGGGTGCTGGCCGCGGTACTTGAGGTGCTCCCCGAAGCGGCTGTTGCCGGCCCGTACCACGAACGGCTCGGAGGTGGCGGAAGAAGCGGGGGCGCCCAGGCCGGCTTTGGCCAGGAACAGGGCCGGCAGGGCGGCCAAGGTAGTCTGCAGAAAGTGCTTGCGTTTCATAGTATTGGAGGTTTTCTGCAAACCTAGCCCCCACCCTACCCCGCGTAGTGGTAAAAACCGGACATTCCGCCGCACTCACGTTTCGGCTTCTCCGAACGCCCGCTCGGGGGCTTGGTTATCGAGGGCCCAGAACTGCACCGGCGTGTAGCCGGTCAGCTCCTTATAGTCCTTGGCGAGGTGCTGGTAGTCGTGGTAGCCGCAGTACAGGGCCACCGACAGCCAGTCGAGCTGCGGACATCGATTTTTGAGGCGGTAGGCCCGATCAAAGCGCACAATCTGCAGAAACTGCTTGGGGGCAATGCCCACCCGCTCCCGGAACCGCCGGTCGAACTGCCGGTGGCACAGGCAGCTTTCCCGGGCAAACCAGTCGACGCTGGCGGGCGCGTTTTCGTGGAGCATGAGTCGGGTCACCTGGTCGAGGCCCGGCGGGGCGGGCCGCGCCCGGCGCAGCAGCCGGGTCAGGAACTGCTCCACCACCCGCACCATGGCCGCGTACGAGGGCGCGGCGGCCAGCTGCTCGCACACTTCCCGCACGCCGGGGCCCAGCACCTGCTCCGCATCCAGGTACTGGTTTACCAGCTCCGTCATGGGCAGGCCCAGCAGCCGGTACAGCCCGCCGGGCTGAAACACTACCTGCACGCTCAGAAAATCGGCCCCCACCTGCCGCGTGCTCAGCAGCGTGTGCTGGCCCGTGAGCACCGCCGGCGTACCGCCGATACCGGGCCCGCTGCCTGGGTAGCGCACGGTTTCCGGGTCGCGGGGGTAGAACTGCAGGCACTGCTCCGGCCGGGGCGAGTAGTGCTTGGGCGGAATGTGCGTGCCGGCCGGAAATCGGAAGTCGATGAGGCGGTAGAGCCGGACGACTTCGGCCAGGTGAGCGGCGGGCTTGATTTCGTTGAGTAGCATCGGAGGCGCACGAAGCCGGTGACGAGCAAGCCGGCGGCTACCGGCCTCTTCCCGAATATACAAAACCGCACTGAGCCCCACCCCAAACGCAGCACCGGGCTCCTGCTTACGTAAGAGCCCGGCGGCACAGCCGGAAACTTAGCAGGTAGCCGCTAACCGGCACGAATCAGCTTAAAAAAACTGCCTGAGAAACTGAGCAGTCTGATTTACACTTTATCAGCAACCGGTAGTGGCTCTGCATTATCGGCGGGAAGCTCTACGTATTCCTTACCGGCCGGAGGCACTACGGCAGGCGAGGAAAACTCCTGGTCTCGGGCGCAGGAGGAAAGCAGAACGGCAGAAAGGGCGAGGAATAGTAAGGATTTCATGGCGTGAATCGGGAAAGGATAGATAAGTTCCCAAGTCAAGCCCAAATTCTATGCCATAACTGATTTTTAGTTGTACATCAGGTAGTTTTTGTAAGTTCTTCCAGGTAACGGTTGCCATGCAAGACTCATTGCACTTATACCGGGCCTGTTGCCTGCACACCACGTTTGAGGCAGCCTTACTGATGGTGCCCGAATTTTACACCTCGTGCATGGAAATATTTCTTTTCCGATACACGTTATTCAGGCATCCACAACCAAAACCTACACAACATGCACAAAACTCAATTTTCAGCCGCCGCAGCCTTGGTGTTTTTTGGCACTATTTCTTTAACAAGTTGCAATAGGGACAACGAAAGCCAGCCGGCCCAGCTGACCCAGACGCAGGAGGCCAGAGCCGAAGAAGCCTACCCCGGCCAGACGGGCGAAACCAAAACCGGTGAGTTCAGCGGATCCCCCATCACGTATCAGGAAATCAACGGGGAGAAGGTGTACGAGGGGGATATTCTGCTGACGGCAGAACAGGTAGCCGCAGCTCAGGGCCAGCAGCGCCCCGGTAGTGCCGGCCGTACAACCGGCCGCTGGCCTTCGGCCGTGGTGTACTACACTATCGATGCTGCCCTGCCCAGCCAGAACCGCGTAACCGACGCCATTGCCCACTGGCAGGCCAACTCGCCTATCCGCTTCGTGCAGCGTACTACCCAGAGCAACTATGTGACGTTCCGGGTAGGCTCAGGCTGCTCCTCCAACATTGGCATGGTGGGTGGCCGGCAGTACGTTAACTTGGCTTCGGGCTGCACCACGGGCAACACCATCCACGAAATCGGGCACGCGCTGGGCCTGTTTCATGAGCAGACCCGCACCGACCGGGACAACTACGTGACTATTCTCACCCAGAACATCCAGTCGGGCTACGAGGGCAACTTCACTAAGTATTCGGCCCTGGGCTACTCCGGCACCGACTTTGGCGTACTGGATTTTGGCTCGATTATGATGTACGGCTCGTTCTCCTTCTCTTCCAACGGCCAGCCCACCATTGTGAAGAAGGACGGCTCCACCTTCAACATCCAGCGCACCGGCCTCTCCGCCGGCGACAAATCGGGCATCGACGCCATGTACTAACCAGAACAGCGCATTGGCGCTACCCAAACGGGCGGCTTCCGGCAGGGAGGCCGCCCGTTTGCGTGGGTATTGGTTTGGCAGCGGCTGACGGCCACAGTCCGTTGTGCCGCTGGTGCGCAATACCTTTTCTGCTTTCTTCTGCGTTAGAGCCAGCAGTTCCCGTTATCCTTATGAAGAAGCTGCTTGCCCTGCTTATCCTGCTTCAGACCGTTCAGTTCACGGTACAGGCCCAGAAGCCGCTCCGCTACCGCAACTGGCAGCTGGTGTTTCAGGATGATTTCGATACCTACCGCAGCGTGGCGGACATGGAGGCCCGCTCACCCTGGAAATTCACGCCCGACAACGAACGGACGCTGGTTGGCAACCCCACCGAAGACCAGTACTACGACAGCCGCAACGTGGAACTGCACGATGGCACGCTGCACCTGATTGCCCGTCCCCTGCCGGCCCCCATCACCTACCCGTTCAAAACCACGGATGGCCGCGACACCACCAAGCTGTTGCACTACGAATCGGGCTGGATTGACCTGCGCTCTGACTTTCCTACCAATACGGCGCTGGGCGACACATCCCGCTGGCCCGGCAACCGGGGCTTCGAGCTGGGGCTGTTTGAAATCCGGTGCAAGCTGGGCGGCGGCCTGGGTACCTGGCCAGCGTTCTGGCTGTACGCCGGGCCTACCGAAATTGACGTGTTTGAGGGCGGTGACCCGCGCGAGGCGTCCAACAACATTCACTACAGCACCAAATCAACCCCGTACCGGGCTAAGGGTTTCCGCTACACCTACCCAGGCCCTACCGACCTGATGCAGGGCTTCCACACGTTTTCCGTGGTCTGGACCAAGGAAGCCGTAACCTATTACCTGGACCGGAAGTGGCTGCGTACGGTGCCGGCCTCGGAAATTCCTACCTACCCTGCCCCGGTAGATATCATTGCCAATCAGGCCGTCAACAACTTCGCCTTGCCGGATACTTGGCCGGGCGGCGTGCCGGGCCAGCGCCAGAGCGCCTTTATCATCGACTACATTAAGGTGTACAAGGCCCGGCGTTAAAGCGCACCATTGGTCAGCGCCCGCACTACCCGGGCCGTAACCAGTAGCTGGCCCATGTGGCGGGTGGTGTGTTCGGCGGCGTGCACCAGCAGCCCCATTACGGTACTGGGCAACTCCTGCCGCCCCACCGGCCGGAACTCCGGCAGCATACTTTCCGGTGTGGTGCGCAGAGTGTTCAGCATGGCCTCCACCGCCGCCGAAAATTGGCTGAGCAGGCCAACCACCGTGTCGGGCGTAGCCGGTCCATCTTTTTCAGCGGCCAGGGAAACAAACTGGGCGGCACTGAGCGGCTGATGGCGGACATACGTTTGCATGCGGTCCAGCACGCCGCTGAGGTGGCGCAGATGAAAGCCCACCGATGCCACCCCGGCCGGCCGGGCCGTGAGTAGATCGTTGGGAAAATCGGTCAGGGCGGCCTGCAGCTCCTCGCGGGCCTGCAGCAGGGCGTGCGCCATGGGTTGCAGCAAAGGCGAAATATCTGGCAGCGGACCGCGCAGCCACACTTCGGGTTCAGGAACGTGGGTCATAGCTGTTTCAACCCGCGGCCGGGCCGGAAGTTCGGGAGCGACCGGCAAGCCTATTTTCTGTGCCCCAGGTTAGGTTTCCGGGGTGCCCGGCCTAACTTTAAGCCCATGCTGCAACCTTCTCAGCGTGGAGCGGCCCTGCCGCCCTCCCCTTACCGCAAACTCACTCCTTTTGCCGAGGCTGCCCGCCAGCGGGGCCTCACGGTGCACCCGCTCAACATTGGCCAGCCCGATGTGGAAACCCCGCCCGCTATGCTGGCGGCGGTGCAGCAGGCCCATATTTCGGTGCTGGAGTACAGCCCCACGGCCGGCTACCCTAGCTACCGCGCCAAGCTGGCCGACTACTACCAGCGCCTGGGCCTGCCGGTGGTGGCCGATGATATTCTGGTAACCACGGGCGGTAGTGAGGCCATTTCGTTTGCGCTGCTGGGCTGCCTCAACCCCGGCGACGAGTTCATTGTGCCCGAGCCGTTTTACGGTCCTTACTCGGCGTTTGCCGTGGCGACGGGCACCCACGTGGTGCCGGTTACGTCGTGTCTGGAAGACAACTTTGCCCTGCCCCCCATCGGCGCGTTTGAGCAGAAAATTACGCCCCGGACCAAGGCCATCCTGATTTGCAGCCCCAACAACCCCACCGGCTACGTGTACACGCGCCAGGAAATGGAGCAGTTGAAGGACCTCTGTCTGCGCCATAAGCTGTATTTGCTCTCGGATGAGGCGTACCGGGAGTTCTGCTACGATACCGAATACACCAGCGCCCTGCACCTGACCGGTGCCGACGACCACATTGTGCTGCTGGATACCATCTCGAAGCGGTATAGCTCCTGCGGGGCACGCATCGGGGCCATCGTCACGAAAAACCACGCTCTGTGCGACGTGTTTTTCAAGCTGGCCCAGCTGCGGGTGAGTCCGCCGGGCCTAGGCCAGCGCCTGGCCGAAGCCGCCGCTGACCTTCCCGAAACGTACTTCGACCATACCAAAGCCGAGTACCAGGCCCGCCGCGACCTGATGCTGCAACGCCTGCGGGCCATGCCCGGCGTACGGGTGCCCACGCCCAGCGGCGCGTTCTACGTTATTGCCCATTTGCCTGTGGACGATGCCGACCGGTTTGCGCAGTGGCTGCTGGAGGAGTTCAGCCACGAGGGCCAGACGCTGATGATTTCGCCGGCATCCGGGTTTTACAGCACGCCCGGCCTGGGCCGCCAGCAGGTGCGCATGGCCTACGTGGTGAACCAGCACGTCATCAACCAAGCCATGGATTGCCTAGCGGTGGCGTTGCAGCAGTACCCCGGCCGCGAGGAGTAAACGCATTCCAAACCAGAGCGGCGCGTGGAGTCCGGGAAGCGGTACTTCCAGATTCTTCGCGCCGCGCAGGTTAACCGCACCCGAATCCGTATCTTCTGGGCTGATTCTTGCCTTTACTCCCGCATGAAACGCCTGCTTCCGCTCCTGCTCCTATTGCCCGCCCTCGGCCTTGTGCCCAAACGCCCGGTACCTGGCGCAGCCGTGCCTTCCGGTTCGGTGCGCCACCTCACGCTGCGCATCAACGGCCAGCCGGTAGCCGCCGACACCAGCAGCTCCCGCTTCTTCCTGAGTTCGGACCACGCCCTGCGCCTGAATGTTGTGCGCCAGGACGACCCCGACGGCGAAGGCCTCACCATCATCATCGACCGGTTTCCGGTGCAGGCGGGCAGCTACACGTTCCAGGAGATTCTGAGCGGCCGTAACCGGGACGCTTCCTACCGCTTCGGGCCGGTGGCGGCCTACTCCAAATCCTGCGGCCAGAATACGGGCAGCGTAGTCATAACCGGCGTGAATGCCGAGAAACACTGGCTGCGCGGTACCTACCGCTGCCAGGTGTGCGAGGCCGGCCGCGGTGCCCGCCGCTTCACGCTGGAAGGCGAGTTTGAGTACCCGGTGGAGAAGGAGTGAGAAAACTAAATATTGCATCACGCTACCCGTTAGCGCTTTATCATCTGCTCTATTAACTATGCTTTATCAAATTCCCGGGTTTCCGTTAATGGTAACTCTAGCCCTCGATTTAGGAATTTTGGCACTGCTTGTCCAGCTGTGGCGACACCCGCGCAGCGGCCCGGCCAAGTGGGCGGCGGCAATTGGGGTCATGTTGGTATTTCTGCCGCTGTGCGGATTGAAGCTACTATTTAGTGCCCCTGGCTCCCTGACTTCTACCCCCGGCCAGTTCACCATCCATAACCCGGAACACCGCTACAACAGGGTGTACTACCTAACGCAGGACCAAACCGGTGCCTGGCATGTGAGATGGGCCGAGTACATGTGGGGCTCCGCTAAAACGGCGGTAATTGAAACAGAAGGTACTTCGGCGGTGCAGGCCGCCGTTTGGGAGGCGGGCCGATGGCGCTATGCTCCCATTCACTTTCAGGAACTGAACACTGCTCCCGACCTGACGTTGCCCCACAGCTTTACGCGGGTTGATACCACCGGCCGTATTGCCGCAGCCGTGGCCGCCTACCGCCCTACTGAATACGCCAGCCTGGCCTCTGCCCTGCTTACCCTGGGCTGCGTAGGTCTGCTGGGCGCAGTTGTTACCCGGCAGTTTGTGCTGCGCCAAGCCAACGGCAGCCCGCCCCCAACAAGCCCGGTTGCTCTGGGTTGATTCAGGTTGTGTCTGAAAAAGTCGTTTACAACTCGCTGAACGTCATGCTGAGCCTGTCGAAGCATCTCTCCCGCTTTGTCAAACGGTTCATGCATAGCGGTAGAGATGCTTCGACAGGCTCAGCATGACCGTTTTGGATTTTCAGATACAGCTTGTCTAGCATAGCTGCTCTGTGCATTTCAAATCTTATCGGGGTTTTAGCTACACAGTAGGCTTAATCCGGAACGGTTGACTAGCTTTCTGCTCCTCTTTCTTTTCCCCTATGCTTCTTCCCTCTTTTGCCCGTCTGCTGGCGGCCGCTGGTTTACTGCTCAGCGCCGTACCGGATACACTTGCCCAAACCGCCGCCTCTCCCAACCGCTTTGTAACCGACAGCCTCGACAGCTACATCCGGCGCGGCATGCAGCGCTGGCAGGTGCCGGGGCTGGCCATTGTGGTGGTGAAAGATGGAAAAGTAGTAGTGCAGAAAGGCTATGGCGTGCGTGAGGTGGGGAAACCGGCCCCGGTAGATGCCAACACGCTCTTCATGATTGCCTCGAACACCAAGCTGTTCACGGGCACGGCCCTGGCCAAGCTCGATGGGGAGAAAAAGATCAACCTCGATGAGAAAGTAACCAAATACCTGCCCGATTACCGGCTCTACGACTCGCTGGCCTCGCAGCTGGTCACGGTGCGCGACCTGATGAGCCACCACTTCGGCTTCAAAACCTTCCAGGGCGACTTCACCTTTTTCAAATCCAACCTGGAGCGCAAAGAAATTGTGCGGCGCATGCGGCTGATGAAGCCCGGCGGCCAGTTCCGGCGCGACTACGGCTACAGCAACTCCGGTTTTGTGGCAGCGGGCGAGGTAATTCCGGCAGCTACCGGCGGCACCACCTGGGAAACCTACGTGCAACAGAACCTGCTGCAGCCGCTGGGCATGAGTAGCACCTTTGTCTCATCAGCGGGCTTTGCGCAACGGCCTAACAATGCCCATGCCTACTCCAACACCTTCGGGCCGCTGGCGGAAGTGCCGTTCGATAACTGGGACAACATGGCTCCGGCGGCCAGCATGGTATCCAACGTGACGGATTTGGCCAAGTGGCTGCAGTTCCAGCTGGATAGTGGCCGCTACCAGGGCAGTCAGGTGGTTCCCTGGACCGCCCTGCGCAAAACCCGCGACGCCAATACCGTTATTACCAGCCGAAAATCCCCGGTTTTTCCCACGCACTTCATCACCTACGGCCTGGGCCTGGAAGCCGCCGACTACAACGGCAAGCAGGTGTTCTGGCACACGGGTGGCGCATCAGGCCAAGTAAGCAACGTGTGCTTTGTGCCGGAGGCCGGGCTGGGCATTGCCGTACTCACCAACAACGACAACCAGAGTTTCTTCGAGCTGCTACGCTACCAGTTGCTCGACAGCTACCTAGGCGTGCCCTACGTGGACCGTAGCGCCCAGGGCCTGCAACGCCGGCAGCAGGCCGAAGCCACCGCAACCGACCCCACTAAAGAACTGGCGGCCCGGGTGAGCAAAAAGAACAAGCTGCCCCTACCCCTCAAAGCCTACGTAGGCGAATACGAAAACCCGCTGTTTGGCCGCATCAGCATCAGCCAGAAGGGCAAGCAGCTGCTCATCACTATACCCAACCACCCCGGCCTCACCGCCACCCTCGACTACATGGATGGCCAGGAATTCCGCGCCACCTACTCTGACCTGGTGTTTGGGGTGATGCCCGCCAGGTTTGTAGTGGACGGCACCAGCGTAAAAACCGTGGAGCTGCGCGTGAACGACTACGTGGAGTACGACTCCTACGTATTCAACAAGCTGTAATTGCCCGGCTGTTCGTCAGCAGCGCCGAAACGCGACACTTCGCGTCTCTACATCGTTCTGGCAACCTGCTTCCCAAATAAAAACCCGCCTGCCGCCCCCGTAAAGGGCAACAGACGGGTTTTTATTTGGGAAGCAGGCTGTCTGGCCGACGGCTGGCCTAAATAGTGGCCAGATCCAGCACGAAGCGGTACTTCACGTCCGACTTCATCATCCGCTCGTAGGCTTCATTGATGTAGTCCATGCGGATGATTTCCACGTCGCTCATCACGTTATGCTCGGCGCAGAAATCCAGCATTTCCTGAGTTTCCTGAATGCCACCGATCAGCGAGCCGGCAATGCGGCGGCGCTTGGCAATGAGGTTGAAGGCATGTAGCTGAGGAGCCTCCGGCGGTACGCCCAGCAGTACCATCGTGCCGTCGAGGCGCAGGCTGGCCACGTAGGGCGTCAGGTCCATGGGGGCCGATACGGTGTTGATGATCAGGTCGAAGTAGTTGCTGATACCTTTCATGGCCTCAGGGTCCTTGGTTACCACAAACTTGTGAGCACCCAAAGCACGGGCATCAGCCTCTTTGCTAGGCGAAGTGCTGAGCACGGTCACCTCGCAGCCCATGGCGGCGGCGAATTTCACGGCCATGTGGCCCAGGCCACCCAAGCCCATTACAGCCACCCGGTCGCCTTCCTTGGCGTTCCACTGGCGCAGCGGCGACCAAGTGGTGATGCCAGCGCACAGCAGCGGAGCCACGCGGGCCAGGTCCAGCTTCTCGGACACGTGCAGCACGAATTTCTCCGTTACCACAATGCTGTTGGAGTAGCCGCCGTACGTGGGCTGGCCGTCTTTGCCAATGGCGTTGTACGTACCGGTAAAGCCATTGTCGCAGTACTGCTCCAGGCCGTCGTTGCACTCGGCGCAGTGCTGGCAGGAGTCCACCATGCAACCTACGCCGGCCAGGTCGCCAGGCTTGAAGCCTTTCACATGGGCACCCACTTCGGTTACGCGGCCCACAATTTCGTGGCCGGGCACCATGGGGAAGATCGAGCCGCCCCACTCGTCGCGCACTTGGTGCACATCGGAGTGGCAGACGCCACAGAACAATATTTCGATGCGAACATCATGGGCTCCTACTTCGCGGCGCTCAAAAGAAAACGGAACGAGGGGAGCATGTGCGGCCGGAGCGGCATAGCCTTTGGCTTCTAACATGAGAAAAGCGGTTGTAGAGAGAAGTGAAATCGTAGAACAGAACTCCTTCAACCGGCTGCCCGCCCGGAATGTTTTAGGGCATTGCCCGTGGCTGGGCCTGTTGCTGTGTAAATCCGGGTGTTACCGCTTACCTTACCCGCTCAACCTGTTTTCCTATTCCCCTCCGCACAATGGCAACCCCCAACTATTCCGCTTCCTCCCCGGTAACGGCTGGCCCCAAACGTAACTCTGTAGGCGTGCGCATCTGGCACTGGATTAACTCCGGGCTGGTGCTGTTTCAGCTCATGACCATTCTGTTCCTGTTCGTGGTGCTGAAAGTAAAAGGCCTCGCGCCTGATTTCAGTAAGCGGCTGGCCGAAAAAGGCATTAATATGGCCCCCGATCAGCTTCGGGGCCTCAGCAGCGTGGTGGCCCACCGCATCTGGGACTGGCATATCTGGGCTGGTATCCTGATTTCCATTCTGCTGGCTTACCGGGTGGTAGTGAGCTTCCGGCAGCGCGGCAGCCAGCGCACGGCGGCCAAAATAGCCCATCTGCAAGCCCAGGCAGCGCAAGGTGATACCGCTGCCAAAAAGGGCGTGCTGGTTCGCTATTCATACCGGGTCTTCTACGTGGTACTGGCCGTGATGGTGCTGACTGGCCTCATCCTGGTGTTCGAAGATTATTTCCGCTCCATTGAGCACCTGTGCAAGGAAATCCACGAGGTAACCATGTACGCCGTTATTGCTTTTGTGGTAGCGCACATCTTCGGGGTGTTCCGCGCTGAGGTAACGGATGCCCCCGGCATCGTATCGGGCATGATCAACGGCGGTAAGCCCGCCGAGCAGGCTTAACACCTGCCTGTTACCACAGCTTATACACGCAGAAGGCCCCGCAACCTCGGTTGCGGGGCCTTCTATATTCAACGGTTCTCTTCTAATTGCTCAGCGGCATCCTTGTGCGAGGATGTAGCCCGAATGCGCGGAGCCTGCTCGGCGGCGGGGCTGGCCCAGCCCTTACGCAGCATCTCCTCTACCTGCTCCCGCAGCCGCCGAACCGATTCGTTGGCGAACCGCTTCTGCAGCATTCGACCGAACAGCTTGAAGCCCAGCCAGTAAAACGGGTTGCCGATGTGCCCCGTTTGGGAATAGGCGTGAATGTGAAACCACACCCGGCCGGTAGCCAGGTCTTTGTGCACTGTAAATTCAATCTGGCCCCGTTCGAAGTGGCCTTCCAGCGTGCGGTAGTTGTAACCCCACACCTGCTCCCGGCGGCCATCGGGCAGTGTGCGGATTTCGTCGGTTACGCCCCCAATGCGCACCCCGAACCAGAACGTAAACAGCAGAAACCGGCCCCGCAGTACCATCACCCGCTGGTCAAGGGGCTGGTCGGGCAGAAAGATGCCGGTAATGAGGCCGGGAGGTGGAAACGTGTAGTTGCGCAGCACTTCCCGGGCCGCAGCCCAGGCACCGTGCGGCTCGGCGGGCCCGGGAGCCTCGGCGGGCAACTCGGTTTCGTAGTCGTCCACGCGCCAGCCGGTAGCGGGCGTGTAGTCCGCTGCCTTATCAGGGTCGAAGTTGTAGCCGGCATGGGCATACGCCTGCAGACGGGCTTTCTGCAGCTCGTATAGTGGCGGGTTGCTAGGCATCGTGCGTTACGTCGGTTTGGGTTTCGGTTTGCCTGATGGTTTCTACCTGCACCGGCACCAGCGCTAGGCCACCACTGCGCTCTGCCACCCGCTGACAAAAGGCTTCCCATGTTTGCTGCTGCACCCGCCGGCCCATTCCCAGCGTGTCGTAAGTAAAGGCCACCAGCCCGTCGCGGGAGCGGGCCCGGGAGTGAATCTCAAACCGCACGGTATCCGGCAGTAACGGGTGCGGGCGCAGGCTGAACCCGATGCGGCCGGCCTCCGGGTGACTTTCCAGCGTGGCCAGCTCAAAGCCTTCAGCTGTCACCTGCGTCACGCGGACTTCCCCGTTCCACGGACCCAGTATTCTGACGTGGAATTCGTCTCCCTCACGCAGACAGTGACTCTGGCCTTTGGTTTTGCTGAAATCAGCCAGGCTTTCGGGCGAGTAATCGGGCAGGTGGCATTTGATGTGCTCCAGCAGCGCCTCAACGCTCTGACGCGGGTGCTGCACATCTACCCAGTAGCGCCGCTCAAAGAACGGCCCGCTACCTGTGTGTGCAGGCTGTTCGGGCTTCGACATAGGAAACAAACCTTCGTATAGCCTGCATAACGTAGCCGGTAGCCGCAGGTTCTATAACCTCTCCGCAAGGCTGCCAGTACACCCTCCTCCACCTACCCTGTTGCTGTATGGCCTACTACCGCCCACCCGGCCCCGCCCCCGATCCGCTGCTGGTTCGTGATTTAACCCGTCAGCAGGACGAGCTCCGGACGCATATCCGGCTGGAACCGTTGACCCAGCCGCCCCGCCTTATTGCCGGCTGCGACTCCTCCTTTCCTACTCCCGAAACTGTACTGTCCGTGTTTGTGCTGCTGCGGTTTCCTTCGCTGGAAATTGTAGAGAAGGTGTACCACGTGAGCCCCGTTACGCTGCCCTATATTCCGGGGCTGCTGGCTTTTCGCGAAGCCCCCAACCTACTGTTAGCCTATGAAAAACTCCGGCAAAAGCCCGATATCATTATGGTAGACGGCCACGGTATTGCTCACCCGCGCCGCATGGGCATTGCCGCCCACCTAGGTGTAGAGTTAAATGTGCCCACTTTCGGCGTAGCCAAACAACGGCTCACAGGTATTTACACCGAACCGGCTCTCACGAAAGGCAGCATCACTCCACTTACCAGCAAAGAGGGCGAGCTGTTGGGTGAAGTCATCCGGAGCAAGGACAAGATAAACCCGCTGTTTGTGAGCCCCGGCCACCGCTGCGACCAGCCCACTGCCACCCGCCTCACCCTGGCTTGCCTGCGTGGCTACAAGCTGCCGGAGCCTACCCGCCTCGCCGACCACTGGGCCGCTGAGTTTAAGAAAGAGTTGTAACGTACAAACCGAGCTTGGCTCTGAGGCCGCCGGAGCTACCCTTCGCCAAGGGTAGCTCCGGCGGCCTTGGCATTTTCAAACCTGTTTGACTAGTGCAGCTATCCGGAGTATCCACGCCTGCTTTCGGAAAGCAGATACAAGCAAAGCGGTTACGCTATGAGGCCAATTATTAGCTTAACAACCGTTGTATAACGGTTTCGTGAATGGTATAAGAGGCGAAAGTGTGTATGTATTCAACTGCTGGATCGTTCACAAACCTGCTTTAAGTTCAATTATTCGCTTCGTCTACTTATAATAATTGCAAACTATGAACCTTATTGTAATTAAAACCGCATTAATTCGCACAGAAAATTCACAATTTCGCCGAATTTTATTGCTCAGTTAGCAATTTGTGGGTTTATTAGCCCATAGTTCATTCATTAAACCATCTGCGTTTGCATGAAAAAAATTTTACATCTGGTGCCTTTGACAGCACTGGCCCTAAGCAGTATCAGTGCGCAGGCACAAACCCGGTCCATCTCGGGACGAGTAGTCGGTAGTGATGGCGCGGCGCTGCCAGGGGTAACCGTTATTGTGAAAGGTGGCGCGCAAGGCACCTCCACCGATAGTGACGGCCGCTATACTTTATCTGTACCTGAATCAGCGACTACGCTCGTTTATTCATTCATCGGATATGCCCCCAAGGAGGTTGCCATTTCCGGGCAATCCAGTATCAATGTCAGCCTTACATCCAGCGCTACGGGCCTGGATGAGGTAGTAGTAGTAGGCTACGGCACCCAGTCGCGCCGCGACCTGACGGGCTCGGTTGCGACCATCAGTGCCGCGCAAATTGCCAACAAACCTGTGCAAAGCTTCGAGCAGGCATTGCAGGGGCAGGCTCCCGGGGTGAATATTACCACGCCCAACGGGGTACTGAACAACCCGCCCGTTATTCGTATCCGCGGGGTAAACTCCATTAGCTTGAGTTCGGCCCCACTGTTCGTAATTGACGGCATTCCGGCCTACAGCGGCAACAGCTCAGCCGTAGGCAGCGTGCCGAACAACCCGCTCAGTAACATCAACCCCAATGATATTGAGAGTGTTGAGGTGTTGAAGGATGCTTCTGCAACGGCCATTTATGGCTCCCGCGCAGCCGGCGGCGTTATTTTGGTAACCACCAAAAAAGGCAAGCGCGGCAATAGTAAAGTATCCCTCGACTCATGGGTAGGATGGAGCAAGCCCGTGCGTTTGTACGAAGTGCTGAATGCCGCCGACTACATTGCCATCAAAAACGAGGCCGTTCGGAACTTGAACGCCAACCGTATTGCCATTGGGCAGCCCGGCACCAACGTGGAAGGCTTTAAGCCCACGCTCGATGGCAACGGTAACCCCGTTGATACCCGCTGGTATGACTATATCTATCGTACCGGGTTTTCTTCGTCCAATAACCTGAACTTCAGCGGTGGTACCGAGAAAACCACCTACTATACTTCGGTTGGCTACACCGACCAGAAGGGTATGCTGGAGAAAAACAGCTTCAAGCGTGCCTCGGCCCGTCTGAATATTGACCACAAGGTATTCTCACGCTTTAGCGTAGGTGCTCGTGTGGGCTACTCCAATACCCGCAACGCCTCGCCTAACTCCGGCTCAGTAGCCGACGGCGCATTCGGTACGGCTGGTCTGGGCCGCTTGCCGCTGGTGTTGCCGCCCAACGTACCCGCCTTCAACCCCGATGGCAGCTACAACACAAGCGGGGCCGGTATCGGTCCGGGAGCAAATACCAACCCGGCTTCTACAACGGGCGCGCCACTGCTGCCCGGCTACTACAACCCGGTAGTTGACTTGGAAAACAACTACTTCCGCTCCGAAGGCAACGAAATCCAGGGTAGTGTGTACGCCAACTGGGAAGTGCTGAAAGGCCTAAACCTGCGTACCACCTACGGTATCTATAATATTGCCTTCGAAGACCAGGCCTTCTACACGCCTATTGCCGGTGATGGTTATTCCGCCAACGGGCAGGCTCTGAATTATTACCGGACTAACAAGCGCTGGAACTGGCAAAATACGGCCCAGTATGATCTGACGCTGGCCGAAAAGCACAACCTCTCGTTCCTGGCAGGTGCGGAACAGCAGCACACGACCATTGACCGGTGGGGTGCCAACCGGACCGGCGTGGCTGACCCGTTCTTTACCACGTTTGAGGGCAACTTCACCAACATTGCCGCTTCCGGCAATTACCAGGGCGAGAACTATCTGCTTTCCTACTTTGGCCGCCTGAACTACAACTTCAACAAGAAGTATCTGGCATCCGTCAACTTCCGCCGCGACGGGTATTCCGCCTGGGCTAAGAAGTGGGGTAACTTCTACGGGGCTTCGTTGGGCTACGCTATATCGGAAGAGGAATTCTGGAAGAATTCGTCCTTGCTGAATACCGTTAGCTTCCTCAAAATTACCGGTAGCTACGGGGAAGTAGGCAACAGCCAAGGCATTGATGACTTTGCTTCGCTGACCTCGTATTCATCAGGTCTGTATGGCCCCAACGCTAACTTGTACTACAGCGGTGCCGGTAACAAGGACCTGACTTGGGAGACCAGTAAGAAGACCGACATCGGCCTGGCATTCGGTATTCTGGATGACCGGATTCAAGGTGATGTAGCCTACTACAAGAACTTGGTGGATGGTCTGATCCTGAACGTGCCCCAGGCACCGTCCAAGGGTATTCCTAATAACTCCATTCCGGCCAACGTAGGCTCGATGCAGAATACCGGTATCGAACTGAACCTGCGGATTAATGCCATCAACAAAACCGACTTCAACTGGTCGGTAAATGCCAACCTTACCACCCTAAAAAACCGGGTACTGGCCCTGGCTACCGAGGGTCAGCGGATTGGCCAAGCCACTTCCGGCCTGGAAACCGTGAACTACACCGAGGTTGGTCATTCGGTAGGTGAAATTTTGGCAGTTCCGTCGCTGGGCGTAAACCCCGCAAACGGTCGCCGCATGTTGCGCAAGGCCGATGGCACAGTAGTACAATACAACCATCAGGGCGGCGGTACCGGGTGGACGACGCTGGACGGCGTAGCCACCAGCGCCCCCTCGCAGTTGGCCGATGGTGTTTATTATGGCCCCACGTTGCCGAAATGGTATGGTGGGTTCGATAACACGTTCCGCTACAAAAACTTTGATCTGGGAGTGTTCATCCAGTTCTCCGGCGGTAACTACATCTATAACGGCACCAAGGCGGGTCTGCACGATCAGCGCTTCTGGAATAACGAAGTAGATATTAAAGACCACTGGACGCCTGAAGCGCCCAATGCCAAATGGCCGCGCGTAGTGTATGGCGACAACGTATCGAACGGCTCAGCGCTGATAATGTCCTCAAACGTGGAGAAGGGTGATTTTGCCCGTCTGCGGAACGTGTCATTGGGCTACACGCTGCCCCAGACCCTTCTTAACTCGCTGGGCGTGAGTAGTGCCCGATTCTACGTTCAGGTGCAGAATGCCGCCCTCCTGACGAAATACTCCGGCATTGACCCGGAAATTTCTACGAACGGCAGCGCAAACCTGGGCGCTGGGGTAGACCGCAACTCGGTAGGTCAGGCTCGTACCTACACGGCCGGTTTCAACATTGGTTTTTAATTCTCTAAGTCTTGTAGTCTGATGAAGACATTTAAGCATAAAGTAACCATCGGCATCTGCACGGCTTTGCTGGGCCTTAGCGCCATTTCCTGCAAAGAAGAACTGCTGGATCCGGTTCCGAAAACCTTCCTGTCGGACATTGTAGCATTTGATACGCCGGCCCGTATCAGTTTGCAGGTGAACTCTCTGTACTCCTACGTGAAGTCGGGCAGCTTTCTGGGCGGCCGCTATCAGGTATATGGCGACATTCGGGCCAACGACTTCCTGAACCGGACTTCTAACTTGGTAACCGGTGCGGCAGTATGGCAGCACACGCTCACAGAAGCGTCGCAGAACGACGTTATCAGCATGTGGGGCGCGGCATACGCAGCCATCAACCAGGTTAACGTGTTCCTGGCAGGGTTGGATGCCAACGCTTCCAAGTTTGTAGCCCCTACTTTCCCCGCCACGTTTGCGGCTACGGCCAATAACTACCGGGGTGAAGCCCGTCTGCTGCGCGCACTGTGCTATTATTCGTTGCTGCAATACTATGCCCGGCCCTACGCCGATGGTAACGGCAGCAAGCCCGGCTTGCCCCTACGCCTGCAGGCAGAAACCGGACCAAACAACAACGACCTGCCACGTAGCACAGTAGCTCAGGTATACGACCAGATTCTGGAAGACCTGAACTATGCAGAGCAGAATCTGCCGCTTACGTATGCCACGGCCAGTCCCTCGCCCACGGTAACCCGCGCCCACCGCAACACGGCTATAGCCCTGAAAACCCGGGTATACCTGAGCATGGGCCGGTATAACGACGTGATAACCGAAGCCGATAAGATTGTAACTAAAACGGCTCCCTTCACGGCTACAACCGGCGTAGCTCACGCCCTGAACTCTTCCATAGCCAACGTATTTGCCTCACCCCAGGAAACCTCGGAAAGCATTCTGTCCTTCCCCTTCACGGCGCAGGACCCACCCGGTACCCAGAACCAGCTGGCATACTACTTCCTGCCTGCCTCTCTCGGCGGCAACGGTGAGTATAGCCTGAATCCCACGGGCATTCTGGCTAACACGGGCTTTGCCGCTACGGATGCTCGCCGCACTGCCCTGACTGCTACTTCCGGAACCGAAACATTCCTGAAAAAGTATCCCACTGGCTCACCTTACACCGATAAGGCCCCGGTTATCCGCTATGCCGAGGTACTTCTCAACCTGGCCGAAGCCCGAGCCCGGACGGCCGGTGCCACTGACGCGCAGGCACTGGCGCTGCTGAATGCAGTGCGCACCCGCTCCAATCCAGCAGGCGCGTACACGGCAGCCAGCTTTACCAGCTCATTCACCATCATCGATGCCATTCTGCTGGAGCGTCGGATCGAGTTCCTGGGCGAGGGTATCCGCAACCAGGACCTGATGCGCCTGTTGGCCCCCATTCCGGGTAAAGGCTCGGTAGGAGCAGTTCAGCCCACGGATGTACTCTACATCTGGCCGATTCCATCATCGGAACTGGCTACCAACCGGGCCATGACGCGCAACTAGTAGCGTACTCGCTTACAGTAAAAAGGTCCTTCAGCAATGCTGAAGGACCTTTTTGTTTATCAGCTAAACTGCCGCCACCAACGCAGTCAATGACTTGCCTGCTTCCGGCCCGAGTTCAAGCAAGCGCGCAACCAGCTGGTACACCACCTGCGGAGAGCCGGCTTCCTCCCGGATACCCCGCTGAGAACCCGCCTGCGTTGATTTAGACAGCTTCTCACCCTTCTCGTTCAGCACTAAGCCATGATGCAGAAACTGCGTGGCTGCGAAGGCCGCCTGACCAGGGAGATGCGGAGCCAGCCACAGTTGAGCAGCGGTGCTGGGCAATAGGTCCAGCCCCCGCACAATCAGGGTTACGCCCAGCCGGACATCGTCCACCACGGAGGCTACCTGATACGCGGCGCTACCATCCTTCTTGCGCACAATAAAGTCTCCCAGCTCGTCCGCTACGGCTACCTGCACGGGGCCCTGCGCCAGGTCGTAGAAGGCAACGGCTGCATTTGGTGGCACATGGGCCCGCCAGGCCGTTTCTGGGGCCTGAAAGGGCCAGGTGGCGGTACGGCAGGTGCCGGGATACAGCCCCCCGGGCATGGCCGCGCGGGCCAGTTCGGTGCGGGAGCAGCGGCAGGCATAAAACAATTCAGAATGCGCGGCACGCGCCGCCTGCAGTACCGCTTCGTATTCGGGCAGACGGTGCTGCTGGGAGAAATGCCGCTCAAAGTCAGTGGGGCCGGTGGGGCCCTGGTCATAATCTAGCCCCAGCCACTCTAGGGTCCGGAAAATATTTTCCAGGTATACCGGCCGAAACCGGGCCCGGTCCAGGTCATCGATGCGCAGGTGGAGCGTTCCGCCCACCCGGCGCGTAAGCAGCCAGGTAAGCGTAAAGTTGACAGCATTGCCCAGGTGCAGAAACCCACTGGGCGTAGGCGCCAGGCGCGAAACAACGGGAGCAGAAGGAAATAGCATACCAGTGGGCCGAAGGTACGCGTCAGCTGGTAACCCAGCAGCATATGAACGGCGGAGGCATGCTTACCAACCACCGAACCTACGTGGCCGATAATCTTCAGCCAGTATTTTTTAAACTTTCGCACATCCAGCCCCTCTATAGCATATTCGCTATACACTTTCAGTTGTCCGCATGAAACACTCGTTACGCTGGCTTTTACTGCTGCTGTTGCTCCTTCCTGCTTTACCCGGCCGGGCCCAGCCGACTCCGCTGTACTTCCCTCCCACTCCGGCTACGGCCGGTAGTTGGGCCACAACTTCACCGCAAAGCCTGGGCTGGTGCCAGCCCCAGCTGGATTCTCTGCTGAATTTTCTGGGGCGCAAGGGTACCAAGTCATTCATCGTCCTGAAAGATGGCCGGATTGTGGTGGAGCGGTACTACGGCACGTTTACCCAGGATTCTGTCTGGTACTGGGCTTCGGCGGGTAAGTCACTCACCGCTACCCTCACCGGCCTGGCTCGGCAGGATGGGCTACTGACGCTGCAGGACAGCGTAAACCGGTTCCTGGGCCGCGGCTGGTCTTCGGCCCCGGCGGGGCGGGAACGGCTGATTACGCTGCGCCACCTGCTCACTATGACCTCCGGCCTCGACGATACCCCACCCGCCCCCTGCGACAATGAAAGCAGTACGCCGGGCTGCCTGCTATACCGTACCGATGCGGGCACACGCTGGGCCTACCATACCGGGGCTTACCGCCAACTTCAGACAGTATTGGCCCGCGCCAGTGGGCTGCCACTCAATCAGTATACCAATCAGCGGCTAGCCTCCCGTATTGGGATGCAGGGCCTGTGGGTGCAGGATGTGTATTATAGCCGGGCCCGCGATATGGCCCGCTTTGGCCTGTTTGCCCTGGCCAGGGGCAGCTGGAACGGTACTGCTATCCTGACGGATACTTCTTATTTCCGGCAGATGACTACCCCTTCCCAGAACTTTAACCGCAGCTACGGCTATCTGTGGTGGCTGAACGGCCAGAGTTCCTACATGCTGCCGGGGCCGCAGCAATTGGTGCTGCCAGGCAACATCACGCCCAGCGCCCCCGCCGATATGGTGGCAGCATTGGGCAAAAACGACCAGAAAATTTATGTGGTACCCAGCCTGCGGCTGGTAGTGGTACGGCAGGGTGCTTCGGCGGGTAGCCCGCGCCTGGCGCTTTCCTCCTTTGATACTGACCTGTGGCGGTACCTCATAGCCGCTATGCAATGCCGGCCGCTGGCTACCACTGCCGCCGCCACCCCAGCTGCTTTCCAGGTATTCCCCAATCCGGCAACCAGTGCTGTTACCGTGCAGCTGCCGGCCGCCGCCCAGGGTACGGTACGCCTGCTGAATGCCCACGGCCAGGTAATCCGGCAGGCGCATGCGGCCACTACGATACTGCTGCCGGTTGCCGGTTTGCCGGGCGGGCTATACCTGCTTCAATGGGTTACTCCTGACGGCCATACGCAGGGTAGCCGGCCGCTGATGGTGCCGTGACTTTCTACCGTCTCAGGTTTCAGACAAGCTACTCAAGTATGAGTAGCTTGTTTTATTTTCGTCCATATCAGGGCAAAAAAGCCCTTTTTCAGGAATAATATAGATCAAATGGAATTTTTTGCTTGACAATTCATGTATGTACATATATTTGCAATAACAAGCATCTGAACTCATGCAAACCATCCTCCATTCCGCCAACACTCGGGGACACGCCAACCATGGCTGGCTCAATTCCTATCATACTTTCAGCTTTGCTGGCTACCAGAATCCGGAGCGGGTTCATTTTGGCGCATTGCGCGTGCTCAACGATGATACTGTGGCCGGGGGCATGGGTTTCGGCACCCACCCGCACGACAACATGGAAATCATCAGCATTCCGCTGAGCGGCACGCTGGAACATAAGGATAATGCCGGCAACCACGGCATCATCCGGCGCGGCGATGTGCAGGTGATGAGTGCCGGTACCGGCATTGCGCACAGCGAAAAAAACCACAGCCACACCGAGCCGGTAAAGTTTCTGCAGATCTGGGTGTTTCCGAACAAGCGTAACGTAACGCCCCGCTATGATCAGCAAACTTTCCGGGCCGAAGACCGCCACAATCAGTTCCAGCAGATTTTGTCGCCCGACGCCAACGATGCCGGCGTCTGGATTAACCAGGACGCGTGGTTTCATCTGACCGACTTTGATGCCGGCTTCACGGCTGAATATCAGGTAAAGAAGCCCGGTAACGGTGTGTACGTATTCGTGCTGGAAGGCGAAGCTACTATTGCCGGCCAGCCGGTCAGCACGCGCGACGGCTTGGGCATCTGGGATACGACCAGCTTTCCGGTAGCTGCCACTGCCGCCACACGCCTGCTGCTGATGGAAGTACCCATGAGCTTATAACCCTTTGCGGCCTTCACTTCATCCGTATATTCAGGCCTGCTTCCCGCTTTCTGCGGGGCATGTATAACCCGCCAGCGGGAAGCACGGTTTATCACCACTATGAAACACGCCACCACCACGTTTCCGGTTCTGGAAACTATCCGTAAGCGCTGGAGCCCGCGCGCCTTTGCCAGCTACCCCGTAGCGCCCGAAACCCTGCAGCAGGTGTTTGAAGCGGCCTCCTGGGCCGCCAGCGCCATGAACGAGCAGCCCTGGCGCTACATCTACGCGCACCACGCCGATAAAGAGGCCTTTGCGCAGATGGTGGATTGCCTAATGCCCGGCAACCAGCCCTGGGCCCGCAATGCGCCCGTCCTGATTCTGGCCTTGGCTAAAACACAGTACGATAACGGCACTCCCAACGGCGCTGCCCTCCACGACCTGGGCCTGGCCAACGGCAACCTGATTCTGGAAGCTACAGCCCTGGGCCTGCACGGACACTTCATGGGCGGCTTCGACCGGGCCAAAGCGCAGGAAGTATTCCAGTTGCCCGATACCCTGCAGCCGGCCGTGATGATTGCCCTCGGCTACCTCGGCGACGCCGAACAGCTGGAGGAGCCGTTCCTGAGTCGCGAAAAAGCGCCGCGTCAGCGTAAGTCCGTGGCCGAAATAGCCTTTCACCAACACCTGCCTGCCTAACCATGCCCATCCGCCACACCACCGCCGCCGACCGGGGCCTCAAAGATATTGGCTGGCTGCAGAGCCATTTCTCGCTCAGCTTCGGGCCGTACGCCAACCCTGAGCGAGCCGGCTTCGGGCTGCTCAGAGTATTCAATGATGACTTTGTGCAGCCGGGCGGCGGTTTTGGCCTGCATGCCCACGCCAATATGGAAATCATATCGGTGATGCTGGCCGGGCGCATGAACCACAAAGACTCCCTGGGATATTCGGAGGAAGTAACCCAGGATTGGGTGCAGATTATGAGTGCCGGAAGTGGCCTGCGCCACGAAGAGCACAATATAGGCGATGAGCAGGTGAATTTTCTGCAGATCTGGGTGGAGCCCAAGCTGCAGAACATAACGCCCCGTTACCAGCGCCGCCACTTCCCCCGCGAGAAGCGCCGCAACCAGCTCACCACCATTGTGAGCAACGAGGAGGGCACCGCGCACTGCTGGATTAACCAGAACGCCCGCCTCAGCCTCGGGTTCTTCGATGCCGGTCAAACCCTACACTACCAGCTGAATCCGACCAACAAGTGCGTGTTTCTGTTTGTACTGGAAGGCCACCTCACCGCCAATGGTGACGCAGTGGCCCCGCGGGAAAGTCTGGGTTTGTGGGAGCTGGCTTCCGTCGACATTGTCTGTTCATCGGAATGCCAGTTTATCCTCATTGAGGTACCCATCAATCATTGATGCGGCCCGGCTGAAATTGAATTTTTCGCATGCTTCCATGAACACCCCACTTGCACAGTGGGGTGTTTTTTTTGCAGAAAACGGAGCAAAACTTCTTAGTACGATTCACATTATGAACATGTTGCCTTGGGCAGTAGCGAATTTGCCGGATTGTACCGTCCTTTGTAGATAAGAATCTGTTGCTTACCGTTTTTCTATGAAAATATTTCGACTCACACTGGCTTTGTGCGCCGGTACCATCGGTCTGGTTTCGGCTCAGGACCTGCCGTACCAGACGCCTCCGCGCGCCATTGCCACTCTGGTTGATGCCCCCCCGACACCTCGCGTCAGCTTCTCTTCCAATGGCCAGTGGATGCTGCTGATGGACGTGCGTGATATGCCCTCCATTACCGAGCTCAGCCAGCCGGAAGTTCGGTTGGCAGGTGTGCGCATTAACCCCCGTACCAACGGTGCCAGCCGGGTGAGCTACGCCTCTTCGTTGCGGCTGCACCGCCTGCCCGAGGGGAAGGAGTTGCTGGTACAGGGCCTTCCGTCCAATGCCCGCATCAGCGACGTGCAATGGTCGCCGGACAATACCAAAATTGCTTTCACCCACACCACCAACAGCCATGTGGAGCTGTGGCTGGTAGATGTGGCCTCGGCTACGGCGAAGCTGGTGCCTAACCTGTTCCTGAATGGCATTTTCGGCTCGCCCTACGAGTGGGTTTCTGATGGCAAGACCATTATTGCCCGGGCCATCGTAGGTGGCCGCGGTGAGGCTCCCAATCCAACGGCTCCTCCTACCGGCCCGGCTATTCAGCAGAACGTAGGCCGCACCGCGGCCGCCCGCACCTATCAGGATCTGCTCAAAAGCCCCATTGATGAGCGGATGTTCGATTACTATGCCCTTTCGCAGGTAGTAAAAGTGGG
Source organism: Hymenobacter rigui (assembly GCF_003944715.1). GTDB lineage: Bacteria > Bacteroidota > Bacteroidia > Cytophagales > Hymenobacteraceae > Hymenobacter > Hymenobacter rigui. Next base: position 129,391 of record NZ_RWIT01000009.1, on the reverse strand, counting down.
TATGGATGGCCGTATGGCCCCCCTGGGTCAGCCCGGCGTTATTCAGGATGCTACTCCCTCGCCCAGCGGTAAATACGTGCTGGTAAGCACCCGCCACCGGCCCTATTCCTACACGCTGCCGGTGAGCAGCTTCCCGGTGCGCGTAGACGTCCTGAACATGGAAGGCTTGGTGGTGAAAGAAATTGCCAACCTGCCGCTGGCCGATAATGTGCCCACCAGCTTCGATGCCGTGCCCGTGGGGCCGCGTGAAATCAGCTGGCGCGAAGACGCCCCCAACACCCTGTTCTGGGTAGAAGCCCAGGACGGTGGCGACCCGAAAACCGCCGCCCCGGTGCGCGACAAGCTGTTCGCCCTGGGCTCCCCGTTTGACGGCCAGCCGCAGGAGCTGGCGTCGCTGCCGCTGCGCTTTGGCCGCATCTACTGGAGCGGCTCCGATAAGCTGGCCCTTGTACAGGGCTACCGTTGGGCCGACCGCAAGGAAACCCTTTGGACCCTGGATCTGGCCACTAAAACCTCTCTTACGCCTCTATTCGAGCGTTCTTCACAGGATACCTACACCGACCCCGGCACTCCCTTCCTGCGTCGGAACGAGCTGGGCCGCCGCGTACTGGCTACCGATGCCAACGCCGACATGGTGTACTTCATCGGCACCGGTGCCTCACCGGAAGGTGACCGGCCGTTTATTGATGAAATGAACGTGCGCACCAAGAAAAGCGCCCGGTGGTGGCGTTCCGAAGCGCCGTATTACGAAATGCCCGTTACCATTCTGGATGCCGGCAAGCACATCTTCGTGACGCGCCGCGAATCGCAGCAGGAAGCACCCAACTACTTCCTGCGCGACGCTCCCAGCCCTAAGCCGTTGCAGCTGACCAAGTTCCCGAACCCGTACGCCTCACTGGGTAACCTGCAGAAACAGGTGCTGAAATACAAGCGGGCCGATGGTGTGGAGCTGACGGCAAATCTGTACCTGCCCCCCACCTACAAGAAGGAAGATGGCCCTCTGCCTACCCTGATGGAGGCCTATCCGGTGGAATTCAAAGACAAGAAGGATGCTGGTCAGGTGAAAGGCTCGCCGTACACCTTCACGCGTTTCAACTGGGGCTCTCCGGTATTCTGGGTGACGCAGGGCTATGCCGTGCTGCAGGGGGCCAGCATTCCAATTGTGGGCGAAGGCACCAAGCAGCCGAACGACACCTACGTAGAGCAGCTCACATCCTCGGCTAAGGCCGCCATTGACGAAGGCAAGCGTCTGGGCGTAGTTGACCCCAACCGCGTGGCCGTGATGGGCCACAGCTACGGCGCTTTCATGACGGCCAACCTGCTGGCGCACAGCAACCTGTTTAAAGCAGGCATTGCCCGTAGCGGTGCCTACAACCGTACCCTCACGCCGTTCGGCTTCCAGGGTGAGGAGCGCACGTACTGGGAAGCGCCGGAGGTGTACAATGCCATGTCGCCCTTCAACTTCGCCGACAAAATCAAGACTCCCATTCTGCTGATTCACGGAGAGGCCGACAATAACTCCGGCACCTTCCCCATCCAGAGTGAGCGGTTTTACAACGCCCTGAAAGGCAATGGTGCCACGGTGCGCTATGTGGTGCTGCCGGCCGAAGCGCACGGTTATGCCGCCCGCGAATCCATCATGCACATGCTGTGGGAGATGAATACCTGGCTGGATACCTACGTGAAGAAAGCCAGTACTTCCGCAACCGACACGAAAGCAGACGCCCGGTAAAATTCTCACCGGCTCACCTCTTTCTAAAAAGCCTCCTGTGCTACGAGCATGGGAGGCTTTTTTCATGGAAGGCTGTGCAGCAAATCACCGGAATATAGCGGTTCGGCGGGCGGAATATCGGGTCGGCGGGTAACTCCAGTGACCGGGAAAATCATATAGCAATTTTTATATAAAACAAGGTTTTACCGTATAAAATTTCGCTATCCTGTAAACCCGGTTTCGGGACATTGCGTTATAATCTCCATACATTTCAGTATGTGTAAAACGCCCTTGACTCATGAAAACTCTCAAGATATTCGCGGCCATGCTCTCGGCCTTATTTGTACTGGAAAGCACTACCATCGTAGCCGATGCCAACGCCCAGACCAAGCCTAAAAACTGGAGCAACAAGGCCAAAGGAGCCGCCATTGGTGGCGGTGCCGGTGCCGTAACGGGTGCCGTTGTTGGCGGCGGCAAAGGCGCTGTTGTTGGCGGCGTGGTAGGCGCTGCCGCCGGTGGCGTTCTTGGCCGCAAAAAGGACAAAAAGAAGAACCCCGTACGCTACGAGCAATACTCGCGTAAAGACTAGCGTTTTAAAGTAATCCACCCGGCAAAAAGCCCCGAACCAACCGGTACGGGGCTTTTTGTTTACCGGCAACCCGCACGAAGAATTTTCAGGGTCTGGGTGAAACTACCAGTCGCTGCATGTATCTGACAGCTTTGGTTCGGGCGGTTCGGTGGAGGTAGGCAATTGGACCGCTATGCTGTTCACAAAACCGTTCTATTACTCACCAGCAAGACGAAGCCCTGAACAGGCACTATCAAGACGATGAATCTCTTCATATACTCGGTCCTTACAGCCCCGGTCCGGGCTATGCTGCAACAGCAATTACCAGCTCATGTGCGGCCGGTATTCCGCACTGATTTACTACCCGAGCAGCAACCTGCGGCCCTGCACGAGGCCGATTACCTGTTAGGTAATCCGCCGGCTGAGTGGTTTAAGCCCAGGCTACCGCCTAAGCTCCGCTTCTGGCAGATTGACTCAGCGGGCATTGACCGGTATCAGGAGCTACAGCCAACGTTTCCGGTAGCTAACATGGGCGACTTCTTTGCCTGGGCCTGTGCCGAAACCATGGTAGCCGGTTTGCTGGGATTGTTGCGCTACATTCCGGAACTGGCCGTATGGCAGCGGCAGCAGCATTGGGAAGGCGCGGCCGTGCGGCCCCGGCTGGGGCTGTTGCGCGGACAGCGGGTGATTATTCTGGGTTATGGGACTATTGGGCAGGCCGTTGTTGAGCAGCTGCGGGGGTTTCATTGCGAGATAAAATTTCTGGCCCGCACCAACCCTGCCGCCCAGCTACATACCCGCCAAGAGCTACTGGAGGCATTACCCACCACTGATATTGTGGTAAACTGCCTGCCCGGTAGCGCCGACGGTTTCTTCTCCGCTGACCTTATTGCTGCTATGCCAGACCATGCGCTGTATGCCAGCGTTGGCCGCGGCAACACCACCGATGAGCCCGCCCTGATTGCGGCGCTGCAGGCCGGCCGGCTTGGCGGAGCCGTACTGGACGTGACTTCTGAAGAGCCACTACCGCCCGACAACCCGCTCTGGCAGCTGCCCCGGGTGCTGCTTACCCAGCATAGTGGCGGCGGCCGGCCAGCCGAAGAGGAAGGCAAGATTGCGCTGTTTCTGCGCAACTTACAGCATCTACAGCAGCAGGAACCACTCGAAAACCCCGTGGACTTACGGCGGGGCTACTAGCTTCGGGCACCAACTTTCTTCAGGGAAACGAAGTAAGTGCATCTGATACATTCCCCCTTTCTACTCATGGATACTACTCCCACTTTCCGGGCCGATACGGAAGCCGCTGTATGGCAGCAAGTAGCCGCTGATATGGCACAACAGCCCGATCTATATGACTACCGCGCCGACCTGTACCAGCAGGATTTTCATGTTCGGCTGGAGCTGGACATTGATTTGGGCGGCGGGTTTGAAGGCGGCTATGAGCTGACCACTCTGACGGCTTCGGTTCCCGTGCACACAGCTTTTCACTTTGCGCTGCACGAACAGGATTGGGTTCATGAGGTAGGCAAGCTGCTGGGTCTGCAGGACGTAGAGCTGGGCGACCCGGAGCTGGACGAGGCCTTCATTATCACCACCAATCAGCCCGACACGCTCCGGCAGATATTGGCCCACCCGGAGGTACGCGCTACCCTCCTGCGCTACCCCGATGCCCGCTTGGCGCTGGCTCCGGCCTCACACGAAGCCACTGCGCCCCTGCAGCTGACTTTTACCGAAGAGCGTGCTCTAACCGAACCCGCACAGCTGCAGGAAATATATCATTTACTGCTTGTTCTGCTGCAACAGGTGGCAACAGCCCCCCTCTCTGCGTAATAACTGCGCATGGTAAGGCCCGCCCCGGCAGTAGCATAGCTACTGCCGGGGCGGGCCGCTTTGGATATCAATTCATCGGCTCACTGGCCGGGTATCACACCCAGCAGATGCAGTACCCAGCCCATTCCGTACACGGCCGGGATGAATAGGGCGTAAGCCCACCATGGTAACCGGTTCAGATGCAGGCCGCGCTGAGCGGGCCAGTTGTTGTGCAGTTCCATAATCCGTCTGATTTGGTGAGAGTTGACTATCGGAATATAGTCAAATTTTCACACAAACCAAGCTCATTATCAAGCCACTAACTGCTCATACAGTCTATCCAGCATAGCAGCGGCATCTTCACATAGCCCGGGGTGGACGGCCGACGTCTGCACAATGGTGCTGCGCATGGCCGTGAGCCACCGGAAGCGCGAGGCCAGGGCCAGCTGCCCGATGGGCCCACCCTCGCGCCGGCCCTGGCAGATTCGCTCAAACGCCTGTAACCGGGCTCGTAGGTCGTCCAGATCAAGGCCGGGGCCGGCGAAGGCCTGCAGACGGGCTTCGGGCAGGTGACAGCGCGTTTGCAGAAACCCCTGAGCCGAGCAGTACAGAATCACGCCCACATTCAAAAACTCTTCGCGCTCTACGCGGGGCACCACGCGCAGCACGGCATACTCAAACAAGTGCATTGCGGGCAGATTGGGCTTCCTGAACAAATGATGATGACGCGGCCAGTCGGGTGGTCAGAAACTCCACGTACTGGGCGCGCTGCTCCTCGGGGCTAAGGTCGGGCTCCTGCAGCCACTCGTCGGGTACCAGGGCCACAATGGCCGTTAGCACCTCCGATGAGAGGCGGGCGTGGGCTTCGGCATCGGCCCAGGCCAGCTCGGTGGCCCGGGGTAGCAGCACGTGGTCTTTGAGCTGCGGAAACGGGCGGGTGGCTTTACTAGCCCAGCCCGCCCCGCTGTGGTGCACGTACAGGGCCGCGCCGTGGTCAATGAGCCACAGCTCCCGGTGCCACATCAGCATATTGGTGTTGCGGGCGGTGCGGTCCACGTTCAGCGTGAGGCAATCCAGCCACACTATCAGCGAGGCCAGCCGGGCGTCTACGTCATTGATGATGGGGTCGAAGGTGACGGCGCCGGCCAGGAAATGCAGGGCCAGGTTGAGGCCGGTGCTGAAGCGCAGCAGGTCCTGGATTTCCTCGTCGGGCTCGGTGCGGCCGAAGGCTTCGCTCAGGTTGATGAACACCAGCTCCGGCATCCGCAGCCCCAGCTGACGGGCAATTTCGCCCACAATAAGCTCGGCAATCAGTGCCTTCAGCCCCTGGCCTGCTCCCCGGAACTTTACCACGTACATAAAGCCGTCGTAGGCCTCTACCAGGGCCGGCAGGGAGCCGCCCTCCCGCAGCGGAATAATATAGCGCGTCACGTCGACGGTGCGCAAGGCAAGCGTAGGTGCAGGCATGGGCCTCAGAAAAGAGAATGGAAAGGCAAAGCAACGGATAAATCGGGCGGTTGTTAACCTGAACTGCACCCGAAAGCCAACTTTTCGGGCGGGGCGTAGTACAGCTACTGGTTTTTCTGCCTTCATCAGCCCGTTTCCTATGCCGCGCATCGTCACGCTCACGCTCAACCCAACCGTTGATAAAAGCACCACCGCCGACCACATCATGCCCGACCAGAAAATCCGCTGCGCGGCCCCTAAGTTCGAGCCCGGCGGCGGGGGCATCAACGTGAGCCGGGCGCTGCGGCGGCTGGGCTCCGAGTCGGTAGCAGTGTTTCCGGCGGGCGGCCCCACCGGGCAGCGCCTGCAGGAACTGCTGAGCCAGGAGCAGCTGCAGTTCCGCGCCGTGCCTACCCAGGCCGATACCCGCGAGAACTTCATTGTGGTAGATAGCAGCAGCAGTCAGCAATACCGCTTCGGGATGCCCGGCACTGAGCTGCGGCCCGAGGAGCAGCTGCTGGTACTGGAGCAGCTGAAGGAACTAGCCACCGGCGCGGAGTTCCTGGTAATAAGTGGCAGCCTGCCGCCCGGTGTGGAGCCGCAGTTGCTGGCCCGGGTGGTGCGGGCGGCCAAAAACCGGGGCGTAAAGGTAGTGGCCGATACCTCAGGTCCCGCCCTGCAGGCCGTGTTGCAGGAAGGCGTGTATCTGGCCAAACCCAACGTGGGCGAGCTGAGTAAGCTGGCCGGCACCGATGAGCTCGACAACGACGCCATGACCCAAGCCGCCCGCCAGCTGGTGCAGGAAGGCAAAGCCGAAATCCTGGCCGTGTCGCTGGGGCCGCAGGGGGCATGCCTTATCACCCGCGACCAAGTCGACCACGTACCCGCCCCCGCCGTGAAGCGGCGCAGCACCGTGGGCGCCGGCGACAGTATGGTGGCCGGTCTGGTGCACGGCCTCAGCACCGGCCTGAGCCTGCCCGAAGTTATCCGGCTGGGCGTGGCCTGCGGCTCGGCTGCCACCATGAATCCCGGCACCGAGCTATTCCGCAAGCCCGACGTGGACCGGCTCTACCAGTGGCTGCGCCAGACGCTGCCGGCCAAGGTGGCTTAGAACCGGAACATTATTGTTCAATCGTCATTCCGAGCGGAGCGAGGAGTCTCGCGTGCTGCTGTTGCAATGGTAACTCAACGTCAGCACGCGAGATTCCTCGCTTCACCCGGAATGACGTTCTATTATCCCAGCGCACTACGGGCCTGCCTTATTCCCGCTTCAACCCCAGCCGCTCCACAGTTTCGCCCTCAAAGTCGAACTCAATGAGGATGGCAGGCTCCTCACCTATCACCCAGCCGTCGTGGCCGGGGGCAATGGCTATTACCTGCGGGGCCGCGTACTCTTCCTGCACCCCGTCGGCATATTGAATACCCAGCTTACCGGTGGTCAGAAAGCCTACGTGCGCGTGCTGGCACAACTCGCCGCCTACCACCGGCCGCATATCCTTCGACCACCGGAAGCCGGCCGGGTACACCACCCGCTTCACGCGGGAGTTGCCGGTGCGCACCACATCCACCTGCACGCCGCCAACTTCGCGGCGGGTAGCGCCCTTTAGCGGGCCTAAAAGCTGATTCACGTCCATAACAAAAGGGCAGTAAAGGGGTGACATTCAATCCGGAAAGCTGAATATACCAAAGCCTGACGAAGGTTGTAAGAACAAAATTTCTATCCATACTTTGAATTACAAAGTTCTTTTACATTATTTGATATTGTTACAGTGCTTCAGATTTTGATTCCCACTGTTGCCTACCCCCTGCGGTTTCAACTTTTCACTTCTAAAATCACTCTCATGGCCCTGCCTAAAAGCCTCTCGCTCGTAGCCCTCATTACCGGGCTGCTGCTCCTGATTCCGCTGGTAGCCATGCAGTTCACCGCCGAGGTAAACTGGACTCTCTCCGACTTTGTAGTTGCGGGCGCGTTGCTGTTTGGGGCGGGCACTACGTTTATGCTGATTGCCCGCGCAGCCAACAGCAATACGTACCGGTTAGCCGCCGGCGTGGCTGTACTGGCTGGCCTGCTGCTGGTGTGGGGTAATCTGGCCGTGGGCTTCATCGGCAGCGAAGACAACCCCATGAATCTGCTATTCGGGTCGGTGCTGGCAGTGGCGCTGGGCGGAGCTATAGCGGCCCGTTTCCAGCCGCTGGGCACGGCCCGAGCCCTGTTTGCGGCGGCACTCACGCAGTTCGCCGTGCCTTTCGTGGCGCTGCTAATTAAGCAGCCTGAGCTGACGATGGGCGTGCTCTGGGTGATTGTGCTGAACACCCTCTTCGCCGGACTGTGGGTGCTGGCGGGGTGGCTGTTTCGGCGGGCGGCTGGTAGTGTGAAACCTGCTTAACCCCTGCCAATACAGTCATAAAGTCATTATTTTTATTGGGTAAATTATAAAATCAAGCCAAAACGTCAGCAAAATCACTTCTGCACCCTGTTTGCTATTCACCTCGTAGAACCTTCCTGTTCGAAGTTCTCACCCTACGACGAAAAGCAACCCATGAACTTTAATAACTATACCATCAAGGCACAGGAGGCCGTGCAGAAGGCCACTGAAATTGCCGGAGGCAACCAGCAGCAGGCCATCGAAACCGGCCACCTGCTGAAAGGCCTCTTCCAGAGCGACGAGAACGTACTGTCGTTTCTGGCCAAGAAGCTGGGCGTAAACCTGAACATCCTTACGCCCCGCCTCGACGACATCGTAGCCGCCTACCCCAAAGTGAGTGGCGGCTCGCCGTACCTCGCCAACGAAGCTGCCGCCGCCTTGCAGCGTGCCACGGGCTTCCTGAAGGAGTTCGACGACGAGTACGTGTCGGTGGAGCACCTGCTGCTGGGGCTGCTGGGCGGCAAGGATGCCGTGGCTACCCTGATGAAGGATGCCGGCTTCAATGAAAAAGACCTAAAAGTCGCCATTAAGGAGCTGCGCGGGGGCCGCAAGGTCACCAGCCAGTCGGCCGAGGACCAGTACCAGAGCCTGAACCGCTACGCCATCAACCTCAACGAGCGGGTGCGCTCGGGCAAGATGGACCCGGTTATCGGCCGCGACGAGGAAATCCGACGGGTACTGCAGATTTTGAGCCGCCGTACCAAGAACAACCCGGTGCTGCTGGGCGAGCCGGGCGTGGGCAAAACCGCCATTGCCGAGGGCCTGGCCCAGCGCATCGTGGCCGGCGATGTGCCCGAAAACCTCAAGGACAAAACCCTGATGAGTCTGGACCTGGGCCTGCTGGTGGCCGGGGCCAAGTACAAGGGCGAGTTTGAGGAGCGCCTCAAGGCCGTTATCAAGGAAGTAACCGACTCGGATGGGCAGATTGTGCTGTTCATTGACGAGATACACACCCTGATTGGGGCCGGCAGCGGCGGCGAAGGCGCCATGGACGCCGCCAACCTGCTCAAGCCCGCCCTGGCGCGGGGCGAGCTGCACGCCATCGGGGCCACCACGCTCAAGGAGTACCAAAAGTACATTGAGAAGGACAAGGCCCTGGAGCGCCGTTTCCAGGCCGTGGTGGTGGACGAGCCCACCGTGCCCGACGCCATCAGCATCCTGCGCGGCATCAAGGAAAAGTACGAGCTGCACCACGGCGTGCGGATTACGGACGATGCCGTAATTGCCGCCGTGGAGCTGAGCAGCCGCTACATCACCGACCGGTTTCTGCCCGACAAGGCCATTGACCTGATGGACGAGGCCGCCGCCAAGCTGCGCATTGAGTTGAACTCGATGCCAGTAGAGCTGGACGAGGTGCAGCGCCGCATCATGCAGCTGGAAATTGAGCGCGAAGCCATCCGGCGCGAGGAAAACCACGACCGGGAAAACGTGCTCAACAAGGAAATTGCCGACCTCTCGGCCCGGCGCGACACACTGAAAGCGCAGTGGGAAAACGAGAAATCGGCCCTCACCAGCGTGCAGACTGAGAAGGAGAACATTGAGCGCTACAAGCTGGAAGCCGAGCAGGCCGAACGCCAGGGTGACTACGGCCGCGTGGCGGAGTTGCGCTACGGCAAAATTCAGGAAGCCGAAGCCAAGCTAAAGGAACTGCAAGCCCAGGCTGAAGCCCAGAAGGACGGCGGCTCGATGCTGCAGGAAGTGGTAACCTCCGAGGACATTGCCGAGGTGGTAGCCAAGTGGACGGGTATTCCGGTGAGCAAGATGCTGCAGTCGGACCGGGACAAGCTGCTGAACCTGGAAAACGAGCTGGGCCGGCGCGTGGCGGGCCAATCGGAGGCCATTGCGGCCATTTCGGACGCGGTGCGCCGCTCCCGGGCGGGCTTGCAGGACCCCAAGCGGCCCATCGGCTCGTTCATCTTCTTGGGCACTACCGGCGTGGGCAAAACCGAGCTGGCCAAGGCCCTGGCCGAGTACCTGTTCAACGATGAAAACGCTATGGTGCGCATCGATATGAGCGAGTTTCAGGAGCGCCACGCCGTGTCGCGCCTGATTGGGGCACCTCCCGGCTACGTGGGCTACGACGAAGGCGGGCAGCTGACCGAGGCCGTGCGCCGCAAGCCCTACTCGGTGGTGCTGCTCGACGAAATCGAGAAGGCCCACCCCGACGTGTTCAACATTCTGCTGCAGGTGCTGGATGATGGCCGCCTCACCGACAACAAAGGCCGGGTGGCGAACTTCAAGAACACCATCATCATCATGACCTCGAACACGGGGGCGGATATCATTCAGAAGAACTTCAAGGAGCTGAATGAGTACAACCACGAGGAGGTAATTGACCGCACCCGCGAGGAAGTGGTGGACCGCCTCAAGCAGCACATGCGCCCCGAGTTCCTGAACCGGATTGACGAGATTGTGATGTTCCAGCCTCTGAAACGCAAGGAAATCCGCAAGATTGTGGACATCCAGTTCCGTCAGATTCAGCAGCGCCTGGAAGAAGCCGGCATCCGCCTGGAAGCCACCGACGAGGTGCTCGACTACCTGGGCGAGCAGGGCTTCGACCCCACCTTCGGGGCCCGGCCGCTCAAGCGCGTACTGCAGCGCCTGGTGCTCAACGAGCTGTCGAAGGACATTCTCTCGGGCCGCGTGAGCAAGGATGCCGTGGTGGAAGCCGTGCTCGAAGACGGGCACATCCGCTTCAACAACGTGGAAATTCCGGCCGTCGGATAACTAATTGAAAATGCAAAAAGCCCTGCCGGCACTGTGCCGACGGGGCTTTTTGCGTTTCACTTCTTCGGCAGAAAAGGTGACATAAGCATCACGTAGGGCGGCAGCGTTTCGCCACGCTCCAGGGCAGCCAGCACTTCCCGCTCGTGGCGGCGGCTGAAGCGGACCAGGCTGGTAGTTCCGAGGGCCAGGGCCGTGCCGCCCATGGCCATACTGCCCAGGTTTTTCCAGTTCATATCGCCGCCGATGGCGTAGGCGCTGCTGCTACCCAGCACCAAGCCACCGCTAACGGTGGAGATAAGCCCGTACAGGCGGCCCCACTTAAACAGCTTATGCACTGCCTGCCGGGTGCTGTCGGATACGGGCTGGTAAACAGCCGGAGCTGAAGTGGGAGTTTGCGCAGCCGGAGCAATTACCTGCGCAAAACCGGTAGTAGCAACTGCACAAAGCAGCAACCCTGATATAGCGGCATTTTTCATACGTGTGGGATAAGGTGGTAAACATCTATCCAAACTGCTAAACGCCTCCCGTAGTATGCGGCGGTATTTTTAAATACACCGTGCAGATGGTCTACAAGTAGCTACCATTTACCAGATACTCCATCACCTGCTGGCGGGCGGCCTTGGGGCTACCAACGGCTCAGTTGTTGTGGTGTTTTTGTCCTGCTTGACGTGCAGCTTGTGCCGCATAAATAAGCCGGGGCCTCAGCCACTACCAATGGCCGCCGGGCAGCCCGGTGTAAACCCAACAGCCGACAGAATAAGTAGGGCCACTACTGGTTATCAGAAATACTTTCACATTTTCGCACCAGACTGCTATTTACTCCCGAATAAAGACCATATTTACTTTATCTTAGTTAGTAGCATTTCAGCATCAATTTGTATGTAATTATTCTTTTATCGCCATTTGGCAATACTGGCTGACAACAGCCTTTTTTTCTCGTTTTTTTCGTTTCCAGAATACTTTTTGCGCCTCCTCCTTACACTGATGATGAGGTGGCAAAAAGCCCTATTTCCCACCCTTTACATTTTTTGTATGATTCCAACAGTACAGGATTCAGCAACGGGCATTCGGCCTGTTGCTACAGGCCAGAACTGGTTGCCTTTGCTGGTTACCGCCTGCGGCTTCTTAGTCAGCCCGTTAGCCGAGGCCCAGCAGCGCCTGGCAACCGAGGCTGCCCGCGTAACTTCCACCTCAGCCTCAACCCTGACGGCCCTGCCTGCCCCGGCGGCCCGCGCAGCAACCGCGCCGATGACGGTGCGCAAGGCAGCCCGTGGCATTCAGGCCATCATCAGCTCCACCGCTACCGGCGGTAACTGGAGCGACCCGGCCACCTGGACTGGGGGCGTAGTCCCGACCGTTTCGGATGACGTGACGATTATTGGGGGCGCAACCGTAACGCTGGACGTAGCGGCCAGCTGCGCCTCACTCACCGTGGCCAGCACCGGCTCCCTGCTCACCTCGGCCACCACTCCGTACCAGCTGCAGGTGGCCGGCAGCGTCACCAACAACGGTACCCTTGACCTCAGCGCCAGCACTACCGTTGGCTCCGACCTGCGCTTTACCGGTGCGGGCAATGCCAGCTTTGGCGGCACCGGCACCACCGACCTGCAGACGGTTATCATCAACAAATCGGCGCAGGCTGATGTGGTGGAAATGACCCTTCCGGCCTTTACGGTAAAGGGCGTAGCTTCTGCTACCGGTGACGGCTTTCTGGCACCACGCCTCATCAACGGCACCACCGTTACGGATAACATGACGGGTACGCTGAAGCTCTCGGGCTCGGCAACTATCAGCAGCAAGGTTCTGCTGAACCAGACGCTGCCTTCCGGCGCTACGCCAACCGGCCTGTTTGTGCCGGCTACGGGAGCCATCTGGCTGAATAACCCGAACTACACCGTGGTAGGCCAGAACAACTCAACCACTGTGAACGGCCTGCTCCGGATTACGGCCGGCACGTACAATGTGGGCACGGGCAGCGGCAACTCCCTGGTGTTCGGCTCGAACTCGGTATATACCATGGAAGGGGGTACTGTAACCACCGCCGGGCGGTTCACCAACTTCGCCTCTTCCACCACGGTAACGGGCACCATGACCTTCACCATGAGTGCCGGTACCATCAATGCTGCAAACGTGGCCAATGCCGGATCGGCTCCGTCTTTCGGGGTGAATGGCACTACCACCATTTCGGGGGGCACTATCAACCTGGTGCAGCGCAGTACCGCTACTAGCCCACTCGACTATTACGTAGCCGGGACAACCTACAACTTCACGGGGGGGACCCTGAATATTGGTACAGCTGCCACGGCTACCAATTTCGACTTCCGGATTCGGGGCAGCGTGCCGAACGTAAGCATTCCGAGCGGCAAGACGGCTCTGATGGTGGGTCAAACCAACGTGTTTGGCACTATGCAGGTGAATTCGGGTGGTACGCTGAATCTGAACGCCAGCCTGCTGCTGCAGATTGGACCTGGTATCGTCAACAATGGTACCCTCAATGGCTCGGCAGTAAACACTACCGTCAATCCGGCAGTGAGCAGCACCCTGTATTTCATTGGCAGCACCCCCCAGACGCTAAGCGGCTCCGGTACTTTTTCGGTTCTGCGTGTTCTGACACTTGACAACAGCGGTGGCGGCGTAACGCTAGCGGCTCCGCTGACGGTTTATCGGGCGAACTTCTTCACGGGTAATCTTACCGGCTCCAACAACCTCACCGTTGGTGATGGTACCGCCGTGGGCAACGTGATTCAGATGGGCGCAACGGGGTCAGTCAATCCGGCCGGCACGTTCGACGTGGCACCCAACTTCAACATTGGCAGCGGATATCTGCAGATTGTGTACGCTCCTGAATCGGTAGCGCATGTAACGGGCTTTGAAATTCCCTCCACCCGCACCATTGATTACCTGAACATTGCCAACCCGAACGGGGTAACCCTGGCCGGCGGCAACCTGACGGTGCGCGGTGATGCCACGCAGTCGGTATTTCTGACCAGCGGTGTACTGAGCACCTCGCCGGCTAATACCCTGATTCTGGCCGAAACGGCAGGTGCTCCGCCTGTCGGCAGTGCTACCAGCTACGTGCGCGGCCCGCTGGCCATTACGGTGAATAGCGCCACTGCCGTAAGCCGCACCTTTGCCATTGGCGACGGTCCGGGTTGGCGGCCAGTGGTGGTAGGCGGCATTACCACCTCCGGCCCGCAGACCTTCACGGCTACTATCGTAAGCGGTGCTACCGGCGGCACACTGTCGGGCGCTGTATCGTCCCTGAATCCCACGCGCTACGTGCGCCTACAGAACACGGCGGCTCTGCCAGCCTCGGCTACGGTGCAGCTCAGCTATGGTGCCGATGACGTGGTAGGTGGTTCCACCACCTCCGTAGTGGCCCAGGCAGCCACGGCTAATGGCACCTACGCCAGCATTGGCGGCGCAGCCGCCAATGCTCCTACTACCGGTCTGGTATCCACCCTGCCCCTCACGCCCGGCAACGACTTTTTCGTACTGGCCAATACCGAAGGCGGCGCGCTGACCTCTTCAGTAGCCAGCGTATGCGGTGGCACCAACTCGGGTACGCTGACTCTCGCAGGTTACGCCGGCACCATTACGGGTTACGAAGCCAACACCGGCAGCGGTTTTGTGGCCGTTCCGGGCACCAATACCGGCGCTACCCTGGCCTTCAGCAACCTAACCCAGACCACTACTTTCCGGGCCGTTATTCAGACGTCGGATAACCGCGTGGTGTATTCATCGTCGGTGACGGTGACGGTGACGGCCGGCCCAACGGCTACACTGGCAGCGGCTACGCCTACCACGTTCTGCGGTTCGGGTACGCTTACCCTGAATGCTACGCCGGTAACCGGCGCTACCTATCAGTTCCTGCTGAACGGGCAGCCCATCAGCGGTGCTACTTCGGAAACGTACACTACTACGGTATCTGCCAGTGGCTCTTACTCGGTGGTGGTTACCACGGGTAGCTGCTCGGCCACTTCCACGGCTGTGCAGGTGACGGTAAATCCGGCTACGTCGGCTACTTTCTCGTACGCCAACACCACCTTCTGCCAGAGCGGCAGCAACCCAACGCCTACCATTACCGGTACAGCCGGCGGTACGTTCAGCAGCACGGCGGGCCTGAGCCTGGATGCCGCTACCGGTGCTATTAACCTGGCCGCCAGCACGGCCGGTACTTACACTGTAACGTACAGCGTAAGCGGTACCTGCCCTTCATCGGCTACGGCCACGGTAACTATCAGCAGTGCCGTTACGGCGGGCTTCAGCTATGCTAATGCCAGCTACTGCACTTCAGCCACGGGTACGGCAACGCCGACCCTGGCTGCCGGTGCCGCCAGCGGCACGTTCAGCAGCACGACTGGCCTGACCATCAATGCTACCACCGGCGCCATTACGCCCGGCACTTCTACGCCCGGCACCTATACTGTGACCAACACGGTAGCGGCCTCGGGTGGCTGCGCAGCGGCCACGGCCACGACCACCGTAACCATTACGGCTCCGGCCACGGCGGGCTTCAGCTACGCCACTGCCTCGTACTGCACTTCGGCCACGGGTACGGTTGCCGCCACGCTGACCACCGGCGCTACGGCGGGCACGTTCAGCTCCACTTCGGGCCTGACGCTTAACGCAACGACGGGTGCTATTACGCCTAGCACTTCCACGCCCGGCACGTACACCGTAACGAATACCGTAGCGGCTTCAGGCGCCTGCTCGGCCGTAACGGCTACCACTACGGTGACGATTACAGCTCCGGCTACCGCCGGCTTCAGCTATGCCAACGCCAGCTACTGCACCTCAGCAACGGGCTCGGCAACGCCGACCCTGAGCAACGGCGCTACCGCCGGCACGTTCAGCAGCACGACGGGCCTGACCATCAATGCTACCACCGGCGCCATTACGCCCGGCACCTCTACGCCCGGCACCTACACCGTAACCAATACGGTAGCTGCCTCGGGTGGCTGCGCAGCTGTTTCGGCTACGTTCAGCGTGACCATTAACGCTACGCCTGCACAGCCTACGGTTGCGGTGCAATACAATGGCCCCGTGACCACGCTCACCAGCAGCGCGGCTACCGGCAACCAGTGGTACCTCAATAATGTGCTGATTCCCGGCGCGACGGGTCAGACCTACGTGGTGAACTCGGCCGCGCAATACGGTACCTACACGGTGGTGGTAACCAGCGCAGCTGGTTGCGCCTCGCTGCCTTCCGCTTCGCAGGTAATTACCTCGGCCATCAAGCCGCTGGCGGGCTCCTCGCTCACCCTCTACCCCAACCCCACCACCGATGGGCTGCTGACGGTGAAACTGGCCGGCTACAACAAAGCCGTGGAGCTGACGGTGTACAACGCCATTGGACAGCAGGTACGCACGGTAACCGTGCCCGCCGGCCGCCTCGAGCAGCCGCTGGACCTCACCCAGCTGCCTTCCGGTGTGTACATGCTGCGCGCCCGCACTGAGGGTGGCACGGATGTACGTCGTATTGTGAAGGAATAACGCCCATCGGGTTTTCTTCCCGAAAACTCCCTGTCGGCTGAGCCGGCAGGGAGTTTTTTTTATGCGCCAGGGTGGGCCGTTGCAGCGCCGGACTTGGTGCTGAATGATGAGAAATATGCCAGGATGCTGATATTTGAGGACTTGCCCCTTCCCATCAGCCACCTGCATGTCCGTTTTCAGCACCTACCTTCAGCTCGGATTTCACCACATCTTCAACCTGCGCGCCTATGATCATCTGGTGTTTCTGCTGGCGTTGTGCGCGCCCTACGTGTTGCAGGATTGGCGGCGGGTAGTGGCGCTGGTAACCAGCTTCACGGTGGGGCACTCCATTACCCTGGCGTTGGCTACCCTGAACGTGGTGCAGTACTCACCCAAGCTCATTGAAACCCTTATTCCGGTCACCATCATCCTGACCTGCCTGCTGAACCTGGCCCGGTCCGGCAACCCGGCGGGCCGCCTGGCTGACCGCCAGAATCCTCAGCCCATTGTGCTGGCCCTGCCCAACCTGCTGGCGGCCGTGTTCGGGCTGATTCATGGGCTGGGCTTTTCCAGCTACCTGCGCGAGCTGCTGGGCCGCCAGACTATCCCGGTGGTGGAGCTGCTGAGCTTTAATCTGGGCGTGGAGCTAGGCCAGCTGCTGATTGTGGGGCTGATTCTGCTGCTGGGTTTTGTGCTGCTGCGCGGCCTACGCGTGCACCGCCGCGACTGGCTGCTGGTGACCAGCGGAGCCGCGCTGGGTATTGCCATTATCCTGCTCCTGGGGCAGTTTATGGGCTGAGCCGGATACCGTATCTTTCAGCTCGGCAGGCCTGCAACCTGCATCGGTGGCGCGTGTCTTTCGCCGCATGCGGCGCTACTGGTCCGTGTCCTCAGTCTTTTACCTCGCTATAACGCCTTTTTCTCCCCTTCTTCCTGTATGTTGAAACAACCACTGCTGGCCGCCGGGCTGGTGGCGCTGCTGGCCCTACCGGCCGCGGCCCAGAACACCAACTCCGGCACCGACAAATTTGCGCAGCTCGAAACCCTGCTGCCCACCCCCAACTCCTACCGCACCGCCTCCGGGGCCCCCGGCACCGACTACTGGCAGCAACGCGCCGACTACAACATCCGGGTGAAGCTGGATGATGCCAAGCAGGCCATCAGTGGCGACGAGGACATTACCTACACCAACCTCTCGCCCGATGTGCTGACCTACCTGTGGGTGCAGCTCGACCAGAACATTCTGGACAAGAACTCCATTACCACGGCCACTGAGGTAGGCCAGATTCAGCAGCGTATGCCGTTTCAGGCCCTCGACTACCTGCAGAAAAGCGAGTTTGACGGCGGCTTCAAGATTGCAGAGGTGAAAATGAAGGGTGGCAAGGCGCTGCCCTACGTGATTAACCACACCATGATGCGCATTGACCTGCCCACGCCCCTGCGCCCCAAGCAGGCCGTGACGTTCAGCATCAAGTGGAGCTACAACATCAACGACCAGACCAAAATCAACCAACGCTCGGGCTACGAGTACTTCCCGGAGGATAAGAATTACCTCTACGAAATTGCGCAGTTCTACCCCCGCATGGCGGTGTACTCCGACAACCAGGGCTGGCAGCACAAGCAGTTTCTGGGCAACGGCGAGTTTGCCCTGCCCTTCGGCGACTACCGCGTGAGCATCACCGCCCCTGCCGACCACGTGGTGGGCGCTACCGGCACGCTGCAGAACGCCTCGGAAGTGCTGTCCTCGGCCCAGCGCCAGCGCCTGGAGCAGGCCAAATCGTCCAACAAGCCGGTGCTCATCGTGTCGCCGCTGGAAGCGGAGCGCGCCGAGCAGAACCGCGCCAAAGGCACCAAAACCTGGACTTTTGCCGCCAAAAACGTGCGCGACTTTGCCTGGGCTTCGTCGCGGAAGTTTATCTGGGATGCCATGGGCGTGAAGCAGAACGGCGTGCCGGTGATGTGCATGAGCTTCTACCCCAAGGAGGGCAACCCGCTGTGGGGTAAGTACTCGACGGAGGTTATTGCGCACACCATCAAAACCTACTCGAAGTTCACTATTCCCTACGCCTACCCGGTGGCCATTTCGGTGCACGGGCCGGTGGGCGGCATGGAGTACCCGATGCTGAGCTTCAACGGCGGCCGCCCCGAGAAGGACGGCACCTACTCGGCCGACCGGAAGTACGGTATGATTTCGGTGATTATTCACGAGGTGGGCCACAACTTCTTCCCGATGATTGTGAACTCCGACGAGCGGCAATGGACGTGGATGGACGAAGGACTGAACACCTTCGTGCAGTACCTCACCGAGCAGGAGTGGGAGCGTAACTACCCCTCGCGCCGCGGTGAGCCGGCCAACATTGTGGACTACATGCGCACCGATAAGAGCCTGCAGACCCCGATTATGACCAACTCGGAGTCGGTGCTGCAGTTCGGCAACAACGCCTACGGCAAGCCCGCCACCGGCCTGAACATTCTGCGCGAGACCATTATGGGCCGCCAGCTGTTCGACTACGCTTTCAAGGAGTACGCCACCCGCTGGGCTTACAAGCACCCTACCCCCGCCGACTTCTTCCGCACCATGGAAGACGCCTCGGGCGTGGACCTCGACTGGTTCTGGCGCGGCTGGTTTTACTCGGTGGATAAAACCGACCTCGCCATCGATGGCGTGAAGTGGTACACAGTGGACTCCAAGAACCCCGAAATTGAGAATGCCCGCAAGCGGGAGATGATCAACAAGGCCCCCCAGAGCATCTCGCAGCAACGCAACCTGCAGGACATCCAGAAAACCCTTGTGGATGAAAAGCCTGAGTTGAAGGATTTCTACAACCAGTACGACCCATTGGCTACCACTGACGCCGATAAGCAGCGCTATCAGCAGATGGTGAAGGCCATGAGCCCCGAGCAGCAGCAGCGCCTCAACAACGGTCTGAACTTCTATGAGGTGAGCCTGAAAAACAAGGGCGGCCTGACCATGCCGGTGATTGTGCAGATGACTTACGAAGACGGCAAGCAGGAAATCATGAACATTCCGGCCGAAATCTGGCGCAAGAACAACGCCGAGGTAACCAAGGTGTTCATCACCGAGAAACCCGTGGTGAGCTTTGTGCTGGACCCCTACCTGCAAACCGCCGATACCGACCTCTCGAACAACAGCTGGCCCCAGAAAGCCGCGCCCTCGCGCTTCGAGCTGTTCGAGTACCAGCAGCGGGCCCAGCCCAACCCCATGCAGCAGCAATCCGCGTTGCAGCAGAAGGAGCAGAAGCCGGTTAATTCTACGGGCGGCGGTACCAACTAGGCACTGCTATTTTTGGAGAACATTTCAGCAGCCGGCCCCGTTGGGGTCGGCTGTTTTTTTGTGTACCGCCCGGCGCAACCTTCTGTCCCAACCGAGTATCTTCTCAGCAACTTAACCAGCGGATGCTATGCTAATTCCTGTTACTTCCTGGCGCCGGGCCGGTCTGGTGGGGGCCCTACTCGCGCTGGGCGCGCTGCTGGTATTTGGCAACTGCACCCTGGAGCGCCCCGACCCGACGCCGCAGGCCTGCTACTCCGGTCAGGTGCTGGGCCACACCTGCAACACCACGCTGATTCAACTGGTCCCCGGCTCGGCGGCGCGCGGCATTGCCCTCACCTACCCCGCCACCCCCACTAGCCAGCGCTACGACAACGTGGTAGCCGTATTCCGCCTCGATACTGTGCAGTACGCGCGGGGCAGTACCGTATACATTTCGGCTTTCGTTACCGACGACGCGCAACCCGCCCCGGCCTGTCCGGCCCCGGCGCCAAGCTACCCCGCGCCGCTGCTGTCCGTGCTCAATGTAGCGCCAGGCAGCTGTCCGCAGTAGTCTCGCAATCCGGTATCTTGGCGGAGCACCACGGCGGGCCGGGCTACATTGGTAGACTGGCTACGGGCCCGTAAGTACTTGCTATCCGTTATGCCGCATTTTCGCTTCGGGCCGGGCTTCAATTTCTGGCCACTCTACACCACCATTCAACAGTATTATCCCCTGGGCCTGACATTGCCGGAGTACGACGATGAGTTTCGTCACCGCTACCCAGGCCACGAGCAGCTGTGGGACATCTGTACCGACTGTATCGAAAACTACCCGGCGTTCCGGCAGCGTTGGAAACCGTTTCAGGACCACTTGAAGGCCGCGTTTAAACGCACGGTGCACCATTCGCAGGGGCCCATACCATCCTATGCCGGCCACATTGTCGTACAGAAGCCCAAGGACCCCATTTGGGGGCACTGGAAGGAGCTGCATTTTGCCATCAGCCTGCTGGGGCCTTACTACACCATTTACGGCCTCGACACTTTCAAAATAGAGCTTCCTGAAACCCGGCATGCAATGGGTCACCAAGAGCCCATCACCAAGCCAATGGGACGCTCGGCCATTTATGCTCTTACGGTTTCGCCCTATGAGGAGTACGCCGACTTATTTGAGTGCTTGGAAGCAGCCATCCGGGAGTGGTTTCCGGAACATCGGCTGGTGCCTTTTGCGGTCGGCTGTCAGACGCTGGCGGGTCTGGTAGTGGATGGGTGCGCCGCGCAGCCCGCTTGCCTGCACGCGGCCCTATTTCACACCGACATACCTTGGCAAAGCCTGGAGTTCCACCACCACCGCGGCGACGAGCATTACGGCTACGATGCCTGGCGCACCACGCCTTCCGTATAAACTACGCGGAAGTAGTGTAGCTTCCACCACCTTTCTACCCCTAACCTCCTCTACTACGATGGGACTACTTGATGGCCTGCTGGGCAATGCCTCCGAAACCGATGCGCAGGAAGTACAGCTGGAGCTGCAGCAGGTGCTGGCCCCCGGCGAAACCGTGCGCGGCGCCTACGCCGTATTCCGCGACTTGCTTGTGTTCACCACCAAACGCCTGATCCTGGTGGATAAGCAGGGCGTAACGGGCAAAAAGCGTGAGTACCTGAGCTTACCCTACCGCAGCATTGAGCGATTCAGCATGGAAACCACCGGCCATTTCGACCTTGAGTCGGAGCTAAAAATCTGGGTACGCGGGCTGGCCGAGCCCATCAGCAAAACCTTCCGTAACAACAGCAGCATTCACGAAGTGGCCCGCGTCCTGGCCGAATACGCTCTGTAATTGTCAGTTGCTCGTGGTTCGTGGTCAGTTGTTCGGTGCGGATATTAAATCGTTTTTGCCGGTAAATCGTACGAACACCTGATAACTGACCACGAACAACGAGCAACAACTCCATGCCCCGCTTCACTGCCGCCCACGCCCTCGATCAGGCCCGCCAGCACCCGCTGATTCCGGTTTTCTACCACGCCGAGGAAGAATACGCCCGCCGGGTGCTGGCGGCATCCTACGAGGCCGGGGTACGCTTGTTTGAGTTTACGAACCGGGGCCCGCAGGCCCTGGAAATTTTCGAGCGGCTGCAGCGCTTCGTGGAGGCCGACTACCCCGATTTGCTGCTGGGCGCGGGCACTATTTTCACAGCCGAAGAAGCGGGCCGCTTCATTGAGGCCGGGGCCGATTTCGTGATTCAGCCCATTACCAGCCCCGACGTGGCGGCCGTGTGCCGGAGTTATAACCTGGCTTGGCTGCCCGGGGCTCAAACTCTGAACGAGGTGTACGAGGCCCACCGCTTGGGCGCTACCCTGGTGAAGCTGTTTCCCTCGGCCTACCTCTCGCCCGAATATCTGCGCATTTTGCGCGGGCCGCTGCCCCAGGTGCCCATTATGGTAACGGGCGGCATCAAGCCCACCACGGCCTGCATGCACGAGTGGCGGAGTGCCGGAGCCACCTGCGTGGGTATTGATGCCCGCCTGCTCGATACCACCGACGAAACTCTGCTCACAGCTCAGGTGCGGGAGCTGCTCAGTATGTTGCAGCCCGAACTGGCCCTGGCGCGGTAGCCACAATAGTAGCGGAGCATATCTAGAGCATAGTGGGACGTTATGGGAGCTTTTCCATGACGTCCCATTTGCATTTTTACAGCATTAAAGTAATTACCTCAGTAGTTTTAGGAGCTACTTACTTCTTCCCCCCTTTTCCTGCTATGTCCTGGGTTGCCCGCCTGAAAGCGTTGTTCCGCAAGCCGGATACGTCCCCCGCTGCCGCTTCCCGCAGCATCTACCTTAGCAACCCTGCTGAATTCAGGGAAGAGCACGCCCGGTATCTGGCACAGCATGCTGCAGAGCTGGCCAAACAGACTTCCGCCACCAAACAGGCACCACTTCAATTGGCAGAGCAGTATGGTGACTATTACCCATTCTTCTATCAGTTTGATTTAGCGACAATACTGCGCCACGAGGTGCTGCCGCAGTTGGCATCAACTGGTATATACCCTAACTGTATCCGCGGGAACTACTGGTCCGAGAAGCACCCGTTTAACTTTCCTGGGCCCTTTTACACGGACCATTCCGACACCTGCGGCACCGGCATTATTGAAGCACCGAATAACGTGGCCAATGATGCAGACGGTCGCGAGTTCGTGTTCCGGCAGCCGCACTCGTATCAGGACTTAGTGGATGTGCTGAGCGCCGCGGCGGTAGAAGTGCTTGACAGCTACGCGGCCAACGGCAACGAGTGCTGGACGTATGCCGCCTGCCGCGACTGGTGGCGAAACCGCTCTGAGCTACTGGCAGCCCTATCCGACCCGGCCACCATCCGCAGCAACAATGGTCAGGCCGAGGCTTACGCGGCTTACCTGGCCGGCGACGCCGAAACCGATTTGCGCCGGTATTGCTATTTTCTGGAAAACGGGCAGTATCCTGCAACCGCAAATACGGCCCTGCCTCCGCTGTAAGCCCCAGAACACCCCGAAGCAAGCCGTTTGCCAGCTATGTATGCCTGAAGAAACCACCTGGAGCGAAGTGGAAGTAACCGCCGTGCGCGGTCTGTCAGTTCTCACGCGTAGCCATAGCGTGCAGCCGCTAAAGCTGCTGAACCCGCGCACCCACGGAGCCGGCTGCCACGTGGTACTGTCCAGCTACGGGGGCGGTTTTCTGGCCGGCGACGTGGTGCGGCTGCGCCTGCACGTGCAGGCCGAGGCCCGGCTGCTGCTGAGCACCCAGGCCAACACCCGCGTGTACCGCGCCGACCACGAAGTCAGCGCCGAGCAATACCTGGAGGCGCACTTAGCCGCCGGCAGCCTCACGGCAGTACTCCCCGACCCGCTGGTGCTCCAGGCCCGGGCCCGTTTCCGCCAATACCAGCACTGGCACCTGCAGCCTGGCGCCGTGCTCTTGCTGGCTGACTGGCTCCACTCGGGCCGCATGGATAGTGGGGAGCAGTTCGAATTCAGCAGCTACGCGTCGGAAATCCGGCTCACGTACGGGGGCCGGCTGCTGGCTCTCGACCGGTTCGGGTTCCGCCCCCAGGAGCACATTGCCGCCTCGCCCGCCCACTTCGGCCCACACCAGACCACGCTGTCCATCTACCTGGCTGGGGAGCCCACCGATGCGCGGTTCCGCCAGCTTTCCGCCGTGCTGGCTGCCCAACAACCCTACACCCGTCACGAACTCCCGCCCGCCCTTTCCCGGCAGCCCGCCGTGGTAGCTTTCACCGAAGCCCGCCCCGGCCTACACCTGCTCCGCGCCGTGGGCCACGGCCGCGCCGCCCTGCAACCCATCTACGACGCGCTGTATGCCGCCCTGGCCGCCCCAGAGCTGCTGAGCTTCCACGTCGGCCAACGGAAGTATTAGATTGTCTGATTAACCATTAGAAGGTGGCTGAACGATGTAGAGACGCAATATTTTGCGTCTCGTCGTTGAACGATGCGGCAAGGCACAGCTCAAGCAACCTCAGCAACGATGAGACGCAAAATATTGCGTCTCTACATCGTTCAGCCATGCTGCTCCACTACCGCCGCTCCGGCCCGACGGCTTCAAACGCCCGGGCTTTGGCCTCGTGGATGTGCTGGATAATCTCCTCCAGCCCCAGGCCGTGCAGGGCGCGGGCGAACAGGAACGGGCCTTCCCCGCGCATGCGGCGGGCGTCCCGGTCCATCACGTCCAGGTCGGCGCGCACCAGCTCGGCCAGGTCGGTTTTGTTGATGACCAGCAGGTCCGACTGGGTGATGCCGGGGCCGCCTTTGCGGGGTACCTTGTCGCCGCCCGACACGTCGATGACGTAGATGGAGTAGTCCACCAGCTCGCGGCTGAAGTGAGCCGCCAGATTGTCGCCACCGCTTTCCACGAACAGGTAGTCGAGGCGGTTGTCGAAGCGCTTCATCAGGCCTTCCAGCGCGTCCATGTTAAGGGAAATATCCTCCCGGATGGCGGCGTGGGGGCAGCCGCCGGTTTCCACGCCCACAATCCGGTCCTCGCTCAGGGCGCTGTGGCGGATGAGGAACTCAGCGTCTTCGCTGGTGAAAATATCATTGGTGACCACGCCCAGCTCAAACTCGTGGCGCAGCCGCTCACACAAGGCCTTCAGCAGCGCCGTTTTGCCCGTGCCCACCGGCCCGCCGATGCCCACCGTGAAGGCCCGCTGCCGGAAGTTGCGGTGCGACGGCAGTCGCCGCGTTTCCCGCTGGGCAAAGTCGCCGGGCGACTCATAGTATTCGTGCGTATGGCCGTGGAGTAGCAGGGCAAGTTTATCAATGAAGGGCATGTTGGACAGTTGTTAGTTGCTGGTTGTCAGTTGTCAGAAGCACAGCCTACCTAGAACGTCATTCCGAGCTTGCCGAGGAATCTCGCGTGCTGACTTTGTTGGATAAAGAACGTCATGCTGAGCGAAGCCGAAGCATGACGCTCTGTTTGCTTATCGTTCTTTCTTCCGCTCATCGTTCTGCCTGCCAGCGTCAGTTCTGAAACAGGCGGGAATAGACCTGTTCGTGCAGCATCTGGGCGGCATCGAGCAGGACGGCGGAGCGGGTGGCGTGGCGGTGATCGAGGGCGTCGGCCCCGAGCAGCAGGTCGTCGAAGATGGCGTAGAACTCGTGCTGCAGGCGGTGGCCTTCCATGGGGCCCAGGCAGCCCAGCCGGATGGCCGCGCTAACCTGGTCGCGCAAAGTCAGGTGCAAGTAGAGCGTGTGGATTTCGGGCAGGGTGTATTCGAGGCGGCGCAGGCTCAGGGCCAGCAACGGCACGAAATGCAGCGGCAGCTCCTCGGCGGCCAGCCACGCGCCCAGCGCGGGCAGGCCAGCAGCCGGATAAAACGAGTGCAGCAGCCGCAGCCAGGTTTTGCCCTGCGTGAGGCTGCCGCGGTGCAAGGCCGACACCAGCAGCTGGGCATCGTACTCCTGCACAATGGTGCGCAGGGCTCCAGCCCCGGCGGGTAAAGCGGCCCGGTAGCAGGCGTTCAGGAACGGTACCTCCAGCCCCACCGCCTGCTGCAGAAACGAATACAGGTAATTCCGCAACCCGCTTTCCGACTGCACCAGTCCAAACGTGCGGCTACTCTCCAACCCATACGAGTACGCAAACCCACCTGTCGGCAGGGCCGAATCGGCCAAGTGAAGCAAACGGGCAAGACGCATCGTTAGTGCTTGGTTGTTAGTGCTTGGTGCCTTGGGATGTTCAACGCGAAGAACGGGAGAGGCACCAAAGAGAGAACGTAGAAATGAAAGTCTGCCAGGAGCTAGGCACTAAGCACTAGGCACTAATACCTAAAACAGATTATACAGCTGCGTCAGGGGCAATGTGTCCACCGGTTCGCAGGTGATGTGCACGCCGTCGAAGGTGACGCGGTAGGTTTCGGGGTCTACTTCGATGTTGGGCAAGTAGTCGTTGAGGGCCATGTCCTTTTTCTGCACCGTGCGGCAGCCCTGCACAGCTACTACCTGCTTTTTCAGGCCGTAGGAGGCGCGCACGTGTTCCACCGACGCGCCCGACACGAAGGCCAGCGCAATCGGGCCCACCGCCCCGCCGAAAGCCCCGAACATGGGCCGCGAAAACGAGGGCTGGGGCGTGGGAATGGAGGCGTTGGCGTCGCCCATCTGGCTGCGCACGATAACGCCGCCTTTTAGCACCATTTCGGGCCGGGAGCCGAAGAAAGCGGGTTTCCAGAGCACCAGGTCGGCCAGCTTACCGATTTCGACGGAGCCGATGTGCTGCGCGAAGCCGTGGGCGCGGGCGGGGTTGATGGTGTACTTGGCCACGTAGCGCCGGGCCCGGAAGTTGTCGCAGCCGCGGGCGGCATCCTCGGGCAGTAGGCCGCGCTGTTGACGCATCTTGTGAGCCGTTTGCCAGGTGCGCGTCACCACCTCGCCCACCCTGCCCATGGCCTGCGAGTCGGAGCTGATGATGCTGAGCGCGCCCAGATCGTGCAGCACGTCCTCGGCGGCAATGGTTTCGCCCCGGATGCGACTTTCGGCAAAGGCCACGTCCTCGGGGATGTTGCGGTCGAGGTGGTGGCAGACCATGAGCATGTCGAGGTGCTCGTCGATGGTGTTTTTGGTGAAGGGCCGGGTGGGGTTCGTGGACGAGGGAATGACGTTCGGCTCGCCGCAGATTTTGATTATGTCGGGGGCGTGGCCGCCGCCCGCGCCCTCGGTGTGGTAGCTGTGGATAGTGCGGCCCTTGAACGCGCCCACCGAGTTTTCCACGAAGCCACTCTCGTTGAGCGTATCGGTGTGGATGCACACCTGTACATCGTACTCCTCAGCCACCTGCAGGCAGGTATCGATGGTGGCGGGGGTGGTGCCCCAGTCCTCGTGCAGCTTGAAGCCCAGAGCCCCGGCCTCCAGCTGCTCGCGCAGGCCCTCGGGGCGGGAGGTGTTGCCCTTGCCCAGAAAGCCGAAGTTGAGCGGAAACGCATCGGTGGCCTTCAGCATCATCTCGATGTAGAACGCGCCCGGCGTGCAGGTAGTGGCGCTGGTGCCCGCTGATGGCCCCGTGCCGCCGCCCAGCATGGTGGTGAGCCCGGCGGCCAGGGCCTCGTCAATCTGCTGGGGGCAGATGAAGTGGATGTGGCAGTCGATGCCGCCGGCCGTGAGGATGAGCCCCTCCCCGGCCACCACTTCGGTGGTCACGCCCACCGTCATGCCCGGCGTCACGCCCGGCATAATGTGCGGGTTGCCGGCCTTCCCGATGCCCGCAATGCGCCCGTTCTTCACCCCGATATCGGCCTTGTATATGCCGGTGTAGTCGAGCACGAGGGCGTTGGTGATGAGCAGGTCCAGGGCCTCCGACTGGGAAACGCCGGCGGCCTGGCCCATGCCGTCGCGCAGCACCTTGCCGCCCCCGAACTTGCACTCCTCGCCGTACACGCAGAAGTCGTGCTCCACCTCAATCACGAGGTCGGTATCACCCAGCCGCACCCGGTCGCCGGTGGTAGGGCCGTACATATCGGCGTACGCGCGCCGTGAGATGGAAAGGGACATGGGAAAAGATAATTGGTAAAAGCAACAAAAATCACTATCAGCTTGATTTGACGTGGATTAATTTCCAGCGTTATTCCCGATTGAAGAAAATTGTCTCATTAATATCTACAGCTTCAGGTTCAACTTCTAGAGGAAATGTCAAGTAATGAAATGTCGTAGATGTGAGCATGTGGATAAAATAGCGTTTTCCCTTACTCGGATACAAAGACCCTCCACTGAAAATCACAATATGCGGTGATATTATTTGATAGTTAAATGAAATATTTCTGCCTTTATTAATTACCCGAGCAGTATGATTTGAATAGAATATTAAACTGACTTTTATTTTGTTATTACTTTCGTCTTTGTAGTATCCACCCCAGTTACCAGCTAGTAATCGATATGCTTCCATTACCAACTTCGTGGAATCTTTTTTATATACACTCTTACTCAAATCATGTTTATTCAACCTATTCTGATTCATTCTGTTTTTTTGACTATGAACCTTTGTAGTGCCCAATAGAAAAAACAGAATTATAGCAATACACTCACGAATAGGCATGACATGAATTATCTAGTAATTATCTATTGATTATCACCCCCTTTTGTTTCATGCAATCCACCTTCCCATTAATCCGCGCGTTGCCGCCGTACACGATTCTTTCCCCGGCCAACGCCACCAACGTTACGGTTTTCCGTTCGCCGGGCTCAAAGCGGACGGCGGTGCCGGCGGGAATGTTGAGGCGGAAGCCCCGGGCAGCGGCGCGGTCAAAGTCGAGGGCGGCGTTGGTTTCGAAGAACGGGTAGTGCGAGCCGACCTGGATGGGCCGGTCGCCGCGGTTGAGCACGTCGAGGGTCAGCGTTTCGCGGCCTTCGTTGAGCTGCACATCTTCGGTGGCCAGTTGGTACTCGCCGGGCGCGGGCGGAGTGGTTTCGGGCGGGGCGGCGGCCGGGCGCGGGGCGCGTACGAGGCCGGAGCCGTAGAGGGCCAGCTCGGCGGAGCCGGTTTCGCGGCAGATGGGGTGATGCACCGTCACGAGCTTGGTACCGTCGGGGAAAGTGCCTTCCACCTGCACCTCAGCCACCAGCGCGGCCACGCCCGGCAGCACGTCCTGCAGCCCCAGAATCTGCTTGCCCTTGTCCATCAGCGCCGCCACCGACTCCCCGTCGCGGATAAACTCCAGCAGTTGGGTAGCCAGCAGCGCCACCGCCTCGGGGTAGTTCAGGGCCAGACCACGGGCGTAGCGTTTCTGGGCCACCACGCCAGCCTGGTGCAGCACCAGCTTATCGAGGTCTTTGGGAGAGAGGTGCATCTGGGAAGGGATTGGTTAATTGATGTCGTCATTGCGAGCGGAGCGAAGCAATCCTTCCTTCACCTTGGCAGAAACTCAGGATGCTTCCCAACCAAAACTGCTATGGGCTCAGCGCAGACCAAGGTTTGGCGCTTCGAAAAGGAAGGATTGCTTCGCTCCGCTCGCAATGACTGGTGCTTACTTTTCACTATTTCCGCACTTCTAAACAGATTCCCATAAATCATCCACCCGCCGTACCCGATGCTGAGCAGGGCCGAGACGACGACCAGGCCGGCGCGTAGGTTGCGGCTGAAGCGCATGCGCTGGGTGAAGGGCACGCTCATCAGGCCGGTGGCGCCCAGCATGCCCACCACCGAGCCCAGTCCGAACAGTACTAAGTAGGCCACGCCCAGCCAGGCGGAGCGCAGGCTCCCCATCAGCAGCAGCACCAGGGCCCCGCTGCCGGCCAGCCCGTGCACGAGGCCCACGGCGTAGGCCGTGCCCCGGTGGTAGCGCGGCGGGGCAGTCTGGTAGTAGCTTTTATCGGTGAGGCGGCTCAGACCCAGCACCAGCAGCAGCGCGCCCACGGCGGCCTCGAAGTAGTTAGTGTGGGTGATGAGGGAGCGGCTCAGCAGCAGCGCGCCCCCAAATACCACCAGTGTAGTAGTGTGGCCCAGGCCCCAGAATAGCCCTTCCCGCACAGCGTCGCGGCGGTGGTCGTGGCGGGCTACCAGGGTGCTCACGGCAATGAGGTGGTCGGCCTCGAAGGCGTGTCCGGTGCCGGCCAGCAGAGCGAAGGAAAGTGGCAGGGCCTCTTGCATTAAGACGGGCGCATCAGGAATTTGAGTGTGGTAATCTAAGCGGAACGCCGGATACTCAACATACTTTTCTCGAATTACCCCTAAAAAAATAGCCCTGCTACCAGAGCAGGGCTATCTATTTTCCTAAAACTACCTTACAAATACTACCCGCCCACTACCGGGGCGTTGGGAGCCGGTACGGAAGGATTGTACTGAGGCGTGGCGGCGTTGTGGATGGCGGTGGCCAAGCCCTTGTCCGATTTGAAGTCGTTGCGCTTGTAGGGGCGGATGATGAGGCGCAGGGCCTTGTCGGAGCTAAAGTAGCTGATGGCCCAGCCCACCAGCGTGACCACCTTGTTACGGAAGCCCACCAGCGTCATCAGGTGCACAAACAGCCAGGTGAGCCACCCGAAGAAACCGCCGAAGTGCTTGTTGCCGGGCAAATCCACCACGGCGCGGTTGCGGCCCACAATGGCCATGCTGCCCTTGTTGGTGTACTTGAACGGCCGGAGGGTTTCGCCGCGCAGCAGCCGCTTGAAGTTTTCGGCTAGCTGCTCGGCTTGCTGAATGGCCACGGGGGCCAGCATGGGGTAGCCCCGCGGCATCTCGTCGGTGACCATGTTGGCAACGTCGCCGATGGCGTACACGTTCTGGAAGCCCACCACCCGGTTCACCGTGTCCACGTTCACGCGCTTGTTGCGGGCCACGGCGGCTTCGGGGAGCCCTTCCAGCGCCGCGCCGTTCACGCCGGCCGCCCAGATCAGGTTTTCGGTCCGGATAAACTCGGTGTCGGAGTAGTACAGCTTGCCGTCGTCGAAGTGTTTGGCCTGGGTGTTGAGGCGCACGTGGATGCCCATTTCCTCTAGGTAGCGCTTAGCCTGCACCTGCGAGTCCTTGCTCATGGGCCCCAGCACCTCCCCGCCCGATTCGACGAGGTAGATTTCCATCTGCTTGAGGTCGAGCTCGGGGTAGTCCTTGGGCAACACATCCTTGCGCATCTCGGCCAGGGAACCGCAGATTTCCACGCCGGTGGGGCCGCCGCCCACCACCACCACGTTCATCAGGGCCTGCCGACGGGCGGGGTCTTCGGTGAGAATGGCCTTCTCGAAGTTCTGGAACAGGTAGCTGCGCAGGTTCAGGGCGTTGGGCACGCTCTTGATCTGCATGGCATTCTGCTCGATGCTGGTGAGGCCGAAGAAGTTGGTGAGCGAGCCGGTAGCAATAACCAGGTGGTCGTAGCGGATGTCACCGATGTTGGTGGTGAGCGTGTTGGTAGCCGGATCTACCCGCTGCACATCGGCCATGCGGTAGAAGAAGTTGTGCTGGCCGGCAAAAATCTTGCGAATGGGGTAAGCAATGCTGTCGGCCTCCAAAGCCCCGGTGGCTACCTGGTACAGCAGGGGCTGAAAGTTGTGGTAGTTGTTGCGGTCAATCACCACCACCTGCACGGGGGCATCAGCCAGGTCTTTGGCCAGCCGCAGCCCGGCAAAGCCACAGCCGATAATTACGATACGAGGTTGGGAGGTGCGAGGCAGATTGGTATCCATAGCAAAGTCAGAGGTCAAACAGTAGCTGTACTGAATATAGGGCGGAATGGTTGAATGGCTGAATAGGCTGACGGTCATTGCGCGGCATGTGGCGCATCAAGCCAGTGTCCGAAGCAATCCATCCTTCATGCAGTCCAGAGCCTGAATAAACACGAAGCCCCTGACGTGCGGGCGCCAGGGGCTTTTAAAGTAGGTCGAAGAGGAAAGATGGGAAAAGACGGATTACTTCTGAAACTGGCTTGATGCGCCACACGCCGCGCAATGACCGTCCAGCCATCCAACAATTAAACTCAATAATCCACGCCTTCCTTCTTCTTGAATTCGCCGCTTTTGACCTGGTTGATGAGCTGCAGCCAGCTGAAGGGGTTGAGCAGCGGGTTGTTAGTAGCCGGGGTAGCCCCGAAACCCATGCGGCGCATCTGGTCGTTCTGCTGAGCCTGCATGGTTTGGCGGTAGTTACCCATGCTGGTAACGGGCAGCGTGTTGAACATGCGGCGCATGATCTGCTCGTTCAGCTTATCGGCCGGCGTACGGTCGTTTTCGGTTGGAGGCTTCATGGCCAGAAAGGCTTCCTTGAAGGCCTTTTCGGTAGCATATGGGAAGATGCGCACCTCTGGCAGTACCGTGGCATCTTCTTTCAGATTCACGATAACCGAATAGCTTTGGCGCGGATAATTTTCCGGGATAATTACGTACTGATTGCGGTAGCCCAGGCTCCGGATTACGATACTATCCCCGGCCAGCACGGGCAGCGAAAAATAGCCGTAGGGGTTGCTGGTGGTACCGCGCCCGGCTTTGGGCACGAAGATGGCCGCCCCGGGTACCCCCAGCAGGGAGTCGCCGGAGGCAACAATACCGGTGAACTGCACTACCTGGCGCTGCCCCTGGGCCCGCGCCCGCCCGGGGGCCAGCAGCAACACGGCCAGCAGCACGCCCACTACGGCAGGAAACAACAGGAAACGAAATCGGGCCACAACAGACATACAAGGTGTTACGAGTTACCAAAGATACGGCACTTTCGGGGGCCGCTGCTGGGTTTGTGTATAAATTCGGGCCCGGCTCCAGCACTGCCGGCCCTCTGCATTTCCCTAAAGATGCGTCTGAAACACTTTACCGTTGCATTCGGCCAGCAACTCTTCAAAGCTCTCGGCGACGATTCGCGGGTGCGTATCCTGCATTTGCTCTGGCGCAACCAGGAAATGTGCATTTCCGACCTGGAACAGGTACTGGACTTCAGCCAGACCAAAACTTCCCGCCAATTATCGTACCTGAAAAATGCAGGTTTGGTGAATTTCCGGCGCCTCGATAACTGGGTTTTCTATTTCATTAAGGACGAGGCCCAGGACTTTCTGCACCAGTTACTAAGCTACATGGAGCGGGACCCGCAGTTGCAGCACGACCAGAAGATTTACCAAACGCTCTGGTCGAACCGGGAGCTGGCCGCGTATAAGCTCCAGAACCGCCGCTGGACCGGCCACCCCTGAACCCTGTTTTTCTCGTTGTGAAGCCCGCTGATTCCGTCACCCGCCTGTTTGTATGCACCGCCCAGAAAGATGAGATAGGCAAGGAAGTAGCCCGGGCTCTGAAGATTGAACTGAAAAAGCAGGGCCTGAAAAAGCTGCTGCTGGGCGGCGAAAAGCGCAAAGTGCGGGTGCAGACCTGCAATTGCCTCGACCTGTGTAAACAGTGCAAAAAAGGTCCCGGTGCTGCCCTCATCGTGTACCCCGAAGGCACCACCTATGGCAATGTAAAGCCCAAGGACACCGCCGAAATTGTAGAATGCCTAGGCGAAGGCCGGGTTATTAAACGGCTGCTGATTGAATGAAGTCAGGCCAGCAGCAGACCGTCATGCTGAGCTTGCCGAAGCATCTCTACCGCTTCGTTGTAGTAATAAGTAGTCAGAGGTAGAGATGCTTCGGCAAGCTCAGCATGACGGTCTATCATCATTTCCCATTTACCTCATCACCCTCATCACGCGTACCCAAGTGAAATACCGCCATATTTTCTTTGACCTCGACCATACGCTGTGGGATTTTGAAGCCAACGCCGATGAAACGCTGCGCCACTTGTTCGCGGAGCACAACATCGGCCGGCACGGGGTGTCCGTTGATAAGTTCATTGCTGTGTACTCGGAGGTGAATCACGGGTTGTGGCGCTTGTACCAGAGCAATAAAATCAACCAGCAGCAGCTGCGCACGGTGCGGTTTCCGCGCACGTTTATGCAGCTGGGCCTGCGCGAGGAAGACTCGCCGGCGGGCATTTCGGAGCAATTCACCGACATCCTGCCCCGGAAGTCGGCCGTATTTCCCTATACCTACGAAGTGCTGGACTACCTGCGCGACAAAGGCTACCAGCTACACCTGATTACCAACGGTTTCCGCGACATTCAGCACGTCAAGCTGGCCTCGTCGCGGCTGACGGACTACTTCCAGGAGATGGTGACTTCTGAGTGCTGCGGCCACCTCAAGCCCGATACCCGCATTTTCCAGCACGCGTTGGAGCGCACCGGAGCCACCGCCCCGGAAAGCCTCATGATTGGCGACAACCTGGAGTGCGACGTGCTGGGTGCCTACAACGCCGGCCTCGACCAAGTGTACTTCAACCCCGACAAGCGCCGCCACTTCAACCAGATAACCTACGAAATCAGCTGCCTCAGCGAGTTGAAGGAGATTTTGTAAGTTCCTCCTAATGAGGTGAATGTAGCTGGCAAAAGAGGATAAAACGGTAACACATATACTAGCCCTTACCTTTGCCGCATGATTCGCTTACTTGGTTTTTCGGGCCGGCGCGGTAGTGGTAAGGACACCGTAGCCCGGCTTATTCAGCAGCTTCAGCCGCAGCAGCGCTGGCACATTCGCTCGGTGGGTGAGCCCATTAAAGCCGTATGCGCAGCCTTGGCGGGCGAAGGCACGGCTCCCTATTTCTCCCAGCAGGGCAAGGCCGAGAAACTGCCTGCTTTCGGGCGTACCCGGGGCGAGATGCTGCAACAGGTAGGCCTGGCCCTGCGCCAATGGGAGCCGGATATCTGGGTGCAGGCGTTTTTCTCCACACTGCCTACCGACAAGCACACCCTGATTCCGGACGTGCGCTTCCCCAACGAGGCCGACCTCATTCGCAGCCGCGGCGGCCTGATGGTGCGCGTGGAAGGCGACCCGCTCCACCAACGCGGCGACGGCACCCGCGACGACCAGCATCCCAGCGAAACCGCTCTCGACCACTACCCCAACTTCGACTTCACCATCCACAACTCCGGCTCCCTGGCCGATCTGGAATGGCAGGTGCGGGCACTGCTGGGGCGGTTGTAGGCGTAATCCATCGGTCTGATGGTAAAAGATCTAAAGCAGAAGATAGGTTGGCTACTCGCACTGGTGCTCATACTGCCAGTTAGCGGTGCGCTTCTGGCATCCTTTTTCACAGGAAATTACGCTACCTGGAAGGCGAGTCAGGGGCCGGAAACCACTGCCATTGTACTAAGTAAGTCGAAGGAAAAGCCTCCTAAGTCCGGAGTATATAGTTATCATGCTCAACTGGCTTTTGCCGTATCCACTACTGACTCGGTAACGGCCATAGCGGACGTGAGTCGCTCCCATTTTCAGGAGTTACGCCCGCATAGTCAGACACGGATCAGCTACGACCCACAAAATCCACAACGTGTTTTGTTGGCAGCCGAACACTGGTTTCAGTGGGAGTCATTGCCGATTCTTCTGCTCTCTATAAGTCTGTTGTGGGCTTGCAGACAGGCCTTGAGCAGAAAAACACCTGCTGGAGTATAACTCCTTCGGCAACTCTGGGTCCTTCTGATTTGGAACAGGAGCACGGAAGTTATCGGGAAAATTACAGCTTAGCCTACCGGCCCCGGCTGCTCCTGCCACGAGGGCGTTCCGCCCGACGCGACGCGGGGCCAGCCATCCACGTACTCCAGCCGGTCGAGTAGCAGCACCCGGCGCGAATGGCCCTGCTCGTCGTCGATGGCTTCGAAGGTAGGCTGACGCGGGTCGATGGCGTGGTAGGCCAGCCAGTCGTGGCCGGCGGCATCGGTTACCACGCAGTTGTGGCCGGGCGCGTGCCAGTGACGGTTGGCTTCGAGCAACGTGGCGTACGGGTTGCCGGTAGCTTCCGCCAGCGTTTCAAAGGGGCCGAGGGCATGGCGGGAGCGGGCCACCAGCACGGCGTAGTGGGCGGCGGGCCCGCAGCAATTATTCCCCGAATAGAACAGGTAATACCAGCCGTGGCGCAGTACTACCCAGCTGCCTTCCAGCAGTTGGTCGTAGCGGCGCGGGTCGTTGGTATCGGCCGGGTGCAGCAGCTTCCGGGTTTTGCTGTTGGGCTTGAAGGATATCCGGTCTTCGTCCAGCTCCCGCACCCGCAGCGGCCCGAAGCCCGAGCCCCAATACAGCAGCCGCTTACCGGTGGCCGGATCATCGAAGGCCATGGGGTCAATGTCCTGAAAGTCTTTGCCGCGCCGCAATGGGGCACCTACGTCCCGGAACGGACCGGCGGGCTCGGTGGCTGTAGCCACGGCCAGGCACAGCCCCGCGCCCCGGTCGGGCTTGGCGGAGTAATAGAGGTAAAACGTACCCGCGTGCTCACTCACGTGCGGGGCCCAGAATTTCTGGTGGCGGCGGGCCCAGGCGGGTTTTTCCGGCAGGCCTTCACCCAGATACGCCCACTGCACCAAGTCCGGGGAGCGGGCCACCTGCAGGTTGATAATGGCACCGCCGGGGCGCTTGGTTTGGGTTCCGTAGGCGTAATAGTAGCCGTCGGAAGCCCGGATAATGGTGGGGTCGGGAAAGTCAAAATCCCAGACCGGGTTTTGATAGGTGGAGGCCATGCAGTGTGCTTGGTTGGGGTATGGGCCGGTATACGCAGTTTTAGGACTGAACAGTCTGTGGCCGGCAGGACCGCCCGGAAACAAGCCCGTGCAGCTTCGCCCCATCATTCCCGGCAGCGCGCTACCTTTGCCTTCCCACCACCCATCACGCCAAACCAGCACTCCATTATGGCCAACGGCTTTTTCAACGTCCCCGTCCCCATCAACGAGCCTGTAAAAGGCTACGCCCCCAACTCGCCCGAGCGCACCGAGCTGCTCAAGACTCTGAAGGAACTCAAGCAGCAGGAGCGCGACATTCCGATGCACATCGGCGGTCAGGAAGTGCGCACCGGCAACACCCAGCGCATCTCCCCGCCCCACGACCACCAGCATACCCTCGGTTACTTCCACGATGGCGCTGCCGAGCATGTGCAGCAGGCCATTGACGCCGCCCTGGCCGCCCGCCCCCAGTGGGCCGAGCTGCCCTGGGAGCAGCGCGCCGCCATCTTCCTGAAAGCCGCCGACCTACTGGCCGGCCCCTACCGGGCGCGCATCAACGCGGCCACTATGCTGGGCCAGAGCAAAAACTGCTTCCAGGCCGAAATCGACGCCGCTTGCGAGTTGATCGACTTCTTCCGCTTCAACGTGCACTTCATGCAGGAGCTCTACCGGCAGCAGCCCCAGAGCCAGCCCGGCATGTGGAACCGCCTGGAGCACCGCCCGCTGGAAGGCTTCGTGTTTGCTCTCACCCCGTTCAACTTCACCTCCATTGCCGCCAACCTGCCGTCGTCGGCCGCTATGATGGGCAACGTGGTGGTGTGGAAGCCCGCCAACACCCAGATTTACTCGGCCCAGGTGCTGATGGAGCTGTTCAAGGAAGCCGGCGTACCCGACGGCGTAATTAACTTGGTGTACGTGGACGGCCCCACCGCCGGGGAGGTTATCTTCAACCACCCCGACTTTGCCGGCATCCACTTTACTGGCTCCACGGGCGTGTTCCAGAACATCTGGAAAACCATTGGCCAGAACATTCACAAGTACAAGAGCTACCCGCGCATTGTGGGCGAAACCGGCGGTAAAGACTTCATCGTGGCCCACCACACGGCCCATGCCAAAGCCGTAGCCGTGGGTATCAGCCGCGGTGCCTTTGAATATCAGGGTCAGAAGTGC
This sequence comes from Hymenobacter rigui, assembly GCF_003944715.1. Classification (GTDB taxonomy): domain Bacteria; phylum Bacteroidota; class Bacteroidia; order Cytophagales; family Hymenobacteraceae; genus Hymenobacter; species Hymenobacter rigui. The sequence goes on along the minus strand of NZ_RWIT01000009.1, from coordinate 92,332 downwards.
TCGGCCGCCTCGCGCGTGTACCTGCCCTCCAACCTGGCCGACGAAATTCTGGGCTACGTGAAGGAGGACCTCAAGTCGTTCAAAATGGGCGACGTGGAGGACTTCTCAAACTTCATCAACGCCGTTATCGACGAGCGGAGCTTCGACAAGCTGGCCAAGTACATCGACGGTGCCAAGGCCGACCCGAACGCCGAAATTGTAGCGGGCGGCAACTACGATAAGTCAAAGGGCTACTTCATTGAGCCCACGGTTATCGTAACCAAAGACCCCAAGTACGTGACCATGTGCGAGGAGCTGTTCGGCCCCGTGGTAACGGTGCACGTGTACGACGCCGACAAGTTCGAGGAAACGCTGGAACTGGTAGATACTACCTCGCCCTACGCCCTCACCGGCGCCGTTTTCGCCCAGGACCGCTACGCCATCGACCTGGCCTCGAAGAAGCTGGTGCAGGCCGCCGGCAACTTCTACATCAACGACAAGCCCACCGGCGCAGTAGTGGGCCAGCAGCCCTTCGGTGGGGCCCGCGCCTCCGGCACCAACGACAAGGCCGGCTCCATCCTGAACCTGCTACGCTGGGTGTCGCCCCGCGCCATCAAGGAAACCTTCGTGCCTGTTACGGATTACCGTTACCCCTTCCTGGGTGCCGCTCCCGCCGAGGATTTGAACAAGGACAAAGGGCTGTAGCGCAAAGCTTCGCTTCACGGAACATTGAGCTACCAGCCAGACAAAACGCCGCCTCGGGAAATTGGGGCGGCGTTTTTGTCTATTACCTAACCTTATTCCAATCAGGGTTTATCCAGTTGCGGCTGAATATCCAGTTCCGTATACAGCTCAGCCAGTGGCAGTGTAATGCCCAGCTCCGGAATTGTCACCGCATCCTCCTGACCAGCCAACGGCGTGAACGACCACACGCCCGACGGCTCCCGCCGGTACCACTCCACCAGCCACTTGTCGGCCGATACCAGCAGATAGTGCTGCAACGAAGCCAGCTGCGTATAGCGGCTGAATTTCCAGATTCGGTCGTGGCTTTCCGTGCCCGGCGACAGCACCTCAATAATGAGCACCGGGTGGTGCATCATTATTTTATCGGGTGAGTCGTCGGGGTGGCAACTGACCATTACATCCGGATACGTGTATAATTCGCCTTCACGCACAGCCAAACGAACATTTTCGTCATATACCCGGCAGCCTTTCCCGCGGAGCGCGAGCCGCAGACTAATCACACAGTTTTGCTTCACGATGTTGTGAAACCCGAGACCACCCGACATAGCGAAGATTTCGCCTCGGTAATACAGGTGTCGTACCTCCGATACTTCCTCCAGGGCGAAGTATTCTTCTACCGTATAATGGTGTGGGGTAGCTAGGGCGGGTTCCACAGGCAATAGGGCTTGGTGTTCACCAAAGATAAGCCTTTCCTCTACAGGCTGATTTCGCGTTTGTTCCGCCCGCATTTCGTGGTACCTTTGCCTTCCATGCCGTATTTACACGGCTTTTACTTGTCGCAGCCTATGCTTCTCGCCGTTCCGACGAATTATCAACCCTCTGACTTTCTGCCAATTGTTGTGCAGTTTGTATTGGCTATTGCCTTCGTGGCCTTTGCTATGGTGGTTTCCCACCTGGTAGGTCCGCGCCGCAAGAGCGTGGTGAAGGATGAGGCCTTCGAGTGCGGTATCGAATCGGTGGGCAACGCCCGCACCCCGATTTCGGTGAAATACTTCCTCACGGCCATCCTGTTTGTGCTGTTTGATGTGGAGGTAATTTTCATGTACCCCTGGGCCGTAAACTTCCGCGCCCTTGGCAGCACCGGCTTCTATCAGATGATTGTGTTCCTGGCTTTGCTGATGGCAGGCTTCGCCTACGTCATCAAAAAAGGCGTTTTGCGCTGGAACGAAAGCCGTTAGCAGCAACCTTTGGGCCCGGCCCGGTGTTGCTCTCAAGTGGATTATCTCCGCTTCCTAACCTGACCTACTCGCATGGATACTAGAGTTCCTGAAATTAAAATGGTAGACGCCCCCGAGGGCATGGAAGGAGCTGGCTTCTTCGCTACCTCGCTGGAGAAAGTAGTGGGCATTGCCCGCGCCAACTCGCTCTGGCCTCTGCCCTTCGCCACCTCCTGCTGCGGCATCGAGTTCATGGCTACGATGGGCTCCCGCTACGATATTTCCCGTTTCGGCTCAGAGCGTCCGTCCTTCTCGCCCCGGCAGGCCGACCTGCTGATGGTGATGGGCACCATTGCCAAGAAGATGGCTCCTATTGTAAAGCAGGTATACGAGCAGATGGCCGAGCCCCGCTGGGTACTGGCCATGGGCGCCTGCGCCTGCTCGGGCGGCATTTTTGATACCTACTCCGTGCTCCAGGGCATCGACCGGATCATTCCGGTGGACGTGTACATTCCCGGTTGCCCGCCCCGCCCCGAGCAGGTGCTCGACGGCCTGATGCGCATTCAGGACCTGGCCAAAAACGAATCCCTCCGCCGCCGCAACTCGCCCGAGTACCAGGCCCTGCTGGCGTCTTATAACATCAAGTAAGTAGTGAGTATTGGGTATTGAGTAGGTAGACTTTTCATCGTCGGCAGCTCAATACTCAATACCAGATACTCAATACTAAGTACTCAGAAATGGCTGACCAGAACGAATCCATTCCGGCCCAGGAAGAAGCAGCTGCCAAAGATCCGGCCGCGCAGAAAAACGCGCAGCTGCTGGCGTTGCTGCACCGCCTGTTTGGGGCCGAAACCTTCACCGATGTGGAGGAGCCCTATGGCCTGCTCACCGCTACCACCACCCGGGAGCGGATTCACGACATCGTGGCTGGCTTGCAGCAGGACCAGGAGCTACAGCTCAATTTCCTGACTACCATGTGCGGCATGCACTTTCCCGAGCGGGAAGGTCAGGAGTTGGGTATGGTGTACCACCTGCACAGCCTTACCCAGAACATCCGGTTGCGGCTGAAGATCTTCTTCCCCATTGCCGACCCGGTAGTACCCACCATGACGGACCTCTACGCCACCGCCAACTGGATGGAGCGCGAGGCTTTCGACTTTTACGGTATTATCTTCCCCGGTCACCCCAACTTGATCCGCATTCTGAATGTGGAAGACATGGATTACCACCCCATGCGCAAAGAATACGCGCTGGAAGATGGCACCCGTGAAGACAAAACCGACCTGTTCTTTGGCCGCTAACCTGTTAGTACAGAGTAGAGAGTATTGAGTACGTAGTACTCCGAACTGTTTTTCACCTCTTCGTCCTTACTCACTACTCAATACTTCCTACTCATTACTAGAATGGCAGTAAACGACACGCTGGAAGGCACCCATAAGATTATTGAAGAAGCGCGTGAGCAGCAGGCCCGGATTAATCCGCTGGCGCCCACGGTAAACGACTTCAACCAGGAGCTGACTACGCTGAACCTGGGACCCACCCACCCCGCTACCCACGGCATCTTCCAGAACATTCTGCAGATGGATGGGGAGCGGATTATTTCGGGTGTGCCCACCATCGGCTACATCCACCGCGCATTCGAGAAGATTGCCGAGCGGCGGCCCTTCTATCAGATTACGCCCCTGACGGACCGGATGAACTACTGTTCGTCGCCCATCAATAATATGGGCTGGCACATGACGGTGGAGAAGTTGCTGGGCGTGGAAGTACCCAAGCGCGCTCAGTACATGCGCGTGATTCTGATGGAGCTGGCCCGCATTTCCGACCATCTGATTTGCAACGGCATTCTGGGGGTAGATACGGGAGCTTTCACCGGCTTCCTCTACCTGATGGATGAGCGGGAGAAGATCTACGAAATCTACGAGGAAGTAAGCGGTGCGCGCCTGACCACCAACATGGGTCGCGTGGGTGGCATGGAGCGGGATTTCACGCCCGTAGCCCTGCAAAAGCTGCGCGCTTGGCTGAAAAGCTTCCCGGCCGTGATGGCGGAGTTCGAGAAGATGTTCAACCGCAACCGCATCTTCATGGACCGCGTGGTGGACGTGGGCGGCATCTCGGCCGAACGCGCCCTCAACTACGGTTTCACCGGCCCCAACCTGCGCGCCGCCGGCGTCGATTATGACGTGCGGGTGATGAACCCCTACTCCAGCTACCAAGACTTCGAGTTTGAAATTCCGGTGGGCACCAAGGGCGACACCTACGACCGGTTCATGGTGCGCAACGAGGAAATCTGGCAGAGCCTGCGCATCATCAACCAGGCGCTGGAAAACCTGCCCGAAGGCCCGTACCATGCCGATGCGCCGCACTACTACCTGCCCCCCAAGCAGGCCGTATACAAGAACATGGAAGCCCTCATCTATCACTTCAAAATTGTGATGGGTGAGATTGAAGCTCCGGTTGGCGAGGTCTACCACTCGGTAGAAGGCGGCAATGGGGAACTGGGCTTCTACCTGGTTTCCGATGGTGGCCGCACGCCGTACCGCCTGCACTTCCGCCGCCCCTGCTTCATCTACTACCAGGCCTATACCGAAATGGTGGTGGGCCAAACCCTCTCCGACGCCATCGTGACGCTGTCGTCGATGAACGTAATTGCCGGGGAGCTCGACGCGTAGTTTTTTGCTGAATTTGACTGATATGGAGACGACTGCCGTCAAGCCGCAATTTTCCGAAGCCGCGCAGGCTGAAATCAAGCGTCTGCTGACCCACTACCCCGACGAACGCCGTAAATCGGCGCTGCTGCCGGTGCTGCACATTGCTCAGGCCGAATTTGGCGGCTGGGTAAGCCCTGTGGTACAGGACCTGGTAGCCGAAACGTTAGGCATCAAGCCGATTGAGGTGTACGAGGTTTCGTCCTTCTACACCATGTTCAACCTGAAGCCGGTCGGCAAGCACGTGCTGGAAATTTGCCGCACGGGTCCCTGCATGCTGCGCGGCTCCGACGAGCTGACGGCCCACCTAGAGCGCATCACGGGGGCCAAAGTAGGCGGTCCGGCTTCGGCTGATGGCCTGTTCACCCTGAAGGAAGTGGAGTGCCTGGCCGCCTGCGGCTTTGCTCCCATCGTGCAGGTGCGCGAGAAATACTACGAGCAGCTTGATACCCCGGAAGCCGTGGACGCTATGCTCACGGAGCTGCGCAACCAGGTGCACCGCCCGGCCCTGCCCTGGGAAGAAAACGGCCTCCCGAACGCGCTGGCCAACAACTAACGTCTTTCAGCTCTGAACCTATGGGACGCAAACTGCTGACCGAACATATTAACGTTGAAGGCATCGACACCCTGGAGGTGTACCGCAAGCATGGCGGCTACCGCTCGGTGGAGAAGGCCCTGAAAACGATGACCCCCGACGAGGTGGTGGAAGAAGTGAAGAAGTCGGGCCTGCGGGGCCGCGGCGGCGCGGGCTTCCCCACGGGCATGAAGTGGAGCTTCCTGGCCAAGCCCGAGGGCGTGCCGCGCTACCTCGTCTGCAACGCCGACGAATCGGAGCCGGGCACCTTCAAGGACCGCCAGCTGATGTCGAAGCTGCCCCACCTGCTCATCGAGGGGATGATTACGAGTTCGTACGCGCTGGGTGCCAACACTTCCTACATCTACATCCGTGGGGAGTTGTTGTACGTGCTGCGCATCCTGGAAAAAGCCATTGCCGAAGCATACGCGGCAGGTTTCCTGGGTAAGAATATCCTGGGCTCGGGCTACGACCTGGACCTGCACGTGCACCCCGGCGGCGGCGCTTACATCTGCGGTGAGGAAACTGCCCTGCTGGAATCGTTGGAAGGCAAGCGCGGCAACCCGCGCAACAAGCCGCCATTCCCGGCTGTGCAGGGCCTCTACGCCCGCCCTACGGTGGTGAACAATGTGGAATCCATTGCCGCGGTACCGGTGATTGTGAACGAGGGCGGCGACGAGTACGCCAAAATTGGGGTGGGCCGGAGCACTGGCACCAAGCTGATTTCAGCCTGCGGCCACCTCAACAAGCCCGGCATCTACGAAATTGAGCTGGGTTTGCCCGTTGAAGAGTTCATCTACTCCGATGAGTACTGCGGCGGCATCTGGAAAGGCCGCGACCTGAAGGCTGTGGTAGCCGGTGGTTCGTCCGTCCCGATTCTGCCTAAGGAGCTGATTCTGAAAACCGCTGCCGGCGAAAACCGCCTGATGACCTACGAGTCGCTCAGCGACGGGGGTTTTGTGACGGGCACCATGCTGGGCTCGGGTGGCTTCATTGCCATGGACGAGACGACCTGCATCGTGCGCAATACCTGGAACTTCAGCCGCTTCTACCACCACGAGTCGTGCGGGCAATGCTCGCCCTGCCGTGAGGGTACGGGCTGGATGGAGAAGGTGCTGCACCGCCTCGAGCACGGCCACGGCCACATGGAGGACATCGACCTGCTGGTAAGCGTGGCCAAGCAAATCGAGGGCAATACCATCTGCCCCCTCGGTGAAGCCGCCGCTTGGCCCGTAGCCGCCGCCGTGCGTCACTTCCGCCACGAGTTTGAGTGGCACGTGACCCACGCCAAGGAAGCCGCCCAGCCCGGCGCGGTGTACCGGCCAAGCGGTGTACTGGTGTAATAACAGAACGTCATGCTGAGGCGCAGCCGAAGCATCTCGCTCGTGTAGTAATCAATAGTACCACAACGTCAGCACGCGAGATGCTTTGCTCCGCTCTGCATGACAGACGATTTTCGATAATGGCTAAAATTACTTTCGACGGCATCGAGGTGGAAGTTCCGGACGGAACCACCATCCTGAATGCGGCCCGCCAGATTGGCGGCAGCATCGTGCCCCCGGCCATGTGCTACTACACCCCGCTGAAAGGCTCGGGCGGTAAGTGCCGCGCCTGCCTCGTGCGTGTGGCGGCCGGCTCGGCCAAGGACCCGCGCCCGATGCCCAAGCTGGTGGCCTCGTGCGTAACGCCGGTGCAGGATGGCATGGTGGTGGAAAACACCACCAACCCGCAGGTGCTGGACGTCCGCAAGGGCATCGTGGAGATGTTGCTCATCAACCACCCCCTGGATTGCCCTGTGTGCGACCAGGCGGGCGAGTGTGACCTGCAGAACTTCGCCTTCGAGCACGGCGTGAGTACTACCCGCTACCAGGAAGAGCGTCGCACCTTCGAGAAAATCGACATTGGCCCGCTGATTCAGCTGCACATGACGCGCTGCATCCTGTGCTACCGTTGCGTGTTCACCGCCGACCAGATTGCCAAAGGAGACCGGGTACACGGCGTACTGGGCCGCGGTGACGCTGCCGAAATCGGAACATACATCGAGAACATCATCGACAACGACTTCTCCGGCAACGTGATTGACGTGTGCCCGGTAGGCGCGCTGACCGATAAGACGTTCCGCTTCAAGTCGCGCGTGTGGTTCACCAAGCCCGTGAATGCCCACCGTGACTGCCCCAAGTGCTCCGGCAACGTGGTGCTCTGGTACAAAGGCAACGACGTGCTGCGCACCACGGCCCGCAAGGACCAGTACGGCGAAGTGAAGGAGTGGATCTGCAACGAGTGCCGCTTCGAGAAGAAGGAAACCGCCGACTGGACCATTGAGGGCCCCGCCCACATCGACCGGTCTTCGGTTATCTCAGCCAACCATTACGAGCTACCGGTCCTCAACCAATCGGTAGTAGCCGACCTGCCCGAAAGCACTACCCGCGACCTGCAGCAAAATCCGCCGCTGAAACTCGGCAACTGATTTTCAGCTGTTAGCTGATGGCTGCTGGCTGTTAGCTTTCTTTGCTACTTCCCCGAACATTAAGCTAATGGCTAACAGCTATTAGCCAACAGCTCAAAAACATGATTGAACTACCCGCACTAGGCTGGCAATCCATTGTCATCTTCGTCGTATTTGCGCTTTCGCTGCTGATTGCGACGTACTGCACCTACGCGGAACGCGTAATTGCCGCATTCCTGCAGGACCGCGTGGGCCCCGACCGCGCCGGCCCCTACGGCCTGCTGCAGCCGCTGGCTGATGCCGTGAAGATGTTCACAAAGGAAGAATTCTTCCCCGGCGGTGCCAACAAAGCACTGTTCGTGTTCGGCCCCTGCCTGGCCATGATTACGGCCCTGATGTCGTCGGCGGTAATACCGTTCGGCAACAACATGAGCTTTGGCAACAATGCCTTCTTCCTGCAGGGCATTGAGGTCAACATTGGCATGCTGTGGGTGTTCGGCGTAGTGTCGCTGGGGGTGTACGGCGTGATGATTGGTGGCTGGGCTTCCAACAACAAGTTCTCGCTGCTGGGTGCCATCCGCGCGGCTTCGCAGAACATCAGCTACGAGCTGGCCATGGGCATGGCCCTGATTGCCGTGCTGATGATTTCGGGTACTTTGAGCCTGCGCGAAATCACGTTGCAGCAGTCGGTGGCCGGTGAGTGGCACACTTGGAATATCGTGAAACAGCCGCTGGGCTTCATCATTTTCCTGGTGTGCGCCTTCGCTGAAACCAACCGCACGCCCTTTGACCTGCCCGAGTGCGAAACCGAGCTGGTGGGCGGCTACCACACCGAATACTCGTCGATGAAGCTGGGCTTGTACCTATTCTCGGAATACGTGAACATCTTCGTGGTGTCGGCCGTGATGAGCGTGCTGTACTTCGGCGGCTTCAACTTCCCCTTCCAGTACGAGCTGCGCGACTGGTTCGTGAACAGCCAGGGCTGGGAACTGGCTTCGGCTCAGAACCTGATTACCCTGCTGGGCACCGTGGGTCTGTTCCTGAAGATCTTCGCCTTCATCTTCTTCTTCATGTGGATTCGCTGGACCCTGCCGCGCTTCCGCTACGACCAGCTGATGCGCCTGGGCTGGACTATCCTCATCCCGCTGGCCGTGTTCAACATCGTCCTCACCGGTGGCCTGATTCTGGCCGGCGTGATTTAAGTAACAACTTCACTTACTTTGCTTTGCGGCGACTCCCGCTGCCCGGCAAACGGAACCATAGTATGCAACTCACCAACCGAGCCAAGAAACTAGAGAAGAAGCCGATGACGCTGGCTGAGCGGGCCTATCTGCCGGCCATCTTTCAGGGTCTGAGCATTACGATGCGCCACTTCTTCATGAAGAAGGCCACCGTGCGCTACCCCGAAGAGGTGCGTCCCTTCGCTCCCATTTTCCGTGGCCTGCACGTGCTCAAGCGCGACGAGCAGGGCCGGGAACGGTGCACGGCCTGTGGCCTGTGCGCCGTGGCCTGCCCCGCCGAAGCCATTACGATGGTGGCCGGCGAGCGGAAAAAAGGTGAAGAAGGCCTCTACCGCGAGGAGAAGTACGCCGTCAGCTACGAAATCAACATGCTGCGCTGCATTTTCTGCGGCCTGTGTGAGGAAGCCTGCCCTAAGGCGGCCGTGTATCTGCAGCCCGATAAAATTGCGCCCCCACGCTACGAGCGGGATGAGTTCATCTACGGCAAAGACCGTTTGGTAGAGCCCGTGTCGCCGGATGCGCGTTCCGTACGCGGTATCCAGCTCACGGCTGACCAGGCCGACACGCTGCGCGCCCGGATGGCTTAGTTGTTAGTTGCTGGTTGTCAGTTGTTCGCCACAACTGCTACCGGCCGCTGCCCTAACAACTGACAACTAACAACTGACAACTAACTCGATGTCTCCTCTTTTCCTCTTCCTGTCGTTTGTGGCGCTGCTGAGCGCACTGGGTGTAGTATTTGCCAAAAACCCGGTGCACAGCGTACTGTTCCTGATTCTGACCTTCTTTTCCTTATCAGGACATTACCTGTTGCTGAACGCGCAGTTTCTAGCGGCCGTGAACATCATTGTGTACGCCGGGGCCATTATGGTACTGTTTCTGTTCGTGATTATGTTCCTGAACCTGAACGTGGACACGGAGCCGCATAAGCCCGCGCTGGCCAAAATTGCAGCGGCCGTAGCCGGGGGCTCCCTCCTGCTGATTCTGGTGGCGGCCCTGAAGGATGTGCATCCAGTTGGAGTGACGGGTACCGCCTTCAACTCGCAAATTGGCATGGTGGACCAGTTGGGCCTCAAGCTCTATACCGATTACCTGCTGCCGTTTGAGCTGGCCTCTGTGCTGTTCCTGGTAGCCATGGTAGGCGCCGTAATGCTCGGCAAGCGCGAAGTAGGCGAGCGGAATTTCTAGCCTATTTTAAGGTGAAGCACCTAATCAATAGGCGGCTGTCTTTGAGATACCATTTGATGGTTCTTGGGATGGCCGCCTTTCTTTTGGGCAGTTGTCAGCACGCTGGAAAGGAGACAGGCTGGGATGCTAAGAAGCAGATGTATTTCGCCAAAACCGATGACCCGGAAATGGCTGAAGCAATTCGCCAAAGCCGTGAGACAGTAAACCAGTTTCTAACCGCTCTGGCCAGTGGAGATACCACTGCTTACAATTTTGGCGTTAAAGCAGCATTTCCGATTCCAGATGGCACAAATGAGCACATCTGGTTAACGGATATAAGAGCTAACGGCGACTCTATCATTGGAGTAATAGACAACCAACCCGATGTAATTACAGCCGTGAAATTCGGCCAGCAAGTAGCTATTCATAAAGATTCAATCACCGACTGGAACTACACGAAGAACGGCAAACTGATTGGCGGTTATTCTATTCGGCTTATGCGCAGGCGAATGAGTAAAGAGGAACAAGCGGAGTTTGACAAGCAAATGAGCTTTACTATCGAATGAAACTAGGCGCGGCGGCTGATGCATCAGCCGCCGCGCTTTTTTATGTTTGCTCATGACTATTGCTGAAATTAAAGAATACTGGTCGGCTCAAGGTCAGCCAACCTCTACATTCTCGTCTATCCAATTGCCGGATGCTGATCTAAGCAGTAGTACTCGTCAATTTTTGGAGGAAGCTGGCCTACCGACAGATGCAGCACCTTTTTTGTCGTTTGCAACCCAGGATAATCCGCCTTACCTAGTTTCAACTCAGTATGATTTCCTACCGGCCAGCTTTAAACGTTATGTATGTATCGGCTCAGACGGGGGAGGCAATCCAATTGTGATTGACAGCCTAACCCAACACATACTATTGTTGGATCATGAAAATGATTTTGTTGTTCAGTATATGAATTCAAGCATTTGGCAATTAGCCGAGGCGTTGATAGCATACTGCGAGTTTGGCAAGCAAACTGTGGCACTAAATGGCGAAGATGCTTTCCTAGATGCTAACTTTAGTGATGAGCTTTTCGCTGATTTACGCCTGAAACTGCTTACGATTGATTCAGCAGCATTTACCGAGAATACCTTCTGGGCAGGAGAGCTACAGAATCTGTTGGCCAACCGGGAATACTATCGAACCGAAAGCGGCACCTGATTCCTCAGGTGCCCCTTTTTGCTATAATTGAATTATGGAAATTCGGCTATACAAGTCGCCGTGGCGGGCGTTAAAGCTGTTGCTGGGTTGCGCGGCATTCGTGGCAATTGGGCTATGGATAATTCGTAAGCCCGATGCCCCTAAACTGGTTGGCTGGGCGAGTATCGTATTTTTTGGGGTGGGTGGTGTGGTTAGCCTGTTTCAGCTCCTGGACCGGCGGCCCCAGATTATTATTAACGAGCTGGGCATCTTTGACCGGGTAGCTCACCACGAGTTTATCAACTGGGAAATCATTCAGGATGCGTACCTGATGCAGGTACACAAGGAGAAACTGCTGTGCCTGATTGTGCCGGAAGCATTTGAGCCTTCTCAACGGAAAACCGGTATCGGGAAGGCGCTCAAGCGGCTCTCCAAAGAACTGGGCTTCCAAGAGCTGACGATTCCACTAGGGCTGATTCATATCGACGAAGTGCGCTTTACCCAGTTCGTCGTCGCCATGACGCAGGCGGAACAACCAGCCACCCGGACTCAGCTACTGCTGCAATACAACACCTGAAACCAACAGCGGCTCCTGAGTTTTCAGGAGCCGCTGTTGGTTTCGTTACAAAGATGCCGATTCAGAGTTACCGGCTTTATGTCGTCGCATCCAGGCGGGGCCGTTGCAGACACCTTCCATCTTCTGACGGAATTTTTCCTGTTCCTCGGGCGAGAGTCCGGCCATGCGGGACTCCATCTTCTGCTTCCACATCCGGCGCTTCTGGGCCCAGCCGGCCCGGTGGCCACGGCCGCCCCAGCCCCCGAACAGGATGCGGGACAGCACCAGCAAGCCCAACGCCTGCCAGATGCTGATGAGGGGCAGGTTGAACAGGTCGGGCAGCAGCCAGTTCCAGAGGCGCATGGTGACGTAGCCCGCTACGGCTACAAACAGAACAGCAAACAGTATGAATTTGAGGCCGCGTAGCAGCCAGAAGGACCGGTTCATAGAAGTGGGTGTTAGAAGAACGTCATGCAGAGCGCAGCGAAGCATCTCGCGTGTTGATGTATGACTAGCATTGCAACGTCAGCACGCGAGATACTTCGCTGCGCTCTGCATGACAGAGACTAATCAGTAAACAGCTCCGTGTAGAGCGTGCGGAGGCGTTTGCGCAGGTGTTGCACGGCGTAGTGCTTGCGCGAAATCAGGGTTTTCAGCGGGACGCCGGTTTCCTCCTCCATTTCGCGGAAGGTCTTGTCCTCCAGTTCGTGCCAGATGAATACCTGGCGCTGGGCGGCGGGCAGCTCAGCTAGTGCGTCGCTGAGGGCTTCCATGAGGGTTTCGCGCAGCAGGCGGTTTTCGGGCGCGTCATCTGCGGCCGGCAGAATGTCAGCCAGCAGCAACGAGTTTTCGTCGCCGTCAGCAGAGAAGGCCGCCATTTCGTTTTCCAGCGAAACGGGCTTTTTGCGGCGGTAGAGGTCGGTGATTTTGTTGCGGGCGACGCGGAACAGCCAGGCGGCGGCCTGCTCTACGGGTTTCATTACCCGGTAACTTTCCACCAGCTCGGCAAAGACGTCCTGCAGTACGTCTTCGGCCTCGGCTTCATCGGGAATACGGCGGCGGATGAACGCCAGCAGACGTTTCCGTTGAGTGCGCACGGCTTCCTGTATCTGCAGGTCCTGGTGGCCGGCCGTCATGCGTGTAGCGTCGAGTGGTAGAGCTAAGGTTTCCATTCTGCTGACACAGACGTGGAAGGCCGGAAGATACTTTACCGGGAAATGGAAATTTATTTGGGCTAACTGTTAGAACGTCATTACGAGCGGAGCCGAAGAATCTCGCGTGCTGATGTCAGGGTTACTATCACAACATCAGCACGCGAGATTCCTCGGCTCCGCTCGGAATGACGTTCTATGGCCAGAAATTCCTCCTACAAGAAGTGGTACAGGAACGTAATAACGCCGGTGTAAGCGGGCTTCTTCTGGCCTTCGATTTCCATTGTTACACCAATATTGGCTTTGGCAATGCCGCGCAGGTCTTTCACGGCCAGCAGCTTGGCGTGCAGGCGTACCGGAGTATTTACCAACACGGCCTGGTTGAAGCGAAACTCACTGATTTCGTAGTTCACCTGCATCTTCAGGTTTTCCACCTGCACTAGTTGGTTCCAGAAATAGGGCAGCAACGACAGCGTGAGGTAGCCGTGAGCAATAGTCCCGCCAAACGGCGATTCGGCGGCGGCGCGCTCGGGATCGGTGTGAATCCACTGGAAATCCAGGGTGGCGGCAGCGAATTGATTGATTTGTTCCTGGGTAATAATGTGCCAGGGCGTGATGCCGAGGTCCTGGCCTTCGTGCTGCTGCAGCTCAGCTAAGCTGCCAATGGTAATGCTCATAGAAAGAGAAGTTGCGGTGGCGGAAGTGCTAAAGTACGGTTTGCCGGGCGGGCCCCGCCGCACCTATTCACAAAAAGGTACAAATGCCGGTCCGTAGCCAACCTGCGCAGCGAATCTTCGCGCCCGCCTACGGCCATACAGGTCAATTTAAAGGGTGGCGTTTTCCAATTTTCAGGATACCTTTGCCGGCTAGTTGTCCTGACCTCATTCCTTGAAGTAAGGCATCCTTTTTCGCCGTCAGCCCTTCCGCATGAACCCGAACATACCCGAGGTTATCCAAACGGTTCCGCTTCAGTACTACGTCTTCTTTGCCGCCGCTTTGTTTTCCATCGGGGTGCTGGGCGTACTTACCCGGCGCAACGCCATCATCATTTTCATGTGCGTGGAGCTGATGCTCAACGCCGTGAACGTACTGCTGACGGCCTTCTCGGCCTACCGCGCCGACCCTAACGGGCAGATTTTCGTGTTCTTCATCATGGCCGTGGCCGCCGCCGAAGTGGCCGTGGGTCTGGCCATTATCGTGATGATCTACCGGAACCTGCAAAACACCGACGTTAATCTGCTCAACCGCCTGAAATTCTAGGTAAGGGCCTTAGGGACACAGGGACTTGAGGACTTGGCATTGACCAGTCCAAGTCTCTAAATCCCTGAGTCCCCAAGTCCCTGACTTATGCAAGAAACTGTAATCCCCGCTGCCGGCGCGCCGTACTCCACGTTTTTGTACGTGCTTATTCCGCTGCTGCCGTTTTTGGGCTTTCTGATTAACGGGCTACTTAACCGCAAGCTTTCGGGCACGGTGGCCGGTGCCATCAGCAGCCTGGCGGTGCTGGGCTCGTTCGCCATTTCGGTGTTCCTGTTCCTGAACTTCCAGTATCAGTACACCGTCACACTGTTCGACTGGATTTCGGTCGGCTCGATGCAGATTCCCTTCAGCTACCAGATCGACCAGCTCAGCCTGATTATGCTGCTGCTCGTGACGGGCGTGGGTTTCCTGATTCACGTATACAGCATCGGCTACATGCACCACGACGAGAACGTGGGCAAGTTTTTCAGCTTCCTAAACCTGTTCGTGTTCAGCATGCTGGTGCTGGTGCTGGGCGCCAACTTCGTGATTCTGTTCATCGGCTGGGAAGGCGTGGGGCTCTGCTCCTACCTGCTCATCGGCTTCTGGAACAAGAATACCGCCTACAACAACGCCGCCAAGAAAGCCTTCATCATCAACCGCGTCGGTGACCTGGGTTTCCTGCTCGGCATCTTCCTGATTTACCTGACCTTCGATTCGATACAGTACGCCGAGGTGTTCCAGAAGGCCAGCACGCTGCAGATTGGCACGGGCGTGGTAACGGCCATTACCCTGCTGCTGTTTGTGGGCGCTACCGGTAAATCGGCCCAGCTGCCGCTCTATACCTGGCTGCCCGACGCTATGGCCGGCCCCACCCCGGTTTCGGCCCTGATTCACGCCGCCACCATGGTAACGGCCGGTATCTACATGATTCTGCGCGCCAACGTACTGTTCACGCTGGCCCCCGATACCCTCGAAGTTATTGCCATCATTGGCGCGGCTACCGCGCTGTTTGCGGCCACTATCGGCCTGGCCCAAAACGACATCAAGAAGGTGCTGGCCTACTCCACCGTTTCGCAGCTGGGCTACATGTTCTTGGCTTTGGGCGTGATGGGCTACAGCACCTCCCTGTTCCACGTCCTCACCCACGCCTTCTTCAAAGCGCTGATGTTCCTGGGCGCGGGCTCCGTGATTCACGCTATGAGCAACGAGCAGGACATGCGCCGCATGGGCGGCCTGCGCAAGTCGCTGCCCATTACGTTCATCACCTTCTTCGTAGGCTGTCTGGCCATTGCCGGCATCCCGCCCTTCTCGGGCTTCTTCTCGAAAGACGAAATCCTGCTGCACGCCTTCGAGCACAGCAAGGTGCTGTACGCGGTAGGTTTGTTCACTGCCTTCCTGACGGCCTTCTACATGTTCCGTTTGCTGTTCCTCACCTTCTTCGGCGAGTTCCGAGGCACTGAGGAGCAGAAGCATCACCTGCACGAGTCGCCGGCTTCCATGACGCTGCCGCTCATCGTGCTGGCTATTCTGGCCGCCGTGGGTGGTTTCATGAACGCGCCCTTCTTCCTGGGTGAGGAAAACGCCTACCTGGCCAACTACCTCGCGCCGCTGTTCACTTACTCCAAGCAGCTGAACCCGGCTGCCTTCGGCGTACACGCCGACCACGCCACCGAGCTCATGCTCATCGGCCTCTCGGTGGGTGCGGGCGTACTGGGCATCATTCTGGCCTACGTGCAGTACGTGAGCCGCGGGGTGCGCCCGGTGGAAGACGGCGAGTCGCGCGGCCTCCTCGAAAACCTGATTTACCACAAGTATTACATCGACGAGCTGTACAACGCCCTGTTCGTGCGCCCCATCATGTGGCTCTCGCGCGGCCTGTTCCGCTACGTGGAAAACGGCATCATCGACCCCATCGTGAACGGCTTCGGCCGCCTGACTATGGGCGGGGGCCAGCTCCTGCGCTACGTGCAAACCGGCTCCGTGGAAACCTACCTCATTCTGATGGTGGTGGGCATCGTGCTGGTGATGGCGCTGAACTTCGGGAAATTCTAATTCTACTGACGGCCGGACCGGACTTTTTCACCGGCTTCATCCGCATCCAGATAACGCATGCTGACTGTCCTTCTTCTACTCTGGCCCGTGGCGGCCGCCCTGCTGCTGCACTTCTTCAAAGGCCGTGCGGCCCGGGTTCCGGCGCTGGGCGCGGCCCTGGTTGAATTTGCGCTGGCGGCCTACGCGGCCCTCACGTTCAACGCCAACAACTCCGGCCAATTCAGCTTCAACCTGAACTGGATTCCCTCGGCCGGTATTCACTTCGCGGTGGGCATGGACGGGCTGAGCCTCTTGCTGGTGCTGCTGACGGCCGTGCTGGTGCCGGTGATTCTGTTGAGCGCCTTCCGCCGCAACTTCGAGAATGAGTCGGTGTTCTACGCGCTGGTGCTGTTCATGCAAACCGGTCTGATTGGCGTGTTCACGGCTCAGGATGCCTTCCTGTTCTACTTCATGTGGGAAGTGGCCCTGATTCCGATTTACTTCTTGGCTGGTGTGTGGGGCGGTGTGAACCGGGCGCGCGTCACGTTCAAGTTCTTCCTGTACACCATCATCGGCTCGCTGTTCATGCTGGCCGGCTTCGTGTACCTCTACTTCCAGACCGGCCCCTCGGCCGACGGCCTCTCGGCCCACAACTCGGCCCTGGCTTCGTTCTACGCCCTCAACCTGACTGCCGACACGCAGATGTGGGTGTTCTGGCTGATTTTCGCGGCCTTCGCCGTGAAGATGCCTATCTTCCCCTTCCACACCTGGCAGCCCGACACCTACACCGAGGCCCCGGCCCCGGCCACCATGCTGCTCTCAGGCATCATGCTGAAAATGGGCATCTACGGCTGCATGCGCTGGCTGCTGCCGGTGGTACCGATGGGCGTGGACTACTGGCAAAACCTGGTACTGATTCTGGCTATCATCGGCATCATCTACGGCGCCATCATTGCCATCCGTCAGCAGGACGTGAAGCGCCTGATTGCTTACTCGTCTCTGTCGCACGTGGGGTTGATGATTGCCGGCGTGTTCTCGCTGACCCAGATGGGTCTGCAGGGCGCCAGCATTCAGATGCTGGCCCACGGTGTGAACGTGGTGGGTATGTTCTTCATTGCCGACGCCATTGAGCGCCGCACCGGCACCCGCAACATCGCCGACCTGGGCGGCCTCACCCGCAAAGCACCCGTGCTGACGGTGTGCTTTCTGGTGCTGCTGCTGGGCACGGTGGCGCTGCCCCTCACCAACGGCTTCGTAGGCGAGTTCCTGCTGCTGGCCGGCGTGTACCAGTTCAACCACTGGATGGGCGCCGTGGCCGGCGTGACCATCATCCTGGGCGCGGTGTACTTGCTGCGCATGTTCCAGCGCGTGATGCTCGGCCCCGATTCCTCGTTCACCGAAACCTTCACCGACCTCACCGGCTCGGAGCTGGCCCTGCTGGTGCCGCTCATCGTGCTGGTATTCTGGATTGGCCTGTTCCCCAACACGTTCCTGCACCTGTCGGAAGGCAGCGTGATGAACATTCTGAACGAGGTAGTTAAACGGTAACCCCTCCCCAACCCCTCCCCTCCGGGAGAGGGGCTCTAGCAGTAGCTTTTTAACTCCTAGTTTGTAGTCTAACAAGAGCCCGCTACATCTTCGTCTGGCTCCCCCTCTCCCGGAGGGGAGGGGGCCGGGGGGTGGGGTCCCGACCATATGAATTCCATCATTCTACTTTCCGTTCTGGGCCTGGGTAACCTGTTTCTCGGGTTCCGTCGCTCCAACCGGCTGCTGCTGCCCGTGATGATGCTCATCCTGGGTGGTATCCTGACGGTGAACTTCCTCGACTGGGGTAGCACGCAGTCGTTCTTCAACGGCATGCTCACCATCGACAACTTCTCGGTGGCCTTCACGGGCATCGTGCTGCTCACGGCGCTGGTGCTGATTCCCTTCTCCCAGAAGTACGTGCTCGACGGCGAGGCCAACCTAGCCGAGTACTACTCGCTGTTGCTGTTCTCGTTGGTGGGCGCTATCATGCTGGTGAGCTACAACCACCTGCTGATGCTGTTCCTGGGCATCGAAATCCTGAGCGTGGCCATGTACGTGCTGGCCGGCTCCGATAAGCGCAACCTGCGCTCCAACGAGGCCGCCCTCAAGTACTTCCTGATGGGTGCCTTCTTCACCGGCATCCTGCTGTTCGGCATGGCGCTGCTGTATGGCGCTACCGGCACGTTCGTGCTCAGCGAAATCAGCTTCGCGGTGCAGAACCCGGCTCCCGGTTTCGAGTCGCTGAAGCCCATGCTTTACATTGGCATGCTGCTGATGCTGATTGGTATTGGCTTCAAAGTGTCGGCCGCGCCGTTCCACTTCTGGACGCCCGACGTGTACGAGGGTACGCCCACGTTCTTCGCCGCTTTCATGAGCACCATTGTGAAGACGGCCGGTTTCGCCGCCTTCCTGAAGCTGCTGGTGCAGGCCTTCCCGGCCGCCAACGCCCAAGGCATCTGGCTGCCCACCCTGACGGCCATGTGCGTACTCACGCTGCTCATCGGCAACGTCGGCGCCGTGGCCCAAACCAGCATCAAGCGCATGCTGGCCTACTCCAGCATCTCCCACGCCGGCTACCTTTTGATTGCGCTGGTGGCGTATAACGGTCAGCTGGAAGGTGCTTCGGCCAACGGCATTCTGTTCTACTCTTTGGCTTACTCGGTAGCCACGGTAGCCGCCTTCGGGGTGGTGAAGCTGGTGGCTGATGCCCGGCAGCGCGAGGATTACAACGGACTGAACGGACTAGCCAAGACCAACCCGCTGCTGGCCTTCTCGCTCACGGTATCGATGCTGAGCTTAGCCGGCATTCCGCTCACGGGTGGCTTCTTCGGTAAGTTCTTCGTGTTTTCGGCCGCCGTGGAGAATGGCTACATTGGCCTCGTGGTGTTTGCCGTGGTGATGTCGATGGTGAGCATCTACTACTACCTGCGTCCTATCATTGCCATGTACATGCGCGACACCGACGCGACGACCAACGAAGTGGTGCCCGTTACCACCTTCCAGGCGGGCGCGCTGCTGCTGCTGGCCGCCCTCACGGTACTGCTGGGCGTGTTGCCCGGTCTGGTGGCCGGCGTGCTGTAAGCTCTATCTGCCTGAACCCTTCAAACGCCCCTGCCCTCCCCGGCCGGGGCGTTTTTTATGTTGGTTGTTTAGGGAAGTAGCACGTCATGCTTCGGCTGCGCCTCTGCATGACGTTTCAATTATTACATCTGTCCGCGGAAGGGCGGTACTATCATTGTGCGGCAAGATGACATCACATGTACTTCCACCGCCGCTATTCGTCCGCCCTCCTCTCCTCAAGGCTTCGCGCATCAAGCGAACCAGGGGCCGGGGGTGAGTCACCATTTCTATACATCAACTACCTCTACCCTCTATCCGTCTGGCCGAAAACGCCCTCCGTACACCCCACGGTCTGTACGTGCGGGCAGCGGACCACCTCTGGCACGTAGCCGACGATGGCACCATCACCAGCCGCTACAGCTTTCCGACCCAAAATCCGTTCACTTACGCCGGGCTGGCCCATTAGCAGGATGCCTTCTACACTTTCGGAACGCCGCTGTCCAGCCGGAGTGCGGCGTCCATTCTCACGCGCGTCCCGCTGGATGGCCGCCCGGCCGAGCAGTTTCCGCAGTTCCCGCTGCGCCGGCCCGCGGGGCTGGTGGCGGTAGGCCCTGAGTTGCTGCTGCTGGATGTGCTGGTACCGGAAACCACCATCAGCCGCTGGACGCCCACGGGCCCCAAACTCCTGCACACCGCCCGCAACCTCACCCACTGGCTGGCCTCCGATAATACCCTGTTATTCGCTGATGCCGCCGGTGTGCAGCACCTGCGCTGGGGCATAGTGGAGCTGCTACACCCGGCCGAACGGGTTTTGTGGTTCGACGATGCGCTTAATATTCTGCAGCAGCTGCCGCCTGAGGAACTGCTCACGCCCGCGGGAGCGGGTACGGCGCTGCTGCACCAGCCCGGCCCGCCGGCTACCAGCACCCGCCTTGCGGGCGTGTGGCCGCCGCTGCGGCTGGTGGCGGCCGGAGGGCAGCGTTTCGTGCGGCACCAGTCGGCGCTGCTGCCCCTTACCGACCTTAGCCATCGTCTTCCGTTGCCGGCCTCCGATGAGTACGGGCCGGTTGTACCGTTGGGCGCGGGACTGCTGTACCTGAGCGGTGAAGGGCAGCTGTTCACCTCCACCGATGGAAGCCACTGGGTGCCGCTGTTAGGCCGCTTCAGCCAGTTGGTACCGGCCGGGCCCACCGAGGTGCTGGCTACCGGCCGGCGGGGCACTGTGCTGTTGCGGGCCGGGTAGGCGCATTGCGGGTCGATGGCTATACTTGCGGCGGTTCTGCTCCGCTTCTTTACTACCCGCTATGAAATTCCGCTTCCTGCTTCCCGCGCTGCTGGCACTGGCCGGCCCCACTCAGGCGCAATCAGTAGCGCCGGCCGGGCAGCCGGCCGCTGCCGCCCTTAGCCTACCCGAGCAAAGCTTCGAGCAGTTCTGGCAGGGCTTCCGCGACCAGTACGCCTTTTTCCCGCTGAAACAAGTCGACTGGGACGCCATGTACCGCACCTACCGCCCACGCGTTTCGGCCCAAACCCCGCCCGACTCGCTGGTGCAGCTGCTGCGCCGCATGGTGGAGCCGCTGCACGACGGCCACATCACCATCAGCCGGGGCGAAACCATCCTGTTCAAGGGCGAGAGCCGCCGCAACGCGTTCAAGCAAACCTTCAAGGCCGTGCAGCTCGAGTTCTGGCGAGTAGCCACGCAGCAGCTACAGGCGGCCGGCTTCGGCCCACTGAAGGGGCTGGGGCCCGATTTCAAGGGTAAGCAGCCCATCTACTTCAGTCGGAGCGGCACGGTGGGCTACCTGCACCTTACCCGCTGCTTTGCCGACGTAACCGGGGCCCTCGGCACGGATGCGCAGGAACGCAAGGACCAGCAGCGGCTGGAAAAGCTGTTTTCGCAGGCGTTGCAGCAGCTTCAGGGCTGCCAGACGCTGATACTGGACGTGCGCGACAACGGCGGCGGCCACAGCGGCACCGCCCTGGCCGGGCACTTTGCCACGGCCCGCACCCTGGCCGGCTACAAAGCCGTGCGCCAGCCGGGCGGCTACGCGCAATTTACCGAGCCCCAACCCGTGTACGTGACGCCTGCCGCCGGCCCGCGCTTTACCGGCCCGGTACTGCTGCTCACCTCCGACCAAACCGCCAGCGCCGCCGAAGACCTCACCATGGCCCTGCGAAGTATGTCGCAGGTAACGCAAATAGGCACCGCCACCAAGGGCATGCTCTCCGACATGCACAGCCTGCGCCTGGCCAACGGGCTGGAAGTAACACTCTCCAACCAGCGCTACACCTCCCCCACCGGCCAGCCGCTGGAAGACACCGGCGTAGTCCCCACCGTATCCGTCGAAAACACCCTGTCCGACCTGCAACGCCAGCACGACCCGGTGCTGGAAAAGGCATTGGAGCTGGCACGATCAGAAGCCATTACGAAGTGAGCATGGATTACACAGGATTGATTATTATCTATTTAGCGAATCAAGAAATCTGTTCAGGAACCAAGTTGAACGTCATGCTTCGCTACGCCTCTGTATGACGTTCAACTTGGTCGGATAACTTCCTCAACAGCTTCAACGCCACCCCATGCTACTCACTTCTTAATTACCCGAATGCTGATGCGGCGGTTGAGGGCGCGGCCTTCGGGCGTGGTGTTGGGTGTGATGAAGTACTTACCGCCGTAGCCTTTGGCCTGCACCCGATTGATATCAACACCCATACCGGCAATGGCCAGCATGGCCGTTTTGGCCCGTTCCTCACTGAGCTGGAAGTTTTTGAGCGGGTTGCCGGTGCTATCAGTGTACCCTCCTATTTTCACTATCGAAGTCGGGAAGGTTTTGAGGATGCTGGCCACGTTACGCAGTTGCAGAAACGACTCATCAGTGAGGGTGGTGGCCCCAGGCTCAAAGTATACCCTATCAAAGTTGATCCAGCCCTTAGTCCGGTTCACGGAATCTACCTGTTGGGTAGGATCGGCCAGGAAGGTGTAGAGTCGGTTTTCGGTAGAAGTAGCCCCTACCTTCTGGGTAGTGCCGTCGGCCAGGTGCAGGATGAGTGGCTGGCCGGTGTCGTAGATGTAGTTGCCGCTGCTGGCATCGTAGCGGCCGGGCTGTCCGTCGGGGGCGGTAGTACCGTTGGCAGGCGTTGGCGTGACGGCCGTGGTAGCAGCCAACGAGTTTCTGTCTGCCCCAAAGCGTAGATCCTGCCAGTTACCAAATACGTAGCCCAGCACCACAGCGGCCAGCAGCAATGCCCCCCACTGCCACCGCACCGGCGTGCGCGCTGGTAGCGGAGGTGCCGGGGGCGTATACGTCTGCCCCCCTCCTGCCGGGGCCCATGTTCCCGCAGTGAGGCTTGTTGAAGCCGTTGCGGAATTCAGACCGGGTACAGCGGGCGTTGCGGACGTTTCCGGCAGCAGTGTCCCGGACAGGCTGCTGCCCTCCTGCACCAGCCAAGTGGCCAGTGCCTCGGGCGTGAGATTGTGCTCCTGACTATGCTCCCCGATGACGCCCAATGCCGCCACGGCCGCCGCGCTCAATACCCGCTCGGCGGCCGGCAGCCCAAAATTGGCCGCCGTAGCTATCCGCAGAGCGGTAAAGTGGTAGGTTTCGCCCAGCAAACCGCGCATCAACGATTCGCCCCGGGTAATCCAGCCCTGGTGGATTTCGGCGGCCATGGGCTCCAGCACACTGGCTCCGTAGGCTTCGCGGCCCAGCTTCCAGATGGTGGCCGGGCCATCGGGTCCGCTTACCCGACCGGCCAATGCCTGTACGGCAACCGGAACGGCCCGAGTGAGGGCGGCACGGAGTGTACTAACACTTTCCTGGGTTTCCTGCGCCAGCTGCTCCAGCAGGTCGTGGCTGAAAGAGAATTGCGTAACGCTTGTCAGAGTCTGTTCCATTCTTACCATCCCGTTAAATCCAACATAAATAAAACTACATTTTTTATTTAAATATTTATCATAAAGGACAAAAAAAGCGCCGCCTCTTTTACAGAGCCGGCAGCTGTGGGGCACAGAAAAAGGGTGCGTAGCGAGATATCAGGCGCGACGCAGCACCACGGTTTCTTCATTGGCATAGACCACGGCTTCGTCCGGGAAAGGCTCCTCACCCCGGAATTTCTGGAGCAGCCGGGCCGTGGTGATAATGTCCTTCTGGCAGTAGCGCGCAATACGCGGCAAGTCCTTTTCCTGATAATACACCCGCGCCACGTCCTTGCCCTGAATGTCGTCTTTGGGCGTGGGAATGCCGAACATGGCGGCCAGCAGACTCAGGGAGGTAAAGGACTTCCGGTCCCCGAACTTCCACAGCTCCATGGTATCCAGGTGGCTCACTTCCCAGGGCTTTTTCCCGGCCGTATCCAGGTGCGGGGGCAGTTCCAGGCCGTTAATGAGGATGCGGCGCGACAGGTAGGGTAAATCGAAC
This sequence comes from Hymenobacter rigui, assembly GCF_003944715.1. Lineage (GTDB taxonomy): Bacteria > Bacteroidota > Bacteroidia > Cytophagales > Hymenobacteraceae > Hymenobacter > Hymenobacter rigui. The sequence goes on along the minus strand of NZ_RWIT01000009.1, from coordinate 68,655 downwards.
TCTTTGGCGTTGTGGCCGCACAGCCGGAACTGGGGCCGCTGGCTGATAACGGCGCTGAACTCCCGCAGCAGTTGCCGCTCATCGTGCCCGTAAAACGACTTCACGCTGAAGCTCACTCGCCCATCGGCGGCCGTGCGGAACCGGCCCAGCGAAATGCACACCACCCGCCCGAACTCGGCGTAAATGCCGGCCTGCTCAAACAGGGCGGCGGCGTGCAAAGTATCGGGCAGAGGCGCAATATGGTCGTGGTGGGAAATCCAGCCTTTCTCGCGGCGCAGGGCGTGACACTTGTGCTCCCACAGTTCCTTCAGCATCTCGTGCAGGTCGTCGTGGTTGCCCACGCAAGGCACGGTTTCAATATCGAGCACGAATACTTCATCGAGCTTCAGGTCGCGGAGCAGGCGCATAGCAACGGAGCAATAAGGCGGAGCGAATAAGGAAATATAGGAGGTAACAATGGCAAAAGCAGCGTAGCACCGCATTCTGAGGCAAACGAGAAGATCTAAAAAGGCCCGCCCCACCCGGCAGATAGCGGGGTAAGGCGGGCCATAACAGATGCGGGCAGCGTACCTGTCAGATGCGCTGCAAGGAATAGGAGCCGGACGCAATGGATGGCATCAGGCCAACGCAGGGCGGTTGGTAAGCCAAAGACCCAGCAAAGTAATCAGCAGTTGACGGCGAGGTTTGCGCATGGCGTTGGGAGCAAGTAAGGCGGCCGCCCAGCCGGCCCCGGATGTCCCGCAACCAGAAGCTGCTTCGCCGGAGCCGTTGGGCACTAGCAATTTGCATAATCACCCTACCCGAATCAATAGCATAATGATGTGAATCGGTGAGCACGTGGGCCGTATCAGCGCCAGCACTACCTCCTGCCGACAGCTACGTGAGCCCCTGACGCAGGGCTTTGCTCACGGCCTCCGTCATGGAGCGTACGTGCAGTTTCTCGTAGATTTTTTTGATGTGAGAACGGACGGTGTCGATACTGATTCCCCGGTCGGCGGCAATCATCTTGTAGCTATAGCCTTCCACCAGCAGCCGCAGAATTTCCTGCTCCCGGGCACTCAAAACGCCGTTCTGCTCATCGGGTTGCTGCCGGGGCATAGGCCGCGGGAACAGCCGCAACACTTGGCGGGCAATGGCGGGCGTCATGGGCGCGCCCCCGGACCGGACTTCGCCAATGGCTTCCAGTATTTTGATTGGGGGCGTCTTTTTCAGCAGGTATCCATCGGCACCAGCGCACACGGCCTCAAACACCCGCTCATTCTCCTCGAATACCGTGAGCATCACCACCTGAATGTGGGGCGCTACCTGCTTAATGCGGCGCAGCCCTTCAATGCCCGTACAGCCGGGCATGTCGATATCCATCAGCACTACATCCGGCTGAAACTGCGCCACGTCCTCTTCGGCCCGGGTGCAGTTTCCCAACGCCGCGGCGAGTTCCAACTCCGGGGCACTGCTCAGCAGCTGGCTCAGGCTGGCCCGTAGGTCGGGATTATCTTCATAAATCAGAACGCGTGAGGCGGCTTGCATGATGACACGTGACAGGAGGGGGATTTTAGCTAAGATACTCAGCCCGCTTACGAGATGCTACTGCATGATGATGTGAGCGGAATGAGGCCTCATTCAGCCCATTGGTACGCTCAGGCGCAGGATAGTGCCTTTGCCGGGGGCCGATTGAATAGTCAGCTGGCCGTGCAGGGCTTCGGCGCGGGTGCGCATGTTGGTGAGGCCGTTGCCGCCACCCTGGGCCGGAGCAGCCAGATCGAACCCTACGCCATCATCCTGCACCATGAGCAGCAGCCGCCCCTGCCGGTATTCCAGCGTAATGGCCGCGTGGTGGCAGTGGGCATATTTGACCAGGTTGTTGAGAGCCTCCTTGAACAGCAGAAAAAACTCCCGCCGGGCCCGCATATCAAACCGCAGACTTTGCAGAGCAGCATCGGCCCGGAACGTAAAGTCAATACCCGCCGACTCCAGCACCTCCGAGGCCAGCCGGCGCATGCGGGCCGTCACGTCATCCAGCCCATCGTGGGCGGGGTTGATGGCCCACACGATATCGTCCATGGCGTCCAGCATACGGCGCGAGGAGTCGCCAATCTGCTCCAGCACGGCGGCAGCCTGCTCGGGCCGGTGCTGACGCTGGTGGTTGCGGGCAATCTGGCTGAGAATGGAGATGCTACTGAGCGTGGAGCCCATGTCATCGTGCAGGTCGCGGGCAATGCCGTGGCGCACCTGCTCCAGAGCCAGCAGCTGCCGCACCCGCAGCCGGTACAGCAGAAACAGCAGCGCAAACACTACCCAGCTCAGCCCAATCCGGAACCACCAGGTACGGTACCAGGGCGGGTCCACCACAATGCGCAGGGTAGTGCCTATCGGGTTCCACAGGCCGTCGTTGTTGGTAGCCCGCACCCGGAAGGTATAGGTACCGGGGTCCAGGTTGGAATACGTTGCCTCGTGCCGCACACCCGTGGATACCCAGTCCGGATCAAAGCCTTCCAGCAGATACGCGTAGCGGTTTTTCTCGGGCTGCCGGTAGTTGAGCGCCGCAAATTCCAGCGTAAACACGTAATCCTGGGGCGAGAGGCGCAGCACCCGCCGCTCCGTGATACTGGTATCGGGCAGGTCGAGGGGTTGGTTGAGGCGGCGCAGGCCCGTGAGTACCACCGGCGGCAGTACCGTGTTAGGCCGAACAGCAGCGGGCCGGAACACCACCAGTCCGTTCACGCCGCCGAAATACAGCAGGCCCGTGCGGCCCCGATGAGCGGCTCCGGCATTGTACTCATCCTGTAGTAGACCGGCTTGCTGATCAAAAGTGAGGATCTGTTTGGTGGCGGGGGTAAAGCGGGCCAGGCCTTTGTTGGTGGACAGCCACAGGTGCTTTTGTGCATCTTCCAGCAAGCCATACACCACATCATTGGGCAGGCCCTGTGGCTCCCGGTACGTAGTAAACCAGCCTTTTCGGGCATCATTCAGCCGGCACAGGCCACCACCTTCCGTACCTACCCAAATAGTTCCGTTGTGATCCTGCAGCAAGGAGCGCACAAAGTTGCTGCTGAGGCTGCGCGGGTTGCGGGCATTGGCGCGGTAGCTGCGGAACCGGCCCGTGCGCATATCCAGGCAGTTAAGGCCGCCCCCGCCCGTTCCAATCCAGAGCACGTCCCGCCGCCGGTCTTCCAGCATCACGCGCACAAAATTATTGCCAAGGCTAGCGGAGTCGCCGGGGGTGTTCCGGAACGTGCGGAACCGGCCGGTAGCAGGCGTGTATTGGCTCAGGCCGCCTTCCGTCCCAATCCAGATGCGGCCCCGACTATCTTCGTACAGCGCCCGGATGAAATTATCCCCCAGGGAAGCCGGATTGGTGGGCTGATGACGGAAATGGCGAAACCGGCTGCTGCCCGGCTCCAGGCAGTCGAGGCCCTGGTTCTGGGTGCCTATCCACAGCCTGCCGGCCCGGTCCAGGCACAGGGCACGCACGTAATCCTGACTGAGGCTGGCGGGGTTGCGGGCATCATACTGAAACATCTGCCGCTGGCCGGTACCTGCCTGGTAGCGCGCCAGCCCCTGGCTTTCCGTACCGACCCACACGGTGCCATCGGGGGCTTCCAGCACGGCCCATACGCCCATGGCAGCCCCAAGCGGCACGGCTCCGAACGCCGGAGGCCGGGAGTCGCAGCGGGCTATGCCCTTATCGGTTCCGACCCAGACCAGACCCAGCCGGTCGAGGGTGATGCTCTGAATGGCATCGGAAGGCAGACTCAGCGGCTGGCCTGGCTGCTGATGAACCGTGGTCAGTTGTTGCGTACCGGGGTTCAGGCAGCTTAATCCCGTGGCCGTACCAATCCACAGCCGCCCATCGGGCACGAAGCACAGCGCCCGGATGCTGTTGCCTGCCAGTCCACCGGGCGCGGCCTGGTAGCTCCGCAGCACTTTTCCTGCGCCACTGGTAGTCAACTGGTATAGGCCATTCGCTTCGGTGCCGACCCACAGAGTACCCGCTGGCCCCACGGCCAACGCCGTTATAGGACTGGCGGCATAAAAACTGATCAGCGGCCTCAGCTGCTGCCGGATGCTGTCGAACCACGCCACCTGCCCGGCTCCGGTACCCACCCATAGCTGCCCAGCAGGAGTAGCAGCCAGGGCCCGAATGGAGTTTCCACGCACCAGGGAAATACCTGCGGCCTGAATAGATCGGAAGCGTTGCGCTTTAGCATTCCAGCGGTGCAGCCCTCCTTCGGTACCCACCCACACACGGCCCTGTCGGTCGGTCAGCAATGCCCGAATAAAGTCGTCGGTGAGGCCGGTAGTGTCAGGCGTCGAGGTCTGGAATACCTGAAACCGACCGGTCAGCGGCGAGTAACGGCAGACCCCGCCCCCACCCGTGCCCACCCATAAGGTACCGGCGCGGTCCTCAGTGAGTGAGAGAATGAAGTTGCTGCTGAGGCTGCCGGGGCGCTGGGGGTCGTTGCGAAAGGTGCGGCACTGGCTGCCGTCGTAACGGGAAAGGCCATCCTGGGTGCCCAGCCACATGAAGCCCCGCTGGTCCTGCACGGCCGCCAGCACGCTGTTCTGGACCAGGCCATCCTGGGCTGTGAGGGTGCGAAACACGGGTGCCGGCTGGGCATGGAGCGGCCGGACCAGCAGGGCGGCTATCAGGCCGCACGCAAGTATCCGAACGACAGTGAAATAGTTCATAGCATAACAGCTGCCTGATCTGGTGGCTGAATCTATCGAATTACTGTCATTATGCGCCTCTGTCCTGCAGTTGTCTGTCCAGAGAGCACACTTGCTGTTTGCAATGCTGTACACCGGTTCTCCTCACAGCAAGTGTATATTGGCGGCCTCACACGAACTACAGGCCGCAACAGGTGGCGCATCCACTGTTTCAGAACCGCTATGGCATCATCTTACTCTATCAGCAACCCAGAGGAAACCGGCGAGCTGGGGGTGTTGTATCTGAAAAACTTCTGGTCCCGCAGTATGGCTAAGCGCCAGGGGGTATTCCAGGAGCCAACTCCCGACAGCTGGCGGCTGGACAATCTGCTGCTGAACGGTCTGGGCCTGCCCCTAGAAGAAACCCTGCAATACCTGGGGCAGCACGCCCCCAGCTTTTCGGAGTTTGAGCAGTGGATTCGGCAGAAGCACAATGGTCAGCCCGACCCGCTCCAGATTGCCCGGTTGAACAGTCTGTTTTCCGGCCAGTCATACCCTGAAGCGTTGCAGGAAAGTCTGCGCGAGTTGGAGCAGGATCCCGACGTCCTCAGCCCCGACGACCTGGCTTTCTGGGCAGAAAACGGCTATGTGATAGTCCGGGAGGCCATTTCTCAGGAGCAGGCTCGGGCCACGGAGCTGGCCGTGTGGGAAGCCTTGGGCATGAACCCGCACGAGCCGGCCACATGGTACCAGCGGCCTATTGGCAAGGGCATTATGATGGAGTTTTATCACCACCCTACGCTGCAGGCCAACCGGCAGTCCAGGCGCATCCACAAAGCCTTTGCCCAGCTCTGGAAAACGGCTGACCTCTGGAAAACCACCGACCGTACCAGCTTCAACCCGCCCGAAACCCCAAACTTACCCTTCCAGGGCCCGCACCTGCACTGGGATATGAGCCTGCAGCCTCCGTTCCGCTTCGGCACCCAGGGCCTGCTCTACCTCTGTGATACGCCCGCTGAACAGGGCGCCTTCTGCTGTGTGCCCGGCTTTCACCGTACGCTGGAAACGTGGCTGAACAGCCTGCCGCCCGGCACCGACCCGCGCTGCGTCAACCTGAATGCGCAGGCCGTACCCATTGCCGCCAATGCCGGGGATTTCGTCATCTGGCACCATTTCCTGCCCCACGGCAGCAGCCCCAACCGCGGCACGTATCCGCGTATCGTGCAGTATCTGAACATGTACCCGGTGGAGTTCAAGGAAAACATGGTGTGGCGGTAAAGACGCTAAATCATCCTGAAGCATCACGAGCAGTTCATAAGCTCAGATATTCGTTATGGGGTGCTTCGCCCAGGTAATAGATAAGCTCGCATTGTCCGAATATCAGTATGATACCTTCGGTATACGCTACAATTTCCGCCAGAGCATTTTTAACAGGCATCTGCCTGCCATCCAAAGCTGAATTGACGGAAATGATGTAACAGGAGGTGATTTGCCTGCCCTTTATTCATTTTCCTATTTCTATCTCATAATTACCCCCTACCGCCTCAAACCTACCTTTATCCAAGTCTCGACCATGATAAAGCATTTCAAGAAATGTCTTTCGCCGCTTCGGTAACGTAATAAAGCCTAAGTAGCGCTGGCGCTTATTCTTCACCACATATTCGTTGATGAAGGCGCTTTCCAAATCGATATTCATACACTGAAAATAATAAAAACAACAAGCGGCGTCTGATGTATCAGACGCCGCTTTTGTTACCTGATAAAGTGGTAGCAAAGTTAACCAGCAGTGTATTTCTTTAACCACACCTGCAAGGTTCGTTCGTCGACGTCTAGATCATCAACTAAAATGCGTTGCAGTACTAATTCGGCACTACTGCGCTGCATAATAGACAAATAGTTCGAAGCATTACCTTGGGTACCCACATGTACTTGAATCGCTGCAGTAACCTGATGCCAGGCTTTCATACCAAGCTTCTCAGTCCATATTCCGGCCCGGCCAAATTTTAGGGCCGGGCCAGAAACCCGTGCTCGTTTCACTGCACGGAATACAGTAAACAAAGCTATTCCACTGAAAAATAGAGCGCTCCAAAAGCTACCTATTACCGCAATCCAAATGGCTATTCCAAGGAAAAGTAAAGCCAAAAATCCATCAGCTACAATACTACTCTGTGAGTAGTGTATCTCGTGCTCGAAGGTCTGCGATTCGTCTTTCCCTGAATTTGAACTCATCAGCTTACTTGCCCGCTACCACATCGGTTTTTATGCTCAGCTCCTTCAGCTGCGCGTCCGAAATCTGGGAGGGCGAGTCAATCATCACGTCGCGGCCGGAGTTGTTTTTGGGGAAGGCAATGAAGTCGCGGATGCTGTCGGCGCCGCCGAAGAGGCTGCAGAGACGGTCGAAGCCGAAGGCAATGCCACCGTGGGGCGGCGCGCCGTACTCAAAGGCGTCGAGCAGGAAGCCGAACTGGGCCTGGGCCTCCTCGGGACTGAAGCCGAGCAGCCCGAACATCTGGGCCTGCACCGTGCGGTCGTGGATGCGGATGGAGCCGCCGCCTACTTCCACGCCGTTAATCACCATGTCGTAGGCATTGGCGCGCACTTCCCCAATCGTATCGGGCCAGGCCAGTAGAGCTACGTCTTCGGGTTTGGGCGAGGTGAAGGGGTGGTGCATGGCGAAGTAGCGGCCTTCCTCCTCGATGTACTCCAGCAGCGGGAAATCCACCACCCACAGGGCCGAGAAGGTATCTTTGTCGCGCAGGCCGAGGCGCTGGCCCATTTCCAGGCGCAGCTCCGAAAGCGCCTTGCGGGTTTTGTTCGGTTCGCCGGCCAGAATCAGCAGCAGGTCGCCGGGCTGGGCATTGAAGGCGGCTTTCCACTGCTGCAGCACCTCCTGCGAGTAAAACTTATCCACCGAAGACTTAACCTGACCATCGGCTTCCACGCGGGCGTACACCAGGCCGGTGGCACCAATCTGGGGGCGCTTCACGTACTCGGTCAGCTCGTCGAGCTGCTTGCGGGTGTAGCTGGCCGCGCCGGTGGCGCAGATGCCCACCACCAGACCGGCGGCCTCAAACACCGGGAAGCCGTGACCCTTGGCCACGTCGTTCAGCTCCACGAATTTCATCTCGAAGCGCGTGTCGGGCTTGTCGTTACCGTAATAGCGCATGGCGTCGGCGTAAGTCATGCGGGGCAGCTGGCCGATTTCCAGGTTCTTCACCTCGCGGAACAGGTACTGCACCAGCCCTTCGAAGGTGTTGAGGATGTCTTCCTGCTCCACAAACGACATTTCGCAGTCAATCTGCGTGAATTCGGGCTGACGGTCGGCCCGCAGGTCCTCGTCGCGGAAGCACTTCACAATCTGGAAATACCGGTCGAAGCCCGACACCATCAGCAGCTGCTTGAATGTTTGGGGGCTCTGGGGCAGGGCGTAGAACTCGCCGGGGTTCATGCGGGAAGGCACCACAAAGTCGCGGGCGCCTTCGGGCGTGCTCTTGATGAGCACCGGCGTTTCCACTTCAATGAACTCCTGGCCGTCGAGGTAGCGGCGGGTGGCCTGGGCCACGCGGTGGCGCAGCATCAGGTTCTGGCGCACGGGGGCGCGGCGCAGGTCCAGGTAGCGGTACTTCATCCGCAGGTCGTCGCCGCCGTCGGTGTCGTCCTCAATCAGGAAGGGCGGCAGCTTGGCGGGGTTGAGCACCTCCAGCTTCTCCACCCGAATTTCGATGCCGCCGGTGGGCATTTTGTCGTTTTTGGAGTGACGCTCGGCCACTTTGCCGGTCACGCACAGCACAAACTCGCGGCCCAGCTGCCGGGCCTGCTCGCGCACTTCGGCCGTTTCCACGCCTTCTTCCAGGGCCAGCTGCGTGAGGCCGTACCGGTCGCGCAGGTCCACCCACAGAATGCCGCCTTTGTCGCGGGTGCGCTGCACCCAGCCGCAGAGCGTAACGGTTTGACCAACGTGTTCGGGGCGCAATTCGCCGCAGGTATGAGTCCGGAGCATTTCGGTTGTAGAGTTTAGTGCCTGGTGCGTAGTGCTTATGCCACTGTTGGGCGGGCTCGAGCCCGAAGCCGGGCCTAAGCACTACGCGCCAAGCCCTAAGCACTACCAATAACGAAGGTAGGCAGGAAAAATAAGTAGGAATGCACGGCCTGCTGCCTTTTATTGGCTTCCGGCACCCGGCAAACAGCGTGTAAAGCCGGTTTTCGGCGCTTTGCGAAGGTTTTGCGTAAGCTTGCGCAAAAATTGGTACGGAGTATGCAAACAAGCCTCCCCGAACCAACTTCCCTTCGCTACACTCTTTTTTACCGCATATGAAACGCCCCGTTCTGCTCGCCCTGGCCGCCACGCTCCTCTCCTTCTCGGCCGTGCAGGCTCAGACCAAGGTGAAAACCAAAACCAAAGCTGCCGACGGCACTGAGGTCAAAACCAAGTCGGAAGCCGAGCCCGTAACGCTCAACGGTCCCATCAAGCGCGTGGAAACCCTCTCGGGCATCGACGTATTCCCGTCGTCGAGCGGGCAGAGTATTATGCTCAGCTTCACCCAGCAGTTCACCAAGCCCGGCACGCTGGTGATGACCAACTATAAGAAACAGCCCGTGTACACCACCGCCCTCGACCCGGCCAACAACACCGGTGAGCCCGTGGACTTGGGTCGTATCCCGGCCGGCACCTACCTCATCGAGGCCAAAACCGGCAACTATGTGTACTGGAAAAAAGTGAGCATCAAGTACCCATCGGTAGCCATCACCAAAAAGCGCCGCTAAGCCAAGCACAGTAGGGAGCGGAGCTTGCCCCCGCCCGCCATTGTTACAGCTGGTAAGCGGTTATCAGCCTCGGATGCACACAAACAACGACGGGCGGGGACAAGCCCTGCACCCTATGGCGGTTTCGCACTGATACAAGCTCCGGAGTCGTTACGGCTTCGGAGCTTTGCGTTTGAACGCGGCGGATTCTGGCCCGTGTTTTCTTCCTTCACCCTGCACCCGGCCCCTTGCGGCGGGTTGCGTTACTTTACGCCATGAAACTACTTCGTTTTGCCCCACTATTGCTGATGCTGGGGGCGCTGCTGGCCTTTGCCGGCCCTAAGCTGAAGAAAACTGCCGTGGGCAAAAACATCAGCCTCGGCGTGCCAGAGGGCTTTGCCGCCCTGCCCGATGATGGTATTGCCGCCAAGTATCCCTCGCCGCGCAAGCCGCTGGCTGTGTTCAGCAACCCCAGCGGCCGCGTGGACCTGAGCGTGCAGCAAAAGCCCAGTACGTTCACCAACAAGGACTATGCGCTACTGCTGAAAATCTATAAAGCCAGTGTGCAGAACCTGTACAGCAAGGTGCAGTTCCTGCGCGAGGATATCCAGACAGTAAATAAGCGTGACTTCGTGGTACTGGAGTTTGTATCGACGGTAACCGACAACCGCCGCGGCGGCAACCTCGCCCCCATCCGCAAGTACCAGTTCGTACAATACGCCATTGAAGGCGACCAGCTCTACGTATTCACCTTCGACGCCCCCGCCGACGAGCAGCCCCAGTGGCAGCCCATCGCCCAGGCTGTGATGCAGAGCATTGTGATGAAATAAGTGGTGAAGTTGTGAAAGGTGAAATTGTGAATTGCTTTTCCGTTTCATCAGCCCAATACATTCACAATTTCACCTTTCGCAACTTCACCAGCCCATGACCCTTTCCCTCCACTCCGACGAGCAATACATCCGGGAGGCACTAAAGCAGGCGCGGTACGCGTTTGAGGAAGACGAAATTCCGATTGGGGCCGTGGTGGTGCTGGACAAGCGCATCATTGCCCGCGCCTATAACCAAACCGAGAAGCTGCAGGACGTGACGGCCCACGCCGAAATGCTGGCTCTCACGGCCGCCGCCAACTACGTGGGCAACAAGTACCTGCAGGAATGCACCCTGTACGTGACGGTGGAGCCCTGCGTGATGTGCGCCGGGGCCACGGCCTGGGCCCAGGTGCGCCGGGTGGTGTACGGAGCGGCCGAGCCCAAATTCGGGTACCGTCGTCACGGCCAGCTGCTGCACCCCCGGGCCGAAGTGGTGAGCGGCGTGCTGGCCGATGAGTGCGAGGCCCTGATGCGGGAGTTCTTCGCCCGGAAGCGGAAATAGGCTACTTTTGGCCGACCTGCGTAACCCAAATCGGGTTCCGCAGGTTACTACAGCGTGCTGCGCCTGGAGCGTGGCAGCCTGTTGTTTCCTCTCCCTTTTCACCCTAAACACTTTCCATTATGGCTTTCGAACTGCCCAAACTGCCCTACGCCTACGATGCCCTGGAGCCGCACTTTGATGCGCAAACCATGGAAATCCACCACAGCAAGCACCATCAGGCCTACGTTACCAACCTCAATAACGCCATTGCCGGCACCGACCTGGAAGGCAAGAGCCTAGAGGACCTGCTGCAGAACATTGCTTCGGCCCCCGCGCCGGTACGCAATAACGGCGGCGGCCACTGGAACCACTCCTTCTTCTGGCAGATTCTGAGCCCCAACGGGGGCGGTGAGCCCACCGGTGCTGTTGGCGAAGCCATCAATAAGGCTTTCGGCAGCTATGAGAAGTTCAAGGAAGAATTCACTAAAGCCGCCGTGGGCCGCTTCGGCTCGGGCTGGGCGTGGCTGTGCAAGCAGGCCGATGGCTCGGTGCAAATCTGCTCCACCCCCAACCAGGACAACCCGCTGATGCCCGACACCGGCTGCAAAGGCACTCCGGTACTGGGCCTCGACGTGTGGGAGCACGCCTACTACCTCAAGTACCAAAACCGTCGCCCCGACTTCATTGCCGCCTTCTTCAACCTCATCAACTGGGACGAGGTGAACAAGCGCTTCACCGAAGCCGCCTAAGCGCGTTCCGCGTCGTTAGCATTCAGGAAGGCTGCCGCTCAGGCAGCCTTCTTTTTTTGTTCTGCTGACCGGAAACCGGAGCGGTTTTGGCTACACGCCAGCCGCCGCCCTTGGTGGGCAAATTTCTTTATCTTGCTTGTCTATGGATACACAACTGGTAGCCAAATCGGCCGGAGCATTAGCAGATAAGTATCGGCTCAATATTGTACTGGCGCTCAGCCAGCAAGACCAATTGGCTTTTGCTGAAGTACAGGAACTGACGGGCCTTTCCCAGCCCTGTGTGTCGCACCACCTCAAGATTCTGGCCGACAGCGGCCTGGTGCAGACCCAGAAGTGTGGCCGGTGCGTGAACATCACCCTGAACCGGGAGGCCCTGCGCGGGCTGGCCTCGTTTTTTGACACGCTGGGCTAGGCGCAAAAAATTTCTTTAAACCCATCGAAACATTTCGATTAGTTGATGCTTTATAGCCGCGTTATACCTCAGCATCAACTGCACATGACAACCAAGAAGCTTTTCTCGCCCGCCAAACTGGGCAACCTCACGCTCCAGAATCATATCGTAATGGCCCCCATGACGCGCAGCCGCGCCCTGGGCAACGTGCCCGGCCCTCTGGAGGCCGAATATTATGCCCAGCGCGCTACGGCCGGCCTCATCGTTACGGAAGGCACCTCGCCCTCGGCTAACGGCCTGGGCTACGCCCGCATTCCCGGTTTGTTCACGCCCGAGCAGGTGGCCGGCTGGAAGCTGGTAACCGATGCCGTGCACGCCAAGGGCGGCCATATCTTCGTGCAGCTGATGCATACGGGCCGCATTTCGCACCCGCTCAACATGGCCGCTGACGCCGAAATTGTAGCCCCTTCGGCTATTGCCGCCGCCGGTGATATGTGGACCGACCAGCAGCAGATGCAGCCCCAGCCCACCCCGCGCGAGCTGACCACCGCCGAGGTGAAGGAAGTGGTGCAGGAGTACATCAACTCGGCCAAACTGGCCGTGGAGGCTGGCTTTGATGGCGTAGAAATCCACGCCGCCAACGGCTACCTCATCGACCAGTTCCTGAACCCCAAGAGCAACCAGCGCACCGACGAATACGGCGGCTCCTTCGAGAACCGGGCCCGCTTCGTGCTGGAAATTGCCCAGGGGATGGTAGCCGCCATTGGGGCGGAGCGCGTGGGCATCCGCGTGTCGCCCTACGGGGCCTTCAACGACGTAGCTCCCACCTTCGACGACATCGACGCGCTGTACCTGCACCTGGCCGCCGAGCTGCAGAAGCTGAATCTGGTGTACCTGCACATTGTGAACCACGAGAGCATGGGCGCTCCGGCCGTGCCGGCCAGCATTATTGCCGGCCTGCGCGAGAAGTTCACCAACACGCTCATCCTGAGCGGCGGCTACGATGTAGACCGTGCCGAAGCCGACCTGCAGAGCGGCCGCGCCGACCTCGTAGCCTTCGGCCGCGCCTTCATTGCCAACCCCGATCTGGTAGCTCGTCTGGAGCAGGGTGCCGAGCTCACCCAGCCCGACCCCTCTACCTTCTACGCTCCCGGCCCCGAAGGCTTCCACCAGGGCTACACCGATTACCCCGCGCTGGCTACGGCTCAGGCGTAAGCACCACGCGCAACGACCCTTCTACCTGCCCTCCGGCCTGCTGGCCGGGGGGCAGTTTGCGTTCTGGCCGTGCCCACGGCCCAACCCAGGCGAATTTTCACCGCAGAGAATTCTTGTATCTTTAGGTTTCAAATTGTGTTCCCCCCACTTTCCTCACCAGTAGTTGCATGAGTACCAAGCTGCGTCTCACTATTCTGAGCTTTTTACAGTTTTTCATCTGGGGCTCGTGGCTGATAACCATCGGGGCGTACTGGTTTCAGACCAAGCAATGGTCGGGGGCGCAGTTTGGAGCCATCTTCTCCACGATGGGCATTGCCTCCATCTTCATGCCCTCCATCATGGGCATCATTGCCGATAAGTATGTGAATGCCGAGAAACTCTACGGCATCCTGCATATTCTGGGCGGGGTGGTGCTGTGCACGGTGCCTATGGTAACGGACCCCGGCACCTTCTTCTGGGTGATTCTGCTGAACATGATTTTCTACATGCCCACGCTGGCCCTCAGCATTGCCGTGTCGTACTCGGTGCTGAAGCGCCAGGGTCTGGACGTGGTGAAGGACTACCCGCCCATCCGGGTGTGGGGCACAATCGGCTTCATTGTGGCTATGTGGACGGTGAGCTTGCTGGGCTTCGAGAAATCGGCCAGCCAGTTCTACGTGGCCGCCGCCGCGGCTTTTGCGCTGGGCATCTACTCCTTCACGCTGCCCGCCTGCCCGCCCACGGCCAAAGACACGCCCAGCCGCTCACTTATTGATGTGCTGGGCCTGAAGTCGTTTGCCCTGCTGCGCGACCCCAAGATGCTCACCTTCTTCCTGTTCGCGCTGCTGCTGGGTGCCGCCCTGCAGCTCACCAACGCCTACGGCGACACCTTCCTGCACGATTTGGGCAGCACAATGGTGCCTTCAGCTTCCATTGTACCGGAAGGCACTACTGGCTGGGAGGCATTTAAACTGGTACTATCTGCTCTGCTGAATCATCCGGGTGATACTTTCAGCAGCCTAGCGGCGACTTATCCGGCCATCATCATGTCCATCTCGCAGATTTCGGAAACGCTATTTATCCTCGCTATTCCTTTCTTCCTGCGTCGTTTCGGTATTAAGCAAGTGATGCTGTTCAGCATGGTTGCGTGGGTACTCCGTTTCGGTCTGTTTGCTATTGGCGACCTGCAGTCGGGCCTTTGGATGATTATTCTGTCATGCATCATCTACGGCATGGCCTTCGACTTCTTCAATATCTCGGGCTCGTTGTTCGTGGAAACCCAGACGGCTTCCAGCATCCGGGCCAGCGCCCAGGGCCTGTTCATGATGATGACCAACGGCTTCGGGGCCGTGCTGGGCAGCTCGGTGAGCGGCATCGTCATCGAGAAATACTTCACCGCCGCCGACGGCGTAACCAAGGACTGGCACGGCATCTGGCTCACGTTTGCCGCCTACGCTCTGGTCATTGCCGTGCTGTTCGTGTTCCTGTTCAAGCACAAGCACACGCCCCAGGAAGCCACCGCCGACGCCGAGCACGTAGAGCCCATCCTGAGCGTAGAAAACGCCTAAATCACGGATTTTTCGGATTACATAGATTCTTACACCGTTGCATCTAACGATAATTTGATACAACAAAAAGCCCGCTTGCAGCAGCAAGCGGGCTTTTTGTTGGCCGGCTTTTCAGACAGACCGCGAAATCAGAACGAATTCGTGTAATCCGAGAAATCCGTCTAAATCCGTGATTTAGAATTGCTCGTCGGCGGTGAAGTAGAAGTCACCTTCGATTTTGGCGTTTTCGTCGGAGTCCGAGCCGTGTACGGCGTTGGCTTCGATGCTCTTGGCGTACTTCTTCCGGATGGTGCCTTCAGCGGCCTGGGCGGGGTTGGTAGCGCCAATCAGGGTACGGAAGTCAGCCACGGCGTTGTCTTTCTCGAGGATAGCCGCTACAATGGGGCCCGACGACATGTACTTCACCAGGTCGCCGTAGAAGGGACGCTCTTTGTGCACGGCGTAGAACTCACCGGCGCGCTCGGGGGTCAGCTGTACTTTTTTCAGAGCAACGATGCGGAAGCCACCTTCTTCAATCATGCTCAGGATGCCACCAATGTGGTTGTCCTGGGTAGCATCGGGCTTAATCATCGTGAACGTGCGGTTCGTGGCCATGGGCTTCGTATGGTTGGGGTTGAAATGAATGCTATTACGGTGCAGACTACTGGCGTTTGCGGCCGCAAAAGTACGGAATGAATTGATGGAATACGGTAGAGCTATTTTCACTAGCTACCTGACCTCCTACATTTTTTCATCTGTACCGGTGCGTTGAGTAGTACACTGCTCATATTCAACTCCACATTTCTCATATTTTTTCAGTTCCGGAACATTCCCATGGCCGGCAACCTTACAGTCGTCAACACGGCGGCTGCACCTTTCTGCAAGCCGTTTTGTTGAAAGCCAGAATATTTCCGACTTTTGCCGCCTTTGTACGCGGCCTAACCGACCGAAATTCAGTCACCTACCCCGTAGGCAATGTCCACAATATCTGAGCTGAAGGAGCTGCTGGCGCAACCCCGACAGATTTTCATCACTACCCACCACAAGCCCGACGCTGACGCCCTGGGCTCCTCGCTGGGCCTCGCCGGCTACCTCCGCAAGAAGGGCCACAGCGTAACGGTGGTTACCCCCTCCGACTATCCCAACTTCCTCGCCTGGATGCCCGGCAACGACGAAGTGGTAGTATACGAGCCCCGCCAGAACGATGCCCAGGTGCGCGACATTATTGCGCGGGCCGAGGTGCTGTTCTGCCTAGATTTTAGCTGTCTGGGCCGCATCAATGAGCTGGGCGAGTACGTGCGGGAAGCCAAGGGCACCAAGGTGCTCATCGACCACCACCAGGAGCCGGAGGATTTCGCGCAGCTGGACTATTCCAACCCTAAAGCGGCTGCTACGGCCGAGCTGGTGTTTGAAGTCATCCGCGACCTGGGCGACCAGGATCTGATTGACACTGGTATCGGAGAGTGTCTGTACGCGGGCATCATGACGGATACCGGTTCATTCCGCCACCCCAGCACCTCGCGCAACGTGCACCTCATAATTGCCGAGCTGCTCAACGCCGGCATCAACCTCTCCGACGTGCACCGCCGCATCTACGACTCGCACTCCGAGGAGCGGCTGCGCTTCTTGGGCTTCGTGCTGAAGGATAAGCTCACGGTACTGCGCGAGTATAACACGGCGTACATTGCCATTACGGCCGACGAGCTGCGCCAGTACAACTCCAAAACTGGTGACACGGAAGGCCTGGTAAACTTTGCGCTTAGCATTGAGGGCATTGTGTTTGCGGCTATTCTCATCGACCGAAACCAGGCAGTTAAGATTTCCTTCCGCTCAGTGGGCGACTTCTCGGTAAGTGAGTTTTCGCGGCGGCATTTCAGCGGTGGTGGGCACCATAACGCGGCCGGCGGCATCAGCTACGATTCTCTGGACTCCACCGTGGAGCGCTTTCTGGGGCTTCTGCCCGATTATCAGACCCAGCTGGTTACGGCCCCGCTGGCACCGGTAGCACCGTCGATTTAATTCGGTGTAACTTGGGCCCTCATTCTGTTTTAACTTCTCAACCCTTCATGTTCCTTAAACGCAACCTTCTGAGCCTGGCCCTCGCTGCCGGCGTTCTGGGCCTCGCCTCCTGCAACAAAGGCGGTGATTTCAGCAAGACCAAATCGGGAATCGAGTACAAAGTATTCAAGAGCAACGGCAAGAGCTACGATGCCCGCGAGGTAAGCGCTGACGGCGACGCCACGTACAAAGACCGCATCGGCAAGATTATGGCGCTGCACGTGGAGTACCGGACGGCCAAGGACTCGGTGCTCTTCAACTCGCGTAAGCAGCAGCTGGGCTTCCCGGTTCGGGTACCATTGGATACCGTGCGTAAGGCACAAAAAGGAGGTTTGGAAGAGGCCATCAGCCTGTTGCAGCCCGGCGACTCGGCCGTGTTCCGCTTCAATGTGGATACCATCTTCGCCAAGTCGTTCCGTCAGCCGGTGCCGCCTTTCATGCAGAAAGCTGGTAAAACCATGACCATGTATGTGAAGGTGGACAAGGTGCAGACCCGCGACGAAGCCATGGCCGACGTGCAGAAGATGCAGGTGGAGCAGCAGGCCAAAATGAAGGAGCACGCCGATAAGCAGCTGAAAGCTGACGACGTGAAGCTGCAGGAGTACATCAAGAAGAATAATCTCACGGCTCAGAAGGACCCCTCGGGCGTGTACTACGTGGTAACCTCGCCCGGCACCGGCCCCAAGCCTAAGGTTGGTCAGATTGTGGCCGTGAAATACACCGGCAAGCTGCTGGAAAACGGCAAAGTATTCGACACGTCAGAGAAAGCGCCTAACAACGGCAAGCCCATCGAATTCCCGATTGGCGTGGGCCAAGTAATTCCGGGCTGGGACAAAGCCATTCCGATGCTGAACAAAGGCTCGAAGGCGGTACTGCTGATTCCGTCGTCGCTGGCCTACGGGCAGCGCGGTGCCGGTGCCGATATTCCGGCCGATGCTATTCTGCGCTTCGACGTGGAACTGGTAGACGTGAAAAACGCTCCGCCCCAGCCCCAGGTAAGCCAGGAGGACATCCAGCGTCAGCTGGAAGCTCTGCAGCAGCAACAGCAGGGTAAGTAATTTCTGGTCTGACTCCGGTCTGTAATCAGCAAAAGCCCCCGACCCGGTGCAACCGAGCCGGGGGCTTTTGACTCTTCTACTCAGCACCTTTTTTGTTTAGTACCTCCTATGATGCGTACCCTTTTTCATCGTCCGGCCGCCTGGTGCGTGCTGTGCCTGCTGGTATTGGGCAGCCTGCTGACTGCCTGCCAGAAAAACGATACGGCTCTTGATACGACGGATTATTCTGCCCGGGATGAGAGCCTGATCAAAGATTATATCAAGGACAACAACCTTACTGGTTTTCAGCGCGATACACTGGGTCTGTACATTGCTGTTACCCAACCTGGCAACGGGGTAAAAATCACGAAGGGCCAGCAGGTATCGGCGCTGTACACCGGCATGACACTTGACAACCGCGTGTTTGACTCCACGGGCAGCCGCAACAACCAGCCGTTTACGTTCGGCATCGGGCTGAACCAGGTAATTCCGGGCTGGGATCTGGGCTTCGCCAAGCTCACGAAAGGTGCCAAAGCCACGCTGCTGATTCCTTCGGGCTTAGGCTACGGCCCATATGCTGTCGGCTCCATCCCCCCAAACTCGGTGCTGCGCTTTGATGTGGAAGTAACTGATGTTAAGTAACCTCTGCTCCGCTTCTTATTCTTCTCTCATGAAATTTCGTTTTTCGCTGTTCTCCGTATTGCTGCTGAGCCTAGTTGCGCTGCTGGCCGCGTGCAAGAAGGACGATAAGACCACGCCGGACTACACGGCTCAGGATGAGGCAACCATCCAGCAATACATTAAGGACAAAGGCCTCACCGGCTTCGTGCGCGACACTTCTGGTGTGTACGTGGGCATTACGCAGCCCGGCACCGGCCCCAATGCCAAGGACAAGCAGCGGCTGCAAGTGCTCTATACCGGCACGACCCTCGATGGAACGGTGTTCGACAGCAATACGACCACCGTGGGGTTGCCGTTCGTGCTGGGCCAGAGCCTGGTTATTCCAGGCTGGAACAAGGGGTTCCGGTATTTCAACAAAGGCGCAAAAGGCATTCTGCTGATTCCGTCAAGTCAGGCCTACGGCACTTCGGGCAGCGGCACCACTATTGGCGCCAACGCCGTGCTGCGCTTCGATGTGGAGGTAGTTGATATTAAGTAATTTTACCCGGCGGCTTTTTACAGCTACCGCTTCGGTCATGAAAAAAACTTCCCTGATTCTGTCTTTGCTGGCGTTTGCGCTGGCTGCTTCCCCGGCTCTGACCAGCTGCAAGTCCGATACCATTTACGAGCAGCAGGCCAAGCTGGTAGAAGCGCAGAAGAAAACGGACGACGCGACCATCCAGGCGTACCTTTCCCGGCACACCATCACCAACTACACGCGCCTGGAATCGGGCGTGTATCTGGTGCCCGTTACCGATGGCCCGGCCAGTAATCCGCTCATCAAGGCCGGCCAGAAGGTGACCACCAACTACGTAGGCAAGTTCATTGATGAAACCAACGACGGCGTGGTGTTTGATGCCTCCAGCAGCAACCGCACTGCCTGTGGCTGTTTCAGCTTTTACAATGGCAGCAACGGTGCCATCGAAGGCTGGACCAAAGCCACCTTGCAAATGCGCAAGGGCGACCGGAAACTGGTATTGATTCCGTCGTATCTGGCATACGGGACCAGCGGCTACGGCACTATCTCGGGCAATACCCCGCTGCTGTTTGATCTGGAAATTCTCAACGTAGAATAGCGTAGCCATGCCGAAAACGGTAGCACGATTCAGCCTGTTGTTGCTTGGTGTGCTGCCGCTGGCGGGCCGGGCGCAACAGACCCTCGCCACTACCAGCGTACCGGCCACTGCCGATAGTCTGCTGGCCCGTGCCTCTACTACTGCCTCCGGGTTGCGCTATGCGCTACGGCAAACCGGCACCGGGGTCCGCCCCCAGCCCGGCGACCGGGTAACGGTACACTACACGGGCTTTCTGGCCGCCGATGGGCGTATTTTTGATACCTCAGTACAGCAGGGCGGGCCGCTGAAAGTGAAAGCCGGCCGGGGCATTGTGATTAAAGGGTTCGACGAAGCGTTGCTCCTGCTGCCGGAAGGCAGCCGGGCGCGGGTCTGGATTCCGGCCGCGCTGGCGTACGGAGCCAAAGGCCGCCTCGACTTGGATGACGAAACCGGCAAGCGCTACCTTATTCCCCCCAACTCAGATTTGATATTCGAGTTGGAAGTGCTGAAAGTAAAGTAATCACCGGCCCGCCTACAGTTGTTGGCGGGCCGTTTTGCTGAAAGAACCCCTACTGCAGCTGGCAACTGAGTCGGATGTGCTAGGTTTGTCGGGCATCACTTCCATTTTTCTGCACCCATACTCTCCATTTCTTACGCCACCACCTAATGTCCTTCTTTGCCCGCCTGCGGTTTTCGGTTCCGGTTATCCTGGCAGCTGCCGGGCTGCTGTCGTTTCAGGGCGACCCGGCCCCGTTTAACCGGCTGGCTTCCGGCCTGGAGTACCGCATCTATCACCTGGAAAATGGCCGCTACGTGCTGCGGTCCGCACTACCGGCCGCCGGTGATGCCACGTACCCGGCCCGCATTGGCCGCATCATGAGTCTGCACCTGCAGTTCCGCACGGCCACCGACTCAGTACTGATGCACTCGCGCCGCCAGAACCGCAACCAGCCGGTGCGCGTGCCCCTGGATACGGTGCGCCGCCAGCAGCGGGGCGGCGTGGAAGAAGCCCTGGCGCTGCTGCAGCCCGGCGACTCCGGCGTATTCCGCTTGAACGTGGATACGGTCTTTCTGAAATCCTTCCGGCAACCCGTACCACCTTTCATCCGCAAGGCCGGCTCCACGCTGACGGTACTAGCCAAAGCCGAGAAGATTCAGACGCAGGAAGAGGCCATGCAGGAAATGCAGCAGCAGCAGCTGAAGGCCCAGGCCGAAGCGAAGAAGCAGGCCGCCCAGCTAGCTCTGAAAGAGGATGCCCGCATTCTGGCTTACCTCAAGCTGAACAAGCTGAAAGGCATCAAAACCCCTAGTGGGCTGTACTACGTCATTACGAAAGCCGGTACCGGCCCCAAACCCAAGACCGGCCAGACGGTGGGCGTGCTGTACACCGGGATGCTGCTAAACGGCAAAGTGTTCGACGCGTCCTCGCGCCACGGCAATACGCCCATTGAGTTTCCGCTGGGCCAGGGCCGCGTAATTCCGGGCTGGGACCAAGGCATTGCGCTGCTGCCCAAAGGCTCCAAAGCGGTGTTGCTGATTCCCTCGGCGTTGGGTTATGGTCCTCAGGGCGCCGGTGCCGATATTCCGGCCAACAGCATCCTGCGCTTTAATGTGGAGCTGGTCAGCGTGAAGTAGCTTTCAGTTGTTGGTTGACTGTTGTCAGATCGTAGAGGTACTGACGACAGTCAACCAACAACCAGCAACTGAAAAACCATTATAGCTCCGCCAGCACTTCCGATAGCACCGCCAGGGAACGGACGTCGCCGAGGTGCTCAACGTGCAGCTGATAGTAGCGAATAAGCACATCCAGCAGTTCGCGCCGTACCCGGCCGTTTGGAATGGCCGCGGCGGCGGGCTGGGTCAGCAAGTCATCGAAATACTGCTCAAATTCCTGGAAACGCATAGCGGCCGGGCCGTGGCCACTTACCGTCGTGGATGCTTCGGAGGCAAAGGCCACCTGAGACGTAATCTGCTCCCCGTTTTCGGGACCGAAACCCAGGTAGTGACTTAGCTGCAGCAGAAACTCCAGGGCAAAATTCTCAAAGCCTGCTTCCTGCTGGTCGAAAGCCTGTACAGCATCGTGCAGGAAGGCAAACAGCGGCTCGTTCTCCTCCTCTTCCAGCAGCACCCGGCTTACAATTTCTGACAGGAACAGAATGACGCTGCTCTTGCGGACATCATAGGGCAGCGTGCGGAACGGCTCGGAGCACCGGAACTCAGAAAGGCGGGTGAGGCCGCCGCTACGGGACGTGTAGGCCACTAGGTCCAGCAGGGTAAACGGCTGAAACAGCGCAATGCGGCCGGGCGGCTTGGCCTTGCGCACGCCATTCACCACGTAGCTCTGCAGGCCCAGCCGCTCAGTATAGATACGAGCAATAATGCTGGTTTCGCGGTAGCGCATGTAGCTGAGCACAATGCCCTGGGTTTTAATCAGCATGCAGGCAGGAATAAGCAGTGACAGGAAAGTATGTAAACAGTGCAGCAGCCGTTTTAATTTCCGGTCTTAGCGTTCCACCACGGCTATTTTGCTCACGCAGCCATTTTTGCCATCCGCATCCGACGACAGCACCAGGTACACGCCCGACTGCACCCGGCGGCCATTGTAGTCCTGCAGGTTCCAGGTAACGGCCCCGCCGTTGGCGCGGGTCTGGTACACCATTTTGCCGGTTACATCGGTGATTTTCACGAAGCCGTTGTTGGCTATGCTGGTAATACCCACCTGACCAGTAAAATCGGTGCGGACGGGATTGGGGAAGACCTTGGCGCAGCTGGGCTTGCCTTCTGTCACGGTAGCATCACCGCGGTAGGATACGGTGCCGGCATCCGTCACCACGAATACCTCCCCGGTTTTATCGTTCACCTCCACATCCACAATCTGGTTGGAGGGCAGGGGGCTGTTATCGGTGGTGAAGTGCAGCAGAGCTTCGGAAGCATCGGCGTTGAACAGCCACAGGCCCCGCTCGGTACCAAACCACTTACGGTTGCCGCCATCCACGGCAATAGCCCGAATCCGCTCGTTGAATAGGGCCGGAAAACCGGTGCCCGCTCCCCGGCGCACGTACGGCAACCCGAATTTCAGGTCGAGGCTGGTTTCAAAGGCGCTGGTAGCCTCAGCGAATACAACCGGGCCTTTATCCGTGGCCACCCAGATATTGCCGCTACGGTCCTTTACAATATCGTAGGATTCGCGAATATTGACCGTGGTATTATCAAAGCCGTAAGCATCTGTATAATACCGCACGCTTTTTGTGCCGGGCTGATACGCCACCACCCCAATACCGCTGCGGCGGCTACCTACGGCCCACAGGTCACCGGCGTCATCGAGTACCAGCCGTTCCAGGTTTTCACTGCCGCTGAAATAATCCACTATCTGCCAGCTGCTGGCAATTGGGTTAAATACAAACACACCCGACTGCCCAACAATCTGGTGGCGGTTGAGCACCCATACTTTGCTCTGAGCATCGGTGGCTACGTCAGGAACACGGGTGTATTTCGGATCGGGAATGGCGCTGCGCAGCGGGTTGGGCAGGTTGGTAGTCGGGTTGAACAGGCGAAACTCCCCGGGGCCTTTCCATTCCAGCAGCCCGTTGCCGTAGCTGCCCACGTACAGCGTACCATCGGGTGTGCGGGTGCCCCGGGTCAGGTCTTTAGGATTGGGGTACTGCGCCGGGTTGGGCTGCGTCTGGGGGGTGATATTGGTCCAGCGGCCATCGGCATACTCGAAAAAGCCCCGATAAAAGTCCCGCTGCTCGTATTTCTCGTCGTACCCCCCCGTGAAAATATCCACCTTACCGGAACTGCCCCCAGCCAGCACACTGAAGCCCTGGGCCGCAGCCGGAGCGTTGGTCAGGAACTGCTCGGCCTGCTGCCCGTTGCTGGTTTTCAGCAGTCCGTTGGCGTAATCGGCCAGGTAATACTGGCCACCTTTAACGCGCACAGCAGCCCGGGGGTCGGCCAGCTGACCGGGCCGCAGCGTGAGGGCCGTTACCCCGTTAGTCACATTCAGCACCGTCACCTTGCTGTTATCCGTTACCAGCAGTCCGGCCAGGGAAGGCGTCAGCTGCCGGTACTCTACCCCGGTTGGAGCACCGCTGAGGGTTTGCCAGCCGCTGCCGGCCACGTACGTTACCAGCCGGTCGCCGTTGATGCCGGCCACCACGCGGCCCGCCTGCACGGCCAGCGTACGGTAGGGGTCGCCAGCCCGGGCGGGCAGGTCGGTAGTCCAGTTGCGGTAATCGAGCGGGTTGGCGCTCAGGCTAGTGCGCATCAGGCCGTTGGAGGTAGCGGCGAAGAGCGTTCCGTTCGCTACGGCCGTGGCGTATATTTTCAGCACCGAGCCGCCGGGGCCAATGTTGGTGTATGAATCCCGGATTTCGAGCTTGGCCAGATCCACCACCACAATGCCAAAGCTGCACGCCAGGTAGGCGCGCCGGGCATTGATGTGGATGTGGTTGATGGTTTTCGCGCCACTGATTTCCTTGCGGGCAATATCATTGATATTGACAATGGCCCCGTCTTTGTCGCGCAGAATATCCACGTTGGCGCTGCGGTACGCCACCACCAGCTGCTGCCCCACCGAGTCGTAGGCCAGGGCACTCACGCCCACGTCGTTCAGCCCGTCGCGGCGGGAGAGCAGCTGCGTGGTGTTGAGGCTCTTGTCGAAATAGAAAAAGGCGTTTTCGGCGGCTACGTACACCCGGTTGCCGGCATCGGCCAGGGCGCGGGCCTGGTTGGTGGGCAGGTGCAGCTGCCAGTCGCCGTACCCCACCGGGGCCTGGGCCCGGGCACTGGCTGCAGTCAATAAAAAAGCGGCAAGGCAAGCCCCGCGCAGGTGGCGTAGCACTAAAGTCATCGGCAGGAAATGGCGGCGGACGGGATGAAGTGGCAAGATAACGCCGCCGACCGTGATTTAGTGCGAAGCACCGCTGTAACCGGATTTGTCGGATTTCACGGATGCAGAAACCACCTGCCCTGAATAGACATTGCCGGTTGTGCGCCGGCTACAGACTGCGGGCCGCCCGCTCCGTGAGCGACTCGGTGGTTTTCTCTTTCATGCCCTCCTGAAAGCACACCCGGCACCGGGCCTCATACGCATCGGTCTCGCCCAGCAGAATCTTATCTTCGGAAGCCGTAACGCGGAACGAATAGGAGGCCAGCTCGCCGCAGCACACGCAAATGGCGTGCACCTTGGTCACAAACTCGGCCACGGCCATCAGGGCGGGCATGGGGCCGAAGGGCTGCCCCAGAAAGTCCATATCCAGCCCGGCCACAATGACGCGGGTGCCCCGGTTAGCCAACTGCACGCACACCTCCACCAGCGACTCATCGAAGAACTGCGCTTCGTCTACGCCTACTACGTCGCAGCCGGCGGCCAGCAGCAGCATTTCCTGTGCTACTGGTACCGGGGTGGAGCGGATACTGTTCTGGTTGTGCGACACTACGTCCTCGGCATGGTAGCGAGTATCGAGGGCGGGCTTAAAGATTTCGACATGCTGGCGGGCAATTTTGGCCCGGTTGAGCCGCCGGATCAGCTCCTCTGTCTTACCCGAAAACATCGAGCCGCACACAACTTCAATCCAGCCCCGGCGTGCTACGCCGGAGCCCGTACCAACGCGGGGTTCAATGAACATAGGGAAATGAGTTGCGGCTGAGGAAATCGGGTTACTATACTTCAAAGTACGGGGTTCGGGGGCTTCGCTCCAACCCCAAAACAGGCATACCACTTCCGCTATTTTTTCAGCTACCTGATAGTGAACGGACTACTGCGGCAGCGCCCCGTAATTCAGAAGCAACGGGGCATGCAGCCGGCAACACCCCGGCTTGGTGTTTTGGGGTGAGCGTGCCACCTTACCGGTATTGCACGTGCGGCAGCTGCGTAGCCCGGGGCACTACGGCCGTAACGGAACCTTCCGGCAGCCGGGCCTGGCAGGTAAGGCGCTCATCGGGCAACAGGCGGCCGGCCTGGCGGTAGCGCAACTCAGCGGGGGTAAGGGGCGTTAGGAGGTCGAGCCCGCTGAGTACCTGCACCCGGCAGGTAGTACAGCGGCCCCGCGCCCCGCAGGCGTGCAGCCAATCGTGGCCCGCCGCCTGGATAGCGGCCAGTAAGGTGGCACCGGCTGGTACCGCAATAGCCCCGGAGGGCATATTTTCAATCAGGAGCGTGGGCATTTTCCCTAACTTGCCCGCCAGAAACAGGCTTTCAATGAAGACCCAATATAGCCACGCCAAGCGTGAACAATACGGCCGGCTGCTGGCCGCGCTGCTCTGCGACCAGTACTTCGGGGCCCGCCCCACTGCCACCCTCGATGGCCCGGCGGTGCTGCGGTTCACGCCCGTACGGCAGGTAAACCTGTTTGTGGTACAGCAGCTGCTGAATAAGTGGACGGCCGAAATGGCCCAGCTGCGCAGCCCGTACTTTGATTTTGAAGATGCCGACGTACGACAGGCCCTCACGCAGTTTATGAACGTACTGTCGCGGCGCATCAAAATCAGCCGGCCGGCTTTTGAGCCGCTGCTGGCCGAAGCCATTACCGACACGCTCACCGGCTGCCTCGACCCCACCGAGACGTTTGCCCGCAAGCTATTGGGGGAACCCGCCAGCTATGCCCCCGAAAACCTGCGGGAAGGCCTGCGCTACCTCGATACCAATAAAAGCCTGTTTGAGGATTTCCTGAACACCCTGCCCGCCGGCAAGGAACAGGACCGGGACTACCTGATAAGCAGCTTCCGGATGCACCAGGAAAGCAACCCGGAGCAGGTGCAGCCCATTCTGGCCGTGGTGGAGCAGTTCAACGTGCTGCTGCCCCTGATGGAAGCAGAGCTTTACGAGACAGAAGAAAATTCCGCTTCCCCGAAACAGGCCCAGCCCGAGCCCGCTGTGCCTACGGCTCCCAAACCTTCGGTTCCGGCACCTGCTCCACAGCCCGAACCGACCCCTGCGCCGCCAGCCTTTGCTGCGCCGGCTCCGGTGCCTGCCGAAAAGCCCGTTGCGGAGGTACCCGCGGAACCCGCAAAGGAACCGGCACCGGCCGTAGCGCCACAGCCGGCTCCGACAGCACCCGCGCCGCCAGTCCGGCAACCGGAGCCGGCCCCGGCTGGTGTTCCCCTGTACGAAAAGCTGAAGGCGGAGCAGTCCTCAGCCCCCACCCTGAGCGAAACGCTGCGCCAGGACCGTTCCGCTACGCTGGCTGACAAAGCCCCCAAGGTAGAATCGTTGCGGGAAGCCATTTCCATTAACCAGCGGTTTGGCTTCATCAATGAGCTGTTCAACGGGGAGAACATGGAGTACCATGCCGCTATTCAGCACCTGGATACGTTGCCTGGCGCCGAGCTGGCCAAACGCTACGTAACCGAGGAGCTGGCCGCCAAATACCAGTGGGTGCGCAAGGATGAGCACATTGCGAAGCTCCTCAAGCTCATCGACCGAAAATTTAACGGGTAAGCCTGCCGGTTTGCTCACGTTCCCGGCCGGCTGGTTTCACGTCAGTCGGCCGGACGAGTTTCAGGGGTTATGTTGCACCTTATGCCTACTGCTGTTTCGTTGCGCTGGCCCCGGTGGCTCCTGGTATATGTGCTGGCGCTGGGGCTGGTGGCCGGCCCGGCGTACACCATGTACGTACACTACGATTTCTCTCACTCCCTCGACACGCGCAGCTACCTCAGCATAGCCCGGGGCAAGTTTGAGGGCGTGAACATCACCCGACGCTACCGGGTACTGGTACCAATGGCAGCTGCAGCCCTGGCGTGGCCGCTGGAGCAGGTGTATGCACACATCTGGCCCCGGCGCGCCGCCAGTGAGTGGCCGCTCCGGCTGGCTTTCTACGTGGTGAACTCCCTGCTAATGGCGGCCGCGGGGCTGCTGCTCTTCCGAACGTGCCTGCTTTACGGCGCCAGTCCGCCTGCCGCCGCGCTAGCCGTGGCGGCCGTGCTGGTCAGCCGCTGGGCCGTGTATATGGCCGGTCTGCCACTGGTCGACAGCCTGTATCTGTTGGTATTTGCACTGGCGCTGTACGGGGCGCGTAGCAGTTCCGCGGTGGCCCTGATTGCCGTGTACTTACTGGCGCTGCAGGCAAAGGAGTCGGCCGTGTTTCTGGTGCCGTGGCTGCTGCTGTATGGCCGCAGGGCCCTAGGCTGGCCGGCCCAGCTGATCTGGCTGATGGTTGGCGGCGGTATTGCACTGGCTGTCCGCCTGTGGATTGATAGCCAGCTAGGAGCTCCTCCCACAGCAAGCGTCCACAATGCGCTGGCACACCTGGAAAACATTGTTTACTCGCTTCGGAGGCTGTTTTCACTGAAGGGTGCGGGTGAAATATTCAGCATCTTCGGATTCTTCAGCCTCCTGCTGGTGGCGGGCCTGCGTAGCCGGGCTAGCCGGCGGCAGTGGCTGCCCCACCTAGGGTGGCCGGAGGTAGGGTTGCTGCTTATCGTAGCGGTACACATGCTGCTTTCCGGTGACCTGGGCCGCATGGGGTACCTAGCTGCGCCCATCTTCGCCGTTGCCGCCGCCCGAATTCTCACGTACGACGCGTTATTCAGCTGGCTGACAAACCCGGCAGCGGCCTCCGCAGCACCGGCCGCTTCGCACTAAGTCCGGCACCAGCCGCCGCTAACAGCAAAGGAAGCACCGGCACGGTAAAGCGGGCGGCTCCCAGCGGCCCCGTCACCACAGCCACGTATAGCGGCAGCACCAGCACCAGCAACCGGGCCGGCCAGGGATAACCTGCACTCCCACCGAACCGGACCAGCAACAGCAGCCGGACCACATTAGCCAGTAATAGCAGCCCCAGACTAACTATCAACCCCAGAGGCAACTGCCCCAGATACTGCACGGCTGCTCCGTAGCTTCGCTGATTCAGCAGCTGCAGCAGGCCCGAGCTGGCCGTTTGGGGCAGCTGCAGAAAATGCACCAGATCAAACCGGCCGGGGTCCAGAAAAAACGTGAGCATTCCGCGCGGCTGCTGGACCAGATAGGTGCCGGGGTGCGCCAGCAGGGCTTCTATACTTTGTTGTTGAATGTAATGCTGCCGGTCCTCAAACCCAGGCTGTTGATTAGCGGCGGCCAACGTGGCACGAACAAACTGCTCTGCTTTCTGCGGCCCCTCAGCCGCCTGCAGTACGCCCCGTACATTGTAGCGCAGCAGGTTGATTTCGGCAATGCTGGAATAGTGAAAGTAGCCTGTACGGGCCTCATTACGCGCCATCCAGAGCAGGGCTACCAGCATTGGCATGGCCAGCAGGGCAACCCAGAGTGGCCGGCGCTGCCGCCAGCCTAGTATCACCCCGGCCAGCAGCAGCAGCCCCGCAAACGGATAAAACACGGGTTTGATGAGCAGGGCAACCGCCGTGGCTACAGCGGCTCCCACCAGCGGACCGGTTTTCCGGCCGGCGCGCCAGAACCGGTCCAGGCTCAGCCATAGCACTACTACTGCCGTCTGGAGCAGTATTTCGCTCATTAGCACGTTGGCGTACACAAACTGCCCCGCGCCGGCAGCGGCCAGCAGCAAGATCAACGCCCACTGCCCGGACCGCAGCGGGCCCGCCAGCCGAACCAGCCACCGCAGCGCCAGCCCCAGATTCAGCAAACTCAGCAGATTCTGCAGCAGCAGCGTCGGCCACGGAAAGCCCGGCCCCATACCTCCCGTAAGCAGCAGAAACACCGGGTAGCCGGGCGGCCGGATGCTGTATTCCTGCCACTCCAGCGGGGCCCATAGCGGCAGCGCGTACAGCACACCCGCCTCCCGCAGGTTGCGGGCGGCCTGTACGTACCGGTCCGAATCAGGGAACAGACAGGTACCGGAACGCAGCTGCCACCCCAGTGCCAGCAGGTGCAGCAGCACCAGCCCGGCCCATACCCAGCGCGGAATACCGGGGTTACTCTGCCATGCCGGATACCTGTCAGCTGTCATGCTGCAAAGAAATGCAGGAATGCAGGAACAGGCGGACTGTTGGCTGAAGAAATAGACCTGTTATCATTTCAGCTGTTCAACTATTCCCCCATTCCATCACTCACGCATTCTGCTTAATACCGCTCCAAGTCCTGCTTGCGGTAGGCATCAATGGCCAGCAGAATGAACAGCAAGGTGGTAAACGACCAGAGGGAGGAGCCGCCGTAGCTGAAGAACGGCAGCGGAATGCCTACCACCGGCGCCAGCCCAATGGTCATGCCGATATTCACGCAGAAGTGGAAGAAGATGATGCTGGCCACGCAGTACCCGTACGTTCGGCCGAACACCGATTTCTGCCGCTCTGCCACGTAGATAATGCGTCCCAGCAGCGTCATAAAGAGAATGATAGTGACCATGGTACCGGCCCAGCCCCACTCCTCCCCCACCGTGCAGAAAATAAAGTCGGTACTCTGCTCAGGCACGAAGTCGAACTTGGTTTGGGTGCCCTGCAGGAAGCCCTTACCGGCAAACCCACCCGAGCCGATGGCAATTTTCGACTGGGTCACGTTCCAGCCCACCCCCAGCGGGTCGGCCGAGGGGTTGATGAGAATTTCGATGCGCTTGCGCTGGTGCGCCTGCAGCACGTTGTTAAAGAAGAAATCCACCCCGAACACCATCCCAATGACCACCGCCCACACGCTCAGCGACAAAGGCAAATGATGACGCCAGAGCTTGGAGTTGAATCCGAAAGCTATTGCCAGAATGAGGGTAAATGCGCCCACCAGCCACAGCTTGGGCACCAGCAGCGCCAGAATGAGAATGGCCCCGGCCGCAGCCAGAATCAGCAGGATCAGCGGCGACATGCCCTCCCGGAAGTAGGCCAGCAGAAACGCTCCGAATACCAGCGCCTGCCCGGTTTCGTTGGCGGCAATGATGAGCAGCGGCGGCAGCAGCGTGAGGCCCGCTAGCACCAGTTGGTCGCGGAAGTTCTGTTGCCGCAGGTTGATGCCGGCCATGTAGCGCGACACGGCCAGCGCCGTGATGAACTTGGCAAACTCGGCGGGCTGCAGGCGCACCGGGCCCAGCTCCAGCCAGGAACGGGAGCCCGCAATGGGCCGGGCAATAAATGGCGTTACAATCAGCAGCAGAATCATGCCCCCGTAGAGCACAAACGCAAAGGTGTCGTAGGCTTTGGAGTCAATAACCAGCAGCACCACAATCAGCACCACGGCCGTACCAATCCACAGAATCTGCTTAAACCAGTTGAACGCCATCAACTCCTGAAAACCCAGACTGCTCAGCGGGTTGGCCGGGGCGTCGGGCGAGTAGCTGGCGGCGTACACATTGAGCCAGCCCACCCCCACCATTAGCAGGTAAATGAGCACCGTCACCCAATCGATGCTGCGGCTGTAACGGGCAGGGGAAGTTGACATACGGACTATTCACTGTCATCCTGAGCGGAGCGAAGGACCTTATCACGCTACCACGTTCTGTTCACACGTGATAAGGTCCTTCGCTCCGCTCAGGATGACATACAACTCAATGGTGTCTGACAAATCGTTCGGCGGGGCCGGGAAGCCATTCTTCCCAGCGGTGCCGCCAGGGGGCCACTTTGCCGCGCAGGTATTTTTCCATGACCAAGGAAGCCAGCGGAGCGGCCGAGCTACCGCCGAAACCGGCGTTTTCGATGAACACGACAATGGCAATCTTGGGTTCTTCGGCCGGGGCGAAGGCGGCGAAGGTGGCGTGGTCGTCGCCGTGAGGGTTTTGCACGGTGCCGGTTTTGCCGGCCACCGAAATGCCTACATCGAGCAGGCTAGCGTTACCGCCGGTGCCGCCGCGGCCGTCCACCACGCCCTGCATGCCCGGAATGATTTCGTCGAAGTGAATCGGGTCGATGCCTACGGTGTGCTTCTGCTGAAACTGCGGCAGCGGCCCGCCCTGCCCGATACCTTTCACAAAGTGAGGCGTGATGTACCAGCCCCGGTTGGCAATGGTGGCCATGATGTTGGCCATCTGTAAACCGGTAATGCCAATTTCACCCTGCCCGATGGCGAGGGAATATACCGTGCGAAAGTTCCAGTGGTGGTAGCCGTTGCGCTTGTCATAGAAGTCGGACGACGGAATCAGCCCCTTCTTTTCCTGGCCCATATCCACGCCCAACTTCTCACCCAGCCCGAACTTCATCACCTGCCGCCGCCACTCGGCCAAGCCCAGGCGGGCATCCTCGAAGCGGTTGGTGGAGCGGCCCCGCATCACGGCAGTGCGCATCACCTGATAGAAGTACGGGTTGCAGCTGTTCTTGATGGCAATGCCCACGTTGCTGGGGTACTCGTGGCGGTGGGTGCAGCGCACCAGCTTCCAGTTGCATGGAAAACCCGTTTGCGGCGACACCACGCCCATTTGCAACGCCACCAGCTCATTCACCAGCTTAAAGGTAGAGCCGGGCGGGTACGTGGCCATGAGGGGTCGGTTGAACAGCGGCTGCTCGGGGTTGCGCAGCAGTTCCATATACCGGTTACCCATGCCTTTCCCCGACAGCGTGGCAGGGTCGAACGACGGGGCAGACACGAACACCAGGATTTCGCCGGTTTTGGGGTCGAGGGCCACTACCGAGCCCCGCTTGCCGGCCATCAGCTTCTCAGCGTAGTCCTGCAGCTCCGAATCGAGGCTCAGGTGCAAATCCTGCCCGGCTACCGACAGCGTATCGAACTCGCCGCCCCGGAACGCGCCTTTCTCGATGCCGCGCACGTTCACCATGCGGTACTGCACGCCGCGCCGGCCCATCAACTGGTCTTCGTAATAGGATTCCAGTCCCGTAATGCCCAGAAACTCGCCGGGCTGGTACTTGGCAAACTTCGGCTTTTCCAGAAAGGCCGGCGTAATGGCCCCCACGTAGCCCAGAGCATGGGCCATGCTGTGGGTATTGTAGGAGCGCGCCATACGAGCCTTCACACTGAAGCCCGGAAAGTCAATAAGATTGTCCTGTATGGCGGCCAGCTCGGGGGTACTCAGGTTCTGGACCAGCGGCGAAGCCTTTACCCGACTAAAGGCCCGGGCGGCTTTCAGGCTCGCGCGCACTTCCTCCACGGGAAGCTGCAGCAGCTGGCAGAAGCGTGCGGTATCCAGCTGCTTCACCTCGCGGGGCACCACCATCAGGTCGTACACCGGCGTGTTCTGCACCAGAATCTGGCCCTTCCGGTCATAGATGAGGCCCCGGTAGGGCGTCTGCACAATGCGCTGGAGCGTGTTGCGGTCGGCGGCCAGCTTGTAGCTGCCATCCAGCACCTGGATATAAAAGAGGCGTGCCGCAAACACCAGCGCGACGGTCAGGAAGATTGCCTGAACTACGTACTTGCGGCCTTCAAGGTATTGCAAAGCGGAAAAGTCTGAAAAGAAATGAGTTCCGATGCTGTCATCGGAACTACAAAGATACTTCAGGAAGTGATGAGCACCTACCGGCTCCGCCGCCGTGTGGGGAAGAACACCAGCTGAATAATCAGCAGCGTGAGGCCGGTGTAGAGCGTACTCACCACGATTTTGGCCAGCGTGATGCCCGGCACGCGGATAGAACCCAACTCAAGCAGAAAAAATGCCACGTGATGGATACTTACCAGCATGGCCAGATACACCACCATCCACTGCCAGCCCATCTGGTGGATGTTCACCGAGTCCTGGGAGTCATATCCGTCGCGGGGGGTGAGCAGGCGCAACACCCAGGGTCGCAGGTACATGAGCAGCACGGCGGCAGCGGCGTGCACCCCGCCGGTATCAAACACGGTATCCAGGGTAATACCCGTGAGAAAACCTAGCAGCAGCTGCACCACAATGGGCGTGTTGATGGGCAGAAACAGCAAAAAGCCCAGGTAAATCAGGCACCAGCCCAGGTTGAACAGCACGAAATCGGTGCCGCTGATGAGCAGCACGTAGAGGGCCAGGTACAAGATGCCCCGGCCGGCCTGCCACAGTATTTCCAGTACGCCGCCTCTCATGGTCGTTCCTCTGCTTCGGGTTTGATACCGGCCCGGACTTCCACGGTATCCCGCTCGGCCTTGGGGCGGCTGGTTACCAGGTACACGTACGTCAGGCGCGAAAAATCCACGGCCAAGCGCACCTGCACCGTCCAGAAGTTCTTATCCGGCTCCTTCACAAACGACTCAATGGTGCCGATGCGTACGCCTTCCGGGAATACGGCGTTGTAGCCGGAGGTTACCACCGTGTCGCCGCGCACCAGCTTGTTTTGGCGGGGCACGTTGTCCAGCAGCACGTGCGTCGGGTCGTCGCCCAGCCAGCGGATGGTACCAATGGTGCCGTCGCGCTGAATCCGGGCCGAAATGGTGGATTTGGAGTGCAGCACCGAGGTAATGGTGGTGTAGTGCTCCGAGGCGACTTTCACGCGGCCCACCACGCCCTCCGCCGAGACTACGCCCATACCGGGCTTCACCCCGTTTGCGGTGCCCACGTTCAGGGTCAGGTAGTTATCCACGCGTCGCTGAGTGCTGCTCACCACCCGGGCCGGAATCAGCGGATAGTCGGGGTCGTGGGCGGCCAGCTGGCGCAGGCCCAGCAGCAGGGAGTCGGGCCGGCCCAGCAACGCTAGGCGGGCCTGCGTTACGCTGTCCTTACTCACCGGCAGCGAATCGGCCTGACGGCGGCTCAGGTCGGGTGGGTACAGCTGCTGGCGCAGGCGGGCGTTTTCGTGCATCAGCTCCCGGTTCACGTCAATCAGCCGGAAATAATCCTGCACCTGGTTGCGCCAGTCCAGCACCTGCCCTACGTAGGCGTTGGAGGAGTTGAAGAAAGCGGCCCGCTGGTAGGAGCTGTTGCGCACCAGCAGATACAGGCTCAATACTTCCAGCACCGCAAATACCAGGATGCCCCGGTAGCGAAACAGAAAGTTGAGCAGGTTATTCATGGAAGGAGCTAGAAGCTAGGAGGCAGGAGCCAGAAGCTACGAGTCGGCAATAGTATGATAACTACCCTCTCCTTAGCTCCTAGCTCCTACCTCCTAGCTCCTCTATACTACGTCAGCAGGACGCTGCGGAAGGCTTGGATATTTTTGATGGCGGCACCGGTGCCGCGCACTACGGCGCGCAACGGGTCCTCGGCAATGTGAATGGGCAGCTTGGTTTTGGCTGCTAGGCGCTTATCCAGCCCGCGCAGCAACGCGCCACCACCGGTCAGATGAATCCCGTTTTCGTAGATGTCAGCCGACAGCTCGGGCGGCGAAATCTCCAGGGCCTTCAGGACGGCCTCCTCAATTTTGGCCACCGACTTATCCAGGGCAATGGCAATTTCTGAGGACGTTACTTTGATAACCTTCGGAATACCGGTCATCAGGTCGCGGCCGCGCACCTCAAAGTCGGGCGGGGTTACTTCCAACTCGGTCAGGGCCGCGCCTACTTCAATTTTGATGCGCTCCGCGGAACGCTCCCCAATGAGCAGGTTGTGCTGGCGGCGCATGTAGTCCAGAATGTCCTGGTTGAATACGTCGCCGGCCGTTTTGATGCTCTGGTCGCACACGATACCCGACAGGGCAATTACCGCAATTTCGGTGGTACCGCCCCCGATGTCGATAATCATGGAGCCCACGGGCTGCTCCACATCGATGCCGATGCCGATGGCGGCGGCCATGGGCTCCTGAATCATCCACACCTCCTTGGCCCCGGCGTGCTCAGCAGAGTCGCGCACGGCACGCTTTTCCACCTCCGTAATACCGCTCGGAATACAGATAACCATGCGGTGGGAAGGCTGGAACAGGCGGGTGCGGGTATCAATCATCTTGATAAGCCCTTTTATCATCTCCTCCGCGGCGTGGAAGTCGGCAATTACGCCGTCCTTCAGTGGGCGGATGGTTTTGATGTTGTCGTGGGTTTTTTCGTGCATCTGCTGCGCCTGCCGACCCACGGCAATTACTTTATTGGTAGTGCGGTCTTTTGCAATGATGCTCGGCTCATCCACCACGATTTTATCGTTGTGAATGATGAGCGTGTTGGCCGTGCCCAGGTCAATGGCTATGTCGCTGGTCAGAAAATTGAAGAAACCCATCGAGTAACGGCAAGTGAATGAGAACGGGCTGGTTGCGCCCGTTAAAAGTGGGGGCAAAAGTAAGCAAGTTTCAGCGAAGCCCGGCATCCGGGCGTATCAATCTGAAACGGTTGGCAGCGGATGTTGTCCCACTGCGGGAGGAAGTCCGGCGTCCCCAACGAACAAAGCCGGCTTTGATTGCCCGCTCCGCTCCACAGAGCCGCTAACCCATTGTTTTTCAGACTCAAAATCTACTCAACGCATAAGCCCCGACCTGGCTGGCCGGGGCTTGTCGTAGTGCGAAGCAAAGGCTTCGTGTTACAGCCTGTTAGTGCTTGAAGTGCCGTACGCCGGTGAGCACCATAGCCATGCCCAGGCGGTTGCAGGCGACAATGCTGTCCTGGTCCTTGATGGAGCCGCCGGGCTGCACCACGGCGCGGATACCGGCTTCGCCGGCAATTTTCACGCAGTCGGGGAAAGGGAAGAAGGCATCGGAGGCCATAACGGCCCCTTGCAGGTCGAAGCCGAAGCTGCGGGCCTTCTCAATGGCTTGGCGCAGGGCATCCACGCGGGAAGTCTGACCCACACCCGAGGCCAGCAGCTGGCCAGCCCGGGCCAGCACAATGGTGTTGCTCTTGGTGTGCTTGCACACTTTGAGGGCAAACTCCAGGGCGGCCACTTCCTCGGTCGTAGGGGCCGATTCGGTAACGGTGCGGAAGTCGGCGGCTCCTTCCACCACTTTGTCGAAATCCTGCTCAATTACACCGTTCAGCAGGGTTTTCACTTGCTTGGTGGGGAACTGCACCGGCTTCTGGCGCAGCAGGATGCGGTTTTTCTTGCTTTGCAGCACCGTCATGGCGGCTTCATCGAACTCGGGGGCAATCAGCACCTCGAAGAACAGCTTGTTCAGCTCCTCGGCCGTGGCGGCATCCACGGGCTTGTTCACGATAATCACCCCGCCAAACGCCGATACCGGGTCGCAGCTGAGGGCGTTGAGGTAGGCTTGGTGCAGGGAATCGGCCTGGGCTACGCCGCAGGCGTTGGTGTGCTTGAGAATGGCGCAGGCGGCGGGGCCGGCCGCGTCAAACTCCTGCATCAGCAGCACGGCCGCGTCCACATCTACCAGGTTGTTGTAGCTGAGCTGCTTGCCGTGGAGCTGGTCGAACAGGGCCGACAGGTCGCCGTAGAAAGTGCCGGCCTGGTGGGGGTTTTCGCCGTAGCGCAGCGGGGTGGCGGGTTTTTCGGAAAGTTTCAGGGCCGCGCCGCTCAGCTCGGTGCCCTGGGCCATGTACCGGAAAATCTGGGTGTCGTAGTGCGAGGTGGCCTCGAAGGCGGCGGCGGCGTAGTGGCGGCGGTCCTCCAGGTCAGTAGCGCAGCCTTTGGCCTGCAGCAGTTCGGTTACGGCCGCGTACTGGTCACGGGAGCTTACCACCAGCACGTCGCGGAAGTTTTTGGCCGCGGCGCGCAGCAGCGAGATACCGCCGATGTCAATCTTCTCGATAACATCGGCCTCCGCCGCGCCCGAGGCCACGGTTTCCTCAAAGGGGTACAGGTCCACAATCACCAAATCGATGGGCGGAATCTGGTGCTGCTCGGCTTCCTGCAGGTCGCCGGCTTCGTGGCGGCGGTGCAGAATACCACCGAATACTTTGGGATGCAGGGTTTTGACGCGGCCGCCAAATACGGCCGGAAACCCGGTCAGGCTTTCTACGGCCGTTACGGGTGCGCCCTGCTCCTCAATGAACTGCTGGGTACCGCCGGTGGAGTAGATGGTTACGCCGTGCTCCTTCAGCAGCGCCACCAGTGGCTCCAGCCGGTCTTTATAATACACGGAAACGAGGGCGGAACGAATGGGCTGGGCCATAGCAGGAAGGGGCTTGGTGAAAGTGTGAAATGCTGCGCGAAGGTAGGCAGCCCCAGGCGGGCCGTTGTTACGGAATTATTAACTGCGTTTCGAAAGATGCCCCCGCAAATCCTGAGGGCAGGTCCGGCGTACTGGGCAGCAGCGCCGTATGCACAGGCTCCATCGTGTTGCTTTTTTATGCCTGAGCTACCTGCTGCCGCCTCATTTCCCGCCCTCCTAAACCAGACTACCGCCGAAGCCGCTGCCGCGGAGCTGGCCCCACGCCTGTTTGCGCAGGCCGCCGCCACCGATGTAGAAGGCAATTTCCCCACCCAGGAATTTAACTGGCTGCGGGAGGCGGGGCTGCTGGTCGCTCCGTTGCCCGCCCACCTGGGCGGTGCCGGCCTCGGTACTGCTGCCCAAACGACTGCGCTGTTGAGCACCCTGCGCCACATCGGGCGCGGTAACCTGGCCGTGGGCCGGCTATACGAAGGCCACGTAAACGCCCTGCAGCTGCTGGACCGGTTTGGAGAACCGGCCCAGGTAATGCGCTGGGCCGCTGAGGCCCGGACCGGACATTTGTTTGGGGTGTGGAACACGGAGGCGCAGCCGGGTCTGCAGTTGCTGCCGACCACAGACGGCCGGTACCGCCTGCAGGGTCGTAAAACCTTCGCCTCCGGGGCCGGCTCCGTTACCCGCCCGCTGTGCACGGCCGCGTTGCCCGATGGCGGCTGGCAAATGCTGATTATTCCGGTGGATGAGCTGATTCCCCGGTACAACGCGGAGTTCTGGCAGCCATTGGGTATGCGGGCGTCGGCCAGTTTTGAGGTTGATTTCACGGGCCTGGAACTGGACGCCACCCACCTGCTGGGCCAGCCCGGCGACTATTACCGGCAGCCCTGGTTCAGCGGCGGGGCTATCCGGTTTGCGGCGGGGCAGCTGGGCGGGGCAGAGGCGGTATTCGATGAAACCCGGCGCTTCCTGCAGAGGCTACACCGTACCGACGACCCCTACCAACGCCAACGCCTGGGCGAAATGGGCATATTGATAGCCAGTGGACAGCATTGGCTGCAGGCAGCCGCCACCGTAGCAGCTACTCCGGATACCTCCCCTGAAACGCTGGTAGCCCACGCCAACCTGGTGCGCTCCGCCATTGAGGCCATTTGTCTGCAGCTGCTGCCGCTGGCGGAGCGGTGCGTTGGTGCCCGGGGCCTGCTGCGGCCCGAGCCCTTTGAGCGCCTGCACCGCGACCTGACGCACTACCTCCGCCAGCCCGCGCCCGATGCCGCCCTGGCCGATGCCGGCCGCTACGCCCTGGAAAGCCAGGAACCAGCCTACCGGTTGTGGCCATCATAGCCACAGCGGCGGCGCTTCCGTAGTAAGCAGCCTACCATCCCCTATTGGCATGTCCGGATTTTCCACCGCTGCTTACCCGCTGTTGCCGCCCGCCGCCGCGGCCAGTCTGGGCCCGACCGTAGTCCTCGCGCCGCATCCTGATGATGAATCACTGGGCTGCGGGGGGCTGCTGGCGCTGTTGCGGCAGGCAGGCCTGCCCGTCTGGTGCGTACTCGTGACTGATGGCACCATGTCGCACCCCAACTCACGCAAGTTTCCGGCGGCAGCGCGGCAGGATTTACGGCAGGCCGAATTGCAGGAGGCGTTGGCGGAGCTGACCATTCCGGAGGAAGCCCTGCACTGCCTCAGCCTGCCCGACGGAGCCGTACCACCGCCGGATACCGCCGAC
The DNA here is from genome assembly GCF_003944715.1 of Hymenobacter rigui. Lineage (GTDB taxonomy): Bacteria > Bacteroidota > Bacteroidia > Cytophagales > Hymenobacteraceae > Hymenobacter > Hymenobacter rigui. Next base: position 29,726 of record NZ_RWIT01000009.1, on the reverse strand, counting down.
GGGGCCACGGCTGTGCAGCAGCTGGCCGCTTTTCTAGACGCCACCCAACCGGCTACGGTGCTGGTACCCTGGCGGCGCGACCCTCACCCCGACCACCGCGCTACGTACCTCTTATTGCAGGCCGCCGTGCAACAGTTGCCGCAGCCCCCGCGGGTGCTGGAATACGTGGTGTGGGCCTGGGAGCGAGCCGCCCCCGATGACCTGCCCCAGCCCGGAGAAGCAGAGGGCTGGCAGCTGGATATTACGCCGGTGCTGGCCCAGAAGCAGCGGGCCATTGCCGCGCACCGTTCCCAGCTGCCCGGCTCCCCCATCGACGACGACCCGACAGGTTTCACGCTGGCCCCCTCCATGCTAGCGCACTTTGCCCAACCGCAGGAAGTATATCTGGAAGCTGTCCAGGCTTAACCTTTTTCTTTCGCTCCATGCAGCCGAATCCCAATCAACCGCATACGCTTCCGCCCACCTATTTCGATGAGGTATACCGGGCGAATGAAGACCCCTGGAACTTTGAAACCAGTGCGTACGAGCAGGAAAAGTACGCCGCTACCGTGGCCGCCTTACCGAAGCCGCACTATACATCAGCTTTCGAAATCGGGTGCTCACTGGGGGTGCTTACAGAGCAGTTGGCTATGCATTGCGGGCAGTTGCTGGCCGTGGATGTAGCCGCCGCCGCCCTGGCTAAAGCCCGCCAACGGTGCGCGCACCTGCCCCAGGTAGAATTTCAGCTGCTGCGGGTGCCCGAGGAGTTTCCGGTCCGGCAGTTTGACCTGATTATGGTATCGGAAGTGGGATACTACTGGAGCCCCGAGGACCTGCAGATGGCCCGCGAAAAGATACTGGGGGCAGTGCGCCCCGGCGGACACGTGGTGCTGGTGCACTGGACCCCGCCCGTGCACGATTATCCCCTGACCGGCGACGATGTGCACGATTTCTTTCTGAGCCAGGTAGAGCCCGCAGGCCTATTTCGCCATTTGAATAGCCAACGCGCCGCGACCTACCGGCTGGATGTACTGGAGCGCGTGTAGGCCATTTCCTACCGTTTAGCGCCGCAACGCCGCCAGTAGCAGCCGTAATTCGTGCGTGGCCTGGCTTAAAGGCAGCGCTTCGTACTCGGGGCTGCGTTGCTGCTGCCGGGCCCAGTTCCAGAACGCTCCAAATGTTGCGTAGTTTGTTGCTGCCTCACTTAAATGGAGCAGTTCCGTAAAAACTTCCTGCGAACTTAAAGTCAGGCCGTGCGCGTGTTGCCAGACGGCTCTTAGGTTTCGGCGCAGCTGTATCGTGGCGGCTATGCCAGCCGGGTGTGGTACTAAGGGTTCCTGTGGACCCAGCCGTTGCCATTCCTGCAATTGCCAGGAAAGCCCCACTGCTACCCGGCCCTGCTGCCGGGCCGAAGTATATACCCGCACGGCGGAGCTGTGGCGTACCTGCAAATCGTGCTGCAGCAAGCTCTGGTATAAGGCTTCATCTTCTAGATACGGAACGGCTGGTACCCCTCCTACCCGGCGGTAGGCAGCCGTGGTAACGGCCATACTGGCCCCAAAATGCTGGTGGTGCCGGGGCCAGGGGTCGTGGGGAACGGGGTCGAGGACTTCTTCCAGCTGAATTTGCAGCAGCTGGTACGCGGCATCCTGCAACTGCCGCCGACGCACCGGACAGCCGGGCACGGCATCACTCATCAGAATCCGACCACCTACGGCATCGGCACCGGCGACTAGTGCAGCCCTGTTGGCAATGAGCCAAGTAGAAGCTACCTGCGTGTCAGCATCGGTACTGGCAATGAAGCGCAGTGGCTGCCCAGCTTGCTCCAGCCGCCTACACGCCTCATCCATCAACAGTTGCCGGGCCCGCCCAATGTGGGCTTCCGCCTTAAGCAGAGTAGTTTCAGCAACGTGCAGCGCAAGGTGCGGGTGGCGGGTCCCAAACTCCCGGGCCAGTTGGGCAGTGGCATCCTGGCAGTTATTGGCTAGTACCAGCACCTCAAAACTACCCGGAGGCAAAGGGTGCCCCTCCTCATCAACCTGCGCAGCCAAAGCAGTCAAGGCGGCCACAATGGTGTCAGCCTCATCTTTGGCAGGCACAATGACGCTGGCATATAGCCCGGGAGCCGGCGGCGGAGCCAGTTGCCACAGCGAACTAACGGCGGAACCCGCCGACGCGGTGGAATGAAAACGGAGGGGAGTGGCGTGGGACATGCACAGCTTCCTACGCATAACCCGCCGGCATCAGCCAAGACGATACCAGAAAAAAGCTTCACTGTCGAGCTTAAAACGCACAATTCCCCGAAGCGGACCGCCTCGGGGAATTGCGTAAAAGGTACGGGTGAAAGTTGGCTAGAACGCCTCGCCCACAGCGAAGATGATGCCCGAGTTGCCACCCGAGCCCACCCCGTAATCGAGGCGGATATTGAGCCGGTCGCGGCGGTTGAAGCGGAACCGGGCCCCGGCCCCACCGGCAAATTTCAGCCCGTCGAAGGTATAGTCGCTAAGAGCCGGAGCCACTTCGCCCACGGCACCGAAAACGGCTCCATCGATGCGCCAGAACAATTTCTGCCGGATTTCAGCCTGCGCCGTGGTAAACTGACGGTCCCGGTAGCGGGCCTCGTAGATACCGCGCATCAGGTAGGCGTTGTTGTAGAGTGAGCCGCCCAGCGTGGCCCCCATGCCGCCCCACTCCCGGAACGGCACCGAGCCCGTGTGGTACTGGCCCAGAAACTGCAGCGCCAGAATGGTGTTGTTGGAGCCGAACAGCGGGTTAAAGTGGCGGGCATCCACCATGTAGCGGGTGAAGTTGTAGTCACTGCCCAGGCCTTTGCCCGCAAACAGCACGTGCGCATCCACAAAGTTACCCCGGTAAGTAGCCAGCACGTTGTCGCGGCCGTCGTAGAGCAGGGCCGGGCCCACGCCCGAGGTGGTATAGCCCGCGCGCTGGGCTTCCGGAATGGTGTAGTAAGAGTTGGTGTTGCCTTCCTGGTCCTTGAGCTTTACTTCGCCCAGGTCGGTGAGGCGGTAGCGCACCCCCACGAACAGGTTGGGCATCACCTTTTTCAGCACCTTCTCATCAAACACCCACAGCGGATACTGGATGTGCGACTCATCGGCCTTGCTGGTTTCATTGCCGCGGCCGTAGTAGTTGAACGCCAGATCATAGTAGCTCAACTCACCCGAGAAGTAGAATTTCTCCTCCTTGGTAAAGATGGTGTGCGTGAGCTGTACGGTCGTCTGCTTTTTCTGCGAAATCCAGGCGATAAGGCGGGCGTTAGACTTACGCACGGTGGTATCGGAGCCGAAGCGCCACACCGGCAAAATAGCCGCGCCCCCGGCAAACCCGGTTTCCTGCTGATAGAAGGCAATGGGTACCGGAATAAAGCTGGGCTTGTCCGGGTCGTCGGGGGTGAGCTTGAGCTTGGCGGTTTTGGGAGCCAAAGCCTTGGTGAGGCCAAGCGGCGCGCCAGCCGTGGGGGTTTCAGTGCTGGGAGTAGCAAGCGGAGCAGCCGAAGCGACTAACTCGGCGGGCTCCGGCGAGGTGGGAGCGGCAGACTGCGCCTGGGCAGCCGGAGCGGCCAGCGCACCTAGCGCCAGCAGCGGGTAGAAGAAGCGCATACGTTGATGGCTTGGGGACAGAATGGTGAATGGAGATGCCGGTGGCCGCGGCTATTGGCGTGAAGTGCTACTGCCTTCCGCGAAGCACGGCCCCGTAGCCCCCTAACGCAACAGTTGAGTCTACGGTTGTCGGCGGCTTCCACCAGTGGCTACAGCCACAGCATCGACAGTACCCCGGCCAGCATCACCCATTTGCACCAGGCACTGAGGCGGGCGAAATGTTTCCGCCGGTCGGCGCGGCGCAGGCGGTGGCCCAGCACCACCAGCGGCCCCAGCACTGCTACCAGCAGCCAGCTGGCGGGCAGCCAGCGGTGCTCCAGCACCAGCCGGTACACAGCCCCGGCAACCAGCAGCAGCAGGCACGCCAGAAAAAATCCGGCTACCCATTTGGTACGCGGCACGCCCCATACAATGGGCAGCGTGCGGCAGTCGTGCTGGGCATCCCCGCGCATATCCTCCACATCCTTCACAATCTCCCGCACCACAGTCAGCAGGAAGGCGGCCAGCGCATAGCCCCACACCGCCTGATGACCAGTGCGCATCTGCAATTCGGGCAGCAATACCAGTGCGGCCGTAAGAGTAGCAATGCTCAGGTTGCCGACCAGCGCCACCCGCTTAAACCGTACCGAATATCCCCACAGCAACACCGCCGACCCCAGATTCACGAGGCCCAGCAGCGGCGACAACATCCCGCTCACCCCCACCCCCACCCCCGACAGCACCAGATGTGCCAGCATGGCGTGGCGGCGGTTTACCACCCGGCCCACCACCAGTTTGCCCGGCCGGTTGATGGCATCAATCTTCACATCGTAATAATCGTTGATGACATAGCCGGCCGCCCCAATGCACAAAGCAGCCAGCACCATTGCCCCAAAGCCTGGTGTCAGCACTTGCTGCCACGGTGCCCCCGGCAGCAGCAGGCAGGCCCGCACCAGCAGCATGCACAGGCCCATGATGAGCAGGTTGGGCAGGCGCACCAACCGGGCCAGGCTTCGCCAGCTACCCGCCTCCGGCGCAGCCACTCCGGCTCCGGCAGCAGACGGGGTTTCAGCAGAAGAATCGGGCGGGCGGGACATGGCGGAGAAATCAAAAGGCAGCGGCAACTGCAAAGATGCATTACCTGGCCGCAGCCAGCACAAGAAAGCCTCCCCCGATACCGGAAGAGGCTTGCCTGTTGTGCTAAAAACCTACGTAAACCTATAGCTTACAGTTTCTTCACATTTACCGCGTTAACGCCTTTACGGCCTTCCTGAGTATCAAACTCCACGCGGTCATTCTGTTGGATCTGGCCCCCGTTAAGGCCGGTAATGTGGACGAAGAAATCTTCCTTCGTGCCGTCTTCCGTAATGAAGCCGTAGCCCTTCGACTCATTATAGAATTTTACGGTTCCTGTTTTCATGAAAAAGAAAAAAATTGGGTTGATGATGGTTGGGGTAAATATAGAGGGATTTTAGAAAAGCGCAACCCCGGCTGCGGGATGCGCAACTGGGGCTACAGGACAGCCCAAAACTATCAGGCTGCAAACATGGAGCGGGGGTTACCAGGTCTGCTGGTGCTTCATTACAGCCTCAATCAGCTCGCGTACGGCACCGTGGCCACCGGGCAGCGCGGCGGTGTAGTTGCTGATAGCGCGTACATCAGTGGCAGCATCGGCGGGGCAAGCGGCTATGGCGCAGCGGCGCATCACCTCAATATCGGGCATATCGTCGCCCATGTAGGCAATGGCAGCGGGCTCCAGGTGGTAGGTATTCAGGTAGTTATTGAAGATTTTCATCTTATCATCAACCCCCAGATAGATGTCGCGCACATCCAGCGACTCCAGCCGTTTGCGCACGCCTTCCTCCTCACGGCCCGAAATAACGGCAATCCGGTAGCCTTTGCGCAGTGCATGGCGCACGGCATACCCGTCGCGGATGTGGAAGGCCCGGGCCTGCTCGCCGGAGTTCAGGGCCAGCAGCGTGCCGTCCGTCAGTACCCCATCCACATCCAGAATGAATACTTTGATGGCCGATAGATCAGGAGTAGGAGAAGTAGTGCTCATACACAGTAAAAACACCGCTGAGTAACCGCACTGCCCCACCAGGAAGCGGCACCGTTACTCAGCCCGGTGAGTACACAAAAGGAAATTATTGGTTGTCGCGCCACTCGTACACCCACTTAGCCTGGATCTGCTCCAGATGGCCTTCGTTGGCCTGCTCGCGGGTGCCCTCAAAGTTGGGCAGGCTCAGTACCCACTCCAGCAGCTCCGTGAAGCGGATGCGGTAGATTTTCGCCTCGTTGAAGTCGTCGCCGAATTTTTCGTAGAGGGCCATGGCAATATCCTCATGGTCGCTCCACTTGATTGGGGGCTCGAAATGGTTCATTTTGATTGAGTTATGAATTATGAGTTATAAATTATGAGGTAGGAGTCAAGAGCAGCCCCATAGCCAACTCATCACTCAGCTTTCATAATTCATCTCTCTACTTAGTGGCCCAGGAACTCCTGGGGCGGAATCTGTACGACGATGTTCTGATTGCCCTGCACCACGCACTGGCAGCCCAGGCGGGAGTTGATGCGCGGGTTCACGGCCCGGTCGATGAAGTCTTCTTCCTTGTCCGAAATTTCGGGCAGGTCATCTTCGCCCTGCAGGATATACACGTGGCAGGTGCTGCAGCCGCATACGCCGCCGCAGTTGTGCTGCAGCTGAATATCGTTGTTGAGGGCCACATCCAGCACCGATTCGCCCTCAGCGGCCACGTGGGTCTGGTCGGGCTGTCCGTCCTGAAATTTGAAGGTAATATTTACGGCTTTCACGGCGGAATGCTAGGTGGATCGGGGGCAAAAATGCGGGTGCAAAGGTAGGCACGCGCCCCCCCGAATCAAAGTTACTTGCCAGGCGGTTTGTTTGCGGAGGTTTCGGCGGCCACTGCCTGAATGCTGGCCGTCAGCTGCCGGTACAGCAGCTGCCACGCGGGATGCCCGGCGAGAGCGGCTTCGTGGCGGGCCAGCGTACCGGCATCGTGGCGCACGGCCGGGCCGGTTTGGGCCGTAAAGGGCGGCTGACTCAGGGCTTTATCCACTGTTTCCCGGATAAGCGGCAGCAGCAGCTCCCAGGGCAGCCCTGCCCCGCTCAGCAGCGCATGACTGATGCCCAGCAGATGATTGGGAAAGTTGCTGGCCCATACGGCGGCCACGTGCAGCTGTAGCCGCTGCGCTGAGGTCAGTACCCGCACATCCTGACTGAGAGAATGGGCCACCTGTTGCAGCATAGCCAGTCCGGCCGCATCGGCGGCTTCCAAGCACAGCGGTACGGTCGGCCAGTTGATCTGGCGGCCCGGACTGAACGTCTGGAGCGGATAAAACACACCGCCCCGGATAGCCGGGTACGCATCAAAAACTGACAGCGGCAGCGCCCCGGCCGTGTGTACCACCAATGCCCCGGCCGGAAAACGTGCGGCCGCCAGCACTTCCGGCACCACCGCATCGGGCAGAGCCAGCAGGTATATATCGGCCGGAGGCAGCGCCATTAAGTCCGTCAGTACGGGAGTATCGGGCACGGCCGCCACAACGGCTGCCGCCGAGCTGCCATTACGGCTCCAGACTCCTGCTATATGATACTCTGCCTGGACTAGGGCTGGCAGCAGGTGGGTGGCCACTTTGCCAGCCCCAAGGAGCAGCACCCGAACCGGCTTTTCCAACATTAGCGACATACTATATTAAAGTGTGTAAAAACCATTCTCTTTATCTTTTTTTCAACCTTTTTCTGTCAATCCTCTCACAGTTTCAGGCAAAATTTAACATCTTGTCTCTGTTTACCCAGTTTCGGCTAAACGAAACTCAGCAGTACATCAGTCATTCTTTTCATTTTCACTTTTCCTTTCGTCGTTTTCTATGACACAACTTTACAAAGCGAACCGCACATCCGGCGCCTGGCGTAAGCTGGCACTGCTCGGGTTGCTGGGGCTAGCCTCCACGGCGGCACACGCGCAATTCAGCTATTCCACCACCTCGGCTCAGAATGTGGCGGGAACGTATGCTGACCTGGGTACAACCGGGACGGTTATTGCCACCACCAATACCGACGACGACAACTCGGCGGCTACGCCCATTGGCTTCACGTTTAACTTCAATGGTCAGGCATTTACTGACTTCGTGCTGAACACGAACGGCTTTATCAAGCTGGGTACCACTGCCCCGGCAGCGCCATATTACTATGCCGGTGCGCAGGACCCCACCGATGGTCCTCTGAACAACGCCACGCAAACCAACCTGATTCTGCCGTTTAACCTGGATCTGGTTTCGGGTACTACCGCAGCTGAATACCGCGTGGCTACCACGGGTACTGCTCCTAACCGGGTATGCACCATCCAGTGGAAAAACGTGAGCGATAAGACGCGTGATGGAGTTGGCAGCCAGTACGACAACTTCTCCTTCCAGGCCAAGCTGTACGAAACCACCAACCAGGTGGAGTTTGTATATAGCCTGCCTACCGCCGTAGCGGCCAGCGCCGATGCTTTCAAGCTGGCTGTGGTGGGACTTAAAGGCTCAGGCAACTCCACGACTCAAAGTCTGGTGATGCAGAAAGGCTCGGCCGGAGCCTGGTCGGCGGCGTTTGCCGTGGCCGGTAACTACCCCGCTCCTACTGCTACTTCCGTAGCGGCACACGGCATCCGCAAATCGGTACTGCCAGATGCCGGCCGTACTTACCGGTTCAAAACGGTTTTTGCCAACGACAACAAAGTACAGGTTGTGTACACGCTGGGCAAACTACCTATTCCGTATGGCGCACCGCACACCATTCAGGCAGTGGTAACCAACGTGGGTACTGCGGCCCAAACCAACGTATCGGTAACGGCTACGGTGAGTGGAGCGAATACCTTCACCAGCACCAAAACTATTGCCACGCTGGCTGCCGGCGCTTCTTCTACGGTAAGCTTCGACCCGTTCACGCCTACCGCTACCGGCTCGGAAACGGTGAGCGTGGCTGTGGCCAACGACGACGATAACACGAACAATACCTATACCCTGGCGCAGGAGGTTTCGGCTACTACTTTTGCGTATGCCCAGCCCGGCGTAGCTCCCGGCAGCAGCATCGGCTTCGGTACCAGCGGTTCTATTCTGGCCGTGAAATACACCACTACGGCTCCTCGCACGGTATCGGCCGTAACAGCCCGCATCGGCGACCCGAACTCGGTAGGTAAAACCATTTACGGAGTTGTAGCTGATAATTCCGGTGCCATTCTGGCCCGCTCGGCCAACTACACGGTAGTAGCTGCCGACATCAACACCGATAAGACCTTCACGCTCACTTCGCCGGCTTCCGTAACTACCGGCAACTTCTTTGCCGGTGTGGCGCAGGTAGCCAATGCTACGGCCTACTATCCAGTGGGAGTTCAGGCTTTTGAAGTTCCTACCCGTGCAGGTGCCTATTTCAGCATTCCGCTGGCGGGCGGCACGCCTTCTGACCAAAGCGCTGCCAACCTGGGCGCTATCATGATTGAAGCAGTAACGGGTGCTCCCGCTACCTGCCCTCCTCCTACGGCACTTGCTGTAAACGCTGTTACCACTACCGGTGCAACCGTAACCTTCACGGGTCCTTCCAATGGTACCGGCTACGTAATCATCTACGGCCCGGCTGGCTTCAACCCCGCTTCCGCTGGCACTTCGGTAACCACTACCGCCTCGCCTTACACGCTAACCGGCCTCACCTCCTCCACGCGCTATGATGTGTACGTGCGGGCCAACTGCGGCGCCACCGACCAAAGCACGCTCACTGGCCCTATTACTTTCTCTACGGCCTGCTCGCCTCCTATTATCGCCACGTTCCCTTACACGGAAGGCTTTGATGGGGTAGCAGCCGGGGCTCTGCCCTGCGGCATAACCGTAACTGACGCAAACAACGATGGTAAAACGTGGACTGTTGTAGCCTCTAACCCCGCATCGGCTCCTAACTCCATTCGCTACTCCTTCAACTCGGCTAGTGCTGCCGACGACTGGTTCTTTACCCCGGCTCTGTTCCTGCGTGCGGGCTCCAACTACCAGCTCTCGTTCAAGTACCGTGCAAGCGCGTCTTCTGGTGTAACCTTCCCCGAAAAGCTGGAGGTAAAATACGGCTCAACCGCTACGCCTACGGGCCAAACGAACACCCTGTTCCAGAATGCCAACGTCAACAACATCACCTACTCTACTACCGTTGCCGGTACTGCCGCAGGTCAGGTTTCGTTGATTACACCCGCCAGCAATGGCAACTACTACGTTGGTTTCCACGCCTATAGCGACGCCGATCAGTTTAACCTGTACGTGGACGATATCAGCATTTCGGCTGTTACCGGTACTTCACAGGCCATGATGCGTGCTATCAGCATGTACCCCAACCCTTCGGCCGGTAGCCTCAGCATTGAAGTGCGCGGTGCCAACGCCAAAGGCGGCCTGGAAGTAGAAGTAACCAACCTGCTGGGTCAGCGGGTACACACGGCCACCGTGCGCGACAACATGACCAACCAGGTAGACCTCTCCAAACTGGCCAACGGCATGTATACCGTGAAAGTGAAAAACGGCAACGAGTACATGCTCCGCAACATCACCATCCAGAAGTAATTCCTGCTTCCGGTACTCCGCAAAAAGGGCAGCCAGTCGGCTGCCCTTTTTTGTATCCGAATGCCAGTTTTAGGAGCTGATATCCTCGAAAGATGGTTTATCGGGCAAATTATAGAGCTTCGTTCCACTCGGCAGCGGGGCGCTATCGGGCGGGTCACCACGGCCGGCTCCCGCTCCCACGCAACCACAGCAGTACATGGCAACCGGCCCGACGGACTGTACTGGCTGGCCCAGAACACCGTTCACCAAACCACTGGTAATCAAACTAAAAAAAAGCGCCCCGGCAGTTACCGGGGCGCTTTTTTGATTATAAATAATATCGGTTATCTGGTGGCTAGGCTACCTGCTGGGGCTTGCGGCTCTTCTGGGGCTGGCGAGTGGCGGGTGGCGCTACGTCGGCGCCGTCGGTTTCGCGGCGGCGCTTATAAATGGCCATTCCGAAGCCCACCGCCATGAGCAGCGTACCGCTCCAGAGCAAGTTGATGAATGGTTTCTCCACCGCCTTCAGAATAATGTAATCCTTCTGGGTAGTGCTTACCCCGAAAGTAAACTTGCTTTTCTGAGGATCCACGTTCAGGAAACTCAGGCGCAGACCCAGGTCTTCTACCTCATCAGGCACGCGACCAATAAGGCGGTTGCGCACCACGAATACGGGGTGAACATGGTATTGCTTCTTCTCACCATACACTAAGAAGTCGCCCTGAATAGCCAGGTCACCTTTTTTCAGGCCCAGGCCAGCCGTCTGGTGGGCGGGCTCCACGGCCCGGAACACGGCAAAGTAGTCGTTGAGGAAGATGGTGTCGCCCACGCTCAGCACGTGCTCTTTCACCTCACTCCAGTCCTTCTCCTTATCCACGGGCGGCACGGCGCTGATGTGGGAATAGATATCGTGGTCGGCAAATTTCTGAATATCGGGGGAAGCCAGCAGGCCGCCCATTTCCTCATTCACCTGCGCCCGGGGGTACAACGTAAACGCGTCGCCGGACTTACGGTCCTTGTACTCGACGCGGTAGTAGGTGTTTTCGGGGTTGATTTCGACGGTGTCGCCAGCTTTGTAGTACACCTTGTCGCCACGCTTGATATCGGCGCGGGCCAGGGTTTTGTACTCGTCGGCGGTGCGGTAGAGCAGCTGCTTATCCACGTAGCCGGGCACACCGGGCACGTCCCAGAACTGACCGGTGTAGCGCACGTCGTACTTGCCCATGGGGGCGGGGTCGTTGCGCCACAGCAGCACGTTGTCTTGGTTGGTGGTCTGGTCGAACTCGCGGGAGTAAAGCAGGCCCGATACATTCTGGCTGATGATGTTGGAGTAGCCGGCCGAGGCCAGAATGCCCAGCAGCATCAGGGCAATGCCAATGTGCGCAATGCCGCCGCCCGAGAGGCTCACCTTGCGCTTCACTAGCGTGAGCACCATGCTCAGGTTGGCCAGCACCCCAAACAGGGCCGTAGTCAGCAGCACGATGTACACCAAGTCCATTTTATGGCCGTAATACTGCACCAGCAGAATAACCAGCGCGGCCACGAGCAGCGTCAGGATGCCGGGCACCGTGAGCGTATTGGTCAGGCTCGATTTGTCATTCTTCTGCCACCACATCACCTGCGCCAGCCCCGAGAAGAAGGCTACGCCCACACCCATCCAGAGCTGGAACTTGGTGTAGTGGGCAATCTGGTCGGCGGGCAGCGCCAGGTTCGATTTGATGCCGATAAAGCCCAGGAAGGCGTTGTACACCGGAATGCTGGTGGTAAACAGTACCTGAAACGCACCCAGGCATAGTACCGTGGCACCCACAAACACCCACAGCTCGGGGTTATAAGTGGTCAGCTCCTTTTCCGAAACCGGAATGTGCTTCCAGCGCCACACCAGCAGCCCAATGCTGAGCACCACGAAAGCCGCCAGATAAATAATCAACTGCCCGGAAAGGCCCAGGTCGGTGAAGGAGTGCACGGAAGCGTTGCCCAGCACCCCCGAGCGGGTGAGGAACGTAGCGTAGAGAATCAGCAGGAAGGTGGCAATAACCAGCACAAACGAGGTACGCAGCGCCGTGCGGCTGCGCTGCCACAACACCAAGCCGTGCAGCGAAGCCACCAGCACCAGCCACGGAATGTACACGGCATTTTCCACCGGGTCCCAGTTCCAGTAGCCCCCGAAGTTGAGGGTTTCATAGGCCCAGTAGGCACCCATCACAATACCCACGCCCAGAATCATTCCGCCCCAGAGCGTCCAGCGCATGGCCGGGCGTACCCATTTGGTGTACTCGCCTTTCCAAAGGCCGGCTACGGCGTAAGCAAACGGAACCAGCGTGAGAGCAAAGCCCAGGAACAGGGTAGGCGGGTGAATCACCATCCAGTAGTTCTGCAGCAGAGCATTCAGGCCGGTACCATCCTTCGGCACAAAACCGGGATTGGTTTTCCACACCGGCAGGTCGGGCATGAAGTCGCGCAGCAGGATGAAGGGGGAAGAGCCGATTTTGAGGTTGCCCAGCACCACTCCCAGAATCATGGAGGTGAGGAACAGCTGCACCCCGGCGAAGATGGCCATGACGGGGGCTTCCCAGCGGCGGCCGTAGCGCATCAGCACCAGCCCGATGCACACGTGCCAGAAAATCCAGAGCAGAAAGGAACCCTCCTGACCTTCCCAGAAACAGGAAATCATGTAGTACACCGGCAGGTGGTTGCTGCTGTGGCTCCAGGCGTAGTAGTACTCGTAGCGGTGGCCGTGAATGATGCCAAACAGGCACACAATTACAGCTACTACCGCTAGGCTGTGCACCAGAAAAGCGCCCCGGCCCAGCCGCAGCCAACCGGCATCCGTATCGCCGAGGCTGCGGCCCTGAGCGGCTTTGAAATAGGAGTATGCCGCTACGGTGGCCGCCACGAAGGCCACAATGACACTCAGGTGCCCTGCGTCGCCGATAAGGGTATTCAACATGTGCTGCTGCGTTGAAAGTAAATCAGGTTGCCAGATACTCTACCAAACTGATTATGAGTTGTTTTGTCTATCTGAGCAGAAATTCGGTGCCGGCGCATCCGGCTGGCTCGTCGTTCCCACTGTTTCTGTTGCTGTGTCGCCTGCTGGCGCGCATCTGTTGGCGGCTTCGGTGCCTGATGGCCCATCTGACTGTGGTTAAACCACTGCTGCTGCACCAGTACCGGGGCCACGTTGTCCTCTGATTCGGCAATTATCTGGTAAAGGTAGCGCCCCGGGGCGGTTACCGTATCTGTCCAGCTGTACGCCGAGGCGGCAGTACCGTAGGTGCTACGCGTCACCTCCACCACAGCTTGACTACTGGCCCGGAACGCGGCGGCTTCCCGCCGCCACACCCGAAACCGTGCTATGGAGTCTATCGAATCGGGCAACGTCCAGCGGAGTGTAACTAGGCGGCTGGCACTGGGAGCCGCCGGGGCGGGCGGTAAACTGGCAGCCGGCAGACCTTGGGCAATACTGCTTACTGCCAGGTTAAACCGGCAATAGTCGCGCAGATACCCATCCACATTCAGCAGATACACCTGACCGGCCTGCAGCCCCTCCAACGGCACAAACACATCATCCTGACTACCCAAGGAAGTACACGACAGGATGCGGTACGTGGCCGGTTCACAAGGAGTACCCGTGAGTACTACCAGCTGTACTCCGCGCGTATCCCGGCACTGCTGCCCACTGATATTCACAAAGTAGCGGCCCGAAACCGAGGGCGTGAACTCAAACCACTGGTCGTTGTGGTATTCGATGCATTTTCCAGTCAACCGCTCATCTACACATTGCCACTGTACCGTGCAATTGGTGGTAGAAGAGGCTATGGGCTTTTCGACCTGTAGCATTAGCCGCTGGGCAATGTCGTCGTTGGGAACCTGGCCGGTAGCGGGAGTAATCGTCAGCAACAGGAATGCGGTCAGCAAACCAACCAGAACCCGGAGCTCGGCTATTTTCGTGTTTACTGTTCGTTGCTGCCCCCCCACTACCCGTGCCGGCTTAGTTTACACTGGCAGTAGCGCCCTTGATATCCTTCTCCACATACTTGGAGGGGCACTTCAGCAGAATCTTGTCGGCCACGAACGTATCGTTGCGCATGGCCCCGGTAATCACCACCTGCTCCGATTTGTCGAAGTCCTGCGGTTTGGGGTTGAAGTAAATAACCCGCTGCGCAATGCGGTTGGTATCCACCAGCGTAAAGGCGAAGTAATTGGGGTCGACGGTAGGGTTGTACTCCAAGCCCAGAATATTCTTGGCTCCGTCGCGGGGCAGGCGGCCTACCACGTGCACTTTGGTGAGGTTGCCTTCAGCAGCCCGCTCCCGTGCTTCTTTAAATGAGACATACACGCTGGCATCACCGGCGGTGCTCATGATAATGCCAATAGCCACGGCAATAATGGCAATGACGAAAATATGGGTCTTTTTCATTTCAGCAATACAACAGGGCGCCCGCTTTTTCGGGCAACGGTCATTCGGAACAACGAAATGCGGGCGAAAGGTGCCAGTGCTTCAACGCGTAGCGTATCTCGGGAAGTTCAGGACCTGCAGGTTGTGCAGGCAATGATTTTCGGCAGTTTTCCGGTGAGCTTCACTGCTGCACCTTACTGGCTGCTACTTGCTTATTCCTGTATTTCCTTTTCCAGACGCGTCAGGCGGCGGTCCAGGGAAATCAGAAAGAACAGCAACCCGGCCAGTACCACGGTAATGACGGCTACTACCACGTAGATTTTCCCGCTTTGCCGTAGGGTATCGGCCATTTCGGGCTGGTTAGCGGGCTGGGCGGCGGCGTGCAGCACGGGCAGCAGGAAGGCCAGCAGCAGGGCCGCTACCGGACGCAGCTTACGCAAGCTGTTTTTCATATAGTTTGAGTTTGAGCAGGGAAACACGGCTGGCCAGCTGAGCCAGCCAGAATGCCAATAAGGTCCAGCCAATCACGGCCGGGTAAAACACGAGGCGCATGTTACTGTCGAGGTCATATTTGGCAAACGCCGGGTTGCCGCCCGCCCCGGGGTGGAGCGAATCGGTGAGGCGTGGCAGAATATAGAACAGCGGCATGGCCGTGGCAAAGGCGAAAATGTTGTAGATGGCCGATATGCGGGCCCGCTGCTGCTCATCGGTAAAGGAGGAACGCAGCACCAGATAGGCACCGTAAATGAGCATGGCAATGGCCGCACCGTTCAGCTTGGGGTCGTTGGTCCACCAGGCCCCCCAAGTGTATTTTGCCCAGATGCTGCCCGTGGCCAGCCCTACAAATCCCATCAGAATACCCGTTCGGGCCGATTCGTGGGCCTGGATATCCAGTTCCGGCGTGGGGTTGCGCAGGTAGCGCACCGAGTAGTACACCGATGCCAGCAGCACGAACGTCATACCGAACCACATGGGCACGTGGAAATACAGGTTCCGGATGGTTTCATTCAGAATAGCCAGCCGCGGTACCGGCATCAGCAGGCCTGCCACTGCCACGTACAGCAACAGCACAACACTCAACGCTTTCCACCAGTTTTTTTTCATACTATACATTGGCTATCAGTCTTTTCAGGACCGCCACAGAAAAGGAAACAGCAGGTACGAAACCGCGCCTACAATCATATTGAGGGCTACCAGCGTGAGCAGGGAGCTTTGGCTGGCTTCGAACTCCAGGCCATCCAGTGCGTTTTTGGATACTTTGATGAGCAGCAGTAGCATGGGAACCATCAGCGGAAACCCCAGCACGGCCATGAGCGTGCTGCTGTTGGTGGCTTTGGCGGCAATACCCGATACCAGCGTAAGCGTGCTGGCGAAGCCTACTGCTCCCAGCACCACGTTACCCACAAACAAGGGCACGTTCTGAACCGGGTTGCCCAGCACAACCGAGTACAGCAGCAGTGCCACCAGAGCTAGGCCGAGCAGCAACAGGGTGTTGTAGGCGATTTTGGCCAGAATTACGGCCTGCGGGCGTACCAGCGTGTAATAGTAAAGCATGCGCCCCCGGCTTTCCTGCAGGAAGCCCTTCGCCACGGCATTTACCGCCGAAAACAGCAGAACAATCCAGAACAATGCGTTCCAGGCTGGCGCGGGCAGTTGCCCACCTCTTGAGGAGAAACACAGGTAGCACACAAACACGGTGCTGCTCACGTACAGCAACATCCCGTTCAGGGCCGCACGCTGCCGCCATTCCAGGCGAAAGTCCTTCTGCATCAACACCCAAATTTCGCTCAGAAGCGTCACGGCAACACGGCTGGTAAACAGGACCGCAAAGATACAACCCAACTCCCGGATTAGCCCCTCCCCTCCCTGGATAATCCGTTGCCATGCAGGAAGCTGAGCAAACAGAGGCTTTTCAGACGCGTTCCGGTACCTGCTAAATGCCAAACGCCCGACAGATATCTGCCGGGCGTTTGGTGTTCGATCAGCCTTATGGGGCTGATGCGGCACTTATACTATTTAGAAGTCATATCCCAGCGTCACGTACAGCTTCGGGCCAGTGTTGTTGTACTGCTCCCGCCCCCAGGCCAGGTCTCCCTTCACGTAG
The DNA here is from genome assembly GCF_003944715.1 of Hymenobacter rigui. Taxonomy (GTDB): domain Bacteria; phylum Bacteroidota; class Bacteroidia; order Cytophagales; family Hymenobacteraceae; genus Hymenobacter; species Hymenobacter rigui. Next base: position 13,068 of record NZ_RWIT01000009.1, on the reverse strand, counting down.
AAGCCCAGCATGGTAGTGCGCATGCCTACTCCGTAGCCGTACAGCATGGGGTTGGTGAAATTGATGACGGATGCTTTAAAGGCGCCTTCCTCCTTGGTCTGGGTGTTGTTGGAGTTGTTTACGCTGAACGGGTTGGCACCGGAATACGTGGTACCCATATCCCCAAAAGCCGTGAGCTGCAGATTCCGGAAGAAGCCCGACTCGATGGGCCGGTGTGAGAGGTATTGCACAATGGGCAGGCGCAGCTCCGAATTGAACAACACGTATTTCTGCCCGATGCGCTTGCTGTAGTCAAACCCGCGCAGGTTGGTAACGAACTGCTGGTAGAACATCTGGGTGGGGTCCAGCTGAGTGGGGTCCAGGGCCTGGGTTTTGTCGGCCGTGATGAACTGGCTGTCGTTATAGTCGTAGTTCAGCCAGTTGTCCATGCCACCCAGCCGGAAGAACGGTTGCGCCGTACCTCCCCCGATGTATTGCCCGAAGCTGGCCCGGTTGGCCCAGATCAGCTGACGGTGCAGCTTCTGGTAGTGGCGCAGATCCACAAAAATCTTGGTGAAGCTGGTGCCGTGCCCGTCCAGGTCCGACAGGCGCGTTACGCCGGCTTTCATGCGGGTGCCCTGTAGCATATTCACGCCTGTGGCAATGGAGTTATCGAACACCAGTTCACCTTCACCACCCAGATAGTTATTGGTGCGGTCGGTGGAGTTGCTCAGATCAGCATAAATCTTGCGGCTTACGCTCACGAAGCGAGGCCCCAGGCGCACACTCAGATTGTGCGTGAGCGGATACGCCAGCGTAGGAGCAATTTCGTGCCGCCCATAGCGTACCCGGCCCAGCCCCTCCGGGTTGATGAAATACGCTTGCTTCTGATAACGCACACTCCAGTCGTAGCGGTGCTTGAGGTTGGTATATTCAGCGAAGATGTTGCTGGTCCGCAAGTCGGTCAGGGCGAAAATGCCCGCCTGAATCCGGTGATTTTCCATCAGGTCCGACATGTTCACCTGGCCCATCAGCCCCAGCCCCAGCAGCGGATCAGAGTACAGCGTGGATACCACGTTATCGATGCTGAACTGCGTGTCGTAGCGGAACGGGCCGGTGAGGGCCGTGGCCTCGGCCGGAGCTGCTTTGGGCAGAGCTACTACCGTGGCAGCCCGCCGCTTGGTTATCGTAGGAGAAGCCCGGGAGGCCGGAATATCCTCGTCAAACTCGTAGGCGTCGGTATTGACCTGGTTATCGGTCTTTTTAGCCGATTGTGGGACTGTTTCCTGCGTGGGAGCCGGCGTTTGAGGAGCAGCCGGCTGCTGCCCGCTATTCTGCTGGGTGGCGTTGGCGACGGTTGGACCGGGCCGGTTGGGCGCGGCAGCCTTGGCCGGCTTCGAGCGGTCCTCCAGCGTTTCCTGCCGGGCCGTTTTGAACAGCGTCAGGCCCGTAGGCAGCGTGTAGTTAGGGTACAAATAGATATTGTCGCGCCCATCCTCCGCCGCCACGAAGCTCAGCGTGCTGCTCGCGGCGCTGTAATCATAATCCTTGATGTTAGCCAGGAAGCTGGTTACGGGCTGGTATTGTTTGGTGGCCAGCGTGAGGCGGTAGAGGCTGCGCACCCCGCTTTCCTCACTCACAAACAGCACTTCCGAGTCGGATATGGCCCGGGGCCGGCTTTCGTTGGAAATGGTATTGACCAGCATTTCCACGGGCTGCGGCCGCCCATCCAAGTGATAGAGGTACAAGTCGTAGTTGTTCACCACGGCTCCGAAGCTGCCTTTGGCAGTACCCGCCGAGTCAAGCCACCGGTTGGAGCTGAACACAATACCGCCGCCGCCGGGCAGGAAAGTGGGCTCTACGTCATCAAACACGTCGTTGGTCAGCTTTTCGGGGGTACGGCTGCCGGCCCGCAGCAGATACAGGTCGTTTTGCCCGTTGCGTACGCCGCTAAACACCAACGACTTGCCATCGGGCGAGTAGCTCAGGTCGGTTACCTGCGAAAACTGGCTGAGCAGGGAAGCGCGGCGGCCAAAGCTGGGCAGCAGACTTTTCAGCCGGGCCACCACGTTGCGCACGCCACCATCAGCCTCCCGTAGCTGCAGGGCCAGCTGGCCTTTCTCTTCTTCCACCACTGCTACCTGGCCGTTGCCGCGCCAGGCCAGCACCGGTAGCCGGGTTTCCACCTGTTGGTCAGGGGTTTTGTAGCCGCTCCGGTGAATCTTGTCGCGGCCTTTGCCGTCCTTGCTCACCACCAGCACCCGGTAGCGGCCCTGGTCGTTTTGCACGTAGGCCAGGCGCTGGCCATTGGGGCTGATTACCGGCTGGCTGTACACCATGCTTTTGCGGTTGCGGCCCGCCAGACTGTTTTTCTCGTCGGCCTCCTGGTACGGTGTGCGCGGCTGCGCATTCAGCTGCCGGTAGTAGCCCAGCCAGTCTTTCAGGAACACCTTGTAGGGCACGTTCAGCGAGGAGCTGATGCCCACTTCCACGTCGCGGGTGATGCGCGTGAGATTCAGAATATTCTGGATGCTGGTGTAGCCATAGCGCTCCGCAATGTAGTTCCACACGCTCTGGCCGGCCAGCTCGGGGTTGCGCACGAAGAATGGAGCCGTGCGGTTGCCCTCGTGCTCCTTGGTCATGGTGCGCATGTAGTCGTCCATTTCCACGCTCCAGCCCTGGGCCGCGTAGGCCGAGGCCCCGCCGATAAACCAGTCTGGCAGTTGCAGCAGGTAGCTGCTCTGGATAACTTCCTTCAGCGAGCCGCCATACATCATATCATTGAGCAGCACCTGCGTGATGCGGTTGCTCAAATCCTGCTTGAAGCGCGTTTGCTGGCCCTGAAAGGCAATCTGCACTTTGGTCATGCGCAGCAGCGAGGTTTCGCCGCCGGTCTGGTACTTGTCACTGTTCAGGCCCACGTTGCTCTGCCGCAGGTCGCCGACGGAGTTGAAGAGCATGATGGTGGTTTTAGAGTACGGATAGTACCCAATCAGGCCCGTGATGCGCTGCAGCTCTTTTTCGGCGTATTCGGCCGCGTGGCGGGCGTTGGCCTCGCCGCCCGCGTAATAGTAGATGTTGAAATTCTGGGTACTGAACTGCTGCCAGTTAAACTCCTTGTATTGCAGCCGTACCCGGCCAAACGGTTCCTGGGCCGTTTGGGCCTGTACAGTTTCGCCGGAAAGCAGCAAGCCCAGCAGCAGGGCTGCCAGGCCGGCCGGCCCACTCACGCGGGGCCGGAATAGTAAGGACACGTGCTTCATATACTGAAAGCTAAAGGCGAGAGGCAGATGAGCGTGTGCCGGCAACTGCCGACGCGGAAGAATATAACGTAAAATACCGCCGGATATTGACTTCGGGCCAGGGCTCTACGTCATTTTCCAGCCAGTCGGCCATTACCTGGGCCAACCGGGGAGCCATCATCACTCCCTTCGAGCCGAACCCATTGAAAATGTGCACGCCCGGCGCATCCGGATGAGTACCCAACAGGGGTTTTCGGTCACGCACGGCTGGCCGTACGCTGGCCCGTTGTCCGGTTACCCGGAACGGTAGACTGGTAATACCGCGGAGCCGTTGGGTAAGTTCCTCAAGCGCCTCGGGGGTGGTGCCCTCGGCGAATGGGGGCCAGCGGTAGGTAGCGCCTACGCGCAGCTTTCCGCTGCCCAGCGGCAGCACGTAAGCTCCTTTGTTGAACACAACTCCCTCGGGTAGCTCCGGGCATTCTACATCCAGCACCTCACCCTGGTTAGGCGTCAGGGGCAGCCAGTGGAAATATGGATTATGCACGGCAGCCGCCCCTTCGCAACTGATGATGTGCCGGGCCTGCACCCGCTCATCATATACAAAGCCGCCATCCTCCGTGGCAACCAGACGGGTCCAATCGAATGCCTCGTGCCGCAGCCATCCTTCCCGCAAGCCCTGAGCCGTGAGCTGTGTCAGCAGTTCTTCTATCAATACGTAGCCGCCGCCCCGAATCAGGAGCCCGCCCAGTTCCTGCTCCACGCCGGGGAGTTTGGGCAGGGCTCCGGTAGGGTTTTCCACAAAATCCTGCCAGGGCTGGTCGGCGCTGCGCGCCAGCACCGTATTCTGTTCCTGCACCGAGGAAAACAGCTTGATGATGGGCATTTCGCGCAGAAACGGCAGCCCCAGTCGTTCTTCCTGAGCCCGATAAAAGGCAATGGCGGCGGTTAGCAGCTCCTCAGCCCGCCAGGCCAGCGCGAACCGCTTGCCCGCCACGGGATTCATCAGGCCGGCCGCCACCCGCGAGGCTGAATCGGGCTGCGGGGCATCCAGCACCAGCACCTGCCGGCCCCTGCTGCGCAGCTCCGCCGCCAGCGTGGCCCCGGCAATACCAAACCCCACCAGTACATACTCAACGCGTATCATAGGGGGCAAGGTAGGGAAAGAGTGATGAAGTGATAATGGAAAGCGGAATAAAGCAAGCGGCGAACAGGGCGCGTGGCCTGCCACTCCGGTACACTTGCGTAACTTACCCTCCCAAATGCGCCGGTGGCTCCGGCCACGTTTCATTTCCTGCTATGACTGTTTCCGGCTTCACGTTCAACGCCTTTTCCGAGAATACCTATCTGCTGCACGATGCCACCGGCCAGTGCGTCATCATCGACCCCGGCTGCTACGAGCCGGCCGAGCAACAGGTGCTGCGGAGCTTTATTGAAGCGCAGGGTTTGCAAGTAGTCCTGCTTCTGAATACGCACTGCCACATCGACCATGTATTTGGTAATCAGTTCGTACTCGACACCTACCAAGTGCCTTTCCTCATTCATGAGGCCGATTTGAGCACGCTCCGCTCGGTGCCGGCTTACGCACCCAGCTACGGCTTTCCGAAGTATAATCCCGCTGAGCCCACCGGTTTTCTGACACCCGGTGAACCGATTCGCTTCGGCGAAACGGAGTTGGAAGTGCGGTTTGCGCCGGGCCACGCACCGGGTCACGTTATCTTTTATCATGCCCCCACCAGTACTGTAATCGGGGGCGACGTGCTGTTCCAGGGCAGCATCGGCCGTACCGATTTGCCCGGCGGCGACTACGCCACGCTGATTGACAGCATTAAAACACAGCTGCTCACCCTCCCCGACGATACAGTGGTGTACCCCGGCCACGGCCCGGCCACTACTGTTAGCCAGGAGCGGCGCAGCAACCCATTTCTGAACTAAACGCCTGCCGTCTTTTGCCGGCATCCTGGAATTTTGGCACCTCACACCAGCTCTACGTCTTCAAGTTTTCCAATCCCTTGAAAAAACACCTTCCAAACGCCGTTACCTGCCTCAACCTCTTCTCCGGCTGCCTGGCGTTGTGCCACATTTTTGCCGGCGACCTGGAAACCGGTGCCTATTTCGTTGGCCTGTCCGCCGTGTTCGATTTTTTTGATGGTTTGCTGGCACGGGCCCTGCACGTTTCTTCCCCCATCGGCAAAGACCTGGACTCCTTGGCCGATGTCGTGTCGTTTGGGGTGGTACCAGGAGCATTCATGTTTGATTTGCTGCGCCAGAGCGGTGCCGGGCTGCCGGGTTGGCTACCGTATGCCGGTTTTATTATTACCGTGTTTTCGGCGTTGCGGCTGGCCAAGTTCAACAACGACACCCGCCAGTCCGATTCCTTCATCGGGCTGCCTACGCCGGCCTGCACGCTGGTAGTGGCCTCGCTGCCGCTGATTCTGGCCAACGACCGGTTCGCCCTCAGCCCCTTTGTTCTCAACCCGTGGGTGCTGCTGGGCCTTACGCTGCTGCTTTCGGGCCTGCTGGTGGCGGAGTTGCCCCTGTTTGCGCTCAAGTTCAAAACCTTCCGCTGGCAGGATAACCAGGTGCGGTTTGTGTTTCTGCTGCTGAGCGTGGGGCTGCTGGCATGGCTGTGGGCGGCTGCCATTCCGCTCATTATTTTGTTGTACGTACTGCTGTCGGTAGTCAGCCCGGCCAAGCCGGCGCATACCTGAGTCGCGCAATCCGGCAAGGGCCTGTGTGGCGTTTATCAGGTAACTGGATTTTTTGCGGCAGCGCTGCAATAATTCTGAGAGTGAGCAGTTAAATAGCCCCGGCTGAACTGTGTTGCGGCCCGGCCTGTTGCCCCTCCAAAGCTGTTGTCATTTAGTTGATTTTACGTTCTGCGTATGCGGTATTTTACGTTCCGGTGGTTTCTGACGCTGGTTCTGGGTGTGGCCGGGCAGGTAGCCTGGGCACAGTCGGAGCAAGTGGTGCGGGCCCGCATTACCTGGACGGGCACTGAGCCGGTAGCACTGAAAGGCCAGAAACGGCTGGTACCGTCCTTTCGGGGTGCTTCTTTTCGTCGCAATGAGCAGGTGGGTACCTTCCAGCTGCGCCTGACCGGCACCGTGGGCCAGGGCCAGTTGCGGGATGCCGTATATGAGGCCGTTTCGGCAGCCGATGCCCGGCAGCTGGATCTGGCAGCCCTGCCTGCCACGCCGGCGCTGGAGCTTATTCCGGGCACTGAGGTGAAGCAGCAGGTGACCTTACTGGCCGTGCGGCCCCTGCGGCGCAATCCGCAAACCGGCCAGGCCGAGAAGCTGGTGTCCTTCGCCTACGCCTACACAACGGCCGCGCAGCGCGGCACGGCCAGCCGTGTGTACACGCGTACATCCGTGCTCAACCAGGGCGACTGGTTCAAGATTGGCGTTGCGGGCAGCGGTATCTACAAGCTCGACAAAGCAACGCTCAGCGGCCTGGGCCTGAATGTGCAGAGCCTGGACCCTAGCCGCCTGCGCCTGTACGGCAATGCTATGGGCACTCTGCCACAGGCCAACAGCGCGTACCGCCCCGATGATCTGGCCGAAAACGCCCTGCAGTTTGTAGGCGACGGCAACCCGACTTTCGACGACAACGAGTACTTCCTGTTTTATGCGCGCGGTCCGCATACCTGGGTCCGCGACGGACAGACCACGCTATTCAAACATCAGCTCAACCCGTACACCGATACCGCTTACTACTTTCTGACGGTAGGCCCCACAGCCGGGCGGCGCGTGGCCGCAGCGCCAACCGTCAACGGCACTGCTACGGGCCGCGTTACTACCTTCAATGAGCGGCAGTTCTATGAGCGGGAGCTGCAGAACCTGGCAAAATCGGGCCGGGTGTGGGTAGGCGAAACGTTTTCGGCGGCAACGGGCCTGCAGCACGATGCCTCGTTCAGCGTAGCCGACCTGGTGCCGGGCTCCACGGTGCAGGTTACCTCTTCGGTGGTGGCTTCCTCTACGGCGGCCACCACTTTCCAAACCAGCATCAATGGCCAGAACTCTGCTACGCAAGTGGTACCGGGCTTCAACTGTACCGGCGGTTATGGCTGCTACCCCGAAGTAGCCAATACGGACCTGCGCCCTCTAAGCTACCTGGTGCCAGCTACGTCACCCTCCGAAATCAAGGTCAGCCTGACCTATAACGGCGGCACCGACCCGTCGGCCCGCGGTTTTCTGGACTACCTGGAGCTGAATGCCCAGCGGCAGCTTCGCTTCGGCGGCAGTGCCCTGGAGTTTCGCTCCCTCGCCAACATTGGACCTACGGCCATCAGCCAGTTTGAAGTGGCTAATGCCGCTGGTGTTACCATCTGGGATGTTACCAATCCGCGCCGCCCGGCGGCAGTTACGCACTCCGCCGGCACGTTCCTGGCCCGTACCGATTCGGTGCGGGAGTTTGTAGCGTTCAGCGGCAGCAGCTTTCCTACGCCCCGGGGCTTCGGCCGCGTCGGCAACCAGAACCTGCACGCCCTGAACCTCGACGGCAAGCTGGAGCTGGTGATTCTTACGCATCCGGCGTTTCTGACGGCCGCCAATAAGCTGGCGGCTCACCGCACCACCCACGATGGCCTCACCACGCAGGTAGTCACCACCTCGCAGGTATATAATGAGTTTGGTTCCGGCGGCCAGGATGTAACTGCCATTCGCGACTTTATGAAAATGGTGTATGACCGGAACACCACCGGCCGCCGCCAGTACCTGCTGCTTTTCGGCGACGCATCCTACGACTACAAAGCCGACCCCACCAACGACGTCAGCAAACTCCCCGACTGGTGGAAAGACCGGCTGCCGGCCAACAGCAATAAAATCAACCAGAACTTTGTACCGGTGTATGAATCGGTAGAAAGCTTTGACCTGGTAATGGGAGCCCGCCAGAATGCGCAGGGGCTCACCTATTCTTCCGATGACTACTACGGCCTGCTCGATGACAATGAAGGTGCCTGGCTACCGAATACCAGCAATGAGCTGATGGACATTGCCGTGGGTCGTCTGCCGGTACGCACGACCGACCAGGCAACGCTTGTCACCAATAAGCTTATCGGCTACGATTCGCCCGCCAGCTACGGCAAATGGCGCAACCGGCTTTCGTTCGTGACGGATGATGGCGACGGCAACCTGTTCAGCTACTACAGCGAGCAGCTAACCCGGCCCCTTGATACCGCCGCGACGGCACGCAGCTACAACGTCTACAAGCAGTACCTGGATATGTATCCGCAGGTAACGGTGGCGGCCGGCCAACGCTCTGCAGCGGCCGAAAAGGCGGTGGACGATGCTTTCGAGAAAGGCTCCTTGGTGATTAACTACATCGGCCACGGCAGCCCCCGCAGCTGGGCCGATGAGCAGATTCTGACCATCAGCTCGGTGCAGCGCCTGCAGAACTCCACCATGCTGCCGTTCCTGTTCACCGGCACCTGCGACTTCAGCACCTACGACAACCCGGAATTCACCTCCGCCGGCGAACAGTCTCTCACGGATATCAGCGGCGGCTCCATCGGTCTGCTCACCACCACACGAGTCGTGTACGCCGATAAAAACCAGGCGCTGGCCATTGAGTTCTTCAACGACCTGTTCAAGCCCCGCGCCGATGGAACCATGCCCCGCATCGGCGACATCTGTCGCATTGCCAAGAACATTGCCGTAGCCGGCGACAACAACCGCAACTACGCCCTGCTCGGCGACCCATCCATGCGCTTGGCCTACCCCGAGCAAATGGCGGTAGTCACCGCCATCAACGGTAAGCCCGCTACCCAGGCCGATACGCTCAAGGCGCTTCAGCAGGTTGAAATGAAAGGCGAAGTGCGGCAGAACGGCCGTCTGAACAGCAGCTTCACGGGTACCGCCAATGTGCAGGTATTCGAGAAAAAGATGCGCATAGTAACGCTGGGCAACGAATCCGATACCACGTCGATTCGTGTGCGTGAAAACATTATTTACGATGGTCCGGCTACGGTGCGCGGTGGTCAGTTCAAGCTGCAGTTTGTGGTTCCCAAAGACATCAACTACAGCGTAGGTCTGGGCAAAATCAGCCTATATGCCTCTGATGCGGCTAACCGCACCGATGCGCACGGCCAGCAACTGATTGGCGTAGGGGATGCCGCTGCCCTGGCCTACCGCGACACGATTCCGCCCCGCATCCGCCTGTTCATGGATAACGAGCAGTTTGTGTTTGGCGGCCTCACCGGGCTTACCACTACCCTGCTGGGTAACCTCCGCGACGAGAGTGGTATCAATACCGCCGGCACCGGCATCGGCCACGACCTGACGGCGACGCTGGATGGCGACGCCAGTAAGGTAACCATCCTGAATTCCTTCTACACCGCCAAAACCGACAGCTTTCAGGTGGGCCGCGTAGAGTATCGGTTCAAAGACCTGGCGGCCGGCCCCCACGAGCTGCGCGTAAAAGCCTGGGATACGTGGAATAACTCCGCCGAGCGGACCGTAGAGTTTGTGGCTGCGCCTACCGAGAAGTTGGCTCTCCAGCACGTGCTCAACTATCCCAACCCCTTCGCCCGCACTACTACGTTTCATTTCGACCACAACCGCCAGGGCGAGGACCTTGATATTCAGGTCCAGATTTTCACGGTATCGGGTAAGCTGGTGCGTACGCTGCAGGGCTCTGCATTCGGCAGCGGCTCCCACGTCTCATCCATCAGCTGGGACGGCCGCGACGACTACCAGGACCAATTGGCCCGTGGCGTGTACGTGTACCGCGTGAGCGTACGCACCCGGTCCGTAGATGGCAAGGATACCTTCACGGCCTCGAAATACGAAAAACTGGTTTTGCTTAACTAATCAACTGCGGCTTTTCGCCTACCTTCCGCCTCCATTCTTCACCCCCCTTTATGACACTGCCGAAACTGTCCCTGCGCTCTGTGTTGCTGCCCGGCCTGCTGGGTTTTGCCGCCACGGCGGCCCACGCCCAGAGCCGGGTCAATGCCATTACCACCGCTGTTCCCATCCTCACCATCAGCCCCGACGCCCGCTCGTCGGCTCTCGGTGAAGCCGGCGTAGCCATCAGCCCCGATGCCAATGCCGGTTACTACAATCCCGGCAAGCTGGGCTTCGTCCGGTATCAGTACAGCGCGGCAGCATCGTACACTCCCTGGCTGGCTAGTATTGCCAACGATATGGGCCTGGCTTACCTAAGCGGTACCAGCAAAATTGGTGACCGGTCGACCATTTCGGCCAATCTGATGTACTTTGACCTGGGTCAGATTGACTACCGCACTTCCACCAACCAGCCCAATGGCTCCTTCAACCCGAAGGAATACGCCTTTACCGTTGGCTACGGCCAGAAGCTAAGCGACAATTTCGGCGTGGGCCTGAATGCCCGCTACATTCGCTCCAACCTCACCGGCGGCACTGCCGATACCAAGCCCGGCAATGCCATTGCTGTTGACCTCGGTGCGTACTACACCACTGACCTCACTATTGGCGCCGGAGATTATAGCCTGGCTTTTGGCGCTGCTGTGTCCAACATTGGTAACAAAATAGCTTACACCGATGGTAACCAACCCGACTTCCTGCCGACCAATTTCAAGCTGGGCACCGCTATTACAAAGGAGTTAGATGCGTACAATAAAATTACGCTGACGGTTGATGCCAATAAGCTGTTGGTACCTACTCCGTACTACGACAAGAATGACCCCACTGATGACCGCACGGCTGCCCCGGTAGTCGCCGAAAACCTGAAACGCGCCAACTATGGCATCGTGCGCGGCATCACGAGTTCCTTCAGCGACGCTCCCGGTGGATTCAGCGAAGAAATGAAGGAAATCAATATTTCCGGCGGTCTGGAGTATACATACAACGATTTGCTGATGGCCCGCGTAGGCTATTTCTACGAAAACCCTATGAAGGGTGACCGTCAGTATCTCAGCTTCGGTGCCGGCGTGCGCTATCAGGTATTCGGTGTCGATGGTACTTACCTAGTGCCCAACTCCAAAGCCAACCCCCTTGCCCAGACGCTGCGCATCTCACTGCACTTTAACTTCAACGAACTCAGCGAAGCCTTCGGTGGCTCCGATAGCCCGACCAACTAATTCAACTTCTTGATGCTCGACCGCACAGTCGCTCCTCCCGTTCAGCCGCTGGCCAGTGTAAAGCTGCCCGCGGCTGACGTGTTTTCGCTCCCTAACGGAGCCCGTCTGCACATCATGCGCAACAGTGCCCAGCCCGTTGTGCGCCTACAGGTAGTGTTTAAAGCCGGAAAATTTACCGAGCCTGCTTTGGGAATTTCCCTGCTCACGGCCCGTATGCTGCTGGAAGGCACCCGCACCCGCACCGCCCGCCAGATTGCCGACGAAGTAGCCTTTTATGGTGCCTCTTTGGAATGTGAACAGGGCTTCGACCGGGCCACACTAACACTGTATTGCCTTAGCCGTCATCTTAGCAAACTGTTGCCACTGGTAGCTGACGTTCTAACCGAACCAACCTTTCCGGAAACAGAGGCAACGCTTCTCAAAACCCGCACTATCCAGAACGTGCAGGTTGAGCGACAAAAAACCAGCTACCTGGCGGCAGAACAGTTTTCAAACAACCTGTTTGGCGCCCATCACCCCTACGGCGTAAAGTTCAATGAGTCGGCCTTTCTACAGGTAACCACGGAGGATATGCGCCGTTTCCACCAGCAAGCGTACCGGTTCTCCGAAGCCGAAATATTCCTGTGTGGTGATGTTGATGCTACCCACGATACAGCAGTTAGCCAAGCGCTAGGCTCTCCCACCGATAGCAAATCTCCACAGTTGACGACTGCAGCTCCGCAGCCCGTAAGTGCTCCGATACAGGATGCTCTCACGGTACCCGGCAGTATGCAAGCCTCCCTCCGGATTGGACGCCTTTGGCCCAGCCTACACCATACACAGACGCATGAACTGCAGGTACTGGTAAAGGTATTAGGCGGCTATTTTGGCTCACGCCTGATGAAAAATATTCGGGAGGACAAAGGCTTTACTTATGGCATCTATGCCAGCGTCGGCCCCAGAGAGCATGCTACCAGCTTTGTCATCGGCTCCGATGTTAATGGTGCCAACGCTACAAATGCTATCCACGAAATCCATTTTGAACTACGCCGCTTGCAGGAAGAACTCATCCCCGACACCGAACTCCAGACTGTCAAGAATTACATGGCAGGCAAGTTTGCGAATGAGCTCAGCACCGTATTCGAGCAGTGTGACAAGTACAAGAATCTTGTTTTCTACAATCTACCCAATACCTACTACTCAGATTTCATCGGTCACATTCAAACAGTAAGAGCAGCCACACTCCAACAACTGGCCCAACAGTACCTTTCTCCAGAGGAGATGATTCAGGTAGTTGTAGGCCCATAAACAAGCACTGCCCACATAATAAGAAAGCCGACTAAATTAGTCGGCTTTCTTATTATGTGGGCAGTACAACTGCTATAAGACATCCTATCTATGATATCAAGAGTCAGACACGGTCATTAAAACGTGTAGTGATATTCAAACGATAACACATGCTGTGTAATCTATCAAAGCCCGCGTTCGAATACTTGCCGACCAATCTCCATACACAATGAGTACGAGACGAGTACTATAGAGTGTAATCTAAGGACTAATCACAGGCAAACTTCAAAGATCAATTCTAACCATTAAAGCCACAACGCATATCAAGTGGTCCCGTCTTAAAACAGTAGTCGCTGGATATGGAATATATGATCATACCCCGCACGCCCCCGAAAGCTACGCGGGTGGTCGTAGACAGCAAGCGGCCAGGCGCGCGGCGACCGTACCACCGGGGGGGTAAGGGAAGAGCCCCAAACGCAACACGCCCCGCGCATTCCCGGATGAGGGGAACGCCGCGGGGCG
>NZ_RWIT01000008.1 GCF_003944715.1 Hymenobacter rigui | reverse complement strand
ACGCTGCGCGACGTGCAGGGCCGCACCGTGCTGCGCCGCACCGCCAACGCCGAGGCTCCCCTGACGCTGCCCCTGCAGCCGCTGCCTGCCGGCGTGTACTACCTCACGGTGCAGGGCCAGCAGCAGCTGCTGACACGTCGCCTGCTGAAGCAATAGCTGCCAGCAGCACCTTGCATCCGGCCCCCGGGCGGCCCCTGTACCAGGGGCTGCCCGGGGGCCGGATTGTTTCAGGTTCACTTCTGCTCGTGCACATACGGCCACTTCCCAAGCCGCTCCGGCAGCCCCAGCCGCTGCGGGTGGGCCAGTAGGTACGCTTTAATGCGGGTTTGCTCGGCGGCGTCCGGTACCGGCAGTTCATGGAAGCCGGTTTGCCAGAAATCAGCCCCGGCCGGGAGCTGGCCGGCAGGCGCAGCACGACCTGACGGATGACGAAATCGTATTCCACGGCGCGGAGCAGCAGTACCTGCCCCCGCACCTGGTAGTCACTACTTGGCACGAGTACGGGGCCGAGGCCCTGGGGTTTGCCCTGGACGTGGCCCGTCACGAGGCCGTACTCCTGGAGCATGTGGCGGTGGTGGACCGGACGCGGGCCGCCACTCACCGCACTGATCAGCCCCGCTACTCCGGCAGCTCGCGGGCCAGCGGCTCCAGTACCGCGTCTACGGCCGCCGTGAGCTGCTCCACCACGGCCAGCATGGCAGCGGGGTTTTCCAGGGTTACCGGGCTGATGTTATCCAGCTCCAGCAGAAGCGGGGCCGTACCGGCCACGGCCAGCGCCTCCAGGTTGGGCTTAATGAAGTGCACCAGCCGGCGGGCCTCCGTCCAGCGGCGGCTGGCCACGGCCTCGCGCAGCTGCCCCAGGCTGGGCGGAATGTCCTGCAGAAACGAGCGGATGATGTCGGGTACAAAATCGGTGTTGCCGTGGGCCAGGGCCCGGAACTTGCTCAGGTCGTAGGGCGGAGTGGCGGCCGGGCGCAGGTCCTGCAGCTTACGGCACAGCTCCGCTTCGTCGAAGGGCTTGGCCAGGCAGTCGTTCATGCCGGCGGCCAGGTACTGCTGCGTGTCCGACTGGTAGGCGTTGGCCGTCAGGGCCAGGATGGGCACCCCGGCCCGGGTGGCGTCGGCGTGCTGGCGGATGTGCCGGGTGATGTCGATGCCGCTCATGCCCGGCAGCTGAATATCCATCAGGATGACGTCGTAGCGGTTTTTCTCGAACAGCTCCAGGGCCACCACCCCGTCCGGGGCCTCGTCCACGTGGCCACCCCAGCTCAGCACCATCTGGCGGGCCACCAGCCGGTTGATGGCGTTGTCCTCCACCAGCAATATCCGCATGTTTTCCAGCGCACCTTCCTGGGGCAGGGCCGGGGCCACGCTCAGGGGCGGGGCGGCCTTAGGCAGCGTCAGGGTGAAGAAGAACGTGCTGCCCTGCCCGGGCACGGATTCCACCAACAGCTGGCTGCCGAACTGCTGTACCAGCGCCCGGCTGATGTTCAGGCCCAGCCCCGTGCCGCCGAACTGCCGGGTGGTGTCGGCCTTGGCCTGGGTGAAGCTCTCGAAAATGTAGTCCAGCTTGTCGGACGGAATGCCAATGCCGGTGTCCGATACCCGGAACTCCACCGTTACTTTATCGGCACTGTCGCTCAGCAGCCGGCTGCTGAGCGTGACGGTGCCGTAGTGGGTGAACTTGATGGCGTTGCTGAGCAGGTTCAGCAGCACCTGGTTGAGGCGGAATGGGTCACTCAGCACCCAGGGGCCGTCGGGGCCGGGCAGCTCCGTGCGAAACACCAGCCCCCGCTGCCGGGCCTGCTGGGCCAGGGGGGCCACCGCCTGCCCCACCGATTCGCTCAGGTTAAAGGCCGTCTGTTCCAGCTCCAGCTTGCCGGAGGTGATTTTGGCCACGTCCAGCACGTCGTTGATGACGGCCAGCAGGTGCTGGCCCGAGGAGTGGATGATGGCTACCTGCTCGTGCTGCTCGGCGGTGAGCTTGGTTTTGGCCAGCAGCGCGGCCATGCCCAGCACCCCGTTCAGGGGCGTGCGGATTTCGTGGCTCATGTTGGCCAGGAAGGTGGTGCGGGCCTGGGCGGCGGTTTCGGCTACCTTCTTGGCGCGCTTGAGCTCCTGCTCGGCCAGCACCCGGTCGGTGATGTCCTGGCCGTAGCCAATCACGTAGGGCTCCTCGCCGGCTTCCATCACCCGGTGGCTGTGGTAGAGCAGGTAATGGTGCCGGCCCCCGGCGGTGCACACGCGCACCACGCCCCGCACCTCGCCCTCGTTGCTGAGCGTGTGCAGGTAGTTGCCCACGCGGGGCCGCATGGCGGGGGGCAGCAGCTGGGCCAGCGGGCTGGCGGCCAGCGTATCGGCCGGCACGCCCATCAGCTGGGCGCAGGCCGGATTCACGGTCAGCATCTGCCCGTCGAGGGTGTGGGTGTAGATCAGGGCCAGGGCGTAATGCTGCAGGTCGCGGTAGCGCTTTTCGCTGCGCTCCAGGTGCAGGCGGGCTTCCTTGCTGGCGGTAATGTCGGTGCTGGCCCCCAGCACCAGCACCTTGCCGTCGGGGCGCGGAAACGGGCATTTCACGGTGTCAAACCAGCGCACCTCGCCGCTGGTCAGCGTGAGCGAGTCTTCGCTGCGTACGGCCTGCCCGCTGGCCAGTACATGGGCGTCCACCTCGGCGTAGTGGGCCACTTCGCGGGCATCCTGCCCGTCGGGGTCCCGGAGCGCGCGCTCGTTCTTGCTGTACGCCAGCTGGTTCAGCTCCTGCATGGCTCGGTTGGCGAAGGTCAGGCGGCCCTGGTCGCGCACGTACACGGCGGCCGGAATCACGTCGAGCACCAGCTGCTGGAAGGCCTGCTGCTCGCGCAGCATCTCGTCGCTGGCCCGTAGCAGCTCCTCGGTGCGGCGGCGGTCAGTAATGTCCAGGCCGTAGCCCAGCATAAAGTTCAGGGTGCCGTCGGGGCGGTAAATGGGCAGAAAGCGGCGCAAAAAATACTTGGTGCCCTCGGGCAGTTGCAGCTCTTCCTCCCAGGCCGCCACGGTGCGGGTAGTCAGGGCCTGGGTGAAGTACTGCCGCCGGCCCAGGGCGCGGTCGGGCGAGAAGCCGCGGTACGCGCAGTACTCAAAGTCGTCCTTGCCCACAATCCACTCCCGGATTTCAGGGTTATGGATAGCAGCCGGATTCAGGAAGATGTAGCGGTGCTCGGCACTGAAGATGGCCACGTCGCCGGGCAGCTCGTACAGCACGCTGTGGAAAAAATCGCGCTGCCGGGTTACTTCCTGCTCGGCCTCGTAGTGCTCGGTGATGTCGGTGAGGTAGAGCGTGGCCCCGCCATCGGCCGCGGGGCAGGCCGTGAGGATAAAATACCGGTCGTCGCTGGCCAGTTCCGTGCGCACGCGGTGGCCGGCGCTCAGGCATGCGCTCAGCTGCCCACGCAGGTGCGTGTGCAGCTCGGCCGCCGCCTCGGCGGACAGCTGCTGCTCGAAGGCGCGGGCCGCCTCGTTGGCGTACGCGCGCGTACCGGCGGCATCCAGGCGCACAATCAGGTTGGGGCTGTGCTCGGTGACGGCCGCCACGGCGCGCAGGGCCGTGAGCTCCGCCTCCAGCATGGCAAGGTGCTGATCAGCAGCCAGGTTAGAATCGCAGGTCATGGTGGATGTTTTCATAGCGGATGAGTGCGCCGTAAGATGCCGGATGTCTGGCAGAAGTGCTGCAAAAAAAAACCGAACGGCCCATCTGAGCACCTGAATGGCCTGCTGACGTGAGTGAAACCCACCCAAGGCAGAGTGAAGTAGCGCGGGTAATCCCTCCGCTCCGGAGGCATATGCAGGAACCCATTTGCTATTTCTTTGGCAGCCCACGGCCCGTCGGCCGGGGTTGGTTCTGCTTTTTAACCTGCCCCCCTGCGCGTCATTCCGACCGGCAGCTCCGGCCGAGTCGGCCGGGCCATCTACAATCACCTGTCCGCCCATCACGAGTCTGGCGGCCTCGACCGCACCCCGCTTGCAACTACCTCGGTTGTGGCTGATTTTGCCGATGCCGGCCTGCTGGGCCGGGTGGTGCCGGGGCCTTGCCGCAACGTGCCCGCTCGACCTTGCCCAGACGATGGACTGCTGCACGTAGGAGCAATCGGGGGCTAAAAACCGGTCGGCCGACCGCTTCGCCCGGATTCACCACTCCTGACCTTGGTTAAAAGTTTGGTGCAAAAGTTAAACGATAGGGTGGAACTCGGCTTCTATTTGACCCTAAATAATACGCTGACATCCTTAGCAGGGGCTTTTAGCTAGTGTCAGAGCGGTTCGGACACGCGCGGAAGATTGCGCACCAGGAGCGCTGCGAGGGTAAGAACAGGAATTGCCATCAGGGCCACTTGGCCGATGGCCGGCGCGAATGGTGCGACCCCAAAAACAGGCGTTGGTCAACGAAAAAGGGGGATTGGTCAATCGGAGTTCAACGCACGGGAAAAAGCCGCTTCCTTTAAGCCATCAACTCACCAGAAGGCCTCCCCAAGCGCCTCCAACCACCAGCGCCTTCTCGATACAAGCACTGTTTCCTTTTTGGCTATCATTGCTGATCGTTTATGCCTTTTTCGCCCCCCCGTGCCGGCCTGTTACCGATGGACCAGAGTACGGTATCCCCCACCCCAGCATTGAGTTATTGCGGATTATGCAGCTACTGGCGGGCAAGCATGGAATGCCCAACAAGTCGATTTACGCCAACGAAACCCCGGCTCATCTGGTCTTCTTCACCAACCAGCCCGCTGCGCAGCAAGCCCGGCGGCCGCAGCAGGCATGCTGTGACATGCCCGAATCAGCATACCCCACCGCCATATTAACCAACCTATGAGTGCTGTCCGGCCGCGCGTCTTCCCCGAATGGCCCGTTCACCTGCTCATCTGGACGTTGCTACTCGTTAAAGAGGTGATGACAACGTACGCTGCACCCGCGTACCCAGTGCCCAAAACGGCGGTGGCCACGTACGGGCTGCTGGGGCTGGGCTACCTGCTCATCAACGCGGCCGCGTTTTACTTGTCGATGGGGCTGGTGGCCCGGCCGCTGCAAACCAGTGCGCTGGACTGGCGGCCCGTTGGGCGGGCGGCCCTTGGGCTGCTGCTGACCCTGCTCCTCATCACGGGAATGCGCTACGGGCTGGAGTTTTACGTGTTCAAACCCCTGCTCGGCTTCGACAACTACAGCCTGAACAACGCCTTTTCGGCGCAGTGGTTTGTTGAGAACAGTGTCCGGGTTTATTTCGATTACGTGCTGTATGGCCTGCTCTACGGCGCTATCCGGCACAACCTGCTGGCCGAGCGGCGGCGGCGCGAAACCCAGCAGGCCAACACCACCGCCGAGCTAACTTTTCTGCGCTCCCAGCTGAACCCGCACTTTCTGTTCAACACCATCAACGACATCTACGCGCTGGTGTATCAGAAGTCGGACGCCGCGCCGGGGGCGTTGCTGAAACTATCCGAGCTGCTGCGCTACATGCTGCACGAAGCCCACCACGACCGGGTGCTGCTGATCCGCGAGCTGGATTACCTGAACGGATTAATCGAGCTGCAGCGCCTCGGCACGAAAGGCAACCTGCACCTCAACTACCAACTGCAAGGGGCACTGAACGGGCAAACCATCGCGCCGCTGCTGCTGGTGTCCTTCGTGGAAAACGCGTTCAAACACGGGGTGCTCAGCAACCCCGCGCAGCCGGTGACGCTCCACCTCACCCTGACGGCGACGACCCTGGATTTTTGCCTGCACAACGCCAAGAATAATCAGCAGAAGGACCAGCTGGGCGGCATCGGGCTGCCCAACGTGCGGCGGCGGCTGGCGCTGCTCTATCCGACGCGGCACACGCTGACCGTGGCCGACACGCCCACCGATTTTCAGGTTACGCTTCACCTCGACTTATGATGGAACCCATCCAGTGCCTGATT
This sequence comes from Hymenobacter rigui, assembly GCF_003944715.1. GTDB lineage: Bacteria > Bacteroidota > Bacteroidia > Cytophagales > Hymenobacteraceae > Hymenobacter > Hymenobacter rigui. Next base: position 186,467 of record NZ_RWIT01000008.1, on the reverse strand, counting down.
GTGGACGATAAACCCCTTGCCATCGACATCCTGACCGACTACGTGGCGAAGGTGCCCAGTCTGCGGCTGGCGGGCAGCAGCGAAAATCCGGTGGAGGCCCTGCACTGGGTGGGCGAGCGGCGCGTCGACCTGGTTTTTCTCGACATTCAGATGCCGCAGCTCACGGGGCTGCAGTTCATGCAAGCCCTGGACCGGCGCGCCCAGGTGATTCTGACCACGGCCTACGCCGATTACGCGCTTTCGGGCTTCGAGCACGACGTCGTTGATTACCTGCTCAAGCCCATTCCGTTCGAGCGGTTCCACCAAGCCGTCCAGAAGGCGCAGCGGCGGCTGCGCCCGGTGGTGGCACAAACGGCCCGCCCCTACCTGTTTGTCAAAACCGAGCACCGGATGCAGCGGGTGGACCTGGACGAAGTGCTCTACCTGGAGGGCTTGCAGAACTACGTCATCATTCACACTACGACGGAGAAAATTATCGCCCGGCAAACGCTCACTAGCCTGGAAGCGAACCTGCCCGCCGCGGCGTTTGCGCGCGTGCACAAGTCGTTCATCGTGCCGCTGGCCCACGTTCACACCGTGGAGCGCAGCCGCATTTTTATCCAGGTAGTAGGTGGTGCTCCCCAGGTAATTCCCGTCGGCGATGCGTACCGGACCGCCTTCTACGAGCGGCTGTAGCGTGGTCCGGCCCCGGCATACCCGCTTTCTGCTGCCAGGTCTACCCACTAAAGAAACCGCCTTCCAATTCCCGGCCGGCCAACCGGCCGGTCCGAGGCTGCATTTGCCCTAACTCAAGCGGTTTAACGCTGCTCCTACACCTTTCCCTTTGCCGTATGAAACCGCTGCTTTTTATCGTTCTATCCGTCCTGCTTTCCCTGCCTGCCCGGGCTCAGAGCCCCGCCGGCTACGCGCAACTTATGGAGGAGGCGGGGGCCGCCGTGCAGGCCCGGAAATTTTGCGAGGCGACGACCCTGTTTGAGCGGGCTTTCGCATCGGATTCCGCCCGGGCGTCGCCTTTTGATTTGTTTGCGGCGGCCATCTCGTCCGCCCAGTGCCCCGAAAAACAGCCGCTGGCCTGGCGCTGGCTGGGCCAGCTGAGCCGCCGCCGGCCGCTGCCCATGCAGCCCGGCGACCTGGCCAACATTGCTGCCGACCCGGGCCTGGCTTCCCTGCGCGCCAATGAAACCGCCTGGGCGCGCTGGCTCACGGCCATGCGTGGCGCCCTGGCCGAGCAGGCCGTGGCCGAACAGGCCCGCCGCGCCCGGTGGCTGACTGAAACGCAGGCCCGGGCCTTGGCATTGCCCGCCGGCACCGACCGCCAGCGGGGCCGCGTGGCGCCGGCGCCGGCGGGCTTCGCGCTCTATTTCAGCCAAGTGCCGGGCGACACGGTGCGGATGCCCTACCTGGTGCGCGTGCCCGCCGGCTACGACCCCGCCCGCCCGGCCCCGGTGGTGGTATATCTGCACGGCGGCGTGGTCAGTACGCCGCAGTTTCGCTACGCCGACCCCGACGTTGCCACCCAGGAGCCGGTATTTGCCGCTGCCCCGGCCAATGCGCTGGTGGTGTATCCGTTCGGCCGCACCAGCTTCGGCTGGGTGGAGCAGCCGGCCGCGTTTGCGCAGGTACTGCGCATCGTGGAGGCCGTGCGCGCCCGCTACCGCACAGACCCGGCCCGGACCACGCTGGCGGGCATGAGCAATGGCGGCTCGGCGGTCCTGTGGTTTGCCGCGCAGCCGGCCGCGCCCTTCAGCCGGTTTGTGGCCCTGGCGCCCGCGCCCAAGCTGCTGCTGGCGCAGGCCACCTATGGCCCACTCGGCAAGACCAAGCCCGTGCTGATGCTGAGTGCAGAGGATGATGACGTTTATGCCTATGCCGCGGTCCGCGCTGCCTACGACGCGCACCGCCCCGGCCGCCCCAACTGGATTTTACAGACGGTGCCCAAAGGCAAAGGCGGCCACAGCTTTTTGTATGGCCCCGATGGGCAGGCCCTGCTGCGGCAGGCCCTGCGGAGTATCGCAGCGTTGGGCACGGCGAAGTTACTAAGGGCTGCGCGGTAACTCGTTTACCATCTATCCCTACCGGCAAAAGGCCGGTGAGCTAGGTTCAAAAAAACGGTCGTATCCGACTGGCTAGCCTGTTGCACGGTATCCCTTGTGGCCTGTATTTGGTGGGCTAGCCCCAAAAGCCATAGCGAGGGGCTGTGTCCTGGATGGCAGCAGCGGTTTGGACTGCGACTACGGCAAGCAGTTCCAGTGCCAACTGCTGCAACTCGTGGGCCTGGCAGGCGGGGCGAAGGAGGCGCACGTGGCCCACCTGCCTTTCGCGGGCCCGCCCGTGGTTGAGGCCAGACGGGGCAAGATTTCGGCGTCGAGCTTCTGGTGCAGGCTCATAACCACCGAAGCCAGCACTCGATGCGCTGGGTAAATGCCCAGCGCATTGAGGCTTCGGAGCAGAGGAATGCTACCGCCAATGTCGTCCGGCTCGTCGATGCAGCCCAGGACGGTTTTTCGCGTACTCAATGGCCTGTTTGCTAATGGCGGCTTAAGACAATCAGTGATTTTGATAAGTTCATAAAAATAAAAAAATCAAAAAACCGTTGGGATGTACCCTTTCGTATACAATCCTCCAACGGGCAGGTACGCAACCTGTTTACGCCAGGTAAGTAATGCGCAACGCTTTGCTAGTCAGTATAATATATGCAGCAGTTGTGTCGTTTATCTTATCTTCACTAGTGTAATGCCACTCTACCACCTTCTTTACCAGAGCTACGCCAGCGAAGAATTCACTGGAAGGGAGCTGCCCACGCTGTTACGTCAATCCAGCCTCGTAAACCAGGCCGTGGAGGTTACAGGCCTGCTCCTGTACACGCCCGACGGCCGCTTCGCGCAACTGCTGGAGGGCCGCAAACAGCACGTGCTGGAGGTGTACGAACGGATTGTGCGCGACAGTCGCAATCATACCTGCGAGGTACTGATGGAGGGGCCCTGGTCGAAGCGCAGCTTCAGCTACTGGTGTGTGGGCTTATCCGATTGTGCGGTGGTGCCCGAAGGCCTGCCACTCACATGCGTTAACTTTCGGCAATTGCCTGATCTGCTGACTAAAGTGGCGCCTACCCGCCCCATGCTGGTGCACCGGCTGCTGAGCTTCGTTGAACCTTTCCTGACTAACCCCACCTATTAACCGTCATAGTTCGCTGTTACTCCCGGCTCTATTTTTTGGATTCAGCTCCAGAAAATAGAGCCGGGTTGTTTTGTGTTATAGCTGCAAGTGATTATCAATGAGATAATTAAATCATTTTACGGGTGGTGGCATATTTTTCGCCCTTAGCCAGCTTTATACGCAGGTACTGCGGCAACACCAACTGGCCCTTTATTAAGTGCTCACGCCCTTCCACGAGGATGATTCGCGGCTCCGAATGTTTGTCGAAGCCAGTAAATTAGCACTATCTCGATTTAATTTTATTTTTCTAATATGAAGAAAAATAAACTACTTCAGTTATTTTGTACAAATCTAACTTGATATTGCTCAAAATAAACCCGGATTTACAAGCTCAATATGAGAATAAGCTAAACAATGGCGCAGGGTGATTGAAAGGTCTCAAATTGTTTTTTTACTTGCTGGTGCAACCTAAGTCTATATTTATACGCTATGGTACGTGCCTAATTGGCATTGAAGTTCTTTTCTAGATACCATTTCACTATTCGCGCCATCCGAGTGTAATATTAATAAGTACAGGTACACTACATCTACCACCGTATTTCCTTGGCTGCTGGCCAATTAATTATACGGCGGTATCAGCCGCTCATACCCGCTGTTACGGGCCCCACCCCTTTTCTGATTTGTGCTGCCACCCACCGCCGTGCTTACCTGACCGGTAGGGACGGGGCCGCCCTGTCGAGTCTTATCCTTTCCGCTAATGAGTACACCACTACCTCTTTCCATTGTGATAGTAGAAGATGATCCGTGGTACGGACAGCTGCTTCAGTATCACTTGTCGCTCAACCCCGATTATCAAGTCAGGCTGTATACCTCCGGCCAGGAGCTGCTGCGTAGCCTGGGCACTCCACCCGACGTGGTAACTATTGATGTCGGGTTGCCGGATATGGAAGGTCGGGAGCTGCTGCGCCGCATCCGCGAGCAGCAGCCGGAGCTGCCGATCATCATTATCAGCGCTCAAAGCAAGATTACCACGGCTGTGGAGCTGTTGCGCATGGGGGCAACCGATTATCTGGTGAAGGACGAGTACACCAAGGACTTGCTCTGGAATGCAGTGCTCAAAATCCGGGAAACCACCCGCCTGCGCCAGCAGGTGCGGCAGCTGCAAACCCAGCTCCAGGAGAAAAACGACTTTCAGCGCCTGCTCAAGGGCAACAGTCCGGCCATCCAACGCATTTACCACCTGATGGAGCGCGCCACCCAAAGCCCGGTAAACATATCCATCACGGGCGAGACGGGCACGGGCAAGGAGTTGGTGGCCAAAGCAGTACACCTGAATTCGGAGCGCAGCAGCAAGCCCTTCGTGGCCGTGAATATGGCCGCCATTCCCTCCGAACTATTGGAGAGTGAGCTGTTCGGGCACGAAAAGGGCGCCTTCACGGGGGCCATTGGCCGCAAGATCGGCAAGTTTGAGCAGGCCCACGGCGGCACCCTGTTTCTGGATGAGATAGGGGAGCTGAGCCTGCCGATGCAGGCTAAACTGCTGCGGGTGCTGCAGGAGCGGGAGCTGCAGCGGGTGGGGGGTAATGAACGCATCAAGCTGAACGTACGCCTGATTACGGCCACCCACAAAAACCTGGCGGATGAGGTTATGTCAAAGGCTTTTCGTGAAGATCTCTACTACCGCGTAATTGGCCTGCCCATCGAGCTGCCGCCCCTGCGCGAGCGAGGCGCCGACATTCTGTTCCTGGCTCAGCACTTTCTGCAGGAATTCTGCCAGGAGCAGGGCCGCCCAGTACCCGGCCTCTCCGAGGCCGTGCAGGCCCAGCTGCTGGCCCACTCGTACCCTGGCAACGTGCGCGAGTTGAAAACCATTATGGAGCTGGCGGCAGCACTCTGCAACGGACAGGAAATTCAGCCCCGCGACCTGATGTTCACGCCCGCCACCAGCGGCACCGACTCGGGCCTGCTTTCCGAGCAGCGCACCCTGCGTGAGTATAGCCGCTACATTATCCGTCACCACCTCGACAAGTACGACCACAACGTGCCCCTGGTGGCCCGCAAGCTCGATATCGGTAAGTCCACCATTTATAAGATGGTGCAGGACGGCGAGCTGTAACCCTTTAAAAGTCAACCTATCGGTTCTACTTTTTACGCAGTGTAGCTATGATATCATTTCAGGACGCCCTCCGGTCGCAGGCCGAGATAGAACGGTTGCGGTCCCAAGTACAACACCTGGAGCAGCAGCAGCAACAGCTCCGGCTCGCGCTGCGGGCCAGTGAGCAGCGATTTGAGAATGTGGCCGGGCAGGTACCCGTGGTGCTGTACCAGTGGCGCGAAAACTTCGATGGCTCATTTTGCTTCAAGTATGTAAGCCCCCAGCTCTACAACCTGTTCGGGATTCCGTTGAGCGAGGCGGACCGGTTAGGGGAGTTCGTACATCCTGATGATCAGGCGCAGTGGCGGGCCTCGGTGCATAAATCAAACCTGACGGGTGCCCCCTGGCAGTTTGAGGGCCGATTAGTAGTCCCCGGCCAGCCCCTGCGTTGGTGGCGGGGCTCCTCGGTGCTCTCGCGCCAGGATGCACAGGGGCTCGTGTACACCGGTATACTCGAAGACATCAGCCAGCTGAAGAAAACCAGCCTGGAGCTGTTAACTACTGAGGAGCGCTGGCGACAGGCCTTTAACCTAATCGGGGATGGCTTCTGGGAATACAATTATCAGACGGAAAGCATGGTTTTCTCCCCTGCTTACCGCCAGATGCTGGGCTACTCGGAACAGGAGTTTCCCAACGAGTACTCCGCCTGGGCCGCCCGCATTCATCCCGAGGATCTGCAGCTGGTGCACCACGCCTGGCAGCAGCAGCTGTTGGGCCACACCACGCTGCTTAATATCGAGCACCGCCTGCGCTGCCACGACGGCAGCTACAAGTGGGTGCTGTGCCGCGGAGCCGTCACCCGACTCACCGCCGAGGATATGCCCCTGATTTTCTCAGGCATCATCACCGATATTACTCGGCGCAAAACCACGGAGGCGGAGCTGGCTTTCTCGTCACTGCGCCTGCGCAACGTTATTGCCAACCTCAACGATGCCATCCTGCTGGTAGACGAGCACGCGCGGATACTGCTCACCAACGAGGAGTTCTGCCAGCTTAACCAGCTGCCCTGCTCCCCCGACGAGCTTATCGGCATGGATCTGTCCTCGTGCCTGGAGATGTCGCCGCTGGCCGGGGCGCACCCCGAGGGCAGCTGTCTGCGGGATTTGTTTCGCACGCGCTGGCAGGGTACCGATACGCTGCATATGCCTGACGAGCGGGTTTTTCAGCGCCGCTCCCAGCCCATCTACCACCAGGAAAATATCGGTCACCTCTGGACTTTCCAGGATATCACCCAGCAGGAGAAGGACGAGTACATCCTTAAGCGACGCGAGCAGAAGTACCAGACCATCATTGAAAACATGAGTCTGGGTCTGGTAGAAGTGGATTTGGACCACCGCGTCCGCTACGTGAACGACAGCTTCTGCGAAATCATCGGCTACGAGGAAGAGGAAATGCTGGAGCATTCCATTTTTTCGCTGATTTGCGCGGCCAAGGATAACGACCTGCTCCAGCGCAAGCAGATTGAACGCCTGGGGGGCGTCTCGGACGTGTACGAGGCCCAGGTGCAAACCAAGAACGGGGCGCTGAAATGGATGCTCATCGGGGGCGCGCCGCTCTACGACGAAACCAATACGGTGGTGGGTACCACCGGTATCTTCATGGATATTACCCACCAAAAGCTGCTGGAAACCAATCTGCGCGAGGCGAAAAAGCAGGCCGAAGAGTCCTCGAAAGCCAAAGCCCAGTTTCTGGCCAACATGAGCCACGAGATTCGCACGCCCATGAACGCCATCCTGGGCATGAGTCAGTTGCTGGCCAAAACCCCGCTGTCTAAAACCCAGGACAATTACCTGAATGCCATCAGCACCTCGGCCGAGAACCTGCTGGTAATCATCAACGATGTGCTGGATTTGTCCAAGATTGACGCCGGTAAGCTCACGCTCGAGCACATCGGCTTCAGCACCCAGGCCCTGTGCCAGCAGATTGAGAAAACCCTGCAGTACAAAGCCGAGGAGAAGGGGCTTAACCTGGTCACGTGGGTGAAAGCAGGTATTCCGGACGTGTTGCTCGGCGACCCGTACCGCATCACGCAGGTGCTGCTGAACCTGGCCGGCAACGCCGTCAAGTTCACCGAGAAAGGGCAGGTGACAGTGAGCTGCGAACTGGTGGATTTCTCGGCGCAGGAAGCGGTGGTGGAGTTTACCGTCACCGACACGGGGGTGGGCATCAGCCCGGAATACCTGAGCCGCATTTTCAGCGCTTTCAGCCAGGAGGACTCGTCCGTGACGCGCAAGTTCGGGGGCTCGGGGCTGGGGCTGAGCATCTGCCGCCGGCTGGTGGGGCTGATGGGCGGGGAGCTGCGCATTGAAAGCGAGAAAAACCACGGTACGGTCATCAGCTTTGCCCTGCGCCTGCCCATCGGCTCCGCTTCCGATATGCCCTGCAAATCGGTGTCGTTTGGCACGAAGGCCATTCAGGCCGGTATTCGGGGGCGGCGCGTGCTGCTAGTGGAGGACAACGACTTTAACCGCCTGCTGGCCAAGTCATTCCTGATGCAGGCCAGCGTGGAGGTTACGGAGGCTGAAAACGGAGCAGTGGCCGTGGAGCTGATCCGGCAAGCTACTATACCCTTCGATCTGATTTTGATGGACGTACAGATGCCGGTGATGAATGGGCTGGAAACCACCGAGTTTCTGCGCCAGGAGATGGACATGACCACGCCCATCGTTGCACTTACGGCCAATGCTATCCGGGGTGAGCAGCAAAAGTGCCTCACGGCCGGCATGAACGACTACTTGGCCAAACCCTTTCAGGAGCAGGACCTGCTCAAAATGGTATACAACTGGACCGCCCGCCCTCAGCAGGAGTCGCAAAGCCCGGAAAAGCTCTATGACTTGGTCCTGCTTCACGAAATGGCCCGGGGTGACCAGCAGTTTATTGATTTTATGCTGGCAACCTTCCTGGAAAGTAGCACGACCATTCTGCAGGAGCTGCACAGCGCCCTGGCCGGCGGCAACCTCACCCGCTTACAGGCGGGGGCCCACAAAATCAAGCCCAGCTTGATGCACCTGCACATGAAGGCTGTACTTGAGCCCGTTGAGCACCTGGAGAAATACTCCGGCCCCTTCGAGGTTGCCGCCTTACAGCCGCTGCTCAACGTCATTGATTCCAACCTGCGCCAGGTAATGCAGCAGATTGAGCGGGACGTCAGGCAGACCAGGCACCGAAGCACCGTTGCATGAGCAAGTACGGGAAATTGTTCCGCCGTGAGATGAGTCGGGGTATCCAGCCGGGTCCCGTGCGCCTTTTTGGCAACCAGCGCATCCGTGGTCCACTTGCTGGCGGTTTCGACTCGCTGGTGGTTTCGACCCGTGCTGGGCGATGACGGCGGCAGGTCGGTGGTGAGAGTGTGGGCGCAGGCCTGCAACTCCTGCCGCGTCGGTCGGACCAGGGTGCCGGGGTCCACCAGAAACCGGATGCGGATTTCGTGGCCGTTGGCCGCGTAGCTGCAGGGCCGCTTCTCCCCTATCCGGGGCACCTACTTCGTGGCGCTGGTCAGGCAATCTTCATTCGCCCTATCACTATCGGCACACTCACGGACCATACGATAACCAATCCCACCTAAAGGCCCTGGGGCACTACAGGTCATACAGGCATTGCCACGCGTCGGCGCGGCAGGGTGCGGGAAGTGAGTTTCAAGGCCGATGCACCAGTCCGGTATATGGCGAAATAATCCGGTCCTTGTCGCCGATGCCCCTCAGTAATCCGCGCTACTCCGGAAAATACCGGGTCAAAGCCCGCAAACGATGAGGGGATGTTTATTTTGCGCCGCCCTATCCATCGTTCTTACTCCTCCCCCGCAATGGCGCACTCCGCCTCTCCCCTCGCCGCCTGTGCCAACTGTGAGCGGCCGTTCATAGCCGCCGAAAACTTCTGCCCTAACTGTGGGCAGCAAAACCACGCCCTCGACCTATCCTTCGGACACGTAGCCGAGGAAGTACTCGAGGGCGTGTTTCATTTCGACAGTAAAGTCTTCCGTACCCTGCGCCTGCTGTTGTTTGCGCCTGGCGCGCTAACGCGGCGCTTCTGGGAAGGTAGACGCGTGGCGTATGTGCCCCCCGTGCGGCTTTATATTTTTATCAGCTTTCTGTTTTTCCTGCTGCTGTCAGTTGCCTTGCATGCCCCGGAGCACGGGGAACGACATACTATCGGCCAGCAGCTTCAACAGACCAGCATCCGGTTTCGGGCCGACTCGATCCGCCTGGCCCGTACTCAGCCCACAGCCGATGCCAAGCGTGTACTGCTTAACCGCCGGCACGTGCGCTTTCTAAACGGGTTTGTCAATTCCGATGTAAACAGCGACACGGCCGATTACCGTCGCTGGAATGGCGTGCTGTATACCCCACTCGAATGGCGGGAGCTTCCCACTTATTCCGCATCCCAGTTCGACGCGCTGCTGCTGCGCCATGGTCAGGAGCCTTCTTTTCTGTCGCGCTTCATGGGCCGGCAGGGCTACCGCATCATGCAGTCTACGGACTCGGAGGTATCCCACCAGTTTGTGCGCGGCATCTCCCTGATGATGTTCGTGCTCATGCCCGTATTTGCGCTGCTGCTCAAGCTGCTCTATCTGCGCCGCAGGCAGTACTACCTGGCACATCTGATGTTTGCCATCCACGTGCACTGCTTTGTTTTTCTGCTCTGTTCCCTGAGCATGATTCTGACCCTGTTTGCCCGTGTACCCGCTAAATCTGCTTTGCTGCTGGTACCCCTGGTAGCTGTATACCTGTTAGCGGCCCAGCGCGAGGCCTACCAGCAAAACTGGCTGAAAACCGTCGCCAAGTTCAGCGTTCTGACGGGGCTCTACAGTGTAACCATTGCGGGGGGGATGATGGCCGCCCTGATCCTGAGCCTGGTTCTGGTGTAGCCGACGGCAGCGTCCACGCACCAGCTGCCGCATAGCATGCCGGCAAACGCTGCTGTCCACAACGATGGGTGCGGGCACGGCGGCCTGCTCAAGCCACCCTGGTGCCACACGGCCGGGGTGGCGTCGTGCTACACGGGGTAGCACGAGAACAGGAGCAGAACATATCGGTAGGGAAAGACTGCTTGGGCGGTAGCTAACGCGAGACGGCCGTTATAGCGGCCCACCCGCTTTGGCCGCTTCGCGCCCCGAAAAGCGGCTACAGATTGTCTTACTCCCTGTTCTCACCAATCCGCGACTTGCTATCTTCGCCCTTCTTGACTTCTTGGCTTTTGAGAAAAATGGCGAGGATTTTCGGCGCTGCCCGCGTGAGTACCGCCGACCAGCACCCGTATTTATAAACCGATGCCTGCGTGGAAGTGGCCCAGGGAAAAATACCTTCGGTGAAAGAGCGCCCGGCCCTGCTACCTCGTGCCCTTGGGCGTTCCCAGCAGCGGCAATGTCGGGATGCTTCCCAAAACGTAGCGCAGGAGTAGGTTCATCCAGCCGATTAAAGTGCCGATGTTATTTAATTTTGGGGCTCATAGCTCATTGCTACTGCCGGCGGTGGTAACCGGCCTCGTTGCCACGATCGGGCTGATGCTGCGCGCAGTACGGCGCGGTACGCTTACCGATGCGCTGCTGGCCGTGCTGTTGGCCGTGCCAACGCTGAGCATCACCCAGCAGATGCTGGCCTACGCCGGCTGGTACGAGAGCCACGACGGGTACACAACGGCTCTGTTTTACGTGCCCTGGCAGCTCAACCTGCTGCTGGGGCCAGCCTACTACCTTTATTTCCGAAGCCTGACCAGTCAGGAGTTCCGGCTGTTTCCGCGGGCTTGGCTGCCCTTGCTGCCGGGCCTGCTGCAAGGTGGGCTGATAGTCGGGGCGCTGGGCCACGACCTGCTGTGGCTACCCATTGTACGCGGCCAGCCGGTTCCGGTGGGTACCAAAGGGCCGGCCCTGGCAGTGGCGGAGGCCTTCAATCACTACCTCGGCTATGCCCAGTACGTGCTGCTGCCGGCCTACTGCTGGCGGGTGCTCACCGATTACCGGCGCTATACCCGCTACCTGCACGATAACTTTTCGGATACCGAGCGCCTGCGCTTTGCCGGGCTGCGGCAACTGGTGTTGGTGCAAGTGTTGGCCTTGGTATTAAGCCAGCTCTTTACGCTGGTGAACTGGAAAATTGGCCTGAGTGACGCAGCTTCCTGGAATTATTTTTTCCTGCGCGGCCTGCTGGTGTATTGGCTGATTGCCGTCGGCCTGCAAGCCAACTATGCCGCGGCCACCACCCCGCTGCGTTTCGATGCCGCTCCCGGGCCGGTGCCTGAAGTGACTCCGACTCCTGATGCCCCGGCGGCCACCCAGGAGGCGTTGCCCGAAACCAGGTTGCCAGCAGCAGAACAGGCCCCGGAGCTGCTGGTCTGGCGGGAGAAGCTGCTGGCGCTAATGGCCGAGGAGCAGCCTTGGCTGGAGCCCGAACTGACCTTGGCCGAGGTAGCGAAACGGCTGCGCATCACGTCGGGGCTGCTCTCCAAAGTCATCAATTCCAGTTGCGGGCAGAACTTCAACGACTTCGTCAATGCGTATCGGGTGCAAGAGGCGCAGCGGCTGCTGGCTGACCCTCGCTTTGCGCACTACTCGTTGGTGGGCATTGCCTTGGAAAGCGGATTTAACTCACGGTCAACGTTTAACCGGGTATTTAAGAAGGTAGTGGGGCGTGCGCCCAGCGAACTAGCCCGCCCCAAATCATAGATTGGGGCAGGCCAACGTATACACTGGGGCATAGGTAAACAGAGCTAGGGGGAATTTTGAAGCATCATCTCACTACCTAACTGCCTGCCATGCGTCCCGACCGCCTTTTTCCCCTCTTGCCTTCTTACTCTTCGCTGAAAGAGTATCTCTCACACCCGCTACTGCTCGCGTGTCTATTGCTGCTACCCGGGTGTCTACCGCTCGCTAGGTTCACCCAACAGCCCCGAGCCGGTAATCACGCCGTTGATACGTTCATCAGGCAGCAAATGAAGGCCCTCGGCATTCCCGGCCTGGCCGTAGCCGTAATTAAAAAGGGCAAGCGGGTGAAAGTGAGTGCGTACGGTAGCGCCAATCTCGAATGGAATCGTCCGGTCACAGTCCACACGAACTTTCAGATTGCCTCGTGCACCAAGTTGCTGACTTCCACCCTCGTGCTCAAAGCCATATACGCCGGCAAGCTGCGCTTGCAGGATCCTGTCGGCAGGTACCTGGACTCTATTCCCCCCAGCTGGCAAGCCCTGCGCGTCGAGCACCTGCTCTCGCATTCCAGCGGGCTCCGTGAATTTCAGGGAAATGCGTACGCGTCAACTGCCACCGTTGTGCGAGCACTCAAGGACTCCACGTTGGAGTACGTGCCAGGCACCAGCCAGCACTACGCGCAGGCGGACTTTATGCTCGCGGGCCACATTCTGGAAAAGATCTACGGTAAGCCGTTTCCGCAAATTCTGCGGGAAGAGGTCCTGCTCCCGCTACACATGATGGACGGGGCCTACGACATGGAACAGCGAGTGGGTTCGTTTATGCGCACGGACCTGATTGCGCAAAAAGTCACCACGTACTACGACTGGGAAAAGCAGTTGCGTGCCTACAAGTACCTCTACCCCCAGTACACCTACACGGCGGGGGGGTACTTTGCCTCCATCGACGACCTTGCCAACTGGGCCATTGGACTGGACCAGAACGTGCTCTTCCCGGCTGCTTTTGCCCGCCCCCTGTTGTACACGCGCGGTTTGGTCGGCGGGAAGCCATCAGATTTTAGTGCCGCCGGCTGGGCCCTGCCGGAGGAGCAGACGAGCATCACGTATGCGGGCCACAGCGGTGGGCCGGGACTGGGCGACGTCTGGCGTTTCCCCGAGGAAGGCTACACGGTAATTGTACTCACCAACGACGGCGAGTTGCTGCCGGGCCTGGCGCGCGCCATTGCCGCGTTTTACGTCCCCGGATTAACCCGCGCCGCAAATATCCGGAAGTTTGAGCGGTAGGGGTGCCCAGCGCTTAGCGTAGCATTATTGTTCCCCTATCAGAAGCATCCCTGTGCCAGCCAGAAATACGGTGCATGGAAAAACAGCATCGCCGGAAATAGCCTGGCAAACAGACTACCGCCCACCAACCGCTTAGAATGTACCAGTTGGGGGTGCGTTTGCGAGGAGCCTACCCAACTCACGGCCATTTTCTGCCACCGGGTGCTCCGTTTCCTTGACGTGGTCGAATGCCTGCAGGAGCCGCTGCTGGTGTTCGGGACAGGGCGTGAAACGCTGGCGGTGGGCCCGCAGGTGCTGACCGGCCCGGTGATAGAGCTGCCGGCAGTAATCGATCCGACACTTCCGGCACAATGTTTTCCCTGTCCGGCATGCGTTAAGCAAAAGCCAGTAGCTCGGGTTGGTACGGAAGCCAGGAATTCGTTGAGCGGCTCTGGCGCTCCGTGAAATGGGAGTGCATCTACCTCAACCCCGCTGACGATGCGCAGCACCTCTACCAGCAACTGCAGGCCTACTTCACCTACTACCACCGCCGACCCCACCAAGCCCTGAAAGGCCAGACACCCGCCACGATCTACGCCCAAACGCCTACTTCAAAACCCGAACTCATTTGCTTAATGAACCCCGCTTAAGCTGGCCAGTTTTTGGGGAGTAGTACAGCTTTACCCTGGTCGAGAATAAGCGCCAGCTCGCCTCCCATACCGGTCTGGACGTGATGCAACGGCAAACCCAGAGAGGGATGTCCCAGGGCCCCCTGCTAGAAACTCCCTGCCGTAATTTTATTCCTCGCTTATATAAGCAGACCGCCTAGTGGGCAACTCTGCCCACTAGGCGGTCTGAATGCTATAGCAGTACGTTCCGGGACGGATTGCATAATTAGGTTCCCAATGATATCGTATTTTTTTCCTCCTGAGAGGCTGGGTACAGGGTCACTGGGTAGCGTAAAGATGCTGTACGCGGCGGGTAGAGCCAAGCTGCTGGGCCACAAGCGTGAGGTTTTGGGTGGCAATGGTGGGGTTGCGCAGCACCTGTTGCAGCGCCAGGGTGAGCTGGGCCGAGGTGCGGCGGCGACGGGCAGGGCGTTTGCTCAGGTCGAGGCAGCGGTTATGGATGGTTTCTTCGTAGACGAGCTGGTCCTGGCCATTGTAGAAGCGCACGAGGGTATAGTCACGGGTGGTGAGGTTGGTTTCGAGGTTCCAGTAGCCGGGCAGGGTGGCTACCGGCCCCTGAGCGCGGGCAAGAGGTGATGCCAACACCAGCAGCAAGAGAAAGAGCAGGCGGGAAATGAGCAGGGAATTCATAGCTGTAAGGGAAATGAGGGTTGAGGAAAAAGGGTGAAGAGCCAGTAGTGGGGCGCGGGCACCGCGAAACCGGCTACTGCCCCACAAATCGGGTGGCCACGTAAGTGCCTTGGCCGGAAATGGCCTGCCACTGGCCACTGATTTTCTGGAAGACGATGCTGCGGCGCACGTAGAGAAAGGACTCGCCGGCCGGGGTGCGGATTTTGATGCGCTTGGTCACAACCATGGTGGTCAGGTCCGGGGTGTAGGCAAAAATGTCGAACTGGGGAGCCATGCGCTCCACTGTTTGCCAGGGGCCGTGAATCAGGGTTTGTATTTCGGCGGCTTTGTTGTTGAGTTCGTTGTTGGGGGTGCAGTTGTAGTAAGGCTCGCTGTAGTAGCGGGCGAAGTAGGCGGAGTCTTTGGCAACCATTGCCCGGTTGTGGTCGTCGTCAAGGCGGTAGAAGTAGGCCTTGGCCTCGTCGGCGGTAGCAAACTCCGGGGCCGCCTGGGGTGCCACGGTGTCGTTTTTCTGACAGGCTGCCAGGGGCAAAAAGCAGAGGAGGTACAGGAGTTTTTTCATGGAATTGCGGGGCTTGCTGTGTGGATTTAACGGGCCTGAGCTGGGTGCCGGAGTAGCCGTGCTGCTGGTGAGTAAACCAAAGGTGGGGGTCCGGAAAAACGCCTGCCAGCTTATTCGCCCGGCGGCGTTGGCCCGACCCAATACACCGGCTTACCGGCGACCAACAACCGGTCTGGTCGTTGGTCGACGCCGGCTTGTCGTTAGTCTATAAAGCCCGCTGTTACTAGGCCGGCCGGGGTGTCCCCGATATATTTACTTCAGCTTCACCCCATTCCACCCCATGGCACAGGCACCGCAACCGTCGCTTGGGCGGGCTCTTCTCGCGCTGCCCGCGGCGCACTGGCTGCAACACGGCCTGTTTTGGACCGTGGACACGGCCCTGGTGGTGAACCTGTTTCTGCACGGCATGACAACCGACTTCCGGATGGCCCTGCGCGACGCCTGCCTGGTGCTGCTACAGCACCTTGTGCTCACCTATGCCCTGCTCTACGGGGTGTTGCCGGCACTGTGGCAGGCCAGCCGCAGCCACTTTCTGCTGCGGCTGCTGGCCTGGTTTGGGCTGAGCGTGGGAGTGACGTTTGGCTTCCGGTTCCTGGTATTTGTGCCGCTGCACGCTGCGGTGGCGTCGTCGTTCCGCGACTACCACGTGGTGTTTTCCATCGGGCCCTACGTGCTGATGCTGTGCACGGTGGGCGTAGCCGCCTGCCTGCGCCTGTACCGGCAGCTGCGGCAAAAGCAGCTCGACAACGTCCGACTTACCCACGAGAATTATCTGGCCGAACTGCAACTCCTCAAGGCCCAAATTCACCCGCATTTCCTCTTTAATACCCTCAACAACCTGTATGCCCTCACCCTGAAGCAGAGTAGCCAAGCCCCGGAGGTGGTGGAGCGCCTTGCCAGCCTGTTGCAGTTTGTGCTGGAGCAGGGCGATGCCCCGCTGGTAGACCTGGCGGCCGAAGTGGCCCTGCTGCGCAACTACGTCGCGCTGGAGCAGCTGCGCTACGGGACACGCCTCACCCTGCAGTTTGAGGCCAATGACATTCCCCCGGCGGGCCGCATTGCGCCGCTGCTCCTGCTGCCGCTCGTGGAAAACGCCTTCAAGCATGGCTCGGCCGAGCAGGTCGGCCGGGCCCACATCCGTATCGTGCTGGCCGGGGCGGGCCCCCGCTTCAGCTGCACCATCACCAACACCAAAAACGCCGCCCCCGCCGCCCCAACCGACCACCATGGTATTGGCCTGCTGAACGTGCGCAAGCGCCTGGAGCTGCTTTACCCGCAGCGGCACCGCTTCGAGGTAGAATCCGGCGACGAGACGTTCACGGTGCGGCTGGTACTGGAGCTGCCGGCCACCGCGGCGCCCACCGAAGCCGCTGATGATGGCCGCCCAGCCTACGCAGCCGTTTCCGCCGACCGCCCGCCCGTTTACGCCGCACCCATCGGGGCCGCCCCGTCGCTATGAAGGCGTTGTTTCGGCACCGCGTGGCGCGGCACGTACTTTTTTGGGCGGCGGTTTCGGTGTTCTTCGTCCTGATTCAGGGGACGACCAATGCCGTGGGGGGCACACGGTTTTACGTGGTGCGGGAGTATTTTTCTACCCTGCTGCCCACATTTTTGCTCACCACCTACCCGCTGCTGTACGGGCTGCTGCCGGGGTTGCTGGGGCCGCGCCTCCGGCCGCTGCTGGTGCTGCTGCTGCCCGCTTGGGCCGTGGCGGGTGGGCTGCTGGCCGGGCTGATGCGGGCGCTGTACGCGGTGGTGCTGGCGCCGGCGCTGTTTGGCCAGTTGCCGGGCCGGGCCTTTGCCTGGAAAGAGTATCTGGGGCTGATCAGCTTCAACTTTTTTGCCCTGCTGGTGGTGGCCGGCGGGGCGTCGGCCATCAAGGTGTTCAACGGCTGGCACGCCCAACAGGAACTCAGCCAGCGCCTGCTGCAACGCAGGGCGCAGACCGAACTGCAGCTGCTAAAGGCCCAACTGCAGCCGCCGTTTCTGTTCAGCACGCTGCGCACGCTGCACACGCTCACGCTGCACAAGTCGCCCGCATCGCCGGGGGCAGTGCTGCAGCTCTCGGCCCTGCTGCGCTACATGCTCTACGAAAGTCCCCTTGATGCCGTGCCGCTGGCCGACGAGGTAGTCATGATGCGCGACTACGTGGCCCTGGAAAAGCTGCGGGTGGGCAGCCACGTGGACGTGTCGCTCAACTTCACGGGCCCCCTGACGGCTCACCTCATTGCCCCGCTGCTGCTGCTGCCCTTCATTGAAAACGCCTTTCGGCACGGCACGGGGCCGGCGGTGGAGTGCCCCTGGGTGAGCATTGATCTGGTAGCCAAGCGCCATTCCCTCGCCTTCAAAGTCATCAACAGCCGCGCCGAAACCAACGCCGCCTTCGCCGAAGGCTGGGGCCTGGCCAGCATCCGGCAGCGCCTGGCCCATCTTTACCCCGGGCAGCACGAGCTCAAACTGATACCCGAAGCCGATACCTTTACGATAGTGCTCCACCTGCGCCTCACGCCCGCACCTACCGCCCCGGCCGGGCCCGCGCCGCGCCTCACCACAGAATCAACCCCATGAAAACGCAATGCTTGGTGGTAGACGATGAGCCGCCGGCGCTGGAAGTGCTGGCCGCGCACATTCGCGAAGTGGCGCACCTGGAGTTGGTGGCCACCTGCGATAACGCGCTTGCGGCCTTCGGCGTGCTGCAGCAACAGTCGGTCGACTTGATATTTCTGGACATCAAAATGCCCAAAATGCTGGGCACCGACTTCCTGCGCAGCCTGCGCCACCCACCACAGGTTATCTTCACCACCGCCTACCGCGAGTACGCCTATGAGGGCTTCGAACTGGATGCCGTGGACTATCTGCTCAAGCCCGTGTCGCTGGAACGCTTCCTGAAAGCCGTGGCCAAAGTGAATAAAACCGAGGCCCCGACCGCCAGCGCTGCCGAGCCCGTCCACGCTCCCAACCCGGAAGCCTTTTTGTACTTTCGCATCGATAGAAAGATGGTGAAAGTGGTGCTGCGCGACATTTTGTACGTGGAAGGCCTGAAGGATTACGTGAAGATTCACACCGTACTGGGCCCACCGCTGGTGGTGAAGCAGACCATCAACGGCATGGAGGAGAAGCTCTCAGAAAGCAACTTTCTGCGGATCCACCGCTCGTTCATCGTGGCCTTGGACAAAGTGCGCACGTTTAATGCCCGGCATATTGAGGTGGCGCAGGAGGAATTGCCCATCGGCCGGCTGTTTCGCCAGCGGGTAACGGAAGTACTCGGGTAATTGCCCGTGCCTGTTCCCGGCGCTGAGTTCGGAAGAGAGCTTCCTGGGGCGGGAAAGAACGCAAAGCCAGTGTTGCTGCAAGTCAAGTGCCGCGATGCATGTGCCGGAACGCGGGGGAAGGGCTTCAAGGGCACAATTCTCTTCCCACAATGCCTGCAACGCGCGGCAACCGGCAATCAGCGCCATGTGCTTGGAGAACATCGCAGGCAGATGCTCAGCAGTAAATTAACGGGCCCTGTGGGCATTGATGGTGCCAGCAGAAGTAGCGACCAGCTAGTGTGAAGTCAGTGAAAAGGATACAAATGCTAGGTCAGCTGATAGTTCTTGCCGCAGGTTGTTTACTAAAGGTGAATCCTTTTTAGCAGCTATTCCGCTGACTTACCATTTCTATCCTTTCGGCGGTGTTGATTATGTCCGCTTATTATTTCTAACCTTTCGAGTCCAAAGATGACCTTTTGTGATTCAGCGGGCAGTAAATTGTATACTGGTAAAGCATTACCTGATTTAGTATGCTTTCTGGAATGAATGCAGCCCAATAGTAACAGGGGGTACAATTTTGTGAATTCCGTGCTACAATTCACAAAGCCTATAAAGTAAATAAAAGCACAAAACGTCTTGAAATATATAGCTTATTTGTGCTAATTTAGACTTTATTTTGTTCATTCTTATTCCTGTTCAACGTTTTATACCTTATAAATCCCTTGCACCTTAGCGTCATCAATAAGTTTGTGAGCTTTTTTTATTTATCGTCTATTTACTGTATTTACAGGGGTATAAATTTTTACCTTCTGATATTTATACCAGTTAAAGAATATAAATGGTATGTGAAGAATAGATTTTTGAGCACAAAGGATGGATATTACCTCACAGTGAACGAGTTTAAAATCATGCTCTCGCTCAAGGCCCCCAAGAGCCACCAGCCGGAGCAGTATGAGAAGATTTCAGCCCTGCAGAATCTGAAGAAGCTGGAAATCCGAG
The DNA here is from genome assembly GCF_003944715.1 of Hymenobacter rigui. Taxonomy (GTDB): domain Bacteria; phylum Bacteroidota; class Bacteroidia; order Cytophagales; family Hymenobacteraceae; genus Hymenobacter; species Hymenobacter rigui. The sequence continues at coordinate 167,126 of NZ_RWIT01000008.1, read as the reverse complement.
ACCCCAAGCTGTTCAACCAGATTCTGGGTAATGCCAAGAAGCTGAATGCCCTTTTCTCCTTCTGCTACAAATATAAAACTGGCAAGTAAAGGCTGATAATAACCTCGATGCACTATTCCTCAAGATGGTAAGCCTTAGCTAAACGGTACGACGCGGGTGGGTCTGTTCATAAGAAAAAAGTGTCGTCTATTATAACGCGCCCGGCCCTGTAGCACCCGCAGACCCGGCAGTCCGGCGATACGCTCGTGGTCTGGTGCTCAACCGACTGGGCCGCTCGCTCAAAGACCTGGTCAGGGTATTGTTAAACAAATAGGGGGCAACAGCCGACTCGCCCCTGTGCCGATTTGCTCGGTAGCTGACACATCTATTTTGGTTGTGCATTTTTGCCGTTCCAATTTACCCGCTGAATTAGTGCCTTTATTCCCCCGCAGATTTTTCCCCTGGCTGCTCTGCTTACTTATCGGGTGCGCTGGCGCGCCGTGGGCCCGTGTGGTACAAGCCGCGCCCGGTAGCAACCTAGTATCCGATTCTGCGCACGTGCTGAAGACCTATCGGTTCGTCATCACCCGCCTGCCTGCCAACACCCCGAGCGATGCGGCCTTCTACCTGGTCGGCTCGTTCAATAACTGGCAGCCGGCCGATACCCACTACCGTTTCCGGCGGCAGTCCAGTGGCCTGTATGGCTTGGCGCTGCGCACCAAGCAGGCGCGCATCGAATACAAGGTGTCGCGAGGAAGCTGGGCCACCGTGGAGGGAAGCGGCCATGGGCAGGTGCGAGCTAACCGGATGGCGACGCACCAGCAGGCCCGGGCCGGCGAGTTGGAAGTGCGCGTGCAAAGCTGGGAAGATTTGAACGGCACCTTTCAATTTTATTCGCTCTACGACCTGCTGCTGCTGTTCTCGTGCCTGCAGGGGGTTCTGCTTGCAGTTGCCATTCCCCAGACGCAGTACGCCAACCGGGCCGCCAACCGCTGGCTGCTATGGCTGCTGGGCCTGGGGGCGCTGGCCATGCTGCTCACGGTGGTGAGCGGCTACCGCGAGGTGGCCAATGCCTACCCCAAGCTCGCGCTGCTGCCGGATTTTATCTGGTTCCTCTACGGGCCGCTGTTTTACTGCTATCTGCGGCGCCTGCTGTTCAACGAGGTGCGGCCGGCCCACCAGTGGCGCTACCTGCTGCCAGTCGGCTTGCAGTTGCTGGTGTACCTGCCCTATCTGCTGCTCGACAGCTATGAGTTCCAGCTCAAGCTGGTGAGCCACGACGCCGTGCTGCGAGCGGTGCTGCTGGCCACCGGCGCGGCCGCCTGGCTGAGCAACGGGGCCTACTGGCTGGCCTGCCGGCGTATCCTGCGAGCCTATACCCGGCAGTACGAGTCCAGCGCATCGTACGAGCAAAGTCTGCAGTACCTGGGTACAGTGCTGGGCATTCAGGCGGCTTGCCTGATCCTGTGGGGATTCCTGTTCGGACTCGTGCTGGCCAGCCGCTGGGTGCCGTTTGACGTGGATGCGCTGGCGGCCCGCAACGTGGAGCTCATCTGGCTGACGTTTTCCACCCTGCCTTACGTGTTGGGCTACGTGGCCATCCGGCAGCCCGAAATTTTCAAGCTGGTGCCCGCCACCCCGGCCAATGGGCCCGATGTACCGGCGGCCCAGCCGGTGCCCGAAGCTCCGTCCCCCACCCTACCACCCCCCACGCCGGTAGCCGCGCCGCGCCCCGGTCCGGCCCGTCCGCCGCTGGCTCTCGACCAGCCGGCCTTGCTGGCTACCGTAACCGCCTACATGCAGGAGCACAAGCCCTACCTCAACCCCAGCCTGACTATCCATGAGCTGGCTACCGGGCTGAAGCTGCCGCCGCACGTGCTGTCGAAAGTTATCAACGAGGGATTTGGCAAGAACTTCTTTGACTTCATCAACGCCTACCGGATTGAGGAATTCAAGGCGGTGATGGCCACGCCGCGCGCCCAACAGTACAGCCTGCTGGGGGTAGCGCTGGAGGTGGGCTTTAACTCCAAGACGGCTTTCAACCGGGCGTTTAAAAAACAGACCGACCAGACCCCGCGCCAGTACTTCAGCGGCGTCCGCGAGGAGTAAGCGGCCCCGGCGCGGCCGGCGCGCGACCAGGTCGGCGCGCTGGCGGCAGCCCGGCAACGTACCGCCTTGCGAAAGAGGCACCTGTTTTTTTCAGTATAATTCACAGCATGTCAGTGGTTTGAAAATATGATTCGGTGGCGGATAGCCACCGGTGGAAAGTGGAGCGCGGCGCGAAGGGCGCCGCGGTAGGTTTGCCCAAACACTCTGGCCTGGCTAGCCCGACCGGAGCAGGACATCACCTATCCATTCACTCGCCGGCCGCCGGGCCGGCTCCGCTTCCCACCTCCTATGTTTTTCCCCAAGCCCCTGCTGGTGCTGCTGCTCGTACTCGTGAGCCGGCTGTCCGCCAGCGCCGCGCCCCTCGCCAAACCAGTCGCGCCCATCCAGCGCATCGACCCTACCTTCTGGTGGGTGGGCATGAAAAATCCCAAGCTCCAATTGCTGGTGCACGGCCCGGACCTGGCCACCAGCCGGGTGAGCCTGACCAGCTACCCGGGCGTGACGCTCGATGGCTTTCAGCGGCTGGAAAGCCCCAACTACCTGCTAGTAAATCTGACCATCAGCCCCAGCGCCCAGCCAGGTAACTTGCAGCTGACTTTCATCGGCAAGCAGAAAAGCACCTACGCCTACGAGCTGCGGGCCCGCACTACGCCCGGCGACAAGTCGAAGGTGCAGGGCATCAGCAGCGCCGATTTTGTGTACCTGCTCATGCCCGACCGCTTCGCCAACGGCGACCCGGGCAACGACGTGGTGAAGGGTAACCGCGCCCCCGGCGTGGCCCGCGACTCGATGTACGCCCGCCATGGCGGCGACCTGCGGGGCATCGAGCAGCACTTCGACTACCTGAAAGAGCTGGGCGTGACGGCCATCTGGCCTACGCCGGTGGTCGACAACAACATGCCCAAGGCCGGCTACCACGGCTACGCCCTCACCGATTACTACGCCGTCGACCCCCACTACGGCACCAATGAGGACTACGTGCGCTTTGTGCAGCGCGCCCACCAGCAGGGCCTGAAGGTGGTGCACGACGTAGTGCTTAACCACATCGGCAGCTTCAATTACCTCTGGCTCGACCAGCCGGCCAAGGACTGGTTTCACCAGTGGCCCACCTTCACGCGGGGCAACTATCGCAACGGCACCGTGAACGACCCCCACGCATCGTCCCTGGACCGCCGGCTGTTCAGTACCACCATGTTTGACACCACCATGCCCGACCCGGCTCAGGAAAATCCGTTGATGGCCACCTACCTCATTCAAAATTTTTTGTGGTGGGTGGAGTACACCGGCGTCGACGGCTACCGCGTGGACACCTACACGTACTCCGATCCAACCTTCCTCATGAACTGGGGCAAAGCCATTCTTGACGAGTACCCGCAGCTGGGTATGTTTGGCGAAACCTGGATGCAGGAGGCCGAGGGCGTGGCCCAGCAGGCCTTCTGGACGCGCAACGTGTTTCCGCCCGTCAACGGCTTTAAGAGTAACCTGCCCGGCGCCATCGATTTCATTTTGCGTCAGGCCCTGCTCGAAAGCCTCACCAAGCCCGCCGGCTTTGCCGAGGGCGTGGCCAAGCTCTACTACGCCGTGCAGGGCGACTGGATGTACGAGGATGCCAGCCGAAACCTGATTTTCCTGGATAATCACGACGTGGACCGCGTGTTCTCGGTACTGGGCGAAGATGTGCGTAAGCAGAAAATGGCCCTGGCCTGGCTGCTCACCGAGCGCGGCATTCCGCAGCTCTACTACGGCACCGAGGTACTGATGAAGAATTTCAGCCGCCCCGACGGCCTGCTGCGCGAAGACTTCCCCGGCGGCTTTCCCGGCGATGCGCGCAACGCCTTTACGGCCGCTGGCCGCACCCCAGCCCAGCAGGACGTGCATGAGTTCGTGCGGCGCCTGGCACAGTACCGCAAATCGCACCCCGTGCTGCACACCGGCCAGCTCACGCACTTCGTGCCCGAGGACGGCGTATACACCTACTTCCGGCACGATCAGCAGGGCCACAGCGTGCTGGTGATGCTGAACTGCGGTGCGGCCGCCAAAACGGTGCAGCTGAGCCGGTTTGCCGAGCGCCTGAAGGGCTATACTGCCGCGCAGGACGTGCTGACTGAGGCCATCGTGCCAGACCTGCGCACGGCCACCGTGCCGGCCTACTCCGCCCTAATCTGGGAACTACGCTAAGCCCGCAGATATAGCGAAGACTTATGGCATCGATTCTCATTCCGGGTGCCACGAGCTTCAACCATATCGTAACTTTGCCCGAGTTGCCGGCTCCGCGGCCGCAAACCATCCATCAGGTGCCTTTTTACGAGGGCATAGGGTCCACCGGGACGGACAAGACCTTGGCATTCACTCAGCTGTGGCTACTGAATACGTTGTATTCGTCTGCGGGCAACGGTGCCTACGGCCGTCACATCGTCGCGGACTTGCAGGCGCAGGGTGCGGGCCTACTACATGGTGGCCCCCGCCGGAACTGAGCGCCACATCAACCTGATGGATACCCAGGGTCAGCGCATCGCCACGATGGCAAATTCAATCGCTGGATAGGCCTGCTCAATTGTTTTGGCGCCGCTTGCTTGCGCTAGAAGATTCTGCTTGAAAACTACCCAGTCGATGGCCGCCCGATCAATGAAATTGGCTTGCATGATACTGACTACCTCTTCCAAGTATTTCTGCACCGCAGGGGCAGGGGACTTACGTTCTACACTACAAGTAGCAAAGACGAGTAATAAAATGCTGAAGTAGCGTAACCGTTTCATCCGTCCAAGGTGAGAATGCCTGGAATACAGTTAGTCACCCAGAAAACTTCCGGCCACGACCCGCGCACCGACCACTTGCGTCCTGTCATAGAGTCGTCCACTAGCTCAGGGCAACCGCCCGGCTCACTGGTGGCGCACAGAGAACGGCACGCGCAGTCGTTCACGTTTGAATGATAGCCAAATATCCGCTCGTTTAACCTCGTATGATTGCGGTGCCTTTCGGTGAAGGGCAGTTGGAGCAGGAAGCAGGGTCACCACGTTTAACCAAACGCGCGGCTGCGGTCTCGACGTTGTTACAAAGAAAGCGTGCCCTGCTTCCGTTTTGCCTGAAGACTGCACAGTATGGAGGGAACCTAAGCCGCGTGCGGGTATCCCGTATTTGTACGAGACAAGTTGTGGCAAAACCCTGGCCGGCTGATGGTTTCATCTGCTTACTGCTTGCCCAATGCCCGCCGCAAAACCCCTGATTCCCCCGCTCGAATACGTTGTCGGAATCGACATTGCCAAGAGCTCCTTTGTCGCCTGCTTTGGCCAGGTGGACGGCCACCAGCAGGTGCTATTTGGCAAGGAAACTACCTTTGACAACACGCTGGGTGGCCCGGCAGCAAGCGGCTGCCGTTCCGCTGTGGTTTGTAGTCGAAGCCACTGGCGTCTATTACGAGGAGCTAGCGTACTTTTTAGCCGATCAGCAGCAGCTCCTCAGCGTGCTGTTGCCCAATAAGGTGAAGCATTTTGCCCGCAGCACCGAACTCAAAAGCAAGACCGACCAGCTGGACGCGCGCTTGCTCTGCAGGTTGGGTCTGGAGCGGGCGCTGCCTGCCTGGCGGCCGCCTACGCCGGCGTTGCGGCAGCTGCGGGCCCTGGCCCGCGAGCGGCAGGTGCTGACCAAGCAAGGGGCGCAGCTCAAAGCCCGCGTTCATGCCTACCAGCCCAATAGCCGGACGCTGACACGCCTGGCGGCCCAGCAGCAACTTATCCTGCAGCAGTTGGCAGCGCTGGACCAGGACCTGACGGAACTGCTGGCAGCCGAGCCGGAGCTGGCGCGCAAGTTGGCCCAGCTGACCAGTATTCCAGGAATCGGTCTAACGACAGCCATCATCGTGGTAGCCGAAACCAGCGGCTTTGCCATAGTCGAGAACGAGCGCCAGCTCGCTTCGTACGCTGGCCTGGATGTGGTGCAACGGCAAAGCGGCCTCTCGTCGCATGCCACCCGCATCTCCAAGCGCGGCAACACACGCCTGCGCACGGCGCTTTATTTGCCCGCACTCAGCAGCCTACGCTATAATCCGTGGCAAATCGCCTTCTATGCCCGTTTGCGTACGCGTCACCCCAGCGGCAAGCTGGGCGTCATTGCGGTCATGCGCAAATTGCTCGTGCTTTGCTATTCGCTCTGGAAAAACGATCAAGCGTATAATCCTGACTACCCCACCGCCCACCAGAGCGGGCATGAAATAGCCCCGGCCACCGAAGTGAGCCGAGGCTACACAGGATGAACACGCACGTTCTCCTTTAGGAAGTCAAAGATAAATAAATGCGGCTTAGCGCTTGCTTACCATCACAGTATCTTTGTACCAAACTTTTAACCCAGGCCACCTTTACCCAGGTCACGCGGTGGAGTTAACTGTGGAGGGGGATCAGGACCCAAAGGGTCTTGCCATTAAACTGGCTCTAGTGCGCGAACTAGCAGCTGACGTTGATACGACCTAACCGCCCTGCTCATGAGCCACCACGCCGCCCCCGCCACCATCCCCTATCTGGAACGGATCGCTGTGCTCCAGCGCACCGCCCTGTTTGCCGCCACGCCCGCCAACGTGCTGGGAGCCATCGTGCCCATCATGAAAGAAGTTGCTTTCCGCGCTGGGGAAGCGATATTTGAAAAAGGCGACCTTGGAGCGTCGTTGTTCATCGTCCACTCCGGCGAGGTGGTCATCTTTAACGGCGCGCAGCACTTGGCCACGTTTCGGGCGGGCAACTTCTTCGGCGAGTTGGCTCTGCTCGATGCCGAGCCGCGCTCGGCCGCTGCCGTGGCCCGTGGCCCGGTGGTGGCGCTGCGGCTCGACCAGGACGACTTCTACGACGTGATGGAGGAGCGCGGCGAAGTGCTGCGCAACGTGCTGCGGGTACTCTGCCAGCGCCTGCGCCGCCAGAACGAAACCACGGCGGCTGCCCCACTGGCGGCCATCGACAATTAAAACTACCCGGTAGCGTACCAGGCCCTGGCGGTGCGCTCGGTTCAAGGCTACCCTTTAATGTCCCCGGACAAGCGCGGCGGGAGGCCGCGGGCAGGCCAGGTGGGGAGGCTGCGCCATCGGCCGTTAAATTTTGGTAAGCCGGAGCACTGGGATGGGTCCGCGCTTGCGGTATACACCCTTGTTTTTACAGACTAGCGACTCGGAAGTAAAACGCCCGAAAATGGCCGCAAATCAGGCCCCGAAGGCAAGCAACGATACGTCAAGCTGATAAGTCATTATCGCCTTAGAACCAGTCGCTGGAAAATCAGCGCGTCGCGCTGTGGTACCGCAAAGAAAAAGCCACCGTAAAGGTGGCTTCGGTAGATAAATGGTACACATGTGATACCGGTAGAACTGGCCTGATTCATAACCAGTGACGGTTACTTAACTGATTCTATACGGCCTTGCCATAAAGATCTTTATACTTTTTACTAAGTAAACCCGATCCCATTGGCGATGCAATATCAAGCAAATCAGTGGTGCACAGCGTATCCATCCTCGCTACTTGATCCGCTGCTGAATGAATCTTTCCTGCCTCCGCGTCAAAACGGGCGATGTTCTCGATAGCACATTTGATCACTGGTAGTAGCTGCCTGAAATCTTCAAGAGGCAGGTTGGCATGATTCACGTAATTCTCAAGCCTTCCACCCTGCCTGTAAGCGGGGTATCCTTCCAAGCCCATGAAGGCCAGCATCCACTCTTTGGAATAAAATCCTATGGTGTTGCTGATGCCGATGTAGTCCGCGACGAGTTCATCATGGAGGTTATTCGAAGCACAGCCGTACCGACGGAGAGTATACAGATGGGTACATTCATGCTCCAGTCTTAAAGTAAGCGACTGAGACATCCAGTCGGCTTCAGTAAGACCCAGGAAGTCAGCACTGATAGCGCTGTAAGGCTTTGCGCTCAGAATAATCAGTTTATCCTTGTACAATCCAGGATTCGGCAAGATGTTCTGAGAAAACTCCTGGCTCCAGCTCGCTGAGGGATGGTTTTGTTGCCATTTTGTTTTTAGCGCCTTGATTCGATCCCAGTTGTTTATCCCATTAAGCAGCAGAGCACCCATGGAATGGGGGACAGGCGTCGGATTGTTCTTGTACAGTAAGCATTGCACTATCTTGACGAAGTCCTCATCGTCAGCGACCGTCAGCACAGGGACTTTCCCCGCAATGCTTTCGTGCAAAGTAAATCTTACGTCTTCTGGTTTGGTGAGTAGCCGTGTATTCACCCCACTCCCAGGAAAGGATTTCCCCTTTAGCACCACATCGATGTAATCCTGGGTTTTGTTGATGCCTTCCTGAATGGGGAAGTTGAGTTGAGGGTAGCACGTTTTCAACAACTGAAAGGCTTCTTCTTCGCTATATGTTGCTGCGTAACCCTCCCAGGACCTGACGTAAGCATCATCAACAGTAGCCATTTTCTTACCAGGATTCTCGCAAAACCTGTTGAGAAAATACGCACTCATTTTATCCGTTATGCTGTCCATAGCATAAATTGAGACCATGGCTGACGAGTGTGCCATCATGATCTATGCAATTTGACGTTTTGCCAGTTGAGCGAACAGCATATCTTTCTCCATCAATTCATCATATGTGCCGCACTCAACGATGGTCCCTTTGTCCAGGACGTAAATACGGTCCGCGTTTTTGATGGTACTTAGTCGGTGAGCGATGATGATCCGGGTTGCCTGAAGTTTTTCCAAACTCTGGGATACCAACCCCTGCGTTCGATTGTCCAGTGCGCTGGTAGCTTCGTCCATGAACAGCAGTCGTGGCTTGTGGGCAATCGCTCTCGCAATCATAAGCCGCTGACGCTGGCCGCCGGAGAACGTACTGGCTCCTTCACTCACCACCGTATGCATTTCCATCGGCATCTGTTTTATATCATCCTCCATGCCGGCCATTTTCGCAGCTTCCCAGGCATCGTCCAGGGTTAGCTCTGAGTTGCCGATGATGTTCTGGAATATGCTACCCGACATCAACGCCCCGTTTTGCAGCACCACGCCGATCTGCCTGCGCAGCAACTCCCTGTTCATTAAATCAAACGAGTTTCCGTCGTAATAGATCAACCCTGCTTCAGGCTGCTCGAAGCCTAAAAGCAATCGCATGATTGTCGACTTCCCTGATCCAGAAGCACCGACGAATGCAACCATCTCCCCTGGCTTGATCTTGAACGTGACGTCATTCAGAACGAGGGGCTGGTCCTCGTTGTAGCGGAAGGACACAGAATTCATTTCTATCTCCCCAGCCAGTTCGCCTGGATCCGTACTTTGCTCGGCTGATTCTGTTTCTGCGGATAAAATCGGCTTAACGCGTTCATACAGCGTGACCACGTTCAGGGACGTTATCAGGGCCATGCTCAGACGCAGACTATCGTTCAGAAACTGATTGAATGATACGATGAACGCCATGAAAATCCCCACCGATAGTACACCCGCTACGCCGGTGGCATGCAACTGGGTATAGTATAGAAAAGAGAAGAAGAAAATGGTCGTAACCAGCGGGTATGAGGCCGTAAATGTCTCTACGAAGTTTTGGTAGGTGCCCGAATTGAAACCAAGCTTTTTCAGTAGAGAAAACTTATTGGCCCAAAGCGCGAAAACTCTCCGCTCCCCCCCCGTTATCCTGATCTTGGTGATTCCCGAGAGAAACTCAAAGAGGAAACCCTGAATCTCCCCCTGGTACTTGGAAACCTGGCGGTCGTACTTCAGCTTCAGCCAGCCGATCGTGAAAATGAACGCGGCGGCAATCACTCCTAAGGCTACCCCTACCAGGGCCAATTTAGAGTCGTAGTAAAAGAGTAATATCAGGTTTACCGATGAGAAAGCCCCGCTCAGCACGGCCGTCATTAAGGTGCTGGAGACGATTTGTCGGATCGTGTTGACGCTTAGTACACGGTTCGTTAAATCGCCCGCTGTGTACTTTTTATAGAACGTAACGGGTAGTCGTAGCATGTGGTCCATCATTCCGGCCTGCAGATTGATGCTGGACTTGGATTCGACCCGTAGCTGCAGTACCCCCTCAACCAAACGCAAGCCTGCCTTCACAAGCGCGATCATGACCAGGATTGTGAATACCTGAAGATGCAGGGATCTATCCGCGGTTGGCACTACTTCATCGTACATGACGCCTGACAGTATTGGCACCAACAAGCCAATGAGGCTACCCGCAAACGCCGCTAAAATCAATAGCTTAGCGTCTTTCTCGACGCTTCGAAGCGCAAACGAGAGCACCTTCTTCACCGAAGTCATCGTGTCATCGAAACCTGGGAAGAACATGTATCCGATCGGTTCTAATGACTCGGCGATCTGGTGATCAACCACCGACTCATTTCCCGTCGATACGTCTTTTATCGTATAACTGCTGGATGACTTCTGTAACAAAGCGACAGGGGTCCTGTCCGTTTTGGTGAAGGCCAGGAGTGGGCCATTCTCTTCTTTCCACCAAGTATCACGCAAAATAATTTTACGGATTCTCAGTTTCGAGCTTTTAGCAATGAGGTGCAGTTGATTCGTGACATTGTTTTGATGCGACTCAATGTATTTGGGCTCTTCTAACGTGAACCCAATCTGATCACCAATTAACTGACAGGTCAAATACAGAATATTCTGCTGCTTCAGGCTTCTATCGACCTTGAGCTCTGAGTTATTGTTGTTCCCAGCCACAACGGACTTAATCTGACCGAGTGTGTTCTCGAGGGCCAGCTGGTCAACGATGAGCTTTTCCGACAGGTACGTACTCTCCTCGAAGAGCTGCGTGTCGATGATATTGTTAATCTGGTCGTAAAAGTATGCCTCCAGCTTGCTCAACGACAGCAGGAAATAAATCTCATCCTGCAGCAGTATCTCACGGGTACTCAACAGCTGCACTACGGTCCCGTTTTTCAGCGATTTGAGCCACAGTTTATTCGATACTGGCACCAAAAAGCCGGAATACTGCTCTGACTTAACATGGGTGCTTTCGGCAAATACACTAACTTCTCCTTTCAACAGGTGAACCCAGCTTATGCCATTGGAGGGGAAAGCAACCGTATTAGCTTCCAGAGTCATTTCTTGGTAATCGTCAAGGGCTTTGTAGACCCTTGGCGCGATCCCGGTGTTGACAACGGACGAGGTTTTCTGAATCCATTTATCGATCATGTTCTTTAGAAAGAAATGATCCATCTCCAAAAGATCCGTCTTCTCAATTGACAGCAGAGTAGACGCGGGAGAAAAGGCAACGAGGCGGGTGCTCTTGGTAACTTCCGGAGTAAGCAGGCTAAATACTAACTCTCCCTTTTTTGCCGTGTATAGGTGTATGAGCCTATTGGTATAGTTTCCGCCCTCATCAATCTTTGTGTAGAAAACGTTTACCTCACCGGCAAGGACCATCCAAAACTGGTCGGAACGGTTGAGTACGAAGGGAGTCTCGCCGCTGACATAGATCTTTTCTTTTATAGATGACATAGGAGTAGCATTTATTTCGTTTCGATCAAGTGCGCGTACACTCCATGTTTATTTAGCAACTCCTGATGGGTCCCCCGCTCCACCACTTTACCATACTCCATGACGATGATCTCGTCGCAGTCGATGATTGTGCTGAGTCGGTGCGCCACAATTAGGCAGGTACATCCCCGTTTCTTAATGTTGTCCATGACAATTTTCTCGGCGGTAGGATCCAAAGCACTCGTTGCCTCATCCATGATGAGAATAGACGGGTTCGTGACTAAGGCTCGTGCGATCTCCAACCGCTGACGTTGTCCGCCACTGAAATTGGCACCCCCTTCCGTGACCGAGCTGTCGTAGGCATCTTTCCGGACGGAGATGATGTCGTGGATAGCTGCGTCACGGGCCGACTGGATCACGTGTTTATCAGGAATCATGGAATCCCAGAAGCTAATATTCTCTTTTATAGTCCCGCTCAATACAAGCACTTCCTGGTCGATTACGGCCAACGAGTTGGTGATGACATGCCTTGGGATCTCGCTTTTGGGTTTACCGTCGAAGTAGAGTTCCCCACTCCACAAGGGAAACAAACCGGAGGCTATCTTGGCTACGGTTGACTTACCGCTACCTGATCCACCCACCAGGGCAACCCGACTACCAGGCTTCAGCTTCAGATTGAAATTCTCGATTAGCGGGGACATCGTCGTGTTATACCCGAATGTCACATCCCTCATTTCGAAGTAGCCAACTAACTTACTGTGGCTACCCGCGTCGTTGCCAGACGTTTCCTCGCTTGCCTTTAACTGACTATCAAGCTCATAGTTCATCACGTCATCTATCCGCCCCATGTCGCTTTCCGTCTCGTGCAGCATCGTGCCGACGGAGATGAGTTGATTGACCGGAGAAATGAAGTTGCCCATCAAATACGTAAAGGATACCAACTCGCCGAGCGTCATATCGCCATCCATAATTCGCAAGGCACCCAAACCCAAAATGAATGTCGTGGTCAGGGAGGTGATCAGCGGGGGCAAAACATTAAGTCGTATGGTCAACCACCCCAAGGCCTGTTGGGCATTCATGACTTTGGCCAAGTAGCCGATCCAATTCGTGAAAAAGTCGTTTTCTCGACCCGACGCTTTGAGCGTCTCAATCATACTGATGCCCGAGGTAGTCGTCCCCAGCAATTTGCCTGTTTCGTTGCAAAGCACGCGAGAGCCATCTTTTCTGGCCCTGGATACATACTTAAGTGCGATTACGTTGAGGCCAGCCATGCATATCCCGATCAGCGTTAGGGATACATCATAGGAGAACATCAAAAGTGCATAGAAGATGACGATGATGATGTTCAGCACCGCGTTGGCGAGGTCCCCACTGAGCAATTTGGCTACTTTGTCGTTGAGGGACACCCGGTTGCCAATCTCGCCACTATACCGCTGCGTGAAAAACGAAATGGGTAGGTGAAAGACGTGCCAGAGAAACTTGCTGGACGTGGTTAGGGCGAGCTTCGTTTCTAATTTAAGCAGGTAATACTGCTGAAGATAGACTAAGGCGGCATTGATGATCAGCACGGCCGTCATGATCAACAGCAAGGGCATAACAAAGTCCGAGTGACCGTTCACCAGGTATTTATCGATAAACACCTGGATAAAAGACGGGATCACCAAGCCCGGAATGACCAGAAATAGACTCACCAGAAAGATATAGGTGATACTCAATTTTGAGTTCGAAATTCTGGAAGCCAGTGACGCAGCCAACCCCCGTTTCTCATTTCCTTTTTCGAAATGATCGTTTGGTTTAAACGTAAGGACGACGCCCGTGTACGCTTCGTCAAACTCTTGGTACGTAACATGATACCGCCCCTGAGCCGGATCACTGAGGTAGACCTTGTTTTTGGAAAACCCCTCCAAGACCAGAAAGTGGTTGAAGTTCCAGAAAATGACGGCTGGCGTCTCAATCTGCATCAACTTTTCAATCGACTTAGCATAACCCTTCGCATCCAGTCCGAATTGGCGGGCAGCCTTGAGAATATTAGTCGCCTTCAAGCCATCCCGGGATACACCACAGGCGATCCGGAGCTTCTCTAACGGCACGAACTTGCCGTAATAGCTTAGGATAATACTCAAGGCTGCTGCACCACACTCAACGCTTTCCATCTGTAAAATGGTAGGCGTCTTGACCGGCTTAGCTTGCTTACCTATGGGGTAGATTGCGCTGGCTGCCATCTTGAAAAATATCAATATAAGTTGAAGAACTTCTTGAATGCGGGGACCACTATCGTGATGGGGTTCTCTTGCTTTATTGTAATCTGACCCATGCAGGAGGTTCCTTCTTTTATCGATATATCAGGTCCTTTAGCGCTTGTCCATTTAAATCCACTGAAGGAGTTACTATCTTTTTCAAACTCTACGTGCACCTCGAACAGGGGCCCCATAGACAGCAAGCCTTTGGCTAACTGATCGTTTTTCACCGAGATCATCATCCCCTGCTGCGTGATGGGGAAATCCGATACGTAGGTAACTTTCCCCTTCATGAACCCATATTCCTGTGGCTGCACCGTCGAGGGCACCACAAAAGCCTCCATATTGCGCTTTATCTTTTTTCCATCTTGCGAAGGAATATAGAGGACTCCCTTCAGCGTGCCCGATTCCTCTCCACTCTGGTTTTTTAGTTTAAACAGCGGAGTGCCAGCGCCTACCATGCTACCCGCATCGGCCAGAACTTCGACAACTTCCCCGCTGTAAGCGCTTTTTATATTTGATTGCGTGTCGTAGCGCTCGTTCAGAAACTGAAAATTCCGCTCGGCTTCAGCTATACGTTGTTTTTGGATGGCAATTTTTTGCTGTATCCCAAAGCCCACGTCGTGTTGCCGACTGGACACTTCGGCCATCTGTCCCTTCAAACGCTCCATCGTATTCTTCGACGCATCAATCTGCTGCTTTGTACTGGCAAGCTGCGCTTTCACGATGAGTCCTTTTTCCAGCAGCCTGGTTTCTGATTCCAGCTGACTTTTGAGGAATATCAGCTTCTTTTTTTCAGCTTCGACTTCGCCCTGAATACTTACCCGGTTTTGGCTCATCAACTCCCCTTCCAACATCGTTCCTTTGCTACCATAGGACACGAGTTTGTTCATTTCGAGCTTCTGCTCCGCTAGAATAGCTTTGGCATCTTCGATCTTCTGGAGCAGCTCCGGTTGCTGCACGGTCGCGATGATGGCCCCCTTTTTTACCTTGTCGCTGATGGAAACATGTAGTTCCGTCAGTTGCCCCTGGGACGTGGCTACTACCTCGTGGACTTCTCCGCCCAGCACCACCCCCGTGACATTGAGTTTTGTACTTACCCGACCAAAGACCGACCAGGCCACACCCGTACCAAGCGCGACGAAGACAACGAGGAGCGCAATCCACGCCCTTGGGCTGGTAACCTGGATGAGTTGATCCAGCTTTTCGGGGGTTGACAGCTTTTCTAAAGCCGACTTTCTTAGAAAACTTGAGGCCATACTTTTAGCGTTTGGTATTGGATATTTCTGGGATCGTGTAAAAAGCCTGCTGATCGATGGTAAATCCTTTAGTATCAGCGTCGATCAACGTTCCCGTATCGTGTCTAAGATTGATTATGGCCGCAGCAAACTGCCGATAAGCCTGAAGATGGCTTAACTGTGCCGAGGTAAGACGCTCTTGGAACAGGATAAGGCTCAAAAGCGTCGTCAGACCCGATTTAAACTTAAGTTGCTCGTTGTTGAACACCTCTTGGTTATAGTTCGTGATTTCTTCCGCCTTCTCTAAGTTGGAAACACTGTTATTCAGGAAGTTCACATCGTTACTTACTTCCAGAGCGATGGTGCGTTCAATGTTGTTGAGGATCACGCCCTGATCATTCAACGTCACGTAGCTTTTCAGCAGGTTTCCTTTTGCCAGGTTGTTGCTAACTGGAAATGTGAACGTCAGCTTGGCACCAGTTCCGATCGTTTTGCCGAGACTGTTGGTAAACGAAGAGAGCATGTCGTTTGCACCGTTTCCGGTACTTACGCTGCCGTAGGAGAAAAATCCTGTTAAATCGAGTTGGGGTTTGACGTTGTTTTCCGCCAGCTGATACTGCTGCCTTAGGGCGTCGTTCCCCTGCTTAGCTGCCCGTAAATCGGCTCTTTCTTCTTTGGCTATTCTGATGAAATCCGCTTGATCTATACCCTTCTTGTATAATGACTGAGTGACAGTCGGGTAATCATTCGCAGGAATATCCAATAGCTGACTTTCCTCGCTACTCAGACCGGCCACTTTTCCTAACTGCATCTTGGCTGCGTACAACTCTCGTTCAGCAGCAATCGTCAGTCTTTCCTGACTGGCCAAGTCGGCCTTAATCTGAATCAAGTCGCCGGCTGGCTTCTTATCGCCTTCGACCAGGTCCTTCGTTACGGACAGAACGCTCCGAATTCTGGCTTCACTCTGCCGGTAGATGTCGAGACTCTTGTACGCCGTGTAGTAATTCCAGTAAGCAGTTCCAATTTGCCACAGCTCGTACGAGTTGACGTACTCATTGCTGCTCTTGGCGTTTTCCACGTACAGGACGTACGACCGTTCAAGTGCCGTGGCAACGTTTCTTCCCCGCCCCCTGGCCAAAGGTTGAATCAGCGAAAAGTTGAGCACGCTTGCATGATTGCCCAAGTAGGTATTTACCGGCTGATTGAAGTTGTTGAATGGATAGTTGTTGTTTGTAAAGCCGTAGTTCACCCCAAGCTCAGCTATCTGCCCCGTACGAACCTTCTTTCTAACTCCAGCGGAGAAATTGAAGACATTGGTCTTCAGGTGGTCATTTTCTAAGTAAGATCTCCTGGGATCAGCCTCCAACAAACTGTGCTGATCGGTACGAAAAAGCAATTCCGAAAACGAGTTCAGGTCGAATACGCTTCGTTGAATCTGCAAGTCAGACGTTACGCTCCGCACCGCATAAGAGCTTCGAATGATGTTCGGGTTTTTGCTGAAGGCCCCGTGGGCTATCTGAACCAAGTCAGCTTTGATCCTCGACTGGCTGCATACGTCGGCTGCATACAGAGTCATAGCGAAAAGCATGACGTATTTAAGGTATCTCATTATATAAATTATTTAATTTACAATGCTCTGGGTGGCCAATGATTTACGAAGCTGTTTAGGAATGCAGTGAAAGGGAAATTTTACGCGACAGCAGCACCGCAACGCCCAGCCAAGGGTAGGCGAGCTGGTTTCTTCGGACAGATTTCGTAACGCACGATTACCGTCTTGTAGAAATAGGCGTTAATGACTAGGGCCACTTTGCGGCCCTGGTAGCCAATTGCAGTTCCGCCGTTTTGAGCCGATGTACAGCTGCCAGCGAATTCAATGCCGGAAGGGTTCAGGGGCGGGGCGATGATGCCGTACGCGTTGCCAAGTCTGGTTCCAAGCTCCTTGCTTACGCCATTCGTCGAATGATTGTACACACCTTGCTAGCTGGATCGCTGGATCGGCAGCAGTTGTTGCGCGGGCAAGCAGTGCCACTAGCAAGCCGTTTGGGATTAGTACACGATGGCTCCGACCCCACCTTTAGGCTGGATCTTACGCCGACGACCGGGCGAGTGAAAAGGCAGATGGCGTTGCATCCAGCTCGAAATGATTCCTTTGGACAAGACTTCCAGGAAAGAGCGAAAAGAGGTTGAGGTACAACCAACCTCGCCCTACCGTGGGTGCCTTTATTGTTATAGCGTGCTGGAGCACTTTCTAAACAGCTTCTATGTCAATTTCAACAGTTTCAGTGCTTGTCAAAACGCGACCCTTTGCGGGGCTACTCGTCGAAACCGTCGTCCCAGTGCCAAGAGAGGCGAAAGGTTGCGTTTCCACGTTGGCGACAAGTACTTACAGCGTAAAAGCACGGCCTATTTAATATTCGCACCGGGTACTCCACGATCTCCACTATACGCTGTATTGCTGTGACGGCTCAGGCTGCTTCTGAGAACCGATGTATGATCTGGACGAACCGCGAGCCTGCTTGAGCGACTCCATCCAAAACGGTAGTTTCCAGCATGTCTTCTTCTTCTGGATTTCCAAATCCAAGCTGATCGGTCGTTCCTCTCAATCGGTTAGATAGGAACAAAGCCAGGGCGTGGTAGAAGTTTGCTTTGAATTCAGCGTTCTTCAGGAGCCGGGCGTCGATTTTATCACGGGAGATCTGGAAAATGGTAGAGGGTTCAGTGACGATTACCGATACCGAAGGGGGACGAGATTCTAGAAAAGACATTTCGCCAACCATATCGCCTGATTCCAGCTTGGCGATACATTTGTTGTGGCTGCTATTTACATACACGGCTAATTGCCCTGAGATTACGATGTATAAGCTATCTATTGCTTTTCCTTTGGTGATAAGCTGGTCAC
Organism: Hymenobacter rigui; assembly: GCF_003944715.1. Classification (GTDB taxonomy): domain Bacteria; phylum Bacteroidota; class Bacteroidia; order Cytophagales; family Hymenobacteraceae; genus Hymenobacter; species Hymenobacter rigui. The sequence continues at coordinate 149,254 of NZ_RWIT01000008.1, read as the reverse complement.
CAGCATCCAGCATTAATCTGGTACCGTTTTGGAGCATCCATTCTACGTCTCTGTCATTTAACTGACCCAGGAAAAAAAGTACGCGTTTCATAATGGCTTCTATTTAGATTTAGAAATTGTTTTTGCTTCATTACAAACGTACTATGCCCTAAAAAGGCATTTTGGTAAAAATGACTGTCATAAACGACATTTTACGAATTCGACTTATCTATAGCGGATTCGGGAACAGTTCGTCCTTCAACTGGTCAACGGCGTACAGCAGCGGATGAAACCGTATTCACTTGATTTACGCAGCCGCGTAGCGGCTGCCTGTCGTGAGCCGGGCGCTAGCAAGGCAGAGGTGGCACAGCGTTTTGGCGTGAGCCATTCGTTCGTCAAAGACCTGATGCGGCGCGAAGCGGCTCCCAAGCCCGCCACAGGCGGCCGTGCCCGCTACCTGGATGCGGCGGCGCAGGCTTGGCTGGTAGCCTACGTGCTGCAGCACGCCGATGCGACGCTGGCAGAGGTGAACCAGGCCTGGCAAGCCCAGGGCGGGCGCCCTGTGGGTCAGACCTGCATCTGGCAGGTGCTGAATGAGCAGCGGCTGCGGCGTAAAAAAAGCCCACACCCGGCCGAGCGTGAGCGGGCGGACGTGCAGGTGGCCCGGCGCCAGCACGTGGAAACCGTCTGCACGCGCCGGGACGTAGCCCGCTTTCATTTTCTGGACGAAACGGGGCTGCGCCTGAACTACGTCCGTACCCACGGCCGGGCGGTGGGCGGACAGCGCGTACGCGGCGCGCGGCCGCTCAAGCGCGGCCCATCCCGCACGCTCATCGGCACCTTGTCGGTGCGTGGATTGGGCGCAATGCAACTGCTGGAGGGGGCGTTGACCAAGCGCCGGTTTGCCTTCTATGTGGCCCGCTGCCTGGCCCCAACGCTGCGGCGTGGCGACGTGCTGGTGCTCGACAACCTGCCCGTCCACCACTTGAGTGGGCTGCGCCAGTGGCTGGCCAAGCGTGGGATAGAGGTGGTCTTTTTGCCGCCTTATTCGCCTGATTTTACCCCCATCGAGCAGGCCTGGAGCAAGCTCAAAACGAAACTGCGAGCCGCCCCTGCCCGCACGCTAGCCGAACTGGAAGCGGCCCTGCACGAGGCCATCGGCTGGATTACCAGTCAAGACGCCCGCAACTGGTTTGACCATTGCGGCTACCACACCCGATCCGCCTGAGTGCGGGGCAAACCGTTCACGAAACCGCTATAATGAGTCATATAGTGTTTTATAATCGGTCATAACAAAGCCGTTACCGTTTGAATCCGCTGCTGACTTATTCCCTTTCTGGTTCTGGGTCGGCCCTTTAACATCAGCATCTGGCTTAACCGGAATATTGATGTATAAATAGGACGGATCAGACTGATCGGTGACCTTAATTCTTTTTACAGAGGAGAATTTCTTACCGAAGGTCTGCTCTAGCGTTTCTTTCGGGTTGGCAAGCAAGGCTTGTTTAAATTGATCATTTTTCCAAGCTTCGGAAATTATCCTGAATAGGACTTCTTGCCCTTTTTTTTGTTGTTCGGTTAAATTCATAGGGTGGGTTTCATTTCGTAAAATTGAGTTTTACAATCGACTCGGAAATAGCTGGCTTCAAATGTAAAACCGATATCATTTCACCGTAGAGAACCCACGAGTTCTTTTGGAGAAACACTGTACTGACTCGCAAACAGCTTCGAAAAGTAATGCACGTCGTTGTAGCCTACTGCGTAGGCGATCTGGGGAATGGAATGTTCTACAAAGTTGTCAATCATCTGCTTTGCTTTGTGCAAACGCAGGATGCGAATGTACTTATTAGGGGTTAGGGCCACCAGACTCAAAAGTCTTCTATACAATTGCCGCTCGCTTACCGCCATTCTGCATGACAGATCATACAAATTCATGAAATTATTGCTTAGGTTGTCATAAACCTCTTTTTCGAGAAGCATCAACCACTCCTGATCGACTTTTGTCACTTTTTGAGGAGTTACGGCATCTGTACACATCTGTCTAACATTCTCGTTAGTCTCATAGATTTCAAATATGTCGGGGCGGCTTTCATGGGTTAAGCTAAGCGCTCTGGCTTTATTCTTGGCCACTATCGCTTCTATGATGTCATTTATCTCCTTGGTACTAGAAAATATTATCTCTTCTATTTTGCCTTTATTGTAATCGTCGCTGTTCCTTCCCGCAGCTGCGATGTTTTCCAAAGGAGCTTTAATGTTCCGAACAAGCTGTTCTAAAAGGTTGGGAGCATCCCAATCAATGACTTGATTTTCTGCCTGATTCATTGTTGTGACAGTTTTTGTTAGGAGTAGACTTCGTTCACCTGGTTATGACTTGTTTGGAAAGACTATTCGACTCTCACTAGGTCCTTATTTTTATGGTAAAATCTGCTTAGCCCCTGGGCACTTATTGAGATAGGAATAGTCTCCGATCCCAAGTAATTCACCGACTTGCCAATTATCCGGGACTCGATACCAAGGATGTTCAAGACTCTTAGTAGCTTACTGTCACACTCGGCGAATGCTACACTATCTTTCTCCTTACAAATAGGTGTCACGGCGTGGACCATGAGTTTTTTGAACATAGTCTTGTCTGTATTGCTTCTGCGCGTAGCAAACCGGCCGATGTGCCAGATAGAAGGCACATTGTGAGTGCAGTCCAGGGTGTCAATCGGGTTAATGTCGAAGATCTTTTGTATGGGTAACTTCGCTTTGTAGTCCCACTTGGTGAGTCTTATGGAGCCTTGAATAGTACCGGTTGAATCCCGGGCAATGTAAAACCTTGAGTTTTCGAGATGGTGCAACTCTTCACAGTAGATATTATGCACGTCACGTTGTACATCCACCTCGGGACATGTTACGGAGTGATGACTGAAGTTTTCCCCTACTACAAATGCTGCCAACTCACTAAGTAGTCCCAGCTCCAACTGCCCTAAGTAATTTTGGGTAATATTCATGTTTATTATAGGGATTAGACACAAATAAACCCCAGGCTAAAAGCCCCGCTACTACACTATATTGTAGTATATCAAAGAGGGCCGAACGACTACACTTTGTAGTTGTTTTATGTGATGATCTAGCTGAGCGAGACAAAAAGGGGGTAATTTTTGCCTATGTAAAAGCCCGATAAATACGGTAAGTAAAAAGCGGCCTGCAGCCCAGAAACCCTGCAAATGGTCGCCGAGAAACGCCCGTCCCCATTTGCCGCTCGGGCCTTGAGCCTGGATCCCAAGCCGCTCCACCAGTTGCAACGCGATGCCCAGCCCGTCCTGCCTGCAGACCCGGCCATGGCGCCCGAAGTGCGTCAGTTGCGTGCTGTCCACCGCCGGCTGGCGCAAGAGTTGGAGATTCTATAAAAAAAGACGACTTTTTTTCCGCCAGTCCCCAGTGCTATTAGTTGCTATCCTTAACGGATCACCAGCGCGGTAGCTTTTGCGTCCGGTTACCGGACAAGGTAGTGGAAGTGGCCCCCGCTCGCTATTATACCTGGCTCAAATAAACTCCCTCGCCTGCTGCCAGTGCGGCGCCCAGGGTGTGGAAATCAGCACTGGAAAAGGCCTTTGCCTACCACCACAAGCGCGCTGGCACCAGTCGCCTGCACTATTCAATTGCGGGAAGAGGGCCAGCACGTGGGCCCCAGCCGTTTGCTCAACCAGGCGGCCCAGAGGAGCTTATTCTGGGGTAGCGATATCGCCTATTGACCCCAGGCCCCTGGAACCGAGGGCATGGGCCTACCAGTACGCTTCCAGGACAGCTTTACCCAATAAGTGGTGGGCGCGCAGGTGCGCAAGACGATGCCGGAAGAACTTGAGCTCAGCTCCTTGCATTAGGCTTTGCTAGCCCGTACTCCCGCTGATGGTCTGTTGGTGCCTCCTGACCGAGACGGGCAGTATTGCGGTAGCGCCTACTGGGCCATGGTGGCTGCATATGGTTGCCTATGCTGCCAAGCCGGCGGGCTGAGTACCTGGACAATGCGCAGCCCGAGAGCTTGTGGTCGTGACGCTCAACCATAGAACTTAAAGCAGGGAACAGGCCTGTCTAGCGCGATTTGGCAGATGCACAAAAAAGCGTGTTTATCTGTATCAGAGTACTATAGCCACACCCGTTGCCACTCGATAATGGCCTACCAATCGCCCCCAAAAGCCTTTACAATCAGCAGCTTGAAAACACCTTCTTAGACTGCCCGGCCCACCCGGACCATTTTACTATATGGTATCCGGAGATTTTAAGTACAATCACCAGCACCTACACCAAGTGCTCAAGGGCCCACTACTGCCCCAGGTGTTTGTTTAAACCACTATTTGTGTCCTTACCACGATTTACTTAATAACCGCTCCTGAACTATCTAGATTTTTAAAGGATAAATACAATAGCTACTTTCACGGAATGTTACTTTAAGCAGTAAAAGGAAGCTAACTTAAACTGAACAGATGAAGGTAACTTCGAGTGGTAAGAAGGAGGTAAGCTCGTTTTTCAACGGTGCCAACACCATTCCTCACATCAAGCAGGAACACGGACAGCAGTTCAACTATTTAGACTGTGTAAAAGCTTTTGCAATAGCTACCAACAGTAGTATATACGTGATAGACTACATGAAACAGGGGTTTGAGTACGTCTCCGATAACCCGTTATTCTTGTGTGGCAACACGGCGACCCAGGTGCAGGAAATGGGCTACAACTACTATTTCAAGTACGTTCCCGATAAAGACTTGGAGTTGTTGCTGAAAATCAACACGGTCGGATTTGAGTTTTACGAGAAAATCCCGTTGAAAGACCGCAGTAATTACTCAATCTCATACGACTTCCATCTAAGAAACCAGGAAGGAAAACTGATATTGATCAATCAGAAGTTGACTCCTATATTCTTTAACGACGAGGGAAAGATTTGGAAAGCATTGTGTATCGTTTCACTCTCATCTGAGCGAACTGCAGGCAACATAAGAATTCACAAGAGTGGAGAGAACAAGGTCTATGCATACGACCTTAAGGAAAATGTATGGCGACCCGATCAGAAGATGAAACTATCGGATCGGGAAACAGAAATTTTGCAATTGTCCGTTAGAGGGCATACAATCAATGAAATTTCGGAGATGCTTTTTGTATCTCCAGATACAGTTAAATTCCACCGGAGAAAGCTTTTTGAGAAGATGGGCGTAAACAGCATGACTGAGGCCATTTCTTACGCTGTAAACAATAACCTTAATATATTTTGGCAGGTTAAGCTCTCCAAGTCTTGACTCCTTGGTTCTAAAAATAGAAAATAGCTTTCCTGTTTCAGAACCCAGTAAGCGCATGCTGCACCTGCACGCCCTGCGTGTGCCGCTGGACTCCTTCGCGGATGTACACCTGATGTTAGTCAATCATCTTTGCTTGTAGAACTACTTGCTTAAGCTATAGCCCCAACCGAGCGGAAACTCACCAGCTCAGAACGTATTGGGATTTAAGGGAGTTGGTTAAGTTGGCTGTAGGTAACCAGGTCTCAACGCTTGCCAGGCCACATTCATAGTCCACAGCCAAGCGGCCAAGATGGGCCAGGCTGGCAAGCGTGCACTTGACGACCCAGGCCTGGGCTACCGGGACAAAGGCGTGGACCGTGGGGGTGGGCGGCTACCTTGTGTGCCAAGCCCAACAGGCCGACACCGGCGGCGAAGCGCGCCGGTGGGCGTTGTCCGTCAACACCGTGGCCGGGCGACGGGCATGACCGGCCAGGGGGCAGTAAAGCCCGGCTGGTTAAACCGTAGTGGCTGTTGGCTGCGTGCACGTGGCAGGCAAAACGGCAATTCTTTACGTCGCTGCCGTTTGCGTTTGTTGCCGCGCTTGCCTCTCTCGATGACCCAGTGTTCCAAAAGGCACGGGAGCGGCTTGACGCTTAGCCTGTCCACGCACACACGCAAAGAAATGGGCGCCCGGTTAACCGCTGGTTGACCGGCCAGAATAACGGTGTCGTCAAGGTCGGCTTAGACGTGTTGCCCACGCTAACGCCGGAAGTAGTAATCCCCGGCAGGCGGCACCTCTGACAGCCCGTAAGGCCCACGTAGCGCATTAGCGACTTGAAGCAAACATTAACGGCCCAAGAGTTGCTGCGGCGCACTCGCTTGCCATTACGAGTCGGTAAGAGTTGATGGCGCTTCACCCTAAAGCGGACCGGAGTAGATGAACTCATCCAGCAACTGGATGGCTCGTTTATTTTTCAATTTAAGCAATTTACAATCAGGGCTCTAAATTAATGCACTAAATTGAAGAGCTATACAACTGTAAAAATTAAACTGTATGTGAGATTGAATGCTCAAGCAAGCTAGGAATTGATCCATCGAAGAATGTACTCCAACTGCTTTTCTTTATGTTCTGGTGTTAATAAATCCACTCGGTGGCGTATATTTTCAAGACAGCTGTATTCAAATATTTTTGGTGAATTTTTGCCTCCCAAAGTATTATCTGAGCTGTCGAGATTGAAAATAGGAATATCGCCATTGACCATTTGCTTTAGTTCAAAATCAAGTATAAAGTCATAGTCTTTTTTATTTTCTTCTCGGAAAGCTTTTGATAGTAAATTGCGTAGTGCAGAGTAATACACTTCATCACTTGACATGAAAGATGCTGATCTCATATATTTTAAAATTTTAAAATATACAAAAGTCGGGCGCCAAACATAACGCACTTCATTATTTACAAAGAAATTGAGCGGAGAATCTGTTGCTTTCAGTTCGTCTTTTGAATCTGAAAGCATGTCATATGTTGCAGAAAACCCGTTAATAAAATGTTCTTTATAGGTATCAACAAAAATATATTTTCCTCTTAATAATGGAATATTTTTGTCTATTACCTTTCTTGTAGAAAATCGAGTAGTTCTTTTGGAATTTATAGTATTAGGGTTTATCACTTTTTTCTCTAATTCGACAACTTCGATATTTCCTTTCACTCCGTATCCCACAATGTCTAAAGGTGATCCAGAGGCTGGATCCACTATCAGAAAGCTTTCTAATACCGAAAAAAGGGGCGTTTTGTATTGGGAATCCCATGTCCGGAAGGCTTTAATATTAAAAAACGGCTGGATAATGGTTTCATGATCGATTACAAATGGATTATTCCCCGACGCAATTATGTTTTCGTGATGACAGTCTTTACTGCCTAAAATTAAAGTAATTGCTAGCAGGGCTCCTGCTTTGTAGTAGTAATCTTGCAAATCCGCTTCTGAGGAAGCTTCTTCGTAATTGACAAATTCCAACCAGCCATAATTATTGCAATTAAGCCCCTTGAATGTCTTTAAGTTAATTTCAAGTTTAGAATTAACCCATTCAATAAAATGGTTATAAGAATTGCATATGTTTATATTTCTTGGTTTATATATCAATTTCGTTCCATTTGATAAATGCACTAAGGATGTACCCTCACCATTATGACCATCGCCGAGGTTTACATCAATATCTTTGATTGTAATGTCCTCTAAATTAAATGTGCTTTTTAGTCTTGCACTATCTTCTCGGAATCGGCGGGTAATATTATGAATATGTTTTGAAAAATTACTGGCCTTTAATTTAAGTATTCTGTCTAAAACAGGATACTTCACGGCCAACAACAGATCCATTTTTCCTACGAACTCCTCAAAACTAGAATTGCCATCGGCAACAAAAGTATCTAATTCTTCTTGTAATATAACTTCAGCAATAGAGCTTAATTCTTGTAGTAGATTGTATTCTAACTTATTTTTTGCTAAATCCGACAATTCAAAGTTAGGGTTGTCCATAAAACCTTCAGTATACCGCAACACGACTTCCACAAACGGAATTGATCGGTAGCTTTCTTTGATCTGGTACGGAGATTGACTAACCATTTTATGCTTAGTTGCTTTAAGGTCAACGAGAATACAAAAATTGCTATTTTTTTCAATCGCGGCTGAGTTTATGCGGATTTACTAGAATGCCAAGTCCGAAATAATAAGGATAATTGTACATTTTGTAACCCGTAGCATTCGAAATATCTATTACGGCACGCTTGACATCCAAGAAGCTTTCTGTGTCGTGAAAAATAACACAATCACTGTGTTGCGCTGCCCAAAGCCCACACTCATATGTTTCAGTATAATTATGCACGATATCTACATGAGCGAGATCATAATAATTGCTGTCATATGGTATCCAGTCCTGGTAATTTGACTTAAACAAAGTAATGTTTTCATAAGCAGCAAGTCGGACCTTAGTTTCATGGTAATGTTCCTTTTTATTAAGGGTATGCCTATCACCATCAAAAGTATCTACACCAATTAATGTATCAAAATAATTTGATAGAGCTACTGCCGAGTAACCGAACTCGACTCCGAACTCAATACATAAATTTCTTCCTAAACCAAATTGAATTATTATGTCGTCAATTATTGATTCCAAGCCTCTCCAGGCAGAAACAACATTCAATAGCTTTGAAGGCCTTTTTTTGTTGAGTGGCTTATATTCGATCATACATGGCTTGAACTGAGACAAATCTTTGATCACTCCTTCTGACATGGCTTTTGTCGTTGCTTAAGTTTTGATATTATTAACCGATATGACGCAATGGCCTTTCCGGTAGGAGTGAAACGCAGCCCAGCTATGACTTGCACACTAGGCCTGAGTAGAGATTATCGGCTTAGGCTGGCCTGGACAGACCTTAGGCACGGATCGGTTGCGGCTGTTTAAGGGCGCGATAAGTCATGATCAAGTCAGAAGCCCTCTAAATCCGGCTTGCTGGGACCCACCCTGGCAGTGGCAGCAGGACGAAGCCAGGATGCGGCAAATCGAGCTAATGCAAAAGCGGGTCGAGCATGGCATGCTCCTTGTCGAGGGGGAGAGCTACCGGGGTATCTTCTGGCGGCTACGCCCCGGCGCAGCTCAATGACAGCAGCCGGCCTAGCATCCTGTAAGCTCCCAATTGTTCGTTACGCCAAAAGTTGGCGTGCTGGTGGGATGGTCCCGCTCGCCCAGTGAGCGCCAGAAAATGCACCACAGGCGTATCCCGTTAGTCCTTGACGGGCACACCCGTCGGTTAACGCCGACTTAAACGCTTATCAGATTTGCCATCGCCATTTAACAGATGGATGCTCTTACCTTACGGCGTATTGGATAACTCTTTCCATCTGAAAATTTGAGATTGTTTCATTTATTTCAGACCTCAACTTATCTACCGCGCTAAAGTCTATTAATGTTTTTTTCTCAAACTTATTCACTAACTCAAGAAAAATATTCCAATAGTTAGGGTTGTCATCTGGATGGGGAATATGACCAGAAACACCAAGTTCTTGCAGTCTCTGTGCTATATCTTCTCGGTCGTAACACAGGGTGCCTACTGTTAGAGAAGGAACCCGATTCATTATTGGATAATGATACATCCCTGAACCACACTGATGAATAACCAAGTTAGAAATTCCGCAGATGTAATTTAATGGAAGCAGCTTATTGTAAAATACGGCATGCTTAAATTCCTCATTTACAATGCAGTCAGAAGTGGTTATGATAGCATAGTTGCGTTTTGCGAAGAACTCTATGAAATTCTCAATAGGAGTTCTATCTATTGTGCCCGTTGTAATGAATACAACAGGCTTCTGTCCATTATTTTTGAAAAATTCATCCAATCTAACGGTTAATTCACTAGATGGCTTGTCCATAACAAGGAGCGGGCCTGAATAGAAGTATGATTCTCTATTCTTGATATTATTTGGCAAGCGCTCAATTGTTGGTATTCCGGGAATTATTTTAGCTTTTGGCTTAACATACTGTCGCAAAAAATTAAAATCAGGATCATTACAATTAGATGCGGCTAAATTTACGTCGCTTACATCCAAAATAAATTCTGACTTTTCATTGTAGTGACCTTTTTGAATAGAATGTATGTGATTGCTATTCCTATAGCGCTCATCGATGGATCTAAAAGTTCCGGTTCGCTGAATCGATATGCGAGGTATATTATTTTTTTCGGCGATTAGTGGAGTCAAGAAAGAATTATCTTCGATAATCAGTGATGGCTCAACTTGATCGTAAGCCTCTTTTTCCATTTTTATGATACTCGCTCTCATGCTCGAGACATTCTCGAAGGTAAGAGTGTTGTCTTCAACGGTATAATCGTAATCAATAGGTGCACACGGTATCCCTTGCATCATGAGAAACCTTTGAATAGTACGATTAACTAAAAAATGATTTTTAACAGCTGCGTTTTTTCTTATATGTCTCTGTTGTAAAACGTAGGCAGGGACGAAGTGTGAAAGGCCACCAGCAATATATGGGATAGTCAGGATTTTCATCGAAATGCAATTATTTTATTATTAAATGCGGATTTTTCCGTTCAATGGACTACACTGCGTTCAATTCGTGTTGGAACTGGGTCAACCCTCATGGCAAGCTCACTTCCAATGTTACCCTTTTTAACTAGTTTTAATATGATCTTGATTGTTGTTACGACTTTTTTTTAACAACAAAAAAAGCAAGATGATGAAGACTACACTATAAAGAACATCCAGCCAGGGCTTCTCAAAAGTCAACGTGTTAAAGCTGAAATGATTTGCTATTGCACTACCTATAATAACCAAGAGGATTATTAAGGTGATACTGAGATTTCTGGTTTTCATGTTTTTCTTGGTTTGCTTTTACATAAATAATCATTCAAATCATTAAACACTCATTCTTTTAAAATGAGTGTTTAATGATTTGAATGCTACAGGTTTCCTACAATGTTAATCAGAGAGAGCCCAGCACACACCGTAGCCAATACATACCCCAAGGACATAGGCACCGCACACTACGGTGGTTCCACCAGAAATCGTTTCCAGTTGTTCTTCGGTCAATGCTAGGTCATCGAAGTCAGGCTTGGCTGGAATGTTGAAATAGATCACAGACTCATCAGTCTGATCTTCTACTGCAATCTTCTTATTTTGAAACATCGTTACTTTCTTTCCTGTAACGAGTTCAATTGTTTCCACAGGATTTTTTATCAACTGCTCTTTAAAAGTGGAGCTTTCCCATGCTTTCTGTGCTAAAAGTTGCATTAACTCTGCACCTTCTTCTTGTTGTTCTTTTGCGGTAGCCATTGTTGCTAAATTTTATTTGGTTTGTTTTTTACTCGTGTGTTGCTGACCAAAGAGCAATTCCAACTACAAAACCATAACCTATGGCACAGAACGGAGTTGATCCACCTGCAACCGTTTCCAATTGCTCCTCGGTCAGCTCCAAGCTGTCAACATCAACTTTTCTTGGAATATTGAAATAAACCGTAGAAGTATCTGTTTGATCTACTACTACTAGTTTTTGCCCCTCAGCTAAATTGAGCTTGTGGCCAGCAAACTTCTCCATCGTTGCTGCTGGATTTTTCATCAATTCCTCCTTGAATTGAGGATCCTCCCAAGCTTTTTGTACAATTTCTGCGTTCAATTTTTGTTCTGCTGCAATTTCCATTGGGTTCGGTTATTAAAGTGTTAAATCAGATTGACTCTCAATAAACTAGTACTTTACGGGGAGTACTTCCCCCCCTTACGCCATTACTTCCTGCGTTCGGATGTTGCGCACCACTTCGTCGCAGTTGGCGCAGGCATTCGCTCCTTCCTGATCGTACCATCGGCAGCGGGTGCGGATAGCGCAGGCGATGAGCGTAGCATCTGCTTGGCGGTTCATGGCTTCAACAATTTTGCCCACCAGACCGCAGTTGCTGTTTTGCAAACTCCAGTGACCACAACCGGATTTAGCACAGTTGCTAGCAAACCGAAACCTTTCCTCGGGCTGGCGGACCTGCTGGCGGGCAGTATCCACGAAAACCTGGTCAATTATGACTGTTTCTTCGAGGTACTGAATGTGGCCGGTATCATCCTGAATACCAAAAAGTGCGGCACCGGGCTTAGCAGTCGAGCTGGGACAGAGTAGAGAAGCCATGACCTACCCGTTTAGGACTCTGCAGGTGTCGGAAAATCGGGTGTCAACATGCCCAGATTGGGCAGGTCGATGAGCGCACTAATTTTGCCGGGGTCAGCACCTCCACTGATCTGCTCCAGCACATCATCCGAAAGTTGGCCTTCCTCATCGATCTCGGCGAGTTTCTCCATGAACTCCTCCTGATTTTCAGCGTCTTCTTTCAGCGCCTTAACCTTGTGGTTAATTGAATTTTTCATGCTCTGTTTGATCTATGTATAGGTGATTTATTTTGCTGTGCTCAACGGTTTTGACCACGAAAAAAGATTGTCAGTACCTAGGCTAGATAGGATCAATGGTGTAAGGAGGGAAGAAAGGCGGTGGCATGGATAAATCCACACCGCCATGTCCCCCAGCCACGACTTCGAGTTGGTCTTCGTTCAACTCGACATCCTCCGTGTTCAGCTTAGCCGGAATATTTATGTACACCGTGGACTCGTCGGTCTGATCGCGCACTACCAGGGTCTTGCCTTCGGGCAGGTTGAATTTGTGGCCAGTGGCTTTCTCAATGGCCTGGGTGGGATTAGCTAACAGCTCGCTTTTGAACTGAGGGTCTTCCCAAGCTTTTTGTACGATTTCAGCGTACACACTTTGACTTTTTGAAAATTCCATGTGGTTGGTTGTTAAAAATGGTTAACTGAAAAAAGGTGATGGTTAATAATGGTTGATTGTTAGAAGGCCCAGTTGTTTTTCATTTGGGCTTCTTAAGTGTTTCCTGTTGAAGAACTAAATCAGTAACCGCGGGGAGCTATGGGCTTGGTAGAAGAATCATGAAACAGAATGCCATGGATCGACTTAGTAAGGATCCCAAGTAACAATGCCCCCTCAACCACGACTTCGAAGTGGTCTTTGTTTAACTCGACATCTTCTGTGCTCAGGCCAGATAGTTTGAACTAAATATTTTTCTGTCCTAATATTTATACACCGTGGACTCGTCGGTCTGATCGCGCACTACCAGGGTCTTGCCTTCGGGCAGGTTGAATTTGTGGCCAGTGGCTTTCTCAATGGCCTGGGTGGGATTAGCTAACAGTTCGCTTTTGAACTGAGGGTCTTCCCAAGCTTTTTGTACGATTTCAGCGTACACACTTTGACTTTTTGAAAAAATTTTATCTGCTCTATAAGTTAAGGCAACATTGAAAACGTTATGCTTTCAAATCTGCAGTAATTGAGTAGAGAGTCGTGAGAATTGTTAAGGCCCGATCAGCCAAAAATCGAAAAGTCATTCAGTATTACAATTCTGTGACTACGATTATCAAATAATTGATTTGATTCAATTATTTACTTTTGGAATATTAAACACTGTTCAAGTGAAGGGAATAAACTGCCGACAAAATCAGTCCAGATTTTATGGCCGCCACCCGCTACCGCTTCGAGCTGCTCTTCCGTCAACTCCAGGCTCTCCACTTCAGGCTCTACCGGTATGTTAACGTATATCTTGGATTTGTCGGTTTGGTCTGTAACGACCAAACTCTTTCCTTCTGGTATTACCACTTTAACACCGATCAGCTTTTCTATTGCCTTGATGGGATCTACCTGGAGCTCTTTTCTAAAGCTAGCATCTTCCCAGGCTTTAGATATGATTGCTTCGATAACCTCTTGTTTTCTCTGTTCCATCTTTTACTAATTATGATACAAATTTGACTTGCCTTTTTTTTATAAATCCGCCAAAATAACTGTTAAAATATAAACTATTATTTTCCGCTATTTGCTGTGAAAAAAAGAGTTTTACCGTCCCTGATATTGATGTCGTTTGATGTTGTAAAAATATATAGTGCATTTTCTGCAAACCTGCCAAATAATCCGAAAAAACGTAGGTATACCTTGTTTAGGCTATGACCTTAGCTACGCGCACTTCTCCACGAAGTACATGGCTGCCTCCCCTTTACCCTTGGCATGGACGTAGCCTCTGTATTCAAACGAGAAGCAATCTTCGTCTTTGATGATCTGGTACAGCGCCTCGCTGATATTGACTTTCCCTACCATGCCGCTGCTCTCCATCCGGCTGGCCGTATTGACCGTGTCCCCCCATACGTCGTACTGGAACTTCCTCACCCCAACGATCCCGGCAACGATTGGCCCAATGTGGATGCCCAGTCTCATTTCAAAGGCGGGGCGATTCGTCCGGTAGCCCTCGAGGGCTCTATCCTTAATAAACGCCTGCATCTCAAGCCCTGCCAAGACGATGTTTCTTGCTGAGTCCTTGTGCGCCTTAGGAATGCCCCCTGCTGCCATATAGGCGTCCCCTATGGTTTTTATCTTCTCGATCTGGTATTTCTCTGTAATCAGGTCAAATGCTTTAAAGCATATATTTATTTCCTCGACCAAGCTCTGGGGAGTCATCTTTTCGGCGGTCTCAGTGAATGACTTGAAGTCGGTAAACAGGATCGACACCAGATCGTAATCCTGGGCACTCACATTGCCTTTCTCCTTCAGTTCCTCCGCAATTTCTTCTGGAAGGATGTTTAATAGTAAAGTTTCGGATCGGTCCTTCTCGATTTGTAATGCCGACTTAGCCTTTCTGGTGTAGGCTAACCGGTTCCATAAGCCAGCCGCAATCAGGAGCACAAAGCACAGCGAGATGGCGATAAGATTTCTGTTTTTTTCTCGGCGCCGCACATCCTCTTTGTGGCTGAGCTTTACGGCATACTCTTTTTTGACGTAAGCTATGCTATCAACCAACTGCTGCTTTTGGAACTCCATGCCCATTATCCTATTGGACGTTTCCGCTAAGTTTAAGCTGTCCTCGTACGCGTTGGCTTGCTCATAATAGCGCAATGCCTGCCGATTGTTACCTAGTGACTTATGTGCCTGGTACAGACAATCACATCCACTCTTCTTTTGGGACATAGATCCCAGTTTTTCGGCCAATCTCAATCCATCCTGGCATTTTACTATTGAGCTTTTGTTCCTTCCCAACTTGTGCATAATGCTGCCAATGGCAATCTGCGATTCACTTTGGTACTGCAATCTGCCTACTTCATTTGCGTAGGTCAAGCAACGAGTGTAATAAGGCAATGCCCGGTTGTAGTCTGACTTCCCATAGAACAAATCACCTAAACTAGCGAGCGCGCTGATTTGCAATTGCTTATCCCTCTCTTCGTCTGCAATTTGTAATGCTTTGGTAAGGTTCTCGAAAGCACTATCGTACCTACCTTCTTTGGCATACACTTTCCCTATTGGTATTAGGGTTTCGCCAATATTTTTCCGATTGTTTAACTTTCTATGAATTGCATAAGATTTGCGAAAATGATCCATCGCATTCTTATAGTCATTGCCCTCCATGTAAATCAACCCGATGTTTCGGGTAGCTACAGCCAGATTCTCCTTCTCTCCAACTTCTTCAAATATAACAATAGCTTGCCTGTAGTAATCTAATGCTTTGAGATAGTCTCCCGAGGTGTTATATACACTGCCTATGTTATTTAGCAGTGATGCCACTCCTTTTTTATATTTAGATTTTTTGTATGATTCAATGCTCTTCTTGAAGAAGAATATTGTTTTATAATAGTCACCTTGAAAATAATTTATTACTGCAATGTAGTTGAAGCAGTCTCCTATTTTTTTGTGATTATTAGTAAGGGCATACCGGTTGATGCTTTTTTGGAAAAGCGACAGGGATTGCTCATACCGCTGGGAATTCAAGTATTTTTCACCAAGATTAAAAAGACTGTCGGCTGATGTTTGGCCATTAGTTAAATTCGCCTCTTTACCGACCTTTGTGGAGTCGGATTGCGCATATAGCAATTCTCCTGGTCCTTTTGCTAGAACCAGGAGAATTAGTAACATAAATATGCGAGATATGCTCACGGTTTGAGTATCAAACCTCCATCCACACCGCCGGACACAATATCAAGCTGTTCTTCAGTTAGTTCAACGTCTTCTGTGTTTTGTGTAGATGGAAGGTTGATGAAAATAGTAGAAGGCTCTGTTTGATCAACAATTGCTATTTTCATCCCTTCAGGCAGAATAACCCGACGTCCTAAGAAGGTTTCTAAACCCGCGGTAGGGTTTTCTAATAGGATTTTCTTAAATTGAGCATCTTCTTCTACTTTTTTAGCCAGTCGTTGCAGAAAAGCTGGATCATTCATCAGTTCCATAGTTTTTGTGGGGTTACGTGGTTGATTATTTATTGATGGTACCTTTAAGATGCTCTCACTATTTCGTTTTAAGAAACAAGTTTTTTTTCGACCACATTCAGGTCTTTTCAGTTCAGGAGCACGATGGGAAATAGCGCAAACGGAACGATGATCCGAGAAGTGAGTCCTTATTATATCACGAGTCTAAGCCTGCCGTCAGCTCTTGCTCATACACGGAAACGCGATTGCTTGCTGAGCAAAATTATTTCTTTTTTTTGCCATATAACTGACAAATATTCCGATAAAACCCGAGTATCTGCGGAAGTACGTCGGTTAACAGAGCGGATGCCCCAACACAGAATACGCAAACTCATTCATACGAATCGTGAACCAGCGTTACATTCGAAATCGAATCTACTTGACCAAAGAAGAGCAAAACCTGATACAAGCCACACCAATTTTACTGGGTGGGGCGGGCATTGGGAGTGTGATCGCCGAATGTTTGGTGCGGTTTGGCTTTGAAACCATCACGCTGATTGATGGCGACGTGGTCGAGCTAACTAACCTCAACCGACAGAACTACCTAGAATCAGACCTAGCAATCCCAAAAGTAGAGGCCCTGAAAAACAGGTTGATTGCTATCAACAGCAACGCCAAAATCACCGCTTATAACTGCTTTATAACACCCGATACCATCAAGAGATTCGTGCCTGGCCACACGATAGCCATAAATGCATTGGACTTCACGTCGGAGGTCCCTCTGTTATTCGATAGCGTATGCCAAGAACACGACATCCCCATCTTGCACCCCTATAATTTAGGATGGAGTGCCTTGGTCATGGTCATTTCTGGAGACATCGGACTGGATACCCTGCGAGTAGCGGATCGGCCGTTCAATGAGCTAAGTGTTGTGCAGTACGTATCAGACTACATGAGAGGCAATAACCGTCCACTGGAATGGCTCGATGAGACGATAAGAAAGTACAAGGCAGAAGAAGAGCACCTTTCACCCCCCCAGTTGTCAATAGCATCTTGGTTAGCGGCAGGAGTCTGCACGCAGATTATCTTCGATCTTGTCACGGGGAGATCGGTGAAGAAATTCCCGGAATTCTATTTGACTACTATCCGGGACGCTGATGCTGTTTAGCATCACAAGCGAGACTTCCGAATAATTTTGAAACCCAAGGGGAGCAAAGTATTCCATTGGGAGCAATTCGGCTATACCCTTATGCTTTCTTATTCAGTCTTTCAACCGCGGGCAGCGCTGCTACTCCCTACAAAGCCCGAAGTATAGAGGTCTGACGTTTGGAGCAACTTCACTTGAGGAGTAGATCAGAAAGCTTAACCCGAATGAGGTCCTTTTTAAAGCTTACTGCTACTTGACATAAACCGACTTATACGACCGCTTAGGTGAACTTATGCGTTATTTAGTCCATCCTCTTGGCTTGCGCTTTACCTGCCCCTTCCAATGAACCGGAAATATGCTTATTGCGCTTCGCTGGTGGTTGCCCTGATGGGTAGCAGCGTCCTGGCCCAAATACCACCCAGAAAACACGTCGCAAGCCGGTGGTCGTACGGCCCCGGGTAAGGGAAAAGCCCAAGTCTTCCGTTGAACCATGGGAGTGCCATATAGGCGAAATAGAGTTTGCCAGGGAACAGATGTGCCTCTTTGAGTTGGGCGATACACTTGGCCAGCCGCTCGAGGCGAACTGGGTCTGGACGTACGTGGAGCAAATGCCGACGCTGAACAGTCAAAACGCCTTAACCGGCAGCATGGCGGCCATCCACCAGTATTTAATCGTACCCCCGGCCGCCCCGGACGGCCGCGTGTTTGTGCGGTTCGAGGTCGATACGGAAGGCCGTGTGCGCCATGCGCAGATTGCGAGGGGGGCTGCGGGCCGATGTGGATTCGGCCGTCATGGCGGCCACGCGGCAGCTTCCACGTTTTGTTCCCGGCCAGCAAGCAGGGCAGGTGGTGGTCGTGCGCTTTACGGTACCCGTGACCATTCCGGTAAAGAGGCAGCCGTAGGCTCCGCCGCCGCGTTGTTGGGCTAAGTTGGGTGGGTTTTGATAACTCCCTCCTTATTTTATTCGGACCGTTTTCCTGAACGCATGTTCGCCCCACTACCTAGATCGGTTTTGGGATCCGTGCACCGCAAGTTGTTTCCCGATAGAAAACGGTTGTCCGGAGAATTTACACGAACGGGCCCGCCGTTGCGCGGGAACGCGTCCAGCCGGGCAACTAAGGCCGAACCGCCGCGGCACGCTGCTCCAGCCGGCGTACCTCTGGCATGGTCACTATCTGATAGGGAATGCCGAGGCGCTGCGCGTTTTCTTCCACCGACGAGTCAAATCCGGCCTGCTTCCGGCGCTCGTTCACGGCGGCGGCATTTTCCACGGGCCAGATCAGGTTCACGGTTTCCGCCTGGCCTCGGGCATTGGGTACGCGGAAGCTGCGGCCCTGGGAGCCATAGACCTGGGGCCGGCCTTCCTGCATGAGTTTGCGGTCCAGCATCAGGGCGTAGAGTCGGAAAGGCACCTCGCCCTGTTCGGCGGCCCGCGCAATCAGGGGCAGAAACTCCGCAATACGGGCCGAGTGCTGTATCACGAGCAGGGCGACCTCGTTGGTGGGCTCCCCGACCAGGGTTTCACCGGGGTAGCCGTGCTGGCGGATAATCTGCGCCACGCGGAGCAGGTTGGTCGAATCGACCGGGCGGATCAACGACGTGAGGTGGGCCGTGACGTGCCCGAGGGGCAACCGCGCCGCCCGGGCCAGCGAATCGAGGCGGGGGTGGCGGGGCTGGGTCATGGCCAGCATCAGCAGCGCCCGGTGTTGCTGGTCGCGCACCTCGATGCTATCCAGCTCCCGCTTTAAGTGCCGGTTGATTTCAGGGGGCGCGGCCGTCAGGGGACGGGCTTGCTCGTGGCAGGCCAGCAGCACGCTGGCCCCCAGCATCAGCGCGGCGAGGAACGAGGACAGGGACAAAGGCAAGAGATTTACGGAACGTACACATCTGGCGAGGAAGGCGGGACCGCTCTTGACAATCATATCGCTCGTTATAATAAAACCCCAGATCGACACCTCAAAAGACAAGTCGATTCGATCACGTGAGCCAATCGTGAGCCAATTCACCTATCGAAAAATACGCCTCTACAGCGTCCATTCAGCTAATTGCCGTTGAGCGCCATCCGGTGGTGAGCCCATCATGAGCCAATCAACCGGTACTCTGTTCCGGCTCCGCGGGTCCCGGTTTTCTGCAGGTAGCCGCTCTTCTCTAACTCGCCCAGGTAGCGCGTGGCCGTGGGCTTGCTCACCCCCAGTTGCTGCTGTACCAACGTATTGGTAATACTGCCGTGTTGACCCGTGTAGAGTAGTACTGGAATCAGCTCCGCGCGCACGCCTTGTTGCTGCCAGTAGGCCGGGGAGTACTCGGCGAAGGCCACCACGAAACCCGAGGCCTCGAAGTAGAAGCGCGGGGCCGGCAGGTGGACGGCGCGGCACTCGCTGAGGATCTTGAGGGTGCCGCGGCCCCAGGATTCGATGTAGCCGGCACGGAAGAGGGTGTTGGCCACGTCTGGGTTGAAGGGTTTCGATGGGTGTTTGCGCAACAGGTTCTCCACCGTCCAGCTGTCGGGCAGGTCGCCTTCGTTCCAGAACTGCAATCGGTGCTCGTAGACACTAACCTGCACGGGGGTGCCGCCGCTGTAGTCTTTGTGGGCCAACGCATTGAGCAGGGCCTCGCGCAGGGCAGCAGTGGGAAACGGAGGTTCTTCCAGGCGGCTGGCGCCTTCGTAGCACACTTGGGCCTTGGTGTATTTGGTCTGCAGCAAATCCAGCGTGCGCTCGACCTGCTGCAGTAGCGGTCCATGCACTTCGTTTTGGTAGCGCAAATCGTCGTCGGTGGCAAAGAAGCCTATCTTAACGTAGGCCCCGGTGATGAACTTCGGCCTTGGTTAAAAGTTTGGTCCAAAAGTCGCATTTGAAGCGGTAGTATACTATCCTCCAGCAGCTTCCCATTCAACAGTGAGCAACGCACCCAAGTCGAAGCGTAGCGCATCGCTCAGGGCCTCGTCGGAGAAATCGAATTCCCCTTGCAGGTTGATGTGCTGCCAGCTCACGGGCGAGATGCGGGCGATGGCATCGGCCAGGGCCTGCCGCTCGGCAGGTGGGGCCTGGAACAGCTGCTGGTTCAGATACAAGCAGTTCCAGCACACAATCACGTTTTGCACCAGCCGTTTGCTGGCATCAGCGACCTGCTGTTCTTCCTTGCCGGCGTAGCGAAACTGGCCATTTTGCCCATAAAACACGGCGCGAGCGAACTGGTGCGTGCTTTCGAGCTTGTCGAGTTGGTCGTCGATGCGTTTGCGCAGGTCCTGGTCGTCCATGTAGCGCAGGCAGCCAGCGCCCAACGCGCTTTCCCGACACTTTTCGTGCCCAGCCACTGGAGGTGACGTACTGGACCCGTCGGCAAGTAGATAGCATCCAGGCGGCTCTGGGTGCTACCCGCGGGGAAAGGCAGCAGCGGCTGGGGGACTCAGCGGCGCGGTGCCGGGTCTTTTTCGGCGACGGCACGGACGACCGGCAGTTCCGCCTCTTCTATCGCCCCCTGGCCACCCCCACCCGGTGGGTGGAGATTAACTTAAACCCCTGGCTGCGGCGCTTAAATCCTTGGCTGAAAGAAAACGACAACTACTTGGCCTATATGCACGCCTACGTGGTGAACCTCGACCGCCGCGGGCCCGAAGAAATCATGGTGAAGACGGGCGGTGGCACCGGCGTGCAGGGCTACCGCACGGTCGTCGACCAAACGCTCCTGTTATCCCTCGACGGCCCGCCGCGCCTGCTCTGGCAGAGCATCGACGGGCGGCGGGAGGAGGTGCCGCCCACCCCGTCCGTTGAACCGGGCGAAAGGGTGGGCGGTAACCGGGCCGAGCGTAGCCGAACCGTGGCCCTGCGCAACGGCCTTATGTACGTCTCAAGCATCCACAAATCGGGCAGGTTTGAGGAGCCCGACCCGCAACTGACGCCCATTACGCCAGGCTACTACCAATATCAGAAGGGGCGTTTTCGGCGCGTGACGCTCTCAAAAAGCGCAGCCCATCCCAAGCCCGAATAGACACGCAGCACAGCGCAATATCAGGGCTTGAATAGTTAAACGTCGCGCTGGGTGGTGCGCCAAATGCGACTTTTGGACCAAACTTTTAACCAAGGCCAGAGATGTACAAAGTACTCAACGGGCTGGGTAACGTCGACAACTACCTCGCCATCTTCGCGGGGCAGCCCTTCGAGGGCTTGTCGCTGCTCGGATAAGAAAAGCCCCGACCATCTGGCCGGAGCTTTTCTTTTATTCTACGCGTGACTATGTTCTACAAAGGCAAACCCAGTGCCTGGTGCACGCAATGCGTCACTGCTTCCCGGCCTACTCGCTCTGTCTCGTCTGGCTGCTCCATCAGGTAGCGATCCACGACATAGCTGATGGCCTGGCTTGGGCCCATCGCCTGCCAGCCCAACCGGCTGATAGACACGTAAGCCGGAAAGTCATTGAACAGGTCCCGCTGAAACGCAAAGACCAACGGATCAGCACCGGCATCCTGCAGCCGGGCGGCCAATACGAATTGAACAGAAGAATTATTTGCTATCATATTTAGTATTTGCATTCAATATACTACTATTATTAGCAATAAAACAAGCTCTATTTATGTCACAAGAGATTCTATGCGCCGTTTGCGGAGACCCATTAGTAGAAGGCACCTGGGCTACGATTGTTCGCTGGAACCTTCCGCTGGACACGCCTATCTACAAATCGTATTTGTGGAGAGTAGAAAGACATAAGGGGAAACTGGTGCTGGTGGCGCAGGACACATACCAAGTGCTCCCAATCACCCCGGATACGGCCAGCGAATTAGGAGTTATTCAGCCATCCAACGCCCTATCCATTCTCGATTACCCATCCCAATGGCAGGCATGGCGGGCAGATGGCTGGGGGATCTACTTTATGGACACCTTCGACAACGGGATTATGATCTGCGCCAACAGCAAAAAGCTCTATTACACCAATCGAATCAGCGGGGAGGACTTTGCAGAATGCTTGCGCACACCGGGAGGCATAGAGAGGTTTCTGATGACCAGCCTACAAAGCGCCAACAAGGCCACACAGCGTAAGCGGCCTGATCAGTTCCCTGCAAATGGATCAATACTCACCACTGAATAACAGCCCTCCTTTCCTCAAGCACTTCACTTTTCGTATACAATCGCAAACTATAAGCAGTGATACATTGTACATTCGTCGAAGAAATTTCAACAGAAAAATAGCGGGCCAATGCCCGACCCGCTACATCCTAGTGGCGATTCAACCAGTGGTTTCCCACTGCCCGGATTACCGCTCCTAAGACTGCTTTATACAGCTCTAGGGAGACGCGAAATCATCCGCTTTCATCGGTCCGTTTCGCTTTTGCACTTGCCCTTTTGTCCATTGCCTTGGATGTTTAGGGTGCCAGATACCCTACTTATCCAGAAGCCTAAGTTGTTCCACCAACTTGGGCTTCGCTGTTTATAGACAGCAGCCGCACAGTGAGGAACAAACCAGTAGGATGTCACTACCAACAGCACTCGGTATGCTTCCCGTAGAACAGCGCTCTAGTGCCGTGAAAGGGTTTTGTTATCCATCCTACAGTGACATGTTCCAGGCCAGCCACATCCCTATAGTTCGGGGAGCTGCACCAGGTCCGCATACGCCAGCAAGGGGGCTTTACTCTGGAATGCCTGACAGTGATAATACAGGTCTACCTGCGTATCGTAGGAAAGCTCTGCAAAGGAATCCTCCAGGTGATAGAGGCGAATCTCTGTGTCCTGCCATCCTGCGCGTGTGCCCAGCAAGGTTCCTTCTGCCAACACC
Organism: Hymenobacter rigui; assembly: GCF_003944715.1. GTDB lineage: Bacteria > Bacteroidota > Bacteroidia > Cytophagales > Hymenobacteraceae > Hymenobacter > Hymenobacter rigui. The sequence continues at coordinate 126,349 of NZ_RWIT01000008.1, read as the reverse complement.
AGGGCAATCTGAGCGAAGTCGGGCATCTGCTGAAAGAACTCACACGGGGGCAGCGGCATAGGAAGCAGGATATGGACGCAGGATGTCGGTCAAAGGTCTCCCGTAGAAGCGACTCCGCAAAGTAGCACGCCCCGCTATCAGGTCTGTGTACTACAGTTCATCTATTGCCAGAGTCCCCGTTGCGTGAGACCTTTGCACGAATGGCTGAGCTTTACTTCTCCAACCCCATTGCGACCGTGTGGCTTGACCCGATGCATGTTCGGGTGGAATACAAACCGGGTCCGCGGCAATTTGAGGAATTCACAGGTCTACTCCAGCACCTGATGCGGGCCTTTACGCACCACCGGGTGTGTAAAGCCTTTATTGATCAACGGGAGATGGAGCCGTTCACTGCGCAGGAGCAGGCGTACGTGCTGCAGCAGTGGCTACCGGTCGCAATTATGCAAGGCGGATACTGCTTTGGGGCCGTGCTGTCGGCTAAGAACGTCTTTGCGCGCCTGGCCACCACCATTATTACTAACCAAGTGAAGGGCTTGCCGATGACCTACCAGTATTTCGAGGATGAAGCCCTGGCCCTGGCGTGGTTGAGCCAGCAGCAGGTGTAGCAACGTGACGGCTGCCGACTGCGGCACCTGCCACAGCTGCAGGCAACTGCACCAAGGCCGCGTATGCCTGCAGTTAGAAGACGTTGCGTAACATGCAGCCGTCCTGAATGGCGTTTAGCGCTGCATTACATAAGGCGATATGCCTACTTTTACGACCTTGCTTCGCCCAAGCTCCCTTCTATGTCGTACTCCTTGGTTGATCTGAACTTGCAGCAGTTCCCCGATGCATACCTGGCCGGCACGTGGCGGGTAGAAAGTCGCGCGTTGCACAGCGCTCCTCAGACCGCTCCGTTAGCGCAAGCTACCCACCTGCATCTGCACGAAGAAGGCCTGCGATTGGATACGCTTGGTACGCCCCTTTCCGGTGACTGGTGCGTGACGCGTGATCCGCTGCTCAGTCGCCCCTACTTGGAATTCAGTGTAGGCGGTGAGACCGTGCGCGCGTTGATCACGCGCCTTCGCCGCTCCACCGATGGACTTTACCAAGCCCTGGTGCTGTATTTCCAGTCCGGCCTGGAATTGGTTTTAACGCAACCCTAACCCTTGCTCCGTATGCAATCGTCGGATATTGAACGCCTGCAAACCGCCGTGGATGCGGCGGGGGTGGGCACCTGGGATTTTAATCCCCTGACCGGTAGCCTCATCTGGTCCGATCAGTGCAAACGCATTTTCGGTCTACCCGTGACGGCCGTCGTCACCTACGAGGATTTTCTCAATGGTGTGCACCCGGAGGATCGCGCGCACACGCATGCTGCCGTTGAGCGGGCATTGGATCCGGCGGGTGCCGGCACATATGACATTGAGTACCGTACGCGCTGGCAGGAAAGCGGTCCAGCCCATTGGGTACGGGCGACGGGCAAAGCCTTTTTCAACGCGGACCGGACGCAGGCCCAGCGCTTCATTGGGACGATCACGGACGTGAGCGCGTATAAAGCGCTCGTGGAGCAGCTCACCCGGGCGTATGAAGACTTAGAAGTCAAGGTCACTTTCCGCAATTTGGCCCTGGAGCAAGAGGTAAGTCAGTTACGAGCGCAGCTCGCCCGGTCAGAGGGAAACCCGTAGCCGCTACCGGGCGAGCGGCAGGGTGAATGGGTGCCTTGGTAGCGAAAGCCCCAGCCGGGTGGCCAAGACTTTCGCTGTATACCCGCCTACAACGGGTTGACGGGAACGCCCCCATGCAACGGGCGGGCAAGCCCATCAGTGAACGGGGTGCTCTCAGAAAACAAAACAGTCAACACGCTAAGACCTGGACGCGGGCAGCTGGTGTGCCCCCGCCACCTCGGTGTAGGTACAGGCGACCAGCTAAACCCAGCTGTATACATTCTTTGGGCTTTGTCTCATCCGCGTACGGGCTGTTTCAGTGGATTTTCCCGTACGCTATGACAACTAGCGGGTGCCGGCGCGCTCTGCGGGACGCACCTGAATGTTTACGCTTGCAGCCACAATTCAGCTCCCCCCCTGCTCGCTACCTTTGCTTCCCTGCCGGTGCTGGAGACCGTACCAAAACGTACGCCAGCCCGATTCAAAAGCGGCCTCAGCGGAAACCTGCTGTTTTCCGTATCAACCAGGAGGCTGCGTGCTGGCTTGCTCACGCCCTGACAGTAAATCCGTTTATGGCAGACTATTTCAGCCACTTGCCCCCCGGCCTCCCCACCGACCCGACCCTGCTAGCCACGCTGCTGAATATGCTGCCGATGGGGGTTATGTATTATACCCCCATCGTGGATGCCACGGGCGCGTTGACGGACTTGGCGCTGGCCTACCTCAACCCGGCCGCCCAGCGCATGACGGGTCTGCCTGCCCAGCCGGGCACTACCTACCGCCAGCAGTTTCCGACGACCGACGAGAACGGCGCCTGGGAGTTTCACCGCCGGAGCTGGCTTGCCCGGGAACCCCAGCAGTTTCAGTTTTACTACGATGCGGACGGCTTCGACAGCTACTTCCGCGTCACGGGCCAGCACCTGGGAGAAGGACTGCTGACCGTTTTTACCGATACGCAGGACGAAGTACGCAGCCAGGCCGAGCAGGCGCTGCTCGCCAGCCAGGCCCGGGAACGGCAGCGCACCCAAGAGCTGGCGGCGGCGCAGGCCGCCACCGAGCGCGAGCGGGCACTGCTGCAAGCCCTGCTCACCCAGGCCCCGGTGGCTATTGCCTTGTTTCAGGGCGAGCAACTGCAGGTAGCGACCGTTACCACCGAGATGGCGACTATCTGGGGCTACACGCCCACCCAGGTGGTGGGCCGGCCCCTGCTCGAAGGCGTGCCCGAATTGCGCGGCCAGGGCTTTGATGACCTGCTGCGGCAGGTGTTACACACCCGCGAGCCGGTCATGGGCACGGAAACCCCAGCCCAGCTGCTACGGGACGGCCAGCTGCACACCAGCTACTACAACTTCATCTACCAGCCGCTTATCGACGCGCAAGGGCAGATACTCGGCGTGATCGACGTGTCGGTGGACGTGACCCAGCAGGTGCTGGCCCGCCGGCAGGTCGAGCAGCTCAATCAGGAGCTGGAAGTCCGCGTGCAGGAGCGCACCCGCCAGCTCAGCGAGCAGCAGGCGCTGCTAAACCGCATCCTGGGGCAGGTACCCGCGTCCGTGGCTACGCTCCACGGGCCCGACCACCGCTATTCGTTTATCAATGAACACTACCAGCAGCTGGTGGGCAACCGGGTAACGCTGGGGCAGTCGGTCGCGGAGGCCCTGCCTGAAGCCGCGGAGCAGGGCTTCGTGGCCCTGCTCGACCAGGTCTACCAGACTGGGGAGCCCTACGCCGGCGACGAAACCCTGCTGCTGCTCCAGCAGCCGACGGGCCCGCCCACCGAGCACTACCTCAATTTCGTGTACCAGCCCCTGCGCGACGACCAGGGTCAGGTTCACGGCATCCTGGCCTTTGCCGTGGAGGTGACCGAGCAGGTGCTGGCCCGGCGGGAGCGCGAAACTCAGCGCCGTGAGCTGGCCACCCTCTTCGAGCAGGCCCCGGCCGGGGTGTGCATCCTCGACGGTCCGGAAATGGTCTACAGCTTTGCCAACCCGGCCTACCAGCGGATATTGCCCGGCCGCGAGCTGCTGGGCCACTCGGTCCTCGATGCCTTACCGGAGCTGCGGGGCACCGAGGTAGAAACCCTGTTACGGCAGGTATATATCACGGGCAACACGTACCAGGCGCAGGAGCAATGCATTCCCGTTGCCCGCGCTGACGGGAGTGGCGAGCTGGAAAATCGGTATTTTACGCTGGTGTACCAGGCCCGGCGCGACGAACACCACCGTATCACGGGCATTTTCAATCTGGTGGTGGAAGTAACCGAGCAGCTGCTGGCCCGTCAGCAGGCCGAGCAGAGCCGCCAACAGGTGCAGGTCCTCAACGAGGAGTTGGCCACCATCAACCGGGAGCTGCTTACCAGCAACGACGAGTTGTACGCGAGCAACACCCAGCTCACGCGCACCAACGTGGACCTGGACAACTTCATCTACACCGCCAGCCACGACCTGAAGGCGCCGATTACCAACATTGAGGGGCTGCTGCTGGCCCTGGAGCACGAACTGCCGGCCGCCAACCGCCCGGGCGACGTGTCGCTGATGCTGACGATGATGCAGGAGGCAATCGAGCGCTTTCAGCGCACCATCGTTCACCTCACCGACCTGAGCCGCCTGCAGAAGGAGCATAACCCGGCCAGCGCCGCCGTGGCCCTGGCCCCGGTGGTGGAGGCCGTGCGCCTCGACATCATCCCGCTGCTGGCGCAGACCCGGGGCCAGCTGACGGTCAGCATCCCCGAAGGCCTGACGGTAATTTTCGCCGAGAAGAACCTGCGCTCGGTGGTGTACAACCTGCTCAGCAACGCCTTCAAGTACCACCACCCCGACCGCGTGCCCGTGGTGCAGCTGCGCAGCGGGCTCGCCGACGGCTACGTGGTGCTGGAAGTGCAGGACAACGGCCTGGGGCTGGACCTGGCGCAAGGGCAGGAGCGGCTGTTTGGCCTGTTTCAGCGCCTGCACACCCACGTCGAGGGCACGGGTATCGGCCTGCATATGGTCAAGCGCATGCTGGAAAACGCCGGCGGGCGCATCGAGGTGAGCAGTCAACTGGGGCAGGGCACCACGTTCCGCGTGTATCTTCGGCGGTAAGGCCGCCCGGAAAGCCCCCGCATCGTATACGCAAGCCATGCCTACAATTCCCCTCGTGCTACTGGTGGATGACGACTCCACCACCAACTTTCTGCATAAGAAGCTGCTGCAGCGCCTTGACGTAACGGACGACATCCGGGTAGCCCTCAACGGGCAGGAAGCCCTGCGCGCGCTGCAGCAGTTGGGTCAATCGCCCTGGGCCGACCAGTCGATCTTGGTGTTACTGGACATCAACATGCCCGTGATGACCGGCATCCAGTTTCTGGAGGTGTACGCGCAATTGCCGGCCGCGCTGCGGCGGGCAGTGGTAGTGGTGGTAGTAACCAGCTCCGTCAGCCCCCGGGACCGGGAGCGGGCGCAAGAGCTGCCCATTGCGGATTACCTGGACAAGCCCTTGACGCAGCAGCAGGTGGAGCGCGTCGTGGCGCAACACTTCGCTACCTAGCACCAGGAAGGTGGTACGGGTCACCGCGGTAATTCGTTTTGTGAGACAACCCCTAATAAGACCGTGCAGGCCACGACAAGCTACCGACTTTAAGCAGATACCACCGAGGCAGCTCTTGGCAGTTGCCGATAGGTGACAGTGCAAGCCGGGGTGAACAGTTGCACCGGTGAGACTGTGCACGTTTGATACAGCCGGAAAACGGCTTTGCTACACAGGAAACGAAAAAGCCGTTGAGATTGGCTTTTTGCTACGTGACGCGTAAGGATTACCTGGTGATACCCTGCTCCCGGCTTTGGGGTTGGCGTTCCCGCTCCAGCTGGCTTACGGCATTGACACGGGCAGCTCGGCCCCCGAGACCTTCGTCTACCACCACTCTTTCGGAGCGGGCCGCCCGATCCAGTGTACTACTGATCGCCTCAATCGTTTCCCGTTTGAGTAAATACGCGACGTTCATCCACGTGCGCTGATCATCCAGGCCTTCTTATAGCAGTGGGGGATAAAATTACGCTAAGCCGTTTCCAAGGGCTTTCGCAGGCTGCGCAGCCCGTTAGGCTCCACTTCCACTTGGCGGGGAAAGGTATACTTGCCTAAGCGGTTGATGTGCTCGTAGCGGGCAGGAGGAGGAAGGTGAATGCAATCGGGTTCTGCGAGTCGTATTAGAGGAAAGTATTCTCAAGGGCCGGCCCCATCAGGCTGTGGAACACCACGTACATGCAAGAGGCCCTCCAGCCGCTGCAGACCGAAGGGGCTATCCAGTCGAGAAAGCCCACTTCCAATACATCTGCCCCGACTGGTCATACCTATTTGTTCATTTATACGACCTTTTGCGTGAACAGATTACGGCTATAATTCCGATGGCAGAAGCGGCTGAGCGGAGGCGTGGGCTCAGGGTTAGTTAAATTTGCGGAAGTGCATGTACCAATTCCATTCCCACGTCGTGCCTTGGTCTGGGGAAAAGGCTTGGCTCCAGACCGGGTTGTGCGGGTCGCGCGCATCCCAGCGAAAGGCGACTAGACTGGGCCGGTCCTGAAATACGTCTTGAGTGAAAAAGTGAGCCACTTGATTTTCAAACGAACCCGTTACCGGGGGCTGCAGGACTCTGTAGAGTCGGCCCAGTAGATGCTCCACAGGCGGGTGTGCGGGTTGAATAGGCGCAGCGACAAACCCTCGAAAGGCTGCCCTGCGAAGGTGGCGAGGTAGTTGTCGACGTTACACAGCCCGTTGAGCACTTTGTACATCTCCTGGGTGGACTCGAACTCGTCCCACTCCTTGCACTGGTTGAGCCGCGTCTTAAGCCTGCGGTTGTGCAGGCGCCACTTGCCCTGATAAAAGTCGAAGTCGTGCTCGGAGGAGGTCGGAGAAGGGATGACTTGCAGGGCCCCGGTGGCATCAAACGTTACAGGGGGAATTGCCAGAGGGATAGAAGTGAGCATGCGGCTGAGGGGGCTAGGAGGTGGAGGTGTTAACAGTGGTATGTAATTTGGGGCATGGAATATCTGCTAACCGACGCGCAGTGGGGACGCATCGCGCCGCTGCTGCCGGGCCGAGAAGGTACCAAGGGCGGGCGGGGCTAGGACAACCTCCGCTTTGTGGAAGCGGTGCTCTGGCTGTTGCGCAACGGCGGCCGCTGGCGGGCTTTGCCGGCGGCGTGGGGCAACTGGCACACGACGTACACGCGCTTCCAGCGCTGGACCGCTTCCGGGGTGTGGACCCGGGTGCTGGCCGCGGTGCAAGAAGACGATGCGCTGCACACGTTGCTGGTCGATTCGACCACGGTGCGGGCGCACCAGCACGCGAGTGGGGCGCGCAAAAAAACGGACCGCAAGCCCTCGGGCGCAGCCGCGGCGGCCTGACCACCAAACTGCACGCCGTGGCCGATGCCTCCGGCCGGCCCGTGCGCCTCAGCCTTACCGCCGGTCAGCGCCACGACGCCCCGCAGTCCTTGCCGCTGCTCGACGGTTTCGCCCCAGCTTACCTCATTGCCGAACGCGGCTATGATTCCGACCCGCTCGTGGCCGTCTTGGCTGCTCGCGGCACCTGCGCCGTGATTCCGCCCCGACGCAAGCGCCGCCACCTGCGTGCTTACGCCCCCCCCCGCTATGCCCAGCGCCATCCCATCGAGCGGCTCTTCAGCCGCCTCAAGCAGTTTCGCCGCGTGGCCACCCGCTATGACAAATTGGACACGAATTTTTTAGCCTTTATTCACCTGGCCGCAACCGTCCTCTGGTTGCGTGACTGTTAATACTTCCTAGCTACTTGGCCTGCCGGTAATGTCTGGCCTCGGCCAGAAACACCAGCCCCCAGACGGTAATCATCAGCAAGCCGAAGTTGGACATAATCACCGGGTCGGTTTCGGGATAACGGTATTGGTGCCCCCCGCGACAAGACCACTACAGCCAGAATATTGATCAGCCCGCAGGCAATGAACCAGTTGCGGATGAAGGTGTGGCGCATGCGTAGCAGCTGATTAGTTTTGAGATGCCGCCCTCTACCCTGATCGGGTCCGGGGTCAGGTTTGCGACTTTTACAGCCGTTGAATAAGAAAGGTAAGCTGGATCCGGCTATGGGAAGGCGGGGGCAGCTACCGGCCCGATGCAGCAGTTGTTCAAGCAGCAGCCCGACAGCGCCGGCCGGGACCTAGTGCAGGTCGAAAAAGACAACTATGCCTGCCACTGTGGATTCGTTGGTTTACGGGCGTTGATACCGGGAAACCGGCCGTTGGTGTAATAATCTTTTCGGGGCGCCGGAGACAAAGTAGGTTTGAAGCAGCAAGTAAGAAAGTGGCAGGCGCTTAGCACCACCTGCCACTTTCTTGCAGTTTTCACACTCTATCTCCACGTATGCGTCGCTTATTCTACTGCGTTTCCTTTTTACTGAGTATGGGCTTAGCCTCTCCCTTGGCTATCCAGGCTCAGACCACCGCCGAACCCGCAGCCCCGGCAGCAACGACTCCGGCACCCGGTTTTCGGCCCACCACTCTGCTCAAGCTCGGCACCGGCATCACGCGCGGCCTGACTATTGGCGGCTATCTGGGCACGGCCCTGCCGGTGGTGGCCGGTGTGGAGTGGCAGATGGCACCGGCCTGGTCTCTGTACGGCAACGTGAGCAGCGGCTGGCGGGTAGGGGCCCGCACTGCCGCCCCGGACGGGCGTGGCCGGTCGGCCATCGTCACGGAGCTGGGGATTGACCTGGGTGTGCGCCGCTACTATAACCAGGAGAAGCGCCGGGCCGCCGGGCGGGAAACCGGGCCCTTCGTGGGCAATTACGTAGCCGTGCAGGCCACCACCAGCTTTACGCCCTACTACGCGCCCCGGCTCTACCACGAGGTTTCGGCCCTGTCGGGACTGTGGGGCACACAGCACCGGCTGGGCGGCCACGGCCTGCTCGATGCCTACGTGGGCGGCGGGCTGGAAACCCGTCGGCTGAATATGCGCTACCGGGGCGTGCAGCTTCGTCCGCATCTGGAAGTGGGCGTTAAGCTGAGCCTGGTGCACTAGCCGTCCGCTACCACCGCGTAGTTTACTTTCTGAAGGCAAGTTTTATGAACACCTTTACGCCATCCTCGACTCGTTCATTTCCAGTGCCAATCAGCGTGACACGTTACAAAACTATTCTTTACCATTTGGCTGTATGGATTGGCTATTATTTATATGAAGCAGCTTATGTGTTAGGAGTAAAAATACCTTTTCCGCATCCAATAGATTCCCTTTTTCAGTTTTCGCTATATGCATGCGTAGTATATGCGCACAGTGAGTGGCTGTTTCCTAAGCTTTTTATTACGAAAAGATACAAGGTTTACACAGTCAGCGTAATTGGCCTGCTAATAGGTTATATAATAGCCCGCTACCTCGTTACCTTGCTGCTGTTGCGCCTCCATGTGCCACTATTAATACCTGTTCTCTCTTTCCGGATTATTGCTTCATATGGCATATTGCGTGGAGTACTTTTCTATACATACAGCCTAGCCTATGCCTATATGTCCTACGCTATTCGGGTGCAGAAGCAACTCCGGATGCAGGAACATCAACTTCGGGTACAGGAGCGGGGTTTGTTGGAGGCGGACATTGCCTTTCTGAAAAGCCAGATCAACCCGCACTTCCTCTTCAACGCCCTCAACTTCCTCTACGCCCAGGTCTACCCGCTCTCCGAGCCCACGGCCAAAAGCGTGCTGCTGCTCTCCGACATCATGCGCTACGCCCTCAACGAGGGGGGCGAGCACGGCAAGGTGATGCTGGACAAGGAAATCCAGCACCTGCGCAACTACGTGGCCTTGAATCAGCTGCGCTTCGGCCACAAGCTGCAGGTGCAGCTGCAGGTGGAGGGCAGCACCCAGTTTCTGCTGATCCTGCCGCTGGTGCTCATCACCTTCGTCGAGAACTGCTTCAAGCACGGCGAGCTGTTCGATGCCGCTTACCCGGTGCTGGTGCAGGTGCGGGTGCAGGAAAACCAGCTCACCTTCTTCACCAGCAACCGCAAGCACGGCGGCCCGGTGGAGCACTCCACCGGCATCGGCATTGACAACACCCGGCGGCGGCTGGCGGCCATCTACCCCGGCCGCCATCAGCTTACGGTGCACGACACGCCCGAATCCTACGCTACCCACCTGACCCTAAGCCTGTAGTGATACGCTGCCTGATTGTAGACGATGAGCAGGGCGCCATCGACATCCTGCGCCAGTTTGTGGCGAAAACGCCCTTTCTGGAGCTGGTTGCCAGTACTACCAACCCCGTGGAGGCCCTGCGCCTGGTGGCCACCCAGCCCGTGGACCTGGTGTTTCTCGACATCCACATGCCCCAGCTCTCGGGCCTCGATGCCATGCCGCTGCTCACGGGCAAGTGTCAGGTGATTCTGACCACGGCCTACAGCGAGTTTGCCCTCCAGGGCTTCGAACTGGAAGCCCTCGACTACCTGCTCAAGCCCATTGCCTTCGAGCGGTTCCTGAAAGCCGCCCAGAAAGCCCTGAAAGCGCAGGCCCCACCCACCCAGCCCATTGCCCCGCCGCCCGACAGCTACATCTTCGTCAAGACCGAAAGCAAGGGCCGCATGCGCAAGGTCAGCTTCGAGGAAATCGTGTACGTGGAGGGGCTCAAGAACTACGTATCCATCTACACCGAGCAGGAGCGCATCGTCACCCTGCTCAATATCAAGGACCTGCAGGAACGGCTGCCACCAACCCAGTTCATGCGGGTGCACAAGTCCTACATTGTGTCGCTGCCCAAGATTAAAGCGCTGGACGGCAACCTGATTCTGTTTCAGGACGGCAAGGCCAGCGCCCCGCTCGGTGACACCTACCGGCGCGGCTTCTTCGAGGCGCTGCAACGCCACGTGGTGGGCAGCTAGGGACGCGCCCCGGCTATTTTCTGCGTCTGACCTCCCGCGCAGCGCACCCCTTCGGTGGCGTGGGCGCTTGGTTACGCATTGCGCTGCCGATTATATCACGACCTAATACGCGCTATTTCACTCACCAACAAACCCAATTCCTATGCTCCCGATTCGTTACGTATGGCTGCTTTTGCTCACTTTCTGCGCCGGGGCACTACGAGCTCAAACCCCGGCTTTGCCCGCCAGCGCCCCGGCCATCCAGGCCAGCCCCGCCGCGCAGTCACTGACGCCCCGGCAGGTGGCGGGTGTGGCGGCCCTGGGTCAGCTCTGGGGCCTTTTGAAATACCACCACCCGGCCGTGGCGGCAGGGCAGCAGGATTGGGACGCCGCGCTGCTGCGCCAACTGCCCGCCCTGCTGGCCTGCCGCACAACCGCGGAGCAGCGGCAGCTGCTCCGCGGCTGGGTACGCAGCCTGGGCGAGGTGCCCGCCTGCCCCAGCTGCGCCACCCCGCCCGCCCTGCCCGTGCACACCACCCCCGACCTGCGTTGGGCCCGGGAGTCCCGGGTCTTTGATTCCGCCCTGCGGCGGCAGCTGGTCTACATTCAGGCCAACCGCTACCAGGGTGAGCCCTACTACGTGGGGAAGCTGCCGGCCGGCAACGCGTCGTTTCCGCACGAGGAAGCCTACGCCAACCAGGCCTGCCCCGACGTAGGGCTGCGCATCCTGGCTTTGTGCCGCTTCTGGAATATGGTGGAGTACTACTCGCCCTACAAGGAGCTGGCGGCCCGGCCCTGGGCCCGGGTGCTGCCCGAGCTGCTGCCGGTGTTTGTAGCCGCCGATACGCCCCTACGCTACCGCCACGCGGTGCTCCGCCTGCTGGGGGAGCTGCAGGACGGGCACGCCACCCTGGCCCCGGATGCCCTGCTCGACCAGGAAGCGGGCGCGTACCTGGTGCCGGCGGTGGTGCAGTTTATCGGGGAGCAGGCGGTGGTGCGGCACGTGCGCCAGGACGGCATAGGCCAGCCCAGCCCCCTGGCCCCGGGCGACATCATCACCCACCTCAACAGCGTGCCGGTGGCGGAGCTGATCCGGCGGCGCCTGCCCGAAACGCCGGGCTCCAACCGTCCCGCCCGCCTGCGCCTTATTGCCCGGGAGCTGCTGTTTATCCCCACACCTACGCTGACGCTGGACCTGCTGCGCGAGGGCCGGCCGCTGCGCGTGCAAGCCGAGGCCCGCCTGTATTCCACGCTGACGCCCGTGCCCCGGGCCGCGGCCGATAGCCTGTACCGGTTTCTGACCCCGACCGTGGGCTATATCGACATGGCGCAGGTGCGCCGCGACAAGCTGCCGCGGATGATGCAGACTTTCCGCCAGACCCGGGGCCTCATCATCGATCTGCGCAACTACCCCGGCGACTTCGTCGCGGGCCAGCTGCCCGGCTACTTCCTGCGCGAGCCGGCGACCTTCGCCCGGTACGCGCAGTTCGATACCCGCGCCCCCGGCCGCTTTCTGCGCGCCGACCCCGATACCGTCTACCCGCAGGCCGGGCCGGGGCTGCCCTACACCGGCCGGGTGGTGGTGCTGGTCAATGAAATCACGCTGAGCCAGGGCGAGTTTACGGCCATGACGCTGCGGGCCACGCCAAACTGCACCATTCTGGGCAGCCAGACGGCCGGGGCCGATGGCAACCGCTGCTCCATCACACTGCCGGGCGGGCTGAAAACGGGCATGTCGGGTATCGGCGTGTATTACCCCGACGGCCGGCCCACCCAGGGCCTCGGGATTGTGCCCGACGTGGTGGTGCAGCCCACCCCCGACGGCCTGCGCGCCGGCCGCGACGAGCTGCGGGAGCGGGCCCTGGAACTGCTTCAGCGCCAGTAGTACTACGTGGGGTGGCCGTGCCTACCCAGACCCGCCTGCTGAACCTGCTGCTCCAGGAGCCCCACCTCACCCCTCCGACCTGGCCCGGATTTCGGCGCCGGCGCTGGTGATGACGGGGGAGCACGACGTGATCCGGCCGGCCCACCCCCGGGCCATTGCGGCCACCCTGCCGCACGGCACGCTACTTTTCCTGCCCGCCACCACCCACTACGCGCCGGTGGAAACTCCCCGGCTTTTCAACGAGCAGGTGCTGCGCTTTTTCCGCCCGGCGGCCGAACCCGCTGCCCTGCCCGCGGCCCGGGCCAGACAGGCAGCCAACCTATTCCCCGCTATGCCAGCCTTTCCCGTTCGCCTTCTTATTGCCCTGGCGGTGCCGCTGCTCCCGCTCGGCGCCCACGCCCAGCGGGCCCAGCGGCCCCCCGCGGACCCGGCCCTGACCTATGCCGCCCGCATCACGCCCGCGGCGCTGCGCCAGTACCTGACGGTGCTGGCTTCCGACGCCTACGAGGGCCGCGCCACCGGCCAACGGGGGCAGCAGCAGGCCGCCGCGTACCTGGCCCGGGCCTTTGCCGCCGCGGGGCTGCAAGGCCCCGTAGCGGGCTCCGATATGCCCTACTATCAGCGCTTCGCCCTGACCCGGACGGGAGTGGACTCCGCCTCGTCGGTGACGGTAGGAACCCGGACCTTCCGGGTGAACCAGGACTTCTTCGTGCTGCTGCGCAATCCAGCCGCTGCCGCCGCCGTAATTCAGCCCACCTTCGTGGGCTACGGCATCAGCACCCCCGGCTTTGCCGACTACACCCCCTCGGACCCGGCGCTGCAGGCCAAGGACCTAGTGCTGCTGCTTGATGAGCCCCTCAACCCGGCCGGCCGGCCGCTGCTGAGCCCGACCGGCCAGGCCAGCGCCTACGCCCAGCCGGGCTTTGCCGAGATGGTGGCCCGCAGCCCGGCCATGCGCACGCTGGCCCCGCGCGCCACGTTCCGGATTATGCCCAGCGCCGCCGCCCTGGCGCGGATTCCGCAGGACTACGCCGACCTGCCTGGCTGGGAGCCTCGCATTGCCTTGCCTGGCGAACCGGCCCCGCCGCCCGCCGCGGGAGCCAACGTGTTTTTTGTGTCGCCCGAGATGGGAGCTGCATTGCTGGGGACTACTGAGGCCGGGCTGGCCGCCTACCGGCAGCAGGTAGCGGCCGCCGGCAAGCCCGTGGCTTCGCCGTTTCGGCCGCCGGCCGTGACGCTGCAGGTGCGGGAAAGCACCCAAGCCTTCCCCACCGAAAACGTGCTGGGCTACCTGGAAGGCACCGATAAGAAAGACGAGGTGGTGGTGATTTCCGCCCACTATGACCACGTGGGCCGCCAGCACGGGCAAGTCTACAACGGGGCCGACGACGATGGTTCCGGCACGGTGAGTGTGCTGGCCATGGCCCGGGCGTTTGCCCAGGCCAGGCGGGAGGGCCACGGGTCGCGCCGCAGCCTGCTGTTTGTGGGCTTCACGGGCGAAGAGCTGGGCCTGCTGGGCTCCCGGTACTACACCGACCACCCCGTGTTTCCGCTCACGGCCACCGTGGCCGACCTGCACCTGGACATGGTGGGCCGGGTGGACAGCCTCCACCAGCAGGGCGACTACCTGTACCTGCTGGGCAGCAACTGGCTTTCCGGCGAGCTGCACGAGCTGAGCGAGCAGACCAACGGCCGGCATCAGCCGCTGCAGCTCGACTACCGCTACAATACGCTCACCCATCCCGCGCACCTCTACTACCGCTCCGACCACTATAACTTCGCCCGGCAGCAGGTACCGGTCATCTACTACTTCAGCGGCTTCCACCCCGACTACCACCAGCCCGGCGACGACGTGGACAAGATCGACTTTGCGGCCCTCACCCGGCGCAGCCAGCTCATCTTCCGCACCGCCTGGGCGGTAGCCAACGCGCCCCAACGGCCGCGCCCGGACCCGGCGCGCGCAACCCCGGGCTCCCGGCCGACAGCGCCGGAGCTGGACCGCTACGCGGGGCGCTACAGCTGCCCGCAGCTGCCCCTGGCCATTACCCTTACCCGCGTGGGGGAAACGCTGCAGGCCCAGCCGGCGGGGCAGCCGGCTTTCGTGCTGCAGCCGGTGCGCCCAAGCGTCTTCCGGTTCGAGCCGACCGGCGCGCTGCTGGAGTTTGAGGCCGGCCAGCCGCGCTTCGTGCTGGTCGAAGCCGGCCGCCGTTTCACGTTCACCAAGCCCTGATAAGCGGGCCTCTTTCTCTCTGGTCTGCCAAGCATTTACTTCACCTTACTTCTTTTATCCCCATGTTTTTTACCTATGCTCTGCGCTGTGCGCTCTTCCTGCTAGGGTGCGTGCTGTTTCTGGTGACGGGCTCCTGCTCCAGGGACGATGCCGTGGCGCCCCTGCCTGCGGAGGGCACTGTTCAGGGCCAACTCATGCCGGCCCGGGCCGCCAGCGCCGTCACCCTAACGGCCGCCGACGGCCGCACGAGCACCGCCACGCCGGATGCGGCCGGCACGTTTGCTTTCCCGGGCCTGGCACCCGGTACCTACTCGCTCACGGCCGCCGCCACCAGCAGCTACAACGCGCCGGCCCCGGTTGCGGTGGTGGTGAAAGCCCGCGAGACACACCCCGTCACCCTGACCTTTTCGCGCAGCTTCCGCGTGCAGGGCACCGTGAGCTGGCAGCAGGGCGGCGTGCAGTACTCCGCCACCCGCCTTAGCGGACAGTTCACCGACAAGTTTTTCTCCCTGGAAGGCGTTTCTGCCCCCGATGCCAGCGGTAACCTGCGGAGCGTGAGCGTAGTGCTGAGCAATCTGGGCGGCCGCAATGCGGTTCCGTTTCAGGGGGCCGGATTCTACGCCCTGGGTCTGAGCGAGTACACCTTCGCCCTGGCCCGCTTCCGCACCGCGGCGGGCGCAATGGATGAGTATTACACCGGTGCCGGCGGCAGCTCGGTGAGCCATGTGCTGGTGGCCCGCTACGACTACGGCGCCCTGTCCTCGGCCGGCACCTTCGAGTTTACGGCCATCCCCAGCCTCTACGGTACGGGTACTGCCAGCCCCTACCAGACGATTACCAACGGCCGGTTTGATATCACCTTCTAGGGGCACTCCCTGGCTTCCTTCTCTTATTACGAGCAGCTATAAGTTTGCCGCCAGTTGCGGCATACGCGTGAAGAGCGGCTTCATTTTTCCATCTCATTCCATCATTCGACCATTATGCTTCCTATCCTCCCTATGTTTCGGCCTCTCACTGCCCTATTGATTACATCTGTCGGCCTCTCTTGCCCGGTGGCACGAGCTCAATCTGCCAAATTCACTTCGTACGCCCAATTCAACGACACCCTGGTGGCGCAGTTCAACCGCGGTGATTTCACGTCAGTGGAAGCGTTCGGGAGTCCGGCGCTGCGGAAGATAGAGCCGTTGGGCAGCATGGCCCGCTACCTTACCGGCGTGCAGCAGAAGACGGGTCGCATCACCAGCACCGCCGTGCTCACGGCCCGGGGCCAGCGCCATGAGTTTGCCTGGCAGGGCGAAAAGCAGAACCTGCGCGTGGCCCTCATGTCGCCGGTGCCCGGCGTAATTGACGACTACACCATTTCGGATTTCATTGCCCAGCCCACTGCCCGGACCACGCCGGTGCGCACCGACAACCCGCAGAAAACGGCCCTCGACCTGGCGGTGCATCGCGCCGCCTCGCTCTACCTGCAGCATCCCGCGGCGGTAGGCATGTCCATCGCCATCTACCAAAAGGGCAAGGAAACGTTTTACAACTACGGCGAGGTGGAAAAAGGCACGGGCCGCCTGCCTACTCCGGCTACCTATTACGACATGGGTTCGGTGGCCAAAACGTTCGTGACCACGCTGCTGGCCCAGGCCGTGCTCGACAAAAAAGTGCAACTCACCGACGACATCCGCCGCTACCTGCCCGGCCAGTACCCCAACCTGGAAGTGGAGGGCCAGCCCATTCGCTTCGTGGATTTGGCCAACCACACCTCCGGCCTGGGCGGCGCGTCCCGCCTTTATGCTCCGGCGACGAAAGAGCGACTGGGCAAGCTGAACCTGGCCGACAGAGTTGCCCATTACAGCCATTACACGGCCGACACTCTGCTCCACGACCTGCACGGCCTCCGGCTGGAGAGCAAGCCCGGCACCACCTACCGCTACACCGGCGTGGGCATGCTGGTGCTGCAGCTGCTGCTGGAGCGCGTGTACCAGCAGCCCTATGAGCAGCTCGTCACCCGCTACGTGAAAACCCGCTTCGGCATGCACGACACCAAGCGCGTGCTCTCCGCCAAAGAGCAGCAGCGCTACGCCATCGGGTACGCCCGGCCGGAGCTGCCCCAGGCGCACGTGAACTACACCGGCTACTGGGGCGGCCCCAACCTGAGTTCGACCCCGGCTGACCTGATGAAATACCTGCGGGCCAACCTAGCCGAGCGCGAGCCCGCCGTGCGCCTGGCCCACCAGCGCACACGCGGTACCGCCCCGGAGTTCGGTCT
Source organism: Hymenobacter rigui (assembly GCF_003944715.1). Classification (GTDB taxonomy): domain Bacteria; phylum Bacteroidota; class Bacteroidia; order Cytophagales; family Hymenobacteraceae; genus Hymenobacter; species Hymenobacter rigui. Next base: position 109,481 of record NZ_RWIT01000008.1, on the reverse strand, counting down.
GGGCCTGGGCTGGATGCTAAACAGCGACGCCGATGGCAACCGCCGCATTTACCACGACGGCTCATCGCCCGGCTACAACACCCGCTTCGTACTCTACCCGGAGCAGGACCTGGGCATCGTCATCTTGGTTAATGAAAATATCAGCCAGGCCCGCCTGACCGAAATGGAAGAGTTCCTGAAGCAGGAGTTGCCGAAGCCGGCTGCGACTGGGAAATAAACCGGCGCGCTCCTCCGGATTACCGCCGGCGCCAGGCCCCTACGAACGTGACGTGCGAGGGCGGGCTGGAGGCAACCCACTCCCGACTTTGCAACAGTAATTTTCCTCATCAAGCACCTTGCAATTTCCGCAGTCTTTCGGGTAGGGCTCGTTTGCCCGGCTTACGCCCAGCAGGACCTGTTCACCAAGGATTTCGAAGGCGGCACGCCGGGAGGATTTCCGGCGGTGAATGCCCCGCAGGCACCGTCAGCCATTGTGCTGCCAGTAAACGAGCACCTGAGCCAGGACCACCTCACAGAGCCGGAAGAGCCGCTGACCCGTTTGCTGCCGCCGGGTTAGTAGGTCGGATCGGCTCAGCTGCCGGGGGCCGAAGTGGTCCTACGGCTTGAAGTCGTAGGACCACTATCGTGGAACGACAGGCCTTCCCCGGCACGATTCCGAACCCGACCAACCGCCTGAATTCATCCACCAGCGCCCCGCGATACGCTGTCGTTTTCCCTCATTTGGTTTCCTTGAAATGCCATATCTACTTCTGCTGTTCTGCTGGTTTGGTGCCAGTCAGTTGGCGGGCTTCGCACCCCGGCCGGCGCCCTCTGTACCTCGTCCCAAGACTACTCCCTGGGCTGACCGCGCTGCGGTCCGCCTGGTCATCGGACCGCGCCAGGAGCTGGGTCGCCCTCAGGGCGAGTCAGGGCGCAGTGCATTTTCGCCGGGCGCCGCTCTCCGGGGCAGCCGGGTCGGTAGCCAGCACCGGAATCGGGGCATCGGCAACAGCTTTTATGCAAGCTATAGGGGGCGCTACCACGGGTCCCTGCCCCCTGATACTACGGCCTCGTCTCCGGACCAGCGGGGCCCGACCGTGCTGCGGGGGCACTTTGACCACGCGCCCGCGGGCGATACGGTGCGGCTGTGGTACGGCCCCCACCAGGCCAAAACCACACTCACTGCGGCCGGCGACTTTACCCTAGTGCTCAACGGGCTCACCCAGGCCTCGCCGGCCTCTCTCTCCTACGTCCGCCAGCGCACGCCCTTATACCTGCGGCCGGGTGACCAGTTGCACCTCACCCTGGATTTCGCGCGCTTTGATGAAACGGTGCGCTACACCGGGCGCGGGGCGGCCGCCAACAATTACCTGGCCCAGTCCCTGTGGCACTTCCAGGCCGCACCAACGGCCGCGCATCCGGAACGGCAGCGTACCCCAGCCGCTACCCCGGCGTACATGCGGCAACTGGCCGATGCGTTTCGGCAGCGGCAACGAGCTTTTCTGGCCAGCTACGCGGCGGCGCACCCGCTGCCTCCGGCCTTTCAACGCCAGGCGGCACTGGATATTGAGCTGGAGTGGGCGCGCATCCTACTGGACTACCCTGGCTACCGCCGCGCCGCGAGCAAGGAGGCCCTGGTGCTTCCGGCTGGCTACTATGACTTTTTGCGGCAACTGCCCCGTGCTCAGCTAGACCAGCAGGTAACCCGGGAACCGGTACTGCGCCTGCTAACGGCGTATGGAGGGCGCCTGCTCCCGGATGGGCCGCTACGGGCAGACTCTGCCGAAGCAAGGCGGCTTTATGCCCAGGCCACGGCGGATTGGGGCCCCAACCGGGCCCGTGACTGGGCCATGTTTCAGCTGCTGGCATTCCAGCTCCCGGACAACCGAGCCGCCGTGCTGGCGGCCTACCCCACGTTTCAGGCCCACAATCGGGATACGCTGCTCAGCCGCAGCCTGCGGCAATTGCTGGCCGATGAGCAGCGCCTGCAACCCGGACAGCTGGCTCCCGACTTCACCCTCCTCAACCACGCCGGTCAGCCCGTTTCGCTGGCCAGCCTGCGGGGTAAAGTGGTCTACCTCGACTTTTGGGGTACGTGGTGCGCTCCGTGCCGCCAGGAGTTGCCCGCCGCCGCCCAGCTAACAAGGCAATTTGCCGGCCGCAACGTGGTATTTGTGTCCATCGCAGTGCGCGATTCGGAAAAGAAATGGCAACACGTGCTAGCCGCCGAGCACCTTCTCGGCCCCGGTCAGGTGCAGCTGCTCAGCCCCACCGACGAGGTACCCACCGCCTACCATGTGTGGGAGTATCCAACTTATTTGTTGATTGGGCGCGATGGACGGGTGCTCCAGGCGCGTGCGCCGCGTCCCTCCGCGGGAGCGGCCACTGTGCGGGCTATTGAGCAAGCACTGCGCCCGAAATCGGAGTGATAAAGTCCACCCAAAACTTCGACGCGACTAAGGAGGCAGGAGCGCTCCAGTTCTGCGGCCGCTCTGGTCTGCCCCAATGGTTATGGGTACAGGCTTAGGGGCCCTACCCGTGTACGTCCACCGATTATGCCAGCAGGTGAACCACGCACGTGCGCACAATTTCGGGTGTTGTTAAAAAAATGGGGAAAACCCGTGAATCGTCCTTTTATGCAAGGTTACGTACGCGCCACTCCAGCGACAAGCCCGGCCTCATTGCCGTTATGCGCAAACTGCCCGTGCTCTGCTACGCGCTCTGGAAAACGGACCGGGTGTATGATCCTGACTACCCCACCGCCCAGCTAGTCGGGCAAGCAATAGCCCCGGTCACCGAAGTGGGCCGAGACTACGCAGAATGAACGCGCACGTCCTCCTTCAGATGCTCAAAAATCAATAGATACGGCTGACCGCTTGCTTGCCATCACAGTATCTCTTGTGCCAAACTTTTAACCAAGGCCAGCAATGGGGCAGGCAACACCTGCTTTGCCGGCTTCCTGTACGGCTGGCTGCAGCGTGAGCCCGCGCAAAAATGCCTGCAGAACGGGGCCCAGTGCGGGAACCGGTGCGAGGGCGCAGCGGGCTTGGCAGCCATGAAATCCGGATAATGACCGGGTAGGTGCCCGGCAGCACAAACAGTCCCTGAGCCAAGTGGAGCGGCAGGTCGGCCGGAATGTGCTATTTCCCTTCAGGATGGCGTGAATCATGTCGTGCGCGTCGCGGGTAGCGTAGCGGTGGTGGTCGAGCTGGCCCAGGGCCATGCGCTTCATGGCGGCCACGGTATCCTCCATCAGGTGCTGCTCGTTGGGCTGCGGCCGCTCAATGACCGGCAAGAAGGGAACGTAAGGGAACGAGGCGGGGCAGCAGTCATCATAAGGCGGAAATTAACGGCTTTCAGAAAATCGAAAGGCACCAACGCCGGTACTGGCAACCGCCGGAAAGCTGAGCGGGCTGCGGCGGCAACATTAAATATTACAGATAGTATATAATACTAAAATCGGCAGCGTCGGCCTGGGTATCAGCACCCGGGCCGGCAATCCGGCCGATGCACTGTTCCAGGTTCCGTTTTTCCTCCTGTATGAACCTACCCTTACCCGTTGCCGCTGCACTCCTGGCCGTGGCCGCCCTGAGCGGCTGCCAATCCAAGCCTGAGCCTGCCCCCCCTGAACCGCCGGTTCCGGTACTGACGCGCGCCGTGCAAAGCCAGCAGCAAACGCGCACCATCGCCGTGAGCGGGGCCCTGGAGGCCGATAAAACCGTGGACGTGGGCTTTCTGATTGGGGGGCGGGTCAGCCGGGTGAACGTGGAGGAAGGCGGCCCGGTGCGCGCCGGCCAGGTGCTGGCCTCCCTGGATGCGGGCAGCTACCAGTTTGCCCTCAGCGCCGCCAACGCCACGCTGGCCCGCGCCCAGGACGAGTACGGCCGCCTCAAACTGATGTACGACCGGGGCAGCCTGACGCCCAGCGACCTGGAAGCCGCCGCCACGGCCGTGGCCCAGGCCCGCGCCCAGCAGCAGCAGGCGGCCAAAAACGTGCGCGACGGCCAGGTGCGGGCGCCTATTTCGGGCCGGCTGGCCCGGCGCGGCACCGACCCCGGCGAGATTATCGGGCCGGGTACGCCCCTGTTTACCATCGTCAGCGGCGGGCCGCTGACGATGCGGGCGGCCGTGCCCGAAGCCGAGGTAGGTGCCCTGCGGCCGGGCCTGCCGGCGCGCGTTATCGTACCGGCCCTGGATTCGGCCTTCACCGGCCGGGTGGAATCCATCGGCACGGTGGCCGATGCGGCTTCCCGCACCTACGCTGTCAAAATCACCCTGCCCAACCCCGGCAACCGGCTGCGGCCGGGTATGGTGGCGGAGGCCAGTCTGGCCACTACCGGCACGGCCCAGGTGCTGGCCGTACCAGGTGAAGCCATTGTGCGGGATGCCGACCAGCTAACCTACGTGTACGTGGCCGATGCCCAGCGCAAGCGGGCGTACCGGCAGCGGGTGCAAGTAGGCGACGTCACCGGGCAGGGCATCCAGATTACGTCGGGCCTGCGGGCGGGCCAGCTCGTGGTGATAGGCGGGCAGCAGCGCCTGCGCGACGGCGCGGCCATCACCCTTACTTCTTCGGCCCGATGAATCTCGTGAAATCTTCCCTGCGCTACCCGCAGGTGACGCTGGCGGTGCTGCTCATGGCCTTTCTGGCCGGGGTTTACTCGCTGCTGACCATGCCCCGGCGCGAAGACCCCAAGATTACCATCCGGGTGGGCCTGGTAGTGACCTACTTCCCCGGGGCTACGGCCGAACAGGTGGAAGCGCAGGTGACCCAGAAGCTGGAAGAGTACCTGTTCCGCTTCTCGGAGGTGCGCAAGGAGAAAACCTACTCCACCACCCGCGACGGGCAGGTGATTATCAACGTGGAGCTGAACGAGAACGTGGCCCGCCCCGATGAGTTCTGGTCGAAGCTGCGCCACGAGCTGAACGTGGCCAAGGCCGTGGACCTGCCGCCGGGCGTGCGGGGCCCAGTGGTGAGCACCGATTTCGGCGACACCGTGGCCATGCTCGTAGCCGTGGAGTCGGACCGGCTGTCCTACAGTGATTTACGGGCGGCCCTGCGCAGGATAGAAGACCAGCTGCGCACGGTGAAGGGCGTCTCGAAAATCAAGCGCTACGGCGAGCAGCCTGAGCAGATTTACCTGACGGCCAACTCCGAGCGGCTGGCCCAGTACGGGCTCAAGCTGCCGCAGGTGGTGCAGGTGCTGCAGTCGCAGAACAGCATCGGGCCCACCGGCAGCGTGAAAGTGGGCACCGCCGACGTGCCGCTGCACACCTCGGGCTTCTTCAGCTCCGAGCAGCAGATTGCCAGCCAGATTATCGGCTCCGCCCCCACCGGCCAGGTGATTCGGGTGGGCGACGTGGCCACCGTGACGCGCCGCTACGCCGAGCCCACCGCCCTGATTCGGGTGGACGGGCAACGCGCCCTGCTGCTGTCGGTAGAGATGCTGGAGGGCAACAACATCGTGGATTTCGGCCACGCCGTGCAGGCCAAACTGGAGGAAAGCAAACAGCTGCTGCCCGCCGATTTGCAGGTGCGCACCATCGTCGACCAGCCCGAGCTGGTCGACCACAGCATCAGCCACTTCATCCGGGAGTTTTTCCTGGCCATCATTTCCGTGGTGGTGGTGTGCATGCTGCTGCTGCCGTTCAGCATCGCCTCGGTAGCGGCCATGGCCATTCCCGTCACGGTGGCCGTCACCTTTGCCGTGATGAACATGATGGGCATTGAGCTGCACCAGGTGTCGCTGGCGGCGCTCATCGTGGTGCTGGGCATGGTCGTGGACGATGCCATCGTCATTGCCGACAACTACGTGGAGCTGCTCGACGAGGGTCTGGACCGCTGGGAGGCGGCCTGGCGCAGCGCCAGCAACCTGGTTATTCCGGTGCTCACGGCCACGCTCACCATCATTGCCTCGTTCCTGCCCATGGTGCTGCTCACCGGCTCGGTGGGCGAGTTCATCCGGGCCCTGCCCATCACCATTGCCGTGGCCCTGGCCAGCTCGTTCGTGGTGGCCATGCTGCTCACCCCCATCCTGTGCTACACCTTCATTAAGAAGGGCCTGCACGCGGTGGTGCCGGGGGCGGCGCATGGGAGCGCGCCTGGTGAAGAGGCTGCGCCCAAAAAGAAGAAGTTTTCGCTGCTGGATAAGATGCAGGCCGGCTACGACCGGCTGCTGGCTTGGTGCATGGGCTGGCCCCGGCTCACCATCGGGGTGGGCGTGTTGTCCATCGGGGCCGGGGTGCTGCTGTACCGCAGCGTGCAGCAGCGGTTTTTCCCGGCCGCCGAGCGCAACCAGTTCGCGGTGGAAATCTGGATGCCCATGGGCACCCGCCTAGAAACCACCGACCAGGCCGTGCGCGCCGTGGAGCGGGAGCTGCGCCGCGATAAGCGCGTGACCGACGTGGCCAGCTTCACGGGTACCAGCGCGCCGCGCTTCTACTACAACTTCAGCCCCGAGCCGCCGGCCAGCAACTACGGCCAGCTGCTGGTGAACACCCACACCGAGGAAGAAACCACCGAGCTGGCGGCCGCCCTCAGCCGGCGCATCGATGCGCTGGTGCCCAACGGGCGGCCCCAGGTCAAGCTCATGCAGCAGGGCTCGCCCACCAAAGCGCCGGTGGAAGTGCGCCTTATCGGCGAGGACCTGCCCCGGCTCAAGCAGCTGGGCGAGCAGGTGCAGGCCATTATTCGCCAAAGCCCGGGCAGCTACCTGGTGCGCACCGATTTCGAAAACGACTATTACGGCCTCATGGTGCAGCTGCGGCCTGAAGCCAACCGCCTGGGCTTCACCACCGGCAGCATCGCCCAGACCATCGGTACCGGCTTCGCCGGCGCGCCGGTCTCCACCTGGTACGAGGGCGACACGCCCCTGAGCGTGGTGCTGCGCCTGGACTCCACCCAGCGGGCCGGCTTCCAGAACCTGGCCAACACCTACGTCACCTCGCCCGCCACGGGGGCGCGGGTGCCCCTGCGCCAGGTAGCCGACCTGGTGCCCCAGTGGCAAACCGGCCGCCTTATGCACCGCAACGGCGTACGCACCCTCACGGTGCAGAGCGAAACCACCGGCGACGTGCTGACCTCGCAGCTGCTCAAGGAAATCCAGCCCCGGATTGCCGCGCTGAAGCTGCCGGCCGGCTACCGCGTGGAGTACGGCGGCGAGGTGGAAAACCAGAAAGCCACATTTGCCCAGATGATGATGGCCCTGGGCATCAGCATGGTGCTCATCTTCCTGATTCTGCTCTTCCAGTTCCGCAATCTGAAGGAAACCCTGCTGGTCATGGCCAGCATTCCGCTGAGCTTGTTCGGGGCGATTCTGGGCCTCGTCGTCACCCACAACCCCTTCGGGTTCACGGCTTTTCTGGGGCTCATCAGCCTGTCGGGCATTGTGGTGCGCAATTCCATCATCCTGGTTGACTTCGCCAATGAGCTGATTGTCAAGCACGGCATGGACATCCACACGGCGGCCACGGAAGCCGGTAAGCGCAGGCTGCGGCCCATTTTCCTGACTACGATGGCGGCGGCCATCGGCGTGCTGCCCATGATTCTGTCGGGCTCACCCATGTGGAGCCCGCTGGCCAGCGTCATTGCCGTCGGCCTCATCTTCTCCATGTTCATGGCCCTGCTCGTCACGCCGGTGCTGTTTGCGCTGGTGGTGAAGCCGGAGGATAAACTCGTGTCGGTGGAGGGCGCAGCGCCGGCACCGGCCGAGTCGCGGCCCGCTCATCCCGCTACCCCCCAAGCTGTCTGACCATGCGTAGCCTCCCGATACTATCCCTTCGACTACGCGGCGCGGCCGTCCTGCTCCTGGCTGCCGGCTGCTGCCTGGGTACGCCCGCTATGGCGCAGCAGCCGGCCCCGCCGTCCGCCGCCCCGGCTGCCAGCTCCGCGCCCCGCGCCATCACGCTGGGAGAGGCCACCGCGCTGGCCCTGACGCAAAACCGCCGCCTGGGCATCGTGCGCGAGCAGGTGGTCGAAGCCCAGTACAAGGAGCAGGAGGTGCACGCCAAGCGCTTCCCCAAACTCACGGCCCTGGCCAATGCCGGCTACAACACCAACAAGCTCGACATCACCGTGCCGCGCGGGGCGCTGGGCGTGTACCCGGCCACCGGCCCCATTCCCGCCGCCGACATTCCCATCAGCGAAGGCAGCCACACGCTGGTGCTGGGCACCGTGCAGGCCGCCCAGCCGCTCACCCAGCTGCTCAAGATTCGTACCGGCGAGCAGGTGGCCCGGCAGGACGTGGCGCTGGCCCGCACCAGCGTGCGGCAGGCCGAGTGGCAGGTGCGCCAGGGCGTCGAGAAGCTCTACTACGGCCTGCTTATTGCCCGGCAGCAGCAGCGGCAGGCCGAGCTGAGTTTGCAGGCCGCCCAGAAGCAGCGCTATGACGTGGAAAGCGCCCGGCTGGCCGGCAAGGCCCTGCCCGCCCAGCTCCTGGCCGCCGACGCCAACATTGCCGACCAGGAGCAGAAGCTGCTGGCCGTGCAGAACCAGCAGGCCGACTACGCCTACGATTTGAACCAGTTGCTGGGCCTGCCCGCCGACACCCCGCTTGCCCTAACGCCCCCAACCGGCGTGGATGAAGTGCCCCAGCCGCTGGAAGCCTACCTGAGCCGGGCCGATACGGCCAACCTGGCCATCCGCCAGGCCGCCCAGACGCGGGAAAAGGCGGGGCTGGGCGTGAAGGCCGCCCGCCAGCAGTACCTGCCCGACGTGTCGCTCACGGCCAATTATTTGCGTATTCAGGGCTCCCCCATCCTGCCCCGCAACAGCGTGCTGGTGGGTGGCCTGCTCAACTGGAACATCTACGACTTCGGGGAGCGGAAAGCGGTGGTGCAGCAGCGGGAGTCGCAGCAGCGGCAGGCCCGGGAAAACGAGCGGTATACCCGCGAGGAAGTGGCCGGGGAGGTGCAGAAAGCGTATCGCCAGCTGCGGCAGGCCGCCGCCCTCACCGCCGCCGCCCGGAAAGCCACCGACCTGCGCGCGGCTGAGCTGAAGGTGAAGCAGGACGCGCTGGCGGCCGGCAAGGTCTTGCCGGCCGAAGTACTCACTTCCGAGGCTACGCTGGCCAAAGCGGAGGTGGACCTGCTTTCCGCGCAGCTCAACTACCGGTTGGCCCTCACGGAACTGCTCCATGTAAGCGGCCAGTTGTAAGCACACAGCCATAACCAATTGACATAATGAATTTTACATTTATAAAACTTTCCATTTTAATAATTCTCCCAGCAAAGACTTGGATTACCTAAGTTGATGAAGGATAGAAGGACTTTAAGATATTCAGCAGCCAAGTACTGAGGATTTAGGTCCCATTCCTGAGTTCCGTGTATTTTAAGCCGCCAACTGCCCCGACTTCCGGTGGCCGGTGCCGCCCCTGAGCCTACCAACTGGTCAGGTATTCCATTCAGCCTTTCATTCGATAAGTCTGTAGCTATGGCAGATTACGCGTGCATTTCTCTTCCTGGCCGCGTGCTGGCCGCTTTGCTGGGGCTGCTGATCGGCGGAGGTCAGTTGGGACAGCCGGCAACAGCGCAGCCTACCCGGTCGTTTCACACCCTGGATGGCCGCACGCTCCCGCCCGCCTACCTGGACCGCACCATCCGGCACCTGATGGATTCGGCCCGGGTGCCGGGGCTGGCCGTGGCCCTGTTTGAGCACAACCGCCTGCAATACCTACGCACCTTCGGCTACCGCAACGTGGCCGCCCAGGAGCCACTCACGCCCCAAACCAGCATGTACGCGGCCTCTTTCAGCAAGGCCGTATTTGCTTACCTCGTCATGCAGCTGGTGGAGGAAGGCAAGCTGAATTTGGACCGGCCGCTGGCGCAGTACCTGCCCAAACCCATACCCGATTACCCGCAGTACCAGGATCTGGCGGGCGATGCGCGCTGGCAGCAGATTACGGCCCGGCAGTCCCTCACCCACACGACGGGCCTGCCCAACTGGCGCTGGATTGCCCCGGACAAAAAGCTGCGGTTCAAATTCAACCCCGGCCAGCAGTACTGGTACTCAGGCGAGGGCCTGCAGCTACTGCAGCTAGCGGTGGAACAGCTGACCGGGCAGAGCTTGGTGCAGCTGAGCGAGGCGCGGGTATTCCGACCCCTGAGCATGACCCAGACCAGCTACGTGTGGCAGCCCAAGTTTGAACAGAACTACGCCCTGGGCTACGACGAGCAGGGACAGCCGCTGCCGAAACGCCGCCGCACTACGGCCGGGGCGGCCGGCTCGCTGGAAACCACCCCGGCCGACTACGCCCGGTTTCTGGCCGCCGTGATGCAGGGCCGTGGCTTACGCCCGGCCACCAAGCAGGAAATGATCCGCCGGCAGGTGCGCATCCCCTACCGCGGCCAGTTCGGGCCCCTGGCCACGGTGGCGGCCGCCGACAGCAACCGCACGATTCAGTTGGGCTACGGCCTGGGCTGGGGCACGTTCGAGTCGCCCTACGGCCCCGCCTACTTCAAGGAAGGCCACGACGACGGCTGGGAAAACCACAGCGTGGTGTTCAGCCGGGCGGGCAAAGCCATTCTGCTGATGGGCAACAGCTCCAACGCCGATGCCACGTTTATGGCCCTGCTGGCCCGCCTGCTGGGCGACCGGACCACCCCGGCCCAGTGGGAAAACTATGCCGAGTATCCCCCCACCGCGCCCTAGCCGGTTTGCTCACTTCACCACTAGCGGCCGGGCCGTGAGGCCATAAAGCCCGATACCAGCTTCCAAGCAGGGGAGCGAGAAAGGTTGGCAAACGCCAAAAGCCGCCGCTATCTTGCACGCTCATTGAATCGGGCACTGCGCATGAAACGTTTGGGGTATCTGCTGGTGCTGGGCTGGGGGCTGCTGGGGTGGCCCCGGGCCGCACAGGCCCAAACCCTGCCCTTGCCGCTGCCGCACCTGCGGGTGCTGCGCGACAGCCTCACGGAGCTGCTGGCCCGGGAGCCCCGGCCTGATACGCTGCGGGTGCTGCGCCTCAACACCCTGGGCTTCGCCCTGCGCCTCAACGACCCGCCCCGGGCGCGGGCGTTGGCCCGGCAGGCGCTGGCCCTGGCCGAGCGGCTACGCTACGCTCCCGGGCTCATGGAAGCCCACTTCACCCTCGGCTACGACTACCGGGTCCGCAATCAGTACGATTCGGCGCTGTTCCACAGCCGGCAGGCGCTGACCTGGGCCACGCGCACCCGCAACCCACTTACCCAGTCGCGGGCCTATTACAACCTGTGCCGCATCTACACCGAGCAGGGCGACTACGCCGCCGCCCTTGGCCCCAGCCTCGATGGGCTGGCGCTGGCCCGCGCCCTGCACCGGCCCCAGGTGGAGGCGCTGCAGCTGGTGCAGGCCGGCCGCGTGGAGCTGGGGCTGGGCGAGCTGACGCTGGCCCGGCAGTACGTGGAAGAAGCACGCGACCTGCTGCCCGCCGTCCGGGACTCGGTCTGCACGGCCGTGGTGTACCAGGGGCTGGGCGACATTGACCGCCGGCAGGGGCGGTGGCAGGCCGCCCACCGGGCCTACGCCCGCACGCTGCGGGCCTACCGCACTATCTACACCGAGCGGGGTCTGCTGCCCGTTGAGCTGCTGCTGGCTGAGATGCGCGCGCAGCTGACCGACGAGGCGGCCGTGCGCCCCACGGCCTGGCAGCTGCTGGCCCGGGCCCGCCGCCTGCAGATGCCCGAGCAGACAGCCGGCGCGGCGCTGCTGCTGGCCCGCTCCTGGCAAACCACCCGCCCCGATAGCGCCCGCACCTACGCCGCGCTGAGCCTGAGCGCCGCCGCCGGGCACCGCCTGCTGCCCCTGGCCCATGATGCGGCCCAGCTGCTGGCCCGCGCCAGTGGCCAGCTGGGCGACTTCCGCCGGGCTTATGACTATCAGGCGCAGGCCGCGGCCTTCGCTGATACGCTCAGCGGCGAGGATACCCGCCGCCGGCTCTCGGCGGCCCAAGCCCGGGCCCTGCGCTCACGCACCCAGCTGCAGCTGGATGTGCTGCGGCAGCAGCAGGAGCTGGAGCGCCTGCGCCACCAGCAGCAGGTGGCCGGGCTCCTGGCCCTGCTGGCACTGACGGCCCTAGTAGTGGTGGGGCTGGTGTGGTCGTTTCGGCGGCGACAGGCCCGGCGGGAGGCCGCCCTGCGCACCCGACTAGCGGCCGACCTGCACGACGACGTGGGCAACCTGCTCACCCAGGTGAGCATGCAGGCCGACCTGCTGCAGGAAATCAGCCCGGCCAGCGACGCTCCGGCCCAGGCCCGACTGCGCCGCCTGAGCGAAACCAGCCGCCGGGCCCGGCGCGAAATGACCGACGTGGTGTGGGGCCTGCAGACCCCACTGCTCACGCTACCCGCCCTGCTCACCCGCCTGCGCGACCACGCCTACGAGGTGCTGCCCGCCGCCCAGCTGACCGTGGACTTCGACGTAACTGACGCCGGACCGGAGGAGGCCCTGCCGCCGCTGCTGGGTCAGCACCTGTACCTGATTTACAAAGAGGCTTTGCACAACGTGGTCAAGCACGCCCGCCACGCCACCCACGTGCAGGTGCGCGTGGCCCGGCACGAGGGCCAGCTGCGCCTGCGCGTGCAGGACAACGGGCAGCCAGCCCCCGCATCGGCGGCCGGTGAGCCGGCTCCGGCCCGCTCCGGGGGCGGCAACGGCCTGCGCAATATGCACCGGCGGGCTGAGGCGCTGGGTGGCACGCTGCACGCAGCGCCCGGCCCGGCCGGGTTCCGGCTCGAAGCCCGCCTGCCCGCTCCCTGACCCAACGCGGCGCCGCCCTGGCATCTTTATGTCAGGCCGGGGTGGCAAGGGGGCACGTACCTTTGCCTTATGCCGGAGCCACCCTACACCCTTGCCCTGATTGAAGACCAGGCCCCCATCCGGGAGATGCTGCAGGAATACCTGTGCGCCCAGCCCGAGTTCGAGTGCGAGCTGGTGGCCGAATCGGTGGAGGCGTTTCTGGCCGCGCTGCCCACCGCCACGCGCCCGCCCCAGCTGATTCTCTCCGACATCGGCCTGCCGGGCCTCTCCGGTATTGAGGGCATCCCGCTGCTGCAGGCTCGCCTGCCCCAGGCCCAGGTGGTGATGCTGAGCGTGTACGCCGAGGCCGAGCGCGTGTACCAGGCCCTGTGCGCGGGGGCCGTGGGCTATTTACTCAAGGACACGCCCCTGCGCGAGCTTAAGGAGCACCTGCTGCAGGTAATGGCCGGCGGCTCGCCCATGAGCCCGGGCGTGGCCCGGCACGTGGTGCAGGCCTTCCAGCGCATGAGTCAGCAGCCGGCCCCGGCAACTGGCCTCGGAGGCGAGCCACTCACGGCCCGCGAGCTGGACATCGTGCGCGGTATCGAGGACGGGCTCAGCTACAAGCTCATTGCCAGCCGCTACGGCATCAGCCTCGATACGGTGCGCAACCACATCCGCAGCGTGTACCGCAAGCTGCACATCAACTCCAAGGGTGAGTTGCTGGCCCGCGCCCTGCAGCGCCACCGGGGCTAGCCACCGGCCTCAGCGGGCTGAACATCTAGCATCTTTATGTCATGGCGCGGCATGCCGCTACGGGCGAGCTTTGCAACAGGAATATTCTAATCTATTCTGCGCTATACCGGCTTGATAGAAAGATGATTGCTATGCCCTATTGCTTGCTGTGTACTATGCCGGCTCCGGTGAAAACTCCTGCCGCCGGAGCCGGCCAACAGCGTGCGTTACGCGCCAGCCAGTGGGGCTGCTGGCTCCGCTGACGGCACTTTCCTTTCGCTTCTGACTCCCGGTCACACTGATTAGCGGGGTTTTCATTTTTCGGGCAGGTGCCTTTCCGGGGGCGCCCGACCTTCTCTGTTTTTTTTGGCCTGACCACCTCAACCGAGCGTGGCGTGGTGTACAGCACCACCAGCGGTGCTTTGTTTCGGCCCAGTATTACCTGCATTGCATCAACCAAAACGGGATTGCCAACTCGTACGATGCCAGTTCTGGCGTACTTACCCTCACGGGCACGGCTACGCTAGCTACCTATCAGGCGTCCCTGCGCTCAATACGGTACCTATACACCTGCCGGAATTCTACCTGTATCTCGTCTGGCTTGAAAACTTGTCTGCGCCCTTGGTGTCACTGCTACTGATGCCTCCATCCCCTAATTCAACCCGCTTTTTTTGCTTCACTAATTCAGTTTCTTTCATGATAAACTCTTACAATTTCGTTCGACGGGGGCCACTAGTCCCGCTCAGCCCCCCGCTAATCAGGCGTACAGCCGACCGGGTAAATGCGGGCGGGCTTCTAGTCTTGCTGTTATTGTTGCTGGCCAGCTTTAGCGCGCAAGCCCAGACGGCGGCCAGCAAGATTTACTGGGTACAGAGCAGCATCCCGGCGGCCGACGACCGGCTTTCGTCGGCCAACCTGGATGGCACGGGCCAGACCACACTGGCCTCCGGCAACTCGGCCACGACGTTCATTAACCCGCAAAGCTTACGAGTGGATATTCCCAACAGCGTTATCTACGTCGGCGACGGGGCCAACACCAGTAATACGGGCCGTTCCCGTTTCTCCCTGACCGGCACCTATATCAGCACTGTAGTAGCGGGCGGCGTATACTCCTTCAACGGCATTGGCAGCAATTCCGTGGCTGCCGCGGCTCCTACCGTAACCACGGCGGCGGCCACGAGCATTACTACCACCAGCGCCGTGCTGGGCGGCAACGTAACGGCCGACGGCGGAGCTAGCGTTACCGGCCGCGGCGTGGTGTACAGCAGCAGCAACACCAATCCCACCGTGGGCGGCGCGAATACGACGCAGTATAGCAACGGCAGCGGCACTGGCACTTTCTCCGAAACTGTTTCGGGCCTGACGGCAGGTACGCGCTACTACGTGGCCGCCTACGCCATTAACGCGGCGGGCACCAGCTACGGCGCGGTGCAGACGTTTACTACCCAAACCACCGTAACGTCCATCGTGCGGGCGGGCACCAACCCCACCAACGCCAGCCAGGTACAGTACACCGTGACGTTTGCCAACCCTGTGACGGGCCTGAACGTCAATAGTTTTGGCATAACGGCGCAGGGCAGCGGCTTTAGCGGCGGGGCTTCCGTGGCCAGCGTAAGCGGCTTGGGCACCACCTACACCGTTACCGTGAATACCGGCTCGGGCTCCACGTATTCGCTACGGCTGGACCTGCTGAACGCGACGGGTGTTTCTCCGGGCATAAGCAACGTGCCCTTCACTGGTGGCGAGACCTACGACATCGACAAAAGCCGGCCCACGGTAGCCATCAGCAGTACGGCCGGCACCAGCGGCAGCACTACGGCTACCACACCCATTCCGTTTACGGTGACCTTCTCGGAAAACGTGACGGGCTTCGTGGCCGGCGACGTGACCGTGACCAACGGCTCGATTACCGGCGGTACCGTGACTGGCACCAGCCCCGGCACGGTGTATACCTTCACGGTGACGCCCGCCACGGCCGGCACCGCTACCACGGTAGCCGTACCCGCCAACGTGGCCCAGGATGCGGCCGGCAACTTCAACACCGCCACCCCCTCGTCGTACTCGCTCACTTACCAGCAACCCTCGGCCACGGTAGCCTCCGTAACCGGCACCACTCCCTCGCCTACCGCTACGGGCACGGTAAGCTACCGGGTTACCTTCTCAGGTACGGTTTCGGGCCTGACGACCAGCAACTTTAACCTGACCACTACCGGCCTGACCGGAGCCGGCGTGAGCAGCGTGAGCAGCGTGGGCGGCACGAACGGTACGGCGTACACGGTGACGGTCAATACGGGTACCGGCGACGGCACGCTCCGGCTGAATGTGAACACCAGCGCGGGCGTCACGCCCACGCTCAGCAACGTGCCCTACACCAGCGGCACCACGTACACCATCACCAAGAGCTTCGCGGCGGCTCCTACCCTGCGCATTCAGGCAGCGGGCAGTGCCAGTGGCAACGGCGACATCACCGCCTTTGTGGATGCGGTGCAGGTGCTGAGCGGCGGCGCGACCTTCGCCAACGGCCTGCAAAACGGCAGCTTCGAGACGAACAACGTAGACCCAGGCACCTTCAAAAAAACGGCCGATGGCGTAGTGGCCACGCCCTGGAGATTCACCGGCACGGCCGGCGTGTCGCGCAACAACAGCGGCTTTGGCTCGACGGCCGCCGACGGCGACGCGGTAGCCCTGGTGCAGAGCAACGGCGACAACAACGCCAGCATCTCGCAGAACCTGGGCGTGCCTACGGGCAGCTACCAGATCCGCTTCCGGGCCATCCAGCGCAACTACACCGCCCTCGACCAGCGGCTCAACGTGTTCGTAAACGACGTGTTCGTGGGCTCTATTCAGGCCAATAACATTCCGACCTACGATACCTTCACCTCGGCGACTTTCGACGTGACGGCTCCGGACCTGACGGCCACCGTCAGCAGCACGGCCGCCGCCACGGGCGGTACCACCGCTACCTCGCCGATTCCCTTCTCGGTGAGCTTCTCGCAGAGCGTGGGCACCAGCTTTACCGATGCCGACGTGACCGTAACGAACGGTACCGTGACTACCGGCAGCTTCAGCGGCAGCGGCGCGGGGCCTTATACCTTCACGGTGACGCCCACCACGCCCGGCACAGCTACTACGGTAAGCCTGGTGGCCGGTGTAGCCCAGGATGACAACAACACCCTGAACTCGGCCAGCAACGCTTACAGCGTCACCTACAACCAGCCCCAGACGCCGGCCCCGACTGTCATCATCCCCTCCAACGGCGCCACGACCAGCAGCACGCCCAATTCCCTGGGCACGGCCGTGGTTGGCAGCACGGTACGGGTATACATTGATGGCGTGCAGGTTGGTGCGGCCGTCACCCCCAACTCGGGCGGCACCTGGATCCGGACTTACTCCGGCCTGCCGGCCCTGACCAGCGGTACGCACACGGTATACGCCACGGCCCAGCTTCCCGGCCAGCTGGTGAGTGCCCCCAGTGCCACCAACACCTTTACGGTACAGGTTCCGGCTACCTACAGCAGCAGCGCGGTTACGCAGGCCAGCACGGCCCGCGTGGTGGCGGGCAGCACCAACCAGGAGATTCTGCGGGTGGCCATCGTCATCGGGGGCGGACCGGATGCGCCGATTAGCGCTACTTCGTTCACGTTCACTACGACGGGCAGCACCACTCCGGCCGACATTTCGTCGGCCCGCGTGTACTACACCGGCACCAACACCGCCTTTACCACCGCCTCCCCGTTCGGCAACGCCACGGCCAATCCGAACGGCACTTTCACCATCACGGGCATCCGGCAGCTGGTTACCGGCACCAACTACTTCTGGCTGGCGTACGACGTAGCGGCCAACGCCACGAACGGCAACGTACTGGATGCCACCGCGCCGAGCTTCACCTTGTTCGACGGCTCGTTCTCGAGCACGAGAAACCCCAGCACCCCAGCTCCGGCCGGCAGCCGCCAGATCATTCAGATCAGCCGCGTGGCGGGTACCGCCCTGCGCTTCACGGGTGGCAATACTCCCGGCTATGTCAACTTCAGCGCGGCAACTCCTCCGGCCCCGGCCCCGACCGGGAGCTACACCCAGGCGGTATGGATTAAGCCGGCTATTGGTACGGGCAGCACCACGTACTACGTGCTCGGCAATGGTACCGGCAACTCGGCGGCGCCCTACATCTTCGTAACCGGCAACGGCCGCCTTGGGGCCGGCTTCGGCACGGGCACTACTACAGTAAACCAGCAGACCGGCCCCAATACCGTTCAGGGCAGTGAATGGAACCACGTGGTGGCTACCTACAACGGTACCACGCTGCTGGTGTACCTCAACGGAGAATCGGTTGTCAGCTTTAATACCAGCACGCCACCGGCCGGCACCAGCGTCAGCTTTATTGGCGGGGTCGGCACGACGGGCACCAGCTTCTTCCCCGGCGACATTGACGAGGTGAGCCAGTGGAACCGGGCCCTGACCCAGACGGAAATCCGCCAGCTGCGGCACCTGACGCTCAGCGGCACGGAAAACGGGCTGGTATCCTACCTGCAGTTCAACGAGAACGGGGCGACTACTACGGACGGCATCAGCGGCTCAACGGGTACCCTGACCGGTGCTACCCGCATTGTCAGCACGGCTCCGATAGGTGCCGGCGTCAGCAATCTGCAGTCGGTTACCAGTGCCAGCAACTACTCGTTCACGGGTACCAACGTCGCCATCAACTTCACGTCGGCCTCGGGTACGCCCTATGATTTGGTGGTGACCCGCCTGGAAGGTACGCCGCTGGGCACCCAGGTGAGTGATGCCAACCTGCGCAGCACCCACACCCGGGCCTACTGGATTGTGGACAAGTATAGCACCAGCAGCTTTACCGCCAACATCACGTACACCCTGGATCAGGGCCTTATCAGCGCGGGCGACGCATCAACGCCCTCGAACCTGAAGCTCTACAAGCGCGGCAGCAACAGCGACGGTGCGTTTGACGCCCCCATTTCGGCAAACGCCGCCAATGCGGTGGCCAGCACGGTGACCTTCCCGGTGAACTCGTTCAGCCAGACGTTCATCGGTACCTATGGCAGCTCGCCGCTGCCGGTGGAGCTGGTACGCTTCACGGCGGAACGCAAGGGCAACGACGCACTGCTGCAGTGGGCTACGGCGCAGGAACGTAATAATGCTCACTTCGATGTGGAAAGCAGCGCTGATGGGCGCACGTTCCGGGCTGTGGGCCGGATAACGGGCCACGGTACCAGCACTCAGCCCCACGAATATCAGCTCACGGACAAAAACCTAGCTCGCTACGGGACCACGGTGGTATACTACCGCCTGCGCCAGGTGGATCTGGACGGGACGGTTGCCTACTCATCAGTGCAGGTGATCACGCGCGCCGTCGAGTCGCGCCCGGCCCTGACGCTGGCTCCTAACCCTACCCAGGGCACGGCCACGCTGCAAGGAGCCACGCCGGACACATCGGTACAGGTGTACGACGCCGTCGGGCGACTGGTCCTCACAACCCGCACCGCTGCCGACGGCTCGGCCCGCTTGGTGCTGCCGGCCGCGCTGCCTACGGGCGTGTATGTGGTGCGCTGCGGCGCGCAGGCCGCCCGCCTAGTGCTGGAGTAAGCCAGTTGCTGCCACTACTCTGTAAAAACGGGCTCCCGGAAATATTCCGGGAGCCCGTTTGGCGTTCGGCAGTACTCTGCAGGCAGCCTGCTCGGCTACTTACACCAGCAACCAGACAGTAAACTATCTGCGTTACTTCCGCCCATATCCCCACCCGCCTCTCTCCTACCTTTACTCACGAATCCGCTTATTACTGGGCTCGGCTTTCATTCACTCCGTCGGTTCTGTCCCTTCCATCGTGCGCGTCACTCTGACCGGGAGTTAGAGCGCGTCAACGTGGAGGATATCCCGCCTGCTGCTCACCAGCTAACTATTCAGGGACGGTACGCAGCCGGTCGCGCAAACGTAACCCGGCGCAGGGCCGTACTTCCCATGGGCAGCAACTCAACCGGCACCGTCCGGGCGCTGCCCGGGGCCTGCACCGTGCCGCGCAGGCGGGGCGTGTGGTCCCAGCCGATTAAGCCGGCGGGGGCCGGCACGGGGCGGAAAGCGCCCGACCGGGTCGGCAGGGTGAAGTCAGCGGGGGCGGTGCTGGTCAGCTGCACGTCCTGGAAGCCGGGTACGGGGTAGGCTTTGGTGGCCGTTGGAGTGCCGGGTAGCGGCAGCGCGTACACCAGCGGGCCGTGGCTGAAGTAGGCGTCGCCCTGGGCATCGGTGTGCTGCTGCACGGCGGCCGGCAGCTCGAAGCGGATGCGCTCCTGCTGCCCCCAGATTTTGCGGATGTACACCAGTCCGTCGGCCTCGCGCACGGTAGCCCCGGCGGGCACTTTCACCCGCAGCCGGCCGGCCCAGGCGGGCTGGCGCAGCACCACGTCAAAAGCCGTGGGCTTGTCGGCCGAAACGGTGATGGTGCCGGTCAGCTCCAGCGGGTAGGCCGTTTCCTCCACCAGGTGCACGGGGGTATTCTGCACGGTGGTGCGCACTTCGCAGGGGCCGTAGAGGGCCGCCAACAGCCCGCCCTCGGGGGTGCGCAGCCACATAGTGCGGGTGTAGTACGGGTAGAGGCGGCCGGCATTGGGCACGCAGCACACGGCCACGTCCTGGTGTACGGGCGAATACTTGTAGCGCGTCTGCGGGTCCTTGCCCACGGGGGCGTCGCCGGGATGCAGCGGGCCGGTCATGGAGAAGGAGTTGTCGGTTTTGAGGTAGGCAATGGCGCTGCCGCCGGGGTAGCGCGCCCCCTGCCCGGCGTTGAAGGTGAGCCACTCTAGGCGGTCGGCCCAGCGGGTATTGCCGCTGCGCTGCAGCAGCAGGGCGTAGGAATCGGTCAACTCGTGAATGGAGCAGTACTCGTAGCCGGTGGCCGCGGCGCTGGCCGTCCGGCCCGCAATCCACTCGTCGCCGATGGGCCCGCCGCTGGGGGCCAGGCAGGCGTCGAGCTTGGCAAGGTAGCCCTGCAGGCCCGCCTGCAGCACCGGGTTGCCCGAGTTGTAGGCCGCCTGCACCACGGTGCGCAGATGCTCGTAGGTATGCGCCCCGTGGGCCTGAAAGCGGTAGTCCGGGTCGAGCAAGTGGCCCAACTGGGCGTCGGCCTCGGTGGCGGGGCGGGTCGAAAAGTCCTCGTACAGCCACAACGCGTAGTCGCGGTAGCGCTGCTGACCGGTGAGCTGGTAGAGCCGCTCCAGCGTGTCGGTGAAGGTGAGGCCGTGGGCCACGCCCCCGCTGGCGGCCGCAAACGGGGCCGACTGCCGCACCGGGTAGGCGCGCATTGTCACGGCCACGGCCCGCTCCACAGCCCGCAGCACCCGCGCGTCGCGGGTGGTCTCGTAGTAGCCCAGCAGCCCGCGCAGCAGCGTGGCCTGGGCCCACAGCTCCCCGTTTTCGCCGGTGAAGTGAAAGCGCAGATCGGGGGCGTAGATGCCCAGGTAGCCGTCCGGGTCCTGGGTGGCGAGGATGCGCTTCACGTACTGCCGGGCCCGGGCCAGGGCCGGCGCGTCGTCGGTGAGCAGGGCCGTGCGCACGAAGCCGTCCCACCAGTTCGACTGGGTTTCGCTGTTCCACCACAAATACTGCACGTCAGCCGGCGAGGGCGCGCTGATGGCCCCCACGCTCTTGCTCTTCACGGCTGTGGTCAGCCGGTCGCGGCCGTAGATGTCATCCCGGGTAATCAGGTCGGGCACCAGCGCGTCGAGCTGGCCCACGAAGCCGTGCTGCAAATCGTGGCGCATCTGCGCCAGCAGCCAGCCGGTGGGCTTCACCTCCCCAAACCACAGCGGCTCGAAGGCCGCCGGCCGGGGTTGCACCATCTGAAAGGCGGTGGCGGGTACGGGCGCGGCGGACCCGGGCGTGGGTTGAGCCGCAGCGGGCGCGGCGGCCGTCAGGCAGCAGGCGGTGAGCATCAGAAGGTGTTTCATGGGAGGAAAAAAGGCGAACCGGGCCGGCGAGCCGGCCCCCGGCGACATTACTGGTAGCGGCGGCGGAACCGGGTGGGGGCGCAGCCGACGACGCGGGCAAACTGTTTGTTGAAGTTGGAAAGGCTGTTAAAGCCGCAGGCGTAGCCCACGTCGGCCACGGGGCGGTCAGTGGTCATGAGCAGCTGCTGGGCCTGCCCCACCCGGGCCTCGTTCACCACCTGCGAAAACGTCTTCTGGGTGTGCTTGCGGAAGTAGTGGCAGAACGCCGAGGGGCTCAGGTGCAGGGCGGCGGCGGCCGTACCCAGGTCGGGGCCGGTGGTCAGGGTTTCATAGATGTAGCCGTACACCTGGTTGAGGCGGCGGCTGTCTTCCTGGCGCAGCGGCACCCGGAAGCTGGGGCTGCTCAGGGGGCGGTAGTCGCCGGAGCGGGCCACTTGGCTGAGCAGCCCCAGCAGGGCAAGTACCTGCTCGAAGGCGGGCAGCTCCGGGAGGGTGTGCAGCACCTGCGCGGCGGCCTC
Source organism: Hymenobacter rigui (assembly GCF_003944715.1). Classification (GTDB taxonomy): domain Bacteria; phylum Bacteroidota; class Bacteroidia; order Cytophagales; family Hymenobacteraceae; genus Hymenobacter; species Hymenobacter rigui. Next base: position 87,585 of record NZ_RWIT01000008.1, on the reverse strand, counting down.
GCGGGCAGCACCCAGCAGGCACAGCCCCCGGCGACTCTCGTGCAGCAATTGGGCCACGTGCTGGCCGCCCGCCCGCTGCCACCAGTCGGCCGTGGCCACGTCGGCTCCGAACTGCACCACCACGGCTTCGGCGGGCGTACCGGGGGCGGCAGGTAGCGGGCTGGCCCAGCGGTGCGGCAGATTTTCGCCCAGCAGCACCACGTCGCCGGCCTCGAAGGCTTCCAGACTGTCGCCCACGTAGCGCTGGCCGCCGCTGCGCACGATGAGCGTCAGCTCCAGCTCGGGGTGAAAGTGCAGGGGTCCGGTAAACGCCTCCTCCACCACGCGCTGCACCACCAGGGGCGTGCCGGCGGCCGGGGTTATCTTTTCGAAGTGCAGTTTCATGGATGAGCAACGGAAAGTGCTACGAATTTGCGCCAACTGGGCGCATATGTCGGCAATCTGTTCAATAGAGAGTCAGCATTTGCAATCCGGCGGAAAAACCCGCTTTACGCAGCCTCTACTTTTGCATTGGGCCTTCCGGGAAAAGCGGCCGGCTCCGGCCCGCCGCCAGAGTACCCCGCGCCGGAGGAACTTCTTTCTGCTGTTACTGCCGATTTATGAATGCATTCTGCCGATTCCTGCTCGTGCTGCTGACGGGGCTGACGCTGGGGGCCTGCCGCCCGCCAGGCCCGTCGGCCACACCCGATTATACCCGGTTCGTGAATCCCTTTATCGGCACCGATGGCACGGGCCACACCTTCCCGGGACCATGCCGGCCGTTTGGTCTGGTGCAGCCCGGCCCCGACAATGTGGACCAAGGCTGGGACTACACCAGCGGCTACCAGTACCGGGCCCCACGCATCCTGGGCTTTTCGCAGACCCGGGCCAGCGGCACCGGCATCAGCGAGCTGGGCGACGTGCTGCTGCAGCCCGTCACGTCCGACACGGCCACGCACTTCGGCCAGTCCTACGCCAAGAGCACCGAGCGGGCCTCGCCGGGCTACTACGCCGTGACGCTGGGCAACCGGGTGCGGGTGGAGCTGGCCTCCACCGAGCGCGTAGCCCTGCACCGCTATACCTACCCCACGGCCCAGGCCCGGCTGCTGGTGGACTTGCAGCACGGCCTGCGCTTTTTCACCGACTCGCTGGTGCTGGAAAGCGCCGTGCGGGTGGAAAACCAACGAACCATCAGCGGGTACTGCCACACCAAAAACTGGGTGGAGCGCAAATACTTCTTCGTCATCTCCTTCAACCAGCCCTTCACGGAGGCTACGCCGCTGCCCCGCCGCCCCCGCGACAACGCGCCGCGCTACCTGCTGCGCTTCGCGCTGCCCGACAGCACATTGCTCACTAAGGTGGCCCTCTCGACGGTGAGCGTGGCCGGGGCCCGCCGGAATCTGCAAGCCGAGCTGCCGGGCTGGGACTTTGCGGCGGTGGTGGCCCAGTCCCGGCAGAGCTGGAACCAGTACCTGAGCCGCATTGAGGTTACCGGCTCGCGGTCCGAGAAAGAAGTATTCTACAGCTGCCTGTACCGGCTGTTCATCCAGCCCAGCAACGTGGTCGACGTGGACGGCCGCTACCGGGGGCCCGACGATTCGGTGCGGGTGGCCCCGCACAAGGCCTACTACTCCACCCTCTCGCTCTGGGACACCTACCGCGGCGTGCACCCGCTCTACACCCTTATTGCGCCCGAGCGGGTGGATGGCTTCGCCTCGTCGATGCTGGCGCACGGCCGGGCGGCGGGCTTCCTGCCCATCTGGACCATCTGGGGGCAGGAAAACTACTGCATGATTGGCAACCACGCCCTACCGGTGCTGGCCGACGCCTACGCCAAGGGCTTCCGTGGCTTTTCCGGCCGCGAAGCCCTGCGCCAGATGGTGCAGTCGACCACGGAAAACCACCTAAACAGCAACTGGCCGCTGCTGAACCGCTACGGCTACTACCCTACGGACAGCCTGCCCAACGAGGCCGTGTCGCGCACTCTGGAGCACGGCGTGGACGACTACTGCGTGGCCCAGCTGGCCGGGCAGCTGGGCCAGCCGGCCGTGGCTGCCACCTACGCCCGCCGGGCCGGCTACTACCGCAACCTCTTCGACCCCGCCACCCGCCTGCTGCGGGGCAGGGACAGCCGGGGCCGCTGGCGCACGCCCTTCCGCCCGCTGGAAGCCACCTCGCCCATGAACAACCCCGGCGACTACACCGAGGCCAACGCCTGGCAGTACTTCTGGACGCCGGCCCAGTACGACGTGGCGGGCCTCACCCGCCTGCTGGGGGGCCGCGGGGCCTTCACCGCTCAGCTCGACAGCTTCTTCAGCATCCGGGCCACGGGGGCCAACAAGCATCTGGGCCAGGAGGCCCTCATCGGCCAGTACGCCCACGGCAACGAGCCCGACCAGCACGTGCCCTACCTCTACGCCTACTCCGACACGCCCGCCCGGGGCCCGGCCCTGGTGGCGCGCATCTGCCGGGAGTTCTACCGCAACACCCCGGACGGCCTCACCGGTAACGACGACTGCGGGCAGATGTCGGCCTGGTACATCTTCGCCGTACTGGGCTTCTACCCGGTCAATCCGGCCGCGGGCGACTACGTGCTGGGCCGCCCCCTGGTAAGCCGGGCCGTAGTGCACGTAGGCGGCGGCAAAACGCTGACTATTACCCGGAACAACGCCGACCACACGGGCCGTATTTCGTTGAATGACACAGTACTGACCACGCCCACTGTGCCCCACCAGGCGCTGGTGCGGGGCGGGGCCCGGCTAGTATTCTAAGTGCCGATGCCGGGCGGGACGGTCCCGCCCGGCTGGTTGTCTTTTTTTCCGTATCGATGAAAAATATTCTCCGTTTACTGCCCTTGCTGACTTTGCTGGCGGCCCCCGCGGCGGCCCGGGCCGCCACTCCCACACCGCCCACCTGGGCCCGCGACGCGGTATGGTACCAGATTTTCGTGGAGCGCTTCGCCAACGGGGACCCCACCAACGACCCCACGCCCGCCACCATGGCCGGGGTGCTGCCAGTGCCGGCCGGCTGGTCGGTGACGCCCTGGACCCACAACTGGTACGCGCCCGAGCCCTGGGCCAAAGCGGCCGGCCTTTCGCACAACGACAACATGACGCTGCGCCGCTTCGGGGGCGACCTGCAGGGCGTGCTCGACAAGCTCGACTACCTGCAGCAGCTGGGCGTGACGGCCCTGTTTCTGAACCCCATCAACGACGCGCCTTCCCTGCACAAGTACGACGCCCGCCACTACCACCACGTGGACGTCAACTTCGGCCCCGACCCGGCCGGTGACCTGCGACTGATGGCCCAGGAAAATCCCAATGACCCCGCCACCTGGCGCTGGACGGCCGCCGACCGGCTGTTTCTCAAGCTCATTGCCGAGGTCCACCGGCGCGGCATGCGCCTCATTCTGGACTATTCCTGGAACCACACCGGCACCCAGTTCTGGGCCTGGCAGGATGTGGTGCAGCGCCAGCAGCAGTCGGCCTTCCGCGACTGGTACGCCGTGGACGCCTTCGACAACCCGGCCACCGCGCCCAACGAGTTTGCCTACACCGGCTGGGCGGGTGTACCCAGCCTGCCCGAAATCAAGAAAATAGATGTGCCCGTGCCGCGCCGCAGCGGCCACCCCTATGAGGGCCAACTGAACCCCGGTGCCAAGGCCCACGTGCTGGCCACCACCCGGCGCTGGCTGGCCCCCGACGGCGACGTAACGCGCGGCCTCGACGGTTACCGCCTCGATGTGGCCGACCAGTTGCCGATGGGCTTCTGGCGCGAGTACCACCAGTTCGTGAAGGGCATCAACCCGCAGGCCTACCTGGTGGGCGAAATCTGGTGGGAGGCGTTTCCGGGCCGGCTCATGAATCCGGTGCCCTACACCGGCGCGGCCGGCGTGTTCGATGCCGTGATGTTCTACCAGGCCTACCGCCCGGCCCGCAGCTTCTTCGCCAAAAATACCGCCGACCACCTCGACGCGGCCGGGCTGCGCGACAGTCTGCAGCTGCAGTGGAACCGCCTGCCGGTGGCCACCCGCCAGGCCATGATGAACGTGAGCTCCAGCCACGATACCCCGCGCCTGCTCTCCGACTTCTACAACCCCAACCAGTACAAGCTGCGCGCCACGCCCCACGACGACCCGGCCTACCGCACCAGCCGGCCCGACGCCGAAACCTACCAGCGCCTGCGCCTCTACCTGCTGCACCAGTACACCAGCCTGGGCGCCCCGCAAATCTGGAACGGCGAGGAAATGGGCATGTGGGGCGCCGACGACCCCGATTGCCGCAAGCCCCTGACTTGGCCGGGCCTGTCGTTCGAGCCCGAAACCCGCCACAACTACCAGCCCGGCCCCAGCCCCACCGACCCCATCGGCTTTAATAAGGAGCAGTTTGCCTACTACCAGCAGCTCATCCGCCTGCGCAAAACCCACCCCGTGCTGCGCACCGGCGAGCTGGAATTCCTGACCGCCCAGGGTGGCCAGCTGGCCTACCGCCGTTACGATAAGCAGCAGCCCAGCCGGCAGATTGTGGTGCTTTTCAACATGGGCGCGGCCCCGGCCACCTTCCGGCTGCCCGCCGCCGGCCGCTGGACCAACCTGCTCACCCAGGCCCGCACCAGCGGAGCCACCGCCGAGGTGCCGCCCCTCAGCGGGCTGGTGCTGGGGCAGTAGCCATGGTGCGGCCGGCATAAGGGCACCTACCAACGGTAGGCTATCTTCGCGGGAACGATGCGACAAGATCCGACTACCATCTGGCGGCAGACGGGCTATGAGCTGTTTGCCGCTACCGGCCCCCAGGGGTTGAAAGTGGAGGTGCTGGCCCAGAAGGTGGGCATCAGCAAATCCTCGTTTTATCACCATTTCGCCGATCTGGACGTGTTCCTGGAGCAGCTGCTGGAGTACCACGTGGCGCGGGCGCAGCAGCTGGCCGGTCGGGAAGCGGCCTGCCGCAGCATCTGCCCCGAGCTGGTGACGGTGCTGCTGGAGCACCGCACCGATCTGCTGTTTCAGCGGCAGCTGCGCGTGCACCGGCAGGACGAGCGGTACCACCACTGCCTGACCCAGGCTTCCGGCCCGCCGGCCGAGGCTTTCATCATGCTCTGGGCCCGGGAGCTGCGGCTGGACCTGCCCCCGCATCTACTGCGCGGCATCTTTCAGCTGGCGCTGGAGAATTTTTATCTGCAGCTGACCGAGGCCACCCTCACGCGGGAGTGGCTCACGGCCTATTTTACCCGCCTGACGGGTTTGATTCAGGCCCTGGGCACGCCGCTTCCGGGAAATGGACGGTAGCGTCTAAAACTGCGGTCGGGCCGCTTGTATCTATGCGCCGGATTCACCTTTCTGGCACAGTATGTCTCACTCGTTTCACCGGTTCTGGCTGAAAATTACGGCCATTGTCGTCGGTATTTTCGGCCCCGTCTTCACGCTCGGCACCAGGGCGGCCACTGCGGAACCCGCCCGTTTCACCTTGGATCTGCTCAGCTGGCCCCTCGACGGCCGCACCACCTTCACCCACCCCGATACCCAGTTTTTAGCGGCGCTTACCGGGGGCTTTCTGGTGGGGTGGGGCGTGATGATCTGGCTGCTGGCCACCAGCGTGTACGACCACGCTCCGGAAGCCGTGCGCCGCGCCGTGCTCCTGGGCGTGCTCAGCTGGTTTGTACTGGACAGCGCAGGCTCGATAGCCTCCGGTAACGCCTCCAACGCGGTGTTCAACGTGGCCGTGCTGCTTTTGGCCGTGGGGCCTTTGTGGCGCCCCGCCCGCGCCTGAGTGGCAACCATCAGCTGCGCCTTCCACCTGTCCGCCGGCCTCCCCTATTGTACTTAGTAGCGCACGGTGAGCTCCCGGGTAACATCGGCCGACACGATTAGGGAATCCAGGGTGCGCACGTACGCGCCGTTGCTGCCACGCGTGGCCTGCACGTAGATTTTCTGGTCGCCGGCTACTTCCAGGAGCGTAGTAAACGGGGTGCCCTGCCGGGGAATTCCCACTGAGCTCCCGCCCCCAATGGACTGCGGCGTAACCTGCAGCTCGTGCAGGTGGGCACTGGTGAAACTCACGGCAAAGTAGTCCTGGATCTGGTCGGGGTTGGGCACGGTGAGCTTCACGTAGGCTTTGCGCGGAATCAGGAAGGGAGGCAGGTGATACGTGGTGTCGCGCCGCCGCCCCGCCGCCCCCGTATCCGGGCCGTCGGTGTTGCCGAGCACGTAGTAGCGGCTCTTGCTGACCTCGTACATCAGGTCGAAGTAGCCCTGCTGCCGTTCGTCTTCCTTCACGTAGAAGCTCACCTGAAAGCGGCCGTTGGCATCGGTGGTGGCGCGGGCTCGGGTCCGGGGCGCGGAGTAGCCTTGGCCGCTGTGCCAGCGGGCCGTAACGGGAGCTCCGGCCAGGGGTTGCAGGCCGCTGGTGAGCAGCTGCCCGGTGATGACGGTGCACTGACCGGGGCAGTTTTCCAGTTTTTCCTTGCGGCAGCCGGCCACCAGCAGGGCCAGGGCCAGCAGCACCGGCGGGGAGGAAGTAGGGAGCATCACGCGAATACGTCAAAAAGAAATACCTGCCACAAGAGGCAGCGGGCGGCGCGCAGGTTGCATGCGCGGCCCAAGTTGCCTGCTTTCCGGGCTGACGCGCATAAAGGAAGAATACGTTGAAACAGAAGCTGTATCAGTCTCAATATATTACCGGAAGCCGGTCATACACACCGGCCCGGCCGGTGTACAACGCAGGCAATGCGGACCGGCACCCGGAACAAGCGGCCCAACTCGGGCTACAGCTGGCGGGACACTTTTCCGGCAACTGGCTGGGTGGCGCACCCGCCACCGGTCCCACCTTTGCAGACGGAACCGGCGCTGCATTACGGTTTACTCTACGGCAAGCCATACTCCAGCGCCGATTACCTGCTAACTCTCCTACCCTATTCTCCCATGTACCAAGTTGCCATTCTGCTGTTTCACGACGTTGAAGTGCTGGATTTCGCCGGCCCGTTCGAGGTATTCGCCGTCACCGAGGTCGACGGCAAGCGTCCCTTTAACGTGTTTACCGTGGCCGAGCACAGCCCCGTCTTCGCCCGCAACGGCCTGTCAGTGAACCCCACTTACCGACTACAGGATCACCCCGACGCGGATATCATTCTGATACCGGGTGGGGCGAGCCTGCTGGCCGACGGCACCCCGCTGGGCACCCGCCGGGAGATGCACAACGAGGTGATTTTAAACTGGGTGCGCCGGCACATGCGCACGGCCGAGCTGGTGCTGTCGGTGTGCACGGGAGCCTTCGTGCTGGCCAAGGCCGGCGTGCTCGACGGGCTCACCGTCACCACCCACTACTCCGTGGCCCATCAGCTGCAGGAGCTGTTGCCCGCCGCCACCGTGGCCCCGGAGCAGCGCTGGACCGACAACGGCCAGGTGATTACCTCCGCCGGCATCTCGGCCGGCATCGACATGGCCCTGCACGTGGTAAGCCGCCTGCTAGGGCCGGAGGTGGCCGCCGCCACGATGCGGGAAATGCAGTACGCGCCGGGCCCCCATTCGGCAGCCGGGTTGCAGTAGCCCCGGCTAATGCAGCGCGCGCAAAGCCGTTTCGAGTATTCGCACGCTGCGCTCCAGCTCGGCGGGCGTAAGCACGGCAAAGCCCAGGCGCAGGTGCGAGGGTTGGGGTTCGGTCGGCAGCTGGTAGGCCCGCCCGTCGCTGATCAGTAGCCCGAGCTCCTGGCAGCGCTGCGCCAGCTTCGGCAGGTCGACGCCCGCCGCAAAACGCCCCCACACGGCCAGCCCCCCGGCGGGCGGCACGAAGGTAAACCACGGGGCCAGCCGCGCCTGCAACGCCGCGCAGAATACGTCGCGCCGATGCTGGTACTGCTGCCGGGAGCGGGCCAGGTGGTTGTGCAGCGTACCGTCGGCCAACAGCTCAGCCACGGCCGTTTCCAGCAGCGGGTCGCCCAGCTGGTCTACCAGTACCCGGATGGGGGCCAGCGCCGCGAGCACCTCCGCCGGGGCCACCACGTAGCCGATGCGGTAGGCCGGGGCCAGCACCTTGCTCAGCGAGCCGGTGTAGATGACCCGCCCGCGCCGGTCGGCGCTGGCCAGAGGCAGGATGGGTGCTTCGGCGTAGTGATAGTCGAAGTCGTAGTCATCCTCCAGCACAATGAAATCGTACTGTTCGGCCAAGGCCAGCAGCCGCACCCGCCGCGCGGCCGACAGCGTGACGGTGGTGGGATAGTGGTGGTGGGGCGTTACGTAGAGCAGCCGCACCGGCTGCCGCCGGCAGAGGACTTCCAGTTCATCCAGCACCAGCCCGTGCTCGTCCACGGCCACCCGCGCCAGCCGGGCCCCGCGGCTTTGAAAAATGGCATCGGCCTCGGCGTAGCTGCGCGCGGCCACCACCACCGTATCGCCAGCCTGCACCAGCAATTGGGCCAGCAGAAAGAAGGCCATGGTGCTGCCCCGGGTGACGAACACATGGTCGGCCGTGGCGGGCACGCCGCGCGTGTCGTGCAGGTAGCGGGCCAGCTGCTCACGCAGGCGCCGCACCCCGTTGGGGGCCGCGTAGCCCAGCAGATGCGGACGGCGGGCAGCCCCGCGGGAGGCCAATCGGTAGTTACGCGCCAGCAAGGCATGCGGGACCAGCCGCGCATCGGGCGAGCCGCCATCGAGCACCAGGGTTGATTGGGCGGGTAACTGTCCGGCCGGGGCCGCCGCTGTTTTGGTAAACTGAAAAGCAGCACGGGCCGGGAATTGCCCGGCGGCAACCGGCAAAGGTTGGCCCGGCACCTCGGGCAGCTGCGCGCAAACTACCGGCGCGGTGCGGGGCCGCTGCACCAGCCAGCCCTGCGCCTGCAGCTCCTCGTAGGCCAGGCCCACCGTTTGCCGGTTCACCCCGAGCTGCCCAGCCAGCTGCCGGGCACCCGGAAACCGCGCCCCGAACGGCAGTACGCCCCGCCGGATCAGGTCAATAAGGCCGGCGGCAATCTGCTGGGGCAGACCGGGCGAGGCGCCGCGCTGCAGGGGAAGGAGCGTTTGGTAGGGAAGCATACGGGAAATCCGCCGCGGCCACCGGCTGCGGAAAGCGCGGCGGGCCACAGGGTAGCGGCGGCAGGCGGTGGCAAAAAAGTAGGGCAAATGTCGGATTACCCGCACAAAAAACCCCGGTCCATCTGCCGGACCGGGGTTTTACTGGGCATCCGCTCTCGGCCGCCGCTCAGCGTAGCAGCAGCAGATCGTCGAGGCCCAGGGGGCGGCGGCTGGTGTAGCCCTCCGCGTACTGCACCCCAATGTAGCTACCCAGCTCCCGGGCCCGGGCCTCCAGGATGCGCAGGAAGTCGGGGGTGGAGATGTACGTAGTGGCTTCTTCGGATTCGTACTCGGGGTGGTAAAACTGGCTTTTGAACGCCGTAAGGGCCGCCAGCTTCTGCTCCCAGAACCTGGTAATATCCACCACGATATCGGGGCGCACGTAGCTGTTGTGAATGGCCTGCAGCAGCAGCCGGGGCCGCCAGGGTGCCTGCGGCGCGCCCTGCCACCGGGTCTGCACCCCGGCCAGCCCGGCCAGGAAGGCCGCGTCGTGCACCAGGTCGGCGGCGCGGCCGTGGTCGGGGTGCCGGTCGTGGTTCGGGTTGGTGAGCACCAGCTCCGGCTGGAAGCGGCGGATAACTTCCACCACGCGCAGCTGGTGGGCTTCGTCGTTGCGGAAGAATCCGTCGCGCATGCGCAGGTTTTCGCGCACCTGCAGGCCCAGAATCCGGGCGGCTGCCCGGGCTTCCTCGTCCCGCAGCTCGGCCGAGCCCCGGGTGCCCAGCTCCCCGCGGGTTAGGTCGACCACGCCCACGCGGCGGCCGGCGGCCACGTGGCGCAGCAGCGTGCCGGCGCAGCCCAGCTCGGCGTCGTCGGGGTGCGCGGCCAGCATCAGAACGTCTAGTTTCATGGCAATAGATGAACGGGTAAAGGGCAGGTAAGCAGAACCAAGCCGAAAGCGGCCGTCTTGGCTAGCCGGGCGTCACTTCCAGCAGCTCATTCAGACGCACGTCGTACACGTAGCCGAACACCAGCACCCCGGCCGGCACCTGCGGATGCTGGCGGATGCGCGCCAGGTCGGCGGCCACGGCGGCCCGCAGGTCGGAAAAGGAGGCGCGGCCGGCCGAAACGATGGTGGGCACCCGGCTGCCGAGGGTGGTGGCCACTTCGAGGTCAGAAAGGCGCACGCCGCAGTCGGTATGCTGAATCAGAAACCACTCACGCGTACCCAGCAATTGGTGCGTGAGAATCAGGGTCTGGATGGCCTCGTCGGTGGCGTGGCCGCCGGCGTTGCGGATAACGTGGGCGCTGCCCTCAGGCACGCCCAGCAGGCGGGTGGGGTCGAGGCGGGCGTCCATGCAGGTGAGGATGGCAAAACGGCGGGCATCGCGGGGCGGCGCGCCAAGGGCGGCCGGGCGACTGGTGGACGCGGGCCGGAGAACGGGTTCAGCGGAGGAGAAACGCATAGCGGGCGGAAGGAAACGGGTGAATACGGGTGGAAAGGAAGGTGGCCTCGGGCGGCCGGAGGCAGGCCCCCGGCCGCCCCCAGCCTACTCCTGCTCGGCCGAAATGGCCGCGGGACCGTCGGGCAGGTTCAGCAGGCCGCCCAGCAGCAGGGCGTTGCTGAACAGGCGGGAGGTGCCGTGCCAGTAGTGGCGGAAGTTGGGGTCGTCGGCGAACAAGACCACCCGGCCGCTGCCCACCTTGCTTACCACCACGGCCGCCGAGCTGCTGATCTGGCGCAGGTTGTTGCTCGACACGTAGCCGCTCACCAGCGGGGCCGAGGCGTACTGCACCACGGTGGCGTACGGGTTGCGGCTGGGGCGCAGGAAGGTGGTACCGTTGCGGAACACGTACAGCCGGCGGCTGGTCAGCCCGAAGCCGATGGGGTTGGTGATGTCGATATCGGCCTGGTAGATGGAGCCGGCAATGGCGCGGGTTCCCTCCTGCTCCTGGCTCACGAAGTCGGCGCGCCGGGCCACGGGCAGTCCGGCCGCCGGGCGCGCACCGGCTTTGGGCGTCGAAAGCGGGCTGGCTTCGGCTAGGGCGGTGGAATCAGCCCAGCCGCCGTGGGCCGGGATGAGCAGCTTTTCCTTCACGATACCCTGCTTGATAGCCCACTCCGAGGCGTTTTTCAGGGTGATGAGCGTGCCGCCGTCCTGCACCCAGCGGCGCAGGCGTTCCACGGTGGACTTGTCGAGGGCCGCGTAGGAGCCGCCTACCAGCACCAGCGTGTTGTAGCGGCCCAGCGGGGCCCGGCCGAAGTTGCCGACCTCGATGCGGCTGAGCGGCAGCCCCAGCTGCTGGCTGGCTACAAACCACGCCTCCCCCGCTTCGGCGGCATTGACGCCCGTGCCCACCAGCAGGGCCGCTTTGGTTTCGGGCACGGTGCGCACGTTGTTCGAGCCCAGGTCGATGCCGCCCAGGCTGAAGCCGGTGGTCACGCCGGTAAACGTCACCTGGTTCTGGCGGCTTACCCGGCTTACAATCTGGAACACCGAATCGGCCGGCAGCGCCTGGGCAGCTACGGGAATAACCAGCGTGCCGTAGCCGAAATCGGTGGCCGTCTTCTCGTCGGCCCCGGCCCGGAAGGGCTTGAAGCTGACTTTGGCCGTCAGGCCGGCGCGCTGCAGGGCCACTAGGGCGCGGGCCGCGTTGTAATCCGACCACGGCAGCAGGTAGGCGTAGCTGCTTTGCCCGCCGCGCACGGTGCCGGCCAGCACCTTGGGAGCGGTAATGCGCGCGCCCTGCACCAGACTGGTATTCTTCTGCCGGGCCACGGCCAGGCCGTAGGCGTGGGCTTGGCTCCAGCCGGTCACGTCGTAGAACACGCTGTCGTGGAAGGTGGTCAGCTCCTCGAACAGGGAATGAACGATGCGGTACTGGGGCTGGCTGGTGGGCACCACGTAGGCCTTGCCTTGCTCGAAGGTCTGCTTGTCGAGGGTGACGCTCTTGCTTAGCTCGTGCACCTCAATCTTGTGCTGCAGCAGCAAACTCAGGAACCGGTTGGTCAAAGTCTCGTCGGCGGCGTTGCCGAACACGTAGGCCTTGGTCGGAAACTTCTTGGCGTCGGTCAGGGCCGAGGCGAAAAAGTCGCGCTGGTGGCGCAGGTACAGGTCTTTTTCCTCCACGGCGCCCTTTACCGTGGCCAGGCCGGTGGCCACGTGGTTGCGGATGGTGAAGGGGAAGGTCACCACGCCGTTCGTGCCTTCCTGGGCCAGCCCGCGGGAGCTGCCCACCTCGAAGGTCACGCCCACGCCGCCCTGAAAATCGGGGTAGGTGGAGCCGTAGATGGGCGAGAGGTTATCGAACTGTTCCTTGGTCCAGTACAGGGAGCCGAGGTTGTCGAGCGACTTGGCGAAGTACTTGGCCAGGTGCACGTTCAGCACCTCGTAGGTGGCCCGCGGAATCAGGTCGTTTTCGGTGCTGAAGGGCTTGGAGGGCTCGAAGTAGTAGGTGCCGTTGGTGCCCATCTCGTGAAAGTCAATCATCACGTTCGGGTACCACTCGTGGAAGAAAGCCATGCGGGCTCGGCTTTCGGGCTGGGTCAGGGCCAGCCAGTCGCGGTTCAGGTCGGTGTAGAAGTGGTTGGTGCGCCCGCCCGGCCAGGCCTCGGTGTGCTCCCGGTCGAGCGGGTCGGTGGGGTTGGGCCAGGATTTGTTCTGATCAAACCAGTGCGAGGCCCAGTCGCGCCCATCGGGGTTTTCCAGCGGGTCAATGGTCACTACGGCCTGCTCCAGCCACTGCTTGGTTTCGGGGCTGGTGGAGGCCGTCAGGTAGTAGGCCAGCAGCAAGGCCGCCTCCGAGGAGCTGCTCTCGTTGCCGTGCACGCCGAAGTTGAGGCTCACCACCACCGGCAGCTGCCGGTAGTCGGGCGCGGGCAGCTTCGGGTCCACCAACGCCCGCCGGGCTTTTTGCAGCTGCGACAGATTTTGCTGGTTTTCGGCGGCCGTGATGGTAGCCACCACCTGGGGCCGCTCCTCAAACGTGTTGCCAATCACCCGCACGCTCACCTTGTCCGACACCCGATCCAGCTCCTTCAGGTAGGCCACAATCTGGTCGGTGCGGGTGTAGTGCGTGCCGATGGGGTAGCCCAGAAACTGCTCCGGGGTGGGCACTGCGGGGTCAAATGCCGCCGCCGCGCTACCGGGGAAGTAGTAGCTGGTGGGGCTATTGGTCTGGGCCAGGGCCGGGCCGGCCAGCAGCAGCGCCAGCGCGGTGGTAAAAAGCGTAGGTTTCAACATGAAGGAAGGAAGTTGCGGGTGACGGATACTGCGGGATGACAACGGAGTCCGCCCCGGCGCGGACCGGCACAAAAAAGCCGGGAATGGGCCCTGAGCCCACCCCCGGCTGCCGGGAATTCGGGCGCTAGACCAGAACCTGGATGACGGCTTCCGAGAACCGCTCCATTTCCTCCAGCTGCGGGCTACACTGCAGCAGAAACAGGTCGACGCCGGCGTCCTCAAACGCGCCGATGCGGTCGGCTACCTGCTGGGGCGTGCCGGTGAGGCCGGAGCGCAGGCCCCGGTTGGAAACGGAGTAATCGGCCAGGCTCACCTGGTTTTCGAGCTGGGTGCCGGCCAGCCACTGCTGGTAGTTTTTATAGCCCGCGGCCGAGCCCTGCACGTCGGTGATGCGGGCCAGCTCCTTCTTTACCTCGGTTTCGGTGTTGCGCACGATGCTGTAGGCAGCCACCCCGAACTTCATGCGGGGCAGGCCCAGCTTTTCGCGCCGCTCGCTCAGGTCGCGGATGCGGCGGCCAATGGCCTGCGGGTCGTCGCCGTGCATCACGTAGCCGTCGCACTGGGCCGCAATCAGGTTCTTGGCCGCTTCCGACTCGCCCCCGGCGTACAGGAACGGGGCCTTGGCGGGCTTGGGCTGCAGCACGTTGTCGGCCACCTGGTAGTACTTGCCGCTGTAGCTGAAGTGGTCCTGCTTCCACAGGTTGGTCACCACGTCCAGCCACTCGGCCGTGCGGGCGTACCGGTCGTCGTGCTTTTCGAACTGCACGCCGTACTTGGTGGCCTCATCCTGCCACCACGACGATACCACGTTCAAACTGAGCCGGCCGTTGCTGATCAAATCGATGTTGGCCGCTTGCTTGGCCAGCAGGGCGGGGTTATGAAAGGTGGGGCGCACGGCCACCATCAGCTCCAGCTTTTGGGTAACGGCGGCCAACGCGGCGGCCGTGCTCCAGGCATCCAGCGAGGGGGCTTCCTCGCCCTTAATGTCGTTGAGGTTCAGCTCGGCAATCAGCGAGAGGTCGTAGCCGAGCTCCTCGCTGCGCTGGGCCAGCGTTTTCACGTAATCCCAGTCGGCGCGCATGTTCTCGTCCTCGACGTTGCGCAGCCACCCGCCAAAAACGGGCATCCAATATCCGTAACGCATACTATGTTAGTGAAAAGCCGGTACCGGCAGTTGAGTGGCAGAAAGGGGGGCAGTCGGGGCCGCGGCGTTCACCTGGGTTTCGAGGTAGTCCACAAAGCGGGCGTAGGGGTCGAAGCCCACCACGTTCACCGCGTCGGCCACGAAGTTGGACAGGGCGTTGATGTCGTAGAACAGCACGTCACCGGTCCGGTCGTCGATGAGGTATTCGATGCCGCCCACGTCAATCTTAGCGGCGGCCACGATGCGCTCCACGGCCTCAATCACCTCGGCCGGGGGCGTGAAGGCTTCCACCTGGATGCCTTTTTTCGGAGCCTCAGTCAGGCAGAAGTCGCCGGCGGCGGGCTCCTCCGGAATCTGGCAGATTTCGGCCGGGCACAGGTTAAAGCTCTCCCCGGTGGTGTACACCTTCATGGCGTAGAGGAACTTGCCGTTGAGGGTTTCCACGCGGTGGATGTGGCCGCCGCGGGGCGTGACAAACTCCTGCACCAGGGCCGTCTGGTCGATGCCCAGATCAATCTGGCCGGCGGCCACGGCGGCTTCCACACCCTCCGGGGTGTCAAAGCGGATGATGCCCGCGCCGCTGCCCCCGATGTTGACTTTCACCACGATGGGAAACTGCAACTGCCGGGCCGCATCCGGGATGCGGGAGGCATGGTTCACCACGAAGGACTTGGGGAATTTCAGCCCCAACGAGGCAAACAGGCTGAGCTGCCGGGCCTTGTTGGTTTCGATGCTGGTAGCCACCGAGCCATTGATGATGCGCGTGCCGATGCGCTCCAGGTGCGTGGCGTAACCGGCCGTGTGGAAGATGCCCTGGCCGTGCCCGCGCAGGTAGGCCGAGGAGCTCATCCGGTTCACCACCAGCGAGTAGCGGCTCTCGGTTTCGGAGGGGTCGAACAGGTGATGGGCGGCGTCGATTTTCTCGTAGGGCAGGCCGCGACGGTCCAGCTCCGCAAACAGGGGCTTAAACCACTCAGGGTGCTCGAAGTAAATGCCGATGGGCTTGGGGGAATTTGCCATAACAGTGAAATGTGAGAGAAGAAAAAAAGGGGAAATCAGGCTAGTAGCCGGGGTTCTGTTCCAAGTCGGGGTCGGCTACCAGGTCGTTGAAGGGCAGCGGGAATACCCAGCGGCGCTGGTCCGTGACGCCGAGCACCGCGCCGGCACGGCCGGTGCGTACCAGGTCAAACCACCGGTCGGCCTCGAAGGCAAACTCCACCCGCCGCTCGTTCTCGATGGCCAGCAGCAAGGCGTCGACCGTGGCGGCGGTGCTGGCCGGCACCCCGGCGCGGGCGCGCACGGCATTCAGGTCGGCCAGGGCATCGGTGAGCTTGCCTTGTTTGGCGCGGGCCTCGGCCCGGATGAGGTACTGCTCGGCTAGGCGCAGCACGTAGCTGGGGTCGTCGCGCTGGGCCGAGCGGCTGTAGAGGTTGCCGTAGGTGACGTTGGCGCCGGCAATGACGGTGCTGCCCAGCAGGGCCGAGCGGCTGCCGCCCACGGCGGGGTCATTCAGCAGGGTAATGGCCGCCGGCACCGGTTGGAAGTTGAACTGCCCGCCCAGCGCGCTCGGGAACCAGTTGTTCCACATGGTGTTGGGGTCGGCGTTGCTGAAGGTAAGCTCGAAGATGGCCTCCCGGCTCCCAAACGGGGCCGTGGATATGGCCCGGTAGGGCGTCACGAGGCCATAGTTGGTGTTGCTGATAACCTGGGTGGCGTAGCTTTCGGCGTCGGTCCACTGCTGGCGGTAGAGGTGCAGGCGGGCGCGCAAAGCGCGGGCCGTGGCCTTCACGGCCCGGTTGCGGGTGGCGGCCTCGGGCAGCAGGGTTTCGGCCTGGGTCAGGTCGGCCAGCACCTGGTCGTAGGTCTGGGCCGGGGTGCTGCGGCGGGTGCCGCGGCCGTTTTCCTTGGTGCGGGTGGGCGTAAGCACCAGCGGTACGCCGCCCCAGCCCCGGTTCAGGTCGAAGTACACCAGTGCCCGCAGAAAGTAGGCCTCGCCCAGCAGCTGATTTTTCTCGGCGGAGGGCAGCAGCGGGTCACTCAGGCCGGGCACGGCCGCAATGACGTTGTTGGCCCCGTTCACGGCCTGGTACATCTGGGTCCAGGCCTCGGTGATGAGCACGTTGTCGGCGCTGAGCTGGTTCTGGTCGATCTGCAAAAACTGGTTGAGCGTACCGTTGAAGCGCACGTTCTCGCCGGGCAGAAAGCCCAGCACCGGCCAGTTGAGCTGGTAATACGCCTGCACCCGGTCGTACACGCCGATGGTGGCCGAGCGGGCACTACCGGCGTCGGTAATGGCCTGGTCGTCGGGCAGCTGCTGCACCGGGGTGGGCTCCAGCAGGTCGTTGCAGGCCGAAATGCTCAGCGAAGCGGCCGACAGCAGCACGGCCACGAATAGTTGATTTATCGAAGACAGTTTCATCGGATGCACAGGCTTAGAGGCCGACGGTCAAGCCCACCTGGAAGGTGTGGGGCTGGGGCACGGTGGCCCAGTCGAAGTTTTTGGTATTGCTGACCCCGCTCTGCGAGTTCACCTCGGGGTCGAGGCCGGAGTAAGGCGTGATGGTGAACAGGTTGGCCGCCTGCACGTACACGCGCAGCGAGTTGAGGCGGGCCCGGGCGGCTACGTCCTTCGGCACGGTGTAGCCCAGCGAGAGGGTGCGCAGGCGCAGGAAGGAGCCGTCCTCCAGGTACCGGTCGCTCAGGTTCTGCACCACCCCGCCGTAGTTGTTGGAGGCCGGGTTGGTGGTCAGGCGTGGAATGTCGGTCACGTCGCCGGGCTTTTGCCAGCGGTCCAGCTGCTCGCGCAGGTAGCCGATGTTGCTCTGCGTGCCGCCGTGCACCAGGAAGAAGCGGTTCATGTTCATGATCTTCGCTCCCTGCTCGAAGTTCAGGGTAAAGCCCAGATCCAGCCCCTTGTAGGTCACGGAGTTGGTCAGGCCCCCGAAGTAGTTGGGCCAGGCGTTGCCCACCAGCCGGCGGTCGGCCACGGTCAGCTGGCCGTCGCCGTTCACGTCCTGGTACTGGGCGTCGCCGTTTTCGGGGTTCACGCCGGTCTGGTGATACAGCCAGAACGAGTAGAGCGGGGCACCCTCTTCCAGTCGGAAAATGTCGCGCGAGCCCGAGGTGATGGGCGCGGCCAGCTTCTCGATTTTGTTCACGTTGCGGGCCACGTTGGCCGTGGTGCTCCACTGCACGGCGGCGGTGCGCGGCAGCCAGTTGGCCGTCACCTGCACCTCGAAGCCCTTGTTGCGCACGGCCCCGAAGTTTTCCACCACCGAGGCGAAGCCGGTTTTGCGCGGCACCGGCACGTCCAGCAGCAGGCCGGAGGTGTACTTGTCGTAGTAGTTCAGCTCCAGCAGCAGGCGGCTCTGCAGCACGGCCGCGTCCAGGCCCACGTTCCACTGCCGGGTGCTTTCCCAACTCAGCGCGGGGTTGGCCAGCTGCAGGGGCCGGGTGCCGGGCAAGTCGAGGTAGTTGGCCCCGCCCTGCACCAGGCCGCGGGCGGCAAAGTCGCTGATGCCGGCCTGGTTGCCGGTTTTGCCCAGGCTGCCGCGCAGCTTCAGTTCCTGAAACACGTTCAGGTTGCGGATAAACTCCTCCTCGCTCAGGCGCCAGCCCAGGCCCACGGCCGGGAAGTAGCCCCAGCGGTTATCGGCCCCGAAGCGCGATGAAGCGTCGGCCCGCAAACTCACGTCGGCGGTGTAGCGCTGCTTGAAGCTGTAGGTGGCCTTGCCGAAGAACGACAGCAGCCCGGCCTGGGAGCGGGCCGAGGAGCCCGTCTGGGTAGCGGCCGAGGCAATGCTGGTTAAATCGTTGCTCGGAAACTGCTGGCCCGCGAGGCTGGTGCGCTGGAAGGTGTTTTTCTGAATGGTATTGCCCACCAGCGCCTGCAGCGAGTGGTCCTCGCCCAGGTCCACCGAGTAATTCAGGGTCTGCTCATTGAGCAGGGTGATGTCGCGGGAGAGGAACGAGGTAGCCGTACCCCGGGGCTGCCCGGCCAGGATGAGCGTGTTGTTGAAGTTGTTCTCGTACATGTCGTTGAAGTCGATGCTCCAACTGCTGCGCAGGGTCAGGTGCTTGCCAAACTGGTACTGCCCGTACACGTTCGAGATGACGCGCGAGCCCACCGCGTCGTTGTTCAGGTTGTCAATCAGGGCCTGGTGGTTATCGAAGGAGCCGTACTTGGCGTAGGAGCCGTCGGGGTTGTAGACCGGCAGGTTGGTGCGCGGGAACAACGCCGAGTTGATGACGCCCACCGGGTTGTTGTCGTTGCTGCTCACGTTGCGGTGGGTGCGCGTGAGGGCCGTGCTGGTGCCGATGCGCAGCCGGTCCGTCACGGCGTTATCTAGGTTCACGCGCAAACTGAACCGGTCGAAGTTGGTGGGCCGGGCAATGCTTTCCTGCCGGAAATAGCCGCCCCCGATGTAGAACTGGGTTTTTTGCGAGCCCCCGGCCGCCGACAGCTCGTAGCTCTGGGTCTGGGCCGTGCGGAACACGTCCGAGAGCCGGTCATAGGTCTGCTGCTCCTCGGGCAGGCCGCGCCCCCCGGCCGACACCGGGCGGTAGGGCAGTTGGGCGGGGTTGCCGCCGTCGTTGAGGAACCGCTCGTTTTCCAGCTGGGCCAGCTCCGGGCCGGTTACCAGCTCGTACTGCTTGGGTGCTTTGGAAAGGGCGTGGTAGGTATTGAAGGTGATGCGGGTTTTGTCGCCGGCCTTGCCGCGCTTGGTGGTGATGAGCACCACGCCGTTGGCCCCGCGGGAGCCGTAAATGGCCGTGGCGTTGGCGTCCTTCAGGATTTCGATGCTCTCGATGTCCTGGGGGTTGATATCGGCCAGCGGGTTGCTGGCCACCTGGTTGCCCAGGCCGGTGGCAATCAGGTTGGTGTTGTTGATGAATACCCCGTCCACCACGTAGAGCGGGTCGTTGCTGGCGTTCACCGAGTTGCTGCCCCGGATGCGGATGAAGATGCCCCCGCCCGGCACCCCGGAGTTGGCCGATACCTGCACGCCGGGCGCTTTGCCCTGCAGCAGCTGGTCGGGGCTGGCGGCCGGAATGTCCTTGAGCGCATCGCCGCTCACCGAGCTGATGGCACTGGTCAGCGTCTTGCGGTTCTGCTCGCTGTAGCCGGTTACCACCACTTCCGAGAGCTGCTTTACGTCGGCTTTCAGCGCCACGCTGATCGAGCCGCCGGTTACAGGTACCGTCTGGGTTTCGTAGCCGATGGCGCTCAGCAGCAGCGTGCTGCTGCCGGCGGGCAAGGTCAGCGAAAAGCGGCCATC
Organism: Hymenobacter rigui; assembly: GCF_003944715.1. GTDB lineage: Bacteria > Bacteroidota > Bacteroidia > Cytophagales > Hymenobacteraceae > Hymenobacter > Hymenobacter rigui. Next base: position 67,938 of record NZ_RWIT01000008.1, on the reverse strand, counting down.
CGGGCCGGTAGAGGTACCGGCGGTGGTGCCCTTCACGAGCACCGTCACGCCCGGCAGCGGGCTACGGTCGGCGGCATCCATCACGAGGCCGGTTACTGTCTGGGCGGCAGCGGTCTGGGCGAAAGCCGGCTGCGCCAGGCCCACCGCCACCGGCAGGGCCAGTAGAGTAGAGGATTTCATAGGAAAGGAGGAAAGTGTGCTTGGGGAAATACCCCGCTCCGCTGCCGGCCCGTGCCCGTGGCCATTCATCGAAAATGCCGCCCTTGCCTGTGTCTTCTTCAGCCGCCACTCTCCGCAACCATCCCACTAACCAAATACACTACCCTTTCAAACGCGGTAAACCGCCTTCAGACGCAGTTTTTAGCCGATTCCGCCACGGCGGTAACCGACCTGGTCAGGGAGTAGCAAAAAGCAGGGATGGGAATAGCCGGTCGTCGACCAGGAGTAGCACACCGAACCGCTGTGGGGAAGATGGCGCGTCAGGGCGCAACAATCCGGCAACGGGGCAGCAGACGGGGCGGGCCCTATCAGGCCCGGCAGCGCGGGGAACCGCTACAAAAAGGGAAACGAGGGAATGGGAAACGCCCTAGCAACCCTGGCCCACCGTCGGCATACAGACGGGGCCACGCATCACGCCACAACACCCATGCTGTACAGCGGGACGGTTGGCAAAGAAAGCGGGGGTGCTGGTGAAGGAATTCACGGCGTTGTTGTTTTTATATGTTCAGGAGTTGGCACCGTTCCGGAGTTTCCGGGGGTTGTCGGCGGTTCATCGAGCCTGTCTCTCCGCGCCTCTGTATAAAAACAATCCTTTGTGGGGTAAAGAATTGGTCCTGCAAATGTACTGGTGGATTTTTCAAAAATCCAAATCTTGTTGTTGGCGCATTCATTCAACTACCCCGCTGCCAAGCAGTAGGGAGGCGCAAAAAGACACCGTGAGCATACCGGCGCATTCGCTTTGGAACTTGCCTGGTAAGCCCGCGTGCCTATATTTGCCGCCGGCCTTTCGGGGCCGTACTGCTGGCTGGCCGCCCATTCTACGGGCATTTTCGCCGCCGCTTCCCGTCTCATATGCTGCCCGAAATTCTGCTGAAACACTGCTGTTGTTGTTGCCCCGCAACACGCTAACGCCCTAGTGCGCCGGTGCCCCCGAGCCGCCGGCATTTCCGCCGTTTTTCTGTCTGCTCATGCTTTCTGCTCCCGACGCCGCGCCGCGGCCGGATTTGGTGCGCGGTATCCGCCGCTGGGATTTTGTGGCCCTGATTATCAACATCACCATCGGTGCCGGTATTCTGGGCCTGCCGGCCAAGCTCTACGCCCTGGTGGGTGCCTACAGTTTGTGGGCCTACGGGGTCAGCGCGGCCGTCGTCACGCTTATCGTGCTGTGCTTTGCCGAGGTCAGCAGCCGGTTTCAGGGCAGCGGTGGGCCCTATCTGTACGCCCGCGAGGCCTTCGGGCCGCTGGTGGGGTTTGAGGTGGGCTGGCTGCTGTGGATTTCGCGGCTGGCCAGCTTCGCGGCCCTTTGCAACCTGCTGGTGGAGTACGCCGCCTACTTCTGGCCGGTCGTGGGTCAGGGCCTGGGCCGGGCGCTACTGATGGCCGGGCTGATTACGGGCCTCACCCTGCTTAACCTGGTGGGCGTGCGCACGGCCGCCGCCGTCAACAACCTGCTGACGGTGAGCAAGCTGCTGGTGTTTGGCTTGTTCACGGGGGTAGGGCTGTTTTTCGTGGACTGGCAGGCGTTTTCGTTTGTCGCCGCCCCGCCCGCAGCCAGCTTTTCCAGCGCGGTGCTGCTGCTCATCTTCACGTTCTCGGGTTTCGACGTGGCTGCCATTCCGGCGGCTGAAATTCAGCAGCCCCAGCGCACCGTGCCGTTTGCCTTGTTCACGGCCATTGGCACGGTGGCGGTGCTGTTCGTGCTGGTGCAGGTGGTGTGCATTGGCACGCTGCCAGGCCTGGCCACGGCCGAGCGGCCCCTGGCCGCGGCCGCCGCGCAGTTTATGGGGCCGGCTGGGGCCGGCCTGATTGCGGCGGCCGCCATGCTCACGGCCCTGGGCACGCTCAACGCCCTGATGCTGGCCGGTCCGCGCCTGCTGTTTGCCCTGGCCGAGCAGGGGCAGATTCCGGCCGGGTTCGGGGCCACGCACCCGCGCTTCCGCACGCCATACGTGGCCCTGCTGGTGTCGGCGGCGCTGAAGCTGGTACTGGCCATTTCGGGCACGTTCATTTACGCGCTTACCCTGAGCACCATCATCCGGCTGACGTATTTTGCCCTGACCTGCGCGGCCCTGCCGGTGCTGCGGCGGCGGCACCCCCACCAGCCGGCCCCGTTCCGGGTAGTTGGGGGAAGCGTAGTGGCGGTAGTGTGCATTGCCCTCTGCCTCTGGCTGCTGCTGAGCAGCAAGGGCACCGAGGCCCGCGACGTAGCTATTGCCGCCGTGGTGGGGCTGGGGCTGTACGCCGGCTTCCGTCGCCGGCCGGCCACCACGTAGCCCGTCGCCACGGGCGTCCGGCCTGCCACGCCCACTGCTGATTTGTAGTTCCACTTTCCTCCCCAACGCCCCTTTCGCCGATGTCCCTTTCCCTGCCCATAACCTCCGTGCCCATCCGCACCCCGCAGCGGGTGGCCGAAATTTCCTGGTTTGATGACCTGTGCGGCGGCGACACGCAGTACCTGAGCGTGCTCGACGGGGCCTACCGCAGCTCCTGGGCCCACTGCCGCGACATCGTGCTGAAATCGGAGCAGCTGAGCTACTCCAACATTCTGCTGCCGACCTCCTACACCGTAGGGCAGGACGTGATGACGTTTGCCGCCGGCATTGCCCCGCAAACCTCACGCATCAACCTGCTCACCGCCATCCGCACCGGCGAGATTCACCCGCCCATGCTGGCCCGGGCCCTGGCCTCGCTCGACCACATGCTGGAAGGCCGGCTTACCATCAACATCATCAACTCCGATCTGCCCGGCCTGCGCGAGGTGCCCGAGCTGCGCTACCAGCGCTGCGCCGAAACCATCCAGATTCTGCACCAGGCCTGGACCCAGGAGCGCATCGAGCACCGCGGCGAGCTGTACCAGTTCGACATGCCCTCGGACCCGGCCAAGCCTTACCAGCAGAACGGCGGCCCGCTGCTGTATTTCGGGGGAACCTCGGAAGGGGCCCGCGCCGTGTGCGCCGAGTACTGCGACATGTTCCTGATGTGGCCCGAAACCGAGGAGATGCTCTACGAAACCATGCAGGACCTGAGCGCCCGCGCCGCCGCCCACGGCCGCCGTATCGACTTTGGCCTGCGCATCCACGTCATCGTGCGCGAAACCGAGGACGAGGCCCGCGCCTACGCCAAGAAGCTGATGTCGAAGTTTGATCCGGTAAAAGGGGCCGAAATCAAGAGCCGGGCCCAAGATTCGTGGTCCTTGGGCGTGCACCGCCAGAACCAGCTGCGCGAGCACGCCGACATGGAAGGCTTCGTGGAGCCGCTGCTCTGGACCGACATCGGCAAGGCCCGCTCCGGGGCCGGCGGGGCCCTGGTAGGCAACCCCGACCAGATTGTGGAAAAGCTCAACCGCTACATGGACATGGGCTTCCGGGCCTTCATTTTTTCGGGCTACCCCTTGCTGGATGAAGCCGACTACTTCGCCCGCTACGTGCTGCCGCGCCTGCCCAACGTATCCATGCCCGACCTGCAGGGCCGCCGGCCGGCCACCACGCCCGTAACGCCCCTGACCACGGCTACGCCTAGGTAATTAGATTCAGCCAGCCGGGCTGCAGCTGCATAAATTTCAATAGATAAACCCGCCAGCCGGGGTTTCCTTTACGTTCCTTTTCCTACTCTTCATGAAACATTTTCTGTACAGCGCACTGCTGCTGCTGCTGCCCGGCCTGACGCAGGCCCAAGCTCCCGCCGAAAACTTCGTGGTGAAAGGCCGCGTAGGCGCCAAAGCCGGTATCACAAAGGCTTACCTGGGTTACTCTCTCAACAAAGTCTGGACTACTGACTCGGCAGTGGTGAAAAAGGGCCGTTTTGAATTCAAGGGCACGCTGCCCGAGCCGGGCCGCGCCTCACTCACTTTTGCCCACAACGGCACGCCGTTTAAGAAATCTAAGGATGCCTCCCGGCAGTTTTTCTACCTGGAAAAAGGCACCATCACCGTCACCACGCCGGATTCGGCCAAGCGTCTGGTGGTGCGGGGTACTCCCCTCAACGACGAAAATGCCAAGCTGACGGTGACCCTAAGACCCTTGGACGACCAGTATGAAGCCATCATCAGGGAATACCGGGCCCAGCCTGAGGCCACGCGCAAAGATGCGGCCTACCTCCAGCAGCTTGAAGCCAAGCTTGCCCCCCTTGAGGCCGAGCAGAAAAAGGTTCGGACCAACTACGTGAAGTTGCACCCGGACACGCGCTTCAGCCTGTTCGTTTTGCAGGATGCTGGCGGATCGGTGCCTGATGTGGGGCCCTACGCCGCGCTGTTTCAGGGCCTGAGCACCACCGTGCGCAACTCGCCGCGCGGTCAGCGCATCGACGAGCAAATCAAGCGTCTGCAGAAAGTAGCCGTAGGTGCCACCGCCCCGGATTTCACCCAAAATACCCCCGACAACGTGCCCGTGACGCTCTCCAGCCTACGAGGTAAATACGTGCTCATCGATTTCTGGGCCAGTTGGTGCGGCCCCTGCCGACAGGAAAATCCTAATGTGGTAAAGGCCTATCAGCAGTTCAAGGACAAAGGTTTCACTGTACTCGGCGTATCACTGGACCGGGAGGGTGCGCGCGAAGCCTGGATGCGGGCCATTGAGAAAGATGGGCTAACATGGACGCAGGTGTCGGACCTGAAATTCTGGAATAACGCCGTGGCTCAGGAATATGGTATACAGGCTATTCCGCAGAATTTTCTCCTGGATCCACAGGGTAAAATTGTGGCCATCAATCTGCGCGGGGAGGCGCTGCAAACTACCCTTGGCCAGTTATTGAACAGGGTAAACTAGTCCGTTTCGGTCCATTACCCTAGCCGCAGCTTCTTGGACTCTTTACAGGGCCTCGGATCTGCGGCTGTTTTTTTCTGCGCATCCATGGAAAACGCATTTCTCACACCAGTATGAAATGGTTTGCAGCGTGCGTGGGGCGCTACTGGCGTACTGGGCTACCTTTCGTCCGGCCCAGCCGGCAGCACCCATTGCAGCATTCAATCATGGTCATATCCGCGACATGCTGGTACACGTCGCGGATATGACCATTTCTGGCTAGGCCAGTCGGGGTTGCAGAGGCCCCCGGTTCAATTATTTATCGGAATGTGCCCGAAATAGTGGCGGTGCTGCATCAACAGGCACCACAACCTTTTTCTACTCTGCATGTATTCACTCACATCATTAGGCACGAGTTTCATCACAAAGGCCAAATGTTAAACATGAGCCGACAGCTGGGTTGTACGCCGGTGGACACTGATGCCATTCGGAGATAAACTGCTCCGTGACGGGTAGTCAGATGGGAGTATATCCGTGCGGAAACTTTGGCCAGTAGTTCGTGCATTCAGATTTCGAAACCCCACACGCGGTTTCTACTGCCAGTTGAATTGAGCAGTATCTCAGCAATCAGGAAGAATTCCCTATCATTTCAGATTGCCTGGGGCAGGAAGCCCCTATTGCATTACGGCTGCCAGCTTGTCCAGCAAATCCTGATCCGAGGGGTTATCCTGCAGGGCCCGGCGGTACTCCAGGGCGGCCTGGGACTTGTCGCCGGTGAGGGCGTACCAGTCGCCCCAGCGGGCGGCCACGATGCCCGACTGCGGGTACTGCTGGCGGGCCAGCTCCAGCAGCCCCCGGGCCCCGGCCACGTCGGGCCCGCCGGGCCGGCGTGGGTTCAGCAGCTCGTAAATCAGGTAGGTGAGCGGGTATTCGCCGAGCTGCAGATTGCGGTAGCCTGCTACGGCTTCGGCCACGCGCTCCAGGCGCAGCAGCTCGTTGGGCAGCAGCGCGTCGTTGGGCAGTCGGGGCAGAGCTGGGCCGCCCGCCAGCATCCGCAGCCCGGCTACCCGGCCATCGGGGGCGCGCTCGAACACGGCCCGCAGTGGGAAGTCGGTAAAGGCCAGCGTATCGCCGCCGCCGGGGTAGCACAGAATGCCGGGGCCGCCGTTGATGCGCTCCACTAGGTGCTCACCCTCCACGCGGAAGTCCAGCACCTCGTCCGGCCCGCGCTGGTAGCGCCCGGCCACGGCGGCCAGCCACCCGGGGGCCGCCGGCCGGGGCACCAGAGCTGGCGGCAGAAAGGCCGGCCAGCCATACACGCGGGCTACGGCCCGGCGCACTTCCTTGCCCAGCTCGCTGGCGCCTCCGTCCTGGTTCATCATGATGACCACCCCCTCGCCCCCCACCACGCTGCCGATGGCGTAGGCCACAAAGCCGGCGTTGACGCCCGTGTGCTCGAAGTAGCGGCTGGCCTCGCCCTGCTGGTCGGCCCGCTGCAGCAGGAACGGGCCCAGCGCTATCTGCTCGCGGTAAGTGCCCGCCGACACGTCCGCCTGGGGCGTAAGCAGGGTGCGGGCCGTGGCCTGCTGCAATACGCGGCCCTTGCCCCGATAGGCCTGCTGTACCTCGATGAGCAGCCGGGCCAGGTCGGTGGGGGTGGCGTAGAGGCCGGCCGCCGCCTGCTGGGGGTACACGTAAGGCATGCCCTTAAACCAGGCGTTTTCAGAGTAGGCCCCGGCCGCCCGCGCCTGCCAGGCGGCCGGCAGCGGCTGGCGGAAGGTGAGGCTGCGCAGCTTTAGTGGCCGAAACAGCCGCTGCTCGGTGAGCGTGGCGAAATCCTGGTGGGTAACATCCATCAGGGCCAGCTGGGCCACCATATAGCCGCCCCCCGAGTAGTTGAAGCCCGTCCCCGGCTCCCGGTTCACCACTACCGGCCGCGTCTGGGCAGCGGGCTGCCCGCTGAGTACGTCCACTACCGAGGGCAGCGGGCCCCGGCCCGGCACGAAGCCAAAGTACGCCGACTGGCTGGTACCGCCCTGGTGGCTGAGCAGCTGACGCAGCGTCACGGGCCGGCGGCGGGTCCAGTCGTTGTCGGCCAGCTGCCACGAGGTCAGGTAGGAGTTGATGGGCGCATCCAGCGCCAGCCGGCCCTCCTGCACCAGCTGCAGGGCGGCAATAGCCGTCACCAGCTTGGAGATGGAGCCGGCCGAGAACAGCGTGGCCGGGGTGACGGGCCGTTGGGTAGTGGTGTCAGCCAGCCCATAGCCTTGGGCCCATTCCACCCGGTAGTTATGAATGACGGCAATGCTCAGGCCTGGCACCCGGTAGTAGCGCATGCGCTCCAGCAAACTCCAGCCGGGCAGACCCTGCACCGGCACGTAAGGCATGAGCCCCTGCTCCACCGCGGCCCGGCGGGCGGCTACGGTGGCGGGGACAATAGCAGGTGACTGGGCCCGCAGCCGGGCAGGCAGCAGGGCGACGAGCAGCAGGGGGCAGAGCAGGAAACGCAGATGCATGGCAGCGGGAGTAAGGTGAAGAGGCAAACCTAGCTTCCCAGTGCGTCGGATTCGTCCCGAAGTGTAGCTTGATACCTCTTTTGGTACTGACTGGGCGTCAGCTGATTCCGTTCCTTGAACGCGCGGTTGAACGTGCTTTTGGAGTTGAAGCCCGCTTCCAGGGCCAGGGCCAGCAGGGTGTAGCGCGCGGCGTCGGGGGTGAGGAGTCGGCGCTCTACTTCGGCCAGCCGACAGTTGTTCACCCACTCGGTAAAGGTCTGGCCGATGCCCGCGTTGATCAGGTGCGAGACGGTGTTGGGCGGCAGCCCCAGGTGCTGGGCCACCGTCCCCAACGACAGGTCCGGGCCCCGGTACAGCGCCTCGCCTTCCATGACCTGCACCAGGCGTGCCAGCAGCACCGGATCGGGCGGGGCTTTACCTGCCGTCGGTGCAGCTCCTAGGAGTTGTCCAGCGCTGAGCGGGGCCGGCGAAGTTTCACTTAACGCTACCTCGGCGGGCGCAGTTAGCTGCGGACGCGCGTTCACCGCATCGGGTCCTTTCAGCCACGCGACTAGCGCCGCTGCGTAGGTGAGCACGGGCAGCAGCAAGCTGGTCAGGTAGAATTTGGGAGCCCCTTCGGGTAAGTAAGAATCGTTAATCAGCGGATCCAGCGCTGCCAGCGCGTAGAAGCCCACCACTCCCCACAGCCCCTGCTCCGCCCACCGCGGCCGGGCGGGGTGACTACGCACCAGCCGTAATGCCTGGGCCGCGTACCAGCTCACCGACAGTACAGCCCCGTAATACTCCAGGTAGCGGGTAACGGGCTTGTGCACGTGCTGCCAGAACCAGGCTTTGGTGTCCAGAGACTGCGCGGCCAGCAGCAGGTAAAAGCCAGTCTGCACCGCGCCGGGTACGAAGTGCCACTTTGCGGGTGCGCGGCCGTCACCGTAGCGGGCCCGCACGGCCGCCCACAGCAGGGGCCCGTAGCACCAGGAGTAGAACAAGGGCATAAAATACAGCGTCCGGTGCCGAAAGTACGTGCCCGAGCTGGCCAGCCCGTAATCCAATACCTGCAGCGTTAGGCCCAGTACCAGCAGGCCCAGCCACCCGGCCCCGAGCCGCCGCCGGGCTAACAGGTAGCCGCCGGTGGTCAGCCCCTGCACGAGGCTAAACGCCAGGAATACCACCCACCAGCTTACGTGAATAATCATAGCATCAGCAGCTCAGCCCAGGTATTCACCGCCGGACTGCTCATCAAGATACGGAGCCGCACTGTTTGATGGAGTAGTACACCGAAAGCCGCACCAGGCAGGTACAAACCGGGAAAAACCAGTACTGCCGCAGGCCGTCGAAATCCAGCCTGTTGCTCCGAAGCCGGCGTACAGGTTTGGTTACCGGCGCAGCTGACCTTTCGTTTGCGGCCGGATTGTCGCACCCCTACCCCGCGGCTGGGTAGATGCACGCGTCAGGCCGTGGCCATTCTGGCTTCTTTGCTCACTCTCGGGCATTGCGCCGGGCAGCTGGGCATTGGGGCCAGTTGCCCGGCTGCCGCGCGACTACATTGCCCGGGAGCTGTGCGTAAACCGTAGCCGGTCCCAACTTAAGTCAACGCCCCAGCTCAAGTGCAACGGCAGGTGCCACCTGGCCAAAGAGCTTAAAATCGTTGCACGGACGGAGCGTAGGCAGCAGTCCGATAATCGGCAGGCATTCCAGGAAATTATCCTGTTCTGCACGCCCTTCGCGGCCCTGGGGGTGGTGCCGCCCGGCCACCGCCCGGCCACGCCGCGCTCCGTCGCCCTCCAAATTGGCAGCTACCACTGGCACCGGCCCCGATCATCCACCCGCGCCTAAGCGCGGCCGTTTCCGGCACTTTCTTCGTGTTTCGCCAGTCAGCTGTGCCCGCCTTCCTGCGGGCTGATGGTCCGGGCATAGCGTGGACGAGCCGGATACTTTGCCCGGCAGGTTCGCCCTGCCAGCGCAAGCCGTTGCCGGCCGGTTTACAGATCCACGAGACTGCGCAACGTTCTGCCTCCCTTCTTTTTTTTTAGCGTCCCCGGTGCCCCGCGAGCTGAACGGCGGGCAGAAAGGCGGCCATGACGAAGAGTAGTTTCCCGGAGTAACGCAGTCACTTCGTACGCGTACCATGAACCCAGCGAGAAGCCTTCCGCTTGCGTCGCCCCCCTCCCCCATCACTTGCGTCCGGTACGGAACAGCCACTAATCCAAGACTACCATCTGGCTTCTTCATTGCCCACCAAGGCGCAGTGTTGCCGCCCCACGGCGGCAGGTAACAGGTGGCGGCGGGCTTGATTTACTTCAGACTGGCATACAGCCCCGGAAACTCCGTTTTCAGCAGGTTTATGGTGGTACCGCCCAGATTGTCAAATACCTTATTCCCCGCCTCAAAGTCGCGCAGCAGCGGGTGCGATACTTTCATCAGCCGGGCAATCCGGACCTCATCGTCCCCCATGAAATTCAGCACGTGCTGGATCTGGGTCGGGGTCATCTTCAGCTTTTGCAGACGGGTGATGATGCGCTGCTGTAGGGTCGGCAGCTCCGCCTGCAGGGCCAGCGTCATCTGCTTTTCCAGCGGCCGGCCCGAACCAGCCGGTTTGGGCGCACCATCGTCCTGCGCCGGATCTGCCAGCTGCACCTGCGGCTTGGGAATCAGAAAGCGTACCGATTTAACCTTTTTGCCGTCCTTGATGGGTTCGTAGTTCACCACCCAGCCCAGGGAGTGCAATTCGCGCATGGCCGGCTCCAGCACGTAGCGCTTGAAGTCATAAAACAGCGTGTAGGTCACGTCGTTATCATCCCCGAGCACCTGCTTGCGCAGCGCTTCAAACTCCACCTCCCACAGGCCCACATCGTCCCACGATTTAAGCAGCCAGTACAGCCGGTGGGCGTGGGCGGATTTGAGCGTGAGTAGCGACTCCAGTTCCACGTGCGTGTACTGCTCGGCGAGCTGGAGCAGAAACGGCTTGATTTCCGGGGCGAAATTGCCCGTCAGCAACCCCGTACCCTCGTTCAAATCCAGGTAGCTGATGATTGAATAAGCCGTAAAACGCTTCTTGTTGCCCGTCTGCGACTCAATGCTGACTACTTTGGACATGAGGCTTTTACACGCATCCCGAATGGTTTCGTACACGCTGCCGCCCTTCTTCTGGGTCATTACCCGGTTGATGGGAATCGAAATACCGGGCAGTTCCGTCTGGTCCTGATGAATGCAGCCCAGCGCCAGCGCAAAAATCCGCGCTTCCACGTGCGTAAGCTTTAGCGGGGCCCGCACCAGCGCGTTGGCCTGGTAGGCCCGGGGGTAAAGCACGGGAAGGGTGACAGCATGCATAGGCTAAGCGGATACGGCGGGCTAACCCACGAAGTTAAATTAATCAGCGTGAAATCCTACAGCTGTTCACGCAACAGCTACAGGGTGCCGTTTTTCACGCAGTTGCCGCCGCCGGCCGGCTGGTGCCATTTTTCACGCAGATACTTTCGGTGCTGCCCGGGAGTGCCGTTTTTCACGTAGTGGTGCCATTTCTCACGCAGCAGAGTGCCGTTTTTCACGCAGATGGTGCCATTTTTCACGTAGATGGGTGCCGTTTTTCACGCAGCAGAGTGCCATTTTTCACGCAGATATTCGACTTAAAATATTATATTTCAATCAGTTACAGCACCCTGAATATAGAATAGAAAGAATAGCTTAAGAATACAGAAGAGGCTCTGCTTTTTTTTGGTTGTTTTTCTAAAACCAAAAAAAAGCAAAAAAAGCCTGTTTCAAGGCAACCAAGCTAGTTTTTGGGCGAAAATGCAAACCATGTGCCTATTCCACGGGAGTAAAATCTCTCCGGGCACCTGCGTGAAAAATGGCACCCCTCTCCTACCCGGCCTTCGCACGGCATTGCTTTGGAATCAGCGACTTGCCATCTACGTGAAAAATGGCACCCGGAAGCTGTTGCCATCTGCTTAGCCAGCGTATTTTCCCTCCTGCGTTGGTGTGGCCGGCGGTTGAGTACACAGGCATAGACCCGGAGGTTTACCCGGCTGGCAAGGTCCTACGGTTCCGGTCCCCGCAATGGAAGTTCCGTATCCTCGTTCCGGAACGCTGGTTCAGGCAGTGCGGGCACCACGGCAGTTGCCTCCTGTTTTTCCAACACCGCAGTATTCACCATGAACAGCTTCCCAGATACGTTAAGCCTGACTTACTGCGAGTGATTAACCAGACCAGTTAGACTTGTTTTAAAAGCTATAAAAAGGTGTAAAAAAAGGTGTGGATTTACACTCGTTAAAGAGTGTAAATCCACACCTTTTTTTCTGTGACTGGCAAGCAATTTATCTGTATTTCTTCTGCTCCCGCTGAATTTTCTCTTCAATGGCTTCCAGCAGCCAGTCCTGGGTGGAGATACCCAATTTAGGGCTGGTAGGCTTGCGCGGGCGCTTTGCCCGCAGCTCATCAATGACTGCCAGTGTTGCGGCCGGCAGCTTGATGTTGAAGTTTTTGAGCCTGACGTCAGCGGCGGCCGGCACGGCGGCTATGGGTAGCGCGGCGGCTTCGGCAATTGGCGCAGCCGTGAGCGAAGAGCTACCCCGATTGATAACCTCCTCTACCTTCTTCTCGTCGAGGTCGGGTGTGGGTAGTGCTACCGGGGGAGCTTTACGAACGGGGGGTTTGGAGATGGCCATACTACTTGGTAACGTGGCTGAATAAAACATTGAGCTCGGCAACGGCTTTCTCGTCCACCGGCGTGTGCTCGAAAACGGACAAGCCTTTACTGGCGGCCGTCGCAAAGGCTTTGCGGCTGACGATGGGAAAGTCCACGAAGTTTAGCTCTTCGTTTTCCCGCAGCACTTCCATTGCTTCAGCGTTATCTACTCCCCGGGTATCGGCCTTGTTAAGAAAGGAGAATGTCTGCAGCGGGCTGGTGCGCACATCCTGCACCTCGGCCAGCAGCGACAGCACTTTGGAGAGCGTCCAGATTTCATACGAGCGAGGTGCGAAGGGTAGCAGATACCGGTCGGAGACAAACAAGGCTGCCCGTTGGCTGGAAGTATCCCGTCCGCCTGTATCGATGATGATGTGGCTGTATTTGGGCTTGAGTAGTTCCACCTGCCGGCGTACCAAGGCCCCGGTCAACTGTACCAGAGTATAGCCCAGCTCACCGTTACGCGTCTCACCCCGCCATGCCGTAAAATCCGAAGAGCTCTCCTGCTCATCCGCATCTACCAACAAGACATCATGACCCTGGCGTGAAAGCCATACTGCTAAATTGGTAGAAATGGTGGACTTGCCGGTTCCTCCTTTTATTCCGCCTACTGTGATTACCATAGAGTTACAAACTTAATTTAGGTGTTGAAAAAGGTGAGTTATCAGGTGTATAAATCAAAGAGAAATACACCTATTTACAGGTGCAAAAACCAACCTGTATTCGTACCTGCTTCGAAGTGCAAATATAGGTGTCATCCTGAACCTTTATCCGAGTGCAAAATATATTATTATTAAGGTGTGTAACAACTTGTATTTTTGGGTGCCTTTTAAGGTGCCTTTTAAGGTGCAAATTAAGGTTAAGATAAAGGTTGTTTTATAGGTTCTGTTATACACCTCGAATTATATTAAATAAAAGGTGTTGTTATAGGTGTTTTACAAGGTACAAATTATGGTTAAATAACAGGTGTGCTTTAAGGTGTTATTTTAGGTGCATATTGTGCTATTTTATTCATCTGAAGTCGGCAGTAAGGCAGTAGGTAAACACACGTAAATACGCACCCTTTTCATAATGTAAAAGAGAGTGCAGAAACAGGTGTGAAAATACACGTGTTTCTGCACTCTCTTTTAGGTGAGCAATACCGGGTCGCTGAACGTGAAAACATTCCGGGTTAGCCAGCCGGATTTATGGCGGAATCATGGTCGCGTGCACTTGAGAGAATAGGGGAGTAGCAGGAAGATGTATCAGACTGCGCTGCGGACCAGGCCGCCATCTACGCGCAGACTGGCCCCGTTGATGGCCGCCGCCAGCGGACTGGCCAGGAAGGAGGCGAAATCGGCAATTTCCTGGGGCTGAATAAGGCGGCCGATAAGGGAAGTAGGCCGGTTCTCGGCCATGAAGCGCCGCTCGGCAGTCGGGTAGTCCGCTTCATCCGGGAACACCTGGCGGATAAACTCCGCCACGCCCGGGGTGTGGGTGGAGCCGGGCAGCAGCGCATTCACCGTCACGTCTGTGCATTTCGTCAGCTCGGCCAGGCTGCGGGCAATGGAGAGCTGCATCATCTTAGTGGCACTGTAGTGCGCCATTTCCGGGGCCGGATTCAGAGCCGATTCGCTGCTGATGAACAGGATCCGGCCGGTACCGCGCCCGAGCATGCCGCGCAGGTAGTGGCGGCTCAGGCGCACTCCGCTCAGGATGTTTACTTCGAACAGCCGCTGCCAGGCCTCGTCGGTGGTATCGAAGAAGTCGGTGGCTTCATAGATGCCCAGATTGTTGATGAGCACGTCTACCTCGGGGTACTGGGCCCGGGTATGCGCGGTGCCTTCCAGCGTGCCGTTGTCGGCCACCAGGGGCAGCAGCCGGGCCGCCGGAAACTCCTGCTGCAGCTGCCCGATGGCCTGCTCTACGCTGGCTGCCGTGCGGCCGTTCACAATAACGCGGGCGCCTTCGCGGGCGAAGGTGCGGGCCATTTCCAGGCCGATGCCGCCGGTAGAGGCGGTAATGAGAACTGTGTGGGTGCTGAGCTGCAAGTCCATGGGTAAAGCGGTAAAAGAGGTGAGACCGGCCCGCCGGAGCAGGAATGGTTGAACGGCTTTACAACACGGAACGAGTGCCTGGCGGTTGAGCTTACTTTACGGAACTACCAGCACTTTTCACGGATTTTGAGGGCAGCTCGCCCACAATCGGCCCGCTGGCGCGCACGGCTGAGGGACTCTGGCCGGTGTGGCGGCGAAAAAAGCGGGCGAAGTAGGCCGCGCTGGCGAAGCCCAGCAGCCGGGCCACCTCGGCTACCGGCAGGGCCGTTCCGACCAGATAGGCGGTGGCCGTACGCAGCAGCAGCCCCTGCACCACGGCTCCGGCCGAGCGGCCCGTGTGGGCGCGCACCATGTCGTTGAGGTGGTTAGGACTTACGTGCAGGCGGTCGGCGAAGTGAGCCACGGAGGTCTGGCGCACCGGCAGCCGGGCCAGGTCCTCGTCAAGCAACGCCAGAAACGCGTTGGTGAGCGCCACGCCGGCTGAGTGGCGCTGCTCCGCCTGGGGGCTGACTTGCTGATACAGGGCATAGGCACGCTGGAGCAGCAGCTGCAGCTGGGCCCGCAGCAGGGCGGCGTGCGCGGCGGGCCCGGCCAGGTAATCGGCTTCCATGTGCTGCAGCAGATCCAGAAAATAACGGGTCTGCTCGGACGTGAGCGGTAGGGTACTGGCGCCGCCGCCCACGCGGAAAAATGGCAGGCTGCGCAGCAGGCCCTTATCGGCGCGGTCCACGTTGAAGAAGTCTTCCGAAAAAGCGCAGAAATAGCCCTGGTGGTCGGGTACGGTGGTCTGCCAGCTGGTGATGGTGTGGGGCCCGATGAAGCAGAGCATGTTTTCGCGCACGTAGTGGGTTTCGGCCCCGAAGGTGTGCACGCCCTCTCCACCCGTCACGATGAAGATCAGGTAGAAGTCCAGGCGGTTGGCTTCAATGGTATCCTTGCACTTGTAGCGAAAATCGTCGCGCCGGTGAATCTCGAAGTGCTCAATGGTGGTGCTGCCGCTGGGCACGGGGGCCAGGGAGCGGCCCTCGCCCTGGAAGAACAGCTGATGGTAGGCTCGGCCGGACAGCACCGGAACGGCAGGGCGTTTACCTGAGGGCGTTTTCATGGACGATAACAGGTAGGGTAGGGTAGGGTAGGGTAGGGTAGGGTAGGGTAGGGTAGGGTACCGGGCCGAGAGCGGATGTAGTGGATACGGCAAAGCTACCCAGTTTGGGCAGCCCGCACCAGTGCCGCCGGGCAGCACACGCTGTGGTCATTGGTGGAGCTGCGCTCGAAAAGGTCCAGCCGCTTGTATCCGTGCCGATAGTGATGCTACCCTGGCCTGAGTGGAGCAGCGCTATCTATTACAAAAACCACGACAACCTCTGCCGCCGGTTTGCTTTACTTCAGCCGGGGCTGCACGCTGCGAGACGTCTGTTGCTCCGGCTAGGTGGTAACCGAAAGCACGCAGCGGAGTTGTCGTGGTTTTGGTAATAGGTGCCCACCGGCTGCGGGCCGGTGAGGTAGTAGTGGCTGCGTGGTTTTGGTAATAGATAGCGGGCGTAAAACAGGAAGCCCGCTGCCAGAATATCCGGTCGGTAGCGCACTTGTGCAATGCTTATAAATATATTGTAATCAAATATTTACGAATAGTTGATTACAGCTGAAAAGTAAGTATGTGGGGAGCGGGTGTGGGTCGGCATCTATTACAAAAACCACGACGGCCGCGGCCCGCCCCCCGGTGCCTACCACCTTATCCCACGTGGGGGCCGGTTCCGGAGGTTTTTCATTATCCCTTTAAAAGCCTTTTTCAAAAAAACGACCTGTTTAAACCTGGTTGTTTCCTCTGTTTATAAGGTTTATAGGTTTATAGGTAGTGTAACTAACTGATAGTGAGGTTATGCGGAGGGTTATCTATTACAAAAACCACGAACATCTATTACAAAAACCACGTGGACCTATTACAAAAGCACGAAGGATCTATTACAAAAACCACGCAGAAACGGCCGGCATCTATTACAAAAACCACGCAAGCCTATTACAAAAGCACGACGACCTATTACAAAAACCACGCGGGGGGCAAAGTGTCCGCAGTAGCGGGTCGGCGGGAGCCCGCGCATCTATTACAACTCCTCAGGCTTGTAATAGAACCGGGGAAGCCCCATCTTTACTTTCCCCACCGCCGCTATTCACTATGCAAGCCACACTATTTGACCCGCCCCGGCCGGAAGAGCCGATTAGCAAGATTGTTGTGCAGCACAACGCGCTGGTAAATGCGCGGTTTGATTTATCGACGGTGGAGATGCGCCTATTCATGGCTATGCTTTCCCGCATCGGGCGCAATGACAGCGAGTTCCGGGAGATGCGCATTCCGCTCACGGAGATTGTGGCCTTGTCCGGGCGCCGGCCCAGCGGCAAGGACTACCAGCAGGTGGCCGGCATGTGCGACCAGCTGGTGAGCCGGATTCTGCACATTGAGCGGCCCGATACGGCCCGCAAAACCACCCGGCGCACCAACTCCCCGGACTTCGACAAAATACCCCTGATGGCCTACGCCAAGTACCGGGGAGAGGAAGGGGCACTGTACGTGCGCTTCAACGATGAGGTGATGCCCTATCTGCTGCAGCTGCAGCGGAACTTCACCAAAGCCCAGGTAGTGCAGCTGCTCAAGCTGAAAAGTCCGCATTCGTACCGGATTTACTGGCTGCTGAAGGAGTACGCCGCCTTTGGCAGCCGTGCAGTGGAAGTGGAGGAGCTCAAGCGCCTGCTCAGCCTGGAGGGGCAGTACAAGCAGTTTCCGCTGTTCCGGCTGCGCGTGCTGGACCGGGCCCGGCAGGAGCTGGGCGAAACGGACCTGCCGTTCACCTACGAGCTGGTGCGGGAAGGCAAGTCGGTGTCCGTTATCCGGTTTAACTTTCCGCCCGTGGCCGGCCAGCCCGATACGATGCTGCTGGAAGCTTCTGCCGAGGCGGCCGACTGGGAGGCCGCATTGCACCAGGCAGGGCTGGCGGCCAGCAGCCGCACGGCCATTGCCGAGCTGGTAGCGGCGGGGCAGGTGATGCCGGAGTACGTCCGGTTTGTGGTACGCACCCAGCGCGACAAGCACCGTCTGGGCAAGGTCAAGAGCCTGGCCGGATCCATCTTCTCGGCCGTTACGAAGGGACATCTGCTGGGAGAGTTTGAGGAGTTTACCCGCCGGGCTACCCCAGCCCGGCCGCCGGCTGCCAAAGCCAAAAACGCCGCGCAGGAGGCAGTGCGGTTCCGGCTGGAGGAAGTAGAATCCATGTACCGGACCCTGGTGGCTAAAAACCTGCACAAGGGCTGCTCCTTCGACGCGCACTTGCAGCAGGTGTACCTCAGCCAGGGCTTCAAGTTGGTAGAGGATGCCGGGCAGGGCCAGTGGCTGGTCAAAAACCCGGGCTAGCTGCAGTGTCTGCCCATGATGGCATGTTTACTGTCCGCGTCAGTGGGCCATTGGATGGGTAGCTGGTAACCCGGATGCCCGGTCCCCGGCTACGGATAGCGGCGAGGGACGTGCACGGTGCGTCATGGGCTGATCCGCGGCTGGCGGTGGAGAGGGTACACGTGCCGGATTTCTTGCGGAATCTATCGGAAGCGGGCTTGGCTGTGGGCATCGTCCGGCCGTGCACGAGCTGGCCCAGCGCCAGGCACCGAAGACGGAGCAAACCGTATCGGCCGCTACCAAGACAGTGGAGCCCACTCCGGCCAAAGCGCAAACCGCGCAGGCGAAACCGCGGGGTCCGCGCCGCTAGCGGGCTAGCTTCTTGCATACCAATCCTATCTGCCCCCGAGCCCGGAAGCTCGTTTCCTCGCTTCGTTTTTCCGGGCATTTTCCGGCCTAATCCATCCCTAAGCCATGGAACACGAGCTGACCTTTCAGAAAATTAAGGAGCAGGTGGAACTGCCCGAGCTGCTGAGCCACTGTGGCTACACCCTCAAAAAGGGAGAGGATCTGGGCCGGGATAAGATACTCGTATTCGAGGGTAACGATACCCTAGCCGCATACTCGGCCAGCCGGATCCTGTGGCTCCGCACCGGGTCAGATGGGCGACATCACCTACCTGCCGCGCCAGAGCGGCGGCTGGCTCTACTTGGCTGTGTGGCTGGCCCGTTGTTCGCGCAAAATCGCCGGTTTGGGTGCTGCCGCGGCAACTCGTTGGACGTGGGCGACACGATGCCGGCATACATGGTGAGCGAAGCGCTGCGCCGGGCCCTGGTGGTATGTAGGCCCCCGGCGGGTCTCATCGTGCATTCCGCCTTAAGTGACGCTGCGGCGTCATCTTGGGCAGCCCGTACATGACCACCCGATTCAAGGACTTGCTGGCCCGCTATAGGACCGTGCAAAGCATGAGCCGGTGCGGCAACTGCTACGACAACGCCCACGCCGAATTCTTTTGGAGCCGTTTCAAAGCCGGGTGGCCCAACGGCGGCATTTCTCGCGGCTTGGCCGGAAGCCAAGCTCGGAATCAGTCACTACAACGCCTGCTACAATGCCTAACGGTCCATTCATCAATCGGTTATCTGTCTAATAACCACTTATAAACCAGAATTCAAACAACGGTATAGCTCTGCTTAGTTTAGCTAGACCACCACATAACCTGTTGCTCTGTCGCCGGTCCGTCCAAGGCATCAAGCAGCCTGGCTGTTCTCTGCTACAGATCACGCCACACGCGCAGGCGCGGCCCGGTGGCGCGCGGGGCCTGGCCGGGTAGTACAGTTGTCACCACGTCGGCACGCAGGTGCAGGCTCAGCAGGTCGCGCTGCAGGCCGCCGCCTACTTCCAGGTAATGGCCCAGCGCGGCGGTGTGCAGGTAGTGGACCGAGCCGACTTCCTGCAGCTTAAGGGTGCGCAGCAGCGGCACCCGGTTCAGCAGTACGCCCCGGAAAAACTGCTGGTAGTGGCCTTCCAAAAACTGCCGGCGGGTGCTGAAAGCGTAGTAGTCGAGCAGCTGGAAGCGGCCGAAGTTGGTGGGCAGTATCGTCTGGTTGCCAGCAAAGTGGCGGTAGTCCATGAACTCCAGGCGGGGCGAGCCCAGAAAGCCGCCGCCCGTAACCGAAAGCTGCCCTACCCCCAATCGGCCCAGGGCCTGGGTGTGGTCGAGCCCGGCCAGGACCTGCGTGTAGCGCACATCTGCCCCTAGTATCCCGCCCAGGGCCTGCACCGCGCGCAGGCGCAGCAGCGGAAAGCGCGAGCCGAGCATGATGGTTTTGTCGGGCTGGCTGATGTACTGCTGGCCGGGTTTCCAGCTCAGCTCCAGGGCCAGCGTGAGGGCCTGGCTGCGGGAGGCGGCGGGGCCGGATTCCTGGCTCACGGGCTCGTTGGAAGTAAACTCCCGGCCGGGCACGTCGATGATGCGGGCCGCGCTATGGTTCTGCAGGCGCAGGCGGTCGGCCCAGGCCACCTGGGTGTACAGGCGCAGGCCCGCCGTCAGGTCGCGGCCGTACCCAAGGGATATATCCTGCAACTGGTAGAGCTTAGCCAGGTTGCGGCTGCGGTAGAGCGTGTAGTGGGTGTTGACGAGCGGGGTAAGCTGGGTCCGGTCGTTGAAATCGACGATGCGGCGGCCTCCGCCCACTTCCACCACGGCCCGCCGCTGGGGCTGGTACTCGTAGGAGACGGCCAGATAGGGGCTCAGCAGGCGGGCCGCCGCCCCGTAGCGCAGGGCCGGCCGCAGCTGCAGCACGCGCCCGCCACTGAGCTGCTGCTGGTAGGTGCCCAGGGCGTGGATTACGCCGCCTTCCACCGTGTTGTAGGCCAGGCACTCGCCCAGGGGGGCTACCTGCAAGCGGCGCTGCCGGAAGGAGTTGTTCCAGGTGTAACCGGTCAGCAGCAGCCGGCTTATATGAATCCGGTTCTGGCGGCGGTCCACCGAGTCCTGGTAGGCCCGGGAGCTGCGATGGGCTTCCAGACTGTCGCGCAGCCGGTAGTCGCGCTGCTCGTCCAGGGTCAGGGGCACGGGCCGGATCTGGTCCCAGTAGGCGGCGCTGCGGGTGTTGGCCCCGGCCTCCACGCGCTGCACTTCGCCGGGGCGCAGGTCCAGGCTATCGGCCGGCAGGGCCGCCCGCCGGACCTGCTGCCGGGCCCGGCGGGCCAGCCCGCGCAAGGCGGGCCCGGGCAGAGGGGCCTGTGGCTGGATGCTATTCGCGGCCGATTGGGTAGCGACCGGGGCCGTCATCTCATCAGCGGGCCGGCGGGCGAAGGTGGGCACGACCTGGCGGTAGTTCAGGTACACCAGCTGGCTGGTGCCACCCCCCTTTATGCCCAGAAAGGAGAAGCTGAACTGGAATTTCTGCGACTGTAGCACCCACACGTCGGGGCTGCCGGGGGCGGGCATATACTGCTGCTCTACGCGTAGGCTTTCAAACCCATCCTTGAGCAGCTGCGGACTGACCGTCAGCTGTACGCTGTGCAGGCGCCAGGTGCCGTCGACGAGGTAGATCATCCCGCTGTAGGCCGGGGTCTGGGGCCGGCGGGGCGCTACCCGGATCTGATGCAGCGTCAGGCCATCCTGGCGGGTGGTGCCTATCAGCTCGTAGGTATAGTAGTGCAGGGCCCCGTCGGCGATGGGCGACACCAGGGCCTGGGCGGCAATGTTGACGCGCTGCTGGTTCTGGTAGATGGAGAACTGGTTGCTGGCCCGGCCACGGCCAAACTCCTGGCTGCGGCCGCTCACGCGGGTTGACAGCACCCGCTCCTGCACCGGCCCGGGCTGGCGGAAGCCAAGCTCGGTAACGGTTTCCTCCAGGCGCAGCACTTTGGGGTCGGTGCCCGGCTCGGGGGCGGGCAGCCGCATACCCAGCAGCTTGCCGGGAATTTCGCGCAGGCCGAACACGCTTTTGAGGTAGGTGCGGGCCCGGTAGGCGGCCACCTCGCGCTGGTGGTAGGGGCGCCAGCGTATGGCCTGCTGCACTAGGGCGTAGGCCGGGTCACGGTCGGTGGAGCGCACCACCACTTCCCCAAGCTGCACGCTGAGCTGGATCAGGGCCACGTCGAGCACGGCCACTGAGTCGCCGGCTGGCACGCGCACCGAAGCAGTCTGCGTCTGGTATCCCACGTATTGGAATACCAGCTCGTGGCGGCCGGCGGGCAGGCGTAACTGATAAGCACCCTGCTCGTTGGTGGCGGTGCTCAGAGCCGTGCCGCGCACGGCGACGGCGGCAAAGCCCAGGCCGGCCCCGGCCTGGTCGCGCACGTGGCCCCGCGCCAGGCCGGCGCGGGCGGGCAGGCTGAAGACCCAGGCAAAAACGGTTATTAACAGAACAACGCGTACGATAGAGGACATAGGCAACAGGTTAGAGAGGCTCAAACCTATTGCGCCGACCGTGGCCCCGTCCGGTTTTTTCAACGAATACGGGCTGGATAATGGGCAACACACCGGTTGAGCTTACCACCCGGAAGGCGGCGGGGCGAAGCCGCATTGGTTGCCGATGCGGGCAGCTTGGTAGCCGGTTGAAGCCAATTGGTTGAAAAATCTGACCCTGGCCGCCGGGCTTGTTACTTTTAGCGCTTCACTGGCCGCCCGCTGCGGCCCCTTCTCCGCTTCCGGATGCCTTTTTTGCCTGATGTTCTGCCCATACCGCGTTTCCGGCCGCCCTCGTCGGAGCAGCCGCTGCTGCCCCGGGCCGAAGCAGCGCAACCTATTCCGGCATCAGTGCACCTGCTGCTGTGGGGATTGATGCTGCTGTGCAACACCCTGTTCTGGGGGGTGGCCATGCGCCGCCAGTCCTGGTCGTGGCCTTTGGCGGCCGCTGACGTGGCGCTGACCTGCGGGGCTTACGCGGCGCTGTTTTACGGCAACTGGTACGTCATCATTCCCCGGTACCTGTCCCGCACCTCGCTGACCCGGTTTCTGGGGGTACTGCTGCTGGCGCTGTCCCTCACGTTTGCGGTGCGGATTGCCAGCTGCACGGTGCTGAATGTCCGGACCCGCCCACTCAGTGAAAAAATTGTCCGTCAGGTGGCCACGATGACGCCCAGCGGGCGTGTGGGATTTATGCTGGGCGTTAACATGAATGACGCGGGCGGTGGGGTGGCCATTACCTCGCTGCTGGTGCTGCTGCTGAGCTTTTACCTGCGGCTGACGGCCGACTACCAGCACGAGCAAACCCGTCGCCAGCAGGAAAACCAGCGCCGCGAGGCATTGGAAAAGCAGCACCTGGCGGCCGAGCTGAGTTTGCTCAAGGCCCAGATCAACCCGCACTTTCTGTTCAACACGCTCAACAACATCTACTCGCTCACCAGCGAGGAGTCGGCGGAGGCGCCGGCGGCCGTGGCGGTGCTGCAGCTGGCTGAGCTGATGCGCTACCAGCTCTACGAATCGGCGGCCGACCACGTGCCGCTGGAAAAGGAGATTTCGCACATCCAGAGCTTTCTGAGCTTGCAGCGGCTGCGGCTGCCGTCGGCCGCAGCCGGGTGTCTGCGCTTCGACATCCAGGCGCCCGAGGCGGCCCGGTTTCCGGTGGCACCCATGCTGCTGCTGCCGCTGGTGGAAAATGCCTTTAAGCACGGCGACCTGCGCGCCCGCCCCCACGCCGTGGATCTGCGCCTGACGCTGGCCGCCGACCGGCTCACGTTTGCCGTGCGCAACGACGTGCGCCGCACCGCCGAGACTTCGCCCGGCAAGCCCGGCGGCGGGGTCGGCCTGGTCAACCTGCGCCGCCGCCTGCAGCTCCTGTACCCGGACCGGCACCACCTGCACGTGGCCGAAGCCAATGGGCACTACCACATCACCCTTACCCTGGAAGCGGCCAGCGCCTACGCTGCGCCCACTCAGTCCGGTCACACGGCCTCCCACCGGGCCTTTTTGCCCGGCTGAGGGCAGTGGCCTGACGCCGCCGGGCCTTAACCGGGAATGGGCGGCCTGTCGTTGTTTCCCGGTGTCGTCCTTTCCGCGCCTACTCACTACCTTCGGCCTTCTACCGTATACTTCCCACCGGATCCGCGCTATGGATAGCTCTCTGTCTGCCGCCTGCGGGCTCACCTGCCTTATCGTGGATGATGAGCCGCTGGCCACGGCCATGCTGCAGCGCTACTGCGCCCAGATGCCGGGCCTGCAGCTGGCGGGCGTGTTCCACGATGCGCTGGCCGCGCTGGCCTTTCTGCAGACCACGCTCGTTGACCTGGTGTTTCTCGATATTGAGATGCCCGGCCTCACCGGCCTGCAGCTGGCGCGGGTGCTGCCCCCCGGCCCCCGCCTGATCCTGACCACGGCCTACGACCAGTATGCTCTGCAGAGCTACGAGCTGGGCGTGATTGACTATTTGCTCAAGCCTATCGGGTTTCCGCGGTTTGTGCAGGCCGTCACGCGTGCGCAGAGCATGCTGGCCCCGGCTCCGGCCGCGTCAGCCGCCGCGCAGGCCGGAGAGCGGGCGGCGGAAGCCATGTTTGTGAAAAACGAGCAGCGCCTGCAGCGCGTGGCCTTCGACGACATCCTCTACATCGAGGGCATGAAGGAGTACCTGATGCTATACACGGCAGACGGGGGCAAAATTCTGACCCTGCAGTCGTTTAAACGGGTAGAGGAGGTGCTGCCGGCCCAGCGGTTTGTGCGCATCCATAAATCCTTTTTGGTGGCGCTGGACCGCGTCGAGCACCTGGAGCGCAACAAGGTGCAGATCGGGGGGCGCCTGTTGCCTATAGGCGAAACGTACCGGGACGCGCTCATGCAGCAGATCCGGGCCTGCAATCTGCTGTAGTCGATTGTCAATGATAGTTAGCGCAGCCCCGGGGCCAGGCGCCCGATAAAGTTGGGCTGCGGGGCCCTACTGCGCCGGACAGGTAAGGCATTGTGCTGCATTAGGCTCCAGCCAGCCGCTTGTCGCAGTCATTATAGCAGGTTGCTATGCTCAAGCAGTATCATCGTTAATAATCACTGCTGGCCCCAGCCCTGCTAGTACAATCTGGGGACCTCTCAGAAAACGAAATAAATAGCACGTTAAGGAATTTGACCTACGAATAGGCACAAAAATCATTCGGTTACCTTAGCTACTGCCGCTTTTCAGTGACTGTGGATGACGACGCCTTGGTGACGCAGGTATTTATGGAGCGTGACTTTGGCGTTGCGCAATTTCGTTGACGCCTACTTGCTGCTCCTTATATAGTCAGCGGTGGAAATGCGCCGGCTACTCAGCCCATGCTCATTACCCAGCCCCACGTCTACTCTATAATTTATCCTGAGGAGCCGGAGATCTTTCCCCCGAAACCCGTCAAATTCCTCCGGAACCGGCTGAGATGCGACGCACAGTGCTGGAAATGATTCCTGCCGCAAAAGCCAATGACGTGTATACTTCAAGCTCTTGTAAACGTGGGTATTGCCTTCTCAATACCCACGTTTCTCTGCTTTTTACTAGGCTGTGTCTGAAAAGTCATTTGCAACTCGCTGAACGTCATACTGAGCTTGCCAAAGTATCTCTACCGCTTTATCAGACGGTTCACCCGAAGCGGTAGAGATGCTTCGGTAAGCTCAGCATCACTGTTTTGGAGTTTTCAGACACAGCCTAGTGCATCCGAATAGAGAGTGCATGTGCGACGACCGAAGTAAGTTAATCTGCTGGATTTCCTTGTCACTTATGTCGTGCAACTACCGCTGCCAGGGGCCCTGAGGGCCGAACCAGCCGGCGCAGGTCGGCGTAGCTGAGTTCCACGGATTGCGGGCCCATCACGTACGGGGCTATAGTGTACTCGTTCCAGGTGAACTCCAGCCCGGCGGGAGTCAGCACAAACCCCTCTGCCGGCAACGGCACCAGCTGTTGCGGCCGCCCGGCCTCGTCCAGCCACCGCTGCTGGCCCTCCTCCTGCTCCCCCCGGTAAAAGTCGCCGTAGCTGGGATCGGCCAATAGCCGGTTCGTTAGTAGCTGCCGCAGCGGCTGCTCATAGCCGGGGCGCAGCAAATCGGCTAGGCGCAGCTGGCTACCCGTCCGCAGGTCAAAGGTCATCGAGGTGAAGTGGTGGGTGGGGTGTGGGGCGCCGAAGGCAAACACCACTTCCAGCGAAGTCACGGACAGCAGGTGGTCGGCATTGTAGCTTACCCAGGCCGATTTCTCGGTTTCGGTGCAGTCGCCCACGTTGTCGGCCACCTGCCGGGCCACGTAGGCCTCCAGCTGGGCGGGGGGCACCGGCAACAGCTGCTGCTGGATCCGTTGGAGGGCGGGGCTGCTCCCGGTATCGAGCAACTGCACTCCTTGCAGCGAAAATTTCACGGCCCGGCCCGGAATACCGCACACGGCAGAGTCGGCGGGCAGCTGGCCTTCGCGGCTGAAGCCGACCTGCTCGTAGCGCACGGCCCCGGCATACTCCTACCGCAGCGAAAACGGCAACTGCCGTCGGCCATCGGGGCTGCGCCAAGTGCCGCTGAGCACCGGGCCGGCGGGTTGCACCGCCTCCCAGGTGCCGCTGCTGGTTGCAGCGGTTCCTTCGCGCAGCCGCAGTGCCTGTCCTGGCCCCGGAGACTGCGCCCGCAACGGCACTAGCCCGCCATGGCGCGCATAGTAGTATGAGCCGACCGTGGCGGTATCCTCGAAGGTTAGCTCAACTACCACCGGATAAGACCCTACCTGCCCGGTATAGCGCCGCCACCCGCGGAAAGGAGCCGAAGCCGGCTTTTCTGCGGGGAGTTGCCGGGCGGTTGGTGATGCGGACGGTTGTTGGATTGGCTTATCAGGCTGACAGGCCACCAACAGCGGCAGCAGCAACAGGCCGACATACCGGCCGGATAGGGGTAGAGACATGATGGGGGATACGCCTATTGATTACTGCTCCAGTCTATTTGGTGGCGGTGGGGTATATGATCCGATGAAAGATACCGTCACGTTAGCGGAAACTGGTCGTGCGGCTTTTCTCCAGCGTTTTGAGTAAGGTAAGCAGGTCGGGGCCTTCCGGGTAGCGAAAGTTAACAAAGTACCACTGCCGTGCCGTGCCGCCAACCTCTGCCAGCACGGCCCGCTGGCCCGCGGTGCCGGGAACCACGCGGCGAATCTCGACCATGTACGTCTGGCCCTTGCGAACTACTTTCCCTACGCGGTAATAGGGGTCTGGGTCCTGGCTGTTGAGGAACGGATCAAAGTCGAGGCCGACTAGGTCATGCGCTACCTTGGCCTGGGCGGCAGCATCGGCGCGGAGCCGGCGGCGCAACTCCGGGCTGAAGCAATTCGCCTTCTTCTCAAGGGCCGTCTGCCAGGTTCTGCCAGCGCCGCCCGTCGAGGCTTTGGGAAGGTACCAGCCGTAAAAGGCCTGCACGAACGTGCGCACAGAACTGGCAGTTTCGGCTACGCCTGCCTGTTGTGCCTGCCCG
Organism: Hymenobacter rigui; assembly: GCF_003944715.1. Lineage (GTDB taxonomy): Bacteria > Bacteroidota > Bacteroidia > Cytophagales > Hymenobacteraceae > Hymenobacter > Hymenobacter rigui. Next base: position 41,460 of record NZ_RWIT01000008.1, on the reverse strand, counting down.
GCAAACGGTAGCAGTAGCAGCCAGCTGGACAAGAGTAGACGCCATTTTCTCATGGCCGGCCGCGGAATCTGCTGCTTAGCTTTTGCTGAAGGATGTGTGCGCATCTTCTTGATGAATCGGGGAAAGATAGCAACGGCTTCTGCTTTCTTTGCATGGCCTCATTCGCTGCCTATTTTTATCCCTTCCCTCTGCTCAATAACTTTCCATGACCACGTGTGATCTGCTGACCACCTACGAAAGAACCGGACAGCTAAACGAACAAGCTCTTGCAGTGTTAACGGACGAGGAAGACGAGTCGGAGGCGGGCCTGCGCCTCTATCACTGCTACCGGCAACGCCCTAATATCACGTTTGCCCGCGCCCTGCTCACCACCCTGAGTGCCCGCTACGTGCAGGCTTACACCCAGGGCGGTGGGGCCACGACGGAAGGGCTGCGCCTGGCCGGCTACCTTATCGCCCTGCACGGGGACGTGCGCGACGCCCTGCTGCTCTGGCGCACCAAACAGCTGAGCTTTGACACGGCCTGCGAGTTCGACATTCAACTCGTCGCCTTTGCCGGCATTGAACAGACCTTGGACTACTTGCAGTCTGTGCCCGACCCCGACGCGGCCGCGGCCGTGGACTACTTACAGCGGTGCCAGGCCGCCGGTGATTTTGATGAGCTGGCGGCGTACTTTTCCCCCGACAACCTGCCCTATTGGATATAATGCTCCAGGGTCCTGGCGAGTCACCCGATTGCCAGGCACCACCGTGGCCGCTTCGGGAAAGGCGAGCTAGGGACTTGCTCCAATGGCTGATGCATTGTCCATTACCTTGTCAGAATTCCTGACGGCCATAACTTGCTACATGTGGAAGCCGATTTTCTTAACCGTGGCCGGTGTACTAGCTATTCCTGTCCTGCTGTTGCTGAGCCTGTGGCTGTATCGCGCAGGCGGTGGGCTCGTGGATGATCTTCAACACCGGTTTCTGCCTCCTACCCGGGTAACCGTTACCTGGCCCAGTGAGTGGGGCTGCGACGAGTTCCAAGAAGCCTATCGGGTGGTGAAAATCGAGTACCCCACCAGCGCAGTGCGTCGCCTCTTTTTCGGTACCTCCCTGCTCGTACCCTACCCGCGTGGTAAGGCCGGCGATACGACTGCTTTTTACCGCTACTACCAGCACCGCGTCCGGCACGGAAAGGTTGATACCGTGGTGGTACGCGGCCGTTTTGGCTACGACATTGGGGTAGGAGAACGAGGAATGCTGTATCAATGTGATGACATTCCGTATTTCGATATCAGCGAAGTGTACTCAACGAAGGGTAAAATACTCAAGCGCTTCAACTGATACCCACCAGTTAGTCTGCTCAGTTATGGTAAGTGCTGTAACCGTTAAACCGCGTTTTGCCAGTCTGACAGTTTACACTAAACCTGACATCAAAGCTTATCGTTGTGCTTGTGCAAGCATGCTTAGTACCCCTCGGCCAAGAGCACTGGCATCCTCCGCGGATACCACCAACGGCTGACCGATGTTCATAGAAGAGCCCACGGCGTTAGTCTGGGTAGCCCACAGTTCAAACTGACCGTTGGAATGGTCGATCGCGCATACGGTACAGTCCTTGAAAAAAGCACGCCTGGAACGGGTACCCAAATGCACCAGCCATTGCTGCTCCCATTGTTTCCAGTCGGTGGGGTGAGCCACCCCAGTTCGGGCGTGGAGCACTAGCTGCCGCAAAGAATTGCCCAGTTCAGAGGGCTCCACAGGACACAGGAATTGCTGTACGGGTGTCGCCAAGTCTACCACGAACATGCGTTGGGTAGTGCAGGCATGTACTTCCAAGAGCAGAAAGCCTGGCTTCTGATAAACGAGAACAGACTGATGAGACATTGAAGAGCATCAAAAAGTATGGGGCAATGAGACTAAGCAGTTATTGCCGGGGCTTAGCTGACAGTGGTCAGGAGCTTGTTGACACCTAATGTCCCCCACGTTTTGATGCTCTCCGACTTCTTGTGTTAAAAATAATGCGCTCATGTCCAATCGACTCTTCATCTGCCTGTTTTGGGCCGCCCACCTTTTGATAGCGTTCCTATTACCGGCAGTATTTGCATTCCTGATGTACCAGGGAGGGGATGGAAATTTGCCAATTATCTTGTTCTGGGCCTGGGAATTATTGACCCTGATGCTGCTTTTCTGGGTAGTAGGGCTCTTGGGGTGGCGGCTGTGGCAGCGGCGGTGGGGTCGGTCAATCGGGCTGGCTCTGCTATTGGGAATTGACGTGCTAGTTGTGTTAGGGTATCATTTTTTGTTTGCCGTTGCTGGCATGGCAGCCGGCCCTAACTAAATGAGCAGAAAAAAGTGCGGCTTGTCATTCTAATAGTACCATACTCGTCGCCGCCCATTCCGCGCAACCAAAGTCACCACGATTTCAAAGTGGTAGGTATACCTGAAGTTATGCTCAAAAAGGATTCCGGGGATCAAGAATCGGTGAACCCCAGTCTATGAATTTCATCACGCAGTTTTACCTTCGTCATTATCTTGTTCCTCCAAACTCCTGCCTCTTATCAAATAGTGCTATGAAATCTATTGTTACCCTTGCTATTACCCTCACGCTGGGGACCAGCTGCTCGACTGTCACGGAGCTCGCGCCCGTCATTACTAACCAGCAGCTACAGTGCCTGAATAAGCCAAAGGAATTTGTACAGCAGGCAATTACTGCCAATAAGCAAACCTTCGTGGGGCAAGAGCAAGGTGTGTTTTTGGTCAAAACTACGGACGGCCGCCTACTTGGCTACCTCTTCGAGCAGGGCGAATGCTCGACCGTAATGACGCATATCCCGGCTAATGGGCTCGCGCAAGCCGAGGCATTCATCGCAGCTGAAGTTAAAAAGAACTTTGGTCCGATGTTTCGCACCTCCGACAACGTATCCTACAAGTATTACACGGCCCCTATCGGGCAGAACGCGGACACTTACTTGGTGGCCCAGGCCCTAAACTGATTAGATGCTATTCCTTCCCTGCATGTCGGTAGGTGAAAGAACGGCTTTCGGTTGTAAGCGAGAAAAATTTCCGGAGCGGAGTCTACTTATAGCTTGCCGTGCCGGTACGCCGGGCTCATGATCAGCCCGCGGGGACGAGGCGTTATGGCCTTACGTGCTAGCATGAAGGCGAAAACACCTCATCTTGACCGAAGAGTATTCGTCACGCAGTACATATTCCCGCAGCAAGTTTTAGCTCGTGCCATCCTTCTCAAACCTGTGCGCCGAACTACTCGGTTTTCTGGTGAAACGCTTATACAACCATATGTGTAGGCATATCAAAAACGGCACTGTTAAGAATAAGGGAGCATACTGTACCAGCAACCCTGGCTCATCGGAAAGTGATAATAAGGCCTCGGAATTCCAATCAGCGTGCCTCGATATTTCATAAATACCGTTTCCTATCATATAGTAGGGCACCCAGATGAATGCCCAGAGTATCCGATAACGTATTATACCCCACACCAATCCAACAAGCAGCGCCACTGCGGGAACAATCAACTTTAACAGCAGGATCCACCACAGAAGCACCACGAGCCAGGTTACCCAGCTTGCCGAGGTAGAAGACAGCAACAGGGAGCCGAAAATGGGGAGCATGATAGGCTGCTTATAAAGTAGCTATGCTGTGGGAGCAAGGAAGTAATGGAAGCTATTTATCAGGGATAGTTGCTCCTTGATCGGCCCTAGTTGCCCGCCCGTTACAGGCTGACAATAACGGACCGAACTGCCTATCGTTCACTTCTCTTTGCTACTGGATGCGTTTCAGCCCGGCGCCATGATTTCGGACTTACGCTTTGGCAGCACTGCGGGCTAGATTTAACAACACCCCAGCGAGGGGCAGATACGAGCAGAATGGTACCAGCCAGGCGTACGACATGTAGGCGAAATCTCCGTTGACCCCGTGGCCAAGCCAGGCCGGCAGCACCGCTAGCGCCACGGCCACGACCTTCGCGGGAGGAGAGGCGGTCGGCCGCGAGAGGAATAAGACGGGAAGCAGCAGGGCCAGGGCAAACAACACCGACAACATGGAATAAAACATGCTACTGGCTGTGTTTTCTGACAAGAACAGGGTTAACAGCATTGTTGTAAATGGTTATATGGTACGTGATAGAAGGGCTAGGTCGCGGCTTCTTTTTCGGGGGTACTTCCTAGTGAAACAGAAAGCTACAGGAAGATATATTCTTTGCTCTCCTTGGCGGCAGGAGTAAGTACGAGTACTGCCACGAGCAGCGCTAAAAACAAGAGTCACACCATGAAGCGGGTGGAGTAGCTATACTCCTCGTAGAGCATGCGCTCCGGCCACACATACACGCCTATCCCAGCTAGCACCAGGGCGAGCAGCAGACCTAAGGGCTTCTGCTCGGACGTGCGCCGGTTGTGCAGCAGAAAATAGAAAGAAACGCCGTAGAGCACGACCACGGGCACTGCTCTCATTATTCCCACGGCCAGCGTAATAGCAGAGCCTTCATCGAGGAGCAGCAGGGCGTAAGGCATTGGCATAGTGGGGCTAGAATATGCGCTTAGTAGACCGTTTGTGAGCAGCGAGCAAACAGGCGAGTTGTCGCCCTTAATTGCCCACGCGCTGGTAGCGGCCTTGACGCAGGCGGTAGGTGCCTTCCGCCAGTTCCGTCGACGTGGTATCGGTATCGGTGGCGTCACCGCTTACGGTATAGCCGCCCAAATGCAGGGTGCGTCCCTGGTCGCGCACGCGGTAGCTGCGGGTAACCTCCAGTTCCTGGCTGCCGACTTCCGCGCCGTTTTCGTCTTCGCAGCCACCTAGCATGGTTTCGCTACGCCCCACCCGCTCGTTGAGCAGCCATTGGTCGTGGAGCAGGTCGTACACCTGCAGGTAGGTAGCCGATTCGCCGCTGGCGCAGCGACCGGCTCCCATGTTACCGTGCACGGTGGTGAGCACCAGCAGTTCGGCGTCGGCGTGGGCATACAGCTGGTGTTCGACGCCCCCGAACGGGTTAGCGTGGCCCAGCATCATACACCGAAACGCACCATCGGGCCGGAATTCCAGCAGCGCTACCTGCTGCTCCCCGACCAGATACAGTTTTCGGGCGCTGCGGGTGGGCAGGTGTACCGGCCGCGGATACCCGCGCGGTCGTTCTCCCGCGGATGTGGTCGACAGAACGGAGGCGGAGTCGGCCAGAAACGCGTGCAGCAGGCAGTAATTCGTCAGCCAGGGACTCCACTGGTTGAACACGTACGGCCCTACCTGGTCTACCCGCTCGGCATCCGCGCCGAGCAGCTCATTGAGGGTTTCACCCAAGTCGCAGTACCGCGCGGCCTCATAGTCGGGCTGTAAACGGGCCAACGAATCAATGATGGGTTGGGCCCGCTCGGATGCATTCTCAATGCGCCGGTCGATGACCGGAGTAAACGAAACAAACCGGGCCGGCAAGGCAGCGTTGGCGGGGGATAGGGCCGGCTGCGCTGGGCCGGGCGGCACGGGGAGTGGGGGGCGCTTTTCCGTCTGGGATGGGTTGCAGGCCAGTAGCCCTGCTAGCAGCAGAAAAAGAACTCGGGTTACCCACCTGCTGGAGAAAAATGGCTGTTTACTGCGCATATTCCTTCCCGAAGCAGTCCAGCCATACTTCCTGCCCCCCGGTGGTGGCCAGGGTAATGCCCTGAGAAAAAGGCTGCACGTTGGTATACTTGAAGGGCGTGAGCAGCTTGCCCTGGTAGTCGAGCACCGCATAGGCCGAGCCGTTGGACACCCAGATGACCCCGTTGCTGGCGGGCCCTACCTGCGTTACCTCTGCCGGCAAAATCTGCCGGCCCTGCTCATTAACGAGCAGCAACCCCCGCCCGTAGCCCGTCACTGAGCCAGCAGAAGCAGGCAAGGTGGCTGGCTCACTGAGCCAGTGCAACAGCGACAGGCCCGGCGCCAGGATTTCAAGCTTAAACACTTTCTTGCCCTCCGCCTTATAATCAGGCAGAGTCGTTAGTACGCGACCAGTGCGGCCCAACACCAACTGACCATCCGGTTTGCTACCAATAAAGGTTCGACCTGGGCCATTGTAAATGCGAGTGTAGGCTAGTGGTACTACTACCTGGCCCGTAGCTGTAACGAGGCCCTCGAGTTTATTCTTTCGGACCAGAAACAGCGAATCAGGCTGGTGGGGCAGCACCTCGTCATAGGCGGCATTGGGCGGCACGGCCCAGCGACCGGTCGTGTCCAACAAACCGGCTTTGGTGGCCGTGCGCACCTGGTAGTAGCGCCCCCCGTAGGCCGTGGACACCCCGGTAATCTCCTCGTCGAAGGGTTTCTGCCCACTGGCCAGGATCAACTGCGGCCGGGTCTCGTAGGAGCTCTGGTAGGAGAAGATACCATGGCCTAGGTAGGCGGGCGCTTGCAGGGATACAACGGCCATACCGGTAGGACCCTGCGGCCCGTAGCAGACGTAGCGAAAGACAGTTGTATGCGTGGCCGAGTCGCGGCGGGCCTCCAGCGCCAGGGCGTAGCGCTGATCCCCGGTCGGGTACACCTGCGGACTACGGGCCGGAATAACCAGCCGGCCCTGGTAGAGGGCGCCGCGCTGCGGTACCTGCTGGGGACCCAGTGGGGCATCCTCTACCACTGTCCAGCGTCCGTGTTGCTCGAGCCGTTCGTAGAGCGGGGGCGTGATTTCGCGGAACGTGGTATCGAGCAGGCCCCAGCGCTCCACCCATTTCCCGTTGGGCGCCGCCCCCAGCCGGACGCGCCGCATGACGGCAATGTAGGGGTCCGACTGACCGCGCGTAATCTCTTTGTACTTACCGAAGGGCACGACCACCCGGTCGTGCACGTCCACGGCCGCCGCACTCTGCCGCTCATTCGACCAGCCCGCCCAAAACCCACCGAAATACGCGCGGGCAATCGTGTCGGCGTGGGCCCGGCTAAGCCAAGTCACCCGCCCCGCCCGGTCGATGGCGCCCTTGCGCCGGTCGATCATGGAGACGGGCGCATAGCCCTGCCAGTACCCATCGATGTGGTGAAAGGTGGGGGGCACCACTTCCCGCAGCTGCGCGTCCATCAGGCCCACTAGGCCCGGTAGTATGTACTTATCGTCCTGCGTAGTGTAGGGCCCGGAGGCGGGCTTGCTGGTCCGTACCGAGTCGGGTAGCTTCACGATGGCCAGGCCCTGATGCCACTGCTCCTGAATGGAGGCGTAGGGAGTAGCGCGCAGCAGGTGACCAACAGAATCAAAGAGGGTAATGGTGCGCCGGCCGGTGGCGACCACCATCCCATTGGGGGCCTGCGTGAAGGTTTTAAAGTGGCCGAGTTCCTGACCCTGCTCGTTGAGCAGCACAACCGGTAAAGGTCCCGCCTGATTCGTGTACCAGAGATGGGGCGCGCGGAAATAGCGCTTGATGGGCTTAGCGTAGCGGGGTTCAACCAATACCCTGCCCTGCGGGCTCATCAGGCCCCAGGCGGCCCCGCGCCGGAAGGGAATGCTTGAGGCCGTGACGCGCTGCTCGTGGGTAACCGGCCTGGGCAAGGGCTGCGCCCGGGCAGAGAGGCTCAGGAATGAAATGAATACGCCGCTGAGCAGGGCGGGCAGCTGGGTGCGTTGGGAAGAGGGCATAAACGATACTGCGTCGGCCTACCTTATAGAAGATGAAGGCGCTGGATACGGCAAATAGGGAAGTGAGGAGTGCTTCGAAGGTACACAGCCAGTTGCTGGCTGACAACAGCCTACGCTCCCTCCACTTGCCACTTGCCATTCCGGAAGCGCCAGTGCTCGGCATTGACGTAGTACCGGGGCAGATAGAATACCCGAAGGCTGCGCAACGGGTTAACAGCTACCCGCCCCAACCCTGGTGCTGCAGAAAAGCAGACAAGTAGGGGCTTCAGCGCACCACGCGAATCGTTGCGTTACCTGAGTCGGCAACGTAGACTGCGCCATCCGGGCCCACCGCCACACTCCAGGGCTGGCTTAAGCGGCCGGCAGCTCCCTGACCGTCCGTGCTGCCCGGCTGGCCCGCCTCGCCCACCAGCGTGGTGACCACCCCAGCAGGTGACACCCGCCGCACCGTGCTGTTGAGCTGATCAGCCACGTATAGATTGCCCTGGCGGTCCAGGCTCAGTCCCGCTGGATGCTGAAAGCGCGCACTGCGTGCCAGCCCGTCCGCGTGGCCCGCCTGCCCGGGCTGCCCCGCCCAAACGCTTACCACGCCGGCCGCAGTAATGCGGCGAATCACGTGGCCCGAGCCATCACTCACGTACACGGTGCCGGCCGCATCGACGGCCAGGCCCGTGGGCGTGCCCAGCAGCGGATCCCGCGGCCCCATGTAGGTGGGCAGCTTCCCAACCAGCGTACTCACCTGGCCCTGGGGACTGATGGTACGCACCAAAGCATTAGATTCGTCTACAACGTAGACCGTGCCGCCCGGGCCCACTGCCAGGTGGGAGGGGTGACTGAACCGGGCTTCCGTTGCTTTCCCGTCCACAGCACCCCCGTCGCTGCCGGGGCGGCCCGCCAGCAGGCTGATGCTGCCCTGGGGCGTAATCTGGTAGATGACATTACTGCTGGCCTCCGAGACATACACGATGCCGGAGGGCGCTACTGCTACTCCCGTGGGATGGTGCAGGTACACAGACCGGGCCGGGGCGCTGGAGCGTTCCTGCCCCCCGTACAAGGTACTGACCTGCCCATCGGGGGCAATCTTACGCACGGCCATACCGCCGCCTTCGGCCACGTACACGCTTCCACCCGCATCGACGGCCACGGCCTCAGGGGCTTGAAACTGCGCCGTGGCGCCGGGCCCGTCGTCGCCGCCCAGGCGTACGGGTGCCCCGGCCCAGGTGCTCACCTGCCCCTGGGGCGAAATCCGCCGAATGCAGCTGCCCAGCTCGTCGGCAATGAAGAGGGTGCCGTCGGCTGCCCGGGCTAGGCCGTGCGGTAGCAGGAAGCGCGCCGTTGCCACCGGCCCGTTCCGGGAGCCCGTTTGGTCGCCCTGGCCGGCCAGGGTGGTGACCTGCCCGGCCGGCGACACCCGCCGGATTACGGCGTAGCGCTTATCGGCCACGTAGAGCGTCCCGTCGGGGCCCAGGGCTAGGCCGGTGGGGTTGCCGAGCTGACCGTCGGGGCCAGTACCATCCTCGAAGCCGCCTCTGCCCGCAGTGCCCACCCAGTCGCGTAGCACCCCTTGCGGGGAGATTTTGCGGATGACGCCCTGCCCATCGCCCACGTAGCCCGTGCCGGTGGGGTCGAATGCCAGGCTCACCAGCTCCATGCCCCGGAACCGGGGTGCCTGGCTGGCCACGGCCAGGTACTGCTCAGTGCTGAGCCAGGTGCGCACCGCCCCCGTTGCCGGGTTGATGCGGTAAATACTGCCCTGGTTTTCATCGCTCACGTACAGGTCGCCGCCCGGTCCCCACGCAATGGCCGTTGGCTTGACCAGTTGCAGGGAAGCAGAGTTCTGAAAGGAAGAAGACGGGCTGGTTGGGTGGCCTACCACGGTGCTCACCGTGCCGTCGGGGGTGATCTTGCGCACCGCCTGATTGCCCTGATCCACTACGTACAGTGTGCCGGTCGCATCCACGACCACCCCCACCGGCCGGTTAAACCGGGCCTGTGGTCCGCTGCCCTGCGCAAATCCTGGCCGGCCGGTCTGCCCCGCCAGGGTGCGGACGATGCCCTGGGGGCTGATGGCACGGATGGTTTCATTCTTCGTGTCGGCCACGTAGAGGGTGCCGTCGGCCCCCAGGGCCAATCCCCGGGGCCAGTTAAACCGCGCCTGCAAGGCGGGCCCATCGGTGCTGCCGGGGCTACCGTTTGGGGGCACGCCGGCCAGCGTGCTCATCCGACCGGCATTTGCTGGCTCAGTACCTTTTTGGGCTGTAATTGGCAGCGCAGTCGTGAGCAGAATAAACATAGCCAGCCAGCTGGCCAGCCGTGGAAGAGCGAGAGAATACATGTAGAAGATGGTAGTTGATAGCGGGGAGTTCCTGCAAACTACTTATCCCACACCGTAACACACTGCGCTTGGTGGGTAATAACTGCTTATACCTACCCCCCCGATAACCGGCTGCTTCCCATCATCTCCGCCTTATTTAAAAAATGTGCGTTGAGAGTATTGGCAGCCGTAACACGAAAGAAGGTGCCGTACCTTCAATCTGTGCAGTACACATGAAGAAATCACGCAGCCCTAACGGCCCAGGCTGCGTGATTAACTTTACATTGCTTACGCTGATCCTTATTGCTTCCTACTGCCAATGGTCTTAACCCTACTTCTATCAGAGACTACCTCCATCTCGCTGGCTGGCTTCTTGCTGTTAGCCCTCCTGATACTTGTTCTAAGTTACCCCCTTTTCTGGCTGGCTCGAGCGAAAGCATCAACGGCGGCTAAGACCACTGCCCTGGTGCTGGCCTTGCTTCTGATTTGGTTAGGCAACGCGCTAAGTGATGACCTTGGAGCAGGAGTCATGTTATTTTCGTGTATCCCGTTTGGATTAGTCGTGTTCAATTTATCGCGCACCACAGCCGGAGAGAAGCAGCCGCTGCGCTAAAACGACTCGTTTCCAGCTTTGATTCTCCTGTCTCGCCCATCCAATCCAGTAACTCGTTTACCGCTGACACACACTACCGTTGCGGCCATAATACGTAGCGTTTAGGCAACACATGTGCTGTCTAGCCCACCTTGGTATTGGAAGGCGCCTTTAGTGAGAAGCTGGTACGGGTACTAGAACCAGGATGCGTACCGACACGGGCTGACCGTTCATGCGGCCGGGATGTAGTAGCGGCAACTCTTCCACGGCTTGCAGCACTGCTGCCTCTGCCCGCGTGTGAGCGCCAGTCTCGGGTATCTCTCCGTATTGAATCTGAGCCTGGAAAATACCTCCGTAGGGGCCAACGATGAAGCCGACTGGAATGGTATCTGGCTGTAATTCCGTAGGATCCAAATGGGGTGTTGCCGAGCGGCTGAGTAAGTGGGCCAGCTCGCGGTACGACTCGCGCTGCTCAGGTCGGAACTCCGGTTTGCCGGTGAGGCTGGGCATCTGATCGGCTGTATAATACGGCTGGGTGGAATCCCGGCCCGCGTAAGGATGCGCGCGGGCAATGGCCTGTCGTTGAGCCAATGCAGCGCGGGTGAGGGCTGCTCGCCGGGCCTTTATCCGCGCTTGCTCTTGCTCCTCGGCGGCCTGCTGATCGGCAGGCGATACTGCACGGGTACTATGGCCACTCACTTCGTAGATAAAGAAAGCCAGCACCCCCACCGGGGCCAGGCCCAGTAGGATGGCTAGCACGTGGCCGAATTTGCGGGAGAAGCATCCGGCAACCAGCCCGCAGAAACCCAGGGACAGACTAAAGAAAATCAGCAGGTAAGAGCCCTCCTGGAAGTCGTCCTGGCCTCTGGAGAAGGACATGAACTCGATTAAGATCACGCCCCCCACGACAGCGCAACTCCCCACCAGGCAAAGCGCGAACAGGAGCAGGCTACTCATGCCCGAGGAGCGGGCGGGTAGTGAGTCGACTGGAATAAGCATACGAGGCGGCATCAATGGGGTAAGGTAGTAAGTGAGATGTGTGGTCCTCGAACCGTAAGGATTGAAAAAAAATAAATAGGCTAATCAAAAGCGGTTGAATGTACCCCTAAGGTGGTAATTGCCGGCTCCAATGCCCTGGTGGTAGTTTGGTTCTCCTCACGCGGGGGCGGCGTAAAGACAGCCAAGTCCACGTTAGTGGCGCAACGTGGACTTCTGGATAAAGTATTCCCGTTTTGTCGCAATGGCATGAGCTTCTGAACACCAGAACAACAGAACACTGCACGTACTGTCCAGGTCATCGTGAGTGCAACAGGCAGGAAAAGGTCTACCGAAACACAACGGGGGTTATGGTCTGGTAATCGGGGTGGACGAGAAAGTAACGGAAAGCGGCTTGCCCGAAGGCAGCACACAGCGAAGTGATCCGCTTACGGTTCGGCTACCGGGGTCATACACCGACCGTCCTGTGGCCTGGGTGGCGTCTCCCTGTTCAGTACTTACCCGCACGGTGTTGGTCTCGTTAAGAAACTTTAAGCCCGGGCTAGCGGTGAAGTAGGCGCGTAGCCGGCCCTCGACGACTAAGTCACCGGATACAACCAGCAACGGGTCCTGGGTATAGCGGGCTACCTCGATACGGCCTCGGCCCAGCGGGAACGGCAGCAGGCCGGGTTGGTGGGCTGTGAGGCGAATTGGTGGCAAGTAACGCTCAACTGCCGCCGTCTGCCTCACCTGCCACTGCCGATACCAACTCCAACTCAGGAACCCAAAGAGCAGGAGCACAAGGATTCCTACGGTCCAGGCCACCACTTGCTTGACCACTGGTGGAATCCAGTCGCTGTGAAAAAAAGCGCGGAGCAGTCCCCAGGGAATGACCACAAACTTCATCAGACCCAGCGTCACGATAAAGAGAAAGGCTAAAAACCAGCATAAGACGAAAAATAAGCCTTCCATTCCTAGGGAGTATAGGGGCCACGATCTATTAAAGGCAATGTAAATGCTCTGATAACGTCCTTGCTGAGCCGGGGATCCTACCGATCAGTAGCATGCCGCTTGGCCAAGCGAAGACGATAGCTAGAGGGCTTTCCTGGCAGGTCCGTAGAGGCCTCCAGATAAGGAATAGTAGCTATAGCATCGGTGTACAATGGATAGGCCCTAACGTTACTCCACGAGGGCTCCAACGTAACGATGAGCCGGGGTGAGTGGTCCGTGTTCAGGCTCCAACGCCCGCTGATGAGCGAATCAGATGCAAATTCCGGCAAATCGGCCTGCGCACGAAACGTGCTGTCGGCATACAATGAGAGGGTAAAAGTAGCACGGCGCAGGCAGGAGTCACTCATAGTCGGATCCAATGCATAGTCGCCCACCAGCCGTAGTTGTTGCGCTCGTTGCCTGGCAGAATAAGCCTTGTCGGCACGCCGTGAATACCACTCCGGCCAGAGCCATCCAGTCAGTAGCAACGTAGCCGGCGTCAGCAGTAGCAGGCCGCTCAGCCAACGACCAACATTCGTTCCCCACTCTAGCGACCCGTCGGAGCGGCGGACCGGTCGCCAGAGCAATCGTAGCCCCAGGTAGGTTACTGCAGCCAGCAGCGCGTAGCCAAGGTATTTAAGTGCAGCACCGATGGCTCCGATTCCTCGTAAAACATTCGATTCATCCAGTAACAGCATCGGGAGAGAGCGGCAGAATAAGGTGTAAGTCCGCAAGGCATTGGTCTGCGGGTGCTGGCCGGTAGTACTTACGAGGGCATAGCCGGAAATCACCGTCGTTTTTCGCAAGAAGTCAACCAGGGCGAAGATAGTGGGTCACTGATTCCTGAAGGCAGCAAATGAGGCAATCTTTGGCACCTTCTCGGCCAAGCAGAAAGGTGGAGCAGATGGGTCGCCAAAACGGCCTTATGGGACAGCCGCCCGCCCAGCTTCTCACTGCCCATACTTTCGGTTCCTGCTCTTGTGCTACTTCTTGAAGTACTGAATCAATAGCTTTTTCCATGCATCATCTTTAATACTTGGTCGGTAATTATGCGAGAAACGGGCGGCGCAGCTTGCCGTCGAGGTTGGCGTGCTTGCCTCAGGCGCCGCAAGCCGTGCGGGCCCGGACCGTCGCGCCTGCGGCCGTGATGAGGGTAAACGCATCCTCTACGAAGACGACATCCGTCACTTTGGTGCCCTCCTGAATGCTGGCCCCGTGCGCCGCGGCCAGCCGGCAAATCAAGCTCGTAGCGCGTGATGCCGATGCCGCCGATATCCAGGGGGTGGTGCAAGGCCACCCCGGTAGGGGAGGAGACGGTGAAGCGCGTCATCTTCGGTAGGTTCATCTCGCGCAGCGGCACCCCGATGCGGCATAGAAAGTCGTAGTTCTGGCCTTGGTTAAAAGCTTGGTACAAAAGTTAAACGACCTAGCCTTGAGTCATATGGGTACCGATACGAGAAGCATTTCGATTTTTCATTACATAAAAGCACTTATACGACCGTTTTACTGGACTATTCGGGATCCTCTGCGCCCGATATCAATAAAAAGAGATTCCCTTAGTTGGAACTGTTAGAAAGGCAGCCTGAATATGGACCACTACATGACTGAAATCACAACCAAGCAGTTGCTACTCGAAGCTTATGGCGAAGGACAACGCACATTCGAAGACATTGAACTAACTGACTCGGCGGACCTGAGCAGTGTTGACCTCAGCGAGGCTACGTTCAAGCACTGTTGCTTCAACCTGGCATTTGTCCAGGCTAATCTATCGGGCTGTAGGTTTCTGGAATGCAACTTGAAGACAGCCGACTTCCGCAACACCAATTTGCAGCAAGCAACTATTACGGGCTGTACGGTTGAAAGCACTCGGTTCGAAGGGGCGGAAGTAGAAGGGTTCGTATTCAGCGAAAACTCTGTGTATGGGCAGAACGCTGGGCAGGAGGAGTTCAATACCTTCCACCATTTTACCTGATTGTGCCTGTAATTGGGACCAGTTTCGTGAACACGACAGTGCACACGCTGAAGACATGAGAAAAAGCGCCTTGATTTTGTTTGCATTACCCGCCTTGCTTTTTGCCTGTGGACCAGAACATCAGTCCCCCCCGAAAGAAGTGCGAAGGGCAGAGAAGTGGCCAACGCCACGGGCGGCGTGGAAAGGCCCAGTAGTAGCGCGCTACCCCACGACAGGTACACGGACACCCGGTACGAATACGCGGATGCAAACGGCCAGCCGTTAGTCATCGAAAACAGTCTCCCCAAGGGGGGGCTCACGTATACGACCCCTGTGGGCAAAGCCTATGTTTATGTTATTTTCTGGACGCGCATCGTCAATAAGACCGCGGCGCCTATCCGCTTATCAGTTGCCGTCCCGGTGGATTCCTTCAAACTAGCCGACGAGCCCGCTACTTCCGTTGCGTTGCCGACTACCGCTCCGGTTTCGACAGGTAAGGGTCTGCCGGCACCGGACAACTACTTCAAAATCATTTTCCCCGCCGAGGAAATGACCGAGGAAAAGGCACCTTTGATGAATTACGGGCTAAAAGATGTGTCGGCTGTTGTGGGCCATAAACGTCGGCATTCATCCTCCTTCCAACTGACCGTCCAGCCGAAGGCAACCCGGTTCATTTACGTGGTCGTTCTGGCCAGTCGGGCAAGAAATGGCATCATGCGCGCCGGTTTTAACGTGCGAGGGGACAAACTGTACTATCGGGTCAACGAGCAAGACATTTACTGTGGGCAATCCACCACGATACTGAGGTGGTCTAGCTAAGCCGGACAGAATTGGGACGTTGTTTGCAGATGGGTTTCGAAGTGGTTGGGGGCAAGATAACCAAGGGTGGAGTGGCGTCTTTCGGCATTGTGGTAGGCGGCGTGGTGGCTAATTTCGAGCTTGGCTTCGGCCAGGCCGGGGAAGCTGCCGCCATCGAGCCATCGAGCAGTTCGGCTTTGAAACGGCTCCAAACCGACTCGGTGTGGGCGTTGTCGTAGCAGTTGCCGCG
Source organism: Hymenobacter rigui (assembly GCF_003944715.1). Taxonomy (GTDB): domain Bacteria; phylum Bacteroidota; class Bacteroidia; order Cytophagales; family Hymenobacteraceae; genus Hymenobacter; species Hymenobacter rigui. The sequence goes on along the minus strand of NZ_RWIT01000008.1, from coordinate 26,003 downwards.
TCGACTCATGCTCTGCACGGCCCCGTGCCGGGTCAGTACGTTCTTGAATCGGGTGGCGGTGTACGGGCTGCCCTGGTCGGAGTGCACGACGAGCCCGGCCGCGGGGCGTCGCCATGCCCGAGGGCCCGGCGCAGCGCTTCGCTGATCAGGTCCTCGGGCATGGCGAGAGCGCACGTCCCAGCCCCCGACTTTACGCGAGCAGCGGTTCAGCCGCACGGCCAGGTACAGCCAGCCCCCGCCCTGGCGGGGCAGGTACGTGATGTCGCTCACCCAGACCCGGTTCAGGGCCGCGGGCGGCGATTGGCCCAGCAGGCGGTTGGCCGAAGATGATCAAGGCTTTTTTTTACATATCGAGCTCCTGCTCGGCCCGCTTGAGGTGGGCGCGCACCGCGTGCACCTCCGGGTCGCGCGCCACTTCCTTACTGCCCACTTCGGCTACGAGCTGCGCTTGCTGCCAGCGGCGCGGCCTGGATGCTGCGGCTCTCGCTGTCCAGGCGCAGGGCCTCGGCCTTGAACGCCTCGTCGTATTTACGCCGTTGGTCGGGCGACGCCCCGTTGGATTTTGTTGCCATGACAGAAGAAATATACGTCCTGCTTCTGTCCGCCTTGCCTAGACCACCTCACCCATTCATACCTTTACCTATCTATTCCTGCTTCCCTGCGAATACCTATCCGTCCTTCTACCAGTATCTATGACCAGACTACTACTCGCCTTCTGTTTGCTGCTTAGTGCCCATGCGGGGTGGGCGCAATCCACATTTGCCAGCTACCGGTTAGATAAGATGATGGGGACGCCCGTGTGGGGGCCCCGCGACGTGGCCGTCGACCAACGGGGCACTATCTACCTGGCCGATGGCGCGGTGAATAAGCTTGATTCGACCGGGCGGTTTATCACAAGCTTCCAGCTTCCGTCGACTGCCAGCGCGGAAGCATTGGCGCTGGATGACGCCGGCAATCTGTATGTGGGCTGTGTCGGTAACAGTGCGCCGGGCGACGTGATCCGCAAGTATAGTCCGGATGGGCAGTTGCTGCTACACTTCGGTACTAACGGCAGCGGGCCCGGGCAACTCGGTATGGTATCGGGTTTGTGCGTGGGCCCCACGGGCATTCTCTACGTGGTGGATTCTAACCGGCAGCTGTGCCGGTTCGACTCTCAGGGAATAGCGCTGCCGGAAATACCTCTGCCAGCTGCCAACGGTATCGACTTGGAGGATGTCGACGTGGACACCGCTGGCAACCTGTATCTGCTCTATGAAAACCTCATGGTGAGCAAGCTCAGTCCCAGCGGGCAGCTACTGGCTCGCATTCCGCTGGGTAGTGCAGCGGGAGGAAACAACTACCCTCGAGCTGAGGTGCTGCTGCTGGATGCAGCAGGCAATATGCTCGTTTCCGTTTCACAGGGCAGCATCTCGCGTTACAGCCCTACCGGAACACTGCTGGGAACGGTAAACCGTGACTTTTCGAGCAGTACCCATACGGCCATGGCCTTTGACCACGCCGGTAACCTGTACGCCACGGATTTCACCCACCAGCAATTTTCCAACCACCTCTACAAGTTCTCGGGCGTGGGCACCTTGCGCCAGCGCTGGGGCAACCTGAACTTCCTGCATTACGTGCGGCAGGATGAGGCGGGCAATACGTACACCTACGATGGGGTAACGGTGCGTAAGTACAACGCCGCGGGGCAGGCTATCCTGGCCTTTGCCGTAGGCATTTCGAATGGCTACGTGGGCGGATTTGCCGTGGACGCACTCGGCAACATCTACGTGCTGAGTACCAGTGATACAGCCTCCGAACTAGTTAAGTATAACGCCCAGGGACAGGTACTGCAGCGCCTCACCTCGTTTGGCTTTCCGCAGAACTACCAGTACTTCAACGGTATGGACGTGGGCCCCACGGGTATTCTCTACCTGTCCGACAAGTATGGGCACCGTATCCGCAAGCTCAGTCCGCAAGGGGCATTGCTGGGAACGATTGGTTCACCAGGTATGGGTTCCGGCCAGTTTCTGCAGCCTCGGGCGGTGGCCGTTGACGTGGCCGGTAACGTGTACGTGGCTGATTTCAACGGCGAGCGGGTACAGAAATTCAACCCTGCCGGGCAGGTCATCCGGCAGTTTGGTCCCTCGCCGCAGTATAGCTCCATCTCGGTGGGCCCGGTGGACCTGGACGTGGACGGGCGGGGCAACGTGTACGTGGCCAGCTACACGCACCTGGGGAGGGTGTACTCCGCCGACGGCAGCGTTCAGACCCCCATGCCTAGCTATGGGACGGCCGTCTCCGTGAACCGCCGGGGCACGCGCCTGCTTAGCCTGAGCAGCGGCAGCGACGTGGTGCGCTGCTACGTACCCAAGCAGCAGCAGCCGGTAAATCTGATCAGCGGACAGCTCTACGATGATGTCAACCAGAACTGTCAGCGCGACAGCAACGAACCGTTGCTTCGTAATATCCCGGTAGTGGCGAAGCCCGGCGACTACTTCGGGATGTCGGATGAAAACGGGAGCTACGTGCTGGCCGTGGACACCGGCAGCTACCAGATAACCCCGCTTCCCGCTCCGGAGGAAGTGGGTCGCCGCCTGCAGCTCACGTGCGTGCCCGGCGCCGTTGTTAACCTGCGGGGCTATAACAACGTGCTGGACAACCTGGACTTTGGCTTTCACGCCAGCACCAGTCCATTCCTGCGGGTAAGTGTGTCATCCAACCGCCGCCGCCGCTGCTTTCGCAACGTCACTACCGTGCACTACGGCAACGATGGATTCGCCGCGGCGGCTAACGTGGCCGTGGCGGTGGCCCTGCCCCCGGAGGTGGTACTGGTGTCCGCCAATGCGCCCTATACCCGCGCCCCCGACGGACGCTACTTGTTCGCGGTCGGCACGCTGCCGGCCGGCGCGGCCGGCACCTTCGTGCTTCAGGATTCGGTGGTATGCGGCAACCCGGACCTGCGCGGCCGTACGGTCTGCACCCAGGCCACCATCACGCCGCTCAACAGCTATCCGCCCCTTCCGGTCTGGAACGGGGCCACCGTCGCAGTGAAAGGCACGCTGCAGCCGGGCAACCAGGTCCGGTTCGTGCTGCGCAACACGGCCACTGCCGCTATGACCGATAGCCTGGCGCTGCGTCTCTACCAAAACAGCGAGCTTGCCCTGCGGCACCGCTACCAGCTGGCGGGCGGGGACAGTCTGGTGCTCCGGGTGCCGGCCACCCGCCCCGTGCTGCGCCTCGAGGCCGATCAGCCCACGGGCCACCCCACGCAGCAGACCGCCAGCCGCACAGTGGAGGTACCGGGCCTGGGCACCCCTGGTCAGGCAAACCCGAATATGCTGGCGATGCCGGCTAATGTTCCCGGCCCGGAAACCGCCGAGGACTGCCAGCCTATTCTGGATTCGTACGACCCAAACGATAAGCTGGTCGTACCCAACGGCGTCACCGCTCAGCACTACACCCCCACCGGCGTACCGTTGCGCTACCAGGTGCGGTTCCAGAACACGGGAACGGACGACGCCTACCGGGTGGAGCTTGTGGACACGCTGAGCGCCGACCTGGACCTGCGCACCCTGCGGGTAGGGGCGGCTTCCCATCCCTACCGGCTCAGCGTGACGGGCCACGGCCGCCCCGTGCTCACCTTCACGTTCGAAAACATCAACCTGCCGCCGATGTCGCGTGACGCGGCGGGCAGCAACGGGTTCGTTTACTTCACGCTCCAACCCAAAGCAGGCCTGGCCCCCCGAGCCCTGATTGCAAACGAAGCGGATATCTTTTTTGACTACAATCCCCCCATCCGCACCAACGCAACGGTGAACCGGATATACGACCTGCCGGTGGTTGTAACTCCCGCCGTGGCCCTGAGCTACCCGGCCATACTGGCCTCCCCCACACTTACCTGGCTCACCCCCGCCCAGGGACGCGCTGGCACGCTCGTCACCCTGACGGGGCAGCGGTTCGGGGCGACGGCTGCCACCAATACGGTGCGTTTTAATGGCGTGCCGGCACCCGTGCTCAGTGCCACGGCCACGACGCTGACAGTGCGAGTGCCGGCCACTGCAACCACTGGCTCCGTTGTCGTGAGCACGACGGACGGCACCAGCCGCAGTCCCAGTGCCTTCACCGTGTACCAGCCCCCTACCGTAACGGCTGTAACGCCCGCAGAAGGCGTACCTGGAAGCCTCGTCACGCTGACCGGGGCAAACTTTGCCCCCCTGGCCGCGCAGGACACCGTGTGGTTTAATACGACCCCGGCGGTGGTCGGACAGGCCTCCGCCACTACGCTGCAGGTAGCGGTGCCTGCCGGCGCTACCACCGGTAAAATCCGGCTTCACACGCTGGGCGGGCAAGTAGAAAGCCTGCAGGACTTCACCGTGTGGTACCCGCCTACGGTCTTGGACTTCACCCCCGCAAAGGGCAAGGCCGGTGACGTGGTCACCATTACCGGCGGCAACTTTGGCCCGGCCGCCCGCAATGTGGTAACCTTTGGCTCGGGCGCGGCGCCTGTGCTGGTCGCGGCCGGCACTACTAGCCTGCAGGTGCGCGTACCACCCACTGCGCAAACCGGGCCTATCCGGGTCCAGACTCCAGGGGGTGCTACGGTTTCCTCCCGTTCGTTTACTTTCCTGCCCGCTCCGCTCATCACGTCGCTGGTTCCTGCGCAGGCCAGCGTAGGGGAAGAGGTGACACTTTCCGGGGCAAACTTCCTAGTTGATGGGTTACCTGACACTATCTCCTTTGGCGGGGTGCGGGCAGCAGTACTGGCAGCCACGGCTACCACGGCCACGGTACGGGTACCCCCGGGTGCCCGGTCGGGCCCCCTCACTATTGGGGGAGCCGGTGGCCGCGCCAGCAGTGCCACTCCCTTTACGCTGCTGGCGTTGGAGGCGGACGAGTCCATCACGGTGTATCCCAACCCCGCCCGGGAAAGGGTGGTACTGGACTGGCAGCGGGCGGACTTTAGTGTGGAGCAGGTACGCGTGTACAATGCCCTGGGCAGCCTCGTAACCAGCCAGGAGTTACGTCAAGCCTCCTCCACCAGCATGCCGTTGTACTTCCCCCCGGGCCGGACGGGCTTATATATACTCCTTATTGAAACCACCCGTGGCCGCGTATTAAAACGCATCATGGTGAATTAATAGGCCTTCTTATAGTAACAGGGATATAAAATTACTGTTAGGGACTTCGGTGCCTAATTGCTTGTTAGTAAGAATTTTAACACGATTAGACAACTCTCATTGGGTCATTTAGTCGAAACGCGCACGTTTACAACCGGCGAGCAATATGCTCGACTAGCTTGGCTGTGGAAAGGGATTTTGATGAACTAAAACAGCCATTTCCACATAAAATTTATTTTGTAGCATGCGCTACACTATGTTACCTTTGCCGCATGGCTGGCCGACAAAAGCAGTACGATGAGCAGCAGGCCCTAGACCGTGCCATCGATGTGTTCTGGGAAAAGGGCTACGAGCACGCCTCGTCGCGCGACTTGCAAGCCGCGATGGGCATTGGCAAGGGCAGCTTCTACCTGGCATTTAAGGACGGCAAGCAGGAGCTGTTTCTCAAATCGATGGAGCGCTTTTTTGTCTTGCACCCCCGGCCGCTGCTCGACGCACTGCGTACCAGCGCGGCCCCGCTCGACATCATTCGGCAGTACTACTACGCGCTGGCCGATGCGCAGGGGCCGTTTCACCGGTTCGGCTGCTACTATGCCAATACGTTAACCCAAACCGAAGACGAGTGCCTGAAAACCGCCGCCCGGCACTACATCCGGCAAGTGGCCGACGCCTTTACCCTGGCCCTGCTGCGGGCTCCCAACGCTGCCGCTAGCCTGGCCCGCCTGGCTCCCGAGCTGTGGCCGGTGTACTTCACCACCCTCTGGACTGGCCTGAACGCCACCCGCCTGCTTGAGCACGACCCGGCTCGACTCCGGCAGCTCATCGATTTTCAGTTGCGGCTGTTCGAGTGATTTTTTTTGCCCCAAATTGTAGCGAGTGCTACAATTTATTTCGCCTGTATTTCAACGCCCTGAGTGGGCATTTCCACTACTTCTCATGAACATCTCACACAAAACCGTCCTCATCACCGGGGGCGGCACCGGCATCGGGCTGGAAACGGCCCGGCTACTGAGCGCCCGCGGCAACACCGTTATTCTGGTGGGCCGCACCATGCACAATCTGCAAGCGGCGGCGGCCGAGCTGCCGGGGGCTGTGGCCATCCGCTGCGACGTTACCGACCCGGCCCAGGTGCAACAGCTCGTGGCCCAGGTGACGGCCGATTACCCCACGCTGAGTGTGCTCATCAACAACGCCGGCCGGGCGTTCAGCTACCGCCACGGCGCGGGCGCGGGGGCCGCCGAAAAGGCCCACGAGGAGTTTGCTACCAACTATTTTGCCCTGCTGCGTATCACCGAGGGCTTTTTGCCGCTGCTCAAAACCCAGCCCGAGGCGGCCGTGGTCAACGTGTCGTCCATTGTGGCCTACGCGCCATCGGTGGCCGCGCCCTCGTACTCCGACAGCAAGGCGGCGGTGCATTCGTACACGCTGGCGCTGCGCCATACCCTGGCCCAGGAGACCAACGTGAAGGTATTTGAGGCCCTGCCGTCGCTGGTGAATACCGCGTTTTCACAGGAAATCGGCGGCGCGCACGGCATGCCCGCCGCCGAGGTAGCCGAGGCCCTGGTGGCCGGCATCGAGCACGACGAATGGGAAATTCCCATCGGCCAGACGGCTGGGTTCCGGGCGTTTTTTCTGTCGGCCCCCCAGCAGGCTTTCGAAATGCTGAATCAGCGCTAGGGTTGCTCGCTGGGCCGCTACTTGCGGGCGGCGGGCGGCACGGGCGTCACCGTGAACTCCTCAAACTCGACCGGAAAGCCTTTGCCATCGGGGGCGGGATTATCGCGGCTATCAAGGCGCGGCCCAAGCCACTGGCTCTGTACCTGTTCACCGCCGACGAGGCGGCCCAGCAACAAGTGCTGTCGGAAGTATCGTTCGGCGGCGGGGCCATCAACGAAGCGATTCTGTACCTGGCCAACGGGGCGCTGCCCTTCGGCGGGGTCGGCGACAGCGGCATTGGCAACTACCACGGCGAGGCCGGTTTCCGGGAGTTTTCGCACTACAAAAGCATTCTCAAAAAACCGGCATCCGCCGCGCCGGATTTCCGTTACTCGCCACAAAACTATGAGAAGCTGGCGATGGCGCTGAGCATGATTTAGCGGCTGAACGTTTAAAACGCCTCCTGACTTACTCGCCTTTATGGCTAGCCTTAATTTATCGTGGCCAGCAGGTGCTTGCGAATCCCTGGAGAGAATGGAGAGCATCCTAGAAGGCTTCACTGCGGGAATGAAGATGTCCCTGCGTAACCTGGAAAACCTCCTGGCGACGTTGTCCGGCAGATAGCTGGGTTTCAGTACGGGGTTATCACGCCCGTTATAAACAGGCCCGGCCCCCTGCAGATCAGCTTGGGGGAACCAAGGGTGGGGGAGCATTCTCCCATCCTTGACAGGAGAGCCATTCTTCTAAAATTTCCTCTGCCGGTCACCAGCCGGTCACCAGCCGGTCAGCACCCGCTGCAGGCGCCGGCAGAACACGGCATGTTCAGCTTCATACCGGGGAAGCATATTTTCCAGGGTTTCGGAGGTGGCATTATCGTATTGCGACACGATGCTCTGAAAATCGAAAAGCCGGTAAGCCAATCCAACTGGGGTGGGCACCAAGTCAACCTGAAACTCCAACCGCCAGATAGTTCGGTCATATACGGAGTCAACCCTACCGGACTGGTCGGATACATATACAACGGAGTCGAGGGACGCCTCACGCGGCAACCCGGCATACGTGGTTTTTCCGGAACTCCAGCGCTTCAGTGGGGTCGGTAATTGATCCGTGAGTTTGGTTGCGTACCATTGCCGCACCAGGGCTTGCCGTTGAGCCATTGTTAGCAGGGGCGTTGGCCAGGGCAGCACCCCGCGGAACTCAATGCGGTCGGTACCCGCCTGCCGGGGCCAGGATGCGCGCTGCGCCGAAGCTTGGATTCCCGGCAGGAGCCCTGACAACAGCAGCAGTGGAAACAGGAACCAGCGGGTGCGCACGACCCAAAATACGGGAAGTTTGGTACAAGCCGGACGAGCTGTGACTCCCAGCAGTAGCAGATAGCCAACCGACCTGCGGCCTAGGTGTGAAATTTCAGAGAGAATGGGTGTAGTCCGTGTGCAGGGCCTTCCAGCTGCCGGCCCTGAGTTTACCTTTACCCTCAAGCTGTGGCGCGATATTGCGCACGCCAAGCCGCTGGCCTATGACCTCTCCGGTATTGTTCGCTTTCTGGAGGCTGCCCGGGAGCTGTGCACCAAAAAGGGATGACTGCTCATTCAGTTCTCGCCCAGCACCACCATTCGCCAACTCCACGCAGTTCGTGCCCTGTTGCAGGCGCTGGCGGCGGCCGACCCCGCGCGCGAGTGGCGCCAGGCGGTGGAGTTTCGCCACCCCAGCTAGTACGACAATGAGGCATTTGACCTGCTGAATCAATATGGCGCCAGCCTGGTGCTGCACGATAAAGGCCCCGCCCGCAAAGCTCGGCTCAAGGTGGTGGCTTACGGCGTTGTGTACCTGCGCTTCCACGGCCCGCAGGGCAACTACCGCTAGTCCTACGAGCGCGACTTTCTGCACGACCAAGCCGAGCAGATACACGATTACATCCAAGAGGGCAAAGACGTATATGCCTATTTCAACAATACCATGGGTGCCGCGTTTGTCAATGCCCAGACTCTGCAGCAACTGGTAGCGGAGCGGTCATGAGTAGTACGACTTGCTTCCAGCGCCCGACGGTGATAAACCACGGAACGAGCCGGTCTGGGTAAATCCTTCTTTACTTACTCGGCGAGCAGTTGTCCCGCACTTGGAACCTGTCAGGCTGCTGTATCCGCCCTAATAGGTTCCGATAACTTTTAATTATCGGAACCTACTCAATTTCAATGCTTCCTACGGCAGTGTCAGGCTTTTCAAGTTTTACCCTGGCCTGATCTCACCTAGTCAGCTCGACTATGAACCGAGGGCTTAGCCTAGTCGTGCGAGGAGTTCAAACAGCGGCTGATTTACGTAGTAATTCGAGTTTACCTGCTTGTGCTTAACCAAGATGCCGTCTTCCGCTAGTTTATTTAAGTAGCTGGCGGCAGTAGGGCGGCTCACATTGAGTTCTTGCTGTAAGAATTCGATGCGGGTATAGGGGTGTCGGTATAGATTATTGAGAAGGTCCTGGCTATAGAATTTGTAGGTGCGCAGTTGTTGTTTGGTTTGCTGCATGAGACTGCGCATTTCAGTGATCAGTATGATACTCTCGCGAGCTGTCTGCTCAATGCCCTCGAGCATATAGAGCAGCCATGGTTCCCAGGCACCGGTATCGCGCACCGCCTGTAGATAGTGGTAGTAATCAGCTTTGTTATGCGTGATGAACCGACTCAGGTAAAGCACTGGAATATCCAGCAGTCCTTTAAGCACCAGGTATAGAATATTGATAATGCGCCCGGTGCGCCCGTTTCCATCATAAAACGGGTGGATGCTCTCAAACTGAAAATGCAGCACGGCCATCTTTATTAATGGGTCGACGTCGTGTAATGAATCATCGTTTAGATACTGCTCTAAATTCCCCATCAGGTCCAGGATGGTTATGGAGTCTTGTGGTGGAGTATACACTACCTCCCCACGTTGATTTTTGAGTGTCGTACCAGGTAGTTTGCGGTAGCCCCCGTTATCACGCTTCAATTCCTCCTGTATTTGGGCAATGTGATTAGCACTCAGAAACCCAAACTGCTGTACTAAGCGTGTGCCCAGGCGTAAAGCCGCCGCGTAGCGTTGCACCTCTTTGGCGGCCTGGGACACTCCTAAATTAAGCTCAGCATTAAAGAGCTCATCGTGCGTAGTGACGATATTTTCAATAGCTGAACTGTCCTTTGCTTCTTGCAACGGCAGTGTATCCAGTAGTATGCTCTCATTGGGAATTGCGGCGACTAAGCCCTTGAGCTCTGCCAAAGCGCGATGAGCAGCCGGTAGTTTTTTTAGTACAGCTCGTGTTTCCAGTTCTATTGCAGGCGGAAGAGCCGATGGTTGCCAGTTTGTCTGCACGTTGGGTGAGAACTAGCCAGGAAGATATGTAAGCTAGCTATGTAAAGAAACTTGATTTTTCTTTACATAGGATTGTGACCTATATAAAATAACTGAGGGTTTTCTTATCATAGGTGATACAAGCGTTCTTGCTCGAGGAATACGCTTACAAGCACAAAGCAAAAACTATAAGGTTTATCTGGTAGTCCCAATAGACTGACACTAGGACCGGAATTAAGCGCATCGGGAGATAAGAAATAATGGACAGCAATAAGGTGATATTTAGTTAAGGTTCGATTCTTTAAATTCCCCATTAACTCCTGTTAAGTGTTCCAGGGCGGCAGCCTGCCAAATTTGTTTAAGCTGTTCAACGCTCAATGCGGGGCGCTTGCTATGGATCATCCGGTGACAATTGGCACACAGCACGGCCACATCTTCCACTGATGTCATTACCCCATCAGTCCACAACTCTTCAGGCCGTTCCGACAAGGGGTTCTTGTGATGGCACTCGGCATAGCCGTTACCTAATTCCCCGTAATGGTGCCGAAAATCAAAGCTGCACACTTCGCAGGTATAGTTACGCAGCCGCTTGGCCTCCGACGCAAGCCGAGGGTTTCGAGTGAAGAAATAGGCTTCTCGCAACCGTCTTTTTCCTTCTTGAAACTCTTGCCCCTTGCGCTCGATATCGCTGGCTGTTGTAGCCCTGACTTCAAGACCTAGGGCATCCAGAAATACGTCGTATAGCAACGCTGTGCAGCGAGTTAGATATTGTCCCTGAGTAATTCTAATACCAGTACCATAAGAAGCAAAAGGATAACGGCCAGGGCGGATGGGTGTCATCTCGCTACGGATGCGTGCCAGATACTCTGGGTGCTTGTTTAGATTTTCGGGAACTAAGCGCTTTTCAAATGCTTGGTAATCTGATAAATCAATGCGGTAATATTCCGGAGCAACCCATCTACCGGGGCTAGGGGGTGGGGTATCGATGACGCGGCAGCTGGACTTAACTCGGGAAAACCCGCACAGTTGTGTATGCGCAGCGCCCCCGTCCCAGTTGTGCTTATAGAAGTGCAATACCAAATCACCTACCTCGGGAAGGAGCATTACCTCATATCGCTTTGCGCCGCTTTCATCCACTCGAGGACTCCACAGACAAGTTCCAAATTCCCACCCCGGACCACCGTGACCATGGTTTGAACTGGTTATCTCAACCCACGTATTCGCGGACATTACAAAGTCTGGCAGCATGCATTTTTTTGAACAAGTTACTGGCAGAACTTTATCGGTTAAGCTTTTTCTTGTTCGAGCACAGAGCTAGTGTAATTGAATTGGTGGGCATACACTAATCTATTGCACGTAGAAAACAGGTTAGCTCAGGTCGGTGCTCAGACGATACTCATCTATCTTGTCAAGATATTCTCAGATCCCAACACCAGAATCAGCTAAACATCCTCACATTTTAGCCTAAATGATTGTCTACCAAAAATCTAAAGCTGAATTCCGCAGCGACGTATTTAGCAACGATATTGAAACGGTAATCCAACAGGCCGTTCTTAAAAAGCTGGGCCACAAGACGGGGCAATCGGAAATCAATTCCTGGCGCAATTCCATGCAATACATGGATCGCGTACTTAGCGATGCGCAAATACCCGACGATAGTGGGATCAGCATCGAGTACCAACTGCCGTATTCCGGCATGCGCATTGATTTCTTAATTACGGGCCAAGACGAAGTTGGCACCGATAAAGCCATCATTATCGAATTAAAGCAATGGTCAGAGGCGGCGGCCACCGACAAGGATGGTATCGTTTCAACCTTTTTAGGTAAAGGCACGCGGGAAGTCAATCACCCTTCTTACCAAGCCTGGTCGTACGCCGCTTACCTGGAAGGATTCAATGAGACCGTTTACAACGAGGCGATTCAGTTGTTGCCATGCGCGTATCTTCATAATCACCCCGACGACGGAGTGCTAACCACCGGCCATTACGCCGATTATGTAGCCAAGGCTCCTCTATTTCTGAAGAGTGACGCGGCCAAATTGCAGGACTTTATACGGCAGCACGTAAAGCAGGGGGACCGCAACCGCGTCATGTACCGAATCGAGGGCGGTCGTATTCGGCCCAGCAAGCAGCTCGCGGACTCGCTGGTCTCCATGATGAAAGGCAATCGCGAATTCATCTTACTGGATGAGCAAAAGGTAGTGTTTGAAACGGCCCGAAAGCTTGCGGCAAAGTCTGCAGATGAACGCAAGCATGTGCTCATAGTTCGAGGTGGCCCTGGCACCGGAAAAACGGTGGTGGCCATCAACCTTTTAGTAGACCTTACCAAGCAGGGGCTCGTTGCCAAGTACGTGACCAAAGCGGCGGCCCCCCGGGACGTGTACAAAAGCAAATTGATCGGCTCCATGCGAAAGTCGCATTTTGATTCGCTTTTCGTGGGCTCCGGTACCTTTACCTCCACTGCTTCCAACACCTTTGACGCCCTCATTGTAGACGAAGCCCATCGGCTAAACGAAAAGTCCGGTTTATTCAGCAAAGGCGAAAACCAAGTCAAAGAGATCATCCAATCGGCTCGCTTTACCATTTTCTTCCTCGACGAAGACCAGCGGGTAACTGTCAAAGACATTGGTAGCGAGCAGGAGATTGAAAAGTGGGCCCACAAGCTAGGCGCTCAAGTCCACAAGCTGGAGTTGGTTTCCCAGTTCCGCTGCAACGGGTCCGATGCCTATATGGCCTGGTTGGATCACGTTCTGGAAGTACGCGAGACAGCAAACCCCACGCTGGACGGTACGGACTACGATTTCCGAGTGGTTGAGACACCCGATGAATTGCAGCAGCTCATTTTAGAAAAGAACCAAGAGCGCAACCGCGCGCGCATGGTAGCGGGTTACTGCTGGGACTGGGAAAGCAAGCGGGACCGGAAGGCCTTTGACATTCGATTAAGCGCGGGCTTTCGCCACCAGTGGAACCTGACAGACGATGGGTTTCTCTGGATTATGAAGGAGGATTCCGTGCAGGAAATTGGGTGTATTCATACCTGTCAGGGGCTGGAGGTCGATTACATAGGCGTAATCATTGGCCCGGACCTAGTAGTGCGTAACGGGAATGTCATTACCAATGCCGGCGCTAGGGCGAGTGCAGATAAAACGGTACACGGGCGCAAGCAGTTATTGAAAACCGCGGAAGGACGAGCCTTGCTTGATCTAGTAATCAAAAATACCTACCGTACGCTAATGACTCGGGCCATGAAGGGATGCTATGTGTATTGCACCGACAAAGAAACCGCCGCTTACTTGCGCCACCGGATTTCTCACCCATCTTGGACTCTATAAGTATCAACTAATGGACAATTCAATTCGGGAGCTGCTTCAGCAACTGCGCCGGTTTCGGGATGAACGCGATTGGGCCCAATTTCACAACCCGAAAGATCTGGCGCTCGCGTTGAGCATCGAGGCCGCCGAATTAAATGAGCAGTTCCTGTGGAAAAAGCCGGAAGAAGCCGATCAGGCCAAGGTCCGGGAGGAGCTGGCGGATGTGCTGCTTTATGCTTTTCAACTAGCGGATAAATACAACTGGGACGTGATTAAGCTTATGCAAGAGAAAATGAAGCGCAACGGCGAAAAATACCCGGTTGCCAAGGCCCGGGGCACGGCTAAAAAGCATGATGAGTTTGACGCAGAGTAATCTAGCAAGCGCAGTGCTAGCATGACAGCGTATCACGGAGAGCAAGTTATCGCCGCTATCCTCAAGCACGATAGCAAGACGACCAGCTACAAAATAGCGCTCCTTCGCTCTATCAACGATGTGGTGCTAATGTACCCTGATATGGCGCGTGGTGACTTGGCTGTAGCTATCCCATTACGTCGGTTAGCAGAATTGTGGGTGGCCTATTATTGGCCTTTCGCGGATGAGTTCGCTCCAATTTACCAAGGAGCTCGCGCTGTTGTTTCCGGCAGTTTGCGCAATGATCTGGCGTTCCGTCCAGCCCTTGCCGCATTGCAGCTTGAGTGGAAACGCACGGTGCAGTTAAGTGTTCAAGCAGGCGATGGATTCTTTTTGCAGGCCGAGATGCGTACTCCGCGTCGGAGAAAATCCTACAGCCAATCGCTTCAATCCGCCTACGATACAGCAGTTGCCGCCGTGGGCAAAGCCTTGCTCATGCCCATCAAGTTTGCCGGGCCGGGGCACTGGTCCATCTTCGCTCAGCCTATCCGCTGTGATCAACTTCCGAGCTCCGTTCGCGCTCTGCCCGGTACCCAGTTGAATGAACTCTGCCTGGTCGTACCAGGCGAATTGTGGGCCGCGTTTCACCGGCTTTCACTTTACGTCGAGGCCCTGTGCATCCACGAATGGTGTTTGTTCACCGAAGGGGTAACGCAAGATCCAGGACGCAATGTTACCCGGGGTGAAGTTTACACGATACTTACGGCTCGTCCCGATAACCGTCGTCCGTTGTCCTGGGAACGCAACCAAATTGACATTTTGCTACACGAAAATGTCCAGTTCACGTGCCCTTGGACGCAAAAGGTCCTTTCCAGCCCCCAACAGTACGATCTCGATCACTTACTGCCGCTTACCATTTACCCCATCAACGAGCTGTGGAATTTATTGCCCGTTGATCGACAATACAATCAGCATACCAAGCGCGACCGTATACCCGATGCACCTAAACTAGCAGCCGCCGAGCCGTGGTTGACGAAAGCTTACGCTAATTACCGGAAGCTAGCTACGCTACACAGCGCGGTGCAGGAGGATGCACTGCTACGCTTTAATGGACTGGAGATGATAGACTTTGAAGCGCAATTGGCTAGGCGCGCAGTTCGCTTTATTGAAGAAGTCGCGACGGCTCGATTTGCTCAGCGGTTTTAATCCAGCAGTCAGCGTGGATCAGTCCACGGCGGTGGCATCGGCAATGGTCATTCCAACGCTTTTGACTTCGCTGGGCGCTTGCGTTTTTAATTTGAAGTGTACCGTACCTTGGGCCGGTAACAACTCATATACAGGATAAGATTTATTAGCTAGCAGGGTGTTGGTTTTGGAATACCATTCCACCATGACCACTGGGTCTTTGAAACGAGCGAGCGTTGCGCGGTTACTTATGTCACCCTCCAAAACCAGCTGATTGATTAGATTACGCCGATGAGCTCCTCTTACTTCCAAGTAATCGCTGGGTGCGCTCTGCTCCAAGGCGAGTAGTTCGGCTCGTAACTCAGCCGCAGACTTAGGTCTATCTTGGAGTTCCATATATGGAGCTCCCGAATATGAATCGGTTTGAGTACAACTGCTCAAGCTGAGTAACAATAAAGGCAGACAGACTGCTACCTGCCGCCGTGTAGCAGCCAGCAGTGGAGAAAGTGTGAGTGGACGCACGGAGAATTAAAGTAAATAAAGAAGCGTCACAATGTAAGGGTTCTCTGCGCCACATCCCACGACAATCTTATCTAACCTAATATTAAGGTGTGATAACTTCCAACGTAAGACAAGTTATCAAGCTTAGATAGTAAGGACTGATAAAATGTTTACTTAGCAGTCATTGCCATTGGCTCTTATCAGACGTGACAGGAATACCTATATGCATAGCTAAATAACTGATGATGTATTTTTTAACAATAGATCTGTGCGTAGCTCACTATGCTTACTGACTGAGGTAAGATGGAACACTCCTCAACATTTGCAGAAAGTTCCTTTCACTTCTAAGACCATGATTTGGACTCCTACAAGTAGTGTAATGCTTCTGGGGATCGTACTTTACTGCTCTTACGATTCTTTCATCAACGTCTTGTAGGCTTGGGTTAGCCTCTCAGTTGAAGCTTGCGCCAAGGCTTGTGCCCAGGCAGGTTAGGGGACAAGTAAGGCGGGGTTAAAATCTAGGCCATATAGAAGAGCTCGAACAATTATACCGAAAGGCACAAACAATGTAATCGTCTTTCCATCAATGCATTAAAGTTAATTTACTAATAGAATTAGAAGCCCTTTAAAGCTCCTCCTATATTTGCCTAACATGGCTGGCAGAACAAGTACTGACCTTAAAACCCAGTAGATTGTTTCCCTAAACCACGGTTGGATTCTCCATTAATCCTCAGCTAAAAACACTAAAGTATGGGCAAACCATTCCGTAGCGAGCTTGACAAGCTACCTAGCACAATTGAACATATCAACTCTCTTGATCTATCAAATCTGATACATGAATTCAAGCCCATGATGAGTGGATCGCTTCTAGCAGTCGGCTCAGGTGGTTCCCTGAGCGCATGTTATTTTGCTGAAATTCTTCACCAAGAAGTAGGCCATTTTGCGAAAGCCTGTACTCCACTGGAGCTCTACAATTCAGGTAACATAATAAGAAATACTAATGCGCTCATAGTGAGCGCAAGCGGAAAAAACAAAGATATCTTAATTGCCTTTGATGTATTAGTCAAAAACGAACCTAACTATATGGTTGGTATTTGCACATCACTTAAAACACCATTGGCTAACAGATCTGAGAAAAACTCCATAACCAGTATTTTTGAATTTCCACTTCCGGCTGGAAAGGACGGATTTCTTGCAACAAACTCTCTAATTGCATTCTTTTTATTACTAGCCAATACTTATGGATACTCGACTAAACATATTGATTTTAAAATCGCAGAATTTGAACAACAAATCAGCGCACTCAACATATTAAATAAATATAGCACATTCAAGGTCTTGAGTAGCGATTGGGCTAAGCCAGTCGCTATTGACATTGAATCAAAATTTACTGAGGCTGCGTTAGGGAACGTATTGATCACAGATTACAGAAATTTCGGCCATGGAAGACATCACTGGTTGGCAAAACATGAAGAAAGCACTTGTGTAATTGCTCTAATTACTCCGCAAAATAGACTTATAGCTGAAAAAACAATTGGCCTTCTACCTGATACTGTTTCTGTGTATAAAATAGAAACAGAACATATTGGCCCATTAGGAACAATAGATTTGCTCATCAAGAGCTTCTATTTTGTACAAGCTGTAGGAAAATTGGTAGGCATTGACCCTGGAAAACCGGGAGTGCCAGATTTTGGAAGTAAGCTTTACAATATGAGCTATGCTTCGCTACTAAAGCAAAGAGAAAATTCGGATAGTTTGACAAATTTATTTATACAGAGAAAAATATATCCTCAGATTTTAAGCACACTTGATGTTAAAAGTAAAAAGTATTGGGATGACAAACAAAGTCAGTTCTACGTGAGGCTGCACAAAACCTCCTATGGAGCAGTTTTACTTGATTATGACAAAACTTTGTGCTCACATAAAAACAGGTTAATAGGGCCAGACATACAGATTATCACTCAGATTGAAAGAATAATTAATAAAGGTTTTATTGTTGGGATAATCACTGGTCGCGGCAAGTCCGTAAAAAACGATTTGAGAAAATTGATCCCCGATAAAAGCATATGGGAATCGGTCATTATTGGTTATTATAATGGAGCATACATTACTTCGCTTTTAGACGAAGAACTGCCAATTATTAATAATAATGGAACGGATGTACTTTCAGAAATCTCATCTAAAATACATGGCAGCTATATAGCTGATAAAGTAGAACAAAGCCTGCGGAATATGCAGCTTACAATAGAAGCAAAGTCTGAAGCTAATTGGCCCATGATCAAAGATGCTGTGAATAACATTGCTTTCAAAGTTAGAAATGCTAATTTTCTTGTTACCGAGTCTTCTCGATCGATTGATATAATAAAAAGACCTGATGTATCAAAATTGAACATAGTGCCATTTGTTCAAGAATTATTGCGAGCAAAAGGTTTATCAGAAAATTGCCTAACAGTTGGGGATAAAGGTAGTTGGCCTGGAAATGACTTTGAATTACTATCTACGCCTTTTTCGCTAAGTGTCAATGATGTAACTAGTGACCCGGAAACGTGTTGGAATCTCGCACCCCCTTCCGTTAGAGATTCTGATGCTTGCCTGTACTATCTACAAGCTTTGCATATTGCACCAAAAGAAATGAAATTCAATTTGCAGTAACCATGAATAATATATTGGCCGAAAGGCTTTTGGTGAAAATAATGAATTGGGAGCCTGAGCAAATAAATACGGAGAGGCCTCTAATTCAAGCGCTAGCGAGCTTAAAATATGACGAGTACCAACAGTATTCGTCTGGGATGCGATTTACTGCGAGTTTGGTAAACTGGTTAAATCAATTTGACTCACCCGCTGAAAGAAATGTTGCATACAACTTCATCAAGGAAAACTTGATTTTTATTTCACATGCACAAGTATCCCATTTAATAAATATATGTTTTCCAGAAATTATTGATCCGGTTCTCACTGAGAAAGCTGCTCGGTCTTTATGTGTACCAAGCTATTTAATTTCAAAAATTAAGAAAAGCGCTACGTATGCAGAAGTAAAAAGAAAGGCTCTATTTCTTGGCCTTAGCGACGGCGCTAAAATTGATCAATTAAGAAGATTTAACCACTTAGATAACGAGCAAATATTTTCATCTTATCATATTTCTGCTGACAAACAGGAAGAAATGATCAAAGAACTTAGTGAAAAGTACAAGGACGAGCCTAAATTTACATCAGTTTTTCTAGTAGATGATTTTACTGCCAGCGGCTTAAGCTACTTTCGTGCTGCAGAGGAAAAGGGCAAGGTTCTTAAATTTCTTAAGCGCCTATTCTCAATCGATGCATTAGTACCACAAACAGGGAGAAACCTTAATGAGCTAATTAATACCGATGAATTGGACCTCCATCTTGTTTTTTATATAGCAAGAAGGCGTGCATTGGATTATCTCAATGACTCGATCAGTGAATGGAAAGCAAAACATTCTCTTTCCTTTGAGCATTCTGTAAAAGCAGTTCAAATCATAGAGGATACTGACTCAATAGACTTAAGCAAGGAACACCAATTCGTAGAATTGTTAAAGAACCCTAAGTATTTTGATGCCTCTATAGTTGACGGTCACTTTAAGAAAGGAAAGCATTCTAAACCATATCTGGGATTTGATGAATGTGGGCTTCCACTTGTGTTGAGTCACAATACCCCTAACAATAGTTTACCTATCCTATGGCTTCCCAACGATAAAGACTTCGTTGGCTTGTTTCCGCGAGTAACCAGACACAAAGATGACGACAAGGCTTAGAAATCCTTTCAAGGTAAGAACATCAGAAAAGATAGATTCTGATGTGAGCTTCTTACGCATCTATAGCCCAAGTATTCTTGATACTCTGATAGAAAAGCAGAGAGAAGAGAAGTTATGGAACAATGTACTTTTCATCCGTAGCTCACCTGGTGCAGGTAAAACATCGCTATTGAGAATTTTTGAGCCCAATACTTTAGTAGCTCTATTCAACAATAGATCTCAAGCTAAACTAAAGGACCTAAAAGAGTACCTAAGAAAGCTAGGCGTTCTCGACAATGATTCAATCAAGTTGTTAGGCATAAGCTTGCAATGCACAAGGAACTATGAAATTCTTGAAGATCTTCCTATTAATGACGTTCAAAAAAAGAGGCTATTTTTCGCATTATTAAATGCCCGCATAGTCACTGCTACTTTACGAGGCATTATTACCCTTCAACAAAAATCATTTCCTAATGACCTCGAAAAAATAACTATCAATTACAAAAACGAGCATGGATACTTTAGAGGCTTACAGTTTCCATGTAATGGCCAAATACTATACAAATGGGCTGAGGATATAGAGGCTAAAGTTTATGCAGCATTGGATAGTTTTTTACCAATTGAAAAAATTCAGCCTGAAGGACATGAAGAGTTATTTGCTTTTAATGCATTCAGCTCAGACAATATTTTTTACTCAGGGAACCTAATAAGTGAAAGAATTTTGTTCATGTTTGATGACACTCACAAACTGTCAGTAAAACAGAGAAAGGTATTGATTACTTATATAATTGAACAAAGAAGAGAGCATACTATTTGGATTTCCGAACGACTAGAAGCACTTAGCCCAAAAGAGAACTTGCGCTCATATCTTAAAAGGGATTATGAAGAGATAAACCTAGAAGAAATATGGCAGAACAAGGAAAGCAAATTTAGAAATATTGTTTCAAACGTAGCTTCTAGAAGAGCAGAAGCTTCATCCGAGGACATAAATTCTTTTGAAGAACATTTAGAAGAATATAATAATGAAGAAGCTTACGATGAGAATTACGAAGCAGCTTACGCTAAAAGCATTGGAACGATTCATAAAATAGCCTCATTTAATCAGACGCATAAATTTGATAATTGGATAACCTATTTAGAAGAATTTGAAGGAACGAAACTTGAGAGAGCATGGATGGCTAGGTCCACCGAGATTGTCGTGCGACGCCATGTTGATAACAGACAGTTATCACTTGATGTACCTTTTACAGTTAACGAGCTAAAATCTTTGATAGCTTCTGACATCAAAAATGCTAGCGAGTACCTAATTTCACATGAAAACAATATACCTTATTATTATGGGTTCGAACGATTAGTAAAACTCTCGTCGTTTAACATCGATCAGTTCTTGCAACTAAGCGCTGACCTTTATGAATCTATGCTTTCCAAGTCAATGCTCTCTAATAAAATTGCTGCGAAATCAATAACACTAACAACATCGGAGCAGGAAAAAATCATACGCAGGGTCGTAAATCAAAGATGGAAGGAGCTAAATATCCTCATTCCTTATGCAGAACCTGTAAAAAAATTTTTAACTAAAGTCCAGGAATTTGCCTTCAAAGAGACGAACCGGACTACTGTTCCGTATGCGCCAGGTGTAACAGGCTTTGCTATCAAAGCGCCAAATAACACTAGGTTAATACCCGATGAGCACTGGTTAGAAAACGAACGCTTCTCAGGACTGATAAACGTACTTTCAACGTGTTTATCTTACAACCTATTAGAAAAAAGAACAATAAAACAAGGTAAGAGAGGTGCTGAAGCAGTGGACGTGTTCTACCTCAATAGATGGCTCTGCATGTACTTCAAGCTTCCATTAGGATATGGGGGGTGGCGCCATATCAAATCTGACGAACTTCTTAAGTGGACAAAATAATGAGCAATCTTCGCTGGAGCCCGTATTTACTTCTCTCCGGAGATAAAGCAACTCATACTCTTTCTTTACACTTCGGCGGAACTGAACACCGCAAGCTCCTTTTGATTCTGGGAAAAGGATTTGACGTACGCATGAATTATGTATTAAATAAAATCAAAGAGTTGCCTGCAGATATAAACTTGGATTGCTTGCTTATTTGTTTCAACGATGGCTCAGATTTAGAAGATTCTAAGCACAAACAATACGTAGATTCGAACATCGAAGAGCTAAGAAGGCTTGTTCCTGAATCTAATATTCGCGAAAAAAATATCAATATTTGGAAAGAAGAAGGAAATAGAAGACGACGAGTAGGCGACAGAGATGCGGCATATCTAATAAAGGACTTTCATGAGCTAGCGGGATATACAGACATAATAATAGATATAAGCGCACTTCCCCGCAGCATATATTTTTCGTTAATTGGCAAGGTTTTGTCAATTATCGACAATAGGCCAGTTGAGTCAAATGCCCCTAATCTAATTGTTTGCGTAGCAGAAAATCCATCTATTGATTCCAATATCAACGATGAGGGTTTAGATAAAGATGTTAGTTTCTTGATGGGCTTTATGGGTGGTATCAAACCCTCACCTGCTGAACGGACTGAGCCGTTAATATGGCTGCCATTGCTAGGGGAAGGCAAGAAGAGCCATATGCAAATTGCAAGCGAAGGTTTAGTGCCAGATGAGATCTGCCCAATATTTCCCTATCCTTCGAAAGTATCCCACAGACCAGACAAACTCCTTATCGATTACAACAAGCTTCTGTTTGATGAATTGAGAATTGAACCCCAGAATATTATGTACGCTCCAGAGCGCAACCCTTTTGAGGTCTATAAAATATTAGTGAATACCATAAAAAATTACAGCAAGTCGCTTAAAGAGTTAAATGGTTGCAGAGTTGCAATTTCCGCTTTTTCAAGTAAGCTACTTTCAATTGGAACTTTGCTAGCTGCATATCAAATCAACAATGTAGAAGGTGACGTAAGGGTCGGGCTTACAACTGTTGATTCTCAAGGCTATAGTCTAGAGAAGGGATTTAACTTTGAGCAGACCAGTCTGTCATCTGAACTTTTTGTAATTTGGCTCACTGGAGAGCCTTACGAAGAGGATGAGCAAACAATTGGAAAACATTAAGCAGCCTGTATGCATTGGCACAGGGCTTGTCGCACTTGATATAGTGCTAAATGGCAACCCTATTACACCACCTGCTTACTACGCAGGTGGATCTTGTGGTAATGTTCTAACCATCCTTTCTTTTTTAGGGTGGAATACTTTCCCAATAGCTCGGCTTTCCACAAGCACCGCGACTGATATACTACTTGAAGACATAAGAATATTTAAAGTCAATGATGAACTTATTTCTACTACTAAAGATGGCAGTACCCCGATTATAATACACCGGATTTTAACAGATAAGTCGGGCCGCCCAAAGCATAAGTTTGAATTCAAAAATCCTTACAACGGCGGTTATTTGCCTTCATATAAACCGTTTCTAGCCAACGCAGTTGAAAGTGTGGTTACTAAGAGAGAAACATGTGATGTATTCTATTTTGATCGTTATAACAGAGCATCAATCAATCTAGCAAAGTTCTATAAGTCGAAGGGTGCATTGGTATTCTTCGAACCCTCTAGCGCTAAAGATATTAAGTTATTCAAAGAATCTGTTGAATTAGCAGATATTATTAAATTCTCACAAGATAGAATACCAGAGTTTGAATCTTTATACCCTCAACCTGTATCTTGTATAGAAATCAAGACTTTAGGAGAAGGTGGTTTATTATTCAGAACACGAGAAAATAGCGATTGGATATTAAGCGAAGCACTAAGTATTGATCATGTTGTAGACACAGCTGGTGCCGGAGACTGGTGCTCTGCTGGGCTTTTATTTTATCTACATAAGATGAATATGTCTGCGAAGCATCAATTTAGCATCGATATAATAAAAAAAGCTCTAAAATTTGGACAAACGCTCAGTGCCTATAACTGCGTTTTCAAAGGCGCAAGGGGGGCCATGTATCATTTTGATATAAATTCTTTAATAAATAGTGCCCAAATGGACGCTGTTAAAGATACAAACAAAATACAATTGCCTCAGCTTGATAAAAATATCAGCTTCAAAAATAACATAGATTATAATCTAGAAAAGGTATTGAGTTAAAATTACAACCCTAGATTTTGTGCTGCATTGAAGCGCTTCACATCATCTAGTCGTGCATAACGCTCAATCATTGCATCTGTCTTTTGCTTGGTTTGATTCTTAATAGCCTTGTTGGATTGACCTGCTTCAACTGCCACTGTCACGAAGGAAGCTCGCAAGGAGTGAGCTGTATAAGCTGGTCCTAAATGAAGCTGCACAAGATCATTGACACTTTGATCACTTAATCGAGCTTTTCCAGGTTGAGCTGGACGTTGCGTATTACCCCGGCTCATTCTAGTAAACAATGGCCCACTAGTGCGATCCAAGCATTCCATCCATTCCTGAACAGCTCTTACTGGACAATAATCAGCACTAGGAGCGTAGAATACGGCCTTATCTTCCTCATAGCCATATTGGTTCGTTTTGCTACGTCGCAAATGAATCACCAATGCTTGCCGTGTCAACTCTATATCCTCAACGTTTAGTGCTACAAGCTCCGACCGGCGAAACGCTCCAGCAAAACCAAGTAATAATAGAGCACGATCTCGGAGCCCAGTAGGTGTTGTTATATCCATCGCCCGGATTGCTTGCTTCAACTCTGCCACCGTAAAAGCTGGCGCTTGTCGTTGACGCTTACCAACCACCCGTGCAACGCCATCCAGAACCACGCTCAGTGCCTCATGATTGGTAGGGGAAGGCTGGCCCGCGAGTTGATGAAGTTTGCTTATAGCTGCGACATGCCTGCGAATGGTCGCCAACTTCAAGCCGCGATCAGCTAACTGCGAAACGTACGCTGCAACCGTCGTCACATCCGCCGGCAAATGCACCAAGTTGTGGTGCTCGCAAAAATCCTGGAAGCTACGTAAGTCGGCCGCGTACCCGCGCTTGGTATTCTCCGCGCCGTGTAAGCCTGCCTCGACGTACTTGGCCACCGAGGGCGGCAGCTCCACCAAGGCGTGATTCCGGGTGGGCACGACCACCGCGAGTTGAGCTGACTTTTCCATGCGCTATATAAATAAGGAGTGCCGACGAGTTTTCACCCCGAAAATAACACTTTTCAACTTAGTACCGATAAGTAAGTATTATCGGTACTAAGTTGGCCGTCGCATGGATGGACTGACGTCGTCTTTTTCTGGCAGCGGCTCGGAGCTTAATTCCTAGACCGGCTCCGGCTTCACCTGATAGGAGTCCCAGATATCCGCATTGGCCCGAGCTTCCTTCATCTGCGCGATGTACAGGCGCTGACCATCGCACCGCAAATTGATCATACCATAAAGTAGCTTCTGGGATTCCAGATTGGTCGAACGCGCCAGTTCCGTGGAAAACACCAGCGGGCGCTTGCTGCGGCTGTATTTACCCGCGCAGCCAATAGCGTCCGCCCGCGGGTGGGCATAGGACTCGTTATCGCCCGAGGAGATCACGGTGGCCAAAGGGTTCATCAGGGCCATAAAGTCTTCCGTAAACTCAGAGGAACCGTGATGGCAGCTTTTGGCTACATCCACCTGAAAGGGATTCTCATTGCTGAAATGTCCCATTAGGTGCCGCTCCGCCTGGGTATTGAGATCGCCCCCGAGCAGCAGGGAGCAGTCTCCGAACTCCACCCGGAGCACTACGCTGTGGCCGTTCACCGTGTGGGATTCGTCTTCCAGCCATGGGTGCTCCCATCGCCCGTGGTTTTCCGTGCAGACCGGCCCGAGTACACGAAGCCGGAAAGGCTGGCCATCGATCTGCTCACTCAATAGCTCAGTATTGTCGAACCGTAGCCGCTTCACGGCCTCCAGCCGCCTCTCTTGATGCGCCTTTTCCAGCGCGGTAATGAAGCGCACGAACATCGCCTGCAGCCCGCCAGCAGCGCGCAGCGCCAGCAGATCATCCAGAGTGTCAAAGTTAGTCTTGAGGTACGTCACCCCATCACCGGCCTGGTAGGTTTCACCCAACCCCGAGTTGTAAGGCGGCTGGTAGGCATTGTTGCGCTTCGCACATTTCCCAATCCCGTTATGGTAGACGGTACCGAACGTGAAGCGGGAGTCGGCTAGCAGGTCCGTAAAACCATTGTAGTGATCTTCATCAAAATGACTGACGAACAGGCCGTCCAAATGCACGGAATGGCCGGCGTTGAGCAGATGCTTGTATTGCCACTTGACCAGATAGGATTTCAGGTGGGCATCTGGTCCGGCATCAATCAAGAAGCGGTAGCGCCCCACTTCCAGTAGGCTCCCATCGCCTTGCCCCACATCCAGAAAGTACATTTTCAAACCCATCCGATCGGTGGTATCCTCTACTTTCATCCACCCCGATTTACCCATCGAGCGTACATGATAATAGCCGTCCACCGCATCCGGGTGCAGCAGTCGCAAATAAGAGCCCATCAATAGGCGATTAATTATGCGACTCAGGCGAGCACCGGTGGCTTCATCAGCAGCATAAAACCGGGCTTCATTGGTTCCAACGTAAAGATGATCAGGCATGGGATGAATAACAGTATAGGTGGACAAAGCAGCAGCGCGTGGGCTGCCGTCCAAAACCACCTGCTCTAAGAGAGCCGGGGCAACTGCCTACCCACTATTTATATTACTTAAATTATATGTAAATCAGAAATTAGTTGACTCTTCGGGCTATAGCGGATTCATGAACGGTGTAGCTGCCGTCGCCTAGCGTACGTAAGCAGGTATATGCAAGCGTATTCGATGGATTTGCGCCAGCGCGTGGCGCAGGCGCTGACTGAGCCCGGAGCCCGGCAGGC
>NZ_RWIT01000007.1 GCF_003944715.1 Hymenobacter rigui | reverse complement strand
CGAAAATGAGCTGATGTCAAGTGCTGATCCGACCCGGTATATTTGACGAGCTGCTTGTGGGCTCATCCCATGATTCGCTTGAAAACCTGTAATGTCGACTTCTTTTCCTACTTACGCAGAAGCGAAGCCGCTTACCGTTTTTGTCTTTTCCAGTCATTCAAAGAACGTGTGCAGTGCCCCGTTGGGCCCTACCGTGTACCGCTCGAAAGCGGCGAAGTATTCGTGTTGTCAACCCCTTCCGATTGAAGCGGGTTGCAAAGGTAAGCAGCTTTTCTGAAACTGCAACCTTTTCTGAAAAACTTTTTTTTCGAAGCGAGTTTCGAAAGTGATTCGTTTTTCAGTGAATCCGCTTCCGGTGGAAGCGGGGTGCAAAGGTAAGCAGCTTTTTGCTTTTTCCAAGAACCAGAGAAGAAAAAGTTTTTTGCATTTTCTTCGTTTCCGATTCACTGGCCCGGTTTCTCGTTCGAAAGCGGGGTGCAAAGGTAGCAAGCTTTTCTTCCTTTTTCCAAGAGCGAGGCGAAAAAAGTTTTTCGGTTTCGACTAGTGAAAAGCGCCTCCGGTTGAAGCGGGGTGCAAAGGTAGCAACTTCTTGCTGACTTATGCAACCCCGGTGACTACCTTTTTTTCACCGGGCCTTTCCGAAGGAAAGACGGGGGCGGCTAAAAGGGCCGGGAGGCGAGGAAGACGTTTCGCGCTGGTGGCCCGAAGGTTGGCAGCGGCCCGCTCCGCGTTCCGGATTGGGAGTGCAAAAGTGGTAGGTTGTTGCGGCATTTCCAAACCCACCGGCGAAAAAACCCGTTCAAGGCCGGCTGTTGATTGCGCTCTTTGCTGTAGCACAACTACTTAAAGCGGATAGAAAGTTCGAGAGCTTGTTAAAAAATCTAAGCTCGTCGTGTGAATAGAGCAAGAAACCCCGCCTACGAAGCTGTAGGCGGGGTTTCTTGTTTTAGCTAGCTGTTTAAAACATGGCTAGCTCATGTGAAGCGTACTTACCCGATCGGGGCCAACGCTTACAATACTTACTGGTACTTCCAGATGCTCTTCCAAGAACCGGACGTAATCCTTCAGTTGCTGGGGTAGAGCCTGCGAATCTGTGATGGACTGCAGTTCTGTGCGCCAGCCGGGCAGACTCTTATATATAGGAGTGAGCTTTTCTAGGTCGCCGTGGTCGGGCAGGTGGTCGGTTTGCTCACCGTTGGGAAGCTGATAGTGGGTGCAGACCTGGATTTCATCGAACTCATCCAGCACATCGGCCTTCATAAGGTGAATTTCGGTTACGCCGTTCAGCATGATGCTGTAGCGCAGAGCGGGTAGGTCAATCCAGCCGCAACGGCGGGGGCGACCGGTAGTAGAGCCAAACTCGCGGCCGGCCTGGCGGATCTGCTCCCCTACTGCATCGTGCAGTTCCGTAGGGAATGGGCCGCTGCCCACGCGGGTGCAGTAGGCTTTACTAATACCGTATACCTTATCTATATGACGCGGCGCAATGCCGAGGCCAGTGCAGGCCCCAGCCACGATAGTGCTGGACGAAGTAACATACGGGTAGGTACCGAAGTCAATATCCAGCATGGAGCCCTGGGCACCTTCGGCCAATACCTTTTTACCCTGGCGCAGCAGGTCGTTCAGCAGATACTCGGTATCGGTGAGCTTGAGCGTGCGCAGGAACTCGACGGCGGAAAAGAAATCGGCCTCGAATTCTTCAATTTCGAGGCCGCGGCCGTGGAATTCAGCAAGGGTAGTGTGACGGGATACGGCTTCCTGGTACCGTTCCTGAAAGTCGGGCAGCAGGATGTCGCCTACGCGGAGGCCGGTACGGCCGATTTTATCCTGATACGTGGGGCCGATGCCTTTCAGGGTAGAGCCGATTTTGCTGCCGCCGCGGGCTTCTTCGTTAATGCGGTCGAGGGCGCGGTGCGAAGGCAGGATCAGTTGCGCCTTGCGGGAGATGTAGAGGTTCTGCTCCCAGTTTACACCCCGGTCGGTGAGCTTCTGGAGTTCCTGGCGGAATACCACGGGGTCGAGCACCACACCATTGCCGACTACATTAATGATGTGGGGGTGGAAAATTCCGGAAGGCACTTGGTGCAGCACGTGCTTGGTACCACCGAAGGTGAGGGTGTGACCGGCATTGGGTCCGCCTTGGAAGCGGGCTACTACATCGTAGGTGGGGGCCAGCACATCGACGATCTTGCCTTTGCCTTCATCCCCCCACTGTAATCCTACTAGTACGTCAACGGGCATTAGTTTAAAGCTTTCAGTTGTTGAGCAGCCGACTGTTCATCGTCTGCAATGGAAAAAATAGCGTTGAGCTTGGTTAGAGCCAGCATTTTGCGCGGATGATCGGCGGGGTTGATGAGCATCAGCTCGCCGCCACGGCTGCGAAACTTCGTCAGCAAGGAAACCAGTACTCCGATGCCGGTGCTATTGATGTACCGGATGCCGGACAAGTCAACGGCACAGTTGCGCAGCTCTTCGCCCAAGTGCTGGTCGACGCTCTGGAGCAGTTGCTGGGTGTCGGGGCTACCGATCAGGTCGCCGGAAAGGCGCACGAAGAGGATACCATCCTGGATGGCGGAATCAGTTTTCATTCGGCTTGAGAGCGGGCGGCTTTGGCACGGCAGTCGCCGCACACGCCATAAAGGTTCAAAGAGTGATGCAAGATATGGAAGTTGAGCAACTCCCCGACCATCGTCTGGATGCCATGGATCCGCGGGTCGCAGAACTCTACCACTTTATGGCACTCGGTGCAAATGACGTGGTCGTGCTGGCGGTAGCCGTAGCTTTTCTCGTACTGCGCCAGATTGCGGCCGAACTGGTGCTTGCTGACCAAACCGTGTTCCACCAGCAGATCGAGAGTATTATATACAGTGGCCCGGCTCACCTGCAGGCCCTGCTCCTTCATGCCGGCGTAAAGCTCCTCCACATCGAAGTGGCCGGTGCGGGAATAGATTTCCTCCAGAATGGCATATCGTTCAGACGTTTTGCGGAGGCCTTTATTCTCGAGGTAGGCGGTGAAGATCTTCTTTACCTCCTCGTATTTTTCTTTATTAAGATGCTTCTCAGGAAAGGACATTAGCTGGTGCCTTATTATAAGGAGTGAAAACCGCAGAAATAGTAGAAGGTTAGCACTTGATCTGGCCATACTGTCCTGGCAGACTCGGAACTTCTTATACTCTTTTATACCGCGCTTTTCGAGGAAAACTTTTTAGAGCCAAATCAGGAATCAAACCGCTCTACTTGCAGCACACCGTTCACTTTCACGAGGCGCTGGATCAATTTATCCAAGTGAGCGGTATCGTTGACGAACACCATAATCTGGCCTTCGAACATGCCGTCGTCGGAGTCGATGGTGATGGAGCGCATGTTTACCTTGAGGCTGTTGCTGATAATGCGCGTTACGTCGTTTACCAGCCCTACCCTATCGGATCCTTTGATGCGGATACCAGCCAGGAAAGCCAGTTCCGACTGATCCGTCCACTTGGCGCGCACGATGCGGTTGCCGAAGTTGGACATCATTTGCACCGCTTTCGGGCAGGATGTGCGGTGAATCACAATGCCCTGGTCGGTTTCAAAGCCGAACACGTCGTCGCCCGGGATGGGGTTGCAGCAAGGTGCAATGGTGTAGTCGAACTTGTCGGTTCGCTCCCCGATAACCAGCATATTGGCATTTACGCCGCGTACTTTCTGCACCTCATGATCAAAGGCCTTAGGCTCCAGCATGGAAGGCAACCGGGGTGCTTCCACACTAGGGTCGAACAGATCCTTCTGGATTTCGCGGCCGTCGATTTGCCCGATGGCAATGCGGTAGAAGAAGTCGGTGGCGTTGCTGGTGTTGAAGTGTGCCAGCAAGCGGTTGAGATTGTCGGGATTATATTCTACCCCCAGTAATTCCAGGCGCTTTTCCACGAGGTAGCGGCCATCCTCGGACTTGCTGCGCTTATCATCACGCAGCCAGTCTTTGATGCGGGTACGGGCTTTGGAGGTGGTCACATACTGCAGCCACTCCTCGGTAGGTTTCTGCTTCTGTGAGGTCAGGATTTCTACCTGGTCGCCGTTGCGCAGCTGGTAGCTCAGGGGCTGCAGCTTCTGGTTTACCTTTGCCCCGAGGCACTGCAGGCCGATGTGCGAGTGAATCTCGAAGGCGAAATCCAGGGCCGTAGCCTTGTCCGGCAGAATTACCAGCTTGCCTTTGGGAGTAAAGGCATACACCTCCTTCACAAACAGATTCTGGCGGAACTCATCCATGAACTCCAGGGCGCTGGAGTTATTGGACTCGAGCATTTCACGCACCTTGTTGATCCAGGCTTCCAGCGTTGATTCCGACTGCGCGGTGGCCGCGTCCTTGTATTTCCAGTGGGCCGCGTAGCCTTTTTCGGCAATGTCGTCCATGCGGCGGCTGCGGATCTGCACTTCCACCCACTGGCCCGTGCGCGACATGACGGTGGTGTGCAGGCTCTCGTAGCCGTTGGCTTTGGGCGTGCTCACCCAGTCGCGCAGGCGGTCGGGGTTGGGCTGGTAGAAATCGGTAACGATGCTGTACACCTGCCAGCAGGCGGCTTTTTCCTGCTCCGGCGATACATCCAGAATGATGCGGATGGCAAACAGATCATACACTTCGTCGAAGGTGATGTTCTGCTTGCGCATTTTGCGCAGGATGGAGTAGATGCTTTTCGGCCGGCCCTTTACCTCGTAGTGGAACCCCTGTGCTTTCAGCTCCTCATCAATGGGCAGTACAAACTCTTTGATAAAGCGGTTACGGGCCGCCCGGCTCTGCCGCACCCGGTTCACCAGCTCCGTGTAGATTTCGGTATCGGTGTACTTCAGGTAGAGGTCCTCCAGCTCGGTTTTGATGCTGTACAGACCGAGGCGGTGGGCCAGCGGCGCGTAGAGGTAGATGGTTTCGGAGGCAATTTTGAGCTGCTTGTGGCGTGGCATCGAGTCCAGCGTCCGCATGTTGTGCAGGCGGTCGGCCAGCTTGATTAGAATCACGCGCACGTCGTCCGACAGCGTAAGCAGCATCTTGCGGAAGTTCTCGGCCTGCTCGGAGGTGCCGTAGTCGAATACCCCCGAAATTTTGGTGAGGCCATCCACGATGCGCGCCACTTTGGGCCCAAACTCCCGCTCCACGTCGGCTACCTCCCAGGGCGTATCCTCCACCACATCGTGCAGCAGAGCCGCAATGATGCTGGTGGTACCCAGGCCGATTTCCTCCACCACAATCTGAGCCACGGCCAGCGGGTGCAGAATGTAGGGCTCGCCGGATTTGCGGCGCATCTCCTTGTGCGCTTCCAGGGAGGTGTTGAAGGCCTTTTTGATCAGCTTGGCGTCGCCTTCCTTTAGATAAGGTTTGGCGGTGCGAAGCAGGCGGCGGTAGTGGCGCAGAATTTCCTGGCGTTCTACCTCGGGGTCGATGACGATAGACATGGTACGCGGGCGGCACCGGGTGGCACCGGAATAAGGAATGGCTAAGGTACGGCTTACGCAGGAAGCATGCGTCAGGTACCGAACAAGAGTGTAACACTCACCGCCCATAAAACACGGGCATTGACTGGATGGTGCAGAATTACATGGTTTCAACAAAAACCATGGCTAATCTCGGCCACTGGCCCTTTCAGCTCTGTCAAGTAAGCCACTACCTGGGGTGAGGCAACAGGAATAAACCGGCAGAGTTTACGTAAGCATTTGTTTTTCCGGTAGGCTTCCGTAGTTTTGCGCCCCCGAGGCAGTTGGCCTTGCGACGCGGATGTGGCGAAATTGGTAGACGTGCCAGACTTAGGATCTGGTGCCGCAAGGCGTGTGGGTTCGAGTCCCTCCATCCGCACTTTAGGTTTTTGTTGTAAAAACCGCATTTAAACCCTCAACCCACCCGTTGGGGGTTTCTTTTTACCCGGGTTTTGGCCCAGTGTTTACCCCAACGTAGTACCCTTAACCGACCCTTAGTTTTGGACATTACCCTCAACAAGAAAGACGACCAGCTCCATGCCATCCTGACAGTGAATCTCACGGAGGCTGACTATGCTCCCGCCGTGGAGAGCAAGCTGAAGGAATATAGCAAACAGGCGCAGATCAAGGGTTTCCGCCCGGGCAAGGTGCCGGTTACGCTGGTGCGCAAAATGTACGGCAAAGGCATTCTGGTGGAGGAAATCAACCAGCTGCTGGGCAAATCGGTGGATGGCTACATCAAGGAGAACAACCTGAAAATCCTGGGTGAGCCCCTGCCCGTGGCTACCGACATCGACTTCGATAACCAGAAGGACTACTCCTTCCAGTTTGAGCTGGGCCTGCTGCCCGAGTTCGACCTGCCCGCCGACCAGGCCGTTAGCGTTGACCGTCACAAAGTTGACCTCGACGAAAACACGCTGAGCGAAACCTACGAGCAGCTGGGCCGCCAGTTTGGCGAAACCACCGAGCCCGAGACGTCGGAAGCCAACGACTTCATCTACGGCAAGCTGAAGAAAGCCGGCGAGGAAGGTGAAGGCCGCGTGGTATTGCTGCCCACCAACAAGCTGAAAGCCGATGCTGACAAGTTTGTAGGCGTGAAAAACGGTGACGAAGTTAGCTTCGACCTGAAAAAAGCTTTCGGCGACGACCTGCAGGCCATCCGTAACTTCACGGGCCTGAGCAAGGAAGAAGCTGACAAAATCGAGGGCGAGTACACGCTGGCCGTAGAGAAAATCCAGCGTTCCACTCCCGCTGAGTTCAACCAGGAGCTGTTCGACAAAGTATTCGGCAAGGACGAAATCACCTCGAAAGAAGCTTTCGAAGAGAAAGTTCGCTCGACGGTGCTCGAGAACTACGACCGGGAGGCTGACAATCTGATGAACCGTCAGATCATCGACAAGATGCTGGAAAACACCACCATCGAAGTTCCCAAGGACTTCTTCAAGAAGTGGCTGGAGCGTGCCAACCAGGGCAAGCTGACGCCCGAGCAGATTGAAGAGCACTACGAAGACTATGAGAAGGAGCTGAAGTGGTCGATGATCCGCAACAAAGTGGTAGAAGCCAACGAGTTGAAGGTGTCGAACGAAGAAATCCTGGACCGTACTATCCAGAAAATCCTGGGCCAGTTCAACATGGAGCTGACGCCCGAGCTGGAAGAGTCGGTACGTGGTTTTGCTGACAACTACCTGCGTCAGGAGAACGGCAAGAACTACGTGGACGAGTACGAAGCCATTCTGGCAGAAAAAGTACTGGAAAACCTGCGCGGCAAAGTTGTTGTTAATGACAACCCGATTACGGCCGAGGACTTCCGCAATCAGAATGCCGGCTAATTGCTGACATTTTCGGTTCTTGAACCAACAAAAAAGCCCTTACTTGCCGTAAGGGCTTTTTTGTTGTCCGCCTTTAAGGGTTTTGAACTCCGCCACGCGGTTCGTCCGTATAGGCAGCGTTGAGGCTCTTATTTCTCACCTCTACATTCCAACTCCTTTTTCTTCCCATGCTGAATAAACAAGAGTTCCGCAAATTTGCCGTGAAAGGCCAGGGCCTGAGCGGTCTGGGCGTTGACCAATACATCCAGCACGTTGAAGGCCAGACCCGCAACGGCCTGATCATGCCCACCGGTATGACCCGCTCGGTAATTGAGGAACGCCCCACGCGCTTCGCCGAAATCGACGTGTTTTCGCGCCTGATCATGGACCGCATTGTGTTCCTGGGCACGGCCGTGGACGACTACATTGCCAATATCCTGACGGCGCAGATGCTGTTTCTGGAGTCGGTTGATGCCAAGAAGGACATCCTGCTCTACATCAATTCGCCCGGCGGCTCGGTGTATGCCGGTTTGGGTATCTACGACACGATGCAGTACGTGAACCCCGATGTGGCCACTATCTGTACTGGTCTGGCTGCTTCGATGGGTGCGGTATTGCTGGCCGGTGGTGCCAAAGACAAACGCTCGGCTCTGCCCCACGCCCGCGTGATGATTCACCAGCCCTCGGGTGGCGCACAAGGCCAGTCGACGGACATTGAAATTACGGCCCGCGAGATTCTAAAGCTCAAGAAAGAGCTGTATGACATTCTGGCGAAGCACACCGGCAAAACCTACCAGGAAATTTACGATAACTCGGAGCGTGACTACTGGATGCGCGCCGATGAGGCCAAAGAGTATGGCCTGATTGACGAGGTGCTGGAGAAAAAGTCGGCTTAAGCCTTCATTTACAAAAGAACGTCATTCCTCAGCTACGGCTCCCCCTTTGCTCGGAATGACGTTCTCTTGAACCTGTTACAACAAAAAAGCCCGCTTTGGCGGGCTTTTTTGTTAAGTTAGAAGGCAACTGTGGGGGCACTTTTTCTCTCCTATAGGGCGTTGGCCTTTTCGTACCTTTGTGGAAGGCTGGCGCAAGCTACCTATCCCCTCCCCTTTTTCAGCGAGTTACTTTAGCAATGGCGGATATTACGTGCTCCTTCTGCGGCAAGAGCAAAAAAGACGTTTCGGTGATGATTTCGGGCATCAACGCCCACATCTGCGAGCGGTGTGTGGGCCAGGCTCAGCAAATCCTGAACGAGGAGAATAAGATTCGGGCCAACTCCAAGGCACCGAAATTCAACCTCGTGAAGCCCCGCGAGATGAAGGAGTACCTCGACCAGTACGTGGTAGGCCAGGACGAAGCCAAGAAGGTGATGTCGGTGGCCGTGTACAACCACTACAAGCGTCTGATGCAGAAACCGCAGAAGGACGACGTGGTGATTGAGAAGTCGAATATCATCATGGTGGGTGAAACCGGCACGGGCAAGACCTTCCTCACGCGCATGCTGGCCAACATCCTGCAGGTGCCCTTCTGCATTGCCGACGCCACCGTGCTGACGGAGGCCGGCTACGTGGGCGAGGACGTGGAAAGCATCCTGACCCGCCTGCTGCAGGCGGCCGACTACAACGTGGAAGCGGCAGAGCGCGGCATCGTGTACATCGACGAAATTGACAAGATTGCCCGCAAGAGCGACAACCCCAGCATCACGCGCGACGTGAGCGGTGAGGGCGTGCAGCAGGCCATGCTGAAGCTACTGGAAGGCACTACCGTAAACGTGCCCCCGCACGGCGGCCGTAAGCACCCCGAGCAGAAGATGATTACGGTGAATACCGAAAACATCCTGTTCATCTGTGGCGGGGCATTTGTGGGCATTGACCGTATCATCAAAAACCGCCTCAACACCAAGCCCATCGGCTTTGCTAAGACGCAGCTGGACGAGAAGGTGGACACGAACAACTTCCTGCGCTACGTAACCGCCCAGGACTTGAAGGCTTTCGGCCTGATTCCGGAGCTGATTGGTCGCCTGCCGGTGCTTACCCACCTCAACCCGCTCGACCACGCTACCCTCCGCAAAATCCTGACAGAGCCCAAGAACTCCATCGTGAAGCAGTACCAGCGCCTCTTCGATATGGAAGGCATTCAGCTAAGCTTCTCGGAAGGTGCCCTGGAGTACATTGTGCGGCGCGCCGATGAGTACCGCCTCGGCGCCCGGGGCCTGCGCAGCATCTGTGAAGGCATCATGACCGATGCCATGTTCGATATGCCGTCGGAGGAAGGTGCCACCGAACTAGTAATTGACGAGGAATATGCCCGGAGTAAATTCGAGCAAACGGCTATGAAACAGCTGCGCGCGGCGTAAAATCCACTTTACTAGAAAGTAAATGGCCTCGGCAGATACGTAATGTATTTGCCGAGGCCATTTACTTTCTAGTAAAGTGGATTTGCTTATTCAAAGTAACCCTCGCAAATTCTTCTTTGCTAAAATACTTCCTAAATTTATAGCCTTTTTATAGAAAGCCATTGCTTCCTCTTTTTTTTCTTCTGAATTATAACATGTTGCAAGATTATTACATGCATCAGCTATATTCCCTTCACAGGCTTTCTTATACCAATACATA
Organism: Hymenobacter rigui; assembly: GCF_003944715.1. Classification (GTDB taxonomy): domain Bacteria; phylum Bacteroidota; class Bacteroidia; order Cytophagales; family Hymenobacteraceae; genus Hymenobacter; species Hymenobacter rigui. Next base: position 184,961 of record NZ_RWIT01000007.1, on the reverse strand, counting down.
GCTTTCCTTCTATTGTAATTCATATTTAATCCAAAGAAATTAAACTCTTCGTAATGCAGAGCTAACTCGAACTGGGCTCTGTGATTACCTGAATAAGCAGCTGATCTTATCAGACTAAGATATCTATTATATATTTCAATTTTTTCAGCTTCTACTATATAATATATCCAAATTTTCAAGTACTTTTCTGTAATTTATCTCCCCCTTCATACAAACAATCACCTGTGACTTTAATATCACTCATAAATATTTATCCCTTCAAATACCCCACCATCAGCTTGGCCGCCTTATTAGCTGCGCGCTGCTGGCCTAGCTTCTCGCGAATTTGGGCGTAACCGGCTTTCTGTTGGGCGATGAACTGCTCGTCGGCGGTTACTTTCTTGAGCTCGGTGACGAGGTTGCGGGCGTTGAATTCGCCCTGGATGAGCTCCTTTACCACCTCGCGGCCGGCAATGAGGTTGACCAGGGAAATGTGAGGCACTTTGATAACGGCCTTGCCAATGGCGTACGACACGGCGCTGGTGCGGTAGCACACCACCTGGGGCACGTCGAACAGGGCCGTTTCGAGGGTGGCGGTGCCGCTGGTGACGAGGGCGGCGGTGGCGTGGGCCAGCAGGTCGTAGGTCTGGTCGAAGAGGATGCGGACGTTGTTGCGCTCGAAGTTGGCATAGTAGTTCTGGTCGAGGTTATCGACGCCGGCTACGATGAACTGGTAATCGAGGAAGGGGGGCAGAATAGCCACCATCTCATAGAGCATCTCCTCGATTTCCTGCTTGCGGGAACCGGGCAGCACGGCAATAATGGGCCGCAGCGGGTCTAGGTCGTTACGCTCGTAGAAGTCGGCGGTGGGCTGGAACTCGGCCACGGCGTCGGCGGTGGGGTTGCCGATGTAGTCCACCTTGTAATCGAAGCGCTGGTAGAACTCTTCCTCGAAGGGCAGAATCACGAACATCTTGTCCACCAACTGCTTCACCTGGTGCACGCGGCCCTGGTTCCAGGCCCAGATTTTGGGAGATATGTAGTAGAACACCTTCAGGCCGGCGGCTTTGGCGAACTTGGCCACGCGCATGTTGAAGCCGGCGTAATCCACCAGAATCACCACGTCGGGCTGGTAGCTGAGCAGGTCTTTTTGACACTCGCGCAGGTAGCCCCGGAATTTGAGGATGCTGGTAGCCGCCTCCCAGAAACCCATGATGGCCATTTCCTGGTAGTGGTGCACGAGGGTGCCGCCGGCTTCCTGCATCATGTCGCCGCCCCAGCAGCGGAACTCGGCTTCGGGGTCCTGCTCGCGCAGGCTGCGCATGAGATTAGCCGCGTGAAAATCCCCGGACCGCTCGCCCGCTATCAGGTAGTACTTCATTTCTCGTTAGTTATGAATTATGAGAGCTGAATGATGAATTTGCAGAGTCGATGACTACTTCCATTCATCATTCAGCTCTCATAATTCCACATTCATCGTCTACTCCTCACCAAAATACTCCACGAAGTTGCGGGGCGTTTCGTAGAGCTTGATGCTGTGCAGCCTGGCGGAGGAAATTCGCTCGATTTCGGGCTGCAGAATATTCCAGAAGGCAATTACCAGGTTTTCGGTGCTGGCCAGCTGGCCCTGCATGAAGGGCACGTCGATATTCAGATTTTTGTGGTCCACCTCATCCACAATATGCGTGCGGATCACCGTGCTGAGCTGCTTGAGGTCGATGACGAAGCCGGTTTCCGGATCGGGGCGGCCTTTGACGGTGACGATGAGGTCGTAGTTGTGGCCGTGCCAGTTGGCGTTGGCGCAGGGGCCGAAGACTTCCCGGTTCCGCTCCTCGCTCCAATTGGGGTTGTGGAGCTTGTGGGCCGCGTTGAAGTGTTCCTGTCGGCTGATGTAAACCATTTGGTAAGGGACTTGGGTACTTGGGCACGCTGAGAGTTGAATACAAGCGCGGGGCAGCCACCGGTACATACATAGCCCCGTGTGCAGTATCCAAGCGCCCGGGCTTTCAACTCCCTAGGTTCCCTGTTTTCGCAGCAAATATACGAAGAACGGTACGCCGAACAGGGCCGTAACTAAGCCCACCGGCAAACCCGCCGGCGGATACAGTAGCCGGGCCAGCAGGTCGCAGAACACCATAAACGTACCGCCCAGCAGCGCGCAGAACACCATATTGCCGCGGCGCACCGTACCCAGCAGCCACCGCGTAATGTGCGGCACCACCAACCCCACAAACCCGATGGGCCCGCACAGAGCCACAGCGCAGCCCGTGAGGCCGGAAGCAACCAGCAGCAGCAGCCAGCGGGTGCGCGCCACCGACAGGCCCAGGGCCGAGGCCCGCTCCTCCCCCAGAAGCAAGAGGTTCAGGTCCTTCTGCAAAAGCCACAGGCCCACCAAGCCCACCAGCAATGCAACAGCCGGATACGGGAGAACCGCCCAGCTGGCCCGCTCAAAGCCCCCCAGCGCCCAGAAAGTAATGGTGCGCAGCTTTTCCTCGGTAGCGGCCAGAAACGTGAGCAGTCCGCCCAGCGCCGTGGTCAGGGAGCTGAGCGCCACGCCAGCCAGCAGCAACTGCGCCGGAATGATGCGCCCCCGGCGGCTCCCAATTACCACGACCAGCAATGTCACGCCCAGCGCACCGGCCAAGGCAGCCAGCGGCGGCAGATACAAGCCGCCCACCATCAACGTCGGCAGGAAGGCAAACGTGATACTGGCCCCCAGCGCCCCGCCCGAAGCCGTGCCTAATAAGTATGGGTCGGCCAGGGGGTTGTTTACCATCAGCTGCATAAGGTAGCCGCTCACGGCCAGGGCCGCGCCGGCCAGCAGGGCCAGCAGCAGGCGCGGCAGGCGCAGCTCGACCAGTACCAGTTGGGCGGGGTCTTGGGGGTTGTAGTGCAGCAGGGTACGGCCCAGCAGCGCGAAACTGGTGTCATAGCTGCCCACGCGCATTCCCAGCACCAGCAGCCCCAGTAGCAGCAGCAGGCAGACCAGTATCCAGGGCAGGGCGGAACGGGACATCAGCAGCAGACTATTTCTCCGACAGCAACTGCCGCAACTCCCGCACCGACTCCACCACCCGTGGGCTGGGGCGCGACATCAGGTCGTCGGTGGGGTCGTAGATGCGGCGGGTCTGGTAGGCGCGGGTGCGCTTCAGCTCGGGGTAAAGCTTGAAAAACGTGCTGTCCATCTTGCCAAAGCTGCCGCCCAGAATTACTTCAGGGTTCAGCTTCAGGATATACTCGCGGGTAAGTGCCGGGTAGGGCTGCTTGAACTGCTCCACCACCGCATTCTGCCCACCGGCCAGCCGGATTTTATCGGTAAACAGTGTGTTCTGGCCGTACACATAGATGGGGTCCGACCAGGTAATGGCCAGCACGCGGGGCCGGGCCTTGCCCGTAACTGGTGAGACCAGCGTAGCAAGCTGCTGCTGCAAAGAATCCACCACGCGGCGGGCGGGCTGATCCCGGTGCAGCAACCGGCCCAGGTCGGTCAGGCCCCGGAAAATGTCGTCTACCTTCTCGTAGCGCTGGTAGTACACCGGAATGCCCAACTCCTGCAGCCGTTGGGCATCAGCCAGGGAAGTAATGCCCTCAGTAGTGAATACGATGTCCGGTTTCAACGCCACCAGTCGCTCGAAATCCAGCGGATAGCTGTTCACAACGGGTTTGCGGAGGGCGGCTGCGGGGTAGTCGCACACCTGGGTGCGGGCCACGATGGAGGCCGTATCCGCCACGGCGTAGAGCATTTCCGTCATGGAAGCCGCCAGGGCCATCACGCGGCGCGGCTGCGTGGGCAGCGTCAGGGTACGGCCCAGGTCGTCGCGCACTTGGTGGGTGGCGTTGGTTTCGGTGGTAGCCGGGGTATCGGGCTGGCAGGCGGCCAGGGCGACCAGCAGCGGTAGCCACGCACAAGCGCGGCGCAGAGGCATCCAGCAGAAGGCAGAGCGGAACATGGGCGCAAAGGTAACGGCCGTTTCCAACCAGCCACTGTTCTCAGTAACCTATGGCTCCTGCTTTCAGTTATGGTGCAGGGTCCGTAGCAGAGGAATTTCGGCAGCCCCAGTCAATCCGCCCAAACCGGCTTACTTTTGAGCAAAATTTCTGTCCTATGATTGTTGTAACCGGAGCCGCCGGCTTTATTGCCAGCTGTCTTGTAACCCGCCTCAATGCCGCCAATTTCAACGACATCGTGGTGGTAGATAACTTCACTGCCGAGCGGAAGCTGGCCAACCTGAAGGGCAAGCACCTGCGGGAATACGTGGACCGGGAGGAGTTTTTTGAGTGGCTGGAGCAGCATCATGAGCAGGTGGAATTCGTTTTTCACCTGGGAGCCCGCACCGATACCACCGAGCAGAACCGGGACGTGCTGAACACGCTCAACCTGGAGTACTCGCAGAAGATGTGGCAGGCCTGCGTGCAGTATCAGTTGCCGCTGGTGTACGCCTCCTCGGCCGCCACCTACGGCTCCGGCTCCCTGGGCTACTCTGATGATGACGCCCTGCTGCCCCTGCTCAAACCCCTGAACCCCTACGGCGACTCCAAGAACGACTTCGACAACTGGGCCATTCAGCAGCCCGAAAAGCCGTTCTTCTGGGCGGGTCTGAAGTTTTTCAACGTGTACGGTCCCAACGAGTACCACAAGGGCCGCATGGCTTCCGTGATTCTGCACGCTTTCCGCCAGATTCAGGAAACCGGCTCCATGACCCTGTTCCGCTCCCACAACCCCGATTTTGCCGATGGGGAGCAGCAGCGCGACTTTGTGTACGTGAAGGATGTAGTGGAAGTGTGCATGTTCCTGATGCAGATGCGCCAGCACTCCGGCATCTACAATCTGGGCACCGGCGAAGCCCGTACCTTCCTCGACCTCACACTCAGCACCTTCGCCGCCCTCGGCCAAACGGCCGATATCCGCTTCCGCGACACGCCCGAGGACATCCGGGACACCTACCAGTATTTCACCGAGGCCGACATGAGCAAGCTGCGCGCCATTGGCTACGACCGGCCGTTTACGAAGCTGGAAGATGGCGTGACGGATTACGTGCGCAACTATCTGGTAACGGGTCAGTACTACTAATCGGCCAAAAATCCGACGCTTTCCGTCAGGATTTATTTCAGATTGACCAACAGAAAATGCCACCTGGTATCCGCACCGCGTGGCATTTTCTGTTGGCTGTTTGTCAGCAAGTTATGCAAGTTGAGCAGTCAAACTGAGCGCACCAGCGCGGATATTGTTTTTCATTTATATAGCAAAAATTAATTTTTATATCATTTTTTCCAGAGTAATTTACTCGCAGGTTCTTTTACACACTCGGCTGGTGCAACGCAGAAGCATAACGATTATAGGCGGTGGATTTTCGGGCTCGATGCTGGCAGTACAGCTGGCCCGCCTTTCCGGCGACCTGCCGTACGCCTGCGACGTGCATCTGGTGGAGCCCCGGCCGGTACCAGGGCCAGGCTTGGCCTATACAGCCCGCCGACCCGAGTATCTGCTGAACGTACGAAGCCAGTTTCTGAGTGCTTTCCCGGATCAGCCCGACCATTTTCAGAACTGGCTGCGGCTGACCAGCTCCGAGATATGCCAGCAGAGCTTTTGCTCGCGCCAAAGCTACGGCCGTTACATGCAACAGCTGGTCAGCCAGGTACTAGAGTGGCCTTCGCTGAACGGATTTCGGTTTACCTGGCACAATCAGACTGCTCGTAGCGTAGTGGTGCAGCCAGATAGTAAGGCGGCTACAGTGCAGCTCTCGGATGGTACGGAGCTTCTCAGCGAATACGTAGTGCTGGCCTTGGGCAATTTTCCGCCACCGCCGCCCACTACCCGCAGCACTGAGTATCTGGCCCACGCCAACTTTCACGGTAATCCCTGGGCTCAGGGCGCATTGCGCAACATCGATACGCACGATTCGGTGCTGCTGATTGGTACGGGGCTGACGGCCATTGATGTTCTGCTTGGTCTTCGGGCTGATGGCCACCAAGGCACGGTTACGGCAGTATCGGGGCATGGGCGCTGGCCGGCCGCGCACGAGTTTCAGCAGACAAGCTACCCTGATTTTTATGCCTCTGAGTTAGCCGGGGCCGATACTGTGCTGGCAGTGCTGCAGACAGTGCGACGACACGTGCGTATTGCCAAGGTGCAGGGCATCAACTGGCGTACGGTGCTGGATACCCTGCGGCCGCATTTGGGCCGTATCTGGGCCGGGTGGCCACTGCCCGAACAGGCCCGCTTTCTACGGCATTTGGCCGGTATCTGGTCGGTTGTACGGCACCGCAGCCCGCCACAAAATGCCTCTATCATCAGCGAAATGCTGCAATCCGGGCAGGTACAGTCGGAAGTTGGCCGGGTACGGGATATTGTGCCGATGACTAAAAACCTGCGCGTGACGGTGCAAAAGGGCCAGGAGCCGCCCCGGCAGCTGATTGCCCGGCACGTTATTGCCTGCACCGGCCCGCTGCTTGACTACAGCCGGATTCAGGAGCCATTGGTGGTGGGCCTGCGAACAAGCGGCAATCTGCAGCCCGATGAGCTGCATCTGGGCATTCAGACCGATGCATATGGCGCGCTGCTGAATGCCCAGGGCCAAGCCTCGGAAGTTTTATTCACGCTGGGTCCCAGTCGTCGGCCGGCCTTCTTCGAATCGACAGCCGTACCGGAGTTACGAGAGCAGGCAGTGGAACTAGCCCGGGAATTAGGCAGACGCCTGCTGGAAAACAGAGCCACCACCAATTGATTTGGCGGACCAAGACAAACCCCGCCGGCTGATAACTCATCAAAATTTATGAGCTAACAGTCGACGGGGCTTGATACGGGCACTTAGGCCGCTATTTCGGTAGGCGTATACAGCGGCACAACCAGCGTTTTAGGAACAGGGCCGACTGCCGCTACTGGCGGATAGTTTTGCGCCGGGCCGGAACGGCGCAGAGCCCGCATCAGCAGGTACTTGTATTTCTCTGCATCGGCCAGCGCCGCTTCCACAGCCCGGACGGCGTCATCGTACGCCACTACCGGAACCGACTCAGCAGTTTCGCCGGTGGGGTAGGTCAACTCAAAAACCGGGCAGGCAAGATATTCAGCGGGCGTTTTCATACGGGCGGAAAATTACTCGTTTATTGGTTAAATAACTAACTAAATTAGCACAAGTAAAATTCCAAAATCAATCACTTTTTCTGCTTTTATTCCCGCTAAAACGCAGAAAGCCTACTCTCGTATTTTTAGTACAAGCTTCCCGAACTGCAATCCATCGGCCATTCGGCGCAAGGCCTGTTCGCCCTCGGCCAGCGGGAAGGTTTCGTCGATAACCGGCCGGATTTGATGCTGCTCAAACAGGGTTACCATAGCCGCAAAATCCTGGGGAGTGCCCATGGTGGAGCCCAGCACCGACAGCTGCTTCCAGAAGATTTTACGCGCGGCTACTTCCGGAATATCCCCCTGCGTGGCCCCATAGAACACAATGCGGCCGCCGGGGTTGGCGGCATCTACCAAATGATTAAAACCGGGTCCGGCAGCGCTGTCTACCAGCACATCGAAACCGCCTCCGGACTGCTTGATAAGCGTCGCCGGCCAGTTCTCTGTATGGTAACTGATGCCGCCTTTCGCGCCCAATTCCACGGCGCGGGCAATTTTCTCCTCCGAGCCGGAGGTAACCCACACTTCAGCACCCACGGCTACGGCCATTTGCAGCGCCAGCAGCGCCACGCCGCCTCCCACCCCGCTGATGAGCACCCGCTCGCCGGGCTGTAGCTGCGCCCGCGTGAAGGTGGCGCGGTAGGCCGTCACGCCGCCCAGGGGCAGGCAGGCGGCTTCCTCAAAGCTCAGATTCTCTGGTTTGGCACGCACGTATTCGGCGGGCACACATACGTACTCGGCAAACGTACCATCCTGCGGCAGCCCCAGAATCTGGAATTCACGGCCCTGGGCGGCGGGGTTGGGGCCCCAGTTGTGGCCGGGGTTGATGATAACGGCTTGTTCCAGCAGGCTGGCATCTACGCCGGCTCCCAGGGCCGTTACCACGCCGGCCCCATCGGAGCCTAGGATGATAGGGAACTTCAGCCCAGCGTACTGGCCTTTCTGAATCCAGACGTCGCGGTGGTTAAGGGCGGCCGCCTGGAGCAGCACCTGCACCTGGCCGGGACCGGGCTGGGGCGTGGGAACTTCCTGTAAAACGGCGGGCTGATTAATACCAGCCAGAACGAGAGCGTGCATACTGTAAGGGAAAGAGTGGGAGGAAATAAAAAAGCTATAGAAACCGGGCCCGAAGCGCAGGCGTGGGCAGCCAGCAGGCCTCCTGTCGGCCAAACCAGCGGTACCGGTGCCGGGCAATAAGCCGGTACACAGCGTCCCGCACTCGGCGTGGCACCAGCAGCCCCAACCCAGCCAGCCACCGCCAACCGCCACCCAGCCCACGCAAAATCTGCAATGCTGCTGCGGAGTGCGTGTACGCGCGTTTATCCATTACCAACACTACAGAGTCGGGCTCGGTGGGCGTGGGAAGCTGGTATTGCCGCAGTAGCGCCTGCCCGGCTTCCGACTGCAGCGCTGCAAACCGGAACCGGCCGGCAGCATCGTGGCGAATGACAAACTGCACAAACCCGTTGCAGAGGTTGCACACGCCGTCAAAGAGAATAACAGCCGACGCATCGGGCATAAGCAGGCGGATTGGAACTGGTATAGGGACTGCCAAACCACCTCAAAGGTTTCAGGAGGCCGCCCGGGCCACTGGTAGCAGGTCGCAATACCAGAAGCCGGTATCAAAGGGGGCGGGCTTGGTTTCGGACGCGTCATCGGACCTGCAGACGGTACTGCTGCTGGCGGCCGGGGTGGCGTAGGTGCGCCGCACGATGTCGCCTAGCTCAAACGGGATGGGGCTGCTGAAATACGGTGCGTCGAACACGAAGCTGTGGTACTCGCCGTTTTCACCGCAGCTGTCTACGCCGGGCGGCAGGTCGCGCAGGAAGTCGGCGTTCAGCTCCCGGCCGCAGAAGCTCCGGTCCAGAAATTTTTCGTTCACGCACACCACCACCGCCCGGAAGCCCAGGTCCAGGTATTCGCGCAGCAAATCAGCATTAGGCCGCTGCCAGAGCGGAAACTCCGCTACCAGTCCGATGCCGGCCAGCTGCTGCTCGCGGTAACGGCGCAAGTCTTCCAGGTAAATATCCCCGAAGATGGCCCGCTGAATGCCCTGCGCCTGCAAGGGTGCCAGCGTAGCCCGCATTCGGGCTTCGTAGTCGGCCATATCCGGCATTTCGGGCAGCTCCAGCTTCGTGAGCGGCAGCCCGATGCGGCGGGCTTGCTCCTCCAGCAGCGCCACCCGCACACCGTGCATGGATACGCGGCCGTAGTGGGCATTTACACTGGTGAGCAGGTCGGTAACGTGCAAAGCAGGATTGCGCAGGGCGTGGTAGAGGGCGAGGGCCGAATCTTTACCGCCGCTCCAGTTCATCAGGGCAGGAATGGACATGGGCCAAAGATAGGCGCGCAACCGCAGCCGCACCCGGCACGTTTGTGCCTGAAAGCCACTTCACCTCCCTGTTATCTCACCATGAAACGTCTTCTTTCTCTTGGCCTGACTGCCACACTGGCCTGCTCACTGGCCGCCTGCGACTATAACAACACGCCCGGCAAAGACCCTCAGGCCAGTCAGGATTTCTCGGATGCCCCCAAAGCCCGCGCCACCGAAACCAACCTCGACAGCATCAGCGGCCAGCAGGAGGTAAATACGCCGACAGGCAAAGGCTCCGCCGCCGACCAGAAAACTTCCGCTGATGCAGGCCTTGATGCCGCGCCCAATAATCCGAACTCTCCTACCAGCACCATGCCGCAGTCCTCACCGGAAGGCAATGCCTCAACCCGAGAACAATAGGCACCGCTTAAATACCACTAAAAAGGCCCTTTCACCAGTTGAAAGGGCCTTTTTTCAATCAGAGCAGTAAGGTATTACAATGCCCAGCGTCTGGATTCCGGTTCGCCGGCATGGGAACCCTTGGTAAGGGCCAGCCCGGAGCCCAGCGTGAGCAAGTCCTCGAAGCCCCCAACCAAACCACCGGGCAGACCGGATTCTTCGGTGGCTTTTTTGCGGAGGAAATAGCTCAGGTAAGTACCTGCCACGGCCGCCAGCCCACCCAACAGGGCTCCACGCCACTGATTATCATGGTTGACACGGTAGAGCGTGGCTCCTACCAGCGCGCCCGCCGCCGCCCGGCCCAGCAGCGGAGTAGCGTCGGTGCGGTCGGGGGTTTGCGGGAGTTTGTCGCCTACCAGCTCACCAGCGGCCAGCAGCTTCAGGCCGTGGGCCACCAGCGGCTTGCGCAACAGACGCAGGGGCGAGCCATCCAGCGTGCGGGGATGGTAGGTAAGGAGGTTGCTGCTTAACAAAGCCGGAGCTGTCATGCTGCGGAAGCCTGCCAGTACGCCCAGCCCCACGGTTTGCCATTGATGCTTGCTCATAGTTTTATTCGAAGGAAGCGAAGTTCGGAATCAGTTTTCCGGTTAAACGGCTTTTCGGGCGTAAGCGGCTGAATTGACCAGCAAAAAGCCCGCAACGTGGCGCTGCAGGCTTTTTGCTGATCATATGGTAGCCACACGTTATTTCCGGGCGGCGGCCCACGCGTCCATCTTGCGCTCCAGCACGGCCAGCGGCATCACGCCATCCTTCAGCAGCTCATCGTGGAAGTCGCTCAGGCTGAAGTGGTTTTTGTGCTGACCAGCGTACTTTTCGCGCAGCTTGTCGGAGTGAGCACCCAACTGCTGCTCGTACTTCTGGCGCAGCTCCCGGATTTTCAGGGCCCCGATTTTGTAGCTCAGCGCCTGGCCCGGAATGGCCATGTACCGCTCAATTTCGGCGGTGGCGCCTTCCTCGCTGATGGCTTCGTTGGCCATCATGTACTTAATGGCCTCTTCGCGGGTCATGTTTTTGGAGTGCATGGCCACGTCTACCACCAGGCGCACGGCGCGGTGCATCTCGTCGCCCAGCGCGCCCATGTACTGGTATGGGTCGGTGTAGAGGCCCAGCTCCTTACCCAGGCTCTCGGTGTAGAGGGCCCAGCCTTCGCCCATAGCCCCGTACCAGGCAAAGCGCCGGAACTTGGGCAGGTCGGTATTTTCCTGCTGCAGGGAAATCTGGTAGTGGTGGCCCGGAATGGCCTCGTGCAGGAACAACGACTCCATGCCGGACGTGACGTTGAACTTGGTGGCGTCCAGAATCGGAATGTAGAAGATGCCGGGGCGGGAACCGTCGGGGCTGCCCTGATTGTACTCCGCCGAAGCCGAGGCTGCGCGGAACGCCTCCGTCTGCCGGATTTCAAACGGCGTTTTGGGCGTGCGGCCGAACATCTTTTTCAGGTTGGGCTGCATCTTGGCCTGGATGGCCCGGAACGCGCCCAACACTTCCTCGGGCGTTTTGTAGGGCATCAGCTTGGGGTCGGTTTTCAGGGAAGCGAAGAAGGCTGGCAAGTCGCCCTTGAAGCCGACCTGGGTTTTCACCTTCTCCATCTCCTGCCGGATGCGGGCCACTTCCTTCAGGCCGGTCTGGTAGATTTCCTCCGGCGTCTTGTCGGTGGTCGTCCACGTTTTCACGTAATACTTGTAAATATCGGCCCCGCCGGGAATGGCGGCAATGCCGGTGCTGGGCCGGGATTTGGGCAGGTATTCCTTTTCCAGGAAGTCGCCGAGCTTTTTGTAAGTGGGTACCAGCTCCTCCAGAATAGCCTTCTGGTAAGCGGCCGTGATGCGCTTTTTCTCGGCGTCGCTCAGGCCGGCAGGCAGCTTGTTGATGGGGCCGTAGAACAGGCTCTTGGTGGCATCGGTGGTTTCCATGGCCCGCATCTGCGGAATCATTTTCACTACCAGCGCCTTGGGCAGCACCACGCCGGCCTTCATGCCCTGGCGGAAGTTACTGATGGCCGTATCGGCCCACACCGAGAAGCCTTTCACGCGGCCCAGCCAGTTGTCGTAGTCCTTGGCCGTTTTGAAGGGCTGCACTCCCTCGCCCGAGCCATATTGGCCCATGCTGATGGGTAGACCCCAGAACTGCTGAAACGGAATCATCCAGGTGTTCAGCTTCAGGCCTTCCAGCTTGTTCTGCAGGTCGTATTCGAAGATGTCGTAGCTGATTTTATCGTTGGCTGTCAGCTCGTCCCGGTTGAACTTGTGCAGGCCATCGAGGTAGCGCTGGTAGAAGCTCTGGAGCTTGTTGCGGAACTCTTTGGTGCCGTCGTTAGGCAACTGGTCGTTGTAGCGGTTGTCGCCCTGGGTGGTGGCTTCCAGCGGGAACAGCCGGGCGTTTTCTTCCCAGTAGGCATCGAACAGGGTGGGCAGGTCTTTCACGTCGGCCAAGTTGGTTTCGGTGGCCGCGCCGGCTTCGGCGGTGTTTTTCTGCTGGTTGCAGCCGGCCAGTAGTGCCCCGGCCAGCAGGCCGGTGAGGGCAAGTTTTTTCATGGGAGAAGGGAGAAGAAGTACAGGGCGAGAAAGATAAGCAGGTTTTGGGCGCAGCAGTAAAACCCGTTGTCATCCTGAGCTTGCGAAGGACCTAGTTACATGAGGACGACATTTCCCGCAGAGGTTCGCAGAGGCATGCGCAGAGGACGCGGAGGCTGTTCTGATAGCAAAAGGTCCTTCGCTGCGCTCAGGATGACAAATGAAGAATAACAGCCCCAACCTTTCCCGGAAAATCCGGTTATACCCTCTCTCCTATTCAACTTACCCCAACTCATGGAAAATCTGACTGGCAAAACGGCCCTGGTGACGGGCGCCGGCAAAGGTATCGGCCGGGCCGTGGCCGTGGCTCTGGCCAAGGAAGGTGTGCGCGTGGCCCTGCTGGCCCGCACCGAAACGCAGCTGCAGGACGTAGCCCGCGAAATTGAAGCCCAGGGCGGCCAGGCCGTGGTGGTTACCGCCAACGTAGCCGACCGCGCCGCCGTGGAAGTCGCCGTGCAGCAGGCCCTCGGCCAGCTCGGCACCATTGATATTCTCATCAACAATGCCGGCATTGGCACCTTCGCCAAGGTGGTGGATATGGCCCCCGAGGAATGGGAAAACATCATCCGGGTGAACCTGCTGGGCGCCTACTACGTGACGCGCGCCGTGCTGCCCCAGATGCTGGAGCGTCAGACCGGCGACATCATCAACGTGGCCAGCACCGCCGGCCAGCGCGGCGCTGCCACCACCAGCGCCTACAGCGCCTCCAAATTCGGCCTGCTGGGCTTCACCGAGTCCCTGATGCAGGAGGTGCGCAAGCAGAACATCCGCGTTTCGGCCCTCACGCCCAGCACCGTCGCCACCGAGCTGGCCGTGAGCAACAACCTCACCGACGGCAACCCCGACAAGGTGATGCAGCCCGAGGACATTGCCGAAATCATCGTCAGCCAGCTCAAACTCAACCGCCGCATCTTCATTAAAGAAGCCGGCATGTGGAGCACGAACCCGTAGTTGTCATTGCGAGCAGAGCGAAGCAATCTGTCCTTCACTAAGCTCCCGGCCCTGACCTACTCAAAAGCCCCTGGCGCCAGCACGGACGTCAGGGGCTTTCTATTACTTCTGGGTGTAGGGCAGGGTGAAGGAAGGATTGCTTCGTCGTGCCTCGTCGCAATGACGGTTACTGTTTCTTCACCCGCTCCAGCACCAGCTGGTTCATGGGGTTGGGGGTGAGGCCCTGCACGTTGTTCTGGGTGAGGCGCACTACTTCGTCGTAGTACACGGCAATGACCGGGCACTCCTCGGTTACCAGGCGGTCCATTTGCTGGTAGAGGGCGTAACGTTTGTCGGCGTCCTGCTCCAGCTTGGCCTGCTGATAGAGCTGGTCGTAGGCGGGGCGCTTGAAGTGGGTTTTGTTGGGGCCGGCCGGGGCGAAGTTGGGGCTGTAGAACAGGGCCAGGTAGTTTTCGGCGTCGGGGTAGTCGCCCAGCCAGCTGCGAGTGAAGAAGGCGGCGCGGCCGTTGTCAATCATTTCGCCGTGGGCCGCGCCCTGGTTCACGTCAATTTCCACCTGTACGCCCACTTCGGCCCACTTTTTCTGGTAGTACTCACAGAACTCCTTGCTCTCGGCCACCGTGTTCAGGCGCAGGCGCAGGGGCTTGCCGGGGCCGTAGCCGGCGGCGCGCAGCAGCTGCCGGGCCTTTTCGGGCTGGTAGGTGTAGCCGGGCACCTTTTCGGCGCTGAACGAGGGCAGCGAGGCCGGCACAAAGCCCGAGTTGCCGGGCTTGCCCACGTTGTTCAGGAAGTAGGCCAGAAACTCGGGCTTGTTGAGGGCGTAGTTCAGGGCCTGGCGCACGCGCTTGTCCTGCAGGGCTTTGCCGGTCGTGAGGTTGTCGCCGCGCAGATTGGTGAGGTCCTGCTGCATGCCCAGGTACTCGGTGTTCAGGTAGGGCACCTTCTGCAGCCGGAACTTGCCCTTGAAATCCTCGCGCACGGTGCCGTCGGGGTACATGATCAGGTCGCGGGAGCCCGAGCGGATACCGCTCAGGAAATCCAGCTTGCCCTGCATAAAGGTCAGGAACTCCGTTTTGCGGTCCTGGATAAAGCTGATCTGCACGGCATCCAGGTAGGGCAGCCGCTGGCCCCGGGCGTCCGTTTTCCAGTAGGTGGGGTTGCGGTGGTAGATGATGGCGTTGCCCTCGTCCCACTCCTTGAACCGGAACGGGCCCGTGCCCACCGGGTGCTCCCGGAAGTCCTTGCCCCACTTCTGCACCGCCTCGCGCGGCACCACGTAGGCGTAAGGCATCGTCAGAATTCCCAGGAACGGGATGAAAGGCTCCTGCAGGTGAATGCGCAGCGTGGAGTCGTTCACGGCCACAAAGCAAGTATCCGAAGGTTCGCCGTCGGCCTTCTCCAGCACCTTGCCCCGGAAAATCCAGCCGCCGGGGCTGGCCGTGGCCCCGTCCAACAGCCGCCGAAACGAGTACACGAAATCATGGGCCGTCACGCGCCGCCCCTTACCGCCGGGGAACACCTCCGAGTCGTGGAAGCGCACATCGGGCCGAAGCGTGAAGGTGTAGCGGCGGCCGTCGGGGCTGATATCGTAGCGCCGGGCCACCGAGGGGCCGGGCTTGAGGCTGTCGTCGAGTTCCACCAGGCCGTTGTATAGCTGGGTCACGGCCCAGGTGTTGGCCTGGTTGCGCGCGAAGGCCGGGTCCAGGGAAGTCAGGCTTTCGGGCTGGTTGTAGCGAAACACCCGCCGGGCATCGGTGGCCGGCTCCTGCTCAGCGCAGGCCGCCAGCAAACCAAGCAATAACGGAGCAAAACCAACGGCACGGCGCGAAAACGGGAACATGGGAACGGCGAAACAATGTATATTTGCAAAGGTATCCCATCCGGGGTTTGCAGCCCACTGGCTGCCTGCCCCGTTCTGTTTTCTATGACTCTGACCTACTACGGCCACGCGTGCTTCCTGCTGGAAGCCGGCGGCAGCAAAGTGCTTTTCGACCCTTTCATCCGGCCCAATCCGCTGGCAAAAGATGTTGATGTTGACGCCATTGCCGCCGACTACATTCTCATCACTCACGGCCACGGCGACCATGTGGCCGACGCTGAAGAAATTGGCAAGCGCACTGGAGCGCAGGTAGTAGCCATTGCCGAAATAGCCCATTGGTTTGAGCAAAAAGGCCTGAAAACTGTAGGAATGAACCTTGGTGGCACTTTGCAGCTACCCTTCGGTAGCGTGACCATGGTAGCCGCCGCCCATTCCAGTTCCCTGCCCGATGGCTCATATGGCGGCGTGGCCGCTGGCTATATTGTGAAGGCGGAGGGCAAAACCTTCTACTTCGCCGGCGACACGGCCCTCACTTACGATATGAAACTCATCGGGGAGCGGTACACGCTGGATCTGGCCATCCTGCCCATCGGCGACCATTACACTATGGGCATCGACGATGCGCTGGTAGCCGCCGACTGGACCGGAGCCAGCAAGGTTATCGGCATGCACTTCGATACCTTTCCCCCCATTGCCATTAACCACGATGAAGCCCGCGCAAAAGCCACGGCCGCCGGCAAAGAGCTGGTGCTACTGAGCGTAGGTGAAACGACATCGTTGTAAGTTGTCAGTTGTTGGTTGTCAGTTGTCAGATTTCCCGACAATAGACAGCCCGCAATCTTCCTGACAACTGACAACCAACAACTGACAACTAAAGCAAAATGGGTAAAATCATTGCGGTAGCCAACCAAAAGGGTGGGGTCGGCAAAACCACCTCCTCGATCAACCTCGCGGCCTCCCTGGCGGCGCTGGAGTATCGGACCCTGCTCGTGGACGCCGATCCGCAGGCCAACGCCACTTCCGGCGTGGGCTTCGACCCGAAGGATATTCAGAACAGCATTTACGAGTGCATGGTGGATGGCATCAACGCCCAGGATATCATCCTGCAAACCACCCTGCTCCCCCACCTCGACCTGATGCCCTCCCACATTGACCTGGTAGGCGCGGAAGTAGAGATGATCAACCTGCCCAACCGGGAGGAGAAGATGAAGGATGCGCTGCGCCCTCTGGCCGATCAGTACGACTTCATCATCATCGACTGCTCCCCTTCCCTGGGCCTGATTACGGTGAATGCCCTCACGGCTGCGCACTCGGTTATCATTCCGGTGCAGTGCGAGTATTTCGCCCTCGAAGGCCTGGGTAAGCTGCTCAACACCGTCAAAATCATTCAGAGCCGCCTCAACGAGGAGCTAGAGATTGAGGGCATCCTGCTCACGATGTACGACGTGCGTCTGCGCCTGAGCAACCAGGTGGTGGAGGAAGTGAAGCTGCACTTCCAGCAGCTGGTGTTCGACACCATTATCCCGCGCAACGTGAAGCTGTCGGAGTCGCCGAGCTTCGGTATTCCCGTTATTCTGCACGATGCCGAGAGCAAGGGCAGCCTGAGCTACCTCAACTTGGCCCGCGAGATTGTAGAAAAGAACATCGAGGCCGCCGGGGAGCCCGAAGAGGCTACCGAGGATACCGCAGCATAAATCAGAGAAAGGCCGGCGAAATTCGCCGGCCTTTTTTGTAGCGCGCAGCTCCGCTTCGCGCACGGGCGAAGCGAGTATCGGGCGCGTAATGCCGACGCGTAGGAACTTGGCTGTGGCTCGTGCGCGAAGCGGAACTGCGCGCTATTGGCTTCCATTCAGCACGTTCCACGTTTTTTATTTTCCGTGGAACAAAATTCACCGGCATCCCGGGCGTTTGTGTATTTTTGAATCCGGCTCCCATCCTTTACGGTACTGATGCGAGCTGCTTGCAGGTATGTCTGAGAAAAACGAAGAGAAGAATATCCCGGCCGTTGGTCCGCTGGCAGCCAAGCGCAAAATTGGTGGTCTGGGCCGGGGACTGAATGCCCTGATTGAAGGCAGCTACGAGAAAAAGAGCGAACGGCTGGGCCTGGTGCCCCACCCCGTAAACTCGGTGGGCCTGATTCCGGTAGGCCACATCCAGGCGAACCCCTACCAGCCCCGCACGCACTTCGACCAAGATGCGCTGCAGGAGCTGGCCGAGAGCATCAAGGTACAGGGCATCATTCAGCCCGTAACGGTGCGCCAGACCGGCACCAACTCCTACCAGCTCATCAGTGGGGAACGGCGCTTGCAGGCCTCCAAACTGGCGGGCCTGGAATCCATTCCGGCCTACATCCGCAAGGCCGATGACCAGCAGATGCTGGAAATGGCCCTGATTGAGAACATTCAGCGCGAGAACCTCAACGCCATTGAAATTGCCCTCAGCTACCAGCGGCTGGTAAGCGAGTGTAATCTGAAGCAGGAAGAGCTGGGCGACCGGGTGGGCAAAAACCGTTCGACGGTGACCAACTACCTGCGCCTGCTCAAACTTCCGCCCGATATCCAGATTGGTCTGCGCGACAGTGTTATAAGCATGGGCCACGCCCGCGCCCTCATCAACATCGACAGCATGGACCAGCAGCTGGCGCTGTTCCGCCGCATTGTGGCCGAGGAGCTGTCGGTGCGCCGGGTGGAGCAGCTGGTGCGCAACGGCGCTACGGCCGAGGAAGAAAAGAAACCCGCCCAGCCAGCAGTGCCGGTAGTGCCTCCGGCCGAGCTGAAACGCGCCGAGCGGCATCTCTCGGAGCGGTTCGGCAGCCGGGTAATGGTAAAGCCTGGGCCTCAGGGTAAAGGCGAAATCAAAATTGCCTTCGACTCGGTGGAAGACATGCAGCGCATCCTGCACATTCTGCAGCCAGCCTAGATACTACTAAAGGGCGGAACCTCGTTCCGCCTCTTTCTTTCTACTGCTATGGTCCCTTCCCGCTTTTCCGCTGCTCTGCTGCTGCTGGTACTGGCTCTGCTGGTGGCCGCCCGGCCGCTGTACGCCCAAACCGTTACGGCCGGCCCCGACTCTTCAACGGTAGCCACCAACCCGGTAGCCGACTCGCTGCGACGTACGGAGAAGCTGTTTGGCAAGCGCGTGACGCGTCCCCAGAAGGCAACGCTGCTGGCATTGGTATTGCCCGGAGCCGGCCAAATCTACAACCGCCAGTACTGGAAGCTGCCGCTGGTGTATGGTGGGCTGGGCGCCACCGGCTACGGGTTGTTCTTCTACCAGAGCCGTTACAAGGAATACTCCAACGGCAAGAAGGCCTACCTTGACAACGGTACTCCCATTGCCCAACTCAAAGGTTCGCGCGTCAGCAAGGAAACCAGCATTGAAAACGTCCAGCGAGGGGTAGTTTTTTACCGCCGCTACCGTGACACGTTCATTGCGTACAATGCGCTGGTGTACGGCGTAACGATTCTGGATGCGCTGGTGGCCGCTCACCTGCGCGACTTTGACATCAGTGACGACCTGAGTCTGCGCCTTGACCCGGCGGTACTGCCTACGCAAACCACCGCGCCCGGCGCGGGGCTGGCCCTCACCCTTCGTTTAAAATAACCTGTTTCGGCAAGGCGGCCCTGTGGCTGATGGCTGAAATTGCTTACCTGAAATTCCCCTTACATGAAGCTCCTGTTGATTGGCTACGGTAAAATGGGCCAAGCCATCGAAGCCCAGGCTATTGCCCGTGGCCACCAGATTGCCGGTATCGTGGACCCTTCCCGGCCCGGTGTCCTCATCTCCGATTTCACGGCTGCCGAGGCTGACGCCGCTATTGAATTCACGCATCCCGATGCGGCTTACCAGAATGTAGTGGCTTGCCTGAAGCAGGGCATTCCGGTGGTGTGCGGCTCCACGGGCTGGCTGCACCACTTTGCCGAGGCACAGGCCCTGAGTCAGCAGACCGGCACGCCGCTGTTCTACGCCTCCAACTACAGCGTGGGTGTAAACCTGTTTTTCCACTTTAACGAGTACATAGCCGCCAAAATGCACCAGTTCGGCGGCTACGATGTGCAGGTGCGGGAAATCCACCACACTCAGAAAGTAGATCAGCCCAGCGGTACGGCTCTTACCGCCGCCGAAGGTATTCTGCGCCACTTTCCGGGCAAAACCACCTGGCGCAACGAGGCTGCCAGTACGCCGCAGGAGCTGGCTATTATCTCGGAGCGGGAAGGCACAGTAGTCGGCACGCACATCGTTACCTATTCCTCCCCCGCCGACTCCATTGAGCTCAAGCACGAAGCCCATACCCGCGACGGGTTTGTGCAGGGTGCCCTGCTGGCGGCCGAGTGGCTACCCGGCCGCAAGGGCGTATTTGGCATGCAGGACCTGCTGGGGCTGTAAGTGGTAAAGGCCGAAGTTGTGAGATGCCCTGTTCCCGGATTTCACAACTTCATCCTCACAACTTCCCCTTTCCCCGCATTATTTCGCATCTTCCGGCGTTGATCCGGAACGGAGCCGGCCAAGGCCGGCAACACCTACTTTTCTGGCCTTTACTCATTATGGCAGTACAATCCTGGGAGAAATACCTCGAGAAAAACCCGGCTACTCCCGCCACGCCCGGCAAGGAGCCGAAAAAACGCAAAAGCGCCGCGCGTGAGTGGGGTGATGCCATTCTGTTTGCCGTAGTAGCCGCCACGCTTATTCGCTGGGCTACTTTTGAGGCCTACACCATCCCCACGCCTTCCATGGAGCACTCCCTGCTGGTAGGCGACTACCTGTTTGTGAGCAAGCTGCACTACGGCCCGCGCACTCCCCAAACGCCGTTGCAGGTACCCCTTACCCACCAAACTGTGTGGGGTACCAGCCTGAAAAGCTACTCCGATCTGATTCAGCTGCCCAGCTACCGGCTACCGGGCTTTTCGGAGGTGAAGAACAATGATGTGGTAGTGTTCAACGTGCCCTTCGAGGATCAGCACCCCGCCGACCTGCGCACCAACTACATCAAGCGGTGTATTGCCATTGCCGGCGACGTACTCGAAATCAAGCAGGGCAAGGTGTTTATCAACGGGAAGCCGGCCGTGAACTACCCGGAAATGCAGAGCAGCTACTTCCTGCAGATTCCGACCGGCGAAAACCTGACAGAAGACTTCCGCAAGTATGGGGTGGTGAACTACGATACCTCCGACGGCCTGCCCCCGCAGATGCAAACGGAGCAGTACGGCATCGGGTACGAGGTGCACATGACCCAGGCCGCCTACGATTACTTCAAGCAGCAGCCGTACGTGAAAGGCATTATCGACCTGAAAACCCCTCCCGGCCAGCCGGAGCGGGGCCAGCAGGTATTCCCCAACAACCCCGATTATCTTCCCTCCCAGCCCAGCAACCCGCTGAACCCGCTGCCCTTCCCCAACTGGAATAAGGACAACTACGGCCCGCTGCAGATTCCGAAAGAGGGCCAGACGGTGCAGCTCACACCCCAGAATTCGGCCATTTACCAGAAAATCATCCTGCGCTACGAGCACAATGAGGGAATTACAGTAGCTCCCGACGGTACCATTTCGCAGAACGGCAAGCCGCTCACCAGCTACACGTTTAAGCAGAACTACTACTTCATGATGGGCGACAACCGCCACAACTCGCTGGATTCCCGCTTCTGGGGTTTCGTGCCTGCCGACCATATCGTAGGGAAAGCCGTGCTCATCTGGCTATCGATAGATCCCAACGCCTCCTTCTCGCAGAAAATCCGTTGGAACCGCCTGTTCAACCTGGTCGACTAAGAATCACGGATTAAGCGGATTGAAGGATTTCGCGGATTTCGGTCACGAACCATGTAGCTAGCCCAACTCGATAACAAACAAAAGAGCGGACTCAGGTGAGTCCGCTCTTTTGTTTGTTATCGAGTTATGAAATTCGTAACCTAAATCCGCGAAATCCTTCAATTCGCTTAATCCGCGATTCACCAGTGGATGGGTTGCTCGCCGTGCTGCTCCAGATAGGCGTTGGTCTGGCTGAAGGGGCGGGAGCCGAAAAAGCCCCGGTCGGCGGCGTAGGGCGAGGGATGAGCCGCTTTGAGCACGAGGTGCTTTCTGGCGTCGATGATTTCGCCTTTCTTCTGGGCATAGGCCCCCCACAAGATGAAGACCACGTGCTCCTTCTGGTCGGAAATCTGCTGGATAACGGCATCGGTGAACTGCTCCCAGCCCTTCTTCTGGTGGCTGCCGGGGTCACTGGCCCGCACGGTGAGGGTGGCATTGAGCAGCAACACGCCCTGCTGCGCCCACCGGTCGAGGTTGCCGTTAGGAGCCGGGGGTGTTTCGGGCAGATCCGCCTGCAGCTCCTTGAAAATATTCTGCAGGGAAGGCGGCGTGCGCACACCCTCAGCCACCGAGAAGCTGAGGCCGTGCGCCTGCCCCTTGCCGTGGTAGGGGTCTTGGCCTAAAATGACTACTTTCACTTTATCGAAAGGGCAGGCCTCGAAGGCGTGAAAAATCTGGGGGCCGGCCGGGTACACCGTGGTGGTAGCATACTCGCCTTTTATAAAGGCAATCAGGTGTTGGAAGTACGGTTTTTCGAATTCTGGTGCTAGCACCTTGCGCCAGCTTTCTTCTATCTTTACAGACATAGGGAGGAGGAATTATTTTTCGGTTGGGTAGGCCATCAGGTGGCTCGGCTGCGTAGATAAACCAAATTCCGCGTACGGCTGTTAGCTTTTTTCTCTTTCGGAACTCCCAGACGTTATGAATACGACCACCACTCAAGGCGTGACCGTAAGCGTTACGACGAATTACCTGCCGGATTATTCCAGCCCGGGCCAGGAACATTACGTCTTTGCCTATAAAATTGATATCCGCAACAACAGCGAATTTACCGTGAAGCTGCTGCGCCGTCATTGGTACATCTACGATGCCAACGGGGTAGTGCGTGAAGTGGAGGGGGAAGGCGTTGTGGGCCAGCAGCCCACGCTGGAACCCGGCGAGTCGCACCAGTACGTTTCGGGCTGTAATCTGAAATCGGGGCTGGGCAAAATGCGCGGCTCCTACCAGATGGAGCGGCAGATGGACGGCAGCGAGTTTGCCGTGGAAATCCCTGAATTCACGCTGGTAGTGCCTTACCGCCTCAACTAGCACAGCCGGACTTTCCGGTCTGAGCACCAACCATACAAAAGCCGTCCTGACTCGCTCGGGGCGGCTTTTGTATTGCTCGTATCTTCGGGCAGCATTCCGAGAGTACAGCCTCCGGAATCCTCGCTTCACTTCAGTTTCTGCGCGCTTTGCTATTTCAGGTTTTTAGTTTTTTTCGCTTTCTGGCTCGCTCGGGTAACGCACACGGACTCCACTCCCCGTTCGTGTTCGGGCTGTATGCGCACGTTATTAACCACGACGGGCATTTTACTGCCTATGACGTGGTAGAAAACCGCCGGGAAGAGCTGCGCCACGATGCTACGGCTATTCAGGTACGGGATTTTGGAGCGGGCTCCCGCACCGGTGCCGGCCGTACCCGCCGCCTGCGCGATATTACCCGTACGGCCGCCAAACCACCTGAGTTGGGGCAGTTGCTCTTTCGGCTGACGAACCACTTTCAGCCCCGCACGGTGGTGGAGCTGGGCACTTCCCTGGGCCTGACCACCAGCTACCTGGCCCTGGCTAATTCCCGGGCGCGGGTACTCACCTTCGAAGGCTGCCCAGCCACGGCCGCCGTAGCCCGGCAGACCTTCGCGGCTACGGGCGTACAGAACGCCGAGATAGAGGAAGGCAACCTTGATGAAACCCTGGAACCGGCCCTGGCCGCCCTAGCCGCTCCCGTCGATTTTGCCTTTTTCGACGGTAATCACCGCTACGAGCCCACTCTGCGCTACTTCAACCTCATGAACCGGTACCGCACGGAACACAGTGTGTTTGTACTGGATGATATCCACTGGTCGGCGGAAATGGAGCAGGCCTGGGAAGCCATTTGCCAGCACCCCGACGTGACGCTGACCATCGACCTGTTCTACATCGGCCTGGTGTTTTTCCGACGCAACCAGCCCAGGCAGCATTTCACCCTGCGCTTCAACAACCCACTGGATAAGCTACTGGAGCGCACCAAAGTACTGGCTTCCTGATATTGAAGCTTTTAAAAAGTAGTGGTACGTTATGCTTTTTATGACTTTTTAACAGAAAGGCCGCCACACACAGTGTAGCGGCCTTTCTGTTATCAGCTGTTTCTTTCTTACGCCTACAACGGAGCCACGCTACCCGCACCATCTTCCCGAATGGCTTCCCGTACCCGCGTCAGCTTGCGCAGCAGGTCTTCCAGGCCGTCCAGGGCCAGCATGTTGGCCCCATCGGATTTGGCCGTGGCAGGCGTGGGGTGCGTTTCAATGAACAGGCCGTCGGCTCCCACGGCAATGGCGGCTTTGGCAATGGTTTCGATAAGCTGGGGCTTGCCGCCGGTAACGCCGCTGCTCTGGTTCGGCTGCTGCAGCGAGTGGGTTACGTCCATCACCACGGGCACGCCGAACTCGCGCATGGCCGGCAGGTTGCGGAAATCCACTACCAGGTCGGAGTAGCCGAAGGAGTTACCCCGGTCCGTCAGAATCACGTGGGGGTTGCCCGACTGGCGCACCTTATCCACCGCAAACTGCATCGACTCCCCGCTCAGAAACTGGCCTTTTTTCACGTTTACCACCTTGCCGGTTTTGGCGGCGGCAATTAGCAGATCGGTCTGCCGGCACAGGAATGCCGGAATCTGCAGCACGTCCACGTACTCAGCCGCCATAGCCGCCTCGTCCGATTCGTGGATATCCGTAACGGTGGGCACGCCAATTTCCTGGCTTACCTTCTGCAGAATTTTTAGCGCTTTCTCGTCGCCGATGCCGGTGTAGGAATCCAGGCGGCTGCGGTTGGCCTTGCGGTAGGAGCCTTTGAAGATGTAAGGAATCTGCAGCCGGTCGGTGATGGTGCGCACCTGCTCGGCTATATGCAGGGCCATATCTTCGCCCTCAATTACGCAGGGCCCGGCCATCAGAAAAAACTGACCGGAGTTGGTATTGCGGAAGTGAGGCAGAACGTTGGCGAGTTGTTGAATCATGGAGCTCAGGCTTTAGCTTGGGTTACAAACAGGCTTGCGGGCAACGCAGGCCGGTGAGAGATAAGGCAAAACAGTCACCGCCGAATAGGGTGACGCGGCATGTTTAACACAGGCTACAGCGTGTGTTGCTTCTTTTTCAGAGAAATAAACAGCTCCCGCCCCTGCCGGGGTTTGAGGGAGTTGGTGGCCGTATCAAAATGCACGAAATCAAAATACGGCTCAAAATACGGCCGATACTCCTCTCGGGAGCCCCCGAAGGGCGGGCCGGGCTGGCTGAATTCAGTATCAAATAGCAGCCCCATCAGCGTACCGCCGGGCCGGAGCAGGCGGGCGCACTGCCGGGCGTAGGCCGGGCGCAGGCTGGGGTCGAGGGCGCAGAAGAACGTCTGTTCCACAATAAGGTCGAACGGTGGCGCCGGTTCCAGCTGAAAGAAATCGGCCAGCAGCAGATGGTCGGCCGGAAAATCCGGCACGCGCTGCTGCAGGTCGCGCAACGGCTCGGGAGCCACATCGGCCACAAACACGTTAGGCCAGCCGGCACCGTGCAGATACTCAGCTTCATACGCACGGCCTGCCCCCGGAATCAGGATACGGCGGGTATCGGGCGGGCCCAGCTGCGCAAAATATTCCTGCAGGGGCGGCGTTATCTGGCCCGCATCCCAGGCCGTTTGGCCCGTTACGTAGCGCTGCTGCCAGTAGGCAGCATCAAGTGGCGAATCCGGAAGCATATTGCGGCAGGGTTGTATCTTCGGCACTTGCCTGGGTACGGAACTCCGTTATTTTTGCCCTAAAGGTACTACCTGCGCCCGGACTCTCCGGGCTTCACTTAACCCCTCCCGCAATGGAACAAGACCAGAGCCCCGAGCCAAAGAACAACAACCGCGTCCTGCTGATTGTGGCCCTGATTCTGGTGCTGCTGGGCATCAACGGCGTGCTGTTCTACATGAACCAGCAGAAAAGCAAGCAAAACGAGCAGCTGCAGGCCGATGTGGTGACCAAGGATGCCAAGCTGGAAGAGCAAATTAAGCAGTACGAAGCCCTGAAGGCTGATTTTGAGCGCCAGAGCCAGGAAGTGCAGGGCATGGGCCTCTCCAACGACTCGCTGGTAGCCAAGCTGGCCCAGATTAACGCCGACCTGCTGAAGCTGCGCTCCTTCCGGGCCGGCAGCTTCAGCATTGCCGAGCAGCAGCGCTTTAAGCAGCGTGCCGCCAACTTCGAAACGCAACTGCGCAAAAAGGACGAGGAAATTGCCCAGCTAAAAGCCGATAACGAGGCGCTGTACACCGAAACCACCACGCTGAAGGAGCGTCAGAACCGCCTCACCGATACCATATCCACGGTGGTGCGCTCCAACCAGGAGCTGAGCGAGAAAGTAGCCGTGGCCTCCCGCCTGCAGGCCGAAAACATCCGCATCGGCGTGGTGAACAACCGCGAAAAGGAAAAGGCTGACGACGACAACGAGTTTAAGGCCAAGCGCGTCGAGAAAATCAAGGTAACCTTCAACCTGGGCCGCAACGACGTGTCGCCGAAGGAAACTAAGCAGATCATGATGCGCCTGATTGAGCCCGACGGCGCGGCACTGTACAACCTGAGCACCGGCGGCGGCACTTTCATGATTGACGGCGCCGAGGCTTTCTACACGGCCAAGCAGGACGTGGTATTCGATAATACCCGTCAGCCCGTGCAGTTCCTGTACGCCAAAGGTGCCCCCTACAAAACCGGACTCCACACCGTGGAGCTGTACGAAGGCGGCGTGATGATCGGCAAAACCACTTTTACGCTGAAATAAGTAGCTGCCGAAAGCTTCTCCGCGTTTTTAAAAAGCGCCGGTCCACGGGCCGGCGCTTTTTGCTTGTTAAGCAGTGCCCATAAGCAGCGGCCAACGACTTACCGTCCGTTGAATTCGCGCTACTCTTGCAATCTGACACGGTGCCCTATGCTACCGCCTTTCTCTCTTCAACCCACGCTGGAAACCGATACTCTGCAGCTATTGCCGTTGCAGAAAACTGATTTTGCCGAGCTGCATGCCGTTGCCGCTGACCCCAAGGTGTGGGAACAGCACCCAAACCAAGACCGATGGCAGGAACCGGCCTTCCGAAACTTCTTCGAGGGGGCTATGCAGAGCCAAGGATCTTTCAAAATCGTGGATAAGGCTACCAATGCCACCCTAGGCAGCACCCGCCTCTACGACTACAACGCCGCAGATAACAGTATCCTCATCGGCTACACCTTCTACGGAACTCAGTCGTGGGGCAAAGGCATCAATCTGGCTGTGAAGAAGCTGCTCCTGGATTATACGTTTCAATTTGTGGATACCGTGCGCTTCCACATTGGGGCTGGGAATGTACGCTCCCAGATTGCCATTCAGCGCCTGGGGGCCTGCAAAGTAGCCGAGCAGGAAGTGGCGTACTATGGTGAGCCGTCCAAGCTCAACTTTGTGTTTGAAATCAGGAAGCAGGACTGGGCAGCGCAGTAACAACCGCTTCGCCAGCGTACGGCGCGCGTGCCTGGCTACCAGGTTTCTCTGGCTCTACTCCTTTTTTATACTGAAACAGAATGAGCAGCGGAAGTTATTGCGCCAGTGAGGCCTCAAAGTCATCGAGCTTTTTCAGCGTGGCTTTGATGTTCTCCGTGAACATCACCACTACCGAGCCGGGCTTGGCCGTGGCCAGTACGTGGTCAATGGCGTCCATCTCATTTTCGATGTAGGTGATGGGCAGTTCGGGCTTATCCAGGCGCAGGCCGCGCTCCATGATTTCCTTGAGCTGCTCGGCCGTTTTACCCCGCAGGTCCCGGTCTTGGCGCAGAATTACCTCGTCGAAGATACTGCCGGCAATACGAGAGAAACCCAGGGTATCCTCGTCGCGCCGGTCGCCCAGGCCCGATACCACGCCTACTTTGTGCGTAGCCTCGGTGGCATTCAGGAACTGGGCAAATTTCTCGATTCCGTGGGTATTGTGGGCGTAATCCACAATCACCTCAAACTGCGGGAATTTGTACACGTTCATACGACCCGGCGTTTTGGCCGCCGAGGGCACGAAAGTGCGCAATGCCTGCTTGATGTCGTCCTTATCGAAGCCATAGCAGTAGCAGGCCAGGGCCGCCGCCAGCGAGTTTTCAATGTTGAAGGTGGCCCGGCCCCCAAACGTAATCGGGAATTCGGCGGCCCGGTCGATGCGCAGCTTGTAGCTGTTCTTATAGATGGTGATGTAGCCTTCCTCGTACACGGCGGCCAGCCCGCCGTTTTCGGCGTGCTCCCGGATACGGGGGCTGTGCTCGTTCATGCTGAACAAAGCCACCCGGCATTCCAGCTTTTCGCGCATGGCGTACACTAGGTCATCATCGGCATTGAGTACGGCCCAGCCGTCCTTGCGCACGGTGCGGGGCAGTACGCCCTTCACGGCGGCCATTTCCTCCACCGTGTAAATGTCGCGCATACCCAGGTGGTCGGCTGCTACGTTGGTCACAATGGCCACGTCGCAGGTGTGGAAACCCAGACCCGAGCGGAGCATCCCACCCCGTGCCGTTTCCAGCACCGCAAAGTTCACGGTTGGGTCCTTCAGGACAAACTCGGCACTCTGGCCGCCGGTGCAGTCGCCGCTCTGCAACTGCACGCCCTGGATGTAGATACCGTTGGTGGTAGTGAAGCCTACTTTGTAACCCTTGGAGGCCACAATGTGCGCCAACAGCTGAGAAGTAGTGGTTTTACCGTTGGTGCCGGTTACCGCGAAAATTGGAATCCGGGCGGTGCCGCCCTGCGGGAACAGCATATCCACTACCGGCGCGGCCACGTTGCGCGGCAGTCCCTCGGTGGGCGAAATGTGCATGCGGAAGCCCGGCGCGGCATTCACCTCAATAACGGCCCCGCGGGTTTCGTTCAGCGGAATGGCAATGTCGGACGTCAGCAAATCAATACCGCAGATATCCAGGCCCACGATGCCAGCCACGCGTTCCGCCAGCAGCAGGTTGTATGGGTGTACCAGGTCGGTAACGTCGGTGGCAGTGCCCCCAGTGCTGATGTTAGCCGTGCTTTTCAGGTACAGCTCTTGGCCGGCGGGCAGCACCGAGTCCAGCGTCAGGTCCTGCTTGCTGAGCAGGTCAATGGTGTGTTGGTCGGCTTTGATGCTGGTGAGCACCTTCTCGTGGCCCACGCCCCGACGCGGGTCTTTGTTAACTTCGTCAATTAGCTGCTGAATGGTGTGCTGCCCGTTGCCGGTAACAGCGGCCGGCGTGCGTTTGGCGGCGGCAATGAGCTTGCCGTTCACCACCAGCATGCGGTAGTCGTCGCCCTCAATAAACTGCTCCACAATAACGGCCCGGGAGTATTTCTGGGCAGCTTTCAGGCCTTCAACGGCGTCCTCCCAGTTGGTGATGCGAATGGTGGCTCCCTTGCCGTGGTTGCCGTCGAGAGGTTTGGTGACGATGGGGAAGCCCAGCTCCTCTACCGCGTCGCGCAGGCCATCCTCCGAGTACACGGTGGTGCCGTTGGGCACCGGCACACCAGCATCCTTCAGCATAGCCTTGGTGCGGTTTTTATTGCCGGCCACCTCCACACCGGCGTGCGAGGTATAGCTGGTAGTAGTAGCCCAAATACGCTTCTGGTTGACGCCGTATCCCAGCTGAATAATGCTGCTGTTCTTCAGCTGAATGTACGGAATATTGCGCGAAGCTGCCTCCGCCACAATGCTGTAGGTACTGGGCCCGAAAAACTCTTCCTCCCGGATTTCGTGCAGCTCGTCGATAATCGGCTTAACGCTCACGGCGCGGCCGTGGCAAAGGTCGTCTACCAGCTGCACGGCAGCTTCGGCGGCCATGCGTCCGGCCCGCTCCTCCTGGTAGCTGAACACCACAAACTCTACGCCCTCCTGGTGAGCCGGGTACGATTTGCCCCAATACACGGGCATACCGGCCGTACGTTGCAGAGCCAGAGCTACCTGCTGAATGACGTGCCCCAGGGGTTCTCCGTCCTGCAGCTGTTCCTCGGTCAGGGGTGGGTTTTTGGGGCCATGTTTACCAGCCTCTTGGTGGGGCTGCGGCTCCAGCAGCTCGGGCAGCAGACTGGGAAGCTGCTCCGCCAGCGCCGGTGCACTGTTCGACCACGCATCGGCCAGGTCCTGCAGGTCCACTTTCATTACAATCAGCTTGTAATGTTTCACGGACCAGTAGCTGGGGCCGCGCATCGTGCGGAGGTCAAGGATTTTCATATGGGAGAAAGGGTGGAAATGTATGTCGCGTGCGCGCTTCTACGCGGAATTGAAATGTAGGGATTACACCGCAAGAAACCTTTTATTCGGGTCACAGCCTACTTTTTGCCTAGAAGCGTCATTCTCAGCCCTCCAGCTCTATCGTTTTTTTTCAACAGAATGCCTTAAACGCAAAAAACCCCGGTCGGGGCTAATCAACCGGGGCACTAGGCATCTGAAAACAGGAAGTGTCAGAAGAGGTGACGAGCGGATTCGAACCGCTGTAGGAGGTTTTGCAGACCTCTACCTAGCCACTCGGTCACGTCACCAGGGCTTTGAGGATGCAAACATACGGCTTAATCCCGTTGTCGCAAAGCCTACAGGCAGTTTTCGTGCTCCTGCAACGGTAAGACGCTGGGAGTGTGTGAAAAAAAATCATTCCAGCTGCCTGCAGCGCGCAGTTCCGCTTCGTGTTATAAAAAAAGGCCCCGGATTGCTCCGGGGCCTTCTTCAAGTGGCTAAAGCCGGGGCTGACTACTCAGCGCCCTGCTCGTTGCCCAGCATTTTGTCGCGCAGAGCCGACAGAGCGTCCAGGTCGCCGAGGGTCGACTTTTCAGCTTTCTTCAGATCGGCAACTTTGCCTTCACCTTGGGGAGCGGCAGCACCAGCGGCCGGCTTCTTCTTGGTGAATTTCGAAGCGCGGCTGTCTTCTTCAGCCTGCTGGTTGTACACAGCAGAGTGCGACAGCACTACGCGACGGTCATCTTTCGAGAACTCCACCACGCGGAAGTCGAGGGTTTCGCCGTTTTCAGCCTGCGAACCATCTTCTTTGCCCAGCGACTTGGGATACGCGAAGCCTTCGATGCCGTAGGGCAGCTCGAGCACCGCACCACGGTCGGTTTTCTCGGTGATGGTAGCCTTGTGCACCGAGCCGGGGGTGAATACCGTCTGGAACGTATCCCAGGGGTTTTCTTCCAGCTGCTTGTGGCCCAGGGCCAGACGACGGTTGGCAACGTCCAGTTCGAGAACTACCACGTCCAGACGGTCACCTACCTTCACTACTTCCGAAGGATGCTTGATCTTCTTGGTCCACGACAGGTCCGAAACGTGCACGAGGCCGTCTACACCTTCTTCCAGCTCAACGAACAGGCCGAAGTTGGTCAGGTTGCGCACCAGACCGTTGTGGTTGGTACCAACGGCGTACTTCGTAGCGAAGTCACCACGGGTCCACGGATCTTCAGTCAGTTGCTTGATGCCCAGGCTCATCTTGCGGTCTTCGCGGTCGAGGGTCAGGATCTGAGCCTCAACTACGTCGCCCTGCTTGATGAAGTCCTGCGGGTTACGCAGGTGCTGGCTCCAGCTCATTTCTGAAACGTGGATCAGGCCTTCTACGCCGGGGATGATTTCCATGAACGCACCGTAGTCGGCAACATTCACGATACGGCCTTTCACTTTCGAGCCTACGCCCATGTCGGCGGGCAGCGAATCCCATGGGTGGGGAGTCAGCTGCTTCAGACCGAGGCTGATACGCTTCTTTGCTTCGTCGAAGTCCAGAACTACGATGTTCAGCTTCTGGTCGAGCTGCAGTACTTCGCTCGGGTGAGCGATGCGGCCCCACGAGATGTCGGTGATGTGCAGCAGACCGTCTACGCCACCGAGGTCGATGAACACACCGAAGTTGGTCATGTTCTTGATAACGCCCTCCAGGATCTGGCCTTTCTCCAAGTTGTTGAGGATGGCTTCGCGCTGCTTCTCGAGGTCTTTCTCGATGAGCACTTTGTGCGAAACTACCACGTTGTCGAAAGCGGCGTTGATTTTCACCACTTTCACTTCCATGCGACGACCCACGTAGATGTCGAAGTCACGGATGGGCTTCACGTCGATCTGCGAACCGGGCAGGAAGGCTTCTACGCCGTCCAGGTCCATGATCAGACCGCCTTTGGTGCGACGCTTCACTACGCCTTCCAGAACGGTGTCGTTCTCCAGAGCGTCGTAAATCGACTTCCAGGCCTGCTTGATCTTGGCCTTCTTACGGGACAGGATCAGCTGACCGTTCTGGTCTTCCTGGTCTTCGATGAATACCTCTACCTCGTCGCCTACTTTCAGCTCGGGCAGGTCACGGAATTCGGAGAGGGGCACCAGACCATCGGATTTGAAGCCGATGTTCAGGATTACGTCACGGTCGGTGATGCCAACCACGGTGCCTTTAATTACTTCTTCCTCCTGAACAGTAGTCAGCGTGCTGCTGTACATCTGCTCCATTTCGGCGCGCTGCTCAGCGGTGTAGTTACCACCGAAAGCGTTGGCTGAAACGTTGTCCCAGTCGAAGTTGTCTACTACTTCTGCCATGATATTAGCAATGGCCCTCGTGTACACGTCCGGCGCAGGGCCCGCCTCCGGAACGCGTTTTTGTTTGATACACAGCGCAGTTACGCCGGCCTCGCCACCCTGGCGGGGCCGCAAAGATACGGAGTTTGGGGAGAGATACTAGCTAATAGCTTTGCTTGTAAGGTTCTGCCATATAAGCTCTATCTACTTCTACTGTTTCCAACATCCTTTTAATCAAGTCCAAGTTCTCTGCCGTTTTGGGCATCTGTATATATACAGATAGTTGCCGATAAGGACTTGTAACATCCTTTATAGCAAACAAGACGGGTTTTCGGTCACGCCAAGATTCCAAGTAGATAATACGAATTCGTTGACTTACACTCACAAATGTTTTGATTACAATGGCTTGGGAGTCTTTTACAGCCATAATTTTTAGTTCTTCTGCTACACTCCGAAATCGATTGTTACCCGCAGGATAGATGGTCACACTAATACTAGCTAATGAACTACTGTCAATGGTGCTGACTAAGTAACTGTATTCGCCCCCCGAGCATGATTTACAGTCAGGCCCCCATACCCTCAATTCGCGCTGATGGGTCCAACTAACGGGTATTTGTAGCCTGATTCTGTTCTCATGAAGATTCAGCTGCCGCAGTGTAGGGCTGACCACTAAACAACCATTCGAAGCAGAAGGCATTGAGTTATCTGACTTACAAGAAGCTGTGAGTAGTAAGAGGATAACGAATGGAGCGATATTCATTTAGTTAGTTCAGGCAATGACCAATAGATATAAAAAAGAGAGTGAAGCCAGCTTCACTCTCTTTAAAAAGGTTACCTGCAAGAAGCAAAAGATCTACGCCCGGCCCAACTCGCGCAGGTGCGCTACGTGGGAGGCTACGGCGTAGCGCATCTTGGGATACTCGTTATACTCAATGTTAAACTCCTCGCACATCTGGCGGATAATTTTATTCAGGGCCGGATAATGGACGTGGGAGATGTTGGGGAACAGGTGGTGCTCGACCTGGAAGTTGAGGCCGCCCACCAGCCAGCTGATGATTTTATTATCGGTGGCGAAGTTGGCGGTGGTTTTGATCTGGTGGATGGCCCACTCGTCCTCAATCTTGCGGGTGGTTTCGTGGGGCACCACGAAGCTGGTGTGCTCCACGGTATGCGCCAGCTGGAACACGATGCTCAGAGTGAAACCGGCCACGGCGGCAAACGCCAGAAAGCCCACCAGCCAGCCCAGGAAGCCCACGGTGTAGATGGGCAGGGCCACGAACAGGCCCAGGTGCAGGGCCTTGAAGCCCCAGAATACGCCCTGGTCGGAGGCGGTCATCTTCTTGATGGGCATTTCGCCGATTTTGCCTTTGAAATACTTCTGGTAATCCATGAAGAAAATCCAGGCGATGAACAGCAGGGCGTAGAAAAACCAGAAGTACAGGTGCTGGAAGCGGTGGAGCTTGCGACGGGGCTGTTCGGGGCTCAGGCGCAACCAGGGCTGGGCATCGAGGTCGTCGTCCACGCCTTCCACGTTGGTGTACATGTGGTGAATGAGGTTGTGCTTGGCGTTCCACATGTAGGAGTTGCCGCCCATCACGTTGAGGGTGAAGGCCGCAAACTGGTTCATCCACTTCTTCTTGCTGAAGGAGCCGTGGGCACCGTCGTGCATCACGTTGAAGCCAATGGCGGCCCCGATGAGGCCCAGCAATGCGCATTCGGCAATACCCACCCAAACGCCGGGCGTCCAGAACACGAGGTGCAGGTACACGGCTACGAAGGCCGCCGTAAGCAGTACAGCTTTAAAAAACAAGGTTTTGCCGCCCGTAGTGGATTTGCCGGCTTCCTGAAAATAGGCGTTGGTGCGGCGCTTCAGCTCCTGATGAAAGGAGCGGGAAGCCGCGAATTTGGGTGCGTGCATGCGGGGTGGTGCTTGGAAAAACTGCTTAAAGATACCGCTTCCCAACAGCAAGCCGGGCAACGTAACCGAAATGGCCGGATTTTGTACCAGCCGCCGACTCTATATGGTAAAGCCCCCTTCCCGCCGACTAGTTCACGGAAAGAGGGCTTTACTGGAAATGAGTACCGTCTTA
Source organism: Hymenobacter rigui (assembly GCF_003944715.1). Lineage (GTDB taxonomy): Bacteria > Bacteroidota > Bacteroidia > Cytophagales > Hymenobacteraceae > Hymenobacter > Hymenobacter rigui. Next base: position 151,091 of record NZ_RWIT01000007.1, on the reverse strand, counting down.
GCGGCTGGCAACAGTACCGCCACTGATGGGCAAACCGGGCTTCAATATGGGTTGCAGCGCCGAATACGGCACAAACACGCTGATTTCGCCCTGGGCATACGAAGCCACCTCGTAGGGCAAATACACGAACACCGCGCCGCCGCTGGTCAGGTACACGTTGCGGGTTGCGGGCAGCGTATTCTGGAACAGCGCGCTTTTCAGCGGCTCCGAATCCTTCAGGCCTAGGGCTGGACGGGCGTAGCGGCCGAGGATGCTTTCCAGCTGCGGCTTGGTGCCGGCCCGGAATATGTCGTCGAAGCGGAGGGCGCGGCCGGTACGGGTATCGTAGCTGCGCACGTAGGTGCCGTAGAGGCCGTGGGCCCCACCGGAGTAATCGTAGCCGAAGTAGCCGATGCTGAGCAGGTTGCCGTCATTCCAGAGCACATAGCTGTTGGCTTCCTGCTCGTAAGCCAGCGAAGCACGGGGACGGTAGTCGGAAGTATCCTTGGCCATATCAGCCATCAGCGGGGCTACTTCCTTGCGGTATTCCTTGGTGAAATAAGCCAACTGCTCCTTCCACAGCGCATCCAAAGACGGAGCCGGTTTGGTTTCGAGCGTGTCACCACGCAGGCCGCGCACGATGTTGGCGGCCAGCTTTTCTTGGCTGGGGCCGGCAGTGGGCACCAGGGCATACATGGAAAGGTGGGCGGCTATGCTGTCTTCGGGATGATCTGGGCGGGGAAGTACGTCTTCGGAAAAACTGCGGGCCGAGAACTGCACGCCGGTAGGGTTGCGCACCAGCCGCAGCTGCAGGGGTTTGCCGTTGAGTGTGCCCACTAATGAGGTACCCTTCTTTTTCAGCAGCCACTCCGTTCCGTCGGAGGTACCGGTTGCCTGCTCCCGGCTGATGTCGCGCAGGTTCAGGCTGTCGGTGCCGGTGGGTTGGTCGCCGGCCAGCTGGTACGGATGCCCATCGGCGGCCGTGTAGAACCCGGCCAGACGGCCCAGGGTAGTCTCACCGGGAGTTTCGCCCAGGTGCTGTAGATGAACGGTGATGCTGTCGGAGGAACCGGGTAGCACCCCACGGTACTGGTGGTACCAGGGCGGCGTATCAGCCACTACAGGAGCGGCGGCGGCAGAAGTAGCGGCAGCGTCGGGGGCGGTGGTTTTACCGGCCGAGGAATCGGTACCGGAGTTACAGGCAGCCAGCAGCATACCGGCCGCCACGGGAGCCGACCATGCACGGAGCAGGCGGCCAGCGGGAACAGTGGAAAGGAAGCTCATTGACCAAAGAACGCAGAATTTGGCTAGGCGTTCAAACGCGTGCAACATATTGGCATTCTCTTACCCCAGCCAAAGCGCGGGCGTATGTAGCCACATAGTTTCTTCCTCTCTACTTCTTCAGCCTCTTTCTTATGAGCTACATTAAAGCCGGCCAGGACACCAACGGCACCGACGTAAAGCTGCACTACACCGACCAAGGCAGCGGTAACCCCATCGTACTGATTCACGGCTGGCCCGCTACTTATGAAATGTGGGAGTACCAGCTGGCCGAGCTGCCCAAGCACGGCAACCGCGTAGTGGCCTACACCCGCCGGGGCTTCGGCAACTCTACCAAAACCTGGGACGGCAACGATTACGACACGTTTGCCGATGACCTCAACGCCGTACTTACGGAACTTGACCTGCAGAATGTAACGCTGGTGGGCTTCTCCATGGGTGGCGGTGAAGTGGCCCGTTATATGAGCAAGTACAACGGAGCCCGGGTAAGCAAAGTAGCCTTCGTATCGGCCGTAACGCCCTTCCTGCTGAAAACAGACGATAACCCCGACGGCGCGCCGAAGGAGAACTTCGACAAAATGGTGGAAGGCATCAACAAAGACCGTTTCGACTTCCTGGCCACCTTCGGCAAGCAGTTCTTTGGTGTGGGCGTAGTAAGTCACCCTGTCAGCCAACCCACGCTGGATTGGATGCAGAGCATCTGCCAGCTGGCCTCGCCCCGCGCCACGGAGCAATGCGTGTACGCCTTTGCCGCTACCGACTTCCGCCAGGATCTGGCCACCATCAAAGTACCCACGCTGGTAATCCACGGCGGCGACGATTCTACAGTACCCGCCAAGGTAAGCGGCGAGCGGATGACGCAGTACGTGCCCCACGCTCAGTACGTGGAGTACGCCGGCGCACCGCACGGCCTGTTCATCACCGAAAAGGACCGCCTCAACCGTGACCTGGCTGCTTTTGCGGCCGGCAGCACCGTGGAAGGCACTGCCGACCGGTACTAGGCATAATTGGCCTTAAACACACAACGGTGCCCCCGGTAGCATTGACTACCGGGGGCACCGTTGTGTTTGGTGAAACCCCAATCGGCTAGGGGGTTTCAAAGGTTAGTTTCAGCCGGCCGTTCGACAGGTCCTCCACATCCACGACGTAAGTGTATTTACCTGGATCAAGTGGCGTTTCGCCTACATAATCAGTTGGCTGCAGCGACATTTCCCGGCCATTTATCACCACTTTAATGTAAGCATAATTGTATGCTCCTTTGTAGACAGCGTAGTCAGATACCTGCTTAGCAGCTAGTGGACCATACTCATTCTCGCCACCGGAAGTATTCACATACACGCTTTCGAACCGGTAGCTACTGGCATTTTTCACTCGAATCCGGATTTCACCGGAATCCTCTTTTTTGCAGGATGTGTGCAGCAAGCTTACTATGCACAGGCACAGTAGAAGTATAAGCTGTTTCATAATTGATTCAATAGAATGGGTACGTTATGGGGAGCATATCTGCGTCACAAACGTTGCATCCACACTGCTTATCTGGTTTTAGTATTAAACCCACTGGCAACAAAAAAACCGGTCAGCCACGTGGGCTGCCGGTTTTAGTGCAGATAAGGATGCCAGTTTTGGTCGAGGGTGCCGGCACTGAGTTTGAGGAAGCCGGTAAGCGTTGGTTTTTTAGGCTGCTGCCGAATGGTGAGGCCGGCTTCCTGAGGGGTGCGGTGCCCTTTGGCATGATTGCACCGGGCGCAGGCCGTGAGCAGGTTGGCCCAACTGGAGTCCCCGCCCCTACTTCGGGGCAGCACGTGGTCGAGGGTCAGGTTTTTTGTGGAGCCGCAATACTGACACTCGAAATGGTCCCGCTTCATAATGTTGTGCCGACTGAGGGCAATGCCCTTGTAGGGCACGCGCACGTAGCGCTGCAGCCGGATGATGCTGGGCTTGGGAAATACCTTACTCACCGTGCGCAACACGCCATTCTCTGATTTGGCAATCAGCTCGGCCTTTTCCAGAAACAGCAGCACGAAGGCTTTCTGCACACTGCACAGCGTAATGGCCGTGTAGTCACCGTTCAATACAAGAACTTTTTGGTCCATATAACGCTAAGAAAAATGAATCTGCTCTGCCAGAAAGCTAGATGATTCTTAGCGTATTAACAATAGCCAAAGGCTTTAGTTCGGCAGGGTATTGAGTTGGTATTAAGTTGTCCGTTATCAGTTGTTAGTTGTCAGATTCCAGTCACCAAGTGCTAACCATCAACCGATAACTAACAAATGGCAGCTGACAACTCAATCGTCCGGCAGGATGCGCTTGATGAGGCGGAGCTTGTGGGAGTACTTCTGCTGGTCGCGGCGGAAGATGCCGTTGTGGTCCAAAGGGTCGATGCGTACTTCGCCGCTGGCGTGCAGAATCTGCTGGTCTTCCAGCAGCAGGCCCACGTGGATGATGCGGCCCTCGGCGTTGTCGAAGAAGGCCAGGTCGCCGGGCCGGGTTTGGGCTACGAAGTGCACCGGCTGGCCCAGGTGAATCTGCTGGTGCGCATCGCGCGGGAGCTGCACGCCGATGAGGCCGTAGAGCTGCTGCATCAGGCCTGAGCAGTCGATGCCGAACAGGGTTTTGCCGCCCCACAGGTAGGGTGCTTTCAGGAAAGACTGGCCCATTTTCAGTAGCAGACGCAGGCGCACGTCGGCGGGGCCGTGGGGGCCGTGGCCGTTGAGCGGGTTGGTGGCGGCGCCGTTGTAGAACATCTGCCGCTCCCCTACCCGCAGCGTCATGCCATCAAAAAACGGCAGGCGGGTGCCCAGCGTCACGGGAATGCGGGTGGTTTCGTCGCTCACCATCTGCACCACATCGAGGGTGCGGGGGTGGTCCTGCTGCTGCCACTGCTGAAAATACGCAGCCGACACGGGCAGGTGCTGCTTCACATCGAACCAGCCCTCGTAGCCGTCGGCCGCCAGCCGGATCTGCCGCCACTGGTTTTGCGCCCGCAGCACAGAATAGCACTCCCCGAAGACGAGCTGCGTAACAATTTCGGCTTTATCGGAGGGCTCAGCCCGCACCGGCACAGCGCTCAGCGCGCAGATTCCGTATTCCAAAGTGGTGATTCAGTGATTTAGCGACTTAGTGAGTTTTCATTTTATCAGCAAGCCTGCTTGCTCTCACTACATGAACATACGAAGCTCCCACTTATACAGCAGCCCGCCAAATATCGATTTGAAAAATCACTAAATCACCATTTCACTAACTCGCCTAGTAGTCCCGGGCGCGGTCCATTTCGCGTTTCTGGTCTTTGGCTTTGAGGTCGTCGCGCTTGTCGTAGAGCTTTTTGCCTTTGGCCAGGGCAATTTCCAGCTTGGCAAAGCCCCGGTCGTTGACGAACATACGCACCGGAATGATGGTGAGGCCCTGCTCCTGGGCTTTGCCGGCCAGCTGCTTCAGCTCCTTTTTGTTGAGCAGCAGCTTGCGGGCCCGGGTGGGCTCGTGGTTGTTGTAGGTGCCCTCGGTGTACTGGGCAATGGTGATGTTGTGGGCCCACAGGCTGCCATCTTGGTGGAAGGTGCAGAAGCCATCCTGCAGCTGCACGCTGCCCTCCCGGATGCTCTTGATTTCGGTGCCTTGCAGCATCATACCAGCATCGTACTGCACCAGAAACGCGTACTCGTGCCGGGCCCGGCGGTTCTGGATGTTGATGTTCTTGGGTTTATCGTCTTTCTTACTCACGGTGTTGATTCTCGCAGTGGTGCGCGGTGGGTAGCGCAGGGGTTTTGCAGTGGAAGGTGTACGCAGCAGATGGCAGCGGGGCTGTTTCCGGACCGAAAATTACGGCTTTACTACGGATACGGCCGGGCTGCCCGTTGCGGCGGCTTCACGCTTTACCGCAACTCGGCCACTATTTCCTGCACCTTCTGCTGGTAAGTCTTGTCGAGGTACTCGTTATAGTACCAGTAGTCCAGCTTTTCAACTATCTGGGGCAGGTACCGAAAGTCCCGGTTTTGCACATTGTCCTGCAACAGCTCGGCGGCTTTGGCCGGGTCGCCCACGAGGCGGGCTACCAATACTTCCCCGGCTCGGTTGAAGTGCTCGTAGAGGCAGATTTTCCACTGATTGTAGCCCTGCTCGCTCATTTTGCCCTTGATGGGCTCGAACAGAAAAGCCGTTTTAGCCAGCGCCTCGGCACTTACCTGATCGACTTCCGGATTCACGAATGAGTGCCCGAACTCGTGGATGCACACGGTACGCAGCGCTTTGCTATCGGCGAAGCCCAGGCGCAATGCCGCCGTATCCGCAATGCTTTCCGGCTTCCCGAAGCTGCCGAAGATATTGCCCACCGACTGTGCATCCCCCACCGCGAAGCCCGACCCGAATGGTACCAGCAGGCTTGGGTAGAGCCGGTACTCGCCGACCTGCTTGCTGTACAGGTGCTCCATCTCGGTGATGAAGCCTGCGGGCGGCAGGTTGCCCGATACCTCCGCCAACATGGCTGCGTAGTAAGGCCGGTGCTTCCGCAAAAACGCATCAAAGGCAATTTCCTGGTAGAAAGCGTTGCAGGCCCCGATAAACCGCCGCGCGTCGTCCAGGGAGGCAAACTGTCGCACAAATCGGCTGTCGGCCGGCACCGTGGCCTGCGGAAAGGCATCAAGGCTCAGCAGGAAATTGGCGTAGTGCAGGTAAAAGTCCTTCTCGAAATAGGACTTAATGACGGCCAGGTGCTTGGAGCCGGCAAAGCGCGTGAACGGGGCCGCCAGCTTCAGATTCAGCGCGTACAGGTCTTTAATCCGAATGTTCTGGCCGTTGATGAGAAACGTCTGCTCGCTCGGAATGGCTGCTAGGTCGTCGTACTGCGTGAGTAGGTAGCACAGGCCCAGCAGCTCGATGTTGGGGTTGGATTTGACGGCAATCTGCTTCTGCTGATACACCGGGTAGCGCAGCGTAAACGCGCCGGCCGCCTGCCGGCCCACCACCTCCACCCGGGCGGGCGGGGTCAGCGGAATTTTGTGGTGGCTTACCTTGGTAGGCGTGGGCAGTACCTGGCCGCTGGACCTGAGCTGGAGCTGGCCGGCGGTGGTGGTAAATTGGCTACTGAGGTATATCAGTTGGCCCGGCTGGGAGGGCAGCCGCAGCCGCTCAGTGCCCGAAAACTGCTCAAAGGAAGCTGCCCAGGTGCTGGCTGTTTGCTCGCTTTTCCAGCTCCGGGAAACGGTTCGGGTTGTAGAGCAAGCGGTTGACAGCAGCACGGTGGCAAGCAGGAGCGAAACGTGTTTCATAGTGCGTTGGCAAGCGGCTGGAAGAAGCCGACTGCTCAAAATGACGCGCCGAGTTGATCTATCCGTTGCCTTGGCCGCACTTGAAATAGTAGCGTATCGTTACCCTGAAAAGCTATTCAGCTGATTTATACTACCATATCCCGATCGAACTGCGCCTGTCCGACCGGTTATTGTACGCAGCCGTTGCCGCGTTCTTGTTCCGGTGCCAGCCCGCAGCCCACCGGCCGGCCGGTGGGCTGCGGGCTGGCACCTGGCTTCGCAATCCGCTGAATTGGAAAACCAGCAGCGCTACCGCGTAATTCGGGACGCCTTCACTCCTAACCCGCCAGCCTTTCCTTTACATCAGCTACGACAGCTTCAGGCGCGGGTCGGAGCTGACGAGCTGGTCGGCGAAGTCGCCGGCCTGGTACTGGAAGTGGGCCGTCATGGCCACCATCCCGGCGTTATCGGTACAGAACTGGAAGGCCGGGATGAACACCTGCCAGCCTTGGGCTTCAGCCTCGTCCTGCAACGCTTGGCGCAGGCCGCTGTTGGCGGCTACCCCGCCGGCCAAGGCCACCTGGGTAAGGCCCTGGTCGTGGGCGGCGCGGCGGAGCTGGCGCAGCAGCGTCTGGATGATGGTATGCTGGATGCTGGCGCAGAGGTCCGGCAGGTTTTCCTGGATGAAGTTGGGGTTCTGGGCCGTTTCCTTTTTCAGGAAGTACAGCACCGACGTTTTCAGCCCGCTGAACGAGAAGTCGTAGCCGGACATAGCGCCTACCGGGAAGGGGAAGCGGGTGGGGTTGCCCTGACGGGCCAGCTTATCGAGGTGGGGGCCGGCCGGGTACGGGAGGCCCAGCAGCTTGCCGGTTTTGTCGAAGGCCTCGCCGGCCGCGTCGTCGGTGGTCTGCCCGATGATTTCCATATCCAGGGCCGAGCGCACCACCACCAGCTGGGTGTGGCCGCCACTGACGGTGAGACACAGGAACGGAAACTGCGGACGGGGCTCCTCAATGAAGTGGGCCAGAATGTGGGCCCGCATGTGGTTGACGGCAATCAGGGGCTTGTTCAGGGCCAGAGCCAGCGTTTTGGCGAACATGCCGCCCACCAGCAACGAGCCCAGCAGGCCGGGGCCTTGGGTGAAGGCTACGGCATCCAGATCAGCTTTGCTGACGCCGGCTTTCTGCAAAGCCGCCTCCACGACCGGAATCAGGTGCTGCTGGTGGGCGCGCGAAGCCAGCTCGGGCACCACGCCACCGTACTGCTCGTGCACCTGCTGGGTGGCTACTACATTGGAGCGAATTTCCCCGTCTACCATCACGGCAGCCGAGGTGTCGTCGCAGGAAGATTCGATGGCGAGAATAACGGGGTGCATGTTTATCTAAAAGTTAGGAGCCAGAAGTTAGGAGGCAGGGGCAGGGATTAGGCATTAGAGTTCGAAGGTAGAGAGGGAGACATTTCGCACTTGGCTCCTGACTTCTAGCTCCTGTCTCCTCACTCCTCGTTCCTAACTTCTCAACAAAGGTCGGGGCAAAATACCGGAATGCCGCGCAGGGGCGTTTTCAGCTTAACCCTGGAGCCGGCCTGTCCGTTTCTGAGCGCGGGCAGTTTTCCCAGGCAACGGTCGGGGCCAACTGCCTATCTTTGTTGTTGCCCCGACTTACTCCTCTCCTGTGCCCCGGTTTCTATCCGTCGTCCTGAAAGTATTGCTTGCCCTGCTGCTGGTGGTAGTGCTGGCCGTGGTGGGGGCGTTGGTGGCGCTGCGGATTCCAAGCGTGCAGACCGATGTGGCCCAGCGCGCCGCCCGTATCCTCACCGACAAGCTAGGCCAGCAGGTGCTGGTGGGCCGGGTGGATATCCGGCCGTTTTCGCGGGTGGTGCTGGAAGGTGTGCGGGTGCTGGACCGGCGCGGCAATGAACTGTTTAACATCGGTCGGGCCGATGCGGATATCCGCCTGTTTTCGGTATTCGACCCCAGCCACCTGCACGTGGGCAAACTCACGCTGGAGGAGCCCCGCTTCAACCTAGTTACCTACAAAAACCAGCCCGACTCCACCACCCTCGACCAGTTCATCAGTTCCGTAAAGCGGCTGCTGGGGCCTTCCGATACCACCAAAGTCAGCAAGCCTTTCGACTTTAAGATTGAGGCCTTGGGGCTGCGCAACGGCCGCTTTGTGCTGGAGCGCCAGAATGTGCCCCGCATTCCGGAGTACGGCCGCACCATGGATTACGCCCACATGTACCTGGACAGCATCTACGCCGATGCCGACCAGCTGTGGTTCAAGGGCGACACCATCCACGCCAACATCATGGGCCTGCGCACCGTGGACCAGCCCTCGGGTACCCGCCTGCGCGAGCTGACCTCGAACATGACCTACGCGGGCAAGTTCTGGGAGTTTGATAAGCTGATGCTGCGCGTGCAGAACAGCCAGCTCAGCAACTATGTGCGCTTCGAGTACGACCATTTCCTGAACTTCACCGACTTCAACGACTCGGTGAAAGTCATTGCCCGGCTCCAGCCCAGCCGGGTGTATTCCGACGACATTGCCAAGTTTGCGCCCCAACCCTTCATGCGCGAGCTGAAGGAAACCGTGCTGATTTCGGGGCAGGCCAAGGGCTACGTGCGCAACTTCACTACCAAAAACCTCGACATCACCTACGGCCGCAACACCCGGGTGAAGGGCGACATCAACGTGGAAGGGCTGCCCAACCTGAAGGAAAGCTTCGTGGAAATGCGCCTGCAGCCCTCGGTGGTGGACGGGCGCGACATCCGCAAGTACATTCCGGCTTCGGGCTGGCCCTACGTGCAGCGGCTGGGCACGGTAAAGCTGAAAGGCCAGTTCCTGGGGTTCTATAACGACTTTGTAGCTAACGGTTCGTTCCAGACGGCTCTGGGCTCGGTGGTGAGCGACGTAAACCTGAAGTTTAAGGACGACCCCAGTCGCAGTAGCTACGAGGGCACCGTCCGCACCACTGGCTTTCAGCTGGGCAAGCTGCTGGGCGACGAAAGCACCGTGCGCGACGTGACCCTGAACGGCAAAGTGGCCGGCGTGGGCTTCGATTTGCGCACCGCCCGGCTCACGGCCAATGCCACTGTGCAGAGCATTTGGCTGAACGGCTACCGCTACCGTAACATCACCACCAACGGGCAGTTCAGCCGCGAGTCGTTTACGGGTAAAATTGCCGCCAACGACCCCAGCCTGCAGTTTGATGCCGACGGCAGCGTGGACCTGAACAAGCAGCGCCAGGCCTTTGACCTGCGGGCCCGCGTGCGCCGCGCCGATTTGCGCGCGTTGGGCCTCACCCGGCAAAGCGTAGTGGTGGCCACCACCGCCGACGTGAAGTTTAAAGGACTGAAGCTGGATGAGCTGCTGGGTTATGTGCGCCTGCGCAACTCCCGCCTCAGCTACGCCGGCCGCACCGTGCCCATTGATACCCTGGACGTGGTGAGCCAGTACGGCGGCGGGCAGCGCCGCCTTACTGTGCGCTCGGAGGTGCTGAACCTGGCCATGGCTGGTAACTTTACCCCCACCACCTTAATCCGGGACGTCACGACGCTCATTGAGGAATACCGCCTCAATTTCGCCAGCAACGACGCTGCCATTGCCGACTATTACCGCCGCAAGCGGCAGCGGCCCCTCCCCGACTATCAGGTGGGCCTGAGCATGCTGCTGAAGGAGCCCAACCCGGTACTGCATCTGTTCATGCCTCAACTCACCGTGTCGGACTCCACCTTCATTGAGGGCTCCTTCCGCAACGGGCAAACGTCCATTTTCCAGCTCGGCGGGCTGGTGAAGGATTTCCGCTACGACAGCCTGCGCCTGCAGAACAGCGAGTTTGACCTGACCACCTCCAAGCTGCCCTACCAGCCCGAGGTACTGGCCCAGGCCAGCGTTACCTCGGAGCGGCAGCGGGTGCCGGGGCTGGGCGCCACTGAGAAATTTTACGTGGAAGGCGTGTGGGACCAGGAGAAAATCAACTTCTCTACCTCCCTGGCCCAAACCGGCACCACCAACAAAGCGCAGATTAACGGGGCATTGGGCTTCCTCGACGATGCCGTGAAAATTACCTTCCGGCAGTCGGGGGTGAACGTGCTGGGCAAGGAGTGGACCATTGCCCCGGACAACTCCCTGGTTATTTCGGGCGGGGGCCGGGAGTTTGATTTTCAGAACGTAACGCTCAGCAACGGCGGACAGAGCATAAGCGCGCAGGGTTTTCTGTCTGAAAACCCCAACAAGCCGCTGGCCCTTACCGTGAAGGATTTTGAGCTGACCACGCTGAATGGTCTGACGGGCGGGCAGAAGTTTGCCGGCCGCGTGAATGCCCTGGGCACCATCAGCGGCGTGTACGGCCCGCTGGTCATCAACTCCACGCTGAAAGTAGATTCGCTGCAGATGGATAACGTGTTTATCGGCGACGTACAGGGCCGCGGTGACTGGGATAACTCCCTCAAACGCCTGGCCGTGAGCCTCGATGTGGCCCGTGACCAGCAGCGGGTGGTGGCCGTAACCGGCTACTACGCCCCCGGCGAAGAACGTCAGCAGCTGAACCTAACCGGCGTACTCGATAACGCCCCCATCAAGCTGGCCGAACCCTTCCTGAATACCCTGTTCCGAGACCTGAATGGTACCGCCGTGGGTACGCTGCGCCTTACCGGCCCGCTTTCAGCCCCCATGCTAACGGGTAACATCGACGTCACCAACGGGCAGATCACGTTCCTGTACCTGGGCACCACCTACACCTTCTCCGACCGGATCCGGTTCCTGGAGGACCGCATTGCCCTGCAGAACATCACGGTGCGCGACCCGCAAGGCAATACCGGCGTGGTGAATGGCAATATTTATGAGCAGGGCTTCCAGAATATGCGCCTGGACCTCAATGCTACCTACCGCAAGCTGCAGGTACTCAATACCACCCGCAAAGACAATGAGCTGTACTTCGGGCAGGCCTACGCCACTGGCACAGCCGTGGTGCGTGGCCCCTCCGACAATCTGTTCATCAACGTAACGGCCCGCTCGGAGGCTGGTACGCGCGTGTCGTTGCCGTTTGACAACGCCGCCAAGGCGGAGCAGGCCAAGTACATCAAGTTCGTGAACCGCAACCTGCCCGACACGGCCGGTACTGCTCCGGTGCAAGTGGCCGGCACTACCGATTTGTCGGGTATTCGTCTGAACATGAACCTGGACATTACCCCCGATGCCTACGTGGAGCTGCTGCTGGACGAAAGCACCGGCGACATTATCCGGGGTACGGCCACCGGGCAGCTGCGCCTGAACATTGATACGCGCGGCGACTTCAATATGTACGGGCAGGTGGAAATTGTGCGGGGGGCCTACAACTTCACGCTGCAGGGGCTGGTGAACAAGGAGTTTGTGGTGCGGCCAGGCGGCGTAATCAGCTGGAACGGCGACCCGCTGGCCGGCGAAATGAACGTTACGGCTACCTACACCCAGCGCACCTCCCTGGCCCCCATCATTTACAACACGGGCAGCGGCCCCACCAATACCGCCGTAGTACCGGTAACGGCCGTTATGAACCTGACGGGGCCGCTGCTGCAGCCCATTATCAAGCTGAATCTGGAATTCAATGATATTCCGTCGTCGCTGGAAGGGGATTTGGCGCCGTTTCTGTCGGCCATCCGCAACGATGAGCAGGAGTTGAACCGGCAGGTATTCAGCCTGGTAGTATTCCGGCAGCTCACGCCTATCGGCTCCCTGGCCGTTACCCGCCTGCAGGGCGAGAACAATGCCATTGGCAACTCCCTGGGCCAGATTATTTCTACCCAGCTGGGCCTACTTACCTCCCAGATTGACCCTAACCTGGAAATCAGCTTCAACCTCAACGGCCTCACTGCCGAAGATATTCAGGCCCTGCAGCTGCGGCTGAGCTACTCCTTCATGAATGGGCGCCTGCGCATTACGCGGGAAGGCAGCGTCGGCAGCAATAGTGTTTCCGGCACTACCTCCTCCGGCACCCAGCCCATTGGCGCTGCCCAAACCTCGGTTATCGGCGACCTGAGCATGGAATACTACCTGCGCCCCGACGGCAAGTTCCGGGCGAAGCTGCGCTACGAAACCACCCCGCGCGACCTGACCAGCTTTACGCAGGGCGTTAACCAGGCCCGGGCAGGCGTATCGTTGCTGCACACCGAGCAGTTTGATACCTTCCGGGAGCTGTTCTCGCGCAAACGCCTGCGCCGCCGCGACCAGAACGCCCGCAAAGCCCGCGAACTACAAATCGACGACGACCCGCGTACGGTGATGTAAAAGTGAAATTGTGAAGGGTGAAGTTGTGAATCAGCAGCTTTACTCCCCGCACAACCTCACAACTTCACCCTTCACAATTTCACTTTTGTATGAACCGACCAACCCGCAAGAAGAAACTGGGCAGCTATCCGCATCTGATGGTAGTCTTCAGCATTACCCTGGCCCTGCTGGTCATTGGGCTGTTCGGATTGCTGCTGATTCATGCGCACAAGGTTTCGACGCTGGTGAAGGAGAATCTGGAAATGCAGGTGTACCTGGAGCGGAATCTGCCCGAAACCCAACTGCTGCAGCTACAGCAGGACCTGGCCCGCAAGCCCTACATTGCCCGCAAGGATGGACAGGCGCAGGTACGCTTTCTGTCCAAAGAGGAAGGGGCTAAACAGCTCATCGACCAAACGGGAGAAGACTTTCAGCAGTTCCTGGGCGACAACCCGTTGCGCGACGCCTACCTACTCAAAATCAACGCCGATTACGCCGACGCGCCGCAGCTGGCCCGCATCAAGAAAGAGCTGCAGCAGGAGCCGGGCGTGTTTGAGGTGGAATACGTGGAAAGCCTGATTACCTCCGTGAACCAGAATCTGCGCAACGTGAGTCTGGTGCTGCTGGGCTTTGCGGCGGTGCTTACGTTTGTGGTGGTCGTGCTCATCAATAATACCATCAAGCTGGCCATGTTCTCGCAGCGGTTCCTGATCCGGAGTATGCAGCTGGTGGGAGCCACTTCAAGCTTTATTCAGTGGCCGTTTATGCGCCGGGCCGTATGGCAGGGGCTGGTGAGCGGGCTGCTGGCGGGCCTGCTGCTGCTGGCCTTGCTGCAGTATGCCTATCTGCAGCTGGCCGAGTTGCGCCTGCTGCAGGATGTACGATTATTCGGAGCGCTGGCCGTGGCACTTGTGCTGCTGGGCATGGGCATCGGGTTTCTCAGCTCCTGGCGGGCCGTGCGCAAATACCTCAGCATGTCCCTGGATGAGCTGTATTAAGTTGGCTGGGTGAATTGTGAGAACTGGCATCCCTTGTTCACGCATCCAATAATTCAACAATCCAACCTTTCATTCACCAAAATCCTTCATTGGTTGAATTTGCGCGGCAGGTTGCCGCGGGCCTTCTACCTTTGCGTTTATGGAACCGACTACTCCCCGCTTCGCCTTTGGGCCGCGTAACTACCGCCTGATGTTTATCGGGCTGGCCGTGCTGGCCGCTGGCTTCATCACCATGACGCTCGACACGGAAGATTACGGCGAAGGATTTCTGGGTATCACCCTGGGCCCCATTCTGCTAGCCATTGGCTTCGCTATTGAGTTCTGGGCCATTATGGCCCGGCCCGGTGCTACGGCCCCGGTAGCCCAGGATGCCGCCACGGTTACCACCGTTCCGTCGCAGCCGGCACCGGCCAAGCCCGTTATTACCACGCCTACCTACAAGCGGTAAGGTTTTCCTCCACAAGAGCCCTGCTGCCCGGTTGGCGGTAGCTCTTTCATTTTGTTCGTATGTCGTACTGGCACGCACTTCTGCTGGCTATTGTTGAAGGCCTGACGGAGTTTTTACCAGTTTCCAGCACCGGCCACATGATCATTGTGGCCAACCTGCTCGGTATCGGCCAGCTCCCGTTTACTGACACATTTATCACCTCCATTCAGTTCGGCGCTATTCTGGCGGTGGTAGCACTGTACTGGCGGCGGTTCCTGCAGAGCTTTGATTTTTACCTGAAGCTGGCGGCCGCCTTCATTCCGTTCGGCATTCTGGGCTTCCTGCTGAAGGACGTGATTGAGCAGCTGCTGAAGGATGTTAGCGTGGTGGCCTGGTCGTTGCTGATAGGTGGCGTGGTGCTGCTGTTCATTGACCAGCTCTTTAAAGCGCCGCGCAAGCAGGTAACCACGCCCAACTTCGCGCAGGCTGTTAAAATTGGGCTATTCCAGTGCATTGCCCTGATTCCGGGTGTTTCCCGCTCAGCTGCTACCATTGTGGGTGGCCTAGCCCAGGGCTTCGACCGACGCTCCGCCGCTGACTTCTCGTTTCTGCTGGCGGTGCCTACCATGGCCGTCATTACGGCGTATCAGCTGTACAAAACCTTCAAAGTAGCAGCCCCCGGTGCCAACGACGTGAAACTGCTACTGTTCGGCAACGTGGTGGCGTTTATCGTGGCCCTGCTGGCCGTGAAGTCGTTCGTGGATTTCGTGTCCCGGTTCGGGTTCCGGGCATTTGGCCTGTACCGCATTGTGGTGGGCCTGGTTATTCTGATTATGCTGGCGCTGGGCATTCCACTCCAGATAATTTAATCTGTTTCCCCACCTGGTTTTTCAGCTTTGGAACGCGCCCCGGCGCGTTCTTTTGCTTACATCGGGTACCGGTAAGGCAACAACCCCGTATTTTTGCCAGACCTGCCGCTCCACTACCCGGCTGCGGCACTACGCGTATCTATGGAACATTCAGAAGCACCCCAGACTCCGGCCGCTGCTGCCGGCTTCGATTTTGAGGCCGGTGAAATCCTGCTGGTGGATAAGCCCCTTACCTGGTCGTCGTTTGACGTGGTGCGGAAAGTAAAGAACACACTGCGCATCAAGAAAATCGGGCATGCCGGCACCCTCGACCCGCTGGCTACCGGTCTGCTGATTCTGTGCACCGGCAAGAAGACCAAGCAAATCGACCAGATTCAGGCGCAGGAGAAGGAATATACCGGCACGTTCCGCCTGGGTCAGACCACCCCCAGCTTTGACCTGGAAACCCCGGTGGATGCGGAGCTGCCCTGGCAGCACCTCACCGAAGACGAACTGCGGGCTGCGCTGACGCCATTTATAGGAGTTATTGAGCAGACGCCGCCGCTGTTTTCGGCGGTAAAGGTGAATGGGGAGCGGGCCTATGAAGTAGCCCGCCGGGGCGACGCGGCCGAAATCAAAAGCAAGCAGATTACTATTCGGGAGTTTGAGCTCACGCGTATTGCCCTGCCCGAAGTGGATTTCCGCGTGACCTGCTCCAAAGGCACCTACATCCGCAGCCTGGCCCGCGACTTTGGTCAGGGCCTGGGCTGCGGAGCACACCTAACCAAGCTGGTGCGCACCCGCATTGGCGAGTACCTGCTGGCCGATGCCCTCACGATGCCGCAGCTGGAGGCGCTACGCCCGCCCCGCCCCGAAGGCGAAGCCGAGCGGCCCCGCCGCCCGCGCCGGGAGCGGCAGCCGGAGCGCCGGGCCGGCCTCGAGTACTTCAACGCCACCCACGCCGCCTCTCCCACCGAACCAGACTCTGATACGCCGGTTATTTAACCTGTAACCTGGCCTATTTCCCTCTTCTTACTTTAGCATAACGCGTTACTTCATGCACGTCATTCAGGATCCGGCCCAGTTCCCGCACCTCGGTAATGCGGTGGTTACCAGCGGCACGTTTGATGGCGTACACATCGGGCACCAGCAGATTCTGCGGCGGCTTCAGGAAACGGCCCGGCAGAGTGGCGGGCCCAGCGTGGTGATTACCTACTGGCCCCACCCCCGGCTGGTAATAGGGCCGCCACCCTCCCACTCCGAGCCGCTGAACCTGCACCTGCTGAACACCCTGGAGGAACGGAGCGCCAAGCTGGCCGAGTTTGGAGTTGACTACCTGCTGATTATTCCGTTTACCCGCGAGTTTGCGGGCTGGACCTCGGAGGAGTACATCCAGAACATTCTGCTGCGTACAGTGGGCACCAGTAAGCTGGTGATTGGCTACGACCACCGGTTTGGGAAAAACCGGGAGGGCGGTTTCGATTACCTGAGCCAGCACGCCGACCGATACGGCATGACGGTGGAGGAAATTCCGCGCGAAGATGTGGATGCCGTGGGCGTGAGCAGTACCCGCATCCGCCGGGCGCTGGAAGCCGGCGACGTAGCCACGGCCAACCGCCACCTTGGTTATGATTACCCCCTGACCGGCACCGTGGTGAAGGGCCGTCAGCTGGGCCGCACCATTGGCTGGCCCACTGCCAACATCCACTGCGAGGAGCCGCTGAAGCTGATTCCGGCCCGGGGCGTGTATGCCGTACTGGCTACCACTGCCGCCGGCACCCACCATGCGGCCATGCTCAACATTGGTGTGCGTCCCACCGTGGGCGGCAACCTCTCCCAGACGGTGGAAGCGCACCTGCTCGACTTTGATGGTGACCTGTACGATCAGCCACTGACGGTGCAGTTTGTGGCCCGCCTGCGTGATGAGCAGAAGTTTGACGGCCTGGATGCCCTGAAAGCCCAGTTGGCGCTGGATGCGGAAGCAGCCCGCCGAATTCTGCTGTAATAAGCTAGACTCGAAAAAGTAAACAGGCAACGCCCGCTGACTGGAGCAGGCGTTGCCTGTTTACTTTTGCCATATCCCGTACCTTTCCCCCCCAAACCCACCCATTCGTTCTATGATCAACAAAGTAGTAAGCGGCCCCGAGGCGGCGCTGGAAGGCCTCACCGATGGCATGACCCTCATGCTGGGCGGCTTCGGCCTGTGCGGCATTCCTGAAAACTCCATCCAGGAAATTCTGCGCCGGGGCGTGCGCAACCTCACCTGCATCAGCAATAATGCGGGCGTTGATGATTTTGGCATTGGCCTGCTGCTCCAGACCAAGCAGGTGCGCAAGATGATTTCCAGCTACGTAGGTGAAAACGCCGAGTTTGAGCGGCAGCTACTGAGCGGCGAGCTGGAAGTAGAGCTGATTCCGCAGGGCACCCTGGCCGAGCGGTGCAGGGCCGGTGGCGCGGGCATTCCGGCCTTTTACACTCCGGCCGGCTACGGCACCGAGGTAGGCGAAGGCAAGGAAAGCCGCGAGTTCAATGGCAAGATGCACCTGCTGGAAACCGCTCTGCACGCCGATTTTGCCTTCGTGAAAGCCTGGAAAGGCGATACGGCCGGCAACCTTATTTTCAAAGGCACGGCCCGCAACTTCAACCCCATGATGGCCACAGCCGGCAAAATTACGGTAGCGGAGGTGGAGGAGCTGGTGCCCGCCGGGGAGCTGGACCCCAACCAGATTCATACGCCCGGCATTTTCGTGCAGCGCATTTTCGAGGGCCACAACTATGAGAAGCGCATTGAGCAGCGGACGGTTAGGGCTTAGCTGGCAAGGATAGAATAGAACGTCATTCCGAGCGCAGTCGAGGAATCTCGCGTGCTGACTTCGGATTAGTAATCATACGTCAGCACGCGAGATGCTTCGGCTTCGCTCAGCATGACCTAAATAACAACGACTATGCTCGATAAACACGGCATTGCAAAACGTATTGCCCAGGAAGTACAGAACAACTCCTATGTAAACCTTGGTATCGGTATTCCCACGCTGGTAGCCAACTACATTCCGGCTGGCATCAACGTGGAACTACAGTCGGAAAACGGCCTGCTGGGCATGGGCCCCTTCCCCACCGAAGACCAGGTTGACCCGGACCTCATCAACGCCGGCAAGCAGACGGTCACCACCCTGCCCGGCTCCAGCATCTTCAGCTCAGCCGATTCCTTCGCCATGATTCGCGGGGAGCACGTGGACCTGACCATTCTGGGAGCCATGGAGGTATCGGAGAACGGCGACATTGCCAACTGGAAAATCCCCGGCAAGATGGTGAAGGGCATGGGCGGCGCCATGGACTTGGTGGCCTCGGCCAAAAACATCATCGTGGCCATGCAGCACGTGGCCCGTGACGGGAGCAGCAAGCTGCTGCCCCAGTGCACCCTGCCCATCACCGGCCTGCGCTGCGTGAAGAAGATTGTAACGGAGCTGGCCGTGCTCGACGTAACGCCCGACGGCTTCGTGCTACGCGAACGGGCCCCCGGCGTTTCGGTAGAGCAGATTCAGGCCGCCACGGCCGGCAAGCTAGTCATTCCGGCAGTCGGCGTCCCCGAAATGCAGGGGGTGTAATAGTTTCTTAGGCTAAGCAGACACGTCATTCCGAGCGCAGCCGAGGAATCTCGCATGCTGATGTTGTGGTAGTAAACCAGACGTCAGCACGCGAGATTCCTCGGCCTCGCTCGGAATGACTTTTCTATTATCCCCTCATTCTCTCACCACTTCAGAAACGCCGTGGCCAGAATGTGCTGGGCCGCCTCGCGGGTGAAGTGGGAAAAGCAGCGCCGGAAATGCGCCAGCGCCTCAGGGGGCGGCAGTGCGCCATAGCGTACGGCTTCCACCAGGTGCCGCGCCAGTAGCTCGGGGTCGGACGTGAGAGCCGGAAACTCGGCTTCCAGCTTGTAGCGCCGCAGCGTCTCTATCCGAAGCTCGGGAACTGCGCCCGGCACCTGCCGCAGCAGCCGCTCCATCAGCAGCTGCACTTCATCCAGAAACAGGACGCGCACCAAGCCGGGCGGTGCAGGCACGGGCTGCCCTGCCGCCGCTGTCAGCAGCACTGCCGCCGGGCTACGGGGCTCCCAGCGGACCGCATCGGGCGGAGCGCACAGCCAGGCCGTGGCCGGAAACTGCTCCGATGCTTCCAGCACGGCGGCCAGGGTTTGCATACGTTGTTCGGGAATAGCCACGCCGCAAGGTACGCAGGAACGCGGGGAGGCCGCCGCTCAACCGGCTATATTGCTGCCTGACCAGTAGTTTCCAATACCGGCAGCGCGTATCTTGGACCGGCCCGAATTCCGACTTACCATTACCTTCTGCTTGCGTATGCGTTACTCCTACTCCCTGCTTATCTGCGGTTTACTACTGAGCACCGGCGCAGTGGCCCAGACCTCTCCCAGCATTACCCGCGCCGATATGCCGGTGGCAACCGATACGCTCCGCCAGAGTACGGCCGCACTGGTACTGCCCGCCAGTGCCCCACCCCTGAGCCGGCGCGGAGCCAACCAAACCTGGAACTATGGTGCGCTGGTAGCCACAGCCCAGAACGTGGCGCGCTTCACGGCTATTCCCAATCAGCCGCTGTACACTTTCACGTTCAACTCGGCACTGAGCGGCTCCAACCGGGCCACCGTAGCCGCTCCGCAGGCCGTACCGCTGCCGCCCGGCTACACCTTGCCCATCACCGACCCCTACCAGTTCTTCAACGCTTCCGCTGCCGATTTTCGGTCGGTAGGGTACGGCGGTACGCTGGCGGGTACGGCCGTGCCGGTTACCTACGCCTCAGCCGCCGAGCAGGACGTCATTTACCGGTTTCCGCTCAGCTACGCTTCCGCCCCCGATTCGAGCCGGTCGTTTTTCAGCGTTACCATTCCGGGCACCGGGTACCTGAGCCAGCGCCGCAAGCGCGTAAACAAAGTGGATGCCTGGGGCACGCTCACCACGCCCTACGGCACTTTCCAGACGGTGCGGGTAGTCACGCGTATTGAGGACCACGACAGCCTCTCGGCCGGGGGAATTTCGCAGGGCTTTACGCTGCCCATTACCCGCGAGTACAAATGGCTAGCCGTGGGCCAGCACGTGCCCCTGCTCACCATTACCACTACCCAGGCCGGCGCTCAGGAAGTGGTGTCGGGCGTAGAGTACCGCGACGTGTACCGCCGCATCAGCGGGCCGCTGGCGGCTACGGCGCAGTTGCCACAGTCAGCAGTTGCCGCGTATCCGAACCCGGTAGCGGCCGGCCAGAGCCTGCGCCTGACGCTGCCGGCTGCCGCCATCGTAACCGCCACCGACCTGGCGGGCCGGCGGCTGTTTGAGCGGCACTTCACCCCGCGCAATGGGGCTGTTGAAATTCCGGCTGAAGCATTTGGCGCATTCCGGGGCGTACTGCTGCTGCGGGTGCAAACGGCAGCCGGCGTAGCTGTACGCCGGGTGGTGCGGGAGTAACTCAACCACCCAGGCTTTGCAGCTGTTGACAGACTTCTATCTGCTCCGCAACAGCGCGGCTGTTCAACCTGATTTCTACTGCCGTTGCCCCATCAGGCGCCGTGACTACGCATGTGCAATAGGTACTCAACCCGAATAGGCCCTGCTTCCATTCCACTGGACCTATGGCAGACCAGGGAATTAGCAGAGGCGGGTGACCAACGCGGAAAAGAAACAATACCGAGAGGCCGAGCCCAGCGGGGCCGCAGCTGATATTCAGGACGCCGCGGTAATTGGCCCCCAAGCCGACAGCATCTACTTCCCGCATGGAAGCCGCCTGCATCCAGAAGGATTCCGTCTTGCCCAGCGACTCCCCGTGGGCCCGAAAGTGCTGTGCCAACTGTCTCCAGCCGTTTAGGGAAATCACCCAACAGATAGTTGCCCAGAACGCAATAAACCCAAGCGGAAAAAATGGTGCGTACAATGCGTTGGTGGCTGGCATAAGGAAATTACGTCCGAGTGACCTTGATACAAGCTTAAATGTAGGCCGTTTCAAAACTGGGCCCGACACTTTTTGCCACCGAAGTTGTTGTGCACCCGTAAACCGGGGCAGTAAACTACCGTAGGCGGTACCTTTGCCCGGTATTCTCCTCCCTCGCGACACCTCTCGATTACCTGATATGGCCAATTCTCATGCAAAAACAGGCGGTGGCTCCGCCAAGAAGAACACGTTGCCCGGTATGCCCGCCGCGCCCGAGCTGCTGACACCTACCGCCATTCCGGCCCACAAGCTGGTATTGCGCAGCCTGCGCCGCACCGACTTCAAGGCTGTGAAGGCCATCATGGACAAGGTATACTCCAACATGGAAGGGGCCTGGGCGCAGGATGAGTACAACGCGCTGCTCAAGAAATTTCCCGAGGGCCAGATCTGCATCGAGGATAACGGGCAAGTGGTGGCGGCGGCGCTGGCCATCATTGTGCAATACTCCGACTTCGGCGACAAGCACACGTACGCCAAGATTACCGGCAACGGCAAGTTCAATACCCACAACCCCGATGGCGACACCCTGTACGGCGTGGATGTGTTTGTGGACCCCGAGTACCGTAACCTGCGCCTGGGCCGCCGCCTCTACGATGCGCGTAAGGAGTTGTGCGAAAACCTGAACCTGCGCGCCATGGTGGCGGGCGGCCGTATTCCGGGCTACAATCAGTACTCCAATGAGATGACGCCGGCCAAGTACGTGGAGATGGTGCGCAACAAGGAAATTACCGACCCCATCCTCACCTTCCAACTGGCTAACGACTTCTACGTGCGCAAGCTGATTCGGGGGTATCTGCCTTACGACTCGGAAAGCAAAGCCTACGCCACGCTGCTGGAGTGGATTAACGTGTATTACGACGAGGAAACCGACAAGCTGATTGGTAACCAGAAGTCGAATGTGCGCATTGGCATTGTGCAGTGGCAGATGCGGGCCACCAAGAACCTGGAGGATTTTTTCCAGCAGATGGAGTTCTTCGTGGACACCGTGTCGGGCTATAAGGCCGACTGCGTGCTATTCCCGGAGTTCTTCAACGCCCCCATGATGGCCCTCACCAACGAGGAGTCGCCGTCGGTGGCTATTCGCTCGATGGCCGCCTTCACGGAGCCCATCAAAACCAAGATGATGGAGCTGGCCGTGAGCTACAACATCAACGTAATTGCCGGGTCCATGCCGCTCTACGATGATGGCAAGCTCTACAACGTATCGTACCTGTGCCGCCGCGACGGCACCGTGGATGAGCAATACAAGCTGCACGTGACGCCCGATGAGGCCAGCTACTGGGGCATGCGTGGCGGCGACAAGCTGCGCTGCTTCGATACGGACTTCGGCAAAATCGGTATCCTGATTTGCTACGATGTGGAGTTCCCCGAGCTGAGCCGGATGCTGAGCGACGAAGGCATGAAAATCCTGTTCGTACCCTTCTGGACCGACACCAAAAACGCCTACCAGCGCGTGCGCCTCTGTGCCCAGGCGCGGGCCATTGAAAATGAGTGTTACGTGGCCATTACCGGCTCGGTGGGCAACCTGCCGCGCGTGGAAAATATGGACATCCAGTACTCGCAGAGTGCCGTGTTCAGCCCCTCGGACTTTGCCTTCCCCCACGATGCCATTGTGGCCGAAGCTACGCCCAACACCGAAATGACGTTGATTGCCGACCTCGACCTGGACCTGCTCAAGGATCTGAACACGAGCGGAGCCGTGCGTAATCTTCGTGACCGGCGCAAGGATCTGTACTCGCTGAACTGGGTGAAGAAAACAGAGCGCGACGACGAGCTACTGGCGCAGGGCGAGGAACGGGCCCCAAAAACCGCTAGCCGCCGCAAAGCCGTGGCGGCGGGGTAATTATCCGATCCGCTTACCTGCTTGCAAAGTGCCCCGCTGGTTTTCCAGTGGGGCACTTTCGGTTTTCGGGAGTGCATTTTTTTGGCCCTTTCCGCGCAAAATCGGGCAGCACGCTCAAATAGAATTAAAAGCGGATTAATTGTATCAGCTACCCAAGCCGCCTACTCTTTCCTTTCGTATCTGTGATAACCTATATAGGTTCACATAACGCACATCGTATTCCATTCACCACTTCTACGTACTTCATGCGCGCACACTCTACTCGCCGGAAGGCTGCTCAACGGGGCGGTTTCCTACTAGGTGCCCTGGCTCTGACTTTTGCAGCCAGCTCCGCTCAGGCCCAGACTATTTTCGGCCTCTCTGACAACAATACCCTGATTTCGTTTGCTGCTGCGGCACCGGGCGTTACCCTGGGCGCTTCCCCCATTACCGGAGTGAGTACCGGGCAGCTTATCGTGGGGCTGGATTTCCGCCCCAACACCGGCGAGCTGTTTGCGCTGGGCTACGATGCCGCTACGCAAACCGGCCGGTTGTACACCCTCAACATCACGACCGGGGCCGCTACGGCCGTAGGCACGGCGGCTGTGGCTATGCCATTGGGTAACACTTCCTCACGCATCGGCTTCGACTTCAACCCCACCGTGGACCGCATCCGGGTCGTAAGCTCCAACGGGGCCAACCTGCGGCTGAACCCGGTTACCGGCGGTATTGCAGCCACCGATACCAACCTAGCCTACGCCACTACGGATGCCAACGCCGGTGCTACTCCGGGCGTAGGCGCGGCGGCGTATACCAACTCCTACATCGGCAGCACGACCACCACGCTGTATGATATTGATGAGGCCAATAACAACCGGCTTCTCACCCAGAACCCGCCGAATAACGGCACCCTGAATACCGTAGCGGCCATCAACGTGCCCACCGGCACCGGCCAGAACCTGGACCTGGATATTTACACCAGCCCCACCACCGGCACCAGCACGGCGTACCTCTCTTCTTCGATATCCGGCGTGGCGGGCTATACCACCACGCTCTACACCCTGAACCTGGCTACGGCGGCTACCACTTCCGTGGGCGTTATCGGAACGAACCTGGATGTGCGGGATATTGCCGTGCAGATTACCCGCCCGGCTACCCTGCCGGCCATTACCGGCCAACTGGCCTACGCCCTGGCCGGAACCAACCTGATTACGTTTGATACGGCCCTGCCCGGCACCATTCGCACCTCGACGGGCATTACGGGCATCGATGCCACTCAGACCCTGGTGGGCCTGGACGTGCGGCCCGCTACCAACACCCTGATGGCCCTGGGCTACAACGCTACGGCCCAGACGGCCACACTCTACAGCGTGAATGCCGCCACCGGAGTAGCCCGCGCCATCAACGCCACGCCTGTGGCTCTGGCGCTGGGTACCGGCAGCATCGGCTTCGATTTCAACCCCACCGTAGACCGGATTCGGGTAGTAGGTGCTAACCGGGCCAACTTCCGCCTGAACCCCAACGACGGCACCATTGCCGCCACGGATGGCACCCTCACCTACGCGGCCACCGATGCCAACGCCGCCAATACGCCCGCCGTGGGAGCCGCTGCCTACACCAACAGCGTAGCCGGTGCCACCGCCACGCAGCTGTTTGTGTATGATGAGGCCCGCAACGTGCTGGCCCTGCAAAATCCACCGAACGACGGTACACTCAACACCATCGGCACCACTGGCCTGACGGCCACCGCCGCCCGCGACGTTGACATGGACATTTATGCCAGCGGTACTACCAACACGGGCTATCTGGTAGCCAATGCCGCCACCAACGGCAGCAGCACCCTCTACATGCTCAATACTACCACAGGCGCAACTACCGTAGTGGGCCAGGTGGGCAGCGGTATTGCCGTGCGCGACATTGCTCTGGCCGGTGCCGCCGGTGTTACCAGCACCCGCCAGCCAGCCGTGGCGGCTGGTTTTAGCCTGTACCCCAACCCCGTTACGGAATCAGCCCAGATCAGCTTCCGGCTCCCCCGCACCGGCCAGGCTCAGCTGACACTCACCGATGCCCTGGGCCGCACTGTGGAGCAACAGACGCTGGGTATGCTACCGGCGGGCACCCACGCCCGAGCCTGGCAGCCGGCTAAGCACCGGGCCGGCGTGTACTTCCTGCGCCTGAGCGTGGATGGACAGGACGCCGGAACCCAGCGCCTGATGCTGGAATAGTCTAGCTGCTCGTTTGAACAGAATATAAGGCTACACTACCCGAGAGAATTTTCGGCCAGACAACCTTTTTGATCAACGGCCTGTCATGCTTCATGACAGGCCGTTTGAGTTATATTCCTGTTTCGTGCCTTTAAAGTCGTTGGACTGGGTCTGTATCAGTAAATAGTACAGGCTAAAAGCTCCTTAGCTAGTATTCTGCATTTCTACTATTCTATAAATTTCAATGGCGTATCCCCTGTTTGTATAAAAAAAGTTTTACGATGCTTTTAACTTACCTGATGAAATCAAGCCCGTCATACTATCTCTTTTTTTTGTCTATGAAATTAACTCCCCACTCCACGAAAGCCAGCCTATGTACTGCCGCACTTGGCCTGGCAGCGGTAGTACTCCCCCTGTTTTCGGCGCACGGACAAACGGTTTACGCTTTATCGTCTGACGTAGGCTTAGGTACCACTACTCTGCCCCCAACAACTAATGCGGCTCTGGTAACATTTAGCCTTGGCGCACTTACTCCTTCTCCGTCCGCAGCAATCAGAGTAAGCACCCGAACCCCTATCACCGGTGTTGCTTCTGCGCAGTACCTGACAGGTCTGGCATTCCGGCCAGCTACAGGTGGCCTGTATGCCATAGGGTACAACCCTGTTGCCCAACAGGTTCAGCTCTATACTATTCACCCAAGTACGGCTGCAGCCAGTACTGTCGGCCCTGCTCTGACCTTGTATTTAGGAGATGATATTGGCCGGATTGGCTTCACATTTAACCCGGTTACAGATGTCATCCGGATAACATCGGGCACTGGTCGCAATCTGCGTGTAAATCCGAACGATGGTACGCTCTTAGCTAACGATGCAACCCTGGACTACACCTCTACTGACGTTAATGCTGGTCGGTCTTTCACCATCGGATCTTCAGCCTATACCAACAGTTACACCGGAACTACCAGCACGACACTTTACAATCTGGATGAGAAAAACGATTTACTCACTATTCAGGCCCCCGCAAATGACGGATTCCTTACGACGGTAGGCGCTTTAAATGCCTACGTTGGTGCCTTACATACCCCCGCCGACCTGGATATTTATTTTGACCCTGTTGCAAATACAAATGCAGCCTACGTCAGTATAGGAGAGCCTAACTACGGCAGTTTGTACAGCTACTTATACAAGCTGGATTTATCCAGTGGAGCGCTTTCCTTAACTGGCCGGGTTTCATCTCCTGGTAATGGAGAGGTTATTACTGACATTGCCATTGCCAACGTAGCCAGCGTGACGAGTACGCGCACTGCCACTCTGGTCACCAGCTTCAGCCTGTATCCCAATCCTGTAACCAACGCAACTCAGATCAGCTTCCGCCTGCCCCGTACTGGCCAAACAAAATGGGTGCTAACGGATGCACTGGGCCGTACCGTTGAGCATCGGGAAGTCGGGCTGCTACCAGCCGGAGCACACACCCTGCCTTGGCAGCCAGCTACGCATCGGGCCGGGGTATATTTCCTTCGACTGAATGTAGATGGGCAGCATGCTGGTATCCAGCGGCTTGTTATACAGTAACTTTTTCAACATACTAGAAGACGCCGCAGGGCCGCTTCGGGAATATCCAGCGCGGCCCTGCGGTTTTCAGTGGGTTACGGGTAATTATTCGGCTGAAATGGGCCCGTGCATATTGGAAGTGAATGAAATTCTAGTGAGTTTAGCCGGTCTGCCGACATGGCGTCGGCGGTTCCTCCTTCACTTTATTCCTTCTTTTTATCGAATGGAACACGTTACGCTATCCACAGACTACGCTACCGAGCCAACTCTCGTCCGGGCCGGGCAGGGGCGGCGGCTGGTGAATCTGCTTATTGATTATTTGGCCATCTTCGCCATGATTTTTGGGTTGGGTATTGTACTGGCCGCCATCGGGCAGGAGTCTCTCATCGACTCCCTGGATAATGACTTTGTAGGCCGTCTGCTGTTTATAGCCTTTGCCGCCGCCTACTACCTGATTATGGAAGGCCTATTCGGACGTACGCTGGGCAAAATGCTGACCGGCACCCGCGTGGTAACTGACGAAGGCCTGCAACCTTCCTTCGGCGACATTCTCAAGCGCACGGCCTGGCGCATCGTGCCATTTGATGGCCTGTCCTTCCTCGGTGATGCCTACGGCTGGCACGATTCCCGCTCCAACACCATGGTAGTGCGCAGCTAGCCAAATCAGCGGAACTCTACACACCACAACGCCCCGGCCAGTACTGGTCGGGGCGTTGCTATTTACCAGCAAAGTTAGGAATACGCTAAGCGTACGGGCTTTCCTGGGCGGCTATGTGGGCGTGGTCGCGTAGCACGGTGCGCAGAAAGGCTTCGTCGGGCAGGTCGGCCTGAATGCCGGTCAGGCCCTTCACCTTATTCGCCAGCTCATTCAGCAGCACGTAGTTTTCGGCGGCGGTGGCTTTCTGGAGGAGTTGACGGATAGTGGCCACGTCGTGGTCGGCGAGACGGGCAGCTTCCGGGAATACCACCACATAACCGGGCTCGGTAAAGGTAGGTGCCAGCACGCCCTCCGCCTGGCGGGACCGCATGCGCACCACGGCCGTGCCCGCCGCAATATCCCCGATGCGCTGCCCCCGGCCGTTGGCCTGTACTACAATCAGGGCAATAAGCCCATTAAAAATACCGGTATCCACAATGCGCAGCAGCCACCGGATCAGGTAGTCGCCGAAACGCGGAGGCGTACCATCCAGACGCACCACTTTGATGTCGCGGGCCTTCTTGCCTACGCTCTGGCCGTTCATCAGTACTTCGCACAGCAGATGGTAGAACACGTATGGAATCCCGCCCAGCACCGCAAACAGGATAATCATAGACGTTTCGTTCAGCCCCAGCCCGCTGCTGATGCCAAGCAGCACCAGCAGCCACGCCCAGATAACGACGCCATCAATAATAGTGGCCAGCACCCGGTCGCCCACGGTGGCGACTTCGTACTCGAGGCTGACGTTTTGGGTAGTCTGGATGCGGATGGTACTCATGGATTGGATAACGGGCAATAGAAACGGGAAAACATGCGGGCCGAAACCGAAAATTTGACAATCTTCGCACGGCTGGTCCGCCGTGCAAATTACAGGCCCGGCGGGAAAACCCCGAATCAGCCGCGCATCAATTTTATCCGGCTGCCTGCAGTCCTCCTATCCGAAGTCCTGATTCCTATGCGCGAAGCTGTTTTTCTGCGTCAGAACGAAGCCCGCTGGAAACAATACGAGCAGCGGGCCACCGGCCCCGAGGACCTGGCCGCCCGCTTCATTGCCCTCACCGACGACCTGGCCTACGCCCAGACGTTCTACCCCGGCTCCCCCACTACCCGCTACCTCAACGACCTGGCCGCCCGCCAGCATCAGGCCCTCTACAAAAACAAGTCTGAATCCACGAGCCGCTTCCGGGAGTTCTGGCGCT
Organism: Hymenobacter rigui; assembly: GCF_003944715.1. Taxonomy (GTDB): domain Bacteria; phylum Bacteroidota; class Bacteroidia; order Cytophagales; family Hymenobacteraceae; genus Hymenobacter; species Hymenobacter rigui. Next base: position 122,607 of record NZ_RWIT01000007.1, on the reverse strand, counting down.
ACGAGCTGCCCCTGCTGGTAGCCCGTCACCACCGCACCCTGGCCGTATCGTTGCTGCTGTTTACGCTGTTCACGGCCATTGGAGCCCTGTCGGCGGCCTACGATGATACGTTTGTGCGCGTGGTGCTGGGCGACGCCTACGTAAACCAGACCATCGAAAACATTGAGCGCGGCGACCCGATGGCCGTGTACAAGAGCGGGGGCGAAACGCTGATGTTCCTGGGCATCACGGCCAATAACATTTATGTGGCGCTGGCCACGTTTGCGCTGGGCGCCACGCTGGGCCTGGGCACAGTGTACCTGCTGTTTCGCAACGGACTGATGCTGGGCTCGTTCCAGTATTTTTTCTACCAGAAAGGCGTGCTGCTGCCTTCGTTGCTCACCATCTGGATTCACGGCACCCTTGAAATTTCGGCCATTATTCTGGCGGGCGGGGCCGGGCTGGTGATGGCGCGCGGCCTGCTGTTTCCGGGTACCTATACCCGCGCCCACGCCTTCCGCGAATCGGCCCGCGACGGACTCAAGCTGGCTATCGGGCTGGTGCCTATCTTTATAGTGGCGGGGTTTCTGGAGGGCTTCGTGACGCGCCACACCGAAATGCCCATGTGGCTGAGCCTGCTGATTATTGGTACGTCGGCGGCGTTCATCCTCTGGTATTTTGTGGTGTACCCGCGCCGGCTGGCTGCCCGGGCCTAGCCGGTTCTTTTCGTTTTTTTAGTTTCAAGTAGATATGCAACAGAAGTTTACCCAGGAAGCCGACTTCCGGCAGGAGCGGGATTTTGGCCAGAAGATTGGCGCTACGTTTGAGTTTCTGGGGGCACACGTGCGGCCATTGGGCAAATGCCTGCTGTACTTTGTGCTGCCCGCCGCTATTCTCACCGGACTGGGTATGGGTCTGGCGCAAAGCCAGATGTTCGGAGGAAGCACTATCTCTCAAATCGGCAACGGCCGGTTCTCTACCTTCTCCTACATGGGGCCGGCGTACTGGTTTGGCCTGCTGGCTTCCCTCATTGGCTACATTTTGCTGGGCGCTACCGTGTACGGCTACGTGCGGGCCCGTATGGAAACCCCGGCCGAAGAAACCGTTACTCCCCGGCAAGTAGGCCAGTACATTGCCCGCTACTCGCCGGCGTTGTTGCTGAGCAGCATTGTCACCATCGTCATTGTAGTATTTGCCAGTATGCTGCTGCTGATTCCGGGCATTTACCTGGGCGTGGCGCTGAGTCTGGTCTGGACGGTGCAGGTGCTGGAAGACGGGGACCTGGGCTACAGCCTGCGCCGCAGCGTGAACCTGATCAAAAACAAGTGGTGGTCCACCTTCGGCCTTACCCTTGTGGTGAGCTTCATTATTGGTATGATTGGCATGGTGTTTCAGGTTCCGCAGTACGTGGCCATCTTCGGCAAAGCCATGCACTGGGATTTTCTGTCGTCGGATATTCTGCTGATTGTGGGCGGCGTAGTGGCGGCAATGGGCCATTTACTGCTGTATTCGGTACTGATGCTGGCCCTGGCATTTCAATACTTCAACCTGGTAGAGAAAAAGGACGGGTACGGCCTGCGCCAGATGGTGCAAACTCTGGGTACCACGCCCGCGCCCGTGGTACACAACACCTCCTTCCGCCCCGACGATGAGGGCGAATACTAGCCCTGAGCCTTGCCGGTTCCGGTTTATGCTGCTTCGTTGATGACTGCTGTGGTTCCTTCCCAGAAAATACTGCGCTGCTGGCTGCTACCGGCGTTGCTGTTGGCGCTCTGCTCGGTGCCGCTGCAACCGGCGCACGGCCAACCGGTTACCCAGCAGGCACAAAAATCCGCCCCGCACTCGATACCCGCCGATGCTGCCGCCGCGCCCCGCCTGCGCCGCCCCGATGAAGCCCGCCTGCGGGAGCTGCGCAGCCAGCGCGACTTTCGGTACGTGGAGGTGAAAAGTGAGCAGGGCGACCTGAGCGCCTTCTTTGCTCCATTCTGGCGGTGGCTGGCCGATATTCTGGATACGCCAGCCGGTAACTTCACCTGGAAATACGGGTTTTACGCGGTGCTGGTAGCGGCGCTGGTATTTGCCGTACTCAAAATCATGCAGGTTGACCTCACCCGGGCCTTTGGCCGCGCTCCGCGTCAGGCGCCACTCAGCTTCGATACCGAAACCGAAGACCTGCATGCCCTCGACCTGGATAAATTACTCGCGCAGGCCGAAACCGAACACAGCTACCGCCTGGCCGTGCGCCTGGGGTATCTGCAGGTTCTGCGGCAGCTTTCCGATAAAAGCCTGATCCGGTGGCAGCCCGATAAAACCAACCACGACTACCTCTATGAGCTGCCGGCCGGCCCTTTGCCGGAGGCTTTCCGCGAGCTTACCCGCCAGTTTGAGTATGTGTGGTACGGGGAGCAGGACGACCTCACGGCCGACGACTACGAGCGGGTGCGCGCTACCCGCCAGGCCTTTCAGCGCCGCCTCACTTCCAGCCGCCAAGCTGCTTAACCCGCCTCCTTTCTCTCATGACGACTTTCCGCTGGTACATGCTGGGGCTGGCGCTGCTGTTTGGCGCGTACGTGGCCGTGGAGTACTACCGCCCCAAACAGCTCGACTGGTCCCCAACTCTGCGCAACGACCATAAGATTCCGTACGGCACCTACGTGCTCTACGACCAGTTGCCGGGCGTCCTGGGAGTGGCCAAAAATCAGGTGCAAGCCATTCGGGTACCCATCTACAGCCAGATTGAGGGCGTGGACGAAGACATCCCGACGGAGCAGCGTCTGGAGCAGGTTATAGAAGCCGCTACTGACAGCATGGATGTGTCGGAATTTGAGCGTGATGAGCCGGCAGCCGACAGCACCGCCACTGCCGCCTCCGACACACAGGCGGATACAACAACCACAGATGAGGATGCGGATTACGCGGCGGGCCTGGAGGATGGAGATTTTGAGCCGGCTACCTACCTGTTGGTGTCGCGCACGTTTGAGCTGAGCCGCCTGGATTGCCGTTCCCTGCTGCGCCACGTAGCCCGGGGCAATGACGCGTTTGTGGCGGCCGAGGATTTCAACTCGTACTTCGCCGATACGGTAGGTTTCACCACCAAGCCGGTGTATCCGCGCTTCAAAACCAACAAAAAAGGCGTCCAGGAGCTAATCCCCGACTCCGTGCAGCTCCAGCTCAGTAATCCCGCCCTAGCCCGGCAGGCGGGTGCTACGTTCAGGCTCCCGGCCCAGGCGGTTACGGCCCGGCTGGTAGCCCGCCGCAACCTGCCCGAGGGTACGATCACCCTGGCCACCGATGCACAAAAGCGGCCGGTGCTGCTACGGGTACCGCACGGGCGCGGCCATCTGTATATCTGCACGGTGCCGCTGGCGTTTTCCAACTACTTTGTGCTGCAGCCCCGCACCACCAATTTGGCCTTTGCAGCCCTCTCCTACCTGCCCACTGGCCGCCCGGTATGGTGGGATGAGTACCAGAAACAGGGCCGGCGCGGTGAGCAGTCGTTGATGCGGGTATTGCTGGAACATGAGGCGCTGCGCTACGCCACATATCTGGCTCTGGCGGCGGGGCTGCTGTTCGTGCTGTTTGAAGCTCGTCGTCGGCAGCGGGTTATTCCGGTGCTGAAGCCCCTGCCCAATACCACGCTCCTGTTCACGCGCACCGTGGCGGGCCTCTACCGCCAGGACAGCAACCACGCGCTGATTGCAGAGAAGAAAATCGGGCTGTTTATGGAGCACCTGCGCACCCGCTACCACGAGCCCACCCTTGACCTCACCGACGAAGCCACCCGGGAACGGCTGGCGCAGAAGTCAGGCGTGGCTCGCACCGACGTGGACGCGCTGGTTCGGCGCATCAACTTTCTGCTCACTGCCCGTCAGATTTCCGATGGAGAGCTGCTTGATTTGAACAAGGCCATCAACACCTTCCGGCAGACTGCAGCCTAAATTGCACTAACCACATAAATTGACTTTATCATATGTATAACTATTTCAATAATGCTGTTTATACTTACCGAATGGCGCTTTTAAACTAATATTATCATCTACAGATGTAATTATACCAACCCTTCTCTAGACCTTCTTCACCGCTTGTATAATGGAATCCAACTTCCCGAATCTACCGGAATCATCCGAAAATCCGATGCCGCAGGCTTCTTCGGCTTCAACCCAGCAGACGCCGGTATACCCCGAAGCCGTGCCTGCTGAAACTACTCCTGCCTTTGCGCCCCGCACCGACCTCAGCCACCTCAGCCGCCACGCCGAGGCCATTCGGCAGGAATTGGGGAAAGTGATTGTGGGACAGCAGGCCCTGGCGGAGCTGCTGCTGGTGGCTTTGCTGGCGGATGGCCACGTGCTACTGGAGGGTGTACCCGGCGTAGCCAAAACCCTCACCGCCAAACTGCTGGCCCGCACCCTGAGCGTTCCGTTCAGCCGCCTGCAGTTCACCCCCGACTTGATGCCCTCCGATGTATTGGGCACGTCGGTATTTCGGCCCAACAAAGCCGAGTTTGAGTTTCGGCCCGGCCCCATTTTCGCCAGCGTAGTACTGATTGATGAAATCAACCGTGCCCCGGCCAAAACGCAGTCGGCGCTGTTTGAGGTGATGGAAGAGCGGCAGGTGACGCAGGATGGCACCCGCTACACCATGCCGACGCCCTTCGTGGTGCTGGCCACCCAAAACCCTATTGAGCAGGAAGGCACCTACCGCCTGCCCGAAGCTCAGCTCGACCGGTTTCTGTTTAAGCTGAACGTGGGGTACCCCAGCGTGGAGGAAGAAGTGTCCATTCTGCAGGGGCACCACACCGGCTTTGGCGGGACGCCACTGGAAGCCGTGCGGGCAGTAGTATCAGCCGATGACCTGCAGCAGCTGCGGGAGCAGGTACGCCGGCAGCACGTAGAGCCTAAGCTGCTGGAATACATTGCCCGGCTGGTGGGCCAGACGCGCGCCCACAAAGGCCTGTACCTGGGCGCTTCACCCCGAGCTTCGCTGGCCCTGCTCAACGGCTCCAAAGCCCTGGCGGCCCTGCGCGGCCGCGACTTCGTAACGCCCGAGGACATCCAGTACCTGGCTCCAATGGTGCTGCGGCACCGCATTCAGCTTACCCCGGAGCGGGAAATGGAAGGCGGCACCCCGGACGACGTGGTGAAGCAGATTCTGCAGCAGATTGAGGTTCCACGGTAGGGTACGCATGCTATAATTGACTGTCATGCTGAGCTTGTCGAAGCACCTCTCCCTCTGGCTAACTCAACCGTGAGAGCAAAGCAGCAGAGGTGCTTTGACTCCGCTTAGCATGACGGTTACTATTACCAATATCAACACGCGGGGTTCCTCGCGCTGCTCGGAACAACGTTCTATTTTTCTTGCCGTCTTGAAATCCTTTTTCCTCACGTCCCGCTTTTTCCTGCTTACCGTAGTCCTGATTGCCGGGCTGGTAGTGGCGTTTTTCCTGCCGGGCTGGCTGGCACCGGTGCAGTTGGCGCTGGGTTTGGTACTGGTACTGACGGTGGTAGATACCGTGCTGCTGTACGCCGGCGGCAGTGGCGTATTTGGCCGGCGGGTACTGGGAGACAAGCTGGCTAACGGCTCCGACAACGATATTGCCATCTACCTCGAAAACCAGTACCGCTTCCCCATCCGCACCGAAACCATTGATGAAGTGCCGCACCAGTTTCAGCGGCGCGACGTGCTGTTTCGGGCCACTGTTAAACCGGGGGAAACCGGCATTATTCGGTACCAGCTGCGGCCCACCAAGCGGGGCGAGTACGAGTTTGGGGCACTGAACGTGTACGTGGCCTCGCCACTGGGACTGGTCCGGCGGCGCTTCCAGTTTGAGGAGAAACGGATGGTGCCCGTATACCCATCGTTTCTGCAGATGCGGCAGTACGAGCTGCTGGCCATTCATAACCGCCTCACGGAAGTTGGGGTGAAGCGCATCCGGCGGGTGGGCCACAGCATGGAATTTGAGCAGATCCGGCCTTACGTTACCGGCGACGACCCGCGCAACATCAACTGGAAAGCCACCGCCCGCCGCTCCACCACGGCCGAAGCCGGCGACTCCTTGGTAGTCAACCACTTTCAGGATGAGCGGGCGCAGCAGGTGTACTGCCTCATTGATAAGGGCCGGGTGATGCGTATGCCGTTTGAGGGCCTGAGCCTGCTCGACTATGCCATCAACGCCACGCTGGTCGTCAGCAATATTGCCCTGCTTAAGCACGACAAGGCAGGCCTGGTTACCTTCTCGCACCAGCCCGGTGCCATGGTAGCCGCCGACCGGCGCAGCGGCCATTTGCGCAAGCTGCTGGAGGTGTTGTACCGGCAGAAAACCAAGTATCTGGAAACCGACTATGAGCGGCTATACATTTCGGTGCGCAGCCACATCCGGCAGCGTAGCCTCCTGATCCTGTTTACCAACTTCGAAACCCTGCACGGCATGCAGCGGCAGCTCCCTTACTTGCGGCGCATGGCCAAAGACCATCTGCTGCTGGTAGTGTTCTTCGAAAATACGGAGTTGCGTGCGTACCTGGACGGGCCTACCGCCACCACGCAGGACGTGTACAACCAGACGGTAGCCGAGAAATTTGCCCAGGAAAAACGGCAGATTGTACGGGAGCTGAACCGCTACGGCATTCACGCCCTGCTCACGGCCCCGCAGAATCTTACCGTCAATACCATCAACAAATACCTGGAGTTCAAGGCCCGAGGATTGATTTGAGGCGGGAAGGCTGCCTGGTTATAGCCCGTCATCCGAAGTATAACGAAGGACCTTTTTCCGTCGAAACGAGTCGTTGGTACGATAGTCGTTAAGGCGTAAAGAGGTCCTTTGCGGTACTCCGGATGACGGGCTTTTTACTGAGCCCAACATTCAAACTTTCTACCTTCGCCGTACTGTCCTCCTTGCCTTTCCTGCCCATGCGCTACTTCCTGCTTCTGTTTGCCCTGCTGTTTGCCGTGCCGGTTTTGGCTCAGCCCACCCCGCCCGATACCCGCATGCTGCTGCCGGTGCCGCTGCAGGCTACCTGGGGAAAGAGTCGCTTTGCGGTGAAGCCGGATTTTACCTGGCAGGTATTTACGCCCACCCAAACTCCGGAAACTCAGGCTGCTGATTCGGCCGTGGCCGAAGCGGTGGAGCGGCTGGTGCTGCCGGCCCTGCTACCGGGCAAACCGGTCACCGCCTCCCGGCGGCGTGCCTCGCCCCTGCCCACGGCGGCGCTGGTGCTGCAGTACGGCCGCCCCGGCAACCTGCTCACCGTCGGCGACGATGAATCCTACACGTTGCGCGTAACGCCCATGGGCGTGGCCCTGAATGCCAATACTCACCTGGGCATCCTACGAGGGCTGGCTACGCTGCGGCAGCTGGCCCAGGTGGAAAAGAAAACAGTCGTGTTGCCTGAAGTGGACGTAGTGGACGCGCCGCGCTTTCCGTGGCGGGGGCTGCTGATTGATGCGGCCCGGCACTTTATGCCCGTATCCGTTATCAAGCGCAACCTAGATGGCATGTGGGCTACTAAGTTCAACGTGCTGCACTGGCACCTCTCCGACGACCAGGGTTTCCGGGTGGAGAGCAAGCTGTTTCCGCGCCTGCACCAAGTGGGCGGACAGGGGCAGTTTTACACCCAGCAGCAGGTGCGCGACATTGTGCGGTACGCAGGCCGGCGCGGTATTCGGGTGATTCCGGAGCTGGATATGCCCGGCCATGCCACGGCCTGGCTGGCTGCCTATCCCCGCTTGGCTTCTAACGACTCCACCTACGGCGTGGCCCAGCGCTGGGGTGTGCTCAACATTGCTATGGACCCCACCCGGGAAACCACCTACAGCTTTATCGACTCCCTGCTGAGCGAGGTGACGCCGCTGTTTCCGGACCCCTATTTCCACATCGGAGGCGACGAAAACGACGGCCGGCAGTGGCGGCGCAACCCGCGCATTATGGACTACATGAAGCAGAATGGCTTTGTTACCGAGAAAGGCCTGCCCGATAAACACGCGCTGCAGGCCTACTTCAACCAGCGGGTGCTGGCTATGCTGGTACGCTACAAAAAGCAGCTGGTAGGCTGGGATGAAATACTGGGCCCCGGGCTGCCACCCAGCGCCGTAATCCAGAGCTGGCGCGGTAAAAAAGGATTATATGATGCGGCCAAAACCGGTCATCAGGCCCTGCTGTCCAATGGCTACTACATCGATCTGAACCTATCCGCCGCCTCTCATTACCTTCCGGACCCGCTGCCCCAGGACGCCCCGCTTACGCCCGAGCAGCAGAAGCTGATTCTGGGCGGTGAAGCCACCATGTGGGCCGAGTTTGCCGATTCCGTCATCGTAGATTACCGCATCTGGCCCCGGGCTGCGGCTGTGGCGGAGCGCCTCTGGAGTGCTGCCTCCGTGCGCGACGTGCCCGATATGTACCGCCGGCTGGCCCTGCTTAGTCCGCAGCTGGAAACTCTGGGCCTGCAGCACCGCAAAGCACCGGCGCAGTTGCTACAGCAGTTGGCCGCCAGCACCGCCGCCGTGGTACCGCTGCGCACCCTGGCACAGGTATTGGAGCCCGTGAAGGAATACAAGCGCCACTTTCAAGGTTTCAAATACACCACCCAGACCCCGCTCAACCGCCTTGTAGATGCCGCCCCGGCTGAGTCGGATGTGGCCCGGGAGTTTGGCGGACGAGTAGATAAGCTATTGGAATATAGCCGTACTACTCCTACGGAAGCGCGTTTCCGGGAGGCCGGCGGCAAGCAGCAGCTGGCGGCACTACAGGAGCAGTTGCAACAATGGCAGAACAATGATGCGCTGGTACAACCCATTCTGCAACAGAATCCGCTATTGAAAGAATACGCCCCGCTTTCCACTACCCTGAAAACCGCCACCGCCCTGGCTCAGGAACGCCTCACGCTGCTGGAAAAGGGGCAGGCACCCACTCCGGCCTGGCAGGCGGCGGCCCTTAAGCAGCTCGATGCCCTGAAAGCTCCAGCAGGACAGACGGAGCTAGCCGTACTACCGCATCTGCGCCGGTTGGTGGAGGCAAAATAATGACGAAGAAAGTGAAGCGAAGACCGTCATGCTGAGCTTGTCGAAGCATCTCTACCGCTTCGTTGAATCAAGGTAGACGAAGCGGTAGAGATGCTTCGACAAGCTCAGCATGACGTGCTTTCTTACTGCCCTATATACCTGTCACTTTCTACCAATTCTAGAACAGCACGGCTACCTGCATACGGCCGGTGTGTACCGCATTGAGGCCGTTGGCTTTGCGGCCGTCGTAGGCCAGCGTTACGTTGAGGCCGTTGCTGAGGCGCTGCTCCACGTTCAGGTTCCAGGTGAAGTTGCTGCCGGGCCGCAGGGCGTTCAGAATTTCCAGGCCCACCAGACTGGCCTGATTGCCCTGGAAACCCACCCGCACGAAGCGCGTGGTGGCCGACACCGTGCGTTTGCCCACCTGACTGATACGGGTTTCCAGCCCCAGGTCGTCGAAGGTGCCGCTGGTGTCGCCATCGGGGCCGGCGGTGTTGGTTTTGGTAGTACGCAGGTAGCTGCCGGTAAGGCGCAGCACTTGGCTGGGCTGGTAGCTTAGCTCCGGAGCCAGCTCATACTGCAGCACCCGGAAATTGCGGTTGTCGAGGTAGTTCGAGCGGTTTTCGCGGATGCTGCGGGTGGTGGTGAAGCGCGCCGTAAAGGACTGGGCCAGCGTCCGGCGTAGCAGCAGGCTCTGAGTGGCGAGGTTGCGGGTATCGGAGCCCTGCGTGAGCAGCACCTTCTGCTGGGTTTGCTGCACGGTAAATTCAGCCCCGAAAATGGGATTAGAGCGGTTGAAGTACAGCGTATTGCGCAGCAGCTTGTTCAGGCTCAGCAGCAAGGAATCAGCCGTTTGAAAAGCAAACGGGTTCAGGCGCGACGACAGAGAATTGTCCGTGGAGCGGCGGTCCAGCGTGACGGTGGTAAGGGCTGAAAACCGCCCTGCCAGGCCCCGCCAGCCCGGCTGCTCCCGCCAGCTGCGCGGCGCATTGGTGGTGAGGCGGTAGCTGAACCGGTTGGAATACGCCGGCACGTACACATCCGTAGGCAGAAACAGCTTGATGTATGTGCGGTACTGCGCGTCGGGTGTCTGGGCCTCAAAGAACTCATTGCGCTGCTGCTGCCCGTCCTGGTTGAGGTCGTCCCAGTAGTGGGTACCCTGGCCGGCCGGCACACTCAGAAACGTATAGTCCCGCTTGGCTTCGCGGCCGGTGGCCACGGCATAGCTCAGCTCCGAGCGAAGCACATTCTGCAGGAAGCTGGCATTCCAGTCGAGTTTGCCCAGCACGGTACGCTGCCGCACCGAGTCACGTACGGCCAGGTCGCGGTACGTAGCCAGAATGGCCAGGTCCTGCGTTTGGCTGAAGCGGGAAGCGAAAGTACCCTGCCAGGTTTGGGCCCGGCCCCGCTCACGCAGCGCGGTCTGCTCGGGGTTAGGCGTCTGGTCGCGGCGGTAACTGTAGTCGAGCCGGAAACGGGTGCGGGCGGAGTCGCGGCTTTGCAGAAACAGGGCGTGCTCGTCGTAATAATTGGCCGAGGTGAGCGAATCGCCGGAGGTTTTGGCTACCCGGTTCTTATCGAAGCGGTACACGTAGCCCGGCACCACTGGCCCGGCCACGTAGCGCGCCGCCGCCTCGCCGCGCGCCCACCGTGACTGGCGCCGGCCGGCCTCCGAGTTCAGCAAAAACAGATTCCCGCGCAGCTGCACCGGGCCCAGCTGCCGGGCGGCATCCAGCCAGTGCTGCACGCCATTCACCTCCCCGGCCCGGTAGCGCCGACTCAGGCGGTACCCAATGGCGTTATCGGCATCCTTCACCAGGCCCACGGCTGCATTCAGAATATTCTCTTCGCGGGGGCGCTGATTGTTGGTGATGAGGGTGTTGCTCGTGCTCCAGTTCCGGTCAAACTCAATATCCCGGTACCGGTCGATGGGCGCAAACTGGTGGCTGGTGTACTCGTAATCGAGGGAACTGCGCAGCTTATAGCCCTGCAGGCCGGGCAGGCGTACCGGCTTGTCCTGCACCGTATAGCCCACCCGCATAGCCCGCCCCTGCGCCGACTCCGGCGAAAACCGGTTCAAATCCAGGTCGGAAGCGGCCAGATCCACAAATACCGTGGAGGTAGAATCGACCTGGTAGCTGGTGCCCACCGTCATCAGCTGCTTCTGCAAGGGCGTGGGCAACAGCCGCAGCGGAGCATAGTCGCCCCGGCCCTGGCCCACAAACTCATACACGCGCCCGTTGGCCGTGCCATACTGCGTACTGATTTTGTAGCTTCCTTGGTTGGTGCCCACATTGGTAAACCGCACCGTGTAGGCACCCTGCAGCGTGTCGCGGAGAGGAAACACAAAAACCGGCACCTGCTGGCCCGTTACGGGGTCCGGCTGCACTACGCGGCTATATTGAATCTGTTGCCGGTCGTACTTCGCGGAGTCGGCGCCGGGCAGCTGAGCCAGGCTCACGTTGCCGCGCAGACGCCGCAGCCGGGCTTTGGTAGAGTCGTCGAGGGTAAGGTTGGGCGAGTTGTCGGGGTTGTCGGCTTCGCGGTAGAAGTTGGCGTGCACCTGCAGGCGGCCCAGCTGCTGGTAGTGGCTGGCCTGCAGCAGGGAGCGGGTGTAGTTGAAGTCGGAATACTCGAAATCAACCTTGATGCGCGAGTTACTAGTGATGAGGTGGCGGGGCGAAAACGTCAGCTCAGCCTGGTTGTAGTCGATTACATAGTCAAAATCGAAACCCCGTACCATCAGCCGCCCATCCAGGTACACCCGCTCGGAATTAGCCAGAATGATAATGAACTGCTCGCCGTTGGGCCCGCGCAGCCGGTAGGGGCCCTGCACGTTTTCCAGCGGGGCAATATCGAGGCTGGCAAACTTGCCTTTGGCCACGCCCGCCGCCACCGAAGTAGTAGCAAAGGCCTCGCCCCGCTTGGTGGAAAGCAGCGGCTGCCGGCGGCGCACCGTGGTTACTGTCTGGCTCAGGCCATTCGGCCCGATGCCGTTGGGCGTGACGCTGCCGGGCGCGGCGGCAGTGCCGTTCTGTACCTGCCCCGAGCCGGCCGGCACGGGTACCGTGGGCGGCGCCGTCACGAAGGTGCCGGTACTGGTGCCCGCCGCATTGGGGTACTGAAACAGCTGCGGTGTACTCGCCCCCGGCCCTATTCCGCCGCCAAAACCACCTATCGGCAGCTGCCCAAAATTGGTTTCCAGCGCCCCGCCCTGAATGTTTTTATAGTAGCGCAGAAAGTAATCGGGCTTGTTGCGCAGCACCACGTCGCCGGCCGTCAGGTTCCAGCGTGGGTGCGTGAGGGTGATGTAGATCCGGTCGAATTCCTGCAGCTGCTGGGTATTGCCCTCGGGCTGGAAGGGCACGTTCTGGTCACTGATAGCCGCCGTGAGGTTAATCTGGTCCGTCAGTTTGCCTTCCAGCTGCAGGTTGAGTGAGGAATTGACAAATACGTTCTGGGCATTGCCGAACGATACGCCCCGCGACAGGTTACCGGTTTTGTTGATGCCCGGCGTGCTCAGAATCTGCTCTTTCACCGCAAAATCCTCTGCCCCAAACGAGGGTCGCCGGAAGAACTCCAGGCTGTCCATGAGCCGGCGGGGCCGCAGGTACCGCGCCGCCGACAGCTGCACCGGCAGCACCCGGTAACACACCAGCACCGAATCGGGCCCACCGGGCAGCACCACATCGGGGCGGCCGGTTTCGGGGCTGGGTACCCGCCGCCCCGGCAGTACCAGCCGGTACCGGTCCAGGCGCGCATCATAGGCAACAGAGCGGCCCTCTACACTTACCGAAGCCGGGACTACCGTGAGAGTATCCCGCACAGTAAATTCCGTCGTATCGCGCCCCGGCGTGAGGCGCACCCAGGTGCAGCGGCGGGTGCTGGGGGGAGCATCGGGCCGCAGCTGGGCCTGCGCCTCTCCAGCCAGCAGCCACAAAACCGCCAGCAGCCCCCAAATGCGCAGGAAAGAAGGCGTAGAGCTGCGGGTCAACGGAATTAAAAATTGAGAATTAAAAATTAAAAATTCCTTGAGCAAAGGTAGCGGCTGACGTGCGGAGCTGTTGCGGCCCTCAGTGTGGGTTGCGGAGCATTCGTCTTGCAGGCGCAGCCAGATTTACCGTATAAACGCCCCAACTGCCGTTTTTAACTTTTAATTCTCAATTTTTAATTCCTCCGTCACCCCGCCAGCGGCAGCTCAATAAAGAAATGGGTACCCTGGCCTTCCTCGGTTTCAAACCAGATGTGACCACCGGCACTTTCGATGCCACGGCGGGCCACGGCCAACCCGATGCCGGAGCCTGTTTCCTTGGTGGTGAAGTTGGGCACGAACACCTTACTCTGCACGTCCTCCGGAATGCCCGTGCCGTTGTCCTGAATGCCGATGCGCACCCGGTCGGGGCCTACTGTTTCCAGAGTGGCCGTAATTTCCGGCGTGCGCCCCGCCGGCATTGCCTGCAGCGCATTGATGAGCAGGTTATTGAAGGTACGCACCAGCAGGCTTTCATCGGCAAACACCACGTAGCGGCCGGTTTCAGCATCGGCGGGCAGCTGCAGGCTAATGGTGCCGCCATTGGCGCCGCCCTGGTGCAGGCCCACGCAACGGCGCAGAATGGGTGCCACATCCAGCCGCTCGGGGCGCATGGCAGGCAGGTTGGTGAAGTTGCTGAATGAGGTGGCAATGTCCGTCAGCACGTCAATCTGCGTGATGAGCGTCTGCGAAACCTTATTCATCAGCTCGTCCAGGTTGGGGCGCTGGTCCTGAATGGCGCGCTGCAAAAACTGCAGGCTCAGCTTCATGGGCGTGAGCGGGTTCTTGATTTCGTGGGCCACCTGCCGGGCCATTTCGCGCCAGGCAGCTTCCTTTTCCTGAGTAGCCAGCTCCTGCTTGCTCTCCTCCAGCTTCAGCAGCATCTGGTTGTACTCGCGTACCAGCAGCCCAATCTCATCTTCCGACTCATAGGCCAGCATTTCGTTCTGCCCGGTAAGCGTGGTTTGCTTGAGCTTCTCGGTGATGAGCTTGAGCGGCTCGGTGAGGATACGCGAGGCAATAAAAGCCAGCAGCAGAAACAGAATGAACATGATGGTAAACACGTTCAGAATGGTGCTCAGCAGCTCCGTCAGCTTGTTATCCAGGTCCTTTTCGGAGTCGAAGAACGGAATACCCACGTACCCGACTACCGGGCCGGCCCGGCCCTGACGCACAGCGCTGGCCCGCAGCGGCAGATACAGCGTGTTGAACGACAGAGAGCCGGCCCGCTCCGTCAGCAGCGCCTGCGGCTGACCATCTTCGGCCAGGGCAGCCACGGCCTGCGGGTTCATGAGGGTACTGAGCAGGCTGGCCTCGAAGATGAGCGGCTGACTGCTTACCAGTAGTTCCCCGTGGGCATCATACAGGTTCAGGTCGGTTTCCGTAAGGGCAGCTACGTTTTCCGCCAGCTCCACCAGTTCGGCCCGGTTGGCCGATTCGCTTAGCATCACCCGGTTTTTCAGCAGGTTTTCCTGCACCGCCTGTCCCCGCCGCTGATACGCCCGGCGCAAATCCCGCTTGTAGGAGCTGGTTACCTGGCTGGCAATGGCCACGCTCACCACAATCAGGGGCACCAGCACCCCGAAATTGAGGAACAGTTGAATCTTGGTGCTGAAATTGGTGCGCAGCAGCGTCCGGTAGCGGCCCTGCACTAACAGCACTACGCCCATCAGCAGCAGCCAGCAGAAACTGTACAGCAGAAACAGAAACGAGAAATTCGCCAGCCAATCGGAAAAAGAATACGTGGCCGTCGTCACCACCACCATGCGCCCCGAGCGGTCAGTGCCGCGCACGGCCAAGTGGTGGTAGCCATTCAGGGCCACGCCGGTCGTGTATAGGCGGGCATCCCGAAACAGGCTGGCCGGCAGTCGGTTGATGTAGTCAAAATCACCCTCACTGTACACCAGCCGCCCGTTTTCGTAGCCGGCGTAACTCAGCTCAGTACCCAGGCGCGGCTGAAAAAACTTCTGGTCAATGAGCAGCTCCGGCACCACGCTGTTGGTCGTCAGCTTTTTCAGCGTTAGTTCCAGCACAATAGTACTGGCGCCATCGGCTGCTTCCGGGGCTGGCACCGTAATAAAATCCACGTAGCGCCGCGAGCTGAAAGCGGTGCTGTTGTCGCGCACGAGGTATAGGTTGGGATGGTCGGTGGTGCGGGCATTCCGCAGCAGATACTCGCGAGTGGTAGCCAACGTGCCGCCAATAGCCACGCCCCGTCCTTCCGGATTGAAGAGCATCACCCGCACTTCGTACTTATTGAAATAGTCGCGCAGGTAGAACTTCACCACCTTTTGCCGGATCAGGTCCAGATTCACGAAGGGACTGGCGAGCATGGTGCGCAGCACAGGGTCTTGGGCCATTTCCTGGCCACGCTCCACCAGCAGATATTCGCCCTGCAGGTCGTTATCAGTGAGCAGATTACCGGCCAGGTTTTGCTTGTTGAGTTGCAGCTGGCGGTTGAAGTGCTCGTACAGCGCCAATGCCCCTACCGCTGAGCTGATACCCAGCATCAGGAAAATAAACAGGTACACCTGATACGGCAGCACCGCCCCGGCCGACTTCAGCCCGGTCAGGCGCAGAATCAGGAAAAACAGCAACGTGATACCCAGTAGCGTACAGTGCACCTGCGCAAAACCAAGCCCCGCCACCAGAAAGACTACCCCACTCAGCGTCAGCAGCAGCACGCCGATGCGGCGGGTAACCGGCCGCACAATAGCACTGAACAGCTGTGCCAGCATGTAGAATCCGGCCAGGAAACTGCCGGTGTGGAGTACAATAGCCAGACCCAGCACCAGCTTAAAGGGATTTACCTGAATATCCTGCGTGATATCCAGAATAAGCTGCGAGTTGCTGAAGCTGCTGGTGTAGAAATCAAACAGCAATTCCAGCAGCCCGTAGAAACCCAGCACTACCCCAGCCCCGGCCAGCACCCGCTGCCGCCAGCTTTGCACCCGTTGCATCAGGCGCAGCACCCCATACCGCCGGAACAGCAACAGCCCGTACCAGGCCAGTACCGCCAGCAGCAGCGCATTCAGCAGCAGGTCGCCCAGAGAAGGTGACATCCAGGAGGCGGCGTACACGCGCGGGTCAAAGATGCGCACTTCCAGAAAGGAAAACGGTAGCCCCAGGTACAGAATCAGTGCCCGAAAAGCCACCAGCGGCAGAATCAGCAGCGCAACGCCTTTCACAATTCTACCGGCCGCAAACTCCCGGCGGGCCAGCACCACCCACCCGGCTATATAGGCCGCCACGCCCAGCAGCAGCAGCAGCAGCGGCAGATATTTCCCGGTAATGGGGTCCGCCTGCAGGCTTCCAATGGAAAACAGGTAGTTACCCTCGTTGGATACCAGCCGGGGCAGGTCGGTTTCCCGACCCGGTTTTTCTATTACCAGCCGTACGTTCTGCCCCTGAAAAATACCTTGACCATTCCCGTCGCGCAGGTACCGGTTGCTGATGCCGTAGCTGATTTCCAGCGGAATGTAGGTGAGCACCGTGTAGGGCCCTTCCACGTGGCGCAGTACCAAAAACTTACCGAAACGGGTTTCCAGCAGCCGCTCGTGGTAGCGCTGCAGCGCCTGCTCCACATCCGGCCGCACCGTGTGGTCGGACCAGTACACCACCTGCTCACCGCGGAAGATGAACGTAGGATAGGTAGTGTGACTGGTAAGGCTCCGGAAGCTCACCCGCCCCGTTGCCAGCCGTTGCAGCAGATCCGTTGATTCCCGCTCCCCGGTCAGCTCCGCTTCCATCAGAGCATCCTGCAGCCGCGTGGCGGAGGCCCGCAGCACTATCTCGGGATTCTGGCTGTAGCGGTTGCTGAAGTAGGCCCCTGCAAAGCAAAGCAGCGCCACGAGTAACAGCCAAACCGAAGATAAACGCAGGAATTTCAACAAAATGGACGGCTGGTGAGCCTAAGACACTACAACCTTGATACCAAACAAAAATGCCGCCCTATGGCGGCATTTCCTAACCCATACAAACAGCACCCTTTCTCAGCCCCGAATGGAGTAGCGTTTATCATACTTTACCCCACCAAAGAAGTATAGCATCAGCGTCCGGGAATAACGCAGGCTTAGAGGTGTAAGTACCAGTGCTACAACGGCTACGGCTGTTGTATACACCCACGTATCAGGGTCGTTGAGCAGGTAGTACACCGCAAATCCCACTACCAGCATAATACCCGTAGAGAAAGCAAAGCTGATGTACATGGCTCCCCAATAAAAACCGGGTTCCGGCTCATAGGCCTGCCCGCAAACCGGACAGGCCACCGGCATTTCAGTGAAATGAGCCAAGCTCAGGGCAGAGTGCGTGAACAATGGCCCCTGGTGGCATCGGGGACACCGTTGCTGCAGAATGCTGAGGAAGGTGGAATTCATGCGTTAGGCCTGACCAACGGCCTTTTTCTTCAATTGCCGGCTGTGCCGGTACCAGAAAAAGCCCACGGTTCCAATCAGCACGTACGGAATGGTCATCAGGAACAGAATCCCTTTGTTGAGGCCAGTCGTATCATAGCCATCCTTCTCCTGTCGGGAGGCTTCCACCTGCGTTTTACACATGGTGCATTGTGCTTGCGTAGTCAGTGGCAGTACACTGAGCAACAGTACAATCAGCACGGCAAAAAAACGGCCAAACGCTGCTTTCTTCATGATTTCTGACTTAAGGGTAAGTTGCTTGACTAACCATCCGCAGCCCTCCTGGGTTCAGGCTACCACAGACAATAATTTCAGCAGGTATTAGGTGTAATACGGCGAAATCATGAAGTACACGATAACACCCGTAACCGACACATACAGCCAGATGGGATACGTCCAGCGGGCAATGCGGCGGTGCTTGGCAAACTGCTCCGTAAGGGCAAAGTAAAGCGTGAACAATACCAAGCCCACCGTCACGGCCGCCAGCAGAATATGCGTTAGCAGAATAAAGTAGTAGATGCCTTTAATTATGCCTGTACCCCCAAACTTCGTGCTGGGCACCTGTGAGTGATAGGCTACATACGAGAGCAGAAACAATGAACCCAGCAGAAATGCCAGTCCCATCATAGCCCGGTGCTTCGCCACATCCTTCTGCCGAATGAAGTAATAGCCTACCACCAGAAAAACGGCTGTTAAGGAGTTCAACACCGCATTTACCGCCGGCAGCATCTTCACATCCAGACCCGGAATGACGAACACGCCCGGGAAATAATACAGAATGGCCACAGCAACCGGGATAATGGCGGCCAGAGCCACCATTATTACCTTGTACTTGGTAAAGCCCGCCGGATTGACGGTTGGATCAGGGGTGTTCATAGGTGTAAAGCAGAACGTCTATTTCGGTAATGAGGCGGTTCACGTCCT
This sequence comes from Hymenobacter rigui, assembly GCF_003944715.1. Taxonomy (GTDB): domain Bacteria; phylum Bacteroidota; class Bacteroidia; order Cytophagales; family Hymenobacteraceae; genus Hymenobacter; species Hymenobacter rigui. Next base: position 104,271 of record NZ_RWIT01000007.1, on the reverse strand, counting down.
TTTCGTCGGTGCCCTCGTAGCAGCCGCGCACCTGTCCGTTGCGGTCCACCAGAAACACCGTTTGGCTGTGTACCAGTGCCGGACCGCTGCCGGTAGGAGCCGGCAGCCGGAACTCCTGCGTAGCTAACCGGTTCAGGGCCGTTTTGTCACCGGTCAGGAAAAACCATTTGCCGGCAATGGCCCCGTACTCCTCCGCATAACGGGCTAGTACAGCCACTGAGTCGTGCGCGGGGTCAACGGTGAAAGAGGCCAGCCGTACCCGCGGGTCGCTACGAAACTTCTCCTGCACTCGCACCAGCTGGCTGTTCATGCGCGGGCAGGCACCGGGGCAGGAGGCAAAGAAAAAGCTGGCTACATACAGGCCCTTGCTGCGCAGTTCCGCCCCCGTCACTTGCCGCCCGGATTGGGAGGTAAACTGAAAATCACCGACTTGGTGAAAAACAGTATCGCGCTGCCACTTTCCGTCAACCTGAGTAGAATCTACTCGGTCGGGCAGGAAAGTTGGCAGCGCGTAACGGTTGGTACCAAAGCTTTTCAGAAACAGAAAGGCCAGTACCGGAACTAGCAGAATCAGGCCCAACACCAGAATTTGTGGGGGCCGCATTCGTTAGTATATGGCGTTGTGAATGGCGTTACCTTCCGTAACCAGTGCCACCAGCAGCCACACCAGCAGGGCCATTGGTATCAGCACCGACCAGATGAGGCCTTTGGTTTCATGCTTCAGGTGCATGAACTCAGCTACAATGAAGAATGCTTTAAAAATCGTGAGAACAATGAAGATGGAGTTACGCAGCGTGCTGGGATCCATCAGGAACACGAACACGAATTCCAAGGCTGTAATACCAACCAGCACAAAGAAAGTCTTCCAAATCCACCCTACGTTCGGCTTCGGAATTTCGCCAACATGCGTTGACTGGGCAGGAGCGTGATGAGCCATTGTTGAGAAAGTAAATGCGTGGTCAGGTAAAGAAGAACTATCCGCCGCTACCCGACCAATGCGTTACTGTGAAGTTGAATTAAACGAGGTAGAAGAACGTAAACACGAACACCCACACCAAGTCTACAAAGTGCCAGTAGAGGCCGATTTTTTCTACCATTTCGTAGTGCCCACGCTTTTCAAAGGTACCGTTGGTGGTAGCAATGAAGCACCATACCAACAGGCAGACACCCGAGAATACGTGCGTACCGTGGAATCCGGTAATGAAGAAGAACAAATCAGCAAACAGCACTGGACCATACTGATTCATGGCCAGATTGGCACCATGGAATACAGTACCATCGTTCATCAAGGTACCCTTCTCAGTACCATGGATGAAGTGGCTCCACTCCCACGCCTGTGAGCTGAGGAAGGTAGCGCCGAACAAAATCGTCCACAACAGCCACTTCTGCACATCCTTCTTGTCCATGCGGTGACCAGCTTCTACGGCCAGTACCATCGTCACGGAGCTGAAGATGAGAATCATCGTCATCAGGGCCACGAATCCCAGCGGCACATCGGCATGACCCATTCCAGGGAAGGCATTAAATACCTTATCGGGCACGGGCCACCACTTGGTGGAGAAGTGGAAAGCGCCGTTCACGGCCGGGTCGTACGCAGCGTAACGGTGACGGATGAGGCCGTAGGTGGTCAGGAAGGCCGCGAAGGTAAAGGCATCCGACAACAGGAAGAACCACATCATCAGCTTGCCGTAGCTCGCGTTGAAAGGCTCGTTCCCGCCGTCCCAGGTACCGGTGCGCGGCTTATCCAGGGCGGAGTCAGAAATTACCTGCGTCGTGGAAATGGTGGACATAGCGTGCGGGGTTGACAAAAATCTAGTGGTTCAAAAGTAGGAACAAATACAGGTACAACCAAAGCGCGCCCAGGAAGTGCCAGTAAATGGTGACGTTGCCAATAGAAAGCATCTGGCGGGAATGCACCTGATACTGAAAGCTTTTACGCAGAACCTTGATCAGAAAGATAAGCCCGGTAATGATGTGAAAACCGTGCAGACCTACTAATACATACAGAAATGAGCCGGAAGGGTTGGCATCAGTGCCCCCAAAAAACACCCGCTGCTCTACCAGCTGCCCCCACAAGAGCCACTGGCCTACCAAAAATGCCACCCCAAGCGCAAACGTAACTACCAGTGCGGTGCGCACCTGAGCCAAATTGTCTTTACGGGCCGCCAGCCAGGCCCACTGCAGGGTAATGGAGCTAACTACAATCAGCAGGGTAGTATAGATGAAGCCGGCCGGTAGGTCAAACTCCAGCCAGTTCCCTTCGTTGCGGCGCACAATGTAGCCGCTGCTCAGACCGGCAAACATCATGAAGATGCTGACAATCATCAGAATCAGCAGAAAGCGCGTCGGGTGAATCCCGGTGGCCGGCTGTTTGGTATTCAATGCTTCGGAAGAATGCATATTTTTTGAAAAATGAGAAGTAAGACAAGCAAAGTGAGTCTCTTCAAAAACATGGAAAGGAGCACTTTTGTCTCATTCCGCATGCCTGATTTCTCACTTCTGATCCGCTGTCATATTTTGTCCAAGACCAGCGCAATCTGCACAATGGGCAGATACAGGAACGAACCGAACATGATACTCATGGCTGCCTTTTTACTTACGGTGCGCATCAGATAAAACGTCTGCATTAAAAACAGCACGCCACAGATAGCCGCCACCATCGGGTAAGTGGTACCCGTCATATGGAAGTAGAACGGCAGCAGGCTCAGCGGAATCAGCACCAGCGTATAGGTCATGATCTGAAATGCCGTGCGCAGATCCTTTTTGCCGGGGGTAGGCAGCATTTTGAAGCCAGCCTTCTTGTAGTCGTCGTCCAGCACCCAAGCAATGGCCCAGAAGTGCGGAAACTGCCACATAAACTGAATACCAAACAGAATCCACCCCTGTGTGCCCAGGAACCCGGTGGCCGCTACCCAGCCGATAAGTGGTGGTAGCCCACCAGGAATAGCCCCCACGGCCACGCAGATTGGGGAAATGGTTTTGAGTGGGGTGTACACAAAACCATATAAAATCAGTGAAACCAGCGAAAGGGCCGCCGCCAGCGGATTGAAGAAGTAGGTTAGCAGACCTAACCCCAGCACGCCCAGCACCACTACAAATACCCAGGCCTCCTGCGGACTAATGATACCCAGCGGTAATGGCCGTTTGGCCGTACGCTTCATTTGTCGGTCCAGATCAATCTCAAAAATCTGGTTGATGGTATTCGCCGAGCCGGTTACCAGCAGCCCCCCTACCAGTACCAGCAGCGCCCTGCCCCAGTCCAGTTCATGGGCACCCAGCAGGTAGCCAATAGCACTGGAGAAGGCGACAGTAAGAGCCAGCCGGAATTTGAGTAACTGAAAAAACGCCCTAGCCTTGCTCATCAACTGCTGAAAACAGATTGCGCGGCGAAAAAGTCCGCCAAACGGGGCCGCAAAGTTACGCAACAACGGCCGGAGTAGCCACCTGCCGCCGCAACTTCGTGGTCTGCTGATAGGCAACCAGTGCTAAAAACTGGGCTCCGAACAGCAGCGTCGCCAACGTGAGGTGAATCGGCTGCACTGCCGCCGGAAATGAAAAGTACGCCAGTACAATGCCGGCCAGTATCTCGCCTGCTATTAATACCAGAATAGCCGTAGCCAGTCTATGTAGCCGCCGGACCGGTAACGCGTACAGTCTATACGCCAGATACACGTTGAGCAGCAGCAATACAGCCGAAAACGTACGGTGAAAGCGGAAGCTACCACCTAGCTGCTCTACCCAACCAGCCCGGTTCAGATAATTAGCCGCTGCCGCAATCAGGTCAATCTGTTCCCGCACTTGGGTACCCAGTACAATCTGACCGAATGTGAATAACACCGCAGTCCACAGCACCGCTGTTAATCCAGGTATGCGATGCACTGGTCCACTATCGGCTATCATACCTCGCTGCGAACGGTCGACGGCATACAGCAACATAGCCACAATCACCAAGGCCAGCCCCATATGAATAGTTACCATGATGGGTAACAAGTTGGTCGACACAACCAAAGAGCCTAGCCAGCCTTGTACACCAGTCAGGATGAAAGAGCCAAATGCCAGCCAGAATACTGCCGGGTCGCGGCGCCAGTATGGCAGGGCAAATACCACTGTTCCGAATACGAATAATCCAATCAAGGCTCCTACCAGCCGGTTGACGTATTCAATCCAGGTTTTGACAGGGTTAAAGTCAGTTTCAATGTATTGTGTGGGGTGTGCAAAAATGTCCCCGGCCACCTGATGAAACCCCATACGCTCCAGCCGGGCGGCCAGCTTCTTGTTTTTTTCGACGCGCTGGGCCGTGTAGATTTCCTTGTAATTGGCTGGTAGTTGGCTGATATGAGTGGGTGGCACCCAGGTACCAAAGCACTTCGGCCAGTCGGGACAGCCCATTCCAGAGCCTGTGCTACGCACTACCCCGCCTACCAGAATCAAAACGTACACGGCCGCCACTGTCAGGATGCCCCAGAACCGAAAGCGCCGCACAAATGCAGGTATTGACATACTCGCCTGAATAAAGGAGAAATAGTCGGCTGATAATCTCAGCACGGATAATGAAAAAGGGAAACCTTGCCCGGCGCTGCCGAACCGGTTTCCCTTTAGAAAAGTAAAACGGGCCGCCGTGGATACAGCGGCCCGTTTTTAGAAGGCAGATGTCCGAAGACACTTATTCCATTTCTTTCTCGTACGGCAGGTTCGACGACTGAGTCTGCGAGTAAGGAACGTGCTGCGGAATGAAATCCTCAGCGGCACCGGGCTTGCTGTAGTCGTACGGCCAACGGTGAACAGCCGGAATAGCGCCGGGCCAGTTGCCGTGACCCAGTTCAACTGGCGTCGTCCACTCCAGCGTCGTCGAGTTCCAAGGGTTCTCAGTAGCCCGACGGCCACGGAAGATGCTGTAGAAGAAGTTAAAGATGAAAATGAACTGACCGATGAAAGCCACAATAGCAGCTACCGAAATAAACTTGTTCAGGTCAGCAAACTGGCTGAACGTGTCAAAACCAGTCCAAGCGTAGTAACGACGGGGGAAACCGGCAATACCCACGTAGTGCATTGGCAGGAACACCAGGTATACACCAATGAACGTCAGCCAGAAGTGGATGTAGCCCAGTTTTTCGTCCATCATACGGCCGAACATCTTGGGGAACCAGTGATATACACCAGCCCACAGACCAAAGAAAGCCGACGAACCCATTACCAAGTGGAAGTGAGCTACCACAAAGTAGGTATTGTGCATCTGAATGTCCAGCGCAGCGTTACCGAGTACAATACCCGTCAGACCACCGGCAATGAACAGCGACACGAAGCCGATAGAGAACAGCATAGCCGTGGTAAGGCGAATGTTACCGCGCCACAGCGTAGCCAGCCAGTTGAAGGTCTTCACGGCGGAAGGCACTGCAATGATCAGCGTCAGGAACATGAACACTGAACCCAGGAAGGGATTCATGCCGGTTACGAACATGTGGTGAGCCCACACGATAAACGACAGCAGCGAGATACCAAGCAGGGAACCAATCATGGCACGGTAGCCGAAGATGGGTTTGCGGGCGTTGGTAGCCAGAATTTCCGACACCATACCCATGGCGGGCATGATTACGATGTACACCTCTGGGTGACCCAGGAACCAGAACAAGTGCTGGAACAGGATGGGCGAACCGCCGGTGTTCGACAGTGCTTTACCGGCAATATAGATATCCGACAGGAAGAAAGACGTACCGAACGAACGGTCAAAGATCAGCAGCAGTGCAGCCGAGAACAGTACGGGGAACGACAACAGACCCAGAACAGCAGTGAGGAAGAATGCCCAGATGGTCAGGGGCAGTTTGCTCATGCTCATACCCTGCGTACGCAGGTTGATTACCGTCGTGATGTAGTTCACACCACCCAGCAGCTGCGATACGATGAACAGTGCCATCGATACCAGCCACATCGTCTGGCCCATGCCTGAACCCGAAATGGCCTGGGGCAGCGCCGACAGTGGCGGATAGATTGTCCAGCCGGCAGCGGCAGGACCGGTTTCGATGAACAGCGACGTGAACATTACTACGCTCGACAGGAAGAAGAACCAGTACGAGAGCATGTTCATGAAACCCGAAGCCATGTCGCGGGCTCCAATCTGCAGCGGAATCAGGAAGTTAGAGAAAGTACCAGACAGGCCGGCCGTCAGCACGAAGAATACCATGATGGTACCGTGCATCGTAACCAGAGCGAGGTAGAACTCTGGGTTCAGCTTTCCGCCTTCGATCCACTTACCCAGGAAAGGCTGAAGCCACTCCAGAGTAGCCTCGGGCCAACCGAGTTGCAGACGGAACAGGCTCGACAGCGTACCACCGATGATAGCCCAGAAGATACCCGTAATCAGGAACTGCTTGGCAATAACCTTGTGGTCGGTGCTGAAGACGTACTTCTGCAGGAAATTCTGCTCGTGGTGCTCGTCGTGGTGCAGGTGCTCGTCGTGCGAAATGCCTGGCTCGGTAGCCCCGATGCCACCCTGCACTTGCGCGTGAGTAGGAATGTTAGCAGCCATATGGTGAAGCGTGCGATTAAATTAGTTTAGAGCGAAGCCTTAGCGGCGGGAACTACGGCAGCAGCGGCCGGAGCAGCATCTTCCTTCTCAACCAGTTTGTTCGACTTCTGTTTGAAGCTGGCTAGAACATCTGGGTTTTGTTCCGAAAATGACTTCTGAGCGGCAAACCAAGCCACGTAGTCGTCCGGATCATCCACCACAATGTTGAGCTTCATAGCGAAGTGGCCACGGCCGCAGATCTGGTTGCACGCCAATTCATAGTTGAACTTGGGGTTACCAGTCTGGGCGCGCATTTCGTCGGTCGTTTTGGTTGGGGTGAACCAGAACTTGGTCGGCATACCGGGAACGGCATACATCTGCACGCGGAAATGCGGCATATATACAGCGTGCAGTACGTCACGCGAGCGAATCTTCAGCAGTACCGGATGGCCCTTCGGCACGTGAATCTCGGGGGCTACGAAGTCATCGATGCCGTTCTGGTCACTCAAATCGAAGCCAAACTCATTGGTTGCGTCGATCAGGCGGTAGTTCACCAAGCCCAGTTTCTGGTCGCGGCCAGGGTAACGAACAAGCCAGTTAAACTGCTTACCCATTACTTCCAGTACAATAGCATCCTTAGGAGCCGGTCCCGTAATACGGGTCCACTCTTTCCAGCCAGCGAATACCAGACCCGCCATCACTACGGCCGGAATCAGCGTCCAGATAACTTCAATTTTGTTGTTGTGTGGGAAGAAGAAAGCCCGACGGCCCTCTTTGTGCTGATACTTGTACGAATACACGAACAGCAGCACCTGGGTAAGCGTGAATACAATCCCCAGAATAATCATGGTCGTCCAGAACATCCGCTCGGTAGCATGACCGTGAACGGAAGCAATAGGCGGGTTCATCTTATCGTAGTTGTCAACGAACGACCAAGCAAAGGCCGCACCACCGACAACCAGAAAGATAATGCACATGATGGCATTTACGCGGTTGCTTACCCCTACTTCACGGGTTGAACTGCCCGAGAAAATAGAGGTCAGGATCTGGAGGCGGAACAGCAGGCCGAACACGACCAGCAGCAACACCAGCACCAGAAGAATACCAAGAGTAGTCATTTGGAAAGAAGTTAGAAGCTAGGAGCCAGGAGTCAGGAGCTAGGTGGAGAATATTCTCACTCCCAGCTTCCAACTCTTAGCTTCTTCAAATTTAGGTGGTGTGGTGGACGCTTTCATCCAGGAAAGGATGATGCACTGGCACCAGAGATGCCTGAGCCAAACGGTTAGTCATCAGAGTCAGGAAAGCACCCAAGAAAATCAGTGCTACGCCTATCTCAATAACAAACCCGTTTCCAGCCTTCATCGTTCCGGGCATGATTGCCAAATAAAAGTCCGACCAATGGCCTACCAGAATGGCAATACTCACGATTTTCATCATAATCATCTGACGCTTCGCATCCCGGGTCATCAGCACCAAGAAGGGGAATACGAAGTTGATGAGCAGGTTGCCGAAGAACATCCAGGTATACTGACCATCAAAGCCACCGAGGCGCTGGTTGAAGTACACCGATTCTTCCGGAAGGTTAGCATACCAGATCAGCATGAACTGCGAGAACCACACGTAGGTCCAGAAGATGCTGAAACCGAACATGAATTTACCTAAGTCGTGCAGATGCCCTTCCTTCACCCACTGCAGGTAGCCGGCTTGTTTCAGCAGGATGGTGCACAGCGTGATGGCAGCCAGACCCGATACCCACCAAGAGGCAAAGATGTACCAGCCGAACATAGTGGAGAACCAGTGCGTGTCAATCGACATTACCCAGTCCCAGGCCGCAATAGGCGATGAAACGGCGAAAATCACCAGAAACAGCGCTGATACATTAATGCTCTTGTGGAAGTACTCCGTACCGCCGTTCAGATCTTCGGCCAGCGACAGGTCGCGCAGACGTTTGGTAAAGAAAGCCCACAGCCCCAGGAAGATGACCATGCGGGCAATGTAGAAGGGCAGATTCAGGAAGCCTGATTTACCAGCAATGATTTCATCATAGTTGGCATTGCCTTTCTCCATAATGCCCGGCAGCGTCCAGTGGAAGATGTCGTGCGTGAAATAGCTGATGCCAAACACCACAATCATAATCACCAAACCCGGAATCAGCCAAGCACTCAGTGCCTCCGCTACGCGCTTAATCAGCACCGACCAGCCGGCATAGGCTACGTATTGAATAGCCACGAACACTGTACCAATAGCGGCGACGCCGGTAAAGAATACATTGTTGTGCCACAAGCTTACAATCAGGCGTTTCAGCCAGGGAGCACTGCCGTGATGTTCAGCAGCACCATGCGCGGCGCCGTGAGCAGCGGCAGCACCTTCGTGATGCGCTGCCCCAATCCCCATCATGGACATAATGATGCCGATTGCCAGCAGAACAACGCCTGCTACGATAATCAACATGAAGTTTTTACGGGTACCCGGCGTAACCTCCAGGTATTCAGCCGTAACGCTTTCTTGATGCGTCAGAGTTGCCATAGAAGTCAGTTAAATAGCCGTTCCGTTGTTTGCTTTGTCCCCCTGACCGGGCGTTTCCGATGCCTTATCGGAGCCCGCCTTCGTGGGGTTTTCTTTCACCTGACCACTGGTCATGGTAGAGTCTGCCGTGGGTACATTGGCGCTTGCGCCACCGGCTTTCACCATGTCAGCCAGCCCATCGGGGCCTTTGCCGAGTTGCAGAGCACGTACATACATGGCAATTTTCCAGCGTTCCTCCGGGTTCACCTGCGAGCCGTGCGGCATCATGCGGTTGCGTCCCCACTGAATCACGTGGTAGATGTGGCCGTCGTTCATCGTTTTGTAGGCACCAGCCGAGTAGTTCGGTACCCCTTTGAACTTCGCCCCTACCGGACCCTGACCGTCGCCCTGCTCACCATGGCAGTGCTGGCAATTGCGTGAGTACAGCACTTTGCCTTCTTCCAGATTCTCCTTGGTATAGGGGAACGGGTTACGCAATGTGGTTTCAGCGGTGGCCACATCGTCTTTGGCAATGTGGGTATAGTAGTTAGCCTTACCGCGGGCCACCGTGCCCACCGCAGGGGTGCGCTCGTTGATGCCCATGGGGTTAACCGTGTTGGCGTTAATCTGGCGCAGTGGGTCGTACGGAATCGATTCGTACATCTCCGGAGCGTACTCCAGGCCGGGGTCATCGGCGCGGTTGCAGGCGGTGGTGAACACCGATGCCAGCAGAACCGCCGACGCTTGCAGAGTTAGTTTCAGCGAATGCGTCATTAGAACTTAGACATTTCTTTTTGGTTCACCTCCGAAGCGCCGTTGTCACGCAGCAGTTGGGTCAGCTTGGTCATATCGGTATTTTCGTTCACCTCAATAGCCACTACAAACTTGTCGTCAGTAGAGCGGACATCCAGCACCGGCGTTTTCCAGCGCGGATAGAGTTTGCTGATGGTATAGAAAGTAATCACCATACCATGACAGCAGAAAAGTACCGTCAACTCGAATGATACCGGAATGAAAGCTGGCAGCGCAATGTGCGGCTTACCACCGATAATCATGGGCCAGTCGAAACCCAGCGTGTAGATCTGCAGCCACAGAGCGAAGCACAGACCCGTCAGGCCAAAGAAGAAGGCCGCAATGGGCAGACGGGAACGTTCGATGCCGAGAGCATCATCCATCCCGTGGATTGGAAACGGCGTGAAAACTTCGTAGATCTTAACGCCCGCTTCGCGGACGTTTTCAACGGCGTGCAGCAGCACGTCTTCGTCGTCGAAGATGCCGAGGGCGAAGCGCTTAGTCATGCTTATCGTAGTTTACAGAGGCCGAGGCCGGAACCCCGTGAGTGGTGGCAGACTGATGAGCGTGGTGGTGCGGGTCGTGACCAGTGTAGGTCGGGCCATTGTCCACCGTGTATTTCAGGACCGACTTCACTTCCGCCATGTTGATTACCGGGAAGAACTTGGCAAACAGCAGGAACAGCGTGAAGAACAGGCCAATGGTACCAACATAGATGCCGATGTCGATAATAGTGGGCGAGAACATAGCCCAGCTCGATGGCAGATAGTCACGGTGCAGGGAGGTTACGATAATCACGAAACGCTCGAACCACATACCGATGTTCACGATAATGGAGAGGATGAACGTCAGCGGAATGCTGTAACGCACCCGACGGAACCACACCAGCTGTGGCGTAATTACGTTGCAGGTCATCATCGACCAGTAAGCCCACCAGTAAGGACCGGTAGCGCGGTTAATGAAGGCGTACTGTTCAAATTCTACGCCCGAGTACCAAGCAATGAAGAACTCCGTGATATAAGCCACACCTACAATCGAGCCCGTAATCATCATGATTTTGTTCATGAGGGCAATGTGCTCGATGGTGATGTAGTCTTCCAGCTTAAACACTACGCGGGTAATGAGCATCAGCGTCAATACCATGGCAAAGCCGGAGAAGATAGCACCAGCTACAAAGTAGGGAGGGAAGATGGTGGTGTGCCAGCCCGGTACTACCGAGGTAGCAAAGTCCATCGATACGATAGTGTGTACCGAGAGTACCAGCGGGGTAGAAACACCGGCCAGAATCAGCGAAACCGTTTCGTAGCGGCTCCAGTGCTTAGCCGAGCCTTTCCAGCCGAAGCTCAGCAGCGAGTAAGCTACTTTAGCGATAGGGCCTTTGGCACGGTCACGGATGGTTGCGAAGTCAGGCACTAGACCCGTGTACCAGAACACCAGCGACACGGAGAAGTAGGTCGAAATAGCAAACACGTCCCACAGCAGCGGCGAGTTAAAGTTTACCCACAGCGAACCAAGCGTGTTTTGCAGGGGAAATACGTAGAAAGCCAACCACGGACGGCCCATGTGCAGTACCGGGAACATGGCGGCGCAGATTACAGCAAAGATGGTCATTGCCTCAGCTGCCCGGTTGATAGAAGTGCGCCACTTCTGGCGGAACAGCAGCAGAACTGCTGAAATCAGCGTACCGGCGTGACCGATACCTACCCACCATACGAAGTTGGTGATGTCCCAGGCCCAGCCTACGGTTTTGTTCAGACCCCATTCACCGATACCATACCAGAGGGTGCGGTATACAGAATAGAAGAATACACCGAGGAGGAAGAGGGCGACGCTCAGGGCGGCCATCCACCGAATATTCGGGGCGGCTTCTACCTGGCGGCACACGTCCTGGGTGACGTCGTGGTACGTTTTCCCCCCGGTAACGAGCGGCTCCCGTACAGGCGATACGTGCTGCATAGTTTTTTGGACTTAAAGGAGTAGTGAGGGAGGGCAATAGTGCAGTGGGCGCTTCTGCCCTCCCCCGTGGCTCTGTTTCTAGGCGTTGAACTCCGACGTTTCCGTGTTACGGATCTTCGTCAGGTACGTGATGTTCGGCTGTACGTTGATGGCGTCAAGCACGTGGAAGGCACGCTCACCATCTTCACGACGCAGCAGTTGCGAGATCCGCGACTCGGGGTCACGCATATCACCGAATACGATGGCCTGCGTGGGGCAGGACTGGGCGCAAGCCGAGACAATCTCGCCATCCTTCGGACGACGCTTCTGTTTCTTGGCTTCCAGTTTACCGAGCTGGATACGCTGCACGCAAAGCGAGCATTTCTCCATCACACCGCGGGCCCGTACCGTTACGTCGGGGTTCAGTACCATGCGGCCCAGGTCGGTGAACATGTGGCCGTTTACGGTTTCGAACTTCTCGTTGGTGTAGTACGAGAACCAGTTGAAGCGACGAACCTTGTAGGGGCAGTTGTTTGCGCAGTAGCGCGTGCCCACGCAACGGTTGTAGGTCATCTGGTTCAGACCTTCCGAGCTGTGGGTGGTAGCCAGTACAGGGCACACCGTTTCGCAAGGAGCGTGGTTGCAGTGCTGACACATCATCGGCTGGAAGATAACCGAGGGATTCTCGGAGGGGTCTTCCATAGCCGCGTAAGTATCGAGCTTGCCTTTGGTCTCGAAGTCGGATTTGTGCGCATCGGAGCTGTAATACCGGTCGATACGCATCCAGTGCATCTCGCGACGGTTGATTACTTCCTGCTTTCCTACTACCGCTACGTTGTTCTCAGCCTGACAACCCACTACGCACGAGCCGCAGCCGATGCAGGAGTTGAGGTCGATGGCCATGCCCCAGTGGTGGTTCTTGTATTCGTAGTCCTGCCACAGCGAAACCTTGTTAGGCTTCTGCAGGCCGTCGGGGGTCGAAATCTTTTCGTATTCCGTTACCTCTTTGGGGTCTTTGATGTACTGCGCCAGCGTAGCTTCCTGCACCACCGGCTTGCGGTCCATGATGGTATGGTGCGTCTGCGTCTGGGCAATGGGCTCCTGCGTGCCGGTAGCTGCCAGCGTTGCCGAAGCAACATAGCTGATAGCATCATTGCGCATCGTCAGTAGCGGCAGTACGTTCTGCCCTAGGTCGTTGCCAACTTTGCCAGCTTTCGTTCGGCCATAGCCGAGAGCAATACCGATGGTACCGGCCGCCTGACCCGGCTGGATCAGAATGGGCAGTTCAACCGATTTGCCGTTTACCGTTACTTTAACCACATCACCCTGCTCCCATTTCTGGGCTACAGCGTAGGCGCGTGGTACAGTTACGTAGTTGCCCCAGGTAGCTTTGGTTACCGGATCGGGCAATTCCTGCAGCCAGGGGTTGTTTGCATCAGCACCGTTGCCAACACCTATTTTTTCATACACGGCTAGCTCAATACCCGAGGGCTTCGGAGCCGATTTGATAGCCGAAATGGCCGCATTTGCATCCAGAGCAGCAGCCGTTTGTGCGGGAGCAGCCGGAGCGGCGGAACCCATAGCTACACCGTCGTGCACTGCCTTATCCCAGGCTTTGTTGAAGTCGCCACCCAGTACACCTTTCCACTGCGTGCGCAGGTAGTTGTAGTACGTGGTGGGGTTACCGGCCCAGGTCAGGAGTGAATCCTGAGCCTGACGCGTGGCAAACAGCGGCGTAATAACCGGCTGAGCCAGGCTCAGATAGCCGCGTTTGGGCTCGTAGTCATTCCACGATTCCAGGAAGTGGTGGTCGGGAGCGGCGTAGGTGCACAGCTCGCCGGTTTCATCCAGACGGTCGTTCAGCGAGATGGTCGTGCGAACTTTGCCGGCTTTCAGCGCAGCCGCCAGATCCGCCCCCATCGGGTGGTCGAATACCGGGTTGGCGTTGTAGAAAATGACAGCACCTACCTGACCTGCGCTGATGGCCTTGAGCAGATTGCTCATTTTGGCATCATCCCCCTGACGAATCATAGAGGGGTTGGCTACGTCAACGGCAGCAGAGGCAAGCTTCTGGTTGATGGCAGCTACCAGCGTCTGGATAGCAGGGTCATTCGAACCAGATACAACCAGACCACGCGAACCAGCTTTAGCCAAGTCAGCAGCAGCCGTTTGAATGCGCTTGTCGGTGTACGAGGAAGCACTGCCGCCACCAACTACCGAGTTATACACGGCCAGCACGGCTTCTCCCAGTTCGGAAGGCTTCAGCGGCACGCGTACGTCGGCGTTGGAGCCGGTCAGCGACATGTTGGTTTCGAACTGATAGTGGCGCGACATGCTACGCTTCTCGCTCGAAACCTTACGGTTGGTTACGTACTGACGGGCAAACTCAACGGGCGACAACCAGGTACCCAGGAAATCAGCACCGAAGCTTACAATAATATCCGCTTTGCTGAAGTCATAGGCAGGTATTACGCCGCCATTAGCACGCAGCAGGCCGGATGCCGAATTCACGTCGTACATCACGTGCTCCGTACCAGCGAAACGACCAGCAAACTCAGCAATTACCTTCTTGGTAGAAGGGCTGATGATGGTGTGCGATACAATAGCCACGCGGCCGGCGCCAGCCAGTGCATTACGCACTTCCTGGTCCAGCTGATCCTTATCGATTTTGGCACCTTTCTTAGCGAAGTGCTGCAGGCGGGCACCATCATACAGGCTCAATACCGAAGCCTGCGCGCGGGCCGACAGACCGCCACGCGTGATGGGCGATTCTGGATTACCTTCCAGCTTAATCGGACGGCCCTCACGGGTTTTCACCAGCACACTGTTATAGTCCTGGCCGTTGAAGAAGGTAGAAGCGTAGAAGTTGGCAATACCCGGATCTACCTCCTCGGGCTTGTTGAGGTAGGGAATAGCCTTTTTAATGGGGGTCTCGCAGCTGGCGAGGGTGGCTGCGGCCAAGCCGAAGCCCATGAGCTTGAGGAAGTCGCGGCGCGGGGCCACCGTGGCATCCGAGGTGCCATGGGATTCCTTCACCGGTAGGAAGTCAGCAAACTCAGTGAGTGCATTCTTCACGAACTCCGGTGAGTTCTCCAGTTCCTCAATTCCCTTCCAGTACTTAGGCGACTCTTGCATCGTGTTTTTGGAACTTAGGGTCTTAGAGACTTAGGGACTTGGATTTGCGGTCCGGTAAGTCGCTAAGTAGGCTGTTTTTAAAGGTAGGTGGGGCCCTGAGCGCCCTGGCTGCTGACAGTAAGATCAGAAACCGAGGCGCCCAAGGCCCTAGCTTACTAGTAGTGGCACTTCGAGCACTCCGTGCCGCCGTTCGACGATACGGTGAACGGTACAGCACCATTCTCCGAGTCGTGCAGCTTCACGAGGTTGTCGTAGTAGCCGTTGCCCTTGGTGTTGAGCGGAGTTTCGCGGTGGCAGTTGATGCACCAGCCCATGGTGAGAGCTGAATACTGATATACCACGTCCATGTTCTGGATGGGGCCGTGGCAGGTCTGGCACTCAATGCCGCCCACCTGCGTGTGCTGCGAGTGGTTGAAGTAAGCCAGATCAGGCAGGTTGTGAATACGAACCCACTGAATCGGCTGCTTACGCTCAATGGCGCGGTAGATTTTCTTGATTTCCGGCGACTCCGTCTTGATCTGCGAGTGGCAGTTCATACAGATGTTCGGCGAGGGAATATTGGCCGATTTGCTCTTGTACACCGAAGTGTGGCAATAGGCGCAGTTGATCTGGTTTTCGCCAGCGTGCAGCTTGTGCGAGAAGGCAATCGGTTGGGTGGGCTGGTAGCCCTGCTGCAGGCCTACACCCATAGCACCCTGGATGGTCTCGTACAATACGGCCAGCACGAATACCGTTCCGACAATACCGCGTACGGCCGTCGACTTGTAGATTTTGGCGAAATCAAAGCGCTGGTCAATCACTTCCAGGTCGCGGCCATCAATGTCCTTCCGGCCACGCAACACATCCTTCATGATGTTGGCGATGATAACCAGCGTTACCACCAGCACAATCAGCACTACCACCAGCACGATGAGCAATACGTTCATCGTTTTGCTGGAACCAGCTTCGTCACCGGCAGCAGCAGCCGTACCGTCTACAGCAGCTTGGTCGCCGCTTTTAGCGTTCAGGTCAGTCTTCTGACCTTGCTTGCCTTCTTCTGACGTGATGTAAGCGACAATCGAAGTGATTTCCGCATCCGACAGCTGGAAGCTGGGCATCTGCTGCTTCTGGTACTGGTTGAACAGCTTCACGGCATATTCGTCGCCGCTGGCTACCAACTTGCTGGAATTCTTCACCCATGGAATAATCCAGGACATGGGGCGGCGCTTGGTAATGCCACCCAGAGCCGGACCAACTACTACGTCGTTCACGGCGTGGCACTGGGCGCAGTTGCCTTTGAATAAAGCGTCGCCAGCGGCAATGGCAGCAGCGTCACCAGCGGGGGCGCCAGCTGCGGCGGCGGGGGCAGCGGCCGCCGTAGCGCCGGGTGCCACGCCTGCTTTGCTCGGGTCGGTCGCAGTTCCCTGAGCAAAGGAAGAACCTACGCTGGCAAAGAACAGAGACAGAGCGAGAAAGAGGCGGGAAAGGGGTCGTAGTCGGATGCTATCCATAGCACAATTTGACTGGAAAAAAGAAACGCGGGGGTGCTTCAAGGCCACAAATGTAGGTCGGGAAACCCAGAGAACAAACCAGCCCGGGCTAATTTTCGCCCTATTCGGAAAGCTTAGAAACATTCTAAGAACCGATAAGTGGCTGCGCAGAATACCAAATGCTATTCGTCGCCCAGCCAGTAAGTCCTCCTCTTCTACCTCCTTATTAATTAGGGAATACAGCAGTACTTGCTCTATTCAGAATAGATGACAACCAACCCGCCGATTAGTTTTAGGTTTGATAGTCAATTTCTTACCAACCTGAGTTTTCTACAAAAAGACGGGTTGAGCAGTAGTAGGTGCGGTAAATTCCGTTATCTTTGCCCCTCATTTAGTTTTTCACATCAATTTCACCCCGTCGTAATGGCAGTAAGAAATTACGAGACGGTCTTCATTCTGACTCCCGTGCTGAACGAGAGCCAAGTGCAAGAGACGGTCGAGAAGTTCTCGCAGGTGCTTAAGGAAAATAGCGCCGACATCATCAACACTGAAGCTTGGGGCCTCAAGAAACTGGCGTACCCGATTCAGAAGAAAAACACTGGCTACTACTTCCTCGTGGAGTTCACCGGTGAAGGTAACGTGGTAGACACGCTGGAACTCGCGTTCCGTCGTGACGAGCGGGTTATCCGTTTCCTCACTACTGTACTGGACAAGCACGCCGTGGCCTACGGTGCGCGTCGTCGTAAAGGCGAGATGAACCAGCAGAAAGTTAAACAATCGGAAGCCGTAGCCCAATAAGTATCATGAGCCTCGCCAACGAAAAGATCCACAAGCAGGATACCCGCAAAAAGTACTGCCGCTTCCAGAAGAACGGTATTAAGTACGTTGATTACAAAGACCCGAACTTCCTGCTGAAGTTCGTGAACGAGCAGGGTCGCATCCTGCCCCGTCGTATTACCGGCACCAGCCTGAAGTTTCAGCGCAAAGTGGCCCAGGCCGTAGCAAAAGCTCGTCACCTGGCCCTGATGCCCTACGTAACCGACTCTTTGAAATAAGTTTCTAGTTGCTGGTTGCTAGTTGCTGGTTGATGCTCATTGACATTCTGCCAATAACTAAAAACCAGAAACCAGAAACCAGAAACTAATTTTCGACATGGAAGTAATTCTGAAAGACGACGTTAAAGGCCTGGGTTACAAGAACGACATCGTTGCTGTAAAGCCCGGCTACGGCCGTAACTATCTGCTCCCGCAGGGTCTGGCCGTTCTGGCCGACAAGACCAACAAGAAAATCGTAGCTGAAAACGTACGCCAGGCAGCCCACAAAGCTGACAAAATCAAAGGCGACGCGCAGGCTGTTGCCGACCAGATTGGCGACATGGTGCTGGAAATTCCGGCTAAAGTAGGTGAGAGCGGCAAAATCTTCGGCCGTGTAACCACGCTGCAGCTGGCTGACGCCCTGAAAGCAAAAGGTGTTGAAGTTGACCGCAAGCGTCTGTCGTTCGACTCGGAGCCCGGCTCCGTTGGCGAATACACTGCTACGGCTGACCTGCACCGCGAAGTGAAGCACAAAGTGCGCTTCAACGTAGTGGCAGAATAAGTTATCTGCCGCTTAGTTTACTATAAACGCCCGGTTGCGCAAGCAGCCGGGCGTTTTGCTTCTGCTTGTTGCCGCCGATGCGCGAGAAGCTGCCGACTATTCGTGACCTTTGTCCGTACAATCAGCGGCCAGGATCTGGCATGCTGAACCGATATTCTCTTACGGGGCCTCTACCTCGCGTCTGCCAGGCGCGCGCCCGCGTAACCTGCCATTGTTTGGCTGAACGCGGGATGTTAAGTAGGTTGCCCATCCGTTGGCCCGGTCCGGGCCGTATTACTTGCAATGTTTCGCACTGAACTACCGCTTACGCCTCATCCCCAACAACTGCCGCATTCTGCGCGGGTGTTGACGATTGGCTCCTGCTTTTCGGACTCCATCGGCTCCCGCCTGCGCGAGTTTAAGGTGGCGACCATGGCCAATCCATTCGGTACCGTTTTCAACCCTATTTCCGTATGCCGGCTACTTCGGGCCGCCGCCGGGGAAGACATAGATTGGCAACAGCACGTGGTAGAAGCCCGGGGCCGCTGGCAGAGCTACGACCTGCATGCTGAAATTGGCGCAGACTCCCCCGTTGAACTGCTCCAGCACATTCAGACGCTGACGCGCGAAGTAGGCGTATTTCTGGCTACGGCCGACGCCGTGGTGCTGACGCTCGGTTCTGCCTTCGCCTACCGCTTGCGCGAAACTGACGAAATCGTCAGCAACTGCCACAAGGTACCGGCTGACAGGTTCGATAAGGAGCTGCTGACGGCCGATGATATTATTGCGGCAGTAGCGGAAACGCACGCGTATCTGCGGCGCATTAACCCTAGGCTGCGCTTTATTCTGACGGTAAGTCCGGTACGGCACCTGAAGGATACGCTGGTCCTGAACTCGGCCAGCAAATCGATGCTACGGGTTGCCTGCCACTACCTGAGCGAGCTGCTGCCCGACGTTACATATTTCCCGGCCTACGAGCTGTTGCTGGATGATTTGCGCGACTACCGCTTTTACGCGGCCGATATGCTGCACCCATCCGATGTAGCCGAGAACTACATCTGGGAGCGGTTTACCCGCACGTATTTTGACGCTGCTTTCGGGCGGTTTAAGAAGGAATGGGAAGGAATTCGGCAGGCGCTGGGACACCGGCCCCTGTATGCATCCGCCCCCGAACACCGCCAGTTTCTGGAAAGCACGCTGGAGCGCCTGCGTCGGTTGGAGAAACAGGCCGATGTACGCATGGAAGTGCTACATCTGGAGCGTGAAATTGCTGCCTTGCCCTTACCTCCTCCCCCATCTGAGCCGGAACCGGAGGAAGACGATGACGAGGAGCGCATCGACATCGGTGAAGATGCAGTAACCGTACCGTCGCAGGCCACGCTTACTCGCCATGGGCAGGGAATTCTGCTGGAAAGCGACGACGAAGCAGAAGAGGAAGAAGCAGAAGAATCGGCAGAGGCAGCATACGACCATGCCTACACGGCCGGTTTGGCCGACGAAGAGGAAAGTCCGGAAGAAACCGCAGAGGCATCTGCTGAAGACCCGGTACGCCGGAAAAAGCGTCGCTCACGCGGCGGTGCCAAGCGCACTAAGCGGAAGCATGCCCGTCTGGCCGCCGAAGCTGCTGCCACTGAAGCTCCCGAGCAGGCTACTACCGTTGAAGAGCAGCCTCCTGCACCGGCCATTGATGAGTTTATCCCGGCTTCCGACATTGTTTATATTCAGGAAGAAGCATTGCGCCAGCCTACACCTGCGGTAGCAGAACAGCCGGCGGAGGAAGTGGATACCGCGGAAACATCTGATACAGCACGCGAAGAAACAGGACGCCGCAGCCGCAATAACCGTCGCAACAAACGGGAGCGGCCGGCGCGCACTGAAGGGCGGTCGGGTCGGCAGCCGCTGTACAGTCCGCAAGCGGAACACGAGCCTGAATCCAGTGACTCCCGCATTGCGGCTGATGAAGTGGCAGCCGCAGTTCCTGCTCAATCGGAGTCACAACCGCCAGTAGTAACTGAGGAAACTCAATCGGCCGAAGCTCAATCAGTGCCGGAAACGCAACCCGCATCGGACACCCCAACCCCGACGGCACGGCCTAAAAAGGCTCCGGCCAGCCGAAGCAGAAGCCGTAAGAAAGGAAACCCAACCGAACCGGAACAGGCTACTCTTCCTACGCCGGCCACAACGGAGCCCACAGCACCGGTGGTTGAAGCAACGCAACCAATCCTTACTCCGGCTCCTACGCCCAAAGCCCGCGCACGGCGCAAACCGGCAGCAGTAGCGGTACCGGCTTCAGCTCCGGAACCACAGGCAGAGCCGGAAGTGGCAGCTCCGGCGAAAAAGGCACCAGCCCGGAAACGGCCCGCCAGAAAGGCTGCACCAGCAACGGGGGTAGAAACAGCAACACCGACATCGACGGTAGTGCCTCCGGCAGCACCGGCGGTAGTTACTACCCCGGAAGTGCCCGTAGCGGCCCCTAAGCGCAAGCCCCGGCCGCCGCGTCGCAAGCCGGCCACGGATGCCCCGACCACCGAAAACAGCTAAAGAGAAAACCCGGCCCCTGGTGGCCGGGTTTTCTCTTTAGCGGGTGCGTGGCGGGTGCTAGAAGAACCGCAGCACCGTATCTTTACTGACCGGGGCCAGCCGTCGGCCGGGCGGTTATCCTGCTATACTCTGCTCACGCCAACCCCGGTTTTTACTGCTTTAAACTGGAAGAAGCCTGTGCTTCTTCGTCTCTGCCTTTGAGCCTCACGTTTGATTTTGTGCAGCCCCAGCCCGAACCGGCCGCTGACCGCTTAACGCTGTTTGCGGACGTGATTCTGCCCCTGCCGCTGCCCAAGCTATATACTTACCGCGTCCCCTTTGAGCTGAACGACCAAGTGGTGGTGGGCGGACGCGTGATTGTGCAGTTCGGGGCCAAGAAAACCCTGAGCTGCATTGTAGCCGCCGTACACGAGAATCCGCCTAAGGAATACCAGGCCAAGTACATTCTGGAGTTCATCGACGATGCGCCGGTAGTGACCCAGCCCCAGCTGAAGCTGTTTCGGTGGATGGCCGATTACTACCTCTGTACGCTGGGTGAAGTCATCAATGCGGCCCTGCCTTCGGCCCTCAAGCTCAGTTCCGAAAGCCGGGTGCAGCTTCATCCAGCCTTTGAGGCGGAAACCAACCCCTACCCGCTCAGTGAGCAGGAGCAGAAAGTGGTGGATGCACTGAGCACCGGCGAGGAAGGCAAATCCATGACGTTCACGGAAGTGGGCGAACTGCTGGGTATTGCGTCCTTTCACAAGTACATCAAGTCCCTGATGCAGAAGGACGTGGTGTTTCTGTTTGAGCATCTGCAGGATAAATACTCGCCCAAGGTGGTGAAGAAAGTGCGGCTGGCGCACCAGTACATTGCGGAGGCGGCGCTGGAACAGCTGTTTGC
Source organism: Hymenobacter rigui (assembly GCF_003944715.1). Classification (GTDB taxonomy): domain Bacteria; phylum Bacteroidota; class Bacteroidia; order Cytophagales; family Hymenobacteraceae; genus Hymenobacter; species Hymenobacter rigui. The sequence continues at coordinate 82,934 of NZ_RWIT01000007.1, read as the reverse complement.
GCAGCTGGCCACCAAGGCCAAGCAACTGGATGTGCTGATGCGCTATCTGCAAAAGGTGCCGGTCTATCAAAACGAATTCGCCAACCACCGGGGCATTGAGAAGGCCTACCTGACGTCGGCCCCGCACCTCTCCCCTTCGGCCGTCAATACGCTCATCAAAAACGGGGTGCTGGAGCAGTTCGACCAGATTGTGTCGCGCTTTCCGCTGGATGAGGACGATGCCGAGGCCAAAATCCATTTTACCCTGAGTGAGGCCCAGCAGGAAGCCCGGGAGGACATCATGCGCCAGTTTCAGGACAAGGATATTGTGCTGCTGCACGGCGTAACGGGCGCGGGCAAAACCGAAATCTACATCGACCTGATCAAGCAGGCTTTGGACGGCGGCGGGCAGGTGCTGTACCTGCTGCCCGAAATTGCCCTTACTGCCCAGATTGTCACCCGGCTGATGCGCGTATTCGGCTCCCGGCTGGGCGTCTATCACTCCAAATTCTCCGACAATGAGCGGGTGGAAGTGTGGAATGGGGTGCTGTCGGGGCGGTTCCAGGTGGTGGTGGGCGTACGCTCCGCCGTGTTCCTGCCCTTCGATAACCTGGCGCTGGTGATTGTGGACGAGGAACATGAATCCAGCTACAAGCAGTACGACCCGGCCCCGCGCTACAATGCCCGCGAGGTGGCCCTGATGATGGCCAACTTCCAGGGAGCCAAGACCCTGCTGGGCTCGGCAACGCCCGCCGTGGAAACCTACTACCAGACGCGTACCGGCCGCTACGGCCTGGTTTCCCTGACCAAGCGGTTTGGGGAGGCGGGCTTACCGGAAGTGGAGCTGGTGGATACCCGCAAAAGCCGGGAGCAGAAAACCATGCTCAACCACTTCACGCCCGAGCTGATGCAGGCCATGGAGAGCAAGCTGGCCCAAAAGGAGCAGGTGATTCTATTTCAGAACCGGCGCGGGTATGCCCCATTCATCAACTGCCTCGACTGCGGCTGGATACCCAAGTGCCAGAGCTGCGCCGTGAGCCTCAGCTACCACAAGCACAGCCACGAGCTGCGCTGCCACTACTGCGGCTACCACGAGCGAATGTACGTGCAGTGCCCGGCCTGCGGCTCCCGCAACGTGAAAACCGTGGGCTTCGGCACTGAGAAGCTGGAAGACGACCTGAAGGTAATGCTGCCCCAAGCCAACGTGCAGCGCATGGACCTGGATACCACCCGCGCCAAAAACGCCTATCAGCAGATTATTTCTGACTTTGAGAAGCAGAACACCAATGTGCTGGTGGGCACCCAGATGGTGACCAAGGGCCTCGATTTCGCCAACGTGAGCTTAGTGGGCATCATCAATGCCGACAGCATCATTCACTACCCCGATTTCCGGGCGCACGAGCGGGCTTTCCAAATGTTTGTGCAGGTAAGTGGCCGGGCTGGGCGCAAAGGCAAGAAGGGCCGCGTAATTATCCAGACCGGTGACCCGGAGCAGGTAATCTTCGATAAGGTAATCCGCAACGACTACCTGGAGTTTTACGAGTACGAGATTCTGCAGCGGCGCGAGCATGGCTACCCGCCATTCATGCGCATCATCCGGCTCACGGTGAAGCACATGGATGCGGTGGTGGGTGAGCGGGCTGCCATTCTACTCACCCAGGAACTGGTGGATCGGCTGGGCCGGGAAGCCGTACTGGGGCCGGAAGCACCTTACATTTTCCGCATCCGCAACTTCTACCTCCAGGAAATAACCATCAAGCTCAGCCGGGAGCACACCGTGCTACGTGCCGCCAAAGCTGATATTCTGGAAGCCATGAATGTGGTGCGCGACCAGAAGGAGTTCAAGCAGGTGCGCCTGGCCGCCGACGTGGACCCGATGTAGTGCTAAGCTGCTAAAAATCTACTTCCCCAAGCAGAATCGAAACCAGTCCGATAACTAAGCATATAAGCCCGATGGGCACTAATAAAAAGGCCAGAAAGCTAGGTATCACTAGTGACGACATACATAGGGCACCTAGTAAAACCAGCACCAATCCTCCCGTGCTACGCTTATTGGCTGGCTTTTGATCAACTGCCGGGGAAGCTCCCGGTGCAGGGGCCTCGGCGGCTTTGCGGGCCTGGCGTAACTGGCGCAAACGGCCGTTTTTCCCTTGGAAGAACAGTAGTGGAATGCCTAAACCCAGCAATACCAACCCATAAAATCCCAACACCAGATTCCGGAGCCCGCCGTATTCCGTCTTCGGAGGCTCAGATGTCGCTCCGGCAATCAAGAAGCCAATACCAGCGGCGGAGATAACGCCACCCATAGCATTTACGATTGTTGTAGCCTTATCAGCAGGCTTCCTGGCAGCTACCGCCACCCGACTATCAACTGGGTAACCTATCAACGTATCGGGGCCGTTAATAATGAGCGTTGGCTGTGGTGTTTTTGCTTTTCTGGCAGCCGTGCGGGAAGTATCAGCGGCCACTATAACTGGTTTACGTACTGCCTTTATTATAGTAGGCGCAACCCGTTTTTCGGGGTGGGGTACTACAGTTCTGCGTACTACAGCCGTCGTATTAGGGTGCGGAGGGGGTACTATGTGCGTAGCATATTCCCGCACTGCCGGCAGATATGCCGGAACCCGGGTACTCTGGCAGGCGCTTAGCCACAGACTGCACAATACCACCAATAACTGTCGTGTATTCATCCGGGAAAGTGAATAAGTAGATATACCTCTTAAATCTGACACGCTTAGTGACTCAGCAATATAGATTTTTAGCCATAAAAAAACGTCCTGACTTACACCAGGACGTTTTTTTAATTAAGAAAGCTGCGGGAGCTTATACTTCGTCGAGCAGGCCCAGAACGATGAATACAATACCGATAATGGCAATAACAGTACCCAGAATCGGAATAATCAGACCTACCAGGATACCTACCAGCAGCAAAACGATACCCAGCTTGATATTGCGGCTGATGGCGTTGGCGTCCTCCTCAGAAGCAGCTTCTGACTTTTTGCTAACCTGCGCCTTGGCGGTCAGTTTGTTGGCCTTCTTTGTCAGCTTGGCTACCAGGGCCTTCTGAGCAAAGTTGAGTTTGGGGGCTTTGGCTACGGCAGCCGTTTTTTCGGCTTTGGCAGGAGCAGCAGCAACGGCGGCTTTCTCAGCGGCTACGGGCGCAGCGGCGGGCGTTACGGCCGGAGCAGCAGCCTCAGCCTGTGGCGTGGTGGGCGTAGCAACTGCTACCTCATTGGCTGTCGGAGCCGGCGTTACCGTTACCGCGCGTTGCGTACCATGGTAAGCCGACGACGTTTTGGGCAACATGGCGTATTCAGCACGGTTGCAGCTAGTGAGGGCCACAGCTACGGCAGCAACGGCCGTAAGCTTGTGCAGGATTCCGGACAGGTGTTTCATAGGAGAAAGAGTTGGTGAAGAGAATGGAAACAGGGCTTTGTACGGACGAATGTAGAAGAAAGACAACAAAAAAATGGCTTTTCGCTATGTATTACTGACTTTCTGCTACTTATGCTGCACAAAAAGGTGTTCAGAGCATGCTCGGCACTGGTTTGATGCGTAGCCGAACGCTTCCAAGCGGATGAATGTTGAGACTGCACCATTACTTTGCATTGTGCATATGCCCTTTCCGAAAAAGTCGTTGCTGCAGATTGGCGCAGCCGGGTTACTGGCAGGTCCCCTGGCTTGTACGCAGCCGCTTACCGAGAGTACTGCCGCTCAGCTTACTGAGGAGCGCCGCCAGGCTTTACCCGACTCCAGCGGATATGAGCACCGCGCGCCGCAGGATCTGAATGGAATTGGCAAGTATTATCTAGGCCGGCAAATTGCCCATGTGATGGGCCACGAGGGCGCGGCTTGGCTGGAGCGCTCTGACCGCCAGCAGGAAGAAGGAACCGATATTCTGCTGCGGGAACTGCACCTCAAGCCCACTGATGTAGTAGCTGATATCGGCGCGGGCACGGGTTTCTTTACGTTCCGAATCAGTCCGTTGGTACCGCAGGGCAAAGTGCTGGCCGTGGATATTCAGCCCGAGATGCTGACAGTTCTGCGGGAAACCAAGGGCCGCCTGCATGCCAATAACGTAGTGCCCGTGCGCGGCACTACTGATAACCCTAACCTGCCCGAAAAAGGAGTGGATCTGGTGCTAGTGGTGGATGCGTATCATGAGTTCGACCATCCGCGGGAAATGATGCGCTCCATCCGGAACTCACTGACGCCCAGTGGCCGCGTAGCCCTGGTCGAGTACCGGGCCGAAGACCCCAAAGTGCCGGTGAAGCGCATTCATAAGATGAGTATAGCCCAAGCCCGGCGCGAAATGGCCGCCATAGGCCTACGCCTCACCGATTCCATCGAGTCGTTGCCGCAGCAGCACCTGCTTATTTTCCGGCGCTGATACTGCGGCACCCTGTCGGCCGGGGCAGTACCTTTGCAGCGTATGTCTGCTTCTGCTTCTAACCCCCGCCAGCTTTCCATTCACGACTTCACGTATCAGTTGCCGCCGGAGCGCATTGCCCCGGAGCCGCTGCCAGCGCGCGACCAGTCGAAACTGCTCCTGTACCAGCAAGGTGCCATCAGTGACAGGTCGTTTCAGGAATTACCCGGGCTTTTACCCTCCGACAGCCTGTTGGTATTCAATGACACCAAAGTAGTGCGGGCCCGCCTGTTTGCCCGGCGGCCTACCGGCGGCATTGTGGAGCTGTTTTGTCTGGAGCCCGTTGCGCCGCACACTGCCATTGAGCCCGCTATGCAGCAAACCGGCAACTGCGTATGGAAGTGTTTGGTGGGCAATGGCAAACGCTGGAAGGAAGGTCAGATTACGCTGGAGTTTGAGGCGCAGGGCCAGCCCGCCTTGCTTACTGCGGAGCGCGTGGAGCAGCGGGAAGGCTACGCACTTATTCAATTTAACTGGCAGCCCGCCCAGTTGTCGTTTGCGGAAGTGCTGCGCGGTGCCGGACATTTACCACTACCCCCTTACCTGAACCGCGCCGATACAGATGTGGACGCCATTCGGTATCAGACTGTATATGCCGCGCACGAAGGAGCCGTAGCCGCGCCTACTGCCGGCCTGCACTTCTCGGATGCGGTACTGGCGGATCTGGAGGCGCGCCGGATTGCCTCAACCCGTGTAACTCTGCACGTGGGGGCCGGCACCTTCCAACCCGTAAAGGCCGAGTCCATGGATGGGCACGATATGCACGGCGAAGCCATCAGCGTAACGGCCGACACCCTGCGCCATTTGCTCACTCACCTTCCTGCCCCTATCATTCCGGTGGGTACTACCAGTCTGCGCACGTTAGAGAGTCTGTACTGGCTGGGGGCGCGCCTGGTGCAGCAGCCGCAGGCAGCCAACTGGCACGTAAGCCAATGGCAGCCTTATGAGGAACAGCCGGAAGTATCCGCTGCTGATGCCATTCGGGCGCTGCTGCATCATCTGGAAACCACCGGCACCGAGGCACTACAGGCCACTACCCAACTGCTCATTGCGCCAGGCTACCAATTCCGGCTGGTGCGGGGACTGGTTACCAACTTTCATCAGCCGGAAAGCACCCTGCTACTGTTGGTGGCCGCGTTGATCGGGCCCGACTGGCGGCGGGTATATGAGCATGCCCTGGCCCACGACTATCGGTTTCTGAGCTACGGGGATTCCTCGTTATTGCTACCCTGAGACAGATTTTTACGCAGGAAACCGGTTCCGCACAACTATTTTGGGCCGGGCCGTATAAGGAATCAGAATTCAAGTTCAATCTGACTCTCCTCATGAAAAAGATACTGCTTCTGGCCGCTGCCGTAACTTTCACGGCAACCGCCTCTTTCGCTCAAGGCGACAAGACTACCGTACGCGACAACGCTACTGGCGCAAAAACCACCGTTACCGAGCGTGACAACGGCACCGTAAAAGTAGAATCCCGCTCGGGCCGCACCGAAGCCGGTCAAAAGGCTTACAACACCAAGCAGGATGTGAAATACGCCGGCAAGAAAACCGGTAACGCCATTGAGCGTGGTGCCAAGAAAACCGGCTACGCCGTGAAAAAAGGCGCTAAAACCGTAAAAAACAAAGCTGAAGACGTAGTCGATTAGTCGGTAGTCTTCAATAATAAAAAGCCCCGCCAACAATGTTGGCGGGGCTTTTTATTGTGTTTCCAGTCAAGCTATGGGGGTTTACTGTCCTACAATGAACACAGCGTTTCCGAACAATAGCTTACCGCCCTGCCAGAAAGCCCGGAACAGCGGATTGTCGCCGAGATACACAACCTGGCCCCGGCCCATGTCCTGCGTACCCAGCACAAAGCTGTCCGTGAGGGCGCGCTGGGCCTTCCGGCCGGCAAAACCGGCAGCATAACTGTCTTTTTTCAGCACGCCCACATTCCAGCCCCCCTTGGGCAGAAAGCGGTAATTAGGCACGTCGCGAAGCAGCGCGTAGTAGGTGTCGCCGTAGCCGAAGGCCAGTGGGTGGGTATTATCCAACTGCACGCGGTACACGCTCCCCTGCACCCGCTCTCCTATTTCCTCACGCTCGGCATCGGCGTAGCGGCGCAGGGCGGTGTAAGGGCTGGCTTTGCGGCCGGTGGCAGCGGAGTCGGCCGGCTTGGTTTTCAGCAGAAAATCCTTGCTACCCGATAAGAACCGGGCTGCGCCTTCCAGCGCAATCAGCCGGCCGCCGCCGCGCACCCAGGTTTTTACGCTTTCCAAGCCGCGTTCCGTCAGCACATCATCGTAGCGGCCATCGGGCAGGATGAGCACATCGAATCTGCTGAGCGGCACACTGTTGAAATAGTCGGTACCCAGCACGGTAACGGGGTAGCCTACCTGCTGCTCAAAGAAATGCCATACCTCACCGAAGGCAGTGGCATCTACCCCGGGGCCGGCCAGAATAGCTACGTTGGGCATTTTCAGGGGCCGCACGGTGCGGGAGCCCAGGTCGCCACCGGTGGTGGAGAGGCCCGACTGCACCGCCTGCACCAGCACGCCGGCTGAATCGGCCTGGGCATGCACCAGCTGATCGAAGCGGGCCCCAAGCCGCTCGTTGCCGGTGCGCGGAATGATGAGCGTGCCACGCTGGTATTTCTGCCCTTCCGTTTCAAACGGCTCGTCGGCTACGCGCATCTTTACCCCCTGCTGCATCAACCGGCTCAGGAAACGAACGTCCTGCAGATTGTTCCAGCGGGCCAGATATGCGTAGGGAGCATTGCCAGTGGCCGGCTGCGAACCGGTAACTGCGGATGCAGGCAGTGGCGCAGGCTTACCACCCTTCTCTATCACTGTAGCCGCCGGCAACCGGGAGCTGACAACCAACAACTGATTTTTCAGCGCGTAGCCTTTCAGCCCGAAGGCATAGGGCAACGACCACGCCGTGAGGTCATAGGTCAGGGAATCTTCCAGCTGCGCCTGGGGCTCGAACAGCACTTTCACCAACGTCGATTTGGGTTGATACATGCTGACAACCACGTCACTCGGCTCAATCTGCACGTTTTCGGTTTTGCCCGTGATGTAATTGTAGCCCTGCTGACGGCTGCGCTTGGCGGCAAAGCCGTAGCTGATCTGCTGCCGGTCGAGGTATTGTGTGAGGGCGCGCACCTGGCCGGGGTCGGAGGAGCCGGCCAGTACGTAGGACTTGTACTCGCCGCGCGGTCTGGTACGGGCATCGGTGTAGAATTTCTGGAATTCCCGCACCAGTTCTTCATGCCGCTCGGCGGCGGCCTGCATAGTAGCCAGGCTGGTGGCGTGGTGGTGCTCAATGCGCTGCGCCAGGGTGAGCGTATCGCCATCGGCTTTCACGTAGCTCAGCCCCGCCGGACTGCCCCCACCCTGCTCGTACGTCATGCCAATGGCGCCGTTGAAGCTGGGCCAGGTGTCGCCGTAGAAAGGCGCAAACAGGTCGTAGGTTTCGCGGGTAAAATAGAGCCAGCTGTTGCGGTCAAACACCCGGCGGTTATAGTCGCCGATGATGTTCTGAAACTTGCGCTGCCATTCTGTAAGGTCAGCGTGAAACGGTTTGGCAGCCGGGGAAAAGTAATAGGGGTTGTTGGGGCCCATTTCGTGAAAATCGGCGTGTACCTGGGGCAGCCATTGGTTGTACACGGCAATGCGCTGGCGGCTTTCCTGCTGGGTTTGCCAGGCCCAGTCCCGGTTGAGGTCGAAATAATAGTGGTTGTAGCGCCCGCCGGGCCAGGGCTCATGGTGTTCCCAGCTGAGGGGCGAGGCATTGGGCCGCTGATTGGCCACCCGGTTGTACCACTGCGCGTACCGGTCACGGCCGTCGGGGTTTACGCAGGGGTCTACAATTACCACCAGGTCCTGCAGCCACTGCTGCACCTGCTGGTTTTGCGGGTTGGCCAGGTCGTAGAGCACCTGCATCACCGCCTCCGATGATACTGCTTCGTTGCCGTGTACGTTGTAGCTCAGCCATACCACGGCGGGCTGCCGGGTAGCGGCCGAACCAGTTTCCAGACCGGCCAGTCGCAGATTATTGCGGCGAATATCCTCCAGGTGGGCCATGTTTTCGGGCGTGGCCACGTACACCAGCTCCAGCGGGCGGTTCTCGTAAGTACGGCCGTAGCGCTGCTGCTGCATCCGGCCGGGGCTGTGCTGTACCACGTGCTCCACGTAGCGCAGCAGCTCCGCGTGGGGCGTAAAATGAGTGCCCAGCTCATACCCCAGAAACTGCGCCGGCGTGAGCAGCGGCCCAGTCGGCACGGGAGAGGACTGGGCAAAAGTGCACGGAGCCCAAAGCAACAGCAAAAACAGCCAGGCGGTACGAAGGCGGGTAGATAGCACGAGGGGTAGTAATTGGCCCGGTACAGGGGCAGTACAAGAATTTTCAACCAAAGAAAGTGGAAAAGCCGGCCCTCAGAAACAGACGGCGGCAAATACTCCATAACCGTGTAATTTCCCGCCCTAACTATTTTCTCTTTCCTACCCTACGTCATCCCCCAATGTCCCACCTCTCACTTCGCGCAGCCCTGCTGGCCGGCCTGCTCACGGCAGCCGTTTCCGGGCACGCGCAAACGCCCGTTTCGTATCCTGTTCCATCGGCCGCCGATAAAGCGCAGCTTGCCCAAGTGCTGGCTGATACGCTCTATATTCAGCAACACTATACCAAAACGGAATACCAGATTCCGATGCGCGACGGGGTGAAGCTCTACACCGTGGTGTATGCCCCCAATGACGCCGACAAGGTGAAATACCCCATCATGCTCAACCGCACGCCCTATGCCGTGGGGCCGTACGGCAAGGGTAAGTATAAGTACAGCCTGGGACCCAGCAGCACCATGCTGCACGAGGGCTACATCTTTGCCTACCAGGATGTGCGGGGCCGCTACATGTCGGAAGGACAGTTTGTGGATGTGCGGCCCGAGAAGGATACCCACCAGGGCAAAACCGACATCGACGAGGGCACCGATACCTTCGATACCATTGAGTGGCTGCTGAAGAAGGGGCCCAAAAACAACGGCCGCGTGGGCCAGTGGGGCATCAGCTACCCCGGCTATTACACGGCTACCGGCCTGCTCAGCCGTCACCCGGCCCTGAAGGCCGCTTCGCCCCAGGCCCCTATTGCCGACTGGTTCTGGGACGATTTCCACCACAACGGCGCGTTTTTTCTGCCGCACGCCTTCAACTTTCTGGCTTCCTTTGGCCTGCCCCGCCCGCAGCCTACGCCTACTGGCAACCCCGGCTTCAAGCACGGCACCCCGGACGGTTACGACTTCTTTATGAAGATGGGACCGTTGAAAAATGCCGATGCGAAGTATTACAAGGGCCAGGTAGCCTTCTGGAACCAGATGACGCAGCATCCCAACTACGACGAGTTCTGGCAGGCCCGCGACCTGCGCCCGCACCTCAAAAACCTCAACAAAGGCACGGCCGTGCTGACAGTAGGCGGTTTCAACGATGCCGAGGACTTGTTTGGGGCGCTGAAAACCTATGAAACCATCGAAAAACAGAACCCCGGAATGCGCAACGGCCTGGTGATGGGCCCGTGGGTACATGGCGGCTGGGCGCGGGGCACTGGTGAAGTAGTAGGTAACGTGGCCTATGGCGAGTCGCCGTCGTTGTACTACCAAAAGGAAATTGAAGCGCCTTTCTTCAAATCCTACCTGAAAGATGGCAAGCCCGCCGCCGTACCCGAAGCTACCGTGTTTGAGGGCGGGACTAACCGCTGGCGCACCTTTGATGCCTGGCCGCCGAAGGATGCGAAAGAGCGTACGATGTTCTTTCTGCCAAACGGCACCATTGGATTTGAGCAGCCTGCCAGTGGTCCGGAATTCGACCAGTTTCTGAGTGACCCGGCCCACCCCGTACCATTCACGGAGGCCACTGCCGTGGGCATGACCCGCGAGTACATGACCGACGACCAGCGTTTCGCCTCCCGTCGGCCCGATGTGCTGACTTACCAGACGCCTGTACTCACGGAGGACCTCACGCTGGCGGGCCCCATTGATGCCCTGCTACAAGTGGCTACCACCGGCACCGACGCCGACTGGGTTGTCAAGATTATTGATGTATACCCCGACGACACCCCCAACAACCCCAGTCTGAACCCGGCCGTGAAGCTGGGCGGCTACCAGCAGATGGTGCGCTCGGAGGTGATGCGCGGGCGGTTCCGCAACAGCTTCAGCAAGCCGGAAGCGTTTGTACCGGGGCAGGTAACGGCCGTGCCGTTTGTAGTACAGGACCTGTGCCACACCTTCCGCAAGGGCCACCGCCTGATGGTGCAGGTGCAAAGCAGCTGGTTTCCGCTCGTGGACCGCAACCCCCAGACCTTCGTGCCCAACATCTTCGAGGCCGACGAAAAGGATTTTCAGGCTGCTACGCACCGCCTCTACCACTCGCCCCAGCATGCCTCCCAGCTGAAAGTGCGCGTGCTGTAGACGAACAAAATAGAAAAGAGGCTGACTACTCATCTTGCCGGACTCCGCCAGCAATCAGGATGAATAGTCAGCCTCTTTTTTTGTGGTGTTGCCTTTACAGTCGGGCCACGTTGTTGTAATCCAGCTCAGCGGGCTTTTCGTGAAGGTCGTATTTAACTTTTTCCACTACTCCCCGGCCAAACAGGCTGATTCCGGCATTAAATACCACTAAGGCAGCGGTACCGGCAGCCACCCACTCTTTGGTGGAGTGGCCGTTACGCTTTTTATCGGCTGCCCACTGTACCAGGCAAGTACCTAGCCCAATCACTAGTAATCCAGTTGGGGCGAACACCAGCCATTTTTCCTTGTGCGTCATGGTTTGGGGGGGAGAGAGTGATGGGTAAGTAACAGCAATGCGTGTCAACGGTTTTTATCCGGCAGCGTCATCTTACACAATCGTACCTTTGTACTGTGGGGTTACAGAAGGCCCCAATTATATTTTGCCGACAGCATCTGCGTTGGCTTTTTGGTGCTTCATATGCTTTTCCCTCCTTATCAGCGGCTGTTGCAGCTGGCTTTTCCCCAACCGGCCGACGCCGCCCGCTACCTTCACCCCACTACCACTGCGGCATACAAGGTGTTTGAGCAGGCCGACCCCAACGATATTACCTACCGCTTCGAGCGGGTGCGCCTGGGAGTAGCCTTGGCCCTGATGAAGCTCCTCTCCGACCTCGGTGACCTAGAGGAAGGCCGGGCCGTGCTGGACGTACTGCACCGGGCCCTCAAAGCGCCGTCCGTGGGGGCTATTGATGCGACTATCCAGAAGGACGCCGCCACGTTTGAACGTCTCTATGCCGATTTGTACGTGAATGAGGAGGGCGAGCAGCTGTTACACCTCTTCGAGCGCACTCTGGACGCTGACTCACAGCCCCTCATGGACGACGTAATCCGTGAAGCGCTGCGACTGGCCCCCACGCTGGATTTCACGCATCTCACAGAAGATGACGACGAGGAATAATCCGCACTGAATTGGGACGGCGCTGTTGCGGCCAGCCCGGCAGATGGTGCTGCTACAGGGCCGGTTGGTTTCAGACAACCCCACTCCCTACCTTTACCTCAACTTGCCGACCATTTTCCGGCACTTCACTTTTCGACCTTCCGTATTTAATGCCTGATATCCAGTATATCACCGATGCCGCCGCCGTTTTACAGGTAGCACAGGCACTGCACGAGCAGCCCCGCGTAGCCATTGATCTGGAGTTTGACGATATGCGCCACCGCTACGGGCGTAACCTGGCTCTGATTCAGCTCTTTGATGGCCGCACGGTATACCTGATTGATCCGCTGGCGCTGACCAACCCGGCCCGGGAGTTGGAGCCGCTGTGGAGCATTCTGCGCGACCCCGCCACTGCCAAAGTGTTCCACAGCTGTAAATCGGATATTCTGCTGCTGGATGAGCTTTACGGCGTGCACGTGCGCAACATCATCGACACCAGCGTGCAGTACACGCTGCTGGCCGAGTCCGACAACAACATTTCCCTGGGCCGCCTGATTCAGCAGGAACTGGGCATTGAGGTGGACAAGGGCGAGCAGAAATCAAACTGGCTGAAGCGCCCCCTCACCCAGGCTCAAATGCAGTATGCGGCCAACGACGTGCTGTACCTGTTTGAGCTGGCCGACCGGCTGGAAGCCAAACTGGCGGCTCTGGACCGCACCGCCTGGGCCACCCAGGAAAACGAGGCGCTGGAGGAAGTGCGCTACACCCGCGACGAGCGGCCCTACCTGCGTCTGGCGGGTAAATACCGCATTCAGCCTCAGGAGCTACCCATGTTCCGGGACCTGTTTCTGCTGCGCGACGAAGTGGCCCGCCACATTGACCGGCCGACGTACATGGTAGCCAGCAACGACCGACTGGCCGAGCTGACGCGCCTTCCCGTTACCAGTTCCGGCCACCTGCGCAATGCGCCCGGCCTGCATCCCGAGCTGAAACGCAGCCCTTTTGCTGAGCGACTGGTTAGCCTGGCCAACGAGGACCGCGCCCCTGAGCCGGCTCTCCCGGCGGAGCAGCGCCGCTTTCCGTTCCGCCGCCGGCTCACCGGGGCCAAAGCCGCCCAGGCCGATGCCCGCGAAGCTCTGTTGATGGCACTGAAAACGCATCTGGCCGAAGACCACAGCCCTATCATGGCCAACCTCGTGCTCAGCAACCGCCTCATTTCCGATATCGTGGAGCAGGGCGCGGATCAGTCGTTGCGGCCCTGGCAGCATGCGCTGCTGCTGGAAACTGCCCAGCGCCACAACCTCGACTTTGCCCTGGTTGCCCAGCCTTTCGAGCTGAAGGGATAAGCTTCCCGGAAAGTATTTCAACAACCGCCCGGCGGCCTCCAATGCTACAAGCAGGAGCCGTTGGGCGGTTGTTGGCGCTTAACGGAGCTTCTCGTTTTGCTGGTGCCGGGTGGCGTCGCGCTGCGTTTTCTTGGCTAGGTTGCGCTGCAGGGCCTCCGTGAGGTTCACGCCGGTCTGGTTGGCCAGGCAAATCACCACAAACAGGACATCCGCCAGCTCATCGGCCAGGATTTTGTCCTTGTCGGATTCCTTGAAGGATTGCTCCCCGTATTGCCGCGCAATGATGCGGGCCACTTCGCCTACTTCCTCCGTGAGCATGGCCATGTTGGTCAGCTCGTTGAAATACCGCACGCCAGTGGTCTGAATCCAGTGGTCGACGGTTTGCTGGGCTTCTTCGATGGTCATGGTGACAAAGTTGAATGGATATGGTACACCGGAATTATTCCTGCTTATCCGGTGAGTCAAGCACAATCGTAACAGGGCCGTCGTTGAGGAGTTCTACCTGCATATCGGCACCAAACTCGCCCGTGGCAACCGGCCGCCCCAGCAACTGGCTTACCTGCTGCACAAACTGCTCATAGAGCGGAATGGCTACGGGCGGCGGCGCGGCTCCGATGTAACTGGGCCGGTTGCCTTTGCGGGCATCGGCTAACAGCGTAAACTGGCTCACAACCAGCACTTCACCGCCAATATCCTGTACCGAGCGGTTCATTTTCCCCTGCTCATCCGAGAAAATGCGCATCTGCAGCAGCTTGCGGGCCATCCAGTCGAGGCGGGCCGGGGTATCATCGGGGGCGAAGCCGGCCAGTACCAGCAGTCCGGCACCAATCTGGCCGGTTACCCGGCCTTCTACAGTCACGCGGGCTTCCCGCACCCGCTGTATTACAACACGCATTGAGGCAAAACTTACAGAAGTAGTAGCACTTCGTTGGACAAACCGAGGCGCAAGTACGCTTGTATTGCCCGGAATCGGCAATATTCGGGAGCTAAATACGACGCGGCCGGTTTCTCACGAGAGTTCGGCCGCTTTTCCGATCCTTTCGTTGCCCACCCCTTCTTTCTCTCTTACGGCTCATTCGCAGCGGCTGTGGCTGCTGGCGGCCCTGGCGCTGCTGGTGCCCGTGCGCCTGTACGGGCTTGCTGCCGCTGCCCTGCCCGATTATGACTCGGTGCGCAACTGGCAGATTGTGCAGGAAGTGGCTCAGGGGCAGCTGCAACACCTGTTTCATCATGGCAGCCCGGCGTTTGCGCTGGTGTACGCCCCCGTGGCCTGGCTCACCACTGATTACCGGGTATTCCAGCACCTGAATGCGCTGGTAGCCGTGGTAGCGCTGGGAATACTGGCGGCGTTTGTTACCCGTATTTTCCGGCTGCCTGGCTGGCAGACTACGCTACTGGTGCTGCTCATGGGCACCAGTGTCTTCCTGACTTTCTCGGGGCGTGATTTTACCATGAGCTCCTGGAGTCTGCTGTGCTTTGCCGGACTGCTGCAGGCCTACTACCGACGCCTGCAGCAGCTCGAGCCCCGTACGGTGTACCAGGCCGCCGGCTGGTTGGTGCTGGGGCTCTGCTTCAACTACAAGTTTTTGCTGACGCTGCCCATTCTGGCGGTACTGGAATGGTGGCGGGCCGACGCGCTGCTCCTGCGCGCTGGTATTTGGTGGCGGGTGCTGGCCTTGCTGGCGCTGCCGTATGTGGTAATGGGAGCCGTAGGCGTTGCGGCCGGGCTGCCGTGGTATCTGTGGCCGGCTATCTACTACAAAATTGCCTTTCCGGATGCAGCCAATGCCGCCGGGCGGGCCGCCACCCTCCACCCCGATTTTCTGTACTACCTGCGCTACCTCTGGGATTTTGAATCGGGGCTGGTGTGGGTGGGGCTGCTGGGGCCGCTCTGGCAGCTCCGGCGGGCGCGGCGCGGGCAGATGTTGCCACCGGAGTTGTATCTGGCCGCGTGGGGATGGTGCCTGCTGGCGGGCATGTCGTTGCTGGTAAAAGCGCCGCGTGGGCTGCTGTGGGCGTATGGGCTGTGGTACGCGCTGGCGCTGCTGCAGCTCCGGCGGCTTCCGGCCCCGGTGCTGGCCGGGCTGCTGCTGGCCGCTATTGGCCTGAATCTGCACCGCATTCAGCGCGAAATCTATGCGTATTCGCCTACCCGGTATCCGGAGCTGATCGGCTGGCTGGAAGGTCAGGGCGAGGGGCCGGTTGCCAGTACCGTCGGGCTGGGGTTTGCGCCGTTCTGGAGCCCCACCCATTCCATACAGGCCGTGATGGACGAACAGGAACTGCCGACGCTAAGCCTGCGAGGCTACCGCTATGTGCTGCTGGATGCCTACTGGCGGGTGGCCAACGTCCGGCATTTCCGGCACCTTCAGCAGCAGAAACCGGTGGCGGCCTGGCCGGAGCCGATGCTGACCTGCCCTCTGCTCTTCCTGGAGCACTCGGAATTTACCGGGCTGGGCTACGCCGAAACGCTGCAGCTCCAGCAAGCCGCCGCCCTTGACTCCTTTCAGCTGCGGTTGATGCCGATACCGGAATAATAGACTGGGACTGCGCAAAACGAGAAAAGGCCCCACCGAAGCAGGGCCTTTTTATATATCATACACACGCGCCGTTTACTGCGGACGAGCCGTGGTTGGCAGCGTGTTAGGGTCCACAAACGGAATATTTGCCTGGTACCGGGCGTTGATAACCTTGATGAAGGTATTGGCCAGCAAGGCATTGCCGCGCGGCGTGAGCGAATACAGATCCAGCGAGTAGAAATTACCGCGCACCGGCTCCGACGAATATTCCACCCCATTCACCGAAATCCGGCGGTTGATCTGCGTGAACAACTCGTCGTCCAAGTTCACGGTGGGTAGCTTGTACACGGTTTTCGCCAGGCGGTCCAGCTCCGTATTCAGGGCTATGAGCGGCGAGTTTACGCGGCTGAATTCAAAGTAATCCAGCACGTCGCGGCGCACCAAAGGGTTGCGCTTGCTCAGGCCGTAGCGGGCCGTTACGGTAGTGCCGTTGGGAAGCGTTACCTGCTCCGCCGCACCCAGCCGGGCCAGACCAGCCGGCAGGATAAAGTCGCCGGCATCAATGGCCCGTACCACGTTGGCCGGGGCAGAGCGCACATAGATGGAGTCGGGGCTGTTGCCCTGCGTGAGGGTTCCCCGGATACCGTCCTTGCCACCCAAACGCAGCACCGGCAGGTTCTGAAGGGTAGGCAGCAGCGCAATAACGCCCTGGCGCCCATTGGTTGTGAGGCGGTCGAGCACCTTTTTGGCGTTGGTGTTCAACGTAGTTGCATTAGGAAACGTGCCGCACTCGCCGCCACTCAGCACGTAGGGCAGCGCATCGCCCAGGCCCATGAAGAAGGTGAAGAACGTCGCCGAAGCCGACGCATCGGTCACGGCCTGCAGGTAGGTGCGGTTATCGTTGGCGGGCAGCAGCCGCTCGAAGTACGGATTGAAAGAGCCCGAACGGCCCTGGTTAGCTGTATTGCCCAGACCCACTACTTCTATCTGGGTAAGACCAATACCGGGCACGCCCAGGTTCTGGCTCAGCGGCGACGAGGCCGCCTGTGCGTACAGAAACGTCGTATCGGCACCACCGCAGGCTGCAGGGTTGGCAATGAAGCTGCCACGCACGGCCCGGCCACGCGTTACGCGGCTAGTTTGCGGCAGGCCCCGGTCATCAATGCCGCGCAGCGTGAGGTAGCCGGTGCCGGTACCGGCCGGCAGCAGGCCCTGCGTAAAGCGGCCCTCCGGGTTGATGCGCAGCAGCTGCTGAGCAATCAGGGTCGGGTAAGCATACTGCTGGCTGGTGGCCGTCAGGCCACCGTCGCTGATACCGGCCGTGTAGCCGTCACCAACGGCCAAGTACTGGGCTACATCCAGCGTACCGGCATTAGGAGTGGGCTCCGACTGGTCCGGCGTGCAGCTGGTGAGCACTGCCCCCAGCGCCAGCGGTAGCGTGGCAAAGCGAAGTATCTGACGGGAAATCACGCCCGAAGAACG
This sequence comes from Hymenobacter rigui, assembly GCF_003944715.1. Lineage (GTDB taxonomy): Bacteria > Bacteroidota > Bacteroidia > Cytophagales > Hymenobacteraceae > Hymenobacter > Hymenobacter rigui. Next base: position 65,767 of record NZ_RWIT01000007.1, on the reverse strand, counting down.
AAGAGAAAAGCGTTGCATGAGAAAAGGCAGGAGCAATTAGTTCTTGGAGCCAAACGAGTAGGAAACCCCGGCCGACAGCGTGTGCACCAGGGTGCGGTACGTACCCGCAATGTTGGGGGCCTGGTACTGCGTGCGGTTTACCCGGGCAGTGCGTTTACCTGTCACATCCAGGCCGTAGCCCAGGTTCAGCATCACGCGGTTCAGGCGCAGGCTGGTCCCTAGGGAACCACCCAGTCGGTTACCGTCGGGCAGCTCCGGCGAGATAAACTCGTCCCGGATGGGGGTTTCATCGTAGCTCACGCCGGCCCGCAGCAGCAGGTCCTTCGATACGGTGTACTCGCCGCCCACCCGGAACGACATCGCATCCTCGTAGCGACGACCAACGCGCACCTGAGGGCCGCTGTCGGTTTTGAAGTTGATGGAGTCGTTGCTGCTCCAGCCGGTAAGGGCGAAGTCGAAGGTTACCAGCAGCTGCTTCGTCATCTGATCGGCCAGACCTACGGCCAGTGCCGAAGGCATTTTCAGGCGGGTCATGAAGCCGGAGCTGGCCGGATAGCGGCTGGCATCCAGCGCCGGAATATTGGTGTATTCCGCTTTGCCGTTATTCATTTTCAACGCCACGGGCCCACGGTAGCTGATACCAAACGACAGGTCGTCGCCGGTGCGGCCGTAAATACCCACATTGTATCCCAGTCCGCTGCCGCTGGCTTCGTAGCGGGCCGTAGCGCCCAGATCGTCGTACTGGCCCAGGCCCCGCTCCCGCTTCATCTTGCCATACGCGTAGATGAACCCAGCTCCTACGCTGAAGTTCTCGCTGACTTTGAATGCTGCTGTGGGCTGCACATATACTGTATTAAGGCTGGCGGAGCGCACAATGCTGCTGCCTTCCCACTGGCCAGGCCACTTGGTATCGTAGCCAAACGGAGTATTGATACTGAGACCCACCTTAAACCGGTCGGAAACAGGATGGGATGCGTAGAAATATCCGCCGGGCTGAATGGTAAAATCCTGCACCGTCTGCCGGCGCGAATCAGCCCCCAGAAACGAGGTATTGCGGGCCGTACCCAGTCCGCCGAAGCTCAGGTGCGTAAGCGAATCCAAATGCCCCAGAATGCCGGGATTATAAAAAATGGCCGACGCGTCGCGGGCATAAGCCGTAGCGGCACCGCCCAGGCCTACCAGCCGGGCGCTTTGCGGGCCGTTCTGGAACCCGCCCGCCAGGGCGGCACTGGAAAGAAACAAAAAACCAACGGGGAGGAAACGTCGCGTCATGCAGGCAGTTTTTCGGATAATAGGCTGCAAAGGTAGCTGGAATTCAGCTGACTGATAAGGGAAAGAAGAACGATTTATAGGCACTGTTCCTGGTTGCTACGCTCCGCCAAACACGCAATGCACCGGACGCTCTCACCGCTTAATGCCCAAGCTGTCGAGCCGTTGCTGGTATCGGCGGGCGTTCTGCTTGTGCTCGGCGTAGGTGGCCGCGAAATCGGAGAAGCCGCTGCCGTCGGGGCGGGCGCAGAAGAACACGTAATCGTGCCGGGCGGGTTTGAGCACCGCATCCAGGCTCTGGCGGTTGGCGGAGGTGATGGGACCGGGCGGCAGGCCTTTGTGCTTATATGTATTGTAGGGCGAGTCCACCAGCTTGTCCTTGTTGAGCACGCGCTTCACCCCAAAGTTACCAATGGCCCAGAGCAGCGTGGGGTCGGCCTGAAGGCGCATACCCCGACGCAGGCGGTTGAGGTAGGCTCCGGCAATGAGGGGCTTGTCGGTTTTCTGGGCGGTTTCGCGCTGCACAATGCTTGCCAGCACGTGCACCTCAGTGGGGCTGAGCTGCAACGAATCGGCGCGGCGGCGACGCTCGGCCGTCCAGAAGCGGCGGTGGGTGGCGGCGGCGGAGTCGAGAAACTGCCGGGCCGAGGTGTTCCAGAGCAGGTGATAAGGTCCGGGCAGGAACATAGTCAGGATGGTGGTGGTATCGAGCTGGTAGCGGCGCTGCAGATCAGCATTATTCTGCAGCAGCCGACGCAGGCTCACCGAGTCGGTTTCGAGCTGACGGGCTACCTGCCGGGCCAGCTGGGGCTTGTACTTGAAGGCATCGAGGGTGAAGGCCACCGTATCCTGCTCGCCCCGGCGCAGCATTTCCACCAGCGCCCGGTTGCCCATTCCCGGCCGCAGCAAGTACCGCCCCGGCCGCACCTGGGCCGGGTAATCCTGCCAACGGGCCACCCGGTCGAACATGGCCTCATCGTGCAGTAGCTCGTACTTACGCAGGGAGTCCAGCACCGCCCCGTAGCCGGTGCCCGTGCGGATGTACAGGTACGCCGGCCCAAACGCCGAGTACCGCACATTGGGTTTCCAGAGCACGTACCACGCCCCGCCCAGCCCCGCCAGCACGGCCACGCTCAGGGTCAGCAGGAAAATCAGCCAGAATTTACGCAAATGGTCAGTTGATTATACTGTCATCCTGAGCGGAGCGAAGGACCTTACCACGTTGTAACTAATCTGTTTAGACGTGAGAAGGTCCTTCGCTCCGCTCAGGATGACAGCTGTTCACTTTTCAGGACAACCCCAATTCTGCCTTACTGATTCACCAGCGCGGCTACGGCGGCTTCTAGCTCCTGCTGGCGCTGGCGGCGCTCCACTTCCACGGGGGCGGCGGCGCGCACTTCGCAGTTGGGGATGGTGCACCGCTCGCAGGTTTCGTTTACTTCCTTCAGCACAATGGCCGGGTCGTCGAGGAAGCGGACTTTCTGGCGCAGGTTGTCGTCGCAGAGCAGGCCCACGGTGACGCTCACGGCGGGCTCGGTGGCCGAGCCGGCGCGGGCCAGCGTGAGGCACAGGTACTCGTCGCCGTTGGGGTACAGGGAGCGTTGGGCACCCAGCGTGTAGTTGGGCGCGTGGCTGGCGGGCTGCTGACGCAGCTCGGCAATCAGGCGCAGGGAAATCCAGCGGCGGCAGTAGTGCTCGTGCAGCTCGTTGCCGTGGGGGTTGTGCAGGCGCGAGAGATGCAACTCCTTGGTGAGCTTGTAGGCCGCCGACGAATTGGCCTGGTCGAAGCGAAGGAAGAACAGGCTCTGGATGCCGAAGTGCCGGGGCAGCAGGTTGGTGATGCGCTGCATGAACATCTCCGGCGACACGGCATACTTCGTGAGCAGATCCAGCAGCAAGGCTGGCTCCCACTTCTTGGCGTTGAAGAACCGGGTGATGTCGCGCACCAGCGCGTCTTCTTCCATCAACAGGGCCCCGGCAAAGTAGCTGGCCTTGAAGTTATTCAGCACTTCCTCGAAGGAGCGCACCGGAAACGAGGCATTCACGTAGGGCCGCTCCTTCAGGCCCACGTAGTTAAAGGCCACCTCCCGGCCCAGCACGAAGCCCTCCTGGGCCCCGCTCAGGCCTTGGCGCAGCAGCAGGCGGCGCTGCTTGGGCTGAAACACGGAGCGCAGCCGGCCCAGGTGCACGTACTCGTCCAGCCCGGTCCGGTCGATGGTGTAGCCGTACTTCTGCACCAACACCCGCTCCAGCTGGGTGCGGTCGAAGGGTGCGGCGGCCTGCAGCTTGTGCTCCACCAGGAAAGTGCGCACATCCTGCTCCAGCTCCTCGAAGTAGTTGTCGTGCATCTCCTGGAAGGAGCGCAGCGCGGCCAGGAAGAAGTTTTCCTGGCGCATCTCGTAGTTGCGGGCAATTTCGAAGAGCGTGCTGATAAAGGCGTTCATCTTGGCCGGCGCGTCGGCAATCAGCTCCACGATGCGCAGCGGGTCCAGCCCGAACATATCCAGCGGAAACTCCTTCAGCAAATCCGACTGCAGCAGCTCGGAAATGGGCTCCAGGCGGCGGCTCAGCGTGAGGGAGGTGAGCTGGTCGTAGGTGACGCCCAGCACCTTGCTCAGGCTCAGAATCTTGTCGGCCTTGGGATACTTCTTGCCTTTCTCAATCTCGTTGAGGTACGACACCGATACGTCGCAGGCGCGGGCCAGCTCGGCGGGCGTGAAGCCGCGCTCCTGGCGCAGCTCGCGCAGCTTCAGGCCAAAAATTAACCGGACAACCTGGCCGTGACTCAGCATGGATAATGAGTGGTAATGTACAAGAAGGGCAAAAAGGAGTGGGCTGACCGCCGGAAGCGTGCTGTATTTGCACGCCCGGCGCTACTGGCCGCAATACTTCGCAAATCTACGCCTTTGGGGCCGTTCTGAAAAATTAGCGAATTTTCGCTTGTTTGATAAAATTCGCTTTCGTACGTTTGAAGTGTTCACCCGGAACGCCTTTCCTATCTGCCACTTACCTAACCGCCTTGCTTATGTCGCCCTTTGCCGAACCGCAGACGCTGGTGCCCTCGCCCACTTTTCTCACCCCCGAGCGGGTGAAGGTGCTGGGCAGCTTCTCGCCCGAGTATGCCGAAATCCTGACGCCCTCGGCCCTGGCCTTCGTGGCCGAGTTGCACCGCCGCTTCGACGCCACCCGCCGGGCGCTGCTGCAGCGGCGCGAGGAGCGGCAGCGTGAGTTTGAGGCTGGTCAGCTGCCCGACTTTCTGCCCGAGACCCGCCTCATCCGCGAAAAGCCCTGGACGGTGGCCCCCCTGCCCGCCGATTTGCTGGACCGCCGCGTGGAAATTACCGGGCCGGTGGAGCGCAAAATGATTATCAACGCCCTGAACTCGGGGGCCAAGGTGTTTATGGCTGACCTGGAGGATTCCAACTCTCCCACCTGGGCCAACGTGGTGGAGGGCCAGCGCAACCTGCGCGACGCCGTGCGGCGCACCATCTCGCTGAGCACGCCCACCAAGGAGTACCGCCTCAACGAGCAAACCGCCGTGCTGATGGTGCGCCCCCGGGGCTGGCATCTGCTGGAAAAGCACGTGCTGGTAGACGGGGAGCCCATCAGCGCCTCGCTGTTCGACTTCGGGCTGTATTACTTCCACAACGCCCACGAGCTGTGCGCCCGGGGCACGGCCCCCTACTTCTACCTGCCCAAGATTGAAAGCCACCTCGAAGCCCGCCTCTGGAACGACGTGTTCGGGTTTGCGCAGTGGTCGTTGAAGCAGCCCAAGTGCACCATCAAGGCCACCGTGCTGATTGAGACGCTGCCGGCCGCTTTCGAGCTGAACGAGATTCTGTGGGAGCTGCGCGAGCACTCGGCCGGCCTGAACTGCGGGCGGTGGGACTATATTTTCAGCTACATCAAGCGGCTGGGCCTGAACCCCGAGTTCCGGCTGCCCAACCGTGCCGAGGTAACCATGACGGTGCCGTTCATGGCCGCCTACTCGCAGCTGGTTATCCAGACCTGCCACCGCCGGGGCGTGCACGCCATGGGCGGCATGGCCGCCCAGATTCCCATCAAAAACGACCCCGAAGCCAACGAAACGGCCCTGGAGAAAGTCCGCCAGGACAAAATCCGGGAGGCCCGCAACGGCCACGATGGTACCTGGGTGGCCCATCCCGGCCTGGTGCCGGTAGCCCTGGACGTGTTCAATGAGCTGATGCCCCAACCCAACCAGCTGGACAACAAGCGCGACGACGTGCACGTGACGGCCCAGGACCTGGTGCGTGCCCCCGCGGGCTCCATCACCGAAGCCGGCCTGCGCCTGAACATCGACGTGGCGGTGCAGTATTTGGAATCGTGGCTGCGGGGCAACGGCTGCGTACCCATCTACAACCTGATGGAGGACGCCGCCACCGCCGAAATCAGCCGGGCCCAGGTGTGGCAGTGGCTGCACACGCCCGGCACCACCCTCGACAACGGCCGCCCCGTAACCGTGGAGCTGTACCGCAGCCTGGTGCCGCCCGTGCTGGAGCACATCCGCCAGCAGGTAGGCCCCGCCCACTACGACGCCGGCCGCTACCTGGAAGCCGCCCGCCTGTTCGACCAGCTAGTGATGAGCGAGAAGTTCATCGAATTTCTGACCGTACCGGCTTACGAGCAGCTGACGTAACTGTCATTCCGAGCAGAGCGAGGAATCTGGGTTACTGCTTCAACAGATTACTCCAGATTCCTCGCTCTGCTCGGAATGACAACTTGAGGCATTGTCTCCCTTCTATTTTCCGATTTAAAAAAACCGCTTAGCCAGCCGGCCGGGCCGCGCTTTGCCTTCACTTTCCTTATTTTCTCTAACCCCTTACCCGTATGAACAAGCAGGAACAGATTGCCGCATTGCAACAGGATTGGGCCACGAATCCGCGCTGGCGGGGTATTGAGCGGCCGTATTCGGCCGAGGACGTGCTGAAGCTGCGCGGCTCGGTGCAGATTGAGTACACGCTGGCCCGCCGCGGGGCCGAGCGGCTGTGGCAGCAGCTGCATACGGAGGAGTACGTGGCCGGACTAGGGGCCCTCACCGGCAACCAGGCCATTCAGGAAGTGCAGGCCGGACTGAAGGCTATTTACCTGAGCGGCTGGCAGGTGGCTGCCGATGCCAACGGGGCCGGCCACATGTACCCCGACCAAAGCCTCTACCCCGCCGACTCGGTACCCAGCGTGGTGCGCCGCATCAACAACGCCCTGCTCCGCGCCGACCAGATTCAGAGCGTATCCGGTGAGGGCGCGGTGCATTGGCTGGTACCCATCGTGGCCGATGCCGAGGCCGGGTTTGGGGGCAATCTGAATGCCTTTGAGCTGATGAAGATGATGATTGAGGCCGGGGCCGCCGGAGTGCATTTCGAGGACCAGCTGTCGTCGGCCAAGAAGTGCGGCCACCTGGGCGGCAAGGTGCTGGTGCCCACCCAGGAGGCCATCAACAAGCTGGTAGCCGCCCGCCTCGCCGCCGACGTGCTGGGCGTGCCCACGCTGGTAGTAGCCCGCACCGATGCCGACGCCGCCGACCTGCTCACCTCCGACGTGGACCCGCGCGACCAACCCTTCGTGCTGCAGGAAGCCGAGCGGACCTCGGAGGGCTTTTTCCGGGTGCGCTGCGGCGTGGAGGCTGGCATTGCCCGCGGCTTGGCCTATGCCCCCTACGCCGACCTCATCTGGATGGAAACCTCCCACCCCGACCTGGAGCAGGCCCGCCAGTTTGCCGAAGGCATCCACGCGCAGTTCCCCGGCAAGCTGCTGGCCTACAACTGCTCGCCCTCGTTCAACTGGGCCGCCAAGCTGAGCCCGCAGGAAATGAGCACCTTCCGGGAGGAGCTGGCCGCTATGGGCTACAAATTCCAGTTCATCACCCTGGCCGGCTTCCACGCCCTCAACACCAGCATGTTTGAGCTGGCTACGGCCTACCGGGAGCGGGGCATGGCCGGCTACTCCGAGCTGCAGCAGCGCGAGTTTGCCCTCCAGCAGCACGGTTTCCGGGCCGTGAAGCACCAGGCCTTCGTGGGCACCGGCTACTTCGATGCAGTGCAGAACGTGGTAACCAGTGGCCTCAGCAGCACCGCCGCCCTGGTCGGCAGCACCGAGGAAGCCCAGTTTAACCACTGATTACACGGATTTCTCGACGGATTACGCGGATTTTTTGGACGATTGTAGCACACGCTTTAGCTTGTGCCGGGCCCGGGTACCGTGGATGATTGTGGCACATGCTTTAGTTTGTGCAGTGCACCGAATTCTGCTCAGAAATTGGGCTATCAACAAAAAAGGCTTGCCACACGGCGAGCCTTTTTCGTTGTCCTCTATAGTTAGAGGACGATTCACGGCACAAGCTAAAGCTTATGCCACATTATCTGCTGAATGCGGTAATTAGGCCGTGATGCGGCCGTTTTTGAACACGGGTACCAGGTCGTACTCGTCCTGTCGGATGCAGAACTCCATGTCTTTGTGGGCTTCGAGGCTGTTGAGGCGGCGCACGTGGGCCGATTGGAGCAGGTAGCCGGCCAGGTCGGGCGCGGCGGCGCGCCACAGGTCGAGAGCGGCCAGGGTGGCGTCGGAGCCGGTAGTGTCGAAATCGGCTTGCAGGCGGGCGGCCAGGGCCCCGCCGAACAGGGTGTCTTCGAGGCAGAACTTGCCTTTCCAGCCGGCGCACACCACTACCACGTCTTTGTTCAGGCGACGCAGGTGGTCGGCCACGGCCCCGAGGTTCAGGAACGCACCCACCACAATTTCATCGGCGGCGGCGGAGAGGTGTAGCGCCCGGGTGCCGTTGGTGGTGGTAATAGCCACGGCCCGGCCCCGCACGGGCACCACGCCATCGAGGTAGCCGAAGGGCGAGTTACCCAGGTCCACGCCCTCGGCCTGGCGGCCGTCCCGCTCGGCGGCGGTGAGGTAGCCGGCCGCGGTCTGGGCCCGGCACGCCTCCAGCTCACTGAACGGCACCAGATGCGTGACGCCCTGAGCCAGCGCCGTGACGATGCTGCTGGTGGCCCGCAGCACGTCTACCACCACCGCCACCTTGCCGCGCAGGTCGTAGAGCGGCAGCAGTTCGGGCGAGAAGCACACGTCGAGCGTGGGGAGTTGATTGGTCATCGGAGAAAGTTAAAAAACGTCATGCTGAGCGAAGGCGCAGCTGTAGCCGAAGCATCTCTACTGAGGGTAATCCAAGGAATTAGCCAGAGGTAGAGATGCTTCGACTGCGGCTGCGCCTTCGCTCAGCATGACGAGTAATAGATTCGTTTATGCCTCCTCGGTGCCGGGCACGAAGGGGAGCTTGGTGACGGTGGCGGGCAGGTTCTTACCGCGCACCTGCACGAAAATCTGGCTGCCGGGCTTGCTCAGCTCGGTTTTCACGTAGCCCAGGCCCACGCCCTTGCTCAGGCTCGGCGACTGGGTGCCGCTGGTTACTTCGCCAATTACTTCGCCAGCCTCGTTCACCAGCGGGTAATGGCTGCGCGGGATACCGGGGCCGTCCATCAGGAAGCCTACCAGCTTGCGCTCCACGCCGGCTTCCTTCTGGGCCTTCAGGCTTTCGGAGTTGGTGAAGTCTTTGGTAAACTTGGTAATCCAGCCCAGGCCGGCTTCCAGGGGCGAGGTGGTGTCGGTGATGTCATTGCCGTAGAGGCAGTAGCCCATTTCCAGGCGCAGCGTGTCGCGGGCGCCCAGGCCGATGGGCTTGAGGCCGTAGGGCCGGCCGGCTTCCATCACGGCATCCCACACCTGCTTGGCGTACTGGTTGGGCACGTACAGCTCGAAACCGCCCGCGCCGGTGTAGCCGGTGGCCGAAATGATTACGTCGGGCGCGCCGGCGAAAGTACCCTGCACGACGGAGTAGTACGAAATGCTGCTCAGGTCGGCGTCGGTGAGGCTCTGGAGGGCAGCTGTGGCTTTGGGGCCCTGCACCGCGAACAGGCTCATTTCATCCGAAATGTTCTGCATATCGGCACCCTGGGTGTTGAACTGCTGAATCCAGGCCCAGTCCTTGTCGATGTTGGAGGCGTTTACCACCAGCAGGTAGTCTTCCTCGGCCAGCATGTACACCAGCAGGTCATCTACAATGCCGCCTTGCTGGTTGGGCAGACAGCTGTACTGGGCTTTGCCGGGGGTGAGCTTGCTGGCGTCGTTGCTGGTGACGCGCTGAATCAGGTCGAGGGCCTGGGGGCCGCGCACCCGGAACTCGCCCATGTGCGACACGTCGAACATACCCACGGCCCGGCGCACGGTGTGGTGCTCTTCCAGGTCGGAGGAGTAGCGCACGGGCATGTTGTAGCCCGCGAAGGGCACCATTTTGGCACCCAGCTGCTGGTGCACATCATTGAGCGGAACGGTTTTGAGCGACTCGGACATGGGGTGGAGTGGAAATTGGGAGGTGAATAGCCCGGGGCGTTTGAGTGCCCCGGATTAGCCGGGCGAAAGTAGCCAATAATGCCCGGCCGGCCGCCCTGAATTCTGGTTATCTTTGCTGTCACTGCTCTGTTTGCGCCCGAGTTGGCATAGTTGCCGCTCTGCCGTTTTTGCACGAGCAACCGTATATTCCATCGTATGTCTGATGAACTGAAACAGGAGTTTGATGCCGCTCGCATCAAGCACCTGCATTTTAAATCCAAACTCCGCTCCTTCCTCTACGGCAGCAATACTGCCGAGGCCCCCATCCGTGACCCCCAGCAGTGCTCGTTTGGCCACTGGATTTCCGGCTTTCTACTTCCCCAATACGGGCATCTGCCCGAGAGCCGACAGCTCGACAATCTCCATGACAAAATTCATCAGGAAGCCAACCGGCTCATGGATATGGCGCAACAGGGCCAGCGGGAGGAAGCCATTGCCAGACTCGCGGAAATTAATCGCCTGGCCGACCAGATTGCGCTGCTGCTGCGTACCATAGAAGCCACGGTGCGTAGTAGCACCTAATTGCCCTTGTTCCGCCGCCGTTTCCGCATGAAATTTAAGCTCTCCACCAAATTATTCGCGGGCTTTTTGGTTATCTCCATGCTGTTTGCGGCGGTAGTGGCCATCAACTACCAAATGTCGAGGGCCGTGCTGCGCAACTCCCAGCGCGTGGAACGCTCCCAGCGCATCACGGGCGAGGCCACTACCCTTATGCGCAACATCATCGACATGGAAACCGGCTTCCGGGGCTACCTGCTCATCGGCAACGAGGTGGTGCTGGATCCTTACTATGAAGGGGAGCGGAACCTGCTGGGCAGGTTTGCCCAGTTGCGCAACGAGCTGACGCTGGGCACGCCACAGTATGAACGCATGGTACGGGCCCAGTACCTGTTTCAGCAGTGGGCCGCCTACTCGCATTTGCTCATTGGCGAAAAACGCGAAGCCCTGCGGCGCAACCCCGCTCAGACGGGTATTGAGGGGCTGGAGCACCGCAACCTCACCACCGACCTGACCGGCAAAATCCTGATGGACCAGATTCGGGTGCTGTTTGCCGTATTTGATCAGGAAGAGGCTGATATCCGCGTGAAGCAGCGTGTAAAGCTGCAGCAGAGCATCCGGGAAACGCGCATTCTATCGGTGAGTATTACTCTGGCGACTATTTTTCTGGGACTGCTCTACGCTGGCTACATGGTACGCCTGTTCTCCCGGCGCATCAGCGGTATGATTGAGCAGGCCCAGCGCATTGCCGGCGGCGACTACTCCACCCAGGCCCGCGACACGGCTGACGACGAACTGACGACCCTCACGGAGTCGCTGAACGTGATGACGGATACCATCAACACCAATATCCGGCAGCTGGAGCGGCGCAATCAGGAGCTGGATCAGTTTGCATACGTGGTTTCTCACGACCTGAAAGCTCCGCTGCGGGGCATTGAAACGGCTTCGCGCTGGATTGAGGAAGATATGGGCCAGGGCCTGCCCGAGCACATCCGGGAGTTTCTGCTGCTGATGCGCACCCGGGTGAGCCGCATGGAAAACCTGATTACCGGTATTCTGGACCTAGCCCGCGTGGGCCGCACTCCGCAGGCCGATGAAGCCGTGTTTGTGCGGCAGTTACTGCGCGAAATTATTGACTCGCTGGAGCTGCCGGCGGGTTTTGCGGTGGAACTGCCATTTTATCTACCCACCCTACACACCAACCGCGTGCAGCTGCAGCAGGTGTTCACCAACCTCATCAGCAATGCCGTGAAGTACCACCATCACCCGGAAAGTGGTGTGGTGCGCATCGGCTGCGTGGAAGGCCCCCGGTTTTACACCTTTTCGGTGGCAGACAACGGACCGGGTATTGCGCCTGAATACCACGAGCGGATTTTCGTGATATTCCAGACCCTCACAGAGCGCGACACCCTGGAGAGTACCGGAGTAGGCTTGGCCATCGTAAAGAAAATTGTGGAGCGCCAGGGCGGAGCCATTCACGTTGAATCCGCTGAGGGACAAGGCGCTACTTTCATCTTCACTTGGCCCAAAGAGCCGAACCGCCGCACCGAGGAAAAAGCAAATAAATCACTCTTCCCCACCCGAGTGCGTTAATTGCCGTATACACCTTTGCCGCTGGCGGCCTTTATTTTGCGTACTTCTTTATGAACTCTGAAGCGGACCAACCGAGCATCCTGCTGGTCGAGGATGACCAGATGGATATCATGAACGTGCAGCGGGAGCTGCGCAAGCATAATGTAACGGTACCCTTGCATGTGGCCCGCAACGGCCGCGAAGCCCTGAACATGCTGCGCGGCGAAGGTGGGCAGGAGCGTATTCCGAAGCCGAACGTGGTAATGCTTGACCTGAATATGCCCCGCATGAATGGTCTGGAGCTACTCGAAATTCTCCGCTCCGACCCCGATTTCGTGGGCCTAAATGTGTTTATCACCACCACCTCCGACCTGGAAACCGACCGGCTGAAAGCTCAGGACCTAGCTGTAAGCGGATATATTATCAAACCGCTGAGCTTTGAAAGCTTTGGCGAAGGCGGCACTTCCGTCGATGGCTTCAGTCTGTTTCTGGATCTGCTGAGACTGAAGGAGTAGCCGCCTGTAGCAAAAGGGAGCCCCCGACGCCGTTCCGGTTGCAAAACCATTGGACGGTATCGGGGGCTCCCTTTTTCTTTTTATTCGATGTGACTACAGCAGTCGAAAACCCATGCGGTGATGTACAGTTGGGCCAAATTCCCGGATGGCGGCGCGGTGCCGGGCGGTGGGGTAGCCCGCATTCTGCTCCCAGCCATAGTGGGGGTACTGGGCGGCCAGTTCCGTCATTCGCTCGTCGCGAAAGGTTTTGGCTAGCACGGAGGCTGCCGCAATATTGCGGTACAGCCCGTCGCCCCCGATAATGCAGGTGTGCGGCAATGTGGCATGTGCCCGGAACCGGTTGCCATCTACCAGCAGGTGGGTAGGCACTACGGCCAGTTGGGCTACGGCCCGGTGCATCGCCAGGTAGCTTGCCTGCGCAATATTGATGCTGGCAATTTCCTCAGGTGAGGCTTCGGCCACGGCCCAGGCCACCGCCTCCTGGCAGATTTCCTCCCGCATTAGCTCGCGCCGTCGGGCCGTCATCTGCTTGGAGTCATTGAGGTAGTGGGGCGCAAAATCGGGCGGCAGAATAACGGCGGCGGCAAACACCGGCCCGGCCAGGCAGCCCCGTCCGGCTTCGTCCAGGCCGGCTTCCAGCGGCTCACCGGTATGTGAATCACGTAACATAAGCGCAAAAATACGCGTGCGGGGCCGGCGGCCACGCCTGGAGCAGCAAAAAGCCTCTGCGACGGCCGTAGCGCCCGCAGAGGCTTTTCGAGTTTATATAATCAGGGGCTATGCACAGGGCACAGCGGCTAGGCTAGTGACGGCCGGCAGTAGAGCCGGTTTCAGGGGCAGCGGACTCGCCCCGCCGGAAGCCCTGCTTATCGCGGGGTCCTTCGTCAAGGTCTGCGTCCTCATCCGTAGTGATGTATTCGTTGGAAGTGGGGCCCAGGCCGCCGGTGTTTTGAATCAGCGCCGATTCAGCTTCGGCATGTTTCAGGTTGAACAACGGGTCGCCGGGTTGTGATTGCGCGTTCTGGTTCTTGGGTTGATTGGCCATACAACAGGAGAGCAACAGCCGGAATGTGAACGACTGGCAATAGAATGGTACGCACCTGTTTTGCTCAGGGTTGAGGTAGCCTGCTTACAGGATTCGGGCCTGCGCCGCCCGGCCGGCTCCACTACCCTGACAGAAAATAAAAAAGCCGCTGCCCGAGGCAGCGGCCTTTTCCGTCGCATTGGCCGGCAAAATTTCATTCATCCACCCTACTCCTTTTGCCGGAAGCCAACACTACGCGGTAAGAGCCTTCCTTTCCATAAACCCTACGCGCGCTGAATAATTAGTAAGTCAAAGGTATAGGATTGCGGAAGCTTCCCCTGTTTTATTTGATCAATGCTTTACCATACCCGGCCAACGGTGCATTCCGCCCGGCGAGAGAGAAAACACTGGTGACGGAGTGGCTGAGCGGCGTACCTTTGGCTTCTGTTTACGCTACATCCTTTCCGTATATGACTAGCTCTTCCTCTCCCGAAATCGACGAGAACCACAACCCCTGGCAGGTGCACGGCACCGAGCTGAAATACCAAAACCCCTGGATTCGGGTGCGCGAAGACCAGATTACCAACCCGGCCGGCAACCCCGGCATCTACGGGGTGGTGTCAATGAAAAACAAAGCCCTGGGAATTATTCCGGTGGATGCTGATGGCAACACCTGGCTGGTGGGTCAGTACCGCTACACCCTCAGTGAGTACAGCTGGGAAATTCCGATGGGAGGCGGCCCCGTAGAGCTGGATATTCTGGCCTCAGCGCAGCGGGAGCTGAAAGAGGAAACTGGTCTGCTGGCCGGACGCTGGACTAACATCATGCGCCTGCACACCTCCAACTCCGTGACCGACGAGGAAGGCTTCGTGTTCCTGGCGCAGGATCTGGAGCAGGGTGAGGTGGAGCCGGAAGAAACCGAAGACCTGCGCCTCTGGAAGCTTCCATTGCAGCAGGCCGTGCAATTGGTGATGGACGGTCGAATTACGGATGCCATCAGCATAGCCGGTTTGCTGAAAGCGGCCCGCCTGCTGGGTATATAAGCTCATCGGGAGGAAGTACAGCCGGTTCATACGTTGTTCACGCAGTAGCGCGGTTATTGGCCGGCTTTACTGGTTTCCACTCATTACCCTGTACTTTTGTGCGTATGTCGCGCCTGCTTCGCTATATCGGTCACCGACTGTACACCACCTGGGCTACCTTCTGGTTTGTAATGCCTTTCGTGGTTACGTATCCGCTGCAGTGGCTGCTGAGCCGCCGTCCGCAGTGGCACCGCTACCTGCACGCCCTGAACCGGCAGTGGGCCCGGCTGTTTATTTTCATGTGGGGCATGCCCGTTGAAACTGTGCGTAAACAGCCACTGCCCGCCGGGCAACCCTGCGTGTACGTGGCCAATCACAGCTCCTACATCGATATTCCACTGCTATTCCGCACTATTCCGGGCTGGCTGAATATTATGGGTAAAAGCTCTCTGGCCACCGTGCCGCTCTGGGGGCCTATTTTCGGGAGTGTGTACATCACCGTGGACCGTGACAGTGCCGTGAGCCGGGGCCGGGCCATGGTGCAGGCCCGCCGGACGCTGGAAGCCGGCCGCTCGGTGGTTATTTTTCCGGAGGGCCGTATTGGCAAGCACCCTGGTCAGCAGCTGGATGAGTTCAAGGATGGGGCTTTCCAGCTGGCTATTGCCACGGGAGTGCCGGTGGTGCCGGTTACTATGCCACTCAATCACCGCTTCATGCCCGATGTAAACGGGCTGCGGGTACGGTACTCGCCGCTGGCCATCATCATGCATGCACCGCTCCCGACTACCGGCCTGACGGTAGCCGATGCCCCGGCTCTTAAACAGCAGGCCTACGACATCATCTCCAGTGCCCTGCGGCCCGAAGCCGGCGGAATCCCGGAAGCCAGTACCTGGCGCCAGCCCGTAGCGAAAAAAACTCCGGAGCCGGTTCGGGAGCGTACTTCGGCCTGAGGCGGCCAATCCCGCTCCGGACTTCTTACTTTTGTCTTCCTCCTGACTATATCTCCTGTATTGTGAGCACCGACCTGAACACCCTGCGGGGCCTGGCCCACCTGGCCCGCCTCGAATTCGACGACACCAAAGAGCAGCAGATGCTCGGCGACCTAAACAAGATTCTGGACTGGGTTGACCAGCTGCGCCAGCTGAATACGGATGACGTGGAGCCGCTGGTGCATTTGTCGCAGGAGATAAACGTACTGCGTCCCGATGAAGCGCAGAATACGGTAAGCCATCAGGCTGGCCTGAGCAATGCGCCCCGCAAGGACTCTGATTATTTCCGCGTACCGAAAGTGCTGGAATAACTCCTGGTGCCTGCTCCTCTCCTCTCCGCCGCCGCCTCAGCCCGCCCCACACTATGGCGCGCGCCCCTAGTAGTACTGGCTCTGTGCGTTGCCCTGGCTGTGACGCTGGTTGGCTGGCACTATTTCACCGCCGATGATGCGGTGCTGCCCATTCGGCCAGTTACCCAGCTTACCCCTGTACCCATTACCGTGGCTCAGGTAGCGGTGGGGGTGCAGAAGCTGCCCGTGCAGGCCAATGGTTACCTGGTTACCCAGACGTATGATGTGGCGGGTCCGTTTCTGCAGCCGGAGGCGGCCGGAGTATTAGTAGCCCTACTGGGCGTGGCGCTGGTGTATTTTCTAGCCGTAATAAGCAGCCTGGTCCGCCCGGCGTTTATTGCGGGTATGGCCCTTGTGATTTTCCTGCTGATGTCGCTGAATGCGGATCTGCTGGATATTTTCAACGGGCAGAAGCAGTATTTCCTGCTGCTGGCATTGGTTGTGCTGGGGCTGCCGGCTTATTATTTCCATGCTTTCCGGCCTGAAGTACCCTTTCTGTCCCGGCTGGGCCTGTTTGCGGCATTAGTGGGGGCGCTTGGCGCAGTGCTGTTCCTGCACAACCCGAATCCGGCTGAAGTCACGGCACTGCACCTGAGTGCATTTTTCACGGCCAGTGGCGCTGTTGCCTTTGCTTTGCTGGTACTGTGGGTGGCGTTTGAGAACATTCACGGTCTGCTGTGGCTGAACACCCAGGCCGACAACCCTGGTAGCCGATACGGGTTGTGGCCCTTCCTGCTGGCCAGTGGCCTGTACCTGGGTATGCTGCTGCTGTATTACCTGAGTCAGACTGAACTGCTGGTTTTACCGGGCCTGCACCTCGACCCCTACGTGCTGCTGATTCCGGCGGTGCTGGTGGGCTGGTTAGGCCTCAGTCGCCGGGCTGCTACTTTCCAAGAATGGCTGCCGTATCCGGGGGCGGCCCCTACGCTGTATGGTGTGCTGGTGCTGCTGGCTGCGGCCGTGCTGGGCTACGCGCTGGCCACCGCCAACGACCCCATGCTGCAGGCTGGCCGCGACTTCACGGTATTGGCGTTTCTGTGCGTGGGTGGCGCTTTCCTGCTGTATGTATTGCTGAATTTTGCCCCGCTGCTGCGCCGTAAGCTGCCCGTGTATCGGGTGGTGTTTGAGCCGCGGCGGTTTCCGTTTTACGCCATGTACATCGTAGGCATTGCGGCCGTGGCGGCGGTATCCCTGCGCAACAACTTCTTCCTGCTCGACCAAGTACAGGCGGCCACCTTCAACAACCTGGGCGACCTGTCGCGGCTGGAAAGTGAATATGCCCCCGATGATTTGTCGCAGGCGCTGCTGGCGGAACGCTACTATGCGGAGAGTGACTTGCTCGACCAGCATAACCACAAGGCCAGTCTCGGACGGGCGGCGCTGTACCGCTTCCGCCTGCAACGGCAGAATGAAATCAACATCCTGCGCCGCGCCCTGGCCCGGCGGCCTTCCGAGAAGATTTCCTTGCGTCTGGCCGCTCTATACAACGAGCTTCCTGACTTCTTCGACCGGCTGGCCGTGTTACGCAGTGCCCTGAAGGCTACGCCGGGCAGCGCCGCCCTCAATGGCGACATGGCGCAACTGTTTGCCCGCTCTACCCTCACCGATTCGGTGGCTTTCTACTGGAACCGGGCCGAAGCCGCGGCTTCCGATAACTCTACGCTTCAGGCGAATCAGCTGGCCTATTTCATCAGTAAGCAGCAATGGGCTGAAGCCGACGAAGTAGCCCGCGCCACGGCCGATAATCCCGATGACGCAATCCGCAGCAATACATTGCTGCTGGCCCGACTCACCGGCAAAGCCCCCAAAAATTCCCCGGCAGCAGACACCACTACCAGCCTTACGCCCGCTGCTTTTGCGCGGCTGTACCATCAAGGCTTGGGGTTAGCTCTTCAGCATGATACTACTCTGCTGGCACAGTTGTCTCGCTTGGCGGCGCGCCCGGCTAACGCGGCGTACCTAGATCAGCTTACGTTTCTGCAGGCTTTCACCCAGCACTATGGCGGCCGGCCGGTAGCCGCCCAAGCTATTCTAGCTCCTCTGGCAACCGGTTCCAGCCCTGCTACGGCCTATTATCAGCAGCTGCAGGGCCTGTGGCTGCTCGACCAGCAGTTGCCTGCCCCGGCGGCGACCCGCCTGAATGAAGCCCGTCAGAATGGCTCCGCTTTGGCGGCTCTTCCGGAGGCCTATGCGCTGGCGCTGTCCAGCCAGCCCGATTCGGCCCGACGGGTTGCGGAACAGGTTCTTTCCGGCTCCGACCAACAGTTAAAACCAGCGGCCCGCCAGCTGCTGGCCGTGCTCGGGCTCGATTTCCGTACGCAGTTTACCCAGTCCCCTGATTCTCTAAAAACCCAGTATCTGGTAGTTCGGGGAGATGAGCTTCCGGCTGCTGAAATTATTCCGGCTGCCAACGCTGTTACTACCCCTACCCTGCGCGCGGTGGCGCTGCAGGCGCAATTGCCGCGGGCTATCCAGCAGAATCAATTGACGGCCGTGCAGCAAACCCTGCTGCAAGCCGCGCCGGCTATTGACGCGCCCACGGCGTCGGCCTGGAATGCGCTGCGGGGTGAGGTATATGTCCGGGGTAAACAATGGCCGGAACTGCGCCAGTTGCTGCAACACGGGCACTTCGGGAAATTTGATCTGTTTCAGCGGCTGTACTTCCGGGCCGCCCTGGCGGAGGCAGACCAACAGCCGAAGGAAGCCGCGCGCCTGTATCAGCAGCTGGCCCGTGAGGCTCCTTTCGCCGAAAACGGCTTAGTGGCTGCCGCCGACTTCTATACCCGTCGCCAGGAGTATAACCAGGCATACACCATCCTGTTGCGCGGTATTGAGTACAACCCTGGCTCCGTAGTACTGTTGAAGGCATACGTGCTGGCTTCCATACCCGTGGGCCTCACAGAATACGCCGAATCACCACTCTACCGGCTCGGCACATTGCTTTCCCCCGCAGATTACGCTACCTTTCGTACAGAGTATGAGGCGCGTCGTGCGGCTCGTGCTACCGCTGCTGCCCCCTGGAACTAACCCCTGGCCCTCTGGTTATGCTGCCTCCCGTCATCCAAACCACTGATATTTCCAAGGTCTACCGGATGGGGACGGAGGAAATTCATGCGCTGCAATCTGTCTCCATCACCATTCAGCGCGGCGAGTACGTAGCCTTTATGGGACCTTCAGGCTCCGGCAAGTCCACGCTCATGAACATTGTCGGCTGCCTCGATACGCCTTCGGGAGGGCAGTATATCCTCAATGGCAAGGATGTGAGCAACATGACGGACAACCAACTGGCGGAGGTGCGCAATAAGGAAATCGGCTTCGTATTCCAGTCGTTTAACCTGCTGCCCCGCGCCACAGCCCTCGATAACGTAGCCCTGCCTCTCATCTACGCCGGTTATGGCAAAAGTGAGCGACAGGAAATGGCGCGCGAAGCACTGCGCAATGTAGGCCTAGGCGAACGGGCATTGCACAAGCCTAATGAGCTTTCGGGCGGACAGCGCCAACGGGTGGCCATTGCCCGCGCCCTTGTCAACAGTCCCAGCATTATCCTGGCCGACGAACCGACCGGTGCCCTCGATACGCGTACCAGCCATGAGATTATGGAGCTGTTCGAGGCCCTATACGTGCGCGGCAACACCATCATCATGGTAACGCACGAAGAGGACATCGCCCGGCACGCGCACCGGATTGTGCGTTTGCGCGACGGTCTAGTCGAATCCGACGTGGTCAACCATGACTTGGCTACGCATCAGCTGGCCGGACAATAAGCCAGCCGGGCCAACATTTCCGGAGGTTTCGGGTAGTAAGCTTTTCCGTCCACCGTTTTTCTGCCTTCCCGATTGAAAATCTATACCAAAACCGGTGATAAGGGCCTCACATCCCTTATTGGTGGTACCCGGGTACCGAAATCCAGCCTGCGCATTGAGTGTTACGGTACCGTTGACGAGTTGAACTCCTATATCGGACTTGTGCGCGACCAGGAAGTGAATGCCGCGCGCCGTCCGCTGCTCAAGGAAATTCAGGACCGCCTGTTCACCATTGGTGCCTCCCTCGCTTCTGACCCGGAGAAGTCGAAGATGAAAATTCCGGACCTGCACGCCGAAGATGTGGCGTTGCTGGAGCAGGAAATGGACCGCCTGAACGAAGGCCTGCCGGAGTTACGGGTATTTATTCTGCCAGGCGGCCACCAGTCCGTTTCGTTTGCCCATGTGGCCCGCTGCGTATGCCGCCGGGCCGAGCGCCTCGTGATTCAGCTGCAGGAAGATTCCTTCGTGGCGGAACTGGTGGTAATGTACCTTAACCGTCTCTCCGATTTTCTCTTTGTGCTCAGCCGCCAGATGGCGCACGAGCTGCAGGCCGAAGAAGTGAAATGGGAACCCCGCATGTAATATCCGGCACTAAGCCAGACTAACAAGTGTTCGGAAGAAATTCCGCACCTTTACTTTCCGTTCCGTTCCGTTCCGTTCCCGATTTCCCCCACCCACCCGGCACCCCTCCAACGGACTCTGCTGTGCTTGCAGCGGCGGCGTTGTAGGCGTGCTTTCACCCTTATTTCCCACCCCACTCCTCATGATTGACACGCTGACTATGTCCACTAAACGCACCGCCGCCTCGCGTCTGCCCGAAGTGGATTTCGACAACCTGGAATTCGGCAAAACCTTTTCCGACCACATGCTGGTGGTTGATTACCACGAAGGCGAGTGGCAGGAGCCGCACATCGTACCCTACGGCGACATGTCTGTCAGCCCCGCCAATTCGGCTCTGCACTACGGCCAGGCCATTTTTGAGGGAATGAAGGCCTACAAAAATCAGGAAGGCGACATCTACATTTTCCGGCCCACCGATAACCTGCACCGCCTGAATGCTTCCGCTGAGCGCATGTGCATGCCCAGCATTCCGGAGGAAATTTTTATGCAGGGTCTGCGTCAGTTGATTCAATTAGACGCTGAGTGGGTGCCCAGCTTTGCCGGCAGCGCCCTGTATATCCGCCCGTTCATGTTTGCTACCGATGGCATGCTGGGCGTCCGCCCTTCCGATTCGTACCGCTTCATGATTATTACCTGCCCGGTTGGCCTGTATTATAACAAGCCGCTGCGGGTGCGCTTCGAAGAGAAGTATGTACGCTCGGCCGAAGGTGGTGCTGGCTTTGCCAAGAATGCCGGTAACTACGGCGCGGCCATGTACCCCACTAAACTGGCCCAGCAGGAAGGCTACAACCAGCTCATCTGGACGGATGCCTCCGAGCATAAATACGTGGAGGAATCGGGCACCATGAACGCCATGTTTGTCATTGATGGCCGCATCATTACGCCCGCCCTCAGCACTTCTATTCTCGATGGTATCACGCGCCGCAGTGTGCTACAATTGGCCCGCGACTGGGGCATGCCAGTGGAAGAACGTAAAGTATCCGCTCTGGAAATCCTCGATGCTCATGCAAACGGCACGCTGCAGGAAGCTTTCGGAGTAGGCACGGCTGCCACCATTGCCCCCATTGCCGTTATCGGCTATCAGGGCCAGGACCACGAGCTGCCTGCCGTACCCGCCGACTCTTTCTCCAACCGTGTATCAGCGGCACTGGCGGCCATCCGGAGTGGCGAGGCTACTGATACGCACGGCTGGATGGTGCGTGTGTAGCACAAACGTTCATTTGCCTCGATAGTGCGGAGCGTACCCAACCGGGGTGCGCTCCGCAACTGTTTTCGGCGGCCGGGTAATTTATCCCGACCTTTAGGCCTGCTTCCGGTTTCTGACCATAGTACTGAGAAGTCATTTTTTCATTCACACATTTATTCCATGACCCAAGATCAGGTGAAGGAGTTGAAGGGCCGCGCTGAGGCCCTGAGGAGGTATCTTTGACTACGATGCCCGCAAAGCGCAGGTAGTCGCAACTGAGCAACAGACCACTACCCCCGGTTTCTGGGATGACTCCAAGAAAGCTGAGGCCGTCATGAAGGAAATCAAGGCTGTAAAAGTCTGGACGGATGACTACGAAGCCGTTGAGAAAAGCCTCGGCGACATTGAAGTCCTCTACGATTTCTATCGGGAAGGTGACGTAGCCGAGGACGAAATGCAACGCGAGTTTGCTGCCGCCGAACAAGCCGTGGAGCGGCTGGAGTTCAAGCGTATGCTATCCGATGAGGAAGACCAGCTCTCGGCTATTCTGGAGATTAATCCCGGTGCTGGAGGAACAGAAAGCCAGGACTGGGCCGAAATGCTCATGCGCATGTACATCATGTGGGGTGAGAAGCAGGGATTCACGGTCCGGCAGGTTAGCTACCAGCCCGGCGAAGGGGCCGGCATCAAATCGGCCTCCCTGGAAATTGACGGCCCGTTTGCCTATGGCTACCTGAAAAGCGAAATCGGTGTACACCGCCTCGTGCGCATCTCCCCCTTCGACAGCAGCGGCCGGCGTCACACGTCATTCGCGTCCATCTTCGCTTATCCGGTCGTCGATGACACTATTGACATTCAGATCAATCCCGGCGACATCACCTGGGACACGTATCGGGCCGGTGGAGCTGGTGGGCAGAACGTCAACAAGGTCGAAACGGCTGTTCGGCTGAAGCACGCGCCATCCGGCATCGTTATCGAGTGTCAGATTGAGCGCAGCCAGCTTATGAATAAGGAGCACGCGCTTCGTATGCTCAAGTCTCGCCTGTACCAGTTGGAGCTGGATAAGCGCAATGAGGCCCGCGCCGTCGTCGAAGCCGGCAAAAAGCGGATCGACTTTGGCTCCCAGATCCGCAACTACGTGTTGCATCCCTACAAACTCGTCAAAGACCTCCGTACCGGCATTGAGCGCTCTGATGTGCAGAATGTACTGGACGGCGACCTGGAAGAGTATATAAAGGGTTTCCTGATGCAGAAATGAGGACGCTGTCCAAGAGTGTTTTTTCAGATCCTCTGCTTGCAAAGCATCTAAAACTCCTGAAAAATAAAAAGGGCCGCCAAATTGGCGGCCCTTTTCTTTTCGTTCCGGAACGAATTAGAATTTGTCCCAGAAGATCTTCGTGTCCACGTTGTCACCGCCGATGGCAGTAGCAGCGGCACTGTTGTTAGCAGTGTTCAGGTTCTGCTCTACTACGGGGTAGAAGAAACGACGCGGGATGTTCGACAGCGCCTGAGCAGGTTTCACCAGAGCCGGGTAGTCCAGACGACGGTACTCGCGGAAGCCATCAACTGGCTGGTCGTAGAGAGCAATCCACGCCTGAGTACCGATTTTCTGCTTGTAGTTACCCGTAGCCGTTGTGTAGTTCACGGCAGGCTTAGCCAGGTAAGTAGCGGCATCGGCAGCCGAGCCACCCCACTGCTGGATAGAAGCTGTTACTGCAGCGTCATAGTGCGACTTAGCCGTGCCACCCACATTGAAGCCACGTTCTACAGCCTCAGCCAGCAGGAATTCTACCTGAGCATAAGACAGCAGCACACCAGGGTGCGTGGGATCTTCCTGGTTAACACCAGGAGCCGAGAACGAAGCGTAGTTGTTGCTGGCACCATATACACCACCACGGATTGCGCCGTTCTTCAGCTTGAAGAACTGAGTAGCACGCGGGTCGCTCAGGTTATTGAGAACCGTAACGAAGGTGTTGGCAGCAACAAAGTCGTTACGCCCGCTTTGCACCAATTGCTCAAACAGTGGGTTTGTGTTCGGGTTTGAGTTCCCAAAAGTCAGATCAGCGTTTTCGCTGTTCGAAGCAATGGTTTTGCCTTTGGTAGCCTCCGCCTGCGTTTTGGCAGTTGCTGCGTCATCGTCAGAGATGGTCAGCGCCATACGCAGCTTCAGCGAGTTAGCAAACTTGGCAAACTCAGCTACGTCACCACCATAAATCAGATCAGCACTGCCCAGACCTTCAGCCGTGGGGTCAAACTTGCCAATGGCCGAATTCAGACGCGTGAACAGATCCGTGTAGATGGTTTTGGCATCGTCGTATGTCGGCTGAGGATTGTTGAAATCTAGAGCCTGCGAATACGGAACGTTACCGAAAGCATCAACCAGCGTGGTCCAGGCGTATACCTCCAGTACCTCAATGGAAGCCAACTGGTTAGCTTTTACAGCGGGGTCCAGGGTAGCATCTGCATTGATAATGCTTTTTGCCTCTTTCAAATCACGCAGTACATCACGATACATAGCGGTCCAGAAACCACCATTGATGTTGCGGGTTTTGATGTCATAGATGCTTTCATCGTAGTACGTGGTTTCAGCCCAATGCTGAACGTACAGACGGAAAGGGTTCAGGTTAACGCTGGGGCTAACCAGGGTACGCGTCAGGCTGAGTTCAGCATTCGAAACCAGCGAAGTAGCGGGTACGGTGCTCGGACGCTTAGGATCAATGTTATAGTCATCCAGAGTGTCAACGCAGGAAGTAGCAAGTACCAGCGCCGGCAGGATGAAGAGAAGTGATTTTTTCATTTGTAGATTTCCTTAGAAGCTTAAGCGGATGTTACCACCAAACGTGCGAACAGCAGGGAAAGATCCCGAAGAATAACCCTGACCCAGGTTACCTGAGCTCAAAGCATCTTCTGGGTCAGCATCCGGCAGATTCTTGGAGATAATCCAGAGGTTACGACCTACTACCGAGAAGTCAATGCCTTTCACAGCACCGAATTTCGAGGTAATAGAGGTCGGCAGCGAATACGTCAGCGACACTTCGCGCAGCTTCACGAAGCTGGCATCGTACACGAAACCAGCAGCAGGGTTACGCAGGTAGCCATACAGACCGTAGTTCGTGTTGCTTACGCGCTTCGTGTTTGGCGTACCATCAGCCAGCACACCGGGCAGGATAACACCACCGCCGTTGGCAATTGTGTTACGCGAAGGGTTGCCCAGGTCGTTCAGACCAGCCGTTTCCGGGGTCATACCGGTAGCCAGGCCGTAGTAGCGGTCCAGCGAGAACACATCACCACCGTGACGAACGTCAACCAGGAAGTACAGAGCCAGCCCTTTGTAGTTCAGGGTGTTCGAAACACCGCCGGTCCAGTCAGGGTTGGGGTTACCGATTACCTCGTTAGAGGTAGCCGACTGCTGGTAGTAGCCAGTAGTCGAGCTAACTACTTTCTGACCGTCTTTGTACACGTAGTTTGAGCCACGGATGGAGCCGAAGGGCTCACCTACAGTAGCGTTGGAGCTAACACCGCCCTGGTACGTAGCCAGTACAATGTTTTTCACATCCTGGTACAGCGACAGAACTTCGTTGCGGTTACGCGTCCAGTTGGCATTCAGCGTCCACGAGAAGTCAGCCGTTTTAACCGGCGTTACGAAGGCTGTCAATTCGATACCGCGGTTACGCACCTCACCCGAGTTTACGTAGCGCGAGCTGTAGCCCGTGGCCGTCGACAGGGTAACCGGAATGATCTGGTTAACCGTGTTCTGCTGATACACCGTGAAGTCGAAGCCTACGCGGTTGGAGAGGAAGTTCATTTCCAGACCACCCTCAGCGCTCTTCGTCCGCTCCGGTTTCAGGTCGGGGTTGTTCTTCACACCCGGCACCGAGAACAGCGGGTTGCCATTAAAGGTCGAAATCTTCGTGTAGATGTCGTTTACGGCAAGTGCAGATGCACCCTGACCTACTTCGGCGTAGTTGGCACGGATCTTACCGTAAGACAGCCACGACACGTCCTTCATCAACTCCGAGAATACGAAGCCGGCAGCCACCGAAGGATACACGAAGGTGTTGTTCTTGCTGGGCAGCGTAGTCGACTTGTCACGACGGGCGGTCAGATCCAGGAAGATCATTTCGCGGAAACCAAGCGTAGCGCTGGCAAAAATGCCATCTACCCCAATTTTGGTTTCGTTTTCAGTCGGGGGCAGCGGGTCGCTGGCCGAGTTAGACAACGAGTACAGATCCGGCACCACCAGACCACCGTTGGTGGCAGCAAAGATGGAGCTTACATACTGACGACGCAGGTTAGCACCGATCAAGCCTTTGAGGCTGAAGTTATCGGTAACGTTTTTCGAGAAGTTACCAATCAGGTCGTAGTTGTACTCGCGCGAGGTACGGTTGAAGCGGTTGTAGCTCGACAGACCTACGCTACCAACGGCATTGCGCTCCTCCTGAATTTCATCGTAGGAGTCAGCGGTTACACGACCCAGGATGTTAAACCAGTCAGTTACTTTATACGTGGCGGCTACGTTACCGAAGAAGCGGTTACGCTGGTCGGTTTCGTAGTTTTTGTAACGTACCCAGTAGGGGTTGTTCCAGTAGATGGGCGACAGGTCGCTGGGGTCAGAGTAGTTCCAGGTAGCATTGCGGCCGGTACGCTCGAAAGCGGCTTTCTGCTCCTTCAGATCTACGTTGGTCTGCCACCACTGACGGAAGTTGGTCAGTACGTTGCCATCACCATAACCCGTGCCATAACGGCCTTTGCCATCAACACGCGTGTAGTTGATAGCAGCCGTCGTGGTCAGCTTGGGCGTCAGGTTCAGCGAGCCGGCGAAGTTGACAATGTTCTTGTTTACTTCGGAGTTCTCCAGCACACCCTTGTCGCGGATGTTGTTGTAGCCCAGCTTGAAGTAGCCATTGTCGTTGCCACCGTCGATGGAAACGCTGTTGTTGAGGGTGAAAGCCGTCTTGAAGAAAGCTTCCGGGCCATTTTTGGCAGCCTGCCAAGGTGTAGCCTTCTTGTAGTTGGGTGAAGTAGGATCAAATGAATCCCACTGATACACCATCAGGCTCGGGTCAAATTTGCCACCGTACGAGGCATCTTCCGACAGAGGCGTCACCAGATCATCAACACCGTCGCCGTTGATGTCGCGCGACAGGAAGAAGCCCGAAGCATCTTCGTAGTAACGGCCGTAACCGGCACCGTACTGGTCCTGATACTTGATAAAGGTTTTCTTGTCAATCCGGCCGGCTGTAGCACCCAGGTTGATGGTTACGCCCAGACCTTTGCGGCCTTTCTTGGTGGTAATCAGGATTACACCGTTGGCAGCACGCTCACCATACAGGGCCGTTGCGGCAGCACCTTTCAGGATAGTCGTTGAAGCAATGTCGTCGGGGTTGATGTCAGCGGCAGCGTTACCGTAGTCGTAGCCACCACCACCCGTCTGCTGGCTAGTAGAGTTGGTGTTGGCGTTGCTGATTGGAACACCGTCCACTACGAACAGGGGCTGGTTGTTACCGAACAGCGACTTGGTGCCCCGGATCAGGACGTTGGTAGAACCACCGAGCGTATTGCTCTGACGGATCTGAACACCAGCTACTTTACCGGACAGGCCGTTGATGAAGTTGGGGTTACGAGCTTTGGTGATGTTGTCACCCTCAACCTGCGTAGCCGAATAAGGCAGCGAGTTACGGGTACGCTCTACGTTCTGAGCCGTTACAATTACCTCGCCCAGTTGCTTGGAGTCAGTAGCCAGCCCAATGTCAATAGTGGAAGCATCACCAATTGTCCGCTCCACGGCTACAAAGCCAATTGAAGTGAACGACAGGGTGGTGGCAGTTGCAGGTGCGCTAATGGTATAGGTACCGTCGGAGTTGGTGGAAACACCAATAGTGGTACCCTTAACGAGTACCGTAACTCCCGGAAGGCCTTGACCAGTCGAACGGTCGGTAACCCGCCCAGAGATTTGCCGGTTCTGCGCGGCCGCCTGCTGCAACAGTACGGGCGCGGCGAGAGCCGCCGTCAATAAAATTTTCCGCATGTGAGTGAAAAAGGTTTGGTGAGTTAAACTGAGCTCCAAGTTAGGATTTGATGTCTAAAACTGAAAAATTTTAAACACTGCTCTCATTCTTCGCTAAAAGTAATCAACTGTTTGAACATTTATTGCAATATAAGCTACAATACGCCTGCCTCCATCAGTTCCCATTCCTATCAACTTAAATTAATACAAATATTAATTGATTTATTTTTAATAAATCATTAATTACTGTTCATCTTATCAGACAGTGTGCCTGCAAGATTGCGAAGAAATTATGGTTTGGGGCTGCGCTTGGTACGCATACAGGACATCAATAACACCCTTCGTGTGCTTGCTACAACAATGAAGCGACACTTATGGAGTACTGCTTTGCCGCTGTCATAGTTAATTACGCAACCAGATGGAGGCCATTGGATTCCGGGCTGTTAGCTGGACCTCAAACGGACTCTCATTACATTAGGTGTGAGTTTTACACAGATTAAAACCATTTCATAAAAGGCACTACCCATAAGGCTGTGAAGCCACGGGTTGCACTGGTTCCATCTTCCTAAGCGAGTCACACTAGCCACTCGCATGCAAACGCTTCCTTACGAGTATCGCATACTTTCTTGGTTTTCCATTCAAATTCCTCAATAAAATAGCACCAACACCAGTGTTAAGTGCAAAAAAACTACTTTAGCCACTCAGGCGTCACTCTCATTCCCTTTCTATAGTCCCAACTCTACTTCCTGTTTCATGAAACACCATTACCTGCTGGGGGCTCCGCTCCTGGCTTTGTCTGTTATTGGGCATAGCCAGGCGCAGACCCGAACTATTACTGGCCGCGTGCTGGACGCAACGACCAAGGAAGGCTTGCCCGGCGTCAGCGTGATTGTGAAGGGCTCCACGATTGGTACTGCAACCAATGCAGAGGGACAGTACAGCCTTAGTATTCCGGCATCGGCTGCTACGC
The DNA here is from genome assembly GCF_003944715.1 of Hymenobacter rigui. Classification (GTDB taxonomy): domain Bacteria; phylum Bacteroidota; class Bacteroidia; order Cytophagales; family Hymenobacteraceae; genus Hymenobacter; species Hymenobacter rigui. The sequence goes on along the minus strand of NZ_RWIT01000007.1, from coordinate 37,532 downwards.
TGGTGGTTAAACAATTGGGGTTCACCATCCAGGAAATCAGTATCGGCAGCAGTGCCGTGCTGGATGTTGCGTTGGCCGTAAATACCGAGGAACTCAGTGAAGTAATTGTTACGGCGGCCGGTATTCAGCGTGAGAAACGGGCTTTGGGCTATGCCGTCAGCGAAATCAAGAACGAGCAGGTAGTGCAGAAGTCGGAGCCGGATGTGCTGCGGACTCTGCAGGGCAAGATTCCGGGCGTAAATATTACCAGCGCCAGTGGAGTGCCAGGCTCTTCCACACGCATTACCATCCGAGGTAACTCATCGTTGCAGCGCAATAACCAGCCACTGTTTATTGTGGACGGAATCCCGTTCAACAACGACCAGCTGAACTCCGACAGTCCACTGGTGCGGGGTGCCGGCTATTCCAACCGCGCTGCCGACCTGGACCCCAACAACATCGAAAGCATGAACGTGCTGAAGGGCGGCGCGGCAGCTGCCCTCTACGGCTCAAGGGGGGCAAACGGGGTAATTGTGATTACCACCAAAACCGGTAGTAAGAAACGCGCCCAGAAAGGCGTGAAGGTAGATTACAGCTCGGCTTTCTCGCTGGAGAAAATAGCCAACCTGCCCCAGTATCAGAACTCATACGGCTCGGGCTCCAACTTTGCGTACGGTACCACCAATGGCAGCTGGGGGCCCCGGTTCGGCACTATTGCTCCGGTGCAGCATCCTCTGGCCACGCTACCCGAGCTGCAGACGGCTTTTCCGGAGTATGTGGATCAGACCTATGAGTATAAGGCCTACCCGAACAATGTGAAGGACTTTTTCGACACCGGCCGGCTGTTTGAAAACTCGGTAACGCTGACGGGAACAACGGATAATGCTACGTTCACCAGCGTCGTGTCGCGGGCTGACCAGCAGGGCATGATTCCGGAGTCGAACTTTATCCGCAACAGCATCAGCGCCGGGGGCTCGTCGCAGTTCAATAAGCTGCGGATTGGGGGCAGCGTAACCTATACGAACAGCAACCAGCAGGGGCCGCAGCTGGGGGCCAACAATGCCATCGGCAATGCCTCGGCGTTTGCCCGCATCCTGTTTCAGCCGCGCAACATAGATCTGATGGGGCTGCCTTCTACCAATCCGCTCACCCGGGGCTCGGTGTACGGCTGGCTGACCGGTCAGGCCGATAACCCCTTGTGGTCAGTCAAGAACAACCGTTACACCTCCCAGGTAGACCGGGTGGTGAGCAATGTATCCCTTGGCTATGATATCAATAGCTGGCTAAGTCTGAGCTACGTGGGCGGGGTGAATACCTACACGGAAGCTCGCCGGACGACCATCCGGCCGGGCTCGGTGGGAGCCGGTGGCGTGGGCAATATTCTGGAAGACAATATCCGCAACACCGAACTGGAGCAAACGCTGCTGCTGACGGCCGACCGCAACCTGAACGAAGATATTTCGCTGCGGGCCGTGGTGGGCCATAACATCAACCAGCGTCAGTTCGAAAGCACCTCGTTCAGCGGTAACAAGATTACCGTGTTCGGCATCGACAACATCAGCAACACTCAGGAAATTTTCACCAACGGAGCCGATTACAGCAAGCGGCGCCTGTTCGGAGTACTGGGCGACGTAACGCTGGGGTATAAGGACTGGGCCTATCTGAACCTGACGGGCCGCAACGACTGGTCCTCTACCCTGCCGACCAGCAACCGGAGTTTCTTCTATCCCAGTGCCGGGGTGTCGTTTGTATTCACCGATGCCTTCGATCTGAAGTACAACTGGTTGAACCTGGGCAAAGTGCGCGCCAGCATCTCGCGCACCGGCAACGACGCCGACCCCTACTCCCTGGCGACTCGCTACATTATTAACCCATCGTATGGGAACAACGCCGGCAGCACCGATTTCCCATTCCGAGCCGATGGGGTATCGTTTCTGACGCCGGGGGCCAGTTTCGCCGGTACTATCGGCAACCCCAACCTGACGCCGGAATTCACGACCAGCGCTGAGGTAGGACTTGACCTGGGCTTTCTGAAGGACCGTGTTGCGTTGGAGGCTACCTATTATAACCGGCACACGACCAATCAGATTTCGCCCATCCAGATTCCGACGGCTACCGGCTTCAGCCAGTACCTCACCAACTTCGGCGAGGTATCCAACAAAGGCGTGGAGCTGGGCCTGACGCTGATACCGGTGCAAACGGAGAATTTCAATTGGAACAGCTACACCACTTTTGCCCACAACCTTAACCTGATTGAAGCCCTTGCCCCAGGCCTAGATCAGCTGCCGCTGAACGCTCCGGCTTTTGCTGGCGGCCCGCAGGCCATTCACTTCGCCCCGAAAGATGGCAAGAAGTACCAGTACGGCCTGATTTACGGCTCGGTGGCGGCCCGGGATGAAAACGGCAACCTCCTGATCAACCCCAAAACCGGCGCGCTGGTTGAGTCCACGGAATTTAAGGTAATCGGGAATCCGAACCCCAAATTCCAGATGGGCTTTACCAACTCGTTCCGCTGGAAGTGGATTACCCTGAATACCGTGGTTGACTACCGTTACGGCGGCGACCTGTACTCCACCACCATCCAGTCGTTGATTGGGCGGGGTGTGACCAAGGACACGGAAGACCGGGAGCGGCTGGTACTGATTAAGGGCGTACTGGCCGACCCGGCCAACCTGCAGCAGCCCCAGCGCAACTCCGATGGCAGCACCATTCCAAACAACCGCGCCATTTCCGTCAACGACCTGTACTTCCAGTCGGCTGGCGGCTCTATTGCCCTGAACAGCCCGGACGAGTATTCCATCTTCGATGCCACTACGGTGCGCCTTCGGGAAATTACGCTGGGCTTTGCCGTGCCGACCAAGTGGGTGGAGAAGGCCAAAATTGGCGGGCTGACCATTTCGCTGTCAGGCCGCAACCTATACTGGTACTCGCCTAACCTGCCGAAGTACACCAACTTCGACCCCGAAACCAGCTCGTTCAGCAACTCTAACGCCCAAGGCTTTGAGTACACCAACGCCCCCACGGCCCGCCGCTACGGCGTGAACCTGCGCGTTACCTTCTAACCTCGTCTTCCTTCCCTGAATATGCTATTCCGCAAAACTCTGCCAGCCCTTGGCCTGCTTGGCTTACTGGCGCTGGGCACCGGCTGCAACGATTTCCTGGATGTTAACACCGACCCACTGAACCCCACGCAGGTGGAAAGTCCCCTGCTGCTGGCGGCCACTCAGGCGGCTATGAGCACGTACTTAGGCCAAAGCGTGAACGGCCTGAGTCAGCCTACTTCGGCCATCATGCAACAGCTGGTAAACACCCGCATTGGCTCCTACACCCTCACCGGGCAATCATTCGAGAATGAGTGGGCTGGTCTGTATACCGATGCCCTCTCGAATAACGAGCAGATTATCCGGCAGAGCACGGCCAGTCAGCAGTGGGCATACGTGGGCATTGCCCAGATTCAGAAAGCCTACATTTTCAGCCAGATGGTGGATATGTGGGGCGACATTCCGTACTCAGAAGCCCTGCAGGGGGCAGCTAACCGTGCCCCACGCTACGATGATGACGCGCAGATTTACGACGACCTGTTTCGGTTGCTGGATGAGGGTATTGCCAACTTGGCCAAGGATCCAAGCAGTACCATCAGCGGTGACCTGATTTATAATGGGAATCTGACGCGGTGGCGGCAGTTGGCCTCCACTATCAAGCTGAAGATGTACAACCAGGTGCGGTTGGTGCGCAACGTGCAGCAGCCTGTGGCGGCGCTACTGGCTGCCGGCGACCTGCTGCCCAGCGGTGCCGACTTCGAGTTCCGGTACGGTGCCAGCACCCAGCCCGATAACCGCAACCTGGGTTTTATCGGCGACTACGCCAATAGCGGCCGGGAAAACAGCATCAATCCGCGGTTTTTCCAGCTGATGAAGTCCCGGACTGATCCGCGCATTCCGTACTACTTCTATAATCAGGTAACGTCCTCGGTAGCGCAAACGGTGGATTTTCAGGACGGGAAGTTCATTTCAACGCGTTTCGGCAGCGTAGGCCCCAACGCCGCTACCAACAACTCCAGCCTGCGTACCCTGCAGGGCCTGTACCCCATCGGCGGCAAGTACGACAACAACTCCGGCGGGCTGGCCACTCAGTCGTCCGGGAAAGGGGTGGTAGCCCAGCACTTTCTGCCATTCTTCTCGCGCAAATTTATCGAAGCGGAGCTGCAGCTGACGGTTTTGAGCAACCCCGCAGCGGCACGCCAGGCTTACGAGGACGGTATCCGGGCTGCGTTTGATAAGGTGAATGCCATTGCTACGGCCGATGGCAGCCCTGTTATTTCAGCTACCAGCATCAACAACTACGTCACGGCGGCCCTCACCCGCTACACCAACGCCGCTACTGATACCGACAAGCTGCGGCTGATTATGACAGAGAAATACATTGCCAGTTTCGGCTCGGGCCTGGACCTGTACACCGATTACCGCCGCACCAACCTCGCCCCGGTGATTGTGAGTGCCGATGACGACAACGATGCGCAGACGGTAGCCACCGGCCCATTCCCGCTGCGCCTGCCCTACCGCCAGTCGGATCTGCTGGCCAACCCCAATGCGCCGGCCCAGGTGAACGTGGCCACCGACCGTGTTTTCTGGGACCCGAATTAAGCGTCCGTCTTTTCCACCTGTACTTCTGACAATACGTTTCTTATGAAATATTTCTCTTTTCTCCTGTTTCTGCTCGGTCTGCTGACTGTATCGGGCTGCCGCAATGATGACAAGGACCCCTACCCGGAACTGGAAAGCCTGCCCGTCATCTTCCCCTCCGTTACGGCCACCAAGTCATTCTACGACTACAACCAAGTCCGGAGCAGCGCCAACCCGGTGTTTGAGTTTACCATTGACCCCGGCAACCAGCGCGACATTCAGCTGGCGTCCATTGAAGTATATAAAACCTTCCGGCGCGGGACCAGCGTGGAGCCCCGCATTCTGTACAAAACGGTATCCTCGTTTCCGGCGACCCTGACCATCCCCTTCTCCGATGTGCTGCAGAACCTGACGCGCACGGTCACCACCAACGGCCAGACCACGCAGGTACCTTTTCAGCCCAACTTCTTCGTGCAGCGCGACGAAATCGTCTTCACGTTTGAATACGTGCTGACGGATGGACGTCGCATTGTACTAACGCCACTGGATGGTGGCAAGATTCAGGGTGCCCTGGCCAACGCGCCGTATGCGGCTGTGGCCGTCATCCGGGTGCCCTGATTACCTTTTTCCAACTTGCTTGGACTGAATCCTTCTGAACGAAGATTTCATCTCTTTTTCACCTTATTCTATATCCGGCAAATAGCCCCTTTCATCCGGAAAAAAGACACATTCAGCCAGAAATAACATATTTATTTACCATTGGGTTGAATACTTTCAATGATCAGGTCTTAATTTTAGAATTCTCATACTAGCGTTTGCTCCTCCCAAATACTTACCATCCACCTTTTTGCATCATTTCGATGAAAAAACCCTTACTTGTTTTGTTACCGCTGGCTACTCTGGTGGCTACTCAAACGGTAGCACAAACCAGATCTATTTCCGGTCGGATTACTGACCGTACCACTGGTGAAGGCCTTCCGGGCGTTACTGTGTTGGTAAAAGGTTCTACGAATGGAGTTTCTACCAACTCTGACGGCTCATTCACCCTTACCGTTCCCTCCGCTAGCCAAACACTGCTTGTTTCTTCCATTGGTTATCTGACCCAGGAAATTACTATCGGCAGTGAATCGACCTATGCTGTAGCACTTTCCGCTGATACCAAAGCGCTGAGCGAGGTAGTGGTGACCGGCTACGGTCAGCAGCAGGAACGCCGGGATGTTATCGGCTCCATCGCAACAGTTAAAGCATCTGACTTCAAGGACCAGTCAATCATTGGGGTGGACCAAGCATTGCAAGGCCGGGCTGCAGGTGTACAGGTAATTCAAAACTCCGGTACTCCTGGCTCGGGCATTGCTGTTCGTGTACGGGGCGCAGCTTCCATCGGCGGCAGCAATGAGCCTTTGTATGTAGTTGACGGTCTGCCAATCATCTCGGGCAACACCACTCAGTTAGGCACCGGCAACCAGCTGACAAACGGCTTGAATGACCTGAACCCTAACGACATTGAGAGCATCGAAATCCTGAAAGATGCTGCTTCGGCGGCTATTTATGGCTCACGCGCTTCCAATGGTGTAGTTATCATTACCACTAAAAAAGGTAAAGCCGGCAAGCCACGTATTGATCTGGACTACTACACCGGGGTTCAGACGGTATGGAAAAAACCAGAAGTGCTGAATGGTGAGCAGCAAACCCAGCTATTCCTGGATGCCGCGGCCAACCGCTACCCGGCCAACGCTGCGGGTAACTACCCCACAGATGCCACCTTCGGCAACCGGGTATTCCGTTCCAACGCGGATCTGGCGGCCTATATCTATGGTCCCGGAGGCGCTACTACTACCAATGGTATTTCGTCGTATGTTGACGCAGGCCCCATCCGGACACTCAGCCAGTTCCAGAATCCCTCGACGGCACCCTCCACTAACTGGAGCGACGAGGTCCTGCGCAGCGCGGCCATCAGCAATTATGGCCTGACCTTCTCGGGCGGTAACGAGCAGAACCGCTACCGGGTAGCACTGAACTATTTCGATCAGCAGGGCACTATTATCGGCTCAGGGTATTCCCGTGCCAGCGCCCGTACGTCGCTCGACAACAAGCTTTCCGATAAGGTGCGAATGGGTGTATCCATTGGTTTGTCGCAAAGCGTTAACAACCGCATCAACAACGACAACAGCATCTACGGGGTACTTACTACTTCCCGGCTGTACGCCAGTGACCTGCCCATTTATAATGCGGACGGTACGTATTATAAAGTTGGTTCGCTGGAAAATCCGGTGGCAGCGGCTAAGGAGCCCTTCATCAAGAGCACTAACAGCCGCCTGATTGGCACCCAGTATACGGAGTTTGAGCTGATCAAAAACCTCAAATACCGCGCTACATTCGGCCTTGACTTCACTTATGGCCGTGACGACCGTTTCTACTCTACCCTGACCAATGCCGGTGCTGCCGTACGTGGTGAAGCCACAGTAGCCACCCTGCAGGATGTGAACTACAACCACATCAGTGCCTTCAACTACGCCAAAACTATCGGCGACCATACGATAAGCGCATTGTTAGTGGGTGAATTTCAACGTGATTCATACCGCGACACATTCGCTCAGTCGACGGGCTTCCCCAGCAACTCTATCCGTGAACTATCGGCAGGGGCAACCAAAACGGCGGCTACCTCCAGCGGTACCGGTAATGCGCTATTTGGCGTGCTAGGTAAGGTAGATTATTCCTTCAAAGGCCGTTACCTGATCGGAGCCTCATTGCGGCGTGACCAATCTTCACGCTTCGGGGCAGACAACCAGGTAGGTTATTTCCCGGCTGTGTCAGCTGGCTGGCGTATCCTGGAAGAAGGATTCCTCAAGGATCAAACCCTACTGAGCGAACTGAAACTGCGTGGTAGCTACGGTGAAACCGGTAACCAGCCCACGGCCAACTTTGGCTCCCGTGGCCTCATCAGCCCGGGCTACAACTACCTCGACCAAGGTGGTCTGGCTCTAAGCCAACTGGCCAATCCGGAACTGAAGTGGGAGCGTACCCGCAATACCAACGTGGGTATTGACCTCGGTTTCCTTGATAACCGTTTCTACGTATCGGCTGATGTGTACAAGCGGAAAACGGATGACCTGCTACTGGCTCAGCAGCTCGTATCGGATACAGGTTTCCGTAGCTACAGTGCCAACGTAGGTAACTTAGAGAACAAGGGGCTGGAGTTTGCCTTGACTACGGTAAACTTCCGGAACGACAACAACGGCTTCAACTGGGAAACCAACTTTAACATCAGCTTCAACCGCAACTTGGTTACTAAAATCTCTGATCCTAGCCCAACCGGGGTAGCCTCGGGTTTTGCAAGCCGCCTGAAAGTAGGTGAGCCGCTGGGTGCATTCTATGGTTACCGGGTTGACCACATCTTCCAGAGCCAGGAGGAAATCAACACGCTGAATGCCGCCGCGCAGGCAGCTACGGGCAGTTCAACCGCTACGTACCAGAGCACGGCTACCCGCCCTGGCGACATCATGTTCAAGGATCTTAACGGCGACGGGCGGGTTACGGCTGCTGACCAGGAGATCATCGGCAATGCACAGCCGAAATTCTATGGTGGCTTCAATAACACGCTGCGTTACAAAGGCTTTGATCTGGTTGCATTCCTTCAGTTCAACGTCGGCAACGACATTTACAACAGCGCCGCCAGCAATACACAGGGCATGAGCACCACGTACGGTCAGGATGCCGTAGTGCTGAACCGCTGGACCCCGACCAACACAAACACGAAAGTGCCACGTGCTGTGTACGGTGACCCCAACACCAACACCCGGACTTCCGACCGGTTCTTGGAGGATGGTTCATACGCTCGCCTGAAAAACGTCACGCTGGGGTACACCCTACCGGCTGCCCTGTCCAGCCGTGCTCACATACGTTCGGCCCGGATTTTTGCTCAGGCGCAAAACCTAGTAACGTTCACCAACTACTCGGGTCTTGATCCGGAGGTGAGCACCTTCAGTGGCTCCAATACCTCATTGGGCACCGACTTTTTCACTTATCCGCAGGCTCGTACCATCACGGGTGGTATCACGCTGGGATTCTAATCTTTTCAGAGACTTTATCATGAACATAGTTTCAGTACGTCGTTTCGCTACGCGCTCTGCTTTTGTACTGGCTTTGGGCCTGGGAGCAGGAGCCTGCGATAAGGCTATAAATGTGGAGCCCCGGAACAGCGTAAGCTCTGATACCGGCTTTACAACGAAAGAGGATGCCGCCGCTGGTCTGCTGGGGGCTTACGATGCAACGCAGTCGGCCGATTACATGGGGTTGGCTTATCCTTCGTTGGTTGACCTTATTGCGGGTGAAATCCGCTTTGTTGGTACGTTCACAACGACCTACGGAGTAACGGCTCAAAACCAAGTTCTGCCTGATAACATTCAGGTAGGCAACACATGGTCGGCTATTTATACGGCTATCCACCGCACTAACTACCTCATTCAGGAAAGCGAAAAGATTTCGGATCCAGCTTTCCCTAAGCAAAGCACCATTGCGCAAGCCCGCGCCCTGCGCGCTTACCACTACATGAACCTGCTTGCGTTGTGGGGTGGCACATCGGAAGGCTACGGTTACACCGGTGGACTTGGAGTTCCGTTGCGCCTGAAGCCAACCGTTGACATTGGCCCTGATACCAAGCCCATTGCACGTTCATCGGAGGCAGAAGTAGCTGCCGCTATTCGTGCTGACCTTGATTATGCTATTGATAATCTAGCCGTTGGCACGGGTAACCGTATCACAAAAAACTCGGCGCAGGCCCTGCGTGCCCGGTTTGAGTTACGGATGCGCAATTATGCAGACGCTTTGCGCTTCGCTAACTTAGTGCCTGTACCGGCTGGTTTTGCAACGGCAGTTCCGACTGGCACGACCACGCCTGATGCTATCTGGCAGTTGGCTTTCTCATCTACGGACCAGAACTCTTACGCATTCTACTGGTATCCTTCGCCTGGTGGACGCAATGAGTTTGACCCCGGCGCAGCACTGGCAGCCGCTCACCCGGCAGGTGACAAGCGCTTGGCTGTAAACGTAGTAACCGGCGGAACCAACCAGAAATACACGCGCACATCGACTCGGGATGACCCATTCAACTCGATTCGTTACGCGGAAGTAGCACTGACAATTGCCGAAGCAGCTGCGCAGACTAACGATTTGGCTACTGCCACCACGCAACTGAATATCATCCGCTCCAGAGCAGGTCTTAGTCCTACCACGGCCACTACGGCTTCCGCTTTAGTAGCAGATATTCTGCTACAGCGTCGTCTGGAGTTAGCATACGAAGGCATGTACTGGTTTGACCTGCGGCGCACCAACCGGGTACAGTCTGTTCTCGGTACAGTTCCGCCTGCCACGCCTAACGCATACAATCAGTCTTTCCGTAACCTATTCCCGCTGCCACTGCGGGAAATCAACTTGGCTACAGATATCCTGGTTCAGAACCCTGGCTACTAATCCCAGCGCTTAAACAGAAAGGCCCCAGCCAATATGGCTGGGGCCTTTTTTTATGGCAAACGGTCTATTCGGGTTATTACTTCTTCCGTGGAATCCATTGTCCGTTGCAGCCAGGCTATAATCTTTTCGGCGGCCACCTGTGGCTTTACCAACTGTCCTTGGCTGTGATAATCGGTAAACTTCCCAGCTTCGCTGAAGCGGTGGGTGTCGGCGGTGCGGATGTGCTCCTGCATGGCCGTGTCCAGAATACCGGGGGCCAGGCTGCGGATGCGGATGCCACTACCGCGCAGGTCCTGTTCCTTCTGAGCGGTGCGGGACAGCGCATCCAGGGCCGCTTTCGATGCCGAATACGCCGCCCACCCATCTACAGCGCGCTGCGCTGCGCCACTGCTGATGTTGAGAATAGTGCGCGGCACCAAAACGGCCGAATAGGCCTGTAAAAACGTATTCATGAGCATAGCCGGCGCAATCAGGTTCACGTCGAATACAAACTCATAGTGTTCATTCTGCTGCTCGCCTACGTATCCTATTTCGCCCAGCACACCGGCATTGTTTACCAACGTAATACTGCTGGCATTCGGAAAACGCGGAAACACTTTGTGGAGATTGTTCTGCACGGCCAGCATGTCCGACAGGTCCAGCGGCTGGTGGTGGTACCGCTCGTGCTCAATGGTGGCATGGCGCGATACCCCTATAACGGTGGTATCCGGCTGATGTAGCAGCGTTTCGGCCAAAGCTTTACCTAGGCCGCGGCTGGCTCCGGTGATGATATAGTAATGCATGTGGTAGCGGTGCTGATGCGTGGAAGAATACCGCTCAGTACGTTAAAAAGCGAAAAGCGGCAGGAATCCGGCCGCTTTTCGCTTTTTGACTGGGCCATTCTATCCGCGCAACCTTACAGGATATACTGGCTCAGGTCACGATTACGGGACATATCCCGCAGGCGCTCCTCCACCAGTTCCCGAGTAATGAGGATGTGGGCGTTGGCCCCGATTACATCCGGCACGTCAAACAGAATATCATTCAGCAGGCGGCTCATGACGGTGTGCAGACGTCGGGCCCCGATGTTTTCTACCTCGCTGTTCACTTCGAAGGCAATTTCGGCCAGGCGCTCCAAGGCCGAATCATCAAACTCCAGCTTGACGTTTTCGGCCTGCAACAGGGCCTCGTATTGCTTGGTAAGCGCATTTTTGGGGTCCTTCAGAATACGGAAAAAGTCATTCCGGCTCAGGCTCTGCAGCTCCACGCGGATGGGGAAGCGCCCCTGCAGCTCCGGAATCAGGTCAGAGGGCTTAGCGACGTGAAACGCCCCGGCGGCAATGAACAGGATGTGGTCGGTGTGGATGATGCCGTACTTGGTATTCACGGCCGAGCCCTCCACAATAGGCAACAAGTCGCGCTGCACACCTTCCCGACTTACATCGGGGCCGCCGCCACCCTTGCCGCTGCGGCTGGCTACTTTATCAATTTCATCGATGAAGATAATACCCGCGTTTTCGGCCTGGCGGATGGCTTCATCCTTCACCTCATCCATATCAATAAGCTTGGCCGCTTCCTCATCCAGCAGAATCTTGCGGGCCTCGGCTACGGTTACTTTGCGCTTGCGGGTTTTCTTGGGCAGCATGGAGCCCAGCATGTCCTGGATGCCAGCCATGCTGGCCTCATCCATACCGCCGGGTCCGCCAATAACGCCAATACCGGGGCCGCTGTTCTGCTGTACCCGTATGTCGATTTTTCGCTCATCCAGCTCGCCATTGCGGATTTTTTCCCGAAACCGCTCCCGGGTCCGCTCATTCAGCTCGTGGTCAGAATCGGGCATGTCGCCTGCGGAGGTTGGTAACGGAAAGCCGACGGCAGGCTTTGCCGCAGCAGGCGTGCCGGCCGTAATCGGCGGAATCAGAATATCTAGAATAATATCCTCCACGGCCTGCGCGGCCTGCACCTTTACCTCTTCCTTGCGGCGCTGTTTTACCATGTTCACCGACTGCTCCACCAGGTCGCGGACCATACTTTCCACATCGCGCCCCACGTAACCAACTTCGGTGAATTTGGAGGCTTCTACTTTGGTGAAGGGGGCTCCGGAAATGCTGGCCAGACGGCGGGCAATTTCAGTTTTGCCAACGCCTGTGGAGCCAATCATCAGGATGTTATTGGGCACTATCTCGCGCTGCATATCGGCGGGGGCATGCAGCCGACGCCACCGGTTGCGCAGGGCAATGGCCACGTGCCGCTTGGCATCCTGCTGGCCAATGATATACTTATCGAGTTCGGCAACAATCTGGGCCGGGGTCAGGAACTCCGCGGAATCGAGCATAAGGCAATAGGAAAAATGCCGTAATCGGCATGACGAACAATTTGTACCACACTACCCCTGCAAAGGTTTAGCGTAGTGGCCGCCTGCCTTAGTACGGCTGTTTCTTGAACAGGGAATCGAGGTTGCGGGAAATGGTGAAGTAGTTGGCTCCACCCGAGGCATGGTAGCCGGCGTGGGTGTAATCGAGCTGAAACTGGCTGATCCGCAGCATAACGCCAAACGAAAAGCCGGCCCCCCCGGACGTATTCTCCAGGCGCAGCTCCCGGCGCTGCAGGTGGTTATACCCCAACCGCACGTTCAGGTTTTTGCTGAGCAGCAGCTCCCCTCCTACCACGAAGTGGCGGGCAATTTTATCACCCAGGCTTTTTGTGGGCTTGATTTCTTCGCCGTTCTCATCCAGTTGTCCGCGCTGGTTCGGGTCGAGGTACACAATATCAAGCTGCTGGAGGTGGTGGGCCGTAAAGGAAAAGCGAAATGGCAGATGCTCCGGCTTGAAGGAAGTGCCCAGCTGCACATCCAGCGGCATGGGCTCCCGGCCGGCCCCATCGTAGGGCTTGAGCTGGACACCGGCGTTGCGCACTACCAGCCCCACCGTGAAATCCTGCTCGGGGTGCTTGAACAGGCCGCCCACATCAGCCAGGGCAGCGTAGGAATGGTTGCCGGCAATGCCAGAGCCGGCCAGCTTTAGCGTGCCCCCAATAGTGAAGGCCCCGCTGGTGTAGGAATCGGCTACACTCAGGGCATATTCATTCACCGAGAACTGGCCCAGCGAATTACCGGCGGCATCAAACTGCTCAAACTGCCCATAGCTCAGGTACGTGAGGCCCACCCCGAAGCGGCCGGCCTTTTGGGTATTGAACACATACGCGGCCGTGCTCTGCCGAATATCAGCCAGATAGTCTACATAGCCCAGGGCCAGCCGACCGTCCATTTCCTTGTTCAGCAGGGCCGGGTTACCGTAGAGCATGGTGCCATCGGCGTCGCGGGCCGATACGTTCACGCCGCCCAGCCCGGCCAGCTTGGCGCTGGTGGGCAGGTTCAGAAACGACATGGCCTGCTGCCCGCCAATCTGGGCCTGGGCGGCCGGAGCAGCCCACAGCAGGCCCAAACCCGAAACAGCAAAAACAGCAGCGAAGCGGCGTAGTGGTTGAATCATCAGCAGCAAGATACAGCCTGAAGACAGGAATGATAAGGGAAAAGTCCGGGAGCGGAAAACCGCACGGCTACAACGATAAAAAACCGGTTTACCGCATATCTGCTCCCGTTTATCTTTTCCTTCTTAGGCTGCGCTCTAGCTAACCTCCACGCTGGGCCCGGCGGGTAGCGGCGCTTCCTCGCGCACTACCAGCTTGATGGGGTGGGCTACCTTCTCCTCCAGTAAGGCTACACGCAACACGTCATCTACCCGGTCGGCGTAATGAATGGTGAGGTCCTTGAGGTACTCGGCCGAAATTTCGTCGATGTCCTTTTTATTTTTCGGGCAGAGGATAATGTCGCGCACCCCGGCGCGCTTGGCAGCCAGAATCTTCTCCTTGATGCCGCCCACCGGCAGCACCTTGCCGCGCAGGGTGATTTCACCGGTCATGGCCAAATGGCTGCGGATTTTACGCTGGGTGAATACGGAGGCAATGCTGGTGAAGATGGCAATACCAGCCGAGGGGCCATCCTTGGGCACGGCACCTTCGGGGAAGTGAATGTGCAGGTCGTACTGGTCGAAGAGGCGGTAGTCGATGTCCAGCTCCTCGGCCCGGCTGCGCAGGTAGCTCAGGGCCGTTACGGCGGATTCCTTCATCACGTCACCGAGCTGGCCGCTGAGCGTGAGCTTGCCCCGGCCCCGGCTCAGCAGACTTTCGATGAACAGAATGTCGCCACCAACCGAGGTCCAGGCCAGGCCCGTTACCACGCCGGCAGTTTCGTTGTCCTGGTACTGGTCCCGGTCAAAGATGGCCGCTCCGAGGATGCGGCGCACATCTTTGGGCTCCAGCGTGGCGGGATGGGGTTCCTTCATAGCCTTGCTTTTGGCAATGTTGCGCACCACCGCGCCCAGCTTCCGCTCCAGGCTGCGCACCCCCGATTCGCGGGTATAATCATCAATCACGCGCTGCAGAGCGCCGTTGGTGATACCGGCATCCTTGAGCGTAAGGCCGTGCTCGTGCAGCAGCTTGGGCCAGAGGTGCTTTTTGGCAATCTGGGTTTTCTCTTCCAGCGTGTAGCCAGTCAGGTCGATGATTTCCATCCGGTCACGCAAAGCGGGCTGAATGGTTTCCAAGGAGTTGGCCGTGGCAATGAACAGTACCCGCGAAAGGTCATATTCTACCTCCAGGAAGTTGTCGGTGAAGGTACTGTTCTGCTCGGGGTCCAGCACTTCCAGCAGCGCCGACGACGGGTCGCCGCGGAAGTCAGAAGCCAGCTTGTCGATTTCGTCCAGCACAATCACCGGGTTGGATGCCCCGGCCTTCTTAATCTGCGAGATAATACGGCCGGGCATGGCCCCCACGTAGGTTTTGCGGTGCCCCCTGATTTCGGCCTCGTCGCGCACCCCGCCCAGGCTCATGCGCACGTACTGCCGGCCCAGGCTCTTGGCAATGGAGCGGCCCAAGCTGGTTTTGCCCACGCCGGGAGGCCCATACAGGCACAGAATGGGGGCTTTCAGGTCGTTTTTGAGCTTGAGCACGGCCAGGTACTCCATAATGCGCGCCTTCACCTTTTCCATCCCGTAGTGGTCCTGGTCGAGGATTTTCTGGGTGCGCTTCAGGTTGAAATTGTCCTTGGTGTACTCGCCCCAGGGCAAATCCAGCAGGAATTCCACATAGTTCAGGCTTACCGGGTACTCGGCGGCTTGGGGGTTGATGCGGGTGAGTTTATCCAGCTCTTTGGCAAAGTGCTTGGCCACGGCCTCGGGCCACTTCTTGTCCTTGGCGCGCTGGCGCAGCTTTTCCACTTCCTGATCCGGGCCATCGAAGCCCAGCTCGTCCTGCAGCACTTTGATCTGCTGGCGCAGGAAATAGTCGCGCTGCTGCTGGTCGATGTCGGTGTGGACCTTGGTCTGGATTTCTCGCTTGATTTCCAGCAGCTGAATCTCCTTCATCATCAGCTCCAGCAGGCGGGTGCCCCGCTCCACGCCGTCGGCCGTTTCCAGTAGCTGCTGCTTCATGCTCACCTCCACGTTGATGTTGGAGGATAGAAAATGCGTGAGGAAAGAAGGCGACTCGATATTATCCAGGGCTACCTGGGCTTCCTGCGGAATTTCGGGGTTGAGCTTAAGCATGCGGGCCGCCGCTTCCTTCAGCGACGACACCAGCGCCTTCACTTCCTTGGAGCTTCTGGCCGGGAATACCTCCGGAATGTAGCTCACGCGGGCCGTGAGGTAGGGCGTCGTCTGTACGGCTTCCTCGATGCGGAAACGGGACTGGCCCTGAATGATGATGGTGGTGTTGCCATCGGGCAGCACCAGCAGCTTCAGAATCTTAGCCATGGTGCCCACGGGGTACAGGTCCTGCAGCTCCGGGTCGTCGCTCTGGCCGTTTTTCTGGGCTACTACGCCCACAATCTTGTTGCCCCGATAGGCCTTGCGCACCAGCCGAATGCTTTTCTTGCGCGTGACGGTGACGGGCAGTACCACACCCGGAAACAGCACGGTATTGCGCACCGGCAGCAGCGGCAGCACCTCCGGCGACTCCTCCGCCGTAAGCGGCTGGTCGGGGTCGGCGGCCACAATGGACACCATTTCGGCAGGATCTTCAGTCATCAGCAGCAAGGAAGAAAGGGACGAGGAGGACGGGGTATGACGGCTCATGCGAGGAAAGGCAGGCAAAATCGAAGCCAGATGCCACAATGACAGTTAGCCAGGCAGACTTCGGCCCCTTAGCGGCGGGGCGTTTTCGAAGGTACGGATTCGGCAAGTGCCGTGCCATCACCAGGAGCCGCCACATCGGCAGATGCAGGCGTGCGTGAGTAGATGAGTGAGTGAATGGAGAATACGTAAGGCTGTGGCGCATCAATCCATTCTTTCCTTCTCTCATTCCTCACTGACCTATCCACCGGTATCCAAAATTTCCTATTTTTGATGCTTGCCGGTTCCCACCGTCTTCGTGCTTTATCATTGCTATGCGTTCCATTGCTCGCCTGTTCACGCTGTGCATAGTGCTTTTTGCGCTGTGCCTGCCCGTTGCTCTGTTTGCCCAACAAAAAGCCGGCTTACCCAATGCGCAACGTAAACTCACGGCGAAAGTAATTCGGCAGGCAAGGGCCCGTACTGATGCCACCCCGGAGTTTCCGAACATCAACCGCCTGCCCTATTTCCAGGACAAAAAGGCGATGCGCGAAATCCAGCGGGCCGAAAAACGCAAAAACTGGACGGCCGCCCGCAATCTGCTGGAGGCCTACGTGGGCCAGTTTGGCATTGAGAATTTCTACAAGGACAACACGCTGCTCTGGCACCTGGGCCAGCTCTGGGAAAAAGCCGGCAACGAGGACCGCGCCAAAGCCTACTACCGCCTCGCCCTGAAGCACCGCCGCCAGACGCTGACCAAAGTGCAGCGTTACTACGACTCGCTGGAGCAGAAGGAAACCGAGCTGTACGTGCCCCTTAAAACGTACTACGACATTGTAGAGTACCGGAAGAACATTGCCACCTTCCGGCCGCCCAAAGGCGTGTACACTACCATGGGGGATGCCATTAACTCCCAACGGGAAGACTACGGCCCCACGCTGAATGCCGACGCTGACCTGCTTATTTTCTCCTCCAAGCGCAAAATGCGCGGCCTGCACGGCGTAATTGATGAGGACCTGTATACCGCCCGCCGCGAAAACGGAGTATGGTCGCAGGCAGAGCCGCTGCCGAAACCCATTAACTCGCCCTACAACGAAGGCTCCGCCTGCATCAGCAAGGACGGTACTACGCTGTACTTTGCCCGCTGCGAGTGCCCCACCTGCCACGGCAATTGTGACCTGTACACGGCTACCTTCAAAGACGGCCAATGGACGATGCCCAAAAGCCTGGGAGCCAACGTCAACTCCACGGCCTGGGACTCGCAACCCACACTTTCGCCCAACGAGGATACGCTCTATTTCGCCTCCGACCGGCTGGGCGGCTTTGGCCTCTCGGATATCTGGTACACGGTAAAGCAGAAGAACGGCCAATGGGGCCGGGCTCAAAACATGGGACCCGTGGTAAACACCCGCGAGAGTGAGGTGAGCCCCTTTTACCACCCGCTTTATCACGTGCTGTATTTCAGCTCCCGCGGACAGCTGCTCAATTTCGGCGACTTTGATATTTACAAAACGTACCGGGTGCGCAGCCGCTGGCAGGAGCCCATCAACATTGGCCCGCTGGTAAACGGCAAGGGCTCGGAATACTACTTCACCATCGACGCGGAGTCCAAAAACCTGTACTATGCCCGCTCCGAGGAGAAGGACATGAAGAACCTGGACCTCTACTCCTTTCCGCTGCCTATGGAGGCCCAACCCCTGGCTACCACCCACGTGGAAGGCTCCCTGATTGACTCCGTCAGCCAGAAGCCTCTAAATGGCATTGTGAGCATCATCGATACTGACAACGGCATTGAGGTAGCCAGTAAGTATTTGCGCGACGACGGCTCGTTTGATTTCGACCTGATTGAGGGCTCGCACTACGTGATGCTCATTCAGAGCCCTGATTTCTTCAGTGTGGAGAAGAAGTTTGCCCTGGAAGGCGACACGGTGATGAAGCTGATGACCAACTCCATCGACTACAAGCTGCCGCTGGTGTTCAAAAACATTGAGTTTGACCAGGATAAGTCGCATATCCGGGCCAGCATGCATCCTATACTGGACCGTATTGCGGTGTTTATGGTGGACCATCCCACGTTCCGACTCAGCATTACGGGCCACACCGATAGCAAAGGTGACCCGGACTTCAATGAGCGCCTCTCGCAGGAACGGGCCGAGTCCATCCGGCGCTACATTGAGCTGAAGGGTAAGCTGGCCCCCAACCGTATCGACAGCTACGGCTATGGCTCCTCCCGCCCCTTGCGCGAAAATGAAGCCACGGAGGAAGATGCTAAAACCAACCGTCGCGTGGAGTTCCGCCTGTTGCGCCCCGAGGGCAAAAGCACCGACGAGTTCAAAGCTGATCCGCTGCCGACCAATAAGCCGGAACCTAAACCTGCGGCAGGTGACAAGGACGGCAAGCTGGAATGGTAACTACACCGGCAACCAACCACGCTTTCTATCGGCTATTAGCCGCCGAAACAGGGCTTGTCTTGCTGTGGTTTATTCCTTCTCCTTGGTTTATGGCTTGGGCTTTGATCCTGGGCATTCCAGCGTACGTAATACTCGCAACGCAATTCTTTTTCATGCGCCAACCGTTCTGGGCAAAAATAGCTGCCATCTTCGGCCCTATTACGGTATGGCTCATTGGCTTGATTATTAGGTAGTACTGACCAGCTTTAATGAAAAAGCCCCTGATGTCTGTATAGCATCAGGGGCTTTTTATATATGGCGCAACAACGTTGGGCGGCTCCGTTGATGACGGGCTGCCTTACCACTTCAGCTGCTGCTGGTCATCACCGTCGCGGAAGAGCAGGCTTTGCTTCTGGCCCTTCACGTCGAGGTTCACAATGTTCATTTGGTCGGGGAAAAGCTCCAGCAGCAGCCGGTGACGCAGGGTAACGCCGGTAGCCGCAGCGGGCAGCGGCGCCGTGAAATACAACCAGTAAGCATCCGTTTCTTTTTGCAAGCCCACCAGCGTCAGGGGCAGCGTCTCAGCGGGCCGGACACTGAACTGCACCGAGCGGCGCAGCACATCCAGCAGCAGCGGGTTCAACTGAGCCCGCGTGAGTTGGTCGGTGCGCACTGGGGCGGTCTTGCCGTTAGACAGTTCCTTTTCCAGATCATCGGTGAAGATTTTCAGGGCCATTTCCAGCCGCTGCTTCTCGGGGTTGAAGCGCAGCTCCATAATGCTGGCGTGGTAAGCATGCGCCCAGGCAGCCAGACTCAAGGTAAGCAACAGCGCTAGGGGCAGCAGAAAGCGGGGAAATTTCATGGCGTACAGACGATGAGCAAAAGACCGGGTTGCGTGTGCGTTACCGGCTTTCGGCAACAGAACCCATTTTATGTAAAAGCCGTGCCACCTTTCGCGGGCGGCACGGCTTTTATATGAAGCGTACAGGTTGCTATACGCTAACCAATGGCATTGATAATCTGCTTAATCACCAATACATATGCCATCAGACTCAGAATCAGGAACATGCCCACTTTCTGGGCATTCTCCAGGAATTTATCGGAAGGCTTGCGGCCGGCAATCATCTCATACAGCAGGAAGATGACGTGGCCACCGTCGAGAGCCGGTACGGGCAGCAGGTTCATGAAAGCCAGCACCATCGACAGCATACCGGTCAGGGTCCAGAACCGGAACCAGTCCCACTTGCCACCATACTGCTGGGCTATTTCCACCGGGCCGCCCAACGACTTACTGAAGGAAGCCTGACCACTGAAAATCTTTTTGAAGCCTTTAATCTGGGTGGTGATTACGCCAAAGGCCCGATTGGTACCTACCCCTATCGACTCAATGAAATTGTAGTGGTGAACCTTGCTATCCAGCAGCAGCTTGGGCGCAAATCCGATTTTACCATCTTCATCAATCTGCACCTGCAGCGTTACGTTTTTCCCGTTGCGCTCCACTAGAAGTGGGGTCAGGTTTGAGGTTAAAGCTTTCGGCTTTACGCCCCGGATCCAGTTGAAAAAGCGCTGCAGCAACGAAGGATGCTCCATTTTGTTGGCATTTTCCTTCAGGGCCTTCTGCAGGTCGGAGAAGAAAGGCACGTCCTTGTTGCCAACTTTCAGAATCTTGTCGTTGGCCTGCAGGCCTGCTTTGGAGGCCGGGGTGCTCAGCGCCACCTGCTCCACTCTGAACGGAATCAACGGCTCCACAAACCCCTCTTTGGCATCGGCGAGGTCATCCATGAAGTTGTTGGGAACCGGAATATCAATCAACTGCCCGTTGCGGTCAACGGTATAATAGGCATCGGTGCCCAGAATGGCTTCCGTGCTGTACACATCCTCGAAATCATCGAAAGGCTTTCCGTTGATTTTAACGATTTTGTCTCCGCGCTGGAAACCCAGCTTTTTGCCCAAATCTTTCGCCTCAATGCCATAGCGCACTTCTGAAGCCGGCAGATAGGGCTCCCCGTACTTAAATGTCAGCAGCGAGAAGATGACGATGCCGGTAATGACGTTCATGATGATGCCGCCCAGCATCACAATCAGGCGCTGCCAGGCCGGCTTGGAGCGGAACTCGTTGGGCTGGGGCTCCGAGGCGAGGCTGTCGGCGTCCTGGGTTTCGTCAATCATGCCGTGAATGGCCACGTAGCCACCCAGCGGAAACCAGCCCAGGCCGTACTCCGTCTCCCCGATTTTCTTCTTGAACAGGGCGAAGTTCATCACCCCGGGCAGCGGAAACAGGAAGTCGAAGAAGATGTAAAACTTATCGACCCGGATTTTAAAGTATTTGGCGGCGGCAAAGTGGCCAAACTCGTGCAGGCCAACTAGTATGGAAAGGCCCAGCAGCATCTGCCCGGCCATGATAAGTCCTTCCAAAGGAAATGAGGTAATGAGGTGATGAAGGGTAGTAGTGCCCGTCGCAACAAACAACGCACCGAAGCTTAGAGTTGCGGCCGGAGCCCGCCAAGGTGTCAGACGCGGGTGCCGATAAGCTCCCGGGCCACGCGGCGGGTTTCCTGGTCGGTCAGCACGTAGTCGTCGAGCGAGGGAGTGGCAAGGTACGAAACCCGCGCGAGGCTAGATTCCACCACGTCCGACATTTCCAGGAACCCGATTTCGTCGCGCAGGAAGGCGGCCACGGCAATTTCGTTGGCCGCGTTGAGGATGCAGGCCGCGTTGCCGCCCCGTTTCAGCGCCTCAAACGCCAGCGCCAGGTTGCGAAAAGCGGTAGTATCAGGCTGCTCGAAGGTAAGCTGGGGATACTCGAGGAAGCTGAAGCGCGGGAAGTTGTTGGTGAGCCGCTGCGGATAGCCCAACGCGTACTGGATGGGCAGCTTCATATCGGGCAGGCCCAGTTGGGCCTTCAGGGAGCCATCCTCGAACTGTACCAGGGAGTGAATGATGCTTTGCGGGTGCACCACCACATCAATCTGCTCGTCGCGGAGGTTGAACAGCCACTTGGCTTCTATCACCTCCAGCCCCTTGTTCATTAAGGAAGCCGAGTCGATGGTGATTTTGGCACCCATATCCCAGTTGGGGTGCTTGAGGGCCTGAGCCTTGGTTACCTGGGCCAGCTGCTCGCGGGTACGGCCCCGGAACGGCCCGCCCGAGGCCGTGAGGATGATTTTCTCGATGGGATTCTGCTCCTCCCCCACCAGACACTGGAAGATGGCCGAGTGCTCTGAATCGACGGGCAGCAGCTGTACGCCGTGCTCCTGCACCAGCCCGGTGATGAGCTGGCCGGCCACTACCAGGGTTTCCTTGTTGGCCAAAGCAATATCCTTCCCGGCCCGTATGGCGGCCACCGTGGGCAGAAGCCCGGCGTAGCCCACCATGGCCGTGAGCACCACGTCGGCGTCGGGGCGGGCGGCTACTTCGGTGAGGGCGGCCGCGCCGGCCAGCACTTCGGTTTCGGGCTGATTGGCTAACGCCTCACGCACTTGTTGGTACTTGGCCTCGTCGCCGATAACCACGGCGGCGGGCCGAAACTCCCGGGCCTGGGCAATGAGCAGCTCAGCGTTGGACTGGGCCGAGAGGGCCGTAACCTGAAACCGGCCGGGCTGGGCGCGTACTACGTCGAGGGCCTGGGTGCCAATAGAACCAGTGGAACCCAGCAGGCTGACGCGTTTAGGGGTAGTGGACATGAGCTATAGCTAGCGGAGCGGAAAAGAAACGGCGGGAAGCTGAGCAAAAGTACGCGGAAGTTCGGCTACCTGCCGGGGTCATTGGTTTTCCCGTTTGGTACCCAAGCCGCCGGAATCGGCGTACTTTTGGGCTTTCTGCTTTTTCCCGCTTCGCCGTGACCGAACCCGCCGCTCCTTCCGCCTTCGATAAAGCCCGCACCGGCCTGTGGGCCAGCCTGCAAAAGCACCTGAGTACGGTGTACACCGCCGAAAAGGATTTCCGGGCCGCTACCCGCTTCACCGATACATTTCCCTTCTCGGCAGCCAGCCTGGAGCCCCAGCAGCTGCTCGACTACCAGCACCAGCGGGCGGTACTGCGCGACCTGTACGTGGACGAAACCACCCAGCTCGACAGCCTGGTGAAAGCCGTGCGCCAGAAACCCTACCAGGAAGACGACAAGAAACTGCTGTTTCTGATGATCCTGGGCTACATGGACCTGGCCGAAACCGTTTTCACCCTGCTCGACACGCACCGCCCTACCAAGCTGGAGCCCGACGAGGAAATGGACGAGGCCAACGCCCGCTTCGAGCGGGTACGCAACTTTGTACGCCTCAACATCCGGGGTATTTCGGGCCTGCTGCCGCGGGTGTAGTTACTCAATAGCCGCTATCCGAACCGGCTTGCCGTTGAACACGGCCGAATCCCCCACCCGCTTACCGGCCAAAGCGGCGGCCACGGGTGCGGCAGCCGATACAGCGAAGTAGTCCTGGCCCTCCACGGTGAGCTTGCCAGCACTAATGCCGAGGTAGAACGTGCCCATACTGGTGCGCACCAAAGCCCCGGGCCGCACGGTGTCGCAGAGCAGGGCGGGGTTGATGCGCTGCAGTTCGCCCTGAAGCTGCTGGGCCTGTTGGAGTTGGATGGCGTTTCGGTCCCGCTCGTTCTGGGCCATGGCGCGGCCGGTTTCGTACTTGTCGCCGGCGCTGCTCTTGGTTTCAGAGTTGGCCGATTCCTGGGCGGCCCGGATGGCAGCCTGGCAGGCGTCGATGCGCTCCTGCACGTAGGCGAGGCAGAGGGCGTGGAGGTGGGGTTTTATGTTTACAGTCACGTTATGCAAGGAGGAAGAACAGCACAAACGGCATAAGCAGAGCGCTTAGTGTTATATAGCTATAACCGCGCTTATTCTTATCAAATACAAAAAAACACAAGAGCGTTGCCACATAGAGCAGCGAGAATAATACGCCAAATAGTATCGGATAAACGACAATGGTGCCGCGCCCACATGCATCAAGTAATGAATGATCTGCTGTTACCAACTTTAGTATGCACCACCATAGCAGGATATAGCCAGTATGTAAGAGCAAGGCAAAAGGGTATTTTCTACCAAATTCAGTAATAGATATCATGCCTATTAATGCTTTTCAGGAGGGAAACGTAACCTCATTGCAGGCGAACTACCAACTATGATTGTGTAACATACAAGCACGCTTTTTTTTACTGCTGCACCACGTTCACCACTACCGGAAAATGGTCGGAGGGGTATAGGCCGCGCATGGAGTCGGTGAGGACGGCATAGTCCAGCACGGTAAACTGTCGGCTCACGAAGATGTAGTCAATACGGTCGGCCAAGGGAGCATCAAGCTTGAAGCCGTTAAACGTACCCACGGGGCCGTAGGGCGGCTGCCGGGTGATGCGGAAGGCATCCTGGAGCAGCGTCTGCATCGTCCGGATTTGCTCGGTTTCGGGGGTGGAATTGAAGTCGCCGACGCAGATAACCGGAGCATTTTTGGCAATTTCCCTGATCTTCTGCACCATCAGCAGGCCCGACTGGCGGCGGGCTTCTACCCCCTCGTGGTCGAAGTGGACGCTGAAGAAGTATAGCTCCTTTTTGGTGACAAGGTCGCGGAACCGGGCCCAGCTACAGATGCGGTTGCAGCAGGTGGCGTCCCAGCCTTTGGATGGCTGACCGGGGGTTTGACTCAGCCAGAAATCCCCGGATTGCAGCAGCTGCAGGCGGCTTTTCCGGTAGAAGATGGCCGAGTGCTCCCCGGCCTCCTTGCCATCGTCGCGGCCGTGGCCCACGAAGCTGTACTCAGCCAGTTCAGCCACGCCGTCGAGCTGGCCGCGGAAGCCTTCCTGGGTGCCGAATACATCGAAGCCATGGTAGCGCACCAGGTTTTTGACGAGCTCCTTGCGGTTGGGCCAGGCATTCACCCCGTCGCTGGCCACATTGAGGCGCAGGTTGTAGGTGGCTACCCGCAACGGCTGGGCGGCTTTTTGGGCAGCGACAGGTTGGCTCCCGAGCAGGAAACTCAGCAAAACAAGGAAAAGCAGACGCATGGAGGAAGCGGTAAATGGGAGGCGGGGCAAATTACGGTTTCTGGCCTTTGTGCTATCCGTTGCGGATTTCCTTGTACCCGGCGAAGCTGTCCTGCACGAGTTCGGTAAAAGAGCGGTACCGAATGGCACCGGGCAGCCAGTTGGCGAAGTACCACGCCTCCCATTCACCGGCCTGCTGCACGGCCGGATTTAGGGCCCAAAACCCGGCGTCACCCCAATCTGAAATCATCAGCAGCCCCCGAAAGTATTCTCCCCTTGCCTGACCAGCTATTTGGGTGTCGTCGTAGCGGAAATAGTCTTCATCCGGCACGCTTGGGATTGACGTAACATCTTTTTCCCACAAGGCTACCAGATCAGCATCGGTGTTCACGAGCCAATCCACTTCCTGCGCGGGCCGCAACCGCCAAATCAATTGCTCCATCGGACCAAATCCATTGGAAACCAGCAAAAACGTCCGGTAAGACGGCGGCAAGTTGGTTTGTAGCCGTTTCTCCAACTGTAGCATCTCAGCTTCCGTAGCACCCAGGGCTCCCAGCCAACCGGCCTGCCGTTGGGGTGGCGTTACCAGCTCGGCCAAGTTGCCATCCGTAAAATCAGGGTCGGTCAGAATTTCCTGATTGATTTGCTGAAGCAGCTCCAACCACTCGGCGGGCGTTGTGAAATTCATATTGAGTGATAGTATAGAAAGGGAATATAGCGGATTTGTGCATGGTCAGACCAGATTGTAGAGACGTGACACTTCGCGTCTCCTCGTTGCTGACGTTGTGTAAAGCAGTTCGAACGAGCCGTTCAACGACGAGACGCGAAGTGTCGCGTCTCTACACCGTTCGAAAGCCGCTACAGTATTTATTGAAGCAGATTTACCCAACCCCCAACAGCCCCTCGGCCAGCGTCCGGTCGTTGCTGAGGCGGGGCACTTTGTTCTGGCCGCCGAGCTTGCCCTGGCTTTTCATGTAGCGCTGGAATGCCCCGGCCGGCAGCGGCGTGAGCTGCAGCGGGGCTAGGATATGGCCGCGCAGCAGGTCGTCGTAGTACACGTTGCGCTGACGCAGGCTGGCATCGAGGGCGGCGGCGAAGGCGGCGGCATCGTGGGGCGGGCGGGCGAATTCTATGAGCCACTGATGGCGGGAGGGTACGGCGGGGTCGTCGCTGACCTGGGGGGCTACCGTAAATTCCACCACCTCCACCTCGGGGTGCTGGCGCATGGCTTCGCGCAGGGTCTGCTCTACTTCTTCGGCAATAACATGTTCGCCGAAGGCCGACAGGAAGTGCTTGATGCGGCCCGTCACCACCACCCGAAACGGGTACTTGCTCACGAAGCGCACCGTGTCGCCGAGGGAGTAGCCCCAGAGGCCAGCGTTGCTGCTGAGTACCATGGCGTACTGGCGGTCCAGCTCTACCTCGGCCAGGGTGCACCGGGGCGGGCTTTTCTCAAAAAACCGCTCGGCCGGCACAAATTCGTAGTAGATGCCTGCGTCCAGCAACAGCAGCAGGCCAGGGTTGCCGGGCTCATCCTGGAAGGCCAGAAAGCCCTCGGAGGCCGGAAACAGCTCCACGCTGTCCACGGGCCGCCCGATGGTTTCCAGCAGCTTTTTGCGGTAGGGCTCAAAGTTTACGCCACCGTACACGAATAGGTCGAACTCGGGGAACACCTCCCCCACCGGCCGACCGGTACGCTGCACGATGCGGTCAAAATACATCTGCACCCAGGGCGGAATCCCCGAAATCAGCGTCATGCGCTCCGGCAGGGTTTCGTCCACAATCCGGTCGAGCTTGGTTTCCCAGTCCTCGATGACGTTGGTGGCGTAGCTGGGCAACTGGTTGCGGCGCATGTAGGCCGGCACGTGGTGGTTCACAATGCCCGAGAGCCGGCCCGTGTGGATGCCGCCCACCGTTTCCAACTCCGGACTGCCCGACAAAAACATCAGCTTACCATCCAGAAACCGACTTTTACCAGTGCGGTGCACGTAATGCAGCAGCGCATCCCGGGCCCCGTTGATGTGGTTGGGAATACTGTCCTTGGTTAAGGGAATGTACTTGGCCCCGGAGGTGGTGCCCGAGGTTTTGGCCAGATACAGCGGCTTGTCCGGCCAGAGCACGTCGGCTTCCCCAGCCTTTACCCGCTCAAACCACGGCTTTAGGGCCTCGTAGTCGCGCACGGGCACCTGCCAGGCAAAATCCTGGGCCGTACGTACGCCGCCCAGGTGGTGGGCCTGCCCGAAGGCGGTACCGGCCCCACGCTCCAGCAGCCCGCGCAGCACCCGCTGCTGGGTTCCGATGGGGTCATGTTGCCACCGGGCGTACTGCCGGGCAATGTAGGTGGCCAGCGGCCGGCTCAGGGTAGATTTCAGCCCCATGAATGGCGAAGTTGTGAAAGGTGAAATGGTGAGAAGAACAACAGCATCTTCTCAGCCGGCGTCATTCAAAGGTACACTTCCGGCCATTTCCCACCAGAAGCGCCAAGCTCATCCTTTGCAGCTTGTCTTGCGTACTGCCTTCACAACTTCACCTTTCACACCATCACCCATGATCAACCAACGTGGCACGGCCGTCTGGAACGGCGACATTAAAGGCAGCGGCGAAATTTCCACCCAGAGCGGCACTGTAAAGGCACCTTACTCCGTGGGTGCGCGGTTCGAGGGCCAGAAAGGCACGAACCCCGAGGAGTTGATTGGCGCGGCCCACGCCGGCTGCTACACGATGTTCCTGAACAGCATTCTGAGTAAGGACGGCAAAGCCGTAAAACACCTGCACACCGAATCGAAAGTAACGCTGGATACCTCCGGCGACGTGCCGAAAGTGGTCAAAATCAGCCTCAGCACCGAAGGCGAAGTAGAAGGTATTTCGCAGGAAGAATTCCAGCAATACGCCGAGAAGGCCAAGGAAAACTGCCCCATTTCGGTGCTGCTGAAAGCTGTGCCAGAAATGGAGCTGGCCTCGGCCAAGCTGAAGTAATCAGTTGCCAGTTGTGAGTTGCCAGTTGCCGGTTCAGTCTAGAAAACCAGTAACTGGCAACCGGCAACTCACAACTCATAACCGGCAACTGCTTACTTTTGCGGGCTACAGCGACTTTTTGCCTTTTATGCATCCTGATTCTACCCGCATTCGTCTTCAACCCGCCAACACGCAGCGCATCCCATTTTGGGGGCAGCTTTTTCTAGGCCTGCTCTGGATAGCCTACACGGTGGCCCTTATCGTTACGGGTGCAGGCGCCAGCGACTTCCAGTTTCTGCATATCCTGTTTCTGCTGTTCAGTCTGGTGTATGTAGGCTACGTGCTGGTACACAACGCTCCTATTTTTGGTACCCAGAGCTACCTGGAGTTTACGCCCGCCTACATCGTGCACAAAGACGGCCTGTTCCGCCCCAAGCAGGCCTTCCCGGCCGAGGACATTGCCGCACTCGAACTGGCTCCCCAGCAGCTGCGCATGCAGTTGAAAGAGGGCGGCTCCTACTCCCTGAGCCTGCGCCAGGTGAAAGGAGCCAAGCGCAAGCGCATTATGCGCGAGCAGGTACGCGCCTTTGCCGCCAAGCACGGCATTGCTCTGCGCGACGCCCAATAGAGAGGTAAGACTACAAGCAGTGAGAGGTGAGACTTTCGTTCTGGCAAAGCGCCATATGAACGAAGGTCTCACCTCTCACTGCTTGTAGTCGCAGGTCTTTTCCTACTTACCCGCAAATTTCTTGCGCAGCTCCACAATGGTACTGCGGAACGACTTGTCAGAATCAATTAGGTCCGACACGGTCTGCACGGAGTGAATCACGGTGCTATGGTCGCGGCCCCCGAAGTGGTGGCCGATGCTTTTCAGGGAGTGAGTGGTGTGCTCCTTGGCGAAGTACATAGCCACCTGCCGGGCCGTTACCACTTCCTTCTTGCGGGTTTTAGCCTTCAGCAGCTCCAACGATACCCCGAAATACTCGGCGCAGGTTTTCTGGATGAAATCCAGGTTCACCTCGGCCTCCACCTCTTCAATGATGTGGCGCAGCGCCTGCTTGGCCATTTCCAGGTCAATCTCGCGGCGGTTGAGGCTGGATTGGGCCACCAGGGAAATCAGCACGCCTTCCAGTTCCCGCACGTTGGTATTCACCGAGTGAGCCAGGTATTCCACCACCTGCGGCGGAATATCGATGCCATCCTGCTGCATCTTGTTCTGGATGATGGCCATGCGCGTCTCGAAGTCGGGGCTTTGCAGGTCGGCGGTGAGGCCCCACTTAAAGCGCGACAACAAACGGTCTTCCAGCCCTACCAAATCCCGCGGGGGGCGGTCGGAGGTCATCACAATCTGCTTGCCAGCCTGGTGCAGGTGGTTGAAGATGTGGAAGAACATTTCCTGGGTCTTGTCCTTGCCCGACAGGAACTGCACGTCGTCCAGAATCAGAATATCCACCAACAGGTAAAAGTTGGCAAAGTCCTGCACCTGGTTGGAGCGCAGGCTTTCGATAAACTGGTTCGTGAACTTCTCGGCCGACACGTACAGCACGAACTTGTCGGTGTTGGTGGCCTTGATGTGGTTGCCGATGGCCTGCACCAGGTGGGTTTTGCCCAGCCCCACCCCACCATAAATCATCAGCGGGTTAAAGCTGGTGGTACCCGGCTTGTTGGCCACGGCAAGGCCGGCCGAGCGGGCCAGGCGGTTACAGTCGCCCTCAATGTAGTTCTCGAAGGTATAGGTGGTATTCAGCTGCGACTTCAGGTAGTCGCGCTCAATGGTTTTGCTGGCCTCGAAGGGGTTGCGCAGGGTGGGCGGAGCCGGAGCCGGCGATACGGCTGCGGCGGCTACGTTGCGGGCCGAAGCCGTAAGGGCGCTGGCTGCCATAGCCGTAGCGGCCGGCGTAGCCGAAGCAGCCGGGCCGGCTACCTTGCGGGCGGTGGGCAGGTTCAGGGTGCGCGGCTTCTGCTGGGCGTTGCCCTGATCCACCACAATGCTGTATTCCAGCCGGCCTTCGGGGCCCAACTCCTGATGAATTGCGCGCTTCAGCTCCTCTACGTAATGCTCCTCCAGGAACTCGTAGAAGTACGTGCTGGGCACCTGAATCAGCAAAATGTTATTGTGCAGCTGCACCGGCACGATGGGCTGAAACCACGTGCGGAAGCTCTGCTCACCAATCGTTGCCTTAATGACACGAAGACAGTTGGCCCATACGGTTCGACAATCTTTGAGCATCAATCAGATAGGGCAAAAGCAACAGGTGCGCAGGTGAGGGAATAAGCAGCCGGTAACGTGCCGAAACAGGCGCGTTTTTCTAAGGGGGAGACAAAAATGTGGAAAACTCCTGAGACAAAAAAAACTTCTGACCCTTGCATTTTTCACGCTTTTACCACTTGTCACTGCAAACCGGGCCGGAGTTTTCTTCAACGGTTTTTTTGCAGGTACAGGTATTTTTTACCGGAATAACGCACCAGTAAAAAAAGCGGCAGGCTCTGGCCTGGCAGCCGAAGCCACAAAGCCGGAGCCTACTGCATCATGGTGGCTGTGGCCTACGCCTCGCGAATGGGCATTACGGCCGTAGCGGCTACCGTGGGGCGACGGGTGCCGTGCTCAAACGCGTAATCGAGGCGGCCCAGGTTAATGCCGGACCAGCCCACCTGATTAATGAGGGTAGCCTGCCCGTTGGGGCTGGCAATGGGCTCCGGCTTCTCCATAAAGGTGTGCGTGTGCCCGCCCAGAATCAAATCGATGCCGCTTACCTGCGCGGCCAGTTTCCGGTCGTCCAGCTTGGCGCTTTCGTATTTGTAGCCCAGGTGCGAAAGGCAGATAACCAAGTCGCACTTCTCGGCCCCGCGCAGCTTGGTTACCATGTCCTTGGCTACGGCCACAGGGTCGAGGTACTTGGTGGCCCCGAAGTTTTTATCGGCAACCAGCCCGGCCAGTTCAATGCCCAGCCCAAATACCCCGATGCGGATACCCTGCTTTTCGAACACCTTGTACGGCTGAAACTTGCCGGCCAGAACGGTATCCGTGAAGTCGTAGTTGGCAATGAGGAAGGGGAACGTGGCGTTGGGCAGCTGTTTCTGCAGGCCTTCCAGGCCGTTATCGAAGTCGTGGTTGCCGAGGGTGCTGGCATCATAGGCCATCTGGCTCATGAGCTTGTACTCCAGCTCGCCCTGGAAGAAGTTAAAGTACGGGGTACCCTGCCAGATGTCGCCGGAGTCGAGCAACAGCACGTTGGGCTCCTGCTTCCGGATTTGCTCGATGAGCGTGGCGCGCCGGGCCATCCCGCCCATGCCGGCCCACTGGGCGGCATTATCGGGGAAGGGCTCGATGCGGGAGTGCATATCGTTGGTGTGCAGAATGGTGAGGCGGACGGCTTTTTTATCGGCCGCGGCGGCGGGTACGGCAGCCGCACCCAGCAGCCCCAGCGAAGCGGCCCCCAGGCCGGAGTATTTCAGAAATTCGCGACGGTCCACGGTTGGAATGTGCTGAATGTGATAGAATGTGGAAAATGTAAAAAATCAGGATTGGGGACTAAGCGAAGACGTTATCACGAAATTTCATTTCGCACATTCCTCCTCATTCCCCGCACATTTCTCACATTAAATTTTCACCCGGCCTTCTACTTTGGCCTCAATGGGCTTGCCCTGCTTGGTTTGCTCCTGAATGTACTCGGCAATGGCGGAGCGCAGCAGTACCCCGGTACCCCGGGGCTTGATGGCCTTGAAGAACACCATGTTGTCGCCCCCGCCGGCCAGATAATCGGAAATGGCAATAGTATAAGTGCGGCTGGCGTCAAAAGGCTGGCTGTTGATGAGAATATTCTGCGGCTTGCCATCAGCGGCCACCGTGTAGGTAGCTCCTGAAACGGCCATTTTGATGCGGGCCGCGTAGTCAAACAGCTGCTGCACCACGGCGCCGGGAGCATCCAGTACCACCAGCTCATTCTCGAAGGGCATCAGCTCAAACACCGAGCCCATGGTAACGGCACCGGCCGGCAGCGGAGCCCGCAGCCCCCCGTTCGACATCACGCCCAGATCAACCGGCTTGCCCAGCTCCCGGCTGGCGCGCACCCGCTGAATATCGCCCACGTAGTTGGCCAGGGGCGACTCGCCGCTGTTCTTGGTAATGGCTACCGGTGCCTGCCCCAGTACGGCGGTCATCTGCTCGGTTACGCGCTGGCGGTAGGGCGCAATGGTAGCGGCGGCCTGGGCATTATCGGCAATGGATTTGCCCACGGGCTGGGCAGTAACAGGAGCCAACTGGGCTTTCGGCAGATAAGCACCACGCTGACAGGCCGGAGCCAGCGCCACCGTTGCCAACAGGCCCAGCGCAGCTACGCGGGAACGAAGAAACTGCATGAATTCAGGAAAAGAAGGACAGCAAACCGTAAAGATACGGCAGCGGGGCGGGAGTTGAAACGCTGACCCCACGAAGGCCGCAGGCCCCGGCCGGGCCGATACATGTATACAACGTATCGGTCCGACCGGGACCTGCGCGGAAGTAAGGTGCTTACCTACTGACCGAACGTGTATCCAGCCAGCACTGAGAGCCCACGCGAGTTGGAGATAATGCCCGCGGCGGAAGAAGTACTGTCGAGCTTATCCAGCCGGCCTTCCAGGTTAATGCTGCCTTTAGAGCCCGTTGGAATAGTAACCCCAACTCCAAACAAGCCGCCAATGTTGTAGGACTTCAAATCTATGGCAGTGATGGTTCGGTTGGAGGAGAAGCGAGGCAGATAATCTGATTTCTCCGCCTTGTTCTTGATGTTCTGCTTGGCCACAAATCCGGCTTGCACATACGGCCGGACGATGCCCTTCGTGAGACTATACCGTAGCAACAGAGGCAAACCAACAGAGGCAATATCCACTTTCAACGTGCGCTCATAGCCAGGGCCCAGCGGCCCCACACCATCATAGGTAGTGGTATATTTCTGCTGGGTAAACCACAGTTCTGCCAGCAGCGAAAGATGAGGATTGAAGCTGGCGGGCTTCAGGTTTAGCGCTACGCCAAACGAGGGCAACACATCGGAGGTAAGATCAAAATACTGTCTGTCGTCCTTATAGGTGACATTGGCCCGGTAGCCCCCCACAAAAGCGCTAACCCGAACCTTATTGGTTTGCTTGCGAATAACGTTTTGCGGGCCGCCAACACAGGTATTGTAGGCGGTAACCGTTTTCACCAGGCGCGACTCTTGGAGCTCTAAACGAGTTAAGGAAGTTTGCACTGTCGGGCAGTCTGCCATAATCTGCCACAGCACATTGCGGAACGGATAAACCCGGGTGCTGACCTTATTTTCAGCCTGAGTTTGCGGATTGATCTGCAATACAATTGTATCGCGCTGTACCAACGGCTGTAGCAACGGTGCGCTGGCTGTTTGGGCGTAATATTGCTTGCTCTCGTTTTCGTTGGTGTACCGTAGCAAGGTGAGCTTCCCATCGGCCAGCACCTGCATAAATACCGGCGTATGCGCAGCAACTGGCAGAACGGATGCCCGGTACGTACCGCCAGCATCAAGGCCATAACCCCTGATTTCGGTCGGTCTGTATTCGGTGGCCCCCGCCTGGGCAGAAGCCCGGAACCGACACAGCGTTGCACCCCGCAGCTCACCCCGTGAGTCTACCTCACCCCGTAGCGTGTCGCCACTCAGGGGCAATACATAACCCGGTTGAAAATTAGTTTGAGCTGCTGCCGAAGCAGTTACTGCCAGCAATGGCAGCAAAAGCAAGATTTTTTTCATGAATACACGAATGATAGAAGCCACTCTAATGCAGAGTTTTCTCCAAAAAGGCTGCAAAGGTAAGGTTGAAGCCGCTCATTACAAGCACCGATTCTAAAGCAGCATTCCAATCCTGAACCGGTATCTTTAGCCCGCCTCCAAAGGCATCCGTTTCCCACCCCCACCCCGCCGTATTATGGCCGATTCGCCGCGCCCTGCGCCTGTTTCGTTTTCTGAGTTTGACGCCTTGTCCA
Source organism: Hymenobacter rigui (assembly GCF_003944715.1). Classification (GTDB taxonomy): domain Bacteria; phylum Bacteroidota; class Bacteroidia; order Cytophagales; family Hymenobacteraceae; genus Hymenobacter; species Hymenobacter rigui. The sequence goes on along the minus strand of NZ_RWIT01000007.1, from coordinate 4,078 downwards.
CCGCCCAGTGGCAGGAGCGCATCACCCGCGACCTGAAAGGTAAAGACCCCGCCACCCTTACCTGGATGACGCCGGATGGATTTGCCGTGCAGCCCTTCTACCACCGGGAAGCCCTGCAGGCGCTGGGCGGCGCACCAGCTTCGCAGGCCCGGCCGACCACGTACTGGCGCAACGTACCTACGTATTCCGTTCCGGCCCTGGAGCGCGGGCACCACACCATTCAGCGGGCCGCAGCGGCGTTGCAGCGTGGGGCCGAGGGCGCACATTTTGTGCTGGGCCTCGCCGAAGGCTTCGATATAGATTTCCTGCATCAGCACATGCCCCTGCCGGCTACGTACGTGGGCTATACAGTCCGGAGCGGTGCCTTGGGGCTGCTGCAGCGGCTGGCGGCTCTGCAGGCCGCTCCCCAGGGCTTTCTGGTTTCCGACCCCGTTACCCGGCACGCCCCCGATCTGGCGGCGCAACTGGAGGAGGTGCGGGCAACCGTGCAGCTGGCCCGTAACTGGCCCAAGTTTAAAGCCCTGGGGCTGGACATGGCCTATTATGGTAACCGGGGCGCCACGGCCACCCAGCAGATTGCCTTCGCCCTGAGCACGGCCGCCTACTACCTGAGTGAGCTGCCTACCGCCGACCTTTCGGTGGCTGAGGTGGCGGCAGCGCTGCACGTGCATGTGGCCGTGGGCCCGAACTATTTCTTTGAAATTGCCAAGCTCCGGGCGCTGCGGAAGCTGTGGGCTACTTTGCTGCACGCCTACGGCCTGCCCGCTGAAGCCGCGCAGCAGCTCACCATTTTCGCCAGCACGGCCACCTGGAGCCAGACCACTCTCGACCCGCACACCAACCTGCTACGCACTACCACGGAGGCCATGAGCGCCGTGCTGGGTGGAGCCGATGCCATCAGTGTAGGCACTTTCGACGGGCTGTTTCATGCTCCCAATGAGTTTGCGGAGCGCCTGGCCCGCAACCTGCCGGTGCTGCTGCGCGAGGAAGCCTACCTCGACCGGGTGCAGGACCCCGCCGCCGGCTCCTATTACGTGGAAACCCTCACCGACCAGCTGGCCCGGGAGGCCTGGAACCTGTTTCAGCAGATTGAAGCGGCCGGTGGCCTGCCCGCCGCTACCAGCTTTGTAATGCAGGAGCTGCACGCCTCCGCCCAGGCCCAGTTCCGGCGCATTGCCAATGGTGAGCAAGTGGTTATCGGCACCAACAAATTCCACAACCCCAACGAGAAGTTCGACTACAACCCCAAGCGCCTGCTGAGGAGCCGGGACTTCGACAGCACCCGCGCCACCTACCCCGCCGAGGTGCTGCGGCTGGCCACGGCCCTGCACTTTGAGCGCCGGGAGAAAAAGAAAAAACGGGCGGCGCTGGTGCTATTGGGCACGCACACCAACCAGATTATTCTGGAGTCCTTTCTGCGCACGTTGCCGGAGCAGGAGCGTGCCGAGCTGCATAAGGCTCACCCGGAGGGCACGTTATCCGTGCTGTTTTCCTCGGCGGAGGAGGCTACGCTCATGTACGCCACGCCCGAGCAGTTCGGCCGCCTGGCCCGGGCCATCAGCCACGTTCCCATCGACGAGCCCAACTTCATTCCGCCCTCCCTGCTCACCGCCGACCTGGCTACGCTGCAGGAAGCCACGCATATTTTCGGGCTGAAGGAATTTACGGTACAAGGCTACAGCACCGAGGCCGTACTGGCCCGTTTGCAGGGAAAAAAGTAGTTGTCAGTTGCTGGTTGTCAGTTGTCAGGAAGCCGTTCTTCTTTCACCCCTGACCACCGGCCGCCAGCTCTTCTAACAACTGACAACCAACAACTATCAACTGAATATGAAGCCCGACTTCTCAACTATAGCGTACGACGCGGCTCAACTGCCCGCGCCGGCCACCGAGCCCACCGAAACTTCCACGCCCGAAGGCATTGCGCTGAAGCAGTTTTACACGGCCCAGGATGTACAGCACCTCGACCACCTCGGCTTCGGGGCGGGGCAGGCTCCTTATCTGCGCGGTCCGTACAGCACCATGTACGTGCAGAACCCCTGGACCATCCGGCAGTACGCGGGTTTCAGCACGGCTGAGGAATCCAACGCCTTTTACCGCCGCAACCTGGCAGGCGGGCAGAAGGGCCTCTCAGTGGCCTTTGACCTGGCTACCCACCGGGGCTACGACTCCGACCACCCGCGCGTGGTGGGCGACGTGGGCAAGGCCGGCGTGGCCATCGACTCGGTAGAGGACATGAAGGTGCTGTTTGACCAGATTCCGCTGGACCAGATGTCGGTGAGCATGACCATGAACGGGGCGGTGCTGCCCATTCTGGCGTTCTACATTGTGGCGGCCGAGGAACAGGGTGTGAGCCCCGATAAGCTGGCGGGCACCATTCAGAACGACATTCTGAAGGAGTTCATGGTGCGCAACACCTACATCTACCCGCCCCAGCCGAGCATGCGCATCATTGCGGATATCTTCAGCTTCACGGCCCAGAAGATGCCCAAGTTCAACAGCATCAGCATCTCGGGCTACCACATGCAGGAGGCCGGGGCCACCGCCGACCTGGAGCTGGCCTACACCCTGGCCGACGGACTGGAATACGTGCGGGCCGGGCTGGCGGCGGGCATGAAGATTGACGACTTCGCCCCCCGCCTGTCGTTCTTCTGGGCCATTGGCATGAACCACTTCATGGAAATTGCCAAGCTGCGCGCCGGCCGGTTGCTCTGGGCCAAGCTTATCAAGCAATTCGAGCCCCAGAACTCCAAAAGCCTGGCTTTACGCACCCACTGCCAGACCTCGGGCTACTCGCTCACCGAGCAGGACCCCTTCAACAACGTGGCCCGCACCGCCATTGAGGCTATGGCCGCGGCCCTGGGCGGCACCCAGAGCCTGCACACCAACGCCCTCGACGAGGCCATTGCCCTGCCCACCGACTTCTCGGCCCGGATTGCCCGCAACACCCAGCTGTACCTGCAGCACGAAACGGACATTACCCGCGTGGTGGACCCCTGGGGCGGCTCCTACTACGTGGAAACCCTCACCCACGAGCTGGCCGACAAAGCCTGGGCCCTGATTCAGGAAGTGGAGGAGCTGGGCGGCATGGCCAAGGCCATTGAAACCGGCCTGCCCAAAATGCGCATCGAGGAAGCCGCCGCCCGCAAGCAGGCCCGCATCGACTCGGGCAAGGAAACGGTGGTGGGCGTGAACAAGTACCGCGTAAACGAGGCCACCGATATTGAGGTGCTTGACATCGACAACGCCGCCGTGCGCGAGTCGCAGATTGCGCGCCTGAACACCATCAAAGCCTCCCGCGACACGGCCGCCGTGCAACAGGCCCTGGAGGCCCTCACGGAAGCGGCCCGCACCGGCAACGAAAACCTGCTGGCCCTGGCCGTAGATGCGGCTCGACTGCGGGCTACGCTGGGCGAAATTTCGGATGCGCTGGAGAAAGTGTACGGCCGCCACCAAGCCACTATTCGGGCTATTTCGGGCGTGTATTCCCAGGAAATGAATTACGACGAGGAGTTTGCCAAGGCCCGCCAGCAGGCCGATGAGTTTGCCCAGCGCGAAGGCCGCCGCCCCCGCATGATGGTAGCCAAAATGGGCCAGGACGGCCACGACCGGGGCTCCAAAGTAATTGCCACCAGCTTCGCCGACGTGGGCTTCGACGTGGACATTGCGCCCCTGTTCCAGACGCCCGCCGAGGTAGCCCGCCAAGCCGCCGAAAACGACGTGCACGTGGTGGGCGTGAGCAGCCTCGCCGCCGGCCACAAAACCCTGATTCCGCAGCTACTCCAGGAGCTGCAGCAGCTCGGCCGCGAGGATATCCTCGTCATTGCCGGTGGCGTCATCCCCGCCCAGGATTACCAGTTCCTCTACGATGCCGGCGTGGCCGGCGTGTACGGCCCCGGGACGGTTATTGCCGTAGCCGCGCAGGAGATTTTGGGAAAGTTGGGGGAGTAAATCTATATAGCGGATTCATGAACGGTATACATGATAGCCGCAATGGTTGAACCAGGCTTTGGCGTCCTTGCTGGAAATCCAGTCCACGGCCGTTTGGATAGCCGCCTCCACTGCTTCACGGGTACGGGCC
>NZ_RWIT01000006.1 GCF_003944715.1 Hymenobacter rigui | reverse complement strand
ACGCTGCGCGACGTGCAGGGCCGCACCGTGCTGCGCCGCACCGCCAACGCCGAGGCTCCCCTGACGCTGCCCCTGCAGCCGCTGCCTGCCGGCGTGTACTACCTCACGGTGCAGGGCCAGCAGCAGCAGCTGACACGTCGCCTGCTGAAGCAATAGCTGCCAGCAGCACCTTGCATCCGGCCCCCGGGCGGCCCCTGTACCAGGAGCTGCCCGGGGGCCGGATTGTTTCGGGTTCACTTCTGCTCGTGCACATACGGCCACTCCCCAAACCGCTCCGGCAGTCCCAGCCGCTGCGGGTGGGCCAGTAGGTACGCTTTAATGCGGGTTTGCTCGGCGGCGTCCGGTACCGGCAGTTCATGGAAGCCGGTTTGCCAGAAATCAGCCTCGGCCGGGAGCTGGCCGCGCAGCAGGCGGCGGGCCTGGGCGGCAGTGCGCTGATGCAGCAGCTCCACGGCTTTAGGCAGCGACAGGCCCGAGCGAACCGGCAGGTGCAGCACCGCGTGCAGGTGGTTGGGCAGCAGCACGAAGCACGGCACTTGCAGCCCCTGCTCCTCCAGCATCAGCAGCTCCCCGGCAATGGTTTCGGCCAGTTTCTCCCGCTCCAAGTACGCCGGACCCACGGTGCGGGCATCCAGCAGCGCATCGAAGCCGGCAAAGAACTGTTTTTCGGCGCGGCGGTGCGCCTCCGGAGAATCGGCGGCTTGCCGGGCGACTACGCGCCGGGCGTGCAGCTCCCGACCGGCCCGCGCCGGAATAGAGCCGGCCAAGCGCAGGGTGAGCAGGATGGTTTCTCCTTCGGATGGTAGCATCAGTCTGCTGGTTTCAATACGCCATTTACTTCCACTACCTCGCCTCCTTCCAGCAAACCGGCCAGCACGGCGTTTAGCTGCTGGCGCATTTCTTCTGATAAACGGGCAAAGCCAAGCAGGCGCACGGTGGGCAGGAATACGGCTTCGCGGGGCAGAGCGAAGCTCTGCTCGACTACCGTGCGCAGGGCGCGAGCCAGCTCCTCGGGGGATACGAAGGCGAGCTTGCGCGAAACGGCGGGTAGCTGGCTCCGGTCGCGCAGGGGTGGCTGCTGCATGGTAATGTCCCACAGAAACTCGCCCTGCTGGCGCACATGGCGCAGGTTGACGGCCAGTAGCGCGGCGGCACGGCCGGCTTTGCGCATACGGGCTCCTACCTGCGTGGCCCCGCTGGCCTGGCCCAGCCGGCGGGTGGCTTCGTGCAGATGAATCGGGCTTTCAATGCGGACAATGAGGGTAAGCCAATTGGCGAGCTGGCCCAGGCTGTGCTGATGCAGTTCCCGGTGCCCCACGGCGGCCGGCAGTTGCGCCACCTGGTACGGCTCGGCCAGCGCCTGGGTAGCCAGCGGCAACTCCTCCCGCTCAATCCCAGTGGTTTCTGCAATTGTTTCTGGCTCTTCCGGCTCGTCGGGGTCATCCTGGGCGGTACGGCGGGCTTCTTCGATGGCCTGCACGGCGCGCTCGGTTTCCCGCGCCGGGTCGCGGAACCAGTCGGTGCTCCAGATGCGGTGCAGCCGCCAGCCCACGGCTTCCAGCACCTGCTGGCGCAGCCGGTCCCGGTCCCGGGCCGAGCGGGCGGAGTGGTACATGGCCCCGTCGCACTCAATGCCCAGCACGTAGCGGCCCGGCTGGTCGGGGTCCACCACGGCTAAGTCAATGTAGAAGCCCTGACTACCAATTTGCGGGCGCACCACGTAGCCCCGGGCCGTGAGGGCGCGGTACACGACCTCCTCAAACGGCGAGTCCATGTCGCGGCCGGTTTCCTCGTGCTGGTAAAGGCGGCCATGCTGAGCAAAGTTGAGGAAGGTTTTGAGGGCCGCCACTCCCTTAGCCTGGGTGCGGCTTAGGTCCAGGTCGTCGGCCATGAGGTTGGTGAAAACCTCGCAACGCTGCTTGGCTCTGGTGATGAGCACGTTGAGCCGCCGCTCCCCACCATCCCCGTTCAGCGGCCCAAAGCTCATGGCAAGGTAGCCATCCTTGGTGCGGCCGTAGCCGATGCTGATGAGAATGACGTCCCGCTCGTCGCCCTGCACATTTTCCAGGTTCTTTATGAAGAAGGGCTCGTGCGGATGGCAGTTGAAGAAAGTCTCCGTTTCGGGGTGCTGGCGGCGCAGCACTTCCAGTGTATCCTCAATGGCCTGGCGCTGAGCCATGCTGAAGGCCACTACGCCCAGCGTAAGGCCCGGCGTGGTACGGGCATGCTGCAGCACAGCCTCGGCCACGGCCTGTGCTTCCAGCGGATTGGTGCGCGTGGTGCCCCGCTCGTAGTACGTTTCAGGCAGGTGATGATACACTAGTCCCAGCTGGCCCTGCCCGCCGGGACTGGGAAAAATCACCAGCTTATCCTCGTAAAACAGGTGGTTGGAAGGCTGAATCAAGGATTCGTGCCGACTGCGGTAGTGCCAGCGCAACATCCGCTCGGGCATCTGGCGGGCCTTACACAGCTCCAGAATGCTCTGAATGTCAGCCGTTACGTTTTCCTCATCAGCCTCCTCCCCGGCCCCGGTCAGGGAATCGAAGAACGAGGTAGGCGGCAGCTGCCTGGAGTCGCCGACTACCACCAACTGCCGACCCCGGGCAATGGCCCCCAGGGCATCCACCGGCTTCACCTGCGAGGCTTCATCGAACACCACCAGATCAAACTCCACCGCGCCCGGCGGCAGGTAGCCGGCCACCGACAGCGGCGACATCATGAACACCGGCTTAATGGCTTGAATGGCCCGCCCGGCTTCCTCCATCAGGCGGCGCAGCGACTTATGACGCGTCTTCTTGGCAAATTCGTTTTTGAGGATGAGCATCTGACCACCGGCCTGCGGGTGAGGCAGCCCCTCGTAGTGCCGGCGCAGGGCACGGACGCGGTTATGGTAAAGCGAGTCCTGATCGGCCTGACGGAAACGGGCGGCCAACTCCTCGTGGCTGGCCCGCTCAAACTGCCGCAGGGCCGGGTGCTGCTCGTGGGCCCGGCGCTGCAGGTATTCCAGCCACGTCTGGCGCACGGCGGCGGCTAAAAACCGGGGAGCTTCCGGCCAGGTTTCGGCCAGCAGCAACAGCTCTGGCAGCTGCTGCACGCTGGCAGCCACGTTGTTCCACTCCGTTATCAGGCGCAGGGCTGGTACATCGGCGGCCCAGGCAGCCAGAATTTCCTGCTGCTTATCAAACAGGTGAAATTGAAGCCGGCCCTCCGGACCGAAACGGCGCGCTTCGTTGAGGTGCAGATTATCCGCCACTGCCTGAATGGCGGCACGGTGCCGGGCCAGGCCTGTTTCGAGGGCGGATAGGTGGCTGACGAGGTCGTGCGGCTGATCTGCCTTACTCACCGGCTCCGCAAATGCTTGATACACATTATCCACTGGAGAGGAAAAGCCGGAAGACGGATTGCCAGTCAGATACGCCAGCAGCTCTTCAGGCAATTCACCCCGGCTGATGCGCTGGTGCGTCAGGGTAAGGTAGTGCTGCACTTTAGTTAACGCCGGCCAGTTGGAGCTCATCCCCTGCCAGGCGGCACCAAACAGAGACCCGGCCCAAGCGTCAGCCCTCGCCAACGTCTGCTGGTGGCGGGCGGCTTCGTGAATAGCGTCGATAACGGGCAGCAGCTCGGCGGCGTCTTTAGGTAGCGGGCCGCGCCACAGACGCTGCAGGCGCTGGCGGGCGCGCCGGTAGTCGCCGCTCAGAAAGCTCCACCATTTGTCGCCGTAGGAGAGCAAAGCGGCCCGCTCTGTGAGCAGCTGCTGGCCCCAGGCTTCGGGCAGCACAACAGCGTCAAAACCTTGATGTAAAGCGGTGTAAGCTGCGCCGACCTGCAGCAGTGCCATCAGGCGGCTGGCCTGCTGCACCCAGGCTGTAGCCACTACGGCCGCGCCAGCCAATGGTGGAGCCAGCTGGGCATGACGGGCGGCAGGTAGGAGCTTCTCGGCGGCGGCCCGGTCAGCAGGAACGGCCAGGCCCAACAGCGCGGCCAAGGCCACGGCTTGCCCGCGCAGCTCCTGCACAGCCGATTGGGCAGCAACCAGTTGGGCGGTAAGGCTGGATTGATCAGCTGGAAGCAATACGGTCAGCTCACTACCCCAGAAGCGCAGCTGCTTGGGCGGACCTATTTTCTGCAAAGTAGCCTGCAGGCGGGTGGCCAGGGCCTCGGCGTGGGCCGCATCGGCATCGGTCCAGGCGGCCAGATCGGAAAAAGCAATGCGCGGCAGCTCCACCGGGCCCTGTTCTTCGGCCAGGCGCAGCAGCTCACCGGCTACCTGCTGGGTGGTGCGGCGGCTGCGGCCGATAGGCGCGTTTACGGCCAGGGCGTAGTCGTTGAGGGTTTGGCGGTAGCGGGGCAGCTGGGCTACCTGGTCTTTCACGCTGGCAGCAGCGGCGGGGCGGCCGAGGCTCAGGGTCTGGCGCAGCTCGTCGTGCAGGGCTTTTTTGTTGGCTTTGTGGCTGTGCAGCTCCAGGCACGCCGCGCCCAGGCCCAAGGCATCGAGGCGGCGCTTCACTACTTCCAGCGCGGCCATCTTTTCGGCCACAAACAGGACCTTCTTCCCGGCCCCAATAGCCTCGGCCAGCAGGTTGGCAATGGTCTGCGACTTGCCGGTGCCGGGCGGCCCCTGCACCACCAGGTTGCGTCCTTCCTGCACCGCCAACAAGGCCAGCAGCTGCGAGGAATCGGCATCCAGCACCTGATGCAGCTCGTGGGCGGAACTTTCGGTGTCCAGAAACGCCGTGTCGCCCACCGTAGGAGCCGCGTCGCGGAAGCCGGTATCCGGGCCCAGCAGGGCTTCGATGGCGGGATGGTTGAGCAGCTCACTGTCGGCGGGCCAGGTGGCCGGGTCCAGGTCACGGTAGAGCAGGAATTTGCCGAAGGAGAAGAAACCCAGGGTTATGCTGTCGGGGGCTACCTGCCAGCGCGGGAAGCCGGCCACGGCGGCCGCTACGGCCGCGTAATACTCGGTCAGAGGCTGCTCTTCATCGAAGGCCGGCAATATCAAGCCAAAGCTGGCTTTGAGTTTGGCCTGCAGGGAAAGGTTAGTTTCGATTTCGACTCCGGTGTAGCGGAGCCTGAACCGCTCGGCAGCAGTGCCGCGCTCCAGCAGTACCGGTACCAGCACCAGCGGAGCCCGGCGCGGCTCCTCGCTACCGTCGGCCTCATACCACGTGAGCATGCCCAGCGCTAGGTACAGAATGTTCACACCCTGTTCCTCCAGGCTGGTGCGGGCGGTGTAATAGGTGGTCAGCAGCCTGCGTTCCAGCTTGGCCAGCGGCTCGGCAGTCTGTAGCTTATTGTCCGTAGTGTCGGCGGTCAGTGCGGCAGCGGCGGCGAGCTGCCGGGGCGTTACCTCAGCGGGCACCGGCAGCCCCAAAGCCGCTGCCCGGCGGGCGGCACGCTCCGGGTCGCCCTTCCACCCCACGGGAGCCGGTAGCGCGGCTTCCGGTACGGGAGCAAACACCATCGGACGGCCTTTGCGCACCAGCCGTTCCCATACTGCTTCCGACTCCTCGCCTACTATTTCCACGCCGCGCGCCTTGGATGGCCGGAAGTTGAGCAGGGGGTTGCGCAAACCCAGATCCAGCAGCTCCTGGCGGGAGGCAGCAAGCCGGGCGGCAAGAGAAGCAGCCATTGAATCAGTCGACATACAACATCAACCCGGTAGAAACTCCGGGCACTTATCATACAAAACCCGCCGAACACGAGTGCCGACGGGTTTATGAAGCTACCAGAAAACAGGGTTCTACGATACAGTCGTGGCCTTTTTCAGCCCCAGCTTGCTGTGCTTGGCGCCGTAGTTGAAATATACCACCAGCCCAATCACCAGCCAACCGAAGAAGAGCAGCCAGTTATTGATGCCCAACTGCGTCATCAGGTAGAGGTTGGTGAGCAGGCCCAGCACCGGCAACAGGCTCAGCTTTTTGCGGAACGAGAGCCAGGCCAGTGCCAGGCAGAACCCGAAGAACACCAGCATCGGAATGTAATGGCGGCCTTCCTCGTAGCCGCTGCCCAGGGCCGTGGTAAACTCCTGAATGCCGGCCTGGTTGTACACGAACAGCAGCACCGCGCCCACCACCAGCACCAGCGGCACCAGAAACTGCCCGTTGATGTAGGGCACCTTGAAGCGGGCGTCGCTCTGCCCGTAAGGGTCGATGATGAGGATACCGCCGCACACCAGCGCAAAGGCAAACAGCGTCCCGATGGAGGTCAGGTCAATTACCAGGTCCATGTTCAGCAGCATAGCCGGCACGCCCACGAAGAAGCCCGTGACGATGGTGCTGAACGAAGGCGTGTGGAACTTGGGATGCACCCGCGAAAATACCGGCGGCAGCAGCCCGTCCCGGCTCATTGTCATCCAGATGCGGGGCTGCCCAATCTGGAACACCAGCAGCACCGAGGCCATGGCCAGCACCGCCGACACGGCTACCACGCCGCCCAGCCACTTCACGCCAACCTTATTGAACACGTACGCCAGCGGGTCGCCCACGGCCAGCTCCTTGTAGTTCACCATACCAGTGAGTACCAGCGTGATAATCACGTACAGAATGGTACAGATGATGAGGGCGTAAATCATGGCCCGGGGCAGGTCCCGCTGGGGGTTCTTGCACTCCTCGGCCGTGGTGCTGATGGCATCAAAGCCTATGTAGGCAAAGAACACCGCCGATACGCCTTTCAGCACCCCGCCAATGCCGTTGGGAGCGAAGGGGCTCCAGTTTTCGGGCTGCACATAGAACGCGCCCACCAGAATCACTACGGCCACTACCACCAGTTTCAGGGCCACCAGCAGGTTGCTGGCGTTCTTGCTTTCTTTGATACCCACGTACACCAACGCTGTAATAGCCAGCGTAATGAGACCGGCCGGCAGATCCAGCACCAGCCGCAGGCCGCCGCCCAGCTCGGGCGCCGCCGCCCAGGCTTTGTAGCCCTCCAGCTGGGCCGGCGAGGCTTCGGTGAGTGGTTTGCCGGCCTGCATCAGGGCCAGCACTTCGTTGTAGTACTTGTGGGCGCTCTGCATACCCATCGTCAGCCAGATGGGCAAGTCAAGCCCGACCCCACTGAGCAGCCCGGTAAAGTAATCTGACCAGCTGATGGCCACCACAATGTTACCCACGGCATATTCCATAATCAGGGCCCAGCCGATAATCCAGGCGGCCAGCTCCCCGAAGGAAGCGTAGGCGTAGGTGTAGGCCGAGCCGCTCACCGGAATGGTGGCCGCAAACTGGGCGTAGCACAACGCCGAGAAGGCGCAGGCAATGGCCGTAAACACGAACAGCAGCGACACGGCCGGACCGCCGTCGTGGGAGGCGTTGCCGATGGTACTGAAAATACCGGCCCCGATAACGGCGGCAATGCCCAGGGCCGTCAGGTCGCGGACGGTGAGGTGGCGCTCCAGGCCGCCGTGGCTGTGGCCATCGGCATCGGCGGGCGGGTTGTGCAGGATGTCGTCGAGGCTTTTGCGGCGGAACAGGCCGGTGGAGCGGGAAGGGGGAATCTGAGTAGACAAGGCGTTGGAGAGGGGTTGTAAGAGGGGCAAAAGATACAGAATAATGCCGGCGGCTGCACGCTACGCCTCCGACGGCGACCAATCCGGCAGCGGCCGGCCCTACTTTTTTCTCGCCCCGCGTATGGAATCCGGCCCGGCCCGGCATCAGATAGCCCGAACCTTAGCTAACTGCCATGTCCCGCGCCCTCACCGTTGCCATCCCCCAGCCCTGCCACGAAAACTGGCAAGCCATGACGCCCGCCGCCCAGGGCCGCCACTGCGCCGCCTGTGATAAGGTGGTGGTGGATTTCACCCGCATGACCGACGCCGAAGTGGTAACCTACCTCGCCCAGACCAGCGGCCGAAGCTGCGGGCGTTTCCGGGCGGAGCAGCTGCAACGGCCGCTGCGAGTGGCTACCGAAGCGCCGATTTCGCGGCGGTGGCTGGCCGCTGCGCTGGCAGTGTTGGGTTTGGGTGCGGCCGAGGCAGCCGTAGCACAAAGCAAACCATCGGTTCTGCAGGAGCAGCGGATGCTGCTGGGGACACCAGTGGCGGTTCAGCCGTCTGCCAAGCCACCTCTGCCAACGGTACGGGGTATAGTACTAGACTCGGTTTCCCATGAGCCTTTGCCAGGCGTAACGGTGCTGCTCCAGGGTACAACTATTGGCGTAATTAGCAACGCCGACGGTGGTTTTGAGCTGGTATTGCCCGCTGAATATGCCCACCGCCCCAACGCTGTGCTGACGGTAAGCTCGGTTGGCTATGTACCGCAAACCCATGCAATCAACCCACAGGCAAGCCAAGTCCTCCATGTAGTGCTAGCCCCCGATGGCCGCATGCTGGCCGGTGAGGTCATTGTAACCGGCGGCTACTGCGCTTCGGCTTGGTACACCCCGCGCGGCCTGTGGCAGCGGCTGACGCGGCCGTTTCGGCGGTGATAGTGCCGCAGGCACATAACCTGAGCACTAGCTTGAGCTGCACCTTTTTCCCGTTGTAACTATGTTGCATTTGCCAATTTCGCCTCTACCTTTGCCACTCATCAACTGAGGCGGTGAAGCGTGCCGAACAAGCGTAAACTGTTTGCCTGGTGGCTGTTGCTGCTGCTGCTGCGGGTACTTATCCCCGAGGCGGCCGTGTTGCGCACGCACTTCCACCAGCACACCGACGACACGGCTACCGTGCGGTACGCTGCGGCGGCCGGGGCCAAAGCCGTGCTTTCAACGCAGCACCAGCATTGCCAGACGGAGCACCTGTTTGACGCGCCGTTTCGGCCGGCCGGGCCGATAGTGCTGCCCGCTCCGTTGGAGCTGCGGGCCTACGCCGTATACCGCCCCCAGGCCCCTGTTTGCCGCGCCGCCCACCTGCTGGACGAGGCTTCGTTGCGCGGCCCGCCCGCCGGCCGGGCCTAATCGGTGTCAATCCACTTTTCGGCTTGTTCGTGCTCTGCCCCTGGCTTATTACCGGCGGGGCCGGCGCAGTCTATCATTCCGGATAGCTAGTCGCCTTTACGTACTGGCAGTATCCGCCTACGGGCTGTTACTCTGCTGATTGCGCGAAGTGGGTTATCGGCCATAAGGCCATTGCGCACCTGCGCGTTGCCGCCTGCTGCGGCACTTTTCCTCTCCCCTTCCTGACTTCAACCCACCCGCTGGCTTTGCCGCTGCGGGCCTGGGTACGTGCATTTTTTTCATGCAACGACTACTATTTTGTCTGCTGCTGCTCTGGCCTGTGCTGGGGGTGGCGCAATCTTCCACGGGCCACATTGATGGGCACGTAAACGGCCCCAACGGCCACGGCCTCGAAGGCATTTCGGTGGTGGAAACCACCGGCCGGTTCTCAGCCTTTTCCGGGGCCGATGGGCATTTCTCCCTCACCATGCCCCTGGGCGAATACACGCTCATCACCCGCAGCCTGAGCTACCAGGAGCAACGCCGCACGGTAGTCCTCACGGCCGAAACGCCGACGCTGACGGTGGATTTTGCCCTACAACCCACTTCTACTGCTCTGCAGGAAGTGGAGGTGCTGGGCCGCAAGGAAAGCACCTACAAAAGCGACTACAGCTTTGTGGGCACCAAAACGGCCACCCGGCCCATCGACGTGCCGCAGTCCATTTCTACCGTTACGAAGGAGCTAATGCAGGACCGGCAGGCCCTGCGCCTGACCGAGGTGGTGAAGAACGTAGCCGGCGTAACCCAGTACTCGCACTACGACGACCTGACCATCCGGGGCTTCCGCAACGGCTACGAGAGTGGCTTTCGGCTGCTGAACGGGCTCCGCTCGGGCTTCAGCTACGGCAACTCATTTACCCAGGCCCCGCTCACGGTAAACCTGGAGCGGGTAGAAGTGCTGAAAGGCCCCGGCGCGGCCTTGTACGGCGACATCAACCCCGGCGGCACGGTAAATATGGTGACGAAAAAGCCGCTCGACGTGGCCCGGCAGGCTCTTACGTTTTCGACGGGCAGCTTCAACACCATGCGGGCCACCGCCGACCTCACCGGGCCGCTGAATGAGCAGAAAAACGTGCTATACCGCGTCAATACGGGCTTCGAGAAATCGAACACCTTCCGCGACGTGAACGACACCCGCTCCGTGATGGTGGCTCCCACCGTCACGTTCCTGCCCACCGACCACACCACCATCAACGCCGAGCTGGTGTACACCCACATCGACGGCTACCTGGACCGGGGCATCACCATCCGGGGCGGAGATTTGTACGCCTTGCCCCGCTCGTTTACGCTAAGCCAGCCGAGCGACTATTTCCGCACCAGCACCTACTATTTCAACGCCTCGCTCAACCACCGCTTCACCAACTGGCTGTCGTTCAATGCCTCCTACCTCGACTTCACCTACAACGAGAACCTGAGCGAGCACCGCACCCTGAATACCTACGCCGACGCCCCGGCCAACACGGTAATGAACCTGCGTTATTTCGACCGCCGGGCCGAGGAATACACCAAAAACCTGGCGTCGTACTTCGTGCTGAACCTGGCAACCGGGCCGGTGCAGCACAAAGTAGTAACGGGCGTGGACTACATCCGCTTCACGACGGACCCGCAGAGCACCATGTTTGAGGCCCGGCAGAAGCTGGTGAACGGCGTGGCCACCCCGCTGACCTTTGACCTGAAAAAGCCGCTCTACGAAATCCAGGACCCCACGAAGTACGTGCGCCGGCCGCTGCCGCAGTTTTTCATCGACTACCTGAACTCGGTGTACCACACCACCGGCCTGTACGTGCAGGACCAGCTGGCCCTGACGCCTCGCCTGAACGTGCTGCTGGGGGCCCGCTACGAGCTATTTGCGGATGAGCGTGACTACGGCAATGGCGCGGAAACCATTCCGCAGCGCCGCCTGCTGCCCCGCGCCGGCCTTACGTTCAGCCTGCGCGACAACCTGAACTACTTCGCCAGCTACAGCGCCGGTTTCCGGCCACTCAAGCCGGAATTCATCCGCACACCGGAGCGCTACGGCCGCAGCACGCCCTTTGATACCGAAACCAGCTACCAGGTGGAAACCGGCCTGAAGGGCGAGTTTTTTCAGAAGGGCCTGCTGGGCACGGTGGCCGTGTACCAGATTGACAAGCGCAACCAGCTGGTGCCCACCAACGCCCTGATGCCCGACGGCACCACCATCTACCGCCAGAACGACCTGGTCCGCTCCCGCGGGGCGGAGGTGGAGCTGGTGGGCAACCTGCTGCCCAACCTGAACCTGAACGCCAACTACGCCTTCAACCACTCGGAGGTGCTGGACGCGGCCCTGCCGGTGGAGGAAGGTCAGCCGCTGGCCAATGCCCCCCGCCACTCGGCCGGCCTCTGGACCAAGTACACCTTCGTGACGCCCACGCTGCGCGGGCTGGGCGTGGCCATGGGCGGCAACGCCGTTAGCCGCCGCCGCACCGAAAACCAGGTGCAGAACACCACGACCGGCGAGCTGTACTGGGCCTACTGGCCCGGCTACACCACCCTCGATGTGGCTCTGTTCTACACCACCGGCAAGTTCAACTTCCACCTGAACGTGAACAACCTGCTGGACACCTATTACTTCGTGGGCGGCTACGACTTCTTCCGGGCCAGCCCCGGCGCGCGCCGCAACTTCATGGCCACCATGGGCTATACGTTTTGAGTAGGCTATGAGGGTAAGCGGGTATGGGGGTAGGAGGGTAAAAAGAAGCCGCCTTCCCCTCCTACCCCCATATCCGTTTACCCGCCCACCCTCTTCCCCTCTTACCCTACCTCCAATGACCTACCTTCTCGAAGCCCGGGAGCTGCGCAAGCAGTACGCCGATAAGCTGGCCCTGCGCGGGCTGAACCTGCAGATTGCGCCAGGCGAAATTTTCTGCCTGCTGGGCCAGAACGGGGCCGGCAAAAGCACCACCATCAATCTGTTTCTGGGCTTCATCCAGCCCACTTCGGGCGCGGCCTTTGTAAACGGGCTGGAAGTGGCCGCTAATCCGCTCGAAATCAAGCGGCACCTGGCCTACATTCCGGAAAACGTGCTGCTGTACCCCCACTTGTCGGGGCTGGAGAATCTGGCCTTGTTCAGCAGTCTGGCGGGCTTTAAGTACCCGGAAAGCGAGCTGCCGAACTACCTCACCGACGCCGGGCTTCCCGCCGAAGCCGTGCGGCGGCGGGTGGGGGCCTACTCCAAGGGCATGCGCCAGAAGGTGGGCATTGCCATTGCGGTGGCCAAGCACGCCAAGGTGCTGCTGCTCGATGAGCCTACTTCCGGACTCGACCCCAAAGCCAGCAACGAGTTTTCCGAGCTGCTGCACCGCCTCAGCGGGCAGGGCACGGCCGTGCTCATGGCCACCCACGACATCTTCCGGGCCAAGGAAGTAGGCACCCGCGTGGGCATCATGCGCGAAGGCGAGCTGGTGGACGTGCGCCCCACCGCTGCCCTCAACGCCCAAGAGCTGGAACAGCTCTACCTCACCTACATTCACTAGCAGATGATCCGGAGCATTGCCCAAAAAGAATTCATCAGCACCCTGCGCGACCGGCGCTTTGCGGTGCTGAGTGGCTTGGTACTGCTGCTGTTGCTGGCCGCCACGCTGGTGGGCCGGGCCTCGTTCCGCACCCTGCAACAGGAGCGCCAGCTGGCCCAGCAAACCGTCAACGACAAGTTCCGAAACCAACCCGCCCGGCACCCGCACCGCGTGGCCCACTACGGCTCGTTTGCGTTCCGGCCAAAATCGGGGCTGAGCTTGCTGGATGGCGGCGTGGACTCGTTTACGGGCAGCGCCGTGTACCTGGAGGCCCACCAGCAAAACAGCATCAACTTCAGCCAGGCCCAGCAGGCCGGTTCCCTGATTCGGTTCGGGGAGATGACCGTGGCGTTTGTACTGCAACTGCTGGTGCCGCTGCTGATTATATTCCTGTGTTTTGGAGCCTTCTCGGAGGAACGCGCCACGGGCACGCTCAAGCTGCTGCTTAGCCAGGGCGTAACCCTGCGGCAGGTGGCTTGGGGCAAGATTCGGGGATACAGCCAGGCCGTGGCGCTGGTGGTGGCCCCGGCCCTGGCACTGGCGGCGGCGTTGCTGTTTACAGGCGAGGAGTTTGCCGGCGGCCTTGATCTGGTGGCCCGGCTGGCGCTGTTCGTGGCGGGCTACGCGGTGTACTTCTTCGTGTTCGTGGTGGGTGCGGTGGTGGTGTCGGCCTGGCAGGTCAGCTCCCGCGCGGCGCTGGTTACGCTGCTCGGCCTCTGGATTCTGGGCGGCGTGATTCTGCCCAAAGCCACGGCCAACCTGGGCGCTACCCTCTACCCCACCATCACCAAAGCCCAGATGGACGCCGAGGTGCACGACGAGGCCCAGCACGGCATCGACGGCCACGACCCGCACGACCAGCGCGCCGCAGCCCTGAAAGCCGACCTGTTTAAAAAGTACGGAGTGGACTCCGAGGAAAAGCTACCGGTGAGCCTGGCCGGGGTGCAAATGGCGGCCGGCGAGGAGTATTCCGCCAAAGTCTACCAGCAGCATTTCGCCGAGCTGAATGCCACTTATGAGCGCCAAAACCGCCTGTCGGAGTGGGCTGGCCTACTGAATCCCTATCAAGCCATCCGGCCGCTGTCGATGAGCTTAGCCGGCTCTGACTTCGCCCACTACGTGCATTTCCAGCAAGCCGCCGAAGCCTACCGCTACGGCCTCGTGCAGCGCCTGAATGGCCTGCAGGCCAGCATGGGCTACGGCGACAAAGAGCGGCGCCTGGACGCCAGCACCTGGCAGAAGCTGCCGGTATTTTCCTACCAAGCCCCGCCACTGGGCTGGGCGCTGCCGCGTCTGCTGCTGCCGGTGGCCGCCCTGCTACTGTGGGCCGTGGGGTTGTGCTGGCTGGGGCTGCGCTTGATTTCCAACACGTCTGTTTCCTGAGCTGATGCGCGTATTTTCGATACTGTTTGCCGCCGAGTGGCGGCACTTCCGGGCGGCCAAGGGGCTGGTGCTGCTCTGCGGCTTGCTGCTGGCCACGGGCCTCTACGGCATCTACTACGGCACCACAGAAATAGCCCGGCAGCGCCAGCAGCTGGCCGCCCTGCCCGAACTGACCCGCCGCAACGTGGAGGAAATGAAGGCGAAGTTTCCCGGCCCCGCCGACGCCGGCGACATCGGCTACTACCACTCCACCTTCGCCGTACACCATCCTGATGCGTGGGCGGCCCTGTCTCTGGGCTTGCGCGACGTGAACCCCAGCTACGTGAAGCTGCGCCTGCTGGGTTTGCAAAACCAGCTCTACGCCACCGACAACACCAACCCCTTAAAGCTACTCAGCGGCAACTTCGATTTGGCGTTTGTGCTGGTGTACCTGCTGCCGCTGCTCATCATTGCCTTGAGCTTCAACTTGCTGTCCAGTGAACGGGAAGAGGGTATTTTGCCCCTGCTACTGGCCCAGCCTATTCGCCCGGCCACAGTTATTGGGGCTAAGCTGGCGTTTCGGGTGGCGGTAGTGCTGGGGTTGGTGTGGCTGCTGTCGGTGGTGGGGATGCTGTGGGCCGGGGTGCCGCTGGATGGCCGCGTACTGAGCTGGCTGGCGTTGAGCACGTTGTATTGCCTGTTCTGGTTTGGGGTAGTGCTGGTGGTGACGGCCCTGCAACGCACTTCGGCCGTGAATGCCGTGGCCTTGCTGGGCGTATGGCTTTTGCTGGTGGTGCTGGTGCCGAGCCTGTTGAGTCTGGGAGTAGCTGCGGCCCGGCCGTTGCCTCAGGGTATCGAGCTGACTATTAAGCAGCGCGAGGAAATTCACGGGGGTTGGGACCGGCCCAAGGCGGAAACCATGAACCGCTTTTTCGCCCTCTACCCGCAGTTCCGCGACACGGCCACCATCCGGGAGCGGTTTGTGTGGCGCTGGTATTACGCCTTCCAGCACCTCGGCGACCTAGCTGTGGCCCCGCAGGCTGCTGCCTACGCCACCGGCCTGCAGGCGCGCCACAACCTGGCCGAAAGCCTCAACCTTCTTTCCCCGGCCATCAACGCCCAAACCAGCTTCAACGCCCTGGCCGGCTCCGATTTACCCACCCACCTGGCCTTCCAGCGCAGCGCCACCCGCTACCACGATGCGCTGCGAGCTTTCTATTACCCGTTCCTGTTCCGCAAAGTTGCTTTCACCCATACCGACTACGGCCAGAAGCCCCGCCACTCCTTCACCAGCCAACCCGAGCTGGCTACCGCCCGGCGCGGCCTGCTGAAGCTGCTACTGAGCGTGGCAGCAGTATTCGGGCTGGGACTGGTGTTACTGCGGGTACGCCCGGTACTGCCGCGTTAAGAAGTACGGTCAGACTCCCGTTCCTGTCATTCTGAGCGTGCGAAGAACCTTATCACGCCTGACGTTCTTGCGTAACAAGGTCCTTCGCACGCTCAGGATGACAGCTAAAAATACGGGCGTATTCAGATGCCTTTTCTTCACCTGATTGCCTTTCCAATGCCGAATCCCCTCCGTTTCTGCCTGCTATTCACCTACATTATCACCGCCGCTATTTCCTCCTTTGCGGCTCCCTGGAAGCCTTTCCAGTTCAACGGCAAAGCCATTGCGCCGGGCCAGAAGCTGGCGGTGCTGCTACCGGTGCACGATGGGCGCGACACGGCCGTAGTGCCCGTGACGGTGTTTCACGGGCGCCGGCCGGGGCCGGTGCTGGGTATCATTGCCGGGGTGCACGGCTACGAATACCCGCCTATACTGGCGGCGCAGCAGCTGGCCAGGGAGTTGGACCCGACCCAGCTTAGCGGCACTATCATTCTGGTGCACGTGGCTAACGTGGCGGGTTTTCTGGGGCACAGCGTCAACCTCAATCCTCAGGATGGCAAAAACCTGAACCGCGTGTTTCCCGGCAAGGCCACCGGCACCGTTACCGAGCGGCTGGCCTGGCTGCTGAGCAACAACATCATCAGCCGCTGCCACTATGTGGTGGACGTGCACGCCGGCGACGCCCCCGAAGACCTGCGTCCCTACGCCGGCTACTACAACTACTTCGATACGCCCGAGCTATCCGAGAAAGGCCGGCAGATAGCCGTAGCCATGGGTTTTCCCTACGTCATCCAGTTCGGCAACGAGCCCACGCTCAAGGCCGCAAGCGTGTACTGCTCCCGCGAAGCCGTCAAGCGCGGCATTCCGGCTGCCGACATTGAATGCGGCCGACTGGGGATGCCCGAAGCCGAAAACGTAGCCCTCATCAAACAGGCCCTGCACCGGCTGCTAGTACACTTGCGCATTGAGGAAGGCACCTTGCCCGCCAGCCCGGCGCCCTACCTGGTTACCCGCCGCGTGAGCATTGATAGCCAGCACACCGGCTTTTTCTTCCCGAGGGTGAAAGCCGGGGAATTTGTGTACCAAGGCCAGGCGCTGGGCTACGTAACCGACCTGTTCGGCAACTACCTGACCGACGTAACGGCCTCCACCAACGGCGTTGTGCTAGTGATGACGGCCACGCCCCCCATCAACAAGGGCGACAACCTGTTCACCATAGGCGAAGTCCCGGCCCGACCGTAGTTTCGCCTCTCTGCCTGGCTGCCACCACGGAATAAACCTTTCGGCCCCGAAATGTCTTATTCCGGCAGTATGAAGAACCTGCTGCTAGCTACCGTATTGCTGCTGTTTACGGCCTCAGGCTGCGCCCTGAAGCCGACCAATAAATTTGACGTATTCACGGAACGGGCCCAGCTGCCCCAGGAGGAGTCCGTGCACAAGCAGAACTCCCTGGAGTGGTGGTACTTCACCGGCCACCTGCGCGACGTGAAAACCGGCGAGCAGTTTGGGGTGGAGTACGTGTTTTTCCACTTCAACCTGAATGGGAAGCGGGACTGGCAAATGGTCAACTTCGCCCTCACCGACCCGCAAGCCAAGCAGTTCCGCTACGACTACAAGGTGCAGCGCCTGCCCCAGCTGCTGGAACCTCAGTTACCCATCCGCCTCAGCACCCAGAAAAAAGACCAGCTCTGGACCCTGGACGGCCAAACCGGCGAGTACGTGCTGCAGGGCCGGATGGCGGCCCACCCCGGCTACGCCATCAACCTGCGTACCACGCCCCATAAAGGCCTGCTGCTGCACAGCGGCACCGGCTACGAAAACTACGGCGACGTAGCCAAGGCCGGCTACTACAGCTACCCGCGCATGTCCACGCAGGGCACCATTGAGGTAGATGGCAAAATGCACGAGGTGGAGGGCTACCTGTGGTACGACCGGCAGTGGAACTGCAACAGCGTAACCAACAAAGGCATCGGCTGGGACTGGTTTTCCCTGCAGCTGGATGAGCCGCTGCTCACAGAAAGCGGCCAGCCCAGTCCTACGGCCGTTGAGCACCACGAAATCATGACCTACCAGCTCTTCGACCGGAACTCCGACCGGAGCGTGAGCGGCGGCACCTACAACGGGGCTGAACGGGGCAACGTGGCAGACCTCAAAGCCGACGATTTTCAGTTGGAAGTGCAGGAGTACTGGACCAGCCCCCACTCCAAGCTTCCCTACCCCAGCAAGTGGCGCCTGCGCATTCCCAGCCAGGAGTACGACCTCACCATTACGCCGCTGGTAGCCGACCAGGAACTTACGCTTAAGCTCTTCGCCGGCATCAAAATGCACTACTGGGAAGGCATGTGCCGGGTAGAAGGCACCCACCACGGCCGCCCCGTCAGCGGCAACAGCTACGTGGAGCTGACCAACCGGGGGAAATGAGTTGTCAGTTGCTTATTGTCAGTTGTTAGTTGTTAGTTACTAGATTCAATTGAAGCGAACTAATAACTGACAACAAGCAACTGACAACTAAAACTTACCCGTTCAGAATCACCCGGAAGGTGGTGCCGCGGCCTACTTCGCTCCACTTCACGAAGAGCTTGCCTTTGTGGTAGTTCTCAATAATGCGCTTGGCCAGAGCCAGGCCCAGGCCCCAGCCTCGCTTTTTGGTGGTGAAGCCGGGCTGGAATACCCGGTCCAGCTTGCTCTTGGAAATACCCTTGCCGGTGTCCGTTATGTCAATGGCAATCTGGGACTTGTTGCGGATGGGGCGGCGCAGGTGAATGGTAATACTGCCCTTACCGTCCATGGCGTCCACGGCGTTTTTGCAGATGTTTTCGATTACCCAGTCGAACAGCGGAATGTTTACCTGGGCGGGCGTGTCGGTGGGCAGGTCGGTTTTTACCTCGAAGGTCACTTTGCGCGACACCCGGCTTTGTAGGTAGGCAATGGCGTTTTGGGTAACGCGTAGGATGTTCTCGTCGTTGAGCACCGGCACCGAGCCGATGTTGCTGAACCGCTCGGTAATAATTTCCAGCCGCCGGATGTCCTTGCCCAGTTCCTCCACAATGGGCTCCCCCCGAAACCGCTCACTCTCCCGCAGGTAGGCCTGCCAGCCCACCAGGCTGCTCAAAGGCGTACCCAGCTGGTGGGCTGTTTCCTTGGCCAGACCCACCCACACGCGGTTCTGCTCGGCCCGGCGCGAGTAGCTGAAGGCGAAATAGGCAATAACCCCCAGGCACCCGATAATAGCCAGCTGCACCAGCGGGTACAGCCGTAGCTGCGTAAGCAAATCCGACTCCTTATAATAAATGTAGTTGCGCAGCCCGGCCCCGATTTCGATGATGATGGGCGGGTGCTGCTCCTTCATCAGCTCAATTTCCTTGCGCAACAGCTTAATGGAAGCCTGCTCCGACGCGCCCTTGGGCACGTTCACATTGCGCGCATCCACAATATTGCCTTCCCCATCCGTCACGATAACCGGAATAGTGGTGTTGGCCCCGATAATCTCATCCATCAGAAACGACAGGTTGGACGTTTCCTCGGTGTTAATGATGTAGCGCTGGGTTTTGGCGTACAGGTCAATCTGCTCCTGCTCCCGCTCCGAGAGGCGCTGCACCAGCACGTTGGTGTAGATAACAGTGGCGGCCCCAATCAGCAGGGCCACGGCCACAATAACGAGCTTGATGCGGGACTTTTGGTCGTAGATGGGGATGGGCAGCACGGGCACGAAAATTCGGGAGTCAGCAGGGCCGGATACGGCCGCCGCCCCGGCGAAGATACGCGGGGGCCACGGGCTACCCTGATACAGGTAACGCCCGGCAACTGATTTTTATCATGTTTCGGCACCCGAAACCGGGGCTAACTTGCCTGAAAAGCAGTTTATGCCGGTAAATCGTGCAGTTTCCGAACCTCCTGCATACACCAACTGTTTTTACCCTAGCAATTTGTAACGTATTTTTGCCCCCTGATTTTCGCACTAGCAACTGCTATGCTTCAACCTTTCAAGGCCCTAAGTCTGTCCTTCAAAAAAGCTCCCCTCGAAATTCGGGAGTTGATTGCGTTGGATGAGGCTGCCTGCCGGCGTTTTCTGCACACCCTGCACCACGAGTTTGGCCTGACCGACCTGCTGGTGCTGAGCACCTGCAACCGTACGGAGGTGTATTATTCGGCGGAGCGGGACCAGAGCCCGGCCATCATCGAAGCTTTGGGCCAGCTGAAAAATCTGCCCGAAGTAACGGAGTACTTCCCCTATTTCGATGTCCTGAACGAGCAGCAGGAAGCTGTGCGCCACCTGTTTGAGGTGGCCATGGGCCTCGATGCTCAGGTAGTCGGCGACTTGCAGATCAGCAATCAGGTCAAACAGGCCTACCAGTGGTCGGCTGATGAGGATGCCGCCGGCCCTTTTCTGCACCGGTTGTTGCACACGGTGTTCTTCACCAACAAGCGCGTACAGCAGGAAACCTCCTTCCGCGACGGGGCCGCTTCTACTTCCTACGCCGCCCTGGAGCTGGTAGAGGAGCTGACGGCCGACGTAGCCAACCCGCGCGTGCTGGTAGTGGGCCTGGGCGAAATCGGGGCCGATGTATGCCGCCACCTCGGCGACAGCAAGGTATTCACCGACGTAACCATCTGCAACCGTACCCGCTCCAAAGCCGACGAACTGGCCCAGGAATGCGGCCTGCAGGTGCTGGATTTCGAGAATCTGGTGCAGGGTCTGAAAGAGGCTGATGTCATCATCAGCAGCATTTCCCGCCAGGACCCGTTCTTCACCCGCGACATGGTGGAGCGCCTGGAGGTGCTGAGCTATAAGTTTTTCATTGACCTCTCCGTGCCCCGCAGCATTGCTACCGATGTGGAGCAGGTACCCGGCGTGCTGGTCTATAATATCGATGCCATCCAGAGCAAGGCTTCGGCCGCTTTGGAGCGTCGTCTGGCCGCCGTGCCTCAGGTGCGCGCCATCATCGAGGAAAGCATCCACGGTCTGCAGGACTGGAGCAAGGAAATGCTGGTGTCGCCCACCATTCAAAAGCTGAAGAATGCCCTGGAGCAGATTCGGTTGGAGGAAATGGACCGCTACCAGAAGAAAATGAGCCCCGAGGAAACCAAGCGCATGGACGACATCACCCGCTCCCTGATGCAGAAAATCCTGAAGCAGCCGGTGCTACAGCTGAAAGCTGCCTGCAAGCGCGGCGAGGCCGACCAGCTCATCGACGTACTCACCGACTTGTTCGACCTGGAGCGTCAGCCCGACGTAGCGTAGCCCGCTCCCGGTACCCAACCAACTCAACAGAACGCCCGCCCTACTCAAGCAGTAGGGCGGGCGTTTTGCATGCACAGGTAACGATACCAGTGGATGAGGGGCGGTATTAAATCGTGTCGCAGCAATCCTCCAGCGAGTCGATTACATCGAGCAGCTTGGGAATGGACAGCGAGTAGTAGATTTTGGTGCCCACCTTGAACGACGACAGGATACCCCGGTCTTTCAGAGTGATAAGATGCTGAGAGGCAATGGCCTGCGGTAAATCCAGGGAACGGTAAATTTCCGTGACGGTCATTTTCTCTTCCTTGCCCAGCAGGTCCACAATGGCTAACCGTTTGGGGTGGGCCAGCACTTTCAGCATAGCGGCGGCCTTATCTACTTTTTTGGATTCTACTCGGGAAAGCAAAGGTTTCATATATCGTTACAACGGTGGTGGTACCAGTGGGTGGATATGCAGGAATATGGGTAATACGATATTTCAACCCTGCAAAGTTCCTCCCAACGTACCAGGGGCAAAAAAAAATTATAAAAGCGCCGAAATTGGATCCGTGTACCCTTTTACGGCTACACACTCAGAACAGACGATATCTGCCAGGTAAGGATGCGTGACCTCCGATTTTGGTTTTCGTCTGGGTCGATGTATAACGTATCCGCTACGCGTTTATTCGGCAGCGGACCGCCCAACGCCCGGTTGGTTGCCGCAGTGGCTGCTTACCTTTGCGGCACTGAATTCCACCCCACTCCATCTACTACCCCCAATGAAAGACCTGCTGGCCAAGTTTGAGAACAAACGTCCCGAAATCGTTTTTGAATGGAAAGACTCGGAAACCGAAGCCGAGGGCTGGGTGGTGATTAATTCCCTGCGCGGCGGGGCGGCCGGCGGCGGCACCCGTATGCGCAAGGGCCTGGACAAGCGCGAGGTGGAAAGCCTGGCCAAAACCATGGAGGTGAAGTTCACCGTGTCGGGACCGGCCATCGGCGGAGCCAAATCCGGCATCAACTTCGACCCCCAGGACCCGCGCAAGCGCGGCGTGCTGGAGCGCTGGTACAAGGCCGTTATTCCGCTGCTGAAGAATTACTACGGCACCGGCGGCGACCTGAACGTAGACGAGATTCACGACGTGATTCCGATTACGGAGGACTATGGCCTGTGGCACCCGCAGGAGGGCATCGTGAACGGGCACTACCGCGCCACCGAGCCCCAGAAGATTCAGAAGCTGGGCCAGCTGCGCCAGGGCGTGGTGAAGGTGCTCGAAGACGCCTCCTTCACCCCCGATCTGAGCCGCAAATACACCGTGGCCGACCTCATTACCGGCTATGGCGTGGCCGAGGCCGTGCGCCACTACTACGAGCTGTGGGGCGGCCGCGCAGTGCAGGGCAAGCGCGCCATCATCCAGGGCTGGGGCAACGTGGGCGCGGCAGCCGCCTACTACCTGGCCAGCCAGGGCGCGCGCATTACCGGCATCATCGACCGGGCCGGCGGCCTTATCAAGGAAGACGGCTTCACGCTGGAGGAAATTCGGGAGCTGTTTCTGCGCCGCGAAGGGAATGCGCTTACGGCCGATAACCTGCTTTCCTTCGAGGAAGTGAACCAGCGCATCTGGAGCAGCGGGGCCGAAATCTTCATTCCGGCGGCGGCCTCCCGGCTGGTAACGCGCCAGCAGGTGGAGCAATTGGTAGCCGGCGGGCTGGAGGTAATTAGCTGCGGTGCTAACGTGCCGTTCCAGGATCCGGAAATCTTCTTCGGCCCCACCGGCGAGTTTGCCGACGACCACACCAGCGTCATCCCCGATTTTATTGCCAACTGCGGCATGGCCCGGGTATTCGCCTACCTGATGGAATCCAACGCCGAAATTACCGACCAAGCCATCTTCCAGGACACCTCCCGCGTGATTCGGGCAGCCCTAGCCCGCACCCGCCACCAAGGCGACTCCCGCACTGGCATTGCCCAGAAGTCGTTCGAAATGGCGCTGCGCCAGTTGGTATAGAGTCTGGTGCTTGGTGCCTAATGTCTGGTGCTTAGGTTGTTCAATCCAAGAATAACGTCGAACAACCTAAGCACCAGGCACTAACAACTAAGCACTAACAACTAAGCACTAGTAAATGAGCATCCAGGAAATCCTCAACTACCGCTTTCTGGGCAACAACGTGACGGCGTACCTGTGGTGCGCGGGCATTCTGCTGTTTGGGTACGCCTTCAAAACGCTACTGTCGAGGCTCCTGTCCAAGCTGGTGTTCCGGTTTATCCGCAAGCGCACGGAGGGAGTGGCCGAGCACCAGTTTCAGGCCCTGCTGATTCAGCCGCTGTCCATCGTTATCTTCCTAATAACGGCCTATTTTGCGTTTCAGGTGCTGGACTACCCGGTGCGCAGCTCCGAAATTGGGCGCAACGAGCCTTGGCCGAAGGTGCTGCTGTTCCGGCTATTTCAGATGGCCGTTATCTGGGGTATCGGCTGGGTGTGGCTGCGCATTATCGATTTTCTGGTGCTGGTATTCCAGCGCCGCTCCGAAAACAGCACCTCCCGCATCAGCAACCAGCTGGTGCCCTTCGCCAAGGATTTGCTGAAAGTGCTGGTACTTACCATCACGTTTCTGGTGATGCTGAGCAAGGTGTTCGGCGTAAACGTAACGGCGCTTATCGGGGGCCTGGGCATTGGTGGTCTGGCCGTGGCCTTTGCGGCCAAGGAAAGCCTGGAAAACCTGATTGCCTCGTTCACCATCTTCCTCGACCGGCCCTTCGCCGTGGGTGATTTGGTGGATGTGGGCGGTGTAACCGGTACCGTGGAGAAAGTGGGTTTTCGAAGCACCCGCCTGCGCACGGCCGAGAAAAGCTACGTGACGGTCCCCAACAAAAGCATGATTGACAAGCCGCTGGACAACCTGAGCCTGCGTACGGCCCGGCGCGTGAATTTCACCCTGGCCCTGAGCCACGCCACCACCAGCCAGCAGCTCCACCGCATTGTGCAGGACGGCAAGCGCGCTATCGAGGAAAACCCGTTGGTGACCAAGGAAGTGCAAATTCAGTTTTCGGCCCTGACCCCGGCCGCCAAGGAAGTAACGGTGCAATACTTCGTGGAAACCACCAACTACGAGGAATATCTGCAGGTGAAGGAGGAGCTGAACTACCGCCTCATCGAAGCCGTGGAGCAGGCCGGCGGCACCTTCGCCAGCACCGGCACCACCATTGTGCAGGTAAACGGGCTGCCCGCCTAAGCACGCTTGGTCCCGTTATCCATTTGATAACAATCTATACTCCAATGCAAAAGCCCCCGACGTTTAGACAACGTCGGGGGCTTTTGCATTAGGGCTAACTAAGGGCTGATTACCGGCCACCGAGCAGGCCGCCGAGCAACCCGCCCATACCGCCGCTCATGAGGCCACCGAGGCCGCCGCCGCCGTTGCTGCGGGGCTGGGAGTTAGGCTGACCGCCCAGACCGCCCAGAATCGACATCAACGAGCCCAGGCCGCCGCTGCCCACGTGTGAGCCTTGCTGCGGATAGTTGCCGTACGAATCAGTTGACTGGGACTGGCCGCCGCCGAGTACGCCGCTGAGCAAACCACCGCCCAGCAGGCCACCAAGCAAGCCGCCCATACCGCTCTGGGCAGCACCGCCGAGCAGGCCGCCCATAGTACCACCACCCATCATACCGCCACCAATACCGGAGCTTTGGCTGCGGCCGCCCATCACTTTCGAAATAACCATGGGGGCCACCACGCCGAGCAGGCCGGCCATCAGGGCACCTTTCGGAATGCCAACGCTGTCCAGCTTATCGGTGATGCCGCTGAAGAAACCCTGCTTGGCGGGGTCACTGGCATCGTGCGGAACTTGGGCAGCCTGGTCTACCACTTGGTTGAGCGCCTGGGTCTGCTGGGGTGTGATGTTGAGGTAGGCAGCTATTTTATTCACCATGGCCTCCTCGTCGTTGGCGTACGAGCCATCGGCGCGGGCAAAGCTGATAAGGTCGGTAACCAGCGAGAAGCGCAGGTCGCTGCCGCGCAACGCATCCAGGTTGCTTTTGATGGATTCGTTGGTGGCATCTTTGGCTGAGGCCAGCACCTGCTGGGTAGCACCACCGCTCAGGCCGGCCTGGTGGGCCAGTTGCTGCAAAAATTCGATTTCAGCAGCCGAGGCTTCCCGGTCGGCGGAAGCCAGACTAGCTATTACGCTCAGGTAAGCTGCTTTTTCTTGATCGGAGTAATTCTGGAGTAGTTGCGTATCGTTCATGGCGAGAGGAGTTGGAGTGGGACATAACTCGCCCTCCTTAACGCACTGCCAGCGGCTGAGGTTGACCCACGCACCGAATGTATTGCCCTTAAAATTCAAAATACTCTCCCACCTGAGGCTGGGCCGGCTTTTTCACCGGCTTTTTCAGCTCGAACGAGGGCCGCTCAGCCGGCCGGGTACCGGGCGCGGGTGCCGGGGCGGCGGATGAAGCCGGCAGCGGCGTACCGGCTGCTACCGGCGGTTCACGCGGCCTGTCCGGTCCCGTTTCGTACCGAACGGTAAACTGGTCTTCGGTACCCTGGATGGCCAGGCGCAGGCCCGGCCCATCGGCGCGGGCTGCGGCCCGGGGCAGCAGGCCCGGCAGCAGCGGAATCTGCACATGGTAGTCCAGCTGCTGATCAAACGTATGCGTGCCCGTTACCCGAATCAGCGAGGCCGCCCGCACATTGGAGCGGATATCCATTTGCGGGATATATACTGTGCGGCTCTGCACATAGAGGCTATTGTGTAGCTCGGCAAAGCGAAGGTGACGTAAGGTGGCGCGGTCGGCCACTAGGCTCAGGCGCTGCAACGGCTCAAAATTCAGCAGTTGCCCATCGTGAATAGTGGCGTGCACCTCGGCTTCCAGCCGTTCCGTCAGCGGCGTCAGATGTGCATCGAAGTACGTGTCCGATTCGGCGGTGGCGGTGAGGCGGCCGCGCAGGTGACGGGCCGTGAGGAACTGCTGGCCGAAATCCTCGAACACGTAAAACAGGCTATCCAGCGGCAGCTGCTGACAGCTGGCCACGGTACTGGCTTTCAGCAGACTGGCGCGGCGGGCGTCCACAGTGCCCCGCACACTCACCTGACCGCCGGCGGCCAGCAGCGTCAGGCCCGGTGAGCTGAACACCTGGTTTTGCAGCCGCAGCGTGCCGCGCAGCTGCCGCCCCCGCAGCCGCCGAAACCGCACCTGCCGGGCCTGTACCTGCACACTCAGCGCCAGCGTGGCCGGTACGTGCAGGCCGCCCGAAGCTGGCCGGGGTGACACCGCCGCCGGGCTTTTCCTTGGCTGATATACATACAACAGCTGATTGAAATCGAGCAGGTTAGCTACCACAGCAGCCTGCACCCGCAACGGCTGCCCAGGGCTGGCCGCCCAGCCGGTTACGTTGTGCAAAACGCCCTGAGCCTGAAAGTCGGAGCTACCCAGCCGGCCCCGCAACCCGGTGAAAGCCACATCGGAACCACGTAGCGCTAGTTCCCCTGTAAGCCCGGTAAATGGCTGCCGGAAGTCGCGCAGGCGCAGTGCCACGCCTTGAAAGGTCAGTTGGCCGCTGGCTTGCCGGGCGGTGGGTTGCGTCCGGATAGTCCGTAGCGGTCCATTCAGCTGCAGAGCTACCTGCGCCGTACCCTGGGCCGACTGCACCGCCGACACCGGAAAAAACCGTACCGCCCGGCTCAGGTCCACGTTGGCCCGGGCGGTAAGTGTCAACTGCGGATTCTGAAAATTCTCCAGGCGCAGCACCCCGCTAAACGGCCGACCAGCCAGCTGCCCGTGTACGTTCTGCAGGCTCAGCACCGTCGTACGAGTCGAGCGGGCGGCTCCATTACTGAATGTACCCGTTAAGCTCACCTGCTCCACCGCCTGCTGATATTTCGGGTGAAAAAACGAGGCATTCCGGCAGCCGAACCGCACCTGCACCGCTGGGTTGTGCGCCTCCGACCACTCACCCTGCACCGTGCCCCCGAAATACACCTGCCCCCGACTCCGGTAGCCCGCCACCGCGCGCGTGAGCCGGGGCGGCAACAGAGCCAGCACCGCCTGAATATCGGCTCCGGTAGCTTCGCACCGCAAATCCAGGTGCGGGGCGGCCTGATACCCGATAGTGCCCGCCACCTCGTACCGGGCCGGCCCGATGCCGATGGTAGACGACTGAATAGCCAGCTGCTGCCGCGCCCGGTCAATGGCAACGGTGGCCTGCAGTTGCAGCTGTTTCTGCTGGAAATAATCGTCGGTGCCGAGCCGGACGGTTTGCACTTCCGTCGCGCCGGCAGCCTTCACAATTACCAGCGGGCCGGCTATGGTTACCCGCGCCTGAACATCGGGTGCGCGCAGTGCAATACGCTGCTGACGGCTGGCGTCCTCATACACCACGGCCACTCGCTCCAGCCGGATACCTTCCAGCGCCAGCCGGAAGGGGGCATCATCGGGGGAGGTAGCGGCCGTATCGGGGCAGAGCAGGTGGTAGTTGCCCACGCCCTGCTGATTGCGTCGAATGTGCACCCGGGCATCGGTAAGCGTTATCTCCCGGATTCGGTACTGACCGCTTACCACATCCCACACGTTGAAGGCGCAGTACAGCCGCCGGGCCCGGGCCAGCTGCACGGTATCGGAGGGCAGAGAGCCGTGCACCGTTACATCGTGTAGCGTAACGGAGAGCCGCGGAAACTGATCCAGCGCCGACACTTCCAGCCGGCTGGCCTGCACGGGTACGCACAGGTAGCGGTTCAGGCCCGTTACGAACAACCGAATCACAGCATCCTCGCCCAGCCACAGCCCCAGCCATGCTATACACACCATGGCCAGCCCGGTAAAACAGAAAATTTTCAGAAATCTACGCACACTGTTTCCTCCGCTGAAATTTCTGACTGGCAGCCAGTTGGGCTCTGATAACTGAATTGTTGCAAAAATTCTTGCGTCAAAGATGGCACAAAGTGTTGCGTTTTCGAAAACAGCCCCCCATATTTGCCATCCCAAACAGGACACGCCCATTGGGAGATTAGCTCAGCTGGTTCAGAGCATCTGCCTTACAAGCAGAGGGTCACTGGTTCGAACCCAGTATCTCCCACTTTTTTTAGAGTACGCTTACCCTCGGGAGATTAGCTCAGCTGGTTCAGAGCATCTGCCTTACAAGCAGAGGGTCACTGGTTCGAACCCAGTATCTCCCACCACTAAAAGGATTGCCACCCGTGGCAGTCCTTTTTTTGTTTTCCGGCCTGCCGGCAGCCCCTTGCTACTTCGCAAAGTAACTTGCCGCTTTCCTGTGTGTGGTTTGTCTGTTTCGCGAATGGCTTCCTCTTTTGCTGCTCCCCCGGTTCGGGGACCCCGCTGGCTGGCACCCGTTTTTTTCGGGGGACTATTGCTGCTGGGCGTTTGGCTGGTAAAGGACTACGGCGTATCCTGGGATGAGCCCGTGGACCACCTGAACGGGTTGGTCAGCCTGCGCTATGTGGCCGATCTGCTGGCACCCAGCTGGGCCGCGCAGCAGCCGGCGCTGCAGGCGGTGCCCCCGCTGCAGGGCTACGTGGATAATGACCACGGCGTGCTGTTTGAGCTTCCTCTGGCCCTGCTCGATACGCTGCTGGCCAGCCCCGATCTGCGCACGTACTATTTCTGGCGGCACCTAAGTACGTTTCTGGTGTGCCTGGGCGGCGTGTGGGCTCTGTACCGGCTGGCTTTGCTGCGCTTCCGCAACCAGTACGTGGCGCTGCTCACGGCGGGGCTGTTCGTGCTGTCACCGCGCATGTTTGCCGAGTCGTTCTACAACGCTAAGGACCTAGTGTTCCTGGCCGCGTTTACGGTGGGCATGTACACCCTGGCCCGACTGCTGGTCCGGCCCACGCCGGGGCGGGCAGTGGTGCACGGACTGGCCACCGCCGCGGCGCTGGATATTCGCATCCTGGGCAGTATGCTCCTGCCGTTTACACTGGTGCTGCTGGTGCTAGAAGCGGTGCAGCCTACGCAGCCGGCCCGGCGGCTTGGGTTGGTGGCGGCCGTGTATGTTGCCTGCGCCTTGTGCGCCAGCATCGTTGGCTGGCCTTACCTGTGGGCAGCACCGCTGGATCATTTTCGGGAGGCATTTGTGGCCATGCAGCACTTCCGGTGGCCGGGCAAGGTCCTCTACTGGGGCGAGTACGTTTCGGCGCAGGCCTTGCCCTGGCATTATGCGCCGGTCTGGCTGCTGATTACCACCCCGCTCACTTATACACTGGCAGCCCTTATGGGCTTGCTGTTCCTGCTGAGCCGGTTGCTACGGCAGCCGCTGGCTGTGCTGGGCACCTACGCCGGCCGGCTCGATCTGCTATTTGCGGGGTGGCTGCTGGCGCCCCTGGCATTGGTAATCGGACTACACTCCGTGCTGTATGATGGATGGCGGCACCTGTATTTTGTGTATCCGGCCCTATTGCTGCTGGCCGTGGGCGGAGGCTGGCAGGCGTGGCATTGGGCGCAAAAGGCCGTCCAACGCCGGCGGATTCCGTTGGTTGGGGCCGGCGTAGTAGCAGTTGAGCTGCTGGTTACCGCCACGCGCATGGTCCTTATGCACCCGCAGCAGCAGGTGTATTTCAGCGTGCTGCCCGCCCGGCTGGCCGGGCAGTGGTTTGAGCGTGACTACTGGGGCCTGGCTTACCGCCAAGGGTTGGAGTACTTGGTGAGCACCTACCCCCAGGGTCAGATTGTGGTAGACCCGCAGCACATTTCGCCCTTTGAAAACAACCGTACCCTACTGCCCCCAGCCGACCAGGCGCGACTAGTGGTGAATGAAAAAGCACCGGGGCGGTTTGTTATCCTGGATTACCGCAGCCAATCGGGCACCGTGGTGACGCCTGTGGGCTGGGAGGTATACCGGGTAACGGCCGGTGGCCTGCCGATTCTCTCTATCTATCAGTATCCTGAGCAGTAGGCCCCGACCGAAGCCAGCCCAGCCGCCCGGCCACCAGCATTGGAAACAGCAGCAGGGCCGGCTCGGCAAAAAACCGCCACCGGAACCCCACAAAAAACACCAGACTCAGCAGCCACGTGGCTACCAGTGGCGTGAGCAGCAGTGCATCGGCGGCGCGGAAGCGCAGGCCCCGGTAGCGCCCCAGCGTGAGCACCAGCACCCCGAAAAAAGCCAGGAGTGTAAGCGCCGTGAAAGGGTTCCAGGGCGTGCGGGGCGCGTCGGCAATGAAGTTTTCGGGGGAGAAGAACAAAGCCGTTTTCCGCGCCCAGAGGCGCAGCTCCCCGGCCGGGTGCGCCGCTACCCACTCCCGCGCCAGCCGGGCCCGGGCCTGACTTTCCTGGTACTGATTCAGGGAATCGAGCTGCGGAATATGCCGGCGCACAAACTGGTCGAACGGCCTCTGACGCTCGTCCCAGTCAAACATGAAGCGGCCCTGCGTGATGGAGTTATGGCCCTGCAACAGCTCGAAGCCGGCCTGGTTGCTGAGCGTGTAGGCCCCGAACAGGCGGTGGTTTTTCAGGAAGATGGGCGCGTGCGCCAGCCCCAGGGCCAGCAGCAGCCCCAGGCCCAGACCCCAGGCCGCCTGCCGCGGCCGGGCCGGCTTCCAGCTCATCAACCCCAGAAATACCGCGAACAGCAACCCGTACACCGCCAGCAGGTACCCCCGCAACAGGCACGACAGCACCACGCTGGCCGTAATCAGCAGGGCATCGGGCCAGCGCAGGGGCCGCCCGCCGTGCAGCCGCAGCAGCTTGTACACCACCAGAATCAGCAGCGGCAGGGCCAGGTTTTCGAACCACCAGAACGCCCCGATGTAGTACACCACCCCCGGCGACACCGCCCAGAGCCCC
The DNA here is from genome assembly GCF_003944715.1 of Hymenobacter rigui. Taxonomy (GTDB): domain Bacteria; phylum Bacteroidota; class Bacteroidia; order Cytophagales; family Hymenobacteraceae; genus Hymenobacter; species Hymenobacter rigui. The sequence goes on along the minus strand of NZ_RWIT01000006.1, from coordinate 210,031 downwards.
GCCCCTGCCCAGGCCGCCCCTGGGGCCAGCCCGAAGTAGCGCAACGTGCGCTGCACGTACAGCCCGCCCACCAAATACAGGCCGGCCGCGGCGGCGTACACCAGCAGCGTAAGGTAGTGCCGGGGCAGGCCGGCGCGGCTCCAGCCCACGTACACGAACACCGGAAAGCTGGCGTGGAAGGAATCGGGGCGGAGCTGCTTCCGCTCGGGGTCGAGGCTGACGTAGCCCCTGCCGGCCAGGTAGTTATCGGCAATGCGGCCGTTGCGGCGCTCATCGTAGTTCCATTCCAGCCCGGGGTTCAGGCCCAGGTTGAGCGCCAGCCGAACGACGAGCAGCAGCGCGGCCACGGGCCAGATGTAGCGGGGAATGGAGCGCAGCACTAGAGAATGGAAAATAAGGATTGAGAATGAATTGCCGAATTTAGCGGCGTTTCCGCAGCTTTCCAGCCGCCCGCTTGTCATTCCGGGCGGAGCGAGGAATCTGGATTTTCCTTCGCTGATTACTTCAGATTCCTCGCTCCGCTCGGAATGACAGCCGGCCATTCTATTCCTGCCCGTATGCCTTCTACCCCTGCTCCCGCCCGCCCCGTTTGGTTTCGTTGGCTGGTGGGCGCGTTTTTCGGGCTGCTGACGCTGCTGGGCGTGGCTTTGCACCGCGACTACGGCGTGGGCTGGGACGAGCAGCTGGACCGGCTCAACGGCATCATCAACGCCAAGTACGTGGCCCTGAAACTGGCCCCCGCGCTGGCCCATCGCCAAGCCACCTTCGCCCAGATTCCGGACATGAGCGAAAATCAGGATGTGGACCACGGCGTGTTCTACCAGCTGCCGCTGGTGGTGCTGGAGAAGGTGGCCCGGGTGGAGGACTCCCGCGACGTGTACTTTTTCCGCCACCTCGTCATCTGGCTGACCTGCGTGGCGGGCACCTACGCCGTGTACCGGGTGGGGGCGCGCTACCTGAGCAGCGGCCCGTGGGGGCTGGTCGTGGCGGCGTCCCTGGTGCTCTCCCCGAGGATGTTTGCCGAATCGTTCTACAACTACAAGGACCTCGTGTTTCTGGGGTTTTTCACCGTGGGCATCGGCACGCTGCAGCGGTGGCTGCGGCGGCCTACTTGGCCGCGGGCAGCCCTGCACGCCGTGGCGGTGGGCGCTGCCATTGACGTACGCACTATGGGCGTGCTGCTGGCGGCCCTTACCATTGGGTTTGCGGGCCTGGAAGCCTGGGCCCGGCCAGCTTTGTGGCGGCGGTTGGGGGCAGGCCTGCTGCTGATGGCCCCATTGCTGGTAGCCGTGGTAATAGCCGGCTGGCCCTATCTGTGGGAGCAGCCCTGGCAGCACTTTACGGCCGCCTTCAGCAGCTTCAGCCGCTACCGCGCCGATATGCTTACGCTGTACCTGGGCCAGGAAATATCGGTACGGGAGCTGCCCTGGCATTACGTGCCCGTCTGGATACTGGTCACCACGCCGCTGCCGTACGTGGCGCTGTTTCTGGCGGGGGTAGCCGTAGTGGTGGCCGCTGCCGTACGCGGGCCGCTGGTTTGGCTCCGCACCACCGCCGGCCGACAGGATTTACTGGTGCTGGCCTGGTTTTTCGGGCCGCTGCTGGCCATTATCGTGCTGCACTCGGTGGTATATGACGGGTGGCGGCACCTGTATTTCGTGTACCCGGCCCTGCTGCTGCTGGCGGGGCGCGGGGCGCAGGCGGCTTGGCGCGGCTGGCAACGGGCTACCACTCGGCCGGCCCTACTGGCGGGTTATGCGGCGGCTGGTTTGCTGGTCCTCGGCCTCGGCCACACCGCCCTGCGCATGGTGCTCGACCACCCCTACCAGAACGTGTATTTCAGCTTTCTGCCAGGCCCCACCGCTGAGCGGCTGTTTGAGCGCGACTACTGGGGCCTCTCGGGCCGGGAGGGGGTGGAGTGGATTATGGCCCACGATTCCAGCGCCACCGTAACTGTCGCTACCGAGGCCCGCACGGCCCTGATGCTGCACAACGCCCAGCTACTGCTGCCGCCCAAAGAGCGCGCCCGCCTCAGCATGGTGCCGCCGGCCCAGGCCCGCTACTTCCTCACCACCTACCGCTGGCACCCCGGCCCCTACCCCGACTTCCTGGGCCGTGAAGTGTACGTGCGCCGCGTAAATGGCCTTAAATTGCTGTCCGTCTTTGAAAAAAATCGGTGAGCAATTAGTGGGGCGGTCATCCTGAGCTTGCGAAGGACCTTATGACAGTAGAACGATACTCGTAACAACGACTCGTGCTGGCATGGTAAGGTCCTTCGTCGTCGCTCAGGATGACAGCACCGCTCCTTTCCAATTGCCCATTGCCAATTGCCTTTCCCATGCCTTTGCTTGAAGTGAATTCGCCGGCCCGCGTCCGGCAGTTTCTGGATTTGCCCGCCCGGATTTATCAGAACCAGCCCCAGTGGATTTCGCCGCTCGATCAGGAGATTGAAGCGGTGTTCGACCCGCAGAAGAACCACAACTTCGCCCATGGCGAGGCCATCCGGTGGGTGCTGACCGATGCGGCCGGCACGGTCATCGGCCGGGTGGCGGCTTTCATCAACCACGAAACGCCCCAGCCCGACCCCACCCAGCCGGTGGGCGGCATGGGCTTTTTCGAGTGCATCGACGACCAGGCGGCCGCCAACGAGCTGTTCGAGGCCTGCCGGCAGTGGCTGGCCCAGCGCGGGCTGGCGGCCATGGACGGGCCCATCAACTTCGGGGAGCGGGACCGGTTCTGGGGGCTGCTCACGGATGGCTTCACCGAGCCCAACTACGGCATGTTCTTCCACCAGCCCTACTACCAGCAGCTGTTCGAGAACTACGGCTTCCAGCTCTATTTCAAGCAGTACACCTGCTACCGCGAAGTGGCCACCGCCCTGCACCCCACCTTCGACAAAGCCGCCGAGCGATACGCCCAGGAGCACCCTGAGTTCAGCTTCCGCCACGCCAACAAGCGCGACGCCGAGAAGTTGGCCCGCGACTTCCACCACGTCTACAACCTAGCCTGGGCCAACCACAGCGGCATCAACCCCATGAGCCTGGACAAGGCCCGCGACCTAGTGAAGCAGATGAAACCAGTGCTGGATGAGCGGATTTTGTGGTTTGCCTACGCCGGCGAGGAGCCGGTGGCTTTCTTCGTGAGCCTGCCCGAGCTGAACCAGATTTTCAAGCACGTGGGCCGCAACTTCAACCTGTGGGCCAAGCTGCGCTTCCTCTGGGAAAAGCGCAAATACGAGCAGCGGCGCGACAAAAAGCTGTTCGGCGTCATCTTCGGGGTGGTGCCGGCCTGGCAGGGCAAGGGCGTGGAAAGCGCCTTGATGGTGCACGCCCGCCACGAGTTCATGCGCGCCGGCTACCACGACATCGAAATGAACTGGATTGGCGACTTTAACCCCCGCATGCTGGCCGTCACGCGCTCCATCGGGGCCCGCATCTACAAAACCCACACCACCTACCGCTACCAGTTCGACCGCACCCGCCCCTTCGAACGGTGCCCGATTATTCGGTAGCAACACTGTCATTTAGAGGAGGCACGACGAAGCAATCCGTCCTTACCAAAGCGCCAACTCTTGAACAGCAGAAAGCCCCTGACGTCCGTGCTGGCGTCAGGGGCTTTTGCGTGTAGAGACGCAACATCTTGCGTCTCGTCGTTGAACGATTGGTTCTGGACAAGCAACATCAGCAATGACAAGACGCAAGATATTGCGTCTCTACGCCCGAAACTCCGCGTCCAGCTTCAGCACCTGCGGAATGAGCAGTTGCTCGTCGTCGTTATGGACCACGTAATCGGCGCGGGCCAGTTTCTCCTCCTCACTCATCTGCTTGCCGATGATGGTGAGGATATCCTCGGGGGTGCGGTGCGGGTCGCGGCGCAGCACCCGGGCCTGGCGCAGGGTCTGGGGGGCAAACACGGTGATAACCCGATCAAGCTGTCGGTACGCGCCCGATTCGTAGAGCAGGGCGGCTTCTTTAAGGATGTAGGCGTGGCCCTCGGCTTGGCGGGCAGTCGCCCATTCCGCAAAATCACGGCCTACATGCGGGTGTACCAGCGAATTAAGGCGGGCCAGCTGCACCGGGTCGGGGAAGGCCACGCGGGCTAGGTAGGCGCGGTTAAGCTGGCCCTGGGCATCGAAGGTTTCGGGACCAAAAGCAGCCGTCAGCTCGTCGCGCAACTGCGCATCGTGGGCCATTACCCATTTGGCGCGGGCATCCGAGTCGTACACCGGCGCGTCCAGCACCTGAAACAGCCGGCACACCACGCTCTTGCCGGAACCGATTCCGCCCGTAATTCCGATTTGCAGCATACGCTGGGGAGAGTTGAGTTATGAATGATGAGTTATGAATTGGGGGGTATGGCACGAGAAGACAGAATGTAGGAGTTGATAGCCATGAAAGTGCCCGCTACTCCGCTAAGGCATCACCATTTCATCATTCAACTCTCCTACCGCACCTTTACGCCGCGCGTGAGCACCAGGTAGCCCCGGGCCCGGGCCGGTTTCTCCGACAGGAAGGGGCGCAGGCTGGAATCCTGGTTGGTAAACTGGCCGTAGTGCAGCTGTACCCGCACCTGCTCAGGCCGGAAGCCGACCGTATCTTCCGGAAAAAACTGCAGCCGCACCCGCACAGTAGCCGGCGTGAAGCTATACTTTCGGCCCGCCGGGGCATCCAGCAGTTCGGGCACCACATCTACCGGAATGGTAATAACCGGGCGGCGCAGCAGCCGTACGCGCACGTCCTGCACGTTGGTCTGCACCAGATCCGGGCCGCCAATGGGCACCCGGATGTCGCCGGTGCTGGAGCCGGCCGGGGCCGTGGGCAGATGCACCGGGTACGGGTCGGGCAGGGTGCTGATTTTGCTTTCCGGACCCCGAAACACAACCTGCGCGGGCTCAAACCGGGCATCATAGGGCAGGGCCAGCCCGTTGGTTGCCGGGCTCAAAGCCAGGGGCACCCGGCGGCTCACCAGCCGGTCCAGCTCCACCCACAACGTATCCGAGAGCAGGTAGTTGAACTGCAGGCCTTCCATGGCCTGCTGCAGCGCCGGCCGCAAAGCACGGGCCGTGAGGTAGCGGGTAGTGGCGGGCGTACTCAGCGTCAACTCGGCAGGTTTTACGTCCAGCAGCAGTTGCCGCCGCAGTAGCTTCCAGCCACGGCCGGTTACGTTTACAGGCACCTCCGTGGGCAGCGGCTGCACCGGCACAAAGCGGCTTTCGTCGTAGCGCCAGGCCAGTGGGTAAGTAATACGCGTGGTGTACGTCTTGTTGAGAGCATTGAGCAGCCAGAAGGTACTGGCTACCAGGAAGCACGCCGTTACGGCCCGCCAATAGCTCCGCTCCTGCCCGTAAAACGGGTTGATAAACCAGCGCAGCCAACGGGTAGGACGAACAGACGACACAGCAACGGGCAGAATGATGGGGGCTGGCAAGGTACTAACTAGCCGGTTGCGGTGCTACTGCCCCTAGATACGCCGAAGCCCCGACTAAAGCACCTTTCCAAACTGGGGTAGCCTGAAAGGATACTTTGGCCGGGGCCTTTGCAGCAGGTAACGCCGGGCACTACGCGGCGGGCGTAGCGTTTTTGCTGGTCACTTCGCGAGCAATAGCCGAGCGGTCGAAGCGTAGGCGCACGCCTTTGTCCACTTCTACCGTCACAGTCTCCTCAGTCAGGTCCACCACTTTACCGTGCAACCCGCCAATGGTTACCACATTGGAGCCTTTGCCCAGCGCGGCCCGGAATTTTTTGGCGTCAGCGGAACGCTTCTGCTGGGGCCGGATCATGAAGAAGTACATGACAATGACCATCCCCACAATAGGCAGGTAGCTGATCAGGCTGCTACCCGTTGCGGGGGCAGCTTGTAGAAATAGGGTTGCGAGCATGCGAGTGAAATCTGGTAAACACTAAAAACCAGAAAGTTGAAGCGCTGACCGGTTGGTCATGCCTCAACTTTCTGTAAAGCCCCGCTGGGGCAGTGTATGGCTTAGCGGGTGGGACCGTTCTGGCCCTCGCTCAGCACGTTGGCTTTAATCACCACTTTGGTGATGCTGGGCTGGGTGTTGGCCTGAATGGCAACCTCTTTATTCTGCATACCCATTTTGCCGTGCGAGTCGAACTGCACGTCGATGGTGCCTTTAGCGCCGGGCTGAATGGGCTCCTTGGTCCAGTTGGGCGTGGTGCAGCCGCAGCTGGCCGTAGCATTCTCAATCAGCAGCGGCGACTTGCCGGTGTTGGTGAATTCAAAGGTGTGCTTCACCACTTCGCCGGGCTTGATGTCGCCGAAATCGTGCTCCGATACGGCGAAGGTCATTACCGGGGCGTTGGGGTTCGGGGCCTCCGTTTCGTTGGTTACGTTGGGGTTGTCAACGGTGGGGTTGGCAGCGGCCTCGTTGGCGTTGGCAGCGGCGGCATTCATGCCCTCGGTGCCCACCTCAGCGGTCTTATTGTTGTTGCAGGCGCCCATCAGCAGCGCGCCGGAAAGCAGAACGGCAGAAAACAGCGTACGTTTCATAAGGATCAGGAAAAGAAGTCCGTCGGTGGTCTTCAGGGCGTTAAAGGTAATTGATTGTTGGTATTAGAACGTCATTCCGAGCGCAGCCGAGGAATCTCGCGTGCTGACGGTAGAGTTACTTCTACAACATCAACACGCGAGATTCCTCGGCTCCGCTCGGAATGACGTTCTTTTATACGCGAGAACCTATTTGCCCAGGTTGTCGATGATGGCTTGGGCGAATTCCGAGGTGGAAGCCGAGCCGCCCAAGTCGCCGGTGCACTTGGCTTTGTCCTGCAGGGTCAGCTCCAGGGCTTTTTCGATTTTCACGGCCTGCTCGTGCTCTCCAATGTGGTGGAGCATCATCAGGGCCGAGCGGAGCAGAGCAGTGGGGTTGGCTTTGCCCTGGCCGGCAATGTCGGGAGCCGAGCCGTGCACAGCCTCGAAGATGGCCATGTCGTCGCCGATGTTGGCACCGGCTACCACGCCCAGGCCGCCTACCAGGCCGGCGCACAGATCGGAGAGGATGTCGCCGAACAGGTTGGTGGTCACAATCACATCAAACTGCTCGGGCTTGCCCACCAGCTGCATGCACATATTGTCGATGATTTTCTCCTCGTACTGCACCTGCGGAAACTCGCGGGCGGCTTCCTGGGCCGCGTCCAGCATGATTTTGCCGGGCACTTTCAGGATGTTGGCTTTGTGGGCCAGCGTTACCTTTTTGCGGCCGTGCTTGGCGGCGTAGGCAAAGGCCGCGCGGCAGATGTTGCGGGCACCTTTCACCGTCACGCGGGCAATGGAGTCGCCAATGCCGTTGTGCTCATCCCAGATTTCCAGGCCGGCGTACAGGCCCTCGGTGTTCTCGCGGAACAGCACCAGGTCAATGCCCTCGTAGCGGGTCTTGATACCAGCTGTGGTTTTGCTGGGGCGTACGTTCTGGTACAGGTCGTACTTCTGGCGCAGCGTTACGTTGATGCTGCGGAAGCCCTTGCCTACCGGCGTGGTGATGGGACCTTTCAGGGCCACCTTGTTCTTCTCCAGCGACGTGAGCAGGGCCTGCGGAATCAGCTCGCCCGACTGGTCGAAGGTGGTCTGGCCGGCGTTCTGTTCCTCCCACTGCACGGGCACCTGGGCCGCCGCGAAAATATCGGTTACTGCTTTCGTGATTTCGGGGCCAATGCCGTCGCCGGGGATGAGCGTGATGAGATGCATGCTATTGAGTTGGGTTAATGGGCAAGAGGAAGGCGAGCCGGGCAGCGGAGGAGAGCAGCTCGCGGGGGTACTAGGCGGGGCGGACCGCAACAACCGGCCCAATCCCACAATTTTGTACAAAGGTACCGCCTACCGGCGGGTGCTGAAAATGAAGAAAATGAAAATGTGCGAACGTGCCCAGATGGTTCGAGGGCACATTCGCACATTTTCGCATTTCCCACATTTGGCTATACCGTTTTGCGGGAGTTAATCTGGTTGATAAGCTGGTCCACGTCGCCGAGCAGCTGTTCGGCTTTACTTTTCGCGTCCTGAATTACACGCTGGCCTTCGCTCTTGGCGGAGCTGGGGCCCTGGTCGGCGCGGCTGGTCACCAAGTTTTCGGTGAGGTCGGCCAGGGTTTCGCGGTATTTCTCCAGCTGATAGCTCAGCCAGCTGCGGGTTTCGCGGCCCTTTTCGGGCGCATACAGAAGTCCGATTACGGCCCCGGTGAGGGCGCCGCCGGCGAAGCACAGAATGCCGGTGGTGGTTTTGCTACTCATATTTCTTGCTTAGAAGTGAGTACAGGTGGAAAATGACGTGAGCATTGGGAGTGCCCAATAGTACGTAAAAAAGCGCCGGAAGATATAGCCCTCCACTGGAACGTCATTCCGAGCGCAGCGCAGCGGAGTCGAGGAATCTCGCGTGCTGATGTCTGAATTAATTTACCAACATCAGCACGCGAGATGCTTCGGCTGCGCCTCTGCATGACGTTCTAGTAGGCCGCCAATGGTTTTACTGGTTGTCCAGCAGCCCCCGGCCCGACTTGCGGATAGCGCCGCTGGCCGTCAGGTCCTGGGCCAGCTTGTCCAGAATACCGTTTACAAACTGCTTGCTCTTGGGCGTGGAGTACATCTTGCTGATTTCGATGTACTCGTTGATGGTCACTTTCACCGGAATGGCCCGGAACAGGTGCATCTCGCAGAGGGCCATCTTCAGCAGAATCTTGTCGGTGAGGGCCACGCGCTCCACGTCCCAGTTCTGCACTGATTCGGCAATGAGTTTTTCGTACTTCTCGTCGTCGGCCAGGGTTTGCTGGTAGAGGCTCTCGGCAAACTCCTTGTCTTCCTGCCAGTTGGCCGACAGCGACATAAGCACCAGGTTTTCGTCGGCGGCCTCATCGAGCATCTTCACCGTCTTGATGACCAGGTTTTTCACCACGGCGCGGTTTTCCTCCCAGTTCAGGTCGTCCTCCTCAATGTAGGCCGGCAGGCTTTCGCCCTTGAACACGTAGGTTTTGTAGAGATGCTTGAGGATTTCCTGGTCTTCCTCGTAGCTGCCGGCAGGGGCGGCCAGGTAGCTCAGCAGCTCCGGGTCCTGCTTCATCTCATTGCGCCAGGCGGTGCGCAGGGCATCCAACTCATCCTCGCCGTGCCAGCGCATGGCGCGGCGGATGGTAAGGTCCTGCAGCTGCAGGTTGCCGATGAGCTTTTCAATGGCCTTGTTTTCCAGCAGGCGCGTGGCATCCAGCAGGGGCTCCTTGGCGGCCGTGAGGCGGCGGGAGTCGCGCACCCGCTCCTCCTCAATCACCTGCAGCAGCGCCTCAGGGATGTTGAGCAGGTGAATGTACTGGTTATGAATGCTTTCAGCCGCGTACACCATCTGACCGGCGTAGTAGGTGGCATCCTTGCCCACGGCTTTCTGGTAGTACTTGATGGCGTCCTTCACCGCGTCGTTTACGTCGGTGTCGTCGGTGGCTTCCGGCTCCTCGCCGGTTTTGTGCCACTCCTTGAAAATGAGCTCGGCCATTTTGCGCTGGCCCTGCAACATCTTGCGGTCCTGGGGCTCCGGCGAGTTCAAATCGGGCGCGAAGGCATCCGCAATCCGGTCAATGGCGAGTAGAAAATCGGACCCGACAGCCTGATGATAGGCGTACAGGGCTTGCATGACCTTGATGCGGAGCGTGCGACGGTTGAGCATGTGGTTGAGTTGTCAGTTGTCAGTTGCCGGTTACCAGTGTCGTTCAGGAGTAAGTCCACTAAACTGACAACTGATAACCGGCAACTGGCAACTCAAATTAGTATGTTGATTTAACCTTGCCGATGGCGGCGATGCGCTCCTCGGCCTGGCGGGTGGCGGCGGCCTGGGGGTGGCTGCCTTCCTGCTCGGCTTTCTGGAGCACCTGGGTGGTAATGTCGTAGATGCGCTCCGTCTGGGTCATCACCGACTGGCGGTTGCCGCCCTGTACTTCGGAGCACACGTTGATGAGGCCGCCGGCGTTGATGAGGAAGTCGGGGGCGTAGATGATGCCGCGGCGCGCCAGCTCGGGGCCGTGCACGTCTTCGTTGGCCAGCTGGTTGTTGGCGCAGCCGGCTACTACCTGGGCCTTCAGACGCGAAATGGTGTCGTCGTTGAGGGTGGCACCAAGGGCACAGGGCGAGTAGATGTCCACGTCTTGGTCGTAGATTTCATCCAGGCCCACCATGCGGGCATTGAAGCGGGCGGCGGCTTCCAGGGCGCGGTCTTCGTAGTAGTCGCAGAGCACGATTTGCGCGCCTTCCTTCTGCAGGTATTCCATCAGGTAGGTACCCACGTGGCCTACGCCCTGCACGGCCACGCGCTTGCCGGCCAATGAGTCGGAGCCGAAGGCTTTGTTAGCGGCGGCTTTCATGCCCATGTAGGTGCCGTAGGCCGTTACCGGCGACGGGTCGCCGCTGCCGCCCATGCTCTCGGGCAGGCCCGATACGTGCTTGGTTTCCATGCGGATGTACTCCATGTCCTTGGTGGTCATGTTCACATCCTCAGCCGTGATGTACTTGCCGTTGAGGTTCTGCACGAAGCGGCCGAACTTGCGCAGCAGGGCCTCGGTCTTCATCGTTTTGGCGTCGCCGATGATGACGGCTTTGCCCCCACCCAGGTTCAACCCCGAAATAGCGGCTTTATACGTCATGCCCCGGCTCAGGCGCAGCACGTCGTTCAGGGCTTCGGCTTCGGAAGTGTAATGCCACATGCGGGTACCGCCCAGGGCCGGCCCCAGCACGGTGTTGTGAATGCCGATGATGGCTTTCAGACCGGTTTCGTGGTCATGGCAGAATACTACCTGCTCATGCTGATACTCGGCAATTTGCCCGAAGACCGACGATTCGGTCAGCACTTTCGTTTCTACCATTGCTGTTGGGGTGGAAAAAAGAGGTGGGTGGGGTGGTTGTTGTACCTTTGGGCGGCGTTGGTAAAGAGGCTGCACTCCGCGTTTCGTTAAACGAATGACAACGCCCCGTGGCTGTTTTCCCGTCGTTCAATGAAACCCACAGCCCGCTCCTTTGCTCAGGACCGCCCGCAATGCGGGTGCAAAAGTACGCCGTTTTTCCGATTTCGGCCACTGACCACCCGTCTTTTCCTCGGTTTAGACGTTTGGCAACTAGGGCGTTATCCCCACGTTTTACAGTCACCGAAACCGTTTAGCAGTCTTTTAACTTTCTACTACCCAACCTGCTAGTTTCTGCCGGCTCCCGTTGAAAATATGCTAACAGCGCCTGAACAAGGTTCTCTTCCTTGGGAAGGAGGGGTTAGGGGTGGTTGATGCTGTCAGAACGGATTTTAGATGTAGCACTAGTAATGCTCTGACGCATATCAACCGCCCCTAACCCCTCCTTTCCAAGGAGGGTAACTAGCTCCAATCTCAGCCCACGCACCCTCCTTCCCCCATACCCCATCTACCGTGCGCGCACTTTCCGCTACCAATAAGTATCTGTTTTGCTACAAGTGGCACTTCCTCGGGGGTGTGCTGTTTGTGGCCCTCAGCACGCTGCTGGCCATCTTCCCGGCCCAGATTGTGCGCTACGCCTTCGATCTGGTAGGGGAAGGTATCGACCTGTACCACCTCTACGCCGGCACCCAGGCCCAGAGCCAGGTGTACGAGCTGTTCGGGCGCAACGTGCTGCTGTACGGCATCCTGATTCTGCTGATGGCGCTGCTGCGCGGCATCTTCCTGTTCTTCATGCGCCAGACGCTCATTGTGATGAGCCGACACGTGGAAAACGACCAGAAAAACGAAATCTACCAGCACTACCAGAGCCTGCCGCTGAGCTTCTACCGCCGCCACAGCACCGGCGATTTGATGTCGCGCATTTCGGAGGACGTGGGGCGGGTGCGTATGTACATCGGGCCGGCGCTCATGTACTTCATGCAGCTCGTGATTCTGTTCCTGCTCATCGTGCCGCTCATGTTCATGGTGAACGTGAAGCTGACGCTCTACACCCTGCTGCCGCTGCCCATCCTGAGCGTGAGCATCTTCTACGTGAACAACCTTATTGAGAAGAAGAGCGACGAGATTCAGCGCTCTTTGGCCGGCATGACCACTTTCGTGCAGGAGGCGTTTTCGGGCATCCGCGTGATTAAGTCGTTTGTGCGGGAGGAAGACTCGCGGCAGCAGTTTGCGGTGGCGTCGGAGGAGTACAAGCAGAAAAGCCTGAGCCTGAACTTTGTGAATTCACTGTTTTTCCCGCTGATTCTGTTCCTGATTGGGCTGAGCACCATCATCACTGTCTGGATTGGCGGGCAGGAAGTGATTCGGGGCACCATCACCACGGGCAGCATTGCCGAGTTCCTGATTTACGTGAACCTGCTCACTTGGCCCGTAACGGCGCTGGGCTGGACCAGCTCCCTGGTGCAGCGCGCCGAAGCCTCCCAGGCCCGCATCAACGAGTTCATGCACCAGCAAACGGACATCGTGTCGCGCCAGAACCTGGAGCTGGAGCTGCAGGGCGACATCGTGTTCGACCACGTATCGTTCACTTACCCCGACACCGGCATTCAGGCCCTGCGCGACGTGTCGTTCCGCATTCGGCACGGCCAAACGCTGGCCGTCATCGGCAACACCGGCTCAGGTAAAAGCACCGTGGCCGCCCTGCTCGCCCGTCTCTACGACGTAATGGAAGGCAGCATTCGGGTAGATAACGAGGACGTACGCGACCTGTCGCTGCGCACCCTGCGCGGGCAGATTGGCTACGTACCCCAGGATGTGTTCCTGTTCTCTGACAGCATCCGCAACAACATCAACTTCGGCTTGGATGAGCCCGATGAGGCCCGCATGCAGCAGGCCGCCAAGGATGCCAATGTGTACGACAACATCATGCGCTTCCCGGAGGGCTTCGATACGAAGCTGGGCGAGCGGGGCATCACGCTCTCGGGCGGGCAGAAGCAGCGCGTGAGCATTGCCCGGGCCCTGGTGAAGGAGCCCAAAATCCTAATTCTGGACGACGCCCTGTCGGCCGTAGACACCAACACCGAAAACGCCATTCTGAATGCGCTCCAGCGCATCATGCACAACCGCACCAGCCTCATCATCAGCCACCGGGTAAGCTCCGTGAAGCTGGCCGACGAAATTCTGGTGCTCGATGACGGTCAGATTGTGCAGCACGGCACCCACGAGGCCCTCATGCAGGACCCCAACGGCCTCTACCGCGCGCTCTACGAGCGGCAGCTGCAAAGCGAGGAAGCTTAACCGTCATTGCGAGGAGGCACGACGAAGCAATCCTTCCTTTTCCAGACTCCTCGCTTTAATTCATTCAAAAGCCCCCGGCGTTAGCACATACGCCGGGGGCTTTCTGCGTTTCAGGGCTTGGCGCTTCGTGCAGGAAGGATTGCTTCGGCTTCGCCTCGCAATGACGAAAAATCAACTATTCATCAGCTGCGCCGCTTGCCAGCCGCTGCCGGCACCCATTGCCACACCCATACCATTGCAGCGCACGGCTACGAACAGGCCCGGCTGCACCTCCCGGATGATAGGTTCCAGCTCCTGTCCGAAGGCCATTACCCCGCTCCAGCGGTAGTCGATGCGGGGGCGGCGGCCGGGCAGGATGACTTCGTAGAGCAGTTGCTCCAGGTACTGCTGTACCCGCGGCGTGAGGCCGGGCTCGGTGGTTTCTTCGGTTTGAAAATCGAGGTTGCGGCCGCCGCCCAGCAGCACCCGCTCGCCCACCTGCCGAAAATAGGTGTAGCCTTTATCGTAGTGAAACGTGCCCGGCAGGCGTAAGCCGGGAATGGGTTCCGTTACGAGCACCTGCCCGCGGCCGGGTACTACATCCAGCTCCGGCAGCAGCTGCCGGCTGAAAGCGTTGGTGGCTACCAGCATTTGGCCGGCCGTCAGCTCCAGATTTTCCAGTTGCACCCGCACGCCATTGGGCCCACCCTCCACAGCCAGCACCGAGCAGCCATGCAGCACCGTAACACCCGCGGTCCAGGCACACTGCAGCAGCGCCTGCATCATCCAACCGGTATCAAGGCTGCCTTCGGCGGTATTTTCCAGCATCACCGTGGCTCCGCTCAGGCCCAGGGCAGATAGGTGGGTGGAGACGTCCCGGAATATATTGGTGTGGCCAATGACAGGAGCCAACAGGGCATTGTAGTAATCGATGTGCGCTTGGCACGTGGCAGCCAACTCGGCTTCCTGCGGGCGAAACAGCTCGAAACCACCCTCCGGCCGGTAGCCAATAGTCTGGTCGCCGAGCAATTCGCGCAGTCGGCGCAGACCTTCCCAGCGGGCCTGTACCACGCGCAGCAAGTCGTCGGTGCTGCCGCGCTGCTCTTGCTCCAGCAGCTCCGAGATACTACCAAAGCAGGCGAAACCCGCGTTTTTGGTGCTGGCTCCGTTGGGCAGCACGTCGCGCTCCAGCACCAGCACCCGCGCCGTGGGCCGCAGCTGCCGGGTATAAATAGCAGCCGTGAGCCCCACCAGTCCCGCCCCGACTATGACTACATCCGCGCCTTGCAGAAACGTCTGGTGCTCCCAATACGACAGGTTTTTCATGCGTAGTCAACCAATCATAGTACAAATGGCGGCCGAAAGTTCAGACAAACAAAAAGCTCCGCAGCTAATGCTACGGAGCTTTTTGGAAAACTGAAAGAAGAGCCTTCTATTGTCCTATCATTACGCGTTTCATACCGCGCCGCTCTCCGGCAGTGCACTGCACGATGTAGGAGCCGGCGGGCAGATTACTCACGTCCAGCACGGCGGCAGCATCCCCCGAAATCATGTCCCGGGTCAGGACGGGACGGCCATCGGTACTGTTGAGCTCCACGCGGGTGGGACCGGTGGCATCGGTGCGCACCGTGAGGCGCTTGGTAAGCGGGTTGGTTTCGGCCCGCACTTTTAGCGCGTTGGTGTTGGGCGTGGGGTCCGCCATCTTATCTGTAATGAGAGCCGGAGCCGCCACGGCCACCATGGAGGCAGATGCAGCGTCAGCTGCGGGCTTGGAAGCCGGGGCCGCTACCGGTTTGGCTGCGGCGGGTTTGGCAACGGAGGTAGCCGGCTTGGCGGCAGCCTTGGTTTGCGCCTGCGCAAATTGCCCGGTTAGGAGCAGTGCCAGCAGGCAACCCAGCAAAGTAGAAGTTTTCATACGCGTTCCTATCAGATTATGTGAACGATACGGGTAGACAAAGGTACGAAACTCTACCCCCATATCGGATTGGTCGAGCGTAAAGCGCGAAGCCCAACCAGCGCAATAAACGCGCCAGAGCTAATTTTTATTTCGGGCGGCCTGCTTTTTTTCGCGCTTCCAACGTGCACATTCTGAAACCTCTACCGCTCATTATGCCCGTTTCAGCTCAACTATACGAAGCCAAACCCAGAAAAAAACACTCGCAGAGTTGCGCGAATATCATTTAGCGGGTTACATTTGCATCACAATTCCTCGGGGTGTAGCGTAGCCTGGTATCGCGCCAGCATGGGGTGCTGGAGGTCGTAGGTTCGAATCCTGCCACTCCGACCGAAGAGTTTATCTGATCGAAAAGCCTCTGGGAACCCCACCCGGAGGCTTTTTTCGACAGAACAGTACGAGTATCCGAATTACTTTCGGGGTGTAGCGCAGCCCGGTAGCGCGCGTCGTTCGGGACGACGAGGCCGTAGGTTCGAATCCTGCCACCCCGACTCTGGTACTCTCTCCTTTAAAAAGCCCGCTGAACTCCGGTTCAGCGGGCTTTTTTGCGTCTATGTGCAATACGATTATTTTCTCTTCATTTCTATAAAAAGTTATAATGATTGAAGATAAAAACAGGCTACTATACTATGTTTGCTTTCCGCTGAGTGCGTTGCAACCATTACTTGATATTATGCATCAACTGCATAAACGGGAAGCATTATTTCCACGAGTATCCTTTCTATCTGAAGTCAGGCAGGTAATTTCGTTCACTCATTCTTCTTTTCTCTCATATGAAAAAGTCTATTTTCGGAGCTATTATTCTCGGCTTCAGCACCCTATCAGTTCAGGCACAAATAGCTGCCGGCACCAAGCTCCTCTCCGGCTCTATTGGTTACAGTCGGCAAAAACAGGAACAGAGCGTTTCTCTACCAGGCATTTCCACTATGGAAATCAAAAATGAAACCGCCTATTTCACTCCCAGTGTAGGATATTTCGTTGCTGACAACTTAGCTCTCGGCATCTCAGCGGGAGCATCGTTGAATAAGTCGCAGGGCTATTACTACGTCAATTCCCCTTACGGCCCAACCTATGTGCCAACCGAAAATAAAACGCGGAGCTTGAGCGGTGGACTATTTGGCCGATACTATAAATTCGTGGGTGAGAAATTTGCACTGTACGGGCAATTAGGTGGTGGCTACCAGAATATCTACACCTCAGGTAACACCGCTAATGGGTTCCCGCGCGGGGCAGATAATCGTCAGGAAGGTTTTTATGCCAGCCTGTTGCCAGGCATCGTATTTTTCCCAACCAACAAGCTGGGGCTGGAGCTTACGCTCCGGGGAGCCACATATAACCGTCTGACTGATAAGCGTGACACCTCGGGTTCCGGTATAGAAGTAAAAAACACGACCAGTAACCTCGATTTGGGATTTGGTCTGAATGATCTTAACCTGGGTATCTCGCTGTATTTGGGTCGATAGCAAGTCTTTTCTAAAGCAGAACGCCCGTCCAGATATAACATTCTGGACGGGCGTTCTGCTTTAGAAAGGTTACGTTACTTCACTACGGCCAGCACTTCCGGCTCTCCCTGCTCCGGGAAATGCTCCAGATATACGTTCTGCAACGTAAGTTTCTGCGCTTCGGCGGCTTTCTTCACGCCGGTGTACAGCTTATCAGGCGCAACCAGGTAGCTGGCGTCGATGTGGGCGTGTAGTACGCGTTGGCCGGCCGGAAACAAGCGGTAGCGGTAGCCGGCAGGGAGTTGCTGGGAGGTTGTGTCGGCCACGAGTACGCCCACGAACACGCGGGCCGAGTCGCGGGAGCTTTCGGGGCTGTTGTAGAAGATGTTGCCGAAGTCGCCGCGGAGCTTGCCGGCTTTGCGCAGGTTGTAAGCCTCCCGGGTCAGGTCGCCAAAGGCTTCGTCCTGGGCCGGGCCTTCGTAGTAGCGGCCGGCCAGATAGTAGGGTTTCGCAGTAGTTTCGAGGGCCACGGTGGCCGCTTTGAAGCCGCCCATGCGCCAGTAGGCCACAGCAAACCCGGCGGTAAGCAGCAGGGCCAGGGCCAGAAAAATTCTATTCATATCAGAGAAGTGAGGAAGCGGGAAGGTTTTTCCGGCTCGGAGATGCAAAGAAACAACAGAACGTCATGCTGAGCTTGTCGGAGCATGACGTTCTGAAGGGTTGAGTTACTACTGCAACGTCAGCACGCGGGATGCTTCGGCTACGCCTCCGCATGACGTGCTGTTCTCCCCGGCCTATTGCAGCACGTCCTTGTACTGCATCTGGTAGAGGTTGGCGTAGAAGCCCTGGTGGCGCAGCAGTTCCTCGTGGGTGCCGGCCTCCTTGATTTCGCCCCGGTCGAGCACGATGATCTGGGCGGCTTTCTGGATGGTGCTCAGGCGGTGGGCAATGACGAGGCTGGTGCGGCCCTGCATCAGCTTTTCAATGGCCTGCTGGATCAGCTCCTCGGTTTCACTGTCCACCGACGAGGTGGCTTCGTCCAGGATGATAATGCGGGGCTGGTACACCATGGCCCGCACGAAGCTGATGAGCTGGCGCTGGCCCACCGACAGCGTGGCCCCACGCTCCATCACCTGGTAATCGAGGCCGCCGGGCAGGCGCTCAATGAAGCGGCGGGCTCCCACCAGGTCGGCCGCGGCCCAGATCTGCTCGTCGGTAATGTCCTGCTTGCCCAGGGTGATGTTGTCCCGAATAGCCCCGGCGAACAGGAACACATCCTGCAGTACCACCCCAATGTGGCGGCGCAGGTCCTTGAGGTCGTACTCGCGCAGGTCGTGGCCGTCGATGCGGATGGTGCCTTTGTTGATTTCGTAGAAGCGGCTGAGCAGGTTGATGATGCTGGTTTTGCCGGCTCCGGTAGCGCCCACAAAGGCAAACGTCTGGCCGGCCTTCACCGAGAAGTTTACGTCGCGCAGCACCCATTCCTCGTCGTTGTAGGCAAACCACACGTGGTCGAAATCCACGTCGCCGCGCAGGTCGGCGGGGGCGTAGGTGCCGTTGTCGGCAATCAGTTCCTTGCTATCCAGCAGCTTCAGCAGACGCTCCGTGCTCACAAGGCCCAGCTGCAGGGTGTTGAACCGGTCGGCAATCTGGCGGATGGGCCGGAAGAACAGGGCGTTGTACATGATGAAGGCAATGAGCGCGCCCTTGGAGATGGTGCCCTCAATCTGGCCCTGGGCCGCGTACCACACCAGCAGGCCCACGCCGGCGGCGGCCAGCACTTCGGCCACTGGGAAATAGATGCTGTAGTAGAGCACTGAGCGGATGTTGGCGCGGGTGTGCTCCTGGTTGATGGCCTTGAACTTGCGCAGCTCCCGCTCCTCGTTGTTGAAAATCTGCACCACGTTCATACCCGTCAGGTGCTCCTGCACAAAGGAGTTGAGGTTGGCCACGGCCGTGCGCACCTCCTGGAACGACTTCTTCACCTTCTCCTTGAACACGTAGGTGCTGAACAGCAGCGGCGGAATCACCGAGAGGCTGATCAGCGTCAGTCGCCAATCAATGTAGAACATGAACGACACGATGAACACCAGCTGCAGAATGTCGCCAATCATGGCCGCCAGCCCTTCGCTGAACACGTCGGAGAGGGTTTCCACGTCGGAGATGTTGCGCGTCACGAGCTGGCCGATGGGCGTCTTATCGAAGAACTTGAGGCGCAAATCCAGGATATGCTTGTACAAGTCCACCCGAATGTCGCGCACAATGTACTGGCCCAGCCAGCCCCCGAAGTACGTTTGCAGGTAGCTGACAATGGCGTGGGCTACCAGCAGCACCAGCAGCAGCCCGAACATACGGTTAAGCCCCTGCCAGTCGCCCTGCTCAATGGTCACGTCCACCATCCGCTGAATCAGGAAGGGCCGCAGCGTACCCAGCACCGCGGTGGCAATGGTGAGGAAAATCAGGAAGTAAAAGACGCGCTGGTAGGGCCGCACGTACACCATCAGCCGCCGCAGCACCTGCCAGTCGAAGATATTGCCGCTTTTGGGGGCGGTAGTTGCTTGCTCCATTTCGGGTTGTTGGGTGGGGGTCTGAAAGTAACCGACGGGTGCGGCAATGGGTTAGATAGGGAGGACAGGAAACCGTTAAAACGTCCTTCCGAGCAAAGGAGGAGCCGCAGCCCAGGAAGGACATTTTAACGGTGTCGTTCAGCAGTGCGCTACACTTTGGAGAAGTACGGCAAACCGGTAGGCAACGCTGCATCACCCAGAATTTCAGCCGGATACTCTACCCGGCACAGGAACAGGCCATTGGCCAGGGCGGCCCCGCCGGCGTGCACCCGGTTGAGGCTGCGGAATACTTCCCCGAACTCCCGGGGGCTCATCTTGCCCCGGCCCACGCTCAGCAAGGTGCCCACCACCAGCCGCACCATGCCCCGCACGAAGCGGTTGGCCCGAATGCGGAACACCAGCCCACCCGGCTCCTCGTGCCAGCCGGCCTCGAAGCAGGTACAGTTGTAGTGCTTCTCGGCCCCTTTCACCTTGGAAAACGTGGTAAAGTCGTGGGTACCCAGCAACATGGCCGCCGCCTCGTTCATGGCCGCCACGTCGGGGGCCCGGTCGAGGTAGAGGCTGAAGTTGGCGGCAAACGGGTCGGGGGTGAGGCGCACGTGGTACTCGTAGGTGCGGGCTTTGGCGCTGAAGCGGGCGTGGACGTCGGGCGGCACCGGGTGCAGCACCTGGCAGCGGATACCGGCCGGCAGCGCCCGGTTGAGGCGGTAGAGCAGCGTGGCTTCGTCGAGGCCCGGGGGCAGGTCGGCATCAAAGTGAGCTACCTGGTGGCTGGCGTGCACGCCCGAGTCGGTGCGGCCGCTGCCCAGGCAGTACACCGGCTGTCGCAGCACCTGCGAGAGGCAGCGGTCCAGTTCCTGCTGCACAGTAATCACGCCCGGCTGAATCTGCCAGCCGTGAAACGCGGTGCCATCGTAGGCCAGGTGAAGAAAGTAGCGCATGGCGTTTAGTTATTCGTTGTTCGTTGGCAGTTATTCGTTGGCAGCTGTCAGGTGATGAGTATTGAGCACCAACAACTGACAATCAATAACAAACAACTACCAACTCATACCACCAGCGCGTACAGCAAAGAGTCCAGCATCTGGCCATCTTTCACGATGCTGCGGCGCATGCGGGCTTCCAGCTCGTAGCCGGCTTTTTCGAGCACACGGCCGGAGGCGGGGTTGGTGGCGAAGATGGCCGCGTAGAGTCGGCACACATCAAAGTTGGCCAGCACATAAGCACTGAGCGTACGTACGGCCTCCGTGACGATGCCCCGCCCCCAGCAGGCCGGCGTAAGCCAGTACCCGATTTCGGCGGAGCGGCGGCGCACATCCGACTTAAAGTGTACGCCAATGCCGCCCACGGCTTCCCCATTTACCTCAATGGCCAGAAACAGGTCACGCTGGCTGTCGGCTACCAGGCACAGAAAGAACTCCGCGTCCTGGGGCGTGTAGGGATAAGGGAAGGTGTCGCGCAGATTGCGGGCAATTCGCTCGTCGTTGGCGTGACGGGCCAAAGCATCAGCATCCGAGAAGCGCCAGGGCCGCAGCCGGGCTCCTGCTACCGGCAGGGCAAGTACAGGAGTCAGCAACGAATCGGCCATGCACAAATCACGCTTTGTCATTTCGAGCGAAGCGAGAAATCTGGTTGAGCCTTTAACAGCAAACTCAGATTCCTCGCTTCGCGTCGGAATGACGGTTACATCTTTTCGTAAATCACGGCGGCACCCTGGCCTACGCCTACGCACATGGTAGCCAGGCCGTAGCGCACGTCGTCGCGGCGCTGCATCTCGTGGAGCAGGGTGGCCGAGATGCGCGAGCCGCTGGCGCCCAGCGGGTGGCCAATGGCAATGGAGCCACCATTCACATTCACTTTGGTGGGGTCCAGGTCCAGGTCGCGCATGCAGGCGATGCTCTGGGCAGCAAAAGCCTCGTTCAGCTCAATCAGGTCCATATCCTGCAGGGTGAGGCCGGCACGCTGCAGCACTTTCTGCGTGGCGGGCACCGGACCAATGCCCATAAAGGCGGGGTCGACGCCGGCTACGGCCGAGGCCACCACCCGGGCCATGGGCTTCAGGTTGTAGCGCGTGAGGGCCTCCTCGCTCACCAGCAGCAGCGCGGCAGCACCGTCGTTGATGCCAGCCGAGTTGCCGGCCGTTACGGTACCATCTACCTGGAAAGCCGGTTTCAAAGAGGCCAGCTTTTCGAGGCTGGAGAGGCGGGGCGGCTCGTCCTGGTCGAACAGGGCCGTGTTGCCTTTGGGCTGCGGAATGAACACCGGCACGATTTCCTTGCGGAACCGACCTTTCTCGAAGGCCCGCTGGTATTTGCGCTGCGACTCGAAGGCAAACTGGTCCTGCTCCTCGCGGGTGATGCCGTAGCGACGGGCTACATTCTCGGCCGTTTCACCCATGGCGTAGGGGTGGTGCAGCTTGGAGAGCTTGGGGTTCACGAAGCGCCAGCCCAGGGTGGTATCGTGGGCAGTGAAGTCGCGGGCGAAGGCAGTGGCCGATTTGGCCATCACGAAAGGGGCACGCGTCATGCTTTCGGCCCCGCCGGCCAGATACACGTCGCCTTCCCCGGCCCGAATGGCCCGGGAAGCATCCATGATGCTTTGCAGGCCAGAAGCGCAGAGACGGTTGACGGTGTTGCCCGGCACCGTAATGGGCAGACCGGCCAGCAGCGCCGCCATGCGGGCTACGTTGCGGTTATCCTCACCGGCCTGGTTGGCAGCCCCGATAATGACGTCCTCAATGGCGGATTTATCCAGGGAAGGGTTGCGGCGCAGCAGCTCCCGGAGTACGTGGGCGGCCATGTCGTCGGGGCGGACGCTGCTGAGCTCGCCACCAAATTTACCAATAGGGGTGCGGACGGCGTCCACAATGTATGCAGTTGGCATCGGGTTAAATGCGTTATTCCGGTCGTAGTTGGCTACTTTTGCCGGCCCTGTCAGGGGGCTGATCCAGTAATCGAACTGTCAAAACACAAAGATGATACAAAGAATCCAAAGCGTATTCCTGCTGCTGCTGGCCCTGGGCATGCTGAGCCTGCTGTTCCTGCCCCTGTGGAGCAAAACCGACCCCGCCAGCAAGCAAACCGTGGTGCTCACGGCCACGCATTTAGGCTACCAGCACGCCGATGCCGGCATGTCGGTGCCCCCGGCCAACCCCTGGCCCATTGCGGCGCTGGCCGTAGCTTCGGCGGCGGTGGCTCTGCTGGAAATCTTTCAGTTCCGCAACCGCTTCAACCAGCTCAAGCTGGGCACGCTCAATATTCTGCTGATTACGGCTACTATCGGGGCGGCTTTCTACTTCTCCAACGTGGGGGAGCAGATGCTCAACATCAAGATTCCCGGCACGTTTGAGGCCGGCTTCTACATTGCCACTCTCTGTCTGCTGCTAAACCTGCTGGCCTCCCGCTTCATTCGCCGCGACGAGCAGCTGGTCCGCAGCATGGACCGCCTTCGGTAGTTTTAGTTGCTGATTACTGGTTGTCAGTTGTTAGCCGACTAAAGAGCAGACACTGGCACAATGCCACCGCGAAAAAAGCCCCACCGGAAAATCGTAAACGCGGTTTTTCGGTGGGGCTTTGTCGTGCAGATGGCTTCAGCCAGCTATCAACGAACAACCAACAACTGATAACTCTACTACAACGCCCGCACAATCTGCAGCAGCTCCTGCTGGGTGCTCAGGGTTTTATCTTTGGCGTACCAGCCGTGGATTTTCTCGGCGTATTCCTCGTGGGTGGCGCCGGCGGCTTTCATCTCCAGCAGCAGGTTCTGGGCCTCGTTGGGGCGGGGTCCCCAGCTGGTGGCTTCCGTAAGGGTATCGGCGTGCAGAATGAGCAGCTTGGGGATGGAGCGGCTGCCGTTGGTGAGGTAGCGGTCCATCAGGTCCAGGTTTTCGTCGCGCAGCAGGTAATGGGTGCGCAGCCGGCCGTGGCTGGCCCGGGCAATTTTTTCCAGTACCGGCACAATCTGGGCCGCGTCGCCGCACCAGCCTTCCGTGATAATCACCCACTCGTAGCTGCGGGTGAGCTTGTCCAGCGCCGCCTGCATTTCCGGGGTCAGCTCGGCCTTTTTATCCAGCCGCTCCATACGCTGAATGTTGAGGCGGGCGTAGGCCGTCAGGTCGTCCGACTGATTTTCGCCGGTGGTTTTGCCTTCGGCTATCAGCGTGTCAATCAGGGCACGGTACGCATCGTAGGAATAGGCTTCGGCCAGGCGCTCAGGGCTGATAACGGGAGGTTGTGCGGGAGGATTCATGCGGAGTAGCAACTCAGAAAACGGTGGAGAAAGTGTTAGATGAATATAACAAACGAAAAACCCCTGCGGTTAGCCGAAGCTTCACCGCAGGGGTTTTCAGAAACTATTGATTCAGGTGCTTCCTTACAGGCTCGGCGCGTCGGCCATTTCCGCCTTTGCCGACAACTCCCGGCAATACGTGATAAAGTCGGTGTTGATGGGCTCCAGACCGGCGGCGCGCAACTCCTTGGCCACCTGGGCGCGGTGGTAGTTGCCGTGCATGGGTACGTGGGTCAGAATATCCGACACCTGGCTGGTGTAGCCTTCCCCAATGGAGTTGGTGTAGGTGATGAGGCGCTCCAGCTCGGCTTGGTTGGTAGTGGTAGCCTCCACGCCGTATTGGTGAAACCGCTCCGACGTTTGCTCGTGCCAATGGTGCAAACCGGCCAGATCATGCTCCTGCCACACTTTTACGGGGCTGGGTGTGCTGGTAAGGCGGCCCAGCCAGATAGCCTGGGCATTGAGGACGTGACTGAAGATGCGCAGTGCACCCTGGGGCAGGGTGGCACCCTCGGCCACGAGGCCGTCGAGGTGGCGCAGCAGGGTGGCGTTAGCCCACACGGAGTAGGCCCCCAGCTTTTCGATGGTGTTAATCATGGTAATAGAAATGAGTACAGAGACATGAGAAGTGAGACTCTGCCAGGCAAAAGGGAAAAAAGGAAGCGGTACAGAATCTCACTTCTCATGTCTCTGTACTCACTGTTACTTTACCGGGGATCTTGCCAAACCAGCTTTTCCTCGGTTCTGTTTTTAGAAAAGTCGGCGCATTTACCGTCGCCCCGTCCTGTGAAGCCGCCATCGGGGTGGCAGAGTACCTTCCCGTCGGCGGCGTAGAGGGTGGTGTACTGGTCGCAGCAGGGGCTGGTTTCATAGTACACCGTGGCCCCATTGAACTGGTAGCTGTACACGTGAATGGGCGGGTTGGCCTTTTTGTCGTTCAGGTGCTGCTGAATGCGGTCTTCCAGCCATTTCGGCCGCTTCCGGTCATCAAAGGCCGGCTGATTATCGGGGGTAGGTTCCACGGTATTGGCACTGGTGGGAGCCGGGGTGGATACGCTGCCGGCCAGCCCGGTCTGGGGCGCATCGGTGGGCGTGGTAACGGCCACGTTGCGCTGGCAGGCGGTGGTATTGAGCAGGGCGGCACCGGAGGCAGCAGCCAGAAACAGGAAGAAACGCATAGGTCGAAGGTGAGTTAGGCGGGGAACCGCTGCATCCGCACGCGCAATGGGGCGGCAAAGATGCACACAAACCTGCGTTACGCAGTTATCTATCCATTGTTCAGTAGCTCACGCCTTTCTTCATAGTGCCAGCAGAGCCCACACCCGCGGGCCGAAAATCAGCAGCCCTACCACCAGCGCTGCCAGGGCCATTACCAGCACCGCTCCGGCGGCCACATCCTTGGCCCGGCCGGCCAGCGGGTGGTAATCCGGCGACACCAGGTTCACTACGGCTTCAAGGGCCGTATTCACCAGCTCGGCGCACCACACGGCCCCCACGGCCAGCGCCACGGCGGCCCACTCCCAGCGCGCCAGCCCAAAGTATAGTCCCAGCCCCACTACCACCACTGTAGCCGCGGCGTGAACCCACAAATGCACCTCGGTACGCAGAGCCGCCACCACGCCCCGGAAAGCATAGCCGAAGCTGGCCGCCCGCTTGCGCACCAGGGCCGGAAAACGGCGCGGGGTAGGTTTACTGGGCTCAGCCACGGGCCTCAAACTGCTGAAAAACCGTCTGGCGCAGCATGTTCCACTCGGGCCGGATGATGCTGAAAATGACCGTGTCGCGGCGGATACCGCCCTGGGTGTAGCGGTGGCTGCGCAACGTGCCTTCCTCGGTGGCCCCCATGCGGCGCATGGCCTGCTGCGACTTCAGGTTGCGCGAATCCGTTTCCAGCTCCACCCGCTCACAGCCCAGCACATCGAAGGCGTGGCGCAGCAGGGCGTGCTTGGCGGCCCGGTTCAGGCCGCTGCGCTGAAACGCCTCCCCTACCCAGGTGTAACCAATGCTGAGGCGGGCGTCGGCCTCCTCCACATTGTAGTAACTAGTGCTGCCGGCCACCTGCCCGGTGGCTTTGTCGATGATCAGGAACGGGTAGCGGCGCTGCTGCTGCCGGCCCCGCGTGGCCTCCGTCAGGTACGTAGCCAGACTGATGGGGTCGTCAGCGCGGGTGAGGGTGTAAGCCCACAGCTCCGGCGCAGCGGCTACCGGGCGCAGAGCTTCAAAATCGGCAGTTTGCAGGGGCCGCAGCAGCACGCGGTTGTTTTCGAGCTGAATATCCTGGGAGAAATCCATGCGGGCGGAATGAATTGGGGAGTGCGGCGTAAAGATGCCGAAAAAACAAAGCGCCGCTACCCGGAATCAGGCAGCGGCGCTTTGTTTAGTGCTTAGTTGGTAGTGCCTAGTGCTTAGTTGATAGTGCTTAGGCCGTTTTATCGAAACACTCGCTGTGCACTATCAACTAAGCACTAACAACTACTTCTTAATCTCGCCTACCATGTCTTCGGGCTTCAGCCACTCGTTGAACTGCTCCTCGGTGAGGTAGCCGAGCTGGAGGGCGGTTTCCTTCAGGGTCGAGCCGTTTTTGTGGGCCGTCTGGGCAATTTCGGCGGCTTTGTAGTAGCCGATGTGCGGGTTGAGGGCCGTTACCAGCATCAGGCTGCTATCCACGTGCTTCTTGATGTTGGCTTCCAAGGGCTCAATGCCCACGGCGCACTTGTCGTTGAACGACACGCACACGTCGCCGATGAGGCGGGCCGAGTGCAGGAAGTTGTAGATCATCACGGGCTTGAACACGTTCAGTTCGAAGTGGCCGTTCATGCCGCCGATGTTGATGGCTACGTCGTTGCCCATTACCTGAGCGGCTACCATCGTCATGGCCTCGCACTGGGTGGGGTTCACCTTGCCGGGCATGATGCTGGAGCCGGGCTCGTTGTCGGGGATGTGCAGCTCGCCGATGCCAGCGCGCGGGCCTGAGGCCAGCAGGCGGATATCGTTGCCGATTTTCATCAGCGAAGCGGCCACCGTTTTCAGCGCACCGTGGGCTTCCACGATGGCATCATGGGCGGCCAGGGCCTCAAACTTGTTTTCGGCCGTGATGAAGGGCAGACCGGTAAGGTCAGCAATGTGCTTGGCCACGTTCTCCGAGTAGCCGGCGGGCGTGTTGATGCCGGTGCCCACGGCGGTGCCGCCCAGCGCCAGCTCCGAAAGGTGCGCCAGCGTATTCTTGATGGCGCGCAGGCCGTGGTCGAGCTGCGACACGTAGCCGCTGAACTCCTGGCCTACCGTCAGCGGGGTGGCATCCATGAGGTGGGTGCGGCCGATTTTCACGATGTGCATGAACTGCTCCGACTTGGCTTTCAGCGTATCGCGCAGCTTCTCGATGCCGGGAATGGTGGTTTCCACCAGGATTTTGTAGGCCGCAATGTGCATGGCCGTCGGGAACGTGTCGTTGGAGCTCTGGCTCTTGTTCACGTCGTCGTTGGGGGCCAGCACCTTCTTCTCATCCGAGAGGCTGCCGCCCTGCAGCACGTGGCCGCGGTAGGCCACCACCTCGTTCACGTTCATGTTGCTCTGGGTGCCCGAGCCGGTCTGCCACACCACCAGCGGAAACTCCTTGTCGAGCTTGCCTTCCAGGATTTCGTCGCACACGCGGCCAATCAGCTCGGCTTTGTCGGCGGGCAGGATGCCGGCGTCGCGGTTGGTGAGGGCAGCGGCTTTCTTGAGGTAGGCGAAGGCGCGGATGATTTCCTTGGGCATCCGGTTGATGTCCTGGGCAATCTGGAAGTTATCGATGCTGCGCTGGGTCTGGGCGCCGTAGTAGGCGTCGGCCGGCACCTGCACGGTGCCCATGGTATCTTTCTCGGTGCGGAACTGCGTCATGCTTCTTGTGGGGTGAGAAGAGGATGAGGTGACAGGGAAACAGGCTGCGGCCGGGGCCGCCGGGCAAAAGTACGCAACCTGGCTCCGTACCCGACCCAAAATCCCCAAATTCTGCGGGTATCAGGCGCGGCCGCCAGCCCGCAGGCTGCGTATAGCCGGCCAGTAGCTTTCCATCCGACTTATCTGCCCTTCCCATGAAAAAGACCTTCGAAGACGAATCCGACGCCCTGTCTACCTCGCCCGCCACGCCGACTGCTCACCAAAGCGCCGCCGTCACGCCGCCTAACCACGAAAACCAGGAGTCCACCAGCACCCGCGTAGGCGGCACCTCGGCCACTAACGAAACCGCAGTACCCACCACTGGCAACGGTGCCCCCGACTACAGCCAAGTAGAGCTGAAAACCGAGCCCGAGCTGCCCACCCACGACAAAGCTGGCGGCAGCGCCACCGAACCCGAAAGCGGCGGCGGCTACAGCGGGTAGCGGTGAAGTGATTTAGTGATTTAGTGATTTAGCGAGTTAGTGAAATGGTAAATGGTCATTGCGAGGCGTAGCCGAAGCAATCTGTCCTTTTCACTGCTCTACTCCCTGAAACGCAGAAAGCCCCTGATGCCTAGTTATGGCGTCAGGGGCTTTTGCGTGGGGCAAGGCTGCGAATTGCTTGAAGAACGGATTGCTTCGGCTACGCCTCGCAATGACTATTTACCACTTCACTAACTCGCTAAATCACCACTTCACCGTTGCTCTATTTTGAACGGGACGTTGACGACGACTTTGCGGGCGGTGCGGCGGTTGTTCTGCACGGCCGGGAACCAGGTGGGGCCCTCTTTCAGCAGGCGCAGGGCCTCCTCGTCGCACTCCGGCGACACGGATTTTACCACTTTAAAGTCGCTAAGCTTGCCGTCGGCTCCTACTATGAACTGTACGCGCACGGTACCTTCGCGGCGGTCTGTGAGGGCTTTTTCGGGGTAATCGAGGCTGTCGGCCAGATACTGGCGCAGCTTACCGTAGCCCCCGGCCGGCGTGGCCGAAATGCTGGGCAGCATGGGCGGAGCCTCGCGGCGCACTACCACTACCTCGCTGAGTTGCTTAGTATCGGGAGACAGGGCCAGCGCCAACGTGGAATCGGAGGGGCGCAGGGGTTGGGTTTTACTGGTGTAGCCAATAGAGGTAACCAGTAACTGCCCGGTAGCCGCGGGCACACTCATCTGAAATTTACCATCGGCGTCGGTGCTGGTGCCGTTCTGCGTGCCGGGTACCAGCACGGTAGCCCCGGGCAGCGGCTGGCCCGCATTATCCGTCACGCGGCCCTGAATAGTACGGGTTGCCTCAGGAGCCGCAGCCGGCGCGGCAGCTGCAACGCCCGCCACCCGCGCCATCTTGGCTTTCGCCGCCGCTGGTTGCGGAGCCGCCGCTACGTCCGCGTTACCGGCCACCGGCTCGGCTTTCGACATCATCACCGCTGCCGGCTCCGGTACCGTTGCCGCCACCTCAGCCGCAGCAGCTGCCGGGCGGGAATCAGCAAAAGCAGCCAACCCAGCTAGGTCGGCGGGCTGCTCCGGTGCTGTTTCCGCATCAGCCACCACAATCGGGCGGCGGTAGCGGGGAGCCAGCACCGGCCGCCGCACCGGCGAGGTTGGCGCTTTTGGTGTTACGGCCGCCACTGCCGGAGATGCTGTAGCAGCTGGTTCGGCCGGCCGAACGGTGGCCGCCACCTCCGACTGGCGCGTTGCTGCCGGCAACGACTGGCGGGCAATTTCTGGGGAGCTATTCAACCGGCTTATCGTCAGCCAGCCTACCACGCCCAATGACAGCAGTAGCACGGCCGCCGCCGCAAATGGCCGCCACGCCCACAACGGTACTACTGTCGGCTCAGGAGCAGTTTCAGTAGCCAACTCGGCTACGCGAGTGTGCAGGCGTTGGCGTAGCGTGTCCATGCTGGCCTCGTGCGCGGCGGTAGGCTGTATTTCCAGCCCTTCGAGCAGATCGGCACACACGGCGCAGTCTAGCGTGTGGGCTTCCACGGCGTGCTCCTCGGCGGGCGGCAATTCGCCGGCCACGTACCGGCGCAGCAGCTCCACGGGCAGGTGGGCACCGGCCGGGGCAGAAAACGCGGACGTAGAATCAGGGCGAGGCATCGGAGGCGGAGGCTTGCAGCAGGCGGCGCAGGTTGCGCTTCCCGTTTTGAAGGTGACTTTTTACGGCGTTCAGGTCGAACCCGGTGAGGGCGGCTACCTCGCGGTAGCTTTTCTTTTCCAGATAAAACAGCTCCAGACACTGGCGCTGACCGGGGGGCAGTTCGGCGAGGGTGTGTTCCAGCTGTTGCAGGTGCTGCTCGTGCAGCTCGGCTTCGGCCGGGTCGTCGGCCGTTAGATGCCGGGCCGCTACCGATTCCATACCGGCCTCATCAGAAAAATGCACCACGGCCGGGCCCGTCCGCTGCCGGGCGCGCAGCACCATCAGGCAGTGGTTGCGGGCTGTGGCATGCAGCCAGGGCGGGAAGTTTTCCACCTCGTGCCGGAGCAGCTTGGGCACCAGCTGCTCAAACAGCTGCATTACGGCATCCTGGGCGTCTTCTTCGTCGCGGAGGTAGCGCCGGCAAATGGCCAGCACCCCGCTCATGTGCCGCTCGTAGAGCGTGCCCACATCGGCCACCTCGCCCTGGGCACGGTAGCGCCGCAGCAGGTCCTCATCGGACAGCTCGGCGGCGGGTGCGGGGCGGGAGCGGCGGAACAACATGGCTTATGCAAGCTACGGTATCGGGGCCGGAAAAAAGCAAGTGCCCTATTCTCACTAGGGAGAACAAGGCACTATATCAATAAACCAGCTCTGTTCTTTGCAATCGGCTAACGGGTCACCTGCAGAGTATGGCGCTCCAGCAGGATGCCTTGGCCCACGTGCAGCTGGTACAGCCCGGCCGCTTCGGCGGCGGCCACGCGGCCAGCCCCACGCGGCCGGGCTTGGCCCCGGCAGCCAGCGCTTGGGTGGCCGTGGGCAGCGGGGGCAGCGCCACGTTGCCGTTGTAGATGCTGGCGTGCAGGCCGGCGTAGAGCAGGCGCCAGATAAAAGTGAAAGGATAAATAACACCCGCCAGTGCGGGGTATGCTAGCAATAGGCAATAGGTAGCGCGGTGGGGCAGGCTACGCAGTGAGAATCAGGAACGCAACGCTACATTGTGGCAGGGGCCACGGCACTACGCGCGGCTGGGCTCTGGCTGCGGCAAAGAATCCTCGGCACTAGCAGGCAGGAAGGCCGTAAGGTGAAGTATAGCGGGCTATACCTAAAAAAAACAGCGCCGCCTCTTGCTAAAGCAAGAGGCGGCGCTGGTGCACTACTGGCAGAGGGTGGAATAGCCTACCGCCCCGGCAGCGTGCTGCTGTAGGTGTTGGCCTTCCCGAACGACTCCTTGATTTCGTCGTAGGCGGCGCGGCTGCTCAGGCGCTTGGGCTTGGTGTTGAGGAAAGTACCGTCCTCGGCCAGCAGGAAGTAGCTGGGTACATCCTGAATGGCGTAGGCTCGGGCCACGGCGGAGCGCATGCCCCCGTTGGTACGCACGTGCAGACCCGGCAGCTTCTTGCTGATAACCAGCTGCTTCCAGGCACCTTCATTTTCATCGAGAGCAATGTTCAAAAACACGATGTTCTTGCCCTCAAACTTCTTGGCCAGTTCCGTCTCGTACGGCAGGTCGCGCAGGGCCAGGCCGCTGGTGGTGCGCCAGAAGTTCACGTACACCAGCTTGCCGGCAAACTGCTTTAGGCTCACGGTATCACCGGTGGAGGAAACCAGCCGGAAATCAGGGGCCGGGGCACCGATGGCAAAGGCTTTATGCGTATCGAAGTCCTGCTTCAGCACCGGGTAGTAGCCGTTTGCACTGTCAACGGAGCGGAAATCCTCCAGCATGGCGGCTGACTGCTTCACGTGCCCGAACCGGAACGACTCTTTCAGCACCCGGCCCATAATGATGGGCTTGGCCGGTCCGCTCAGCTGCTTTTTGGCCATGTCATAGCACACCTGGTAGAAGTCGGGGTCGGAGCGCTGCTTGCCGCTGGTAATGGCCAGATAATGGATGTAATTGAGCAGAAACTCCTGGTACATCTCACTCTGCACGGCTCCGGGGTTATTGATCAGGGCTTTATCGTCCAGAAAGCTGTAATAGCCCGGCGTCATTTTCAGGCGGCCCTCGGTGGCCACTACCTGTTCACGCAGGTCCTGGAAAGTGAGCCGGTCGTTGGCGTAGCTGTAATCAATTTCGGCCTTGATATAGTTCTTGAACGCCTGGCTCAGGCCCTCTCCCCCATCTTCCAGAAACTTATTTTCTTCCTTGCGGCGGTAGTCCAGAAAGGTGAGGAACGGGGCCTCGTACAGCATGATGTTGTCGGGCAGTACCTGGAAACCGTCGTTTTCCACAAACTTGTCGTCCATTTCGGCCATGAACGTGTTGGCTTCCGCGCCTTTGCCTTTGTAGCGCACGGAGGACGCCAGGTCGTTGCCTTTGAAGCGGATTTCCAGCTGGTTGCCAGGCTCCAGGAACATATCCGCCACGTCATCACCATACACCAGGTCGGCGCGGGTGGGGCCGTTCACAGTCAGGGCCAGCCGGAACTCGCCCTTGCTGTCGAGGCGGGCGTAAGTAATCTGCTCCTTGATGTCAAGGGGGTTCTCGCGCACCGATACGGCCACGGTATCGGTCGTGCGGCCACTCACTTTACCCGTGAGAATGACGGTTCCCTGTGCCCGCCCCAGCAGCGGGGCGGCCAGCAACCCGGCCCAGATCAGGGCAGCAGTGAGAGTAGATCTATAGGCCATTGGTCGGTAGCGGTTGCGGAGTGAGGAATCGGACCCTGCATAACCGTGGGGGCGGTTTTTGCGGTGCGAGGTCAGGTGATTCGCGGTAAAAGTCAATTCCTTCTCCGAAGATACGAGAGAACTGTCGAGAAAGTCCAATCCGACAGGCTACTTTTTTCGTAACCCCCTGACCGATACCAAAGTTTTGAACACTGATGCGAAAACGCACGGTACCACGCAGGTAAAAAACAGGATTTAACCAATTTAAGACCAAAGAGAGCGTGTATTACCATTTTGTTTCGCGGACCTGCCGGTTAGCCAAACAACCCCGTCAGTACCTCATCCAAACGGCCTGAGGGGTGTACCCGGATACCATAGCGGGCCAAGTCCAGGCCTTTGGCGTTGAACTGCGAAATGTACATTTCCGCAAAGCCCAGCTTCTCGGCCTCACTTAAGCGCTGATCCAGGCGGCTAACTGCCCGTATTTCACCACTTAGGCCCACTTCTGCTGCCAGGCATATTTCATTGCGGATCGGTACATCATTCAGCGAACTGACCACAGCGGCACACACAGCTAAATCCAACGCCGGATCCTCGAGGCGCAGGCCCCCGGCAATATTTAGAAACACATCATGCTGACCCAGTCGCAGGCCGCTGCGTTTCTCCAGCACGGCCAGCAGCATCTGCAGGCGCTTGGCATCGAAGCCGGTGGCGCTACGCTGGGGCGTGCCGTAAGTGGAAGGCGTTACCAGCGCCTGCACTTCCACCAGCAGCGGCCGGTTGCCTTCCACTGTGGCCCCGATGGCAATGCCGCTGAGACTTTCGGTGCGCTGGCTGAGCAGAATTTCGGAGGGGTTGCTTACCTGCCGCAGACCGGCACCCTGCATCTCATAAATACCCAGCTCAGAAGTGGAGCCGAAACGGTTTTTAACAGTGCGCAGGATGCGATAGGTCAGGTGCCGGTCGCCCTCAAACTGCAGCACGGTATCTACCATGTGCTCCAGAATTTTGGGGCCGGCAATGGAGCCATCCTTGGTGATGTGGCCGATGAGCAGCACCGGCACGCCGGTATCCTTAGCGTATTTGAGCAGCTCGGTGGTGCATTCGCGCACCTGGCTCACGGAGCCCGGCCCCGCCTCCACAATGGTGCTGTGCAGCGTCTGAATGGAATCGACCACCACCACGTTGGGCTGGAGCTGGTCAATCTGCCGGAAGATGTTCTGGGTGTTGGTTTCGGTGAGGATGTAGAGGCCCGGATGTTGCCGGCCCAGGCGCTCGGCGCGCATTTTGATCTGCTGCTCGCTTTCCTCCCCCGATACATATAAAATTCGTAATCCATTGAGCTGCATGGCAATCTGCAGCATCAGGGTACTTTTACCGATGCCCGGCTCCCCGCCGATAAGCACCAAAGAGCCCGGAACCAAGCCGCCGCCCAGCACCCGGTTCAGCTCCTGGTCGTGGGTATTCAGGCGCGATTCTTCTTCGTAAATAATATCGCCAAGGGGTTTGGGCTTGGCGGCTTTAGCGGCGGTGCTGCCCACCGAGGTAGAGGCCTTCCAGGCGTTGGCGGCCGTGGCCGTATCGGGCTTCTCCACTACTTCCTCCACGTAGGTGTTCCACTCGCCGCAGCTGGGGCAGCGGCCAATCCATTTTACAGATTGGGCACCGCAGTTCTGGCAGAAAAAGAGGGTTTTGACTTTGGCCATGCCGATGAGTTCAGAAGCAAGAGAGGGAAAACTAAAGAATGCAGCGCGGGGCTAAAAAGTTTGGCAAGAAACATCTTTTACCCGGAGTTGGTACTATTGCAGCACTCATTGCCCGAAGCCCGCGCGCCTGTGTTTCCTAACACCAGGCCGCGGTGGGCCCGTGAAATGACACCCTCAGCTTCCTGCCATGCCTGCTCCCGACTTAACCCGCATCCCGACCTTTGCCGGGCTCCCCCCCGAAACCCTGGACTGGCTGCTGGCCAACGGGGAGCAACGGTGCTTTGAACCCGGTGAAATAGTAGCCCGGCCCGGCGACGAAGCCGAGTATATGATGGCCATTCTGGCGGGTGGCCTGCAGTTCTATACGTTGCATAATGGCAACCGGGAACCGGCTTTCCGTATTGAAACCGGCCAGGTGAGTGGAGTACTACCCTATTCCCGGCTGCGCGTTATTCGGGGCGAAAGTGTGGCCGTGGGCGAAACCTGGCTGTACATGCTGCACCGCAGCAAGTTTCCGGAGCTGGAGCAAACCAGCCCCGAGCTGGTGCAGCGCCTGGTCAGTCTGATGAGCGACCGGGCCCGGCAGGAAGCACGTGCGCAGGAGCGCGACGACAAGTTGCGGGCTTTGGGCAAGCTCTCGGCCGGCCTGGCCCACGAGCTCAACAACCCGGCTGCGGCCATCATGCGGGCCTCCGAGCGGCTCAACTGCAACCTGCAGGCCCGGCCCGGGCTGTTGCAGGAGCTGGTACGCCACTGCCCCAGCCCCGAGGCGTTGGCTGAGCTGACGCGACTGGCCGCCGCGCCGGTTACGCCCACTTTCTCCTCGGCCCTGGACCGCGCCGATGCCGAGGACGAGTTGTCGAACTGGCTGGAAGACCAGGGCGTGCCCGATGGTTACCAGCTGGCGGCCGGTCTGCTGGATGCCGGAATTACCCTTCCGGTCCTGACGGCCGCCCTGGCAGCGTGGGCCGCCGAAGCCCGGCCCGCCGCGCTGGCCTGGCTGGAAGGCCAGCTGACCGGCCTGCGCTTAGTGCACGATGTGCAGGAGGCCGGCTCCCGCATTACTACGCTGGTAACCAACGTAAAAACCTACAGCCACATGGACCGGGGGCAGGATTTCGCCCCTCTGGATATTCACACTGGCCTGGAAAGCACCCTTAACATGCTCGGCTATTCTCTGCGGGCCAAAAACCTGCGGGTAGTACGCGAATATGCTTCTGATCTGCCACAGGTGCGGGGCCAGGTCAGCAGCCTCAATCAGGTATGGACCAACCTGCTCGATAACGCCATTGATGCCCTGCCCGGCGGGGGCGAAATCACCCTGCGTACCCGCCGCGAAGACGATTTTGTCCGCGTCTTCATCATCGACAACGGCCCCGGCATTCCGCCCGAGGTACTGCCCCGCATTCTGGAGCCCTTCTTCACCACCAAGCCCGCCGGCGAAGGTTCCGGCCTGGGCCTCGATATTGCCCTGCGGATTGTGGAGCAGCACGGCGGCCACCTGGAAATTCAGTCGGAGCCCGGCCACACGGAGTTTGGCGTGTGGCTGCCGGTGAGCAACTAAGTAGCGGAGTAACGGAGTAATTGTTCGGCTGGCGCGGGTGGTGCAGGTATCTGCGAAAAAAAGCCCGGGTAATTACCTGCTTATTTCGTCTGCTCAATAGCTACCGTCACCTGCCTACTTACTACGCAGTTACTTTTTTACTCAGTTACCCCCAAAGCATGAAAAAGCCGGTCCTTCTTTGCATAGACGATGATCCGCAGGTACTCAGTGCCATCGACCGGGACCTGCGCCAGGAGTTTCGGCGCGACTACCGCGTGCTACGGGCCGGCTCGGGCACCGAGGCCCTGAGCATTGTGCAGGAGCTGCACGACCGGGACGAGCCGCTGGCCCTGGTGCTGGCCGACCAGCGCATGCCCGATCTGGAAGGCGTGGAGGTGCTCACGCGCACCCGGGAGCTATTTCCGGAGGCCAAACGAGTGTTGCTCACGGCTTACGCCGATACCGAAGCAGCCATTCGGGCCATCAACTCCGCCCGCCTCGACCATTACCTGATGAAGCCCTGGGACCCGCCCGAGCAGCTGCTTTATCCCACCCTGCGCGACCTGCTCACGGCCTGGGAAGCGGCCTACAAGCCACCCTACCGCGGCGTGCGCCTCATTGGCTTTCAATGGTCGCCCCGCTCTCACGAGCTGAAGGACTTTCTTGCGGGCTACATGATTGGCTACCAATGGCTTGATTTCGAAACCGACGCCGAAGCCCAAGCCCTGATGGCCCGCAAGCAGCTTACCTCACACCAGTTGCCCGTGGTGATTCTGGAAGACGGCACGGCCCTGCCCAACCCCATGCCCACGGAGGTAGCCACCCGCATCGGCCTGACGGTGCAGGCCTCGCAGGAGCTGTACGATGTGGTGGTGATTGGGGGCGGCCCCGCCGGTCTGGCGGCGGGGGTGTATGGGGCTTCCGAAGGACTAAAAACCCTGGTAATTGAGCGGCAGACACCCGGCGGGCAGGCCGGCACCAGCTCCCGCATCGAGAACTACCTGGGCTTTCCTACCGGCCTGAGCGGCAGCGAGCTGGCCCACCGGGCCTGGACCCAGGCCGTGCGCCTGGGTGCCGAAATTCTGGCTCCCCAGGAAGTGGTAGACCTGTGTGTGCAGGACGGCTACAAAGTGCTCAGGCTCAGCGACGGCAGCGAGGTAAAAACCCGGGCCGTTATCCTCACTACCGGCGTGAGCTACCGCACCCTGGAAGTGCCGGGCATTGACCGGCTGAGTGGGGCGGGGGTGTACTACGGGGCGGCCCGCACCGAGGCCCGGTTCTGCCAGGAGCAGGATGTGTACATTGTGGGCGGCGGCAACTCGGCGGGGCAGGCTGCCATGTACCTGGCCACCTACGCCCGCCGGGTGTTCATCCTGATTCGGGGCGAAAGTCTGGCCGCCAGCATGTCGGCGTACCTGATTGAGCAGATCGACCAAACCGAAAACATTGAATTGCTGCCGTTTACGGAAGTGGCGGAAGTATGCGGCACTGATCATCTGGAGGAGGTCGTCATTCGGCGGCAGGGGCAGTTGGAGCGCCGCCCGGCCCGGGCCTTGTTCGTGTTCATTGGAGCCAAGCCCAGCACCGAGTGGGTATGCAACACCATTGTGTGCGACGGCAAAGGCTTCGTGCTTACGGGCCGCGACCTGGTGACGGACGCGCGCTACGCCACCTCCTGGAAGCACCCGCGCCGTGAGCCCTACCTGCTGGAAACCTGCGTGCCCGGCGTTTTTGCCGCCGGTGATAGTCGCTCGGGGGCCATGGCCCGGGTAGCCTCGGCCGTGGGCGAGGGCAGCATGGCCATCAAGTTTGTGCACCAGTACCTGGATGAGTAGCTGAACCCGCTTTGCGTGCCTGCCAGGTTGGCCGCCCGGTAGGCACGCAGAAAAAATTTTGCTGGAAACGCGGCATTTGCACAGAATGTCTTCAGAAATCGATTTTCGGGCTTGACGCGCTTTAAAGCCATTGCTCAGTGGAAACGGTAGCTCCAGTACAGTATATATCGGTACCGGAGCTGCTGCTATTCGTCAAACTCTATACCTACCTCCACAGTATATAGCGCCAAACCTATCCCGCCGGATAGGCCAGTTGTTGTATTCAGTGCCGAGGCGTATGCGCTCATTTTTCCGAACTCCTTCCGTGCGGGCTCTGCTGCCCGTGGCGGCTTCCCTATTGCTCAGCAGCTGCGACCTGCTGGAATTCAGCCCCAACGACCACCGCGCCCCCGAGTCGGAGCGCGACCTGACGGCCAAAAACCTGGCAATGCTGGCCCAGCGCCCCCTGCCCGCCGGCGATACGCTGCGGTTTGTGTTCACCGGCGACTCTCAGCGGTTTTACGATGATGCCGAGGACCTGGTAAAAAGCGTGAACCAGCAGCCTGGCATTCAGTTTATGCTGGTGGCCGGCGACATTTCCGACTTCGGTTTTGCCCGGGAAATGCGCTGGATCAACGACGACCTGCGCAAGCTGAAAGTGCCTTACCTGACGGTAGTGGGCAACCACGACCTGGTGGGTAACGGCCGCAAGGCCTACGAAGCCATTTTTGGGCCGCGTAACTACTCCTTCGTGTACGGCGACACCAAATTCATCTTCGTCGATACGAATGGCCGCGAGTATAACTTCGACGGCACGGCCCCGGACATGACGTTTGTGAAGCGCGAGCTGGCCGATAACTCGGTGCGCCGCCACGTGATTATCAGCCACGTACCACCCCAGGATGAGGACTTTGACCCGGCCCTCTCGAATTCCTACGTTACGGCCCTGCGCGAAGACCCACGGCTGGTATTTGAGCTGAACGGTCACCGCCACGCTTTCAGCATTGGTGAAGTATTCGGCGACGGAGTTACCTACATCAACTCCTCCTCATTCGAGTCGCGCCAGTACGTTGTTCTGACGGTATGGGGCGACAAGCAATTCCGGTTAAAACAAGTAAAATTCTAGTTCCGATGCAGTTCCGCCTGATTCTGGCCGCCCTGGTAGCGGCTCCGCTGGCCGTGTCGGCTTCCATTTCCTCTGTGCCTGGTGCCCTGCCCGACTCTGTGGGCGTGCCTACCGCACCGGCTCCCGCCGGCCGCGTTTCTCCCAGCAATCCGCTACCCTGGTACCGCCCCAACCACGTAGTATTGCAAACGGGCGGGGGCCTGGGCATGATTGCCGGAGGAGCCGGCTTCAGCCTCAAAGACCGCCTCGACCTGGATATTCTCATTGGCTACGTGCCGGAGAAATATGCCGGCTCGGCCCTGTCGCTGGCCTCAGCCAAGCTGATTTACTCACCGTGGAGCCTGCCCCTGCATGACAAGCTGACACTGAAACCCTTATCGGTGGGTGGCTACTTTAGCTACACCCACGGCACCATCAACGATGAGGAGCCCGACCAGTACCAACCCGGTTACTATTGGTTTTCTACGGACACGCGGGTTGGGCCACTGCTCGGCAGCCGGCTGAGCTACGCGCTGCCAGCCACAGCCAGTGGCCGTAGCCGAAACCTATCCGCGTATTACGAGTTCAGTACAAACGACTTATACATCGTAAGCTACGTTCAGAATCGACGGGGGCTTTCCCCTGCTGACATCCTGACGCTGAGCTTAGGATTGAAGCTGGACATTTAGAAAACGGGGTGGGCGCCGGGCTGCCCGCATACGTATGCTGCGGACGAGCTGTTTTGCGGGGATGGTGCTACTGCTGGGCGGCTGTCAGCTGGTGGAATTCAGTCCTAACCAGGCGTACGTACCGACGCAGGAGCGCGGCCTCACCCGGCAGCAGCTGACCCGGCTGCAGACCGCTCCAGCCCCCGACGATACCATCCGGTTTGTGTTTGTGGGGGATACGCAGCGGTTTTACGATGAAACTGAGGCCTTTGTAGCCAGCGTAAACCAGCAGCCCGGCATTGACTTCGTGCTGATTGGGGGGGATATATCCGACTTCGGGCTGACGCGGGAGTTTCGGTGGGTGCACCAGCGGCTGCGGCTGCTCAGTGTCCCCTACCTCACCGTTATTGGCAACCACGATTTGGTAGGCAATGGGCGGGCGGTGTACCAGGAGGTATATGGCCCGCTTAACTACACCTTCCGCTATCAGGGCACCCAGTTCATTTGCCTGGACACTAATGGTCGTGAGTACGGCTTCAACCACAAGGTACCCGATGTAGCCTGGCTGCAGCAGCAGTTGACCGATACGGCCGGCACCCGGCAAACTGTAGTGGTCAGCCACGTACCGCCCCAGGATGAGGATTTTGACCCTGCCGTAGTGCCGGCTTACACGGCTGCGCTACGGGGCTGCAACCGCCTGGTGTTTCACCTGGGGGCGCACATTCACCGGTTTACCGTTGGGCAGCCATACCAGGATGGGGTTACGTACCTCACCACCTATAGCCTGCAGAAAAAACGCTACCACATATTAACAGTATGGGGGCAGCGCAAGTACCGATTACAGACCGTAACGTATGGGCTGGATTGGTAACGGGGTGCATACGGGCCTCCCACTGGCGCTGTGCCTACTTGTAAATCAAACATGTGCTCAGGCACCCGAGCCTGCCGCCGGCCCTTTCTACCTGACCCTGCACGTGGCCGGCGGCACCGGACTGGTAGCACTGGGGGGCGGCTACCGGCTTGCCCGGCAGCGGCTGGAGCCGGAACTGTTGGTGGGTTACGTACCGCGTCGGCTGAGTGGCAGCAAGCCGCTGGCCATTTTCACTCTGAAAACGACGTACCTGCCCTGGTCGCCCCGGTTGGGCCAGTCGCGCTGGCAGGCTACCCCGGTTACGCTGGGAGCCATGATAAACTACACTACCGGGCAGCAGTTTTTCCTCACCAATAACTCGGCTGGCAATTACCGGCCGGGCTACTACTGGTGGTCGTCGGCGGTGCGGCTGGGGCTACTGGCTGGCACCCGGGTCAACTACGGCGGGCCGCACCAGCAGTCAACTACCGCCTACGCCGAACTCAGTACCAACGACCTGCACCTTGTCAGTCGGCTCACCAACCGCAGCCTGCGCCTGGTAGATATCCTCACCCTGGGAGGCGGGCTGAAACGGGGGTTTTAATTGTTAGTTGGTGGTTGTCAGTTGTTCGTTGCAAAACATAACTCTGCGCTGGCAACCACCAACTAACAACTACTTCGCCAGATACGTAGCCCGGGCCTCGCGCAGCAACCGAACCAGCTCGGTACGCTGGCGCAGCAGGGCTTCCAGGCGCTGGGGCTGCTGCCGGAACAGGCGCAACACCCGCAAACGGCGTAGGCGGCTGCGCAGGTTACCGGCGTAGCTCAGGGCGTAAAACCCGGTAAGCGGCAGGCTTACAAAGTAGAGCAGCGCCCAGAGCCAGCTGCCCGTAAAATGGTGCACCAGCGCCGTTTGCCCCAGGTAGAACCCGGTAAATGTTATCATGCCCACTACCAGCATAATGGGAGCCACGAACTCCACATCCTTGGTGGCGCTGCGGGCGACCAAAGACGGAATTTTGTAGGGCAGGTAACTATTGATCAGCCCGTACAGATAGAGCGGGGCACCCAGTACCAGCCGCACCCCGGCCGATACGGCCCGGCGCAGCCGCCCGCCCGACGGCCCCCGCGTCTCCAGCGCATCGTCGGTGAGGCGCAGGCGGTGCAGCTCCTCGTGGTAGGCCTGCAGCTTCTCGCGGGCCTCGCCCAAACGGCCGGCATCGTGCTCCTCAAAGTAGCGCACGGCCTTCAGCAGCGTGCGGCTGAGCTGGAAGTTGTCGTAGAGGGTTTCATCGTCGTCCTGGATGAGGTGCTGGCCGAAGGTGCGCTCCACTTGGGTCACCAGCTCGTCTTCCTCGTCGGTGCGGGTTATTACCAGCCGTTGTTCCATGCGGCGGCGGATTTCCTCAGTCAGGGCATCGGCGGCGGCTTCAGGGTCCTGGCGGTAGCGGGTGGCGTAGTCGGCCACGGCAATGGGCTCGGCCACATTCACAAACACATCGGAGCGGAACCGACTGGGGTCGAAGTAGTTGATACCCATGGGTAGAATGCGCAGGCCCAGCCGGAAATCGTGGCGGGCCTCGGCACCCAGGGCAATGCGGGCCGCGCCGGTTTTCAGGGGCCGCAGCCGCCGCTCCTGCACGCTGGTGCCTTCCGGAAAAATCATGATGGTGCCACCCTTGTCGAAGTAATCATAGCAGCGGCCGAAAATCTTCTCGTTCATGGCTTCCAACTGCTCGGGCGTCAGCTTTTCGGCCCCGGAATCCACATCCTGGCGGCGGTAGATGGGGATGGAATTGCCCGACTCCATAATGGCCCGCAGAACGGGATTCTGGAAGAAGGTGCTCTTAGCCAGAAAGGCAATGGGCTGGCGGCGGTTTACGGCCGCTACCAAGGGGTCCATGAGGGTATTGGGGTGGTTGCTGCAGATGAGCAGCGGCCCCGGCTGCTGCAGGCGCTCGGGGTGGCGCACTTCCAGCTGCCGGAAAAAAACGCGCAGGGCCACCTGCACCAGGGGCTTCATAACCGTGTAAAAAAGCATACCCGCAGGAAAGGGTGAGAGGAGGGTTGGTTATACTCAACCGTGGCCCGCAAGTTGCGAAGCCGGGTTGGGGCGGCAACCTGCACATTTTTTGGCGGAAGCAGCCCACCACAACTCGCCGGATTCAGACTTTTCAGTGGCTTGGTGCCAGCCGGTAAAAACCCGCATCTTTGATTCCTGATGATGCGTCTGTTGTCCCTGTTTTTTCTGTTGTGCGCCGGCTTGGGGCCGGCCCCGGCCCGGGCCCAAACGGCCGCGGGTACGGCTGCTGCTGCCGAGGCAACAGCTTTGCGCCAGGCCCGGCAGCTGGTGCTGGAGCGTCGCTACGAAGCTGCCTGGCAGCTGCTCGCCCTCACCGACCCCGCCAACGCCGTGCCGGCTGTGGTGCTGATGAAAACGGATGTGGCCCTGAACTACTATGCCGGCACCGAAAACCTGCACCGCTTCGCCTTCCGCAACCTCAAACTTCTGGACCCCAGCCTCGACAGCATCCGGCAGCTGGGCCAAGACTCGCTGCGCTACGCCTTTCCGGTGCGTAAGGTGCTGGAACGCCTGCAAACCCGCTTCCCCGATAACTACAAGCTGGCCCGCGCCCTCGGCGACTACTATTTCATCGTGCAGCAGTGCGACTGTGCCGAGGCCGAGCTGGGCGAGGATGAGGTGTTCCGGCGCACCATTACCCAGTACCAGGAAGCCCACGCCCACGGTCAGGGCGACTATCTTTCCTATTTCGCGCTGGGCTATGCCTACCAGCGGCTGGGCCAGTTCCGGGAAAGTCTGGTCCCGTTTGAGCGGGCGTTGCAGCTCCGGCCCACCTACGCCACCGCTCACCTCAACCTGGCCTTTGTACTCCTGGAGCTAAAGCAGTTTCCGAAAGCGCAGGAGCACGCCCGCCGCGCCCTGGAACTCTTCCCCGACGACCCCCACAAGGAAGATGCCGCCTTCCTGCTCAGCCAGATTGAGGAAAGGATGAAATAAGTTTCTAGTTGCTGGTTTCTAGTTGTTAGTTCGTTCTAATAACTAGAAACCAGCAACTAGAAACTTATTTCTGGTTCATCACGCGGTTTTGGCGGTTGATGGATTCCAGGTGTACCGCGTCGAAGTACTTCATGATGAAGTCTTCGGTGAGGCCCAGCTTGTGACCTTTCTGGATGCCACGCTCCAGAATTTCATTCCAGCGGCTGGTTTGCAGAATGGTAATGTTGTTTTCCTTCTTGTAGGTGCCAATGCTTTCAGCTACCTGCATGCGGCGGCCCAACAGATGCAGAATCTCATCGTCGAGCTGGTTGATTTGCTCGCGCATCTGGGCCAGCTTGCTGAGGAACTCCTGCTGGTCGGTGGTTTCGTGACGCCAGATGAGGCCGTCGAGCAGCTCGGCCAGACGTTGGGGCGTTACCTGCTGTTTGGCGTCGCTCCAGGCATTGTCTGGGTCAATGTGCGACTCCAGCATCAGCCCGTCGAAATCCA
Organism: Hymenobacter rigui; assembly: GCF_003944715.1. Lineage (GTDB taxonomy): Bacteria > Bacteroidota > Bacteroidia > Cytophagales > Hymenobacteraceae > Hymenobacter > Hymenobacter rigui. The sequence continues at coordinate 166,771 of NZ_RWIT01000006.1, read as the reverse complement.
GGTCGATGCTTTTCTGGGCCACGGCGGCCAAACCGGTGCGGTTGCCGCAGATGTGGCTCGGGTCGCAGATGATGGGCAGCTCGGGCAGGCGGCGCTTCATCTCAATGGGCAGGTGCCACATGGGCGCGTTGCGGAACTCGGTGTTGCCGTAGCTGGCAAAACCCCGGTGAATGAGGCCCAGGTCTTTCACGCCCACTTTCGCTAGGCGCTCCACGGCCCCCAGCCACAGCTCCAGGTCGGGGTGCACGGGGTTTTTGATGAGCACCGGAATATCCACGCCCCGTAGCGCATCGGCCAGGGCCTGTACCGAGAAGGGGTTTACTGTGGTGCGGGCCCCAATCCAGAGCACGTCCACATCGAAAGCCAGCGCGTCCTCCACGTGCTTGGGCGTAGCTACCTCCACCGTGGTGGGCAGGCCGGTGAGTTGCTTGGCTTTCTGCAGCCACGGCAGCCCTTTGGTGCCGATGCCCTCGAACATGCCCGGCTTGGTGCGGGGCTTCCAGATGCCGGCCCGCAGCATATCTACTTTGCCTGTGGCGGCCAGTTGGGTGCAGGTGGCAATGAGCTGCTCCTCAGTTTCGGCGGAGCAGGGCCCGGAAATGATAAGCGGTTTTTTCTTCAGCAACGAGGTGGCAACGGGTTGCTCAGAGGTAAGCGACTGACTCATGGTATGATTAGGTTGTATGTTTTGCGAGGAGCGGCTGTGTAACAACAGCTTACTTCAGAATTTTCTTGATGAGGTTGGCCTGTTGGATCTGCTGATAAACAGCCGAATAGTCTTCCTGATTCAACAGCTGGCGCAGGTGCTGAAGCTGGTGAATATGCTCATCCAACACATCCAGCACGTTTTCCCGGTTCTGGCGGAAGATGGGCACCCACATATCGGGCGAGCTTTTGGCCAGGCGCACCGTTGATTCGAAACCACCGCTGGCCAGGGCGAAAATCTGCTCGTCTTCCTTTTCCTTTTCCAGCACCGTGAGGGCCAGGGCAAAGGAGGTGATGTGCGAAATGTGCGAAATGTAGGCTGTGTGCAGATCGTGGGCGGTGCCATCCATGTACACCAGCCGCATGGCCAAGCGCCCAAACACGGCCTCCACCCGCGCCACGGCATCCGGGGCGCTACGGGGCGCGTCGCAGATTACCAGCGTCTTATCCCGAAACAGCCCCGGCAAAGCCGCCGAAGGTCCCGAGTACTCGGTGCCGGCCATTGGGTGTACCGCCACAAACCGGCTCCGTTGCGGGTGATTTTCTACTGCGCCCAGCAGCAGGGCCTTGGTGGAGCCTACGTCGATAACCGTTTGCCGCTCGGTGGCCGCGTCTAACACCTGGGGCAGCACCTTGAGCATGGCGTCCATAGGCACGGCCACCACTACCAGGTCGGCGCGGCGCACGGCCTCGGATAGGTCCTGGGTGGGCTCATCGATGAGGCCGATGGCCACGGCTTCGCGCAGGTGCTCGGGGCTGCGGTCCACCCCAATGATGTGGTGGGCCAGGGCGGTTTCCTTGAGGCTCAGGGCCAGCGACCCGCCAATCAGGCCAATTCCGATGATGGTAACTACCATGACGATGAGATTATTTGCCTAATGCCTCCCGCACCCGCCCCAGTGCCTGCTGCAGCACCTCGATGGGCTGGCACAGACTGATGCGAATGAAGCCGTTGCCGTTGCTGCCGAAGATGCCGCCCGGCGTCAGGAACACCCGGGCTTGTTGCAGAATTTCGTCGCTGAGGGCGTAGCCGTCGGCATACGTGGTCGGTACCTGCGCCCACACGAACAGGCCTACCTGATTGGCATCGAAGGAGCAGCCCAGCAGGTGCAGCAGCTCAAACACCAGCTCCCGGCGGGCCCGGTAGTGGGCGTTCAGCTCCTCGTACCAGCTGGCATCCAGGTTCAGGGCCTCCACAGCGGCCAGCTGCACCGGCAGAAACATCCCCGAGTCGAGGTTGCTCTTGAAGCGGAGCACGTCCTGCAGCACGTCGGCCCGGCCGGCCAGCAGCCCCACGCGCCACCCCGCCATGTTGTGCGACTTGCTTAGGGAGTTCAGCTCCAGAGCCACTTCCCGCGCCCCCGGCACCGCCAGCAGGCTCTGGGGCTGAGTCTGGTTCAGGATGAAGCTGTAGGGGTTATCGTGCACCAGCAGGATGTTGTGGGCCTGGGCAAACGCCACCAGTTGCTCGAAGAACTCGGGACTGGGGGCCGTGCCGGTGGGCATGTGCGGGTAGTTCACCCACATCAGCTTCACCCGGCTCAGGTCGTGCTGGGCTAGGGCCTGCAGGTCGGGTAGCCAGTTGTTCTCTGGTTTCAGGTCGTAGTCGATGGGGGTGGCGCCGCTGAGGTGGGCGGCGGCGCGGTAGGCCGGGTAGCCGGGGTTCGGAATCAGCACCTCGTCGCCGGCCTCCAGCAGCGTCATGCTGATGTGGATGATGCCTTCCTTGGAGCCCAGCAGCGGCAGCAGTTCCGTGTCGGGGTTCAGGGCCACGCCGTACTGCCGCTGGTACCAGTCGGCCATGGCCTGGCGTAGCGCGGGCACGCCCTTGTAGCCCTGGTAGGCGTGGGTGTTGGGCTGCTCGGCGGCGCGGGTGAGGGCGGCAATAACCTTGGGGTGCGGGGGCATATCGGGGCTACCGATGCCGAGGTTAATCACCTGCGCGCCGGCTTTGTTCATGCCGTCAATTTCCCGCAGCTTCTGGGAGAAGTAGTATTCCTGAATATGCTGAAGGCGGCTGGCAACTTGCATGAGGGTAAGCTGATGGTTGGTTGTAATGGTTGGTTGAGGGCCTTGTTGTGACAAACAGCCGGTTATTCAGTTAGGCAAGCGTGAGCAGCTTCTTCGCCGGCTCCGAATGCTGGCTTTTGCTGTCATCCAGTCCTTTAGCGTAAGCTCCCAGCAGTTGCAGATTTTCAGTAAGGGGAGCCAGGGCAGCCAGAGTTTCGTCCAGCTGAGCCGGAGCATCAAACTCCAAATCGGCGTGGAAGAAGTAGTGCCAGGTGCGGCCCGGCTGGGGGCACGACTGCAGCTTGCTCAGGTTCACGCCCCGCTCAGCCACGGCCGTGAGGATGCGGGCCAGACTGCCGGTAGTGTGCGGTGCTTCGAAGTAGAGCGAGGCCTTGGTGGGCTGCTCTACCGGCCGGGCATCGTCGGGGCGGGCCACCACCAGAAACCGGGTGTAGTTGTTTTTCTCCGACTGAATATCGGCGGCCAGCACGTTTAGGTCGAACAGCTCGGCGGCCAGGTGCCCGGCTACGGCCGCCACGCCCGTGCGTTGCTGCTCCCGGATGCGCTGGGCACTCAGGGCCGTATCCTCGGTTTCCACCAGCTTCCAGTGCGGGTGTTGACCCAAGTAATCAGCGCATTGCAGCAGGGCCATGGGGTGCGAGTGTACCTCCCGGATATCGGCCAGGGTTTGGCCGGGCAACGCCAGCAGCTGCTGACCAATGTGCAGGTACACCTCACCCACCACTCGCAGGCCGGTTTTGCGCAGCAGCGTGTAGTTGGGCAGAATGCTGCCGGCAATGGAGTTTTCGATGGCCATAACGGCGGCGCGGGCCCGGCCCTGGGCCACGGCCTGCACCAGCCCGGTAAAGGTGGCGCAGGGCAGTACCGCCACGTCCGCGCCGAAGTGCTGGTGGGCGGCTATCTGGTGGAAACTTCCGGCGAAACCCTGAATGGCAATCATGCGGTGAAGTGGTGAAATTGTGAGCTGGTGAGTTTGACTGACAGGCAACAAAAAAGGGCCTCCGGTGTGGGGCCCTGGGTTGCTGTGGTGTGAAGGATAACCGTTCACAGCTGGCAAGTGGACCCCGGCGGCTTCCGGTAAAAGAAGCCGTAGCTAAAGCCGTAATAAAAGAATGCCTGCGGTGCCATGGGGCGGAGAAAATGAGCGTAAAAAAAGCGCCTCCCGAAGTTGTCGAGAGGCGCTGAAGGATTCGGGTTAGGAAGGCTACAGGGAGGCCGCTCGACTACGCGTGGGCGTAGTAGAAGGTATAGCTAAAAAAGAAGCGGGCCGTGGGCTGAGCCATGAGTGTCAGGGGCTTTTACTGTCGGCAAGGTGGGACCGGCCGGCGGTAATTCCAAACAAAAAATGTAAAAAAAGCCCGAACAACTGTTCGTTTGTATCCGAAATCAGTCGAAAAAACGGCAACTTTCCGCTACCGTGGCGGCCTGCGTGCTGCACGCAAAAACAGGATAGACAACTCGTTGATTAATGCGCGTTTATAGCATAGTTACAGCATTAGCGCTGACCATTCAGGCAGCCTCGGCCCAAACTCCCGTGCCAACTGTATTGGCTCAGGCAGCCCAGCTCACACAAGAGAAGAAATACGAATCGGCTTTTACCGTGCTGGACAAGGCCGACCCCAAAAACCTGCAGCCGGAGGTGCTACTGGCCAAGGAAAAGCTGGTGCTGGACTACTACCTCATTAGCATGGGCCACCAGGGGTTCGGCCTGCGCGACCTGGCCCCCGGCGAAACCGTAGAAAAGCTGCGCGGCCGGGAAGGCAACTACTCCATGCACCTGCTGAACCTGCCGCTGGAGCTCAACCGCTTGCAACGCAAGTACCCCACCAACTATGCCCTCAGCAAAGGCCTTGGCGACTATTGGTACGCGGTGCTTGCGTGTGGGTGCGGGGAGCAGGACAAGCCCGAGCAGCAAAAGCAGGATTTGGTGCTGCGCTACTACAACGCGGCCCACGCCCACGGCCTCGGCGACTACACCTCCTACTTCGGGCTGGGCTACGTGCAGCTCCTGCGCGACCAAGTGGTGCCCGCCACGGTGGCCTTCGAAAAGTCGGTGGCGCTGAAGGCCGATTATCCCAACTCGCACTACAACCTCTCGTACGCGCTCTGGCTGCAGAAGAAATCCGCTGAAGGCATTCCGCACGCCAAAGCCGCCTACAACCTGTACGTGGACGAGCCGCGCCGCCGGGCCGATGCCGCCCGTATGCTGGGCATGCTGCAGGAGCAGCAGCAGAAACCGGCCGAGTCCAAAGCCGCCTATCAGCAAAGCCTGGCCCTGAACCCGCAGGATACGCCTTCCATGCTGGGGATGCTGCGGTTGGCGGTGGCGGCCCACTCACCGGAGGCACCGGGCTGGGCCGCCAAGCTGTACCAGCTCAATCCGGCCGACGACCAGATGTTCAACGACATCATGGACATTTACCAGAATAATAATCAGTGGGCGGAGGCGGAGGCCTTTTTCAGCAGCCAGCTACCCACGGCGTCCAAGGAACCTACCGCGCAGGGCTTGCTACAGTTTTATCTGGGTGCCCTCAACATGCAGCTTAAAAGGCCCCAACAGGCATATCCACACTTTCAGGAGGCTAAAATTCAGCTAGAAAAAGTATTAAGAGATGGGCATGCTTTTTTGAATAAGATAGAGGAAGGAATAGCCGAGTCGAAGCCGTAACGGAGCAGCTTAGCACTGTTTTTGCCAGGCAGGCTTCCTACGCCTTTCTTCCTATTTCTATGCTGATTTCTACCCTGCTCCTATTGCTGAGCGGCCCGGCTCAAGCTCCTGACACTACTGGCACCGCCCCGGGTTACGGCGGCCACACCTATGCATGGGGCACGCTGGTACCTAAGCGTGGCCCCGTGGTGCGGGTCTGTCTGCCCACCACCGATGCCGGCTTTGAGGCAGTGGTGCCTTACTATATCAGCCTGCCCGCCTCCGCCAGCCTCAAACCCAAGCTGATAGCCGCCGCCAACGTCAGGTGGGTGCGGGTGGGCAACCATTATTCGGCCTTGATGCAGCCGGACCCGAAGGAGCTAGGCGAGTTGGCCGCCCTGCGGGTAGCGGGACCGGTGGAGGTATTCCGGGTGAAGACAGTGCCCCTGCCGGTGGCCAGCTTTATGGGCTCGGCCCCGGTGCTGAGCACACCAGCTTCGGGCAGCGTAACAGTCGGTGCCCGGTGGTACCTGCGCCGCGCCGACGGCACCATCCTGCGCATCGACCCCGAGAAGTTCGCCAGCCAGGTAGCCGGTTTTCTGGCCGCTGATAAAGAGCTGGCCCAGCGCGTAGCCACCCGGCAGCCCGGCTACGGCTTAGCCGAGCTGGAAACGGTGGTGCGCCAGTACAACCAGCGCGCGGCAAGCCGTTGAGCAGGTTTTTTAATAGACCGTCATTCCGAGCGAAGCCGAGGAATCTCGCGTGCTGACGTTGTGATGGTAATCTAACGAAGCGGTAGAGATGCTTCGACAAGCTCAGCATGACGGATAGTTTGGCAACGTCAGCACGCGAGATTCCTCGGCTTCGCTCGGAATGACGGTCTATTAAAACGGATTTCTACAACAACCCGTGCTCCCCAGCCAGCCGAATCAGGGCGGCCGTGTTGTTCACCTCGAATTTTGCCAGGATGTTGCGGCGGTGGGTTTCCACGGTGAGGGCGCTCAGGAACAGCTGATCGGCAATGGCCTGGCTGGTGAGGCCCTGGGCAATGAGGGGCAGGATTTCTTTTTCGCGCCGGGTGAGGGTCGGTACGGCCGGCGCGGGCGGGGTAGGTTGCAACAGTAGCTCCTGTACTTCGTCGCTGAAGTACTTGCGGCCCGCGTGCACCCGGCTGATGGCTTCGGCCAGCTCCTCGGGGGAGGCATTCTTGAGTACGTAGCCGGCGGCGCCGTCCTGCATCAGCCGCTGCACCATGCTTTTCTCGTTGAGGGTGGTGAGCACCAGTACTTTTACGCTTGGGTAAGTGCTGGCAAGCTGGCGGCACACGGCGCTGCCGGGCTGGTCGGGCAGGTTAAGGTCCAGCAGCACTACATCGGGTGCCTCGGCGGCCACGGCGGCCAGCGCCTCGGCGGCACTGGCGCAGGTGCCCACCACCTGAATGTGAGGCAACGGCTGGAGCAGAAGCCGCAGACCTTCCAGCACCATGCGGTGGTCATCGACGAGCAGTACACGGATAGCAGCCATCTATATCAACTTGAGGTAAGGGAGAAAGATTGGGGGGCAGCATCTGCCGCCGACAGCAGCAGCGTGAGGGTAGCCGTGGTGCCCTGGTTGATTTCGGATTCAAAAGTAAGCTGACCGCCCATCTGTTCGGCCCGGGCCTGTAGGTTGCGCAGGCCCACCCCCGAACTGGCCAGTGTCGGGTCGAAACCCTGGCCATCGTCCTCTACTACCACGTGCAGCAGGGCGTCGTGGCGCATGAGCTGCACTAATATGTGACTGGCCCGGGCGTGCTTCACCACGTTGTTCAGCAGTTCCTGTACAATGCGGTACACCCCGGTTTCGATGGTGGGCGGCAGGCGGGTATCGAGGCCGTGCAGATGCAGCTCCAGCTGCACCTGGCCCGCGCGGCGCAGGGCGTCACAGAAATCCTGCACGGCCTGGGCCAGTCCCAGCGCCAGCAGGGCCTCGGGCATGAGGTTGCGGGCCACGCGCCGCAGCTCACTGATGGAGCTGTCCAGGTGCTCTACTGACTGGCCCAGCAACTCAGTGGCGGGTGCCGGCAATGGGTGCCGGCTGCGCAGGGTACCCAGATAGAGCTTCACGGTGGAAAGCATGCCGCCCAGGCCGTCGTGCAGGTCGCGGGCCACGCGGCGGCGCTCCTCCTCCTGACCCTGTAGCACGGCCTGAGCCGCGCGCAACTCCTGCTCCTGCTCCAGCTGCCGGATGCGCTGCTGCTGCAGCTCCTGCTGTTGCCGGGCCAACCGCCGCCGGTGCCGAAGCAGCCCCAGCGCCAGCAGTACGGCCGCGCCCAGCACTACCGCCAGCAGCAGATACACGGTGGTAAGCCGGCGCTGTTGGCGGAAGGCCAGCTGCTGCGCCTGCTGCTGCTGCCGGAGCTGCCGAAGCTGCTGGGTCTGCTGGCGGGTGCGGTACTGAGTTTCCAGTTGATTGACCTGCTGCCGCACGGTAGTTGCCGCCAGGGAGTCGCGCAGAGACTGGCTGCGGCGGACGTAACCCAGGGCCGCCTGATACTGGCTGTTGGCTTCGGCCACGCGGCCCAAGGCCGTCAGTACAGCCGCTTCCTGCTCCATATCGTGCAAACCCTGCAGCAGTTGCAGACTGTTGCGCAGCAGCTCCACGGCTTTACTGGTATTGCCTAACTGCGCTTCCATCTGGCCCAGACTGAACAGCAGCCGGGCCTGATAGGCGGGGTCGCCTTTACGGGTGGCGTAGGTGGCGGCTCGTTGCAGGGCCGGATACGCCCGCTCCGGCTCCTGCTGAAACAGGTAATACTGCCCCAGCGCGCCATAGTACTCGCCCGCGTACAGGCTGCTTTCGGGCCGGAGGGTGCGGGCCAGCTGCAAAAGGTACAGGGCACTGTCGGGGTGCTGCTGCTGCAGGTGCCAGGCGGCCAGCTGCAGATAAGCCGGCAACAGCTCAGGCCGGGACGCAGAGCCACCGGCGGCCACTGCCCGCCGCCAGTACCGGGTTGCTTGCTCGGGCTGGCGCAGCAGCTGAAAATTGCGGCCCAGGTTGGAGTATACGGTGAGCAGCACGGCAGTTTCCGGCGTGCCCTCCAGATAACCAGCGGCCTGCAGGTAGTACCGGGTAGCGGCAGCCACCCGGCCCTGTTGGTCGGCGGCGCTGCCGAGGTTGTTGGCAATGCCGGCCAGCAGCCGCCGTACCCGCAGGCTCCCCGGTGCCTGGCGCAGCAGCGGCGCCGCCACCTGCCCGGCCCGCCCGGCCGCCTGCCGGGCGGGCCTAAACCGGTGCCCAATAAGATGCAGGGCGCTGAGCTGCAGCCAGCTGTGTGCCTGCCCGTACGTATAGCCCAGGCGCTTGCTCTGCCGCAAGGCCTGCGCGGCTACCAGCCGGGCCTGGGCGGTATCGGTGGCGGCCAGTGCGGTGGATAGCCGCAGGGCTGTTTTCACCTGCTCGGTATCGGCCGGGGTAGCACGCAGAGCTTGCCGCAGGCTGTCGATGGACCGCTGGGCATGAGTCAGCCGGGGCAGCAGTAGCAGGAGTACTCCCCACACTACCAGTACCCGCCCACCCCAAAAACCAGATAGTAGCTGCAGCATAGCGGCTGCAAACATGCTCGGGTTTTTCAGAAAACGGACGAGCTACGGAAAAAATACTGGTTTTCCGGTAGGTCAGATTACCGCTTTCCGGTGAGGCGGCAAGGGGGCTTCAATACCCACCTTTGTAACGGTTCCTCTGCTGCTGTTGCCCACCTTTCTACGCTATGAAAATCCTGTTTCTGCTGCTCTGCACGAGCCTGCCTCTGCTGAGCTATACTCCACAATGGCACTGCATTGCTGCGGGCGAAACTGAGTCATCAGAGCAAGCGGGCACCTGCGCCGCGGCGCGGGCGGGTTTGGTGGTAGTGCCTGATGCTGAAAACAAAGGCTACTTCCAGGTGCAGCTCCCGGCCCGCCACGGAGCCCTGCAGGTGAGTGTGCTGGACGCGCAGAATCACCCGGTGCAGCCGCCGCAACTGGTAGCAGCTGCCACCGTCAGCCTTACCCTGGATACCCGCCAATGGCCCGCAGGCCACTACCAGCTCCAGGTCCGTTCCGCGTCCGGCCTCATCAGCACCAGCTTACACATACGTTAGCCCACATGCTGCGCTACTTCTACCTTACTACTTCTATGAAAACGCTTCGACTCCTACTTGTATTCCTGACGGGCCTGCTGGGCCTGATGAGCTGCCAGCACGATACGGAGCCGGCCGTGCCCGTAACGCAGCTGGAAAAGCACCTGGCCGATGACGCGCAGTACAGCACTTTCTACGCCGGCCTGCGCAAAACCGGGCTCCTGCCGGAACTGAAGCCCGCAGCACTTTTCACGGTGCTGGCGCCCACCAACGACGCCTTCACTCGCCTGAGTGGTCCCTATGCCGACTTTAGCACGGCGGACCGTATCAATGCCCTCACCGATGCCAATAAACTGCAACAGCTGCGCGAAATACTGCAGTATCATTTGCTACCCAACCAGCAACTCAGCAGCCTGAGCACATTTGGATACGCTCAGTTCACCACGCTGCTGGCCGCGCCCAGTGCCGCCCGCCGCGAACTGCAGGTGGCCCGCCACAACGAATTCGTCAGCATCAACGGCATTACGGGGGCAGTTACCCCAGTTAAAGGAACTGCCCTGACCGAAGGGACGGTGCATGCGCTACAGCAGGTGATACTACCCGGCACCAAGTCGCTGACCGAACTCATTCAGGCCCAGGCCCAACAGACCGGAAGCCAGCACACTCTTTTCTGGCAGGCCCTGCAACGCCCCGCCGCCGCCGCCCTGCTGGCCGAGCTGACCGCGCCCCAAACCGACTATACCGTACTGCTGCCCTCCGATGCCGGCCTGCGGGCCCGGTGGCAGCGCCAGAATTCTGCCTGGGCAAGCCTAAGCGACGTGCCCGATGCGGCCCTGCTTACTACGCTACGCCTGCACATCATCACCCAGCATCTGACGTCCAGCACCATAATGGGCGAAAAGCGCCCCACCCTGGCCGGCGCTACCCAGTGGGATAGTACACTCCGGCTCACCGGCAGCTACACGTTTCCGGCTATTAACACCCCAGCGCACTACGGCTTTGAGGTTAGCACTACAACCTACGCCGGAGTAGAGGCTCAGCAAACCTCCTTTTCGCTGATTGACCAACAGGCCTACAACGGCATCATGCACCTACTGAACGGAGCCATCAAGCCGTAACCGGCACAGCATACTATATTGTTTGTGAAGCAACTATGTAAAATTGAATTAGATATTAACACAGTTTACTGCCCGTGTTTCATGGGCAGCAAACTGTGTTTAGGGGCTTAGTAATTCGGGGGTGATAAAAAGTTGGCACGGTTTTGAAATACTGAGTGTCATCTGGCGGCCCACCCTGCACAAACGCGGCGGCCGGTTTCTCCTTCCAACACCTTTCCTGCCATGAATACGAAGCGTCTTTTCGGCCGCCTGGCCGCTGCTACTCTATTATTTTCAGTTTTCTCGTCGGCTGCTGAAGCCCAGGTGACTACTCACAGGGTGCCGAAGTACACCGGTCCGGCTCAGGCCCGCGCGGTGCGTGCTACACCTTCTTATTCATCCTCCACGGCTACGGATGGGGTGAAATTCGGGGTGCGGGCTGGCGTCAACGTCTCTGATTTCTCGGGCGACGCCGTCAGCAGCGTGATGGATCTGGCCGAGTACACCAACGGGGCCGTAACCAAGCAAATGAAGCCCGGTTTCTACGCCGGCCTCTATGCTACGCTGCCGCTGGGTCCGCGCTTCGCCATTGAGCCCGGTATCGGCTACTCCGAGAAGGGCACCATCCTCACGGGCCGGATTCCGCTGGAGCAGTTTGACTTCCTGAACGCCAAAGTAACCGCCACCGGCCGCCTGGCCTACCTGGATATTCCGCTGCTGGCCAAGGCCTACCTGACGGATGGGTTCTATGTGTACGCCGGTCCGCAGGCGTCGGTGCTACTCTCGGGTAAGGCCCAGGTAAAAGCTGGAGCGCTGGGCTTCAACGCCATCAACACCAACTTCGACATCAAAGACCAGTTCCGCCAGGTTGACTTTGGGGTAGTAGGTGGCCTGGGCTACCAGTTCCAGAACGGCCTGGGCCTGAGCGCCGGATATGACTACGGCCTCACCTCGCTCGACAAAAACAACAACTTCAACGCCTACAACCGCGTGATTAAGGCCTCGGTGAACTACTCGTTCTAAAAAGCTGCTACTTACCCGGCAAACGATAAACGGCCCCGCTGCTAGCCAGCGGGGCCGTTTTTGCTACACATAGGATGCAGAAGCGGGAGGATACGACACCCGGATAGAATAATAAAACCGAAGGCGGCCCGGCAGCGTGAACCAGCGCCGGAGTCTGCAACCTCCCGCACCTGCCGCCTTGTGAGTGAAGGTGGGCCGCCTTCGGTAAAAGTGAAATCAGAGCCGAAACGCCCGGAATCTTCGGCTAGTGTGGAGTCCAGGCAGAATCAAGAGCACAGAAAGCCAGTATTTGGTTGCATGTTTCTGAAAATCTGATAGTTATTTTTCAAATTAAAGAACCTTACCGTGCGCCATAGGCTTCGGGGCGCAGGCCTTCCGCCAGTTTGACGAGGCGCACCAACTCGGCGCGGTATCCGTCGGGGTCGAAGCGGCGGGCTCCGTCGGCCAGGCGGGTAGTGGTTTCGTAGGTGGCCGTGCCGCGGTAGTCGCTCTGGCGCAGCAGCATGCCAAACTGGGCCACGGCCGCTGCAAACCGCAGGTTCTCGCTGGCCTCCTGGATGGGCCGGGCGGTGCCGGTAAGCGGCACTTCCAGCTTGCGGCTCGTGAGGCCCTGGGGTTCCTTATAGCGCAGCTTCACGGTGAGCATCTCCGCCGAAGCCGGGGCCGGCGCGGCGGGCTGAGGGGTCTGGTACTTTAGCGGATCCACCGAGCCTGGCGCGCCCACGGGCACCACCTCGTAGAGGGCCGTAACGGTGTGGCCCGAGCCCAGCTCGCCGGCGTCTTTGCGGTCATTATTGAAGTCCTCAGCGGCCAGCAGGCGGTTTTCGTAGCCTACCAGACGGTACTCGCGCACCCGGCTAGGGTTGAACTCCACCTGCAGCTTCACATCCTTGGCCAGGGTGAACAGCGTGCCGCCGAACTGCTGGACCAGCACCCGCCGGGCCTCGTCGAGGTTGTCGAGGTAGGCGTAGTTGCCGTTGCCCTTGTCGGCCAGCAGCTCCATTTTCTTGTCCTGGTAGTTGCCCTGGCCCACGCCCAGCACCGTCAGGAACACGCCGCTTTCCCGCTCCTGCTCAATGAGGTGCTCCATGGCGTCGTCGCTCTGCTCACCCACGTTGAAGTCGCCATCGGTGCAGAGTAGCACGCGGTTGTTGCCCTCTTTGCTGAAGTGCTGCCGGGCCACCTGGTAGGCCAGGCGCAGGCCCGCGCCCCCGGCCGTGGAGCCACCCGCCGCCAAGTTATCAATGGCCTGCAGAATGGTGGCCCGCTCGGTGCCGGCCGTGGGCGGCAGCACCGTGCCGGCGGCCCCGGCGTACACCACCAGCGCCACCCGGTCCTGGGGCCGCAGCTGTTTGGTGAGCAGGCGCAGGCTTTGCTGCACCAGTCCCAGCCGGTCCTCGCCCTGCATCGAGCCCGACACATCTACCAAAAATACCAGGTTGGCGGGGGGCAGCTTCTCGGTGGCTACCTGGCGGGCCTGCAGGGCCACCTGCACCAGTTGATGCTCGGTGTTCCAGGGGCACTGGGCCTGCTCGGTGATAATGCGGAAGGGCTCGGCGGCCGTGGCGGCGGGCTGGGGGTAGTCGTACTGGAAGTAGTTGAGCATTTCCTCCACCCGCACGGCATCGGGGGGCGGCAGCTGGCCCTGCTGCAGGAAGCGGCGCACGTTGCTGTAGCTGGCCGCGTCCACATCAATGCTGAAGGTACTCAGCGGCTCTTTCGCTACCAGCTGAAACCCGTTTTCCTGTACATGGGCGTAATACGGACTGGGGGCTACGCCCTGTAGATCATAACTCACGCTGGCAGGTGCCGATTTATTAGCCCGCCGCTTTTCGTACGTCCGGTTGCCGCGGATGCGGATAGGGCCGCCTGTTACTATTACTTCGCTCAACGCCTTCTGGTCGGCGGTCAAAGCTACGTTGATGACCGTCTGGCCGGTGAGTTTTACCTCCTGCGTTACGTACCCAATGGAGCTGAAAACAAGCGTAGTAGCTCCAGCGGGCACCAGTAACTGGTAGCGGCCATCCTGGTCGGTGCTGGCACCCACGGTGGTACCCTTCATCAGCACCGTAACACCCGGCAGGCCCTGACCAGTGGTCCGTTCGGCTACGCGGCCCTGCACGGTATAGCGGGCCGGACGCTGGGTTTCAGTGGTATTTTTTTGGGCGGTGGCCGCGCCAGGCGCGGTTAGTAGTCCGGCCGCCAGCAGGCCATACAGCAAGGGTTTCATCAGCAGAGAGAATAGCGGTGTATGAATGGGAACCGGCCGGGTTCTGCTGGATAGATGCGAGCCCCCGACAGATTCCACACGGGGGCGAAAAATATTTTTCAGAACTGCTCACGTCCCGTCGCAGAGAGGATTTCCGCCGCTGCTTGTTACTGGTGCCGTACCTTCGCCTTTCCCATGGCCTCCCTCCTCACTGACGCGCTCAACTTCCTGTCGAAAGCTACCCCCGGCCGCCTCTGGAACGGGGCGCAGGTGGTGGGCGGCTACGCCCTGAGCAAGCTCACGGGCAAGGCGCGCCACTGGGGCCTGCCGGTGGCCCTGAGCTTCGAGCCCACCACCAGCTGCAACCTGCGCTGCCCCGAGTGCCCCAGCGGCCTGCGCTCCTTCACCCGGCCTACCGGCATGCTGCCCGATGCGCTGTTCAAAAAGACCATCGACGAGGTAGCTTCCCGGCTCTGGTACCTGATTTTCTACTTTCAGGGCGAGCCATACCTGCACCCCAACTTCCTAGACCTGGTGCAGTACGCCAGTCGCAAAGGCATTTATACGGCCACCAGCACCAATGCCCATTACCTCAACGACACCAACGCCCGCCGCACCGTGGAATCGGGTCTCGACCGGCTGATTATTTCCCTGGACGGCACTACCCAGGACGTGTACCAGCAGTACCGGGTGGGCGGTAAGCTGGATAAGGTGCTGGAGGGAACCAAGAACCTGATTAAGTGGCGGCGGGAGCTGAAAAGCCAGACGCCGCGGGTGGTGTTTCAGTTTCTGGTGGTCCGCCCCAACGAGCACCAGATTGAGGAGGCCAAGCAACTGGCCCAGGAGCTGGGCGTAGATGACGTGTGGTTTAAAACCGCCCAGATTTACGACTACCACAACGGCAGCCCCCTCATCCCCACCATTGACTACTACTCCCGCTACGAAAACAACCCGGACGGTACCTGGAGCATCAAAAACCGGCTGCTCAACCACTGCTGGAAGATGTGGCACAGCTGCGTGATTACCTGGGACGGACTAGTGGTGCCCTGCTGCTTCGATAAGGACGCGGAGTACCGCCTCGGCGACCTGCAGACCCAGACCTTCCGCCAGCTCTGGCACGGCCCTAAGTACCAGCGCTTCCGCAGCTCCCTGCTCAAAGGCCGCGACCAGATAGACATGTGCCGCAACTGCACCGAGGGCACCAAAGTGTGGGGGTAGCGGTGAAATTGTGAAGCGTTGGAATACCGGGCCGGGGCCGGATATGCGGTGAAGCGCCTATCTTGGTAGGCACCTACCCGTCCGTTATTCCTACTCCATGTTTTCGACTGCGCGCATCACGGCTATCCGCAAAAGTAAGGGCTTGTCGCAGGAGGTGCTGGCGGAGCAGTCGGGGGTGAGTTTGCGCACCATTCAGCGGGTAGAGCAGGGCGAAACCGAGCCGCGGGGCTATACCCTGCAGGCCCTGGCCGCTGCGCTGGATGTACCGCTGGAAGCCTTCCGGCCGGAGCCCGAGCCGGCCCTGCCCATCCCGCCCGCGCCCCCGGTCGTAGTCCCGACCACCCTCCGCTCCGACCCCGATTTTCTGCAGCTGCTGAACCTGAGTGCCCTGAGCTTTCTGGTGCTGCCGCTGCTCAATATTCTGGTGCCATGGTGGCTGTGGCGGGCCCGCCGGCATACCACGGCGCACGTGGCCGAGGTGGGCCGGCGGGTGCTCGGCTTCCAGATTTTGTGGCAGGTAGGCAGCTTCTTCGCCTTCATGCTGATACTGGTAGCGCAGCTGCTGCTGGCCGGCGCACACCGCACGGTTTTTCCCGGCCTATACGTCGGAATGGTAGTGCTTACCTATGGCTTCAACGTGTTGATAATAGGCTACAACGGGATGCAGCTGCGCAAAGGCCACTTGGATATCTACCCGACTCGCCTGTAAACCCCAATTTTATAAATCACTATACACCAATTACATACACCTAATGACGGGTAAATGACGGTAGAATGACGCAGGGCCGAGGGCAGGCAACCCGCACTTTTGGTGACATCAACCACCTGTTCCTGCTCTGCTATGAAAACCCTGTTTAAAGTTCTCCTCGTTCTGGTCGTGCTGCTGGTAGCCAGCGGCATTGGCGGGTACTTCTACGCTCGTCAGGCCTTTGCGCCGCCGGCCAATCAGCTTACGGTGGCTGGGCTACCCGCTACCACTACGTTTGCCTGGCAGGGCGACTCCACCGTTACGCCGGCGCGGCCCCACGCGGTGCTGCTGGTGCCGGTGCAGCTGGCCGGGTGCGCCCGTACCTGCTACCTGCAGTTTGATACCGGCGCCCCGTACACGGTATTCTACGCCAACCCGCTGGCCGCTTTGCGCGCCGCCTACCCCGCTACCCAAAATGCCCTGCTGCCCCAGCACGATACGCTCCGGGCCGTACGGTTCGGGTTGGGTAACGCGCAGGTATCGGTGGCCAAAGCGCCGGTATTGCGCTACGGTACCACCACCTTGCCGGCCGATAGCACCGCTCCGTTCGTCATCGGCTCGCTGGGGGCCGATGTGCTGGTGAATCAGTCGTTGGTTATTGATTTTCCCCATCAGCGCTTCAGCCTGTATGCCCAATTGCCCGACAGCCTCACCCAACGGGCCCAGTTCACCAAACTCAGCTTCGATAACCGCCGGGTACTGGTGCAGGCCACCGTACAGAACGACCAGCAGAACTACCTATTCGACTCGGGCAGCAGCGCATTCTCGCTGCTCACCAGCCAGGCCAACTGGGAAAAACTAGCCACTTCGGCGGCCAGGCCCAGCGTATCGGGCGTGAACTCCTGGGGCAAAACCCTTAACGCCCACACCGTAGCCTCAGCGGCGACTCTGCACATTGGTACCCAGGCGCTGCCGCTGCACTCCGTTACGTACATTGATAACGTGAGCTTCTGGCAGCGGGCCCTGATGCAGGTATCGGGCATGGGTGGCATGCTCGGTAACGAGGCCTTCACCCGGCACACGGTGCTGCTTGATGCTCAGGGCGGCCGGTTTGGAGTAGTACAGTAACCCGCTCAGGCTGTTGCAAAAAGAAAAGGCGTTCCGAACAAATTCGGAACGCCTTTTCTTTTTGAGCCATGTGAGTCAGAGACTACATGTGCTTCTTATCGAGGTTCTTGCCCAGGTCCTCTACCTGCTTCAGGAACTCCAGCGCGTCAGAGTCGCCGTAAGTGCCGAAGGCGGAGGAAATAGTGCCCTTTACGCCATCAGTGGTCTGCAGGGCGTAGAGAATAGACATGTCGTCGGGGTTACTCTCGCCCTCGAAGCGGTAGAAGTCTACGATAGTCACTTCATTGGGGCCGTAGCTCTTGTCCCGGTCAGTGTCAATGGTGTGCAAACGGCCATCCGTAACGCGGAAGTCAGCCGTGAAGCCGTCCTTGTTCAGTCTACGCTCTACGTTTACGAGGGTGCGTTCTTCTTCTTTGTCCTGCATGGCGAGGGGTGTTTTAGGGAATAGGTAGAGATGCGGTCAGTAGGAATCTGAGGGCTACAGAAAAGCCCCCGTGCCGGACTATACGTAGCCGGCACGGGGGCGGGTTATATCCGAGGGCAAGAATATTGCGCCGTTATGCTTTGGCCCCTTCGCGGGCGGCGGCCAACTCAATAGTGCGCTGCAGGCGGTCCACATCAATGGTGGAGCAGGCCCCGCCGCAGCCCTTGGCGCAGGCCGTCTGGTCTTTGGAGAAAAAGGACCGCCAGAAGATGCGCCCCACGTACCAGGCTGCGCCGGCAAACAGCAGGGCAATGATGAGATACTGTATCCACATGATGCTCACAAAACTACGATGCGCGCCGGAAAGTTTACTGGTACAGAGGACCGTCATTCCGAGCAGCGCGAGGAATCTCGCGTGCTGACGTTGCCAAACCATCCATCATGCGGAGCATGTTGCGCATCAAGTAAGGAGCCGAAGCATCTCTTCCGCTTCGTTGTGGGGTTACTACTCCAACATCAGCACGCAAGATTCCTCGCGCTGCTCGGAAAGACGGGCGGTAGTAAACAGGTTTTTTCTACTCCTGCTCGTGCCAGAACTCCCGAATGGTATCCTGCATTTCCTGGTGCACCAGGCCGTTGCTGGCCACCACCTGCCGGCCCGATAGTGGGTCGCCATCCTGCAGGAACTCCGTTACGCGGCCCCCGGCCTCGCGCACCAGCAGAATACCGGCGGCTACATCGTAGGAGTTGAGGTTGAATTCGAAGAAGCCCTCGAAGCGGCCGGCGGCCACGTAGGCCAGGTCGGCGGCGGCAGAACCGATGCGGCGCACCCCGTGGGAACGGCGCATGAACGAGCCCAACACCTGCAGGTAATCGTTCATCAGTTCAAACTTGGTGTAGGGAAAGCCGGTGGCAATGAGGCTGTTGTTCAGATCGGGCACGTCAGACACGTGGATGGGCAGCTCGTTGCAGAACGCCCCGGCTCCCTTGGCGGCCCGGAAGCATTCGTCGCGCACTACCTCGTACACCACGCCGGCCACCAGCTCGTTACCTTTTACCAGGCCCACGCTCACGCAGTACACCGGCAGGCCGTGCACGAAGTTGGTGGTACCGTCCAGGGGGTCAATAACCCAGTTGTACTCCTCGGCCCGGTCGGCGCCCTCGGTGCCTTCCTCGGTGATAAAGCCAGCCTCGGGCAGCACCTCGCGCAGACCCGCTACCAGCAGCTTTTCGGTTTCCTTATCCACGTACGACACCAGGTCGTGCACGCCCTTCAACTCAATGTGGCTGCGGTTGAACGTGGCCGCCTCCTGGCGGATGAACTGGCCCGCGTGGCGCGTTACGGCCGCCAGCTGAAAGCTGATTTGATTGTAATCCATGCAATTAGTCGTGTTGATTCATGCTGACCGAATTCGAAGCAGAACATTCTAAGCCAGTTTAGACTGTTTGGTTTGTCTTTGTAATACAGCCCGTACCGCAGTAAGTACCAGCAGCAGCACCGCCAGTACCTGACAAGCGGGCCCGATAAGCTCCCCGTATTTCACGTAAAACGTCAGCTCCGTGTTCAGGTGCACGGTGGCGCGGCTCACGGCGGGCACCCACCAGCCGGTTTGCTGGGTGATTTCGCCCTTCTGATTGATGAAGCCCGAAATGCCGGTGTTGGCGGAGCGGGCCACGTCGCGGCGGGTTTCAATGGCGCGCAGCGTAGCGTACTGCAAATGCTGCAAGTGCCCCGGCGAATCACTCCACCACCCGTCGTTGGTGATGATGCCGATGAGCGTGGCCCCGTTCCGGGCATACTGGTTCACAAAGTCGCCGTACACCGACTCGTAGCAGATAACGGGGGCTACTTTGAGAGCGGGCGTGGCCATGGGATACACCGTGCGTTCCTCCTGGGAGCCCAGGCCGCCGGCCGTGCCGCCCAAATCAATGACGAACATGCTCAGCCACGGCGGTACACCCTCCACGCCCGGCACCAGCCGGCTCTTGTGGTAGAACTGCGCC
Source organism: Hymenobacter rigui (assembly GCF_003944715.1). Taxonomy (GTDB): domain Bacteria; phylum Bacteroidota; class Bacteroidia; order Cytophagales; family Hymenobacteraceae; genus Hymenobacter; species Hymenobacter rigui. The sequence goes on along the minus strand of NZ_RWIT01000006.1, from coordinate 147,498 downwards.
GGCCCCGGCAGGTGCACGGCCGCATTGAAGATATCGTAGTAGCCTAGGTCCTCGCGGAAGCGGGCGGTGGGGCTGGCTTTGGCTTTATCGGAGCCGTACTGCTGCACCGAAGTCAGGCCCGTGACGAGGTCGAGGCCGGGGTGGCGGCTGAGCCAGTCGCGCAGGCGCTGCACTTTGGGGTAGCCATTGAAAGTAGCTTCGAAGTAGGTTTCGTCGAGGCTGGTTTCGGGCCAGAGCACCAGCTTGGTTTGCGGCGTGAGGTTCTGCTCGGTGAGGGTCAGCAGGCGGGTCAGCTGCTCATCGTAGGGCACGAAACGGGAGCCGCCCTCGAACTTCTCGTTGTAGGGGTCCACGTTCGGCTGCACTACCAGCACCTCCGCCGTTTCGCCTTTTTCCTGCACCCGGCTCCCGATAAAATAAGACAAGCCGATGGGCAGCAACGCCGCCAGTAGAGAGAGAATTATAAATGAAGAATTAAAAGTTAAAAGTGGCTGAGGTTTTACTACCTCACCGGCTCCACCTTTAATTTTTAATTTTTCATTTTTAATTGATAAAAACGCCAGCAGGTTCACCACCCACATCCAGAGCGAGCCGCCCAGAAAGCCGGTGTACTCGTACCACTGCACCCACTGGTTGGCCTGCGCAAAGCCGTTGCCCAGCGTCAGCCAGGGCCAGGTCAGAAACCAATGCAGGTGCAGCTGCTCGAAGGCAATCCAGAAAACAGGCAGGGAGGCGTAGCCCAGCTTCGGGCCGAAGTGCTTCTTGGTGAGCCGGAAGGCGGTGAGCGGCAGGCTCATGAGGGCGGCGTTGGCCACCACGGCCGTGATGCCGCCACCCAAAGTGCTGTAGCTCACCCAGTACGTAGTAAACACGTTCCAGAGCAGCAGCAGCAGGTAGCTGTAGCGCCACACTTTCCAGCCGCTGGCCCCGCGTTGGGTAAGCAGGTGTTCCAGCACCAAGTATGGCACCCAGCCCACCAGTAGTACCGCCGCCAGTGGAGCCGGGTGCACCGGCCAGCCCAGCCACAGCAGAAAAGCCCCTAGTAGCACCAGCATAGTAGGCAGCCAGAACGCCGGAGTGGTAATGACCGGTGCGGCAGCGGGGGCGGCAGTGGTCCGGGTAGCGTTATTCGTCACGGTCGTCGTTCTTGTATCGGTCTTCTTTGGCGGGGCGCTCCTCCTTACGGCCCTGCACCACCAGCACTATTTCGCCTTTGATGGCGGGTCGGGCGGCAAAGGTAGCGGCCAGCTCGGCCAGCGGGGCCGTTACGGTTTCCTCGAACAGCTTGGTCAGCTCGCGGCTCACGGAGGCGGGCCGCTCGGGCCCCAGTACCTCGGCCAACTGCTCCAGCGTTTTTACAATGCGGTGCGGCGACTCGTAGAAAATCATGGTGCGGTGCTCCTGGGTCAGCTCCTGCAGGCGCGTCTGGCGGCCCTTCTTCACCGGCAGAAATCCCTCAAACGTGAACCGCTCAGCCCCGAACCCCGATTTCAGCAGGGCCGGCACGAAAGCTGTGGCCCCCGGCAGACATTCCACTTTCAGGCCCCGCGCCAGGCACTCGCGCACCAGCAGAAAGCCGGGGTCGGAAATGCCGGGCGTGCCGGCATCGGATACCAGGGCCATGGTTTCGCCCTTTTCCAGCCGCTCCAACAGCCGCTGCACCTGCTGGTGTTCGTTGTGGAGGTGGTAGCTGAGCATGGGCTTTTTCAGGCCGAGATGCTGCAACAGGCGGCCGCTGGTGCGGGTATCCTCCGCCAGCACGGTATCCACCTCGCCCAGCACCCGAATGGCGCGCAGGGTTATATCCTCCAGGTTGCCGATGGGCGTGGGCACCAGGTACAGCAACGTCTTTTCTTGGGGTTCAGCCATACGGGCAAAGGTAGTTGAAGGGAGTTGCTAGTTGCTGGTTGCTGGTTGTCAGTATACACCACACGTCATTCCGAGCGCAGCCGAGGAATCTCGCGTGCTGATGTTGTGATGCTAACTCTGACGTCAGCACGCGAGATTCCTCGGCTGCGCTCAAAATGACGAACAATAAGGTTCTGTCAGCTCCTATTTAACCTCTTCCCCGCCGTATTCGGCCGCCAGCTTGTCAATGGCGGCGGCGAGCTGGTGGTCTTTGTCCGTCACGGTGTTGCCGGCATCATGGGTGCGCAGGCGGAAACTGACCACGTTATACTCGTTGCTCCACCATGGATGATGCTCCTGGTATTCAGCTTCCTCGGCCACGTCGCTCATGAAGCTGAAGGCCATTTTGAAATCCGTGAAACGGAAGGTACGGGTAAGGGCGTTGTCGGTTTCGGTCCACATAATGGGGGGAAATTACAGGTTACTGCGCACTTCCATCAAGGCAAAGCCCAGCAGGTTCAGGCCGGGCCACTCGGCGGGGTTGGTAGCCTGCGGATGGTCCTGGGCCAGGCCGATGCCCCAGATGCTGTCAACGGGGCTGGCCTCAACCAGCACCCGGTTGCCAGTGCCCAGCAGAAACTCCCGCAACGCCGCGTGCTGCCCGAATTTGGCTAGGTTGCCGCGCACCACAATCCCAAACCGCTGCGCATTCCACGCCGCTTCGTCGAAGCCCTGCACCTGGCGGCCCAGACGCTTGGCTACGTCCGGGTGTGGGGCCTGCAGAATAGCCTGGCGGGTGGCTTCATCCTGAAACAGCCGGGCTTTTTCGGCCATCATGTAGTGCTCGGTGGTGGCGTAAGTATCGCCGCCGAGGGTGAACGGAGCCGGATACCACTGGCTGAACACCTCTTTGCCAAGGCCGCCCTTGCTGGTATGCCCCCAGAAAAACAGGTACTTCACGGTTTCCCCCGATGCTACGTGCTGCAGCAGGATGGCAACGGAACGAATGGCCGGTAATACGTTGGATGACATGGCAATAGAGCAGAATAGTTGAGCAGGATACGGGCAAAGCTAAACCCAAATCCGGGAACCGCAGTACACTTACCCTGTACGCTCTGCCCACCTCAACACCTCCTTTACTATGGCTATTGACCCCAACGACCGTCCCGTACGCGTCATCAACGACGATACAACTGAGCAGGAAATGGCTGCCGGCCACATCACGCCCGGCGGCGACCCTCCCAAGAACGAAGCAGCCCGCGGGGGCTTCGGCAACCGGGAAGGCAAGGAAGGCTACGGCACCGACAGCGGCACCGGCATTTCGGCTGTATCGGTGAACGAAGACACCGACAAGATTGAGCACCCTGCCGATAACATGCGCACCTCCGATGAAGGCCGCCCCGACCGCCCTAATCAGGATTTGCCCGCCGATGACGACCAGGACCTGGAAGCCCACCGCCCCGTGGATGAGCTGGACCTGGACGACGCCCGCTCCGGCCGCGACGAAATGCAGAACCCCGACTCCCGGGTAGGCATGGGTCAGATGGAGCCCAAAACCGGTACCAACGCCGACCTGGCCCGCCAGGGCACCAACGCTGACCTCACTGACCCCGACGCTACCGACACTGCCATTGTGCAGTAGCTGTTTAATGGACTACTGCCTGTTGACGGTAGTCCTTATCGTTTACCTAACTTCCTTGTATCATGGCACATCATAGTAGTGAAGCAAACCAGGAATCACAGGAGAAACACGACCGGAAGGCCGATGTAGGCACCTCCAAAGCAGATGCCTTACCGGCTGGCTCGCTGGACGAGAAAACCGAGGACCAACTGGAGCAGGATGCGCAGGATGCCGGCCAGCGCCACCCCAACCGCAACCTGCATAAACCTGAGTTGGATAAGCCCGGCTATTAGTCAGCTCTTTCTCTTTTATCAAAAGCACCTGCGCAGGCAGGTGCTTTTTTGTATTCTCAACTCCCCCTCTGTATGGCCCGCTACGTAACCACCGATTTGCACGGCTGCCTGCTCTCTTTCCGGCAGTTAGTTGAGCACAGGCTGAAGCTGCGCCCCCAGGATGAGCTGTATGTGCTGGGCGACTACGTAAACAAAGGACCGGACAGCCGCGGCGTGCTCGATTACCTGATGCAGCTGCCGCAGCGGGGATACCGCGTCGTCTGCCTGCGTGGCAACCACGACCAAGAGCTGCTGGATGCGGCCCAGGGTAACACGGGCGTTACGTGGGCATCCGCCCAGGACCGGCAGCTGACGCTCAGCAGCTTCGGCGTGCAGCGCCCCGAGGATATTCCGACCTCTTATCTCCGCTGGCTGCAGGAGCTGCCGTATCAGTTGGAAGTGCCGGGCTGGGTGCTGGTACACGCCGGGTTCAACTTCCGGCTGCCGCCCGCCGCAATGCGCCAGGACTGGCACACCATGCTTAATATCAAGGAGTTTGTGTTTGATGCCTCCCGCCTAGAAGGCCGCCGGCTGATACACGGCCACGTGCCTACACCTACCGTTGAAGTGAAAAAACGGGTGAAAGCCCGAGCCGGCGCTATTGGGCTGGATACGGGCTGCGTGTACCGCCACAACCCCGAGCTGCGCCACCTGTCTGCCCTTAACCTGGATACCGACGAGCTGATTCTGCAGCCCAACATCGAGCTCGACTACCCGATTGGGGTGCGGTAAAATCAAAGCGCTGACGAAACCTGATGGAGGCCACGTCAGCGCTTTTACTTTTTTCCTTTTGACTTGTGCGTTGCTTACTCCTGCGGCAGCGCATCGGAGCGGAGGAGCTGGCGGGCGGCTTCCTGGTAGGGGTTGCGGGTGTCGTTGGCTACCGACCGGAGCGTGTTGCGGGCGGCGGTAATCTGCTGATTGCGCCAGTAGGCCATGCCCAGGTGGTAGCGGGCCCGGCCCGCCAGCCGGGAGCTTGACTGCATAGCCACCCGCCGCAGAAATGGCTGAGCGGCCCGTACCTGCTCGGGGTCATCTTGGCTGAGCAGGAAAATACCGTTGTAGTAGGTAAGGGTATCCTGGCCCAACGTGCTGGTTGGCACTCGGCGCAGGGTGTAGAGGGCAGGCGTGTAATGTCCTTCCCGGTACTGGCGCATGGCTTCGGCCAGCAAAGGGCGCTGGCTTTCCTGAATTACCTCGTCAGTGAGGCCGGAGTCGGGTACGTAGTAGCGCGTCCAGGCAATTTCGGGGCTGGTGCTGGCGGGTCGCATCAGAAACCACCACACCGCCACCAAGGCGACCAGGGCCACCCCACCTACCACGGCCCACTGGCGCTGCAGCCGGCGCTGGCGGCGCTTGATGCGGGCCAGGGCTTCCTGCCGCTGATCAAGGCGACGGTCTAAAGACAACAGCCGCTGATAAAGGGTTTCGTGGCCCGCCACCCAGCGCAGGTCGGCCGAAAGCTGCTCATAGAGCTGGTAGGCCTGGTACAGTTCGGGGTCCTGTTCCAGTCGGATTTCAAAAGCCTCTTGTTCAGCAGCTCCCATCTGCCCATCGGCAAAGCGTTCCAGCTCATCGAGGTAGGGGCGCAGGTCGGGGGTGGGCGGGGTCATTGAGGTGCAGGTGCGGAATTCGGCAGTGCATAGCAGGCTTCAGAACCTGATGCGGCAGTGTGGAAGAGAGACGTAATCGGGTGGCTAAGCTACGCAGAAGCCGGCATAGCCGCTAGCTGGCGGCCGTTTCGGTACGCAGGCGCAACTCGTAGAGTTTACGCAGGCAGATGGATTTCTGCATCCGGGCCACGTTGGCATTGGCAAAGCCCATCTTTCCGGCCATCTTCTCGAAGTTGTAGCCCCGGAAATAAAAATACATCAGCATTTTCTGGGAGTCCAGGCCCAGCTGCCGGAACAGGCCCAGCAGGCGCTGCCGACGGCCGGCTTCGGCCTTGGGCAGCACGGCCGTGGTGCGGGCAGCCCGCACCTGCTCATCGGCCATGCCGTACACGTAGGCCCGCAAATCGGGGGGAAGCTTGGTCAGGCGGCCGTCCGATACCTGGTCGTAGAACTCCACCAGCACCGTGCGCAGCAGCTCATGGGCCTCCGGGGCCGGAAGCTGGTGTTGGCGGCGGGCCCAGCGGGCAAACAGGTCGCGGTTCTGCTCATAGAAGGTAATCAGAAACGACTGGTTGCCGACGCGGAGGCTGGTCAGGACTTCGGCGAGCTGCTGGGGTGTGTTCATACGGGCAAGATACGAGGGATGCAGCGTTTAGTGACAAGCCCAACTGCAATAGGCAACTTATTGGGCATAGGTCGTTTTCTCGGCTCATCGGAGCAGTAAAAAAGGCTGCCCCACCGGAGCAGCCTTTTCATTCGCTATAGTTGAAGCACAACCGCCGTTATTTAATAAAGCGGCGCACGGTGGTTTTGCCCTCGGTGCTTACCACTACCAGTGAGTAGATGCCGCTGGGCAGCTTGGCCACGTCTACCGCCCCCCGGCCCAGCGTACCGGACGCCAGGGTTTGGCCTTGCTCATTTACAATGCGGTAGCTGCTCCCGGCCAGCACTGCATCCGACGTCACCTCCAGACGGTCAACGGCGGGGTTGGGGTACAGCGTGAGGGCGGGCTGGGCGTCCGGGGTTTCCTTGGTGGTAGCCCCCGAGGTAGCCATACGGGCCGTGCCTGCTTTGGTAATACGCACCCAGTTAATATTCCAGCCTCCGCTCTGAGCATAAATGCCGAAGTTGTACGTCCCGGCGTTGATGGTTACCGTTTTGGCTACCGTCGTCCAGGTTTGCCAGCCCCCGGTGGCCGGAATGGCCGAGTTGCCGAACTGGATGGAACCGGCATTCAGATCGGAGGAGATGGTGCCGCCGCCGGCCCCGCTGGCCACGCGGTACTCAATGGTGTATTGGCCGGTGGTGGGGAAGTTGATGTTGTTCCATACCAGATAGTCGCCGGCGTCCACGTAGCCCATGTTCTGGCCCCCGCCGGTGTCAGTAGTGGTTTCTACTGTCATGCCGTTGTTCACGTTAGCGGCTTCGGCCTGCAGCGTTATGCTGAAGGTACTGGTGGCAGCCGTGCGTACGCGCAGGGAGGTGGCCTTGTCGTTCCAGTTGCCGGTGCTCAGCGCGTTGTTTACCAGGCAGCTGTTGCCGGCGCTGCCCACCGTGAGCGAGGCGCCGGTGTAATTGTCGTTTTCGTAGAGCACCACCTCGTAGCCGCTGTTCACTTTGAGGGAGGAGATGTCGTCGTTGAGGATGCCCCGGCTTTGCAGTGCGGCCAGGGTATAGTCGCCTACGGGCAGGGCCACGGCCGTACCCGTGTAGTTGCAGTCCTTGTACATGGTGGCTACGCCGGTGCCCGTGGCCTGACCAGCAAAGCCGCCCCAGGTAGCTACCACTTTGGTAGGCTGGGGCGTTTGCAGCGTGGCCGACTGATCGGCCACGTCGTCGTAGGCAAAGCCGTAGCTCAGGTTATCCACGCTGATGCCGGGCAGGTGCCAGAACCGGGCGTAGTAGTTCATGGGAGCCGTTTGGTAGAAGCTGCCCACATTGTACCAGTCCTGCTGGCCGGGGGTGGCGGCGGTGGTGTTTACCACGTGGCGGTTGATGGCGGCCGTCATCTGAGCCTGCACCACCAGGTCACAGTCTCCGTCGCTCACGCGGTTGTCCAGCAGGCCTTTGCCTTCAAACGCCATCTGGGTAGTAGGCCGGCCGTTGATAATACCCGTGCGGCCGGCATACGCCCCCGACTGGCCCACTACCACCAGCCGGTCGTTGGCATCTACCCGGCCCTTAAATACGCCTGCGTTGCCGGCGTTGAAAATCAGATCCACCGACTTGTACTTGTTCCAGATGGCGTCGATGTAGCTTTTGAAGTACTGCCCGTAGGGGCCGGCCGTGGTGCCGTTGGTGCCATCGGCAAAAGCCGCCGACTTGGAGGGGAAGGTGATGACGCCGGTGCTGTTGTTCACGGTGCTCTGGAACTCAGTGGGCACATTGGCTTTGTAGGCAGCCACAATATCGGCGGCGGTTTTCAGCTCTCCTGTTTTCTTGTAGTAGCCGTTACCCCACAGCTCCAGGCCCATCGGGTATTGGAAAGCATCCACGCGGGTGGTGTTGCCGAAGAAACCATACTGGTTGTTGGTCAGCTCAATGGTTTCAAAGATGATGCCCTGGTTGGGGTCGGTGGCATTCTGCAGGTTGGGGCCGGCGTAGCCGCTGGGTGCCCCGCTGGCCCCGAAGAAGTAGAAATACAGCTGCTGCCCCCGGGAAATGTAGATGCGGCAACCGGCAATGTAGGGCAGCGTGAACGTTTTGTTGGGGATGGTGCTGAGCCGGAAAAAGCAGGCCGCGTACTTGGAGTTCTGCCCCGGGCCGGTGTTGCCGCCAATAGTGGGGCCGGTTACGGTGTTGTAGCTGGTGCTCATGGGCAGCACCTGGCTGTTGGTGGGGTTGATCCAGACGTGGTTGCCGTTGGTATCGATGCCCACAATGGCCACAAACAGGTCGGCATCGGCTGTGGGCGAATTGTTGGCCAGAGTAAACGGCACGCTGCCCTGGGCCCGGCCCAGCGAGGGTAACAGACTGCTTAGCACCAGCAGGCACCAGGCAAAAAGAGTACGGTTTTTCATGGGTAGGAAATTGGTTGTGGGAAGTGAAAAATGAACGGAACACCGCCGCGCCCAGGGCCCGGCGGCCCGGCAAAGTAACGCCCCTCAATCACCTGAAAAACTGCGCTTTCACCTCATATTCCACCTCGTAGCAGATACTGCACATGTGCCCCGCAGGCTACCGCACACGCCCGTCCGCCCTGCCCGGGCTACAGCTCCGCCGGACTGGGGCCGACACTGCATTTACTGCACACGCCGGCGGCGGCTAGCTACCGGCCCAATGCCCAAATTTTGTACCGGCTCACCCGGCCGTTTGGCCGGGGTGGCCTTCTCCCCGCTTTCTTCATTTCCTCATCCGCAAATCCGGCTTACCTTTGGCTGTATGGAAACGCACGCCACCACCTACACCCTCGATACCGCCGTCTTCGATCTGATTCAGAAGGAGAAAGAGCGGCAAACCCACGGCCTTGAGCTTATTGCTTCCGAGAACTACGTTTCGGAGCAGGTAATGCACGCCCAGGGCTCCATCCTCACCAACAAGTACGCTGAGGGCCTGCCCGGTAAGCGGTACTATGGCGGCTGCGAAGTGGTGGACCAGATTGAGCAATTGGCAATTGACCGGGCCAAGGAGCTGTTCGGGGTAGAGTGGGTGAACGTGCAGCCGCACTCCGGGGCCCAGGCCAATGCGGCCGTGATGCTGGCCGTGCTGCAACCCGGCGACAAAATCCTTGGTTTCGACCTTTCACACGGTGGTCACCTCACCCACGGCTCGCCCGTCAATTTCTCGGGTAAGCTCTACAAGCCCAGCTTTTATGGCGTGGAACCCGAAACCGGCCTTATCGACTGGCAGAAAGTAAAGGAAACGGCCCGCCGCGAGCAGCCCAAGCTCATCATCTGCGGAGCCTCGGCCTACTCCCGCGACTGGGACTACCAGGCCCTGCGCGAAGCCGCCGATGAAGTGGGCGCGCTACTACTGGCTGATATTTCGCACCCCTCGGGCCTCATTTCCAAGGGCTTGCTGAATAACCCCTTCCAGCACTGCCACATTGTAACCACTACCACCCACAAAACCCTGCGCGGCCCCCGGGGCGGCCTCATCATGCTGGGTAAGGATTTCGAAAATCCCTTCGGGCTGAAAACCCCGAAAGGCGAAATCCGGATGATGAGCAGCCTGCTCGACGGGGCCGTATTTCCGGGCACCCAGGGTGGGCCGCTGGAGCACGTAATCGGGGCCAAGGCAGTGGCGTTTGGCGAGTGCCTCAGCGACGCTTACACCGAGTACACCCATCAGGTTATCCGCAACGCCCAGGCCCTGGCCAACGGCTTCCTGGAGCGGGGCTACCAGATTATTTCGGGCGGCACCGATAACCACCTGATGCTGATTGACCTGCGCAGCAAAGGCCTTACCGGCAAGCTGGCCGAAAACACCCTCATCAAGGCCGACATCACCATCAACAAGAACATGGTGCCCTTCGACGACAAGTCGCCCTTCGTAACCAGCGGTATGCGCATCGGCTCGGCCGCGGTTACCACGCGCGGCCTGAAGGAAACCGACATGGTTCGCATCGTGGACTTCATTGATGAAGTACTGACGCATAATGCCGATGATGCCCGTATTCTGCGGGTGCGCGGCGAGATTAACGAGTGGATGCAGCAGTATCCGCTGTTTGCCTAAGTTAGTTCGGGAACAAGCCAACTTGAGGGGAAGTACCGTACGTACACGGTCTGCCACCTTGGCTTGTTCCCGTTCCTGACTTCCTACCTTTTTCAATTTACCCTTAGTGGAGCCAATTCAACCCGCGCTGGGCGACCAGCAGGAAATGTCGTTTATCGACCACTTAGAGGCGCTGCGCTGGCACGTCATCCGGGCGGTTATTGCCGTAGTGGTGTTTGCTACCGGCGCTTTCTTTGCCAAAGACTTCCTGTTTCACGACCTGATTCTGGGCCCCTCACGCCCCGATTTCTGGACCTACCAGATGCTGTGCCGGGCCGGGGCCGCATTGCACGCCGAGGGCCTGTGCGTGGATAAAATCGGCTTCGTGATTCAGAACCGCGAGATGAGCGGACAGCTGTCCATGCACCTTAGCTCGGCGTTTATTGTGGGGCTGGTGCTGGGCTTTCCGTATCTGTTCTGGGAAATCTGGCGCTTTATCCGGCCAGGCCTGTACCCCCACGAGCGGGCCAACTCCCGCGGGGCGGTGTTCTTCGTGTCCATCCTGTTTGTGCTGGGCCTGCTGTTCGGCTACTACGTGGCCGCTCCTATGAGCATCAACTTTCTGGCAGGCTATGTGGTGGATGCCACCATCGAAAACCAGATTGACATGCAGAGCTACATCAGTACGCTCATGACCATGACGCTGTCGTGCGCCTTCGTGTTTGAGCTGCCGATGATTGTGTTCTTCCTAGCCAAGGCCGGCCTGATTACGCCCGAAATCATGCGGGTGTACCGCAAGCACGCCATTGTGGTCATCCTGATTGTGGCCGCCATCATCACGCCCCCGGATATTTCGGCCCAGCTCATTGTGACGATTCCGATTATGCTGCTGTATGAGCTGAGCATCAATATTGCCCGCATTGTGGGCCGGAGCCGTACGGCTGCCCTCAACGCCAAGCTGGCCGAAAACCAGGGCATAGCTTAACCTTTCTGATAAAATGAAAAAGGTGTCGATGTTCAGCTAGCAAGCTACATCGACACCTTTTTCATTTTCTGCCTTTTCCATTCATCTAGACCATCAACACCTTCCTTATGAAACTTGCCATCGGCTCCGACCATGCCGGCTTCGAGTATAAGCAGATGCTACTCCAATGGCTGAGCGACAATGGCTACGAAGTGCAGGACTTCGGCACCCATTCCCTCGATTCCGTTGACTACCCCGACTACGTGCACCCGCTGGCCCTGGCCGTGGAGCGCGGCGAGGTTGAGCGGGGCATTTTGCTGTGCGGCTCCGCCAATGGCGTATGCATTACGGCCAATAAGCACCAGGGAATCCGGGCGGGCTTGGCTTGGGTACCGGAAGTAGCCACCCTGATTCGGCAGCACAACGACGCCAACGTGGTGTGCATTCCGGCCCGCTTCGTGGATGAGGAAACCGCCCGCGCTATCACCAGCCAGTTCCTGAACACGGCCTTTGAGGGCGGACGCCACCAAACCCGCGTGGATAAGATTAGCTGCTAGGCTTATACAAGTGAAATGATGAAGGGGTGCAATGGAACATTGCACCCCTTCATCATTTCACTTGTACGAATTTACATTCTATCAAACAGCGGCCCTACCAGTCGCAGCCCGGCGGTGGTGCACAGGCCGCGCACGTAGGGGCCGCAGACGTTGCGGTACACATCGGCAATGTTGAAGTATTCGGGCGGGAAATACTGCTCGTTCACCACCAGCCCAAACAGGGCCAGCAACACATGCGCCGTAGCCCGTGCGTCCAAATCGGCGCGGAACTGGCCTTCCTGAATGCCGTGTTGCAGCAGCCGCACCAGCAGCGGCTGCGAGTAGCTGGTCAGGTAGTCCTCAATAAGTGCCCACGACTCCGGGAAACGCTCCCGCATCACATGGTAGTCGTGGTGGGGGGAACGGCGCAGCTCGTGCATGCTGTGGTGTAGCAGGGCCAGTAGGCACTCGGCGGGCGTGGCCAGGTTAGCCAGTAGCTGTTCGTGCTCCTGACGCTGCCGCATCAGGTTGCGCTGCGTTACTGCCCGCAGCAGCTCAGCCTTGGAGCCGAATATTTCCCGGAAAGCAGCAAGCGAAAGATCCAGCTCGGCAGCCAGTTGCTCCTCGTGCACGATGCCGACGCCTACCTGACGGAATAAGATATTGGCGCGGTCCAGTAATTGATGGAGTACAAGTTCCTCCATGGGGAAGGGCAAAAAATTAGAAATATGTTCCTATCCACACGGCCCGGCGCCCCCATAACGCCGCAGTGGCTCAGAGTAGCATGCCCAGTCCGAAAAAAAACAGCAGCTGCACCAGATACACAAAGGGAACCAGCACATTACGTTTGTCAAATTCCACCCGGTTGAAGTACACCTGCAGGATGAGGCTAACTGCGAACCAGCCTTTGAAGTTCAACAGCGGAATCACATCATACTGCCAGCGCCAGAAATCATACCGGACGGCTACGGGCTCAATACAAATATCAAGCCCAACCATGAGCAAAGCCGCTACCACGGCCCGCAAAAAATCGGGAATGGGGAGGTAGCGCGCCAATACGCCGGCCGAATACGTGAGCATCAGCCAGTTTACGCCAATTATCAGGGGCACATCCAGCCACTTCAGACCCAGGGTTGCACCATACTCATACTGCCCGAACAGCAGCCCCGTCCGGATGCCCACTACCTCCACCAGAAAGCCCACCAGCGCCACCACCACGCAAAAGCCCCAGAAAGCCGGCGTGCGGCGGGGCTGAAAGGCCAGCAGCAACCCCAGCGTCAGCAGCAGATTAAGCGGTACGAACCGCAGGTAAAAGCTAGGGTCCTGTGAAAACGCCAGCCCGATGAACCCGGTAACATGAAACAGCAGCAGGATACCTTGTGCCCAGCGCAAACGCCGCTTCTGCGCATCGGGAATTGCCGTGGCCGGCGGAGAAAGTTGTTGCGTTGATTCAGGCATGAGGGGGAATGATGAACTATGAGTTAAGAAGTATGAGTGAGTAATTGTCTCGTCGGCGGGGCTCCTATCTGACAGTTGGCCGACCAGCGTAAACAATTCCTACCTCATCATTCCTCATTCATAATTAAAGAGGACACGATACGGGCCGAGAGCAGGCAAAGCGGAATACCGCCGCCAGGATGCACCGAGCCCCCGCAAAAGTACAGCCCCTCCAGTTGCCCCGAGAAATTTGGGTGGCGCAGAAAGGCCGCCAGCGTGTTGTTGCTGGAGCTACCGTACAACGCCCCGCCGAAAGAAGACGTTCGGGCCTCGATGCCCGGCGGGTCCCATACGTGTTCGGCCTGGATGAGGGTGCCCACCTCGGTACCGAGGGCCTGGCTTACCCGGCGCAGTACGGCGGTGCGGGTACGCGCCACCAGTTCGGGCCAGGGCTGCCCTTGGTCGTGGGGTACGTTCACCATCACAAACCAGTTTTCGTGGCCGGCCGGCGCATCGGTGGGCGTGTGCCCGGAGGTAATGTTGACGTACACCGTAGGGTCGTCGGACACGGTTTTCTCCTGAAAGATGGCCTCAAACTCCCGCTTGTAATCCTGGGAGAAGAAGATGTTGTGCACGCCCAGCTCCGGGAAACGCCGGGCAATGCCCCAATAGAAAATCAGGGCGGAGGAAGAACGAGGCTGGCGCAGGGTGCGCTCGGGAGCCGGCTGGGTGGGCAGCAGCCGACGGTAAGTCGGCACTACATCCATATTGCTGACTACAAGGCTGAAATCGTACACATCCTGGGAGGTGCGCACGCCCGTTACCAGCTCATTGGCCGTCAGAATCTCCAGCACCGGCTCCTGGTAGCGGAACTGCACACCCAGCTCCTCGGCCAGCCGCACCAGACTTTGGGCAATGGCATAGATACCGCCCTCAGGGTAATATGCCCCCAGCCCGTGCTCCAGATGCGGAATCATGCTCAGCGTGGCAGGAGCCTGGTAAGGGTCGGAGCCGTTGTAGGTAGCAAACCGGTCGAAGAGCTGCACGAGGCGCGCATCCTGGAAGGCGGCGGTGTGGCGCTGGTGCATAGTGCTGGTGAGGCCCAGCTGTGGCAGCGCGGCCAGGGCTTTCAGCACCTCGGGGCTAAGGTACGTGCTGGCTTTGTGCAGGGATTTTTGCAGAAACGTGCCCGCGGTGGCCTCATAGGCCCGGCCGCTGCGGCGCAGGAACTGGAGCACCTCTGCCGCCGGCACCTGCAGCTTCTCCTCTACCTCCCGGGCAAACTGCTCCTCTTCGGCCCAGGCGGTAAGACGGGTACCGTCGGCGAAGAAGTACTGGGTAATGGGGTCGAGGCGCTGATAGCGGAAGTAGTCCTGGGGGTTGCGGCCGGCCAGCTGGAACAGCTCGTCCACCAGATGCGGCAGGGTAAACAAGGAAGGTCCTCCATCGAAACGGTAGCCGCCCGGCAGTTCCAGCTGGTGCATTTTGCCCCCAAAGGATTCCTGCGCCTCAAACACCGTAACGCGGTGGCCCTGCACGGCCAGCCGTACCGCCGTGGCAATGCCGGCAATACCGGCCCCGACAATGGCAACCGGTTGAGGTGGACCCTTGCGGGCGGAAAGCAGTTTTGGCAAAGCGACGAGGAAAGGGAGGGGGCAAGAACGTCCTGCCCACACGAAGAACGGAGTATTGACGGACCTAACACAAGCCTACTTCGGGAAATGTTTGCTCAGCATAGGCAGGAACCGGTGGCCAGCCGTCCACCGAAAAATAATTGGAAGCTGCCGACATTTTTTTACGTGTTTTTTAGCCGTGCCACTTCAAGCCAGTGCCACCCCGAAAACTCCCCTGGGCCGAACCTTTTGCGTGTGCTGTAAGCGTATAGCCTACTAAGCAACCAAATGCAAAAGTGCCTTTTAAGCCGTTTCTAACCGGTTTCACGCCTTGATTTTCTGCCGTGCGCGCCCTTACATTTGATTAGGTGCCGCCCACCCACGGTTGGGTTCTGCGTACCGGGTCTGCGTGCGCCGCGGCCGTTGCCTTTCCCATTGGCCGCGCGCTCCATATCCCAGGCTGTTGCCGCCCTGGCGAACGTCGGCGGCAGCAGCAATAGTACCCTTCGCAGCCAGAGCCGCTGCAACGCAACAGGCTGCCGCGCTCTGTGGGCGCACCCCCTTCTTCACGAGTGAGAAAAAGCAGAAACGGGGCGGAGCTTCTCCGCCTTGTTTTTTTCTCCCGTACCGCCCCTTCCCATCCCACCCATATTTCTGTGTTATGATTTGCCAAAACAGACCGGTACCAGGTCTATACGGGCCATCCGTTATTTCCGGGGTGCTCGGGCTGTTGCTGGGCGGGCTGCTGGCACTGGCTGGCCCGGCCCACGCCCAACGACTGAATTTTTTGCACGCAGCAGGTCCTAAAACCGTGAATGCCGTCGGTCAGGAAGTAGTGTTACGGGGCTATAATGTGGGGGGCTGGCTGTTGCAGGAAAGCTACATACTCGGCACCGATACCCTCAACAGCCAATGGCGCATCAAACAGGGGCTGCTGCGCACCATGTCGGAGGCGGAAATGGAGAAGTTTTACCGCCAGTATCGGCAGCAGTTCATCACGAAGGCTGATATCGACTTTCTGGCCCGGCAGGGCTTTAACTGCGTCCGGCTGCCGCTGCACTATGATTTGTTTCTGACTCCGGAGCAGCGCCATGCCCGAACCGAGGTAATCCGGCACCCGCAGAACCCGCAAAAACTGGATGCTTACGTACAGCAGCTCAGCCAGTGGTATGACAAGGGCCAGCTATTTGCCCGACCCGCTAAGCTGGAAGGCATCCGCTACATTGATGAGGTGGTGAAGTGGTGCGCCGCCAATAACCTGTATGTAGTGCTGGACCTGCACGCGGCCCCC
Source organism: Hymenobacter rigui (assembly GCF_003944715.1). GTDB lineage: Bacteria > Bacteroidota > Bacteroidia > Cytophagales > Hymenobacteraceae > Hymenobacter > Hymenobacter rigui. The sequence goes on along the minus strand of NZ_RWIT01000006.1, from coordinate 131,590 downwards.
GGCGGTCAGGGCACCGACCGCAACATCAACGACAACTTTCGGCCCCTGGACCTCTGGAAGCGGCACGACAGCCAGGGACGCCTGATTTACCAGGATATAACGGTACGATTGTGGGAAACGCTGGCCGACCGGTACCGCACCGAGCCGACTATTGCCTTATATGACCTCATCAATGAGCCCCATGGCCTGAATGCCGCCAATGGTTTATCATCTGATAACCAAGAATTAAATGCGCTGTACTCTCGCCTGATTGATGCCGTACGGGCCCGCAATGATCAGCACCTCATCATGCTGGAAGGCAACGGGTATGGCAACGAGTACACCAACCTCACCCCCGACAAGCTTAAGGTAAAAAGTACCGCCAACTTGGTATACAACGCTCACCGCTATTGGTGCCCAAACACCGCCGAGGCCGCCGACCCCAACCCTAACCAGATCAACCTATTCAGCAACCTCACAGCCTTCCGCGACAAGTGGCAGGTACCGGTGTGGGTAGGCGAAACCGGCGAAAACTCCAATGACTGGTTTGCCACCGCAGTGCAGAGCCTCAACGACCGGGGCATCGGCTGGGGGCATTGGAACATTAAGCGGGTAGATTCCGGCGCGGGCCTGCTGCGCATTGCGCCCTACGGCAGCATCCTCACGCCCCAGGGCCGGGCCGCGTTGCTGCACAATATCCGGTTTGCCAATTGCCAGATCAATGCCGATGTAGCCGCTGCCCTCACCCAACCCGCTGATTCTCAACAACCCTTCCGACCTCTTACTATTCCGGGCACTATTGCGGCCACCGACTACGACCTGGGCCGTGACGGCGTGGCTTACCACGACACCTACTCCACCCGCACCGACTACCGCGACCTGACCCCGCACAACCTCGGCCTGGCTTACCGCAACGATGGCGTGGACATTGCACCTAGTCCCGAGCTGCCTAATGGATTTGCCGTGGAGCAGCTCCAGCCCGGCGAATGGCTGACGTACACAGTAAACATCAGTTCCGCAGCCAGTTATCAGACGGAGCTGTATCTGCGCCCTGGTGCCCAGCCCGGGCAGCTTCGCCTTACCCTGGGCGACCTGTCCCTGGGTACCGTATCGGTGCCGGCCGGCACCGGCTGGGTTACCGTTGGGCTACAAACCCCAGTCCTGCCAGCCGGGCAGCATACTCTGCGGGTAGCCATAGAGGGCCCACTCAACCAGCTGGGCTGGCTGCGGTTTGTACCCGCCCGCGCCGGCGCGGGAGCTGGTGAGTAATTAAACACTGGCAGGTTTTCGTACTTTAGAAGTTCCCATGAAGCGCGTAACCTTTCTTACTCCAGTGCAGCGCCCCACCTGGCACTCCCTCCTGCTGGCTGGTATACTGCTGCTGCTAACGGCTGCCAGCCTGCGCGCTGGTGCCCGTCCTGCCGACACCCTGCGGGTAACGCCCCGTCTGCAGGAACTGTTTGTGGACCCCGGCTACTACAGTGTGCTGGAAGACCCGACCGGTCAGTTAACCATTCAGGATGTGCGCCAGCCCGCGCGGGCGGCGCAGTTCAAGGCCGGCAGCATGCTTCCCACCACTACCATGGACCACCCCGGCTCGGCGTACTGGCTGCGGCTGGAGATTCGGGCGCAGGGGCAGCTCCAGCAGCACTGGTACCTGGAAATGTTTGACTCTCACCTGAATAGCGTAGAGTTTTTCCCAGCCGACGGGGCCGCCCCCACCATTACCGGCTCCGACCGGCCGCTGATTACGCGCAAATTTCCCTACAAGAACTTCCTGTTCCGGCTGCCGTTGCAGTCGGAGCAAACCCAGACATACTACCTACGGCTGGTTTCCAGCTCCAAAACCACCTTTCTCAGCCGCTTACGCACTGAGCAGCCCCTCGCCATTCACTTCCAGACGGAGTATGGCCTGCTGGGCGGCTTTTATGGTATTCTGCTGATTATGGTGGTATATAACCTGTGCCTCTACCTGTTCATTGGTGAGCAAACCTACCTGCGCTACGTGCTGTACGTGCTCAGCTGCAGCCTGGTATTTCTGTCGGAAGACGGGTTGGGTTTTCAGTACTTGTGGCCCAATTATCCAGCTCTGAATGAGCTGATTGTGGCAGGCTCGCCCATTCTACTGCTGCTCACGTTCAGCTACTATGCCCGGCAGTTTCTGGATATGTCCCTGCGCCTGCCCCGTTTCGACCGATGGGTGCGGGGCGTAGTTATCATGAGCGTTATCGGGCTGGTTATTGATGCGCTCTGGCTGCATTCGGGCTGGGGTTTCTGGTTTTACCTGCTGCCCTACGGCCTCATCTACTACGCCGCACTGCGGGTGTGGCAGCGGGGGCAGCGCACGGCCCGCTTTTTCCTGCTGGCCCACGCGCTGGTCGCCATCAGCGTAGGCTTTCTTATTCTCAGAAAGCTGGGCATCAGCATGTTCACCAATACCGGCACGGTATATAGCATGAACGTGGCCTTTGTGATTGAAGTAGTGGTGCTCTCGTACGCGCTGGGCGAGAAAATCAAGGCTATCAAGGATGCCACCATCCGGGCCCAGGGTAAGCTGGTGAAGCAGCTGCGCAAAAAGCATTTGGTGCAGGAGCAGCTGGTGGAGCAGCTTCAGCGCAACCAGGAGCTCAAAGACCAGCTCAATTCTGAACTGGAAAGTCTGGTAGCCCAGCGCACCGACGAGCTCCGGCAGCAGAGCGACACCATTGCGGCGCAGAACCGGGAGCTGCTGCACGCGAATGGGTTACTGGCCCTGCAGTCGGCAGCTATTGAAAAGCTGAACACCGAGCTGCAGCAGGACCTGCAGGAGGTGAAAACGGCCCGGGTTCTTTCGAAGGAGGTGGATTTCGGCGAGTTTAGCCAGATTTATCCCGATAAGGACGCCTGCCTCGCCTACCTGGCCAACCTGAAGTGGGCAGATGGCTACCACTGCCGCAAGTGTGGCCACGAGAAGTATTGCGACGGGCGGGAGCCTCATTCCCGCCGTTGCACTAAGTGCCGCTACGTGGAGTCAGCCACGGCCTACACCCTGCTGCAGAAGTGCAAGTTCTCGATTATCAAGGCATTCTACGCCGTCTTTCTGATTTACACCCACAAGGGTAACTACTCTTCCCAGGAGCTTTCCCGCCTGCTCGATTTGCGGCAGGGCACCTGCTGGAGCTTCAGCCAGAAAGTGATGGAAGCCATGCGTCGCCGCCGTCTCTCCCCCGACTTTGATGAGAACGAAGGCTGGACTCATGTGCTGCTGGATGCCACCACCACCGAGCCAGAGGAGAATGTAGCTGCCGAAACTTTGGTGCAAGAGTAGCGCCCCGATCTGCAAAATCCACTGCCCTGTTTGGGCCAACGGGCTGATGCCCCTTTGACTTGCAACGGTTTTGAACCTATCAAAGACCGCAGTAAGTCAAAGGGGCATCATTGGTTTTAAGAACCTCTTTGGTAGGTAAGTGGACACTAATTGAGAAATAAGTGTAAAAAACTTACCCACAAATGTCTCTTTTTTGATTGTTTTTTACGTGGTGCTACACTTACTGCCGAATGCCCATTGCAGAGTTTTGAGGCCGTAAGTTATGTTTTTTGCGTGTGTGGTAAGTGTATAATCCAGTTGTGTAGTAAGGTTAAAAACGCTTATTCCAGCCGTTTTAGGGGGTTTTGATATTGCTTTTCCGAAACAAGCCCCGATATATTTGAGTGTTTAATTACCCCTGCTTCCCTAAGCCAGATAGCAGTTCCCCATCTGAAGTCGCTTCGACTGAGTCTGCTTAGAGTACCTGTTGCCCGGTGCCACGCAATGGATGTGCTGCCAATCTTGGTTGCACACGCTGATTTAACTCACCGGTTCCGGCACCAATGCAGGCCACACGACTGGTTGGTTTTTCCTCTTTGTTTTATTCTCCGGTTGCCTGTTCATCCCAAGGATGGGCCCAGTACTTGCCGGTTTTTTACCTGCTTTTAACTTCCCTCAATTCCCACACATTCATGAACCAACACCTCTACCCTCAGGCGCTACGCCGGGCAATGTGGCTGGCGGCCATCGGTTTGCCGGCCCTACCATCAGTGGCGGCTGCTCCCGCCAGCCTTCCCTCAGCGGCCGTCCGACTAACGGCGCTGGCCGATGTGCCGGTGTCAGGCCGGATAACTCAGGAAAACGGCGACCCACTGCCGGGTGTTACCATCATTGTGAAGGGCACCAGCATTGGCACCACCACCAACTCCGATGGGGTATTCAGCCTGAACGTACCCGAAAACTCCACGCTGGTTATCAGCTACGTGGGGTTTGCCCGCCGCGAAGTTCCCATAACCGGAGCTACCAGCAACCTCACAATTAAGCTTACCGAAGATACCCGCGCGCTGAGCGAGGTAGTAGTAGTAGGCTACGGTACCCAGGAGCGCGGCAGCGTAACGGGGGCCGTATCGTCGGTTTCCTCCCGCGAAATTGCCTCGCAGCCCGTAGCTGATGCCACGCAGGCGCTGCAGGGCCGGGCGGCCGGCGTCACGGTAACCTCCAACGGTGGGGCCCCGGGCGGGGCGGCCGGCACTTCCATCCGGGTGCGGGGTATTACGTCGGCAGGTAATAACAACCCGCTGTACGTGGTGGACGGCTTCCCGCTGCCCGAGGGCGGTGAAAACCAGCTGAACGCCATCAGCCCCAACGACATTGAAACCATTGACATCCTGAAGGATGCGTCGGCCACGGCTATTTACGGGGTGCGCGCTGCCAACGGGGTAGTGATTATCACCACCAAGCGCGGCAAGGCTGGTACCTCCACCATCAACCTGGATGCCTACCGCGGCGTGCAGCAGGTATGGCGCAAGCTGCCGCTGCTGAATGCCCAGGAGTACGCCGTTATCAACAATGAAAACCGCATTGCCGGCGGCGAGCCGATTGTGGTAGACCGCCTGCGCGACCCGGCCTCGTTGGGCGAAGGCACCGACTGGCAGGACGAGGTGTTCCGCCGCGCCGCCATTCAGAACTACTCCCTCTCGGCTACGGGCGGCTCCGACAAGGCCCGCTTCGCCGTGTCGGGCAGCTACTTCCAGCAGGATGGTACCATTGTGGGCTCCAAGTTTGAGCGCTTCACGCTGCGGGCCAACGGCGACGTGCAGGTGAACAAGGTGCTGAAGCTGGGCAACAGCATCTCGCTGACCCACCTGGAAGACCGCCAGATTACCAGCAATAACGGCGAGTACGGCACGGTGCAGCAGACGCTGCGCATCCCGGCCATTATTCCGGTGTACCGCCCCGACGGCTACTACTATGAGCCCCGCGGGGCCCAGGATAACTTCATTGAGGAAAACCCCATTGCGGCGGCCACCCTCAACAACCAGAAGTTTGTTCGCAACCGCGCCCTCACCACCATTTTCGCGGAGCTGGAACCGGTGAAGGGCCTGCGCTTCCGTACCAACATCGGGGCCGACTTCATCTTCGACAACTTCAACTCGTTCCGGCCTACGGTGCCCGAGCTGCGCGTTGGCAACGAGGTGTACAGCACCCGCTATAACCTGGCCGGCGCTTCGGCCACGTCGTCGTACGCACCCAGCTACCTGGTAGAAAACACCGCTACCTACGACCACCTGTTCAACGACAAGCACCAGGTAACGGTGCTGCTGGGGCAGTCGGCGCAGTGGTTCAACTACAGCAACGTGGAGGCCTATCGCACTGGCTACCAGCGCAACGACCTGCAGGTGATTAACACCGGGCCGCTGAACACGTCCCTGGCCAACGCGGGTATCATCAACCCCACCTCGCACCTGGCCAGCTACTTTGCTCGCCTGAACTACGAGTTTGCCGGTAAATACCTGTTCCAAGCCATTGCCCGCTACGACGGCTCGGGTGCCTTCATTCCCGGCGACCAGTTTGGCTTCTTCCCCGGCGTATCGGCCGGCTGGCGCATCTCGGAGGAGGATTTCCTGAAAGGCAACAGCGTAATCAGCAACCTGAAGCTGCGCGCGGGCTACGGCAAAGTGGGTAACCCCAACAACGCCGGCCGCTTTGCCTACCTCTACGCCATCAACTCCCAGATTTCGTATCCCTTCGGGCCGAACGGCACCATCCAGACCGGGGCCGCACCTACCCGCCTGGCCAACCCGGACCTGCGCTGGGAAACCAACAACCAGACCAACATTGGCCTGGATATGGGCTTCCTGGATAACCGTTTTGAAGCTACGGTGGACGTATACGACCGGACTTCGCCCAACCTGATTGCGCCGGTGCCGGTGTCGTTGGTATCGGGTACGTATGAGAGCGTAAACCGTAACGCGGCCAACGCCTACAACCGCGGCATCGACTTCTCCTTTACCTCGCACAACGTGCAGGGTTCGGGCCGGGCATTCAACTGGACCACTACCCTGAACGTGTCGGCGTACAAAACCAAGCTGGAGTCGCTGGGGGTAGGGCAGCCCTACGATGGCCTGGGCGCGCTGAGCGGTGTGATTGTCCGCTATGATAAAGGCCAGCCTTTCGGCTCGTTCTATGGCTATGTGGCTGACGGCTTGTTCCAGACGCCGGAGGACGTGAAAAACCACGCTACCCAGAACGGGGCGGCCCCCGGCGACATCCGCTTCAAAGACCTGAACAACGACGGTGTGATTAACGCATCGGATCGGACGTTCATCGGCAACCCCAACCCCGATTTTACCTACGGCATCAACAACACGCTCACCTTCGGCGGCTTTGATCTGAACATGTTCATTCAGGGCTCCCAGGGCAACGACATCTACAACCAGAACCGCTACATCTTGGAAAGCCCGCTGTATGGCAACAGCAGCGGCAGCAAGCGGGTACTGGGCCGCTGGACGGGCCCCGGCACCAGCAACGATGTACCCCGGGCCGTGGCCGGTGACCCCAACACCAACCTGCGGGTAAGCAGCTACTTCCTGGAGGATGGCTCCTACCTGCGTATCAAAACCCTCACGCTAGGCTACTCGCTGCCCACCACGGTCATGAGCCGCATTGCGGCCAAGCAGGTGCGGCTGTACGTATCGGCGCAGAACCTGCTGACGCTGACCAAGTACACCGGCTACGACCCGGAGGTAGGTTCCCGTGGTGTTGACCTGGGCATTTATCCGCAGCCGCGGGTATTCCTGGCTGGTCTCAACATCGGTTTCTAGTGTCTGATGCCAGGGGCCGGGAGCCGGCACGCTACGTGCTGAGCTTCCGGTTACCCGGCTACCAACAAAATTCCCTAACAGTTTCTGACGATGAGCTTCATCACAAAATATACCAGTGCTACCCTGCTGACGCTGGGCCTGCTGACCGGCTGCGGGAAGGAATTCCTTTCGGAATCCCCGACTGACCAGGTAACCGATGCCAACTTCTACAAAACCACCACCGATGCCATTCAGGCTACCAACGCTATTTACAGCGAGCTGGGCAAAGGCGGGCAGTACAACTACGCCCTGTGGGGTATCGGTGACATTGGCTCCGACATTTCGACTACCGGCGGTGGCGGTGGCGGCGACGGAATTGAGCAGCAACAGCTCGATTTCTTCAACATTCCCACCACCAACCCCATTGTAAGCCGCCTGTGGGGTGGCTGCTTCATCGGCATTGGGCGGGCCAATATTGTGCTCCAGAAAGTGCCGGCCATGAGTATTGATGCCGCCATTCAGAAGCGCTGCATCGGTGAGGCGCAGTTCCTGCGGGCCAAGTATTACTTTGACCTGGTGCGGGCCTACGGCGACGTGCCCCTGCTGACCAAGCCCCCCGTAACCCTGGAAGACGTGAACGTGCAGCGCACGCCGGCCGCCCAGGTGTACACCCAGATTGTGCAGGACCTCACCGACGCCATCGGCAACCTGCCCACCTCCTACAGCGGCGACGACATCGGCCGGGCCACCAAGTGGTCGGCTACGGCCCTGCTGGCGAAGGTGTACCTGACCCAGGGCAACCTGACCGGGGCCGCCACCCGGGCCAAAGAGGTAATTGCCGGCAGCGGTAAGTCCCTGTGGGCCAACTACGGCGACAACTTCAAGGTATCCACTGAAAACGGCCAGGAGTCGCTGTTTGAGGTGCAGTATGTGGCCGGCCGCAACCAGTACACCTTTGATGGGCTAGGCTTCGTGGGCAACGAGTTCTTCGGCCCCCGCGGTCAGGGCATTGTGCCCCAGGGCGGCTACGGCTTCAACATTCCGGAGCCCGATTTCGTGGCGGGCTACGAAGCCGGCGACCTGCGCCGCGACGTAACCATCTGGAAGCCCGGCGACAAGTACCCCGATGGCCGCGTACAGCCGGCCACGCTGCCCGGCTCGCCCAACGGCTATGGCTGCAAAAAGTGGTTTGTGGGCAAAGTGAACACCAACATCTGGGACTCGGAGCTGAACATTCCGGTGCTGCGTCTGGCTGAAATGTACCTGATTCAGGCGGAAGCGGAAGGCCCCACGGCCTCGGGTCTGGAAGCCATCAACAAAGTGCGGCGCCGGGCTTTCGGCGAAGCCATCAATACTCCTGGCACCCACGATATTGCCGCTGGCATCAGCGCCGACAACTTCAAGCGGGCCGTGTGGCGGGAGCGGAAGTACGAGCTGGCCTTCGAAAACGACCGGTGGTTTGACATGAAGCGCACCGGCGAGCTGCTTACCTCGCCCCAGCTGATTGCCAAAGGTGTGAAATCATACAACGTGTTGCTGCCCGTGCCCCAATCGGAGCGCGACGTAAACCGGGGCCTCAGCCAGAACCCCGGCTACTAAGCAGCCAGTGTAGCGGCGGGGCGGTTACCCGTTTCGCCGCCCTTTCTCCCCCTTCCCACATTTCTTGCTTTACTTCCCATGAAAACGATAGTACGTGTAGCAGCCCTCGGCCTTCTGGCCGCGCCGCTGTGGCTGGCCTCCTGCAAAAAGGAAGGCGACGATTATAAGCTGGAGGGCGCCGTGCCCCAGGCATCCTTTACCTCCCAGGCCAATACCACGGAGTTTCCCACGGTGGTGACGTTCACCAGCACCAGCACCGATGGCTTTGTGTACTCCTGGGATTTCGGCGACAACTCGCGCGGTACTGGTAGCCCGGTATCGCACACCTACCCGCAGCCCGGCTCCTACCAAGTGCAGCTGTACACTTCCGGCCGCGGTGGCACGGGCATCTCAGCCAAGCAGACCATCACTATTCCGGACGCCTGCAACAACGCGGCCTTCAGCAAGCTGGTAGACTGCAGCGGCAGCGGTACCCGCGTATGGTCCCTTTCCTCCGACCCGGGTGCCATCGTGCGCGAATCGGCCACGGGAACGGTGCTGTCTAGCTCTACGGTACTCAACGCTTGCCAGCTCGACGACCAGTTTGCTTTCAGCAAGAACTTCTCGCTGGGCTACGTGAGTGGCGGCCAGACGTTCAAGAACGGTACTTGCGGCACATCGGTAGATAACGGCGGCAGCTTCGTGTTCCGGCCCAATGCCAGCGGCAATCCGCAAATCGTACTGAAAGGGAAAGGCAACTTCATCGGTATTACTGATTCCGTAGCCAACAAAACATACGATATTCTGGAGGCTACCGATACCAAGCTGCGCCTGCGCGGCACCAACCCCGACGGTACCCGTACCGTGCTGACGCTGGCCCCCTACGATGCTACGGCTCCATACAAGCAGCTGCTCACGGGCGGCTCCTCGCGTACCTGGAAACTGGACAACGCCGCCGATGCCCCCATTACGGTAGGCACCGAGGCCAACCCGCTGGCCTACTTCGCCGGAGCCGCCGCCGGCACGCTGCCCGCCTGCCAGACGGACGACGAGTACACCTTCTCCACGGCCAACGTTTTCACTTACGACGCCAAGGCTGAAACCTTCTCGGCAGCCGCCGGCTACGTTTGCTCCGCTCCTTTGTCGGGCACCTCGCCTTACGTATTCGGTCCGGCTTCGGGTGCAGGCCTGGCGCAGTTCACCCTCACGCGGCCCGGGGCCTTCATTGCCGCCACCGATGCCTCGCCGACCGAGCGGGTGTACCGCATTCTGAGCATTGATAACCAGAAGATGACCCTGCGGGCCGGCAGTGGCCAGAACGGCGGAACCGTCTTCACCATTAAGATGGTTGTCAAGTAGTTCCGGCATTTTCTTCTCCGGTTTAGCCGGCCAGTGCAGGAATGCGCTGGCCGGCTTTGGCGGTGCCGGAGGGCTGGTTTTGTTGTGTTGTAGTCCTCCTTCCGTAACCTTCGTCCATGAAAAACTTCTTCCGGCTCCGGCCGAATCCCGCTTTCCTGACTGCCGGCCTAGCTGTAGCATTGAGTCTGCTAGCCTGCACCGAAACCAAAACCAAGAACGTCCCGCAGCCTACTCCTACCTCCACCACGCCGGTAGTGAATGAGGAAGCGCGCGACTACAACCAGTACACGGAGCTGGTCTGGAGCGACGAGTTCAATACCGGGGCCCTCGACCAGACCAAGTGGACCTACGAGCTGGGCGGCGGCGGCTGGGGCAACAACGAGCTGCAGACCTACACTAACACCAACGACAACGTGTACATGAGCGGGGGCAACCTCGTAATTCAGGCCAAGCAGACGGGTCCCAATGCTTACACCTCGGGCCGCCTCATCACCAAAGGCAAGCAGAGCTTCCAATACGGCCGCATTGATGTGCGCGCCAAGCTACCCAAGGGCAAAGGCGTGTGGCCCGCCATCTGGATGCTGGGCTCCGATATCGACCAGAATAACTGGCCTAAGTGCGGTGAAATTGACATTATGGAGCTACGCGGCAGTCAGCCCCGGGAATTCCTGAGCACCATGCACTTCGGCAATAGCACTGCCGACCACCGCTACAAGGGCTTCACCAAAGCAATGTCTGTGGATTTGTCGGCCGATTTCCACACCTATTCGGTAGTGCGCAGCAAGGACCTGCTCCGCTTTTACGTGGATGGGGAAACGCAGCCGTATTACCAGTTTACAGGCAACGACGCAAGTCCCTTCCCCTTCAACAACCCATTCTTCGTAATTCTGAACGTGGCCGTAGGGGGGAATTTCGACGGTAATCCTGATGGCTCAACCACCTTCCCCCAGCAGATGCAGATGGACTATGTGCGCCATTACCAATACAAATAAGCCAGCGCTACTGCTCGGGTAAGGGGGTGGGAAACAAACCAAGCCTGAGCGTAGCACCAGTGCCGTAAGGCTGCTGGCCAGGGTGAGAGTGGAGCCTGGCTATAGTTTCCGGGTTCCGCTCCTCACTCATTCCGCCATTGTCTTTTTAATAATCCTGCCGGGCTACCAGCGTCGGGCAGGCACGTACCGGAGCCGGTTCACCAGTTAGGGGGGTGGGCCGGCTTTCGGTTTTTTCAGCGTGGCTGAAGTAGTAATGGTTTCACCCAAACCCGTTTTGGGTTTGCGGGCCGGAAACCCGGCGCGCGTTGCTCAGCCAGGCCCGCACGCTGCACAGGCCAGTTTTCCTGTTCAGCTACTGCTGACTTTCTGAACGGTCGCCACACTGGCTACTCCGGGGCCGGCAGCTGCTCCAGTTGGAGTTGACGCGGTTGCTGGGGGTCGAGATAAAAGGCGTACCGGGCGTTGAGGCCACGCAGCTCAAACCGGATTTCGGCAGGCCGGCGGGGCCGGCGGAAAGCCTCCATCTGCCGAAACGGAAGGGTCGCCGCCGTACCGGGCCGGTGCTTGTCGATGGCCAGCAGGCCCCGCTTCTCATCCAGCAGATAGTACGTGTGCGTTTGCCACACGTAGCGGCGGGGCACTTCATAGGCCATAGTGCCCTCGGTACCGGTGTAGCGCAGCGGCTGCTGCACCTGCCCACCGGGCGTAATGATGAAGGCATTAGGGCTGCGCCGGCGGCTGCCATCCTCCACCCATTGGTCCGCTTCCTGAAACTCTGCGCTAGGAGCCGCCCCTTCAATCGGCAGGCTTTCCGCGGTGGCGGGGCTGGGAGCGGCAGGCGGCGCGGGCCGGTAGTAGCCGTAGCGGTAGACAGTAAACAAGGTGGTATCGGTAAGCGGGAAAGCGGCCACCAGCTCAGCGCGGGGCTTTTGCAACGACACCAGCGGGCCGCTGGGCGGCACCAGGGCCTGGCAGGTAAGCAGCGTACCATCGGCCAGCAGCCGGGGCACACAGTCGGGCGCGCCCCAATTGGAGCGGTAACTATTGAACAGCTGCCGCCCGGAGCCATCCAGCCGCAGCAGCACCACCACGCGCTGCGAAACATCACTGTACGGAATACCGATTTCCAATGCCAAGGCCAGCCGCTGGCTGGGACCGTGCGCGCCCACCAGGCGCGGAGCCTGCGGCTCGCTCACCGTCACCACGTCGGGGTCGGCTACGCCGAAAAAATCGGCCTTGCGCAGCCGCTGCCGAAACACCGTCCGGCCTGCCGAGTCGAGCAGCGTGATAGTGTGCCAGCCTTCGTAACCGCGTACCTGCCGAGTGCGGGCAAACGTGGCCGTATCGGCGGCGAAAAAGCTGCCCACTGCTCCTGTGGTAACGGCCAGCAGCGGCTTAGTGGAATCAGTGGCGGCGCGTAGCAGCAACCGGTACTGCCGCCGCCCCACCCGGAACACGGTATCGTGGCCAGCCTGCAGCAGCGAATACCCGGTTCGGCTGGCATCGGTGGTATCAGACGGAACCACGGGGGGTTCTGCGGCTTTATCAGCGGCCGTAGCCAAGGTATCGGCCGGTTGCCGGGCCGCACGCTCCGTGTGCGTTGCCGGCCGTTGCTCACACGCCATCAGCAGCAGCCCGCCGGCGCCGTAGCCGGCCAGCCATTTCCAGTAGTTCGTCATCAACCAGAAATATAAGCGGTTTGCCCACGTTCCGGCCCGACGTTCCATGCAGCCCCCGGAACGCACCGAAGCCCGGTTTATCCTGGTGGAAAAGCCGGGCTTCAGTATGGTATAATTCGGGTTACTCCACGGCCAGCACCAAGCCCTTCAGGTACTCACCCTCGGGGTGGAACAGGCTCACGGGGTGGTCGGCGGGCTGGGTGAGGCGGTGCAGAATGCGGGCCGGGCGGCCGGCCTCAATGGCGGCGGCCAGCACGGCTCCCTCAAACAGCTCGGCCGATACCACCTGCGAGCAGCTGAAGGTGAACAGCAATCCGCCGGGCGCAATCTGCCGGATACCGGCCGCGTTCAGGCGCTTGTAGCCCATCAGAGCATTATGGCGGGCTGAGAGGTGCTTGGCAAACGCCGGGGGGTCCAGCACAATCAGGTCGTAGGTTTCCTGGCTGTTTTTCATGAAGCTGAACACGTCCTCGGCGTAGGCAGCGTGCTTGCTTTCCAGGCCAGTGAGGGCGGCGTTGCGCTCCGTCAGCTCAATGGCCCGCTTGGAGCTATCCACGGAATGCACCAGCTCGGCCCCGGCCTGCAAAGCGTAGGAGCTGAAGCCGCCGGTGTAGCAGAACGTATTGAGCACCCGGCGGCCGGGCGCGTAGCGGGCCAGCAGGCTGCGGTTGTCACGCTGGTCGATAAAGAAGCCGGTTTTCTGGCCCGTTTCCCAGTCCACGGCGAAAGGGTGGCCATTCTCGTGTACCACATGCTCCTGCCCGCTGCTGTCCCCGAACAGGTAACCGTTCTGGGCTCCGGGCGCGGCCTTGGCTGGTACGGTTTCGGCGCTCTTATCGTAGATGGCACGCAGGCCAGGAATTACCTGCTGCAGGGCCGCGGCAATAAGGGGGCGGGCCTTGTACATGCCGGCGCTGTGCGCCTGCACTACGGCCGTATCGCCGTACACATCAATGATGAGGCCGGGCAGCCCGTCGCCCTCGGCGTGGGTGAGGCGGTATACGTTAGTGTTACCGGTACCCGTGAGCCCCAGACCCTGACGCAGCTGGTAAGCATTCCGGATTTTGTTTTCCCAGAAGGCGGCATCCGGCTGTTGGGCCTCGGGGCCAAAGCTGAGCATGCGCACGGCAATGGAGCCGGGGGCGTAGTGACCCACGCCCAGCAGCTCACCGTTGTGGGCAAATACCTGCACCACTTCCCCCTCTACTACCTCACCCTGCATTCGGCCAATAGCCCCCGAAAATACCCACGGATGCAGGCGGCGGAGGGACTGGTCTTTCCCGGGCTTGAGAGTAACGGTGGCAAGTGACATGGCAAAGGGCTGGTGAAGTGGACGACAAAGGTAACTCAATCGGCCTCCCCCGCCACACGAAGCGGTTAGGCAAACGGGTCGAGGTAGGCAATGAGTACCGCCAAAGCCGCCAGACCGGCCAGCACCGCCCATACCGGCCCGCCCCAGATCAGCAGCCCTAGCAACGAAATCGGCAGCACTACCAGTCCCAGCACGCCCAGCACCGTGGTGCCCAGGCCAACTTCGGCGGGGCGCTGCGGACCGGCTACCCGGCGCATCTGTTGCGCCTCCGGCTTGCGGCCGGTAGCAGCCGTAGCCGCAAGGTGCCCCTGCACCTTAGCCACCGTCTGGCGTAGCTGCCGCTGCATGTGTGGCCTGTTGTAGTACCTACGAATCGTTGCCGGGTGCTTAACTGCCCCCGATGCTACCATTTGGGCTGGTATGGCCGGCGGGCTGATGGTGGTATCGGCAGGAGCCGGATGCGCTACCTCCGCCCCCCCAGCAGGCCTGAACTGATAGGTCGTTTGTGCACTACGGCAACTGGCCATCAGCCCTGCCATAAGCACCAATAAGTAGGAAACCTGCTTTAGAAAGCGGCCGGAAGTAAAAGAAGAAGTAAATGAAGTAGACATAGGCAAAACCGGAGGCACAGCAAGATACACGACTTGCTGGGGTGGTATACGGCTCTTATCAGCTCACCGCTGCCTGAGCGCCTATTTCCAATACGTCTACTACTCCGGCTGCCCGAACCAACGGCGGTAAATAGGCCGCCGCCACGCAAACTGCGCCCACATGGCCGGCCACAAAAGCCGGTCCAGCAGACCAGAGCCGGCGGTATATTCCAGGTCTTCCACAATGTAGGTACCGCCGCCGGGGGCAGGCTGCATCAGGTGGCGGTGCCGCCACTGGCGCAGCGGCGGCGGCAGCTGCCGGCCCTCATCCACGAAGTAATAGGTCCCGTCGGGCGTCACGCCGTGGTCGGTGATGAGCGAAGTCCAACGGGCGCTCAGCGGGCCGGCTCCCAGCTGAATGTGCACCTCGTCGCCGCGGTGGCAGCCATCAAACCGTAGCAGCCGAAACGGCGGGAACGGCGGGGCCAGGGCCAGAAACAGCTCCCGGGTAAAGCCCTGCCACACTTGGGCGGGCGGGGCGGCAACGTGCGTGCGGAGGTAAAGGTGCATACTGGTTTAACCCTGGGTGTTGCCCCAGGGTTTTGCCAAAGTCTCAACCCGTTACTTCGGCATAAACCAGTGCAGGTAGCCGCAGTTGTCGCACTCGTAGCAAACGGCTACGGGGTCGGCCCAGTCGGGCGTCAGTAAGCTCAGCTTGTTGATCTGTACATCCCGGCGGTGAAAACCCTGGTGCCGACAGATAATGCAGTTCAGCGGATTGCCTTTTATCTCCACCCGTACAGGCTGAGGTGCTTTAAATAAACCCATTTTATCGGATTAGATTAAATTAATTCGTAAAACCTCTATCCCAGCAATTCCTCAATATCCTCGCGGGTGAGGCTCTTAATGATGGCCTCATCGGTAGTGATGAGGTCAGTTACCAGCTGAATTTTCTTGTTCTGCAGGGCCAGAATTTTCTCCTCTACGGTATTCTGGGTGATGAACTTGTAGGTGAATACCGTGCGCTGCTGCCCGATGCGGTGGGCCCGGTCTACGGCCTGGGCTTCCACGGCGGGGTTCCACCAGGGGTCCAGGATGAACACGTAGTCGGCGGCGGTGAGATTGAGGCCCACGCCCCCGGCTTTTAGGCTGATCAGAAACACGCGTAGCGCCTCGGTTTCCTGGAAGCGGGCCACCTCCTGGTGCCGGTCGCGGGTGTTACCATCGAGGTAAGCATACTCAATCTGCCGCTCATCCAGAGCTGCCCGTACAATATCCAGGTGCTTCACAAACTGACTGAACACCAGCACCTTATGACCTTCCGATACCACGCTCTTGATCATGCGCACCACTTCCCGCAGCTTGCCCGATTCGTGGACGTAGTCCTCGTGGGCCATGCGGGGGTGGTTGGCAATCTGGCGGAGCTTGGTGAGGCCCTGCAGCAACATAAACTGGGTGCTGGCCGTGCCGTGCTCCTCCAGGCTCTGCAGAATCTGGTTGCGGTAGAAGCTCTTGGTTTCCTCGTAGCACTGCTGCTGCTCCTCCGTCATAGGGCAGTAGCTCAGGTTTTCAATCTTCTCGGGTAGCTCCGTGGCCACCTGGGCCTTATGTCGGCGCAGAATGAAGGGCTTGATCAGAGCATGCAGACGGCGCGTTTTGCCCTCGTCCTTGCCTTTCTCGATGGGCTTAAGGAACTCCTTGCGGAAAAACGCCTGGGTACCCAGCAAGCCAGGGTTGATGAACGACATCTGTGACCAAAGGTCCATCGTGCTGTTCTCCACCGGCGTGCCGGTCAGAATGAGACGGTGGCGGGAGTGCAGCCCCCGCACGGCCTGCGAGGTAGTGGAGCCGGGGTTCTTGATGGCCTGCGACTCGTCCAGAATCACGTAATCAAACTTATAGGTCTTCAGCAGTTCCGCATCCAGGCGCACAATGCCGTAGCTGGTCAGCACTACGTCGTAATCGGCAAACTGCTCCACGTTTTTATCCCGGTACGTGCCCGTGTAAATGAGCAGGCGCAGGGCCGGCGTGAACTTGAAGGCCTCCGTCATCCAGTTGTACACCAGCGAAGTAGGCATCACCAGCAACGAAGCTGCTCCTTTCGCAGCACCAGTTTCCTTACGCTGCAGCAGGAGCGCCAGCGTCTGAATGGTTTTGCCCAGCCCCATATCGTCGGCCAGACAGCCCCCAAACTGGTACTCCTGCACGAAATGCAGCCAGTTATACCCCGCCTTCTGATAAGGCCGCAGCTCGCCCCGGAACGACTCCGGCATGGGCCGGTCTTCCACGGTTTCAAACTCGCGCAGCTTTTCCAGCTTGCGGCTCATTACCACCGTAGCCAGGTTGCCGTTCTGCAGATCCGATACCAGGGCCAGATGGTGCTTGCGCAGCGTGAGCGTATGGTTGTGCTCCTCCGAGAAGGCAAAAAGCTCCAGGTACTGCGTAAACCACTCTTCCGGAATAATGGCAATCTGGCCATTGGGCAGCCGGAACTCGTGGCGCTTGTTGAGGATGTAGGGCCGGAGCTTAATAAAGGGAATTTCGAACTCCCCGAACCGCACCGTGCCGTGTACATCAAACCAGTCGTTGGTTTCCGTGATGCCTACCTGCACCGTAACGGCCCCGATGAAGTAGTCTTTGCCGGAGCTGGTGCCCTGCTGCACGGTAAAGCCCATGCGCACCAGCTCATCGGCATGGTGGTGCAGCCAGCGGAAGGCGGTGGCTTTTTCCAGCACCGCGCGACCGTTGCGCACTTCCAGCGCCCGGTCGGCCAGCTCGGCTATAATTTCCTGCTCCCGGTCAAGGTTGCGGATAAGGCGGTGGAAAATATAGTTGTCTTCCTGCTTTTCCAGCTTCACGCACACCCGCTTATCGTGCGTAGTATGCACGGTGTGGTCGCCGTAGCGGAAGCTCAGGTCGAAGTGAATATGGTCGGAGGGGGCCTCAGCGGTGGCCACGGCTACACCACCGCCCGCGCTGGCGGCTCCGCGCCGGGCTACGGCTGCCCGGGCTGCCGGCGTTGTAACCACGGTGGCCCGGGGCGCATCCGAAAACGTAAGCTGAGGCCGGGCCACGTATCGTTCCGAACGAATATCAAAGCCCCGGGCATGCACGTCGAACGACTCTACCAACGGCGCTACAAAGCGCTGAAAGTAGCTGTCTTCCACCTGCCGGGGAATCACAATAAACTTCTTGTTCAGGAACGGCTTGATCTTCTTACCGTCCACATCATTGCGGAAGTTGTACAGGATGTCACCCAGGAGCATCCAGGCGGGTTGCTCACAGATGATTACCGCGTTTTTATACTGGAAATCAAGCTTCTGCCCCTGGTACTGAATGGTGGGAAAGTAGTGGGTGCTTTCCTCGTTGCGGCGGAAATGGAAGAGCACGGAGGCGGGCTCCGGAGCCACGCTGATTTCACGCCAGGTAGGCTCCCCGTCTTTCCCCATAATAAACACGCATTTGCCCTGCAGCCGCTCCAGAATCTGGCTCATGCGTTCCTGCACATACTGGCAAATGGCATCCTGTAGCCCCTTGTCGCCTTTGTCGGCGTCGTAAATCTTCAGGAAGAAATCAGCGGGCGTAGTTTTCTTCGACCAGAACTCTTTAATAACGGCATCCTGCTGAATCTGGTCGGTCAGCGCAATCAGCTCAAAGTCAATTTCGTCGAGTCCGTCAGCAAATTCCGGGGCGTTTTTGGCGGATACCGTCTGGTGCTGGAGCGTGAGCTGGCCCCGTTGGTTACGCTGCACCACATAGGACTCGAATAGATATCCCAGATACTCGTGCTCGAGTAACGAATAAACAATTTGAAATGGCTGTGAAGTAGAGACCTTCATGGTCGGTAACTAGAATGCAGCGTTGAAAGTAATATGAATTGCCAAATACTATATTTTCTACCAAAAAGTAAAATTTAATCCAAGAATAATTACATTATACAGATCAACTTAGTCAAATCTATACCTGTACTACCCTTTGCAGTCTACGAAGGTAACGGAGTTCTCTTCTCATAGTTATAGTTTCTGGTAAAGAAACAACCGCTTTATCTGCTTGTTTGAGCAGATAAAGCGGCCGATATTCATTTCGGGAAGACAAACTGGGGCCGGAAGCGCCCACATCCACACCACTTCCCATATCCGGAAGCATCTGCCGCAACTACCTGCTAGCTACAGATTTTCGCGCAGATCCAGGCTGGCAGCGTTCAGGGCCGGCCGGATGGACACGCCAATGGTGATAACCACAATGGCAATACCTGTCAGCACGATATCCGAGAGCTGCATCTTTACCGGGTAGGAGTCCACTACGCTGGTGGCCATACCCATGCTTACGATGTGGAAGGTTTGCTGCAGCCAGCAGATACCCACCCCCAGCACCAGCCCGGTTATAGCACCTACCTGCGCCACAATGGCTCCTTCCAGCAGAAACACATTGCGGATGGTACGCGAGCTGGCCCCCACGGCCATGAGCACGGCAATATCCTTGCGCTTATCAATCACCAGCATCGAGAGCGAAAAGAAGATGTTGATACTGGCAATGAGCAGAATGAAGGCGAAGGTGATGAACACGAACATCTTTTCCACCTTGATGGCCTTGAGCAGGGACACGTGTTGTTCATCGGAGTCCAGCACCTTGAAGCCGCTGCCGAGCTGCTTTTTCAGGGCCTCCTTCACGTCGCCGATGTCGCGGCCGGGTTTGGCCTTCACCTCCAGGGCCGTGCGGCGGTTGCCGTAGCGCAACAGGTTCTGGGCAAATTCCAGGGGCACGAACACGTAGCTGTCGTCGATGTGCTGCTCAATCAGGAAGACACCGCCGGCCAGAATATTCTGCTCGTTGAAAGCTGTTTCGGGGTTCATCGACAGCGTTTTGCGGCCCGTGTTGCGCGGGTACAGCAGGTGCATGGGCGAGAACCGGTTATCGAGGGTGATGCTGAGCTCGTGCTGCACGCCAGCCCCCACCAGGGCGTAGTCCAGCCCGTCGCGGTGCAGCTGGTGGCTGCCATCCACAATGGCCGAGTCGATGTTGCTTTGCAGGTGGTAGTTGTCGGAAACGCCCTTCATTTTCACCACCATCTGCCGGTCGCGGTACTGCAGCAGGGCGTTGTCTTCAATCACCTCCGTTACCAGGCCCACGCCGGGGGTAGCGCGGAGCTTTACCAGCAGCGGTGCGCTCAGCTCAAACGACTTGCCCTGCACGGCGGTAATTACCAGGTCGGGGTCCGATTTGCCATACAGACTGCGCACCAGATCCTCCAGCCCGTTGAACACCGACAGCACAATAATCAGTGCCATCGTTCCCACGGCTACGCCCACCATGGAAATGTTGGAAATGATACTGATGATGTTGCGCTTCTTCTTCGAGAGAAAATAACGCCGGGCAATGAGCAACGGTACGTTCACGTGCGGGGCGCGGGATGGGGCTGGTTAGAAGGCGTAGAGTAACAGCGGGGCAATGGGATAATCAGGAGCAAGATACGCCGCCGGGCGAAAAAGGTCTATTTCCAGGCCTTCACAATCAAACCCGTGCCCGATTCGTGCGTGGTGTTGGCATCGAACCAGTTCAGAATGAGACAGAACGGAAAGGTAACGAGGTAATAGAAGGGCAGCAACAGGAAGAACAACTTCGATTTGCCCAGCATCAGAATGGGGTATTTCATGCTCAGGCGCCACGAAATCTGACCCGGCTCACCATAGCTGTAGCGAGCCTCAATGCGCTCAAAACCAGCCGTACGCAGCTTCTGCTGAATCTCGTGAATGTTGTAGCCGTCGCGTACGTGCTCCTCAATGAAGCTGGTTTCGTCGTCGGAATGCACGTCGGAGCCGCCCTGGTCGGAGGGAGTGGAAATCAGCAGCATCCCGCCGTCCTTGAGGGACGTGTGGATGTTGCGAAACACTTCCACATCTTCCAAGATATGCTCCATCACATCTACCGACAGGGCCAGATCAAAGGAGTTGGGCTGCTGATACAGCACCAGGTCCTGCACGGCAAACTGGGCATTGGTGCGGCCAATCTGCCGGAAAAAACGGTTGGAATCAGCTACCTGCTCATCCTTCACATCCACGGCCAGAATCTGCCACTTGCGGCTCAGGCCCGACAGCCAATAAGTGTACTGCCCGTAGCCAGAGCCGGCATCCAGGATATTCAACGGGCTGTCGGTGCGGCCTTTGGACCACTGGCGCAGCTCCCGGTGTACGTGCCAGGTGCGCAGCAGCAGCAAATCAAGCAGATGGTAGAAGAGGCGACGAAGCCAGGGCGTGCGGTTAAAGACTTCGCCAAGCGACTTTTTAATCGGGTCGTAGTACAAGGGAGAGTAACTGAGTAGCGGAGTAACTGGGTAAAAAGAAGCGGAGCAGCGCAAATAGCTGAGCAACTGTTCAAACTGGTGGTATTTGCGCCAGCCGAACCCTTACTCCGCTACGCAGGTGCTTAATTGCTTTCTTCGTCGTCGGCGAAGAGTTTGGGGCGTTTAGGCGCGGATTCGGCATCATCGGCGGCCGAGGAACTTCCTTCAGCGGGAGCCGGGGGAATGTGCAGGTCGCCGAACACTTTATCCATGTGAGCGGCATACGCGGCCGAGTCATCCATGAAAAACACCAGTTCGGGCACGATGCGCAGCTGCTTGCCCACCCGCTTGGCCAGGGCCTGCCGGATAGCTTTGGTGTTGTCTTTCACCAAGGCTTCCTGCTCGGCGTTGGAGCCGTTGTTGCCCACGGTAAGCACGCTCAGGTACACACGGGCCACACCCAGGTCGGGCGATACGCGCACGAGGCTGATACCCGGCGGCAGACCCGGAAACAGGTGCGGCAGGTCGCGCTGAAATACGGCGGCTAGGTCCTGCTGCAGCAGGCTGGCTACTTTTTGTTGTCGTTTACTTTCCATAAGAAGTGGCAAAGATACCGTTTAGGCAGGATTAAGTACGCTGAGAAAAAGGCGGCTACCGATTCCTTTTCTGCTTACCGGCCCTATGGCCTGGCAACGACGCCTGACGGGCCGGAGCAGCCGCCAGTGGTAGCGGGGTACTGTACGGCGGCACAGTTGCTCCTATCTTTGTCTTCCGCTCACGTTTCACCGGCTTTCCACTTTGCTTCAATTCTTTAAAAGCTCCCTGCCTACCCGCCTGTTTGTGCTGCTGCTGCTGCTGCTGGCCCTGCGGCTGCCGCTGTTGTGGTGGGGAATTCCATTGATGCCCGTGGAGCTACGCAGCCTGCTGATTGGGGAACGGCTGCACGCCGGGGCCCTGCTCTACCGCGACGTATACGACAGCACCGCCCCATTGGCGGCGGCACTGGCGGGCCTGTCGGAACTGGTAGGCAACCGGCCGCTGTGGCTGTACCGGCTGCTGGCGCTGGCGCTGTTCACGTTTCAGGCGCTGCGGTTCAACTTTGTACTCAACCGGGCCGATGTACACCCCGAGCGTGGCTACGTAGGGGCGCTGGTGTATCTGCTGCTGGGCTCGGTTTCCACGGAGCTGGATATTCTCTCGCCGCTACTACTGGGCCACACGTTTCTGATTGCGGCATTCAGCGCCCTGCTGCCCACCTCCCGAGAGGGTTACGACAACCGCCGGCTGTTTCGGGCGGGGTTTCTGATTGGGGTGGCGGCTCTGTGCTATCTGCCGCTGGCGCTGTTTCTGCTGCTGGGGCTGTTTGCCGTCATCATCTTCGCGGCCAACTCGTTCCGGAGCTTTCTGCTGCTGGTGTGTGGCTTTCTGTTCCCGTACGCGGTGGTGGCCACATTTTTTCTGTACACCGATTCGCTGCCGGGTTTGTCGCAGTTTCATCTGCGCCCTACACTTAGCGGGCTGGTTGCCGGCGCCGACGGGCTGCCGCTGTGGGTGCAGCTACGGCTGCTGGTGCTGCCGGCGGCCCTGTTGCTGCTGGCCATCGGGCGTAGCTTCACGATTCCACCCAGCCTGGTATTTCAGGTGAAGTTTCAGCAGCTGATGCTGGTGTGGCTGCTGGTGGCCGGGGCCATGGCTGCGGCCGGCAAAGGCACAGCCCCCGGTACGCTGGTGCTCATACTACCGCCCCTCACGTATTTCAGCTTGTACCTGTGGCAAAAAAACCGCCGCGCCTGGGTGCCGGAACTGCTGCTGCTGGTTTTGGTAGGAGCGGTCTTGGCTGTGCGGTACCGGTCGGCGCTGTTTCTGGATGGTATTATTCCCATTCCGCTGGAAAGTCGCTACGCCGTGCAGTCCAACCCGCGCTACGCCTTTCTGCAGGATCAACAGGTGCTGGTGTTGGGTTCCGATATGCGGGCATATGCTCAGAACCACCTCGCCACGCCTTACCTCGACTGGCAACTGGCCCAGGCCGATTTCGGTCACTTAAACGAGTATGATGCCATTTTTCGGGTGGCGCACAATTTCCAGACCGCTCCTCCCCGCTACCTCATCGACCAGCGGGGCCTGGTGCCGGAGCTGCAATACAAGATACCCGCCATTTTCAGCCGTTACGAGGCCACCAATACTCCGGGCGTGTACCGGCTTAAATAGTGAAATGGTGAGTTTGACGTTCTGCCGGCTTTGCCGGTACAGATTGAACGTCAAACTCACCATTTCACCTTTTCACCATCTAGCTGATGCTTACGCGTACTTTGGCAGTGTACTCGCGCAGGGCAGTTTTGAAGTCGGAGCCGGTATCCTGCATGTGGTTGAGGATAAAGATGGCCGCGAATACGTGAGTCAGCTGCTCACCTTCATCTTCGCCTTCTATCTCAAAAGCAGGGGTTTGCTCCTCCAGCAGGGCTTCCTCGGCGGCTACCAGCTCCGGCAGCGTCCGGGTTTCTACCAGACGCTTGATTACGGGCATTTTCATAGCAGCAGCGTTTAGTTAAGGCGGGAAATCAGGCTGGCTACGGCTTCTTCCTTGCTGGCTGCCACGGTATCTACCAGCTCTCCGTTGCGGAATACCGCGAAGAAGGGAAGGTTGGTAACGCTGGCCAGTTTGCGGGCCTCGGGGCTGGTTTCGGCGTTTACGTCCAGGAAGGTCATGCCTTCGTTCTGCTCGGCCAGGCGCTTGAACTTGGGCGAAAACAGGCGGCAGTTGCCACACCAGTCGGCGTAGTATTTCACCACTACTTTCTCATTCTCCTGAAGCAGCTGCTGAAAATCGGCGTCGGTGGCTTTCGTTACGGACATTATGGGGTTGGTTGGTAGAAAAATCGGCAAAACAGAGGAGAATGATTCTCATCTGGCAACAAAGGTAAAGCCCGTAAACCGGAAAAAAGTTTACGGGCCTTCGCAATTTGTTGATGAGGGGCTTACTCCACTACCAGCCGAGTGCGCAGCGTATGGCCGCCTACCTGGGTGCTGAGCAGGTACCAGCCCGCGGGCAGCCGCTCGGTCGCCCCGAAGGCTACCGGGTTGTTGCCGGGCAGCAGCGCGGCTGGTTGCTGGCTTACCAGGCGGCCCAGCGCGTCGTGCAGCTGCAGGGTAGCCACTTGGGCGGCGGGAGCATACACCGTGGCCGTAAAGCGCCCGGCCGAGGGGTTGGGCGCCACCGTCAGGGTAGGGGCCTGGGCATCAAAGCGCACCGTCTGCACGGCCGAGTACGTTACCGTCCCGTTCAGATCCTGCTGGCGGAGGCGGTAGTACCACACTGGGGCCTGGTGGCCGGCTCCTGCGTGCTGGTAGGCGTACTGCTGCAGGCCCGTGCTGTTGGGCTGCTGGCTGGGCACAAACTGCAGCTGCTGGAACTGTACCCCGTTGCGGCTGGCCTCCACTCCGAAACCCTGATTGTTCACCTCAGCAGCCGTGGTCCAGCGCAGTTCGGTGTTGGCGGCCTGGGCCGCAGCCGTAAAGCGGGTAAGCGTTACGGGCAGCGGAGCCCCGGGGTCAGCCGCCCCGAAGATGCCGTAGCTGGCCAGGTTGTTAGCCGTGAGGCGGTTCTGACCGGGAGTTACCGAGCTGGTCACCGTCTGCCAGGCCGCCCCATCCCAACGCAGCAGGCGCAGGCTGCTTTCATTGAAGGTGTTAGGCGTGGCAGCTTCGGCATCAAGATAGTTGAGCGTGAGCGTGGCGGTGGGCGGGGTGGTGTAGCCGGCCGCCTCAACCAGCCAGTACCGGTCGAGGGCACTGGTGGCCTGGCGGGGAGCCTGGTTTACGCCGGCCGGGTAGGGCAGGTTAGAGGGCGGCGTGGCGTAGCTGGCAAAGCTCAGACTGCCGCCCGCCCCCACGCCCGCCGTGCCGATAACGGCCTGCATAGGTACGGTAGTGGTGGCGTCGCCAACGGGCACGGTATAGGTGCCGGTAGCGGTACCCACTACCCATACCAGCTTACCTGGCACGCTACTCACGGCACTGATCAACCGGCCACTGCCCACGCTTAGCGCCGTGGGGGCCGGGTTGTTGAGCGTGAGGGTTTGGCCGTTCAGCTGTAGCAGCGTGTTGCCCAGCTGCAGCCCCCCCGCGTTGACACCTACCGAGGTGGCCACCTGCAGCTGTACCGGGCCGGTGGTACCCGTTGCGTCCAGCGTGTGAAAGGTGGTGGTGGCGCTGCCGGCAATGCGCTGCAGGGCCGTTCCCGCCAGCATTACCGTGCCCGTGGTGGCATTGAGGGCGGCGGGGCCGGCGTTGTTGGTCCAGTCGCCGGTGAGGCGCAGGGTGCCGCTATTGCTGATGCTGGTAGAGGCCCCGCTCAGCTGCACGCCGCCCTGCACCGTAAGCACCGCCCCGGGCTGCAGCCCTAGCGTGGCGTCCTGCACCGTCAGGGTTTGGGCCGCGGCCGGAGTGCTCAGCAGCAGCCCCAGCGCCAGCAGGTTTCCAGGAGTTGTAAGGTTCATGGCCGCTTGGTTAGTTGCGCGACGGATAGATACCTTCCAGCGCAATGCAGAAGTTGAGAGCCAGGTAGGGCTGCATATTGTTGTGGGGCTGGCTGCCACCCGCTGGGTTGGTTGTCACGCTTCCGGCTCCACCCATGGTACCATTGGCCGTACCGTGAAACTGCGGCAGACCCGAGCCATCGGCCGCCAGCACATTCCCTACCGGGCTGTTGCTGGTACCCTGGCCCGTATTGCAGGGTAGGGCAACACTACCGGTATGAATGTGGGCCGGCATTTCGGTGGTAATTAACGTGTGGGTTTCGGCTCCGCTTCTTTCACCCAGTGAGTGATAGGAAAGGCCTGGTCCCTGGTTGAAGTGGATGGGCACCCGACCCCGTAAGTCAGGCAACGCAAATGTAGTCTGCCCATTGCCGCCGTAGGTTGTGCCCAGCAAGGAAAACAACGCCGTATTCTGCGCAATCGATAGAATCTGCCCTTCACACATGGCCCATCCTCGTGGAGCATAGTTGAAGCCCGCTATCATAATCTCGCCGATGAATGGCGTGTCCGCCTGCGTGCCAAACGCGGCGGCTTTGTTGGGGGCCAGCAGGTTGGCCAGCAGGCCACCGCCCATAAAGGCTCCTAGGCGTTTCAGCCAGCCCCGGCGGGCCGGCTCGGCAGCAGGTTGCGAAAAAGGAATCGGCTCGAAGCCGTTCGGAGTAAGTAGTTGACGCATACTAGCGGAAAGTCAGAATCTGGAATTAGCCCGCGGCTTTAGGAAATGCGGTACCACGTGCCGCTCAGGTACACAAATTGCACCCCATACCCCTTCAGTATGGTGTGCGACACGCCCGTAGAGCTAATCACCGTGAGGGCCTCATTGTCGAGGTTGGTGAGGATGAGCAGTTGCCCGGCCGTGCCCGTACCCAGCGTGATGGTGCCGTTGGTGGTGTTGCTATTATCGGTGTAGGCCTGCATGGTCACGGTGGGGTTGAGGGTGGTGGCCGTGGTAGGCAGCGCCGTAGCGGCCGACGACGAGAATACCACCACGCCGCTGCTCACCGACAGGGCCGGGCCGGTACCGGTGTTGCCCACGGCAAAGGCGCTGCTGCTGCTGCTGGTAGTGCCGCTGTAGGGCAGCGTGAGGCCGCTGGTTGGCGTTTGCCAGGTAGCCAGGCCGCTGGCGTCGGAGGTGAGGACCTTACCCGCGCCTGGACTGCCGCCCGAAATCTTCACCTGACCGTTTACTTCCAGGGCCGTGCTGGCATCGGTTACGCCAATGCCCACGCGCGGGCTGCCGTTCACCTGCCCCACCGACATAGCCAGCACCGACCCTGTGTTGGGAGCTGTGGAGCCTGCGCCGGTGCTGCTGTTGTTCAGGAAGAAATCAAAGGCGTTGCCGCTCTGGCCCAGGTTGGCTTGGTGGCGGGTGCGCAGCCAGTGCCGGTACCCATTGCCGCTGCCGCTCCACTGAAACGCCATGGCCCGGGGGTCGCCACTGCCATCTGCCGAGGCCCCGGCCACCAGTTCCAGCCGTGCCTGGGGTGTGCTGGTGCCCAGGCCCACATTGCCGGAAGGCAGCAGCCGCATGACTTCCTGGTAAGCTTGGTTGCCGTAGGAGCCCGAAGCCGCCGTACCCAATCCAAAGGAAATACCTGTTTCTACCCCCCCGGCCCGCACATTCAGCGTGCTACCATCGTGGCTAAAGTACAGGTGGTCCCAGGCGGCGGAGTTCCGGAATGCCAGCCCGCCCAGCACATCCAGGGGCTGCTGCGCGCCGGTTAGGCCCACGCCTACGTTACCAGCCGCCGTGATGCTCAGCCCTGCCGTACCGCCGTTGCCCACCAGCAGCTTATCGGCCAGATTCAGGTTTTGGGTGGCGGTGTGGTTGCCCAGGTTATCGGCTACCACCAGCTTCCAGGCGGCACCATCATACTGATACAGGCCGGCGGTGCCATCGGATTGGTACACAAGCAGGCCCGCGGCGGGGCTGCTGATGCCGGTAGTGCGTTGGGTTTGGGTCAGGCGCGGAATGAGCAGCCCCTTGGAAGTGGAGCTGAGGTCGAGCAGAGCCGATGCATCGGGCGTGGTGGTGCCAATGCCCACGGAGCCCGTTTGGGCCCGGGCAGCGCTGGCCAGCAGCAATGCTCCGCCCAGCAACCAGGCGCGTACAGGTTTACGCATGCAGAATGGGGATAATAGTAAGATGGAAGAAAGCAACCAGACAGCGCCCGGCAACCCAGGCCCACAGTTGACAATTCAAAACTATCGTACTATTTCAACTTGAAAAAATTTTAAATTAAATATTAAATTATATGAATAAAATATAGTGTTCAGCTTGCGTTCAGTCGGCAAGGCGCGTGCTACGGTTTTACCACCCAAGCCACTGTACTTTTTCCGATAATCACCTGATAACCAATTTACCGGCAGTCCTGCTATAATTCTCACCACTGCCGATACCGGGCTGTTTACAACCCCAGGCCGGGGGTTGCGTTAGCCGGAAGCCGGACCCGGCCGGCTTTTCTGGCTTATCGTGCTGTTTATGCGTTCCATTGTTTTCTTCGGCGACTCCCTCACGGCGGGGTACCAACTTCCCGCGGCCCATTCGTTTCCGGCCCGTATTCAGGAAAAGATTGACGCCGCTGGCCTGCCCTACAAAGCCTATAACTACGGTATCAGCGGCGAAACCACAGCCGGGGGCCGGCAACGCATCAGCACCGTGTTGCCGCGTTTTGAGAAAATCGACGTGTTTGTGCTGGAGCTGGGGGCCAACGACGGGCTGCGCGGCATTCCGGTGCGCGAAACCACCCAAAATCTGCAAAGCATCCTTGATCAGGTGAAGCTCAACCACCCACAGGCGCGCATCGTGCTGGTGGGCATGGAGTTTCCCTTCGACCTGGGGCCGTTGGGCGGGCACCAGATGATTCGCTATGCCCAGGAGTTTAAAGCCCTGTTTCGCACCCTGGCCGAGAAAAACCAGGTCGATTTCGTACCCTTCCTGCTGCAGGGCGTGATGGGTCAGCGCCACCTTAACCTCCCCGATGGTGCACACCCCAACGCCGAGGGCCAGAAAATATTGGCCGCAAACGTGTGGCAGGTACTGCAGCCAGTATTGGAGCGGCAGCCCTAAAGCAACGACCCGGAAAGGGAATTCTGCTACTTTAGCTACACGTTCCGCTACTCCTGATCTACTGCTATGAAACGCCCATTTTACCGTCTCGGCGACTGGCGTCGCAACCTGTTCCTACTTACAGCGGCGGCCAGCCTGGGCCTCGGTGCGCTACCAGCCTGCTCCTCCAACGACACCCGCACCGATACCTCGGAGCCGTCCTGGGACAACGCCGCTTCGGACTCGTACAGCCAGGGCGTCATCACCGAAATGACGGAAACCCAGCCGGGCCAGTGGAAGATTACGGCCGAGCGGCCTGCCGGCAAGGAGGAAGTGGCCGCCGTGCTGCGGCACTTCGACGGGAAAGTGGATACGCTGCAGGGTCAGGCCTTGCAGCAGCAGATGCAAACGTACACCCGTCAGTATCCCGAAAACCGGGTGGGCAGCACCGGCATGATGGATGTGCTCATGTGGAGCGGCATCGGCTACATGGCTGGCCGCTGGCTCACGCCCAACCCCGGCTACTACGCTTCGCCCGGTATTTTCCAGGGAAATAACGGCTGGCGGCAGAATATTGCCCGGGAACGGGAAGATGAGCGGCGGGGCTTTTTTGGACGTGGTTTCACGGGCAGCCGCACCAGCGGCAACGCGGGCATCAGCGCTAGCCCCACCGTGCGGCGCACCGTGTCGCGCAGCACTTTCCGCAGTTCCGCGCCCCGTAGCAGCCGCAGCAGCGGCTTCGGCAGCCGGGGCGGCTTCCGGGGTTTTGGCGGGTAGGCAGCCCGTTGAACCGTTGTTTGGAGGCAATTAAGCGTGGCGTGCTAAGCTCAGCAGGGCATGCGCTGTGCTCACGCGTAAGCAGCACGCCAACTCAGCCCGCGAAATGCTTCGTGGGTCTTGGCACGACGTGCAAAGTCAAGTTATCTGACGTTCAAATCGACGCTGTATGATTCGTTTGTTGCCGCTGTCGGGCAATGTAGAGCCGGCCATTCGCCAGCTGGGCTGGGACTGGGCCGTGGAAGATGCCTGCGCCGCCTACCTGGCCCCCGAGGCCGTGGTACTGCCCGAAGCCGAGGCCGAAGAACTGCTCCAGGCCGCCGACACGCTCTACGACATGTTGGTGCAGGCCATTCCTGACCCTATTCCCGACGACTTTCTGCAGCAGCTCGGTATTCCTGCGAACCTCTGGGAAGCTGTGCGCCACAGCTGGAACGACGAGCGGCACTGGCACCTCTACGGCCGCTTCGACCTGGCCCAGACGCCCAATGGCCCCAAGCTGGTGGAGTTCAACGCCGATACCGCCACCAGTATTCCCGAAACCGCCGTGGTGCAGTGGGCCAGCCTGATGGCTGCCGGCTGCACTACTGAGGAGCGCCAGGCTAACGGTTTGTTTGAGGGCCTGGAAGCCCAGCTGCGCCACTGGCGAGAGCTGAACTCCGACCTAGCCCCCCACCTGTTGCTGGTGTACCTGCCCGATAGCGCCGAGGATGAAACCAACTGCGCCGTGGTGGCCGAGGCGGCCCGCGCCGCCGGGTTCGAAACCGCCTTTAGCTGCTCCGTGGATGCCATGCGCGTAGCGGTGGAAGGGGAGGACCGGGGTGCCTGGGCCGAGGTGGGCCCCAGCCAGTGGCAGCGCTTCGACTTCCTGTTCAAGCTGGTGCCCTGGGAGCTACTGGCCGATGAAGAGCCCGAGCTCACCGCCGACCTCACCCACCTGCTGCTCACCCGCGACCTGATAATTGCCAATCCCGCCTACGCGCTGCTGTTCCAGAGCAAGGCGCTGCTAGCCCGCCTCTGGGACGTATTTCCGCATCACCCATTGCTGGCAGAAGCCAGCTTGCGCGACCTGCCGGGGCACCACGTCCGCAAGCCTTTGTTCGGGCGCGAGGGCCAGAACCTGACTGAGCTGGACGGCTCCCTCACCAGCCAGGAGCAGCCCGGCGACTTCGCCGACCAGCCCCAGGTACGCCAGCGCTGGCTCGATTTTCCGGCTGATAACCAGGGCCGCCGCTACCAGGCCGGCGTGTTCTGGGCCGGAGCGGCCTGCGCCCTCAGCTTCCGCCGTGACCGGGGCATCATCACCAACCTCTCGGAGTTTGTGCCGCACCTGCTGGCCGAGTAATGCCTGCGGCATCAACCCAAAACAGCCCGCTGGCTTAGGGGCAGATCCTGAACCAGCGGGCTGTTTCGTGTCGGACGGGGTGCCTTATTTGGCGTTGTACATCCGCTCGTAGTATTCCGTGGCCATGCGGTGCGACTCGAACTCGGGCTCTACCTCGCGCATGCCGGTTTTCACCAGCTCCAGGAACTTCTCAGGCTGGCCGTAGTACAGGGGCACGATTTCGTTTTCGAGCACATCGAGCACGTTGGTGGCTTCGATGTTGTCCTTCACCTCATCAGGCTGATTGATGTCGGTGTGCTTGATGATGAAGCCGTTTTCGCCGTGGCGCACGAACTCCGGAATCCAGCCGTCGGCAATGCTCAGGCTGGCGCAGGCGTTCATGGCAGCCGTCATGCCCGAGGTGCCGGAGGCTTCGCGGGGGTAGCGGGGCGTGTTCAGCCAGATATCAGAACCCTTCTTGAGGGCGGCCGACAGGCCCAGCTCGTAGCCCGTGAGTACGGCGCAGTTGTTCAGGTTCTTGGTCTTCTCGATGATGCTGTTGAACAGACCAATAGCGCCAAAATCCTTAGGGTAGGGCTTACCGGCCCAAATCACCTGCACCGGACGGTCGGCATTGTTCACAATGTCCAGGAACCGCTCAAAGTGGCGCAGAATCAGGTCGGCGCGCTTGTAGCCGGCAAAGCGGCGGGCCCACACTACGGTCAGCACCTCCGGGTCGAGCAGAGTACCGGTCTGGTCGGCCACGATGTCGAACAGCTGCTTTTTCAGCTCCCGCTTACGGGCTTTCAGGGCCTTGTCGTCGCCGGCTTCCAGGGCTTCGTGCAGGGCTTTGTCGCGCCAGTAGGTGCCGTTCTGCGAGTTGGTAATGGCAATGATGGGGCAAATGCCGGCGTTGCCGCCCCACATTTCGTTGGCCACCTCGCCGTGCACTTTGGATACGCCGTTCGAGATGCGCGAGAAGCGCAGGGCCGTGAGCGTATAGTTTACCCGCTCATTCTCCACCAGGCCCATAGCCCGCACCTCCTCCAGCGGCACGTTGCCGAAGAACGACATGTCGTGCAGCAGCTTCACGGGGTGCTCCTCGTTGCCGGCCAGCTCGGGGGTGTGCGTGGTGAACACCATGCGCTTCTTCACCTCCTCCAGGTTGCGGCCGTGCTTGTCGTAGAGGTAGAAGGCCAGGGGCAGGCCGTGGCCCTCGTTGAGGTGGTACACCTCGGTACTGCGGCCCAGCAGGTCGAGCAGCTTGCCACCACCCACGCCCAGCAGAATGCTCTGGGCCACGCGGGCGGCCGTGTCGGCGTCGTAGAGGTGGTGGGAAATGGTGCGCGAGAGGTAGTCGTTCTCGGGAATGTCGGTGGTGAGGAAGAACATGGGGGCCGTGCCGAACGTGTCGGGAGCCAGGTACAGGGCCTTCACCAGCACCTGCGCGTTGTGAATGATGATGGGGAACACCAGGCCGGTATCCTGCAGGAAACTGTAGTGCTTCAGACGGAAATCAGCGCGCATGGTCTGGTCCTCGTTGCGGCCCTGGTCGTAGTAGCCAAACGACCACAGAATGCTGATGCCCACCAGGTTTTGCTTGAGCTCATATACCGAGCGCATGTGCGAGCCGGCCAGGAAGCCCAGGCCACCGGAGTAGGTTTTCAGCGCCTGATCCAGGGCGAATTCCATGGAGAAATACGCGGCCGGAGTGCTGAATTCCGGAGCGGGGGTATAGGGGTTAAACTCGAAGGCCATCAGAAGCAGATTGTGTGCGGTGAGTGAGAGCTTACCGGCTCCGCCCGCAGGCGGCATCAGCCGGTTGAAAGCCCAAAAAAAGCGGAAAAGAACGGACCGACTGGATTGTATTCAACTTAGAATGCCAAAATGTTAATGCACCACTACTAAAAAGCAAACAAGCATCATTTTTCCACTTCCTGTGTTCGGAATGGCCGTTTTCCAAAAAACCAATTACCCTATCGAAACCAGCTTTATTACTGTTGAGCTTACCCGAGCTAACTATTTGATAATAATTCCTTAATATTCCCTGCCCTTTCTCCCGCTCTGAGGCCCGATACCTTTGCTGAAAGGGTTTTTCAGTCCTTTTTCTCACTCTCCACAACCACACTCCCCTATGCGCTACCCCCTGCGCTGGTTCGCAGCGTCCCTGCTGAGCCTCTCCGTGCTATCCTGTGCCAAACAGGATAATCTCCCCTCACCTGTTGCCGCCACCACTGCCCCCACCGCCGCCGATGTAAGCAGCGCCGGCTTCCCGGAAGGCTTCGAAACCGGCACCAAAACCGCCTACACCACCGGCTCCGTGACGCTGGGCTCGGGCTCCTGGACGCTCAACGACGCCCTGCTGGCGGGCACCACCGCCGACCCCAAAACCGGCGCGCAATCGGCCCGGGTACGCAACAGCGGCTCGCTCACGATGAACTTCAACGCCACCACCGGCGCGGGCATCGTTACGGTGCAGCACGCCGTGTACGGCACCGATGGCAGTTCGACCTGGGAGCTGTGGGTTAGCCAGAACAGCGGCAGCAGCTACGTGAAAGTGGGCAGCACCATCACCAGCAGCAGCGCCACGCTCAGCACGGCCTCGTTCACGGTAAACCTGACGGGCAACATTCGCCTGCAGATCCGCAAAACCGACGGCACCACCAACCGCGTGAACTTCGACAACATCACGATGGAGCAGTACAGCGGCGGTGGCACCGGCGGCGGCGGTACTACCACCGGGGCCAAGAAGTTCCTGTTTGACGCCACCCACGCCGAAACCGCCGGTAATGCCGACTGGGTACTGGACGTGGACGGCGGCGTGGTGCCGCGCTACCCCACGCCGGCGGCTTCGGGTATCACCAGCACTACCGCTGAAACATACTGGACCGGGGCCGTATCGGCCTGGGGCGTAGCTCTGGTGAAGCTGGGCCACTCGGTGGAGAACCTGCCCGTGGGCACGGCCATCACCTACGGCAACGCCAGTAACCCCCAGGACCTGAGCAACTACAACGTGTTTGTGGTGGATGAGCCTAACACGGTGTTCACCGCGGCTGAAAAAACGGCTATCCTCAACTTCGTGAAAAACGGCGGCGGCCTGTGCATGATTTCCGACCACGACATATCGGACCGCAACAACGACGGCTGGGACTCGCCCGCCATCTGGAACGACCTGATGACCAACAACTCGGTGCAGGCCAATCCCTTCGGTTTCAGCATCGACCTCACCAACATCGTGGAAACCAGCTCCAACGTGCTGGCCAGCAGCACCAACACCATCCTCAATGGCTCGCAGGGGGCGGTTACCCAGCTGAAGTTCAGCAACGGGGCCACCATCACCAAAACCAGCGGCTCGGTGGCTACCCCGCTGGTGTGGCGCGCTACTTCGGCCCAGGGCAACACCAACATCCTGTGCGCCAGCAGCACCTTTGGTACCGGCCGTGTTTTCGTAATCGGCGACTCCTCGCCGGCTGATGATGGCACCGGCTCGCCCGGCAACACGGTGTACCCCGGCTGGACGGAAATTGCCAGCCACGCCAAGCTGCACCTGAACGCCTCGCTGTGGCTGGCTAAGCTGCAATAACCGCGGCGCTCCGCGGAGCCCGCTCAGTACGGCCCCGCCGGCCCGGTTTTGCCGGGCGGCGGGGCTTTTTGTTTGCCCCGGCCAAACCGGGGCAGCGGAGTACCGCTGCAACGCCATTAGCCGGCCCAACCGGCTTACCGCGCAGCTTGCGGCAATGGAGCACTGAAAACCCGTCAATACATCATCATTTCCGGGGTCCGCAGCAGTAGCATAGCAGGGGTGGGGGTGCGTACCTTGGCAGTTCCGTAATCCGTTTCCACCCCGCCTATGCGCTCCTTCCGATTTCTGCCCTTCTTGGCCGGCTCCTGGCTGGCCGCCGCTACGCCCGCCGCAGCCACTGCCCCGGCCGTAACCTTCACCGAACTGGCCGCCCCGGCCGCCAAAACCGCCCCCATCCAGCGCATCGACCCCACGTTCTGGTGGGTGGGCATGAAAAACCCCAAGCTGCAGCTGCTGGTGCACGGCCCTGGCATTGCCAGCAGCACCGCCACCCTGAAAGCCTACGAGGGCGTGACCCTGGACGGCGTGCAGAAGCTGGAAA
This sequence comes from Hymenobacter rigui, assembly GCF_003944715.1. Taxonomy (GTDB): domain Bacteria; phylum Bacteroidota; class Bacteroidia; order Cytophagales; family Hymenobacteraceae; genus Hymenobacter; species Hymenobacter rigui. The sequence continues at coordinate 96,920 of NZ_RWIT01000006.1, read as the reverse complement.
GCCCCAACTACCTGGTGCTCAACCTCACCATCAGCCCCACGGCCAAGCCGGGCAAGCTGCAGCTGGAGTTTAAGGGCAGCAAGAAAACTACCTTCGCCTACGAGCTGCGCCAGCGCACCACCCCCGGCGACAAGCAGAAGGTGCAGGGCCTGACCCAGCAGGATTTCATCTACTTCCTGATGCCCGACCGGTTCTCGAACGGGGACCCCAAGAACGACTACATTGCCGGCATGCGCGCCCCCAAAGCGGCCCGCGACTCGATGTACAGCCGCCACGGCGGCGACCTGAAAGGCCTGGAAAACCACTTCGACTACCTGAAGGAGTTGGGGGCCACGGCCGTGTGGATGACGCCGGTAGTGGAAAATGACATGCCCAAGGCCAGCTACCACGGTTACGCCCTCACCGACTACTACAACACCGACCGGCGCTACGGCACCCTGGAGGAGTACAAGCAGTTTGTGGACCGGGCCCACGCCGCCGGCCTGAAAGTGGTGCACGACGTGGTGCTCAACCACATGGGCTCGAAGAACTACCTGTTCCTCGACCAGCCCGCCAAGGACTGGTTTAACCAGTGGCCCAACTTCACGCGCAGCAACTACAACTCGCAGGCCCTCAACGACCCGTACCGCGCCGACCTCGACAGCCGCCTTTACAACCAGGGCTGGTTTGACACCACCATGCCCGACGTGAACCAGCGCAACCCACTGGTGGCTACCTACCTCATTCAGAACTTCCTGTGGTGGGTGGAGTACACCGGCCTCGACGCCTACCGCATCGATACCTACCCGTACTCCGACCCCAAGTTCCTGATGCAGTGGGGCCAGGCGCTGAACGACGAGTTCCCGAACCTGTTCAAGTTTGGCGAGGCTTGGGTGGGCAGCACGGCCCAGCAGGCGTTCTTCGCCCGCAACATCTTCCAGCCGGTGGATGGCTTCAAGTCGAACCTGGAGTCGGTGTTTGATTTCCAGTCGACGTTTGCTTTGCACGATGCCATCAAGGGCGACCAGCCCAACATGGGCAAGCTCTACGACGCGCTGCAGGGCGACTGGATGTACGAGGACGCCACCCGCAACGTGACCTTCCTCGACAACCACGACATGAGCCGCTTCTACTCGGTAATCGGGGAGGACTTTGGCAAGTACAAGCTGGGTATTACCTGGCTGCTCACTTCGCGCGGCATTCCGCAGCTGTATTACGGCACCGAGGTGCTGATGAAGAACTTCTCGAACCCCGATGGGAAGGTGCGCGAGGACTTCCCCGGCGGCTTTGCCGGCGACAAAACCAACTACTTCACGGCCGCCGGCCGCACCGGCCAGGCCGGCGAGGCGTTCAACTACGTGAGCAAGCTGGCCCAGTACCGCAAGGCTCACCCGGTGCTGGCCACGGGTAAGCTCATGCAGTTTATCCCGCAGGACGGGGTGTACGCCTATTTCCGCTACAACGACCAGGGCCAGGCCGTGATGGTGCTGCTCAACGGCAACAAGGACGAGAAAACCGTGGACGGAGCCCGCTTTGCGGAGCGCACTGGCGGTTTCACGGGCGGCACCGAAATCATGACCGGCGCGGCGCTTTCTGACCTGAAAAACTTCAAAATTCCCGGCCGCACGGCCTGGGTGGTAGAACTGAAAAAATAAGAATAGCGGGTACTACTGGGAACCACCGTCGGTACCCGCTAACTTATACCCTACCACCCGGTAGTATTTTCAGTTTAACCCTGATAAAACCATGACCGACCTGACCGATAAAGTAGCCATTGTAACGGGTGCCAGCCGGGGCATCGGCCGCGCCATTGCCCTGCTGCTGGCTATGCAGGGCGCTAAAGTGGTATCCGTGGCCCGCACGGCCGAGGAGCTGGAGGAACTCAACAGCAAAACCCAGGGCCTGGCCATTCCGGCCGACGTAGCTGACGAGGACGATGCCGCGCATATTGTGGCGGAAACCCTCAGCCGCTTCGGCCGGCTCGATATTCTGGTCTGCAACGCCGGCGTGGGCTCCTTTAACCTGCTGGAGCACTTCGACGCGGCCGAGTGGGACCGGATCTTCGACGTGAACGTGAAGGGCACCTTTCTGCTGTGCAAGGCCGTGGTGCCCCACTTCAAGGCCCAGGGCCGGGGCCACATCGTGGGCATCACCTCCGATGTGAGCAAGCGCACCTTCGAGCACGGCACGGCCTACGGGGCCAGCAAGTACGCCCAGGATGCGCTGCTTGGCTCCCTGCGCAAGGAAGTGCGACCACACGGCGTGAAGGTGAGCACCATCTACCCCGGCTTGGTGGATACTTACTTCAACGACTCCCGCCCCGGCAATCCGGATGCCGAGAAAACCCATCTTAAGCCCTCCGATGTGGCCCATGCCGTACGCTACGTGCTGGAAGCGCCCGCCCACGTGGTTATCGATGAGCTGATGCTACACCCCATGACGCAGGAGTGGTAAATTGTAATGTGCAGTATGTGGAAATGGGCGGAATGCAAAAGATAGAACGTCATGCTGAGCTTGTCGAAGCATCTCTACCGCTTCGTTGAGTTAGCATGGCAACGAAGCGGTAGAGATGCTTCGACAAGCTCAGCATGACAGTCATTTTCACATTTCCCACATTCCTATCACATTACCAGAGTATCTTGTTTGCCGATGAAATATCCTTTCCTGCCGGCCGCCGCTTGTGCGCTGGGGCTGGCCGCCTTCGGGCTTTCTTCCTTCACTTTGCAACCTCCCGCTTCCGTGGCCGAAACCGTGTATTCTTCGGACCCCAATACCACCGACGAGCAGCCTCAGGATCATAAGCTGGTGATTTACCAGATGATGACCCGCCTGTTCGGCAATAAAACCGCCGTGAACAAGCCCTACGGCACGCTCCAGGAGAACGGCGTGGGCAAGTTCAACGACATTACCGGCCCGGCCCTCCAAGCCATCCGAAAAATGGGAGCCTCGCACGTGTGGTACACCGGCGTGATTGAGCACGCCACCATGACGGACTACACCAAGCAGGGCATTGCCCTGGATGATGCCGACGTGGTGAAAGGCCGCGCCGGCTCGCCCTACGCCATCAAGGATTACTACGATGTGAACCCCGACCTGGCCGTGGACGTGAAGAACCGCATGCGGGAGTTCGAGGCCCTGGTGAAGCGCACCCACGACAACGACCTGAAAGTCATTATCGACTTCGTGCCCAACCACGTGGCCCGCACCTACAAGTCGGATGCCCACCCGGCGGGCGTGGCCGATTTGGGGGAGAAGGACGATAAGAACGTGGCCTTTGCGCCCAACAACAACTTCTACTACCTGCCCGGCAAGCCCTTCGTGGTGCCGGCTGGCTACAACCCGCTGGGCGCGCTGAAAGGCCCCCGCGAGGACAGCAAGTTCCAGGAAAACCCGGCCAAAGCCACTGGCAACGACGTGTTTTCGGAAGCGCCGAAGGTGGACGACTGGTTTGAAACCATCAAGCTCAACTACGGCGTCGATTATCAGAACGGCCGCAAGAAGCACTTCGAGCAGACGCCGGATACCTGGCTGAAGATGCGCGACATCCTCATCTTCTGGGCCAAAAAGGACGTGGACGGTTTCCGCTGCGACATGGCCGAGATGGTGCCGGTTGAGTTCTGGGCCTGGGTGATTCCGGAGCTGAAAAAGGTGAACCCCCAGTTGGTGTTCATCGGCGAGGCCTATGACGCCAAGACGTACAAGATGTACATCGAGCAGGGCCACTTCGACTACCTCTACGATAAGGTGGGCCTCTACGACGGCCTGCGCCGCCTGATGCGCGGTGAGGGCACCACCGAAGACATTACCCGCGTGTGGCGGGAGGAAAGCCGGGGCTTCTCGGGCCACATGCTGCGCTTCCTGGAAAACCACGACGAGCAGCGCATTGCCAGCAAGGACTTCGCCGGTAACCCCCGCGCCGCCATTCCGGCCATGACGGTTTCGGCCACGCTGGCTACCGGTCCCGTGATGCTATACTTCGGGCAGGATGTGGGCGAGCCGGCCCACGGCTCGGAAGGCTTCTCGGGGGAGGACGGCCGCACCACCATCTTCGACTACTGGGGCGTACCCGAGCACCAGAAATGGATGAACGGCGGCAAGTTCGACGGGGGCCGCCTCAGCCCCGAGCAGCGCCAGCTCCACGACTTCTACGCCCGCCTGCTCACGCTCACCAGCCAGAGCGACGCCATCCGCCGCGGCCGTTTCTACGAGCTGCAGGACGCCAACAACCTTGACACGCAGTACAACCAGCGCCAGCTCTACACCTACGTGCGCTACACCGAGAAGCAGAAGCTGCTCATCGTGGTGAACTTCAGTCCCGATAAAACCTATAAGCCCACCCTGCGGATTCCGCCGAACGTGATGCAGCTGATGGGCCTCAACCCCCAGCAGTTCTACACCTACTCGGAGCTGCTCAGCCAGGCCTCGCCGGTGCAAACCCTCAACCTCACGCTGGCTCCCCAAAGCGCCTACATCTTCGAAATCAACCCCAAAAAGTAGAACTCAGTTGTTAGTGCTCAGTGCCTAGTCCCTGGTTATTGCCAGAACGACCTAAGCACTAGGCACTAACAACTAAGCACTAAATCCTCCCCCTAATTCCCACAACATGGCAACCAGCGTAGTAGCCGCTCCCCCCGGCATTGAGAATAAACCCCGCCTCAGCTTCTGGCAGATCTGGAACATGAGCTTTGGCTTCCTGGGCATCCAGTTCGGCTTTGCCCTGCAGAATGCCAACGTGAGCCGCATTTTCGAGACGCTGGGCGGCACCGAAATAGCCCTGTACTGGCTGGCGGCCCCGCTTACGGGCATGCTGGTGCAGCCCATCATCGGCTACATGTCGGACCGGACGTGGAGCCCCACGCTGGGCCGGCGGCGGCCGTTCTTCCTGGTGGGGGCTATTCTGGCTTCGCTGGCGCTGCTGATTATGCCCAACGTATCGGCCCTGTGGATGGCGGTGGGTATGCTCTGGATTATGGATTCGAGTATCAACATCAGCATGGAGCCGTTCCGGGCCCTGGTGGGCGACCTGCTGCCCGGCGACCAGCGCACCACCGGCTTTGCCGCCCAAACCTTCTTCATTGGGGTAGGGGCCGTAGTAGCCTCCATGCTGCCCTGGATGTTTACTAACTGGTTCGGCATCAGCAATACGGCCCCCGCCGGCCAGATTCCGCCTTCGGTGAAGTACTCGTTCTACATCGGCGGCATTGCTTTCTTCTCGGCTGTGCTCTGGACGGTGCTGACCACCAAGGAATATCCCCCGGCCGACATGGCCGAGTTTGAGGCTGAAAAGCGCCGCACGGCGGGCTTCTGGAACGGCATCCGGGAGTCGTTTGCCGGTATCTTCCACATGCCCAAAACCATGGCGCAGCTGGCCATTGTGCAGTTTTTCAGCTGGCTGGCGCTGTTCTCGATGTGGATTTACACCACCCCGGCCGTGACCAGCCACATCTACCACACCACCGACGCTACTTCCAAAATCTACAACGAAGGTGCCGACTGGGTGGGCGTGTGCTTTGCCGTGTACAACGGCGTTTCGGCCGTGGCGGCGTTGCTGCTGCCCGTTATTGCCCGCGCCACCAGCCGCCGCCTTACCCACCTCATCTGCCTCACGCTGGGCGGCCTGGGCCTGATTTCCATCTTCTTCATTCAGGACCCCAAGATGCTGCTGGTATCGATGGTGGGCGTGGGCTTTGCCTGGGCTTCCATCCTGAGCGTGCCCTACGCCATGCTGGCCGGGGCCCTGCCCGCCAACAAAATGGGCTACTACATGGGCGTGTTCAACTTCTTCATTGTGATTCCGCAGGTAGTGGCGGGCCTGATTCTGGGCTTTTTCACCAAGTCGGTATTCGGCGGCGAATCAGTGTACACGCTGGTACTGGGCGGCGTTTCCATGATTATCTCGGGCCTGCTGACCCTGCGCGTGCACGACGCCGACGAAGTACGCCTGTCGGCCGATGCCACGCTGCAAAACAGTTCCCCCGCCTACGACACCACGATTGAAGCTGACCCGCGCGTGTGAGTTGTGCTTATAGCCTAACAGCCAAACGCCCCGCTGCACTCAGGTGCGGCGGGGCGTTTGGCGTTATCAATCCCAAGTTTATCCGTGTTGCAGCCACTGCTGGGCCGGAAGTTCTTCGGTGAATACCTGCAGCCGGGTGCTATTATTCGGGTCGTGGTCGAACTCGGTGAGGCGGGGGCGCAGGATATCGGCGTGGTAGGGGGTGGTGAGGTAGGCAATGCGGCGGGTGGTGCCGGGCAGGGCTGCTTCAAAGGCCGCCCGGAAATCTTCCAGTACCCAGTGCAGGTCGGCCAGATCGGCCAGGCCCCGGCTACGCAGATCAATCAGCCAGCGGCCGGCCTGCTCCTGCCGAGCCAGTTCCAGGGCCGTTTGGTAGCCCTCCCGGTGCTCCTGGGAGGTAGCCGGCCGCGTCCAGCGCAGAAATAGCAGCTGCAAGTCGGGCCGATAGGAGAGGCGCAGATAATCGAGAGTAGGCGGTGCGGGCATAAGACAGGCAGGCGGACAAAGGTACGCTTCTTTTGACCGGGAGGATGCAGCGAAGCTTCAACAAGTACATGAAATGGGCATGAAGCTACCGGATGCAACGCGCCGCGTTTCTGCCGGTCAGTAGTCTGTAGGATTCGGCTACACTGCGCACCCGTTGGCGGTTAGTTTTCGGGCTTTGACGGTTGAAACCGTCCGGTTGGTTGGAACCCGGCCCCTGGGGTCGGGCGCATTTGCCTTCCGGGGCGTACCTTCCGGTTCCATTTTTCTCATTCCGTATTCCCTTATCCACCGCAATGACCCGCAATCAACTGTTGCTGCTGGGCCTGGGTGCTTCACTGGCAATGCAGCCGGCTGCCGCCCAGCAAAAAACCACCAAACCTGCCACCGTCACCAAAGCGCCCACGGCCACGGCCGGCGGTGCCCGGCTGGTGGAGAAAATCACCCGCAAGCCCGGCGAGCTGGTAATTCCCTACGAAAAGTACGTGCTGCCCAACGGGCTCACCCTGATTGTGGCCGAAGACCACTCCGACCCGCTGGTGCACGTGGATGTGACCTACCACGTGGGCTCGGCCCGGGAGCAGATTGGCAAATCGGGCTTTGCGCACTTCTTTGAGCACATGATGTTCCAGGGCTCCGACCACGTGGCCGACGAGCAGCACTTCAAAACGGTTTCGGCCGCCGGCGGTACGCTCAACGGCAGCACCAACCGCGACCGGACCAACTACTTTGAAACCGTACCCAGCAACCAGCTCGAAACCGCACTGTGGCTGGAGGCCGACCGCATGGGCTTCCTGCTGGACGCCGTGACGCAGCCCAAGTTCGAGAACCAACGCTCGACGGTGAAAAACGAGCGGGGCCAGAACTACGACAACCGCCCCTACGGCCTGGCTTCCGAAAACGTGAGCCGCACGCTGTACCCCTACGGCCACCCCTACAGCTGGCTCACCATTGGCTACCTCGAAGACCTGGACCGCTCCGACGTAAACGACCTCAAAAACTTCTTCCTGCGCTGGTACGGCCCCAACAACGCCACCCTCACGGTGGGTGGTGATGTGAAGCCGGCCGAGGTGGTGAAGATGGTGGAGAAGTACTTCGGCCCCATTGCCAAAGGCCCGGCCGTAGCCGCCCAGAAGCTGTCCGCCCCCAAGCTCACCGCCGACCGGTACGTGAGCTACAAGGACAACGTGCGCTTCCCCATGCTGCAGATGGTGTTCCCGACGGTACCCAGCGGCCACCCCGACGAGTTTGCCCTCGATGCGCTGGCCGACATCATCGGTAGCGGCAAGAACTCCCTGCTGTATAAAAACCTGACCAAAACCCAGCAGGCCGTGCAGGCCCAGGCCTACAACAGCACTTCGGAGCTGGCCGGCGAGTTCACCATCGTAACCCTTCCCTTCCCCGGCAAAGGCCTCGACTCGCTGGAGCTGAAAGTACGCAACACCCTGAAGGAGTTTGAGCGCACCGGCGCTACCGCCGAGCAGGTGGCCCGCTACAAAGCCAGCACCGAGGCGCAGATGATTAACGGCCTCTCGAGCGTGCAGGGCAAAGTAAGCCAGCTGGCTGCCAACCAGACGTACTTCGGCAACCCCAACCGCCTGCCCCTGGAGCTGAAGGAGCTGCGCGCCGTAACGCCCGCCGACGTGAACCGGGTGTACAACACGTACATCAAAGGCAAAGGCGCCGTGGTGCTGAGCGTGGTGCCCAAGAACGGCAGCGTGCAACCTGCCAAAGCCGACAACTTCACCGTTTCGAAGGACGGCTACAAGGCTCCCGACTACGGCTACGACGGCCTGAAATACGTGAAGGCTACCGACAGCTTCGACCGGAGCAAGCAGCCCGGCTCGGGGGCTAACCCCGTGGTGCAGGTGCCGCAGGTATGGCAGGCTTCGCTGGATAACGGCCTGCGCCTGATGGGCACCCGCAACGCCGAAATTCCGACCGTGACCATGCTGCTCACCATCCGGGGCGGCCACCGCCTGGAGCAGGCCATGCCCAACAAGGCGGGTATTGCTTCGCTCACGGCGGCCATGATGAACGAAGGCACCCAGAAGTACACCGGCGAGCAGTTCAGCTCGGAACTGGAGAAACTGGGCAGCTCCATCCGGGTAAGCACCGGCGACGACAACACCACGGTGTACGTGCAGAGCCTGACCAAGAACCTGCCCGCCACCATGAAGCTGCTGGAGGAGCGCCTGCTGCACCCCCGCTTCGATGAGGCCGACTTCAACCGCATTAAGAAGCAGAGCCTGGAAGGCATTGCCAACCAGAGCACCCAGCCGGTAGTAATTGCCGACAAGACGTTTGCCCGCCTCGTGTACGGTGCCGGCGACATCATGCAGACCCCTGGCAGCGGTACTACCGCCACCGTGACCGGCCTCACGCTCGACGACGTGAAGCAGTTCTATCAGCAGTACTATGCCCCCAACGTGAGCTACCTGGTAGCCGTGGGCGACGTGGACCAGGCTACCCTCACTAACCAGGTGGGCTTCCTGAAAGGTTGGCAGAAGAAGGACGTGAGCCTGCCCGCCGGCATGGCCACTACCCAGCCCGACAAAACCCGCATCTACTTCGTGAACAAGGATGGAGCTGCTCAATCGGAAATCCGCATTGGCTACCTCACTCCGCTTACCTACGATGCCACCGGCGACTATTACCGCGCCTACCTGAGCAACTACCTGCTGGGTGGTGCCTTCAACTCGCGCATCAACCTGAACCTGCGCGAGGATAAAGGCTACACCTACGGGGCCCGCTCGGGCTTCCAGGGCAGCCGCTACGTGGGCCCTTATACCGCCCAGGCCGGCGTACGCGCCGATGCCACCGCCGCCTCGGTGAAAGAGTTCATGAAGGAAATCCAGGGCTACCGCAACGGTATTTCGGATGATGAGCTGCAGTTCCTGCAGGCTTCGGTGGGCCAGAGCGACGCGCTGCGCTACGAAACCGGTCAGCAGAAAGCCGCCTTCCTGAGCCGCCTGCTGGAGTACGACCTGCCCACCACCTATGTGAAGCAGCAGAGCGACATTCTGAAGGCCCTGAAGAAGGAGGACGTGCAGGGCATTGCCCAGAAATACCTGCCCGCCGACAATATGTACATCGTGGTAGTTGGCGACCGGTCGAAATCCTTCCCCGGCCTCTCGGAGCTTGGCTATGAGGTGGTGGAGCTGGACGTGGACGGCAACCGCGTAGCACCTGCCGCACCAGCTGCTCCGGCGGCCACTTCTACCCTCACGCCTCCCATGGAAGCGGAGAAGATGAAGGTGAAGACCAAAGATGCCGACGGCAAAAAGGAGAAGCGCAAGTCCAAGAAAGACAAGGACGACGCTAAATAGCCTGCGCTGAATAGGTTGCAGCCAAAAGCCCGGCCCCGTAAGGAGCCGGGCTTTTTTGCGTTTGCAGGTCGGGGAAAAGGCGGAGCTGGTCGAAAATGTAGCACCGGGCTAATCTTTTACCGGAATTTTGAGTTTCTATCAATCGGCGCGCGCAAGCTCTACCGTGCCGGAGTGAATACCCAACGTGTTACAAGCAAAGAAACTAGCCGGGCTGCTGGCCTTCGCACTCCTGGCCCTCACGGCCCGCGCCCAGACGCCCGCCGCCCCCGATACGGTAGCCGCCGTGGGCCGGCCCCGCCACGGCATCCAGCTGTTTGGCCTGGGCCGCCGGCCTCAGCAGGATGTGGTGGACCTTTACCGCACCCTCTTTCCCAAAACCCAGTTAGCCGCTCACGACTCAACGGCGCTGGGCGATGGGCACAAGTTTGTATGGGTGATACCGGCTTTGGGCTACACGCAGCAAACCCGGCTGCTCGTGCAGCTCTCTGGCAACGTGGCATTTCAGCGGCCCGGGGCGAACATGTCCACCCTGGTTTCGGCCCTGAGCTACACCCAGAACAAGCAGCTGATTCTCACAGCCACCACTTCTATCTGGAGTCCCGGCAACCGCCTCAACTGGGTGGGCGACTGGCGACTGATGCACTACCCCCAGAGTACCTACGGCCTGGGCATGCACACCACTCTGGACCGCTCGGTGCTGATGGATTTCAACTACCTGCGCTTCTACCAGAGCGTGCTGCGCAACATTGCCCCCGATTTGTACGCCGGCGCCGGACTGCAGCTCGATTACCACTGGGATATTGTGAGCCGCACGCCCACCCGGGAGCTGCACCGTATTTCGCGCTACTCCGAGGGGGTATCGGGCCGGTCTATGTCGGTGGGGCCCACGCTCAGCGTGCTCTACGATACCCGGGGTAATGCCATCAACCCCCAGGGCGGCAGCTACGTGAACCTGCTGGCCCGCACCAACTCCCGCTGGCTGGGCTCCGATGGCAACTACCAGACCCTGCTGGTGGATGCCCGCAAGTACCTGCGCCTCTCGCCCTACTCCCGGGATGTGCTGGCCTTATGGTCGTACTCGGCCCTGACGCTGCACGGCGACCCGCCGTTTCTGGATTTGCCCAGCACCGGCTGGGATACCTACAGCAACCTGGGCCGGGGCTTCATTCAGGGCCGCTTCCGGGGCAAAAACCTGCTCTACGCTGAGGCCGAGTACCGCTTCGGTATCACCCGCAACCGGCTGCTGGGCGGCGTGGTGTTCGGCAATGCCCAAACCGTGTCCGAGGATTCGTACCGGACGCCCGATGTGCTGGCGACCCGCTTCGAGCGGGTGGTGCCGGCCGTAGGCGCGGGCCTGCGCCTCAACCTCAATAAAGTATCGGGCACCAACCTGTCCATTGATTACGGGGTGGGGGCCGATGGCTCCCGGGGGCTGGCGTTTAACCTGGGGGAGGTGTTTTAAGGCCGACAACAACCCGCCCGGGAACCTCTTGCGCCCCCCGGCGTGTAGCCTACATGCAGCCGCCGGGCCGAAATCCGTATCTTTCCCATGCCCGGATTAGGCGGCACTTTTATGGTAGTGGAGAAAGACCCCGCAACGACTCGGGCCCTGGACGACGTACTGGCCCGCCTCGACGCGTTTAAGCGTAAGTTTTACCTGAGCCTGTTGGTGCGCGGCCTCGTGGTGGCCGGCGGCCTCGTGCTCAGCCTGTTTCTGGTGTTCAACCTACTCGAATACTTCCTGTACCTGCCCACCTGGGTGCGGGCCGGGCTGCTGTTCGGGTTTGTGGGCGGCTTGCTCTACGCCTTTATGCGCTGGATCTGGCAGCCCCTTGCCGCGCTTACCAACCTGCGCCGCATGCTTTCCGATGAGCAGGCCGCCAGGCGGGTAGGGGAGCTGTTCCCGGATGTGCAGGACAAGCTGCTGAATGCTTTGCAGCTGCGCGGGCAGGCCCAGGAAAATGCTCTGCTGGCCGCCAGTCTGGAGCAGCGCGCCGGGCAGCTGCGCGGCGTGGAGTTCAGCCAGGGCATCAACATTCAGGCCCAGACCAAACCGCTGTGGAAGTACGTGGCCGTGCCCGCCGCCGTGGTAGTCCTGCTGCTGCTCATCTACCCCAGCCTGTTCGTGCAGGGCACCGAGCGGATTCTGCACTACGACCGGAAGTACAGTCGGCCCGCCCCGTTCAAATTTGTAGTAGAGAACAAGCAGCTCACGGCCTTCAAAGGCGAAGATTTTGCGTTGCATGTGGCGGTGGAAGGCGAGGCCCTGCCCAACGAAATCAGCATTGAGTACGAGGGCAAGCAGCGCCGTTTAGTGCGCGAGTCCGCAGGCCGGTTCCGCTTCGATTTCCGCCAGCTGCGCCAGAGCGTACCGTTTCAGCTGTCGGCGGCCGGCTTTTCGTCGGCTGAGTACAATCTGAACGTGAAGGAGCGGCCCAACCTGCGCGACTTTGCCGTGCGGGTTTCCTACCCCGCCTACCTGGGCAAGCCCGCCGAAACCATCCGCAACACCGGCAACCTCACCGTGCCTGAGGGCTCGGACCTGCGCTGGGAGTTCAGCACCGAAGCCACCGACCAGCTCCAGCTCAAGTTCCGCAACCCCGACGAAACCCTCACCGCCACGCCCGATGACGAGCAGTTCCTGCTCAGCCGCCAGGCCATGCGCAGCCAGTCGTACTCCGTACATCTGCGCAACGCCGTGAGCCCCAACCGGGACCCCATCGAATACCAGATTACCGTTATTCCCGACCAAGTGCCCGAAGTGGCCCTGGAGAGTTTCCAGGACACCACTTCCCAGCGCTACCTAGCCTTGGGCGGCACCATTCGGGACGATTACGGTTTCTCGCGCCTGCAGCTGCACTACCGCGTGCTGAGCAAGGGCCGGCCCAACGCGGCCTACCAGGCCAAAGCCCTGCCTCTCGGCAGCGGCCCCAGCCAGAGCTACGCCTACCAGTGGGACACCCGCCCCCTGAACCTGCGCCCCGGCGACCGGCTGGAATACTTCGTGCAGGCTTGGGACAACGACGGCGTGCACGGCCCCAAAGCCGGCCGCAGCCGCACCGCCGAGTTCCGCCTGCCCAGCCGCGCCGAGCAACGCCAGCAGCTGGCCTCCCAGAGCCAGGCCGTGCAGAGCCAGCTCAGCCAGGCCGCCCAGCAAAGCAAGAAGATGGAACGGGAGCTGGCCAAGGCCGAAGACAAGCTGAAGGTGAAGCGTGACCTCAACTTCCAGGACCGCAAGCAACTCAAGGACATGCTGGACCAGAAGCAGCAGATGGACCAGGCCCTGGATGAGCTGAAGCGCCAGTTTGAGCAGCTCCAGGACCAGCAAAACCAGCTGGATCCGCAGAAGAACGAGCAGCTGGCCGAGAAAGCCAAGGAGTTGCAGAAGCTGATGGAAACCCTGCTGGACCCCGAAACCAAGAAACTCTACGAGGAGCTGCAGAAGCTCCTGGACCAGCAGAAGGACCAGAACCAGCCCGACATGCAGAAGCTGCTGCAGCAGCTGGAAAACAAGGAAAATACCCTGCAGAAAGAGCTGGAGCGGGCCCTCGAAATGTTCAAGCAGCTGCAGTTTGAGCAGAAGCAGGACCAGGCCCTCGAAAAGCTCCAGCAGCTGGCCCAGGAGCAGCAGAAGCTGGCCGAGGAAACCCAGAAGAACGACAAGCAAAACCCCGACAACAAGCTCAGCAACGAGCAGCAGAAAGCCAAAAACGAACAACTGAAAGAGCAGCAGTCCGAGCAACAGCAGAAATTTGACGAGCTGAAGCAGGACCTCAAGGACATGAAGGAGCTGGACCAGCAGCTCGATGGCCAGAACGGGGCCGACGAGATGAAGCAGGACCAGCAGCAGGTGGACGAGCAGCAGCAGCAAAGCCAGGAGCAGCTGGGCAAGAACCAGAACCAGAAAGCCAGCCAAAGCCAGAAGCAGGCTGCCCAGAAGATGCAGCAGATGGCCCAGAAAATGCAGCAGCAGATGGACCAGGAAGAATCGGACCAGCAGCAGCAGAACATCGACGACCTGCGCGACATCCTGGAAAATCTGCTCAAGCTCAGCTTCGACCAGGAAAACCTGATGAAGCAGTTCCGGCAGGTAGACCAGAGCGACCCGCGCTTTGTGCAGCTGGGCCAGACCCAGCGCAAGCTCAAGGACGACGCCCGCGTGGTACAGGATTCGCTGTATGCTTTGGCCAAGCGCGTGTTCCAGATCAAGAGCTTCGTGACCCGCGAGGTGGGCGAGATGAACGGCCGCATGGATGAAAGCCTCGACCAGATCCGGCAACGCAACGTGGGCCGCGCTACCAACTCCCAGCAGTTGGCCATGACCAGCATGAACAACCTCGCCCTCATGCTCAACGATGCTCTCCAGCAAATGCAGCAGCAGCAGCGCGAAAGTCAGCAGCAGCAACAGCAGCAGGGTGGGGGCAAACCGGGCCGCAAAAAGAAAAAAGGCAGCAGTGCCGGCGAAGGCCAGCTGGGCCGCATGCAGCAGCAGCTCAACCAGCAGATTCAGCAGCTTCAGCAGAGCGGCAAAACCGGCCGGGCCCTTTCCGAGGAGCTAGCCAAACTGGCCGGCCAGCAGCAAATGCTCCGGCAAGCCATGCAGGAACTGGAGCGTCTGCAGCAGAAAGGCGGGGGCAAACAGCAGGGCAATAAAGACGGCCAGGGCCAGGATGGCGCGGGCGGCCTCGGCGACGTGAAAAAAATGATGGAACAAACCGAAACCGACCTCGTAAACAAGCGGCTGACGGAGCAGACTGTTATGCGCCAGCGCCAAATCCTCACTCGTTTGCTGGAAGCCGAGAAATCGGCCCGGGAGCGGGACCAGGAGGAAAAGCGCGAAGCGCAGACAGCCCAAACCCGCCCTCCGGTGTTTCCGCCGGCGTTTCAGCAATACAAACGCCAGCAAAACCGGCAAACGGAGTTGCTTCGGAGCGTACCGCCGACCCTCACTCCGTACTATCAGCGCGAGGTGAGTGAATATTTTCAAAAAATGAAATAGCGTTCCGCTAATTTTACCCCCTTACCCGCTGCCCACTTCTTTCCCCTTCTATGAAGCAGGTCAAAATTCAGATTCCTTCCCTCGTTGAAAATATCCGCGTTGTAGAAAGCTTTATCGACAACTCTAAGGATACCTTTCACATCGACGACGACATCTACGGCAACATTATGGTAGCCGTAACGGAAGCCGTCAACAACGCTATTCGCCACGGTAATAAGTTCGATAAGGACAAGAATGTGTTCTTGTCTTTGTTCGTGGAGCCGGACCGTGTGAAGTTTGAAATCGAGGACGAAGGCACGGGCTTCGATTACACCAATCTTTCGGACCCCACCGCCCCCGAAAACCTGGAAAACCCCGGTGGCCGCGGCATCTTCCTGATTCGCCATCTGGCCGATGAAGTAGAGTTCCAGAAGGATGGCCGCCATGTGCAGCTCACCTTCATGCTGCCTACCCCCGCCTCGGAAACGGAGCAGACGCAGGCTATCAACGGCACCGAAACCACGGCTCATTAAGTATCAATTGTTGCCATGAGCGACCTGCCTACCGAGCACGAAGAATTTGAGGACGAAGATGATTTCGGCGGCGAAAGCCACGGCATTGAGTTCCTGGTGGAAGATGTGGAGTTTGAGCTGGCCGATGCGCAGGCGCTGACTTCCTGGATTGAGCGCGTGGCTGAAGTCCACGAGCACGAAATCGTGCAGCTCACCTACATCTTCTGCTCCGATGAATACCTGCACAAGGTAAACGTGGAGTATCTCGACCATGACACGTACACCGACGTCATCACCTTCGATAATGCTGACGACGCTGACATTATCGAGGGCGACATCTTCATTTCGGTAGATCGGGTGCGCGAAAACGCTATTATCCACGGCGTATCCTTCCGCGACGAGCTGCACCGCGTGATGATCCACGGCGTGCTGCACCTACTCGGCTACGCCGATAAGGACCTGCTCAGCCAAACTGCCATGCGTAAGAAGGAAGACGACTGCCTGCTCCTGCGCACGTTCTAGCCTATGCTTCTCCCATAAATTGAAACGTCCACCATCCGGTGGGCGTTTTTTGTTGCCCAGCTGATGAGTGAAGTAACGTCATGCTGAGCGGAGTCGAAGCATCTCTACCTCTGGCTAATCAATGCCTGCATAACGAAACGATAGAGATGCTTCGACTCCGCTCAGCATGACGTTCTTTGTATTCTGACTATCCTGAATGCTCTGACTACTGCACTATGTCCGCTACCCCGCAACCTATCCGCTATATCCCCGGCCCGGCGCTGGATTATTACCTGGGGCAGGGTTATTATCGCATGCACCAGGACCTGTTTACCTGCCGGTTTCTGCCAGTTGAAGGCGAGCTGCGCACGGTGCACTGGCTGCGACTGGAGCTGGCCCGCGTGCATTACGGCCCCGAGCAGCGCCGCCTGCTGCGCTTGGCCGAGCGGTTTACGGTGCGGCGGCGCCAGTTCCAGCTCACGGCCGAGCTGGAGGAGCTGTATGCGGCATACCGGGCCTCTATCACCTTTGATGCGCCGCCTACTGTGGAAGCTTTTCTGCTGGCCGGTTCCACGCACAACGTGTTCAACACGGAGGTGCTGGAAATCTGGCATGGGGCGCGGCTGGTGGCAGCCGGCATCTTCGATGTGGGAGCCCGCACGCTGGCAGGCATCATGAACTTCTACCACCCGGAGTACCGCAAGTTCAGCCTGGGCAAGGTACTCATGCTGCTGAAGCTGGAGCACGCCCGCGCCCTGGGTCACTTTTATTATTACCCTGGCTATTTGGTGCATAACTACCCAAAATTCGACTACAAGCTATTCCCGTGCCCGGCCGCTACGGAGGTGTTCGACTGCCTGACCGGGCAGTGGCTGCCGTTTTCCTGGCCGGAAGTCAACCGCCAGGCCGTTGAGCTGCTGGCCGACTGGAACGAGGACGACTTCGCACCCGAGGACGAGGCGTAAGTACCAGGGCGCGCAAAAACGCGCCGCACTGCGTATCTTTGTGCACGTTTTGAGCGTGTTGCGTGGAACGTTCGGCCACGGTATTCCTGACAAAGCGCCTGCCACCTGCGGGCGTTTTCTGTTTGGCCGCCGCGCGAACTTTCCCGCCCGGGCAGGCTGTTTCCTGCTAACGGTCTGCACGATGCGGCGGCGGTCAGCCAGAGAAGGTGACTGCTCGTAGCGTGTCGCTCAAACCGCCCAGTTGGCTTAAATCCGCGAATTCATGTTTCAGCAAGAAGAATACGATGTCATTGTAGTAGGAGCCGGGCACGCCGGCTGCGAGGCCGCCGCCGCGGCCGCCAACATGGGCTCCAAGGTCCTGCTGGTGACGATGAACATGAACACCATCGCGCAGATGTCGTGCAACCCGGCCATGGGCGGGGTGGCCAAGGGCCAGATTGTGCGCGAGGTGGACGCACTGGGCGGCCAGTCGGGCATTATCACCGACAAAACCATGATTCAGTTCCGGATGCTGAACCGCTCCAAAGGCCCCGCCATGTGGAGCCCCCGGGCTCAGAGTGACCGGATGCGCTTTGCCGAGGAGTGGCGCCTGACGCTGGAGCAGACACCCAACGTGGATTTCTGGCAGGAGGCCGTAACGGGCCTCGTGGTGGAAGACGGCGTGTGCGTGGGTGTGAAAACCCAGCTCGGCATCGAGTTCCGGGGCCGGGCAGTGGTGCTCACCAACGGCACTTTCCTCAACGGCCTCATCCACATCGGCGAAAAGCAGTTTGGCGGCGGCCGCGCGGCCGAGAAAGGCAGCACCGGCATCACGGAGCAGCTGATTGAGCTGGGCTTTGAAGCCGGCCGCATGAAAACCGGCACCCCACCCCGCGTAGACGGCCGCAGCCTGGACTACAGCAAGATGGAGGAGCAGGCCGGCGACGCCGAGCCCAGCAAGTTCTCGTACCTCGACACGCCCACGCTGCGCAACCAGCGCCCGTGCTACATTACTTACACTAACTCCGAAGTCCACGAAATCCTGAAGGAAGGCTTCGAGAAGTCGCCGATGTTCCAGGGCCGCATCAAGGGCCTGGGGCCGCGCTACTGCCCGTCGGTGGAGGACAAAATCAACCGCTTCGCCGACAAGGACCGCCACCAGATTTTCGTAGAGCCGGAAGGTTGGAGCACGGTGGAAGTGTACGTGAACGGCTTCAGCTCTTCGTTGCCCGAGGACGTGCAGTACCGCGCCCTGCGTAAGATTGCCGGCTTCGAAAACGCCAAGATGTTCCGCCCCGGCTACGCCATCGAGTACGACTTCTTCCCGCCGACGCAGCTCCAGCTCACCCTGGAGACCAAGCTGATCCAGAACCTGTACTTCGCGGGCCAGATCAACGGCACCACGGGCTACGAGGAGGCCGCCTGCCAGGGCCTGATGGCCGGCATCAACGCCCACAACAAGGTGCACGGCAAGGCACCATTCGTGCTCAAGCGCAGCGAAGCCTACATCGGCGTGCTCATCGACGACTTGGTGAACAAAGGCACCGACGAGCCCTACCGCATGTTCACGAGCCGCGCCGAGCACCGCCTGCTGCTGCGCCAGGACAACGCCGACCTACGCCTCACGCCCCTGGGCTACGAACTGGGTCTGGCCTCGGAGGAGCGCATGCAGCTGGTGCGCGAAAAGGAGCAACAGACCAAGGAAGTTGCCAAGCTGTTGAAGAACTTCGGCATCGAGGCTGCGGACATCAACCCTTGGCTCACGGAAATCGGTTCGGCCGTCATCAGCGAGAAAACCCGCGCCGTGAATCTGCTGCGCCGCCCCGGCATCAACCTGCCGGCCCTGGCTCGCGTACTGCCCGAACTCACCCTGGCCCTGGCCCCGTACCGCCCCGACGCGCTGGAGCAGGCCGAAATTCTGGTGAAGTATGAGGCTTACCTGGAGAAGGAGCACCAGCAAGCCGCCCGCGTGCAGGAGCTGGAAAACTTCGTGATTCAGGGCCGCCTCGACTACACCGCCATGCCGGCCCTTTCGCACGAAGCCCGCGAAAAGCTGCTCAAGATTCAGCCCGAAACCCTGGGTCAGGCCAGCCGCATCAGCGGTGTTTCGCCGGCCGACGTGTCGGTGCTGATGGTGTACCTGGGGCGGTAAGCCTGTATGCCCGGTCCGATGCCTCCGGCGTCCGATCGGTTACCGCGTGCTGACTATGGCCTTGTCCCATTTACATCATTTAGACGTGCTCGGTTAGGCGGCGCGAACGGCAACCGGTCGGACGCCTCCGGCGTCGGACCGGTATCATCGTCATCAGGCTTCACTGCGGCCGCCGTTTCTTTCCGAAACGGCGGCCGCTTTGGTTTTGTACCTTCGCCTTGCGGCTGGCTTCTCTGCGCAGGCTGGTCGTCGCAATCCGCGTCATCTAATTAATCAGCGAGCATCTGTGATTTACGAGCGACTTGAGAAGTGCCCGGTGTGCGGCAAAACAGAATTCCGTAACAAGCTGGTGGTGGAGGATAAGTCGGTGAGCAAGGAAAGCTTCGCCATTCAGCAGTGCGTGGCCTGTTCGTTTCAGTTTACCAACCCCCGCCCCGATGAAGCCCACATTGGCCGCTACTACGAGTCGGACGAGTACGTGTCGCACAACAGCGGGGCAGGGGGGGTGATTAACCATGCCTATAAGGTGGCCCGGTTTTTCACCATGCGCCGCAAGGTAGCTTTGCTGAACAAGCGGGCCAAGAAGGGTCGCCTGCTGGACTACGGCTGCGGCACGGGGCACTTTCTGGCCGCCGCCAAAGGCAACGGTTGGCAGGTGGCCGGCTGGGAGCCCAACGCCCGCGCCCGGGAAGAGGCCAGCCAGCGCGTGGGCCAGCCCATCGGGGTGGAAAGCCTGGTTCAGTTTCAGCCGGCCAGCTTCGATGCCATTACGCTCTGGCACGTGCTGGAACACGTTCATACCCTGAACGAAACCCTCGCTCAGCTCATTAGTTTGTTGAAGCCCGACGGCACCCTCATCATTGCCGTGCCCAACGTCGACAGCCTCGATGCCCAGCACTACCGCCAGGACTGGGCTGCCTACGATGTGCCGCGTCATCTGTACCACTTCACCCCTAAAACCATGACGCAGCTGCTCAAAAAGCATAAAATGCAGGTGCAGGAGGTGTTGCCCATGCCCCTGGATGCTTACTATGTGAGCATGCTCAGCGAAAAGCACCGGGCCGAGCGGGGTGGCGGAATGCTCACGGTGCTCAAAGCCGGCTACAAATCCAACCAGTACGCCGCCCAGCACGAGGGCCAGTACAGCAGCCTGATCTATGTGGCCCACAAGCGCGGCATGGCAGGGTAGGGGAGAGGGTACCATACTGCTGCTGAAAAAGTTATCATTCCGACTGCTGACCGGAGTTCAGGAACGCCTTGCTTAGGTATTCCGGATTCTGGTTGGCAGTCGGAATGACAGTTTTAGGCCATTGCAGCGTTACACCGTGTACCTTCGGATTTCGAAAACGCTTCCTGAGCCGTTGCCGAAAGTTGTTACCCATCCAAACCTGCTTGCCCCGCAATGCTCCGATCTGCTTCCGTCCGCGCGTCCCTGTTTCTGTTGTTTGCCGCTGCGGCGGGCCTTAGCGGGTGCGCCGCCATCAGCTCGCCGGAAGGTGGCATCCGGGATACTATTCCGCCCAAGCTGGTGCGCACGGTGCCGGCCAACGGCACCCGCAACTACCAGGGCCAGTCGGTGCGGCTGGAATTCTCGGAGCAGGTGCAGCTGAAGGATCTGACCAAGAACCTGATTGTCGCGCCTATCATCGGCGACGATAATCCGTACAAAATCCGGGAGGAGCGCACGGCCATTACGCTTACCTATGAGAAGCCGTTTGCGGCCAATACCACCTATTCCTTCAACTTCGGGAATGCCATCAGCGACATTACCGAAAGCAACCCGGCTCCCAAAGCCATAGTGAGCTTCAGTACCGGGCCGGAGTTGGATTCGGCGTCGGTGCGGGGGGTGGTGCAGGAGGTATTAAGTCAGCAGCCCGTGGAAAATGCCGTGGTACTGCTCTATCCCGAAGCCGATACCTCCACCGTGCAGCGTGGACGCCCTACTTACCAGGCCCGCACCGATAAGGGTGGCCACTTCGAGCTGAATTACTTGAAAGCCGGCCGCTACCGGGCGTATGCGCTGCTGGATAAAAACCAGAACAACCGCTACGAGGAACCAGAACGCATTGGCTACCTGCCGGACCTGCTCACGGTGGGTACCACTTCCGACAGCCTGCGCTTCCTGCTCACCCGGCCCGACACGCGTCGCCCCCTTGTTACCACGCAGAAGACAAACCCGACTGATTTCCGGATCAGCTTCAACGAAGGCGTTGTCCAGACCAGTCTGGCTCCGCTGGGCTCTGCTACGGCTCCCGCTGCTCTCAACGAGGCCGTGCAGCTCACCGAAAAGGGCCGGACGGCCGTACTGTTCCGCACGCCCGAACTACAGGAAGGCCGCTACTTGCTTACCTCCGCCGATAGCGCCGGCAACGTGGGCCGTGACACCATTAATGTGCGCTTCCAGGGCAACCCGCCGGCCAAGCGCGGCGCGGCCTACTCCGTGGAAGGCAGCCCCAGGGAAGTGTACCGCCAGGGACAGGTGAAGTTTGTATTCAATGAGCCCATCCGGCTGACGCCCGGCAAACCCATTGGTACGCTGCTGGAAGATTCCCTGAAGCGCCGCCCGCTGGTGCTGCCCGCCGATGGCAGCCTCAGCCCCGACCGCACTACGCTTAGCCTGAACCTGAACACCACGGCCCGCAAGACCGTCACGTTTCAGCTTGACAGTACCATCATCCGGAGCGTTACGGGGCAGTCCCTGGGTCTGAAACCACTGCGGCTGCGCGTAGTGGAACAAACCAATACCGGTACGCTCAGCGGCCCGCTGCAAACCACCGCCGTCCGCTTCTGGCTACAGTTGCTGGATGCCAATGGCAACATACAGTTTACCTTCGACAGCCCTAAAGGCAGCTACCGTTTCGATAACCTGCAACCCGGCACCTACCGGCTGCGCGTACTCATCGACCAGAACCAGAATGGCCGCTGGGACGGCGGCGACCCGCAACTCAAGCGTCTGCCGGAGCCCGTATACCTGTTCCCAAAAACCATCCAGGTACGCTCTAACTTCGATAACATCGAGACGCTGACCTTCTAACCCGGTCCAACAGGATTTACCTGCATAAGCCCGGCTCCGCCAACGTGCGCGGAGCCGGGCTTTTTTGCAGGCATTGTTGGTATGGACAGCCACCTTGGCAACGCCTGTCGCTACGGACTGTTCGGCTGCGCACTCACTGGCACCACCCGATGAGAAGCCGGGCCAAGATCCGAAAGGCAGAGCGCCAACAGGCAGCGCTGGAATATGTCGTAGTGCGCCCCGGCTTCCCAGCTTGCCAGAAGTGCTGTCGGGCCCGAAGTCGGGAATACCATCAGAGTCCAACTTTGGGCTATATAGAAAAGCTGATGTACAGATATCCACATAGCAAAACCGGGTTTCCGTTTCACCAGGTTGGTTTCCACCTTTTCCAAAATCACAATCCACAACAGTTATCCACCTAAAACCGGCTAACCCGCATAACCTGTGGATAATACTGGGGAAACCTGGGGATAACCCGTGGAGAAGTTGCGGAAAACTTTATTTGGACGTTGACCCCGTTTTGGCAGGCTCTTGGGTATGTACAAAACCTGTGGATACGCGTGGATAACTATCCCCCGAAAATCCCACAATCCACACACCCATGTGGATGTGAATTGTGGATTTCTATCTATCCTATGTGAATAGTTAAAAACTATGCTAACTTCCTATTCATCAGCGCAATGATATCCACACACCCTGTTGGTAGACGGTGGATAACCCCATTCTTGTGCACATGTTACCCACGGCGTGGATAACCTCCTTTTTTTATCCACTTATAAACACCCCTAACGACAGGGATAAAAAGAGATTTTTAAATAAAAGATTTTTTAAAAGTTATTAACCTGTGGAAAAGCGGACCGGATTCAGATTTTGCTCCGGGATGGAAAATAGCTTTCCGGCCTCTGGCGCAACCGGCAAAACCCCGGCAGCCGGTAACGCCCGCCGCATCCGCCTGAAATAGAAAAGTGTGCCCACGCCAATGTGTGGAAATCCCTACACCACGCAGAAATAGACAAAAAGGTGGGTAACATGTGGATAACCGGTTGATAACCCACATGTTAACGGCAGAGCACCTTCGAAATCGGGAAAAACCAGGCAGTAATACATAGCCACCGGGGCTTGGGCGGCGTATAGCGTTATTCCATCTGCCGCCTGAGCCGTATGCTGTTCGATTATCAGCTTGACTTCCGCACCACCGACTTTCGCCAACACCCGGAGCTATATCGGGTGGGCAAAGGAGAGCAGGGAGTGTTGTTGGTAGAACCCTATAAAGGCGAGATTCTGCCCTTCTGGCGCTTCCGTACCCCTGCGGTAGCCCGGGAGTCGTCGGAGAAGATTTACGCGCTGTTTGAGGCCTATTTGCAGCACCATGACTTTGTTGGGGCCGACATGGCCCGCAAGTTCTTGCAGATGGGTTTCACGCGGGCACGACGCTACGCTAACCACAAGGGCGGGAAAAAGTACGATGGGCCGGTACCCGACGATAAAAAGGGCCAGAGCGGCAGCCACGGCCGGGCCGAACTGCCCCGCTCTCCGGAAGATCCGGACAAGGCCGAGTCGGCGGCCATTTTTAAAGCCCGGTGGGATGAGGCCAAGCAACATCCCGAATACCTGCGGCAGCGGGTCGCCTTTGAAGAGCGGTATGGCAAGTAAGTGGTGAAGGATGCAACATGATTTGGGCAGTTTCAGAGAGTCTGGTTCTCGCCCATCTTGCATAACCCATCAATCAACTCTCAAAACTCTCGTCTCACAACTTACCTTTACTCTCTCAATCACCCCTCACCATAACTGGCTATGCAGACACCAGCTCAACCTTCCAGCACCGAAGAAAACGAAATCAGCCTTGGCGTGGGCATGGGCCCCCTGAAGTTTGGCGCCTCCATGGATGAAGTGCGGGCCTTGATGGGGGAACCCGAAGAAATTGAAGAGTCGGAAGACGACGACGAATTCGAGCACCAGGCCTGGAACTACCTCGAGGAAGGCTACTCGCTCTACTTCGACCGGGAAGACGACTACCGCCTGAGCTGCATTGAAACCGACCACCCCGGCATGCGCCTATACGGCGAGGTGATTCACGGGATGAGCCCTGAGCAGTTGCAGGAGCTGATGAAGCGCCACGGCCACGAGCAAAGCGAAGTGGAGAAAATGGACACTGGCGAGATGCGCATCTCCTACGAGAAGGAAATGATTGACCTGTATTTCGATGAAGATGAGCTGCAGTTCGTGAATTTCGGCGTGTTCATCAACGACGATATGGAGGTGCAATGGCCCGCTTAGTATTGAGTTATCCACAAAACGGGCCATTTTAGGTGTTGATAAGTGGATAAGATGCTAATAATCGGGAGTTTTCAACAGATGATCCCAATTCCGGGAGCAATGCTAGTTATACTAGTACGCTGCTGATAATCAGCCGGACAACAAAAAAGCCGCTCCAATTTTGGAGCGGCTTTTTTGTGTCTTTTCAAGAGTTGCCTACGAGGGCATAATGGTTCGGAACAGCAGAAACAAGCCGCCGGACAGTACCATCGTAACGGGTAGCGTGAGCACCCAGGCCAAGGCAATGTTGCGAACCATCTGGGGGTTCAGGTTCTTGATGCCCCGGTTGGCTACCATGCTACCGGCAATGGCCGACGACAGCACGTGCGTGGTAGAGGATGGCAGGCCAAAGCCGGTGGAGGCCCCAATCATGGCGGCGGCTACCAGCTCCGAGGAAGCCCCCTGCGCATACGTCAGGTGCTCCTTGCCAATCCGCTCCCCAATCGTTTTTACAATGCGCTGCCAGCCAATCATAGTTCCGATGCCCAGGGACAGGGCCACCATCAGCGACACCTGCCAGGGGGCATAGTCGGTAAAGGTGCGCATGTTGGCAATGCTGTCTTCGTAGAGTTTACGGTCAGCTGAGCTCAACGGAATTTTTTCGCTGGCGGTGAGTCTCTTGGCGCGGTTATAAAGCAACAGAATGGCTTTGCGGATTTCAAAACGCGACTGTTCAGGTAGCTGCTTCACATCGGTTTTACCCGCGAAAATCTGGTCGAGTGTGGCCGTTTGAGTGCGTACTTCGCCCAGCAGCTTCCGGTCAGCCTCACTCAGCTCGGCGGCGTTCAGCTTGCCCATTACCTGCTCTACACGAGTCAGCGACTCGCGCATATCCAGCGGGTTGAGCTTGGAGTTCAGAGCAAAATGCACCGGCACAATGCCAATCAGAATCAGCATAATCAGCCCCACCCCTTTCTGGCCGTCGTTGGAGCCGTGGAAGTAGCTTACCAACGTGCAGGTGGCAATCAGAATCATGCGGATCCAGATAGGTGGCGGCTTGCGCTTGTGCGGCTCCTTGAAGATGGTTTTGTTCTTCACGAAGCGGCGCAGCAAAAACATCAGGATGATGGTAAGCGAAAAGCCAAACAGCGGGCTTACCAACAGGGCCAGGCCGGTTTCGCCAGCCTTGCCCCAGTTTACGGCTGATGCGCCGGAGCCCGGCAGCAGCGAGAAGGCAATGCCCACACCCAGAATGGAGCCGATGAGGGCGTGGGAGGATGAGGAGGGGAGGCCGTAGTACCACGTGCCGACGTTCCAGATAATGGCTGCCACAATAAGGGCCCCCACCATGGCAATACCGTGGTACACATTCTGGTCCACGAGGCTTTCCACGGGCAGCAGGTACACAATACCCATGGCCACGCCAATGCCGCCGGCAATTACGCCCACGAAGTTCCAGAACGCCGACCACACCACCGCTACCCACGGCCGCAGCGAGTTGGTGTAAATCACCGTCGCCACGGCGTTGGCCGTGTCGTGGAAGCCGTTTACAAATTCAAACGCGCAGGCTGCTACCAGACAGGCAATCAGCAGCAACAGCACATGAGGCTCTAAGCCAAACATAAAGGGGGGATTGGTGAAGATTCAGTTTTCGGCAACCAAAGGTACTGCCGCCCTAAGGGGGCGCAAGATTATGAAATTGTTACCGCACTGCCCGGATGGCCGGCGAGTTGAGCCGCTAAACGCAGGATGTGGCGGCAGGTTCAGGCGGCGGGAGTGAAGGTCAGTAAATTACTGAAAAGCAGCCGCTCAACCGCCTTTCTGGTAGCCAGGCTAGCACGGTAGTAAATGCTTTGGCTACTTTTGCCCTTTATATAGAATTGAGAGCTTATAACGGAGAGCCAAGAACTGATTCGGCAATTGCTGGTTAGGTCCCGGCTATCTAAGATCTAGGCTCTCAATTCTAAGCTCTCAATTCTATCCTCCGCATGAGCAAACCCGCGCAACCCGCCGCCAATACCACCGAAGGCACCCTGGCCGAAATCGTGTCGCACGCCAAGGAATACGGCTTCGTGTTCCCCTCCTCCGAAATCTACGACGGTCTGGCTGCCGTGTACGACTACGGCCCCAACGGCGTGGAGCTGAAAAACAACCTGAAGCAGCTGTGGTGGAAAGCCATGACCCAGCTCAACCAGAACGTGGTGGGCATCGACGCGGCCATTTTCATGCATCCCACCACCTGGAAAGCCTCCGGCCACGTCGACGGCTTCTCGGACCCCATGATTGACAACCTCGACAGCAAGAAGCGCTACCGCGCCGACGTGCTGTTGGAGGAGCGCGCCGCTGAGTACGAGAAAAACGGCGAGCTGGCCCGGGCCGAAACTCTGCTGGCCGAAATGGGCCGCCTGCTTACGGCCGAGGACCTGGCCGGCGTAAAGCAGCTCATCATCGACGAGAAAATCCTCTGCCCCATCAGCAAAACCGGCAACTGGACCGACGTGCGCCAGTTCAACCTGATGTTTTCGACCCAGATGGGCGCGGTGGCCGAGGGCTCCAACGAAATCTACCTGCGCCCCGAAACGGCTCAGGGTATTTTCGTGAACTTTTTGAACGTGCAGAAATCGGCGCGCCAGAAGGTGCCGTTTGGCATTGCCCAGATTGGTAAGGCCTTCCGCAACGAGATTGTGGCCCGGCAGTTCATCTTCCGCATGCGGGAGTTTGAGCAGATGGAAATGCAGTTCTTCGTGCGGCCTGGCACCGAGGAAGAGTGGTACCAGCACTGGAAAGCCGCCCGCCGCCGCTGGCACGAGGTAATGGGCCTGCCCGCCGACAAGCTCCGCTTCCACGACCACGAGAAGCTGGCCCACTACGCCAAAGCCGCCGTGGATATCGAGTATGAGTTCCCCTTCGGCTTCAAGGAAATCGAAGGCATCCACTCCCGCTCCGATTTCGACCTGACCCAGCACCAGCAGTTCAGCCGCAAAAAGCAGAACTACTTCGACAACGACATCAACCCCGAAACCGGCAAGCCCTACGGCAACTACGTGCCCTACGTGGTAGAAACCTCGGTGGGAGCTGACCGTCTGTTCCTGGCCACGCTTTGCCAGGCGTATCAGGAAGAAACCATTGTAGAAGGCGAAGGCGAGGAGCAGAAAACCAAAACCCGCAAGCTGCTGCGCCTGCACCCGGCCGTAGCGCCGGTGAAAGCCGCCATCTTCCCACTGGTGAAAAAGGACGGCCTGCCCGAGAAAGCCAACGAAATCTACAACCAGCTGCGCTTCGATTTCCGGGTGGTAGTGGAGGAGAAGGACAGCATCGGCACGCGCTACACCCGCCAGGACCTCATCGGCACGCCCTTCTGCATTGCCGTTGACCACCAGACACTGGAGGACAACACCGTGACCATCCGTCACCGCGACTCCCGTGAGCAAACCCGCATGCCCATCTCGGAGCTGCGCAGCTACATTGGCGAGGCCGTGAGCCTCTCGCGCATTTTTGAGCAGCTGTAAGCCAGCAGAGAATCAGCGAAAAGCAAAACGGCCGCCGGAGCAATCCGGCGGCCGTTTGTTGTATGAGGCTGGTGGTGTGTGAGCGGGCGGTTAGTTTTCGCTCAGCCACTGGGTGGCGTCGCGGCGGGAGGTGAAGTAGTTGAACTCCACGCGGGCCGGGGGCAGGGTGGAGGACGCAATGGAGTTGCCAATCTGGTACTGGTACTGTCCCTCCGAAACCACGGCGGCAATAAACAGCGGGCGGTGGGCGTGGTCGGCCAGGGTATCGACCAAAGGGCCCAGCAGCTCGTCGGCCTCATCTGTGGGTGGAGCGTTGCGCTTCAGGTCCAGCAGCAGCTTGCCCACGTTCTGGGCCAGCATTTCCTCCAGGGCGCGCTGATACGCCTGGCCGAACGACACCGATAAGCGGGTAGCGTTGTAGCTCAGGTGGAGAGTTTCAGAAGCCGGATTGTACGTGAGGGACGCATCCGGGGAATTATACAATGTCATGGTAAAAGAAAAAGAACAAGCTGAACGCGAAATAATTCAAATTTATATACGCGCAACGTGTTGTAATGGCAGTGTTTACGTAGAATAAGGCATAAAATGTTCCCTATATTCTGAAGAATAAATGAGTTTTCCAATTGGACTTGTTATATGACTGCCAGTGCAAGACGAAGGTTTACCCGTTGATGCTCACCGCTTACCTGCCGGGGGTTATGTACCTTTGCTGCATTTTACCGGCCTATGTGGAGAAACCTCGCCTTATTCGTCATTAAGAACCGTCGCCTGCTGGTTGGGCTGCTGGCCGTTATAACGGTGTTTATGGCCTGGGAAGCCCGCAAAATCGAAATGACCTACGATTTTGCCCAGGTGGTGTCGCCCACCGACCCGGACATGGTGTACTTCCAGCGCTTCAAGCAGAAGTTCGGGGAGGATGGCAACGTGCTGGTGCTGGGCATGCAGGACAGTTCGGTGTACAAGCTCAGCAACTTCAACGAGCTGCGCATGCTCACCGACACGCTGAGCAAGGTGGAAGGTGTCAACGGCATCCTGGGCGTAACGCGCCTGCCGCGGCTGGTGAAGGATACGGCCACCCAGACCTTCCGGGCCGAGCCCATCTTCCGGCGCTTCCCCGGCAGTCAGCTGGAGCTGGACTCGCTGATGCGGGTGGTGAACTCCCAGGAGTTCTATAAGGGCCAACTGATTTCGCCTACCACCGGGGCTACGCTGCTGGCCCTTACTATGGACCCCAAGTACCTGAACTCCAGCCGGCGCGAGGCGGTGATGCAGGAAATCCTGGGCCACGCCGAGCGGTTTCAGCAGAAGACGGGCATCAAGATGCACTACGCCGGCCTGCCCTACGTGCGGGCCACCATGACCACCAAAGTAGCTTCCGAGATGAAGCTGTTTGTGGCCCTCACCATTGTGATGATGGCCCTTACGCTGCTCATGTTTTTCCGTACGTGGTCGGCGGTGGTGTTCCCATTGCTGATTGTGCTCATTGTGGTGGTATGGTGCATTGGCTCGATGGTGCTGCTGGGCTACAAAATCAACCTGCTGACCGGGCTGATTCCAAGCATTATCATCGTTATCGGTATTCCGAACTGCACCTACCTGCTGAGCCGCTACCACTACGACTACCGCAAATCGGGGAACCAGGTGCTGGCTATGGCGCGGGTGGTGCGCAAAATCGGGCTGGTTACGCTCATGAACAACACTACCACGGCCATTGGCTTCGTGGTGTTTTGCTTCACCAACATTGCCATTCTGTTCCAGTTCGGGGCGGTGGCCACCCTCAACATCTTCGTGGCCTTTGCGGTGTCGTTTATTCTGATGCCCATTGTGTTCACCATTCTGCCCCCGCCCACGCCCAAGCAGTTGGAACACCTGGAGGCCAAGCCGCTGATGAAGCTGCTGGAGTTCTTTGATTACCTGGTGCTGGAGCGCCGCCAGACGGTGTACGCGGCTGCTTTGGTGTTTGCGGTGCTGGCCGGTTTTGGCGTGAGCAAGGTGCGCTCGGTGAGCTACATGGTGGATGATTTGCCCAAGGATTCCTCGGTAAACTCCGACCTGAAATTTTTCGAGCAGCACTTCAACGGGGTGATGCCGCTGGAGCTGGTAGTGGATACCGGCAAGCCCAAAGGCCTGCTGAAGCTGAAGAACCTGGAGCGCATCGACCGCCTCGAAAACTTCCTGCGCACTCAGCCCGTGCTTACCACCCCGGTGAGCGTGGTAACGGCCCTGAAAGCCTCTACCCAGGCCTTCTACAACGGCAGCCCCGAGTACTACCGCCTGCCCGATAACTCGGAGAAAAACTACGTATTCAGCTACCTGGCTCACTCCCAGAATGCCAAAAGCAGCGAAGGAGCCCTCACCAGCAAGCTGCTCCGCTCCTTCACAGATAGCACCATGCGCGAGGCCCGGATTTCGCTGAAAATTGCGGACATCGGCTCCCACAACCTCGATACCCTGCTCAACAACCGTATCCGCCCCGAAATCAAGAAGATTTTCAACGGCACAGGCATGGATGTGCGGCTGACGGGTACCACCATCATCTTCACCAAGGGCAACGAGTACCTGATTGGTACGCTTAAGGAAAGCCTCATCATTGCCTTCGTGCTGGTGGGCCTGGTAGTGTTGATTTTGTTCCGCAGCATCCGGGCGGTGTTTTTCACGCTGCTGCCCAACTTCTTCACGCTGCTGCTTACGGGCGGGATTATGGGCTACTTCGGTATTCCGCTCAAGCCCAGCACGGCCCTTATTTTCAGCATTGCGCTGGGTATTGACGGAGACAATTCCATTCACCTGCTGGCCAAGTTCCGGCAGGAAATGGCCGCCAACGGCCGCCGCGTGAAGGCTGCCATCAGCACCACCCTCAGCGAGGCCGGCACCAGCATGATTTATACCAGTATTGTGCTGTTTCTGGGTTTTTCGGTGTTTGCCTTCTCGGAGTTTGGCGGCACCAAGGCGCTGGGCCTGCTCATGTCGGCCAGCCTGCTGATTACCAACTTCTCCAACCTGATTCTGCTGCCCTGCTTGCTGGTTACCTTCGAGCACGGCAAGGACGAGGACGTTATCGACCAGACCGGTATCCGGCACTACGACGACAACTACCACGAGGAAGACGACGACCTGGAACTGAACCTCAACCGTATGCAGGTACAGCCGAAACTGAACGGTTAATAAGCCTTTACCAATCAATTCCACCGTCATGCTGAGCTTGCCGAAGCATCTCTACCGCTTCGTTCTCACAACTGAGTTAGCCAGCGGTAGAGATGCTTCGGCAAGCTCAGCATGACGTTCTGATACAACGACCCTCCCCACAAATGAACTACCCCGAATTCAAGCAGCCGCTCAACTACGGCCAGGTTGGTACTGATATCCTGGCGTGGTGGAAACAAAACGGCATTTTTGAGAAAAGCGTGAGCACCCGCGAAGGGCAGCCCACCTTCGTGTTCTACGAGGGCCCGCCCTCGGCCAACGGTGCCCCCGGCATCCACCACGTGATGGCCCGGACGGTGAAGGACATCTTCTGCCGCTACCAGACGCTGCTGGGCAAGCAGGTAAACCGCAAAGGCGGCTGGGATACCCACGGCCTGCCCATCGAGCTGCAGGTAGAGAAGGAGCTGGGCATCACGAAGGAGGATATCGGCAAGAAAATCAGCATCGAGGAGTACAACCAGCGCTGCCGCGAAACCGTGATGCGCTTCAAAGCCCAGTGGGACGACCTCACCGAGAAAATGGGCTACTGGGTGGACCTCGACGACCCCTACATCACCTTCGAGCCCGAGTACATTGAAAGCTGCTGGGCCCTGCTCAAGAAGCTCTACGACAAGGGCCTGCTCTACAAAGGCTACACCATTCAGCCCTACTCGCCGGCCGCCGGCACCGGTTTGTCGTCGCACGAGCTGAACCAGCCCGGCACGTACCGGGACGTGAAGGACACGACCATCGTGGCCCAGTTCAAGGTGCAGCGCGATGAGGCGTCGGAGAAGCTGTTTGCTGTGGACGAGGACGTGCCGACATACATCCTGGCCTGGACGACCACGCCCTGGACGCTGCCCGCCAACACGGCGCTGGCCGTGGGCAAGGGCATTGCTTACGTGCTGGTGCGCACTTTCAACCCCTACACCGGCGCCCCGATCCGGGTGGTGCTGGCCGAGGCGTTGCTGGGCAAATACTTCTCGGAGAAAGGCAAAGATGCTTCGCTGGACGACTTCAAAGCCGGCGACAAAGTGCTGCCCTGGCGCATCGAGAGTACCTTCAAAGGGGCTGACCTCGTGGGTATCCGCTACGAGCGGTTGTTCGGGCAGGACAAGGGCTATCCGGCGTTTGAGGGCGAGGAAAACGCCTTCCGCGTTATCAACGGCGACTTCGTAACCACCGAAGACGGTACCGGCATCGTGCACATTTCGCCCACGTTTGGTGCCGACGACTTCCGGGCCGCGCAGCTGGCCGGTGTGCCCGCCCTGCTGGTAGCCGACGACGAAGGCAAGCTGGGTCCGGTGGTGGACCGCACCGGCCGCTACGTGCAGCAGATGGGCGAATTCGGGGGCCGCTGGGTGAAAAACTACGACGGCCTCGACCAGAGCGGCGCCGACTACAAAACCCTCGACGAAAGCATTGCCATCCGCATGAAAGGCGACGGCACGGCCTTCAAAGTGGAGAAGTACGAGCACACCTACCCGCACTGCTGGCGCACCGATAAACCCGTACTGTACTACCCCTTGGACTCTTGGTTTATTAAAACCACGGCGGTGAAGGACCGGCTCATCGAGCTCAACAAAACCATCAACTGGCAGCCCGAAAGCACCGGCACCGGCCGCTTCGGCAACTGGCTGGAAAACCTGGTGGACTGGAACCTGAGCCGCTCGCGCTACTGGGGCACCCCGCTGCCCATCTGGCGCACCCAGGACGGCTCGGAGGAAATCTGCATCGGCAGCATCGCCGAGCTGAGCGCCGAAATCGATAAGGCCGTGGCCGCGCAGGTGATGACGCACAACCCCATTGCCAGCGGGGAAATGACTGACTTGCACCGCCCCTACGTGGACGACGTGTTCCTGGTGAGCCCCAGCGGCCAGCCCATGTACCGTGAAACGGACCTCATCGACGTGTGGTTTGACAGCGGCGCCATGCCCTACGCCCAGTGGCACTACCCGATTGAAAACGAAGGGCAGTTCCGCAAAAACTTCCCCGCCGATTTCATTGCCGAAGGCGTGGACCAGACCCGCGGCTGGTTCTTCACCCTGCACGCGCTGGCCGTGATGCTGGAGGATTCAGTGGCTTATAAAAATGTGATGGCCAATGGGTTGGTGCTGGATAAGAACGGCAACAAGATGAGCAAGCGCCTCGGCAACGCCATCGACCCGTTCACCACCATCAGCCAGTACGGCCCCGACGCCACGCGCTGGTACATGATTGCCAACGCCCAGCCCTGGGACAACCTCAAGTTCGACCTCAACGGCATCACGGAGGTGCAGCGCCGCTTCTTCGGCACGCTGTTCAACACCTACTCGTTCTACGCCCTGTACGCCAACCTCGACGGCTTCCAGGCCCGCGAGTTCGACCGGGTGCCTTACGCCGAGCTGAGCGAGCTGGACCGCTGGATTCTGAGCAAGCTGCAGTCGTTGATTCAGGAAGTGCGCGGCTATTATGATGGGTACGACCCCACCAAAGCCGCCCGCGCCATCCAGGATTTCGTCACCGACCAGCTTTCCAACTGGCACGTGCGTCTCTCGCGCCGTCGTTTCTGGAAGGGTGAGCTGACCCAGGACAAGAAAGCCGCCTACGAAACCCTGCAGGAATGCTTGGTGATGGTGTCGCAGCTGATGGCTCCCATTGCGCCCTTCTTCGCCGAGTGGCTGTACCAGAACATGACCGGCGGCATGCGCGCCGAAGCCATTGAACGCAACACCCCGCTGGCCGCCGAATCGGTGCACCTGACCCTGCTGGTAGAGGCCGACGAAGCCCGTATCGACAAGGCGCTGGAAGAGCGCATGGAACTGGCTCAGCGGATTTCTTCGCTTACGCACTCACTCCGCAAAAAATCGGTGCTGAAGGTGCGCCAGCCGTTGCAGCGCATCCTGGTGCCGGTGTTCAACGATACCACCCGCGAGCAGGTGGGCAAGGTGGAAGACCTGATCTGCGCCGAGGTGAACGTGAAGCACGTGGAGTTCCTCGACGATACCAGCGGCGTGCTGGTGAAGTCGGTGAAGCCCAACTTCAAGCGTCTGGGCCAGCAGTACGGCGCCAAGCTGAAAGCCGTGGGGGCCCGCATCCAGCAGATGAGCGCCGAGGAAATCAGCACCCTCGAAAAAACCGGCCAGCTGGCCGTGGAAATCGACGGCGAAGCCTACACCCTGGCCCCCGACGACGTGGAAATCCGCACCCAGGACCTGCCCGGCTGGCTGGTAGCCACCGACGGCCCCCTCACGGTAGCCCTCGACGTGACCCTGACCGACGAGCTGCGCCAGGAAGGCGTGGCCCGCGAGCTGGTGAACCGCCTCCAGAACCTGCGCAAAGACAGCGGCCTAGAAGTGCAGGACAAAGTACGCGTGACGCTGCAGCAGCAGCCCGAGCTGGAAGCTGCTGTGCAGTCGTTCGGCAGCTACATCCGGGAGGAAGTGCAGGCCCTGAGCCTGGATTTCGCCCCGGAAATCAGCGGCGGCGCGGTACTGGAATTCGACGAGTATTCGGTACCCGTACAGCTGGAAGTCGCAACTGCCTAAGCCTCATAAGCCAATCGCCGCCCCCGAAACGGCGGTTGGCACACCGGCGCACAAAGCCCGAAACCGGCTCCTGATTTCGGTTAAAAACGGTACAAACAGCTACCAAAAACATATACCAACGGTGTTGAAGCAGGATTTCGCCCACGCGCAGCGAAGTCCAAAAATCTTCGTCACTTTGTGCTACGAGAGGGGAGAGGTACCGCTCCTGACACCGTGTCAGGCACGAAGTCTCACTTCTCACTTCTTGCCTCTCACCTCACACCACATGAAATACTGGAAGTACTATCTGGTGGCCTTGCTGGTCATCGTCATTGATCAGCTCTCCAAGTGGGCCGTGCACCGCTACATGCCCATGGGGATGCCCGGGGAAATTCCGCTGCTCGGCGACTGGTTTAAGCTGCATTACACACTGAATCCGGGCATGGCCTTCGGAGTGGAACTGCCGCCACCCTACGGCAAAATCCTGCTCACCAGCTTCCGGCTGGTAGCCGTGGCGGGCATTGCCTACTACATCTACCGCCTCTGGAAGCAGCGCGCCCCCAACGGCCTGCTCGTGTGCATTGCCATGATTCTGGGCGGGGCCCTGGGCAACGTCATCGACTCTATTTTCTACGGTGTCATCTACAACAACGCGCCCTACAATGCCCCTACGCCCTGGTTCCACGGGCAGGTAATTGACATGCTGTACGTGGACATCTACGAGGGCATTCTGCCGGCTTCCTGGCCGCTGGTGGGCGGCTCGCATGTCTCGCTCTGGCCCATCTTCAACATTGCCGATTCGGCCATTTTCGTGGGCGTGGCGCTGATTCTGCTGTTCCAGAGCCGGTTTTTCGCGCACCATCAAGCGGCGCATCCGGTAGCGGCTGATGATGTAGCCGCCGCCCAGGCCCGCCGCGACGCGGAAGCCTCGGAAGTAGCGTAGAAAACTGGTTGCATCAGTTGAAAACGGTCCGTTGGAGCAATCCGGCGGGCCGTTTCGTTTTTATCTGGCATTCTGATTTTACGAAGAAGGGACTTGTACTTGCGCCACTAAAACAACTCTGCGGGAAACACAACGCCCTCTGCGGGCTAAGTTTCTGCCCCGATATTGTGCATGCATCATGGGGTCCTTCGCTTCGCTCAGGATGACAGATGAAGCGTAGTGTATCTTTACTGACTTGCCTGCATTCCAGCTCATGTCCCAGCCCATCCTCTCCGTTCGCAACCTCACCATCGATTTCAACAGCCACCGCGGCACTACGCGGGCCGTGCAGGATATTTCCTTTGAGTTGCACCGGGGCGAGACGCTGGCCATTGTGGGGGAATCGGGCTCGGGTAAATCGGTTACTTCGCTGGCGCTGATGGGGCTGATTCCGCTGCCGCCTGGCCAGATTGTAAGCGGTGAAACCCGGTTTCAGAGTGAGGCGCTGGGGGAGGTGGATCTGCTGAAGCTCTCGGACCAACAGCTGCAGCGGGTACGGGGCAACGACATCAGCATGATTTTTCAGGAGCCGATGACTTCCCTGAATCCGGTGTACACCTGCGGCAGTCAGGTAGTGGAGGCGCTGCGCCTCCACACCACGCTCACGGAAAAAGAGGCCGAGGCCCGCACCATCGAGCTGTTCACGATGGCTCAACTGCCCCGGCCCGAAAAGATATTCAAAAGCTACCCCCACGAAATCAGCGGCGGGCAGAAGCAGCGCGTGATGATTGCTATGGCCATGGCCTGCAACCCCGCCATCCTCATTGCCGACGAGCCCACCACCGCCCTCGACGTAACGGTGCAGGCCCAGGTGCTGCGCCTGATGGACGGTCTGCGCCGGCAGCACCAGACGGCCGTCATCTTCATCACCCACGACCTGGGAGTGGTGGCCGAAATAGCCGACCGGGTGCTGGTAATGTACCGGGGCTGGGTGGTGGAGCAGGGCCCCGTGCTGGATATTTTTACCAATCCGCAACACCCCTATACAAAGGGCCTGCTGGCGTGCCGGCCAAAACTTTCCATCGGGCGAAAAAAACTTCCTGTAGTAGCAGATTTTATGCAGGAAACGGCCGAAGGAGGCTTTATTTCCACTCAAACCACCAGTACGCAAGTTGCTGAGGATGTTGCAGGTGAAAGTGTTGCTTTAACCTCTCAAAGCGGGCCTGAGACCACCAAAACGTTCCCCGTGGAACATGGTGTTTCACGGCCTGTGGAACCGGAATTTGGCCTCGAATCAGCTCCTGGACTGGAATCGGGGCAGCCGTTGCTGCTGGATGGCGCCGGTGCAGCTGCCCGGGTTGAAGAAGTAAGCCCGGTGGCGGCACATGAAGTTGAAAATGCAGGGCAGCCTCATCATCAGCCAGCCAACAGCCAACCGGTGACAAACCCCAATGCTCCGCTGCTGCAGGTGGAAAACCTGAACGTGCACTTTCCCATTCGCAAAGGCTTTTTCAACCGTACCAGGGAGTATGTGCGGGCCGTGGATGGGGTGAGCTTCGAGGTTTACCCTGGCGAAACCGTGGGGCTGGTTGGGGAGTCGGGCTGCGGCAAAACCACCCTTGGCCGCACGCTGCTGCGGCTGGTAGAGCCCACTTCCGGCAGCATTCTGTTTGAAGGGGTGGACCTGGCCACGCTGCCCGCCGAAGAGCTGCGCCGGAAGCGCCGGGAGTTCCAGATGGTGTTCCAGGACCCCTACGCTGCCCTCAACCCCATGATGACCGTGGGCGAGGCCATTCTTGAGCCCATGCGCGTGCACGGTGTGGGTGGCACCCGGCAACAACAGAAGGACCGGGTGCTGGAGCTGCTGCGCACAGTGGGCCTGCGGGAGGAACACTACATGCGCTACCCGCACGAGTTCAGCGGCGGGCAGCGCCAGCGCATCTGTATTGCCCGGGCCCTGGCCCTGCAGCCCAAATGCATCATCTGCGACGAATCCGTATCGGCCCTCGACGTATCGGTGCAGGCCCAGGTGCTCAATCTGCTCAACGACCTCAAGCGCGAGTTCGGCATCACCTACCTCTTCATTACCCACGATTTGTCG
Source organism: Hymenobacter rigui (assembly GCF_003944715.1). Classification (GTDB taxonomy): domain Bacteria; phylum Bacteroidota; class Bacteroidia; order Cytophagales; family Hymenobacteraceae; genus Hymenobacter; species Hymenobacter rigui. The sequence goes on along the minus strand of NZ_RWIT01000006.1, from coordinate 59,536 downwards.
GTGGCCCGCTTCATGAGCGACCGGTTGCTGGTAATGCGCCAGGGACGGATTGTGGAAAGCGGCCCCGCCGCTGATATCTACGCCAATCCCCAACACGAGTACACGAAGCAGCTGCTGGCCGCCATTCCCAAGGATACTCCCGCCGATATCCGCGCCGCTGTAGCCAGCCGGGGGTAGAGGCGGGCCGATTGTAGATTCAGTATGTTGCTCTCCCTCGTGCTGGTGTTATAGGGCAATGGCCTTAAGCACGAGGACGCGAATAGTGTGCCTCCACTTTGTAAGCTGTTCCCCCTGATGCACGTTATCTATCCCTCGCTGCCTTACGAAGTGCGCACAGTGGATCCGTTGTGGGAACCCGAATGCGCGTGGGTGCGGGAGCAGGGGTGGAGGGTAAGTTTATACGACAGCGAAACACAGCGTCGTTGGCCGGCCTCTCCGGTTACAGAACCTGCCGTGTACCGGGGCTGGATGCTCTCAGCTGAGGAGTACGAGCTATTGGCAGCCCAGTTTATCCTGCAGGTATCGGCCGCCAGCTACTTGGCTTCGCATCAGGCTTCGGGTTGGTACGACGCTATCCGATCATTCACCTTTTCGAGTGTATTTGGGCCGGCCGCTACGGTGCCCGATTTCACGGGCGGTCAGCGCTACTTCGTGAAGGGGCTGGTGAAATCATTTGGCGACGACTCTGTGGTAGCTTCGCCGGAGCAGTGGGTTCGCCTGTGCCGGGTGCATGAACTATTGCCCACAGAGCTGCTGTTCATACGTCAGTTCACTCAGTTGCAGGCTGGTTCCGAGCGGCGCTTCTTTGTGGTGAGCGGCGTGGCCTACGGTGCTGCCGCTGCCCTGCTGCCCAATGAGCTGCAGCCGGTACTTGACCTGCTGCGCCCCCGTTTGTTTTACAGCCTGGATGTGGCGTACACAGCCGCCGGCCAACCGGTAGTAGTGGAGGTAGGAGACGGGCAAGTGTCCGATTTAAAGGAGTGGAGCCTGCTCGATTTTGGCTCCCTTGTCCTGCACCAACTGGCCCGCGTAACGCAACCGTAACTACCTATTTCTTCCCCGGAATAGTTATTCCGCGCTATATTTCGTATTATCTCTCCGAAGCCCGTTTAGGGGCTGGATTACTTTACCTCCGGGAACTGCGTAGTACTACCGGTTTCCCACTTATTCAACCCCGCCGCCTGCGAAAACGACATCTTCTGGCGGCCCCCTTTTCTACATGAAAGAAAAAGACGAACCCGCCGCCCCCCGCGCCTCCCGCGCGAAGGCAGCCCGCCGCAGTGAAGCTGTGGCGCCCTCCATTTCCCAGGACCTCGTGTTCCGCATCTTCCGCGACAACCCCGGCAAGATCCTGTCTTACCGCCAGCTTTCCCGCCGCCTGGGCGTGACTACCAAAGAGCAGCGCGACGACATCTTCGCTCACCTGAAAAGCCTGAAGCAAAAAGGCCTGCTCACGCTGCTGCAGAACGACGAGTACCGCCTCTCGGATGCCAATGCTGCCCACGCCGCTACGGAGCCCGCCAGCGGCCGTAAAACGCGCCGTAACGAGCGGGAACCATTTGCCGCCACCAACCGTCGCGCCGGCCGGCCCATGGAAACAGAATTTGGCCAGGACCCCGTGGTGCACCGCCGCCGCGAGGCGGGGTTCGACTTCGCCAATGCCGACGACCCCACCAATTCCTTCCGCCGTCACCGTCCTGATGGGGGCGGCGACATTATTACGGGCACCGTGGCCCTGGCTACCTCTTCCTACGCCTTCGTGATTTCGGAGGAAAGCGAGCAGGACGTGCGCGTGTTTACCGACCGCCTCAAGTTTGCCATGCACGGCGATACGGTGCGCCTGCGCCTGCGCGGCTCCCGCGACGGCAAGCCAGTGGGCGACGTGCTGGAAGTAACCAACCGGGTGCGCCCTGAGCTGGTAGGTCGCCTGTATATGCAGGGCCCGGTAGGCTTCGTGAAGCCCGACAACCGCAAGGTGTACTTTGAAGTGATGGTGCCCGAGGAACAGTTGCACGGCGCCCAGCATGGCGACAAGGTGCTGGTGCATATCACCGAGTTTCCGGATGGCGACACCGGCAATTTGCCGGTGGGTGAGGTTAAGCGCAGCTTCGGCAAGGCCGGCCAGAACGAAGCCGAAATCAATGCCATCATGGCTGAGTTCGGGCTGCCGTTTGAATTCCCCGCCGAGGTGGAAGAGGAGTCGGAAAGCATTCCGCTGGAAATCCCGCAGAGCGAGATAGAGCGCCGCCGCGACTTCCGCCACATCACCACCTTCACCATTGACCCCGCCGATGCCAAGGACTTCGACGATGCCCTCAGCATTCAGCGGCTCGAAAACGGGCACTGGGAAATTGGCGTGCACATTGCCGACGTGACCCACTACGTGCGCTCCGGTATGGCCCTGGAGAAAGAGGCCCGCTACCGCGCTACTTCCGTGTATCTGGTGGACCGCGTGATTCCTATGCTGCCTGAGCGCCTCAGCAACGGCCTCTGCTCCCTGCGCCCCAACGAGGACAAGCTCACCTTCTCGGCCGTGTTTGAGCTGGACGAGAACGGCAAGCTCTACAGTTCCTGGTTCGGCAAAACCATCATTCACTCCGACCGCCGCTTCGCCTACGAAGATGCCCAGGAGCGCATCGAAGGGTTGGAGGCTGACTATACCCAGGAGATTCAACTGATGAACAGCATTGCCAAAAAGCTCTGTGCGCAGCGCTTCAAGCAGGGTGCCATCAGCTTCGAAACCCAGGAGGTCAAGTTCAAGCTGGACGCCGATGGTAAGCCCCTGGGCGTGTATGTGAAGGAGCGCAAGGATGCCCACAAGATGATTGAGGAGTTCATGCTGCTGGCCAACCGCAAGGTGGCTGAGTTCGTGTTCAAGCTCAAGCCCCGCAAGCCCCGCCTGACCATGGTGTACCGCGTGCACGATGCTCCCGACGAGGACCGCCTCCAGAACTTTGCCCTCTTCGCCCAGAAGTTCGGCCACCAGCTGGACCTCTCCAACCCTAAGAAGCTAAGTGCCGAGCTGAACGATTTGAGCAGTGAGGTAGTGGGCCGCCCCGAGCAGAACGTCATCCAGACGCTGGCCATCCGGACTATGGCCAAGGCCACCTATACCACCGACCCGCGCGGGCACTTCGGCCTGGCTTTCGAGCACTACTCGCACTTCACCTCGCCCATCCGCCGCTACCCCGACATGATGGCCCACCGCCTGCTGGAGCATTACCTGGAGGGTGGCAAGAACATGGAGGTGGAGCCCATTGAGGAGGAGTGCAAGCACTCCTCGGAGCGCGAGAAGCTGGCCGCCAATGCCGAGCGCGCCAGCATCAAATACAAGCAGGTGGAGTTCCTGCAGGACCGCATCGGCGACCAGTTTACCGGCGTGGTATCGGGCCTGACGGAGTGGGGCCTGTACGTGGAAATCGAGGAGAACAAGTGCGAAGGCATGGTGCGCGTGAGCGACATCCCCGGCGACTACTTCGAGCTGGACAAGGATAACTACCGCCTCGTGGGTAAGAACTCCAAGCGCATCATCCAGTTCGGCGACGAGCTGCAGGTGGTGGTGAAATCGGCCAACCTGCTGGACCGTACCATCGACTTCGAGCTGGTAGACAACCGCCCCGATTCGGTGAAGCGCCGGGAGCAGGAGGAACGCGCCGCCGGCCGGGAAAGCCGCCGCGGCTACCGCCCCGAGAAGAGCAGCAAAGGCGGCCGCCCCGGCGGCGGCGGCAAGTCGGGCGGTAGCGGCAATAAGCGCCGCCGGTAACGGCTGGTCATTGCGAGGCAGAGCCGAAGCAATCCGTCCTTTTCAGCATGACAGGTTTCGACCTATTCAAAAGCCCCTGGCATCGGTTGATGGCAGGGGCTTTTTGCTGCGGCGTGCTGGGCTCAGAAATTCACTGGGATGGTAAGGGCCATGGGCACCGGCTTGCCCTCGCGCCGGCCGGGCATGAACCGGGGCAGCCGGCGCACACACTCCACGGCGGCGGCATCGTAGGCCGGGGAGAGGCCATGACCGGGTGCTACCTGTACCTCGGTTACCTCACCCGTAGCAGACACAACCAGGTTCACCAGTACCCTGCCGCGGGCCGCGGGGGCGTTGCAGTTTTTTTCGGAGAAAGTTCAGCATGTTCTCCTGCCCGCCGGGGAAAGCCGGCATCACCTCCACGTAGGTGTACTTGCCCGTGGTAAGCGGCAGCGAGTCGATAACTAGTGAAGGAGTAGGGGCGGCAGGGGCAGCCGGTTTGGGGGCGGGCCGGGGAGGGGGCGTAATGGGGGCGGCCGGCCGGGCATCCCACCAGTTGTAGGAATTCTGGGCGTGGGTTGGGGCGGCAGTCAGTAGCAACAACCCGACGGCCAGGAGGTAGGTAGCAGTAACCATAGCCTAGTGAAAATTGTCTGGTTGCTGAACGCGGGAAGTCAACCCGAAAGTACGCGGCCCGGTGGTAGCCCGGTCCTGCTTTCATACCTTCCCCTAAGCCGCCGTACCTTGCCTGTCTCAACCTTGACCCCGCCATTCGTGGATCTTTCTTTCTTCACCAGTAAACTCTCGGCCGGCCTCGCGGGCCTCTCCTACGGCGAGCAGCCCACCACCCTCTACGAGCCCATCCGCTACATCATGGCCCTGGGCGGAAAGCGCATCCGGCCCCTGCTTACCCTGCTCGGGGCCCACCTCTTCACCGACGACCTCGACGCCGTGGTGAAGCCCGCCCTGGCTACCGAAGTCTTCCATAACTTCACCCTGATCCACGACGACCTGATGGACCAGGCACCCCTGCGCCGGGGCCAGGCCACCGTGCACGAAAAGTGGAACCCCAACGTGGCCATCCTCTCCGGCGACGTGATGCTGGTGCGGGCCTACGAAATGTTCCTGGACGTGCCCCCGCACTTGCTGGCTCACGTGCTGCGCCGCTTCTCCCAGACCGCCGCCGAGGTGTGCGAAGGCCAGCAGTGGGACATGAACTTCGAAACCGAGACCGAAGTCAGTATTGAGCAATACCTGGACATGATCCGGCTCAAGACGGCCGTGCTGTTGGGCTTCGCTCTGGAACTGGGCGCTCTGCTGGCCGGCGCTTCCCGCGAGGATGCCGACCACCTGCGCCAGTTTGGGGTAGGTATCGGAGTGGCCTTCCAACTCCGCGACGACCTGCTGGACGTGTACGGCGACACAGCCACCTTCGGTAAGCGCGTGGGTGGCGACATTCTCAGCGACAAAAAGACTTACCTCCTGCTCACCGCCCAGGCCCAGGCCAATGCCGCCCAGCGCGCCACTATGGCCCGCCACATCGGCCAGCCCGTTACGGATGCTGACGCCAAGGTGCAGGCTGTGCGTGCCATCTACGATGAGCTTGAAATTCGCCCCCAGACGGAAGAACTCATCAACCGCCACTTCCTCGATGCCCTGCAGCACCTGGAGCGCGTGGCGGCCCCCGAAACGCGTAAACAGCCCCTGCACCAGCTGGCCCTGCAGCTGCTGGAGCGGGAGCAGTAACCACAGCTGCAGTTTACTGCCTTTTCTTACCCCATTTCAGCGCACTCCTTCATGCAACTCTCGCCCACGCTGGTTCTCGCCGTCCTCACCGCCGGCATTTCACTCTACGCCTGGTCCAACCCGGCTTTCTACGACAGCTGGATTCTGGACCCCTACCGCGTGAAGCGCCACAACGACTGGTATAGGTTCATCACCTCCGGCTTCCTGCACGCCGATTTCGGGCACCTGCTATTCAATATGCTGGCCTTTTATTCCTTCAGCCAGACGGTAGAGTACATCTTTCTGCAGCTGTTCGGGCCCACTACCGGCGTCCTGTATTTCCTGCTGCTGTATCTGGGCGGTATTGTGGTATCCGACATACCCACGTACCTACGCCACCGCGACGACCCCGGCTACCGCAGCCTGGGTGCATCCGGTGGGGTAGCCTCGGTTATCTTCTCGGCTATCCTGTTCAATCCTACTGCTAAAATTGGGATATTTCCCTTACCTCCTCAATTAGGTATTCCGGGCTTTCTCTTCGGCTTCCTGTACTTGGCCTATTCCTACTACATGGGCCGCCGCCGGGGCGACAACATCAACCACGATGCCCACTTTTACGGTGCGCTGTATGGAGTTGTGCTCACGTTCCTGCTGCTGCCCAAGGTAGGGGGTATTTTCTGGCAGCAAGTACAGAATTACATAGGTAATTAATTGATAATCAGTGTTTTATAAAATAAAATATAGATTTTCGTATATCTATTTCCGTCATGCTGCGTACAGAGGGCAAATTACTCTCTCAACCAAAATGCTCCCTGCACCATGAATAAGCTCCTTTCTCTGCCTAATCGTGCTTTAGCCCTTCTGCTACCTCTTACTCTTGCTCTCACGAGTTGCAGTAAGTATGATCAGTATGGCAACACACGCTTCATCTGGATTATTATTCTGGTTCTGGATGTACTGGCTATGTTCGACGTCTTCCGTCAGCCCTGGACCATTGGCAAAAAGATTCTCTGGCTGGCCATCATATACTTCATGCCATTTTTAGGTCTGATTCTGTACTACATGTTTGCCGGCCGCGGTAAGTCCAATACCGGCGTCATCTAAGGGTCATCTCAATGCAACAAAAAGCCCCGGTACCTCACAGGTGCCGGGGCTTTTTGTTGTGCGATACCTCTCGGCTACCGGCCCAGCAGGTGCTGTTTTTCCATGCGGGCAACGTGCTTCAGAATGTCGCCGGTGTTGCTTATTTCGGTGGCCTGCCAATGGTCGCCCCGGTCCTGCATCTTTACCTCTACTACCACGGTGGTATCGTAGCGTGGCTGCGTAAACTCCAGCCCGATGAAGGCCTGCTCACCTTCTTCCCGGGAGTATTTCACGCCCTTAAACGTGCTGCCCTTGCCCACCACTTTATCGGCCAGGCCCAGTATGGATACATTCATCGGGCGTTTATCGGCAGCTTCCGCGGCGGCCTGGGGTGAGCCTGTTTCCACGTAGCGTTTCACTTCTTGCCGGGCTGCTTGGGCCAGCTGCGGCTTCAATAAGCGCAACGCCCCTTTCATGGCAAAGCCTCCTGGATTTAGTACACCCAGTGCCGAGCTCTGCGCTGCCACCTGATCTACCAGGCTGCCCGTTACGCTGCTCACGTCCACGTACCGCTCAAAGGCCGCCGCATCGTGGTCGGTTACGGCCTTATAGGCCTGCATCAGCGAGTACTCAGGGCCTGTGCTCAAATGGCGATAATACAGATAGCCACCGCCCGCCAAGGCAAGTAAGGCAATCAGCAAAACGATTCTTTTCATGCGAATTGAATGGGTAAAAAGTTGGGCAATTGCGTATCTGGCAGTGAAAATATGGTGAGTTCCTCTTTTGTCAAGCGCCCATGCCTGTAAGTCCAGCACCCGCCCCTTATACCCCGGAAATTCACGGCCATCGGGGCTGCAGAGGCCTCGCACCCGAAAACACATTGCCCGCTTTCCGTCGTGCCCTGTTGCTGGGCGTTGATGTGCTGGAACTGGATGTGGTGCTGTCGGCCGATAATGAGGTTGTCGTGTCCCATGAGCCGTGGATGTCGGCCGCTTTCTGCCTGACTCCTTCGGGGCAGCCTATTCCGGCCGAACAGCAATTCCGCCACAACCTCTATGCAATGCCCTACGCCACCATCCGGCAATATGATTGTGGCAGCCTGCGTCACCCGCTTTTCCCTGAACAGCACTCGGAGCCGGCATTCAAGCCATTGCTTCGGGAGGTAGTGGCCGCCGCCGATATCTTCGCCGACCAGTTGCACAGGCCCCGGCCGCGGTTCAGTATTGAAATCAAATCGTCGCCGGAAGGGGACAGGATCTGGCATCCGGAGCCTGCGCAGTTTCTGAAAATAGTTCTTAACGAGCTGCGGACACTGGACCTGCTTTCCCGTACTACCCTGCTATGCTTCGATAAGCGCATCCTGCAGTTGGCGTATGGCATCGTGCCCGAACTGCCCCTGTGCCTCTTAGTAGAAGACCAACGGCCGCCTACGGCACACCTGCACGAACTCGGATTTATACCGGCAACATACGGGCCCGACTTCCGGCTGGTAACCGCTAGTCTGGTTGCCGAATTAAATTCCCTGCAGATACACCTAGTCCCCTGGACGGTGAACGAGTTGCCCGACTTGCGCAGGATGTTAGCCTTCAGGCCCCGCGGAATTACCACCGATTATCCTGACCGGCTCATCGACTTACTGAAGTAATCAATCCAATACCCCGCATAGTAGCGTCAGCTACTATGCGGGGTATTGCTATTTGTAACACCACTGCCTTGATGTTACTTGTGCCAAACACTGTAACACTATTTGTATCGTTATATATGTGTTTATGTTACGCTTTACACACTGTATCGTTGTATATTTTGTAACTATACATACGTTCGTGTCGCGTTCAAATTTGTTACTATTTAATACATATGTATATTTACACATCCACCTGAAAATTACGCTTGTTACTATGCCGCATCAAGGCGAAATACTGCAGGAAGCAATCAAAAACAGCGGAATTTCTATTACGCGCATCGTGGATGAGCTCGGTATTACACGCCCCACCATCTATCGTAAATTCAAGGATGATACGCTGGATTACGGTTTTGTAAAGCGGGTTGGTGAGATTATTGGACACGATTTCTCTAGCGACTTTACATCTTTACAACAATCTGTATTGCCATTTGCGGTTAATAGTGTTACAAATAGTGTAACAAATAGCCCTGTAAAGCCTGTTTTACACCGTAGTGTTACATCGCCTACAGTTGATCCTGATATCGCCAAGCAGCTGATGCAGCTTCAACAGAAGTACATTGCTCTACTGGAAGCTTATAATGACCTGCTGTTAAAAGTCTACGGTCCCAGGTGACAGATATGTTCCACGTGAAACATATCTGTCATCTATACAGTCAAATCGAGTGTATAACTGCGGTGGAAAGCTAGAGAGGTAAATGGCCGTGGATAGGTATTCAGCAAAGGGAAATGCACGATGAAATTGTGTAACACGCCCACTAAGAAGTGTGTACACAATATGTTTTTAATGTCTGCTGCTCTTGGATAATAGCAAGCGACTGCAACCCCACAAAAGATAGTATGCGTGTAATGCCTGACTACCGCCCGGTGTCTTATTCCCGGGTAACCCTTACTGAGTTGATGATTCCCGCCTATGCCAATTTTGGCGGTAAGATTCATGGCGGAACGCTACTGTCCCTGATGGACAAGGTGGCGTATGCGGCTGCCTCCAAACACGCCGGGACCTACTGCGTGACAGTGAGCGTTGACGGGGTAAACTTCCTGCAGCCGGTGGAGGTAGGGGAGTTGGTTTCTCTGATGGCCTCTGTGAACTATGTAGGCCGGACCTCGCTACTAGTCGGTATCAAAGTAATTGCCGAGGATGTCCGGAGTGGCACGGTTAAGCACACCAATACCTGCTACTTCACAATGGTAGCCAAGGACGATGAAGGTCGGCCAACAGTTGTGCCAGGCTTGGAGCTGGAAACACCGGATGATTCACGTCGCTTCCTGGAAGCCATCAAGCGCCGCGAGTTCAAGGAGCAGTACCGGCAGGAGTTCGATAATGTTCGTTCACGGCTGGCAGTAGAAGAGCAGCCCCATCTACTGGATGGGGAGCGGTGCCGGATAGCATACCTGTAGAAACAAGAGCTGTCTACGTAGATACCTGATACCAGAAATGGTAAAAGGGCCACAGAGCAGGGGAGAGAAAGGTCTTATAGAAAGACGACTTCTTTAATAATATCTTCTCCTACCTCTGCATTGAGGTTCTCCAGTACACGGGTTTTAGCCATGAACAACTCGTGCTTTAGCGGGGCCGAAGAAAGCCTCACAAAAAGCTTGCTGTTGCTCACATATACCTGCTGCGTTTTCATAGCTACGGCCTTGCCCATCACTTTCTCCCAACTCGCCACAACCGTTACCTCGTTGAGCTTGCCCTGCAAACGGTAAGCGCGCAGCAAAGCCGTAATTCCGTCCTTCAGCGAAACAATATCTGACTGACGGGAATTATCGGATGAGTATGGTTTTTTGAGTGCCATTATGATTATTAACGCGCGTAGCGAAATGCCACTCTGCCTGACTCCAAAGATACCACAACCCAAGCCGACAGCTGGTAAGGCAGGATAGGAAGATTGGCTAAAGCTGCTGAATAGTGCCTGCCTGAACATGAAACCGACGGATGTCTTCCGACAGATCAGCCAGCACCCGGTCCGTTCGTTCCAAATGAGTATCGGTCAGAAATATCTGTCCGAAGGTATGATTGGCTACCAGTTGCATAAGCCGGGTAATACGCTTCTCGTCTAGTCGGTCGAAGATGTCGTCGAGGAGCAGCAGGGGCTTCTGCTGTTTGTGTAATGCCAGGGTTTCAAACTGCGCCAGCTTAAGCGCAATGGCAAAGGACTTTTGTTGCCCCTGCGACCCGTAGTTTTTCACCGGCATGCCATCCATCAGGAACGTGAAGTCGTCTTTGTGAGGCCCCACAGTAGTACGCTGCAACACCAGATCCTTACGTTCCTGCAGGCGTAGCAGCTTCAGGAAGTCGGCTCCGGGCAACTCACTCTTATAGGTAAGAGTAACATGCTCGCGGGCGTCAGCAAGCTGCTCATAATGTCGCTGGAAGACCGGCTCGAATTCCACCAGAAATTCCTGTCGGCGCTGCGCCAGCTGTTCTCCTACCGGGGCCAGCTGCTCATCCAACACCAATAGGTAGTCCCGGTCATAACCAGCCTGGCGGTCCGTGGCCAACTTCAGCAAGGAGTTGCGCTGCTTCAATAGATGCGTGTACCGGATCAGCTGCTCCAGGTACTGGTGGTCGAGCTGGGAGATAAGACTATCAAAATACTTACGCCGCTCTTCACTGCCCTGTCGGATCAGGTCGGTATCGTAAGGGGAAATAAGCACTACCGGATAGCGGCCGATGTGGTTGGATACCCGCTCATAAGGCTGCTTATCGTGAGTCAGGGTTTTCTTCTGCCCCAGGCGCAGGCTGCATTGAATAGTCTCTGACTTCTCATCAGCCCCCTGATTAAATCGGCCCTTTATGACGAAGAGCTCTTCCCCCTGCTTGATGCTCTGGGTGTCAGCAGTGGTGAACGCACTCTTGGTAAGAGAAAGGTAATGGATAGCATCCAGCAGATTCGTCTTGCCACTGCCGTTGTCACCCACGAAGCAATTGATGTGGGAGGAGAAGCGCAGATTCGCTTCTTCATAGTTTTTAAAGAACAGCAGATGGAGGCTTTCGAGGTTCATGCTTAAGGTTCGGAATTGCAATCCTTTTACGTACTTTCGCATCCCAAACGCGAACAACCGAAAGCAAGATGGCGGAGACGAAAGTAAAGGCTGCCCCCAAGGCTTCCAATTCGACGAAAAAATCGTCGGCCCCGAAAGCTGCCCCCAAGGGCAAAGCTGCTGCAACCGTGAAGCAGCCTGATCCGGTATTGCCCGCCACTAATGCAGAGGCAAAAGCGGCAACGGGTGCCCCCAAAGCAACGACCCCAACCAAACTGGAATTCCCGAAGGAAACCTACCTGACCTGGTATGAGCAAATGCAGCTCATGCGGAAGTTCGAGGAGAAGGCTGGGCAGTTGTACGGGCAGCAGAAGATTAAGGGTTTCTGCCACCTCTACATCGGCCAGGAGGCCTGCGTAGCCGGGGCGGTATCAGCGCTGACCAAGGACGACAAGTGGATTACCGCCTACCGCGACCATGCGCATCCGCTGGCTTTGGGTACCTCGCCAAATGCCATCATGGCCGAGCTGTTTGCCAAAGCCACTGGCTGCTCCAAAGGCAAAGGCGGCTCTATGCACATCTTCGATAAAGATGTGAACTTCATCGGTGGCCACGGTATCGTGGGAGCCCAGGTACCCATGGGTGCCGGTATTGGCTTTGCCGAGAAATATAACAAGACTGGCAACCTGTGCATCGCCTACATGGGCGATGGTGCCGTGCGCCAGGGTGCCCTGCACGAAGCCTTCAACATGGCCATGCTGTGGAAGCTGCCCGTCATCTTCGTTGTGGAGAACAACGGCTACGCTATGGGTACCTCGGTGCAGCGTACCTCCAACGTAACGGAGCTCTACCACATCGGCCGGGGTTACGATATGCCCTCGGAGCCGGTGAATGCCATGAACGTAGAGGACGTGCACAACGCCGTAGCCCGTGCTGCCGAGCGCGCCCGTGCTGGTGAAGGCCCCACCTTCCTGGAGTTTAAAACCTACCGCTACAAAGGTCACTCTATGAGTGACCCCGCCAAGTACCGCACCAAGGAGGAGTTGGAGGACTACCGTTCCCGCGACTCTATTGAGGCAGTGCGCCACACCATCCTGACTCACAAGCTGGCCACCGAAGAAGACCTGACAGCTATTGATGAAAAGATCAAAGCTCAGGTACAGGAGTCGGTAGAGTTTGCTGAGAACTCGCCCTACCCAACGGCCGATGAGTTGTTCAAGGACGTGTACGTGCAGCAGGACTACCCTTACATCCGCGACTAGTAAAGCGGACGCCCATCTGGCCGTAGGTATCGGCCGCCTTTTCGAGTATTCCACATGTCAAAGATTCCCTTCACCGGTAAAAGCCAACAGGCCCGTCAGCAGCAACAGCGCGTAGTATCGTCGGATCCGCTGCAGCCTGCCGAAGCCTACAATCCTGAGCACCCGCTCCTGGAAGACCCCGATGCCCTGGCTCTGCGCCTGGCCGAATCGGAAGATTTCCTGCGCCGCAACAAGAACGTGCTACTAGGTTTGCTGGCAGTAGTGGTGCTGGCCGTAGCCGGTGGCTTTGGGTATTATCTGTGGCGTGGTTCTCAGGACACCAAAGGACAGGCTGCTCTATTCCAGGCAGTGGACTATTGGGAAGCGGACTCGCTGAACAAGGCGCTGAAAGGGGATGGTCGGAACCTTGGTCTGGAGAAAGTAGCCGCAGAATACAGCGGTACAGATGCAGGTAACCTGGCCAACTTCTACGCCGGCGTAGCTTCGCTGAAAAAAGGGGAGTATAAGAAAGCCATTGACTACCTAGAAGACTTCAGCTCGGACGACTACCTCGTGCAGGCCCGGGCTTATGCCCTACTGGGTGATGCGCACCTGGAGTTGAACCAGCCGAAGGAAGCGGCCGACTTCTATAACAAGGCCGCCAACCATAATGCCAACGAGTTCTTCTCGCCCGGCTACCTCATGAAGGAAGCCACGGCCCGCGAACTGGCCAAAGACTACGACGGAGCTATTGCGGCCTACGACAAGGTTATCACGGACTATGCTACGGCCGCCGAGGTAACCGAAGCCAAAGAGTACAAAGCCCGCGCGGAAGGCTTAGCTGGTAAGTAAGTATAGCCAGAGGTATATGATCTGAAAGAGGCGGCCCGCGGGTCGCCTCTTTTGGTATGGCGCGGGCTGCAAGCGTTGGTGTTCTATCTTTGCCGGGCGGCATGATGCCGGCATTTCTTCACGCGCATAACTTCTGCGGTTCATGGCAACTTCTCTCAAAAACCTGAGCGACTATACTTCTGACCACTTTATTGATATCAGCGACAAGCGCTTTGGCTTGGTGGTGGCTGAGTGGAACCGTGAGATTACCGATACGCTGGCGCAGGGTGCCTACGACACACTGCTGAAACATGGTGCCAAGCCGGAGAACATCTTCCGCAACACGGTGCCCGGTAGCTTCGAGCTGACGCTGGGAGCTCAACTGCTGGCCCAGCATGAGGAAATAGACGCGGTAATCTGCCTGGGAGTAGTTATCAAAGGAGAAACCAAGCACGATGACTACATCTGCCACGCGGTGGCTAGTGGCATCACCAACGTAGGACTCAAGTTCAACAAGCCCGTCATCTTCGGGCTCGTAACCACCAATACGCTGGAGCAGGCCTGGGATCGGGCGGGCGGCAAGCACGGCAACAAAGGGGTAGAAGGAGCCATGGCAGCCATACACATGCTGGGCTTCTAAGCAATCCACCACAGCTGAGGTGCGGTAGAAACAAATTTGCGGCAACTGGCTAAGGTGAGGTATCGTGCTGATTAGCGGACAAAACCGTAGCTTTGCGGCCGGAAAACGTCTGGCTGACGAATGCCTTTGCTAAAGCCGGGTACTCCCACTACTAGGGCCGGGTGCAAAAGGTAAACTTATTAGCACGGGCTTCTGTTGGGCGTAACTACCGGCGTTAGCGTGGTAACCGCTGCAGACCGTCTAGGCAGTAATCATTTTTACACAACATCTTCCTGCAACGACATGAGTGAAGCACCCTTACGCTATTCCAGGGAAGAACTGGCCGAGTTTGAGCAAATTATTCAGGAGAAGCTCACGGCCGCCCGCAAGGAAGTAGCGTTCATCAAAGAGACGCTGAGCCGTAAAAACGACTCGGGTACCGATAACACGGCTTCTTCGTCGAAGGTGCTGGAAGATGGTGCCGACACGGCCGAGAAGGAAAGCCTGAACCAGCTGGCCTCCCGCCAGATGAAGTTTATCCAGCAGCTCGAGAATGCCCTTATCCGTATCAAAAATGGTACGTACGGGGTGTGCATCGGCACGGGTAAGCTGATTCCGAAAGAACGCTTGCGTGCAGTACCCCACACGCAGCATTCCATCGAAGCCAAAATGGCCCGCCGCGACTAATAGTCGTCGGCTTAATGTACTGCCCGGACTTGCTGCCTGCTTTCGTAGATAATACGAGACCGGGCGGCAAGTCCGGGCACTGTTTTCGGAGACCCGGCGTTAGCCGGTTTCCACTTTTTCTGATTATCCACATTCCCGTAGCGATACGGTACTTACGCTTCTACCACCATGGGTAAGAAACATTTTTCCGGCGATGCGCCCGGCCGCAAGGGCCGCTCCACTGGTTCCGGTCGGCCTTCCGGCAACACCGATGGATTCCGCAAATTCATTCAGCCGGGCCAGGAGCGTACTGAACGCTCTTCGGGTGATGCGCCTCGCTTTGGGCAGCGCTCCGACCGGGACAATACCCGCGGCGGCGGCAACGACCGTTCGTCGTTCGGGCGCTCGGGTGGCGGCAGCTTCGGCGGCCCCAAGAAATTTGGCAACAGCGGCAGCTTCGGCGGCTCCCGGAAGTTTGGTGCGCCCACTGGCGGTGGCAACCGTGACAGTCGCTCGTACCGTGGTGGCGATGATTCGCGCCGCTCAACCGAAGGCAGCCGCGAGGAGCGTCCGATTCGCAGCTTTGAACCCCGCCAGACCTGGCAGGGCCAGCCATACCGCCAGGAGGGCAAGCCCGCCGTGCCCCGTGGCCTGCCCGGGGAGCGGAACCGGAAATTCGTAAAACAAAATCCAACCCCCGAGGAGCAGGCCGCCCGTCCGGAAGCATTCCGCCCGCGGGATACGGAGGAACGTCCTACACGTAGTTCCTTTACAGGTGACCGGGAAGTACGCCCGGCCCGCCCATTCGATTTCCGGGGTCGGCCAACTGATCTGGAGAATGAGCGTCCGGCCCGTTTTGAAGGGGAGGACCGCCGGGAGCGGCCAGCCAGCCGCGAGGACGGCTTCGGTTCAGAGCGCCGGGACTTCGGCAACCGCAAGCCACAGGGATTTGGTGGCGGCGCATCTGGCGAGAAACGGACCAGCCGGCCCGGCTCGTTCGGGGACAAGCGCGAAGGCCGCTCCTTCGAGAAAGACCGGCGCTTTGAGAGCCCACGGGGCACTGAGCGCCGCGACACCCGCTCGTTTGAAGAGCGGCCCAAACGTGCCCACGACGAATATGTAGGTCGGGGCCCGCAGACGCCGAATGCCAACCAGGCCGGTAAGCGCAAGTACGGAGAAGTGGCTGGGGAAGCTCCCGAGTACAAAAACCTCAAGCACTACGAGGAAGACAAAAACCGGGGCAACAAGCGTCGTCGTGAAGAGGACGATGTGAATACCGGTGAGGTGCGCCTGAACCGCTACATTGCCAACGCGGGCATCTGTTCACGTCGGGAAGCCGATTCGCTGATTGCGGCCGGGGAAATTAAGGTGAACGGGCAAGTGGTGACGGAAATGGGCTACAAAGTGCAGCCCTCGGATACCGTGCAGTACGGCAAAACCAACCTCAACCGCGAGAAGCAGGTGTACGTGCTGCTGAACAAACCCAAGGACTACCTCACCACCACCGAGGATCCCGAAGGCCGCCGTACGGTAATGGAGCTGATTAAGGGAGCTTCGAAAGAGCGGGTATTCCCCGTAGGCCGCCTGGACCGCAACACGACCGGGCTGCTGCTCTTCACCAACGACGGGGAAGTGGCGCAAAAACTCTCGCACCCGTCGCACCGCAACAAGAAAATCTACCAGGTAGAGCTGGATAAGCCGCTGACGCCTGAGCACCTAGCCCAGATTGCGGATGGTCTGACGCTGGAAGACGGCAAAGCGGAGGTAGATGACGTAGCCGTGGTAGCTGGCAACCCGCACTTTGTGGGCGTGGAAATCCACATTGGTCGAAACCGCATCGTGCGTCGCATCTTTGAGCACCTGGGCTATGATGTAGTGACTCTGGACCGGGTGCAGTACGCAGGCCTGACCAAAAAAGACCTGCCCCGTGGCAAGTGGCGCTTCCTGACAGAAAAAGAAGTTATCCGTCTGAAGTATTTCATGTAAGCACGCAACCGCCCGTTGCGTAGCCGACTCTTGATGGTGAAGTTGTGCAAGGGCGAAGCTGGGCCGGAAGTGATAAAACCTTCCAGCCAGTAGCTTCGCATTACACAGCTTCACCATTTTTGTGCCCACTGCCAGCGGCCCGAAAGGCTACCGGCAGCCCTACTCAATATCTTCCCCTTACCGCGTTTCACTGCTTGCGTACTCTGGCTCTCGATATTGGCAACACGGCCGTGAAATACGGCTGTTTCGAGGCGAATGCGCTGGTGGAATCGGCTACCGGCCAAACGGCCGCGCAAGTGCGGGCAGCGGTGCAGCGGCTGCAGCCCGAACACGTGATACTGGCTTCCGTGGCAGAGCCCACTACCACCTGGGCGGAGGAGCTACGGCGGGTAATACCCGGTACGGTGCTGGAATTTGCGCCGGCGACTACCGTACTGCCTATCCGCAATGCCTACGCCACCCCGCACACGCTGGGTGCCGACCGGCTGGCGGCGGCAGTGGGAGCGGCCTGGCTGTTGCCAGGACGGCCGGTGGTAATTGTGGATGCGGGTACGGCCATCAAGTGCGACTTCGTATCGGCGGCGGGGGAGTTCCGGGGAGGCAGTATTGCGCCGGGCCTGGCCATGCGATTTAAGGCCCTGCACACGTTTACTGGTCGGCTGCCTCTCATCGACCAACCCGCCGATGTAGCCGCGCCGGTGCCGCTGACCGGTGACGATACCCAGGCGGCCATCCGGAGCGGAGTGCTGAACGGGGCCGCTGCGGAAGTCAGCGGAATGCTGGCTGAGTACGAGGCCCGATTTCCGCAGCTGGCCGTAGTGCTGGCCGGCGGCGACGCGCCATTTTTCCGCACCCGGCTGAAACGGCCTATCTTTGTTGTTCCGGAGCTCGTGCTATTTGGGCTCCACCGAATTTTAGTACACCATGTCTCAACCTAACTTCGCCGGCCTCGCCGGTGGTCTTTCGCTGCTGGGGCTGCTGGCAGCCGCACCGGCTGTACTGGGCCAGGGCCTCGGCAACTCGCCTTATTCCCGCCTGGGCCTGGGCGACGCCAGTCTGAACGCGGGCGGCGTCCGGCAGATGGGCATGGGAGGTATCGGGGTAGCAGCGCCCAACAGCGTGAACGTGAATGAGCTGAACCCCGCTCTGGTGTACTATACCAACCGCACTACGTTTGAGGCGGGGTTTACCGGCCAGTTCAAAACCCTGCGCAATACGGTAAGCAGCCAGCGTACCGGCTCGGCTACCCTGGGGTACCTGGCTTTGGCGGTGCCCATTAACCGCCGTTGGGCCAGTGCCATTGGTTTGAAGCCTTACAGCACGGTGGACTATGAATCCAAGACGCTGGACAATACCATTCAGGGCGACCCGACTTCGCAGGTAGAAAAACGCTATACTGGTTCCGGGGGCCTGGCCGAAGCCTACATGAGCCACGCGGTACGCGTAGCCAAAGGCCTGACGGCTGGGGTTTCGGCGGGCTACGTGTTCGGCAGCATCGACCAAGAGGCCAGTACGCGCATCAGTACCCCCACGCTGGCACTGGACCTGTCGAACCGGGATATTTACCAGCAGCACGTCCGCTATTCAGATTTTGCGTTCCGCACGGGGCTGCACTACCGGGGCCAGATTAAAGAGAAACTGAGCTATAACATCGGGGGGACGTACAGCTTCCGCTCCAACCTGAACGGCACACGCAGCATCAGCCTGCTGCGTGAGGACTATAACAGCATCCGCATTGGCTCAACGGCCGTGGAAACCGATACCAAAGGCAAGGCCCGCGTACCGGCACTTACGCAGATTGGCATCAGCCTCGATAATAACCGCAGCTGGAGCCTGAGTGCAGAAGGCGCCCGCCAGGAATGGTCCCAGTTCCGGGCATTCGGGGAGCAAGGTGGCTCATCGGGCATTGCGCTCAGCGACACCTACCGCTTCGGCGTTGGCGGTGAGCTGACGCCCGACGCCACATCGGTAGAGAATTACTTCAAACGGGTAACCTACCGGGCTGGCATTAACGTAACGCAACTGCCCTACCGCCCCGGCGGCAATACCCTCTACGACCGGTCGGTGAGCTGGGGCTTCGCCCTGCCGCTGCCCACCGCCACTCCGCTCGATGCTACCGTGGTCAGCCTGGGCTTCACCTATGGACAGCGCGGCAACACCGACGTACTGCGGAATTCCGATGGTACCACAGAGCGCAACGTGAAGGAAGACTACATCCGGATGCAACTGGGCGTGACCCTGAACAACCGGTGGTTTATCAAGCGCCGCATTGAATAGAGCCGTGGCCATGCTACCTGCTTTTCTGAAACCTGCGCCCGTGTTGCTGTCGGCAGTACTGCTGTTGGCCGTGGGCTGCCGCGAGAAAAGCGATGAGGCCCCGGTGAAGCAGGTAGACTACAAAGGCCCCATCATCGAAACGGAAAATGTGCTGATGCTGGTCAGCGACTCGGCCAAGCTCCGCATCCGGCTGTCGGCACCGCTGGAGCAGGATTTCGAGAATGGAGACCAGATTTTTCCAAAAGGGGTGAAGCTCACTTTTCTGGATGAAAAGGGGGAAGAGGTAGTCAACACCATTGACGGGCACTACGGTAAGTTCGAGAAAGCCAAAAACCTCTATACCATGCGCGGTGACGTGCGCGTCGCCAACGTGCCCAAGCAGCAGCGTATGAACACCGAGGAAGCTTTCTATGACAAGATGAAGGCCATCATCTACACCCAGGAGCAAACTGAAATCCGGGTGACTACTCCCACGGAGGTGCTTACGGGCCGGGGCCTTACGGCCAACCAGGATTTCTCGCGCTACCGCATCCTCACACCCACCGGCATTTTCACCCTGCAGAATGCGCCTACGGCGGCGCCCACCGCCTCTACTCGGAAATAACTGTTTATGAAGCGTTTTTGGGACCCAGGCATTAGCCGCACCATCCTGTTTGTACTGAGCGTTTTCACGTTTGTGGTGGCCACGTACCGCACCCTGGCCATTGGCAAGATGGAAGGCCTGTACGCCAACTACTGGCTGTACATGCTGTCGTTCGGCCTGGTAATCGGGCTGCGCTACCTGCGCCAGCGCGACAAAGTTGCGGCCGCCGAGGCGGAAGCCGCTCGCAAGGCAGCACTTGGCACGGCAAAAAAGCCGAAAAAGAAGAAATAAGCTGTGGAAGTTGGCAAGGCGGCGTCGGTGCTGGCTCCTTCTTGAAACTGCTGGTACAGAGCCCTTACTGCGAATGGATGCAGTAGGGGCTCTGAGCTTTTAGAAGGCAGAAGGATGGAAACAGCGCGCTTGCCTTACCAGCCTGGCCCAGTCCGGTGCCCGATTCCTCAGTCAGTCAGTTCTATATTACCTAATGACCATCTTTTTTGGTTATTTTGCGCCTCATTCACCTTTTCTTACTGCGCTTTTTTTCAAGTAAATGGCATTAATCAACACGATTCGAGAAAAATCGGGCTGGGCAGTCGGGGCCATCATCATCGGCCTGCTGCTCTTCATGCTGGGAGGTGACTTCCTGTATGGCCGGAATAGCTTCTTCAGCAAGAACGATACGTCGGTAGGCGAAGTAGCCGGCGAAAAGGTGGAGTACGCAGATTTTGAGAACACCCTGGAGCAGGCCAAGCAGGCCTTCATTCAGCAGCAGCAGCGCCAGCCCGATGATCAGGCCCTGGGCTACCTGCGCGACCAGGCCTGGAACCAGACGCTCTACCGCATTGCCTTTCAGAAGGAATTCGATAAGCTGGGTCTGAAGGTTTCGGACGAAGAGCTGACTGATATGGTGCAGGGCGTGAACATTCACCCCAGCATCCGGCAGGCCTTTACTGATCCGAAAACCGGCCAGTTCGATGTGCTGAAGGTGAAAGAATACCTGCGCAACCTCGATAAGCAGGATCCGCAGGCCCAGCTGGCCTTTGCCAACTTCGAAGCCAACCTGCGCCCCGAGCGCCTGGGTATCAAGTATAACAACCTGCTGAAGCTGAGCACCTACGTAACCTCGGCCGAAGCCAAGCGCTACGCTGAAAGCCAGTCGGCTCAGGTAAACCTGCGCTACCTGTTTGTGCCCTATTTCACGTTGTCCGACTCAAGCGTGAAGGTGACCAACGACCAGCTGCAGGCCTATATTGACAAGAACAAAGGCCGCTACAAAGTGGAAGATGGCCGCAGCATCGAGTACGTGAGCATTCCGGTGACGGCCTCCGTCGACGACAGCACGGCCATTCGCAAAACTGTGGATGAACTGGCTACCCAGTTTGCCACAGCCCCCGTTGATTCGGCTTTCGTGAAGCTGAACTCCGACAACCCCACCCGCCCCGCTTACCTCTCGCCGGCCGATATGCCCGAGAAGCTGCGCGCCCAGCTGCCCCTGCAGGTAGGCAAAGTGTACGGCCCCTACGCCGAAAACGGCACTTACTCGCTCTACAAGGTAACCGCCGAAAAAGCGGGTGCTCAGGCTGCCGCCCGCGCCAGCCACATCCTCATCAAAGCCGATGGCACTACGCCGGAAGCCGATGCCGCGGCCAAAGCCAAGGCTACCGAGGTGCTGAACAAGATCAAGGCCGGTGCCAACTTTGCTGATATGGCCCGCCAGTACGGTACCGACGGTACCACCGCCACCGGCGGCGACCTGGGCTGGTTCCAGCAGGGCCGTATGGTACCCGAGTTCGAAAAGGCCGTATTCGGTGCTACCTCGGCGGGTCTGCTGCCCAACCTGGTGAAGACTTCGTTCGGCTACCACATCGTGAAGATTACGGCCCCCAAAACGGCGCAGACCTATCAGGTGGCTACCGTGCAGAAAAGCATCCAGCCGACCGACGTGACGCGTGACGCCGCCTACAACAAAGCCCAGCAGCTGAAAGGCGAAGCCACCGATCTGGCCTCGTTCCGGGCCGCTGTAGCCAAGGATAAGAGCCTGCAGAAAGCCGAAGCTAAAGGCCTCGGCCGCGGCGACCAGGCCGTGAACAGCCTGCAGGGTGCCCGCCAGCTGGTGCGCTGGGCCTACGGCGTAAACCCCGAGGGCGGATCCACTACGAAAGTGGGTGATGTGTCGCCGGTATTTGAGATTGGTGACCAGTATGTAATTGCCGTACTGACCGGCGAGCGGGCCAAAGGCACCGCCGACGTGGCCAGCGTGAAGCCTGAAGTAACTGCCCTGGTACGCAACGAGCAGAAAGCCGAGCAGATCATCAGCAAGCTGAATGCTGCCAAAGGCACTACGCTGGAGCAGATTGCCCAGGCATACGGCAACGGCGCCCAAGTGAAAACGGCCGACAACGTAGTGTTGGGTCAGGGCATGATTCCGGGTCTGGGCTCGGAGCCGGTGGCTGTGGGTAAAGCATTCGGCCTGAAGCCCGGTCAGAAGTCCAAAGCCTTTGCCGGTGAGCAGGGTGTCCTGATTGTGGAGCCCGTAACCGCTACGCCCGCTCCGGCTGCCGATGCCAAAGCCGCCAAGCTGCAGCTCACCGGTCAGCGTACGGCCCGCGCCGATGGCCTCATTTACGAAGCCATCAAGCAGCACGCCAACGTGAAGGACAACCGCACGAAGTTCTTCTAAGCGGCAACAAGCGCAGAACCAGTAAAAGGGCCGTACCTTAGGGTGCGGCCCTTTTTGTTTGGCACTTCGGGTCGGGTCTTTTCGTTATGCGGTCATGAAAAAGTCGTTGCGTTCAATGTGGCTGGTGGGCAGCCTGCTGGGAAGCGTGCTGGTTGCAGAGCCGGCTGTGGCCCAGGTAAGCGAGGATAGCCAGGTGCAGTTGGCCCGGGAGTATGAGCGCAAAGGCGAGCATGAAAAGGCGGCATTCCTGTTCGGGCGTCTGCGCAACGACGAGCAGACGGCCCCCAACATCCTGCCCGACTATCTGGCTGCGCTGCAGGGCCTGAAGCAGTACAAAGAGGCGGAGAAGCTGGTAAAACGAGCCATCAGGCAACGCCCGCGCGAAGCGGCGCTGCCGGTTACACTCGGTCAGCTATACGCCCAGGCCGGCGACCAGCCGGCGGCCCAGAAGCAGTGGGAGCGGGTGCTCGGTCAGCTAACCGCGGAGCAGGTAGCCCCCGTGGCTCTGGAGTTTCAGCGGCTGGGTCTGCCGGACTGGGCTGTGCGTACGTACCTGCGTGGCCGGGAGCTGGCGCACTCCGAAACCGAATTCGGCCCGCAGCTCATCCAGCTCTACACCCGGCAGGGCCAGACTGATAAGCTGATGGCCGAAACCCTGCGCCTGGTGCAGACGGACGAGCAGCAGCTGCCCTTCGTGCGCAATATGCTTCAGAACAGCCTGCAGGAGGATAAGGACTTCGCCGCGCTGGAAAAGGAGCTGCTGAGCCTGGTGCAGAAGAACCCCGAGCGGCCGGTGTACAGTGAGCTGCTGCTGTGGCTGCAGGTGCAGCGCCGCGACTTTACCGGCGCGCTGGTGCAGGCCAAAGCCCTGGACCGCCGCGCCCGCACCGATGGGCAGCGGGTGCTGGAAGTAGCCGAAATAGCCCGCCGCAACCAGGATTACGAAAGTGCCATTGCCGGCTACGAGTACCTGGCGCGTGAATACCGGAGCAGCCCGTATTACGCCTTAGTGCGGCAGCGGCTGGTACAAACCCGCGAGGACCAGGTGCGCACTACCTATCCGGTTAACACCGCTCAGCTGCGCGGCCTGCTGCAGGAGTACGAGCAAGTGCTGAAAGACCTGGGCCGCACACCCGAAACGGCTCCGGTATTGCGCAGCATGGCGGCCCTGCTGGCGTTTCAGCTGGATGAGAAGGAGCCGGCCATCAAGCTGCTGAACGAGGTAATTACCATGCCCCGTGCCAGCCTCGATGTGGTGGATCAGGCCAAGATTGACTTGGCCGACATCTACCTGCTGCGGGCCGAGCCCTGGGAAGCCACGCTGCTGTACTCGCAGGTGGAGAAGTCGCACAAGGATACTCCGCTGGGCTACGACGCCAAGCTGCGCAACGCCCGCCTGAGCTACTTCGCCGGTGACTTCAAGCTGGCCCAGTCGCACCTGGATATTCTGAAGCAGGCCACCAGCCGCGAAATTGCCAACGACGCCATGCAGCTCAGCCTGCTCATCACCGATAACACAGCCATGGACACGGCCGGCGTAGCCCTGCGCGACTATGCCGCCGTGGAGCAGCAGGTATTCCAGAACAAGATTCCGGAGGCTATGCGCGGGCTGGATGCGCTGCTGGCCAAATACCCCGGTCATGCCCTGCAGGACGAGGCCTGGTATCTGAAGGCCCAGCTCCAGCGCCGCACCGGCGACTATGCCGCGGCCCTCGGTACGCTGGAGCGCATCACGGCCAACCCTAAGTATGATGTGCTAAGTGATGATGCTCTGTTTCTGGCGGCCAGTATTCTGGAGGAAAACCTGCAGGACCGGGAGAAAGCCCAACAGCTGTACAACCAGGTTATTACCAAATACCCCGGCAGCATTTACGTGGTAGAAGCCCGCAAGCGGTTCCGCAAGCTGCGCGGCGACGCGGTAAACTAACCGGTGGCTGCGGTTGGCTTTTTCAGGAAGAAAATGAAGCGGCGAAGGAGTAACCAGTCGGAACGTAAGATGCCCGGTAGAGGCTCCCAGACGTAATGTTGGCCATTAGGGACAGGCCGCTTTAACTCCGTGCAACCCGCGTAATCCGTGCGTTTCTTTTTGTACTTTTGAAGATACTGCCGCTGTTAGGCTCCTCTGTACTCATGGAAAAACGATGGATTCGCAAGCCCGCGCCCGAGGCTGAAAAAGTCCGGCATCTGGCTGACGCGCTGCGCGTCAATGAGGCCATTGTAAGTCTGCTTTGCCAGCGCAACGTGTGTACGTTTGAGGAGGCCCGCGCCTATTTCCGCCCCGACCTGAGCCTGCTGCCCGACCCGCTGCTGATGCGCGACATGGACCGGGCCGTAGACCGCCTGCTGAAAGCCCTGCATCTGGGTGAGCGGGTGCTGGTATTCGGCGACTATGATGTGGATGGTACTACCTCCGTGGCGCTGGTGTTCAGCTACCTGCGGCAGTTTTTCGGCCCGGAGCGCATCGACTACTACATTCCGGACCGCTACAAGGAAGGGTACGGCATTTCCGAAGCCGGCATCGACCACGCCCACGACTTCGGCTACCAGCTCATCATTGCCCTCGACTGCGGCGTAAAAGCCGTGGACAAAATAGCCTACGCCAATGAGCGGGGCGTTGATTTCATCATTTGTGACCACCACTTGCCGGGCACTGAACTGCCGGCCGCCGTGGCGGTACTGGACCCCAAGCGCCAGGATTGCCCGTATCCGTTCAAGGAGCTGTCGGGGTGCGGGGTTGGCTTCAAGCTGATGCAGGCATTTACCCAGCAGCAGGGCCTACCCGAGCAGGAGCTGTACGAGCTGCTGGACCTGGTGGCCGTGAGTATTGCCGCTGACATCGTGCCCATTTACGGCGAGAACCGCACGCTGGCCTACCACGGTCTGCGCCTCATCAACGACCGGACCCGGCCGCAGCGCCCCGGCCTCGATGCCCTGCGTGAATTGGCCGGCCTGCAAACCGCCGAGCTGAACATCAGTAGCCTGGTCTTCGGGTTTGCGCCGCGCATTAACGCCGCCGGCCGTATGGGCGACGCCAAACGCTCGGTAGCCATGCTGCTGGCCGATACCACCGCCGAAGCCGTAGCCACGGCCGGGGTAGTAGACAAAACCAACCAGGAACGCCGCGGCTTCGATACCAGCATCACCAAGGAAGCCCTGGAGATGATTGAGCAGGATGACCTGCTTCGCTCGGCCCGCACCACTGTGCTGTTTAAACAGGACTGGCACAAGGGCGTAGTGGGAATTGTGGCCTCGCGCTGCCTCGATAAGTATTACCGTCCCACCATCATCCTCACCGAAAGCAACGGCAAGGCTACCGGCTCTGCCCGCTCGGTGGTGGGGTTTGATGTACACCAGGCCATTGAGGACTGCGCCGAGCTGCTGGACCAGTATGGCGGCCACATGTACGCCGCCGGCCTCACGCTGCCCGTGGAGAATGTACCCGCGTTCCGCGAGAAGTTTGAGCGTATTGTGGCGGGCCGCATCCTGCCGGAACAGCTCATTCCACCCGTGGAAATAGACTGCACTATTCAGCTCAGCGACATAACACCTTCCTTCTATCGGCTACTGAGCCAGATGGAGCCCTTCGGCCCCGGTAACCCCAACCCGGTATTCGCCTCCGAGCGGGTGTACGCCGCCCCCGATTCGGCCCGGATTGTGGGCAACTCCCACCTCAAAATTGCCCTCACTCAGGATGGCCACCACACCGTGGATGCCATTGGCTTCGGGTTAGGCGAATACTATGAGCAAATCCGCCAGGGCCAGCCGTTCAGCGTGTGCTACACGGTGGAAATCAACGAGTACCGCGGTGTAAAGAACCTGCAGCTCCGCATTAAGGATATCCGCTGGGAATAACTGCTCCGGGTATCCACCAGCCAAACGGCCGTGTTGCATCGCGTAACACGGCCGTTTGGCTGATATAGTATTCTGGATGTCAGTTTATAAGCAGTTGTTGAAAGAGCAAACTACGATCAGCTTTACGGGAGGTAGCTGTCATTCAGAAGTAAATAGGGAAGGCTGAAATATCGGTTTTCAAAGGAGTTGCTCCTAAATACCTCAGCCTGATACTCCGTACCTTGGCAGGGGCGTTAGCGCCGTATTCGCATCTATCTTATCTGATTGAATGAAATCCTTTTCGCTGGCTCTTGGATTGAGCCTTACTACAGCCACCGCCGCCCTGGCACAACAGCCGGCTGGCTACCACATCAACCTCAACCTGCAGCAGATTACCAACGACCGGGTTAAAGTGGTGGTGAATACGCCTGCTGTGCAGGAAAATCAGGTAACCTATGTAATGCCTTCAGTGGTGCCGGGTTCTTATTCCAAGAAGGACTACGGCCGCTTCATCACCGGTTTCAAAGCCTTTGATAAGAATGGCAAAACGCTGAAAGTGAAAAACAGCGGCCCTAACCTGTTCATTATCGACGGGGCTAAGCAACTGGCCCGGCTGGAATACCTCGTGGATGATACCTGGGATGCCAAGCAGGACGACACATTCATCTTCCAGCCTGGCGGTACCAACATTGACGCGGGCCGCAACATCACGCTCAACCACTACGGCTTTTACGGCTACCTAGAGGGCTACAAAATGCTACCCTATGAGGTGCAGGTAACCAAACCCGCCGACCTCTACGGCGCTACCGCGCTGGACGTGCGCCGCCCTTCGCCCACCCAGGACGTACTGACGGCTCCCAACTACGTAACCCTGGCCGATGGTCCGGTGCTGTATGCCCGGCCCGATACGGCCAGCTTCAGCACCGGCGGAGCCCGCATTTCGGTGGCGGTACTATCGGAAAGCGGGATGGTGAAGGCTGCCGAGGTAAGCCAGATGCTCCGGCCCATGTCGGAGGCGCTGACCAAGTTTTTCGGACAGATGCCGGTGCCGCGCTACCAATTCCTGTTCTACTTTCCGGCCAGCGGCTCCCCACTCAGCAGCAAAGACAGCCGCTATGGTGCCATGGAGCACAGTTACTCCTCGTTGTACTTCCTGCCCGAAATAGCCAACCCCGAGAGGCTTAAAAGCATGGTGCTGGAGGTTAGCTCGCACGAGTTTCTGCACATGCTGGCCCCGCTCAACATTCACTCCCGCGAAATCGGGGAGTTCGACTTCCGTAACCCGCAGATGTCGCAGCATCTGTGGCTGTATGAGGGCGTAACGGAGTACGTGGCCCAGCTGGTACAGGTGCAGGGGGGCCTCATTACCGAAGACGAGTTCCGGCAGACCATGCGCGAGAAAATCCGGGATGCGCAGAAGTTTCCGGCCGGCATTCCCTTCACCGAAATGAGCCGCCGCATTCTGGAAAAGCCCTACGACGACATGTATGAAAACGTGTACAAAAAGGGTGCTCTTATCGGATTGCTGCTCGATATCCGCATTCGGGAGCTGACCCAGGGCCGCCAGACCCTGCGCGACGTGCTGCTGGCCCTGCGTGCCAAGTACGGCCCCACCCGCTCCTTCGAGGATAAGGACCTGATTCCGGAAGTAGTGGCCCTCACGCACCCCGAGGTGCAGCAGTTCTTCGACCGGTACGTTATTGGCAAGGAAGAGCTGCCGCTGGCCGAGTATCTGGGCAAAATAGGCTGGGACTACGCTGCTACAGCCAACGTCAAAATCCGCGCCTTCGGGCAGCTTGGCTTCCGGTATGATGAGGCCAAAAAGGAGTTCCGGGCCGCCGATGTACAGCCCCAGACGAACACCTTCGGCCTGCGCAACGACGACGTGATTGTGGCCGTGGACGGGCAGGAGGTGACAATGGCCAACGCCGAGCAGCTGCTGCGCCCTCTGGTTGGCTCCGAAACCACTTCCGAGGCACCCGTAACGCTCACCATCCGACGGGGCTCTACGACCGGTACCGTAAAAGGCACGGCGCAGGAGTATGACGCCCAGGAAACCAACCGGCTGAAAAACAACCCCGGCGCTACGCCTGCGCAGCTCACGCTGCGTCGCCAGGTACTCACGGCCAAAGGGTAGTACACCAGCAAGCACCGCCGCTACGTTTCGGCGTGGGCGGCGGCCCCGTTCCTTCCCCCGTCCTCACTACCTTTGCCCCAATGATTTTACGAGCCGAACATTTGGTTAAGAAATACAAGTCGCGCACCGTGGTGAACGACATGTCTTTGCACGTGGAGCAAGGCGAAATTGTGGGACTGCTGGGCCCGAACGGGGCCGGCAAAACCACCTCCTTCTACATGACGGTGGGCATGGTGAAGCCCAACGAAGGCAAGGTGTTTCTGGATGACCGGGACATCACCAAGCTGCCCATCTACCAGCGCGCCCGCCTCGGTATCGGCTACCTGGCGCAGGAAGCCAGCGTGTTCCGGGATCTGACGGTGGAAGAGAATGTTCTGTCGGTGCTGGAAATGACGGACCTATCCAAGCAGGCCCAGCGTGATAAAGTGGAGGAGCTGCTCAACGAGTTTAGTCTGACCCACGTGCGTAAAAACCTGGGCCGGGTGCTGAGCGGCGGGGAGCGGCGCCGCACCGAAATAGCCCGGGCCCTGGCCGTAGACCCCAAGTTTGTACTGCTGGATGAGCCCTTCGCCGGCGTCGACCCCATTGCCGTGGAGGAAATCCAGGGCATCGTGGCCAAGCTTAAGCACAAGAACATCGGCATCCTCATCACCGACCACAACGTGAATGAAACGCTCAGCATCGTGGACCGGGCCTATCTGCTCTTCGAAGGCAAGCTCCTGAAGGCCGGCACCGCCGAAGAGCTGGCCGAGGATGAAATGGTGCGCCGCGTGTACCTCGGTAAGCACTTTGAGCTGAAACGGAAGATATAAGCGTTCCATTTTCGCCGTGCCGAGATGGCAGGGTGCATTTCAGTAACTTTCCCGGGCTGCAGGCGGTACAGTGTATCCGTTTGCAGCCCGTTCGTTTTCCTCCCACCCATTCTCGCTCCCGTGATTAGTACCGTTTTGACCTGGGCCGTGCAGCGCCGGCTGGCCAGCATTGAGCACATCCGGCAACATCCGCATGAGGCCCAGGCCCAGGTATTTCAGAGCTTGGTACACACGGCCCGCAACACGGCCTGGGGCCGCCAGTACGGTTATGCGGATGCTCCCTCGGCCCGGGAGTTTGCGCAGCGGGTGCCCATCAGCAGCTACGAGCAGCTGTACCCGCAAATTGAGCGGGTGCTCCGGGGCGAAACGGACGTGTTGTGGCCCGGTCGGGTGGAGTGGTTTGCCAAAAGCAGCGGCACCACCAACGCCCGTAGCAAATACATTCCGGTAACCCGCGAATCGTTGCACGACTGCCACTACCGCGCCGGCCGCGACACGACGGCGCTGGCCACCCTCTACTATCCCGAAATTGATGTGCTGGGCGGCAAAACCCTGTCGTTGGGCGGCACGCACGGCCCCAACCCGTTTCGGCCGGATGAGGCCACTTCCCGAGTTGGGGACGTATCGGCAGTGATTATGCAGAACCTGCCGGCCTGGGCTGAATACGTGCGCACCCCGCCGCTGGAACTGGCCCTGCTGGATGAGTGGGAGGAGAAGATTGAGCGCATTGCCCGCCACGTGCTGGAAGCTGATGTCCGCGTGCTGGCCGGCGTGCCTACCTGGATGATTGTGCTGCTGCGCCGCGTGCTGGAGCTGGCCGGCACCACCTCTATTCTGGATGTGTGGCCGCAGCTGGGGTTATTTCTGCACGGAGCGGTGGCCTTCGGGCCGTATCGGGAGCTGTTCCGGCAGCTGATACCCGGCCCGCAGATGCACTACCTGGAGGTGTACAACGCCTCCGAAGGCTACATTGCCCTGCAGGATGAGCCTGATTCCAAAGACCTGCTGTTGCTGCTGAACCACGGCATTTATTACGAGTTTCTGCCCGCCGACCAATGGGACGCGGCGGAGCCTCGGGCCATTCCGCTGGAGCAGGTGGAGCTGGGCCGTACGTATGCCCTCATCATTAGCACCAATGCCGGCCTGTGGCGCTATGCCATCGGGGATACGGTGCGCTTTACTTCGCTGGCCCCGTACCGCATTCGGGTGGCAGGCCGCACCAAGCACTTCCTGAATGCATTTGGGGAAGAAGTAGTGGTAGAAAATGCCGATGCGGCCATTGCGGCGGCCTGCCGCGCCACCAATACCACGGTGCGCGACTACACGGCGGCCCCCATCTACTTCGCCTCGCACGACGGTGCCTCCCGGGGCGGCCACCAGTGGCTGATTGAGTTCAACCAAACTACCGTCGACCTGCCGCATTTCACCGAGGTACTGGACCAGACGCTCCGCCAGCTTAACTCCGACTACGATGCCAAGCGCCACCGCGACCTGGCCCTCACACCGCCAGTGGTGACCGTTGCTCCAGCGGGTACTTTCGAGCAGTGGCTGGCCCGCCGGGGTAAGCTGGGCGGGCAGCACAAGGTACCCCGATTGAGCAATTCACGGGAATTGCTGGATGAAATACTTGATCAACTAAATAATTAGTTGTAACTACCGGAATCTATCTTTAGCTGATTCCGATGAGACGCACTTATTTCCTATTGCTGATGGTAAGCTTTACACAGCTACTAGTAAGCTGTGTGGCACTACAACACGGGCCTATCGGGTTCTGGTCGCGCAACCGATACCATCCGTCTGATACGTTGCGTCACGGTCCCTGGCGGGAGTATTTTGACGTGGCTGAGCAGCAGATTGCTAACCGGGGGCGGTACCGCCACGGCTTGCCGGTAGGCCGGTGGCGATACTATACACCTGCCGGCATGCTGGAGCGCCAGGAGAGGTTTCTGAAGCGGCCAGCGGGGCAGGTGGTAATTGCCTATTATCACCCCGGTGGTCAACTGGCTAAGCAGGGCCAGGCCCGCTACCAGATAACGGCGCAAAGTGTGCGGTTTTTCTGGTTTGGCGAATGGAAATGCTACGCGCCCTCCGGCCACGCCCTGCCCTCCGAATACTACCGCAACGGTCGCAAAACAACGGCCCTTGTCATCACACCGGCTGGCGACTCCATTGCGTGGCCCGCTACCCAATGATAACATGGTGGAAGTTGCACTGAAAAGGTATAGCTATTTGGGAATGTTTGCAGCCCCTGAGGTAAGAAATACGCAGGTTAATTACTTACTGGTTAGTTCTTAAAGTTAGTCGAGGACTCCGCGTAGTTAATCGGTAAAAAGGCTATTTAACTGGATTTTGTTTAGAAAGTGTTTTATATTTCCAGCCCTGTTCTTACTACTCAATTCCCACATATGGCCATTTCTACTCCCGCGTCTTCTTCTTCTCATCGGCGGCGCCGTCGTCGGCATAAGCCAGATACTGACTCTGATACGCGTAACCGCAAACTCACGGTGGGTTTTCTGGGGTTGCTGATGATTGCCTTGCTGGCAAGTCTGGGCGTAATTGCGGCCAGTATGGCGCAATAAGGGCCGTCTTGTTAAGTTCAAAGGGCCGGCTGTAGCAATTCGCTACAGCCGGCCCTTTGACGTATGCGGTAGCGCTACCGCCGGATTATTCGTCCAGCATGCCGCCCACCAGGTTACCCAGGATGCCGCCACTTTCCTTCTGCGCATTGCCGCCGGAAGGAGCCAGGGCCTGAATCAGCTTCTTCACTGGCATCGACTGCAGCCACACGCGGCCTGTGCCGCGCAGCGTGGCCAGCAGCAACCCTTCGCCCCCGAAAATCATGGATTTCAGGCCCCCGGCCCGGGCAATGTTGAAGTCGATGCCCGGCTCGAAGGCTACCACGCAGCCGGTATCCACGCGCAGCAGCTCGTTGTTCAGGTGCTTCTCGATGATGGTACCGCCCGCGTGCACGAAGGCTTTCCCGTCGCCAGTAATCTTCTGCAGAATAAAGCCTTCCCCGCCAAAGAAGCCGGCTCCCAGCTTCTGGTTGAAGTGTATACTGATTTTGGTGCCCTTGGCTGCGGCCAGGAAGCCGTCTTTCTGCACAATTAAGCCCTGTGGCAGGGTGCGCAGGTCAATGGGGATAATGGTGCCCGGATACGGCGCGGAAAAGGCCACGTGGGCCTTGCCGTAGCCGCCGCGGTGGGTAAAATGCGTCATGAAAAGCGACTCGCCGGTAATCAGGCGGGTGCCGGCCGAGAATAGCTTGCCCATGATGCTCTGGTTCGGCTCCGAGCCGTCGCCCATCTTGGTTTCAAAGGCAATGGCCTCGCTCATATACACCATGGCGCCGGCTTCGGCTACCACGGTTTCATTGGGGTCCAGCTCTACTTCGAGTACCTGGATATCATTACCCAGAATTTTATAGTCGACATCGTGGGACTGCATCGGCTGAGAAGGAAAGGAATGCGTGAATGATGCCCCAAGTATAGTAAAACATCAATTCAATAAAGTCTGCCCCCATAATGCACCACGGCCGACGAAGCAACGCCCGTACCTATTCGGTACCCGCGCTGCTTCGCCGGCCGTGGTGCAACGGAGTGGAAATGCTAGTCTGCGTCGTCTGTCTGGGGCTCTGCCTCGTCATCCGAGGCCGCTTTAGGGCCTTTCTTCTTGGCCTCGCGGCTGGTACGACGCATGAAGTCCTCGTCCGATTCCTCGGGCTCCTGGGCTCCGTCTTCGAGGGGAAAGTTCTCGTCTTCATCTTTCTCGCCAAACTGCCCGTCGCGGTTCACCAGCTTCTTGTCGCGCACGTGGCGGTTCAGGAACTGGTTGATGTCCTCAATGGAGTAGTTGGAGGTGATTTCGCCCAGTGGGTTCACCTTAATTTCGAAGCCTTCCAACTCCTTATGCACCCGCGCTTTTTTCTCGGGGTCTACTTTTTTCTTTTTTGGATTAACCGGTTTCTTGGCCATGATACAAGTGGCTTGGGAGCGTCTTACAAATGCCGGCCAATGGCCAGCGTCTGTTAGGTACGGAAGCCGGCCAGGGAAAGATGTAATGGGCTACCGGCTAATGCAAAAGTCCGCCCGGCCAGAGCCAGACGGACTTTTGCCCTGCGGAACAAAACCTCTTTAAGAGGGCAGCGCCGCCACGGCCGCCTGAATCCGCTCGGCGGTTTCCTGCGGGCCCAGGATGTGCATGATGTGCATCAGGTCGGGGCCGGCAGCATTACCGGTCACGGCCACGCGAAGGGCCTGCAGCACCTGCCCGATTTTCAGCCCCTGAGCTTCCAGCACCTGCGTGAGTAGCGCCTTAATGCCGTCGGCTGAAGCATCCGTGGTAGCGGGCAGCTGGCCGGCAAAGGCTGCCAGAGCAGTCGATACTTGCGGGTTCCACTTCTTGCTGATGACCTGCTCATCGTAGCTGGCGGGGCGCTGGAAGAACAGCTGGGCCTCCTTGGCTAGGTCGGCCGGGAAGGTGGCACGCTCTTTTACTAGAGCGGCAATCTGTTCGGCCTGGTCGGCGGGAACCTCAATTCCCTGTTTGCTCAGCTCCGCGGTGAGGTACTGGGCCAGCTCGGCGTCGGGCTTGGCGCGCAGGTACTGCTCGTTGTACCAGCGTACCTTGTTCTGGTCGAAGCGGGCCGGCGACTTGCTTACGCGCTCAATCGAGAAGTTCTCAATCAGCTCATCCATCGTGAATAGCTCCTGCTGGGTGCCGGGGTTCCAGCCCAGGAAGGCCAAGAAGTTGATAAAGGCCTCGGGCAGGTAGCCCGACTCGCGGTAGCCGCTGCTCACGGTAGGCTCGCCGGTTTCGGCGTCCTTGCCGTGGAATTCCAGCGGGAACACCGGGAAGCCCAGCTTGTCACCGTCGCGCTTGCTCAGCTTGCCGGTGCCATCGGGCTTGAGCAGCAGGGGCAGGTGAGCAAACTGGGGCATGGTGCTTTCCCAGCCCAGGTAACGGTACAGCAGCACGTGCAGCGGTGCCGAGGGCAGCCACTCTTCACCCCGGATAACGTGGGTGATTTCCATCAGGTGGTCGTCCACGATGTTGGCCAGGTGGTAGGTCGGCATGCCGTCCGACTTCATCAGCACTTTGTCGTCAATGGAAGACGAATGCACCACTACCCAACCCCGAATGAGGTCGTTAAAGCGGATTTCCTCCTTGCGCGGCACCTTCAGGCGAATCACGTAGGGCGCGCCGCTTTCCAGCAGCTGCGTTACTTCCTCGGCCGGCAGGGTAAGGGAGTTGCGCATCTGGGCGCGGGTGATGCTGTTGTACTGGGGGTTAGGCACCTTGGCGGCCGTGAGGCGGGCGCGCATGGCGTCCAACTCCTCGGGCGTATCAAAAGCATAGTAAGCGTAGCCGTCCTTAATCAGCTGGTCGGCGTACTGACGGTACATGGGCTTCCGCTCACTCTGGCGGTAGGGGGCATGAGGGCCGCCCTGCTCAATTCCTTCGTCAATCTCAATGCCGCACCAGCGCAGCGAGTCCATAATGTACTGCTCGGCACCGGGCACGAAGCGGTTCTGGTCGGTGTCCTCGATGCGCAGCAGCATCTTGCCGCCCAGCTTGCGGGCCAGCAGGTAGTTATACAGCGCAGTGCGCACGCCGCCGATGTGCAGCGGCCCCGTGGGGCTGGGCGCAAAGCGCACCCGTACTTCTCTTTCCATATGTCAGTCAGTTCGCAACGCCTTCGGGGTGGGAAAGCGTGCCGCAAAGGTACGAATGGTGAGATGGTGAAATGGCGAAATTGTGCGCTTGATATTCTGCCGGACCAGATGGCGTAAACAGAACGTCAAACTCACAATTTCACCAGTTCACTATCTCACCACTTATTCTACCACCAGCCCGTATTTGCCCAGCAGGCCGGGCAGGCTGTGGAGGGTGAAACGGGCTTGTTTCAACTCATTTTGCTCGGGGTCGAGGGCTACGCCTTGGGCGGTGCGGAAGTCGGTGCCCAGCAAGCGGGTCTGGCTGAAGATGGCTCCGCGCAGCTGGCAGTCTGCAAATACAGCGTTGGTCAGGTCGGCGCGGGTGAAGTCGGCTTCCTGTAGCGAGCATCCCACGAAGCGGGTATTGGGCATGGTTTTGCCCCAGAAGGAGGCGTAATCCAGTTGGCACTGGTCGAAGTGGACACCGAACAGTATGTCCCGGCAGGAAGTGAACTGTAGTCCCAGCAGCTTGCAGCCCTCAAAGGCCACATTCTGCAGGCTGGTACCGGTCAGAGAAGACCCGGCCAGGTTACAGTTCTCAAACAGACACTCGCTGAACCGCCGGCCCGCCAGATCTGCCTGACTTAAATCGAAGCCGATAAAGTGAAACTGCTCGAACTCCCGCTGCCCTACTAGTGCAGGCGGCAGGACACGGGTCAGCACGTTTTCGGGTGGGAAGTAGGTGGGCTTGGCTAGGGCTTTGGCAGGTTTGCGAGGAGTTGGTCGGCGCATCAGGTACGGTTTCTGGAACCCAGCCACAGCCCCAAGCCCAGCAGCGTCATACCGCCCTTGATGACCCAGGCCACCGTGGAGCCCCAGTTGTTCATCCAGTCCAGCAGTGGAAACCGGAAATTGGCAGGTAATAGATACGGCGCCAGAATAGCAATCAGTCCGGCGAAAAACAGAAAAATACCCAACTCGCGCATAGCAGTGAAGTAATGAAATGGTGAAGTTGTGAAATAGATAACCTGAGGCTCAATCTGCACAATTCGCAGACGCGGCGCAACAGAACGTCAGACTCACCACTTCATCACTTCACAAGCTCACCACTACTGCACCGCAATGCAGGAAATTTCCACCTGCACGTCTTTGGGCAGGCGGCTTACTTCCACGGTTTCGCGGGCGGGGGCGTAGTCGGCATCGAAGTAGCTGCCGTAGATTTCGTTGATGAGGCCGAAGTTTCCCAGGTCTTTCACGAAGATGCTGCACTTCACCACGTGACGCAGCGTGAGACCCACGGCTTCCAGCACGGCCTGCAGGTTGCGCATTACTTGGTGGGTTTCCTGCGCTACGTCGCCGCCGCCTACCAACTGGCCGTTGGCGTCCAGCGGAATCTGCCCCGATACGTACACGGTGCCGCCAGCCTGGATGGCTTGGCTGTAGGGGCCGATGGGAGCAGGAGCCTGGGGCGAAAAAACAACGGTATGGGCCATGAACAAGGGAGAGTAAGGGTGGAGAAATAAGACGCGCAAAGTACACCGAAACCGGCACAGATGCGGGGCAAAAAACAGCCGCCACCCCGAAATTCGGAGCGGCGGCTGGTACTGTTCGGTTATTGGGGCAGGCTATTCTACCGTTACCGACTTGGCCAGGTTACGGGGCTGGTCCACGTTGCAGCCGCGTAGGACGGCAATGTGGTAGCTCAGCAGCTGCAGCGGCACTACCGATACCAGCGGCATCAGTACTTCGCTGGTGGCAGGTACTTCGATGGTAAACTCTGCCATAGCCGGAATCACGTCGTCGCCCTCGGTTACCACGGCAATGATGCGGCCTTTGCGGGCCTTCACTTCCTGGATGTTGCTTACCACTTTCTCGTACGAGCTATCCTTGGTGGCAATTACCACTACAGGCATATTTTCGTCGATGAGGGCGATGGGTCCGTGCTTCATTTCGGCAGCCGGATAGCCTTCGGCGTGGATGTAGCTGATTTCTTTCAGCTTCAGTGCGCCTTCCAAAGCTACCGGGAAGTTGTAGCCGCGGCCCAGGTACAGGAAATTGGTGGCGTCCTTAAACGTCTCCGAAATCTGCTCAATCTGGTCGTTCAGCTGCAGTGCTTTTTCCACTTTGCTGGGAATGTTGTCCAGCTCCACCATCAGTTCGCGCAGGCGCGTGTCGGTGAGGGTGCCGCGCTTATGGCCAACAATCATGGCCAGTAGCGTGAGCACCGTTACCTGAGCCGTAAAGGCTTTAGTAGAAGCCACCCCGATTTCGGGGCCGGCGTGGGTGTACGCACCCGCATCGGTAGCGCGGGCAATGCTGCTGCCTACCACGTTACAGATACCGAAGATGGTAGCCCCGCGGCTCTTGGCCAGTTCAATAGCGGCCAGCGTATCGGCCGTTTCACCCGATTGCGAAATAGCAATTACGATGTCGCGCTCCGTGATAACGGGGTTGCGGTAGCGGAACTCCGAGGCGTATTCCACTTCCACCGGAATGCGGGCCAAGTCTTCCAGCAGGTACTCAGCCACCAAGCCGGCGTGCCAGCTGGTGCCGCAGGCCACAATCAGGATGCGGTCAGCATTCACAAACTTCCGCTCGTAAGCGCGCACACCGCCCATGTTCAGGTGACCGGCTTCCAGCTCCAGACGGCCGCGCATGGAGTCGAGAATCGAGCGGGGCTGCTCGAAAATCTCCTTCAGCATGAAGTGTTCGTAGCCGCCCTTCTCAATGCGGTCCAGCTCCAACTCCAGCGTCTGGATGTAGGGCGTCTGCACTACATCCTCGCGGGAACGGATTTCCAACTGACCATCCTTAATAACAGCCAGCTCGTAGTCGTTCACATACACCACTTCATTGGTGTACTCGATGATAGGCGTAGCATCGGAAGCAAGGAAAAACTCGCCTTCGCCCACACCAATAACCAGCGGAGAACCTTTGCGGGCGGCAATCAGTTGGCCGGGGTTATCCTTGCTCAGTACCACAATGGCATAAGCCCCAACCACTTCGTGCAGAGCAAGGCGCACTGCTTCTTCTAGTGTACAGTGGTTCTGTTTCTGAATTTCCTCAATCAGGTTCACGAATACTTCCGTGTCCGTGTCAGAGTGGAAAACGTGGCCTTGCTGCTGCAAGTGCTGCTTCAGCGCCGCGTAGTTCTCAATGATGCCGTTGTGAATGATGGCAATGCGCTCCGAAGTAGAGTAGTGCGGGTGCGCATTTACATCGTTTGGCTCACCGTGAGTAGCCCACCGCGTGTGGCCCATTCCAATGTGCGCGTGTGTATCCTGTTCGCCAATAAAGGCTTCCAGGTCGGCAACTTTCCCTTTCTTCTTGTAAACGGTAAGCTGACCGTTCAGCAGAGCAACGCCTGCTGAGTCGTAACCACGGTACTCCAGGCGGCGCAGGCCTTTGATGATGATAGGGCAGGCCTCACGGTGCCCAATGTAAGCGACAATTCCGCACATAGTAGTTTAGTTGTGACAGAGCAGAAACTTTCGAGAGAAAGAAAAATCGGGCGGCAACGGCAAAAGCCGTGCCGCCCTTTACAGGTTCGCTAGCCTGGCAGCCAAAGCTGCCTAGCGTAGCTTGGAGTAATATACGCGCAGCTTGATGTTGCTGGCATCAAACTGCGCCCGGTTCAGGTTCAGGGTTGAGCTTGAGCGCAGAATCGGGGACAGGATCAGGCCGGAAGGTAAATCTCCATCCAGACGGTTCTGCAGGTAGGCCTGCAGATATTCTGTCAGAGGTACCGAAAAGTATTGGGTTGGGTCCTGGCCAGCAGGTACCGTTGCCCGGGCGTAGCTGCCTGCTCCTACGGAAGTAGGTGTAAGGCGAACCTGCGTAGAAGAGTTCAATCCTTCGCCGGGAACAATTCGCTCATACGTGGTGGCTCCCACAGTACGGGTCAGTACCTCATTGGCATTGTTCACTTCGTAGAGGTATAATCCTTCCGGATACGGGAAAATACCATTGCTGTATTGCTTGACCGGTAGCAGAAGCTCAGCCCGGTTGATAGCCAGACTAGTATTGTTCCGCAGGTCGTCTAGACCTTGAAACTCAATGCGGGTACCCAGACCAACGCCTTCCTGGGCATACGTAAAGCCACTGGAAGCTGCCGCTGGCAGCGTACTTTGTGTAGTGGTGAGGGCGGCCAGCGGGGTGCCACTCAAATCAGTGCTGAGCTGAGTGAAATACTTACCATCAGCTATCTGGCCCAGTAGCGTATTACCGGCTGGAATATTTGCCAGAAACAGGGAGTATGAGCGGTATTTGCTGCGGACACCCGCGGCATCCGTGCCACGGAAGTAAAATGTAATACGGGTATTTGCCGACCGGGTAAAGCCTACGATGTTAGCTGTATGGCCCGCCGAAGGCCGAAGGGCAATGCCTTTCCACACGGCATCCAGCTTGCTTTGGTTGAAAGCTGCATCAGATAACGAAGTGAAAACCGTGTTAGCCAGTGCGGCGGTACCCGGATACTTCTGCATTCGGATGCGCACAACCTGATCGGCCACCTGCGTTGTGATAACCGTGGTGGTAGTATCAGTGGCTGTACCCGAAGCTACCCGACGCTTTACCGGGCGGGTACGATTCAGAACACCCTCGAAATTGGTAAGCAGCGTGGTACCCGTTGCGACCGTGGAGGTCGAATTATACACCGTGCGCTCATCCAGTGGCGCCTGCAGCGTAAGCAGATCCAGCCGCAAGGGCTGAGTGGCCGACCCATACACCTGATCAAAAGCCAGGCTGAATACCGTGGAGTCGAGGCTGACGTTGGTGAACTTTGCCGGTAAAGAGTCCGAGGGTGACAGAATCGGCTCCACCATTATGTTTAGGTAGCCACTGGCCGTGGTTGTGCCCACGTACGTGTCGCGCAGCCGGCCTACCAATACGTGGTTTGCTTTTACTGTTTCAATCGGCTGTTGCCGTACAGTAAAAGCCTTAACCGGTAGATCCAGGTAATTGGCGGTAATGGGTGAGGTGCCGGGCAGTTCCAGGCCCAGGTCATTGGCATTATCACAGCCGGTGGCCAGGGAAAGGAGTGAAACCGCAGCAAGGGAAACCGAAGCAAGTCGGCTGGCGCTAGTTGGCCAATTCATTATAGAGAGCGTAGTAGGACGTCAGCAGGTTGTCGTCGGCGGCTACCTGCTCAATTTGTTTCTTGGTTGAATACTCCGTGAACAGGGTATTCAGGTTTTCGCTGAAATCCTCGTCAGACTTCACCACGGCATCGGCATACTCCATGCCTACTTTGATGAAACCGCCAAAATCGGCCGTTTTCAACGAAGCCAGCATTTCGTCCTCGATGTCCAGCATCTTGGCCTTTTCCACAATGTCGCCTTCAAATTTGAAGTCGAATTCATTGTTATAAATGGTGAATACGGACTTGGCATCTTTGAAAATCGGGTCCTTCTTATAGGTCGTTTTCAGGTACATCGGAATCAGGCCGGTCATCCAGTCGTTGCAGTGCACAATGTCCGGGGACCAGCCCAGTTTCTTCACCGTTTCCAGCACACCTTTGCAGAAAAAGATGGCCCGCTCGTCATTATCCGAGTGGAACTTGTCATTTTTGTCGACCAGTACCGACTTCCGGTGGAAGTAATCTTCGTTGTCGATGAAGTAAACTTGCAGCTTCGCATTCGGAATAGAAGCTACTTTGATGATGAGCGGCTTCTCGTCTTCGCCCACTGCAATATTAATTCCCGACAGGCGCACTACTTCATGCAGGCGGTTTTTACGCTCGTTGATAATACCGAACCGGGGTACGAAAATGCGGATTTCCATCCCCATTTCCTGCATTCCCTGCGGCAGGCGCCGCAAAAACTCCGCTACCTTGGTGGTCTGCAAAAACGGGTTGATTTCCGTGGCAGCATAGAGTATTCTCAACTTAGACATAGAGAGTCAGTTGGGGTGATTAGGAAAGGGCAACACTTTGGGATGCACAAAATTAAACATTTTTAAGGGAAATTTCAACCATGGCTGGTCGGCGGCTTGCCGAAAAGCCTTTTTCACTCTATGGAGATACTGAATACCGCCGCCGCGTTGCAAGCCTACACGGAAAATGCCCGCCGGGCCGGCCAGCGCATCGGGCTGGTGCCTACCATGGGGGCGCTGCACGAGGGGCATCTGCAACTGGTGCGGGCCGCTGCCCGGGAATGTGAGGTTGTGGTAGCCAGCATTTTTGTCAATCCCACTCAGTTTAATAACCCCGACGATTTCCGGCTGTACCCGCGCCTGCCCGAAGAGGATGCCGCGCTGCTGGGGCCCGCGGGCTGCACGGCCCTGTTTCTGCCTTCGGTGGAGGAAATGTACCCCCAGCCCACCATCCTGCGGTTCGATTTTGGTATGCTGGAGCGGGTAATGGAAGGGGAGCACCGGCCGGGACACTTCAATGGAGTGGCTACGGTGGTGAGCAAGCTGTTTCACCTGAGCCGGCCGCACCGGGCCTATTTCGGGCAGAAGGACTTTCAGCAGGTAGCCATTGTACGGCAACTGGTTCGGGACCTGTCGTTTGACCTGGAGCTGGTGGCTTTCCCAACCATCCGGGAGTCGGACGGGCTGGCCATGTCGTCGCGGAACCGGCGCCTGGTGCCTGAGGCCCGTACACTGGCGCCACGCCTATACCAGGGGCTGCAACTGGCGAAGCAACTGGTACAGCAGGGGCATCTGCCGCCGGCAGAGGTGCAGCAGGCCGCCGGCGAGTTTTTGCGGGCGGAGCCGGCCATTACCCTGGAATATCTGGCGGTAGTGGATGCGCACACCCTGCAGCCCCTGACGGAGTGGCAGCCCGGTAGCCCGGTGGCTATTTGCCTAGCTGCTCACTTGGGCGGCGTACGCTTGATTGACAACGTGGTAGTGGAATAGCTGACTGGAGAGAGATGCAGAGGGCTTGTGCATAAAGCCTTATCTGTATTTCTCTGTCCTCTCATTCACTGATTCTGCTTCCGTATCTTTGCGGACCGAAAAATCATCCGCTTTTCAATCATGCACATCGAGGTTCTCAAGTCCAAAATTCACCGCGTGAAGGTTACGCAGGCGGAGCTGCACTATGTAGGCAGCATCACCATTGACGAGGACCTGCTGGACGCTGCCAATATGGTGGAAAATGAGAAGGTGACCATTGTGAATATCAACAATGGGGAGCGGTTTGAAACCTACACCATCAAAGGAGAGCGGGGCTCGGGCATGATTTGTCTGAACGGGCCGGCTGCCCGCCGTGTGGCTGTTGGCGACATCATCATTATCATTTCTTACGCCCTGATTGATTTTGCGGAAGCCAAAGCGCATAAGCCCACCGTAATTTTCCCTGACCAGCATAACCGGGTAGTGTAGCCCTGTGCCTGCACTTCAGCAAAAAGGCTGGCTGTTCTGCCCCCGGAATAGCCAGCCTTTTTGCTGCAATACCTTGCAGCCTCTCCTAGAACCACATGAAGCATCTGCTTACTATACTTAAATATGTGCTGCTGCTGGCAGTTTCGGTACTGCTGATGTGGTACGCCCTGCAGGGGCAGGACCTGAGCCGCATCGGCCAGTATGTACGCGAAGCCAATTACTCGTGGCTGGTGCTGACCATGGTGCTGTCGGCCCTGGGCTACTTTAGCCGGGCCTATCGGTGGAAAATGCAGATTGACCCCACCGGCCACAAGCCGGCCTACTGGGACGTGTATCATGCCATGATGGTGGGCTACCTGGCCAACCTGGTACTGCCCCGGATGGGCGAGGTTATCCGCTGCTCGGTGCTGCGGCGCACCAGCGGAGTACCGGTGCAGGTGGCCCTGGGTACAGTAGTAACGGAGCGGGTGATTGATGTGCTGGTGTTGCTGGGGTTGTTGGGTAGTACGTTGCTGCTGGATTTCAACACGTTCTGGTCGTTCGTGACGGATAAGATGCTGGCCGGCCGCTACGATGCCCTGGCCCGCAACCGCACGCCGCTGCTGGCCGCTCTGGGTATTGCGCTGATTCTGCTGCTGGTGCTGGCCTACGCCATGTTCCGGAATCTGGAACGGCTGCGGCAGAATGCGCTGTTCAACAAGGCTGTGGCGTTTGTGAAAGGGGTGTTGGCCGGTGCGTTCAGCATTCTGAAGCTGGAAAATAAAGGCGCCTTCCTGCTGCATACCTTCTTCACCTGGGCCGTGTATTACCTGATGGACTACCTGGCATTTTTCGCCTTCCCGG
The DNA here is from genome assembly GCF_003944715.1 of Hymenobacter rigui. Taxonomy (GTDB): domain Bacteria; phylum Bacteroidota; class Bacteroidia; order Cytophagales; family Hymenobacteraceae; genus Hymenobacter; species Hymenobacter rigui. The sequence goes on along the minus strand of NZ_RWIT01000006.1, from coordinate 16,825 downwards.
CCACTTATGACCTGGGCATGCGGGCGGCGTTGGCGGTACTCACCTTCGGGGCATTTGGCATGGCTGCGCCGGTAGCGGGCGGCATCGGGCCGTTCCACGTGATGGTACAGGGCATTTTGCTGGCCTACGGTATCAGCAAGGAGGCCGGTATTGCGTACGCCCTGGTAGTGCACGGTTCCCAGACGCTGCTGGTCGTGCTGATGGGCGGTATCAGCTTTGTGGCCAGTATGATGAAATCGGGCAAAACGGCCGCCCTGCCGAAGGTAGCTGCCTAAACGTCCGTGCCGGTTTTCTTATCCATCTGATAATACCCCTGAACCAATGCAGTGGACGAAAGAGAAAATACTGAGCCGCGAGGCCTTGTTGCCCATGGTGGCGCAGTGGCAGGCCGCCGGCGAGAAAGTGGTGTTCACCAACGGCTGCTTCGACCTGCTGCACCTGGGCCATGTGGATTACCTGGAAAAAGCTAGGCACTTGGGCGACCGGCTGGTGGTCGGGCTGAATACGGATGCTTCGGTAAGCTGCCTGAAGCCGGGCCGCCCACTGCAGGACGAAGTGTCACGTGCGCGGGTGTTGGCCTCTCTTTTGTTCGTGGATGCCGTAGTGCTCTTCGGTGAACAAACCCCGCTTGCGCTGATTGAAGCCGTACAGCCCGATATCCTGGTAAAGGGCGACGACTACCAGATCAGTGGAATTGTGGGCCACGAAGTGGTGTTACAGAAGGGCGGCCAGGTACTCACCGTACCGTTGGTAGCCGGCTACAGTACCACCCGCATTGTTGAGCGAATCCTGCGCGGCGCCTAGCCCCGAAAGCATCCGAGAAGGTGCGGTTTGGGTAGGAGTCGGGCATTCACTTTCACCCGAACCTCTTTCCCATGTACCACCTGAATCCGGCCATGATTATCGTGCTACTCACGATGTTGGCCAGTTGGCTCATTCAGATGCGCCTCCGCAGTAAATTTGAGCAGTATTCCCGGGTAGGCCTGCGCAACGGCCTGAGCGGCCGGCAGGTTGCCGAACTGATGCTGGCCGACCACGGCATCACCGACGTGCGCATCATCAGTACCGAAGGCAAACTCACCGACCACTACAACCCCGCCGACAAGACGGTAAACCTGAGCGAGACTGTATACAACGACCGGAGCGCGGCGGCAGCGGCCGTAGCGGCCCACGAGTGCGGCCACGCTGTGCAGCATGCCACCGCCTACAGCGCCCTGCAGTTCCGCTCGACCATGGTACCCGCGTTGAGCGCCGTGTCGAAGTTCATGCCTATTCTGCTGTTTCTGGGGGTGGTTATGCTCCGCACTACAGCCCTCCCTCTGACCATTGGCGTGGCCTTCTTCGCCCTCACTACCCTGTTCAGCTTCGTAACGCTGCCCGTGGAGTTTGATGCTTCCAAACGGGCGCTGGCCTGGATGGACAAGCGCAACATCGTAACCCCGCAGGAACACACGATGGCCAAAGATGCGCTGTGGTGGGCTGCCATGACGTACGTGGTTGCCGCCTTGGGCTCACTGGCTACGCTCTTTTATTATGCCACCATGCTGATGGGGCGTCGCCGCTAAGTATTTGACACTACAGAAGAGCCACCCTGGGTAACCGGGGTGGCTCTTCTGTTTACCAACGATGCACCAATGGGCAGTGTTGAAATTCTACAAAAGCGGCCTGGCTGTTTCCGTGGGCGCCGAAACGGCACTATACCACTGCCGATGTTGTTACCAGGGCTCCGAAACAAAAATCCGGCTTCCGGGCTTATACAGGTCGGTTCCTAGAAAAAATCTGTGGTGTCTGCTTAATCTGCAAAATCTGCGGGTTAATTTTGAGTCGCCAGCGAATTTACGCTTCGGCACAACCAGTCGCATTTTTCCCACCCCACCCCTTATTTACTGCATGGATTTTCAGCTCACCGAAGAACAACTGGCCGTACAGGCCGCCGCGCGCGACTTCGCGCAGAATGAACTGTGGGCCGGCGTAATTGAGCGTGACGAGCACCAGAAGTTTCCTGCCGAGCAAATCAAGAAAATGGGTGAGCTGGGCTTCATGGGTATGATGGTGAGCCCCGAGTACGGCGGCGGCGGTATGGATACCGTGAGCTACGTGCTGGCCATGGAAGAAATTAGCAAAGTAGATGCCTCCTGCTCCGTTATCATGTCGGTGAACAACTCGCTGGTGTGCTGGGGTCTGGAGAAATACGGCACCGAGGAGCAGAAGCAGAAATACCTGACCAAGCTGGCTACCGGCGAAATCATCGGGGCTTTTGCCCTGTCGGAGCCCGAAGCCGGTTCCGATGCTACCAGCCAAAGCACCACCGCCGAGGATAAAGGCGACCATTACCTGCTCAACGGCACCAAAAACTGGATTACCAACGGTTCCTCCGCATCGGTATATCTGGTAATTGCTCAAACCGACCCCGAGAAAAAGCACCGCGGCATCAACGCCCTGATTGTGGAGCGTGATACCCCCGGTTTTGTAATCGGCCCGAAAGAAAACAAGCTCGGCATCCGTGGCTCCGACACGCACTCCCTCATGTTCACCGACGTGAAAGTGCCCAAGGAAAACCGCATCGGTGAGGATGGCTTCGGCTTCAAGTTCGCTATGCAGGTGCTGGCCGGCGGCCGTATCGGCATTGCCGCGCAGGCACTAGGTATTGCCTCGGGAGCCTACGAGCTGTCGTTGAAGTACTCAAAAGAGCGCAAAGCCTTTGGGGTGCCAATTTCGCAGCACCAGGCCATCCAGTTCAAGCTGGCCGACATGGCAACGAACATTGATGCTGCCCGTTTGCTGTGCCTACAGGCTGCTCACGATAAAGACGGCCACCACGACTACGCTAAATCGGGCGCTATGGCGAAGTTGTTCGCTTCCAAAACGGCCATGGATACGGCTGTAGAGGCTGTGCAGATTCATGGGGGGTACGGTTTCGTCAAGGAATTCCATGTAGAGCGCATGATGCGGGATGCCAAAATCACGCAGATTTACGAGGGAACCTCTGAGATTCAGAAAATTGTAATCTCTCGGGAAATTCTCAAATAAGATCTGAATTGCCTAAAAGTCAGACTTGTTGCACAAAACCCAGTCAAATATTGGCTGGGTTTTGTGTTTTTGTGAATTTTTATATGTTATTTTGTATTACATAAGTCCGGGGTACTATTTCCCGGCCACATTGAGCCAAAACAAACCACCCGCCAAAGATGGAAGATTATAATAAAGTAATAGAGTCACTGGGGGTTCGCTACATCAAAGCGAAAAACCTAGTGTTGCAGCAGCCCTTCACCGTAAAAAACTCATACGATGTAGGCAATAACCTGATTCTGTTGCACAAAGGTCGTATTTCCTTTGGCGATGAAGATCAGGCAGTTGAAGAAGGTGAAATGCTGTTTATTCCGGGCGGCCGGGCCACGAAGGTGACCTACGGCGAAACCTCGAATAAGAGCATCACCAATGATGATCTGATTACCAACAAGGACAAGTTCTTCCACTCCAACTCCAACCTCGACCTCATTGGCGATGCGGAGGAGAGTCACTCTTTCGTGAGCTTTGAGGCGAAGGTGTTCGATTCGGTGAACTTCTTTGCTTCATTGGATGTGCCAGCCTTCCTCATTACCGGCAATTCCAAGCTGGCTAATCTGGTGATTAAGGTAGTAGAGGAGAGCCTGCAGGAACTGCCCGGCCGGGAGCGGCTGATTACGATTTACACCGAGAATATCGTGGTGGAAATTGTGCGCTACATCCTCAAGAACAAGATGTTCGTGGAGCAGCTGGCTACCAACAGCACCTACTTCAAGGACCCGCGCCTCATTGACCTGTTCAACTACATCAAGGAGAACATTGGCGGCGACCTATCGAACAAAGTGCTGTCGGGCGTGGCCAACGTGAGCGAGGATTACGTGGGTCAGTACTTTAAAATGCTGACCGGCATCAACCCGCAGGACTATATTGAATACCAGCGCATGGAGCGCGCCGTGTTCCTGCTGCGTACCACCAAGAAGAGCATTCGTGATATTGGGAAGGAAGTGGGCTACAAAGACACCGCCTACTTCTGCCGCCGCTTCAAGATGATGTTCGGTATTCCGGCCGGTAAAATGCGCCGCCGCGAATCGGCCATGAACATCTAGTACTATTGATTCCGCGGATTTTGTGGACGATCGAAAAAAGGCCACCGTTCTATCCAGAACGGTGGCCTTACCTTTTGGTGCTTTGAGTGGGTTGTGTCGAGGTGGGTGGGGCTGTTACTGATTGCGGCCAGAAGCGCCAACTGAATCATTCACGAAATCTGCGGTACCCGTCGAAAAATCAGTGGAATCAGTGGTCTGATTGAATTGATGTACTGTGCGCGACATGTCGGCCAGAAACCCCGGGTCTTTTTCGATCTGGTTGCCAACGACAATGATATCGGCCCCGGCCTGTAGAGCCGCATAGGCTTTTTCAGCGGTATTGATGCCGCCGCCTACAATGAGCGGTGCTTCAACGGCTTGGCGCACCGCCCGAATCATGGCGGGGGAAATGGGGTACATGGCCCCGCTACCCCCATCCAAATACATTAGTCGCAGGCCCAACTGCTCGCCGGCCATAGCAGTGCAGGCGGCAATACTTGGTTTATCGTAGGGCAGAGGCGTAGTGCCGCTGATGTAACTGGCCGTGGTCTGGCGGCCGGTATCTACCAGCATGTAACCGGTAGGCAGAATCTGCAGGTTACTAGCGCGCAACAGTGGCGCTGCAATAACGTGCTGACCAATCAGAAAATCGGGGTTGCGGCCCGAAATCAGGGAAAGCAGCAGGATACCATCGGCCTGCGCATCGAGGTGCAGGCTGTGGCTCGGGAACAGTAGTACCGGCACCGCCGAGCGGCTCTTGATAAAACGAATGAGGGCAGCCTGGTGCGCACTCGTCACCAGGCTGCCGCCCACAAAAAAGTAATCTACTGTATGTGTTTCACTCAACTCTAGTAGGCGCTGGCAACCGGCTTCGTCCAGATTGTCGGGGTCCAGCAGGACCGCCAACGACTTCTGGCCGTTTGTCCGGCGTTTGCTCAGGGCATCATACAGGCTGGTGAGGCGCATCCGCGTCGTCGTGGTGATAAGTAAACTCGATATCCTTGGTTTCGGGCTCCGCGTGAAGCGTACTTGCCGTTGCAAGGTCGGGATTTTTGAGGATTGGCAAGTAGTCGCCGGCTTTCTTGGCAATATAGGCCATCAAAACCGCCGAGGCCTGTGCCACCAGCATCTTGCCGGTATCCGACTGCAGAAAGGATTTCACGGCCGAAGCAAGAATAGAGGATGCTTCGCCGGACTGCGGCTGCGGCTGGGGCTGCGGACGGTAAGCGCGGGCCGGCACCGACGCCGGGGTCGGCTGAAACGGGTCGGCATCCGTGTGATATACGTCGGGGGCAATATCGGCCCGCTCCGAAGCAGGTGCTGTGTGCGTCCGGCCCCGATCAAACTGATGATGTCCGGAGCCAAAGCCCAGATCGTCGGCCACGGCCGTATCCACGGCGGTGGCAGCTGGTGGGCGGCGGGTGCGGGGAGCTTTCAGGCGGTGCCGGTCGTACTCATCGGCGTGAGCCAGGTGTTTGCTGCTTTTACCGCCGAAGGCTTTGCTCAGCAGCCAGATACCGCCCAGTACCCCGGCCCCGATGGCCACGTACTTGCTTACTTCCTGGGTTTTGGCTTTAATTTCCTCGACGTCGCCCAGCAGGGCACGCTCGTATTCCTGCTTCTGGCGCTCCAGAAACTCTTTTTCGTCCTCGAACAGTGGATTATGCAGATCGGCCATACAGGGTTAGGCTTGGCGTTTGTCGGATTTGTAAATAGTGTTGTTCAGGAGCTTGTCGGCCAGGCCCTGGAAGAGCTTCTTATCTATTCCAACCAGAAAAATGACCAGCAGCAACAGGTAAAAGCCTGCCACAATACCGAAACCCCAGTAAGGGCTATGCAGCACATCATTGAGCAGCAAGGCTATAAACAGGTTCAGAAATACAAAGAACAGCAGACCAATGAGACCCAGGGTAACTCCGTGTACGGTGCCAACGAAGGCGGTCTTTACTTTTTCCTGTGCTTCCAGGCGTACCAGGTCAATGCGCGTATCGAGGTAACCCATCAGGTTTCCCATCAGGTTATCGGTACGGGGTGTTTTGGACGTGTCGTCTTCAGTGGAGAATAGGGCCATTGGGAGAGAATTTGCGGAAAACAACGTTACAGGGTTACCAGGGGAAAATGATCTGGCTACCGGTTTCACGGTAGCAACCTCTTACGGAAAAGGGCGCGGTGTGTCTGAAAATTGGCGTACTTTTACTATATACCATCTACTCGTTGAGCCAGAATCATTACACGGTATTAGGCGTTTCCGCTTCCGCTTCGGCGCACGACATCAAGGTGGCCTACAAACGGCTGGCCGTGCAGTATCATCCTGATAAGCACGGTGGCAACACGCTGTACGAAGAGCTGTTTAAGGCGGTAGCGGCGGCTTACCGGGTATTGGGTGACCCCGGCCGCCGCGCTCAGTACGATTTCCAGCTGCAGGTAGCCGCGCGTCGCGCTGAAGAGGCCCGGCGGCAGCAGCAGTATCGCAACCATAGCCAACGAGTGTATGGCGTGCCCATGCCACCGCCCGCTCCGCTGCGGACACGCCCGCCGGCAGGGGCTCACGAGCGACACTATCGACCTATTCCGCGCCAGAAAGTCAGTTTCACCCGCCGCGACTATTGGATGGCGGCTCTGCTGGTGGCGGGGTTTCTGCTGTTCATTATATCTGTAAAGATTACCATGGACCATGTATCGGGGGTGCGCAATTACGAGCGGGGCCTACGGGCCTACGGACAGCATAACTGGGAAGGCGCGCACAGCTACTTCACCGATGCCCTACACTTTAAACCGGGCTATGGTCCTGCCCTGCAGCGCCGGGGCGAGATAGAGCAGCTGGCCCAGCACGGCTACGCCCAGGCTCTTGACGATTTTCAGCAGGCTTTGAGTAGCGCTCCGTTGCGGCAGCAAGGTCAACTGTGGCTTCGCCTGGGACAATGCCGGGCGGCGCTCGGCCAGCCCCAGGCTGCTCAGGCCGCTTATGCCCGCGCCCTGACTCTGGACGCCACTTTGGCCCGCGCCTGGCTGTTGCGGGGCGAATACTATCTGTTTAAACGGGAGCAGTATCAGCAGGCCGATTCATTCTTCAGCCAAGGACTGAAATATGCTCCCGTCGCGGAGCGGCTTCGGGGCAAGCTGTTTACTTTCAGAGGCTTGGCCCGATTCAAGCTGAAGCAGTATGAGGCCGCTCAAAGTGACTATTGGGAGGTACTTAGTATCACCCCACGCAGTGGACAGGTGTATTTTCTGTTGGGTCGGGTGGCGCAGCAGCAGCGGGAGCCGGAGCAGGCGTGTGAATATTTTCGGCGGGCCATCGTGCAGGGCTACGAGTTTGCCCGCGCTGCTCAGGACTCAACCTGCCGCCCTGGGAGTACCTCAATAGCAGCCCCGATAGCGCAATAGAAACGCTTTTTTGGAATAGCAAGGGCGTTGAGGCACCGATATTGCCGACTGCTGAGCGAGGCTTGGCCGTTGGCCGCAGGCACTTCCTAACTACAGCAGCCGCACTCTGGGCGGTTGTGGCGCGTAAATGGCACCAAAACCCACTCAGGTACGGCTGCGACCAGACAAGCCTGAAAAATGGAAAGGTAGGGCGGAACTAATAGCCTGTCTGGTAATGGAAAACGTCAGTGTGTAGGCCACAAAGTCGCTGTGCCAAACCGAAAGGTTGCGCGGCTTTATCCGAAGCATAGATTTTTCGTTTACGCCAGCGCAGTTCCGCCCTGCCCACTTAAAAATGCCAGCGCACGAAGGCCTCGATACCTTCGTATTCGGGCAGGCCCAGCTGGTCGTAGAGGCGGGCGGTGGTGCGGTTGCGCTCCTCGGCCCGCTGCCAGAACTCTCGTTGGTCGGCCCCCGGAAACAACGGGCGGTCCTTCTGGCTCTGGTGCTTGAAAATGGCGCGCCGCTTCCGCGTCAGCTCCTGGGGTGAAAGAGGAACGGCCATTTCAATCTGGTCCACATCCCACTCCTGCCAGGCCCCCCGGTACAGCCATACGCGGCAGTCAGCGAGCCAAGCGGTATCGGCGGCCTTCAGCCGGCGGATGGCCTCAAAAATAGCCGTCAGACACACCCGGTGCGTCCCGTGCGGGTCCGATAGGTCGCCGGCGGCGTATACCTGCTGGGGCTGCACCTGGTTCAGCAAATCCATCGTCAGGCGGATGTCTTCTTCGCCAATCGGCTTTTTACGCACCCGGCCGGTTTCGTAGAACGGCAAATCCTGGAAGTGAATGTTCGGGTCAGGAATGCCGGCGTACCGGCAGGCGCTTTTGGCTTCGCCCCGCCGAATCAGGCCCTTAATCTGCTGCACCTCATCGGAATCTACCTGGCCTGGCAGCTTGTTGCGCAGGAAATCGGCCACGCGGTGATACAGGGTTTCGGCAGGCTGATCATCCAGCCGGAACATGCTGTCATACTCGGCCACGAACTCCGCAAACCGAATGGCCTCATCATCAAACACGGCAATGTTGCCGGAGGTCTGGTACGCCACGTGCACCTCGTGGCCTTGATCTACCAGTCGCAACAGGGTGCCGCCCATGGAAATAACGTCATCATCAGGGTGAGGCGAAAAGATGAGCACCCGCTTCGGGAATGGCGCTGCCCGCTCGGGGCGGTCCGTATCGTCGGCGTTGGGTTTGCCGCCCGGCCACCCCGTAATAGTGCGCTGTAGCTGCCGAAATACCCGGATGTTAATGTCGTACGCCAGCCCCGACTCCGCCAGCAGCTCCGAAAGGCCGTTTTCGTTGTAGTCTTCGTCGGTAAGCTTGAGAATGGGCTTCTGCAGGGTGCGCGCCAGCCACGTCACGGCTTTGCGCACCGTGGGCGCGTGCTGCCAGTTGAGGGCGCGGCCCACCAGCCAAGGCGTTTTCACCCGCGTCAGCTCGGCTCCGGCCGCCTCATCCAGAATTACCCGCACGTTGGGATGTTGTTGCAGGTAAGTGGCCGGTACCGAGTCAGTGGGCTCGCCTTCCACCATGCGCTTCACCACGGCGGCTTTGCCCTCGCCCCAAGCCAGCAGCACTATTTCCCGGGCTTCCAGAATAGTGCCGACCCCCATCGTTATGGCCCGACGGGGCACATTTTCTTCCCCGTAGAAGTCCGACGCTGCGTCAGTGCGAGTAATGTGGTCGAGGGTAATCAGGCGGGTGCGAGAAGCGGCTCCCGAGCCTGGCTCGTTGAACCCAATGTGACCGGTGCGCCCGATGCCCAATACCTGTAGGTCAATGCCTCCGGCTTCCCGGATCTGCTCCTCGTAGCGCCGACAGAACTCGGCTACCTGCTCCTGGGGCCGGGTTCCATCCGGAATGTGCACGTTCTCGGGGCGTACATCAATGTGGTCGAACAGGTACTCGTGCATGAAACGCACATAACTCTGCAGCGAATCGGGCTGCATGGGATAGTACTCGTCGAGGTTGAAGGTGACTACGTTCCGAAAGCTGAGACCCTCCTGTTGATGCAGCCGCACCAGCTCTTCGTACAAACGGGTAGGAGTGGAGCCAGTGGCCAGGCCCAGTACGCAGGTGCGGTTTTCGGCAGCCCGCTGCCGGATGAGGTCGGCAATTTGCCGGGCTACGGCAATAGAGGCCAGTTCCGAGTCTGGGTAAATAGTAGTGGACAAACGCTCAGCGCGGAGTTCAGCGGTAGTTGACATAACAGGTAGCAGGAAAGGTGGGAAAGGAATGGGCTGGGAAGTACACAGTTCCGCACGAGAAACTCCAGCTATTTTCCAAATACTTTTCCCCGGCCACGGGCTTCCGCGCGGTGCCGTTAGCCGAATGCATATGCGGGTCACGCTATGTCACATTCGGTACCATTACTACGGCCTATATGAGTTCTACAGATTCTCAAATAGCTTTCCGTCTGGTATGTGCACCGAAAATACAGACTAGAGCAGGCCTCAGGGGGGCGCAACACATGTCACAAACGGCTGGTATCCTTCCTTTACGCCACAGGCGTAAGCCTGCACCTTGCATAAGTGGCTACTGCTACCAGCAGTGCCGCTTCTTTTCACTGTGTTTTCTGCCGGACTATGCTCTCTACCAATACCAAAGATGCTTATCTGTGTGAGCTGGGATTTACACGAATTTCCCTGTACCGCTCCTGGGACTATCCGGTAGGAAACGGGGAGGCCGCATTCATCCCGATTACCGACGTGCGCTACCTCCACCAGACCGTGGCTGCCGATGGTACCCGTCTGTACGCCTATGCCTGGGTGGAGGAACCAGGGATTCTGCTTACTACTGAGCGGCATATTTCTGCCCTGGAGCATATCGTGGCTGAACTGGAAACCAACGACTTTCGGCTGCTCAGCCAGCAAATTGAGAAGTTTTTCCAGCGGCACGGCGGCCGCGGCGTGCTGATTTCCTCCGCCATACATTCTTCCCTGCCCATGCTCTCTTAACAACGCCGGGCCAGGGGTACTGGCATTGCCCCCGGCCGCACAGGCGCTGGTGGATACAGCGTAATAAACCGTTTAGCGGCTGTAGTGGTCTTCTACCTCCTGATAGGGCATGCCCGGTGTGCGGCCCGTGTCTTGGAAGCGGAGAGAAAGGGTATGGTCAGTCAGCTCGATGATGGTGGCGCGGGCTCTGCCGTAGCTAATTTCCTGTCCCTGCCGGGTGTACGCATTGCTTCCCCAGGAATTACCGTCCCGAATGTCCCGATAGTGCATGGAATCGGGCGTAATCACTAGGTAATAGCTGTTATCTGGCGTCTCCTCCTGACTAATGAGCTGACCGCTCGCACTAAAGTTGTAAGCCGTATTGGATACCGCGTGCCAGCGGCCCTGCAGCTGGGGCTCTGGCTGGGGCGAATCCTTTCCGCAGGAGGTAAGAAGCAATGCGGCGCTGAGCAGGCTGGTAGTGTATAAGTATTTCATAAAGAGTAGGGTAGTAGGTAAGAAAGGTAACGGTTTCAATCAATGTTACGCTAATGCCGCCAGAGTGCAGGCGCAGCAGAGCAGTATAACTGCCGGCAGTGAAACAACAAAAAGCCCGTTCCTGGATCAGGAACGGGCTTTTTAGTGGTAATGATTGGAATCGAACCAACGACACCAGCATTTTCAGTGCTGTGCTCTACCAACTGAGCTACATTACCAGCTCTGGGCGTCCTTAAGAGCGTTACCGCCTTTGGGGAGCACAAAAGTAGTAAAGGTTTTTCAACCTGCAAGAACTCCCGTGATTTTTTTTCTGGAGCGAAACTAACGGTTGTAAAAGCTGTAATTTGTTATGCATACCGAGTATATTTCGGGCTGAACCCCAAACCTACCCAAATTCCCGTGCACTTCTCCATCCAAAACATCCTCTTCCTGCTGGTGGCGGTAGCGGGCTTCGGCCTGTTTGCCTGGCAGGCGCGGAAGATCCGGGCCAATATCCTCGTCGGGCGCGACCGGGATATGAGCGGCCACGTTAATGAGCGCCTCTGGAAAACGTTGTTGGTGGCCTTCGGGCAACAGAAGATGTTCAAGCGGCTCACGCCGGCCTTCTTACACCTGATTGTCTACATCGGCTTCATCGTCATCAACATTGAAGTCATTGAAATCATGGTGGACGGCCTGTTCGGCACTCACCGGTTTCTGCAGTTCCTGGGGCCTTTGTACTCGGCCCTGACTGGTACCAACGAGGTGCTGGGCGCGCTGGTGGTGCTGGCCGTGGTGGCCTTCTGGTGGCGCCGCAACGTGGGCGTGGTGCGCCGCTTCACCGGCCCCGAGCTACGGGCCTGGCCCAAGCTCGACGCCAACGTGATTCTCTACGTGGAGGTTATTCTGATGGTGGCTCTGTTCACCATGAATGCCGCCGACCTGAAGCTGCACCAGCTGGAAGGCAAGGCTCTGCCCGGCGCGTTTCCCATCAGCAGCCTGCTCACGGGCCTGTTCCCGGATAACCTAACAGCCCTGGCCGTACTGGAGCGTGTGGGCTGGTGGGCGCACATTGTAGGCATCCTCTGCTTTCTGAACTACCTGCCCAGCAGCAAGCACTTCCACATCATCATGGCCTTCCCGAACGTGTTCTACTCCCGGCTGGTGCCGCAGGGGCAGTTCTCGAACGTGGATAGCATCACCCACGAGGTAAAAGCCATGATGGACCCCAGCTACCAGGTACCCGCCCCGGCCACCAACCCCGATGGCTCGGCCGCCGCACCCACGCCCTTCGGGGCCAAAGACGTGGACGACCTGGCCTGGACCAACCTGCTCAACGCCTACTCCTGCACCGAGTGTGGCCGCTGCACCTCGGTGTGCCCGGCCAACCTCACCGGCAAGCTCCTCTCACCCCGCAAAATCATCATGGATACCCGGGATAGGGTAGAGGAGAAGTACAACTCGCCGCTGATTTTCCACCCCAGCCTGTACGGCCCCGAGGCCAAGCACAACCCCCAGGAGCAGCTCGACAAGGAAAACCACACCCTGCTGCGTGGCTACGTAACGCCCGAGGAGCTGTGGGCCTGCACCACCTGCAACGCCTGCGTGGAAGCCTGCCCCGTGAACATCAATCCTCTGGAAAGCATCATCGAGATGCGCCGCTTCCTGGTGCTGGAAGAGTCAGCCGCCCCCAACTCTCTGAACGTGATGTTCAGCAACATCGAAAACAACGGCGCGCCGTGGGCCTTCTCGCCCTCCGACCGGTTCAACTGGGCCGACGACCTGTTCGTGACGGAAAAAACGCCGGTAACGGCCTAGTACAAGCAGACCGCCGCGCCACGCAGAGCACAGCAGCTCGCGGGCTGGCGTTGTAATCCTAATCAGACATCAGCACGCGAGATGCTTCGGCTCCGCCTCTGCATGACGACCCTAACCACCTCAATATAATGGCTGAGCAAACTGCCAAGCGTCCCGTATCTGTTCCGCTGATGGCCGACCTGGCCGCCCGGGGTGAGTCGCCGGAAATCCTGTTCTGGGTAGGCTGCGCCGGCGCCTTCGACGACCGGTACAAGCGCGTAACCCGCGCCTTCGTTCGTATTCTGGAGCACGTGGGCGTGAGCTACGCCGTGCTGGGCATGGAGGAATCCTGCACCGGCGACCCGGCCAAGCGCGCCGGCAACGAGTTCCTGTTTCAGATGCAGGCCATGACCAACATTGCCACCCTCAATGGCTACGGCATCAAGAAGGTGGTAACGGCTTGCCCGCACTGCTTCAACACCATCAAAAACGAGTATCCTGCGTTGGGTGGCGAATTTGAGGTGATTCACCACAGCACTTTCTTGCAGCAGCTCATCAACGAGGGCAAGGTGACGGCCAAGGGCGGTGAATCGTTCAAAGGCCGCCGCATCACCTTCCACGACTCCTGCTACCTGGGCCGCGCCAACAACATCTATGAAGCGCCCCGCGAGGTGCTAGAGGTGCTCGACGCCGACCTGCTGGAAATGAAGCGCTGCAAAACCAACGGCCTCTGCTGCGGAGCCGGCGGTGCCCAGATGTGGAAAGAGCCTGAGCCCGGCAAAAAAGACGTGAACGTGGAGCGCGCCGAGGAAGCCCTGGCCACCCTCGACGGCGACGCCGACGTGCTGCTGAACCTGCAGGGCGTGGAAAGCACCGCTCCCGTGCTGCCCGCCGGCTCCAACCGCGGCGGCAGCGTGATTGCCGTGGCCTGCCCCTTCTGTATGACCATGATGGCCGACGGCGTAAAGAATAAAGAGCGTGAACAGGACGTGCAGGTATTCGACCTGGCCGAGCTGATTGCCTCCGCTGAAGGCCTCAACGCGTAGTTAGTTGTCAGTTGTCAGCATCGTCCGGACAACTGAACTAGCAACTGGCAACTGATAACGAAACAGCAGCCCCGCGCCGGAACTTCCGAGCGGGGCTGTTTCTTTGTATATTAAAGCAGATTCTACTCGTCGTATGTACGTTCCCTTCGCCAAATTGCCAGCTTCTGCCCGGCTCTGGATTTATCAGGCTAATCGTCCCTTCACTACTGCCGAGGTAGAGGCACTGCAGCCCGCATTGCAGCATTTCGCCGCCGACTGGACTAGTCACGGGCGTGCCTTGGCCGCCTCTGCTGCCGTTTTTCATCATCGGTTTCTGGTAATCGGTCTGGATGAAGCAGTGGCCGATGCCAGTGGCTGCTCTATTGATGCCTCAGTGCGGTTTGTCCGGCAGGTAGAAGAACAGTTTGGGATTGAATTGCTGGATAAGTCCCGGCTGGCCTTTCTACTCCAAGATGAAATTCAATTGCTCGACCGTCGAGAGTTAAAGCAGGCCGTATCTTCCGGAATGCTGCTCCCCGGCACTCCCTATTTTGATAATACCATCGGTACGCAGGCTCAACTGCAGACGGGGTGGCCGGCACCTGCTGCTTCTACTTGGCTTGCTCGATATTTTTAAAGTGATGGAAAAACAGTCGATTTACCCTGAAAATTTGCATAATAGTAGTATTATTAGCGCCAAGTTGGCCAAAATGCGGGTCACCTATTCCGTCCAAACCTCCTTCCTTTCCTCCATGCGAAATTTTACTCTGCTGTGTGCTACCGTAGGTTCTGCTGCCGTGCTAACCGGCTGTGCAGCTTCCGGCGGCATGAGTAAGGCCGACAAGCGTTTTGCTCGCGGTGAATATGAGTCGGCTATTGCCCTCTATAAGGCTGATGTGGCCAAGGGTAAGAATGTTGCCATGGCCAATTACCGGCTTGCTGAATCATACCGCTTATCTAATCGTATCGAGCAAGCCGAGTCATACTATAAAGCAGCAGTCGATGGAGGAGTTAAGAATGCTGATGCCAACTACTATTACGCCCAGGCATTGCGGGCTAACGGAAAGTTTGATGAAGCAGCCGCTCTGTTCGAGAACTACGCGCAAAATGGCGGCAACCGTACACTGGCGGCCCGCGCCGAAGTAGAAGCTAAAAACGCCAAGGCCGCCAACAACATCGTAGCCATGCGCACCAATAACGAGGTGATGCCGCTCGATCAGATCAACACGCCGGCCGCCGAGTTTAGCACCACGCGCATTCCCGATACCAAGGAACTGGTATTCGCCTCCGGCCGCGAAGGCAAAATATACCCCGGTAATGGTGAGGGATTTAATGACCTCTATGCCATCAAATTCGATGATGAGCAGAAAATGACCGGTGGTACTGTACGGAAGCTTGACCCCATTATCAACTCCGCCGACAAGCACGAAGCCAGTGCCACCTATTCGCCCGATGGTAAGATGATGGTGTTTGCCCGCTCCAATAACGGCTCTAAGAAGGGGTATCTCAGCGTTGATCTATGGGCATCCTACTTCCGCAACGGCGCCTGGACGGAGCCCGAAATCCTGCGTGGGGTGAATAGTAGTACCGCCGATGAGTTTTCACCTGTCTTC
Source organism: Hymenobacter rigui (assembly GCF_003944715.1). Classification (GTDB taxonomy): domain Bacteria; phylum Bacteroidota; class Bacteroidia; order Cytophagales; family Hymenobacteraceae; genus Hymenobacter; species Hymenobacter rigui. Next base: position 1,458 of record NZ_RWIT01000006.1, on the reverse strand, counting down.
TCGCCCGATGGTCAGACGTTGTACTTTGCTTCAACCCGTAAAAACGGCTCCGGCGGCAACGATCTGTATAAAGCAACCATGGAAAGCCCTGGCCGCTTCTCTACTCCTGAAAACCTCGGTGACCAGATCAATACGCCCGGCAACGAAAACTTTCCGGCAGTTGCCCCCGATGGCACCTTGTACTTTTCCTCCGATGGGCATCCCGGCCTGGGTAAGCTCGACATCTTTAAGGTAGAGAAAGGTAAAGTGGTCAACCTCGGAGCTCCTATTAATAGTAACGGCGACGACTTCGCTCCCTTTTTCACGGATAAAAAAGCGGGGGTCTTCTCTTCAAACCGCGCCGGTGGCAAAGGCTCCGACGATCTGTACATGTTCCGTGAGAAGCCCATTAAACTGGTAACCTTCCACGCCGACGGTACACTGGTGGAACGCAACGATAAAACCGGCGAAACAGCCCCGGTTGCCAACGAAGCCGTTACGCTCTATGACAGCAAAGGTCAGAAGCTACAGGAGGTAACAACGGGTACCGATGGTAAATTCAGCATCAAACTGGATACTGCTGCCGCCAACTACTCCCTTATGGCTGACCGCGACGGGTATTTCACCGCCCGTAACTCCGTCAGCACCGTTGGCCGCAAGCCCGCTCAGGATGCTCTGCCCGAATTAATGAACGAGGTGAAAGTGCCCGTAACCCTCACGCTCACCAAAATCGTGAAGAATAAGGCCATTGTCGTCGAGAATATCTTCTACGACTATGACAAGGCAGATATCCGTCCTGATGCAGCCGTAGAGTTGGATAAACTGGTGCAAACGCTCAACGATAACCCCAAAATCACCATTGAGCTTAGCTCGCACACCGATTCACGGGGTAAAGACGCCTACAATATGACTCTCTCGCAAAAACGTGCTGAGTCAGCAGTAGCCTACATCGTATCAAAAGGCATCGACAAATCACGTATTACGGCCAAAGGCTATGGCGAAAGCCGCCCTGTGCTCAAAAACGCCAAAACAGAAGACGAATTCCAGAAGAACCGTCGCACTGAATTCAAGGTGACCAAGATTGCCGAGTAAAGCCCGGTAATACTTAATATAGGTGATGAGGGCCCGATCCACTTGTGTGGATCGGGCCCTCATCATACCTATATGATAAGAGCCCGTTTTACCCCTTCACAAGGGCATATAAGCAGCGTAGCAACCATCAATGTAGCGTCTAAGCCCATCTTACAAATAGTCTGTAAATTAATCTACCTGATAATCTGGCAGAAAGCTGCCCTTCGCCGGCCTTGAACGGGTTTTTTCGCCGGTGGGTTTGGAAATGCCGCGGCAACCCGCCACTTTTGCACTCCCAATCCGGAACGCGGAGCGGGCCGCTGCCAACCTTCGGGCCACCAGCGCGAAACGTCTTCCTCGCCTCCCGGCCCTTTTAGCCGCCCCCGTCTTTCCTTCGGAAAGGCCCGG
>NZ_RWIT01000005.1 GCF_003944715.1 Hymenobacter rigui | reverse complement strand
TGGAAGCGGCTCTGCACGAGGCCATCGGTTGGATTACTAGCCAAGATGCGCGCAACTGGTTTGACCACTGTGGGTATCACACTCAACCAGCTAAATGAACGGACGAACCGTTCACGAATCCGCTATAGGTCGAATATTTACCTTGCCGCCTATTATGTGCAAAGCACGTAATCCGGCTGTAAACCGGATAGGATCGGCTCTATACTGAAAACATTGATTATCGCGCAATAGCCTTGGTTAGTGTACTAAAATATACACCGAAATCACCCATCCAGGCTCGTTTTCTGCCGCCCGCCCGAATCCGTACCTTTGTAGTCAGTGAGCTGCTCGTGGTTTGTTGCCAGCACAATCCTGACAACGAACCACCGAGCAACCGGCAACTGACAACCCGCAACTCGTAACTGATGAAAATATCCCTCGACTGGCTCCGCACGCTCATTCCTACCGATAAACCCGCCGAGGAGATTGGCAAGCTGCTGACCGGCTCCGGGCTGGAGGTGGAAGGCATTGAGGAGCTGGAAAGCGTACCCGGCGGCCTGCGCGGCGTGGTGCTGGGCACCGTGCTCACCCGCGAAAAGCACCCCGACGCCGACAAGCTCAGCGTTACCACCGTGGACGTGGGCGACGGCACCATCCGCCAGATTGTGTGCGGCGCCCCCAACGTGGCCGCCGGCCAGCGCGTGGTAGTAGCCCTCGATGGGGCCGTGCTACACCCTTCCGAAGGCGAGCCGTTCAAAATCAAGAAGTCCAAAATCCGGGGCTTGGCTTCCGAGGGCATGATCTGCGCCGAGGACGAAATCGGCCTGGGCCAGTCGCACGCCGGCATTATGGTGCTCGATACCGACCTGCCCAACGGCACGCCCGCCGCCGAGTACTTCGGCCTGGGCTCCGACTCGGTCCTAGAAATCGGCCTGACCCCGAACCGCGCCGACGCCGCCTCGCACTACGGCGTGGCCCGGGAGCTGCGCGCTTTGCTGCGCCAGCCCTGCCACCTGCCCGACATCAGCGGCTTCCACGCCCCGGCCACGGCCACCGCTCCCATCACAGTAACCTTGGAAGATGCCGCCGCGGCCCCGCGCTACGCCGGTTTGCTGCTCGAAAACGTGCAGGTAGGCCCCTCGCCCGAATGGTTGCAGCGCCGCCTGCGCAGCATCGGCCTTTCGCCCATCAACAACGTGGTGGACGTGACCAACTTCGTGCTGCACGAGCTGGGCCAGCCGTTGCACGCCTTCGACGCCGACCAGATCAGCGGCAACCAGGTGCGCGTGAAGCGGGCAGAAGCTTGGGATAAGCTGACCACGTTGGATGGGGTTGAGCGAGAATTGAACTATGGTGATTTGATCATTGCTGATGGTACAGGGACACCAATGGCTTTAGCTGGTGTATTCGGAGGTGCTCATTCAGGCGTGACAAATTCTACCACTCGTGTATTCCTCGAGAGTGCTTACTTCGAGCCTAGTGTTGTTCGACTGACGTCACAGGATCATAAGCTCAAAACCGACGCCTCCTTCCGCTTCGAGCGGGGCACCGACCCGAACATGGTGCTCATCGGATTGAAGCGGGCGGCTCTGCTGCTGCAGGAAGTGGCCGGCGCTACCGTGGCCGCCCCCGTGGTGGATGAGTACCCCGCCCACATCGGCCATACGCCGGTGCGCCTGCGCCTGCCCCGCGTGGAGAAGCTGGTAGGCCAGTTCATTGCCCCCGAGCGCATCCGCCAGATCCTGACTGACCTCGACATCCTCATTTCGGAAGAGCTGACCGACGAGGCCGGCCACGCCGAGTGGATTCTGTCGGTGCCGCCGCATAAGGTGGACGTGACCCGCGAGGCCGACGTGATTGAGGAAATCCTGCGCATCTACGGCTACAACCACGTGGCCCTGCGCCCCCACAACTCGGCCACGTACCTGGCCCAGTTCCCCAACCCCGACCCCGAAATTATCCGTCAGAACACGGCCCGTTTGCTTAGCGGCCAGGGTTTCTCGGAAATCATTACCAACTCCATCACCAACTCGCTCTACTTCGAGAAGGAAGGGGAGAAGGACGAGACGCTGGTGCGCCTGCTCAACTTCAACAGCGCCGAGCTGAACATTATGCGGCCCACGCTGCTGCACAGCGGCCTGGAGGTAATTCGCCACAACGTGAACCGCCGCCAGCGCGACCTGAAGCTGTACGAGTTCGGCAAGGCCTACCGCCAGAAGGCCGGCGGCCAGTACGAGGAGTACAACAAGCTCGTCATTTACCTCACCGGCAACACCGCCGCCGAAACCTGGCAGCAGAAGTCGGACAAGAGCAGCTTCCACCAGCTGGCCGGCGCGGTGCAACAGGTGCTGGCCTCGCTGGGCTTCCCGCAGCCTGCCTCGCAGCCGGTGCAGCACCCGTACCTGGCCGGTGGCCTCACGCTGCTGGCCCAGAACCAGCCGGTAGCCCAGCTGGGCGCGGTATCAACGGCCATCCTGAAGCGCCTCGACGTGAGCCAGCCCGTGTGGTATGCTGAGCTGGACTGGGACTGGCTGATGCGCAAGTACAAGAACGCACTGGTGGCCCGCGAGCTGCCCAAGTTCCCGGAAGTGCGCCGCGACCTGTCGCTGGTGGTGGATAAAACCGTGACCTTCGACCAGCTCCAGCAGATTGCCCGTCGCACCGAGAAGAAACTCCTGCAGCAGGTGAACGTGTTCGACGTGTACGAAGGCGACAACCTGGGCCAGGGCAAGAAGTCCTACTCCGTGAGCTTCCTGCTCCAGGACCCCGCCCAAACCCTCACCGACCAGGCCATCGACTCAGTAATGAACCGCCTCATACAGCAGTTCGAGCAGCAGGCCGGGGCGCTGATTCGGAAGTAAAATCAGTTACGAGTTTCCGGTTGCCGGTTACCAGTGGCAGATTAGTTATAATTTGACCCGGTAACTGGCAACCAGTAACTCCTGACTGGCAACTGGTAACTGGAAACTCGCAACCCAAAAAAATGGCATCCACCCAGCAGCTTGCGCAACTCGACCGCCTGGAGCGGCAGGTGACCACCTTAGTGGCTGCCTATCAGCAGTTGCGCGAGGAGCTGGCCGATTCGCAGACCACCATTCAGCAACTCCAGGCCGACGTGCGCGACCGGGAGCGGCAGTTGAAGGATTTCCAGAATCAGGAGAATATCACTAAACTTGTCAATACCATAGCCGGGGAACCGGCCAATGTCAACGAGCTGAAACTTCGCCTCAACGAATACATCCGAGAAATAGATAAGTGCCTTGCCTATTTGAGGGAGTAACCACCACCATACCAACCCCACCGCCCACTGGCTACTGATGTCCGAATTATCCATCAAAATCCGCGTTGCCGACCGGGACTACCCCATGCGGGTAAGCCCTGAGGACGAGGAGCGCCTGCGCCTGGCAGGCCGGCTGCTGAACGAGCGGCTGAAGGAATTTCGGGAACAGTACGGCATTCAGGACAAGCAGGATTTGCTGGCCATGATTGCCTTATCAACAATGGCTGACCGCCTGAAGGTCACGAAGGAAAAGGATGGGACCGATGCGGCTCTGACCGAGCGCCTCGCGCGCCTGGACAAGCTGTTGTCGGGAATGGTGCTGGTGTAGCCGAGAGCGGCTTGCCGCCACGCGAAGGAGCAGCCCGAGCAGGGCGGGGCAAACGGCCCCGCTGCCTGCGCGGGCATTGGCGTTTCTACGGAGCTATGGGTTTCTTCCTTCCTTTAACCCCCCTTTATAGCTCATGTCCGAACCTCTCTATATTGTCCTGGCTGCCGTGCTTGCCCTCGTGGTGGGCGTGGTACTAGGGCGCCTGCTGGCTGGCAAAGCCCGGCAGGACCACGAAGCCGACGCCAAAGCCCGGGCCCAGCAGCTGCTGGCCGAGGCCGAAGCCCAGGCCACCCGCACCCGCGACGAGCGGATTCAGCAGTCGAAAGATAAATTCCGCACCCTCAAGCAGGAATTCGAACAGGAAAGCCGCCGCCAGAAGCAGGCCCTCGACCAGGAACTGACCGAGCGCCGCGCCGCCGTAGTGGAGCAGGAGCAGAGTATCAAGCAGCTCAGCCTCACCACCCAGAAGCAGCTGGAGCAGATTCAGCGCAAGGAAAAAGAGCTGGATGCCACCCGGGAACGAATTGAAACCCAGGCCCAGCAGCAGCGCGAAAAGCTGGAAGCCCAGGAGGAAAAGCGCAAAGCCACCCTCGAAAATCAGCTGGCCAAGCTGGAGCAGCGCGAGCAGGAAGTGGAGCAGGAGCTGGAGGAAACCCGCCAGCAGCTGAGCGAGAAAATTCAGTTGGTAACCACCCAGCTCGAAACCATTTCGGGCCTCACGGCTGCCGAAGCCCGCGAGCAGCTGGTGGAAAGCCTCAAGAACGAAGCCCAGATTCAGGCCAGTTCCTACATCAAGGACGTGGTGGCCCAGGCCAAGCTCACAGCCACCAAAGACGCCAAGAAAGTAGTGCTGGAAACCATTCAGCGCACTGCCGCCGAGCACGCTATTGAAAACTGCGTGAGCATTTTCAACATCGAGTCCGACGACGTGAAGGGTAAGATTATCGGCCGCGAGGGCCGGAACATCCGGGCCCTGGAAGCCGCTACCGGCGTCGAAATCATCGTGGACGACACGCCCGAGGCCATCATCATCTCGGGTTTTGACCCCGTGCGCCGCGAGGTAGCCCGCCTGAGCCTGCACCTGCTGGTGAAGGATGGCCGCATCCACCCGGCCCGCATCGAGGAGATTGTGGCCAAAACCCGCAAGAACATCGACGAGGAAATCGTGGAAATTGGGGAGAAAACCATCATCGACCTAGGTATCCACGGCCTGCACCCCGAGCTGATCAAGATGGTGGGCCGCATGCGCTTCCGCTCATCGTACGGCCAAAACCTGCTGCAGCATAGCCGCGAAGTAGCCAACCTCTGCGCCACCATGGCCGCCGAGCTGGGCCTGAACGTGAAGCACGCCAAGCGCGCCGGCCTGCTCCACGACATCGGTAAAGTAAGCACCGAGGAGCCCGAGCTGCCCCACGCCATCCTGGGCATGGAAATGGCCAAGAAGTACAAGGAGCACCCCGACGTGGTCAACGCCATTGGTGCCCACCACGACGAGATGGAAATGACGGCCATGATTTCGCCTTTGGTGCAGGCCTGCGACGCCATTTCCGGCTCGCGCCCCGGTGCCCGCCGCGAGATGATGGAAAGCTACATCAAGCGCCTGAAGCAGCTGGAAGAAACCGCCAACGGCTTCAAAGGCGTGAACCAGTGCTTCGCCATTCAGGCCGGCCGTGAGCTGCGTGTGATGGTGGACGCCGAGAACGTAACCGACGAACGGGCGGCCGAGCTGAGCTACGAAATCTCGCAGAAAATCGAGAAGGAAATGCAGTATCCCGGCCAGATCAAAATCACCGTTATCCGCGAAATGCGCGCCGTGGCCTACGCCAAGTAGCCAGTCTGCCGTTCCGCATACAAAAACCGCCCCCGTAGCCTTGGCTGCGGGGGCGGTTTTGCGTTGGTGGCGTGCGGCTCTTACATTCCCATATCTGCTTCGGCAAGTCGCAGGAACTTGACTGTACCATCTATGTACAATGCGTATTTCAATAGGATTCCGTAGTCGGAATCAGGGTAGCCCATGAACGTCGTCACGACAAACTGTTTATTTTTCTGACTAACCGTTATTCTGGTGGTACCCAAAAGCATATTTTCCCAATCCCTGCCTACGGCTACTGATCCTTTAGCATTATTCAGTTGGCCACTGAATAATGATTTACTTACCACTATATTTTTGATGCTTTCATCCGGAGAAGTCAACTGAATGTTTATCAATCTATTTTGATATAGGTAAATGAGCTTTTGATCTGCAACAGTATCTGCAACCTCATACTTGCCGGAACAGAATAGGCTGCATTTTACACGATATGTTTTGCCTGAGCTTTGTAGGCGGGCATATGCAATATCCTTATTGGCAGAACAGGGTAACCTCTCCTTTTTATAGGAATTTGATGCCGTCTTGTGCACCGTTTGACCGACAACAGGTGTCCACAGAAGCAACATGAGTAGAAGAGTGCGTGTATGTATGTGTATCGAAGGTACTACGCTACCTACCACTGCCAGGGCACAGAAGAGTCTGACGAATTGCCGCATAATTGGGAGCAGAGAGTAAGAGTAGGGGGTGCAACTCTGGGGCAGAAAACAGGCTCTGTCGGCTATATCCGTGAACCATATGCTACAAGTTTACTCAATAAAGCGGCTGCGTCGGGCCAGCGTGGCCGTCGCCGGGGCAATGCTGGCCAGTTGCTCCGTGTACGCCCCGTTGCAGCCGGCGGCCCCGCTTATCCGGCAGAAGGGACAGGCCGAAGTAGCCGCCAGTGCTTACATCAATGGCCGGTTGGAAAGCTCCGTAACCTACTCACCAGTGAACAACCTGCTGGTGCGAGTTACGGGCGGGTTAAAAACGGGCGGCGGCGACTCCAGCTACTTCCGCATCAGGCAACTGGAAGCGGGTGTGGGCACATACCGAGACCTGGGTAATGGTTGGGTAATAGGCGGGTTGGCCGGTTACGGAGGCGGAAAAAGTAGCCGACGGTTTGAGGATGGTGGTTTCGAAGCCCGCTGGGATACAGTGAGATTTCGCAGCTATGCGGCTAAATTTCAGAAGCTTCACGCGGAAGTGTACGTGGTGCGGGATGAAAGCTGGCTGAACGCCGGACGCCTGGGGTACGGAGCAAGCGTGCGGCTGGCGCAGGTGCGGTTTATCTCCTTAACAGACCAAGGCGCACCTGTGCCATTGCGCCAGATGACGCGGCTGGAGCCTATGGCCTTTATCAGTTTTAGCAACCCGGATGCATTTCCGTGGCTACAGCTGCGTTTGACTAGCAGTCTACCCATGTCACCGGATGAGCGGAGCCAGGCTTCGCTGGATGAGCGTATTCGCAATACCAAGGAAGGCCGGTTATTCACTTCCCTAGGATTTACGATTTACCCGCATCGGTTCAGGGAGTAACTATATTAACCTGCCTTCACCAGCTTGGCAAACAGGTTGTTCAGTGCCTCGGCCCAGGTTGGGTGGGCAAACACAGTGTTCTGCAGGTCGTCACAAGTGAGGCCGCCAGCCATGGCCAGCTGAATCATGGACATGATTTCGCCGCCCTGCTCACAGAAGATAGTGGCCCCGAGGATGTGGTTTTTGTCATCGACGAGCACCTTCATAAAGCCATCGGTGAGGCTGGTTTCCTGGGCCCGGCCCACCACGCGCACCGGCATGGTGGCTACGCGGTAGGCAATCTTCTCGTGGCGGGCCTGCTTTTCGCTGAGTCCGATGCGGCCCAGCTGAGGTTGGGTGAATACTACGTAAGGCAGGGGACGGGCTTTGGCCGAGCGGCGCTTGCGGTGCAGAATATTGTCGCGCACTACGCGGTAGTCGTCGTAGGCTAGGTGAGTGAACTGGGGGCCAGGATGCACGTCGCCGAGGGCGTAGATACCGCGCACGTTGGTTTGCAGCCGCTCGTTTACCAGTACGTAGCCTTTTTCGTCGGTTTCCACGCCGGTAGTTTCCAGGCCCAGGTCGTCGGTGTTGGGCTCCCGGCCCACGGCCACCAGCAGATGGGAACCGCGCAGGCGCCGCTCCCCGTCGGGGGTACTGGCCGTGAGGGTGTACTCGCCGTCGGCGTTGCGCGATACGCGGCGTACTTCGGCTTCCAGGACAAACTCCACACCGTCGGCCTCCAGCTGCTGGCGCATGGTCTGGCATACGTCGTCGTCCTCGCGCTCCAGCAGGTTCTTGGCCGCGTCGATGATGGTGACGCGGCTACCGAAGCGGCGGAACATCTGGCCGAACTCCAGCCCGATGTAGCCCCCGCCCAGAATCAGCAGGTGCTCGGGTAGCTGCTTGAGGTCGAGAATATCTACGTTGGTCAGGAAACCACTCTCGGCCAGGCCCTCAATGGGCGGCACGGCGGCCCGGGTACCGGTGTTGATGAAAATGAGCGGGGCCGTGAGCTCCTGAGTTTCTTCCGAATCAAGCTGCACCCGCAGCACGCGCGGGCTGCGGAAGCGGGCGTGGCCCATGAGCACGGAAATGCCGGTTTGCTCCTCGGAAAGGTTGGCGCGTACCCCGTCGCGCTTGTGCTGGATGATGGCATCTTTGCGCGCAATGATGGCCGGGAAATCGGGTTTGGGGGTGCCGGCCTGCACGCCGTAGTCGGCGGCGGTGGCTACCTGATGCACGCGCTCAGCGGAGGCCAGCAGCGCCTTCACCGGCGAGCAGCCGTAGTTGATGCAGGAGCCGCCCAGCAGGTACTTTTCGATAACAGCCACCTTCCGGCCGGCTTTGGCCAGGGCCGTGGCCAGCGGGTTACCGGCCTGGCCGGAACCGATAATAATTGCGTCGAAACGAATAGGAAGAGGCATATGCAGCAGAACAGAGAAGTGAGCCGGCCGGAAACCGGACAGTAGCCCCTATACGGCCGAAACCGGTAAACTGCCGGCCCCGGCCCGAAAGCTGCACAACGAAACCCGTCTGCCGACGTTGTGGGGGCAACTTCCTATCTTCCCGCTGCTTATGCTAAACCTGCTTCGTCGCGTTGCATTTTGGGGGCTGCTGCCGCTGCTGGCCAGCTGTTCGTCGCTGTATTTTCCGCCGCCGCCGCAGGTACCGCTGCTCACCCAGAAGGGCGAGTGGAGTGGGGGCATCCACACCAACTTCAGCCAGAACACCGCCGTGCAGGGGGCCTACGCCGTGTCGGACCACCTGGGGGTGATGGGCTCGGCCTCGTTTCTGCACACCGATAAAAAGAAGCGGGCCGAGGACCACGACTTCGGCGAGCTGGGCCTGGGCTACTACACCCGCCTGCGCGACTCGCGGGTGCTGGAGGTGTACGGCGGCTACGGCCTGGGCCACACCAAGCGCGTGGAGCGTACCCCCACTGAGGGCGTTACCCGCACGTTGGAAGGCAGCCTCGACAAGTACTTCCTGCAGGTTAACTACACCTCCAAGGATAAGAAAACCTACCACGTGCTGGGCCGCGACTGGCCCGTGACCTACGGCACGGCCCTGCGCGCCAGCTACGTTACGCTCACCAACTTCCGCCTCGACGGCCAGCCCCACACGCCCGAAGACAACGTGTTTCTGGAGCCTATTACCTACACCCGCATCGGCTTGGTAGGGCCCATCGACTTTCAGCTCATCAGTGGCAGTAACTTTGGATTGCGGCACCGGCGGTACCTGAAGGCGGCCAACTCGGTGTTTCAGTTCGGACTGGTGGTGAACGTGGGCGGTCAGAGCGGGGGCAAGTAACCGTTGGCGCGTAATTCAGGCTGGTTAAGCCAGTGGCAGCCGCTGCTGGCCGCTTTCCGGTACTCACAACGGGCTGAGCCGTACCTTTACGGTCCTACCCGTCCTGCTGTATGTCTTTCTCCTCCCCGGAGCCCTCTGCGCAACTGGCCATTGTATTGCCCTGCTACTCTCCACCCGCTGGCTGGGCCGCCAACATCCTGACCAGCTTGCAACGGCTGCAAACACTGCTTCCCACCCCGGTACCTGTGCATCTGTACCTGGTGAATGATGGGGCGGAAGCTGCGGTAACTGCGGCCGATATTGAATTGTTGCAGGACGCGCTGGGCCGCTGGTTTACGTACGTCACCTATGCCACTAACCACGGCAAAGGTCACGCGCTGCGCAAGGGTATGGCCCAAGTTCAGGAACCGTATTGTCTGTTCACGGATATTGATTTTCCATATCAGGAGCATAGCATGGCCGCCGTGTACCAACGGTTGGTAGAGTCGGGGGCGGATATTGTGGTAGGTGTGCGGGATGCAGCGTATTATGCCCATGTACCACCGGCGCGTCGTCGTGTTTCCCGGTTGCTGCGCCGGGTTACCCGCCACGTGTTGCGTCTGCCCGTAGAGGACACGCAGTGTGGTCTGAAGGGGTTCAATGCCACGGGCCGGCAACTGTTCCTGCGAACTACCACCCAACGGTACCTCTTCGATTTGGAGCTACTGCTGTTGGCTTCCCGCACGAAACACATGCAGGTACTGTCTCAGCCCGTGGAGCTAAAGCCCGGCATCGTCTTCTCGCGCCTGAACCCACGGATTCTGCTTACGGAAACCACAAACTTACTCCGGATTCTGAGCCGCCGTCGGGCGTAAAAGCGCAGCAATTCTGAGGCGAAGGACAAAGAATCAGCGTACGTCCCAGCGGTACAGGCGTAACGTACCGCTGCGGGCCAGCGGCGTGAGCTGCAGCCGTTGGGGCAGGGTGGTACCTGCTTCAATCAACTGCTGAGCCAGCGGGTTGTGCTGCTGATATTTGAAGGTGGTATCGGCACCGGTATAAAACCGCTCATCCAGAAGCACCAGAACCGGCTTGCCGTTCTTCTGCAGTTGCTGGCGCAGTTCGGGCGCGGGACCCTGCTCCCCAAATATGCTGCGTAGCTGCTTTATATGCTCCTCAGGGGTACGGGAAAGCTTGCTGGCCATCAACGGCAGGTTGGTGTGCAGGGCCAGCTCGTAGGCATGCAGAGAATGGGCGTTGTCGTCGTCCACGGTCAACTTCAGGTTTTCGCTGCCCACATGGAAAAAGGGAACCGGCAGAATGGCCTGATACTGCCCTGGCTGCAGGCCGCTCAGTAAGGGCTGCAGCTCTGGGAATGCCGGCGCATTGGTAAGCAGATTAGGCAGCAATGATTTGCGGTAGTGCTTGAGTGTGTCGCGCGTATCGAGCAGCGCCAGCACCACCAGAGCCACGGCCACCACCCAGCGGCCCCGCCACTGGCTCCGGCGCAGCCAGAAATCCAGGGCCACCAGCACCATTAGGTTCACGGCCCAGAAGAAGGGCCAGCTAAACCGGCCCACAGCCCGGAAATGGGTAACCACTTTGGTGATTTTCTGCAGGTAATAAAAGGCACTGAAATAGTTTTGGAACACGTACTGGTCATCGGCCACGGCGTACTCGGTGCCCAGCGAAACGCCCAGTCCTACCAGAGCCGCCAGCAGCAGCAGGTGCAGAAAGGCCCGCTCGGGAGCCGCTTTCCAGGCCTGCCAGAATACGCGGGCCGCCGGCCGCCGCACCAGCCAGGCTACTGCAAAAAAGGTGAGGCCAAACAGCGCAAACGCTCCCAGGTAAGCTACCGACTCGTACGTGGGCTCGGCACGGGGCTCCAGCCAGAAATGCACCGTCTGATAGCTGCCCGGCTTCACCAGCGCCGACAGCTGCAGTTTCCAAGGGGCATAATTGAAGCCGGTGGCCTGCATGCTGCGTAGCGTGCGGTAGCCGTCGGTGAGGCGTACCACCAGGAAGCACAGCAGCGTGGGCACCAGCGTAAGCAGCACAGCGGCTGCGCTCAGGGTACGGTTGCGCCACTGCTGTTTCGGCAGCAGCCACGCGGCGAAGAAACCGGCTACCGTAAGCGCCAGCAGCGGCAGGTAGTACAGGTGAATCAGGCCGGCCACCACGGAGCCCACCAGCAGCACCATTACCCACGGCCGTATGGACCGCCCAGCCTGTACCCGCTCGTATAGTCCCAGCAGCCCCCAGATGGCCAGCAGCACAATCCAACTGTAGGAGAGGTTGAAGTGGCCCACCAGCAGGCGGCTGGTTTGCGGATTCAGCCAGGGCAGCACCAAGGCAAAGACCAGCACGAGGCCCCAGTGCCGTATCAGCCGGCGCAGTATTGCCACAAGCAACGTCGTACTCAGGAAAAAGCCTGCCAGCATCAGTCCGTGGTACACATCCAGCGCGTGCGGCGTGAGGTCGGAAATGTAGTGTGACCAGAGCCGCACCGGCACGGCCAGCAACGGCGTGTTATCCGTGAAGAACAAGTAATCCCCGAAAGGATAGTTCATCATGCCAAACCACGTCAGTCCGTTGGACCACGGCTGCTGAATGTAGGCCTGAAACGTGTAGTAATTTTTAGCGCCGTCCTGAGTAGTTACCAGCAGGTGTTGACTAGGTTCCAGAAGCAGTGCTCCAAAAGCTCGCATCACCAGCAATGCCTGCAGCACAAGTGCCAACAGCAGCAGAACAAAGGAAGTGGGGCGCCAGCGCCAGGCAGCGGCAAGCGAGGTACGCATGTGCGGGGTAGGGGTGGAGTATATAGAGCCGGCCCAGAGCCAGCCCGGCAAAGGTAGAGCAGAAAAAAAGGTGTAGCTGCTAGCGGACCACGGATAAGGTGTGACGCCGCCGGTGGTGGCCTACCCGCAACTCAGCAATGTAGTTGCCGGATGCCGGAAACCGCTGCACATCCAGCCACTGCTCATGGCGTCCAACAGACTGCAGTGAACCATTCAACAGCGTCATTACCTCGCGGCCCTGCATATCCATAATGCGCAGCCATACATTAGCTGCTACAGGTACGTTATACGCTAATTGGCTGGATTCTGAGAAGGGGTTAGGATAGGCGGGTTCTAGTACCAGCTTGGCTTCCAGCAAGGCTTCTTCATCAACCTCATCCTGCGGAGCAGCGGGGGGAGTTGGCAGCAGGGAAGGTGCCGGCTGCAGCTGCGGACCAGTCTGGTGCTTCACCTGCATGTACTGATGACCGATAAAGGCAAGGTGTTTGGCGTCCCAGGGGTCTTCCTGCCCCGCAGCCGTCATAGTTTGGCAGTAAGCCTTATATACCTGGCGCTGATTGTTCTGCTGCGTAGCCGAGAGATTAACAGGGCGCTTGCTTACGTCGTAGCCAACGTACTGAAAAAAGCGACACTCCAGCTGCTGCATTGTCTGCAGAGCCAGGGAGCCCGCCATGTAATGGTCGGAATGGTCGCCGGGGTTGCAGCGGGCATCAGCCAGCGGAATATGCATCGTAAGCTGCCCCTTGATAGCTTCGTGGGCCAGCAGCCCCCGGATGGTTTGCTTCAACTCTTCCCAAGAAGCGTATGCCTTCCCACCGTTCAGGGGCGTAAGAGGCCGCCCGGCATCGCGCAGTTGCTGCAGGCTCTGAAAGCCGCCTCGCGACAGGCCCCGACCGCCAACCCCACCATCCGGCAGATGCAGATAGAAGGCTACTACATTTTGCTGGCGGTACATATCAATCGTATGCCCGTTTACTGCTACGGTACCGGTGGTGCCCGCCGGAGCTGTTTTATTCAGCTCTACAGACTGGCGCAACGAGGCCCGGTGTCCAGCTTCCCGGCTTCTCCAATACAGGTCGGATGGCTCGTCTGCCTGTCCGCCGGTCAGGCAGATAAAGACAAGCTTGCGGCGGGAATGCTGCGCCTCTTCGCAAATAGCCGCGCCCATAAATAGCTGCCAGTCATCGGGATGCGCCGTCAGGATAGCCGTCCATCTGGGCACAGGCTGGTTGGTTGGAGCAGGTGCGGCGGCATTCGTTTGAGCCCGAAGTTGCCCCGGTACTTGACACAGCAGTACTAACAGGAAAACCCAAAGTATAACTTTTCTCATGCAGTAACGGTGGAGGTGAGGGCCAGGTGGTCCCTCTGTTTCCAAAGTTATCAGTTCAGCGTTAAGAATCTATACTATTGAAACAGGGCTTAGATAAAGGACCAAAAAAATGGGGTCAATGCATTATCCTAGCAGATGGGTGGCTATTCTGAGCCGGTAGAGGGCACTCCCATTATCAGTCCGAATGGAACAACCAAGCTGGTAAAATCCACTTAAACAAAAAGCGGCTTCCGAAGCCGGAAGCCGCTTTTTGTTTAAGCAGACAAATTAGAATAGCAATTATTTGCTTCCCAGCACGCGCAGCATCGTGTCGCCAATTTCGGCGGGCGAGTCTACTACGTGGATGCCGCACTCGCGCATAATAGCCATTTTGGCAGCAGCTGTGTCGTCGGCACCGCCTACAATGGCGCCAGCGTGGCCCATGCGACGGCCGGGAGGGGCGGTCTGGCCGGCAATAAAGCCTACTACGGGCTTCTTGTTACCGGTTTCCTTGATCCAGCGAGCAGCTTCGGCTTCCATACCGCCACCGATTTCACCAATCATAACGATGCCCTCAGTTTCGGGGTCGTTCATGAGCAGCTCCACGGCTTCTTTGGTAGTGGTGCCAATGATGGGGTCACCGCCGATGCCGATGGCCGTGGTCTGACCCAGGCCGGCTTTGGTAAGCTGGTCAACGGCTTCGTAGGTCAGGGTGCCCGACTTGGATACGATACCTACGCGGCCTTTCTGGAAGATGAAGCCGGGCATGATGCCCACTTTGCACTCGCCGGCGGTCATTACGCCGGGGCAGTTGGGCCCGATCATGCGCAGACCTTCGCGGCCTTTCAGGTACTCCTTCACCGCAATCATGTCCTTGGTCGGAATGCCTTCGGTGATAGTCACAATAACTTTAATGCCCGCGTCGGCAGCTTCCATGATGGCGTCGGCGGCGAAAGCCGGCGGCACGAAAATGATGCTGGTATCGGCGCCGGTTTGCTCCACGGCTTCCGCCACGGTGTTGAACACGGGGCGCTCCAGGTGCTGGGTACCGCCTTTGCCGGGCGTTACGCCACCCACCACGTTGGTGCCGTACTCAATCATCTGCTGGGCGTGAAACGAGCCTTCGGAGCCCGTAAAGCCCTGCACAATCACTTTGGAATCCTTGTTTACCAGAACACTCATGAGAAGAAGTGGGGTTAGCGGAAGATGCTGATGTGTGGGTGGGATACTGCCGCAGCGGCCAAGCCGGCGGCGGGGCAAAAGTAGAGGTTTTTGCCTGTCGGGCGAAGCGAATCCCGGATTTATCCGATTTACCATCCTTCCCGGATTCCGCAGGCCACATTCCCCGGATATACATGATCCAATCAGCGGATCAGGTTAGCAGTCGATCTGCACGCACAGCCTGCTGCTCCCGCCCGGAATCCGTACCTTTGCGGCCTCTCTCGCATTACCACTCGTTTCTCTCACCCGAAATGTACCTGAACAACATTGTAGAGGCTACCGGCAACACGCCGCTGGTCAAACTGAACAGCGTAACTGCCGGTATCAAAGGCACTATCCTGGCTAAAGTAGAGTACTTCAACCCTGGCAACTCGGTGAAGGACCGCATGGCTATCAAAATGGTGGAAGATGCCGAAAAAGCAGGCCTGCTGAAGCCGGGCGGAACCATTATTGAAGGCACCAGCGGCAACACCGGCATGGGCCTGGCGCTAGCCGCCATTGCGAAGGGCTACCAGTGCATCTTCGTGATGAGCGACAAACAGAGCAAAGAGAAGCAGGATATTCTGCGGGCCGTGGGGGCGCAGGTAGTGGTGTGCCCTGTAGATGTGGCTCCTGAGGACCCCCGTTCCTATTATTCAGTAGCCAAGCGCCTGAGTGAGGAAACGCCTAACTCGTTCTACCCCAACCAGTACGACAATATGTCGAATACGGCGGCGCATTACGAGAGCACCGGCCCCGAAATCTGGCAGCAAACAGAAGGCACCATTACGCACTTCGCGGCGGGGGTAGGCACTGGTGGTACCATCTGCGGCACCGCTAAGTACCTGAAGGAGCAAAACCCTGCCCTGCAGGCGATAGGGCTAGATACGTACGGCTCTGTTTTCAAGAAATACAAGGAAACCGGCATCTTCGATGAGAACGAAATCTATCCGTATAAAACGGAGGGTATCGGCGAAGATATTCTGCCTAAAAATGTAAACTTCGACCTGATTGATCTGTTTATCAAGGTAACCGATAAGGATGCGGCACTGATGACGCGCCGCCTTGCCAAGGAAGAAGGCCTGTTTGTGGGCTGGTCGTGCGGCTCGGCAGTGCATGGCGCGCTGGAATATGCCAAAGAGCACCTCAAGGAAGGTGATACGATGGTCATTATTCTGCCTGACCACGGTACCCGCTACCTCGGCAAAATTTACAACGACGACTGGATGCGGGAACAGGGCTGGCTGTAAGCCGCGCTGCCGCGTTAGCTGTTTTATTCTTTTCCTCCTTATGACCAAGAAGCTCCGGAATGTAGTGCTGGTAGACGACAATGAAACTACCAGCTTTCTGAACAACCGGCTGTTGAACCGGCTGGAAGTGGCGGAGCAAATCCACACCTTCAGCAAGGCTGAGCAGGCATATCAGGAGCTATGGGGCGGCCCCAACGGTGAGCAGCCTGCCGCCGAAGCACCCGACCTGGTATTTGTGGATCTGAAAATGCCTGGCATGGATGGCTTTGAGTTTTTGAAGCTGTTCAGCTCCCTGCCGGAATCGGTGCGCGAAAAAACTGTTATGGCGGTACTTACCACCTCTATGCACGCCGCCGATACTGCCCGCGTAGCGCAGTACGAAGGCGTGGAGTACCTGGCCAAACCCCTGACGGAGGAAAAAATGGAAAAGCTGCTGAAAAAGCGGTTTTAACCCTAGTTCAACGAGAAAAAGCCAACGGGTAGAGTACTGAACAGCACGACTGTCGGTACTCTACCTGTTGGCTTTTCTCGTTGACTGCTATTCTTACACTACGGCCTCTACAAACCGGAACGACTCGCCATCAAACAGGCCTTTGTCGCTGAGTTTAAGGCTGGGAATTACCAGTAGTGCCATAAACGACAGCGTCATGAAGGGAGCCTGCAGCGAAGAGCCCAACTCTTTGGCCAGCGTATCCACGGCCGTATAAGCGGCGGCTACCTCTGGACCCTGCTGATCCGACATCAGGCCAGCTACCGGCAGGGGCAGGATTAATTCCCGGCCATCGGGTTCCACTACGGCCAGGCCGCCCCGGGCTTCAATAACCAGGTTTACGGCCCGTGCCAGGCTCGCGTCGTCGCAGCCGACGGCGGTGATGTTGTGGGAATCGTGGCCAACGCTGCTGGCCAGCGCCCCGCGCTGCAGCCCAAAGCCCTGGATAAAGGCCACGGCCGGTGGGGCGGCATGATAACGGTTTACTACCGTGAGCTTCAGTACGTCACGAGGTACATCGGCTACTACCAGTCCATTCTCCACGCGGGCCGGCACATCTTGGCGGGCGGTAATAAGCTGCCCATCGAAGCACTCAATTACGCGCACGGTGGCCGCTGCCTGCGGTGCAGGCAGCTGGAAATCCGCTGGCTGCACTGGGTTAGTATCGAAGTTATTGACCACCGCCACCGGTACCGCCGGAATCAGCGTCTGGCCGTTGTCGGCCACCAGCTCGCCGTTCAGGTAGGTTTGCCGAACGGCAAAATCGGTGAGGTTATCCACCACGATAAAGTCGGCGGGGTCCCCTTCCCGGAGCAGCCCGACGGGCAGCTTATAATGTTCCACGGGGTTGCGGCAGGCCACGCGGAGCACCTTCAGCACCTCCTGGCCCCGGGCCACGGCACGCTGCACCAGCTGGTTGATGTGGCCCAGCACCAACGTATCGGGGTGCTTATCATCGGAGCAGAACATGAGGTTTTCGTAATGCTCGGGTAGCAAATCGATGAGGGCCTCAAAGTTGCGGGCCGCGGAGCCTTCCCGAATCAGCACTTTCATCCCCACGGCCAGCTTGTCGAGGGCCTCCTCGGCCGTGAAACACTCGTGGTCGGTGCTGATGCCGGCGGAGGCATAGTGTGCCGCATCGTTGCCGCGCAGGCCGGGAGCGTGGCCATCCACAGGGCGGCCATATTGCTGGGCCAGCCGGATTTTTTCCATCACCTGCTCATCCCGGTTCAGCACGCCCGGCCAGTTCATCATCTCCGCCAGGTAGCCGATTTCGGGATGGTCGCGGAACAGCAGCTCGATATCCTGAGCGGTTATCTCGGCCCCGGCAGTTTCAAATGGTGTGGCGGGCACGCAGGATGGGGCCCCAAAGCAGAACTTAAAGGGTACCTGAGCCCCATTCCGGAGCATATACTGCACACCGACAACTCCCAGCACATTGCCAATTTCGTGCGGGTCCGAGACGGTGGCGACGGTACCGTGCGTCACGGCCAACCGGGCAAACTCGGAGGGCACCAGCAGTGAGCTTTCCACGTGCACGTGGGCATCTACAAAACCCGGCAGCGCATAGGGTAACGTCGGATCAGCCGTAGTAGCGCCGGTGGGCTCAATGCGTTGGATGCGGCCAGCCGCTACGTGCAGAGTGGCCGGGGCTATGGTGTTGTCAAACAGGTTAATAACGTTGGCGTGCAGTTGAAATTCGGCGGGCATAGGGCAGGGGAGAGGATCAGGGAAAAGTACAGTCGCGGGGCGGTCAACGGGTAAAGAACCGTATATTTGCCGAAAATCCGCGCCGTGAGAAAGATTGTGACTTTGCTTCTGGCCGCCCTGCTTGGGGGTTCGGGCCTGCTGACGGCCGGTTGCGTCGCGCGCACTCCGCAGCAGAAAAAAACTGCCTCCATGAAGCGTAAAGCCAAGTTCGGCAAAGTACCCTGCCCCTGCGAAAGTCACTAACTCTGTTTAGTGATTCTGGCCGGATTAGTTATTTCTGTACGCTACACGTTGTCTGCATCCGTGAAACACATCTTCTGGTATGCCCTGCTGATTGTAGGCCTGTTAGTGAGCCCATACACTCTATGCGGGCAGATGATGCCAACGTACTCGCCTCCGCGAATGGCTACCCCTATGCCCATACCGATGTATCATCAACCCATGACGTACCGGTATATTCCTGCGCCCGCTACGGTAGGCACGTATAAAATCGAGGGCGGAGCCTGGCAGGAAGGATTATTGTACGTGGGTGTTCCCGGTCAGCTAAGCGTATTGTCCCAGGATAAAAAAGACACCGTTACCTACCAAGCCAAGCAGGTGAAAGCCTACGTAACCGGTCAGGATACGTTTGAAGTATTACGCAACCTGAAAGTCAAAAAAGGCAACCTGGAAGCTGTGTTTGCGCATCGTCTCTACAAATACGGCCAACTCACCGCCTTTAAAGTGCCGCGTCGGCTGATTTTGTTCGGTGAGCCTAGCGTAAATGGTATTCCGGCTTCGGTATTCGAATTAGTGGTGCAGTCCACAACCGGTGACGCGGTGGTGGTACCCATTGGGCGTCGTGCCTTTATTGAGGCCATGCTGCCGCTGGTGGGCGACTGTCCGGAGTTGGCTACACAAATTTCCAAAGGCAAGCTGTGGCGGGAGGATATGCGGAAGATTTTACGCACCTACGCCTACTGGCAGCAAGCCAATCCGCAGTCCGCTGTCAACTAACCCGCACCTCATGCCCGACGAAAATCCGATTGCCTCCCTTATTACGGCCGCCGAAGCCGTGCGTCAGCAGCTACGTGTAAATACCTACGATGCCGCTGCTGTGCAGCGCCTCGCCGAGTTTATTGAGGAGCAGCGCTCTTCTATTAAGGAGGCTGAGCGCCAAGGTGTAATCACTGCTTTAGGCTGCTTTCTGGGCCAGTGCATGGTGAACACCTACAAAGGCGAGTGGGCGAAAGGCCGCGACGGCACTACCGGCGTTGGCATCGACGAGGTGAATTTCTTTAACCCTTTTTACCGCGTAAGCGAGCAGCTGACCAAGGGCCTGAGCCAGTCAGTAGCGACGTTTTTTGCGAGTGTACCCGAGCGTCTGGCTGCCAAGCCAGGCCGTAAAACCTGGATTTAGTGAGTCCTTCCCGTCAGCCTGAGCCAAGCAGCGAACCTGTCATGCGAAAAATCGTCATTGCCATCGACGGCTATTCTTCCTGCGGCAAAAGCACCACGGCCAAGGCAGTAGCCGCCGAACTGGGCTACGCCTACATTGATACCGGAGCTATGTACCGGGCCGTAACACTGTACCTGCTGGAGAACAGTATCAGCTTCGAGGATTTACCGCGCATTGAGCAGGCCCTGCACGAGATGCACATCACGTTCAAGCGCAACCGCAAAACTGGCCGCAATGAGCTGTGTCTGGATGGCACCATCCGGGAAGATGAAATCCGGCAGATGCGCATCTCCAACCTGGTCAGCGAGGTATCGGGCATTCCGGCCGTGCGCCACGCTATGGTGCGCCAGCAGCAGCGCATGGCCCGCAAGCGCGGCGTTGTGATGGATGGCCGCGACATTGGCACCACCGTTTTTCCGGATGCCGAAGTAAAGGTGTTTATGACGGCCGATGTGCTGACCCGCGCCCTGCGCCGCCAGGAAGAGCTGGCCGTGAAAGGCGAGCAGGTACCGGTAGAGGATATTGTAGAAAACCTGCGCAAACGGGACCACCTCGACTCTACCCGCACCGAGAGCCCCCTGCGCCGCGCCCCCGATGCCGTGCTGCTCGACACAACTCACATGATGATTGACGAACAGGTGGATTTTGTGCTGGAGCGCGTATCGGCTTCCCTGTTTTCGTTGGCAGCAGCGGGCGGGGAGCACCGGAATACTCACTAGAATTATTTGGTCAAGGAAGGAAAAACTGCTTTCGGCTGTTATACTTCAAATTACGGCACAGGATTCGCTACCCTGCGGACTTCAGAGGAGCCGTCCGCAGCTTACCCCCTGATGGCTTCCCCGCTAAACAAGGAGCTCATGAACGTCACCATCGATAAAAATTCCGGCTACTGTTTCGGCGTTGAGTTTGCCATTCAGATGGCCGAAGACGAGCTGGCCCAGCAGGAAACCCTGTATTGCCTCGGCGACATTGTGCACAACCGCATGGAGGTGGAGCGCCTGCATGCGCTGGGGTTGCGCATCATCGACCGGGAGCAGTTGGAAGAGTTGCACGACGCCAAGGTGCTCATCCGGGCCCACGGCGAGCCGCCGGCCACGTATGAGCTGGCCCTGCGCAACAACATTGAGCTGATTGACGCTTCCTGCCCCGTGGTGTTGAAACTGCAGAACCGGGTAAAGCACGCCTTCGATGCCAGTACCCGTCAGAACGGTCAGATTGTAATTTACGGTCAGCCAGGCCACGCCGAAGTAACCGGCCTCACGGGCCAGACGCTCAACCAGGCCGTCATTGTTATGACGGAGCAGGATCTGGACCAGGTGGATTTTACGCGCCCTGTCACGCTGTTCAGCCAGACCACCAAGAGCACGGCCGGCTTCTACCACATGAAAGCCCTGATGGAAGAGCGGATTCAGGCGGCCGGCGGCTCGCTGGAGTCGTTTGATGCCAATGACAGCATCTGTCGGCAGGTCAGCAACCGGGAGCCGGCTCTGGCCCGGTTTGCCGTGGAGCACGACGTAATAGTATTCGTAAGTGGCCGCAAAAGCTCCAATGGCAAAGCCCTGTTCTCCGTAGTCAACAAAACCAACCCACGCAGCTACTTCGTGGAAAACGAGCAGGAGCTGGACGATGAGTGGTTCCACGGAGCTGAATCAGTAGGTATTTGCGGTGCCACCAGCACGCCCATGTGGCTGATGCAGCGCGTAAAGGACCGGATTGAGGAAGTGGCAGAACACGTAGTCTAACTTTTCAAAATGTCCTGTAAAAGGCCTTTCCAAAGTAGTTGGGAAGGCCTTTTTTGATGCAGATATGCTGCCCGGTTGCGTTCTTGCACCGCAGCCGGGCCTTCCCGGCTATTTACATTCTACCAATGCGGCGCATTCTCAATTACTTTCTCAGCGGCTTTCTGATTGTGGCCCCCATCGGGCTGACCATCTATATCCTGTACGCGCTGTTGCGTTGGCTGAACGAGCTGTTCGCGGGGCTGAGCTTCGATGTGCCCGGTCTGGGGCTGGTGGTAGCCGTGCTGCTGGTAACGGCCGTGGGGTTCGTAGCCAAATCGTTTCTGGTGCGGCCGTTTCTCATTATTACGGAGCGGCTGCTGCACCGCACGCCGCTGGTGAGCATCATCTATTCCAGCCTGAAAGACCTGTTCGACGCCTTCGTGGGCGACAACCAGAAGTTCAACCGTCCGGTGCTGGTACGTATGAGCGCCACGGACCAGACCTTCAAGATGGGCTTCGTCACCCAGCCCAGCATGCAGGCCATCCACCGCGACGATCTGCTGGCTGTGTACTTCCCGCACTCCTACAACTTCTCGGGCGAACTGGTGCTGGTGCCCGTGCAGAACGTCACTTACCTCGACCTGCCCAGCTCGGAGGTAATGAAGTTCATTGTGTCTGGCGGCGTCTCGCGGCTGGGATGAGTGGTGAAGTGGTGATTTTGCAAAATGGGGAAGCCCTTGCCCGAAACAGTTCGGACGGCTTTTTTGACGATTCAAGTACGCGAAACTGCCGCTTGGGTAAATAGCAGTTTGTGTATATTGATGAAAACCATACGTTTGTTTCAGTCAACCACCTGTAATCTGAACCCCATCATGGAAACTCCGGCTCGTGACCCCCAACTGTGGCGTATGGCAAAAGCTCGTGCTAAATTCAAGTCCCATCTGTTTACGTATTTCGCCGTGAATGCGCTGCTCTGGACTATCTGGGCCCTCACGGACCGGCACAGCCACGGTGGTATTCCCTGGCCCGTATGGTCGACGGTGTTCTGGGGTATTGGCGTATTCATGAACGGAGTGGGCGTGTACGGCGGCTTCGGCAAATCCCAACTCTCGGAGCGCGAGTATGAGCGCCTGCTCCGCCAACGCACCGACCGGATATAAATGGGTTAGTTGTCAGTTGCTGATTGTTGGTGCCGCACTAACAACCAGCAACTGACAACTAACAACGGGCTAAAGCAACCTTCAACGGCAGTAGCGGGTTAGTGGCAGTATGAACACGCGCCTTCTCCTCCCGCTGCTGCTGGCTCCGCTGGCTGCCTTCGTGCCCGAGCCCAAATCGGCACCGGCCCCCGATGTCAATCTGAGCAAAATCAAGCTGCCCGCCGGTTTCACCATCAGCTACTTTGCCCGCAACGTGAAAAGCGCCCGGGAGCTGGCCGTGGGCCCCGACGGCACCGTGTACGTGGGCACCAAGGACGACAAGGTGTATGCCCTGCCGGACCGCAACAAGGATGGCCGTGCCGACGAAGTAATAACCATTGCCACCGGCCTGAACGCGCCCAACGGCGTGGCCGTGCGCAACGGCGCGTTGTACGTAGCCGAAATCAACCGGATTCTGCGCTACGATAACATTGCGGCCCGTTTGAAGCAGAAGCCGAAGCCAGTGGTCGTGTATGGCAAACTGCCCGATAAGGAGTGGCACGGCTACCGTTACATTGCTTTCGGGCCCGATGGCAAGCTCTACGTGCCGGTGGGCGCACCCTGCAATACCTGTCTGCCTGAGGAGCCCATCTATGCCACCATCAACCGGATGAATGCTGATGGTACCGGTCTGGAAACCTACGCCTACGGCGTGCGCAACACCGTGGGCTTCGACTGGAGTCCGCGCGACAAGGCCCTCTGGTTTACCGATAACGGCCGCGACCAGCTGGGCGACAACCTGCCTGCCGATGAGCTCAACCGCGCCGCCGGGCCTGGTCAGCACTTTGGCTTTCCGTATTTCTTCGCCGGTGATGTGGCCGACCCCGAGTTCGGCAAGGGCAAATCGGCCGATACGTACGTGAAGCCCGCCCGCAAGCTGGGCCCCCATGTGGCGGCCCTGGGCATGAAGTTTTATACCGGCACCAAATTTCCAGCCCAATACCGTAACCAGATATTTGTTCCCGAGCACGGCTCCTGGAACCGCAGCAGCAAAATTGGTTACCGCATCAGTCTGGTGAAGCTGGATGCCACCGGCAAACAGGCCGTGAGCTACGAAACCTTTGCCGATGGCTGGCTGCAGGGCCAGACGCCCTGGGGCCGCCCCGTGTGCCTGCTGGTGCTCCCTGATGGCTCCCTGCTGGTCAGCGACGACCAGAACGACGCCGTGTACCGCATCAGCTACAAGGGCTAGCAATGAGATAGTGAAGTAGTGAAATGGTGAGTTTTTCGTTCTATTAGCGCTGCCTGTGCATATTGCGCTGGCAGCACGGCAAACTCACCATTTCACTACTTCACCATTTCACCTTTGCTATGAAGCAGCGCGTACCGAAGCGGACCGTGGGGCGGCGGGAACTGGTCGACTTTCCGGCGTTTCAGCTGTGGGGAGTGGAGGCTAAAGTAGATACCGGCGCTTACACCGGCGCAATCCACTGCTCCAACATTCACGTGGAAACCCACCCCGACGGCCGGCGGGTGCTGCATGTGCAATTGCTGGACCCCTCGCACCCCAATTTTGATGGCTCGCCTATGCAGTTTGAGGAGTTTTCCCTGCGCGACATTCGGTCATCCAACGGCGAGGTGCAGGAGCGGTACGTTATCCGGGCCGGCATCCGGCTGTTTGGGCAAGTGTTTGACACGGAGTTTTCTCTCTCAGACCGCTCCGATATGAAGTATCCGGTGCTGATTGGCCGGGTGCTGCTCCGGCAGGCACGCCTGGTTGTAGATGTAGCGCGGCGGAATCTTTCGTACAAAAATCAGCCGGCGGCCCGCTGAACTATGAGGTGCGCCCCCTGGCTGCGCCTATCTTTGTGCCGGCGCACTTCGGCTCGTATTCCCTTCCATTACCTATTCCTGCTCAATGAAACTGGCTATTCTCTCGCGTGAGCCAAAGCTATACTCTACCACCCGCCTGGTAGAAGCCGCCGCGCAGCGCGGGCATGAGGCTGTGGTAGTGGACCATCTGCACTGTAACCTGGTGCTGGAAAAAGGCAAGCCCGGCATCATCTACCAGGGCCAGAAGCTGGAAGGTATTGATGCCATCATTCCGCGCATCGGGGCTTCCGTCACGTTTTATGGCTGCGCTGTGGTGCGGCAGTTTGAAATGATGAAGGTGCGCACCGCCGTAGAAAGCCAGGCCATTGTACGCAGCCGGGATAAGCTTCGCTCCATGCAGATTCTGGCCCGCGCCGGCGTAGGCATGCCCAAAACGGCCTTCACCAATTATTCCGACGATGTGCCGGAAATGATTCAGCAGGTGGGTGGCGCGCCCGTCATCATTAAGCTGCTGGAAGGCACTCAGGGCCTGGGCGTGGTGCTGGCCGAATCAGAAAAGGCTGCTCAATCGGTCATTGAGGCATTCCACAACCTCAAGGCCCGCATTATTGTTCAGGAATTCATTGCCGAAAGCAAAGGAGCCGATTTGCGGGCCTTCGTGGTAAACGGCGAAGTGGTGGGAGCCATGAAGCGCCAGGGCAAAGAGGGCGAGTTCCGGTCCAACCTGCACCGGGGCGGCTCGGGCACGCTGGTAAAGCTCAGTCGGGCCGAAAAAGCGGCCGCACTGCTGGCTACCAAAGCGCTGGGGCTGGGCATTGCCGGCGTAGATATGCTCCAGAGCAAGCGCGGACCGCTGGTGCTGGAGGTCAACTCTTCACCGGGCCTGGAGGGAATTGAGAAGTCTACGGGCCTCGATATTGCCGGCAAAATCATTGAGTACACCGTGGAGCTGGCCAAAAAGAAAAAGAGCAAGCGGACGACTCCGCAGGCTTCGGCAGCACCACTGCCCGACTCGCAGCCGGATTAAGCGGCTCTCCAGGGCAGAATACGCGCTGGCTCAGGAAAGCAGCAGTTTTTTGTACCTTCCGGAACGGTAATCCGTATCGGGTACAGTGGGTGGATGGTGGCAGGAAGGCCTTGGTACAGGGGCCGTGGTGCAGGGCTCCAGCGTTGCGCCGAGCACAGGTTTGCTTCATCGGTTCGGGGCTGGAGGCCTGAGTCATAAGGTATCTGCCGTTGCCCTTTGCCGCTACTCCCGAGCCCCTCTGTCTGAATGGTCTGACCATTGCCCCCGGCGAACGGGTCCTCACGCGACTGGTGATTTCGCGGCTGCCTTCCGGTACGGTTATCGATATTCCGGTACACGTATTCCGCTCCACGGAGCCCGGCCCGACGGTGCTGTTGATGGCCGGCATGCACGGCGACGAGGTGAACGGCATTGAAATTATCCGCCGCATGATCCGGCGCGATATGCTGCGGCCGCTCCGGGGAACTATCATTGCCATTCCCATCCTCAATATTTACGGGTTTCTGAACTTCTCACGGGAAGTACCCGATGGCAAAGACGTGAACCGCTCGTTTCCGGGCAACCCGCGCGGCTCCCTGGCCAGCCGCGTGGCCCACCGCTTCATGCGCGAAATCATGCCGCTGATTGACTACGGTATTGACTTTCATACGGGCGGCGCGGCGCGGGCCAATATTCCCCAGATTCGCTGCCTGCTGCACCAGGATGCCGAAACCGATGAGCTGGCCGATGCGTTTGGGGCCCCGTTTACGCTGCACGCCGGCCTGCGGCCCGGCTCCCTGCGCGAAACGGCCATGCAGGAGGGCCGCCGTATTATCGTATACGAAACCGGGGAGTCGTTGCGGCTCGATGAGGAAGGCATCGACCTGGGCATTGCCGGTACTTTGCGGGTACTGCACCATTTGGACATGCTGCCCGAAACGGCGCTGCCGGCCCGCCCTACGGTAGTGTGCATGCGCTCCACCTGGCTGCGGGCCAAATACGCCGGCTTGTTCCGGAGCCTGGTAAAGCTGGGTCAGTACATTGAAAAAGGGCAGGTGTTTGGCTCCGTAGCCGACCCGTATGGGGAAAATTCCGTCCGGCTGGAGTCGCCGGTGGCAGGCTACATTATCGGCCTCAACCACATGCCCGTAGTAAACCAGGGCGACGCGCTGGTACACGTAGGCCGCACCGATACCACGCCCAGCCGCACCGACCTGGCTGCTCCCTTCGACGAAAAACCCACCAAGCCGACGGAGGTAGAAACCGAGGAAGACGAGGAAGCCGGCGAGGAGGAAGCGAAATAAGTCGTGAGCGGGCTGCTGAAGGTATAGCCGGGGCAACCCACCGGTCATTACCCGACTCTACCTTCAGGCCGACCATTCCGTCATGTATTGCCTGGTACCGGCTACCTGCCACCCACCTCGGTGCAACGCCAACTTTCCCGTACTTTTGGCTGGCCGTCCAACGGCACTTTCATTATTTTCCTCTGTTTTTGAATGAAAAATTCTCTCCAGCTGGCCATCAATGTAGTATTGGCTATTGCCGTAGCCGTATTGTTCTACCTGCATTTTGCCGGCAAGCCCGCTGCTGCTACCCGCAAACCAGTGGCCGTGGTAAAAACCACCGACTCTACGGGCACCGTAACCACTGCTCCGGCGGAGGAGGAGGTGGATGATATAGTAGCCGTAGCCGATACGGAGAAAGTAGCCTACGTGGAATCAGGCAAGCTGCTGGATGGCTACCAGGGGATGAAAGATGCCCGCAAGAACTTCGAGGCCAAGGCCCGCCGCTGGGAAGCCCAGAACCAGACGCTGGTACGCGGCTTCCAGACGGCCGTGCAGCAGTATCAGCAGAAAGCCGAGAGCATGACGCAGGAACAGCGCGCCGCCACCGAGCAGCAACTGCAGCAGCGCCAGATGCAGGTGGCCCAGGAGCAGGAAAAACTGCAGCGCCAGGCCCAGGAAGAGGAAGGTAAAATGACCCAGCAGGTACTGGAGCGCATCAACAAGCAAATTGAGAAATACGGCAAAAGCAACGGCTACCGCCTGATTCTGATTGCTGCCCCCAGCGGCACCATTGCCTACGGCCGCAAAGACCTCGACATCACCAACACCGTACTCAAGCACCTCAACGACGAGTATCGGGGCGTGAAGAAGTAAGCAGCTCGTCTCCTATTAATGCCAGAGGGCCCGGTTTCCGCAAACCGGGCCCTCTGGCATTAAACCTTGCCCGGTGAGCATCGTCCAACTGATAACCCGGCCGCTCCGCAACGGAGTAGCCCTGTTACGTGACTTGCTTATGAAAAACCTACTGAAATTTCCGGCCCTGGTAGCCGTACTGCTTGTAACGGCTGCCTCTCTGCTAACCAGCTGCGTAGCTACGGTGCCTGCTACTACCGCCGTAGTAGTTCGTCCACGGCCCTATTACCGGCCGGCCTACCGCCCATACTACCGGCCGGCTCCGGTGGTGGTGGCGCCAAGGCCCATTATTGTGACGCCGGCTCCGCGCCCGTACTACAACTACCGGCCTCACCGCTACTATCGGGTTCGGTAACGCGTTTTACCTAAAAGGAAAGGCTCTGTTGCTCCGGCGGCAGAGCCTTTTTTGGCAGTTTACTCGCGTAAAAACCGCTGCACTACCGGGCCCTCCCGCGTGTGCAGATACAGGCTGTATAGGCCGGGCGGCAGCATCTGAACGGGCAGGCTGATCCGGAGCGTGCCTGATTGGGGCTGTACTACCTGGCGCTGCACCACCTGTCCCGTGGCCGCCCGGATTTCCAGTGGTATCCCCGTCAGCTGTAGCGGAAGGCGGCTGATTTCCAGATGGAGGACGTCGGTAGCCGGTACCGGATACAGGAGAAGCCGCATGGTGGGGTGAGCGGCTGCGGTGGTGGTAACCACGTTCTGAAAGTTGCTGTAGGTAACCAGCTGCTGGTTAGAAAACTGCGCGGTAATGGGAGAATATAGCTGCTCAATACGCTTGATGAGCCGGTTTTGGGCATCGTAGCGGAGCTGGGCGCGTACTTCATTGGTAAGCACCCAACCGCCGTTCAGCCAGTCTTCCTGGCGGTAACCCAGGTCGTTGCCCTGGGCATCCAAGGGGGTGGTGTAGCGGGCGAAATTCTGCCAGCTGCCACCTGGCAATGCCTCTTCCAGCAGTTGAACTGTGGTGCCGGTAGGCGAGTAGCTGATGCTGTAGCGCTGAAAATCGGCCCACTGTCCGGCGTTCTGCCACGTCTGCACCCGGAACCCGGCCGGCTGCCGATTGGCCCAGCTATACCATGTCAGGTCCAAGATGTGTTCCTCATTCATCCAGCCGGTACCCGTCCAGCGCTGGGCCGTAACTTCGGTCCATTGGCCATTGGTAAGCGTGTAGTCAAAGCGGGTGTCATTCACGAAAGTACCGGCGCTGAACAGCTGTACTATTTGCTGGGTGAGTACGGAGCCGGCATAGGTATTCTGGTAACGGTAGCCGTCGGTGGTTTGCCAGGCGTTGTTCATCCAGATTTGGCTGAGCTCTTCAATCAGTTGATTCTGGGTATCGTAGCTGGTGAGGTAGCGGAACTGATTTACCCAGGGCAGGCCGTTGCCAGTCTGGACTGTCTGTTCCAGCAGATTTCCCTGACTGTCGTAGGTGTAGGCAACGCGCTGAAATGCCGTGGCAGTAGTCGAGTCGGAGGTGAGGCGCTCGGAGAGCTGGCCTTGGGAGGTATAGGTGAGCTGGTTCAGCAACGGTTGAGTCCAGGCGACCTGCGCGGGGTTCCAGCTGTAGTATACCATTCTGCCGGGCCGGGTAGAGGTGGTGCGGGCAGCACGGAGGGAGGTAGCCTCCTGCAATATACCGGGCCGGGTAAGCGCGCGGGGCAGGTGCTGAGCCTGGCTTTGCAAACCCAGCAGCAGTACGCTCACCAACACCAGGAAACGAACAGTTGTCATCAGCAGTATCCTTCTAAAACCGATTAGCCGGCTTCGGAAGGTACTGAATTTTGGTTATATGTAATAGTGGAAAATTTATATAAAAAGTCTGGCCCCGTAGATACGGGGCCAGACAGTAAAAATATGCTGTAGTGAGGACTTAGAAGGCAAAGCGCAGGCTTACTGCCGCATCATTATAGAAGCCCGTGTAGCCATCGAACACCTCGAAGAACGGCTTGTAATCGACACCAAGCGTGAAGGGCAGGTCTTCCATCTTGTACTCAATACCCAGAATTAGGTCGGCACCGCCTACAATGTAGTTGGTGTCATCATACCAGTACTGGCGGTAGTAGTATTTGTCTTTGTTACGACGGAAGCGCACGTCTTCAAAGTAGTAACGGCCCCGGTAGGAGCCAATATGGGCCCCGGCGCCGTAGTAAAACTGCAGGCCTTTGAAATCCGAAACGGGCAGATGCTTTTCCAGCAACAGGGTGACGCGGCCACCGCGGGCGGCGTACTCGCGCGTCAGCAGGCCTTCAAACGCCACATTGTTTTTGCCGCTGAGAAAGTGCTTCACTGTGAGGCCCGACGACCAGCCGCCGCCGCGCAGGCCGATGCCCGTCTGGTAGCCAGCGCCTGAGCTGCCTTTCTTTTTGCTTTGAGCCTGCGCCCCTTCACTTACCGTCAACAGCCCCAAGGCTACCGCGCCAACAAACAAATACTTCATGCAGAAAGGAAAATGTAAATGGTAGTCTTCCGGCAAAAGTACAACTTGTCCCGATATATCACCGAGTCCGGTGGCCTTCCCGGGCAATGGTATCGGAAAGATGCACCTGCGGGCCGCTGCTCTCTGCTTCGGCGGCGCGTAGCATGGCCCGCGCTACCGTGTCGGCGGGAATGGCGCGGTATTTCTGCAGTGGCCCCCGGAGTGCCGGCTTCAGGAGTTGCAGCGCCAGCGCCCCCAGCCGCTCACCCAGGCGTTGCTCGGTCCGGTTGCCCAACAGCAGAGATGGTCGAAAAAAATGGATAGCCCGGAATGGAGCCTGCCGCACAGTGTCTTCCATTTCGCCTTTCACGCGGTTATAATACACGCGGGAGCCCGCCGCAGCCCCCATTGCCGATACCACCAGCAGCTGGGCCGCAAAGTTAGCGGCAGTAAGGGCCGCCAGCTTCACTACATACAAGTAGTCAACCTGATAAAAGGCAGCCCGGGAGCCCGCCCGCCGCATAGTAGTTCCCAGACAGCAGAACACGTCATCGGCAATGAGCTGCAGGCGGTGGTCTTCCAGCCGGTCGAAATCCAGCAGCCGTTGCTCTAGTTTCGGATGCACCATCGGCAGCGGCCGCCGTCCTACGCTAATAACCCGGTCGTACCGCTCCGAGGCCAGTAGCAGTGGCAACAGATGCGAGCCAACCAAGCCGCTGGCACCGGCAATAAGAGCAGTTTTGGGCATGGCGCTGAGCGTAGAAATCAGAATAGCAGGAGCAGGCTAGGGTGGGAGTGAGGCCAGGAGGTGTCCCGTTGTACGTGCTCCTGCTCACAAACGCCGCTCCCGGTAGCAGATGGTGCCGAGCGGCGGGGCGTTGCCTGCGGTCCACCTATCAGGCCAAAAACATAGCGCTGTCGGGGCTCCTTCCGAAGAAAAGAAGCCCAGACAGCGCCATAAAATCTCAACGAAGACTCCGTTACTCAGCTTGGTTGAGCAGTTGCGTGTGCTCCGGGGCAAGATGTACCAACCCCTGCTTGTACAAAGCGCCAAGAGCCTTTTTGAAGACTTTTTTGCTCATGCCCACGCGACGGTAAATATCATCCGGCTCACTTTTGTCGCCGAGGGGCAGCAGGCCGTTGGGGGCGTCGCGCAGATAGGTAAGCAGGGCTTCGGAAGCGGCCAGGGCTTCATCGTAGCCGGGTTTCTGCAGGCTCAGGTCCAGCTTACCGTCGGGGCGCACCTGCTTCACGTAACCGGTCAGCACATCGCCCAGGCGCAGGGGTCGGAACACCTCGTTGTGGTACACCAGGCCTTGGTGGGTGCCGTCCACAATCATTTTGTAGCCCAGGTCAGTTTCTTCGGCCACAAACAGGTCGGCGGCATCACCGGCTTTGCCCGGGAAAGGGTCCGTCTTCAGAAACCACTCCCACTTGGCGGAGGCCACAATCCGGTCGGTGGTTTCGTCCAGGTACACAAACACGGTGGCCCGCTCGCCGGGGCGCACGTTGCGGCGCTGGTTGCGGTAGGGCAAAAACAAATCCTTCTCCAGGCCCCAGTCCAGAAATGCGCCGGTGGTGCTCACGTCGCGCACCGAGAGGGCCGCAAACTGGCCCACGCGCACGTAGGGTTCCAGGGTAGTAGCAATCAGGCGGTCTTCCGAGTCGCGGTACACGAACACACGCAGCACGTCGCCCACGTGGGTGCCGGCCGGAATGTATTTGCGCGGAATCAGCAGGTCGCCGTCGTCCGACGAGAGGTACATCCCGAAATCCACCTCGCGAGCTACCTCCAGGTCGTTAAAATCACCAAGGTTCATGGTCAATTAAAACTTGAGAATTAAAAATTAAAATGGCCAGTTCACCATGAGCCTTCAGACAGGGCCGCGTTGGTTTCCGCGTTGTTTAGAGTGCCAACAGCAAGCCGCCCCCGGAAAAGCCGAACAACAAAGGTCTGATAACTCAACGCATAATTCTGAATTCAAAATTTTTAATTTCTACTGATACCGCACGATGCCCGGCTGGCCGAAGCTGAAGTCGGAGAAGTCGTAGTAGGCGCGGGCGTTTTCGAAGACGCGGATGCCGTTGGGCGAGGACATGCCGCGGGGGTAGAAGCCAAACGTAATCTGGAAGGTGCGCAGGGCCGCATACTCGTTGCGGAAGCGGAGGCCAAAACCGAAACCGGTATAGGGAGCTTCGGAGAAAGGCAGTACCCGGTTGAGCGTGCGGGCGTTGAGCCAGGCCACATCGGCAAATGCCAGCGCCGCCATCCGGAAGCCCAGAAACGAGACGGGCGTGAACACCGTGGCCTCATAGTTGAGCGTAACGCGGCTGGTGCCCGTGAGCAGCCCATCGGGCTGGAAGCCGCGCAGGCCGCGCACCCCGTCAATGGCCAGCGGCTGCTCGCCGGGGCGGCGGTTGAACCCGATGGCGTTGCGCTGCCACAGAAAGTGCCGCCACTGGTAGTTGCCGGTGTGGTACAGCCGCGTGAAGTACAGCAGTTCCCCGTTTACAATGCCCTGCTGCCAGTCGTTGCTGCGCCCCCGGATAAAGGAGCCGAACTCCCCGTTCAGATACAGGTAGCCCCGCTGCGGGTGGTAGCCGGCGTAAGCCAAACGCACGCCAAAGTAGCGTCGGTCCGTCACTTCGTTGAACTCGTAACCGGCCGTGAAGCTGGCCAGTGTGCCCGTCGGAATGTCCTCGGTGCGCCCGAAGCCGAACAGGTATTTGTCCTTATAGTAGCGCCGCACGCTGTAGCCGATAGTGCCCAGCAGCAGGTCGGCGCTTTCGTAATCGGGGGTGGGCTTTTTGCTGAAGCTGGTGCGGATGGTGCGGGCCGAGACAATCATGCGGCCGGGGTTTTCGTAGCCCAGGTCGTAGCTTTTCAGCCGCAGGGCCCGGCCGACCCAGGCATCCTGCACGTTGTAGCGCAGCTGCCGGAAGATATACGGATACTGCTCCGACCCATCCCCGTCAATGGCCACCAGCCGATCAAAGTAATCGTAGCTCAGGGCCCCGGCGTAGCGGGTGTTCACTGAGTAAAAGTCGCGGGTGAAGCGCACCCCGGCCTCCCGGTTGCGGGTTTCATTGAGGTAGCGGGCCTGCCCGTACACAAAGTTGCGGAAGGGTACCAGGTAGCTGCCCAGGTAGCGCCAGCTCTGGGCCTGGGGCCCGTCGTCGCCGCGGCCGTACTCCAGGCGGTTGCGCAGCTGGTGGCCCTGGCCCAGGAAGTTCACGTCGCGCAGACCTATTACGCCCGCCTGCACGTCGCGGAGCTGCAACGAGCCGCTGATGCTGAAGATGTCCTTGGTTACCACCTGCACATCCACGCTGTCGGCCGTGGAGGTACGCTCATTCACGTACACGCGCGCATCCAGCAGCTCGGCCGTCTGGCGCAGCAGGCGTTCCGACTCGGCCAGGTCCTGGGGCTCCAGTTCCTCGCCTTCCCGGAACAGCAGCACCTGCCGCACCCGGGCCTTGGTGGTTTTGATGTGCAGCGTGTTGCCGGCTTTTTCCAGAATGTTACGAGGTACCCGCGTGGTATCGGTAATGCTGAACCCGAAGGCATCGAGGGTGCGGATGTTGATGTGCCGCACAATCTTGTAGTTGTGCTTGTCGAACTGCCGGTCCAGCAGGGTAACATCCAGCCCAGCCCGGTCTTCGCGGCGCTCCGTGAAGTTGAACAGCGCCGACGCAGCTTTGCCCGCAATGGTTTTGCGCTTGGTGTAGGCTTTCAGGCCATTGAGCATGCGCTCCTCGTCAAAGCGTCGGCGCAGAGAGTCGGGACGGGTTTTGCTGAGCCGGGTGGTGTCGCGGGCGGGCATGGCTGGGGTTTGGGCCGCTGCACTCAATGTGCAGGCCCAACCGAGCAATACTCCCCCAAGCCAGAACAGGTACTTCATTATGCAGCCAACACCAAGTCTGGCAAGATACAACGTGCCGGGGCGTAAACGCCAATATATAGTGGGCTGCTATACCGGCTTTTCTTTAGTAAAAAGCCTGGCTGAACCGGTAGCAGGTATTCTGCCGGTCAGGGAACAATTCTAAAAAAATTAGCCTTGTATGATATTGCGTAGTGAAGTGTAAACTTCTATTTTTAAGCCGAGAAAGCACCCTATGAACGACCAGCGTATACAGGAAAAGCTAAGTATTTTGGCCGATGCCGCCAAGTACGATGTTTCGTGCTCCAGCAGCGGCGGTAAGCGCAAAAACGAAGACAAGGGGTTGGGCAACGCCGAGGGGATGGGCATCTGCCACAGCTACACCGAGGACGGCCGCTGCGTAAGCCTGCTCAAGATTCTGCTCACCAACCACTGCATCTTCGACTGCGCCTACTGCGTGTCGCGCCGCTCCAACGACGTGAAGCGCGCCGCTTTTACCGTGGATGAGGTGGTGGAGCTGACCATGAACTTCTACCGTCGTAACTACATCGAGGGGCTGTTCCTGAGCAGCGGCATTTTCTCCTCGCCCGACTACACGATGGAGCGGCTGGTACGCATCATCAAAAAGCTGCGTACCGAGCACCGTTTCAACGGCTACATTCACGTGAAGGCCATTCCCGGAGCTTCGGAGGAGCTGATTCAGGAGGCAGGACTGTACGCCGACCGCCTGAGCGTGAACATCGAGCTGCCCTCGGAAATGGCTCTGCAAAACCTGGCCCCCGAAAAAAATTACGAGGAGATTCTGACGCCGATGGCGCAGATTCGGGACGGCATCATTCAGAATAAGGAAGAAAAAGCCCTGTTCAAGAAGGTGCCGCAGTTTGCCACCGCCGGCCAAAGCACCCAGCTTATTGTGGGCGCGTCGCAGGAAAACGACCTACAAATCATCAATTTGAGTGATTCTTTGTACAAAGGCTACGGCCTGAAGCGGGTGTACTATTCCGGCTACATTCCCATTACCGACGACGCCCGCCTGCCCCAGGTGACGCAGCCGCCCCTCATCCGGGAGCACCGCCTGTACCAGACGGACTGGCTGATGCGCTTCTACGGCTTTCAGGCCGATGAAATTCTGGATCCGGCGCATCCTTTCCTGGACCTGGAAATTGACCCCAAGCTGGCCTGGGCCCTGCGCAACCGCCACGTGTTTCCGGTGGATATCAACGTGGCCGACTACGAGATGATTCTGCGGATTCCGGGGGTAGGGGCGCGCTCTGCCAAGCGCATTGTGGCCGCCCGCCGCTTCGGGCCGCTCAGCCTCGACCACCTGCATAAGTTTGGGGTAGTGCTGAAACGGGCCAAGTTTTTCCTGACCTGCCGCGGGCAGGCCCTGGAGAAGCGCGACTACGACGAGCAAACCATCCGCCGCCAGATTCTTTTCGGTGCGGGCTCCGTCCGCTCCGCCCTGGTTACTCAACAACTTGATTTGTTCGCTCAAGCCTCATAAACGAGTTGCTGGTTGTCAGTTGTTAGTAAGGTGCTTCTAACTGCTAAAAACTAGTAACTGACAACCAGCAACTAGAAACTCAACTGCCATGACCGTTTCTCATCGCGCCGCCGACGCGCCGGCCGCCCCTGCCTCTGCCCCGAAACCCATGAAAGTGGCTCGGGTAGCCTGCTGCTGCAAGCTGGCCGATTTGCTGCCGCTGGTGCAGCAGATGCACCAGGAAACGGCGAAAAGCCGCGCTAAAGCTGGCGGGCAGTCTTCGGAAGCGGCCTGAAGCGCAGCTCATGGCGGTAATGTGAACGTCCCGGTCCGGCAACTGCAAGCCGTTGGTCCGGTTGACGTAAGCTGATGTTGCTACGATTTCGTACTGACGAGTCAACTGCGCTCCGTTCCGACGGCTTGCCGCCAGACCGGGGCGCAATTCATTTCAATAGCTGCCTTACGTATGGCCGTATCACGTTTTTCCGCGTCAGCACTGCCGGCTACTAGTGCCCCGCCAACCCGGCCTCGCCCCGCCCCGCAGCTTACGAACGCGCCTCTCGATTACGCCTACGACGGCACGTTTGAAGGTCTACTGACGGTGCTGTTCAGTGTTTATGACCGGAAATCGGCACCCAACAGCATTCAGCCGCTGGGGGCGGTGCAGGGTGGCTTGTTTGTGCAGCCGGTGGAGGTAGTAACCGATGAAGCCACCGCTGCCCGCGTGTGGAAAGGCCTGTTGCAGTACATGGATGCCGAGGCCCGCACCCGGCTGTTCCATACTTTCCTGAGTGAGCAGCCGGACCGGGAACTGGTCATTTTCCGCTACGCCGATCTGGCTATGCGCGCCGGCCGTGACATATCGGAGCATTACGCCGATGACAACGTGCGCCGGGTGCAGCGTCTGGCCCAGCAGATGTACCGCGAGAAGCACCGTATGGAGGCTTTCGTGCGCTTCGAGAAAACCCAGGACGGCCTTTTCCACGCCACCATTGAGCCGGACTTCGACGTGCTGCCGCTGATTGCGGCCCACTTCACCAAGCGCTACGCCGACCAGCGCTGGCTGATCTATGACCGGCGTCGGCACTACGGCCTGTATTACGATTTGCACCGCACCGACATTGTGCAGTTTGACGCCGGTACTGCGCCCCAGCGCAGCACGGCCGTATCGGCCACGGTGCTGGATGAACGGGAGCCTTTGTATAAGCTGCTCTGGCAGGCCTATTTCGACCACGTGAACATTCCGGAGCGGAAAAACCTGAAGCTGCACCGCCGCCACATGCCGCTGCGCTACTGGAAATACCTGAGCGAGAAACAGCCCCGGGAGCAACGCTTCGAGCCCATCCGGAACAAGCGCCCCGTACAGCCCGGCGGCCCGGCCCTGGGCGCCGGTGTGGCCGACGCGGAGTAGGAGAGCAGCGGGAAAGGCGTATAAACTGCATTGAAACTAGCTGACCGTTATGCTTCGCCTCCGGCGCTGCATGGCGGTCTATTTTGCTGACTTCGTATTGCGCTTCGTAATTTGCGGCCGTTCTTCCATTTCGGCTTCTCTTTATTCTATGGGTTCGATTCTCGTTTTCGGTGGTAGCGGCCAGCTGGGCCAGTGCCTGCAACACGTAGCGCAACAGCGCGGTATCACGGATATCGTGTTTCTGCCGGAGCAGCAGGCCAACATCCTGAATCCGGAAGTGCTGCGCACCACCTTCGAGCAGCATCGGCCCGCGTATATCATCAACTGTGCCGCCTACACGGCCGTGGACAAGGCCGAAGACGAGGTAGATATTGCCCGCAAGGTGAACCGGGACGGGGTAGAGAACCTGGCCCGCCTGTGCGGGGAGTTCAACACCACGCTGCTGCACGTTTCCACCGATTTTGTGTTTGCCGGCACCGGCAACCAGCCGCTCACGGAAACCGACGCGGCCGAGCCCATCAGCGTGTACGGCCTCACCAAGCTAGAAGGCGAGCAGGTAATTCCGCCGCACACCAGCCAGTATTTCATTCTGCGCACCAGCTGGCTTTACTCTGAATATGCCAACAACTTCGTGAAAACGATGCTGCGCTTCGGCAAGGAGCGGGAAGAAATGCGCGTGATTTGGGACCAGCTCGGCACGCCCACATACGCTATTGACCTGGCTGGGGCCCTGCTCCACATCATCCAGACGGGCAGCACGGCATACGGCATCTACAACTATAGCAACGAAGGCGTTACCTCGTGGTACGATTTCGCAGTGGCCATTTTCGAGCTGGGCGGCCTGCCCACCCGCACCGTGCCCATCCGCACCGCCGAGTACCCTACCAAAGCCACCCGCCCGTCCTTCTCAGTAATGGACAAAACCAAAGCGAAAACTACTTTGGGCCTCGCCATCCCGCATTGGCGCGAGAGCCTGAAGGTGTGCATGGCTCGGCTGGCGGAGTAGCAATCATGTGAATTGGAAATGAAGCTAGTTCCCCTATCTGAAATAGCAGATGAATATCTGTTTTGGCCTGGGGCTACTTTTCGTAGAGCAGGTGTAGGGATGAATGGTGTACCACCAGAGCGGGACTTCTACGATTATATGTTGGTGAGTCTAGCTTTTGATAATGAGCCAATGGTCGTCGTCAACGTAACAATTGGCAACATGAAGGCAGGACATACGATTTGCTCCGTTGATCGTGCTTCAATAAATGGTAATTGTGTTGACGCGCAAACTATTCGCCAGGCCATAGGTGATGATAAAATCCATTACATAGAGCAATACCCTTAGGCGCGGTTGCTGAGTTAAGCCACAGGCCGCCCATAAAACCGATTCGCCAGATACGCCAGTGCCACCAAGCTCAGGCCCACGGCACACACGCCGGGCCATTGGAAATGAGTCCAGGCGAGGCCGCCGAGGAAGGAGCCGGCGGAGGCTCCGATGAAGCAGGCCGTCATGTACACGGTGTTGAGGCGGCTGCGGGCTTCGGGGCGGAGGCCGAAGATGCGCGTCTGGTTGGAAATGTGGGTCATCTGCTGGCCTACGTCCAAGATTACCACGCCCGCAATAAGGCCCAGCAGGTAAGTTCCGCCAAAACCCAGCAGTACGTAGGCCACCAGAAACAGCAGAATTCCTAGGTTCAGGGCGTAATCGGCGCCTTTGCGGTCGGCGGATTTACCGGCGAAGGAGGCGGCAAAGGCCCCACTGGCCCCAATCAGGCCAAACAGGCCGGCCACCTCGGCCCCGTAGCGGTAGGCGGGGCTTTCCAGAAAGAACACCAGCGTAGTCCAGAACGCACTGAAGCCCCCGAACATGCACGCGCCCACCAGCGCCGAGCGGCGCAGCACCGGCAGTTCCCGCACCAGCGTGCCCAGGGAGCGAAGCAGGCTGCCGTAGCTGCCCGCAAACTGGGGCTGGTTGCGCGGCAGCATCCGGGCCAGGATGGCGGTGAGCAATACCATCAGGATGGCACCTACCCAAAACATGGTTCGCCACCCAAAATGCGCCCCCACATAGCCGCTCACGGTGCGGGAAAGCAGAATCCCAATCAGGAGCCCGCTCATCACTTTGCCGACTACCTGCCCGCGCTGCTCGTCGGAGGCCAGGGAGGCGGCCATCGGAATCAGCAATTGGGGTACCGAGGAGAAAATGCCAATCAGGAGGCTGGCCGCTGCCAGGGCCGCAAAGGATGGGGCAAAGGCCGCTCCGGCCATACACACCGCTGAGCAAAGCAGCAGCCCCAGCGTCAGGCTCTTTCGCTCCCGCTTGTCGCCCAACGGTACTACAAACAGCAGCCCCACCGTGTAGCCCACCTGCGTGACGGTGGCAATCAGGCTGGCGGAGCTTTCGGACAGGCCAAACGCCCGGCCTATTTCGGCCAATAAGGGCTGATTGTAGTAAATATTGGCTACCACTAACCCACAGGTTATGGCCATCAGCCACACCAAGCCGGGGGCCATGCGTGCCGGTGCAGTCGTTTCGGCGGCGGGCTGCACCTCAGCAATTGAATCTCTCATGAAAAGCAAAAACCGCCGGACGTAGCGTGCGGCGGCGTAAGTACGAGTAGCACAAACTGCTAACCACCCTGGAAGGTTGCAGCGGAGGGGAATGAGCGTCATTGCGAAGCGCAGCCGAAGCAATCCTTCCTATTCAGGGTGCTCAACGCTGACCTAACGAAAAGCCCCTGGCGTTCGTGCAGACGCAAGGGACTTTTGAGTAAATCAAGGGTTTGCGCTTCGAATAGGAAGGATTGCTTCGCTCCGCTCGCAATGACGGTCACTCACTCACTCACTCACCCCAATGCCTGACGCTTGTAGGCACCGGGCGTTACACCTTCGTACTGCTTAAAGAGCTTCTGGAAATACGCCGTGTTGTTGAAGCCGGCCCGGAAACAGACGTCGGCTACCTTCGTGAGCGGGTTGCGCAGCAGCCGTTTGGCTTCCTGCAAGCGCTCCTGAATGATGTACTCGACAGGGGTGAGGCCCAGCTCGCGCTTAAATACCCGGAAGAAAGTGGCCTTGCTCATGCAGGCCAGCTCGGCCAGCTTCTCCACCGTAATCTGCTCGGTGAGGTGCTGCTTGATGTACTGGACTACCGCCGCAAACCGGTGGGAGGTGGCGTGCTGCTGGTAGTTATGAAACAGCAGCTGCCGGGCCTGCGTCTGCATCAGGCGGATGAGCATTTCCTGGATGGTGAAACCCGCCAGTACATCCTTCACGCGGCCCGTGTCGCGGGAGAGCTGCACGAGGCGCTCTAGCGTGCCGGTGAGTTCGGGGGTGTTCTGAAAATGCGCGTGGTCCAGCGTGTCGAGGTGCCAGGGCAGGTGCGCTTCGGCGCGCGGGTGTTCCTCGTTGAGCAGGTCCACCGTCTGGCGGATAGTATCGGTGGGAATGGCCACGGCCAGGCACTGGGTGGGGTGCTGCTCATCGGCCTCCGGAAAGTCGATGACCATCGTTTCATTCTCGCCCACCACCACCGACTCACCCGGCAAATAGTCGAACGACGGCTGGCCGGGCAGGTGCATCACTTTTTTTCCCTGCAGCATGGTGGTCAGCACCACGTGGCCCATGCTGAGCGGTACCTGGTGGGCCGTGCGGTGCGTCTCAAACACGTTCAGCTCGAAGGCCTCCAAGGTGTACACCGTCCGGTTTTCGACCAGCGTGGTAAGCTGCTCGGGCTGACGCAGGGCAATG
Source organism: Hymenobacter rigui (assembly GCF_003944715.1). Classification (GTDB taxonomy): domain Bacteria; phylum Bacteroidota; class Bacteroidia; order Cytophagales; family Hymenobacteraceae; genus Hymenobacter; species Hymenobacter rigui. The sequence goes on along the minus strand of NZ_RWIT01000005.1, from coordinate 367,917 downwards.
GGAGCGGGCACAAAAGTCATACGGCTAACGTAAGGTGAAGCATCCGGACACTGAGCAAGCGGCCAGCTACCTGGCGGCAGCTAAAGCTAGAAACAGTTCTGGCAGAAACCAATAGCTCCGCCTTTCCTACGTTTATCTGCAAACCCGGTTCGGTATTGGATAGTTGCACTGTAAGGTAAGTGAGTACTTACAAGTTGCGACGATAGGTATGGTTTATTGAGAGAATAGGTGAGTTGTTTCGGGAGTATCGGGGCCTAGCTTGGCTTATCCAATAACCCACCAATTCTACTTCGAATGGAAACCCTGGAAAAACCCACCACGCTGGTTGATCGGCCCAAGTTCAAATCCCACTACGACAACTTCATTGGGGGCAAGTGGGTAACGCCGGTGAAAGGCCAGTACTTCGAGAATATTTCGCCCATTGACGGGCAGGCCTTTACTAAAGTGGCCCGCAGCTCAAAAGAGGACATTGAGCTGGCGCTGGATGCCGCCCACGAAGCCTTCAAAACCTGGGGTAAAACCTCGGCCACCGAGCGGAGCAATATGCTCATCAAAATTGCCGATATCATGGAGAAAAACCTCCCGCACCTGGCCGCCGTGGAGTGCGTGGAGAACGGCAAACCCATCCGGGAAACCACCCTGGCCGACCTGCCCCTGTGCGTGGACCACTTCCGGTACTTCGCCAGCGTAATCCGGGCCGAGGAAGGCTCGGCTACGGAGCTGAATTCGACCACCCTGTCGCTGAACATTCATGAACCGCTGGGCGTGGTTGGCCAGATTATTCCCTGGAACTTTCCGCTGCTGATGGCTACCTGGAAGCTGGCCCCGGCTTTGGCCGCCGGCTGCTGCGTGGTGATGAAGCCCGCCGAGCAGACGCCGGCCTCCATTATGGTGCTGATGGAACTGCTGCAGGATGTTATTCCGGCCGGCGTAGTGAACGTAGTCAATGGCTTCGGGCTGGAGGCCGGCAAGCCGCTGGCCTCGTCGCCGCGCATCCAGAAGGCCTCCTTTACGGGCGAAACCACCACGGGCCGCCTCATTATGCAGTACGCCGCCGAAAACCTGATTCCGGTGACGATGGAGCTGGGCGGTAAGTCGCCGAACATCTTCTTCAAGAGCGTGATGGACGCCGACGACGACTTCCTCGACAAAGCCATTGAAGGGGCCGTGATGTTTGCCCTGAACCAAGGCGAAATCTGCACCTGCCCCTCGCGCATGCTCATTCAGGAGGACATCTACGACGAGTTTATCGAGCGGGTGATTCAGCGCGTGAAGGCCATTAAGCTGGGCAACCCGCTGGATATGGAAACCATGATGGGGGCCCAGGCCAGCAACGACCAGTTCGAGAAAATCCTGAGCTACCTGGAAATTGGCAAGGCCGAAGGGGCCGAGGTGCTCTGCGGCGGCGACGCTTACCAGCAGGAAGATGGAGCCCTGGCTGAGGGCTACTACATCCAGCCCACCATGTTCCGGGGACACAACAAAATGCGCATCTTCCAGGAGGAAATCTTCGGGCCGGTGGTATCGGTAACCACCTTCAAAACCGTGGAGGAAGCCCTGGAAATTGCCAACGATACGCTCTACGGCCTCGGGGCCGGCGTCTGGACGCGCGACGCCCACGAACTGTACGAGGTGCCCCGCGCCATTCAGGCCGGCCGCGTGTGGGTGAACTGCTACCATGACTACCCCGCCGGCGCGCCCTTCGGCGGCTACAAAGCCTCCGGTTTCGGCCGCGAGAATCACAAGATGATGCTGGCCCACTACCGTCAGAACAAGAACATGCTCATCAGCTATAGCCAGCAGAAACTGGGCTTCTTTTAAGCAAACTGCGCTGAAATAGGAACGTCATGCTGAGCTTGCCGAAGCATCTCTACCGCAATGCTATATCTCAGTTAGTTGCACGGTAAAGATGCTTCGGCAAGCTCAGCATGACGTTCTGTTAATTCCAAAATTCCTTCCATAATGCCTACTGAACCCACCCCACGCGTACTGGTAACGCCCGCCGCCGAAGCCACCATCGACCTGCTGCGCGACGAGCACGGGCCGCTGATGTTCCACCAGAGCGGCGGCTGCTGCGACGGTTCCTCGCCCATGTGCTTTGCCAAGGGCGAGTTCCGCGTGGGCACAAACGACGTGTGGCTGGGCCAGATTCACGGCTGCGACTTTTTCATGAGTGCCTCGCAGTTTGAATACTGGAAACATACCCAACTCACCGTGGATGTGGTGAAAGGCCGCGGGGCCAGCTTCTCGCTGGAAATCCCGCTGGGCGTCCGGTTTCTGATTCGCTCCCGGCTGTTCACCAAAGAGGAAGAGGAACACATGGCCCCGGTATATGATGGGGAGGAGTATCTGACTAGATAGAACCTATGATATTAAATAATCTGAAAGATCAGCGGCGTGTCTAAGTCAAGATGGTAGGAGCCGTACGAAATATCACGTAAGCTCTCCGCCCAGTTCCAGCCGTTATTCTCCAATTATCTAATCAATACCTCTGCTGAGCCAGTTTTGAATCTCACATATCGGTCTTTAGGCCATTCGAGGGCAAATAGCCAATACAAACTTATCGGTGTAGATAATTGACTCACACTAAGAATACAATCGATGAAGTTTCTCTCTTTCCCTCCGTATTTAGGTAGAGTAGCTTCTCCCAACTCGAGGTAGATTAAATCAGACGAAACCTTGATTCTTCGGTGCGAGGGATAATTTAGAACAAGTAATAAGTTGATAGACATTTTGGTTTGAAACAAGCGTACACCCGGACTTGTCTCTTCATCAAGATCTGGATTATTAACTACAACTTCATAGTCAAAAGGGCGACAAATCTCTTGCACCGCCTCCGCAAATGAGCAGGCCTCTTCTGCCGTATTAAATTTGGCAGCTATGGCAGTGTATATGCAGCTATGGCAGTGTATATCATATAGAGTGTAAAAACAGAAAGTCCCGCTAGCTCTAAGTTAGCGGGACTTTCTGTTAACTAATAAGACATTTAGTTGGCCACCTTCACGGGCAGACCTTCGAGCTGCACGTAGCTGAGCTTCCAGGCATTTTTCTTGTTCTTTTTCCAGAGCAGGATGAAGTTGCCTTCGCCTTCGCCGCGGGGCTGGCCGGGGCCTTCGGGCTCTACATCGGTGGAAAAAGTGCCGGCCTCATAGGCCGTGTTGGCATCCGAGCCGGTGGAAGTAGTGTAGGTTTTCAGGTTGGAAATGGTGCCGAGCGTAGCCCGTACCCATTTATCCGACACTTCCGATTTGCCGTTGAAGCGCGTGGCGCCCTGGGCATATTGCACATCATCGGCGAGCAGGGTATCCAGCTGCGCGGTGTTTTTTGCATTCCAGGCGCCAATGAACTGCTGGTTGAGGCTCTGCACATTTACGGCAGCAGCGGTATCATCGGCCTTGGGAGCGGAGCAGGAGGCCAGCAGGGTGCCAGCCAGCAGAAAACCAAAAACGGGTTTCATGGGAACAGAGGTTAGGTGAAGGCGGAACGGGAGAGAGGTAAAGGGAACAGAAAACCCAGGCCCGGGGGCCTGGGCTTTGTGAGCTTAAGATAGGGCTGGATTACCAGCTCTTACGACGAACTTCCGAAGTAGGATAAGCGGCGTCGCGGGCACCGTAAGCGGTGTTAGGCAGGTAGGCCGAGCTCATAGCCAGCGTGGCAGGAGCGGCACCGGGAGCCGAGAAGCTGCTCATCATGGCCGGGGTAGTAGCAGCAGGGGCGGCGGCTACGGCAGCAGCGCGGGCAGCGGCCTGGCTACGGCCCTGGGCAATGCCCTGGCGGTAAGCGGCAGCACGGCGGGCTTCAGCCTGACGGGCGGCGGCTACGCGGGCGGCTTCGGCGCGGCGCTTGTTATCGGCGTTGCGGCCAATTACGTAGCCTAGGCCACCACCGGCGGCACCACCCACGGCTCCACCTACTACGCGGTTTTTCTTGTTGATGAGGGCACCAGCGGCAGCACCACCCAGACCGCCAATGATGGCGCCTTTGGCACTGGAGCTAACCTTGCGGTCCTGGGCAAAGCTATTGGCAATGGTGGTGAAGAACATAACCAGGGCGAGAAGCAAACTTACCTTTTTCATGTCGAGAGAAATTTAGGTTCAGCGGGTCGGTTGTGTGGTGACCCTGAACCTGGTTTTACAAGCACCATGCCAATACGGCCAGAATCAACCGCGGGTTTACCTCAACACTGCTAAAAACTACGGGAGTTGAATATTGACTTTTGTTGGCGTGAAATCTGCGTTGAATAGCCGTAAAAGCCGGTTTTGCGTATTGCCAGAGATGCACGAGAAACTGCTTTTTGAGGTGGTAGAAAGTTTTTCACTGACGGGGCTGGGAATTCTGTTGTTGCCCGCCAATGCCGCTCCAGAGTTACAGCATCTGGCCCTGCATACCGCCCTGAAAGTGCAGTTACGGTTGCCCACTGGCCACCAGATTGCGGCCATAGCCAGCGTGGAAGAAATATCCCGTCCGGATGTGCCCGAAATCCGGGCATTATTGCTCACGCAGGAAGACGCTGAGCCAGTGCCGGCAGGGGCCGAAGTGTGGTGGAGCGGGCAGGAGGCTACCTGGGACGACTTATTCTAGCGCAGCCAGCCACCGGCCGTCAGCCAGTTGTGCAGGCGGTCCATCCACACATCCTGGGTGGTGGCATTGTGCATACCGAAGCCGTGGCCACCCTTGGGGTACAGGTGCATTTCGGCGGGTACGCGGTGGTGCAGACAGGCTTCATAGAACCGCAGACTGTTCTGCACTTTCACCACCTCGTCGTCCTGGGCGTGCACCAGAAAAACGGGTGGCGTCTGGGTCGTCACCTGCTCATCGGCGGAGTAGAGGCGAATTTGCGCGACCGTGGGATGCTCGCCCAGCAGATTGGTGCGGGAGCCCAGGTGCGCTAGACTATCGGAGAAGCTGATGACCGGATAGAGCAGCACCAGAAAGTCGGGGACGGCGGAAGGGGCGCTGAATGTGCCGGCCGGATTGCCCGGCACCATGCGGTGGGCAGTGCCGGCCGTGGCGGCCAGGTGCCCGCCCGCCGAGAAGCCCATAAACCCAATGCGGGCGGGATTCAGGCCGTATTCCCGACTGCGCTGGCGTACCAGCCGCAGGGCCTGTTGGGCATCCAGCAGCGGGGCAGTGGCTTTATCCAGCTGGCTTTCGGCGTTGGGCAGGCGGTATTTCAGCACGAAGGCAGTAATGCCCCAGTCGTTGAGGCGGCGGGCCACGTCGTAGCCCTCGTGGTCCATGGCAAGGCGGGCGTAACCTCCGCCGGGGCAGATGATGATGGCCGTACCGTTGGGCTGCGCGGGCCGGAATACCGTGAATGTGGGCTCCGTGACGTTGGAAACGCGGATGCTGCCACTTGGCTGTTTCTCCACCACTTCCCGCACTTTGCTGGGTCTGGAGTTGGGCGCCGGGCCGTCGTACAGCGGCAAAATGGGCTGGTTTTGAGCGGTAGCAACATGCATAAGGAGCGTACAAATCAGAAGGAATAGACAGCGACAATGCATAGTGGAATATTGGAAGGGGGAAGCTGTTCAAAAATCTGAGAAAAACGTCATGCTTCATCTATCGTCCGCTTGTCGAAGCATCTCTACTGCTGGCTAACTCACTCGTTATAACGAAGCGGTAAAGATGCTTCGACAAGCGGACGATAGATGAAGCATGACAGAAGCATCGTTTTCATCAATTTTCAGGCATCCCAACATACAACCGCCCGCCATGCTGTGCAAAATCACGGCAGGGCGGGCGGTTGAAAAGAAGTTTAAAGTGAACTATGCCGGCTGCGGCTGGGCCGAATGGTCTCCTTCGCCGGAGCCTTCTTCTTTGGGGCCACCGTGTTCCTCATCGGGCTTGTAGTTGGCTTCCAACTCGGCCAGCTTTTCCTTGCCATACGCAAAGCGCGTAATCAGCACGTACAGCACCGGCACAATGAAAATAGCCAGCAGCGTGGCCGAGAGCATCCCGCCCAGCACCGTCCAGCCAATCGTCTGGCGGCTTTGGGCCCCGGCTCCAGAGGCAAACACCAGCGGCAGCACGCCCAGGATAAAGGCCAGCGAAGTCATAACGATGGGCCGCAGACGCAGGCGCACGGCTTCCAGGGTAGCATCCACCAAGGGCATGCCCTTATCTACCCGCTCCTTAGCAAACTCAATAATCAGAATGGCGTTTTTGGCCGATAAACCAATCAGCGTGATCAGACCAATCTGGGCGTACACGTTGTTGGTGAGCTTGGGCAGGAAGAACAGCGCCAGAATAGCCCCGAATGCACCCAGCGGCACGGCCAGCAGTACCGAGAAGGGCACCGACCAGCTCTCATACAACGCCGCCAGAAACAGAAATACGAAGACGATGGACAGCGCAAAAATGTACACCGTCTGCCCGCCGGCCAGCTGTTCCTCACGGCTCAGGCCCGAAAACTCGAAGCCATACCCGGCGGGCAGGCTTTGGGCAGCCGTTTCCTGCAGGGCCTTCAGCGCGTCGCCGGAGCTGTAGCCGGGGGCGGCGTTACCGTTGATTTCGGCCGAGCGGAACAGGTTGTAGTGCGAAATCAGCGGGGCCGACTCCGTGCGCTTGTAGCTGGTTACGGCGCTCAGGGGCACCATGCCGCCGGCGGTGTTGCGCACGTAATATTGGCCCAGGTTGCTGATGTCGGCACGGTAGGAGCTGTCGGCCTGGGTTACTACCCGGAAATTACGGCCGTACACCGTGAAGTCGTTCACGTAAGATGAGCCCAGGTAGGTGCGCAGGGCCGTACCGATATCGGAGATGGAAACGCCGAGCTTCTTGGCCTTCTCCCGGTCAATCGTGAGCTGGTAGCCGGGCGTATTGGCGGTGAAGAACGAGAAGGGGTTCACGATTTCGGGCCGCTTGCGCAGCGCACCCACGAAGGCCTGGAGGTTGGCATCGAAGTTCTTGATGTCGCCACCGGCCTCGCGCTCCTGCAAAATGAAGCTGAAGCCACCCGAGTTACCCAGACCCGGAATAGCGGGCGGCGAAATCACCACGATGTTGGCTTCCTTCAGGCGGCTCAGGCGCTTCTGCACCGTTTCAATCAGCCCCTGGAGCTGCTGCTCCTTCTCCTTCCGGTCGTCCCAGGGCTCCAGCTGGCAAAACACGGTGCCGCTGTTCGATTTGGACGAGAAGTTGACCACGTTCAGACCACCCAGACCGGCGTAGTGCTTGATGCCCTTGATCTGGCCCAGCTCCTTCATCACTTCCTTCAGCGTATTCACGGTGCGCTCCGTGGAAGAAGCCTCCGGTAGGGTGAAGGTCACGAACAGACGGCCTTCGTCTTCCGTCGGGATAAAGCCCGAGGGCTTGCTGCGGAACAGCAGGCCGGTAGCCACAATGATGCAGATCAGCAGGATAACGACGAAGCGGGAGTGCTTGATGCCGCGCTGCACCCCGTTGCCATACTTGCTCGTCACCCGGTCGAACCAAGTATTGAACTTATAGAAGAACCGGTCGAGGCCGCGCGAGTTATCGTCGCGTTTGTGGGGCTTGAGCAGCAGCACGCACAGCGCCGGCGTGAGCGACAGGGCCACGAAGGCCGAAATAATCACCGAAATGGCAATGGTGATGGCAAACTGCTGGTACAGGCGGCCGGTGATGCCGGGGATGAAGCCCACCGGCACGAATACCGCCGCCAGAATGAGGGCAATGGCAATAACCGGAGCCGAAATTTCGCGCATGGCGGCCAGCGTGGCATCCAGCGGGCTCATGCCCCGCTCGTTCATGTTGTGCTCCACGGCTTCTACCACCACAATGGCGTCATCTACCACAATACCAATGGCCAGCACGAAGCCGAACATGGTGAGCGTGTTGATGGTGAAGCCCAGCGGAATAAACATGATGAACGTACCGATGATGGACACCGGAATAGCCAGCACCGGAATGAGCGTGGAGCGCCAGCTCTGTAGGAACAGGAACACCACAATAATTACCAGCACTAGGGCTTCCACCAGCGTGTGCAGCACTTCCTCAATGGACACCTTCACCACGGTGGCCGACTCAAACGGCACCACGTAATCCAGGTCGGTGGGGAACTGCTTTTTCAGCTGTTCCATGGTTTTGTTTACGTTCTCGAAGGTTTCCAGGGCGTTGGCCCCGGGCGCCTGGTATACCAGCAGGTAGGCGGCCCGCTTACCGTCCACGAAGGAGTTGTTGGCGTAGTTGAACTTGCCCAGCTCCAGCCGGGCCACGTCCTTGAGGTACACCACCGAGCCATCGGTCGGGCGGGTTTTGACGATGATGTTGCCGAACTCCTCGGTGTTGGTGAGGCGGCCCTTCACAAACACGATGTACTCGAACGTCTGGCCGGTTTGGGCGGGCGGGGCCCCAATGGAGCCGGCAGCAATCTGGGCATTCTGCTCCTGAATGGCGGCCGATACCTCCTGGGCCGTTACGCCCAGCTGCGAGAGTTTATCGGGGTTGAGCCACACGCGCATCGAGAAGTCGTCGGCGCGGCTTACAATGTCGCCCACACCTTTGGTACGCAGCAGCGCGTCCTTCACAAACACGTTGGCGTAGTTGTCGAGGAAGGTGGTATTGTGGGTGCCTTTGGGAGCATACAGGGCCACCAGCATCAGAATGCTGGGGTTCCGTTTGCGCACCGTGAGGCCCAGGCGCTGCACTTCCTGGGGCAGGGTGGGCAAGGCAATGCCCACGCGGTTCTGCACATCGAGAGCCGCAATGTTGATGTCGGTGCCCACCTCGAAGTTCACCGTCATGCTCATCTGCCCGTTGCTGGTGCTGTTGCTCTGCAGGTAGGTCATGCCGGGCGTACCGTTCACCTGCACCTCCACGGGCGTGGCTACGGTCTGCTCCACGGTCTGGGCGTCGGCCCCGGTGTAAGTGCCGCTCACCGACACGGTTGGGGGCGTAATTTCCGGATACTGCCCCACGGGCAGGTTCAGGATGGCCAGCACCCCCACCAGCACAATTACCAAAGAGGTAACAATGGCCGTGACGGGGCGCCGGATAAAGGTTTCTGCAATCATAGCGGTGGACCTCACCCCCCAGCCCCCTCTCCTCGGGGAGAGGGGGAGCCTGACGATTGGCAGGAGGGTATTTCGTCGATGGATGTTTTGAACTTGATTTTGCTAGTTCAGCTAAGCCGAAAAGCAACGGCCAACGAGAAATCGTTGAACGCATCCCCTCTATTGAGGAGAGGGGGCCGGAGCGTGAGGTTACTTGGCCGCACCGGCGGCCGGAGCGCCGGCCGGGGCCGGGGTGCCGGTGGTGATTTTACCTCCGTCGCGCAGGCGGTTCAGGCCTTCGGTTACCACTTTGTCGCCTTCCTTGATGCCGTTCATGATGACGATCTGGTCGCGGAGGCGGGGGCCGAGCTGCACTTTGCGCTGCATAGCCTTGCTGCTGTCGCCGGCCACGAACACGAAGTTCTCGCCCATCTGCTCCACCACGGCTTTGTAGGGAATTACGAGGCGGCGGCCCGATTGGCGGTTGAGCACGTGCAGCACGGTGCTCATCCCGTCTTTCAGCTTACGCTCGGGGTTGGCAAACTGCACCCGGATGGTGATGGTAGCCGTCTGCTGGTCCACGCCCCGGTCAATGGCCAGAATCTTGCCGGGCAGGTTGTAACGGCTGCCGCCGGGTAGTTCCAGCCGGAAGGTAGAGTCGCCGCGGCCGCCGCTTTGGCGTTGCAGGTCGGCAAAGCGGCTCAGGTCAGTATCCGGAATCACGAAGTCCACGCCCATGGGGTCTTCGGCGCTGATGGTGTTCAGCAGCGTGGTGCCGGGGCTTACCTGGGCTCCCAGCCGTACCTGCGAAATACCAATCCGCCCCGTGAAAGGCGCGTTGATAATGGAGTAGTCAAGGTCGGTGCGGGCCAGCGCTACGTTGGCCTGGGCTTCGGCTACCTGGGCCTGGGCCGTGGCGTAGCTGGTAGAGGCGTTATCTACGATCTGCTTGGCAATGGCGTCCTGCTGGGCCAGGCGCTGATAACGGTCCAGGTTTACTTTGGCGTTCTGCACAGTAGCCTGGGTGCTGCGGAGGCCAGCCAGGGCCTGCTGATAAGCTGCCTGGTATTTGCGCCGGTCAATTTCGTACAGAGGCTGGCCTTTCTGCACCACGTCGCCATCCTTGAAGTAGATACGGGTAATAAACCCAGCTACCTGGCTGCGCAGCTCCACGTTATTGAGGGCTACCACGGTGGCGGGGTACTCGTCGTAATACACGGCCTCGGTGGTACGGGCATCTACCAGCGTAACGGGCGTGGCTGGCGGTGGGCCGGCGGCTTTTTCGTCTTCTTTTTTGCCACAGCTGGCCAGGGCCAACAGGCTGGTGGCAAAGGCGAGGGGGCGAAGGAGGGTATGGTTCATATCAGAAAGCAGGAGCAGCGGAAAGGAAGGGGGAGAGGTTTCAACGGATTAGGACATCGTGCTTAATACTCCGTAGGTAGTTCGCCACGGGCGCGCAGCAAGTCTACTTTGCTGCTCAGCAGCTGAAACAGGGCGGTGTAGTAGTTAAGCTGGGAAGTACGCAGGGTGGTCTGTGCCACAATCAGGTCGATGTAGGCCCGGATGCCCTCCCGGTATTGCAGGTTGATGACGTTGTACACCTCCTTGGAAGCTTCCAGGTTGCGCTTACCCAGCACGTATTGCGTGTAGTAGCCCTTGTAGTTGGCCAGCGCCGTGGCGTACTCCGTGTTGATCTGGTTGCGGGTGTTGGTGATGTCCTCGTCGAGGCGGTTGGTTTGCAGGCGGGCCCGGCGGATGTTCTGGGTGCGCCGGAAGCCGGTGAAAATGGGCAGACCCAGCTGCAGTCCCGCGTAGGAGTTGGGGAAGCGGGTGCGGTACAGCTCGCTGGCCGAGTTATTCTGAAACACCGAGTTGTAGTTGGCAAACGCCGACAACGACGGCAGGAACCCAAAGCGGTAGTAGTCCACCGTCAGGCTCTGTAAGGATTTCTGGGTTTGCAGCTGCTGGAGCTCAATCCGGTTGCCGGTGTTCAGGGCGGCGGCCGTGTCGGCGGAGGCTTCCAGCTCCAGCTGCAGGGTGTCGTACTGCACAGCCAGGCGGCGCTCGGGCGGCAGGCCCATCAGCTGTTTCAGATACGCCAAGCGGGCCTTAATAGCCTCCTGGGCCTGCTTGCGGCCGGCCAGGGAGTTATTCAGCGACACTTCGGCCTGCAGGTACTCGGTTTTATCAGCAATGCCGGTATCGTAGCGGGCCCGGGCGTCGCGGTAGTTGCGCTGCAGGCGGGCAATATCCTGGCTGAACACGTCCAGCTGACGTTGGGCCAGCAGCACGTCGTAAAAGCTCTTGCTCACATCCGACACAGTAGAAATCTTCACGTTCACCGTGCTCTGCTCAGCGGCCTGGTTGTTGAACCGCTTGCTGCGGGCTGCCAGCAGCACGTCGTTGTTGTAGATGGCCTGGGTGCCGCTCAGGCCCACGGTGGTCACGTTGCGCACCCCAATCTGGCGGGGCGTGAGCGTGCCGGTAGTGGGGTCGGGGAAGATGGTGAAGGGTAGCTGGAAATAATGCTGGGCCGTGCCCTGCAAGCCCACCTGCGGCAACCAGCCCGCCAAGGCAATCTGGTTGGTAGAGCGGGTAATCTCCTGGTCGATGCGGGCCTGGCGCACCAGCGGCTGGTTTACCAACGCCACATTAAGGCACTGTTGAAGGCTGAGCGCCGTGTCGGCGGGCAGAACAGGGGAGGTGGGCTGTGCCAGCACCCCGGCGGGGGCCAGCCACAAAATGCCCAGCAGAAGCCGAAGCGCCTGGTGTACGTGTTTCATACGAAAGGAAAAGCAGTTACTCCGATACGTAACTGAACGGTTCAGGGCTGGGGAACCCACTGGAAGCAGAAGGGCGGATGCCCCGATGGACACGGCAGCCGGGGGGAGGCTGCACGCGGCCCGGGGGCCTGGAAACGACTGGCCAGCCCCGAAAGGCCGGCCCCGTTCCGGTAGACGAAAGGAGCGGAAGCCTAGTAAACCCATCAGTTATGGAAAGGTTATGGCACTTCTCAGAAACGAGTTGATACTGCTCAGCTTACGAGGAAAATTCCAGGCCATTACATCACTATGTTCAGGTATGTGACACGCGCAACCAAGAGTTGCGGATAGGTGGGCTCCAGATGAAGAAGCCGCGTGGTTTTTGTGCGTATAACAACATAGCGGCCATCAGGCTCAACCACGCATGGTACATCCCGACTACATTCTGCGAGGCCTTGGCTACAGGCACAATGGTGTAAAAACTTCTCCGCTTGCCGGCTTTACTTGCTTAGCCAGTGCTCTATTGGTGTAGCGTTTTCACCGGAACTGTGAGGTAGAGAGCGGAATACGCTGTCTAGAAAAGGCGTAAGCTGTGGTGCTGTATAAGCAGTGTCCTGCACTCCGTTGAGCAAATCGGCCTGACCTGCTGGCATCTTGTAGAGTGTCACTTCACAAGTGTCAGTGCCCTTGCCAAGTAGCATGGTATAGTGACGTACTGAGGGACGATAATCACCGGGCTTCACGCGTATCGGGCGCAGCTTTCTGGCCAGTTGCCGTAAGCGTTGAAGGGTAGATGTGTCGGTGGTGCTTTTATAAATTAAACGCCCATTATCTGCCTGGCCCACTAGGGTTAGTGAGGTTAGAGCCGGGCTGCTGAGTGACTTTAGGCACATTCGATCAGCCGCTCGCTGAAGCGCTACACCCTCATTCAGGCGCAAACACCCATATACAAGAAATGCCGGTGCTAAAATGAACAAGCCGGTTTTTACGAAAAGCTCTTTGACACTCATTGAACCGTAGTGCTAGAAGTAGAGAAAAGGTAGTTGAGCGTTATTCCATGCGGGAATCTACCGGCCTGATCAGCGGCTTCAAACTCGAGGGTGCGAACTACGCAACACACACTACTCTGTGAGTGCCTTATTCCAGCTCCGTCACCGTCACCAGCACGTCGGTGTTGCGGCCGTGGTCGTCGGCGCAGGAGATTTTGAGGGGGCCGGGCTGGGGCCGGAAAAAGACCCGCTCGGTGGCCCGGGCCGTGCGCAGAAATTGGTCGTTCACGTACCAGTGCACTTGGCGTACCTCGTTGTCGGTGGTGCAGCTCAGCAGGAGCTGCTGCTGCTCGTGGGCGTTGAGCACGTACTCGGTGTTGGCGGTGGGCGAGGTGATGCTGGGGGCCTTTTCCGGACCGCCGCGCACCAGCTGGCACTGCGGGTTGTGGGGCGGCAGCCGGCGGTACGGAATGCCCTGGGCCTCCTTGTAGGCCGCCACCTCGGGCAGCAGGTTGGGGTATAGCTCGCGCCGGTAGCCGGCCGCTGGTGCGCATGCCCGGCAGTAGGCAAACCCGCCATCGGCCGATACCAGCACCTCACGCTGGTGCTGGCAGCGCTGCCCGCTGCTCACGTTGGGCAAGAAGTAGTCGATTACCTGATGGGGGCAGTTTTCACCCGGCACCAGCCCGCTTTCGGTACACACCAGCCGGAAATCCAGCGCCACCGGGGGCGCAAACCAGTCGTTGGGCGAGTTGTAGGCCAAGGCGTTGAAGAGGTCGAACAGCAGAGGCGTGGCTACGTCGGCTCCAGTCAGAGCCGGGCTGCCCTGGCCGCTGAAGTTGCCCAGCCACACGCCGATGGTGTACTGCCGGTTGTAGCCAATGCTCCAGGCGTCGCGGCGGCCGTAGCTGGTGCCGGTTTTCCAGGCCACTTTGGGCAGGCGCATGCTGCTGGCCGCGCCCAATGGCAAATCGGGCCGGGTGAGCTGGCTGAGGATGTCGGTGGTGAGAAAGGCGGCGGCGGGGGAGATGAGCTGGTTGCCGTTCTGCCGGAGCACCCCACCCCCCTCCGGGAGAGGGGGAGCCGAATAATTTCGTTCAACGTCTTCGTCAGGCTCCGCCTCTCCCGGAGGGGAGGGGACCGGGGGGTGGGGTGCCCGGTAGCGCAGCGGCGCGTACTGCCCGGCATCAGCCAGCGTCACATACAGATTTGTTAGTTCCTCCAACGATGCCCCGCAACCACCCAGAATACTGCTCAGGCCCAACTGGGGGCGGTTGCGCTTCACATTCTGGAAGCCGGCCTGCTGCAGCTTCTCGGTGAAGGCGGGCACGCCGAGCTGGTTGAGCACGCGCACGGCCGGGATGTTGAGCGAGTAGGCCAAGGCGCGCTCCAGCGTTACTTCGCCGTTGCAGTGCTTGTCGAAGTTCTCGGGGCGGTAGCCCTGGAAGTTAGTGGGTACGTCGGGCAGCAGCAGCTTAGGCGTAACGAGGCCTTGGTCCATAGCCAGCGCATAGAGAAACGGCTTGAGCGTGCTGCCCGGCGAGCGGACCGCCACCACGCCGTCGTTCTGGCCCTGGCTCCCGAAGTCCCGGAAATCGGCTGAGCCCACGTAGGCTTCCACCTGCCGGGTGCGGTTGTTGACCACCAGCACGGCCGCCTGCGTGATGCCCAGCTCGCGCAGGCGGCGCACGTAGCCCAGCGTGAGGTCTTCGGCCTTGCTTTGCTTGCTGCGCTGCAGGCTGCTGCGGATGATGGCTGTGTGCGGAAACTGCCGCACCAGCCGCCGCGAAAGGTGCGGGGCCAGGGTGGGGGCGGGGTGGCGCTGCACGTTCAGGGGTTCCAGCAGGGCATCGGCCACGTCCTGCGCCGGAAACAGCCCGGCCGCCCCGAAGCGCCGCAGCCACCGGTTCCGCTCCCGGAGCACGGCCGCGTTGTTCTTGCCCAGCACCAGCCCCCGCGGCCGGTTCGGGATGATGGCCAGCGTTACCGTCTGGGCCAGGGAGAGGTAGTCGGGCGTTTGCTGGAAATAGAGCAAAGCGGCCGATTTCACGCCTTCCACGTTGCCGCCGTAGGGTACCAGGTTCAGGTACAGCTGCAGAATCTCGTCCTTGTTGTAGTGGGCCTCCAGCTGCACCGCCCGGACCATTTCCAGCAGCTTATTGGGCAACGTGCGCTCCTTGGGTTCCAGCAGCCGGGCCACCTGCATGGTAATGGTGCTGGCCCCGGTGGTGCGCCCCGTGCCGAACAGATTGCGCCCGGCCGCCTGCACCAGGGCCACGGGATTCACGCCGAAATGCCACCGAAACCACCGGTCCTCTTTCTCAATGATGGCGGCCCGCAGCACCGGCGTAATCTCGCGCAGCTCGGTTTTCATCCGCCACTTCTGGGTGGGGTTGAGGTAGGCGTGCAGCACCGAGCCGTCGGCGGCCAGCACCAGGGGCGAGTACTGCGGGGCCGGGGGCACCGGAAACGCCCAATCCAGCCCCAGCAAAAGCAGCAGCAACAGGCCAAGGCCCGCCAGCAGACGGTAAAGAGGGCGGCGTTTCATTGGAGCAAGTTAGCGGATGCGCATCCCGCGCGGGTTGATTTGCGTCGTATATTCGTTTGGTTCTCCGCTGCTGCTACCATGCCCGTCATCACCGATATTTCCCAGCTCGACCTCACCAAAACCTACACTTCAGCCGATTATCTCTCGTGGCGGTTGGATGAGTTTGTGGAGTTGATTCGGGGGAAGGTGCGTCTGATGAGTCCTGCACCTCGTGTGCGCCACCAACTAGTACGGGCCATTGATCAGCGCCTTGACAACACGTCGTGTGAGGTTTTCTTCGCTCCGTTTGATGTGCGCCTTACTACCTCAACGCCCAATGGTGATGCGCAGATTTCAACCGTAGTACAGCCCGATATCTGTGTGGTCTGCGACGAGAATAAGCTGGACGAATACGGCTGTGTAGGTGCCCCTGACTGGATAATCGAAATCCTGAGCCCCGGTAATACCACGCATGACAGCAAAACCAAGTTTGACCTGTATGAAGAAAATGGCGTGCCGGAATACTGGATGGTGAATTATGGGTTGAAGAACATAGTGGTTTATACGCTCGAAGGAGGACACTATGAGTTGCGCGGCGAATTTTTTGAGCCGGGCCCTATTCCAGTAGCAACCATGACTGGGTTAGCGGTAGAATGGGCAGAGGTGTTTAAGGGGGTATAGCAAAACTATCCTGTCATCCTGAGCGGAGCGAAGGACCTTATTACGCAGGAGTCTTACCCATGTGATAAGGTCCTTCGCTCCGCTCAGGATGACAGGTTGTTGTTTACCGCACCCGCACCACGCCGCTGCCGGCGTAGCTGTGGTACTCAGCGTTGTACATAGCGTCGGCACTCACTGGCCCCAGCTTGAATGTGCCTTTGGAAACGGCGCGGCAGAGGTAGTAGAACGCCTTGGAGGCGGGCGTGACGGTGGTGAAAAGGTTGATCCGGTCGTCGCGCACGTCGAGGTAGTCGGGTTGGGCGGCGTCGGTGGCCCAGGTGATGTCGCGCACGGCGCCGATGCGTGGGTTTTCGATTTCCAGGCCGGCGGGGAGCAGGTCGGTGATGGCTACGTTCTTGACTTCCCCGGCCGACTCGGCCGACTGGATGGTGATTTTCACCACTACCAAATCGTTCTGGCGGAAACTGGTGCTGCCTACGGGCTGGCCGGTACGGCTCAGGAACTGGCGGCGCACCTGCAGGTAGACATCTTCCTCGCGCACTTGGCCGGTGGGCGAGATGCCCTCGGTTTCCCAGAAGTAGTAGAGGCTGCCTTTGCCGCTGGTGCGCAGGGCCAGCTGGCGGTTAGCCACGTTGCTTACCGTGAGGTCCTTGCCCGAGAAGTTGCCGATGGCCTTGCCGTCGGCCAGCAGACTGGCCGTGACGGTGCTGCCGGCGTTTTTGCGGGCCAGCTTGCCCAGGGCCAGCAGCGCGAAGGCGCGTTCCTGGGTGCTGAGCCAGCCGGCCTGCTTCACCTGGCGGCTGAGCTGGCGGGCCAGCACGTTCACCTGGGCGTTGGCGGGGTCGGCGGCGAGCAGGGCGTTGAGCACCAGGGCCTCGTCGCGGATGGGGGAGGAGAAGGCGTCGCCGAGCTGGCGGCCGGCTATGGACTGCACCCCGAAGCGGGTGGGCAGGGCTTCCCGGTAGCTGCGCTGGTTGCCGCTCAGGGCGAAGGCGCAGGCCAGCACCCAGCGCGAATCCTCGGGCAGCAGCTTGCGGTTGGCTTTGTAGTAGTTCAGGCCCACGGCATCGGGGCGGCCGGCCAGGGCCAGCACGTAGAGCGAGTAGGCAATTTCCTTTTTGGCCAGCGTCACGGGCTGAATCACGCCGCCGGTCTGGATGATGTTGTAGGTGTCGGTTTCGCGCTTGCGGACGCGGGCCTGCAGGTAGCGGAGTACCCGGTCCAGCACGTTCTTGTTCACGTCGAAGCCGGCTTGCTGGGCTTCCAACAGGAAGTGGGCGGCGTAGGCCGTGGCCCACCAGTTGTCGTAGTCGCCGCCGGGCCAGTAGCTGAGGCTGCCGTTGTACATCTGCTGGGCTTCTACCTTGCGGATGGCTTCCTGCACGTGGTAGTTGGGGTTGTATTTAGTGCTTAGTGCTTTGGGCTTAGTGCTTAGGTCGTTCTTCTGGCCCAGGGTGGCGGCTAGGTCGCCGTAGTACAGCTGCGGGAAGGCGGCCGACACGGTTTGCTCCAGGCAGCCGTAGGGGTATTGCAGCAGGTAGCGCAGGTCCTTCGCAAACTCCGTCATCGGCGAGCGGCTCACCACCAGCTGGCTCCGCAGGGAGGAAGGCAGGAAGTCGGTTTTCAGGTTCAGCTGCTGGGCCGCGCCGCCCGCCACCACGCCCGCCCCCGTGCGCTTCTGCAGCGGCGAAGCGGGGCGGATGGGTAACTCGATGGTTTCGTGGAAAAATTGATAAGGATCAGATGGTTGTTTTGATTTATTAAGCTGTGGAGCTCCTATTTGTCTAACCCGAGCACTCATACTTATTCGAGAATTTCCTATGTGTGCTGCTGCCACTCGAAAAACAACACGTTGCTCTCTGTTAGGCGCTAGATCAATCCGAAGGCCACGCAATTCTTCCTCATATATACCACCATCATTCTTCTTAGGGTCTAGGTCGTCTTTAGTTTGAATCCGAATCAGAGGATCTTCAGAATGATGCATGGAAGTGGATATCCTTACGCCACCTATTATCCGATACTTCGTCGTATTCGTCAGCGTTACGGGCACGTCAATCGTGTCACCGGGGCTGAGGAAGCGGGGGAGGGCCGTGGAAATAACCACCGGGTCGGCCACGCGCATGGTGTGTTCCGCCGAGCCGAAAGCGTCTCCTTTGTAGGCTACGGCCATGATGCGGATGGCGCCGCTGAATTGGGGGATTTGCAGTTTGTAGCGCACCTTGCCGCTGGCGTCGGCGGTGAGCACGCCGCTCCATTTGGCCAGCAGGCGCACGCGGCGGTTGGGCACGGGCGTGGTGCGGCGCGAGAGGTCGTAGCCGTCGCCGCCAGTGCTGCTGGTGCTCAGCTCGGGCAGCAGGAAGGGGTACACGTCGTAGGCCTGCACTTCCAGGGCGCGCTTCTGGTAGAAGTAGCCGTAGGGGTCGGGCGTGCGGTAGTCCTTCATCTGCAGAATGCCCTCGTCCACCATGGCCAGCGTCACCTGCGCGCCGGGGGCGGTGGTGACTTCAATGGTCTGGGCCGTCTGGGAGCGGCTTTGGGCGGGCGCTTTGATGGCGACTTGCAGGCGGGCACCGGGCTTCTCCACCGTCAGCGGCACGAAGCCCCGGGCCACCGTGAGCGGCAGGCGGTTGTCCTTGATTTCGCGGATGGCGGTGGCCGTCACGTAGATGTTGGGCACGTGGTTGCCCCGGATGGGTACGTCCACCTTGGCCGATTTCTCGTCGGTGGTCACGTAGAAGTGGTCGAGCACCAAGTCCCGCTCCACCGTCACGAGCACGCGGCCGGGGAAGGGCGTTTTCAGCAGCAGGTGGGCCACGTCGCCGGGCTGGTACTTGGGCTTGTCGGCCTCAATGGTCACCTCGCCCTCGTTGTTCACCTCGAAGGAGTTACTCTGGGTGTCGCCGTAGCCGTAGGCGTACACGCGCCGGGCCACGTAGGTGCTGGCCCCGGGCCGCGCCACCCGGATTTCGTACTCGCCGGAGTAGGTGGGCGAGAAGCCCAGGTTGGCATCGGAGGTACTGCTGCCGTACACCGGAATGGTGCGGTTGAGCACCACTTCCTCGCGCTTCTGCGAGTTGTACACGTAGCGGCCGCCCTGGCGCTCAATCACCGTTTCCCAGAGCAAACGCACGATTTGCACCTGCGCCTGGGCCTGGGTAGGCTTGCCGGCCGGCGTGAGGGCCACCAGCTGCACGGCCAGCGGCTGGCCGGTGCTCACCAGATCATCGGCGCTCCTGATACCGAACAGCACCGGCTGAGTCTGCACTTCAAACGTAGCCAGGCGGTTCACGGGGCGGCCGGTTTCGTCGAATACCGTGGTGAAGGCCGCGCCTTCCAGCGTGCCCAGGTCGGTGTAGTCGGGTACCTGGTAGGTGGCGGTGCCGCGCCCGGCGGCGTCGGTGGTGCTTTCGCGGGTGGTTTTCTCGAACCGGTCGGCAATGGGCGTCGATTCCAGGTCGCCGTAGTTGCCGCGCCGCCGCTCGCCGCTGTTGATGGCGAAGGTGTACTGCTCGTAGCCTTTGGGGTTGAAGGCTTTTTCCTTCAAGGAAAACTCCACTTCAAACTTGCGGTCGGCGGCCGGGGGGCCAAACAGGTTCTGGGCCGTAATCAGGGCCGAAACCGACTGGCTGGGCTTCACCACGGCGCGGTCGGCCTTCACCGTCACCTTCATGCGGTCCGGAATAAACTCCTCCACCGACAGCTGGCGCGAAGTCAGCAGCACGTCGTTGCCAGTCAGCACTTCCAGGGTGTAGAGGCCGGTCATCACGGCCGGGGGCAGGATGAAGCGGGCCTCGAAGGAGCCGGCCGCATTAAGGGTTTTCTGCAGGCTGGCGTACTCCTTGCCGGTGGGCAGCAGCAGCCGGATTTTCACCGGCAGTCCCTTGGGCGGGGCTTGCCAGGCGTCGGTGCGCAGTACAGTGTTGGTCTGGATGGTGTCACCGGGGCGGTACAGGTCCCGGTCGCCGTAGAGGAAGGCCTGGTAGCGTGCGGCGTTGGTTTGCAGGCCGCCCACTTCGAAGCGGGAGGTTTCCACGCGGCTGCGGCTCAGGTCGAGGAAGGTGAAGTCGTTGCCCTGCTGGGCCATCACCATGCCCAGCTTAAAGCGGCCGTTGGCAGCCGTGCTGTCGAAGCGGGCCACGCCCTCGTGGTTGCTGAGGCCGGTGCCCATCACCTGGTTATTGGTGCTGATGTAACGCAGCTCCACCCCGGAAAGCGGCTTGGCGTTGCGGATGGAATTGGCAAACACCAGCGTACTGCCGGCCTTGCCCTGCTTCACAATCAGCCCGATATCCGACACGGCCACCAGCTTGCTCACCTGTAGCCACTGCCGCTCGGTATCCTGCACGCGTATCACGTACAGGCCCTTCAGCCCGCCCGAAAACTCCAGATCCTTCAGGTTCAGGTTCAGCAGCCGCAGCCCCTGCGCCTTCGGCAGGCCCGACACGGTGTAGGTGCGCTCGGTGAGAACATTGCCGAGGTTCTCCACGTCGTAGTACTGGAAGGAGCGGTCCACGTATTCTCCGCCGTCACCTTCTTCCTCATTGCTTTCCTCGCCGTCGTACTCGGGGTAGCCATATTGGGTGCCGCCGCGCAGCAGCTGCTGAATGTTGTTGGCGTACACCTTAGCAATAGTCACCTTCACCTGGTTTACCTCGTTGATGCGCACGCCCAGGTTGCGCGAGCCCAAAGCATCGAGGTACATGGCCTTCTCGGCGCTGCCGAAGCTGATGGTGGGCCGTTCGTCGGAGAAGCTCACCGACTGCGACACGCCTTCACCGAGCATCCCGCCCAGCGCCCCGCGCAGGCCCTGGTTCACGCCAATCTGGTAGGTGCGGCCCACCTCAAAGCCGCCTTTCAGCCGCACGCCGTTTTCCGTTTCCTCCACCTCGTACGCCACCTGCGGCGACACGCTGAGGTAGCTCTGCAAATCGGCAGCCGTGACGGGCTGGTTGGTGGTGATGAGCACCATCGGGTCGGCGTTTTTCAGCGAGCCTTCGATGGTGATTACCTGCAGGGCCTCGGGGTCGGGCACCGTTACCTGGGTTTCGTACTCGGCGGTGCTGGGCTGGTCGCTGCCCACGGCGTGCAGGCCCTGGGCCAGGGCCACCGTGAGGGGCGTGCCGGGGCGCACCTGCTGGTTGAGGCGCACGCGCACCACCTCGCCGGGCTCCCCGCTCACCTCAAAGGCTACGGGCTGGCCGTCCTGGGTCACGCGCAGCAGGGGCTTCACGTCGGCGGGCTTCACGGCGTAGTTGAAGGGCAGCTCCACGCGCATTTCGGCGGTGCCGGCGGCCCGGCTGGAGCGGCCCCAGAACGCCTGCGGCTCCTGCAGCTCCAGGTAAGGCGTGTGGAATTTCTGGCGGTTCTCGGGCAGCTCGGCGTTGCGCTTGGCTTCGGGCAGAGCCTCCTTGCGCAGCGTGGCCGTGAAGTTGGTGCTGGGCTTAAACGGCGTGCTGGGCGAGAAAATCAGCTCCCGGTCCGACGTCCACTTGAACTTGCCGCGCAAGGCTGGCTCGAAGCTCACCACCTGCACCGTATCCCAGCGGTCCTGCAACTCGGGCGTCACCACGGCATCGGCAAACTGGAATACGAGGTTCTGGTACGGGTCGATTTCCTCGCCATTGGGGTCCTGGCCGGCATCGGAACCAGACTTGGAGCAGGCGCACAGCACCGCCAGCAACACCAGCAGCGGCAGGCGGGAAAGTGTTTTCGATAGCATGAAAGGGGAGGAGCTTAAAGGGACGCCGGAAGGTAGTGAGAAACGGCGTTTCTGCTAGGTTTTGTATAGGTTTGAATGGGAATAATTAATAAACATCCATGTTGCTCGACAATAATAACCGCTATAACTCTTACGCATTGTTGCTGAGTGTAATAACCGCTCTGTTGCTTTTTGGGTGCGAGTCTAAGTCTAATGAGCAGTTTACAGTCAAGCGTGATTACTCCTACACTATCAGGGCTTCAATTAGTGGGAATATCTTTAGCGGTGATGGTCCCACTTATCTTGAGTTGAGGCCTAAGCATCGAAGAAGAATGAAGTTTTACCGTCTACCCGAAAAACCGGACGCAATAATGTATGCTTATCGGCTGACTAGTAAGTCAGAGTATGACGAAAAGTTGAATAAATCAGTGGTGGTTTCCGGTGATACAATAGAAGTTGCAGTTACGGCTCCACAGGCTGATAGCCTATTCAATTTGGCCAAAGATGTATTTGAATCTGTTTCTGTATCTAACATTGATACCATTTACACCGACCCTAAAATGACTACCTTTTGGACCGATGATGCAAGCGGGATTATGAGTATTGATAGTAAATATGGAAATATTCAAATTGATGCAGGTGCACTCCATAGGTCCGATAATAGGCAGGCTGCTTCCTTTATCGCTCTGTGGGAAGGATTTGATGGGCTGTTTTCCAGAGTGAAGAAATAAGTCGAAGCTTCTGATAATTATACTCTATACACCCCCTCAAACACCTCCGCTCACTCAATTCTGAATCCGTGCAGCGTGTGTACCGGAATGAAGCCGGGCGTAGGCAAAATACTTCCGTAATCCAGCCCCATAATTACATTTCCTACATGCCCCGTCCGGCTTTCTATTGGCTATTTGCTTCGTTTTTACTGGTGGTGGGGATGACTTTTTATATGCTGCGTCCTGTCCGTTCTTCATCTGTTATGCCCACCACGAAAGCCAACCCCCAGCGCCTCTACGCTGATGTGGAGTTTCTGACTTCGCTGCGCCCCGCCCGCAACTACGAAAATCTGGCGTCGCTGAATCAGGCCGCTGACTACATCAAAGCCGAGTTCAGCAAGCTCGGGGGCGAGGTAGTGGAGCAGCCCTTCGAGGCCGATGGCCGCCGCTACCGCAACATCATCCTGCGCCTGGGCCCGGCCGATGCCCCGCGCCTGGTGGTTGGCGCGCACTACGACGTGTTCGGCGACCATGCCGGGGCCGACGATAACGCCAGCGCCGTGGCGGGGCTGCTGGAAACGGCCCGGCTACTGCATGCCCGCCGGCCCCCGTTGCGCTACTGCGTGGAGCTGGTGTCTTACCCCAACGAGGAGCCGCCCTACTTTGCCACCGAAAGCATGGGCAGCTACGTGCATGCCAAGTCGCTGCACGATGCGGGTACGCCGGTACGGGCCATGCTCTGCTACGAAATGATTGGCTACTTCCGCGACGAGCCCGGCTCGCAGCGCTTCCCCAACCAGCAGCTGGCCGCTCTGTATCCCAGCACCGGCAACTTCATCACCGTGGTAGGGTGCACCGGCCAGGAGCCTCTCATCGAAAAGGTGCACGGCCTGATGCAGGCCAACGCCGATATTGACGTGCAGCGTATCAACCTGCCTGTTGGTACTGCCCTGGCCAGCCTCTCTGACCACCGCAACTATTGGCACTTCGGCTACGAGGCCCTGATGCTCACCGACACGTCCTTTCTGCGCAACGACAACTATCACGAAGCCTCCGACACCATCGATACGCTGGATTTCCGACGTATGGCCGAAGTGGTGAACGGGGCATACGCGGCCATTGTGGGACTTTAACAACAGCGAGCAACTAGCACCAAAAAAACACAACTGGCTTCAGATGCTGTATCTGGAGCCAGTTGCGTATAGGCCTGTCTATTCTATTGTTTCTACGGACGCCGAGGGCTCTGGTGGCAGCCCGGGGTCCGGCTCTTCGGGCGCGGGCTGGGGCTCAAACCGGTTTTTGAAGCGCGCGTAGAGCCCGTTCATGCCCAGCAGCAGCAAGCCCATCAGGATAAATACCACGGCCCGGGTAATGGTACCGGTCTGGCGCAAATCGAAGAAGAACAGGCGGGCCAGGCTCAGGGCCATACCGGCCAGGGCCACGTAGCGCAAATCCTGCCGCCGAAGCATCAGGCTACTCACGAAGGCAGCTACCACCTCCAGCATCAGCAGCACCGTCAGCACCGATTTATCAAACGACTGCACCAGCAGCACGGTAAGCGCCACGAAGGCCGGGTATAGCAGCACCGGAATCAGAACGGCGGGCGGGAGCTGGCCCAGGGCCGCCAGCGGTGCCAGCACCGGCGGCCAGAAAGCCGGGTGTCGGGTATGCTGCTGCAACCGCACGGCTGCATACCCGAAGAGCAGCGCCACAGCCGCAGCAGTACTACCCCAGCGCAGGGTGAGCAACTGTCCGGCCTCGATATACCGCAACGATACAACGCAGCTCCAGATAACTGCCGCCCCGAAAAACAGCAGCCCGTAAGCCTGGATTCGTCGCAGGTGCCACGGCAGCCGGCGCGCGCCCAGCGTGAGTTCAAAGGCCGCAGCTATCCACAGCAGCGCCAGCCACTGCGTCTGGACTTCATACCACACGGTAAAGCCCCCGAACACCAGCGCAACCTCCGGCAGCAGTGGCTGCAGATAGCGCCAACTGCGGTACTGCGGCCCGGTGGCCGGCGGGCGCTGCCAGGCCAGAGCGCCCAGCAGCAACAGCAGTGCCCCGGCCGTGAGCCGGCGGGCCGGAATACCGGCAAGCAGACTCACGGTGTGATGAAGCACTACATGGAAATGCCCGATGAAGGCCACCGTGAGCAGCGCATACGTCAGGTGCAGCAGGAAACGGTCGGGGAAGCCGGCGCGGAGCAGCTCGGTTGCGCCGGGCAGGTGGTGCCGGAGTAGCCGGGCGGTGCCGGCCGCTATGGCAGCCAGGGTAAGCCACAACAGCACCGGCAGTGCGTGAGAGAAAGGAGCAAATACCGCCCAACACAACAGCGCCGCCTGCAGACCCAGTAGGTACAGCCAAGGCCAGCGCAGGTGCCGACTGGCGGCCGTCCACCAGGATGCGGCCATACCAACCCCCGACACCGCCACCAGCGGCAGCAGATACCCGAGCACCGCAAACGGCTGGAAAGCGGCCCTGGCCGGTAGCGCGTGGTTCCATTGCAGCAGCTGGTAAGCTACGGTGGTCACCACCACGCCCAGCCACAGCCCAGGCACCCGCACCCAGCGCCGCAGCAGCAACAGGGCCACCAGCAAGCCGGCCATAGCCCAGCCGGCCCAGGTGTATTCATATACCAGTCCGCCCGCCGCTACCAGGTGTACGGCCGGCAGCAGCCCCAGTAGCCGCACCCGGTACAGCGGGTTATCGGAAAGCGGCACCGCATCCAGCACCAGTACCTGCCGCCGGTGCAACAGCAGCTGAACACCCACGGTAACCAGCGCTGCTCCGGTGAGCAGGGCTGCGCGTTGCGGGTCGGGCAGCAGGCCCACGCGGCACACTACAAACGGCAGCACCCCGGCCAGCACCACGCTGCCCACCAGCCACGCCCGGTACAATCCAGTTTCTTCCTTCCAGGCCAGTGCCAGCATCAATAGCAGCACCTGGGCATACAGCAGAGTAGTGGCGGCCGGCCACGCCAGCCCGGCTTCGTGCAGCCCCAGAATACCCAGGGCCAAGAGCAGCTGCCCCGCCACCAGATGAGCCGGTCGGAACCAGCCCGGTGCCCGCTGCCACAGGTATGCCAGCCCAAACACCACCCCGGCCAGGGCCGCCGAAGCACTCAGCAATGCTCCGATGGGCGGGTACGGTAGCCCGAAAACTGTCTGCGCCAGCAGGGCGCTGCCGCTCAGCAGCAACAGAATGGTAAGCAGCTGCAGAGCCTGCCAGAGCCACGCCGAAGCAATAGGCTCCAGCCGCTGACGTAGCGGCTCCATCGTTGCGGCCAGCAGCAGCCCCGAGGTACTGCCTCCCGCCAGAAACAGCAGTGCCAGCCGCTGGTACAGCACCGCAGCCGCCAACTCCCGCACCGAGCCCACACTGGCCAGCAGCAGTACTACGCCGCTGCCCAACGCCAGGGCCAACAGACTACGGTAAGCCACTTTTTCGGTGGCTGCGCCGCATGCTCCGGCCAGCAGCAGGGTTTCCAGGTACAGCACAGTGAAAGTGCCCGGCCAGCTCAGTCCTACCTCATGCAGGCCCGGAATGACAACCAGCAGCAGTGCCTGTCCGCACAGCAGATGCAGCGTCCGGAACCAGCCGTCCGCGCGCCGCAGATACCACGCCACGCCAAATACGGCCCCGGCGGCGGCCAGCGTACCAGCCAGCAAACCAGACACCGGAGCAGTAGCAAAGCCAAACACAGCCCGGGCCAGCACGGCGGCAGCGCCCAGGTATAGCAGCCCCACCACGCTGCCAAACGTGCGCACCATCTCCTGGCTGCGGGTGCCGGCTTCGGCCGGCCAGAAGGCCTGACGCTGGAGCAGCTGGTAGTAGCCGGCTCCCAGCAGACCCGCCAGCAACAGCATGAAGGCATTGCGGTACAGCTCAGCGGGCGAGTAAGCCGTGAGGTACGCCAGGTTAAGCAGCACCAGACCCAGGCCCGTCACAACTGCCCCCACCAGTGCCACTTGAAACACCAGCGTTTCCCGCTCCCGGGCCATAATAAAGGCGACCAGTAAGGTTTCAAGTAGCATAAACAGCAGGATAAGCGTGCCCGATGCGTGCCAGCCCTGCAAAGAAAACGCGGCAAACAAAGCCAGCATCAGCGAAATGATGCTGTCCGTGCGGAATAGCCACCGGATACCCAGCTGCCGGGCCTGCCGCGCCACCCAGAACGTGAACAAGGCCCCCAGCGCCAGCGGCACCGTTTTCCAGGGCGAGCCGGTGCTGTAAAGGTACAGGTTGATGCCCAGGCAGGTCCAGTTGAGAATGTGAGCCGCAAACAATAGGGCGTCGAAGCGCACATTGGCATACACCCTTCGGTACTGCACCACCGCCGCTGCCACGCCCACGGCCAGCACAATACCCATGGCCGCCAGTCGTATGCCCGTGGGCAGTTCCCCGCGCATACTGGCCAGTGAGTAATGCCAGTACTGATGAAACGCAAAGAAGCTGCCGATACTGAGCAGCAGCTGGTATTTCCAGCGCTGCCGGTAGGTGATGCCAATGCTGAAGATGGTAACGCCTGCTGCTGCCCCGAGGCTCAGCAGCTCATGCGGCAGTACCGCCAGGGCTACCAGGCTCAGCACTCCGTGCAGCGTTGCCACGGCTTCGCGGCTGGCAACCCAGGCCAGCCACAGATTGGCTGCCACCCCGGCCAGCAGCAGCAGGTAGCTCAATGGGGCCTCCACCCACTGCAGACCCGGTACACTTACGGCCCCCACGCAGGCAAACAGGAACACGGCAGCGGCACTGCTTTGCAGCCACACATGCAGCTTGGCTGCAAAGGGTTTCGGCCGCAGGTACAGGTGCAGGCCCAGCAAAGCAGCCGCAAAGCCCACAATCATGCTGAAGCGGACCGGTGCCTGCACGCGCAGCGCGGTGTAAATGCCCAGAAACCCAATGCCAATTACCAGCACTACGGCCCCCAGAATACCAGTCCAGTTATCCAGTAGCATCTTTTCAGCTCGGTCCCACCAGGTTGGCTCGGACGGCACTTGCGGAACGGGTGTTGGAGCTGGCGTTGGCCGAGGGGCAGGAGCAGGCGGTACCGGCTGTGCTACGGGTGGCGGCGGGGCAGCAACTGGCTCAGCAACGGGTATCGGTTGCTGCGGCGTAGGTGCAACCGGCGGAACAGGCGGCCCCGAAACCAAAGGAGCCGGTGCTTTTGGCGCGACAGGTGGGGTGACAACTGCCGCGGCGACTGGTGGTAGCGTGGGGGGAGTCACCGAAACAACTGGAGTCCGTTGGCTTTCGGCGGCTAGCGGTGGGACGGCAACCGTTGGTTTCTCACTCGGGGCGGGGGAGGCTGCAGGCTGCAAACGCAGTTCCCGGCGCAACTGCTCTACCGTTACCAGTAAATCGGCGTGGGCTTTTTCGCGCTGCTGCAGCCGCTCTGATAACTGGCGTAGCTGCTTTACAAGGTCCTGATAGAGCAACGCAACAACAATAGCTGCCAGTAGCAGCAACATGGTACTCATAGGGCGTTCAGGAAAAGATATACGACACAAAGCAGCCGTCGGCAAACGGCTCATAACACTGTGGTCCGGGGCGCACGACTCGCAGCGTCCTCCGAAAAGCCACCATAACTCTGGACCGGAAACATACCAGATGTTCGGAATATAATCACAATAAAAATGACAAAATTTTATACAAATACAGGGTGAATGGAAACCAATAAGCTTTTTGCTGGCTTTTGGTACGGTACTATGATCTTGGGATAAAGTAGGTGTTAGTTTTAGGGTGTGTATTATCTAAAATTGATGCTATAATGATAATACACCCTGTTAATAGAGGTATGTAAGTGAAAAATTGGGTTGATTATTCTATATTGACATAAAATAGTAAGGAGTTTTTTCTTTTGAAGACAATATGACCCCTAGAACTTCTGCTGTCCGTCCGGGCTTTAGCTTATTCATGCTGGGTACCCTGCTTCTACTGGCTTTAATGGCCGCATTGGTACAGTTGCCGCACCCGGCCGCTGCTCCCGGCTCCCTCAATGGGGCCGATGTAGCCTGGATGCTCACGGCCACAGCCTTCGTATTGATTATGACGCCCGGGCTGTCGTTTTTCTACGGCGGCATGGTGCGCCCCAAGAACGTCATCAGCACCATGCTGCAGAGCTTTGTGGCGCTGGGTGTTATTTCGGTCCTATTCTACTTCGTGGGTTTCTCCCTGTGCTACGGCGACTCCTGGCATGGCCTCATTGGTAACCCTTTCACGTTTGCCTTGCTGCGCAACGTGGGTACGGCCCCTAATCCGGCATTTGCCGCTACTATTCCTTTCATTCTCTACTTCGCCTTTCAGCTGAAGTTTGCCATCATCACGCCGGCCCTCATTACCGGTTCCTTCGCTGAGCGGGTGCGCTTCAAAGGCTATCTGGCCTTCATGGTGCTGTTCAGCCTGTTCATTTACTGCCCGCTGGCCCACTGGACGTGGCATCCTGAGGGCTTCCTGCGCAAGTGGGGCGTACTCGATTTTGCGGGCGGCACCGTGGTGCACATTTCGGCGGGCGTAGCGGCGCTGGCCGGAGCTATGGTGCTGGGCCGCCGCTCGGCTAATCTGCGGCCTTCGTCTTTCTCAACCCCCAATGTGCCGTACGTGCTGCTGGGCACCGGCCTGCTATGGTTTGGCTGGTTTGGGTTCAACGCCGGCTCGGCGCTGGGCGCCAATGAGCTGGCGGCCCTGTCGTTTGTGAATACCAACCTGGCCTCAGCCGCCGCCCTTATGGCCTGGGTACTCATTGAAGTGGTGCGCGGGGGCAAACCTACGGCCGTAGGTGCCTGCACGGGGGCTGTAGTGGGGTTGGTGGCCATTACGCCCGCGGCCGGCTACGTCGATTACGGGCAGAGTATTCTGTTTGGCGTCCTAGCTGCCATCATCAGCCACGCAGCCGTACACTGGCAGAACTCCCGCACTACCATTGATGATACGCTAGACGTATTTCCGTGCCACGGCCTGGGTGGTATTGTCGGAATGTTGCTTACCGGCGTGTTTGCTGATAAAGTAGGCCTCATTCACGGTACCTTTACCACCTTTGGGTACCATGTTTTGGGGCTGTTCATCGTCATAACCTACTCGTTCGTCGGGGCGTGGGTGCTTTTGAAAATTACAGATCGTATTTTCGGATTGCGCGTAAAGCTACAGGAGGAGGAATTAGGTCTCGACCTAAGCCAGCATGAGGAATCCACCTACCACATCGACGAAGAATTTGAACGCATGTACCGTCGCGAACTGGCGCCGGAAAACGCGTAACAGCAACACCTGCTGCACCTAGCCCCAGCCTCCGGAAAAGCTGGGGTACCCCTCTGGCAGCAGGTGGGTTAGAGAAGGAATGAGGGGTATATTATTTTAAGTGGAAGGCCACCGGCGGGGAATCCGGTGGCCTTCTTTTGTGTAACAGGGCAGAGAACAAGGGCAGTTACTCGCCCAGCTTACTGAGCACGAAGGAAACCAGAAACCCCAGTACCGTGATAAGGCCCGTAAAATTGTGGGCCACCTCGAAGGCTTCCGGAATCATCGTATCGGCAATCATGGCCAGCACCGCTCCGGCCGAAACAGCGGTAGTAGCAGCTACCACCTCCGCCGAGAAGCCGCTGAATACGGAATAGCCCAGCAGCGACGAAATACCCGAAATAATGGCAATGCCGGCCCACAGGCTCAGTACGTAGGCGGGCCGCCGGCCGGCTTTGCGCATACCGGCGGCGCTGCTGAGGCCCTCGGGCAGGTTGCTCAGGAAAATGGCCACTACCGCCACCATACTCACGCTGCCACCGGCCAGCATACTCAGGCCAATCACAATGCTTTCCGGAATGCCATCCAGCAGCGCCCCCACGGCCAGGGCCATGCCGTTATCGTCGCCGGCGTCGCTGCCTTCGGTTTTGCCTTGTTGTACGGCCTCCCGCTCCTTACTCTGGTGCTCACCAGAGCGTTTGCGGTGTTTAGCCCCGTAGCGGGCCAGCAGCCAGTTGGCTGCCGTATAAGCCGCCGCGCCGCCCACAAACCCCAGCCCCGTCGAGTCGAAGCCGCCCTTTTTGTAGGCCTCTTCCATCAGCTCCAGCGAAAGGGTGGAAATCAGCACGCCGCTGCCGAAAGCCATAACGGCCGCAATCAGCCGCTGCGGTACCTGCAAAAAGTAGCCAATGGCCGCGCCCAGGAGCAGCGCCGAGCCCGAAACCAAGCCCCAGAAGCCCGCTAAAGCCCAGGTAGGAAAAGAAAACATACGAAGAGGGGAGAGAGTGGGAAGCCTGACCGCACTGCCGTATCAGCGGCGGCGGTTGCCCGTTCAACGCCGGATACCCCTCAAAGGATGCTATTCTACCTGAAACCGCTGGAGCACAGCCTGAAAATCAGCCTCCGTTACACTGGCAATTTCCACTTTCTTGAAGGGGGCCGTATGGCCGCTCAGGAGCGTAATGCTGGATTTGCTCACGCCGAACACTTCCGCCAGATAGCCCAGCAGACACGCATTGGCTTTGCCATCCTGAGCTGGTGCGTGCAGGCGTACCGTTACGTGACCATCAGCGGCAACTTCCAGCTGATTACGCCGGGCGTTGGGTTTGGCCTTCAGATGCAGGATGGGCACAACTCAGGCCGGCGCGTTGTAGGCATCGTACACATTCCAGGCCCAGATAACGAAGGGCACCACAATAGTCCAGGCCAGTAGAAATCCGATGACCCCGCCCACAGCCCAGATCAGAAAAGCCTTCAGAATTTGCCCTTTGATGAGCTGGCCGAGGCCCGGTACGAAGATGGACAGCAGAGCGGGAAGGCCGTAAGTCGGTTTCATGGTAGTGAGAGTAATGGGAGCGAAAGTTGCGGAAAATTACCGAACCCGCGCCTGCCCAAACGGGCAGCGGGCCAGCACTACGCACCGGCCACAGGCAGGGGTGTGAAAGTAGCAGCATTTCTGCCCATGAAACATCAGCGCCTCATGGTGGTCGTACACCTGCTGGGCATCCCAGTCGGGGGGCAGCAGAGCGGCCAGTTGGGCGTGGGCGGCGGCTTCGCCCACTTTCGGGCCAATGAGGCCCAGCCGCTGTGCCACCCGATGATGGTGACTATCGACGGGCATAGCGGGCCGGCGCAGGGTGCTGAACAGCAGCACTGCCGCGCTGGTTTTGGGGCCTACGCCGGGCAACTGCTCCAGCCACGCGCGCGCCTCCGGAATGGGAAGGTCGGCCAGAAACTCCAGGTGGCACGGCCCGTCGCAGCGGTGGCTTACCTCGCGTAGCACCTGTTGCAGGCGCGGGGCTTTCTGCTCGGGCCAGGTACAGGCCCTGATGGCATCTTCCACTTCGGCCGTGGACGCGTCGCGCACCGCATCCCAGGTTGGGAAGCGGGCCCGTAACTCCTGATAAGCCCGGTGCGAATCCTGGTTGCGGGTACGGTGGGAGAGCAGGGAACTGATCAGCTCACTCAAGGGGTCTTTGGTGCTGAAAAAGGCAAACGGCGCCCCGTATTCGGCGCACAGCCGGGCATGCACCCACAACGCCAGCTCCTGCCGCTCGGCTAGAGGTAAAGAAAGTAGAGAGGTAGTCACCCTGCTGCCTACGGGAGGCCTGGGGCGCAGGGTTGATTTCCGCACAACAAAAAAGCCCCGGCCGAAACCGACCGGGACTTCACATTCTACAAAACGGTTACGTTGCTACTGCCCGCGGTTATACAGCAAAATGGCCTGTTTCACGCTGTTCTGCGACTTGCCACCAATAACCAGCGGCACAATGGCCAGCGGAATGGCTGCGTACATCAGCGGCGAAACGGAAAACCCGTTGCTGCTGCCGAAGCTGGAGAGCGTACCGGCCAGCAACAGCCCGCCCGCGCCAATGTAGCTGAGGGTGGTAATGCGCTGGTAGCGCCGGGCATCGGCCAGCAGCTTCTGCGAGCCGGGGTTGTCGATGGTAGCCAATTGCAGATTCCGCACGCTCAGGTCTTCGATGGGGCCGTTGTCCTTGCTGAAGTACTCGGTGCGAACGGTACGGTAGCCGCCGTATCCCCCGTATCCGCCGTACGGGTACCCAAAGCCACCGTAGCGCCCGTAGCCGTACGGGCCGAACCCGCCGGGATTACTCATGTACTGCTGCGTGGTAATAGAATACAGACTGATGCGGCCCACCCGGTCACGGCGCAGAGTCGTTTCGCGCTTGGAGCGGCCTGGCAGCGTGGTGCGCACATAAAAGCCAGTTTCGTCTTCGTAATAGCGTACGTCGTTGAGCTCGAAGCGCTGCTGCCCATCCACCAGCAGAAAGGAACGGCCGAATACAGGCTGCTTTATCTCCACATCGTAGCCACGTAGCACCTGCCCCGATTTGAGGCCCACGGCGTAGCGGGTAGTGTTGGCGGGTGGCAGCGGCGCCTGCCGCTGAGTGCGGGCTGAGTCCGGCACGACTGGCGGGGAGGCCAGCGTACGGGGAGCCGGTGCCCGGCGGGCGGTGTCGGGCGGAGCGGTGGTTACGGGAGCCGCCGGAGCAGCTGGTGTTGGGGCCGGAGTACCAGGCAGCGTATTCAGCTCACGGGGAGTTTGCTGGGCAAAGACTGGAGCCGTCAGCGCAAGCAGGGCCAGAACAGGGAGAGAGCGGAGCAACATAGGGCTAAATAAAGGCAGAAAGAACGAAATAACGGGTCCGCAGCGTGAGGAAGCAATGAGTTTCAGCCTCATTTACCGAGCTGCGGCTCAACTGCCCGATGAACAGCTACATCCGTCCAAAGGTGCCCGGTTGTGGCGGCAGTACTGGCAGTTGCTTCTTCGGCAGGAGTAAGAGTGCTGCCTGGCTTGTAAACGCCAGCGCCGGGCCCCTGATTGTGTGAGAGTGCCCGGCGCAAAGCAGCGTTGCATGTAGGTGGGTAACATCTGGACTTCCGGGGCTACACCGGCCCGACCATCGAGCCCGGCGCAAAGCAGTGTTGCATGTAGGTGGGTAACTAGTCGGCCCGCAGCCAGTTTCTGGCCGATTCCAGGTCCTGGAAATGCTCGGCCTGCACCAGGGTATTGCGGATAACGGTAGCCATAATGGCCTGCACGGAGGTCTGATTAAACATGTCCTCAGACTGCAAAATGGCCACCCGCCGCAGCCCGGCCGCAATGGCTCTGGGGAAGTAGCTTTCCGTAATCCACTGCTGGTCGGCCTGGGAAATGACGCGCATGTGCCGGGTATCGGCCAGCACGCGGTTCAGGCGGTGCGCGCGCAATAGCTGCACGGTGGCATTGTGCGCCTCGCGCAATGGCTCTCCCGACACAAATCCCTGCCACTCCTGGTAGAGCGCCGGAACACTTTCATCGAGGAAGATAGTGCAATACGGATTTTCAAACAGTTGCTGCATAAGCCGGATAATATTCGGAAAAGCCGCCGCTTACCGTAGCAGCTTTTCCAGCAGGTTTATGCTATCCACCATATCCGTGCTGGACTCAAAATCCAGTGGCTTCAGAATGTAGCCGGATACGCCCAGGTTCTGGGCATTCAACCGGTCCACATCCATACCAGAAGTGGTGGTGATGAAGACCGGTATCTGAGCCAGCTCCGGATTGGAGCGGATTTCGGCCAGAAATTCGTGCCCGTTCATTTTAGGCATGTTCAGGTCCAGCAGAATCACTTCTGGTAACGGCCGGATGGCTTCGGCCCCGTTGGTGCCCAGCAGCAGGTCCAGGGCTTCCAGGCCATTGAATGCCGTGTACAGCTTATGCGGCACACTGAATTTCTCGAAGGCCTTCTGGGCCGTCATAGTATCAAAAAAGTCGTCTTCAACGAGCAATACGGAACGCATGTGATGAAATGGTAAGGTGGTGAGAAGGTGAACCAGGGGGCAAGGGCGGGAAGAATTTTGCAGCCAGGCAGGCCGTTGTGCCAGAAAGTGAGTTTGCCCAGGCAGTGACGCATACTTGCATTGCGGCTTTTCAGATGAGGTTTGGGGCGGTTATTTATGCCAGGTGAAAATAAACGCCGCGCCTTGGCCTTCTTCCGACTCGATATGAATCGAGCCTTTCTGCTCTTCTATAATCCGCTTGACAATGCTAAGCCCTATGCCGGTGCTTTCAGCAGTATTCCGGTCACGCAGCGTCTGGAACATCAGAAATACCTTCTGGTGAAACTGGGGCGCAATGCCGGGGCCGTCATCCTGCACCCGGAACTCGAAACACTCGCCCAGGTCGCGGGCCGTTACGGTAATAAGGCCATCGGGGCGGTTGTGGTACTTGGCGGCGTTGCCGATGAGGTTAGTGAATACCTGCTGTAAGCTAAGCCGGTCGGTGGTCAGCACGGGCAGCGGCGCCGGCGTTTCCACCCGAAACGTAGGCGGCACCACCAGCTCCGTTACTTCCTCCACCAGCTGCTGCACGCTCACTTCTTCCAGCTTGCGCTCCGTGCGGCCGGCGCGGGCGTAGGCCAACAGTCCGTTAATCAGGTCTTCCAGGCGGTGCAGCCGGCCCTTCATCATATCCAGATACTGGCGCATCTGGGGGCTGAGTTCGTGGGGCAATTCATCCTCAATCCACTTCACCACGGTTACCACTCCGCGCAGGGGAGCTTTCAGGTCGTGGGAGGCCACGTAAGCAAACTGGTCTAGCTCCCGGTTGCGGTTTTCCAGGGCCGTGAAGCTGGTATCCAGGGCCTGCGTCATGTGGTTGAGCGAGGTAGCCAGATTGCCCAGGCTATCCTGCTCCTGGTCGGAAATTTTTACGGTGTAGTCGCCCGCTACTACGCGGTTGGCCAGGGCCTCGATAATGCTGATGCGGCGGGCTACATCGGCATTGGTGCGCGTGAGCTCCGCTTGTAGCTCCTCGTTGGCGCGCAGCTCCCGGGTGATTTTGGTGAACAGCCAGAATACAATAATGGTAGCCAGAATGGCCGAAATAACGATGGCCGCCGGGGTGGTATTCTCAAAGAAGTCCTGCCGACGCTGGCGCTCCTTCAGCAGCACTTTCTCATTAACCTGAATGCGCGTAATCAGTTCCCGCAGTGCCATCTGCCGGGCACGGTCTTCGCGCACCAGCCGGCGCACCACCTCCGTAGATGGTGGCATCTTGGCCCAGCGCTCCAGAAAGGTTATTTCTTCACGCAGGCCTCGCTGCAGGGTATCCAGCCGGGTTTGCTGCTGCGGATTATCCAGCGTGAGCAGCTGCAGAGCGTCAAAATCCTCGTCAATCAGGGGCTGGCTCTGGTAGAAGCCGGGCAGATAGGTACTATCGTTGAGCAGCAGGTAACCCCGCACCTGGCTTTGGGCGTCGCGGAGGTGGCCGCGCAGGCTGGAGGCGCTTTCCAGAACCCGATAGGTGTGCTCAACCTGCCGGGTGTAATACCCCAGCTGCTGAATACTATACCAGGCAACGGCCGAAGTGAGCAGCAGAACGCCCACGGCAATTACAAAACCCAGAACAATTTTGGTGTTGAGCTTGAGGCCCATAGGCAAGGAAACGGAAAAAAGGCGCGAAAACTGGCCGCAAGGTACGGCCGACGGGTTGGCTGGCTCTACAACGGGTAGCCGGGGCGGCGGGTTGGCTTCTGTATCTTTGCCCGCAAATCGACCCATACAAGCGGGCTGCCCGCTACCGTTATGCCTCTCTTCGACCCCATTACCTCGCCCCAGAACCCACGCATCAAAAACCTGCTCAAACTGCAGCAGAAGTCAGCGGAGCGCCGGGCACAGGGGCTCACCATTATTGAAGGGCTGCGTGAGCTGACCATTGCCCGGGGCGCAGGTATTGAGGTTACGGCCCTGTTTGTGTGCCCTGATCTGGCCGGTGCCGCGCGGCAGCAGGAGCTGCGGCAGCTGGTGGCCGGTAGTGCCACCGAGTGGTTCGAGGTATCGAAGGCCGTGTTTGAAAAGGTAGCCTACCGGGAAGGCTCCGATGGTGTACTGGCCCTGGTGAAGCCGCCCGTACTGACGCTGGAGCAACTGCCGCTGCCCGCCGCGCCGCTGCTGCTGGTGCTGGAGGCCGTGGAAAAACCCGGTAACCTGGGAGCCATTCTGCGCACTGCTGATGCGGCCCAGGCCACGGCCGTAATTGTGTGCGACCCCCGCACCGATTTGTTTAACCCCAATGCCATCCGGAGCAGCATTGGCTGCTCATTCACGGTACCTACCATTGCCACTACCCGCGCGGAGCTGCTGGCCTGGTGCCGCAAGCACGGCATCCGGACCTATGCGGCAGCGCTTACAGAGTTGGCTGTTCCGTACACCACCTGCAATTTTCGGGGACCTACGGCGCTGGTAATGGGCACTGAAGCCGATGGCCTCACGCCGGAGCTGCGGCAGGCCTGCGACCAGACCATCATCATTCCCATGCGCGGCGCTATCGACTCTCTGAACGTGAGCACCGCTACGGCTATTCTCACGTTTGAAGCCGTACGGCAGCGCGAAGCGTAACGCAGCTGCCGGTTAGCCGTCGGCGAGCTTGCGCTGGAAATGGAGTTGCAGAATGGTATCCATTTTTTCGACCGTGAGGGGTTTGCTGGCCAGGCCCGCTACGGGCAAATCATCTACCCGGGCCAGGTTGGCCGAGGTCATGTTCACGGTCAGTACCACAATCCGGATAGCGTCGCGGGAAGTGGCCGGCAGATGCTGATACGCTTCCAGAAAGGCCATGCCATCCATAGTGGGCATGGTGATATCCAGCAGAAGCAGGACCGGGTGAGCGGCAGAAGGCACCACTACCTGCTGCTCCAGTAGCGCCAGTGCCTGCACCCCGTCATTGGCCGTAAAAATATAATCCGTGATACCCAGACTCCGAATCAGCGACTCGTTGATGTGGTTAGTGGTATCGTCGTCGTCGACCAGAATGACGCAGGATAATTTTTCCATAGCCTAAAGGTAGCAGAGAAATTACTCTGTCGGAAGGATAACGCTGAAAGTAGAGCCCACGCCGGCCTCGCTCTGCACGGTAAGCTGGCCGCCGGCATTCTCCACCATCCGCTTAATCAGAAACAAGCCTACGCCCGAGCCTTCCACGTGATGGTGCAGCCGCCGGAACAGCCGGAACAGCTGCTGCTGCTGCTCTGCTGTCAGGCCCAGGCCGTTATCCTGCACTCGAATTTCAACGGCTGCATCCATCTGCCCGCAGGTAACGCGGATAACGGGTGGGCGGTCCGGGTGACGGTACTTGAGGGCATTGCTGAGCAGGTTGTACACAATGCTGCGCAGGTGCTTCAGTGAAAGCGGAATAGGACCACAGTCATCTACCTGCACAATCAGGCGGGCGTTGGTTTCGGCCAGCAAAGTGGTCAGGTCCAGTTGTACGTCAGCCAGCACGGCATGAAGGTCAACGGGTGTTTTCGGTAGTTCGCCCTCCTGTGGTACCCTTGACAGCTCGGTCAGGTGACCAATGGTTTGCTGAAAGCGCTGCACGGCCCCGTGCATCATGCGGAGCAGGGGTTGCATTTCGGGGCGGAGCGGGTGGTCGGCCGGAACGGTGCGGTCTACCTCGTTCAGCAGCCCTTCCAGATTGGCAATAGGGGCACGTAGGTCGTGGGAGGCAGAGTACACGAAGGAGTCCAGCTCCTGATTCATGTGGGTGAGCAGGGAGTTACGCGCCTCCAGGCCCTGCGTGCGCTGCTGCAGCCATTCCTCAAACGAAGCGCTGAGCTGGTGAATTTCCCGTTGGCTGTTGGCCAGTTCCCGCCCCGCTGCCGAGAGCTCCACATTCAGGGATGCCAGCTCCGAGTTGAGATTGTGCAGGTGCAGGCGGCTATTGCGCTGCTGGGTGATGTCGTAGGCGAATACGGCAACGCCATCTACCTGGCCCTGCTGGTTGCGCATAGGCTGCAATGACAGCGTAAAATATGTCGACGGCGTTGCGGCAGCCGGTGCCGCCGTGGCTGGCCAAGCCAGGGTTTCGGGTACTACCAACGGTTGCCCGCTGGTGTACACGGCGTCCAGCCATTCCAGAAAGGCAGGCGCTACAGCTTCGGGCACTACTTCCCGCGCCGGGTGGCCCAGCAGCACCCGGTCGCCTACCAGAGTTTTGTACTGGTTGTTGGTGAAGCGGCAAATGTGGTTTGGTCCGCTGAATACGATGATAACGGCCAGCTGCTGCATGAAGGCCTCGTAGCTTTGATGCGGCTGCTCGGGGCTGTACTGCAGGCGCTGCATTTCCTGTGCCATTGCCCGGCGCAGGGGCGTGGAGGTACTCAGTCCGTTGAGGTCGGCGGAGTCGGCAATGCTGACCAGCAGATACGGGCCGCTGCGCTGCGCTGCCACCCAGAGGTAGGTGCTTAGGTCGTTGTGCTGGAAGTGTACATCCCGTTGACGATACTGGCCAGATACAAACGCATCGTGGCAAAACTGGTATATGCCTGTGTGGTCGGGGTGAGGGTAGCGCTGGCGCAGGGTAAGGCCCGCCGGGGCCTCCGGCAAATTCAGCAACTGTTGGGCTGCCGGGTTCAGTCGGACATACGCAAAGTCGGTGATGGTACGCTGGTCAGCGGCGTACATGGGCTGCAGTATAACCACTCCCGCCACCGAAATCGAAAACAGGGTAGAAAACAGCGCATCGGCTGTCGGGTGAACGGCCTGCGGGGCAGGAGGGGGGAATTCCATAGCAATCAATAACTAGGCAATACGGCACCCGCCACCGAAAGCAGCCCGGCACGCGCAGCGGCAACGAAAAAAAGGATGCCGCAGGTCCGGCTACCAGCAAAAATAACCTGAACCCGCTCCTTTGTCAAGCTGCTGCAGCTACCACCACACCAACTCTCCGGAACGGGCCGTGGCGCGAGGCGTCAGGTCGTTGTCAAACAGCCAGAAATCGGCGCGGTACGAGCTGTTGAGGTAACCAAGCTCGTGGTCGAGGCCCAGCACCTGGGCCGGGTACAGGGAGGCCATACGCAGGGCTTCTTCCAGCGGTAGCCCCACGTGCTGCACACAGTTGCGGATGGAGTCCGGCAGCGTCAGGGCCGAGCCGGCCAGCGTGCCCTGGGCATCCACAAAATGGTTGCCCTCGCGCCGGAACCGGTACGCGCCCTGCTCACTGTCGGTCACGGCATCGGTAATCAGAAACAGCCGCTCCCCCAGCAGTTTCTGGCTGATGCGCACGGCATCGTAGCTGCAGTGTACCCCATCCACGATAATACTGGCGTAGGCCGTGGCCGAATCGTACACGGCCCCCACCAGGCCCGGCTCCCGCCCCTGTAGCGCCGACATAGCATTGAACAGGTGCGTGGCCGCCGAAAAACCCTGTCGGAAACCTGCCGTGGCCTGCTGGTATGTAGCGTTGGAGTGCCCCGCCGACAGTACCACATCGGCCTCCCGCAAACGCGTTACCACGGCCGCCGGGGCCATTTCGGGGGCCAGCGTTATCATTTTCAGGATGCTGCCACCCAGCTGCAGCAGCTCCTCCACTTCGGCCACCGTGGGCTCTCGGATAAACTCAGCCTGGTGCGCGCCTTTCTTGAGCGGGTTGATGTATGGCCCCTCCAGGTGAATGCCCAGCAGGCCCGGCTGTTCCCGGCAAAACTCCCGGCCGGCTTCCAGCGCCCGCCGCATCATGTCCCGGGAGTTAGTGGGCATGGTGGCCAGCACGCCCGTGGTACCCTGCCGGAACGCATGCTGCGTGAGGGTGATCAATGCCTCCGATGTGGGGGTTACCGAAAATAGCTGCCCTGCGGCCCCATACACCTGCAAATCCAGCAGGCCGGGCGCTACGTTCAGGCCCCGGGCATCCACGGTGGGTATATCGGCAGGGGCGGCTACTTCGGGCAGTACGGCTTCAATCAGACCATCTTTCACCAGCAAGGTGTGGTGAGGCAGCACAGTTGAGCCGGTGTAGATAGTGCAGTTGCGGAGCAGATAGCGCATGGGCGGAGAAAGGGAAAGGTGGGGCGAAGGTAACCGGTGGTTCGGTGGGGTGGTTGAGAACGGCGTAGCCTGGCGGCTACCGCGTATCTTGGCCTCCGTCTGCCGGCACATTGTATTCTATTGCTATGCTGAAGCCTGTTTTTCTCCGCCCGGCCTCGTGGCGTGCCCGCCTGCTGCTGGGTGGCCTGCTGGTAGTGCTGGTGTTCGGGGCGTGTTCTACTTCCGATTTCACGGCCGAAAACGCGTCCAAGTATGCTCCGCTGGTTCTGCGGTACCGCGTGCGCAAAACCACCAACCTGTTTATTTTCACCTCCTATGATACGCTGGGCTTCGAGGTGCGG
This sequence comes from Hymenobacter rigui, assembly GCF_003944715.1. Classification (GTDB taxonomy): domain Bacteria; phylum Bacteroidota; class Bacteroidia; order Cytophagales; family Hymenobacteraceae; genus Hymenobacter; species Hymenobacter rigui. The sequence continues at coordinate 327,450 of NZ_RWIT01000005.1, read as the reverse complement.
TACCGGGGGAAGCTGCTGGCGCCGCGCAACCTATGCTCCCCCGATTCGGTAGAGCCCGGCGCGGAGGATATTCAGCCGCTGCGGCACTACCAGGCCCGGTGGCTGCTGCGGTTTCGTTGTTTTCCGTACGGTGGCAGTGCCCAGGCCGTGTACCTGCTGCAACTCACCCCGGCCGGTACCCGGTTTCACCTGGTCGGCACTGAAGGGAAAGTCGACCACACGGCCACTTTCCACCTGCTGGCGGACGACCGGGCCGTGTGGGTGCCGCGTACGGATACTTCCGGTACCCTTTTCGACCTTGAGCTACTCCGCAGCTTTTCGATGGTGTTTCCTGCTCTGCCTGATTCAATACGCAGCGTTTATGGCGGCCCCGTAGAGGCCTATTTCTTGGCCCCCGACCGCCGCACTTTGGCCCGCCTGTTCAGCCCCGATACCACTACCCGAATTATCATTCAGGACAGCATGCGTCAGCGCACCGATGCCCCGTCGCCCGCTCTTTACCTTGATGAGTATAACGCCGCCACCCACCAGCTGCAACGGCGACGCTTGCCCGGGCGTATGCTTTCCGCTGATAATCCGTTCCGGAACACCCGCTGGCAGCCGGACTCCCTGCGCCGCTGGCATCTGCAAATCATCCGATGAACTCTCCCGTTGAACACCGCACCATCCGCGTCCATGGCCGCGTGCAAGGCGTTTTCTTTCGCCAAAGCACCCAGCAGGAAGCCTACCGCCTTGGCCTTACCGGCACCGTGCGCAACAACCCCGACGATACCGTAACCATTGAGGCAGAAGGCCCTCTGGAAGCCCTGCAGCAGCTGGAAGCGTGGTGCCACCATGGCCCGCCCGCCGCCCGGGTGGATAGGGTAGAGGTTGCCGCGGGAGCAGTGCAGCGTTACGCTGATTTTCGGGTAGAGCGGTAACCGCTCAAACGCGCCGCAATTCTTCCACCCACACGCCCAGCGTGTCGGCAGCGTGCAGCAGCGGCGGGCCCTGTGGCGTGGGCAGGCCGTGACTTTCTACTAGGGTGGATTCCCAGTGCTGCAGGGTAGCTTCTCGCAGTTGCCACGGCTCGTGCCAGAGCCGGCCCCGCCAGAGCGACACATCGTGCTGACCGGGCCGCACCGTGTGGCCGGCCGTGTACAGATGATACCGCTCGGTCAGGAAATAGGCTAATGAGCCAGGCTGCGCCAATGGCAATGCCGCGCCCGGCGTCCAGGTGGCGGCAAACGTAGCCGGGGCCTCGCCGCGGTGCGTGCGTGTAGCCGTGGCGTGCAATGCATTACCCTGGCGGGTAAGCTGCATGCGGGCGTGCAGGTAGGGCAGGTGAAATAATGTGCGGGCCGCCCATACGCCCAGCGGCTGCGTAGCATCCAGCGACAAAAACCATACGCCCGGTATTCCATCAAGGCGGGCATAGGTGCGCACGTTCAGCTCGTGCAGCGCGCTCAGGCCCGGCACCGCCGGCAGCCCCAGCGGCCGGATATGGCTCATGGTAAACGGTACCACGCCCAGCCACGCCTGCCCCGCAAACAAATCCAGCTCCAGCCGCTCCGGCAGATAGGGCCGCAGCATGGCCGGCTCCACAGCCCAGTGCGCAAACAGCAGGTTGCTCCAGCGTTGGCGCATCAATGACCAACGGGGTGGAATGCTGGCGGGCGAATAGATTGGTGATTCGGGCATAAGCGGGCAGAGAAAAGCTGTTGCGTCATACATAACCGTAAAAGCCCACATCTGTGCTAACCATGACTAAAACAAAAAAAGGGAGCAGCCACCGGCCGCTCCCTTTTTTACAAAACTATCTGCTGCGAGTTAGTCAGCCTTCTTGGCCGAACGCAGACGCTCGTTCTCGTCGAGCAAGATCTTGCGCATCCGCACCGATTTCGGAGTTACTTCCAGGTACTCATCCTTCTGGATGTATTCCATGGCTTCCTCCAGCGAGAACTGACGCTTGGGCACGATTTTCACGTTGTCATCCGTACCCGAGGCACGCATGTTGGTGAGTTTCTTGCCTTTCTGGATGTTGATGGTCAGGTCGTTGGGGCGGGTGTGCTCACCGATAACCTGGCCAGCGTACACTTCTTCGCCCGGATCAACGAAGAACTCACCACGGTCCTGCATCTTGTCGATGGTGTATGCGGTGCCGGCACCGGTGTCCATCGAAATCAGCGAACCGGAGATACGGCCGGGGATTACGCCTTTGTAGGGCTCATAAGCTGAGAAGCGGTGGTTCATGATGGCCTCACCAGCGGTGGCGGTCAGCACGTTGTTACGCAGGCCAATCAGGCCACGGGCCGGAATGTTGAACTCCAGGTGCTGCAGGTCGCCCTTGGGCTCCATGATGGTCAGCTCGCCTTTACGCATCGTCACCAGCTCAATCACCTTACCGGCAGTTTCCTCCGGTACGTCTACCACCAGGTGCTCGATGGGCTCCAGACGGTTGCCGTCTTCGTCCTCGCGGAACAATACCTGGGGCTGGCCTACCTGCAGCTCGAACCCTTCGCGACGCATGGTCTCGATGAGTACCGACAAGTGCAGAATACCGCGGCCGTACACCAGGAAGGTGTCCTCACGGTCGGTTTCCTTCACGCGCAGGGCCAGGTTTTTCTCGGTTTCCTTGAACAGACGGTCACGCAGGTGACGCGAGGTCACAAACTTGCCTTCCTTACCGAAGAAGGGCGAGTTGTTGATGGTGAACAGCATGTTCATCGTCGGCTCGTCGATGCTGATTACCGCCAGTGCCTCGGGGTTTTCAGCGTCGGCCAGCGTATCGCCGATGTCGAAGCCTTCGATGCCGGTTACCGCGCAGATTTCGCCGGAGCTAACCTCCGAAACCTTGTTGCGGCCCAGGCCTTCGAATACCTGCAGCTCTTTGATTTTTACTTTTTTGATGGTGCCGTCACGCTTGATCAGGCTCATGTTGGCGCCTTCTTTCAGCGTACCGCGGTGTACACGGCCAATGGCGATACGGCCCACGAACGACGAGTAGTCGAGCGAGGTAACCTGCATCTGGGGCGTGCCTTCCAGCTGGGGAGCCGCCGGGATAGAAGCCACCACGGCGTCGAGCAGCGGAATGATGCTGTCGGTTTTTACTTTCCAGTCGGTGCTCATCCAGCCCTGCTTTGAGGAGCCGTACAGGGTCACGAAGTCCAGCTGGTCTTCGGTAGCCCCCAGGTTGAACATCAGGTCGAATACCTGCTCGTGCACCTCGTCGGGGCGGCAGTTTTCCTTGTCCACCTTGTTCACCACCACGATGGGCTTCAGGCCCAGGTCAATGGCTTTGCCCAGCACGAAACGCGTCTGGGGCATGGCGCCTTCGAAAGCATCGACGAGCAGCAGTACGCCGTCGGCCATCTTCAGAACCCGCTCTACCTCACCGCCGAAGTCGGCGTGACCAGGGGTGTCGATGATGTTGATTTTAACGTCTTTGTACCGTACCGATACGTTTTTGGAGACGATGGTGATGCCCCGCTCACGTTCCAGGTCATTGTTGTCCAGAATCAGGTCGTCGAACTGCTGGTGCTCGTCGAACAGCTTGGAAGCGTGAATGATCTTGTCCACGAGCGTCGTCTTGCCGTGGTCAACGTGGGCGATGATGGCGATATTGCGAATGTTCTGCATACAAAGGGTTTTCCGGGCGCAAAGGTACGGAATGTTTAGCGCAAAAGCGCGCAGTAAATACTTGTTACTGAATGAAGAAGAAACGGTGGGTGAGAAATCAGACAACTTATTGGCCTGCTGTGGTTCCCGGCAGTATAGGTAATGGGCTATTTAAGTCAGTAAGACCGAACTGTGCGTGAGTTGCGTATGTTCTGATAACAGCTGCTACCGATAGGCCAGCGTCCTCTTTTAACCTCCTTTATCCCGTCCCGTTTCATGCGTTCCTCGCTTCTGATCGTGCTGCTTTCGGCCCTGACGCTGAACTCCGCCTGCTCCCAAAAGAAAACTGATGCCAAGATGGATCTGGCCGATTCGCCCCGGCCAGTAACCAGCCCGTCGGCAGCGGCAAAGGCTTACCCGAAACCCAAAGTAGTAATCGGCAAGCCCGACGAGTTTCCGGTGCGCAAGACGGATGCCCAGTGGAAGGCGCAGCTGACGCCCGCGCAGTACTTTATTCTGCGGCAGCAGGGCACTGAGCGGCCGTTTGCCAATAAGTATTTTGACAATCATCAGAAGGGCAACTACTACTGCGCCGCCGACCACAATCTGCTCTTTTCCTCGGAAACCAAATTTGAATCGGGCACCGGCTGGCCCAGTTTCTGGGCTCCGGCTACTGAAAACAGCCTGAAAGTAACCGCCGACAACAGTCTGGGCATGAGCCGCGACGAGCTGGTCTGCGCCAAATGTGGCGGCCACCTCGGCCACGTGTTCGATGATGGCCCCAAGCCTACCGGCCAGCGCTACTGCATGGACTCCGACGGCATGATATTCGAAAAGGCGAAATAAGTTAGTAGTTGTTAGTTGCTGGTTAGTAGTTGTCCGTTGTCAGTATAGCCTAATAACGGACAACTACTAACCAGCAACTAACAACTACTAACTGATACCTAATTTTGCATTATGGCCCATTGGCAATCCAAGCCAATGGGCCGTTTCGTTTGTTGTGGCAACAGAGCGCAAGCTCCACAGTACATTTTACCCTCTTTGCTTATGTCAACCCAGGTTCATTCAGATTCCATTGCCGAGTTGCAGCAGGCCCTGGCCCCGGTGCGGGAACAGCTGGTGGCGCACAGCGTGTATCAGTCGCTCCACTCGCTTGATGATCTGCGCGTATTTATGCAGCACCACGTGTTTGCCGTGTGGGATTTTATGTCGCTCTTGAAGGCCCTGCAGCGGGAGCTTACCTGCGTGGAAATTCCGTGGGTGCCGCGCGGCAACGCCGCCACCCGCCGTCTCATCAACGATATTGTGCTGGAAGAGGAAACCGACGTGGACCCCGAAGGCCGTCCCGCCAGCCATTTCGAGCTGTACCTGCGCGCCATGCGGGAGTGCGGTGCCGATACCGGCCCCATCGAGCGGCTGCTGGAGGCCCTGGCGGCCGGCCACACCGTGGCTGATGCCCTGGTAGAGGCCAATGCGCCGGTTTCGGTGCAGGAATTTGTGCGGGGTACGTTTGCCATTATTGAGTCGGGCAAGCCCCACGCCGTAGCTGCTGCCTTCACTTTCGGCCGCGAGGATGTCATTCCCGATATGTTCCGCCACTTGGTAGCCGACCTCAACTTCCGCTTTCCCGGCCAGCTGGATACGTTCAGCTACTACCTCAACCGCCACATTGAGCTGGACGAGGAAGTGCACACGCCCCTGGCTCAGCAAATGGTACGCGACCTGTGCGGCCAGGATGCGCAACGCTGGCAGGAAAGCCTGGAGGTGGCCGCTCAGTGTATGCAGGCCCGCGTAGGCCTCTGGAACGGTATCCAGGCCGATTTACACCTGATTCACGGGTAGCGGGCCAACTCCGGCTGCCGGTTTTCGTTAAACCAGGCAGCCCGTCCGCTCCGGACGGGCTGCCTGGTTTTTTGCTATGAAACGGTTGCTTGTTATTCCGGCCCTGCTGCTGCTAGGCGCGTGCACTACCTCCGAAACGATAGGGGAGGAGGCTGCCGTGCAGCGCCCGCCCACCCGCATCGTCACCGACGCCGACCGGCAGGCGGCTTACAACAGCAACGCCGGCTACGGCGGCTCCGTGCCCGATGCCACGCCCGGCCGGGTGCCCATCCGGGAGCAGGCCAGCGGCATCAACTCCCGCAAGCGCCCCGAATCCCTCAACACCAACGACAACAATACCACTACGCCCGAAACCCGCATGCGTCGCGTGAACGGTGCTCCCGCCGATACCCTGCGGCTGCCGCGTTAGATCAAGCTAGGTCCAGGACGAAAAGCACAACGCCCGGTTTCTAGACGGAAACCGGGCGTTGGTGTATGTAAGAGCGAAGCCTATTGAGCAGCTTCTGATGCGGTACCGGAAGCTGAGGTAGTGGCGGGTGCCACCGTCTTAACCCCCGAGCGAGCCGGCGACTTTGCGACCGGGCGGGCAGCGGGCTTAGCGGCAGCCGCAGCAGGCTTGCCGGCCGGTTTGGTGGCTACCGGCCGGACCGGGGCGGGCTTGGCAGCTGCACGGCTGCGAGGTGCCGCTACGCTCCGGGATACTTCGCTACCCCCGCTGTCGGCCGATGATACAGATGCAGAATCCGTTGAGATGCTGTCGGAGGCGGCGGGGGTACCGGCTTCATGGCGGCCGACGATGGTGTGCAGGGCCTGCTCGAACAGGTGTTCCATGTCGGTATCCAGACGGCGGGTGGCGTCTTTTACTACTTCCTTGAGCTTGGCTTTTGTTTCCTGCCGGATGCGTTTTACCACTTCATTGATGCGGCCATCCAGCTCTTTCTGCAGCTGCTTGGCGGCTGTTTTCAGCGCCTTTTTCTGCGTTGACTTCTTGCTGGCCTTCGAATCCTTGATGGCCGTAGTGGTGGATTGCGCGGCTTTGGCGGCTTTGCGTTGGGCTTTGGCGGCGGCGTTCTGCTGCTTACTGGCCTTTTTATCCTGCTTTTCTTGGTCTGTCTTTTTCATAGGTAGGAAGATGGGAGGGGAGGTGTAAGCTGTACTACGCAGAACTCAGCGGTAGGTGGGCGAAATATAGAAGGATTACTAGATGAAATTTAGGATAGCTATGTTATGATTTACGGCCGGCGGGCTTCGTCCTGGGAAACAACCAGCCATCCGTAACCGGTTTAGCATAGGCCGGCTGCCTAATTCCTCTTTATTCCTTGTTCCTTTGCACTCCCGTTGCCGGTTGCGGCGACGTTTACCCCGGTTTTTTTGCCTGATTATATGTCCTCTCTTCCCAAGCGCTTCACCGTAACGGCCGCGCTGCCCTACGCCAACGGCCCCGTGCACATCGGCCACCTGGCTGGCGTGTACCTGCCCGCCGACATCTACGTGCGCTACCTGCGCGCCCAGCAGCGCGACGTGAAATTCATCTGCGGCTCCGATGAGCACGGCGTACCCATCACCATCCGGGCCCAGAAGGAGGGCGTCACGCCCCAGCAAGTAGTCGATAAGTACCACGCCATCATCCGCGACTCGTTCCAGGAGTTCGGCGTGTCGTTCGATATCTACTCGCGCACGTCCTCTAAAACGCACGCCGAGGTAGCCAGCGGCTTTTTCAGGAAGCTCTACGAGGAAGGCAAGTTCATTGAGCAGACCTCCGAGCAGTACTATGATGAGAAGGCCGACCAGTTTCTGGCCGACCGCTACATCGTGGGTACCTGCCCCAACTGCGGCAACGAAAACGCCTACGGCGATCAGTGCGAGAAGTGCGGCACCTCCCTCAGCCCCACCGAGCTGATCAACCCCCGCTCCATGCTGAGCGGCAACCACCCCGTGCTGCGCGAAACCAAGCACTGGTATTTGCCCCTGGATCAGTACGAGCCCTGGCTGCGCGAGTGGATTGTGGAAGGCCACAAACAGGACTGGAAAGCCAACGTGTACGGCCAGTGCAAATCCTGGATTGACCAGGGCCTGCACCCGCGCGCCGTAACCCGCGACCTGGACTGGGGCGTGCCCGTGCCGGTGGCCGGGGCTGAGGGCAAGGTGCTGTACGTGTGGTTTGATGCGCCCATCGGCTACATTTCGGCCACCAAGGACCTGCTGCCCGACACCTGGGAAACCTACTGGAAAGACCCCGAAACCAAGCTGGTGCACTTCATCGGCAAGGACAACATCGTGTTCCACTGCATCATCTTCCCCACGATGCTCAAGGCCCACGGCGACTACATCCTGCCCGATAACGTGCCTGCCAACGAGTTCCTGAACCTGGAAGGCGACAAAATCAGCACGAGCCGCAACTGGGCCGTGTGGCTGCACGAGTACCTGCAGGATTTCCCCGGCCAGGCCGACGTGCTGCGCTACGTACTCTGCGCCAACGCCCCCGAAACCAAGGACAACGACTTCACTTGGAAAGACTTCCAGGCCCGCAACAACAACGAACTGGTAGCCAACCTCGGCAACTTCGTGAACCGGGCCGTGGTGCTCACTCACAAGTTCTTCGAAGGTAAAGTACCCGCCGCCGTGGGCTTCACCACCGAGGACGAGGACGTGCTGCGCCAGCTGCAGGAGTTCCCGGCCCGCATCGGGGAGCTGATTGACAACTACCGCTTCCGCGACGCCCTGAACGAGCTGATGAACCTCTCGCGCCTCGGCAACAAGTACCTGGCCGATCAGGAGCCTTGGAAGCTCATCAAAACCGATGAGGCCCGCACCGGCACCGTGCTACACGTATCGTTGCAGCTGGCTGCCGCGCTGGTCACGCTGCTGGAGCCCTTCCTGCCCGAAGCCGCCGCCCGCCTGGGCCGGATGCTGAACACCGAGAAAGGCCCCTGGTCCCAAGCCGGCCGCCCCGATGCCCTGCCCGCCGGCCACCAGCTGGCCGAAGCCGCGCTGCTGTTCACCAAAATCGAGGACGCCACCGTGGAAGCCCAGGTGCAGAAGCTGCTCGACACTAAGAAAGCCAACGAGTTGGCCGCCGCCGTAGCCGCCCCCGCGAAAGAGGACGTGAGCTTCGAGCAGTTCCAGCAGATGGATCTGCGCATCGGCACCATCGTGGCCGCCGAGAAGGTCGCCAAAACCAAAAAGCTGCTCAAACTCAGCGTAGACCTCGGTTTCGACGAGCCCCGCACCATCGTGTCGGGCATTGCCGAGCACTTCCTGCCCGAGGCCCTCATCGGCCAGCAGGTGCAGGTGCTGCTCAACCTCGCCCCCCGCGAAATCAAAGGTATCCAAAGCCAGGGCATGCTCCTGATGGCCGAAAACGCCGACGGTGTCCTCAGCCTCATGCAGCCCAGCAGCCCCGTGCGGCCGGGTTCGGGCGTAGCGTAATTTTTGAAACTGAGCAAAAGGGAGCTATGACTGGCAACTGCCAGTCGTAGCTCCCTTTTTTGTGAGTAATAGGTAGTTTAGTGAAAGCTCATTTGGTATTCTGTTCGGGATACCAAAGCAAAGCAACTGCGTAAAACTAGTGAATAGGATAATAAATCTGTCAATGAAAGTAGAGCTAGTCCCCGTGTTGGAAATTTCGTCGTCCGCTGTCGACTGGCAACTGGTAGGTCCGCGCCCTGAGTCAAATTTTATGCAAAATCCGCTGCAATGGGAGCAGTATGAGGCCCGCATATTACAGATAGCCGGATTCAACAATTATAGACGTGTGCTACTGGGTAGCAGTTTTATAGCGGTAGATGACTGGACTTTATCAGATTTACAGAAGCTTATAGATGCTCACTTACACCCCGGAGATGAAGTAGTAGAGGCAGCAGACTCGTGTGCCTTATTCGGCGGCGGTATACTGTTCCTGGATGGTACTCCCGTACTAGTTCCGCAGTGCTGCGGTACGCTGGCTGATCTGTACAGTTGGCAGGTATTAGTGAAACCACAGTTTCAATCAGGCTACTTCTGCATGGAAGGTCATCCATGCCCAAAAGCTACCCGGCAAGGACCTGTACTGCATATTACCTGTCATGATGAAGACGAAGGGTTTGATCCACCAACCTTACCGGAATTCTCAGTAGGAATAGATGCACTAGCTTCTGCCATTTCTACAGCCGAAAGGACATTGACAGGTTTATGTGAAAAGGTGGATAGGCTGTCCAGCCATTTTGGTGTGCAGAAACTCTCAACTCATCTTATCCAGGGTAAATAAAAAGCCGCTACCGTGTATATGGTAGCGGCTTTGTTCTTACCGTCTCAGGCTTCCCTACTTCACGTTTACCACGTTCATAGCCCGCTCCACGCCCATTGACCCAAAGGCCAGCACGGCTTCGGCGGCCTTTTCCAATCGACTTTCCAGGTCAATCTTCTCATCCGCTGAAAACGGGCTGAGCACATAATCCACTTGGCGGCCCTTCGAGAAGCTGGAGTCGATGCCGAAGCGCAGGCGGGCGTACTCGTCAGAGCCCAGGGTTTCCTGGATGTGCTTAAGGCCGTTCTGGCCGCCGGCCGAGCCTTTGGCTTTCAGCCGCAGCTTACCGAAGGGCAGGGCCAGGTCGTCGGTAACGACTACCATGTTCTCCTTCGTAAGCTTGAGGGTGCTCAGCCAGTGGGCCGCCGCCTTGCCGCTCAGGTTCATGTAGGTAGTGGGTTTCACCAGCACGTAGGTGTGGCCTTTGTGCTTGATTTCGGTGGTGAAGGCGTGGCGACCCAGCTGCCAGGGTGCGGCGTCGTGCTTGCGGGCCAGGTAGTCGCCCACCATAAAGCCTACATTGTGGCGCGTATCGGCATATTCCGGCCCGATGTTGCCCAGGCACAGCACAAGAAACTTGCTCACGGATTTGTAGCGGATTAGAGTCGGATTTTCGCGGATTTGGTAGCCGAAAGATATTCAGCCCGCCGCAATCAAACAGCACGTAACGGATGCCCCGTGCCTATAAAAAAAGGCTGCCCTGCGAACAGGACAGCCTTTTTGATAAGATTATTCCGGAAAATCGTCCACGAAATCCGTAGAAGTCCGACGCTGATCCGAAAAAATCCGTGAGCCTTATTTGTCAGCCTGCAGCTGGCCTTTGAGGGCACGCGGGATGGTAACGGTGGCAATGGGAGCCAGCGAGTTGGTGAGGATGGTGTAGCCTTTGGGCTCCACTTTGTTCACTTTGATCGACTTGCCCAGGCCCAGGTCCGAAATGTCCACTTCCACGGAATCAGGCAGGTTTTCGGGGGTAGCTTTTACTTTGATCTTACGCAGCTTGCTTACCAGCTTGCCACCGGCCAGTACGCCCGGCGAAACGCCTACGTACTTCACGGGAACTTCCATCTTCACTTCTTTGCCTTCCTGCAGTTCCAGGAAGTCAACGTGCAGCAGCATTTCGTTCACGGGGTGGAACTGGGCGTCCTGCACGATAGCGCGACGGATGTCACCTTCGATGTTCAGTTCAACTACGTGCACCTCAGGGGTGTACAGCAACTCGCGGAACAGGATGGCCGGAACGGAGAAGTGAACCTGGTCTTCGCCACCGTACAGTACGCATGGTACGTACGAGTCGAGGCGGAGCGCCTTGGCGTCCTTCTTACCGAGATTCGCTCTTTTAAACCCTACAATCTCGAGGCTTTTCATAAAAGTGTGCTTTTGAGGAAAACGCTTACCCACAGCAGGTAAACGGGCCGCAAAGATAGACATAAGGGGCGGTAGTTAAAAGACGTCACCTAAAATGACCTTAAACAATAGCCTAAACCTCATCTGTTGGTTAGTTGGCGGTGCCTCCCATCTGCTGCTCCACTACCTGCTCCGCCTGCTGACGGGCCTGTAACTCCCGCAGATACGCCACGGCGGCGCGGAGGTGATAGTCGTAGGCGGCTTTGCGGGCGTAATCAATGGCACCGGGCAGGTCGCCGTTCATTTCCTGTGCCACGGCCAGGTTATAGAAAGCGCGGCCTGCCACGCGGGCATCAGGGTTGCGGGCGGCCTGCTGCCACATGGTGGCAGCCTGGGTCCAGTCGGTGGCGGCTACCCGCTGCTGGGCCTGCCGCATGAAATCGTCCTTTCGGGCCCGGGTGTACAGGTCGCGGGATACGGCCACGTAGGAGGGCGCAATGCGGCGGGCATACTGGTCGCCCACCCGCAACGATACCTGCCGGATACACTCGCCGGGGGCGGGAAGGCCGGCCAGGGCAGCCTGGTAAGTGGCACCCTCACTGGTCCAGTTGAGGCGGTCCTCCTGCTTGGCCTGGTCTACTACCGTGCCCTGAGGACCGTAGGTACGGAAGCCGGTTACCACGCGCATGGCCATGTTCACCACGGTTACCTGCACCTTGCGGTCGGGCTTGTCTTTCTCCTTAATGGTGCGCTCTTCCTTTTTCTGCTCCAGCAGCATATCCGAGTCGAAGGCCTCCAGCACTACCAGACCTTCTACCTGCGAGGTGCGGCACAGCTGCTGCACGTAGGCTGGGGCCAGTGGGGGCAGGAAAAACTCGCGGGTGCGGCCCTGCAGCTGCAGGTTGGCCGGCGTTACCCGGAAACGGGGACTGTTGCGCACCAACGATTCGCCCACACTCATGATGCAGGCTTCGGTGCCGGCCCGGTCCACCATGGGGCCTTCGCCCGTGAACACGCCTTCCAGCACATCAAAGAACTTGTCGCGGCGGCTATCCGGCAGCACCCGGCTGGCCGTGGCAATGCGCTGCATATCGCGAGGCATGTGCACGGCGGCAGGAGCAAGGGCCTGCATGTGTACCGTAGTAGTACAGCTGCTGGCAACCAGCAGCAGGCCCAGGCAGGAGGATATTGAACGGAGTAGAGGACGTTTCATAACGGAGAAAATAAAATACAAAGAGAGGGAACCTTTTACAGCCCCCTCTCTTCAATACCATGCCAAAAACGGTGTTACCGGATCTGGTTACACAAACAGGGAACTAATCGACTCGTGCGACACCACGTTGTGAATGGCCTGGGCAAACAGCGGTGCCAGGGAAATAACCTTGATTTTGGGGTTTTCCTGCTTCAGCGGAATGGTATCCGTCACCACCAGCTCTTCCAGCACTGAGTTCTGAATCCGCTCGTGAGCCGGACCCGAAAGTACCGGGTGGGTAATAACGGCCCGTACCGATTTGGCCCCCCGCTCCATCAGCAGCTCGGCGGCTTTGCAGATGGTGCCGGCCGTGTCCACAATGTCATCCACCAGCACCACATTCATGCCCGTCACGTCGCCAATCACTTGCATGGAGGCAATTTCGTTGGCCCGCAGACGCATCTTGTCGCACACCACAATTTCGGCCCCGAACTTCTTGGCGAAGGCCCGGGTACGTACCACGCCGCCCACATCGGGTGAGGCGAAGATCAGGTTATCCAGGTTCAGGCTCTTGATGTAAGGAGCCGTGACGGTAGAGCCATCCAGATGATCTACCGGAATATCGTAGAAGCCCTGGATCTGGCCGGCGTGCAGGTCGCAGGTCATCAGGCGGTCGGCGCCCACGCTCTGAATCATATTGGCCACCACTTTGGCCCCGATGCTCACGCGCGGCTTGTCCTTGCGGTCCTGGCGGGCATAGCCCATGTAGGGCATTACCACATTCACTTTGTAGGCGGAGGCGCGCTTGGCGGCATCTACCATCAGAGCCAGCTCCATCAGATTTTCGGCCGGGGGGTTGGTGCTCTGGATCAGGAACACGGCGCAGCCCCGTACACTTTCATTGAAAGAGGGGCCCAGTTCCGTATCGGCGAAGCGCTGAATGCTCAGGTCGCCGGGTTGGATGCCGTAAGCGGCGGCAATCTGCTCGCCGAGCTCACGGGAAGCGTTACCCGCAAAAATTTTAACCTGCTGTGACATGAAAAGGGGTGGTAGAAAAGTGAATCACAGATTTTACAGAATAGAAAAAGGGATTTCGCAGACGACAGAACTGGCCGGTCCATCTGCGAAATCCCTTTTCAATCGGAAAAATCTGTAATTGAAAAAGCGAAAGGCGCCGACTCTTCCGGTATGAGGAAGAATCAGCGCCTTTCGCGTTGTGTGAAGTTGTCCGACCAGGGCTCGAACCTGGACTTTCTTGAATCAAAATCAAGCGTGTTGCCAGTTACACCATCGGACAATTTCCCGCTCGGCTGCCGGTGTAAGCGTGCCGTTTGGTTGTGCAAATGTACGGCGGCTTTTATTCCAGGCAAATTTTCGGGCAAAAATTTTTCTGGGCGGGGAAAGCATAATGGGGGTGAAAAGGGGTTTTTGAGCTGATTTTCAGGGAGTCAACCAATGAAAAAAAAGTTGGTGAAGCGGGCTGCGGAGGCCTCTTGGCAATGCCGGGATTAAGCCGTACTTTTGCGACCTGAAACGTTGAACCCATCCCCTTATATACCAAGAAATGGCGAATACCGGCAAAATCACCCAGGTTATCGGTCCCGTGGTGGACGTGAGCTTCGCGGGTGAAGGCTCCAAGCTTCCCAACATTCTCGACGCCCTCGAAGTCACGAAAGACAACGGCCAGGTGGTCGTGCTGGAAGTCCAGCAACACCTGGGCGAAGACCGGGTGCGTACCATTGCCATGGACTCGACCGAGGGTCTGACCCGCGGCGCCGCCGTACGTGACTTGGGCGCTCCGATGTCGATGCCCACGGGCGAAGGCATTAAAGGCCGCCTGTTCAACGTAATCGGCCAGGCCATCGACGGCATTCCCCAGCCCAAGAGCGACGGTGCCCTGCCCATTCACCGTCAGGCCCCGCCTTTCGAAGACCTCGCTACCTCGTCGGAGATTCTCTACACGGGTATCAAAGTAATTGACCTGCTCGCTCCTTATGTAAAGGGTGGCAAAATTGGTCTGTTCGGTGGTGCCGGCGTAGGCAAAACCGTACTCATCATGGAGCTGGTAAACAACATCGCCAAGGCCTACTCGGGTCTGTCGGTATTTGCCGGGGTGGGTGAGCGTACCCGCGAAGGCAACGACCTGCTGCGCGAATTCATTGAGTCGGACATCATCAAGTACGGTGAGGAGTTCAAGCACTCGATGGAAGCCGGTGGCTGGGACCTGACCAAAGTAGACCAGAACGAGCTGCTCAAGTCGCAGGCTACCCTGGTGTTCGGTCAGATGAACGAGCCCCCCGGAGCCCGTGCCCGCGTAGCCCTGTCGGGCCTCACGGTAGCCGAGAACTTCCGCGACGGTGACGGCACCGGTGCCGGCCGCGACATCCTGTTCTTCATCGACAACATCTTCCGCTTCACGCAGGCGGGCTCGGAAGTATCGGCTCTGCTGGGTCGTATGCCTTCGGCCGTAGGGTACCAGCCCACGCTGGCCACCGAAATGGGTGCCATGCAGGAGCGTATCACCTCCACCAAGCGTGGTTCCATCACGTCGGTACAGGCCGTATATGTGCCTGCCGATGACTTGACTGACCCGGCTCCGTCGACGACGTTTGCCCACTTGGATGCTACCACCGTACTGAGCCGTAAAATCTCCGAGCTGGGTATCTACCCCGCCGTGGATCCGCTGGACTCGACTTCCCGCATTCTGTCGGTTGAAGTACTGGGTGAGGAGCACTACAACACCGCCCAGCGCGTAAAAGAGATTCTGCAGCGCTACAAAGAACTGCAGGACATCATCGCCATCCTGGGTATGGATGAACTCTCCGAAGAAGATAAGCTGACCGTAACGCGTGCCCGTCGGGTGCAGCGCTTCCTGTCGCAGCCCTTCCACGTGGCCGAGCAGTTCACCGGTCTGAAAGGCGTGCTGGTTGACATCAAAGAAACCATCATCGGTTTTAACGCCATCATCGACGGGAAGTATGACCACCTCCCCGAGGCAGCTTTCAACCTGGTAGGCAACATCGATGATGCCGTGGCTAAGGGCGAGAAGCTGATGGCTGACGCCAAGTAATTTTTTAGTTGACAGTTATCAGTTGTCAGTTGTCAGAAAGTTCTGACGCTGACAACTGACAACTAAAAACTGACAACTGATATGCATCTGGAAATCATCACGCCCGACCGTAAGGTATTTGAAGGGGAGGTTGCATCGGCCCAGTTTCCGGGTGTAGATGGCCTATTTGAAGTATTGAACAACCACGCCCCACTGATTTCGGCTTTGAAAGCCGGTGAAGTGGTGCTGAACGGTGGCTCTACCCGCTTCGCCATCGAAGGCGGTGTGGTAGAAGTACTGCGCAACAATGTAATTGTACTGGCAGAAGGGGCTTCGGCGTAAATTGGCCAAGTATACTCCCGAAAAGCCCCGCGTCTGCTAGCCAGGCGCGGGGCTTTTTGCGTGTGGCGGGAGGGGGAAATTTGCTTGGGAGTGGCGGCGTAATTATTTAGAAAAGAGCGATGTTTAAGCTCTCACTCTATCCTCTCCACTGTATGCGCATGTTTCTATGGCTGGCCCTGCTGCTACCCTCGCTGGCAGTAAGCCAGAGCCGACCACCTTTGCCGGCTGATTACTACGAAAAATTTCAGGTGCAGCTACCAGTGGGGTTGCAGCCTACCGATTCGGTGGGCGTGGCCCGGGCCCTGCAGACGGTGGCCGACGCAGTGGAGAAGCTAGAAGGGGAGGCCCAAACGCGCTACCGGATTTCGGATACCACGCAGCTGGCAAGCAGCTACATGATGCGGGCGTTGGCCGCGTTGGTGCAAAACCGGTTTACAGACTATCACCGCTACCGGCGGATGGCCATGCGTTTGCAACCATCTCCCATCTATATCTTACCGCCCACGCTGGTTCCCATGGCCTGGTCGGTGGCGAAGCAGCGCGTACCCGACGAAGCCTCGGCTGCTTTCCGGCCGGCTTTGCGGCTGGCGCTGCGGCAGCAGCTGGATTCATTGCCCGCCCTTACGCGGCTGGATCTGCTCAATAGTCAGAAGGGGGCTTACCTGCCAGCTATGACAACGCTGGTGCGCGGTGAATTGCGAAAAATCCTGAGCGTGGCCGCCATGCGGGGTAATAAGCTGACGTATAGTGCTGCCGCAGGGTTTATGCGCATGGGTTTCAGTGGCCCATTCTACCAGCGCCACCGGGCTACGGTGGAGCAGCTGCTGTATGAGCTGGACCCTGCGCGGCTGGTTGATGAGGAAGCACAGATACCGATGCGCGACGGAGTAAAGCTGCATGGCTTGGTGTACCGTAATGGGGCGACCAGCGGGCGGGTACCCGTTATTGTGTCGTTGAGCCCATATCCGGGCGGGAGCGAGGCTACCCAGGGTAACGTGTTTGCCACCAATGGCTACGTGTATGTGTACGTAGACACGCGGGGGCGGCGCAAATCGGGCGGTTCCTTCTTCCCCTATGAGCAGGACGCGCAGGATTTGTATGATATCATCGACTGGGCCAGCAAGCAGCCGTGGTCCGATGGGCAGGTGGCTACCACGGGCGGCTCCTACCTGGGATTCGCGCAGTGGCAGGCAATTCGGCAGGAGTACCGGCACCCGGCGCTGAAGGCCATCAACCCGATGGTAGCCGTTGGGTTTGGGGTTGATTTCCCGCGGGAGTCAAATATGTTCTACTCCTATATTCTACAATGGGCCACTTACGTGAGCGGGCGGGAGCTGAACTCCGCCGTGTTCAATGATGCGCCGTTTTGGAATGGGACGTTTTGGCAGCTCTACAAAAACCGTCTGCCTTTCGTCAAGCTCGATTCGGTGGCGAAGCTGCCCAACCCGTTCTTTCAGAAATGGGTGAGCCACCCGGATTTTGATGCGTACTGGCAGGGCATTCTGCCCAAACCCGCCGATTACGCCGCCCTCGACCTACCGGTGCTCACCATCACAGGCTATTACGACGACGACCAGAACGGCGCGCTGTACTATTACCGCCAGTACATGCAGCACGCCACGGCCGCCAACCGGGGCAAACACCAACTGCTGATTGGGCCATACGACCACGGAGGAGCCCAGTGGGCACCGCGCGCCGCCCAGGCGGGGTTGCCCATTGAGCGGGCCGCTCAGGTGCCCGTGTACCGCCAAATGCTGCAGTGGTTTGATTGGGTGTTGAAAAAACAGGCCAAACCTGCCTGGATGCTGGACCAGGTCACGTATTTCGAAACCAACGCCGGCCGGTGGCGCGGGGCATCTTCGCTGCAGGCTCTCACCAAGGACACGCTCCGGCTGTACCTAACGCCCCAGAAACAGCCGAACCCTAAACGGGCCGGCCTGCTGGCGATGCAGACGAGCGTACCGAAGAAAACTCAGTCAATTCGCTACATCCACGATGTGGCGCAGGTGCTGGACTCCGCGTTTGTCTTCGCAACGCCCCGGCCCTACGACGACTCGCTGTACATGACTTCCGCCCATAATCTGGTGTTTGAGTCGGGGCCACTGCCCCGGGCCGTAACCGTCAGCGGGGCCCTACTGCCGCGGTTGTTTATGAGTTTGAACGTGCCGGACGCTGACTTCCGGGTGACGGTATACGAGCAAACGGCAGATGGCCGGAGCATGCAGCTGGCTACCTCTGGTCTGCGGACTCGTTACCGCCGCAGTGCTACCAACCCCACGCTGATGAAGCCGGGCAAAATGGAGCGCCTTGACTTCAACAACAACTTTCTATACGTGAAGAAGCTGGATGCCGGCTCCCGGCTGCGCCTCGTGCTGGAAGTGCAGAATACGCCCATGTACGAGCGGAATTTCGGCTTTGGCGGGGTGGTAGCGCAGGAGCGCGCCACCGGTCCACGCCTTATCGAAACGACGGTGTACACGGGGCGCAAGTACCCCAGTCGGGTAGATGTGCCCATCGGCGAGTAAAAGCAGCATCTGTGCCGTAGCTTGCGGGGCCGTTTGGCAGGGGTTGCGGCCCCTGCTTTCACCCAGCGGTTCTGCTTCATTTCTGGTTTTATGCACATCCACCCCAAAATCACCCCCATTTACCAGACGTCGGTTTTCAAGTTTGAAGACCTCAATGAGCTGGAGCTGTATTTTGGGGAACCCGGTAGCCGGTACCTGTACTCGCGCAACGGCAACCCCAACTCCGATGAGCTGGCGGAAGCCGTGAATCACCTGGAGGGCGGAGCCGGTGCCGTGGCTACGGGTTCGGGCATGGCGGCTATTTTCGCGGCTATTCTCACGTATTGCACCGCCGGCGACCATGTGCTGTGCGCAGCCGATATCTACGGGGGCTCGGCGGCGCTGCTGAACCAGGAACTGGGGCGGCTGGGAATTACCGTCACGTACGTGCCCTTTGATGATCTGACCAGCAACCTGGCAACGTACGCGCAGCCCCGCACCCGGCTGCTGCTTTGCGAAACCATCAGCAACCCGCTGCTGCGCGTGGTAGACCTGCGGGCGGCGGCCGAGGCGGCCCATGCTCTGGGTCTGAAGCTGGTGGTGGATAACACGTTTGCCTCGCCGGTGCTCACCAATCCGTTGACGTTCGGGGCCGATCTGGTGATGCACAGCGTAACCAAATACTTGGCAGGCCATTCTGATGTTACGGCCGGAGCTGTGGTAGCCCGTACGGAAGAAGACGCGGCCCGCCTGAAGCAGATTGGCACCCTGTTCGGTCTTACGCTGAGCCCCATGGAAAGCTGGCTGGCGGTACGGGGCCTCAAAACCCTGCGCCTGCGCATGAATGCCCATTGCTACAATGCCCAGGCCGTGGCCGAGCTGCTAGTGGAGCACCCGGCCGTGGGAGAGGTGTTTTATCCGGGGCTGCTCACGCACGCCCAGCATGAGCTGGCCAGTGAGCAGGGCGCGGGCCGGTTCGGTGGTATGGTTTCGTTCCAGCTGGCCGATGATTCGGTGGAGGCGGTAAACAAGTTTATCCGGGGCAGTCAGCGTTTCCCGTTTGCGCCGTCTCTGGCCGGAGTAGATTCCTCATTGTCATATCCGGTAGGAACCTCGCATCGGGCCCTGACGGAGGAGCAGCGGCAGGAACTGGGTATTACGGCCGGGCTGGTACGCCTGTCGGTAGGGATTGAGCCGGTGGCGGAGCTGCTGACGGACCTGCAGCAGGCACTGGGTGACAGTAAGTAGAGCAGAGAAGGTGTACTGTAAATTGTGTAGTTCGGTCTGCAACGAGACTACAAAAGCTGCTACACGTCCGTGACACATGGGGAGCATAGATGGGGCGTTGCCGCGTACATCGGGGCCATACCAGCACCTGTCTGGTGAAGGGGAAGTGGTGTATCAGCCGTTGTTCGGCCTGCTCGGGCATAGTCTAAGACCAACCCAGTACGTGCAATGATGAGTCGTTGATTTCGTTGTTAATGCGTATTGTACTTTATCTGTATGGGTGTATGTGGTAAATTACGTTGATTAACTATACGGTTGAGCTTCCAGGTTATAATGCCGGGCTATTCGGTTATGGGCTACTGGCTGCGTAGTACGGAAGCATATATTGTAAAAATCCGATAAGCCAACCCTGAAAATGCGCTCAGCGTGTCTGGCTTGAGTGATTGATACTTATGGACGAAGTAATAGTGTCGTACACCGCAGTGTGGGAGGCGCGAAACTGAATGTGCGGGAAGCAGAAAATACCGTTTTCAGGCTTTCTGAGAAGATAGGATTAAAACGAACTAAAAATTCTATTAAAATATGATTAAACCTATTTTATTATCGATTTATTAGTTCTATTTGGAGAGTGAACCATCAGTTTTCCCACTCACTTTTTTCTATTGCCGCATGACTACCCTGACGAAAAATCTTCTCGCGCTACTATTGGTTTTGCTGACCTCGGTTGCGGCTTTGGCTCTGGCTGATAATCCGGATGCGGTGCTGGGCGTGTGGAAAAACGGCGAAGGCACGGGGATGGTGCAGATTTACAAAAGCGGCGACAAGTACTTCGGCCGGATTGTGTGGCTGAAGGTGCCGAATAACCCGGATGGTACGCCCCGCACCGATGCCAATAACCCCACCGAATCTCTGCGCAGCAAGCCCATTCGGGGGTTGGTGAACATGCGGAACTTTACCTACGCAGGGAACAATAAATGGGAGGGAGGCCAGATTTATGATCCTAAAAATGGCAGTGACTACTCCTGCGAGATGACGCTGACGGATGCCAATACTCTGGAAGTGCGTGGGTTTATTGGGGTGTCGCTTTTCGGCCGCACCGATGTGTGGAAGCGGCAGGTAAAGAAATAAGGACTGCTATGCGCTTCCGCTCCCGTTTTCTGCTGCCAGGAGTCCTGTTGGCCCTGGATTTTCTGCCACTGACATCGGCTACGGCCCAGGACCTGCCCACTGCTCCCGCCGATTCGCTGGGTCAGGATGATTTCAGTAGTTTCGGTAACGCTGATGCTACCGAGAACCGGCCCTACGCCAGCCAGAAAGTGCTGCTGCAAAGCCCTACCAAGTTGATTTCGGTAGGCTACGAAGGGCAAATGTCCTTTGACCTGAACTCCACCGGACCGCACCAGAGTGGGCTCGTGCCTGGTCCGGGGCCCACGCCGCCGGCGGATACGAAAGTCGGTAACCGGGTAAACCGGTTTGCGGGCCTGCGGCTGGGGTTTAATGCCCCGGTGATTTCCAATTCCAGCCTGATTCTTAACCTGGGGCTGACTTACTGGAACACCGGTGTACGCATAGCCAATGCCGACCGCACGCCCCTGTTTCGGTCGTTGGAGGATGGATTGCGCTCCACGGGCTTCAACGCCACCGTGTTCCGGCCCCTCAACGATAAGAACTACCTGCTGATTCAGGGCAACGTCGACCTGAATGGCACTTACCGGAACTTCGACGACATCAGTACCAAAGGCCTGACGTACAGCGGTACCGCCATTTACGGCTGGAAACCAACGGATTCCTACATGTGGGGCCTGGGCGTCACGCGCACCTATCGGGCCGGACAGCAGCTGCATATTCCGGTAGTGTACTACTTCCGCACATTCAATCCCAAATGGGGCGTTGAAGCCATTTTCCCGGCCCGGGTGAACGTGCGGCGCAGCTTCGGGGCCAATTCGCTGCTCATGCTGGGCTACGAGATTGAGGGTAACGCCTATTACCTGGGAGCCGTGAACGGCCAGGATGTGTACCTGCGCCGGGGCGAGCTGAAACCCCGCATTACCTACGAGCGCCAACTGGCAGGCTTTATCTGGCTATCGGGGCAGGTTGGCTACCGGTACAACTACCGGTTCGATGCTTTCAACAACCAGAATCCAACGGGTGATAATACCCCGTTGTTTGAGAACAAACTGGGTAACCCACTGTATGTCAACCTCAGCATTAACCTCGTAAGCCCGTAAGGCGCAAAACTCTATACATAACTAGGCCAACCACAAATTCCGCATGTGAGCCTTGTTATGGGCCCCGCCTGCTGCAACAGGCGGGGCCTTTCTTGGTCATCTGTACCCCCTGCCGAACCACGCAATTACCACTTCCTGGCCTATGTAGCATGCCGCAATGTTGGCTAACCAGCCGATACCCGTTGTAGAGTGGGTGAACATGCGATGCGTAAGCGGCATCATGGGAAAGGCAAGCCGACCGTACTCAACGCGAAATTATATACCAGCTACATGCCCCATGTACTCGCCCAGAAACAGAATGTACTTCAAGAACTACTCTTGAAACTTTATGTACTACTCAGCTAGGTGTTGTGCTAAATTCAGGTCAGTAAGATGCCGCGTAAGGCATCGGCTACGCGGTGCAGGTCCGATTCCTGCATTGAGGATCCTGAGGGTAAGCACAAGCCGTGGACAAATAAATTGGTACAAACGCTGCCCCCGTACATTGGTGCTTCGGCAAATAGCGGCTGCAGGTGCAAGGGCTTCCAGAGGGGCCGGCTTTCGATGTTGTGTGTTTCTAGGTGCAGGCGCAGCTGCTCGGGCGTAACGGCCATTTCGGTAGGGTTGAGGAGCACGCAGCTCAGCCAGCGGTTGGATTGCCCGTGGGTCGGTTCCTGAGGCCCGAGCGTAAGGCCCGGCACAGCGCGCAGGTGTTCTTGGTACCAGGCATAAATTTCCCGCCGCTTTTTTACCCGATCTGCCAACAGCTCCATCTGGCCCCGCCCGATGCCAGCCAGCAGGTTGCTCAGCCGGTAGTTGTAGCCCAGCTCGGAGTGTTGGTAGTGTGGGGCCGGGTCGCGGGCCTGGGTAGCCCAGAAACGGACTTTCTCAGCCCAGTCCGGGCGGTTGGTTACCAGGGCCCCGCCGCCGCTGGTGGTGAGTATTTTATTGCCGTTGAAGGAGAAAACGCCCACCTCACCAAAGGTGCTCAGCGGCTGGCCTTCGTAACGGCTGCCCAGAGCTTCGGCGGCATCTTCCAGCACTGGTACGCCAAACTCTTGTGCTACGGCCAGCACTTCACGCAGGCGGCAGGGCATGCCATACAGGTGCACCAGAATAAGGGCTTTGGGCCGCCGGTTTTGCCGCTGCATATCTTCCAGCGCCTCCCGCAGCCGCTCTGGGCAGATGTTCCAGGTTTCGGCCTCGCTATCCACGAAAATCGGCCGGGCTCCGAGGTACAGAATGGGGTTGGCGGTAGCCACGAAAGTGAAAGACGGGCACAGCACCTCATCCCCGGGGCCTACGCCCAGCAGCCGCAGCCCCAGGTGAATAGCCGCCGTGCCAGAGGACAACGCCACGCAGTGCCCCGCGCCGGTAAACTCGCAGATGTCCCGCTCAAACCCATCGAGGTTAGGACCTACCGGAGCCACCCAGTTATCTTCAATGGCCTTGTGCAGGTAGTTAAGCTCGTGCCGGCCGAGGTGGGGAGGAGACAGATACAACCGGTCGTAATCCTGACTGCGCATTGGCAAAAGGGAATAGGAGAGGTAAGAGGGCTACCGGCAAGATGAGGAATTTGCGGGTAGTCTTGGCAGAAATTGGTCTAAAATCAGTGCGTAATGATGGTTTACATAGCCCGCGCCGGAACGCCCACGGCCGTGCAGCCACCGGGCAAATCCCGCACCACCACGGCTCCGGCCCCTACGGTGGTACCGGCTCCCACCCGCACCTGGTTGATGACCGTAGCGTTGGTGCCCAGGTACACGCCCGCTTCCAGATGCGCCTCGCCGCCAATGTTAGCGTGCGGCATCAGAGAGCAGAAATCTTCCAGCACAGCATCGTGCCCGATGGTGCAGCCTAGATTCAGCAGCACATGTTGGCCCAGCGTAATATCACAGGTCAGGATGCAGCCCTGGCAGATGATGGAGCCGGCCCCGATGGTAACGTGCTGGTATGGAGCCAGCGCCACGCCGGGGTGCACCAAGGTGGCAAACTGCAGCTGCGGAGAGGAGAGTCGGCCCGCAATGGCTTGTCGGCTGCGGCTGCTGCCCACGGCAATAACTACGTGCAAGGGCTCGGGGGTGAGGTTCAGGTCGGCCACGGTGCCCCGGTACGGTAGGCCGTGGATGCTGGGCTGAACCGGAACCCTGTCGTCGTAAAATCCGGTAATTTCCCAGGTAGGCCGTTGCTCGTTGAGCTGCCGGATCAGCAGCAATACTTCCCGGCCTAACCCGCCAGCCCCCACAATGGCCAGCGGACGAAGCGAAGAAGCGGAATCAGAAACTGGCAGCATAGGAAGAGGCTTAGGAGGGTGTTTCAGGAGAGCGGGAAGCCGCCGACCCCCGGAACGCTTCCATCGTGGCCTGGCCGGGGGCAGCAATATCGTGCGCGCCCAGCACGCGGCCTACCGTGCGCAGCAAAATGCGCATATCCAGCCCGAACGACAGGTTATCGACGTACCATACGTCAAGGGCAAATTTCTGCTCCCAGCTGATGGCGTTGCGCCCGTTGATCTGGGCCCAGCCCGTAATGCCGGGGCGCACCTCGTGGCGGCGGGCCTGCTCCGGCGAATACAGCGGCAGGTACTGCGCCAGCAACGGCCGAGGGCCCACCAGGCTGATGTCGCCGCGCAGGACGTTCCAGAGTTGAGGCAGCTCATCCAGGGAGGTAGCGCGCACCCAGCGGCCTAGGTGGGTGAGGCGGTCGGCATCGGGCAACAGCTGGCCCTGAGCGTCGCGCTGGTCGGTCATCGTCTGGAGCTTGTAGAACGTGAACAGCCGCCCGTGCCGACCCGGGCGCGGCTGCCGGAACAGCCACTGGCCGCCGTTCTGCCAGGCCAGCAAGGGAGCCAGCACGGCAACCACCGGCAGTACCAGCAGCAACGCGGGTGCGGCCACCAGCGCATCCAGCAGGCGCTTGCCGGAGCGGGCATACCAGGAAGTAGTAGCGGCGGTAGGCATCAGATGGAGCTGGGCTATTCAGGCTGCAAGCTACGCGCTAAGCAGTACAAGCCCTTGTTCCGCGCGAAACTGCTTCAGCAGAAATCTGACTCGCCGACGAAACGACATGCCGCTTGCAGCGTGTAGCTTGCAGCCTGAAGATTCCAATTCCTATGCTCGTTTTTCCGAACGCCAAGCTCAATCTGGGCCTGTACATCACCAGCCAGCGGCCCGACGGTTTCCGCAACCTCGAATCGGTGTTTGTGCCGCTGCCGTGGACGGATGCGCTGGAGGTGCTGCCTGTGGTGGCCGGGGCTGAAACCGCGCTGGCCCTCACCGGCATTCCCATTCCCGGCGAGCCGACAACCAACCTGTGCCTGCGGGCCTACGAGCTGCTGAAGGCCGATTTCAACCTGCCGCCCGTGCAGCTGCACCTGCACAAAGTGGTGCCCATCGGGGCGGGGCTGGGCGGCGGCTCCGGCGACGCCGCGTTTGCCCTACGCGCCCTCAACGACCTGTTTACGCTGAATCTGCCGGCCGATGCGCTGGAAAGCTACGCCCGCCGCCTGGGCTCCGATTGTGCCTTTTTCATCCGGAATAAGCCGGTTTTCGCCTATGAGCGGGGCGACGTATTTGAGGATATTAGTCTAGACCTGACCGGGGTGGCCTGCAAGGTTATCTACCCCGGCCTGCACATCAGCACGGCCGAGGCCTACAGTCGCGTGCAGCCCCACACGCCCCGCCACGAGTTGCGCACGGCCATCAGCCAGCCCCTGGAAACCTGGCGCGACACCATCAGCAATGACTTCGAAGATGCCCTCACGCCCCATTATCCCATCCTCGGCGAAATCAAAGCGCAGCTCTACGCGGCCGGCGCGACTTACGCCAGCCTGTCCGGCTCAGGTTCGGCGGTATTTGGGCTGTTCCCGGGCCAAGAACTACCGCCGCAACTGCCATTGCCGTCGGAGTATCAGGTGTGGGATGGGCGGTTGTAGTGGTGAGATGGTGAACTGGTGAGATAGTGAGTTTGGGAATGTATGGAAACGTCGTTTCGGTCATGCTGCGCTTGCCGAAGCATCTCTACTGCTCCGTGACAATGGCAGTTAGATAAAGCGGTAGAGATGCTTCGGCAAGCGCAGCATGACGTTCTTTCTAAATTCCCAAACATGCTCTCACCATTAGCCTACCAGCACATCGGCGGCCTCCGCTTTGCGCTGGCGGCGCTGGTTCCACTGGTCCAGCACCGGATGGATCAGTACGCTCAGCAGGATAACTACTGTGCCCAGGTAGAAGCCGGTGGAGAGTTTTTCCTGCCCAAAGCCGGGGATATGCAGTGTGTACATGAGTACGGCTAGCACAATGCCGTACACCGGCTCCAGATTGATGGTCAGGTTCACCACGAAGGCCGAAATGCGCTTCATCAGCTCCACGGAGGTGCTGAAGGCGTACACCGTGCACACGCCGGCCAGCAGCAGCAGCCACAGCCAGTCGAAGCCGCTCAGGGCCAGCTGCAGGCCCCGGCCATCGGTAAAGTAGTGGCTATACACGGGCATAAACAGCACAATGCTCAGGCAGGCCCCGGCCATTTCGTACAGGGTTACCTGAAATGGCGTGTGGCGCTTCACCAGCTTGGAGTTGAACACGCTGAACAGCGCCGACAGCCCCGCCGATACAATAGCCACCAGCAGCCCGGCCAGCTGGTCCAGCTCCGCCTGCGACACCAGGTACAGCCCCACCATCGTCAGCAAGCCCAAGCCTACCTCGTAAAAGCGCACCCGCCGCCACAGCACCAGCGGCTCCAGCAGGGACGTCCACAGCGCCAGCGTCGCCAGCCCCGCCAGGCACACACTCACCGACGACAGCCGGGCAGCCAGGAAAAAGGTAATCCAGTGCGCGGCCACCAGCACGCCCACGCCCAGCAGCTTAGCCGCTTCACCGGTCGCCACGCGCCATGGCTGCCGCCGCACGGCCAGCAGCACGCCCAGCCCGGTAGCGGCCAGCAACGTGCGCCAGAACACCAGCTCCACCGGCGGCACCGATATCAGCTTGCCCAGAATGGCCGTGAAGCCCCACAGCAGCACAATGAAATGTAAACGCAGGTAGTCTTTGAGCATGCGGTGAAGTTGTGAAATGGTGAAGTTGTGAAATGGCGAGGTAGCGGACTATGAGCCGGCTTGGCCGGCAGGGTAGTTCACAACTTCACCATTTCGCAACTTCACTACTGCGGCACCACGCGGTAGAGCACGGCCCCGATGAGGGTAAAGATGATGCTGGGAATCCAGGCGGCCAGCAGGGGCGAAAGAGTGCCCACGGCGGCCAGGTTGCGGCTCAGAATCACGAAAATGATGAACACGAAGGCCAGCACGAAGCCCAACGCAATCTGCCCGCCCACGCCGGCCCTACTCTTGCGGGCACTCATAATCACCCCGATGACGGTGAGAATGAACATGGCGTAGGGGTAGGCAAACCGCTCATACTTCTCGCTCAGGTACACCTGCGTATCGTCGGAGCCGCGGGCTATTTTCTGGTTGATGAAGTTGTTGAGCTCGGGCAGCGTGAGGGTTTCAGCCAGGCGGTAAGTGCTGGCGAAATCCTTGGGGTAGAGGTTGAGCACCGTGTCGCGGGCGGGCATGGTTTTGAGCGTTTCCTTCTCGCCCCGGAACGTGCGGATGAGCTGGGGCGTGAGGTGCCAGGCCCGCTTGGTGGAGTCCCAGGTAATGGCCTCGGCCGTCATGCGACGCTTTAGCAGCTGCCCGTCAATGGTTTCCAGCGCAAACTTGTAACCCACGTTGTTCACGTTGTCGTAGCTCTCCATGAAGGCGTAGCTCTGGGGCCCGATTTTGATGTGCACGTTGCGGCCACTGAACCGGTAGGGGTTCTTGATGTAGGCCTTCTCAAACTGCACCCGGGTTTTGTTGGCAATCGGAATCAGCCAGCCCGTCATGGCCATCGTCAGCACGCCCAGAATCGCACTGCCCATGATGTAGGGCAGCAAAAACCGCTTAAAGCTGATGCCTGAAGCCAGAATAGCCACTACCTCGGTGCGCGCCGCCAGCTGAGCCGTTACGAACACTACCGCAATGAACACGGTGATGGGGGAGAGCAGGTTGGCGAAGTACGGAAACAGGTTCACGTAGTACTCCGACAAAATCTGCCACGCCCCCAGGTTGTGCTGCAGAAAGTCGTCGTTCTTCTCCGTGAAGTCAATCACGCAGATAACCGACACGAGCAACACCACCGTGAAGAAAAACGCGGTGAGAAACTTCTTGAGAATGTATTTATCGAGGAGCTTCATCAAAAGTCACTGGTTTCTGGTTGCTGGTTTCTAGTTGTTGATTGTCATGCTACAGGCCTGTTGAACGGTAACTAGAAACCAGCAACGAGAAACTCATTACAACCGTGTCATTACTTGCTTCACCATTTTATCTTTCCACTCGCGGAAGGTGCCGGCCAGAATCTGCTGACGGGCCTGCTTCACCAGCCACAGGTAGAAGGTGAGGTTGTGGATGGAAGCAATCTGCGGGCCCAGCATTTCCTTGCTGTGGAACAGGTGGCGCACGTAGCTGCGCGAGTAGAAGGTGCTCACGTAGCCACCCAGCTCCTCATCAATGGGCGCAAAGTCATCGGCCCACTTCTTGTTAGCAATGTTCATGATGCCCTGGGTCGTGAACAGCATGCCATTGCGGGCGTTGCGGGTCGGCATCACGCAGTCGAACATATCCACGCCCAGCGCAATATTTTCAAGGATGTTGGCCGGGGTGCCCACGCCCATCAGGTAGCGGGGCTTATCCTTGGGCAGAATACCGCACACCAGGTCAGTCATTTCGTACATCATCTCCGCCGGTTCGCCCACGCTCAGGCCGCCAATGGCGTTGCCCTCCCGGCCCTGCTCGGCAATAAACTCCGCCGACTTTACCCGCAAATCCTTGAACGTGGAGCCCTGCACAATCGGGAACAGCGTCTGGCTATAGCCGTAGTGGCCCTCGGTGCTGTCGAAGCGCTGAATGCAGCGCTTCAGCCAGCGGTGCGTCATGTCGAGGGAGCGGGCGGCGTAGCTGTACTCGCAGGGCCAGGGCGTGCACTCGTCGAAAGCCATCATGATGTCGGCCCCGATGGTGCGCTGAATGTCCATCACACCCTCGGGCGAGAACAGGTGCTGCGAGCCATCAATGTGGGAGCGGAACTTCACGCCCTCTTCCTTGATTTTGCGCGTGCCACTCAGCGAGTACACCTGGTATCCGCCCGAGTCAGTCAGAATCGGCCGGTCCCAGCCGTTGAACTTATGCAGGCCACCGGCTTTCTGCAGCACCTCCAGGCCGGGGCGCAGGTACAGGTGGTAGGTGTTGCCAAGGATGATCTGGGCATTGATGTCGTCTTTCAGGTCGCGCTGCTGCACGGCTTTCACGGTGCCAGCCGTACCCACGGGCATAAAAATGGGCGTTTCAATGGCGCCGTGGTCGGTGTGCACCACGCCGGCGCGGGCGTTGCTGTGCGGGTCGTTGGCTACGAGGTCGAAGGTCATTCTGGGAGGAGCTAGGAGCTAGGAGGCAGGAGCTAGAAGGCAGAACGAATTCGAAACCACGTATATGGCCTCTTATCTCCTGACTCCTGACTCCTAACTCCTGGCTACAAAGGTACTCGCCCCACCCCGAATGCCTACTTTTGCCCTCCGAAACACCTGTACTACCTTGAGTTTTCATCTTTCGCCCGCCCTGTGGGTGCTGCTGGCCGCCGTGCTGGTGCAGCTGTACTACGCGGCGTACTATTTTCTACCCTTCGCCCGCCGCCCCCCGGAGCCCGCCACGGGCCCCGACGAGGAGCCGGTATCGGTGCTCGTGTGTGCTCACAACGAGCTGGAAAACCTGCGCCGCCTGCTCCCGCTCATTCTGCAGCAGGATTACCCCGCCGGCTTTGAGCTAATCGTCATCGACGACCGATCCGGCGACGACACCTACCTCTACGTGCAGCAGCTCACCCAGTATTATCCGCACGTGCGGCTGGTCACTGTCACGCGCACTCCTGACGGATTGGCACCCAAAAAATACGCCCTGACACTCGGCATCAAAACCTCCCGCTATCCGCGTCTGTTATTTACCGATGCCGACTGTATTCCGGCCACCAATCAGTGGCTCAGATACATGCAGCGCGGCTTCAGCCAGCCGGCAGATGTAGTGCTCGGGTATTCGGCCTACATGGAGGAAACTGGTTTTTTGAATAAATTAATCCGGTTTGAAACCTTGCTGTCGGGGGCACAGTATTTGTCCTTCGCATGGCGAGGCCAGCCTTACATGGGAGTAGGGCGCAACCTGGGGTATACCCGGCAGGTCTTTCAGCTAACCAAAGGATTCGCTTCTCATATCCGCAGCCTCTCCGGCGACGACGACCTGCTGGTGCAGGATGCCGTGCAGCAGGGGGCGCGGGTGACTGTAGTGGCCGAGCCGGGGGCGCATACCCTCAGTGAGCCCGCTACTACCTGGGGTGCGTGGTGGCGCCAGAAACGGCGGCACCTGTCAGCCGGGCGGAGCTACCGCCTCACCGATCGGGTGCGGATTGGGACCTTTATTGGGGCCAATCTGGTTTTCTATGGCACGGCAATCGGCCTGCTGTTTTCCCGCCCCGATTGGGTACCTTTGGCTACGGTGTGCCTGCTACGCACCGTAGTTATCCTGCCGGTCTATCACCAGCTCGGCCGTCGGCTCGATGATCAGTTGCCGCCTATCTGGCTGCCGGTCCTCGACGCTGTGTATTTTTTTTATTATCTCGCTCTGGGAATCTCGCTGTTCCTCTACCGTACGCTCCGATGGAAGTAAACAATCAGGAAAAACAGTTCTCTGCCAAAGCCAAGCACGATTTCAAATTGATTCGGGCCGCTGTGGAGAAGAACGACGGCAAGGCCTACGCCGAGCTGATGCAGATCTACAAGAAACCGGTGTACCACGTGGTACTGAAGATGGTGCGCAACCCCGACGACGCCGAGGACCTCACCATCGAAGCCTTTGCCAAGGCCTTCCGGAACCTGCACAAGTTCAACCCGGAGTTTGCCTTCAGCACCTGGCTGTTCCGCATCGCCACCAACAACTGCATCGACTTTATTCGCAAGAATAAAATCAAAACGATGTCCATTGACTCGGCCATCAAGATTGACAACGGCGACGAAATCACCATTGACTTCCGCGACCAGAACCTGAACCCGCAGGAGTCGGCCATCAAAAACCAGAAAATCGAAATCATGCAGCACGTGGTATCCCGGCTGCCCGATAAGTACCAGCGCCTCGTGACGTTGCGCTACTTCGATGAGCTGAGCTACGAGGAAATTGCCCAGGAACTGAAAGCCCCCCTCGGCACCGTGAAAGCCCAGCTGCACCGCGCCCGTGAACTGCTCTATGACATGGTGAAAAACAAGAAGGAAATCATCTAGTGAAAAAGCCCCGCCGCAAGTCGGGGCTTTTTTTATCCTGTCATCCTGAGCGAAGCGAAGGACCTTCTCACGTCAGATCAAGTAGCGGTTACGAGTACCGTTCTGGCATGAGAAGGTCCTTCGCTGCACTCAGGATGACAGACGTTTTTACCTTTGCCCCACGATGAACCTGATCAACCACTACTTTCCGCACCTCACCGACCACCAGCGCCAGCAGTTCCAGCAGCTCGATACCGAGTTTCGGAGCTGGAATGAGCGCCTGAATCTGGTAGCCCGCACCGACGTGGACAACCTGGAGGAGCGGCACTTCCTGCACTCCCTGGGCATTGCCAAAGTGGTGGAATTTGCCCCCGGCTCCTCGGTGCTTGATGTGGGCACGGGTGGCGGCCTGCCGGGTCTGCCGCTGGCTATTCTGTTCCCGGAGGTGAAGTTTCACCTGGTGGACAGCATCGGCAAGAAGATTCACGCGGTGCAGGAAATGGCCCACGCCCTGCACCTGACTAACCTCACCGCCGAGCAGATCCGCGCCGAGCAGCTGCGCCCCAAGTACGACTACGTGGTGAGTCGCGCCGTAGCCCGCCTGGCTACCTTTCACACCTGGATTGCCCACCGCTACAAACCTCGCCACGAAGCGGCCCCAGGCAGCGGCCTCTATTACCTGAAAGGCGGGGACCTGACCGAGGAAATTCAGGAATCCGGTCTGAAAGCCACCATCATCGACCTGCCGGATTTCTTTCAGGAACCGTTTTTTGAGACGAAGAAGGTAGTAGTGGTGCGCAACGGCTAGTTTTATTGTGTATGCAGATAATATGTAAGCAGATACAGTATTGGATATTATTATTTCTATTGCCCGTAGTAGCATCCTGTCAGCGCTCTGAAGCCGGCGACATTGGATTATTAGCGCGGGCAAACCAGCCTTCGTGGCTGCAGATATGTCAAAATCCGCGAACGTACGATGGTGATACGTTGTTACTGAAAGGTGTTCTGCATCGTCAGTTTGAGGATATTGGCCTGTACGAAATGGGACTATTTAGCAAGCGACGAATTTGGATAAGCGGTTATTTACCAGCTCCATTAGATGAGATTAAGGAGGCTGATAGATTCGATCAGCGCCCCGTGCGAATAGTGGGGGTATTTGATGCCAATGATACAGGACACTTAAATCAATATAGCGGCAGTATATCCCAGATACTGTACATCCATATTCACTAACTCGGTACTTCCGCCGTCAGGAACTGCACCGCCCGCCGCTCGGAGTAGTACGGCCCGTCCGGAGCACCTTCCCCAAAACCTACGTGCCCACCATCAGCGGGCGTTTCCAGGAACAGATAAGGGCTTTGGGCGGCCACATCACGCGGAAAGCAGGAGGGGGGGAGAAACGGGTCGTTCTGGGCATTTACCAGCAGCGTGGGAATGCGGATGCCGCTGAGGTAACGGCCGGAGCTGGCATGCTCGTAATACTCATCGGCTGATTTGAAGCCGTGCATGGGTGCCGTAAACCGGTCGTCGAACTGCGGAAAATCCTGCAGCTCATCCAGATCCGTCAAATCCACTTGTCCGGGGAGTAGGGCCGCTTTCTGCCGCATCTTCTCCCGCAGGGTTTTCATGAAGCGGTTCAGGTAAATGCGGTTTTCCAGCCGGGCAATATGGTGGGAGCTGGACTTGAGGTCGGTGGGTACCGAAAACACCGCTGCCCGTTGCACCTCCTTGGGCACCCGCGCGGGGTTTTCACCCAGGTATTTGAGCGTAACATTTCCCCCCGCCGAAAACCCGGTGAGAAAGATCCGGCGATACTGGGTAGTGCCCAGCGCATACCGAATCACAAAATCCAGGTCGTCGGTGTCGCCGAGGTGGTAGGAGCGCAGCAGGCGGTTCATCTCGCCGCTGCAGCTGCGGTAGTTCCAGGCCAGGGCATCGAGGCCGGCGTGGTTGAGGGCCCGCACCATGCCCCGCACGTAGGGCCGGCCGGCGTCGCCCTCCAGCCCGTGCGATACGATGCCGAGCGTATCGGCAGCCTGCCCAGCCGGCTGGCGCGACCAGTCCAGGTCCAGGAAGTCGCCATCTTCGGTTTCCACCCGTTCGCGCTGGTAGCGTACGTCGGGCACGGAGCGCCACAGGCTGGGCACAATAGTTTGCAGATGGCCGTTGAACAGGTAAAACGGCGCTTGATAAGGGGAGTCGGGAACAAGTGGCATGGTAGCAGACGACTGGGAGTACGTAGTCAGGAAATGCCCGGCGGTAGCACCAGATAAGATACGTAAAAACCGCCAGGCCGGCATGCCCAGTGACGGAAAAGTTAGGCATGCCGAGCAGAAGCTCTCCTAACCCGGTTTGCTTTATGTCAGAGGTTTGCTATTTCCAATCAAACCCTTACCTTTGCACTCCCCAATTGAACTGAATTCGAGCAGAAGACCATTTTCATACCCCATGGCAAACCACAAGTCGGCCCTCAAGCGCATCCGTTCCAACGAAGCTAAGCGCGTACTGAACCGTTACCAGGCTAAATCTACCCGCACCGCCGTTAAGAAACTGCGTGCTACCACCGACGCTTCGGCTGCTCAGGAGCTGCTGAAGAAAGTATCGTCGATGCTGGACCGTCTGGCTAAAAAGAACATCATTCACAAGAACAAAGCCGCCAACAACAAATCGAAGCTGGCTAAGTTCGTGAAGTCGCTGGCTGCTTAAGCAGTCAATCGGCACTCTGCTCCTTATACAGGAAGGCCCTGGGCGTAAGCTCAGGGCCTTTCGTCGTTTCAGTCAACAGTGTTATGAATATTGACGAAGAAAGTTATATTTCATCCTGAATATTATATAGGCGTTTTGCCATTCTATTACTCCTTTAATCTATACTCATGAAACACGTTTTCGCATTGATGCTGAGCTTAGTACTTGGTGTGGCAGGAACCGCCGCGGGCCAGAACTGGTGCCCTTTCCGGCCTGCCGGCGACGTGCATGCGTTCCGGCTAGCTGCCACTGATA
This sequence comes from Hymenobacter rigui, assembly GCF_003944715.1. Classification (GTDB taxonomy): domain Bacteria; phylum Bacteroidota; class Bacteroidia; order Cytophagales; family Hymenobacteraceae; genus Hymenobacter; species Hymenobacter rigui. Next base: position 293,522 of record NZ_RWIT01000005.1, on the reverse strand, counting down.
CCGTCCTGACGCTACGCCTCGACTCGGCCGGCGTGCAGGGCCCTGATTCGCTGTACTTCTTCAACCGGATTATGCGGCGCACCATGACTCGCGCGTGGTACAAGTCGCGGAACAATCAATTCGGGGTCCGGCTGCGGTACCAGGCTACTCAGCAGATGTATCAGTTGGAATGGAATGCTGAAGCAGGACAGCCCGCTGCCAGTGTGCCACTGCCGGTGCGGCTGAAAACGGGTAGCTCCCTGACGATAGGCAGCGGCCCAACTGCCGTAACTGTGCAGGCCACCAGCCGCACTGTGCGGATGCTGGAGGGCACCGCCGATTCAGTGCTGACCCTGACGCTTAGCACCGGGGCGGTGTATGAAATCAGTAAGAATTTTGGGCTGCTGACGGCACCCGGTCCGGGTGGCCGGTCACTCACGTTGGCCCGCCGCCCGGGGCCTGCCGGGCAGAGCTATTACAACCCGCTCACCTTACTGACTTTGCAGCCCGGCGACGAATTAGGGTTTGAAACACGGCCCATCATGAGTTCCGGAATCGACTGCTACCACGAATGGATTCTGCGGCGGGTAGTGAGCCGGCAGCAGACGGCCGACAGTCTGGTGTACGTATTTCAGCAGCAGACCACGCGCATGCAGTCCAATGCGCCCAGCTGTTATCCGGTGCCCTCGACAGTTACTTCACCAGTGCAACGGGTGCGGCTGGCGGCTTCTCTGCGTACCGGGCGCTGGGGTGGCAGCGGCACACTGCTTTCCAACAACCTGGTTCCTCGCAGGGCCGAGCTACTAGCGTATGAGTATGCAATGCTCCCTAACCAGTTGCTAATGGGGTTTCCGGTTCTGGCACCGTCCGCTGTGAGTCCTCCTGCCGGTATTGGCTGCACTGGGGCTAGCTTGCTGCAGCAACAGGCCCTGTACTGGGAGAGTGGCGACAATAGCTTTCATCCGGGCCTTGACAGCCGGGCCTGGGGGCAGGCCCTGAATGCGGGCCTGGGGCTGACTGCGCAATATGAAACTACCCTTACCTACTACCAGCGCACCAGCAACGGCTCTAGTATCACCTGCGGCAGCCGTACGGCTTTTAGCGCCTTGCTGCCCAACCGCAACGCAGTAGCCACTGCTCTGAAGCTATATCCCAACCCGGCTGCTGCCGAAGCGGTGCTGGAACTGTCGGAAGCCTCTGCTGCCGGAACCCAGGTAACGCTGCTGGATGTTACCGGCCGCACCCGCCTGACGCAGCAGGTGCCTGCGCGCGCTACCCGCTTAGTTATCCCGTTAACCGATCTGGCTGCCGGGCTGTATGTGGTGCGGATAAAGCAGCCGGGGCACGCCCCGGTACTGCTGCGGCTGCAGCATTAACCGTTCAGGAATGTCCAATAAAAAAGGCTCCCTGCCAATTGGCAGGGAGCCTTTTTTCTGTAAACAGCAGGAGCAATTACGCTACGCTCACTTTCACCATGTTGGTTTTGCCCTTCTCATTGATGGGCATCGAGGCCGTGTTGATGAACACATCACCTTTGTTGAGGTGGCCGGTGGTGGTGAGGGCGTATTTGATGTCCGACACGGTGCTGTCGGTGCTCACCATCCGGTCGTAGTAGAAGCCGCGCACGCCCCAGATCAGGCTCAGGGTAGTTAGCAGGGCGCGGTTGTCCGTGAAGATGAAGATGTTTGCCTTGGGCCGGTACTTGGCAATCTGGAAGGCCGTGTAGCCGCGGTGCGTCATACCGGTAATGGCTTTGGCACCCGTATTCTTGGCTAGGTGGCAGGCGGCCGACAGCACGCTGTCGACCATAAACGTGGGCGACTCGGGCGTAATGGGCCACCAGCGGTGGTAGAGCGACTCGCGGCGGGTTTCCACGCTCATAATCGTGCCCACCATCGAGCGGATTACTTCGGCGGGGTAGGCACCCACGGCGGTTTCGGCGGAGAGCATCACGGCGTCGGCTCCGTCGAGCACGGCGTTGGCCACGTCACTGGTTTCGGCGCGGGTGGGGCGGGGGGCCGTAATCATGCTTTCCATCATCTGGGTAGCCACAATTACCGGCTTGCCAGCCTTGTTGCACTTCTCCACAATCATCTTCTGGGCCATTGGCACCTCTTCCATCTTTACCTCCACGCCCAGGTCGCCGCGGGCTACCATTACGGCATCGGTGAGGGCAATGATTTCGTCGAGGTTCTTGAGGCCTTCGGGCGTCTCAATTTTGGCAATTACCCGGGCCGTTTTGCCGCTTTCGGCAATCAGGCTCTTGATAAAGCGGATGTCCTCGCCGCGGCGGGCAAACGACAGAGCAATCCAGTCCACGTCGTTTTCCAGGCCGAATTTCAGGTCTTCAATGTCCTTCTCCGTCATCGATGGGGCCGAAACCTCGGAGTCGGGCAGGTTGATACCTTTGCGGGGCTTCACCAGGCCACCGTAGATAACTTCCACGTCTACCTCTTTGTCCCGGTCGGTGGCCAGCACGCGCAGCTCAATTTTGCCGTCGTCGATGAGGATCATGTCGCCGGGCTTCACGTCGCGGGCCAGGCCCAGGTAAATCGTGCTCAGGCGGGTAGCCGTGCTGATTTCCTTCTCACCGCACACCAGCTTGATCTTGTCGCCGGGCTTGATTTCCACGCCGCCGCCTTCTACTTCCCCAAGGCGGATTTTGGGGCCCTGCAAATCCTGCAGCAGGCCCACGTGCGTGCGCATGTCCTTATTGAGGCGGCGCACCGTGTTAATCACCGAGAGGTGGTCTTCATGGCTGCCGTGCGAAAAATTCAGACGAAACACGTCCACGCCCTCGCGCATAAGCATGCCCAGCTTCTCGTAGGTGTTGGAGGCGGGGCCCACCGTGGCAATTATCTTGGTTTTATTAAAATGCGGATGAGCTTCCATTGAGGTGTTGTATGGTCAAAAATGTAAGACAGTAGGGGGCGCAAACACCCATCATCCTGAGCGCGGCGAAGGACCTTATCACATCGGAACGGTATCGTTCGGGTAGGGGATAAGGTCCTTCGCGCTGCTCAGGATGACAGGGTTTTACTTTTCAAAAGAGCAGATTTTCTTTGAATTTAAGGTCATTCGGGTCAACCTGGCTGACCAATTGGACTTCGGGGAGGGCCGAAAGCTGCACCAGCAGTTCCTCCGGCGAGTGGCTCACCATGCCGGCACTTACCTGCAGCAGATAGTCGTATTCCCGGATATCGGGAGCAAGAAAAGGCTTTTTCAGGGGGGAAGGGTCGACGGACCGGTTGCGCAGCAGGCGCAGCGTGTAGTGCTCCGTGGCGTGCAGATAGTTGCTGATAACGAGGCGGCCCTTGTGCAGCAGGTCGTAAATCAGGTCTTGCTGCTTTACCAAGCGCAGGTGCAGCGCCCGGTTGAGCACCCAGGCCAGCGTGTGCTCCCGGCTGGACGAAACGAGCCCGAACAGGTCGAAGTCGCAGTCGTACTCCACATCCAGCGTAAGGGTTTTCATAAGCGGGGCAAAGGAAAGGAAACGCAAAAATAGGCACCATAGTACCCCGGCGAAACACCCCCGGCCATAATCTTGCACCGGGAAGATTAGGGGGAGGAAGTTTGACAATGTTAGCGAAGATGGTGTTATTTGTGCCGAGTTTTCCTTAAACCCCCACGGAAATGTCTGAAATTGCAGAAAAAGTAAAGGCCATCATCATCGATAAACTCGGCGTAGAGGCTTCGGAAGTTACCCCGGAGGCTTCCTTCACCAACGATCTGGGCGCTGACTCGCTCGATACCGTTGAGCTGATCATGGAATTCGAAAAAGAATTCAACGTGTCTATTCCAGACGATCAGGCTGAGAACATCGGCACCGTGGGCCAGGCTATCAGCTACCTCGAAGAGCACGCTAAATAGTTGTTAGTGCTTAGTTGTTAGTGCGTAGTGCCTGGATAGCTCTGGTGCAGCCTAAGCACTAGCAACTAAGCACTAACTACTACAGTTGCTTACCGGCCGGCCTGCCGCCGGCCGTTTTGCTTTTCTAGTGAATTCCTTTCTTTCGCTTCTCTGAGCCAGCCTATGTCTCTTCGGAGAGTTGTCGTGACCGGCCTGGGTGCCATTACCCCGCTGGGAAACACCGCCCCCGCTTATTGGGAGGGCCTGCAAGCCGGCGTGAGTGGGGCCGCCCCCATCACCCGTTTCGATGCCAGCAAGTTCAAGACTCGCTTCGCCTGCGAAGTGAAGAACTACAACCCGGATACCTACTTCCCCACCAAGGAGGGCCGGAAAATGGACATCTTCACCCAGTTCGCCCTGATTGCCGCTGATGAGGCCATCAAGGATGCCCGCCTGGATGAAGAAGGTATTGATAAAGACCGGGTCGGCGTTATCTGGGGCTCTGGCATTGGAGGACTGACCTCCCTGCAGGCCGAGTGCATCAACTTCGCCAACGGCGACGGCACACCCCGCTTCAACCCGTTCTTCATTCCGAAGATGATTGCCGACAGCGCGTCGGGCAACATCTCCATCCGCCACAAATTCCGGGGCCCGAACTTCGTGACCACCTCGGCCTGCGCGTCTTCCTCTGACTCCATCATCTCGGCCTTCAACTACATCCGCCTGAACATGGCCGATGTAGTGGTAACCGGGGGCTCGGAAGCGGCCATCACCGAATCGGGGGTGGGCGGCTTCAACGCCCTCAAGGCCATGAGCGAGCGGAACGACGCCCCCGAGCAAGCCTCCCGCCCCTACGATAAGGAGCGTGACGGGTTTGTGCTGGGTGAAGGCGCGGCCTCGCTGATTCTGGAGGAGTACGAGCACGCCAAGGCTCGCGGCGCTAAAATCTACGCCGAGCTGATCGGCGGCGGTATGTCGGCCGATGCCTACCACATTACGGCCCCCGACCCCGAGGGTAACGGCGTAGTGCTGGTAATGCAGAACGCCCTGCGCGACGCCGGTATTTCGCCCGCTGACGTGGACTACATCAACACCCACGGCACCAGCACCCCGCTGGGCGACGGGGCGGAGGTGAAGGCCATTCAGAAGGTGTTCGGTGAGCATGCTTACGACCTGAATATCAGCTCTACCAAGAGCATGACGGGCCACCTGCTGGGCGGGGCCGGAGCCATTGAGGCCGTGGCCTGCATCCTGGCCATGCAGCATAACATGGTGCCCCCCACCATCAACCACTTCACCGACGACCCGGAGCTGGATCCCAAGCTGAACTTCACGTTCAACAAGGCCCAGGCCCGCGAGGTGAACGTGGCCATGAGCAACACCTTCGGGTTCGGCGGGCACAACACGTCCGTCATCTTCCGCAAAATCTCTGAATAATGTGGAACGTGTGATGCAATGTGCGAAAGGTGAAAGGAAGGCTGATTGGCTACGGCTGACAGCCCGGTAGTTCAACCTCGCACATTCAACATATTCACCCACATTTATCACATTAGATAAGATGCCAAAGCCCGGTCAGCCCCTGCCGCTATTCGGTTTTTTCCGCCGACTGCTGGGCCGTGACCGGGCTTTTCGGCAGGCTATTGCCACCCTCACGGGGCACACGCCCGACAATGTGCGCCTGTACCAGCTGGCGTTTACGCACTCCTCGGTGGTGCGCCAGCAGGGCGAGCAGGCCCGCCACCAAAGCAACGAGCGGCTGGAGTTCCTCGGCGACGCCGTGCTGGGCACGGTGGTGGCCGAGTACCTGTTTCGCAAGTTCCCCTACGAGCAGGAAGGCTTCCTGACGGAGATGCGCAGCCGCATCGTGAACCGGGAAAGCCTCAACGCTATTGCCCTCAAAATTGGGCTGGATAAGCTGGTGCAGCTGGATGCCGCCCAGGGCCGCGCCGCCCGGTCGCGCTCCGTGAACGGCAACGCCCTGGAGGCGCTGGTAGGGGCCGTGTACCTCGACCAGGGCTACAAAACGGCCCGCAAGTTTGTGCTCAGCCGCCTCATTAAGCCCTATGTGGATGTGAAGGCCATGACCCAGACGACCACCAACTTCAAGAGCAAGCTGATTGAGTGGGCCCAGCGCAACGGCAAAAATCTGCGCTACGACCTCACCGGCGAAGCCCGCCCCGGCGGCGTAATGGAGTTTTCGGCCACGGTAGTGGTTGATGAAAACCCGGTGGCCGTGGGCATGGGCCTCTCCAAAAAGCAGGCCGAGCAATTAGCCGCCGAACGGGCACTGGAAACGCTGGGGGTGTAGAACCCTGAATCTTCTGCGCAAATTACCGCGTCCTCTGCAGGCTACCTTGATATCACAGTGTAGCTCACAGAGGACGCGGTGGTTTGAGAAGGGGCGGTATATCTTTAAGACTGATTATTCTGTCATAAAGTCTAAAGCAATTGAAAAAGGCACTACTTATCACGCTACTCATCTATGTGTTGTACTGCGTAGGCGGTGTGGCGCTGATTGCCCTGGGATACATAGACAAATTTTATTTCCTGCCTTACTGGTCAGTGAAAGGGCCTAATTCCGATAAGTCGGGCTTCTCAGCGGATGGGCCTTGGATAAGCTATGCCGGTACGCAAGGAGTATTGCGGCAAATTGAGCCTCACGCTACCGGTTACCGCCTGCACCAGGATACGTTGCCGGCCATTGCCGGCCAGCGGATACGTTGCTACGTGCCGGAAGCCGGGCAAGTCTTTTCGGTTTTGCTCCGTGCCGCGGCTCAGCCGGAGCCCGCCACGTATCCGCTGCCCGAAAAGATGCTGGTGCTGTCGGATATCGAAGGAAATTTTGCGGGGTTTGAGGCTTTACTGTGGGGCAGTGGGGTGGTTGATAAAGAATTGCGCTGGGCGTTTGGCCAAGGCCATCTGGTGCTGCTGGGCGACTTTTTTGACCGGGGCGTGAACGTAACGGAGTGCCTCTGGCTGATCTATAAGCTGGAAGCTGAAGCGGCGGCGGCCGGGGGGAAAGTGCACTTCATTTTGGGTAACCACGAGCGGATGAACCTCACGGGCCATTTCAAATATGTGCGGCGCAAGTACCGCATCAACGCCGATACCTTGCAATGGCCCTACGAACAGTGGTACGGCCCCCAAACGGTACTAGGCCAGTGGCTGCGCACCAAAAACGTGGTGGAGAAAGTTGGCAACTCCCTGCTGGTACACGGCGGGCTGAGTCCGGAAGTGGCGGCCCAGCACCTGTCCCTGGAGCAGTTGAACGCCATAGCCAGAGCGTATCTGCAGAAACCGGCCACCGACACGACGCTCACGCGCCAGGAGCGGCTGGTGAATCGGCCGCCTCTCAGCCCGGATTGGTACCGCGGAATTGCCCAGCGGGAAGTCCCTGAGGCCACGCTTGAGCAGATGCTACGGCAGTACGGGGCCAGTCGGCTAATCATTGGGCACACGCCGGTATCGGAAATTACAGCTATGTACGGCGGGCGGGTGCTAGCCATTGATCTGCCCCACCAGGAGCGCACGGATGCGCAGGAACCATTGCAGGCACTATGGCTGGAAGGCGGCAAGCTGGAAGCAGTGGATAGTCAAGGCCGCCGCATGCCTGTTGCTTCTAACTAGCGGTAGTGCCCGATTAGTGCAGTGTGATGCAGGGGCGAGGGTAGAGCCGGGCTGTAACCCAATCCGGGGAAATGGAGTTGTTTTGCAGAACGAACCTTCCACCCGAACCCATGCGAATAGCCGGCGCCGCCCTTAACCAGATACCCTTCGACTGGACCCACAACCTGCGCACCATTCAGCAGGCCATTACTCAGGCCAAGGCCGCCGGGGTAGAGCTGCTGTGCCTGCCCGAGCTGTGCCTGACGGGCTACGGCTGCGAGGACCTATTTCTGAGCGACTGGCTGCCCGAAGCCGCGTTGGGGTATCTGCAACAGGTGCGGCCTTGGACGGACGGCATTTGCGTGGTGGTGGGGCTGCCGGTGCGGCTGAACGGGCGCACCTACAACACGGCCGCCGTGCTGCGCGACGGGCAGATTCTGGGCTTCGCGGCCAAGCAGTTTCTGGCCAACGACGGTGTTCACTACGAGCCCCGCTTTTTCCACCCCTGGCCGGCCGGCGAAACCACCACGGTGCAGTGGGAAGGGGAGGAGTGGGCTTTGGGCGACATGATTTTTGAGCACCAGGGCGTGAAGTTCGGGTTTGAAATCTGCGAGGATGCGTGGCGGCCCGACGACGTACGGCCCGCCTGCCGCCTCGTGGGCCGGGTGGATCTGATTGTAAATCCTTCGGCCTCTCACTTCGCCATGAGTAAGACCGACGTGCGCTACCACCTCGTGACGGAGGCTTCGCGCAACTTCCGCTGCACCTACCTCTACGCCAACCTGCTGGGCAACGAGGCCGGCCGCATGATCTATGACGGCGAAATTCTGGTGGCCCGCAACGGCCATTTGCTGCTGCGCAACCAGCTCATGAGCTTCAAGGAAGTGGACATGGAGTACGTGGACGTGGATTTCAGCCAGCTCCTGGAGCCAGCCGCCGAAATTGTGCCCCTGCCTGCGCCCGACGAGTACCGGGAACTGAACCAGGCCCTGAGTCTGGCGCTGTTCGACTACATGCGTAAGGCCCGCAGCCGAGGCTTCGTGTTGAGCCTCAGCGGCGGTGCCGACTCCTGCATGTGCGCCGTGGCCGTGGCCGAGATGGTGCGCCTGGGTACCGCCGAGCTGGGTACCGCCGAGTTCATGCGCCGGGCCGGCTGCTTTACGGCCGAAGAAATTCAGCAGCTGGCTGGCCCCGTGGCCCCTGTTGCTGACCAAGCTGCTCCCGGTCCCCAGGATGCCTCAGTAACGGAACCGAACAACGAACAACGAACAACGAATAACGAGCTCACCCGCCGCCTGCTCACCTGCGCCTACCAGGGCACCGTCAACTCCTCCGACGACACGTTCAACTCGGCCAAAGAGCTGGCCGATTCCATCGGGGCCGTGTTCTATGACTGGACCATTGACGAAGAGGTGACCGGCTACGTGGGCAAGATTGAGCACGCGCTGGGCCGCGAGCTGACCTGGCAGACCGACGACTTGGCGCTGCAAAATATTCAGGCCCGGGTGCGGGCTCCCGGCATCTGGCTGCTGGCCAACGTGCAGAACTGCCTGCTAATGACCACCTCCAACCGCTCGGAGGCCAGCGTGGGCTACTGCACCATGGACGGCGACACGGCCGGCTCCATTTCGCCCATTGCCGGCGTGGACAAGGCCTTTGTGAAGCAGTGGCTGCGCTGGGCCGAAGCGGAATTGAACTACCCCGCCCTGCGCCACGTGAATGCTTTGCAGCCCACCGCCGAGCTGCGGCCCCTCGAAGACAAGCAAACCGACGAGCGGGACCTGATGCCCTACCCGCTGCTCAACCGCATCGAGCGGCTGGCCTTCTACGACCGGCTCAGCCCCCGGCAGGTGCTGGCTAAGCTGGTACAGGAGGACCCCGTCGCCGACGCCGAGCAACTCAAAACCTACGTGAAGCGCTTCTACTCGCTCTGGAGCCGCAACCAGTGGAAGCGCGAGCGGTACGCCCCCGCCTTCCACCTCGACGACTACAACGTGGACCCGCGTTCCTGGCTGCGCTTCCCCATCCTGAGCGGCGGCTTCACCCAGGAGCTGAACGCGCTGTAAGTGGAGGCTGGCAAGACCTAAACAACCCGTCATTCCTCGCGGGGCTCGGAATGATGCTTTTAGATGAGTTCAGAGGTGGCTCTTTGCCACTTCTGAAAAGGCTGGTTCCGCTTACTGCTTCCTATGCGCTGACAGCGGGTACCGGTTATGCCGCAAACCCTGTACTTTCGTAGCTCAACTCTGAACAGCAACGTGACGGCAAGCAGTCTGACTCAACTATACCAGGAACGCGAGGCCTACCGGCTGCCGGTGTACTCGGCGCGGCAGGTGGCCCACCTGACGGGGCTGGCGGCTACCACCGTGCAGGCCTGGACGCGCGCCGACGATGCCCTGGTGCAGCCGGCCAGCGCAGAGGGCCTGTCGTTTTTGAACCTGGTAGAGGTGCACGTGCTGGCCGCCATCCGGCACCAGCACGGTATTTCGCTGCAGCGGGTGCGCCACGCGGTGCAGTTTGTGCGCCAGGAGCTACAGGCCGAGCATCCGCTGGCCCAGCACCAGTTTGAAACCGACGGCGTGGATTTATTTGTGCGGGCGCTGGAAGATGAGAACCTGCTCATCAACGCCTCCCGCCGGGGCCAGATGACCATTCGCCAGCTGGTGGAAGCCTATTTGCGCCGCATCGAGCGGGCGCCCGACGGGTTTCCGCTGCGCCTGTTTCCGGTGTACGGCAGCGGGCCGGGCTTCGCGCCGGAAGGCCTGCCAACCCTCATTGCCGTCGACCCCACCATTGCCTTCGGCCGGCCCGTACTCACCGAAAACTACGTGCCCGTGGACGTGGTGGTGGGCCTGTACCGCGCCGGTGATTCGGTGCGCGCCATTGCCGAGGAATTCGGCCTGACTACCCGTGCCGTGGAAGAAGCAATTCGTTATGAGCTTGGAGCCGCAGCCTAACCCCGTATTTTTTCTCGACCGCACCGTGGCCATGCCGCGGGTGCAGGCCGCCCTGCGAGAGCAGCAGACGGCCTTCGTGAGCCACACCGACCTGTTCCGCCCCGAAACGCCCGATACCGAGTGGCTGCCGGCCGTGGCGGCCCGGGGCCTGTGCGTACTCACCCAGGAGCGCCGCATCCGCTACAACCCGCTGGAGCAGCAGGCCCTGCTGGCCAGCGGGGCGGGCACGTTCATCATCGTGGCCAAGGGCCTCACCAGCGCCGAGCTGGCGGCCTGCGTGGTGCGGGCCTTGCCGCGCCTGCGCCGGTTTGCCAGCCGCACGCCCCGGCCGTTTCTGGCTAAAGTGTACGTGGATGGCAGCGTGCAGCTGCTGTCTTCTCCTTCTTAACTCTCCCCCGACGACTTTTTACTTTTCCTGCGTATGAGTTTTCTAAGTGCCATTCTCTGGAATCAGAACCCCATTATTACCGAGTTGGGGCCCCTCACGCTGCGCTGGTACGGGCTGCTGTTTATGTCGGGCTTCGTGGTGGGCACATTCATCCTGGGCCACGTGTACAAGTCGGAGAAGGTGTCGCCGCGCTGGGTCGATGTCATCACCATTTACGTGCTGCTGGGCACGGTGCTGGGCGCGCGCCTGGGCCACGTGTTTTTCTACGACTGGGCCCAGTACAAGAATGATTTGCTGAGCATCTTCAAGATCTGGGAAGGCGGGCTGGCCTCGCACGGGGCCACCATCGGCATCATCTTCGCCGTGTGGCTGTTCAGCCGTAACAACAAGTTTGATGTGCTCTGGACCCTCGACCGGATTGTGCTGGTAGTGGCCGTGGGCGGCGCGCTCATCCGCATCGGCAACCTGATGAACTCCGAAATTGTGGGCCAGCCTACCACTGCGCCCTGGGCCTTCGTGTTCCCCCGCGACACCGAGCACCTGCAGGAGCCGCGCCCCGACCAGCCCGTGCCGGCCGGCTCGGTGGCCGTGACGCGCGTGCGCCAGCCCGATGGTAAGGTGGCCTACGAAACCCAGCCCGTAACGGGCAGCGTGGCCCCCGGCACCGAGGTAGCCGTGCCGCGCCACCCCACCCAGATCTACGAGTCGCTGTTCTGCGTGTTCCTGTTCGTGGTGCTGTACTCGATGTGGAACCGCACCAAGGAGCACACGCCCCGTGGTCAGCTGTTCGGGCTGTTCGTGGTGCTGCTGTTCACGTTCCGCATCGTGGTGGAGTTCTTCAAGGAAGACCAAGTGGCGTTTGAGCAGGGCATGACTCTGAACATGGGCCAGTGGCTGAGCATCCCGCTGGTGTTCATCGGCCTCTACGTGCTGTTCACAGCCCGCAACCGCCCCGGCCGCCCCGAGGATGCCCCCCGCGACCTGCACGAGCAGGAAGCCCGCGAAGCCGCGCTGGCCGCTGCCAAGCGGTAATTTAATTAGGATTGCACGGTGTAGAGACGCAATATCTTGCGTGTCGTCGTTGCTGACGTTGTTCTAAAGGACGCGTGTCCATTTGTTCAACGACGAGACGCAAGATATTGCGTCTCTACACCGTGCCTGCCGCTTCTTGGGTTCCTCGTTCCGCTCAGAATAACGAATAAACAAAACGGCCCCGTACTCAACCAGAGCACGGGGCCGTTTTGTGTTGAGACGCGAACTACAAAGTTCGCGCTACTTCCTAGGGGCGGCGGTTTACGGCGTTGAGGTCTTCGAAGGCCGACTTGAGGCGGGTTACGAAGCTTTCCTCGCCCTTACGCAGCCACACGCGCGGGTCGTAGTACTTCTTGTTGGGCGAATCCTCGCCGGTGGGGTTGCCGATCTGGCTCTGCAGGAAGCCTTCGTTCTTCTGGTAATACCCGCGGATACCGTCCCAGAACGCCCACTGCATGTCGGTGTCGATGTTCATCTTGATGGCCCCGTAGCTGATGGCCTCGCGGATTTCCTCCTGCGTGGAGCCCGAGCCGCCGTGGAATACGAAGTTGATGGGACGCTCGGCGGTGAGGCCGAATTTCTCCTTCACGAAATCCTGGGAGTTTTTCAGGATAACGGGCTGCAGCTTCACGTTGCCGGGCTTGTACACGCCGTGCACGTTGCCGAAAGCAGCGGCAATGGTGAAGCGGGGGCTCACCTTGCTCAGCTCCTCATAAGCGTAGGCTACTTCCGAAGGCTGCGTGTAGAGCTTGCTGGAATCCACGTCGGAGTTGTCCACGCCGTCTTCCTCGCCGCCGGTTACGCCCAGCTCAATTTCCAGCGTCATGCCAATTTTGGCCATGCGCACCAGGTACTCTTTGCAGATTTCGATGTTCTCCTCGATGGGTTCCTCCGAGAGGTCGAGCATGTGCGAGGAGTACAGCGGCTGGCCGTGCTCGGCGTAGAATTTCTCGCCGGCTTCCAGCAGGCCGTCAATCCAGGGCAGCAGCTTTTTGGCAGCGTGGTCGGTGTGCAGAATCACGGGTACGCCGTAGGCCTTGGCCATCAGGTGCACGTGGTGCGCGCCCGAAATGCCGCCGGCAATGCTGGCCTGCTGCTTGTCGTTGGCCAAGCCTTTACCGGCGAAGAACTGGGCACCCCCGTTCGAGAACTGAATAATAACCGGCGAGTTCAGGTCGCGGGCGGCTTCCAGCACGGCGTTTACCGTGTCGGTGCCGGTTACGTTCACGGCGGGCAGGGCGTAGCCGTGGGCTTTAGCGTGTTCGAAAAGCTGCTGCACTTCGTCGCCGTGCAGCACGCCGGCGCGCAGGCCGGTGAGAGTGGTTTGTTCAGCCATTTGCTGGAAGATGATGGCGCTGGTCGGGGAAAGGCCGCACCGGGTTTTGGAATCTTAGGTCAAACATACTCAAAAGAAAAAGGTCCTGCTACACGCAAAAGCGGGCCCTTAGCGAAAATTCGCTAAGGGCCCGCTCAACGCTGCGCTTCGGTCCGCCTGCGGCTGGGCCGGCGGTGGTTTTATTGGAACGAGTACGTGTAGAGCGCGCCCTGCTCGTTGCTGATGTAGAGCGTGTTGTTATCGGTGAATACGGCACCCTCGGTCTGGCCCGCGCCTTTCAGGGAAATCTGGCGGGGCGTGGCCTTCAGAATTTCCTCAAAGCTGTTTCCCTCCAGCACAAACATTTCCTGGCGGGCCAGCAGCACAAGGCGGCGGCCATCGGGGCTCAGGGCGGCATCGGTTACCTGGCCGGGAATGGCGAGGCGGGTGATTTGCTGGGCGATGTAGTTACCGGGCTGGTCGGGCACGGCATACACCTTGCTGGTTTGTTCCTGGGCGCGGTCCTTGGTGAACAGGTACACCTTGCCGGCGTGCCAGAGCGTGGCTTCGCAGTCGAAGTTGCGCTCCTCCTTGGCTGGCGGGAAGTCCTTCTGATCGGGGTATTTCAGGTGGATTTCCTGCACCTGCTGCACGTTGGCAGGGTTGAGGCGATAAATCACCAAGTCCTGGCGGCTGTTGTTGTTATTGCCCACGTCGCCGATGTACACGTGGCCGTTGGTGTCGCGGGTGATGCTTTCCCAGTCGTGGCTTTTCACCGGAATATCCAGCTGGGCCAGCGTTTTGCCGGTGCTGCTGATTTTGTACAGAATGGGCTGGGTGCCGTCGTCGCCGTGGGTGAAGAAGGAGCCGGCCTCGCCGGTCAGGGCCAGGCCGGAGCTTTCGGGCACGCCGCTCATGCGGCCCACTTCCGTCAGGTTGGCAATGTTAGCGGCACCTTTACCGCCTTTCTTACCTTTTTTCTTCCCCGATTTTTCCTGCTTCTGGTTGCCTTCCGGGTTTTGGGTTTGAGCCTCTGAGCAGCTGCTCAGCAGCATACCCGCCAGAGCGGCGGCAAAAAATAAGGTGCGCATAGCGTATTGGAGTTGCATGAAAACGCCGCAGCAAAATGCCGCGGCGGGTTGCAGCTATACGCAAACCAGAAGGATGGGGTACGGCAAGCCCCAATTTTAGCTGGCCGTATGCAGGGATGAATCCCGGATCAGCAGTTCGGGCTGCAGTAAAATTCGCCGGGGCGAAAATGGGGTGGACGTATGCTCCCGCATCTCCAGAAACAGCCGCACCGCCGACTGTCCCATCTGTTCGCACCGCTGGTCAACGGAGGTAAGCATGGGCTCCGTGAGCGACGTGAAGGTTTCGTTGCTGAAGCCAGCCAGCGCCATGTGCTGGGGTACGCGCAGCCCCCGACGCTTGAGTTCCTGCAGGGCCCCAACGGCGGAAAAGTCGCTGGCTGAAAACACGGCGTCCGGCGGGTTTGGCAGTTGCAAGAGTTGCTGCATGCCTGCCACTCCATCGTCCAGGGCCATGTTGGAATGCAGAATGAGTTCGGATTCGATTGGCAGGCCGGATTCCCGCAGGGCATCAAGGTAGCCCTGCTGACGGTCCTTGTAGATGTTCAGGTGCTGCGGCCCGCCAAAGTGTGCAATGCGGCGGCAGCCCTGGGCAATCAGGTGCTTGGTAGACTGGTAGCCCCCGGCCCGGTCATCCAGAACCACGGCACTCACGTCCTGACCGTCCAGAATCCGGTCGAAAAATACCAGTGGAATTTCCTGCTTGCGTACTTTTTCAAAGTGCCGAAAGTCGCGGGTGGTGCGGGAAAGTGACACCAGAATTCCCTCTACCTGGGCACTAAGCAGAGTTTCGATGTTTTTGCGCTCATGCACCACATCTTCATTGGATTGGCAGATGAGCACATTGAAACCGGCTTTGCTGGCCACGGTTTCAATGCCTTTGACAACAAGCGTAAAAAAGTGCCCATCAATGTGCGGCACCATTACGCCCAGCAGGTTGCTGCGGCCTTTGCGCAAGCCCGCCGCCATGTGGTTGGGCTGGTAGTGCAGCTCCTGCGCCAGCTTCCACACCCGTTTCTTGGTGGCGTCGCTGATGCTGGGGTGGTCCGATAGGGCCCGGGATACGGTAGAAACCGATATACCCAGCTGAGCAGCTAAATCGGTAATGGATGCTTTCGTGCGCGCCAAACTGTTCTGACTTTGAGGAACTACTCCTGAGAATATGGTCGGCAATATCCGCAAACCCCACGCAAGAACTTGTACGGTTTGCGCGTTTTCTTGCGTAGAATTTGCGTAAAGCCGGCTTCTAGGCCGGCAGGGGTTGCGGTGTATACGTGGGGCCCTGGCAGCGCGGGCCTTTCGGGGTCCACACCAGTTTATCGATGCAGAGCTGCCGCTGCTGCATGCCCGCATCCCAGGCATGATACACCAAGTATTCCTGTCTGCAATCAGGACTCATCACGTGCGAGTGGTGGCCGGGGCCGCGTACATGCCCGGCTACGGCCGCCAGCACCCGGGGGCCTTTTCCGCCACCTGCTTCGGAGTAGGGGCCCATAACGTTATCAGCCACGCAATAATCAACGCCGTAACGGGGCGTGAGGAAGTTAGCTCCGCTATAGAAGCAATAGTACCTGCCTGCGTGTTTGCGCACATACGGGCCCTCCAGGGTGTGCCATTCCGGAAATGTCTGGCCGCCGTACAGAGGCATGGTGCGGTTTTTTTCGAATACCGTCCAGTCGTGCCGGGCGCGCATTACCGTGCGGCTCTGGCCGGCCAGTCGGGTCATATTGAGCAGCTTATCCACGACCAGACCCGTGCCGGGGCGGAAGCCGTTGTCGGTATCAATAAAGTCGCGGGCGTAGAACAGGTACCATTGCCCGTCGGTGTCCTGGAAAGCGTGAGCATCAATGGTGAATTTGCTGCCGGGCACATCCAGCGTGGCTACTTGTGTATAGGGGCCCTGGGGCGTTTTGCTGGTAGCCACATGCAGCCGATGGCCCACCGTGGCCCCAACGGCACCTCCACCCATGGAATAGTACATGTAGAAGGTGCCATTGTGGTAGACGACCTCTGGAGCCCAGAAATCAGCTCCTTCGGCACCGACCGGGGGTGTGAGAGCCCCGCTGGCAGGTTTCCAATCCACCAGGTTATCGGAAGTGAGCAGGGTAAAAATGCGCCCGTCCGGAGTGCGGCCCTGGCCGGTAGTACCAAAGGCGTAATAGTGACCCTGGTGCTGAAGTACGAACGGATCGGGAAATTGCCCGGCGTACACAGGGTTGGTGTAGGTTTGGGCGGCCTGCGCCAGCGCAGTGTGCAGAAGGGTGAGGGAGGCAAGGCCGGCGGTGGCTTGCTGCAGAAAGGTGCGGCGGGAATAGGGCATAGCAACGGCTTGTAAACGGTAAAATGCGGATGATGGAGGCGCGGGCGGCACCAGGCAGAAGAAGCCGATAGCCATTGGTGCCGGCCGAATGAGCACGTAAGTGTAGTCCCAGCGCGGTATGGGGCCTGCCCGCTGGTTACGGAGGATACACTACTGCTACGTGTTCGAACAGCAGATGAGTGAGTACTTCATCATCATGCCTCGACAAGATGAGAATAAATAGACAAACGTTTGCATGAAATTAGTAAAACGTTTTAGCTTGCGAAGCCTACGGTACCGTAGCCGGCTGGGTGGTGCGTTGTGATATACCGAGCCCAGTCTGATATCCTTAGCAAGACAACGGGTTGTGTTGCTAGGATGAATTGTTCGCTTTTACATATCTGTGCAATAACTGACAGTATGCTGCAACGCTTCGACTACCTTCCGGGTCGTCTGAGCTGGGGCTGCTTTCCAGGGAGAGAGACAGAGCTTCTCGTAAATCTTGCCGAGGGTTATCTTGCAAACGTTTGCGCTAAAATACCTTGATTACCTATTAGTGCGCATTGTGCGTAGCCTCGCCAATGGCCCAGGGGACGCTTCTTGATTCAGGATACCGCTCATCACGTCCTTTTGTATGAACAGACGTTTTTTTCTGCGGGGGATGGTAGTAGTTGCGGCCTGTGGTTTTGCCAATATGCCCCCGCTGCGGGCGCAGGCCGGAGCTACTTTCCTGAACCCACTACGCTCCGACGGGCCGGACCCATGGGTAATCCGACACGACGGCTATTATTACTACACCAACACAACCGGCCGCAACCTGACGCTCTGGAAAACCAGGGCCCTGAGTGCCGTGCACCAGGCACCCGCTGTCGTAGTATGGACGCCGCCGGCGGCCGGGCCCGCCTCCGCCGAGCTGTGGGCACCGGAGCTGCACCGCCTGGACGGCAAGTGGTACCTCTACTACACGGCTACTGACAAGGCCCACCCCGGCGACAATGCCCGCTACGTATTTGTACTGGAAAACGCTGCCGCCGACCCCACTACCGGCACCTGGACCGACAAGGGCCGTCTGAATACTCATTATACCGGCCTCGATGGCTCCGTGTTTGAGCACGGTGGCAAGCGGTATTTTCTGTACTCGGCGTATGTTGGGGCGCAAAGTGTGCTGGCCATTGCGCCCTTGCTCAATCCCTGGACGCTGGAGCCGGGCAAGGAAGCGGTTATTGCCCGCCCTACGCGAGGATGGGAGAAGGGCGGCGGCCGCCAGATTCTGGAAGGCCCGGAATTTCTGCGGGGGCGTAAAGGCCAGCTGTTGGTGGTGTATTCGGCCAGTGCCTGCTGGGATGACAACTATTGCCTGGGCATGCTTACCGCTCCCCCGGGGGCCGACCTCTTGCAGCCCGGGTCGTGGAGCAAAGCGTCTGAACCGGTATTCAAGCCCTCGGCCCGGAACGGCGTGTGGGGTACGGGGCATAACTGCTTTACTACCTCGCCGGATGGACGCGAAAACTGGCTGGTGTATCACGCCAAAACCGCCGCCGACGGCACGTGTGCCGGCCGTAGTGCCCGAATGCAGCGCTTCGGCTGGAACCCCGACGGGACGCCCAACTTCGGCGAGCCGGTTTCCCTGGCCCAACCCCAACCCAAACCCTCGGGCGAGTAGCGGACCGACAAACGAAACTGACCTGTTATCCTTTCCTCTCCTTCCATGAAAAAACTACTGTTTGCACTGGCGCTGCTGGCTTCCACCGCCACGGACTCATTTGCTCAAAAAACCAAGCTCAAAACCAAAGGCGTGGCTGCTACGGCCACCATGCAGGGCCAACGCTGGTCGGTGGAGCGGGCACAGGCCTGGTACAGGCAGCACCCCTGGCTGTCGGGAGCCAATTTTACGCCCAGCACGGCAATTAACCAGCTGGAAATGTGGCAGGCCGATACCTTCGACCCTGCCACCATTGATAAGGAACTGGGCTGGGCAGAGGGCATCGGCTTTAACACCATGCGCGTGTTTCTGCACAGCCTGGCCTGGCAGCAGGACCCCCAGGGCTTCAAGAAGCGTGTGAGCGACTACCTGGCCATTGCGGATAAACACCATATCCAGACGATGCTGGTGTTCTTTGACGACTGCTGGGACGAAACGCCGAAGCCCGGCAGACAGCCCGCTCCCAAGCCTGGTATTCATAACTCGGGCTGGGTACAGGACCCCGGCGACCCAACCTCCCGCGACTCGGCCAGCTTTGTGAAACTGAAACCCTACGTACAGGACGTGCTGCGCAGCTTTGCCAACGACCGGCGCATTTTGCTGTGGGACCTCTACAACGAACCCGGCAACAAAGGCGAGGGTAATGCCTCCTTGCCGCTGCTGCGCAACGTGTTTGCCTGGGCCCGGGAGGTAAACCCCAGTCAGCCGCTGAGCGCGGGCCTCTGGAACTGGGGGCTAGTGGAGCTGAATACCTTTCAGGCCATGAACTCCGATATTGTGACGTATCATAACTACGACGATGTAACCACCCATGAGCGGGTAATTGAGCTGCTGAAAACGCATAACCGGCCGCTTATCTGCACCGAGTATATGGCTCGGCCGCGCAACTCCCGCTTCGTGAACATCATGCCCTTGCTCCGGAAATACAATATCGGGGCTATTAACTGGGGCTTGGTGGATGGCAAAACGAACACCAAATACCAGTGGGATGTGCCGGTGAAGGATGGTGGCGAGCCGGGAGAGTGGTTTCATGAAGTGTTCCGCAAAGACGGCACCGCTTACCATCAGGACGAAGCCGATTTTATTCGGAAAATGAACGGGAAATAAGGCCGCCGCTAAATCTATATTCTGGCCGCCCGGGCGGTGCCCAAACCCGTGGGCACCGCCCGGAGCCACTCCGTATCAACCCATGAAAAGCTGCTACCCGTTGCTGCTGGCCCTGCTGCTGGCCACTGCCTGCTCCCGCCCGCCCCGCGCCATCCATACCCCCGAAGCGGGCACCTTTACCAACCCATTGCTGCCGGCTGGTGCCGACCCCTGGACGATTCATCACAACGGCTTCTACTACTACACCCACACAACCGGCCGCAACATCACGCTCTGGAAAACGGCTTCTCTGAGCCAGCTGCGCACTGCCCCCAGCAAAGTAGTCTGGACGCCCCCGGCTACCGGCCCTAACTCCCGCGAAATCTGGGCGCCGGAGCTGCACCGCATAGCGGGCAAGTGGTACCTCTACTACGCCGCCGATGCCGGCCGTAACGCCGACCACCGCCTCTGGGTGCTTGAAAACAGTGCCCCCGACCCTCTGGATGGTACGTGGGTTGATAAAGGTCAGATTACCGATGCCACCAACAAATGGGCCATCGACGGCTCCGTATTTGAGAATCGGGGGCAGCTGTACTTTATTTGGTCGGGGTGGGAGGGCGACCAGAATGGTCGGCAGGATATTTACCTGGCCCGCATGAAAAATCCCTGGACTATTGACGGGCCACGGGTGCGCGTATCCACGCCCACGTATGCCTGGGAGCGAAACGGCGACCTGAACAACCCCGCCGACCCGCCCCACGTGGATGTGAACGAAGGCCCCGAAGTACTCCGCCACGCCGGTAAGCTGTACCTGATCTACTCGGCCAGTGGCTGCTGGACCGATACGTATGCCCTGGGCATGCTCACCGCGTCCGAAAAAGCCGATTTGCTGCGTGCCGACTCCTGGATAAAGTCGCCGGAGCCCGTATTCCAGCAGAATGCCGATAATAAAGTGTACGCTCCCGGCCACAACAGCTTTTTCAAATCGCCGGATGGAACGGAAGACTGGATTCTGTACCATGCCAACGATGAACCCGGGCAGGGCTGCGGCCGGTTGCGTACTCCCCGGGCCCAGCGTTTCACCTGGAACGCCGATGGTACTCCCAACTTTGGGGTTCCCGTGGTAGTGGGCCAGCCGCTGGCCCGGCCAGCGGGCGAGCAGTAGAAACTATATTGCACAGCAGCACAGCAAAAGGGCCCGCAGCAACGTGCTGCGGGCCCTTTTGCTGTGCTGCTCAGGCCGGCAGGGGTTATGATGGGTTATGGCGGGCGGCTTTGTAGTGCACATCGGGCAGCTCGCGCAGGCGCTGGGCGGCGGCTTCGGGGGTGATGTCGCGCTGGGCGTTGCCGAGCAGCTCGTAGCCCACCATGAACTTGCGTACGGTGGCCGAGCGCAGCAGCGGCGGGTAGAAGTGCAGGTGCAGGTGCCAGGCCGCGTGCTGCTGCCCGTCGGTGGGGCGCTGGTGCAGGCCGGCGGAGTAGGGGAAGGAGGTCTGGAACAGGTTGTCGTAGCGGATGGTGAGCTGGCGGACCATCTCGGCCAGTGCGTCCTTTTCCTCGTCCGTGAGCTGGGTCAGGTCCTGCACGTGGCGGCGGGGCAGCACCAGCGTCTCGAAGGGCCACACGGCCCAGTAGGGTACCACCGTCACCCAGTGCGCGTTTGCCAGCACCACGCGCTGCTGCTGCTCCAGCTCCAGGGCCAGGTAATCGGCGAGTAGGCTGCGGCCGTGCTGCTGGAAGTAGGCCTGCTGCTGCCGGGTTTCCTGGGCCGGCTCGCCGGGTACGGTGCGCTGGGCCCAGATCTGGCCGTGGGGGTGGGGGTTGGAGCAGCCCATCACCTGGCCCTTGTTCTCGAAAATCTGCACGTAGTTGATGTCGGGGCGGGCCCCCAGCTCCCGGAACTGCTGGGTCCACACGTCCACCACCCCGCGAATGGCCTCCGGGCTCATTTCGGGCAGGGTTAAATCGTGGCGGGGGGAGAAGCAGATAACCCGGCCCACGCCCGATTCGGCCTCGGCCCGCAAGAGCCCGCCAATGTTGACCTCGCCCACGGGCGTGTCGGGCAGCAGGGCGGCAAAGTCGTTGTCGAAGACAAAGGTGCCGGTATAGTCGGGGTTCACCTCGCCGTTGGCGCGCACGTTGCCGGGGCATAGGTAGCAGGTGGGGTCGTGGGCGGGGCGGGGGGCCTCGTCGGTGGCTTCCTGCTGGCCCTGCCAGGGACGCCTGGAGCGGTGCGGGGACACCAGCAGCCACTCGCCGGTAAGGGGGTTGTAGCGGCGGTGCGGGTGTTCGGTCAGGTCAAATTCAGCCATGTAAGCGTATGGTAACGGGTAGTCGACGATAAAAAGGCTGAGCGTGAGCCCGGCCGCCGGACACACCGTTTGGTGATGCCTGCAGCTCCGGGCTCACGTTCAAGAAGCATCCTCTCTGCTTAATCCGGCCCCTTTCCGGCCTTGCATTCCCACGTGCAAGTAGCAGAGAGGATGTAAGCGGTTATGGTAGCACTAGGGACGGCTCTACTTCCACACCGCCTACAATGGTGGTGCAATATATTTCGAGAGGCCGCCCCAGCTGCTGCTGGTACTGCGCGGTCATCAAGCGGCAAAACTCATCCACTGCCTCGGTGGCTACCAGGTTGATGGTGCAGCCGCCGAAGCCGCCGCCCATCATACGGGCCCCGTACACGCCGGGCAAAGGACGGGCCGCCGCCACCAACAGATCCAGCTCGGCACAGCTTACTTCGTACTGGTTCCGTAACCCGGCGTGGGAGGCATACATCAGCTGGCCAAATGCCACCATGTCCTTCTCCGATAAGTGCTGGCAGGCCAGCACCACGCGCTGGTTTTCCTCCACCACGTACCGGCAGCGCCGATACACTATATCCCCTAGCTCCGGCTGGTGCGCGTCCAATTGGGCCAGCGTCGCGTCGCGCAGGCTGCGCACTTGCGGGTAGTATTGGCGCAATACAGCTACTCCCAGTTCGCACTCCTGGCGGCGGGAATTGTATTCGGAGCTGGCCAGGGAATGCTTTACCCCGGAGTTGCACAGCACAATACGGCAGGTGGTGGTGTCAAAGGGAAAATATGCGTACTCCAGGGAGCGGCAGTCGAGGAGGACTACCTGGCCGGCTTTGCCAAACAGGCTGGCAAACTGGTCCATAATCCCGCACTGCACACCCGCGTGGGTGTGCTCGGCCTGCTGGCTGAGTCGGGCCAGCTCCATCCGGCTCAGACCAGCCTGCAGGAGTGTGTTCAGCGCCAGCGCCAGGCCGCATTCCACGGCTGCCGACGACGATAAGCCAGCCCCAATGGGCACGTTTCCCCCAAATACACAATCGAAGCCTGGCACCGCAATGCCTTGCTGCTGAAAGCCTGCCACTACGCCTGTCAGATAGTTTGCCCACAGTATGGGGCCCGGTTGT
The DNA here is from genome assembly GCF_003944715.1 of Hymenobacter rigui. Classification (GTDB taxonomy): domain Bacteria; phylum Bacteroidota; class Bacteroidia; order Cytophagales; family Hymenobacteraceae; genus Hymenobacter; species Hymenobacter rigui. The sequence goes on along the minus strand of NZ_RWIT01000005.1, from coordinate 270,800 downwards.
AGCTGTGTTGTTTCAAACTCGTGCCGCTCGTCTTTGTCATGCGAGTAGAGTCGTACCACAGGGAGTCCGTTCAGGGCCACGGCAAAGTAGATTTCCTTATCGACGGCGGCCGGCAGCACGAAGCCTCCATTGTAATCGGTGTGCTCCCCAATCAGGTTGACGCGGCCAGGTGCCCGAACCACCAGCGGCACGGTTGAGAAGATCCGCTGAAAAGCGGCGGCAATGGCAGAGGCTGACATAGGCAAGTAAAGTGAGCGAGGAAGCAAATGAAAGAATTTTATGCAAACGTTTGCAAGAAATCCAGTGGTTTTTTCTTTTCGCGTTTGGTCCTTCGTCGGGGGAGAATCAGTGCGGGTTGCTTATCCTGCACAGTTTAACCTCAGCAGTAGTGAGTAACCCATTACTTTTGATATAAAATATTTATTGATGATTCTTGACAAAGGAATAATAACTACTTAACCTTACGCAGTAATTCGGTGCAGGTGAGCTGTTATAGCTGCACTCACTCCAGTTGTCCTTCCCACACTACCCCGGTAGCCTGGTAGCATTTTGATATCAGGCTTTTCTTCCGCAGTTCACTGCAAACGTTTGCAATTTCTTTCTAAGCGCAAACGTTTGCTCGCCGCCACTTGTATTCATTTACCCCCGACACATCCTACCCAACTGCCCCTTCCTATGAACCGAATGGTACCTCATCCGCAACACTTATTGCTGCCGGCCCTGCTGAGCTGCCTGCCGCTACTGGCCACCGCCGCCCCGGAAGCGTCTTCGCTACTCCGGGCCGCAACGCCCGGCGTGGCGGCAACCGTTGCCGGCCGCATTACCGATGAAAAAGGCCAGGGAATGCCCGGCGTAACGGTGCTGGAAAAAGGCACATCCAACGGCGTGACTACCGACAGTGACGGACGCTACAGCCTTACGGTAGCCGACAATGCAACGCTGGTTTTCTCCTTTGTTGGCTATACCACCCAGGAAGTGCCGGTAAACGGCCGCAGCACCGTGGATGTGCGCCTGGATGTGGATAGCAAGGTATTGAACGACGTGGTAGTAGTGGGCTACCTGACCCAAAAGCGCGAAGACGTGACGGGCTCCGTCGCCAGCGTGAGTGGGCGGGACGCCCAAAAAGCCCCGGTAGCCACCATTGCCGAGGGTATTCAGGGCCGGCTGCCAGGTGTGCAAGTTATTAACTCGGGCGTGCCGGGCCAGGCACCTCTGATAAACATTCGAGGTCTGGGGTCTATAGGCGGCAGCAGCAGCCCCCTCTACATTATTGACGGGCTGTGGGTAGATAACATCCGGGATTTTAACACTGCCGATGCCGAGTCGATTCAGGTATTGAAGGATGGAGCCTCCCTGGCGCCGTATGGTTCACGCGGGGCCAACGGGGTAATTATCATTACCACCAAAAAGGGTAAGGCGGGTACGCCAGCTATCAGCTTCAATGCCTATAGCGGGGTGCAGAAAATCAACAAGACCTACGACCTGATGAATGCCCAGGAATGGGCCGTTATCAACCGCCAGGCCTACGAAAATGCCGGCCGCCCGGTGCAGCCGTTTGTGGCCAACCCCAACGGGGTGGATACGGACTGGCAAAAAGAGCTGATCCGGACGGGGCGGGTAGAGGATTACAACCTGAGTTTCTCAGGGGGCGGGCCCAACTCCAATTTCCTGCTGTCGGGTGAGTATTTCAACCAGAAAGGCACCACCGTGGGCCCCAAGTTTGAGCGCTACAGCGTGCGTCTGAACTCGGGCTTTAACCGGGGCCGCCTGCGCGTGGGCGAGAACCTGCAGCTGGCCCGCACCAACTCCACGGCCATCAACGGGCTGCCCTTCCTGGATGTGCTGCGCATGCTGCCCGTTATTCCGGTGTATGATGCGGCCAACCCCGGTGGGTTCGGCTTCGGGAACAACAACGCCAGCACCTTCGGGACCAACCCCATAGCCCTGCAGAAACTGCTGAACAACACCTCCGAGAACAACCGCATTCAGGGCAACGTGTACGGGGAGCTGGACATCTTTAGCTTCCTGCGCTACCGCCTCAATCTGGGTACCGAGTACCTGGCCTACCACGACCGGGAAAAGCGCCATTACGGGCAGTGGCGCCAGAACGACCCGCTGAACCCCTCGTACTACGCCGAGAATCAGGGAAACAGCTTTTTCACGATGGTGGAGAATACGCTGTCCTTCGATAAGAGCTTCGGTCAGAACAACGTAACGGCCGTGGCCGGCTACACCGAGCAGCACCAGACCAACGACTTCACCCGGGGCCGCAACAACGACTACGGCACCGGCCCGGTGTACTATTGGGCCCTGGATGCCGGCAGCAGCGCCCCGCAGGTGGTAGGTTCTTCTTACACCTACAACAAACGCTCCTACCTGGGGCAGATTACCTATGACTACGACCAGCGCTACCTGCTGACTGCGGCCATCCGCCGCGACGGTTCCTCGCGCTTCAGCCCCGAAAACCGCTACGGTACGTTCTACGCGGCTTCGGCCGGCTGGCGGATTTCTAAGGAAGATTTCTTCGCCAACCTCACCGATAAGGTAAGCAACCTGAAGCTGCGGGCCAGCTACGGGGTGCTGGGCAACGAGCAAATTGGCGGGCCCTACGGCGGTGCGTACCGCTGGCAGGGTGTAGTGAACCCCAACGTGAACTACCCGTTCGGGGGCGACAACACCCAGAATGGTAGCGTGCAAACTCAGCTGCCCAGCACCGATATAGCCTGGGAGGAGCGCCGCACGGCTAACTTTGGCTTTGATCTGGGGCTGCTGCAGGACCGCATCACGCTGTCGGCCGATTACTACCGCTCCGAAACGCGCAATGCCCTGGTAGACCCCGCCATTCCGATTGTGCTGGGTAACGCGGGCAGCAACCCGTACCAGCGCATTGGCCGCATTCAGAACCGGGGACTGGAACTGGTAGTCGGCTACAACGAAAACCGCAGCGCCTTCAAATACAGTGTTACCGGCAACCTGACCACTATCAAGAATGAGGTAACGCGCCTGAGCAATACCGAGCGTCAGAACTTCTTTGTGGGCGGCCCCGGCGAATCGACCCGCACGGAGGTTGGCTACGAGCTGGGCTCCTTCTACCTGTATCAGTTTGACGGTATCTTCCAGACTGGCGACAACATAGCCGGCAGCGCCCAGCCCAATGCCCAGCCCGGTGATGTGCGCTATAAGGACATCAACAACGATGGTCAGATAACGGCCGCTGACCGCACGCACATCGGGCGGGTGTTCCCCAAAATCCAGTACGGCCTGAACCTGTCGACCAGCTACAAGGGTGTCGATCTGTCGGCCTTCTTCCAGGGCGTGCAGGGCAACGATATTCTGAATACCGGCCGCTACTGGCTGGACCGTACCGACGACAATGGCAACTACCGCAAGGATTTCAGCCCCTGGACGCCTTCCAACCCCTCCACCACTACGCCCCGCGCCATTATTGCCGGTGGGGGCGGGCAGGCCGGCGAGGCGGCCATCAACAACTCCCGCCTCAACTCCTCGCGGTGGCTGGAAGATGGCTCTTACCTGCGCCTGAAAAACCTGCAGATTGGCTACACAATTCCGAAAACTTTAACGGAGCGAGTGAAAGGAGTGGGCAGCCTGCGCGTGTATGTAACGGCGCAGAACCTGTTCACCGTGACCGACTACACCGGCTACGACCCCGAAGTGGTGAATGGCAACCTCTCGCGCGGCGTGGATGAGGGCAGCTACCCCAACCTGCGCACCGTGTCGCTGGGCCTGCAGCTGGGCCTGTAGTAGCGGCTACCTCTTCCCCCACCTTCCCATCTGATATTCCCATGAAACTACATACACTCCGCTTTGCCGCTCTGGCCGGCAGCCTGCTGCTGACGACAGCCTGCGAAAAGGATTTTCTCGATCAGGTTAACCCCAATCAGCCCACTACAGAGTCGTTCTGGAAAACGGAGGGCGACGCCATCAAGGGCATCAATGCCTGCTACAGCGGCCTGCAGCAGCTGGGTACTTACCGGCGCTGGCTGCACTTCGCCTACGATTTGCGCTCCGATGACAGCTTCAGCCAGAGCCCCTGGGGTGAGCTGGCCGACTTTACCCGCTTTACGCAGGCCAACTACGATTTTGAAGTGTCGCAGAACCTGTGGCGCGACCATTACCGGGCTATCTGGCGCACCAACCAGGTGCTGGCCAACGTGCCCGGCATCCAGATGAGCGAAACGCTCAAAAAGCGGGTGCTGGCCGAAGCCAAGTTTTTGCGGGCCCTGTACTACTACAACCTGGTGACGCTGTACGGCAACGTGCCGCTGGCCCTTAAGCCCTCAGACCCGGCCAACCTGCCGCCCCAGGCCTCGGAAGCCCAGGTATGGACCCAGATTGTGCAGGACCTGCAGGAAGCCAAACCCGATTTGCTGGATAGCTACGGGGGCAACGACACTGGCCGGGCCACCAAAGGAGCCGCCACCACCCTGCTGGGTAAGGCTTATATGCAGCAGCGGCAGTGGGGGCAGGCCTCGGCGCAGCTGGCTGAGGTAATCAGCTCGAACCGGTACCGGCTGACCACCAGCTACACCGACAACTTCCGCCACACTACGGAAAACAACGCGGAATCCATCTTTGAAGTCCAGTTCTCGGATGCCAAGCTGGGCGGCAACGACGGCGACGACGCGACTTCTTCGGAAGGCGGGCAACGCTCCCAGTTCTGGGGCGTGCCTGGTGCCGGGTTTGTCGATGGAGAGGTGCGGCCCTGGGTGGTAAACGAGTTTCTGCAGGAGCCCACTACCACCGGAGCCCGCGACCCCCGGCTGGCAGCCACTGTGTTCTACAACCGCCGCCAGTTTACCTCCGCGCTGCCCGTTGACGGCGACACGCTGGTGTACGGTACTGGTTTTCTGCGCCGCTTCCGGGGCAATGCCCGTGACCTGAGCCGAGTATACTGGCGCAAGTACCAGACCGACTACTACCGCACGTTCGAGAACTTCGACTCGCCCATTAACCACCGGGTGATGCGTTACGCCGATGTGCTGCTGCTGCAAGCCGAAGCCCTCAATGAGCAGGGCCAGACCAGCGCCGCCGTGCCACTCATTAACCAGGTGCGCAGCCGGGCCGGGCTGGCACCGCTTACGGCCGGCAGCTTTTCGCAGGCTACCTTACGTACCCAGCTCATGCACGAGCGGGTAACGGAGCTGACAGGGGAAGGCCAGCGCTTCTTTGACCTGAAGCGCTGGGGGCTGCTGGATACTCAGGCTGGCATCGACCAGCTCAAAACCCGCGACACCGACTTCAACAGCTTCCGCGTGGACCGTTCCCGCCTGCTACCTATTCCGCAGACGGAGGTTGACCTGGCCCGCTACCAGCAGAACCCCGGGTGGTAATTGCCGGGTGAGTGTCTGAAGCAGAGCCGTTCCGGCCTTGGGGTCGGAGCGGCTCTGCTTTGCCGGGAGCGGGTAGCCGCTGACTTCTTATTTTCAAGCATTTGCAAGGCTTTTATTGCTGCTATCTGTATCCTGCTTTTTCCTTTCTAGCTTTCTACTGCCGCATGACCTGGTATTCTGCCCGATTTCTGCCCCTGAGCCTGCTCTGGCTCACGCTGGCCTGCAACAGTGGCTCCTCGCCCGCACCCGCGCCACCCACGCCGCCGCCGCCAACCACGCCTACTGCCACCACTTTTACCAACCCGCTGCTGAGCGCCGGCCCCGACCCATGGGTGTACCGCAAGGACAACGTGTACTACTACATGAACACCACCGGCGGCAATATCGTCATCCGCAAAACGGCCAAGATGACGGAGCTGGCTTCGGCGGTGAGTACGGTGGTGTGGACACCCCAGCAGGCCGGCATCAACCAGCGCGACCTGTGGGCCCCGGAGCTGTACTTCTTCGACGGGAAATGGTACATCTACTACTCAGCCGACCCCTTCTGCTGCGCCGGCCACCGCGTGCACGTGCTCGAAAATGATGCTGCCGATCCTACCACTGGCACCTGGACCTACCGGGGCCGCATTGCCAACCCTACCGCCGACCTGTGGGCCATTGACGGGACGGTGCTGGAGCAGAACGGCAAGCGGTACCTGATCTGGTCGGGCCACGAGGTGGAAAGCAGCGGTACGCAGCGGCTTTACATTTCGGAAATGAGCAACCCCTGGACGCTGGTGGGCCCGCGCGTGGAGCTCTCGCACCCCGAGTTCGACTGGGAAACTATTGGCGAGCCGGACGTGAACGAGGGGCCGGAAATTCTCAAGCACGGCGGCAAAACCTTTCTGGTGTATTCGGCCAGCCACTGCAGCACCGATGACTACTCTCTGGGAATGCTCACGGCCAGCAGCACCGCCGACCCCATGCAGCCCAGCTCCTGGACAAAGTCGACCAAACCCGTTTTTGCCAAGAATCCGGCCGGGCAGGCGTATGGTCCCGGTCATAACGGCTTCTTTCAGTCGCCGGATGGTACCGAAGACTGGATTATCTACCACGCCAACCCGCTAACCGGGCAGGGCTGCGGGGATAACCGCAGCCCCCGCATCCAGAAATTCACCTGGAAAGCCGACGGCACCCCCGATTTTGGTACCCCCGTCGCCCTGGGTGCCAAGCTTACCAAGCCTTCGGGCGAGTAAGCCCGGCGCATACTTCCCTTTATTTCCTTCCTGCGTATCGTGCATTTCCTTCCGTTTCGCCGGTTTGCTGGCGCTATCAGTTTTCTTGGCCTGAGCCTGATGGCGGCCTGCCACCAGCCAGCCGCTACCACCCATCTGAGTGGAAAGGCAGGGGCCGATAACCCAGCCGCGGCTGCTGAGGCTGCAACGGCGCCGGCAATCGGAGCCAACCCCATTCTGCCCGGCGACTTTCCCGACCCCTCCGTGGTACAGGTGGGCAATACGTACTGGGCCACGGCTACCAGCTCCAACTGGGGGCCGGTTTTTCCGTTGCTGCGTTCCTCCAACCTGGGCCGGTGGGAACTGGTAGGGCATGTGTTTCCCGACAAGCTGCCGGCCTGGGCCGATTACTACTTCTGGGCTCCTGAAATCAGTCAGGAGGGCAATAAAACCTACGTGTACTACACGGCCCACAAGCGGGGCGGCAATCTGGCCGTGGGCGTAGCCAGCGCCGACCGCCCCGAGGGACCCTACACCGACCACGGCCCCTTGGTAGGCCAGCCCGACGGCTCCATTGATGGCTTTCCGATGCGGGACGAGCAGGGTCGGCTTTACCTCATCTGGAAAGAAGACGGCAATAGCATCAACCAGCCCACGCCCATCTGGGCGCAGCCCATCAACGAAACCCGCACGGCGCTGGTGGGGGAGAAGCGGGAATTATTCCGTAACAATTCCGCTACCTGGGAAGGCAATCTGGTAGAAGGGGTGGCCATGGTGCGGCATGATGGCTACTTCTATGCCTTTTACGCCGGGGCTGGTTGCTGTGGCGCAGGCTGCACCTATGCTACCGGCGTGGCCCGGGCCAAAAGCCTGCTGGGACCTTGGGAGAAATACGCCCGCAACCCCGTGCTCACTTCCAACGACGCCTGGAAATGCCCGGGCCACGGCACGGTGGTGGAGTATAAGGGCCACTCGTACCTGCTGCACCACGCCTATGCGGCCCGCGGTCAGCAGTACGTGGGGCGGCAAGGGGTGTTGAGCGAGTTTACCTGGACGGCTGACGGCTGGCCCGAGTTTCGGGGAGGCAGCACGCCCATTGCACCAGCTGCGGCCCAGGCGCAGTCGTTTACGGATGAGTTCAGCGGGCAGAAACTGCAGCCGGTATGGCAATGGCCCGTGGAGCAGCGCCCCATAGCAACGCTGCGCAGCGGACAGCTCCACCTGCAAGCCCGGCCCGACCATGCAGGGGCCGCGCTGGGCCACAGCACCACCGCGCCCGATTACACGGCCACTACCACGCTGCTCAACCCGGCAGACCTGCCGGCGGGTTGCCGTGCCGGCCTAGCTGCCCACGGCGACCCCGACAACGTGTTGGCCCTGGTAGCCCGCGGAAATAAGATAGCATTAATACAAACCCAAAAAGGGCAAACGACCACCCTGGCCGAAGCCCCGCTACCTGCCGTTAAAACTGTTCAGTTGCGCGTGCAGACCCACCAAGGCAACCGGTTTACGTTTGCCTGGAGCCCCGATAGTGGTACCACCTGGCAGCCGTTGCCCGCTGATGGAGCCGCAGTGGATGGCAGTTTCCTGCCTCCCTGGGACCGGGGCGTGCGGGTAGGGGTGCTGGCCCACGGGCCTGCTTCCGCTACGGCGGTATTTGAGCGGTTTACGCTGACTGATGCGCTTTAACAAGTTGGGGTTAAATTTCCTGGCTTCCTTCTCGTCCTTTTCACCTGCTGTACTTCATGACGTTTCCTGTTTTTCGGAGCCTGATGTTGGCCGGGCTAGCCCTGTCGGCATGCTCCTCGCCCTCTACACCAGCGGGGCAGCCCGATGCTGCCGCTGCCTCCGCTACCTCTGATTCTGTGGCTATGAAACCCACCGCCAGCCCGTTCGGCCGCCTGCCCGACGGTACGTCGGCGCAGCTCTACACGCTGCGCAACGCCCACGGCCTGCAGGCCACCATCAGCACCTACGGCGGCACCGTCACCAGCCTGCTCGTGCCCGACAAGGCCGGCCAGCTCGGCGACGTGGTGCTGGGCTTCGACAGCCTGGCCGGCTACCAGAGCCCCGAGTATCGAAAGTCCGGGCCGTACTTCGGGGCGCTGATCGGGCGCTACGGCAACCGCATTGCCAAGGGCCGCTTCACGCTCAATGGTCAGGAATATAAGCTGGCCACCAACAACGGCCCCAACCACCTGCACGGTGGCCTGAAGGGCTTTGACAAGGTGGTGTGGCAGGCCGAACCCGGCACCTCGGCCCAGGGCCAGACGCTCACGCTCCGCTACCAAAGCAAAGACGGTGAAGAAGGCTACCCCGGCACCCTGCAGGTAACAGTGGTGTACACCCTGACCCCGGACGACGCCCTGCAGATTGACTACGCGGCCACCACCGACAAGGCCACGCCCGTGAACCTGACCAACCACAGCTACTTCAACCTGGGAGCCGGCCCCGATGTGCTGGGCCACCAGGTAACCCTGCCCGCCGACCGTTACACCGTAGTGGATGCCGGCCTGATTCCGACCGGCGAGCTGCGCCCGGTGCAGGGCACGCCTTTCGACTTTACCACGCCCCACGCCATTGGCGAGCGGATAGCTCAGGTACCCGGCGGCTACGACCACAACTGGGTACTCAACCAACCCAGCGGGCTGCATGAGGCCGCCGCGGTGTATGAGCCCACCACGGGCCGCACCCTGCAGGTGCGCACCACTGAGCCGGGCATCCAGTTCTACACCGGCAACTTTCTGGATGGCAGCCTGAAAGGGAAGGGCGGCAAAGTGTACGGCAAGCACGCGGGTTTCTGCCTGGAAACCCAGCACTTCCCCGACTCGCCCAACCAGTACGCTTTCCCCAGCACCATCCTGCAGCCCGGCCAGACGCTGCACTCCACCACCATCTACACCTTCGGCGTGCGCCGGTAAGCCGTGCGGGCGGTTGCTGGCTAATTAATCAGCCGTACATTGCCTGTCAGGTACTTAACCTTCCTTGCATGAATTCTCTTAACGCACTTGACCTGGCGGTTTTCCTGTTTTACCTGGTGGGCGTGTCCTGCTACGGGTATTACATCTACCGGCGGAAGCAAACCACCCAGCTTTCTACCAAGGATTATTTTCTGGCGGAAGGCTCACTGACGTGGTGGGCCATCGGGGCCAGTATGATTGCCTCCAACATCTCCGCCGAGCAGTTCATCGGAGCCTCGGGGGCGGGTTTCACGCAGGGGCTGGCCGTGGCCGCTTACGAGTGGATAGCGGCGTTGGTGCTGGTGTTTGTGGCCGTGTTTTTCATGCCCATTTACCTGCGGCAGAAAATTTACACCATGCCCCAGTTTCTGGAGCAGCGCTACAATGCCACGCTCAGCCTGATTATGAGTATTTTCTGGCTGTTTCTGTACGTGCTGGTGAATCTGACGGTGATTCTCTACCTCGGAGCCCTGGCCATTAACAACCTAGTAGGCAGCCCCGACGGCAGTTCCTTTCACCTGATTCTGATTGGGCTGGCCGTGTTTGCGCTGTTTATCACGCTGGGCGGGATGAAGGTAGTAGGCTACACCGATGTGGTGCAGGTAACGGTGCTGCTGCTGGGCGGGCTGGCGACCAGCTACCTGGCCTTGGTGCTGGTCAGCCAGAAGTTTGGCCTCGGCAACAGCGCGGTGGCCGGTTTTCAGCAGCTGCTGCACTCCGCCGACGACCATTTTCACATGATCTTCGCCAAACCCGCCCCCGATTCCAGCCAGGCCTACGTGAGCAAGTACCTGGCTTTGCCGGGACTGGCCATGTACGCCGGTGGGCAGTGGGTGGCCAACCTCAACTACTGGGGCTGCAACCAGTACATTACCCAGCGTGCCCTGGGAGCCGATTTGAACACGGCCCGCACCGGTATCCTGTTTGCGGCCTTGCTGAAGCTGATTATGCCTTTGGTAGTGGTGCTGCCCGGTATTGCGGCCTACGTACTGCATCAGCAGGGCGCGCTGCAGCAGGAAATGAGTGCCGGCGGCTCGCTCAACCCCGACAACGCCTATTCGGCCATTCTCACCTTTCTGCCCAACGGCCTGAAGGGGCTGAGCCTGGCGGCCCTCACGGCAGCCATTGTAGCCTCGCTGGCCGGTAAGGCCAACTCCATCTCCACCATCTTTACCCTCGACATCTACAAGCGTTACCTGGATAAGGAAGCCGATGAGCGGAAACTGGTGCGTGTGGGCCGTCTGACCATTGTGCTGGCCATGATGCTGGCCATTGCCTTCACCTGGAAAGATTTGCTGGGCATCAGCGGGGCCGGCGGCTTTACTTACGTGCAGAAGTACACGGGCTACATTTCGCCCGGTATTGTGGCCGTGTTCCTGCTGGGTATGTTCTGGAAGCGCACCACGGCCACGGCCGCCGTGCTCGGGGTGCTGGCAGGCTTTGGTTTCTCGCTGCTGTTCAACGATTTTGCGCCCCGCCTGTTCGGGCCCGAAACGCTGCTGTACTCGGCTTTTCCGAACGCCAATGGTGTGTACGAAGTGCCGTTTCTGGTGAGCATGGGCTGGTCGTTTTTCCTGACGCTGGTGCTGATGGTAGCCGTGAGCCTGGCCGGGCCGGCCATCAACCCCAACGCCATTTCCCTGCCCACCGGTCTGTTCCGCACCACCCCCAAGCAACAGGCCCTCATTGTGCTGATTGTGCTGCTGATTTCGGCCCTCTATATCAAATTCTGGTAAGTGGTTGACTGGTTAGGTAGTTGGGGGGGTAAAAAAACGTCATCCTGAGCAGCGCGAAGGACCTTATTACGCCGAAACGACAATCGTTATACCGACTCGTTCTGGCCTAATAAGGTCCTTCGCGCTGCTCAGGATGACAGTACCAACCATCTAATTACCCAACTACCCACCCACCTCACGGCACTGGGTCGTAGCCGTGGCCGCCCCAGGGGTGGCAGCGGCCGATGCGGCGCAAAGCCAGGCGGCCGCCGCGCCAGGGGCCGTATTTGGTTACGGCCTCCACGGCGTAGGCCGAGCAGGTAGGGGTATAGCGGCAGCTGGGTGGCTTGAGCGGCGAAATCAGGTGGCGGTACACCCAGAGCAGGCCCAGCACCAGCTGGCGGAACAGGTACGTCATGTGAAGGCAAAGGTCGGGAAAGTGGGGAACAGCCGGGCTGCGGAGGGAGTTTCCAGTGGAGCCGCAACTGCCGGTACGGCTGAGCCCGGCGAATCGGGCAGTTGCGTACCTTCGCCGCAAAACCACTCATCCACCCCCAACACTATGCAAAAACAACACTGGGCTAAGGCCCTGCTGCTGACGCTGCTGCTGCCCCTGGCCGCCCACGCCGATGAAGGCATGTGGCTGCCGCTCTTCGTGAAACGCCTCAACCAGGCCGACATGCAGAAGAAAGGCCTCAAGCTCACGGCCGAGGAAATCTACGATGTGAACAATGCCTCCCTGAAGGATGCTGTAGTGCAGCTGGGCGGCTTCTGCACCGGCGAGTTCGTGAGCAGCCAGGGTTTGCTGCTCACCAACCACCACTGCGGCTACGACGCTATTCAGAGCCACAGCACCCCCGAAAACAACATCCTGCAGAACGGTTTCTACGCCGCCAGCAAAGCCGAGGAGAAGAAGAATCCCGGCCTGTTTGTGGATATTCTGGTGCGCATGGAAGACGTAACCGGCAAAGTGCTGGAGGGCATCACGCCCGCCACCTCCGAGCAGGAGCGCATGGCCACCATTCAGAAGCGCCAGCGCGAAATGGCCGATAACGCCAAGGAAAACGGCAAGTACTTGGCCTACGTGCGTGACATGTTCGGCGGCAACGAGTACTACCTGTTCATCTACCAGCGCTTCGGCGACGTGCGCCTGGTAGGTGCCCCGCCGGAAGCCGTGGGCAAGTTTGGGGGCGACACCGACAACTGGATGTGGCCCCGCCACACCGGCGACTTCTCCATGTTCCGGGTATATGCCGACAAGAATAACCAGCCCACCGCCGGCCCCCAGGAAGGCAACGTGCCCTACGTGCCCAAAAAGCACCTGCCCGTGGCTATGCAGGGCGTGAGTGAAGGCGACTTTGCTATGGTGTTCGGCTTTCCCGGCCGTACCCAGCGCTTTCTGCCCGCCGCCGGTCTGCAGCTCACCCTCGACCAGAGCAACCCCGCCCGCATCAAGCTGCGCGATACCCGCCTGAAGCTGTGGAAGGAAGATATGGACCAGGACGCGGCTCTGCGCCTGAAGTACGCCTCTAAGTACGCCGGTATTGCCAACTACTGGAAGTACTTCATCGGCCAGAACGAAGGCATGAAGCGCCTGAAAACCGTGGATGCCAAAAAGGCCGAGGAAAACGCGCTGATGCAGTGGATTGCCCAGGACCCCACCCGTGCCCAGCAGTACGGCGAGGCCCTTAATACCATCAACCAGAGCTACGCCGGCATCCGCCAGTACAACCTCAGCAGCCAGTACGTGAACGAAGCCGCTTTCGGCACCGAAATTGTGACGCTGGCCGCCCGTATGATGCCCCTGGCCACCGCCCTGAAAGCCGGCGACAAAGCCGGAATCGACAAGGCCGTGGCCGACCTGAAGGAGCCCGTAGCCGACTACTTCAAAGACTACAGCGCCCCCACCGATAAGAAGGTGTTTGCGGCCCTGATGAACCTGTACATGCAGGATGTGCCCAAGGACCAGCAGCCCGACGTATTCCAGACGGTGCAGAAGCAGTACGGCGGCTCGATGCAGAAGTACGCTGACTACGTGTTCAGCAACTCCTTCCTGACTTCGGAAGCCAAGGTAAACGCTTTCCTGGCCGCGCCCACGCTGGCCAAGCTGGAAGCCGACCCCGGCTACAAAACCTATCAGTCGGTATACTCGAACTACGTGCAGAACATTCTGCCCAAGCTGCAGGGCCTGCAGGCCGGCCTGGGCCGCGCCAACCGTTTATACGTGGCCGCCCTACGCGAGAAAAACAGCCAGAAGGTGTACTCGCCCGATGCTAACTCCACCATCCGCCTGAGCTACGGCACCGTGCGCCCCTACAAAGGCCGCGACGCCGTGGAGTATGACTACAAAACCACCGCCCAGGGCATTCTGGAGAAGGAAGACGCCACCAACCCCGAGTTTGTGGTGCCCCAGAAAGAGCTGGAACTGCTGAAAATGAAGGATTACGGCCGCTTCGCCGATAAGCAGGGCAACCTGCCCGTGGCCTTCATCACCGACAACGACATCACCGGCGGCAACTCCGGGTCCCCCGTTATCAACGGCCGCGGCGAGCTGATTGGCTTGGCCTTCGACGGCAACTGGGAAGCCATGACCGGCGACCTGGCCTACGACCCCGATCTGAAACGCTGCATCAACGCCGACATCCGCTACGTGCTCTGGTGCATCGAGAAGCTGGGTGGTGCCAAGCACATCGTGGATGAAATGACGCTGGTGAACAACGGCCCCAACCCCGGCGTGGGCCCCGCCACCGCCACCGGCGCCGATATGAGCGACGTGGAAAAGATGAAGGTAAAAACCGACAAAGGCGGTAAAACCAAAATCAAGCGTAAGAAGGACGCTGCTATGCTGTAAAGCAAGGCGTGTTTTTTAGTGTAAAAGTCCCGGTGCCAGATGGTGCCGGGGCTTTTTTTGTAGTCTGATAACAAGCCGTTGTACGGTTCAGCTGAAGTAGCTATTTTCCAGCAATAGAAACCGTTATCCTTCTCTATGCTGAAAATCTACCTTTTATCAGGTTTATTTATCGGATGTATAAACGTCGCACACGCCCAGGGCAACGGCCCCGGCTTGTGGGGTGCCCGCGCGGCCGGCCTGGGGCAGATTGGGAGTGTGCTGGAACAGGACGGCTGGGCCGGTGCAGCCAACGCGGCGGCGCTGGGCAATCTGGCGCGGCCCACGGTGGGCGTCGGGGCCGAAAACCGCTACCTGCTGCCGGCCCTGAACACGGCTTCGTTGCTGGTAGCCGTGCCGATAGGCTACCGGCCAGGGCAGCCGGCTGCACCCGTAGTGGGTGTGCCGGCAGCGGTGGCGGCGACCGAGGCACCGCGCTACGGGGTAATTGGCTTCACGGCGCAGCGGTTTGGGGGCAAGCTGTACTCAGAGCAGCGGCTGGGGTTGGGCTACGGTTATCAGCTGGGCACGGTGCGGGTAGGAGCGCGGGTGGAGGTGCTGCAAACCAGCTTTGAGGGGCTGGGGAGCCGGCGCGCCGTGGCCGCGTCCCTGGGCGGGCAGGCCGACATTATTCCGCGCAAGCTGCTGTTTGGGGCCATGCTCTACAACCTCAACCAGGCCCGCCTATACGAATACCAGGAGGAGCGGCTGCCCACCGTGCTGCGGGCCGGATTGGCGTGGCGGGCCTCCGAAAAAGTGCTGCTGCTGGCCGAAACTGAGAAGGACGTGGAGCAGGATGCCGACTTCAAGGCCGGGCTGGAGTACCAGCCGGTGCCGGTGCTGGCCGTGCGGGCAGGGTTGTCGTCGCTCATGCAGCAGCTCACGGGTGGGGTAGGACTAAAGGCCGGGCAGTTTCAGGTGGACTACGCCGCCGCCTGGCACGATGCTTTGGGCCTGAGTCAGCAGCTGAGCGTGGCCTACGTGTGGGCCAAACCGCAACCCCAGCCATGAGCCCCCGCCAGCTGCTAATGACGGCCGGAGCACTATTGCTCACCGCCGCCGCCGCCCGGGCCCAGGACTACCCACGCCCCGCCGTGCCCGACCTCGACCGGCTGACCCAGGAGCTGTTTGCCGAAATCCAGAGCGACCAGGTGCCCTACGAGGACCTCTACGAAACGCTGCTGCAGTACTACCAAACCCCACTCAATCTCAATACTGCCACCCGGGAAGACCTGCGCGGTCTGCTGCTGCTCTCCGAAACCCAGATTACCAGCCTGCTGGAGCACCGGCAGCGCAACGGTGCGTTGCTGAGCCTGTACGAGTTGCAAAGTATCCAAAGCTTTGATCTGCGCACTATTTACCGGGTAGCGCCCTTCGTGTCGGTGCTGACGACGGCCCCCAACGCCGCCCGCGGGCCGCTGTGGCAGCGCATCTGGCAGGAAGACAACAACGCCCTGTTCGTGCGCTACCAGCGGACGTTGCAGGGCCAGCCCGGCTACCTCCCGCCCGATACCACCAGCACCGGCGCGCCCGCCTCGCGTTATTTGGGCTCCCCCGATAAGCTGCTGGTGCGCTACCGCGTGAGCCGCAGCAAGGATTTCAGCCTGGGCCTCACCGCTGAGAAGGATGCCGGCGAGCAGCTCACCTGGGACCCCAAAACCCGCCGCTACGGCGCCGACTTCTACTCCGGCCATTTCGTGCTGCAGGAGCGGGGCCGGCTCAAAACCCTGGCAGTGGGTGATTATCAGCTGCAATATGGGCAGGGGCTGTTGCTGTCGTCGGGACTGGCGGTGGGGAAGGGAGCCGAAACCATCACCACCCTGCGGCGCAGCTCGGTGGGCGTGCGGCCCTATTCTTCGGTGCTGGAAAGCACGTTTTTTCGGGGCGCGGCCGCCACGGTAGCCGTTACCGGCACCGTACGGGCCACGGCGTTTGCCTCGCGCAAGCGGGTGGATGCCTCCTTACAGGCCGCCCGCGACTCACTGGCTGATTTCAGTGAATTTACCTCCGGCCTGCTGCTGACCGGCATGCACCGCACGCCCACCGAGCTGGCCAACCGCCAGGCGTTGCGCGAAACCGTGCTGGGCGGTAACATCAGCTACGCCAGCTCCGGCGGCGACTTACAGGCGGGCGTAACGGCCGTGAATACGCTTTTTGATAAGCCTCTGCAGCGCCGCGACGAGCCGTATAATGCTTTTGAGCTGCGCGGCCGCCGCAACTTGGCCATCAGCGCCAACTACAGCTACGTGTGGCGCAACCTACTGCTGTTCGGCGAAACGGCCCGCAGCAGCGGGGGCGGGCTGGGCACCGTGAACGGCGTGCTGGCCAGCCTCGCTCCGAACGTGGACGTCTCGGCACTGTACCGGCACTACGCCCGCGACTTTCACACGCTCTACGGCAACGCCCTCAGCGAAAATACGCGCAACATCAACGAAAGCGGCCTGTACCTGGGTCTGAAGCTGCGGCCGGCGGCCCGCTGGGAAGTGTCGGCGTACTATGATAGGTTCCGGTTTCCGTGGCTGCGCTACCAAGCCGGGGCCCCCAGCACTGGCCACGACTGGCTGGTACGGCTGGCCTTCAGCCCTACCAAAACCAGCCTGCTGTACGCTCAGATCCGGCAGCGCACGAAGGCCTACGATGCCGATACGCTACGCCCTGCGCCGCTGCCCGTACCCACGCGCCGCCGCAGCTTTCTGCTGTTTTATGATGCCAGTCCCACCACCTTCCTGAGCCTGCGCACCCGTGTGCAGGGCTCCGAGTACCGGGAGGATGTCGGCCCCGCCCGCCACGGCTACGTACTGGCCCAGGATGTAACCGTGCAGCCGTTGCAGCGCCTGCGCCTCACGGCCCGCTACGCCCTCTTCGATACCGACGACTACGACACGCGCCAGTACGTGTTCGAGCAGGATGTGCTGTACGCCTTTTCCGTACCCGTCCTCTACGGCCAGGGCACCCGCACCTATGTACTGGTGCAGGCCGATCTAAACCGCCACCTCACGCTCTGGCTGCGCTACGCCGACACCCACTACCGCCACCAGCGCACCGTCGGCTCCGGTCTGGAGGAAATCCAGGGCTCCCGCCGCTCCGATGTGCATGCGCAGCTGCGGTACCGATTTTGATTGGTTGCTGGCATTGTCTGGAAACTTCATTCACGTAACGGCATAAAAAAACTCGGTTCCTGCTTCAGGAACCGAGTTTTTTTTAGTTGATCAACAATTGCCCTACTCTTTCAGCAGGCGTACCACTGTGGAGCCGTTGGGCATATCGAAGTGGAGGTTGTACACGCCGGTACTGAGGCTGCTCAGGTCCAGGGGCAGCTGCAGGGCGGCGGCACCTTTAGTAAGCGTCTGTGCCTGTACCTGGCGGCCCAGGGCATCGGTTACCCGCAGCGTGATGCTGCCGCGCTGGGCGTTGTCGATACGCACATTGAACACGCCGGCGCTGGGGTTCGGAGCCACTTCAATGCCTTGCAGCAAGGCGGCATTGCGCGCAGCCGTAATACCGGCCACCGTCTGGCAGCTTTCATTGGAGTACGCCGATACACCGGTGGTATTTACTGCCCGCACGCGGTAGCAGTACGGACCGTTAGCCGTTACCTGATCGGTGTAGAAGGTGGTGTTGGCGGCAACGGTGGCAATTTTGGCAAAGGTGCCGCCGCTGCGGGCGCGCTCAATCTCAAAGCCCGATTCGTTGCCCGAGTTGTCCAGCCAGATCATATCGATAGAGGCTGCTGTGGCCGTAACGGTGGGGGCCAGCGTGGTGAGGGAGCTGGGAGCCGCCGGTACTTCGCCCACGGTGCACAGTTCCAGCGTCCAGCCCGTGAGGGTACCGCCGTTGCTGGTGTTGTTATCCGAAATGGTGAGCGTCCAGTTGCCATTGGCAGACGTATTCAACAGGTCTCCCAACGAGTTGGCCGGGCGCACGGTAGCACCGCTGGTGAGGGGGCAGGCCAGCGCGGCCGTAGCAGCATCGTCGAATGTGAGGTTTAGGTTGGTGGTGCCGGGGCAGGCCCGCGAGAACAGCACCACCCGCCGGCCCGCCGGGTTGGTAAGCGAAATTTCCAGCTCGCTTACATCGGGGTGACTGATGGCCAGATTGCTCACGCGGATGTTGGATACCCGTTCTGTGCTGGTCACGGCAATAACCGAAGAAACGGTGGGCGTAGAGCCGGCCGGAATAGCCCGGGGTACGTTGGTGGCCACAATGGGCTGGCACGATTGTACACCGGTAGTGAATGAGGTAACGGCTGAGAAGGGAGCTGTACCGCAGGGGCTCAGGCCCCGCACCCGCACGTAGTAGGTGGTAGCGGGCAGCAGCGTGGCCGAAGGCGTGAAGCTGGTACCCGTGAGGTTGGTTTGCGACTGTACGATGTTGGTGAAAGCCGCATCAGTGGCAATCTGGACTTCGTAGGCAGTTGCATTGGGAACGACAGCCCAGGTAATGGCTGGCCGCAGCGTGGTGGGGCCACTGGTTGCAGTAGGAGTGGTAATAACCGCCGCCTGCGTAGCCGAAGGCTGAATAGTGAGGCTGATATCCTGGAAGCGGGTTACGCCGCCGCTGGTGCCCGTCAGGCGGATAACGTAGGTGCCGGCCGGGGCAGCGCTGGTGGCGCTTACCGTAGCGGTAGTGCCGGTGCCGGCCTGTACCGTGGCGTTGGCATAGGTTACCGTTACACCCGCCGGCAGGTTGGCGGCCGACAGGGTGACTGCACCGGTGAAGTTCTGCAGCTGGCCTACCGTTACGCTAACCGAGCCGGAGGCACCAGGGCAGAACGCCAGCGCGCTGGCCGAGCAGCCGGGGCCCTGCAGGAAGAACGTGGGGCCGGCAGGAGCCTCCAACGTAAAGTTCTGGTTGGATATGTCGAAGAAAATACCGCCCGTAGCCTGCACCCGAATACGGGCCTGCGCTGAGCCAGCCACATTGGCGGGTACCGTTACAGTCTCGCACCCGTCGTTGGGGGTGCCGGCCAATAGCGTAGTGGGATAGGTGAGGCCGCCATCAGTTGAGAGCAGCACATCTACGTTGGTTGCGCTGATGGGTGCCTGCGTGGTGTTGGCCACGTTCCAGGTAACCTGTTGCGGAGCACCCACCAGCCAAGTAGTAGCTGTGTTGGGGGCCGTTACCACAAACGGACCGGCAGTAGGCACTACCACCACGTTCATCGAGTCGTAATCAATGCCACCCCCGCCGATGCGGTTGTCGCGGGCTACCAGCCGGAAAATCAGCCGCCGGCCGTAAGTCGGCAGCAGTTCTCCTTTGGTCTGGGCATTGTTCAGAAGATCCGAGAGGCGTGGGAACGTGCGCGAAGGGCTGGTGGTAGGCGAGAAAACCCGGAACAGCGGCGCGTCGCCGGTAGCGGCGGAAGGTGCACCGGCAGCGCCCAGGTTGTACTGCTCCCAGCTGTAGGTCAGTGCATCATTGTTGGCATCGGTGGCCGAGCCGGTAAGCACGAAGGGCGTGCTTACCGGAATAGCATAGTTGCGGCCTGCATTGACCACGGGGGGCGTGTTGCCGGTAGCCGTATTCACCGAGCAGTTGCCCAGGCCCGTAATGTGGGCCACAATCTGGTCGAAGCTGCGGGAGTGGAAGTAGGGGTCGGAGTTGGGCTGAATGTCATCGGCTCCGCAGATACCGGCGTAGGCCATGATGGTGGTACCCGAGCCCGGCTCGTAGGCCGAAGCGTTAGCCCGGTTGCCGCCACCACAGCTACCGGTCTGGCTGTTGAAGGTGTGGTCGGCTCCAAACTGGTGGCCCATTTCGTGGGCTACGTAGTCCACGTCGAAGGCATCGTTGGTGGGAGCCGACGAGCCGGTTACGCCCCGCGCCTTACCCGATACACACACTGAGGGCTTCTGGGCAACGCCGCCGCCGCCGGTGCTGAACACGTGCCCGATGTCGTAGTTGGCCGAACCAATACGCGCGTCAACCGTCGTCTGGTTCTGGTTGAGCATGGTCGAGCCGCTGTTGTTGGTATAGGGGTCGGTGTTGGCATCCAGGAAAATGAGGGTGTCATTCTTGGGCACAATCACCAGGCGCACGGCAAGTTCTTTCTCATAAATGCCGCTTACCCGGTTCACCGAGGCTACCATGCCGGCCATGGCACCCTGCTTGGTGCCGCCGTGGAACGTGGCGTACTCGCCGGTGCAGGCCAGGGCCAGCCGGTAGGTGCGCAGAGTAGTACCGTTGGCTACCGCTGCTCGTTGCGCCGCCGTTATCTGGGGCAGGGGCTCAGTGCCATCGGGCGAGGGAGTGGAGCACACGAACGGAAAAGCACCCTGGTTCATGGCGCGCCGCTCAAATACCAGGTGCGTCGCATCGCCCCGTTCAGCCGGGTCAATATACACAGTGCTGCCCGCCGACAGAATCATGGCGTGGAAGCCATCCGGGGTTATATCAAGGCGGGCGGTAGCGGCCGGGTCATCAATGCCCTGGGCCGCGTAGGTGTGGATGCTGGGATACTTGGCTGCCAGTGCCGGCGCCATTACCGGCACCTGCACCACCCGGAACCGCTGCGAGGTGCCATTGGGCAGGGGCAGCGAAATAACGGTGGCCGAGGTGCGGGCACTCGTAGTGCGTTCCGCCGGGGCATTCTGAAGCGCAGCCCGCACCGCATCCAGCTGCATAGTAACAGCACGGAAGTGCGACAGGGGCTGCGTGGCTTGTCGGGCAGAGGTGGGGAGCTGCGGGGCATCGGCCCACAGCACCCGTTGGGCCGATGCCGTAGTGGCGGCACTAAGGCCGGCCACCAGCATACCGCCGGCCAGCAATGGCCGCCATGCCTGAGGAAAAAAAGTAGAAGTTTCTTGCATCGTATAAGAAAGAAGAGAAGAGAAAAACAGAGGGGAAGGAATGGTGAAAATAGGGCGCCCCAAGATAGAATTTTTGGCTAGGGAAGCGGCCGTGTCCAGTAGATATATTTTAAGAATTCATCGGTAATTGGCCTGATTAAGAGGGTTAATCAACAGCATTTGTCTTCTATTGTTAGCGTTCTGACAGAATATTCGGGTATTGTTATAGTGTAATTACTATGTTGTAGGCAGCGGCAGGTTATAAAAAATACCCGCTGCCAACGGCAGCGGGTATTTTTTATAACCTCATCCGTAAAATCTGCTACGCGTCTGTTTTCAGCAGTACAATCTGGGCCTTATCGGCGGCGCTTATTTTGCGACGGAACTCCAGGTACGCCGGATAATCGGTGCGGGTAAACCGGGTACGCGGCATTACTAAGCGGCGCACGTAGCGGATGCTACCGTCGGGCAGGGCCAGGAGCTGACTGCTGTAAGTGCCAAACTGGGTGGTCAGCTGCACGGGGGCCGGGAGTTGCTCAGGGTGCAGACTGGCTGGTACGTGGAGCATCACCGTATCCTGCTGGGTGAAGGCATGGTCCAGCCACAAATCGGTCTGCCGCTCTCCCACGGTGGCCTGGGGTGGTGCCATACGGCTGAGCAGGTTGGGCGTGATAAACACCCGCTTGCCGCTGGGTGGGGCCAGTGCCGGCATAGTAAGCGCCAGGCTTTCGGTAAGGCTGGGTATAGTGGCTTCCGGACCGGAGTGCTTAAAGGCCACTTTATTCAGCGTGAAGTTGGGCAGTGCCAGCCGGTTGCTGATGCGCTTTTTCTGCTCCGCCAGCTCCAAACCCGGCAGCCCCGAAACGCCATCATACTCCAGCCCCGTACGGATGGTACGCAGCGTGGCGGTGGCGTCGCCGTTCACATCCAGAAACACGTTGGCCAGTCGCTCCCGGCGGTTTTCGGCGGCACCGTAGCGGGGAGTTGGAATCAGCTTGCCGCCTTCGGGCAGCAGCAGCAGCGCGTGGCGGTTGCCGGTGAAGCCGCCCATGTACCCAAACGGATTGGTTTGGCTGGTGCATTCCAGCCATACGGTGTCGGGTTTGGTGCTCTGGGCCAGTGGCACACACAGCACCACGTGGTTGAACTGGGAGCTGGGGAAACTGGTAAGAATGTCCTGTTCATCGGAGCCCGCCTTAACCAGGGCCGCGTGAGCCTTGATGCCGGCCGCGCCCAGCAGCGCCTTGCAGTAGTTGGTCAGCGCTTTGCAGTCGCCGTAGCCATTAGCGGCCACTGAGGAAGCCGGGAATGTCTGCCAGCCGCCCAGACCCAGCTGCACGGATATGTAGCGCGTGTTGGCCTGCAGAAAGTGGTACACCTTCCGGATTTTGGCCCGCTCATCGGTTTCGCCCTGTACCAATGCCGCAATGCCGGCCTTAATGGCGGGCGGCAGCTCGTCGCGGCCGGCGTTCAGGTCGTAGGTCCAGCGGCTGAGGTCGGCCCAGTTGCTGAGGCGGCCAGCATGGCCCTGCACCTCAAACTCGGTCGGGGCCGTGAATACGGCAGGGGTCAGCTCGGCTACCGGGGGCGCATCGGCCTCTTCCTCGCGGGCGGCCAGGTCGTGCACCTGCCACTCGTAAATTTCCTGGCTGCCCTGGGTGCGCTTAGTCTGCGCCGTGCCGGTAGGCAGGTGCTGCTCCTGATAGCGCAGGGCCATACCGGCCGGCATAGTTACTTTAAACGACGCCTGCTCCACGGCCAGCTGCTCCACCGGCTGGGGCCGCCACGTGGAATAAAACAGCGGGTTGTCGGATATTACTTCGTACTCAAACTCTACCGTGTAGGGGTAAGTAGGCTGACTCAGGTCGGCCACGCGGCCCCGGGCATCGGTAGCCAGGCTGAACCCATCTGAGAGGCTGATGTCGTGAATGTCCTGGGTCCGGAGCTGGCGAAGCTGCCGCCCGGTGGCATCGTATACCGCTCCCCGAAAGTAGCTGATGGTGTTGAGGGAACTGTAGTACACCAGTTCCGATGCCCAGCGGGCCCCTACCTCATCCAGAATGGTAACGGCGCGGTGGGTGGTTTCCACGGTGCGCCCCACCGATTTTACCAGTAGCGTTTCTTCCTGCCGACGAATAACGGCATGAGCATTTTCGCGCAGGGTCGCCGGCAGGTCGGCTACGGCGTATTTGGGGGCCGGGCCGTAGGCCGCGTAAGCTTCGGAAGCCAGTAGCCAGCTAGAGCCGGCCAGTAGTATTGGCAGGGAAATACGCATCAGATTTAACCCTTTTTCTTGAGTACCAGTCGTTCGCCCTGCTTAGCCATCATGCGGGCAAAAAATTCCCGCAGGTAAGCGTATTCCTCAGCCGAGTATACCGGCCGGGCCAGGCTCATGCGGCTCATAATCTGCACGGAGCCAGCGCCTGGCTGTACAGCGTACGTGAAGCGGCCACCGCCTTCAGGCAGTTCCATGGCCATGGGCTTTGGCGTTTCTTCCAACTCATAACCAGCGGGCAGGGCCACGGTAACCAGCAGGGTTTCATCCATGGAAGCCCCAAAATCCACCGGAAAACGACGGTCTTCGTGCAGGAAAGGGTTCTTTTCGGTGCCAAAATCGCGCAGTGGGCTCAGGTAGATGGTGCCTGCGGGGGCTTCACTGCCAGCGGAGGCAAACTCAAACTCCAGCGTGAGCGGGCGGTGAAGCGCCGCCTGCTCCTTAAAGGTAAATTTAGGAATGTTCCAGCCCTCGTGGCCGGCGGCCATTTCCTCCACGTACTTCTTTTCGCCCAGCTTGCGCAGCTTCTCCCGCTGCGCCAGGCCCAGATAGCCGGCGTGCTCCTGGTGTACTTTACCGCTTACGCCACCCTTATCATCCACCGTCAGGTTAATCTGCTGATAAGACAGTAGCCGGTCGGCGGGCTTGAGTTCAATCCAGTGCGAGGCCCCGTCCTGCGGCAGCAGCAGGCGGCCAACGCCATTGAGGCAGCGCGGAGGCAGCATGCCGCAGGGAGCCAGCTCTTCAGTGGCATCTACCAGCATTTCCTTGCCCTCAGGCAGGGTTACGTGGGCCAGTACGTAGTTAAAGCGTGACACCAGCGGTACGTTGGTTTCCAGGCGGCCGTGGCTGCGCGTACTGAGCACCACCGGGTTTGCCTGCAGGCCAGCTTCGCGCAGGGCCGCAATCAGCAGCAGGTTCACGTCGGCGGCGCTACCGGTTTTCTGATCGAAGGCGCGGCGTACGGAGCCGGAGGCATACAGGCTGTTGCTGCCATTATGCTTCACGCTGCGGCGCACCAAGTCATGGATAGCGGCCACGCGGGCGGTGGGGTCTGTGTGCTGGGCCTGAAGGGCAGTCAGCTGTTCTTTCAGGAAGGCAGGGCGGCCCAACTGACCGCCAAAATTGTCGCTGTTGAGTAGCTCCCGATCAATCTTCTCCCAGGAGTTGGCCACGGCTTTGTACGGCTCATCGGGCCATTTCACGCCGGCCAGCTCAAAGTCAATCTTGGCTTCGTAGTCGGCGGTGGTGGTCATGTAGGGCTCGGCGCGCATGGCTGGCACGTTCTTCATGGCCCAGCGGTGGTTGGTTACGCGGGGCGTAACAACCTGCGAACCACCCGACGAGCGGCGCCCGTACTCCATGCTCGACGACCAGGTGATGTTGTACTGGGTTACGCCCTCATTGCGCTCCTGCACTTCCAGCGGCTCGTAGCCCTGCATCAGCATTTTGTAGTCGAAGTACTCCGGAATGGCGGCCCGGTACTCGCTCCACCGCACCGGAATATCCCGCTGAAACGTCCAGTCCTGGAAGTTGAACGTGAAGGGCGAGGTGACCGAGTAGGTATACTCAATAACGG
Source organism: Hymenobacter rigui (assembly GCF_003944715.1). Lineage (GTDB taxonomy): Bacteria > Bacteroidota > Bacteroidia > Cytophagales > Hymenobacteraceae > Hymenobacter > Hymenobacter rigui. The sequence continues at coordinate 246,031 of NZ_RWIT01000005.1, read as the reverse complement.
AGCCCACGCGCACGTTGGGCAGCGTGAATTTGCGCGTTGTTATGTTCGGGGTGGTTTCTTCCCGGAACATGGCATCAGAATTCAGCTTTTCCTTGACAACCTGGCCGTTTACCAGGTTGTAGGTCATGCCTTTGAGGCTGGTGATTTTTTCCTCGTTGCTGGCTTTGTGGTACAGTGGCACCTCCACGGTAGCATAGTCGTAGCCCGATTTCTTAAGGATCTTGATCCGGGTTACCCGCTCAAATACCACTCTGAAGTCGCCATCATTGTACTCAAAGCGGGAGCGGCCAAAATCAGCCAGCACCACGGCCGCTGCCGCACTATCGGCTGCAAAGTTTTTGGGCGTCAGATCAGCTTCGTCAATCTTTCCAAATTTGATAGGATCGGCCTGTGCCTGCGCAAGAGAAACTGAAGCGCCGGTGCAAATGCCCACCAGCAACAACCGGCGAAGTAAAGGTGAAATCATACGAAAAAAGAAAATGAGTTATGAAATAGCAGTTGAGAAAAAAGCTTGGTGAACAGGGGATGCATTGACCCGTTATCGTGGCCAGAAACTAGGTTTGATATTGGTCCCGAACCGGCGGCAGTCAACGCAGTCAGGGGTTTGGTTGGTGAAGCCAATGATGGTACCATCGAGACGCCGTATCTCGTTAATGGGAATCCGATAGGTAGTGTCCGCAAACTCCTCGTACATATTCTTGCCGAGCCGCAAGGTGTCGTGGATGTACGTGGCTACGTCGGTGCAATTAGCATACTGCTCATCCACGGGCCACCATTGGGCGGGCAGAGAAAGGCGGTTGATGAAAATGCGCTTTTCTACCACGGTACACGCCCCCACGAAACCAAATACCGGCTCACTGGCGTCCGTCAGCGAGTGCACGTTGCCCTGAATGCGGTTGGGCAGTGGGTCGAAAAGGGTGCCGATATTTTCCGTATTCTTCTTCACGGCTTCCCAGTAGTCAAACTCCTCCTGCGACATAGCATATTGCCGCACCAGGATGCTATAGAGGCTGATTAGCTTTTTGGAGGAAGAAGGAATGAACAGCAGGCGGTAGTCGCGCACGGCATCCTGATTCAGGCGCACCGTGCTGGTCGTGGTGATAAGCGTCGCATTTTCGGTACGCCAGCAGTGGTAAATATCCTCGGTGCGCGGAAAGTACGGCCGACGCTGGGAGGTGCCTTTTGCAAATTTCCAGTGGCTCCAGTAGGCCGAGGTAAACTCCCAGGTTTCCTCATATTGCCAGCGGTAGTAGCGGGTCTGGCTGCTGTTGTCGTGGGCACTTATGTACAGTTGCAGTCCATCTGCCTGAACGCGGCCCTCGAACTGGTCAATGGCGGGTGTCTGCTTGAGCAGGGTATACTCGGAGGCATACTCGTCGCCACCACTCGTGCGAATCCGCAACCGGTACTGCTGTCCGGGGGGCAGCTGCCGGATGGCGGCCGTGTACACACCACCTGGGCTTTCGGCCAGCGCGTACCGGGTACCGCCCAGATTTTCAATGAATACTGTGGCTTTCGTTTCCGGTGGGTATGTGCCGGTGCCGTTATCCAGATTAATGGAGCGGGAAAGCCGAATGGAAGTAGGGCCACTGCCGTTGATAAACCCATCTACCACCAGATAATGGCTGCCTGATTTCAGCACCTCCGGCTCGTAGCGCTCCACACAGCTGGCGGCAAGACAGGCAAGCAGGCTAAGAACCAGCCAATACGCGGTTCGGGTAGATAGAGCCATGAGGATAGAGGATAATTCAGTCTGAACCGGAAGATAGATAATCCGTAATGAGAACGAGCGAAATAACTAAGAATTTGATTTTTAACTAGTTATTCAGATAATACTTATCCGGTTCTGGTGTCCGGATAGCAGTGATACAAGCGAAAAACGCCGGTGAGTTAAAAGCAATCAGAACCGAAATATCCTATTTTTTTGGAACATGAACAACTGATGAAGGCGGATTTTAGGCGAGGCAGCAATTCCCACTTACTGCCGTTGCAGAACAATAGGCTCCGCAAATTTGGTGACGGCCTTGGCATATAGCTCCCGGATGGCGTGATATTCCTCGGCGGAGTAGCGGGTTTTGAGCAGATGAATGCGGCCCACCAGCGCCAGAGTTTGGGGCGTGGGCTGCGTAATGCTGAACAGAAACCGGCCGCCGCCATTGGGCAGCACCAGCTGCATATTGGCCGGCAGTTCTGCTACGACGTATCCTGCTGGGAGCGTCAGGTCAGTGGCGTATTCAATACGCTGCACCGTGGCAAAATCAACCGGGTAAAGGCGCTCCGCGTGCCGAAACGGATTAGCCGTCATCAGTAATTGCTGCAAGGGCCGCAGGTACAGCGTAGCGGCCGGGGCTTCGGCGCCGGGCAGAGCAGCCGTCAGCTCCAGTGCCACCGGGCGGGCCACATCGGGGGAGCTTACTTCGGCTTTGCTGATTTGCCAGTCGGGATGTGCCTGCTGCCATTGCTGGCGCAACTCCGACAGCGGCCGACGGTGTTCGGAGGCTGCATAGCCAGCATATTCCTGCCGGATGGAACCCCGCAACTCGCCCTGAGGCGTGGCCGTTAGCTGAGCGTGGGTGTAGAGCAGGTGTGGGGCCGTATCCATCAGGTTTACCCAGCGCCCGGCTGGCCCCAGCAGGCGGCCCTGGGCATTGAGGCAGCTTTCGGGCAGCAGGGCCGGAGGCAGGCTAGCATCTGTGGCATCCAGCAGTAGCTCCTTATTGTCAGGAAGAGCCACATGAGCCACTACATAGTTAAACTGGCTAACTACGGGCAGCTCCGTTTGTACCTGACCATGCTGCCGAGTGCTTAGCAGCAGCGGCTGAGCATCCAGGCCGGCGGTTCGCAGAGCGGCAATCAATAATAAGTTCACCTCAGCGGCGTTGCCCTGGCGCTGATCCACAATACGCCTGGGTGTACTGCCGGGGCGGGCCAGGTAAGAGGGAGTATTGGTGTAGGCCACCTGTTGCAGTACCAACTGCCGCACGGCATGGGCGCGCTCCGTGAGATTGGGCAAGTTGCGCAGGGCCGCCGTGTTGGTGCTGAGTGAGGTAGTTGCTTTCAGATACTGCCCAAACTTTTCATCCTCCAGCAGCTCCTTTTCAATTTCAGCCCAGCTACCGGCAATAAATTGCGGGGCATGCTGCGGGTCAAACTGGATGCGCTCCAACTCAAAATCAACCCGGCTCAGATAGTCGCGCCGGGTCGTCATGAAAGGCTCCGGGCGAAAAGCCGGCAGATTTTTGACCGCCCAGCGGCGCGTCAGAGCCTGCGTATTGATGTTGTAAGTTTTGTCGCTGGCTTCGGTGGTGGTCCCGTACGAATTGCGGGTTGGCTCCCGATATGTGGTAGTGTAGAATTTGGCGCTGGTTTCGTTGATGGTAAAGGGCCAATAAGTGCGGCTGAGCTCCTTATAGCGGTAGAAGGACGGAATAACAGTGCGGTACTCACTCCAGCGGACCGGAATATCCTGCTGAAACTGCCAGTCCTGGAGATTGAACAGGAACGGGGAGCGGACCAAATAGGTGAATTCCAGAATCGAGCCTTCGCGCACATTCGGCAGGGTAAAGGCATACTCATCCAGCCGCTCGTCAATCTTGCGGCTGAAAACGGCTTCCGTGCGCAGCGGCTCCTTGCTGAGGGTCGTGCCTGTCAGATTATAGGTGAGACCCTTAAGCTGCTGAATTTCCTCCCGGCCACCCTCTTTGGGGTCGTGGTAAAGTAGCACATGCACAGTAGCGTGCTCATAGCCGGCCGCACGACGGATGAGCAGCCGGGCTGTGCGCTCAAACCGAAGTTCAAACCGGCCATTGGCCCCTTGTATAGTGGATTGGCCAAAGTCGCAGAGTACCTCTGCCGCCGCCGAGTCGGGAGTGGGGCTAGCCAGCAGAGTTGCCGCTTCTTTGGCATCCAGCTTTCCGAATTTAATAGGCGCCTCCTGGGCCTGTACATAGTGTGGCCGGCCGGCCAGGCCACTCAACAAGAGCAGCGCGCCGGCTGCCCGGAAATAAAATGACGACACGAGAATAGTGTAGTAACAGGCCGCAGCCCAGTGAACAACCACGAAGATAATAAGCCCCCCGAATAACCAGCTGGTTGCGCCGCTAGGCTACGGGCCGGTTCCGCCGGGCCAGCAGATACCCCAGCGCCCCCACTACGCTCAGTGCGCTGAGTGCATGCACAAAAGGCAGCCGGGCCGGCTCATTGCTGAAGATCCAGCCCGCTAACAGGGCTCCGATACCAATGCCGGCTTCCAGGGCAATGTACATAGTTGCCACGGCCCGGCCCCGCCGCTCGGGGTGGCTCAGGTCAACCGTCCAGGCATACAGTGTAGGAGAGTTGAGGCCGGTACCCAGCCCGAACAGCACGGCCCCCGTCAGGAACACCGGCGCCGACTGGGCCAGGGCCAGCACGACCAGGGCAATTACGATGATGCAGGAGGAGCCAATCAGTACGGGCACCCGGCCGTACCGGTCGGAGGTGCGGCCCGCTACTAGGCGCACTACCAGCGAAGCGCAGGTATAGCAGGTATAAAACAGCCCTTTATCTTCGCCAACGAGGCCCAGCACCCGGCTTTGGTCAGGAATAACTGTAAGCACCGCTCCGAAGGGCAGCAGACACAGCAGCGTAACCACTGCCGGGGCCAGTACCCGGGGCTCAAAGACTTCATCCCAGCTCTCGATGCGCAACAGTCGCCAGCTGAAGCGCTGCCGTTGCGCCCGGGGCAGGGTTTCTGTCATGGTGCCCTGCACGGCCAGGCTTAGCAGTGCCAGTCCCGAGGAGCAGTAAAACATGGTATCCAGGGAAAACCGCTGGGCCAGCCAGGAGCCCAGCATGGGCCCGGCTGCCATGCCCACGGAACCCGCCACACCCAGCAGCCCCATGGCCTCGCCGCGGCGCTCCAGCGGAATAATATCCGCAATGAAAGCGGCCGTGCCGGTGGGCTTGAAGCCTGTGCTGAACCCGTGTAGCAGCCGAAGTCCCAGAAATGCCGCCACTGTGCCCGTAAACGGGTAAAAGAAGCCGCAGATAAAGCACACCAATGAGCCAAATACCATCACCGGAATGCGGCCGACCGTATCGGCCAGCTTGCCGCTGAACGGGCGCGAAAGGCCCGCCGTGAGGGTAAACAGCGCAATAATGAACCCTTTGTAGTCGGCGCCGCCCAAGCGGGTGAGGTAGTCGGGCAGCTCCGGCAGCAGCATGTTGAAGCTCATGAAAAACAGGAGCGACGACAGGCACATCAGCCAGAACCCGAGGGTGTATACGTGGCGGGCCGGGGCAGCGGTAGAAGGCGGAACGGTAGTGGGCATTGTGGCTGCAAAGGTAGTACACCCCACCCGCGCCGCCCAGCCAGCGGGACAGATAACGGCAAATAAGCCCTCTGAAACTCTCTGAGCTAGATGTCGTCGGGTAAGGTTTCCACCGAATCCATTATTTCTTCCTGCTGTGGTCTGGGCGGCTCCGCCACCGGCGCTTCGTCTGTCACTTGCACGGAGTCCTGCTCGGCGGCGGCATCCTCGTCCGCCAGCTGCACGGTATCCGGCTGAATATCCAGCAATGTCGGCGCGGCGGCTTCGGTGTTGTCGTTGGCCGGAGCAGTTGGGGCAGTCTGGGTGTGGGTGTTCGGGGCCGGAGTTCCGCGCAGCCACACCGGTAGCTGACTGACGCCCCATAAGCCGGCCCCCAGTGCCGTAATGGAGGCCACCACCAGCGCCGCCCGCTGCCACTGCAGCCGCCACGAGGGAGCCGACACCGGCTGGGATACGGGTGCCGGCCGCGAAACGCCGGCCGCAGAGCGTACGCCCGGCGTACCGGTGGTGGGAGCAGGGGCAGCCGCGGCCGGCCGGTTGCTGAGCTGCTCCAACTGCCGGCCCAACTGCTGAATCCGGACATCCAGCGCCTGATTGCGGGCTTCCGCCTCGGCGCGGGATGCTTGAATGGCGGCCTGTAGCTGCTGCTTTTCCTGGGTTTCAGCGGCCAGCCGCGCCTGTAGGGCCGCCACCTCGGCCGTGGCCGACGGAGCTGCGCTGAGCTGCTGCCGCAACTGGGCAATACTCTGCTCCCGCTCCGCTTCGCGGGCCTCCATTTGCTGGCGCTGCTGCTGCAACTCCTGGAACACTTGTTGGCGGAGCTGCTCCAGCCGGTGTTTTTCGTCTTCACTGGCCTGCGGAGGACTGGTGGCCAGGGTGGTGCCGTAGGGCGGGTCGGCGGGTACGTCCTCGGCACCCAGCCAGCCCCAGAGCTGCCGGGCTTTCTTCGACCAGAAACCGGCTGGTGCTTCCTCTGCCATGTTTTCCTCGGCCGGTTGGGGCGGCTCCGGACCGTACTGCACCAACGCCTCCGCCCACTCGGCCAGCGCGGCGGCCGGTAGCCGCAGTTGCCGGGGCAGTTGTGCCAGGCGGCGCGGTAGCTGTGGCAGCTGCGGTACCAGTTGAAACTGCTCAGCAGCAGGGAGCTGATTCAACTGTGCTTCTACGTCGGCATCAAAACGGACCGCACTGACAAACACCAGCAGGCCTGCCACATCCTGCTCCCGAATGAGTTGCGGAAGCTCCGGTTGCTGCTGCAGCCAGTGAGCTAAGGCGGCGCGCTGCTGCCGAAACAGCTGCAGTGGATTCTGGGTGGGCACAAAGCCGGTCATGGGCTCCTCATCCAGCTGCCAGGGCCCGGTTTCCAGCGCGGGTATCGTCAGTTGGCCGCTGCCACCGGCAAGTAGTAGCAGGGCCGCGCCGCCCGGCTGCACCAGCACGGCTGGCAGCGTGTAAGCAGCTACCGGCAGATTTCCCAGCAGTACGCCCTCGGTACCGGCGGCCGTGAGGGTGGGCAGCACGGCCTCATAGCGCGCCTGCAGGGCCGCATCGGCGAAGGGATGGAACAGAATGCTGTGCAGCATAAGTAGGGAAACGACGGGAAGAATGGTAAAAGTACGTTTCCGGGCCAGAACGGGTGCCAGCCGGAATCAGGTATGATGGAAAGGCCCGTTACTGGCTGCCAAAACGGCCGGTCCGGCACTCCGGCCCGAAGTATGCCGTATAGTCCGTTCTATGGCTCGTTCCGACTCGTTTTTCTCAACTATTTCCGCCAAAAAGCCCCGCCCCGATGGCAAACCCAGCCTCACGGTGCGGGAGCGGTTTTCGGCGTTGCGCAATCTGCCGGCTTTTCTGCGCCTGATCTGGCAAACCAGTCCGGGCCTTACGCTGGGCAACGTGGCGTTGCGCCTGCTGCGGGCCGCCCTGCCGGTAGCCATGCTGTACGTGGGCCAGTTGATTCTGGACTCGGTTGTGCAGCTGAGCCGGGAGCCGGCGGCAGGCCGTGCGGTTACGCCGCTGCTGATGCTGGTGGCGCTGGAGTTTGGGCTGGCCGTATTCTCCGATGCTTTGGGCCGGGGCGTGGCCCTGCTGGACTCGCTGCTCGGCGACCTGTTTGCCAACCAGAGCTCCATCCGGCTCATGCAGCACGCCGCCGAGCTGGACCTCGACCAGTTCGAGGACAGCAACTTCTACGACAAGCTGGAGCGGGCCCGTCGCCAGACCCTTTCGCGCACCGTGCTCATGGCCCAGGTGCTCAGCCAAGCGCAGGATGTAATTACGATGGGCTTTCTGGCCGTGGGGCTGGTGGCATTTAATCCGTGGCTGCTGCTGCTGTTGCTGGTAGCCGTGGTGCCGGCGTTTCTGGGCGAATCGCACTTCAATGAGCGGAGCTACTCGCTGGTGCACGGCTGGACGCCCGAGCGGCGGGAGCTGGACTACCTGCGCCAGACCGGCGCGTCCGACGAAACGGCCAAGGAAGTCAAGATTTTCGGGCTGTCGGGCTTTTTGATTGACCGGTTTCGCACGCTTTCGGATGAATTTTACCAGCAGAACAAAAGCCTGGTAATCAAGCGGGCGGGGTGGGGCACGTTCTTCGCGGCGGTAGGCGCGGCGGGTTACTACGCGGCCTACGTGTACATCATCACCCAAACGGTGTACGGCCGCGTCAGCATCGGGCAGCTCACGTTTCTGGCGGGCTCATTTGCTCGCATGCGGGGGCTGCTGGAGGGCATTCTGAGCCGGTTCAGCTCGGTGGCCGAGGGAGCTCTGTATCTGCAGGATTTCTTCGACTTCTTTGCGTTGCGGCCGCGCATCGTAAGGCAGGAGCTTACCGGCGAAAGACCGATACCTTTTCCAAGACCGATCAAACAAGGATTTACGTTTGAAAACGTGGGTTTCAAGTACCGCAACGCCGAAAAGTGGGCGCTGCGCAACCTCAGCTTCGAGCTGCAGGCCGGCGAAAAGCTGGCGCTGGTGGGCGAAAACGGGGCCGGTAAAACCACGCTGGTCAAGCTGCTCGCCCGCCTCTACGACCCTACTGAGGGCCGCATCCTGCTCGATGGCCATGACCTGCGCGAGTACGACCCCGCTGAGCTGCGCCAGGAAATTGGGGTGATTTTTCAGGATTTCGTGCGCTTCCAGCTGCCGGCCGGCCAGAACCTGGCCGTGGGCCGCATCGAGCACAAAGACAACCAGCCGCGCATTGAGCAGGCTGCCCAGCAAAGCCTGGCCGATTCGGTTATTGCCAAGCTGCCCGGCGGCTACGAGCAGATGATTGGCCGCCGCTTCAACGGGGGCGTGGACCTGAGTGGGGGCGAGTGGCAGAAAATAGCCCTCGGCCGCGCCTACATGCGCGACGCCCAGCTGCTGATCCTCGACGAGCCCACCGCCGCCCTCGATGCCCGCGCCGAATATGAGGTGTTCCAGCGCTTCAAGGAGCTGACGCAGGGCAAAACCGCCGTGCTCATCAGCCACCGCTTCAGCACCGTGCGCATGGCCGACCGGATTCTGGTTATCGAAAACGGGCAGTTCCAGGAAATCGGGAGCCACGAGCAACTGCTGGCCCGCGGTGGCCGCTACGCCGAGCTGTTCCGCCTGCAGGCCGCGGGTTACCAGTAAGGCGTAGTGGAAGCGGCTCCTCGTGGTTGCAGGTAGCGGGGAAACCAGTAAGTTGCCGGCCTATTCCCGTCGTTGGGGTGGCCCGCTTCGGCTTGCAGCCGGGTCGGTATCCGGGCGGCAGCTTTACATTATCTTATTTCCTCCACATTACCCGCCATGTTACTACGTGCTTTTCGTCCGCTGGCCACCGGCCTGCTGCTGACCCTGGGGCTGGCTTCGCTTGCGCAGAATGGAGCGACGACTACCGCGCCCAGTCAAAAAAACACCGCCAGTCTTTCCCGCTACTGCATCAACCGCGCCGGTACGGCAGTGTACAGCCAGCCCAGTTTTCAGGCCGCCGTGCGGCAGCAGCTGCCGGTGGGGCAGGCCATCCGGGTAGCCGAGGTACGGCCGTCATCTGCTACTTGCACTATTGGGCCGGGCTTGGCGCTGCCCGGCGACTGGCTGCGGATTGACCTGAACGGCACGCCGGGCTACGTGTTCAGCTCCGACGTAACGGCGCGGCGGCCGCAGGTGCTGCGCGACTCCGACGGGCGGGCCTACGTGTCGCTGCTGGGCGTGGAGGGCCGCCACCGCACGCTGCAGCAACCCGGCGTGAGCAACCACCCCGGCGATAAGGCCGAGGTGACCATCACCCAGTTTGCCAACGGCACTTATACTTACACGGCCTACGACGGGTGCTTCGACCACGTGTACGTCTTCACCACGCTTACCCTGGCGGAGGCCTACCATCAGATGATAAACAGCCATTCGGCCTACGAAAACGGAAAGCTGCGGCAGCCGCAGCTGAGTGCTCGTAAGGGCAAGGAAATTCTGTTTGAGAACAAAGAGGTGGCCGGCGACGCCAGCCAGGATCTGAAGCTGGTTATCCGGCCCGACAAGCGTATTGAGCTGCGCAGCTACGACTGCACCTAGCCGCCCTCTGCCCGCGGCTCCAACCGGGTGCCCAGTACCGTCAGCCGGTGCCGGGCACCCGGTTTGTTATCAGAATCCTGTTTGAGTTTGCCCTGACAATAGTCACCGGTGCGGGGCCTGGAATTGCCGCCCACGTTTCATGACACCTGATTACAAATTTCAGCCCCGTATTACCAGTGACGCGCAAGAGAGAGTTGCGGCCGTGCTGGCCGGGGCCCTGGGTAGTTCAAAATCCGAGCTGCTGACCGACCTGCAGTATCAACAGCAGCGCCAGCCGGTGCAGGTGTGGCTGGCTTATGTAGAGGGGCAGCTGGTGGGTTGCAAGCTGGGCTACGAGCGGCAGCCGGGGCAGTATTACAGCTGGCTGGGCGGCGTGCACCCTGATTATCGGGGGCAAGGCGTAGCTGCTGAGCTGATGCGGCGGCAGCACGCGTGGTGCCAGGAGCAGGGCTACCGCCGCATCCGGACCCACACTTACAACCGCTGGCGCGCCATGCTGCTGCTCAATCTGCGCCACGGGTTTGATATCATCGGAACCATGCAGGGTACGCACGGTCTGACCATTGTGCTGGAGAAGCACCTGAGTTGCGTCGAATAGGCTGGGGCAGTTGGCCTCAATGAGCAGGGCAAAGGCCGCCGCAAGCCGCTTTTAGATGAGGCCAGACCCGGTGGGAGAAATATTGCACGATTTTTTACCTGATACCCAATCGATTAGCGCCGGTAGTTTCGTATTTTAGTGGGTACGACCTTCTTACTTCCCAAGCGCCTATGAAATGGTATGTTACACTGTTGGCTGGTGGCAGCATGTTGCTTCCCGGATGCCTCATGTCGCGCGAAGCCCGCGTGGAATCCGATTATAGCTATTCCGGGCAGTTCAGGCGCTACCGCACGTATGAGTTCATCAGCGGCGACGGCATCAACTCCGATACCAGCCGGCTGGGCACTGCCGTGCGTGACGCCATTCAAAACCGCCTCAAAATTCAGGGCTACCGGGCTGTGCGCCGCCGCCCCGATCTGCTGGTGAACTTCCGGCTGTTTGAAGGTGACATGCGTTTCCGTGGATATGCGCAGGAAGATTTCTCACGGTGGGTGAAAGCCGGGTATACCGAGGATGAAGACACACCGAAGGAGAGCCGCAGGGGGTACCAGCCGGTGCGAATGATCTTATCGGAAGGCACTCTGCTGGTTACGCTGATTGACAACCGCACCAATCGGGCCGTCTGGAATGGCTATGCCTCCGGGGTGAGCGTACCAGCCGGCCCCCAGGGTGAAATCGTGCTTCGCCGCTCCGTCCGTTCCATTTTCGACCAGTACCACATCTTCACGGAGGGCTACCTCAGCGGCCAGAATACGGCCAGTGAAGGCGACGAATAACCAGCCCCGGAAATTCTAGGAGTTTCGCACCCGAATCAGCTCGGCGGCAATACTGATGGCTATTTCCTCGGGCGTGCGGCTGTTGATGGGCACACCAATGGGCGCATGTACGCGCGCCAGATCATGCTCCGAAACACCTTCCGCCCGTAGCACCGCCAGCATCTCGGCAATTTTGGCCTTGCTACCCATCACGCCCAGGTAGCGTACCGGGTGGTGCAGCAGCGCCCGCAGTGCCACCAGGTCGGAGCGGTACCCGAACGTCATTAGAATAACGTACTGGTGCGGGCCGGCCGGAATTTCCTGGAGTAGCTGCTCATACTGTACCGTGCGCTTGTAGTGGGCAAACGGATTGAGCAGGTGCGTATTCAGCCCCGGCCGGTCATCCAGCACGGTCAGGTCGAAATCCAGAGAGGCCAGCACCCGCGACAGGGCCAGGGCCACATGACCGGCTCCCACAATGGTAGCCCGGTCGCGGAACCCTATCTGCTCCGAATAGGACCATTCAGTGCCCGGCTGGAACGTGAAATGCGGGCCCGGCTGCGCGTTTTCCTCCAGGCGCAGGCCGCCCGTAGCCGTCAGCCAGAGACGGTTGCGGCCTTGTTCGCGCAACTGCAGCTTGATGCGGCTGATGGTGGGTAGGTCGGCCACAGTCAGGGGCTGGAGCAATACCCACTGCTCGCCCGAGCAAATCATGCCGGAGCGGTCCGTTGGCGCTTCCCGGCGGTGAATCTGGTGGCGGAGTACAGGAGCAAAATGGGGCTCCCGCAGCAGCGTGCGGGCTAGCTCCACAAATTTATGCTCCATGATGCCGCCGCCAATGGACCCGGCCAGACTGCCGGCTGTTACCGTCATCTTGAACCCCTGCCGACCAGGGCTGCTACCTGCACTATCCAGCACACACAGCAGCGCCACCGGAATACCGGCGCGCAAATTAACGGCCGCATGCTGCCAAACCAGCATATCACGCGGCGTTGCCGGCGACGCAGTCAGGATATCCACAGCAGGATAACTAGCAGGAACGAGAGGTAGTTCTTGTGTTGACAATATATTAAAAATTATATATATGGTCTGAAACTACCGTCTGACTACAGAACCACCAGCCGCACTGGTTACTTACAGCCAGGTGGCACTCAGGGCATAGTAAACGGCCATGATACCTGAAAACAGGGCACTAGCCACAAACCGCCAATCGGCTGAAACTTTGTTTTGAATGTAGTAATTCACCACCAGCGCCACCGGCACGTTTACTAGGAATGAGCGGCCGGCTACCGGCAGCAAAGCCAGAGAAATAGTATCTGCCTGCCCACTAAATATGCGCAGAAACACGTAGTGCCGCACAACCCAGAGAGGGTTGAAATACACCTGCGACAACGCGGCCCGGAGCCACTGTCGGCCCTGGCCGGCGTTGCGGCGCTCAGGCACCTGCCGGTCAATCCAGCGAAAGAAAGCGGGTACTTCCCAGGAGTACAGGATACCGCCTACCAGCGCCATGCCCAGTAGCCGGGTCCAGGAAAACTGATGCAGTAAAAGGGCGGCGGCCGTGTCGCCGGCGGCGTAAATCAGGAAGCCGCGGAGGTGGTTGCGGAGGTTGAATGAGCGGGTGAGTTCCAAGCGTCAGAGGGGGTGGGCGTAAATTCGGGGTGCAAATTTACGAGAACCTTTTCCGGCGTCATAGGAGCAGAGAAAGAAATAGTGGAATCAGGGTTGAAGGCCCGCACCGCGTCGCGCAACGCGAAGTAGGCCCCGATGCCGTACATCAGCGGCGGCTCACCCACGGCCTTGGAGCGCATCACGGCCCGGGAGTGGCCCGGCGTGTCCAAGAAGTGCACGTCCAGCACCTTGGGGGCCGCGTACAGGTCCGGAATTTTGTAGGCGTTGAGCGAGTTGCTCAGCAGGCGGCCTTCCTCATTGTACACCAGCTCCTCCAGCGTCATCCAGCCGATGCCCTGCACGGCCCCGCCCTCAATCTGGCCCCGGTCCACGGCCGGGTTCAGGCTCTGGCCGAAGTCGTGGGCAATCTGCACGGCCTGCACCTCGTAGGTACCCCGGCGACAATCTACCTGCACGGTGGTGAGGGCGGTGCCGTACACGTGGTAGGCGAAGGGGTAGCCCTGGTTGGTGGTGGCGTCGAAATGCAGGTCGGGCGTGGCGTGGTGAGCGTTTTCGGAGAGACTCACGCGCTGCCAGTAGGCCGCCGAAACCAGCTTCTCCCAGCTCGTATTGGCGGGTTTGCCGGCGGCCAGCACCTGCTCATTTTCGATGTGCAGGCCCTCGTAGTCCATGCTCAGCTCGGTGGAGGCCAGCTGCAGCAGCCGCTCCCGCAGCGCCAGGCAGGCCAGCTCGGTGGCTTTGCCGTTGAGGTCGGCGGTGGCGGAGGCGGCCGAGGGGGAGGTGTTGGCTACGCGGGTGGTGTTGGTGCTTTCTACCTTGATGCGGTCCACGCTGATGCCCAGCGTACGGGCCGCTACCTGGGCAATTTTGGTGTTCACGCCCTGGCCCATTTCCACGGCCCCGGTGCTCACGCCCACCGAGCCATCGGTGTAGATATGCACCAGCGCCCGGGCCTGGTTCATGGCCGTTTTAGTGAACGAAATACCGAAGCAGATGGGCATTACGGCCAGACCTTTCTTCTGCCAGCGGTGGGTGCGGTTGAACTCGTCCACCTCGCGGCGGCGGGCCGGCAGGTCGAACAGCTCGGCGGCCGTGTCCCAGGCCTGCTCGGCGTGGCAGCCCTCGGCCGGCTGACGGTACGGGAACAGGTCACCCTCGCGCAGCAGGTTGCGGCGCTGTATTTCGGTGGCCGGTACGCCCAGCCGCTCGGCCGCGCTGGCAATGGCCGATTCAATCACGAACATGCCCTGCGGCCCTCCGAAACCCCGGAAAGCGGTGTTGGGTGGCAGGTGGGTCCGGCAGCTGTAGGCCGTGGCTGTCACGTTCGGAATGAAATAGGTGTTGGTGCTGTGGAACAAGGTGCGCTCCATCACGGCCGGCGACAAATCGGCCGCCGCGCCGCCATTCTGGTAGAAGGTAACCTCGTAGGCCACAATCTTCAGGTCGGCACTGAGCCCGATTTTGAAGTCGGAGGAGTAGGGGTGACGCTTGCCGGTCATGCGCATATCGGCCATGCGGTCCAGTACCAGCTTTACGGGGCGGCGGGCCACGAAGGCCCCCAGTGCGGCCAGCGCGCCCCAGGGCGTGGCTTGGTCTTCCTTACCGCCGAAACCGCCGCCCAGGCGCGTCACGTCCACTTCTACCTGGTGCATGCCCAAGCCCAGCACGTGGGCCGTGTGGCGCTGCACGGCCGTGGGGCCCTGGGTGGAGGAGATAATGCGCACCCCGCCCATTTCTGTGGGGAAGGCGTACGCGCCCTGCGTTTCGATGTATAAATGCTCCTGTCCGCCCGATTCGGCCACGCCCTCAAACACATGGGCGCACCCGGCCCAGGCCTCTTCGGAATCACCGATGCGGAAGGTGCGGGGCGGTACCAGCAGCTCGCCCTGAGCCGCCGCCACCCGCGGGTCGGTAATGATAGGCAGCGGGGCTATTTCTACCCGCACGTGGGCCAACGCCGCGTGGGCCGCGTGCTCGGTTTCGGCCAGCACCAGAGCCACCGGCTGCCCCCGAAAATGCACGTGGCCTTCGGCCAGCAAAGGCTCATCAGGCACGATGCCGCCAATCTGGTTTTCGCCGGGAATATCCCGGGCCGTGAGTACGTGTACTACGCCGGGCAGCTCCAGCGCCGCCGTGGCATCCACCGTCAGCAGCTTGCCGTGGGCCACCGGCGACTCCACCACGGCCGCGTACAGGGTGCCGTGCTGCACTGGCACATCATCCAGATACTGAGATTCGCCGCGTACATGGCGGATGGGGTCGAGGTGATTCACGGTAAGGGTATGGGGGTGTGAGGGTAAGCGGGTAGGAATGAGGTTGAACGATGTAGAGAAGCGACACTTCGCGTCTTCCATCTGAATAACCTTGCCAACCATATTATAACAATGTCAGCACCAATTGAGACGCGAATACGCGTCTCTACAGCTGTTCTTTGGTGAGCAGACCGGTTTCCACGAAATGGACCTCCAGCAGCTGGTGCAGCAGCAGGCGCTTGTACTGCTCGGTGCCGCGCACGTCGCTGATGGGGCTGATTTCCTGCTGGGCTGCTTGCTGGGCAAGACGCAAGGTTTCTACCGAAACCGGCCGGCCTACCAGCGCAACAGACGTCTGGCGCAGCACCAGCGGAATGGGCCCCACGCCCCCGGCCGACAGCCGGGCTTCCCGGATAACACCGTTTTCTACCCGCAGCCAGGCGGCGGTATTTACCGAGGCAATATCCAGGTGAGTGCGCTTGGATACCTTCTCGAAGTTGAAGGCGTCGGTAGCAGCGGGGGCTTCGAAGCGGATGGCCGTTACCTGCTCGTCGGCGGTTTTGGTGAGCTGCTTATAGCCCGCGTACAGCTCCGCAAGCGGCATCCAGCGGCGGTGGGCGGCGGCGGTTTCCAGCTCAATTTCCGCATCCAGGGCTAAGAAGAGAATGGTCAGGTCACCGATGGGGGAGGCATTGATGAAGTTGCCGGCCACGGTGCCCATCTGCCGGATGGGGGTGCTGCTCACCAGTTTCAGGAAGCGCGGCAGCTGCGGCAGCACCGCCAGCATCACCTCCGATTCCAGCAGCTGCTGAGCCGTGGTGGCGGCGCCCAGCGTGATGGTAGTGCCTTCGCGCCGGATGCCGCGCAGGTGGCTTTGGTCGTACACTAATTCTACATCCGTAGCCCGCAGCTTCTCGGGTTGCTGCACCAGCAAATCGGTACCTCCGCCCAGAATACGGGCCCGGGCAGCGGCTGGGGCATCGAGGCTGGTTGCGGCGGTGGGCAGCGGGTCGGCAGTTTCGGAGCCGCCGGTGGCCGCGGCCGTATCGGCGCTGCGCAGGGTCTGAAGCTTACCGGGCATATCGGCAAAATACTGCGGCACGAAACCCTGCTCCGCCAGCCACGGCAGGGCTTCGGTGGCGGGCCGCTGCTCCAGCTGCTGCTGCAGGTGGGCCGCCGCCCGCTCCAGACTTTTGTAGCCGGTGCAGCGGCAGATATTACCATCAATGGAAGCCAGCACGCTGGCCGCCGTGCTGGGCTGGCTGCTGAGGGCGTGGCCGGTCAGGCTCATCACAAAACCTACCGTGCAGAACCCGCACTGCGAGCCACCTTCCTGCACAATGGCCTGCTGTACCGGCGTGAGGCTGCCCCTGGCCGCGTTGATGCCCTCCACGGTGACCACATGCTTGCCATGGGCGTTGCCCAGCGGGGTCAGGCAGGAAGTCATGGATTGGTACTGCACCACCTGGCCGGTGGCGTCCAGCTCGCCCACCAGCACGGTGCAGGCCCCACAGTCGCCCTCCCGACAACCGATTTTGGTGCCTTTCAGGTGCTGGTTATAGCGCACAAAATCGAGCAGGGTACTGCCGGCGGGCTGGTCGGTACGGATGAGTTGGTTGTTGAGGTAAAACTGAGACATGGCAGGGCAGAAATTCTGGGAGCGGAAGGGAAAGTTACAGGATTTTCGGCTCTCGGCGTAACAATTCGGTAATGTGAGGTCAAGGGGGTGTTTAGGGAGGTGGTTGGGCCTGCACGCTGCTGGCCGTGCGGGGTGTTGCGCCGGATTCCCTACTTTCGGCCCGGTTTTGGCCCTGGTCGGCCGTCGCATTTTGCCTTCTATTTCTGTATATGAACAAGTTCTTCTCTCTGCGCCCGATGGCAAGCCTGCTGGTCGGGGCCGGCCTGTTGTTTTCGGCTTCCTGCACGGCCCCCCGCGCCATTGTGAGCACCGGTAAGGTTACGCCCCGCGGCGAGTTTAAAGTGGGCGGCAATATGGCCTTCAACGTACCCACTGAAACCCTGAGCAAAACCGGCTCGGCACTGCTGGATGCGGCTAAATCAGCGGCCAACAAGGACACGATTCGCTACAACCAGACCATTGAAAAGCTGCAGATTGGGGCCCTGGCCTACGTGCTGGACCCCGTGCGGCCTACTTCCGACCTGTACGTCCGCTACGGCGTCATCGACCGGCTTGATGTGGGCTATAAGTACGGCTTCGGCTCCCACGTATTCGATGCCATGTACCAGTTTCTGGGGCCAGTGGGCACGCCCGAAAACCCGGGCAGCCGGGCGGCGGGAGCTACGTACGGCAGCATTGGGCTGCAGTTTGCTACCCAGCGCAGCAAGTTGCCCAGCATTCCATTCCTGGAAGATGCCACTACTTTCCTGGGTTTTGAGGCCAGCCGCCACGACCTGATTATCCCATTGGTATTCAGCAAGTCGTTGGGGCTAGAGGAGGAAATCGGAGCTATTTCCTACGGCGTGGTGTATGCGCACAGCTTCTTCAAATACGGTTTTCAGCCCCGCAATATCTTTAACACGGCCGGTACGCTGGCATTGCCGGCTTTGCCCTCGGCTCACCGTAACTTCGGTTCCTACGGGGCTTTCTTCAATGCCAAGCTGGGCTACCGCTACGCCTACTTTATTCCGGCCCTGTCGGTGTATTACCAGGACTACGGCGAGTATCAGCTGCTGAACAACAAAACGGCCAAGCTCAGCGGCCTCACGTTCATCCCGAGCCTGGGTGTGCAGTTCCGAATTCCTACTACCCGCCGGTAATTCAGCCTGTAATGAACATACTATACGGAGTGCCCGGCGAGGGGCTGGGCCACGCCACGCGCAGCAAGGTGGTTATCGGCTATCTGCTCGACCAGGGGCATAACGTGTGCGTGGTGAGCAGCTCCCGCGCCTACCAGATGCTGGCGGCCAACTTTCCCGGGCGGGTGCACGAAATCCGGGGTTTTCACCTGGCATACAAGCACCTCACAGTATCCAAATCGCGCACGGCAGCACTTACGTTGCGCACGGCCCCGGAAAACCTGCTCATCAACTTCCGCAAGTACCGGGAACTGCTCTGCGACTTTGAGCCGGATGTCGTCATTTCTGATTTCGAGTCGTTTAGCTTTTTGTTTGCCAAGTGGAAAGGCCTGCCCGTTATCAGCATTGATAATATGCAGATTATCAGCCGGGCGGCGCTGGATATTGCGGTGCCGCACCAGGAGCGGGGCAACCTCACGCTAGCCCGGCAAATAGTGCGGGCCAAGCTGCCGGGCAGTCAGCAGTACCTGATTTCTACGTTCTTTCCGCTGCCTGTCATCAAGGAGCGCACCACGCTGGTGCCGCCCATTCTGCGGCCCGAGGTGCTGGCGCTGCGGCCTACTAAAGGCGCGCACGTGCTGGTGTATCAGTCGGCTACCACTCAGAAGGATTTGGTAGCGCAGCTCCAGCAGCTGCCGGGGCAGGAGTTCCGGGTGTACGGCTTCAACAAGGAAGAAACCCACGGCAACGTACAGCTGCGGGCTTTCAGCGAAGCCGGTTTCCTGGACGACCTGGCCAGCGCCCGGGCCGTGGTAACCAATGGTGGCTTCTCGCTCATCAGCGAGGCCGTGTACCTGCACAAGCCGGTGTGCGCCGTGCCCATTCCGGCGCAGTTTGAGCAGTTTCTGAACGCCGCCGAAATAGAGAAGCTGGGCTACGGCCGCCATTTCTCCACCATCACCCCCGATAACCTGAAAGCATTCCTCTACGACCTTTCTGGGTTTGAGCAGGCCCTGCAAACCTACAACCAGCAGGGAAATGAGGTGCTGTTTGCTGCGCTGGACAAGGCGTTGGCGGTGATTTAGTTACGAACCGGCGCGGCTGGTGCGCTAAAATTGCGCCAGCTGCTGGCGTACTTCCGCTAAGCGGGCTAGTTTCTGCGTTTCCCGGCGGGCCGTGGCAGTGGACGTCCAGTAGCGGTGGCTGCTCAGGAAATCAACCTGGAGCTGCAGCCAGGCGGTTTCGTCGGTCATCAGGCCGCGCAAGGTAAGCTCATCGTAGAGGGTCTGGCTGATGGGCCAGAAATCGGGCCGGCCGAGGTAGTCCAGGTCGGCGTCGCAGAGGATGCGGGCCAGGTGCCGGGTGCCCGGGTTCTGGGGCATGCGCGTGGCCAGAACCAACTCCGCAATCAGCTCAATCTGGGGCGGCGTGTAGCCAAAACGGGGCAGCACCTGCCGGGCCAGTTCGCAACCGGCTACCTCGTGACCCTGGTACGTGGTCAGGAAGCCGGCATCGTGGTACAGGGCCGCCGTGCGCAGCAGCGTCAGTTCCGCGGCATCGGTTATGCCCTCAGCTTCGGCCAGGGAAAGGGCCTGTTCTACCACATCGAGGGTGTGGTGCAGGCCGTGGTAAAACAGGGTAGAGGAAAGATGCTGGCGGAGCTGAGGCAGAATGTAAGCCTCGGCGCGGAGACAGTCCATGAGGTGGTAGGCAGAGCGTAGAGGGCGTAAATAGCGCAAAAATCCGTTACCAACCCGCCCGAAGGCTACTATCTTGCGGGGAGAATGAGGAGCTGGGAGCCGGGAGCCAGGAGTTGAAATTCCATTATCCTTTGACTGCCGGCACCTGTCTTCCGTCACTTTTTACCTGTTACCACTTACCTATTCATGACCTTACGCGCACGTTGGCAGCAGCTGTTGGGCATTCGCCCCGAGGAAGGCCGCACGGTAGGTCTGTTCTTTCTGCACAACTTCCTGCTGGGCATCGGCACTATTCTGGTGTACGTGGCGGCCAACGTCATTCTGCTCGAAAACCAGCCCGAGCGGAACCTGCCACTGGCCTACGGAGCCGCCGCGCTGGCCATGATAGTGGCCGGCCGGGTGTATAACCACTACGAGCACCACCTGGGCCTGCAGCGGGTAGCCGTGCGGGTGCTGCTGGCCGTGGTAATCCTGATGGCGGTGATTGGGGTGTTGGTGGCGGTGGGCCATTCGGTGTGGGCCGCCATTGCTATCATGACGGGCTACCGGGTCATCTACCTGCTCACTAACCTGGAGTTCTGGGGCGTATCGGCGGTGGTGTTTGATGTGCGGCAGGGGCGGCGGCTGTTCAGCGTTATCAGCTCCGGCGACATGCCCGCCAAAGCCCTCGGGGCAGTGCTGGCGTTGCTGATTCATCATCATACCGAGCTGCTGTGGCTGCTGCTGCTGGCTTTCGGGGCCTACGTGGGGGCGTTGCTGGTGCTGCAGGCCACTGGCCGGGAGCACGTGGTAGAGGCTCATTCCCGCGCCCGGGCCGAGCGTACCGAGGCCGTATCGGCTTCGCTGCAGCGGTGGTTTGGCAATAGCCGGCTGGTGCTCACCATGTGCCTGAGCATGCTGGCCATTGCGGCCGTGACTACCGGCATCGAGTACACGTTTTTCGTGAACGTGAAGCACCGCTTCCACGACCAATCAGTGGTGATGCGCTACGTGAGTACGGTGCTGGCCATTACCTATCTGGTGGCATTGGTGGTGAAGCTGGTGGTAACCGGCAAAGTGCTGGACCGGGCCGGGGTGCGGCCGGTGCTGCTGGCCCTGCCGGGGCTGGTGGTGGCCGGGCTGGGCATTTACGGCCTGCACGACACCTGGAGTTCCGGCGGGCTGATGCTGTATTTCTGTGCCTTGTTCCTGACGCTGGAAGTGCTGCGCCGCGCCTTCTTCGACCCCGTTTTTCTGGTCCTGTTTCAACCCCTGCCGGCCCACGAGCGGCTGCAGGCCCACACGCTGGCCAAGGGCCTCTATGAACCACTGGGTATGGGGCTGGCCGGACTGCTGCTGCTGTTGCCGCACGTGGCCCCCGGCATCGGTACCGGCTTCGCGTTTGGCTGGATGGGCCTGCTCATGACCGGGGCGCTGCTGCTGCTGTACCGCACCTACGGACAGTACCTGGGGGAGCTGCAGCACGCCGTAAGCCGCCGTTTTGCCGCGCCCGATGAGCTGCCGGCCGTTGCTGCCCCACGGGGGTGCGACACCGCTTCCAGCGAGGAAATAGCCAGTCTGGTGCAAAGCCTCACTGACAAAGCCACCCGCCCCGAAGCCACGACCCGGCTGCGGCAGCAAGGCCTGGCCGCCGTGCCTGCCTTTGCGGAAGCCGCCCTTGCAACTCCCGATGATGCCCAGCTGCGCCGTCTGGCTCAGTTGCTGGGTCATGTGGAGCACCCGCAAAGCCGCGCCGCGCTGGTGCAGCTGGCCCGGCGCCCCAATCTGCTCCACCGGGAAGCGGCGTTGCGTGCCCTGCGCAGTTTTGCGCCCGAGCCCGCCGATGCACCCGTATTCCAGAGCCTGGTGCAGCAGGAGCTACTGCTGGCCCGGCAGCTGCTGCACGGCAAGGCCGCTTCCGACGACCAGCCCCTGCGCGACGCCCTGGCCTACGAGCTGCACCGCCTGGAGCAGCGGCTGTTCGGCCTGCTGTTGCAGCTCTACCCACCCCAGGCCATTGCCGATGCCCAGCGCAGCGTGACGCACGCGGCCCGGGAGCGGCAGGCCAATGCCCTCGAAATCCTCGATAACCTCATTGCCCGCCCGGTGTACCAGGCCCTGCAAACCCTGCTGGAGCTGCGCCCCGCCGCTGAAAAGGCTCGGGTTTTCGACCGGCTGCTGCCCGCTGCTACCGGCCCAGTGCCCATCGGGTATTTTATTGCCGAGCAGGGCGAAACCTTGTTTTCTGACTGGACGATTAGCTTGGCGCTGCGGCAGGCGCAACCGGCCGTTGGCGGGTTTCAGGGGCTGTGGCCGCACGTGCAAAGCCCCAGCCAGCTGGTGCGCGAAAGTGCCTTTGCGGCCCTGGCCCGTTGGGCTGAAACGTACCCAGCGGCTTACCAACAAGCCCTTCTTCAACATCCTTCCCTGCCCGCGCTACTGATGAGCCATTCTGCTACCGCCTCGCACCTGTCCGCCGCCGACCGAGTAGCGGTGCTGCAGCAAACGGCATTGTTTGCCGCTACGCCCGCCAACGTACTCAGCAGCATTGTGCCCATCATGAAGGAAGTGTCCTTCGCGGCCCAGGAGCACATTTTCGCCAAAGGCGACCTGGGCGCTTCCCTGTTCATTGTGTATGAGGGCGAGGTGGGCATCTTCAACGGGGCGCAGCAGCTGGCCACCTTCCGGGAGGGCGACTTCTTTGGGGAGCTGGCCCTGCTGGATGCGGAGCCCCGCTCGGCTACGGCCATGGCCCAACAGCCCGTGCTGGCCTTCCGCCTCGATCAGGACGATTTCTACGACGTGATGGAAGAGCGCCCCGAGGTGCTGCGCAACATTCTGCGGGTACTGTGCCAGCGCCTGCGCAAGCAGAATGAAATGGTGAAATAAGCCCGTCATTGCGAGCCGGAGGCGCAGCAATCCTTCCTTATCAGAGCACAAAATCAGACAAACAGAAAGCCCCTGACGCCAGTGCGGACGTCAGGGGCTTTCTGTATTTCAGGGCTTGGTACTGCGAAAAGGAAAGATTGCTGCGCCTCCGGCTCGCAAGGATGGCCCCGTTGACGCGTTGTTACGCTACCACCTCATAAATCATGACCGGCTGCGACTTGTTCTTGAGCGTCACCTCGCGCAACGGCCGGCACTGGAACGACTCTTTCACGCGCTGGTAGGTAGCTTCGGTGATGATGATCTGGCCGGGCTGGGCCACGGATTGCAGGCGCTGGCTCACGTTCACATTGTCGCCGATGACGGTGTAATCCAGGCGCTTGAGCGAGGCCGAACCGATGTTGCCCGATACCATTTCGCCGGTATTGATACCGATGCTGACTTCCGGCTGGTAGGGGCGGCCATCGGGCAGCACGTCCTGGTTGGCCTGCACCACCTGGCGCACGGCCAGGGCGGCGTCCATGGCCCGGTCGAGGTGGTATTCACCCCGGAACACGGCCATGACGGCGTCGCCCATAAACTTATCAATGTAGCCGCCCTGCGCAATGATTTCCTGCACCATCTGGTCGAAGTAGCGGTTCAGCATGGTCACAATATCGGCCGGGGGCATCACCTCAGAAAGCGAGGTGAAGCCGCAGATATCAATGAATACCACCGTGGCTTCCACCGTTTCGGAGGCCATCAGGGTGTTTTTGAACTCCGGCCGGCCCACGAAATTCAGCACCGTTTCATCCACGTACATGCGCAGGATGTTGTTTTCCTGGATGGCCCGCAGCGTTTCGCGCAGCTGCTGCACGTGCTGCGCCGTTTTGTCCATGGTGGTTTCCAGATCCTGAAAATCCACGGGCTTGGTCACGAAGTCGAAGGCTCCGCGGTTCATGGCCGTGCGGATGTTCTGCATATCCCCGTAGGCCGACACCATCACCGTTTTCAGCACCGGATTGGCCTCCTGCAGCTTGCTGAGCAGCGTAAGCCCGTCCATCACCGGCATGTTGATGTCGGAGAGGATGATGTCGAGGTCGGGGTGCTGCTGCAGGGTGTTCAGGGCTTCCTGACCGTTGCTGGCAAACACAAACTCGTACACACTCTCCCGGATTTTGCGCCGGAATTTCTGTTTGATGAGCAGCTCCAGGTCGGCCTCATCATCGACTACCAGAATTTTAGTTTTCATGGGCAGTGAGGTGCAACAGTTTTTCCTTGAGAGCCGCAAAATCGACGGGCTTGGCCAGGAAGTCGTTGGCCCCCAGCTCCAGGGCCTGCTGGCGGCTGGCCTCGTCGCCGTAGGCCGTAATCATCATTACCTGGGGCGGGGTAGGTGGTGGGGAGTTGTACTGGTGTCGGATGTGGCGCAGCAGCTCCAGCCCGCTCATGCCGGGCATGTTAATGTCGGACAGGATGAGTACCACCTCCGAGCTGTGGTCGTGCAGATAATCCAAGGCTTCCTCCCCGGAGTAGGCAAATGAAAACGTGAAAGCGCCACTGCGGATTTCGCGCCGGAACCGCTGCTCGAACAGCGTCCGTACGTCTTGTTCGTCATCAACAACTAATATCTTCATCAACAGCAAAACTAAGAGAAAGCGCCAGCCGAACAGCCGTATCAGGCCGGTAAAGTAATAATGAACTCCGTGCCCTGCCCCTCTTCCGACTCCACCTCCAAGGTGCCGCCGTGCGCCTTCGTTACGATGTCGTAGCTGAGCGAAAGGCCCAGGCCGGTACCCTCGCCGGTGGGTTTGGTAGTGAAGAAGGGCTGGAATATTTTCTGACGTACGCTGGCCGGAATGCCGGTGCCGTTGTCGCGCACCCGCACTTCCACGCTGCCGTTGGGCAGCTGGCGGGTGGCCACGCTCACCGTGGGCGCGAAATCGGGGGGGCTGGCCTCCTTACGTTTCTGCACGGCGTAAAACGCGTTGGTAAACAGGTTCAGCAGCACCCGGCCCAGGTCCTGGGCCACGGCGTTAATCTTCACTAAGCTGGGGTCGAAGTGGGTGTTGAGGGTGGCGTTGAATGTTTTATCCTTGGCGCGCAGGCCGTGGTAAGCCAGGCGCAGGTACTCGTCGGCCAGCACGTTCAGGTCGGTGGGCTGCCGCTCACCGGTGCTGGCGCGGCTGTGCTCCAACATGCCCCGCACAATGCTGGCCGCCCGCTGGCCATGGTGGGTAATTTTCTGCAGGTTCTGGCGCAGGTCGGCCAGTAGCTCTGCTTCCAGTTCATGGTCCCGGTCAGGGCGCTGCTGTTCTTCTTCCAGCTCCTGCACCAGCTCGGCCGATACGTCGGAGAAGTTGGTGACGAAGTTGAGCGGGTTTTGAATTTCGTGGGCAATGCCGGCCGTCAGTTCCCCCAGGCTGGCCATTTTTTCGGCCTGAATCAGTTGGGCCTGGGTGGTTTTTAGTTCTTCTAAAGCGTGCTGCAGCTCCTCGGTTTGCTGAGTCAGGGAAGAAGTTCGTTCGGCCACCAACCGCTCCAGCTGGGCATTTTGGGCGGCTATTTCGCGCCGTTCTTTCTCCTCGGCTTCGCGCACTACCCGCTCGGCTTCCAGCTGCTTTTTCTGCTTGCGGGCAATGAGTACGAATGTCACCAGCCAGATGGTGGCAAACCCCTGGCTGTTGCTGAACAGGCTCCGGTATTCGTGCAGAAAACCGGTACTTAGCGCCCCGGAAAGCAGCTCAATAAGGGCGTAGAGTGCGTAGGGTACTACGGCCAGCAGCAGCGTCCGGGCCGGGCGGTAGTGCTGCACGCGCACCAGCACCCCTACCACCATGGCCAGCAGAAACAGCGTGTAGATTTCGTCCAGCCGGTCGGTTTTCCAGTGAATCAGCAGGGAAAACAGGTACAGTATCAGGCCGGGTACCCAGAAGTAGCCAAGCAGGCGGCTGAGGTGGGGCGTGCGGATGGGTAAGTCCAGAAACTTCCGCATGCTCCGGACCACTATTGCCGCCAGACCTACCGAAATCAGAATAGACGCGTTTACTTCCATGCAGTGGGAGAGAGGGGAGAAAAACGAAACAGGGCGCTACGGTTTGCGGGCTGAATCCGGCTTATCAGCCGAGCCGCTCAGGAAACGGGGTAGCGGCAGGGTCAGCGTTACCACCGGGTTGTCGGTTGATGTCTGATTTTTGTCTTTGCGGGGGCTGGGCAGCAGGCCGGCTACTTCGCCCAGCTTGCCCAGCACCGTGGGCAGCGTTACGCGTACCTGCACCACCTTCTGGGGGGGCGGGGTGGCTGGCTTGGTTTGCGCATAGCCGGGGCTGGCGCTCAGAAGCAGGAGCAGCAGTAACCAATAAAAAGAAGCGCGGAACATGGCAGGAAGGATGCTACCGTAAAGATGCACGGATAAATAAGTTTCCTGCTATTGAAAAGCCTAAACCGCAGGAATGGCTTTGCGTGGGTTTCTACTGAGTACAGATGGCTTTTCGAACCGAAGCGTTGCCTTCCCTCTCAGAGTATTTACCTTAGGGCATCCATGATGTACTCTACCCTGTACCGTTTTACAGCTGCCGCAGTGGCTGCCGGTGGTGCGTTACTCTCCGCCTGCGCGCCGCACCCGGCTACTTCCGTTTCTGCCAGCCCTGCTGCCAATCATTTCACCACCGACAGCACCCTGCGGCGTATTGCCACGCTGCAGGATGAGCGCCTGACGGCGGGCCTGCTGCCTTTCCTGAGCCACCCAACGGCGCGTTACCGCCAGGCTGCCGCCGAGGCCCTGGCTTCGGTGCAGGACAAAGCGGCTACGGCCCAGCTGTTGACTGCGCTGGAAGACGCGGAATGGACCGTGCGCCAACAGGCCGCCTATGCGCTGGGCCAAACGGCCGACTCTACCGCCGAAACCGAGTTGTGGCGGCAGGTAGCCGAGGAAAAACACCCCACGGTGCGCCGCTACGAGCTGGAGGCACTGGGCCGCTGTACGTCCCGTAAGTCGTTGGTGCTGCTGACCCGGCTGCCGGCCAACATTCCCGCCGATACAGCCACGCTGAGCGGGCAGGCCTGGGGCTTGTACCGTGCCGGACTGCGCGGGCTTACTTCCGAGGCCGCCGTGGCGCGCCTGGTGCAGCTGCTGGGCCGCAGCAACCCTACCAGTGCCCGGGTGGCGGCGGCCAATGCGTTGGCCCGTACCCGGGGGCTCAATCTGGTGCCGTACGCTGCGGCTATCAGCGCCGCCGCGCAGCAGGACGAATCCTACGCAGTGCGCAGCGGGGCGGCGGCGGCCCTGGGCAAAGCCGCTGCTGCGTCGGGAGTGCCGGCTACGCTGGCCGGTCTGGCCTGCCGGGATGCCGATTATCGGGTGCGGGTGAGTGCGCTGCGGGCCATGAATAAGGCAATGTATGCGCCCGTAAAGGAAGCCACCTGGGCCGCTCTTACCGACGCCAACGACCAGGTGGCCCTTACGGCCGCAGAATATTTCCTGGCCAACGCCGCCGATGAGCCCGGTACCCTGTTTCTGGAAAAAGCCAACCGCCTGCCGCAGTGGCGGGTACGCGCCACCTTGCTCGCCGCCGCTCTGCGCCAGCCTGGCCCGGAGCGCGCCGCCATTCGTCGGGCCATCGAGGAGCGGTACACGGCCGCTACGGATGTTTACGAGAAGGGCTACCTGCTGAAAGCGTTGAGCGAAGACCCCGCCGCGTTTGAGTTTGTGCGGCAGGCCACGTTTGCCCCCGGTCATCCGGTGGTAATTGGAACCTATGGTATGGAAGCCCTGGTAGCCCTGCGCCGCCAGGCCGATTTCCCTTCGGCCCGTTACCCCGAGGTGGCGCTGGCCCTGCGCCAGGGCGTGCTCAGCGGTGATGTGGCCATGATGGGGACGGCCGCTGAGGCCATTCGGGACCCCAAGCTGGATATGCGCCGGCTACTGCCCAACCCCGATTTCCTGGTGCAGGCCCGCGACAAACTCACGCTGCCCCGCGACCTGGAAGCCTGGCAATCTTTACAGCAAACCATCGATTATGTGCAGCAGCGGCCGGCTACGCCCACGCCCGTCGCGCAAGCTGCCACGCACCCCATCGACTGGGGACTGGTAACTACCATTCCGGCAGGTCAGCGGGCCGTGGTACACACCAGCAAGGGTGATGTGGTGATGCGGCTGCTGGTGGAGCAGGCGCCCGGCTCGGTAGCCAGCTTCGTAGCCCTCACCCGCCAGGGCTTCTACAATGGAAAGAACTTCCACCGGGTAGTGCCCAACTTTGTAGCCCAGGGCGGTTGCCCCCGCGGCGACGGCTGGGGCAGTTCCGACTACAACTTGCGCTCCGAGTTTGCCGACCTGCATTATGGCGAAGGAGCCGTAGGTCTGGCCTCGGCCGGCAAGGATACCGAAAGCTGCCAGTGGTTCATCACCCACGCTCCCACACCCCACCTCGACGGCCGCTACACCATCTTCGCGCAGGTTGTGCAGGGCATGGACGTGGTCAGTCGGTTGGAAATCGGGGACCGGATAGACAAAGTGGAGCTAATGAAATAAGTGGCTGATTTTCCGATTTCGGCTTGCCGGCGCGTTGCAGGTACAGATTAAGCGCCTCAGACGAATCGTGAAATACCAAGCCCCGGCAGCTTGCATACTCCCGTCAGGGAATAAGCAAGCTGCCGGGGCTTTCAACTGGAAATCAGGAACTGACGACCAGAAACCCGGTTACGCGTCGTCGCGGCCGTGTACCTGGGCGGGCGGCGTGGTGGCTTCTACCGCTGAAAAAGCTTCCAGTACTTTATAGGTATGTGAGGCTCCTTTCGGGACAACCCACGAATTACCGGGTTCCAGAACTACCACCTGGCCTTCCAGGTGCAGCTCGGCCCGGCCTTTCAGCACGTAGCCCACGGTTTCATAAGGTCTGGCAGAAGGTTCTTTGGCCTCGCCGGGCTGCTCATTCTCCCACATGCGCATGGAAATGTGCGTGCCGGAAGCCAGGTATTTCTCGCCATCGGGGCCGGTAGGAGAATGACGGGAATCAACTTTCGTGATGGTGGTATCAGCCATATTGCCGGTAAGTAAGAAGCGTAAAAATAAGGATGCGTTCCTGTGGCTAACGGCCCGGCCGCTGGGCAGGTTGCGCCCAAATGCCCGACAAACCTTCCTTACCGGCCGCGGTTAACCAAAGTCACGGCGGTATTATCTTCCGCCGTTCGGCTATCATGCCGCCTTCTTTGAGCATATGTCCGTTTACGAGTCCGATTTTCTGCACGCCCTGGCCCAGGCGCATCAACACACCGCTGCGCCGCTGCCCGCTGCCGCGTTCTGCCAGTTAGCCGATCAGCTCCTGGAGCTGCTGTTTCCGGAGCGCGCCGCCCGTCCCCTCCGCGACGCCGATGCCATTGCCGCCACGCTGCGCCTGCTGCAGGATGACCTGGCCGATCTGCTTCGGGCCGTGCCTGTCGCTCAACCGGCCCCGGAGTTAGCGGCGGCTCTTGTAGCGTCGTTACCTTTTCTGCGCGATACGCTGCTGCTGGATGCCGCCGCCATTGTGGCCGCCGACCCGGCTGCGCAGGGTATGGCCGAGGTAATCAGTACGTATCCGGGGTTTTATGCCATTGCCATGCACCGCTTCGCCCACGGCCTGCATCTGCGAGGCGTGCCCCGCGTGCCGCGCCTGCTCAGCGAGTATGCGCACCAGCGTACCGGCATCGATATTCACCCAGGGGCGCAAATCGGTCCGTCATTCTGCATCGACCACGGTACAGGGCTGGTTATCGGCGAAACCTGCGTAATTGGGGCCGGGGTCAAGATTTTTCAGGGCGTTACGCTGGGCGCACTGAGTGTGGCCAAGCAGCTGCAGGGCATCAAGCGCCACCCCACCATTGAGGACCATGTGGTGATTTACGCCGGGGCTACTATTTTGGGCGGCAGTACTACCGTGGGCAGCCACAGTATTATTGGGGGCAACGTGTGGCTCACGGAAAGTGTGCCCTCGCATTCCCGGGTGTATCATCAGGCGCACATTCACGTAACCCGCTCCCAGGACCCTACGGAAGACATTCTGTTTTCCATTTGAACAGGTGGATAGCTGCATGGCCGAACGGTGGAATAGCTGAAGCATACACGCTGCCCCCTGTTCAATTTGCCAGAATGCCCACACTCCATCCGGTAGTCCTCCCATTCGGTATTTCAACAATTTAACACTTCAACCATCCATCAGATGAAAGCTACTTCCATTCTGGATACAATCGGCAATACGCCGCTGCTGCGCCTCAACAAGCTGTTTGCCCACCGCCCCGATGTGGAGGTGTGGGTGAAGCTGGAACGGGCCAACCCCGGCGGCAGCATCAAAGACCGGATTGCCCTGAGCATGATTGAGCAGGCCGAACAGGACGGCACCCTCACGCCCGACAGCACCATCGTGGAGCCTACTTCCGGCAACACCGGCGTAGGCTTGGCTATGGTGGCCGCCGTGAAAGGCTATAAGCTCACGCTGGTGATGCCCGAGAGCATGAGCATTGAGCGCCGCCGCCTGATGGCTGCCTACGGGGCCAACCTGGAACTGACGCCTCGCGAAAAAGGCATGAAAGGTGCCATTGAAAAGGCCCACGAGCTGGTGCAGAACACGCCCGGTGCCTGGATGCCTATGCAGTTTGAAAACCCAGCTAATATTAAAGTACACCAAGAAACTACCGCGCAGGAGATTCTGCAGGATGTCCCGGAAGGCTTCGATTTCTATATTACCGGCGTGGGTACCGGCGGCCACCTGACCGGGGTTGCCGAAGTACTAAAGCCCAAATTTCCGAATATGAAGGTGTTTGCCGTTGAGCCGGAACTGTCGCCGGTTATCAGCGGCGGGGCTCCCGGCCCGCACCCCATCCAGGGCATTGGGGCCGGCTTTATTCCCGCCAACCTGCACCAGAATATCCTCGATGGTACCATTCAGATCAGCCAGCAGGAAGCCTTCGACATGGCTCGCCGCGCCGCGCGCGAGGAGGGTATCTTCATGGGCGTTTCCTCGGGTGCTTCTCTGGCGGCCGTTGCCAAAAAGCTGGACGAAGTGCCCCAAGGCGGCCGCGTCCTCACTTTCTGCTACGATACCGGTGAGCGGTACCTCTCGGTGGAAGGCCTGTTCGTGTAAGCAGAGCTGCAAAACGGACTGATCAGGCGTGTGTCGGCTACCTATTGCTGCCAACACGGTACGAAAACGAAAAGGCCTTCCAAGCGGAAGGCCTTTTTTGCTGGGAGCCGGATTCAACTGGGTAATCCGACCGAATCCGTGATAAAACAAAAAGCCCAACCGGTGAGGTTGGGCTTTTGCAACGGGAGTGGAGAATATCGGAGTCGAACCGATGACCTCTTGCATGCCATGCAAGCGCTCTAGCCAGCTGAGCTAATCCCCCGTTTGTTGTGTTTAGATCCTCACCGGTTTGGTTGTGAGTAGGAGTGGAGAATATCGGAGTCGAACCGATGACCTCTTGCATGCCATGCAAGCGCTCTAGCCAGCTGAGCTAATCCCCCGGGATGGTTGAACCCAAACCGCCGGTTGCGTTTTGGTTTGGCAAAAGTACGCCGCCTTTTCGATTCTGCAAGCAGTACGGTAAAAAAAAAGTGGGCTGACGATATCGTCAGCCCACTTTCAGGTAGCTAAGTGGTTGAGGCTTAGTTGAAGATGTAGCGCAGGCCCACCTGGCCCTGCCAACGCGAACCGATACCGCCGGTATCGTCGCGGAAAGTGCGCGACAGCGGAACACCAGGAGTTACGGTGGTTGTACCGTTCACCGTCGTCGAGGCGGGGTTGGTCAGGTAGGGGAAGGTGAATACAGGCTGACCTTGGGCGTTGTAACCGGCAAAGGTGAGCGGGTTCACCTTGTTGGCAGTCCGGAACGTACCCCAGTCGCTGTTGATCAGGTTACCTACGTTGAAGATGTCAATGCTCAGCTGCAGGGTGTTGCGGTTCTCACCGATGTTGGTGAAGATGTCCTGCAGAATGCGCAGATCGACGCGGTGCTGCCACGGACGGGCGGCGCCGTTACGCTCCGCGTATTCGCCGCGGTGCTTGCTCAGGTATTTGTCCTGGTTGATGAAGGCATCCAGGTCAGCCCACTGCTGAGTAGCCGAGTACGTACCACCACCCTGAGCAGCCGTCAGCGTGATGTCACGCAGGTTGATTTCGCTCTGGTTGCGGGGGATGTACATCAGGTCGTTCGAGGTCTGGTTGTCACCGTTCATGTCACCCGAGTATACGTACGAGTAGCGGCCGGCCGGCGCACCTTCGTAGAACATCGACAGGGTGGTACCCAGGTGGCCCAGGTACTCCTTGCGGTACGACAGCGAACCGATTACGCGGTGCTGCTGCAGGAACTGCGAGTAGCTCAGAGCTTCAGCGTTCGGGTCACCCGACACGGAACGGTCACGCCAGATGGACTGGGCAATCGAGCCACCGTCGTTTACCGAGCGGGAATCCGAGTAGGTGTAAGCAGCCATCAGGAACAGACCGTTGTTGAACGATTTCTGCAGCTGACCGGTAACAGCATAGGAATAACCCTTGCTGGTGTTTTTCATCAGGATGGCGTCGCTGATGTTGGGGTTGGTAGCCGTAGCTCCACCACGACCAGCATAGATCTGGTAGTTGCGGGTAGCGGTAACCAGACCGGCATTGTTGCCGGTTTGGGCAGCGCCAAAGGTGTAGAAGATCGGACGGTTGTCAGCACCATTGGCGCGGGCGAAGGGTGCTTCTTCCGAGCCGGGCAGGTTCACGTTCTGATGATACACGGCATTCAGGTCTCTGGTGTAGAAACCTTCGAGGGTACCAATGATACCACCGGGCAGCTGCTGGTCAACGGCCAGGTTGGTACGCCATACCTGCGGGAACTTGAAGTCCTTATCGGTAACGGCTAGGTTGTACGACGTGTTAGCTGTTGCGTTCTGTGGAACATAAGCGTCTACGTTGGGCGAGAAGGGGTAGATGGAGGCGTTGGGGTTCACCACACCATTGCTACCCGTAGTAGCTACTGAGCCCGAAGTGCTGAACGAGCCGAACTGTACGCCGTTGTTGCTGGCCTGGTTCGACAGCCATACGAACGGAACGCGGCCAGTGAAGATACCGGTACCACCACGTACCTGGGTTTTCTTGTCGTCGTTCACATCCCAGTTGAAGCCAACGCGGGGCGAGAACAGGACACGCTTCTTGGGCAGGTCGCCGGTGTTGATTTTCACCCCGTCGCGGAAGGTCAGGGCAGCGGCATTGGTGTTCTGCTGCAGGTCCGACGTTACGAAGGGCAGGTCAGCACGTACACCGTAGGTCACGCGCAGGTTGTTCTTGGCCGACCATTCATCCTGCACGTACAGGCCCAGCTGTGCTGCTTTGATATCGGCGTAGGGGAACTCACCACCCGGCAGAGCCGAGTATTGCAGGTTGTAGCGGGCCGGACCCGGACGCGTGCCAGTCAGAGCCGTAATGGTCGGGTTGGCGGGGTTGGTAGTACGGTCGTAGCTGAAGCCGGCGGAAGCGTAGAAGTCTTCCAGCGAGTTGAACGAGTAGTTACCGTAGTAGTTCGGCGCAAAGCCGTTACGGAACTTGTAGAATTCGTTGTAGGTACCAACCGTTACATTGTGCTTGCCGAGGTAAGCCGTGAAGTTGTCACCCACCTGAGCAACGTCCGTATTCAGGATGTTGAAAGCCGAGAAAGGCTCGTAACCAAACGAAGTAAGTGAGTTAGGTGCTACGATACCTGACAGCTGTGCTGTGGTAGTGCTACGGCCTGCCTGCGTACCAATGTCAACCAGCGGGAAGATACCGCCACTGCTCTCGCGGAAGTCGCGGAAAGCCGAATAACCGGCCGTCAGGTTGTTGGAGAAACGGCCACCACCGAAGCTGCTGTTCAATTCGGCAATGAACGAGTTCAGGTTGTTGTTGATGGTGTAGTACGACGACGAGAACGGCAAGCCGAACTGCGACTGGGAGCGTTGGCCGGCAATAGCGCCCGAAGTGCTTGGCGGAATATCGGCGTACGACTTTAGGTAGTTGTACTTGATATTGAAGCGGTGGTTCTGGCTGATGTTCCAGTCCAGTTTCACCGTTGCCTTGTCGCTGTTTTGGCGCAGCTGATAGCTCTCGTAGTCGCCGGCGTTAAAGCCGTACTGCGTCTGCAGGAAGTTTTTCAGGAAGTCGAGGTCGGCAGAGCGGGCCTGTGAGGTCTGAGCACCGGCTGGTACACCGTCGCGGGTAGCCGTGAAGTTGCCGTTTGGCGGATCGTTCCGACGCTCCCGCTCCCCGTTCACGAAGAAGAACAGCTTGTCCTTAATGATGGGGCCACCGAAGCGGAAACCTTCATTGTGCAGGTTGAATTTGGGGTAGTCCTGTTTGAAGTCACCCACCTTGCTGCCCACCAGATCCTGGTTACGCAGGAAACCGTATACCGAGCCCGAGAATTTGTTGGTGCCCGAGCGAGTTACTACGTTGATACCAGCACCCGTAAACGAGCCCTGACGAACGTCGAAGGGCGCAATGCTCACCTGAATCTGGTCAATAGCGTCCAGCGAAATGGGCTGGGCGCTGGCCTGACCGCCTACCGTCGAGTTCAGACCGAAGGCGTTGTTGAAAATGGCACCGTCAACGGTTACGTTGTTGAAGCCCCCGCTACGGCCGCCGAAGCTGTTGTTCGAGCCGGCCTGCGGCGTCAGACGCGTAAAGTCGCTCAAGGAGCGGCTGATGGTGGGCAGGCGCTCAATCTGCTCGCGCTGCACCGTGGTAGCAGCCCCCGTACGACCCGCGTTGATAACCGGATCCTGACGGCCGCTTACCACTACTTCGCCCAGCGTCTGCTCGGCTTCGCTCAGGTTGATGTCGAGGCGCAGGTTCTGGCCCAGCGTCAGGAAGATACCTTCCCGAACAGCCTCTTTGTAGCCTACAAACGAAATGCGGATGGTGTATGGACCACCTACGCGCATGTTCTGCAGGTTGAAGCGGCCTTCCGAGTTGGTTGGCGCAACATACTGCGTGTTAGTGGGGGTGTGTACGGCAATAACCGTGGCACCGGGCAAGCCCTCACCAGCCTTGTCGGTAATGATACCGTTCATCGCCGATGTGGTACTACCCTGCGCCCAGCTCAACTGCGCTGCGAGAACCGCTATGGGCACCAGCGCGACTGAAGCGTAATGGTTGCGTTTCATAAAAGAGGGGGGATTGGTGAAAAAAAGCGGGGCTTGTTAGGGGTGAAAAAGCGCCGCAAAAGTACTCGATGAATCTAGCTGCTGCGTTACCGCAGTGTTATGATTACAGCGAATCCTTGTGCGTAGTGGTGGAACAAATGTAAGAGGGAAATTCACAATCTAGGGCGTACAGCCTTTATGAATCTGCTCAGGTAGTAATCGGTTTCCAGAGCGTTTTCCACAACTCCTAATGAGCTGGAAGAGTGGATGAACTGAACGCTTTCCGGCGAGGCTTCTGTCACCATTCCCACGTGCGTGATGGTGCTGCTGCCGGGCGAGGCTCCAAAAAATACCAAATCACCTGGGCGTAAATCCTGTGGTTTTACCGGCTCACCCCAGGCAGCCTGCTCATTGCTGGAGCGCGGAATGGCCACGTTGATGGCCGCAAACGACTCGTGCAGCAGTCCGGAGCAGTCCATGCCCAGGCGCGTAGTACCACCGTATTTATAGGGAGTGCCCTGGTAAGAGCGGGCCGTTTCGATAACGGCCGCCAGCTGCACCGGCACATTGGCCGGCAAAGGGCGGCTGGGCCGCCGTACCACCGTTTTCGACTTGCCAACGGCCGCGCCGGACTTGGTTTTGGCCTTTACCGTAGAACCCGAGACGCCCCGGCGTCGCTCGGCCGCCTTCATGCGGGCCATATCCCGGGCGGAATAATAGCGGCCATTACGGTAGTTTACCCTGCCGGTGCTGCCGCATGCGGCCAGCCAGCCAGCCAGCAGCAGAATCAGGGCTGTGGAGAGTGGACGCTGCCACTGCGTTGAATGCCGTACCTTCGTAGCGTGTTCCCGCATCGGGGCAAAGATACGTGACGCCGTCATTTTACTCCTCATCTTTCTATGGACTTTCAACTCCTGACTCCCGCGCTGGTGGCCGAATTTGAGGCCATTGTGGGTACTGCCCACGTGCTCACGGCCCAGCACACCGAGGCCGACGTGTACGCCGACTATGGCCGCGACCATACCGAGGACCTGCAGTTTACTCCGGATGTGGTAGTGCGCCCCGGCAACGCTGAAGAAATCAGTCGTATTGTACGCCTATGTCATGAGCACCGAATTCCCATCACCGCCCGCGGTGCGGGTACGGGCCTGTCGGGTGGGGCGCTGCCGGTGCACCAGGGTGTAGTGCTCAGCACGGAGCGGCTCAACCGGATCCTGGAAATTGATGAGCGCAACCTGCAGGCTACCGTGGAGCCGGGCGTGGTAAACGAGGCGTTTCAGAATGCGGTGAAGGAAGTGGGCCTGTTCTATCCACCCGACCCCGCCAGCAAAGGTAGCTGCTCTCTGGGCGGCAACCTGGCGCACAGCAGCGGCGGCCCCAAAGCCGTGAAATACGGCACCACCAAGGATTATGTGCTGAACCTGCAGGTGGTACTGCCCACCGGTGAGCTTATCTGGACGGCGGCCAATACACTCAAAAACTCCACTGGCTACAACCTCACCCAGCTCATGATTGGCTCGGAGGGTACGCTGGGCATCATCACCAAAGTGGTATTCCGGCTGCTGCCCTACCCGAAGCAGAACATCCTGATGCTGGTGCCATTCCGGCAGGAGGCCCAGGCGGCGGAGGCCGTTTCGGCGGTATTCCGTGCCGGTATTATTCCATCCGGCATGGAGTTTATGGAGCGGGAGGCCATTGTCTGGTCTTCTGATTACCTGAAAATCCCACTCACCCTGCCCGAAGATATCCGCGCCCACCTGCTCATCGAACTGGATGGTCAGGACCTCGACCAGCTGTATAAGGAAGCCGAGGCCGTGTACGGGGTGCTGGAAGGTTACGACATCGGGGAGATTCTGCTGGCCGATACCGCTGCCCAGAAGGACGACCTGTGGAAGATCCGGCGCAACATCGGCAATTCGGTGCGCTATAACTCCGTCTATAAAGAAGAAGACACCGTGGTGCCCCGTGCTGAGCTACCCACCCTCTTGCGCGGCGTGAAGGAAATCGGGAGCCGCTATGGGTTTACCTCCGTCTGCTACGGTCACGCCGGCGACGGGAATCTGCACGTAAACATCATCCGGGGCGACCTGGACGATGAAATGTGGAATGTGGGCCTGCGTCAGCCGATTACCGAAATATTTGAGCTGTGCGTAAAGCTGGGTGGTACCATCTCGGGCGAACATGGCATTGGGCTGGTCCAGAAAGGCTACATCGGCATTGCCCTGCCCGATACGAACCTGGAGTTGATGCGAGGCATCAAACGGGTATTCGACCCCCACGGTATCATGAACCCCGGTAAGATTTTCTAATCCGACGGTGCATCCACGAGTAGATTAAAACAGCACTGGCCC
This sequence comes from Hymenobacter rigui, assembly GCF_003944715.1. Lineage (GTDB taxonomy): Bacteria > Bacteroidota > Bacteroidia > Cytophagales > Hymenobacteraceae > Hymenobacter > Hymenobacter rigui. The sequence continues at coordinate 209,170 of NZ_RWIT01000005.1, read as the reverse complement.
CGGCTGAACGTATCAGTCGGGGCCAGTGCTGTTTTATGAACAGAAGTTACTGCGCGTTTTTAAGTGCGTCTTCACCGCCATAAGGGGTGCCGCCTTTTAGGTCGCCGCGCAGGCCTCCGAAACCGGATTCCCCGGCTTGTTGCTGGGCCTGGGCCACAGGGCTGGCTGTGCTGGTACCCGGTGCGCCTTCGCCATTCACTGCCGAGCCGGTAGCAGGGTGGCCGTTGCCCGTAATTACATTGGCTTTTTCTTCAACGGGGCCCGCCAGTTCGTTTACTTTCGCCACGTACTGACGGCGGGCATCATCCTGATCGAGGCCTTTGTACTTGCTCCAGGCATCCCACTGGGCCTGCGACAAGCCCTTAGGACCATTCGGATTGTCGGGGGTGTCGTCGCCCACTTCATCCCGTTTGGTGTCATGGTCGCCCTCAGTGGCTTGTTTGTACAGGCCGTACAAATCGGTCATGTGGGCGGCGGCCTGGTCGCCGGGCAATGCATCCACGCGCGACACGGCGGCTTCGAAATCTTGCTGTAGGCTCATTTTATCTTGCAGGTTCATGGGGTAGTGAAGGAGGTGGAAGGGAGAGCGTAGGGGTTGTACTAGGGTGGCACGGCTTTGGTTGCAGGCGCGCGCAGTAGTTTTTTTGAGAACCCAAGTCCTGATAGTTCGTACTTTTGCCCGCCTTATGTGTGGAATCTCCGGAGTATTCGCTTTTACCGACGCTGGCCGCAACTCGCTGGCTTCGCTGCACGCCTCAACCGATGCCATTGTCAGCCGCGGCCCTGATTCACAGGGACATTTCGTGTTCGACCGGTGCGGACTGGGGTTCCGTCGTCTTGCTATCCTGGATTTGTCCGCCGATGGCAACCAGCCCATGACAGATGAGTCGGGACGCTATACGATTGTGTTCAATGGCGAAATATTCAATTTCAAAGAGTTACGCCAGAAATTGGTCGCCAGAGGTCACCGTTTCCACTCCCAGACCGATACGGAGGTAGTATTACACCTGTACATAGCTGAGGGCCGGAGCTTCCTGAAAAAGCTAAACGGCTTCTTCGATTTCGCTATTTATGACAAAGAGGAAGATTCCATTTTCCTGGCGCGTGACCGGATGGGGGAGAAGCCCCTGCTGATTTACCGCGACGAGGATAAGTTGCTCTTCGCCTCCGAAATGAAATCGTTGCTGGCGCTGGGTATTCCGCGTAAGCTCGACTATGTGTCGCTGAGTCATTATCTGCAGCTGAACTACATTCCGGGGCCGGCTACCATTTTCAAAGGCGTTAAGAAATTGCTACCCGGCCATTACATGTATGTGAAGGGCAAAAAGGTAGTCCGGAAGCGTTGGTACAAAGTGCCTTATGACGCCAAAAAAGTCGAAAAGAACAAAACCAGCTACGAGCAGCAGCAAGCCAAGCTGGTAGAACTGCTGGATGAGGCCACGGCCCGCCGCCTAGTAGCCGATGTGCCCGTAGGCGCATTCCTGAGTGGGGGTATCGATTCGTCGGTGGTGGTGGCGTTGGCCTCCCGCCACACTCAGCACCTGAATACCTTCAGCATTGGCTTTGCCGACGAGCCATTCTTCGACGAAACCAAGTACGCCAAGCTGGTTGCCGACCGATACAAGACTAATCATACGGTCTTCTCGCTCAAAAATCAGGACCTGTACGACCATATCTTCGATGTGCTGAACTACATCGATGAGCCCTTCGCCGATTCTTCGGCCCTAGCCGTGTACATTCTTAGCAAGCGCACCCGCGAAAAAGCTACTGTGGCCCTGAGCGGCGACGGGGCCGACGAGCTGTTTGCCGGCTACAACAAGCACATGGGCGAGTTTCAGGTGCGGCAGGGCGGCTTCAAGGCCGAAGCCGTAACCGGTCTGAACCTGCTGTGGGACGTACTACCCAAGTCGCGCAACTCTTACTTTGGCAATAAAATCCGGCAGTTTCAGCGCTTCTCGCGCGGCATGCTCAGCGGCCCCAAAGACCGGTATTGGGACTGGGCGTCGTTTGCTTCGGAGAAGGATGCCCGCGGGCTGCTCAGCGCCGCATCCCGCCGCAAAGTGGGCAAAAAGCTGGCGGAGAAGCGCCGTCGCGACCTGCTGGAGGATCTGCACGCCGACGGCGACCTGAACGAGGTGCTGCTGACCGACACAAAGCTGGTGCTGCCCTACGATATGCTGACCAAGGTGGATATGATGAGCATGGCCAACTCCCTGGAAGTACGCCCGCCCTTCCTGGACCCCAACGTGGTGCGCTTTGCCTTTTCGTTGCCCGTGTCAAGTAAGATTGACGCGAAGATGAAGAAGAAAATAGTGCAGGATGCCTTCCGGCCCATGCTGCCCGAAGAGCTGTACAAGCGCCCCAAGCATGGCTTTGAGGTGCCGCTGCTCAAGTGGTTCCGCGGCGAGCTGCGCCCGTTGATTGAAGATGATCTGCTGTCCGACGGCTTTATTGAGGCCCAAGGCGTGTTTGATGTAGGCAGCATCCGCAGCCTGAAAAAACAGCTCTTCTCCAGCAGCCCCGGCGACGTGCACGCCCGCATCTGGGCCCTCATTGTATTCCAGTGGTGGTGGAAAAAGTGGATGATGGCTTAAAATCTGGATTTCCTCCGCAGTTTTACACCCTGATTTTAACCCTCTGCTTTTTCTCTCTGTATGTCGGCACCCGTTCCCCCACGTAAGCTTTCCATCATCATTCCGGCTTACAATGAAGGAGCAACCATTCACCTGATCCTAGACCAGGTAAAGGCTGTGGAGCTGATAGGCGGCTTTACAAAAGAAGTAATCATTGTGAATGACTGCTCCCGCGATAATACCGAGGAAGCTATTCAGCGGTACATAGCGGCTAATCCGGAGTTAGCTATTCAGTACCGGAAGCATGAGGTAAACCAGGGCAAGGGCGCAGCGCTGCACACCGGCATCCGCGAGGCTACCGGCGACTACCTAATCATTCAGGATGCCGACTTGGAATATGACCCCGAAGAATACAACGTGCTGCTCCGACCCATTGTGCGCGGAATGGCGGACGTGGTATACGGCTCCCGGTTTATGGGTGGGAAGCCGCACCGCATTCTGTTCTTCTGGCACAGCATCGGCAACAAGTGGCTCACCTCACTTTGCAATGCCTTTTCCAACCTGAACCTCACGGATATGGAAACCTGCTACAAGCTGTTCCGGCGCGATATTGTGCAGGGCCTGACGCTGGAGGAAAAGCGCTTCGGCTTTGAGCCGGAAGTGACGCTCAAAATGGCCCGTGTGCCCAACGTACGGATCTACGAAGTGGGCATCAGCTACTACGGCCGCACGTACGCGGAAGGCAAAAAAATCGGGTGGCGCGACGGATTCCGGGCCATCTATTGCATCATCAAGTACGGACTGTTCCGTTAAGCGCATCGTACCTCATTCATCTGACAATTACCAACTGACTTAAACATGAAAATTGCTGTAGTAGGCACAGGCTATGTAGGGCTCGTAACGGGTACCTGCTTCGCCGAAGTAGGTATTGACGTGACCTGCATCGACATTGATCAGCGCAAAATCGACAACCTGCACAAGGGCATCCTGCCGATTTATGAGCCAGGTCTGGAGGAAATGGTAACGCGCAATGTAACCGCTGGCCGGCTGCATTTCTCCACTAAGCTGGCGGAGGCCATCAAAGGCTGCGACGTAGCCTTTATTGCGGTGGGCACTCCTCCCGGCGAGGATGGCTCGGCCGATTTGAAATACGTACTGGGCGTAGCGCGTGAAATTGGCGAAAACATGACCAGCTACGGCGTTATCGTAACCAAAAGTACCGTGCCGGTAGGTACTGCCGCCAAGGTGCGTGCCGAAATAGAGCAGGCGCTGACCAAGCGGGGCGAAGCAATTGAGTTTGATGTGGCTTCCAACCCCGAATTCCTGAAGGAAGGTGCCGCCATCGACGACTTCCTGAAGCCCGACCGGATTGTGGTAGGGGTGGCCTCAGAGCGGGCCGAGGACGTTATGCGCCGCCTTTACAAGCCCTTCCTGCTCAACGGACATCCGATCATCTTCATGGATATTCCGTCGGCCGAAATGACGAAGTACGCCGCCAACTCTATGCTGGCTACCAAGATTTCGTTCATGAACGATATTGCCAACCTGTGCGAAATCATGGGGGCCGATGTGAACATGGTGCGCAAAGGCATTGGTTCGGATGCCCGTATCGGTACCAAATTTATTTACCCTGGCATCGGTTACGGCGGCTCCTGCTTCCCCAAGGACGTAAAGGCCCTCATCAAAACCGCCGAGGAAAATGGCTACAAGATGCAGGTGCTGCAGGCCGTGGAAAGCGTAAATGAGGCGCAGAAGGAAGTGCTCTATAACAAAGTAAAAAAGCACTTTGGCGGTGAGCTGAGCGGTAAGAAAATCGCCGTGTGGGGCCTGTCGTTCAAGCCCAAAACCGATGACATGCGTGAGGCACCTTCCTTGGTTATCATCGAGAAGCTGCTGGCGGAAGGCTGTACCGTAACTGCCTACGACCCCGTGGCCATGGAAGAAGCTAAGCACTCCCTGGGCGACACCATCACCTATGCCAAGGACCAGATGGAGGCGCTCATTGATGCCGATGCCCTACTGATTGTGACGGAATGGCCGGAATTCCGCGTGCCTAATTTCGAAGTAATGAGCCGTCTGCTCAAACAGAAGGTTATCTTCGATGGCCGCAACATCTACGATACGGCTGAACTGCATGCCGCTGGCTATGCATACCACTGCATCGGTATCAAAACCGCTCACCACGAGCCGGCTTAGGCAGCTATTAGCTGTTAGCTCATGGCTGATGGCTCTTTCACTTATCTATGAACAAGCTATCAGCTAACAGCTAATAGCTCCAGCTCAGAAATACAATGGCTGATAAAAAACGAGTTCTGATTACGGGTGGTGCGGGCTTCTTGGGTTCCCACCTCTGCGACCGGTTTCTGGCGGAAGGATACCATGTAATTGCCATGGATAACCTGATTACTGGCGACCTGAAAAACATCGAGCATCTGTTCGGTAACGAGGATTTTGAATTTCATCATGCTGATGTGTCGAAGTTCGTTTTCGTGCCCGGTAAGCTGGACTACATCCTGCACTTTGCCTCGCCCGCTTCGCCCATCGACTATCTGAAAATTCCGATTCAGACACTGAAGGTTGGTTCGCTGGGTACCCACAACCTGCTGGGACTAGCCCGTGTAAAAGGTGCCCGCATGCTGATTGCCAGCACCTCGGAGGTATACGGCGACCCGGAAATTCACCCGCAGGTAGAGGAGTATTTTGGCAACGTGAACCCCGTGGGCCCGCGCGGCTGCTACGACGAGGCCAAGCGCTTCCAGGAGGCTATTACCATGGCTTACCATACGCACCATGGTCTGGAAACGCGCATCGTCCGCATCTTCAATACCTACGGCCCACGTATGCGTCTCAACGACGGCCGCGTGCTGCCCGCATTCCTAAGCCAGGCTCTGCGCGGCGAGAACCTGACGGTATTCGGCGACGGTTCCCAAACCCGGGCGTTCTGCTACGTAGATGATCTGGTGGAAGGAATCTACCGCCTGCTGTTGTCTGACTATGCTCTGCCCGTGAACATCGGCAACCCCGATGAAATCACCATCAAGGAGTTTGGTGAAGAAATTGCCCGCCTCACCGGCGTAGAGTTCAAGCCCGATTACCGCCCCCTGCCCACCAACGACCCCATGAAGCGCCGGCCTGATATAAGCAAGGCCAAGGAAATTCTGGGCTGGGAGCCCAAGGTAGACCGCGCCGAAGGTCTGCGCCGCACGCTGGAATACTTCAAGGAGAACGTGCCGGGTGTAGTAAGCGGTGACGTTGACAATACGCCCCGCACGTTTTAATGCCAAGCCTTCCCCGACGTATATGCAAAAGCCGTATTTAATTGAGTTTCCAAAGCTGGGCGCCACGAATATCGGCTACATTTCCGTCGGGGAAGCTAACGGGCTAATTCCGTTTCCAATTGAGCGCATGTTCTGGACATACTTTACGCCGGAAAGTGTCGTGCGGGGGCGCCATGCTCACCACGCTACCGAACAGGTGCTGGTGGCTGTAGCTGGCCGCATCATCGTGACGACGGAAATGCCTGATGGCGAAGTGCAAACCTTCGTGCTGGAGTCGCCGCACGTGGGAGTGTATGTGCCCCCGAATGTCTGGCACACCATGCAGTACTCGCGTACGGCCGTACAATTGGTATTTGCCTCGACGCGCTACAGCGAACAGGACTATATTCGGCAGTACGAAAATTTCCGCCGCGTATGGGGGCAAGTAAACCCAAATATGGTAGCCGCCCGGACGGATAAACTGTTCTTTTATTCGCCCTAAAATTTTCTGCGCAAGCTTGATGTAGAAACGCAGCTGGTGCCGGCCGAGGCAAACTTACCCGTAGATTCCTTTTTAGCCATCAGCGACCTGCGGGCCCACGCCGCCGAGCTGGGCACTGGCTTTTCCCGCGTGGTGCTCACGGCTGTGGGCCCCGGCAACGGGGGCTGGCACCTGAAACTGGTGTCGGAAACGGTGCAGCGGGCCCGGTAGCAGGGCGTTGAATATGTATTAATGGCCACGCAGGCGACCAACCGGGCCGCGTTCCGGACCTGCGAGAAGCTAAGCTTTAAGCTCGGCGGCTCCAGCCACATATTGGCCTGGTCTGTTTGATATGGTGTAGATTCGCCATGTTGTATAACCCAAGTCCGGGTTCCTGCTGCCCTGAACGGTGTCCGGAAGGTGTTGGCGGGTCGCCGAAGCGTTGGTTGTCAGGCAGGCTGGGTTCCTCAAAACCGACCGGCTGGCTAAAGGGTTTGGTTCAATCTGAATGGTTGTCACGCACTGGTCCGGTATAAAAAAGTATTATCGTGCCCTGCTACCGACAGAAATAGTATTTCTGCCGCTTCATGTGCCTCTGCTAGGTATTTCTCTTCTATTGACCCCATTTGCATAGCATCTATGGCCTTTGATGATACTGTACCTTCGGTAAATGGAGTCGAAACAGATGAACAAGTGCAGCCTGGCCTGCGAAGCAGTTTGCGTGGCGTATGGCCTAAGGTGTGGCCACTACTGCTAGTAGGCCTGCTAATACGGCTTGTTTTTCTAGTAGTAGGAGCCACAATTTACTATGCGGGCCGACAGAGTGATATTTACACCAACGGCGACTCTTACTCCTACATTCTGAGTTTCCATAACCTGCTCCGCTACGGTAGCTACTCCTTCGATCTGACGGAGCCGGAGGCGTCTTTGGGACGTATGCCAGGTTATCCGTTCTTTTACGGCCTACATTACTTGGTGTTTGGTCGTTATGCGCTACTTGCCGTTGCCGTCACGCAGGCACTCCTCGACATGATAGGCATCTGGTTGCTGTACAGCATTACCGCGCGCTTAGCTCCCGCGGGTTCCCGGGCCCCGGCACTAGCCGCCCTGCTCCTGGCATTTTACCCGTTCAGCATTATCTGGATCACAATCATTGGCACCGAGTCGTTGGGTTTGTTCCTGGTGCTGCTCTGGTGGGCCACTTTCTTACTGGCCCGCCGCCATACTCTGAACTGGGTGCTGCTGGGAGCCTTGCTGGCCGTAATTCTATATGTGCGGGAGTTTCTGGGCGTCTGTTTGGCCGTAACCGGGCTGTATCTGGCCTTTTACGCGGCCCGACAACGGTTCAGCGGGGCCGGATTGCGGCCATTAACGCTGGTAACAGTCGGCTTCCTGGCACTATATATCTGGTGGCCCGTGCGGAATTACCTGACCGTGGGCCGCTTCGTGCCGCTCAAACCGGCCGCCGCCGGCTACGCCAACCTGCGGGAAGACATGCAGGAGGCTCTAGCCTGGGTGCTTACTTGGACCAATGACGTATCGATGGGCATCGAGGAAATCATGTTTGCCAAGCAGCCTGCTTTTCCGGCGCACGTTATCAGCACACCGGCGGAAAAGCAGCTTATCGACTCCTTAATTGTTCTGAGCCGAACCTGTGCCTCCAGCTTCCACATTGGCCTCGCGTTGCAGATCGACGATGCCGGTGTGCCCGATACGTCGGCTGACGGCATGGGGCAATACCGCAAGTCCCAGTACGCAAATACGCTACGTCACCGCAACTGTAATCAGCGGGTGGCGGCGGGGTTTCAACGGTTGCGGGCCAGCTACGAACATCGTCATCCACTTCGTGCCTGCGTAGAGGTACCGCTGCAAAACATGCAGAAGATACTGTTCAAAAATCAGTTTAAGACGAAAAACGGGTCAGCTTTTACCATGGCTCAGCGGATTTCTTCCCTGTTATTCACTTGGCGCACTATCTTGCTGGCTATTGGTCTGGTAGGGGCTTGGCGCTACCGCAAGCTGTCCGGCCTCGGACCGGCTCTGCTGTTCAGTACCATTATCTACGGTTACATGGCCATTGTTTTCCGCTCCGTGGAAATGCGGTATCTATTGCAGGCCGATGCGCTTATGTTGGTGCCAGCCGCGCTTCTGCTGGCTAGCTGGATACCCCGCCGCTGGTCATGGCCAGGCCAGACAGAGTAGGCCATTTAACCCGGAAGGTGAATAACCGTTTAAAACAACGCGCTCGTCTGCCGGCTTAACAGATGTCCTTTATTGTTGCCGTATGAAAGTTCCTTTTCTCTCCTTCACACCCCAAAATCAGGCTATTCGTTCGCAAGTGCTCGAGGCCATGAGCCGGGTATTCGATTCCCAGTGGTACGTATTGGGCGAGGCCGTTAAGCAGTTCGAAGCTGAGTATGCTCAATTCTCCACGACAACTGAGTGCATCGGTGTTGCTAACGGCTTGGACGCGCTGCACCTAGCCCTCAAGGCCCTCGATATTAAAGAAGGAGACGATGTAATTGTGCCTTCTAACACGTACATCGCCACTTGGCTGGCTATTTCTTTCGTAGGCGCGACGCCCGTGCCGGTCGAGCCCAACCCCGCAACATACAATATAGATCCGGCCCGACTCGAAGCCGCAATTACGCCCCGCACCCGCGCAATTATGCCGGTGCATCTTTACGGGCAGGCTTGTGAAATGCAGGCCATTATGGATGTAGCCAACCGCCACAATCTGTACGTGGTAGAAGACAATGCTCAGTCGCAGGGCGCTGCCTACCGCGGCCGCATCACCGGCAGCTTCGGCGATGTGAATGCCACAAGCTTCTATCCCGGCAAAAACCTAGGCGCCCTCGGCGACGCTGGGGCCGTGACAACCAACGACGCGGCGCTGGCCAAAAAGATTCGGACGCTGCGCAACTACGGTTCGCAGCAGAAATACTATAACGAAGTAATCGGTCATAACTCCCGACTCGACGAGCTGCAGGCCGCCGTGCTGAGTGCCAAGCTACCCATACTGATGGAGTGGACGAGCCAGCGCAGGGAAGTAGCTGCGCTCTACGATCAGCACCTAGCCGGCATTGCCGATCTGGTGTTGCCCGCTACGGCTGAAGGTGCTACCCACGTGTATCACTTGTACGTGGTGCGCACCAGCCGTCGCGACGAGTTGCAGAAGTACCTGGGCGAGCAGGGCATCGGCACGCTGATTCACTACCCTATTCCGCCCCACCTGCAGGAAGCCTACCGCTTCATGAACTTCGCAGCCGGCGACTTCTCCATTGCCGAGGTGCTGGCAACCAGCTGCCTGAGTTTGCCGATGTGGCCCGGCATGAGGGAAGCGGAAGTGGAAGCGGTCAGCAACGCGATTCGCACATTCTTCAAGTCGTAATTTCTGCCTTTATTTCCCCTCAATGCCCACGTTATCGGTTATTATTCCCTGTTACTTCAACGAAGGTAATATTCCGGTCACCACCCGGGAACTGATTGCCAATGAGGCCCTTTTTCCTTCTGAGCTGACTTTCGAGTACGTCTTGGTAAATGATGGCTCCCATGACGGAACGCTACGGGAACTGCTGAAATTTCAGGCTGCTTACCCAGATAAGGTGCGGGTAGTGGAGCTGGCCGGCAACGTGGGTTCCTATAACGCCATTGTCGCCGGCATCGAGCAGGCAACCGGCGACTGTATGGCCATTATCACGGCCGACATGCAGGACCCGCCCGAGTTGATGGTGCAGATGTATGACTATTGGAAAAAGGGGCTGAAACTGATTATTGGCAACCGCCAAGACCGAGAGGAAACGGGCTTGCAGCAGTTGTTTGCCAAAACATTTCATACCCTGATGAAGAAGATTGCCCTACCCAACATTCCTGATGGCGGCTTCGATTTCGTCTTTTTTGACCGGCAGGTGGGCGAGCATATCCTGAAGCTGAAGGAGCGCAACAGCAACCTGTTCTACCTGATGGTGTGGCTGGGCTACCCATACGTGAACATTCCGTACGTGCGGCGCAAGCGCGAAATTGGGAAGTCACACTGGACTATCCAGAAGAAGATCAAGCTGTTCATCGACTCCATTCTGTCCTTTTCCTTTTTCCCTATCCGGGCCATTTCGGTGCTGGGCGTATGCATGGGGTTGGTGGCCCTGCTCTACGGCCTCTACATTCTGGGCGTGAAAGTATTCAGCGGTATTGAAGTAGAAGGGTGGACCACTCTGATGCTGGTGCTCCTATTTGTCTCCGCTTTCCAGATGATTGCTATAGGTATCATCGGCGAATACGTGTGGCGGGGCCTAGATGCCGCCCGCAACCGGCCCCTCTACGTTGTCAAGAACCTTTACGGCAAGCAGGCCAGCGACGCTACCCTATAATGCTCCGGCTGTTGCAGACTGCCGGTAGTTCGTAGCAACTACATTTTCAACCAGCTTTTCGCGCGGCCTTCGATGTATTGTACCTGTACTAGTAGTGGCACTGCATGGTTCTTCTCGTCCGGGGTCTACTCACTTTTTCCGTGTAGTGGCCTTACGCGCCATCCATCCTCCTCAAACAAATAGTGGCTCAACGGGGGCAGAGTTTACCGTAACCATGTGCACTTCCCGGGGTAGACAGTTGCGGGAACAGTCTGGGGGATGTGAGCCATTGCCGGAGTGGTCTAGCTAGTTGGTTTGCGCCTTGGCTCAGGAGCTACCAGATGATATAGTAGGCGTGTTGATAGTTGCTACTCGCTGGTTTTGCAACCTCACTGCGCAACGGCCGTTTGCAGCACCAAGCAGCCATTTAGTGAACTCTGCCTGACGCTTCCGAATCATAAAATGGTGTAGTACCGCTAGGCACCCTACCCCCTTATGTGTAGGCAGCGAAGGTAGTATCTAACACAAAATACGTAACTTTGCCCCACCCTGAGACTTGAGAACTGCTGACTCTGCCTGGAGTACCTAGCCTCCTGCCTTTCAGTTTCTAAGCGGGCCCTTTCCTTATGAACACCGGAATCATCAGCTATTCACTTAATAGCATTCGTTGCTATTTGACGTCGACTCAGAAGTACAAAGCCATCTGGATGTTCTGTTTGGTGTTGTTTTCTTCCTTCCTCGATGTCTTCGGCTTGGCCGCTTTGGTACCGGTTATGATGGTGGCGGCAGAGCCCGGCGCTGTGCAGAAAAGCAAATATTTTTCTCCAATATACCAGCTTCTGGAATTTGAATCGGAAAAAATGTTTCTGCTTTTTCTGATGGGTGTCATCTTCTTGTTCTTCTTGTTCAAGAACTTGTTCACGACCTGGGTCAACTACCTGCAGACGCGCTTTACTGCGGATATCGGTTTGAAAATCATTGCTAGCCAGCTCTCCAAATACCTGAATCTTTCCTACTGGAAATTCAGTGACTCGGGCTCGGCCTCCCTGATGAATGCTGCGCTGCAGGTGCCAGGCGTCTACGTCAGCGGTATTTTGCGTCCCCTGTTTGTCTTCTTCTCGGAAGTAGCGGTCATTGCCGTCATTGTCGTCAGCATCATCCTCTACAAGCCGTTGCTGCTTGCTATTCTGGGCATCGTGTTGGTGCCTACCACCTGGCTTATGTACCGGCTGCTCAGAACCCGTACTCAGGAAATAGGCCACCGGGTAAATGCACTGCGGCCCGTGTCGTTTAGCATTCTGAATGATTTGTTTGTTGGCTTCGTCGAGCTTAAGCTGGCCAACAAACAGCATGATTTTCGCCGTAACTTGCTGGACAACCAGGAAGAGCTGCAAAAGCTGGACGCCGAGGGCTACCTCTACAGCCTGCTGCCAATCAAGATGATTGAAATGGTCGCCATCTTGGGTGTGCTGACCATTTTCATTTACGCGCTGTTTTTTTCGGAGAATGCTACTGATCTGATTGCGCTGGTTGGCTTGTTTGCCGCTGCTGCCTACCGACTGATGCCTTCCGTGAACCGGATGCTGCAGTCGCTATTTCAACTTAAGCAGGCGCAGTACACCATTGAGATTATCAACTCCGATGGCGAAGCGCAGTATCTCATGCCGCAGCACCCCGAGCAGCTGCCGCTCACCTTTACTCGTTCGCTCTCATTCGACGATATTTCCTACAGCTTTCCCGGTGCTACCCAACGCACGCTCAAGAACATTCGCCTCGATATCAAGAAAGGGGAGAAAATAGGATTTATCGGTAGTTCCGGCTCTGGCAAAACAACGCTGATGAACATCCTGCTCCGGTTTTATATCGAGCAGGAGGGGCGCATTCTCGTGGATGGCAAGCCCCTTACCCCTCAGCACTTGCTGGCCTGGTACAAGATTGTTGGCTACGTGAAGCAAGATACTTTCCTGATGGAGGCTTCTATTCAGGATAACATCACGCTTGGCGACCAGGAAGTGGATCAGGTACGGATGCAGTATGCTATTGAGCAGGCATCCCTCACGGATTTTGTCAAAAGCCTGCCCGACGGGCTGAACACGCAGATCGGGGAGCGGGGCTCGAAGCTGTCCGGGGGGCAGCGGCAGCGCATTGGCATTGCCCGGGCACTGTATAAGCGTACGGAAGTGCTGGTGCTCGACGAAGCCACCAGCGCCCTCGACAACGAAACTGAGCGGGAAGTAAACGAGGCTATCAACAAGCTTTCCCATACCGACATTACCATCCTCATCATTGCTCACCGCATCACGACGCTCCGCGAGTGTGACCGGATTTATGAGCTGAATCAGGGGGAAGTAGTTGCCACACACCAGTACCAGGATCTGGTACGCCAGATTGTACAGCACTAAGCAAGTTGTACATACCAGGTAAAAAGAATTCACTCGAGAACCCTATTTTTCGCTTTTATGAGCATTAATGTAACCAAGTCGTACCTGCCCCCGATGGAGGAATATGTGGGCTATCTGGCTGGCATCTGGGAACGGGTGTATCTGACCAATGCCGGCCCATTGGTAGTAGAGCTGGAAAAGAGCCTGAAAGACTACTTGGGCGTTAAGCACCTATTCTTCGTTAACAACGGTACTATTGCCCTGCAGATAGCTCTGAAGGCACTGGAGCTGAAAGGCGAAATTCTGACAACTCCTTTTTCGTACGTGGCCACTACCTCCAGTATCGTGTGGGAGGGTAGCACGCCGATATTTGTCGATATTGACCCGCAGACGCTGTGCCTCGACCCGACGCTGCTCGAAGCGGCCATTACGCCCCGAACGGTGGCTATTATGGCTACGCACGTGTACGGCAACCCTTGTAACGTGGAAGCCATTGAGGCCGTGGCCAAGCGCCACAATCTGCGCGTAATTTATGACGCGGCGCACGCCTTCGGCGTAACCTATAAGGATACGTCGGTGCTCAACTACGGCGACATATCGACTTTGAGCTTCCATGCTACCAAGCTGTTTCACACGGTGGAAGGCGGTGCCATCGTCACCAACGACGACGAACTGGCTCACCGCATCAGCTACATGCGCAATTTCGGGCACAACGGTCCGGAGGCCTTCTGGGGCGTGGGCGTGAACGGCAAAAGCTCGGAGTTTCACGCCGCCATGGGCCTGTGCGTGCTGCCCAAAGTCGATGAGCTGATTCGCCGCCGCCGCGAAATCAGCGAGCTGTACGACACGCTGCTGGCTGATACGCCCGTGCGCCGTCCGCTGCTGCAGGAACATACCACGCGCTACAACTATTCGTACTACCCCACTGTGATGCCCTCCGAAGAGGTGCTCCTGGCCGTACGCGACGCCCTGAATGCTGCCAACGTAACTCCCCGCCGCTACTTCTACCCCTCGCTCAACACCTTGGAATATACCGGGATGCAGTCGGCGCCGGTTTCTGAGGACATTTCTACCCGCGCCCTGTGCCTGCCGCTGTATTACGAGCTGACGGACGAAGAAGTGCGGGAAATCTGCCGCGTCATCAAGTCGGCCCTGTAAGCTTATTTAGCCGAGAAAAAGCCTGTTGCACCGGAAGCGGGTTGCTCCAGGCAGCCGTTTCTTAGTCTAATTTCTAACGTTTGACTGCATGCTGATAGTAGGAGCCCGTGGCCATGCAATAGAAATTCTGCAGTGCCTGCCGCACGTCGCCGAAGCTGATTCCCTGTATTTCTTCGACGACGTGACGCCGGATCTGGAGCCATTGGTGTTTGGAAAGTACCCCGTGCTGCGCAGCCTCGAGCAGGTCCCGGCGCTGTTCGAGCTGGACCCGGCGTTTGTGCTGGGTCTGGGCGGCGGGCACCTGCGGCAGCGGCTGGCCGACAAGTTTCGTGGGCTGGGTGGGCAGCTACAGTCAGTAGTGGCCTCTTCCGCCCAGATTGGCCAGCATGAGGTGGAACTGGGCGCGGGGCTCAACGTGATGCACCATACGTTTGTGGCCAACGCTACCCGCCTCGGGGAAGGCACGCTGTTGAACGCCGGCGCGGCCGTACACCACAATGTGGTGGTAGGCAAGTATTGCGAAATATCGCCGGGGGTGCGCCTGCTCGGCGGCTGCCAGCTCGACGACCTAGTGATGGTGGGGGCTAACGCCACGGTACTGCCCCGCCTGAAGATAGGGGCGGGGGCCAAAATAGGCGCCGGTGCTGTGGTCATTCAGGATGTGCCGGCGGGAGCTACGGTGGTTGGCGTGCCGGGCCGCATTGTGCGCCGACCGGTATCGGCCGACTAGCGGCCCCTTCGCATAAGCATTCAAGCTCCTCTTAACATTTTCTAGTATGCCCACCGTAAGCGTCTGCTGCATTACATATAACCACGAACGATTTCTGGCTCAGGCCATTGAGTCGGTGTTGATGCAGAAAACGGACTTCGACGTAGAGCTTATACTGGGCGAGGACTGCTCCACGGACAGCACCCGGCAGATTGCCCTCGACTACCAGCGGCGCTACCCCGACCGGATCCGGCTTCTGCTGCCCGAGAAGAACATCGGCGTAATGGCCAACTTTCTGGGGACGATGCAGGCCAGCACCGGCACTTACATTGCCTTGCTGGAGGGCGACGACTACTGGACCAGCCCCGACAAGCTGCAGCGGCAGGTGGATATTCTGGAGGCCCACCCCGGCTGCACCACCTGCATCCACGATGCGGAGGAGTTCATGGACGACAACTCGATACCGCCGCGCCTGTTCAGCGACAAGTTTTCGACGGTGCTGCCCAAGCACGAAAAGGAGTTCACCCAGGGCGACATTGCGCAGCACGGCTGGTTTATTCCTACCGCTTCGATGCTATTTCGCCGCTCGGCCCTGTTTCCGATTCCGGAGTGGGTGCACAGCGCCTTCAGCGGTGATTATTCCCTGCATCTGCTGCTGACGCGCACCGGCAATATCTATTACCTGCCCGAAGTAATGTCGCATTACCGGCTGCACCCCGGCGGTATTATGTCGGCCACGCAGAACGCGCGCATCATTGCCCGCAACAGCAAGCAGATTTTCGAAACCGGTTACTACAAGCAGATGGTCGACCCCCGGTACCACGGCCGCTTCAACGAGTTTCTGGAGGGCCTGCACTTCGACCAAAGCGCCCGGCTCCGGCAGGATGGCAACCGCCTCGCCAGCTATTACAACTACTGGAAGGCTATTTCGGTCGTTGGCCGGGGGCGCACCGTCAGCCATTTGAAGCAGCTGGCCTACTGGTGGTACCAACAGCTAACCGGAAAATAACCGGTTGCCTGCGCCCATTCGTTGCTTCCCGAATCCTGCTTCCAGCCTAGTTTTGCCATGAACCCTGTCCGACCTGAGCGCGGTATTACCGCCCTGATCTGTACGTATAACAGCGCCACCCGCATTCCGGAAACCTTGCAGGCTCTGGCCCGGCAGCAAGTGAATGCCGCCGAGTTTGCCGTGGAAGTAATTCTGGTGGATAATGCCTCAACCGACGCCACCTCGCAAGTGGCGGCCGACACGTTTGAGAAACTGCAGTTCCCCTTTCCCTACCAGATTCTCTACGAGGGCAAAAGTGGTAAGAGCAATGCGTTGGAACTGGGCTTCGCTACCGCCCGCTACGAGTACGTGTGCATCGTCGACGACGACAATTGGCTGCAGCCCGACTACCTGGCTTTGGCTTGGGAGGTGATGGAAAAAGATCCCAAAATCGGGGCGTTGGGCGGCATTGGGCGGCCTCAGTGTGAGATAACGCCGCCCTTCTGGTTTAAGGATTTTACCGCCATTTACGCGGCCGATACCCAGGCCCCGCACCAGGGCGACATTACCGCCGGCCCCAGCTACGTGTATGGCGCGGGCTGCGTGGTGCGTAAAGAGGCCTGGGAAAAAATCTATCGGGCGGGCTTTACATCCATGCTCACCGGCCGCCACGGCGACAAGCTGACCTCGGGCGAGGACAATGAAATGTGTTACGCTTTTGTACTGGCCGGCTACAAAATATGGTACGACGAGCGGCTGCGCTTCCAGCATTTTATTCCGGCCAAGCGCCTGACTTGGAACTACGTGGAGCGCATCTTCGAGGGCAACGCGGAGTCGGAAGCGGCGCTGCGGCCATACATCGACTACATTGCGGCCCTGCACCGGCCTACGGTGGCCCATAAGCCGCTGGTATGGCTGCGCAACGCTAAATACTCGCTGCAGTACACGGTTTCCTGTTTGGGCAAAACGCTTAAAAGCGGGGAGCGTTTCCGGGAAGGCGACATATCGTCGATTCGGGCGCGCTACTACTGGCAGCAGTTTAAAGTCCTGGTGAAAAAAGAGCTGAGCCAGGACAAAAGCTACGAGCAGGTGCAGGCTTTTATTGGCCGGCTGCAGGCGTTGCGTAACTAAAGGCCCGGCGTCCAACCGCCGTTTTTGGGCTTGCTCCGCTTGCCTGCTCCCTCATTTAATTCCTGAAAAAAGTGAACGGAATAACTGTTCTGATCTGCACGCACAACGGCGCCAATCGGCTGGCCGATACGCTGAAGTACGTAGCTGCTCAGCAGGTAAGCAGTGCCGTAGCCTGGGAGGTTTTGCTCATCAGCAATGCTTCCTCCGATAATACCGTGGAGGTTGCCAAAAGCCTGCAGCACACGCTGGGGTTTCAGGTGCCTTTTCGGGTGCTGGAAGAGCCCGTGGCCGGCAAGGAAAATGCCCTGATTCGGGGCTTCAACGACGCGGCCTACGAAAACATAGTCATCATTGATGACGACAACTGGATTGCGCCCAACTACCTCACGCTGGTCAACGAAATCATGAGTGCCCATCCCGAAATCGGGGTACTGGGCGGCCACGCCGAAGGCATGTTCGAAGTGCCGCCGCCAGCCTGGTTCAAAACGTTCCAGGCCGTGTACGCCGTCGGGCCCCAGAACGGGGGCAAGAGCGGTCCGCTGCCCGACCACGAGGGCTACCTCTACGGGGCCGGCTCGGTGGTGCGCAAGTCGGCGTGGCTGAAGCTGGTGGCGCACGGCTTCAAATTCACTACTTCCACCAAGCGCGGCAAAATCATCGTGAGCGGGGAAGACGTGGAGCTGGGCGACGCCCTGCAGCTGGCCGGCTACAAGCTCTGGTACGACGACCGGCTGCGCTTCAAGCACTTCATGTTCAAGGAGCGCCTCACCTGGAGCTACCTGCTACGCATCGGGCAGGGCACGGCTTCTTCCCAGCTCACCAGCATCGTCTACTACTTCATTTTCCGCCACCCGGACCTAACGGAAAGTAAGTTTCGGCATCTTTACAACAAGCGCCTGGTTTGGCTGGCTATGCAGATGGCCAAGCAGCCCGGCAACTTATGGAAGGCTGCGTTTCGCCAGCAGCAGGAAGGGATAATCAGCAATTTTGAAACGCTTCGGCTGTTCTATAACTTCCAGACTTCGGTGAAGCAGCGCGAAGAAGCAGTGCGCGTATTTCACCAGATCAGTGCGCTGCGCAACCGACTTGCCAACAAATAATCCGAGCCGTGTCAGGGAAAGCCGTAGTGAACCAGCCGTCGTCAAGCATACACGTAGCCATAGCTTTCGATGAAAACTACGTAACGCCGGTGTATGTGCTGCTTACATCGATATTCCGTAATAATACGAGTACCAATATTGTAATCCATGCCATTGAAACGGGCTTAACTGCTTTGCAGCGGGAAGAGCTACAACTCTATTGCGCGGGGTATGCCAGCAGTATCTGCTTCTATACTCTGGAAAACAGTTTCGCTAAGGACTTCGTGCTGCCGCCCACCCTGTGGTGGACTGCTTCCATTTATTATCGACTGATGTTTCCGGTATTGTTACCGGCCGAGGTAGAGAAGTTTATCTATCTCGACACCGATATCATCGTGCTGGGCCCGCTACAAACGCTGTTCAATACTCCGATGCAGGGCTTGCCGGTAGCAGCCGTGCGCGACTTTGTCGATAGCCGACCGGAGCTGGGCATTCATACGCCTGACTCCTATTTCAATTCGGGCGTGCTGCTGATCGAGCGGGTTGAGTGGCAGAAGCGGGAAATCACCGCGAAGGTGCTGGATTTTATTCGCACCAACGCCGATAAATTGGTTTATCCCGACCAGGACGCCCTGAACGCAGTATTGGTAGATAGTTGGGTGAAACTAGATACCCGATTCAATACTATGTTCCGCGACATTCCGCATGAGCAGTCGCGGAAGCAGCTGCAGCAGTTTCTGCAAAAAATAGTGATTCTGCATTTCACGACGCAGCATAAACCTTGGGCTATGCTCGGCGAGAACAAGCTACGGAACATCTATTTCGACTATCTCCGGAAAGTGCCCAAGAAATATCGCCGCCGGTACGATAATTTCGTCTGGAACAGGCACAAGATTCGGAAAATGATTGAAATAAGACTGAGTGAATGGGCAGTTGACTATCCCGCGCTGGCCATAGGATGGCGCAGGAAATAAGCTATTGAAAGCATCGTGACTATCGAATAACGCTTACGATAATAAACGTTATTCGAACTAAAGGCTTGTTATTGCTGATAGTGGAACAGAATAAATTAAGATAATTTATATATGGCTATTATTTTCAGGTAAAAAGGTGATGGAATACTTGTTGCGCAGTAGTGCTGGATGGAGTATATGTTTGCTGTGCTAAGCAGTCAGATCTGAACAGGAATTGCCACTAAGCCTGTCATATGTGTGCTAATGGCAGCGTTCTTGTAGTCTACGGCTTAATCAATCTACTTTATTTCTAGAGCTTTTCATAGCTTGATTAATTATTTCAATTCGTGGTGCCATCTGCGCCTCAGTGCTGTAGAGGCTTTCTATTTTATTCAGTCCTTCTTCAGCTAACTGCTCCAATTGATCGGGGTTGTGGTAGTAATATTCTACGTGGTCGTAGATATTATTCACCTCGTTTTCAATTATGACAATGTCTTTTTTATGCTCAAAGTACAAATTCTGGCCCAAGGAATCTGAGCAGAACAAGGCAACACCCATGATGCCGGCTTCAATACAGCCACCGGTAGGGAAACCATCAAAAGCGCCGTCAGCTAGTTTGAAGGGTACGTTGGGAGAAACGATTATATCCATTTCAGAATAGAATTGCGCGAAAAAGCTGGTTTCACGCGGGCCATAAAACGTGATGTTATTATACCCAGTGACGTCAATGTCGTTCTCGTCGAATGTGCCTACGACGTGAAAGTGTATGTCGCTATAGTTTAAGCTGATCTTTTTTGCTAGGGCAATAAATGTATCGTATCCTTTATCAATGCCCAATGGCATATATTTATTAGCAACAAAGCAGATATTTAGGTTTTTATTCTCACGGTTCGCTCTGTGTTTTTTTGTTTTGCCTAAGCTGAAATTATCATTAGGCATTACTACGCCATAAATGAGCTCTATAGCAGCAGGTGAGCAAAAATTATTTTCAACTAAATAGTCCAGGGTTATCTTCTGGGTGACAATAACCTTTCTGAAAAAAGGAGAGCTGAAAATATTTCGTAACTGATTTTCTACCTCCTTGTTGTTCATCATAAACCCCCCGCCAGGGTATAATGTGAAAACAAATGGAATAGAATTTGCTTCAATCGTAGGAAGGAAATGGTGGGTATTATGTAAAAATGTTAGGTAAATCAAGTCGGCATTAATTTTACGATATTCGCTAAACTCGAAAACTCTCACAGAGTGTTCAGGGTAGCCTTTGACGTGATTAGCTAAAACATTATCAACAGTATCAAATACTTTCAGATACTGAAAGGAAGAGCCCGTGGTATAAACAGCCGCTGTGGGATACGCGGACAAGTAATAGTTAAATTCGACAAACCTGAATGCGGATAAGGGCAGTGGATAAATGTCGTCTAGTATAACCAGGCTATGCTTGCGTTTGAAAATATAGTTAGAAGGGAAATGTTGCCAAAAGTTCTTTTGCTTAAAGAGAAGGCTCTTTACTTTTCTCTTGAATATTCCAGTCATAATGGCAAAAACTTTGAGTTTATTTCGCTGCAAGATAGCGAAACACAGCTGTTTCTTAAGAAATACAGCGGGTTAAGGGATGGTGTAGCTGCTGACCGGTTACGCTGAATGGTGGGCCAATAGTCTAACCAACCGGGCTATTGCTTTTGTTTACAGCAGCTCGGAGCGGCCGATATATCCCAACCAGAATGTAGTCCACGCCGGCTTGGCCGAAAGCTGGGCGAAGCTTAACAGGCGTTTCAACCAACTGTTTCGGGAGATTTCACGGGGGGCGCTATACAAAAAGGGCAAGAGCAATCTGGAAAAATCGTTGTCCTGCATCAGACCATCCATGACTCGCCTTGACTGATGCAGCATGGAATAAGCTGCAGGATCTGTATATTTGACATATGTAATATATTTTATTTTACATGTTTTAATTGTAAAATACACATAGCCAGATGGATGCTTGTAATTTGACTGGGTTGCGCTGGTAGATTTTCAAGCCGCAAGCATCCTTATGTTGAGCACTCGTTTCACTATCTAAGCCTCCTGCCCGATGTCGCTATTGAATAAAGTTGCCCACCGGATTGCCGGCAAACGACGCTTCGAAGCCAAGCGCCGCCAGCGCCGCCTAGTAACCAATACGGATTTCACGATTTTCTCCAATGACTGCTGGGGCGCCGAGGTGTACAAGTACCTGGACCGGCCTTTCAACACGCCCTTCATCGGGCTGTTTTTGATGGGGCCCTGCTTTATCGAGTTTCTGCGCGACCCGAAATTCTACGTGGCGCAGGAGCTGGTTTTTCAGGACGTCTCCCATTACGAGGCCATCAACCAGATCCGGGCGAAAACCCCGTACCCGCTGGCTACGCTGGGCGGCAAGGTCGAAATCAGCTTTCTGCACTACCATTCGCCGGAGGAAGCCCGCGAGAAATGGACCCGGCGCGTGGCCCGCATCAACTGGAACAACCTGCTGGTCAAGTTCGACGGTAGCAAGGACGGGGCCACGCCGGAGCTGGTGCGCGAGTTTGAGCAGATGCCCTACCGCCGCCTGCTGCTGGTGAAAGAGCCCGTGCCCGGCGCCGCCACGGCCGTAGTCGTGCCGCAGTACACCACCAACGGGGCGCACATGTTCCTCAGCTCCCTGCCCGATTACGATTTCGTGAACTGGGTGAACACCGGCAACCCCAAATTCACGCTGGCCAACTGGGTGATGCACAAACTGCTGGGCAGCGGCGGCTAAGGCGGATTTCGAGCGTGGGCCGGGCCGAAGCGGACTGACGCTGCCGGGCTGGCAACTTACGGGCGGGTAGGGGTTATTGCGATGGACGCCGTACCTTTGCGATATTATGCCTACCACAAAGCTGCCGCTCGTTTCCGTAATTATTCCCGTCTACAATGCCGGGGAATATTTGCGGCCCGCCATTGATAGTATCCTGCACCAGACCTTTCAGGACTTCGAGCTGATCATCGTCGACGACTATTCCCGGGATGAAAGCCTGGCGGTGGCCCGCAGCTACGAAACCGATCCGCGCGTGACGGTGCTGGCCAACGAGCAGAACCGGGGGCGCTCCTTTACCGACAACTATGGCGCCGAGTACGCCCGCGGCAAGTACATTGCCAAGATGGACGCCGACGACGTTGCCCTGCCGCACCGGCTGCAAACCCAGGTCGATTTTCTGGAGCAAAACCCCACGGTGGGCCTCACCAGCAGCTTCATGCAGTGCTTCGGCGAGTCGGACATCGTGTATGAGTACCCGCTGTCGGCCGACGCGGTGCGCAGCTTTATGCTGTTCAACATGCCGGTGGCCAACCCCACGGCCTTTTTCCGCCGCTCCCTGCTGCAAGAGCACGGCCTGCGCTACGACGACACGATTCAGGACACGTTTGGCGAAGACTACGAGTTTATTGCCCGCCTCACGCAGGTAACCGACATCGTGAATCAACCCGATATTCTGCTGCACTACCGCACCCTGCCCCAGACGCTGAAGGCCGACGTGCACGCCCGGCGCAACGCCAAATCCAACCAGATTCGGGAGCGGCAGCTGCGCGTGTTCGGCATTCCCTTCACGGAGCGGGAGCTGCACGTGCACAACACCATATCGTATTTTCCTTTCACCCTCGGCGACATTACCCTGGCTGAAGTACACGCCTGGCTCTGGAAGATTCACACCTTCAACCAGACGCGCCGCTACGCCGACCCCGCTGCCATGCTGCGCTGCGTGGCCGAGCGGTGGTTTCTGACCTGCTACCTCAACCCCGACAAGCGCGTCAACTCCCTGCGCGAATACCGGCGTCAGCCCCTGGCCCAGCACCACCGGGTGCCGGCCAAGCTTCAGGGTAAATTTCTGCTGAAAAGCTACGTGCTGCGGCATTTGTAAGACGCCAGAAGTATGACGAACTCTTCGACGCCCGCGCGTAAAAACATCCTGCTGCTCATTCCTCAGCTCACCTACGGCGGGGCCGAGCGGGTTTTTCATGACCACGGCCAGCAGCTGGCCCGCCACCACCACGTGGTTGAGTGCGTGTTCGACAGCAGCACGGAAGTCGCCTTTCCTACCTCCAATACCCTGGTGGCCCTGGATGTGCCCGCCGGCACGGGGCTGGTGGGCAAGCTGCGCAGCTTCGTGGGCCGTATTCGGCGGGTGAAGCAGCTCAAGCGCGAGCACCGCATCGACGTGTGCATCAGTCACCTGGAAGGTGCCGACTACCTGAATCTGCTCAGCAAAGGCCCCGAGCAGGTGCTGTTGTGCATTCATAACTCCAAGCGTCATGACCCCAACATCCGGGGCGCGCTGGGATGGGTGCGCCGCCGCCTGCTGATGCCCTTCCTTTACCGCTCCGCCGACCGCATCGTGCCCGTGAGCCGCGACCTGCGTCAGGAGTTGATTGATGTGTTTGGCCTAGCGCCGCAGAAAGTGCAGACAATCAACAACTTCTTCGACGTGGACGGTATCCGGCGCCGTAGTCAGGAGCCGCTGCTGCCCGTCGAGCAAAAGCTGTTTGATGCGCACCCCGTGCTGATTACGGCTGGCCGGCTGGCCCGCGAAAAAAATCAGACGGCCCTGCTAGAAGTGCTCAGCACCATGCGCGCCGGCGGGCAGCACACGGCCAAGCTGGTGCTGCTGGGCGACGGGCCGCTGCGCGCCGAGCTGCTGCAGCGCTGCCAGGATCTGGGGCTGCGCGCCTGGCAGGTGTGGAACGAGGCGCCCATGACGGCCGACTACGACGTGTATTTCCTGGGCTTTCAGAGCAACCCGTTCCAGTACATTGCCCGGGCGTCGGTGTCGCTGCTTTCGTCGTCTACCGAGGGATTCCCGATGGCGCTCTGCGAGGCCATGGCCTGCGGCGTGCCCGTCGCCTCGACCGACTGCCCCACGGGCCCGCGCGAGATTCTGGCGCCCCAAACCCCGGCCAGCGACTACGCCCGCGCGCCGGAGTGGGCCGAGTTTGGCCTGCTGCTGCCCCTGCTGGGCGCGGGGCCG
This sequence comes from Hymenobacter rigui, assembly GCF_003944715.1. Classification (GTDB taxonomy): domain Bacteria; phylum Bacteroidota; class Bacteroidia; order Cytophagales; family Hymenobacteraceae; genus Hymenobacter; species Hymenobacter rigui. The sequence goes on along the minus strand of NZ_RWIT01000005.1, from coordinate 185,114 downwards.
GCCCTGGCCCACAGCGCGCCCGTGTGGGCCGCGACCCTGACGGGGCTGTTGGCCGATCCGCAGAAACGTACGTACTATGCCGCGCAAGCGCACCGCCGGGTGCAGGATTTTGCTCCCGGCAAGATTATGCAGCAGTGGGAAGCTCTGCTCAACCAACCAAGCACATAATGAAACTGCGCCACGTCATTATCTACGTCTACAATAGCTTTAACGACCCGCTGTTCAAGGGCAATCTGCTGTTGTTTCTGCAGCACGTCGGCCGGCAGCAACCCGACCTGCGGCTGCACCTTATCACCTACGAGCAGCAAGAGTACGCCCTGAGCGAAGAGCAGGCCGCCCGCGTGCGGGCCGATCTGGCGACCTACAATATTGAGTGGCATCCGCTTCAATGGCACTCGGGCAGTTTTAAGCTGCTCAAGAAAGCCTACGATCTGCTGGTGGGGTTCCTGCTGGTACTCAAGCTGCGAATCGGGGTAGGCGCGCGTAGCATCGGGGGGCTGGGTACGGTGGCAGGCTCGTTTGCCTTCATGATGGCCAAGGTGCTGGGGCTGCGCTACTACGGCTACCAGTACGAGCCCCACAGCGAGTTTATGCTCGACTGCAACGTATGGCCCGAATCGAGCCTGGCGTACCGGGGGTTGCACTACATGGAGCGCCTCAGCGGGATGCACGCCGACATTCTATCGACCGGCACGGTGCATATGGTGCGGCGGATGCAGGAATGGGGTACGCCGGCCAAGGTGTATAAGCTGCCCAGCTGCATCGATGAAAACAAGATTTTCTTCCGACCCGAAGGCCGAACCCGGATTCGGGCCAAGTACAGCATTCCGGCCAGCAAGCAGGTCATTCTGTACCTGGGCAAGTTTGGCGGCATTTACTACGACCGGGAAATAGCGGTGCTGTTCCGGGAGTTTTACCGGCAGAATCCAGACCTGTTTTTCCTGATTGTGTCGCCCGATACCCCGGCCCACATTGCCGGGCTGATGCAGGCTGAGGGCTTGCCCGAAACCAGCTACACCATCACGCGCAGCCCCTACGAGCAGGTGCAGGACTACATTTCCGCCGCCGACTTCGGAGTGGTGGCCGTCCCGTCGCAGCCGTCCCAGAAATTCCGCTCACCCATTAAAGTAGGGGAGTACCTGTGCTGCGGCCTGCCGTATCTGGTGTGCGCCGGCGTGTCGGAAGATGATCTGGTGGCTGAAAAGTACGGCGTGGGCGTGGTCGTGAGCGGCTTCACGCAGGCGGAGGCAGCCCGGGTATATCCGCAGGTAGAGCAGCTGCTGGCGGCCGACAAAGAGGCGCTGCACCAAAAATGCCGCCAGGCCGGCATCGAGTACCGGGGCCTGAGCCAGTACCTGCCCACCGTCGATACAATTTTCGCGCAGCTGTAACGGGCTTCTGCTTGCCAGCGGGCCGTTTTCCCGGTGCTCTACCGCGCAGGAGTTCCCAGGTAAAAGCGCTGTACCGCCGCAATAACCTGTTGCTGATCAGTTAGATTCAGCTCGTAATAGAGTGGTAACCGGATGAGGCGCTCGGCGTGGGCCGTGGCGTGGGGTAGAGGCCGACCATCGTGCCGCGCGCGGTAAAATGGGCTGGCATGCAGGGGCTGGTAGTGCGACACGGCCAGAATCCGGTGCTGGCCCAGGTGTCGAATCAACGCGTCCCGCTCCTCGAGGCTGGTGCAGAGCAGGTAGAAAATATGGGCGTTGTGGCGGGCGTAATCGGGTACGAAGGGCAGCGCGAAGCAGCCCTGGCGGGCCAGCGGCTGCAGGGCCTCGTAGTAACGCTGCCACTGCGTAGTGCGCCGCTCCTGAATAGCCCCCAATTGCTGCAACTGCCCCCAGAGGTAGGCCGCAGTCAGCTCCGAGGGTAAGAACGACGAGCCCACGTCCACCCATTGGTAGCGGGCCACTTCGCCCCGGAAAAACGCGGCCCGGTTGGTGCCCTTCTCCCAAATGATTTCTGCCCGCGCCGCAAACTCCGGGTCGTTGATGACCAGCATGCCGCCTTCGCCGCAGATGATGTTTTTGGTTTCGTGGAAGGAAAACGCGGCCAGATGCCCCACGGCCCCCAGTGGCTGCTCGTGGTAGCGGCTTTCAATGGCCTGAGCCGCGTCCTCTACGATAAACAGCTGATCGTGGGCACGGCTCAGGGCCAGCAGCGGGGCCATGTCGCAGGCCACGCCGGCGTAGTGCACCGGCACGATAGCGCGGGTGCGGGGCGTTATCAGGCCCGCTACCTGGTCGGTGTCCAGGTTGGGGTGGTGGGGCAGGCTGTCGGCAAAGACAATGGTGGCCCCGCGCAGTACAAAGGCGTTGGCCGTGGAGGTAAACGTGAACGAAGGCACAATCACCTCGTCGCCGGGCTGGATACCGAGCAGCAGGGCCGCCATTTCCAGGGCGGCTGTGCCGCTGGTGGTGAGCAGGGCGTGCGCCAGGCCGTAGCGAGCTTTGAGAAACTGCTGGCTGTGCTGGGTGAAGTAGCCGTTGCCCGACAGCTTGCCGTTGGCCAGGGCCTGCTGGATGTGCACCAGCTCCTGGCCGGCTGTGAAGGGTTTGTTAAACGGAATAAACGGCTGCTCCATAGCTTAGGTGGTAGCCTCCACGACGTAGAGCGGCCGGTGGCGGACACTCTCGAATATCTTGCCCACGTACAAGCCCACCGTGCCCAGTGCCAGCAGGATCAGGCCCGAGAAAAAGCTGATGGCCAGCAGCAGGCTGGTGTAGCCCGGCACCGTAATCTGCCCCACGGCGTAGCGAAGCAGCGTAATCAAGCCCAGCAGAAAAGCGCCGCCCGACAGCAGCAGCCCCAGGTAGGCCAGCAGCCGCAGGGGCTTGTCGGAAGAAGCCAAGATGACGTCGGTGGCCAGCTGCAGCCGGCGCCCGAAGCTGTAGGTGCCGGGCCGGCCTTCGAGCGCATGCTGCACGTTCAGGGTCGTTTGCTGGAAGCCCACCCAGCGGATCATGATCGGGAAGTAACGGATACTTTCCCGCAGCTGACTCACGGCGGCAATAGCACGATGGTGATAGAGGCCGAAATTTGCCACCTGCGCATCTTGGTAGGTGCCGGTAAGGTAGGAAAGCAGGGCGTAAAACGCCCCGGAAATTTTGGTTTTGAGCCAGCCATCCTGGCGCACGGTACGGCTGGCTAGGACCACATCGTAGCCCTGCTGGGCCCGCTGATATAAGGCCGGTATTTCCTCGGGACGGTCCTGCAAGTCGCAGTCCATCACCACCACCCACTCCCCCTGCACGGCATCGAGGCCAGCCGTAATGGCGTGGTGTTGCCCGAAGTTGCGGCTCAGCCGCAGGCCCCGAATACGCGCATCCTGCGCGGCCAGCTCCTGAATCTGACTCCAGCTGCCGTCCGGGCTGCTGTCGTCGACTAGGATAATTTCGTAGGACTCGGTGAGGGGAGCCAAGGCAGTATGCAGCCGTTGCACCAGTTCTGCCAATAGATGTTCAGCCCGGTACACGGGGCTGACAACTGAGAAAAAAGGCCGGACGGGGGCAGTGGACATACTGGGGTAGGAGGGAAGCAGGAAGAACAGGCAAAGAAAGCCGGGCGGCAGCCGAAAACAAGCCGCTACTTTGCCAAAGGTAATACGAGCCACTCTTTGCCCGGCGAATATACTCGGCCCGCTTCCGGCGGCTTCCCGCCGCCACCTCGCGCGCTGCTGTTTCCTACACCCGCAACGATTCATGACTGCCAGCAATTCTATCGTGCCCCTGGAGTGGGACAGTGCCTTTTTCGGTTTTCCTGTCGGCCGGCTGGTTGGTGCGGGTCTATCGGCTGAGGCCCTGCGGGAGCGGCTGGTTCAGGCCGGTGGCCAAGGCTGGCGGCTGCTGTACTGGTTTGTAAGCCCCGAGGATGTGGTTTCCAGGCAAGCGGCCCAGGCTCTGGGGGTGCAGCCCACCGACGATAAGTGCATCTACGTCCGCACCTTGCCGGCCCAACTCCCGCCGGTGCCCGAAGCCGTGCAGCTGGTGGCCCGGTCGCCCCACCCGACCTGACGGCCCTGGCGTTGCAAAGCGGCGCGTATTCGCGCTTTCGCACCGACTCCACCTTTGCGCCCGGCAAGTTAGAGCAGCTCTACACTCAGTGGCTGGCAAAGGCCCTGGCCGACGGGCAGGTGCTGGTGTATCAGCCGTCTGCCAGCCAGGTTGTGCAGGGGCTGCTTACCCTCGAGAAGCAAGGGGAAGAACTGACCATTGGCCTAGTGGCAGTAGATGCGCAATGGCGTCGGCAGGGCATTTGGCAGGCGCTGCTGGCCGGCGCGTACCGAGAGGCGCAGGCGGCAGGCTTTTGGGCATTGCGCGTTACTACGCAGGGGGCAAAACAAGCGGCCTGCCGGTTTTATGAGCAGGGTGCTTTGCCTTGGTAGAGCGGTAGCTGGGGTTTCACCTGTGGCTGCTGGCGCAGCAGTAGGCTCTTGCACGGAGTTAGCGTACTTTTGCAGCTCGCTTCTTATACGACTGCCTACGGGCTACTTCTCTGTTTATGCATATCTTGTTTTTGGTGCCGTATCCTCCCGGCAAAGCTCCGTCTCAGCGTTTCCGGTTCGAGCAGTACCTGCATTTCTTGGCCGGCGCGGGCCACACCTACCAGTTGGAGTCGTTTATTTCCGAGGACACCTGGGGTATTCTCTACAAGCCGGGCCACACGCTGCATAAGGCCCTGGGCATCATCGGCGGATTTTTGCGGCGCTTTCTGCTGCTGTTTTCCGTGCCCAAAGCCGATTTCGTCTTCATTCACCGCGAAGCCTCGCCCATTGGGCCGCCCATCTTCGAGTGGATTATTGCCAAGGTCTTCGGCAAGCGCATCGTATACGACTTCGACGACGCCATCTGGATACCGAATACGTCGGCGGCTAACAGCATCGTGGCCGGGGTGAAGTGGCACCACAAGGTAGGCAGCATCTGCCGCTGGGCATACAAAGTAAGTTGCGGTAACGCCTACTTGCGCGATTATGCAAGTCAATTTAGTGCCCGAGCCATTGTAAATCCTACCACTATTGACACTGAGCACTTGCATAACCGGGTGCGTAATCAGCAGCAGCAGGAAAAATTCGTAATTGGTTGGACAGGTACACATTCAACACTAAAGTACTTGGATCAGGTGGTACCGGTATTGTCTCGGTTAGAGCAGGAGTTTGACTTTGAATTCCGAGTTATTTCCAATCAGCCACCGTCCTTGCCACTGCGTAGCCTAGTATACCAGCCTTGGCATAAAGAAACGGAAATAGAAGACCTACTCAGCTTTCATGTAGGCCTCATGCCTTTGGAAGATGATATGTGGGCAAAGGGTAAATGCGCATTTAAGGCTTTGCAGTATATGGCTCTTGGCGAGCCGGCGTTAGTGTCGCCAGTGGGTATGAATACAGAAGTAGTACAAAATGATGTAAACGGGTATGTGTGTGTGTCGCCAACGGATTGGGAAACTAGCTTGCGAAAGCTACTGCTCGACCCTGAATTGCGACAGACATTGGGGGCAAAGGCTCGGCAAACTATTGTTGAGCGTTACTCAGTTGCTGCTAACTGGCCCAATTTCCTAGCCCTATTCAGTTGAGGAGTTCAGTTAGTCAATTTTCGTTTGGACGAATGTTGGCTGGCTTTTGCTTGAAGTACATATAGGCCAGCTAGATAAAACGGCATGAGCGGAATTTTATAGCGCACCAGCGTGCCAAAATTTCCGCTGTTAATTCCTACACCAATAGCAAATACAATTGAAAATAGAAAGCTGAATAGAATAATAGGTGTGCCAATAATAATGCCTAATCCTTTTCCAAGACCTGTTTTGTATAATAAGGAAATTGTTAACCAGATAAACAGAGTTGCCTCAAGCGCTGATAATAGCATAACCGGATTGCGAACCTCAAAAAGAAAAGGTCGAAAAATAGAAACAACGATGGCCTGAGGCGCTGTTTTTAATAGGGAACTTGCGCTACCATCAAACTCACCAATAGAATATGCTGAGCCGTTAGCAACATAATTGGTCAAATATTCCTGGTTGATCTTTGTTCGTTCGCCTATTTTTTCTACATCGTATTTTTCATCCCCTGCTGTTAGACCAGTAGCACCAAAATATCCGGCACCTAAACCGAGTAGCAAAAAAAGAGGTTTAAGAACCAAGCGTAATGCTGTAGACTTGATTCGTTGATTATTTTCGTTAAATATCCATAATAGCCCAGGTGGCATAAATGAGAGTAAAATGTATATTTTGATTGATATAAGCATGTATACACCCAAGCTACCAAGAATGGCAGCTTGTATAATATTCTTTTTGGCAATGAATACGTGATAAAACCCGTAAAATACCCATCCTAATGCTCCAATACATAAGGAGTCTTTCATCAAACCGGAGCCCCAAAAAAACACAGAAGGTAGAAAAAATACAGCCAAAGCAAGTTTCTTGTATGCTTGGGGGTAAATACGAAGGAATGTTACGTACATAGCCCACATACCAGCAAAACTTATACTGGCAAACCCAAGCGCAATAATAGTATATGTGTTAAAACAAAATAAAGAAATAATCGAGCCTATTCTAACCACAAAATACTCAGTGGGTGCTTGGTACCAGTACATCTGGCTAGTATAGCGTAACATATCGGCGTCAGGAATTTCAGGTGCTTCCAGCAGACGTATGCCTAAGCCAATGGAATCAGAAAACGCGTTGTGTAAGACTTTTATATGAAAGAAATAATTGAACGTGTCACCGCCACCGTAATAAAACTGATAAATCAGGCCCAGTGAAATAGCACCCAGAAATTTTACGGACAAAGCCGGAATAAAATACTTTCTGGTTAGGGGGTTGGTAAACCGCTTGCGCAGCGCAAAGGCCAGCCCGTAAAACAGGCCGAGATAAAGCGGGGTCAGGAAAAGGTCTTTGAGCTCCATGCGCGGCTGGGTGCAGAGTTACTTCTGCTTTTTCTTCAGGTACGCTTTGGCTTCCTGATACTGTTCGGATTTCTTGTCGGATTTATCTAGTACTACGGCGTAATACCGGCGTGCTGTCTGCGGGTCTTTTGCTTTGTCGGCAATCCGGGCCAACTCAAGGTTCGAAAACACATAGAAACCATAGTTGGTTTCCCCGTTCTGCTCGGCAAACACAATGCTGCGCTGATAATACTCTTTGGCCTTAGCGTTGTCTTTATAGCGGTTCTGCATCAGATACCCCATAAAGAAAGTTGCGTACCGGCCACTGTTGGCTTCGTACCCCGGCAGGCCCCGGTTCAGCTTATCTAGAATATCCCGGCTGACCCGTTCACATTCCCGAAGCTCGCCCTGCCGGAAGCAAATATTGGCGTAGATGCGTTGGAAATAGCCGTTATCGGGGTAGGTAGTGGCCAGATAGCGGGCCAGCGGCATTGCCTGCTCGGGCTTATCTTCCTCGTTGAGCAGAATCCGCATCAGAAATACCCGCGCCTCCGGACCTACGTAAAATCCGTTGTCAGCCACATTGCGCAATTGCTGCAGGCCCAACTGCTTGTTGCCTTTTGGGAAGAACAGCAGCACCGGTTTCAGCAGCGGGTAGTTGTCCGGAATCCAGACGGCGTAATAGTTGAACAACGCTTGCCCGAACAAAAACTCCGGGCTGAGGCCATTAGCTTCTTTGCTTTTATCGAGGTAATCCAGTGCCCGCTTGGCACTGACAGTAGCCTTGCGCCAGTCGTGCCGCTCGGCGTGCAGGCGGCCGTCGAAGCCGTAGCCGGCTGCCAGGAAAAAGCAGGCTTCGTAGTTTTTGTCATCGGCCTTGTACATGGCTTCCCCCTTGGTAATGGTGGTATCCATGTAGGCAAAAAACTGCTTATCGTACTGCTTGTTGGTGATGTTGCTGGGCATGATTTTCCACCACGTGCTCAGGCCCAGCAGGAAATAGGGCATGGGGTGGTTGGGGTAGCGGCGGCGCAGACTCCGAAACTGCCGCTCGGCCTTATCGTACTTGAAGTTGTACAAATTGTACACCGCCCCTTCCAGCTCGGTCTGAATATCCTTATCCAGCAGCAGCCAGCCTTTGGTGTCAATAGCGGCCGGAGCTACATCCACGTTTTCCAGCCGTACCTGCTTCACGGTGTCGGGTGAAGCCGCAGACTGCTGGGGAGTGTTCGGCTTCTGTGCCCGGCTGACCAGTGGCAGCAGAAGCAGCAGAAGCAGAACATAGTGAAATCGTGGGAGCATAAGTATACTTCAGTTGCGGTTTCACACACGAACAAGCTATGCCCTACACCGCCATTCCAAGCGGCTAAAGTAGAACATTTGTCCTAATTTTGGACAAATAAGATACGTCGTATGCAGCTTTTACAAGCCCTCTGTCAGATTCCTGCGCCTTCCGGTAACGAATCAGCTTTAACGGAATACCTGCTTCGCTACATACAGCACAACCAAGCGGCCTGGCACACTCAGCCAACCGTGCTGGCCGGGGCAGAGTTCCAGGATTGCATTATTCTAGTATTTGGAAGGCCTCGTACGGCCGTTTTTGCGCACTTGGACAGTATCGGGTTTACTGTGCGCTACGGCCGGCAGTTGGTGCGCATCGGTGGACCGGTTGTCGAAAACGGCTACCGACTGGTGGGAGAGGACTCGCTGGGAAAAATAGACTGCACTCTGGTAGTGCATGAAGAAACCGGTGCACTCAGCTACGATTATCACCGGGAAATTGAGCGGGGCACGGAATTGACCTTTTACTGCGACTTCCGGGAAACTGATACCACGGTGCAGAGCTGCTACCTGGATAACCGCCTGGGCGTCTGGAATGCCCTGCGCCTGTGTGAAACGCTGAAGGATGGCATCGTGGCCTTTAGCTGCTGGGAAGAGCACGGCGGCGGCTCGGTGGCCTACCTGGCCAAATATATCTACGAAACCTATGGCGTGCGGCAGGCGCTGATTTCCGACATCACCTGGGTAACGGAAGGCGTACAGCCGGGCCAGGGCGTTGCCATTTCTCTGCGCGACTCCCTGATTCCGCGCCGTAGCTACGTGGACCGCATCCGACGTATTGCAGAGGCTTCGGGTGTGCCGTTTCAATTGGAAGTGGAAGGCAGCGGCGGGTCTGATGCCAAAGAGCTGCAGCACGGCGCGCAGCCCTGGGACTGGTGCTTTATCGGTGCCCCCGAAGATAACGTACACACCCCCCACGAAATCGTGGATAAGCGCGACATCGACAGTATGCTGGCTTTGTATCAGGTATTGATGCGGGAGCTGTAAAACTGGCTGAATCGTAGTGCAATAACTGATATGGCGGCTGGTTCCGGAGACTTTTCTCCGGAACCAGCCGCTTTTCTATGGCGTCGAGGCTATAACGGCTGATTATTAGGGAATAACTTCTATTTTACCCGCCCATTCGTTCTTTCAGTTCTCTCCCAACCATAACTCCCTGTTCCCACCGTTTATGATGAATTTTCTTTACGTAGTGCCGGCCCTGGGTGTGCTGGCGTTGCTCTACACGTGGCTGCGCGCCGGCTGGGTGAGCCGGCAGGATGCGGGTGATGAGCGAATGCGCACCATTGCCGGCTACATTGCCGATGGGGCTATTGCCTTCCTGCGCGCCGAGTACAGAGTATTGGCCCTGTTTGGGCTGATTGCCGGGGTGTGTCTGTTCTACCTGGGCAGCACCGGCGAAAAGTCCAGCCCCGTCATTGTTATTGCCTTCCTGATTGGATCCGTATTCTCGGCGCTGGCGGGCTTCATTGGGATGAAGATTGCTACAAAAGCCAACGTGCGCACGGCCCAGGCCGCCCGCACTTCGCTGAGCAAAGCACTGAATGTGTCGTTTTCAGGCGGCTCGGTAATGGGAATGGGCGTAGCCGGTCTGGCGGTGCTGGGACTGGGCTCCCTGTTCTTGGTATTCTACCAGATGTTTGTGATCAGCAAGAACGGCTCGGCCAACGGCATTGAGATGGAAACGGCCCTGGAAGTGCTGACGGGCTTCTCACTGGGGGCCGAAAGCATTGCCTTGTTTGCCCGCGTGGGCGGCGGCATCTACACCAAAGCGGCCGACGTGGGCGCTGACCTGGTAGGTAAAGTGGAAGCCGGTATTCCCGAAGACGACCCCCGCAACCCCGCCACCATTGCCGACAACGTGGGCGACAACGTGGGCGACGTGGCCGGCATGGGCGCTGACCTGTTCGGTTCCTACGTAGCCACTATTCTGGCTACCATGGTGCTAGGCCGGGAGGTAGTCGCCCGCGGCGACCAGTTTCAGGGTTTGTCGCCTATTCTGCTGCCGATGGCTATTGCCGGCATGGGTATTGTTGCCTCGCTGATCGGGATTCTGTGCGTGCGGGTGAAGGAGGGCGGCAGCGTGCAGGCCGCGCTGAACCTGGGCAACTACGTGTCGGTACTGGTATCGGCCGTGGCTTCGTTCTTCATTATCCGCTGGATGCTGCCGGCGGAAGACCTGACCATTCGGGGTATCACCTTCAACTCCATGAACGTGTTTTATGCCGTGCTGGTGGGGTTGGTAGTAGGTACGCTCATGAGCATCATCACGGAATACTACACGGCTATGGGCAAGCGGCCGGTGCTCAGCATTGTGCGCCAGAGCAGTACGGGGCACGCTACCACCGTAATTGGTGGCTTGGCTGTGGGTATGGAAAGCACGGTGCTGCCCATTCTGGTGCTGGCGGCCGGCATTATCCTCAGTTACGAGTGCGCCGGCCTCTACGGCGTAGCCATTGCTGCCGCCGGCATGATGGCCACCACCGCCATGCAGCTGGCCATTGATGCCTTCGGGCCCATTGCCGATAACGCCGGCGGTATTGCCGAAATGAGCGAGCTACCCAAGGAAGTGCGCGAACGGACCGACATTCTGGACGCCGTGGGCAACACTACGGCCGCAACCGGCAAGGGCTTCGCTATTGCCTCGGCGGCCCTTACCTCACTGGCGCTGTTTGCTGCGTTTATGGGCACGGCCAACATCAACGCCATTGATATCAGCAACGCCCGGGTGCTGGCCGGGCTTTTTGTGGGGGCTATGATTCCGTTCATCTTCTCGGCGCTGGCAATTGCGGCCGTGGGGCGGGCGGCCATGGCCATGGTGCAGGAAGTACGCCGGCAGTTCCGCGAAATTCCGGGCATTATGGAAGGCACCGGCCGGCCCGAGTACGAAAAGTGCGTGGCCATATCTACCCAGGCGGCCATCCGAGAAATGATGCTGCCCGGTGCTATTGCCCTCATTGTGCCGGTACTGGTGGGTTTCACCTTCGGGCCCGAGGTGTTGGGCGGTACGTTGGCCGGCGTTACGGTGTCGGGGGTGTTGATGGCCATGTTCCAGAGCAACGCCGGCGGGGCCTGGGACAACGCCAAGAAGTCGTTTGAGAAAGGGGTGGTGATTGACGGAGAAACCCACTATAAAGGTTCCGAAGCCCATAAAGCCTCCGTCACCGGCGATACGGTAGGGGACCCCTTCAAGGATACCTCGGGCCCCAGCATGAACATTCTCATCAAGCTCATGAGCATCGTGTCCCTGGTAATTGCCCCGCACATTGCTGCTCCTGAGCGGGGTATGGCTCGGCAGCAGGAGCCGCAATGGCAGCGCAAAACCGAAGAGGCAGTGCGCCCCAAAGTGCAATACGCCGATGTGACAGACTGTGCCCTGGAGGCAGTACAAGTAATGCTGGGGAAATGAGTTCGTAGTTGTTCGTTGCTGGTTGTCAGTTGGTAGACGGAAACCAGTAGGAATTCAGAACAAATAACGAGCAACGGACAACGAGTAACGAACAACTGCCAATTAGCAACGAGCAACCGACAAAGCCGCCTCCTGCCAAGGGGGCGGCTTTTTCTGTTACCTTTGCCCGCCCGCTCACCCACGGCCCAACCCCAAACGGATGACACCGGACCATATTTCGCTGCACAACAAGCAGTTTGAACCCTATCTGTCGGCTGCGGAGTTGCAGGCGGCCATCAAACAGGTTGCTACCCAGCTCAACCAGGACTACGCCGGCCAGCCGGTGATGTTCGTGGTCGTCCTGAACGGCTCGTTCATGTTCGCCGCCGATTTGCTGAAGGAAGTAAGCCTGCCTTGTGAAGTCTGCTTTATTCGGGTGGCCTCTTACCAGGGCACCAACAGCACCGGTGAGGTGAAGGAAGTGCTGGGCCTCACCGAGGATCTGAAAGGCCGCCACGTCATCATTGTGGAGGATATTGTGGACACCGGCCACACCATGCGCATGCTGCTGGAAACCCTGGGTAAGCAGCAGCCGGCTTCTCTGGAAGTGGCCACGCTGTTTCTCAAGCCCGAGTGCCTGCAGCACGAGCTGGCCCTGCGCTACGTGGGCCTGAGCATTCCCAATGATTTTATTGTCGGCTACGGTCTTGATTTCGATGGTCTGGGCCGTAACTACCCCGATGTATACAAGGCGGTGTAGGGCCTGAGGCGGCGGCTGGTACAGCTAAAATTCGCCGGCGCACGTAGAGGCTTTCCCATTCCTTGTGTATCTTACCAAACCCCTCCCGTTTTCTCCTTCCCGCGTAAACCCCTAGCTACTCATGCTGAATCTCGTGCTCTTCGGCCCGCCCGGCGCCGGTAAAGGAACGCAAAGCCAGAAGCTTATTGCCCGCTATAATCTGGTGCATCTTTCCACCGGTGACCTCCTCCGTGCCCAAATCAGCCAGGGTACTGAACTGGGCCTGCGGGCCAAGAAACTCATGGACGAAGGTCTGCTGGTGCCCGATGAAGTGGTGATTGGCATGATTGACTCGGCCCTGAAAGACAACAAGCAGGCCTCGGGTTTTATCTTCGACGGTTTCCCGCGCACCGTACCGCAGGCCGAAAGCCTCGACCGGCTACTGGCCGAGCACGAAACCTCGGTATCGTGCATGGTGGCGTTGGAAGTAGCCGAGGAAGAGCTGGTGAAGCGCCTGTTGGAGCGCGGCAAAACCTCCGGCCGCCCCGATGACCAGGACGAAACCAAAATCCGTAAGCGCGTAACGGTGTACAACACCGAAACTGCCCAGGTAGCCGGCTACTACGCGAACCAGCAGAAATTCCACGCCCTGAACGGCATTGGTGCCATCGAAGACATCTTCGGGCAGATCTGCACCATCCTGGACGAGCACCAGCCGGCCGCTACGGAAGGCAGCCGCCAAGCAACCGATGAAGTAAAAGCGTAACTTTGCCGCTGCTACCCGCCTGGGTAGTGGCAGAATCATCTGTCATCCTGAGCGAAGCAAAGGATCTTATCCCATCTGAGCGAGTCGTCACAACGATTACAGTTCAACCGGCATAAGGTCCTTCGCTTCGCTCAGGATGACAGCTGTTTTTCAGACAACTCACTTTGCAGGCTGAACAATGGAGCACACCGGCTTCTGATTTCTGGCTTCTAAATTCTAACTTCTCAGAAGTGGCTTCCAACAACTTCATCGACTACGTCAAAATCAACTGCCGCTCGGGCAAGGGTGGGGCGGGTTCGCACCACTTTTTCCGGGCCAAGGGCCTGCCCAACGGCGGCCCCGACGGGGGCGACGGGGGCCGGGGCGGCCACATCATCTTGGAGGGTAGCTCCCAACTCTGGACGCTGCTGCACCTGCAGTACCAAAAGCACCTGATTGCCCAGGCCGGCGAAAACGGCGGTGAAAACCTGCGCTCCGGCAAGCAGGGGGAAGACATCATCATCCAGGTACCCCTCGGTACCGTGGCGCGTGATGCGGAAACCGGCGAGAAAAAGCTGGAAATTACCGAGGACGGGCAGCGCCTCATTCTCACGCCCGGCGGGCGCGGCGGCCTTGGCAACGACCACTTCAAATCGGCCACCAACCAGGCCCCGCAGTACGCCCAGCCCGGCGAGCCGGGTATTGATGAGTGGGTAGTACTGGAGCTGAAGCTGCTGGCCGATGTGGGCCTGGTGGGCTTCCCCAACGCTGGCAAAAGCACATTGCTGTCGGTGGTTTCGGCGGCTAAACCCAAAATTGCCGACTACGCCTTCACCACGCTCACGCCCAACCTGGGCGTAGTAGCCTACCGCGACTATAAGTCGTTTGTTATGGCCGATATTCCGGGTATCATTGAAGGCGCCGCCGAGGGTCGGGGGCTGGGGCACCGTTTCCTGCGCCACATTGAACGTAACTCTATCCTGCTGTTCATGATCAGCTGCGACTCGCCTGACATCAATGCCGAATACGAGGTATTGCTCAGCGAGTTGGAGCAGTTCAATCCCGAGTTATTGGATAAAAAGCGCCTGTTGGCCATTACCAAAGCGGATATGCTGGATGAGGAGCTGGAAGCGGAAATTCGTACGTCTTTGCCCACGGATCTGCCCACCATCTTCATCTCCAGCCTCACCAACAAGAACATTCAGCCGCTGAAGGACATGATCTGGCAGGCGCTGCATGAGGCGTAAGGTTAATAGATGAGTATGGTCAGGGTTTTGACAAGGACAACAGATGCAACGGCCAGCCACCGGTAGGGGCGGGTTCCTTGTTTGACTGCCAATGCAAAGGTGACAATCAGCGGAAGCAACCAGCATGCGCCATGCAGTGCCGAAGTGGCGTAGGTTTCCGCTGAAGCATAGTGTTCTCCTCCCTCTCCACGCATTGCCTCTGACCCAAACATATAGGCTTCAATCTTTTCTTGGTTGGCAATAACCCCGATTGTAAACCATTCTCATAAGAGGTAGAAAAAAGTAAAGACAGTGAGAAAGAGGCCGAGTTTGGTTAACCAGTCTGGGTAGGGGTTAGCAGTCATAGTCAGTTGTAGTGCTTTTGTGTTAGTCGTATCTGACCTGATTGTTCGGGCCAATGAAGAATAAACGCTTCAATGCGGGTACCCACTGCAGGATAGCCATCCGGATACGTCAGGCGCTGCAGCGGTTCCAACTCACGTTGTGGCATCTGGAATATCTCCAGCAGCACGTTATCCGCAGGAAACTCATCAAGCTCTACAAACACTCCAAAGCGTGCTACATGTACAACACGGCCGTGCACCTTACTCCCGATAGGAAATTGTTGCTGAAGTGTAGCCCACTGGTCAGGAGTAAATTGGTGCTGCATCCTATGAAAGGTACAGGATATGCAAGTAAGCTGTCATTGGTTTGCCACCTCGTCTGAACCAATCCCAGCAAACCAACGGTTTCTGTGTCAAACTGACAGTTGACGGCCTTTGGCGCGCTCCTTGTGTCCGGTTTCTACTCTATGTCCCCAAGCTTCAACCCATTCCGACGATTTAAAGCGAAAATGGCTGACGATACCAACCTGAACCCCGAAGAAACCCAAGAGCCTACAGCTGCTGACCACACAGCGGGCGAAATGACCGACGATACCACTGGCAACGGCGAAGTAGCCGGTGCCGAGGGTGCGCCCCACGCCACGGCTTCCAAAACCGATGCGGAGCTGGCTGATCTGAAAGATAAGTACCTGCGCCTGGCCGCCGAGTTTGAGAACTACAAGCGCCGCACCACTAAGGAGCGTGCCGACCTGTTCAAAACCGCCAACCAGGAGTTGATGGTGTCCCTGCTGCCGGTGCTTGATGATTTCGACCGGGCCCGCCACCACACCAAAGACACGGAAGACGCCAACGCCGTGCGCGAGAGTGTGGACATCATCTATAACAAGCTCAGCAAGACCCTCACGCAAAAGGGCCTCACCACCATGGAAACCAAAGGTGGTGCCTTCGACCCCGAACTGCACGAAGCCATTACCCAGATTCCGGCCCCTACGGAAGACCTGAAGGGCAAAATTGTGGATGAGGTAGAGAAAGGCTACTACCTCGGCGACAAGGTAATTCGCCACGCCAAAGTGGTACTGGGCCAGTAACGAGAAAGAACGTCATGCAGAGGCGCAGCCGAAGCATCTCGCGTGGCACATTGAATACATAGTAACACCTACTGTCTGCACGCGAGATGCTTCGGCTGCGCCTCTGCACGACGGATGAAGTACACTACCAACATGGCAACGAAGCGAGATTATTACGAGGTGTTGGGCGTAGCCAAATCAGCCTCCGGCGACGAGCTGAAATCGGCGTACCGGAAGCTGGCTATCAAGTATCACCCCGATAAAAACCCCGATGACCCCTCGGCCGAGGACAAGTTCAAAGAGGCGGCCGAGGCCTACGAGGCCTTGTCGGACCCCAACAAGCGTGCCCGCTACGACCAGTACGGGCACCAGGGTATGGGTGGCAACGGCGGTGGCCCCAGCATGGAGGACATCTTCAGCCACTTCGGCGACATCTTCGGTGGTGGCGGTGGAGGCGGCTTTGAGAGCTTCTTCGGGGGCGGGGGCCGCGGCCAGGGCCGGCGCGTGCGCAAGGGCTCCAACCTGCGCATCAAGCTGAAGCTGGACCTGGAAGAAGTGGCCAACGGCGTGGAGAAGAAAATCAAGGTGAAGCGCTACGTGGCCTGCAACACCTGCTCGGGCACCGGCGCTAAAAACGGTACCGACCTGAAAACCTGCGGCACCTGCAACGGCCAGGGCCAGGTGAAGCGCGTGGTGAACACCATGCTCGGCCAGATGGTAAGCGCCAGCACCTGCCCCACCTGCGACGGTGAAGGCAAGGTAGTAACCAGCAAGTGCGACGTCTGCCACGGCGACGGCCGCCAGCTGCACGAGGAAGTTATTCCCATCAACATTCCGGCC
Organism: Hymenobacter rigui; assembly: GCF_003944715.1. GTDB lineage: Bacteria > Bacteroidota > Bacteroidia > Cytophagales > Hymenobacteraceae > Hymenobacter > Hymenobacter rigui. The sequence continues at coordinate 168,549 of NZ_RWIT01000005.1, read as the reverse complement.
GGCGTGGCCGAGGGCATGCAGCTGAGCATGAACGGCAAGGGCAACTTCCCGGAGCGCGGCGGCGTGCCCGGCGACCTGCTCATTCAGATTGAGGAGGAGCCGCACGAGTCGCTGAAGCGGGAGGGCAACAACATCATGTTCGAGCAGTACCTCTCGTTCGTGGATGCTGCCCTGGGTGCCAGCATTGAGGTGCCCACCATTGAGGGCAAGGTGAAAATCAAGGTGGAGCCGGGCACCCAGCCGGGCAAAATCCTGCGCCTGCGCGGCAAGGGCATCAAGGACATCAATGGCTACGGCCGCGGCGACCAACTGATTCACCTGAGCGTCTGGACGCCCAAGAACGTGACCAGCGAGGAGCGCGAGCTGCTGGAGAAACTCCGCGACGCCCGTAACTTCACGCCCAACCCCGGCAAAAACGAGAAAGGCTTCTTCGAGAAAGTGAAGGAGTACTTCCAATAATCACGGATTTAGCCGGATCCATCGGATTTCACGGATGATTATAGCCCGCTTCCCTGCTCAGGGGAGCGGGCTTTTTTGTGGCACACGCTTCAGCTTGTGCCGGACGGGTACTACCGGGATGCAGTGGATTGCAAGACTGGTGGTTGGCTGATCAGATAAAAAAAAGTGTGACCTGGTTGTAATGCGGCGGTGGGGTTGCCGATATATCCGGCAAACTTCCCCACCGTATGCCCGCCGCCTCCCCGGATTTTCTGCGCCTGCTGAACGAGCACCAGCCCCTGCTGCGTCGGGTGGCACGCCTGTACTGCGCCGATGCCGATGACCGGCAGGACCTGTACCAGGAAATCGTGCTGCAGCTGTGGCGGGCGTGGCCGCAGTATCGGCCGGGAGCCGCCAAGCTCAGTACCTGGCTGTACCGGGTGGCGCTGAACGTGGCCATTACCGACCTGCGCCGCCGCACCCGCGCCCCCGCGCCGGCCCGCCTCGGCGGGGCCGCCCCGCCCGAGCTGCCCGTCCCGCCGCCCGATGGCCCCGATGCCGACGACCTGGCCCAGCTCTACCGCGCCATTGAGCGGCTCTCGGATGTAGAAAAAGCCTTCGTGCTGCTGTACCTGGAGGAGCGCACTTACGAGGAAATGGCCGACATCCTCGGCATCACCCAGAACCATGTACGCGTGAAAATGCACCGCGTGCAGGATAAACTCCGCCAACTTCTTCCCCTCGTTGCCTGATGGAACTCGATGATTTTCGCCGGAAATGGCAGCAGACACCTTCTCCCGTTTCTCCTGCCGATACTTTTTCCACTGAACAAACCCTACGTACCATGCTTGCCTCCTCTACCTCTACGAATCCGCTGCACCGGCTAAGAAAAAATGCCACGAAAGAGCTAAGCTGGGTTGTAATGGCCTTTATCCTGAGCGGATTCAATGCCTTGGTTTTTGGCCGGCATGAGGTAAACCTGCAGCGGTTTGTCGTGTGCGTTATGCTGATGTTGGCTGTAGTAGGCGTGATTGTATACCGGCGTCTGCAGGTACTCAGGGAAATGGAGCAGCAAAATGATAATCTGTACAGCTTTCTAAAGACCCGGATTGCCAGATTCCGCCGACTGATGCGTCTGCATGACTATGTAGGCGTCGTATCCCTGGTGATGCTGGTCGTTATTGTATTGGTTGTGCGGGCCGAATATGTACTGGATTACCTGAATCCGGCTCAGGCTGCCTGGAAGTGGCATGTGGCCACTGCATTAGGTACGGGGGTGGTAGTTGTAGCGGTTGTATACGCCGCCTATAGTATGGGCAGGAAAGAGCACCAGCGCCGCTACGGCCGCCACCTCGACCAGCTGGAAGCGGCTCTGCGCGAGCTGGAGGCCCCCGAATAACGCCCGTTCAGGTACCCTTTCCGACAGTTCAGGTCCCGAAAATGCCGGTTGGTTGGAATTCCGGTGGTGCCTTTATCGGGTTCCTGTAATATTACATCTGTAACCTTTGTGTCTCTCTGCGCTGTGAAAACACCTATCCTCGAAGTCCGCGACGTACGCAAGCAGTACGCCGCCCACACGGCCCTCGATGGCGTGAGCCTCGTGGTGCCCGAAGGCTCCATCTTTGGGCTGCTGGGCCCCAACGGGGCCGGCAAAACGTCCCTGATCCGCATCATCACCCAGATTACCGGGGCCGACTCGGGGCAGGTGCTGTTCAAGGGCGAGCCGTTGAACCCTTCCCACATCGGCCGTATCGGCTACCTGCCCGAAGAGCGGGGGCTCTACAAGAAGATGAAAGTGGGGGAGCAGCTGCTGTACCTGGCCCAACTCAAAGGCATTCCGAAGGAGGAAGCCCGCGTGAAAATCAAGAGCTGGCTGGAGCGGTTCGATATCAAAGGCTGGGCCGAGAAGAACATCGAGGACCTGAGCAAGGGCATGCAGCAGAAGATTCAGTTCATTGCCACCGTGGTGCACGACCCCGAGCTGGTGATTCTGGACGAGCCTTTCTCCGGCTTCGACCCCATCAACGCCAACCTGCTCAAGGACGAGATTCTGGCCATGCGCGACCGGGGCACCAGCATCATCTTCAGCACCCACCGCATGGAATCGGTGGAGGAAATGTGCGACCATATTGCCCTGATTAACCGCTCGCGCAAAGTGCTGGACGGCCCCGTACGTGAGGTGCGCGACGCCTACCGCACCCAGACCTACGAGGTGGAAGGTAAGGGCCGCCCCATGCTGGTACACCCCGATTTCGAGGTGGTTCGGCACCAGGAGCGCGAAAACGGCCACTTCTACGACATCGTGAAGCTGCACGCCGGTGCCACGCCCAACGACTTGCTGCGCTACCTCATCGGGCCGGCCGGGGTGGAGGTGCACGCCTTCCGCGAAATGGTGCCCAGCATCAATGACATCTTTATCCGGCGCGTGCGCGAAACCCACCCCGATTACGTGCCCACGGAGGAGGAAATGGCCGTGAAAGGGTAGAAGCCGGACATCGTTCCTGGGCTCTGCCGCCAACTTGTTTTTCTCCTCTTTTCCCGACTTCCTGCATTTAACTTCTCTACTCTCATGTCCAAGACCTGGCTGATTGCGCAGCGTGAATACCTCACGCGGGTGCGCAAAAAGAGCTTTATCATTATGTCGTTGCTGGGGCCGCTGATTACGGCCGCCATCTTCGCCGTGCCGGTGCTGATTGCCACCATGTCGGACAACAACAAGGTGGTAGCCGTGGCCGATGCCGGCGGGCTCTTTGTTGACAAGCTGCCCGATCCGAAGGAGGATATCAGCTTCACCCGCGTATCGCCGGACCTGCCGGCCGCCAAAGCCGAATTCAAGAAGGCCAAGTACGATGCCCTGCTGTACATCCCGAAACTGGACTTGGCCACGCCCAACGGCTTTCAGGTGTTCTCGCGCAAGGGACTGGGCCTGTCGTTGCAGCGGGATATTGAGCGGGCCGTAGAAAACGCCGTGGAGGCCCAGCGCCTCAAAAAAGCCGGCATCGACCAGGCAGTGCTCAACACCATGAAGGCCGATGTGGATCTGCAGACCATCAGCCTCAGCGACGATGGGGAGCGAAGCTCCAGCACCGGCGTAAGCACCGGCGTAGCCTACGTGTGCGGCTTCCTGATTTACATGTTCATCTTCATCTACGGCATCCAGATTATGCGCGGGGTGATGGAGGAAAAGACTAACCGCATTGTGGAAGTGGTTATTTCGTCAGTGAAGCCGTTTCAGCTGATGATGGGCAAGGTGCTGGGCATTGCCGGCGTAGGGTTCACGCAACTGGCGCTGTGGCTGGTATTGTCGTTCGGAATTATGTCGGCTGTTACCGGCTCCATCAGTCCGGAGAAAATTGCGCAGAAACGGGTGGAGCAGGTGAACACCGCCGCAGGCAATACGGCCGTTGTGGTGAAGGATAAGGAAACCAAGAAAGAAGGCAATGCCATTGTGCAGGCCCTGAAAACGGCCGACATCAACGTGGCCCTGATTGCCGGCTGCTTCCTGTTCTACTTCCTGGGTGGCTACCTGTTCTACGGGGCGCTGTTTGGGGCCATCGGCTCGGCCGTAGACAGTGAAACCGACACCCAGCAGTTTATGATGCCCGTGACCATGCCGCTGGTGCTCACCTTCGTGGTGGCCCAGGCCACGCTTACCACCAACCCCAACGGGCAGGTGGCCTTCTGGATGTCGATGATTCCGTTTACCTCGCCCATTGCCATGATGATGCGGCTGCCCTTCGGGGGCGTGCCCATGTGGCAGCTGGGGCTGTCGATGCTGTTGCTGATTGGCGGATTCCTGGGTACCATCTGGCTGGCTGGCCGCATCTACCGCGTGGGCATCCTGATGTACGGCAAGAAAGTGACCTACGGCGAGCTGTCGAAGTGGCTGTTCTACAAAGGCTAGATTTTCCCCTCAGAGTACGCCGCAGCTGCCCCGGTACCGCAAGGTGCCGGGGCAGTTTGGTGTTGCGTATTCCTGTATTATTGGATCGTTACCATCCTTAATTTACCCTGACTATGTTCGCAGCCTATGTCCTTGGGGCACTTTCTATCAGTATACATCCTTCAGCTGCGCCCGATAGTCTGGTGATTTTCCGGGCGGGGCGCACGTATGAGTATCGGGCCGTTTTTATCAATCCAGCCGGTGATACACTTAGCCGGGGCGGCGTCACGCTGGAAGCAACTGGGACTCCTTGGGCGGCACAGCGTAAAACCCAAAAAGCCATCCGTATCCATTATCACTACACGGCGCAGGATTCCATCACCTTTCTGGTATACCCAGACCCTACCACCAAGCGCCCGGACAAGCCTAAACGGTATAGTTGGGCGCGTACCCATGTTACAGGTGCCATCGAAAATAGACAGAAAGTCTGGTTTCATCCGTTCCGGGACAACCAATACATACATACAGAAATAGCACCGTTTCCTGAAGTATGGCTTGATTCTTTACGGTCAGGTGGTCAGTGGTTTAATCAAACAACTATTTCAGTAGGGTGGGGTAAATTCATTGGTTCGGTGCGCAGTACCTACCAAGTGGTGCGCCATGAAACCCGGCAATACGGAGCCCTGAGTTTACCTGGGTGCTGGCTGATTAAATCCGTTGCAACTCACGACAAACTAGGTGACAGCTACCTTGATTTCTACTTTCATCCACAATACGGATTCACTGAAATGCACTACCATTTTTTTGATGGTATGCGCATTTCCTTCGTGCTAACACAAGCAACGAGCAGAGCTAACCTGTGAGTGTAGCCGCCACAGCTGCCCCGGTACCGCAAGGTGTCGGGGTAGTTTGGTGTTGGCAGCCCGGCCATGCCGTGCGGTTGGTCGGGAGCCGGTATCTTCGTGGTATGCGCACATCGTTGTTTTTACTGGCCCTGCTATTCAGCCTGAGCCTGCATGCCCAGGACCGGCCGGCCTACCGCCTGTTTACGGCCGCCGGTAAACCCGCCGGCTACGACAAGATGCTCCGGGAGCTGGCCGCGGCTGACGTGGTGTTCTTCGGCGAGCAGCACAACGACCCCATCGGGCACTGGCTGGAGCTGCAGCTTACCAAAGACCTGCTGCGCCTGCGCCAGGGCCAGCTGGTGCTGGGGCTGGAAATGTTTGAGCGTGACGTGCAGCCGTTGGTAGACCAGTACACCACCGGCGAGCTGGACGACAAAGCTTTCGAAGCCGACAGCCGCCCCTGGCCCAACTACGCCACCGACTACCGCCCGCTGCTGCAGCTGGCCCGGCAGCAGAAGTTCCGGGTGGTGGGCACCAACGTGCCGCGCCGCTACGCCTCCCAGGTAGCCAAAGGCGGGCTCGAAACGCTGAACGCCCTGCCCGTCGCCGAAAAAGCCTGGCTGGCTCCGCTGCCGCTGACGGTTGATTTTGCGCTGCCCGGTTACCAGCAGATGGCCAAGATGTTCGGGGGCGACGCAGCCCACGCGGCCGGGGTGGAGAACATCATCCGGGCCCAGGCCCTCAAGGATGCCACCATGGCCTACTTCCTGAACCAGGCCCGCCCCGCCGACCACCTGCTGCTGCACCTCAACGGCAGCTTCCACTCCGACAACCACGACGGTATTCTGGCCTACCTACGCCAGCAGAATCCGAAGCTGAAGGTGCTCACCATCAGCACCGTTTTGCAGGCCAGCCTTGACAACCTAAACAAAGACAATCAGCAGAAAGCCGATTTTGTGCTAGTAGTACCAGAGGACATGACCAAAACGTATTGATATATGAATCAGAATGCCTTAAGTGTCTTAGCGGAGGCTATCAGTGACGTAGGTATCTGGAGTTGGTGAGTGGCTGAATGGCCTGATTTGGTGCAATTGGAGTTTCGTGGGGCCCAACTGCTATTCTCTAATCCAACTATTGAAAAAGCACCCTCTACTATGGTGGCGCTGCAGTTTCGCAATCCTACTTCCGTTAGTTTTCTATCAGATAAAAATATGCCGGTTGAAGAGGTGAATTTATGGCCTCAAAAACTGCAGCGAGATGAAACGGACGGTTTTACATGCAGCTATGGCTTCTTTACTTTCATCGATGATGTACTGATACAAGAAATCGTGAGGGAGCTGAGTACTGTTCAAACAGTATTTGGGGAGAAACCTTTTTCACCGGATTTCAATAAAAGCCCTGTTAGAATGTGTTTTCGAGCGGGTGGCGTAGGGATGTTGATAGGTGCCGAATCACTGAGGATTTTATCCCACGAAGGAGAAGTATTGTTATCAGAGGTAGAAGAAAAGAATCGACAGTGGTGGAGCTATTGGAAACAGTATTGGCAAGTAAAAGATACTGCTGATGCATATCCTGTAGACTATGCCTGTGAAGTAACCATTCCGTTGCAGGAATAAAATCAAATTGAAGATCCCGCACTCCATGATTTCAACCCTCGACCCCTCCCAACTGCCTGACGCGGCCACGCTGCAACGCCTTTGCCAGTCGTTGGCCGCGTTGGACGCCATCAACTCACCCGAGCCGGAGTACCGCTACTACACCTACAACCCGGAGTGGGACGCACAGGAGGCCCTGTTTGAGATGAGCGACGGGGAAGGTGACCAGATGCTGGTGTTGTTCCGTCCCGAAGGCTGCTGCATCAACGGCTTCCTGGCCGACTACGACCAGTCCGAAAAGGCGCAGGTAACCCGCGGCCTGCCGGAGGCCTTCGAAGAATTTATCTTCGGGGAGCCGGTGAATTCCATCGGTACCACCTTCTGCCTGTGGTACACGTCCGCCCACGGCTGGCAAACCGGCGTGGTGGAAAACGAGGACGATGGCTCGGAGGAGCTGCTTTACATCTTCGACCAGGACCCCGCCACCTACGCCGGCTGGGCCAACGAGTACTACCTCGACGAAACCGAGCGGGAGCCGCTGGAACCCGAAGCCGTAGCCGCCATCTATCAGCACGAACCCCTGACCAAGGCTGCCGCCCTGAACCTGAACAACGAGCTGGAAGACTGGCAGCAGCTGGAGGAGGATTTGCGGGGCGTCGGCTACCCGGTGGCGTTTAGCTAATTCGGGGCAAATACTGCCGCGCTACCTGCTCAAACTCCGCCACCTGCCGCTGCTGCCAATTAGCATCAAACCCCAGTTCCTGCGCCAGCAACGCAGCTACGGTGGGGGCTACACGCCGGGCCGCCCGGGCATCTAGAAACAGCAGCCGCACGCGGCGGGCCAGCACGTCCTCCACGGTGCGGGCCATTTCGTAGCGGGCGGCCCACACTACTTCGGCGCGGGTAAACTCCAATTGTGGGTCCAGCTTCTCGCCCAGCGCCGGTTGCTGCCGGATAAGCGTCAGCAGCGCCGGCTGGTCGGAGCCGTACACGTAGAGGTGGCTGCGGTAGTCGGTGGTGGGCTGAGCGCCGTGGATGGGTAGCGTGGCCGTGCGGCTGGGGGCGGCGGGGAGTTTGCCCAGGGCAATGAGGCGGTCTACCACATCCTGACCCATGGGGCGGTAGGTAGTCCACTTGCCGCCGGTAATGGTGAGCAGGCCGGTATCGGAAACCAGAATTTTGTGGCTGCGGGAAATTTCTTTGGTCTGGGCCGAGCCGTGTTGCGGGGCGGCCAACGGGCGCAGACCGGCAAACAGGCTCAGCACATCTTCGCGCCGGGGTGGGCGGGCCAGGTAGCGGCCGGCGGTGCGCAGCACAAAGTCGATTTCCGCTTCCAGGGCCCGAGGTTCCTCGCGGGTTTCGGATAGCGGGGTATCGGTGGTGCCCACCACTACGCGGCCGTGCCAGGGCACGGCAAACAGCACCCGTCCGTCGTCGGTTTTCGGAATCATCAGCGCATCCGGGCCCGGCAGAAACGACTTATCCAGCACCAGATGAATGCCCTGGCTGGGCCGTACCAGCGGGGCCGTGCCGGGCGCATCGAGCTGCCGGATGGCGTCCACGAACACGCCGGTGGCATTCACCACGGTGCGGGCGCGCACTTCGTAGGCCTGACCGGTTTCCTGGTTCATGGCCCGCACACCAGCTATTTGACCGTTGTTATCTTTCAGCAGACCGGTTACGGCCACGTGGTTGAGCAGGGTGCCGCCCAGCTCAATACCCGTCTGGGCCAGGTTCACGGCCAGGCGGGCATCGTCGAACTGCCCGTCGTGGTAGACCACGCCGCCGCGCAGGCCGGTGGGCCGCAGGTTGCCCAGGCGGCGCAGGGTTTCGGTCGGGCCGATGCGGGTGGTGGGGCCCAGGCTAAGCCGGCCGGCCAGCAGATCGTACAGCTTCAGCCCCAGAGTATAGAACGGGCCGCCCCACCATGTGTAGCTCGGGATGATGAACGACTGGTTGTGGCAGAGGTGGGGGGCGTTGCGCAGCAGCAAACCCCGCTCGTGCAGTGCCTCACGCACCAGCCCGATGTCGCCCTGGGCCAAGTACCGCACGCCGCCGTGCACCAGCTTGGTGCTGCGGCTGCTGGTGCCCTTGGCAAAATCGTAGCGCTCCAGCAACAGCGTTTTGTAGCCCCGGCTCAGGCCGTCGAGAGCCACGCCCAGCCCCGTGGCCCCGCCGCCTATGACAATGAGGTCCCAAAGCTGCGGCGGATCAAGTTGCCGGAGCAGAGTTTCGCGCTGGAAGGGCAGGGTAGGCGGGAGCATAGCCATAAGGTAGGATGGATTCCTCGGAACGGATTGCGCCGGAAATGGATAATTTTCGGCGCACGTTTCTGAAACCCTATGTTGTACCGACCTGCCCAACCCGCGGATATTCCGGCCCTGATGGAAGTGCGCTTGGCCGTGCGCGAAAACGTGCTGCGCAACCGCGCCCTAGTGACGGAAGCCGACTGCCTGCACTACCTGACCGAGCGGGGCCGAGGCTGGGTGGCCGAAGAGGCGGGCCGGGTGGTGGGCTTCGCCATTGCTGATGCGCAGGAACACAGCGTGTGGGCCCTGTTCGTGCACCCCGACTTCGACCGGAAGGGCCTCGGCAAAACCCTGCTCCACCAGCTGCTGCACTGGTATTTCGCGCAAACTGACCATCCCATCTGGCTCAGCACCGCCCCCGGCACCCGCGCTGAGGAATTCTACCGCCGCCAGGGCTGGCAGGACACCGGCCGTACCGCCAGCGGCGAAGTGCGGTTTGAGCTGACGAAGGAAGGGTGGAAAAAGAATAACATGTAATTATATGAAGCCTATCGTAGCCTTATCATCCATCGGAATCTGTTTGCTTCTCAATATCTATGGAATAGGAGCCGTATTATACCGATTCATATCACCACCCAATGGGATGCCATTTGTAGTTTACTTGATGTTGAGTGTAGTATTGGGCCTGCCTTTATTCGGTATTATGCGTTGGTGGGCACCGGCTGGAATATGGCGAATTGAATCTGGTAAAAGAACACCTTTCGAAAAACGCTTTATCCGATGGTATGACCTCAACATGTTGCTTGTCGCACTGATATGGGCTATCATAATCGTCGGCGTGATTTTAAGTAAGAGATAAAAGACATTCAGATAGCACTATGAAAAAGCAGCAGCAGTTTTATGGCGTGCAAACAACCGTGGCCGTTCAGATCGAAGGCGAAACTCAGGGACTGCAGTTATGTGAGCAGCGGTGGCTCCTGATAAAAGCAGCCTCGTGCGAGGAAGCCTGTGAGAAAGTTCGAAATGCCAGCCGGGCTTACGCAGAACTGTATCTGAATTCGGATGGGAAGCTGGTCCGGTGGCAGCTGGAAAGCGTGGATGACTGTTACGAAACCGGCCTCATGAAGCTGAGTGAGCTGGATAATCCGGACGGGGCAGAAGTCTTTTCCATTCTGAAGCGCCGTCGGCTGACACCTGACCGCACGTGGGACGGTAAATCAGAATAGATGATGATAAAAACATGGTGTGTAGGGCTTGGTATGGCCCTGGCAGGAATCCAAAATGCCACGGCTCAATCGGTCTTCACGGTGGTGCCGCTGGGGGTAAAGGGCGGGGTGGATGAAAGCAACCTTTCGGCCTACCTGGTGGCCCCGGCCGGCTCGGCGGAGTACGTTTGCCTAGATGCCGGCACCGTGTACAACGGCGTGGTACGGGCCGTGGCCCGCAAGGCGCTGCCCGGCCCGGCTGCCGAAACCATCCGCACCCGCATTAAGGGCTACCTGGTGTCGCATGCCCACCTCGACCACGTGGCGGGGCTGCTACTGGGTGCCCCCGATGATGCCCCGAAACCCATCTACGGGCTGCCCGAGTGCCTGGCCACGCTCCAGAACGACTACTTCAACTGGCGGGCCTGGCCCAACTTCGGGCCGGCCGGCAACCCGCCCGCGCTGGGTAAATACCAGCTCCGTGAGCTGACGCCCGGTCCCGAGCAGGCCCTGACCAACACCGCCATGAGCGTGCGGACGTTCCGCCTCAGTCACGGCCGGCCCTTCCAGAGTGCCGCGTTTCTGGTGCGCAGCGGCAGCAGCTACCTGCTCTACCTCGGCGACACCGGCGCTGATACTGTGGAGCAGACCGATAATCTCCGCCAACTCTGGCAGGTAGTGGCCCCGTTGGTGCAGGCCCGGCAACTCAAGGCCATCTTCATCGAAACCTCCTACGCCAACGCGCAACCCGCCAAGCAGTTGTTCGGCCACCTCACCCCGGTGCTACTGCTGCAGGAGCTGGCGGTGCTGGGCCAGCTGGCCGGTGGTCCGGGCGCGCTGCAGGGCCTGCCCATCGTCATCACGCACCGCAAACCCAGCAACGAGTCCGCCATTCAGCAGGAGTTGCGGCAGGCCAACACGCTGGGCGTACGGCTGGTGTTTCCGGAGCAGGGGCGGCGGTTAAGGTTCTGAACAGGAACGGCTGCACAGTGTAGAGACGCAATATTTTGCGTCTCACAGTTGAACGGTTTGGTAACTGATGGACCAAACGATGAAACTGTTTAAAAAGTCTGGCACGGTCATGCTGAGCTTGTCGAAGCATCTCTACCACTTCGTCAGGTAACATGCAACGAAGTGGTAGAGATGCTTCGACAAGCTCAGCATGACGTTCTGAATAACAGCCTATATCTTCCTAAACAGCTTCAACATCAGCAACGACGAGACGCAAGATGTTGCGTCTCTACACTACACCGCTCTTACTGCCCCGGCGAATAGGTGCGCTCCACGTGCTGTTGGATGTCTTCGGGGTAAAACCACACGTCTTTAAAGTTCTCTTCGGCGTAGAGGGCGGCCTGGTCGCGGAAGTGGGGGGAGGTGGGCCGGTTGCTGTTGCCGCCGGCCAGCACCGAGCGGGCTTTCACGCGGGGTCCAAACTCCACCACGGCAATAAAGCTGTTGCCCACGTCGCCGTAGCGTTTTTTGGTGCCGGGCCGGGCCTTGGAGCCGAACGCCGCCAATGAGCCCCAGGCCGAGGAGGTGAAGGCCACGGGCAGGCTGGGCTGGTCGTCGCGGTAGGTTTCCTGCACGTTGCCGGTCAGGCGCTGAAATCGGTTTACGTCGCCCCAGGTGGTGCGCCAGGTGCCAAAGTCGCTGGTCAGCTCGTCCAGGGTTTCCTGCAAAGCCGCCACCTTCTCGGGGGCAGTGGTGTGGCTGATGGTGTATTGGGTGAGGCTGATGTAGTCGAGGGGTTGGTTGGCGGGCACGCGGCTGCGGCCCAGGCGCAGCAGCCGCTCGGCCCAGTAGGTAGCCACCGTTTGGGGCACCGAGGTGCGGGCGTAGCGCCGGTCCCAGCTTTGTAGCAGGCGGGCCGCCTCCAGCACTTCGGCGGTGGGCGGGTTGGGGCCGTCCTGCACCGTTTGTACGTCCTTCGTGAGGGCCGGAATCAGCTCCTCAAACCCGGCCAGATACGGGTCTTTGGCGGCGGCAATCAGCGTATCAAGGGTGAACACCGACTTGCGGCCCAGCACCCGTACGGCGTTGATGCCGCGGTAATTCTCGGCGTCGGGGGCCATGTATGCGGGGTACTGGCTGCGGGCGGGGCTGCTGGGGCCGGATACCGTGTAGGGCGTGGCGTTGCAGTTCTGAATCCAGCCGCTGGCCGGGTTGCGCACCTGCACCAGCTCCTCTACTTTATGCAGGCCCTGCCACTCAGTAGCGGGGTTGCTGCCGTCCACGGGCTGGCTCCAGTCGAACTGCGGGTTGCGGCGGGGCATGAAGTTGCCGTGCCAGTAGGCAATGGTGCCCTTGCTGTCGGCAAACACGGTGTTGTTGCTGGCGTTGCCGTTCAGCTTCATCACCTCCCGGAAGCTGGTGTAGTCGGTGGCCTTGGTGCGCAGGAACGACTGCTCCAGTGCGGCCAGCGGGGTATCCATCATGCGCACCGTCAGCCATTGGGTGTCGCTCAGCTGGCCCACCACCGGGCCGTGGTGGGTGCGGTAGGTGATGAACTGCCGGCGGCCGATGGTGCCATCGGGCTGGCGGTAGGGTAGGGTGAGGGTAACTACCTGCACCGGGCGCAGCTTGCGGCCGTAGCGGGAATAATACTTGCCGTTTTTCTGCTCAATGGTTTCCAGGTACTCGTCCATCGAGTCGGCCTGGCTGGAGGTGTGCATCCAGCCGCAGTGCTCGTTGAAGCCCTGGTACACGAAAAACTGCCCCCACGTCACGGCCCCGTAGGCGTTGAGGCCGGCCCGGCTGGTTACCTGCACCTCGGGCCGGAAATAGAACGACGTGTGCGGGTTGATAAGTAGAAGGGCGTGGCCGCTGGCGCTTTTGGCGGGCGCAATGGCAAACCCGTTGGAGCCCACCGGCTCCCGCTCCAGCAGCCCCGCATCGGGCCGCACCCAGGAGGTAGATTTGCGCTGGCTGCCGTAGAAATTCTTGAGCCGCTCCAGCGGTACCACGCTGATGTTGCCGCCGATGCTGCCCTCACTGAACATCAGGGGCATCCAGGGCTGGAAGCGGCGCAGTAGCCGGGGCTTCACCGCGGGGTGAGTGTAGAGGTAGTAGTTGGTACCATCGGCAAAGGCGTTGAGCAATTGCTGCATCCAGGCCGGGCTTTTCTGGTAGAGTTGGATGGCCTGGGTGGTGTCCATGAACAGGCGGGCCCGCAAATCGTGGTACAGGGCCGCTTCGCCCTCCACTTCGGCCAGGCGGCCGATGGCGTCGAGGTAGTTGGTTTCAACGCGCGGAAAATCGTCCTCACACTGCGCGTACAGCAGCCCGAACACGGCGTCGGCGTCGGTCTGGCCCTGCACGTGGGGTACGCCCCAGGTGTCGCGGGTGATGGTGACCTGCCGGGCCTGCTGCTGCCAGCGGGCAATTTCGGTAGGCGTGAAGGCTTGAGCATGAAGGCCTCCGGCTGCCGCCAGCAACAGGCCCACAGAAAGAAAATACCGCATCAGGATACGCGCAAAAAGCAGGAAGGAAGGGTTGGTGAAGCTCCCTTGGGGTTGCCGGACGGCCCGCCGTGGAAGCTATGGTCAGAATGCTAACTTACAGCCAATATTCTCCATTCCAGTACGCTAGCCCCCCTCAACATGGTAGAAGTAATTAAAGAAGGCGACATCGTTACGTTCAACGTCAAGGGCCTACACAAGCTGTGGGCCTTCAAAAGCCAGCTGCAGATTCCGGCCAGCCATATCCGCAGCGTGCGGCAGGACCCACAGATCCTGAAGGGCTGGTGGAAAGGCATCCGGGCCCCCGGCACCCACGTGCCCGGCCTGCTGGCCGCCGGCACGTTCTACCAGGACGAAAAGCGCGTTTTCTGGGACGTGCATAACGCCGAAAACGCCCTCATCATCGGACTGGAGCATGATGAATTTGACGAACTGATTGTAGAGGTAGAAGACCCCGCTGCTGTGATGCAGCTGCTGTCCTCAGCCAACCAACCTGCTTAGATACACCCACCGTCATGCTTCGCTGCGCTCTGCATGACGGTGGGTGTTTTTTTCTAAAACGCAACGAGCCCCGACTGCTGCCGGGGCTCGTTGCGTTTTTGGAAGAGAGGCTGACTACGCCGAGAACGACGAGCCGCAGCCGCAGGTGCTCTTGGCCTGGGGGTTATTGAACACAAAGCCGCGGGCGTTGAGGCCGTCCTGGAAGTCAACCTCCATGCCCAGCACATACATGGCGTGTTTCTTATCCATGATGAGCAGCACGCCATCGAGGTCGAAGGTTTCGTCCTGTTCTTTGGGTTTGTCGAAGCCCAGCAGATAGCTCATGCCCGAGCAGCCGCCGCCCTGCACGCCCACGCGCAGGCCGTATTCGCCGGGTACGTTTTTCTCAACCAGAATATTCCGGACTTCCTCCAGCGCGCGGGGAGTGAGGCTGATGGGAGCAAGTTTCGTGGAGACGGCCGTTGCCATAGTGAGTTCTTGTTTAGGAAAGTAAGGCGACAAAGATACGAAGCAAGTAGTAGTTCCGAATGCTGCTTGGCATCGGGGCTGCCACACTACGTCGGTCGTTTGGTGCGTTTGGCCGTATAACAACAGCTTGAGCCCTCCGGTTCACGAAGTATCTTTGCCGGCCCAGGCGGCTGCCGTGGGGCTTTTTCCGCTACTCCCTCTCGCATGGATTCCACCGCGTACATTTTCGATCTGCTCAAAATCATTCTGCCGGCGCTCATCGTGGCCGGGGCTATTTACTACCTGTTTCAGCAGTTTCTGGAGCGGGAGCAGCAGCGCCGTCTCATCGAAATGCGCCTGGAAGCCAGCAAAACCACCCTGCCGCTGCGCCTGCAGGCCCTGGAGCGCGTGACGCTACTGCTGGAGCGCATCAGCCCCAACAACCTGCTGGTGCGCGTGAGCAGCGCCGGCCTGCCCGCCGCCGACTATCACCGCCTGCTGCTGCAGGAAATCCGGGCCGAGGTGGAGCACAACCTCAGCCAGCAGCTCTACATGCAGCCCGAAACCTGGGCCGCCGTAAAGCAGGCCCAGGAAGCCGTCGTAAACCTCATCAGCACCCAGTTCCGCAGCCTGCCCAACCCCCAGGAAGCCCGCGGCCCCGAGCTGGCCCGTCGCGTGCTGGAAACCCTGATGCAGGACAACCAGCCCGACCCCGTAGAAGCCGCCCTACTGGCCGTAAAGCGCGAGGCCGTGGCTATGTTCTAAATAAAAAGGACCGTCATTGCGAGGCCGGAGGCCGAAGCAATCCTTCCTGCGCGAAGCTCTCAGCCCTGACCTAAGCAAAAGCCCCTGACGCCAGCACGGACGTCAGGGGCTTTTTGCTTATTCAGGCTTTGTGCCCTGAAAAGGAAGGATTGCTTCGCTTCGCTCGCAATGACAGGCTTCTTCTTTTTGCCCCCTACGCTGTTACCAAAGCGGCGGCAATGGCACGCTGGTAGCAGGCTTCGTAGCGGGGCACGATGATTTCTACGGCGAAGGTTTCGGCATGGGCGCGGGCGGCGGCTTTGAAGCGGGGCAGGTTCTCGTCTTCCAACACGTAGAGGGCGTTCTGCACCATATCGGGCACGTCGCCGATTTCGCTGGTCATGCCGGTGAGGCCATGCTCGTTCAGCTCGGGAATGCCGCCGGCGTTGGTGCTGATGACGGGTACTTCGCAGGCCATGGCTTCCAGGGCGGCCAGGCCGAAGCTTTCCTTCTCGGAAGGCATTAGGAACAGGTCGGCAATACTGAGGACTTCCTCCACGGCTTCGAGCTTGCCCAGGAAGCGGATATCGTCGCAGTAGCCGATTTCGCGGCAGAGCTTCTCGATGCGGGGCCGGTCGGGGCCGTCGCCGACCAGCAGGAGCTTGGCCGGAATCTGCTTGCGCACGCCCGCAAAAATCTGCACCACGTCTTCCACCCGTTTCACCGAGCGGAAGTTACTGGTGTGCACCAGCAGCTTTTCGCCGTTGGGGGCAATGGCCGCCTTGAAGTGGCCCTTGTCCTGCTTCTGGAAACGCACCAGGTTGATGAAGTTCGGAATTACCTCAATCTCCTTTTCAATGGCGAAGTACTCGTAGGTTTCCTTGCGCAGATCAGCCGATACGGCCGTTACCCCGTCGCTCTGGTTGATGCTAAACGTAACCACCGGCTCGTAGCTGGCATCCTTGCCCACTAGGGTAATATCGGTGCCGTGCAAAGTGGTGACCACCGGAATGCGGATGCCGCGGGTGAGCAGAATCTGCTTGGCCATGTAGGCCGCCGAGGCGTGCGGAATGGCGTAGTGCACGTGCAGCACGTCCAGCTTCTCGTTTTGCACAATGTCCACCATCTTCGAGGCCAGCGCCAGCTCGTAGGGCGGGAACTGGAACAGCGGGTAGGGCGGAATATAGACCTCGTGGTAGAACAGGTTCTCGTTGAAGAAATCGAGGCGGACCGGCTGGCTGTAGGTGATGAAGTGCACCCGGTGGCCGCGCTGGGCCAGGGCTTTGCCCAACTCGGTGGCCACCACGCCGGAGCCGCCGAAAGTAGGGTAACAGACAATGCCGATGTTCATGAGAGCAGTAGCTTGAGCTTGCGCCGTTGCAGGGAACGGCTGAAGTGGAGAGAGGGGAGAGCCTGCTAGCGGGTCATACGACAGAATCCGGGGTTCGACGGTAGCGTCGGCTTCAGATGCTGCGCGGAACCCGCAACGGCAGGGCAAGGACAAAAAAATCGGCGGCAGGTCGCTCCGAGGAACGTACTGCCGCCGATTGCGGAATCAAAGGAACGGAAAAGCTGGACAACACATCATGTCTTCTGCAGCGACTTGTAGATTACGTCGTGGATGCGGGTGCGGATGTTGTACTGGCGCAGCTTGTTATTGCCGGCGTCGGGGTACACGCGGTTAGAAAGAAAGATGTAGAGGATTTTGTTTTCGGGGTCCATCCACACGCAGGTGCCCGTGAAGCCGGTGTGGCCGAAGGTGCTAGCCGGGGAGAGGTTGCTGGTGGGGCCCTCGGGCTTGGTCGGGTCGCCCCGGTCCCAGCCCAGGCCGCGGCGGTTGCCGGCCTCGCTGCTGCGGGCAAACTCGGTAACCACGGGCGTCTGGAAGTAGCGCTGCCCGCCGTAGCGGCCGTTCTGCAGGTTCATCTGCATCAGAATGGCCAGGTCGTTGGCATTCGAGAACAGGCCCGCGTGGCCGCCCACGCCCCCAATCATGGCCGCCGTCTGATCGTGCACGGTACCCTGCAGCTGCGTGCGGCGGAAGTACGTGTCGTTTTCGGTGGGGGCAATGCAGGATTTGGGGAATTTGCTGAGCGGGTTGTAGGTCATGTTGCCCAGGCCCAGCGGCTGGAAGAAGTTCTTCTGCAGAAACTCGTCGATGGGCTGCTGCAGCACCTTCTCGGCCACCCGCTTCAGAATGATGAAGCTGAGGTCGGAATACTCCACCGGGTACTTGCCCTTGGTTTTGGGCAGCAGGCCGGAGCGCTGCACCCACGTCCACACCGAGTCCTCGGAGGTACGCAGGCTAAACAAATCGGGTGTTACCTCGCGCGAGAATTCGGCCGATTCGGTGCTAGCGTAGAAGGTGGGCTTGGGGCCGGCTTTGGTGATGGTTTTTTCCCAGGTAGGAATACCAGGTTTGAGGCCAGCCTGGTGCATGAGCACCTCGCGCACCGTCATGTCCTTTTTATTGGTGCCTTTCAGCTCGGGCAGGTAGGCGGCCACCTTCTCGTCGAGGTTGAGCTTGCCCTGGTCTTTGAGGTACATGATGGCCTGCAGGGTGCCGGCTACTTTCGTTACCGAGGCCAGGTCGTAGAGGGTGGTGCTGTTGACGGGCTGCTGCTTATCGTAAGTGGCGTAGCCGTAGCTTTTATCGAACACCACCATGCCGTCCTTGGCTACCAGCACCTGGCAGCCGGGGGCGGCGGCGTAGGCCACGGCCTCCAGGGCCACATTGTCAATCTGGGTGAGCACCTTCGAGTCGAGGCCCACTTCCTCGGGCGTGCCGTAGCGCAGGCGCTTGAAGTCGGGGGTGGGCAGGCCGGTACCCACTTTCAGGTTTTCGGACACCGTAACGGGCAGGCGGCCCTTGGCCGGCAGCGCCCCAAACAGCACCTGCGGCACCACCAGGTGCGAGGCGTAGTTATCCTCGTAGGCGCACACCAGGTTGCGGTTTTCCTCCAGGTACTTCAGCGAGTAGGCGTTGCCGAAGGCCACCACTACCGTCTTAATCTTGGGGTTGGCCCGCAGGTCTTTCAGGAATTTCAACGCCCCTTCCCCGATGCCGTAGCTGTGGGTGGGCGTGTTGTTCATGTTGTGCAGACTCACCACCACCACGTTGTAGGGCGAGAGGCGGCTGCTGATGCGGGCAAATGTGCTGTCCAGCGCGTACCGGTTGGGCACGGCGTACACCGGGCCGTTCTGATACTTGCCCATGATTTCCTTGTAGGTGGGCGCGTCGGAGCCGATGGTAACGGCGGCAATACGCAGGGTATCCAGCCGGTGGAAGGGCAGAATATCGTCCTGGTTTTTCACCACCGTGGTGGCGTGCTCGTAAATCTGCTGCTGCACCATGCGGCTCAGGGGCCGGTTCAGGTTCTGCATCAGGTTGGGCACATCGATGGGTTGATATTTATTCAGGCCCGCCCAGAACTTGGCCCGCAGAATCTTACGCACCCGCTGATCCACGTCGGCCTGGTCGATTTTACCGGCGGCAATGGCTTCTTTTATTTTCGTGAGGGCCATCGGCACATCCTCCGAAAACAGCAGCACGTCGTTGCCGGCGGCCAGGGCCAAAGCGTCCAGCTCGCCGGGCTTATACAGGCTCGACACGCTCTTCATGTTCAGGGCATCAGTAAACACTAGGCCCCGGTAGTTCATCTTCTCCTTCAGCAGTCCGGTCACCAGGTTTTTGGAAACCGTGGCCGAGAGAGTACGCACCGTATCAAACAGCGGCATGTACAGGTGGCCCACCATCACGCCCATCACGCCCTGCTCAAAGGACTTTTGGAAGGGGTAGAGGTCCACGTTGGTAAGGCGGCCCAAATCGGAGTTAATAACGGGCAAAGCCACATGGGAGTCCACGTCGGTATCGCCGTGACCGGGGAAGTGCTTCACAACGGCAATAACGCCGTGGTCCTGCAGGCCCCGGATGTACTGAATGCCCCGGCTGGCTACCTGCTCCTTGTTTTCACCGAACGAGCGGTTGCCGATAACCGGGTTATCGGGATTGGAATTGACATCGAGCACCGGCGAAAAGCTGATGTGCACGCCCAGCGTCTTCATCTTGAGGGCAATTTCGCGGCCCATCTGGTACACGTACTGCTCGTCGTCCATGGCGCCCAGCGTCATGCCTTTGGCGAAGTGCATGCTGGAATCCAGCCGCATATCCAGGCCCCACTCGGCATCCATGGCAATGAGCAGGGGCACTTTGGCGGCGACCTGGTAGCGGTTGGTGAGCAACGCCTGGCGGCGGGGGCCGCCCTGCAGGAACATCAGCCCGCCCACGCCCTGGTTGCGCACCAGGCCTTCAATGGCCTGAGCGTGGCGCTTGTCCTTGTTGGAGTAGGCGGCCACCATAAACAGCTGGCCCAGGCGCTGGTCGGGGGTGAGGGAGGTGAACACACTGTCCACCCAGTTCTGCTCGGCCACCGACATGGGACGGGCCCCGTTGTCGCGCGGCACGGACGAAGAAACAGCCCAGCCCAGGCAGGCCAGTACTAGCAGGAAAAGTCCAATCCGAAAGTCTTTGAGCATCGGCTCCGGTGGTTCGTGCTGAAGGGTAAGAGAACTGGTAGACGAGCCGAAAAGCCCTACTTTTGCCCCTCCAAAAAGGGTGCCGGGTAGTGCTGCCGGCCGGGGTAGGGGCCGCTGTAGTTGGCCTTTGAATCCCTGCCTGCCTCACTTCCCAACGCAGGAACCAACGAATTAATCTCCGGTGGTACGCACAAAAGTTGGCCGCAAACTTACGCATAAATTCCCGAGGCCCGTTGTACTCAAGCGGATAGCTGCCGTAAGCCCACTCCTGGTACCCGCCTTTTTTCTTTTGATTCCAGCTCCATTATGGCCGATATCATCCAACTTCTGCCCGAATATTTAGCTAACCAGATTGCCGCCGGCGAGGTGGTGCAGCGCCCGGCTTCGGCCGTAAAAGAGCTGCTGGAAAACGCTGTGGATGCCGGCGCTACTCAGGTGCAGCTGATCATCAAGGATGCCGGCAAGCAGCTGGTGCAGGTGGTGGACAACGGCCAGGGCATGAGCCCCACCGACGCCCGCATGAGCCTGGAGCGCCACGCCACCAGTAAAATCCGCACTACCGACGACCTGTTCCGCATCCGTACCTTGGGGTTCCGGGGCGAGGCGCTGGCCTCCATTGCGGCCGTGGCCCAGGTGGAGCTGCGCACCAAGCAGCGCGACCAGGACACGGGCACCCTGCTGCTGGTGGAAGGCTCCCAGATTACCAGCCAGCAACCCGTAGCCTGCCCCGATGGTACCAGCATCAGCGTGAAAAACCTGTTTTTCAACGTGCCGGCCCGCCGCAACTTCCTCAAAAGCAACGCGGTGGAGATGCGCCACATTCTGGACGAGTTCCAGCACGTGGCGCTGGCTAACCCGCAAATCAGCTTCTCGCTGTTCCAGAACGATTTGGAGGTGTTCAACCTACCGGCCGGCAAGCTCAGCCAGCGCATTGTGGCGTTGCTGGGCAACGGCTATAAGGAGCAGCTGGCGCAGGTGGAGGAGGTGACGCCCTTCCTGACGGTGAAAGGCTACATCGGAAAGCCGGAATCGGCTAAGAAAAGCCGGGGCGACCAGTTTTTCTTTGTCAATAACCGCTTTATCCGCTCGGCCTACCTCAACCACGCGGTGCTGACGGCCTACGAGGGGCTGCTGCCTAAGGACACCCACCCATTCTACGTGCTGTTCCTGGACCTCGACCCCAAGTCCATCGACATCAACGTGCACCCCACCAAAACCGAAATCAAGTTCGAGGACGAGAAGACGGTGTACGCCATTGTGCGGGCCGCCGCCAAGCAGAGCCTGGGCCTGCACAACATGGCCCCGTCGCTGGATTTCGACGGCAACGTGAACTTCGCGCCTATTCAGCCTCTGCGGCTCTCAGGGCAGGAGAAGAACCCGTTTGATGACAGCTACCAGCCCGATGCGCTGGCCTCGGCGGCCCGGGCGGCGGCCAAAAGCCCCGGCCGACCCGCCTCCGCCGATGCCTACGAGCGGCAGCTGCCGCCCCGCCCCACCGAGCAGGCCAAGCGCGAGCTGGAGGAGTTTTACAAAAGTCTGAGCCAATTGAGCGTGCCCGACGTGGAGCACGAAGCCACCGCCGTGGGCGTGCCCGTGCCCACCATAACGCCCCTGGCCCCGGACGAAGACCTACCGGCCGAGGATGCCCCCCTGACCGGCGCACTACCGCTGCAGGCGGGCTTCACGGCCATGCCCACGGCGGCTGGCTGGCAGCCAACCGAAACCGAGCCCGTGTCACCACCCACGCCGCTGGTTATGCCCAGTGCGGCCGCGGCTCCGGCCTCGCCCGAGCTGCCCCTGCGCGAGTCGAGCACGGGGCCGGGCAACAAGGTGCTGCAGCTTCACCAGCAGTATCTGCTGGTGCCCGTGAAATCGGGGATGATGCTGATTGACCAGGTGGCGGCCCGGGAGCGGATTCTGTACGAGCAATACACCCAGAGTCTGGAGCGGGAGGTAAGCGCCTCGCAAACCCTGCTGTTCCCGCGCACCATCACCTTCACGCCTCAGGATTTCGCCATTCTGCGCGAAGTAGAAGACTCCCTGAAAGCCCTGGGCTTCCGGTTCACCGATTTCGGCAAGAATACCATTGCCGTGGAAGGCATTCCGGCCGACGTGCCGGCCCGCGACGAGAAGGAGCTGCTGGAAGGCCTCATTGAGCAGTTCCGGACCACAGCCGGCCCCATGAAGCTGGACCGGCGCGAGCAGATGGCCCGGGCCCTTGCCCGGCGCGTAGCCGCCAGCGCCGGCGGGGCCCGCCTCTCGGAGCGGGAAATGACGGCCATTGTGGACCGGCTGTTCGCCTGCTCCGTGCCCAACTACACCCCCGACGGCCGCCGCACCATTGTGATGCTGGAGCTGGGGCAGCTGCAGGAGCTGTTCCGGAAGTAGGCTTAGCCAATCAGCGGAGCCCGGCACTTCAGCTCCGCACTGCGTATCTGTGTAGCTTCACCTGCTGCAATCACTTCTGCCTGTATTAGTTCGCTATGTTCCAGTTTACCCCCATGGTCCGCAACCTGCTCATCGCCAACGTGGTGGTGTTTATTGCGGCCGAAAAACTACTCAACCTCAATCTGCTGGCCCTGTATCCCATTGGGTCGCCAATGTTCTGGCCGTGGCAGTTTCTGACGTACATGTTTATGCACGCCAACACGGGCCACATTTTCTCCAACATGATTGGCCTGATTTCCCTGGGTCCACTGCTAGAGCAGCGTTGGGGCGCCAAGCGGTTTCTCACGTTCTGGCTGATTTGCGGGGTAGGGGCCGGGGTGCTGTACGATGGGCTGCGCACTTACGAGGTACACCGCATGGGCCAGCAGCTGGGGGCCTTCCGCAATGAGCCAACCGATTTGAACCTGATGGCCTTTGCGGAAACCAACCTGCCCGAACTGGCGGATACGTTTAAGCCGGCGGCGTATGAGCTGCACAAAAATCCCGGTAACGCGGCCGTCATCCAGGATAATCTGGAGCAGTTGGAAGCCTTGTATGAACGGAGCCTGAACGGCCCGATGGTGGGGGCTTCGGGGGCCTTATTCGGCATTATCCTCGCCTTTGGCATGCTGTTCCCGAACACGGCGCTGATGGTGTTTCCGCTGCCGATTCCCATCAAGGCCAAGTATTTTGTAATTCTGTACGGGCTGTACGAGTTTGCCTTTGGCGTGTACCGCGTACCGGGCGACAATGTGGCGCACTTTGCCCACCTAGGCGGAATGCTGGTAGGCTTTATCGTGTTGCAGATCTGGCAGCGAAACCGCACCCGGCTGTACTAGCCTGTCAGGCTGCCGCCGTATGGAGCAGCTTGCACGAAAATTGTGGACATTTCCTGCCACCCTGCTGCCCGCCCGGCCGTATTTCCACCATCCGCCCCACCACTCATGAGCATCGTCAACGATATCCGAACTGCCTTTAGCCGCCGCGACAACGCGCTGAATCAGCTGCTGCTGATTAATGTGCTGGTGTTTGTGTTTCTGGTACTGACCAAGGCAGTCATGCATCTGTCGGGTACGGTGGCCTATTATCCCAATGTGCTGCGGCAGTTTGAGTTGCCCTCCGATATGCCTTCCCTGCTGCGCCACCCCTGGACGCTGCTAACGTATGCCTTCACCCACGAAGGTCCGTTTCACATCCTGTTTAACCTGCTGAATCTTTACTGGTTTGGGGCCCTGATCCGGGAATACCTGGGCGACCGGCGCTTGGTTAGTCTGTACATTCTGGGGGCACTGGCCGGGGCAACATTGTTTCTGCTGGCTTTCAACCTGATTCCTACCCTGCGCCCGTATGCGGCAGCGGGCGTGCCGTTGCTGGGGGCCTCGGCTGCGGTAACGGCTATTATTATGGCGGCGGCCACGCTGCTACCCGATTATACCTTCATGCTGTTTCTGCTGGGGGCCGTACGCATTAAGTACATTGCGGCCGTAGTAATTCTGCTGTCGGTGCTGGCTATTAACCAGGGAAATCCCGGCGGTGGCATTGCCCACATCGGCGGAGCACTTGTCGGGTTTCTGTTTGTGAAGCAGCTGCAGGCCGGCCGCGACTTGGGCCGCCCCGTGCAGGCCGTGGGCGACTTCTTTGTGCGGCTGGTGACGGGCCGACCCAATCTGCGCGTCACGCACCGGAGCGCCAGTGCCGCGCCGGCTGCTCCCGTGGTAAAAAAAGGAGCTCCCACACTACCCGGCCAGGATGAAATCGACCTGATTCTGGATAAGATTTCCCACTCCGGCTACGAGAGTCTGAGCAAGGAGGAAAAGCAGAAGCTGTTCCGAGCTAGTCAGAAATAGTGGTAGGAGCCATATCAATTAGCCTATCACATTAAGTGCCAATGAGGCGGCTTGTAAACCAGGTGGCAACGCTGGTTCTATTATTATTTGCTAACCCAGTGGCTGCGTGCCTCAACAACCATGCAGCGACCAAACTGGACGGGTCATGGCAAAGCTCAGATGATGTGAATTATAGTGTGCCTAAACCCCCTGTGGGTCGGGATTTAGCTGCAGAGGCCCCTATTAACCGCCAGTATCTTCAGCAACTCAACAGCCGATGGAATGCCCATCACCGATTAGCAGATTATGCTGGCTATGGCTTGGTGCTGGTCTACTTGGGACGCTACGCTGAAGCGCGTAAGGTATTTGAACAACTGGATATCTGGCAGCCCAACCAGTATGAAACGGCAGCTAACCTGGGTACTGTGTATGAGCTATTGGGATTAAATAAGTTGGCACTGAAGTGGATACGAAGGTCGGTTCAGCTCAATCCCCAATCTCATAAAGGCACGGAGTGGTTACATATCAATATTTTGCGGGCCAAGTTGCGCGGGACAGA
Organism: Hymenobacter rigui; assembly: GCF_003944715.1. Lineage (GTDB taxonomy): Bacteria > Bacteroidota > Bacteroidia > Cytophagales > Hymenobacteraceae > Hymenobacter > Hymenobacter rigui. The sequence goes on along the minus strand of NZ_RWIT01000005.1, from coordinate 143,836 downwards.
AGCCATCAACGCTGAATATCTGTTGGGAGTGGATTTCGGCCAGGGATTGGCTCCAGTGTCGAATATGCGTGGTGGCAGATTGCTCGATTCCGTTCAATATGCGCTTTACTATCAGTTGTCAGAACGCCTGAGCTTTGTGCATTCGCCTGACCCCATTATGGCGGAATTATTGTTCGATCTGGGTAACGCCTATGCTATAACCAGCAATGTGGAATCTGCTTTGCCTGTATATGACCAGGCCGAGCACTTTGGCTTTCATAGACGTGTATTGCTGAAGCGGCGCGTGTATTTCTGGTGGTTACGCAGTGGTCAGGGTAACTTAGTCACAATAGGGTTGCTAGGGTTGGCTGGTTTGCTGGGATTTGGCCTATGGCAGTTGGGCAAAGCCGATTTGCGCCGTCTTGCTTAGCTGGATTTTATTTGCGCATGTGCCAGGCGCGCCGCTCGGTGGGCAGCCTCTCAGTGGCATAGCGGAGTGTGGTGCGCGGTAGCTGGCCGTGATGGTCAGTCAGGAATTCTTCCAGAGCCGCTTCGTTCCGCTTGCCTACTTCGCGCAGCATCCAGCCCACGGCTTTCTGAATCAGGTCGTGGCGGTGGGTGAGCAGCAATTCGGCAATAGCAAACGTATCCTGAAACTGCCCTTTGCGGATAAATGCCAGCGTGGAAACGATACTTATCCGTTGGCTCCAGAGGTGGTTTTCGGCCGCTAGTTTGTACAGCGGCTCCCGGTTTTTATCCTGCAAATAGCCACCCACGATGGTAGGGCAGGAAATATCCACTAAATCCCAGTTGTTCACGAAGCGGCGGTTGTTCAGGTACCGCTCATAAATGGCCTGCCGCCCGGCCGGGCCTGCTTTAGCGAATTGCAGCGTCCAGATAACCAGTGCTACGGCGCGGCTCTCGTGCCAGGGGCTGCCCAGCAGGTGCTCTGCCTCGGGCAGCGGTAGTTCCCGAAACTCCCGGGCCAATGCCCGCTGCTGCGGCATCGTCAATCCCAGAAACTTGTCTCCCGCGCCATACTCGCCGGGGCCGGTTTTGAAAAAACGGGCTACTCCCACCGCCCGGATAGGGTCGGCCAGAGCGTGGAGGCGGGTGAGAAGGTGCCGGGCAGTGAGCATGTGCGGGCTACGGAATATCGTACTTGATATCGGACTCGTTGTGGGTGTAGAAGTAAGCGTAGTTGCCGCACATTTCCTCCCAGTCGGCTATAGTAGCGTGTTTCTGCTGCATTACATCTTCCCAGGCAATGCGCATCTGGCGGGCACACACCAGCGGCCTTACCTGCCCAACGCCGGTACCTAAGCCCGGTACGGCTACTGTCTGCACCACTTCTTTCACCGGTCGGCCATCGGGCAGGCAGGCGTGTTGCAGCAGAAGCAAGATGGCCCGCATGCTGTGGTATACATTCGGCCCGCGCGTAATGGTCATGGGCGTGCGCATGGTGGGCGCCGCAATCAGGTACGGGAACTGCGCGTGGCCGGTAGGCAGAATTTCGGCCTGACCCACCAGTAGTTCCCCGTAATATTTCTGGCGGATAACCTGCTGAAGGTCCTTCTCCAGATGCCAGCCCAGGGTTTTGGAAATGGCAAAATCAATGCCGCCGTTCATGTAGCCGAAACTGTTAGCGGGGCTTACCAGCGCATCGGCGGGCACGTCGAAAATGGAGCCGTGGCGAATTGTGACCTGAGGTACATCGGCGAAAACATGGTGCCAGGCGTCGGTAATTTCGGGGTTAGTGTCAGTGAAGTAGAAGTGCATAGATGGGTTTACCCCGGCAACATACGAATTTCAGCTTCCTGCAAACGCAAAAAAGCGGCTGCTCCATAAGGAACAGCCGCTTTTTTGCTGATGGTGATAGAGCAGAACTAGGCCGAAGCCTTGCTCATATTGTCCAGTGCATCCATTACTTCTTTCACGTGGCCGCGCGAGGTTTCCAGCAGCGCCTTTTCCTCGTCGTTGAGTTGCAGCTCGATTACCTTTTCGATACCGTTTTTGCCCAGGATAACCGGAGCACCCAGGTACACGCCGTTGATGCCGTACTCACCCTGCAACTCAATGCACACGGGGAACACGCGGCGCTGGTCGCGCACAATGGCTTCTACCATCTGGGCAGCGGCGGCACCGGGGGCATACCAGGCCGAAGTACCCATCAGCTTCACCAGCTCACCGCCACCAACGGCGGTGCGCTGCACAATGGCGTCTAATTCTGCTTTGCCAATCAGCTCGGTCACGGGAATGCCGCCTACGGTGGTGTAGCGGGGCAGGGGTACCATGGTGTCGCCGTGGCCACCCATCAGTACGGCCTGAATGTCTTTGGGGCTCACGTTGAGGGCCTCGGCCAGGAAGGCGCGGTAGCGGGCCGTGTCCAGGATGCCGGCCATGCCAAACACCTTCTCGCGGGGCAGGCCCGAGGTGAGGTGCGCCTGGTAGGTCATCACGTCGAGCGGGTTCGACACCACGATGATGATGGCGTTGGGCGAGTATTTCACCACCTGCTCGGTTACCGACTTCACGATGCCGGCGTTGGTGGCAATCAGGTCGTCGCGGCTCATGCCGGGCTTGCGGGGCAGGCCCGAGGTAATCACCACCACGTCCGAATCAGCGGTGCGGCTGTAGTCGTTGGTTACGCCCACGGTGCGGGAGTCGTAGCCGATGATGGGGGCTTTCTGCCAGATATCCAGGGCTTTGCCTTCGGCAATGCCTTCCTTGATGTCAACGAGGACGATTTCGTTGGCAATTTCGCGGGTGGCCAGTACATCGGCGCAGGTTGCGCCTACGTTGCCGGCTCCAACTACGGTAACTTTCATCAGTGGATGGAATTGGGTGTGAACTATGGGATGCGCGTAAAGCTACTTTATAGAAGTTAGATATGAGAAGCAAGAAGTGAGACTTTTATGCTAGCGACGTTCCGCGTGATACAAAGCATACCTTCTACATCCGCTTCACCACCAGCACCCGCTCGGTATTCTCCGTTACTTTAAACCGCTCATCGGGGCGGAAGCCGATAACCCAGGCAATTTTGCCGTCGGCGGATACCAGCACCCACACGTTGTCCTTAAGGTTGAGGGGTACTTTCTGGTCGATGAGGAAATCGGAGAGCTTCTTCTTGCCCTTCATGCCGATGGGCATAAACCAGTCGCCTTCCTGCCAGGGGCGCACCGTGAGCGGAAATTTGAGCACGTCGGCATCCAGAGCGGCCAAAGCTTTGCCTTTGGGCACGTCGTAGCCTTCGGTTACTTCCGTCAGCTCGGTGCGCAGGTGTAGACCGTCGATTTTCAGGGCTTCCTGCCCGGCCTGCAGCTGGTGGGTGCCGAAGTGCTGGAGCTTGCGCGGGGTAATCACCAGCTGCTCCCGATCCTTCACCAGCTGGTGCGTCGGCGACTCGAAGCGGCGGCCCGGCTCGGCTGTGAAGCTCTGCACAATGTCCTTGGTCACGAGGTAGCTGAAGCCGAAAGGCCGCAGTAGCTCATGCAGCACCAGGGCTGTGGCGGCGGTTTTCTGCAGCGTCCGGATGTCGAGGTAAGTTACTTCGGCTTCCTGGCGCTGGGCCTGGGCAGCAGTTTCCTCCACATAGCGGCGCACGATTTCCTCGGCCGCGCCCACGCGCTCCGCCGTTACGCTCATGGTGTGGTCCAGGCTAGGGTTGATGTCGCGCAGCACGGGCAGCACCTCCAGGCGCAGGCGGTTGCGCTGGTACACCGGCGAGTCGTTGCTGGCATCCTCGCGCCAGATCAGGCGGTTTTCCACCACGTAGTCGTACAGGTCGGGCTTGCTCACGGCCAGCAACGGGCGCACCAGATGGCCGGTTTTGGGCCGGATGCCGTGCAAACCCGCCAGGCCGGTGCCGTGCACTAGGTTCAGCAGCATGGTTTCGGCCGTGTCGCGCTGGTGGTGGGCGGTGGCTACAGCGGCGTAGCCCTGCTGCGCCCGGATGCGCTCAAACCACTCGTAGCGCAAAGCCCGGGCGGCCATCTGCGTCGAAATGCCTTCCTGCTCGGCAAACTTCTTGGTCTGGAAAAACTCCACGAAGTAGGGGGCCTCGTACTTATCAGCCAGTTTGCGTACAAACTGCTCGTCGGCGTCGGCCTCCTCGCCCCGCAGCCCGAAGTGGCAGTGTGCCACCCCGAACTTCACACCCAGCCGGTGCAGTACCTCGGCCAGCACCACCGAGTCGAGGCCGCCGCTGACGGCTACCAGCAATGTGTCGGTAGGGGAGAAGAGGGCATGTTCCTGAATGAAGGCTTGAATCCGGTCGAGCATGAAATGGTGCTTAGTTGGTAGTGCTTAGTGCCTAGTGCTTGGTCCGTGGGGTGAAGTGGGTAGCTTAGAACAGACTAAGCACTACGCACCAAGCACTAGGCACTACAATACTATTCCACAAAGAAAACCGTTAGCAACCGCCCTTCTGTACCTTTGCGCCGAAATGTCGTTCCCGAAGCCTCTTTTTCTTCTGTTGCTGCTGCTCCTGCCGGTCCTGGCGTGGGCCCAGCAGCGCCCGGCCGCGCGGCCGGGCACTCAGCCTGTCCCCCAGAAAGGCCAGCAAATTGAGCTGCTGCCCGGTGCCGGCCAGCTGGTGGGCGGCACCTTCAACGGGGTGGAAATCCGGAAGGTGCTGGGCAACGTGCAGTTCCGCCAGGGTACCACGCTGTTGTTTTGCGACTCGGCCTACCAATATACCGAGCGTAACTCGCTGGAGGCGTTCAGCAACGTGCGCATCGTGCAGAACGACACCATCACCATTACCGGCGACCGGGGCACCTACGACGGCGACACCCGCAAGGCCCGCATGACCGGCAACGTAACCATGCGCGACCCGCGCATGACGCTCACCACCCAGCTGCTCGACTACGACCTGAACAATAACTTGGCCTATTACAGCACCGGTGGCCACCTCCAGGACCCCGAAAACACGCTCGACAGCCAGTTCGGCTACTACAACACGCAGAGCAAGGTGTTCAGCTTCAAGCGAAACGTGAAGCTGGTGACCAAGGACAATACCATCGACACCGATACGCTACAGTACAACACTGTCAGCAAGATTGCCTACTTCTTCGGGCCCACCCGCATTAAAGGCAAGCAGGGCAACCTCTACGCCGAAAACGGTACCTACAACACCGTTACCAAGATTTCCAACTTCGCCCGGAACGCCAAAATCGAAACGCCCAACTACCTGCTGGGTGGCGACAAGCTCTACTACGACGAAGCCCGGCAGTACGGCGTAGCCACCGGCCGCGTATCGATGACCTCGAAGAAGGACAACCTCGTGATTCGGGGCGACGTGGGGCGGTACTGGCGGGCCCAGGGCCGGGCCAAGGTGTACGGCAGCCAGCCGGTGATGCGCAACATCAACGCCAAGGATACCCTGTATCTGTCGGCCGATACGCTGGTGAGCGTGGAGGGCCGCCCGCCCCAGAACAAGGCCGGCGTAATCTACGCCTACCGTAAGGTGCGCATCTTCCGCTCCGACCTGCAGGGCCGCTGCGACTCGCTGACCTACGACCGGCAGGATTCCGTCATCTACCTCAGCCACGACCCGGTGCTCTGGAACAAGGGCAACCAGCTCACCTCCGACTCGATGGAGATTCAGCAGCGCAAAGGGCAGATTGACCAGATGCGCCTGTTCGGGCACGCGTTCAGCATCGGGCAGGACACGCTGCTCAACTTCAACCAGGTGAAGGGCCGCAACATGGTGGCCTACTTCCGCGACAAGTCCATCAAAAAAATTGATGTGCTTGGCAACGCCGAGAGCCTGTACTATGCTCTTGAGGGCGACACGGCCGTGTCGGGCGTCAACAAAAGCCTCTCTGCCACTATGGCGCTGCGGTTTCAGGACGGCAAACTCAATACCATCAGCTTCCTTACTAACCCCGAGGCTCAGTTTATTCCGCCCAACGAGCTGAAGCCGGAGGACGCCAAACTCAAGGATTTCCGCTGGCGCGCCAAGGAACGCCCCACCCGTCGCCAGACGTTGGGTAAGCACTTTGCGCTACCCGTTAAACCGAAAAAGAAGACGGCCCCCGTCAAAACGAAATCAGCAACCACCAAAAAAGCTGCTCCGGCCCGAAAAAAGCCGGCGGTTGTAAAACCAAAACCAACTCCCAAACCGGTGAAGAAATAGAGTTGCAGGCAACGTTTCCGGCTAACAACCAACAACTAGTAACCGGCAACGAAGTTGCCTCACCGATTCTTCTTACCTTTGCGCCCTTATGCTGTCTTTCCGTCCTGCTTTTTTTGTTCTGTTATTGAGCACCTTGCTGCTCGGCTCCTGCACCGGCTACCAAAAGCTGCTCAAGAGCACTGATGTGAACAAGAAATATGAAGCCGCCATCCAGTATTACGAAAAGGGTGACTACTTCAAAGCCGGTACTCTGCTGGAAGAGTTAATTCCGCTGCTGAAAGGCCGCCCCGAATCGGAAAAGGCCCAGTTCTATTTTGCCAATACCAACTTTCAGCAGCGCAACTACACGCTGAGTGCTTACTACTTCAAGACGTTCTACGAAACGTATCCTAACTCCACTTACGCCGAAGAGTCGGCCTTTATGCAGGCCAAATCCCTGTTCCGCGACTCGCCGGACTACCAGTTGGACCAGACGAATACGTTTACTGCTCTGGAGGTAATTCAGGATTTTCTGAACCGCTTCCCCGAAAGCAAGTTCCGCCCCGAAACCGAGGGTATGTCGCAAGAGCTGCAGAAGAAGCTGGAAAATAAAGCTTTCCGCTCCGCCCGGCTGTATTATGACCTGCGCTATTACCAGTCGGCCGTAACGGCATTTACGGGTTTTCAGCAGCAGTATCCGGCATCTGCCTACGGCGAGCAGGCGGCTTTTCTGAAGCTCAGTGCCCAGTTTGATCTGGCTACGGAAAGTGTGGAGGAAAAGCAGCGGGAGCGGTATCTGGAAGCCATTGCCTTCTACCAGAACTTCATTGACGCTTTCCCGCAAAGCAAAAACCTGAAGGACGCCGAACGGATGTACGACCAGTCCCGCGACGCAGTAGCCAAGCTTAAGCCCGAAACTACCGCCGCGAAATAATGTGTTGATGCGTACTTTGCTGCTGTGAGGCTATCCTGGCTGAAACACAGTAGCTTATCAATACATTAGAAATCAACTCATCAAAAATCAGCACATCAACCTCATATGAAGACTCCGAACAACGTTCCTGCTTCCATTGTAACCCGTAACATGTCGGATTTCACCGCTGAAACCGGTAACGTGTACGAAAGCATTGCCATCATTTCGAAGCGTGCTAACCAGATTTCCGTGAAGCTGAAAGAAGAGCTGAACGGCAAGCTGGCTGAGTTTGCTACCACCGTCGACAACCTGGAGGAAGTGTTTGAAAACCGGGAGCAAATCGAAATTTCCAAGCACTACGAGCGTCTGCCCAAGCCTACTAACTTGGCGGTAGAAGAGTTCCTGGAAGGTAAAGTACACTTCCGTACTCCTGCTGAAGACGAGCTGAAAGGCTAGTTTTCTGATCTGGTATGACCCCGTAAGAACGTCATGCTGAGCCCCGCGACCTGTTTCGCATGGCCCGGTATGGCGTTTTTGCCGTTACGCCCGCGCCGTTTCATTTTGCTGCTTTTCCTCTGACTGATGCTCCAGGGTCGAAAAATTCTTGTGGGTGTGTGCGGCAGTATTGCCGCTTATAAATCGGTGTTTCTGGTACGCCTGCTGGTGCAGGCCGGCGCTGAGGTGCAGGTAATTCTGACGCCTGCCGCCACGGGTTTCGTTACGCCGCTCACGCTGGGCACGCTTTCCAAACAGCCGGTTTTGCAGGGCTTCCTGAAGGACGAGCGGGCGGGTGAATGGCACAACCACGTACACCTGGGCCTATGGGCTGATGCCCTAGTAGTAGCGCCGGCGTCGGCCAACACGCTGGCCCATTTTGCCAATGGCCTCTGCGACACGCTGCTGGATGCCGTGTACCTTTCGGCCCGCTGCCCGGTATTTGTGGCCCCGGCCATGGATCTGGATATGTATCAGCATCCGGCCACGCAGGGTAACCTGCAGCGCCTGCGCCAGTACGGCAACACGGTGTGGAACTCACCGGCCGGCGAGCTGGCCAGTGGCCTCAACGGCCCTGGCCGCATGCTGGAACCCGAGGATATTGTGCAGGAGCTGAAAGGGTTTTTTCAATTAAAAATTGAGAATTAAAAATTAAAAATGTGACGAGAAGTTGCCTGATACCGCCACAGGCCAGAGAAAGTCAAGAGCGGACTACGGAGTTGACTTTTAATTTTTAATTCATAATTCTTAATTCAAAAAATGCGCGTCCTCATCACGGCCGGTCCTACCTACGAACCCCTGGACCCGGTGCGGTTCATTGGCAACCACAGCACCGGCAAAATGGGCTACGCGCTGGCCGAAACCTTTGCCGCCAACGGGGCAGAGGTAACGCTCATCAGTGGCCCAACTGCCCTGCCGGACCCCGGCCACGCGCACATCCGAACGGTGCGTGTGCAAACCGCCGACGAAATGTACCAGGCAGCTGCCGCCGCAGCTGCCACGGCCGATGTATGGGTGTTTGCGGCCGCCGTAGCCGATTACAAGCCCGCGCACGTAGCCGAAAACAAAATCAAAAAAGCCGGTGATACGCTCACGCTGGAGCTGGTGAAGAACGTGGATATTGCGGCGGAGCTCGGGAAAACCAAGCGGCCCGAACAATTTTCCGTGGGTTTTGCGTTGGAAACAGAAAACGAGCAGGTGCATGCCCTTGACAAACTCCGGCGTAAAAACTTTGATATCGTGGTACTGAACTCCCTGCGCGACGCGGGGGCCGGTTTCCGCCACGATACCAACAAAGTGACCCTGCTGGAAGCTGATGGGCGAATAACTACCTTCGACCTGAAAGCCAAGGTCGAAGTGGCTCGTGATATTGTACACGCCGTTCTGGCCCGCTTGCCTCATCCACATGCGTAAACTCTTTTCGTTGCTGCTTTCATCCGCGGCTGTACTGGTTACCAGCCAGGTAAGGGCTCAGGAACTACAGGCGGAAGTAACCGTGTCCACCGAAAACGTGACCATTTCGGACCGGCAGCTGGTGCAGGATATGCGCAATGCTATGCAGACGTTTCTGAACACGCGCGCTTTCACTAACCAGACCTACCGGCCGGAAGAGAGAATCCGCTGCAAGGTGTTTGTAGGCATCACCGAAATACCGCAGAACGGCACCTACAAAGCCACGGTGCGTATCCTGAGTACGCGCCCGGTGTACGGTACCAGCTACGAAACTAATCTGCTGAGCTTCGCCGACCGGGGCTGGATATTCAACTATTCCCCCCAGAACCCGATTGACTACTCCGAAACCACGTTTGTGGGTAATCTGTCGTCGTTGCTCACGTTTTATGCCTACATCATCATTGGCATGGACCAGGACAGCTTTTCGCCTTTGAGTGGTTCGCCATATTACGACAAGGCCCGGACTGTACTGGTAAATGCGGCGTCTCAGAACATCACCAACGAGGCCGACGAAGGCTGGAAAGATACCAACAACGGCAACCGGTACTGGCTGCTCAATAACCTGCAGGACCCGCAGCTGGAAGCTTTCCGGAGTGCCATCTATGCCTATTATCGGCAGGGAATGGACATCTTCATTACCAAGCCGGAGGAAGCCCGTACCAGCATAGCCACCGCGCTGCAGGGAGTACAGCAGGCCGTGCAGCGCCGGCCCGGCACGTTGCTGGCCCGGGCCTTTTTTACCACTAAGGCCGGCGAAATTTCGGATGTATTCCGCACCAGCCCCGATCAGCAGCAGAAAACCCAGGTAGCTACGTTGCTGACGGAGGTAGACCCCACCAACTCCGCCAAATACCAAACTATTCTGCGGCAGCCCTGATGTGAGTCGGCCGAAAGAATTTGCAGGCAAATTTTATTGGCATTTAACTAAATGAACTAGTAGCTTTGCTAAAGCTACTAGACTCGGTTGTGACCAGCCGGCCCGTAGCAGGTTTTTTTGACAGCTACGGTCGGCGCTCCGGCCTTCATTTGGTACACCATGCTGGTTGATCTGCGAATTCAGAATTACGCTCTGATTGAAAAATTGGAGCTGCGTCCCTCGGCGCTACTCAACATCATTACCGGCGAAACCGGGGCCGGTAAGTCGATTATGCTGGGGGCCATTGGCCTGCTGCTGGGTAACCGAGCCGACTCCCGTATGCTGTTCGACACGGACAAGAAATGCGTGATTGAGGGGCATTTCGATATCCGGAGCTATCAGCTGCAGGATATTTTTCAGGTCGAGGATCTGGACTACGACCAGCAGTGCATCCTGCGCCGGGAAATCAGTCCCGCCGGAAAAAGCCGGGCCTTCATCAACGATACGCCCGTGACGCTGGAAACCCTGCGCCACATCGGGGCCAACCTGATGGACATTCACTCCCAGCACGATACCCTGCTACTCGGCGACACGGTGTTTCAGCTGAATCTGCTGGACCTGTACGCCGGCCTGATTCCGATGCGGGGGCAGTACAGCAATGCCTACCGCCAGTACCGGAAGCAGGAAGCCGACCTCAAGGCTCTGGAAGACCAGGTAGCCCAGGCCAATAAGGAGTTGGATTACCACAGCTTTCTACTGAACGAGCTGGAAGACGCCGCCCTCGATAACGAGCGGCAGGATGAGTTGGAGCAGGAAGTAAAAGAGCTGGAGCACGCCGAGGAAATCAAGTTCAAGCTCACCCACGCTTTGCAGGGCCTCTCCGAGGGTGAATACTGCGCCACCGGGGCGCTGAAGGATGCGGCCGTGCTGCTGGGCCAGATTTCATCTTACTCGGAGCCGGTGCGGGAGCTGAAGCAGCGCCTAGATAGTTGCCTGATTGAGCTGCACGATATTGCCGACGAGCTGGAAGCCGTGGAACGCCGCACCGAAGGCGACCCGGCCCGCATCGACGAACTGCAGGGCCGCCTGAACGTGCTCTACAGCCTGCAGCGCAAGCACCAGGTGCGCGACGTGGTGGCCCTGCTGGCCGTGCGCGCCGACCTGCGCGATAAAGTGGGCTCGGTACTGAACCTGGATAAGCAGATTAACCGCCTGCGCCGGGAAGTGGAGGCCAGCCTCGCCACCATCACCAGGCAGGCCGCCCGCCTCTCGGAAGCCCGCCGCAAGGTGTTTCCGAAGTTTGAAAAGGAACTGGCGGCACTGCTCGTTGATTTGGGCATGCCGCACTCCCGCATTGTGGTGCAGCACCAGGAAAGCGCCCCCGCCGCCAGCGGCATTGATGTGGTGAGCATCCTGTTCACGGCCAACAAAGGAGCCCAGCTCCAGACCCTGAGTAAGTCGGCCTCGGGCGGGGAATTCTCGCGGCTGATGCTCTGCATTAAGTACATGCTGGCCGATAAGACGGCGTTGCCGACGATAGTATTTGATGAAATTGACACCGGCATCAGCGGCGAAATTGCGGTGAAAGTGGGCCGCATGATGCAGCAGATGGCCAAAAAGCACCAGCTCATTGCCATCAGCCACCTGCCCCAGATGGCCGCCGCCGGCGACGCGCACTACTTCGTGTACAAGGAAGACCGCGCCGACCGCACCGTGAGCCGCATCCGGGAACTGAACCAGGAGGAGCGCATCCGCGAAATTGCCCAGATGATTTCCGGCGCCAACCCCAGCCAGCACGCCACTCAGAGCGCCCGGGAGCTACTGGCCCTGCGCGGCGTGGAAATGGCGGGGTAGGGGCAGTGAAATTGAGAGGGTGTGAAATTGTGAGGTTGTGAATACTTAACTTGGCGGCACTAAATCCTACAACCCACGCGTGAAGTCCTTGCAGAGTCCTCATTAATTGACGCCTGCATTCCACAACTTCACAACTTCACAACTTCACCATATGGCAAACCTGCTCGCGGGCAAAGTCGGTATCATTTCCGGCGCGCTGAACGAAGAATCTATTGCTTGGAAAGTAGCCCTGAAAGCTCACGCCGAAGGGGCCCGCTTTGTGCTCACCAATGCCCCGCTGGCCATGCGCATGGGCGAAATCAACAAGCTCTCGGAGCAGTGTAATGCGCCCATCATCCCGGCCGATGCTACGTCGATGGAGGACCTGGAGAAGCTGTTCTCGGGCGCGCAGGAGCACCTCGGCGGTAAGCTGGATTTTGTGCTGCACAGCATTGGCATGAGCGCCAACATCCGCAAGGGCAAGCATTACGGCGAGTTGAACTACGAGTGGTACCAGAAAACCCTCGACGTGTCGGCCCTGTCGTTCCACAAAATGCTGGCCGTGGCTGAGAAGCAGGACGCCTTCAACGAGTGGGGTTCGGCCGTAGCCCTGAGCTACATTGCCGCCCAGCGCGCCTTCCTCGACTACACCGACATGTCGCAGGCCAAGGCTATGCTCGAAAGCATTGCCCGCAGCTACGGCCAGCGCCTCGGCAAGCTCAAGAAAGTGCGCGTGAACACCATCAGCCAGTCGCCCACCAAAACCACGGCCGGCACCGGCATCAGCGGCTTCGATGCGTTCTACGAGTACGCCGACCGCCTTTCGCCCCTGGGCAACGCTCCGGCCGAAGCCTGCGCCGACTACTGCATCAGCCTGTTCTCGGACCTGACCCGTTACGTGACCATGCAGAACCTGATGCACGACGGCGGCTTCAGCACCACCGGCATCTCGGAGGAAATCGTGGAATTGATTTCCAAAGCGAATTCGTAAGTATTTTGACTTTCCGGCTACAATAACGCCCGGCCAACTTGGTCGGGCGTTATTGTTTACATTTTTGTTATACAGAGCATGCAAATGTGGCATCCATTTGCTCTCGGTCATAATCCAGCAGCAAATGCTGATGCGACTGATAGATTGGTTGAAGCGCCTTGGTGCTTGGCCCGATGACGTCTAGCCCTCGGTCGTCATACATGTGCAGAACTAGTCCGGAGCGTATATTAACGAAGAATACATCATCGTGCAGTCGAGGAGTTCGGGGTGGAAAATCCTGGTGACTGATGGCTGGCAATAGTTGCCGGTAAGGAATGTCAGCAGCTTGGCGCTCCAGAGTGAAACGAATGAGCTGCGCAGTATTGGCGAAACGGGTTCGGTTAGCAAGCCGGGAGAATTGGACTTCCTGTTTGCACGCATGAAGCAGCCGCAAGACTAGGTTGCTGGCCCGAAACCGCCACCTTCTGTACCAACGAGTATAACGGGACCGCTGTACAACGATGAGTACCAGATCAGTTGGGAGAAAGACGGCCTCAAATACCGTAACCGCTCGTTGAGTTACGCCTGTAAAATAAGCATCATCTGACGTGGTGCCCGCTGCCTGTAAATCGAACCGCAAGCCGATGGGCCAGCAGTAAAACAGCCCGGGGCCAAGTGCTAAGCCTGGATAATGATGATGCAGAAACTCTGATATTGAAGCAGTCATTTACCGGGTGCTCAATCTTTCACTCCTGCGCTCTGAGCCAGTCCTGCGCGTTTTCCAGGCTGTCGAACATATGCATGTGCAGTTGATTGCCGATGCGGAGCTGCAGGTTCTCGATGGACAGCTGGCCGAAGATATCGGGGGAGAGAACTTGGGCAAAGTAGCGTAGGCCGGCGCCGATGATAAGGGGCGTCCATACCTGCTCAATCCAGTCGTTGGCTTCCGTAAAGGCTCCCTGCAGGTTGCGGTGGTCGTTGAGCAGCTTGTCGCAGGGTTCCTGCCGCAGCATATCCACATAGGTGAGGCCGCCATCCATGATGGAGCCTATTGTCTGGTGCCCATACCAATTAGCATGAATCCAGCCGGCGGTGCGGTTGCGCTCCACCGTCAGGTACACGCTTCCATCGCCACGTTTCAGGGATAGTGTCGTCATTCTGATTTCAAGTAGTACATCTGGAAGCAAGGTTCCAGCAGGTGTTGCGCCAAATAAGACAAACAGTGAGGCAACAGGTGGAACTGCTGCACTCAGGCTACACTACTCATTTCAGCCAAACCTGTTGCCTGAACTTGCCAAAAACCGGCTTGCTCTGGTTACGGAATCAGCCGGTCGGCGCGGAGCTGCTCAAACAGGTCAGAAAAGGAGTCTTCGGTAGATTGATATTCCAGGAACCCTCTTTTCCGGCTGTTGGTCATATCGGTCATTACCTCAATGGGGCGGCCCAGGTCCAGGTCGGTGTGCCAGGGGGAGGCTAGGCGGTTGAGGTTGGGTTCAGCAAGCTGATGACGCTCGGCAATTTCGCGCCACACGGCGGCATCCTGGCTCAACTCCGCTTCCAGCGGGTGAATGGTGCCATCATAGCCCACGGCTTCCACCCCAAACCAGGCTGCCAGACGGGGCCACAGCCAGCTCCACCGGAACACGTCCCCGTTCACGATGTTGAAGGCCTGGTTTTGGGCGGCCTCGGTGGTAGCGGCCCAGCGTAGCTGTTTGGCAATGATGCGGGCGTCGGTGACGTCGGAGAGGCCATTCCACTGGGCCTCGGAGCCGGGCCAGCGGAAGGGGCGGCCGGTTTCCTTACAGATGCTGGCGTACACAGCCAGGGTGGTACCCAGGTTCATGAGGTTGCCCACCGCCTTGCCAATGATGGTGTGCGGGCGGTGGATGCTCCAAGTGAACCCGTCGCGGGCGGCGGCGGCGTACACCTCGTCTTCTTGGGCGTAGTAAAAGTTGTCGAGGGGCAGGCGGGGCAGCTCCTCACGCAAGGGGGTGGGCGGCGGGGTGCCCCCGCTCACGTACGCCTCAAACGGCCCTAGGTAGTGCTTGAGACCCGTTACCAGCGCCACATGCTGCACCGATTTCTTGGGAGCCAGCGCATTGAGCAAGTTGCGCACCATCAGGCTGTTTACCCGGATATTTTCGGCTTCGGTATCCTGGCGCATCCAGCTGGTGATGAACACATGCGTGGGTGCTACATCGGCCAAAGCGGCCTGCAGGCTGTCGGGGCTGAGTAAATCGGCGGCTACGGGGTGCAGGCCGGCAATATCCGTGCGGGGAGAGCGGGCCAGCCCATAGGTAGGCCAGCCATGGGCTAACAGTTCCTTGGCCAGGTTGCTGCCGATGATGCCACTGGCACCAACAATGAGAGCGGTATTCTGCATAAAACGGGGAAAGGAAAAGTCGATAGTAAAGGCCCCGGACGTCGGCGGCTTCTGCTACAACAAGTCAACTCTTCAAATAGTCTACCCCGCAGATAACCTGCCCGGTAGGCAGGATGGTAGCCGGCTGCTGCTTAGTGGCTTGCCTTTGCGGGAAACTTTGCCCGAAAGAACTCCTCCACTTTGCGGTTGAACTCGTCGGCGTGCTCGTGCAGGGTGGCGTGGCCGCTGTTGGGCACAATCCAGAGCCAGGCCCGGGGCAGATTCTGGTAAATAGCCACCGTGTGTTCCGGCCGGATTACGTCCCGGTCGCCGGCAATGATGAAGGCGGGGGCCTTAATGCCTGCCAGTGTCGGCAACGGCACGTGCGGGTGGCGCCAGTCGAGCAGAAATACCTTCCAGTCGTTGCGGCGCTTGGCATCGGTGAAGTGCTGGGTGCGACCTTCCTGATAGCCGCGCTTCATCTGCTGCCACAGCTCAGGCATCAGGGCCGTTGAGTCGGGCCAGAGGTTAGCGCCAGTGGCGGCCAGGCGCTTCACCTTGCCGGGGTGGCGCTGGGCCAGCAATAGCGCCGTAATGCCCCCGTCGCTCCAGCCCAGCACATAGGCTGAGTCGAGGCGCAGGTGCGTGAGCAGAGCCGCGCAGTCGTCGGCCAGCAGCTCAAAGCTCAGGGAGTCGCCGGCATCTGCCGACTGGCCGTGGGCCCGGCTGTCGAGGGCAATGACGCGGTATTTTTTGGCGAAGTACGGAATGGTTTGGGCGAAATCCTGGCTGCTGCCGCCGTTGCCGTGCAGCAGCAGCAGCGGAGCCCCGGCACCGTACGTCTCGTAGTACAGCTTCACGCCGCGCACCGCAGCAAACTTGCCCGCGGCCGGATTGTGTCCGTACGGCACCGTCTTTTGGCCCAGCATTAAACGGCTGAATAGCAGAAGTGGCAGAAGCAGAAGGCAGGCGCGGAGCATCAGGAAATGGGTAAAGTATGTTGAGGCAATCAGGAACGTCATTCCGAGCGGAGGAATCTCGCTCTATGCGCTCTGCATGATGTTCTATCCGTTAGCATGATGTGCTACTGGACTCCTGCAAACGCGCTTACTTTTTCTGAAGATACAGCAATGTGGACTGGCCCGACGGGCCGTACTTGTCATTGATGAGGAAGTAGCCGCCCCAGTAAGCGGCCAGGCCTTCCCAGTTATAGGTCATGTACTCCCGGGGCAGCTCGAACAGCGGCTTCCACGTAATTTTATCACGCCTGTACCGCATACTGATGAGGCGGCAGTAGTTCTGGTAGCCGCTGCCGCTGCGAATGAAGCGGGCGTTTGGGTCGGCAGCCGGAGCCCGGTACACGCTGTCCTCGTCGCCGCTGAAAAAGTAGTTGATGGCCGTGAAGCGGTTTTTGCCCTCGTACACCAGGTCGGTGATGCGGAAGGGCAGGCGCTGCACCGGCACATATTGCGGAACATCGTTCCGGACGGCGGCGGTGGGGAGCCGGAAGGCGATGTTGTCGTGAGTGAAGTAGTTGTACTCGAAGAGGAACAGCAGACTCTGGTTGTACCCAGTGGCCGCTTCAAACCCGGCGTTGTGAATGTGCGTGCCATCGGTAAGGGCCGGTTTTGCCAACGGCACCAGATAGCGGGCATCCATGGTGATGGTGGCGTTTTCTTCGCTCAATGAGCCCTTCACCACGTAGCAGTACGCCGATTCAGTAGCCGTTTCGATGGTGAAATAGGCGTCGTTGCCAATCATGGTGAGGCCTTCCAGCCCCTCATACAGCTGGCAGGCGCTATCAATCCGGGCCCTGATTCGATCAAGCCCCCGGATGCGGTATTTCTTATAATGTACGTCCTTCGAGTTGCCGGCCAGCTGCGCCTCCAGGCTGCTCAGGCTGATGCCGTACACTTTTGCCTCGGCCTGGTCCTGCAAACGGCTTTCAGAGAGCAGCAGCAGTTCCATGCCGCGCAGATACAGCCCGGAAAACTGGTTGTTCTTATCCGCAATTTCTGGGGGCAGTGGAATAGTGCGAATGGCAAACGGCGCTTTCTGGCCACAGACCGGAAGACCGGCTAGCAGCAGCGCAAGGAGCAGAATATGTTTCATCGGGCAACGGGCAAACCAGGCCGCCTAAAGGTAATTCTTCGGTTACGCTTATACTCGTGCCGCAGCGCATGATTTTCCCGGCAGCTACCCCAATACAATGCGTTTGGGAGCCATTTCCACTTCGTAATCCTGTATCACCTGCCGCAGAATCTGCATGTCGCGGGGGCAGCAGCGGGCAAACTCCTCCCAGTTCGTGAGCGTCAGCACAGGCGGCATTTCCACAATGGCAATGATGGAATCCCAGAAAGCGTCCCAGCTCGGGCCGTACCAGTCCTCAAAGCCCAACTGCTCCTTGAACAGCTGGTGAATGGCAGCTTTGCTGGTGATGCCGGTAAGGTCGAGGGTCATTATTGTGTCTGTTGTTGAGTGACCAGCGCCTCTCGTGTTGCTTTGGGAATGGATAGGAACTGTTGCTGAACGTAGCCATCTAAAGGCGGGAGGCCCGCTTCCGGGAGTGATACTCGGCACCAACCATCTGCCTGTATACTGTCCAAATTCACGGTATTACCTGCAGTAAGTGTTCCAACGACGTGAGAGTCGCGTGCGGTATCAGTAGCCATTGAATAGATAGTGACTTGCGCGCCAGTTACCAACACCGGATGCTTAGCCATTCTTATCATGTGACCAAGCCAAGCCATAACACTCAAGTTGAAAATACAAACCCAGATAACTAGCGGAATCCAATTTATGCGCCACTGGCCGTCACGAATTTCTAGCGGAGTAATTTTAAATCCCATTTGTAGTTAAAAACTATGTGAGATTCAAAGATAGGCAGGATACAAGCCAGCCGTGCCTCACCCCGCCGTGTCGCCTACCTCGTCTTCCTCATCCACCATCACGCGGGCCAGCTTTTCGATGTTGAGGCTGCGGGCGGAGGCGTCGAAGATTTCGCGGTAGGTGCCGCGCAGGTCGTAGAGGTGCTCGTGGGTGCCGCTTTCCACCATGCGGCCCTGCTTCATCACGTAGATGCAGTCGGAATCGACAATCTGGGCGAGGCTGTGGGAAATGATTACCACCGTGCGGCCCTTTTTGATGGCGTCGAGGGAGTTTTTGATCTGCTCGGTGGCAATAGCGTCGAGGGAGGCGGTGGGCTCGTCGAGGAAAATGATGGGCGGGTTTTTCAGGAACAGCCGCGCAATGGCAATGCGCTGCTGCTGCCCGCCCGAAAGCTGCTGAGCGTCGCTCTGGTAGCCTTTGGGTAGCTCCATAATCTGCTCGTGCAGGTAGGCTTGTTTGGCGGCGGCCTTAATCTGGTCGAGAGTGGCGTCCATCACACCGTAGCGGATGTTCTCCTCAATGGTGCCCTTGAAAATGTGGTTTTTCTGGAGCACCAGCCCTATTTGCTGGCGCAGGGCGTGGGTGTTGTAATCGGCCAGTGGCTTGCCATCGAGCAGCATGCGGCCGTGGTCGGGGGCGTAGAACTTGCAGAGCAGGTTGATGATGGTGCTTTTGCCGGCCCCGCTCAGGCCCACCAGCGCGGTAGTTTTGCCGGCCTCAATGGTCAGGCATACGTCGTGCAGGGCCTGGGTGCCGCTGGGGTAGGTGAAGTCCACGTTACAGATGTCGAAGGTGCCCTGCAAATGGTCGGGGAGAAGCGGGCCGGTGGGCTCCACGGCGTCGTGGGCGTCGAGAATATCGAAGAAGCCCTCGGAGTAGGTGAGGGCGTCGTTCATCTCATCATAAATGCGGTGCAGCTGCCGGATGGGGGCCGACACGTTGTTGAACAGCAGAATATGGAACATGATGGCCCCGATGCTGATCTGCTGGTCCAGCACCAGGTAGGCCGTCAGGATAATGATGAGCACGACGCCAATCTGCTCGGTGAAGGTCTTGAGGCCGTCGTAGAGGAAGTTGGTTTTTCGGGTTTGCAGCTGAGCTTCCTGGAGGTTCTGCTGCACTTGGGCCTGCTTCTGCTCCTCGTAGTCCTCGCGCACGAAGCTTTTGATGACCACCGCCGAATCAATCAGATTCACGAGGCCCTGGCTTTTGGCCTCGCGCAACCCGCGCAGCGCCCGGCGAGTGCCGTTGAGCTTATCGGCCTGGCGGTAGCTCAGCCAGAAGTACACTGGCAGTACCGCCACGGCCACCAGTCCCACGTACACGTTGGCCGTGAACATGACCACCAGCGCCACAATGGCATTGGCAAACAGCGGCAGAATGTCGATAAAGAAGTTCTGCACCAGCTTCATCAGGCTTTCCACGCCCCTATCGATGCGGGTCTGGAGCTTGCCGGTCTGGTTGCCGCTGTCGGAATAAAAACCCAACTGGTAGCTCAGCACCTTGTGCACCGCATCCTGCGAAAGGGTGCTGGATACGTTGATGCGGATTTTCTCGCCGTAAAACTTCTGCCCGAACTGGATGAGCGTGTTGATGATTTCCTTGCCCAGCAGCAGCCCGCTCACCAGCAGCAATAGGTTGGCCCCGTGCACAAGGCCCTGGTTGCGGTCAAGCATGCCCTGCACGGTATCCACGGTGTAGCGCAGCACAAACGGATTCACCTGCGCCGCCAACGAGCCGACCAACGTGAGCAGCAACGTGGCCATGACGAGCCCCCGATACGGCCGCACATACGGCAGCAGGCGCTTAATAATTTCCCAGAGACTCATCGGCTAGGCGAAAGGTAGTAGCCTGTTTAGACGAGCGGGGCGGGGCGGGGGTTGTTATGTATGGGTAGCCATGAACGTCATGCAGAGGCGGAGCCGAAGCATCTCGCGTGCTGAGGTTGCATTACTACTCAACCGTAAGCGCATAGATGTTCACCGCCATCAAATACAGCATCAGCCGGTCCACGTCTGCAAATTAATAGGTTACCAGTCTGAATTTGTTGTTGCTATCAGTGCTTTCTTTTTAGCTCGACTCCATCCCTTTATTTCTTTCTCGCGCGCAATAGCCTGCACAGCGTCGGCACATACTTCAAAGTAAACCAACAGATTACATTGATAACGTCCGGTAAATCTGCTGGCGTTGCCTAGGTTTTGAGCGTGTTCGTACAGGCGCCGCTCCAAATCATTGGTTATGCCAGTGTAAAGGACAGTATGCGCCGGATTCTTAAGCAGATAGATGTACATGAATCAATATCTGGCAGAAGTTACTATGGCAGCGTTAGCACGCGAGATGCTTCGGCTCCGCCTCTGCATGAC
Organism: Hymenobacter rigui; assembly: GCF_003944715.1. Lineage (GTDB taxonomy): Bacteria > Bacteroidota > Bacteroidia > Cytophagales > Hymenobacteraceae > Hymenobacter > Hymenobacter rigui. Next base: position 123,606 of record NZ_RWIT01000005.1, on the reverse strand, counting down.
GTTCATGGCTGACGCACGAAACGCTTCGGCTACTCACCTTTTGCGAAGTTCTTTTACTCCACCACCATATAGTGGTTCATCTCCTGAATACTGGCGTAAAACGGCTTCACCAGCTGAAAAAATACCCCGAACTCTGCGCTTTTGCGGAAGCCCTGCAAGTGCCGCTCCACTGAGGTCCACTCAATGCGCCAGATGAACAGCTCGGCATCTTCCTCGCAGTGCGCCAGCTGGTAGCGCAGGCAGTCGGGCGCGGCAGCCAGCAACTTGTTGGTATACCGGATGGCTTCGATAAACGCCGGCTGCTGGTCGGCGGCAATGCGGTAGCGGATGTACTCGACGGTCATGGCAGGAAGTGGAACGTGAGGAACTGAAGCTACCCTTTCCGCTCCGTTTTGCGCAGGAACTTGATTAGTGCCGGGAAGTAATGCTCGGGGTCGTCCCACATGGCGAAGTGCGAGCCGTCGGGGCAGACGTAGGCCTGGCAGTTCGGAATGTGCTTTTTCATGTAAGCAATATCGGCCGGCGGCACAAAGTCGTGCTGCGCGCCGATAACCAGCGTGGGCGGCTTGATGGTGGCCAACCGGCCGGAGAAGTCCCAGGCCAGCATGAACGGCATGAAGCTAACTGCGTAGGTGCGGGTAATGTGGGCCTGGCTGCGCGTGTAGATGGGCGGCTCGGGCACCCGGCGCATCATGTGCAGGCTGCGAAACTCCTTGGTAACGGCCGGCGTGATGTGAGGCGTAAGGCTCATCAGCCCCATTGTATCGAGGCCGGCAATGACCTTGCCCTGTTGCGCGGCCTGCCGCCGAATAATATCCGCGTACTGGCTGAAGCGGTTCTTGTTGAATACTGTGGCCTTGTAGCCGATGTTGGACATAATGAGCCCTTTTATATGCTCGGGGTATTTGGCGGCGTATTCCAGGGCCAGCATGCCGCCCCAGGAGTGGCCCAGCAGGTAAAACTGGTCCAGCCCCAACCCCTTACGTACCTGCTCTACCTCCTCTACAAAGCGCGGAATGGTCCACACGCTTTTATCATCGGTTTTATCGGAGTGGAAGGAGTTGAGCTGGTCGTAGTAATAGATTTCTACGCCTTCTTTGGCCAGGTACTGCGGGAAATTCTCAAAATACTCATGCGTGTTGCCCGGGCCGCCGTGCAGCACCAGCAGCTTGATGTTGCCTGTGCCCACCTTCTGGGTCCACACCTTGTACTTGCCGTCAATGGGAATCATTTTCACACCCGGCGCTTTCAGCTTGGCAGCGTAGCTACTATCGGGAGTGGGGGTCTGGGCGCTGGCGAGAAATGGCAGCAGGCACAGAAATGTGAGTAACAGAAAACGAAACGGCACGGAAGGATAGAGGTAAAATGAGAACTGGACGGGCTGAATATCCGCAAAGATTTCGTTTTACCTCAGGTATAACACCCCACCTCACGCCGCCATATAAGTCTCTAGGGCACTCAGCGTTTCGGTGGGGGCACTTACGTGCGGGCAATGCCCGGCCACGGGCAGCGTAATGAGGCGGGCGTGGGGCAGGTAGGCCTGTAGATAGTCGCCTACTTCCAGTGGAGCAATTACATCTTCGGCGCACTGTACCAGCAGGCAAGGCGTTTGGCACTGCGTTACGTCGGCGCGGTTGTCGCCCAGAAACGTAACGCGTGCAAACTTCCGGGCAATAACCGGGTCGTTCTGGCAGAAGCTGTGCGCCAGCTCCGCCGTAAGGGAAGGCTGGTCGGGGTTACCCATGATGAATGGGGTGATATAATCGGCCCAGCCTACAAAATCCTTGTCCATAAAGGCCAGCATCTCCTCCAGATCCCGGCGCTCAAACCCGCCGTGGTAGCTGCCTTCGTTGAGGTAGCAGGGCGAAGGGCACAGCAGAAGCAGCTGCTGAAAGTAGTGCGGCTCCCGAATAGCGGCCAGCATCCCAATCATGGCACCTACTGAGTGCCCAATAAGCGTTACTTCCCGCAGATTCAGTTGTTGGCAAATATCAAGCAAATCGAGGGCGTACCCATCCAGGGAGGCATAGCGGGCCGGCTCGTAAGCAGTTCTATCCGACAGCCCGGACCCCACATGGTCGTAAAGCACCAGCCGGAACTGCTCGGAAAACGCCGGAGTGATGTAGCGCCAGATGGTTTGGTCGCACCCGAAGCCATTCACGAACAGCAGCGTCTGGTTTCCGTGTCCCAGTATCCGGACGTTGTTGCGCTTGAGCACATCCATGGCGCGTAAGGCGGGTGGGAGGGTATAAATGGCACAGGAGATACGAAAATGCGCGAGCCGGCAACGGATTACCAGAATAGGAATAGCCGCCTGCCCGGAGGAGCCGAAAGCAGCCCGGATGTATTGAATATAGTAAAAATTATATAAATAATGAGATGCTGCAGCTACACGGGCAGAAGTGCAGTACGCGGGGGGAGGAAGGTGTGGCGTTTCGCGCCCGTTGGTTGCCACACCACATGCCCGGATAGAGGTACGGAGTTGAAGCTGGCAGGTCGTACGCAACGCCACGTTTTTTTCTGGTTCTTTAGGGGGAGAAACCTCCACTCTACAACCGACCCGCATGAACAAACTTCAACTCCTCGCCTTAGCCAGCGGCTTGGCCTTCACCGCCCCTGCCTTGGCTCAACAAGGTACCAAAGCCGACCCGGCCATGCTGGCCAAAATCAAAGACGAGGGTATGAACCGCTCCAAAGTGATGGAAACGGCCTTTTACCTGACCGATGTATGCGGCCCCCGCTTGGCCAACTCGGCTGGCCTGGCCCGCGCCAACGAGTGGACGCAGAAGCAGTTCACCACCTGGGGCCTCGCTAAATCTACCATCGAGCCCTGGGGTACCTTCGGGCGGGGCTGGGACATTGAGAAGTCGTACGTGGCCATGACGGCCCCCTATTACCACACCCTCATCGGGGCTCCCAAGGCCTGGACGCCCAGCACCAACGGCCCGCTCAAAAAGCAGGTGGTTGTGGTAAAAGCCACCACGGAAGCCGAGCTGGATAAGTATAAAGGCCAGCTGCGCGACAAGATTGTATTGCTGGATGTGGCTAACCCGCCTAAACCCAGCTTCGAGCCCGACGCCAAACGCTACACCGCCGAGGAGCTGCAGAAAATGGCTGACTTCAAGCCCGAGCCCCCCGCGGCCAAACCCGACGACGCGGAAATGGAGAAGCGCACGGCCCAGCGCCGCACCATGATGGCCCTGCGCACCAAGATGTCGGATATGATTCTGAGCGAAGGCGCGGCGGCCATCCTGAGCACCCGCGGTGGCTCCGATGGTACCTTCTTCACCTCGAACGGTGCGCCCTATGCCGCCGATGCCAAGCCCGTGCTGCCCGAACTGGAAATGGCCCCCGAAGACCAGCTGCGCCTCATTCGCCTCGCCGAAGCCGGTATTCCGGTAGAAATTGAGCTGGAAACCCGCACCCGCTTTCAGAATCAGGACCTGAAAGGCTACAACGTGGTAGCTGAAATTCCGGGCACCGATAAAAAGCTGAAAAGCGAAGTGGTGATGCTGGGTGCCCACATCGACTCCTGGCACGCCGCCACCGGCGCTACCGACAACGCCGCTGGCTGCGCCGTGATGATGGAGGCCATGCGCATTCTGAAAGCGGCCGGGGTGCAGCCTCGCCGTACCATTCGGGTGGCGTTGTGGGGTGAGGAGGAGCAGGGCCTGTTCGGCTCGCGCAACTACGTGAAAAACCACTTCGCCGACCCCGCCACCATGAAGCTGCTGCCCGACCACGAGAAGCTGGCCGCCTACTTCAACCTCGACAACGGTGCTGGCAAAATCCGGGGGATTTACGCCCAAGGCAACGAGGCCGTAGTGCCGGTGTTTACCGATTGGCTGAAACCCTTCGCCGAGTTGGGCGCTACCACCGTTACGCTGCGCAACACCGGCGGCACCGACCACCTCTCGTTTGATGCCGTGGGCCTGCCCGGTTTCCAGTTCATTCAGGACCCCCTGGACTACGGCACCCGCACCCACCACACCAACATGGATACCTATGAGCGCCTGCCCGCCGACGATATGAAGCAGGCCTCGGTGGTAGTGGCATCCTTCGTGTACCAGGCCGCCATGCGCGACGCCAAGCTGCCCCGCAAGCCCCTGCCCGCCGCCAAGCCCGAGCAGCGTATGTAAGCTGGTAGAGAGCTTGTCATTGCGAGCGGAGCGAAGCAATCTGTCCTTTTCAAGGTGATAAGCAATAAAGAAGAAAAAGCCCCTGACGTCCGTACTGGCGTCAGGGGCTTTCTGCTTTTTCAGGGTTCAGTGCTTTGTGAAGGAAGGATTGCTTCGTTCGCAATGACTAAGCCTACCTATTGCACCAGCAGCTGCTTCGTGATTTTGCCGGTGGCGTTTGTGGCCTGAATCAGGTACACGCCGCTGGGCAGAGTACGGTCCACTTTCACGGCGTTACCGAAGGCCGTGTGCTGCCACACCTGCTTGCCGCTTGCATCCAGCACCTGCACGGTAGTCGGCTGGGTGAGGTCGGCGTTTTGCAGCTCAATGGTGAGGGCGGAGCCGGCCGTCTGGGGGTTGGGGTACACGGCTACGTCGAAGCTGCCCGTTTTGGCCGGGGTAGTGGCGGTAACGGTGGCGGTTCGGGCGCTGCCGGCCTGAGAAATCCGAATCCAGTTCAGGTTCCAGCCGGCGGTTTGGGCAAATACGCCGAAGTTGTACGTACCGGCGTTGATATACACGGTTTTGGAAACGGTAGTCCATTTCTGCCAGCCACCCGTAGCCGGAATGGCCGTGTTGCCCAGCTGAATGGCGCCGGCGTTCAAATCCGACGACAGGGTGCCGCCCGAGGGGCTGGCCACGCGGTATTCCAGCAAGTAGTTACCGGAGGTTGGGAAGTTGACATTGTTGTAGGCCATCCAGTCGCCGGCGTCGATGTAGGCCACGTTCTGGCCCCCGCCCGTGTCGGTAGTGGCTTCTACCTGCACCCCGTTCATGGCGCTGTAGCTTTCGGCCTGCAGGGTAATGGCCGTAGAGGCCGTGGTTTTCTGGTACACCCGCACGTAATCCACCGACATGGTAGCAGGGAGCTTGCTCTCATCCACCGTCTGGCCGGGCCAGTTGCCGGCTACGGCCAGGTTCAGCAGCAGGAAGAAGGGCCGCTGAAATTCCTCAGTGCCGCCCGTGCCGTTGGTAATGTTGATTTCGTGGTACTTAGTGCCATCCACAAACCAGCGGATGTAGGTCGGCTCCCATTCGATGGAATAGACGTGGTAGGCATCGGGGGAGGTAATGATGTTGCCGCCGTATTCGGCGTGGCCGTTGCTGTCCCAATGCACGGTGCCGTACACCTTGTTTTCGGTGTTGATGTGCTCCATCACGTCAATTTCGCCGCAGGCCGGCCAGCTCACCGTGTTGATGTTGGCACCCAGCATCCAGAAGGCTGGCCATAAGCCCTGGCCCAGCGGCATCCTGATGCGGGCCTCCACCTTGCCGTACTTGAACTCTTTCAGCCCCTGCGTTTTCATGCGGGCCGAGGTGTAGGGCATGCCGCCCACGCTCTGCTTGCGGGCCGTAATCTGCAGCTCAGTGCTGGTGACGGTAGCGTTGGCGCGCTGGTAGTACTGCTTCTCGTTGTTGCCCCAGCCGCCGCCGCCGGTTTCAAATACCCAGCTGGAGCTGATGCTGCCGTTGAACTCATCGGCCCATACCTGCTGGTAGGTTTGGGCGTGGGCGGTGAAGGAGCCGAGCAGGCACAGTGCCGCAGCTCCCAGGAGGGAGGTAAACTGGTGTTTCATTGGTTGTGTGGGAATTGGTGGAAAGAAGAGCAGCAGGGGAAAGCCGGGTGTTATTCGGCTAGTTTCGGGACTTGGGAACCCTCGAAAACGCCCAAGTATGGCGGGCTTTTTCGGTAAATCCAAGCTGCTCAATATCGCCAAATCCTATCCTCCAGATAGGGTTATACGCCTACTGCACAACGTCAAATATGAGCCTGTACCTGCTGTGGATGGCTTAATACTTACAGCGCAACGGCTACACCACACGAAAAAAACTGCTGCCAGCAAAAAAATATTTTGACCGGCAGCGGTTTTCATCGGGCATACAGATTCCAATCAGGATACTAGCTGTCGTAATGCGGCTACCATGCTCACTAGTGCGGTATTATCAGTTGCCGAGGTTAAGCCGGAATAGTCAATCTGCCGGCAATCATAGCGCCGCAGAAACCCCCGAATTTCCTGTTGGCTCAGGTACTGCAACGAAGTAACGCTGGTTTGCCAGCCTCGCTGATTTTTCCACCAGCAAAAGTCAGTCTGCGCTGTTTCCTCTATGGCCTCTGCTGCATCAATGGGGAAAGCAGGTTGTTGATGCAGATGATGAATGATGGTATCCGGGAGTCGCACTGCATGCTGTTTCAAGTAGTGCAGCAGACTTTCGGGCCAGTAATAGGTACCATCCGTACAACCTGTGATATGCAGATGCTCGCCGCAGCCCAATAGGCAGCGTTCCATGCCCATCCAGTAGTGTAACGGCCGGCCACGGCTGAGATACTGCAAAGCCGTTTGGCGTTCCGCTTCCGACCAGCTGTCATCTACAAAGCAAGCCACATCCGGATACTGAGGTTCCAGCAGATTCCGCCAATAACCCATACCAATCAACCCGGCTGCCATTACCCTAATTGCTCCTTAAACAGCTTCAGCGTACGGCTCCAAGCCAGCTGAGCGGCCTCGGCATTGTAGCGGGCGGGGGAGGAGTCGTTGTTGAAGGCATGATTTACCCCCTCGTACACATACTGTTCGTACTTCACACCGGCCGCTTTCAGGGCGGCTTCCCAGGCGTCCTTCCCGGCGTTTACCCGCTCATCTAGGCCGGCATAGTGCAGCAGCAGGTGGGCTTTGATGTTGGCGGCTTCGGCAGCGGGCGGCTGGGTGCCGTAGTAGGCCACGGCGGCGTTCAGCTGGGCATCGTGGGTGGCGAGGCTGTTGGCCAGGGCCCCGCCCCAGCAGAAGCCTACGCAGCCGGTTTTGCCGTTGCAATCGGGCCGCTGGCGCAGGTAGCGCAGGGCGGCTAGGTAGTTTTCCATGTTCTGCGGCTTATCCAGCTTGCCGATGAGCGTGCGGCCCTCGTCCTCATTGGCCGGCGTGCCGCCGAATACCGACAGCGCATCCACCCCCAGGGCCAGGTAGCCGGCCTGGGCCACGCGCCGGGTTACGTCCTTGATGTGGGGGGTGAGGCCCCGGTTTTCGTGAATTACCACCACGGCCCCGCGCTTCTTCCGGCCCTGCGGATGCACCAGGTAGCCCTTCATTTCGGTGCCGGCCGCACCGGACCAGCTCACGGTTTCCTCCGTCAGCTTGTCGTCGGCCGCCGATACGGTGGCGGCGCGGGCGTAGCCGGGTTCCAGCACGGCCAGCGCGGCAGTGGCCAGGGCCGTGCTGCCGGCCAGCTGCAGCAGCCGGTCGAGAAACTCCTTGCGGGTGAGCGGGGCGTGGGTGTACTCGTCGAAGAGGTTGATGATGCGCTGGTCCATAGGGGGGCGGTGAAGGAGGTGGTGACGGAGAAAGATAGGCAAACCGGCCCGAAGCTGCCCCGGCCCGCTCGGGCCCCGGTTTCCGGCACTCGCACGATTTTTCCGGCACTCGCGCGAAATCCCGGGCATTCGGGCCGGTCAGGCAGCAGTTTTGGCCCATCAATCACCCCATAACCCCCACTACTGCTATGGACGCCAACCAACTTGCCCGCGACGTGAAATTTCTGAAAGCCTACGCCCTGGGCGCCACCGTGGTGCCGCTGGTGGCCCTGCTCTGCGCCTTCGGCAAGCCCGATAAGCCGGTGCATTTCAAGGAACTATCAGTAGAGCGCCTGAACCTGGTGGAGCGCGACGGTACCGTGAAGATGATCATGAGCAATAAGGAGCGTTTTCCGCAGGGCGTAACCATTGATGGTAAGCACATCGACTACAAGCGCGACCATCCCGGCATGCTGTTCTACAACGACAAGGGCGAGGAGTGTGGCGGCCTGATTTTCGGGGGCGAGAAGGGCCCCGACGGCAAGCCCAGCGCCGGCGGCCATTTCTCCCTCGACCGGTTTGGCCAGGACCAGGTAATTGCCCTGAACTACCAGGAGCAGGGCGGCGGCTACAAGGCCGGCCTCACCTTCAACGACGCCCCCGACGAATCGATGACGGCCCTGGAGGAGAAGTATAAAAACGCCACGGCTGAGGAAAAGCAGAAAGCCGTGCAGGAGGGCAAGCTGGGGCTGATGCGCCGCATGTACGTGGGCACCACCGCCGGCCGCTCCTCGGCCATGATAATGGCCGACCAGCGCGGGGCCACCCGCGTGATGCTGGTCGCCAACACCGACCAGTCAACCCTCGACTTCAAAGACAGTCAGGGCCGCACCCGCCTCACTATCGGCGTCGATAAAAACAACCAGCCCGTGCTGCGCTTCCTCGATGAAAACGGCAAAGAAGTGAAAATGACCGGCCAGTTGTAGGTAAGTAATGACGCTGTTCAGGAAGTAGGTCTTGCATTTATGTCTGTCATCCTGAGCGGAGCGAAGGACCTTATTACGAAGCTGTTTAGGAAGTCTGGTTTGGCTACTTATCTGTCATCCTGAGCGCAGCGAAGGACCTTCTCACGTCAGAACAACGGCTGTCCAGACGTGAGAAGGTCCTTCGCTGCGCTCAGGATAACAACGGGTTTGATTTCCTAAACAGCTTCTACGCCTGAACGACTACCGTGTAGATGACTAGTTCAGACGTGATAAGGTCTTTCGCTCTGCTCAGGATGACAGATAGCGTCAAGTGGCGAATAGTTTCCTGTCACGGCCGAGTTGTCTAGCTTGCTGCTCAAACCTGTACTGCATGCGCAAAAAGCCCTGGTTTTACCTGTTCCTGTTCGGGTTGGCGTTGCTGCTGGCGCTGTACACCCGCCTGACGATGGCTCCAACGGCGGAGGACTTCTACCTGTTCCCGGATGCACCGTTCTGGCTGTTTCTGCAGGCCCTGCTGATTGTGGGGCTGCTGGACCGGCTGCACGCCCGGGCCGTGCGCCGGGGGCAGGCCTCGGGGCAGGCTGGGTACTTTTTCGGGCTGCTGTGGCGGGGGGCGCTGCTGTTTGTGGGGCTCACGCAGCTGCTCACGGCGGGGCTGGAGCTCACCCACATCGGGCACGACAATTACGCGGGCTGGTATCCGGTGGTGCGCAGCTTGGCTTCGGATGCGTTTCTGTACCTGCTGGTGGGCAGCGTGTATTTGCCGTTTCTGTACCAGCAGCACGCCGCCCAGGTGCGAGTGGAGGTGGAGCGGCTGGAGAAGGAAGCCACCCAGGCCCGCCTGCAGGCCCTGCAGCAGCACGTAGACCCGCATTTTCTGTTCAACAACCTCAACATCCTGGCCGCCCTCATCGAGTCCGCCAACTCCGCCGCCCACGACTACGTGGTGCACCTGGCCAACTTGTACCGATACCTGGTGCGCACCCGCCAGCAGGACGCCGTGCCCGTGGCCGAGGAGCTGGCGTTTCTGCGCGACTACCAGTTTCTGCTGCAGCGGCGCTTCGGGGCGGCCTACGTGTTTGAGGAAGACGTGCAGGTGCCAGCCGAGGAGCTGCAGCACCTGCTGGTACCGCCCGGGGTGGGGCAGGAGCTGCTCACCAATGCCCTCAAGCACAACCTGGGCAGCCGCGCCCGGCCCCTGCGCGTGCGTCTCACCCTCACGGCCGATAGTCTGCAGGTGAGCCACGCCCGCCAGCCCCGCCCCGTGCCGGCCCCCGGCGAGGGCAGCGGCCTGGCCGGCCTGCGTGCCCGCTTGGCCCTGCTCCACGACACCCCCGTGCGCATCGACGACACTGCCGAGCACTTCAGCGTCACGCTGCCCCTGGTGCGCCGCGCCCCGGTGCCAGAGTAGGATTTCCGCGACTAGGATTAGCAGCTAGTTCCCCTCCTTTCCAAGGAGGGGAACTAGCTGCTAATCCTAGCTTTGCAGTCCACGGCTTGAGCTATTCGAGCGTTACCACACAGAATGCCTCGGCAGCGCTTCTGCTTGATATTCATATTCCACTGAATATCAACGATTCAGCAAGCATTGCCATTCAATCCGCGTAGCCACTTCTCACTTCTCACTTCTCACTTCTCACTTCTCACTACTCACCCCGATGCTCCGCCTGCTGCTGATTGAAGACGAAGAACCGGCCCTGGACCAGCTGCGGCGTTTTGCGCTGCAGTACGCGCCGGCCGCCACCATTGTGGGGGAGTGCCAGCAGGTGAGCGAGGCCGCGGACTTTCTGCGCCAGCACCCGGCCCCCGATTTGATTCTGTCGGATATCGAGCTGCTGGATGGCAACGTGTTTCAGCTGTTCGGGCAGGTGGCCGTCAGTAGCCCGGTCATCTTCGTGACGGCCTACGACTCGTTTCTGGTGCAGGCCTTCGAGCAGAACGGCATTGCCTACGTGCTTAAGCCGGTGCAATACGCGCAGTTTGCCGCCGCCATGCAGAAGTTCGAGCGGCTGCGGCAGGCGTTTCAGGGGGCGGCGCTGCAGCAGCTGGCCGCCACGCTGGGCCAAACCGCGCCGGCCCCAACTTATAAGCAGCGCCTCGTGAGCAAATCCCGCCAGGGCCTGTACTTGCTCGACGTAGCCGATTTGGCCTACTTCCAGCTGCGCAACGGCGTCGCACACGCCATCGACGCCCAGGGTCGGGCCTACGTGCTCAGCGAAACCCTCAGCCAGCTCGAAGCCCAGCTCGACCCCGCCCGGTTTTTCCGCCTCAACCGCACCGAACTGGTGCAGCTTTCGGCCATCGAGCGGCTGGAGCCCTACTTCAACGATACGCTGGTAGTGCACCTGAAAGGCCACTCCACCACGCTCACCAGCAGTTCCCACCGCACCCCCGAGCTGCGCCGCTGGCTGGGCATGAAGTAAATCGAAACAGCCGCAAACCCGTCATGCAGAGGCGCAGCCGAAGCATCTCGCGTGCTGATGTTGCAGTAGTAAGTCAGCTATCAGCCCCGCATCCACCCACCAAAAAGCCCTCATCCCCGGTTTATCCGAGAATAAGGGCTTGGGCCGATGTCAACCAATACGGTGTTATTCCTCTCGGTTTACGGTGGCGGGGGAAAAGGCCGGCACGCATACCGACCAGTACTCGCACTCGGCATCAAAAGGGTTGGAGTAGCGCACCCGAGCGCCGGCCTTAATCAGCAACGATTCGCCCGCGCCCAATTCCACCACGTCGCCGTCGATTTCAAACCGTTTGCGGCCGCGCACCACAATGGTTACCTCATCGAACTCGGGGCGCTGGTGCGGCTCGCTCCATTGGGGCGGGGCTACCATGTGGGCCACGCTGTACTGGCCCGTGCCGGTGCTGGCCAGCCCGATGTGCTCTTCTATGAGCTTGCCATCGGTGGTGGGCACTACAAAAGGATTCTGTTGGCGGAAATAGCGTTTCTCTGACATACGAAAACGAAAAAACTAGGCGGCCCCCGGCCGCGGTGCAAGCTACATCAGTCGGCTTAAAACTTCGGGGCGGCTACTACTGGCCTGAGCCTGGGCAGGCGCCCTGTGTATAGGTTTTTACGCCCGCGTTGCTGGCCTGGCAGGCGTTGCTGTACGTCTGGTTATTGCAGCCGCACACGGGGGCGTACTCCATGGTGCACATGGCATCCTTGCGGATTTTACTGGGGTCGATGCAGTCAGTAGTAGGGGTGGCTTCGCGCTGGCAGGCCAGTAACAGCAAAGCCGGAGCGGCCCAGGAAAGAAGGCGAATCATGGCAGTGAAAAGTAATAGGTGAGTGGGGAATATACGGGGTCAGGAGAATATGAAGCCGGGTTTCACCCATGCAGTAGGAAGTCGCACCAGCGGGAATCAGTAATATTTTCCGTTGCTAATTTTTACCTTACCGCAAAACCTCGGCCCGCCGGCCGCGTATAGCAGCCCATAATCGGATGTCACTACTTATGGTGCGCCGGTTTTCCTTCTGAACCTATTTTCAACCCATTCTCTCCCCAAGAATCATGTCGTACCACGAAGAAGACAACTCCGGTAAAATTCTCCTCGCTGCTCTGGCTGGTGCCGGTGCTGGTATCATTGCCGGCCTGCTGATGGCCCCCGATAAAGGCAAAGCCACCCGTGAAAAAATCGGCAGCGCTGCTACCAAATACAGCGGCCAACTGGGCGAGCAGCTTTCAAAATACGGCGAAGACCTCGACTCGAAGTTCAAAGGCTATATTGAGAAGCTGGAAGATCTGGGTATCTCGGGCAGCGGTGCCAAACTGAAGCTGAAAGGCAACTGGGACGAGGCCAAAGGCAAGCTGAAGCAGCAATATGCGCAGCTGACCGACGACGACCTGGACTACGCTGAAGGCAAAGGCGACGAGCTGGTAGGCCGCCTGCAGAACAAGCTAGGCAAAGCCAAGCACGAAGTAGTAAAAATGCTGAACGACCTGTAGGTCTTTGCAACCCGTTAAAAAAGCCGCTCTTTCTTCGGAAGGAGTGGCTTTTTTATTTAACCCCCGGCCTAGGGCCTGCGTTATAGCAGCACCGGCCCATACCGGGCTGTATTTCGTCACGTTAACCCTTCTTGATCATGCAAGACACGAAAGGCAAAGTTATTCTTTCCCTGCTGGTAGGCGCTACGGCCGGAGCCGTGGCCGGCTTGCTGTTGGCACCCGAAACCGGCGACGAAACCCGGGCCGGCCTTAAAAAATCGGCATCCAAGCTCGGTGACGACCTCAGCAAGCTGCTGAAAGAAGGCAAGTCGCGCTTGGCTGCGTTGAAAGACCAGGCTCCCGCCGACTCCGAGCAGCGTACCTCTGACCGGGCTGCCGCCGATGATTTGCTCAACTCCCTGAACCAGCCTGCTTACAGCCGCGCCTCGTCCGCCGAATCTGTTGCTTCCGATCCTACGGATAATGACCCTGATTATGACGGCATTGGCGACGATACCCGGCATTTTCCTGGCTACAAAGCCTCCTGATTTTCTGCTGTTTTCGTAACCTATCCCTAATGGCTGCCGTTAAAGAATATACAATCGGCTTAAAAGAAGATTGGAGAAGTTACGGTAAGTAAAATTGCCGACCGTGGAGCTTCTAACAGGATCTGGTCAAACAACCTGCTAGTAAAATCACACGCTGTCCATCGCACGTTTCTTCCGTACACCCCATTTAGAAGGGTAACCCGATTGTGTATTAAGTAGGAAAGCCTCTCGTCCAGTATTTGACGGGAGGCTTTCTTGCTTTTGATGCGTACAGAAAAAACTCTTTATCCAGTAACCTTCTTGCGCAAGCCCCGTTTAAGAATACATAACCGACCAATGAGATGTTGAACGAGCATCTGTTGTAAAATTGCCGGTCGTGGAGCTTCTGCAGGAGAATGGTTAACAAGACCCGGCAGTAAAATCATACGTACCCATCGCAAGCTTCTTCAGAAAACCTCTGGTCAACGAAGTACCCCGGTTAGTTAAAAAGAAAGCCTCCTGCTACATTCAGCAGGAGGCTTTCTGATTTATAGCCAAGTTGGTTTATACTTCCGCGTCCGGTTTGGGGGCGTTTTCCGATTTGGTGTTTTCCGGCTTCATCTGCGGGAAGAACAGCACATCCTGAATGGAGTTGGAGTTAGTCATGATCATGCTCAGGCGGTCAATACCAATGCCCAGGCCGGCTGTAGGTGGCATGCCGTACTCCAAAGCCCGCAGGAAGTCCTCATCAAGCACCATAGCCTCGGTGTCACCGCGCTTACCCAACTCCAGTTGCTCCTCGAAACGGGCACGCTGGTCGATAGGGTCGTTCAACTCGGAGAAGGCGTTACAGATTTCCTTGCCGTTGCAGATGGCCTCGAACCGCTCCACCAGGCCCGGCTTGCTGCGGTGCTTTTTGGCCAGCGGCGACATTTCCACCGGGTAATCGGTGATGAAGGTGGGCTGGATCAGTTTGGGCTCCACATGCTCCCCGAAGATTTCGTCGATGATTTTGGCTTTGCCCATGCTGGGGTCGAGACCTACTTTCAACTCCTTGGCCGCGGCCCGCAGCTCGTCTTCGCTCTTGCCATCAATGTTGAAGCCGGTGAAGTGCTCAATAGATTCGGCCATGGTGAAGCGCTTCCAGGGGCGCTGGAAGTTGATGAGGTTTTCGCCCACCTGTACTTCGGTTTTGCCGTGCAGGGCCAGAGCCACCTTCTCCACCATCTCCTCCACCAGGTCCATCATCCAGTAGTAGTCTTTGTACGCCACGTACAGCTCCATCTGGGTGAACTCGGGGTTGTGGAACCGGCTCATGCCCTCGTTACGGAAGTCCTTGCTGAACTCGTACACCCCATCAAAACCACCCACAATCAGGCGCTTCAGGTACAGCTCGTTGGCAATGCGCAGGTACAGCGTCATGTCCAGCGTGTTGTGGTGCGTTTTGAAGGGGCGCGCGGCAGCACCACCGTATAGGGGCTGCAGGATGGGGGTTTCTACCTCCAGGTAGCCTTTGTTGTTGAGATAGTTGCGCATGGCCTGCACCAGCTGGGTGCGCTTGATGAAGGCCTCGCGCACGTGCGGGTTCACTACCAGGTCCACGTACCGCTGGCGGTAGCGCTGCTCGGGGTCGGAGAAGGCATCGTAGGTAGTTTTCTCGCCGGTGGCTTCATCCACACGCTCCTTCACCACGGGCAACGGACGCAGGCTTTTGCTCAGCACCGTGAGGCCGGTTACGTGAATGGAGGTTTCGCCTACCATCGTGTTGAACACGTAGCCTTTCACGCCCACGAAGTCGCCAAGGTCCAGCAGCTTCTTAAATACGGTGTTATAAAGCTCCTTATCCTCGCCGGGGCAGATTTCATCCCGGTTGATATAAAGCTGAATCCGGCCCGAAGCGTCCTGCAGCTCAGCGAAGGATGCCTTGCCCTTCACCCGGATAGACATCAAGCGTCCCGCCAGACTCACATCCTGGAAGTTGTTGAGCTCGGGGTGGTAGTTATCCTTGATTTCCTGGGCGTAGAAGTTCACGTCGAATAGCTCAGAAGGGTAGGGCTCAATGCCGAGTTTCTGAAGCTCTTCCAGTTTGTTCCGACGGATTATCTCCTGTTCGCTGAGGTGCTGCATGGTACGAAGTCTAAAACAAAGCCCGCTGGGGCCGGTAAAATCAAGCCGCAAAAATAGCGCGGCTTGCACACTTATTCGCATAAACCAGTGAATACTTAGTTAGTTGTCTGCCAACGAACCAGGATAAAGCAAAAAGCGCCGACCCAATGGGTCGGCGCTTACGTGTATATGGAGTGGGAACAAAAGAAGCGGGAAGTAACAGTAGTGCGTTAAGCAGCCATCTGCAGCATGGGCGTCTCGTCGCGTAATACTGGTTCAATGCGGGTACGGAGGCGCTCCTGCACAAAGGAGTTCTGCAGGTGTTTAGGCAGTTCCGCCACCAGCTGCTGGTACCGCTCCAATCCCATGGCCTTGGCCACGTAGGTTTCGTGTACTCCGTTGAGGTAGCTCACAATATTGAGCAGCGACTGATGGAAAAGCTGAAAGTCAATGTCGGCCTCCACAAAGCGTTCAATCTCCCGGCTGGTCTGCGAGATGCGCAGGCGGCCCAGCAAGTCGAAGATGGTGGTGTAGCCCAGCCGCCAGGTAATTTGCTGCCAGTGTGCGGCCGTCCATTTATCCAGCACCTTACCGGTTTTCTGGCTGCGAATGGCCGTGTTAGGATTGGCCTGCACCTGCTGGCGGGTGGACTGGGCCTTGATTTTGCGGGTGGTGCGCAGGAATTGACCAATCTGCGCTTGCGCGTCAATCTCCTTGCCGGCAATGTGCAGACCGGCTTTATAGCCCGCCAACGGTAGCCGATGAATGCTGAAGTCGCCGTAGGCACCGGCAGCGTAGAACGAAATCGGACGTGGATAGGCGTTACGCACCACCAAACGACCCACTTCCCGGCGAACTAACGAAGGATTGTTGCTACGCACCCCGGTAGTGTACAGGAATCCCTGCAGCCCGGCCATAATAGTATGGTAGGCCTGCGGGAACGTCCAGTGCAGCGCGTTGCGCAGGTATTCCTCGTCACCCAACTCGGCCGTAGCCCGCAGCGCGTACTCGGTGCTCCAACTGGCGTGCAGGAGCTTGGTTATGGCCTGCACATCGGCCTCCGTCAACTCAGCCTGATGCGCCCGGAAATAGGGCAGGTGCTGCAAGCCGCCCATAGCGTCGTCGGCCTGCTCAATATGGTAGTTGATGGCAAAGAAGTAGTTCAGGAACACCTGGGCCGGAATCGATTTGCGCCAGGTTTCGTCGGCTTGCTTCTGCTCGTCGGTAATCAGCGGAATGATGGTAGTTTCCATGTCGTTCGTTGTCATGCTTTATAAACCAAGATACTAAGTTTTTGGTTCTGATTTGCTAAAAATATTGTCATAATTATTAGGTATGTAAAATGCTTATTTACAGCGTTTTGAAGAGTTATTAATTTGGTTTTGTATGAGGGTTTTATTTGGGTTATTTGCTAATGAGGATGTAGGGCGCATTCAGGACAACAAAAAAGCCCCCCGCACCAAGTGCGGAGGGCTTCAAAGGAAAAACAAGCGTTAACGAAAAGACTAGATCTGGTCTTTCAGTACGGCTACGGCTTCACGCAGCGTAATATCCTTTTTAAGGGGCTTCACGAAGCGGGAGGCGCGGTTTACCTTCAACGTATCGGTACCCAGCTGGCGCAAATCAAAGGCCAGAGGTGCAATAGTCATCGGCTGAGCGGCATTTTGGATGGCTTCATATTTATCCGATTCAGCTTTGGCCTGTAACTGCTCAGCGCGGTAGTTGGCCAGTTTCAGCGACACTTTGGTGTCATCCTTACGCTTCACCATGCGCTGCACCATATCCGTCAGCTGCTTGAAGCTGGGGCTGGCATTTACGCGGGCCGTGCTGGCCTGCCGCAGTTTGTCGATGGCGGGAGCTCCGTTCCAGGCGCGGTACTTGGCGGGCGTGATTTCGTCCCACTTAAGCGGGTAATCAGTTTCCTTCTCGCCCTGGTCCAGGTAGCTATAGGCATCGGGCAGGATGATATCCGGAATTACACCTTTAAACTGCGTGGAACCACCGTTGATGCGGTAGAACTTCTGGGTAGTCAGCTTCAGCGAGCCGAAAGGCTTGATGCTGTTGAATTCGGCGGGCATGGCATCATCCAGGTCGAAGATGCGCTGCACGGTGCCTTTACCGTAGGTGCTGGCCGAACCCATAATCACGCCGCGCTTGTAGTCCTGAATGGCGGCTGCCAGAATCTCAGAAGCCGAGGCGCTGTACTTGTTCACAAGAATAACCAGCGGACCATTGTACTGCACGCGCGGGTCACGGTCATTGAGGATAGTCGCCGAACCCTGACCACCCCGTACCTGTACTACCGGGCCGCTATCAATGAACAGGCCGGCCATTTCCACGGCGTCCTGCAAAGAGCCGCCCCCGTTAAAGCGCAGGTCGAGCACTACGCCCTGTACATTCTCCTGCTTGAGTTTCTCCAGTTCCTTCTTCACATCAGCAGCCGAGCTGCGGCCACCATTGTCATTGAAGTCGGCGTAGAAGTTCGGTAATTTGATGTAGCCCAGCTTCTTGCCATTCTCATTGATAGTGGCCGATTGTGCGTACGTTTCCTCAATCACCACTACGTCGCGGATGATGGGAATAACCTTGGTGCTGTTGTCAGGCTTGCGAACCGTCAGACGCACTTCCGAGCCTTTCTTGCCCCGAATCAGGCCGATGGCCTTATCCAGGCGCCAGCCTTCCACCGAAACCGGTTCCTCGGCGCCCTGGGCTACCCGAATGATGGCATCACCGGCTTTCAGTTCGCCCTGGCGGTACGAAGCCGAGCCGGGTACGATGTCGGCTACTTTAATCTGGCCGTCTTTCTCCTGCAGCGTGGCACCAATACCTTCGAAACGGCCAGTCATGGCAATATCAAAGTTGTCTTTGTCGCGGGGGGCGAAGTACTCAGTGTGCGGGTCGTAGGTGTTGGCAATGACGTTGGCATACATAGCCAGCCGGTCATTAGCATCCGTCTGCGACAGGTCCTTGAAGTAATCATCAAAGTACTTTAGCACGCGCTTACGGGCCTCAACCTCCATTTGGGCCGGCGTGCGGGTAGGCTCGGAGGTGGTGGCGGCTGAAGGAGTAGCAGTGGTTGAAGCCAGTGGCTTATCCTTTTTCTTAGTCTGCTCATCCATCATTTCCGAAACCCGTACCAGCGTCTGGTACTTCAGAAATTTACGCCACTCCTCACGCTGGGCAGCAGCGTTGGCGGCAAAAGTTGCCTTGTCGGGCTCGGTTTCGAAGCTCTCCTCAGTAGTAAAATCGAATGGCTGAGCCAGAATCTCGCGGTACAGACCCTGCACGTCTTTCACGCGCTGCGTCATGATCTGTGTGCTTTTATCCAGAAACTCGTGCGTACCACGCTGCACCTCATCATCAATATCCTTCTGGTATTGCGAGAGGGCGGCAACATCCGTCTGGAGCAGAAATTTCTTGCTGCCATCCAGCCGCTTGAGATACAAATCGAAAACGCGCTTGGAAAAAGCATCGTCGATACGCTCGGGCTGATAATGCGCAGCACTCAGGCCCTGCAGCATGGCCTTGATGAGCACTTCGTCCTTTTGCGGGGAACTACCGTCGTTGCGCCGATACAGCTTGTAGGAAGCCAGCACAAACACCGCCAGCAACACCGAGGCGTACAAGCCTATTTTGAGTCGGGGGGAAGACATGAACTAACGGGGGGTGAAATGAATAAAACTCTGAACCAAGTGGCAGCCGTTCTGGTAGGCTACGAACACAAAGCGGTACCGGTTGTACTACTCAACGCTGCCACCAACGCAATAAGTGCCCCGAAATGGTAGTAAGCACTACGCTAAGGGCTGAAAACCGGCCGTCAGGTTGCATCCGGTGCATCGGCCGCGTTTCGTGAATATAGCGGTTCAGCAAATAACCGCCCAAAAATGAATAGCCGATGAGGAATATTCGGGTAATGCACAAAAAAAGGCTCTTCCCATTACAGGAAGAGCCTTTTTTAGAAACCCTTGAGGACGTGACTAGTAGCGACGTACTTTGTCGCCGCTGTGGCGACGGAATTCCTCTTCGAAATACTGAGCGTCTTCGGCATTGCGAGGACGTACGCCCATCACAATGTTGCCGTTTTTCACGTCCGATTCGTACTCAGCAGCATGTTCTTCGGGAATGCCCGAGCCTACCAAGGCACCCACCAGGCCGCCCGTGAGGCCACCGGCACCGGCACCGGCCAGAGCTGCAGCAATAGGACCAGCAATGATCAGGCCCAGACCGGGCAGGGCTACCGAAGTACCAATGGCGGCAATGGCACCGATTATAGCACCGGCAGTACCGCCAATGGCCGAACCTACACCAGCACCTTCCATAGCTTTATCGCCGAGGTCGGTATCGGGCGTATTATCACCGAAGTGCGCCTTGCGGGTATCATCCGACATCAGCAGGTTCACATCGTCTTTGGAGTATCCCCGCGACGACAGTGACTCATAAGCACGCTCAGCACTAGCACGGTCACGGAACGTACCGGTAGTGTAGTTGCTACCCGTACCATACGTATGATTCGAGCCGGTTACGGCACGGGCGGCATCACCAGCGGCGTTCTGAGCGGCATCAATACCGGAACCAACTGCAGCGCCTACTGACCCGGCTGCGGCAGCACCTTTCTGCGTGGCGCTGTAGTCGTGATGCGGGTTATTGTCAGTGGAAGAGTTGGTTGGGTAGCTGGGCGAAGTCGAGG
The DNA here is from genome assembly GCF_003944715.1 of Hymenobacter rigui. GTDB lineage: Bacteria > Bacteroidota > Bacteroidia > Cytophagales > Hymenobacteraceae > Hymenobacter > Hymenobacter rigui. The sequence continues at coordinate 103,907 of NZ_RWIT01000005.1, read as the reverse complement.
AGGGGATGGACGAATCACCGGTGGAGGAGTTCCCCATATTACCGCTGGACGTCGTGTTGGCACCGGTGCCGTAGCCAGTACCAGCCGAGCCGGTACCATAGTTAGCGCCTGAACCAGTACCTGAATTGGTGGGGTTAATCGAATCGTTGGTGTTCATGGGGTGGGGGATTATTTTGAATGAAATAGGAGAGAGTTTCCGTCGGTAATTGGAAAGGAAAGGCCGACGGAGGTTTCGAGGTAGCTTAACGCAGCCCTGTATCAGAGGTTACGCAAAGCACATGGCTCTACTCCAATTTATTCACCCAATAAGCCCAATTTCAGGCCCCAAATGCTCTTTTTCGCTCACGCAAATTTTTCGAAGTTCTCTTCATTCTGCCAAAATGCCCGGCACTCGCGGCGCATGTTCTTCAAAAAATCTTCCTGCTGTTTCAACTCGCGCCACTCGCCCAAGCCCAGCCGCTCACACAACTTATAAAAGTTGTCGCCCTGGCCCTTGGAGCCTTCTACTTTTACCAAGCAGCTAAGGATAGGGCGGCCGGCTCGGTGCTCGTTTTCAGAAATTTCGGCCAGAATCTCATTCAGGCGCGCTTTTTCGTGCGAAATATCCAGGTTGAACCCAAGTTCAGCTTCCTGAACCAGATTCAGGTAGCTGGTAGTGCCTACCTGTGTGCGGGAAAAACGAATTAAATGGCTACGTACTCGGCCGGTCATGGGCAATAAGGATGGGAGATGAAAGCGGAATGTAACAAAAAAAGCCCGTCGTGTCGGCAGCTTTGCCAACACAACGGGCTTAGAAATTTCAAAAACTGTGCCGCTCAGCCAACTATCTTCTGAATTTTATACTTAGCGGGCTTTACGCCGATTCATTTCCTTCTGAATTAATAAAAACTCTCGGCTGGTCTGGCCCGCAATGGCGGTGTTTTCGTCAGCACGCCGCAGCAGGTAGGGCATCACCGAAGCCACCGGGCCATATGGTACATACTTGGCCGTATTATAGCCCGCATGAGCCAGGTTGTAGCTCAGGTTGTCACTCATACCGTAAAGCTGCGCAAACCAAATACGAGGGTCACCGGGCCGTATATCATACTCCTGCATCAGCTCCGTCAGTAGTTTGGAGCTGGCTTCATTGTGCGTGCCGGCGCAGATGCTGATACGATCAGCGTGCTGCACACAGTACCGGAGCGCCTCATTGTATAGGTCGTCGGTGGCGGGCTTGGTGGGGTTGATGGGGTTTTCGCGGCCTTGCTGCGCGGCCACTCGCGCTTCTTTCTCCATGTAAGCGCCCCGCACTAGCTTGCCACCCAGGTAATAACCGCCAGCTACGGCATCATTGTATGCTTTTTTAATGGCATCCAAACGGTCGTGGCGGTACAGCTGGTACGTGTTCCAGACAATAGCCGACTCCCGGTTATAGCGCTGCATCATCTCGTAGGCCAGCTGATCAATAGTGTCCTGAAACCAGCTTTCCTCGGCATCAATGAACACCCGTACTCCATACTGATGGGCGCGGGCGCAAATAGCATTGATGCGTTTTTTGGTTTTTTCGAAGCTGATCTGCTCGGCGGGAGTAAGTGCTTTGCCAGCCTGTACTTTCTCCAGAATGGCCGCGTCGCCAACGCCCGTCACCTTGAATACCGAAAACGGAATATGCTGGGAGCGGTGCGACAAATCAATAGTAGCCAGTATTTCGGTGGTAGTGGCGTCAAAGCTCTTGTCGTCACCTTCTCCTTCTACCGAGTAGTCTAGGATGGTGCCAATGTGGTAGCGGCCCAACTCCTGAATAACCGGCAGACATTCCTGAATGGTTTCGCCCCCGCAGAACTGCTCAAAAATCGATTTCTTGATCAGAAATTTCGTGCCGGGTAAGTGCCATTTTAAAGCCGTCTTCATGAGCCCGCCGCCAGTTTTCACCAGCGCGTTGTTGTTCATAGCGGCAAACAAGGCGTACATCTTACGCAATTCACCATCCGATTTGGAGGCAAAAGCAACGGCAGTGTCCTCAAAGGAGATGGGTGGGGCTTGGGTTACGGGCATAACGGGGGTGGTTGATCGGCAGAAGGGGGTGGCCGTTTACGGGCATAAAGATAGCCGGTAAACATTTTCTGCCAGACGATAGTTGCCTCGTGCCTGCATGCCTTATTGCACTGGGGCTATGTATAGCTCCCACCGAGTGCCACGGCAACCCTGCTAAAGCCGGTAGCTTGTCGCTAGTAGGTCTTATGTGTGGGTAGCTGCGCCGATACTTCAGTAACTACCCGAATATAAGTGTGTGCCAGTAACTTACCGTTGGTGTCCTGCAACTGCAGGCGGTTGCCAATAACCGAGTAGTATTGATTGTTCTGATACCCCCGATACATAATGATGTGCCGCGAAGGCTGTCCTAAGCCGCCCATGTCGCGACGTACTGAAAAAGCAGCGGCGCTGACCAGTGCTCCATCCTGGTAAAAGCGGGCCCGGCCCCGGCGGTCAAACTCCACCACAACCTTATGCCCGGTGTTATCCGGCGTCAACGCTGGTTTGCCATTGGTAGCTGTCTGCTGCCACTCCCAGCGGCCTACTAAGCCCTCTTCAAGAGTTGGCATTGAGTCTTTACTGCACGAGCCAAGGGTGCCGCATACCAGTAGCACTGCCATGACGTATATGCCACGAACAAAAGATTTCATAATCGAATAGAAGGTAAGTTGCGTTTCCATGATCGGAACCTGGGTAGAATAGTTGCATCAAAGCAAGCTATTTTTGTCTGATTTCTTGCAACCGTTTGTCGAAAAGTTTTCTAAAACTCATAATATTTTGAACGAAACGTTGTTTGTGGGCTCAGAAGCCTTGCCTGAACTAGCTAAAATTGCTGTTCGGCCCACTATCAGTCAGGTAATTGTGCTGGTTGATGCCAATACAGCACGGCAGTGTATGCCGCTGGTTGCGCCCTATCTGCCGGCTGGTTACCGGGTGGTGGAAATTCCGGCGGGGGAAGAATACAAGACCCTGCTGACCTGCGAAACACTATGGGCCGATTTGACCACTCACCACGCCGACCGGTATTCATTGGTGATTAACGTGGGAGGGGGCGTCGTAACTGACCTTGGCGGGTTTGCAGCAGCGCTCTATAAGCGAGGCATCGGTTTTGTGCAGGTACCCACTACGTTGCTGGCGCAGGTAGATGCCAGTGTAGGCGGCAAAACCGGAGTTGATTTCCAAGGCTTCAAAAATCAGCTGGGCGTGTTTCAGCAACCACTGGCCGTATGCATTGAGCCGCGCTTTCTGCAAACGCTTGACCCTCGCCAACTGAAGTCAGGCTATGCGGAGGTGGTGAAACACTGGCTGATTGCCGATGCGGAAGCCTTCACCCGTAACCGATACATTGGTGTGCTGGGCATCGATGACTGGACGCCGATTATTAAGGAGTCCGTAGCCCTGAAGCAACAGATTGTGGAGCAGGATCCGCTGGAAAGCGGCTTGCGGAAGCTGCTGAACTTCGGACACACCGTGGGGCACGCGCTGGAAAGCTACCTGCTACAGCAGCCCGGCCGCGAAATCCTGCACGGTGAAGCCGTAGCGGCCGGCATGGTATGCGAAGCTTGGCTGAGTTATCAGAAAGGCTTGCTGCAGGCCGAAGAGCTGGAGCAAATCGAATCCTTTCTGTTTTCGGTATTCGAGAAAGTGCAGTTTGTTGGCCTTGAAACCGAAGCAATTGCTGAGTTTGCACTGCAGGACAAGAAGAATGCCGGTTCGACTATCAACTGCACATTGCTGAACGGTATTGGCCAGGGTGTATATGATCAACCGGTTACTTTGGCGGAAATTGCGCAGGCATTGCAGTATTATCACCGCCTCTGATGCTCGTCGGCTGCCTGCGGCCCCTTTCTCAATTTTTTCAATCGGCGCACTCTGTTGATCTGCGCCTCGTAACCTGCTGTAGCCATCAATTCATCTATTCTCCTGACCGGACCTGTGGGACCAGTGCGCGGCACCGCGCAGGTGCCGGCCTCCAAAAGTGAAAGCAACCGCGCCCTCATCATTCGGGCGCTGGCGGGCGCTGGCGAGTTGCACAACCTCTCCGACGCCAACGATACGCAGCTGATGCAACGCCTGCTGCTCGACCCCACCGCAGCGGAATTCAACGCCGAGGACGCCGGCACCGTGATGCGGTTTCTGACCGCCTACCTGGTCATGACGGGCCGCCAGACGGAGCTGACGGGTACCGCCCGGATGCAGGAGCGGCCCATTCGGGTGCTGGTAGATGCGCTGCGGGAACTGGGGGCGCGTATTGAATACCAAGGGCAAGAAGGCTATCCGCCGCTCCAACTGCTGGGCCGTACACCTGCTCCCGCCACCGAGGAGTCGGCCGACTTTACAGAGTTGAAAGTGCGTGGCGACATCAGCAGCCAGTACATTTCGGCCCTGCTGATGGTGGGTCCCACGCTGCCCCACGGCCTGCGCATCTGGCTGACGGGCAAAGTCGGCTCCCGGCCGTATATCCGGATGACGCTGGCATTGATGCAGCACTTCGGGGCCGTGTGCCGGGATTTGGGCGAGGTGCTGGAAGTGCGCCCTCAGGCCTACACGCCCACCGACTACACGGTGGAAGGCGACTGGTCGGCGGCCAGCTACTGGTACGCGGTGGTGGCCCTGGCTCCCGATGGCTCCCACCTCACGCTGCCTACGCTGCGCCGCTATTCCTGGCAGGGCGACCAGGCTATTGTTGGCATTATGGCGCATTTGGGAGTACACACCGAGTTTCTGGCTGATGAGCAAGTGCGCCTGAGCAAAACAGCCGTCGGATCCGGATTTAGCCAGGATTTCACCGACTGCCCCGACCTCGCTCAAACCGTAGCCGTGGTGGCCGCCGCCTTAGGCGTACCCGTGCTGATGACGGGCCTGGAAAGCCTGCGCATCAAGGAAACCGACCGGATTGCCGCCCTGCAGACGGAGCTGGCTAAGTTTGGCGGCTTCCTGACTGATGAAGGCGATGAGCGTTTCCGGGTGTCGTCCACCGGCTTTCGTGTCAACGGGCAATCGGTGGCCACTTACCACGACCACCGCATGGCTATGGCATTTGCTCCGTTGGCCTTGTTAGGGCCGCTCACTATTGAGGACCCCAAAGTGGTACGCAAGTCATATCCGCAGTTCTGGCGGGAGCTGGAAAAAGCTGGCTTCAACACCGACCCTGCGCCGGCACCGGTGTTCTGATTATCCCCTTAAAACGAAAAGATGCCTGTCCGAAATAGACAGGCATCTTTTCGTTTTAAGGGGACAATATCGACAGAGTGGATTCGACGATAAGGGTAAACCTGTCGTTTTGGAAGTTAAATATCCTGCGTTTATTGGCAGATACATACACCATCCGCTATGACTATTACGCAAAAAATTCTGCTGCTTGGTGCAGTATGCATGTGGGGAATGAGTCAGGTTGGGTATGCCCAGCAGCCGGTGCCCAGTACACACGATGGGGGGGAGCCTATCTTCCTGCTCAATTCCACCACAATTATTAACGGCTTGGTTGCTGATTTCAACCCGGCGGATATTCAGCAAGTGCTAGTGTACCAACCCAGTCTGCGTTCGGCTACAGATTCGTTGCCTTCATGGCAAGCTACGTTGGGTACCGGTGTGATTGTGATTGAGTCGAAGCGACAGATACCGGCGGAGACCTTCCTGGCAATCGGGCAGCGGCTGCAACCGGCAGGACCGTTACAATTTGCACTGAATGGCCACTGGCTTAGCGCAGAAGCAACGGCAAGACTGCGCGTCGCATCCGGAGCTATAGCGCAGCTGTATGTGACCTACCCAACCGCCAGTCAACCCGCAACCCTTGTGGATGTCCGGCTGAAACAGATGCCCAAAAAGGAACATCCGCCCGGCTCAATTTTTATTCGTTAAGTCCGGAGTATCTACGCTACACTTACAGCTCCCGAAAATACGCCGCAGAGTAGCGGAGGCGGCTGCCGTACCAGCTGAACAGTTCCCCATTGACAATGCGGACTTGAGCTGCGGGGCAGATTTCCTGAAACTCGGCCACGTGCTTTTCGCCGAAGGGGTATGGCTCGGAGGAAAGCAGAATCTGCTGCGGAGCGGCCTGGCGGAGCTGGTCGGGCTTGATTTCGGGGTAGCGGCCCAGCTCACCGAACACGTTGCGGAAGCCGGCCCGCGCCAGCAACTCATCAATGAACGTGCCGCCGGCCGCCACCATGTAGGGTTTACGCCAGATAAAATAGGCTGCCGGCACGGGCTCGGCCACCCGCGGCAGGACCGAGAAAGAAGCCTCAATTTCGGCGGCTAGCACCTCAGCGGCTTCTGCGCGTTGCGTTAGCAGTCCTACCCGCCGGATCATACTGAGCGCCTCGGGCAGGGTGCTGATGTCGCTCATCCAGACCGGGTAGCGCTCCGCCAGCCGTTCAATACCTTCCTGGTAGTTTTCCTCCTTATTGCCAATGATGAGGTCGGGCTGCAGGGCGTCGATTTTGTCGAAATCGAAGTTTTTGGTGCCGCCGATGACGGTAGCCGACTGCCGGGCCTCGGTTGGGTGAATGCAGAACTTGGTCACGCCCACCACCCGCGTCCTCAGGCCCAGCGCAAACAGCAGCTCCGTCTGCGACGGTACCAGCGACACAATGCGCTGCGCCGGCAGCGGCACAGCCACCCGCCGCCCCATCTGGTCGGTTACGGAAAGCGGAATCACGGGTTCAAACGGATTCATGAAGGTGCACGAAAGGGTGATATTAAAGCCACAGAAGCCGCAGCAACCCGCTGCGGCTTCTTGGTACAGAGCGTACGAATTATGCGAAAAGACGCTTCTGCCTGATAGTAGTCAGATGGCAGGAGTCGTCCACGAAATCCGATTAATCCGTCTGATCCGAAAAATCCGTGATCAGCTGAAGTACCGGAAATCGTGTTTGTCCTCGATGCGCAGCAGCGTTTCGCAGATGAGCTGGATGACGTTCTGTACGTCATCCTTGTGCACGGTTTCAACGGTGGTGTGCATGTACTTGAGGGGCAGCGAAATCAGGGCTGAGGCCACTCCCGAGTGGGAGTAGGCGAAGGCGTCGGTGTCGGTGCCGGTGGCGCGGGTAGCGGCGGCGCGCTGGAAGGGAATTTCGGCATTCTGGGCCGTTTCAATGATCAGCTCCCGCAGGTTGTTCTGCACCGCCGGGCCGTAGGTAATCACGGGGCCTTTGCCGCAGAACAGGTCGCCGGAGGTTTTCTTCTCGTACATCGGCGACTGGGTGTCGTGAATCACGTCCGTCACGATGGCCACATCGGGTTTAATGCGGTGGGCAATCATTTCGGCCCCCCGAAGGCCAATTTCCTCCTGCACCGCATTCACAATGTAGAGGCCGAAGGGCAGCTTCTTTTTGTTCTCCTTCAGCATGCGGGCCACCTCGGCAATCATGAAGCCGCCGATGCGGTTGTCCAGCGCCCGGCCCACGTAGAACCGGTCGTTGAGCACCGTGAATTCGTCCTCAAACGTCACCACCGAGCCCACGTGAATGCCCATCTGCTCCACTTCCTCTTTGGACGAAGCGCCGCAGTCGAGGAACACGGTTTCGATGGTGGGAGCCTTGTCCTGCTCCACCTTGCGCACGTGAATGGCCGGCCAGCCGAACACCGCCTTCACAATGCCCTTCTTGGTATGGATATTCACCCGTTTGCTGGGAGCCACCAGCGGGTCGGAGCCGCCGTTTTTGCGCAGGTACAGAAAGCCGGATTCCGTGATGAAGTTCACGAAGTAGCTGATTTCGTCAGCGTGGGCTTCAATCACCACTTTGTAGTCGGCCTCCGGATTCACCACGCCCACCACCGTGCCGTAGGTATCCACGAAATACTCGTCGATGTAGGGCTTGAGGTAGTCCAGCCAGATTTTTTGGCCTTCCTTTTCGAAGCCAGTGGGAGAGGGGTTATTGAGGTACTTCTGCAGGAAGTCGAAAGATTCTTGACGCATAAAGCAAAGATTCAAAAAGATACACTACAAACGGGCCGCCAGATGGTTTTGGGCCGCATCCGGCCACTCAGGAGCGTGCCAGGCCATCGGAATATCGGCTTCCAGTCCCTGTGCACCGGCCACCCGGCCCTCAAAGCGGCCTTCCTGACGGAAGCCCAACTGATCGTACAACGCAATGGCGCGGGTGTTGCTTTCGCGCACCAGCAGCTCCACCCGGCGCACCTGCGGAAACTGGGTCTGGGCGCGGCTCAGCAGCTCGGTGAACAGCCGCCGCCCCAGTCCCTGGCCCTGCGCAGCGGGCACAATGGCCACCGTCAGGTCGCCGAGCACGTGGGCAAAAATCTGCAGGCCTGCTTGGTAGGCGTGAATTTCCGCCACCAGCTCACCCGCCTGTTCCGCCACCAGTCCGATGCCCTGGGCCAGGCTGCGCGTCAGGAAGTGCTGTACGTAGTCCTCGGTTATTTCCTCGGGCCGTCGGGCCAGCCCCCCGCTTTCCGCCGACACGCGCTGGTACAGCCGCCGAATGGCGGACGCATCGTGGAGCGTGGAGGGACGGATGGTGATGGACATAGCGGCAGACTACAGCGGAATGTTGCCGTGCTTTTTGCGGGGCAGCGTGTCCACTTTGTTTTCCAGCATCTTGAAGGCGCGGATCAGCTTCTGGCGCGTCTGCGAGGGCAGAATTACCTCGTCTACGAAGCCGCGGTGGGCGGCGCGGTAGGGCGTGGCAAACTTTTGCTGATACTCGTCCACTTTCTCCTGCAGCTTGGCTTCGGGGTCTTCGGCTTGGGCAATTTCGCGCTTGAAGATGATTTCAGCCGCGCCCTTCGCGCCCATTACGGCAATTTCGGCGGTGGGCCAGGCGTAATTCATATCTGCCCCGATGTGCTTGCTGTTCATCACGTCGTAGGCCCCGCCGTAGGCTTTGCGGGTGATGACGGTGATGCGCGGCACGGTGGCTTCGCAGAAGGCGTAGAGCAGTTTGGCCCCGTTGGTGATGATACCACGCCACTCCTGGTCGGTGCCGGGCAGGAAGCCGGGCACGTCTTCCAGCACCAGCAGCGGAATGTTGAACGAGTCGCAGAACCGCACGAAGCGGGCCGCTTTGGTGCTGGCATTGATGTCGAGCACGCCGGCCAGCACGGCTGGCTGGTTGCCCACAATACCGATGCTGCGGCCACCCAGGCGGGCAAAGCCCACCACGATGTTTTCGGCGAAGTTCTGGTGCACCTCCAGGAAGGAGCCGGCGTCGATGATGCCGTCAATCACTTCCCGGATGTCGTAGGGCTGGTTGGGGTTATCGGGGATGATGGTGTCGAGGGCGGCGCGGCTTTCGTCCTGGCCGGCCTCGTAGGGCACCATTGGGGCGGTTTCCTCGCAGTTCTGGGGCATATAGCTCAGCAGCTGCTTGAGGTGGGTGATGCAGGCCACTTCGTTGGCGCACGAAAAGTGCGTTACGCCGCTTTTGGCCGAGTGGGTGCTGGCTCCGCCCAGCTCCTCGCTGGTTACGTTTTCGTGGGTTACGGTTTTCACCACGTTGGGGCCGGTCACGAACATGTAGCTCGTGTCCTCCACCATCAGGATGAAGTCGGTAATGGCCGGCGAGTACACTGCGCCGCCCGCGCACGGCCCCATAATGGCCGACAGCTGCGGCACCACGCCCGAGGCCAGGGTGTTTTTGTAGAAGATATCGGCGTAGCCGCCCAGGCTCACCACGCCTTCCTGAATACGAGCCCCGCCCGAGTCGTTGAGGCCGATAACGGGGGCGCCGTTTTTCATGGCTAGGTCCATAATCTTCACGATTTTCTCGGCGTGGGTTTCGCTCAGCGAGCCGCCAAACACCGTGAAATCCTGCGAAAACGCGTACACCAGTCGGCCGTTTACGGTGCCGTAGCCGGTCACCACGCCGTCGCCGAGGTAATACTCCTTGTCCAGACCGAAGTCTTTGGAGCGGTGCATTACAAACTTGCCGATTTCCTCAAACGAGCCTTCGTCGAACAGCAAATCAATCCGCTCCCGGGCGGTGAGCTTGCCTTTTTTGTGCTGGGCATCAATGCGGGCCTGGCCGCCGCCGAGCAGTGCTTCGGCGTTTTTGCGGGCGAGAATTTCGGTTTTGCTTAGTTGGGCGTCAGCGTGCGGATCAGACATTGTGGGGTGGGAAAGAGTCAGGGTAGTTACTTCGGTAAGAGGTTCAAAGGTAACGCGTGGGTACAGAAAAGCCGCACCATAATTCTGAGGATGCTTTACGAGATTATAGTGTTATTTTACGAAAGATTGAGTCGCAAAAGGAATAGTCACTGTCTTTTGAAACCCGGCTTTTTTCTGAAAATATTCTTGATATCTAATGAGATACATATTCTGTTTGATTTTTTTGACTTTGACTTCTTGTCAAAGCTTGTGGCCTAGTGTTACTACTATGCCTTCAGTTAATCTGATGCCTGAAGAGATTTTTATTGATAGTGTAAGTATTGGAAGGAAGCGAGAAAATAGAATTGATATATTAAAATACAAAACTAGCGACAGTGTGTATGTTGTTATTAATTTCTATTCCAAAAGCAACAGTAAGTGGAAGTTGCTTAATAAGTATAAGTTTGAAAAAGATTATTTATCTGGAATTGACCCAGTAATTACTGATTTTAATGGTGACGGCCTAAATGATGTGACTTATGTTTCCGATGTTGCCGCTAGAGGCTCAAATGAAATTAGGCGTTTATTTATCTATAGAAGAGAAAGCCATGATCTGATGCTGGTGAAAAATTCTGAATTATATCCTAATATGCTATACAATAAAGAGTTAAAGTGTATTGATGCTCTCTTGTTGCACGGAGGATGTACAACAGTATTTCTGAAATTAGTTAACGACAGCTTAAAAGCAACTGCTAGTGTCGAGTTATCAGACAGCGTGTATGTAAAAACGTACGACGAGGGTGGTAGAGAGAAGAGTAAGGTCGTAAGGGCCGCAGGCGATGATGAATTTATAAGGTATAAAAATTTCAATCCTTTAGAAGAGTATCAATAATCTGGTGTAACAACAAAACCGGCCGGCTCCTCTACAGGAACCGGCCGGTTTCAGTTAACGCTCAGGCAAATTATTCGCCCTGCTTTTTCGAATCCGTGGATTCATCATTGTCAGGCTCGGGCGCTTCCTCCGGCCGCTCGTCGCTGGCCAGGTTGGGCGTTTCGCCGCTCTTGCTTACCGAGAAGGTCAGTTCCTCCGCACCGGCCGTATAATCGGCGGTGATGACGTCACCCTGGGCAATTTCGGCCTTCAGGATTTCCTCGGCAATCGGATCCTCGATGTACTTCTGGATGGCCCGGTTGAGCGGACGCGCGCCGTATTTGGGGTCGTAGCCCTTCTCGGCCACGAAGTCCTTGGCGGCTTCGGTCAGCTCCACGCGGTAGCCCAGCGTCTGGATGCGGCCCAGCAGCTTGCTGAGGCTGATGTCGATGATCTTGTGGATGTCCTTTTTCTCCAGGGAGTTGAACACCACCACGTCGTCCAGACGGTTCAGGAACTCGGGCGAGAAGGTTTTGCGCAGGGCGTTGGTGATGGTGCCCTTCGTCATCTCATCCATGTTCTCCTGCCGGGCCTTGGTGCCGAAACCGATACCGGCACCGAAGTCCTGCAGGTCACGCGCCCCGATGTTCGAGGTCATGATAATGATGGTGTTGCGGAAGTCCACCTTGCGGCCCAGGCCGTCGGTCAGGATACCGTCGTCCAGTACCTGCAGCAGCAGATTGTACACGTCCGGGTGTGCCTTCTCAATCTCGTCGAGCAGGATAACCGAGTACGGCTTGCGACGGATTTTCTCCGTCAACTGGCCGCCCTCTTCGTAGCCTACGTAGCCGGGAGGCGCGCCCACCAGGCGCGAGATGCTGAATTTCTCCATGTACTCCGACATGTCGATCCGCACCAGCGAATCTTCCTTGTCGAAGAGGTAGGTGGCCAGCACCTTCGCCAGCTCCGTCTTGCCTACGCCCGTGGGGCCCAGGAATACGAAGGAGCCAATGGGCTTCTTGGGGTCTTTCAGGCCGACGCGGGTCCGCTGGATGGCTTTCACCAGCTGCTGAATGGCCTTGTCCTGACCGATTACCTTGCCTTTCAGCTCTTCACCCATGTTCAGGAGCTTGGAGCTTTCCTTCTGGGCCACGCGCGAAACGGGAATACCGGTCATCATGGCAATAACCTCGGCCACGTTCTCCTCCTTTACGGTATAGCGCTTCTTCTTGGTCTCCTCTTCCCAGTCCTTCTTGGCCTGGTCGAGCTGATCAATGAGCTTCTTCTCCGTGTCGCGGAGCTTGGCGGCTTCCTCGTACTTCTGCGACTTCACCACGCGGTTCTTCTCGCCTTTGATGTTCTCAATCTGTTCTTCGAGCTTGAGAATATCCTCGGGCACCACGATGTTGTTGATGTGCACGCGGGCCCCGGCTTCATCGAGAATGTCGATGGCCTTATCGGGCAGGAACCGGTCCGACATATAGCGGTCCGACAGCTTCACGCAGGCCTCAATGGCTTTGTCGGTGTACACCACATGGTGGTGGTCCTGGTACTTGTCCTTGATGTTGTTCAGGATTTCAATCGTCTCCTCAGGCGTGGTGGGGTCCACCATCACCATCTGGAAACGACGGGCCAGCGCGCCGTCCTTCTCAATATACTGGCGGTACTCGTCGAGCGTAGTCGCGCCAATGCATTGGATTTCGCCGCGGGCCAGAGCCGGCTTGAACATGTTGGAAGCATCCAGCGAGCCGGAGGCACCGCCAGCGCCCACAATCGTGTGCAGCTCGTCGATGAACAGGATAACGTCGGGCGACTTCTCCAGCTCGTTCATCACAGCCTTCATGCGCTCCTCAAACTGGCCGCGGTACTTGGTACCGGCCACTAGCGAGGCAAGGTCGAGAGTAACCACGCGCTTGCCGAACAGCACCCGCGACACTTTCTTCTGGATGATGCGCAGAGCAAGACCTTCGGCAATGGCTGTTTTACCCACGCCGGGCTCACCGATGAGGATGGGGTTGTTCTTCTTGCGGCGCGAAAGGATCTGGGCTACGCGCTCAATCTCCTTCTCGCGGCCCACAATGGGGTCGAGCTTGTCCTCCTCGGCCAGCTTGGTCAGGTCGCGGCCGAAGTTGTCGAGCACCGGGGTGCGCGACTTTTCGTTGCCCTTCTTGGCAGCGGCACCGCTACTGCCTGCGCCGCCGCGGCCGGCTGAGCCCCCGAAGAGGCGGTCGTTGTCGTCGTCATCGGCCTCGGGGCCGGAGGTGGGGTTGTTCGCCGTGTTACCGTGGTAGTCCAGCGAATCACGTACGGATTCGTAGTTCACGTTGAATTTGCTCAGGATTTGGGACGAAATATTATCCTCATCACGCAGAATCGAGAGGAGCAGGTGCTCCGTGCCGATAATTTCGCTCTTGAAGATTTTGGCCTCGAGGTAGGTAATCTTGAGGACCTTCTCGGTCTGTTTGGTCAAAGGGATGGAGCCGGTGATACTCGTGCCCTGAGTGGCCGTATTACGGGTGGCCTGCTCGAGGGCGTATTTCAGCTCCTCCACCGATACGCCCAATTTCTTGAGCAGACCAATGGCGGTGCCTTCCCCTTCGCGGATCATACCCAGCAACAGGTGCTCCGTGCCGATATAGTCGTGCCCGAGCCGGATGGCCTCTTCCCGGCTCAGGGAGATGACCTCCTTGACTCTATTTGAGAATTTAGCTTCCATGCAGATAAGGTAGTGAAGAAAAACGGTACCCCGCAATGCCCCTGTAAGCTAGGGCTGCGGGTTGGGCCGATATAACCTGAAAACAGATTGAGTCGGGCGTTGGTTCGGGGGCGACAGGTACACTACGCAAGAAAACTGCCGGCGGCCGGACCCTGCATAAAGAGCAGGTCTAAGATGCTGAGTCCCGGTACAAAATCTTTACCAAAGCTCTGCGCATACGGCCGGCCGGACGTCCTGTCAGGTCCTACTGTTGTAGGAGCCTTTGGTGTCAGCCAGTCGCGGCGGTCAAGGAGTAGGGCAGAAGGATGAGAGTGTAAGAGGGTAGGCTTGTTGGCAGGTGGTAGGTATTCAGTGGTGAGGTGAATGGGTAGGCGCAGGCGCAGGCAGCGAAAGTAAAACTGCAGCAGCAGCAGGTTTAGCTCGAACAGGCGTTGGGGCTTCTGCAGGTAGATGTCGTGCAGATAATCAGCGTAATACTCAAAGTACGGCGTGCCGCTGTAGGCGGTTTGCAGGGTGCGCCAGTGGCGGTGCACCCAGTTCTGGCGGTAATCTATTTCAATTCCTGATGTAAGCACTTTTTCGCTGCGGTTGCCATCGACTACGGGCACGGTGAGGGCCTGTACGCCCTGCGCGGTGAGAATGAGGCAACGGTTGCGGTAGGTCTGCTTGTGGTAATGGTCGTGGGCTTCCAGCCACAGCGCTTCAGACCCCAGCAGCTCGGCAAAAAAAGCAATGGGCGGGTTATATTGGGATTCGAAAAGAATGGAGGGCATGCGACGGGCCTGGGGCAACAACTGAAAATACTCGGACAAATAAACGGGCTGCCACTTAATGTGTGCGTGTTACAACTGCTTTTTGGGTTTGGTGTTCCAAAAATGGTTGACCGAATTTTCAAAGTAGGATATCCGACATGTAACGCGCAGAGGGCGGGAGGTGTTAAACCCGGAATCAACTAAAAGCCCCACTTTTGCAGAGCTGCGGCTGAAAACTATCCACTGCCATTCGGTTTCGTTTTACCGCCAATCTGACACTATGTTGCTGTCTGCCCGACTTCTGCCCGTTGTTTTTGTGCTTTGCCTAGGTACCGCGCAGGCCCAAACGCATCAGCTGCAGCTGGATGCCGTCCGTTTCCGCAACGATGATGTAGCCATCAAAGGCGGGGTCGTGGAGGTATATGCCACCGTGGCTGGTAAACACCTGACCTATCTGAAGCGCGGACCCAAGATGTATCAGGCCGGCGCTGCTGTAACCCTGGAAGTTATTCGGCCCGATGGATCAGCCGCGTATCAGGAAACCGTAATGCTGCGGCCGCCGGTGCTACGTGACACTACGGCGGCCATCAAAAACCCCATCAGCTTTCAAAAGCGCCTGATTTTACCGGAAGGCCGCTATACCCTGCGTGGCCAGATGAAAGATCAGAACCGCGCCGGCTTCACCGATATTGTGGAGCAGCCGCTGGTAGTGGAGGCCAATACACCAAAACCTGCGCTCAGTGACGTGGTACTGCTGCTGAAACCAGCCAGCCGCTCCTCGGTGGAGGCCAATAACTTCATGCGGCAGGGCCTGAGTCTGACGCGGGCGGCGGGCGGCTTGTACGCCCGGGGACAGGATAAGCTGTTCTTCTACTCAGAGCTGTACAACGCCGCGCCGGGGCAGGCCTATACCGTGCGCTACCGGCTCCGGGCGGCCAAAGAGGCCAAGGATGCAGCCACCGGACAGGCTACCGTGCAGGGAGCCGAAGGGCGGCCCACAATACTGACCGGGGAGTTGGACTTAGCGAAAGTGCCCGCCGGAGCCTATACTTTGACGGTTGAAACCCGCACTGCTAAAAACCAGCTGCTTGCCACGCAAACCGCCACCGTACACCGCAACCCCGATGAATACGCCCCGGCCGGGGCCGTAATGCCCCGATGAGCAGAAGCCTGAACTATGCCTGGTACTATAAGCCGCTGGAGTGGCTGTTGATTGGCTTTTCCTTGCTGCCGCTGCCGGTGTTGTACGCTGTGGCGCGCGGCCTGTATGGGCTGATGGCTTACGGTATCCGTTACCGAGAGCGGGTAGTGCTGGAGAACATGCGCAACTCCTTCCCCGAAAAAACGGATGCCGAAATCCGGCAGTTGGCCAAGGGCTTCTATTGGCACTTCGCGCAGGTAATTGTCGAAATTCTGAAGCTGCGGACGATTTCCGCCACCGAGTTGCGGCGGCGTGTGACGTTTACGAACCCGGCGGTGCTGGGCCGGTTTTTTCCGGAAGGCAAGCAGGTGCTGACGCTGGGCTCGCACGCCGGCAACTGGGAGTGGATTTTGTCGGCGGCGGCGCTGGAATACCCGGGCAAAGCCGGCGGGGTGTACAAGCCGCTGATGAATCCGTTTTTCGAGCAGTTTATGCTTCGGCTACGCAGCCGACTGGGGGCGCACCTCGTGCCCATGCTCAGTACCCTGCGCGACTTAGTGGCGCACCGGGGCCAGGGCCGTACGCTCAGCCTGCTCTCCGACCAGGCTGCTGGCCCCGAAGACCATCCGTACTGGACTGACTTCCTGCATCAGGATACGCCTTTCTACACTGGAGCCGATAAGCTGGCGGCGCAGCTACAGTGCGCGGCTGTGTACGTGGGCATCCGGCGAGTGCGGCGGGGACACTACGCCATTACCTTCACCGAACTACACGACGGCCAGACCATCCTGCCGCCCGTCGAGCACCAGCTCACAGAAGCCTTTGCCCGCCAGTTGGAGCGGGATATTCAGGCCAGTCCTTCTGACTACCTCTGGAGCCACCGCCGCTGGAAGCATAAGCGGTGAAGTTTTGAAAGGATATTCAGTCCTTTCAAAACTTCACCGCTCACCCTTTCACCGTTGCTTACAGATACTGCTCGATGTCGCCGGCACCCTGGCGAATGATATCAAAGTCCTCATTCGTGCAGTCGACGACGGTACTGGCGGTGTTGTTGCCAAAGCCACCATCAATTACCAGGTCTACCAGCGGGCGGTATTTCTCGAAAATCAGGTCCGGGTCGGTGCTGTACTCCAGAATTTCGTCGTCGTCGCGGATAGAGGTGGTGACGATGGGGTTGCCCAGGCCCTGCACCAGCTGAATGCAGATCTGGTTATCGGGCACCCGGATGCCTACCGTTTTGCGCTTCACGCCGCCGTAGCGGGGCGCTTTGGTGCTGGCTTCAAAAATGAATGTGAACGGACCCGGCAGCGCCTTTTTCAGCACTTTATACACCGGCGTGGTAATGCCGTTTGCATAATCCGTAATGTGCGAGAGGTCGGAGCAGATAAAGGACAGGTTCGCCTTTTCGGGGTGTACGCCTTTGATGCGGCACAGCTTTTCCACCGCCTTGGCATTGTGAATGTCGCAGCCCAGCCCGTAAATGGTATCAGTAGGATAGATGATGACGCCTCCTTTGCGCAGCACGTCAACGGCTTGCTGAATGCGGTTTTGGGGCGGATTATTGGGATGAATGCGGAGCAGAGTGGCGGCCATAGCGGAAAGCGAAGGTTGAGTGAGCATTCGGCCCCGGCACCGGCGGGCGTCGGGGGGCGGTCAAGGTACAAGCTGCGGCTATACGGAGCTACTCTTTTCGGGAAAAAGCTGCCTGGGGTTGCCTGCGCTGGCAACTTATCAGTGAGAAGGGTATAAAAAAAAGCTCCGACCGTATGGCCGGAGCTTTCTTAGGAAGCCAAATGCGAATCCGCTTATTGCTTCACGAAGGAGCGGGTTACGCTGCCATCCTTGGTGGTCAGGCGCACAGAATATACACCTGCTTTCAGCGTATTTACATCAATGGCAGCTTCTTCCTGCGCTACGGTGGTAGTTTTTACACGCTGGCCTAGAGCATTGAAGATTTCAACGGAAGCACCGCGGCCCAGGCTGCCTACTACTACCGTGAGGCGGTTGGCGGCAGGGTTCGGATACAACACTACGGCCTTGGCAAATGCCGGCTCACGCTGCTTCAACGTTATATCGGCCAGGCTGCGGGGAGCAATCTGGTAGCCTTCCGTGTACGGCGAAGAGCTGTCGAACTGGCTGCCGATGCCGGTAACCGAGAACGGACCCGCCGGAGCCGGCGTGTTGTACAGCGTGGTACCTCTATAGATACGCAGCTGGTAGGCTACGCCACCCGGACCGGTTACGTCCACATTGTAGCCGGAAGCCGTGGAGGTCGTCGTCCACTGAGCCGGGTCAACCGACGTCAGCGGACCCGGAATGCGGATCAGCTCCGATTCTTCGGCTTCTGTGAGGGCTGTGGTAACGACGCGAGGCGTGTAGGTGCGACGGGCGCGGCCTTTGGGCGTGATGCCAGTGAGGTTGATCTGGGTGAGGCCGTTAAACTGGCCCAGCGTACCGGTTACTTCCACCGAGTCGCCTTCTACCAGCGTGTTGGTGCCGATGTTAGCCGAGGCAAACAGACCCACACCACCGGTGTTGTCGATGAGGGTAATCTGGTAGCCGGCCGTGCGCAGGTTGGTGCCATATACAGTACCTCGGGCTGATACCGTCTGGCCGTTCTGCAGCGGTACCCCGGCCGCGTCATTGGTCGTGAGCGTGGCAATGGGCGTAACGGGGGCTACGTCGTTATCGGTGATAGTGAGCGTGTAAGTACCGGCCCCAATGGTGGCGGCACCGCTGGGCTGCACGTTCTGCAGGCTCAGGATAACTGTTTCGGTGGGCTCAAACACGGCATCATCCACAATGGTGATGGTGGCGTTCTGCGTGGTGGTACCCGCCGGGAACGTCAGCGTCTGGGTGGTGAAGGTGTAGTCAGAAGGGGAGGTGGCCGTGCCGGCCGGCGTGCCCACGGCTACCTGTACAGTAACAGCCTGCGTGCTGGCGGCGCTCAGCGTCACTGGAATCTGCACGGTGCCAGCGTTTTCAGCTACCGTAGCGGTGGCGGAACCGAAGGACACAGTGGGCGCAGCCGGGGCCGTTGCAACGGACAGCGTGAAATCATCCAAAGCCAGCAGCGCATCGGCACCTCCATCGTTGGTATCTTTCCACCGAATCCAGATGGTGGAGTTGTTGGCCCAGCTAACAGGGAAAGTAGCCGTAATAGCGGCCGAGTTAGCGGCGGCGTTTCCATTCAGCGTGGCTGCTGCGGTAGCAGTAGTAGCCAGTTCCCTAATATCAAGTGCTGATACGGCCGTCCAAGTACCAGTGCTCAGACTGGTAGCGTCCGTGCTATATTCAAAAACCAGCGACTCATTTACCGTGGCCAATTCACCCGTACGCCATTGTTCGGCCCGGCCTGCAATAGTGAGTTGGGCAATGGCGGCACCGCTAGTATTGGTGAAAGCTGCCCCAAAAGCTGGAATAGTGCCCGCCGAGGAAAGGCTGCCTAATGCCCGGTCAGAATCACCGGTCGTACCCGCAAGCGGACCAGCGTTATATGCTGCCCCTGCGTTGGATGTCTCGATTTGTATTTGTGGGGTAAGAGTAGCGCCCAGTGGGGTGCTAGTGCCTGCAAAACGAATGGCCGACCAGCCTGCCGGGTACGTAGTGCCGGTAGTGGTGAAGCCGTCGAAATTCTGGGTGTATGCGGTGCCGGAAAATGGTACCGGCGTCTGGGCCTGCGCGGCAGTGCCAAGGCCGCCCAGCGCCGCCAGCAGCGCCATGCGTTGCCACCAGCAAGAGTAAGATTGTTTCATGGAAGGAAAAGTGAGATGATGAAAGGTGAATAAAGACGCAGCCCGAAGGAAAAGGTTGGTGCAGTGGCACAGCCACAGAATCCGCGTACTTTTGAGCTGCAAAGCTACCCGCAAATGTTGGCCCCAACCACGCCGGCATGCGTTGGCAATGTTACCGTTTTGTTACCACTTCCCGCCTCATGGCTAAAACCCGCATCGATTACAAGGCCAATGCCACCCGTCGCCGCAACCGCTTTGCCTACACGGTGGGCATTTTTGGGCTGCTGCTGATTACGTTTTCCTACTACTTCTATCAGGTTTTCTTCACACCAAACGTCGAAACCAAAGGCCGCCCTACCTACATAGTGGTACGGCGCGGCGAGTCGGCCAAAGCAGTGCTGGATTCCATTGATGCCACCGGCGTTATTGTGGATAAGCTCAGCCTGCGGTTCGTGGCCAAGCTGATGAAGTACGAGAAGCTGGTGAAGCCCGGCCGCTACGAGCTGAAGGATGGCTACACCAACCGCCAGCTCATCAACGACCTGCGCACCGGCAGCCACCGCCTTCCCCTGCGCCTCACGTTCCAGAACATCCGGCTGCGTGAGGATCTGGCCCGCAAGCTAGCCACTACCATTGATGCGCGCCCCGGTCAGTTCGACAGCCTGCTCAGCTCGCCTACTTATACCAAGAGCCTGGGCTTCGATACCACCAGCATCCTCACCATGTTCATCCCGAACACGTACGAGCTGCCCTGGAATGCCTCCGCCGAAAACGTAATGCAGCGGATGCAGAAGGAGTACGAGAAGTTCTGGACGCCCGCCCGCGACGCCAAGCGCAAAGCCCTGGGCCTCTCGCGGGCCGAGGTAAGTACGCTGGCCAGCATTGTGGAAGCCGAGCAGCAGCAGCACGCCGACGAGCGGCCCCGCGTGGCGGGCGTGTACCTTAACCGCCTCAAGCGCGGCATGAAGCTCCAGGCCGACCCCACCGTGGTGTACGCCAACCACGACTTCACCATCAAGCGGGTGCTCAACGTGCATCTGGCCAAGGATTCACCTTACAATACGTATAAGTACGCGGGCCTGCCGCCCGGCCCCATCAATCTGCCTAGTATTGCCAGCATTGATGCTGTGCTTAACCCCGAAAGCCACGACTATCTGTACTTCTGCGCCAAAGAGGATTTCAGCGGCTACCACGCCTTTGCCCGCAACGAGCAGGAGCATCTGGTGAATGCCCGCCGCTATCAGGCCGCCCTGAGCCGCGCCGGTATCATGAAGTAAGTTGTCAGTTGTTCGTTGTCGGTTGTTAGGCTGTTCTGTTAGATTTCAGCAACAATCAACTGGCAACCGGCACCTGAGAACTAATAACTGATAATGAGCAACTGACAACTCAACCCAATGTACTCTTCCGACACCCAGATCCGCGTGCGGTACGCCGAAACCGACCAGATGGGCTACGTGTACCACGGCAACTACGCGGCATATTTTGAAGTGTGCCGTACCGAGGCGTTTCGCCACCTGGGCATCAGCTATAAAGCCCTGGAGGCCGACGGCGTGGGCATGCCGGTAGGGGAGATACGCACCCGCTTCCGTCGCCCTGCCCGCTACGACGACCTATTGACGGTACGTCTGCTGTTGAAGCAGCCTACTGAGGGCTCCCGCATTCTGTTCGAGTACGAAATCTATAACGAGGCGCAGGAACTGCTTACTGAAGGCCATACGCTGATGGTGTTCGTGAGCATGGCCACCGGCCGGCCGGTACCGGTGCCGAAAGACATAGCCGCCAAACTGGCCCCCTATTTCACAGACGAGGAAACCGCCGGTCCTCTCACACCGCCCAAAGCCCCATCCGATGCCCCGGCTCCGGCGGCGTTTTTGAAATAAGGATACAGGAGTTGGGAGCCAAAAGGCAGGAGTTAAGTAAGTATCCCGTACGCGGAATGAACTCCTGACTTTTGGCTCCCAGCTCCTACAACTCCTGGCTCCTAACTCCTCCCGCATGCGTATTCCCGTTCGCCGGTATCATTTGCCCGATGTGCGCCGCCGCCGTAGTGTGCGTCGGGCCATTGTGTTCCTGAAGCAGCTGCGGTTTGCGGGGGGCAAGGCATCGGTGTACGATGTGGTGGACCGGCTGCTGCAGGAAATCAAGCTGGATGGTATTGCCAAGCGGGCCTCCTACATGGCCTTTAACCTGACTATTGCCATCTTTCCCACCATCATCTTTCTGTTCACGCTCATCCCGTACATCCGTATTCCTAATCTGAATCTGGACATCCTGCAGTTTCTCGCCGATTTGATTCCGCAGGAAATGTATGTAGCCATTTCCGACACCATCGAGGATATCGTGAATATTCCGCATGGGGGGCTGCTGTCGTTCGGTTTTGCTACTGCGTTGGTATTGAGTTCCAATGGCATAATGGCCCTACTCGATGCTTTTGAAAAGAAGTATCCGTCGTTCAAGAAGCGCACCTACCTTCGCAAGCGAGTAATTGCCACCGTGCTTACGGTAGTGCTGTCGTCAGTGCTATTGTTCGCCGTTATCGGTATTTTCTTCGGCACTTATATCATTGATGTATTGGTGTATCAGGAAATCGTGCCGGAATCCATGACCGAGCAGCTGACCAGCCTGCTGCGTTACGGGTCCGTTACCGGCCTGTTTCTGCTCACTACCTGCCTGGTGTACTATTACGTGCCGCCCGTGCACGACAAATGGCCCTTTATATCGGCCGGGGCGGTAGTGGCTACGCTGCTGATTTTTCTGGTTTCCTTCCTTTTTATTCTTTACGTCAAGATTTTCGACAGCTATAACCACTTCTATGGCTCCATTGGCACGTTGGTGGGCTTTATGGTGTGGCTGGATTTCGTATGCATGACGCTGATTCTGGGCTTTGAAGTGAATGTGAGCATTGATGCCGTTACGGGCCGGCTGAAGCGGCCGGCGGCACTGACCAAGGCGGTGGCCCAATAAGCTAGGAGCGAAGAATTTGTGCCTGAAAATGAGTGGCTAAGCCTGCCGCTCAAGAAATATTTGGCCGGGCTGCTTGTTCATTTCCGAATCGTCTCTACTTTTGCCATCCCAAACCACTCGTTTGGAACCTGTACAGAGAGGTGGCAGAGTGGTCGAATGCGACGGATTCGAAATCCGTTATACCTGCAAGGGTATCGGGGGTTCGAATCCCCCCCTCTCTGCAACTGGCTTTTTCAGTACGTGAAAAAGCCTTTTTTCTTGGCACTCAGAGCGGCAACGCACTTGAAACCTTCTTATATCCAGAGGAGTGGCAGAGTGGTCGATTGCGGCGGTCTTGAAAACCGTTGAGGGTTAAACCTCCGGGGGTTCGAATCCCTCCTCCTCTGCGATGCAGCTCTGGTGCACAGGAACTGAAAACGCCTTCCAAACTATTTGGAAGGCGTTTTTGTTTGCGTCCGGTACTGCTTCATATAAGCAGGCGCAGAAAAGGATGAACAGAAATCGGGGGCCGACCGTTATACCGTTAAGTCTGCTAGCTGGCGCATTATTTGCTTTCGTTGCCCGTTACCTTTGCCCGCATCTATGGCCGAATTACTGTTCGACGTGAACCTGCAACAACTGCCCGACGAGTTCCTGAATGGAAACTGGCGGGTAGCCGACCGAGTACTCAACCACACCGACCCTACCAGTATGCTGGCCTGCGCCGAGCTGTTTGCACTCCAGCCGGGCCGGGTAGAAGTGCAGGCCTCGCACGGGCAGGATGCCGGTCGGTGGCAGATTCAGCGGGATGAGTTGCTGAACCGCCCATATCTGGAGTTGATGCTGGGGCAGGAGAAAACCCGTGCGCTGGTAACTCGTCTGCGCCGCTCCCGTAATGGCGCCGAAAGCCAATTGAACTTATACTTTCAGTCAGGGATGGAAATGCACCTTACGCAACCGTAAGAGGCTATTCATTCACGTATCACTTGTTTTTCATATGGCCGCTGCCACCTCTGAAACTCCGGAATTCACCTCTTCCGCCACCAGCCGTTCCTCCGCCAGTGAAAGCGTGCTGCTGAGCGTTACGGATGCTGTGGGTACCACCTTATATGCCAGTCCGCAACTACTGCAATTCACGGGCTTGTCCTTGGACAGCCTGAATGCCGGGTGGCCCGAGCTGGTGCATCCGCAGGACGGGGCGCGGGTGATGGCGCAGGTAGAAAGTATGAATGAGTCGGCCCAGCAGTACCAGATTGAGTGGCGCATTCGTCGGCACGACGGGCAGTACCGCTGGGTTCGTACCACCGGCTACCCGCAGCTGGATGCCAGCGGGCAGGTGCAGCAGTGGATCATTGGGACTGTAGATATTGAGGAAGCACGCAGCAAGCAGGGCGTTTCCGGGGAGGATTTCAGCTTTCTGGCCGAGTTGATTCCGCAGCTGGTCTGGACGACGGACCCGACGGGCTTCCACACGTATTTCAACCAGCGCTGGACTGATTACACCGGCTACACCCTGGCTGACAGCGTAGGACCGGATATGTGGAACAACCTCCTGCACCCCGACGACCAGCAGCTGGCCCGCCGGGTGTGGGGCCACTCCCTGGCTACCGGCGACTTTTACGAAATTGAATACCGGTTTAAGTCGCGTGAAGGCGGGTACCGCTGGTTTCTGGGCCAGGCCCTGCCCGTGCGGAATGAGGCGGGGGAGATTGAAAAGTGGTTTGGCACCTGCACCGATATTCACGACCAGAAGATGCAGGAACTGGCCCTGCGCAAGCGGGAGCAGGATTTTACGACCCTGGCCAACGCCATTCCGCAGCTAGCCTGGATGGCCGATGAAACCGGCAGTATCTTCTGGTACAACGACCGGTGGTTCGGCTTTACGGGCACCACGCTGGAGGAAATGCAGGGCTGGGGCTGGCAGAAAGTGCATCATCCCGATTATGTAGATGCCGTGCGCGAGAAATTCCGGATGGCAATTGAGGCTGGCGAACTGTGGGAAGATACCTTCCCGCTGCGCCGCTATGACGGGGAATACCGTTGGTTTCTGAGCCGGGCCGTACCCGTGCGCGATGATGAAGGCCGTGTACTACGCTGGTGCGGCACCAACACCGATGTAACCGAGCAAAAGCAGCTGCAGGAGCAACTGGAGCGGGCCTACTCCGACCTGGAGGCCAAGGTGATGTTCCGGACGCTGGACCTGGAGCGTGAGGTGCAGGAACTGCGCCAGCAAATAGGAAAGAAATAGCTAAGCCGCTGGGCCGAATGCCCAGTGCAACCGGCATAGAAAAGCCCTTGGCAACCATTGCCAAGGGCTTTTCTGTGTGCTAGAGTGTTCGTAAAACTACACTTTGCTATTCCTCCGCGTCCTGACCTTTTTTGAGCTCCGCGTCCAGAAAGTATGCGCCCCGCTGCACCAAGTGAGTGGAGTCGGGGAGGGGTTCGAGCAGGCGCAGGGCTACGTCGCCGTTTTCGGTGGCTCCCGGTTTTACCTTGATGCGGCGGAATGTGTCGGGGGCCGTCCGGACGAAGATGTAGCTAAACTCTCCGGCCTGAATAATAGCTTCTTCGGGAAGCGTCCGTTGCCGGGCCGCACCGGTCTGGATGGCGGCGGCCACATACTGACCCGGAATCAGGTCGTCGCGCTCTGGCTCCAGGTGGGCATGCACGTTCACTGTGCGCTTTTCAGGGTCGAAGGACTTGCCCACCAGGTACACGTTGGCCGTCATATCGGAGCCGCGGCGCTGGCCGGGTAGCCGGAACACCACCTGCTGGCCTTTGTGCACTTGGTTTACGTCGCGCTCAAATACCTGCAGCTCCAGGTGCATGTGGCTGGGGTCCACCAGCTCCACCAGCACATCCTGGGGATTTACGTACTGGCCGGGGTTGATGCGCACCATGGCCACGTTACCGCTGATGGGAGCCATGAGCGTAACGGAGGGCGAAATCCGCCCCTGATTTAAGTTGCTGAGGGAAATACCCAGCATGCGGAGCTGCCCGGCGGTAGCCTGCAGGTTGGCTTGTTCCGAGGTGTACTCGCTCTGGGCCTGCTGCAGCTTGCGCTTGGCCCCCACGTCCTCGGCGTCGAGAGTTTGCTGGCGTTTCAGCTCCTGTTGCAGAAACGTGACGCGGGACCGGCTTTGCAGGTATTCCTGCTGCAGCTTCAGGTAATCGGGGTGGCGTAGCACGGCCAGTACGGCCCCGCGCCGCACCTGCTGGCCCGGCAATACGGCCACGCTCTGCACGTAGCCGCCCATTACCGCCGATACGGAGGCCCGGTTCTGGGGCGGCACGTCTACCACGCCGTTGGCCTGCACATCGGCGGCCAGATTTTTCCAGTTAAATCCCCCCAGCTCCAGCCCGGCGGCCCGGGCCTGGGCGGGGCTGATGCGTACCTCGTCGGGGGTAGTGGGCCGGGTAGGGGCGGCGGCTACGGGCGTTTGTTTTTCCGGAGCGTTATTCTGACCGCAGGCGGTCAGCAGCGTTGCCAGCAATAAAAGGGAAGTGGGTTTCATGAAATTGAGTCTAAGAAGTCAGCCAGCTGCTACAAAGCCGCAGTCGGTTATTGGGCATCGGCACCGGTGAGGGCCAGGAGTTGCAGGGCCAGCTCGTTGTAGCGGCTTACCTGGTCGAGGTAGGCGGCGCGTATCTGCCAAGCTGGCTCGGTGTTCACCACGTACTCCACGTACTCGATGTCGCCGGCCCGGAAGCTTTTTTCGGCAGTATCCAGAATCAGGCGGGCCTGGGGCAGGGCGGTTTGCTCGTAGTAGGTGAGTGAGGCCCGGGCCCGCTGCAGCTGGCGGCGCAGGCCGGCCAGCTGCCCGCCCAGTTGGGTAGTGGCGTAGCGCAGCTGGGCTTCGGCGGCCTGCTCACCAATGCGGGCGGCCTGAATCCGGCCCTTCTGCACCCCGCCCAGCAGCGGCACGGCCACCCCGGCCTGGGCCACGTGGAAGCCGGCTTCCTTATTGATGGTTTGGTTAAAGTAGCCCAGGCGCACATCGGGCAGGCGGCGCAGCTGTTCTACCCGGGTCTGGCGGCGGCTTAATTCCACCTCCTGCTCCAGCAAGGCTAGGGTGGGGTTGGAGCCCGCAGATAGCCCGGCCGTATCGGCCGGCGTGAGGGCCAGCACCGGGGCCGTGGTGGTGTCGATGAGGATAAGGCCGGGCTGGTTGAGTAGTACCGCCAGCTGCTGCTGCTGCACCTGCTGCTCGGTGCGCACCGTGGCCAGCCGGTTCTGCAGCTCCAGCCGCCGCGCCTCGGCCGAAACCTGCTCCAGGCGGTTGGTTTCGCCGGTTTGGTAGCGGATGCGGGCGGCCCGGGCGGCTCGTTGGTAGAGGCTATCCTGGCGGCGCAGCAAAGCGGCCCGGCGGTAGCTCAGCAGCAGCTCGTAGTAGCCACTGCGGATGCGGAACGCCAGCTCCCGGCGCTGCTGACGCACCCGCTGTTCGGCCGTGAGCACCTGGCCTTCCAGCAACCGGCGCTGGGCCCCGTACACGCCCGGCAGCGCCGTTTGCTGAATCACGTTGAAGCTCTGGTCGCGCAGGGGGCCGGAAATCTGCCCAACCTGGTAGTCGAGTACGGTGCGGGGCACGTCGTAGCCGGTGCGGGCCAGGGCGCGCTGCCGCTCAATCTCCAGACTGCCGGTTTGTATCAGCAGGCTTTGGCTGAGGCCGGTTTGCAGCGCCTGATTCAGGGTAAGCAGGCTGCCGGGCAATACCACCGGAGCCGGTGCCGCCGCGGGCGGCGGCAGGGTGCGTGGCGTGGTCTGGGCCTGTGCCCATAAGGGCAGCAGGAGCAGGCAAAGGAGATATTTCATATGAGTGAAATTGCTTAGGGCGGGACCTCACCCCCCGGCCCCCTCTCCTCGGGGAGAGGGGGAGCCCGACGTCAGCTTGTGGCCTACGGCTTGCAGCTTGTGGCTTATAGCTGAAAGCTGCAAGCCAGAACGCACCCCCTCTCCCGGAGGAGAGGGGTCCGGGGGGGGAGGTCGGGGGCCGGGGGAAGATTCTACAACTCGTGGTTTTCCTTGATTTCGGCCAGTAACTCGGGCGTGGGCTCGGTAGGGCTGGGCTCACCATCTTTGGTGAAGAAGGTGTAGAGCACCGGCAATACCACCAGCGTGAGCAGGGTAGCCGAAATCAGCCCGCCGATAACGACTGTGGCTAGGGGCTTCTGCACTTCGGCGCCGCCGGAGGTGCTCAGGGCCATCGGCAGGAAGCCTAGGGAGGCCACGGCCGCCGTGAGCAGCACCGGCCGGAACCGCTCGTGGGTGGCTTTCAGCACCCGCTCCCGCACCGAGCCGATGCCAGCCAACGCCAGCTCGTTGATGCTGGCTACCAGTACGATGCCGTTGAGTACGGCTACCCCAAACAGGGCAATGAAGCCCACGCCGGCCGAAATGCTGAACGGCATCCCGCGCAGCCACAGGGCCAGAATGCCGCCAATGGCCGCCAGCGGAATACCCGTGAAAATGAGCCCCGCCTGCTTCACCGAACGGAAAGACAGGTAGAGCAGCACGAAAATCAGGAGAAGCGACACCGGCACGGCTACCGCCAGGCGGGCCTTGGCCTGCTGCAGATTCTCAAACTGGCCGCCGTACTTCAGGGTGTAGCCCTCGGGCAGCTGCAAACCGGTGCTTAGCTTCTGCTGAATTTCCTGCACCAGGCTCTCCACGTCGCGGTTGCGCACGTTCACCCCGATGTTGATGCGGCGGCGGGCATCGTCACGGGAAACCTGGGTGGGGGCGTTGCGGAAGTCCACATCGGCTACTTCTTCCAGCGGCACTTTCTGGCCGCCGGGCACATCCACGTACAGTTGGCGCAAATCCTGCAGGCCGCGGCGGTTGGTGCTGTCCAAACGTACCACTAGGTCGAAGCGCCGCTCACCTTCGTACACCTGCCCGGCCACATCACCGGCGAAGGAGGCGCGCAGCAGCGTGTTCAGGTCCTGCACGCGCAAGCCGTACTGGGCCATCTTCTGGCGGTTGTAGCGCACGCGCAGTTGGGGCAGGGCGGCAATCTGCTCCACCTTCAGGTCGCCCACGCCGGCCAGGGGCCGAATGAGGGTGGCGGCTTCGTTGGCCTTCTCGAACAGCAGGCCCAGGTCGTCGCCGTAAATCTTGATGCTGATATCCGACTTCACGCCCGAAATCAGCTCGTTGAAGCGCATCTGAATGGGTTGCTGGAACTCCAGGTTCACGCCCGGAATGCCGGCCAGCGCGGCACTCATCTTGTTGGCCAGCTCTTCCCGCGAGTGGGCCGAAGTCCACTCGGCATGGGGCTTGAGCACCACAATCTGGTCAGAATCCTCGAACGACATGGGGTCGGTGGGAATTTCGGAGGTGCCGATTTTGCCCACCACCTGCTCCACTTCCGGAAACTGCTTCAGCAGAATTTTCTGCACCTGCGTGGTGGTGGCAATGCTTTGGGCCAGCGAGGAGCCCGGGGCCAGCGTCACGTTCACGGCAAAGTCGCCCTCGTCCAACTGCGGAATAAACTCGCCGCCCATGCTGGCAAACACCACGCCCGCCAGTACCAGCAGCCCCACGGCCGCGCCGGCCACCACCCCGCGCAGGCGCAACGCCCCCCGGATGATGGGCTCGTAGCCGCGGTACAGAAATTTCATGATGCGGTCGGCCACGGTGCCTTCCTCCTTGATATCCTTGCGTAGTGCCCACGCCGACACGGCCGGCACGTAGGTAAGGCACAGGAGCATAGCGCCCACAATGGCGAAGCTTACCGTAAGGGCCATGGGCCGAAACATCTTGCCCTCAATGCCGGTGAGGGCCAAAATGGGCAGGTACACGATGAGGATAATGAGCTGCCCGAACAGCGCAGAGCGCATCATGCGGGTGGCGGCCGTTTCGGCTACCTGGTCCATGGTTTCGCTTTCGGCCTTGGCCCGGAAGTGCACGAGGTGGAAAATCATGGCTTCCACGATAATCACCGCCCCGTCCACAATCAGCCCGAAATCCAGCGCGCCCAGGCTCATCAGGTTGGCCGATACGCCGAAGGTGCGCATCAGGCCCAGGGCAAACAGCATGCACAGCGGAATCATGGAGGCTACCACTAGCCCGGCCCGCCAGTTGCCCAGCAGCACCAGCAGCACCACCATCACAATAATGCCGCCCTCAATAAGGTTTTTGGCCACGGTGTGAATAGCCGTGTCCACCAGCTTGGTGCGGTCCAGAAACGGCTGCACGTACACACCTTGAGGTAGTGCCTGGTTGATTTCGGCCACGCGGGCTTTCACGCCCTTAATGGTTTGCTCCGACGACGCGCCTTTCAGCATGAGCACGATGCCGCCCACGGTTTCGCCGCGGCCGTTGCGCGTCATGGCCCCGTAGCGCACCGAGTGGCCGAAGCGCACGTCGGCCACGTCGCGGACCAGCAAAGGCGCGCCACCGTTCTGTTTGATAACGATACTGCCCACATCCTGCAGGGAGGTAGCGCGGCCTTCGCCCCGGATGAAGTAGGCGTTGCGGCCCCGTTCCAGGTAGCTGCCGCCGGTGTTGGCGTTGCTGGCCTCCAGGGCCGAAAACAGCTCGGGCATGGTTACGCCGCCAGCGTTGAGCCGCTCGGGATTCACGCTCACCTCGTACTGGCGCACGTAGCCGCCGAAGCTGCTCACGTCCACCACGCCGGGTACGCCGGCCAGCTGGCGTTTCACTACCCAGTCCTGCAGCTCGCGCAGGCGGGCCAGGGAGTATTTTTGCTCGAAGCCGGGCTTGATGGCCAGGCTGTACTGAAAAATTTCGCCCAGGCCGGTGGTAATGGGGGCCATTTCGGGGCGGCCCAGGCCGGCTCCCAGGTCGGCTTCGGCGGTGCGCAGCTTCTCGGCCACCAGTTGGCGGGTTTGCAGCGTGGGCACGTCGTCCTCGAACACTACGGTAATCACCGAGAGGCCGAAGCGCGACACAGAGCGCACCTCCGTTACGCCCGGAATGGTGCGCAGCGTGAGCTCCAGCGGAATCGTCAGGAGCTGTTCCACCTCCTGGGCGGCCAGGGCGGGGCTTTGGGTGAGTACCTGAACCTGGTTGTTGGTTACGTCGGGAATGGCATCCAGCGGGAGGGTAGTGGCCGAGTAGCCACCCCACGCCACCAAGGCCAGGAGCAGCAGCACCACGAACAGCTTGTTGTGGATGCTGCCCCGGATAATGCGGGCAAGCATAGGAAAATGGGTTGCCGCCGGGAAAAGGAGCTAGGAGTGAGGAGCCAGGAGAAAAGAAGCCGGCACTAATGAAATTCTCATCGGGCAACTCAATTCCCTTCTCCTCAACTGCTACCTTCTAATTTCTCAGAAAGCCAGCGGAATGAGCGAAAAAACTACGGAAAGCGGCCGGACGCACTGCGGCCGGGGGCTTCGGGTAGCTACGCTCGGGGCGGCTGCAGCAGCGGGTTGCTCACGCTGAAGGCGTAGAGCGGGCCGGGAGCCACGCGGTAGGCGGCGGCGGGCCAGGCCAGGGGGCGCGGAGGCAGCAGCACCCGGCCAATGGGCAGCACGAAGCTCACCATCATGCAGTCGTGGTGGTGCTGTTCCAGCGGGAGTTTGTGGTGGTCCTGGGCGTCGCGCTGAGAGTAGGGGTGGCGGCGGTGGTCGACGCCGTGGGGGCCGTAGTGCAGCGCCAGAAACTGCAGCGGCGAAAGGTTGCCGGCCGCCAGCGCGCGGTGGTAACGGTAATGCTGCGCCAGCTCGGGCAGCTTCCCCAGCTCCGACAGGTCGTTCTGCGGCACTAGGCCGCTCACGAGCATCAGAATTCCCAGAAAGAAGGCTACCACTTGCTTCACAGAGGCAAAGGTACGGCTCAGCCATCAGGTTAGGGTAAGAAAAGTGCAGCAGAACAGAAATTTGGAAGGTTTCTGAATTCAGTCTCCACTAAACCATGACCGTTGTCTTACATTCTGCGGAGGAGATGCTACTAACTCTACATCCGTCGGATTACGCGGATTATACCAGATTGGCAACTCATCCCCTACCAGATACAAGAAGGCATCCGGTGAATCAGGCACGCGTAAATCAACAGTGTGAAGAATGCTTTGCTCGTCATAGTACTGCAGCGTCAGGTTGCAGAAGTAGGCTATTGTCCGGCCTCCTGTTGTGAAGCATTCAGCCCTAGTAATCCGGGCTTGCGTAGCTATGCCACGCTCTTGAAACAGCTGCCGCCGTTGCGTTTCAGCACGCCTGCTCAGATAATTCAATAGAAACGCCGTAGCTATTCCTGCTGCTGTTATTAGGATCAGGGCCATAACGTATATTGAAAGAAGGTTATGGAGCAAGATAATACGGCGCTGGTTGTGTCACATTCATGTACCTACACCGCCACAACAACCACCACGGTAGCGCCACCGTACTCAAGGGGCCCGCGGCCACCTTGTAGTTTCTGCCCGGCCTTCTCCTTATGTACAAATGGCTGCTTGCCCTGGCCCTGGTGCTGGGGCTGACTATTCGCCCGGCTTCGGCTTACTCAGTGCTTACCCACCAGGCCAACGTGGATTCCAGCTGGCAGCGCTGCCTGGTGCCGCTGCTGCAGGCCCGCTACCCCGGTACTACCGAAGAGCAGCTCAAAGAGGCCAAAAGCTACGCCTACGGAGGCTCCATTCTGCAGGACATGGGCTACTATCCGTTCGGCTCGGTGCTGTTCACCAATCTCACGCATTACGTCCGGTCCGGCGATTTTGTGCGCAACCTGCTCAATGAGGCCCATAACCGCAACGAATACGCCTTTGCCCTGGGGGCCCTGGCGCACTATGCGGCCGATATCAACGGCCACCCCGAGGGCACCAACCGGGCCATGCCCAGCGTGTATCCTGAATTGAAGGCAAAATTCGGGAATACCATTACCTACGAAGAAGCCCCCATTCAGCACACCCAGCTGGAGTTTGCCTTCGATGTGGTGCAGGTGGCCGCCGGCCGCTACCGCACGGCCGACTACCAACGCTACATTGGGTTTCAGGTGAGCAAACCGGTGCTGGAGCGGGCCTTCTTGAAAACCTACGGGCTGGAGCTGGGGCAGGTGGTGTTCAATGTGGATCTGGCCATCAGCTCGTTCCGGTTTGCGGTGCGCAGCCTCATTCCCATTGCCAGCCGGGCGGCTTGGCAGAGCCAAAAGAAGGATATCCGTCGGTTAAGCCCCCGGGCCCGCCGCCGTGAGTACGTGTACAAGGAAAGTGAGAGGGAGTATCGTAAGCGGTACGGCACCGATTACGAGCATCCCGGCACTGGTGCCCGGGTGCTGTCGTACTTCGTGCGGGTGCTGCCCAAAATTGGTCCCCTTAAACCGTTTGCTTTCAAGCTGCCCACGCCCGAGGCCCAGGAGCTATTTAAGGCCAGCTTCCGAACGGTGATGCGCAACTACTGCACTTTGCTGGAACAGGAGCCGCGCGATACTACGGCCACATCTCCCCGGTTGGCCAATGCTGATTTCGACACGGGCAAACCGACCAGACTGGGCGAATACTCCCTTACTGATGAAACCTACGGCGAATGGCTGCGCAAGCTGGCCGATAAGAAGTTTGAGCATCTGACGGCCGCGCAGCAGCAGCATATTCTGGCGTTCTTCAGTTCTCCAACCCAGGAGCCGAAGGGGGAGGAAGAGAAAGAGCGGGATAAGCGCAAAAAAACCCTGGAAGCCCTGCAGCAACTGCGTACCCTGAAGCCGGAGTAGCGCATTGCCTGTTAAAAGCCGCTGGCCCCGCATGTTGCCTTGAGCAACACGCGGGGCCAGCGGCTTTCATACTCCTTACCCAGGCGTAGCGCGTAGAGTCGCTGCACCCGGAAAGGAATAAGGCTAGTAGTGTCGATATGCGCGGTACAAGCGGTAGTTGGGGCGATGCGTATGAAAGTAGCCGCGCTGCTTGGCTTTTACCGATGGCAATATGCGGCCGCCAAAAATACCACGGGCTGCAGCCGCGCCGGGCAGGCAAAGCGACAAGGCGAGCAAAACGAGGCTGAGTTTGAGAAGGCGCGGAAACATATGCAGCAGGCGGTTAGGTGTTGGGGCGTATTGTTGAAACAAAGCTAACGGGGCAGTTTCCTTCGTTTTATTTCCTTCGCCCGACCCGCTGGCTTTCTCTCCGAATGCCTGCTTTTTTTAGCTGAATGGAAGCCGCCAAGCCGCAAACGCCCGCGCCCCAGCCTTATGCAGTCCAGGGCGCGAAATATGCCGGTAGGGTAGTTTTGAGAGGCTAGTCGGTGGGGTGTAGCAGCCATTGCACGGCGGGGCCCTCATCCAGAAATGTCCGGAGCCGGTAGGGCTGAGTGGGAGCCTGTGCAGCGGCCGTAACGGCTCGCATTGGAGCATCCTGCTGCAGCACATCGGCCCGGGCCGGCGACAATAGGTACGCCACCTGTAATACAGCCGGGGCCAGTTCGGTAGCGGCGGCGGGCAGCAGAGTGTGCGCTACCCAGGCGGAGGTGGCAGCATCCAGCTCCGTGCGGCGGCGTACATCTACCAGCCAGTGCGTGGCCTGGTAGGCGCGGGCTTGCAGGCGAGCCGCCTCAAAGCCCGCCTGCAACTCTTCCAGACTCACGGCCCGCAGCCACCGTACGGTGAGAATGCGCAGATCGGAGCGGTAGGATAGGTCCAGAAAATCGGAAAAGTCGGAAGGGGAAGAGGAGTTCATGGTGAAAACGGACATCATACAAGGCAGAAAGCCAGCGGCCTAATTTGCCCCCTGCACCAGCCCACTGCTGAGGCGGCGCAGCACAATTTCGGCCTGTTTAGCCTGATAACGGATATCGAGTAGACGTACTTCCGCGTCGAGTTGGGTACGCTGAGCAACCCGTAAATCGAGCGGAGTGAGCAGGCCCAGGCGGTAGCGCTCCAATGCAATGGCTACGTTTTCGCGGGCAAGCAGGATATTGGCTTCCTCCAGCTCCAGCAGCTGCAGCCGGTTCTGGTACTGGGCCCAGGCCTGTTCAGCTTCGGTATCCAGTTGCAGCTGGGTTTGGTCGAGCTGTAGCTGGCTTTGCTCCTCGGCAATACGGGCGTTCTGCTCCAGACGGTTGCGGTTGAACCCATCGAAGATGGGCACCGAAGCCACTACGCCGTAGTTGAGCCCATAGGTGCGTCCGATGTTGGTAACCAGCTGGTTACCGAAGAAAGCGGCCCCGTTGATGTTGCGGTTCAGCCCGTAGCCCGAGGTCAGGCCGATTTGCGGAAAGCGGGAGGCGCGCACCAGCTTTCGGTCGTAGGTGGCCACCTCGGTGTTGGTGCGGGCCTGCTGCAGGCGGGGGTTGTTCTGCCGGATCTGGGCCAGCACCGCATCCCGGTTCAAATCTTGGGTTACTACGATGGAATCCTGGGGCTGGAAGTTGAGGTTGGGGTTGCGGCCCAGCAGGTTGTTGAGCGAGATTTTGGCCGTTTGCAGGGCCTCCTGCTGCTGAATGAGGATGGAGCGGTCGGCGTTGTAATCCACGCGGGCGGTCAGCACCTCCACCTTGGCCGCCACGCCCACATCTACCCGGGCCTGGGTTAAATCAATGCGCGCCTGACCAATTTTCAGCGCCTCTTCAATCGACTTTATCTTGCCCGATTCGCGCACTACCACAAAGTAGGCATCTGTAATATTGGCTACGGTTTCCTCCACGGTGGCCCGCGTCAGCTGCTGCTGGCTTTGCTCCAGGGCCTGCAGCCGGTCGTAGGCAATGAACATCCCAAAACCATCGAAAATCGTCCAGGTGGCGGCCACGTTGGCGTTGAGCAGGTTCGATTTGGCTCCGTTGGCAATGCTGGGCTCAGGCCGACTCGAGGACTCCTGCCGCACGTTGTTGCGGTTGAAGGTGCGGGTAAAGTTGCCATTCACCACCGGCAGCTGGCCGGCGTTGCCGCGGGTCACGTTGTTTTCGGCAATAACGGCATCCTGCCGCGAGAGGCGGATGTTATAATTGTTCTCAACACCGATGCGAATGGCCTCCGCCAGCGTAAGAGGCGGGGCAGGGGCTACTGTTTCGGGCTTTTCCGTTTGGGGCTTGCTCTTGGGCTGGGTGGCCGGTGTGCGGGCAGGTAAAACCGGCTGTTGCGCCAGCAGGGGCAGGGGAGTAGCCAGCAGCAGCGCGAAAAGGAAGGAACGAGGCATGGAGGAAATCAACAGCTGAAAAGGACG
The DNA here is from genome assembly GCF_003944715.1 of Hymenobacter rigui. GTDB lineage: Bacteria > Bacteroidota > Bacteroidia > Cytophagales > Hymenobacteraceae > Hymenobacter > Hymenobacter rigui. Next base: position 68,587 of record NZ_RWIT01000005.1, on the reverse strand, counting down.
CGGCGGAAAAAGCAGGAAACTCCGGCTTTTAGGCGGCCACGGCTTTGTCTTCGGTTTCGGCGTGCTTGTGCTTTTTGGCCGTAGCGAAGTAGGAATACATAACCGGCACTACGTACAGGGTAAGGGCCGTGGCGAAAAACAGGCCGCCCACTACCCCGATGCCCATGGCCCGGCGGCTGAGCGCGCCCGCGCCGGTAGCCACCGCAATAGGCAGAATGCCCAAAATGGCGCACAGCGAGGTCATCAGGATGGGGCGGAAGCGGGCCGTAGCGCCCTCAATCAGGCCGGTCATGTAGTCCTTGCCGTTTTCTACCTGCTGGTTGGCAAATTCCACGATAAGGATACCGTTTTTGGTTACCAGCCCTACCAGCATAATAATGCCGATTTGCGAGAACAGGTTGAGCGTCTGGTTGAAGTACCACAGGCTGAGCAACGCGCCAGAAAGGGCCAGCGGCACCGTCACCATAATAATCACCGGGTCGCGGAAGCTCTCGAACTGGGCGGCCAGCACCAGGTAAATCAGCACCAGGGCCAGCCCGAAGGCAAACACGAGGCTGCTGGAGCTTTCCTGGAAGTCGCGGGAGGAGCCAGCCAACTCGGTGCTGAACGTGTCGTCGAGGTTTTTGTCGGCAATGGCCTGCATGGCGGCAATACCGTCGCCGAGGGTGCGGCCGGGGGCCAGCGAGGCCGAGAAGGTGGCCGAGTTGTAGCGGTTGAAGCGGTAGAGCTGGGGAGGGGTGCTGCTTTCCACCAGCCGAATCACGTTATCCAGCTGAATCAGCTCCCCATCGGCGTTTTTCACTGACAGCAGCCGCACGTCCAGCGGCTGGCTCCGGTCTTCGCGGGCCACCTGCCCGATAATCTGGTACTGCTTGCCCTCCCGGATAAAGTAGCCGTAGCGCTGCCCGCTCAGGCCCGACTGCAAGGTCTGCGAAATGCTCTGCACCGACACGCCCAGGCTCTGGGCCTTTTCCCGGTCGATGTTCACGCGCAGCTCGGGCTTGTTAAACTTCAGGTTCACGTCCACGAACTGGAAGGTGGGGTCTTGGCGGGCGGCATCCAGGAACTTGGGCACGGCCGTGCGCAGCTTGTCGAAGTCCTGCGTCTGGATAACGAACTGCACCGGCAGGCCGCCGCCCCCGCCGCCAATGCTCTGGTCCTGGCTCACGGAAGTGCGGGCGGCGGAAAGCTTCTTCACGCCCGCGCTCAGCTTATCGGCAATGGCGGGCTGGGGCAGGGGGCGCTTATCGGCCTCCAGCAGCAGCACCCGGGCCGTACCCGAGTTGGAGCCGCCCCCAAAGCCCGGCGACGTCACGGCAAACACGCTGCTCAGATTCTGCTCCCCGGCCGAGTCCATAGCCATTTTAGTGAGCTGGGCCATGTAGGCATCCATGAACTCAAACGAGGCGCCCTCGGGGCCAGTGGCGTTCAGGTTGATACGGCTGCGGTCCTCCACCGGGGCCAGTTCCGAGGGAATGGCGCCCATGAAGTACCAGATGCCCACGCCCGTACCCGCCACCACCAGCCAAGCCAGCCATCGGTTGCGCAGGAAGGTTTCGAGGCTCTCTTTGTAGCCGCCAATCATCTTCTCGAAGAATGGCTCGGTTTTGCGGTAAAACCAGTTGTGCTTTTCCTCGCGCTTGAGCAGCACCGAGCACATCATGGGCGTGAGCGTCAGGGACACAAACGCCGAAATCAGCACCGAGCCGGCCACCACAATACCAAACTCGCGGAACAAGCGACCCGTGATGCCCGTGAGGAACACCACCGGCAGGAACACCGCCGCCAGCACAATGGTGGTACTCACAACGGCCATCAGAATTTCCTCGGAGCCCTTAATGGCGGCCGTCTTGGGGTCCTCGCCCTCCTCAATGCGGGAGTAGATGTTCTCCAGCACCACAATAGCGTCGTCCACTACCAGGCCAATGGCCAGCACCACGGCCAGCAGCGTGAGCACGTTGATGGAGAAGTTCATCAGGTACATCACGAAGAAAATACCCACCAACGACACCGGAATGGCCACCACCGGAATGATAGTGGAGCGCCAGTCGCGCAGGAACAGAAAGATAATCACCACCACCAGCACGAAGGCCTCGATGATGGTGTGCTCCACCTCGTTGATGGATTTGCGGATGAACACCGAGTTGTCGAAGCCCGGCTTAAGCACTAGGTCTTTAGGCAAATCCTTGCCGTAGAGCTCGATGCGCTTGTTGAACTCGTCGGCAATATCAATCTGGTTGGAGCCTGGCTGCGGAATAACTGCCAAGCCCACCATCGGCACGCCGTTTACCTTGAAGATGGTCTGGTCGTTTTCGGGGTACAGCTCCGCGTAGCCGATATCCGAGAGCCGCACCAGCGAGGATTCGTCCTTGCGGATAATCAGATTGTTGAAGTCCTCCACCGAACTCAGGCGGCCCATGGTGCGCAGCGTGAGCTGGGTGGCCTGGCCCTGCACCGCGCCGCTGGGCAGCTCCACGTTTTCGCGGGTGAGGGCCTGCTGCACGTCCACGGGGCTTACCCGCAGGGCCGAGAGCTTCACCGGGTCCAGCCACAGGCGCATGGAGTACTTCCGCTCCCCGTACACCCGCACCTCCGATACGCCCGGAATCGTCTGGAGGCGCTCTTTCAGGGTGTTGTTGGCGTAGTCGGTCAGCTCCAGCAGGTTGCGCTGGCTGGAGCTGAGGTAGGTCATGACAATGGGCTGGGAGTCGGCGTTGGCCTTGCTCACGATGGGCGGGTCGATGTCGCGCGGCAGCCGACCTTGCGCCCCCGACACCTTGTCGCGCACGTCGTTGGCGGCGGTTTCCAGGTCGGCGTCGAGGTCAAACTCCACCGTAATCTGGGTGCGGCCGTCGCGGGAGTTGGAGGTCAGGTTTTTGATGCCCTGGATGCCGTTGAGGGCTTCTTCCAGCGGCTCCGTCACCTGGCCCTGCATCACGTCGGCCGAGGCCCCGGTGTAGCTAGCCGATACGGTGATGATGGGCGGGTCCACGCTCGGGTATTCGCGCACACTCAGGTACCGGAAGCCGATGACCCCGAAAATCACAATCACCAGGCTCATCACAATGGCGAGAACCGGGCGGTTGATACTGGTGGAGGATAAGCTCATGGAGTAAAAGTTAAGAGTAGGCGGGAGGCGTCGCGGATAGAGAAGAACCTACCGGGGCAACACATTCACAAAGCGGCGGGATTGAGGCTCGTAGCCCGCCCGCTGGTAAAACCGATGAGCAGCTTCCCGGGGGAAGCCGCTGGTAACCTCAACGCGGCCACAACCCTCGTGCTGAAACTGGTGTTCGGCCGCAGCTAGCAGTTTGGCCCCAATCTGCTGGTTGCGGTAAGCGGCTAATACCCCCAACGTCACAACGCGACCATCGGGGGCACGGTGCAGAAAATGCATCCGATGCAAATGAATCATCCCAATCACCTGGGCCTGATATTCCGCTACCAGCAGTTGGTCACCAGCCGCTGTAAGCTCCTCAAGGCGGGTTTGAATCAGCGCCGGAGCGGTGGGGTAGTCTAGCTCCGCTATCAAGTCTGCCAGTGCCTCAGCATCGGCTGAGCTAGCCGGTCGAATACTTACTTCAGGTAAGGAAACGGACAGAATGGGAGGGGCCATATTCAGTTATCGGCTGCTGGGCTGGACTTTCACGGCATCCCCCGGCTTCACTTGCAGAATGCCGGTACGAATCACGGAATCACCCACGGCCAGGCCGTCGGTAATTTGGATAAGGCGGTCCGAGCGCACCCCGATTTTCACCTTCTTCGGCACCATTTTGCCCTGCTGCACTGTGTATACGCTGTAGCCGCTGGCTTCCGGAATAACGGCCTCGGTAGGCACCTGCAGAGCGTCAGAAGTCTGGCCCAGCTGCAGATTCACCTTCACGAAAGCGCCGGGGCGCAGCTCATTGTTGGTATTGGCGTAGCGGGCCCGCACGGTTTGGGTGCGGCTCACGGGGTCAATCTGCGGGTCGAGGGCGTACACCTTGGCTTCGTACTTCTTGTTCGAGGCCTCATCGGTGATGGTAATCGGGTCGCCGGTGCGCACCAGGCTGGAGAAACGGCTGGGCACCGTGAAGTTGATTTTTACTGGCTTCACCTTGGAAAGCGTGGTGATTTCGGCTCCGGGGCTCACGTAGGTACCTACCGTGGCGGTGGTCAGGCCCAGCACGCCGGCAAACGGAGCCCGCACGTACGCTTTGGCCAGTGAAGCCCGCAACGACTGCAAATCGGCTTGGGCGGTGAGCAGCTGATTGTTGGCCTGCTCATACTCCTGGGCGCTGATGTATTCCTTATCCAGCAACGTGCGCTGGCGCTTTTCCTGGTCGCGGAACAACTTGATGTTGTATTCCTGCTTGCGCAAAGCGGCCTGGATTTCGTCGGCGTTAATGCTCAGCAACAGCTGGCCCTTGCTTACCGGCTGACCTTCCCGGATGTTGAGGCTGGTAATCTTGCCCGAAATTTCACTTTTGATTACCACCGATTCTTCGGCCAGGATGGAGCCTGTGGCGGCAACTTCATCGGCTAGGCTGGTGGCCTTCACCACGTACACCTGCACCGGCAGCTTCTGGCCGCCGCCTTTACCTCCTGGTCCGCCGGGGCCGCCTTTACCACCACCTGCCGCGCCTTTACCACCGCCACCTTTGGCGTCGGGGCTTTGCGAGGGGAAGTATTTTATCTTGATAAACGCCAGCGCACCCACCACGGCCAGCGCCACCAGCAGCCAGAGGATGCGGCGGCCGGTACTACCGGAGCGGGTTTCGGTTACGTCGGGGGTAGGGTGTTCCTGGGTTTGCATGGAGGTACTTCGGGTGGAATCCCATTCGGGAGCAAAAGAATGGGAGCAACTGCCACAACGCGAACCAGCGGGTTTTGGTTGACGCCGCAGCCAGAGGGGAATGATGGGGGTAAGACACAGAAAACACCGCCGGGTTGCGCGGCAGCAAGGGGCAGTGAAATTGTGAGATGATGAAATAGTGAGTTTGCTATTCCGCTTGCGCTACTTGCACATTCAAGTCTGGCAGAACGTTAAACTCACCATCTCACAAACTCACCACTGTGTCCATCCCCCGCAACCCCACCGAAGCGCACCGCAACTTTTTCCAGGACGTGCACGAGGTGGTGCGGCTGGTGCCCGAGGGGCGCGTGACTACCTACGGTGCCATTGCCCATTACCTGGGGGCACGGCACGGCGCGCGCATGGTAGGTTGGGCCATGATGGCCGCTCATACAGCCAACGAGTACGTGCCTGCCCACCGCGTTATCAACCGCAACGGCCTGCTTACCGGTAAGCAGCATTTTGCTACCCCCACGGCCATGCAGGCGGCCCTGGAGGCCGAGGGCGTACCCGTGCAGGACGACCAGGTGCAGGATTTCAAAACCCGCTTCTGGGACCCCAGCACTGAGCTAGGGTAAGGAATTTTCGCGCGGCATCGGCTGTGTGTCTGTCGCAGGCACCTATCTGGCCCGCTGCCTGGCACGAAACTTCTTCAGATAGAAAATACCCTCCTTCGCCGGGACAACTGAGAAAGCAGGGGCATCCTCAGTTCCGCTCGTGAAGCTGCACTCAAGATAAGTTGTAGTAGAGAAATCTGGCACAAATGATTTGCACTGCTCTTTTGGTCCACGGGCACACAGGGTCATTTCGCTGCGCCGGTCCCGCCAGCTCAGAGCCAGGTAGCTGCCCGGGAGCAGCTCACCCACGTTGCGGCCGCCAACCAGCACGGTAATCGGTTGATCTGGCCGACTATCCGGGCGACGGTACACGTACACGGCCGCCGTATCCTCCCGCGCAAATCCATCGGCCCCGATGGTGGGCACGGAGCGGGCTACCACGCGGCCGGTGGTAAGGTGCAGCTCATACCGTTGCGGAGTGCTGCCATCGGGCAGCGTAGCAGCCGCCAACGCGGCCCCGGCCAGGCCAAACGCCGAGCCCATTACCGCCCGGGTCATCATTTCGTCGGGCTCGGGGTTGCGGAAACCGGTAAACGCGTAGTCAGCGCCGGCCGTCTCCAGCGGGAAGTAATGGTTGCGGTAACGGATGTACATCGTCTGTCCGTCGCTGATGCCCCAGGCTTTGGTTATGGGCCGCTTGGGGTGCTGAGCATCCAGGTACAGGTAGTAAGGCTGAATGTCGTCGGTGCCGGCCCACTCTTTTTTGCGCCGGGCGGTTTTCTCAATCTCAAAAGGCCCCTCTGCACCACCGGGCGCATTATTGCGGAACTCCTCAAAGGTGCGATACACACCTTTCTGGGGCGGGCCGGTTTGTACGGCATAGCGCACGGTAGCGGCACCATCCTGTCCGGTCTGCACCTGCTCCCACGTTAGGGTTGGGGTGCCGGTTGGCGGGGCAGCGGGCAGGGTGCTGAGCTGCCGCACGCTCTGCTCCAGCAGCTTCTGAATATTGGCGGCGTGGCGACGGGTAACGTCCACACCTTTGTTTTCCAGCATATCCCCGGTGCTGAGCAGTACCCGGTATCCATCCGGGCCAACAGGTTCCAGAAAGTCCAGCACCAGCTCGGCCTCGGCGGTTTCGGAGGTGGGCCGGATGGTTTCGCCGATGCTCAGCGTATGGATGCGCACCAGCAACGGCCGGGTAGCCGGGCCGGCAGGCAGGGCCTGCCGAAGCAGTGGGGTAAGCTCATCTGATAACGGTTGGCTGAAATTGGCCGATACCGGCCGGTTATCCAGGCCGCGGTACACCTTGCCCAGGCGGCTGCGGTCGGGGCGGGCATCTACCAGACGCTCAAAATGAAACGGTACGGCAACCGGGGCCAAAACCTGGCCGGTCAGGGAAATTTCGACGGTTTGGGCCAGCGTGGCGGAACTGAGCCACAATGTAAGGCCACAGGCAGCTATCAGATAGCGCATAAAAAGTACAGAAGGAAAAGCCGGGCAGGTTGCTCTGGTACCCGGCCGGGGGATAGAAAGGAGGCTGAAAATATCAAAAAATAAGTAGACAAATAACCCGCTCACCCCGCTTACGCACTATCTCTCAAACCCGTACCTTTACACCCTTAATTTCCTTTGCGGGTCGTATTTCCCTTTTTCATGAAGCATTTTTTACTTGCTGGAGTTCTAATGACTACTTCGGTGGGAGCGGTGGCTCAGGCCACGTATTCCATCAAAGGGCGCGTGCTGGACAAACTGACGGGCGAGGCTTTGCCGGGGGCTACCGTGCAGGTAGTCGGGAATGGGGTAAACACCGGGGGCGGTGCCGAGGAAAACGGCTCCTACAGCGTACCCGGTCTGAAATCGGGCACGTACACGGTGCGGGCTTCCTTTATCGGCTACAAAGTGCTGGAGCAGCAGGTAACGGTGAACAACCAGAACACCACGGCCACCTTCAGCCTCACCTCCGACAACGCTACTCTTAACGAGGTGCAGGTAGTTGGCTCGCTGGGGGTAGCCGTAGAGCGCTCCACTCCGGTGGCATTTGCGGCCGTGAATGAGGTGAAGCTGCGCGAAACCCTCTCGAACCGTGACCTGCCGATGATTCTCAACGAGACGCCCGGCGTGTACGCCACCCAGGGCGGCGGCGGCACCGGCGACTCGCGCATCAACATCCGGGGCTTCGACCAGCGCAACGTGGCCGTGCTGGTGAACGGTGTACCCGTCAACGACATGGAAACCGGCCAGGTATTCTGGTCGAACTGGGACCTGGGCGACGTAACCAAGAGCCTGCAGGTGCAGCGCGGCCTCTCGGCTTCTAAAATATCGGTGCCTTCCGTGGGCGGTACCATCAACGTGCTTACCAGGGGCTTCGATGATAAGAAAGCAGCTCTGGCCCGCATCGAAACCGGCTCCAACAACTACCAGAAATACTCCCTGATGCTGAGCAGCGGTATGCGGAAAGGCGACTGGGCCTTCACGTTCTACGGCTCCCGCCGCACTTCCGATGGGTGGGTGGACCACGCCTTCGACGATGCTTGGACGTACTTCGGCAACATCAGCAAGAAGCTGGGCAACCACCGCCTGTCCCTCACCGGGCTGGGCTCCCCGCAAAGCCACGGGCAGCGCATCTTTGCCCAGCAGGTAGGCCTGTTCTCCACCGAGAAGGCGCAGGAAATTGGCGCGGCACCGCTGGCCAACGGCAACAGAGGGTTCCAGTTCAACCCGTACTGGGGAAAGCTGAACCGCTATACTACTGATGCCAGCGGCAATAAGGTGTATCAGGGTGAAGAAACCCTGAACGAGCGGAGCAACTACTACCACAAGCCCCAGATCAACCTCAACGACTACTGGCAGGTGAACAGCAAGCTGTTCATCAGCGCGGTGGCCTATGCCTCGTTTGGCAACGGGGGCGGGGTCAGCGGCCTGACCTCGGCCAACTCTGGGACCATTCTGCAGAATTCCACGACGCTGCAGACGGACTTCCAGCGGATTTACGAGAACAACTACGACCTGAGCAAAAACCCCACGCGGCGCTCTTCGCAGTTTCTGGTAAACAGCGTGAACAGCCACCGCTGGTACGGCGGCGTAGTGGGAGCCGACTACTCACTCGGCGACAAAATTACCCTGTCGGCGGGGGTGGATGGGCGCCTGTACAAGGGCCTGCACTACCGCGAGGTGCGCGACCTGCTGGGCGGCGACCACACCTACCTGAACACCAGCATCACCAACGCGGGTGACCGTAACATCGACCCAACGACCAAGCTGTACAAGGGGGATAAAATCGGCTTCAACTACGATGGCAAAACCCAGTGGCTGGGCGGCTACGCGCAGCTGGAGTACAAAACGCCGGTACTGTCGGCGGTGGTGAGCGGCACTGTATCGGAAATCCGCTACAAGCGCATCGACTACTTCCGGCCCAAGCAGGTAACGGTGGATGGCCAGAGCTACGACGTGGCTTTTAACCAGACCCAGACCATCAACGGGCAGACGTACACGGCCGCCGACGGGCATTTCCTGGAAACGCCCTGGGCCGATTTCACGGGTTACAGCCTGAAAGCCGGTGCCAACTACAACGTAACGGAGCGGAATAACCTGTTCATGAACGTCGGCTACAACAGCAAGGTGCCGTTCTTCAACCAGGTGTATAACGCGCAGGGCGTGCTGTACCGCAATGTGAAGCCCGAAGGTATCACGTCGGTAGAGCTGGGGTACGGCATTAGCTACCCCAGCCTGAAGGCCACGCTGAACGCGTACTACATTCTGTGGGCCAACAAGAGCAGCAACTCTGTCACCAACAACGGCTCCGACATTGTGTACAACACGGTGCGCAACGTGAATGCCCGCCACATGGGCGTGGAAATGAGCGTAGCCCAGGAAATCAGCCGCAGCCTGCAGCTGAATGCCGCCATTGCCATCGGCGACTGGCGCTGGACGGGCAAAGGCCTGCTGAACCAGGTAACGGAAGCCGGCGTTCAGGTGAACCCCGTGGATCAGCCAGTGTACCTGGATGGCGTACACGTGGGGGATGCTGCCCAGAACCAATTCCAGCTGGGCCTGCGCTACGAGCCCATCCGGGGCTTCTACGTGCGGCCTTCCCTGCTGGTATTCTCGAAATACTATGCGGCCTTCAACCCCGAAAGCATCCTGGAGGAAAACTCCCGCACCGATGCCTACCGCCTGCCCACCAGCAAGAACGTGGACATGCACTTTGGTTACGACCTGCGCCCTATGTACCACGAGAAGGTACGCGTAGGTTTCCGGGCTTCCGTGCTGAACGTGCTGAACCAGTACTACTTCACGGATGTATCGAACCGCAACAGCAGCAACGTGGTAGACCCCAACCTGCTGCAGGCTTTCTTCAACAAAGGCCGCACGTTCACCATCGGTATGTCGGTGGGCCTGTAGCCCGGTTGAATAATATGCTACAAAAAAGCCCTTCCCGTGTATGCGGGAAGGGCTTTTTTGTAGTCGCAGGGTAAGTATTGGTTTGTTTGGGTGCCTGGCTAACCGGTCAGAACGAAGCCTTCAGAATGGCCCACGCCGTACCGGAGCCGGGGCTGGTATCAACGGCCTGCTGAATGGCGCCCAGCACTTCTTCGGGGCTGGCATTTTTGAGCAGATAGCCGTGGGCACCTTCGGCCCGCAGGGAGTCAATCAGCTCCGGCTCATCGTGCATGGAAATGATGATAGATCGTACCTGCGGGTACTGAGCCCGCAGCAGCCGTACGGTTTGCAGGCCATCCAGCACCGGCATCTGCAGGTCCATCAGAATCACATCCGGTACGGTGCCCTGATCCAGCCGTTCCAGCAGCTCCTGCCCGTCGCCGGCTTCAAACAGCACTTCCATACCCGGAAAACCGCTGATGAGCGCCCGCAGGCCTTTTCGAAAGAGAATATGGTCGTCGACGACAGCCAAGCGAATGGAAGGAGTGCTCATGCAAAGGAGAGGCTAGTAGCCTGGTTGGTAACAAGATACGGCAGGGGCAAGGAAATCCAAACCTGGGTGCCCTGTCCCGGCGCCGATTCGTGGCGGAGGGTTCCGCGTAATACGCCTACCCGGCTGCGTAGGTTGGTGAGTCCCAGGCCGGTGCGGGTGCCGGGTAGCGGTGGCTGGTCCGGCACGGTGGGGTCAAAGCCCACGCCGTTATCGGAGTAGCGCAGGGCCATAAAATCGGGACCATACTCCACCTCAATACGAATCAGGCTGGCGTGAGCGTGGCGCAGGCCGTTGCCCAGCAGCTCCTGCACCACCCGGTACACAATCAGTTCCTGCTTGGGGTCGAGGCGGCGGGGGGTGCCGTGCTGCTCTACTTCCACGTGGGTGGGGCCATCGGCCGGCATGGTGCGGGCCAGGGCTTCCAGCGCAAACGACAGCCCGAACTTCTGCAGCGCCGCCGGCAGCAGGTTGCGCGAAATACGGCGTACTTCGTTAATAGCCTGGTCCAGCAGAATGGTGGCTTCCCCAGTGAGGTCGGGCTGGTTGAGGGTATTCAGGTGCAGCTTTACAATGGCCAGCGTAGTGCCCACCCCATCGTGCAGGTCGGCGGCAATGCGGCGGCGCTCCTCCTCCTGCGCCAGCAGAGCGGCTTCCAGGGCTTGCTGCTGGGCATTTTCGTGCATCTGGCGCATTTCTTCCTGCTGGCGCAGCAGCCGCCGCTGATAGCGCAGCACAAAGCCCACAATGCCCAGCGCCAGCAAAAGCAGCACCGGCGTAGCCAGCAACACAGGAAACAGCCAACTATTCATCGGGAAGCAGCCGGCGTAGCCGGTAGCGCAGTAAGGATTGTGTTATAGTATTTCAGCAATAAACAAAATAACGCGTAAACACCCAACCGGCTCACCCCGATTACAGGAGCCGTTGCCGCTGGGCAACGTGCCCTTCGTAGTGTAAGGCCAGCATAATAAAGCCATTCAGCAACATGTATAGGGCCGACTGAATAATAAACATTATCCAAAGCTGCAGGGTAGTATGCTGTTTCTGCATGTAGGGCTCCAGCATGAAAATAGTGATGCTGCCGGTGTAATACAGGCAGACTCCCACACTCACCAGAAACATGGGGTCCCGCTCCAGATGAATGTTGGGCAACTCCCGCAGTAGCTGCTCGAAATACGCAAATGCCAGCCCGATGCAGATAAACGTCTGGAGAAAATGGCTGTAATTATTGATGGGCCTGCTGAAATGTACCGATAAGCCCGTCTCTACGCACGCTACCAGCAGGAAAAGCCCGACGGCCCTTTTAAACCACCAGCGTATTCTGGGCGAGTGCAGAGCCCGCGCGTAGGCCCCCGCCAGCAGCACCGTCTCGCAAAGCGTGACAGCAGACAGGATAACCAGATTGTAGCGAAAGACCCAGCGGCCTACCTCAGCCCCGATACCCAGCACTGCGCCGGGCACGATGACAAACCAGGCGATATAGCGTATGGCAGGCGTAAGCTGCTGCCAGCGCCGGATGCCGTACCATGCCGGTATCAGGCTGGTGAATGATGCCGCCACGCCCAGAAGCTTGGAAAACCGGAGGATGAAGTCGGTTGATATTCCCAGATAAAGTAGAGAATGATTCACTGAAGCCGGCGTACACGTGAGGGCAGCGAATATCCGGAAAAATACCCGTTGATAGCAAAAAAGCCTCACCGGGTTCCGATGAGGCTTTCCTGGTTGCGGGCCAGCTCAGGAATAGAGCGGGCTGCTTGTGTCGCAGACACCCGGGCAAACCGGACCGCAGGCCAGTAGCAGCCCGTTGGCGAGGTCGTCGCCGCTGGCGGTAGCGCCTACCAGCACGTAGCAGGTCTGCCCGTTCACAATGGCGTTGTAAATACGAATGCCAACGCAGTCTTCCTGGTCGGTAATGTCTTTCAGGTTGGCAGTGCCGAAGAACTGTGCTTTCGACTGGCCGGAATACGTTTCCCGGAATGATTTGGTGTAGGATTTGGCATCGTTCAGGTCAATGAACTCGCCGTCGGTAGGTGTGAGGGACATGCAGGAATGTAGGTAAAGTGAATAGGTGAGTAAGCTAGGTGAAATATCATAATTATTAGATGTAATGCAAAGTTGAATAAGGGTCATTAAATACTACATAACCAATCATAAAGCGGTTGTTTACTTGTTATTAGGAGCTTTAGTGTAAAAATTAAAAATATAAAATGTTCAAGGTACTGGAAGCGCTACCGTGCAGACAATGTATGTGGTTGAGGTTGCGGCTTGACCAGTATGAAAGCGCGTGAAAACAGTAGCCCCAGCACGAGCACCAGTACCGAGTTGATTAAGTACATGAGCCGGGTGTTATACTCGTCATTGAGCTGAATAAAGTGGTTGGTGGCCAAGTATAATACCACCGTACCCGAGAGGTACAGAATAATGCCGATGGTAGCCACAAACAACGGAACCCTCTGAAGCTGAGTACGACGCCTGCCGATTAAGGTGCGTTCAAAGTAGAGTAGCCCCAGGCTGATGATGATGATACTCTCGGCCAGGTTGGTGTAAGAATTGATGCGCCCAAACCCTTCCAGCCAAAAGGAATCCAGCGCTGCAAACACAAGGAATATTACGGCAATGACGCGGATAGAGCGTTTCGTTTTCTCGTCTACAAACTCATCATGATATACTTTCATATAAAGCAGCGCTTCACCGATAGTATTCAGATGAACCAATGGCAGGTTATACTGCCATAGGGCAATAGCAACCTGCATGAGGCAATAGATAACAAACAGAAACAGTGGCACAAAACGCAACGTAACCAACCCACCCGTAAGCTGCGTACGGCGCCGATGAGCTAAGACGAAAGGCACCAGCAATGTCCAGTATACCAGCAGGTCGGTTACTTTGCAAAAGGTTATGAACCACGTAGGCATTGAGTTGCCTTAACTAGCTGTTCAGTGGGTTGTCAATGCTGCAGCAGGGGGGGCAGGGAGGCGGGTTAACATCAATCTGAAAACTGCTGCCCCCCGTAGCTTCCTGCCTTTCCGCGCCTCGGGCCGCTACCGACGGACCGTCCAGAATGTCGTTGTCGTTGGCATCATAGCCCACCAGAATCAGCTTGGGTGCCCCCGTATCATCGAGGCCGTAGTAAGCGCGTACGCCCGCGCAGTTGGGCTGGCTCAGAATGGCTTGTAGCGTCGCGGCTGACAGGCAGTGGCCCTTTACGCCGCCGGGGTGCTGGTTCCGGTAGTTGCGCGTCCAGGCGCTGGCTTGTTGCAGGTCGTCGTTGGTCATAGGTGTGGGAAGAGAGTAGGGTGCAAGTGAACCCAAATATAAAAGATATCCTACGCCAAGTGAGTTTAATACTCCGCTTCTACTCTGTCGGATATTCTTCGTCCTCCTCTTCTTCCAGGTTTTCAAATACCTGGTCAATGGCCGATTCGGCGGAGCGGAGCTTCTGCTTGCACAAACGAATCAGCTCGGCGGAGCGCTGCACGCGGGCCGTGAGGTCGTCCACGTCCACGGCATCGGTTTCCAGCGCGCGCAGAATGGTTTCCAGCTCTTCGATGGCCTGCCGGTATGTAAGGTTTTGGGGCGACATAGGTACGAGTAAAACTTAAGGAAGAAACAAGGGCAGCTGCCCGCCAATGCGCGCCGGCACCACCGCGTCGGGGAGGCGCAGCAGCACCTCCTGGCCGGGGCGCAGCGGGCCGGCAAAGGGGCGGCCTTTGGGCGTGAGCAGGCGCACAGTGCCCGCGGCCGGCGCTGTTTCCAGCCGGGTGAGGTGCAGCTCAACGCGGTGCAGCAACCGGACTGCGGCCAGCTGAACCACGTGCTGCTGCCGGAGCAGCTGCTCGCGGCGGCGGCGGTGCAGGCGGCGGAAGCGGCCGGCCAGCGCCCGGCCCCGGGTACGCAGCAGCTGCTCCTGCTGCCGCAGGGCTCTGCGGGCGGCGCGGTGCATCTGGTGGCGGCGGCGGGTAAGCTGCTGCTCCTGGTGTCGCAGTTGGGCGCGGGGCGTGGCCGCCGCCACCCGAATGCGCTGGTGCAGCGTGTTGCGGTGGGTTTGCAGCTGGGTCTGGGCGGCCACCTGCGTCTGCCGAAGCACCCGGCTGAGGTGAGCCGTTTCCAGCTGCACCCGGGCCTGCGCCAGCTCCCGGATGCGGCCGCCGTAGCCTTCCAGCGCCGCTTCCAGTCGGGCCAGCCGCTCAATCAGGAAAGCGGCAACGGCCGTAGGGGTTTTCAGGGCAATATGCGCAGTCAGGTCCACCACCGCCTCGTCCCGCTCGTGGCCGATGCCGGTAAGCACGGGCAGCGGAAACGAGCCCACCGCAGCGGCCAGGCCGTAGTCGTCGAAGGCCAGCAAATCGGTTTTGGAGCCCCCGCCCCGGATAATGACCACCGCGTCAAACTCCCGGCGGCGGGGCCGGATGCTGTCCAGCGCCGCCCGGATGCTGGCCGGGGAGTCATCACCCTGCATCAGAGCTGGGAAGAGGGTCAGAGCGAAATCGTAGGGGGCTTCCTGTAGCTGATGCACGAAATCCTGCCAGCCGGCGGCCGTAGGCGAGGAAACAACGGCCACCCGCTGGATACCCAGGGGCAGCGTCAGGCGTTTCTGGCGCTCCAGCAGATCCTGAGCCTGCAGCTTGCGCAGCGTTTCGAGGCGCAGGCGGGCCAGGTCGCCCACGGTGTAGGTGGGGTCGAGGGCCAGTACATCGAGGCTCAGGCCAAACTGCTCGTGAAACTTCACCTGCACGCGCAGCATAATTTTCAGGCCCGTACGCAGCGTCAGGCCCGTGTGCTCCTCAAATGCCGCCGCCAGCTGCTGATAGCGGGCACTCCAGATGGTGGCGCGGGCCTGGGCCTTCAGCTGAGCCCCCCGGCCGGTGGTGTGCTGGTCGGTGAGGGTGAGGTAGCAATGTGCGCCGTAGGAGCGGGGCAGGGTGAGGTCGGCAATTTCAGCCACTACCCAGTACGAGTCGGCAAACCGCTCACTCAGCGTCTGGCGCACCCGGGCCAGCAGCTCGCTCAGGGGCATAGCAGCGGGCGGCAGGTTTTTGGTAGCAGGAAGGCCCGGCTCGGGGCGGCGGTTGTAGAGCGGCATTGCAGATGTAAAGGTAATGGTTGAATGGGTGGTTAGGTGGTTGGACTGTTGTATGGTTGAATTGTTGAACGGTTTTCTACCCGTTCGCTCATTCAGCAACCCAACCACTCATCCTCCCCAACCACCCAACCACCAATCCACCCAGCAGCGGGGAATTTCTTTTACCTTGGCTTTCCGTTTCATGTCCCACCTTCTACTTTCCTGCTAATACCCCCTATGAAAAGTACCACGAATATGAAGCTGGCGGCGCTGGCGGCCGCTGGCCTCTCGCTGGCGGGCTGCGCTTCCAGCAAAACGGCCGCACCTACGGCCGCTGCTACCACCACGCCAACTATGACCACGCCCGCCCCGGCACCCGACCCCGCGGGTACGGGCCTTAACGTCGCTAACATCGATAAATCGGTGAATCCCTGCGACGACTTCTTTCAGTATGCATCCGGCAACTGGCTGAAAAACAACCCTATTCCAGCCGCTGAGGTGCGCTGGGGGGCTTTTAATGAGCTGGCCGATAAGAACAACGCCGTGATGCGGCAGATTCTGGATGAGGCCGCTGCCAACACCACCGCAGCCAAAGGCACCAACGCCCAGAAAGTAGGCGACTACTATGCCTCGGCCATGGACTCGATGGCTATTGAGAAGGCCGGGCTGAAATACCTGCAGCCGGAGCTGGCCCGCGTCAACGCGGTGAAGGATCTGAAAGGCCTGCAGAATGAAATTGTGCACGCCCAGAAAATTGCCACCGGTGCGTTTTACAACGGATACGTAGGCCAGGACGACAAGAAAAGCGACGAATACGCCGTAAACCTGTTTCAGGGCGGCCTGAGCCTGCCCGACCGGGACTACTACCTCAAGGACGATGCCCGCTCCAAAGGCATCCGCGCGGCCTACACCACCTACCTCACCAACACCTTCAAAATGTTGGGGGATAATGAGGCTACGGCGGCCAAAAATGCGGCCACGGTACTGCGCGTGGAAACCCGCTTGGCCAAAGCCAGCAAAAGCCGCGTGGACCTGCGCGACCCCAACGCCAACTACAACAAAATGACGGTGGCCGAAGCCGCCAAGCAGTTCCCCAACCTGGATGTACCCGGCACGCTGCGCAAAATGAATCTGGGAGCCGCCAAAACGGTTATTGTAGGTCAGCCCGCTTTCTTCAAGGAAGTTAGCACCATGCTGAAGCAGGAGCCCATCGGCGACCTGAAAACCTACATGCGCTGGCACCTGGTTACCTCGCTCACCTCGGCGCTGCCAAAAGCTTACGGCGACGAATCGTTCCGGTTTGCGCAGGTGCTCACGGGGGCCAAAAAGCAGCAGCCCCGCTGGAAGCGCATGTTGCGCTCCACCGACGGTGCGCTGGGTGAGGCTTTCGGGCAGGTGTACGTAGAAAAGGCCTTCACGCCGGCTACCAAAGCCAAGGCCATGGAAATGGTGAACAACATCAAGGAAGCCATGGGTGAGCACATCCAGAAGCTGGACTGGATGAGCGACGTAACCAAGGCCGAGGCTCAGAAGAAGCTGGCTGCCTTCACCGTGAAAATCGGCTACCCCGATAAGTGGAAGGACTACTCAGCCCTGACCATTTCGCGGGAGTCGTACCTGAAAAACGTGCTGGCTGCCCGGGAGTGGTCCAGCAACGACAACGCCAGCAAGTTTGGCAAGCCCATCGACCGGCAGGAGTGGGGCATGACGCCGCCCACGGTGAATGCCTACTACAACCCGTCGATGAATGAAATTGTGTTCCCGGCCGGCATCATGCAGCCCCCGTTCTTCGACCCCAACGCCGACGACGCGGTGAACTATGGTGGCATGGGCGCGGTAATCGGCCACGAAATCACCCACGGCTTCGACGACCAGGGCCGCCAGTACGATGCCCAGGGCAACCTGCGCGACTGGTGGACCAAGGAAGATGCCGACAAATTCACGCAGCGCGCCGATATGGTGGGCAAGCAGTACTCGGCCTTCTCGCCGCTGGACTCGGTGTACGTGAACGGTAAGCTGACCATGGGTGAAAACCTGGCCGACTTCGGTGGCCTGGCCCTGGCCTACTCGGCTTTGGAAAAGCAGCTGGCCAAGCAGTACGCTTCCGGTGCCCGCCCCAAGTTTGATGGCTTCACGCCCGAGCAACGCTTCTTCCTGGCCTGGGCCCAGGTGTGGCGCACCAATGCCCGCCCCGAGTACCTGCGTCAGCAGGTAATGACGGACCCCCACTCGCCGGCGCAATACCGCACGGTGGGCCCGCTCATGAATATGCCGGAGTTCTTTGAGGCCTTCGGCTGCAAGGACGACGCCAAAATGGTGCGTGCGCAGGCTGACCGTGCCCGCGTCTGGTAAGCTGTTAGCCACTAGCTTTTAGCAACATCAGCAACGTGAAAAGCCGACCCGGGCATTGCTCGGGTCGGCTTTTTTTGTGGACAGTTGAGCCGGGGCCGGCTATCTTGCGGTATGCTGAACTACGCCCGCTTACTTGGTAGCTGCCTGCTTGCAGCCTTACTGACGGCCTGCCGGCCCAACGTGCAAGAACTGGTAAAGCAACCCCAGGTGGGCGACGTGTATGTGGTACAGTTTCAGTCGCCGGGAAGTGCCAAGCCGCAGTTTTACCTGTACCGCGTGCAACGAGTGCGCCCCGACGCGGTGGAGCTGGCCGCTGCCCGTCAGCCCGTGACTGAGCCGCCTGCCACGCTACCCGCCCCGGGTACTTTCTCTACCACCATCGAAACCTACTCCCGCGCCGAAGCCCTGGAACTCCTCCACGAGCAGCCCGGCGACGTGAACCACGCCCGGCTGATTGAGGTGATGCGGTAAACTACAGGCGTTGCGTGCCCGCGTTTTTATTGCAGCACCTTCACCTTGATGTCCACGTCCTGCACGGGCCAGTTGTCGGTGCCGACGGGCTCATCAGCAATTTTGTCGATGACATCCAGGCCTTCTACCACCTCCCCGAACACGGTGTATTGCCCGTCGAGGCTGGGGGTGCCGCCCTGGGTAGCGTAGGTGCGCAGCTGGGCGGGCGTCAGCTCCCGGTTGGTGCTGGACTGGGCTTCGTAGGGGGTGAGCTTCTTGCCCTGCACAATGTAAAAATCGTGGCTGGAAGACAGACGGCCGGGGTTCTGCTCGTCGTCGTAGCGGGCCATGGCCAGGGCGCCGCGCTTATGGAAATGCCCGGCCCGGATTTCTGGCGGCAGGCGGTACTTATTCAGGCGCGTGGTCAGGTGGTCGGAGGTGCCGCCCTGAATGGCGAAGTCCTTCACTACCCGGTTAAACACCGTCTGGTCGAAATAGCCCTTGCGCGCCAGCAGCAGGAAGTTGGCCGTGTGCAGCGGGGTATCGTCATAGAGCCGGATGCGCATGTTGCCGTGGCGGGTTTGCAGCAGCACCTCGTGGCCCGGGTACTGGCGGCCGTAGGCGGTCAGCAGGGCTACGGCCGTAGTATCGGTCAGGGCTTTGAGGTCGGGGCCCGGTACCGGCGGGGCGGTGGGCGGCGGAGCCGGCGCGGCCGTTTCGGGGGCGCGCTGCCCGCAGGCCGGCAGCAGACACAGGAACGGCAGGCAAAGCAGATACGACTTCATACGGGTAGGGCAGACAGGTAAGGACAGCAGGCAGATAACGCAGACGTGCGGCCCCGCTTCCGCGAAGCCGCACGCCAAATGTACGGTTGCTGCCAGCTTACCGGTTACCAGCCCGAGCCCGAAGGCGTGTCCCAGCCATCGGAAGCGGTTTTTTTCTTGGTCTTGGCAGGCTTGTCGGTTTTGGCCTTTTCCTTTTGCACCGGGCCATCGGCCGGCTTGGTTTTCGTCTTGATTTTGGTAGTGCCAGCCGGTGCGGCCGGGGCACCGGGCACTGCTGCGGCGGGCGTGGGAGCCGCTTTGCTGGCTTCGGCATCGGCGGGCAGCGGGGCCATGTCGCGGGCGGCATTAATCAGGTCGGGGCGGACTTCGGCCTGCATTTTCTGCATCGAAAGGAGCAGGCCCTGCTCTACCAGCAGGTTATCCTTCCAGGCATCCAGCTCCGCGTCCAGCTTTTCCTTTTCCTCCTTGTTCGGGCCCTTTTTCATGAGGGCATCCAGGTCGGGGGAGCCGGCGTCTTTCCAGGCCGTCATCCACATGGAGGCTACCATGGTAGGAGCCAGCTTCAGCCGGAACGCCACTTCGCCGCCCACTTTCTCGTGGTAGGAGTCGGCAAAGGCATCAGAGTAGGAGCGGCGGGTTTTGCCGTACTTGTGGCTGAACACGTACTTGGTTTCGGGCGTGTATTTGCGGGTTACTTCTTCCTCTTTATCGAAGGTGTCGCCCAGGAAGCCGTACGATTCCTGAATCACCTGCCAGATGTCCTTCAGCGGGTCCTTCTCATAGCGGCCAGGCTCATTGTTGAGCTTGTACTTGCCGATGTTGCGCTCCGGCAGCTTGCTTTCCCACAAGGAGTGCAGGCCTTCCTGCTTGGTGAGCTGGCCGTCGTAATTCTCGGTGGTATGCAGCGGCACGTAGGCATCGGCCACGTAATGGCCCAGGTCGGCGGATAAGACCAGAATAGCCGTAGTATCACGCTGCTTAAAGGCTTCCGTGAGCTTTTCCTTGGTTTCCATTACCGCCCAGGGCAGCGTACCGTACTTGCGCAGCGTGTCGGCGGTGTACTTGGCTACGGCTTTCTCCCACACCTTGGGCATCAGGCCAAACGGGTCGTCGCCGTAGTGGTCAATGTCGATGAAGTGCCGGCCAGCTTCCAGCGGGTCCTGGTCACGGCGTTCATCGGCGGCAGTGCTCAGCTTGATGAGCTTGCCCATGTTGCGGTAGTAAAAGCCGCGCATGGACGAAGGCAACGAATACACGGCCAGCTGCGTGATGGTACGGTGACCGAAAAAGCCCCAACCCGGCGACAACACCGGGCACAACAGCACGATAAAAAGGGTGAGTAGCAGTTTTTTCATGACACAGGCCTGACGGTTGGGAAGGCGAAAGACGAAGGTACAAACCGGCTGCTTGACGTGCTGATTTTTTGCGGGTTGCCTACGTCGCTGCTCCTCCGGTGCTACCGGAACGTCGTATTATTGACCACCACCAACTCCGGCTTCCTTCCGTGACGCTCATTTCCAAGAAGAAGATTACCTACGCCATCCGGCCCCGGCTGCGTGAGTACCTGCATCAGTACGACCGGGAAACGCACCTGCCCGTGACGTACCAGGAGCTCACGCGCTTTACGGGTTCCTTCCCGCTGCTCAACCGCCAGGGCCGCGACACGCTCTGGGAAACGGTGTACTACGAGCCCCAGGCCCTGCGGGAGCTGAGCGAAGGCTTGGCCCAGGTGTACGCCCTGCTCAAAACCGCCGGCGACTTATCCTTCACCGACCACCTGGTGGCCGACCGGATTGATTACTGCCGCTTCGGCAACAGCCACCCGTTCCGGGTGCGCATCGTGAACCAGCTCAACGACAACTACGACTACTTCTACGTGAAGCGGGCCGATGCCTCGCGCGTGTACGGCCTGGAGCTGGAGCACCTGCTCAGCCCCAACAGCATGAACTACCTGGTGCACGGCGACTCGCTGATTGAGGAGCACATTGCCGGCATTCCCGGCGACGACTTTATCCGGGAGCATCTGCAGCGGCCCCATCTCAACCAGGTGCGCATTGCCAAGGAATTCGTGAAATTCAATGAGCGGTGCTTTGCCCGCCTGTTGGGTGATATGCGCGCTTACAACTACGTCATCGACGTGACGCCCGATTTTGAGGATGAGCAGTACCGCGTCCGGGCCATCGATTTCGACCAGCAGTGCTACGAGGGGAAAAAGAACATGTACCTGCCTCAGTTTTTCAAGGATAACCGAGCCGTAGTGCTGCTATGCGGCCAGCTGCTTACGCCCGAGAGTATCCGCCAGTACCAGACCGAGGAGCGCACCCTTATGGCCCGCCGGGTACGCTCGGAGCGCCGCCGCCTCAAAGACCTTATCGACTGCCTGCGCCACGACGAAGTGTCGCCCCCGGAGAAAGTGGAGCAGCTGAAGCAGCAGCTCAACCAGCACCATCGCACCCAGCAGTTCAGCCGCTGCCGCAGCATGGGCGACGTGGTGCGCCTCAACCTGAAAATCATGCTCCTGGCCCCGAATAAGGCGCTGGAGGGATAATGGGTGATTGGTGCCCGATCATGCCGAAACAGGGTGCTCCAATGAGCGGATGCACCGGAAAACCGACAATAAGGAAAGAGCAACTGACAACTGATAACGAACAACTAAAAACAAAAAAACGGCCTTCCGCATTGCGGAAGGCCGTTTTTTAATTGCTGCTTCGAGCGAGTTATTCCCGGGTGAAGCGCAGTGAGTGAGTGGTAGTACCGCCGCTGATGCGGATGAAGTACACGCCCCGGGCCCACTGCTGCACGGGCAGCGGCAGCTCGGTGTGGCCGGCCGTGCTGGTACGCAGAACCAGGCGGCCGGTGGCATCCGTTACCTGTACCTGGTAACTGCCCAGGGGCAGGGCCAGCAGGTCGAGGGTCGCAACGGTGGAGGCGGGTACGGGGTACACGCGCACGGCCGTGGCACCGGCAAACCGCACGGTCTGCACCTGGCTGAAGGCGGCCGTGCCGTCGGTATCCACTTGGCGCAGGCGGTAGTAGGCCAGCGCGGCCGGGGCCAAACGGCCGGCACCGGCATCGAGGAAGCTGTAGCTGCGGGCCTGGCTGGTGGTGCCGGCACCGGCTACGCGCCCAATTTCGGTGTAGCTGCTGCCATCGAAGCTACGCTCTACCACGAAGTAGGCGTTGTTCAGCTCCTGGGCGGTCTGCCAGCTCAGGCGCCCATCCTGACCGGCGGCCCGGGCCACAAACTCAGTGAGGGTAACGGGCAGCGGCGTGTTGGGCCGCACCAGAATGTTACCCGAAAACTCCGAGGTTGCCCGGTTGCTGCCCGCGGTGACGGTAGCTGTGGCCGTAATGCGCAGGGTGCCATTGTTGAGTGCCGTTTGCACGTTGGCCGGCAGCGACGATACCGGAATCTGGAATAGGAAGCGGCTGGCGCTGCTTTCTGAGCCGTGGTCCACGCCGTTGATGAGGCCGCTGTAGCCGCTGCTGCCGGTACCCCGGTCGGTGTTAGTGGTATTGCCGCCGGTGCCCTCGGTGCGCGAGAACAGGTAAGTGCGGCCTTCCCCGAATCCGTCGGCGTTGGCATCGGCTATAAAGAACTCAATCAGGGCTCCGGTGGGTGAATAGCCCGTGAGGACCAGGTTACCGTTGCTGGCAGTAGATACCGCCTGCGTGAGCACCGGGAAGTTCAGCAGCGCATTGCCGCCGGTATCCGCATCGGTGTTGTCGTTGCGGCTGACGTAGGGGCTGGAGCCGGCCTGCTGGTTATCGGCGCTGCTGAGCAGGTCGATGCCCAGTGTGCCGTTATCGAAGGTGCTGTTCTGGCTGATGGTGTTCACACTGGTAGTGGCCATGGCCAATACCCCGGCGCCCGTGTTCTGGCTAATCACGTTCTGCAGCACGATATTGGCCGTACCCGCCAGCCGGATGCCCGCCGTAGCCGTTCCGCCTACGCCGTTGCCGCTGATGGTGTTGCCACTGATGGTGCTGCTGCCGGTGCTGCCAGCCAAGTCGATGCCCTGGCCCTGGTTGGCCGCCAGCAGGTTGCCCTGCACCAGCCCACCGTAGTTGCCTAGATGAATCCCGTCGGCGTCGGTGTTGCTTAGGCCGTTGCCGCGCACCTCGTTGTTGCTGATGAGCAGGGTGGAGGGCGAGCCGCTGGCCTGGCTTTCCACGCCGCTGCCGCCGTGGAAACCAATGAGGTTGTTGCTGATGGTAGCGGCCACTGCGCCCACCGTAGCCGAGCTGAAGTTAGCCAGGTAGATGCCGCTGCCCGGGCTGCGGGTGGCGCTGCCGGGGTCCTGGAAGGCGTTGGCAGCCGTACCCAGCACGTTGCCCGTGAGCACCGTACCCGTAATGGCGTTGCCGGTTACGTACACATCGGCTCCAGTTACGTTGCCGGCCGTGTTGCCAAAGCCGTACACGGCCAGGTTGCTCACCGTCAGGTTGGCGGCGGCCAGGGTGAGGCCGTACTCCGAGCCGCTGGTGCCGGGCGCACCCACCACCTGTACCTCGGGGCCGCTCACTTGGCCCAGTGTTGTGGCAGCCGTTGCCGAACCGCCTACCGTGCCCCCGATGCCGAGGGTGGTGGCGTTGGTGTTGCCCACGTTGCGCGTCTGGCTGGCGCCGTCCAGTACCGTGCGCTCGTCGGTGAGGGCTGGTAGCTGGCCGTCGCGGGCCGTGTTGAGGGCAATGCTGGCTACCTGGCTGCCGCCGCCCAGGGCGGTCAGTTGGTTCACGAGGCCGGCGCGTAGGCCGGGGTGGGCCTGGCCGTCGGCAATCATGAAGATGCTGGTTTCCACGCCGGCGGCCGGGTCGTTGCCGGCGGCAGCGGCCTGGTCGAGCAGCAGGTTGGGCAGAGCATTAGTGTTGCGGATAAACTGCCGCAACGAGCCCTGACCCGTGCTGAGCGTGTTCACGATGGTGGAGAAGTTGAAGCCAAAATCCACCCCGTTGATCTGGGCCGAGCTGCCGAAGGTAACCGTGGCTACCGACTGCGGCGTCTGCGTTGTGCTGGTGAGGGCGGCCAGCGACTGGCTGCCGGTGTTGGCGGCGGCGTCAACTAGCTGCGGCGCTTCGCCACCTACCCGAGCGAGGTCATCGGCCTGAGTGCGGAACGTTTGTACCGGCAACAGGCCGGCAGTTTGCGGGCTCCGGGCCGAGCGCACCGTGCTGTTCACCACGCGCACCGTGTAGGTAGTGCCACTGCTGGATACAATGCCCGAGAAGCCATACAGACCATCGGAGCCGCTGGTGGTAGTGGCTACCAGCGTACCGGTGTTGTTATAGAGTTCAACCGTTACCCCGGCCGCGCCGGTGGCCGAGCCGTCGCCGTCCGGCGATACGCCCGAGGCCAGGGCACTAGCTTCGGCCGTGGCGTAGGGGCGACCAGCGCCGCCGCCGTAGTTCACGTCGTCGAAAACACGGCCGGCAATGTCAAACACGGGCTCCACGCGCACGTTGGCGGCGGGTAGCGTGCCGTCGTTGTTGGCCGTCCGCGGGTCACTGTCGCCGTCGGCCGTCGAAATGCTCTTACCCGTAATCGTCTGAGCGGGCATGGAGAACGTAACGGCGTAGGTCAGGGTAGTGCCGCTGGCCAGCGAAGCCGTGGCCGGGAAGGTCACGATGCCGGTGGCGGGGTCGTAGGTACCGCCGCCCAGGCTGCTGAAGGCACCGGCTGGCAGGTTGGGAGCCACCGTGATGGTGGGCACCACGTTCAGGGACGTACCGGGGCCGTTGTTCACCATAGTTAGGGTGAAGGTAATGGGCGTACCGGGGGCTGCCGTGGTGGCGGAGGAAGTAAGTGTGGTCACCACGTCGGCCGGGCAGCCGGCAATCTGGTTGGGCACATCGGCCCGGGTGATGCCCGTCTGGGCCTGTCCCTGGTCGGCCCCACCCACGCCCGAGCCATATGACTCAAAGCCGAAAGTAGTACCGTTGGAAGCCGCGTTGGAAGCCGTAGCCGCGTTGAGGCGGGAGGAAGCGAAGATAGCGCCGCCGGCCCCGCCGCCGCCCGGGCCGTGCGGCGAGCCGCCTCCGGTGTTGCGGCCGCCCTGGCCCCCGTTGGCCAGAATCGTCAGGCCGTCCAGGATGGGGCTGTTCACGTTGCCGTTGGAGGCATTCACCAGCACCACGGCCGAGCCGCCGGCCCCGCCGCCGCCCGAACCATCGTTCTGGGCCACGTAGGGCATATCGGCCCCGTTCACGTTAATGGTACCGGTGCCACTGAAGTTGCCGGCCCGCACCAGCACAATACCCCCGCCGGCTGCGCCGGAGCTGGCAAAGCCGCTGATGTTCACCCCGCTGGCATTGGTAGTGGCCGGACCGGGAATCCCGGCGTTTTCGGGTACTACAGGGTTGGTGGGGGTGCTGCCGGTGCCGGTAGCGCGCTGCACCGTACCGTTGTTGGTAGTGCCGGCCCCGCCGCCGCCGCCCATAATCACGCGGCTGGGCGTGGCCTGGGTGAAGTCGGCCCCACCGTAGCCGCCGAAGGGGTCATTGGAGTTCCAGGCGTTGCCGCCCTGGCCGCCGCGGCCGGCGTTGCCGCCGCCGCCGCCGCCGGTGTTCTGGTCGTTGCTGGCCGGGTTACCATCGGTACCACCGCCGCCGGCGTTGCCGGGGCCGCCGCGGGCCCGGTCGCCGTTGGGGTAGCCATCCGTTACGGAGGCCGGCAGCAGGCCACTGACCTGCGTATCGAGGAAGGGCGTGGTAGCCGTGCCGGCCCGGAAGGCAACAAACTGGTCGGCGTCGTTGAGGTAGCGGGGCGTGCCCGCAGTGCCTTCGCCTTTGTTGGCGCTGGTGGTCAGGGTATTGCTGTGGCGGTAGTCGGAGTCGGTAACGCCGGCGGCACCGGTTAGCTGCTGCCCTGCGCCACCGCGGAAGCCCTTGCCCGCCATGTCAATGGCGTAGCCGTTCATGTTCAGCGTGCCGTTCACATCCAGCACCACCACACCACCGGTGCGGCCGTTCCAGCGCGGACCGGTCACGTTGCCCGAGAGCGTGAGGTTGAAGTTGCGGGGCACCCGAATCACCTGGAAGCGCTGCTGGCCCTGTGAGGCCGTAGCATCGGCGGAAGTGTAGGAGTTGATGAGCGGGTTGCGCAGCGTTACGGTAGAGCCGCTTACGCTGGCTACCACGCCGTACTCATACAGACCCGCCCGGAAGTTGGCGTTCTGCAGGTTGCCGGCCGCCAGCGCGTTGCCGGCAATACCGTCGCCGTAAGCATCCGTGTTAGTGGTGTTCAGCTCCGCGGCCTGCATCTGCATAATTACCACCAGGTCGCCGGCGGCAATGGGTGTTTGGCTGCCCGTGCTCAGCACGGGGCCCAGGGTGAGGGTGGTGCCGCCTTCGGCCGCCGTGCCCACGCCGGGGTAGTAGGTGTTAGGGATAGTCTGGAACGTAGGTGTCGGCGACTCCACATCCACGCACTCGGTGGCCGCAGCCGTGGTGCTGATAACGTCCGTGGTAATCTGGGCCTGGCCGTTGGAGCCGTCGTTATTGCCCGTGGCCGGGTCGCCGTTGGCCGTGGCGCTGGTAGCCGAAGCCGAGGCCGACACCGTGGTGCCAGCCGTGGCCGGGGCGTTAAAGCGTACCGTGTAAGCCAGGAACTGGCCCACGGCCAGGGTATTCACAGTAGGCCAGCTTACCTGGCCCGAGGAGGCGTTGTACACCCCGCCGTTCGACACGACCACGCCCGTCAGGTTGGCCGGCAGGGCGGCGCGCGGGGCTACGCTGGTGGCCGTGCTGGGACCCAGGTTGGTGGTCACAGCCGTGTAGGTAATCGTCTGGTTGGTGATTACCCGGGTCGGTCCGTTCAGGGCCACTGCCACGTCGGCCACCTGCGTCGGTGCCGTGTAGGAGGTGCCCTGGTTGTTGTTGGTATCGGGGTCGGGGAAGTTGGGGTCCGAAGCCGAAGCAGTACCCGTCACGGGCTGGCCCGTCATGGTGAAGGCAATGCTGCGGGTAGTATTGGCCGCGTTATTCAGGGCAAACGCCGGGAACGTGGCCACGCCCGTGCTGGCGTTATAGGTGCCGCTGTTCGACAGCGTTACCCCCGTCAGGCCCGTCGGCAGCTGAATGGTAGCTGTTACGGCCGACGCGTTGGCCGGACCGGCGTTGCTGATGGTGGCCGTAAAGAACACTAAACTGCCCTGTGGCGCGGTGCTGGGTGAGCTGAGCGTTACCCCCAGGTTGGCGGTGGCATCCAACACTGGCAGCGAGTACGTGGCCGTGTTGCCAGCAGCCCCGCTGTTGTCGTTGGCGCGGAACTGGAACGAGTACGTACCTGGAGGAACCGTGTAGGCGGGTGCCACATAAGCCAGTCGTCCCAGATCGGCCGAGGCCACCGTGAAGGGCACGGATACGGGCTGGTAGTTGGCTGCCCCGGTTGCATTCACGTTGTACTGCAACTGGCCTTGGGTGGGCAGCGAGGTAATGGTGTACGACGGAACGGTGCCATCGGGGTCGAAGCCCGTGGCTGCCACAATGCCCGGGTTCAGCGCGGCCCGGGTACCGTTGTTGTACAGGTTACCGTTGGTGACGTTGGATGTGGAAGGAGCTAGGTTTACCGCGTAGTCGCGTCCTGAAGGGCCCGCACACAGGTCAGACGCCGGAATTACGCGGGCCGAGAGGTTGTCAGGACCGCCGGCGTAGGAAAGGCGCAGCTCGCTGTTGCCGTCGCGTTGCTCGTACAGCACCTGCAGGTCATAAAGGCCCGTTACCGGGGCTGTAAATGTCCGGCTAGCGGCGGCAGTGGCAGTGCGCGTGCCCGCTATTTGCAGAAACGCGTTGTTGGGCGTGGGTTGGCTCAGCGTGGCTTCCCGACCCAAAAACACGTAGGCCGCATCATCGGCGCGTAGTGTGAGGGTATAAGTACCGCCGGCTTTTAGGTACACGCTGCCCCGGTGCCGGGCACTGAACTGAGTGGGCACGGTGGCTGTACCGCTGGCGGGCGGCTGGCTGACGCCAAACGCGTTGTAGCCGGTGCCGGTGGCACCGCTGCCGGTGTTCTGAAAGTTCAGCGTGGCATCAATCCGCGACTGGCCCGGCGTGGTAGTGGTGAAAAACGTAACCGGGCTGGTGGCCGCAAAGCCTGTCTGGGTCTGGAACGTGCCGGGGTAGTACTCGCCGAACAAGCCGGAGGAACTGCCCGCATTGACGCCGCTGCTGGTGTAGGTGCCGCTGCAGGGTGGTGCTCCCTGCGCGAGCCCCCCGCGGCTGCCCGCCACCAAGCCGGCCAGCACCAACCAACGCGCCACTGACTGAGGTAGTGGTGTTGTCATATGTAAAATATAATTAAAGAAAGAAAAAATCGCCTGCTTGTTGAGCTTGCCAAAGGTACCTTGCTCATTTTGGAAGTTATATACTGTTTATATTGAATGACCGGATTTATTCTATGTTATTTTATCATTCTCCCGTCAAAGCAATTGTTTACTGGGTGAGTGTAGCGTGTAAATCGTTGAATTTTAACAATTTCATAATGCTTGCTTTTATCTGCGAATCTCAAAATTTGGATATTGGTGTTGAATAAAGAGGCCGAAGTACAGGTAGATGACATGGCAGGGAAGTATATGATCTGTGTCATTTTAAAACTATCTAAACTGTTTTTCCCAATCAGGGATAGTATAATTTTTATGTGCTACATTGATGCGTAATTGGTGCCGTGTTGATATGCTGATGGTATTGCCAACTTTTCCTGCTGGATCAAAGTCTTATGGAAGAGCTCTGGCAGGCGTACTGAGCTTGTCAAGTCCACTCAGTATGACATATCCAAAGCATATCGGCAGCGCAGCAAGCCAAAACGTAGGCCCCACCACGCCAGAGTGCCTTTGAACGGCACGTTTATGCGTAGTGGGGCCTGCATTTTCGGCTTACTGTGCTGCCGAATATGTTTCGACAGAATCATTAGCAGCTTTTCATAGATAAATTCGGTGGCGCGCTGGCGGACGGCGTCGCCGGTGCCGGTGAACTGCTCCCGGTACTCGTGGGCTTTGCCCTGAAACAGGATGGTGACGAAGACCGTGCCCACCGGCTTTTCGGACGTTTCCGATTTGCCGGGGCCGCACAGGCCCGTTACGGCCACGTACACACCGGCGGCGGGTAGCTGGCGGTGCAGGCCCAGGGCCATCTCGTTGGTGGTCTGCTGGCTCTCGGCCGAGTAGGTAGCCAGGGTAGTCTTCTTCACCCCCAGCAGCTGCTGCTTGACCTCGGGGTGGTAGGTTACCACTGAGCCCAGCAGCACCTCGCTCACGCCGGTAGCCGGGGCCAGCTGAGCGGCAGCCCGCCGCAGGTGCAGCTTTCGGCCAGAGCCAGCGTGAGCTTGTGCTTTAGGCAATTCTGGGTTAGCTCGTCAGGAAGCGTCTTCTTTATAGCAGGCAGGAATGTACCCGGTCTATGAAGGCCCTCTTGGGAAGGGTGCAGATGAGTTTGTCGCCGGCTGCTCCCACAGTGCGCTACTCCTGCCGGTACACGGTACCCTGCTTCATCACAAAGCGTACCCGCTGCATGGCGTCTATATCTTGCACCGGGTCGCCCTCCACGGCTACCACGTCGGCCAGCTTGCCAGGTTCCAGGGTACCCAGGCTGCCGGTCTGGCCCAGCAGCTCGGCCGCCGATACAGTGGCGCTGCGCAGGGCCTCATAGGCGGGCATGCCGGCTTCCACCATGTAGCGGAACTCCAGGGCATTCACGCCATGGCGGTACACGGAGGCATCGGTACCAAACGCAATTTTGACGCCCGCCTTGTAAGCCCGCCCAAACGTGCCCTGCAGCTTCGGGCCAATGGCCAGGGCCTTGGGCGTTACCAGCGGCGGGTAGTAGTTGGGAATCTTGGCCGAGTCGGCTACCGATTTGCCGGCCGTGATGGTGGGTACGTACCAGGTGCCGTATTTCTTCATCAGCTTCATGGTCTCGTCGTCCATCAGGGTGCCGTGCTCGATGCTGGTTACGCCGGCCCGGATGGCCCGCTTCATGCCCTCGGCCCCGTGGGCGTGGCAGGCCACGTTCAGCCCCAAATCCCGGGCCGCCTCTACCACGGCCCTGATTTCCTCCTCGGTAAACTGCGGGGCCGAACCGTCCTTGGCTACGCTGAGTACGCCGCCGGTGCTGGCAATCTTGATGAGGTCGGCCCCGCGCTTGTACTGCTCGCGCACGGCCTGGCGGCCCTGGTCGGGGCCGTTGGCCACGCCGTCGGGCGGGCCGGGCATACCCATCAGGTCGAGGCGGTAGCCGTTGGTGGGGTCCATGTGGCCGCCGGTGCCCGATATGGCTTTGCCCGCCGTGAAGATGCGCGGCCCCACCACCTGCCCCCGGTTGATGGCGTTGCGCAGGGCAATGTTCACGCCCGAGCCGCCTAGGTCGCGCACCGTGGTGAAGCCCGCCAACAGGGTTTTGCGGGCGTGCTCTAGGGAGCCAAACGCCACATCGGCCGGATTCTGGGTGAATTCCTTGAGGTAGTTGTCCTTGCTAGTTTCGCCCTCCAGGTGCACATGGCAGTCGATGAGGCCGGGCAGCACGGTGCGGTTTTTCAGGTCCACTACCTTGTCCTGCGCCCCGGTGGGCATGGCGTAACCTGGCTCTACGGCCACAATGCGGCCGTTTTCCACTACCACAGTCATTTCGGAGCGGGCGCGCTCAGTGCGCATATCCAGCAGGCGGCCGCAGTGCAGGTAGGTTTTCTGGGCCTGCGCGGCGGTAGCCAGCAGCAGCGAGCCCGCCAGCAGGGCCAGGCGTACAGGTGAAAGCATAGAATAGGGGATGAAAAATGGGAGATGCGGGAGGAAGATACAGTACAATTAAATGCTGCATGCCTACTAAATTCCGGGCAATCCGTATCTTTTGCCAGCCGTTCGTTTCTCCGGAACGGCTTACTCACCATTTCACCACCTCACCATATGGCCACCATCGAAGAATTTGAAGCCGCTGCCGCCCGCAGCAAGGAGCTGCCCGCCAAACCCGACAACATGACGCTGCTGAAGCTCTACGCCCTCTACAAGCAGGGCAGTGAAGGTGACGTAAGCGGCGACCGGCCCGGCGGGTTCGATTTCAAAGCCATTGCCAAGTACGATGCCTGGGCTGGCCAGCGCGGCAAAACCCAGGACGACGCCCGTCAGGAGTACGTGGACTTCGTGAACTCGCTGTTCTAAGCTTTTTCAGCTTTAAGCCACAAGCCCTCAGCGGCAAGCTGCAAGTTCCTTTTGAGGCTTGCAGCTTGCCGCTGAGGGCTTGTGGCTTATTGGGGCAGGCAGTTACGCCAGCGGGGCCGCGGCGGCATCGGGGGCGGCCGGGGGCGTTACCGGAGCAGCCGGCTTGGGCGCGGGCAGGTCGAAGGCTTCGGCGTTGTGCTCGAAGTGGCCCTTGTGCGAACCGTCGCAGAACGGCTTGTTTTTCGAGAGGCCGCAGCGGCAGATGCTGATTCGCTCCCGGCCGGCCAGGCCGTAGGGCTTGCCCTGGGCGTCTACCAGTTCAAAATCGTTGCCATCAACGCGCAGAGAGCCATTGCTCAGGACGGTAAGTTTGGTTGCCATAGGGCTGGAATAATATGGGTGATGAAGGTGAAAGTTACAGAAGGAATATGCAGCAACGGTAAGCAGGGCAGATTCGCCTACAGGGCCTTCCGCATCACGTAGTCGTTCATCCAGTAGGGGCCGATGGCAATATCCTCTTCCCGCTGCCGCTGGAAACCCAGATGCTCGTAAAAGCTCAGAGCCGGATTATGGCGGTTTACGTTCAGATCCAGAGTGTGAGCCCCTTCCATACGCACCGCCTGTTCTACGGCCATAATCAGCTGCTGGCCGAGGCCCTGACCTTGGTAAGTCGGCAGTACGTATATCTTGTGCAGCTTATACACGCCGGCTTCGGCCTGCTCCGAGAAGGAAGCATAACCGCTGGGCTGGTCATCTACGTACACCAACAGAAACGTGTGGCCCTGCTCCGTCATCTGCCGCTCCAGCGAGGCCGAGGTGTAAATTACCCGGTACATGTAATCAATCTGCTCCCGCGAAATAATGAAGCGGTAAGTAGGTTCCCAGGTGGCTTCCGCCAGCTGCATGATGGTCGGAATATCGGCCAGGGTAGCGGGCTGGATACGGATTGTGGAAGCAGGAATGACGGACATAGCAGGCAAAAAACGGCATTATCTGCGGCAAAACCGAACCCACCTGCCCCTTTTACTCGTTTTTGGGTCGGAAATTGCCTGCATCGGTATACAGGTTCGGAGCGGGGAGCCGTTCCTGTTGCTTTTCTCCTATCACCCACCTTCCCCTAAGCATCTGCCCATGAAACGCTCTTTCGCTTATACACTGTTTACAGCGGCCAGTCTGCTGGCAGCCACGGCCGCCTCGGCACAGCAGACACCCAAAAAAACAACCACCACGACCACCAAATCTTCTACCGGTACAGCTACCTCCGCCGGACTGGAGCGTGACCTGGCTGATTTCAGCGACTGGGTAAACGACAAGGTGGAGCGGGCGGCCACCACGGCCCGCCGCGAGCTGCCCCGCATTACCGATGAGTTTGACCGCCAGAGCCGGCGCATCGACCGGGCCGTGGACAGCCTCACGGTAGAAGGTAAAAAGGAATACACCACCCAGAAGGTGCGCTATCAGCGCTGGGCTACCCGCCAGGATAGTCTGGATGCCGCCGCCCGCCGCCCCGCCACCGCCGACCAAGCCCAGCGCCGCCTGCTGAACGAAGATGTAAACATCAGCAAGGCCCGAGCGACGGAACTGCCCGACCTGTACTTCCGTCTTATTGAAACCATGCGCGGCGACAAGAAGAACTGGACTCAGGCCGACTGGAGCGCTGCCAGCGCCGTGCTTACCCGCCTGAACGCCCGCTATGACCAAGTACGCGATCAACTGCCGCTGGAAGAGCGTCTGCGCATCCGGAGTCTGCAGGGCGAGTTCCGCACCCTGGAAAAAGCCCGCGACGTGAAGGACGTGATGCGCGAATAACAGAAATTTCTCCTGCCTAATGCACAAGGCCTGCCTACAACTGCTGTAGGCAGGCCTTGTACGTTGCGGGCATCATCAGACCTGTGGAGCAGGAGCCAGGGTGGACCGCATTGGGGGCTGCCTTTGCAGCCACTGCCACGCCGAGGGCCTGTCATGAAACATCTGAATGGGGATGTACTGGCGTACCCGCTCAAAAAATTCCATGCTCGCCAGCTGGTTGTGCATATCCGGGGAGAAAACGTAGGCAATGGCCCGCAGGCCCCCGGTCATGATCTGAGGCAGCCACTCATATTCCAGCCATTCCATCGCCTCAACCCAGTCGCCGGTGGCATTGGTCTTGTCGTTGAGCACCAAGGCAAAATGCATTGTGGTTTGTAGCTTCAGCGACTCACGGGCTACATAAATCACTTCGCGTCCGGTGAGGTTACCAAACCAGCGGACGTACAGAAGTTTGCGGGCCGGGTTATGCAGCAGTTCCACCAAAACGGCCCCGTTGGCATCGGGCAGCGTTCCGAGAGGTTCCAGGTTAAGGGTATCCATGGTTATGCAGATGAAATATAGGGCGGGGGCTATTGTTCTACGGTCGGCAGGAAGTAGCGTTGGGTTTCATAGGTATCTGTATTTTTACGCCTCTATTTTTCTTCTGCACTTCGCTCATGCACATTGCAATAGTCGGCAACATTGGGGCTGGCAAAACCACGCTGGCCAATAAACTGGCCCATCACTTCAACTGGGAGGTATTTCTGGAAGATGTGGACCACAATCCGTACCTGAAGGATTTCTACGACGATATGCCGCGCTGGGCATTTCACCTGCAGGTATACTTCCTGAACAGCCGCTTCCAGCAGACGCAGCGCATCAAGCAGCTGCAGAAAACCAACAAGGGCGTTATTCAGGACCGCACTATTTACGAGGATGCGCACATCTTCGCCGCCAACCTGAACCAGTCGGGGCTAATGGCGGAGCGTGACTACCAGAACTACCTCAGCCTGTTTAACTCCATGATCAGCATGGTGAACCCGCCCGACCTGCTGCTTTACCTGCGGGCCGATTTGCCCAAGCTGGTGTCGCAGATTGAAAAGCGCAACCGGGACTACGAAAACAACATCAAAATCGAATACCTCAAGCACCTGAATGAGCACTACGAGGATTGGATCCGGAGCTACGACCACGGCCGTCTGCTGATTGTAGATGTAAACAACCTGGATTACGTAAACAACCCCGAAGATCTGAGCGTCATCATCGAGAAGATTAACAGCACGCTATTCGGGCTGTTTTAGTGCTTAGTTGTTAGTGCTTAGTTGTTAGTGCTTAGTGCCCAGTGCTCAGCTGGTAGTGCTTGATGCTTAGAATCAAAAAAAGCCGCAAAAAAGAGGCCCCGCCGTAACCCGGTGGGGCCTCTTTCATACACACTAAGCACTAAGCACTAAGCACTAAGCACTAAGCACTAAGCACTAAGCACTAAGCACTAAGCACTAAGCACTAAGCACTAAGCACTAAGCACTACTCCTCGGCGCGCATGGCTTCGTTGAGAAACTCAACGAGGGGTTTGGCCGCCTGCCAGCCAGTCAGTACCCGTTCCGTAAAATCGGGGCGGGCTACCTCCGCATCGGTAAATGACTGCCAGACAAAGTAGCTCTTCAGCCGGAGCCATTCAATATCGGGGTCGGTTTTATCATAGCCTTTGGGCGCGGTTTTCAGGCTTTGTGACATGTCCAGGCCCAGCGGAAAGTGCCGTAGCAGGGTCGCATCCTGCCGGATGGCGTGGAAGGCGGGCGCGTTGTAGTGAATTTCCTGGCGGATACGGGCCAGCTGCTGAGGCTCGGGCATCCAGCGGCCCGCCCCAATGTAGGTTTCACCGCCGGGCTCCAGCGCAATAAAGTAGCCGGCCCAAGGGCTGTGCCGCCCGCCCGCCTTCAGCCCCGCGCCCATGTGGCGCTTGTAGGGCTCGTCACTCTGTTGGAACCGGTCGTTTTTATTGATGCGGAACATTACGTCCGAGGGGGTAAGGCCACGCAGGTGGGGCTCAAGGTCAACGGAAGCGTCGCGGAGCAGCTGGGCAATGAAGGTGGTGTACTCGGCGCGGGCCCGCTGGTACATGGCCCGGTGCTCATCCATCCAGGCTTTGTTGTTGTGGGCAGCCAGTTCGCGCAAAAAGTCCAGAACGTAGAGAAGATTCATAGCTTCAATAGGGGAGGTTGGTGTGCAGCCGGAAAAGCCCGCGCCCCACACCGCTAGGCGGTACGGGGCGCGGGTTGGCCAGGTTCCGGATTTTGTATTAGTGCTTGCCCAAAGCCTGGGAGTTGCTCAGACCGGTACGGTCATTCAGAGCCCAGCTGAAGGATAGATACTCCACTTTGGCGGTTGGTAGCACGGGTACGCGGGCGTAGCGATTCACAAACTCCAGCAGCTGTGCTTCGCTGCCAAACTCAGTGCCATAGGCCTCAAACAGCCCCGAAAGCTGCACATGCTGCGGAGTGAGCTGGTTGAAAGTGGGGTCGTTGAGGAAGCGCCGGGCCTGGGCATCCAGCTGCTGGTCCAGGCGTTGCCCATCGTAGGCTTCGGCCAGTACGGCGGGCGAGGAAGCCGCGCCGTTCATCAGCCCGAAGTGTACCCGGGCATCATGAAACTGGTTGCGCAGCATTTCCCGCTCAATCTGATTCAGCGAGTACATCTGGCCGCCTACATTCACCACTGGCGCTTCCCAGGGCGACTTCTGGCCGCCTACTACTTTCACCCGGATATCATTGATGCTGGCTACCGGGTAGTAGCCTACAATCAGGTAGGCTGCTGCCGCGTTGTAGGTGTTCAGCCAGAAGGCCTTCGTATCGTTGGCGCTCCAGGACTGCGGGTCGGGTTTCACTTTGCGCAGACTCTGGAGGTAGCCCAGCAGCTTGTCTTCATCCTCCTGCAGGCCTTCGTAATCCAGGCGTCCATCGGTAGTGACGTGGTGCTGCAACAGCTCATTCCAGGGCTCCTGAAGCAGCTGCAGCGCGTTGTTGTCTTCTGCCTGTGCAAGCACCGGCAACACAAAGGCAAGCAGCAATGCCAGAAAGGACGTGAATAAAC
Organism: Hymenobacter rigui; assembly: GCF_003944715.1. Lineage (GTDB taxonomy): Bacteria > Bacteroidota > Bacteroidia > Cytophagales > Hymenobacteraceae > Hymenobacter > Hymenobacter rigui. Next base: position 32,593 of record NZ_RWIT01000005.1, on the reverse strand, counting down.
GATGTGTTGCGGGCATGAAGCGGGACTGATAGAACGAGCAGAACTACAAGAATACGCCGCTGCCCCAAAACAGACCGTGGGAATAGCAGCTACTATTCATTGAGTTTGTATTAAACAAGATTCAATTGATCCGGTAAAAATATACGATTCTGTTGAGCTTGGCAAAACACAATTATCATTTTGCTAAACTTTAGCTGTTTTGATTGACAGGTGTATAAGATAATGCTTCCGTAAAGGCCTCTCAAGTGCGGAAATAACAATCTGGCTACCTGCGCGTGGACGTAGCTGTAGATAGCAATTGCGGGCTACTGATTTTTTCGGATAATGATATGTACTTGGTCGCCAACACGTAAGGTGCCACGGCCGGGGCCGGTAACATTCTGGCCGAACAGCACTTTGCTGTCCTCGGTGCGGTAACCGGCCAGGGTGCGTAGCGGCTCACCCTGCGGGCTTTTCTGGGCGGTGGCGGGGTCAATGGTGGTGAGGACGCACCGGCCGCAGCCGCGCACGGCCCGGAAGGTTGCGTCGCCGATGGTGAACTGCTCCCAGCCATCTTCGGCAAATGGTTCACCCCCGCTGAACACGAGGTTCGGCCGGAACCGCTCCATGCCCACGGGCGTGGCCAGCCGGGCGTTCAAATCGGCTAGAGACTCCTGCCCGATAAGCAGGAAGGGGTAGCCATCGGCAAAGCTCACCAGCTGGCCCTCGGGGTTACGCTCGGGCTCTACGTCGCGCCGCACCATATCCGACATGTACACCAGCTTGCAGGGCTGACCCAGGGCTTCACTGAGCCATTCGTCACACTCGGGTTTGGCCCGCCAGGCAAATACCATATCATCCCAGATGGTGACAAACAGGGTTTTCTCGGGCGTGGCAGCAAACGGAACGTACAGGGGCAGCAGCTCGGGGCGTTGCTGGTGGCTGAGCAGGAAGCCGTTGTAGGCCGGTGATACTTTCAGGTGAGCCATGGCGGCCGTCTGCCGCTGCGTCATGAACCGGTTTTTCTCATCCACAATCAGCCACCGCCGGTCGTGGCGCAGGCCGCGGGGCTCAATGTGCGCCTCTGTGAGGCGGATGCCGCCGAGGGATTTTACCGGATAGATGTAGAGGTCGGAGAGCAGGAAGGGAGCAGCCATGCTGCAAAGATGGAAAAATGTTGAATGAAGGGATAAGGTGCCGGATGACAGCTGCAGCATCAATGGGTAGTCAACTATTCTCCCATCTCTTCATTCACCCATTCACGGCTAGTGCAAGGGACGTTTCTTGATCATGCCGCCTTTGGTTTCCTTCACGCTGTGCATCACCATGAAGGCGTTGGGGTCCAGAAGCTCTACCTCGGTTTTAAGCTGGGTAAGCTCCAGACGGGTGATGACCGTGAATACAATATCAATGGCATTGGGCTGGTGGCCGTGGGTGCCATAACCGCCTTTGCCGCTGTATACGGTGGCACCCCGGCCCAGCTTCTCGGTAATCATGCGCCGGATGGCATCAGCCTGACCCGACATGATGGTGACGCCGGTGTATTCTTCCAGACCGTCGATTACAAAATCAATGGTTTTGGCGGCAGCCAGGTAGGCCAGAATGGAGTACAGGGCCGTTTCGATGGACAGAATATAGGCCGCTACCCCAAAAATAAGAATGTTGAATACCAGCACGATGTCCCCAATGGTCATGCTGGACTTTTTGCTCAGGTAAATGGCCATGATTTCAGTGCCATCGAGCACGCCGCCGCCGCGCATGGCCATACCAATGCCCGCTCCCAGAAAGAATCCGCCGAATACGGAAACCAGCAGCTTATCCTGGGTGATGATGGGGAAGGGAAACACGGCCAGCACAATGGCCAGCGCAACAATGCCAATGAGCGTCCGGATGGCCACGCCGGGGTCGAGCTGCCGCCAGGCCATAAACACGAAGGGCACATTGAGCACCACAATGAGCACGGGCAGCGGCAGGCCAAACACCTGTACCAGCAGCAGTGAAATACCCGTTACGCCGCCATCCAGGAAGCCACCCGGCAGCAGAAAGCTTTCCAGCCCAAAGCCCGCCGACATTACGCCCGTTACCATCAGCAGCGTATTCACAATCTGCCGCCGCCACCAGCCCCGGTCGTGCACGGGCGGAGGAACGATGGGAGCTGGTGAAGACGTGGGCGGTGTGGTAGCTGGACGCATTTTTCGGAGGAACATGAGTTGGGGTATGAGCATAAGCAGGGCTACGGGTGCAGAAGAACGTACGCCAGCGGCTTCGGATAGTTGAGCCCGGCCGGAACCCCGACCCACGCAACTCTGCCCCCGCCACTGGTCCTGTTTTACGGACTCAGTAACGGGGGCAGAGTTGCGTCGGCAGCGAAAAACAGCGGCTACGGCATGGGTTGCTGGGCCAGCTGCACGGCCCGGTACAGGTTCACGATGCCGCCCGTGCGCGATAGGGTAGAGAAGTCCACGAGCTTGTTGCTGCCGGGCTGCCGCACTTTGGTATGGATGGGCTGGGCCGACTCCAGAATAAGGCGCTTAAGCTGCGCCGCCGTCAGCTGTGGAAAGTACGATTTGAGGGTAGCCGCAATGCCCGTAACCACCGGCGAGGCCATGCTGGTGCCGCTGAGGTTGCCGTATTTGCTGCCGGGCAGGGTAGAGTAAATCTGGTTGCCGGGGGCAAACACATCCACCCGCAGCTTGCCGTAGTTGGAGAAGTCGGCGGCCAGGGTTTCATCGTTGGTGCTGGCCGAGGCTCCTACGGTTATCATGTTCGGAACGGACTGGCCGTTCTGGAAGGTGGGGGAAGGATACTGCGTTACCTGGTCTAGGTTGTTGTTTTCGTTGCCGGCGGAATGGATGAGCAGCACGCCTTTGGTATTGGCATAGCGGATGGCTTCCTCCACGGCCGGGCGCTGGGGCGAGAAGTACTTGCCGAAGCTCATATTGATAATCTGGGCCCCGTTGTCCACGGCGTAGCGGATGGCATTGGCCACGTCCTTGTCCCGCTCATCCCCGTCCGGAATAGCCCGTACCGACATAATCTGCACGTTGGGCGCTACGCCCAGAATGCCCGCGTTGTTTTCCCGGTCGGCCCCGATGATGCCGGCTACGTGGGTGCCGTGCATGGGGTCGGGGCCGGCTACGTCCCGGTTGCCGTAGTCGCGCTGCTTCACGTCGTCTGGCCGGTCACCCACAATGGGGCGAGGGTTGTAGCTCAGGTTGAGGCCGTAGTCCATCTGGTCCTTGGTTTCCTGCAGGCCCTTTTTCATTTCCATCAGCACATCATCCAAGGAAGCAAAGCCCGTCTGGAGGAGCGTCTGGTACAGGCCCCGGGTTACCTGGCGCAGCTCCGCATCCTGGGTGGGCGGGTTGCGCAGGGTGGCCGTATCCAGCCGGGATACGCCCAGGGTTTGCTTAAGGCCTTCAGCGCCCTGCGCATTTTCGGCGTAGGCCTGGCCATACTCCTGCAAGCGTTGGGTATTCTCCTTCACCTTATCATCGTAGGCCTTTTTCACCTTCACATACAGGTCGTACTCCGGGCGCTTGGCTGCCGGTACTGCGGTGCGGGTTTTGCCCTGGTACAACGGTTTCAGGCGGGCCAGCAGGCGGGTTTCTTCCAGGGCTTCCTGGTTGATGTTGCGGCCATCGGGGCCACCCAGGAAGTTCCAGCCCCATACGTCGTCGGTGTAGCCGTTTTTGTCGTCATCTACGCCATTGCCGGCTATTTCCCGGGGGTTGTGCCACATGATGCGCTTCAGGTCGGCGTGGGCCGTGTCGATGCCGGCGTCAATAACGGCTACCAGCACCGGCGTAGATACCTTATCCCGCAGCAGCTCCCGGTACGCCCGGTTTGCGCTGATGCCCATTACCCCGCCATCCTGCTGAGCATCGAGCAGGTACCATTGGGGGGAGGCCGGGGCCGCCGGAGCTGGCGAAGGAGAAGCCGGGGGCGTAGTCTGGGCCGAAACCAGCACCGGAAACAGCAACGAAAGACCCAGCAGCCGCAGCCGGGAGGGGAGGGGAAATGCCATGCGAAAGGAAAATCAGGAGCAGAAACGAGTAAGAAAGCAGAATCGGTCCGCGACAATAAGCACGCCGAAAATGTAGAGTACTGACGAAGGCTACCTAAGAATCGTTGCCGAAGCAGACGAGTTTATCTTGTCAGTGCCGTGCGGATGTGTTGAAATTGTAGTAGGGCTGCAGCGCTGTAGCAGCGCCATTATGCTACATGATGAGATGCTTCAGGCCGCAAGTGCAGGTATGAGTGGGAGGTTGCAGGAGTTTGGCGGTTGTAGCGGCCATGGCCTGCAACCTCCCGCCCAGGCCGCCTATCTTTACCGCCCGGCTCCCTCAACTGCCCTGTTCCATGCCCCTTCGTCCTGCTCTCCGCGCTGCCCTCACGGCACTTTTAATTTTCAATTTTCAATTTTCAATTCCCAAAGCCCACGCCCAGGCCCCCAAAACCTGGTCGTCGTCGGAGATTCTGCTAGGGCTGAAGAAGCTGAACGTGCTGGGCTCGGCCCTGTACGTGGCCGCCCACCCCGATGACGAGAACACCCGCCTGATTGCCTACCTGGCCAACGGCCGCCTGGTGGAAACCGGCTACCTCAGCTGCACCCGCGGCGACGGGGGCCAGAACCTCATCGGCCCGGAGCTGCGCGAGGGGCTGGGCGTCATCCGGACGCAGGAGCTGCTGGCGGCCCGCCGCATCGATGGGGGCCGGCAGTTCTTCACCCGCGCCAACGACTTCGGCTTCAGCAAAACACCTGAGGAAACCTTCACCATCTGGGATAAGGAGCAGGTGCTGGCCGATATGGTGTGGGTGATCCGTCAGCGCCGTCCCGACGTCATGATTACCCGCTTCCCGCCCGATGCCCGGGCCGGCCACGGTCACCACACGGCCTCGGCCATGCTGGCCATCGAGGCCTTCTCGGCCGCCGCCGACCCCAAGCGCTTCCCCGAGCAGCTCCAATACGTGCAGCCCTGGCAGGCCAAGCGCCTGCTGTGGAATACCGGCAGCTTCTTCGTGAAAGCCGGCGAGGACATGAGCCAGTACTTCAAGCTCGATGCCGGTGGCTTCAACCCGCTGCTGGGCCAGAGCTACGGCGAAATTGCCGCCCGCAGCCGCTCCCAGCACCGCAGCCAGGGCTTCGGCAGCAGCGCTCAGCGCGGCGAGGCCCCAGAGTATTTCCAGCTGCTGAAAGGCGAGCCCGCCAAAACCGACCTGTTCGACGGCGTGGATATGACCTGGAACCGGGTGCCCGGCGGCGCAGCCGTGGGCAAGATGATTGACGAGGTAATCCGCAAGTACGATCCAGCTAATCCGTCGGCGAGTGTGGCGGGGCTGCAGGCAATAGAATTGGCGATGAATAAAATACCTTTTCCCTCAAAAGAAGAGGAGCAGCGTTATTTGAACTTCTGGCGACAAGAGAAACTAAAAGCAATAGATGCCTTGATTCAAGCTTGTTTGGGGTTGTATGTGGAAGTTGTTGCCCTTGAGTCTGAAACTTCTCCCGGACAAACCTCCTCTTTGACAGTAAATATTATAAGCCGTAACATAAAGATTGGGTTGTCTTCTCTCGGTGTCTTAACCACAGGTGGTAAAATTGATGCGGATACTACAATCAGTAAGATACTTCTACCTAATCAATTATTTTCCTTTCGTAAAAGGGCTGTATTACCAGTAAGAACACCAATAAGCGCACCATACTGGCTATACGAGAAAGGCTCCGTCGGCATGTATACAGTGGCTAATCAAATTGACCGTGGTCAGCCAGAGCTAAGTGCAGCAACTACTAAAATTCAGCTTACAATTGAAGGTCAGTTATTAACCTTATATATCCCAGTCCAATACAAGAGCACCGACCCGGTGGAAGGGGAGAAGTACCGCCCGCTGACGGTGGTGCCGCCAGTGGCCGTAAACATCGGCGGGCGGGCTTACGTGTTTGCCGATAACCAGCCCAAAACGGTGCCCGTGACGCTGCGGGCCGGCAAGGCGGGCGTGAAAGGCACCCTGGCCCTGAGCCTGCCCAAAGGCTGGACCGCCGAGCCCGCCAGCATCCCCTTCGAGCTGGCTGCCAAAGATGCCGAGCAGACCGTGCAGTTCCGGGTGCAGCCCGGCGCGGGTGCCGCGGAAGGCAAATCGGAGCTGCGGGCCGTGGCTACCGTGGATGGGCAGGCCTACTCGCGCGGCTACCAGACCATTGCCTACTCCCACATTCCCACCCAAACCCTGTTCCCCGAAGCCGTGGCCCCGCTGGTGAAGCTGGACCTGCGGCGCAAAGGCCAGGAAATCGGCTACCTGATGGGGGCTGGCGACGAGGTGCCCGACGCGTTGCGCCAGATTGGCTACACCGTTACCCTGCTCAAGCCCGAGGACATCACCGACCAGAATCTGCGCCGCTTCGATGCCGTGGTGCTGGGCGTGCGCGCCTACAATACCCTGGACCGCCTCAAAACCCTGCAGCCCACGCTGCTGAAGTATGTGGAGCAGGGCGGCAACCTGGTGGTGCAGTACGTGGTGAACCGCGGCACCGTGCTGCCGCAAATTGGCCCGTACCCGCTCACCCTCAGCACCGACCGGGTGACGGTGGAAAACGCCCCCGTCACCTTCCTCAACCCCGGCCAGCCGTTGCTCAACACGCCCAACAAAATCACGAGCAAGGATTTTGAAGGCTGGGTGCAGGAGCAGGGCCTCTACTACCCCAGCCAGTGGGACCCCAAGTACCAAACCGTGCTGAGCAGCCAGGACCCCGGCGAAACAGCCAAGCAAAGCGCCATCCTGGTAGCCGATTACGGCAAAGGCCATTACATCTACACCGGCCTCTCGCTGTTCCGCGAGCTGCCCGCCGGCGTCCCCGGTGCCTACCGCATACTGACCAATATGGTGTCGTTGGGCAAGTAGCGCGCAGCTTTGAAACCAGACTCCCTATTTCAGGCTGCGGGCTAAAGCTAGAAAGCTAGTTCCCCTCCTTGGAAAGGAGGGGCTAGGGGTGGTTGACCTCGCGTTAGAACGGATTTTAGAACTAGCTCTAGTATCGTTCCAGCGTTCATCAACCACCCCTAACCCCTCCTTTCCAAGGAGGGGAACTAGTTTCTGGCTCTAACTCACGTGTCAAGTTACAGTGCTCCTATGCGACTATATCTGCGGTTATTACTCATCACATTGGCCTCAGTGCCGCTCATTCTGCTACTGATCCTAACCGTGGACGAGCCGTTGGCCGGGCTGCTGCACCAGCACGGCGCGCCGCTGCGGCCGTTTTTTGCGGGCTTCATGCAGGCGCACGATGCGGCCACCGCCCCGCTGCTACCATTGTGGCTGTGGCCGGCGCTGCTGCTGCTGTTTGCGGTGGCCCGGCTGCGGCGCTGGCCCCACTGCACCATCTGGCTGGTGGCTTTGCTGACAATGATTAGCAGCCAGGGACTGCGCAACCTGCTGGCTGCGTATTTCCACCGGCCCCGGCCGTGGCAGGTGTTCGGGCACTTAGCTGCCAACGCGGATTTCTGGCAGTCAGCGGGGCAGTTTGATGCGTTTCCTTCGGGGCACGCGGCCGGTACGGCGGGGCTGCTGCTGCCGTGGGCCCTGCGGTTTCCCAGGGCGCGGCCTTGGCTGCTGGGCTGGCTGGGGCTGGTGTGCCTGGGCCGGGTGGTGCTGGAGTATCACTGGCTTAGCGACGTGGTGGCCGGGGCTGCCTTGGGCCTGCTGCTCACCTGCCTCTGGGAACTGGCTACCGGCTGGCTGCGGCCCGGCCGTAGCGCGAAGCCTTTGCTTCGCGCACCGCAGAACGTCAAATAACATGCCTGTTGGCCTCACGCGCGGCACTGGAGCATACAGCCCACGCCGACGCGAAGCAAAGGCTTCGCCCCATGGTTGGGCGGCCGGCGCATTACTGGAAGCTACGCTTTCCTGCGTTATCTTTCGTCCGTAATTCCCTTTCCGCCGTGCCGCACTCTGCAACTTCCGAACCTGAATCTGATTTGCCGCCGCTGCTGCCCTCGTGGCGGGTGTGGTACTGGCTAGTGCTGGGCGCGCTGGCGCTGGAAATCGGGCTGTTCGTGTACCTGACCCGGGCGTTTGCATGAGCGGGCTCGACTGGCTGATTCTGGGCGGAACGCTGCTGTTCATTGTGGGCTACGGCACTTGGCGCACCCGCCGCGCCGGCGAGTCCTTGGACGGCTATTTGCTGGGCGGGCGGCAGGCCTCGTGGTGGGCCATCGGGCTCAGCATCATGGCTACCCAGGCCTCGGCCATTACTTTCCTGAGCACCCCCGGCCAGGCCTACGACGACGGCATGCGCTTCATCCAGTTCTACCTGGGGCTGCCGGTGGCCATGGTGCTCATTGCCATTTTCGTGGTGCCCATCTACCACCGGCTCAAGGTGTTTACGGCCTACGAGTACCTGGAAGGCCGCTTCGACCGGCGCACCCGCACCTTCGCGGCGCTACTGTTTCTGGTGCAGCGCGGGCTTAGTAACGGCCTGAGTTTGTACGCGCCGGCGCTGGTGCTGTCGGCCATTCTGGGCTGGGATATTCAGCTGACGGTGTGGCTGCTGGGCACTGTCATGATTGCCTACACCGTCTCGGGCGGCACCCGGGCCGTGATGGTGACGCAGCAGGGCCAGGTGGCCGTGATATTCGTGGGGCTGCTGGTGGCGGGCTATTTGCTGGTGCACTACATGCCGGCCGAAGTCGGCTTCACCGACGCGCTGCGCGTGGCCGGCCACCAGGGCAAGCTCAACCTCATCGACTTCCATTTCGACCCCACCGACCGGTACAACTTCTGGTCGGGCATGACGGGCGGGCTGTTCCTAGCCCTCTCGTACTTCGGCACCGACCAGAGCCAGGTGCAACGCTACCTCACCGGCCGCAACATCACCGAGAGCCGCCTGGGCCTGCTGATGAACGGTTTGCTCAAGATTCCGATGCAGTTTGGCATTCTGCTGCTGGGCGTGCTGCTGTTCGTATTCTACCAGTTCAACCCGGCCCCGCTTACCTTCAACCGGCCGGTATACATGGAGGTGGCCCACTCCGAGCAATACGGCCCCCGACTGCGGGAGCTGGAGCGGGAGCACGCCACCCTGTTTGAGGTGCGCCGCCACGCTACCAGCCGCCTCGTGCAGGCCCTGCAGGCCCAGGACCCCACGGCCATTGCCGCCGCCGAAACCCACCTGCAGGCCACCCAGGCCGCCAACCTCGGGCTGCGCCAGCAGGCTCAGCAGCTGCTCAAGCAGGCCCGCCCCGCCACCGAAGCCAAGGACACCGACTACGTGTTCCTCACCTTCGTGCTCAATTACCTGCCCCAGGGGCTAGTAGGGCTGCTGGTGGCCGTGGTGCTGAGCGCCGCGCTGGGCTCGGCCGCCGCCGGCCTCAACGCCCTGGCCTCTACCACGGTGGTGGATTTGTACAAACCGCGCCGGCCCCATATGCCCGAACTGCACTACGTGCGGGCCTCCCGGGCGGCGGCCGTGAGCTGGGGCGTGCTGGGTATCGGGTTTGCCACCTTCGCCGCCCGCCTCGAAAACCTGATTCAGGCCGTCAACATCCTGGGCTCGTTGTTCTACGGCACCATTCTGGGCATTTTCATGGTGGCCTTCTTCCTGAAAGCGGTAGGCGGCCGGGCCGTATTCTGGGCCGCCGTGGTAGCCCAGGCCGTGGTGCTCACCCTATTCTTTGCTACCGACATCGGCTACCTCTGGTTCAACATCATCGGCTGCGCCGTGGTGGTGGGCGGGAGTTTGTTGGGAAAATCGGAGGGCTAGAGCTAAAAAGTTAGTTCCCCTCCTTGGAAAGGAGGGGTTAGGGGTGGTTGATTATTCCTGAACAGTGACTAGAACTAGTTCTAAAATCCGTTCTAACGCGAGGTCAACCACCCCTAGCCCCTCCTTTCCAAGGAGGGGAACTAACTTTTTAGACTTGTGCCGTCTTACAGCTTGCCGGCTTTCTTGGCTTCCATGATCAGGTCCTCGTTCATCTTCACGTAGTCGGCGTTTTTGGCGTCGAGGGCCAGTTTCTTGGATTGCTCGGCGGCCGTGATGGTGCCTTTGTAATCCTTCATCTTCATGCGGATTTTGGCTTCCGTAAGCAGGTTCCAGAACTTGGGGTCCTTCTCGTTGGCCTTCTGCATCCAGGCCAGCGCCTGCTTCAGGTCCTTGTTGTTGTCGAGGTAGTACACGGCGGCGGCGGCCAGGTCGCCGTTGCTGGGGCTGGCGTTCTTGATGACTTTCTCGTCAATCTGCGCCATCACCTTGGGCTCCACGTCGGTGGTGATTTTGAACTTGGCCCCGGTCATTTCCCACTGGATGTCCACGTTGGCGGTGGCGGGGGTGAGGTCAGTGAAGTTGATGGTGAAGGTTTCCACCTTGGTGGGCACCTTGTAGGTTTTGATGGTGAAGCGGGCTACGTCCTCATCGTCCTTGAAGGCGTCCACGTCGGCACCCATTTTGGTGCTCTTGTTCAGCACCACAATCCACTCGGTTTTGCCGGGGATGGTGTAGAGGCCGTACTCGCCTGCCGGCACCTTTTTGCCCTCAATGGTTACGTCGTCGGAGAATTTAAGGCTGGTGGTGGCGTTAGCGCCGGTGCGCCACCGCTTGCTGAAGGGCACCAGGTTGCCGAACGCCACGCGGCCGCGCAGGCTGGGGCGGGAGTAGGTGAGGGTAACATCGGTGAGGCCCACGCGCTGCTGGATGGTGCTTTTGGGGCTGGCCTGGGGCGTGCTGATCTGAGCCTCGGCGGCGGCGCTCAGCAGCAGGCCGCTTACCAGCAGGGTGGCGCTCAGGGTGCGGGAACCGGACTTGAGAAAAGTCGAAGTAATCATTCGTAAGGAGAAAAATGGCGTTGGGAATACGGGGCGAAAGTAGGCAAATCTGCCCGGGTAACGGGTGCAGAATGCCGGCCTACAGACGGGCTACTGTCCACTTGGCTGCAGTTACCGGTGTTGCTGCGCAATCTGGTGACGCTCCAGTAGCGCGGCCACATCGGCGGCCGTGGCGGGGGCTTGTAGGCGGCGCAGGTCGAGGTAGTAGCAGGCGGCTTCGGTAGGATAGAGCAGGAGCCAGTGCGGCTGCACCCACACGGCCTGCCGAATCAGCGTCCATTTGCCGGAAAACTGACCCAGCGTATTGCGGCCGATGATTTCGGTGTTGGTAAGCGTAAAATCGGTAGGCTGCTGCAGGGCTTGGTTGCGGGCGTAGCCACGCCGCAGCTGGTAGCGCACCAGCCCAAAGCGCAGGCAGGCGTACAGCACGCCCACGGCCAGCGGTACCAGCGTGGCAGGCTGCGTGAGCCGACCATTCGCGTACCCATCCAACCCCACGCTCACGGCCAGCAGCAGCACGGCCGCGCCCAGAATCCAGTGGTTGAGGCGGGTGCGCGGGCGGGCCCGCCAGAGCCGGAAGTTTACGGCTACAAACTCATCGGCCGTGAGCTGCACGCCGGTCAGCGTAAGTGAAGTGGGTTTCATCAGGAGGCGAAGGTAGCGCCCGGCACGCTCATGTCGCGCCACCCGACGAGGGCCAGCACATCCGCGGTGTTGTACGGCTCCGGTACCCGGCGCAAATCCAGGTAATAGGCAAAATCAGGGCCGGGGTAGAGCAGGAGCCAGTCGCCCACCTGCTGCACGCGGGTAAGGGAGTGCCAGGGTAGAAATTGCCAATTTTGGTGGGGCCATTGCACCGTTATGCCAATAGACTCAATATCGATACTTAACGGCTGAGAAGATGCTTGCTCCCGAAAAGCACGGTAGTACCTCAGGCGACTCCACAATTCGCCTATTGCATTAGCGAAAAGGGTAATGCCCCCAAGCACTACAACAGCAATTAGCGGTTTGCCGGATAAAAGCCAGTCTCGCCATTCGGACCAGTTGAAATTCGAAATCAGGAGTTTGAAAAGCAGAATCGCCAGCATCACACAGCCGAACCATTCGGCCGTTTGGCGAAGTATACTTTTAGCAACTGGTGCCGGAGTTGTATTTCCAGAAATCCGCTGCCGCTCCTGTGTCTGGTGAATCAGCTGGTACTCCTGGAAGGTAGGCGGGGCGGCGGGGAAGGTGATGGAAGGCATCAGGTTGTTTCCCGAAAGAAGTTGAGTACATCGGCCGGCGTGGCCGGGGCCTGCACCTGCCGCAAATCCAGGAAAAAAGCCGTTTGCACCGACGTTTGGAGCAGCAGCCAGTGGCCAAAGTGCTGGAGCTTCACAATGGCTGCCCAATCCAGCCTGGTGTGCGACGACGGGGTAATTACCTGCACTTCGTCATCGTCCAAGACATAGGTAACAGCTTCCTGCAGAAAGGCGCTCCGCCGGTACTGCTGCCACGTGGGCCAGATTAGCAATACGGGCAGGGCCACGGAAAACAGTAAAGCAAACGGGGCACCATGCCAGAGGTCCGCTATTGACTGCCAGCTAAAGCCCGACAACCCCAACGCCGCCAAGGTGCCGGCAACCGGAAGCAGCATGACCAGCATAAGCGGCCGGGTCTGGAAGGTAAAACGCAAGGACAAAAGCAGGTACTGCCAGAACGACAGCCGGACATCGGAAATGGTGAGTTGCATCAATGCTGTACAGTAATCTATTGGATAGTGATGCTATGGCGCTGAAGCAAGGCGCGCAAATCCTGCTCCGTGGCGGGTGATTGAATCAGGCTGCTATCCAGCAGATAGCCTTGCTTGTTTTTATTGGTTACCACGTACCATTTACCAAACCGGCGGGCACTGTGTACAGTAGCCCAGATGGCCTCACTGCTTATGATAGCATTACTGAAATGAATACCCGAATCATCCAGCCGGAAGGTAGTGGGGTGCTAAAAATACGGGGTCTGCTCAAACATGCGCTGCAGCGCAGACCGGGTGCTGTAGATAATGGCACCCGTTACAACAGCTGTCATGAGAAGCGTGGCAATGAGCTTACCAGTAGGGCCGAAGCTACTATCGTTGCCCCCCCAAATGGAATACAGGGGATACAGTAAGGTTAGCGGTACAAGCCACCAGCGTTGCCGCAACATATACCACTGCTGAATCTGGCGGAACTCCGGAAAGGTAATCTGAACGTCGGGGATAATAATAGGCTGCATCAGGCCAAAGATAAAAACCAGCGGTAGAGCCGGTATTTACTTAGATTCAGTGACCAATACCAAATAGTTAATGCCCAGCGCCTGAATCCGCCGGAAAAGCGGCATCACCACTGCGGCCGGTAGCCGGGCATCCAGCCGCAGACACACAATGGCGCGGTGGCGGTGTACGGCATAAGCAGCCCGGTTGGCTACCCGGAGCAACGCCGTCAGCTGGTCGTTTGCGGCGAAGTAATGAATGCCTTGCGTAGGTTTTTTGCGCTGCCAACCCGGGGTAGCCAGCCAGTCCGGTAGTTGACGTACATCGGAGCCCAGATACTGGAGCTGCTGCAGCTGTGTTAGTTGCCCGGTGGATAGCCACAGGCCGTAGTTCTGTGCCAGTAAATCCAGCGCTTTAGTTTGAAGCTCAGTGGTGCTGGCGTGCATGTATAGCCGTTGGTCTGCATCCAGGGAGAAGGTAAACAGCACTTCGGTTAAGCCTCTGGTGCAATACTCAGTACTGCCCGGCAGCTGCACAACGGGTAAATCATCCGCAAACTTAGCCGACGACATAAACAAAGTGCTCAGCAGCAACGACAGCCCGCCCCACAGCCCCAACTCCGGCCGCAGCAGCTCGATACGTGGGAGCCCAATACTATGATAGTAGTGTGTCATATGTTTAACGGTGGTAAACGTAGGTTAGGTACACATGATGAATACCGTGTTCTTTAAGCCGCTGAAACAACTCCATTATGCGGAAAGACGGTGTACACTGGTCAGCTTCTAGGATGAAGGCAGTGTGATAGATTGGGTGAAATTCCGGATAGTAATAAGGGTCACGCATGATTACTTCCTTGTGAGCACGTAACCACCGAGGTAGAAATTTCAGGTCCAGGCCGGGCTGCCGAAAGTGGTTCAGGTTGATAGTGTTCTGCCCAAGTATGGTAGGCAGAGTATAGCCTGCTGTCAGCTGTTGCATGAGCTTGACCTGCGTGAGCGAATCACTTTCCTGCATATAAAAACGCCCCCGATCAGTCAAATAAATAGTTGTAACCGGACCATCCAGCAAATGGCAGGTAAATGGTGTGTATTTCATAACTGGAAGCTGGATACGCGGCTGATTGGAAAAACGTGGCGGGGCAACCATCAACAGCAGGGCCGTGAGAAGCAAAGCCACGCTGGCCAGTGCTGGCATGCCGTATAAAGGCTGAAGACTGAGGCGGCGAGGATATGTTAAAGTGGGCATAGGAGAAAGAATAGAATAAGTAGATAAGATAGAAAATGTCAAATAAAAAACGGGCAACGCTACTGCGTCGCCCGTCTCATGTAATTCAATGAATTCGTCTAACGCCGTGCCTTAGGTCAGCTCGAACTGCAGTTTGAGCAGGTTGGCGTAGAGGCCGTTGTCGTCGTTGCTGAGTTCTTCGTGGGAGCCTTGCTCTACGATACGGCCGCCATCAATCACCAGAATCTTGTCCACTTTGCGGATGGTGCTCAGGCGGTGGGCAATGATGATGCTGGTGCGGTTCTGCATCAGCTCGTCCATGGCCTGCTGCACCAGCTTCTCGCTTTCCGAGTCGAGGGCGGAGGTGGCTTCGTCGAGGAGCAGAATGGCGGGGTTTTTCAGGATGGCGCGGGCAATGGCAATGCGCTGGCGCTGCCCGCCCGAAAGCTTAATGCCCCGCTCACCCACCACCGTATCCAGCCCCTCGGGGAACGACTGGATAAACTGCCAGGCATTGGCCCGGCGGGCAGCGTCCACCACATCGGCTTCGGAAGCACCCGGCCGGCCGTAGAGAATATTCTCGCCGATGGTACCACCGAACAGCAAAGTTTCTTGCGGTACGATGCCGATGTGCTGGCGCAGCTCGGTAAGGTCCAGGTCGTCAATGTTGCGTCCATCCACCGAGATGCTGCCGCTGCTGAGCGGATACAGGTGCATCAGCAGTTGCACGATGGTACTTTTGCCGGCTCCCGAAGGGCCCACCAACGCCACTTTCTCGCCGGCTTTGATGTGGAAGCTGATGTCCTTGAGTACTGCCAGATCGGGGCGGGTAGGGTAGCGGAACTGCACGTTTTGGTAGTCGATTTCCCCGCGTACCTGCAATGGAGCCGCACCAGCCGGCCGGGGCTGGTGTACCGGCTCGGAGGTTTCGTCCAGAATTTCCAGAATCCGCTCCGAAGCGCCCAGGCTGCTCTGAATCTTGCCGTACATCTCGCCCAAACCACCCACGGAGGCCCCAATAAAGACGGTGTAAAGAATGAATTCAATGAGGTCCTTGAGTTCGAGGTGGCGTGAGTCCGATACGGGTAGTTCTACAAACGTAGCTCCGCGCCAGAGCACAAGGAAGATTCCACCGAAAACGGCCACAATAATGAAAGAAACGAAGGCACCACGGTACATCCCTGACTTCAGAGCCAGTTGCACTGCTCGATTTAAGCCGGCACCGTAGCGACTTACCTCATGCTGCTCACTAGTAAAGGCTTTTACGGAGTTAATACCCTGCATTGTCTCTTCCAATACGACATTCGTTTTTGCTAATTCATCTTGAGTTTGCTTGGAAAACGTACGGATGCTGCGGCCGAACAAAAGAGCCAAGAGTACCAGAGGAGGAAAGGTAGCTAACATGAACAATGAGAGCTGCCAGGAATTCCACATGATGAAAGCGACACCAGCAAGCAGCGTCAGAATCTGACGCAGAAACTCGGCAATTGTCAGCGAAAAGGTTTCCTGAATCGTCGTGACATCAGCTGTCAGGCGTGAGGTGATTTCACCTACCCGACGCTGCTCAAAAAATGGAATGGGCAGTGTGACCAGTTTCTTGTACAGGGTGCGGCGAATGTCCCGCACAGTAAATTCGCTGACACGAGTAAAAAAGAAAATTCGCCCGAAAGAAAAGAAACCTTGTAACACTACCACTCCGAACAATACCAGCGCAATACCAGTGACAGTTTTGGGTAAATAGGAAGGTAGCGTATCCGTTTGATGATTGGCAATTGCCACCAAATAGCTGAGTATTTTGGGCATTACCATTGTTGAGGCACTACTCAGCAGCAACAGCAGCAGGCCTGCTATAAAGGCACCTTTGTACGGCAGCACGAAGCGGAAAATCCGCAGGCCCTGTTTAAAATTCTCTTTGGTAAGCTTGACCTTGGGGACGTCAACGCCCGCCTGGCCACTGGTATTCATTCCGCTTCTGGCTGCCATTTTGTTGGTTAAGAGCTAAGAGTGAGGAGACAGAAGCTAGGAGTTGCAGGGCAGAATTCTACGTGAACTTCCTGCCTCCCAACTCCTGGCTTCCATCTCCTCACTTCTTTATTCAAATTTATTCTTGCCCTGCTCTACCTTCAGCCCCTCGGAGTTGCCGAAGGGAATGGGTAGGCGCACCTGGGTGGCCACGGGCTGGCCCTTGCGGGTAGCCGGTTTCCAGGCCGGCATCTGGCCCAGTACCCGGAGTGCTTCCGTGTCGCACTCGGGGCTGAGGGGCTGCACCACCGAGGGATTAGTGAGGTGGCCGTCGGCTTCCACAGTGAAGGTCATCACCACGTTGCCGCTGATTTGCTTGACGCTGGCTGCCTCCGGATACTTTAGATTCTGCTGAAAAAACGTGCTTAACCCCTGCGCCCCGCCCGGAAACTGCGGGGGCGCATCGGGGCGGTTGGCAGCGGGCCTGGCCTGGGCCTGCATTCGGCCCGGCTGCAGCTCAATGGGCTGTTTAGGAGCCGGTGTCGGAGTTTGCTGGGCCTGTGCCGCTCCGGCGGCCAAAACTACAAGCCCGAAGATGAAGAAAGCATGTTTCATAGGGTTGGCGGGTTGGTAGGAGTGGACCAAAAGAACGTCATGCTTCGGCTGCGCTCAGCATGACGTTCTTTGTGGCTTCCCTTATCACAAAAGTACACCTCCCTAAACAACCCCTAGGCTACCGGGTTCAATTCGAGGTTGCGGGGGCGCGAAATTGCCAGCAAACCCAGGAAGGTGATGAGGCCGTTGAGCATCAGAATCTCAAAGCCAAACTCGTAGCCCCACCAGGCTTTGGAGTTGCTGTTGATAAACCATGTGAGCAGCGGAGCCACCACGCACACGGGCAGCACCAGCTTATCGGTAAGGCCGCGGCTGGTGAAGATGCCGAACGAGAACAGGCCCAGCAGCGGCCCGTAGGTGTAGCCCGCCGCCTTAAACACGGAGGTAATTACGCTCTGGTCGTTGATGGCCCGGAAAATCAGGATGATAATAATCAGCACGATGCTGAAGCCGAAGTGCGTGGCCTGGCGCAACTGCTTCTGCTTGGCCTCGTCATACTGCTTGATGTCGAGCATGTCCACGCAGAAGGAGGTGGTCAGGGCCGTCAGGGCCGAGTCGGCGGAAGCGTAGGTGACGGCAATGATGCCCAGGATGAACACGATGCCGGCAAACAGCGAGAAGTGGTTGGTAGCCAGCAGCGGAAACACGTTGTCGCCGATAACCTTGCCGGTGGCTGGGTTCATGGGCAGCTGAATGCCTTTGGCGGCGGCAAACTTATACAGCAGCACCCCCAGCGACAGGAAGAACACGTTCACCACCACAATGGCCAGCGTAAACCAGAACATGTTTTTCTGGGCGTCGGGCAGGGAGCGGCAGCTCAGGTTTTTCTGCATCATGTCCTGGTCGAGGCCGGTCATCACGATGGTGATGAAGGCACCCGAGGCAAACTGCTTCCAGAAGAACTTATCGTCCTTGGGGTCGGAGAAGTAAATCTGCGACATGGTGCTTTCCTTCACCGTTTTCACCAGCCCGGCAAAGCCCAGGTTCAGCTCGTCGGCCATCAGGTAAATGCTCACGGCCACGCACACCAGCATGGCCATGGTCTGGAAAGTATCGGTCCAGAGGATGGTTTTGAGGCCGCCCCGGAAGGTGTAGAGGTAAATGAGGAAGATGCTGACCGTCACCGTCACGGCAAACGGTACGCCCAGTCCATCAAACACGGCAAACTGCAGCACGCCCGCCACCAGAAACAACCGGAACGCCGCGCCCACGGCCCGGGAAATCAGGAAGAACAGCGCCCCGGTTTTGTAGCTCCAGAACCCAAAGCGCTGCTCCAGGTAGGTGTAGATGCTCACCAGCCGCAGGCGGTAGTACAGAGGCATCAGCACGGTGCCGATGACCAGGTAGCCCACAATGTAGCCCAGCACCACGGCCATGTAGCTCCAGCTCTGGGAGGCCACCATGCCGGGAATGGAAATGAACGTGACCCCCGACAGGGAGGTGCCAATCATGGCAAACGCCACCATGTACCAGGGGGCATTGCGGTTGGCAATGAAGAACGACTCACTCGTTGCCTTCCTCGAGGTGAGGTAGGCAATGATGATGAGCACCACGAAGTAGCCCGCAATCAGGCTCAGGATAAGTGTAGGCGACATGGAATAAGCTGATAGCTTTTGGCTGTTAGCTGTTAGCAGCGGCTTTCCGGCCGATGATGTGGAAAAGAACATCAAAGCTAACAGCTAATAGCCAAAAGCTATCAGCTTACTTCCGGTGGCCTACTCGGGGCGCACGGTACGGGTGCCGGCGTAGTAGTACAGCTCGGCCAGGGCTTTCTCGTAGCTGGCGCGCATGCTTTCCTGCTTCAGGCGCAGGTCGATGAGCTTGGTTTCGCGGGCGTTGACGAGGAAGATGGTGCTTTCGCCCAGCTCAAACTTCTGCGACTCGGCGGCCAGCAGAACGCGCTGGTTGGCAATGGCCTGGGCCTGCACGGCCAGCTGCCGCTCGTAGGCTTTCAGGGTGTTGTACTTGGTGCCTACCTGGTTGGCAATCTGGCGGCGGCTGTTCTGCTGCTCCAGGTTGGCATCCTGCACCTTCAGGCGGGTTTGCCAGAGCTTGCCCCGCTCCTTGCGCAGAAACAGAGGGAAGGCGAAATCCACGCCCACCTTGTAGTTGTCCCGGCCGAAATCGTAGTAGGCGGGCACCTCGGGGCGGTAAAAGTCGCCGCGGCTGAGCAGGTAGCCGCTCACGTTGATGGTGGGCTTTAGCAGCTCGCGGCGGTAGCGCTCCTCCACGCCTAGCTGCCGGATTTTGGCGTCGAGCTTGAGCAGGGTGGGGTGGCGGTTGGTGGCAAAATCCAGCAGTTGCTCATAGCCGGCCGAGTCGAGCGGGGTGAGGGGCGGGGTTTGGGGCACGGCGTAGGCGGGCAGTTCCACGGGCTGGCCATCCTTGTTCCAGAGGTGGTTGGACAGCAGCAGGCGGGCGTTCTGCAGCTCCACGCGCAGCTGCTCAAACTGCACCTGCCGGTCCTGCACCGTAATCTGGGCCTCCACCGAGTCGATGGGGGCCTGGTCGCCGAGCTGGGCGCGGCGGCTGGTGCCCCGAAACCGGGTTTCAGCCAGCTCAATGCCTTCCTGAATCAGCAGCATCTGCTGGTAGGTGTTGTACCAATTCCAGTAGTCCTGGGCGGCGCGCAGCCACACTTCGTTGATTTGCTTCACGCGCTCGGCCTCGGCGGCATCCACCATGATGCGGGCCTGCCGCAGGGTGCTGCGGCGCTCATCAATGAGCAAGCCCTGCCCCAGCGGCACCGACAGCCCCGCCACGGCCAGGCCTTTCTGCGGGGTGCGGTACTCGGGGTTCACGTAGGTGCCCACCATCCGGTCGTAGCCTACCTTCAAATCAATGCCCCCGGGCCAGATGGGTACTTTCAGCTCGTTGGACCAGTTGTTATAGTAATCGGTGCCCCCGAAGTATTTCCGGTCGAAGCCGGAGCCCAGCTTGGGGTCGAAACCGCCCCGGGCCTGCTGCACCTGGGCGCGGGCGTCGTCGCTAAGCAGGGCGGCTTGCTTCACTACCGGGTGATGGAGGAACACGAGGTCGGCCAGATCCTGCAGCGAGAAAACCCGGGCCGTATCCGTTGGAGGACGGTCCTGTGCCAGCTGGCGGGTTTGCAAAGGCGCAGGCTCCAGACCGGGCTTCTGCGCGGGCAGCCTGGGGTCCTGGGCAAGCGTGGCGGTGCTGATAGCCAGCCCGCACAGCAGCAGCCAGGCTGCGCGGCCGGAGGAAAAAGAGGGGAGCACCACGGCGGCGAAACGCCGGAGTTTAGGCAGGAGCGGCATACACACTATTTCTTGTCCTTCGAGGCAGTCTCTTTGATGGGTGCTTCGTCGGGGGCAGCCTGCAGGCTGGGCGGGAAGCCGTTGAGCTGCCGCCAGATTTCATACCATACGGGCACCGAGTCCAGAATCACCCAGCCGTACACGCCCGAACCCAGCCGCAGCTGAGCCGGCCACTGGTGGTCCTGGTCGCCGGGCTGCTCGGGGTGGCGGTCGGGGCGCACCAGCAGGCGGTATTTGCCGTTGGTGCTGCTCACCACGTCAATCACCGAGACGGTGCCGCCAAACGTGCCCACCGCTACGGAGGGCCAGCCCGAAAACTGCACGGCCGGCCAGCCATCAAACTGCAGCCGCACCTGGCGGCCCCGCTGAATCAGGGGCACGTCCATAGCCCGTACGTACATCTCCACGGCCAACACGGGCGCGTCGGGCTGCAGAGTGGCAATGGATTCGCCCTCCTTGATGGTTTCGCCGATGCCGGCTTTGAGCGTGCGCACCACGTAGCCGCTCTGGGGGGCGCGCACCACGTACAGGCCGCGGCGCACTTCCACGTTGCTGAGCTTGTTGCGCATGGCTGCCACTTCACCTTCCGAGGTAGACTTGGCCGACTCGGTGGAGCTCCGGTCGGAGCGGGCTTTGGCCACGTCCTGCTCGTACTTGGCGCGCAGGTTGCTCAGCTCGATGCGGGCGTTGGCCAGGGCCTGCTGGCTGCTGGCCACTTTGTTGCGGGCGGCCGTTACCTTGGCCAGGTCCTCCTGCAGCTTCAGGCGACGGGTTTCAATGTCGGTGAGGGAGAACAGGCCGTTTTTGTAACCTTCCTCGTAGCGAGCCAGGCGGGACTGAGCCGTTTGGTAGAAGTTGGTGGCGGCCACCAGGTCGGCCCGGTCGATGTTCAGGTAGTTTTCGGCCTGCTCCACCTTGTTGCGGGCCGATTGCAGCTGGACTTCCAGCGTAGCGGTGAGGGCCGCAATCTGCTGGTCGGTGGCGTTGATTTTGGCCTGGTAGGCTTCCACCGCGCCCCGCTTGGCGGTCAGTTGCTCGCGCAGACGCTGGGGCAGGTTGGGGTCGAAATACTCGTCCTTGATTTCCGAAATGGTGAGGATGGTATCCCCGCGCTTCACCAGCTGGCCCTCGCGCACGTTCCAGTGCTCAATACGGCCGGCAATCTGGTTCTGCACGGTTTGGGGGCGGTCCTGGGGGCGCAGGGTAGTGAGCGTGCCGCTGCCCTCAATGGTCTGGCGCCAGGGCAGAAACAGCACAATCAGAAACACCAGCCCAACGGCCAGCAGAATCCGCCCCAGCCGGCGGCTGTCCTTGGGGTCGAGCAGCTCACGGTGGGAAAGCTTCAGCTCCTCATCCCACACGGTATCATCTATGTCCTGATTCGACAGGTTAAGCATGGGTTTCGTCGGTTGTATGCTCGTCAATGGGTAAATCCGTCACTACGGCCAGCTTCTCCACGCCGGTCAGCATGTCGAATACCGTGCTTACCCCGGTCATCAGTTTTTCAATAGAAGCGCTGATCTGCACAATCAGCACCTCGGCGGCTACAAACTGGCCCAGCGTCATCTGCCGGGACACCACGAACAGCGTACCGGCAATAAGCAGGGCGGCTGTGAGAATGGTACGCAGGGCAATGGCCCAGCCGAAATACGACTTCAATACCCCAAAGTGGCCATTGCGGGCCCGCAGGTAGTCAGCCGTCAGCTCGTCAGTGCGCAGCAGGGCCCGCTGCTGTTCCTGCGCATTGTGCCGGAACTGAGGCAGGTTGCCGGCTACCTTCTCCAGCCAGGCCACCGTCTTGTATTTGTACGACGATTCCTCCAGGCTGGTGCGCAGGGCCCGGCGGTAGTTCACCACGTAAATCAGTCCCAGCATGAGCAGCGTCACCACGCCAAACCCAATAAAAACGGGGTGGTAGAAGGACAGCACAATCACGGCAAACAGAATCTGAAAGCCGGCAAACATCAGATCAATCAACAGCTTGGTGAGGCCCTTCTGCACCGTCAGGATATCGAAAAAGCGGTTCACCAGCTCCGGTGGGTTTTCGCCTTCCAGCGCCTTGGGCTCGATGCGCGGCAGGCGGTAGGCAAACTCGATGGCGGCCTTGGCAAACAGGCGCTGCTCAATGGCTTCCACCAGGGTAAGCTGCCCTACCAGCAGCAGCCCGCCCAGCAGCACGCCCAGCACCACCACCCCAATCAGGATGTAGGTGGAGCTGAACACCGCACCCGTGGATACCAGGTTGAATACGGCCTGGGTGCCCAGCGGCAGCGTCAGGCTGATGAGGCCTGTCACAATGGCGTAGTACAGGATGTAGCGGATGGCCCGCCGCTCGGTGTCGAGCATGCGGGTAAGGCGTTGCCACGGGGTAGGCGGCGGTAAATTGAGGGTTTTGGAGGCCATACGGGCGAATAAAGAACGAGGGCAATCGGGCAAACTACCAGCCGGAGGCAGTACCATCCGGATGTGAGTTGACACGGCGGAAGGACAACAGAAGGGGTGCGTATCGGAAAGCCATCAGATAGCCCGGCCCTTTTACTGTCAGCTCTTCCGCCTGGGTTTCTTTCCAACCACAAAAATACGGCCCAGGTTGTGGGGTTAGGATTTAATTGTGGTTAAAATGGTATTAAATTAATTTAATGTCACTCCGTTAAGCAATAGTAAACTACTCTTATTCATCCATTCACCTCATTTGAAGAGTATAAAAACAGCCCGTCAACTCTGGGCTGACGGGCTTGAAAAAGAGCACCTTCTGTGCGGGCAGGCCCCGGGCGAGAGTTATTCCCAGTCCTGCCAGTGCAGCACTTCGCCCACGGCTGGCACGTGCAGGTCACCGCGCAGCATACCGCCGGCGGCCACCATCTGCAGCTCCCGGATGGGCTCGGATGCTGGCTCGTCGCTGAGGTCGAAGGTACCGTAGTGCATGGGCACCACGTGGCCAGCGCGCAGCTGGTTGGCCGCTTTGGCCGCTTCGTGCGGGTTAACGTGGCTCATCTGCATCATATAGGGCGGCTTATAGGCTCCAATCGGCATCAGCACGATATCCAGGGGGCCAAACTGCCGCTCAATCTCCTCGAAATGGCCCGCCATGGAGGTGTCGCCGGCGAAGTAGATGGTGCGGCCATCGGGCAGGCGCAGCAGGAAGGAGCCCCAGAGCACCGTGTTCAGATCCAGCAGGCCCCGGCGGTGCCAGTGCGAGGCGGGCAGGTAAAATAGCTCAAACGGGGCATCCGGGCCCAAATTGAACTGCTGCCACCAGCCGGCTTCCTGCACGGCCAGCTGCGGAGCCATACCGCGCAGCAGCCCGGCCATGCCCAGCGGTCCGAAAGCCCGCAGCGGCGGATTCTGCTGGGCCAGCTGCCGCACCGATTTCTCGTCCAGATGGTCGCGGTGGCCGTGGCTGAGCAGCAGGAAATCAATATTGATGATGTCTTCGGGCCGGCAAGGCAGGGCGTGGCGGCGGCGCAGTCGCAGGGAGGAAAACAGCACTGGGTCGAACAGCAGGGTTGTACAGCTCACCCGCAGCACAAACGAGGCATGTCCCAGCCACACCAGTCCATCTTCCTGGCCGGCCAGGAAGGCCGAGCAATCTACTACTTCGGGTACCCAGGTGTCAGCCTTCTTCTCCTCTTTCTGCGGGTTTTTGCTGAGTTGCCACTTGAATACGGTGCCGAAGCTGGGCTCGTACAGCTCCTCGCCGTTGCAGTATTCGCGCCCGATCATCTTGTTGCCGGGGTAGTTGGGCTTGATGATGGGCAATTGCGGGTTGTGAACGAAATGGGGAGCAGAGGCCATGAAAACAGGGAAGCGGCGGAAAATCAGCCCAAAGAAACACCAAAACAAACGGGCAATCCGAAGGAAGTTCAGATTGCCCGTGGCAGTTTATTGTCCGTAAAATCTAGTATCCGATGGGGCTGCCCGGTCCGAACAGGGGCGAGTAGCTGCCCGGGTAGGCCGTAGCGCCGTTGCTGACCCGTACCCCACCCGAGACCGAAAAGTTCTCGGTGATGTGGTAGTCGGCGCGCAGGTTTACGCCGGTACCCATGTTACCCCCGAAACCGGCGTAAGGGCTCACCAACGGGCCGGTAGCAGGGGAGAGGTCTTTCCAGGCAGAGCCACTAAGAGTTACGCGGGGCGAAAGAGCATACTGGCCGCCGCCCTGGATGAGGTAATGATTGGTAGCCATTGGTAATGAACGGCCGGCCTCCCCGAACGGCGCATACGCCAGACCCGGCATGGCCCGCAGGTACGTAACGCCCCCAAATACTGAGAACCGCTGCGTAACCGGCACCGAAACCATCGGGCTCAGATACGTGGCCGAGCCATAGCGCCCGGCAAATGTGGCTCCGGCCTGCAGGCTGTAGTGGGGCCGCAACCCCAGGCGGGGCTTTACCGGAGAGGTCTGAGCCTGGGCAGCAGTAGCCAGCAAGAGGACGGCCGCACCTGAAAAAGAAAGGTGTGAAAGCATACGGAAAATACTGCCGGGCAGTGTGAAGGATAGACAGCTAAGGTACGAACGCACAGCGGCACGCGCTAGTGCGCTTATGGATACAAGAACCCCACTAAGGCTAATAAGTTGCTCGAAGCATGGGCAGGTGGCCCTGCGCTATTGCAGACACTGGTATCCTTCGTACTTTGGATGCTCTCAATCTCTTTCTTCATTTTATCCCTGTCCATTACTTCATGGAAAATCTTTTACCCGAAGAACCAAGTGCCCAGCCTGTTATTCAGATTAGTGCTGAAGAAGCCTCCCAGATTCAGAGTGCCTTTATGCGGCAGGTGTACGGCTGGATGGCGGCGGCCCTGGCCCTGACGGGCGGGGTAGCACTGCTTGTTAGCGGAACCCCCGAAATCGTGGAGCTGGTAGTGGGCAACCGCCTGGTCTTTTTTGCGTTGTTGCTGCTGGAAATGTTTGTAGTCGGCTACATTTCCGCCCGGGCGTTTGACATGGAATCCGGTACCGTAACCAGAGCTTTCCTGGCGTATTCCGTGCTGAACGGCATTACGCTCAGTATTATCTTCTTGGTGTTCACCGCCGATTCTATTGCGTCCACGTTCTTCGTATCGGCGGCTACGTTTGGGGTGATGAGCCTGTACGGCTATTTCACGCGCACTAATCTTGCACGCTGGGGCAATATCCTGATGATGGGGGTAGTGGGCCTCATCATTGCTTCCGTAGTAAACCTGTTCTGGCTGAACTCGCTGCTGTACACCATTACCTCGTTTGTAGGGGTGGTGCTGTTCGTGGCTCTTACTGCTTATGACACGCAGAAAATGAAAGCCCTAGCCTTTGTGGGCATCCATGATGATGAAACGGACCGGAAAGCGGCCGTGCTGGGAGCCCTTACGCTCTACCTTGATTTCGTCAATCTGTTCCTGTTTCTGCTGCGCATTTTCGGCCGTCGGCGCTAACGGGTAGAGCTTCTTCGTCTCAATTCACAACAGGTCCCCGGCGTTAATCGTCGGGGGCCTGTTGCGTTACTGCTGAAGCGAGTAACCTCATTTCTGACTGGCCGGAAGTTTTTTAGACTGCATGACCGTCTGAGTTACAGCCTAGCAAAGACACTGGAAGTGGTGCGCGTCCGGGCAAAAAACGCAAACTTGGGCGGCCATATCCTTTTATCATGAGCGAATTTCAATCATATCAGCGTTTTCCGAACGTGGAAGTGGCCCAGCCGCTACTGCAACTGTTGCACCAGCATGGTATTCTCTACGAAACGCTACTGGACCAGCCGCGCATCGACCCATCTTTTGCGTTTAATCCTACCAACTCCTACTTCGTGGTGAAAGTACGGCCGGCGGACGTGGAAGCTGTGCGGGCCCTGGAAATGGCCGCCGATGAGGAGCTGACGGCCACCGCCCCGGCCGACCACTACCTGTTTCGCTTTACCGACGAGGAGCTGCTGGATGTGCTGCTGAAGGCTGATGAGTGGAGCAGCTTCGATGTGGCCCTGGCCCGCCGTATCCTGCGTCAGCGCGGGCAGGAAGTCAGCCCCCTGCTACTGGAGCAACTGCGGCAGCAACGGTTACAGGACTTAGCCCAGCCCGAGCCTTCCCAGAAAGCCTGGGTGCTGTTCGGCTATGCAGTGGCACTGCTGGGCGGGCTGGTGGCCATCTTCATCGGCTGGCATTTGCGCACGCATACCAAGCAGCTGCCCGACGGCCGCAAGGTACCGGCCTTTAACACTCAGGACCGGGTACACGGTCTGCGGATTCTGATTCTGGGCGTGGTGTGCTTCGTGGGCTCTGTGGTGCTGCGATTGATGCAGAGCGAATAAGCGCCGGTAAGTACCGGTAGTTTCGGCGGTTGCCGTGGGAGCTACGTAAGCAGAGGACTGTATCTGACTGACGTAGCCGCTCATGCAAACTCCCGTTCTCAACCAGGCCCGAGGTACCCGCCTGCACGGCCAGAAAGTGCTGGTATTGGTGCTGGCCGGGGGCAAAGGCTCCCGGATGGGGCTGCTTACCCAGCGCCGTGCCAAGCCGGTGTTGCCCATTGCGGGCACCTACCGGCTCATCGACTTTGCTCTGTCCAACTGCGTAAACTCGGGGCTGACGGATGTGTGGGTGCTGGAATCCTACGAGCTGCATACCCTTAACGACCACCTGGGCGGGGGCCGACCCTGGGACCTGGACCGCACCTACGGCGGCCTGCGCGTGCTGCCCCCGGTTACGGGTCCGGAAGGCGCGGGCTTTGCCGGGGGCAACGCCGCCGCTCTGTATCAGCAGCTGCCCTTAATCCGGCAATTCGCCCCCGACCTGCTGCTGGTACTGTCCGCTGACCACCTCTACACGCTGGATTTCGGGCCGATAATAGCCGAACACCTGCGCCGCCGGGCTCAGGTAACGATGGTTACCACCGCCGTGCCACCCCAGGACCACGCCACCCGCTTTGGCAACGTGGTGCTCACCCGGGCCGGGCGCGTGCGGCGCTTTGCCTACAAGCCAGCCCGGCCGCTGTCGGATACCATTACCACCGAGGTATTTCTCTACGATATGACCACGCTGGATAGCACGCTCACGGCACTGGCCGAGCAGCACACCAACCTCAAGGATTTTGGCGACTTCCTGCTGCCCACGCTGGTAAAAGGTGGAAAAGCTTACGCATTTCCGTTTCAAGGCTACTGGCGCGACGTGGGCATTCCGCAAGCGTACTGGCAGGCCCACATGGACTTACTCGATAACCAGGGCGTACCTCTTGACCACCCCGACTGGCCCCTCTATACCCTGGCGCTGCCCCGGCCCCCGGCTCGGCTGGCAGCCGGCGTGCAGGTAGCGGATAGCCTGATTGCCCCCGGCTGCCACGTAGCCGGCACCGTGCGCCGCAGCGTGCTCGGCCCCGATGTGACCGTGGAAGCCGGGGCGGTGCTTGAGGAATGTGTGGTGCTGGCCGGCTGCCACGTTGCCGTCGGTGCGCACCTGCGCCGGGTAATCGTAGATGCCGGCTACCAGGTAGCGGCAGGCCGCAGGTGGTGGGGCGAGCAGGTAAAAGTGTTGGGCGAAAAAGAGGACGAGGAATAGAACACCCCGAAGAGCGAAACGACAACAGCCCCCAACACGATGAAATGTCGGGGGCTGTTGTCGGTGTGAGCCGGTGCTGTTTCGGCGAAGTGCTTAGCCTTTGGCTTTCCCGTTCAGCCAGTCAGCGCGGAATTTCTTCTGGGCTTTGCTGACTGGGCGCTTGGCCTGCTCGTAAGTAACTACTTCCAGCGTGTTATCCTCCTGCAGGGTTACAGAGGCGGTGCGCACCAGGCCGCGGGAGCGAACTTCTACCGGCAGCACGTCGCCGGGCTTATGCGCAGCCAGCAGGGTCTGCATTTCCTTGGCGTTGGTGGGT
Organism: Hymenobacter rigui; assembly: GCF_003944715.1. GTDB lineage: Bacteria > Bacteroidota > Bacteroidia > Cytophagales > Hymenobacteraceae > Hymenobacter > Hymenobacter rigui. The sequence continues at coordinate 4,659 of NZ_RWIT01000005.1, read as the reverse complement.
TTGCGGCCATCTATTTTTAGCACCACATCTTCCCGGTCGAGGCCGGCCTGGTAGAGGGGGCTGCCCAGCAGAGTGGTGCCGAGGGTAGCAGTGCTGTCGGGGTTGAATTGCAGGCGGGCGCCCAAGGTGGCCTGGCCGGCGCGGGCCGGACGAACCAGCATGCCCGCCGGGGCCAGCAGCGCATCGTACTTAGGCAGTTCATGGCCCATGATGTGCTGGCGGAAAAACTGCCCCGCAAAGGCGGTATCCTTGCTCACGGTGCCCAGCACCCGCTGCAGGTCGCGCAGGGTGTAGGGTTTGGCGGGGGCGTAGTTCTGCTGCTCGCCGTGCTCTTTCCAGAGAGCCCGCATATAGGTGTCGAGGTCGGTTTTGAAACGGCTGCGCAGCTCCAGATCCAGTGCCAAAGCGTTGGCTGCCCCAATGTAGTAGTAGCTCAGATAGGTGTTGGAGCGGTTATTCGGGTCAATGGCGGCGGCCGCATCCACGAAGGGGGCCTGCTGACTCATGTACACCGGCGAGTACCGCTTGGGTCCGGGCATGGTCAGCATCGCATCCACCATACCGCTGAGGGTTTGCTGGCTGAACTGGTCGTCGGTTTGCAGACCGGCGCGGCGCATCAGCAGCATGCCATAGTACTGCGTGAAGCCCTCAGCAAACCACAGGTTGCTGCTCATATTGGCCCGCTGAAAATCGAACGGCTCCAGATCCTGGGGCCGCAGGCGTTCCACGTTCCAGCTATGGAAGAATTCGTGAGCCACGGTGCTCAGGTTGGCCATAGCCTCGTTGCCGCGCAGGGGGCGGTTGCTGGTGACGGAGGTGGAGTTGCGGTGCTCCATCCCGTCGCCGCTGGTCTGGGGCAGGTAGTTGGCAATGAAGGTGTAGCGGCCGAAATCATATTCGGGCAGGCCCCCGAAAATTGCGGCGGCTTCCTTCACAATCTTCTTGGTGTTGGCCACGTAGGCATCCAGCTCAGCCGGCGTGCCATCGTGCAGCACCTGCATTTCAATGGTGCGGCCGGCTTCCTGCCAGGTCCGCATCTGTTGAGGACCCAGCGAGGTAGGGGAGTCCATGAGGTATTGCAGGTGCGGAGCCGTCCAGGTGCCGCCCGCTTCGGGCTTCAGCTGCGAAGCCACCGTCCAGCCCTCGGGTAGCTGAAACTGCACGGCAGCGGGGCGCTGCTCCAGACCCTGGGCATAGGCCAGCGTGGCCGGCATATTCAGGTGGGCGTGGCGGCTGTCGATACCGGCGTAGGTGCCGTCCGTTCGGTCGCCGAACAGCGTGTAGGTGAATACCACCGTGCCATCGTGGCCGGCCACCGTCCACCCATACGGGTCGGGTTTGCCCACAGCCAGCGCGTTGCCTTTAGAGTCCGTAGCCTGCACATCATATACGTTTTTGGCAAACTCGTGCAGGGCATACCGGCCCGGCGAGGAACGGGCCATGCGCACCTGCAGCGGCCCGGCCGGCAGCTCCCGGAACGTCACCGTTATGCGGGCTTCGTGGTGCACGGCATTCGGAAACGCCACATTGTATTGAACGGGGGCCTGAGCAAGTGCCGGGCGGCTCAGGGCCAGAGGCAAGCTCAGAAGTAATAAGGCGGCAGATTTCCGCATCATAATCAAAGAAACAGGTAGAGGATGGATACAGACGCGAACCTACGGCTTTCCGTTGCTAATTGTCAGTTGTCAGTTGCCTGTTGTCGATGGATAAGTTTTACTGACAACTGACAACTGATAACGGACAACGAACAGCTACTGCCTCAGCGCCACACACTGGCTTCCACCATACCTCCAAAAAAAATGCCTGCCGGAGTGGGTGCCAGCTCGGTCCGGCGCAGCTCTGCTTCGATGGGAGGCCGCTGTCGGGCGCTAATGCCCGTGCTCAGGCCGAAGAAACGATACATCAGCCACAGCAGCGCGCGGTGCCACCAGCGGCGGGGCTCGGCGAAATCGGCTAGTAGCCACACTCCGCCGGGGACCAAGGCCATCCGCAGATGCTTCACAATGGCGCGTAGGCGTACCGGCTCAAACAGATCCAGGAAAAAGAACGTCAGCACTACCTTAAACCGCTCATGTGGCAACAGCGTCGCTTCCGTACCCAGCCGAAACTCTACCTGCGCCAGGTGCTGCGGCAGATGCTGATGCAGCCACGCCTGGCTGAGAGCCAGCATGCGGGGCGAGGCCTCCAGATATACAATGCGGGCCGTAGGGCTGCGCCGCAATACCTCGCCCAGCACCCAGCCGGTACCGCCCCCAATTATTAATATCTGAACGGAGCCCGTAGGCAGACCCGCATCCAGCGCCGCCTGCTGGGCCCGCCGCAGCGCCGGACCATATACCAGCCGGGCCAGCGCATCGTAAAATGCGGCCACGCTATCAAAACCGGAGTCGGGCAGGGGCATCGGGAGTCGGGAAGGGCAAAAGGCGTACAGTTTCAACGAAAGTAGCTGCCGACGGTTTCTGCCGCCTGCATAGCGGTGGCGGCCCGCTTTCCGTATCAGGGGAATATGACGGGTACTTTTCGCCGGCTGCTGGCCGGAACTACGCTGTTTCTGACGGAGTTTGCCGTGGCCCTGCTGCTGGGTACGCTGGGCGTGGTGGCATTTCTGGCCCTGAGCCGGGAAGTATTTGATCAGGACGCGGCCACCTTCGATGCGGAGGCATTCCGCTGGACGCGCCAGCTGCTGGGGCCCGATCGGCAAAACTGGGTGGAGGCCGTCACGTTTCTGGCTTCCCGCAACTTCATCACGGCGGCGGGCTGCCTCCTCATTAACTGGTTTCTGCTGATGCGCCGGCACCGATGGTACTCCCTGCTGGTGCCGGTAGTAGCCCTGGGCAGCATCACGCTGAATCTGGTGCTGAAACAGCTGTATAACCGACCTCGGCCGCTGCTGCCGCTGGTATCGGCCTCGGGCCTGAGCTTTCCCAGTGGCCACGCCATGATTTCGGCCTCATTCTACGGGCTGCTGATTTACCTGGTCTGGACCAACGTGCGCCGCCCGGCTTGGCGCTACGGGGTAGCTGCTGCCCTGAGCCTGCTCATTCTGCTCATCGGCCTTACCCGGGTGTACCTCAGAGTGCACTACGCCACCGACGTGCTGGCGGGCTTCACGGCCGGGCTGGGGTGGCTGGTGGTAGCCATTCCGGTGCTGAAGCAACTGGAAATCCAGGCAAAAAAACGATTTAAAAATCGACTGCAATTGGCTGAAAAACAGCCTATATAGCGTAGAAACGAAATTTTTTACGAAAAATAATCTGACTTTTTTTGGGTCAAAGCTTGACACGCGTCGAAAAACACCCCTATCTTTGCAGCATCAAATGACACTCACACGGAGGTCAGACGATAAAAAGAGTGCTGCGCTTGTGGCGAAATTGGTAGACGCGCTGTCTTCAGGCGGCAGTTCCTAACGGTGTGAGAGTTCGAGTCTCTCCGAGCGCACGAAAGCCGATCCAGTAATGGGTCGGCTTTTTTGTTTGCCACAGGTTTTGGCTGCAGATGATTACGCAGCTTGTCAGGAGGGCCGGGGGATACCCCATCCTGGGGCCTGAAATCTGCGTAACCACCTTCGTCAGCGAAAATCTGTGCTTACATGAAGAACCTTACGGCCCGGTTGGCGGCCCTGCTTAGCCTGCTTACTCTGGAAGTGCTGATGGTGGCCGGTGTGTTTGTGGGCGTAGCACTGCTGTTCTTCTATCTCACGCGGGTGGTGTTCGTGGAGCACTCCATGCAATTCGATAACTGGGCATTTACGCAGATGGATACGTTACGCGCCGCCTGCCCCGGCCTTACGGGCCCGGTGCGGGGACTCACGTTCTTTGCCTCGCTGCCGTGGCTGGTGGCGGCGGGGGCGGGTATCCCGGTGCTGCTGCGGTGGCGCGGACACCACCGCGAGGCGCTGGAGGTACTGCTGGCCGTGGCAGGAGCCACGGTGCTCAACCAGTTGCTCAAAACCCACTTTCACCGGATGCGGCCGTCTTCCGCCCTCATCTTCCAGCCCGGCCTGAGCTTTCCCAGCGGCCACGCCATGATTGGACTGGCCTTGTACGGCTGCCTGGCCTGGCTGCTGTGGCAGCACCGAAGGCACCCGGCCTGGGCAGCGCTGCTGCTGACGTTTGCCATGTGCATCGGCCTCACCCGCGTGTACCTGCACGTACACTACGCCACCGATGTACTGGCGGGCTTCGCCGGGGCCATTTTCTGGCTGATCCTGCTCCGCACCGCTCTGCGGGTTTGGTGGCGGGAGAAGAAGGAAATAGAGTAATTTACGTCGTTAACAAATGATACAACAGTATGATGAAAATAACGGTATTTCTATTGTTTATAGCAGTTGTATACTTTCTATCATCGTATGCACATACTGCTGATTACAGAATATATCAGAATGAAATAAAAGCAGAATACAGAGGTGTCGTTAAGAATAAATATTTTAAGAAAGTGACTCACATACAAATAGATATTAACGGAGTTCAAAAGGATTTGGCAGTGATGAGTCCTGAATTGCGGAGTAAAGTACAGATGGGAGACACTATATATATAGCGGATTCGTGAACGGTTCGTCCGTTCATTTAGCTGGTTGAGTGTGATACCCACAGTGGTCAAACCAGTTGCGCGCATCTTGGCTAGTAATCCAACCGATGGCCTCGTGCAGAGCCGCTTCCA
>NZ_RWIT01000004.1 GCF_003944715.1 Hymenobacter rigui | reverse complement strand
GGTGGCGGCCGGGGCCGTGGTCACGCGCGACGTGCCGGCCTACGCCGTGGTGGGCGGTAACCCGGCCCGGGTGCTGCGCCAGCTCGACCCCGCCACCGGCGAGTGGGAGCGGGTAAAGTAGTTACTGGTTGTCAGTTGCTAGTTGCTGGTTGTCAGCACCACCGTCCCTGCTTCTGCATCCAGCAACTACCAACGAACAACTGCCAACAAAAAACGCCTAACGAACAACGGATAACGAACGATGCTACCGACGCTTTTCTGGCTGTTTCTGGCCGTGGTCTTCTACACCTACCTGGGCTACGGGCTCATCGTCTGGCTCTGGGCCCGCCTGCGCCCGCAGCCCCGCCCCGCCCTGCCGCGTGCGTTCACCCCCCCCGTCACGCTCATCGTGCCCGCCTACAACGAGGCCGACATCCTCCAGGCCAAGCTCGCCAACTGCCTGCAGCAGGACTACCCGGCCGAGCGCCTGCAGGTGCTGGTCATCACCGACGGCAGCACCGACCACTCGGCCCGGGTGCTGGCGCGCTACCCACAGGTGCGCCACCTGCACCAGCCCGCGCGCGGGGGCAAGTCGCTGGCCGAGAACCGGGCCATGCTCTTCGTGCACACGCCCTTCGTCGTCTTCACCGACTGCAACACGCTGCTCAACCCCGAGGCCGTGCGCCGGCTCGTGCGCCACTACGCCGACCCGCTCGTCGGCGCCGTCTCGGGCGAGAAGCGCGTGCTGGGCGACGGCAGCGCGGCCGGGGCGGGCGAGGGCCTGTACTGGCGCTACGAGTCCGTGCTCAAGCGCTGCGACGCGGCCATCAGCAGCCTGATGGGAGCCGCCGGCGAGCTGGTGAGCTTCCGCACAGCCCTGTTCCGCCCGCTGGAGGCCGACACCATCCTCGACGACTTCGTGCAGTCCATGCGCATCGTGGCCGCCGGCTACCGGGTGGTCTACGAGCCGGGGGCGTACGCCAGCGAGGCCCCGTCGGGCTCACTGGCGGAGGAGATGAAGCGCAAGGTGCGCATCTGCGCCGGGGGCTGGCAGGCCATGACGCGGCTGCCGGGGCTGCTGCTGCGGCCCTGGCGGCAGCCGGTGGTCACGTTCCTGTACGCCTCGCACCGGGTGCTGCGCTGGAGCCTGACGCCGGTGCTACTGGCCCTGTTGCTGCCGCTGAGCGGGTGGCTGGCCTGGGCGCAGGGGGGCGTGTACGCGCTGGCGCTGGGCGGGCAGCTGGCCTTTTACGCGGCGGCGGGGCTGGGCGCGGGGCTGGCCGGGCGGGGCCGGGCGGCGGGGCCGCTGCTGGTGCCCTTGTACTTCACCCTGATGCAGGTGGCCGTCTTCCAGGGCTTCTGGCGCTTTGTGCGCCGGGCCCAGCCCGCCGCCTGGGAAAAAGCCCAGCGCACCGCGTTGGCTACCGCCTGATGCTCCGGAACCCGGGGGGGTGGGGCACTGCCCCCCGGGCCACTTTCATTCTCTTTGCTCCTGCTCATGCGTTCTTCGTTTCTGGCGCCCTACCTGCGCAGCAATCAATTTCTGTCGCTGGCCGGCAACATCACCGTATCGGGGCTGACGATTGTATCGACGTCGCTGCTGTTTCGGGGGCTGCCAACGGCCGATATCGGGACCTGGGTGTTTTTCCTGACACTCACGGGTTTCGGCGAAGCCTTTCGGCAGGGCTACCTGAGCACGGGCCTGATCAGGGGGTACGCCGGGGCTACCCCCGGCCGTCAGCAGCAGGTCCTGGGCTCGGCCTGGGTGCTGGCGCTGGGGCTCACGCTGGCACTGGCCGGTCTGACGCTGGCCGCCCGGTGGTCGGCGCTGGCGCACGTTGCCAGCTTGGAGTTATTTGTGCGCTGGTTTCCGCTCACCTTTCTGCTCACGCTGCCCTCCTTTATGGCCAGCTGCCGACAACAGGCCGAGCAGCAGTTTGGCCGCCTGTTGGTACTGCGGCTGCTGACGCAGGGCACGTTCATCGGCGGCATTGCCGGCCTGATGCTCAGCGGCCGGCTTTCCCTGGCCAGCGTGGTGGGCTGTCACCTGGCGGCGGCGGCCGTTACCAGCGCCGTGGCGTTGCTGGCGGGCTGGAGCGGGTTACGGGTGCTTCGGTGCCGTACGGCCGGCACTACGCGGGAGCTGGCGCACTTCGGCAAATTCAGCGTGGGCAGCTACATCGGGGCCTACCTGCTACGCAGCTCCGATACCGTGCTGATCAACCTGCTGCTGGGGCCGGCCGCGCTGGCCGTCTACAACCTCGCCCAGCGCTTTCTGGAAGTCATCGAAATTCCGCTGCGCAGCTTTATGGCCACGGCTATTCCGCGCTTGGCGGCGGCCATGAATCAGCAAAACCGCCCGCTGCTGGCCCTGGTGTTTCAACAGAATGCCGGCCTGCTTACCTGGCTGCTGCTGCCGCTGGTGCTAGGTACGGTGCTGCTGGCCGAGGTGCCCGTGTATTTGGTGGGTGGTAGCCAGTACGTTGATTCCGAAGCCGCCAACGTGCTGCGTATGGCCGTGGCCCTGGCCCTGTTTTACCCCATCGACCGATTTACGGGGGTTACCCTGGACGTGCTGGGCCTGCCCCACCTGAACCTGTACAAGGTGCTGCTGATGGTGGTGGTAAACGTGGCGGGCGACTGGGCGGGTATCCGCCTCTGTGGCAACCTCTACGGAGTGGCCTTCGCCAGCCTGCCTACCATGCTCACGGGCTTCGTCTTCGGCTATCTTCTGCTCAAACGAGAGCTCCCTCTGTCGCTGGCCGGTACGCTGCGCGTGGGGCTAATGGAAGGACGGACGATGCTGCGCCGGCTGACGGCTGCCGCCCACGCCGCTTACCCTTTGTAGATCAGTCTGCTAAACCAATCTGCTTATCTTTTGCCTTACCCTCATGCGTATCGCCAATTTTCTGCTGCTGCACCACGCCCCAGCCCAGGCCGACCGGCTCCTGAAAGCACTCTGCCATCCGCGTATGGACAACTTTTTGCACGTTGATCTGAAGTCGGACCAGTCGTTGTTTGCGTTCCTGGCCCGTCGGCCCCAGGTGCAGTTTCTGCGCCGCCGCTTCGTCATCAATTGGGGCGGATTCGGGCTTACACAGGCGCTGCTGGCCGGTCTGCGGGAAATCCTGGCCCATCCGGCCCGCTACGAGTTTATCAACCTGCTGAGCGGGCAAGATTACCCGCTGCGGCCCCTTACTGAGCTCTACGATTTTCTGGCCGCCCACCCGGGCCACTCGTTTGTGCAGGCTGAGCCCATGGGCTCGCCGTGGTGGCAGCTGAACCGGGCCCGCCTGGAACGCTACCACCTGACCGACGCGCCGGCCCTGCCCGGCCGCTACGTGGTGCAGCGCGCCTTGAACGCGGTGCTGCCCCGCCGCCAGTTTCCGCTGAGCGGGTACACCGTGTACGGGGGCAATATGAGCTGCTGGTACACGCTCAGCCGAGCCGCGGCCGAGTACCTGGTTAACTTCTTTGCCGTGCACCAGGAGCTGCACCAGTTCGGGCGCCTGAGCTGGGGCTCCGATGAGTTTCTGGTGGCTACCGTGCTCTACAACTCTCCCCTGCGCGAAACCCTGCACAACAATAGCCTGCGCTACATCGACTGGAGCACGGGCGGGGCGCATCCCCGGCTGCTGACGTCGGCCGATTTGCCCGGTATGCTGGCCTCGGGCTGCTTCTGGGGCCGCAAATTCAATCTGGATACAAACTCCGCTGTACTGGATGCCCTGGATGCCCACTGCCAGGTTGCCCAGGATGCCCTGATGGGCTTACCCGTAGACTAACCCGCCCCCGGCATTTACTCTGAAAGCTTTCGTATGCCCTTTACCCTGGCCCATACCGCCGCCGTGCTGCCGCTGCTGCGGCGGCGCGCGTTGTCGGCCACCGGGCTGCTGATCGGCAGCATGGCTCCCGATTTTGAGAAGTTTGCCCGCATGGGCCTGCACAACGCCCACAGTCACTCCTGGCTCAGCATCGGGTACTTCAGCTGCCCGGTTGGGGTGCTCGTAGCGTTTGGCTTTCATCTGCTGGTGCGCGACTCGCTGCTGGCTCACCTGCCGCAGCCGCTCTATCAACGCCTGGTGCAGGTTCGGCGTCTGCGCTGGCGCGCGTACTTCCGGCGGCACTACGCCCGGGTGCTATTCAGCCTCGGGCTGGGAGCCGCCACGCACCTGCTCTGGGATGCGGTGACGCACCGCCGCCCCGGGCTGCGGGCGTACCTGCCCGCGCTGCTGGAGCCGGTTCCCGGCCTAACCGGCGGCCTGCCCCTGTTTCAGGTGCTGGAATGGCTGAGCTCGGTGATGGGCGTGGCGGTAGTGCTGGTGGCCCTGGCCCGCTGCCCCCGCCGGACATTGCCCAGCCCAATAACCGCGGCGGCGCGGCACCGCTACTGGCGGCTGGCCGTCGGCGCGGCGGCCGGGCTGTGGCTGTTGCGGCTAGGGGCGGCCCTGCCCGAGTTGCGGCTGGCCGATACCCTGATCAGCGCATGCTCGGCCGGCGCGTTCGGAATAGTCGTAGCCTGCCTGTGTTATCCTGCCCCCCCACTCCGGCCGGCGGGCCCGTCAAATGAGGCGGCGCAGCGCCGGCCGCATTTACATCGGTTTTTCTCCAACCTTTACTAGTTGGCAATGGTGTATCTTACGCTTCTTTCCTACGGTGGTCCGGTTGAGTACCACCGGGCCCTGGGTGCGGCCCTCAGCTTTTACGCCCACTATTCGGGCCCGGAGCCCGTTACCATGGCCCTGTTTACCGATAATCCGGAGTTTTTCCGGCCTTACCTGCGCGGGGTACCGGTGGAGTACCTGCTGCTGCCCCCCGAACGGCGCCTGGCAATGGTCGGGCCCGACCGGTATTCGTTCCGGGTTAAAATCTGCATCCTGCAGGAGCTGATGCAGCGCTGGCCGGGGGCCGATGTGCTGTACCTGGATTCGGACACTTTGGTGCAGCGGGATCCGGCCCCGCTGCTCCGCGACCTGCAGGCGGGCATTGCCTTCATGGATCAGCCCGAGCACACGTTTGCCGAGGCGGTGGTGCAGTACGCCGCCCGGCCCGATGCCGCGGCCCCCGGCCGGCTGATCGACCTGTTCGGCCGGCAGCAGTTTCTGGTGAACGGGCAGTGGCGGCAATTCACGGCCGGGCAGAAATGCTGGAACTCCGGGGTGCTGGGACTGCCGGCCGCCGCCGCGGCCCTGCTGCCGGATGTGCTGCGCCTCTGCGACGCATTCTACGCGGGCTCGGAGTGGTTTACCAGTGAGCAGCTGGCCTTTTCCGTGGCCCTGCCCCTGCGCTTTCCGCTGCGCCGGGCCGATGCCTATGTCTACCACTACTGGAGTCCGGCCCAAAAAGCCTGGATGGACCGGGAACTGGCCCGGCTGCTGCCCGGGCCGGCCGCCCCGCCGCTTACCACCGGCCTTACCACTAGGTGGGTGCGCCGCCTGGTGGTGGAGAAGCTGCGCGAAGGGGCGCTGTACGCCGCCCGGCGGGGCCGGCCCGTTCCGGCTTGTAAGTACGCCCTTAAAGCCATGGTCCGCACGCCGTTTGCCCTGACCTTCGTGGGCCGTTTTATTCAGGCACTGCGGCTGCAGCCGGCCCTGTAGCCTGCCGGCAGCTGCCGGCGCCCGCAACACTAAAAAAGGCCACCGGACGTACCCGGTGGCCTTTTTTAGTGTTCGGCGGAATTGTGGGGGGTGCTACAGCTTCAGCAGGCTGCGCAGGCAACCGAACAGCTCGGCTTCCTCGAAGGGTTTGGCCAGGCAGGCGTTCAGACCGGCGGCCAGGTACTGCTCGTGGTCGGCGCGGAAGGCATTGGCGGTGAGGGCGAGCATGGGCATACCGGCGCGGGCCGGATCGGGGTGCTGCCGGATGCAGGCCGTGGCTTCCAGGCCGCTCATGCCCGGCATCTGAATATCCATCAGAATCACGTCGAAGATCTGCTCGTTGAACAGTTCCAGGGCCCGTATGCCGTTATCCGCCTCGGTTACCACAATGCCCCACTGCTGCATGGTTTCGCGGGCCACGAAGCGGTTGATGTCGTTGTCCTCCACCAGCAGCACCCGCTTGCCCTGCAGCTCGCCGGTATCATAGCTCTCGGGCTCGGCGGGCTCGGTGGCGGGCTGCGCTTTGGGCAGCTCCAGAGTAAAGGCAAAGCGGCTGCCTTCACCCTCTGAGCTGTCCACCTGCAGCGTGCCCCCCATGCGCTCCACCAACGCCCGGCTGATGCTCAGCCCCAGCCCGGTCCCCCCGAACCGCCGGGCCGTATCGGAGTAGGCCTGGGTGAAGCTCTCGAAGATGCGGCTGAGCACTTCCGGCCGCATACCAATGCCGGTATCCTGCACGCTGAACAGCAGTTCCAGGGTAGTGGCGGTTTCGCGCAGCATTTTTCCCTCGATGGTAATGGTGCCGCCGCGGGGCGTGAACTTGATGGCGTTGCTGACCAGGTTCAGCATGATCTGGTTGAGCCGGTGCGCGTCGCCCGATACCCACGGCATCGGACAGGACTCGTGCAACGGCCGGGTCACGAAGGTGATACCCTTTTCCTGCCCCTGCAGCAGCAGCGGGTGCAGAGTCTGCGCCACCGAATCGCACACGTTGAAGGGCGAATTGTCGAGCTCCAGCTTGCCACTGGTAATCTTGGCCATGTCCAGCACATCGTTGAGCACGGCCAGCAGGTGCTGGCCCGAGTTGCGGATGGTGGTCAGGTACTCCTGCTGCTGAGCCGTGAGCGGTGTGCGGGCCAGCAGGTTGGCTACGCCCAGCACCCCGTTCATGGGCGTGCGGATCTCGTGGCTCATGTTGGCCAGGAAGTTTTCGCGGGCCCTTACGGCCTTTTCGGCCGCCAGCCGGGCTTTCTCTGTTTCCCGCTCGGCCAGCACCCGGTCGGTGATGTCGTGCGAGTGGGAAATCACGTAGGGCGGCTGCTCGGGCTCCAGCACGGCCACGTTGTGGTAAAGCAGGTGGCGCGTTTCATCGGTGCCGGGCAGCTGCAGCCGCAGTACGCCCTTGGTGGCCGTTCCGCTGGCAACGTGGCGCATCCAGTCGGCAAAGGCGGCCCGGTCATCAAACGGCAGGTGCCGGGCCACGGGCTTGCCCACCAGCTGCTCGGCGGGCCGGCCCAGCAGTTGGGCCAGGGCCGGGTTTACCGACAGCACATTACCATCCATATCGTAGGTGCAGATCAGGGCCTGGGTGTAGTGCATCAGGTCGCGGTACTGTTTCTCGCTGCGCTCCAGCGTTTGCTGGGTGTGCTTCAGGGCCGTAATATCCAGGCTCACGTGCAGCACATGCACGTCGCCATCGGGCCGGCGCAGCGGGCGCTTCACGGCGTAGTACCAATGGGTGATACCATTAGCCAGGGTGAAGGGCTCCTCGCGCACCACATCCTGCCCGGTCTGGCGCACCAAATCGTTGGTGGCCTGGTAATCGGCTACCTCGCGGGCCGTCTGCTCCGGCGTGCGGCTCTGCTGTCCTTCCCCGAAGGGAGAGGCCTGGATCAGCTCGCGCATGGTGCGGTTCTGAAAGATTACCTGGTGCTGAGAATCGACCACAAACACGGCGCACGGGATGGTATCCAATACCTGCTCGGTAAACTGCTGCTGCGCGGCCAGCTCCCGGCGCATGGCCAGATGGTCCGTTATGTCGCTCAGGTACAGGTGTACGCCCGAATGCCGGGGCGGCCGGGCGCAGTGCAACGCAAAGGTGCGCTGATTGAGCTGCAGTTCCGGGTGCGAGGGGGAGGTATCGGCCCGGAAGTAGGCCCGCAGCTGGCGCTGCACCCGCACCCGCTCGGCGCGGGTAAGCCGGCTACCCAGCTCACGGGCAGCGGCATTGGCGTAGAGCGGGCGGCGGCCCGGGGCCAGATGCACCATGGGTTGCGGGCTGTGCTCGGCCAGCTCGGCCAGGGCCGTCAGCTCGCGGAGCCGCTGGTAGTCGGCGCTTGCGTCGCGCAGCGTCAGTAGCACGCCCGGCGGCGTGGAAGCGGCTTCGCACACCAGCACGGCGCCGGTGCGCAGGTGCAGGTGCACAGCAACCGGCGTGGCGCCGGTGCCGGCCGCAGCCAGCCAAGGTCCCACTTCGGCCGCCGACTCGGGAGTGAGCCGGGGGAGAATGTAGGCCGAGAGCTGCCGCAGCGACTGGCCTTCCCACTGCCCGGCCGGGCGGGGCAACGCCAGCAGGTGGCCCCAGGCGCTGGTGCAGCAGGCTATTGTGCCTTCGGGGCGCAGCAGCAGGAGCCCGTAGGGCAGATGGTGCACCAGCTCCAGCAGCGGGCTGCCGGCCGACGGGATGGGTAACGGAGACGCCTCCAGCAGGGTGGGCGCAGCGGCTGAGGATGCCGGTGCAAAGGGTAGCGGTTCAACAACCATATGTTGGTACAAACAGAATTATGCCTTAGGCCAGATATGAGATCCGCGGTGAGGGCAGCATGTGTGCCAGCCCGCCCCGGGCCGGATGCGCCCGCGCGGAGCTTCACCCGAATAGCTGGTTAAATCCGACGCATAACACTGTCAGTCATGCAGATAAAGCTCTATTGCACCTACCTAGTAACCGATAGGCTGGTTGCCCCACCCCGCCGCCCGCCCGCCACGGCACGTCCGAATTCTGGAGCGAGTCTCCTCATTCTGGACCCCTGCCCTGATCAGGGCGACTGGCCGCAGGATTTGCAGCACCCTAATCACAGGAGTCTATCAACTGTTTATCAGTGTTTTACCTATTAAACAACACTAGCCAGTGGCGGGTGTGGCAAGAAATTATCCGGGGGTGGGCACGGAGCCGGCAGATCACCCCCGGCCCTGTTGCGTGCATCCGCCTTTTCTATGACGATTGGTTTTCCGCGCCTTTGCCGGGCAGTGCTTCTGGTATTACTGCTGGCGAGCAGTTCCTGGGTAGTGGGCTTAGCCCCGCGCATGCTCCCGGCCGACCACCGCCTGGCAGTGGCCGGGCCGCTGGCCGCCGACGACAATTTCACGCGCTCCTATACCGCGGCCACAGAGCTGACTATTCTGGCCAACGACCAGCCCGGCACGGCCGCCCTCAATCCGGCCTCCGTCCTGCTGCTAGGCTCCTCAAGCAGCGGCACCACCGATGTGGCTGGTCAGGGAGCAACCTTCAGCGTGGATGCAACGGGGCTGGTGCGTGCCCGCCCCGCCCCTTTCAGCGGCAGCCAGACCACCGCCCGCATCCGCTACACGGTGCAGGACCAAACCGGCGCGGCCTCGGCCCCGGCCACGCTGACACTGACGCTGACCAATGCTGCGCCCCTGGCCCGGGCCGATGCCGCCACCACCCCCACCAATACCCCGGTAACGGTAGCCGTGACTAGTAACGACACCGACGCCGATGGAGCCGCCACGATCCGGGCGGCCACCGTGCAGATCAGCTCACCTATCGGAACCAACGGAGGAGGCACCTTCCGGGTGGAAGCCACCGGGAGCGTGACGTTCACCCCGGCGGGCGGCTTCACCGGTACTTCCAGCACCACCTACACCGTGCAGGATGAGTTGGGCCGGGTATCGGGAGCCGCGCAGATTACCATTACGGTCAGCAACGCGGCCCCGGTAGCCGTGCGCGATGTGGCTGCCACGCTGACGGGCACGGCCGTGCAGATTCCGGTTCTGCAGAACGACACCGACGCCAACGGCTACGCCACGCTCGTCCCCGGCAGCGTTACGCTCAGCCCGAGCTCGGGAGTTACCACGGGCGGACGGTTTTCGGTGAACACCACCACGGGCGTAGTCACCTTTGTACCCGCGGCGGGCTCTACGGGGGCCACTATTGGTTACCGGGTGCGCGACACCCAGGGGGCCCTCTCCAACTCGGCCAACATTACGGTTATCATTACCAGCCTCAGTGCCGATGTGCAGGCCACGCTGCGGGGGCCGGCCACCGTGCCGGCCGGGGCCTATGTCGAGCTAAGCCTGACGCTGACCAACGCCGGGACGGTGGCGGCCACCAGCGTGCAGGGGCGGGTGCGGCTGCCGGCTTACCTGAGCGAGGTGACGGCCTCCCACAACGCCGTGTACGGCACCACCACCGGGGCCGTGGTGTTTCCGGCGGCCGACCTGCCCGCCGGTACGTCCCGGGTACACACGGTGCGCCTGCTGATGCCGGCCCGCACCGCCGTGTCGGCCGTGGGCACCAGCACGGCCACCAGCGCCGACCCGGCCGCCCTGAACAACGACGGCACCCAGCCGGCCGCCCTCACCACCTGTGCCCCGGTGCAGGTGGCCGATGTGGCGGCCCTGGGCACGGGCCCGGCCACTGTGGCCGGCCCGGGCCGGGTCGGCTACCAGGTGCAGGCCGTAAACTACGGTCCATCCACGGCCACCCAGGTGGCGCTGGCGGCCCAGCTGCCAGCCAACCTAACGGGTGTGGCCGTGAGCGGCGGCGGCCGCTACGACGCCGCCACCGGGCGGGTGACGGTGCCCGCCGTGGCCGAAATTGCAGCCCGTACAGCCACGAGCGTATCCATCAGCTTCGATACCCCGCCGGCCGGCACCATTGTGGCGGCGCAGGTGTGGGCTACCAGCACCACGGCCCAGGGCGACCCGCTGCCCGCCAATAACGACAGCAGCGGCCCCTTGGCTTCCTGGCAGACCACCATTACCGGGCCCGTGGCCAGCACGTTCTGCCCCGGCCCCGCCACCCTCACGGCCGTCACCAGCCCCGGCCAGCGCCTGAACACTTACTACCCCGGCCTGGGCACAGCCGCGGGCACCACCCTGCGCGTGGGCCCGGCCCGGGCGGCGCCCGACGCCGAGGCCATCCAGGCCGGCGACCTGGTGCTGGTGATGCAGATGCAGGGCGCCGACCTGGATTACAGCAACTCGGCCGCGTACGGCGACGGGCTGGCCTACGAGTATCTGCCGGCCCGCGGCCATCTCTGGAGCACCTGCTGGGCCGGGCGCTACGAGTACCGCTACGTTACCGGGTCGTCGGTTACGCCCGGTGCCGGGGGCACGCTGCTGCTGGCCGCCCCGCTCACTGCTATCTACCAAAACAGTGACGCCACCACCAACGCCGGGGCCCGCCGGTACCAGGTTATCCGGGTGCCCCGCTTCCGCAGCCTCACGCTGGGGGCCGACGCCCAGCCCGCCGCCTGGGACGGGCGTACCGGTGGGGTGCTGGCCCTGCAGGTGGAGGGCCCGTTTGAGCCGGCCGGCTACCGGCTCGACGCACGCGGGGCCGGCTTCCGGGGCGGAGGCGGAGTGCTGCTGGGCGGCCCGGCCCCGGCCGGGGTAAGCACCACCGACTGGGCCATGCGCTGGGGCACGGCGGTGCACGCAGCCAAGGGAGAAGGACTGGCCGGCACCCCACGCCTGCTCAACGGGGCGGGGGTGCTGCTGAACACGGGCAGTGAGGGCTACCCGGGCGGCAGCATGGGCCGGGGTGCCCCGGCCAATGCCGGGGGCGGCGGCACCGATGGCAACACGCGCAATAACCAGAATAACACGGGCGGCGGCGGCGGGGCCAACGGCGGCTTCGGCGGCCAGGGTGGCAACGCCTGGTTTGTGGGTAACGCCACCGGGGGCAACGGCGGAGAGCCTTTTCTGGCGGCGCAGCCGGGGCGGGTGGTGCTGGGCGGCGGCGGCGGGGCCGGCTCCACCAACAACGGCACGGGTGGCCAGGGAGCGGCCGTCAACGTCAACAATGGCTTCAATTCCAGCGGCGGGGCCGGGGGCGGCATCGTGCTGCTCAATCTGGATCAACTGGTCGGAACGGGCATCATCGATGTGAGCGGGGCCTCGGTTACGCTGCCGGTTGACAACGACGGCGGGGGCGGCGGGGGGGGCGGCGGCAGCGTAGTGGTGATGAGCCGCGGCAGCCTGACGGGCCTCACGGTGGTGGCCAACGGGGGGCGCGGTGGCGACAACAACCTGGCCGCCACCGGGCCCCACGGCCCGGGCGGGGGAGGCTCCGCCGGCGTAGTGTTGGCGTCCGGGGCGCTGGCGGCCGCCTCGCAGGCCGTGCCGGGCAGTAACGGCCTGACAGGTACTTCTGCCGGCCCGGATGCCTTTGGAGCCACGCCCGGCTCGCAGCTGGCCCCGCTGTGGCGCACCGATGTGCTGCCCGAGGAACTACCCCAGGTCAGCAGTTGCCGGCTGGTGCCGCTGCCGGTCACGCTGCAGTATTTTGAAGCTGTTGGGTGCGCCGCCGCCGCGCAGCTGCGTTGGGCTACGGCGCAGGAAATCAACTCCGCCCGCTTCGAGGTGGAGCGCAGTGTGGATGGGCACCGCTTCACGCGCGTGAGCAGCCGCCCGGCGGCTGGCCAGAGCACAACACCCCGTACCTACACCTTCACCGATTACCCTCCTGCCCAGCCGCTGCTCTACTACCGCCTGCGGCAGGTTGACCAGGACAGCACCTTCACCTACTCCGGCGTCCGGGTAGTACAGCTAGCCGCCCCAACCGGCCAGCCCAGGCTGTATCCCAACCCCGCCGCCGGCACCGTAACGCTCGATCTGACGGCGCTGGCCCCTGATACGTATTCCGTTGGCATATACAACCTGGTCGGCCAACAGCAGCAGCGCCGTACCGCGGCCGGGGGGCAATTATCCAGCTGGCCGCTGGACGCGCTGCTCCCCGGGGTGTACCTGTTGGAAGTAACTGCACCGGGCTTCTGCTGGCGGCAGCGCATTATCCGGCAATAAGCGAAGAGTCATCATCGAACACGCCCACCGTGCCATCAAACGGCAGCGTATCACTCAGGCATATGTTGAGCGGCTCGGCTGTTGTATTGGTCCGTAACCGAGCAGATGCTTACCAATGAAGACTATGAGCTTACAGTGGCAGCTTACCGCAGGGGCTTTCCCCCGAAGTAAGCCTACCACTGTAAGCTCGCAAAAAAGCCCCCGGCGGCCGGATATACTACGTGCGGGCGGCAGCTTTTTCCAGTCGCTCGTTCAGGGCCAGGCCCAGGCGGGTATCGGGTAGGCGCTCAGCCAGCAACTGGCCCAACCCCAGGGAGTCGAGGTGGTGCAGGGCCGCGTAGAGCTCGTGGGCTGCCTCGGTCAGGTCGCCGCGGCCGGGGCTCAGCACCACCTGTCGGTCGGCGGGCAGGCCGGGCAGCGGCTCGCGTAGGGTAAGCGCGCCCGTGGTGGCCGCATCGAAGGGAGGCAATGTAGCCTGCCCCGGGCCGAAGAGTTGCAGCGGTGTGTGGGGAGAGTAATGGTAAGGCAACAAGCCGGGACTGGCAGCGGGGCGGGCTTTTTCCGGGGCACTGCGCAGGCGGGCCGCCGGCACCACAGCCTGCAGCATTTCCAGCGAAATCACCCCGGCGCGGTATACTACCGGCTCGCCTTCAGGCCCAAACCCTACCACTGTGCTTTCAATGCCCGCCTGGCACGGCCCGCCGTCGAGCACGTAGGGAATGCGGCCGCCGAGCTGGCCCAGCACGTGCGCGGGCCGGGTGGGGCTGATGTAGCCGAAGGGATTGGCCGAGGGCGCCGCCAGCGGAAAATCGAGCTGCTGCAGCAGTTCCTGTATCAGAGCGTGAGCTGGGATGCGCACCGCCACATCGGGCAGGCCGGCCGTGACAAGGTCGGGCACCACGGCCGGCTCGCGGGGCAGCAGCAGCGTGAGCGGCCCCGGGCTGAAGGCGTCCAGCAGCTGATGGGCCGCCGCGGGCACGGCATCCATGCGTACATACGCGGCCAGCTGCGCCACGCTGGCAAAGTGCAGAATGAGCGGGTTGGTGAGGGGCCGGCCCTTCACCGCAAAAATGCGGCGCAGGCTGTCTTCGCGCAGGCCATGTCCCGCCAAACCATACACGGTTTCGGTGGGCACGGCTACCAGTTCGCCTGCGCGCAACAAGGCCGCGGCGTGGGCCACATCTGTGCCGAGAGTAGTGTTGGTTATCATACGGAGCGGGGTTTGAGCCAGAGAGGATAGGGCATGACAAAAATGGGGACTGTGGAAAGAACAGCCAGCCGGATCAAATGGCGCAGAGCCGGCGTACCCGGTCGGCTTCGGTATCGTTGACGGGGGGGGGGGACGGGCGGGGCGTAAAGGCGGAAGTCGCTGTCGGGGAAGTGGGCATCAGCGGCCCCGCCCCCGGTACGTTCTCATACTGTGTAATATTCGCTGCACCTCGGCCTGATGGGCGACGAAGACCTCGGGTGCCCCCGTGATGTACACGAGCAGCAGGTGCCCGCGGTGCTCGGCGGCCAAAGCCTGGTAGCGCTGCGGCTGACCATCGAGGCGGCCCGTGCCGGCGGTTTCCAGAAACTGAACGCCGTCGTAGGCGGCCGGCACCGGCGGGGGCGGCGTCACGCCGTACTGGCGGGCCAGTTGGGCCAGCGCCTCGGCGGGCGTGGTGCGGGCGGCGGCGTTCTGCACCTTGCCGGCCACGAAGCGCAGGGTATGGTCGGGATTGAAGTAGGTGACTACCAGACTGCTGTCGGTGATTTGGCGCACCGGCGTCCAGTCGGCGGGCACGTGGTACTGCAGCTGGTACTGCGGCAGGCGCACCCACTGCAGGGGCCCCTCGGGCTCGATCTGGGCGCGGGCACCCAGTGGCAGCAGCAACAAGAACAGGCAAAGCAAACGGATCATGGCTAAAAGCAGGTAAGGTGAAACATAAGAACTGGCCGCGCGGGACGCGCAGCAGCGCGCCGCTACCAGTTGGGCGACCGAATCCGGCGGGAGCGCAGGCGCAGACAGATAGGGCGTGGCATGGGGTGCAGCCGCAGCGGCGGGACAGAAATAACGGCCACCAGACAGCAGTTCAAATTTACTCCTTTTTTTAGTAGTATTGCTACTATTTAAAAACGTAAACATACTTTTGCTGCGGTAAGCCTTTCTTCATCCTTCCTTCTTTGTCCCATGCCACTTCCTGTTCCTATCACGGTAGCCGCCGGCGACGGCATCGGCCCGGAAATCATGACCCAGACCCTGCGCATTCTGAAAGCGGCCGGGGCGGCGCTGGCCCCCGAGTTCATTGAGGTGGGCGAAGCCGTGTACCACGCCGGGCACGCTTCGGGCATCGGCCCCGAAGCCTGGGAGTCGTTACGCCGCACCCGGGTGCTGCTCAAAGCGCCCATTACCACGCCGCTCGGCGGGGGCTACAAGAGCCTGAACGTGACGCTGCGCAAGACGCTGGGTTTGTACGCCAACGTGCGCCCCTGCCGCTCGCTGTACCCGGCCGTGGCGACCCGGCACCCGACGCTGGACGTCGTCATCATCCGGGAAAACGAGGAAGACCTGTACGCTGGCATCGAGCACCAGCAGACGCCCGACGTGGTGCAGTGCCTGAAGCTGGTGAGCCGCCCGGGCTGCGAGAAAATTGTGCGCTACGCCTTCGAGTACTGCCGGGCGCACGGCCGCCGTCGCCTCACGTGCATGACCAAGGACAACATCATGAAGCTCACCGACGGCCTGTTTCACCGGGTGTTCACGGAAATCGGGCGCGAGTACCCCGATATTGAGCAGGACCACCAGATTATCGACATCGGTACGGCGCGGCTGGCCGACACGCCCGAGCGCTACGATGTGGTGGTGACCATGAACCTTTACGGCGACATTATTTCCGATGTGGTGGCCCAGCTCACCGGCTCGGTGGGGCTGGCCGGCTCGGCCAATATCGGCGACGGTGGGGCCCTGTTTGAGGCCATCCACGGCTCGGCCCCCGACATTGCCGGCCGCAACGTGGCCAACCCCTCGGGTCTGTTGCAGGCGGCCGTGCTCATGCTCGGGCACCTGGGGCAGCACGCGGTAGCCGCCCGCGTGCACAACGCCTGGCTCTGCACCCTGGAAGATGGCCTGCACCCGGCCGACATCTACCACCCCGCCACCAGCCGCCGACAGGTGAGCACGGACGAATTTGCGGAGGCCGTTATTGCCCGCCTGGGCCAGATACCACGGCAGCTGGCGGCCATGCCCGTGCGCGAGGACGCGGCCCCTGTAGTGTCGGCCCGCCCCGCTCCCCTACCCGAGAAAGTGCCGGTGCAGCAGCAGCTGGTGGGCGTGGATGTGTTCCTGCGCTGGGATGGCCAGTCGGCGGCCGAGCTGGGCCGGCAGCTGGAGCGCCTCACCGGCGGCCGCCTTCAGCTCAAACTGATAACCAACCGCGGCGTGAAGGTGTACCCCGACGGCCACCCCGAAACGTTCTGCACCGACCACTGGCGCTGCCGCTTCGTGGCCGCCGATGCCCTGGTGCGTGGGTCCCGGCCGGAGTTCACCCCCGTGCCGTTCTCGGACGTGCTGTCTCTACTGCACCGCCTGGTCGATTTCGGGTTCTACATCATCAAGACCGAGCACCTGTATCTGCTGAACGGGCAGCGGGCGTTTTCGCTGGGCCAGGGAGAGTAGCCCCGCCGCTTAACCGGCGCGGCGTACAGAAACAAGTAAAACTCCCATCTTTGAGAGTAGTATCTTTTGCTTTGACCGCATGAACGCGCAACTCCGCCTCGATCTAAACGAAAAACTCTACCTGCGCGATCCGCAGGCCACTGCGTTGGGCCGTCAGCTGGTGGCCCAGAGCGTGCTGCTGATCGACGAAATCGGCTTCGAGCAATTCACGTTCAAGAAGCTGGCCCAGCGCCTGGAATCCACTGAAGGGTCGCTGTACCGCTACTTCGAGAACAAGCACCGGCTGCTGGTGTATCTGGTGAGCTGGCACTGGGCCACGCTGCGCTACCAGATCCGGTTCCATACCCACAACGTGCCCGACGCCGGTCAGCGGCTGCGCCTGATCCTGGGCATCCTCACCCGCGCCCACCAGGACGACCCGGCCACCACCGAGCTCGACGAGGCCGCCCTCTACCGCATCGTGGTGCACGAGGCATCCAAGGCCTACCTGACCCGCGACGTGGACGACGACAACCGGGAAGGGCTGTTCCGCGAGTACAAGCAGCTGGCAGCCGGCATCGTGGCCGTGGTGCAGGAAATCAACCCCGCCTACCCCTACCCGCAGGCGCTGGTGAGCACCCTGCTGGAGTCGGCCCGCAAGCAGCTGTTCTTTGCTCAGCACCTGCCTTCGCTCACCGACGCAGCGACCCGCGACGCGGCCAGCAACAACCTGCGCGCCTTTCTGGAGCAGCTGGCCTTTGCGGCCCTGGCTTAGGCGGAGGGCGTAGGCAGATGGGGTAGCACACCGGCGGCGGACCGGGCAGCCAATGGCTGCCCGGTCCGCCGCGCTTATAGTCCGACTGGTCTGCTTACTGAATCCCCCTCAGGTGTGCTGCACGAGGGCAAAGTACAGCGGCATGCCCAGCGTGATGTTGAAGGGAAACGTCACGCCCAGGGCCATGGGCAGGTACAGGCCCGGGTCGGCTTTGGGGGCGGCCAGGCGCATGGCTGCCGGCACGGCAATGTAGGAGGCGCTGGCCGCCAGGATGGCAAAGATGAACCGGTTGCCCACGCTTTCGGTGATGCCGTGGCTGGCGACGGCCACCACGCAGCCATTGAGCAGCGGCACGAGCACGGCGAAGACAGCCACAAAGCGCCCGTAGCGTAAAAAGACCGTGGGGCGCCGGGCCGTGACCATGCCCATCTCGAACAGGAAGATGGCCGGAAAGCCCTTGAAGATGTCGGTGATGAAGGGCTTGATGCCGTTGGCCTGTTTGGTATCGGCAATCAGGCCGAGCAGCACGCTGCCGTTGATGAACGAGTGCTGTACCAGCGGGGCCAGCCGCGGGGGCGCGTCGATACCAGCGGCCTCGTAGCGCCGCATGAGCATCACCCCCACAATGATGGCGGGAGCTTCCACCAACGCCATGGTCATGCACCTGCGCCGCGCCGTGCAGCTGGACCGCACCTACGCCAACCGCGCCGTGGAGGACCTGGAGTTCCGCGAATTCGCCAAAGGCAAGCAGTTTATGGAGTCGCTGCGGTAGCTCTATTCGATCTACAAAACAATGTGCGTGCTCACTCTTCTGCTGGATGAAATGGCCTCTCCTGATTATTTCATGAAAGCTATAGGCTTATGTGCTTTTTTGATTGCGGGTATTAGCATCTGGCCTGCTACAAAGCAGTCTACTCACCCCAATAATGTTGGAACATTTAGAGTAATGTATGCTCTTGTATTCTTCCTGCTCGGTATCTTCTGTTTTAGCGTTTAAAATAACTACATCATCAGCTATAAGCGGTTTTCGAAGCTCTTCGTAAAAGCACTGCGCTAAAAATCCGACAACTGCCAGAGGATAGGTTGGTGTTGCAGCAGCCATCTATTGAATCTACCTTTCGCAATGACAACGTTACATACAGTCTTACTCAACGAAACCACTATACTTAGCTTGGGAGGCTATGTTGTAGCGGCGGTAGCTGCTCTATTTGGTATAATCATAGGAGGTGTAGGGGTAGCACTTTGGGTAAGCAAAAGGGATTCAGAGGTAGTGAAAGCCGCTAGTATTTTTCTGCTCCTAGCGGCGCTGTGCTGCCTTTACCTTGCCTACTCACTACTTGGGTAACGTTGGGGACACTGGGCGGCAGTATTGTTTGTTTGTCCGTCCCGCTTACTCGTCGTAGCTTTACACGCCGGTTCAGAGCCGGCTTTTTCTTTCTGATCTGACAAGCACCTGACAAGTATGCGGACCATCCAATTCCGGGAAGCCCTGCGTGAAGCCATGTCTGAAGAAATGCGCCGCGACCCGCGCGTGTTTCTGATGGGCGAAGAAGTAGCCGAGTATAACGGCGCCTACAAAGTAAGCCAGGGCATGCTCGACGAATTCGGCCCGGAGCGCGTGATTGACACGCCCATTGCCGAGCTGGGCTTTGCCGGCATCGGCGTGGGTGCGGCCATCAACGGCCTGCTGCCCATCATCGAGTTCATGACCTTCAACTTCTCGTTGGTGGCCATCGACCAGGTGATTAACTCCGCCGCCAAAATCTACTCCATGTCGGGCGGGCAGTACAGCTGCCCCATCGTGTTCCGTGGCCCTACCGGCAACGCCGGCATGCTGTCGTCGCAGCACTCCCAAAACTTCGAGAACTGGTACGCCAACACCCCCGGCCTGAAAGTAGTGGTTCCGTCGAACCCCTACGACGCCAAAGGCCTGCTGAAATCCGCCATCCGTGACGCCGATCCGGTGATTTTCATGGAGTCGGAACTGATGTACGGCGACAAGGGCGAGGTGCCCGAAGAGGAATACCTCATTCCGATTGGCAAAGCCAACGTGGTACGTCAGGGCGAGTCGGTAACCATCGTGAGCTTCGGCAAAATGATGAAAGTGGCTTTGGCCGCCGCCGATGAGCTGGCCAAGGAAGGCATCAACGCCGAGGTAATCGACCTGCGGTCCGTACGTCCCATCGACTACGATACGCTCATCGAATCGGTGAAGAAAACCAACCGCATGGTGGTAGTGGAAGAAGCCTGGCCCTTGGCCAGCATCAGCTCGGAGCTGGCCTACATGGTGCAGCGCCGCGCCTTCGACTTCCTCGACGCGCCCGTACTGCGCATCACCTGCCAGGACGTGCCCCTGCCCTACGCGCCTACCCTCATCGAAGCCTCTCTGCCCAACGTAGAGCGCACCGTGAAGGCCGTGAAGGAAGTGCTGTACGTGAGCAAGTAAGCCGGCTGGCCGGGATATTTGCCTTGCCATCCAACAAAAAAGCTCGACTCCGGCCGGAGTCGAGCTTTTTTGTTGGGCTGCCGTCAGCCCCAGGCATTAGGGCTGCCAGAGCACGCGCACGAACTGACTGCCGCCGGGGGCTACTAACCGGGCCATGTACACGCCGGCAGCCAGTCGCTCGGGCCGGAAGGGTACGGCCACCGCCTGGCCGGCTTGGCCCTGTCCTTCGGCCGCCACAGCTACCAAAGCACCCTGCAGGTTCAGTACTTCCACGCGGTAACGGCCGGCGGTGTTCAGCCGGAAGGTAAAGGTGGTAGCGTCGCCGGCCGGGTTGGGACTAGCCCGGAAGCGCCCCTCGTCGGTGGAGGCTACCCCGGTGGCGTCGTCGGCGGAACCGGTCTGCGGGTTGTTACACAGGCCCACGTTGTCGCCGTGGTTTAGATGATCTATTACAGCCGAAGCCGAAATACAGATCAGATTACCCTTATGGCATACCTGCACCTTATCGTTTTTATTGCCGCAGCGCACATCTACTACATTTATCGTTACCGTGGCCTTTTCCACGCAGCTGTTGTTGTTGGTGGCGGTAACGGTGAAGGTGTAGGTGCCCGGGGCAGTGGGCGTAAATACCGGAGCGGCGCTGGTAGTGCTGCTCAGGCCCGTGGCCGGGGCCCAGCTATAGCTCACGATGTTGATACCGCTGGCCTGCAGCGTAAGGCTTTGCAGCCCGTAACCCAGGTAAATGGTTTTGGGAGCCCCACCGCTGAACGTGGTGTTTGGCGACACGGTGAGCGTGGGCGGGTCGCAGGCGTACAGGGGCGGCAGGTCGAAGGCTTCCACCTGATCCGTGCGACTGGTATTACGGCCCTGGCTGGCGCTGTAGCCTAGCCCCCGACGGGCAAATACCTGCCAGATGAGCTTTTGGTTGGCCCCGGCGTTATCGGCCCGGTCGGCGGCCAGAATGGCGTCGCGCCCATTTACGAAGCCGGGGTTACAGGCCTGTAGCTTCAGGCCGTCCATCACCAGCTGCATGGCCAGGTTGTTGCCGCCGGTACCGTGGTACACATCCGGGTTGAAACCGTATCTGTCGATCAGGGCCCAGTTCAAATCCCAGAGCATGGAGGCCCACACAAACCCTATCCCGTGCGGCTGCGTCAGGTTGAGGTTGTTGGTGGCCGCGTAGGTATAACTGTTCACGGCAAAATCGGTGCTATACGGAGCCGGCCGGATGCCCTGGGCGTTGGTAGCCTGCCCGAGGGCGTACGTACCAATGCCGCGGCGCTTGGGCCCGGTGTCGCCCGGCTGCATGGTCAGCATCAGCCCAAACCAGTCGCTCCACCCTTCGCCCATCTGCTCGGCGTTCTGCAGGCAGGAGGTGGTAGCCGGCCCGCCGGTGAGACGGTTGGAGATACCGTGGCCGTACTCGTGGGCGATGATGCCATTGTCAAAATCCCCATCCAACTCGGGGCCGGCACCCGCATTGCGCAGGGCCAGACGTACTTCCTGCCCCGCATCCAGCGCCGCCCGAATGGTTGCTCCATCAGCCTGCCCGATCATCACGGCCGGAATGGTAATGGGTACAGCGGGCGTGCCGCCCATAGTGATGGGGTCACCGGCTACGTTGTTGATAACCACTACGGCAATAGCCCCGGCTTCCTGCGCATATTGGGCTTTCACTGCAAAGCCGCACGAGCCCCGGTACACCAGCGCAATATTACCAGCCATGGCTGCAGCGTTGCTCAGGGGCGTGCAGCCCTCCTGACCAGTACCCGTTGCGGTAGTGGCCAGCACCAGCTTACCGGTTACGGGTGCCGGCGTAAGCGGAGCACTGAACACTGCTTCCAGCGTTTTGTATGTACCAGCCAGCGCCGCGGGAGCCGTTACCTTAAACATTTCGGGGTCCGGAATGCCGCTCCACAGGTACATCTGCATGCGGGGCCGCTGCCCATCAACCGGCGTGAAGAAGTTGGCGTTGTTGCGAGTGGTCAAGATATTACGGCTGTCCTGCGCTTCCGCCCGCACATCGTCGCCGCCCACGCCCCCACGCCCGAAATTATCTACCTGGAAGCTGCCGCTCGCCTCATCGAAGCCGTACTGATACCACACGTCGTGCATGATATTGTTCATGTAGAACAGATTGGCCGTAGCCGCGTCGCGGTACGTTACGGGTTGCTGGGTGAAATTGATGGGATAGTCGAACAGCAGACTGGGGCCGGCATCGGGACTGTAGTTGGTGCCGCCGACGTTGTTATTGTTGGTGGGGTCTTCGTAGGCGTGCACGTTGTTGCCGCGCGTGGTGGTGTAGCTGCCAACGGACGTAGTGTGCCAGCCCGCGGGCGAGGCCGTACCATCGGCGGCCGTACTCAGCACGTAGCTGCGGCTGCCGTGGCTGGGGCTTTCGGCCGGCAGCGCAAATACGTTGTACGCATTGGCAGCTGGAGCAGCCGCCAGAGCAGGCTGCCGCAGCGGGGCGGCTACTACCGAAGCGGCTCCGCTGGGCCTGGCGTTGTCGAATTCGCAGTGGTTTACCAGGTTATCCTGATCCAGCACCCGGCCCGTGGCGGCATCCAGCCGAACTACCCAATAGTTCAGCGCATCCAGCGGGTAGATGGACACTTCCCAGGCCAGACGCAGCTGCCCATCGGGCAAAGGCTGATACACCAGCCGGGCACCAATTGGCTCCAGGGCAATGCCGGCAGTTGAGAAAATCGTCTGCTGGCTGGCATCGGCCCCGCGCGCCTGCACGTTCAGCGCCCCGCGCAGGGGCACGCCCACGTGCCGGGCCGCGGCGGCTACAGCATCCGCCGCCGAGGTTGTAGGCCGGGTGGCCAATTGCGTGCCCCGGCGCTGCTCCAGCGGAAGCAGGCGTACCGCCACGCTCACCACGGCCTCATCGGCACCCAGTGCCAGCGTACTGATGGCACCATGAATATCGATACCGGCGTGGCGCTGCTGCACATAGAGTAGGTGCACCTTGCTGCGGGGGCTGCGCGACTCGCTGCTCAGCACCACATCCTGAATATCGGTTTCGGTTACTCCTAACTGCTGATGGTATTTCTGTAGGTACTGCCGGGCCTCGGCCGGCAGGGCACGCGGGGCCGGTCGCAGCTGGCCCTGGCTAAAAGCTGACAGGTTTGCAAACAGCAATACCAGCAGCAACCCCCAACGGGTGATGTGGTGTGTGGTGTGCAGCATATGAGGTGAGGTGAAGTGGAACAAAGCACTTACCTAATATATCGATATAAATATATATTTAATTATAATAATTATTATAATAGTACACTCTGAAAAGAACAGCCCCAATTATTTTCCGGGTATGGATGTTGCGCTGGCAATTGGCCCCGATAAGCGGCGGCGTACATAGAGCGCAGATGGCAGGAATGCCCCTGGTTAGCCACCCGGCAGCTCATTTTCCGTATCTTTTGCCCCAACCCATCCTGCCCGCACATGAATCACCGGCTGCATCTTCGCTTCGAACAACTCGAACTGGCCACCACCCACCTGCTGGATACCGTAGCAGCTCTCGGCCCCCGGGCTACCCAGCAGCCGGGGCCGGGTCAGTGGTCGGCGGCGCAGGTGGTGCAGCACCTGGTGGTGTCGGAAACCGGCATTGGGCAATACATGGAGAAAAAGCTGCTCCAGACCGAGTCGCTGGAGAAATCAGGGTTCGGGGCGTTTCTGAAGTCGCGGCTGTTGCGGGTGTTGCTGCGGCTACCCTTCACGCGCTTCAAGGCCCCCTCCTATCTGGAGAAACTGACGCCCACCGAGCTGCCACCGCTGCCCGAGCTGCAGGCCGAATGGGCCGCGGTGCGCCGTCGTCTGGAGCGCCTCCTGAACGAGTATCCGAGCAACCTGCTCAACCGGTCTATCTTCAAGCACCCCCGCTCCGGCATGCTCACCATCTATCAGACCCTGGATTTTATGATTGACCACGTGCTGCACCACCAGAAACAGGTAGAGCGCATTGCGCAGAAGGTCAGGGAGAACAAGTAACAAGACAAAGCCCCGGCGTCATGATGATGCCAGGGCTTTGCTCCGTTGCAGTTCTTCGCTGATTTATCGTGTCTCCCGGATGATATCCTGGTACGAAGCGTGGCGCGGCAGGTCGCGCATCAGAGCGGCTATTTCGGCGGGCGGCACGGTGAGTTTGCGGGCGCGCAAATCCAGCCATGCCCCTTCCACGGCCACCGTGGCGGCCGGGCGGCCGTCGGGTTTGTAAAGGGTGTGGATGATATTCCAGCGGGAACCATCCTCGCTAAGCCCCGACAGCTCCCCGGTCACGCGTAGCTGCTCGTTGATGTGCAGCTCTTTCAGAAAGCGGGTATCCTCGCGGAAGAGAATGGGCCCAAGGCCTGTTTTGGCGAAAAACGGCAACGTAAAGCCGTGCTCCGACAGATACTCGATGCGGTGCTGAGCGGCGTAATCGGTGTAGGCAGAGTGACGCATGTGGCCGTTCGGGTCCATATCGGCCCAGCGCACAGTGTAGGTTCTTTCGAATCCGGGCATAGAAAAAGAAGATTAGGAAGTCGGATAACTGCCGGAGTGAAACCTTGTTTAGCGCAGTGGCTACGCCAGCGTGAGGCGCACGAGGTATTGCTGCTGGTCGTCTTCTTCCAGAAACTCTACGGTGTAGCCGGCGGCTTCGGCGTAGTCCTGGAGCAGCGCGGGGTCAGTGAAAATCCAGTGGAAGGCCGCGCCGGTCTGGTGGGCAAACTGCATAGTGTATTCTACCTCCCCGTAATAGGGCGCATTCAGATCAAACACCAAGGCGCCATCCTCATCCTCGTAGAGGTAGCTGATGTCGGAGGAGGTAGCCAGAATCTGGCCGCCGGGGACCAGCAGGCTCTTGGCGTGCTCCAGAAACCGCTCCAGTCCGGCCAGGGTGCCCGTGAGACCCACCCCGTTCATCAGCATCAGAATGGTATCAAACTTTTCCCCAGCGGCCAGGGCCGGGTCGAAGATGTCGTGACAGGCTACTTCCTGGACACCCCGCTCCTGCATCACTTCCACGGCCCCGGGTGAAATATCCACGGCCTTCACCCGGAAGCCGCGCTGTTGCAGCTCCAGGGCATGGCAGCCAGCCCCGGCCCCTAAATCGAGCACCCGGCCCCGGCACTCTTCCAGCGCGGTACGCTCCATTTCGGGCATCTCCCAGAGGGAGCGAAAAAAGTAGGCGGCGGGCAGCACTTCCTCGTCGGCTACGGAGCTATGCACGGCCAGCGTGGCACTCAGATGGCCGCGCTGGTAGGCCAGCAGGGCCTGGCCCAGGGCATCGGGCGCAACGGAAACAGAATTTGACATGGCACAAAGATACGGCCGCCCGCCGACCCGGCACAGTTTGTAACCTCCGCGGCCCGGATGGGGTTATTCAGTACCCGCCTTCTTTTTTGATTTATGAGCCTGCCCAACCGCCTCGTCAAAGGCCATCTGCCCACCAAAATCTGCCTTACCTGCGGGCGGCCATTTGAGTACCGCAAGAAGTGGCGCAACTGCTGGGATGAGGTAAAATACTGTGGCGAGAAGTGCCAGCGCAACAAGCCCAAACTGGTACCATCCTCCTGAATCCGCATCCTTCTGCCTCCGTTTTGCGTTCTGCGAAGCATCTCCTTAATAAGTTTCCTACGCTCATGGCCAGCAACCTCGACTACCTTGACCCCAGCTTGCAATCGCTCGAAGAAACGTTACAGGCCTATCTGGAGGCCGAAAAAGAGTTGTCGCACGCTGAAATTGCGGCCACTGCTGCCACGCATACCGCGCCGGATTCAACTACGGCTTTCGACCAGCGCCCTTCCACCGGCAGCTACCCGCAACACA
Source organism: Hymenobacter rigui (assembly GCF_003944715.1). Lineage (GTDB taxonomy): Bacteria > Bacteroidota > Bacteroidia > Cytophagales > Hymenobacteraceae > Hymenobacter > Hymenobacter rigui. Next base: position 410,622 of record NZ_RWIT01000004.1, on the reverse strand, counting down.
CCGAAGAAGCCTTCCAGAACCTGCAGAATCTGCGCGACGACCTGGCTCGGCTACGTGAGCAAGTGCTCCAACAGCTGCCCGTGCGCGACGAGTGGGTGAAGGTAAACCTGGGGTATGGCCCCAGCCGCGTGGGCGCTTTCCGAACAAATGCCTCCGGGGCCGCATCGAGTGAAACGTACGAGTTGCGGGTAGTTATATAAATCCGGCCGGCTGGCAGCCCTTATTGCGTATACAGCAGGATGGGCTGCCGGCTTTTGTCAATGTACCCGCTGAGTGTGCGTAGAAACGCTGGGTTAACTGTAGGACACCCCTGGCTGCGGCATATGGGCAAAACCTGCGGCTGTGCGGGTACACACTTATGTGCGTGGAGCACAATAAACCGCTTGAATATCTGGCTATTGGTATTATGAAGTCCTACCAGCTTGTATGCCCCCCCGAACTGACCGGTGTAGGCGTATGATACTTTCGCCAGGCCCCTGGAGCTGCAGTTGGAGTCGGGTGTGTTTGAGTAGATAACCTGCCCCAGTGCCGTAGTGCGTCCGCTGCAGCATAACCCGGCCGCCAGCACTTTCCGCCGACGCAGGTCCAACACAAAAAACCGCTTTTGCCCTGATGGACGACTCAGATCCAGGTAAAAACCGATGCGTTGATTAAACCCCGGCCGGGTGTACGAAACGAGTTTTATAACGTACTGCTCCACAGGCACTGCAGCTTCCGGCGCGTGCCGGGCTTTGCACCCCACAACGAGCAAAATAGCCAGGAGGCATACGGCAGCTATTGGTATTCGAAGATTCATTGCAGCAAATAGCTACCTGTCAGGCAATAAAAAAAGGCGGACCACTGGCCCGCCCCTTTTCCACAACCAAAACACCTAAAAAACTATTCTTTCGAAAATCCACTTGCAACTATCAAGCCAAAAAAATCAGCTAGCAGTGCCGGGTTTATCGGAAGACAGCCTCTATAGTGTCTACACAATATAGAGTCGGACCGGACACCGAAAGGTTGCACCTTGCTGCAAAAAAAGATGCTGGTTTGCTGCTGTAGCCGTCCGGCTATGAGCCACATGCTGGAATAAAACGCGCGGGTAGTGTATTTTGCGCAGTTACTTTGCTTTTGCTTTCGGCCCGGCCGGAATTTTCGTTTGCTTACCCCCTTTCCCATGGATACTCCTAATCCGGAATTTATGCGTGAGGCTATTCGCCTCTCCATTGAAAAGATGCAGGCCGGCCACGGTGGCCCATTTGGTGCTGTGATAGTTAAAAACGGGCAGATTATTGCCCGGGGCTTCAACCAGGTAACCAGTACCAACGACCCCACCTGCCACGCCGAGGTGGATGCCATCCGGAAGGCTTGCGCCACGCTGGGTACGTTCCAGTTGGATGACTGTGACCTGTATACCAGCTGTGAGCCCTGCCCCATGTGCCTGGGTGCTATTTATTGGGCCCGGCCACGCCGCGTGTTCTATGGTAACACCAAGCAGGACGCCGCCGCCATTGGCTTCGATGACCAGTTCATTTATGATGAGCTGGATAAACCGCTGACGGAGCGCCACATTCCCATGACAGAGTTGATGCGTGATGAAGCACTGGCCGGTTTCCGGGCCTGGGAGCAGCAGGCTGGTCGTACGGACTATTAAATATTTCCCAGACAAGCACCCCGTAACCTATCTAGATTTTAGACAAGCCGTCCTGTTTTTGGAACAGGGCGGCTTGTCTATTTATGGGCTTAATCGAGCTGAAAAGGGTTTTTTCTAAACTGGAAACTCTTTTGCGTTATCGGAAATTATCCAACCGGGCCAATCGAAGGCCGGGTAACATAATTTACACAATACCGATAAACGTTTTGAAATCATTATCATTTCTGACAGCATTGATCCTGACCATTTGCGCCTCCTCCGGCCAGGCTCAAACGGGGGCCTGGTGGCCAGCCAATGCCCGCTCCGATTACCCACGTACGCTGCTTACCATCAACGAATTGCCTCAAGTGCAAGCCAGTCTGCGTATGCCCACGGCGCGTGGCCTGTACCGGGGCCTATGGGCCGGCACCCAAGGGGTACCACCTACCGACAATACCTCTGCAAGCGGCCGTCGGGCTCGGGCCACGTTTGCCAAGAATGCGGCCTTCGTGATATTGATAGACCGACAGCCCGTAGCCGATAGCTTAGCCCCTTTGCCGCCACTGACGCGCCAAACGCAGGTGCAGCAAGTAACGCAGCTGCTCGAAACCCTGAATCCATCAGTGGAGGCATTTGCCACCTTCAGCGGAACAACCTACACTGAATGGCAGTGGCGCTCCAAAGAGCTGATTGACTACTTGATTGCCTACGACCTGTTGCGCGGATCCGGTGTACCCGAAACTGCCCTGACTACGGCTCGCCAGCAGCTCCAGACCTTTGCTGGCAACCTGTACCGTGAATCAAACCGACCGTTTTTTGGCATCTACTTTTACCGGCAGATTAAGAACAATCATACTCTGATGACGGCCGCCGCCCTGGGAATGGCCGCCGTAGTGCTAAACCACGTTACCAGCGCCGACGCCAACCAGCAGCCGCTCAACTGGCAGAATACGGCTCTGTTTCACCTCGACAACGTGCTGTGGCAGGATGCCCAGCGTCAGTCGGATCCGCAGGCGGTGGCGGGATATGCCGAAGGGCCTTATTATTTCAAATACGCGTTTTTAAACTGCCTGCCATTTGTGCGGGCGCTGGGCCAGTTTGCTCCTGGGGCCATGTTCAGCTGCACCTATAACGGCAGCACGCGTACCATCCCGAATCCGTATACTGACCCACGCTACGAGCGGCTGTATGAGTGGATTACGGCTATTAGCCTGCCTGATGGCCGCTTACCAGCTCTGGAGGATTCGTACGTGGATATGGCCATGCCCGAACTGGCTCTCACTGGCCACAGCCGTTACGTGCTGCCACTGGCTCTTTCAGGTCTGAACACCGGCCAGCTCAACTCACTCACGTCCCAGCTCCGCGACGCTACCGTGGATATGCGGGCCGCTTACCTGGCAGCACTACCTACTCCCACCCAGCCCGAGCGACCTGCCCTCGTTTTTCTGCCGCAGAGTGGCAACCTCGTTTTTCGCTCAGGCTCCGATTCACTGGCCACCTATTTTCATCTTTACGGCAAGGCCGGTGCAGCTCAGGATAACTCCGGCGGCCATAGCCAAGCCGATGCGAGCAGCTTTATACTCTATGCCCAAGGCCAGATGCTAGCCCTGGATGCAGGGTATCTGAGCTATAACCGTCGCGCCGAAGTGGGTCAGGCCACCCACCATAATATGATACTGGTTGACGGGGCCGGACCGGCCATTGGCACCGCCGGAGCTGCCAATGATGCCCCAGCCACACTGTCAGGCGCATTCTCGACGCCGGGACTAGCTTACGGGCAAGTGCAGACCAACTACCGAGGCGCTACTATAACTCGCCGGGCGTTGCTGGTGCGGAACCAGTACGTGCTACTAGCTGATGCTGCCAAGGCCCTCACACCACACACCTATACTTGGCAGCTGCACGGTTACGGCCTGGCGGGCGGCACTGCGGCTACGGGCACATTCACGTCTGATTTTGGTCGCCATCAAGCTAGCTGGACCCGACAGGGCGCGAGCTTGGTGGCTACTGTAGCCTCCCCCGACACAGCTGCTACTTTTAATCAGACTACTAATTCGCATGAGCTGACTTACAACACAACCCAGGACCACACTACCTTACTGGTCAGTTCACCCAACGTACCGGCCACGCGTTTCCTGACAATGCTGTGGCCCGGCCCGGCCACCACCATCCCTCCCGCCACCAAGGCTTTTGCCACTGCTGCGGCCACAGGGCTGCACACAGCGGGTTCCGGCTTTCAGGACCTGGCCTTCAGTCAGGCCGACACCAGCCTGACTACTGTACCCGGATTACCCCAATCCACTGCCGCCGATGCGTCGCTGACATTGCTGTCCTTAAACCCGGCAGGACAGCCAGCACAGATGTTTCTGGACCAAGGCACCCTGCTACGCTACGGCCCCGATACGCTGCTAAACGCCACTCACCGGGCTACCCTGAGTTGGGCAACCCTGCCCGACGGCAAGCTGGCTGGTTACGTGAGCCGGGCCACTACCCTACGCATACCTCTCAGCAGCCCGCCGGCTGCGGTGCAAGGCGCAGCTCTGCAGCAAGCCACCTACGATGCCCGCCGCCACCAACTGGTGCTGCAGTTTTCCGCCGCCTCCGAAGTTACAGTAATCCCGCAACGCGACATACGGCCGCTCCCGGTTACGCTGGTGCAGTTTGTGGGGCACCGGCAGGGAAGTAAAGTGCTGCTCAAGTGGCAAACAGCCGCCGAAATCGGTCACCAACAGTTTAGGGTAGAGGTTCGTGCAGATACTGACACGACTTTCCGGGCGCTGACCAACCTACCAGCCCACGGTCCTGGCGAGTATCGTTTTACGGATGCTCAGCCCCCGGTTGGGGTGGCATATTACCGCCTGCGGCAGCAAGATACCGATGGTTCCATAACCTACTCAGGAGTGCTAACCGTGCCTCCGGCCCCGGCCCTGCTCACTCTCACTGCCGCACCTGTACCGGCCCGTACAGTAGTTCGGCTCACTGCCAATCGGCCCGTACCTGCCCAAGCCCAGGTGGAATTGCGGAATACTCAGGGCCAGCGAGTACTCAACCAGCAGTTGCAAAGTGTTACTGAGCTACCCGTGCAACACCTGCCACCGGGCGTGTATGTAGTGCGGGCTCTGAACCCTGTTGGCGAGTTGCTGGCTCCGGTACTACGCATCTTGGTGGCCCCTGAGTAGAAGTGCTGCATATGGAACCAATGGGCACCATATCCCAGGTTGCTATGATGGAAGCACAGCGCCGTACGAATACCAGATTTTCGGAGTGAGGCGAGAAGTTTAAGCATATCTATTTATAATTTATATAATTAAGTTTTATTCGATTGCATTTTCAGTATCCCGATGGCAACCCGCCCGCTTTCTGCGTAGAAGCCCTCTATACCTTGCTTTTTCTACCTGCGTTTGTATGAGAATGTCTTCTGTTCGCCGGATGCTGGCCCTTGTGGTGCTGGGGTTGCTGCTGGCGGGAGGCGGAGGCGTATGGCTGCTGGGCACGCAGTGGGGCCGACAACAGGTAGAACGCATTATTCGGGAGCGGCTGGCCCGGCAATCGGACCTAGTGCTGGGTCCCATGACTACTGATTTTTCGCTGTTCCGGGATTTTCCCCATCTGACAGCCTCGGTGCAGCATCTGTCCCTGACGGATACTTCCTACCGCCGCAGCGTGGAGGTATTGCGGATTGGTCGCGCCGATATTCGCCTGGAGTTGAGCCATATCTGGCGGGGGGAGTTGCGCGTGCAGCACCTGACCCTGCACGATGCCCAGTTCCGCCAGTTGACGGACTCTGCTGGGCGCGACTGGGGCCTGCGAGGCAAAGGCCCGCGCCGCAAGCGGCCCTCCCTGCCGCCTGATTTCGACCTGGACTCGCTGGTGCTGCTGAACGTGCGGGTAACTGACCGCAACGACCTGCACCATAGCGGGTTTTCAGCTTACGTGCGCCAAGGCCGGCTTATTGTCAATAACCGCCGGGGAATAGCGCAGGTGCGTGGGCGTCTGCAGGGCCAGCTGGAGTATTTGCGCAGCAGCCGGGGCAACCTGTTTGAGCAGGAGCCGGTGGTGGCCCGCATCCGCTACCGCTACGATTTCCGGCAGCGGGAAGGCACGTTTGCCCGCACGCGCGCTACGCTCAACGGCGACACTATTGTGGTAAATGGCACGCACCGGGGGGCCCGACCGTCGGAACCGCGCGGCACCCATCTAAACCTCACTTTTGAGGGAAACCAGCCGCTGCTGGAAATTCTGCACACGGCGTTTCCGCCGGCGCTGGAGCGGTTTCTGCAAGGAGCCCGCAGCCCCAGTCACGCTCATATCCGCTACTCCATCCGGGGGCTCAGCGGGCCTACTACCCGCCCGCGCACTATCCTGCGCTTTGCCATGCGGAATGCGCAGGTACAGTGGACCGATTCGGCCCGGCGTATCAGGCGGTGGGATGCGCAGGGGGTGTTCGATAACGGCGCGGCTCATGCTTCCCGCACCACATACCTGCAGTTTACTCAGTGCCGGCTGTACTCGCAGGCCGGACAGCTGGATGCGGCCATCACCGTGCGTGACTTTACCCAGCCACACCTACTGGGCCACATTAAGGGACGCACGGAGCTGCAGACGCTGGCTTCGGTGGTAGTTCCGAATCTGTGGCGGGCCCGCCAGGGGCAGGCCGCGCTGGATCTTCACCTCAACGGCACCATTCCCGATATTCCGGACCGGGCCACCCGGCGCACCCTGCGGGCCGATACGCTGTTGCCTCCTATTTCGGCCCGGGGCACGGTGCGCCTGGAGCAGGCGGCTTTCGATATTCCGAGCCGACGGGCCCGCATGACCAACCTGAATGTGCTGGTTCGGCTGCAGGACAGCATGTGGCGGCTGGAAAATCTGTCTGGCAGGCTCAACAACATGCAGGTACAGGCCAATGCTACCACTACCCACCTGCTGGCCTATTTCAGCGGACAGCACGCCACCACCTCTGTAGAAGGCACCTTTAAAGTGGATGAATTGCGGCTACAGGAGTTGCGCCGGCTGCTGGCTGCCCCTAGTACCAACCGAAAAAAAGGCGGCCACCGCTCCCGCCCGGGTTATACCCGCAACCAGGCTCTGGCAGCCAAGGCCTTGAATATTCTGCCCCCGGGTTTGCGGCTGCGAGTACGGCTACAGTGTGGCCGCCTGGTAGTAGGCACCGATACGCTGACCGCCCTGGCGGCCATGGTGCTGCACAATGGCCGCCAGGTACAGCTCCGTGATTTGCGCGTACATGCCTGGGGCGGCCAGCTTAGCGGAATGGTTGGCTGGCCTACGGATACCCTTAACCTGCAGCCTGTAACGGTTGAGCTGAAGGCGCATTTCCCGACTATGAGCTACCAACAGCTCCTGGGACGGCTCACGCGGACTCCGCGCCGCACGGCCCGCACCCCCCCCGACCCCACCCTGCGCGACGTGCTGCTATCCGCCAATGGCCATGCCACGGCCACCATTGACCGGCTGCGCCTGCCCGGCAACGACGATCTGACGCAGCTCCGGTTCAGCCTGAACAAATCGGGGCCCGATTTTCAGATACCGGCATTTACATTCCGGACGGGTATGGGGGGAACGGGCCGCATCAGTGCCGAAGCGCGGCTGAGCGAGGCGCGGCTGTCACGGGCCCGCGCCTCGCTGGATCTGCACTACGCCTCCCTGGATGTGCAGCGGCTGCTGCAGCTGCTAGCCGCGCTGAGCAATGTCCCGGAAACGCCCCGCACTGCATCCCGCCGACAGGAGCGCCGCACGGCCGGACAACCTTCACCGTTTCTGGATGGCACCATTACCGGCCAGGTACGCGTCGCCGCCGACCAGATGCAGTATGGGGCACTCCGGGGCTCTCAGTTCCGCCTGCTCAGCTCCCTGGAAGCGGGCCGGGCACGGCTGGAGCATTGCTCGATGCAGGCATTTGGGGGGCAGCTGCAATTGCAGGGCGTGCTCCAGACCGACTCCGGTACAAACCATCACCCATTGCACGCGCAGGTGCAGGTACAGCAGATGCAGCTGCCGGAACTGTTTGCGCTGGCTCAGGTGCTTGGCTTTGATGTGCTGGGTCCGACCAACATCCGGGGTACGATGCAGGCGGAGGCCGATGTACACACCAGCCTCGACCAGACCTTTCTGCCCCGGCTGGCTCAGACGCAGGCTTTCCTGCGCACAGACCTGCGCGACCTGGAATTGCTGCAGGTAGAAGCTCTGATGCAGGCCCTGCGCCTGCTGAGTCCGCGCCGGACCGGACATCTGTACTTTGAGCCGGTGCAGCCCCGTTTCGTGCTGGATGGGGGCCGGGTGTTAATCCCCGCCCTCAACCTGAGCAGCAACCTGACCGATATGCAGGTTACGGGCGAATATGGCCTGGATGGCCATGCGAACCTGTATGTGGGGCTCAGCCCGCTGCAGGCTCTGTTGGGTAATAACCGGAAGCGTATTGCGCGTATCCGGAGCGGCGAAGCTACCAGCAGGCCCAGCCGGGGACTGGTGTACGTGAATCTGCGCCGCGCGCCCGGCACGCGCTACAAAGTGCGTCTGTTTAAGAAGCAGGAGCAGCTACAGCAGCAGGAGCAGCTGCGGGAGCAATACCGGCAGATTCTACGCCGCCAGCCCCTCGACACCACGCTTCACCTGCTGCAATAAGCGCTGGTTAGATTTTGACGGGAAGGTCAATACCCCGAATAGCGCGGAACAGACTAAGCGCATTCTGGTCGGTGAGGCCACCAATGTAGTCTGTGAGCAGAATAATCTGCTCGTAGGCAGAAGCGCCCTGCTGCGCCCCTACGGCCCGGAACTGTTCCGGCAGCAGCTGCACCAGCTTGCGGGAGCGGGGGCTGCCCTGGGGGTCGAAGGTGGCGTGCAGGAAGGCGTCGAGCAGGCCTGCCAGCACCTCAAAGCCGGCTGCTTCAATTTCCAGCACCGGCCGGCTGCGGTACAGATGCTCCACTGTGAGTCGGTGTACTTCCTGCAGCTGCGGCCAGCAGTCCAGCTGTTGCACCAGGGGCTCATCCTGCCGCCCCCGCAACAGCTCCGGGGCGCGGTCAGCAAACAGGCGGGCCGTCTGCTGCACCAGCTGGTTGATCAGGCGGGCCCGCAGGTAGCCCAGTTCCTCCCGCCAATCCCGCCACTCCACCGAGCCCTGGCGGCCGGGCGCATCCCGGAGTATGTCGCGCAGCAGAGCCAGACCCTCCCGGCATGGAATCAGCCCCAGCTTCAGCCCATCCTCAAAGTCAATAATCCGGTAGCACAGGTCATCGGCGGCTTCCACCAGAAACGCCAAAGGATGCCGGTAACAGAATCCGGCCTGCTCAGGAGCATCGGTTATTTTAGGCAGGAGTCCCAGCTCCCGGGCCATATCCTGAAAGCGGGGTGCCTCCGTCTGGAAGTAGCCGTACTTTTTCTCGCTGATACCCTGGGTAAGCTGCCCATCCGCAACCAACGATGGGCGCGGATACTTGGTAAAGGCTCCCAGCGTGGCATAAGTAAGGCCCAACCCCGCCGAGCCGCTGCTGTGCGCCGCGTAGGTATGCGTGAGGATGCGAAATCCGGCGGCGTTGCCCTCAAATTGCTGCAAGTCGGCGCGCTGAGCGGCCGTGAGCATCCGCACAAATGGCTCAGCGGCCGTTGAGCGGAAGTAGGCCGAAATGGCATCCTCGCCGGAGTGGCCGAAGGGCGGGTTACCAATATCGTGGGCCAGACAGGCTGCCGCCACAATGTCGCCGAAATCGGCGTCCAGATGTGGCAGCTCTTTGCTGAGCCCGTCCGTTTCCTCCAGCAGCAGCCGGCCTCCCAGCCGGCCCAGGGACCGGCCTACGCAGGCAGTTTCCAGCGAATGGGTGAGGCGGGTGTGCACAAAGTCCGTTTCGGGCAGGGGCATCACCTGGGTTTTGCGCTGCAGCCGCCGAAACGCCGAGCTGAACACTACCCGGTCGTAATCCTGCACGAAGGCCCCGCGCACGGGCGGCGCATCCGTGACTACGTGCAGCTGGGGTTGCTCAGGGTAGCGGCGGCGGCTGAGCAGGCGCTGCCAGTCCATGGCCGGCGCGTGTTGATCGGGGGTGAGGTGGAGCATGGGAGGCGTAAGGTAGCAGCGGAGCCGGAAAGTTGCAGTCCGCCCGGGTGGCTACGTGCGTTTACGCTTCTTCCGGCACTTCGTCCATCCGGCCCAGCAGGCGCACGGTGGCGTACCCGAGTAACAGAAACACGCCGTACAGCAGCGTGACACCCCAGGTGCCCCGGTGGCTGGCCGGGTGCAGCAGCCGGCTGACAATATCATAAAACAGGCTGGCCGGGTTGGTGAGGATGTCCCAGCTGTTGAAGCGCAGATACCGGCCCAGGTACACCCCGAAGCTGCTGAGCAACAGCGCCACCGTGGCAAAGCCCCAGCCCGCGGCCCAGCCCAGGCGGCGCGTTACCAGCTGCTGCATGTCGGTGAGGGAGGCGTAGCCCAGCATCAGCCCGTTCCAGGCGCAGCTCAGAATCAGGGCCAGATCATACCAGTACGGCACGCCGGCGCGGGGCTCCAGGTGAAACAGGTCGGTGAGGATGTAGGGGGCATTGGGGAAGAACAGCAGCCACACCACTCCTACCGGCAGCAGTACCCGCGCCTTCAGCCGCCCCGCCGAGAGGCCCAGCATGGTGCTCAGCCCGAACGGAATCAGCGCCAGAAACAGGTTCCAGAGCAGGAACACAAACGTGATTTTGTGCACCAGAAATACCCGGAACACAATCAGCACCACGCTCAAAGCCAGGGAAGCCCCCAGTAGCAGCAGCAGATACAGGCGCTGCCGCAGCTGCGGCACGGAATAGGTAGCAATGGATAAGGCCATACAGACAAGTTCGGGAGTTTTAGGCGGATGTGGTAACGTAAAGCTGGCACGTATAGTGTAGCGTACGAATTGCGGGCGGATGTTGCGTTTGCGTGATGCCGGTCCATACCTCACCAATTCGGGCTACATCTTCCCCGCCGCAACTGCGTACCTTTGCGCCACGGGCTGCACTGGTTGCAGCTGCATGGTTTCTCCCGCCTATTTCCCCGGCTCCTCGGTTTATGAGGTTATCTTCTCTCCTGACTGCTGTATGTGTGTGCCTCGGTGCGGGCGTTGCGGCCCCTGCGTGGGCGCAACAAACGCCCGCCAAGAAACCCACTACCGCCACACCAGCCCCCGGCAAACCCACGGGCACTGCCCCGGCCAAAGTAGTGCCCGGCACTACGGCCCCAAAGCCGGCCACAACAACGCCTAAGCCGGCCACGACAACACCTAAGCCTACATCGGCCCCAAAACCAGCCGCTGGCTCCGGCACCAAACCGGCCCCAACAGCCACCACGCCCCGGCCCACGGTTGCGGCTGCACCCAAACCCAGCGGCCCGCCTCTGCCCGCCAACCTGGGCTCCTCGGACCCCAACGTGCGCTACAAAAACGGTAAAACGCTCCTCGACCAGACCCGCTACGACCTGGCCATGCAGGAGCTGGAGCCGCTCACCCTGCCGGCAGCCCGGTTCCAACGGGCTCCGGAAGCCGCCTACCTGTACGCCGTGGCCGCCGGCCGGGCCAAAAAGTGGGCCGAGGCCGAGCAGATGCTGAACCTGCTGCGCAACCAATATCCGCAGTGGCCCAACATGGCCGAAGCCTTTTTTCTGCAGGGCCAGTTGTCGTTTGAGCAGGGTGATTTTGACAACGCGCTGCGCGTGCTGGCTCAGGTGCCGGAAGGACGCCTCACCACCGAGCGGGAGAACATGAAGGCGACCTATCTGCCCCGCATAAAGGACAAAGCCACCTTTCAAAGCCTGCTCAAAACCTATCCGCAGGAAGCCGCCCTGGGCCGCGCCTACGCCGACAAGCTGGCCAATGGTGGCTGGTACACCGATGCCGATAAGGACCAGCTGGCCCAGCTGATTCAGCAGTTTCAGCTGGAGCCGGCCCGCTACACCCCCCGGCCCCGCCCGGCCCGCAAAAGCACCTACAATATTGGCGTGCTGCTGCCCTTCGAGTTCGATGATACCAGCTGGGAAAAGCGCCGCAAAAACCAGTTTGTGACGGATCTGTACGCCGGCCTGCGCCTGGCCCAGGACTCCTTGCAGCGCGAAGGCCACCCGGTGCAGCTGTTTGCCTACGATACCGGCGCTGACACGCTGCAGCTAAAACAGGTGCTGGCCTTGCCTGAACTGGCCGGTATGGATCTCATTGTGGGGCCGGTGTACAAATCGGGCTCCAAGATTCTGGCCCGCTACGCCCAGCAACACCAGATTGCCGTGGTGAATCCCCTCTCCCAGGATGGCGACCTGGTGCTGGACAATCCCTGGCACTACCTGTTCGAGCCCAGCACGGCTACCCAGGCCCGGCAGGCCGCGCAGTTTGCCTACACTCGTCTGGGCGGTGCCCGCACGGCCGTGGTCCTCTACGAAGACACCAAGGATGAAGCCGCTTTCGGGCAGGCCTACAAGCAAACCTATGAAGCCCTGGGTGGCAAGGTACTCCAGCTCCGCCGCATCAACTCCGACGTGCAGGAGAGCCTGTCGGCGGCGCTGGGCGACGTGGATCTGAAGTCGATTGGGCACCTAGTAGTGGCTTCCGATGGCAAGGGTGCGGGCCCCTACGTGCTGAGTGCCCTCAAGCTGCAGGCTGCCCGTACTCCGGTCATTGCCTATTCCTCCTGGCTCGATAACAACCGCATCAGCCTCGGCCAACTGGATTCCCGCGACGTGTACTTCGTGCACCCGAAGTTTCTGGACAAAACCAACCCCGGAGTGCGCCGTTTCCGGCAGCTGTACACGCAACGCCAGAACCTGCCGCCTTCCGTGTTTGCCTTTACTGGCTTCGAGCTGCTGTATTACTTCGGTAGCCAGCTGCACCAGTATGGCCCGGCCTTTCAGCAGCAGCTGGCCAATGGCGGCCCCGTTTCGGGAGCCGTATTCCAGGGCATCGGCTACCCCGGCGGCACTCACGATAACCAGTACGTACCCCTCACCAAACTGGAGCGGCTGGAAGTGGAAGTGCTGAACCCGGTGGGCATCCGGTAGGTTGTTTACCAGTACAGAGTAATGGGTATTGAGTAGTGAGATGCCCTTCACTCTCCGGTTTTGTTTTCTGTTTCACTGCACCTCTTCCTCAGCTTTCCGTTCATGTCGCAATCTGCCCTACCCGCTACTCCATACTCTTTAGCCACTTCCGACGCCCTGTTTACGCGGGCCAAAAATCACATTCCGGGCGGGGTGAACTCGCCGGTACGCGCTTTCCGCGCCGTGGGCGGCCACCCCGTGTTTATGCAGTCGGCCAAAGGGGCTTGGCTGACGGATGTAGACGGCAACCGGTACCTCGACTTCATCAACTCCTGGGGTCCCATGATTCTGGGCCACGCCCCCGACATTGTGCTGAACGCCGTGCAGCAGGCCATCGGCAACTCCCTGTCGTTTGGGGCCCCTACCCGCCGCGAGGTGGAAATGGCCGAGCTGATCAAGCAGATGGTGCCCAGCATTGAAAAAGTGCGGCTGGTAAACTCCGGCACCGAGGCCACCATGTCGGCCATTCGGGTGGCGCGGGGCTACACCGGCCGCAACAAAATCATCAAATTTGAAGGCTGCTACCACGGCCACGGCGACTCGTTCCTGATTGCCGCCGGCTCGGGCGCCCTCACGCTGGGCGCGCCCGACTCGCCGGGCGTCACCCAGGGCGTGGCCCAGGATACCCTCACGGTACCCTACAACGACCTGCCCGCCGTGGAACGCATCATTGCCGCCAACGACGGGCAGGTGGCCGCCCTTATCCTGGAGCCAGTGGTGGGCAACATGGGTTTGGTGGCCCCCGCCGAAGGCTATCTGCAAGGTCTGCGTGACCTGTGCACCCGGCACGGCATCGTGCTGATTTTTGATGAGGTGATGACCGGCTTCCGCTTGGCCCGGGGCGGCGCGCAGGAGCTGTACGGCATCACGCCCGACATGACCACGCTGGGCAAAATCATCGGGGGCGGCATGCCGGTGGGCGCGTATGGTGGCCGTCAGGACATCATGGACAATGTGGCCCCGGCCGGCAAGGTGTATCAGGCGGGCACGCTCTCGGGCAACCCCATTGCCACCGCCGCCGGTATCGCCCAGCTCACCTACCTGCAGCAGCACCCCGAACTCTACGACCAGCTCAACCGCACCACCACCCGCATTGCCGACGGCACTCGTCAGATTTGTCAGGAGCTGGGCCTGAACTACACCGTGAACCAAGTGGGTTCCATGTTCAGCGTGTTCTTTACGGATCAGCCTGTTACGGACCTGGAATCGGCCAAAACCTCCGACACCGAAGCCTTCGGCCGCTACTTCCAAGCCATGCTGGGCCGCGGCATCTACCTGGCCCCGGCCCAGTACGAAGCCCTGTTTGTGAGCACCGCCATGACCGATGACCTCGTGGACCTCTACCTCACCGCCTGCCGCGAATCCATGCAGGAAGCACACCGGTAAGAATGATGAGGTATGCTTTAGCGCGGTCAGTTCTTCGGAGAGAAGGATATACACGACTACGAGCCAGCGGTAACGGGTCTTCCCAAACCTGGCAGGGTCGAACGACATAATTCATACCTCATCATTCAACGCTCATAACTCATTATCGAACCGCCTACCTTTGCCGCAACCATCCGCTGCCCGTATGCTTCAATTTCGTCAGCTGCTCCCGCTTTTTCTGCTGCTGTGGCTTGTAACGCCCGGCATCCTCCAGGCTCAGACCGAAACGCCTGCGGCAGCCAATAAGCGGCTGTTTGACCGCACCATCGACGAGCTGAACTTTCGGACGATGGAAACGGTGTATGATAAGTCGTTTGCCCGGGGCAAATACCCGGCTGCATTGCGCACGGCCAAGGCCCGGCGCGAATTCAACAACTTCCCCGGCCGCGACGACCTGAAGCAGCTGTTTCTGAATTATAATGGCATTGCCGAACGGTACAAGAGTCGCTTCGGGAAAGGTCGGACGGATCTGGTGGAGTTTGAAAAACAGCTGAATGCGGTGCTGGTAGACCGCAACTTCGAGTTCTTTATCCGGGTACTGCCCCGCGACGAGCGGGTGGCCCTGATTCATAGTCTGCAGCGGGCCATTAAGCAAGGGGCCGCCCAGTTCAACGCCTCCGAAGACCCCGCCCCCGAGGATCTGGCAGCGGATGCCGCCGCCGTGCCACCAGCCGATGGCCCGACTACCGCGTCCTCCACCACGTCTTCCTCCACCGCCGCCGTAGAAGACCCGCAGCCGCAGCCCGAAGTAGCCGTAGCCTCTGTGCCCGCCGCGGAGTATGCCGCGCCCCGCTCCCTGGATGTAGCGCCCCGCCACGACTGGATGGACTACCTGAGCCTTATGCTGGCGGGTGGCTCCTTCCTGCTGCTGCTCTACATCATCACCAGCGTACTTCCCGACCTGCGCCAGCGCCTGGATGGTCAGTACGAAGCGGATGAGCAGCCCGCGCCGCGTCCGCGTAAGCGCGCCGTATTGCCCGACGACAGCTACGCGGACGACGAGTAGTTTTTCAATTAAAAATTAAGAATCAAAAGTGCTCCGCCTACTGCTGTTCAGCTGGTGATGTGAGCCCCCTTTTTAATTCATAATTTTTAATGCATAATTCTTAATTCACCCCATGATTCTCACCGATCAGCAGATCCTCGCCGAAATGGAGCGGGGCACCATTGTCATTGAACCCTACGACCGGAGCTGCCTGGGGACGAACTCCTACGATGTGCACTTGGGCCGCTACCTGGCCACTTACCGCGACGCGGTACTGGACGCACGTAAGCACAATGAAATCGACGTATTTGAGATTCCGGAGGAAGGCTTCGTGCTGCAGCCTGGCGTATTGTACCTGGGCGTAACCGACGAGTACACGGAAACCCATGCTCACGTACCTTTCCTCGAAGGCAAGAGCAGTGTCGGCCGTCTGGGCATTGATATTCACGCCACTGCCGGCAAAGGCGACATCGGATTCTGCAACACCTGGACCCTGGAAATCAGCGTATCCATGCCGGTGCGGGTGTATTACGGCATGCCCGTAGGACAGCTCATTTACTTCACCGTGCAGGGCGACGTGGAGAACTTCTACAACCGCAAGCCCAACGCCAAATACAACGAGCGGACCACCAAGCCGGTGGAATCCATGATGTGGAAAAATCAGTTCTAGGGCCCTGAATAACCCGTTTTCAGGTGTCAACAGCGCCGCTGTGCCTAATGAGGCATGGCGGCGTTTTTACTTTCTTGCATATCCATAATTCTGGGGTTTTTAGGGCTCTAGTAAACTAGCTGGCACAGTTTTTCGTTAGAAAGTAACAGCCAGCGGTTTTCTGATGCGTTGAAAAGCTGCCGGTCCTTTCCTGAACCGAACTGCCTGATATCATGACCAAGAAACTTGCCGCTGCGGCTGCTTTGCTCGTTGCTTCGCTTGGGGCCCACGCCCAGCAGAAGCCCGCGCTGGCCCCGCAGGATAAAACCCAGCCCTCCCCCCGCCTCAATCCGGTACAGCAGCACGCCAGCCAGCTCTCCGAGCAAATGGCCCGCGACCTGCGCTTGAATGGCTACCAGAAAACCCGCCTGCAGGCTATCAATGAAGATAAGCAGGCCAAAATCGTAGCCATCAACCAGAAGAATGCCGGCAACACCAAGCTCATTAAGGAGCAGTGCGACGCCGTGTGTAAGGAGCGTGACAAGGAGCTGCAGTCGGTACTCAGCACCGACCAGTACAGCAGCTACTATGATTCGCGCCGCACCTACAACACGTTCAGCATGGACTATGGCTCGAAAGCGGCCAATGCCATCTTCGTAAATTCGGTGCAGAATCCGCTGCCGGCCAGCAGCAATGGTGCCACCATTGGCCCGGCCCGCACTACGGCCGCTCCCGCCACCCGCACCCGGCAGTAACAGCAATGCCGTAGCATACAAAAGGCCCCGCCAAGTGAATTGGCGGGGCCTTTTGCGTTATCCTGTCAGCGAGTTCCGGCAACAAACCGGGATTCTTCGCTACGCTCAGGATGACAGGCGGTGAGCTTAATTAACGCTGCTTGCGCTCTTCTTCTTCAATGTGGTCCATCAGCTCGCGGCAGAGGTTACGCATTTTGGTGGCCATTACCGAGTCATTGGTGGCCGTTACGATGCTCTCGGCCATGGCACCCATGGTGTCCACGTAGAAACGCTTCATTTCGTCCACGGGCATTTCCTTGGTCCAGAGGTCGATTTTCATTGTGCCGCGCTCATCCCGGTCCCAGAGGGCAATGTTGATGGCTTTGGCAAAGTGAATATCGGGGCCGGCATCGGTGGCCGTCCAGCTGATGGCCTCGGGCACTTTCTGGTCGTCGAGGGCAATGCTGAAGCGGATTTCAGACTTCTTCATAAATGTGAAAAATGTGGGGAATGTGCTGAATGTGAAAAATGTGCTGAACATGGTTTCGAGCCACATTCAGCACATTTTTCACATTCGCCACACTCAAGTTTATACGTAGTTGTTGAGCATCACCGGCATTACCAGCATCAGGATGCTTTCGTTGTCGTCGGCGAGGGTGGGCATGAGCAGGCCGGCGCGGTTGGGCGTGCTCAGCTCCAGGGTGATTTCCTCGGAGTCGATGTTGCTGAGCATTTCCTGCAGGAACTTGGCGTTGAAGCCGATTTCCATGTCCTCTCCGTCGTACTGGCAGGCCAGCTTCTCGTTGGCTTCGTTCGAGAAGTCGAGGTCTTCGGCCGAAACCGTCAGCTCCGAACCAGCCAGGCGCAGGCGCACCTGGTGAGTGGTTTTGTTGGAGTAGATGCTGATGCGCTTCACCGAATTCAGGATTTCCTGGCGGCTGATGATGAGCTTGTTGGGGTTGCTCACCGGAATTACGTTTTCGTAATCGGGGTAGCGCTCATCAATCAGGCGGCACACCAGGCGCATCTGGTTGAAGGAGAAGAAGGCGTTGGAGCTGTTGAACTCCATGCGCACGGTGGTAGCCTCGGAGGGCAGTGCGCCCTTCAGCAGGTTGAAGGCCTTGCGCGGGATGATGATGTTCGAGGTCTGACCCGCGCCCACATCGGAGCGGCGGTAGCGCAGCAGGCGGTGGCCGTCGGTGGCCACGAAGGTTACCTGGTTATCGGCCAGCTGCACCAGAATGCCCGTCATGGCGGGGCGCAGCTCGTCG
Organism: Hymenobacter rigui; assembly: GCF_003944715.1. Taxonomy (GTDB): domain Bacteria; phylum Bacteroidota; class Bacteroidia; order Cytophagales; family Hymenobacteraceae; genus Hymenobacter; species Hymenobacter rigui. The sequence continues at coordinate 392,884 of NZ_RWIT01000004.1, read as the reverse complement.
GTGCTCACCGCGAAGATGGTTTTGTTGATGGCCCGAGCCAGTGAGGTAGAAGGAATTTCAACAGGAGCCGAGCCTTTTACCACCGGCACGCGGGGGAAATCGGTGGCGTTTTCGCCGGCCAGCTTGTAGCGGCCGTTGCTGCTGGCAATTTCGATAGTGTAGGTTTCCTCGTCCAGGGTGAAGGTCACGGGCTGGTCGGGCAGGTTTTTCAGGGTATCGAGCAGGATGCGGGCGGGCGCGGCAATACGGCCACTTTCGCGGGCCTCCACGGGCAGCTCCGTCATCATGCTGGTCTCCAGGTCGGAGGCGGTAATCGTCAGCTTGCCGTCCTCAATTTCGAAGAGGAAGTTCTCCAGAATGGGCACCACGGGGTTGTTCGTAACCACGCCGTTGATGCTCTGGAGCTGCTTGAGCAGGGCGGAAGACGAGACGATAAATTTCATACGGAAGAGTCGTTTCGGGCTTGGTTGGGTAGAGGGCAAAGATACGCAACGGCCGTGGGGTTTTCTAGCGGGGCTGCTTCTCGTTGCTACCAAAGCGTTATGAGAATATCATACTGTAAGCTGCACCAAGCCACAGGAAAAGTATTAACCCGATAATTAGCGCTTGCAGCAGCCCCCGCAACGCAACGCCACCAGCCGTAACGTAACTGGCACCATAGTCCTTAACCAACTGCTCCTGTACCCGCTGAGGCCGCTGGTAGCGTAGATAGAGATAAACGAAGCCAAGTAGAAACAATACCGCCCTAAAGAAGGGACTGAGTACCGCATTGACAATGGGACCAACTAATAAATCCCCAAGAAAATCTTCCATCACCAGCCGTTAGGTTCAGATTGATTATAGATATAGATTTCTGCAAACTATGATACATCTGCTACGCCCGGTTGTTTAGCTATGGCTTAGCTTTCATCTAAAACCGCGCGTACCGGCGCTTCCGCCGCCAGGCGCGCACGGCCCCGAACAGGGCCAGCAGCACCAGCGGCGCGCCCAGGTTCAGCAGCTGCCAGCGGCGGCGCTCCTCCACTGCCCGCAGCTTATCGAGGGGGCGTAGGGTGATTTGCTTGCCGCGCACGGCAATCAGGCCCGATTCGTCGAGCATGTAGTCCACGGCGTTGAGCAGCAGCTCACGGTTGGCAAACTCGGTGCTGGCGAGACGGTCGAAGCCCAGGCGGAAGGGCCGGCCGGTTTTGGGGTCCACCTCGTTGCGCACGAAGTCGCCATCCGACACCACCAGAATTTTGGCGGGCTTGGCTCCGGCGGGCGTGGCGGGTTGGAAGTTGGTGGTGCCCGGCTCGGCGCGGTTGGCGTAGAGGGAGCCGAACTGGCCCTCCAGCAGGTAGCCTACGGGCTTGAACTGGGAGGTGTATAGCTTGGGGTTGGGCTCCAGGCGGGCGTCGTTCAGGTTCACGGGCACCGGCGAGGGCAACACCCGGGTGTAGCGCGAGGTGAACAGCAGCGGCGTTTTGCGGATGCCGGTGGCCTTCACCGTGTCCATGCTGCTCACGAATTTGGTGTACACCGCATCGAGGTTGCGGGTGATGGGGTGCGGGCTGAACTTGTTGATGAGCGGGTAGAACTGCCAGGGCATGGGCTCCACCTTGGGCTTGTTGCCGGTCATGCCCGTTACCAGCGGAATTACGCCGGAGTTGAGGTCGAGCAGCAGATCGGGGTTCACGCGCACGCCGTACTTGAATAGCAAGTCATCCAGGTTGTGCGACTGGGGGAAAGCCAGCATGCCGCCCCGGCTGGCGCTGTCGAGGTTCACGCGCATGGCATCCACAAAGAACAACGCGTTGCCGCCCCGGGTGATGAACTGGTCGAGCTTGAACTTCTCGGGCTCGGTGTACGCCCCGGCCGGCTTGGCCACGATGATAGCACTGAGCGTCTGCAACGCCTCGGGCCTTGACTGGGCCAGGTTTACCCGGAACACGTCGTAGTACTGGCTCAGGGAGCCGATCAGGTCGCCGGCTTCCACGTTGCTCAACTCGCCGTGGCCTTCCACCACCCCAATGCGCTTGCGCTGGCCGGGGTTGAGCTTGCGGATGGCCGAGGCCAGCTCATATTCCAGCCCTTCGATGCTCTGGTTGAGGCGCACATCGGAGGGGGCGGCCTGGTTGCCACGCAGTAGCAGCACGTTCTGCTCCTTGCCGCCGGCCGATACCACGGCCCAGGGGAAAATGATTTTCTCCACGCGCTTGCCGTTCTCGTTGGCCCCCAGATTGGTGGGGCTCAGGCCTTTCTTGAACAGCGTCTGGTAGTACTCGTTGCGGGCCTTTTCGGTGCCGGCCGCCGAGGGATCCACGAACACGTAGTGCAGGTTGGAGCCGCTGTGCACCTGCATTTCGTTCAGCGTTTCGCGCACCGACTGCTGCAGCCGCCGGAAGGCTGGCGGGAAGTCGCCATCCAGGTACACCGTGACGGTGACGGGCTGCTTAAGGCCCGAAAGCAACGTCTGGGTGGCGGCCGACATGGTGTAGCGTTTTTCCTCCGTAAGGTCGAGGCGGAAGAAGTACAGCCCCCCGAGGAAGTTGAGCAGCAGCAGCACCAGCAGCACCGCCCCGAAGCGCGTCAGGTCGCGTTTTTTAGCTGTTAGCTGATGGCTTTTAGCTGATGGCTGTTGTTCTGGATTCACTTGCGAAGGTCAGTTGATTTTTGGGCTTGACTTCTGGATTCATAAGCCAGCCGCTAATTCTTTTTCAAAAGCTAATAGCCATCAGCCAACAGCTCAAAAAACCCTTACCAGTTGCGGCTTTGCAGCACTAGGCGCGTGGCCAGCAGGCAGCCGGCAATCAGGCTCAGGAAGTATAGCAGGTCGCGGGAGTCGATGAGGCCCTTGGCCAGGTCACGGTAGTGGGCGGCAATGCCCAGCTGCCCGATGTAGTAGGCCAGGCCACCATCAAACACCGAGGCCAGCGAATCGAAGCCCGAGTATACCAGAAAGCACCCCACCACGGCCGCCAGAAAGGCCACAATCTGGTCCCGCGTGAGGGCCGAGGCCAGCACCCCGATGGCCGCAAACACGGCCGCCAGCAGCGCCAGCCCCAGGTAGGAGCCCACCGTCGCGGCCGAGTCGATGTTGCCCGCGGGGTTGCCCAGTTGGTACACCGAGTAGTAATAGAGCAACGTGGGCACCAGCGCCAGCAGCGCCAGCAGCAGGCAGGCCAGGTACTTGCCCCCGATGATCTGGCCATCGGTGAGCGGGCGGGTGAGCAGCAGCTCCATGGTGCCGGCCTTCTTCTCCTCGGCAAACGTGCGCATGGTAAGGGCCGGAATCAGGAACAGGAAAATCCAGGGGGCAATGTTGAATAGCGTCTGCAAATCGGCAAACCCGTAGTCGAGCACTGAGCTGTCGGGAAACACCCACACGAACAGGCCGGTAGCCACCAGAAACACCCCCAGCACCACGTAGGCCACGGGCGAGTTCAGGAAGCTGTTGAATTCTTTGCGAAGTATTGCGAGCATGAAAAGTAGCGTAAGCTTTAGCTTGCGCCGTCGGCCGCTTAGATTGGGCTAACGGTAGTTTGAAAAGAAGTAATACAGCAACCAGGCACGGCGCAAGCTAAAGCGTGCGCCACGTACCGCTACTTCGTCAGCTCCTGGAACACCTGTTCCAGACTCTGTTCTTCCTGGCGCAGCCCCAGCAACACCCAGCCCTGGGCGGCGGCCAGGCGCGAAATGGCTCCGCGTTGGTCGGTGCCGGCGCGGGCCCGGATGCGGTAGGTGTGGCCGGTTTCGGCCTCCACGGCCAGCACGCCCGGCAACGCCCGCAGCGGGGCCACGTCGATGGCCTGCTCGAACTCGGCGCGGATGATGGTTTCGCCGGCGGCGCGGGCTCCCAGCTCCGATACAGGCGAGTCGGCCACGAGGCGGCCCCGGTTGATGATGACGGCGCGGCTGCACAGGGCTTCCACCTCGGGCAGAATGTGGGTGCTGAAGATGACCGTTTTATCCTGGCCCAGCTCCCGGATCAAGCTGCGGATTTCGCCGATCTGGTTGGGGTCGAGGCCGGTGGTGGGCTCGTCGAGGATGAGCACGCCGGGGTCGTGGATGAGAGCCTGGGCCAGCCCTACGCGCTGGCGGTAACCTTTCGAGAGGGCCCCGATCTGCTTGTTCTGCTCGCGCCCTAGCCCTACCCTATCCACCAACTGGCGCACCCGCTGGCGCAGCGCGCTGCCGCCCAGCCCGTGCACCGAGCCAATGAATTCGAGGTATTCGTGCACGTACATGTCCAGGTACAGCGGGTTGTGCTCGGGCAGGTAGCCCACCCGGCGGCGCACTTCCAGCGGAGCCGTTTGCACGTCGAAGCCATCCACCACTACCGTACCGGCCGAGGGCGGCAGGTAACCGGTGGCAATTTTCATGGTGGTGGACTTACCGGCCCCGTTCGGCCCCAGAAACCCCAGGATTTCGCCTTTCCCGACCGAGAAGCTAACGTTGTCCACGGCCGTCTGCGGGCCAAAGGTTTTGGTGAGGTTCGTTATTTCTACCATGTGATGAGTTACACGCAAATTTTGTCATCCTGAGCGGAGCGAAGGACCTTCTCACGTCAGAATCACTATCGGATAATGTTGTTCTGACGTGAGAAGGTCCTTCGCTCCGCTCAGGATGACAGGTGGTTTGTCCTTACTTCACCTGCGTGGGGCGCATTTGAATTTCCGAGAGCATAACGGTCTGCGGGGCTTCCAGCGCGTGCACGATGGTGGCGGCTACGTCTTCGGGCTGCATTTTGTGCGGGTCGGGCTGCTGGCCGGGCTCGTTGCCGTTGAAGTTGGTTTCCACCGAGCCGGGCATCAGGCAGGTCACGCGCACGCCCTGGGGGCGCACTTCCTTGAACAAGGCATCGGAGAAGCCGCGCACGGCGTACTTGGTGGCGCAGTAGCCGGCCAGGTTGGCGGTGCCCGCCGTACCGGCCAACGACGCCACGTTGATGATGTGGCCCAACTGCTGCTTTTTCATGGCGGGCAGTACGGCGCGGGTGCAGTAGAACAGGCCGTGCACGTTGGTATCGAACATTTCGTGCCACTGCTCCGACGAAAAGCCGTCGATGGGGCCGAAGTTGCCGAGGCCGGCGTTGTTCACCAGCACGTGAATTTCCTTACCCAGGGCTTTCTCGGTGGCCTTATAGGCTTTCTGCACCTCCGCTTCCTGGCGGATATCACACTCAATGAACAGAAAGCGCGGGTGCTTGAAGTCGGCGGGGGCAGTGCGGCCCCAGCCGGCCACCTGCATGCCGCGGGCCAGCAGCAGCTCCACGGTGGCCCGCCCGATTCCTTTGCTGACGCCTGTGATAATGGCTACCTTGCCGCTGAGGTCCATAGGTCCGGGTTTTATGGTGTGGTCAGATTTAAAGATGCAAGTTAGCGGGCTGGGTCGGGTTTTGCGCGCCCTGGCCGTATCGGGCCTGGTGGCCGGTCTGCTGCCGGGCTGCAGCAAGGAGAACGAAGCGGGCTGCTTTACGAGCACGGGCAACATCATAACGGAGCGCCGTAGCCTCCGGCCCTTCCGCGTGCTGACTACCTACGACAACGTACAGGTGACAGTGGTGCAGGATACCGACACCTACGCCGAAGTGCGGGCCGGCAAAAACCTGCAGGACGATATCCGCCTGGAAGTGAAAGGCGACGAGTTGATCATCCGCAACACCAGCCGCTGCAACTGGGTGCGCCGCTACGATACCCCGCGCGAGGTAACGCTGCACACGCCCCGTATCACCAGCACCTTCCTGCGCGGCCAAGCCGATATCCGCACCGAGGGCGCGTTCAGCCAGGACACTATTTTCTTTCACCTCATCGGCTCCGGCGACTATCACCTCAACCTGCGCAGCCACTACGTGGGCATGAGCCAGTACGAGCTGGGCGACATCTACCTATCGGGCTCAGCCCAGGAACTGCACCACACCCTGGGCGGCAACGGCAGCCTGTACGCCACCGACTTCCCGATTCAGAGCCTGTACCTGCAAACCAACTTCGACAGCAACGGCAATATCCACTCGCGCCCGGCGGGGCTGCTGGCCGGTACGCACGCGGGCACCGGCACCGTATTCTACAGCCTGCAGCCGCGGCTGGACATGAAGACTACGGGTAAGGGGAAACTGATAGCGGAGTAGGCTGTTTTCCCGCAGGGTCTCGCAGTGGCCGTTCAAACACTGCGAGTCAAACACTGCGAAACCCTGCGCCTTTCACCCGCGCACCACTGCGCGAAAACAACGCTTACAAATCCCCCAGCTGCGGCCGGATGAGCAGCTCCTCCACCACGGCCTGCGGCGACAGAGAAAAGGCCCCGAAAATGGCGTCGGCCACGTCTTCGGCCCGGATGAACCGCTCGGCGGGCAGGTCCACGCCTTCCCAGCTGGCCGTGAGGGTGGCCCCCGGCAGCACAGCCGTAACCCGGATACCGGCATCTTTCAGCTCCTCGCGCAGGTTGCGGGTGAAGCCCAGCAGCGCGTGCTTGGCAATGCCGTAAGACCCGCCGTTGGGATAGGCCGTAATGCTGGCCGTGGAGCAGATGTTGAAGATGTAGCCACTGCGCTGGGCCAGCAGCCCCGGCAGCAGGGCCTGGGTCACGTCGTAGGCGCTGAGCAGGTTCACGTCCAGCATCCGGCGCAGCTGCGAGCCATCCTGGGGCTCATCCTGCAACCTTCCGGGAATAAAGGAACCCGTATTGTTGATGAGCACCTGCACCGGCCCCCGCGCCTGCACAAACTCGGTGAAGCGCACCGTTTCTGAACGCTGGCCGAGGTCGGCCACGTGCGTGTGCAGTACCGACTGGGAAACCAGCTCGGCGGCAGCGGCTTGCAGCTCCTGCAGGTCGGCAGCCGAGCGGGCACAGGTAACCACCGGGTAACCGGCCCGCAGGAACCGAAATACCAGCGCCCGCCCAATTCCTTTGGTTCCTCCCGTGACAACGATATTTTTTTGCATTCCTTTGATTGCTGAAGCGGTTTTTACGTAAGCACAGCGGCTACCTTCACCGGGCAGATTTCCGACTGACGTTTTCGGCCGCAAGTTTCGCTTTTCCTTTTGTTTTTCGATTGTATGGTTAAAGCCTTCGGTGAATTCCTGCTCTTTATTCAGAGCATGCTCACGCGGAAAGAACGCCTGGCGGTGCTGTGGCAACGCACCCTGGATGAGTGCATCGTCATTGGTATCAATTCCATTTTTATTGTAGCCATTGTATCGGCGTTCATTGGGGCGGTAACCTGCGTGCAGATTGCCTATAACCTCACCAACCCGCTCATCCCCAAAAGCACCATCGGCTACATGGTGCGCGAGATGACCATCTTGGAGCTGGCCCCCACCATCACCAGCATTGTGCTGGCGGGCAAAGTGGGTTCCAGCATTGCCGGTGGCCTGGGCACCATGCGCATCACCGAGCAGGTATCGGCGCTGGAGGTAATGGGTATCAACTCGGCCTCCTACCTGGTGCTGCCGCGTATTCTGGCGGCCATGCTCATGTTCCCGCTGCTCGTGATTCTGGCCATGGCCCTGTCAATCATTGGTGGCTATCTGGCTGGCTCGCTTACCGGAGCGCTGTCGGCGCAGGAGTACATTGAGGGCATCCGCACCGATTTTATCCCTTACAACATCGTCTTCGCCCTCATCAAATCGGTGGTATTTGCCTTTCTGGTGTCGGCTATTTCCTCGTTCAAAGGCTTTTTCACCCAAGGCGGCGCTTTGGAAGTGGGCAATGCCAGCACCACGGCCGTTAACAACTCCATTATCGCCATTCTGGTAGCCGACTTCCTGCTGGCGGCGTTGCTGCTGTAAAAGAAGTTGTTAGGAGCGAGGAGTCAGGGAGCTGATTTTTCATCTTCTGGCTCCTGGCTTCTAGCTCCTAGTTCCTACTCTCATGATTGAAGTTCATAACGTCCAGAAATCCTTCGACGGCAACCAGGTGCTCAAGGGCATTACCTGCACCTTCGAAACCGGCAAGTGCAACCTGCTGCTTGGCGGCTCGGGTACCGGCAAGTCGGTGCTCCTGCAGTGCATTGTAGGCCTGATGAAGCCTGACCTGGGCAGCATTACCTTCGATGGCACCATTTTCACCAACAACAAGGTGCAGATCCGCCAGGAAATCCGCCGTAAAATCGGGATGCTGTTCCAGGGCTCGGCGCTGTTCGACTCCATGACGGTGTACGAGAATGTGGAGTTTCCCCTGAAGATGCTCACGCCGGAAATGACCCGCGAGGAGCGCCGCGACCGGGTGGAGTTCTGCCTCAAGCGGGTAGGTCTGGAAAATGCGGGCGTTAAGATGCCCTCAGAAATTTCGGGGGGTATGAAGAAACGCGTGGGCATTGCCCGGGCCATTGCTCCCAACTGCACCTACCTGTTCTGCGACGAGCCCAACTCCGGCCTCGACCCGCTCACTAGCATCAAAATCGACGAGCTCATCCACGAAATCACCCACGAGTACGGCATCACCACCGTAGTAGTAACCCACGATATGAACTCCGTGGTGGAAATCGGGGACCACATCATCTTCCTATACAAAGGCCTCAAGCTGTGGGACGGCAACAAGGATGAGATCCTGAATGCCCAAGTTCCCGAGCTCAAGGAGTTCATCTTCAGCAGCAGTCTGGTGCGCGCCGCCAAAAAAGTGGACGACGAAACCCAGGGCGGCTTAGCCGCCGCCACCACCGACGAAGCCATTAATATTTAGAACTGAGACAGTGAGAGGTGAGAAGCAAGATGATGTTCAAACGTATAGCTATTTTGAACATCATCTTGCTTCTCACCTCTCACTGTCTCAGTTCAAACAGTCTACCTCCGCCAGCCTTCCCGCTGCACTAGGTGGGCCATGTGCGCCAGGTGGTGCCGGCCGTGCCAGGCGTAGAGCACCAGAGCTTGGTCGAGGGTGAAGGTGCGCTTGGTTTCGGGGTGCAGGAAGGTGCGCTGCCACTGGGCATCATCCAGACCGCGCAGCAGCTTTATCCAACGGATGTGCAGGGCCTCCAGCAGCGCCAGCGACACGGCTGGGGGTGTGCTGGCCGTGTCCGGCAGCTCGGCCCAGGCGGCTTCGTCGTAGGGTTTGATGGTGGGGTTATCCTCCGTGAGGGCCAGCCGGAAGCGGGTGTAGGCGTTCAGATGCGAATCGGGCAGGTGGTGGATGAGCTGGCGCATCGTCCAGCCGCCGGGGCGGTACGGAGTATCCAGCTGCTCGGGCGTGAGGCCAGCCACGGCGGCGCGCACCTGATCGGGCAGAGTAGCAATCTGAGCCATGTAGGCCGTGCGGGCACCCCGGTCGAGGGTTTCATCCGGCAACACCGGGTGGCCGATGGGGTAGCGTAAATCGGGAGTTTCCATGCGGGAGAGAAAGTAGAGGCTGGTGAAAAGACAGACCTGCGCGGCAAACCAAAAGCCCCGAACAACCGGGCGGATGTTCGGGGCTTTTGACAAGCGGGGTCCGGTTAGCCGTTGCGCTTGTTGAGTTCGTCGCGGATTTTGGCGGCTTTCTCGTAATCCTCACGCTCCAAGGCCTGGGCCAGCATTTTGGTCAGCTCGTCCAGCGACACCTGGCCGCTGGGTTCCTTGGGCTCGGTCGGCGAAGGAACGGGCCGGTCGCCGGCGTCATCGTCCTCGTCGTCGTCATCATCCTCATCCGAGTCTTCAGCGTTTTCGTCGAGGTCCGACAGAATGATACCGGCTTCGCTCAATACGCTTTCTACCGTGAAGATGGGCACACCGAAGCGCAGTCCAATGGCAATAGCGTCGGAAGGGCGCGAGTCCAGCTCGAAGGTGGTGGCCCCGTCGGAGCACACAATCTTCGAGTAGAACACGCCTTCCTTCAGGTCGGAAATCAGCACTTCCAGGACGGCCACGTGTACCTGTTCGGCAAACGACTTGAACAGGTCGTGCGTGAGGGGCCGGTTCGGGTTAATTTTCTCTATCTGAATGGCAATGCTCTGCGCCTCAAACATGCCGATGATGATCGGCAGGCGTCGGTTGCCGGTCTTCTCCCCCAGGATGAGGGCAAAGGAACCCGACTGCGACTGGCTGGACGAGAGGCCCAGGATTTCGAGCGGTATTTTTTTCACAAGTAGGGTCTTGGTGAATTTGCTAATGCGAAGAATGTGAAAATGTGCGAAATACCGGAACGGCCGCAGCACAATTCCCGCATTTCGCACATTTCAATCACATTAGTTCAGCTCTTTTACCGCTTGCGTGAGCTTGGGCAGCACATCAAACACGTCGCCCACGATGCCGTAATCGGCAGCTTTGAAGAACGGAGCCTCGGGGTCTTTGTTGATGACCACGATTACTTTGCTCGAGTTCACGCCGGCCAGGTGCTGGATAGCACCCGAAATACCGCAGGCAATGTACAGGTTCGGCGACACGGTGATGCCGGTCTGACCCACGTGCTCGTGGTGAGGGCGCCAATCCACGTCCGATACGGGCTTGGAGCAGGCCGTAGCTGCGCCCAAGGCCTTCGCCAGATCCTCGATGAGGCCCCAGTTTTCCGGGCCTTTCATGCCGCGGCCACCCGATACCACTTTATCAGCCTCGGGCAGCAGAATGCCACCGGCCTGGTCCTGCATCACCACCTGCTTGGGAGCATCGGCGAAGTCGGCGTCCGTCAGCTGGGCCGAGAAGGCTTCTACCTGAGCGGTTTTACCAGCCTCGTGCAGAGCCTCGATGGAGTTCTTTTTAACGGCAATGATTTTCCGGTCGCCGTCCAGCTTCACATCAGCAAAGGCTTTGCCCGAGAAGGCACCGCGCTTCACCGTGAACGAGCCGCCGTCGGTTTTGGGCAGCTCTACCACGTTGGTGGCAATGCTGGCCTGCAGCCGGATCGACAGACGCGAACCTACCGAAGCACCGATGTTGGAGTTGGCCAGTACAATTACTTTGGCGTCTTCCTTCTGGGCAGCGGCGGCAATCAGCTTGGTGTAGGCACCGTTCACGAAATCCTTAAGGCGGGGCTCGGCGTCGTGCAGCACCTTTGTGATGCCCTGCTCGCCCAGTTTGGCCAGGTTGGCTTCGGTGGCTTCACCTACGGCTACGGCCGTAGCCGTGGTACCCAGCATCTGGGCTACCTGGCTGCCGTAGGAAGCTACTTCCAGCGAGGATTTCTTTACCTCGCCGCCGTCACATTCAACAACTACTAGTACAGACATTTTTCTTTCTTCAATTAAAAATTGAGAATTAAAAATTAAAAATTGAATTGGGCAATTGGCAACCACTTCGCAATCAGCAGTCAATAGCTGATTCAGCCAATTTTTTAATTCTCAATTTTTAATTTTTAATTGATTCTTTAGATGACCTTGGCTTCGTTGCGGAGCAGTTTGATCAGCTCGCCGGCGTTTTCGGCGGGGATGAGCTTCACGCCCTGCTTCTGGGGGGGCAGCGCGAAGGCGGCTACCTCGGTGCGGGCCGCGTCGGCGGTGGGCTCCACCACTTTCAGGGGCTTGGTGCGGGCTGTCATGATGCCGCGCATGTTCGGGATGCGGGGCTCGCACATCGGCTGCTGGCAGGAAGCCACGAAAGGCGTGTTCACCTCTACGATTTCTTTACCGCCTTCGATTTCGCGCTCCAGCGTGGCGGTGTTGCCGCTCATATCCAGCTTCATGGCCGGGGCCACCGTGGGGACGCCGAGCAGCTCGCCCACCATGCCGTGCACCTGGAAGCCGTTGTAGTCGATGCTTTCCTTACCCATCAGAATCACGTCGTAGCCGCCGTCTTTGGCGATGCTGGCGATTTGCTGGGCCACGAAGAAGGCATCCTTCGGGTGGGCGTTTACGCGGATGGCGTCGTCGGCGCCGATGGCCAGGGCCTTGCGGATGTTGGGCTCGGTGTCGGCCTCACCTACGTTGAGGACGGTAACGGTGCCACCGCCCTGGGCTTCTTTGAGCTCAATGGCGCGAGTGAGTGCATACTCATCCCACGGATTAATCACGAACTGCACGCCAGCTTTGTTAAACTCCTTGTTATCAGGAGTAAACGTAATTTTGGTGGTCGTGTCGGGTACGTTGCTGATGCAAACGAGAAACTTCATCTACGGCTGCTTATATGGAAGATACTAGGAGAAAGTGCCAAATTTGGGGCGAAGATACTCAAAACTACCGCCCCATGGAAACCGCGCCGAGCCGCCTACAACAACTCCTGGCCTTTTACCAGGATGATCCTACCGACGCGTTTACCATCTACGCGCTGGCCACCGAATACCGCGTTACGGAGCCGGAACGGGCCATGACGTACTACCAGAAACTACTCGACGAGCATCCGGACTACGTGGGTACGTACTACCACGCCGGCAAGATGCTGCAACAGCTGGAAAAGCCGGAAGAAGCGGAAAAAGTTTACCGCAAAGGCCTCACCGTGGCCCGCAAGGCCGGCCAGCTGCACGCCGCCAGCGAAATCCAGCAAGCCCTGAACCAGCTGCTGGGTCTGGATTACGAGGACGAGGATTAAATGGATTGTTGAATGGGTGAATTGAAAAATATGTCATCCTGGGCGCAGCGCAGAATCTTACCACGTTTGCCTAGTTCAGCATACCTTCCGTTCCGCCACCAGCCGTTCTGCTGTTATAAGGTCCTTCGCTGCGCTCAGGATGACAGTTCATCTATTCAACAATCCACCCATTCAACCATTTCCCCATGAAAATTCTGCTGGTTGAAGATGAGCCCAAGGTATCGGCGTTTATAAAGCGGGGGCTGGAGGAGGAAGGATTTGAGGTAGAAGTGGCCTACGATGGGCGCTTTGGGCGGCAGCTGGCCCTCTCCCACTCCTACGAGCTGATTATTCTGGACGTGATTCTGCCCTACTTCAGCGGGCTGGAAGTGCTGGAAGCCATCCGGGCGCAGGACCAGCAGACGCCGGTGCTCATGCTCACGGCCCTGGGCACTACTCAGGACAAGCTGCACGGCTTCGGCGGCGGAGCCGATGACTACCTAGTGAAGCCCTTCGATTTTCCGGAGCTGGTGGCCCGGGTGCGGGCCCTCACCCGCCGCCGCGGCCAGCAGGCTAAAAGCGCCGTGCTGCAATTCGAGGACCTGACGCTGGACTCGGGGGCCAAAACCGTGACGCGGGCCGGGCAGCCGCTCAAGCTCACGGCCCGCGAATTTGGGCTGCTGGAGCTACTGCTACGCCACCCCGGCCGCGTGCTCAGTCGCGCCGAACTGGCCGCCGACGTGTGGGAAGACTCCTTCGACGCCGGCTCCAACGTGGTGGACGTGTACGTAAACTACCTGCGCAACAAAGTCGACAAGCCCTTCCCTCGCAAGCTCATCCACACGGTAGTAGGCATGGGCTACGTGCTGCGCGCTCAGGAGTGAGGCGGTAAGAAGTGAGAAAAAGAACGTCATTCTGAGCGAAGCCGGAGGCGAAGTCGAAGAATCTTTACCGCTTCGTTGCCTTATGACCAAGATTACTGTTGCGGTAGAGATTCTTCGACTTCGCTCAGAATGACATTCTTTTATGTCCTTTGCTTTCCTTCCTGCCCCACCATCTGTCTAATTCACTACCTGCTTCATGACCATCCGTAACCGACTCACGTGGCTGTTTCTGGGATTGGTGGCCGTGATTCTGCTGGCGGTAATGACCACCATTTACCTGCTGCAGGCCGATTACACCCACGAGGAGTTTCACCAGCGCCTGCGTGACCGGGCTGAGGTGACGGGCTACGTGTTTCTGGAACAGGACGAGCTGCGGGCCGAAGCGTTCCGGGAGTTTCAGCGCCGCTATTTGCGCACGCTCACCGGCGAAGTGCTGCAGATTTACAATAGCAAGCTGGAGCCCCGCTTTATTGAGGAAGACGAGCGGATTCAGATTTCGGAGCGCATTCTGTCCCGGATTCTGACCGAAAAGGAAGTGTACTTTGACCTGGGCCCGCGCCAAGCGGTAGGCATTTTCTACAGCGACAACCAGGGCCAGTTCATCATTGTGGCCGCCGCTCAGAACCACTCCGGCACGGCCCGGCTGGAACACCTAGTGGTGATTCTGGCCAGTATTTTTGTGGTGAGTCTGGTGGTGATTTACGTGGCCGGGCGGGTGTTTTCGGGCAAGGCCCTGGCCCCCATTGCCGCCGTCAACGACCAGGTGGACCGCATTACCACCCAGGACCTGCACCTGCGCGTGAGTGAGGGCATCAGCCACGAGCAGGACGAAATAACCCGCCTAGCCCGCACCTTCAACCGCATGCTGGAGCGCCTGGAGGAAGGCTTCGAGACCCAGCGTACCTTCGTCAGCAACGCCTCGCACGAGCTGCGCACGCCCCTCACGGCCACCATTGGCGAGCTGCAGGTGCTGCTGAACCGGGAGCGGGAGCCGGCCGCCTACCGGGAAGGCGTGGCCTCGGTGCTGTACGAGCTGCAACAGCTGAAACTGCTCATCAATAACCTGCTCGACCTCACCCAAACCAACACCGGGGCCCGCGACGAAATCCGGCTGGATGAGCTGCTGGCCGAAGCTCGGGAAGCGGTGCTGCCGGAGCAGCGGCGCCGGGTACAGCTCACGTTTGGCCAGCTGCCGGAGGATGCCGAAGCCCTGGAAATTCTGGGCAACCGCCAGCTGCTGAGCCGAGCCCTCACCAACCTGTTCGACAACGCCCTGAAGTACTCCCCCGCCGACCAGCCGGTGGAAGTGCGGCTGGAATACCGGGCCGGCCGGCGCTACATCCGGGTGCAGGACTACGGCATCGGCATCAGCGAAAAAGCCCTGCCGCAGGTGTTTCAGCCGTTTTTCCGGGCCGATAACGCCCGTCATGTGGTGGGGCACGGCGTGGGGCTGCCGCTGGCCCGCAAGATTATTCAGCTGCACGGCGGCGAGGTACACATCAGCTCTCGACCGGGCCAGGGTACGGTGGTGGAGGTGGTTTTATAGCGAGGAGGTTGATTGGTTGCACGATGTAGAGACGCAACACTTTGCGTCTCGTCGTTGCTGATGTTGTTTGGATTGTGCGTCTCATCAGTTGCCGATGTTGTTGAAGCTACGCGGCGGCGTACAGTCCCAACCGTTCAACGACGAGACGCAAAGTGTTGCGTCTCTACACCATTCTGCCCATCCTACAAACCAACAACATCAGCACGCGAGATGCTTCGGCTGCGCCTCTGCATGACGTTCTATCCTTCCCTACTTTCAGCTTCTACCCTCAGAATTCGGAAGAAATTTCATCAAATCTTCACGCTCTAATCCGTTTCTAATGCGGCTCTAACCGGGTCCTAATAACGGCGGCGTAAGCTTGCACCTCACTCGTGTTGCTTACCCCATGACCCGATTATTCCACTTCGCCAGCCTGTTGCTGTTACCCTCCGGCCTAGGCCTGGCCAGCTGCTCAGAAGAAGCCGCCGAAGCCATAACGCCCGCCACCGCGCCCCAACTCACCAACCTCACCACCGATACCGTGCGTCTGGCCCCGGTGCAGGCCCGGCTGAAGCTCAGCGGGCAGGTAGTTACCAATGCCGACCGCACGGCCCCCGTGTACCCGGTGGCCGGCGGCGTGGTGGAGTCGGTGCCCGTGACGCTGGGCGACGAAGTGAGCAAGGGCCAGGTGCTGGCCGTGGTACGCAGCACGCGGGTGGCGGGGCTGGCTCAAGAGGCCCAGGTGGCCGCCGTCAACCTGGCTACCGCCCGCCGGGAGCTGGCGGCTACGGAGTCGATGCACGCCGATGGCATGGCCTCGGAGCGGGAGCTGGCCCAGGCCCGGGCGGCACGGCGCACGGCTCAGGCCGAGGTGAGCCGGGTGCAGCAGCAGCAGGCGGTGCTAGGAGCCTCGCAGGAGCGGTACGTAGTACGGGCCCCGCTGGCGGGCACCATCACCGCCAAGCACGTCAGCGCCGGCATGCAGTTTGAGCCGGGGCAGGTGGATGCCCTGTTCACCCTGGCCAACCTGGACGAAGTGTGGGTGCTGGCCGACGTGTTCCAGGCCGACATTGCCGGCGTGCGGGTGGGCGTGCCCGCCGAAATCCGGACGCTGGCCTACCCTGACAAAGTATTTACCGGGCAGGTTGATAAGGTATTCAACCTACTGCACGCTACCAGCAAGAGCCTGCAGGTGCGGGTGCGGCTCCCCAACCCCGGCCACTTGCTGAAGCCTGGTATGTACACCCAGGTGCAGCTCACTCGCACCCTGCCCGAGCAGCTGCCCACCGTGCCAGCCGGCAGCCTGGTATTTGCCAACGGCCGCCGCTACGCGCTGGTGCTGCAGGAATCGGGGAAGGTGGAAACCCGGGCGGTGGAAACCGGCCCCACGGTGGGTGGCGTGAGCTTCGTGCGCAGCGGCCTGACGCCGGGCGAGCAGGTGGTCACCGGCAACCCGCTGCTTATCTACAAGGAGCTCAATGATTAGGCCCGACGGACCAACGACCGGGGCGGCGCGGCAGTGGGTGGCCCGGGCCATGTGGACCTCGGAGCGGGAGTTGACGCAGCGGCCAGTTTTTTCCGTTGCCCCGGCTACCAAAACCTACGTTTATCAGCCGAAAACGGCCTTTCTGAGAAAATTTTTCAGCTCTAATCCGTTTCTAATCTACCTCTAATTCAGCCCTAATACGGGGGGCGTACTCTTGCATAACCAACCACCGAATCCGGTTATGCAACGCTCTGTTTTCGTGCTGATGGCGGCCCTGCTGCTCAGCATTCTTACCCGCCCCGCCGCGGCTGCTCCCCTCGCCGGCGACACGGTGCGGCTCTCCCTCTCCGATGCCGAACAGCGGTTCGTGCAGAACAACCTTGATCTGCTGGCCCAGCGCTACAACGTATCGGCGGCCGAGGCCCAGATTCTGCAAGCCCGGCTCTGGGACAACCCCACGGTTTCCATCGAGCAGAACGCCTACAACCAGTTCACCCACAAGGTGCTGGATGTGACCAAAACCGGCAACTCCATTGTGCAGGTGCAGCAGCTGTTTGCCATAGCCGGCCGCCGCAAAGCGGCCGCCAGCGTGGCCCAGCAGAATGCATTGGTGGAGCAGTTCACCTTCCAGGATTTGCTGCGCACCCTGCGCTACCAGCTCCGCAGCACCTTCTACGACCTGTATTTCAAGCAGCAGAGCGTGGGTGTATACGACAAGGAAGTAGCCAGCTTTCAGCGCACCGTGAGCCTGTACCAGGGCCAGTACGACAAGGGCAACATTGCCCTGAAAGAGGTGATTCGGCTGAAAGCCTTCCTGTTTCAGCTCCGCAACGAGCGGCAGGCCCTGCTCAACGACATTGCCTCGGAGCAGGCGGACCTGCGCACCCTGATGCGCGACACCACCGGGGCATACTACCTGCCCCAAGCCGACCAGAACCGCCTGAAAGCCCTGAGCCTGACCAACCGCACCGAGGCGCAGCTCATCGACTCGGCCCAGGTGAACCGCGCCGACCTGAAGGCCCGCCAGGCCGCCGTGCAGCAGCAAACCCAGAACCTGCGCCTGCAGCGCGCTTTGGCCACCCCCGACCTGGCCGTGGGCTACGTGTACGACCGGGCCGGCAACTACATCCAGAACTACAACGCCCTCACGCTGGGCGTGGCCGTGCCCCTGTTCAACCGCAACCAGGGCAACATCCGCACCGCCCAGAACCAGATTGAGGTGAGCAAAGCCCAGCTGGGTCAGCAGCAGCTCCAGGTGCAGAACGACGTGCAGGAAGCCTGGCGCCTGGCCCGCCAAAACGACCAGCTCTACCAGGGCACCGACCGGGAAACCTCCGACTTCGACCGCCTGATGAAGGGCATTGACGAGAGCTATGCCAAGCGCAACCTCACCGTCGTGGAGTTCCTGGATTTCTACGAGAGCTACAAGAACAACCTAGTGCAGCTCAACAACCTGCGCGCCAATCGGGTGCGCGCCTTCGAACAACTCAACTACGCCGTGGGCCGCCCGGTGTTCAACGCCGAATAATCATGCTGCCGACTTCCCAACCTTCTCTTTCTCCCCTCAAACGCCCTTTCCAGATGATCCGCTTTGCCACTTTGGCCACTTCCCTGGCCCTCCCGCTCGCCCTGGCATTGGCGGGCTGTTCGAAATCCGAAGAAACCGACGCCCCGCAGAAGGCCGAAGCCGGCTTCTCCATGTCGGACCAGATGCTGCGGGAGCTGAAGATTGACACGGTGCGCCGGGAGCCCGTGCGCGACGAGCTGAACCTCTCGGGCCAGATTGCCACCGATGGCGACAAAACCGTGAAGGTGTACCCGCTGGTGGGCGGCGTGGTGGAGCAGCTGAGCGTGGAGCTAGGCGACCATGTGACGAAAGGCCAGGTGCTGGCCGTCATCAAGAGCGGCGAAATTGCCGACCTGCAGAACCAGAACAGCACCGCCGGCACCGACCTGGACATTGCCCGCAAAAACCTCTCGGTGCTGGAAGACCAGTACAAATCGGGCCTGGCCTCGGAGCGCGACGTGACGCTGGCCCGCCAGGAGCTGCGCAAGGCCCAGAGCAATGTGGGCAAAACCAACAAACAGCTGGGCGTGTACGGCGTATCAGCCGACGGCACCTACACGCTGCGGGCCCCCATTTCGGGCTTCATCACGGAGAAGAACGTGACCGACCACATGCAGTTCAACGCCGACAACGTGGGCAACCTGTTCACGGTGAGCAACCTCGACGACGTGTGGATTATGGCCAACGTATTTGAGTCGGACATTAGCAAAGTGCGCGAGGGTTACCAGGCCGACGTGACCACCCTCTCCTACCCCGACAAGCAATTCCAGGGCCGCATCGATAAGGTGTTCAACGTGCTCGACCCGGAAAGCAAGGTGATGAAGGTTCGCGTGAAGCTCAACAACCCCGGCTACCAGCTCAAGCCCGAGATGTACGCCCAGATCAAGGTCCTCAACACCGAAAATCAGCAGATGCTGGCCGTGCCCGCCAAGTGTGTGGTCTTCGACAAGGACCGCAACTTTGTGATGGTGTTCCGGGACCGGCACCATGTGGAAACCCGCGAGGTGAAAATCGCCAAAACCGTGGGCGACGTGAGCTACGTGCAGTCGGGCCTAAAAGACGGGGAGCACATCATCGCCCAAAACCAGCTGCTGGTGTACGACGAGCTGAACGACTAAGTGAGCTTCAAGCTGTCAGCTACAAGCTGCAAGCCTATTTGCCCGCTTTACACATCCTTGCTAACCAGGCTTGCAGCTTGTAGCTGACAGCTTGAAGCTCATCCAACCATGAATAAATTCATCCAGGGCATTATTGCCTTTTCGCTCAAAAACCGGGGCTTCGTGTTCCTGATGACCTTCGTAGTCATTGTGGCCGGGGTGATGAGCTACCGGAATACGCCCATCGAGGCCTTCCCCGACGTTACCAACACCGAAATTACCATCATCACGCAGTGGCCCGGCCGCTCGGCCGAGGAGATTGAGAAGTTCGTGACGGCTCCCATCGAAATTGCGCTGAACCCGGTGCAGAAGAAAACCAGCATCCGCTCAACCACCCTATTTGGGCTGTCGGTGGTGAAGGTGATTTTCGATGATGGCGTGGACGATGCCTTTGCCCGGGTGCAGGTGAACAACCTGCTCAGCCAGGCCGACCTGCCCGAAGGCGCCGACCCCGACGTGCAGCCGCCCTACGGCCCCACCGGCGAGATTTTCCGCTACACCCTCAAAAGCAAGGACAAAACCACCCGCGAGCTGAAAACCCTGCAGGACTGGGTGGTGGAGCGCAACCTGAAAGCCGTGCCCGGCGTGGCCGACGTGAACAGCTTCGGCGGTGAGGTGAAGGACTACGAAATCAGCGTGAACCCCGGCAAGCTCCAGGACCTGGGCC
Organism: Hymenobacter rigui; assembly: GCF_003944715.1. Classification (GTDB taxonomy): domain Bacteria; phylum Bacteroidota; class Bacteroidia; order Cytophagales; family Hymenobacteraceae; genus Hymenobacter; species Hymenobacter rigui. The sequence goes on along the minus strand of NZ_RWIT01000004.1, from coordinate 373,212 downwards.
TCACCCCTTTGGACCTCTACAACGCCATCCAGCGCAGCAACATCAACGTGGGCGGCGACGTGATAAACGAGGGCCAGCAGAACTACGTGGTGCGCGGTATTGGCCTGCTCAACAATATCAACGACATCAACAACACCGTCATCAAAAACGTGAACGGGGCCCCCATCCTGGTGAAGGACGTGGCCATCGTGCACGAATCGGCGCTGCCGCGGCTGGGTAAGGTGGGCCGGGGCCTGAACGACGACGTGTTGGAGGGTATTGTGGTGATGCGCAAGGGCGAAAACCCCTCCGAAGTTATTGCCCGCCTCAAGGATAAAGTGCAGCTGCTGAACGAGAAGATTCTGCCCTCCGACGTGAAGATTCAGACCTTCTACGACCGGCAGCAGCTCATCGACTTCTCGACTGAAACGGTAATCCACAACCTGCTGGAAGGCATTATTCTGGTCACGGTTATCGTGTTCGTGTTCATGGCCGACTGGCGCACCACCATCATCGTATCGGTGATTATTCCGCTGGCCTTGTTGTTTGCCTTCATCTGCCTGCGGCTGAAGGGCATGTCGGCCAACCTGCTCAGCATGGGTGCTATTGACTTCGGTATTATCATCGACGGGGCCGTGGTGATGGTGGAAGGCCTCTTTGTGGCCCTCGACCACCGGGCCCACAAGATGGGCATGGAGCGCTTCAACAAGCTGGCCAAGCTGGGCCTCATCAAGAAAACCGGCCGCGACATGGGCAAGGCCATTTTCTTCTCCAAGGCCATCATCATCACCGCGTTGCTGCCCATTTTCTCCTTCGAGAAGGTAGAAGGCAAGGTGTTCTCGCCCCTGGCCTGGACGCTGGGTTTTGCCCTGCTGGGGGCTCTGATTTTCACGCTCACGCTGGTGCCGGTGCTCACCTCGCTGCTGCTCAAAAAGAACGTGGTGGAGAAGGATAACTTCTTCGTGCGGGGCATCAACCGCGGGGCCGAGCGGTTCTTCCGCTTCACCTACGCCCGCAAAACCGCCAGTCTGCTGGTAGCCACGGTGGCCGTGGTGCTGGGCATGGGCGCGTTCCACTTCCTGGGCTCCGAGTTCCTACCCGAGCTGAACGAAGGCTCCATCTACGTGCGGGCCCAGCTGCCCCTGAGCATCAGCCTCGATGAATCGAACAAGCTCTGCAACGAGATGCGCCGGGTGTTCCTGAGCTTCCCGGAGGTGGGCGACGTGGTGAGCCAGACCGGCCGCCCCAACGACGGCACCGACCCCACCGGCTTCTACAACAATGAGTTTCTGGTGCAGCTGAAGCACACCCCCGCAGTGGAGGCCGAAATGAAGCACAAGGACAAGCGCGAAGCCCTGATTGAGCACATGAAGGAAAAGCTCAACCGCTTCCCCGGCGTGGATTTCAACTTCTCTCAGCCCATCACCGACAACGTGGAGGAAGCCGCCTCGGGCGTAAAAGGCTCCATTGCGGTGAAAATCTACGGCACCGACCTGAAGCTGATGGAGGAAAAAGCCCGCCAGGTGTACGGCATCCTCAAAAAGGTAAAAGGTATCGATGACCTGGGCGTGCTCCGCAACATCGGTCAGCCCGAGCTGCACGTGGATTTGGATGAGCAGCGCATGGCCCAGTACGGCGTAAGCAAAGCCGACGCCAACGCGGTGCTGGAAATGGCCGTGGGCGGCAAGCAGGCCTCGCAGATGTACGAGGGCGAGCGGAAATTCCCCATCCGGGTGCGCTACCAGGAGCAGTTCCGCCAGACGCCCGAGGAAATTGCCGCCCTCATGGTGCCCACTCAGAACGGTACTACCATTCCCCTCTCCGAAATTGCCACCATCGGCGATGTCAACGGCCCCAGCCTCATCTACCGCGACGATAACCAGCGCTTCGCCGCCGTGAAGTTCAGCATCCGGGGCCGCGACATGGGCAGCACCATCGAGGAAGCCCAGAAAAAGGTAAATGCCGTGGTGAGCCTGCCCAAAGGCTACAGCATGAAGTGGACCGGCGACTTCGAGAACCAGCGCCGCGCCACCCAGCGCCTCACGCAGGTAGTGCCGGTATCGTTAGCCCTCATTTTCTTCATCCTGTTCATCCTGTTTGGCAACCTGAAAGATGCCGGGCTGGTGCTCCTGAACGTGCCGTTTGCCATCATCGGCGGCATTGCGGCCCTGCTCATCACGCACACCAACTTCAGCATCTCGGCCGGTATCGGGTTCATTGCCCTGTTCGGTATCTGTATCCAGAACGGCGTGATTCTGATATCGGTGTTCAAGCAGAACATGGTGCGCAAACTCAGCCTGGACCGCAGCATCCACGAGGGCGTCACCAGCCGCGTCCGCCCTGTCGTCATGACGGCCCTGATGGCGACCATCGGCCTCATGCCCGCCGCCATGAGCACCGGCATCGGCTCCGAAACCAGCAAGCCCCTCGCCATTGTGGTTATCGGCGGCCTCATCACCGGCACCATCCTCACCCTGTTCATCTTCCCCCTGATTTTCGAACGCGCCTACCGCGCCGAGCACACCCACTACGGCGACGACCCACAGCTGCACCCCGAGCGGCAACAAGCCGTACTGGCGCATTAGGCACACAAACAAAAGGCCCGGTCAGTGACCGGACCTTTTGATTCTACCGAACGATGTAGAGACGCAATAGTTGGAGTCTCGTCGTTGCTGATGTTGTTTAATCCGTCAGTTCCCAAGTCGTTCAACGACGAGACGCAAAATATTGCGTCTCTACACCGTTCAGCAACTGCTCTTGCGCCTACCAAATCAGCACGCGGCAAGACTCGAACTATTGCGTCTGTTTACTTCACCGCTACCCCACCCTTTTCCAGCACCTGCTGAAAGAACTGCACGTGGTAGGGCAGCGCGTTTTGCCAGTACTCCCAGGTATGGGCACCGGGCCGCTCGGTGTAGTCGTGGGGGGTGTGGTTGTACACGAGGCGGCGGTGCACTTCGCGGTTGATGTCGATGAGGAAATCGTCCACGCCGCAGTCGATGATGAGAGGCAGGCCGTTGGTGTATAGCTTATCCACCATGTTCACCACCGAGTTGGTGCTGTACGGGCTGGGCGCGGGCGTTTCGGGGCCGAGGATGGGGTTGAACAGGCTCTGGCGCTGCTGGGCTTCCTGCGGATTCAACTTGCGGTTGGTGATGCTCATGTCCAGGGCCCCGCTCATGCTGCCGGCCGCGGCAAACAGCTCCGGGTGCCGCCCCGAGAGGTACAGCGCCCCGTGCCCGCCCATCGAGAGGCCCGAAATAACCCGGCCTTCCTTGCGCGCCACGGTGCGGTACCGCTGGTCGATGGCCCCGATGACGTCCTTGGTAATGTATGTTTCGAACTGGCTGCCGGGGCTCACCGGCGAATCGAGGTAGAAGCTGAACGTCTCGCCCTCGGGCATCACGATGATGAGGTTGTACTGGTCGGCGAGGCGGTGGATGAGGTTTTTATCGGGCGTTTTGCTGCTCCAGTCGGCGAAGTGGCCGTAGGCCCCGTGCAGCAGGTACAGCACCGGGTAGCGGGCCTTTTTATTTTTGGCGTAGGAAGCCGGCACCGCCACCGCGGCCTTGTAGGTGCGCTGCATAGCGGCGCTGGCAATGGCCACGGTATCGACGGTGGCGGCGCGGGCGGCGGGGCCCAGCAACAGCAGGAGCAGCAGCAGGCGTAAGACGTTTTTCATGGGAGAGGAATGGATACGGGGGTACAGACGCGGATTCGTGGCGGCCCGTTGCGGATGCTGGCCGGCCCGAAGCAAACGGCCCCGAAATACTAAGGGCCTTTTCCCAACGCGCCGGGCCTAAGTTGCGTCTTTATCAGCACGTTTCACCTGTTACCCCGTCTGCTATGCCTACCGCCTCCGCCACCTCCTGGCCCGCCCTGCTTCTGGCCGCCTGGGCCGACACCCTCGCCACCCTGCACCTGTACACGCAGGTGGTGGGCAAAATCCGGCTGGCTACCACCCCGCTCGTCAACCATTTCTGGAACGTGCCGCTCTACGTTTCGGCGCGGGGCCTCACCACTTCGGCCATGCCCTACCAGGGCCGCAGCTTCCAGATGGATTTCGATTTCCTCGACCACCAGCTTATCATCCGGTGCAGCGACGGGGCCGAGCAGCGCTTGACCTTGCAGCCCCGCTCCGTTGCCGCCTTCTACCAGGAAGTGCAGCGGATGCTGGCCGAGCTGGGCATCCAAGTAAACATCTGGCCGGTGCCGGTAGAAATCGAAAACCCGATTCCATTTGCCGAAGACGAGCAGCACGCCAGCTACGACCCCGAAGCGGCGCAGCGCTTCTGGCGGGCCCTCACCCTTATTACACCGGTGCTGGAGCAGTTCCGGGCCGGATTCATCGGCAAGTGCAGTCCGGTGCATTTCTTCTGGGGCTCGTTTGATCTGGCCGTGACGCGCTTTTCCGGCCGCCTGGCTCCGGCCCGCCCCGGGGCCGACGGCATCACCCGTGAGGCCTACTCCCACGAGGTCATCAGCCACGGTTTCTGGCCCGGCGGCAATGGGCAGGAGGCCGCCTTCTACGCCTACACCGCCCCCGCTCCGGCCGGCTTTGCCGAGGCTCCGGTGCAGCCGGCCGCCGCCTTCTACAGTGCGGAGCTAAGCGAATTCCTGCTGCCCTACGAAGCCGTGCGCACCGCCCCCGACCCCGCGGCCGCCTTGCGCGAATTCCTCGACAGCACCTACGCCGCCGGCGCCACCCTGGCCGGCTGGGACCGGGCGGCGCTGGAACGGTAACGCACCGACCGGAAATCGGGCCCGCAAAAGCAACTCTACCGTAGCCTGCCGCATCTGTGCTGAAAAGTTTGCAACTAGCAGCCTGATTTCACCCTCCTCTTTTTCGCTATGACAAAAGCTTTCCTGCTGAGCCTGGGCCTGCTGGCCGCCGCCCCCGCCCTGGCCCAGCAAGCCGCCCCCGCCGATACGACCGCCCTCAAGATGTACCGCGAATCGGCCCGCAAAATCAACGCCCTGGTGCACACCAAGCTGGATGTGCGCTTCGACTACGCCAAGCGCCAGCTTATGGGCAAGGAATGGGTGACGCTGCAACCCGTGGGCTACGCCACCGACTCGCTGCGCCTCGATGCCAAGGGCATGGATATTAAATCGGTGACCTTGGTGGACGGCTCGAACACCAAGACGCTGAAGTACCGCTACGACAACCAACAGCTGGATATTGACCTCGACAAAGCCTACCTGCCCGGCCAGCAGTACACCGTGTACCTGGAGTACGTGGCCAAGCCCGACGAGCTGAAAGTGAAAGGCTCGGCCGCCATCAACGACGCCAAGGGCCTGTACTTCATCAACCCCGACAGCACCGAGGCCGGCAAGCCCCGCCAGATCTGGACGCAGGGCGAGACGGAGGCTTCGTCGGCCTGGTTTCCCACCATCGACAAGCCCAACCAGAAAACTACCGCCGAAATCAGCATGACGGTGCCCGCCCGCTACGTGACGCTGAGCAACGGGGCCCTCACCAGCCAAAAAAACAACGCCGACGGCACCCGCACCGACACCTGGAAGCAGGAGCTGCCCCACTCGCCCTACCTGTTTATGATGGCCGTGGGCGACTTCAAAATCACGAAGGACACGTGGCGCGGCAAGGAAGTGAGCTACTACCTGGAGCCCAAATACGCGCCCTACGCCAAGCAGATTTTCGGCAACACGCCCGAAATGATGGAATTCTTCTCGCGCCGTTTGGGCGTGGACTACGCCTGGAACAAGTACGCCCAGGTGGTGGTGCGCGACTACGTGAGCGGGGCCATGGAAAATACCTCGGCCACCCTGCACGGCGAGTTTGTGCAGAAGGACCCGCGCGAGGCGCTGGATGCTGAGTACGCCAACGGTGAGTCGGTTATTGCCCACGAGCTGTTCCACCAGTGGTTCGGCGACCTGGTAACGGCCGAAAGCTGGAGCAACCTGACGGTGAACGAGTCGTTTGCCGACTTCTCGGAGGCGCTGTGGGCCGAGTATAAGTACGGCCAGGACGCCGGCGACGCCCACGCCTACCAGAACATGCGCAACTACCTGCGCAGCCCCCGCGACGCCCAGAAGCAGCTCGTGCGCTTTCACTACGCCGACAAGGAGGACATGTTTGACCTGGTGAGCTACCAGAAGGGCGGCCAGATTTTGAACATGCTGCGCAACTACCTCACCGACGACGTATTCTTCGCCGGCCTGAAAAAATACCTCACCGATAACAAGTTCGGTAACGGCGAGGCCCACCAACTGCGCCTGGCCATGGAGGCCGTATCGGGTCAGGATTTGAACTGGTTCTTCAACCAGTGGTACTTCGGTGCGGGCCACCCCGTGGTCACCATTGACTACGGCTACGATGCCGCCGCCAAGCAGCAGACGGTTACCATCAAGCAAACCCAGCCCGGCACCGTGTTCCAGCTGCCCATTGCGGTGGATGTGTACGTGAACGGCAAGCCGGAGCGCCACCAGGTGTGGATGCGCGAGCGGGCTGAAACTTTCCGCTTTGCCGCCGCCAGCAAGCCCAGCCTGGTAAACGTGGACGCCGAAAAGGTGCTGCTGTGGCAGAAAACCGACAACAAGCCGTTTGCCGATTTCGCCTACCAGTTCAAGAATGCCCCCCGCTACGTTGACCGGCGCGAGGCCATTGCCGCCGCCGCGGCCCTGCCCCCCACCGATGCCGCCGCCCGCCAGGTGTTGCTGGCCGGCCTCACCGACAAGGCTACGGGCATCCGCCTGTCGTCGATTGCCGCGCTGAAGCTGGATGACAAGGCCGTGCAGAAAGCCGCCGCCCCGGCCCTGCGCAAGCAGTTGGCTCAGGAGAAAAACACCAACGTGCAGGCTGCCCTGCTGGGCGCTCTGGCCAAGATGAAGGATAAGAAGGACGAAAAGCAGTTCCTCAAGTCGCTCGAAAGCCAGTCGTATGCGGTGGAAGGAGCAGCTCTGGAAGGCCTGACCGCCGTGCAGCCCAAAACGGCCCTGGCCCGCGCTAAGGCGCTGGAAGCTACTAAAAACAGCACCGTAGCCACCGCCGTGGCCAGTGTGTACGCCGAACAGGGCGACGCCAGCAACTGGCCCTTCGTGCGCCAGCAGTTTGATGCCGCCGGTCCCCAGGGTAAGTTCCAGATGCTGGAAAGCGTAGTGGGCTTTATGACCCGCCTGAACGATGCCACCGTCCTCAATGAAGGCACGGAGCGTCTCCGGAAACTGGCCATAGAATACAAGCGCTACGGCGTGGATGAACCCATCCTGCAGATGCTCACCAAAGTAAAACAAGCCAAGCCCGCTGATCAGCAGGCTGTAGTAGACGCCGCAATGGAGGCTATTAAGAAAGCGGAATAGAATATAACTTTCCCGCTAAAAGTAAAAAAAGACCGGAGCCTGCTCCGGTCTTTTTTGTATCCTATAGATACCTCAAATATGGTGATGCAGGGCATTACTCAGCAGAAAACCGGGTAACGCATTTTACCCGGCAGGGTTACATCTTCTTCAAAAAATCGAACTTTTAAAAGAAGCTGGACGTCGATAAGACATGCGAAAGACCACTCTGCTGACCGCCGGAGCCCTGCTGCTTGCCGGCCCGGCCCGCACCCTGGCCCAGACCACCGACCCCAACCTCAACAACGGCGAGTCGCCGTTTGTGCGGCTGATTCGCCCGGACCGCCCGGGGCAGACCATCACCACCAACATGCTGTACCCGGGCCAGTTTCAGCTGGAAACCGGCCTTACCCGCTACGATGCGGGCAGCAGCGTGGGCTACGCCGGGCGCTCGGTGTGGGGCAGCACCCTGCGGGTGGGGTTCTTCAACCACATTGAGCTGCGCGCCACCCAGAACTACCTGCTCACGCCCGACGTGCGCCCACTGAGCGTGGAGGGCACCCCGGCCGCCTATGCCGGCCCCGTCGGCTTCGCCCCGCTGAACGTGGGGGCCAAGTTCCTGGCCTCCACCGTGCAGAACGCCCGCTCCCAGGTGGTGGTCCTGTTCGATATGAACCTACGCAACGGCGACGCCAGCTACCCCGATAAGCAGTTTGAGCCCGGCGCACGCCTGCTGGTGTCGCAGCAGTTGGGGCAGCGGTTTGGATTGGAGGGTAACTTCGGGTTCCGGCAGCGTGGCTTCAAGGCCGAAGGCACCAAGCAGGGCCAGTACCTGACCACGCTGGCCCTCAATGGCCCGCTCGGCCCCACCACGCACTTCGGCTTTCTGGCCGAAACCTACGCCACCTGGCAGCGGCAGCAGGGCTGGCGACCGGGCCTCACCACGGGCCTGTACTTCCGGCCTTCTCCTGCAATCCGGCTGGATGTTACGGCCGGCCACGGCCTCACTCCAGCCGCTGGTGGCTTCAACGTAGGGGCGGGCCTCGCCTTCCGCTTCGGCAAGTAGGCTGCTCTCTTCATGATATTGACCGTCATGCTGGGCTTGTCGAAGCATCTCTACCACTTCGTTGAAACAACACTGACGAAGCGGTAGAGATGCTTCGACAAGCTCAGCATGACGTTTTAGTAGCAGGCGGCTACTTTTAGAACAACTCTGCTGTCTGACTAGCGGCCACCGACAAAAGCGCCGACCAATTCACTGCAGAACTGGTTGGCGTTTTCACTACTTACCGGCTTTGCGCACCATGCGTACGGTGGCCAAGCACCGAAAGCCCAGCCAGTTCTGAGGGCTTTGGTAGGGCTGCTGGGTAGTGAGCGTGAGACCTTGCACCGAGGTTTTGAAGGAGCCACCCTTGGCCACGCCCCGGGAAGCCGTCATTTCGGCTACATTTCCAATGACGTTCTGCAGCCCGAAGCCGTTGGGTGGGCCAATAGTAATGGCCTGCAACGGAAACTCGCGCTTGGGTGGCGGGCAGCTGAACACTTGGTTACTGCTGGCCAGGTAATAGTTTTCGCGCAGGTTGTAGGGCAGTTCGAAGGCCGTCTCGGTGGCCGGGTGCGCCAGGTGTTGGGCATCCAGGCACGCCACCAACTCCTCCGATTCATTTAGCTTGATGGCCCTTGGCTTGCGGACAGAGCGGGTCTGAATCAGTTCGAAAGGACGCGAACCAGCGGGCAGACCGCCGGCCGCCGCCTGCTCCCACTCGGCTTCGGTAGGCAGGCGGTATTCCACCGTCACCTCATAGTCACGAAGTTCGGGATGCTGCTTGCGGAACTCAGCACCCTGAAAGTAGCTGCGGTTGACTACTGCGCTGCGCCAGCGGCAATACGCCCGGGCTTGCTCATAGCTGACACCAGTGGCCGGATGGTAGCGGTAGGCCGGGGCCCGGAAATATGACTGGGGCGCGGTGGCCTGCTCCGGGTCGGGGACGGGTTGCCAGCCGGTGGAATCAGGTAACTGGGCCCGGTAAAACGCCAGCGCGGAGTCGCGGCGCACAAAGTGCAGATACTCCAGCCAGTGCAGGTTGGCTACCTCCGTTTCATCCATGAACAGGTTGGCCGCTACCCGCACGGTGCCGGGCGGCTCCGGCAATGCAGGCGTACCACCCGTTCCGGTTTGCGCCTCGGCTACGCCCGTCACATTCATAACGGCACCCAGCAGTCCACTAATCCAAGCAAGTTTCTTCATAACACACTACCAGAGCCGCAACGCTGCCGGCTATACCTTGCAAGATACTACCTGTGACCTTTTCACGGATAAGGCAACGCTTGATCTTTACCACCCGCTCGCCCGGCTGAATTTGGCCAACGCACGTATTGCCAAGCAGGTCATCTGTTCAGGAGTACGTATGTGGGTAGTATTTTCATTATTGGCAGCTATATCAGCGGCTATTGTGGTTACGCTCTCGAAGGTGGGCGTCAAGAATGTGGAGTCCAGCGTGGCCTTTGCCATTCAATCGGTGCTGATTGTGACGGTGGCCTGGAGCGTAGTGGCCTGGCAGGGCCATTTGGGGCAGGTAGCCGAAATTGACCGCCGCACCTGGCTATTCCTGATTGCCGCCGGCGTTATCACTTGCCTGTCCTCGCTATTTTCCTTTCAGGCCCTGAAGCTGGGGCAGGCCTCCCGCACGTCATCCTTCGACAAAATCTCGCTGGTGTTTTCCATCCTGCTGGCCGTTTTCTTTCTAAAGGAAAAAGTAACCTGGCAGATTGTACTGGGCGCAATGCTCATGGCAGGCGGAGCCATTTTGATTGCCTTTTCGCGGGAAAGTACCTGAGCTAGAGCCCCAGTAGCTCGTGGTTGACGAAGGCCCCGGCCCGGGTACCCGCCGCCACCGCATTGGCCACGGAGCGCATGGGCGTGGTGGCATCACCGGCCGCGTACACCCCCGGCACGGATGTTTTCTGCCAGTCATCTACCTCCAGGTGGCCGGTTGCGGTAACGCGGCACCCCAATAGCGCCGGCAGTTCACTTTGTTGCCGGAAAGGCACGTGCGTAAAAACAGCTATCAGGTCCGCTTCTGCCCCATTCGCCAAGGCAAGGCTGCACAACTTTCCCTGCTCGTGGCACACGGCCTGTACGGAGGATTCTTCAACAAGTATTCCTTCAGCGTGCAACTGTCGGGTCTGTGCCTCAGTAAGCGTGGATGGGCCGTTGGTGAACAGCGTGAGCTGAGGCGTCCAGTTACGGATGAGCCGGGCCTGCACAAAGCCCCCGTCGCCGTTGTTGAGTACGCCCAGCGGCTGGCCGTGCACCTCGTAGCCGTGGCAGTACGGGCAGTGCAGCACCGAAATACCCCAGCACGCGGCCAGCCCCGGCAGGGCCGGCAGGAGGTCTTCAATACCACTGGCAAAAATCAGCTTGCGCGCGGTGAGGTGCCGGCCGCCGGCCGTTGCTATCCGAAAACCATCTGCTGCCTTTTCGGCCAGGAGGGCTTCGTCGGCCACTACCTGCACCGTGGGGTAGCGACGTACCTGCGCCAGTGCCCGCTCCCGGATAACGGCAGGCTTTTCACCATCCTGCGTCAGAAAATTGTGCGAGTGAGGCGTCTGGCGGTTGCAGGGCCGGCCACTATCCAGCACCACTACTTGGCGCAATGCCCGCCCCAGGGCCATAGCGGCCGCCAGCCCGGCATAGCTGCCCCCAATAATTACCACATCTGCATTGCTGCTCTGTTCCATTTCCAGGCCGTTAATCAGTTACGTTGCCAAGGCTCCCAGCCTATCCGGGGGCCACACAACGCACGAAGGTACTCAAATGCAACTAAGTTGCATTTGAGTACCTTCGTTTTCGGCTGGAATTGCTTACTCTACGGTCAGCACAATTTTCCCGGCGGCGCGGCCGGTTTCGCTGTACTTGTGGGCTTCGGCAGTTTCCTGCAGCGGAAACGTCTTATCAATTACTACCCGAATAGTACCCGCCTGCAACCAGGCCGAAATCAGGGCCAGATCGGTGCCGCGTTCCTTAGCGAAGAACATGTGCGCCGATTTGGTGGAAAGGGCCGCCGCCAGTTTATCAGTGATTAGAACACTGGGCTCTGGCGTGGTAGTTACATAGCGGCCGTTGCGGCGCAGCGCGTGCTGGCAAGCCGTAAAGCTGCTCTTGCCCACGGCATCAAACACAATATCGTAGTGGCTCCGGTTTTTGGTGAAGTCCTGCTCCTCGTGGTTCAGCACTTTATCGGCTCCCAGGCTGCGTACCAGCTCTGCGTTATCGGGGCCGCACACGCCGGTTACCTCGCCGGCCCCCAGGGCCTTGGCAATCTGAATGGCGAAGGTACCTACTCCACCCGAAGCGCCGTTTATCAGCACCCGGTCGCCGGAGAGCAGTTGGCCGTGGTCGTGCAGGGCCTGCAGGGCGGTAAGGGCCGCCAGCGGCACAGCACCAGCTTCTTCAAAGGAAATCTTCTCCGGAATAAATGCCGCTACCGAATCGGCCAGCACAGCGTACTCGGCATTGGCGCTGCCCACGCCGTCATTGGGCATGCCGTACACCCGGTCGCCTGTTTTGAAGCGGGTTACGTGGCTGCCCACGGCAGCTACCTCCCCCGCCACGTCGCGGCCCGGAATCTTGGGAAAGCGCTGGCCAGTAATGAGCTTCATATCACCATTGCGCACTTTCCAATCAATAGGGTTGATGCTGCTGGCCCGCACTCGCACCAGGATCTGGTCGGATTTGGGCGTGGGAGTTGGCTGTTCGCCGTAGCGGAGTACATCGGCCGGGCCGTATTCGGTGAAATAAATGGCATTCATACGCGGTCATTCAGTTGTTGAGGGAGCTTCTGCCTACGCAGAACCGTTGGGCTTAGGCCTGTTTCCGGTCATATTTTTTCTTAAAACCGGCTGTAAAGTAAAGCCCAGGCAAAGCATAAAAAAACCGACCTATCCAATGGATAGGCCGGTTCCACACATCGAAAGCGCACTCCCCTCAGACTACGCCCGATGATGTTTGTGCGGCACCCGCTGCCCGTAGGCGGCCTGATGCACGCGGTGCCCGATCCGGGCAGCAAAATGGCTATGAGGCCCGGGCTAGTGGCCCAGCACCTGCACCTGCGGAATATCCCGCAGCTCCAGCCGGATGCCCCGCTCGGAGGCTGCCAGCCGGAAATTTTCAATGGCTTCCAGCACGTCGTAATCAATGAACGAGGAGTTGCTGCCGTCTATGAGCACCTGGGTATCGTCGGGCAGGTCGTCCAGCACCTGTACAATGCTGGCTTTGTTGAGAAATGTAACCTGCTCGGACAGCTTCAAATGAATGGGGCCGGGCTGCATAGCGGCGGGCTTACTCAGGAAGTAGGCTGACTCGTAATTGGCCTTGAGAATGTAGAAGATACCGATGGCCAGTCCTACGGATACGCCCTTGAGCAAATCAGTGAACAGAATGGCGAGGATGGTGACAATGAACGGCAGAAACTGCTGCCAGCCAAGCCGCCACTGGGTGATATACAGCTCGGGCTTGGTTAGCTTGTAACCCACCACCAGCAGCACGGCCGCCAGCGCGGAGTACGGCACCTGATTCAGTACTGACTCCAGAAACAGGAGGCTCACCAGCAGCAGAATCCCGTGAAAAAACGCCGACATCCGAGTTTGTCCGCCAGCGTTGATGTTGGCTGAACTGCGCACAATAACTGCCGTAATGGGCAGCCCCCCCAACAGGCCGCTGATAATATTACCGGCCCCCTGCGCCATCAACTCCCGGTTGGTGGGCGTTACGCGCTTGTGCGGATCCAGTTTATCTACGGCCTTCACGCTGAGCAAGGACTCCAGGGAGGCCACAATGGCAATGGTAAACGCCACCGTCAGAAAGCCCGGCCGCTGCAGGGCACTCCAATCAGGCTGGGTAAAGGACCCGATAAAATCCTGCCAGGAGGTGATGTTGGGCAGATTCACTAGGTGCTGCGGCCGGATGCGCAACACCGGGGCCGCTTCATCCAGCAAATTATTGAGGCCGATGGATAACAGTACCACCACCAGCGCACCGGGCACCAGCCGCAAAAAACGCAGGTGCTTAGTAACCGTTCGGTCCCAGAAGAGCAGCACGCCTAACGATACCAGCCCTACCAGTGCCGAACCGGCCCCGATGCCTTCCATAGCTTTTTCGATGGCCGAAAACGTGTTCTGGCCGTCAAACTGCAGAAAGGTCATGTCCTCGAAATAGTCGGCGTCGGCCCCAACTAGGTGCGGAATCTGCTTGAGAATGAGCGTAAGACCAATGGCGGCCAGCATGCCCCGGATTACGGACGTAGGAAAGTACATGCCCACGATGCCCGCTTTCAGCGCGCCCAGCACTACCTGAATAACCCCGGCCACTACCACGGCCGCCAGCACTGCCTCAAACGATTGGAGCGTAGCGAGAGAGGCCAGCACAATACTGGTAAGGCCGGCCGCCGGACCACTCACGCTCAGGGGCGAGTTGCTGATCCACGACACCAGCAGACCGCCCACGATACCGGCAATAACCCCGGCCAGCAGCGGCGCCCCGGAGGCCAGGGAAATACCCAGGCAAAGCGGCAACGCCACCAGAAACACAACCAGGCCCGCCGGTAGGTCTTTGCTCAACGATTTCCAAGGCGACGAAGGCACACCAGCGGGTGTGCGGGCCGTGGTGGTTGCGGCTGATTCGGCAACATCTAACATACAACGAGGGGAGGCAGAGAAGGTCAGAAACCCACTGAAATGCGGTTGCACCCAGTAGGTTTAATGCAAGTCTACGGCCGCGTCGTTAAGACCTAATTAAAAGCGAATTAAAAACTAATTAAAAACATAAAATATTCACTTTCAGAACATTACATTGGCAATAATCCTCCTTTTCAAAGACGGCTGTTTATACGGTAGCCGTGGGCAGATCCAGGGTAACGGCCGTACCGTGCCCCAGTTCACTTTCCACCCTGATTTCGCCCTCATGCAGTTCCATAATTTTGGCGGTAAGCGGCAGCCCGATACCGTGTCCCGGCACCGTTCGAACCGACTCGGCCCGGAAGAACGGCACAAATACCTGCTGCCGGTCAGCCTCCGTCATGCCCATGCCCCGGTCGCGTACGGTGAGGCGCACCCGGGTACGCGAGGTGATGAGGGTGGCCACTACGGGGTACGTGCATCCGGCGGAAAACTTACAGGCATTTTCCAGAATATTCAGGAAGGCTGAAAGTAACAGCGCCTCATTACCCAGCACCCCGTACGGCACGCGGCGCGGCGCATCCGGCGACTCCCCAAAATCCAGGTCGATGCGGCAGGTGGGGTGGCGGCGGTGTACCTCCTCGTGCGCCTGCAGCAGCAGCTCATCCAGGCGCACCAGCGTGCGGGGTACCTGCGAGGGGTCGTCGGAGGCGCGGGCAATCTGCAGCAGGCCGTTGGTGAGGTCTTTCAGCAGGCGGGCAGCATCCAGGGTGCTTTGCACTACCCGGCGGTATTCCTGTGGGCTGCGCTCCTGCTGCAGCAGCGCCACTTCCAGTTGCCCGATAATAGCTGCCAGCGGGGTACGCAGCTCGTGAGAAGCGTCGCGCACGAAGGTCCGCTGCCCGGCAAAGGCCGTTTCGAGGCGGTTGAGCAGGCTGTTGAAGCGTTGGGCCAGCAGGGACACCTCATCCTGCCCATCGGCCTGCGACAGGCGGCGGTGCAGGTCGGAGGCCGTGATGCTGTCCACTTCCTGAATGATGCGCTTCATGGGCTTAAGAGCCTGCCCGGCAAAAAACCAGCCCCCGATTCCTACTATTACAAACGAGGCCAGGAGCCCAAAGGTGAGCACCGTCAGCAAATCCTGCAGCTTCTGGCGGCTGTCGGCATCCACGGAAGAGGCCACCACCACAAAGTCGCCGCGCACGGCGTCGCGGTAGAGCAGCCCCACGGTCTGGCGGTATTCATCTTCCAGCACCACCTCGCGGCCATCGGTACGCACGGCCCGCAACAGGCCCCGCGGCACGGCTTCGCGGCCCGCCAAACCCTCTTCAAACACTACCTGGTTGCGGGTATCGAACACGCGCACCTCTTCCTCGGGGAGGGTGCGGTAAAACTGCCGCAGGTAGCGGCGGTAGGTGGCCCGGCTGGCTTCGTCGCTGCGGCGGGTGCCATCCAGGTACACGTGGGCCACAATACGGGCCCGGGCAAACAGGCTCTCACTAAACGCCTCCCGCCGCGACTGATGCGTGAAGAAGTAAATCACCGCCGAAAACAGCAGCAGCGTCACAACCAGAATAGCTACAAACTGCAGCGTCAGGCGGGTACGGATGGACATTTTTAGTTGCTAGTTGCTGGTTATCAGTTGTCAGTTGCTCGTTGTCAGAACTATACTAGGATGTGTCTGAAAAGTCGGTTCTAATCTGCTACGGTCATGCTGAGCTTGTCGAAGCATCTCTACCGCTTCGTGACAGCAACATTTCAATGAAGCGGTAGAGATGCTTCGACAAGCTCAGCATGACTGTTTGAGAGTTTTCAGACACAGCCTAACAACTGACAACCAGCAACTGACAACTCATTCACTACTCTTCCTTCATCACGTAACCCATGCCCACCAGGGTATGAATGAGCTTGGGGGTGAAGTCTTTATCGAGCTTTTTACGCAGGAAGTTGATGTACACGTCGATGACGTTGGAGCCGGTATCGAAGGACGTTTCCCAGACGTGCTCCAGGATATCCACCCGCGACACTACCCGATTCTGATTGCGCAGCAGGTACTCCAGCAGGGCAAACTCGCGGGCAGTGAGCTGAATGGTTTGCCCGGCCCGCTGTACCACTTTGCGGCTGGGGTCGAGGGTGAGGTCGGCCAGGCGCAGCACCAAATCGGCGGAGGGCGACTCGTGGCGGCGGCGCGTGAGGGCCCGGATGCGGGCCAGCAGCTCCTGAAACGCAAACGGCTTCACCAGGTAATCGTCGGCGCCGGCATCGAGGCCCCGGATTTTATCGTCGGTTTCGCCCAGGGCCGTGAGCATCAGAATAGGGACGCTGGTATCCTGAGTGCGCACCTGCCGGCATACCTCCAGTCCGCTCAGGCCCGGCAGCAGCGTATCGAGAATGATCAGGTCGTAGGAGTTGGATTGCGCCAGCCGAAGCCCCAGCAGCCCATCGGCAGCCAGATCAACGGTGTGGTGCTGCTCAGTAAGGCCCTGGTGCAGAAAGGAGGCCACTTTCGGTTCGTCTTCAACCAACAGAATCTTCATGGGTGGGCAATACACGGGTTCAACCCCGGCAAGGTAGTGTACCCCGCCCGATGAAGCAGAGTTTCGGCGCAAAACCTTGTTCCGGCCCTCAAAATCGATCCACTTCTATCAATGCAAAAAAATATCCGAATAATTTAAAATTAACTTGACTTTGCGGTTTCAATCCAATACGTTTATGGAAATATTCAATACTAATGCGTAGGCAGCGAAATGGCGGTCTACTCATTTTTTGAGCTTCTCCTGCTGAGTTCATCAGTTGTTCTACTCTCTCCCCATGCGTCTGCCCCTCCTCCTTCGTCGTGTGCTGTTGTGGTTGCCTTTGCTGATTATGCTGGGCAGTTGTGTGTCGCAGAGAAACCTGCCGTATCTACAGGGCCAGGGGTACAATACCCGCACGCCGGTAGTGGCCGATAATGCCCGCCAGCAGTACCGCATCCAGCCCGGTGACGTGCTTAGCATCCGGGTGCAAAGCGTGCAGACCCAGCTCAACGACATGTTCAATACCGTGGACACCCGGGCCGTATTCAACGGCGACCCAGGCAACCTGTTTCTGACGGGATACTCCGTGGATGAAACGGGCTTCATTAACCTGCCTACGGCCGGCCGCCTGAAGCTGCAGGGCCTGACGGTGGAAGAAGCCCAGGTGGCGGTGCAGCAGCAGGTGAGCAAGTTTGTACGCGACGCCAACGTGCTGGTGAAGCTGCTCTCCTTTAAGGTGACGGTGCTGGGTGAGGTGCGCAATCCGGGCCGCTACTTTGTGTACAACGCGCAATGTACCGTGCTGGAGGGCCTGGGCCTGGCCGGCGACCTGACCGAGTTTGGCAACCGCCAGAACGTGAAGCTGATCCGCCAGACGGCCAAGGGCTCCGAAGTAGTGCTGCTGAACCTCACGGACCCTGGCCTGCTTACCTCGCCCTACTTCTACCTGCTGCCCAATGATGCCCTGTACGTGGAGCCTATGCAGGCCCGCACCGCCCGGGGCAATGCCACCAACCTGGCCCTAGTATTCTCCGGAATATCTGCGGTGGTGCTGATTCTCAATTACCTGAAAGTGCTCTAGCCTGCTTATCCGCCACCGTCGCTTTTCCCCTCATCCCATTAAACGCCTATCGGAATGGAACAACGTCCACACCTCTCCGCCGACGAACTCGACCTCCACGAGCTGTTTTTCCGGTTGCGGCACCGCTGGCCGCTGTTTCTGATTTCGTTGCTGATAGCCGGGGCCGCCGCCTTCTTCTACCTGCGCGTGAAGCAGCCGGAATACGCCTTCCGCGCCACCATGCTGCTGGGCGACCAGGGCACCGGCTCGAAACAGGCACAGGAGCTGCTCAAGATTCTGGAGGTGAAGGACAAAGGCACCAAGATGGAGGACGAAATAGGCCTGCTTACCTCGGCCGATATGGTGCAGCGGGCCCTGCAGCGGCTCCCCTTCGCCACGGCATACTATGCCGCGCCCACCACGTGGCTGAACTCTCTTAATGACATTCAGGTGGAGGAGCGGCCCATGGGCTCGGTGCCTTTCCGCCTGATTCCGGACCTTAACGCTCCACAGCTTACGGGCGTGCGCATTTACGTGGAGCCCCTGCCCGACGGGCGCTACCATGTGCAGGCCGATGCGGCGAAGGGCAAACTCTACAACCTGGCCACCAGTGAGCTGGTCCGGGAAGTGCTGAATCCGCACATCAACGAAACGGTGCGGCCCGGCGACACCCTGCGCACGCCGCTGCTCACGGCTGTATTTCAGCAGGAACCCAAATACCCGGCTCAGAACACGCTGGAGCGGTATTTTGTAACCCTGCGCGACCAGAACAGCCTGATTGGGGAATACCAGCAACACCTGGCCGTGCGCCCCATCGACCGGGAGTCGCGCATTGTGGAGCTGACCAGCAAGGGTAAGGTACCCCAGAAGGAAGTGCAGTTTCTGGATACCCTGATGCGGGAATACGTGGAACATGACCTGCACGACAAGAATGTGACGGGCCAGAAAACGGTAGCCTTCCTGGATAAGGAAATCGGGCACATGTCCGATTCGCTGCGCCGTTCCACGGCCGCGCTCAGCTCATTCCGGGCAGCGCGCGGGGTGGTGGATGTCGGGGCGCAGTCGGCCAGTGGTATCCAGCAGCAGGGCGAACTGGAAATGCTGCGGGCCAAGGTGAGCACCAACCGCAAGTACTACCAGAATATGCTGGCGTACCTCCGCTCCCACCAGGCCGTGGGCCAGCTGGCAGCCCCTAGCAGCATCGGTATTGAAGACCCCGTGGTGAACAACCTGATTCTGCAGCTCACTGACCTAAACAGCCAACGGGCAGCCCTGGGCGTGAATGCCAGCGTCGAAAACCCGATGGTGACCATTCTGGATGAGCGGATTCGGGTAGCCAAGGAAAGCCTGACCCAGACGCTGGCCAACATGACCCGCGCCGCCGACATTGCCCTGCGCGACCTGGACGGCCAATTGAGCAAAGTGCGCGGCACCATGAGCAAGCTGCCCGAAAATGAGCGGCAGCTGGCCACGCTGAAAAGCAAGACCGATTTCAACGACAAGAACTACCAGTTTCTGATTGAGAAGCGTGCTGAAGCGGCTATTGCCCTGGCCACCAACGCCACCGACAAAAAAGTGGTGGACGTAGCCGCCATGAACGGCGACGGCCCCACGGCCCCCAAGCCGGGCGTAGTAGCCCTGATTGCCCTGGTGGCAGGCCTGGCGCTGCCGCTGGGTATTTCGCTGCTGATTGATAAAGCCAACCGCCGGATTCAAAGCAAAGAAGACCTGTCGCGCATTACCACCATTCCCATGCTGGGCGTGGTGGCCCACGGCAGCAAGCAGGACAAGGAGACAATGTTGCGCGACCCCAAAGGTCCCATTGCCGAATCGTTCCGCTCCATCCGGGTAAACCTGCAGTACCTCTCAGCCGGCCTCGATAAGAAAATGATTGGCGTGACCTCCTCCATACCCGGCGAGGGCAAATCCTTCTGTGCCGTGAACCTGGCCGCCGAAATGGCCCAGAGTGGCCGTAAGGTGCTGCTACTGGAATGCGACCTGCGCCGCCCGACCATTGCCAGCTACTTCGACCTGCAGGCCGCCTGCGCCGAGCATGGGCTGAGCAGCTACCTCATGGGCCTGAGCACCTTTGAAGAGTGCCGCCACCCTTCGCTGGTGCGCAATCTGGATGTGCTGTGCTGTGGCCCTATTCCGCAGAACCCTACGGAGCTGCTGGAAGGCCCGCGCATGGAAGAGCTGATGAATCGCCTGCGCGACGAGTACGACTATGTGATTGTGGATACGCCGCCCACCGGCTACGTGGCCGAGTTCTTCATGCTGCTGCGCCACCTGGATGCCAACGTGTACGTGGTGCGCCAGAACTATACGGATAAGGGCCTGATCAGCCAGATCAACGAGCTGCACCAGCAGCAAAAGGTGAAGCAGATTTACATGATCATCAACGACATGCACTTCACCAAAACCTACGAATACCGCTACAAGGAAAAAGCCTATACCTACGGCTACTAGCCTGCTGTCATTCGCGCCCGGCGGCGCTGCTCCTGGTGGCGCCGTCAAATTCCCCGTTCTGCTGCTCATTCCTTTCGCACCTCCCCTTTTCCGGATGGCTTCATGGCATCTTCTGCTTCTAACCTGACAACTGCCGCCGTGCACGGCGTGAAGTGGACTACCGCGGCCACTGTTATTACAGCGGTATTGCAAATGGGCTACACCGCCACCATGGCCCGCCTGCTGAGTCCGGCGGCATTTGGCTTGGTGGCCCTGGCGGGAGTAATCCTGCGTTTCGGCTCCTACTTCGCCCAGATGGGCATGGAGCAGGCCATTATTCAGAAGCCGGAGCTAACCCGCGTCGATATTCGGGCGGCCTTCACCTCGTCCGTAGGCCTGGGTATCCTGTTTGCCGGGTTGCTGGTATTGGCCGCCCCGCTGGCGGCCGGCATTGTACGCCAGCCCGAGGTGGTGCCGGTGGTGCGGGTACTGGCCGTGGGCCTTTGCCTGACGGGCTTCAATGCCACGGCCCTGAGTCTGCTACGGCGCCACATGCGGTTCCGGACACTGGCCATCATTGAGTTGACTTCTTATATTCTGAGCTACGGCGGCCTGGGCATCGTACTGGCGTTTAAGGGCTTCGGCGTATGGAGCCTCGTGGCGGCCACCATCGGCCAGGGGTTGATGACGACCATTCTGAGCTACCTGGCCGAGCGGCACGCCGTGCAGCCGCTGTTTCACTGGGAAACGTACCGCCCCTTGGTGGCCTACGGCAGCCGCATGTCGGCCATCAGCTTTCTGGAATTTGTGACGGGCTCTCTGGATACGCTGCTGATTGGACGGCTGCTCGGGGCGGCGGCGCTGGGCATTTATAGCCGGGGCTGGATGCTGATTGGCCTGCCGGTGTACCTGCTGACCACCAGCGTATCGAAAGTGGTGTTTCCTTCCTTCAGCCAAGTACAGGCCGACCGGCCCCGGCTGCGGGCCGTGTACCTGAGCAGCATTACGCTGATTGCGGCACTGGTTATTCCGATTTGCGCCGGGGCCGCCGTGGCCGCCCCCGAAATTGTGCGCGTAATGCTCGGCCCCGATTGGGCGGCGGCAGTGCCTATTCTGCGGGTGGTGTGTGCGGCTTTCGGGATGAGCATGGTGACGATGTTTGCGGGAGTGGTATGTGATGCCACGGCCACTCTCACGCCCAAGCTCTGGCTGAACCTGTTTTACGCCGTGCTGCTGACCGGCCTGTTTTACGGGCTAAGCCGCTACGGTCTGCTGGGCGTAGCCGCTGCGGTAGTGGCCGGCGAGGTTATTCGCACGGTGCTATACCTGCTGCTGATGCGCCGGGTGCTGGCCGTAACCACTGCCGAGGTACTAGGTGCTTACGTACCCGGCCTGCTGGCCGGGGCGCTGGTGGCAGCCGGCATTGCCGGCACCCCTCTGCTGCTGCCTCCCGGCACCGTACCCAGTGCGGCGCTGCTCGTGGCCGAAATGCTGGCCGGGGGCCTGCTGCTGGCCGGGTTTACAATTGCAGCCCCGCCGCACCGCCTCCGCCAGGTGCTGCTGCGCCTGCTGGGCCGCCTCCACGAAGGCAAGGCTGCTTCCGGCCAGATGGCTCACTTACTCACTGCCTATTCAAACCGGCTAACTCGCCTGAATGGTGACGCCGCCCCGCTTACCCCCGCTCCTACAGTCCGCCGTCCCCACCCTGCCCTGCTACCCGATCCTGAAACTGAACTGGTATAGTCATGCGCGTGCTGTACGACCATCAGGCCTTTACTCTCCAGGATTTTGGAGGAGTATCCCGCTACCACCATGAGCTGCTCTGCCACGCTAACTGGCAGTCGGAGCTGGCAGTGGCCCTGAGCAACAACCTGTATCTGCGGGACCGGCAACACTCCCGCCACCGCACGTTCCTGCCCGAGTCGTCGTTGCCGGCCCGCTGGCGCGTGATTCGGTACTTCAACCAGCGGGCCTCCCGCCGGGCCCTGCAGCGTGGCAACTTCGATGTGTTCCATCCCACCCTGGCCGACGACGACTATTTCCTGGAGCTGCTTCCGGCTGACCGGCCCCTGGTAGTAACCATCCACGACATGATTCCGGCTCTGTTTCCGGAGCATTACCCGGACCGTGACGGGGCAGTGCTGAACCGCATTGTACAGCGCGCCACCCGTATTATTGCGGTTTCGGAACACACCCGCGCCGACTTGCTGCGGCTGCTGCCCGTAGCTCCTGAAAAAGTGCGGGTGGTGCACCACGGCTACACCGAGCGGGAGTTTACCACCACGGCGGGCCCGGCCCTGCCGGTGCCGGAGCGGTACGTACTGTTTACGGGTAGCCGGGCGCTGTACAAAAACTTCGGGGTGCTGGCAGAAGCTCTGGCCCTACTGCCAGCGGCCATTGCGCAAGACCTGCACCTGGTGTGCGCGGGCGGCGGGCCTTTCACGGCGGCTGAGCGTGAGCTGCTGGCCAGGACCGGCTGGACCGGGCGGGCCCACCAGTTCGGGCCGGTGACGGATGCCCAACTCAACCAGCTGTACCAGCACGCCCAGGCATTCATCTTTCCTTCTGAATACGAAGGCTTCGGGCTGCCCATTCTGGAGGCGTACGGTCAGCAGTGCCCGGTGGTGCTGAGTGAGGCATCCTGCTTTCCGGAAATAGCCCGCGACGCGGCCCTGTATTTCCCGGCCGCTCAACCCGCCGCCCTGGCCGAGCAGCTGGCCCGCATACTTACCGACTCCGCGCTGCGCCGTGACCTGATCCGGCTGGGCCAGCTGCGCCTACTCGACTTTACCTGGCAGCATACCGCCCGCCGTACCCGCGCCGTGTACGACGAGGCCTGCCAGAACACCAACCTGCACCCGCTGCCGGCGCAGTCTGACCCGCTCATACCCGCTTTGGAGCTATGAAGATAAGTTTCCGCTTCCGCCACGTACTGCCGCTGCTGCTGGTTCTGCTCACGGACCGGGCCTTCACGGAGTTTGTCATCAAGGAAGATGACGACCCGGCGCTTGGGCTCTACAACTACGCCATTACGGGCCTCTCGCTGCTGTTGATTGCGCTGTACTTCCGGTATCTGAGCCCCATCATGCGCAAGTGGCTGCTGGTGGTACTTGCGGCTACTGGGGCCCTGGCGCTGGAGTCCTACAATGGGTGGGGCACGCCTTTCGTGTATCCGCACGTATTTGCGAAGCTCATGGCCATTCTGCCCGTTTTTGCCATGTACGCCTACTACCGGCGTCACCCGCTGCCCATGGGGCTGCTGATGTTTCTGGTACTGACGGGACTGGCTCTCAGCATGGCCCTGTACCACCCGGATGCGTTGAGCCTCACGGCATTTCTGGAAACGGAACGAGGGTTCAACGTGACGTCGGCGTTTCTGCTGATGCTGCCTGCGCTGTATTACTTCAACCAGTATGTAACGCAGGGCGGCCTGCTGCGGCTGGCACTGTTTTTCATCATTCTGGCCCTGATTGTGTTCCTGCAGCACCGCACTGTGTGGCTCACCATGACCCTCGCGTTGGTAGTCAACGGCCTGTTTATTGCGCTGGGCCGGGTGGAAGGCGCCCGGGTGCACCTCAACCGGATGCTGCCCATTCTGGTGATGCCGCTGCTGGCGGGGCTGCTCGGCGGCACGGCCTTGGTGCTCGATAACCCACAGGTGCTGCGCAAGCTGGAAACCAACGTGGAGGACATTACCCACGCCGATAAGCAGGGCACCGGCAGCTGGCGCCTCAAGCAGTGGGAAGCCTACGAGTCCTTCGTGCAGGAGCATCCGGTGGTAGGAATGCGGCTGGAAGGCTTCGAACTGCCCATGCAGTTTTACGGCGACGGAGACCACCCGGTGTGGGCCGACCGCACCGGCCACCACTTTCACAGCTTCTACCTCGACCGGCTTTTTTACTTCGGTATTCTGGGCGTGCTGCTGGTAATGCTCCTTCCGCTCTGGCAATTGGTAAAGCGGGCTTTTCAGCCGGTACCATTCAGTGCCGCAACGGCCACCCTGCTCAGCTTTACCAGCACTGCCCTGCTCTACGGCGTTTCCTATGACTGGCCTCCCTACCTGTATGGCCTCATTGGTATTACCATGGCCGTAGCAGCACCGCTGCCATTTGTTGCTGCTAAACCACTAACTCCGGCGGGGGCCACTGTTTCCATTGAGCCAACAGTGGCACCTGTTTCTGCAGCGTTGGGCGTGCCGGCCTGAGCCCCTTTTTTCCAGGTTCTCTACTTCCCGTTATATGCTACCTGCCTCTTCCAGTTCTGCCCCTTTGCGCACGGCGGTCCTACTGCTCATCTTTAACCGCCCCGACACAACCCGGCGCGTGTTTGAAGCCGTGCGCCGGGCCCGCCCGCCCCGGCTGTACATTGCCGCCGACGGCCCCCGCACCACGCACCCCGACGACCAGGCCCGCTGCGCCGCCGCCCGCGCCATTGTGGCTGATATTGACTGGCCCTGCGAGGTATTCACGCTGTTCCGGACTACCAACCTGAACTGCGGCGTGGGCCCGGCCTCGGCCATTGATTGGTTTTTCCGGCAGGAAGAGGAAGGTATTATTCTGGAAGACGACTGCGTGCCGGCTCCTTCCTTTTTCCGGTTTTGCGAGGAGCTCCTGACCCGTTACCGCACCGATACCCGCGTGATGCACATCGGGGGCAACAACTTCAGCCGGGAGGCCCGCCGCCCCCGCCCCGTGGAGGCTGAGTCGTACTACTTCTCCACGCAGGTGAATAGCTGGGGTTGGGCTACCTGGCGCCGAGCCTGGCAGCTGTATGATTTTCAACTGAGCAATTACCACGACCTACACAGCCAGGGCAAGCTGGCCGGCCTCTACAGCACCTGGCTGGAAACCCGTTACCGCCTCAGCAAAATCGAGAGCGTGCTCGACCACCCCCAGCCACCCGATGTATGGGATTACCAGTGGCACTTCACCATCGTAGCCAACTCCGGGCTGTGCATCGTGCCGGCCACCAATCTGGTGGGCAACATCGGGTTTGGCGAGCAAGGCACCCACACGCTCAACGCCACCGATGAGTTTGCCAACGTGCCCACCACCAACCTGGCATTTCCGCTGTGCCACCCCACCACGGTACTGGCCGACCGCCGCCGCGACAAGCGCCGCTTCCGCGAGTTTCTGTGGGGGCGGGTAGCGGCCAAATTCCGGCAGCTGTTCCGGCGCTCGGCGGCGCCCCGCCCGGCGCGGGCGGCTCCCCCGCTTACCGCACCAGTTCCGGCTTTTTCCTCGGCCACGCATGCCTGAGGGCTGGCTTCCTGTTCATTTGCTCTTGTCTACCGCTCTTTTTTCTTCACCACAAGTCCAGTTCTTCCCGCCCTCCTGCGCTTCATTTCTCTTCTGCTCATGAACGTTCTGCTATCTGCCTATGCCTGCAACCCGGCCCACGGTGGCGAAGACGGTTTTGGCTTCAACTGGACCTGGCAAACTGCCCAGCAAGGCCACCGCGTGTGGTGCATCACCAACCCCGATGGGCGCGAGGGTATTGCCGCCTTCATGGCCAAACACGGCCACGAGGTGAAGCCGGAGCAATTGCACTTCATTTTTGTAGCGGTGCCGGCCTGGGTACAGTTTCTGCACCGCTGGCAGTTTGGTGTGTACCTGCACTATATGGTGTGGCAGTACCTGGCCTGGAAAGAAGCCGCCCGCATCAGCCGGACCGTGGCTTTCGATTATGTGCATCATGCCACCTACGGCAGCCTGCAGATGGGTTCCTGGATGTGGCGCCTGGGTAAACCGCTCATCTTCGGGCCGGTTGGCGGCGCCCAGCGTGCTCCCAAAGCTTTCCGGGCATTTATTCCCGATTGGTTTAAGTCGGAAACCATGCGCAACGCGGTGGGCTGGCTGCTGATGACGTTTGACCCCAATGTGCGCCAGACGCTGCGCCACGCGGCCGTAGTGCTGGCCACCAATTCCGAAACCGCCGAGTTGGCCCGCCGCATGGGGGCCCGTCGCGTGGAGCTGTTTCTGGACTCCGGCCTGCCCGAGTCATTCTTTCCACCTGCCTTTCCGCAGCGGGAGCCCAGTTCTACGTTCCGGCTGCTGTGGCTGGGCCGTCTGTTTCCCCGCAAAGCCCTGCTGCTGGCCCTCGATGCACTGGCGCGGGTTGATAAACGGGTGCCGTTTCACCTGACCATCATCGGCGACGGTCCGCTGGGGCAGCAGCTGCCGGCCGCCATAGCCCGCTACGGCCTCCAGGACCGGGTAACCTGGCGCGGCGCCGTTTCCTGGCAGGAAGTCCGGGTGGCTTTTCTCTCGCATGATGCCTTCCTGTTTGGCAGCCTCCGCGACTCCTTTGCCTCGCAGTTTCTGGAAGCCATGGCTACCGGCCTGCCCATCATCACCCTCGACCACCAGGGAGCCCACGATTTTGTACCGGCCACGGCGGGTATTAAAGTACCCGTGACAACTCCGGAAGCCACTGCCACTGCCATGGCCCGGGCCGTGGAGTATTATTACCATCACCCCGAGGCCCGCCTGGCCGCCGGGCAGGCGGGCTACCTCTTTGCCTGCACCCAGACCTGGACAGCCCGCACCCAACGCCTGTTGCTGCTGGTGCAGCAGCTGCTACGGCAGCCGCAGTCGGTATCCGCGCCAGCACCCAGCCCTGGTACTCCCCTGCCCGTCCTGGCACAGGCTTCTTAGTTTTTCTCTGGCAACTCCTACTGTTTTGCTATGCTTTACATCGTTATTCCCGTTTTCAACCGGAAGGACTTCACCCGCGCCTGCTTAGAGTCCTTACAACAGCAAACTACCCAGGGGTTCCGGGTGGTGGTGGTCGATGATGGCTCCACGGATGGCACCGGCCAGATGCTCCGGGATGAGTTTCCGGCAGTGCTTATCGAAGAAGGTGACGGCAACCTGTTCTGGACGGCCGGGGTGAACCTGGGCATCCGCCGAGCCCTGGCCGAAGGCGCTACCCACATCATGACGCTGAACAACGACGTACTGGCTGCTCCCGATTTTGTAGACCGGATGCTGAACTGCGCCGCCCAGCATCCTACCGCCGTACTGGGGTCCCTGGAACTGGATGCCGCCACCGGCCAGCCCGTGTACGGCGGCGAAACCCTGGACTGGCGCACCAATACCCGCCGCGACTTGCTGGAAACCCTGCCAGTGGCGCAGCGACAAGGTCTGCACCGCGTTACTTACCTACCGGGCCGCGGCCTGCTCATTCCCCGGCTAGTGCTGGAAACCATCGGCTTGTTTGATGAGAAGCGCCTGCCGCATTACCTCGCCGATTTTGACTATACCAGCGTAGCCCGGCGGCACGGCTTCCCGGTGTACTGTAACTACGACGCCTGCCTGAGCACCTACCCCGATGAAAGCGGCCAGGAAATAACCCGCCGCCAGCGCAGCCTGCGGGGCTACTACCAGCACCTGTTTGGTATCCGGGGCGGTGGCAACCTGCGCAACTTCACTTGGTTCGGTCTCAAGAACTGCCCCCGTCCGTACCTGCCGTACTTTCTGCTGAACGGGTATGCCCGCCGGCTGGTGGGTTATTTTCTGCACTAACCGGATGGCTTTGTAGCTGTTCAGCCCCATTTCCTCCCAACTAATCATGGCAAATTTTACTCTATTGCACGCGTTACTGGGAGGTGGACTGCTCCTCACCGGTGCTACCTGCACGCTTCGCCCAGGGCAGGATGCGGTGCTGGTTATCCGGGAAGGCGGCACATATTCCGGCCGGTATGTGAGCAGCAGTTCAGAGCAGGCCTGCGTTCGGGTGGAAACCACTGAGCCAGTGGTGCTGGATGGCTGCGAGCTGCGGGGGCCGGGCCGGCTGATTGATGCAACTGCGGGCGGCAGCCACCTTACTGTGCGCAACTGCCGGGCCTACGGAGCACCTCAGACTGCCGATAACCAGGCGCAGGGGCGCTTTCTAGAAGTAAACGACGGCGTGAGCCTCTTGGCCGAAAACAACTACTTGGAGCATACAGCTGGCATACTGGTGTACCGCTGGCAGGGTGACGGATCAGCAAACCAGAGTATTGCGGTCCGCCGCAACCAAGCCCGTAACATTGATGGCCGCTTCCGCAACGGAGGCGGTGCCAAAGTGAGCTTCCTGCAGCTCAATGATATTCATGGTCTGGGCAACATTGATATCAGCTGGAACGAGGTGATAAATGAGCCCGACCAAAGCATGGTGGAGGACAACATCAACCTGCACAACACCTCCGGCACCTCCACCAGCCCGTTGCGCGTGCATCACAACTACATCCAGGGAGCGTATCCCGTGCCAGCCACTGCCCCCAAATTCACCGGTTCTGGCATCACCACTGATGGGGATGCCTCGTCGGCCCAGTTGACCACGGCGTATGTTGAAGCATTCGAGAATGTAGTTGTCAGCACCTGCAACGCCGGAATGAACATTGCCGCCGGCCACCACAACCGTTTTCATCACAACCGCATCATCAGTAGTGGGCTGCTTGCTGGTGGTACGCATCTGCCGTCCAGCTACGCGGGCATGGCTATATTTAATGCGTATGAAACCGCCGCCACGGTGTTTTTTGCCAACCAGGTAACCGATAATACTATTGGTTTTGTGAGCTGGGGCCGCCGCAGTCCGTACTTGGACCGCCACGACCTGAGCACGGATGCCTGCGCTGCCTGCACCGGCACTATCCACCTGCCGGCACCCATCACACTCCAGACGGAGGCACGGGAACATGCGGCCTGGCAACAAAATCTGCATAAGTACCAGGTACGGCTGGGTGCAGGCAAGCCTCTCCAAACCGCTGCTTCCAGAAGGCTAACTAATTGACTAGTAAAGCGTACATTTTTTTGCCATTCAAAATAGTCTACAAAACAGCTCGTCAGGTACTGACGGGCTGTTTTGCTTTTTATGGCTTCTATCATTTAGAAGAATAATACCATTCTCTATTTTCACGAGAGGCTTTGCATATTCAACTCTTTTTATACATTTGCAATGAACCTCAGGTATCAATCTAGCACTATTTTTAGTTTTAGATTGAGCAGGCTCTCCCAAAAACTATTCATACACCTCTGTTTACAGGTTTTGAATTGGATGGAAAAGAGAACCGATAGTTCAGCGGGTTGCATTCAACCCCTGGTGGCTGCAGATGGAATAGTGCGGAGTGATAAATAGGTTTGCCACAAGCTTTTAAGCTGCTTTCTACCATCAGACGATTCAGTCGTTGGTTAAACATCCTTCAGAAAAACGGTTAGCATCAGGTGCCCGGTGCTACTCCAGTATCTCCTGAAACAGGCTGTTCAGAAAGCCAACACAGCAACTTTCATCAATAGCATAAATTTTATCCAGTCATCTGGAACAAATTGACTTAGGGATTTAGTTAAGCATACATCCCTATATAGTTTTTTTCTTTTAAAGGCTCACAGAATGCAAAAAGCCCTCAGCACAAAGTTCAACCTGATGACTAAAAGCACCCGCTCTGGCGCCCGCCTGCTGTCGTTGTCGGCAGCCATGATTTCTCTCTTCAGCCTGCTGCCCTCTACTTCTAAGGCGCAAGGCCAGTACCCCACCAACATTACGTACTCAGCCCCTATCACCATCACGCAAGGGGGTACGTATACCGGAAACTTCCGCAGCACCGACTCGAATACGCCCTGCATTCGGATTCAGACTACGCAGCCTGTTACCATTACCGGTTGCACGCTGGTAGGTGCCGGCGACCTGATTGACGCCAAGAATGGCGGCTCCACCCTGGTGATTACCAACAACAAGGGATATGGTACCCAGCAGAGCGTGGATAACCGCCGCCACGGCCGCTTTGTGGAGGTGAACTCCGGCCGCTCGGTACGCATCGAGAATAACTACTTCGAGCACACCTCGGGTATTGCCGCCTACCAGTGGAGCGGCGACGGCTCGGCCGCCCAGACGCTGACCGTACGCTATAACCAGGCAAAGAATATTGACGGCCGCTACCGCAACGGCGGCGGCCAGTACGTGCAGTTCTGCGGTCTGAACCAGGTACGTAACGTGGGCAACATTGAAATTGCCTGGAACCAGGTAATCAACGAGCCTAACAACAGCCTGGTAGAAGATAACATCAACTTCTACAACTCGGGGGGCGTGCAGCAGAGCGTAGCCCGCGTGCACGATAACTTTGTAAAGGGTGCCTACCCCTACCCGGCCAACGGCAGCACCTTTACCGGCACGGGCATGACCACCGACGGCGACGGCTCTTCGGCCACCACCACGGCGGCCTTCATTGAGGCCTACAACAACCAGTTCATCAGCACGTGTAATGCGGCAATGAACATTGCCGCCGGCCACGACATCTATTACCACGACAACCGGATGATCACCAGTGCACTGATGCCTGATGGCTCGCCCCTGAACGCCACGTATGCGGCCACGGCCGTGTTCAACGCGTATCAGCAGCCCGGCTCGGTATTCTACGGTAACCGCATCCAGAATAACACCATTGGCTTCGTGAAGAATGGGTACAACGTGCCCTACCCTAACCGCCACGACCTGAGCACGGGTGCTTGCTCTACCTGCTCGGGCACCAACCACCTGCCCAACCCCATCACGCTCCAGACGGAAACGGATGAGATGACCCGCTGGCAGCAGAAACTCCAGCAGAACGGTATTACTATTGGTGCGGGTGGTACTAACACGGGTGGCACTACTACCACCCCGACTACGCCTACCACGCCCACTACCCCAACTACGCCCACTACCACCACCCCGCTCCCCACGCCCACTAACGCTACGTTTGTTCGGGCCATCAACATCAACGGTGGTGCTGCCACTATTGATGGCAAGAGCTGGGACGCTGGCAACGGTGCTACCGGTTTCCAGATCAACGGTACGCCTTTTGCCAACCAGGGCGTAACCCTGAACCCGGCCACTGACGCCGCCCGCGCTAATCTGATTCGGTCCTCGGTGTATGGCAATGCCTTGTCGGCTAACGTGACCGTGGCTAATGGTACATACCAGGTGTACACCTACGTGTGGGAAGACAACAATGCCGAAACCTACAGCCTGGCGCTGGAAGGCCAGACGGTGCAGAGCAACTTCAACAGTGGCTCGGCCGGTAGCTGGAGCCGCCTCGGTCCCTTCACGGCTAACGTAACCGACGGTAACCTCACGCTGACGTCTTCGGGTGGTACTATCAACCTCTCGGGCATTGAAATCTGGAAGTCGAACACGACTACTCCTACCACGCCCACTACCCCTACCACGCCTACCTCGCCTGCTCCTACCTTCACCGGACCGGCTAACGCATCGTTCTTCCGCGCCATCAACCTGGGCGGCACTGCCTCTACGCTGGACGGCAACAGCTGGGAAGCTTCGGCCGGCGCTACTAACCTCCAGGTAACGGGTATGGCCTTCAGCAACACCTCTACCACGCTGGAGCCCAGCACCGACGCGGCGCACGCCAGCATGCTGAACACGGCTATTGGCGGCACCAACGTGGGCGCTACGCTCAGCAACGTGGCTAACGGCACCTACAGCGTGTATGCCTACATCTGGGAAGACAACGGTCCGGAAACCACGAATCTGGTGGTGGAAGGCCAGACGGTACGCGCCAACTACAACACTGGCGCGGCCGGTCACTGGGAGCGTCTGGGCCCGTACCAGGTTAACGTAACCGATGGCAACATCGTCGTGGCTACTTCCGGTGGTCACCCCAACCTCTCGGGCATTGAAGTGTGGAAGCACAACAGCACCACCCAGAACCAGGCCCCGACGGTAAGTCTGGCCGCTGCCAGCACCACGGTAACGGTGAACACGGCTCTGGCCCTGACGGCTACGGCGGCCGATGCCGATGGCTCGGTAGCAAAAGTGGAGTTCTTCAACGGCTCAACCAAGCTGGGCGAAGACACTTCGGCTCCCTTCCAGCTGAGCTGGACGCCCACGGCCGCCGGCACGGTTGCCCTCACGGCTAAAGCCACCGACAACGCCGGTGCCACTACTACCTCCGCTGCTGTTAACGTAACCGTAAACACGGCCTCAGTTGCCACGGCCACGTTCTACCGTGCTATCAACCTCAACGGTGCCGCTACCTCCCTGGATGGCAACGCCTGGCAGGCCAGCACGGCGGCTAACTACAGCACCAACGGCACGCCCTTCGCCAACCAGGGCGTAACCCTGAACCCGGCCACCACTACGGCCCGGGCGCAGATGATCCGCTCTTCGGTGTATAGCCGCAACCTGAGCTTCACGATGACCAGCGTGCCGAACGGCTCGTACGACGTGTATGCGTATGTATGGGAAGACAATGCGGCCCAGACGGTGAGCATTGCCTTGAACGGCCAGACGGTGCTGAGCAACTACAACACCGGCGCGGCGGGCAACTGGAAGAAGATTGGTCCTTTCGCTGTAACGGTAACCAACGGCTCTATCCAGCTGACCAGCAGCGGCGGCGACCTGAACCTTTCGGGCGTGGAAGTATGGAGCAAAACGGGCGGTACGGCTTTCCAGCCGCTGAACCCCTTCCAGCCCGCTACGTCGGCTATGGCTACGGTACTGAACCCGGCCACGGGTAACGCTTCGGCTCCGGCGGCCCTGCGCCCCACGCTGGTTGCTACCCCGGCTTCGGTTTCGCGCCAGCGCGTTGCCACCCGCCTGATCTAAGCATCAGCTAATCACGCAGCAGGCTTCGGCGGCTGACCATAGAAAAAGCCCGGTTTCTCAGGAAGCCGGGCTTTTTCTATGGTCAGCCGCTTTTATTTTACTTATTCAATATTTAAAATAAATATTTCCATAGATGAAGTTGGAAATATGGTTTATAATACAATAATTTGTCGTAAAAGTTCTACACGTGAATAACACGTGTCTCCTGCTGTATCACTCCTCACTTCACTTCTTATGAAGCGCGCACTTATTACAGGCATCACGGGCCAGGACGGCTCTTATCTGGCAGAATTGCTGCTGAGCAAGGGCTACGAAGTACACGGCATCAAGCGCCGCTCCTCCATGTTCAATACCGAGCGGGTTGACCATCTGTACCAAGACCCCCACGAGGAGCACGTGCGCTTCAAGCTGCACTACGGCGACCTGACCGACTCCACCAACCTGATCCGGATTGTGCAGGAAGTGCAGCCCGATGAGATTTACAACCTGGGGGCTATGTCGCACGTGAAGGTGAGCTTCGACACGCCCGAGTACACGGCCGACGTGGATGGCATTGGCACGCTGCGGCTGCTGGAAGCAGTACGCATTCTGGGCCTCACGCACAAAACGCGCATCTACCAGGCCAGCACCTCCGAGCTGTACGGGCTGGTACAGGAAGTTCCCCAGCGCGAAACTACGCCCTTTTATCCCCGCTCACCCTACGCCGTGGCCAAGCTCTACGGCTTCTGGATTACGGTGAACTACCGTGAGGCCTACGGCATGTATGCCTGCAACGGCATCCTGTTCAACCACGAAAGCCCGCAGCGCGGCGAAACCTTCGTAACCCGCAAGATTACCCGTGCCGCTGCCCGCATTGCTCTGGGCCTGCAGGACAAGCTGTACCTGGGCAACCTAGATGCCAAGCGCGACTGGGGCCATGCCAAGGACTACGTGGAAGCCATGTGGCGCATGCTCCAGCAGCAGCACCCCCGCGACTACGTGGTGGCTACCGGCGTAACTACTACTGTGCGCGAGTTTGTGCGCCTGGCTTTTGCTGAGTTGGGCATTGAAGTAGGCTTCAGCGGTACCGGCGCGCAGGAAACGGGCTTTGTGGCGGCGTGCAATCATCCTGATTTTCAACTGCCGCTGGGGCAGGAAGTAGTAGCCGTGGACCCCGCTTATTTCCGGCCGACTGAAGTGGAACTGCTCATTGGCGACCCGACCCGCGCTAAAACGGAACTGGGCTGGGAGCCTCAGTACGACTTACCGGCCTTGGTGCAGGATATGGTGCAGGCCGATTTGCGCCTGTTCCGCCGCGACGCCGTGCTACTGGAAGCGGGCCACCAGATCATGTACCACGATGAGTAGGCGGTGAACTGGTGAGCTGGTGAAATGGTGAGTTTGACGGGCTGATGACGCCACTTGCGCAGCTTGCCCTGATATAACCGCCAGAACATCAAACTCACCATTTCACCACCTCACCATTTCACCTATTCTCTCTCCCTCATGGAACAGAATGCCAAAATATACGTGGCTGGCCACCGGGGCATGGTGGGCGCGGCCCTCATGCGCCGCCTGAAACAGGCTGGCTACCACAACCTGGTCACGCGCACTTCCCAGGAGCTGGACCTGCGCGACCAAGCCGCTGTGGAGGATTTTTTCGCGCTGGAAAACCCGGATTACGTGCTGCTGGCGGCCGCCAAGGTGGGCGGCATCGTGGCCAACAACACGTACCGGGCCGATTTTCTTTACGATAACCTGATGATTCAGAACAACATCCTCAGCCAGAGCCACCAGCACGGGGTGAAGAAGCTGTTGTTTCTGGGGTCCTCCTGCATCTACCCAAAACTGGCACCGCAGCCCATTAAGGAGGAGTACCTGCTTACCGGCCTATTGGAGCCCACCAATGAACCCTACGCCATTGCCAAAATAGCCGGCCTCAAACTCTGCGAAGCCTATCGGAGCCAGTATGGGTGCCACTTTATTTCGGTGATGCCGACCAACCTCTACGGCCCCGGCGACAACTACGACCTGCAGAACTCCCACGTGCTGCCGGCCCTGTTGCGCAAGTTTTCCGAGGCGGTAGCCCTGGGTCTGCCCCGGGTACAGGTGTGGGGCACGGGCACCCCGCGCCGCGAGTTCCTGCACGTGGATGACCTGGCCGACGCCTGCCTGCACCTGCTGCTGCACTACGATGAGGCCGGACCCGTTAACATCGGAACCGGCCGCGACATCAGCATTCAGGAACTGGCCGATTTGATTGCCGAGCTGACGGGCTACGCCGGGGAAATCCTGTTCGACTTCTCTAAACCCGATGGCACCCCCCGTAAGCTACTGGATGTAAGCAAGCTGCACGGCCTGGGCTGGCAACACGCCATTGGCCTGCGCGAGGGCATAACGGCCGTGCTGGAATCGGCGGAGTGGCAGCAGGCTACCCGGCTACCCGAGCCCCAGCTGGCCTGAGCTGCCGGCTTCCGCCAGGCCCATTTCTGAGTTAGTATTCCTCAACATACTGGTTGCTATGCACGACACTTTACTCAGAGCCCGGCGCAAAGCGGGCCGCCTGCTCCGCGAATGGGTTCCGCTCAATGGCCAGTACCGCCCTACTGGCGTACATATCAGCAGCTGGGTGCTGGCAGCCATGCCGGGCAGCACGGCCTCGTACTACGGCGTAGTGCCCGCGTACATTTCCCGCCTGGTTATTCCGAACGACTTCTACGAGCAGGCCTCCGTGTACGAGGGGCTGCACGATAAGCCGCACCGGGAAGAGTCGGTGCCGGAAGCTTTTGTGGTAGCCCTGCGCGGTGGCCGCGTGTACGCCGATAACTTCGACAGCGTAGCCATAATTGCGGCTGATAACAAGCTGGTGGGCGACGCGTCCTTCCAGTACGATAAGCAGCACTGGGACCTGACGCCTCCGCAGCGTAACAACATCTTCCAGCAGCGGTATTTTTTGCCTCCTTTGGAAGTACCGGGCACTGTGTGCTCCCTGCTTTCGGGGGGTGGGGCGGCCAGTGGCAACTACTATCACTGGCTTATCGACTCGCTGCCCAAGCTGTACTTAGTGCGGGAAGCGGGGCTGCTGGATACGGTGGACTACTTTCTGGTGTACGACAAATCCAGGCAGTTTGTGGTTGACTCGCTGGCGGCGCTGGGTATTGTCCCGGAGCGAATCTTGGACATTCGGACCTCTCCGCACATCCGGGCGCGCACCTTGCTGGCTACCTCCGCCGTGCGCGGCCGCCTCACGCACACACCGGTGTGGGCCTGTGATTTTCTGCGTACCCTGCTGCTGCCACCACCGGTGGTAAACCGCTCCTTCGGCCCGCTTATCTACATCAGCCGCCGCGATGCACCGGGCCGGCACATTCTGAATGAGCCGGAGCTGGAGGCTATGCTGCAGGAATATGGTTTCGAAACGCACGTCCTCACGCCCTATACTCAGGATGAGAAAACGGCTTTGTTTGCCCAGGCCCGCGTTATCGTGTCATCGGTAGGGGCCGGTTTGGCCAACATTGTGGTGAGTCCGCCCGGCGCGGAGCTGATTGAGCTATTCCCGACCAGTTTTGTGGTGGCCGATTACCTCGAATTCACTTCACGCCTGAGTATTGGCCATCAGTTTCTAGTGTGCGAAACACCCAACGCCAGCACCACGCGCACCAACGCCCAGCGCGACGATTTGCGGGTGGACCTAACCGCGCTGCGCCGGCTGGTGGTGAAGGCCCTCAGCCGCCAGCCAGTGGCTGCTGAAACTTCCACTTCCTGATTTTTTCTTGCCCCTGAACTGCTATGCCTACCGTTTTACTTTCGCTGGTAACCTGGAATAGCGCCGACACCATTGAGGCCTGCCTGACCTCCGTACTGGCCCAGTCGTACCCTGATTTTGAGGTGTGGGTGGTGGACAATGACTCGCACGATGACACCTGCAGCCGGGTGGCAGCTCTGGCCGCAACCGATGCCCGCCTGAGCTTGCATCAGTTGCCCCGCAACACGGGTTTCTGCGGGGGCCACAACTTTTCGCTGGACCGTACCAACCACGAGCTGGTGCTGCTGGTGAACCCCGATGTGGAAATGGAGCCCGACTACCTGGCGCGGGCCGTGGCTGCTATCCGGCAGCACGAGCAGATTGGCACCGTATGCGGCCTGCTACTGCAAAGCCAGGAAGATGACCCACGCATCGACAGCGCCGGGATGAACGCCCTGCCCGACGGCCGCTTCGGCCTGCGCCTGCACGGTCAGCGCCTGAGCGAGGCCGGTCCACTGTCTGCCACCTACGTAGATGGTGCCGATGGTGCATTACCCCTGTTCCGGCGGCGGTTCATTG
Source organism: Hymenobacter rigui (assembly GCF_003944715.1). Classification (GTDB taxonomy): domain Bacteria; phylum Bacteroidota; class Bacteroidia; order Cytophagales; family Hymenobacteraceae; genus Hymenobacter; species Hymenobacter rigui. The sequence goes on along the minus strand of NZ_RWIT01000004.1, from coordinate 336,356 downwards.
ACGACCTGCGGGTGCAGGGTGAGTTTTTTGACTCCCGTTTTTTTGCCCACAAGGAGGACTGGGACATTGCCTGGCGCGGCCACCTGTACGGGTGGAAAACCCTGTTTGAGCCCGCCTGCCGGGCCCTGCATCCCCGGCAGTTTCTGCCCGCCAACCTGCGCCTGCGCCGCCGCCTCAGTGGCGCTATCCGCACGGATGCCGTGAAGAACCAGTGGCTGCTGCTGCTGAAGAACACCACGGCCCGCCAGGCACCGGGGCTGTTGCTGCGGGCCATTCCCCGCCAACTGGCTATTCTGGGCTATGCGGCCCTGGCCGAGCGGGAATCGTTGCAGGCGGTGCGCTACCTGTGGCAACACTGGCGGGAAATAAAAGCCACCCGGCAGCTGGTGCAGCTGCGCGCCCACCAGCCCTGGCTACCGGTTGCAACACCAGGGGCCGCTCCCCTACTCAGCATCTGTGTACCCACGTACCACCGGCCAGAGCTGCTGGCCCGCACCTTACGCTCACTTGGCCCACTGCCCGCAGAGGTGGAAGTCATCATTTCCGACAACTCCACTGACAACGACTTCAGCCAGAAGGTCTGCGCACACGTGCTGCAGGATCAGCCGGCAACCCAATGGCGCTACTTCCGCAACCCCGCCGGCGGCAGTGCCGCCACCAACTGGGTAGCCTGCGTGGAAAGAGCCCGGGGGCAGTACATTCTGATGCTGCACGACGACGACTACCTGCTGCCGGGGGGGCTGCTCACGATGCTGCATACCCTGCGCCGTGTACGGCAGCAGCAGCACGCTGTATTATTTGGCGTGAGTGTGGTTGATAGTGGCCGCCAGGAGCTGCAGCGGCAAGTGCCCCGACAGGAGAAATACCTGCCGCCAGCAGCGGCCGTGGAAGCCCTGCTCACCGATTCCTCCCTGATCCGGATACCAGCGCTGGTAGTGAGCCGCGAGGCGTACCTGAAAACCGGCGGGCCCGACCCCAGCCAGCGTGATACCGACGATACCGACTTGTGGCTGCGGGTATTCGCCTATGGGGGCGTACTCCAGGTGCCAGCTGTAACGGCCGCTTACTCCGTGCACGATGGTGCCCTGACTACGGGAGTTTTTCAGGAACAGAACATTCAGCTGTTGCTGCGCATTTTCCAGAAGGCCCGTACTCAAAATCTGCTGCCCGAAACCCGTCTGCGCCGAGCGGAGTCTCACTTTTTTCACCAGTTTGTGCTGGCCGGGGCCTACCGCGCCCTGCGGCATCAGGATGCCTCCGGAGCACGCAAGGTGCTCCAGTTGCTCAGATTGCCTGCCCTGCGCCACTTGCCGGTTTCCCTGCGGTGGCTTCCTGTACAGTGGGGCCTGCGCCTGCTGACCCTCATCAAATGGAGCCCCCCAACACCACCTAGGTTAGTTTCCTGGCTCCGAACCAGCTTATAGGCGTATGGTCAGGTAACCTGGCATAGCAACAGTTCCTTTCTCTATACCGGTCCCGGGAATGAATATAGCCCGGCCGCCCCTTCTGCTTTGCCAGCAGAAAGAGGCGGCCGGGCTACCCGTTATGACCAATGTAGTGGTGGCATTAGTTGTAGCGCCGGTACACAATTTTGAGCGGACGGCCAGCCAGGTAGTTTTCCACCCCTTCATCCAGAGCTCGGCGGTAGATGGCCAGCACCTCAAACAGGCTGTCGATGGTTTGGTCGATAATGTCGTCGGTCATGGAATAGTTTGTTACAAAGGACGGGCACAGGATACCGCGGCGAGTGGTTTCCTGCAGAAACAGGGCCCGCATTGCCTGGGAGGGCAGCCCATCCTGGCCACGCGTGGCGTAGGTGAGGCAGCAGGGCTTCCCCAGCAGCTCCACGTAGGGCTGCAGGTCATATTGCACCACGGCCTGCCGGAAACCAACCGCCAGCCGCTCTCCCAAATCATACAGCTTTTCTACGACAGGCTCTTCCTGATAGATCTGCATGACGGCCCGAGCGGCGGCCAGTGCATGAGTTTCGGCCCCGTACGTGGTTGAAAGTAGAAACACCCGCTCGTGCGGATGATAGATGCCGCCCCGCTCCATCAGTTCGCGGCGCCCTGTGAGGGCTGCCAGGCTGAACCCATTAGCAATGGCTTTGCCGAAGGTAGATAAGTCGGGCTGAATGCCATGCCGATACTGGGCTCCTCGGTTATCCCACCGGAAGCCAGTAATTATTTCATCAAAAATTAGCACAACGCCCTCCCGGCGACACAGCGCCTGTACGCCGGCTAGGTAGCCGGGGGCTGGCTCCTGATCCTTTTCCACCTCCATAATCACGCAGGCTACCCGGCCCGCATGGGCAGCCAGCAGGTTTTCCAGCCCTGGCAGGTCGTTGTAGCGGAATTTCAGGCTCAGGGACTTGGTAGCCTCCGGAATGCCGCCCTGCACGGGCGTAGTACCCATAAACCAGTCATCTACCGAGAAAAATGGATGATCCTGGCACAGCGCCACTAAGTCGCGGCCGGTGTAGGCCCGGGCCAGCTTGATGGCGGCGCTGGTTACATCGGAACCGTTTTTGGCAAATTTCACCATTTCTCCGGCTTGGGTGCAGGCCAGAAATTCTTCGGCTACTTCCAGTTCCAGCAGGGCCGGCCGCCCAAAATTAGTACCCATCTCCATCTGTTGTTGGGCAGCCTTCACTACCGGCGCATAGGCGTGGCCCAGTGTAACGGAGCGCAACCCGGCATTAAATTCCACGAACTGATTGCCATCCACATCCCATACGTGGGTCCCTTTGCCCCGCACAATATAAGGTGCCATAAACTCCGGGAACTGGTCGTCACCTTTGGCATAGGTATGGCCCCCACCCGGAATTATCTCATTAAATCGGCTCTTGAGCAGGTTGGCTCGGGTAAAACTGCGGGGCTGATCCGCAAATGAGAAAGTTGGAGAAAGGGGAGCGGGAGCGGATTGGTGCAGCATATCAGAAGGGCTCCGACTGGAGCGTTTGAGGTAGGTAGGTAGCCGATTCAAGTGGAGTGCCTGCTTCGTACTCTGCAATCAGTGCTGGCGGAAGCCGGCAAAGGTCGGCGAGCCGATAATAATCTGCCAGAGTAGTTCCGGTGCAGGCGGAGTCGTAGTTGGGAGCCCCACAGTGGGCCTGCAGATCATCCAGATTCACCGTTCGGAAATCAATGCTGAAACGGGTTTTGCCGGTATGGTTTGGCACAGTGGAGTGCATCTGGGCAGCTGAAAAGACCGTAATGCCTCCCACTGGAGAAATTACCCGTACCTGCGGATCGAGGCGCAGGGCCTGCACCGGCTGCGGCCGCTGCCGCCGGTCGGGTACGCCGGGATTCTGAGCAAGGCGGGCGCCTTCATTGTACCACTCGTGGCAGTTGTAGCCTTCCGAGCCGTTAGGAATAGCTTGCGCCCAGTACTCCGGATGAAAGGCCATCGTATTGCCCGATTCATGCTCATAAATCGGGAACCACCAGTTCACCTGGCACAAAGGTCCGGAGAACCACGTGTCGCGGTGCGCTTCAAACGAATAGGCAATACCCCGACTCAGAAACTGATTGCTGGTGGCCGTGCGCATGCGGGGCACATCGAAATAGGTTTTCTCCGGGTCGCACCCCATTTCCAGTAAGATGGCCTGTACCAGCTGCTTGGAGCGCGCATGGTTGATAAAAGCCGGCTTGAAGCTATTGAGCAGGCACTCGTACTCAGGAGCCGTGAGCTGATGCTGGGCCGTCACAGGGTCCAACTCACCGAAGGCTTCCTCGATCATGAGGCGGGCAAACTCCACCAGCGCCAACGAAGCGGGCCCCGGAGGATACACGCAGATCTGGCCATCAAATAGCCGTTTCCGGCGCTCATCATCGGAAAGAGCAGGATTAATGAAGAGGGTGTTCATACAGCAGACAATTGAGGGGATGAAGCATAGTTTGTCAGGGCAATGGCTGCAGCAGCCCCACGCCTTCCAGCGCCACGGCCGCTTTGTGGAGCAGCGGCACGGGCAGCGCGGCCTGCTCGGCAATGGAAAGTAGACTGTGCTGCCCATCGGAGAGATTCAGCACCCAGAGCAGCGCCATCTGCCAGTCGGCACCTTCCTGCCCGCCGCCAACGCCCTTGTATAGCCCCCGGCGGCCTAATTGTGGCTCGCCGTAAGGGCTGAGGTTGCGGTAGGTGCGGTTGCCTTCCAGGGCCAGGCACAGGGTTTCCACCAGGATCAGGCTTTCGGCCAGCTGCTCGGGGGTTACAAAGGCTAGGTTATCGGCGGAAGTGTGGTACTCCGGAAACTCCCCAAACGGAGTGCGCGACAAGCAGCCCACCGGTAAATTGAAGCCCGGGGAGCAATACTGGCGCTCATCGTACCCATACGGTAGCCAGGGGCGCACCACGTGGGGCACCTTCGCATCGCGCAGTAGCAGGGCCATGGCCCGGTCGACCTCGGCGGTGGCGCGGCGGCTTTGTTTGTAGGTGAACTCCCCACTCCCGCCCAGCAGCGTGAGCACCAGCCCGTGCCGGATAAGGCCCACGGTATCCAGGTGGCGGCTAAGCCATACAATGGACCCAATGGTACCGGGTCCGAACACAAACCGGTACGTGAAGCGCCGGGGCCGGCGGGCCAGCTCACGGGCCAGAAACGTAGCCACCACCAACCCGGAAAGGTTATCATTAGCCAGCGACGGGTGACAGCAATGACAGGAAATCAGCACCTCTTCTTCGGAGGTTCCCGTCAGCACCAGTTCCCCATAGGTGAGGGAGCCGTGCTCATCCAGGGTGCTGTCGATGCATACTTCGTAGTAGTCATCCTGAAGCTGCTCACGCTGCTGATGAGTGAGGCAGAACCCCCAGTTGGGCTGGTAATAGCTGGTGCGGTACGGAATCAGGTCGGGCTGCTCGGGCATGGAAAACAGATGGTGCTCCAGCTCCTCGCGCGAAAACCACCCTTGCACCGGCGTACTATACTGCAGCACGTGCAGGGTGTGCTGCCGGAAATCAATGACCCGCTCTCCGGCCGCATTCTTCACCCACGCGTCCCGGATGTTCCACTCGGCCGGCACCGTCCAGTCGAGGGCCGGGGTACCGCTGGGCACTTCATGCACCCGCAGTTCCGGCAGATACTCGCGCAGAATGGCCAGCGTTTCGCGCACGCCATTACCAGTGATGCTGCGGCAAATAGGATACAGCCGCTCCATGAGCGTGTGCATAGCTGTGCCGGGTGTAGGGGCGGCTACCGGAACGGGCGTATCAGGGAAAACAGCAGCAGACATGATGGATGTGGCGTTGATAAACCGGTCATTTTCAATCAGGAACCCGGTGCACTGCCCAGCAGCAGCTTACGCAGATGGAATGCCTCGGCGTAGCGGGTGGCACACTGGATACCGCGCAGGCGGGGCAGCGCCCGGAAGGTTTCCTCATCGTACCAGTGCTTGCCGGCCTGACTCGGAAACCCCTCCCGCAACAACGCCAGCTTCTGGTGCAGCACCTCGGCAGACAAGGCTACGAAAGCCGCCGGGTTGCCCAGGTCGCCGTCGTATTTGGGTATCTCGTATTCCAGAATGAAGTGGCTGCGAAAAGTATTCCAGGTAAGCTCCGACACCAGGCGGTGGTCCTGGTGCAAATCGTGCTGGTAATGGGTCAGGATAAGATTTGGCGTGAAGGCCTTCAGCTGTTCAAACTCTGCTTTCAGGGCTGGCCGCTCCGAGAGCAGTGAGCCATCCGGAAAGCGGTGGATGCGGATGCTGACGGCCCCGGCCGGCGCGGCCTGCAGAAACAGCCGGGCACTGGCTTCAGCTTCCCGGGCTCGCTCATCGGTAGCGGCCCACACCACCCAGTGCACGGCCTCCACGCGCCCTTCCTGTAGCCACTGCAAAATGGTGCCACCGGCCCCAATCTCAATATCGTCGCAGTGGGCCCCCAGGCAGAGCAGGCGCAGGCCAGCCGAGGGGGTTACGCTGAGCATGCGGCCGAATGCGCTACGGCGGCAGCGGGCACACGCAGGCGCTGCACGGGCGCGGCAGTTTCCCGCCACACTTCCCAGGGTGCATTGCCCCGCGCGCTCAACTCGTCCAGCTGCTGCTTATCCTTGAACGTATCCATGGCCGCCCAGAAACCCGCGTGCCGGTGGGCCTGCAGGCGGCCCTCAGCAATCAGGCGCTGGAAGGGCTGCTCAACCAGTTCTTCGCCCTCACCCAGATACTCGAATATCTCGGAGCGAAACGCAAAGTAGCCGGCATTGATCCACAGGCCCGATTTGGCAATGGGACTGATGTACTCCACCTGATTTTCCTGGCCCAGCGCCACCACATGGAAGCTGTGCGGCGGCTGATAAGCCATGAAGCTGCCCACGGCTCTGGTTGCCTCAAAATTGGCGAGCTGCTGGTTCAGATCCAGGTCGGTGAGGCCATCGGCGTAGTTGGCCAGAAACATTTCCTCGCCCTCCAGAAACGGCTGCACAGCCCGCAGCCGCTGGCCTACGTTGCTGTGCAGGCCGGTATCCACGAACGTGATGTTCCAGTCATCAATATCGGAGCTGAGCAGCTCCACCTGCCGGCCCCCTTTTGAGTAGACAAAGTCGTTCGATAGGCATTCGTTGTAATTCATGAAATACTGCTTCACCATGTCGGCTTTGTAGCCCAGGCACAGGATGAAGTCTTTGTGCCCGAAGTGAGCGTAGTACCGCATGATATGCCACAACATAGGTCGGTAGCCAAGTGGCACCATCGGTTTGGGGGTGTTTTCCGAGAATTCCCGCAGGCGCATCCCCTGCCCGCCGCAGAACAGAACAACTTTCATGATTGGTTGGGAAAGAATGAGAGGCGAAACCGGCCGGAAGGTCGTACTATCCCGGACCAGGTGCTGCTCCCGGTCCGGAGCTATTGGCAAACGCTTATTCGTACACCTGCACTTCCGGGATAGGTACCACGAAGCGGCCGCCCCAGTCCCGGATATCCTGCATCTGCTCCATTATCTCCTCGCGCAGGTTCCAGGGCAGAATCAGCACGTAATCGGGCCGGGTTTGCCGGATCCGGTCGGGGTGGCAGATGGGAATGCGCGTGCCGGGCAGGAAATTGCCCTGCTTGTGAGGGCTTACATCCACGGTGTACTCAATAAAATCGGTCCGGATGCCGCAGTAGTTCAGCAGCGTATTGCCTTTGCCGGGAGCTCCGTAGCCGACCACCGTTTTGCCGGCGCGCTTGGCCTCAATGAGGAATTCCAGGAGCTTGCGCTTGGTTTCCTTGGCATTTTCCTCGAAGTCGGCGTAGTAGGCCAGGTCGGTTACGCCGGCAGCCAGCTCCCGCTCCCGCAGCTCGCGCACGCGGCAGCTGACGGGGTGTGTGTCATCGGGGGTGTGGCGGGCGAAGATGCGCAGGGAGCCGCCGTGGGTCGGCAGCTCTTCCACATCAAACAGCGTGAGGCCATGATGCGCAAAAATGCGCTCCACGGTGTAGAACGACAGGTAGCTGAAATGCTCGTGGTAGATGGTGTCAAACTGGTTGCCTTCCATCAGGCGCAGCAGGTGCGGAAACTCCATGGTAATCACCCCCGTCGGCTTGAGCAGGATGCGCATACCAGCCACAAAATCATTGATATCGGGCACGTGGGCCAGCACGTTGTTGCCCAGCAGCAGGTCGGCCTGCCCGCTCAGCTCGGCCACGTAACGGGCCGTTTCGCGCCCAAAAAACCGCACCAGGGTGTTAATGCCTTTGGCCTGAGCATAGCCGGCCACGTTGGCGGCCGGCTCAATGCCTAGCACCGGAATTTCCTTCTCCAGAAAATACTGCAGCAGGTAGCCGTCGTTGGAGGCCACTTCCACCACCAGACTATCCTTGGTCAGGCCGAACCGCTCAGTGGCCATATCGGTGTAGCGGCGGGCGTGGCGCAGCCAGGAGGCGGAGTAGGACGAGAAGTAGGCGTAGTCATTCTGGAAGATTTCCGCTGAAGTCACAAACTCATCCAGCTGCACCAGAAAGCACTCCCGGCACACGCGGGCGTGCAAAGGATAAAAGGCTTCGGCCCGGTTGAACTCATGCGGCCGCACATGGTCCTGGCACAACGGCGAGGTACCCAGGTTCACAAACGTGAAGTCGAGGGGAGTTCCGCAGAATCGGCAGGGGCTGGCGGGCGGTTCTACCGGCTGGCGCTGCACCTCGGCGGTATCAGCAGTCAAATCAGGTTGCACGCTGATTTCAGCCAGTGCAGCAGCGGGCGAGAACGAGGACAACTGTTCCATAGCCATGTGTGAGAGAAAATTGTTGGAACGACTAATCTGGTAACCCTTAAAAAAATCAGAGCACTACCCGGGTAGCGGCATGCGCGGCAGCCGGCACGGCGGCCCGGAAATAGTCTTCCTGTTCGCGGCGCAGCTGATCAATCAGGCGGCCTTCGGGCAGTAATACATCATCGTAGGTCAGCACCTGGTCCTGGGGCACGTCGTGGAGCAGAATGCAGCCTTCGGCCACTCCAATGGGCAGCAGGTTTTCGAGGCGGGTCGTGTCGGCGTTTTCGGCCAGGCCGTAGGTGTGGTAGTGCCCGATGCCATCCAGCACCTGGCCGGCGTGCAGCGGTACTTTGGCGGCGGTTACCACCTCCACGCACATGGGGCCGGCCGGGGCCAGCGCGGCATCCTGAAACAGCACGGCCCGGGCTACGGTAGTGGGCGTTTCGAAGTGGCACAGGTGGTAGGGCGTGTAGAAGCAGTACAACGGGCCGGGGCCCAGCTTGTAGAGCTTAAGGTAGTGCTGCTGCACGGGGTCATCAATAGTACCCAGCACAAACACGCCCGGCCCCGGCTCGGCCCCCACTACATAGTCGACGATGCCTGGGCCGCCGCTCAGCAGCAACTCCTGCGGGTACCATTCGGCGGCTTTGGTGATGGGCGTACCGGGCTCCACGGTGGGGCCCAGCATCCCGCGCCGGGCCACCTGCATGCCCAGGGCATTGGCAATTACGGCCTGCTCGAAGCTGATTTTGCTGCCATCGGCGAAGCTGGTGACCATGCTGGGATTCTGCCCCCACTGCCGGGCAAAGCCCTCCTGCGTGGTGGGGTTACGGTAGGGGTCGTGCAGGCCTTTGATGTTGCCGCACAGCACCGGCTTCACGCCCAGTCCCTTCACAAAACGGGCCAGGTTCAGCGTCACGCCCGGCTGGTCGCCATCGGCCACGGTGTACACTACTCCGGCTCGGTCGGCGTACACTTTCAGGATGGGGCCCACGGTACCGTCCAGCTCGGCATTCAGCAGCACAATGTGCTTCCCGTGCTTGATGGCTTCCAGCACCACGTGCGCCCCGTGCTCCACGGCGCCGGTTACCTCAATAATTGCATCGATACCGGCCGCGCGGCTCAGCAGCAGCGCATCATCGGTAATAGCGTAGCGGCCCTGCTCCAGGCAGGTTTCCAGCTGGGCGGCGGTGCCTACTTCCACCACGTCGGCCACGCCGGCTTCGGCATAAATGGCACGGGCTTTTTCGGGGGTGCGGTTGGCAATGGCTACCAACTCCATCCCGGGCACGTAGCAACAGATCTGACGGGCTACCCCCCGGGCCATAAAGCCCGCTCCAATCATACCTACCCGAATGGGCCGGCCTTCGCGCTGGCGTTTCTGTAGCGCCGTATCAATGATGAGCATGAGCTTCAGAAGTTAAAAGTTGAGTTATCGGAGCTGCGCAGCAGCATTGTTGAAGAAACCTGGGCCCCACACTGCTTCGTTTTTCCAAGGAAGCCACCCGGGTTGGTCAGCCGCCTACCTCAACCGGTACATTCAGGTAGAAGTCCGGGTGATGCTGGTCCTTATCCGATATCAGCGTGGGCACAATAGGCCACTGGATACCAATGGTGGGGTCGTTCCAGCGCAGGCCCCGCTCGTGGCCGGGGGCATACTTGGCCGACACTTGGTAGCAGACGTCGGTATTATCCTGCAGTGTGAGGAAGCCATGGGCAAACCGGCCGGGTACAAACAGCATCCGGAACGAATCGGCCGTTAGTTCCACGCCCAGCCACTGCCCGTACGTAGGTGACTCTTCCCGCAAATCCACGATGACATCGTAGATAGCGCCCCGGGTGCAGCGGACCAGCTTGGTTTCCTCGTGGGGCGGCAGCTGGAAGTGCATGCCGCGCAGCGTACCCCGGCGCGGATTGGAGGACACGTTAGCCTGCAAAGGCGGCATCAGAATACCGTGGGCCGCAAATTCATCTTCGCACCAGGAGCGGGCGAAGAATCCTCGCTCATCCGCCATGCGGTCAACATCGATGATGTAAGCGCCGGCCAGTTCGGTTTCGGTAAAAATCATAATGGTAAGCGGTTGGAGTGGTCGAACGGTGGAATCAGGGGCAGAGGGAATAAATCAGAGCAGCGCGGGCACGGGTGCAGCAACTGGCCGTGTGCCGACGGCACGCACCCAGTTCAGGTCGTCGCCCAGCTCATGGGAGTCGCGCAGGGCCGTAAGTACCCGCAGGCGCATCAGCTCTGAGGAGCGGAAGGCGGCATCCCGGAAGTTCATTCCCAGCAGTCCGTCGCGCAGTTCCACAATGGCATCGGCCAAGGTCCGGCGGGGCTGGTGCAGGGGGGCCAGCTCCTGGTACAAGCTAAAATCAACGCGGTACGAGCGTTTGTCTGGCGGTGCGTCCGTATTGAGCGTCACGCGGGTTCCCGGCAGGGCCTCCGCCACGGCATAGGCCAGGTCACGTACCTGGTAGTTCCACTGGTCGGAGCCGGTATTTACGGCCAGGAACGTACCGCCTACTTCCGCCGGCCGGCCAATGGCCCACTCAATAGCGCGGGCCATATCCTGCACGTGAATGAGGGGCCGCCAGGGCGTTCCGTCACTCAGAATGCTGATTTCGCCGGCGGCTACGGCCCCGGCCACAAAGTCGTTTACCACCAAATCCAGCCGCAGCCGGTCGCTCCAGCCGCAGGCCGTGGCAAAGCGCAGGCAGGTAATAACAAAGCTGTCGTCGGCCAGAGGGCGCAGGTCCTGCTCACTCATCACTTTGGAGCGGGCGTAGGCCGTGAGGGGGTTGAGCTGGGAGCTTTCGGTTTTGGCACCCTCGCCCCCCGCTCCGTACATGCTGCACGACGAGGCAAACACGAAGCTGCTCACACCGGCGGCTTTAGCCTGGCGGGCCAGTTCAATGTTGGCGCGGTAGTTTACGTCCAGCGTGGCCTGCTCATAGGTCTGGCCCATGGGGTCGTTGCTAATGGCGGCCAGGCTCACTACTGCATCAATACCCTGCAGCAGCCCTTCAGGCAGGTGGCGCACGTCCCCGAAAATCTGGCGGTCCAGGCGCGACTCGGGCAGCCGCGCGGCCCCGGTGAGGCAGTGCGCAAAGTAGCCCATGTCGTAGCCAATCAGCTCGGCCTGCGGAAACTGCTGGCGCAGGTGGCGCACTACGCCGGGCCCCACGTAGCCCATGTTACCCGTAATAAGAATGCGTTGCATACGGTGAAAGGTGAAGTAGTGAAGTGGTGTAATGGTGAGTGGCTTGTGAGTGGCGTGAGCGGCCAGCGGGGTGTATATGGGGCTTCCTAAGCGGCAAACGCACCAGTTCACCACTTCACAAATTCACCTCCTAGTCGGCGGGCATGATGGTGGGGGCAGCTACGCGCTCCGAAGGGGGCGCTACCAGCGGTGAGGCCAGTATTTCGGCCAGCACGGGGTCAGGCTCCATGGGTTCGGGGGTGTTATCCCACACTTTCCACTTGGCGCGGCCCTGCTGCCACATTTCTTCCAGCATGTTCTTATCCCGAAGGGTATCCATGGGCTGCCAGAAGCCGGTGTGGCGGAAAGCGGCCAGCCGGCCCTCGGCGGCCAGGCGCTCCAGCGGGGCCTTTTCCCACACGGTATCATCGTCGGTGATGTAGTTGAGCACTTCCGGCTCCAGCACGAAGAAGCCACCGTTGATCCAGGGCGTTTCGCCGCCCTCGGGCTTTTCGGTAAAGCTGCTCACGCGGCTGTTGGAATCGGAGAGGTTAAATACCCCGAAGCGCCCGGGCTGGCGTACGGCCGTGAGGGTGGCCAAAGCGCCCTGCTGGCGGTGGTAGCGCACGGCGGCCCGGATGTCCACGTCGCCCACGCCGTCACCGTAGGTCAGGCAGAACGGCTCGCCGGGCGTCAGGTAGTCGCGTACCCGGCGCAGCCGGCCGCCGGTCATGGTTTCCTGGCCGGTATCCACCAGCGTCACGGTCCAGGGCTCGGCGTGGTTGCGGTGGATCTGCATCTCGTTGCGGTCCATCCGGAACGTCACGTCTGAGTTATGCAGGAAGTAATCGGAGAAATACTGCTTGATCATGTGCCCCTTGTAGCCGCAGCACACCACAAAGTCGCGGATGCCGTGGTGGGCGTAGATCTTCATGATGTGCCACAGAATGGGCTTACCCCCTATTTCCACCATGGGTTTAGGCCGAACGCCACTTTCCTCGCTGATCCGGGTGCCGTAGCCGCCCGCCAGAATTACTGCTTTCATAGGGGTCAGAAGTTGAGAGATATTACATCAGGAGAGAAGACAGTCAGAGAGGCTCAAAACGTGTTTTAGCACGGCGTACACGTTGAGCTAAAGTTTCTGAAATATAGAACAAATTATAATCTTGTCAATATTTTTTATTACTATTTTTTACAACCAGTAAAATCAAGATTCTTATTATCCTGTAAAAACACGCACATAGTAGGGCAGCCATTTACTGGTCGCCTCTGGCACTTGTACTATAATGGGTGGGGAAGTGAAAAACAGCCTATATGGCCGTACGGGCAGCTGGCCGCCCGGCCAGTTGGGCTATTATGCGGCGGCTGAGCAGGTACACAAACCGGGTATTGGTGACGAGGTAGCGGCGCCACAGCCGGCGCGGCTCCAGCCACAGCCGGTAGGCCCATTCCAGCCACAGGCGGCGGGCCCACACGGGCAGCCGGCTTTCCAGACCAGCATACACCGGAAATGCCTGCCCGACTCCCAGCATACACGCTTTGATATGGCCGCGGTGGGCGGCCATCCACCGCTCCTGGCGGGGACAGCCCAGGGCCACAAACAGCAAATCGGGGTCGGCGGCGTTGATGGCGGCTACCTGGGCGGCATCTTCTTCCGGAGTCAGCGGCCGGAAGGGCGGTGAGCAGGTGCCGGCAATGCGCAGCGTGGGCAGTTCGCGCCGGGCCCGGGCCACCATGGCCGCCAGCACATCTTCCGTAGTTCCGTAGAAGTACACCGACTGACCACTGGCCGCTGCGCCTTCCAGCAGGGCCGGCAGCAAATCCATCCCGGCCACGCGGGGCTGCGGGGTACCGGCCGAATTCAGCCAGCGGACAGCGGCGGCTACCGGGCTGCCATCGGGGGCTACCAGGGCCGCCTCGTCCAGAATCCGGCGAAAACCGGCATCCCGCTGCGCCTCCACCACCATGTGCACATTGGCAAAGCACACGTACGCCGAGGTGCGCTGGGCTCCCAGCGCCAGAATAGTGGTTACGAACTCAGCCGGAGTACCAGTGGAAATCCAGGAGTCCAGCACGGGTAGTTTTGGCAGCATCGGTGAGATGGTGAAGTGGTGGATTTTTGAAATGAAGGCGGGCTATTCGTGTCAACTGAGCAGGCGCAACGGCAAACTCACCATTTCACCACCTCATTATTTCACCACTAGTAGGCATTCTTTTCACCGCGCAGCATATTCCACACGGTCAGCCCGATAATCTTCATATCCAGCCCGAACGACCAGTTCTCCACATATTTCAGGTCGTATTCCACCCGCTTTTCCATGGTGCCGGCTTCGCGGGTTTCACCCCGGTATCCGTTTACCTGCGCGTAGCCGGTAATGCCGGGTGTTACGGCGTGGCGCATCTGGTAAGTGCGAATGTGCTTGCTGTACTCTTCCAGTTGCGAAATCATATTGGGGCGCGGCCCTACCACCGACATATGCCCCAGCAGCACATTGAAAAACTGGGGCAACTCGTCCAGGTTGTACTTGCGCAGGTACTGCCCCACCCGGGTAATGCGCGAGTCGCCTTTGGTGGCCTGCAGTTCCGTCTGGCCGTGGTTGGTGCGCATGGTGCGCAGCTTATAGCACGGAAACAACTGGTTGCGCTTGCCGGGCCGCATCTGCTTGAAGAACACCGGCCCCGGCGAATCGAGCTTAATCAGGATAGCCAGCAGCGTCAGAACCACCGGGAATATCAGGATAATAACGGCCAGGGAAAAGATAACATCGAATACCCGTTTCACGGCCATGTTGGCCCGGATGCCCAGGGGCTCGTGCCGGATAGTGAGAATAGGCAGATGGTCGTAGAAATATACGTTCACGTCTTTTCGGACAGTGCCGCGGAAATCAGGTACAATTCGGAATGACAGGAAATGGTCGTCGGCAAAGCGCGACAGGTCTTCAATCAGTTGCCGCCGGTCCAGGGGCATGGCGAAGTATATTTCATCAATCTGCTCGTGTAGGCAGTAGTTTTTCAGCTCGGCCAGGCGGCCGTGTACCAGTGGCCTGAGTTCCGTAGGCAGCGTGGCGGGTGTATCCGTGAAGAAACCCATGAACTGGTTGGCAATGGGGTCGTGCGACTCCAGGAAGCGGTACAGCTCCTGGCCGCTGGGGCCGGCTCCTACTATCACAAAGCGGCTGTGCGGCCGGGCCAGGTGCTTGTGGTAGGTGCGGTACAGGAAAGTTATCAGGAAGCGCCCGGCCACCACCGTCGTTACCGAGAAGGTATAGACGGAGAATAGATATTCAGCCGGCGGCCAATACAGTTTCAGCAGCAGGATAGCCAGCAATACCACCCCGGCGTGCAGCACAAACGTGCGAATCAGGTATAGCAGCTTCTCAGGGTAGGTAATCAGCCGGTCGGTGCGGTAAAGGTTGGCAAACTGCCCGGACAGAATCCACCAGAGCAACGCGAAAATGGCATAGAAGAACGGGTAGTATCCCCCGAAATGCCAGCTACCCAGCTGCTGGAAACCCGCCAGCCGGAAAGCGCCGAAAATAAGCAGCACATCTACCAGGGGCAGAATGATGCGGGATGTGTCAGTGTAGTGCCGGTAACGTTCCATGTGGCAGGAAGTGAGGTGTGCGCAGGAAACTCAAACAGGACAGGTGGGAACAGATCAGAGCGTGGCAACATTCGCAACTTTCATTTGCACAAAGGAAGCATTATTTATGTTTTAAACAATAATTTATATGACTATTTTAAATGTAAATTCTAAAATAAATCGAAATGATACATTTATATACCACTGTATCCCGCAAACGCACAACCCGCCCCCAGGTTAATGGAGCGGGCTGAAATGCCCAAAAGTTGTATTACTGATTATTTCGAGCGGCCGAAGAACTGGTCAGACTGCTCCCGGTGCGCGTTGCTGACAGGAATGGTCACGTCGGGGCTACTATGCACAGTGCCCCGGGTAACGGCCGTAATGTGGTTAAGCCCTAAGATGCAGGAGCGGTGTATGCGCGTAAACTGCTACGAGAACAGGCGCTGCTTCAGCAGCTTCAGGCTGGACAAGGATAGTCGGAGCCGGGTTTCGCCCACCCGATACACTTTCATGTAGTACTTCAGTCTTTCTATGTACAGAAAATCACATAATGACACCCGTACCAGTTGATCATCCACTTTCGAATTCTTCCTACACTCAATTCTCCCTCACCGGCTACGGCAAAGCTCTGCTTACTTGCTCCAACGACGCCACTGGCACTGCCGGACTAAAATGGGCCCAATAGCCCTGGCAATACCGGATCTACCAATCTTGATACATCTTTTTGATAATCAGTATATAATTCATATTACTACTATATTTTATCCCGGTAATACAACGCTCCACCGAGGTTTTCCGTAGTTTCGTCTTGCCAGGCAGTTACAGGTGTGTGTCTGTCGGCAAGAGCTTCCTATTGCAACACAGAGCCCCGGCTGACGAGCCGGGGCTTTTTTGTGGGCACTAAACTACCTTCCCAACGGTTTTGCTCCTGTATCCGCGACGCGGAACTGCGTACCTTTGTGCATCTATGGCAAGCCCCGACCGTATTTCCCAAACGCTGACCCGCCACAAGCTGCGCCACACGCCCGTGCGTCGGGCGGTGTTGCAGGCGCTGTCGGCCTCTCCCTTTGCGTTGTCAGGCCATGAGGTAGAGCAGTTACTCGGTGGTGATGTAGACCGGATTACGTTGTACCGCACGCTCAAAACCTTTGAGGAAAGTGGCCTGATCCACCGGGTTATTGATACCAGTGATACCGTGCGCTACGCGGCGTGTTCCATGGAGTGCAATGTCCACGCCCACGCCGATGACCATGTGCATTTCAAATGCACCAGCTGTCAGCACATTTACTGCCTCAACCAAGTAGCTATTCCGGCCGTTACGCTGCCCGCCAAGTTTCAGGCCCAGACCCGCGACTATCTGCTGGCCGGCGTGTGCCAGGAGTGTCAGGAATAGTTTTTATGCGCTTCTATCACAGCAACGGCCCACTCAAGTGAGTGGGCCGTTGCTGTGATACCCAACTTTGCTTACTTGGCCGATGCGGCTAACTGAGCGTAGCTTAGAGTCTCAACCGTGAGGCCGCTGGGGGCCCGGAGGCTGAGTGTGGTAAGGGGTTGTTTCGGGAAGAAAATATCCGTCAGCGTGGTCAGGCCGTCATCGGCAAACACTTCCACCGAGGCAGCATCGAAGAGCAGCGTGAGGTCGGCAGCGGGGCTGGTAGCCAGGCGCGGACCGGGTGCCCGGCCGGCAAACTTCGGACTGAAGCTGTTGTCGCCGACCTTGCTCCGGTCGATGTAGTATTCGTTTTTGGCCTTATCGAAGCCAACCACCAGTTCCTCACCCTGCGCATTGCCGAATACCAGTTGAAAATCCCGGAGCTGTTTGGTGCTCATCCGGAGTTGGAACTGCGTGCCAGGACTAGGCAGCTTTTCGGCCAGACTCAACTCGTTTTTCACCGTGAGGCTGGTGAGCTTCCGGGCCGGCTGAGCGAGTTTGGCCACTTCCGGTACGGGTTGCGAAGTCAGATAGATTTCGGAGCCTACCTGCCGCAGGGCTAAGTCGCGCGGGGTGGTCATGGCGCTGCGCCAGGGCGAGGTGGGCACCTGGTTGGCATAGTCCCAGTTGCTCATCCAGCCCAGAAAGATTTTGCGGGCACCGGTGTTGGCCCAGGTTACGCCAGCGTAGTTGTCCCGGCCCCAGTCTACCCACTTCTGGGTAGTGGTAGTGGGCGTAAACTTCCTGCCATCAAACTGCCCCACGAAATACTGCGTGGCCGAGCCGCCGTTGGGTCCGCCGGGATTAATGCTCACCAGCAGCACCCAGTAGGTTTTGCCACCCAGCGTCAGCGGAAATAAATCGGGGCACTCCCACACGCCGCCGTGGGACCCCAGCTTCTCGCCGAACTCGCTGAGCTTGGCCCAGGTTTTCAGGTTGGGGGAGCCATAGAAGGTAATCCGGTCTTTGGTAGCCAGCGTCATCACCCATTGTTTGGCCACCGGATTCCAGCTCACTTTCGGGTCGCGGAAGTCCTGAATGCCGGGGTTAGGCAGCACGGGGTTGCCAGGATACTTCGTCCAGGTTTTGCCCTCGTCGAGGCTGTACGCTATGCCCTGGTACTGGTGTTTGTTGGTCCCTTTCTTTTCCTCATCGGGGTTGTGGTAGGTGAAGATGGCTACCAGCGCATTTTTGCCGAACCCGGCCGTATTGTTGACATCCAGCACCGCCGAGCCCGAGAAAATCATCCCCAGCTTGTCCGGAAACAGGGCAATGGGCTGCTCCTGCCAGCTTACCAGGTCGCGGCTGGTGGCGTGGCCCCAGTGCATGGGCCCCCATACCATACCCTCGGGGTAATGCTGAAAAAACAGGTGGTAGGTGCCGTTCACGTACACCATGCCGTTGGGGT
The DNA here is from genome assembly GCF_003944715.1 of Hymenobacter rigui. Taxonomy (GTDB): domain Bacteria; phylum Bacteroidota; class Bacteroidia; order Cytophagales; family Hymenobacteraceae; genus Hymenobacter; species Hymenobacter rigui. The sequence continues at coordinate 318,551 of NZ_RWIT01000004.1, read as the reverse complement.
CGTTCATCCAGTGTGCGGCGGGCGTGAAGTGGTAGGCGGGCCGGTATTGCGGCGTAGCGGGCGGCACCGGCGCGGCCGGCTGGGTTTGCGCCTGGGTCAGTTGGGTGCCAATGGCCAGGGCCAACGTAAACAGAAAGGTTTTTTTCATCGAAAGGAATGGGTGGGGCGAAAAGCAGTGACGCCGAGCGGTGGTTGCGGGCACTGACATGTATTGCTGTCCGCGGGGCATGCGGAGCGAAGTCAGGAAAGCCCGCGTGCTAATATTGAGGTGGTAATTTCAACGAAGCGGTAGAGAGGCTTCCACTTCGCTCAGCATGACGTTACCATTGCAACATCAGCACGCGAGATTCCTCGGCTACGCTCGGAATGACGTGCTGGTGTGGTGCAGCTACACCGCCGGTTCGGCCTGCAGGGCTCGTACATCGGCTTCGGTGAAGGTGGGTGTGGCTCCCTGATGGGTAGCTACCAGCGCACCGGTAGCACAGGCGAAACGTAGAGCCTCGCCGGGCTCCTGGCCAGCCTGCCAGCCCTTGAGCAAAGCCGCCAGAAACGCGTCGCCGCTGCCAATGGTATCGCGCACCTGCACGCTCACGCCGGGGGCACGGTACAGGTGGCCGTTGGTCCAGAGCATGGCCCCGTCGGCGCCGCAGGTAACGCACACGGCAGCCAGCTTAAACCGCTCGGCCAGCCATTGCATGGCCGCTTCCCGGTCGGTTTCGGGGGTAAACCACGCCATGATTTCGGCCAGTTCGTGGTGGTTCATCTTGACGAGGTCGGCCTTTTCCAGCAGGTATTTCACCACTTCCTTGGTGTAGTGCGGGGGGCGCATGTTTACATCGAACACCTTAAAGCGGGCGTGCTCCAGCAGGCGGTACAGAGTTTCGCGGGTGCCGGCCTGCCGGGCGGCCAGGGAGCCAAACACCAGCATATCGGCCTGGGCTACCAGCTGCTCCAGCGCGGGCTCATACTGGATATAGTCCCAGGCTACGGGCTGCACAATCTTGTAAGTTACTTCGTTGGCGTCGTCCACGTTGGCTTTCACCACGCCGGTGAGGTGGGTTTTGCCCTGTTGTAGGTATGCGGTGGAAAGCCCTTTACTGGCCACAAAATCCGTCAGTTCCTGGCCCAGCTCGTCGTCGCCCACGCGGCTGATGAGCTCTACGGGCAGGCCCAGCTGATGCAGGTGCACGGCCACGTTGAAGGGCGCGCCGCCCGGCTGCTTGCCGGTGGGCAGCACGTCCCAGAGAATTTCGCCGAAGCAAACGATTGTCTTAGACATTTTACTTGAAAATTGGGTCCCAAAACGACTGTCATGCTGAGCCTGTCGAAGCATCTCTACCGCTTCGTTGGTCTAGCATTGCAACGAAGCGGTAGAGATGCTTCGGCAAGCTCAGCATGACGGTCAATTCTTAATGCAGCACCAGCGTTTTGTCCATCTGCTCGAGGCTGGTGCCTTTGGTTTCGGGCATCAGACGCCACACGAACAGCAGCTGCAGCACCATCATGGCGCTGAACAAGCCAAAGGTCAGGGCTCCACCCATCTTCTCTGAAAGCGGTACAAAGGCAAAGGAAATCAGGGCGGCCATCACCCAATGAGTGCTGGAACCTAACGCCTGTCCTTTAGCACGAACCGAGTTGGGGAATATCTCCGAGATGAACACCCAGATAACTGCACCCTGCGAGAAGGCAAAGAAGGCAATGTACACGAACAGTAAACCTGGAACCAGCATGCCACCAAATGCCTGAAAGCTATGCGTTGCGTACGCCCACGACACTAAGGCCAAGGTAATAATCAGACCTACTGACCCCACAAACATCAACTTACGACGACCAAAATGGTCAATGATCTGGCGAGCCAGCAATGTGAATATCAGATTTATCAGGCCCAGGCCCGCTGATGATAATAATGCCGATTCCGCTCCCAGGCCGGTTTCTTTGAAAATGCGCGGGGCGTAGTAAATAATGGCATTGATGCCCGACACTTGGTTGAACACCGCAAATAATACCGCCAGTAGTACCGGCATGCGGTATTGCGGGGCCAGCAACGAAGCTCCGCCTTTGGTTTGATCATCCGTATTCGTGGTAAGAATGGTAGTTACCAACTCATCAGCTGATGTTGAATCAATTCTGTGCAGCACGGCACGACCTTCCTCTACCCGTCCCTGTCCAATGAGCCAGCGGGGGCTTTCAGGCACAAGAAATAGCAGGCCGAAAAATGCGGCGGCAGGCACGGCCTGTACACCCAGCATCCAGCGCCAGTCATTCTGCCCTGTGCCCGCCAGCAAGTAATTAGACAGATAGGCTATCAGAATTCCGAACACGATGTTGAACTGGAACATGGCCACCATCTGCCCGCGCTTGGCTGCTGGTGCTATTTCTGATATGTAGAGTGGAGCTGTCACGGAGGAAGCTCCTACTCCTAAACCACCAAGAAATCGGAATACCATGAACAGCACCCAGTTGGAGGTAACCGCCGCGCCCAGCGCTGACACGAAATACAGCACGGCAATCCAAATAAGGGTTTGGCGACGACCAAGCTTGTCGGATGGAATACCACCGAACATAGCCCCGAACACAGTGCCAATGAGTGCTACAGAAATAGTAAAGCCATGCTTTACTGAATCAAGGCCCCAAAGCTTTTGAATGGCCTGCTCGGCTCCGGATATCACGGCCGTATCAAAGCCGAACAGAAAGCCGCCCAGCGCCACGACGAGTGACCAAAAGAATACGTTGTTGTTTTTCACGGGTGGAAAATTCAAGTGGTGAATTAGGCAAGCAGCACGTCATGCTGAGCGTAGCCGAAGCGTCTCTCCCGCTTCGTTGCAATGCCGATTGGTTAGTCAGAGAGAGAGATGCTTCGGCTGCGCTCAGTATGACGGTTTGACTACCCCCGTTACCAGCCGGGATTCTGCTTGTAGAGGCCTTTGCTGAAGTTAATCTGATTTAGCGGAATCGGTAGGTATTCGTCGCGGCCCACGGTGAAGCGGGCGGTTTGCAGGTACTGACGCTTGGTTTTCTCCTTATCAAAGTAGGTATTCAGATACGGGCCGGCAATGCCCCAGCGCACCAGGTCAAAGAACCGGTAGCCTTCCATGGCAAATTCCAGCCGCCGCTCAAAGCGCAGCGCCTCCCGGGCGTACTGCTGGGTCCACTGCCCGCTCTGGTACTGCCCGATTTTGTAGTTGGAGGTGCTGGTGCCAGCCGTGGTTTTGAGGCGGGCAGTACTATTGGCAGCCCGCTGCCGAATCTGGTTGATGATGGGCAGCGCTTCCGACTGCCGGCCCAGCTCAATGAGGGCTTCGGCTTTCCAGAGCAACACATCGGCGTAGCGAATGAGGGCCCAGTTCTTGGACGAGCCCATGAAGGGCGGCGTTTTCTGGAAGCTGGGGTCCGAGGGCAACACCGTTTCCTTCATCGACATGTATACGCCGTAGGTGTTCTGGTCGCGCAGCCAGGATGTGTCGAAAATGAACGGCGGTGAGTATTTGTACGGGTGCGAAGGAATGGCCACCGTATGGTCGAGGCGCGGGTCCACGGTGTTGGTCTGGAAGTCCTGGGGCGTGGTCAGGTCGGTGTTATTGAAGGTGGTGAACAGCGGCAGACCCTGGGCATCGGTCTTGAAGGAATTCACCAGGTTCTGGCTGGGCTGGTGGAAGCCGCAGCAGCCGTAGTCGGGGTTCATGGGGTAGGCCAGTTCGTTGCCGCGCTGCACCCGGCCCTTGGGCGTGCCGTCGTTGCGCGAAAACTGAATAGCGAATACCGATTCCACCCCGTTGTCGCCCACCGTGAGGAAGTTGGTGGCGAAATCCGGGTGCAGGGAGTACTTGCCCGAGCTGATAACGGCATCCGTCAGGGTCACCACTTCCTGCAGCTTGGACTGGTTGATGCTGGTTACCGCGTGGGTTTCGCTCTGCACATAGGCCTGGTACAGCAGCGTTTTAGCCAGGTACGCCTGCGCCGCCGACTTGGTAGCCCGCCCGATTTCGGGCTGGGTTTCGGGCAGGTTGGCGACGGCGAAGCGGAAGTCGTCGGCAATTTTCGTCCACAGCTCGTCGTTGCTCAGCGCCACGTTCGATACCTCGCCGTACTTGTCCGTGGGTACGATCTGGTCGATGTAGGGCACGCGCTTGAACAGCTCTTTCAGCAGGAAGTAATAATGCCCGCGCAAAAAGCGCATTTCGCCCTGGCGCACGGCCTTGTTGGGCATGGCTGAGGCATCCACTACATCCAGCCGGCGCAGTGCATCGTTGCAGCGCGACACCCCGATGTAAATCAGGAACCACAGCTCGTCGGTGTTGCCCACGTCCACGCGGTTGAACGAGAAGGTTTCGTAGAAGTGGAACGCGTCCACGTCGGCGGTGCCGTTGCCGCCCTTATAGGCGTCGCCGCCGCGTACGTTGCCGTAGGGCCACATGCTGGTGTAAGGAGCCCGGTACACGTCATTACCCAGCTGCGAGTAAGCGGCAATAACCTGCTTTTCAATGTTGGCGGGCGTGTTCAGCTGGTCGTCGCTGAGAGCCCCAATGGGCTCCACGTCCAGGAACTTACTATCGTTGCAGGCCGTGGCCGAAGCCAGCAGGCCCAGGGCCAGTATGGTGGGTTTAAAGAATTTCATGGGAATTTAGTGCTTAGTTGTTCGTGCCTAGTGCGTAGTTGCAGAGTTGTGCGGTTGGTAGCGTGGGTGCTGAGGCGCGTTTACACCTTCTAAGCACTCAACACCAAGCACCACGCTCTAAAAAGTCACGTTGAGGCCAGTCGAGAAAATGCGGGGTACCGGGTACTGATAGTTAGTTACCTCGGGGTCGGGGCCAGTGAATTCCTTGCTCTTGATGGTGAAGAGGTTCTGGCCCTGCACATACACCCGCACGCCCTGGAGCTTCAGCTTCGTGGTGAAGCCTTCCGGCAGGGAGTAGCCTACCTGCACGTTGCGCAGCTTCAGGTACGAGGCATTTTCGATGAAGTAAGTGGAAGCGCGGCCCTCGTTGTTGGTGTTGATGAGCGTAGCGGCCGGAATGGTGGAGCCGGTATTGGTGGGCGTCCAGGCATTGAGCAGGCGCTGGCCCCAGTTCTCACCTGTCGCCAGAGACGCGAAATCCGTACGGAACTTGGAGTTGTTGAAGGCATCGAGGCCCTGCACGCCCTGGAAGAACACCTGCACATCAAAGCCCTTGAAGCCCGCGCCCAGGTTCAGACCGTAGTTGAAATTCGGCACGCCTTCCGTAATCCAGGTCTGGTCGAAGTTGTCCACTTTGCCGTCGCCGTTCAGGTCTTTGTAGCGGATGCGGCCGGGGGCGGCGCCAATTTGCGTGGGACCTTCGCTTACTTCCTGCGCATTCTGGTAGAGGCCATCGGCCACATAGCCGTACACCGCGTTAATGGAGTGGCCCAGGCGCGTTACATCCTGGCCGTTGCCACCGTAGGCATTGATTACCTCAGCGGGCAGGTAGGTGAGCTTGTTCCGGTAGCTGGCCAGATTGCCGGAGATGTTGTAGCTGATGCCGTTTTCCAGCTTGTTCTGGTAGCTGAGCAGGAATTCCCAGCCCTTGTTCTGAATAGAGGCCCCGTTCACAAACTGGTCGCCGCCCTCCCCTACTACCGCCAGGTACGGCAGGTTTACCAGAATGTCCTTGCTGTTCTTCACGAAGTAATCCACCGAGCCCGACAGGCGGTTTTCCAGGAAACCGAAGTCCACGCCCACGTTGGTTTGGGTGGTGGTTTCCCACTTCAGGGCGGGGTTAGGGCGCTGGAAGCGGCGGTAGCCCGAGGGCAGTGCTGTGTCGTTGCCGTAGATGTCGTAAGCCGTGCCTCGGTCGTACTCGAAGTTCGGGTCCAGGGTGCCCAGCAGCGACTGATACAGGCCCAGGGAGGCGAAGTTGGCAATGTCCTGGTTGCCGGTCTGGCCCCAGCCGGCCCGCAGCTTCAGATCCGACAGGAATCCGGCATTATCCTTCACAAACGTTTCCTCACTCAGGCGCCAGCCCGCCGACAGTGCCGGGAATACGCCAAAGCGGTTATCGGCCCCGAAGCGGGAGGAACCGTCGCGGCGGATGGTGGCCGAAAGCAGGTACCGGTCGGCGAAGCTGTAGTTGATTTTGCCGAAATACGAGGCCAGCCGATAGGCCGTGGCCCCGCCGCCGTTGTCCTTGTTAGCCGCGCCGCCGTCGAGGTAGGCGTAGTTGGGGTCTTCGGAGGCAAAGTTGGTGCGCGAGGCGTAGCTGCTTTCGTCGTAGTAACTGATGCGCTCCGAGCCGGCCACCACGCCCAGCTGGTGCTTGCCGCCCAGCAGTACGTCGTAGTTCAGCGTATTCTGCCACACCCAGTTACCCCAGAAACGGTTGTTGTCCGTCACGCGGTTGTTCTGCTCCGAGAGGAAGCCGGCCTTATAGGTCTTGTAGATCTGCCGGAACTTGTAGAGGCTGTAGTCGATGCCGAAGCTGGTGCGCAGGTGCAGGCCTTTCAGAATCTCGGCATCGGCGAACAGGTTACCGAAGGCCCGGCCGGTGTTGGAGCGGTTCTGCTTGTTGTCGGTGAGCAGGCGCAGGGGGTTGTCCCGGTCACTCATGCCGGCCACGGGGCCGCCCCAGCCCACGCCATCCACGGTATGCACCGGCACAATGGAGGGCAGTTGGGTGGTCCGGTCGCGCACCAGATTCAGGTCGTACTCCGCCCGCTGCGACTTCACAAGGGTTAGGTTCTCGCCCACCTTTAGCTTGCCGCCCAGGAAGTTGTAGTCCGAGTTCAGACGGGCCGTAATCCGGTCGAAGCCGGTGTATTTCAGCGTACCCGAGTTGTCGTAGTAGTTCAGCGAGAACAGGGCCCCGCCCCGCTCACTGCCGCTGCTCACGTTCAGGTTGTAGCTCTGGATGAGGGCGTTCTGCTGGGTTTCCTTGAACCAGTCGGTGTCGGCGGCGCGCATGGTTTTATCGGCGTCGATAAATTCCGGCGTGCTCACCCCGTTCAGCACAATGTTGCCGTTGGCGTCGCGCGAGGTCTGGAAGTTGTAGTATGGCAGGCTGGGCACTTTGCCGTCGTTGATGGCGGCCCGGGCGTACACCGTGCCGTAGTCCAGCGTGTTCAGCATCTGCAGGTGCGGGCCCGGCGTCTGCACGCTGAAAAAGGTCGAAAAGTCTACCCGGGTAGCGCCTTTCTTGGCCTTTTTGGTTGTGATGATAATCACGCCATTACCGGCCCGGGAGCCGTAGATGCTGGCCGCCGAGGCATCTTTGAGCACCTGAATGCTCTCGATGTCGTTCTGGTTGATCTGGTTGATGCCTTCCTTTGTGGGAATGCCGTCGATAACGTACAGCGGGTCGTTGTTGCCCAGCGTGCCGAAGCCCCGGATGCGCACAGTGGCGGCGCTGCCGGGTGCACCGTCGGTGGTGATTTGCACGCCCGGCACGCGGCCCTGCAGGTTGCGCGTCACGTCGTTGGAGGCCATGTCCCGGATTTCCTCGGTCTTCACCACGGCTACCGCACCGGTCAGGTCGGCTTTGCGCTGGGTCTGGTAGCCGGTTACTACTACCTCGTCCAGGGCCGCCGCATCGGGGGCCAGCGTCACGCTGATGGCCGCGCCGCTCACCGCCACTTCCTGCGACTTATATCCCACGAAGGAGAAGAGTAGGGTGGTCACGTTGTCGGGCACCGAGAGAGTGAAATTACCGTCGGCGTCGGTGGAGGTGCCCAGGGCCGTGCCTTTGGCTACTATAGTAACACCGGGCATGCCGGCGCCATTTTCGTCCACCACGCGGCCGGATACTTTCACGTCGGCCAGGTGCGGGGTGCGGGCTTCGGCGGGGGCCGCCGCAGCTGGGGTTGTGGCCGCAGCCGCCAAGGCCGAGAGCAGCGTCAGGCCAACTGCCGGACGCAGCAGGGGGTACTTGTCTTTCATGAAGTGGGAATTGGAAAGGTGTGAATTCCTAAGCTACCGACCCGCCGTCTGGGGAACTGCGCCCGGCTCAAGTCGGGCCAGATTTTCAGCCGACTTGGTGCCCAAATATTCACTCCCTCCTTCCCAGCCGCTTCTTCTATTCGCTCAAAGTGTTTCGATTTTGACTCACACTCAAACCTTTTCCTTAATCATTATTAATCAATCAATTAAACCCTACTTCATCCACGCCTGTATCCGATTGGGTTTCAATTTTGATACCTGATTTTCAAAAATTGAAGCCCTGATGCGCATCATGCGTCACGGTCACTTGAGATTCATGGATGGTAGGTTAGTAGGATCGTCATTCCGAGCGAAGCCGAGGCATCTCGCGTGCTGATGTTGCAGTGGTAATCCTGACGTCAGCACGCAAGATGCCTCGGCTTCGCTCGGAATGACAGCTTTGATAACAACAAGCCTTATGCTGCCTGCTGATACTTACGCCGTGGTGTGCAGGGCCCGGAACTCGGAGGGCGACACCTGGTAGCGGGCTTTGAAGGACGTGGAGAAATATGAGGGCGAGGAGAAGCCCAGCTGATACGCCACTTCGGCAATGGTCAGCTCATCGGAGAGCAGCAGCTGGCGGGCCTTGGTGAGGCGGATGCCCTGGATGAAATCCGTAACCCCGGTACCTAGTACGGCCTTCACTTTGCGGTACAGTTGCACCCGCGAAATACCCAGGCTGCGGGCCACGTCTTCCACGTTCAACTCGGAGCGTGAGAGGTTCGCTTCCACAATGGCGGTGAGGTCGGCCAGGAATTTCTGGTCCACACGCTGCGGGGCCACGGTGGCCGTCTGCACCGACAGCTCCCGGCGGAAATGCTCCCGCTGCTTCTCCCGGTTGCTCAGCAGCGTCCGTACACTTTCCAGCAGAAACGTGGGGTTGAAAGGCTTGGTCAGGTATAAATCGGCACCGGCCTGCACGCCTTCCACCTGCTGTTCCGAAGCGCCCCGGGCCGTGAGCAGCACCACCGGGATGTGCGAGGTGCGCCAGTCGCTTTTGAGTCGGGCCACCACTTCCAGCCCGCTCAGCTCGGGCAGCATCACGTCGCAGATAATCAGGTCAGGGATGCTGTCGGCGGCCAGTTCCAGGCCCCGGGCTCCATCAAACGCCGTGCTGACCTGGAAGTGGGGCCGCAGCTTCTGCACCAGAAACGCGTTAACTTCAGGGTTATCTTCGATGACAAGCACCAGCGCCTCGCTCCCACTCACGGCCGCTTCGGGCTCGGGGCGCAAAGCAGGCGGCAGGTCCTCCTCCACCGAGAAGCCAAGGTTGACAGGGGCTATGGCTTCCATTGATTTCAGCTCCTGGGGCAGTTCCAGCGGCAGCGTTACTACAAACGTGCTGCCCCGGCCAGGCTGACTGGTGAAGCTGAGTGTGCCCTGGTGCAGCCGCGTGAGACCCAACGCCAACGCCAGACCCATCCCCGAGCCCTTCGCCACCGACTGCTGGCCCTGGTAAAACCACTCGAAAATGTGGGCCCGGTCCTGCTCCGAAATACCCCGACCGGTGTCCTCCACGCTCACGCGCACGGCTTTTTCGGCGGGCACGCGCTGCATACTCACCGTAATCTGGCCGCCTTCCGGCGTGAATTTGAGGGCATTGCTGAGCAGGTTGAAAAACACCTTATCCAGCACGTTGGCATCAAACCAGAGCGGCAGGGCCGGCTCGGCGGGCAGAAACCGGAGCCGGATACCGCGCTGCCGGGCCGGCCGCTCAAACACGTCCATGATTTCGCGCACGAAAGCCACCAAATTTCCCTCGGTGGCGCGCACCGGCATCTTGCCCACGTCAATCTTGCGGAAATCCATGAGCTGATTGACAAGCTGTAGCAGGCGCTGGGCGTTGCGCCGCACCAGGCTCAGGTCGTGGCGCTGAGCGGCGGGTAGTTGGGGGCCACTGGTCAGCATTTCCTCCACCGGCCCCAGAATAAGGGTGAGCGGGGTGCGCAGCTCGTGGCTGAAATTGGTGAAGAAGCGCAGCTTGGCCTCCGTTTCCACCCGGGCCTGTTCGGCAAACTCCTGAATCTGGTTGCGCTGGGCCCGGATTTCCTCGTTCTGCAAGGCCAGCCGCCGCGTGATGCGCCGGTTGGCCCGGAAGGCCCGCCACACCAATATGCCCAGCCCGGCCGCGCCCAGCAGGGCCGCCGCCAGCACGTAGAGTACCGTTTGTTGACTGGCATACGTGGCCAGCTGCTGCTGCAACAGCCGCTGCTGCCGCTGAATATCCTGCTGCTGGCTGCTGAGCTTTTCGGTTTGCAGCTTCATCGTCAGCACGTTGGTCGAGTCGATGACCATGGTACTAAGCGGATTTTCCTTCTCGAAGGGCTGGCGCTGCAGAATGCGCATGGCAGTCCGGATGGCTTCCTCCCCACCCGGCGAATACAGCAGCGTGGAGTTGATGATACCGTCCTGCACCAGTTGAATGCCGCCGTGCGGCCCCGGCAGGCCATCTACCCCCACAATGCGCACCTGCCGCTCCCGGCCCAGCTGCTTGCACACCTGGTAGGCACCCAGCGCCAGCCGGTCGTTATGGGCAAAAATCAGGTCGATTTCGGGATGCTGCCGTAACACGTTGGGCAGCCGCGCCAGTACCGAAGGCCGCTCCCAGTTGCTGTTTACCTGCGCCACCAACTGCATACCCGGGTACGCGGCCAGAGCCTGCGCGAAGCCCCGGTGCCGGTCGATGGCGGGGCTGGAACCGGGGGCGCCCAGCACTTCCAGCACCTGCCCCCGCTCCCCCAGCAGGCCGGCGGCGTAGTTGGCCGCCGTCTGGCCCACCTCCAGGTTATTGCCGCCCACGTAGGCGGTGTAGAGCTTGGAGGTAGTGCGCCGGTCAAGAATCACCACCGGAATGCCCCGGTTGTACACCTCCTCCACAATGGGCGTTACCGGCTCGGTTTCGTTGGCCGATACAATCAGCAGGTCAATGCCTTCTTTGAGAAACTCCCGAATCTGCTGCTCCTGCAGGGCCGAGCTGTACTTGGCGTCCTTCATGCGGAAGCGCACCTCGGGGTAGAAGCTCAGCTCCTTCTGCATGCCGGCCAGCATGGCCTGCCGCCAGGCGTCGCCGTTGGTGCACTGCGAAAACCCAATGGTATACTGGCGCTTGGGAGTTGAGCGGGAGCAGCTCATCAGTACGAGCAGCACCGCGCACAGCCACCAATTGCTGCGCTTCAACCAGGAAGGGAGGATGAGAGTGGGCATTGCCGAAAGATACACAGAAGCTTATCTTCGCCGGGAATATCCCATTGCAGTATAGTTATACCTACAATAGGTATGGGTTCCGATACGCAGCTTTTCTTGTGGTTTATAGTCAGTGCTTTCGGCCTGCTTATGGGCAACTCCTTACGCAGTAAGTATCTGCGCCTGCAAGCGCATGGCCAGCAAACCACTGGTCTGGTAACCAGCGTTATGGATGATACCTGGTTTACGTTCTTCGATGGCCGGGGTATCTACTATCACTCGATTCGCTTTGTAACGGCAGATAAGCAGTGGGTTACGAAAAGTTACTGGCAACTTTCATCCCCTGATGAGGACAATTATCGGGAAGGCCAGCAAGTGGATATTTTATACAACCCTGCTAACCCGGAAGAATTTACTGTTAACTCCAGCGGATCAGGAATTGCTGCGTACCTGCTGCTGCTGTCTGGAGTAGCAGGTATAGGATATTGCTTTTGGCTTATTTACCAGCAGTTGTAAAGCATCTGCCATGCATACTTTACCCGTTTCTGTTGACCTGCGCATTTTCGACAACAGCCGGCTGACAAGGGTACTATCAGGCAGCTTTCTGACGCCGTTGCTGCTGGTCCTAACGTTCCTTTTTCTCCCCGATTTTCACCTGACCTATCATACCGGCCTATTGGTGGTGGGCGGCTTGGTGGCGGTGCTGGTACTGGCTTTAGGGGTAGGTATCTGGTGGAGTATTCGCCGGGTTCGGCTCACTCTATTGGAAACTGAATTGCGTCTCGACTGGCTCAACGGGCGCGGGGAATCGGAGAAAACACTCGCAGCAACTCGCTCTATAGTACGTAGCGCCGCCATTATACAGGGAGAGAAACCAGAGCAGTATTATTTGACGCTGGAAACAACAGAAGCCAACCCTATTGTACTGACGCTGGTTTCCACCTCCCGCCAACGAGCTGATGCCGAAACCCTGCTGCATAACTGGCTACCGGCTGCCGGTTGAATCAACGTGCCACTTTAACACATAACGCCCGGCTATTTAAGTGGCCGGGCGTTATGTGTTAAAGTGGCATGGCTATTTGTTAGGGCATGCCTTTGCCACCGGCCGCACCATACACCTGCCCGGTAGCATAGCTGGCCTGCGGGTCGGCGAGTTGCACATAGATGGAGGCCAGCTCGACGGGTTGGCCAGGGCGCATCATGGGCGTATCACCACCGAACTGCACCAGCTTTTCCTGGGTAGCACCGCCACTTACCTGCAGGGGCGTCCAGATGGGGCCAGGCGCTACACCGTTCACCCGAATACCCTTCGGAGCCAGCTGCTTGGCCAGGGAACGGACATAGTTGGTGGTAGCGGCTTTGGTCTGCGCATAGTCATACAGGTCGGCTGAGGGGTCGGTGGCCTGTTCAGAAGTGGTGCCGATAATAGCCGAGCCTGGCTGCAGATGCGGCAGCGCGGCCTTGATAATCCAGAACGGCGCGTAGATATTGGTTTTCATCGTCGCATCGAAATCCTCGGTGGTGAGGTCCAGAATAGACTGCCGCTGCTGCTGGCGGCCGGCGTTGCTGACCACAATATCCAGTCCACCCAACTGGCGTACGGCTTCGGCCACCAGCTTTTTGCAGAATGCTTCGTCGCGGATGTCGCCGGGAATGGCCACCCCCTTCTGCCCAGCCGCTTTAATAAGGGCAATTACTTCTTTAGCATCCGCCTCTTCGGCGGGCAGGTAATTAATGGCTACATCGGCCCCTTCGCGGGCGTAGGCAATGGCCGCAGCCCGGCCCATGCCGGAGTCGCCACCCGTAATGAGGGCTTTGCGGCCTTTGAGGCGGCCGGAGCCTTTGTAGCTCTGTTCCCCGTGGTCGGGTTTGGGGTCCATCTGGCTGACCAGCCCCGGCCAGGGTTGCTGCTGTTTTTTAAAGGGCGGTTTCGGGTAAGCGGTGGTAGGGTCTTTGAGTGGCACAGTGGGAGCAGAAGCTTCTGCGGCATCGGCTGAGAATATGGGGCTTACAGCGGCCACGGCCAGGCTGGCACCCAGGCCATTTATTACCTGACGGCGGCTTAGTTTGTTGTCTTCTTTCATAGCCCATTCCAACGCACTCAGCTGGCTTTGGTTAGGTCGAGCTTAACCCAGGCGTGAGAGTGACTATTTAATCGCACGGCAGAACTAATACGCAAAGCAAATGTGCCATAATGGTGGCTATTTGCATCTGCTTTCCTGGAACAGCCAGCGGGCCATATCACCGGTCCGCCACGGCACGTATGCTCCAAAAACCCTTACTCCGCCCCTATGATTCGATTCCTGCTGATTGACTGTCCCGACGAGCCGGGGCTGGTGTACCGCATCACCGAAATACTGTACCGCCACGGCCTGAACGTGCTGCGCAACGGCGAGTTTGTTGAGCGGGAGGACAGCCACTTTTTCATGCGCACCGAGTTTGAAGGAGACTTTGAGCAGGAAGCCCTATTGCGCGACCTGCGGGCAGCTTTGCCCGCCTCGGCCCGCATCCGGCTGCGCGACGACCGGCCCCGCCGCATTGTAGTACTGGCTACCAAGGAGCACCACTGCCTTTCGGAGCTGCTGGTACGGCACTTCTTCGGGCAGCTGCAGGCCGATATTCTGGCCGTTATCAGCAACCACAACAATCTGCGCGAGCTGACGGAGCGCCTGAACGTGCCCTACCATCACATCAGCGCCGAGGGCATCTCGCGGGAAGCGCACGAGGCGTCTGTACTGCAGCAGATTGCGCATTATGAACCGGAGTTTGTAGTACTGGCCCGTTACATGCGCATTTTGTCGCCGGAGTTCGTGGCGAATTTCCCGGAGCGGCTTATTAACATTCACCACAGCTTTCTGCCGGCCTTCATCGGGGCCAGCCCGTACGCACAGGCGTATGCCCGTGGTGTAAAAAGCATCGGAGCCACGGCCCATTTCGTTACCGACCAGCTCGACCAGGGGCCCATCATTGCCCAAAGCGTCATCCCGACAGACCATACCCAGAACGCCCACGACATGGCCCAGGCCGGCCGCGACGTGGAGAAACTGACTTTGGCCCGCGCCCTCACGCTGGTGTTCCGCGAGCAGGTGGCCGTGCACCGTAACAAGACTATTGTGTTCGAATAGAATACTCTGCCCCGCACCTCTCGCGGCCACCCACTAAGACGGCCCTTCCGGCAGCACTGCGCAAGTGCTGCCGGAAGGGCCGTCTTAGTGGGTGGCAACTTCAGGCCGGCTCAACCGCCCCCGGATATGCCCGCTATGATGGCGTGGACGTGTAGTGCTCATCAATGGCCCGGCCCATGGCTTCCCGAAACGTGACCAGCAACCGGCTCCGCTCCTGCTCCGGCATGCTTTGCAGGGCATGCTCAAAGGTGAGGCGGTACACGTGGGCCATAAACACAGCCCCGTACGTGACAAAAAAACCGTCGTGCACCTTAGTAAAGGCCTCTTTTTCGGCCGAAGAAATAGAAAGTGAAAGCGCCAGCCACTCCTTGGCATTATTCGCCAGACTCAATTGTAAATCCTTATCCATTTGACAGGTACACAGAAATCAGAAACCAGAAAAAAACTCATACTCTTGGCTACAGCTGCCGCCGATAGGGCCGAAACGTGCTGGGAGCAACGTAGGGAGCCGGCTGCCCCACTCCGCCGTGCGCCGTGAAAAAGGCTTGCACGGCGGCCTCCAGCCCGGGCCGGTCGTGCAGGCCAACCGACGCCAGTACGTCCTGCGCGGCCAGCGGCGCAGCCAGCAGACTCAGCCGGCAGGCATCAATGCCCAACGGGTGCTCAATGAACAGGCGGGCCCCATCTTGGGCCAGAATTTCGTGCTGGTAACGCCAGGCGTGGGCAAACGACGGGCGTTGGGCGCTGGGCGTATTGTCGGTAGCGACAAAGCCCAGGCTTCGCAGGTAAGAATCGGTCATGTGAATCGATGAAAAAGGATGAATAGAAGTCAGGTGGTCTGTACTTCGGCCGGCCAGTTTACCTGCCGCAGCAGCACCCGGAACTCGGCTTCCGACGCTATCCGCCCCTGAAAACAATACAACAGCTGCCCGTTCACGGCCTCCAGCAATGTCAGCTCATCATCTGAGTAGAGCACAATGGTTTCCTGGCCGCACTCACTGGGGCGGCTGTAGCGGGTTTGCCCCGCCGGGGAGGCAAACTGCGTGAAGCCAAATGCCCGCAAAAGCGCGGCGGTTGGCTGATAGAAGGCGGACATGGAAGAAACCCGTAAATGGGACGCCGGACCGGATGGCGGGGCGGTAAACCGAACCTGGAAACCGGCTTCGGCAAGCAACGTGCGGCCGGTTGCAGGCAGCACGCAGATCAGGCGCTTCCTTAAGAAAACGCCGTTTCTGAAAGATACGCAAATTCTGCCCGGCACAGCCGGACCGGGCTTCCGGCGCACTGCCCGTCCTTATCCCAATCCGGCAGAATACTGCCCGGCTACTCCCCCAGGAACCGCCGCAGAAACGGAGCCGTTTTGCTGGCTTTTGCCTGGGCTACCTCGGCCGGTGGGCCCTGGGCTACCACTTGGCCGCCTTCGTCGCCGGCACCGGGGCCCATATCCAGCACCCAATCGGAGGCGGCTACCACACGCATGTCGTGCTCCACTACTACCACGGTGTTGCCCGCGTCGGTGAGGCGCTGGAGCTGCACCAGCAGGCGCTCCACGTCGGCGGGATGCAGGCCGGTGGTGGGCTCATCGAGCACGTAGAGGGAGTTGCCGCGGCCGGTGCGCTGCAGCTCGGTGGCCAGCTTGATGCGCTGGGCCTCGCCCCCACTCAGCTCGGTGGCGGGCTGCCCCAGGCGCAGGTAGCCCAAGCCCACTTCGCGCAGCACCGTAAGGGCCCGGTGCACGGCAGCTTCATCCCGGAAAAACTTCCAGGCGGCATCCACCGTCAGGTTCAGTACCTCAGCAATGTTCTTGCCCTGGTACTGAATTTCGAGGGTTTTGGCGTTGTAGCGGGCTCCGTGGCACACCGGACAGGGCGCGTACACGGAGGGCAGAAACAGCAATTCCACCATCACAAACCCCTCGCCCTGGCAGTTCTCGCAGCGACCCTTGGCTACGTTGAAGCTGAAGCGGCCGGCGTCGTAGCGGCGCTTGCGGGCCTCGGGGGTGGCGGCGAACAGCTTGCGCACGTGGTCGAACAGACCGGTGTAGGTGGCCATGTTGGAGCGCGGCGTGCGGCCGATGGGCTTCTGATCCACTCGCACCAGCCGTTTGATGGTTTCCAGGCCACCTACGATGCGGCCGCCGGTTTCGGGCGCGGCGGCGCGTTCCAGCGGATCGGTTTCGGTTTCCTCTTCGGCTTCCACCGCTTGGCCCAGCTGCCCGGCCACCAGCTCCACCAACACCTGGCTGATGAGGCTGGACTTGCCGGAGCCCGACACGCCCGTAACGGTGGTGAGCACGCCCAAGGGCAGCTGCACGCTCAGGTTGTGCAGGTTGTTGCGATGCACGCCTTCCAGCTGCAGCCAGCCCTGCGGGTGGCGTACCGTGCGGGCCTCACCTGAGCGAGCGGCCGGGTACAGGAAGCGGCGGGTCTGGGAATCCTCCACGTCGGCCAAGCCTGCGGGCGGGCCGCTGTACAGGATTTGCCCGCCCAGCTCGCCGGCAGCGGGTCCTACATCCACCAGCCAGTCGGCTTGGCGCACCACGTCGAGGTTGTGCTCCACCACGAACAGGGAGTTGCCGGCCTGGCGCAGTCCGGCCAGGGCTTTCAGCAGGGCCTGGGTATCGGAGGGGTGCAAGCCGGCCGAGGGCTCATCGAGCACGTACACCACTCCAAACAGGTTGGAATACAGCTGTGTGGCTAACCGCAGCCGCTGCAGCTCGCCCGGCGACAACGTGGGCGTGCTGCGCTCCAACGACAGATAGCCTAGCCCTAAATCAAGCAATACGGTGAGGCGGGCGCACAAATCCTGGGTGATGCGACGGGCCACTTCGGCCTGCTCGGGGTGGTCCTGGTCGTGGGCCTGGGGGCGGGCCTTGCCCTCGGCGAAGGGTCGGATTAGGGCTTCTACCCGCTTGAGCGGCAGGGCCGAAAAGTCGGCAATGTCCAGTCCAGCAAACGTCACGCTCAGCGACTCCCGGCGCAGGCGCTTGCCGTGGCAGGTGGGACACTCGGTGCTCAACATGTACTGCAGGGCCCGTTTCTTCATGAGCGGGCTCTGGGTGGTGGCGAAGGTGTGCAGCACGTGCCGCCGGGCGCTGCTGAAGGTGCCCATGTAGTTGGGCGGCTCCTTCCGCTTGAGAGCCCGCTGGGTTTCCTGGGGCGAGTAGCCGGGGTACACCGGCACCACGGGCTGCTCCTCGGTGAACAAAATCCAGTCGCGCTGCTTCTGGGGCAGGTCCTGCCACGGGATGTCCACGTTGTAGCCCAGCGTTACCAGGATGTCGCGCTGGTTCTGGCCGCCCCAGGCCTGGGGCCAAGCGGCAATGGCCCGCTCCCGGATGGTGAGCGTAGGGTCGGGCACCATACTTTGCTCGGTTACCTCATACACGCGGCCCAAGCCGTGGCAGGTGGGGCAGGCCCCCTCGGGCGTGTTGGCCGAAAAAGCTTCGGCGTAGATGATGCCCTGCCCCGCCGGATAGTCGCCGGCCCGGGAGTAGAGCATGCGCACCAGGTTCGACAGCGTGGTGACCGAGCCCACCGAGGAGCGCGTGGTAGGCGTGCCCCGCTGCTGCTGCAGGGCCACGGCCGGCGGTAGCCCCTCAATGGCCTGCACCTGCGGCACCGACATCTGGTGAAACAGCCGCCGCGCGTACGGCGACACCGATTCCAGGTAGCGGCGCTGGGCCTCGGCGTACAGGGTGCCAAACGCCAAGCTGCTCTTGCCCGAGCCCGACACGCCGGTAAACACCACCAGCGCATCGCGCGGAATGTCCACGTCCACGTTTTTGAGGTTGTGCTCCCGCGCCCCGCGCACCCGCACGAAGCCGTTTTGGTTGGTAGTCGATGGAGAGGAATTAGGCATATAGGTCGGGCAGATGAGAGAGGCAGTATACGGCGGTGGTGGGGAAGTATGCGAAGCCAAGAAATGCTTTCTTTGCCGACGCCCTACTTATCCCACTATATGCGCCTGATACGTATCATTGGTATTCTCCTAGCAGTCATCTGGCTAGCTACCTGTCACCTCGCTTCGTCAGTTTCTGCGAAAACGATTGGTGGACCTGAGATAATCAGCGGCTACGTACTCGATTCCATTACCCGCCAGCCGGTACCGGGTGTGTTGGTACGGGCATCACTCATTGGCAAGACGGCGACGGATCAGCAGGGGCATTTCTCACTACCGGTTCCCAAACGCCCCGCAGCATGGCCATATGCACTGTACGTTTCCACTTTGGCTTATCAGGGCCGCACCCTCGTTACGCACGATATTGCCCGGAACGTAACGCTGCTGGTGAGCCGCCGGAAACTCGCCTTCCAATTCAAGGCCGATAGTTGCTTGTCGGCGGCGGCGGCACAAAAAGTTAATCCGTATGCTACACCAACACTCGCCGAAGATTGGCCGGGCAATCTGTACGCCGTTTTTGTGGCAAACAACATCCACACGGCTCGCACCATCCGCACTATTACCCTTCGCACCGCCGAGGTAGGTCCGTACATGAGTGACCCCACTTTTCCGCTTCGACTACGGATTTTCGCGGTGGACAGCCTTACACGGCAGCCCGCTGGGGATTTGCTCACTGAATCAGTTGTACAGTGCATATCCCGGAAAATCCACAGCACCACCATCGACCTGAACCAGTATGGTATACCAGCTCCCCGACAAGGGTTCTATGTTGCTTTTGAAACACTTATGCAAGGCGACCATTTTTACCCTTGCCCCGACGATATGCCGAATTATCATCCGAGAGGCCCCGTTCTGCGCGCGCCGTGCGCTTTGGCCGATTCGCGCAGTTGGCAGTACGCATACCCGGTGCGGCAGTGGCAGCCAACGCCCCCGGAAGAAAACTGCTGGCCTTTGTACGAGCGAATGTTCGAAGTAGAAGTGACGCCATGAACCTATTCCGCTTCGGCCGCAGCCTATTGCTTGGCTTATTACTCCTGCTGTCGTTGGCGGCGGGGCACGCGCAGCAGAGGGTTCCGCCGCCAACGCAGGCCGCGGGCTATTCCGCACCGGATTGGCAGTTGGCGTTCTGGGTGGCATCACCCCACACCGCTGAGCTACGGGCCGTTCGGATTTACTTCGGCTCGCCCGGCTTCCCTAACCTCCCGGTTCGGTTGCACCTCTACGAAGCTTCTGGGCCCGACCAGGCTCCGGGTGAAGATATCCTGACTGATAACGTGTTTATCTGCCCTACACGCTGGAACGGCTGGTACTGGTTTGACGTGCAAACGTACCAGCTGCAGATTCCGAACAGGGGATTTTTTGTGGCACTGGAGCCCATTCTAGGCAGTAACAATTTCACCTGCTTTCCCAGCCTGCCCACCTATCAGCCCACCGGCCCGCTGCTGAGCCCAGAGCAACCGGGTGCTGTTTGCTGGATCAAAACCACCCACACCGCCTGGCAACGGCTACCTAATTCAGCCAGCCGCCCCCGGTACGAGCAGTTGGTGCAACTGGAAGTGACCTATCAATAGGCAGCGGGGCTTTTACTTCAGCGTCACATCGAAAAACTGCCGCTTCATATCGGCCACTTTCTTTCCATTCATCAGGTCCTGCAAGCTGGCCATTTCCAGCCGCACTGTCTTGGATGCAACCCAGCCGCCGCTTACCACGAAGTAGTTTTTCAACCGCACCTCTTTAATAAGTTTTAGAGTCCCTTTACCAATGCGCCACAGTTGGAATCCGGGGTAGCAGTCCTCAAACATTCCATAGCAGTCATTCTGCTGAGTGAAGAGCAAGGCACTGGTTAGGTTCAGTTGGGGTTCATTGGCTATTTCAGTTATTCGACCGGTTTTCTGACTGATTAGCAACTGTTTGGTTTCTTCGTATAGGTTCTTCGTTATCCACACAAACCTATTCCGCCGGTCCGTGCCCCGGTAGCGGTAGGTAGGCACACCTGTTTCTTCCTGTTCAGTCCGGTCATTCCGCAGTACCAGCAGACGCTTGTCGTCCAAATCTATTTGTACGCCCGTAGTGGTTTGCTTTATTCCAGAGTTTAATTGGCTGAAAGTAGCCTGCTGAAAGGACGCAGCCCGGCCTTTCGCCGGTACTACCGTGGCCGCTGCGCCCAGCGCCTGCCGTAGCTCAGCCAAGGCACCAGCACCAGGAATTACTTTTTTCTGGTGACTACCAGTAGCAACTGGTGTCTGGCCTATTGTCAACGCAGCGTTGATAACGGCCAGATAAAACACAAATGCAAACCGAATCATCCGTACAGTAGTATTCAAGACAGGAAATGTACGGTTTCGGTGGTATTTCACCAGCTCAGTTTACTACCTCTACCAGCCCACCAACAGCCACGGCCCGCGCCTGCCGCTGCATCAGCAGCACGTAAAGCCCGCCCGAAAGGAAGAAACCCACGAACCAGGCGTAGCTGTACAGCCCCGCCAGCCAGGGCCACACTGCGCCAACCGGAATAGCGCCCACCGCTTGCAGAAACCCCGGAAGGTTGGGTAATATCCCCATAATCAAGGCCAGCACCGCGCGGTAGTTCACGCCGTTTTGGTAGCCGTAGCGGCCCTCATAGCGGTACAGGTCGGGCACATCCAGCTGCTGGCGGCGCAGCAGGTAGTAGTCGGCTATCATGATGCCACCGATGGGCCCCAGCAGCGCCGAGTAGCCCACCAGCCAGGTAAAAATGTAGCCCGAGGGGTCGGCAATGAGTTTCCAGGGGAAGATGAGCAGGCCAATGATGCCGGTAATGTAGCCGCCGGTTTTGAAGGTAATCTTCTGCGGACTGAGGTTGGCGAAGTCGTTGGCGGGGCTCACGATGTTGGCGGCAATGTTGGTGGCCAAAGTGCTCAGGGCCACGGCTAGCATGGCCACGCTCACCAGCAGCCGGCTTTCAAACTTGCCGGCCAGTACCACCGGGTCCCAGATGGTTTGGCCGTAAATCACCAGCGTAGCCGAGGTAACCACCACGCCCACAAACGAGAACAGCGTCATGGATGATGGCAGGGCCAGGGCCTGCCCCAGCACCTGGGCCCGCTGGCTCACGGCGTAGCGCGTGAAGTCAGGAATATTGAGCGACAGAGTGGCCCAGAAACCCACCATGCCCGTCAGGGCCGGAAAGAAATACGCCCAAAACTCCGCCGACGAGGCAAACCTGGCCGGCTGGCTGAGAATCGGGCCTAGCCCGTGGCCCGCCGCAATGGCCCACCACAGCAGCGCCACCGCCGCCACCGGCAGGAAAAACGCCTTGAATACCAATAGCTTCCTGATGCTGTCGACGCCCAGATACACCACGTACATATTCACCAGCCAAAACAGCACGAATAACAGCGCCGGCCCAGTAGCCAGGCCCCAGCTCGGCGGAAAAATTAGTGGCAGCTGCCCCAGGGCCGGCATCCATAGCACGGCCATCTGGTAGAGGGCGTATCCCCCTATCCACGTCTGAATACCGAACCAGCCGCAAGCAATAATAGCCCGCAGCAAAGCCGGTACGTTGGCCCCGCGCACCCCAAACGAAGCCCGCGCAAACACCGGAAACGGAATGCCATACTTCGCCCCGGCGTGGCCGTTGAGCAGCATGGGCACCAGCACCACCGTATTGCCCAGAAAGATGGTCAGCAACGCCTGCCACCAGTTCATCCCGCCCCCGATAAGCGAACTGGCCAGCATATAGGTAGGAATGCACAGGCTCATGCTGATCCAGAGGGCGGCGTAGTTGGCCGTGGTCCAGCGGCGGGCCGCGGGCGGCACGGGGGCTAGGTCGGCACTGGTCAGGCCGGCACTCACGGGGGTATCGACCGGGGTGGTGGTAGCAGTTGGATTCATGGGCGGAAGTGGCGGACGGGTTCTGTCCTAAAGAAAGCAGATTACGCAAGCATTTCACAATGAGCACCCTGTAGCCAGCCACGCCACGCAAGCCGGGTGTGTCGAGCACAACGCTACATCGCCCTGCTGAGCGCAGCCGAAGCCGTTTTGTCGCTTCGGCTGCGCTCAGCGTTATACCCCAATGGGTGCAAACCCCTGTTCAGGCCCAGCCCTGTGCAACACCAGCACACTAGGTGGTGCGCTCTGCATGACGTTTCTCCTGGTTGAGTCCGACGACTTCTTACACAGCTTTATTGCGCACGCCGCCTAGGCAAAAACAAGCATTGTGAGACCTTTAAATCATTCATAGTTGCACACATGAATAAATGATCATATATTTGCAGCATCATATGACACCAACTCCTGCCTCCGCCGATCTGAACCTGACCACCGAGAAGATGGAGAAGGTGGCCTTTATCCTCAAAACCACGGCCCACCCCACCCGCATTGCCATTGTGCAGCTGCTGGCCAGTCAGGAAAGCCTATCGGTAACGGACATCAGCGAGAAACTGAATGTGGAGCAGAGCCTGCTTTCCCATCACCTTACGGGCATGAAGCTGAAGGGCATTCTAAGCTCCTCGCGCGAGGGCAAAAACATCCTCTATTCGCTGAAAATGCGCGAAGTGGTGGATGTGATTCAGTGCCTGGCCGGCTGCACATTTCTGTAGAAATGTCGGCTTTTTTTTGCTTTAACACATGAAAACTCGTTCATAAATACATACGTTCACCTATCCATCCATGTCTCACCTTCTCGGCTACTTCGCGGCAATATTTATCGGCCTCTCTCTGGGCATTATGGGAGGTGGCGGGTCCATTCTCACGGTGCCGGTGCTGGTATATCTGATGGGCGTAAATCCGGTGCTGAGCACGGCCTACTCGCTGTTCGTGGTGGGCAGCACCTCGGTGGTGGGGGCGTCAGGCTATTTCCGCAAGGGGCTGGTGTCGCTGAAAACGGCCGTTGTTTTTCTGATTCCCTCGTTGCTGGCCGTATTTGCGGTGCGCAAGCTGCTGATGCCGGCCATTCCGCACGAGCTGTTCACGCTGGGCGGCATCGTCTTTACCAAGGACCTGCTGGTGCTGGTGGCGTTTGCCGTGCTGATGGTGGTGGCCGCCACGTCCATGATTCGCAGCCAGCAGGCCGAGGAGGTGCTCCGCGAAGAGCCACACCAGCCGCACGCTTTCAATTACCCGCTGATTCTGGGCATGGGGCTGGTGGTGGGTACGCTCACGGGCTTTGTGGGTGCCGGCGGCGGCTTCCTGATTATTCCGGCGCTGGTGCTGGGAGCCCGCTTGCCCATGAAGCTGGCCGTGGGCACTTCGCTGGCCATCATTGCCCTGAATTCGCTCATTGGTTTCACTGGTGATTTGAGTGCGGGCACGCCCATTGCCTGGGGCTTTCTGCTGGGCTTTCTGGCCTTCGCGCTGGCGGGCATTGTGCTGGGCACGTATCTGGCCCGCTTTATTCCCGGCACTAGGCTCAAGCCGGCCTTCGGCTGGTTTACCCTGGCAATGGGCACGTTTATCCTGCTGCGCGAGCTGGCATTTACGCACTAATAGACAGGTGTTTACCTACCTGACTCAACTGCTTTACCGGTTTCCCTCCTTTTCCGCTTCTCCACCCACCTCTCAACCACTTTGGTCATGAAAATTGAACAGTTTGAAGACAAGGGCCTGGCCCATTTCTCCTACGCTATTCTCAGTGAGTGTGCCCGCGAAATTGTGCTCATCGACCCCGCCCGCGACCCGCAGCCTTATTACGACTACGCCCAAGCCCACGACGCGAGAATCGTCAGCGTTATCGAGACTCATCCCCACGCCGACTTCGTTTCTTCGCACCTGGAAATTGCGCGGCACACCGGCGCTGTCATTCGCGTGAGCCAGCTGCTGGGAGCCGACTATCCGCACCAAGCTTTTGACGAAGGGCAGTCCTTTACGGTAGGCAAGCTCACCTTCCGGGCCCTGAATACGCCCGGCCACTCCCCGGATTCCATCAGCGTTGTGGTAAGCCGCGAGGGGCAGGATGTGGCCGTATTCACCGGTGATACGCTGTTCATTGGGGATGTGGGCCGGCCCGACCTGCGCGAGAAGGCGGGGAACCTGACTGCCAGGCGTGAGGAGCTGGCCCGGCAGCTATACCACTCCCTGCACGATAAGCTCATGCCCCTGGCCGACAACGTGCTGGTGTACCCCGCCCACGGTGCGGGCAGCCTGTGCGGTAAGGCCCTGAGCGGAGCCAGCAGCAGCACCATAGCCGATGAGAAATTCGGCAACCCCATGCTGCGAAATCTGAGTGAGGAAGAGTTTGTACAGGAGTTACTCCGGGACCAGCCCTTCATCCCCAAATATTTCGGCTACGATGTAGCCCTGAACAAAGCCGGCGCGCCCGATTACGCGCCCAGTGTGCAGCAGGTGCCGCGCCTGGCTGCCGGCACTGCCCTGGCGGCCGGAGTGCTGGTAGTAGATACCCGCCCCGTAGCCGAGTTCAAGCAGGGCCACGTGAACGGGGCGCTGAATATCCAGCAGGGAGGCAAGTTCGAAACCTGGCTGGGCTCCATCGTGGGTCCGGAAGAGGCATTTTACCTGGTGGCGGCTGATGAGGCCACCCTGGAAAACCTGATCCGGAAAACAGTTAAAATCGGCTACGAGGCCCTGATCAGGGGGGGCCTGATTGGCTCGCCTTCCTCGGAAGCCACGCTGCCGCAGCTGGATGTGGAGCAGTTCCGCCAGCACCCGGAGCAGTACACCATCGTGGATATCCGCAACGCCACGGAGCACCGCGACGAGCCCCTGTTTGCCGGTTCGCTCAACATTCCGCTGCCAGAACTGCGGGAGCGGGCCCGGGAAATCCCTACCGGTAAACCCATCGTGGTACACTGTGCCGGCGGCTACCGCTCGGCGGCGGGCTCCAGCATTGTGGCTGATGCCCTGCCCGGCACCGAAGTGCTGGATTTAGGCGAGGCGGTGAAGTCGTTTCCGTCGGTTTTGGCCCATCACTAGTCTAGGGTACACCTCTCTTCAACCTTGTTACTACTATCTGCCATGTTTGACTTTTTGAAATCCTCCGCCCCTGCTTACCAGAACCTGACGCCAGCGCAGTTTGCCGAAGGCCTGCGCCGACACCCGGTGACGCTGCTGGATGTGCGCCGCCCCGATGAGTTTGCCGGCGGCCACCTGCCCGGAGCGGTGAACATCGACGTTACTGCCCCCGACTTCGCCCAGCGCGCGGCGGCGCTGGATAAATCAAAGCCTACCTACGTGTACTGCCGCAGCGGAGCCCGCTCAGCCAGCGCCGCCGGCCAGCTTACCAAAGCAGGATTTGCCAATGTCGCCAACCTGCTGGGCGGCGTGCTCGACTGGCCCGAAAAGCTGGTTCGATAACCCCTTGGCTCCTCGTACGGATACCGTTTTCAGGAATTCTGGCCGGCGGCAGTTGCCGGCAGACCTGCATCCATTTTTCCTTCCGTATTCTTCCTCTGACCTGCTTTCATGCTTGAGTTACTTCGCCAGCCCTGGCCCTGGTACGTGGCTGGCCCCCTGATCGGGCTGACTGTACCCGCCCTGCTGCTTATCGGCAACAAAGTTCTGGGCATCAGCTCGTCGCTGCGCCACATGTGCGCCGCGTGCCTGCCCGCCAACATTCCGTTTCTGCAGTACAACTGGCGCGCCGAAATGTGGAACCTGTTTTTCGTGCTGGGCATCGGCATCGGCGGCTTTATCGGCTACCGGGTGCTGGGCCACCCCGATACCATTGCCATTTCCCCGGAAACCGTGCGCGACCTGAAGGCGCAGATGGGCCTCACGGATTTTTCGGGGCTATTACCTAAGGAGCTTTTCGCTCTGGAAAATCTCTCGAACTGGAAAGGCTGGGTATTTCTGGTGCTGGGTGGCTTTCTGGTCGGCTTCGGTACGCGCTACGCCGGGGGCTGTACCTCGGGCCACGCTATTTCGGGTCTTTCCAATCTGCAGTGGGTGTCGCTGGTGGCCGTTATCGGCTTCTTCGTGGGCGGGCTGCTGATGACCTGGGTGTTTTATCCGCTGCTATTTTAACTTCCGGTACCATGAAAAATCTGAAATACTTGGGGCTGGGCGTGCTGTTCGGCATTATTCTCACGAAAAGCGAAGTGGTGAGCTGGTGGCGCATCCAAGAGATGTTCCGCTTTCAGTCGTTCCACATGTACGGCGTCATCGGCTCAGCCATTGTGGTGGGCCTGATTTCTATTCAGCTCATCAAGCGCAACCGCCTGAAGACCATCAACGGCGAGGAAATCCGCATTGCCGATAAGCAGTACAGCCACGGCACATGGATTGGCGGCATCATTTTCGGGCTGGGCTGGGCCCTGACCGGTGCCTGTCCCGGACCAATGTTTGCCCAGTTGGGTAGCGGCGTAGCCGGCGCGGCCGTGCTGATACTCGCGGCCCTGGCCGGCACCTGGACTTATAGTGCTCTGCGCGACAAACTCCCGCACTAAGCCCAGAGCCTTCCTGCTCCGAAAGTGGGCACCTGTTCAACCGGCTCTTATGCCATCTTTTCGCCCCTGACCAGTTCCCGTTGCACGCCGCGGATTATATCAGCGGAGGTGGTGGGGTGAGATGCGCCCTCCTGGCGGCTTGCCAGCACACAGTAGCGCAGCACGTTACCAATGGCTCCGCCGGCCAGCTGGTGCCGAAAAGTTCACCTCCCGGTCCAGCTGAGCGTGCCGCCACAGGCCTGCCCCCACAGCCGCTCCTGCTCCCTTGGGCCGGGCAGGGGGAAATGAAGATGGGCCTGAAAACGGCGGTTCGCGGCGTGCTGGCACCCTACCTGCTGAGAAGGACAATTTAGCTCAGCGGCCAGCCGCCGACTCGCAAAACCAGATGCCAAGAGTGCATGGTAAGCCGGCTGGCAAGTGGTCGGGCTGTACACTGCTTTTGATTGCGCCAAGAAGTATCGGCAGCAGTGCTATGCTTGTCAGGTGATACAATGGATGCAAATATCTATTGCGGGCAAATGCGGGTATACCGATCCAGCGAGGCAGGTGGCTTCGCAGGTCTTGTACTTTTCTCTTATCTTCCGGTACTACGCAAGTGCGCGGCCCTGCTGACTCTCCCCTCTTCGCCCCATTATGGAGCATCTATTCGATACGCCTTCCCTATCCATCTCCTTCGACCCCAACCATCAGTGGCTCTATGTAGAATGGAAAGGCGCTCATGATGCCCACTCGGCCCGGACCGGGGGCGAGGAAGTACTGCACTACCTGGCGCAGCGTCCCTGCCACAAAATGCTCAACGACAATAGCCAGGTAACCAGCGACTGGGAACAGGGTGCCCGGTGGGTAGGCACGGAATACTACTACCGGTTGGCCCGGCAGGGCATCCGGCACGTGGCCTGGGTGTGTCCGCCGTACTGGCCCGCCCGCAAATCCATGGAAACCGCCATGCGCTTCGTCACTGCGCCTACTGTGCTCCTCTTCGACGACGTGGCGGCGGCCTACACCTGGCTGCTCCGGCAGGTTTGAGTTGCTGGTTGCTAGTTGCAGGTTGTCGTTCAAACCAGCAACCAGCAACTCGTTCTAGGAGCTGCAGGAAAGGGTGGCGCTGCCGGGTTTGGTGCGGGCCCACTCAGGGCGCTTGGCGGCCAGGTCCTCGTAGGCCGGGTGCTCTTCGAAGGGGGTTTTCAGGACGTGGTAGAGTCGTTCCAGGTCGGTCAGGTCGCCGGCTTCGGCGGCTTCGATGGCCTGCTGCGCCAGGTAGTTGCGCAGCACGTACTTGGGGTTGGCGGCCAGCATACCAGCCCGGATGGCCTCGGGCGCAGCGGTTTCCTGCTGTAGCCGCTCGGCGTAGCGGGCCAGCCAGTCGAGCAGCGGTGTGTGCACGGCTCCCAGCGGGTTGTAGCTGACTTCTTCGATGAATGACTGAAATGTCGCCGTCTGATCATCTGCCCCCGCCAACAGGGCCGGCACCAGGTGCGACAACCGCCTAAAAAATAGCGTCATGTCGGCTTCCGAGGTTTCCAGGGCAGTGTGCAGTGCTTTGGTGAGGGCATAGTCCGGCCGGCCATCGGGCAGGGGCGTGAGGCCAAGCTTGCGCAGCAACATGGCCTGGCGCGTCTGGTTGAAGGTGGCGGCGTAGAGGTCGAGGGCAGGGCGCAGGGTGGTGGTGGCATCCGGTACCAGCGGCGAGAGGGCCTGGGCCAGCTGCATCAGGTTCCAGAGGGCCACCCGGGGCTGCTGCCCGAAGGCGTAGCGGTAGGTGCTGAAATCGGTGGTGTTGGGCGTCCAGCCGGGCTCGTAGGGTTCCAGCCAGCCGTAGGGGCCGTAGTCGATGGTAAGGCCCAGAATGCTCATGTTGTCGGTGTTCATCACTCCGTGCACGAAGCCCACCGTCATCCAGTGTGCCACCATTACGGCCGTGCGCCGGCAGATTTCGGCAAACCACTGCGCGTATACCGCCTCTGAGGGCTCACCCAGCTCCGGGAAGTGGTGACGAATCACGTAATCGGCCAGCTGGCGCAGGTTGTCGAGCTCCTGGTGGGCCAGCAGAATCTGGAAATTACCGAAGCGCACGAACGACGGGGCCACGCGGCACACCACGGCCCCCGGCTCGGGCCGGGCATTGCCGTTGTAGAACATGTCACGCACTACCTCGTCGCCGGTGCTCACCAGGCTCAGGGCCCGGGTGGTGGGCACGCCCAGGTGGTACATGGCCTCGGAACACAGAAACTCGCGAATGGAAGAGCGCAGCACCGCCCGGCCATCGGCCCGGCGAGAATACGGCGTGGGGCCGGCCCCTTTCAGCTGCAACTCCCAGCGTGAGCCATCTGTGGCCTGCAATTCGCCCAGGGAAATGGCCCGCCCATCACCCAGCTGCCCGGCCCAGTTGCCAAACTGATGGCCGCCGTAGCGGGCGGCGTAGGGCTGCATGGTAGCGGCCACACGGTTGCCGGCCAATAGCTCCACGCCCGGCCCCTGCTCGGGCGGGCGCATCACGCCCAGAAAAGCCGCCAGCTCCGCTGACCAGGCAAACAGGCGCGGGTCGGCCACGGGCGTGGGCTGCACCGGCGAGTAGTGGTAGCCGGGCACCTGGCGGGGCACGTTTTCGCGGGATGGGTCGCCGAGCAGCTCCTCCACGAAAGAGTTGGTAAATGTGGTCTGGTCGAGGGGGTGAAGGGGGGAAGTCATGCGTGGTAAACAGCAGGTCTGGGGGAATAATGCCAGATAGACGGAAAGCTACGTACCGGCAACTTATTTGATTGTTTCGGGATGCAGGGGCCGGCACCCGGCGCGGGCACTGTGGGTTAACCTAAGCGAGAGACACACGCAGGGGCCGTAGGCACCGTTAGCCGGGCAAATAGCCGCCTTCGGTGCAATGGCAGGTATATTGTAATAATTCAACAATTAATAGTTGTATTTGAATAAGAAATATACTATATTTTCCGGCGTACTCCCCTGCTGGCCACGCGGTTACTGTTCTTCCGTTGCACCTAATTCCCGGCTTTTGCATCATGAAAAACCTGCTCGTTCCCACCGATTTTTCCCGTGAGGCGCACTATGCCTTTGAGGCCGCCCTGCAACTGGCCCACCGCAGCAATGGCCACGTCACGCTGCTACACGTGGTGGATGCACCGCCGGCTACCGGTATTGCCACCTCGGGCGGCCAGGTGCCCGGCGACGGACTCAGTAACGTGTACATGATCAAACTGCTGCAGGCTACCAAGCGCCGCATGCACGAGTGGATGGCTGAAGCCCACCAGCTGATGCCCGACGTGCCGGTGCGCGACCTGGTGGTCACCACCGAGTTTGAGCCGGCCGTACTCGAAACTATCCGGGAGCATCGGATTGATCTGGTGGTAATGGGGGCCCACGAGCACACCTCCTGGACGCGGTTTTTCCTGGATTCGCACACAGAGCAGGTGATGCGACTGGCTCCCTGTCCCGTTCTCACCGTGAAGCATCCGGCTACCGACTTCACCGTGCAGCACCTGGTTTTTGCCTCCGATTTTACGGCCGAGGCCGACCGCGCCGTACCTGGCCTGCAGCAGCTGCAAACTATGTTCCCGGAAGCCACGCTGCACCTGCTGGACGTGACACCCTCCGCCGACCGGCACGGGGCCGCTCTGCACGCTATGGAGGATTTTGCCCGCCGCCACCAGCTTACCCACTACGAGGCCGAGGTATTCGACTCGCCCCGGGTAAGCACCGGTATTCCGCGCTTTGCCGAGCAGGCCCACGCCGATTTGGTGGTAATGCTCACCCACGGCCGCTCCGCCCTCAGCCACCTGTTCCAGAGCAGCACCTCCGAAGCCGTGGCCCTGCACGCCCGGCAACCCGTGATGACGGTACATGCCTGAGCAAGTTCTTATTCGCGAGGTGTCTCGGTTGCGAGGACGAGGAGTTGGTTGGCTCTCTGCTGGAGCGTCATAGCCTGTTGCCAGGGTTTTATGCGGCGAATGTCGCGCAGGTTGGTGGGTTGCCATTGGGCCCCGCTGGTGGTAGTAGCCAGCACCTGGCCGACTGCGGTCAGCAGGTAGCCTTTGCCGGTACCCGCAACAAAAGCTACCTGCCCGAAACTCTGTGCCTCGGGCAACGCCACCGGCTGCCACCGCCCCTGGGAAAACCGCAGTAGCTGCCGGGTAGGCAGCGGAACGTAGCGCAGAATGCCTTTGGCGCGGCGCGGCTTGCGGTTATCCAGCGTGGCCCACAGCTCGCCGGTATCGGCTTGGGCCAGGGAAGTCACTTCCACGGTATCGGGCACATCGAGCAGGCGGTAAGGTGGATGCAACGACACGGGCAGCGCGTAGATATTGCCAGCCGTGGCGCTGATTTCATCGGGCGGCAGGGTCGGCATCCGGTCACTACCAAAAATCAACAGCTGGTCGCCGGCAGCCGAGAAGCTGAACCCCCGAATGGCCCGGTGCACCGACAACCCGTACGGCCGCGCCGGGCTGTTGCGGGCCAGCTCGGGACTGAAGGTAGAATCCCGGCCATACACCCAAACGTCGCCATCGGCGTGCATGGGGCTGCGGGTTCCTTCGTATGGATTGGCATACGTGCCCACCAGAAAATTGCGGCCAATGGCCGTGAGAGCCGAGACGTAAAAATTAGTCGGCATCGAATGGGTTTCCCAACTGGCCCCGGCCGTTTGGGTCAGGGCCACGAAGGCCGGCTGCCCTTTGTTGGCGAAGTACGTATGCCCACCGGCAAATGCGTGCAGCTGGCTGCGGCTGAGGTGCGTCACGCCTTCCGAGGCCGCGTCGGGAGAGCGAAACTGCTGCCACGCCCGGCCACACCCGAGCAGCAAACCGCCCGCTAGCAGCAGGCTTGCCAAACCGGCTCCGCGCCCCCAAGCTCCACCGGGCCAGCGCCGCAGCACCACCAGCCCCAGCAACACCGGCAGCAGGGAGGCCGCCCCTACGCTACCCTGCAGCAACGGCACCGCCGCCGGCCGCAGGTTGCCCGCTACAGCCCCGTGCGTGGCATCAAGAAAATGAAACTGGGTTACGGTGAAGCTGCCGGGCGTCGGGACTAGCTCGGTGCGGTTGCCCCGGAACCGATAGAGCTGCCCTCCATCGGCCAGCACGTAGCCGGAGGAATCGGTGAGAAACTGGAAATCCTGAATCTGCCTGATAGCAGCCAACGTGAAAACGCGCATACAATGGTTACATACAGGTCGAAAAGCCCCCGCGGCTGCCCTCACGGCTGTGTGCCATCAGGTTTCTGGCCAAAGCTACACGCCGCGCCCCCAAGAGCCACCGCCAAGCACCACGGTTGCAGCCGGCCGTACTTTTTGCGCCGCAACAGTCCGCAACCTCGCCGAGCTAGCCGGTAGTTACCACCTCGCTCAGCCGCGCGGCAACGGCCGGCTGCGTATCTTTGCGGGGCGTATGCAGTGCTTTCTTTCCGCTTTCTTTCGTACCAGCTCGCCCACTCCACCCTGAGAAATTGGCCCGCTTACCCCTTGCCGCCGCTTCCCGCCCGAAGCGTGCGGCTTTTCTTTTGCCAATTTTCAGCGTGTTTGATGAGTATCCTTTCTGCCTATTTTTCCCAGTACCGCGTTAACGCGAAGAATGAAGTGCTGGCCGGGCTGACTACCGCCCTGGCCTTAGTGCCCGAAGTAGTAGCTTTTGCCTTGCTGGCCCATATCAGCCCGCTGGTGGGCATTGGTTCGGCCTTCGTTATCTGTTTGCTCACCAGCGTATTTGGCGGCCGGCCCGGCATGATTTCCGGGGCAGCCGGCTCGGTGGCGGTGGTGATTGTGGCCCTGGTGGAGCAGCACGGCCCCGAGTACCTGTTTGCCGCTGTGGCCCTGATGGGGCTGATTCAGATGGGCGTGGGGTTGCTGCGCTGGGGCAAGTTTATCCGGCTGGTGCCACAGCCGGTGGTGTTTGGCTTCGTCAACGGGCTGGCCATTATCATCTTTATGGCCCAGCTGGAGCAGTTCAAAGTGCCCGGCGCGGGCGGCGAGGAGCAGTGGCTTAGTGGCACCCCGCTCCTACTGATGCTCGGGCTGGTGGCCCTGACTATGGCCATTGTGTACCTGCTGCCCCGCCTCACTAAGGCCGTACCGGCTTCGCTGGTGGCCATTGCCGTGGTGTCGGGTGTGGTTATTCTGGGCGGGCTCGATACCAAATCGGTGGGCGACATTGCCTCCATTGCCGGGGGGCTGCCCCTGCCGCACTGGCCCCAGATTCCCTTCACCTGGGATACGTTGGTCCTGGTGCTGCCCTACTCCGTGATTATGGCCCTGGTGGGCCTCACCGAAAGCCTGCTGACCCTGACGGTAGTGGATGAAATTACCGATACCCGCGGCCGCAGCAACCAGGACTGCGTGGCCCAGGGCCTGGCCAACGTGGCCTCGGGCCTGACCGGCGGCATGGGCGGCTGCGCCATGATTGGGCAGACGATGGTGAACCTGGAGTCGCGGGGGCGCGGGCGCTTGTCGGGGGTGGTGGCGGCCCTGGCGCTGGCGCTGTTTGTGGTGGCGGGGTCCTCCGTTATTGAGCGGCTGCCGCTGGCGGCGCTGGTGGGCGTGATGTTTACGGTGGTGATTAGCACGTTTGAGTGGGCCAGCCTGCGCATCCTGCGCCGCATGCCCCGCACCGATGTGGCCGTAATGGCCCTGGTGACGCTGGTTACGGCCGTGTCGCAGAACCTGGCGCTGGCGGTGCTGCTGGGCGTGGTGGTGTCGGCTTTGGCTTTCGCCTGGGAGAATGCCCAGCGCATCCGGGCCCGCAAGCACCTGGATGCCGACGGCGTGAAGCACTACGAGCTGTATGGCCCGCTGTTTTTTGGCTCGGTGCAGGCTTTTACGGAGAAGTTCGACCCCGTCACTGACCCAACTGAGGTGGTGATTGATTTCCGGGAAAGTCGGGTGGCCGATATGTCGGGTATTGATGCGTTGCACAAGCTCACGGAGCGGTACCAGCGGGCCGGCAAAACCCTGCGCCTGCGCCACCTCAGCCCCGATTGCCGCCGCCTACTCGCCAATGCCGGGGCGCTCGTTGAAGTCAACATTCAAGAAGACCCCGAGTACATAGTGGCTACCCCGCAGGGCTAGTCTGTACCGCCACGTTACATGTCCACCGCCCCGGTTGCCTTGGCAGCCGGGGCGGTGCGTTTTAGCGGCAGCTACCTGTTAGCTTCCACGCGCCCCACCCATTCGTGCAGAATTATGCCGCGGCCGGTAGCGGCAGGCAGATGGCAGCCGGCTTCTGAAAATCGGTTTCCAACGCTGCAACGGCATTTTTGGGCCTACTGATGGCGACTTGCTACCCACCGTGCGCGGTGCCCGGTTCCGCCGCCGGCCGGGCCCGGGTGGCGCGGAGCCCCCACATTCCGGGCTGTTTCGCGTATGCGGGTCTGAACCTGACCTGTAGTATGTCCGACGAACCAAGACTCCCGCTTGGCGAGCCAGCCCCCGATTGTCTGCTCCCCAATGGCCGATATCTGCACGAGCTGCGCGGTCAACCCGTGCTGCTGGCCTTCGCCCCCGAGGAATGGAACCCGGCCCACGCCCACCAGAGCACCATTTTCACCCAGCTGCTGGGCGCATTCGATGCCGGCAGCTCCGCGCCCGAGGCGGTGGTTTCCTGCTGGCACTCCCTGAGCTGCCACGGGCCGGTGGCGGCGCAGTTTGGCGTGGCGGGCCAGCGGGCCCTGCTGCTGCTGGACGAGCAGGGCCGGCTCCGCTGGCAGACCACCATCCGCCCCGGGCATGAGCTGCGGACGGGACAGGTGCTGGCCGCCCTGGAGGCACTACGCCCCGACGCCCCCGCCCCGTGTGCGGCTGCCGGGGAAGCGGCTGCCGGGGCCGCCCTGGCACCGGCCGGCGGCGGCTTGTCGCGCCGCACCTTTGTAACGGCGACGCTGGCTACTGCGGCGCTGCTGTTGCTGGTGGGCGCGGCGGAGGCTGCCGGGCCAGTTTCACCCACCGAAACCCAGCCGCCTATGCCTGCTCCCGAAGCCGCTACCGTGCCCGTCACCCTCACCATCAACGGCGAAGCGCACCGCCTGGAAGTGGAGCCCCGCGTGGTGTTACTGGATGCGCTGCGCGAAAACCTGCACCTGACCGGCACCAAAAAGGGCTGCGACCATGGCCAGTGCGGCGCCTGCACGGTGCATCTGGACGGGCACAGCGCCTTGTCCTGCCTCACGCTGGCGGTGATGAGCGAGGGCCGGAAAATAACCACCATCGAAGGGCTGGCCCAGGGCGAGACGCTGCACCCCATGCAGGCCGCCTTCGTGAAGCACGACGCCTTTCAGTGCGGCTACTGCACGCCGGGCCAGATTATGGCCGCCACGGCGCTGGTGCAGGACAAACAGCGCCGCTCGGCCGCGGAAATCCGGGAGGCAATGAGCGGCAACCTATGCCGGTGCGCGGCCTACCCCAACATCATTGCCGCCATTCAGGAAATCCAAACCGCTTAGCCGCCCTCCCATGCACCCATTCACCTACCAACGGGCCACCACGCCCGCCCAGGCCGTAGCGGCCGTGGCCCCGGCTCCCGGGGCGGCCTTTGTGGCCGGCGGCACCTCCCAGCTCGATTTAATGAAGGAAGATGTGCTGCGCCCCAGCCTGCTGGTGGACGTGACGGCGCTGCCCCTCACCACCATCAGCGCGCTGAACGGCGGGCTGCGGCTGGGCGCGGGCGTCTCGAACACGGCGGCGGCGCTGCACCCCGAGGTGGCGGCCCGCTACCCAGCCGTGAGCGAGGCTTTGCTGGCGGGAGCTTCCACCCAAATCCGGAACATGGCCAGCCTGGGCGGCAACCCATTGCAGCGCACCCGCTGCCCTTACTTCCGCGACCCGGCCCAGGCCTGCAACAAGCGGGAACCGGGCTCGGGCTGCGCGGCGCTCCAAGGCATCAACAAAGTGCACGCCCTGTTCGGGGCCTCGAATAGCTGCGTGGCTACCCACCCCAGCGACCTGGCCGTGGCCCTGGCCGCCCTCGATGCCCAGGTGCAGGTAACCGGCCCCAACGGCCCACGCACCATTGCCTTCCCCGACCTGCACCGCCTGCCCGGCGACACGCCCCAACAGGATACCACCCTGGCCCACGGCGAGCTGATTACCAGCATTGATTTGCCTGCCTTTACCGGTCGCTCCCATTACCTGAAGGTGCGTGAGCGGGCCAGCTACGCCTTTGCGCTGGTATCGTGCGCGGTTGCGCTGGAAATGGAGGGCCAGAAGATTCGGCGGGCGCGGGTGGCGCTGGGCGGCGTGGCCCACAAGCCCTGGCGGGTGCCGGCGGCCGAGGCCCTGCTGGCCGGCAAGAAGCCCTCCGAGAAGCTGTTCCGCGCCGCCGCCGAAGCGGCTTTTGCGGATGCCAAGCCGCTGGAGCACAACGCCTACAAAATCCCGATGGGCCGCAACCTGATGGAGCGGGCACTGCTGGAAACCAGCGGCTTGCAGCCCTTGCAGGGCCCCGCCGGCACCGCCTTCGCCGCCAGCGTGGGCGGGGTAAGCGGCGAGTAAACATTTAGCTGTTAGCTGATGGCTATTGGCTGTTGGCTTCCCGCTCTAAGAAGAAAATTCACACCGACAAAAAGCTAACAGCCAACCGCTAGTAGCTAACAGCTTAATAAAATGGTAGAAGCAACCGGCAAACCGCTTGAACGAGTTGATGGGCGGCTGAAAGTAATGGGGGCGGCGCGCTTCAGCGCCGAGTGGGACGTGCCAGGCCTCGCCTACGGTGCCATCGTGAGCAGCAACGTGGCCCACGGCTCCGTGCGCGCCATCGACAGCGCGGCGGCTTTGCGGGCGCCCGGCGTGCTGGCCGTGCTCACCCACGAAAACGCGCCCCGCCTCCAGCCCATGCCCGAGAAGGTGAACGGCTCGTTGTTCCGGGGCGAGGGCGGCATCACGGAAACCCGCCAGCCGTTGCAGAACGCCACCGTGGAGTACGCCGGTCAGCCCCTGGCCGTGGTGGTGGCCGATACGCTGGAACGGGCCCGCCACGCCGCCAGCCTGGTGCGCGTGACCTACGACGTGCGCCCGCCCGAGCTGACTTTGGAAGCCTCCACCCGCCGCACCCTGCCCGAAACCTTCACCGGCAACCAGGACGAAAAGCTGCAGGTAACCGTGGGCGACCCGAAAACGGCCCTGGCCGCCGCCCCGGTCAAGCTCACGCGGGTGTATGAATCGGGCATTACCCACCACAACCCCATCGAGCAGCTGGCCAGCATTGCCCGCTGGGAAACTCGCAACGGGGCCGAGTTTCTGACCCTCTACGACACCACCCGCGGCGTGGAAAACCTGCAGGAAGTGGTATCCAGCTCGCTGAGCCTGCCCAAGGACAACGTGTACATCATCTGCCCGTTCATTGGCGGTGCGTTCGGCTCCAAGGGCTGGATGTTTGCCCCGCCCCTGCTCACGGCCATGGCGGCCCGGGTAGTGAAGCGGCCGGTGAAGATAGAGTGGCGGCGACAGGACATGTTTGCCGTGGCCGGCCAGCGCGCCGCCACCCGCCAGACGCTCAGCCTCGGGGCCGCCCCCGACGGCCGGCTCACGGCCCTGCAACACGATACCCAAACGCATTCTTCCCAGTCGAGCGGCTACACGGAGCCCTGCGCCCGGGTTTCGCGCATGATGTACGCGGTGCCGAACCTGGGCTTTGCCCACCAGCTCCACCACCTGCACCTGCCTTCCCCCTGCCCCATGCGCGGCCCCGGCGAAACCGTGGGCGGCTGGGCCCTGGAGTGCGCCATGGATGAGCTGGCCGCCGAGCTGAACTTGGACCCCGTGGAGCTGCGCTTGCGCAACTACGCCGAGAAAAACCCCGAAACTGGTAAGCCCTGGAGCAGCAAGCACCTGCGTGAGTGCTACGCCCGCGGCCAGGAGCTCATTGGCTGGAGCAAGCGCAACCCCAAGCCCCGCTCCATGCGCGAGGGCAACAGCCTCATCGGCTACGGCATGGCCACCACCATGTACCCCGCCGCCCGCCGCCCCGCCGCGGCCAAAGCCACGTTGTTTGCCGACGGCCGCGCTTTGGTGCAAAGCGCCACCCACGAAATGGGCAATGGGGCCTACACCATCTTCCGCCAGATCAGCGCCGACGGGCTGGGGCTGCCGGTGGAGCAAGTACGCTTCGAGCTGGGCGACTCGGCTCTGCCGGCGGCCCCCACCAGCGGCGGCTCGGCCACCACGGCCACCATCGGGCCGGCTTCCCTGGCTGCCTGCCGCAACGTGCTGGCCGCCCTCAAGCAGCTGGCTATCCGGGATGCGAAGTCGCCGCTGTACGGGGCAACGGCCGACGACCTGGAGGCCCGCGACGGCCGGCTGGTGCGCAAGGCCAATCCCGCTCAGGCCGAGGACTACGGTACCATTCTGCGCCGGGCCAAGCTGCCTTCTTTGGAAGCCAGCGGTGAGGCCAAGCCCGGCGAGGAGCGGGAGAACTACTCGTTCTATTCGTTCGGGGCCATATTTGTGAAGGTGCGGGTAGACGAGCTGACGGGTACCGTGCGGGTGGATAAGCTGTGCGCCGTGCTGGACGTGGGCCGCCTGATGAACCCCCGCACCGCCCACTCCCAGATTATCGGGGGCGTAGCCATGGGCCTGGGCGCGGCCCTCATGGAAGAAACCCAGTACGACCCGCGCAGCGGCCGCGCCGTGGTGCGCAACCTGGCCGACTACCACGTGCCCAGCATGGCCGATACCCCCGATATCCAGGTGGAATGGCTGAATATTCCCGACCCGCACATCAGTGAGCTGGGGGCGCGGGGCATCGGCGAAATCGGCTGCGTGGGCACGCCGGCGGCCATCACCAACGCCGTGTACCACGCCACCGGCCGCCGCTTCCGCTCCCTGCCCCTCACCCCCGATAAAATTGTGCAGGGGTAGCCCTGCACCACCCGCAGCAAAAAGCCCGCCCCGGCTCTCCATCTTGAGAGAACCGGGGCGGGCTTTTTACCAGCCTTGGGTGTGCGGAAAACCCTACAGGTTTTTCATCCACGCCTCGCGCAAAGCCAGCTGGGCCGGCGTGGCGCTGGGGTTCTGACTGAACACGTAGCGCTTCACTTCCTCGGTGCTGCCCAGCTTCACGCGCAGGGTTTGCTCCTGGCCGTTGCGGACGATGGTGAGGGGCAGCTCGGAGCCAGGGGCGCGGCTGGCGGCGCGGCGCAGGCCGGCGTAGTCGTTACGCACGCCGTCCACGGCCACTAGCTGGTCGCCCACCTGCACGCCGGCCTCGGCCAGGGGGCCGCCTACGCGGGTGAAGTACACGCCCGCTTCGCGCGGGGCCAGCCCGATGGCACCCAGCGAGGCAATCTGCTTGCCGGTGCGCTGAATGGGCTGATAGCTCACGCCTACTTTGGCGTAGTACTCGGCCAGGGGCAGCGGCTCGGCATTCTGCACGTAGCGCTTGAAGAAGTCGCCGATTTCGGGGTACGTCAGCTTGGTGAAGTCTTCGAAGAAGGTTTTCTCGCTGAAGGGCTTGTTGGGGCCGTACTGCTTGGCCAGCTGCAGCAGCACGTCGCGCAGGCCGCGTTTGCCGCCGCTCAGCTCCAGCAGGCGCAAATCGAGCAGACCGGCCGTGAGGGCCCCGCGCTGGTAGATGTTGCCGTACTGGCGCTGGCCCTCATCCGAAAACGAGTTCAGGCCCAGACGACTGAGGCTGTAGGTGGTATCGGCGCGGGTCCGGTCGTACTGCACTTTATCGTGCAGCATGCTCAGGTAGTCGTCCAGGGGCACCAGGCCGCCGCGCAGCTGCATCATGTGCGAGGCCCATTCGGTAGTGCCTTCGTAGAGCCACAGATGCTCGGAGCCGGTGGGCTGCACGAAGTTGAACTGCTCAATCACCTCGGAGTGGATGTTGAGCGGCGTCATCACGTGGAAAAACTCGTGGGCCGCAATATCCACCACCCCCTGCGCCGACTCAGGCGTGAGCGGCTGCTCGGGCAGCACGTACTCGGAGCTGTAGGAGTGTTCCCAGGCCCCGGCCGAGCGGTCGGCGAAGTGGTAGAGGAAGGCGTAGCGGTTCACCGGCAGCTGGCCCCCGAAGAAACTCTGGGCGGCCGTCAGCATCTTCTGCATATAGCCCAGCAGCGGCTCGGCCTGCACCTTATCGGTGGCCGAGTAGCAGTACAAGGCCACATCGGCATTGCCCAGCTTGGTGCTGGCCTCGGTGAGGCGGCCCAGCAGAATGGGCGAATCCACGGCGTGATCGTAGCTTTTCAGGTGGTAGTAGCCGTCCTTATCGGCCTGCAGCACCGAGCCGGCCTTCCAGCCGCTGGGATACTGCAGCTTCAGGCGCAGCGGGGCGGCCTGCAGGCCCTGGGGGTAGCCCAGCAGTGTCTGGCCGTTGAGCAGGGCGTGGTCCAGTTCCAGCGAGGAGCCGCACATGCGGTATATGTTGTGCTCCTTTACCGGGGTGTCCCAGGTTTCGGCAATGGTGTAGCGGATTTTGCGGGTTTTATCGGGCTGGCTGAGCTGCCACTGGTTGGTGTTCAGCTGCTTTACTTCCAGCGGCTTGCCTTTCTCATCGAAGGCCTGGAAGTTGCTCACGAAGCGGCCCATGTCCATCACCTGGTAGGTGCCGGGTGCGGTGGCCGCAAACTGGTAGATGGCCTGGTCTTTCTTGAGTTTGGGCAGCTCCAGCTTCACCTGAAAGGCGTTGCTGTTGGTGGCCGGGTCCATGCTCACGGTGTAGGTCAGCTCCTTGGGGCCTTTAGCCAGGGCCGGCGCGGCCAGGCCCAGCAAAGCGGCCAAAGCAGCCGAACGGAAAATCGGGTTCATGCAGGATGTAACGGGTGAAAAGTGCGCTAACAGACGCGGCCCGGCCCCAACCGTTGCGTTGAAACCGGGCCGCGCAGCCCGCAAAGATTACCCGATTTTAAGAAGCGGCTACGGCAGCTTCATCCGGAACAGGCGGAATGGGTACTCCACCCGGTCCTGGCCGTTGTTCCACTTGGGCGTGCGCTCAATCTGGGCGGCGGTGAGGTAGAGGTAGCCGCCCGGGCCGAGGCCAAACGAATCGGGCCAGAGCAGGCGCGCATCCTGCACCACGGTTTCCAGGCGGCCGGCGGGCGTTACGCGGCGCACGGCGTGGCCCGGCGAGTCGGTGAGGTACACGTTGCCGGCGGCATCGGCCAGCATACCGTGCGAGATGCCCACCTCTCCTATTTCCTCCACCTGTGCGGCCACCTGGGCCGGGCTGAGGCTGGCGTCGCGCAGGGCTTCGGTGGCAATGCGGTAGAGCTTGGTCTGGTTGATGGCGCGGTAGTAGAGGTAGCGGAAATCGTGGGTGAGGGCAATGCCGTTCACGTTGCTGCTGAAGGGCTTGCCGTTCTTATCCTTCACTTCCTTGCCATCAATCCGCAGCACGAAGCCCGGGGCGGCCAGCACCGACTTATGGCCCTGCAGCACCAACCGGCTGCGGCCGGTGCGCAAATCCAGCACCACCAGCGCCGCCAGCTTGGGGTCGGAGAGGTAGGCGACCTGCTGCTCGGTATCCACGCGCACGTCGTTGAGGCCCGACCGTTCCCGGGGCAGGTCCTCGAACCGGTAAATCCGCTCAACTTTATTAGTCGCCAGGTTGATATGCACCAGCTTCACGCCTTCCTTCAGGGGCGCTTCGTCGTCGGGGTTGGCGGGGTCCAGTACCCACAGGTGGTCGTTGCGGTCCACGAATAAAGCCTGCACGTTTACCCAGCGGCTGGCGGCTTTCGTGGAATCCCACTGGTTCCACAGGGCATCGGGGAAGGGCCGGCGCTGCCCGTCCACGATTTCCGCCAGCCCGAAATCGTAATCTTTCGGCTTCTTGGGGAAGGTGACGAAAATGCGGTTCTGCTGCGACACGGCCACCCCGATGGGCTGGTGGCGGCCAAACTCGGCCACCGGCTCCAGGGTGGAAAGCGGCCGTACGGATTGGGCGGAAGCGGCGGATGCAGTCATAAGCAAAGCGAGAGGCAGCAGCAGTACACGGGCGAAGGGCATGGCAAACGGCGCGGGGATGGAAGCCGGCGGCAAGTCGTTCGTACGCGGCCCTTCCGCCGGAAGTTGGCCCCAGCGGCATAACCCCCAAGCCCGCCCCTCGGTACACCCCAGACAGACTCCGCCCATTTTCTCCTCCCCGCTTATGCGTTTCTCCGTGCTTACCGCCGCCCTGCTGCTGCCCCTGCTGGCTCCGGCGCAGGCCCCGCGCTTCACCACCATCGGCCGCGTAGTAGCGCAGGTGCCAGCCTTTAACCAGCTCATTGCCCCCGGCACGCCCATCGAAGTGGTGGCCTCGGGCCTGAGCCACGCCGAAGGTCCACTGTGGGTGCCCGATAGCACCATGCTGCTGTTTTCCGATTCGCCCACCCGCACGATTTACCGCTGGTCGGAGCGCAATGGGCTCAGCAAATTCCTGGAAAGCAGCGGTTTTAGCGGCCGGATGCCCTACGGCAAAGAGCCCGGCACCAACGGCCTGGCGCTGGATGCGCAGGGTAACCTGCTGCTGGCCGAGCACGGCGACCGGCGCGTGGCCCTGCTGCCCCTCGGCCAGCCCGGCGGCAAGCGCACCCTCACCGATGCCTTCGCGGGTCGCCGCTACAACAGCCCCAACGACGTGGTAGCGCATCCCAGCGGCAGCATATACTTCTCCGATCCACCCTTTGGCCTGCCCCAGCAGGCCCAGAGCCCTTTGCGCGAGCAGCCCGGCAACTACGTGTACCGCCGCCGCCCCGATGGCCGCGTCAGCCCGGAAATCACCGACCTGACGCTGCCCAACGGCCTGGCCCTGTCGGCTGATGGCCGCCAGCTGTTCGTCTCGCAGTCTGATTCGCTGCGGCCCGTACTGATGGCGTACCCGGTGCGCGGCAACGGCAAGCTGGGCGCTGGCCAGGTGTTTTTCGATATGCGGCCCCTCCCCCGCCGGCCCAAGGAAGTACCCGACGGCCTGAAGCTGGACCGCGCCGGCAACGTGTGGGCTTCGGGCCACGGCGGCGTGGTGGTCATTTCGCCCCAGGGCCAGCACCTGGGCACCATCGACGTGGGCGAGGTCGTATCCAACTGCGCGTGGGGCGACGATGGGCGCACCCTCTACTTCACGGCCGGCTCGCTGGTATGCCGCGTGAAAACGCTGGTGCAGGGCACCACCGGCGGCCGGTAAGCCTCACTCGCCCAGGCGGGCCAGCAGCTCCTCCACCTGCCGCTCCAGCCGCGTCACCCGGTCCTCGATGCGCGACGGGGGCCGCAGGTGGGTGGTAAATACGGCCTTCACTTCCCAGATTTCCAGGGCCTGGTCGAGGGCGAATTCCTGGGCCCCGTAGTCGGGGTTGTCGGCGCGTAGTTTGAGCACCGTGGCCGACAGCCGCTCGGCCAGCCGGCGCACCAGCAGGCCCCGCTGCGTGAGGAACGCGTAAATGCGGCCAGGGCGCAGGCTGCCGCCCGCCGCCCGATCAACGCGGCAGCACAATACCACATCCTGGTGGCGCAGGCCCTGCTGCTGGTGCTGCATTTCGGCCCCCACAATCTCGAAGGCGCGGGTGGTGGGGCCCAGCTCGTGCGGAAACGTGAGCGGCGGCAGCGCGTCGATGAAAGCGGTGTTGTGGTGCTGCACGATGTACTCGAGCAGGCGGTCGGCGGGCACGAAGGGCGTGAGCTGGGCCAGGCGGTCGGCGGCGGCAGCAGCGGCAGCAGCGGCCGGGGTGGCGGGTACTTCGGTAGTCGGTTCCTGCCGAAAAATATCGAAGTGGTAGAGCTCGTTCACCGTCAGTTCTTTTGTCAGTAGCAAGTCTACCGACAAGCCAAAATGCTGAGCAATCTGAATCAGCGTTTCCATTTTGGGCTCCGACCGGCCTTCCTCGTAGGCCCCCACACTGGGTCGGGCCAACCCAAACAGCTCCGCAAAAGCCGCCTGACTCAGCTTCTTGACGGTTCTTATCTTCCGGATGTTCTTTCCAACGAACGACATGGGCAGAAAAAAATATTCGCTCAAAGTTTGAGCACATCTCAAACTTTGAGTACACTTGCAGCGTAAAGCTACCACAATACCGGTGACGGGTTCCAACCACTCGCTATTTTTTTGAGCCACCAGCGGATTCTTCTGCTTCCGCCGCCGTTTGGGCCGCCCGCCTGCGTACCTTCCGGCCTCCCTCTACCCGCCATATTCTCCCTGCCCGATGAGCAACCCCTACTTCGCCAAAGTTCAGACCTACCTGCTGGAGCTGGAATTTGAGATTCAGCACCAGGACGAGGCCACCAACCTGCTGGTGGTGAGCAAGCCGGAGCTGGGCATCGACCATCTGGTGCTGGGATGCGGCGAGCCGCTGCTGATTCTGGAGCAGTATCTGCTGGAGCTGCCCGCCCCCAATTGCGACATCTACCAGCGCCTGCTGCAGAAAAACCGGGACATCATTCACGGGGCCTTCGTGCTGGATGACACGGGCCGCCGGGTGATTTTCCGCGATACGCTGCAGCTGGAGCACCTTGACCGGCCCGAGCTGGAGGCCGTGTTCAACTCCCTGGCTTTGCTGCTGAGCGAATTCAGCGACGAGCTGATTGCGTTTTCGAAAGGCTCCCTGAGCTGACGGGCCAGCCGCTACGGTTGGTGCCCGGGCATTCTCCGATTTTTCATCATCACGCTTCAACTGCCATGAATCTCTTCAACCGCATCTTCAAAATCGGTCAGGCGGAAGCCCATTCGGCCGTCAATCAGCTCGAAGACCCAATCAAAATGACCGAGCAGGGCCTGCGCGACCTGCGCCAGGACTTGGACAAGGCCCTGCACGCGCTGGCCGAGGTGAAGGCCCAGGCCATCCGGAGCCGCAACGAAGCCGAAACGGAGCGGGGCCGGGCGCTGGAATACGAAAACAAAGCCGTGCTGCTGCTCCAGAAAGCCCACCGGCAAGAGCTGGCTACGGCCGAAGCCGACCGGCTGGCCACCGAGGCGCTGCTGAAGAAAACCCAGCACGAAGCTCAGGC
Organism: Hymenobacter rigui; assembly: GCF_003944715.1. Classification (GTDB taxonomy): domain Bacteria; phylum Bacteroidota; class Bacteroidia; order Cytophagales; family Hymenobacteraceae; genus Hymenobacter; species Hymenobacter rigui. Next base: position 274,127 of record NZ_RWIT01000004.1, on the reverse strand, counting down.
CGCCCGCGCCGCGCAGGATCAGCAGACGTTTGAAGCCTCGGCCCAGCAGCTCGACCAGAACGTGCAGCAGCTCAAAAGCACCATTTCGCAGTGGGATAATGAGCTGAAGACGCTGAAAGCCCGCGTGACGGTGAGCACGGCCACCAAAACCATCAACCAGCAGCTGGCCCAGCTGGATTCGTCGGGCACGGTGGCCCTGCTGGAGCGCATGAAGGAGAAAGTGGCCGCCGAGGAAGCCTTGGCCGAATCGTACGGGCAGATTGCCCAGGAAAGCCGCACCATCGACCAGGAAATCGACAAGGCCCTGGGCCAGGACGGCAGCGGCCAGGCTTCGGCTGATTTGCAGGCCCTCAAGGCCCGGCTGGGACTGAGCTAACCGCCTCTCCCAGCTATTCTCTGGCAACATTATTCTCTATCGAATACCATGAATACCCACGAAAAACGCCCCTTATACCTGGGTTTTGCCCTGTTGCTCTGTAGCGTTGTGGCCCGGGTGCAGCACTACGATTTGCAGGGGCTGACACCCATTATGCCCTTTGGCTGGGTGCTCATCGTGGTGGCATACCAGCGGTACAGCAAGCGGCTGGAGCGGCGCAACGCCGAGCTGGAACAGCAGCTTCAACCGTCCCTGCCAACGGCTACACCTGCCCAGGGCCGATAAGTCAACTGAGTGATTTTTGGCCACCCATGCTCCCTTCCGGCCTATGACCGAACTTCTACACGCCGCGGTTTCGCCACCCAACCTGCTGGCCACGGGCCTGCTGGTGTTCGTGCTGTTGTACTGGCTGACCGTTATCTTGGGCCTGCTTGATTTCAAGACCCTGGACATCCAGACCAGCCACGACTTCGATGCCCCGCACCACGCGCACCTGGATACTGATGCTTCTCACGCGGGCGTGAGCTGGCTCAACCACGCGCTGGCGTTTTTCAACCTGGGCCGGGTACCGCTGATGGTGTTTTTGAGCTTCGTGGCCCTGCCGCTGTGGGTGGGCAGCATTCTGCTCAATTACTACCTCGGCAACGAATCCTGGCTGCTGGGGCTGGGGCTGCTGGTGCCCCTGCTCATTGGCAGTCTGCTGCTGGCTAAGGTGCTCACGCTGCCCTTCGTGCACCTGTTTGCTGCCATGGAGCGCAACCACGACGAGGGCGCGCAGCCGCTGGGCAAGGTGTGTACCGTGCTGCTGCCCGCCACCCACGAGCGGCTGGGCCAGGCCAGTGTGCAGCTGCGCAGCGGCGCCCCGCTCATGCTCAACGTGCGGGCCGCTTCGGCCGCTACCGAGTTGAAAAAAGGCGATACCGCCCTGATTATCGACTACGATGCCGCCCGCCGCTGCTACCTTGTGGAGCCCTATGACGCCCTCTGAACTACCTCCCTCCCCCGGCCGCCGGCCGCCGCGCTACTGGCTGCTAGAAGTCATTCTGGAGTTGCTGGTAGTCATCCTCGAAATTCTGGCTGCTTAGCACTTTTCTCTCTTCGCCCATCTTCTCTCCCGATTTGCCTCTACTCCTACTCCTTACATCCATGTTAGAACAACTTTCCCTGGTGGTGATTGTCGTCATTGCCATCCTGATTCTGGGCTTTCTTGCCATTGTGGCCCGCATGTACCAGAAAGCGGTGCAGGGTGAAGCCCTGGTGCGTACCGGCCTGGGCGACACGAAGGTGTCGTTCAGCGGCATCTTTGTGGTGCCCATTCTGCACAAGTTGGAGGTGATGGACATCAAGCTTAAAACCATCGTCATTGCCCGGGCCGGCTCCGAGGGGCTGGTGTGCAAAGACAACCTGCGGGCCGATGTGAAGGTGAACTTCTTCGTGCGGGTGAACAAGACCGAGCAGGATGTCATCAACGTGGCCCAGAGCATCGGGGCGCACCGCGCCTCCGACCCGGCCGCGCTGGAAAGCCTGTTCGACGCCAAGTTTTCGGAAGCCCTCAAAACGGTGGGCAAGCACTTCGACTTCATTGAACTCTACAACTCCCGCGAGCAGTTCAAGCAGGAAATCCTGCGCATCATCGGCACCGACCTCAACGGCTACGTGCTCGACGACTGCGCCATCGACTACCTGGAGCAAACCCCGCTCACGGCCCTCAACCAAGACAACATTCTCGACGCCGAAGGCATCAAGAAGATTATTGCCCTCACCTCGGAGCAGAAAATCCAGGCCAACTCCATTCAGCGGGAGCAGCAGAAAACCATCAAGAAGCAGGACGTAGAGGCGCAGGAAACCATTCTGCAGCTGGAAAAGCAGCTGATTGAAAACCAGGAAAAGCAGAAGCGCGAAGTGGCCAACATCAAGGCCCGCGAAATGGCCGAAACCGAGAAAGTGCAGCAGGAAGAACGCCTGAAGGGCGAAAAGGCCCGCATTGCCACCGAGGAGGAAGTCCGCATTGCCGAGCAGAACCGGGACCGGCAGGTGCTGGTGGCCGAGCGCAACAAGCAGCGCACCGACGCCGTGGAAACGGAGCGCGTAGCCCAGGCCAAGGCTCTGGAAGCCAACGAGCGGGAGCGGATTGTGGCCCTGGCCCAGATTGAGAAGGAAAAGGCCCTGGAAGAGGAGCGCAAGAACATCCAGACCATCATCCGGGAGCGGGTGGTGGTGGAGAAGGCCACCGTGCAAGAGGAGGAGCGCATCAAGGACACCCGCGCCCAGGCCCAGGCCGACCGGGAGAAGCTGGTGGCCATTACGGCCGCCAAGCAGCAGGCCGAGGCCGCCACGGTGGCCCTGGTAGGCAACGCCGACATGGAGAAGCAGGCCGCCGAGTTCCGTGCCAAGCAGGCCCTCATCGACGCCGAAGCCGAGAAGGCCGCGTCGGAGTTCCGCGCCCAGGCCATCCGCACCCTGGCCGAGGCTGAGGCCAGCAAGGCTGCGGCCGTGGGCCTGGCCGAGGCCCAAGTGATGCAGGCCAAAGCCACCGCCCGCCAGAAGGAAGGCGAAACCGAGGCCACCGTGCTCCAGCTCACCGCCACCGCCGAAGCCCAGGCCATTCAGGCCAAAGCCGCCGCGCAGGCCGAAGCCGACGAGAAGCTGGGGGTGGTAGCGGCCAAAGTAAACCGCGAAAAAGGCCTCGCCGACGCCGACATCATTCAGGCCAAAGCCGACGCCGACCAGAAGAAGGGGCTGGCCGAAGCGGCCGTGTCGGAGCAGAAGTTTGCGGTGGAAGCCAAGGGCATCGAAGCCAAGGCCGATGCCATGAAGAAGCTCGACGGCGTGGGCAAAGACCACGAGGAATTCAAGCTGCGCCTCGACAAGGAGAAGTCGGTGGAGCTTGCCCAGATCAACATTCAGAAGGACATTGCCGCCTCGCAGGCCGAGGTGATTGGCGAGGCCCTGAAAGCCGCCAAAATCGACATCGTGGGCGGCGAAACCATGTTCTTCGACCAGATTATCGGCTCCATCACCAAGGGCAAAATGATTGACCGTGCGGTGCATAACTCCGAAGTGCTGGGCACCGTGAAGGACGCCTTCTTCAGCCCCGACGGCGGCGGCGACTTCAAAGCCAACCTGCGCCGCTTCGTGGACCAGTTTGGCCTGAGCTCGGAGGAAATGAAAAACCTGAGCGTGTCGGCCCTGCTGCTGAAGATGATGAACCAGGCCGGCGACGACGCCACCCGCGCCACCATCACGCAGTTGGCGAGTACAGCCGCGGCGCTGGGCATCGGGGATAAGCCGGCCCGGATGCTGGAGCTGAAGTAACACCAACTATCCTTTAAGCTAGTGCTAGAAAACTAGCTCCCCTCCTCAGATGAGGAGGGGTTGGGGGTGGTTGACCAATCGTAGAACAGCAATTGGAAACTAGCTTTAATAATCGTTCTAGTGTTCAACCACCCCTAACCCCTCCTCATCTGAGGAGGGGAGTTGGATTTTAGCTCTAGTCATTTATGCACTATGACCGGTACTAACCACATTCACAACCTAGGCTATCAGAAATCTACCCGCCGCACTTTGCGCAGCAACCTCACTCCGGCCGAAGCCTTGCTTTGGAAAGCGCTTCAGCGCAGCCAGCTAGCCGGTCGCAAGTTTCGGCGCCAGCACGGCATCGGGCCGTACATCGTGGATTTCTATTGTCCGGCTGAAAAGCTGGTGGTAGAACTAGACGGAGCGGGACACTTCACGGCGAGTGGTGAGGCGCAGGATCAGGAGCGGGATGCTTACCTGGGCAGCTTGGGCCTGAAAGTGCTGCGGTTTGAGAATAAGTTGGTAATGCAATATATCGAGAGTGTATTGGCGGCCATTGAAGCTGCTTTTCAGCATACGGTTCACTCGTCATCAACCACCCCTAGCCCCTCCTCATCTGAGGAGGGGAACTAGTTTCTAGTTTTAGCCCTGGCTGACGTTGGGGCTGTGTTTATGGAACAAGCTACCCAACTCGAAACCGGCACCTACGGAATCCTGCGCAACCGCCTGCTCAAAAGCAGCACCGACCTGCGCCAGCGCCTCGACCAGCTCAACGCGGAGCGTAAGCAGGTGTTTGGGGCCGTGGATACGCGCCTCATTGGCACCGGCCGCATCAGCACCGAAAACAACTGCGTGGCCTGGGACATGGTGCCGGTGGGCCAGCGGTTCATTTTCGGCTACAACGTGGTGCTGGGGCTGAAGGCCGAGCCCGATCTGGCTGACGTGTTTGGGGTGTACGAGTACGCCGCGCACGACTTCCGGCCGCTGGGCCTGGAGCTGCTGCAGCATCCGCAGTTTCTGGAAGAGTTTCGCAACCTGTACCGCTACTACAAGAACACTCAGTTCGTGAAGTTCGCCGTCATTGGCGTGCACCTGTTCATGGTGTTTCGGGTGGGTAAGAGTGCGTCGGATGTGAAGACGTTTAAGTGGCTCATCCAGGGCGAAACGCTGACCTACCTCGACAACCGCTCCGACCACGAGTACACCTTCCCGCCCCAGCACGAGTTCCAGTGGAAGCGCGCCACCCGCGACATGCAGCGCGGCGGCAAGCACCCCCACATCAGCATCGAGGACAAGGTGTTCGTGGAAACCGTGGGCGGCGACCTGACCATCAAAGTTGAGGACAACACCACCTCCGGCCAGGGCATTCTGAGCGAGCCGGTGGACGACAAGGACCAGACCCTGGACGACTCAGAAATCTACTACGCGGTAGTCGGTAACCTGATTCTACTGAAAATCCGGCCTTACCAGGAGCAGCAGTACCGCTACTTCATCTTCAACCACCGGCTCAAAACCGCCCAGCGCCTCGACGCCCTGGCCGATGCCTGCGTGCTGCTGCCCGACGGCCAGGGCCTTATCTTTCCGCACGGCTTCTACCTGCAAACCGGCGACAACAAGCTCTTCGACAACGGCCTGCGCGAGATGCTGTTCGAGAAGCGCGTGGTGTCGCCGAACGGGGAGGATTTCCTGTACGTGTTCTTCAACAAGGACCACGGCACCTACCTGCTGCTGAGCTACAACCGCATTGCCCAGCGCGTGGACAACCCCATTGTGTGCCACGGCTATGCGCTGTTTGAGAACGGGGAGCTGTGCTACTTCCGGGCCGACGACGAGCCCAAGAAGCATCACGCCGTGCAGATCTGGCAGACGCCCTACACCGCCCCCGATTTCCAGCTGCCCGTCACGTCCGATTCCTACCTCTACAAGCTGGGTAACAAGGAGATTGTACGGGCCATGAGCGAGGTGCAGGAAGTGCTGACCCTCGCCGGCAAGGACGACAGCTACGCCGGCCTCTACCTCGACCTGATCCGCCAGACCACTGCCCTCACCGACGCCTACCACTGGCTGCGCGAACCAGCGGCCCAGGCCCTAGCCGAGCCCCTGGCCGAAATCCGGCAGACGGCCACGGCGGCCGTGGAGGAGTTTGAGAAGGTGCAGAGCCTGCGCAAGAACACGGCCCAGCAAACGGCCGCCGTGTTCCAGAAAGCCGACGAGCTGACCGGCCGCATCCGCCGCTCGGCGCCCGATACCGTCACGGAATTTGTGCAGCTGCTGGGCGAGCTGCGCGGGGTGCGGGGCGAGGTCATTTCGCTGAAGGAGCTGCGCTATGTGGAACTGCCGGCCGTGGAAAAGCACGCCCAGGACCTGGAGGCGCTCAGCAAGGAGGTGGCGCTGCAAACCGTGGACTTCCTGCTCCGGCCCGATGCCCTCCTGCCCTATTCCCAGCGCGTGCAGGCCATTGCCGACGGCGTAGAGCAGGTGCAGAAAACCATCGAAGCCGACCAGCGCGAGCAGGAAACCGCCGCCGTGGCCCAGGAGCTGGAGCTGCTGATTGAGGTGGTGAGCAACCTACCCATCCCCGACCCCACCCAGACCACGGCCATCATCGACAACATCTCGACGGTGTACGCCCGCTTCAACCAGATTCGGGCGGCCCTGAAGCGGCGGCGGCAGGCCCTGGCCGGCACCGAGGCCCAGGCTGAATTCACGGCCCAGCTCAAGCTACTGGAACAGGCCCTCACCAACTACCTCGACCTAGCCGACACCCCCGCCAAGTGCGACGAGTACCTGACCAAGCTCATGGTGCAGCTGGAAGAACTGGAAGGCAAGTTCCCCGACTTCGACCAGTTCATCGAGCAGCTCACCACCCGCCGCGAGCAGGTGGTGGAAGCCTTCGAGTCGAAGAAAACCGCCCTGGTGGCCGCCCGCAACCAGCGCGCCACCGCCCTGCTGCAAAGCGCGGAGCGGCTGCTGAAAGCGGTGCAGAGCCGCGTCAGCCGGCTGGAATCGGTGGCCGACATCAACGGCTACTTTGCCGCCGATGTGATGGTGGAAAAGGTGCGCCAGACCGCCCAGGACCTGCTCAGCCTCGGCGACTCGGTGAAGGCCGATGACGTGCAGAGCCGCCTGAAAACCCTGCGCGAAAACGCCGTGCGCCAGCTCCGCGACCGAGCCGACCTGTTCGCCGACGGCGGCCAGACCCTGCGCTTCGGCACACACACCTTCACCGTGAACACCCAACCGCTGGAGCTGACCGTGGTGCTGCGCGACGGCGACCTGCACTACCACCTCACCGGCACCAACTTCTTCCAGAAAATAACCGACCCCGCCCTGCTGGCCTCCCGGCCCGTCTGGGAGCAAACCGTGGTATCAGAAAACCAGGACGTGTACCGGGCCGAGTTTCTGGCCTGGCGCATACTGCAGGCCGCTCAGCACCCCGCCCCCGCCAACCCCGAGGCCGGCCGCCCCGCCGTGCTTTCGGTGCCCGAGCTGGGCCACCTGAGCCCCGCCGAGCTGCTCAGTTACGTGCAGCAATTCATGGCCGCGCGCTACCAGGAAGGCTACCTCAAAGGCGTGCACGACCACGACGCCGCCCTGCTGCTCACGGCCCTGGTGCGCCTCACCCGCACCGCCGACCTGCTCCGCTACCCGGCCGATACCCGCGCCGCCGCCGCCCTCTACTGGCTGCGCTTCGCCGACCCCGACCAGCGCGCCCACTGGGAGCGGCAGCTCCAGGGCATCGGCGTGCTCCTGCAGGTCTTCCCCGATTCCCAGGAGTTCGACCAGCTGAAAGCCGAGCTGCAAGCCGCCGTCGAAACCTTCGCCACCCAAACCGGCCTTTTCACGCCAGAACAGGTGCAGGAAGCCGGCGACTACCTGTTCCACGAGCTGACCCACACCGGCTCCTTCATCATCTCCCAGGAAGCCGCCGACCTGCACCAGCAGTTCCAGAAGCAGCTGCAGGACCGCCACGCCACCGACCTATTCCAGCAGTCCATCGACCAGCTCCAGGACCAGCCCGTAGCGCAGTTCCAGCTGGTGCGCCAGTGGGTGCAGGCGGCGCACCCCGCCCCCCAGCCCCACCCTCGCTTGATGCGCGACATCCTCCGGGAGAGGGGGAGCCTCGCGTCAGCAAGTGCTAGCGCCCCTAATCAAGAACAAAATTCATCTAACGAAAATCGTCAGGCTCCCCCTCTCCCGGAGGATGTCGCGCATCAAGCGAGGGTGGGGCCGGGGGGTGAGGCAACCGAGGTAGCCGTCCTCCTCCTCACCCACACCTTCGACCCCGCCCGCGTCGTCCACACGCCCACCACCGAAACCCTCGAAGGCTTCCAGGGCACCCACCCGCGCATCACCACGAACAACGAAAACCAAACAACGAAAAACGAATACCACCTCAACTTCCCCGAGTTCCGCCGCCGCCTGCTGCACTACGACCGCGCCACCATGGCCCAGTTCGAGCAGTTTCAGGAGACGAAAAAGCAGCTGCTGGCTCGGGCCGCCGAGGACATGCGCCTGGAAGACTTCCGGCCCCGCGTACTCACGTCATTCGTGCGCAATCAGCTGATTGACAAAGTGTACCTACCCATCATCGGGGCCAACCTGGCCAAGCAGATCGGGACGGCCGGCGAGGGCAAGCGCACCGACCTGATGGGGCTGCTGCTGCTCATCTCCCCGCCCGGCTACGGCAAAACCACTCTTATGGAGTACGTGGCCAACCGCCTGGGCCTCATCTTCATGAAAATCAACGGCCCGGCCATCGGGCACGCCGTGACTAGCGTCGACCCCGCCCAGGCCCCCAACGCCGGGGCGCGGCAGGAGCTGGAGAAGCTGAACCTGGCCTTCGAGATGGGCGACAACGTGATGATTTACGTGGACGACATCCAGCACTGCCACCCCGAGTTTCTGCAGAAGTTCATCTCGCTCTGCGACGCCCAGCGCAAGATTGAGGGCGTGTACGAGGGCCACGCCCGCACCTACGACTTCCGCGGCCGCAAGGTGGCGGTGGTGATGGCCGGCAACCCCTACACTGAAAGCGGTGACGTATTCCAGCTGCCCGACATGCTGGCCAACCGCGCCGACATCTACAACCTTGGCGACATCCTCACGGCCGGCTCCGAAGACGCCTTCCGTCTCTCCTACCTCGAAAACGCCCTCACTAGCAACACGGCCCTGGCCCGCCTCGCCACCCAGAGCCCCCAGGACGTCCCCGCCCTCATCCGCCTCGCCGAAACCGGCCAGCAGGACGGCCTCAGCTTCGAGGGCAACCACTCGCCCGAAGAGCTGAACGAGTACGTGGCGGTGCTGCAAAAGCTGCTGCGCCTGCGCGATGTGGTGGCCCGCGTGAATACGGCCTACATTGCCAGCGCCGCCCAGGCCGACACCTACCGCACCGAGCCCCCATTTAAGCTGCAGGGCTCCTACCGCAACATGAACAAGCTGGCCGAGAAAGTCCGCCCCGTGATGAACGACCAGGAAATAACGGACCTACTGGCCGCCCACTACGAAAGCGAGGCCCAAACCCTGACCAGCGCCACCGAAGCCAACCTGCTCAAGCTGCGCGAGCTGCTGGGCTGGCTCACCCCCGCCGAGCAGGCCCGCTGGCAGGAAATCAAAGCCACCTTCCGCGACAACCTCCGCAACTCCGGCGCCGGCCAGCTCCTGCAGATGCTCGATAAGCTGGAAAGCATTGCCGGCGGGCTGAGTGGGATTCGTGAAGCGTTGAAGCGGGAATAATGTTAGCTTAGCTAAACGTCCTACACTTTTATAAACATCATCAGCTAAGCTCAATGGCTTCAAATCGATTTAAGGTAGATGCTAAAATAGCAGGGTTATTAGGCGAGAATTATCGTTCATCAGAACACGCCCTTCGTGAATTGGTAGATAACTCATGGGACGCTGATTCAAAGAATGTCTGGATTTCTCTACCACCCTTCCTAACGCCAATTACTGATGATTTCAAAATCATCTTCATGGACGACGGCACAGGAATGACTCCTGAAGAAGTAAGGAGTGAATACATGACTATTGCTCGTAATCGTCGTGAGCGAAAAGGGGATAATACGTCTAATGGAAGACTTGTAAAAGGCCGTAAAGGTATTGGGAAATTTGCCGGCCTATTCGTTGGTTCCACAATGCGTTTAGAAACAGTAGCAAGAGGTAAGAAAACCATTCTGACTATTGAAAAAGAAGAGCTATCAAAAGCTAAAAGGGATATCGAAGACATTGATTTACCTATAGAAGAAATCAACTGCAATGAAGAAGACGGGACAACTATTACTATATATAATATAAATCAAAATTTATTATACCCAAATCCTGAAAGATTAAAACTAATATTAATAATGGAATACGGTCGTCAGGACCATTTTAATATTTATGTAAATAATGAAAGACTCGATGTTACTGATGTCAAAGGACAATCATTTGAATACAAAGAAGTTTTAGCCGACCTAGGCCCAGTTAATTTAAGATTTGTAATCAGTGATACCAGTCACAAGTTACGACAGCCAGGTATTTCTATACGCGTTGGCGGGAAGGCTGTAGGAAAGCCTACTTTTTTTGATGTTGACAAGAACAATCCTGATATACCTGGAAAGCTTTTGAAAAGATTGTATGGCGAAGTAGAGGCTAATGATTTATTGAATTACGTAACAGCTGATTGGGGTACAGTAATTGAAAATAGCCATGCCTTTGTAGCTCTTCATGGGTTTGTTAGCGACAAAATAGAACATGCTATCAGAAATGAATTTAAGAATGAAATATCTCTAGCTAAAGCAAGAATACAAAAACAGGTACATATAGAACTACAGAAGTTACCTGAATACAAGAGAGAATATGCAAAAAAGGCATTAGATAAGGTAATAAATAACTTTTATACGCTCCCAGAAAACAAGCTAAGATCATTAATAAGTGTTGTTTTAGATACTATCGAGAAAGATGAATATTGGGAAGTCATAAAAGCACTTGATGAAGCTCAGCACGCCGATGTTTCAAGTTTTGCTGATGCACTAAATCTCTTCGGCTTAGTTGAAATGGCAATGATGTCTAAACAGACGGCATCTAGAATAAACTTCCTGTTAATGCTGCAAAAGCTAGTAAACGATCCTAAAACAGAAGAGAAAGAAATTCACAAAGCAATTGAGAACAATCTTTGGATTCTAGGTCCTGAGTACTCTATCATGGCTTCTAACGTTACATTAAAGACTGTAATAAAAAGAATTACAGGCAGGAACCAGTATAATGGCTCTCATTCTCAAAACCGCCCTGATCTTTTATTAACACAAAACGTTTTAGGACACTACCTTTTAATAGAATTTAAAAGACCTTCTCATACGTTAAGCAGAAATGATATCGCACAGGCAGCTGATTATAGGCAAGAAATAACGCCCTTTCTAACTGGCTCAGCTATTGACATTATAGTACTAGGTGGGAAGTCAAATATTAATTCTTTGTACAGCCATGGCGAGGGAATTAAAGTACTTACATTCAACGATGTAATTAGCAATGCCCATACATTACTAAACTGGCTCTTGTCTCAACTAAATCAAAATCCGTCCCCTTTAACACGAGTTTAGAACAGTGTTAAAGGAGACGGATTTTCGGCCTCCAGCATTTAAGGGCTCTATCCAGCCAACTTCTCTCACTCATGGGCAAACAGTACCCCGCTATCAGCGCCGACATCCAGGCGTTTATCGAGCAGCAACACATCTTCTTCGTGGGCACTGCCGCGGCCGATGGGCGCGTGAATATCTCGCCCAAGGGCCAGGATACCCTGCGCGTGCTCGATGCCAACCGGGTGGCCTGGCTGAACCTGACCGGCAGCGGCAACGAAACCGCCGCCCACCTGCTGGAAGTCAACCGCATTACGCTGATGTGGTGCGCTTTCGAGGGCAAGCCCAACATCCTGCGCCTCTACGGCACCGCCACCGTGTACCACCCCCGCGACGCGGAGTGGGCCGAGCTGCTGCCGCTGTTCCCGCCCCTGCCCGGCGCCCGGCAGGTTATTGTGGTCGACGTAGACCTGGTGCAAACCTCCTGCGGCATGGCCGTGCCGTTCTTCGAGTACCAGGCTGAGCGCAACGAGCTGAACCACTCTATGGATAAGCGCGGCCCCGAGCAGGTGGCGCAATACTGGCACACCCGCAACACCCGCAGCCTCGATGGCAAGCCCACCGGTATCCACTAGCGTAGCGCCGAAACCACAGCGCGGCTGGCTGCGCCGTCCCGCGCCGCTTGCACATGCATCACCAAACGGCCCCGTTCAATTCGCAGCATAGCTGCTCAAACGTACACCTCACTCGGCACAGCCGAGCGACTACATACGTTATCTAGTTCACCCGAATCCAGCGCAGCCGGAAGACGGCGTTGGTACCGCGCGAGTTGCGCACGTAGAAGCGAGTCAGGTTGTTGCTTAGGTGCTCGTAGCTGTGCGACACGTACTCGCCCCCGCCCCCGCCGGTCTGGTCCACCACCACCATCAGCGCGGGCTGATAGCCCAGGTTATGCTGCCAGTCGAAGGAGCCGGTGCTGCCGGCCGCGATGGTCAGCAGGTCCGAGTTGTAGGAATCCTGGCGCACCGAGCCGTTGACGTGCAGGCGGGCCTGGGGCGTAGCGGTGCCGATGCCCACGTTGCCGTTGTTGTCGATGCGCACCCCTGCGTTGGCGCCGTCGTTGCTGAGCCAGTGGCCGTTGAGGCGCAGGTTGAAGGCGGCAGCATGGTTGCCCAGGTTGTCGCCGGGCAGCGTCACGGTGCCGCCATCGCTCAGGCTCAGGGTGGTGCCCGCCAGGCTGAGCCGCTGGGTGAGGGCCGCAGTCGATTGCAGGGTACCGTCGGGGAAGCGCAGGCCGCCCTGGCTACTGTAGATGGTGCCGGCCACCTGCAGCTTTTCTAAGGGCAGGGTCGTGCCCACGCCCACGTTGCCGACGTAGGTGCTGGCGGGCAGCGGCACGCAGCTGAGCGTGGCCGCGAAGCCTTCCGCATTTGAGCTGGCGTCGGTGACGAAGTATAGCGTGAGGGCTCCCAGCACGTTGGTGGCCGTGAAGGTCTGGCCCTGACCGGTGGTGCCCGTCAGCGCGGCCAGCAGCGGGCTGCTGGTGCTGCCCCCGTCGTAGATGTACAGAAAATCATAGTTCTGCTCGATCTGCACCAGCGAGAACGTCAGGCTGACCCGGCCGGTCGCGGCGTCCGTCGGGCGCAGCACCAGGACGCCGTAATTGCCCGTGAGATAATCACTATTGGGGCCCGAGGCGTCGTACACGGTGCCGCTACAGCCAGTGACGGTGGTAGTCCCCGTGCCGGTCGGTATCAGAATAGTTTGGGCGCGCAGCGCCAGGGGCAGCAGCAGCCCCAGCAGCAGGAGGTACACGTGTTTCATAGCAGGCAGGCCAGGACAATGGACGGCCTAAAAGTAAAACCTCTTACCAATAGTACCAGCCGGAAATGGGCATTAGTCGCCGCGGCCGGATTTGCGGGCCGGCGCGCCCGCCCCTGGTAAGCGGGCCACCTGGGCTGGCAACGCGAGCCGGGCCGCGTGGTCGGCTTCGGCGCGGGCAGCACCGGCTCCGGCGGCCCGGCTTCCCGGCCACGGGAGTACCCATTCGCTTGGCACCCACTTATGCTCCGAAGGCAATACCTCCCCCCAATCTTCCACTTGACGACGCGCAATCGGGAAGTTGTCGAGGCGCAGCACGGGGCCGGTACTTTCCCACCCGCGCACCGCCTGGGGCAGCGCGTCAGCGGGCTGTACAATCTGCAGCGGCCCCGGGAACAGGTGCTGACTCGATGGTCCGGCCTGGGCAGTGCTGCCCGGCCTGCTAACGGACCTGGTCTGCAGCCATGGAACCCCGTGCACCTTGCCGGCTGATGCCGACTGCCACCGGCCGCGGAAAGCCCTTGCGAAGGCTCCACAACTGAGGGGGCCAAACACAGCACCCGTTTCGCCAGTAGTACCGGCTCCGCCCATGCCCACTGCCCGCCCCGCGGCCTTCACCGCTGCCAGCTGCAACTGAAAACCGGCGGCCTCATCCCGCCGACCGGCCGCCCCGCTCTGACCGCCCGAGCCGCCCGTAATCAGAGCCCGGCGGCCTTTTAGACGGCCCGAGCCCTTGTAGCTTTTTTCGCCGTGGTTGGGCAAGGGGGCCATCTTGCCGGCCAGGCCCAGCCAGGGCTGGCTCTGGCTCTTGAACAGGGGCTGCGGGTACCCGGTATTCGGATTCTGGAGCGGCTCAGCGGCAGCTGGTTCGGGTGCGGCTTCGGCTCCGAAAACCGGCGTCACGGCCGCGGCGGCCAGGGTAACGCCGAGGCCGCCCGGGGCTTAGCGGCGGCTCATAGTGGAGGGAATGTGTGGCATATACTTCGTGAAAGACAGCTTAAGGTTGTGCAGCTGCTTACGTAAGGAGCCACAACGAACATTGCTAGGGTTGGGCTTACCCGCAGCACAGAGCAGCGTGCTGAATCTTTTTTCGTCACCCGCCCCGATCAGAAATGCTGGGCTCCTAATTTCTACAAATCCCACAGTACCCCGCCATTGGTCGGCTGTGCCGTGAGCGTTCTGCCCCGGTCATAGCCAAACAACACCACTGGCTCCATCCAATTGGCAGCGCAGCTGCTCAGGCATATATGTTACTCGGCGCAACCGAGCAACGGCGCTGTCCCTGGCCGCGCCGTCGCTCGGTTTTCCGGCGGGAACCACTTTGGCCGCTGGCCTCACTCCCGGCAAAACCAGCCAGCCACGCCGGCCGGTTGCATGGTGGGCGCAAGGCACTGAGGCGGCAAACGGAACGCTTACCACAGCACCGAGGTTAAGAGGATGAAACGTACCCCGAGTACCCTGCTACTCCCTGCCAGCGGTACCGCTGCCGAGGTGTCCTCACGAAAAGCCGTAGGTTTACGTTTTCCCCCTTTTCATAGCCGAAGCGGTCTGGACTGCTCTAGCGCAGCCTTTCCCCTTCCGTTTATGCGTACCACGCTCAAATTTACCAACGTCGCCCGCTCGACGTTCTTTGCCACCGTTCGCCAACGGGCCGACGCGTATTTCACTAGTCAGCACCTTTCCCGCCATGCCAACGGGGCTATGTGGGGCAAGGCTATGTTCTTTCTCGGCAGCTTTGTGGCGTTGTATCTGCTGATCCTGTTTGGCTCGTTCAGCCCCCTGGTGATGCTGGGACTGGCCGGCCTGTTGGGAGCCTGCTGCGCTTTCATCGGGTTCAACATCTGCCACGATGCCCTACACAATGCCTTTTCCTCCAACCGGCGCGTAAACCGGGCGTTCAGCCTGTTGTTCAACCTGATTGGGGCCAACCCCTACGTGTGGACCATCACGCATAACGTGGTGCATCATACCTACACCAATATCCCGGGCCACGACGAGGATATAGAAGTAGCACCGGGGCTGGTGCGGCTGTCCACCGAGGATCCGCTGAAGCCGTGGCAGCGCTACCAGCGGTTCTATGCCTTTCCGCTGTATGGGCTGGCGTCGCTGTCGTGGGTGCTGCGCAAGGACTACGTGAAGTTTTTCCAGAGCAAAATCGGGGAACACCCCACTCCTTCCCATCCCCGCCGCGAGTACATCAACCTGTTTGCCTATAAGGCCCTGTACTACATCCTATTCATTGCTGTGCCGCTGCTGGTGCTGGATATTACCTGGTGGCAGTTTGTGCTGGGCTTCCTGACCCTGCACTTTGTGGAGGGGCTGGTGCTGGGTCTGGTGTTTCAGCTGGCCCACGTGGTGGAAGGCACCGCTTTTCCGCAGCCCAATGCCGGCGGCGACATGCAGGAGGCCTGGGCCGTTCATCAGTTGCGCACCACGGCTAATTTCGCTCCCCAAAGCAAACTAGCCAGCTTTTTGTGCGGGGGCCTTAACCGGCAGATTGAGCACCACTTGTTCCCGAACATCTGCCACGTGCACTATCCGGCGCTTTCCCGCATTGTGCGCGAAACGGCGCTGGAATTTGGCCTGCCCTACCTGGAAAATCCTTCCTTTGCCTCGGCCTTACGCTCCCATTACCGCATGCTGCACAAGCTAGGGCAACCTGCCTGCTAAGCGCCTCCTCCAGAGCCTCGCAAACCTCTGCATGCCCGGGCCCGGCCTCTCACGAGAAGCCGGGCCCGGGCATGCAGGAATAAACTAGACTTGTGCCGGCTGATTACTTCTTCAGCGGGTCATGCCCCCAGTTCATGAGGGAATAGCGCCAGCGGGAGGTTTCTACGTCCTTCTTGTCGTGGGGGCCCTGAGCTAGGTGGCGGCTGATGTAGCTGTGCACTTTATGCATGTGCTCCTCGTCGGCGGCGGTGAGGTCGGCTTTTTTCTTGTGCAGGATGCGCACAATCTTCTCGCCCGAGTGGTGCCCCACGCTGCTGCCGTCGCCGCTGTCCTGCCCTACGGATTTCGATTCGTCCGTTTTCAGCCATTTCTCCAGCTCGGAGGCGGTCATGTTCACGTCCTTTTTGAAGGCGGCCTGGATATCGTCGGGAGTTGTTTTGGCGGTGGTCATGGTAACTGGAGGCTTAAGGTGGATGGTTGGGAAAAAACGTACCCCGGCCGCGGGAGGTTACCCGTTTAGCCAGAATCCCGCTACTGCCGGGCTTAGGCTCCGTATCTTGCGGCCGCGCTTCGTTCCTGTATCTATGCCACACACCCTTATCAACTCCTTCGGCAAGCCCTATCTCATCACCGAATGGGATGAAGCCAACCAGTGGCTGTACAACCGCTGGATGGGCCTGCTCAGTACCGAAAACGTGATTCAGGGTGCCGTGGAGGGCTTGAACCTCATGCAGCAAACAGGGGCCACCGCCATCCTCAACGACAACCGCGAGGTAACCGGCTCCTGGAACCAGGCCAACGAATACCTGGCCCAAGAGTGGATGCCGCGGGCCGTGGCGCTGGGTCTGCGACGGTTTGCCCACGTGCTGGCCCCCGGCATCTTCGCCCAGATGTCGGCCGAGCAGCTGCATGTGCACGTCGGCTCGCAGTTTGAGATGCAGCTGTTCAACGACCTGGATACGGCCCGGCAGTGGCTGCAGGCAGCCCGGTTAGCCACCTCCGCCTGAACACGACTCGGGAGCTGGTAGTTTTAGCAGTATGTCTGACATTGATGTACTCATTATCGGTGCCGGGGCTGCCGGGCTGCTGGCCGCCCGCAACCTGGCCCAGGCCGGTCGACGCGTGCTGGTGCTGGAAGCCCGGCCCTACGCCGGCGGCCGCATCCAGACGCTGACCGCCGAAGCCGGCTTCAGCGCCCCCACGGAGGCCGGGGCCGAATTCCTGCACGGCGACGTGCCCCTCACCCGCGAGCTGCTGACTGCCTACGATATTGGCTGGCACGACACTGCGGGCACCACCTACGAGGTAACGGCCGGCCAGGCCGCCGTAGCCGAGTCGTTCCTCGACGACATGCCGCTGCTGCTGGAGCGCCTGCAGCAACTTTCCCACGACCTGCCCCTGGCCGATTTTTTGGTCCAGTATTTTCCCGGCGACGAGTACCAGCTCCTGCGCGAACAGGTAACGCGCTTCGCCGAAGGCTACGACGCCGCCGATGCCCGCCGCGCCAGCTCCTTTGCCCTCCGCGACGAATGGAGCGGCAACGGTGCCGAAGACTCCCCCCGGCCCCTAGGCGGCTACGCGGGGTTGATACAGGGACTGACGCAAGAGCTGCAGGCCGCCGGCGCACAGCTGAAACTTGGCGCGCAGGTAACCCGCATTGAGTGGCAGCCCGGGCAGGTAACCGTCAGGTGCCAGGATAGGCAGGTATTCCACGCGTCTCAGCTGCTTCTCACGGTCCCGCTGGGCGTGTGGCAAGCCCCGGCAGGCCAGCCCGGTCACTTCTTCCTGGAACCTGAGCTACCCGAGCACCGCACTGCCGCCCAACAGCTGGGTTTCGGCCCGGTTATCAAGTATCTGCTGGAGTTCGATGCCCCCATCTGGGAGCAGCCTTCCGCCGACATAAAGCAAGCCCTACCGGATATGGGCTTTCTGTTCTCGGATGCTGCCGTGCCTACCTGGTGGAGCCAGCAACCCGGCTCCCGGCCCTTGCTCACGGGCTGGGTAGCCGGTTCGGCCGCTGCTCACCGCCAGCACCTCTCCCTTTCCGAGTTACTGACCGAAGCGCTGGACTCGTTGGCCTACCTGCTCCAGAGCACACCAGCCCATCTGCGGCAGCACCTGAAGGCGCACCGCATCCTCAACTGGGCCACCGACCCAGTAGCGCTGGGAGCCTACTCCTACCCAACCATCAACGCAGCTGCATTCCGAGCTACGCTTTCGGCTCCGGTTGCTGACACGCTGTTCGTGGCCGGCGAAGGAGTATACAACGGTCTGTATTCGGGTACAGTGGAAGCCGCTCTGGTAACCGGAGCAACAGCAGCTCAGCAAATGCTACAGCTTTCTGCCCCATAGGCATAAACAACAGCCGGCCCACTCTGCTGGGAGAGTGGGCCGGCTGTGTGCGTTACTGCGGTAATCCGCTTAACGATGCTCGTAGCGGTGCTGAGCTTCCCAACGGGCTTTTTCGGCGGGCGTTACGCGGTGCTTTTTATCAAAACCGTAGTTGAAGTCCCGGTCGTTACGGTCGTTGCGACGGTCGTAGTCGGAGCGCCGGTCATCGTCGCGCCCGTCGTTGCGGTGCTGGGCTTCCCAGCGGGCCTTTTCGGCGGGCGTTACGCGGTGTTTCTTATTGAAGCCGTAGTTGAAGTCCCGGTTGTTACGGTCGTCATACTTGTTGTATTCGCGGCGGTACCGGTCATCGTCGCGGTGGTCAGGAGCAGGAGCTGCCAGCGCAGCGGTAGAAGCCAAGAGTCCAAAGGCAGCGGCAAGAGAAAGCAGGGAGGTTTTCATGATGATGCAGGGAAAGAAAGTGGAAGAAAATAGCCGTTTGCTGCGTAGCAGAGGCTTTCTGTTTTAGTTAAGCGCTTGTATTCCCACTTGCAAGCCTGGTACCGAACCACTGCCAACCCGGCCAACACCCTGGCTTTACTCTTCCGGATCCGCACTTTATCCTACCAACCCCGGGTATTCCTCCGCCGAAACTCCAGGGCACAAAAAAGCGGGGAAGCTACGGCCGCCAAACCTGCTTCCCCGCCCTGCTGCCGTGGGCAGCATTCCCCGGCTACCTTACAGCAGCCCTACACCAGCCTCCGCCAGCTCTTCCCGCACAGTCTCGGGCCAGATGCTCACCTGCACCTCCCCAATGTGGCCTTTGCGCAGCATAAACATGCATACCCGGCTCTGCCCGATACCGCCTCCGATGCTCTGCGGCAGCTCATCCTTCAGCAAACGGGAGTGAAACGAGAGTTCCTGCCGGTCCTCGCAGCCGCGTAGCGCCAGCTGCCGCACCAGCGCCTGCTTATCCACCCGAATTCCCATCGACGATACCTCGAAGGCCGTTTGCAGCACCGGGTGCCAGAGCAGAATGTCGCCGTTGAGGCCCCGGTAGCCACTTGCGGTTTCGGTGCTCCAGTCGTCGTAGTCGGGGGCGCGGCCGTCGTGGGGCTCCCCGTGGCTCAGCTCATGCCCAATACCCATCAGGAATACCGCGCCGTACTGCTTTGTGGCCTCGTGCTCCCGCTCCTTAGGCGTGAGCGTGGGGTACTGTTTCAGCAGATCTTCGGCGTGCAGGAAGGTGATTTTGCCGGGCAGCACGGGAGTAATTTCGGGGTATTCAGCGGCTACGCGGGCTTCGGTGGTTTTCAGAGCCTCGTAGATACGCTCCACGGTAGCTTTCAGAAACTCCTGGGTGCGCTGCTCAGGGATAATGTGCTTTTCCCAGTCCCACTGGTCCACGTAAATGGAGTGGATAGGCGAGTAATCTTCATCGGGGCGCAAAGCGCGCATATCCGTGAGCAGGCCTCGGCCGGCCTCAATGCCCAGCTCCTGCAGGCGCACCCGCTTCCATTTGGCCAGGGAGTGCACCACCAC
The DNA here is from genome assembly GCF_003944715.1 of Hymenobacter rigui. Lineage (GTDB taxonomy): Bacteria > Bacteroidota > Bacteroidia > Cytophagales > Hymenobacteraceae > Hymenobacter > Hymenobacter rigui. The sequence goes on along the minus strand of NZ_RWIT01000004.1, from coordinate 254,540 downwards.
GGCGCGGCGCTCATCCAGCGCCTTAATCGGGAAGCCCACGGGACGTTCGATGCCGTTCAGGTCGTCGTTGATGCCGGTCCCGTCCAGCACGGCTATCGGCGACGACACCTTGCTCAACTGCAGCTGCGTGCTGAGTTCTTTGGCGAAGATTTCCTTTACAAAGCCGATGGCTTCTTCTGTTTTTAATAATTCCTGCGCAGTCATGGCAATTATTATTTATGGTTTTTGAAATGGTTTTTATTTTCGAAAAGGCACACGAATTTCCGTCTCCCCTGCGGGAGTTTTTTTTTAGAAATCCGAAAACACTTTGTGCGCAACTGGCGGGGTTAGCGGCTGGCTACTTACCATGCCGGGCCGGACCGTGGGCACAAAAAAAGCCTTCCGGGCTGCGGAAGGCTTTAAAAGAAAATCAGTTAGTGATTTTTCAGTTCTCCAATGGAGCAATAGCCTTCCAGTCCCGAATAAGATTATTCGAGTTATTATTCTGGAGATTATTGCGGAAATGACGCATGATTGGGGTCAGTTTTTCGTCTGATGTATGCAAGTATAGAAAACCTTATTTAAAATACCAAAGAATGCCATAATATTATTTTCACTGTTTCTAATTATAACAACCATTTTTCCGGCAATATGATACCGTATTCAGGGTTTATTCAGTTTCGCCGGTCAAAGCGTCGCGTACGTCGCGCACCGCCTGCACCACGGATAGGGGCACCGGCGCGTCAGGCTTAAGCAGCCGCAGCAGCCGCAGGTATTTGGCCCGGCCTTCGCGCAGCAACTGCGGCGGCACCTCATACACAAATACCTTGAAGGGCTCTACCTTCTGCACTCCTACCAGCAAAAACCGGTCGGCGTGCAGGGCGTCGGCGTAAAAGGCGGCCTGCCGGTCGTAGTCATACTGCGAGCATTGCTCCACAAAGTGGTTATGGTCGCGGGCCATGGTGGTTTTAAAGTCGATGATGGTATACGGCTGTCCGGGCTGATCCACCACAAGGTCGGCGCGCAGCTTGCAAAGCGTGTCGGTTACGGGCTCCGTGAAAATGCAGCTGGGCTCGGGCGTGCCGGCTTCCAGCAGCGCATTCACCTCGGGGTTCAGCTTCACGCCTTCCACCATCCACCACACCAGCGTATCGTTGATGCCCGGCTCGCCGGGCTGGTACAGATCGGGCTCCAACAGGGCCGTGTGAAACGCCGTGCCCAGGCCCAGGGCCCCGCCTACGCTGTTGTGCGGACGGGGCGGGCGGCCATTCAGGGCATCACGGAGGCGGGAAAGGTCGGAGTTGGCAATGGCCGGCAGGGCGCGGTAATCGTCGTACGGTATCCGGAGTAGGTCGGGGCGGGCGGGGGTAGTGGTTAGCTCAGTCACGTAAGGAGAACAGCGGAGCCCTGAAAAAGGCTCCGGGAAAGAAGGCAGAATCGGGTTTGGATAGGGGTAGTATACGGCTTTTTCCGCAAACTCCGGGCGCAGCACCGTCGGCCTGGAGGTAGCGCACAGCCAGGCTGCGCGCCACCTCGCTAGCAGATTACTGCGGGCTGCCGGGTTCCCGGTTGGCTCGCTCGCCGGTTTCTTCGGGCATTTCGTACTCGCCCACGCGGCCGTACTGCCGCTCGTGCTGAATACCTTTGTCCTCGCCGTAAGGGTGGCCGCCGAAGCCGTGGCGCATCATGGCAATGGCCTTGGCCCAGGTGGGGTCTTTGTCGCGAGAGGTGAAGAGCTGCATCACCGACTGGGTGATAACCGGAATGGGTACCTCCATGTGCAGGGCATCGGCCACCAGCCAGTTTACTTCGCCGGTGTCCTCGATGTAGCTGGGCACATTGAAGCCGGCTTCCTCGTCGTACATTTTCTTCATCAGCTCCACCAACCAGCTGCGCACCACCGAGCCGTTGTTCCACAGGCCCAGAATAGCGCTGATATCCAGCTTTTCGCGGAAGTGGGTGAGCATGCCCATTCCCTCCCCGATGGCCTGCAGCATCCCAAACTCGATGCCGTTGTGCACCAGCTTCACGTAGTGCCCCGTACCGGCCGGACCAGTGTGCAGGAAGCCGTCGGGCACGGCTGTTTCCACGAAGAAATCTTTGAGCTGGTTTACGGCCGCTTCGTCGCCGCCCACCATGTAGCAGGCACCGGTACGTGCTCCGCCGGGGCCGCCGCTGGTACCGCAGTCAATGAAGTACATCCCCTTCTCCTTGAGCCGGGCGGCCCGCCGGATGGAGTCGCCCCAGTATGAGTTGCCGCCGTCCACGATAATGTCGCCTTCTTCCAGATGGGGCTGTAGCTGCTCAATGAGGCCATCCACAGCGGCACCGGCCGGAATGTACAGGAACACTTTGCGCGGGCGGTGTAGCCGCTGCACCAGCTCCTCAATGCTGCTTACCACGTGCAGGTTTTCGGATTCCAGATCGGGACGCGGGTGCAGGTCCATGCCAACTACGGGGTAGCCTTTTTCGGCCGCCTGCCGGGCCAGGCCGGCACCCATTTTACCCAGGCCAATGACGCCTATCTGCGTTTTGCTCATGATGTTGTTGCGGTTGAGGAGGATGAAAGGATATGAGTGGATGAGTTAGCCGCACGTCATTCCGAGTGCAGCCGAGAAATCCCGCGTGCTGATGATTGGGTAGCCTTGCAACGTCGGCCACTTCGTAGCCCAGGGGTTAAACCTTGGGTTATCGAAGCAACGTCAGCGCGTCATGCCGGGCTGGAGGGGCAGCATGATGTTCGGCTACTCAATTTTGCGGGCAATGACTCGGGCGGGCGCACCGTCGGCACCGGCAATTTTGAGGGGTAGGCAAATCAGCTCGTACTCGCCGGGGTCGGCGTGTTGCAGGGCCAGGCCTTCGATTACGCTGATGCCGGCTTCCAGCAGAATATGGTGAGTATCAGCGGGGCCCACGGAGAGGTAATCGACGCCCACGCACACCACGCCCTGGTCGCGGAGCCATTCGGCGGCATCGGCCCGCACCCGCACGAAATCGGGGTTGAAGGGTTGGGTAGCCCACTCCTGCCGGGAGTTGCGGGTTTTGAACAATACCCGGCTGCCGCGCGGCAACTGCAGGTGCTCGATTTCAGCTTTGGTCACAAACTGCGCATCCCGGATTTCCACCAGCAGCGCCGGGCCCATCAGAGTCGTCAGGTCGAGCTGCGTTACATCCTCCCCATTTTCCAAGAAGTGCAGGGGCGCATCTACGTGGGTGGCGGTGTGCACGCTCAGGCTCATTTCAGTCACGTTAGCGGCGTCGCCGCGGGAAATGCTCAGCGTCTTTTTGATGTGCACCGGCGCGTTGTCGGGCCAGTAGGCCATACCGTCGGAAATTGTGGTCGTGAAATCAAGCCAATTCATCGGGGAGTTTCTGGTTGCTGGTTACTGGTTGCTAGTTACCTGTTGCTGACTTCTGGTTGTTGGACAACTAGCGACTAGAAACCAGCAACCAGCAACTCATTCATCGGGGTGGCGGGGCTGCAGAAGCTTGGCAATGAGGCCCGTCCAGCCGGTTTGGTGGCTGGCACCCAGCCCGGCACCGGAGTCGCCGTGGAAGTACTCGTGGAAGAGCAGGTAATCCTTGAAGTTGGGGTCATTCTGCAGCTGCTTATCGGGGCCAAAACAGGGCCGCTGCCCGGCTTCATTGCGCAGAAACAGGCTGGTAAGTCGCTCCGTGAGAGCCTGCGAAATTTCCAGCAGCGTGCAGTAGCTGCCCGAGCCGGTGGGGTATTCTACCTTGAACTCGGGGCCATAGTAGTGGTAAAACCGCTGCAGCGACTCAATCAGCAGGAAATTCATGGGCATCCAGATGGGGCCACGCCAGTTGCTGTTGCCGCCGAACAGCGAAGTAGTGGACTCGCCGGGTTCGTAGTCCACCACTGCATTCACGCCCTCTTCCCGCTGAAATACGAACGGGTGCTCCAGGTGGTAGCGCGACAACGCCCGCACCCCGTACTCGGAAAGGAATTCGGCCTCATCCAGCATCCGGCGCAACAGCAGTTTCATGCGGTGGCCGCGCAGCAGGCTCAGCAAGTGGGTCTGGCCCTTGCCGGGCTCCTGCCAGCGGCTCACCAGGGCGGCCAGCTCGGGCCGGTGGTCCAGAAACCAGTTCAGGCGGTGCACAAAGCGGGGCACATCCTGCAGGGTATTGGTATCCAACACCTCTACCGCAAACAAGGGAATCAGCCCCACCATCGAGCGAATACGCAACGGAAAGCGGCCGTTTTCGGGCGTATTCAGCACATCATAATAAAAGCCGTCCTCATCATCCCACATATCAATCTGCTGATCGGCCATGTTGGTCATGGCGTGGGCTATGTAGAGGAAGTGCTCGAAGAACTTGCTGGCCAGATCCTGATATACGGGGTTGGTGCGGGCCAGTTCCAGGGCGATGCGCATCATGTTCAGGGCAAACATGGCCATCCAGGCGGTACCGTCGGCCTGCTCAATGTAGCCGCCCGTGGGTAGCGGGGCGCTTCTATCAAACACACCGATGTTATCCAGCCCCAGAAAGCCACCCTCAAACACGTTGCGGTTGTTGCGGTCCTTGCGGTTCACCCACCACGTAAAGTTCAGCAGCAGGCGGTGGAAGATGCTTTCCAGAAACACCGTGTCGCCTTTCCCGCTCTGTTTCTGGCAGATTTTATATACCCGCCACGTGGCCCAGGCGTGCACCGGGGGGTTCACGTCTTCCAGCTTCCACTCGTAGGCCGGCAGCTGCCCGTTGGGGTGCATGTACCAGTCGCGGCAAAGCAGGTGGAGCTGGTTTTTGGCAAAGTCGACGTCTACCATGGCCAGCGGGATGCAGTGGAACGCCAGGTCCCAGGCCGCATACCACGGGTACTCCCACTTATCGGGCATGGAAATGATGTCGGCGTTATTGAGGTGCTGCCAAGTGTGGTTGCGGTTGTGCCAGCGGCTATCCGGCGGCTTTGGCAAAGCCGGGTCGCCGCGCAGCCACTCGGCCACATCGTAGTAGTAGAATTGCTTATTCCAGAGCATGCCGGCCAGCGCCTGCCGTTGCACAGTGCGGGCATCGGGGCTGTCGATGCCGGTTTGCAGCTCCTGATAGTACGTATCGGCCTCGGCTTTGCGCTGGTTGAGAATGGCAGCAAAATCCGCAAAGGGATCCGCCAGCCCGGGAGCCGCCAGCCGCACGCGCACCGTGCGGCTTTCCCCGGCCGGCACGTTCAGCTGATAATGCACGGCGGCTTTAGAGCCCTGCCGTTCGGGGTTTATGCCGGCGCGCTGGCCCTGCACCACGTAGTCGTTGATGCTGTCTTTGCAGTATGGGGTGGTGCCAGGGGAATCGTAAAGCCGCTGCGCGTTGGTTTCGTTGTTGCAGAACAGCGCCTCTGCCGCTTGCCCGTCCGGCTGGTCGTAGTACAGGTGCAGGGCTGGCAGACTGGTATGGTCAACGCAAATAGCGCCGTCAGACTGCACCCGTAGCTGCGGCACCTGAGTCGTGTATCCCCAGGCCCAGGTGTTACGAAACCACACCTGGGGCAACACATGCAGCGGCGCTTCCTGAGGCCCCCGGTTATGCACCGTTATCTGCAGCAGCAGGTCCTCGGGGCCGGCCTTAGCATACTCCAGAAAGATATCGAAGTACCGGTTTTCCCGGAATACACAGGTATCCAGTAACTCAAATTCGGACTTCTGCCGGCTGCGGCGGGCATTTTCCTGCACCAGCCAGTCGTACGGAAAGGCATGCTGCGGATACTTGTAGAGCATCCGCATATAGCTATGGGTGGGTGTGCTATCGAGGTAATAGTACAACTCCTTCACATCCTCCCCGTGGTTGCCCTCAGGCCCGCTGAGGCCGAACAGCCGCTCTTTCAGGATGGGGTCCTGCCCGTTCCAGAACGCCGGGGCCAGGCACAGAAACTGGTGTTCGTCGCACACGCCACCAATAGCCTCCTCCCCCCAGCGGTAGGCATAGCTGCGGGCCATATCGTGGGTAGTGTAGGTCCAGGGCTGAGAATCGGGGGAGTAATCCTCACGCACGGTGCCCCACTGCCTGTCCGACACATAGGGACCAAACCGGTGCCAGGCCGCCTTGCCGTCCCGCGCCTCCTGCTGCCGTTGTTGTTCTTCGTTCATGTACTGGAGTTGCCGGTTATCAGTTGTTTGTTGGTCGTTGCTGGTTGTCAGTTATCCGGACCTTTCCTGACAACTGATAACCAGCAACTGACAACTAAAAACTCAGCCGTTATCCGCAAAGCCCGGGTACAGCGTCATCCCGCCATCGGCAAACAGGGTGGTACCCGTCACATAGTCCGATTCATCCGACGCCAGCCACACGGCCACTTTTCCAATGTCGGCGGGCTCCCCGATGCGACCATAGGGAATCAGCGTGAGCAGGCTTTTCTCCTCCTCCGGCGTGTCGCGGGCCGATGCGTTGATAGGCGTGGCAATGGCTCCCGGCCCAATGCTGTTTACGCGAATACGCTGCGGAGCCAGCTCCTGAGCCATGCTTTTCATGAGCTGCATAATGCCGCCTTTGCTGGTGGCATAGTTCACGTGGCCGGCCCACGGAATCACCTCGTGTACTGAGCTCATGCAAATGATTTTACCAGTGGCCTTCGATATTTCAGGCTGTGGCCCCCGGCGCACAAACTCCCGCGCTGCCTCGCGGGCACACAGAAACTGCCCGGTCAGGTTCACGTTGATGACGTTCTGCCATTTCTCCAGTGACATATCCAGAAACGGCGAGTCATCCTGAATACCCGAGTTATTCACCAGAATGTGCAGCGTGCCGCACTTCTCCCGGATTTCCTTAAACATGGCCAGCACCTCCTCCTCCTTGCTTACATCGGCGTGCACGGCGTAGGCCTTGCCGCCAGCCGCCTCAATTTTCTTCACCACTTCCGCTGCGCCCTCGGGGCTATGCGAATAGTTCACGAAAACGGTAGCCCCCTCGGCGGCCAGGGCTTCGGCCACGCCCGAGCCGATGCCGGAGCTGCCGCCCGTGACCAGGGCAATTTGATGTTGTAGTCGGCGGGAAGATGCAGAGTCTGGCATGTGGATATAGGCTAGGGTCTGCTTTCCTAGACTGTCAATGCTCGGCTTTAGTTACATGAATTTTTAATGAAGCACTGATAATCAACATTATACATAAATAAATATTTCATATACACCTATTTTTCAACAGGCATAAAATAAAAAAGCCTCACCGTGAGGTGAGGCTTTTTGGTGATCCCGCTGGGATTCGAACCCAGGACCCATACATTAAAAGTGTATTGCTCTACCAGCTGAGCTACAGAATCAGTTTCTTTGTAACCGGCGAGCGTTTCTCGCTGATTGTGGCACAAAAGTAGAGGCCCAAACGTAACCGTGCAACTGTTTTGCTGAAAAAAGCGCACCTTTTTTTTCTATTCCTGACCGTATTTTCCCAATCCGTTCAGGCCCAAAAAGTTAGTCCGGCTCTTCTAAAAGCCGATTCTCTGTTTCAGGCTGGTCAGATGGAGCAGGCGTATCCGCTGTACCGGCTGGCCCGGGAGCAGGATCAACTGCAATCGGCGCAGCAACTGCTGCGGATGGCGTATGTGCAGGAAGGATTGGGCCATTACCCGGCCGCGCTGTACTACCTGAGCGTATCGCAGGCGTGGCAGCCCCGCCATGCTACCTGGCGCAAAATGGTGAGCCTGGCCCAGGAGCACCGCCTCACCGGCTACCCCGATACGTGGCGGCAGAACCTGCTGATTACGGTGCAGCGCTACTACTATCTGCTGCTACAGGGCCTGCTGCTGCTGGCCGTGGTGGGCGGTACTCTCCTGCTGATTCGGCGACGTACGGCCGACAGGGCCTGGTGGGCCACCTATGCGGTATATCTGCTGCTGATCGGGCTGTTTCTGAATTTACTCAGCCCCGGCCGCATCGGGCTGGTGGCGCGGCCCCGGGCCCCCCTGATGGCGGGTCCCAGCGCCGGCTCAACCTGGCTGACTACCGCCGCCGCCGGTGACCGGTTTGAGGTGCGGGGCCAACAGGATATCTGGTTTCGGGTGCAGTGGCAGGGCCGCGACGCTTACATCCGCCGGCCGGATCTGCTGCTGGTGGACTAGGCTATATCTGCAAACCCGTTGAACACCAAGCTGAGCGGAGCCGAAGCCTCACTCTTGCTTCGTATGAACCGTCTGACGAAGCAAGAAAGAGGCTTCGACTCCGCTCAGCCGGACGTTTTTTTCGGCTTATTCTCCGGTCCCTATTTCACTAACTGTCGTTTCAGCCATGCGGTGAGCAGTGGTACGGCGAAAATCGCTACCGTCAGGATAGTCAGGCCGGCTTCGGCGGTTTCGCTGCTCAGAAACCGGCTTACCGGGTGCGTGGGCAAGAAGTGCTCCAGCAGGGACAGCAGCAGTTTCAGGCCCAGAATACCAATGACCATAAAGGCCGCCGTTTCCAGGAAGGGGTAGCGGCCCATCAGCAGCACAAACGCCTGCGCCACCAGCCGCATAGCCAGAATCCCGATAAACACGCCGGTGCAAATCAGAATGAGGTTATCGGTGAAGGCCACCACGGCAAACACGTTGTCGATGGAAAACGCCAGGTCCATCAGCTCGATGAGGGCTACGGTGGCCCAGAACTGCCCGAATGCGCCCAGCGTGCGGCGGTAGAGCCAGTTCTGCTGCTTATCAACTTCCTCCTCTTCTCCCCCATTCTTCGGGCGGAAGTAGTCGAACGTGAGGTACAGCAGGTACAGGCCCCCCAGGGGTTTCAGAAACCAGATTTCGACCAGAAACGAGGCGAAGATGATGCAGATGCCCCGAAATACATACGCTCCGATAATACCGTAGCGTAGCGCCTTCTGCCGCTGCTCCTTGGGTAAATCCCCAACCATGGTGGCCAGCACTGCGGCGTTATCTACCGAGAGCAGGCTTTCGATGATAATCAGGTTGCCGACAATGGCCAGGGCGGCCATCGGATTATCGAGAATTTGCTGCAGGTGGCTGTTCATGCACGCTGGTTAGAGTTGATACACTGGCCGACTACAGTACGAAATCGGGCTCTTCCTTCCGAAAATGATTGAGTACGAGCTTATCGGCTAGGCCGGGCAGCCATTTGTTCAGGAATACGGTGAGCTTGCCCTGGCTGGTGAGCACCAGGTCGCGGCGGCGCTGGCGCACGGCTTCCAGCAGGTGCTGGGCCACTTCCTCGCTGCTCATCATTTTCTGCTCATCGCGCGGCGACTCGCCCTGTTTGGAGCCATCGGCGGCCAGGGCCACGTTGCGGATGTTGGAAGCCGTGAAGCCCGGGCAGGCCAGCAGCACGTGCACGCCTTGGGGCATCAGCTCGGTACGCAGGGCTTCCAGAAAACCGTGCATGGCAAACTTGGAGGCCGAGTAGCCGGTGCGGCCCGGCAGGCCCCGATACCCCGCAATGCTGCTGATGCCCACAATGGAACCCTTACTCTGGGTGATGTAGGGCAGGGCAAACTTGGTGGTGTACACGGTGCCAAAGAAGTTGGTTTGCATCAGCTGACGGATAACGTCGAGGCTGGTGTCGCGAAACAGGGCCCGCATGCTGATGCCGGCGTTGTTGATGAGCACATCCAGACGGCCAAACGCGGCAATGGTTTCGCGCACAGCCCGCTCTGAATCGGCTTCCACCCCCACATCGGCCCGCACGGTGCGGTGCTGCACCCCCAGGCGGGCCAGCTCGTGGGCGGTTTCCTGCAGGCGGGCCTCGTCGCGGCCGGTAATGACCACCCGGGCCCCGGCCCGGCCAAACTCCAGGGCAGTGGCCCGACCAATGCCGGAAGTACCGCCCGTAATAAGAACTACTTTATCTTTCATAAGGACAAAAACCTGAAAAACCGACTCGAAAGCGCCGGCAAAACTACGGGTATTTTCGGCAGGCCATCGGTTAGGATACCGGAATAGCCGATTTACAGGAAGGCCGTATTTTCCCACGTTTTATATTGAATTCGCAGCCGAGAAAATTGTATTTTGCCCCGGCATGCCGTTACCTTCGGCACTTTTCTATCCCGACCATTTACGCTGTCTTTTATGAGTAAACCCTTACGTACTGCGACGGGTGATAAAGTGCGGATTGCCACTGGCCTGCTGGCGCTGTCCCTCCCGCTGCTTGGCCTGTCGGCCCGTGCGCAAACCTGTCCGCCGGCCACCAGCGCCTGCACACCAGGTGGAGCGCCCACGGCCAATTATCCTTATGCCATGGGGATTCTGAACGTGACCCTGGGCACCATCAACAATACTACTATTGGGGTGCAGGAAGGCTACAAGGACTATTCCTGCACACTCACTCCAGCTGCTTTGACTATTGGCGTGGATGCGGCCATCAGCATCCGGACCAATACCAATGCCGACGAGAACGTGCGGGTGTGGGCCGACCTGAACAACGACGGCACTTTCAGCCCCACTACCGAGCTGGTCTTCAGCTCCAATGCCAAGCGGGTGCATACGGGCACTGTGCGGCTGCCCATCGGTACCGTTACGGGCACGCGGCTGCGGCTGCGCGTGGCGGCTGATTATGTAAATGCCCCTGTACCAACGCCCTGCTCCACGCCGCAATACTCCCAAACAGAGGACTATTCTATTGTGGCCACTGCCAGTGTGCAGGCACCGGTGGCCGATTTTGTAGCTGATCAGACGCGTACCTGCTCGGGCACGGTGCAGTTCACGGATCAGAGCCAGAACGGACCTACCGGCTGGCTCTGGAATTTTGGGGATGGCACTACCAGTATCCTGCAAAACCCCAGCCACCGCTACACCACGGCGGGTACCTTCACCGTGTCGTTGACGGCCACCAACAGCGTGGGCAGCAGTGCCAAAACCCGCACCTCCTACATCACTTACGACAACGTGGTGCCGGTGGCCGCCAGCTGCACACCCGTTACGGCTGCATACTGCTGCGGCTACGGCATCACGCAGTTTACACTGGGCTCGTTCACGCAGACTTCGGCCAACGGGCAGGCCGGCTACGAGGATTTTACCTGTAACGGCAAGCTGGAGGTGATGTCGGGCGGGCGGTACACGCTGGGCCTGCTCACCGGCCCCGGCAACCCCCAGGACACCCGTGTCTGGCTGGACCTGAACAACGACGGCTCGTTCGGGGCCACGGAACAGATATTCCAGGCCCTGAACACTACCAACCCGAGCGGCCTCTTCGTGGTGCCGGCAACGGCCCCGCTAAATCAGCCGCTGCGCCTGCGCGTGGCGTCTGATTACGTGGGTTCTCCGTTTACGGCCTGCGGCGGTATTCAATACGGCCAGGCCGAAGACTATACTGTAACCGTACGCCCCAACACGCTGCCGCCGGTAGCCGGTTTTACCTCCAATTACGCGGCCGGCACCTGCCAGAGCAGCATTCAGTTCACGGACCAGAGCCAGAATGCTCCTACCAGCTGGCTGTGGAACTTCGGGGATGGCACCACCAGTACCCAGCAGAACCCCAGCCACGCGTACGCCGCTACCGGCTCGTACACGGTTACGCTCACGGCCACCAATGCTTTCGGCAACAACTCGGTTACCCGTGCTAACGCCATTGTGGTAACGGTGCCCTGCGTGCAGTACTGCACCGCCAGCGGCGACAATACCTCCTTCTGGATTACCACGGTTGGCCTGACGACACCGCAAACCACGGCGTTTACCAATACTTCCGGGGCCGATGCCAACGGCTACGGCAACTACGCCGGCCGCGTGATGATGATGCGCCAGGGTCAGACCTCAGCCCTGGCCGTAACCACCAACGCCAGCTTCCAGCGGGTAACCACCGTGTGGATTGACTGGGACCGGAACGGCTCTTTCAGTACCAACGAACTGATTTTCAATCAGATTACCTATAACCCTGCCAATATCTCCATTGCCGTGCCCTCGGGCCAGAATGTGGTGGGCTTCACACGGATGCGCATCATTGCCCGCCTGAACAACAACGTGCCCTATTCCTGCTCGGCCTCTGTGCAGCCCGGCACCGAAATCGAGGATTACAGCGTGCAGATAGTGCCGGCTACGGCCACGCTGGAAGCCAAGTCGCTGCCGGCCCTGACGGTATTCCCGAACCCCACTGTGGATGGGCAGCTGAATCTGCGCCTAGCCGATGCCAGTGCCGCCGATACTTACCGCGTGGAGGTGGAGAATACGCTGGGTGCCTGCCTGTACCGGAGCCAGCTACGCCTGGGCACGGCCGCTGATGCACGCCTCGACCTCAGCCAGCTGCCGCGTGGTCTGTATGTGCTGCGCCTGCAAGGTTCTCACGGCCAGAACGCCGTACGCCGGATTCTGCGTGACTAACTCCCTTCTATAAGCATGTTTTTACTGGCAGCCGGCCGTGCCGGCTGCCATTCCCCTCTTTTTACCCTCATCTATGCGCACACCCTTACTGCGTACGTGCCTGTTGCTGCTCATCTGTCTGCTGGCCGGGGCCCGCCCGGCGGCAGCTACCCACCTGTTGGGCGGCGAAATGAATTACAAGTACCTGGATGCCAACGGTCCGGCCAGTGCCCCGTTTCGGTATCAGGTGACGGTGCTGGTGTACCTGAACAAGGATGCCGGTTCGGCCGCGCCCGATGGTCGTCCTTCGGTAGATATTACCTTCTATAATAAGTCGCAGGCGGGGGCACGTATTTTCAGCGTGACGGTACCCCGCACCAGCTTTGCCGAAATCACGCCGCCCTCACCCGGCGGCTGTACGCTGCCCAACAGCCAGCCGCCGCGCGTAACGCTGGCCAAGTACGTTACTATCGTAAACCTGCCGTTGTCGTTTGATGGCTATTACGCCTTGTACACCGATACGGCCCGCAACGTGGACGTGACCAACCTATCCAACTCCGGCGGCACCAACATGACGCTGTACACGGATATGGCCCCGCCGCTGCTGCCGAATACATCCCCGGTTTTCTCGGATACGGCCGTAGCCGTTATCTGCCAGGGCGACACCAGTATCATCCTCAATAATGCCTACGATGCCGACGGGGACCGGCTCATCTACTCCTTTGGCACACCGTACCAGGGCCAGGCACCGTTTGGTGCCTTAACCCCGCCGCCGCCGCTGGTTAACTATGCCAACGGCTACAGCGTGACCAAGCCGTTCGGGCAGGGAGCCGGGAGTTACGCGTCTCTGAATGCCAGCACCGGCCTGAGCTATTACGCGGCTCCTATCCAGGGCAAATTTGTAGTGGCGGTTGACGTGAAGGAATACCGCACCATTAACGGCCGCGAAGTGCTGGTGGGCACTACCCGGCGGGATATTCAACTCGTATCGAGACCCTGCCAGCCCAACCAGGCCCCGGTGTTTACGCCGCTCTCCGTAGCAGTGAAAGACTACACGGTAGAGGAAGGCCGCACCCTCACGTTCAGCATTACTTCCACTGACCCCGAGCGTCAGTCGTTGACGATGAAAGTGAACAGCGCGCTGCTGGATGGCACCGGCCCGTTTGACTTCAGCATCAATGGTAACCAGGGCACCGTGCCGGCCGGCAGTCCCACGGGTAGCGCCAACGTAACGGCTACGGCCAGCGTGACGGGCAACTTTGTGTTTAATACCCGCTGCGGCAACGCCCGCGCTACCCCCTACGATGTGGTGGTAACCGTGAGTGACAACACCTGCGGCAGCAAGAGCATTTCGGAGGTATTCAGGATAACGGTGACCCGCGCAGCCGGCCCCAACCGGATTCTGGGCGACACCATTGTATGTGACCGGACCCAGGCCCGCACCTATACCGCAGCCGGCCCCACGGCCAACTCGTACCAGTGGAAAGCTCAGGGCGGCACTATTCAGGGCTCGGCCACGGCCAGCACCGTACAGGTACTGTGGGGCGCGGCCGGTACGGGCCGCCTCACGCTGCGCGGGGTATCCAGCCTGGGCTGCGCCACCGACTCGGTAGCCCGCACCATTGACGTGCGCAATGCGGCGGTGCTTACCGTCAGCCCCAATGTGAGTATTTGCCCGGGCGGCTCGACTACCCTGACGGCCAGCGGCAGCCAGAACTATTCCTGGACCAGCAGCACCGGCCAGACGTACACCGGTGCCAGCATCACGGTAACCCCGGCCCAAACCACTACTTACACCGTGCTGACTACGGATGGCACTTGTACTTCCAGCAAACAGGTAACTGTAACCGTAACGCCGGCCGTTATTGCCAACGCCGGCCCGGCCCAGACCACCTGTTCCGGCGTGCCGGTTACGCTGGGTACGGCGGCCCTGACGGGCTACACCTACCAGTGGAGTCCCGCCACCGGCCTGAGCAGCGCGGCCACAGCGCAACCGGTAGTTACCCTCGTTAATACCACAGCTGCCGCTCAGACGTATACCTATACCCTCACGGCCACCACGGCCCAGGGCTGCACCAGCACCAGCACGGTAACCGTAACGGTAAACCCCGCCGCCATAGCTAATGCCGGCACCGACCAGGCCGTCTGCTCGAATACAGCCGTTATGCTGGGCACTACGGCCCTGATGGGCTACACCTACCAGTGGAGCCCCGCCACCGGCCTGAGCAGCGCAAGCACCGCACAACCTACCTTAACTCTCAGCAATACCAGCTCTGCCCCGCAGATTTTCAGCTACGTGGTTACCGCTACCACCGCGCAGGGCTGCGTGAGCCGGGACACGGTGCGCGTGACAATTAATCCGGCCGCCGTGGCCAACGCGGGTGCCAACCGGGCCGTGTGCTCCTCAGAAAGCACCGTGCTGGGGGCCGCCGCCCTCACGGGCTACACCTATCAGTGGGCTCCCGCCACCGGCCTGAGCAGCACGACGTCGGCCCAGCCCACATTCAGCCAGGTAAATACCGGCACCACTCCTCAGACGTACACCTACACGCTCACGGCCACCACGGCGCAGGGCTGCACGAATACCAGCACCGTTACAGTTACCGTAAACCCGGCCGCCGTGGCCAACGCCGGCCCGGATGCAGCGTTGTGTGACGGGAAGCGCGTAACCATTGGCACCACCGCTCTGGCGGGCTACACCTACCAGTGGAGCCCCGCCGCTAGCCTCAGCAGCGCCACTACCGCTCGGCCGGTATTCACGGCCCGTAACACCACTCAGTCGCCCATTACGCTGACCTATGTGGTAACGGCCACCACCAGCCTGGGCTGCGCCTCCCGCGACACGGTGCGTCTCACGGTAAACCCACGGCCGCTGCCCGACAGCATCCAGGGCTCCGTATCGGTGTGCCCCACGGTGCAGGGCGTGGCTTACAGCATCCGGAACCCGCGCAACTCGGCGTATCAGTGGCAGGTAACGGGCGGCACCATTGCCAGTGGCCAGGGCACCCCCAGCATTACTGTCAACTGGGGTGGGGCTACAACTTCGGCATCCGTAAAGGCATTTCAGCTCAACTCCTTCGGCTGCTCTTCGGATACCGTTACGCTGCCGGTTCGGGTGAATCAGCAGCTGGCCACGCAGCGGCCCACCGGCCCGGTGCAGGTGTGTCAGAACGCAGGACCCTTCACCTACCAGACCCAGTACACCAACGGCTCGGTGTATGCCTGGCAGATTATCGGCGGTACGCAGGTGAGTACCAACCAGGCCTCGGTGCAGGTGAACTGGACGCGTACCGGCCTAGTGAAACTTGTTGTAACGGAATCCAGCAACCCGGCCGGCGGCATCTGCCGGGGCACCAGTGACACGCTCTACGTGAACGTGCTGCCGGCTCCGGCCACCAACCTGGCTATCAGTGGCCCCAGCCGCGTGTGCGCCGGCTCCGGCAACGTGGTGTTCTCGCTGCCTGGCGCTACCGGCTCCACGTACGCCTTTACCCTGAACGGCACTACGGTTTCGGGAACCGGCAATACCGTTACGCTGCCCGTACCGGTTGCCAGCACCACGCCGTACACGGTTACCATCCGGGAAACCAACGCCAGCGGGTGCGTAGGTCAGCCCTACACCAAAACATTCCTGGTAGTGCCGCCACTGGCTATCAGCGGTCCGGCCAGCTACTGCCCCGAAGCCCGTACCGGCCTTACGTACTCTACTTCGGCCCTCACGGGTGGCCAGTACCAGTGGACGATTACCGGTGGCACTATCACCAGCGGCCAGGGCACCGGCACCGTTACTATTGATGTACCGACTGGCACCACCAACGCCACACTCAGCGTAACGGAAACCACCAGCCAGAGCTGCGCGGCCACCTTCACCATCCGGCCCGACAACGCGGCGGTGGCGCTGAACACGGCCTCGGTGGATGCGGCTGCCCAGGACCGCAGTATCACGCTGGCCCTGCAGGTGCCCGGCAACAGCGGCAACGGCAACCGGGTGCAGATTCTGCGCCGTGACGCCGGCAGCACCGGCGCCTACACTGCGGTAGGCAACGTGGCCAACACCGCTACCAGCTTCACCGATAATACGGTGGATGCCGACAGCAAAGCCTACCAGTACCAGCTCAACCTCACCAACGCCTGCGGCACCGTGCTCAGCAGCCAGACCCACACCACCATTCTCACCAACGCCGTAGCCACGCAAAGCGCCGGCGGCCGTGATGTGGGCAAGGTGCAGGTCACCTGGACGGCCTACCAGGGCTTTGCGGTGAAGGAATACCGCATCAGCCGGGTGGCCGACAACGGCACCGCCGAGCTGGTGGCTACCGTGCCCGGCACCCAGCTCAGCCTCGATTTGCCCAGCAGCACGGCCGGCTTCAACCAGTGCTTCCGCGTGCAGGCCCTCAGCCCCGATGCCGTGGCCCGCACCTCCGCCTCCAACGATGCCTGCGTGCGCTTCGACAACAAGCTGGGCTTCTACAACATCATCACCCCCAACGGCGACGGCAAGAACGATGTGCTCTGGATTGACAACGTGCAGCTCTATCCGCGCAACACGCTCACCATCTTCAACCGCTGGGGCAAGCAGGTGTACGAAACCCGCAACTACCGCAACGACTACGGTGGCCAGGAGCAGGCCCAGGGCATGTACTACTACCTCTTCCAGCTCGAGGACGGCACCAGCTACAAAGGCTGGTTTGAGTTGGTGCGCTAAGCCATACTAACTTGTAATTAAAGGCCGTTCAGCTGTTCTGAGCGGCCTTTTTGCTTGCGTCTCATTCACACTTTATGCGCTACCTGTACCTTCTCTTATTCTTTATTTCGGCCCCAGGTTTCGGATACGCCCAAGCGCGGCTTAACCTCCGTTTTGAACCCGAGGCCAACCGCCATCAGCCATTCCTGTTGTGGCATACCCGGGTTCCAGCCCTGTCGGCGCGCGTTGTGCGGCTGGATACCCTCACCAAAGCTGCCAACGGCCGGGGCAGTCTGCTCCTGGATTTGAGTACGGCCGAGGAACCCGTGGGCGGGGCTATGTACACCAGTATCCGGCCTGTTGATTCCCTGCGCGGGCACACCGTTACCATCAGCGGACAGTTCCGGACGCAGAATTTTACCGGCAAAGCCTTTCTCTACGCCCACGCCCAATCGGCCACGGCGGGCGAGAATCTGGCCAGCAACGACGACTTCACGACCCCAGCCCTGTCGCCCAACTCAGACTGGCACCGTGTGCAAATTCAGCTGCCTGTACCGGCCGGAGCCACCAGTCTGCTGTTAGGGCTGCGGTTTCTGGGCCAGGGACGCGTGTGGCTGGATGACGTGCGGGTGGAGTGGGGCTCCGGCCAACGCTACTCTGATCAATTGCTACCCGGCACTGAGCCGCTGCTGCTTACCCCCACCGCCCGCCAGCCCGACTGGGACTTTGAGCGCCGCCCAGCGCCCCTGCCCGACCTGCGCTACCGTGCCGTTCCCGACTCGGTGGAGCCCGCGCACGGCCGTTACAGCCGACGGCTGGAAGCCGGCCGTACGGTTCCGGCCTACGCCTACCTCGGCCAGACGCCACTGGACTCCAGCCTACGTGGCAAAACACTGGTGGTGCAAGGCCACGTACGGTACGCGGCAACTACGCCCACACCCGCGCTGTACTATACCCTGCTGGCCGAAAGCATGGGACCGGAAGGTAGGCGCGGAGCCCAGGAGGCATTGCGGATGATACCCTTGCCTGCCAGCACATCACAATCCGGTAGCGGATGGCAGCCGTTTCGGGTTGAAGTGCCTATCAACTGGAATGCCTACTACACGCAGTTAGTGCTGGGGCTGCGCCTGGCGGACGCGGGACCGGTGTGGATTGATCATGTGCAGCTCCTGGTAGATGGCAAGCCCTACACCTCCCCGCCCGACCATGCCACCCCGCCTCAGCCCACAGCGGCAGAGCTGGCCTGGCTTCGGCAGGCCGCCATACCGCTGCGCACTAGCGTACCCGATGCCGGCGACACCAAAGACCTGACGGCATTAGGGATGCTGCTTGGCAAAGCACAGGTTATCGGATTAGGCGAAATGACTTACGGCTCCCGCGAAATTGCCCAACTGCGTTACCGCCTGCTCCGTTACCTTGTTCAGCAGAAGGGCCTGCGTACGGTAGCGCTGGAAGCCGATGCTGCAGCCTGCCTCGCCCTGAACGATTACCTACAGACCGGCCAAGGCAACCCACGGCAGCTGGTGCAGGCGCTGGGCTCCTACAACTCCCCGGAAACCCTGGCTTTGGTACAATGGCTGCGCACTTACAATGAGGGCCCTACCGGCAAAGTACAAGTGTGGGGACTGGAATGCCGGCAGCCGGCAGCCTTAACGGCATATCTGAAGGAAATGCTACCCGAACGCGCTACTGCTTTACGCGCACGGCTGGACGATTTAGGCCGCGAACTACAACAGTTGCCCGCCGCGGCTATCCACCTGAACCCATTCACTGAACCAGGCAAAACCGATGCTAGGCTCACCGCAGCACAGGCTGCGCTACAACAGGTTGGCATGGCCCTGGAGAAACAAAACCGCCTCAGCGGCAGTCTGCTTCTGTCGGAAGTTGCTCTGCAACGACAACTGCTGCTGCTGCTGGAGCAGTTTGCCGGCCAGCATACCCTCGACCCGGATCTGGCCGACACCTATCGCGCCAACACCCTGGCGGAAAACATACATTGGCTGCATCAGCAAGCCCCCGACAGCCGGCTGATGGTACTGGCGCACAACACCGTGCTGGCTGCCACCAATGGCACCGGCCAGCGGCTACGGGCCACGTACGGCCCCGACTACGTGGCACTGGGTATGGCCTTCAACGCCGGAAGTTTCCGCATGGAAAACGGTACTGCCGGTTTCCGTACCGCCGTAGCACCGGCCGCTGAACCGGGCAGCTACGAGTACTATTTCCAGGCGGCCCGGCTACCTCTCTCCTATCTCAATCTACGCGCTGTTCCACTTACCCCGGCCACGCAGTGGCTGCACCAGAACCTGCTGTTGCGCGACGTGGGCTATGCATTGCCGCTGACCCAGTTTCTGCGCCACGACCTGCGCCGGGAGTTCGACGCCGTGCTATTCATACCTGCCACCACAGCTCTCCAACCGCTACCCTAGCTTTATATCATTCGCAACGAATCCAGGCTGATTCGTTGCTGCTTCCAGCCCGGACCCAACAACCTCCGACCCTTTCCCAACAACCCGGACAATCGTCCACAAAATCCGTGGAATCCGCTCAACATCCGTGGAATCAGTGATTACCTTTGCCCCTGTGAGGAAATCAGTTAAAAACATTCCCGCGGAGCTGCTCCGCGAAGTCGAAATTACCGACATGGTGGCCGAGGGTAAGTGCCTGGTGCGCCGCGAGAACCTGGTCATCTTTGTGACGCAAGTGGCCCCCGGCGACGTGGTGGATCTGCGCGTGACCAAGGCCAAAAAGAACTTCCTGGAGGCCGTACCCACGCACTTCCACAAGTATTCCGACCTACGGGTGCAGCCGTTCTGCGAGCATTTCGGCACCTGCGGTGGCTGCAAGTGGCAGCACCTGGGCTATGATACCCAGCTCAAGTTCAAGCATCAGCAGGTGGCCGACACACTGCAGCGCATCGGCAAGGTGGCCCTGCCCGAAATCCTGCCCATCCAGCCCAGCCCGGCCCAGACCTACTACCGCAACAAGCTGGAGTACACCTTCAGCCACAACGGCTGGCTTACCAACGAGCAGATTGCCAGCGGCCACGACTACGACCGGCGCGTACTGGGCTTCCACACGCCCGCCCGCTTCGATAAGATTCTGGACGTGAACCATTGCTGGCTGCAGCCCGACCCCAGTAACCAGATCCGGCTGGCTGTGCGCGACTACGCCCACGAGCATGATCTGCCCTTCAATAACCTCGTGACGCAGGAAGGCTTCCTGCGCAACCTCATCATCCGGACGGCCAATACCGGCGACCTGATGGTGATTCTGCAGTGCTACTACGCCCACGACGCGCTGTTTCCGCTGCTGGATTTCCTGCACGAGCGGTTCCCGCAAATCACCTCCCTCAACTACGTGCTCAACGACAAGGGCAACGAAACCTTCCACGACCTGGAGGTGGTGTGCTACAAGGGCGAGCCGCACATTCACGAGGAAATGGAAGGACTGCGCTTCCGCGTCGGCCCGAAATCCTTTTACCAGACCAACTCCGAGGGCGCGTACAACCTCTATAAAATCACCCGCGACTTCGCCCAGCTTACCGGCTCGGAGCTGGTGTATGACCTCTACACCGGGGCCGGCACCATTGCCAACTTTGTGGCACGGCAGGCCAGGCACGTGGTAGGCGTGGAGTATGTGGAATCGGCCGTGAAGGACGCCTACATCAACTCCGAAATCAACGGCACCACCAACACCGAGTTCTACGCCGGCGACATGAAGGACGTGCTCAATGCCGAGTTCATTGCCAAGCACGGCCGCCCCGATGTGGTCATCACCGACCCGCCCCGCGCCGGCATGCACCCCGACGTAGTGGCCCGCCTCCTCGAAATGCGCGCCCCCCGCATCGTGTACGTCAGCTGCAACCCCGGCACCCAGGCCCGCGACCTGGAGCTGCTGGACGAAGCGTATAAAGTGGTAAAAGTGCAGCCCGTAGATATGTTCCCGCATACGCACCACGTGGAGAATGTGGTGCTGCTGGAGTTGCGATAATTATTGTTATTTGCCACAAGTTAATATAGACATATTATGATAGAAAAAATCACAAAATATTTACCGTTATTATATATAATTTTGACAGCATTAGGCTTATTAAAACAAACTATATATTATAGAATATTTAATGTTAATATAATAGAATACATACAAATAACAGAGGTTTTAACCTTATTAACGAATGATATAATTTTATATATATTAATATTTTTTATCTGCATTATTACAATATTTTTACTAAGCAATACAGATTCATTTGATGAACATCAGCTGCTAAAAGTCTACAACATGCCATTTTGGCAAAGACACATAGCATTTTCCAACAAATTATCATGGGCTATGTTCCTAACAACTATAGGAGGAGTATCGTCATTGTTAATATCAGGCCAATATTATAGACTAACAAGTATAGTAGCGTTTACTTTCGCATCTTTTTTTTCATTTGCATACTTGGTTGTTACACTAGAGATATGCAGGGCATTTTTTAATCATACTCAGAAACCAAACACCAATATAGCTATTTCAATTCAGATATTATCTACATTTATTTTTATCTTAATAACTGTTGTTACGAAATCAGGTTTAGATATTAAGTTTAGAACTAACAAGCCTGATATAGAATTGTATACAGAACAGATTGGAAATCCAGTCAACAAAAACCACATATACATTGGAAAAACAGACAAGTATATATTTGTATATAACTACAAGAATCATAAAACAGAAGTATATACCACAGATTTCATTAAAAAGATAGTCATCCTAAACTAACAACATGGACTACACCAACGACCCTGAACTGAACGGCAAATACCTTGGCACCATCACCAAGGACTTTGCTACCGTTTCCGATACGCTGAGCGAGGCTTCCTCGCAGATCCGCAAGCGGGATATTTCCAAGTATCCCATCTTCGTGTTTGCCCGCCAGGAGGTGCCGCTGGGCGGCCTGCTCATCAACGCCGACGAGCTGAACCTGGAGTGGCACGTATTTGCCAGCTACCTGGAGCTGTTCGTGCAGCAGGGCATCATCAACGAGAATGGCATCGAAGCCTTCCAGCAAACCTACCGCGACGCCGACGAGTACTGCTGCCTGTTTGTGCTGGACGAGGAGTTCACCAACTTCGTGTACGTGCCCTACCCGGAGGACTAACCGTCATTGCGAGCGGAGCGAAGCAATCCTTTCTTTTCTGAGCACTCAACGATGACCTAAGCAAAAGCCCTTACTCCTACGTAGGAATAAGGGCTTTTCTTTTCTCAAGGCTTGTCGCGTGGCGAAGGAAAGATTGCTTCGTCGTGCCTCCTCGCAATGACGGGAGGCTACTCGAAGTGCTGGAAGCCCTGGGCGCGCAGCGGGATGGGCTGGCCGGACTTCGTAATCAGATTGGCGCCCTCGCTCTTGTCCACCATGTGGCCGATGATGGTGATATCGGGGTGGTTTTTGATTTTGGCGTGGTCGGCGAGAGGTACGGTGAAGAGTAGCTCGTAGTCCTCGCCGCCGTTGAGCATGCACATGATGGGGTCGAGGTTGAACTCGTTGGCTACCTCCAGGCTGGGGTTGGCAATGGGCAGGTTTTCGGTGAACACGCGGGCCCCGGTGCCGCTGGCCTGGCAGAGGTGCAGCACCTCGGAGGCCAGCCCGTCGGAAATGTCAATCATGCTGGTAGGCACCACGCCCAGGTCGCGCAGCTCGTGCACCACGTCCATGCGGGCCTCGGGGCGGAGCTGGCGCTGCAGCACGTAGGGGTATTTGCTGAGTTCGGGCTGGGTTTCGGGGTCGGCTTGCCAGGCTTGCTTTTCGCGCTCCAGCACTTGCAGGCCCAGGTAGGCCCCGCCCAGGTCGCCGGTTACGCAGAGCAGGTCGTTGGCACCGGCTCCGCTGCGGCGCACGGCTTTGCCCGCTTCGGCCAGACCCAGCGCCGTAATACCGATGGTGAGGCCGGCGCGGCTGCCGGTGGTGTCGCCGCCTACCAGGTCCACATTGTAGGCCTCGCAGGCCAGCCGGATGCCTTCGTACAGCTCCTCCACGGCCTCTACTGAGAACCGGGCGGGTACACTCACGGCCACTACAATCTGGGTGGGCAGCGCATTCATAGCGGCCACGTCCGATACGTTTACCGCCACGGCTTTGTAACCCAGGTGCTTCAGGGGGCAGAACGTGAGGTCGAAATGCACACCTTCCACCAGCAAATCGGTGCTGATAACCACTTCCTGCCCGGCTGGGGGCGCGAGGATAGCCGCATCATCGCCAATGCCCAGCACGGTGCTGGGCTGCTGCAGCTGCACGGTTTCCTGAATCCGACGAATCAGACCAAACTCTCCTACTTTATCTAAAGGCGTCATATACTCACTGATTTTGCTGCTTACGCAGATTACGCGGATTTCCTGCCCGACGGTGCAGGCCGGGCAAAGGTACGAACAGCACACCGCTCGGGGCTACAGTTACTATCGGTTACGTTGGCCGCGCACACCCTCTGCCAACAACAACGCCCACGACAAGTCGCGGGCGTTGTTTGGCTGCACCGAGGCTATTCTGTGCAACCAGTGTAATCCGTAAAATCTTTGATTTACTTCACCATCAGCTCTTTGTACACTTTCAGCTGGCCATCCTGCGAGATGAACTGCACGAAGTACAGGCCGGGCGTAAGGCGCGAAATGTCCAGCGTTACGGTTTCTTCGCTCAGGCCGCGGGGCTGGGCCGTGATGCGCTGGCCGAGGCCGTTCATCACCGTTACCGAGCCAACTTTAGCGCCTTTGATCTGCACGAAAGCTTTGCCGCTGGCGGGGTTCGGGAATACGCTGATAGACGAGTGGAATTTCTCCAGCGTTTTCAGCGGGGCGTACGTGCCGTAAGGGCCGGTGTAGTCGTTGTGCTCACCCAGGCGAGAATAGCTCTGGGCAGCGGGGTCCTGCACACCGCCGGGAAAGGCCGTGGAATACGACTGCCATTCGGCCGAAATATCGTAGCCGGTGCGGGCCGTAGGCGTGCCGCCCTGGGGCTGCGGGTTGGTGCGCGTGCCTATCGAAACCGACGGACGACGAATCAGGGACTGGTTAGCCGAGGTAACCAGGGTGCCGCTGGCATCTTGGGCCGACCACGACGTGCCGGGGTCCTGACCGATTACACCGAAAATATCTACCAGTATAGCCGTGCCCTGGCCGGCCGTAGCGCCCGTCCAGCGTACCAGTGCCAGCGCATCGTTGCCGTTGAAGTAGGCAACACCGCTCTTCACTAGCGTATTGGCACCGGCCGTGCCATATGGGAAAGCCCCCAACTGGTCGGCATTGTTCAGAATAGGCGTGATGGTGGCCTCCCCGTTGGCGTACACGAATACGTCGGCTGAGTTCAGCACGTTGGCACCGGTGGTGCGCTTGAGTTTCTCTTCTTCCGATACGGCAGTAGCACCGTTGGAATACCGACGAATGGAATATGCTTCCAGGTTTACGGCACCCGTGGTGGGGTTGAAAATTTCAACAGCCCGCTCGTTGCCGGATGAGTTGGAGATACCACCGTTATAGCTGGTGCCCGACTGGTGGGCTCCTTCGTCGTACTCGGAAAGGAAAAGTTCAGTGCCTTGGCCAAACGAGGCAGTGGCAGCTGCCAGCATCAGGGCCGAAGCTAGAATGTAGCTCTTTTTCATACTATTAAAACAAAAAGGTGTGGATGAACCGAACACAAAGATAGGGCAATTGCGGTGCCTTTGGATAATCCGAAGGCAGGAAAAACCCGGCCGCCACGGCGAAGCTCCACAAAGATTTTTCTACTAACTATCAGGCTGTAAAGCACTTTCCGCAAATCAACTTTCCGGGGCTGCTTTAACAGGCGGCGTGGGCATGGTACTGCCACTCTCCTTTCCGTACCGCTGTGCCCTGATTTCAGCTGCTGGTTTGCCCCACAGTTTGTTCTTTTAGCGTGATTGAGTGTTTTTTAAGGAAAATTCGTTGGTCTGGTGTACTCTTCAGCTTCTGCCTATCTCTCCCGTATGCTGCTCATGCCGCGCTTTGCTTCTCTTTTGCTGCTGCTGGCAGCCCTTACCACGGTTAGCTGCAACCGTACTCCCAAAGCCATCGACCCCGCTTCGGCGCAGGCCGTGAAGGTGCAGCTGGATATTCTGCAGGATTCCGTGGATGCCCGCTGGAGTGAAATGGTCGCTTCGGATGATGCCAAGCTGCATGATACCCGACAGCTGCTGCGCGAGCTGACCACCCAGCCCGGCACCAACCGCCAGCAACTGGCCCAGCTGCAGTACGCCAACGACCGGCTGCCGCGCCGCCGCTACACGCAGCAAACCATGGCCGAGTCGGAGCGGATTGATGCCTATGATTCCGCCCAGGACTCCCTGTTACGGGCCGTATACGCCCTGCTGCCCACCACGCAGGAGCCCCCCGCTCCCATCAAAACCCTCACCGACCAGATTCAGACGGCCGATGGGGACCTGGTGAGCTTCCGCGTGCGGTACGACCAGGCCGCCATGCGCTTCAACAACTACCTGCAGGTGCATGCCGCTGAGCTGCAGGAGCTGGGCGGAAAGTACACCAAGCTGCAGCCCCTGCCGCTGTTCACGCTGCAGAAATAGCTTCGTCGGCGGCCCGTTTCGGTTTCGCCGCTACGGGCAGGTTGTATGGATAGCGGGAAAGAAGTACCTCGTGCGGAGCGCAATGAAGCCTCTTGCTCGGCTGAGGCCGCTCTTGCAGAACGCAGGCACCCGAGTTGCTCCGCGGCACTCTGCACAACGCCCTGCCGCCCACACTGCCTAATTGGACATCGGATAAAAGCGGGCCGCTGCTTCAGGAACCGGGAATTTGATGGCACCTTTGTGGTCCGTTTTCCAAGAGCCGCCCGTGATGAACGCCACTGAGCAAGAAGAGAAAGAATACCTGGAAGAAATCAAGGAGCAGCTCACGCTGGCCGTGCGCCGCGTGGATGATGCCGTGAAGCAGTTTTCCAGTGAGCTGCGGCAGAAAAAACAGTACATCCACGAGCATCAGTCGGGCATGGACGAGGCCGATATGGTAGCCGCCGACCAGTCCATCAACCGCATGGCCCTCACGGGCGAAGGCGCGGTAGCCCGGAAGCGCCGCCTGCTCAAACTGGTGCAGTCACCCTATTTCGGCCGCATTGATTTCGGCACTTCCAGCCAGCCCGCCACGCCGGTGTACATCGGGGTGCATTCCTTTTTTGATGAGCAGCAGCGCCGGAATCTGGTGTACGACTGGCGCGCGCCCATTTCCTCGCTGTTCTATGATTTTGAGCTGGGCGAGGCTTCCTACGCTACGCCATCGGGCCCGGTGCACGGCCACATCGACCTGAAGCGGCAGTATAAAATCCGGGACGGCCGCCTGGAGTTTGTGCTCGACAGCGACGTGAACATTCACGACGACGTGCTGCAACAGGAGTTGGCCAAGTCCTCCGACGATAAGATGAAGAATATCGTCGCCACCATTCAGCGCGACCAGAACGCGGTAATCCGCAACGAGGAGGCTACAGTGATGGTAATTCAGGGCGTGGCCGGCTCGGGCAAAACCTCCATTGCCCTGCACCGCATTGCCTTTCTGCTCTACCGCTTCCGCGAAACCATTGCCGCCAAGGATATCCTGATTATTTCCCCCAACAAGGTCTTTGCCGACTACATTTCCAACGTGCTGCCCGAACTGGGCGAAGAGCACATTCCGGAAATGGGTATGGAGGAGCTGGCCGCCGATCTGCTGGAAAACCGCTACTCGTTCCAGACCTTCTTCGATCAGGTTTCCGCGCTGCTGGAGCACCACGACGCCGCCTTTATCGAGCGGATTCGGTTCAAGTCGTCGTTTGAGTTCCTGAGCCAGCTGAACCAGTACCTGCTGCACATTGAGAATACCTACTTCACCGTAACCGAGCTGCGGGTGGGCCGCACGGTGGTGCCGGCGGCCTTTATTCAGCAGAAGTTCCGGACCTACCACCGCGTGCCGCT
This sequence comes from Hymenobacter rigui, assembly GCF_003944715.1. GTDB lineage: Bacteria > Bacteroidota > Bacteroidia > Cytophagales > Hymenobacteraceae > Hymenobacter > Hymenobacter rigui. The sequence continues at coordinate 227,701 of NZ_RWIT01000004.1, read as the reverse complement.
GCTGAAACGGTTTGCGCTGGTTGCCAACGACGTGCGGGCCTTCGTGCGCGACGCGGCCGGCCGCAAGCTCACGGGTCAGGAAAAAGGCACGATTGGCGAGGCCCTGCCCCGCATGTTCCGGCTGCACAACGTGGTGGACTTATACCGGGACTTTTACCGCTGGATCGGGCGGCCCGAGCTGCTGAAATTCCACCCCGGCCAGCGGCTTGAATACGCCGATGTATTTGCCCTGATTTACCTGCGCATCCGGCTGGAAGGCCTGCCCGGCTACGACCACGTGAAGCACCTGCTAGTGGATGAAATGCAGGACTACACGCCGGTGCAGTACGCCGTGCTGTCGCGCCTGTTCCACTGCCGCAAAACCATCCTCGGCGACGTCAGCCAGACAGTGAACCCCTACAGCGCGTCCTCGGCCGAAACCATTGAACGGGTGTTTCCGCAGGCCGATGTGGTAAAGCTCTACCGTAGCTACCGCTCCACCGTTGAAATTACGGCCTTTGCTCAGCGCATCACGCCTAACCCGGACATTATTCCGCTGGAGCGGCACGGTCCCACACCTGCGGTAACCCGCTGCGGGAACCGGCAGGAAGAGCTGGAGGCCATTCGGCAATTGTTAACGGATTTCCCTGCCTCCGCCAGTCACTCGCTGGGCATTATCTGCAAAACCCTCCGGCAAGCCGAGCAGGTGTATGAGGCGCTGCAAGCCCCCGGCGTGTACCTGCTCACCGACGAATCCACCAAGTTCAAAGAGGGCGTTATCATCACCACGGCTCACCTGGCCAAGGGGCTGGAATTTGATGCCGTCATCGTGCCTTTTGTTTCCGCGCGCAACTACCGAACGGACGTTGACCGAAGCATGCTGTACGTGGCTTGCACCCGGGCTATGCACCAGCTTACGCTCACGTATTCGGGGGAGCTTACGGCTTTCCTGTCAACCAATGGTGTCGAATAATGTCTGGGCCGCCTGAACGATGCAGAAGAACGTCATGCTGAGCGCAGCCGAAGCATCTCTCCCGCTTCGTTGAAAAACAATCTTGCGTCAGCACGCGAGATGCTTCGGCTGCGCTCAGCATGACGTCGTTCTACTTTTTAAACAGCATGATGATTTAATCATTACGCCAGCAGCTGCGGCTTCTCCTGGTACACCTTCCACAGGAACTCGCCGAACAGGGTGTTGGCCCAGGCAAACCAGGCCCGCGTGAACCTGGTGGCGTCGTCCTTGTGGAAGGATTCATGCATGTATCCGGTGCCGGCGTGGGTGGCGCGCAGGCTCTGCACACACGCCCGGATTTCGTCGTCCTGAAGACTGGTGAGTCCGCGCATGGTAATGGCAATGGGCCAGATCATATCCTGGCCCACGTGGGGGCCACCAATGCCTTCGGCGGCTTGGCCTTTGAAGAAGAAGGGGTTGTTTTCGGACAGCAGAAACCGCCGCGTATTCTGGTAAACAGGGTCAGTGGCTGATACGGCACCCAGGTAGGGCAGCGCCAGCAGGCTGGGCACGTTGGCGTCGTCCATGAGCACCTGACTGCCGAAACCATCCACCTCGTAGGCGTAGATTTTGCCGTGCTGCGGGTGGTCGACAACTGCGTACTGGCGCAGGGCGGCTTCTACTTCGTCGGCCAGGGCGGTGAGCTGCCGGGCGGTGGTGGTATCCTGGGCTAGTTGGGTCAGCATCTCGGCGGCCTGGCGCAGACTGATTACGGCGAAGAAATTGCTGGGCACCAGAAACGAGTAGAGCGTCGCGTCGTCGCTGGGGCGGAAGGCGGAGCAGATCAGGCCCACCGGGCGCACGGGGTAGCCGTAGCCGTTCATGGGCTGCGTATCGGTGGCGGTGGCGGTTTCGCGCTGGAACTTGTAAGGGCCCAGGCTGTCCTCGCGCTGCTGCTCCCGGAAGGTTTGCAGCACCAGCTTGATGGCCCGCTGCCAGGCGGCGTCAAACGGCGCAGCATCGTTGGTGGTTTTCCAGTAGTGATAGGCCAGCCGGATGGGGTAGCAGAGGGAGTCTATTTCCCATTTCCGCTCATGTACGCCGGGCTGCATAGCCGTCAGGTCCGATTTCCACTCCCCCACCCGCGCGTCGTCGCCGTAAAACGCGTTGGCGTAGGGGTCTTTGAGGATGCAGCGCGTCTGGCGGTTGATAACGCCGGCTACCAGCTGCCGCAGCTCTGCATCCTTCTTGATGAACTGCAGATAGGGCCACACCTGGGCCGAGGAGTCGCGCAGCCACATGGCGTCAATGTCGCCGGTGATGACGTAGGTATCGGGTCGGCCTTCGCGCAGGGCGTAGGTTACGGTAGTGTCCAGGGTACTCGGAAAACAGTTGCCGAACAGCCAGCCCAGTTCCTGGTTGGGCACTTTCTTCTGAAACTCCTTGATAGCCGCCTCCACTGCGCGGCTCCGGAACCGCCGCTTCGCCTCCGCCGGCCGCACCACCGGGAAAGCCGGAGCAGCACCCAGCACGGAAGTCGGTTGCAGCAGCGCGCCACCGGAAAGCAGCGTGAGTCCCTGAAGAAAGTGTCGGCGGTTCATGGGTTGAATGGGAGTTGGTGGTTGGGATTGGGGAGGAATAAGTACGTCATTCCGAGCGAAGCCGAGGAATCTCGCGTGCTGTCGTCGGGTGCTGTTAAGAGAGTCCGGCAATTAAATGCAGAACGTCGTACTGAGCTTTTCGAAGCATGACGTTCTATTTATTTACCCGGCAGAGCACTCTGGCATCGTTTATAGCACCGACTTGGGCCTGTCGGCGGGGGCCACGCCCCAGGTGGGGCTGGGGGTCGGGCCCATTTCAACTACCAGCGTGCCGCCCTGCAGCAAGTCCTGGTGGGTGATGTAGGATTTTGTGTAGGCCCGGCCGTTGCGGGTTACGGCCTGGATGTACTTGTTGGTCGCGCTGTTGTTTTTAGCCTCGATGGTGAGCGTTTTGCCGGCTGCCAGCCGGATGGTGGCCCGCTCCACGGCCGGGCTGCCGAACACGTAGGCCCCGTTAGCCGGATTCAGCGGGTAGAAACCCAGCGTGGATAACACATGCCAGGCCGACATCTGCCCCACATCCTCGTTGCCGATGATGCCGTCGGGCCGGGCTGTGTAGAAATTATCGGTGATAAAGCGCACCTTCTCGGCTGTTTTCCAAGACTGACCCACGTAGCTGTAGAGGTAGGTGATGTGGTGGCCCGGCTCGTTGCCGTGGGCGTACATGCCAATCAGCCCCGAAATATCCGGCGAGGCTTCTTTCCCCATGCTGCCCTGCACCAGAAACAACGAATCCAGCTTCTGCGTGAACCGCTGCTCCCCGCCCAGCAGCGTAATCAGGCCCTCCACGTCCTGGGGCACCAGCCAGGTGTACTGCCAGGCGTTGCCCTCGGTGAAGTCGCTTTTCATGTGTACCGATTTGAAGGGGTCGAAGGGCGTGCGCCACTCGGTTTGCGACACCCGGCCGCGCATGAAGCCGGCTTTTTTATCGAAGTAGTTCTGGTAGTTCTGGGCGCGCTTACTGAAGTAGGCGTAATCAGCCTGCTTTCCCATTTTCAGCGCCATCTGGGCAATGCACCAGTCGGCCAGGGCGTACTCCAGGCCTTTCGACACGCTTTCCACCTCGCTGTTGGCCGGAATAAAGCCCTGGGCCTTCACAGCTTTCAGCCCGAACTCGTCGCGCATGGCAGTGGCTTTTACGGCCTCGTAGGCGAGGTTAGCATCGAACCCCTTGAAGCCTTTCAGGTAGGCATCCACCACCACGGGCACGGCGCTGTAGCCCACCATGCAGTTGGTTTCGTTGCCCATCAGGTGCCACACCGGCAGCTTGCCCTGCTGCTGGTATATGGCCAGCATGGAGTTCACCATATCATTCACCCGCTCGGGCTGCAGAATGGTGAACAGCGGGTGCGCGGCCCGGTAGGTGTCCCAGAGCGAGAAGGTGGTGAGGTTGGTGAAGCCCGGGTTGCGGTGCACCTGCTTGTCGGTGCCGCGGTAGTCGCCGTTGTGGTCGTTGAACACCGAGGGGGCAATCATGGTGTGGTACAGGGCCGTGTAGAAGGTTTTCCGGCGGTTTTCGTCGGCCTGAATCTGTACCTTCTGCAGCTCCCGGCTCCAGGCGGCATCGGCCTGCGCTACCACTTTCGTAAAGTCCCAGTGCGGAATTTCGGCCCGGATGTTGGCCAGCGCGCCATCCGTGCTAACGGGCGAAATGCCCACTTTCAGCTTTACTTTCTCCCCGGCCTGAGTGGCGAAGGTGAGCACGCCCTTGAGGCGGTTGCCAGTGGCGGCGGGCTTGGTGTTGCCCAGCGTATCGAGCACCTGTACGCTGCTGAAGCTGCGGATGGGCCGGGAAACAACGGCCGCGAAGTACAGCCGCTGATCCTCAGCCCAGCCTTTGGAGTTGCGGTAGCCGATGAGGGTACTGTCGTTGAGCTGCTCAATGTGGGTATCGGTGGCCAAATCCCAGCCGATACCCTGCTGCAAATCAAACACGAGGTGCGCGGCGTCGGACTTGGGGAAAGTGTATTGGTGGAAGCCTACCCGCTCGGTGGCCGTTAGCTCGGCCCGGATATCGTAGCGCTTCAGGCGCACGGCGTAGTAGCCGGGCCGGGCCTCTTCTTCCTTGTGTGAGAAAAACGACAGCAGGCCCCGCTCCGGATTCTTCGCCCGGCCTTCCATCACGCGCACCGGCCCGGTGGTCGGCATCACCGTCACGTCGCCCAGGTCACCAATGCCGGTGCCGCTGAGGTGGGTGTGGGCGAAGCCCACGATGGTGGAGTCGGAATAATGGTAGCCCGAACACCAGTCCCAGCCCTCCGTCACGTTGACGGGCCCCAGCTGCACGCCCCCGAACGGCACATTCGCCCCCAGGAATACGTGCCCGTGGAAGCCTGTTCCGATGTACGGATCCACGTAGCGCGTCAGGCTGGGCTCGGGGGCTTTGGCTGTTGCCGCCGGTGTACGAGCCGGCTGGATGCGGGTGCAGCCTAACACGACTAAGCCCCAGCTGAGCACCGTACCCAACAGAAAAAACCGACTAAAAAGAAGCTGCATACGCTGGCATTTGAGAAGTAAACAGGGTCAAAAAAGCAGGATAATCCAGTGGCGCGCTGCCCGGACAAAAGCACCCGCTACTGCACCACAATTTCATCCACAAACAGCCAGGTATCAGGCCTGGCGGCTCCGGGGGCTTGGGCGTTGCGGGCCGTCACCCGAACATACCGGGATTTGGTCTTTTTCACGTCCGCCCGCACTTCGCTGACACTGGGCTTGGCCGGCGCGGTCTGCACCGAAACGGGTGCGGAGTACACGGTTTGGAAGGTTCTACCATCCTCCGACACGGCCACTTCTACGCTGGTGGGCAGTTGAATTCCGGAGCCCACGGCCCGCAGGAAAGTGCTGGTAACCGTGTTGATTTCGGTGGGCTTTTGCAGGTCCAGGGTGGCTACCAAATCGGAGCCATAGAAACCCAGCCACTGCCCGTCGGCGTGGTTGGTGGAGCCTTTCTGACCATCTACTAACGTGAGCGGCCCCATGCCTTTGTAGCTCTTGTTGGCCTCGTTGAGCAGAGTTACGGGCCTAGCAAACGCCTGGTGCATGAGCAGCTCCCGCGTTGTGACCTTGCCCGTCATCTTCCCCTCTTCAAAAGATGCCGCTTTGATAACGGCTGAGTTGGGCACCGTGAACGGCTGAGTATAGGCCATGGACGCAGCCGTGGGCTCCGAGCCATCCGAGGTGTAGCGGATCTGCGGGCCGGCGGCGTCCATCTGCAGGGTTACAGTGGTGGTGCGGCGGGCGGGGTCGAGGGTGAGTTGGGGGCGCACGTTGAAGGCGCTGCGGGCGTAGTTGCCCCCCCAGGCCTCGTAGCGGCGGTACTGCTGTTGCATGCGCTGCTGAAAATCGGGCCAGTTGCGTTGGCGGGCAGGCGTCCAGAGCGCCTCCGCCAGCGCCGACATGCGCGGAAACGCCATATACTCCACCTGCTGTTCGGTGGGAATGTACTCGGTCCAGATGTTGGCCTGCCCGCCCAGAATGTACTGCTGCTCGGCGGGTGTCAGCTCCTTCGGGGTGGGCTCGAAGGTGTACACCTTCGACAGCGGCAAATAGCCCCCGAAGGCCAGCGGCTCCAGCTCGGGCAGGCCCTGGTAATGGTCGAAGTAGGAATGGGAGCCGGGCGTCATCACCACGTTGTGTTTTTGCCGGGCCGCCGTGGTGCCGCCTTCCTGCCCGCGCCACGACATAACAGCCGCATTAGGGGCCAGGCCGCCTTCCAGAATCTCATCCCAGCCGATGATGCTTTTGCCTTTGGAGTTGACGAACTTCTCCATGCGCTGCACGAAATAGCTCTGCAGCTCGTGCTCATCCTTCAACCCCTCGGCCTTCATGCGGGCCTGACATTTGGGGCAATTGTGCCAGCGGGTTTTGGGCGCTTCGTCGCCGCCGATGTGCACGATTTTGCCCGGAAACAGCGGCATCACCTCCGTCAGCACGTCCTGCAGGAAAGTAAACGTCTGCTCGTTGCCGGCGCAGAAAATATCATCGAACACGCCCCACAGTCCCTCTACCTTGAACGGCCCGCCCGTGCACGACAATTCCGGGTACCCCGCCAGCGCCGCCACCGCGTGGCCGGGCATCTCAATTTCCGGCACCACCGTGATGTAGCGCTCCTGGGCGTACCGCACCACTTCCCTGATCTGCTCCTGGGTGTAGAAGCCGCCGTAGCGGACGTTATCGAACTGATGGGGCTGGTCGGTGTAGTGGCCGATGAGGGTGCCGTCGCGCCAGCCGCCTACCGAGGTTAGCCTGGGATATTTCTTGATTTCGATGCGCCAGCCCTGGTCGTCGGTCAGGTGCCAGTGGAAGGTATTCAGCTTGTGCAGTGCCAGGTAGTCGATATACTTCTTGACGAACTCCACCCCAAAAAAATGCCGGCTGACATCCAGGTGCATGCCGCGCCACTGGTAGCGGGGCTTGTCAATGACTTCTACGGCCGGCAACCTCACGGCTGCCCCGCGCTGAACAGGTAGTAGCTGCCGGATGGTTTGCAAGCCCCGAAACACCCCCTGAGCGTTGCTGGCAGCCAGTACCACCTGCGTGGGCTGTACGCTGAGCATATAGCCTTCCGTGCTTAATGTATCCAGCGCGGGCCGTAACGTTAGCCGGATACTACCAGCGTCGGGGTTGCTTGGCGTGGCTACTACCTGAAGCTGCACGCCCGATGTTCGTCTGATATCCTGGCTCAGCGTCTCGCCAATGCGGCGCAGCTCCCCGTTTTTGGGGTCAACATATATTTTGGTAGCCGGCGTGACGACGAAGCTGCCGGTGCCAGCCATAAGGCGCACCGGCTGTGGAATAATGGAGGCTGCCGGGCTTGCGGCCGGTTGCTGAGCGGAAACGGCTCCGGACAGGCTAAGGAATGCAGCCAAGGGTAGCCAGATTTTCTTTCTCACAGGGAATGCACAGTAGAAGGATGGAAAGGTAGCTCCTGCTTAATGTGGCACAAGGCCGCGGCACCCAGGACGGCCGCGTTATCGAGAGTGGAAGGCGCAACCACCAGCTGCTCCACCACCTTTAAAAAAGGGAATTCCCGCAGGCTCTCCTGCCAGCCGCCCTGTAAATAGGCAAACCACTTGCTCACGGAGCCGCCTAGAAAAACGCCCTGCTGAACGTCAGGTGCCCCAGACAGTCTGCAGCTCATTCCTGCACGGCGCATAGCCTCATTACCAGTTCCCGCACACTATCGGCGTCGGTTTCCCAGCGCGGCGCATCAAACTCAGTGGCTTTGGCTGCGGGCGGACCGGCCAACAGCTTTTTGGCACTGGCATGAAATTCCTGCGCTCCGGTGCACCGAGCCAAATCCTGAATAGTGGTGGGTGTGACGCCTGAGCCGGGCATAATCTGAATGCGCCCGCCCGCCTGCTGCACCAGCGCGGCCAGTTGCTCCTGCCCCTGTGGCGCAGTTAGCTGCCCGCCGGAAGTCAGCACCCGGTGGCAGCCCAGCACAATAGCATCTTCCAGAGCCTGATGTTGGTCCAAGCAGACATCGAAGGCGCGGTGGAAAGTAACCGACATATTCCCCGCCGCTTCCACCAGTTGCCGGCAGGTAGCCAAATCCACGCGGCCCGTTTTATCCAAAGCCCCCAGCACCACGCCTGCGCAACCCAGTGCCCGGCACTGGCGGATGTCGGCTTCCATGATGGCCATTTCTTCCGCATCATACACGAAGTTGCCTGGCCGCGGCCGGATCAGCACAAATACAGGAATAGTCAGCAGAGCCAGTACGCGCTGAATGGTACCGTAGGAAGGCGTAACGCCCCCCTGCTCCAAGCTCTGACACAGCTCAATCCGGTTAGCGCCCCCCGCCTGCGCCGCCACGGCCGACTGCACCGAGCCCGCACAGATTTCCAGTAGCAGGCTCATTTCAGCAGATACTCCGCCTGAATAAGCTGCTGCTGATTCTGGGCGTCGCACACGGCATAGCTGAAGCCTTTCTGCAGGGCAAACGCCCCATGCTGCCCCTGGGCGCTAATGGCAATAAAGCACACCTGAATATCTTTGGCCTTATCACCTTTAATTCTGGCTACCCGCTCAATAGCTGCTTTACAGGCCGCTTTCGGCGACATGCCCTGGCGCATCAGCTCCACCACCGTATGCGCGCCGGCAATCCGAATCACATCTTCCCCCTGGCCGGTTGCTGCCGCCGCACCCACGGCATTATCCACGAACAAGCCCGAGCCAATGAGGGGCGAGTCGCCGAGGCGGCCACGCATCTTGAAGCCCATGCCGCTGGTAGTACAGCTGCCGCTGAGGCGGCCCTGGACATCCTGGGCCAGCATGGCAATGGTATCGTGGTTGTTGGCGCCGCCTACCGGGCCGGTATTACGGGTTCCGGAGTTCTCAATATTGACTACGGGTTTGTATTGACTGGTTTTCAACCATTCTTTATAGGCCTTCTCGGCATCGGGGCTGAGCTTCTGGGCTTCCAGCGGAAAGCCCTGCGCCACGGCGAATTGCTGCGCGCCCTCCCCTACCAGCATCACGTGCGGGGTCCGTTCCATCACGCGCCGGGCCACGCTGATGGGGTGTTTGATGCGCTCCAGGGCCGCCACGCTGCCGCAGTTAAACTGGTCATCCATAATGCAGGCATCCAGTGTCACGATGCCTTCCCGGTCGGGATTACCGCCCAGGCCCACGCAGCAGTTCTGCGAGTCTTCCGTTACCATCACGCCGGCTTCTACCGCATCAAGGGCGCGGCCACCTTTGCTGAGCACTTTCCAGGCACCCAGATTGGCGGCCAGGCCAGTATCCCAGGTTGAAATGACCTGCGGCTTCCCCGCTACCGGCGCAGGTGGCAGGCTCAGGGCTTCTACCGAGGGGCTGGCTGCCAGCGCGGCCAGGCCAGCAGCTGAAGAGGCAATAAATTTGCGACGAGTAGGCATGAACGGGAAGTCGATATGAGCTTCCTCAAATAAACTGATTTTTCACTTCCCGTACGGATGCCACTCAACCCGAAGCAGTAGCAACTTGCTGAGCTGGAGTTTAAGGAAGATTTTCAGGGTCCGGGGCCACCGCCCCGGCCTCTTTCTCCTCGTGTGCGGCTACCTGCTCCGCAGATGCAGCCGTATCCAGCCGGTCCAGTTCCTGCAGCTCCTCCACAATCATGGCCGGGTTGAACAGTCCTGTTGCGGCGGCTAAATCTTCCAGGAAATGGTCATTGACCTGGGGTTCTTCCGGAATTTCCGGCTCGAATGGTTGCTGCTCTGTCATCTGCCTGCTTACGTACCCTACTCCATTGGCGTTTTGCCTAATTCACAGGCCGGGGCTGAGTGCTGCCGTTTGGCCTTTATGTTACCACGTTCATTGCTGTTTTCCGGTGGAGCATACTGCTTGTATCAGCCATCCTGAGGTCTAGAAAAGTGCTTTTATATCCTGCAATAGAAGCTATTCAGCAAGGAGTTCATTACCTGTAAGTCTAAAGATAAAAGAAGTGCTTACCCATCTACGGCTTCAGAATAAAAGAAAAAACCTCATTAGAACGTCGCTAATGAGGTTTTTTAAAGCTATTGGTGGGCCCAGCTGGAATCGAACCAGCGACCTACTGATTATGAGTCAGTTGCTCTAACCGATTGAGCTATAGGCCCTAGGCGAAACTTCCCGCGTAGCAGTTGGTTTCAGCTGTGCAAACTTCGACTTTTGCGGCCGTATTTGCAATTCGCCTGCCCCGGAAAGTTTGCTAATAGCCCCGGGCAGGCCGTTTGACCTGACTTCATGACGCGCAAGCTGACGAACCTGCTCTTCGATTTTGGGGGCGTACTCATCAACATTGATTACGGCCTGACTGTGGACGCCATGCGCCGGCACGGTAGTGCCATTGAGTTTACCCAGGCGGCCCAGGCCGAACTGTTCGACCAAATGGAAACCGGCCAGCTCACCCCCGACCAGTTTCGGGCGGGGCTGCGGCAGCATTACGGGCTTACGGCCACCGATGCCGAGCTGGACGCTGCCTGGAACGCCATGTTGCTGGATGTACCGGCCGAGCGCCTGGCCCTTATTGCCGAGTTGCGGGCCCAGGGCCACCAGACCGCCCTGCTTTCCAACACCAACCATATTCACATTGAGGAAATAAACCGGCGGCTGAAAACGCAGTACGGTCTGGAGCATGGCATTGCCGACTGCCTGGACCGGGTGTTTTACTCCCAGCAGGTGGGGCTGCGCAAGCCGGGCGAGGAAATTTTCCACCACGCCCTGCGGGAGATGAACTGGAAGGCCGAAGAAACGTTGTTTATTGAGGACAGTCCCCAGCATATTGCTACGGCTCAGCGCCTGGGACTGCACACGCTTTTTCTGACTCCGCCGCTCACGCTGCTCGACGCTTTGCCCGCTGCCCTCCGTGCCTTCCCCAACCGAGAATCCACCGCTCCTCCCGCTGCCTGACGCTTCGGGGCCTGTTCTATCCTCAACGGCCGCCGCGCAGGATGCCAAGGCTGCGTTCCGGCGCTACGAGCGGCAACCCTGGCCCCGTCCTCTGCGATATGCCCTGCATCTGGGGCTGTTTCTGCTCACGGCCCTGACCACCACGCTGGCCGGGGTGCAGCTGATGCGTAATCAGTTTCTAGCGGATATATGGCTGCCGTTTGAGGTGCTGTTGCAGCCGCGGCTATGGGCCGCGCTGAAAGTTGGACTGTGGTATTCGGTGCCATTTTTGGGTGTGCTCACGGTGCATGAGTTCGGGCACTATTTCACGGCCCGCTACTACCGCATCCGGGCCACGCTGCCGTTCTTTATTCCGCTACCCATCGGCATAGGCACGTTTGGGGCCGTTATCCGCATCAAGGACCGAATTTTTTCCCGTCAGGAGTTTTTTGACGTGGGCTTGGCCGGGCCGCTGGCCGGCTTTGTGGTGGCCGTGGGCGTGCTGGCGTATGGCCTCACTCATCTGCCGCCGCTGGAGTATCTGTACGGTTTTCACCCGGAGTACCGGCCTTTTGGCTCTGAGTACGCCCAGCATGTATATCAACATCTGAAACCAGGGAATAGTCTGGTGCTTGCCCAGCCGCTGCTGTTTAAATGGCTGGCGGCGTGGCTGGCCGATCCGGCCCGGATGCCGCATCCGAATGAGCTGGTGCATTATCCGGTGTTGGTGGCGGGCGTGCTGGCGTTGTTTTTCACGGCCCTGAATCTGCTCCCCATTGGGCAGTTGGATGGGGGCCACATCGTGTACGGGTTGCTGGGGCCGCGTCGGGCGGCGCGGGTGTCGGTGGGGCTGTTCACGGCCTTTATCTTCTATGCCGGGCTGGGCCTGTTCACGCTGCATTCCGGCGCTGATATGTGGCTGTACGGCGCGGTACCCTACGGGCTCTACCTGTGGCTGGTGTTCCGGCGGGCGGTGCCCACGGCCCGCCGGGCCGTGTTGCTGGCGGGGGCCGTGTGGCTGGGGCAGATAGCTCTAGCCTCGGCCATACCGGGCCTGATGGGGATGCCGGGCTGGCTGCTGTTTGGGTTGCTGCTGGCCCGCGCTACGGGCATTTTTCATCCGGTAGCGCCCCGGGAGCAGCCGCTGTCCAGGGGCCGCCAGGTGCTGGGGTGGCTGATGCTGCTTATTTTTGCGCTGTGCTTTACGCCCTCCCCTATTCTTTTATCCTGATGATTTCCGCCGACTTGCGGGGTTTCCCCGCGGCTGGCATTTGTGCATGACGGTTCCTCAATTCTCTCAACATCATTTCCTGCGAGGCTCTACACGGCTGGTTCTCGGCCCAAATGGGCTGTACGTCAGCCAGGGTCCGCGCCGCGGGGCGGCCCGGCTGGAAACCGAAATTCCTTACGAAGAGCTGCTGCCGGTAACCCTGGAACACCAGAGGCCCGACCCGCTGCGGATGCCACCGGCCGGAACCTGGGTAGCTGTTTGGGTGCTAGTGCAGGGTATCAGCCGGCTGCTGCAGAACAAGAACCCGCTGCCTACGGAACTGTGGGTAGCCTGCGGCGGCTTTCTGCTGGGACTGGCAGCAGTAGTGCTGGTGCGCCGCTACCGTGGCCGCCGTGTGCTGCTTACCACCAACCGCATCCACCTGGCTTTTCACGATGCCCCCCGGAACCGCGCTGCCCTTACCACTTTTATTGATGCCATGCAGCTACGGGCCCACGCCTACCTGCGCGAGGAATACGCCACCGTAAATCCGCTCGGCCACATTGAGCTGCAGCTGCATCGCCTGCATTGGCTGCGGCAGCTGAAGGTGCTTTCGGAGCAGGAATACCGTACCCTCAGCACCCGCCTCACCGGTCGCCTTTCCCTCGATCCGGTGAAACTCATGGGCCAGGACCTGGAAACGCCGTATCTGAATTAGACTATTTTTGCTGTCTTATCGAGCACTTTATGACTACTCCTACTCGGCAGATCAATCAGACTTATCCGCTTATCGGCTTTACCAAGCTCACCATGCAGGAGAACAACCTGCGCATTGAAGAGAAGCGCTTCTTTCAACAGACAGCCGTTGACATTCCCTACGAGGAACTATTACCAATTGGAGTTGGCCATCATCACTTTGTTCCGTTTCGACTACTGTTAATTGAGATTTTTCTCGGTTTCGGGTGTGGTAAAGCCTGCTACACACTGGTAACTCAACCCAACCAACGGGAATCAGCTACATGGCTTCTGTTGATTCTACTCGGTATTTTCCTGGGGTTAGGAGCCTATATTCTGCAGATCTGGCGCCATGATTTTCTGATTACGACCGGGCGGGGCAATATCGCACTGTTCCACAGCCCTCGTAATAAAGCCGCGCTTTACGATTTCGCCAACGCCCTGCGCGACCATACCATCTTGTATATGCGCAGGCAGTATGCCGTAGTTGACCCTCTGTTGCCAGCTGAGCCTCAACTAGCCCGCCTTGAGTGGTTACGGAGTCTTGGAGCAATCAACAATACTCAGTTTGATCAGTTGAAAACCCGATTGCTTGGCCGTTTTTTCGGAGCAGAGAATATTCTGGGAGACGAATACGGACTTGCCCCTTCTGCCAACTAGCCCTGCAAAACACTATAAAAGCCCACGGACATAACCTGTACGTGGGCTTTTATAGTGATATAAATGCGCTGACTTATAACCCTACCCCAGCGCGGTTACGCCGGGCAGCTCTTTGCCTTCCATGTACTCCAGTAAAGCGCCGCCGCCGGTGCTGATGTAGCTTACCTGCTCCGAGAAGCCGAGCTGGTTAACCGCTGCGGCCGAGTCGCCGCCGCCGATGAGGCTGAAGGCGCCTTGCTGGGTGGCATCGGCAATGGCCTGGGCTACGGTTTCGGTGCCTTTGGCGAAGTTGCTCATTTCGAACACACCCATCGGGCCGTTCCAGAGGATGGTTTTGGAGTTGCGCACCACCTCGCTGAACGCCTTAATGGACTCGGGGCCCAGGTCGAGGCCCATCCAGCCTTCCGGAATCTGGTTGTTGGGCGCTACCTGTGTGGCGGCGTCGTTGGCAAATTTATCGGCAATGAGGCTGTCGGTGGGCAGCACCAGGTTCACGCCTTTGGCTTTGGCCTTTTCGATGAGCTCCAGGGCCAGGTCCATTTTATCGGCCTCCAGCAGCGAGTTACCGATTTCACCGCCCTGGGCCTTGGCAAACGTGTAGGCCATGCCGCCGCCGATGAGCAGGTTGTCTACTTTATCGAGCAGCTTCTCGATGATGAGGATTTTGTCGGAAATCTTGGCCCCGCCCATGATGGCGGTGAATGGGCGCTCGGCCTGCTCCAGCACCTTTTTGGCGTTGTCCAGCTCGCCCTGCAGCAGGTAGCCGCCTACGCGGTCCTCGGCGGCAAACGAGTCGGCAATAACGGCGGTGGAAGCGTGCTTACGGTGGGCCGCACCGAAGGCATCGTTCACGTACACGTCGCCGAGTTTGGCCAGCTTGGCGGCAAATTCGGCGTTGCCTTTTTCTTCCTCGGCGTAGAAGCGCACGTTTTCCACCAGCAGAATCTGGCCGGGCTGCAAAGCCTGGGCTTTGTCCTCGGCCTGCAGGGCGTCGTCGGCGAACTGTATTTCCTGGCCGTACTCCTGGCTCAGGCGGGCTACAATGTGCTTGAGCGAGTATTTATCCTCGGGGCCACCTTTGGGCCGGCCCAGGTGTGAGAGCAGCACCACCGAGCCGCCATCCTGCAGGATCTTCTTAATAGTGGGCGTAGCGGCCCGGATGCGGGTATCGTCGGTAATGGCGAAGCTTTTATCCAGCGGCACGTTGAAATCTACGCGCACCACGGCGCGCTTGCCGGCGAAGTTGTATTGATCGAGCGTTTTCATGGAACAGGAAATGGGTTTGGCTGGGGCGAAGATAGGTAATGGGGGAATGAGAGGGTAAAGGAACGGATAAGGAGGCCAGAACGTCATTCCGAGCGGAGCGAGGAATCTCGCGTGCTGATGTCTGAATAGCATTACAACCTCAGCACGCGAGATTCCACGCTCCGCTTGGAATGACGGGCTTGTTTTCACCAGACGCCCTATTCCATCCTCACCTCTTGAAATACTACCTTTGCCCCCGATATGAAAATTGGCATCTTCTTCGGTGGCCCGTCGCGCGAGCGGGAAATCAGCTTCGCGGGCGGCCGCACCGTGTACGATAATCTGGATAAGTCCCTGTTTGAGGCTGTGCCCGTGTTTGTGGACAGCCGTGGCAACTTCATCCTGCTCAACTGGGAATACATCTACAAAGGCACCATCCGGGACTTTTACCCGCCCGTGTCGGCGCTGCCGCGCACGGAGCTGCCGGTGCAGATGTACTTCGAGAGCCTGGGCGAGCTGAACCTGGAGGAGCAGGACCGCATTATTGCGGAAGTGGGCCGCCGGGTGGAGCCCCGGGAGCTGGCCGGCCTTATCGACTTCGCCTTCCTGGCCCTGCACGGCCCGGCCGGCGAGGACGGTGCCATTCAGGGCCTGCTGGAGTGGTACGGCATTCCGTACTCAGGCTCCGGCATCCTGCCCTCGGCCTTCGGCATTGATAAGATTGCCCAGAAGAAGCTGCTCAAAGCCCTGAACCGCCCCACGCCCGACTTCCGCCTCATCACGGCCGAAGAGTGGGACGCGGCCGACCCGCAGGCTACCCTCGACTACCTGGTGCGCGAGCTGGGCCTGCCGCTGGTGTTCAAGGCCCCGCGCCAGGGCAGCAGCATCGGCATCAGCATCCTGCGCGAAGCCGATGTAGCCAAATTTGCCACCGCCGTGGAACGCAGCCTGTTCCGCAAAACCGTAACCCAAACGGAGTGGCAGGCACTGTCGCAGCAGCAGAAAACCGTGTGGCTGCAGCAGCTGGTGGACATCCGCGACGGAATTGGCCTGCCGGTGGTATTGGAGTTGCCAGTTGCCGGTTCTGAGGTGCCGGTTTCAAACGAGCCAGCCACTGTCCCCAACGGGCAACGGACAACAGACAACTCGCAACTGATTTATCAGCCCGAGGAGCTATTGCGCGCCCTGGATGCGCACCTGGCCACGGCCGAAGCCGTGCGCCTGACCAGCGTGGAAGGCGAAACCCAGGTGCTGGTGGAGAGCTTCGTGCAGGGCCGCGAGTTTTCCTGCATTGTGGTGGAGGACGCCGACGGCCAGCCGCTGGCTTTGCCGCCCACGGAGATTGTGAAGGGCGAGGAAATGTTCGACTACCGCTCGAAGTACCTGCCCGGCCTCTCCCGCAAAGTCACGCCCATTGATTTACCCGAAGCCGATATTCAGCGCATCCGGGAAGCCTGTGAGGAAATGTTCCGCACGTTCGGCTTTCAGGTATACGCCCGCCTCGACGGCTTCATCGGCCCCGATGGCAAGCTGTTCCTCAATGACCCGAACACCACCTCGGGCATGCTGCCGGCTTCGTTCTTCTTCCACCAGGCGGCCGAAATCGGGCTCAACCCCAGCCAGTTCCTGACGTTCCTGATCCGCACCTCGTTGGCGGCGCGGCGGCGCGGCGGGCTGCGGCCGGTGAAGCTGGCGGGCCTGCTGGCCCAGCTGGATGCGGCCGTGGCGGCCCGGGCTTCCGAAGAGCGTACCCGCACCAAAGTGGCCGTCATTATGGGCGGCTACTCCTCGGAGCGACACATTTCGGTGGAGAGCGGGCGGAATATCTACGAGAAGCTCAGCTCCAGCGTCAAGTACGAGCCGGTGCCCGTGTTCCTGACCGGCAACAGCCAGGAATTCCGCCTGTACGTGCTGCCCATCAACGTGATGCTGAAGGACAACGCCGACGACATCCGCGAGAAAGTGGAGTACCTGGAGGCCGGACACGCGCTGCACCCCATTCTGGAGCGCATCCGCCACGAGGCCCAGGGCATCACCAGCACCTACGCCGGGCAGCCCACGGCCCAGCCGCGCCGTGTATCGTTCGAGGAGCTGGCGGGCATGGTGGATGAGGTGTTCATTGCCCTGCACGGCCGCCCCGGCGAGGATGGGGCCCTGCAGCGGGAGCTGGAGAAATTCGGGCTGCCCTACAACGGCTCGGGCGTGGAAAGCTCCAGCATCACCATCAACAAGTTCGAAACCAACCGGCGCCTGCGCCAGGCCGGCCTGCGCGTGGCCGAGCACCGCATGGCCAGCCGCCTAGAGTGGGACGCCGACGCCGAGAGCTTCTACCGCAGCCTCGAAACCCAGTTCCCCTACCCCTTCATTGCCAAGCCCGCCGACGACGGCTGCTCCTCGGCCGTAAAGAAAATCAAGAACCGGGCGGAGCTGGAGGCCTTCACCCGCCTCATCTTCCGCAGCCAGGAAGACCTGAACGAAACCGACGCCACCACCCTCAGCCTGGGCTTCAAGGAGGAATTCCCGCAGAAGGACGCCTTTCTGGTGGAAACCCTCATTAGCCGCGACGGCGCCGCCCACTTCCTGGAAGTAACCGGCGGTCTGCTCACCCACTGGGACGCCAATGGTCAGCTACAGATTGAGGTATTTGAGGCCTCCGAGGCCCTGGCTACCGGCGAGGTGCTGAGCCTGGAGGAGAAGTTTCTGGCCGGCGAAGGCCAGAACATCACTCCGGCCCGCTACGCCACTGAGCCCACGGAGCGCCAGCGCGTGTCGGAGGAGGTGAAAAAGGAGCTGCGCCGGGTGGCCGAAATCCTGAATATTCAGGGGTACGCCCGCATCGACGCGTTTGTGCGGGTGCGCCAGAACGGAGCCGTGGAAGTGCTCATCATCGAGGTGAACTCCTTGCCCGGCATGACGCCCGCCACCTGCATCTTCCACCAGACGGCCCTGGCCGGCTACACGCCCTACGACTTCATCGACCGGATTCTGGAGTTTGGCAAGCAGCGCACGGAGAAGCAGTTGAGCTAACCGAAAACCGTGGCGCAAGCTTTAGCTTGCGCCGGGCGTTACCTGGGTAGCCGGCTCCCGGTGCGAGCTACAACGTACGCCACCCGTTTATTTTTCACCCCTCCGGCCCTCGTTTGCGGGGTCGATTACGCAAGCTAAAGCTTACGCTACTATGTCCTTTTTTCGCTCCGATACGCCGGCCGACCTGCTTAAGCACGTGGTAATTATTCTGGTAGCCACGGCGGCCCTGGTGTTCGGGTTCTTCTTTGTGTACCTGCCCGTTACCACCAACCACGGCGAAACCATTGTGGTACCGAAAATTACCGGCATGAACCAGGCCGACCTGGAGGACTATCTGGATGAGCGGGACCTGGCGTACTTTGTGGACGACAGCACCTACGACGCCGGCATCCGGCCCGGCACGGTGCTTACCCAGGAGCCCAAAGCCGGCGAGAAGGTGAAGGAAGGCCGCAAGATTTACGTGTCGGTTTCAATGAAAAACCCGCCCGTTATCAAGATGCCCAAGCTGACGGACGGCTCGGTAAAAAACGCCCAGATGATTCTGAAAAGCTACGACCTGGTGGTGGGTCAGCTGAAATTCGTGCCCAACATCCAGAAGGATGCGGTGCTGAAGCAGCTGGTGAACGGCAAGGAAATAGCCGCCGGCGCCTCCATCACCAAAGGCACCCGCGTGGATCTGGAAGTGGGCGACGGCCTGGGCAACCAGGAATTCCCAGTGCCCAACCTGGTGAATATGCCCGCCGATGAGGCCACCACCCTGCTGGTGGGCCAGGGCCTGCAGGTGGGCGAAATCTTCTACCAGGAGCCTCAGGACGGCGAGACGGAAGGCACCGTGGTAAAGCAGCGGCCCGCCTCGACGCCCGGCACCACCATCCGCATGGGCCAGCTCGTGGATTTGTGGGTGGCGGGTAAAGAGCCGGTGAAAGCCGTTGACTAAAAATCCGCTTGAAATAGAAGCAGCAAGAGGTTCGTTGACGTACAACGAACCTCTTGTGCTATTCAGGCGTGAGGGAAGGCGGCCCGGCTGGCCTCACTCTGCTAATTCTTTACCTTGCCCTATGACTTTTTCGTTACGCTCTTTGCTGGGCACCGCAACGCTGCTCGGGCTGGTTCCGGCCGTGGGGCGGGCCCAGGTGGTGCAGCCCCTCGGGGCTGAGCCGCCGCATACCCTGGCAACACCCGCCGCGGCTCAGCGCCCAACGGCCCTGGGTCTGCCGTTTTTCGATGATTTTTCCCGTCAGAAGGAAGGCACGCCCGATGGGCAGCGCTGGGAAACGGCCGGCGGTACGCTGGTAAACAACCGGTTTCCGCGCCGGCCCATCAGCCGGGGCGTGGCTACGCTGGATGGGTTGGATGCGCAGGGCAACCCGCGGGGCGGCGTCTCGCAGCTCGGCGACGCCGACGTGCTCACGTCGCAGCCCATCGACCTGAGCGGCCAGACTGCGGCCAGCAACCTGTTTCTGAGCTTTTTCTGGCAGGCCGGCACCATTACGGGCCCTCCGGCGGCCAGCGGCACCCGGCCCGTGGCCCTGTACGTCGATTTTAAAGATGCCAGTGACCAGTGGCAACAGGTGTGGCAGCTGCGCAGCCCGGCCGATACTACCAACTTCCGCTTCAAGGCCCTGCCCGTCAACCAGGCGGCTTTTCTGCACCCCAATTTCCAGTTCCGGTTTCGGGTAAGCGGCTACCTCTACAACAACCGCGACGCCTGGAGCGTGGACTACGTGCGCCTCGACCGGAACCGCACCGCCACCGACTCCACCTTCCGCGACATTGCCCTCAGCAAGCCCCTGCCCAGCGCCCTGAAGCGGTTTTCGGCCATGCCCGTGGCGCAGTTCAACCAGAACGCCGCCCAGGAGCTGAACGACCGCACCGCCACCAGCATGAATAACCTAGACGCCGGCCCGGCCCCCACGCCTATTTCCTGGGAAGGCTACCTGGACGTGGTGGGCGGCGGGAGCAACCGATTTTTGCAGGGCAACCGCTCCCTTGATGCCGGCCTGCGCCAGCAGCCCATCATCGGCAACCCGCGCCTGGCTACGGTGCCTACCACGCCGGCGGCCAAGCAGCTGCGCCAGCGCGTGGTGCTGCTCAGCAACGAAACCAACCCGCTCACCCTGCCCAACGATACCCTCACGCGGGTAACCGACCTGACCGACTACTACGCCTACGACGACGGCACTGCCGAAGCAACCGTGAGTCTGCCGCCCGCTTCCACGGGTCCGGCCAGCTACCTGGCCCTGCGCTTTGACCTGAACCGCCCCGACCAGATTCGGGCCATCCGGCTGGCCCCCACGCTGATTACGGCGGCGGGCCGGCCGATTTCCGTAAACATCTGGGACGACAACGGCAACGGGCAGCCGGCCGCCACGCCCAAGGCCACCAAGAGCTTTACCATTCCGGCCACGCTGCCGGCAGGCCAGCCGTTCGTGGAAATACCGTTTGATAGCCCGGTGCCGGTGAGCGGCCGGTTTTACGCAGGGTACGGGCAGGCCTCCACGCCCCAGTTTATTGAGTTTGGGCTGGATCTGAACAATACTCCCCCAGCTAACACTTTTTTCATTAGCTCCCAGGGTGCCTGGAGTCCGGCTTCCACGGCCACCAACTACCACCCGGCCGGCTCCCTGATGCTGCGGCCGGTAACCACCGGCGTAATAACGGCCACCGCCGCCCCGGCCGAGGTAGCAGCGCAGTATCAGCTCTATCCTAACCCTACTGCCAATGGACAGGTACAGGTGCAGGGCCGTTACGCCCGGGCCAGCGTGCTGGACGCCGTGGGCCGCGTGGTGTGGGAGCAACCGGCTTCGGAGGCGGGCCGGCCCACGCTGCAGCTACCGTTGCCGGCCGGATTGTACCTGGTGCGCCTGGTATTGCCCAACGGGCAAACGGTTACCAAGCGGTTGGCCATAGCCCAACTCTAGCATCCGTAGTTTGTTGGTTTCTTAGTAACCTTACACTCCCGGCCAATTCCGGCCTTTTTGCCACCCTCATCTTGCCCTTGCCCCTTATGAACGACATCACCTCCGCCGAGCTGAAAGAGCGCCAAGCCAACGGTACCGCCCCCATTATCATCGACGTGCGCGAAACCTGGGAAAATGAGGAAAGCCGCATTGATGGCAGCCGCAATATTCCGCTGGGCGAGCTGCCCACCAAGCTGGAGGACCTGGAGGATCTGAAGCATCAGGAAATTGTGGTGCACTGCAAAGGTGGTGGCCGCTCGGCTTCCGCTAAAGCCTTTCTGGTGCAGCACGGCTTCGACCACGTACGCAACCTGATTGGTGGCATGCAGGGCTATCAGCAGGCCTAGCCTGGCTGGCCGCTGCCTATTTTAAAGCCGGATTGCCCTGCGCAATTCGGCTTTTTGCGTTGATAACCTCCTGTTTTCTAGTGCGTAGAGGTTATTTTATAGCTCATCATCAAAATTTAATTGCTAGCAATTGAATTTTATTCAACCAAATAACATTCCTTTGTCTATATGAATGCGCCTTCGGCTTCTGCCCCGTCTGCAAATCCGCTTCAGCAACTGGAAAATCAGTTGTGCTTCCCGCTGTATGCGGCGTCGCGCATGATTACCAAAGCCTACCAACCCTTGCTGGATGAGTTTGACCTAACCTATCCACAATACTTGGTGTTGTTGCTGCTGTGGGAGCACCAGGAACGCACGGTGAAGGAGCTGGGCGACCATCTGGCCCTCGACTCCGGCACGCTTACTCCGCTGCTCAAGCGTCTGGAGCAGCGCCAGCTCATCAGCCGCCGCCGCGACCCGCGCGACGAGCGGTCCGTTATCATCGGGCTGCTACCGGCCGGAGCGGCGTTGCAGCAGCCCGCCTGCAAAATTCCGGAGCAGCTGTTTGAAAAAATGGGCATGCCCCAGGCCGAATTTGAAGCCCTGCGCGACCAGCTCACCCAATTGCTTACCCGGCTGAGGTAATTCAGCTTTTCCCTTACCATTTCATTCTTTCTTCCCATTCAGATGAAAATCGAGAAAGTATTTACGGCTCAGGCCAAAGCCAAAGGTGGCCGCGACGGCGCCATCACCACCAGCAACGACGTGCTGAACCTCACCCTGAGCACGCCCAAGGAAATGGGCGGCCCCGGCAAAGCCGGCGCTACCAACCCCGAGCAGCTGTTTGCCGCTGGCTACGCTGCCTGCTTCGAGGGCGCGCTGGGCGTAGCGGCCCGCCAGGCTGGCGTGAAGCTGCAGGACGTAACGGTAGAAGCCCTCATCGGCTTCGGCAAGGCTGAGGACGGCGGCTACGGCATTTCGGCCGACCTGCACGTGAACCTGCCCGGCTTCGAGCAGGCGCAGGCCGAGCAGCTAGTGGAAGCCGCCCACGGCATCTGCCCCTACTCGCGCGCTACCCGCGGCAACATTGAGGTGAACCTCACGACGACCACCAACGCCGCCTAGGCTGCCTGAGTGATTTCCGGAGGGTTGAGTCTGGGCTGCCGCATCCTTTGCCGGCCCGGACTCAACCCTCCATCTTTTTTACCGTTGAGCTTATATATGCTCTGCGCGTCAGTGCGCGAAACGGTTCCACCCTTCCTTTTCCTGCTCCTTATGAAAACCAACACCATTCTGCTGGCCAGCCGGCCGCAGGGCACACCCACGGCGGCTCAGTTTCAGTTTGAAACCCGCGAGCTGCCCGCGCTCCAGGCCGGCGAAGTGCTGCTCAAAACCCGCTACGTAAGCGTCGACCCCTACATGCGGGGCCGCATGAGCGCCGCCAAATCGTACGTGGCGCCGTTTGAGGTGGGCCAGCCCATTGCCGGCGGCGTAGTGGCCGAGGTAGTGGAAAGTCAGGCCGAGAACCTGCCGGTGGGCAGCATTGTGGTGGGCAACCTGCCCTGGCAGGAATACAGCGTGGACCCGGCCGCCAGCCTCAACCGAGTACCCGCCGACAAGGCCCCCATCAGCTACTTCCTGGGTTTGCTGGGCATGCCCGGCCTCACGGCCTACTTCGGCCTGCTTGATATCTGCCAGCCCAAGCCGGGCGAAACCGTAGTGGTATCGGGCGCAGCTGGCGCGGTAGGTATGGTGGTGGGCCAGCTGGCCAAAATTGCGGGTGCCCGCGTAATCGGCACGGCCGGCTCCGACGAGAAGGTGGCCTACCTGAAGCAGCTGGGCTTCGATGAGGCCTTCAACTATAAAACCGCCGACGTTCCGGCTGCCCTGGCCGCCGCCGCGCCCAACGGTGTGGATTGCTACTTCGACAACGTGGGCGGCCCCATCACCGATGCCGTGTACGACCTGCTCAACAAGCACGCCCGCATTGCCCTCTGCGGCCAGATTTCGACTTACAACGAAACCGAAGCGCCCGTGGGTCCGCGCCCCGAGGGCAAGCTACTCAAAACCAGCACCAAGCTGCAGGGCTTCATTGTGAGCGACTACCTGCCCCGGTGGCCCGAGGGCGTGAAGCAGCTCACGGAGTGGTACAGCCAGGGCAAACTGCAGTTTGAGGAAACCATTACCGAGGGCTTCGACCAGATTCCGGCCGCCTTCCTGGGCCTGTTTAAGGGGGATAATACCGGCAAAGCCATTGTGAAAGTGGCCTAAACCACCCCGCTCTTATTTCTCACTCCACCCCTCCTTTTTCACCTATGGCAACTTCCGCCGACATCATCTGCGTGGCCGCCGAATGGCGCGTGCAGCCGGGCCACGAGGACACCGTGCGTCGTCTCCTGGGAGAGGCAGCCGCGGCCGTGCGGGCCCAGGAGCCCGGCAACCTGGCCTACACTGCCCACCAGGACCCCGCCGACGCTACCCGCTTCTTCATTTACGAGCAGTACGCCAACGAAGCCGCCCTGCAGGCCCACCGCGACTCGGCCCACTTTCAGCAGGTAGTGGTGGCCCAGATTGTGCCGTTGCTGGCCGAGCGACGCGTAAGCCGCTACCAGCTGCTGGCCTAACCACCTTGTTTCACCCGTTTTTTCCGTTTCACCCTTAACTACCTATTCCCATGAAAATTCTGATGGTGCTTACCTCGCACGACCAACTGGGCAACACGGGCCACAAAACCGGCTTCTGGCTGGAAGAATTTGCCGCGCCCTACTACGTGTTCAAGGATGCCGGTGCCGAGCTGACCCTGGCCTCGCCCCAGGGCGGCCAGCCCCCCCTCGACCCCAAAAGCGACGACCCCAGCGCCCAGACCGACGCCACCAAGCGCTTCAAAGCCGACCCCGCCGCCCAGCAGGCCCTGGCCAGCACGGTGAAGCTCGACTCCGTATCGGCGGCCGACTACGACGCCGTGTTTTACCCCGGCGGCCACGGCCCACTGTGGGATTTGGCCGAGGACAAGAAGTCGATTGAGCTGATCGAAACCTTCTACGCCGCCGGTAAGCCCGTAGCCGCCGTGTGCCACGCCCCCGGCGTGCTGCGCCACGTGAAGGACGCCAACGGCGAGCCGCTGGTGAAAGGCAAATCGGTAACCGGTTTCACCAACACCGAGGAAGAAGCCGTGCAGCTGACCAACGTGGTACCCTTCCTGGTGGAGGACATGCTGAAGCAGAACGGTGGTGACTACTCGAAAGGCGCCGACTGGGCCCCCTATATCACCCAAACCGGCAACCTGATTACCGGCCAGAACCCGGCTTCCTCGGAGCCGGCCGCTGAGGCCCTGCTGAAGCTGCTGAAGAAGTAAGCCTGAGCACCGCCTCCCCAGTACCCGCCCCGGCGGCTTCCCTTGCGGAAGCGGCCGGGGCGGTGTCGTTGGTGGGAACTACTGGTGGCACTGCTCCCCCAACGCGGTGGAAGGCTGGGACCGGCGCGCGTACCGTTGAGGTTATCTGGTAATAAATCCGCGCAAGTCTCTATATTTCCTCCCGATGAACTGCCCTTTCTGAGCTATGAGCACGATTCTGAAGGAAATTGACGCGGCCCTGCTGGCCTTCGATGCCCACCGTGGCCGCCCCGTAGCCATTGAGTTGGGCGAGCGAAAATACACCCAGCTCATCCTCGACGTGGCCCACCTGCACGCCGACGGCGGCGACCTGACCCACAACACCGGCCGCCCCCTGGCCTACCGGGGCCTCGAAATTCTGCGCGACGACACCAACCGCGACCTGGTGCGGGTGATATAAGTGGTGAAATAGTGAGTTGGTGAACTAGTGAGTTTGATGTTTTGCTAGCGTGGCGGACGCAGATTGAACATAAAACTCACCAATTCACCAACTCACCATTTCACCACAGTGTACCTTTGCACCATGAATTTGCTATCTGCCGAGAACCTCGGAAAAAATTACGCTGACCGTTGGCTGTTTAAGGAGCTGAACTTTGGTCTGCAGCAGGGCCAGCGCGTGGCCTTTGTGGGCATCAACGGCACCGGTAAAACCACCCTCATGAAGGTGCTGGCCGGCATTGAGCCGCCCGACACCGGCGAGGTGAGCGTGCGCAAGGGCATCCGGGTAACCTACCTGGGCCAGAACCCCGACTTCGATGAAACGCTGACGGTGGAGGAAACCATCTTCGCCAGCCAGAACGATACGCTCAAGGCCATCAAGGAATACGAGCACGTAGTAAACGACCCCAACCACAACCCCGACGACCTGCAGCGCGTGATGGAGCGCATGGACGCCCTCAATGCCTGGGACTACGAGGCGCAGGTGCAGCAGATTCTGGGCCGGCTGGGCATCCTGGGCGAGCTGCTGACCCGCAACATCCGCATGCTCTCGGGTGGGCAGCGCAAGCGCGTGGCCCTGGCCCGCGTGCTCATCGAGGAGCCCGACGTACTGTTGCTGGACGAACCCACCAACCACCTGGACCTGGCCACCATTGAGTGGCTGGAAAACCGGTTGTCGTCGCCGAACCTGACGCTGCTCATGGTAACCCACGACCGGTACTTCCTGGATAAGGTGGCCAACGAAATTGTGGAGCTGGACAAGGGCCAGATGTACCGCTACCAGGGCAACTACGCCTACTTCGTGGAGAAGAAGGCCGACCGGGAAATGCGCGAAGCCACCGAGGTGGAGAAGGCCCGCCAGCTGTTCAAGAAGGAGCTGGAATGGATGCGCCGCATGCCCCAGGCCCGCGGTACCAAGCAGAAAGCCCGCATCGACGCCTTCTACGTGACCAAGGAAAAGGCCAGCACCAACCTGAGCAGGCAGCAGGTGGAGCTGAGCGTGAAAACCACCCGCCAGGGCGGTAAAATCATCGAAGCCAGCCACCTCAACAAGCGCTTCGGCGACAACGTGGTGCTCGATGATTTCAGTTACGTGTTCAAGAAGAAGGACCGTATTGGCTTAGTGGGTCCCAACGGCGCGGGCAAATCCACGCTGCTGAACATGCTCACCGGCAAGCTCCAGCCCGACTCCGGCACCGTGGAGGTGGGCCAGACCACCGTATTCGGGTACTACACCCAGACGGAGCTAGAATTCGACCCTTCGCAGCGCGTAATTGACATTGTGAAGGAAGTGGCCGAGGTAGTGGAGCTGGCCAACGGCGACGTGCTCACGGCCAGCCAATTCCTGAGCCTGTTCCTGTTTCCGCCGGCTCAGCAGTACACGCTGGTAAGCAAGCTGAGCGGGGGCGAAAAGCGCCGTTTGCAGCTGTTGCGCGTGCTCATCAAAAACCCCAACTTCCTGATTCTCGACGAACCGACCAACGACTTGGACATCGGGACGCTGAACATTCTGGAAGACTTCCTGCTGCACTTCTCGGGCTGCCTGCTCATCGTCAGCCACGACCGGTACTTCCTCGATCAGCTGGCCGAGCACCTGTTTGTGCTGGAGCCCGGCGGGGCCGTGCTCAACTTCCCCGGCAACTACACCGACTACCGCGAGTACCTGGCCGAGCGCGAAACCGAAGCGGCTTTGGAAGCCGCCGAGAAGGAAGCCAAAGCCGCCCGCGCCGCTGCCAAGGCCGTAGCCGCTGCCCCGGCCCCTGCGCCGGTAGCCGCCCCCACGCCTGCTGCCCCGCCCAAGCGCAAGGCCACCTTCGCCGAGAAAAAGGAGTACGAAACTCTGGAAAAGGAAATAAGCCAGCTGGAAATCCGCAAGGAGGAGCTTATCGAAAAGCTCAACTCTGGCACCGGCTCCCACCAGGAGCTGGCCGACTGGGCCGCCGAGCTGAAGCGCACCGAAACCGCCCTCGACGACAAAGGCATGCGCTGGCTGGAGCTGGCCGACTTTGTGTAGCGGTACTTTTGGGCCAGTTAAACTAATTGATGCCGACTTTGTAATTTACCCAGCCTCCTCCCCGGGGGCTGGGTATTTTTTTCACCACTCTCCTTTCCCTACCATGAGAAACCTCCGTCTTTTCCGCGTGCTACTGCTGTTGGTAATGGGTATCCTTTGGGCTGGCCACAGCCAGGCGCAGGATGCCGCCAAGGAAAAACCCAGCCCGGCGGCTACCGCCACGGGCAAAATCGGTAAAGCCACCGTAACCGTTGCCTACAGCAGCCCCGCCGTGAAAGGCCGCGCCATTTGGGGTGGGCTGGTGCCCTACGGCCAGGTGTGGCGGGCCGGGGCCAATGAGGCCACCACCTTCACCACCGACCAGCCCCTGACCGTGGAAGGCAAAACCCTGGCCGCCGGTACCTATGCCCTGTTCGTACTTCCCACCGAGAAGCAGTGGACCATCATCTTCAATAAAACCGCCAAGCAGTGGGGCGCTTTCAAGTACGATGAGAAGCAGGACGCCCTTCGCGTGCCGGTAACCCCACGCAAAGCCGCCAGCATGGCCGAGCGGCTGGTGTACGAGGTGACGCCCCAGGGCCTGGTGCTGCGCTGGGAAAACCAGGAAGCATTGATTACCCTGAAATAACCGGCTAACAGGAGCCTACAAAAGCCAGCGGACGTGTCTGCTGGCTTTTGTGCGTTAGTGGGGTTGCGTCTGGGCTACGGCGGTGGAGGCGGGCTGGTATTGCCGCGTGCCCCGCAGCGTTTGGTTAAACGTGAACTGAACCGGCCGCTCATCGAAGAATACCACCACGCGCAGCTTGCGCGCCACGTCCATGCGCGGAAAGAATACCTGCCCGCGCATTCCCTGACCGGGGGCCAGGGTGTTGTTGCGGAGCACTACGGCTTCCAGTGCTGTGGCCTGGGTGTAGAGGTGGTCGGCCTGTTCGGCGTGGTCGAGGCGTTGGTTGTCGAAGTAGGCCTGGTCGCTTTGGTGGCGGGCTTCGCGCTCCACTACCTGCTGGTCGGTTTCCTTTTTCTTGATGCTGGATACGTCCTCAACCAAGTTGGCCGCGCTGGTCAGGATTTCAAACCAGCTCACGTTATCGGCCTTGCGCTCCTGCTCCTTCAGCCTGGCTTGCAGCTGGCCCAGCCGCACCTCCGGGTTGGCGGCCAGGCGGCGGGCCTCGAAGAACTGCGCCGGCACGCGGGTGCTGTCGGTTAAGGTATCGGGCACAGCCATGTAGTAAAAGGTTTCAGGGGCAATGAGGATGGGCTTATCGGAGTAGTTCAGGTAGGCCACCTCAAACACCAGCTCGTTGTCATCGGCCCGAATAAAGCCAGCCCGCACGTACACACTATCGGGGTGGCTGACGACGCTGGTGGGGTGCCCGTTCACCCAGGGCCCGTTGGAGCGGGCCGGCTCCACGGCTAGGAAAGTGCTGGCCCCGCAGGCGGATAAGAGCAGGGCCAGCCCTCCGGCTATTACACTGAATAATAATCGTGTAGAAGTAAGCATCGGAGCTAGATAACGGGATGGGAGGATAGAAAAAGCGGCCGGACCAACCACTGATCCGGCCGCTTATGGCGTTTCTGCAAGAATAGTTCCAACTCTGCTCAGTTTATTTCGGCAGGAAGCTGGACGGCGCCATCATCGGCCACCGGGAAGGGCCAGGAGCGCCGGATAGCCGTCAGCGGAATGCGCCCAAATACGTGCGGGAAATAGGCCTGGCGCCGCTCGGCCCACTCCCGCTCCACCCGTATTCCGGCAGATTCCAGGGCGGTTTCCTCTACTTCCAGCAGCACGGCCCCGGGGCTGGCCCGGTAGTATAGCCGGGCCGTTTCCAGCACCTGGGCCAGCTCAGAAGCATGAATAAAGCCCTCGGCCTCCAGATCGGCGCTTTCAAAAAAGTCGGTTTCCTGCGCCCGGTGCCAATCGGCGGGCTGGGCAATGCGGTAGAGCATATGCGGTAATTAAAAATTGAGAATTATAAATTAAAAACTGACCTGTTACGAAAGGAGTTACCACATGCCAACAGCCAATTTTTAATTCATAATTCTCAATTTTTAATTCTTCATTAGGCTTTCCACACTTCTTGCTGCACGGCTTTGCCAACCGTGAGTACCAGGCGCGTGGGGTTGGGCACCAGGGTGAGGCGGGCTTCTTTGCCGGAGTATTTCTCGGAATCAATCCAGACGCCTTCCTTGGGTGTGGGCGTACCGCTGGTGTTGGCCGGCAGGTAGGCCGTGGGCAGCAGCACGTCGGTGTCGGAGCCCAGGTCGTTGTGTACTTTTTCCAGGGCGGCTTCCAGGAAAGCGCCGTATTCGTCGTTGAAATCGTCTTCGAGGTCGTGCAGCTCTTCCTCTACGTCGTCGTAGCGGGCATCGTCATAGGTGAGCTTGTGCAGCTCGGCTTTCTTCTCGATGAGGGCCACCAGGGCGCGGTTCAGCTCTTCCGAATTCATACTGGCTAAAGCATTAGGTTAAGGTGCAAAGGTGGGGAGGAATCGGCAGTTTCCCGCGCCTCCGGCTTCGCTCTACATACGTTTCCGCACGGGTTTCGGCTTGCCTTTCCTGAATCGTTGACCTTCAGCGGGAATCATTTGGCCCAAACCAGTATTTTTACCCCAAGCAATATTTCCACCCGCCACCCCAGCTACTCCATATGGAAACCATGACCTCGCCGGCCGTACTGGCCCACCCCGCCCACGACTTCCTGCCCCTCAACGGCACTGACTACCTGGAATTTTACGTGGGCAACGCCAAGCAGTCGGCCTATTTTTACCAGGCCGCGTTTGGCTTTGAGCTGGTAGCCTACGCCGGCCCCGAAACCGGCCTGCGCGACCGGGCCAGCTACGTGCTCCAGCAGAACAAAATCCGGCTGGTACTCACCACCTCCCTCCTGCCCGACTCCGACATCACCCGCCACGTGGCCCAGCATGGCGACGGTGTGAAGGTGATGGCCCTGTGGGTGGACGACGCCCGCAAGTCCTTCGAGGAAACCACCAAGCGCGGCGCCAAGCCCGCCTTCGAGCCCTACACCATTGAGGACGAGCACGGCTCCGTGACGATGGCCGGCATTTACACCTACGGCGAGACCATCCACACCTTCGTGGAGCGCAGCAACTACACTGGCCCCTTCCTGCCCGGCTTTGTGGCCCGTACCAGCGGCATTCCGCAGGGTACGCCCGTGGGACTGCAGTACGTGGACCACTGCGTGGGCAACGTGGGCTGGGGCGAAATGAACCAGTGGGTGAAATTTTACGAGGACGTGATGGGCTTTAAGCTCCTCATCACCTTCGACGACGACGACATCAGCACTGAGTACTCGGCCCTGATGAGCAAGGTGGTCAGCAACGGTAACGGCTTCGTGAAGTTCCCCATCAACGAGCCCGCCGAAGGCAAGAAAAAGAGCCAGATTGAGGAATACCTCGACTTCTACCACTCGCCCGGGGTACAGCACATGGCCCTGATTACCCACGATATCCGCCAGACGGTAACCGAGCTACGCCGCCGGGGCGTGGAGTTCCTGCAGGTGCCCAACACCTACTACGACGACCTGCTGGACCGCGTGGGCCACATCGACGAGGACCTGGACAGCATCCGCGACCTGAACCTGCTGGTAGACCGCGACGAGGAAGGCTACCTGCTGCAAATCTTCACGAAGCCCGTGGAAGACCGCCCCACCGTGTTCTACGAAATCATCCAGCGCAAAGGGGCCAAGTCGTTCGGCAAAGGCAACTTCAAAGCCCTGTTCGAAGCCATTGAGCGGGAGCAGGCCCTGCGCGGCAACCTGTAGCCCACTGTCATTGCGAGCAGAGCGAAGCAATCCTTCCTTTCCAAGGCGCAAAGTCCTGACCTATTCCAAAGCCCCTGACGCCCGCAAGGTTGTCAGGGGCTTTGCGTTTTTTGGGGCTTCGAGCACTAAAAAGGACGGATTGCTTCGTCCTGCGTCCTCGCAATGACGGGAAAACCTCTTTTCTTTACTCCCGTTCTCTGAACTCAGTTTATCCCTCCCAAAGCACTTTCGTATGGCCCTCTCGCCCGAAATCCACGCCAAAATCAACAACTGGCTCACCCCCAGCTACGACGCCACCACGCAAGCCGAAATCCGGGAACTGCTGGCCAGCAATCAGGACGATTTCCTCTCGGATGCGTTTTACCGCAACCTGGAGTTTGGCACGGGCGGGCTGCGCGGTATTATGGGCGCGGGCTCCAACCGTATGAACCGCTACACGCTGGGCATGGCCGCCCAGGGCCTGAGCAACTACCTGGTGCAGTCGTTTCCGGGCCAGGAAATCAAGGTGGCCGTGGCCCACGACTCGCGCAACAACAGCCGGCTGTTTGCGGAGCTGGTATCGGCCATTTTCTCGGCCAACGGCATTACGGTGTACCTGTTTGAAGCCCTGCGGCCCACGCCTGAGCTGTCGTTTGCCATTCGCCACCTGGGCTGCCAGAGCGGCTGCGTGGTTACGGCGTCGCACAATCCCAAAGAGTACAACGGGTTCAAGGTGTATTGGAACGATGGGGCGCAGGTGGTAGCTCCCCACGATAAGAACATCATCCGGGAAGTAGAAGCAATTCAGTCGGTAGCCGACGTGCAGTTTGAGGCTGATAACGCGCGCATTCACCTGATTGGCGAAGAGCTGGACGCGGCCTACCTGGCTCAGGTGAAGGCCCTGAGCATCAACCCCGCCGCCATTGAGCGCCAGCACGACCTGAAAATTGTATACACGCCGCTGCATGGCACTGGCATTACCATGGTACCCAAGGCGCTGGCGCAGTTGGGCTTTACCAATGTGCACATCGTGGAGGCGCAGGCCACGCCCGACGGCAACTTCCCCACGGTACAGTCGCCCAACCCCGAGGAGAAAGTAGCCATGCAGATGGCCCTCGACCAAGCCAAAGCCCTCGACGCTGACCTGGTGCTGGCCACCGACCCCGACTCGGACCGCGTGGGTATTGCCGTGAAGAATAACCACGGCGAATGGGTGCTGGTAAACGGCAACCAAACCGCTGCCCTGCTCACGCACTACCTGCTCTCGGCCCGCAGCCAGGCCGGCAAAACCACCGACCAGGATTTCATCGTCTACACCATCGTAACCAGCGACGTGCTCGGTGATATTGCCCGCCACCAGGGCGTAAAGGCCTATCAGACGCTGACCGGCTTCAAGTACATTGCCGGCATCATCCGCGACCTGGAAGGCCAGCAGAACTACATCGGCGGCGGTGAGGAAAGCTACGGCTACATGATTGGCGACTTCGTGCGCGACAAGGACGCTATTTCGGCCTGTGCCCTGCTGGCCGAAATGGCCGCCGTAGCCAAGGACCACGGCCGCACCCTGTACCAGGAAATGGTGCAGATGTACTGCACCTACGGCTTCTACAAAGAGCACCTGATTTCGCTGACCAAAAAGGGCCAGCGCGGCGCTGAGGAAATCCAGGAAATGATGGCCGAACTGCGTGCCAACCCGCCCCGCACCATTGCCGGCCTGCCCGTGGTGGAGCTGCGCGACTACAAAACCGGCCGCATCCGCGACCTGCGCACCAACCTCGAAACCGAAACCGGCCTGGAAAGCTCCAACGTGCTCCAGTTCATCCTGGAAGACGGCAGCAAAATCTCGGCCCGCCCCAGCGGCACCGAACCCAAAATCAAGTTTTACTTCAGCGTGCGCCAGCCCCTGAAATCCGCCGTTGATTTCGATCTGGCCGACAAGCTGGCCGGTGAGAAAATTCAGCGCATCATCGACGATATGCAACTGAACTAACCTGTCCCTATTACAGGGATATAGAGAAGCCTGAGCTAGTGCAGCTCAGGCTTCTTATTTTTAGATCTGTATGTAACGCTACCTATAGTGCCCTAGCTCTCTACCTCGTAATGGAAAAAAATAGAAATACGACAGTTGTTACGCTTGTTCTTGCTTCTCCCAGCTATTTTTTGGCAGCGTTATTTGTAGCCTTGGCGGCATTCTGCCAGTACCATGACACTACAGTTCTGGCGGTGCCCAGCATATTGCTGGCCTTATTAGCCGGCACACAAGCACAAAGCTTGTCGGTGAATACCGCGCGCAAGCGGTACCGGCTGGGCAGCCAGATATTGGGGTTTACCTCAGGACCATGGCAGGTGCTGCCTCCTACTCAGCGCGTCGTTATTCGGTATTTCTCCGACATAGCCGTAGTATCCAGCGACAGTGGTGGTGGAGGTACCGAGCTTGCCAAGGATAGCCGTTTTATCGTTTTACTTTCCATACCCAATAGTCAGCAGGCAGATGTAGTTATGAGTACCTCCAACTACACTCACGCCCTGAAAGCCGGCTATTTTCTGGGGACAGTTTTAGGAGTTGAAGTAGTGAGCGTAAATCAGTATAAACAGCAGGAAGTACTGCAGGAAGCCGACCCAGACAACGACTAAACTTCTAAAACACAAAGTTGAACGAGGCCTGCCCGAGCAGCCCGCGCAGGTCGCGGCTGCGGCTGTTGAGGGGCACGAAGTAGCTGCCTTTGGTATCGAGCAGAATGTGGCGGGTTTTGACGAGCTCCAAGCCCAGGCCCAGGTTCAGGTTGGGGATGAAGTCGTTCTTCTTATCGTCGTTGCGGTTCAGGATGAAGCCACCCACCTGGTAGCTGGTATACAGGTTGAGGTAGCGGCGGCGGCCCCGCCCGAAGTTGCGCGGGTAAAAATCCTGCCCGAAGTTGATGACGAACAGCTCATTCACGAAAGCCGAATCCGTTTTGTTGGTGGTAGTGGGCTTGTACACGCCCAGGTTGAAGTAGCTCTTGCCACGCGTGAACAAATACTTGATGGCATAGCCCTGGTAGGCCGGACTGGTGAGGCCTACCTTGGGGTTGTCCAGCCGCAGATAGGCGTATTCCACGCCCGGCATGTTTACGAAGCTCACGCGCCGGTTACCCGTCGGGAAGCTGATTTCATCGAACAGCCTGAGCGACACGTAGGCCTGGCCCTGGTGGCTGCTGAGCAGCTGCTGCTGCTGGCGCACCTGCCGGAGTTGGGTTTCGTAGCGCTCCGCTTCGCTTTGTAAGGCTACTCGCTCTTCGTTGCCGAGTTTCTCACTACGCAGGCGGGCCTGCGTGCTGGTTAGCCGGGCAGCAGTAGTCTGCTCCTCCGCCTGCAACTCCTGCACGCGCGTGCCCAGGTTGCGGGCATTAAGATTATTCTCGAGCACATAACCCAACGCCGCCGCCATAGAATCGAGGCGGGGAATTTCGCGGGTAGGCAGGCTAAATTCGGCCGTAAGCTGCTCGGGGGTTTCCTCCTGCTTCTGCACCCGCACCGCCCGCTGCCGGATGAAACCGGTGAGGGCTGCCCGGGCCTCGGCGTATTTGGTCACGCCCACACTCAGCCGCTTCTGGGTTTCGTAGGTTTCCTGGCCGTCGGAGGTTTGGGCCTGGGCAGCTAGCCCGAACAGACTCAGAAGCAGGATAGCCGCAAAGCGACTTAACGGGGCAGCAGGCAGCAGATGCATAAAACTCGTCCTTTTAGTACAGCTCACCTGTCAGTGGTAAGCCAGGGCAAGTTGTGCTTTATGCAACTGACCTCCTCTATTCCTTGGCGACAAAAGTCCTCAAGCTCAGACTTTACAAAACAAATCAAAAACACTAAAACACATTAAATACCAACACATTATCACATAAATATCAGATTCAAATAAATTCTGTTGTCAGCTAATTACAACGCCAAGCAGTCATGACGGCATGACGTTAGCCCGACCACTCGGGCTTTATATAAAATTTTTACTATATTCAGAGAGTGCTGTGGCGTTGTGTTGTTGTTTCAGGATGCGTGCGGTGCTATACCTAACCCCTTTGTCTTATGAAACGCGCCCTGTGTTCACTTCTGCTCATCTGCGGCTTTACTGCGGCAGTAGCCCAGCAAAAAGCCGCTGGCAAAATGCCCGTCAATGCCGAAAAAATAAAGGCGGAGCTTATCCAGCTTGATAAAGACTGGGCCACCGCAACGGTGAATAACGACATGACTTTTGTAAAAAACCTTGTGGCCGATGACTGCCTGTTTACCGAGGCCGACGGCATGGTAGCTACCAAAGCCGAGATGATGAAAGACATGGAATCGGGCAAATCCAAAACCACTTCCAATCAGCCCAGCGAGTACAGCATACGCCTGTACGGGCCGGATATGGCCGTCATTCGGCACAACATCACGACTGCCGGAACCGAAGACGGGAAAGACGTCAGTGGCGAATACCGCCGGATGCACGTGCTGGTGCGCCGTGAGGGACGCTGGGTAGTGGTCGATAGTCAATCGGTACGGGTGGGCCCGGTGGCAGTAGCCACTAAATGAATACGCTCCTTCCGGTGCGCAACGGATGCGCCGCCGGGGTAACCTGCCCAACTATTCCCGGCGCTTATCCCGGCGACCATCCAGCAGCAACAGCAGCAACACCAAAAACGCCGCTACCGAAAGGCTCCACCACGTAACGGCCGGCAGCCCGCTGTAATAGGGCATAGCCGGCGAGTAACGACCCAGCAGACTCAGCCCTGCAAACAGGATAACGGCCACCGTAATGGCCGCCAGGATACTACGGCTTACCAGCTGGTCGGCTTTGCGCAGCAGCAGCTGGTAGCCGCTCAGCTCTACCCGCACGCGTAAATCCCCGCGGGATATTTTGCGCATAATCTGACGGATGTCACCGGGCAGGGTTTGCAGCAGCGCCAGCAGCTGCGTGCCGGTATACAGCGCCTCACTCTGGATGTTTTCCATGGAATACTGCTCCCCGATGATGCGCGCGCCATACGGCCGCACAAACTCGAAGGTGTTGAAGCGCGGGTGCAGCACCTTGCCAATGCCCTCCAGAATCACCAGGGCCCGCAGAATCAGGAACACGGCCCCGGGCACCTGTAGCTTGTAGCGGTAAATGATATTCTGCAGCGCATCGGCCAGATCCGACATGCTCATTTCCTTCACGTCGAGCAAAGCGAAATCCTCAATCAGCTGGCTGAGGTCGGCCTCAAAGGCGCGCATGTCGGGAATTTCGGAGGTAATGGCCAGCCGGCGGAAGTTCAGGGCCATACTGCGGGCATCCTGCCGGGCCATGCCAATGAACACCCCCGCAAAAGCATACTTCTGCTGGCGCGTGAGGCGGCCCACCATCCCGAAATCAATGAGTACCAAGGTACCATCGGGGCGCACCAGCACGTTGCCGGGGTGCGGGTCGGCGTGGAAGGCCCCAAACTCGAAAATTTGAGTCAGGTAGATATCCATGCCGGTTTCGGCCACCTTCTCGGGGCTCAGCCCCCACTCCAGCAGTTGCGGCTTATCGGTGATTTTACAGCCACTCACGTACTCAATCACTAGGATGCGGTTGGTGCTCAGTTCACGATACGGCTTGGGAATATAGAAGCTGCTGTAATCCTCGTAGAGCTTGCGGAACTGCTCCATTGAGCGGGCTTCGGAGGTGTAGTCCAACTCCTTCATCATACTCCGCTCAAAGGCGTCCACAATATCCTGGGGATTACTCAGGCCCTGGCGGCGCAGGAAGTTGGCCGTAAGCCTGACCAGCTCGTGCAGCAGACTCAGGTCGGTGCGTACTTTTTCCTGCACGTCGGGTCGCTGCACCTTCACCACCACCTGCTCGCCCGTGAGCAGGCGGGCACCGTGCACCTGCCCGATGCTGGCCGAGCCCAATGGCACCTCATCAAACTCTGCAAACACTTCCTCCAGCGGCCGGCCCATTTCCTGCTCAATAATCTGTCGGGCCTGGGCCACCGGGAAAGGCGGCACGTTGCTCTGCAGCTTCTCAAACTCATCAATCAGCGCCTCGGGCAGCAAATCGGCGCGGTTGCTCAGGGCCTGGGCCAGCTTGATGAAGGTGGGGCCCAGTTCCTCAATTATCATGCGGATGCGCTGCCAGCGGGTGGTTTCAAACACTGCCTGCTCGCCTTCCTGCCAGGAGCGGCGCCGACTCTGGGGCACCAGCCGCCGCAAAGCCGTACTCGTCACCACATCCTCAAACCCGTAACGGATCAGCACCTCGGCTACCTGCCGGATGCGCGTGAGGTTGGAAATGGTGTTTTTAAACATGAAGCACGGATTTAGGCGGATTGAGCAGATTTCGCAGATTCTGTTGGCCGGACGTTTACTGCCTGATAGTTGCTGTAACTGCGGCGCAGCAGCTACGGATACTTGAAATCTTTCTCAATCTGCGAAATAAGCGCATAAAAAAGCTCCGTCCGCTAGGTTACGGACGGAGCTTTTTTTATGCGCAAGGTAATACTAGGCGTTGCTCTCAGATGAGGCAGTGCCAGTGCTTTCCTTTTTAGCAGCCCCGGCTTTGGCAGCGGCCGATTTTTGCGTTTTGCTGGCAGCGGCGCTGGTGGCATCCGCCGCTTTCTTCACGGCACCGGCGGCTTTGCTGGTGGCACTGGAAGCGGGCTTGGCGGCGGCTTTAGGGGCAGCAGCTTTTTTGGGGGCCGATGCGGGCGTGGCTTTACCACCTTTCACGGTGCGCTTCAGTTCCTCCACCTCGGAGTTGGGTGCAACGCCTACCGTTTTCAGCAAACGGGCGGCCAGGCCCTGGGCCTGCTTTTCCAGCTCTTTGCGCTTGGCATCGGTGTTTTTCTTCAGGTCGTCCATGATTTTGGCGCCTTCCTGCTCCGACAGCTTGCTTTCTTTCACCAGCGCGTCGATGCTTTTCTGCACCCGGTCACTGGTCAGGGATGCGAAGCCTACGCCGGCGTTGATAAACTTCTTAAACAGATCTTCCATACGGCTGAAGAGTTAAAGGTAAAGGGGTGAGAATGGAATAAATAGCTAAGCAGGAGGGCACCTGACCAGCAAAGTAGTATGCAAGCCTACTACTTTCAGCAAACCTACGAAAACACTGCTATATAGTTGAAGATGAGTGTAATTTTTTGTTCTCTCATTCAGCAAGTTCTCGTTCAGCAGAAGTGTTTGGGCAGAAATATGCGGCCATCAGGCAGCTTTGGCGGCTGTCTGCCCCCATATTTCTGCCGTGAATACGGCTACCTGGTCAAGTGCGGTGCGGGCTTCGGGCAGGAAGCGCCAGAACAGATGCCACCAGTGCACCAGCCCATCGAATACCTGCAGCGTAACGGGCGTGCCGGCGGCGCGGGCCTTTTCGGCGAAGCGCTGCACATCATCACCCAGTACCTCGGCGTTGGAAATCTGAATAAGCAAAGGCGGTAAGCCGTGCAGCCGGGCGTGCACCGGCGACACCAGCGGGTGCGTGAGGGCAGTAGCGGAGGCGTACAACGGCCCCCAGCCCCGGATTTCCAGGGCTTCCAGCACCTGGCTTTCCTCCTGGCACACCCGGCGCATCAGCCCCGAGGGGAGCATCAGGTCAGTCCAGGGAGACAGACCGATGGCAGCGGCGGGCAGGGCCTCGCCCCCATCCCGCAGGGCCACCAGCAGCGACAACGCCAGCCCGCCCCCGGCCGAATCACCGGCTACCATAATATTATGGGACGCGTAGCCCTGGGCCAGCAGCCAGCGGTAGGCCAGCAGGGCATCTTCGAGGGCCGCCGGAAATGGGTACTCGGGCGCTTTGCGGTAGTTGATGGCCAGGGCTGTAACGCCGCAGCGCTGGGCCAGTGTGCCCACCAGCGCCCGGTGCGTGTTGAGGGAGCCCAGCACGTAGCCGCCCCCGTGTAAGTACAGGATTACCCGGCTGGCATCGGCGCCGGCGGGGCGCACCCACTCGGCGGGCATACCGTCCACGGATGCATCCTCCATGAATACGTTCCAGGGCATCAGTTGCCCGAAGGAAAGCAACTCAAATGCCAGCCGCATGGCGGGCAGGCGGGGCCGCCGCCGGGCCAAAGGGCCGGTAGCAGCCGTCAGTAACTGCTTTAACAGCAGGTGTTGGGTGGAGGGCATTGTGGGAATTATTGGCAGACGGGGGAGCGGACGAAGAGCGGAGAAGCCAGCAGGAGCTTACCGGGGCGTTTGGTTCTTTTTACCCAGGCGGTGGCCTTTATAGCCCCGAATGGCAATCGGAATCCAGCCTAGTACGGGAATAAAGAACGTGAGGGTAAAGGGGTTGCGCCACAGCATCCGCCAGTATGTGCCGGGGCTGCCCAAATCCAGGTCGAAGTCGCGCTGGCCGTGGCGCAGGTATTGGCGCTCAAACTCCTGGAACAGCGCCGGCCAGGCCCAAGGCAGGAAAAACGGGAAGTAGCGCCAGTTGGCTTTGATGCACTGCCACAGCTCCCGCCAGCGGTATGGGTGCTGCCCGTGCTGCTGCACGGCGGCATCCATTTCCTTCTGCATACGGCCGCGCACCTCGTTGGCCAGCGCCTCGTACTCCTCGCGGGTAAGCTCGTCGGTGGTTTTGTCCGTCAGCTCATAGGGCTTGATGCGGGTGCCCAGCACAAAGGTGAGCTTGGCCGGAAACGCCATGTAGAAAAACCAGGGCTGCAGCAGCACCAGCAGAATAACCGGCCCCATCGGAATAAACGGAATGCCGATTTTCTTGCTCAGCCTGTTTACCCAGGCCCAGCTATAAGTGTAAGGGTTGAGGTACTCCCCGTTGATGGTGTAGAACGGAATGATATCGGTGCGGTGCTGAATACCCAGACGCACGATGCTGGTGGCCAGCCGCTGCAGCTGGTACTTGTTGTTGAACCCCTTGCCAATGCCAGGTACGCCCTCGGGGTACAGCATCAGGTTGTGGTCGTTGTAGAACATCATGGTTTCGAAATTGAGCGTGGTGGCATCCACGCAGCCGCAGCGCTTCCAGAAGTCCTTCACCAAAAACGGGTTCATCAGGGCCGACTGGGACAGCATAGGCGCCGAGAGCGGCCGGGGCAGGTCGCGCAGGTTGGGCAGCACGCGCCACAGGTGCGAGAGGGCCACAATGGCATCCCAGGGAAAAGCCATGCCCGAGTGATTGGAGGCAAAAATCAGGGGCCGCTCGGGGTTGTTGCGCTGCGGGTAGTCCTCGAACCCGACCAGCTTGGAGCGAAACCACACCCGATCCAACAGCTGCAGCACGTTGCGGTCCAGGGTTTCTACAAAGTGCTCATCAAAGTAATCGGAATAGATATGCTGATTGGCCTGAATAGCGGGTGGCAGTTGAGGCAGTGCAGCAGCAGGATGAGCCATACGAGGGTGGGTGGGGCAGCAGCAGTGGGAATATCCCCTTTGGATGGGCTTCTAATGTACTGATTTTGCCAACTCAGCCGCTACTTATCAGGAGTAAAGCAGGATGGGACACACCAATCAAATAAATATTGGTTCTTATAAATATTTAACAAGTTCAAATATTTATAAATATTATTTTATTATACATTGCCCCCTGATTATCTGCTGACCTTGTATGATTGCACGCTTACTCCTCACAGGGGGCTTAGGCTGGCTCAGTGTGGCCATTGCCGCCGCCCAGCACCCCGCTGCTCACACCAATCCGGTAGCATGGCATCCGGTATCAGCGGCTCACCGGCAAGTTGGTGGGCTTACTATAGCAGTTGAGGCTTCTGCCCTGGAAGCCACGTTGCGTACTGCTCCACCCGAGACACAGGCAGCAGCAGGCATCCTGCTACCTGTGCCGCTACCTGATGGCTCCGTTGAAAATTTCAGGGTGTGGCGGGTGCCCGTAATGGCCCCGGAGCTGGCGGCCCGCTATCCGGCCATTCAGACGTATGCCGGCCAGAGTCTGCAGAACCCTGCAGTTTCGGCCCGGTTTGATTTGACGCCGCAGGGCTTTCACGGCCTGCTGCTGGGCAGCCCGGTGGGCAAGGTGGTTATTGAGCCAGTTGATGCGGCAGCTGGCCTGTACGCCAGTCGAACTGCGTCATCGTCAGCATCGTGGTCCTGTACGCTACCAGCTTCGACCGCCAAGCAGCCTACCGTGGCCAACCGTGGCCAGGCAGCCGCTTTCGGCAGCACGCTGCTGACTTACCGGCTGGCACTGGCGTGCACCGGGGAGTATGCCACGGCGGTAACCGCCAATGCCACGCCCGCCGTGGCAACCACCAAGCTCAACGTGCTGGCGGCTATGGTAACGGCTATTAACCGCGTGACGGGCATCTATGAGAAGGAGCTGGCTATTCGGTTGGTACTAATTGGGAACAACGACCAGCTGATTTATCTCAGTGCCGCTACTGACCCATACACCAACGATGACGGCTCGGCAATGCTCGGTGAAAACCAGGCTAACGTGGATGCAGTAATCGGGACGGCGCGGTATGATATCGGACACGTGTTCAGCACGGGCGGCGGCGGTAT
This sequence comes from Hymenobacter rigui, assembly GCF_003944715.1. Taxonomy (GTDB): domain Bacteria; phylum Bacteroidota; class Bacteroidia; order Cytophagales; family Hymenobacteraceae; genus Hymenobacter; species Hymenobacter rigui. The sequence continues at coordinate 186,602 of NZ_RWIT01000004.1, read as the reverse complement.
TGCGGCCCTGCAGGCCGTATGCGACGTGAACATAAAAGCCCAGGGCGTTACTGGCTTACCCAATCCCCGGGGCGACGGATTTTATGTAGACTATGTAGCTCACGAAATGGGGCACCAGTTCGGCGGCAACCACACCTTCAACAGTGTAACGGGTAGCTGCAACGGCAACCGCAACCGACAAACTGCCATGGAGCCCGGCAGCGGCACCACCATTATGGCCTACGCCGGCATTTGCGGTGCCGACAACGTCCAGAGCAACTCCGACCCCTATTTTCACGCCATCAGCCAGGATGAAATCCGCAGCTATGTGCTGGATACCCGCACCAACTACGGTGGGGCCTGCCCGGTTTACACCAGTACCGGCAACCAAGCCCCCGTGGTAACGGCCGGGGCCAGCTACACCATTCCGCAGGGCACTCCGTTCACTCTTACCGGCTCGGCTACGGATGCCAATGGCGACGCCCTCACTTACGCCTGGGAGCAGATGGACCAGAGCAGCCAGGGCGGAGCGCCCGCGGCGGCGGCTACCAGTACCACGGCACCGTTATTTCGGGCCTTTGCGCCGGTTTCCACTGGCACGCGCACGTTTCCGCGCCTCACCGATATTTTGAGCAACACTGCTACCATAGGGGAGACACTGCCCACGGTAGCCCGCACCATGAACTTCCGCCTGACTGCCCGCGACAACCGGCCCGGCGGCGGCGGTGTGGGCTCCGCCAGCACTGCCGTCAACACTACCGCCGCCGGGCCATTCCTTATTACTACGGCCAACTCGGCCATTACCCAGGCCCCGCTCAGCACTTTTACTGTTACCTGGAGCGTCAACAATACCACTTCCGCCCCTATCAACGCGGCCAACGTCCGCATCTTGTTTTCTACGGATGGGGGCCAGACGTTTCCGTATGTGCTGGCAGCCAACACTCCCAACGACGGTAGTCAGGGGGTGGTCTTCCCCAACGTGCGTACTTCCACGGGGCGACTGCGCGTGGAGGCGGTCGGTAATATTTTCTTCGATATTAATAACGCGGATATTACCCTGAGTGGCCCGCTCCCGGTGACCCTCACCCGGTTTACTGCAGCAGCGGAAGGCACTACCGCCCTGCTGCACTGGACTACTGCCCAGGAAGTGCATAACGCCGGCTTCGAGGTGCAGTTGCAGGGCCCTGATGACCAAGAGTTCAGGAAAGTGGCTTTTGTAGCAGGCCAAGGCAGCACCACCCAAAGCCAGAGCTATGCGCTGCGCGTGCCCGACCTGGGTGCCGGCCGCTGGTACGTGCGGCTTCACCAACTGGATGAAGGCGGGCAAACGGGTAGCTTCAGCAGCGTACAAAGCGTACTGATCAGGGTACCCGCCGTTGCAGCCAGCATCTGGCCAAACCCACTACCAGCGGGCCAGGGCACCATCACTGTTGAGCTACCAACGGCTGGCACGGCGCAAGTGACGTTGTATGATGTACTAGGACGCCCGGTCGCCACCCAGCCGCCACTAGCCCTGGCAGCCGGTAAAACCGATGTTCCGCTGACATTGCCTGCCGTACCGGCGGGCCTGTATATGTGGCAGCTTACCGTGGATGGCCGGCCGGCCACGCAGGGGCGAGTGCTGCTACGCCCTTAAATCTGGCGTTTTAGCTGTACGGTGGTGGTGAATAGCTCACCATCGGTATGCCGCACCACAAACAGCAGCCGACGCCCGTCTTCGGAGTGCAATAGCCGGCTGAACTGATTCAGGTTGAAATACTCAGCAGGCATCAGGTTAATTGACAGAATTTCGTCGCCTACCCGGAGCCCGGCATGGAATGCCGGGCCATCCGGCTCAATCCGCAGTATCTTATACCTGCGGTAATCGGGCCCGGTAGCCAGCAGGTCGAAGCCGCACATATCATGCTCAAAGGGCTCTTTGAAGGTGCTATTCGGCTTGAGCATTAGCATATTGTGCTCGTAGTCGATAATTACTTTGAAGCGTTTGAGCAGTTCAAAGCCCATATTTCCGTTGCGGGGCGTTTCGGCCCGCTGAGCTACGTCAGCGGCATCGGGAAAAGAGGTAATAAGTGCCGGCAGTTTGTACTGACCCAGCTGAAGCGCGGGTATCCGGCCCAGGCAGCCGTTGATATTCCCATTCAGGCCACGGCCCAGCGGAGTCCGAAGATGCGTGACAGGCACCTGCAGACGGGCATCGGAAGTGGTTTCGAGTGAAAGGGCGTGGCCGGCTCCGGTATCCAGCACCAGCTTCAGCGGCAGGGTGAGTGATGCACTCAGTTGCACAGGTACGGTCAGGTATGTTTTCCGGCCTTCCATATCCAACGGAATACGGGCCCAGCGTCGGCCCCGCGGGGCCCGGTACTGGGCGGGCTTATGCAGAGTAAGCAACTGCTGCTCGGGGTCAATTTCCACCACAAAGCTGCGGAACACATCAGAGCCCAGCAACCCATGAATAGGCATGCCCACGTATCCAGACAGGTTCAATACATCGTCTGAGAGAATCAGGAAAGGCAGCTCCGGGGCCTCAGCCCCACCCGGCAGGCGCACAGCCACGCCCGGAACCTGAAAAGCTTCCAGCGGGCGCTCCTCGCCGGCACCGGCTACCAGAAACCGGCCCTCCATAGCCAGGTTCAATTCCTGCCCCACGTAGGGGTCGGTGATGAGGGAAGTGCCAATGCCCGTATCCAGCAGGAAATTGTATGGGCCTTTGCCATTCAGCCAGGTTTCCAGTACAATCAGGTTGCGCTGCAGCACAAAGGGGATCTGCGCCTGATGGACGCCGGGTTTTTTGAAGCGGAAGGCGGCTGTTTGCGCCTGAGCACAACCAAAAACCAGCAGCAGCAGCAGCATACAAAGCCAGGCCGGACGGCCACGGCCCGCAAACACCAGCGCACAGATTTGCAGCAGCATAACCAGAGGAAATGAACTCTGGTAAGTTACTGAAAAAACCCAACTATTGCACCGATCTGCCGCTCGAAAAGCACCCGCGTGTTATTGCCTGTCCGGCTCGGTTGAAAGTAAGATTTCGGCAGCATCCGTAGCGCTGCACTATAACCCATCTATCAGTTATTCTGCGCATCCAGCTAGGCACTTATCCGAATAACGACCATAGACTCGCATATCCTGTAGTTACAATAAGTGTTATCCGTAAGATACCTTACAACTGCTTTGGCTGTGTAATTTTTGATTTTTTATAACACCCGGATAGTTCAATATGTAATTAAATATATATTCAGCTGTGTTTTGCCTATTCCGGCACCTCCCATTCGGTGCGGGGGCTGTAGTGCAGGTAGCCGTTGCGGATGTGTAGGGGCGAGGCAACGTTGTTGTGGTACAGCTGTCCGGTGCCCAGGCCCTGCGGAAAGCCGGGCGTGGCGAATGAGCCAGCCAGCTGGCTGATGGCATTTAGCCCCACATTGGACTCCAGCGCCGAGGTAAGCCACCAGCCGATACCCTGCTCCTCTGCCAGCCCCATCCAGCGCTGGCTTGCCTGCAGGCCTCCCAGCAGCGTAGGTTTCAGTATGATGTACGCCGGTTGCGTGAGAGCCAGCAGCTCCTGTTGCTGCGCAGGCTCGGTGAGGCCGATGAGCTCCTCATCCAGCGCCACCGGCACCGGAGAAGCCCGGCATACTTCGGCCATCTGCTCCCACTGCCCCGCCCGGATGGGCTGCTCGATGGAGTGCAGCTGAAAGCGGGCCAACTGCTCCAGTTTAGGCAGGGCCTCGGCAGGACTGAATGCCCCATTGGCATCTACGCGCAGAGTAAGGCGCTCCGGGCCGGCCAGGGCACGTATTTCGGCCAGAATGGCCAGCTCCGTTGCGAAGTCGAGCCCGCCTATTTTCAGCTTCAGACAGGCATAGCCATCGGCCAGCTTTTTCTCAATCTGTTCCCGCATAAAGCCGGCGTCGCCCATCCATACCAGCCCGTTGATGGGTACGCCTGCTTCACCTCGGCTGAAGGCATTATCGTAGAGCCGGTGCCGGCCGCCCTGCTGCCAGTCGAGCGTGGCCGTTTCCAGCGCAAAGCGGAGGGCAGGCCATTCCGGGCCCACCAGCTCAACGGCTTCCGCCGGCAGTAGCTCACGCAGCTGCCGCCGGTTGAACTCCCGCACAAATCCTTCCAGCGTGGCTTCAAAATCGGGCCGATAATCGGGGCTGAGGCCGGCCAGCGGCGCTGCCTCCCCGATGCCCACTACCTCGGGCTGCCCGCTGTGCTCCAGGTACAGGTAATAAGCCGTATGCTCCGTGAGGGCTCCGCGCGAGGTACGAGCGGGAAAATTGAAGCGCAAATCACGCCGGGAATAGCGTAGCTGGAGCATAGGCAGAAAACCAAAACGACTGACATGAACGGCGGCAATATACAACCCAGCACAAAACGCCGACGCCGCCCCCGGCCCGGAAAACCGGCCGGCGGGCGGCGCACTATCAGCGACGGAACCGGCAAAACCGGTTCCGTCGGCCTCCTCAGTGTAGGCGTTATTCTGCGGCGGTGCCCCGAGTGCCGCTACCGCGACTAGCCTGGCCCCCCTTTCGGCCGGCTGCACGGGCTTCTTCTGAGGTAAAACGATGTCCGCGGCCGCTCAGGTGCGAGGCTCGGCCACCTTCGCTGGCAATACGGCGCTGCGTAGCTGCATCCATGGCCGCAAAGCCGCGCGGGCGTTTGGCAACGGGTGTTTCGGCGGCGGCTTTGTTGGTGAGTTTGGTGTTCATAGCTGGGTTGGGTGTAAGAGAAATGACATGTGGCAATGTGGGAGAGTCGTCATTTTACGTCTCAGTGTTGCGGCAGGCATACCTCCAATCCCTGAAATACCAGTTTATTGCACCAGAATACCACTTTGTACTGAGGAGCTACTCCGTAGTTATACGGAGCAGCTCCTGATATTACCTGACAACCTCAAATCCTCAGCACAGCTGAAAACTACTGCCCGGGTTTGCCGTTATCCAGTAATATACTACCCGGCCTGCTTCTCTGCTTATGTCTGTATCCATTGCCTCCGTACCGGTTGCTGATCTGTCCCAACCCACAGCTGATGCCTCTTCCCGCTTTGCCGCCGTGCGGCATCAGACTGAGGCCTTGTGCCGGCCCCTGCTGCCCGAAGACACGGTAGTTCAGCCCATGCTGGATGTAAGCCCGCCGAAATGGCATCTGGCCCACACTACGTGGTTCTGGGAAACCTTCCTGCTGAAACCCTACCTACCAGACTACACCGTTTTTCATCCGGATTACGCTTACCTCTTCAACTCCTATTACAACTCGCTGGGCTCCCGCGTGAACCGCGCCGACCGGGGCACGCTGTCGAGGCCGGCTTTGCAGGAGGTGTATGCATACCGGGAGTTCGTAAATACCCACATGCAGCAGCTGCTCCGGCAGCCCGGCTTACTGCCGGAGGCGGCCCGCGAGCTGGTGGAGCTGGGCCTGCAGCATGAGCAGCAGCACCAGGAACTGCTGGTTACTGATATCAAATACATTCTGAGTACCAGCCCTCTGGCTCCGGCGTATCAGCCCGCCGCCCCGGCAGCACCACAGGCCCCGGCTCCGCCCGTAAGCTGGCTGCCCGTTGCTGGCGGCCTTCACCGCATTGGCTTCGAAGGACAAGGATTCTGCTTTGACAATGAGCAGGCCCCGCACGATACCTACGTGGCCGATTTTGAACTACAAAACCGGCTGGTGACCAACAGCGAGTACCTGGAATTTATGGAGGCCGGCGGCTACCGGAATTTTCAGTATTGGCTGGGCGAAGGCTGGGATTTGGCGCAGCAGCAAGGTTGGGAAGCTCCGCTGTACTGGGTGCTGCACCACGGCACCTGGCATCGGTTCACCCACCAGGGGCTGCAGCCGGTAAACCTGGCGGCTCCCGTTACGCACATCAGCTTCTACGAGGCCGATGCCTACGCCCACTGGCGTGGCTGCCGTCTGCCCACCGAGCAGGAATGGGAAATTGCGGCCCGCCGGTTTCAGCATGATACAACTACCGGCACTTTTCTGGAAAGCGGCCTCTACGACCCGCAGCCGCTACCTGCTGATGCCCCGGCCGACCAGTGCCACCAGCTGCTGGGCGATGCCTGGGAGTGGACTTACTCAGCGTACCACCCCTACCCCGGCTACCAGCGCGCGGCCGGCGCTTTGGGTGAGTACAACGGCAAGTTTATGCTGAACCAGCTGGTACTGCGCGGCGGCTCCTGCGCTACGCCGGAAAGCCACATCCGGCTCACCTACCGCAATTTCTTCCACGCCGACAAACGCTGGCAGTTTACGGGTATCCGGCTGGCCCGCTAGGTCCCGGACTCCGCTTTACTCATGCTTTGGCGGCTTCCTCTCTGCCAGCCTGTGGGCTGTTTTGCTTGTCCTGTTTTCCCTCCTTCTCTCTCACATGCCCACCTCTCCTCTCTCGCCTGAGTCAACTACTGTGGCCCAGCTGCCGAATTCTGATCTGGCCCATCATGTCCGGACGGGCCTGAGCCGCCCGTTCAAGATGCTTTCCTCCATGTATTTTTACGATGACGAGGGCAGCCGGCTGTTTCAGCAGATTATGGCGCTACCGGAATACTATCCCACCCGCACTGAGTTTGCGCTGCTCACGCGCCATCAGGCGGCCATCAGTGAGGCCCTGCGGCCGCAACACCTGGAAGAGCCGTTTTTCCTGCTGGAGCTGGGGGCGGGCGACGGGCTGAAAACCAAGATTCTGCTACGGCATCTGCTGCAAACGGGGGCCCGGTTTACCTACGTACCCGTGGATATTTCGGCGGCGGCGCTGGATGGACTGGCCGCCAGTCTGCGTGCTGAGCTGCCCGAGTTGCGCGTGGAGCCCGTAGTGGCTGATTACGCCGATGCGCTGCGGTTGATGGCCGCCCGCCCCGGCCGCAAAGCCGTGCTGTTTCTGGGCTCCAACATCGGCAACTTCCTGCCCGAGGACCGGCTGCAGTTTCTGCGCAACCTGGCCCATCCGCTTACCCCCGACGACCGGTTATTGGTAGGTTTCGATTTGCAGAAGGACCCGCGTCAGATCCGGGCGGCGTATGATGACAGCCAGGGCGTAACGGCTGCCTTCAACTTCAACCTGCTGCACCGCCTCAACCGGGAGCTGGGTGCCGACTTCGACCTGGAGCACTGGCAGCACTACACCGATTACGACCCGCTGAGTGGCGCAGTCCGCTCGTTCCTGGTGAGTACCCGCGCCCAGACAGTGCATTTTGACGCGCTGGACTGGCCGGTGGAATTTGCGGCCTGGGAGATGATTCACACCGAAAACTCCTATAAGTTTACCCGCCCGGGTATTGCCGAACTGGCCCAGACCGCCGGCCTTGCCGTTCAGCACATCTTCACCGATGAGCAGGACTTCTTCGCCGATGTACTGTTGCAGCCCGCGTAATCCCGCTGGCTGCCTATGCCTGGCAACGGCCCGGCCTGTCTTCATCTTCTGCAGTACAGCCGCCCGGCCTGTTCCGGAGCGGGTGTTTTTTCCGTGGTTTTCATGACCGATTCCATCAGCCTAGCTTCCGGCTACGGCTCCTTTCTGACCCCGGGTGTTGCGGCCGAAGCCGCCATCCGCAGCATTCGGGCCGGGCAGTTACCCGTTGCGGATGCCGCCGGCCTGCCAGTTTTGCGCGAAGCCATTGCCCGCCGCTACCAGCAGCTGGAAGCCACGCATGTAGAGCCGCAACACGTAGTGGTGACGCCTGGGGCCAAAGCCGCCCTCTCGGCTCTGCTGACCTGCGTATTACGCCCCGGCGACGAGGTGCTGCTGCCCACGCCCAACTGGTTTGGGTTTGGGGAGCTGGTGAGCCGGGCCGGCGGCGTGGTGCGGGAGCTGCCCCTCAGCCCCGACGATAATTACACGCTGCACCCGGAGCAGCTGCGGGCGGCTATTTCGCCGCATACCCGGGTGCTGCTCTTCTCAAACCCCAACAACCCCACCGGCCGGGTATATCACCACGAGGAGCTGGCCTCGCTGCTGGCCGTTACCCGGGACTTTCCGGAGCTGTACGTACTCAGCGACGAAATCTATGACCTGGTAAGCTTTGCCACGAAGCCCACGCCCTCCCTGCTGGAGTTTCCGGACCCGCACGGGCAGCATCTGGTAGTGAACGGGTTCAGCAAGTCACTAGCCCTCATTGGCTGGGGCGTAGGATATCTGGTAGCCCCCACGGCGGTGGCTGCACGTTGTGCGGCTTACCGCCACGCCACCGGCGGAGCTGCATCGGTGCCGGCGCAGTACGCGGCGCTGGCCGTTACGCAGAGTGCTGCCAGTGTGGCCAGTGGGCTGGTGAGCCAGCTGCACACGGGCCGTAACCTGCTGCTGGACTACCTGCAGCGGCTGCCCGGCGTACTGCCGTTTCTGCCCGAAGCCACCTATTATGCCTTCCCCGACCTGCGGGCGTATCTGACACCGGGAATGCCCGTTGCGGACGCCGCCCGGGAGTTGGTAACCCACCTGCGGCAGGCGGGTGTGGAGGTGGTAGACGGGACGACCTGCGGAGCGCCGGGGTTTGTGCGGCTGTCGTACGCGGTGCCGGAGCCGCTGCTGCGGGAGGCGCTCAACCGGCTTGCAATAGCACTGCGGCAACACGCGGCAGCACGATAACCCGCCCCGGAGCCATTGCGAAAGTTACCCCGGTATCGGGGCCGCTTCGTTGTACCTTTGCGGCCGTATTTTGCCGCTGTCGTTATGTCTCGCTCCACTTTTCGCTCCCATTTATGGCCCACGCTTGATCTGGCGTATCCGGTCATGCTCAGCCAGCTCGGGCACGTGCTGGTAAACGTGTGCGACAGTATGGTGGTGGGCCAGACCGGCAAAGTGCCGCTGGCCGCTGTATCGTTGAGCGTAAGTGTAAGCACGGTGGTGATGGTGCTGGGCCTGGGCCTTACAATGGGCATTACGCCGCTGGTAGCCACCGCCGACGGCCGCCGCGACGTGCCGGGGCTGGGTCGGCTGCTGGTAAACGGCGTATGGCTGAGTGCCGGGGCCGGACTGCTGCTGGCGTTGCTGGGCTTTGTAGTGCCGCTGGTACTCCCCCACCTGCAGCAGCCGGAGGCAGTGGTGGCGCTGGCCGCACCCTGGGTGCGCGTCATGTTTCTGTCGTTTTTCCCGCTAATGGTGTTCCAAGGCTTTAAGCAGTTCGCCGAAGGTCTGGGCCTCACCCGCCAGGCCATGCTGCTTTCGGTGCAGGCCAACGTGCTGAATGCGGTACTCTGCTACGGACTGGTGTTCGGGAAGCTGGGCCTGCCGGAAATGGGCATGATGGGCGCGGCCTGGGCCACCTTCATTGCCCGCGTGCTTATGGCCGTGCTCATGGCCGCGTATGTGCTGGTGGCCGTGCGACTGCGCCCTTACCGGGAGGCCGCCGCGCAACGCCTGCTGCCCGATGCCGACGGCCTGCGCCGCCTGCTGGGCCTGGGTGCTCCCATTGGGGTGCAGATGACCTTTGAGATGGGGGCTTTCAGCTTTTCCGCCATCATGATTGGCTGGCTGGGTGCCACCCAGCTGGCCGCCCACCAGATTGCCATCAACGTGGCCTCGGTAACGTACATGGCGGCTAGTGGCATTGCAGCAGCGGCTACTATTCGGGTGGGCAAGCTCCTGGGCTCCCACGACCCCGCCGGGGCCCGCCAGGCCGGCTTCATGGCTTATCTCATTACCTTTCTGTTCATGAGCCTGATGGGCCTGATTCTGGTGCTGGGCCGCCACACCATTCCGCAATACTACAACCACGACCCGGCCGTGGTGGCCCAGGCCGGTACGCTGCTGCTGATTGCCGCCGCTTTCCAGGTGTCCGATGGGTTGCAGGTGGTAGGCCTGGGGGCGTTGCGGGGGCTGGAAGATGTGAAAGTACCCTCCATTGTGGCACTGCTGGCCTACTGGGCCGTGGCTCTGCCGCTGGGGTACGTGCTGGGCTTCCGGCTGGGCTGGGGTACCACGGGCGTGTGGGTAGGCCTGCTGACGGGCCTCTCGCTGGTAGCCGGAGTGCTGCTGGCCCGCTTTCGGAGCCGGCGGACCTTGCGGCCCTCGACCGTGAACGAACCGGCCCTGGCAGTACGTTAAGCCCTCAATAGTACCGGAGCGGCCTGGTTTTTGTCTGCCGCATTATATCCTTTGCTCTTACGTAGCTCCCGAATGCTCTTTTCCTTTGCTCCGCTCTGGCTGCTTGGTCTGCTTTCTATTCCCTCTTCTCAACAGCCCACAGCCCAGGCACCGGTTGTACCGCCTGCTCTGGAGTGGAATGCCAGCCGCCCGCTTACCTGGGCCGATTTCAAAGCCCGGCCCAACTCCGACCGGCTGGAGGCCCTTACCTCGTCTACCATTGACGCCAAGGTCGGCTGCGTCGACTACCAGTTTTCGGCGCAGGTGAAGGCTGTATTCCGGCCCACTGAGTCGTGGGTGCGGCACCCGGCGCAGGCTACGGCGGCGCTGCTGCGGCACGAGCAGGTGCATTTCGACCTGACGGAGGTGCATGCCCGCCTGCTGCGGCAGAAGCTGAGCCTGGTGAAACTCGACTGCGAAAAGCTGCAGCCGGCTTTCAGCAACATCACCAAAATGGCCTTCCTGACCTGGCAGCGCGAAGAGGCCCGCTACGACCAGGAAACCAACCACGGCATCAACGCCGCCCGCCAGCAGGCCTGGGAGCAGCAGGTGCAGCAGCGTCTGCAAAGCCTTAGTGCCTTTGCCCTGAAATAATATAGCTGAATTGCTGGCTGGGTGAACGGAATAGTGCCCCGTAGTACTCTTCCGGCTAACTCCTTCCCTCGCTCAACAGTCTAATAATTTACCTATTCAATTATCCACTGCATGCTCACCTGGACTGAATTTGAGCGGGTTGATATCCGGGCCGGGACGATTCTGGAAGCGCGGGAGTTTCCGAAGGCCCGGCGGCCGGCCTATCAGCTGCTGATTGATTTGGGTCCGGAAATCGGGCAGAAGAAAACCAGCGCCCAGATAACCCACCACTACACCCCCGCCGACCTGGTGGGCCGGCAGGTGCTGTGCGTGGTCAACTTTCCGCCCAAGCAGATTGGCCCGTTTATGTCGGAAGTGCTGGTAACCGGCCTCCCCGATGCCAACGGCCACATCGTACTGACGGCCCTGGCCGGCCCCGTTCCCAACGGCAGCCGCCTGATGTGAAATGGTGAGCTGGTGAGCTTAATGCTCTGCTAGCGCCATTCAGGAGGCCTGAACGGCAAACTCACCATCTCACCAGCTCACCTTACGGGTGCGGTGGTGGGCTGCCAGGCGTGGTGAGCCGCGCTTCGCGCAGCGACAGGCTGTCGACTACGGTGGAGTAGATTTCGTCCAGGTCTTTGTCGTGGATGGCGTAATAGCGGTAGCTCTGTACGAAGGCCGAGTCGGTAACCTCGTAGCGCCAGTACACGTCTTTCTGCTGCTGCCGGAACAGGGCCCGGGCCGAGTCCTGGGGCAGAATGGCAGCATCGGTGCGGGCCTCCAGCAGGTGCAGCTCCACCAGCAGGCTCACCATCTTGTCGCGGGGGATAAGCTGCGCCGGCACCGGCACTTCTTCGGGCTTCTGACAAGCGGTAACCAGCAGAGCCAGTGCACAAAGCCAGCTCCCTGCACGGAAGGAATATCGTTTCACGGTAGCAAAGTTAGGAGGAAGCCGTAGTTTAGTCGAAATGAAACCTGCCGATTCGCCTTTCCAGCAACTTGTACGCAAGCTCCGCCAGATGGAAATACGCATCCTGAAGGCGGTGGATGCGCAATTGCAGGGCGATTTTCATTCGGTTTTTAAAGGCACCGGGCTGGAGTTTGATGATGTGCGCCTTTACCAGTACGGCGACGAGGTGCGGGCCATCGACTGGGCCGTATCCAGCAAGGGGCATGGCACGTTCGTCAAAACTTACAAGGAAGAGCGGGAGCAGCAGGTGCTGCTGCTGCTGGACGTGAGTGCCTCTCAGCAGGTAGGGGCCGAAGGCCGCCGCAAGCTGGATGTGGGCCGCGAAATCTGCGGGGTGCTGGCCCTGGCCGCCGCCCGGCAGGATGCCCAGTTGGGTATTCTGGCTTTCTCCGACCAAAAAGAGCTGTACCAAGCGCCCGGCAAAGGCACGCGCCACGCATATGCCCTCATTAAGCGGCTGTTTGCGCTGGAGCCCCGCAGCCGCAGCACGGCCGTGGCCGCCGGTATCAAGCAGGCCCTGGGACTGCTCAAGCGCCGTACCATTGTGCTGCTGATTTCGGATTTCATTGACACGGAATACGAGCGGGAGCTGACGATGCTGGCCCGCAAGCACGATTTGGTGGTGCTGCAGCTGCTGGACAAGCGGGAGCGGGAATTTCCGCCGCTGGGCATTATTCCGCTGCACGACCAGGAATCGGGCCGCACGGTGTGGGTCAATACCTCATCGGCGGCTTTCCGGGCGCGCTACCGGGCCACCTACGAGCAGAACCGGGAGCAGATTGGCCAGATCTGCCGCCGCCACCGCACCGAATACCTCTCCATTGCCACCGATTCCGACTTCATTCCGCAGCTGGTGAATCTGTTCCGGCGGCGTAACCAGCGCGGTGCCCGTGGATAGCCAACCCGCCCGCACCTACCGACGCGCAGGCCTGCTGCTACTGCTGTGGCTGCTGGGCATGCCGCTATTGGCCCCGGCCCAAACCCTGCCCGACAGCCTGCCGCACGGCTCGTTTCAGCGGCCGGGCGTGCGGGTGGGCGAGATTGTACAGTACGAGCTGACCTACCGCCATGTGCCCGGACTGGCCGTCATCTTCCCCGACTCGGCGGCCGATTTTGCCCCGTTTGAGTACGTAAGCCGGCGCTACTACCCTACCCGCACCCGCCAGGGCCGCAGCCTCGACCGCGCCGTGTACCGTCTGCGCACGTTCAGCCTCGACTCGGTGCAGACCCTCACACTGCCGGTAACCCTGCTGCGCGGCCGCGACACGCTGCTGCTGGCCACCACCCCGGCCCGGGTGCGGCTGGTGCGCACCGTACCGCCCGAAACCGATGTACAGGCCCCGCCCATGCTGCGCCCTAACCTGCAGCTGCTGCCCGTGCAGGAGCAATTCAATTACCCCTACTGGCTGGCCGGGCTGGCGCTGGTCCTGCTGATAGCCGGCGGGCTGGTGCTGGGTTTCCGGCGCAGCCTGCGCAGCCGCTACCGCCGCTACCGGCTGCGGAAAAACCACGCGTATTTCCTGGCCCAGTATGCCCGCCACGTGGAGCGCTTCACCCTCTCCCGCTCCCTTACCAACATGGAGCGCGCCATTACGCTCTGGAAAAACTACCTCTCCACCCTGGAAGACAACAACATCAGCAGCCTGACTACCCGCGAAATTGTGGCCCATTACCAGAACGACGCCGATGTAAGCCTGGCCCTGCGCCTTGCCGACCGGGTAGTGTATGGCAATCAGTTTTCAGAAGACGATACGGAAACCGACCTAGCCTTCGTGCTGCTGCGCACCTTTGCCGAGCGGCAGTTTCAAAAGGTGTACGCCGCCAACTAGTTGTTTGGTCGCCGACCCGTGGCCCTGCAACCCGCGTTTCCTGTTTACTTTTGATCTTTCACCTTTCTGCCGTTCATGCCCTGGCCCGATGCTCTGACCTCCCTGCTGGATAGTGTGCGCTACAGCACGCTGGCCAGCTATAGCTGGGAGCAGCCGCGCCTGTTGCTGCTGATGCCGCTGGTGCCCCTGCTGTTTGTAGTGCGCTGGATACTAGCCCGCCGTCGTCGCTCCCGGCTGGGCGTGGCCTTCGTGGCCGGGCAGTTGCCCCGCGACTGGAGCACCCTGCTGCGGTTTGTGCCCGATGTGATGCTGGCCCTGAGTTTGTGCTTTGGTATTGTGGCCCTAGCCCGCCCCCAGCGCACCGATGAGCGGGTGGTGCAAACCGGGGAAGGCATTGATATTCTGCTGGTCGTTGACGTATCGGGGTCGATGGAGCTGCAGGACCTGCGCCCTAACCGGCTGGAGGCGGCCAAACGCGTGGCCCGGGAATTTATTGATGGCCGCCAGGGTGACCGGATCGGGCTGGTGGTGTTTGCCGGCGACGCCTACTCACTGGCCCCACTCACTACCGACTACGACCTGCTGCGCGACGACCTGCAGAGCCTGCGCTTGGGGATGATTCCGAACGATGGTACGGCCATTGGCACCGCCCTGGGCGTAGCCACCAACCGCCTGCGCGACTCCCGTTCCCGCACCAAAGTGTGCATCCTGATTTCAGATGGTGAAAACACAGCCGGCTCCCTCGACCCGCTTACCTCGGCGCAGCTGGCCCACGCCTACGGGCTAAAACTGTACACCATTGGGCTGGGGCAGGATGGCATTGTGCCCTACGGCACCGATGCGGCGGGCCGGCCCCGCTACGTGGATACCCGCCTCGACGAAACCACCATGCGCCAGCTGGCCCAGGCCGGTGAGGGTCGTTTCTTCCGGGCTACCGACAACGCCGGCCTGCGCCAGATTTTCAGCCAGATCAACCGCTACGAGAAGTCCGAAATCAAGCAGACCCGCTACCGCAATACCCAGGACTATTACCGTACTTATCTGTTCTGGTGCGTGGGGCTGTGGCTGCTGTGGCTGGCCCTGAAAAACACCTTCCTCACAAATGCGCTGGAAGATTAACACCGTTTCATATGTCCATTGCCGATAACCTGCACCGTATTCAACAACAGCTCACCGGCACCAATGCCCGGCTGGTGGTCGTCACCAAAACGCACCCCGTGGAGCGCCTGCAGGAAGCCTACGATACCGGAGTCCGCCTGTTTGGCGAAAACCGGGTGCAGGAAATGACGGCCAAGCAGCCCGAGCTGCCCGCCGACGTGGAGTGGCACCTCATTGGGCATCTGCAGACCAACAAGGTGAAGTACATTGCCCCGTTCGTGCATACCATCCAGAGCATTGACAGCCTGAAGCTGCTGCTGGAAATTGAGCGACAGGCCGCCAAGCACAACCGCGTAATTGAGGGGCTGCTGCAGTTTCATATTGCCGATGAGGAAACCAAAACTGGCCTCTCGCTGCCCGAAGCGGAGGAAATACTGCGTTCCGAAGAGTTCCGCAGCCTGCGCCACGTGCGCCTCACGGGGATAATGGGCGTGGCCACCTTCACCACCGATGAAGACCAGCTGCGCCGCGAATTCCGGACGCTGCGCGGCTATTTCGACAAGCTGAAAGCCCTCTATTTTGCTGATGATGAAGCCTTCCGGGAAGTATCGATGGGCATGAGCTCCGATTTCCCGCTGGCCCTGCGCGAAGGCAGCACGCTTATCCGGGTAGGCAGCGCTATTTTTGGAGCCAGATAAATTCTTAGTTGTCAGTTGCTGGTTGTCAGTTATCAGGGGCAGGACTCCTATTGCTTTTGCCCCAGCAACGAACACCTGACAACGAGCAACGAAAAACCAACAACGACACACACATGACTGCACGACTCATTATTCAACTGGCTGCGTTGTTAGGTGCCCTCAGCGTAGGCATCGGGGCCTTTGCCGCGCACGGACTGCGCAAGATGCTGGAGGCCGCTGGCCGCTTCGAAACCTTTGAAACGGCCGTACGCTACCAGTTTTTCCATACGCTGGCCCTGTTGGCCGTGGGCGTGCTGTGGTATATAAAACCGGAATTGCGGAGCCTGGGCACGGTGGCCTGGCTGTGGCTGGGCGGTATTCTCATTTTCAGCGGCTCGCTATACGTGTTGTGCCTCACGGGCATCACCAAGCTGGGGGCCGTTACGCCCATCGGCGGGGTGCTGTTTATTGCCGGCTGGATTGTGCTGCTGCTGGCGGCGCGGCAGTTATAGAGCTAAACTTCTGCTACATAAAAAAGCGGCTTGCCAGAACTGGTAAGCCGCTTTTTTTGTGCGTCTGAAAGGCAACTGATACTAGAAAGCCTTCTTCTTGGCCTTGATTTTATTGTCGCCGGCTTTCACTTTCTGCTTGGCGTCTTTGGCATCGGTGGCTACATCGGTAGTGGCGGGAGCCGGAGCAGCCGATACGGTAGCGCCGGCCTCTTTCACGTCACCCACCAGAGAAACCATGGCGTTGCCGCCTATAGAGTTCGATTCCACGGTCAGCACCTTGTTCTGCATCCCGAACTTGCCGGACGAGTTGAATTTGGCCGTGATGGTGCCGGATTTACCGGGCATCACCGGGTCGCGCGTCCATTCCGGGGTGGTGCAGCCGCAGCTTACGCCAATGTTGGAAATGATGAGCGGCTGAGTGCCTACGTTCTTGAATTTGAAGGTATGCTCCACTACATCACCAGTATGTACAGAACCGAAGTCATACTTCATTTCCTCAAACTGGATTTGCGGGCCGGCTACTTTGGTTTGGGCGTTGGCCGGTTGTACGGCGGCCGTTTGGGCCTGAGCCGCCAGGCCCATCACCGACAGCGAAAGGGCCAGAATAAGCGCTTTTTTCATAGGATGAATGCGTAAAATGCGTTTGGAAGGTAAGCAAAATTAGGCGTTTCAGCCGCCCAGCCAAGTTACGTGCCAGTTTTCACCCAGGCAGGTGAAGCCCGCGTGAAGTACAACACCAGAGCAGTCTGTTTGGGTTCTGTTCTTCACCGAAACTATCCTTCCTCTCACTGGTCGGAATACCAGCTTAGTTTTAATCCTCAGCCTCGTCGCCAATCAAATTCTTGTTGAAGTTGAGCAGGAACAGTTTTTCGGAGGAACGGGTAACGGCGGTATAGAGCCAGCGGGCAAACTCGGAGTTGACCATGTCTTCCTTCAGAAAGCCGTGGTCTACAAACACGGCCTGCCATTGGCCGCCCTGGGCTTTGTGGCAGGTAAGGGCATAGGCAAACTTCACCTGCAGCGCATTCAGATAGGGGTCTTTGCGCAGGGCGGCGGTCCGGTCTTTCTTGGTTTGCAGGTGGGCATAATCCTCGCTGATGGCATCATAGAGGGCTTTATTCCGGTCGGCAGGCAGGGCGGGGCTTTCGGTGTGCAGCGTGTCCAGCAGCAGCTTTATCTCCATGTCGGGTTCGTCGGGATAGTCCACCAGCCGCACGCGGGCATCGGCGAAGCGGAACCCGAACTCCTCGGTGGTGCGCAGAATTTTCACCACCTGCACAAAGTCGCCGTTGGCCAAAAACCCGATTTCAGAGTCTTTGGGAAGCCAGTAGTAGTTGTTGCGCACTACCATCAGGTAGTCGCCCGACTCTATTTCGTCTTCGGCCTCAAACAGGATGCGCCGGATGTACTGGTTGTACTGGTTGGCGTTCTTGTTGGAGCGGCAGATGATGGTGCTGTTTTCGTGGCCGAAGTTTTTGTAGGCCCAGCGCAGACCGTCCTCCAGCTTGTCGCCGCCCATCGAGAAAATATCGGGGTAGCCTTTGGTGAAAAACTGAATGTGCGGATGCTCTTCCCGCAGTTCCTCGCGCAGCACGGTGGCATTCATCAAAATGCCCGATGACTCAGCCTGGCGCATTACCTGGCGCAGCTCCACCGAGGCTACATCGGCCCGGAAACGGCCGCGCAGCAGCTCGGCATCCAGCGCGGGGCTGAGCAGCTGGCCCACCGGCGGCAGCTGGGCCGTGTCGCCGATAAGCAGCAGCCGGTTCGAAGGCTTCTCGAACACATAGTTCATCAAATCATCGAGCAGGCCGTTTTCCCCGAAAGCCTTTTCGTCGGAAATCATGGACGCCTCATCCACGATGAACAGCGTGTCCTGGGCGCGGTTGGGCTGGCGCTGAAACGACAGACCCTGAGCCGGCGAGCCGCTGGTTTGGCGGTAAATTTTCTTGTGGATGGTGCTGGCGGCCACACCCGAGTAGGTGCTCATCACTTTGGCGGCCCGGCCGGTGGGGGCCATCAGCACGTATTTGCGGCCCATCTGGTGCAGCCACTGTACCAGGGCGCTGACCACGGTGGTTTTGCCGGTACCGGCATAGCCGCGCAGCACAAACGCCTTCCGCCCCGGCAGCGCATCACCCAAAAATTTATCCAGCTGCTTGAACAGTGTGGCCTGGTCCTGGGTGGGCTCGTAGGGAAAATGGTCGCGGACGGAGGGAGTTCGAAGGGAGAGCATAAGCGGGATATTCGGCTACAACAAAGCTACGCCGGTTTAGGCTCCCAATAAGTCCGGACTGTTTTTATTCAGCAGTGACGGGCA
Source organism: Hymenobacter rigui (assembly GCF_003944715.1). GTDB lineage: Bacteria > Bacteroidota > Bacteroidia > Cytophagales > Hymenobacteraceae > Hymenobacter > Hymenobacter rigui. The sequence goes on along the minus strand of NZ_RWIT01000004.1, from coordinate 168,563 downwards.
CGGCGTACGTGTACCGCTCCCACAACCGAAAGCCCTGCAGCAGAATCCGCCGTAGCACCTTCAACTCCTGCCGACGCCACCGGGGCTTCCACGGGTGCGTATGCGGCCCGCGAAAATCCATCTACCCTTTCTGGTTAAGCTGAATGATACCGTCGTTCAGATACAGCTTATCGAATACTCTATTCCGAATTGTACCTTCTTGGTTCCCCAGAAACGGCTTGTCAATGCCACTGCTCAAGTCATCGAACATATTCCACACCGTCAGAGTCTCCTTTAGCGGATTCTTTGCCGGGTGGCTTAGCCAGTTGAAGACATCATCCATTTTTTGCAGCAATGGCTCTTCCGGCACCAATTGCACACCCAGACAATCAGCTAACTGCCGCACTCCAGCCGGTGAAGTATATCGGGGCACCCGCCCGGCTTCATTGGCCCATAGCCCGTCGGCTTCCTCAGCAGTCCACCACAGCGAATACCAATCCTGCCCCTGCCAGCGGCACCAACTGATGTAGTAGTTGGCATCTGGCGGCATGCTATGTTACCGGCAGCGTGATAGTAAACTCGGTGCCCCGGCCTTCCGCCGATTCGACACTGATGGTACCGCCGTGGCCCTTTACAATGTCGTGCGACAGGGACAGGCCCAGGCCGGTGCCCTCGCCTAAGGGTTTGGTGGTGAAAAACGCCTCAAACACCTTACGGCGCACTTCCTCGGGCATACCGGTACCGTTATCCGACACGCGCAACTGCACCGCGCCGGGCAGCAGGCGGCTATCCACGCGCACCTGGGGGGCGTAATTGGCCTCGCCGGAGCGTTGGCGCTGCGTAACAGCATAGAAGGCGTTGGTGAACAGGTTCAGCAGTACCCGGCCCATATCGGGCGGTACCACGGGCACGGCGGGCAGGTCGGGGGCCAGGTTGGTTTCCACGCCTACCACGGCTGCCGACTCCTGCAACTCCTGGCTCTGGCGGGCCAGGTGCAGGTACTCCAGCACCAGGGCGTTGAGGTCGGTGGTAGCGCGCTGGCCCGTACCGGTGCGGGCGTGCTCCAGCATATCCTTGATGATGGCCGAAGCCCGCATGCCGTGCTGGCTGATTTCCTGCAGGTTCTGGCGCAGGCCCAGCAGGATTTCATGTTCCAGCCCCGGCTTATCGGGCTGGTGGTCCATATTGTCGACAAGCGTAGTGCTTACCTCCGCAAACCGCTTCATGAAGTTGAGCGGATTCTGTAGCTCGTGGGCAATACCAGCCGACACCTCGCCCACAAACGCCCATTTTTCGGACTGTACCAGCTGGTTTTGGGTCTGGCGGAGCTGGGCCAGGGTACGGCGGTTGATTTGCAACTGCCGGTACACCATCATACCCAGTGCCGAAATGAGTACCAGCGCCGCCAAGGCCACTGCCAACAGCTGGTTGCGCTGCCGGAGCCGTAGGGTCTGCAACTCCTTTTCCTGCCGCAGCCGGATAATCTGCTCATTTTGCTTTTGCTCTACCCGCTCGCCTTCGTACTGCGCCAGCAGGTTGCCGCCCTGCATCTTGTTCAGCGTATCCTGCAGGGCAAGGTAAACCAGGCTATACTGCTGGGCTTTGGCGGGCGTACCGTGCGCCGCCTCAAACCGTACCAGCTCCCGCAGATACTTGGGGCGCAGCATCTGGAAATTGGCCGCCGTAGCCAGGGCATAGGCTTTCTGCCAGTGTTTTTCAGCCTGCGCGTAGTTGGCCCGGGCAGTGTAGTAATTAGCCCAAGTAGCATCCAGCGCAAACTCACCGGGCCGGCCGGTAATGTCCATCTGCAGGGAATCAGACAAGTGCTGGACCCGGTTCAGCAGTGGCAGCGCTGCCGCCGCTTGTCCCCGGGCTATCAGCAGCTGACTCTGCAGGACCAGTGCGTAAGCAGTATAGATGCCGGAGTTCAATGAGTCGGCCCGGGCAGTTTGCAGGGCCTTCCGGATAAAGCGGGCAGCGGCCGGCAGGTTCCGCTGCTGCAGGTAGAGGTTGGCAACGGCGTGTTCAGAGTAAAAACGCTGCAGCCCGGCTATTTTCGATTTATCATTCCAGAGAGAAGCCTGCTGCAGATAATACAACGCCTTTTGGGGGTTGCCCCACTCGGCATAGGTACTGCCGGCCACCATCAGCTCGTTGCTGAAGAGGCGGCGGTTGAAGTGCTGCAGCAAATCGGCGGCGTGCAGGTAGTGGCTGATGGCCTGATTGTAGTCGCCCCGGTGCCGGTACGTGCCCCCCAGCACGAGGTAACAGGCCGCTTCATTCTCCACAGGGCCATGCACCCGGTATTGCTGCAGCTTACGGCTGAAGTAGGCGAAGCGCTTATTGGAGTCCCGCAGCTTGTTGTAAATGGGGGCCAGATCAATCAGCAGGGCTGGTATTGGCTGACCGGCTTCATCAAACAGCTCAATTGCCTGCTGCATGGCTGCCAGTGCCCCCGAATACTGTTCGCGCTGCCATAGCCGCAGGCCGGCCTGCAGCTCCTGGTATGGGGCAGCGGTATGCAGCTGCTGCGTATGGGTATTCAGGCGCAGCAATTCCGCTACCAGCTCCGTGGCCTGGGCCCGGCGGCTGGGCTCCGACAGCTCAGTGATGCGCAACAGATGCACCAGCGTCCGGACGCGGGCGGTATCCGTCGGCTGCTGTTTCAGCGAGTAGTACAGGGAATCATAGTCGGCATTCCAATACTGCTGCTGGGCCAGCAAAGGACCGGTCAGCAGCAGCAGCAGCAGCGTAATAATCCATTTCATAACAGGTAGCGGGAGCCGGCGGAAAGCCGTTCTGTAGTTTCAAGGTGAGAATAAATCGGCAAACTCCGGTGCCTGCCTGTTAAATCACCCGACGGTGGGCTCCAACACGGCCATAGTGGCCGTGGCTTTGGCAATCAGCAGAGTATCACACCACACTTCCGCCTCGCAGAAATGCAGGCGGCGGCCTGCTTTCAACACCCAGCCCACGGCCCGCAGCCGCTGCCCTACCCCCGGATGCAGGTAGCTGGTTTTGAGCTCCACGGTAACCACACCCGTACCCTCCGGCACCAGCGTAACGGCTGCAAACCCGGCCACCAGATCGGCCATAGTAGCCACTAGGCCGCCGTGCGCGAAGCCGCTGTGTTGCTGGTGCTGGTGCTCTAGTTGCAGTTCAGCTTCTACCCGGCCTTCGGTAATAGAGGTGAGGTCGGCCCCGATGTGGTGCATGAAATGCTGGCGGGTAAGCTTGCGGCGGATGCGGGTTTCAAGCGAGTCAGTGGTCATAGGGCCGCAAAGTTGTATATTTTAGCGAGTAGCCCCCTATCGGAAGGTGCCGCGTAGTTTCTGCCAACACTCCTGATCTTATGGAACACCTTGATTTTCTGCTGGCGGGCGCCCTGGGCCTGGCGCTGGCCGCGTGCAGTGGGTTTCGGGTATTTGTGCCATTGCTGGCGGCCTCCCTGGCTTACCGCACCGGCTACATCACACCGGCCCCAGGGTTTTCCTGGCTGGGTACGTGGCCAGCGGTGGCGGCATTGGGTACGGCAACGGTGGCCGAGATTCTGGGCTATTATATCCCGGTGATTGATAACGTACTGGACACTATTACCGGGCCGGCCTCCTTTATTGCCGGCACCATCCTGATGACCTCTGCCCTGCCCGATATGCCGCCGATGCTGCGCTGGGGGCTGGGCATTCTGGTAGGCGGCGGCACGGCCGGCATCATCCAGACGGGTACGTCTCTGCTACGGGCGGGCTCCACGGCTACCACGGCGGGCCTGGGCAACCCGGTGCTGGCTACGCTGGAAAACCTGCTGGCCATTGTGGGCTCGGTGCTGGGCCTGCTAGTGCCGGTACTGGTTGCGGCCCTGGCCATTGGCACTGTACTGTGGGTACTGAGCCGGCTACGGCGCTGGCGGCAGCGCCGGGCCGCCCGGCGCCAGGCTCATCTGGCCAGTCTCGGTACTACACCGGGCTAAGGTGCGTTTGAGGGGAAGCTTGTAGCTTTGGCCCCAGACGATTTTCACTTATGCCTTCCTCCAACCCTTCTGTTTCAGACCCGCTTCTGCAGGCATACGCCGGGGTGGCCCGCGTGCGGGTGTGCGGCCTGCTGGTGCAGGCTGGGGCCCTGCTGCTCACCGCGCACCGGGGCCTGCTGCCCAATAACCTACCCTTCTGGTCGCCGCCGGGCGGGGGGTGGCAGTTTGGCGAAACCCTGCAGCAGTGCCTGGAGCGCGAGTTTGCAGAAGAAACCGGCCTGACGGTGAAAACGGGCCGCTTCCTGCATCTGCATGAGTTCAGCGGGCCTGGTCTGCAGGCGCTGGAGCTGTTTTTTGAAGTACAGCCCACCCCTGCTACTGCCACCCCGCGCCTGGGCCACGACCCGGAGCACGGCCCCGATGCGCAGCTGCTCACGCACCTGGAATTTGTGAAGCCGCGGGATCTGGGCCGGCTGCTGCCAACCCAGGTGCACCCCGTCCTGCGCGACATCATCAGCACCGACGACGTATTCATTCCGCAGGTTCGGTTTCAGTAGGCGGGCTTTCGTACCTTTAGCGGCTGGGATGACCCGTTTCCGCGCTTCCCGCTTCCGAATTCCTTTCCGCCTTTTTGCTGTTGCTGCTTATGTCCACTGCCACTGTTACTGTGCCTCCGGTTGCCCTGCACCGCCTGCGCGATGAAACGCTGGACCTGGATAACCCGGCGGCTTACAACCTGTACCTCACGGCCGGCCCGGCCGGCCTGCGCCTGGGTGTAGCCGATGTGCGCCGCAATAAGTTCGTGGCCTTGGATGAGTACGCTACTCCCGAAGCCGATGCCTCCCTCTCGGCCCAGCTCCACGCCCTCGTAGCCGACCAGCACGACCTGCTCAGTCTTTCCGGCTGGAACCGCGTGCGACTGGCGGTGCAGAACCGGGCCTTCACGCTGCTGCCAGCCCCCCTGTTCCGCCCCGGCGACGAAACGGCGTACCTGCGTCTGCATCATGCCCTCCGGCCCCAGCAGGAAACAGTTCATTCCTACACCCACCCCAGCCTGGATATCACCAGCCTGTTTGCCGCCGATGCCCGTCTCAGCTCCTGGTTTGAGCGCCAGTATCCCAGCGGCCGGCTAGTGCATCAGTCCAGCGCCCTGCTCCAGGGCGTCACGCACCAGAGTGAGCAGGGCACGGCCCGGCGGGTGTACCTCAGCATCGGTCATCAGGAGGTGACCATTCTGGCGCTTCGGGGCAAGCAGCCGGAGTTTCTGAACATTTTTCCGTTCAGCACCCCCGAGGACCTGATTTACTACACCATTCTCGTGATGCAGGAGTTGCAGCTCAACCCCGACCAGGACCTGGTAGTAGTGTGGGGCGACCTGATGCACGACTCGGAGCTGTTTACCATTCTGCGCAAGTACATCCGCAACCTGCGCTTCGGCAACCGCCCCTTCGATCTGGGCTACAGCTACCGCCTCAACGACCTGTTCGAGTACCGCTATTTTGAGCTGTACGCACTGCACCTGTGCGAGTAAATTATGAGAGTTGAGGCATGAGAGCTGAATTGCCCACCTCCATACATCTGCGTTGCTAACAAGTTTGAATAGCCGACTTTATCCGCTGCCCAGCAGGCCACAGCCACTGTAGCTCCACTCTTTCATCTCTCATAACTCTTCATTCATCTCTATACATGAAGCGCATTGCCCTGTTTCCCGGCTCCTTCGACCCTTTCACGAACGGGCATCTGGACGTGGTCCGTCGGGGCACGGAGCTGTTTAATCAGGTGATTATTGCCATCGGCAACAATAGCAGCAAGCAGCGCTACCTGCCTGTGGAGCTGATGGTGCAGATGATTGAGGACGTGTTCCGGGATGATCCCCGGGTGACAGTGCAGGCCTACAAAGGCCTCACCGCCGATTTTGCCCGCGAAGTGGGCGCCCGGTTTCTGCTGCGGGGCCTGCGCAACACCACCGATTTTGAGTACGAAAACACCATTGCCCAAGCCAACCGCCACGTGAACCCCGAGTTGGAAACCGTGTTTCTGATTACTTCCCCAACTCTGGCCGCCATCAGCAGCACCATCATCCGCGAAATTCACCGCTTCGGGGGCAACGTGAATGATTTCGTTCCCTTCGCCCTCCCGGCCCCGGAGCCCCTATAGAATCAGGGAGACTTCCTCCGGTCTGGCAGGAAACAGAAAAAGCGTGACTACAGGCCATTCAGCCCTGCAGCCACACTTTTTCAGCATTTAACCATCTCTATTTCCGGGCAACTACGCGCATGCCCACAATTTCCCGGTTGTTTTTTGGGTTAGCCACCGGCAGTACCATGTAGCCGGGAGCCGTGAGACTCAGGTTGGCGTTACGCAGCAGTTCATCCTCATCGGAACCCACTACCACCAGGTCGCGCACTTTGCGGGTGCGGGCATTGAAAGTCGCCACTACGGTTGTCCCGTTTCGCTCGAAGGTGTTAATCCAGTCTTCGCCGTGCGTGGATTTCATCTGTTCCGAGGTGGGTTCCAGGCCTATTTTCTGATCCTTGGTTTCGCGGGGCGGCCCCAGCGTCCGGCGGACCTGGTCGATGTTGCGGCCCACCAGCGTAGGCACGTCCACGGCCGCTGCGCGCGACGCCTCCACGCTACCCGATACCGGGCTCGTGGACTCGGAGGCTGACTGTGAACCACTGCAGGCGGCTACGCCTGATACCAACAGCACAACGGAGAAGTAGCGAAACAGACGCATAAACGATGAAACGTGAAAGGGAACAGAAAACTTATTTAGTGGATTCCTGACTGGCCGGGGCCTGCCCGGCAATTTCGCGCAGATAGTGCCGCACTACCAGGGCAATGCTGGCGTACGACTCATCGAGCACCTTCAGCGCCTCCTGGGGCGACATCCAGCGTACCTCCTCAATGTACTCCTCGGCCTGGGGCTTCATCAGGGAGTCATCAAGGCAGCGCATGATATACCAGTTTGTTTTTTTCAGGATTTTGTTGCCGTTGTAGGCGTACGAATGCCAGGTACTAGGCAGCTTTTCGCCTAGCTCTATCTGAATATTGCACTCCTCCTCCACTTCCCGCAGAGCACCCAGGGCGGGGTCTTCCTCCTTTTTGAGCTTGCCTTTCGGCAAATCCCACTTGCCCAGCCGGAAAATCATCAGCACCTGACCATCCTTCACCACCAGGCCGCCGGCAGCTTTCACAATTTTAAACTGATCTTTCAGATGCAGGATCAGGCGCTTTTTCTTGCGGGCCAGTAGGGTCAAGGAAGTCAGCTTCTTGAGCTTTTTCACCTCCATCAGGCGCAACAGCCGATCCACGAATACGTCGGTTACGTCGCGTACCAGCACATCCCCAACCAAATCCTTGGAGATGAACTCATCCTCCGGATTCAGAATCAGGTCGTATTTGTGCTTAAATATTTTCTCGCTGTTCTTTTTGATAATCAGCGGAATATCGTTGATGAAGACGTTCATCGCGGGGTAATCTGGAGGGCAAAAAGGGACTACGGGCGGGGTGCTGCAAAACACAGCATATTTCTCCGGAATCGAAAGACCGGGGGCCGGGCAAGATACGGGATGCGCGCGGTTCAGTTGCTACCCCATGCTCCGCCACAAGGTAACCGCGTACTGGTTAGCCGATAAGAACCGTCATTAACTATTGAAGAAGGCCCCTACCGCCGCTGGCACCGATGTTCAACCACCGGCCACTACCTTCGCCGCATGAAAAAAATCGGCCTGCTATCGGATACCCACAGCTACCTCGATGACCGGATTCTGCACCATTTGCAGGGCTGCGACGAAATCTGGCACGCCGGCGACTTCGGCACGGCCGAAGTGATTGATGCGCTGGAAACCGTGGCTCCGCTGCGGGGCGTGTACGGCAACATCGACGGCCGCGACGTGCGCCTGACCCAGCCGCTGGTACAGGATTTCGAGTTGGAGGGCCTGCGCGTGCTCATCACGCATATTGGCGGCTACCCGGGCCACTACAGCCCCGCCGGCCGGGCCCTGGTGCAGGAGCGGCGGCCGGGCCTGTTCATCAGCGGCCACTCCCACATTCTTAAAGTCATGCCCGACCCGCGCCTGGGGCTGCTGCACCTCAACCCTGGTGCCGCCGGCCGCCACGGCTTCCACAAAGTGCGCACCCTGCTCCGCTTCGACGTCGCCGATGGCCGCGTGCAGAACCTGCAAGCCGTGGAGTTGGGGCCGAAGTGAGCGAGTGAGCGTCCGTCATTGCGAGCATGTGGCGCATCAAGCCAGTGTCGAAGCAATCCGTCCTTTTCCGGGCGCAAAACATTGACCTACTCAAAAGCTCTTGGCGTCCGTGCAGAAGTCAGGGGCTTTCTGCTTCTTTGAGGCTTGTCACCTTGAATAGGACGGATTGCTTCGGCCTCCGGCCTCGCAATGACGGCATGTTTCCTACATACAGCCCAATCAGCACAAAAAAAGAGCTTTCCCGGGGGCGGGAAAGCTCTTTTGGAAGTTCTGACTTAAAACCCACCGACACCGGGACGGGCAAGTCAGCGGGAAACGCGCTTAGGCAGCGGCTTCAGCTTTGGCGTCGCTCTTGTTGAAGCGCGACTTCAGCTCTTCGAGGTCCACGTTCTTCAGAACGGGGGTGAGGAGCAGTTGCTTGATGATGCGCTGCTTGTTGTTAGCGCGGGCAATGTTCTTGCGGTGCTTCCGCTTCAGACGGGTAACGCTCATTTTTCCGGGTCGGTTAAAGTCTTTCTGTAAATGAGGGGCAAAAGTAACGACTAAATTTGACACCGGGAAACCTTTCCCACTTTTCCCTTGCCAACTTCTATGACTACCTCCGTAATCGACCTGCGCTCAGATACCGTGACGCGCCCCACTCCGGCCATGCTGGAGGCCATGTTTCAGGCCCGCGTGGGCGACGACGTGTACGAAGAAGACCCGACAGTGCGCGCCCTGGAACAGGAAGCCGCCGACCGGTTCGGGCTGGAGGCCGGCCTGTTCTGCCCCAGCGGCACCATGACCAACCAGATTGCCATCAAGGCCCACACCGAGCCGCTGAGCGAGGTTATCTGCGAGCAGACTTCGCACATTTACCTCTGGGAAGTGGGCGGCATTGCCTTCCACTCGGGGGCCTCGGTGGCGCTGTTGCCCGGCAACCGGGGCCGCCTTACGGCCGCGCAGGTGGAAGCCGCCATCCGGCCCCAGAACGTGCACTACCCTACCACTAGCCTCATCAGCCTCGAAAACACCCATAACCGCGGCGGCGGCAGCTGCTACGAGCTGGCTGAAATCGGGGCCATTGCTGAGGTAGCCCAGCGCCACCGGATTCCGCTGCACCTGGATGGGGCCCGCATCTTCAACGCGTTGGTGGCGACCGGCCAGGATGCCCGCGAGTACGGCCGCCTATTCGATACCGTTTCGGTGTGCCTGAGCAAGGGGCTGGGCGCGCCGGTGGGCTCGGTACTGCTGGGCAGCCAAACGTTTATCCAGAAAACCAAGCGCATCCGCAAGGTGATGGGCGGGGGCATGCGTCAGGCCGGCTACCTGGCCGCCGCCGGTCTCTACGCCCTGCACCACCACGTGGACCGGCTGGCCGACGACCACCGCCGCGCCCGGCAGCTGGGCACCGCCCTGGCATCCCGTCCCTACGTGGCCGAGGTGCTGCCCGTGGAAACCAACCTGGTCATCTTCCGCCTCCACGACACCACGCCCGCCGACGGTTTCCTGGCCCACCTGGAGCAGCACGGCATCAAGGCGTCCTCGTTCGGCCCCCAGATGATCCGCTTCGTCACCCACCTCGACGTGGACGACGCCATGCTCACGCGCATCGAAGAGGCCCTGGCAGCGCTATAAGCCGATGCTTTGTCATCCTGAGCGGAGCGAAGGACCTTATCACGTTGTAACGAGTAGTTACTATGCGATAAGGTCCTTCGCTCCGCTCAGGATGACAAAGCATTGTCCCTGATCCACCCGGCCCCGACTTCCTAGTTTTTTCCAACGAAGCCGCTCATCCTTACGTCTGGGTACTATACCTTTTGCTGTTCTGCTGATCGAATGGAGCTATACAATACCTTGGCCCTACTACTGGTGCTGGCCGCTGCCTTTGGCTACATCAACCACCGTTTTTTGCGGCTACCGTCCACCATCGGGCTGATGGTGCTGGCGCTGGTTTCCTCGCTATTAGCCATTGGGCTGGGCCGATTGGGGGTGCCATGGGTACTTACCGCCAGCAAACTGGTGCGCGGCATTGATTTCCACACTATTCTGATGCAGGTGATGCTGAGCTTTCTGCTGTTTGCGGGGGCCATTCACGTGGATGTGCGCACCCTGGGCCGCGAGCGAGGGGCCGTGGCCGCCATGGCCACGGTGGGCACGCTGCTTTCCACCATCATCGTGGCCACGGCCGTGTACGTGGTGCTGCCGCTGCTCTACCAGCCCGTCGATTTTATCTACTGCCTGCTGTTTGGGGCGCTGATTTCGCCCACCGACCCCATTGCCGTGCTGGGCATTCTTAAGGAAGCCCGCATCGACAAAAGCCTCGAAATAAAAATCGTGGGCGAGTCCTTGTTCAACGACGGTATTGCGGTGGTGGTGTTCGTGAGCTTGTTTCAGATTGCCGAGTTCGGGGCCGAGCGGGCCACGGCTGCCGTTATCGGCGAGCTGTTTCTGCGCGAGGCCGTGGGCGGCATTGCGCTGGGCGTGGCGTTGGGCTACGCCGCCTTCTGGGCCCTTCGCACCATCGACCATTACCAAGTGGAAGTACTCATTACCCTGGCTTTGGTGATGGGCGGCACGGCACTGGCCGCGGCCCTGCACACCTCGGGGCCGCTGGCTATTGTGGTGGCCGGCCTGATTGTGGGCGACAAGGGCCGCAGCCTGGGCATGTCGGACCTCACCCGCGAGTACCTGGATAAATTCTGGGAAATTCTGGATGAGATTCTGAACGCGGTGCTGTTCGTGCTCATCGGGCTGGAAATGCTGGTGCTCGACATCAACCGCACGGTGCTGCTGGTGGGCACCCTGGCAATTGGCATCACGCTGGTGGCCCGGCTGGTATCGGTGGCGTTGCCCCTGAGCGTGCTGCGCCGCTACTACCACTTTGACCGGCCCACGCTGCGGGTGCTCACCTGGGGTGGCCTGCGCGGGGGCATTTCGGTGGCGCTGGCCCTTTCCCTGCCCGATTCCATGCCCCGCGACTTGATAGTTGGCATTACCTACGTGGTAGTCATTTTCAGTATCATCGTGCAGGGCCTAACCATCGGGCCGCTGGTGAAGCGGCTGGGCCTGAGTAGTCCGGAGCCAGACCCGGGGCACTAGTTTTCCGTTACAGACCGTCGGAGCCACCGGACGTTCCCGCTCCGGCAACTCCGGTAGCTCCGGGCTTCGGTCCACTTTCCGTATTTGCTATGCTCCACCTGCTACCCTACCACGCGGCCACCCACGAAGCGGCCGTGCTGGCCCTGTTTCACTCGAACGTGCCCCGCTACTTCACGGCCCCGGAGGAAGCCGACCTGCTGCGCTACCTGCGCACCGGCCTGCCCTACTTTGTGGCCGTGGAAACGCCGGATGAAGCCGCGGAGGAAGACCCAACCGGCACCGTAGTAGCTGCTGCCGGCTACGCCCTCGACGACGACCAGGTGGACCTGACCTGGGACCTGGTGCACGCCGGCCGCCACGGCCAGGGCCTGGGCCGGCTGCTCACCGAGTTCCGGCTGCAGGAAGCCGCCCGCCTGTTTCCGCACCAGCCCGTGCAGGTCGAAACTTCCCAGCTCACCGCCGGTTTCTACCAGAAACTAGGCTTCCGGCTGCTGGAAACCCAGCCCGATTACTGGGCTCCGGACCTCGACCTGTGCCGGTTGCAGTACGAACCGCTGGCCGCTACCCGATGAACCTGTTCGTACTAGGCGACGTGCACGGCTGCTACCACACGCTGCGGGAGCTGCTCACGCACTGGCAGCCCGCCACCGAGCTGCTGGTGCAGGTGGGGGACTTGGTGGACCGGGGCCGCTTCGCGCCGGAGTGCGTGCAGCTGGCTCGTGAGCTGGAAGCCGCCCACCCCGGCCGCACCGTGTGGCTCAAAGGCAACCACGAGCACGAGATGCTGCGCCACTTCGGCCCCAGCGGCCCCAACCCGCCCTGGCTGGAATGGGGCGGCCGCGCCACAGTGGATCAGTACCGGGGCCGCCCCCAGCTACTGCGCGAGCACCTAGCCTGGCTGGCCCAGCGGCCGTTGTGCTGGCAAAACGAGCACCTGCTCATCAGCCACGCCGGCTTTGCCAATACGCCCACGCCCCTCGACCCCGACAACCCCCAGGGCGTGCTCTGGCGGCGCGGCCCGCTGCACCGTCAGTCAACCCAGCGGCAAGTAGTGGGCCACACGCCTACGCCCGATGGCCAGACGCTCTTCGACCCCACCAGCAACACAGTGTACCTGGATACGGGTGCCTACACCGGCCAGTGCCTGACGGCCGTGCGCTTCTCCCCCACCGGCGAGCTGCTGGCCGAATTTTCGGTTCCCACGTCCCGCCTCGATATTGCGCTGGTTTAGCCCTTTCTGCACATGAGTACTTCGCCCGAGTCCGCCGCTTTACGCCACCTCGCCGCCGCCGACCCCGTACTGGCTCGCCTGATTGCCCAGGGTCATCCCATTCAGCCGGCGGCTCATGAAGATCTGTATCTGGCCCTGCTGCGCGCCATTGTAGGTCAGCAGATTTCCACCAAGGCTGCGGCCGCCATCTGGCGCAAGGTGCAGGCCCTGTTTCTGCCCGATGGCTACCCCGAGCCGGCCGCCCTGCTCCAGCTTACGGAGGAGGAGCTGCGCGCCGCGGGTATCTCGCGGCAGAAGGCGGGCTACCTGCGCGCCATTGCCGAATTTGCCCAGCGCGACCAACTCGACCACGCCCACCTCAGCCAGCTTTCCGACGACGAGTTCACCCGCCACCTCACCCAGATTAAAGGCGTGGGCCGCTGGACGGCCCAGATGCTCCAAATGTTCGCCCTCGACCAGCCCGACGTATTCCCGGAAGGCGACCTAGGCATTCAGAACGCCATGCGCCGCCACTATGGCCTCACCGAAACCGGCCGCGCCCTGCTGAAACGGATGACGGAGCTGGCCGAACCCTGGCGGCCCTACCGCACCCTAGCCAGCAAGTACCTCTGGCAATCGTTAGACAACACGCCGGATACTCCGCCTTCTCCTGAACCGGCTTAGGGCATGCCTTAGATTTTATGACAACGTATTTCCTGTCATGCTGAGCTTGCCGAAGCATCTCTACCGCTTCGTTGCAGTAGTAATCCAACGAAGCGGTAGAGATGCTTCGGCAAGCTCAGCATGACGTTCTACTTAGCCTTTCCGCTTGCCTACGCTAGTCGTTCCTCTCGCCATTGGCCTCGCGCCGGCGGGCGTCGCGGATACCCAGCCCGATGGCCACAAACGTGGACAGCAGCGGCACGCAGAACCCGAACAGCAGCCAGGGCCAGAATCGGCGGCCGTACATGTGGGCAATGTACACCGTCATCAGCGCCGACAGCGGGCAGACCATAATCAACAAAAACAGCAGGTCAGAAAAATCCATGCGGGCAAAAGTTAGCGGTAAAGCGGGTCGAGCTGGGCCAGCTGCGGGGCGGGCTCCCAGCCGGCCGGGCGCTGGCGCGGGTAAAACCAGGCGGCCCCGGCGGCCAGCCACTGCGCCCGAAACTGCCGGGCCGCCGCGGGCGTCGCGTCGTCGAAGCCAAAGGTAACGCCGCAGCAGCCGCAAGTGCTGAAATTAGGCTGCCGGTCGTCGGCTCCCCAAGGCGACTCGTCGTAATCCAGGCCGCACACGCGGCAAAACCAAAATGTCATCGTTCAGAAAATCAAGCTTTCATGCTTAGGTGTAGAGACGCAACATCTTGCGTCTCGTCGTTGAACGACCGACGTTGGGCCGTTCAACGAAGTAACATCAGCAACGACGAGACGCAAGATGTTGCGTCTCTACACTACACGGCCGGTGGGCAATGGCTCAGCCCCGCACCTTGCCGCGCTTTACCAGGTAGGCATACAGCACCTTATCGAACGGCTCCCGGATGTCTACCGGCACGAAGTCTATTTTGTACTGCCCGCAGCGTAAGGCCAGTTCGTGCTCATACTGCCGCATGGTGGCCTGATATTGCTCCCGGACCTGACTAGGCTGCAGCTTCACCTTCTGCCCGGTTTCCAGGTCCTCAAACAGATAGGGCCGGTCCTGGAAGTTGAAATCGGCCTCGGTGGTGCGGTCCATCACGTGAAACAGCAGCACCTCGTGGTGCTGGTGGCGCAGGTGCTGCAGCGCAGCCAGGGTTTCGGTCTGCTCCGCAGGAGCGCGGCCCAGCATGTCGGAAAACAGCACTACCAACGAGCGTTTCGGGATTTGCTGGGCAATGGTGTGGATGACGCCGGCCACGTTGGTACCCGCCCGGCCGGGCGCGGGGGCCCGCTCCAGGAGCTGCTGTAGCGTGAGCAGCAGGGTGTGGCGGTGGGTGCTGGTGGAGCGTACCGGCGTCTGCAGTTCCACCTCGTTGGCGAAGGTAACCAGGCCCACCGCGTCGCGCTGCTTTTGCAGCAGGGTGGTGAGGGCCGCCGCGCACAGCACCGAAAACCGCAGCTTGTCGTAGCCCGGGGCCGGGTAGTACATGCTAGGGCTCACGTCGAGCAGCAGGTGGCAGCGCAGGTTGGTTTCCTCCTCGTAGCGCTTCACAAACAGCTTATCGGTGCGGGCAAACACCTTCCAGTCGAGGTGGCGGGTACTCTCGCCGGGGTTGTAGAGGCGGTGCTCCGAAAACTCCACCGAAAACCCGTGGTAGGGCGACTGGTGCAGCCCCGTGATGAAGCCTTCTACCAGCTGGCGGGCCAGAAACTCCAGATTTTCAAAGGAACGGACGGCAGCTAAGTTCAGGGGTTGCGGCATGGCGGGGATGAGCGGCGGTGGCGCTTCCAAGATACAACGCAATTACCGCCTCCCTGGCGGCCTGCATTCTTCAACCAGGCAAATTCAAGAGCCTTTTTCCTATTTATTCAACTTCTTCTATCTACCATCCGATATATATAATCTACTCTAAGTACCATCTTTACCCAGTAAGTCGATTTACAATTTTTCGACTTATAACTGGTTTCTGCTACACTATTTCCATATTCGTCCCGGAATAGGAAAATACAGGCCTTAAAATTTTTATATCACCCTGAAACCGCCTATTTTGCGCTAAACTTTAACCATCTTGGAATAACAAAACTTTACTAGAAGGAACTGTGGAAGACCGTCACGACCAGGAAGAAATTTACTCCCAGCGCATTAAAGCCGGTAAGCGTACGTACTTTTTCGACGTGAAAGCTACCCGCGGCCAGGACTACTATCTGACCATTACGGAAAGCAAGCGCCGCCTGCGCGACGACGACACCTTTTCGTACGAGAAACACAAGATTTTCCTCTACAAGGAAGATTTTCTCAAGTTTGTAGATGCCCTGCAGGATGCGGTGGATTACGTACGCGAGGAGCTACTGACTCCCGAAGAGGTAGCTGAGCTGGACCGCCCCCGCCCCGCCTACGACGAGCGGGAAGGCAACTTCAACCGCGCCGACGACAATTACTAACCCCAAAACCCGGAAGTCTAGCGAAACACGTCCTACGTATCCGAGCTTTCTTGCTTCCCACCGCACGGCGCGCCCGGCTTTGGCCCAGGCGCGCCGTCGTGGTTTTGGGCCGGCTATAGCGCGTAATACTGACTCAGGAAGAGCAGCACACCCGCTGCCAAATAGAGCCCTATGCGCTGCAGCTTGCGGGCCGGAGAATGATGTTGACACATGCCGACCTAACAACGGCCGGGTGGGGTTCGGTTCAGCAACCGGGGCTTTAGCGGCGGCATCCGGCGGTCAGCCGTGCTTTCCTTGGAAAAGCCCCGTACCTTTGCGCCACGAATTGCGCGGCTAGCACGGCAATTCACCATTTTACTAACTCACTACTTCACCGTCATATGGGTCTCCGCTGCGGTATCGTGGGCCTGCCCAACGTGGGCAAATCCACGCTTTTCAACGCTCTTTCCAACGCCAAGGCCGAATCGGCCAACTACCCGTTCTGCACCATCGAGCCGAACGTGGGCGTGATTACCGTGCCCGATGAGCGCCTCCAGATTCTGGAAGCCCTGGTGAACCCCAAGCGCGTGCTGCCCACCATCATTGAGTTTGTAGACATTGCCGGGCTGGTGAAAGGGGCCTCCAAAGGTGAAGGCCTGGGCAACAAGTTCCTGGCCAACATCCGGGAAGTAGATGCCATCATCCACGTAACGCGCTGCTTCGACGACCCCAACATCGTACACGTAGCCGGCAGCGTAGATCCCGTATTCGATAAGGACGTAATCGACACGGAGCTGCAGATCAAAGACCTAGAGAGCATCGATAAGAAGCTGGCCAAGTCGGAGCGCTCCGCCAAAAACGGCGACGCCGTGGCCAAGAAGGAAGTAGCTGCCCTGCAGAAGTTCAAAGCAGCCCTCGAAGGCGGCCAGAACGCCCGCGCCGTGGAAGCCACGCCCGAAGAGCTGGAAGCCATTGCCGATCTGCAGCTGCTCACCATCAAGCCCGTGATTTACGTGGCCAACGTGGACGAGGCCAGCGCCACCACCGGTAACGCCCATACCCAGGCGCTGCAGGCCCACGTAGCCCAGGAAGGTGCTGAGGTAGTGCTGGTATCGGCCGCCATCGAGTCGCAGATTGCCGAGATGGAAGACCCCGAGGAAAAGGAGATGTTCCTGGCCGAGTACGGCCTCACCGAATCGGGCCTGAACCGCCTGATCCGCGCCTCCTACTCCCTGCTCAACCTGATTACCTACTTTACGGCCGGGGTGCAGGAAGTACGCGCCTGGACCATCCACAAGGGCGACAAAGCGCCCCAGGCCGCCGGCGTTATCCACTCCGATTTCGAGAAGGGCTTCATCCGGGCCGAGGTGATTAAGCTGGCTGACTACCAGGAGTACAAGACCGAGGTAAAAATCAAGGAAGCCGGCAAAATGGCCGTGGAAGGCAAGGAGTACGTGGTGCAGGACGGCGACATCATGCACTTCCGCTTCAACGTGTAGTTGAACATACCTGCCCGTCATGCTTGATCTGGCGTCCGCTTGCCGAAGCATCTCTACCGCTTCATTGCTATGCTTAGTGATTAGCCAGAGGTAGAGATGCTTCGACTACGCCTCCGGCTCCGCTCAGCATGACGTTCGTTCTACCTCTCCCCTCCCCAACCTCATGGACGTAAAAGACAGCAACGGCAACCTGCTCGCGGAAGGCGACTCGGTTACCATCACCAAAGACCTCAAGGTGAAAGGCATGGCCCAGGCCCTGAAGCGCGGTACGGTGGTCAAGAACATCCGCCTCACCAACTCGCCCGCCGAAATTGAAGGCCGGGCCGGTGGCAGTATGCTCGTCATCAAAACTGAGTTTGTGAAGAAAGCCTAACGCCGTTTTTTCCGCAACAGCCAGTACCTTAAGCGCCCCGGTCGAATGGTTCGGCCGGGGCGCTTTTTATGTTTAGTTTACCTTATGCAATATGATACTCTGCCTAAATGGCTAACAGAAATCTTGATTAACGGAACATCCACTTGGGACAAAGCAACTATTACGTCTTTCCCTTATTTATTGGAGCAAATCACGCTACATGATTCTGTATGGAGCTATACATTCATACCAGAAGTAGACCAATTGGTATTGGTTATCCAATTGGACTCTCACTGGAATAAGGATTTCTGTCATCAATTAGATAGTTGGCCCTACTTGGCAGTAGAAATAACTGAACCGCTGAATATCTGCTGTATTGCTACTGCAGAACCTGTAACAAATATTATAAGTGGCGCTGAATCTAATTCATTTGCTTATTCAAGTTTTGCAGAGTGGATTAGCACAGGAAAATCGTTGGGCATACTTCCGATGGATTACTATCAGTTGCCACAGAATACAGTTATACATCGAACAGAAATCGAAACAATTGGCGGTCATTTTTCCTGTATTCATCGGGAGGAAATCAGGGTTTTACTCTACTCCTCCGAGGGAAAACCGCTTTCTATTGATTTATCACGCAGAGAATCTGCATTTCATAAACCAACCACTTTGAAACCAAAAGAGCCGGGAGTATTGTCCCGGCTCTTCTATTGGCTTAAGTCTTTATAGTTACTTTCCCACTACCTTAAACAACTGTCCGCTGGTCATTTTATCAGTGGTTTTCATGCCGTTGAGGATGGCCAGCTCCTCATAGCGCTTGCTGGGGATGCCGTTGGCGGCGAGGGCCGAGGCCAGCGTCTGGCCGGCTTTGGCGGTACGGATGCGGACCCGCTCGGGCTGCTTGTTGAGCTTGGCGGCATCGGTGAGGCGCTTGTAGCCCTGGGCCGTGCGCTGAAACTGGGGCGCGTAGGTTTCGAAGGCTGCCGGTGAAGTGAGGCCCACGAAGGCATAGATACTTTGGCCATCCTGAATGAGGTAGCTGAGCGTGCGGGCGGTTATGCCCTGCTGGCCGGTCTGCTGATCCTGGCCCACCTGGTCGCCCTGGATGGCAATGGCGGGGAAGCCGTTGATGGTTGTTTTCTGGGCCTGGGGGCTTTGTAGGTTGAGCTGCTGGGCCAAGGCCTGAGCGGTTTCATCGAGGCCTTTGTTGCCGGCGGGCAGCAGGATGATAGCCGCCTTACCGTTGGGTTCGGCCATCTGGAACTGGCTGGGCGTGTTCTGGCTCTGCCAGCCCTGCGGAATCGGGAACTGGAATTTCAGGTCGGGGTGGTAGAACACGCTGTTTTCCACGTATCCTTCCCGGGGGTTGTCGCCATAGGCCAGCCCATCGATGAGGCGCAGGTACTGGTCCCGGTTGATGGATAGTTGGCGACCGGCTTGCTGCTCGGCCGTTACGGCCAGCTTTTTCACGCGCTGGTACCGGTCGGCGGAGTTGGGGTGGGTGCTGAGGAAGGTGGGCACGCCGGCCGCGCCGCTTTGCTGCTCGGTGCGGCTCAGGGTTAGGAAGAAGTCGGCCATGTGGGCCGGGTCGTAGCCGATTTTGCTGGAGTATT
Organism: Hymenobacter rigui; assembly: GCF_003944715.1. Taxonomy (GTDB): domain Bacteria; phylum Bacteroidota; class Bacteroidia; order Cytophagales; family Hymenobacteraceae; genus Hymenobacter; species Hymenobacter rigui. The sequence continues at coordinate 149,594 of NZ_RWIT01000004.1, read as the reverse complement.
TCACGCCCAGCACGTCGGCCTCATTCTCGGCGTCGCGGCCGTACTTGAGCAGGCCCAGACCCACGCCCTGCTGTACCACGCCGCCCACCGACTGCATCACGCGCGGCGCAATCACCGAGCCCAGAATCATGCCGATGCCCGCAATGGTGGAGCGGGTCTGCTGCTTCTGGCCGTGACGGGCCGTAATGTGCCCGATTTCGTGGCCCAACACCCCGGAAAACTGCGCCTCATCATTGAAGTAGGCCAGAATACCGCGGGTAAAGTATACATGCCCATCGGGCGTGGCAAAGGCATTGATAATGGGCGAATCGACGACGGTAAAGCCTTTTACATCGGCCGGCCGGTCGGATACGCGGCCCATCTGCATCCCTTTCTGGTCAATGTAGTTCTGGAGCTTGGCATTATCGAGCAGGCCAAATTGGGCAATAACGGCGGGGTCGGGCTGGGCACCCTGCACGGGCAGCGCGGGCCGGACGGGGGCCGGCGAATCAGCCAGCGGAAACAGCAACGCCAGGGCCGTAGAGGCACCCAGCACGGAGGTGGTGAGGAGTTGCATGAGTGGGAACGATGAGAGAGTACAGAGGGAGTAACACGCCTGCAACGAACCTCATCGGTGGAAAGGTTACACCCCTACCCTATTCTCCGGCCGCTGGCTACGAGTGGGGCTGCCCGGTAGCCAGTTCCGGCTGTTCCTCCAGCTCGGCCGTGGTAGGACGGCCGTGCCTGCGGTCCAGCCAATCCATAACGGGTGTAGCCAGGGCCCCGTGCAGCACAATGGAAGTCAGCACAGTGAAGCCGGTAATAGCCCAGATCTGGCGGGCATCGGCAAAATGCGCTTCGTGGAAGGCGTAGCCTAGGTAGAAGAACGACCCGATGCCGCGCATGCCAAAAAAGGAAATAACCAGCCGCTCGGGCCAGGTAACCCGGCTGCGCCCCAGCGTGAGGATACCCCCCAACGGCCGGAGCACCAGCAGCAGAAACAGTCCCAGCGCCGCCCCCTGCCAGGTAAGCGGAGCCAGCAGCCCCCGGATAATAGCGCCCCCGAACAGCAGCAGAATCACCACGATAAACAGGCGCTCCAGCTGGTCAGTAAACTCGTGCATCTCGGTGTGGTACTCGTGGCTGCGCTCATGCGCGCGCAGAGTTACCGAGGCCACAAACACCGCCAGAAACCCGTAGCCGTGCAGCAGCTCAGTAACGCCGTAGGCCGTGAGGGTAACGGCCAAAGCCACGAAACCATACGCTTCGGGATTGATTTTGACGCGGCGCGGCAGATCAAAAATCAGGAACGACAGCGCCTTGCCGGCCAGCCAGCCGGCCAGCACGCCCATGCCCGTGCGGTACAGCACATCAAACACGGCCCAGTGCTGCAGCTGCGGCTCGATGTGCACGGAAGTGGCAGCCAGCAGTACCAAGGCCAAATGCACGAACGGAAACGCCAGACCATCATTCAGGCCGGCCTCCCCGGTCAGGGCGAAGCGCACGTTGTCTTCCCGGCCCTCACCGGGCTTGCCCACCTGCACGTCGCCGGCCAGTACGGGGTCGGTGGGGGCCAGCGTGGCGGCCAGCAGCACCGCCGAGGCCAATGATAGTCCGCCCAGCTTCCAGCTTACCACGCTGAAAATGCCGATGGTAATCACCATCAGCACCAGTACCAGCTGCAACGGAGCCCGCCAGCGCCACAGGGAAAATTTGCGGTCAATCTTGAGCCCCGTGCCCGTCAGGGCCACCGTCACGCAGATTTCGGTGAGGTGCATGGTGGTAGTAGAGTTGGCTACCGGGTCGGGGTTGGGCAGGCCCAGCGGCAGCCCGAATACCAGCATGCCCAGCCCGATAAACAGGATGGGATACGACAGCGGGTACTTTTTGAGCAGCGAGGGCAGCCAGGCCACGGCCAGAATGGCCACGCCCAGCACTACCAGAATAAGGTTGTAGTGCGTCATGCAACGAGGAGAAGGTCTTACTTACGCAGTTCGGTTCTGGCTGGTCATCCGCTACTTTTTGAAAGTACATGCCAATGTCAGCGTCAAGTGTACATAAATCAGTATTTACACCATTTATATATTTTATAATTATATAAAGTATATTTTGTATTATAGTTATTATTATCGTAATTGGTTTATCCAATATCTACCACTAAACCATTGTAGTATGAAGAACCTATTCTTTTCCGCCGCGTGTGTTCTGCCCGCGGGCCTGGTGCCCCTTATGGCTCAGGCCCAGAACAACCTGACCACCGTGCAGCAGGTGGGCGACAACAACCAGGCCCTCGATTATCAAACGGGTGACCAGAACAAAATATCCGTCCGGCAGACGGGGTACAGCAACACAGCCGGCGCGGCCCAGGCAGGCACGCTCAATACAGCCTCCCAAACTCAAACTGGTTACACGTACACGGCCGGCTCGTTGCAGTCGGGTAGCCGTAATTCCGTAACGCAAACGCAGAGCCAGTTGGGCCCATGGACGTATGGTCAGGCCACAGCCGTACAGATTGGTAACCGCAACACTATTTCACAAACGCAGGATGGTATAGCGAATGTTGCCGCCTCGCAGAATGGCAACAGCAACGAGGCCACCCAACGGCAGCGGGGCCGGGTGCTGACGGCTACTATCCAGCAAACCGGCAACAACAATATGGCTACGCAGGACCAGCTTGGCTCCGGCCAGGAAGCCTACCTGACCTCTACCGGCAACCGCAATACGTCCCTTCAGAAGCAGCGCGACCTGGGCCAACGGGCCACCGGCACCCAGACCGGCAACGATAACAGCCTGTTGCAGAATCAATCATCTGATGGCAATGTGGCCGTGGCTACGCAGGTGGGTAACCGCAATACGGCCGAGCAGCAGCAAGGCAGAAATATAGGCCAGGCCACTATTGAGCAGAACGGTAACAACAACCGCGCCTACCAAACCCAGAGTGGGCCTTTTACCTACCAAAACAAGGCCTACATCGACCAAGATAACGACCAAGGTTTGGCCATCCAGCAGCAAACTGGCATTCGGAATACGGCCGCTACCTACCAGGGCGGCTTCAACGAATCCAGCACGGTGGTACAGAATGGGTGGGACAATAATACCGTAGTCAAGCAGAACCACCCGTAGCACTCCCCTCCTGCCCTGAAACCAGCGCGGCACCACTATGTTAGTGGTGCCGCGCTGGTTTCAGGGGTTACGGTTGGCGCTGGTTCACATCCAGGCGCTGATAACCAATAAGCAGATCGGTACGAGTGCCAGGCGGACGGTAGTACACCAGCAGGTCGTACTGGTTTTCGGTTTCCTGGTGGCTGCCTTCCCACAGCACGCTGTTCGGACCCTGGGCCGTCCGGGTGGCGTAGATGTAGTTGTAATACCCCTGTTTCAGCAGCGCGTGGCCGGTGTACAGCTGATTGGGGGCGTCGTAGGTGAGCTTGAACTCATCTTTTAGCTGCCAGTCGGTGAGGGCGCCCAGCACGTATACGGGGCCGGGGGCCGGCTGCTCGCTGCGAAGCTGGAAGGTTACGTCGAGGTACTCGCCGTAGGTGTCGCCGTTGCCGTATTCGCGGCTCTCAATTACGCGCTGGCCGTTGATGTCGTCGTACTGGGAGTAGCGCTGGCCGTTGCGGATGGTTTCGGGCTGCAGCAGGGCGGTGCGGGGCGAGGCTTCGGCATCGAGGCGGGCCACCCCCACGCCCAGGCTCCGGAACGTGCGCAGGTCGAAAAACCGGAACTCGCTCAGGGCCGGAAAGGCGTTTTCGAAGTTGAAATACTGGTAGTCCAACTGCCGCTCGGCGTCGCGCACGAAGGTGGGCCGCAGGTTATAGTGCGCATTGTCCCAGCGGAAATTCTGACGCAGAATCACCTTCACTTCCTGGGCCGGATTGAGCAGGTTCATAGTGTAACGAATGCCAAAATCCACCTGCTGCAGGGTGTAGCGCTCCTGCCCGGCCACCGGAATGCCCTGCTTCATGGCAATCTGCACCGCCCCTTCCTCATACACCAGCACCCGCCGACTGAGCAGCGGCGTCCCACCCGGCCCCTGCACCAGCCACAGGTAGTTGCCCGAGAGCTTCACCCGCGGCATCTGCACCTGATAGTGGTAGTAGGGCACCTTGGTGTTGATGGAGGCCCGGTAGTTGGTAAGGTTCTGCTCGTTGATTTCCGACAGAAACTGCATATCGGTAAGCACCGAGGGCTGCCAGTTCAAATCACAGTGTACCAGCTTGGCCGTGAGGCGCTGCCCCTGCCCGCCCAGCACATCAAACTCCAGCACCGGCATGGCACCGCCGGCCAGTGCTACCACCGGCGGATTGAACACCTCGTTGGCCTGCCCGGTGGGCACGTAGCACTGCACCGTCTGCACGTTGGGGTCGTAGGTGGCGTCCTCGTAGCGCAGGGTTTTGTCGGCGTAGTACTCAGCGGGGCGCTGGCCGGGCGCAGTGGTGGCGGGCCGGCGGGCGGCGTTGGGGTCGGTGATGGGCGTACCCAGCGGCACGCAGGCCGTAGCCAGCAGCAACAGAAGCGGAGAGTAACGAGGCATAAGGGCGAATGTACGGGATGATACTTATCCTGAAGTGTTATTCCTTGTCCTGCCTTTCATCACTGCCCAGTTACATGCTGTAGAGTAGGTTCAAAACAGCATGTACACTATTGCAGCCGTTGAAAACCCAGGTGTTAGCCATTTTCTAAAGCCTGCTATGCTCAATTGAATGCACCAGCGCAATGGATACTTTTTTTTGCATATTGTTGTCGCATATACTATATTTACGACAACAATTTAACAACAACCTTATGATGACATTGACTTTTGCCTCACTGCAAGTGAGAGACCTGGAAGCATCGAAAGCTTTCTATTCTCAGAAATTGGGATTCGAAATTGAAAGCTTCAATCCACAAGCTTGTGTCTTCAAGTACAATAAGGGCCAAGCTAGCTTTGCTATACGCACACCTCTCGAGCCACTCGAGGGCAAAGAGTTGGGAGTTGGTGTAGCACTTTGGTTTGCCGTTGAAGAAGAGATTGACTCTCTGAGAGCAGAGCTTGCGACAAGAGGATTAACCGCGCTAGGCCCAATCATTGAAACTCCCTTCGGCCGGGCTTTTCACGCTCAGGATTTGGACGGCTACAAGCTTACATTTTTGAATGAGAAATAAGGGTTCAATGCCAGTACCATGCCTAGGGAGATTGAATTTCAGTTTAAAAGCCCGGATGAGAGCCCTGGCTATTTAGTTGGTCAGGTAACAATGCTATGGCAACGCAAGCAGAAGAAGGTGTTGGATCCTTTGCTATTGACCCAGACCCAGTTTGTTCTGCTAGCAGCCCTAGGATGGCTTGCTAAAACAAGTGAATACGTAACACAAATTGATATTGCCAATCAAAGCAATGCCGACAGAATGATGGTATCGAAGGTGCTGCGGACGTTAGAAGAAAAAGCGTTTCTAACGCGGCAAGAACATCCGTCCGATACCAGAGCCAAAATCATCACCCTGACTCAGGCAGGTTCAGAAGTTTTGCAGAAGGCGTTGACAGCTATTGAAAATGCTGATAGTGATTTTTTTAGCTCATTGCACGATTTGCCACAATTCAATCAAGCTCTGCTTACCTTGATCAAGCAGAACATGAACGAATAGAGTGCCGCACCTATCCTCAGTGAGCATGCGTATGTTATGCATTAGCTCTGTACACTATTTACGCAAACTGCCCCGCCCAAAGCGTAAAGCTTCGAGTGGGGCGGTTTGCTATTTATCTACCTGTTTGCCGGTTTTAGCGGTGCAGGTCGAAGCGGTCCAGGTTCATTACCTTGGTCCAGGCGGCCACGAAGTCGCGCAGGAACTTCTCGCCCGCATCGTGGGTGCCGTACACTTCGGCAATGGCGCGCAGCTCCGAGTTCGAGCCGAAGATGAGGTCGACGCGGGTACCGGTCCACTTCACTTCGCGGGTTTTGCGGTCCAGGCCTTCAAACAGCTCATCGGCCTCGGAGGTGGCGCGCCAAGTGGTGCCCAGGTCCAGCAGGTTCACGAAGTAGTCGTTGGTGAGCTGGCCGGGACGGTCGGTAAACACGCCGTGGCGCGAGCCGTCGTAGTTGGCATCGAGCACGCGCAGGCCGCCTACCAGCACCGTCATTTCGGGGGCCGTGAGGGTCAGCAGCTGGGCGCGGTCGATGAGCATGGCTTCGGCCACGGCCTCGTGGTGCTGGGCCAGGTAGTTGCGGAAGCCTTCGGCGCTGGGCTCCAGGGCCTCAAACGACTGGGCGTCGGTCTGCTCCTGCGTAGCATCCGTACGGCCAGGGGCGAAGGGCACCTCTACCGACTGACCCGCCGCGCGGGCCGCCAGCTCGATGCCGACACCACCACCCAGCACAATCAGGTCGGCCAGGGAAACCTGCTTGCCGCCGGTCTGGCTGGCGTTGAACTGCTGCTGAATGGCCGTGAGCTTATCCAGCACTTTGTCCAGCTCGGCGGGGTTGTTGGCGGTCCAGTATTTCTGCGGAATCAGGCGGATGCGGGCCCCGTTGGCACCGCCGCGCTTATCGGAGCCGCGGAACGTGGAGGCCGAGGCCCAGGCCGTGCGCACCAGCTCGGCCACCGTTAGGCCCGAGTTGGCCAGCGTGTTTTTCAGCGCGGCCACATCGGCCTCGTCAATCGGGGCGTAGTCGGCTTTCGGCAGCGGATCCTGCCAGATCAGCTCCTCGGCGGGCACCTCGGGGCCTACGTAGCGCGAGATGGGGCCCATGTCGCGGTGGGTGAGCTTAAACCAGGCGCGGCTGAAGGCATCGGCAAACTCCTCGGGGTTTTCTAGGAAGCGGCGCGAAATCTTCTCGTAGATGGGGTCTACGCGCAGGGCCAGGTCGGAAGTGAGCATGAACGGCGCGTGCTTCTTCTCGGGGTCGTGCGCGTCCGGAATCAGGCCTTCGCCGGCGTTGTTTTTGGGGCGCCACTGGTGGGCTCCGGCGGGGCTTTTGGTCAGCTCCCACTCAAACTCAAACAGAAACTTGAAGTAGTCGTGGCTCCACTGTGCGGGCGTGGAGGTCCAGGCACCTTCCAGGCCGCTGGTGATGGTGTCGCCGCCGTTGCCGGTACCGTAGGAGTTCTGCCAGCCCTGGCCCTGCTCGGCAATACCGGCGGCGGCGGGCTCGTGCTTCACGTACTTGGCGGGGTCGGCGGCACCGTGGGTTTTGCCGAAGGTGTGGCCGCCGGCAATCAGGGCCACGGTTTCCTCGTCGTTCATGGCCATGCGGGCGAAGGTTTCGCGGATGTCGCGGGCCGAGCCCATGGGGTCGGGGTTACCGTTGGGGCCTTCGGGGTTCACGTAGATGAGGCCCATCTGCACGGCCGCCAGCGGCTTTTCCAGCTGCCGGTCGCCGGAGTAGCGCAGGTCGCCGCCGAGCCACTCCTTCTCCGAGCCCCAGTAGATTTCGTCCAGCGGCTCCCACACGTCGGCGCGGCCACCGGAGTAGCCGAACGGCTTGAAGCCCATCGACTCCAAGGCGCAGTTGCCGGCCAGAATCATGAGGTCGGCCCAAGAAATCTGGCGGCCGTATTTCTGCTTCACGGGCCACAGCAGCAGGCGGGCCTTGTCGAGGTTGGCGTTGTCGGGCCAGCTGTTGAGCGGGGCGAAGCGCTGCATGCCCGAGCCGGCGCCACCGCGGCCGTCGGCAATGCGGTACGTGCCGGCCGAGTGCCAGGCCATGCGGATAAAGAACGGGCCGTAGTGGCCGTAGTCGGCGGGCCACCAGTCCTGGGAGGTGGTCATCAGCTCGAACAGGTCCTGCTTCACGGCGTTCAGGTCGAGCTTCTTGAACTCTTCCACGTAGTTGAAGTCCGGGTCCATCGGGTCCGACAGCGTGGAGTGCTGCCGCAGGATGTTGAGGCGGAGCTGATTGGGCCACCAGTCGCGGTTGCGGGTGCCGCTGCCGGCCACCTGCTTCAGCTCCCCGTTCAGGAAGGGACACTTCGCCACGGAAGTGTCGTTCATGAAGTACTCGGTGGTGTTGTTTTCGGGGGCGTGCCCCTTTTGTTCGTGCGCCATGGGTTGGGTTAGGATGGTTTTGAACGTACTGCTGAAAGACTCCGGTTATTTGCCGCCCGCCATCGGCGGGACTTTCCGTCCGGCCTTAAAACAGGCGTTTCGGTATCGGGCTCAAAAGTAAAGAACGCCTTCCAGATAAGAATCATTCTTATGTAGAAAGACAAAATATCGTTGTGAATGTTTGCCTGCAGGCGGTAAAAGGTCGCAGATTGTGGCTATATAGGTTGCGTGAGATTTGGCAGGAAGCCAGCATACCACTTTGCCCGAACCGTGCAATGAAGCGGTAGAGATGCTTCGTGGGGCTCAGGATGACGGACTTTTAGCCGACACGCCTTCTACCCCAGACACAAAAAAAAGCCCCGTCAGATGCCGAAGCATCTGACGGGGCTTTCTAGTTCGGGTAATCAGCCGACTACATTTCAGCCAGCATTTCCCACCGGTCGTTGAGCTGGGCCAGCTCCTTTTTCACCTGCTCAAACTTGAGGGTGGTATCCTTGAGCTGGGCGGCGTTCTGGTAGATCTGGGGGTCAGCCAGCTGGGCCTCGTACTGGGCCAGCTCCTTTTCCCGCTCGTCAATCTTCTTTTCCACTTCGGCCAGCTCCTTCAAGGCCTTTTTCTGGTCGGGCGAAGGGGTTTTGGCGGGCGCGGCTTCTACCTTCTTCTCCTCCTTCGGCAGGGGTTTGGGGGCCGAAGGTGAGGGCAGGCCGGCTTTCTTGGCAGCCTTCTCCCGGTCCTCCTGCCACTGCTCGTACTCGGCGTAGGTGCCGGGGTACTCCTTCAGCTGGTAGTCCTCAATGTACCAGATCTTGTTGGCCACGTTCTCTACGAAGAACCGGTCGTGGCTAATCACGATGTAGGTACCCTGGTACTGGTCGAGGGCCTGGATCAGGATGTTCACCGACTGCATGTCTAGGTGGTTGGTCGGTTCGTCGAGCAGCAGGAAGTTGGCCTCCGAAATCAGGGTTTTGGCCAGGGCCACGCGACTTTTCTCGCCGCCCGAAAGCACCTTGATTTTCTTGTACACCTCGTCGCCGGTGAACAGGAAGGAGCCCAGCACGGTGCGCAGCTCCATTTCGGTGCGCTTGGAGCCGGCCTCTACCATCTCCTGCAGAATCTCGTTTTCGATGCGCAGGCTTTCCAGCTGGTGCTGAGCGTAGAACGACATAATCACGTTGTGGCCCAGTTGGTGGTTGCCGTTGGTGGGGGCCTCCTGCCCCGCTACTAGCCGCATCAGCGTGGATTTGCCCTTGCCGTTGGCCCCGATGAGGGCAATTTTGTCGCCCCGCTCGATGTGCACGTGCGTGTCGCGGAAGATGATTTTCTCGCCGTACTTCTTGCCCACGTGCTCCATGCGCAGGATGTGGCGGCCGGGCGTCACGGTGAAGTTGAACTTGATGTTCACGCGGGCATCATCGGCGGCCACGTCCTCAATGCGCTCCAGCTTGTCGAGGGCCTTCACACGGCTCTGGGCCTGCTTGGCTTTCGAGGCTTTGGCCTTAAACCGCTCAATAAACCGCTCAGCCTGCCGGATCTGGGCCTGCTGGTTTTCGAACGCGCCCTTCTGAATGGCGTTGCGCTCCTCCTTTTCTTCGAGGTAGAAGGAGTAGTTGCCGGCGTAGGGAATCAGCTTGCCGCCGGTTACCTCCACGGTGGTGTTGGTGGTGCGGTCCAGGAATTCCCGGTCGTGGCTCACAATGATAACGGCCCCTTCGTAGCCGGCCAGGTAGTTCTCAATCCACTTGATGGAGGGCAAGTCCAAGTGGTTGGTCGGTTCGTCGAGCAGCAGCAGGGAGGGTTGCTGGAGCAGGATTTTGGCCAGCATCACGCGCATGCGCCAGCCCCCCGAGAACAACTTCAGGGGGCGCTGCAGCTCCTCGGTGGTAAAGCCCAGGCCTTCCAGGATTTCCTCGGTGCGGGCCTGCATGGTGTAGCCGCCCAGCGCTTCGAACCGTTCCTGCAGGTCGGCCAGTTTCTCCACCAAATCGTCGGTGTAGTTGGTTTCGAACTCCAGCAGTACCTCGTCAATCTTCTTCTGAATATCCAGCGCCTCGCCAAAGGCCTGCATGGCCACCACCAGAATGGACTCGTGCGAGTCGTACGAGAGCAAATCCTGGTTCAGGAAGCCCAGGCTCACGTCCTTGCTCATCGAGATGCTGCCGCCGTCGGGCTTGTACTCGCCCACCAGAATGCGCAGCAGCGTGGATTTGCCCCGGCCGTTCAGCCCGATCAGGCCAATCTTATCCTTAGGTTTGATGTGCAGGTTGGCCTTATCGTAGAGCGTACGGGAGCCGAAGTGAAAATCGAGGTCGGTAATGGAAATCATCCTACTTTGCGGGGCTTGAAGCCGCAAAGGTAGGACGTTTCTAGATTTTAATCTCTTTTCTTGATATAACGCAATTTCGCACGAGCTACATTTGGATCCTCAACTTCAATTCTATTTGCCTTTCTAAGGTTCTGAAGGATTCTTTTTATTTTATTCTCAGAACCCTCTCCTGTAATATTTCTTGCGACTTTATTAGAAACCCATTCATTATTCTCAAGATATGCCATTATTTGATCTTCATAAGATTTTAACTTTTCATGCGAAATAGTAACCAAAACATTGTTATCAATTTCCTCTATTATTGGTCTTACTAAGCCAATACTTTGCATTGCTTTAAAAGCAGTATTTAATCCTTCACCTAAATCATGATTTATAGGATTTGGAAGTTTATTAATTATACGAACAATATTAGGATTCCTAGAAAAGTGAGCATCCAATATATTATCAATAGTAACATTACCTGGCAATCTACCAGGTGACTTAATTTCAATTCTATCATCATATATAGTCACATGAATATCATCAGCTATACTATAGTCTCTGTGAAGTATAGCATTTACTAGTATTTCATGCACTGTTTCGACAGGATATGCAACCTCAACCTCACCTCCGTTAATCATGAATGTACTATTTTTAATAATTTCAAAAATTCTCTCTTCAGAATCTTTTGCCATTATTTCAATAGGACCATTTACAACATCTATACCAGACAGCTGTTGCCTTTTATAATCCTTGGAAGTAGTTTGCATTCTTATAATTTTAATACCACATTTAGTTGAAAGTATTTCCTGAGGCTGCTCATCGAAAAGCAGTGCAGCTGCAACAGTTATTTTGGATTTTTTTTCATCTTTTAAAAGTCTATTTCTTTTTAAAAATTTAATAGGATCTTGCAAACTATTAACGTTACTTAGATAATCTTGTAAAAATTTAGAGCTTGTAATATCTTCAATATCTACTCCCTCTACCCCTGTATCCTCGTACCGATAAAAACCTTTTGCATATGCTAACTTAACTATCTTCTCGCCTTTTATTTTAACAGATTGTGCATTTAATCTAACAAAACACTCTCCTTTAGAATTATAATGAACCTTATCAGATTTAGGAACAACAATATGCAATATATATTCTTGATTTAAGGTAATCAAGAATTCAGCCACAACTCCTTCAACAGCAGGTTCAGTATCTTGAAGCAGCTGATATAACATTTGATTAGCCTCCTCTGCATTAGAGAATCCATCCACTCTAAATAAATTTCCCTGAGATTTTAACTCCTCTATACCAATATATAAGTCTCCTCCATCAGAATTTGCAAAAGCAACAAAATGATTTTGCAATTTCCCTGCATCTATTCTTTTGCTTTTAAAATCCAGAATATAACTTTCTTTTTTAGAAAGTATTACATTTAGCTCCGCCTGACTCACAGAAATTTCCTCAAACATATTCTTATTTTTTTATTATTTAACAACAAATATATACCATATATTATTGATTGCAAATTTTTCACACAACCTCAAACACCCCCGCTCTGCCCATCTGCCGCTCCGGCAACGTGACTACCGGAAGCAGGCCGGGCATACACAACTTGCCGCGTAGCTGGTAGCGGCCGGTTCGCCCTGTATCTTGCGGGCTGAACCTCTCCCCTACTCCTGCCGCATGAACCGCCGCCTGCTTCCCGTTGCCCTGCTTCTTACTTTCGCCGCCTGCCGCTCCACGGAGCAGGAAGGCTCCGTGGCCGAATCCCGCGACCAGAACCTGACAGAGCTGGAGGGCGAGCAGTCGACCACCGAGAAAGTGGGTAATACAGGCCGGGGCCACGCCTACGTGCGCCGCTTCTACGAGCAGAAAGGCCGCTACTACGCCGTGCTCGACTACGTGCAGTTCCTGAAGGGCCCCGATGCCGTGGCCGCCGCCCAGCGCCGCGGCGACGCCATTGCAGAGGTGCAGAACGGCGACACGGTGTACTCGGTGCCCAACGACTACTACATCGTAAACGAAAATAAGAAGGAGCGCACCCTGCCGCTGCGTAACGGGGCCACGTTCCGGTTCTGGCAGAACGGGGGCAACGGGCTGGCACAACGTCCGCTGGCCCCGGCCCAGGTACTGGCCACCCCGCCCGCCTCGCTGAAATACGCGCCGTTTGTAGTGGAAACCCGGCAGGGCGAAGTAGTGAGCCTCACGGAACAGTTTGTGCCGTAGCCACCGACAGACCGGTCCGCCCCACAGCGACTATGCACCCAGGCGAGGCCTGGCCTTGATAACCCATGAAAATACCTGAAACGCGGCGTCCCGGAGAAATTGACTCTCGTTAGGACACCGCGTTTCAGGCGTTTTCGTGGGTTATGAGGTGTTACAAAAGCCGGTGATACTAGCCTACAAAGGGGGCTTTGAACTCCGGAGCCATACGCTTCTTTGACGCCTGCTCATAGGCGTAGGCCAGCGTCAGCAAGGGCCCTTCCTGGTAGGCTCCGCTCACGAAGGAGAGGCCTACTGGCAGGCCATGCACCTGCCCCATAGGCACCGTAATGTGCGGGTAGCCCGCCATAGCCGCCGGGGAGGAAAAGCCCGGTCCGCCGCCCGAGTCGCCGTTAATCAGGTCGATGCAGCGGGCGGGGGCGTTGGTTACAGCCACTATGCCATCCAGCTTTTCCTGGCGCAGTACACCATCCAGGGCGGCTTTAGCCCCGTCGTGCGACTTACGCAGGGCGGCCTGGTATTTAGGGCTGCTGAGGCCTTCCAGCTTGTTGGAATCTTCCAGGATTTCCTGCTGGAAGAATGGCATGGCCTTGGGCTTGTTTTCGGTGTTGAAGCGGATGACATCGGTGAGGGTTTTTACGCCGGCCCCGGCCGTGGCCAAGTACTTATTCACGCCGTCCTTGAACTCATAGAGCAGCACATCGTACTCGGCCTGGCCCAGCGGATCGGTGAGCTTTTCCACCTCCACCTCCACGATGATAGCTCCCTGGGCTTTGAGCACTTCCAGGGCGGCTTTCAGAAGCGGCACGGCATCGGAAGAGCCCGTAAGGTGGGCTTTTTCCACGCCCAGGCGCTTGCCTTTGAGGCCATCGGCCACCAGAAACTTCGTGTAGTCGGGCTGAATTTTGCCGGTGCTTTCCTTGGTTACGGCGTCCCGGGCATCCGCGCCGGCCAGCGCGCTCAGCAGCACGGCCGCGTCGCGGACGGTGCGGGTCATGGGGCCGGCCGTGTCCTGAGTGGCCGAAATAGGAATGATTCCCGCCCGGCTCCACAGGCCCACGGTGGGCTTCAGGCCCACCAGCCCGCAGCACGAGGCCGGCGACACGATGGAGCCGTCGGTTTCGGTGCCGATGGCCAGGGCGCAGAGGTTGGCCGCCGCCGCCGCACCCGAGCCGGAGCTGGAGCCGCTGGGCGTGCGGTCGAGGATGTAGGGGTTTTTGGTTTGACCGCCGCGGCTGCTCCAGCCGCTGGTGCTGCGCGTGGAGCGGAAGTTGGCCCACTCGCTCAGGTTGGTTTTGCCCAGTATAATGGCCCCGGCCGCCCGCAGCTTCTGCACAATAAAGGCATCCTGCGAGGCCTTGTGGCCGGCTAAAGCCAGGGAGCCAGCGGTAGTCTGCTGCTGGTCGGCGGTATCGATGTTGTCCTTAATCAGCACTGGAATGCCGTGCAAAGGGCCGCGCAGCTTGCCGTTTTTGCGCTCCTCATCCAGCTGATCGGCCAGTTTGAGGGCGTCGGGGTTGGTTTCCAGCACGGCGTGGAGTTTCGGGCCGGCTTTGTCAATCTGCTCGATGCGCTGCAGGTAGAGCTCCGTGATGCGGCGGGCCGTGAGCTGGCCGCTTTTCATTTTTTCCTGCAAATCGGCCACGGTGGCTTCGTGCAGTTCGAAGCTGGTATCGGGGCCGGCGGCTTCATCGGCGGCCGTAGTGGCGGGCTGGTCGGACTTATCGGGGGTAGTGGAGCAGGCGGCGAGGGAAACGGTGGAAAGGGCGAGGCCGGCGAGGGAGCCGTTGCGCAGAAAGAGTCGGCGGTTCATAGAAAGTGGGTTTGGCATTTCAAGGTACTGGAGAAGTAATCCAATAAAAAGCTTGCCCCGTAAGTACTTCAATCAGCCAAATACGTGTTGCTACGTATAATCAGCAGCGTTTAGCAGAATTATCAGACATCGAAGCAGCTATTTATCCGTAAGCTCATGCTTAATTACCCTTGTTTCGCTCTGCTGCTCTGCTTTTACCACCCACACTGCCTATAGTAGTTTATTCATGCAACTTGAACTTATCCTAGAACAACCAGGCATTAGCATCAGCTACGACCATGATTTGCAATGGCAGTATGTGAACTGGCAGGGCGTGCATGACTCTGCCTCGTCGAGGCAGGGGTGCCTGCTGATGCTGGAGGCCATGCGGCTGCGGCCCGCCGCCAAAATCCTGAACGACAACTCCAACATTACATACACCTCCGTTTACCTCACCGAGTGGAGCCTTAACTGGCTGCGGGAGATGCACACGGCGGGCCTGCGGTACCTGGCGTGGGTATACGCGCCGGTATTTCCGGAGCGGCAGGCCACGGAAGCCATTGTGCAGTACTTATCCAATCCTACCGTCGCCTCCTTTGATGATGTAGCCAACGCCTACAACTGGCTGCTGCGGCAGCATGTGTCGCCCGGGGTGTAGGGCGGGACCGCAGCGGCTGAATTATGCACTAACCCCGGCAGGCGAAGCGCACGTATCCGGATACGTATTCCATAACGCCCCCTGTTTATGCATTTCCCCACGCTGCCGGCCCGGACCGGCTTTTTTGTAGCTGCCGTTTCCGCAGCCTTGCTCGTTACGGCCTGCTCCGACGATGACGACACCGTCACTTCCACTCCCGCCCTGCCAGACGCCGTGGCCTTTACCCAGGCGGGATTGTATCCGGAAGGAGTGCAGTACGATGCCTCCCGCAGCCGCTTTCTGGTCAGCTCTCAAACCCGGGGGGCCGTGGGCCAGGTAACCGATGATGGCACCTACACGCAATTTGCCGATGACCCGGCGCTGATTTCTACCATCGGCATGCGTGTGGACGAGGGCCGTAACCGGCTGCTGGTGGCCGTGTCCGACCCCGGCTACAACACCACCCGCACCACCGCGGCTACCCAGCGCAAACTGGCCGGGCTGGCCATTTTCAACCTCACCTCCGGCCAGCGTACGACCTACGTTAACCTCGGCGGACTGCGGCCGACCCAGAACCATTTTGCCAATGATATTGCGGTGGATGACCAAGGCAATGCCTATATCACCGACAGCTTCTCGCCCATTATCTACAAAGTTGACGCCCAGGGTACAGCCACCATATTCCTGGAAAATACCCAACTGGCGGCTCCGGCTGGCATGTTCGGGCTGAACGGCATTGTCTATCATCCTGGCGGCTATCTGCTGGTAGCCAAATCCGATGAAGGCGCGCTGTTCAAAATTCCCCTCACCAATCCCACTGCTTTCACCAAAGTAACGCTGCCCCAGGCCCTCACCGGGGCCGATGGCCTGCTGCTTCAAGATAACATCACTTTGCAGGTAGTCACCAATGCCCAGGCCAAAGTGAACCGCTTGGTTTCGGCCGATGGCTGGACTTCCGCAACGGTATCGGGCATTTTCAGCACGCCGCCGCAATACCCCACCACCCTGGCCCGCCGCGAGGGCGCCGACAGCTACGTGCTTTACTCCAACCTGAATGCGCTGCAGGCCAACCAGAACCCACCGGTTTCGGTATTCACCATTGCCCGGGTAAAATTCTAGTTGAACCACATAGCCAGGCGCTACAAAGCGGTGCTAAGCCAATTCTGAATCGGCTTAGCACCGCTTTTTGGCGCCTAGCTATTCGGCTTCGCTGAGTTTTTTGGAGAGGATACGCGGCACACCGGCACTGTTGAGCAATCCGCTTACCAGCCCCTGCCGCCACAGTGAAAACACGGAATAGCGCCGCTCCCGATCCGAGAGGACAGTACCGGTTTCGAGGGCTTTACCTGGCTTCCGGGGGTTGTTGTCCCGGATTGCCAGCCCATTGATCAGCGTGGTTTCAATGCGGTGGAATACACCCGGCCGGTTCTGGCGGTTCAGGCGCTCCAGCTTCAGGTCGCTGTACCGGCCCCACATGGTGCCCCGGGCGGCAGTCTTATCCAGCGTCATCCGGAAGCGAATCTGCTGAATCTGGCCGCTCCGGAACCGCAAACCGCGCGTGGGTACCGTCATGGAGTTGAGAATAGCCAACGGGGCAGCCCCGAACGTGCCCCTGATGGTGTGGTAGCCACTAGGGTCCAGCAGGTTTGCCCGGAGTACCAGCCGGGCCCGGCATTGGTTCTGCAGCCAGCCGGTAGCTTCGCCGGTGAGGGGGTGCGCGGCATTCATGCGGGCGGGGTCGTTGCTGAGGTTGCGGAGCGTACCGCCGAACCGGGTAATCTGCATGGTGCCGGGCCCGGCCTGCCGGGGCGCACGGTAAATCATGGTAAGCGTGGCCTGACTGACCTGCAGCTGCCGCACGGCAAACCGGAACGGCACCCGGCCCAAAGCCTCGGGCGTTACCCTGGAAATAGCCGGGTTAATTGGAAAGCGTCCGTCGCTGCGGGTGCTGACGCGGGCGTTTCGGATGGCCAGCGTGGTTGCCCGCAGCTCGGCCCGGTTAATTGCAGCCGGGTAATCGAAGCCCATCAATTCCATCTCCGGCAGCCGGACCGATACGTGAGCGGCCTGGTGCCCTTTGCGACGGGCCAGCTCCACCACCGACATAGTGGGCAGCACCAACACGTCGGTAAGTTGCAGCTGACCGGCGCGGGTATCGGCCCGTAGCACCTGCCACGACAGGTGATAATACGGCGCGTTGAGCGTAGCCGTAGCCCGGCCGGTTTGCAGCTGCCACCGGCGGGCGTAGTACATGCCCACTGGCCGGCTTGGGTGCGGCAGTATCTGGATGGTTGTGCCCCGAAGCTGTACGTCGGCTACGGCCGGGGCCAGCTCGGTACCGGCTACGCGCACACTCCCGTCGCTGACGGCAATCGTCTGCAACCGGCACACCTGCAGGTAGAGTTTCAGCACTTCGTGCAGGCTGGGTGGTTTTTGGGCGGGCAGTGTAAAAGCCAGCCGGGGGGAGGTTACCTGCAGCGAATCGGCCTGAAACCGGCGGCGGGTCAGTTGAGCCCCATCCACCCCCGTCAGGGCCAGTCGGGGCACCGTCAGGCTTACCCGGATAACGGGGCTGCGCCGGGCCGTGATGGGCTGATGCGGATGAATAAGCAACGAATCCAGCAACAGCCGGCGCGCCGTGGAGGAAGCCCGTAGCTGCCGCAGCCCGATGGTGTGCCCGGGCACCTGCGCCAGCACGCCACGCACTACCGCCGCCACGCTGCCCGCGTAGCCAATACGGCCCGAATCAGCAGCCCCGGCCGCCCTCAGGCGGATATCCTGGCTTTCCAAGGAAGCATCCGCTACCTGCAGAACGGGCCGGGAGGCCGGCCCGTAGCGGACCCGCAGGTGCCGGATGCCAACCCGGCCAATACGCAGCCCCGCAACCGGCAGCCGCCGATACAGCGGCTCAGCTCCCACGCCGGCCGGCAGGCGGCTCAATTGTACTGTTGCTGAGTCAAGCGCAATACTATCCACGGGCACCTCGGAGCGGCGTAGCAAAGCTCCCCAGCTTACCCCGGCAATGCGGAGCCGGCGCACCGCCAGCTCCACGCGGGGCAGCTTCAGCGAGTCGGGTGTGGACGCCACGGTGCGCAGATGGATGTTCCGGGCCTCGGCTCCTAAGGGCCACAAGTGCGTGCGGAGCCGGCCGATTCGCAGCTGGTAGCGACCATGACTGACGGTGCGAACCTGCTGCTCGGCCGTGCGTTGCAGCCAGGGGTCGAGCCAGAACGTAAGACCGGCCCAGCCAAGTACTGCGAGTAGCAGAATGCCTATGACCAGCCAACGGCCCCAGTGGTGCCGTGGAGCAGAGGTAACGGTAAGAGCGGAGGCAGCAGCAGAGGGCACGGCACCGCTTACGCAGGCACCGCCGGTAAAGATTACCCGGCGGCATATTCCTGGCTTGAAGGCCAACCGGAATACGCGCATAACTCCTACCTTCGCTACCGTCGTTACTGCTCATATTTCCCTTTTTATGACGCTGCCCCTGCCTTCCAACGACCCAGCCGCTGCCGCGCTGGCTGCCATCAGCCATTCGTTTCACAGCTATAAAACTTTAGCCGACCGGGCCCTGGCCCAGCTCAGCCCGGCCGACTGGCTGGCGGCTCCCTCGGCTTACGGCAACAGCATAGCCGTTATTGTGCAACATATGGTGGGCAACCTCCGCTCCCGCTTCACCGACTTCCTGACCACTGACGGAGAGAAGCCGACCCGCAACCGTGACCAGGAGTTTGAGCAGCCCGCTACGGCCGCAGAACTGCCGGCACAGTGGGAAGCGGCCTGGCATATATTGTTTGAATTGCTCGACGGCCTGCAGCCCACCGATTTGCTGCGCACGGTGTACATCCGGGGGGAGGCGCACACGGTGCTGGGGGCCCTGCAACGGCAGGTGGCGCACTATGCCTACCACGTGGGCCAGATTGTGCAGCTGGCCCGGGAGCAGCGCGGCGCCGAGTGGCAAACGCTGAGCATTGCCCGGGGCCAGAGCGAAAACTTCAACGCACGTATGCAGGCGCAGGCCAACCAATAGCACGTGCTTACAGTTACTTATCCGATGCTTGCAATAACGTCTCTTCTGAATTCGCAGAACGCGGACCGGATCAACCGGCTCATTAAAAGCCTGGAAACTGAGTTTGGGCTGGATGATGTACAGGCCACGCCCGATCCGCACATTACCTACCAGCTGGCCGGAGTGCGCAAGCTTTCGGCTCTCAAGCAGGTAATCCGGGATGTGGCGCGCCACACGCAGCCGTTTGCGGCCCACACCACCGGCCTGGGCGTATTTCCGGGGCCCAACCCGGTGATTTACATTCCGGTGCTGCGTTCCGATGCGCTCAACCATCTGCACCGGCGTATTCTGCGGGCTACCGCCCCCCTGTGCCTGCGCACCGACAAGTTCAGCGGGCCCGACTGCTGGCTACCGCATATTTCCCTGGCCCTGCACGATACCACGCCCGAGCTGCTGGGCCCCGTGATGCAGTATCTCAATCAGCAGACCTTCAATCTGAAGCTCTCCATCAACAATCTGGCTATTCTGCGGCAGGAAGAGGAACAGTTTGTACCCGAGAAGATTTTCACCTTCGAAGGCCATAAGCATGAGCCGGTTCCCTCCCTGTTCAAAGCGGCCGGCTAGCAGCGGGCGGGGCCGGGTCCACCCCAGCTGCGGCCCCGCCCCGGCCAATAATCCGTAACCCCTGCTACCTTTACCGCCTCCTTTTCATCATCTCACCGTTTCTGTTTCATGTACCAAACTGTACTGCTGCTGCACTCCTGGACACGCTGGCTCGTCCTCCTCTTCGGCCTTATTGCTATTTTCCGGGCCTTTTCGGGCTGGCAGGGCCGCAAGCCGTTTGTGGGGGCCGATAATGGCATGGGTGCCGCCTTTGTAGGCTCCATGCACCTGCAGCTGCTGCTGGGTATTATTCTTTACTTCATCAGCCCGGTAGGGGTGAAAGCCTTTGAAACCGCCGGCAGCGCCGTAATGAAGGACCCCACCGGCCGCTTCTTTGCCGTAGAGCACTTGGTAGGCATGCTGTTGGCCGTAATTGCCGCCCAGGTGGGCCGCACGCTGTCCAAGAAAGCCACCGACCCGGTACTCAAGCACAAGAAGGCATTTACTTGGTTTTTAATTGCACTTATCCTTGTTTTGATTATGATTCCGTGGGGCATCTGGAATCCTGCGCGCCCCCTTTTCCACACATAATCTGGCATTAGCAATAGTTTCAGGGCATTTTTTCGCCTTGGGTAAAAAGGTCAGCCGGCGGCTGACCTTTTTTTGTTATTCCGTGATGTAGTCATCGGCAAATAGCTATATTGCCGCTGTTCTTTTACCCCACCTCACCATCTACACACGTGAACAAACTTCTCCCCTTCGGTTTGCTGCTTCTCATGGGTTGCGAACAGTCCGTGGCCCCCATCCGCCCTGTTACCAGTCAGCAGGGCTCCACGGCCGACCAAGCACTGGCCGCCACCTCCACCGACTCCTACATGCGCGGCTTTGCGCAGTATGAGCAGTGCCTGTGGGGCAACGGTATCTGTGCCGTAGCTGCCTCCCCCGATATGGAAACCGGCCGTAGCGGTCCGGCTCTGCGCACACCCCGCGTACGGCTCACGCTGCGCGGCCAGCGCCTCGACGTACAGTTCCTGACTCCCTTCGATCCGGCGGTTCGCGTGCTCACCATTCGCCCTAATGAGGAGTTTTTCGTGGCCCAGCCCGAAACCGACGCCCTCGGCGTGAATGCCCTCAAAATCAAGCGCGGCGCCTACCCCGTTGATGCTAACATGGGCCAGTATGGCGGTATGCATTTCAACGTGCAGGTGTTTTAAGCCAGCCGTTTAGTCCGCCCAAAACAAACCGGCCGGTCGTTTCCGCAAACAGGGAAACGACCGGCCGGTTTGTTTTGAGCTTTTATCGGGCTTAGATGCTTTGCCCGCCCGACACCTCAATGCGCTGAGCGTTAATCCAGCCGGCGTCCTCAGTGCAGAGGAAGGCCACTACCGGTCCGATGTCGGTGGGCAGACCTACCCGGCCTAGGGCTGTAAGCGAGGCAATGTATGCGTTTACCTCCTTGTTGTCGCGGGTGCGGCCCCCGCCGAAGTCGGTTTCAATGGCGCCGGGAGCCACTACATTTACCCGGATCCGGCGGCCCGCCAGTTCCTTGGCCTGGTAGCGGGTGAGGGTTTCCACGGCCGCCTTCATGCTGGCGTACGTAGCGGAGTTGGGAATAACGATGCGCGTGAGTCCGGAGGAAATGTTGATGATGCCGCCGCCGTCGTTGAGCAATGGCAGCGCCTGCTGGGTCAGGAAAAACGGTCCTTTGAAGTGAATGTTCAGCATGTCGTCAAACTGCTGTTCCGCCACCTGCTCGTAGGGCTGGTAGAGGCCCGTGCCGGCGTTGTTGATGAGAAAGTCGAACCGGTCGGTGCCGAAGGTGGTCTGCAGCGTGGCCGTTACCTGCTCAAAGAAACCGCCGAAGCTGCCAACATTCGAGGAATCGAGCTGCAGCGCGGCAGCTTTGCGGCCCAGGGCGTGCAGCTCGGCCACTACGGCTTCGGCTTCGTCCTTTTTGCTGTGGTAGGTCAGGATGACATCAAGGCCTTTCTGGGCCAGGTGCTGAGCCATGTTTTTGCCGAGGCCCCGGCTGCCGCCCGTTACCAGGGCTATTTTCGTGGTGTTCATGCTAAATCAGTGAGGGTGAATGATGGGGCAAAGTTCCGCCCCGGAAGCCGTGCGGCTCTGGTGAGTAGTTCAGATTAACTGGTGACAGTTTCCGAAGTTTCAGCCCGTTGCGCAGCCCACAGCGCCTCCCGATACTGCCGGGGCGTGATGCCCACGAAACGCTTGAAGAACTTGGTGAAGTTGGACGGGTCGTAGGTGAGCCGCGCGGCTACTTCCGCCACCGACTGCTGCGCATCGGCCAGCAGCTCCTTTGACACGGCTACCAGCTTGCGCTCATAAATAGCGCAGGGGGCTTCGTCGGTGGTGAGTTTGAGTGTGTTGCTGAGGTGGGTGGGATGAATACATAGCTGCCCGGCGAAGTCCCGGATTTCCAGGGCTTCCGTGGCCCGGCCGGCTACCAGGTCATCCACATGGGCATGCACCAGGCGGGTGAAGTCGGCGGTTATTTCGTGCTGGCGGGCCAGAATCTTCTTAGGAATGAGCATGGTTGGCATACGGCTGAGGAGAGATAGGTTAACCGTCGATACGAACAAAATACGGTTCAAAACTGCGCCACAGAATGGTAACCGTATGGTCCGGGTCATGGATGGTTTCGAAGGCAAGCTCCCACTCTACGGGCTGGCTTTCGGCAAGTGAGGGAATATCCAGCCCGACCGGCCAGAACTCGGCCTGAAAATCGTGCACCGTGAAGCCAGGTTTCCAGTGGCGCAACTCAGCCTCGATCAGCTTTTGAGCTGCATCGGTCAGCTGCAGATACCGGGCTTCGATGGCGTGCCAGAAGGCGCGCTGCGCAGCCGTTGGGCCGGTACTTGGTGCATCGAGCGTTATAGTGAGTGTATGTCCGGTGGGCCCGAAGGTGCGGGTGCCTTCAAAATAGCCCTGCCCTTTGCGGTGAGTGGCTATCCATTGCAGCCGGCCAAATTCTTCGTCCTGCACGTACACCGGCTTGCCGAACAGAAATTCCCGAATTTTCATGCGGCAGTTTAAGAGTTTCAGGAAAGATGTGCGGCCACCGAACCGGGCCCGAGTTTGCGAAACTGCCCCTGGCATTGCCCGTATCCCAAAGATTTACTGCTTTTTTGCATGCTGTTCCGTATCGGCCCAACAAGTATACGGCCGGTTATGTACGGCCGGCGTACTCGCGGCAGACCGCCCCGGGCGGCTTCTGTATCCTTTTAATCGTCCCTTTCTTTTGCGTACGGCTGTACTTTTCGCGTTCCTGCTTTGTCTGCTTACTGGGGCTACTTTCGGCCAGACCAAGCCCCGCAAGGCCGTGGCCCGGCGCGGCGACGGGGTACAGACGCTGCTGCAGCGCCACGGCCTGAACACGCGCCAGCAGCAACGGCAGTTCCGGCAGCTCAACCAGGGGCGGCTTACGAAGGCCGGTGGATTGGTAACCGGCCGCAGCTACGTGCTGCCGGCCGCCGCGCCCCGGGTGAAAGCCGCCGCATCTGGGGCTGGCAGCCTGCAAGCCACCAACCCCACCTCCCGCGGGAAAAGCACCCAGCCCCTGCTGCCAGCTGCTTTGTTCGGCCCCACTTACAGCCCGGTGCCGGTGCGCGACCGGGCCCTGCGCGGGGCGGTGTACTACCTCTCGCCCGGCCACGGCGGCCCCGACCCCGGAGCCATCGGTAAATACGGCTCCTTCAAGCTGGCCGAGGATGAGTACGCTTACGACGTGACCGTGCGCCTGGCCCGGGTACTGCTGGAGCACGGCGCCACGGTGTACGTGATGGTACAGGACCCCAACGACGGTATCCGGGACCAGAACGTGCTGCCCATGGACTACGACGAGCTGACCTACCCGCGCCAGGTGATTCCACTGAGCCAGTTGGGCCGGCTGCGCCAGCGCATCACGCAGGTCAACAAGCTCTACGCCCATCACAAAGGAGCTTATCAGCGCCTATTGAGCCTGCACGTGGACAGCCGCAGCGAAGGCCAGAACATCGACGTGTTCTTCTATCATCACGCCAACAGCCAGGCCGGGCTACGGCTGGCCAAGAACATCCATAAGGTGTTCACCAACCGCTACAAGCGCGCCCAGCCTAACCGCCCCTACTCCGGCAACGTGTCGGAGCGCGGCAGCCTCTACGAGGTGCGCACCAGCCATGCCCCGGCTGTATTTATGGAGTTGGGCAACATCCGCAACGCCAAGGACCAGCGCCGCTTCGTGGTAGCCGATAACCGCCAGGCCCTAGCTAACTGGATTTACGAAGGCCTGCTGGCCGATTATACCGGGCGGTGAGTTGTTAGTTGCCGGTTATCAGTTGTCAGCGGCCAGGATGGTCGTCATGTCAGGCGAAGACAGAGCCAAGGAATCCTGTCCTTTTCCTTCTGAAAATCCAACAACAAACAACTGAAAACGATCAACTAACAACTGAATTACGGGTTCATCAGCAGGTACAGCAGGTTGTGGTAGAGGATGCCCTGCTCGCCGTCGTGGATGCCGTCGAGGCCGGCGTCTTCCAGTAGCGCCTCCACTTCTTCGTAGTCCTGTAGGAAGTCGATTTCCACCTCTTCTTCGTCGGGGTGTTGGGTGTGCACGAGGTAGCGGCGGCGGGGCTCCAGGGTAATGTAGAGCTTGCGAAACCGCGTCTGAGCCACCAGCAGGGCATCGTAGGCAGCTATTTCGTCCTCGTCGAGGTGTACGTACACCGTAGTTTTCTCACTCTCGGGGGTGTGGTGCAGGAAGCTGGCGAGGTCGATGGGCATGGCGGCGGGCTGAGGGTGGAACGAGGCGAAGGTACGGGATGCAGAGGGCCGGCAGCGGGTTCCTGAGAAAAGTTTGAAGCCGTGAGCCCGCCGCAAGCGGTGCGGGAGGTAGCGGAGCTATAAGTTTACCAGTATGCTACACTATAAAGTTGCTGCCCTCTCCGTGTCATGCCCAGCGCAATACCTACACGAGCCTGACTTGGCTCGCAACAAGATGGGGTGTATTGTGGTGGCCTGTACCGAGGCTGATTTCGAGTTTTGGCAGGATAACGTATGCCTGCTTCGAGCCCCATACTGGAATGTAGGGCAATTGGCTGCGCAGCTGATTATGTGGCTGAAACCAGGATTTGCTACCGACTTTCAGTTTGACTGTATGGACTCAGAATCAAGAGAATTGTTCACCCTCCGGCATGCTGATTTAGGCTTCCAATTCTCCTCCGAATGGGGTGAATATGAGCAAGCGACTTATGTAGGCCGGGAAGAATTGATACAATTCATCCAGACATTCTCAGCAGATATCAGCACCAAGATGAAAGCAGATCTTGGTCTTGATGCCAGCTCGTTTCTGGAAGATTCGTAAGCAACTGAATTGTTACGCTACGCCCCCCTAAAAAGTCCGCCGCTGACGTTCAGCGGCGGACTTTTTATGTAGTATTCACTATTATTAATTCTTCAATCATCCAGCCACCTGTTCTCTGCCAGCCGCAGTATGTCCTCCGCTTCTCTTTCCCCTGAGTCTGTTGCCGTCCATCCTGCCGCTGCTTCCTTACACGAGCACCCTGCCCAGGCCTGCCTGAACTGCGGGCAGCCGGTGGACATCCGGTTTTGCGGGCAGTGCGGGCAGGACGCCCACCACACCCACCGCTTCACGATGGCCGACATGCCCCACGACGTGCTGCACAGCATCTGGCACATCGATAAAGGCATTCTGTACACGCTGCGCACGATGGTCCGGCGGCCCGGCCGCACTATCCGGGAGTATCTGGCCGGCAAGCGCGTCGACCACTTTCGGCCCCTGGCGCTGCTGTTTATGATAACGGGGCTATATGCACTGCTCTCGTCGGTGCTGCATATTCAGGTGCTGCCGCCCCGCGACCCGACCGTGCCTGAGGCAGTGTGGCAGATGCAGCAAGCCTCCACCGGCTTCATGATGAAGTACCTGAGCTGGTTTTACGTAGCCTCGGTGCCCATCTGGGCACTGTTTGCACGCTGGTTTCTGCGGCGTGGCGGCTACAACTACGCCGAGTGCCTGATTATCGCGGCCTTCATCACGGCTATCATGAACTTCTTCGCGGTGCTTTACCTGCCGGTGACCTACTGCTACAGCGGTACGCCCCAGATTGGTACCGCCAGTTTAGGACTCATGTTGCCAGTTTTTGGGTATGCTACTTGGGCGTACGGCAGCCTGCTGAAGCATACCGGCATGGGCTTGGCAGGCCGCCTCTGGCGCGGCTTCATGACCTACATGCTGGGCTATATTACCTGTATCGTGGTGGTGATCGTCATCACCTACGCCCTCAACTGGACGACGTTCAAACGGGCTATGCAGCAGCAGATGCAGCAACAGGCCAAAACTGCCAAGGTCACGCCCCGGCCGGAGTAGGCACCTGGCAACGCGCACAGAAAAGCCCGCCACTACATATCTGCGGCGGGCTTTTCTGTGCGCGTTGCCGAACGGCTTCCATGATGTGGAATTTGAACCACACCTTTGAAGCTGACGGCGGTACCGACGGACATTCCACCGCCCTTGTGTAACATAGCTTTCTGCTACTCCCATTCTGCCCGATTCTCTGCCAATACGCTGCTACCTATGGTTTCCATTCGATTGCTACTGCTGCTGACTATGGCATTGCTGAGCAGCTGCAAAAAGCTGTTCCCCGACTACAAAACCCGTACTTCTTATTTCCAGAATCCAGTGGGCACCGGTGCCCCCGACAGTCTGTTGACGTGCGTGACCTACAATGTGCAGCTAGGTTTCCGCGACGGCCAAGACCCCTGGGATGCGTCGCAGCAGGGCGGCTCGGCCGCGCAGCTCGATAGCATCGCGCAGGTGCTGAGGCGGGTGCAGCCGGATATCATCTGCCTTCAGGAGGTGCCCCGTAACCGCTCCAACTCCGCCACCCTAAACTTCACCGAGCAGTTGGCCGCGCGGCTGCACATGAACTACGCTTTCGGGGCCCACGGCCACAACGAGGCGCGGGGCGTGCAGCCTCCCAAGGGCGAGTGGGGCAATGCCATCCTGACCCGCTTCACCATCCGCAGCCTCGAAAACCACGAAAACGAATACGTCAGTAAATGGCGGCGGCGCAGCATTCTGGCTGCCGAAGTGCTGGTGGGCAGCCGGCCGGTGTGGGTGTATTCGCTTCACTTCGATCCACTGCCTACCGCTGCCGCCACGGCCGCCACGTATTTCCGGGAGCGGCGAAGTGAGGCGCAGCTTATCCTGGGCGACTTCAATCTGGATTCGGTTCCTGAGCTACTGCCCGCCGAGTACACCGATGTGCTGCACACCACTTCCCCACCCTTGCGAAGCATCGACCGGATCTATTTTTCGGCCGGGCGCTTCCAAACCCGGGAAGTAGGCGTTGCGCCCCGCAGCGTAGGCACCTCCGACCATCCGGCCGTGTACTGCCGCTTGGCGTGGCCATAAGAGCCGGCGCTTCCGGGAAAAAAAGGCCCGCCGCTGAACATCAGCGGCGGGCCTTTTTTCTGATCTGGCTGCTGCAATTACTGGCCCAGCACCATGGCAAACACCAGCGGCGCTACGATGGTAGCGTCCGATTCGATGATGAACTTGGGCGTATCCTGGCCCAGCTTACCCCAGGTGATTTTCTCGTTGGGCACGGCGCCGGAGTACGAGCCGTACGAAGTAGTGGAGTCCGAAATCTGGCAAAAGTAGCCCCACAGCGGCACCGAGGTGCGGCCCAGGTCCTGGTGCAGCATCGGTACCACGCAGATGGGGAAGTCGCCGGCAATACCGCCGCCAATCTGGAAGAAGCCCACTTTGCTTTCCTCGGTAGCCTGCTGGGTGTACCAGTCGGCCAGGTAAATCATGTACTCGATGCCAGTGCGCACGGTGTGCACGTTCTTGATGTCGCCCGAAATCACGTGGCCGGCGAAGATGTTACCCAGCGTGCTGTCTTCCCAACCGGGGCAGATGATGGGCAGGTTTTTCTCGGCGGCGGCCAGCATCCAGCTGTCTTTGGGGTCAATCTGGTAGTACTGCTCCAACTCACCCGACTTCAGAATCTGATAGAAGAACTCGTGGGGGAAATACTGCTCGCCGGCCTTGTCGGCCTTTTCCCAGAACTTCAGTACCGAGTGCTCGAGGCGGCGCATGGCTTCCTCTTCGGGGATGCAGGTGTCGGTTACACGGTTCATGTGGCGCTCCAGCAGGGCCTGCTCGTCGGCGGGGGTCAGGTCGCGGTAGTTGGGCACCCGCTCGTAGAAGTCGTGGGCAACCAGGTTGAAGATGTCCTCCTCCAGGTTGGCACCCGTGCAGCTGATGATCTGCACCTTATCCTGGCGGATGAGCTCGGCCAGTTGGATGCCCATTTCGGCGGTGCTCATGGCGCCGGCCAGGGTAATCATCATCTTACCGCCCTCGGCCAGGTGCTTGTTGTAGCCCTCGGCGGCGTCAATCAGCGCGGCGGCGTTGAAGTGGCGGTAGTGGTGCTTGAGGAAGTTGGTGATTTGCATGTTAGTGCTTGGTGCTTAGTGCCTGGTGCTTAGCAGCGTTTACTACTGGCAGCCTGAGCGGTACGAAAAAAATCAACTGAGTGGAGCTTAGCTACTCGCCGCCTACTGCCTAAGCACTAAGCACCAAGCACTAAGCACTACCCTATACAGGCTCCTCAATCATGAGGTTGTGGTTGGTGTAGATGCAGATGTCGGCGGCAATGTGCAGGGCTTCTTCCACCATCTGGCGGGCCGTGAGGTGGGGGGCGTGCTTTTTCAGGGCCAAAGCGGCGGCCTGGGCGTACATGGCCCCCGAGCCGATGGCGGCCACGTCGGAATCGGGCTCCAGCACGTCGCCGGTGCCGGCAATGATGAGCAGCTCGTCCTTATCGGCCACTACCATCATGGCTTCCAGCTTGCGCAGGTACTGGTCTTTGCGCCACTCCTTGGCCAGCTCAATAGCCGCGCGGCGCAGCTGCCCGCCGTAGCCGCCCAGCTTCTCTTCAAACTTATCGAGCAGCATGAAGGCATCGGCGGTGGAGCCGGCAAAACCAGTCACCACTTTGCCGTCGTGGAGTTGGCGCACCTTGCGCACGTTGCTCTTGGCCACGTGCTTGTCCATGGTGGCCTGGCCGTCGGCCCCGAGGGCAATCTGGCCGTTGTGGCGTACGCCCAGAACGGTAGTGGAACGAATTCTCATGGCGAAATCAGAAACTAGACGGGTGGTTTTTCAACAGGAAGGCGCAAAGCTACGGGAATCCGGCCGCAACGCCCAGCCGGAGCCGATACTGGAGCTATGCTGAATGAAGCTAAAAAGCTAGTTCCCATCCATGGAAAGGAGGGGCTAGGGGTGGTTGACCTTGCGTCAGAGCGGATTTTAGAGTTAGTTCTAGCAACCGTTCAACGCATCAACCACCCCTAACCCCTCCTTTCCAAGGAGGGGAACTAGCTTCTAGCTTCCTTACTGCGCCGCAATGCGAGGGTCGGGAACGGGCTTTATTTCGTAGTTCAGCGGGGCTTCAGCCCCGGCGAGGTTCTGCACGAAATAGTCCCAGCGGCGCCGCATCATGTAGAATGAGCTGGCCCCGTAGCTGTGCACGGCCTGCGGAAATACTACCAGGTCGTAGCTTTTGTTGGCTTTGGTGAGGGCATCCACCACCAGCCACGTGTTGTAAGGCGGCACATTGTCGTCCATGAGGCCGTGGGCCAGCATGAGCTTGCCCTGCAGGTTTTTGGCGTAGGGGGCGTTGGCCTGGTTGTCGTAGTTGGTAGTACCGTCGGCGTTGGGCTTGAGCAGACCGATGTAGCGCTCCGCCCAGTCGTCCTCGTAGTTGCGGTTTTCGTGGTTGCCCGATTCCGAGATGCCCACCTTGAAGAACTCGGGGTAGCGGAACATGGCCGCGGCCGTGGCGTAGCCCCCGCCCGAGTGTCCCCAGATGCCTACCCGGTTCACGTCCATGTACGGGTACTTCTGGGCCAGCTGCTTAATACCGGAAATCTGGTCCGACAGGGTGTTTTCGGCCATGTTGCCGTAGCAGGCATCATGGTAGCTCTTGGAGCGCAGCGGGTTGCAACTGCCCTCAATCACCACTACCACAAAGCCCAGCTCGGCCAAGGCCTGATGGTCGGAGCGGGCCGCCGAGAAGGCCCAGCTGCCTACGCCCCCACCCTGCGGGCCAGGGTAGATGTAGTCGATAACCGGGTACTTTTTGCCCGCGTCCAGGTTAGCAGGCGTGAACATCAGCCCATAGAGGTCGGTCTGGCCGTCGGCGGCTTTTACGGTGATGGACGTGGGGGCTTTCCAGCCGGTGGCCGTAAGGCGGGAAATATCGGTTTTCTCCAGGGTGGACACCAGCTTGCCATCGGCGGCGCGCAGCACCGTCTGGCCGGGCTTATTGGGCTGGGAGTAGGTGTCGATGAAGTACTGACCCGAGGGCGAGAGGGTCACCTGGTGGTTGCCGGGCTCGGGCGTGAGCAGCTTCAGGTTTTTACCATCCAGCCCGATGCGGTAGAGGTGGGTGAAGTAGGGGTTGCCGGGCTCCCGCCCGTCGGCCAGAAAGTACAGCTCCCGCTTCTGCTCATCCACGCGCAGCAGCTTCGTTACTACCCAGTTGCCTTTGGTAATCTGGCGCTTCACCTTGCCGGTGCCGGCATCGTAGAGGTACAGGTGGCCCCAGTTGTCGCGCTCCGAATACCAGATAATTTCCTTGCTTTTGGGCAGGTAGCGCCAGTTGATAGCGCCCTGGCCCGACTCATACTGCGTGGCCACGGTTTCGGTGAATACCTCGCGCACGGTGCCGGTGGTGGCGTCGGCAATGCGGAATTTCTCCTCCTTATGGTCGCGGGAAGTCGAGACGAAAGCCAGCTCCCGGGTGTCAGGGCTCCAGTCCACGTCGTCGAAGGTGCCGCTGCTGGAAATGTCGTCGGAGAGAGTGCCGCGGTGCGGGTCGGGAGCCACCTGGAAGCGCACCACTTTGGCCGGATTCACCTCCACTACCACCCGCTCAATCATGGCAATATCCTTGTCGCCGGGTAGCGGGTATTTCCAGCTGTCGAGGCGGGGATGGCCGATGTTGGTGCTTACCAGGTACATGCTGCCCACGTTGCGCTGGTCCTGGCGGAAAGTGGCAATCTTGCGCGAGTCGGGCGACCAGCGCAGCACCGGTTTGTCGCTGTGGGTCCAGCCGGCGTTATCGGTGGCGTAGCCGTAGTCCCGGGCACCGTCGGTGGTAAGCTGGGTGAGTTGGTTGGTCTGGGTGTCGCGCACCCACAGATTATCGTCCTTGATGAAAGCGGCCAGCTTCCCGTTCGGCGACTCCACCTCGTTGCCGACATTAACGTAGGGTCTGGCCGGAGCCGCGTCGGGCGTCAACTGCCCGCTTAGCACATCGTATTTCCAGGCTTTCCCGGCGGCGGCAAAGGCAATGTTCTTCTCGTCGGGTGAGTACGTGAGGCTGCGGATGGGCAGGCGGCCGGCCTCGTAGGTTTTGCCGCTGGCCGAGGACAGCGCGGCGGCCAGCTTGGCCTGGTCGAAGGCAGTGGTGCGGGTTTTACGGGTGGGGTTTACCAGCACGTACTCGCTGCCTTTGGGCGTGAGCACCCGGTACCAAAACCGGTCGTTGCTGAGCCAATTGGGCTGACCGGCGCTGCCGTCTATCAGGGCGGAGGTGTTGTAGCCGAGGAAACGCTCGGCCCGGGCGTAATCCTGGGCCGTGAGAACGGGCCGCTGCTGGGCCAGGGCGGCGGGCGAAGCCAGCACTGCCGCGGCCGAAAAGGCCAGTAAATACGTATGCATTGTGTTGATGGAAGGGTGGAACAACCGCTTATTTCCGGCGGGAGCGGAAGGTAGCACACATTCGGCGCACCGCCTATTGGTCGGGTTTACACACGTAAGGCTGCATCCTCCGCAGTCCCCACAACCATTCAGCCCGTCATGCCGACCAAAGTTGGAGCATAACGGGCTGAAGTAGTGTGATGATTCTCTCAACTGCCTATCAGAACCGGGCCTGCAGCTTAGCAAAATAGAACCGGCCGTTGGCGCCCATCTGCACGGGGTCCCAGGCTCCACCGGTTTCTGTGAGCTGGGGGTCGAACAGCGTGGGGTAGCGGTTGAACAGGTTGGCGCTGCCTACAATCAGCTGCAGGTGGTTGGTGAGGGCGTAGTTCAGGGTCAGGTCGGTGGTGATGCGCGGGTCATACTTCATCGGGTCGCCGTTCCAGTCGATGAGCGTAATCTTGTCAAAGCGTACAAACCGCACCAGCGCCCCAAAGCGGCCCAGCTGATAATCAAACGTAAGGTTGATTTTGGAAGGCGGCGCCGAGGCTTTCACGAAGGCCTGCTCCCGGGCACCGAAGAACTCCTCCTCCCGGCCCGTGAGGCGGCCCGAGGTCCGTACCCGGTCGATTTTGAGGTGGTTGAAGTTGGCCGCCACGGTGGAGTTCAGCCGGCCCTCGCCCAGCGTAGCCGTATGGCTCAGCACCACATCCAGCCCCAAAGAGCGAGTGTCGGCGGCGTTGGCGAAGAACTGAGCCTGGTCCACGTTCAGCGCCTGCAGGTCGGGGCCAATAACCGGGTCGTCGGAGGAGAACTGGCTGGTGAGTACTACCCGGTCCTTCACCTTGATGTAGTAGCCATCCAGCGTGAGGCTGAGCGAGGAACCAATGCGGCTGGTAAGGCCCACGTTGGCGCTGCTGGAGGTTTCCTGCTTCAGGCTCGGAATGCCCAGTTTCTGGGTTACGGCGCTGTTGTTGCGGGCCAGCAGCACTTCCACCGGCGTGCCGTTCACAAAGTTGGTGAAGGTGGAGTTGAAGTTGATCTGGGCCAACGAGGGGGCCCGGAACCCGGTGCTGAACGTGCCGCGCAGGGTCAGGAATTCGGTGAGGTTGTAGCGGGTGGCGGCTTTGTAGTTGAGGGTGCTGCCGAAGTCAGAATAATGCTCGTAGCGCAGCGCCCCGGCCAGCAGCCAGCGCTGGGTTACGCTCAGCTCGGCATCGGCATAAGCGGCCACGTTGTCCCGGTGGGCTTTAATAGCATCGGTGGGCTGAAAGCCGGGGAAGCCCTGGGAGCCACCGGTAGCGGCGGGGTCGTAGTTGCGGTACGAGGCTTCCTCACCAGCAAATAAGGAGTACCACTCGCGCCGGGCTTCGGCACCCACGGCCAAGTTCAGGCCCTGCAGCACGGTTTTGTAGTTGCGCGTAAGGCCCAGGTTCACCACGTCCTGCTGCAGCTGGAAGCCGCCGGCGTAGAACCTGGTGGGCGAGCTGGCCCCCAGTGAAGCATTCAGCGTGTTTTTCACCCCGTACTCGAAGCGGTTGGAGCCGAAGTTGTTGCTCAGATCCAGCTCCCAGCCGCCCAGTTGGGTGCGCAGGCCTACCACGCCGGAAGCGTCCCAGATGTCACTGGTGATGATGGGGTCGAAGCCGTTGGGGTAAATGGCGGGCACGTTCCGGTCGTCGTCGGCGAAGCGGGTCCAGGCGTAGGCGTCGCCCTTGCGCTTATTGCCGCCCCCAAACACGTACACGTACGACTTTTCGCTGAGCGCAAACCGGGAGTTCAGGTACGCCGACACGTTCCGGATTTGCGGGTCGCCGTACTCGCGGCGGGCCAGCCCATCGGGGCCCGCGGGCACGTTGGCCCGCTGGGTGTGCTGGCGCTGGTTGAAGTCGAGGGTGGCATTCACGAAGCTGCCCTTGCTGCCCAGGCCCACGCCATAGTTCACGTTGGCGTTGAAGTTGCCCCCGTCGAACATCTGGTTGTCGAAGCGGTACTTGGCTTCGTAGGCGCCGTAATTCACGTTGGCCGTCAGCTCCTTCACCGAGCTTTTCAGCACAATGTTAATCACGCCGGCAATGGCGTCGGAGCCGTACTGGGCCGCCGCTCCGTCGCGCAGAATCTCAATCCGCTCGATGCTGGCGGCGGGAATCACATTCAGGTCGGTGCCGGTGTTGCCCCGGCCGCGGGTGCCAAACAGGTTCACCAGCGCCGACTGATGCTGACGCTTGCCGTTCACGAGCACCAGCGTCTGGTCGGGGCCGAGGCCGCGCAGGGTGGCCGGGTCCACGTGGTCGGCCCCGTCGGAGCCAGTCTGGCGGTTGGAGTTGAACGAGGGCGCCACAAACTGCAGCAGCTGATTTACATCGAGTTGGCCGGTTTTGGTCGTTACCTCGCGCAGATCAATTACATCCACCGGGGAAGGCGAATCGGTAACGGAGCGGTTCTGGCTGCGCGAGCCCACCACTTGCACCTCCCCGAGGCCGGTGGAGGCATCGGCCAGGCTCACTTTGATTTCGCCGCCGCTGGCTGTAACTTCCTGAGAGGCATACCCAATAGAACTGACCTGCAGGCGGGGACTGGCCGTACGGGCTTTCAGGGTGAATCGGCCGTCGTTGCCGGTAGCAGTGCCGTTGTTTGTTCCCTTCTCTACTACGGTAGCCCCAATTACGGGCTTGCCGGCGCTATCCAGTATCTGCCCGGTAAGCGTTTGGCCCTGGGCAAAGGCCATAGAGGTGCTTACGACGCACAGCGTCAGAGCTAGTAATGGCTGTTTCATATATCTGCTGATTGGTGAAAGGGGACACAAACCGCAGAGTCGCCGGCGCAAGCTCCGCTGCTGGTAAGTATAGGCGTTTTCTCCTGAAATCCGCCTTTCCCGGCACCAACTCGCGCAATGGGCAACAAAAAAGCCAGCCCCCGGCGAGGGGCTGGCTTTCGGAGGTAAGCAAAGCGTCAGGCTCAGATGAGCATGCGCATGGGGTCTTCCAGCAGGGCTTTCAGCGTCTGGAGGAAGGCGGCACCGGTAGCACCGTCCACCACGCGGTGGTCGCAGCTTAGGGTTACCTTCATCACGTTGCCGATGGCCAGCTGACCGTCTTTTACTACGGCCGTCTGCTTGATGCCGCCCACGGCCAGGATGCAAGCATCCGGGGGGTTGATGATGGCCGTGAATTCCTCAATGCCGAACATGCCCAGGTTCGAGATGGTGAAGGTGCTGCCTTCCCACTCGGCGGGCTGGAGTTTCTTGCTCTTGGCTTTACCGGCCAGCTCTTTCACCTCAGTAGCAATGCTGCTGAGGCCTTTACCATCGGCGTTGCGCACCACCGGCACCAGCAGGCCTTCGTCCACGGCTACGGCCACGCCAATGTTCACCACCTTGTTCTGGCGGATTTTATCGCCGAGCCACGAGGAGTTTACGGCGGGGTGCTGCTTCAGGGCAACGGCGGCAGCTTTGATAACCATGTCGTTGAAGCTGAGCTTCACCGGCGACAGGGCGTTGAGCTGGGTACGCACTTCCATGGCCCGGTCCATCAGGATTTCCATGGTCAGGTAGAAGTGCGGGGCCGTAAACAGGCTTTCTGAGAGGCGGCGGGCAATAACCTTGCGCATCTGCGATACGGGCGTGTCGGTGTAGGTGCCGTCGGCGGGCTGAGCAGCGGGTGCGGCCGGGGTAGCAGCGGCCGGGGCCGGAGCAGCAGCCGGAGCGGCCTGCGGTGCCGGAGCCGCGGCGGGCTGGGCTACCGAAGCTGCGGCAGCGGCCGGAGCAGCAGCAGGCGCGGCTTCCAGGTCGCGGGATACAATGCGGCCGTTCTCGCCCGAGCCTTTGATGGTGCTCAGGTCGATGCCTTTATCCTTGGCAATACTCTTGGCCAGGGGCGAGGCGAAAATACGACCACCGTTCTGAGCCGGAGCAGCCGCTTCGGCCGGCGCGGGGGCCGAGGTGGTAGCAGCAGCCGGAGCAGCTTCAGCCGCGGCCGGAGCCGCGCTGCCGCCCGACTGACCGCCGAGCAGAGCCTGTACGTCGGCACCTTCTTCACCGATGATGGCCAGCACGCCGTCTACCGGAATGGCTTCGCCTTCTTTCGGGCCGATGTAGAGCAGGGTGCCATCCTCGTAGTTATCCAGCTCCATGGTCGCCTTATCGGTTTCCACTTCGGCCAAGATGTCGCCGGATTTCACTTTGTCGCCTACTTTCTTGAGCCAGGCGGCAATGGTACCTTCCGTCATCGTGTCGCTCATTTTGGGCATCCGGATGATGGTGGCTTTTTTGCCGTTGCCGGCCGGCGCAGCCGGCGCAGCGGGGGCCGGAGCCGGCGCGGGAGTAGCCTTGGGAGCTTCGGGAGCCGGAGCAGGTGCGGGAGCCGGGGCAGCTTCGGCTTTGGGCGCTTCGACCGGAGCGGCCGCGACAGCACCGCCACCGTTGAGCAGGGCCGAAATATCCTCACCTTCCTTACCCACAATAGCCAACAGGCCATCTACGGGTACTGCGTCGCCTTCTTTCGGGCCAATATGGAGAAGAGTGCCGTCCTCGTAGTTTTCGAGTTCCATCGTGGCTTTGTCGGTTTCAACTTCCGCCAGAATGTCCCCGGATTTTACTTTGTCGCCTACTTTTTTGAGCCACGAAGCAATGACCCCTTCGGTCATCGTGTCGCTCATCTTGGGCATTTTTATGAGTTCGGCCATCGGTATCGTCGTTGGATTGAGTGGGTCAAAATTAGCCCGAAAATTCGGGGCTGCAAACGAAAGCCTTTCTTCGAAAATCAGCGGCAAAACAGCGAATTTTCGCCTGCACACATTCCTGGATTCGCATCCGCTCGTTATTCGGGTTGGAGAGTCCGCATGGCTTATCTCACCGTTACGGGTACCGTCCACATTTCGCTCGGGCACTGGCTACGGCTGGCTGCAGGGTCAGGAACCATTTTCAGCTGCCGAACCAGGCTGAAGGTAAGTTTACTGAGTTCCCGCCGCTGGGTTGCCGTTAAGTGCTGGCAATCGGGGGCATAGGGCTTCCCCGTCCGTTTCCATTTCAGCCGCGCGCACGCCACCGTCATACCCCGGAAAGTTAGCGTGGAATCGACGGTGAACTTCACGAATACCTTCCCGACCAGGCGGGCATGGGTGATGGACAGCGGAAGCTGACCGGGGTTTGCCGGCTTAAAACAATTGGGAGGGAAGTAGCATATCAAAGGCACTTCTGCTTCTGTTGTGTCCTTTACTTTCGCCTGCCCTTTCGGTACGGCACGTGCCTGGCCGTAACCAGCAGCCGACTGCAGCACCAGAAAACCGCTCAGGGCCACCAGCCGCAGCGTACTCATATCACCTCCTGCAGGTGGCGCACGTCGAGGAAGCTGCGGACCGTGAACAGGGAGCCGGTGTAGTCGAGTTGGTAGAGGCAGAGGTTGTGGTGCTCGAAGCTGTCCATCTGGCTCAGGGGGTAGCCCAGCAGCTGGCACAACAGCACCCGCATGGCCCGGCCGTGCATGCACACCAGCACGGTTTCCTCGTGGGTGCGGGCGGTCAGCAGCTCAATTACGGGGCGCTGGCGGGCGGCTACTTCCTCCGGACTTTCGCCGCCCTGCAGGCGGGAGGCGGTGCGGCCGGCCCGCCAGTCCTGCAGCACGGTGTGGTACTCCTCGTCTTCCTCGGGCGTGATGCGCGTGCCTTCGCGGGTGCCCCAGCTAATCTCGTTGAGGCCGGCGTGCTGCTCGTGGGGCAAGCCTAAGTCCAGAAACCCCTGCACCGACTGGTGGGTGCGCTGCAGCAGGGACGTGTACACTTTATCGAAAGGCACGTGGCGGTAGGCCGCAAAAAAGCGGGCCGCCTGCCGGTGGCCGGCCTCGTTCAGCGAAGAATCGACGCCGCTGCCCTGCACAATGCCGCGCACGTTGAAATCCGTCTGCCCGTGGCGAATGAGGTAGATTTTTTTGACGCTCATTTCCCGCTGCTTTTGCTGGTTACGCCGTTAAAGTACGGGCTTTTCGCGTACTCGGATGCACCGATTGTTGAGCTAC
This sequence comes from Hymenobacter rigui, assembly GCF_003944715.1. Taxonomy (GTDB): domain Bacteria; phylum Bacteroidota; class Bacteroidia; order Cytophagales; family Hymenobacteraceae; genus Hymenobacter; species Hymenobacter rigui. Next base: position 112,293 of record NZ_RWIT01000004.1, on the reverse strand, counting down.
CGGGCTGCAACCTGCATAAGGTACCGTACCTTTTCGCCCCGAAACGGTTGTATACCGTACCTCCCCTTGAAACTTTATCAGGTTGCCGCCCCTACCCTACCGGCCGGCACCGCTGTTCTTTCCGCCCGCTATGACGCTGGAGCAAATCAACCACTGGGTGACTAAACGCCCCACCCTGGCCGACGCCCTCGGCATTGAACTCACCGCCCTCACCGACGACTATTTGGAAGGCCGCATGCCCGTGGATGGCCGCACCCATCAGCCCATGGGTCTGCTGCACGGCGGGGCCTCCGTGGCCCTGGCCGAAACCCTGGGCAGCGTAGGGGCCGCCACTAAAATCGACCCCACCAAACAAGCCTGCGTGGGCCTCGAAATCAACGCCAACCACCTGAAAGGCGTGCGCGACGGCCACGTGATTGGCCGGGCCACGCCGCTGCACGTGGGCCGCAGCACGCAGGTGTGGGAAATCCGAATTACCCACGAAGAAACCGGGGCGCTGGTGTGCATCAGCCGCATTACCATGGCCGTCATCGACCTGCCCCAAGCCAAACCGCAGGCATGAGTTCGTTGCAGCGGATATCCTGGCAGCCCCAATTGCCCGTGCCCGACCGGCTGCGGCGACTGGTGGCGCTGGCCCTCACCAGCGGCCGGCCCGTGGCCCTGTGGCGGCTGCCCAATGCCGAGCACGCGCGTTTGTGCCTGTGCCTGAACGTGGATTCGGCCTTTGCAGGGCTGCCGCCGGCCTTGGAGCCGACTGCCCCCGCGGGCTTTGCGTTTTTTCCCTTCCGGGACTCCGACCACAATCCGCCGCTGTTCCTGCCCGCCGACTTGTTTTTTGACTTGGCCCGGCCCGAGGAAATTCAGGTAAGCGCCGCCGCCGCCGCCCGCCTGCCGGAGTTGCGCCAGCGGTTTGCCGCCCTCGCGGATGCCGAGGCGCTGCCCTGGCACGTAAGTCGGCAACCAGTGCCTGCCACCGCCACCCGCGAGGAGTATGAAGCACTGGTAGCGGCCGGCGTAGCGGCAATTGAGACGGGCACGGTGCGCAAGGTAGTTTCCAGCCGGGCCGTGCGGCAGCCGCTGCCAGCTGGGTTTGATGCCTTGTCCGCCTTCGAGGATTTACAAACCCGCTACCCCAACGCCTTCGTTTCGTTGGTGAGTGCGCCGGGCGTGGGCACCTGGCTGGGCGCAACGCCCGAGGTGCTGGCCGAAGTAGATGAGCACCATGTGTTCCGGACGATGGCGCTGGCCGGCACCCAGCCCCTGCTGCCCGGCATGAAACCCGCCACCGCCCGCTGGGCCGGCAAAGACCTGGAGGAACACGCCATGGTGGCCCGCTACATTGTCAACTGCTTTAAGCAGCTGCGTTTGCGGGAGTACGATGAGCAGGGCCCGCGCACCGTAACGGCCGGGCAGTTGCTGCACCTGCGCACCGATTTTGCCGTGCAGCTAAACGAGGTACCCTTCCCTACCCTCGGCACCGATATGCTGCGGCTGCTGCATCCTACCCCCGCCGTGGCCGGCATGCCCAAGCAGCCAGCCCTGGATTTTTTGCGCCACCACGAGGGCTACGACCGGGCCTACTACGCCGGCTTCCTGGGGCCCGTGAACCTGCCCGACGCCGGGGTGGCCCGCCTGTATGTAAACCTGCGGTGTCTGCAGCTGCGGCCCCAGGAAGCCATTCTCTACGCGGGCACCGGCCTCACCATCGACTCAGAGCCAGCCCGGGAGTGGCAGGAAACCGAGTTGAAGCTACGTACCATCGGAGCCATTTTAGCCTAATCTTCCCTCTTACAGCCTCGGGCAACGCCGTCCCGCCTAAGGTTCACGTATTTCGCTGTATGTCTTCCCTGCAAGCCGTTCACAACATTCCCGAAATCTGCGCCCGGCTGGGTATTACTGATGTGGTATTGTCGCCGGGCAGCCGGTGTGCGCCGCTGACCATTGCCTTTGCCCGCCACCCCGACATTCAGGTGCGCACCGTGCCCGATGAGCGCGCCGCCGCCTTTATCGGGCTGGGGCTGGCCCAGGCGCAACGGCGGGCCGTGGCGCTGGTGTGCACGTCCGGTACGGCTGGCCTGAACTACGCCCCGGCTGTGGCCGAAGCCTATTTCCAGCAGATTCCGCTGGTAGTGTTTACCGCCGACCGCCCCCCGGAGTGGATAGACCAGCTCGACGGGCAAACCATCCGCCAGGCCGATTTGTACGGGGCCCACGCCAAAGGCTCGTTCACCTTCCCCGCCGACACGACTCATCCCGATGCGCAGTGGCACGCCGCCCGCCTTATATCAGAAGCCATTGGCTTAGCCGAACAGTTTCCGGCTGGTCCGGTGCAAATCAACGTACCGCTGCGGGAGCCGTTTTACCCCAAACAAGGCGAGGAACTGCAGTTCGGGCCGGTGCGCGTAACGCGGGAGTTGCCGGGCCGCTCGCTGCTACCCGCTGCCCAACTGCAGGAGCTGCGCGACGCCATCCGGAACACCAGCCGCGTACTGGTGGTGGCCGGCCAGCACCGCTACAATGCCGATTTGCTGCTGGCGGTGCGGCAGTTTGCGGCCGCTTACCAGGTACCGGTGGTGGGTGATTTGATTGCCAACCTGCACCTGCCCGCCGCCGCCGGCTACGACCAGCGCAATGCCCCCCTGGGCCGCCAGGACGTGTTTATGGCCGTGCCGGAAGCGGGTCTGAAGGAGGCGCTGAAACCGGAGCTGCTTATCACCTTCGGTCAGTCACTTATTTCAAAGGCCCTCAAGCTGTACCTGCGCGGTGCCAAGCCGGCCGAACACTGGCACATTCAGCCCGCCGGGGCCGTAGCCGACACCTTCCAGTCGCTGACCAAAATTGTGCGCATGGAACCGGCTGATTTCTTCGCGGAGTTAAGCTCAGATTCTCACGTTACTTCTCAGCAAGAGCACGTTGCTGGTTCAATTCCAGTTGAACCCACAAATTCCGCAGAGCCGCAGGGATTCGACTCCAATCGGGGCCACGCCACCTCGCAGGATGCCACCCGCGTAGCACCCCGCCCACAGCCGCTGGGCGAGCCGGTTCGCCTGACGTGGGCCTCCGCTGATGCGGATGCTCCGGCCAAAGTCGCGTACCTGCGCCCCTGGCAGGCCGCCGAAAACTGGGCCACCGGCTTTCTGCGGGAGTTTATGCAGCAGCCAAATCAGCCTTTTAACGAGTTTACGGCCATTTACCGAGCCTTGCAGCAGCTACCCGACCATACAGCTTTGCACCTGGCCAACAGCATGGCCGTGCGCTACGCCAACATTCTGGGCGTACCGGCGGGCCGCATAGTAGAGGTGTTTGCCAACCGGGGCACCAGTGGCATTGATGGCTGCACCAGCACGGCCGTGGGCGCGGCCCTGGCCCAACCCAATCGGCCCGTGGTACTGCTCACCGGCGACGTGGCGTTTTTCTACGACCGAAACGCCTTCTGGCACAACTACCCCACGCCCAACCTGAAGGTAATTCTGTTTAATAACCACGCGGGCGGCATTTTCCGGCTCATTGATGGTCCCCGCCAGCAGCCGGAGCTGGAGGAGTTTTTTGAAACCCGCCAGCCCCTCACAGCCGAGAATACCGCCCGCGACTTTAAGCTGCGCTACCTGTCGGTTTCCACATTTACTGAACTAGAGTCGGCGCTACCGGTTTTCTTTGCAGCTGAATCCGGCGCGGCGCTGCTCGAAATAACCACCGACAGTCCCACCAACGCCGAATTCTTTGAACAGTACCGCGCGGCGGTACGCTCATCATTTTCCACTCCATAAGGTAACTGCCCCTCTCATGGCCGAACAACTTACCTGGACCCCGATCAAGGAGTTCCGCGAAATTCTCTTCACCCAGCACGGCGGCATCGCCAAAATCAGCATCAACCGCCCCCAGGTGCACAATGCCTTCACGCCCCTCACGGTGCAGGAGATGATTGAGGCGATGGACATCTGCCGCAACCGCACCGATATCGGCGTGATTATCCTGACCGGCGAGGGTGGCAAAGCCTTCTGCTCGGGCGGCGACCAGAGCGTGCGGGGCCACGGCGGCTACGTGGGCGAGGACACTGTGCCTCGCCTGAACGTGCTGGACCTGCAGAAGATGATTCGCTCCATCCCAAAGCCCGTAATTGCCATGGTGGCCGGTTGGGCCATCGGGGGCGGCCACGTGCTGCACGTGGTGTGCGACCTGAGCATTGCCGCCGAAAACGCCCGCTTCGGCCAGACCGGCCCCAAAGTAGGCTCGTTTGACGGCGGCTTCGGAGCCTCGTACCTGGCCCGCGTGGTAGGTCAGAAGAAGGCCCGCGAAATCTGGTTCCTCTGCGACCAGTACGACGCCCAGGAAGCCCTCGATATGGGCTTGGTAAATAAAGTGGTACCGCTGGACAAGCTGGAAGAAACCACCGTGGCCTGGTGTCACAAAATTCTGGAGAAAAGCCCGCTGGCGCTGCGGATGCTCAAATCCAGCTTCAACGCCGAGCTGGATGGGCAGGCTGGTATTCAGGAGCTGGCCGGCAACGCTACGCTGCTGTACTACCTCTCGGAAGAAGCCAAAGAGGGCAAAAACGCCTTTATCGAGAAGCGCAAGCCGGATTTCGACAAGTATCCCAAGTTCCCGTAATCGGTTTGCAACATCAGTCAGCAAGAAGGTCTGCTTTTACTAAAAGCAGGCCTTTTTGCTTTTTAAATACACCATAGAGGCAAAAAATTACTATCCATCAGAGATGTACAGTGTACGTCCTTGGTGCCTAGTGCCAGATATGGCTCTGTGCCAGCAGAAAATGGCTTAAATGCTACTATCCTCCCACATTGAGAAAGCAGGACTTTATTGGGAACAACTTGCTATTTAATTGTATTATAAGCAGTTTATGATTTCTAGATTGGAACTGCTGGATTATCTGGGTTGCTTTTTCGGATAATGCTTAGATACACGATACGCATGGATATCCTTCAACGCCACTATGTTTCAACTTACGGAGCCGGGAAGCAGCCGCTGATGTTTGCGCACGGTTTCGGGACTGATCAGCATAGCTGGCAGTATGTGGCACCTTCTTTTGCATCACAGTATCAGGTAGTGTTGTTTGATTTAGTCGGAGCGGGCCGCTCAGACCGGAGCGCCTATGATTTTTCCCGCTACCACACGTTGGATGGCTACGCAGCGGACCTGATTACTTTATTGCGCGCTCTTGATCTGCCGAAGGTGATGTACGTAGGGCATTCCGTGAGCGGTATGATTGGAGTGCTGGCAGCTATTCAGGCACCCGAGCTGTTCGAGCGGCTCGTACTATTAGCAGCGTCTCCCTGTTACGTAAACGACGGAGATTATCCGGGCGGCTTTGACCCGGCTGACTTAGAGGAACTCCTCGGTTTTCTGAACCTTGATTACCGGGCCTGGTCGCGGGCCATTGTACCTTCCCTGATTGGCGGCGATATGCGCCCGGGGCTGCTGGATGAGTTGCTGGCCAGCTTCATGAGCGTGGACCCGGCCGTGGCCCGGCAGTTTGCGCATGCCGCATTCTTGTCTGATTACCGCTCGGCTTTACCCAACCTACAGGTACCGGCCCTCATTGTGCAATGCGCGCAGGACTCAGTAGCACCTGCAGCAGTAGGCCGCTATCTGCATTCTAAACTAGCTGACAGTACGCTGGATATCATTGATACAATTGGGCACTATCCTCATCTGAATGCGCCCGTAGCCACCATTGCGGCCCTACACCGCTACTTCGGTACCTACCGGCACTCTATGCCGCAGGCTTGAATTGATTATCACCCTTACAGGACACGTCGGGAAGCAGATGCTTGCACGTACGTTTCCGTAATGACGAGTGCAGTTTGGTTCGGGATTTATATTCATGGATGACCCAAGGGACAGTTTTTTAGCTCAACAAAACCGCCTTTCGAGCATGTGTGCGTACCTTGCTCCTGCCGCAGCATAATATATTTGGGCGGCGCTTCGGCTATGAAAAAACTGCTGCTACTGCTGTTAAGCATCGTTACCACGGCTGCTGCTCACGCCCAAACCGCACCAGCTACGGCTTCCAGCGCCATCAGCTCTACACCAGTTCCGAACCCGGCCCAGCCGGTGCAGGTGGTGCAAGCCTCGTGCGGGCAGTGCCGCCTGGGTCTGCCCGGCAAAAGCTGCGACCTGGCCGTGCGCATTGCCGGTAAGGCCTACTTTGTGGATGGCACTACCATCGACTCCCACGGCGACGCCCACGCCAAGGACGGTTTCTGCCAAGCCATCCGGCAGGCCGAAGTTCAGGGCCAGGTAGTAAATAACCGATTTGTGGCCACCTATTTCCGGCTGCTGCCGGAAACGAAAAAAGCGCAGTAACCGGCCCGTTGTCATCTGGCTTTCCGCGGAGTTCCGCCAGTAGGTCCCACCCGAAACAGGGCAGGCCTGCCGGCGGAGCTCCGCGCTTTTATTGGCTGGGTCGTAAGTTTAGTCTCTCCCGATTACTTACTCCAATCCGCTTGCCCATGCGCCCTCAAATTGTATTCCTCATCCTGAGCCTGTTGTTTGCATCTGCCTTACAAGTTGCTGTTCGTAGTAGTTGCTGCACCGGCCGCCAAGGATGTTCCGAACTACAAAGTACGGGGGCGGGTACTCCGCATTCAGGGCAAAGCTCCGGCAGCCAGCCTTAAGTTCACGGTGGGTCTGGCCGGCAACCCCCAAGTGGTCAGCTTTGCCGGCACCGCCTGGAGCGCCTGGGTACCCTCCACGCGCGCAGGTATTGAGCAGGCCCTGGCCACGTACAACAACGCCAATAACTCGTTCTGGCAGGTAGCCACGGGCCTGGGCATTACCCCGCCAGCCAGTACCAGTACCTCCTTCCCCGACCTCACGGTACAGGTGCAAAGCGCCATCGGAGGCGGCGAAACCTCGACCACGCCCGCCGAGCTGTTCGGACCAGGCATCGGGCTGATGCTGTGGCGCGGCACTGACCAGAAAATCCACATTGATACGTTTACCGGTCACGGCCGCCGCGTGTACGACCAGGCTCTGAAAGCGGCATTTCTGCCGGAGCAGGAGCGGCCGAAGAAAATTCTGTTTGGGGAGCGGTACATCGGCTCCGATAATGACTACCTGAGCTGGCGTGAGGGTATCCGTCGGCTGTGTGGATTGGGCTTTAATGTTTTACACCCGGTTCCGGCCAACCTCACCAGCACTGTGCGGGCGGCCGGCATCCAAAAAATATGGGGGGCCGTGTACAACCCGCCGGGCTATGCCTTCAACTTCGGGCCACAGCGCCACGCCGAGTTTGTAAAGTTTGTGCAGGACCAGGTAAATCCGTAGCTGGCGGCCGGCTGGAAGAAGGAGGAAATTGGATTCTGGGTGACCAGTGATGAGCCCGGCTGGTACTACCCCGCCCGCTACAACGAGTTTAACAAGGACCCAAATGCCCTGGCCGCTTTCCACGGCTACCTGCAGGCCCGGGGCCTCACCCCCGCCAGTCTGGGCAAAACCTCCTGGAGCGAAGTGCAGCTGATTGGCCGGCAGCAATACCACGACTTACCCTCGCGGCGGCTGTTTTACTGGTCTAACCGGTTTACCCCCTGGGCCTCGGCCCGTTTTTTTGGCGAAGTAGCCCGAGCCTACGAAGAGGTAATCCGCCCCCAGGTGCCGGTGCTGGTCAACTTCAACAACTTTATGGGACTGGCCTACCAGCCGGGCCCCATTGGCAACAACGACCAGGGCCAGGACCCTAACGCCGCCATGGGTCAGCACGACTGGCTGGAGTTTGGCCGGGAACGGGGCACTACTGCCATTGCCACGGAAGACTGGTTCGGGGATGATATGGCACCCCAGTGGTCCTTTTATGCGTCGCGGCTGCGGGCGGCCGCCGAGCTGGGGCAGGTAGGCATGGGCTCCTTGGTGATTCCGCGCGTCTCGGGGCAGCGGCCGGGGGGCATGGCCCAGAAGCTGCTGGCGCAGGTGGGCCACGGGGCCAAAACCATCCAGTTCTTCACCTACGGCCCGGAGTATAACTTTCCGGGCAACTGCTACTCCGAAAACCTGCCAGTATTTGCGCCGCTGGCCCGCGGCATGCAGATGGTTGCCAAAGCGGAAGATCTGCTCTACCCAGGCCGCATGAAACCCTCGCCGGTGGCTATTCTGACGCCCCAAAGCTCCCCACTCTGGGACTTGGAGGAATTCCCGCATCCGCCGCGCATCATCGATGCCACTAACCCGTACCTGGATGCCGGCCGCATGGGCTACATGGTGGAAATGCACGGCCTGTTTCTGGCACTGCAGCACAGTGCCGTGCCGGTGCAGTTTGTTGACGAGCAGAAGCTGACGGAGCCGGATTTCCAGGCCACCAAAGTGCTGTACGTAACCGCGCCCGATTTGCCGCAGGAATCAACCGAAGCCGTATTGCGCTGGGTGCAGGCGGGCGGCACCCTGGTAACGGTGGCCGGCGCCATGGAGTTTGACCGGTATCATCAGCCCCTGCCCACGGCCCTGCAGGCGGCGGGCGTTACCCCGGCGGCGGCCCTGCGGCTGCCCGCCTTCCAGTACGCCGATGCCAAACCCATCGGCCAGCTTATGCTGGATAACACCGCCCTGACGGTATTCGGGGAGCGGGAAAAGCTGACGGTAGCCAGTGCCGCGGAGGCATCAGCGCGTACGCTTTACCGGTTTGAAGATGGTACGCCAGCTCTTACGGAGCGGACCGTTGGCCAGGGAAAAATTCTGCGGTTTGCCTGCTACCCCGGTCTTTCCTACCGGCACTCGGCTACCGGCAGCACGGGCGGGCTGGCCAGTGGCTTCGCGGCCGGGTGGCGGCAGCTGATTACGCAGCCGGTTCAGCCGGTAGCCGCCGCGCTGCCCGTGAAAGTCAGCAAGCCTCTGATTGAGGCCCCGGCCCTTTACAGCGTCGGCGGCGTGGCCGTAACCCTACTCAACTGGAGCGGCACGGCACAGCAGGTGGATGTTACCGTAGCAGCCGACCGCACGGTACGCCGGGTACAGTCGGCGCAGCGGGGCGTGCTCCGGTTTCAGCAAATCGGCGGGCAGCTCACGGTTTCGCTGCCGCTGGGCGACGTGGATGTGCTGCAGGTGTATTACTAAGCAGTGCTTCAACCTTATAAGCACCAGCGGCAGAAACCCGGCCAGATTATACAAAATACGGCTGCACGAGGGGTAATAACAGGGGATTGTGAAGCTCACCTACAGAGCCCGTCGTATAAATATAGATACAGCTCCCTCACCCCCTTTTGCGCATGAACACCCCTCACAAACCTTACCGCCGTTTCTTCCTGACCCTGGCTTTATCGTTCGGGATTATGTACTGTGTGATGTACCTGAACACGTATGCGCTGGACCACGTGTACCCGAGTCTCACACGGCTTTATATGACGGTGTTAATGATTACGCCTATGGCCGTTATTATGCTGGGCTCAATGCACCATATGTACCAGAATATCCGCCTCAACATGCTTATTGTGGGTGGTAGTACGGCTGTATTTGCCCTGGCCCTGCTGATGGTCCGCAGCCAGACGCTGGTTGATGATCGACGCTGGATGCAGGCCATGATTCCGCATCATTCCATTGCTATCCTCACCAGTGAGCGGGCCACCATCAAAGCCCCCGAGGTACGCCAGTTGGCGGACTCCATCATTAGTACCCAGAAGCGTGAAATAGGTGAGATGAAGCGTTTACTTAGCCGGTTAAAATAACCTTGATGTAGCAAGTGCCTCAACACCTGATAAAGCAGGCGCTGAGGCACTTGTTGTAACGCTGTACGCGCTGGCGCTTATCTAGAATATGGAGCCATAAGCCTCGCATCCGGCGCACCAGCCGAAGAAATTGCGCAGCCGCTCACTTTTGGCGCGTTTCTTCAGCAGCTTGCGGGCCCGGCGGGCCGTATCCGTAACGGGGCTGGCGGCCGGAGCGGTTACCTCGTTGCGAAACGTGATGTAGCGCCTGAACACGTAGGTCTTGACCAGGGCAAACGGACTTGGTGCGGTGGAAAGCATGGCGTTTGGAGATTGGTGACTGGCTTAATATACATCTTTAACTCCTTCGAAGTCAAGAAGCTCCCGGTTTTCTCTCCGATACCAAAGGAGTTTTCGGTGTGCAGATGGTTGTTCCGGCACCTATCTTGCCGCGCTTTCCTCTCCGCATTCTTCTATGGCTGCCGCTACCGACCTCCTGCCCGATTCTCTGCTGCTCAATGGCCGCGAATTTCGCTACGCCGATATTCAGCAGTACCCCGCCCGCGCCCCCCGCGACCTGAACGGCTACGAGGCCCGGGTGCTGGATTTCGTGCGGCAGTGGCTGAACGGGGCCCAGGAGTTCGGGCTGCGCACCTCCGGCTCCACCGGCCAGCCTCAGCTGATTCAGCTGAAGCGGCGGCAGCTGGAAGCCTCGGCCAGCCGCACCGGCGACTATTTCGACCTAGGCCCCGGCGACCGGATGCTGGTGTGCTTGAACTGCGAGTTTGTGGGTGGGCTGATGATGCTGGTGCGCGGCCTGGAGCGGCGTATGCACCTGACCATTGTGGAGCCCCACGCCGATCCGCTGGCCCTGGTACCGGCCACAGCGGACTTCGACTTTACCTCCTTTGTGCCGCTGCAGCTACGGGCGGTGCTGGCGGCCGGCCACGCCGCGCGCCTGAACCGCATGAAGGGCATTCTGGTCGGCGGCGCGGCCGTGGAACGCAGTCTGGAAAAGGAAATTCAGCAGCTGCGGGTGCCGGTGTACGTGACGTATGGTATGACGGAAACCGCCTCGCACATTGCCCTGCGCCGCCTCAATGGCCCCGCCGTGCAGCCCACCTACCAGGTGCTGCCGGGCATTACGGTGGGCCAGGATGCGCGCGGCTGCCTCACGGTGCGCGCCGACGTCACGGAAAACCAGCTCATCACCACCAACGACCGGATTGCGCTGGCCGCCGATGGCCGCAGCTTCGAGTGGCTGGGCCGGGCCGACTTCGTGATCAACACGGGTGGCGTGAAGGTGCAGGCGGAAAAGGTGGAACTGGTCCTGGAAGTGGCCCTTACGGAGCTGAACCTGGGCCGGCGGGCCTTTGTGGCGGGCCGCCCCGATAAACGCCTGGGTGAACAGGTAACCGCTTTTCTGGAAGGCGCGAAGCTTTCTACCAGCCAGCAGGAACAATTACTGAGCTTGCTGCGTCAGCGCCTGGATAAGTACGAGGTACCCCGCGAGCTGGTGGCCGTGCCCGAGTTCCGCACCACGGCTTCGGGCAAGCTGGACCGCCTCAGCACCCTGCGCACCGTGAAGTGAGGAGAGGTAACGGGTTAGGCTGTGTCTGAAAAGTCGTTTTTCAGACACAGCTTAGTACATCATTCCGAGCTAAGACGCAGCTGTAGTCGAGGAATCCCGCGTGCTGATGTTGCAATAGTAATCCAACGTCAGTACGCAGGATTCCTCAAAATGGCGTTCGGGTTTACCCGGCCGGGATTCCATTCGCTCATTAGGTATGTGAAAATATCCGTTGATTTGTGCAAGTTCTACCCTGCCCGTTTTCAATGAATCATACCCGTGTATCGGCGGCTTTGCTGCTGCTGGCTCAACTGGGTGGCGGTTGCGCCGGCTCTTCCGGCACCACTACCACGCCCACTTCGGCCGTTAACTCAGCTACTACCACAGCCGTGCAACAACTAGAAACGGCTGCCGCCGCTGATGCCGCCGCGCCGGTCACTCCGCCGGTACCTGCCACGCCTCCTTTCCAGGTGGTAATGGAGCAGTTTGCCGACCTGCGCATTCTGCGCTACCAGGTGCCGGGCTTTGAAACCCTGGAGCCCCGCCAGAAAGAGCTGCTGTACTACCTGTACGAAGCCGCCCTGAGCGGGCGCGACATCATCTACGACCAAAACTATAAGCACAACCTGCGTGTGCGCCGCACCTTGGAGGCCGTCTGGAAAGCTAATGAGGAGCGCCGTACCGCCAGCACCAATCAGCAGCAGATTGAGCAGGCCACTGAGTTTGCCACCTATGCCAAGCGCGTGTGGTTTTCCAACGGCATTCATCACCATTACAGCACCCGCAAGTTTGTACCGGAATGCACGCCGGCCTACTTCAAAGAGCTGATTTTTGCCACCGACTCCAAGCAGTTGCCGCTGGAGCCGGGCGAGTCGGTCACGAAGTTCTTGGCCACAATGACGCCCATTCTGTTCGACCCGAACGTGGCACCCAAGCGGGTAAACCAGGAGGCGGGCAAGGATCTGGTGAAGACCTCAGCCAACAACTTTTATGAGGGCCTGACGCAAACCGAGGTGGAGGCGTACTACAAGAAGCGCATCAACGCCAAGGACCCGCAGCCCATTTCCTACGGCCTCAACTCCAAGCTGGTAAAGGACAAGCAGAACCGCATCACGGAGCGCACCTGGCGCACGGAGGGCATGTACGGCCGGGCCCTGAGCAAAGTGGTTTACTGGCTGCAGAAAGCCGCCGCCGTGGCCGATACCCCCGAGCAGCAGCTGGCCCTGCAGAAGCTCATCGAGTTTTACCAGACCGGCGACCTGCGGAAGTGGGACGAGTACAACATTGCCTGGGTACACGATACGAAAAGCCGCACCGATGTGGTAAACGGCTTTATTGAGGTGTACGGCGACCCGCTGGGCTACCGCGCCAGCTACGAGTCGGTGGTGTCGTTCAAGGACCTGGAGGCCACCAAGCGCATTCAGGCCATTGGGGATGAGGCGCAGTGGTTCGAGGACAACTCCCCCATCAAGCCTGAGCACAAGAAGAAAAACGTCATTGGCATTACGGCCAAGGTGATTACCACGGTAGTAGAAGCCGGCGACGCGGCTCCTAACACACCTATCGGTATCAACCTGCCCAATGCCAGCTGGATCCGGAAGGAGCACGGCTCCAAATCGGTAAACCTGGGCAACATTGTGGATGCCTACGGTGCCGCCGACGCCGGCGGGATGCTGGATGAGTTTGCCTTCGACGACGCCGAGAAGCAGCGCGCCCGCCAGTATGCCGGCCTGGCCGGCAAGCTCCACACCGATATGCACGAGGTAATCGGGCATGCCTCGGGGCAGCTGAACAAGGGCGTGGGCACGCCCAAGGAAACGCTGAAAAGCTACGCTTCGGCCTTGGAAGAAGCCCGCGCCGACTTGGTGGCGTTGTACTACCTACCCGACGCCAAACTGACCCAGCTAGGCGTGCTGCCCGCCGGCGGCGAGGTAGCCAAGGCCGAATACGACAACTACATCCGCAACGGCCTGATGACCCAGCTGGTGCGCCTGCAGCTGGGCGAAACCGTGGAGGAAGCCCACATGCGCAACCGCCAGATGGTAGCCAAATGGGCCTTTGAGAAGGGCCGGAAGGACAACGTAATTGAGCGCCTCACCCGCGACGGCAAAACCTACTTCCGGGTAAACGACTACGAGAAGCTGCGCGGCCTGTTCGGGCAGTTGCTACGCGAGCTGCAGCGCATCACCAGCGAAGGGGATTACGCGGCTGGCAAAGCCCTCATCGAAACCTACGGCGTGAAGGTGGACCCCGCGCTGCACAAGGAAGTGCTGGCCCGCTACCAGAAGCTGAACATTGCCCCGTATGCCGGTTTCATTCAGCCCCGGCTGGTGCCCGTGGTGAAAGATGGCAAAATCACGGATGTGAAGCTGGAATACCCCACTGACTTCTCGCAGCAGATGCTGGACTATGGCCGTCAGTACCGACTGCTGCCCAACTATAACTAGACCGGCGGGTTGTACATTCTCCTGACCGGGGTGTACAACCCGCTTTCTTTGCGCACTTTTCGCCCCCAACCACTCACCACCATGAAAAAGATCTTCGCCACGTTGCTGCTGGCCGCCGGGCTGGCAGGCGGTACTACCCAGGCCCGCGCCCAGTCCACCCCGCCCCCGCGCCCGGCCGCGCCGGAACCGGTTCGCTACGAGTTCTGTGAGCTGATGCGCACGGGCTTCGTGAACGTGGGCAAGCCCGAGAAAGAGAAGTCCGGCGACATTTACGTGGACTTCGGCTACGGCTATGAGAAGCTGGGCGGCTCGGAACAGGTAGTGCGCGAGGCCGGCAAAATTCAGGTATTCGCCACCACCATCAGCGCCATCAACTACATGGGTAGCCGGGGTTGGGAAATTGTGCAGATTCTGGAGCAGCCCATCAACTACAGTAAAGGAGAGCCCAGCGAATATGTGCGCCGCTACGTGCTGCGCCGGCCGTTATCGGCCAAGGGTATTGCCGCACCGCGGTAAAGCATTTCTCAGGTTATCAACCCCAAAAAGGAGGTAGGTCCACAAAGTCGAAACACCGACGTGTGGATTTACCTCCTTTTAAATTTAGTGCTGATCCAGTCCGCGCTGCGAAAACAGCCGCTCGTGGCCGCGCACTACTTTGATGAAGTCGCCGAGAAACAGCTTGACGCGGCCGAAAAAGATGTAGCCGCTGATCTGGTCTTCGGGCTTTTCGCCGGAGGCGAATACCTGCCGGTACCCGGTGCCCGCCCCCAGCCCAACCCACCGAAATACGCGGTAGTGGGCCGCCACGGAGGGCTCTACCATGTAGAGCACCTGCCGGTTGGTACGCAGCACGCCCCCGTCCGGGAAGTAGTATTTGGTGTAGTAGTTACCAAGGCCCAGTTGCAGCGGGGCGCTCAGCTCCCAGCGCCGGTTGCCGATGAACACGTACTCGCCATAGGCAGCCAGGTACCGAAACCGCACTTCGTCGCGGGTACCGGCCGGAAACTCCAGCGGCTGCGGAATGCGGGTGGGCACGCCGCCTGAGAGGCGGTACACGCCCAGACCCGCCCGCCAGCGTCCGCGCCATTCAATGCCGCCTTTCAGCCCATTGATGCCCACCACTTTGCCGTTAAGAATGGAGAACCGCTGGTCAAACTGAAATACTGCCCGCCGGTGCGACTGCCGCACGAAGGTGCTGTCATCGGTGCCAGTCGCAGCTGGGCCAGCCAGGGCTGCGGCCGGGGCCACAATCAGCCCCAACCCAACCAATACAGTACGCAAACAAGCAGCTTCCACGGCCCAAAGGTACGGGCAGGCGCGGCAGTAGTTGCTGTTTCGCCCCCGGCAGAGCACCGTTTCAGCTTGCCACAACGGCGCTTCACCGGGTTTTGTGCGGGCCGATTACGGGGTTTCGTGCATGTTTACAGCACCAAACCAACCACGCGGCGCATGACCCTCACTCCTGATTTTCTGTTTTCCCTAGCCAACCCCGTGGCCTTGCTGGGCTGGGCCCTGCTGGTGCTGGCTCCGCGCTGGCGCATAACCCAACGGCTGGTACTCAGCGGTGCGCTGCCCCTGGTGCTGGCCGGCTGCTACGCCTTGCTCATCGGCAGCCACTACCTGGGGGCGCACGCTCAGGAAGGTGGCTTCAGCACCCTTGCCGACGTGGCCGCACTGTTCCGCAACCCCTGGGCGCTGCTGGCGGGCTGGGTGCATTACCTGTGTTTTGATCTGTGCCTGGGCATCTGGGAAAGCCGGGATGCCCGGCAGCGCGGCGTGCCGCACCTGCTGCTGGTGCCCTGCCTACTGCTCACGTTTCTGTTCGGGCCGGTGGGGCTGCTGCTGTATGCCCTGGTGCGGCGCTTCTACGGCCGCGAGGCCACAGTCTCTGCTTCGGTTCTTCCTTATTAATACTTCTTATCATGTCGGCTACCCTACCCCTGCCCACGGCTGCGCTGGCGGCGTTGATGCCCGTTTCTACCTGGTTGCGCGTGCTGCACCGCGCCAACCCCGTGCTGGCCTGGAGCGGCTGGCTGCACGTGGGGCTGCTGCTACTGGCACTGGTCATGCTGTTTCTGGATCAGCGCCTGATAACGGGTGTTCCTGCCTGGGTGAAGCCGGCCAAATTCGCCCTTTCCGGCCTGCTCTACCTCTGGACGCTGGGCTGGCTGCTGGCCGACCTGCCGGCCCCGGCCAGCGGGGCCGTGCGCCTCGTCAGCATAGCGGCGGCCCTGAGCATGGTGGTGGAAATGGCCTGCATCTTCGTGCAGGCGGCCCGGGGCACTACCTCGCACTACAACACCACTTCTGCCTTCGACGGGCTGGTATTTGGGCTGATGGGCACGTTTATTTTGGTAAATACCCTGGCTACCATCTGGGCCGTGTACCTGGTGTGGCACTACCAGCCCCACGGCCCGGCGGGCTACGTGTGGGGCGTGCGGCTGGGGCTGCTGGTGTTTCTGGTGGGCTCGGTGCTGGGCGGCGTCATGATCCGGCTGGGCCAGCACACCGTGGGTGCCCCCGACGGCGGCCCCGGCCTGCCCGGCCTCGGCTGGAGCACCCGCGCCGGCGACCTGCGCCTGGCCCATTTCCTGGGTATGCACGCCTTGCAGGCGCTACCGCTCCTGGGCTGGGCCCTCAGCCACTGGCAGCCCCGCCACGCCGGCCTGCTCACTTGGGTAGGCACGGCCGTGTACGTAAGTGCCGTTACCGCCCTGTTCATCCAAGCCATGCGCGGGATGCCGCTAGTGCGGTGGTGAAGTTGAAAGAACGTCATTCCGAGCGGAGCGAGGAATCTCGCGTGCTGACGTTGCCAAACTAACCGTCATGCTGAGCTTGCCGAAGCATCTTTACCGCTTCGTTGGGTTTACCATTGCAACTTCAGCACGCGAGATGCTTCAGCACGCGAGATGCTTCAGCACGCGAGATGCTTCAGCACGCGAGATGCTTCGGCAAGCTCAGCATGACGTTCTTTCAATTTCACAACTTCACCATTTCACTTCAACCGGCTGAACTTGCGGCGAATAATGTCCTGCACGGGCACATTTTCGATTTTGCTTTCCAGCCAGGAAATAATGTCGAGGTACAGGAAGGGCCGCCGCTCATAGGGGTTTTCGGCAATGCGGATCAGCTGGTCTTTCAGCTTGATAAACGCATCCTTGAGCTGGAAGGGAGCAATGCCGCCCAGGTTGCGCAGAAACCGAAAAATAGCCTCCTGCATTTGCTGCTGGTCGTTCATCTTGCCCAGGAAGCGGTACACGGAGCGAATCTGGTACTCCAGGGCTTCGTCGCGGCCGGCTTCGTAGTGGGCAATCAGGTTGAGGATGCGGGCAAAGCACTGGATGTCCTCGCGCAGGCTGGATTCCTTAAACTGGATGACTTTCTCCAGGTACTCAATGGCCTGCTCGGGCTTGCCGCTGCCGAAGTACAGGCTGGCAATTTTGTAGTAGAATACCAGCCGTCGATGCAGGTCGAGCTGCAGGCGGAACCGGTCCAGGTTTTCCAGCAGCTCGGGCACCAGCTGCAGGCCGGCCGTAAACTCGCCCCGCATGAAGTAGCCGTTGAGCCGGTTGGTGTACAGGTACAGGAACAGCAGCGCGTCGAGGTTGGGGTTGCTGCGCCGGTCGGGGTCGGCGGCGTAGGCTTCCAGCTGGCCCAATACCTCCGCAAACCGACTGTAGTACAGCATGTTGTAGGTAGTCACCAGCACGTTGTGCACGCCTTTGAGGTAGAGCATGGGCTGCTGCTCGCACATGAGCTGGTTGTGGGCAAACAAATCCACCCACTTCTGGGCGTAGCGGTAGCACTGCCGGAAGTTCTGGGTGATGGTGTAGTACCACACGTGGGCCTGGTAGTAGTACAGCTGCTCGAAAAAGCTGGCCTCGCGCGGGTCCAGCGGCGGCAGATCCTGGCGGAAATAGGCCGTTATCTTCTCATAATCCTGCTGGTTACGGGTATGCCCGATTTTGAGGTAGCGCCCGTACATGCGCAGCGCCAGGTTCGACAGGGCATGCTCCCGGCCTACGTGCGCCACGGTATCGGTGGCTTCGTCGGATAACTGCCGGGCCCGGCCCCGGATGCTGCGCGTGATGTACTGGCCTTCGATGAGCTTCTCAAACTCCAGGGCTAGCAGCACAATATGGCGCATTTCGGCCTGTAGCGCCGTGGCTTTCACTTTTTCCAGCATGCGCAGGCTGTGCTGGTAGAGGCCCCGGTTGTAGAGCACCCGGGCGAAATCCAGCTGCTCGTGCAGCTGAATATCGAGGTTGTGGCCGGCGTGGTACATGCGCAAACTGGAGAGCAGCTGCCGGTACAGGTTCGCCTTGAGATTGGCTACTTGTACTTTTTTGATGGCCGGCACCTGGGCTAGCACCCGCTCCTCATCGTAGCGTTCCTGCCCGTCGAGGGCATCGAAAAGCTGCAGAAACTTCAGACCCTCGGTGGAGCCCTGGCGGTTGGCAAACAGGCGGAAGTGCCGCTTTTCAGTGCGGGTCAGCGACTTAATCAGCTGGAAAACCGGGTCGGTACTTTCGTTGGGCATTGTACTAGACTAAAACACAATAAACTGTTATACAACTACTTATTTCTAAAAAATCATTTTTTAGAAATAGTACACCCGGCGGAAAAAAGTTTTTGAACGCCTGCCCGACGATGGTACTTGCCGGCATCATTCAGCCGTAAAGATGCCATGTCAGCGCAATTCTCCACCTCCTGGGCCACACTATTTTCCAACCTCGCCCAAGCCGGCTGGCGCGCCACCATGTTGAGCGCGGCCCCGGCAGGCTGCGCCGTGCACCGCTGCTACGCCCTGGCCCGAATAGAATCAAACCAAGTCCCGGCTCGTCTGGGTCTGACCTTTCCCTTCCTGCTCCGCTAACTCCGGCAGGCGGCCGTGCGGACCGCGGGGGGCAAGAGCAGGGCCGCCAGCCGGTCCTGACTTCCCCCCCGGCCGGCCGGCCTTGTGGTGCTTCGTTCTTACTCCCGTTTTCGTTGCTCATGTATTATTCCGCTGACACCGTTGCCTTCCTGGATGGCGAATTTGTTCCGGCCGCGCAGGCTACCTGCGGCGTGTATGCCCAGTCGTTGCACTACGGCTACGCCGTGTTTGAGGGCATTCGGGCCTACAGCACGCCGGCCGGGCCGCGCATTTTCAAGGCCGAGGAGCATTTTGAGCGCCTGCACTACTCCTGCCGGGCCATCGGGCTGCCGCTGGCGTACTCGGTGGAGGAGCTCACCCGCATCAGCTACGAGGTGCTGGAGCGCAACGACCTGACCGACGCCTACATCCGGCCGCTGGTGTTTGCCGGCGCGCCCAACATGAGCCTGAAGGCGGCCAGCACCAGCAACGTGCTGGTAGCCGTTTGGGAATGGGGCAAGTACCTCGGCGACCAAAGCCTGCGCCTCACCGTCTCGCCCTACGAGCGGCCCAACCCCAAGGCCGTGCCCATTGAGGCAAAGGTGGCGGGGCACTACGTTAATTCCATCATTGCCAGCACCGAGGCCAAAGGCCGGGGCTACGACGAGGCCCTGCTGCTGGACATGCACGGCCACGTCGCCGAAGGTCCCGGGGCCAATTTCTTCTTTGAGCGCGACGGGGAGCTGGTTACGCCCCCAGCCGGCAGCATCCTGCGCGGCATCACCCGCAACACCATCATCGACTTAGCCCGTGAGGCCGGCATCACCGTCACGGAGCGTTTTTTCGGCCCCGAGGAACTGCGCACCGCCGAAGCCGCCTTCATGACCGGCACCGCCGCCGAGGTTATCGGCGTGGCCTCGATAGATGACGTGGTGTTCGAGCGCCCCTTCCAGCAAACTATCGGCGGCATGCTGGCCCAGCACTATCAGGCGCTGGTCACGGGCCAGTCGGTTAGAACGGAGAGGTTAGAGGTGAGAGCCTAGAACTGAGAGCTTAGAATCCAGAAGTAAGAACCTAGAAACTAGCGTTTTCGACACCAAAGCAACTGATCCATCCTCTTTACACACAACATCAGCAACGCCGAGACGCGAAGTGTCGCGTCTCTACAACCACCAACCCGTCTGCCTACCCCACCAATCGTCTGGCTTCCCCTCTCCCCCTGGAGAGGGGGCCGGGGGGTGAGGCAACCCGCCCGAACGAAGCGGTAGAGCTGCTTCCCAAGGCTCAGCATGACGTGCTGGCAACATTCAGCACATTTTACACATCAGCACATTCTGCACATTCCCCCGCATGGCCCTCAACAAATACAGCCGCATTTACACCCAGGATGACAGTCTGCCGGCCTCGCAGGCCATGCTGATTGGCTCCGGCATTGCGGAGGCCGATTTGCGCAAGCCGTTCGTGGGCATCTGCTCCACGGGCTTCGAGGGCAACACCTGCAACATGCACCTCAACCAGCTGGCCGACGCGGTGAAGCAGGGCGTGCAGGAGCAGGACTTGGTGGGCCTGCGCTTCAACACCATCGGCATCAGTGACGGCATCACCAACGGCACGCCGGGCATGCGCTACTCGCTGGTGTCGCGGGAAATCATTGCCGATTCCATTGAGGCCATGGCCGGGGCCCACAACTACGACGCCCTGGCCTGCGTGGTGGGTTGCGACAAAAACATGCCCGGGGCCCTCATTGCCATGGCCCGCCTCAACCGCCCCAGCCTGATGGTGTACGGCGGTACCATCCGGGGCGGCACGTTCAAGGGGCAGCAGCTCAACATTGTGTCGTGCTTTGAGGCCTACGGGCAGAAACTACAGGGCCGGATTTCGGACGAGGACTACCGCGGCATCATCCGCAACGCCTGCCCGGGCCCGGGAGCCTGCGGGGGCATGTACACGGCCAACACTTTGGCCGCCGCCATCGAAACGCTGGGTCTGAGCGTGCCCTACTCCTCGTCGTCCCCGGCCGAAAGCGCCGAGAAGCAGCAGGAGTGCCGCAGCACCGGCGCGTACCTGCGCCGCCTGCTGGAGCTGGACCTCAAGCCCCGCGACATTCTGGTGCGCGAGGCTTTCGAAAACGCCATGGTGGTGACTACCGTGCTGGGCGGCTCCACCAACGCCGTGCTGCACCTCATAGCCATTGCCCACGCCGCCGGCGTGCAGCTCACGCTCGAAGATTTCCAGGCCGTGAGCGACCGGACGCCGGTGCTGGCCGACCTGAAACCCAGCGGCAAGTACCTGATGGAGGACCTCTCGGCCCGAGGCGGGGTGCCGGCCGTGCTCAAAACCCTGCTCAACGCCGGCCTGCTCCATGGGGATTTGCTGACCGTAACGGGCCGCACCCTGGCCGAAAACCTGGCCGACGTGGCCCCGCTGGGTCCCGACCAGGACATTCTGCGCCCCGCCAGCAACCCCATCAAGCCCGATGGCCACATTCAGATTCTGTACGGCAACCTGGCTCCCCGGGGCGCGGTGGCCAAGATTACCGGTAAGGAAGGCACCCGCTTCGCCGGCCCGGCCATCGTGTTCGACT
The DNA here is from genome assembly GCF_003944715.1 of Hymenobacter rigui. Lineage (GTDB taxonomy): Bacteria > Bacteroidota > Bacteroidia > Cytophagales > Hymenobacteraceae > Hymenobacter > Hymenobacter rigui. The sequence goes on along the minus strand of NZ_RWIT01000004.1, from coordinate 91,190 downwards.
CGGAAGAGGAGCTAAACGAGGGCATTGTGCAGGGCCTGATTCAGCCGGGCCACGTAGTCGTCATTCGGTACGTGGGGCCCAAGGGTGGGCCGGGCATGCCCGAGATGCTCAAGCCCACGTCGGCCATCATCGGGGCCGGGCTGGGCGACAAGGTGGCCCTGCTAACCGACGGCCGCTTTTCGGGCGGCACCCACGGCTTCGTCATCGGCCACGTGAGCCCCGAGGCCTACGACGGCGGCCCGCTGGCCCTGGTGGAAAACGACGACTGGATTACGCTGGACGCCGCCGCCAATACCATGAACGTGGCCCTGAGCGACGAGCTGCTGGCCCTGCGCCGCCAGCAGTGGCAGCAGCCCGCGCCCCCGGTCAGCCAGGGCGTGCTGCTGAAATACATCCGCACCGTGAGCGACGCCAGCCACGGCTGCATCACCGACTTAGCCGACCACCGCCATGTTCCCGAACCCGCAGCTTCAGTCCGCGCCAGCCTCGCCTGAGGCCCTGGCCGCCCCGCAGGTATCCGGGGCCGTGGCCCTGTTGCAGGGCCTAGTGGCCGAGGGCGTGGACACGATTTTTGGCTACCCCGGCGGGGCCATCATCCCCATTTACGATGCCCTGTATGATTTTCAGGAGCAACTGAACCACGTGCTGGTACGCCACGAGCAGGGCGGTATTCACGCCGCCCAGGGCTATGCCCGCGCCTCGGGCCGGGTGGGCGTGGTGTTTGCCACCAGCGGCCCCGGTGCTACCAACCTGGTCACCGGCCTGGCTGACGCCCAGATTGACTCCACCCCACTGGTGTGCATCACGGGGCAGGTATTTGCGCATTTGCTGGGCACCGACGCCTTCCAGGAAACCGACATTCTGAACATCACCACGCCCGTTACCAAGTGGAACCACCAGATAACGGACGCCCGGGATATTCCGGCGGCGCTGGCCAAAGCCTTCTACATTGCCCGCAGCGGCCGGCCCGGCCCGGTTCTGCTCGACATCACCAAAAACGCCCAGCTGCAGCTGTTCGAGCACGCCGGCTACGAGCCCTGCACCCACATCCGCAGCTACCGGCCCCGGCCCGTGGTGCGCCCCGAGTACGTGCAGCGCGCCGCCGACCTCATCAACCAAGCCCAGCGCCCGTTGGTACTCTGGGGCCAGGGCGTGCTGCTGGGTCAGGCCGAGGACGAGTTCCGGGAATTCATCGAGAAAAGCGGGATTCCGGCGGCTTGGACGATTCTGGGGGCCGGGGCCCTGCCCACCGGCCACCCGCTGAACGTGGGCATGCTGGGCATGCACGGCAACTACGGCCCCAACGTCCTGACCAACGAGTGCGACGTGCTCGTGGCCATCGGCATGCGCTTCGACGACCGGGTAACGGGCCGCCTCGACAAATACGCCCGTCAGGCCCAGATCATCCACCTCGACATCGACCCCACCGAAATCGACAAGAACGTGACGGCCACCGTGCCGGTGTGGGGCGACTGCAAGGAAACCCTGCCCCTGCTCACGCAGCTGGTAGCCGCCCGCCAACACCCCGCGTGGCGCCAACGCTTCCGCGACCATGACGCCGAAGAAGTGGCCGCCGTGATTCAGGACGAGCTGTTCCCGACCCAGGACGAGCTGACCATGGGCGAGGTGATTCACCAGCTCAACGAGCTGACCCTGGGCGAGGCCATCATTGTAACGGACGTGGGCCAGCACCAGATGGTGGCCTGCCGCTACGCCCGCCTCAACCACCCGCGCCTGAGCATTACCAGCGGCGGGCTGGGCACCATGGGCTTTGCCCTGCCGGCCGCCATCGGGGCCCGCTACGGCGCGCCGCATCGCACGGTGGTGGCCGTCATCGGCGACGGGGGCATTCAGATGACGATTCAGGAGCTGGGCACCATCATGCAAACCGGCATCGAGGTAAAAATTCTGCTGCTCAACAACCAGTTCCTGGGCATGGTGCGGCAGTGGCAGGAGCTGTTCCACGAGCGGCGATACTCCGCCGTGGAAATTGCCAGCCCCGATTACGTGACGGTAGCCAACGGCTACGGCATTGCTGCCCGCCGCGTGGAGCACCGCCCCGACCTGCAACCCGCCCTGCGCCAGCTGCTCACTCACCCCGGCTCTTTCCTGCTGGAAGTGCGCGTGACCCGCGAAAACAACATTTTCCCGATGGTACCTCAGGGCTGCGGCGTGGGCGAAATCCGCTTAAAGTAACGCGTCATTGCGAGGAGGCACGACGAAGCAATCCTTCCTTCTCGCAGCGCCTCACCTCGAACCAAGACAAGCCCTGACCGGAGCTGCTGATGAAAGTCTTTGGACCAAGTCGGAGCTTTTGCCCTTGAAAAGGAAGGATTGCTTCGCTCCGCTCGCAATGACACGCTGTTCGCAATGCTGCGCGGGTTGTCTGCCTCACCTCTCATGCTTCACCGCCTCATGTCCAAGCAAGAATACAACATCACGGCGTACACCGAGAACCAGGTGGGACTACTTAACCGGTTGGCCATCATCTTCTCGCGGCGCAAAATCAACATCGAGAGCCTGAACACCTCACCTTCGGAGATTGAGGGGATTCACCGCTTCAACATTGTGGTGCACGAGTCGGAGGAGGTGGTGCGCAAGATTGCCCGCCAGATGGAAAAGCAGGTGGAGGTGCTGAAGGTGTACTTCAACCCCAACGAGGAAGTCATCTGGCAGGAAATGGCCCTCTACAAAGTGCCCACCGACGTCATTGCCGAGCGGGCACTGGTGGAGCGGCTGCTGCGCGAGCACGGGGCCCGGGTGGTGCTCATCCGCAAGGATTACACGGTGTTTGAAACCACCGGCCACCGCGAGGAAACCGACAAGCTGCTGGCCGTGCTGCATCCCTACGGCCTCATCGAGTTTGTGCGCTCGGCCCGCATTGCCATCATCAAAACCAGCCAGGGCTTCCACCACAAGCTGCGCGAGTTCGAGCGCCAGCAGCCCGGCGAAGAAGTGAGCGAAAACGAGTTCCTCGACCGCCGCGACAAGGTGTTTTCGATGTGACCCCACCAGAACGTCATTCCGAGCAGCGCGAGGAATCTCGCGTGCTGACGTTGCAAAGCTAGCCGCTCCGTAGCCCAGGGTTTAAACCCTGGGCTAGTGAATCACCCGAACGAAGCGGGAGAGATGCTTCGGCTTCGCTCAGCATGACAGTCCTTTCAGAACTGACAACCAGCAACAAACAACTACCAACCCTAAACCCAACTCCATCATGGCAACCATCAACTTTGGCGGCGTAGAAGAACACGTTGTAACCCGCGAGGAATTTCCGTTGGAAAAGGCCCGCACCATTCTGCAAAGCGAGACAATTGCCGTGCTGGGCTACGGCGTGCAGGGTCCCGGCCAGGCCCTGAACCTGCGCGACAACGGCTTCCGCGTGATTGTGGGGCAGCGGCCCGATTCGGCTTCGTGGCGCAAGGCGGAGGCCGATGGCTGGGTGGCCGGCGAAACGCTGTTCGGCCTGGAAGAAGCGGCCGAGCGGGGCACCATCCTGGCCAACCTCCTCTCCGATGCCGGCCAGATTGCCGTGTGGCCCACGCTCAAGCCCCACCTCACGGCCGGCAAAACCCTGTACTTCTCCCACGGCTTCGGCATCACCTTCAACGACCAGACGGGCATCATCCCGCCCGCCGACGTGGACGTGGTGCTGGTAGCGCCCAAGGGCAGCGGCACGAGTCTGCGCCGGCTGTTTATGGCCGGGGGCGGGCTGAACTCGTCATTTGCCGTGTACCAGGATGCCACCGGCCACGCCTACGAGAAGGCCGTGGCGCTGGGCATCGGGGTGGGCTCGGGCTACCTGTTCGAAACCGATTTTCGCAAGGAAGTGTACTCCGACCTCACCGGCGAGCGGGGCGTGCTGATGGGCGCGCTGGCCGGCATCATCGAAGCCCAGTACCAGGTGCTGCGCCAGCGCGGCCACTCGCCCTCCGAGGCCTTCAACGAAACCGTGGAGGAGCTCACCCAGAGCCTGGTGCCGCTGGTGGGCGAAAACGGCATGGACTGGATGTTCAGCAACTGCTCCGTCACGGCCCAGCGCGGCGCCCTGGATTGGAAAGGCCGCTTCCGCGAGGCCACCCTACCCGTGCTCAACGAGCTGTACGACAGCGTGGCCTCAGGCCAAGAAGCCGCCCGCACCATTCAGCGCGGCTCTACGCCCGGCTACCGCCAAGAGCTGGAAGCCGAGCTGAAGGAAGTGCGCGACTCGGAGCTGTGGCAGACCGGTGCTACCGTGCGCGAGCTACGCTCCCGCGCCGCCGAAAAAGTAGAACAGGAAGAAGCCTATGCCCTCACGGCCGACGGTAACTAACGACAATCTGCCTGAACTGTTATTCCGAGCAACGCGAGGAATCTGGTGTACTGCTTCGAGCGAGCAACTCAGATTCCTCGCGTTGCTCGGAATGACAGTTTTTGGCGCTACCATCGTACTTATGGAACCAGCCACCCTCACCCCTGCCCTGCCGCTGCCCTTGGTGGAGCAGGCGGCCCGCACGCTGCAGGGCGTCATCAGTCCCACGCTGCTGCAGCACAATCTGGGGCTTTCGGCGGCCTATGGGGCCACTATTTATCTGAAGCGGGAGGATTTGCAGGTGGTGCGCTCCTACAAGATTCGGGGGGCGTACAACAAGATGGCGGGGCTGCCGGCCGATGAGGCCACCCGGCCGGTGGTGTGCGCCTCGGCCGGCAACCACGCCCAGGGTGTGGCCTACGCCTGCCAGCTGCTGGGCCGGCGCGGCTACATCTTCATGCCCGCCGCCACCCCCGCCCAGAAGGTGGACAAAGTGCGCCTGTTCGGGCGCGACCAGGTGGAAATTGTGCTGACCGGGGCCACGTTTGATGATTCGTCGAGGGCGGCGCAGGAGTTTTGCCAGCAGCGCCAGGGCGTGTACGTGCACCCGTTCGATGATGCGGCCGTGGTGGCCGGGCAGGCCACCGTGGGCCTGGAAATCCTCCGCGACGCCCCCGCGCCCATCGACTTCGTGTTTATGCCCATCGGGGGCGGGGGGCTGGCGGCGGGCGTGAGCAGCGTGTTCCGGCAGCTCAGCCCCGCCACCCGGCTGGTGGGCGTGCAGCCCCTGGGCGCGCCCTCCATGCACCGCGCCATCCAGACGGGGCAGCGGCAGCCGCTGGAGCACATCGAGAGCTTCGTGGATGGGGCCGCCGTGAAGTGCCCCGGCGAGCTGACATTTGCCATCTGTCGGGAGCTGCTGGATGAGGTGGCGCTGGTGCCCGAGGGCCAGGTGTGCGAGGACCTGTTGCGCATGTACAACGAGGAAGGCATTGTGCTGGAGCCAGCCGGCACACTCAGTCTCTCGGTGCTGCATCAGTACGCCGCCCAGATCCGGGGCAAAACGGTGGTGTGCATCCTCAGCGGCTCCAACAACGACATCACCCGCATGGAGGACATCAAGGAGCGGGCCCTGCGCCACCAGGGCCGCAAGCACTATTTCCTGGTTACCTTCAACCAGAAGCCCGGGGCCCTGCGCCGCTTCGTGAACCACGTGCTGCGCGAGGACGACGACATCATCCAGTTTCAGTACATTAAGAAGAACAACAAGGAAAAAGGCCCCGTTTTCGTCGGCCTGGAAGTGCAGCGCCCCCACGACATTGCCGAAATCCAACAGCGCATGGTAGCCGAAGGGTTTTCGTATGAGTATCTAAACGGGAAGCAGGATTTTCTAAGCTTGTTGGTGTAAATCGTCTGTCATCCTGAGCTTGCGAAGAATCTTTTCACGGTAGCATCACATTCGTTCTATCGGAATTTCTCGCAGAGGTTCGCCGTGCACAGTCAGGTTCTCCACAGCGAACCTAAATCGTGTCTTTGCAAAACGTCTTAAAAGGTTTCAGCCACCGCTTTTGGCTGAGATGCCAAGTCACGGATTAGTTTCTGCTGATAACTCCAGCAGCTCTTTTTCTACTTGCGGGTTCTCACAAACTGCCCTTATCTGGTTCGAAAGCTGTTGGCGGAATATCTCGGAAGTGTTGGCATGCTTCGTCAGATACAGGTCGTGCAAAATATTCTGTATGGTATACCAGATGCCGTCCGTCATCGTGCTTTCCGAGTTTTTCAATCTGGCCCAAGCGTCAATATCTCCTGCATAGTATCGGTACGTTTGGATATGCTCGGCTGTAATCATGGCATTCGGGTAGTTGTATTGATGAATGTCCCAAAATAGTCTGATTCACGTTGGTATACGCTAGCAGATGTAGAGACGCGACACTTCGCGTCTGCCCGTTGCCGACGTTTCAGAATCCATACAATGCCGCTCGTTCAACGCTGAGACGCGAAGTGTCGCGTCTCTACGGCAGTTGGCCTTTGTAAGCCACCTAGCGACTATGCCCTATCTATCAGCAACTTACAGCCACACCAGCAACTTTTTGAAATAGTAGGCGTGCCGAAAACCGGTTTCGGGGGGCCGGGGCTGGGGGTGTACTTGGGGCTTTCCTTCTGCCACGAAGTCATTGCCCATGTCTACCGAGAAAGTCCACATCTTCGATACTACCCTGCGCGACGGGGAGCAAGTGCCCGGCTGCAAACTGAACCGGGACGAGAAACTGCTCATTGCCCGGCAGCTGGAGCTACTCGGCGTGGATGTAATTGAGGCCGGCTTCCCGGTTTCCAGCCCCGGCGACTTTGCGGCGGTGGCGGCCATTGCGGCCCAGACGCGCGAGGCTACCGTCTGCGGCCTTTCCCGGGCCGTGGAAAACGACATTCGCACGGCGGCCGAGGCCCTGAAAGCGGCCCGCTACCCGCGCATTCATACCGGCATTGGCACTTCGGAGTCGCACATCCGCTACAAGCTGCTAAGCACGCCCGAGCAGGTGCTGGAGCGGGCGGTGGCGGCCGTGAAGCTGGCCAAGTCGTTTGTGGAGGACGTGGAATTTTACGCCGAGGACGCCGGCCGCACCGACAACGAGTTTCTGGCCCGCGTGTGCGAAGCCGCCATCCGGGCCGGGGCCACCGTACTCAACATCCCCGATACCACCGGCTACTGCCTCCCGGCCGAGTACGGGGCCAAAATCAAGTACCTGGCCGACCACGTGCGCGGCATTGAGCGGGTGCGCCTCTCCACCCACTGCCACAACGATTTGGGCATGGCCACGGCCAACTCCATTGCGGGCGTGCTGGGCGGGGCCCGGCAGGTGGAATGCACCATCAACGGGGTGGGCGAGCGGGCCGGCAACACGGCCCTCGAAGAAGCCGTGATGGTGCTCCGCCAGCACCCCTACCTCAACTTCAGCACCGGCATCAACACCAGGCTGCTGGCCGAAACCTCGGCCATGGTATCGCACCTGATGAGCATGCCGGTGCAGCCCAACAAGGCCATTGTGGGCGCCAACGCCTTTGCCCACTCCAGCGGCATTCACCAGGACGGCGTGATTAAGCACCGCGAAACCTACGAAATCATCGACCCGCGCGAGGTGGGCATGCCCGATTCCAGCATTGTGCTCACCGCCCGCTCGGGCCGCGCCGCGTTGGCCTACCGCCTCCAGAAAATCGGCTACGACTTCGACCGCGTGGCCCTCAACAAAGCCTACACCCATTTCCTCGTCCTGGCCGACCGTCAAAAGGAGGTCGTGGACGAGGATTTGCGCGTGATGGTGGAGCAGCAACAGCTGGTAACGGCGGGTTGATTCGCCCTCTGGACAAGCTGTAGAGACGCAATATTTTGCGTCTCGCCGTTGAACGACCAGGTAATGAACAACTTGTATACACTAGACATAACAACGTCAGCAACGAGGAGACGCAAAATATTGCGTCTCTACAACCAGCATCAACGCAAGAGACAGATTAGTGCCTTTGCTCCCACTACCCTAACCACCCCACCCCTCTCTCATGCCTCACACCTTATTTGATAAAATCTGGGATGCGCACGTGGTGCGTGCGGTGGCCGGCGGGCTGTCGGTGCTCTACATCGACAAGCACCTGATTCACGAGGTAACCAGCCCCCAGGCGTTTGACGAGCTGACGGCCCGGGGCCTGACGCTGCGCCGGCCCGGGCAGATGCTGGCCACCGCCGACCACAACGTGCCCACCCGCCACCAGGACCAGCCCATTCAGGACCCGCTCAGCCGCTCGCAGGTGGAAAAGCTCACCGAAAACTGCGCCCGGCACGGCGTGGAGCTGTACGGTCTGGGCCACCCCTACCAGGGTATTGTGCACGTGATTGGGCCCGAGCTGGGCGTGACGCAGCCCGGCCTCACCATTGTGTGCGGCGACTCCCACACCTCCACCCACGGCGCGTTCGGGGCCATTGCGTTTGGCATCGGCACCAGCCAGGTGGCGCAGGTAATGGCTTCGCAGTGTTTGCTGCTCGATAAGCCCAAGCGCATGCGCATTACCGTGGATGGGGAGCTGCTGCCGGGCGTGTCGGCCAAGGATGTGATTCTGCACGTAATTGCCCAACTGGGCACGGGCGGGGCCACGGGCTACTTTGTGGAATACGCCGGCAGCGCCATCCGCAGCCTGAGCATGGAGGGCCGCATGACGGTGTGCAACATGAGCATCGAAATGGGAGCCCGTGGCGGCCTCATTGCCCCCGATGCCACCACCTTCGAATACCTGCACGGCCGCCCCTTCGCGCCCCAGGGCGAGGCCTGGGACCGGGCCGTGGCCTACTGGCAAACCCTGTTTTCGGACGAGGCCGCGCAGTTCGACGCCGAGCACCGCTTCGAGGCCTCGGCCATCCGGCCCATGATAACCTTCGGCACCAACCCCGGTATGGGCATGCCGCTGGCCGCCCACATTCCGGCCCCGGCCGCGGCGGCCGAAGCACCGAGCTTTGAGAAGTCGCTGCGGTACATGGGTTTTGCGGCCGGCGAGTCGCTGCTGGGCAAGGAAATCAGCCACGTGTTTATTGGTAGCTGCACCAACTCCCGCATCGAGGATTTGCGCACGGTGGCGGCCTACGTGCGGGGCAAGCGCAAAGCGCCCCACGTGGAGGCCATCATCGTGCCCGGCTCCAAGCAGGTGGAGCAGCAGGCCATTGCCGAGGGCCTCGACCAGGTGCTGGCCGCCGCCGGCTTCGAGCTGCGCGAGCCGGGCTGCAGCGCCTGCCTGGCCATGAACGAGGACAAAATTCCAGCCGGCGCCTACTGCGTATCCACTTCTAACCGCAACTTCGAGGGCCGCCAGGGGCCCGGCGCCCGCACGCTGCTGGCCTCCCCCCTGGTAGCCGCCATCACCGCCGTGGAAGGCCGGCTGGTAGATGTGGCGGAGTACGTGCTCGAGTACGCGAACCAAGACTAGTGCTAAAACTAGCTCCCCTCCTTGGAAAGGAGGGGTTGGGGGTGGTTGACCCACGCTTGAACGACAACTACTTCTACTTTTTAGCTCTAAAAAATCAACCACCCCCAACCCCTCCTTTCCAAGGAGGGGAGCTAGTTCTAAAAACAGCTTATCAACCCCTCTCTCACCCCACCCACATGGAAAAATTCGCCACCCTGCGCTCCGGTGTGGTTCCGTTGCCCATCGAAAACGTGGACACCGACCAGATTATCCCGGCGCGCTTCCTGAAAGCCACTACCCGCGAAGGGTTCGGCCGGAACCTATTTGCCGACTGGCGCTACGCCGCCGACGGCCAGCCCAAACCGGATTTTGTGATGAATGATGCCCGCTACCAGGGCCACCAGATACTGCTGGCGGGCCAGAACTTCGGGTGCGGCTCCAGCCGGGAGCACGCCGCCTGGGCCCTGTATGACGCCGGTTTTCGAGTGGTTATCAGCAGCTACTTCGCCGATATTTTCCGGGGCAACGCCCTCAATACCGGCCTGCTGCCGCTGCAGGTAACGCCCGCGGAGCTGCAGGAGCTGTTTGCCCTGGTGGCGCAGGATGCCCAGGCCGAGCTGACGGTAGACCTGCCCAGCCAGACGCTGCAGGTGCCGGGCCGCCCCGAGCCGATGCACTTCGAGCTGGACGCCTACAAGAAAGAATGCCTCATCAACGGCTACGACGACATTGATTTTCTCCTGAGCCAGGAATCGGCCATTACCACCTTCGAGCAGCAACGGACATGGATATTTTAAGCAAACGCATTGTGGTGTTGCCCGGTGATGGTATCGGGCCGGAGGTATGTGGGGAAGCCGTGCGCGTGCTGCACGCCGTGGCCGACCGGTTCGGGCACGCCTTTCACTTCGACTACCAGCTGATGGGGGCCTGCGCCATCGACGCCACCGGCGCGCCCCTGCCCGACGCCACCCTGGCCGCCTGCCACCAGGCCGACGCCGTGCTGCTGGGGGCCATCGGCGACCCAAAATACGACAACAACCCCGCCGCCCCGGTGCGCCCCGAGCAGGGCCTGCTGCGTCTGCGCAAGGAGCTGGGCCTGTACGCCAACATTCGCCCCGTTACGGCCTACGACCAGCTGCTGGAGCACTCCCCGCTGAAAGCCGAGCGGATTCAGGGCACCGATATCCTCATCTTCCGGGAGCTGACGGGCGGGGTATATTTCGGCGAAAAGGGCCGCTTTGATGATGGTAACTCGGCCTACGACAACTGCACCTACTCGCGGGCGGAGATTGAGCGGATTGCCCACCGCGCCTTCCGGGCCGCCGAAACCCGTCGCCACAAGCTCACGCTGGTAGACAAGGCCAACGTGCTGGAAACCTCCCGCCTCTGGCGCGAAACCGTGCAGCAGCTGGCCCCGCAGTACCCCAGCGTGGCCCTCGACTACCTGTTCGTGGACAACGCCGCCATGCAGATTATCCTGAACCCGCGGCAGTTCGACGTGATTCTGACCGAAAACATGTTCGGCGACATCATCTCCGACGAAGCCTCGGTTATTGCCGGCTCGCTGGGGCTGCTGCCCTCGGCCTCGGTGGGCGACGCGGCGGCCTTGTTCGAGCCCATTCACGGTTCCTACCCGCAGGCCAAGGGCAAGGGCATTGCCAACCCCATTGCCACCATCCTGTCGGCGGCCATGCTGCTGGACCACTTCGGGCTGCCGGAAGAAGCCGACACCGTGCGCGACGCCGTGCAGCACGCCCTCGACCAGCAGGTAGTGACGCCCGAGCTGAACCCTGCCACCCGCTACACCACCGAGCAGGTGGGCAGCTTCATTGCCTACGCCGTGCTGGACATTGCCGACTGCGAGATGCACCGCAACAACATCCGCCTGGGCATGAGCACGATTATCTAAGTGGATGGAGGAACGGCTGAATGATTGAATGGCTTTTGAAAAAACGCCAGAACGTCATGCTGAGCTTGCCGAAGCATCTCTACCGCTTCGCTGCAGTAGTAATTCAACGAAGCGGTAGAGATGCTTCGGCAAGCTCAGCATGACGTTCTGGCGTTTTTTCAAACAGCCTACCTATTCCCAGGTGAGAGGGGGAACGTTGGGCGGCCCTAACCACCGGGCCGCCCAACACACTTCCGGGGTTTGGAACGGTTGGCTACTCGACCGGGCAAAGGCTGCTGCAACAGTCGCCGGGCTGGGTGCAGTGGCCGCCGGCAACCGTTCCGGACCCCGTGAAGCCCCCGCATCCGGAACCTGCCTTGCACCGGAGAGGGGTGCCAAAGGCCCGGCTGCCGGCTCAAAGAGCCGGCAGCCGGGCCTTTTTTGGTGGTATCGTTTACCGGTTCACCCGGGCGACTGGTACGCTTCACCTGGGCGGCTGGTACGCTTCGCCCTGATTGTGCCAGGAGATACGACGGTGAAAGCGGATGTTTGAATCAGTTAACGGCTTACCTCTGACTCTTCCATCCTCTACCGCTACTCGCATGCTCCGCTTCCTCAACTCCGCCGTCCGTACTCCTTTTTTCCTGCTGGCCCTGATGCTGTTGGCCGGTACCGCCCGCGCCCAGAGACAACCAATAGTAGCTGCCGGCCCCCGCACCCTGCTTACTTCCGATTCGGTGAAGCTATTTGTGCAGGTAGCGGGCAGGGGTACGCCCTGCCTGTTTGTGCACGGCGGGCCGGGGGCGGGTAGCTACTCGTTTGAGAAGCTGGGCGGCAACCGCCTCGAAGATAAGCTGCAGATGGTGTACCTGGACCAGCGCGGCAGTGGCCGCTCGGGCAGCAGCCGCACCAAAAACTACTCGATGGCCCGCATGGTGCAGGATCTGGAAGAAGTGCGCCAGCAGCTGGGCGTACAGAAATGGGTGGTCATGGCCCACTCCTTCGGCGGCACCATTGCCACCGCTTACGCCCAGAAATACCCCCAGCGGGTGCAGGCCCTGGTGCTCACCAACGCCGTGCTGAACCCGGTGGCCGGGCTGGATAGCATGGTGGCCTACGGTAGCCGCCTGCTGCCCGCCGCCGCCCGCCCCGCCCCCGGCCTGCCCGCCATGCAGCGGTTTGGCATGGTGATGGGTGCGCTGCAACAGCAGAAGCTGGCCGGCCAGCTGCAATTCTCGCACGACTCGCTGGCCGCCCGGGCCATGCGCGCCAGCCGCGCCGTACCCGCCAACTCCGACTTTGCCCAGCAGGTATTCAGCGGCCGCCTGGCTGATTACGGTCAGGATTACGCCCCCGCCACCGCCCAACTCACCATGCCCGCGCTGATAATCCTGGGCAAAGACGACCGGACGACGGGTGCTACGGCCGCCACCTTCCGTTTCCCGCACCAGCAGATAGTTACGCTGCCCGGTAAGCACAACTCCTTCCAGGAGCAGCCCGACCGGTTCCGGCAGGTCGTAACCGACTTCGTGCAGAAGAACCGGTAAGCTTCACCACAATGCAGCGCCCTAGCTGCATAAAACGAATACCGGGCGCGCCCGCACATGTTGTTGCCATCCACTTTATTTTTCTATAGCCGATGTCGTATCCTGCCTCCGCCCGCCTGCTTGCTGCGGCCCTACCCGCCCCGCACTACCACGATACGTACCGCCTGCCGGTAACGGCCGCTCTGCCGGCTTCGGAGGCTGCCCGCCTGCTGTTTGGGCCCGACTTGGCTCCGGGCTGGGTGCGCCACCTGTTGGCCCTGCGCAACACCCTGGCTTCCTGGGTAGGCTTACGGTCTACGCTTCGGCCCGGGCCCGCACCCGATCAGCTGGCACCCGGCGGACAGCTGGGGCCTTTTCGGATATATGCCGTGCAGCCCACGGAGGTTCTGCTGGGCCTCGACGACCGGCACCTCAACTTCCGGGTGGCCGTGCTGACGGCCGAGCCCCACACCGTGGCCCTGACCACCGCCGTACAGTTTCACAACTGGGCCGGGCGCGTATATTTCGCCGGAATTGCCCCGTTTCACCGGGCCGTGGTGCGGGCACTGTTGCGCCGGGCCCGGCCCCGCTTCATGGCCCCGTATGCCTCCCATGCCGTTTCGTGACCGTCTGCTGCTGCTCTGGGGCATTCCCATCGGCTCTTTGCTGGTGCTGCTGCCCCGCGGGCTGCTGCAGGTGCGGTCGGTACCTGAGTTTCTGGCGGCCTGGGCAGTTTCTTTAAGCTTCACTACCGTATTCTGGTTATCGGGCCGGGCCCTGTGGGCCATCCTGTTCCGGCGGTTTCCGGGCATGCACCAAACGCGGCAGCGGCTGTGGCTGCTCGCCAGCATCAATACCACCACTACGGCGGTGGTAACGGTGGTGCTGCTGTCTATTTCGGCCAGGTTGCGCGGCATTCACCTGCCGGTTTCGGTATGGGTTACCGAGTTTGGCCTGAACATGGTACCCACCATCATTGTGCAGCTCATCTACGAAAGCTGGAACTACTTCCGGCAGTGGGCCGACAACGTGCGCCGCGCCGAGCAGCTGCAGAGTGCCAGCACCCGCAGCCAGCTGGAAGCTTTGCAAAGCCAGCTCGACCCGCACTTCCTGTTCAACTCGCTCAACACCCTCTCGGCCCTCATCGAGCCCGACAACGAGCCCGCCCAGGATTTTGTGGAGCAGCTTTCGGATGTGTACCGTTACGTGCTGCTGGCCCGCGACCAGCCCACCGTGCCACTCAGCGAGGAACTGGCCTTCGTGGAAACCTACCTGGCCCTGCACAAAGCCCGCTTCCGCGACAATCTGCGGGTGCGCTGGCAGGTGCCGGCCGCGGCCCACGCCGCCCGGGTAGCGCCCCTGAGCGTGCAGCTGCTGGTGGAAAACGCCCTGAAGCACAACGTGACCTCCCGGGAACACCCGCTGGAGCTGGAACTCTCGGCCGACCCGGTCACCGGCTACTTCACCGTGCGCAACACCCTGCGCCCCCGCACTGCCGGCCTCGCCCCCGGCACCGGCACCGGTCTGCGCAACGTGCGCCACCGCTACGAGCTGCTGCAGGCCCCGCAGCCGGTGGCGGTAACGCAGGAAGCCGGCTGGTTTCAGGTGCAATTGCCGCTGCTGGTTCCCGACGAAAAACGGCAGCTCCACGCCAGCCCGTAGCGCGAAGCCTTTGCTTCGCGTGTCCGTTGCCCGTCCGGGCCGCACCGAGAATACGCTTACTACCTAACTTACCGCCGAACGTCTGGCGTTCGGCCGTGCGCGAAGCAAAGGCTTCGCGCTACACTCCATATACCAATGAAAGTCCTCCTGCTCGAAGACGAATATCCGGCCGCGGAGCGGCTGCAACGGCTGCTGCACCAAGCCGCGCCCGAGGCCCAGGTGCTGGCCGTGCTGGATAGCGTGGCCGGGGCCCTGCAATGGCTGGACGCGCACCCCGCCCCCGACCTGATTCTGTCGGATATCCAGCTGGCCGATGGGCTGAGCCTAGAGGTGTTTGAGCAGACGGTGGTGCGCAGCCCGGTCATTTTCACCACGGCCTATGATGCCTACGCCATCCGGGCCTTCAAGGCCAACAGCGTGGACTACCTGCTGAAACCCGTGAAGCTGGCCGAGCTGACGGCGGCCCTCACCAAGTTGCAGGAATGGCGCACCCCAACCGCCACCCCACCCGTCCCCGACGATACCGCCCAGCGCCTGGAGCGCCTGCTCGACGCCCTGCCCCGGCCGGAGCGGCAGTTCAAAACCCGGTTTCTGGTGCGCAGCGGCGAGCAGCTGCTGCCGCTGGCCGCCACCCAGGCCGCCTGGTTCCAGAGCCGCCACGAAACCACCACCCTCTGCACCCTCGACGGCCGCCGCTTCGTGGTGGAGTACACCCTGGAACAGCTCGAAAGCCTGCTCGACCCCGCCCAGTTCTTCCGCCTCAACCGCCAGCTCCTGGCCCAGCTGCCCGCCGTGCAGCGCCTGCATCCGCACTTCAACGGTAAGCTGCTGGTGGACCTCCACCCCGCCCCCAGCGACGAAGTGCTGGTGAGCCGCGAGAAAGCTGGGGCGGTGAAGAGCTGGCTGGAGGGCTAAGCAAGCAGGCTTACCAGGGTCTGCAGCAGTATTTCTTCCTCGAATGGCTTGGAGATGCAGGCGTTCATACCGGCCGCCAGATACTGCTGGGTATCTTCCTCAAAGGCATTGGCCGTGAGAGCCACAATGGGCACATGCGCCCGCCGTGGGTCGGGCAGGGCCCGAATGGCGGCTGTGGCTTCCACCCCGTTCATGCCGGGCAGCTGAATGTCCATCAATACAATATCGTACTGCTGCTGGGTGGCGGCAGCCACACCCGCCGGACCGTCTTCGGCCTCATCCAGCTCCACCCCCCATTCTTCCAGCAGCATGCGGGCCACCAGCCGGTTAATGTCGTTGTCTTCCACCAGCAGGATGCGTTTATTCTGCAGCAGGTGCTGCCCGGTACCGGCCGCCGTTGGGGTGAGCAGCGGGGCCTTGGTGGCGCGGGGCAGCGTCAGCTGGAAAGAGAAGGTGCTACCCTTGCCCAGCTCGCTTTCCAGCTTCAGCTGCCCGCCCATCTTCTCCACCAGTGCCCGACTTATCGTCAGGCCCAGGCCGGTGCCCCCAAACTGGCGCGTTGTATCGGCGTAAGCCTGCGTGAACGACTCAAAAATGCGCTCCTGCTTATCGGGGGCAATGCCCACGCCGGTGTCGCTGACCCGAAACTCAATGGTCAGAAAATCATCGGTTTCGGCCACCTGATACGCCCCGGCGTGGATGCTGCCCCCGGCGGGGGTGAACTTGATGGCGTTGCTGATCAGATTCAGCATAATCTGGTTGATGCGGAAGGAGTCGCCGATAACCTGCGGATGCGGACAGGTTTCGCGCAGGCGGTTACCGCCCACGG
This sequence comes from Hymenobacter rigui, assembly GCF_003944715.1. Classification (GTDB taxonomy): domain Bacteria; phylum Bacteroidota; class Bacteroidia; order Cytophagales; family Hymenobacteraceae; genus Hymenobacter; species Hymenobacter rigui. The sequence continues at coordinate 75,141 of NZ_RWIT01000004.1, read as the reverse complement.
TCAGGCCCTTCTCAATGGCCTGCAACGCCAGCGGCTGCGAGGCCTGGAACATGGCCTCACACAGGTCGAAGGCCTCGGGGGCCAGCTCTAGCTTACCCGACGTAATCTTGGCCATGTCCAGCACATCATTGATGACTTCCAGCAGGTGGCGGCCCGAGCTGCGAATAATACCCAGCAGCTCCTGTTGGCGGGTTGTGAGGTCAGTTTTGGCCAGCTGGCCGGCAATGCCCAGCACCCCGTTCAGAGGCGTGCGGATTTCGTGGCTCATATTGGCCAGGAAGTTGGCCCGGGCCTGCGCCGCCGCCTCGGCTTCCTCCCGGGCCTGCTTGAGCTCCGTTACGTCGGTACTGATACCCAGCACGTGGGGCTCGCCATTGGCCCACGTCAGAGGGCGCTTTACCGTGTGTACCCACCGCTCTTCGCCCCAGGGTAGCAGCAGCTTTTGATCTATCACCAGCTCCTGCCCGGTACTGAGCACCTGGGCATCGGTGGCGGCGTAGCTGGCCATGTTCAGGGCCTGCTGCTCCGCAACGGCAGGCACGGGTTTAGCGGCCGTCAGCCGGGCCAGCGCATCCTGGGTAGCCTGGTTGGTGTACATGTAGTGACCGGACGGGTCGCGCACGTACACCATGCTGGGCAGCGAGTTAAGCACCTGCTCGGTGAATATCTGCTGGGCGCTCCGCTCTTTTTCAGCCTGCACCCGTTCCGTAATATCTACAACGTACAAAAGCACGCTGGCAGCCTCCTTATCCGGCACCAGACACACGGTAAAGGCACGGCCCAGTACGCTTTCTTCCCGCTTCTGCTGCTCCCCCGAGGAGAGAGCCTCCTGCAGCCACCTAATCGTCTGCGCCCCCATCAGGTCGGCGGCCTCGGGGCCCAGTTCGTGGCGCAGGCGCAGGGCTGCGGGGTTGGCGTACAGCTGTTGCCCATCGGCGGTCAGCCGAAAAATCGGGTTGGGGTTCTGCGCCGGAACACTGGCCAGCATCCGGGCCTGCGCCAACTCCTGCTCCAGGCGCAGCAATTCGGCATGAGCAGCAGCTAGGGTTGTGGGCAATTCCATGGCGTGGATACGTCGGTTCTAAGTGGCAGAAAAGCAGGCGGCCGCCACAACGGCCGGCACACGCTACCACAAAGATGATACGCAAACCGCAGTAAATACCCATCGGCCGGCTAATACCTGACCGGCAGGAGCCAGGGCGCGGCCCCTGCGCACCTACCTATCCAGCCAGGCCTTGAAGGTGGCTACCTTCTCGCGGCTGACCAACACCGTGTCGTTGTCGGGGGCGGCGGGCTTGAGGATGGTTTGCAGGCGGGAGTTGGTGTAATGGATGATGTCCTGAATGGATTCGGCGTGGGCCAGGTAGGCGCGGTTGAGGCGGAAGAACTCCAGCGGGTCCAGCAGCTGCTCCAGCTGCTCCAGGGTATAATCGACCACGAAGCGGCGGCCTTCCCGGGTGTGCAGCAGCGTCACTTTTTCCAGGCTGGCGAAATACGCAATCTGCTCCACCGGAATAGCCTTCAGATGCTCCCCCACCCGCACCACAAACCGGGTTTTATACTCCTTGGCGGGCTGGGCCTGCCGCAGGATCTGGGCGAGCAGCGCGGCATCCAGCTGGGGCGCGGTGGTCTGCTGCTGGCGGCGCAGCTTGTCCAGGGCCGCCGTCAATTCTTCGGGGTCGATGGGTTTGAGCAGGTAGTCCACGCTGTTCACCTTGAAGGCGCGCAGGGCGTACTTATCGTAGGCGGTGGTGAAGATGACGGGACTGGTAATGTTGAGCCGCTCGAACAGCTCGAAGCTCAGGCCGTCGGCCAGATGAATATCCAGGAACAGCACATCGGGCGGGTTGGACTGCAGGCGCTGCAGCAGCTCCACGGCTTCCGCTACCGACTCGGCCTGCCCGACCACGGCAACCGGCTGGGGCTGCTTTTGCAGCAGGCCCGCCAGGCGGGCAGCAGCCAGGGGTTCATCTTCGATAAGGACAGCGCGAAGCGGAGCAGAGAGAGTCATGCTGCGAATGTAGGCGGAAGTTATGGCCTCCGAAACGGCTCTGCGTGAAAACCTGGCGCGGCGGCAGCTTAGCGCAGCTCCAGCAGCGGCAACACCACGGTAAACTCGGCCGCCGACTCCTCTATCAGCACCGGCCGGGGCGTGAGGTAGGCGTAGCGGGCCTGCAGGTTTTTCAGCCCCACGCCGGCCGATTCGCCTTCGGCCAGGCGGCGGGCCTGGCGGGAGTTGCGCACCGTGAGGGTGCGGGCATCCTCATCGAGGGTGAGCGTGATGCGCAGGGGGTTACGCTGGGACGTGGCGTTGTGCTTGATGGCGTTTTCCAGCAGCAGCTGCAGCGCCAGCGGGGGCACCAACCAGCTGTCCAGCTGGGCCGCAGCCGGGAAGTGGCGCTCCACCTGCAGCCCCTCGCCCAGGCGGGTGCGCTGCAGAAACAGATAGGCCTCACCAAATTTCAGCTCTTCGGCCAGCGTCACCACTTCCTGGTCCTGCGAGTCGAGTACGTAGCGGTACACCTGACTGAGTTGCCGGATAAAGCGGGAAGCACGGACCGGGTCGTTTTCCTCCACCAATGAGGTAAGCGCATTGAGAGAGTTGAACAGAAAATGCGGATCCAGCTGGCGGCGGAGGCTGTCGGCCTGGGCCTGGGCATTTTCCTTTTCCAGCCGCTCAGCCCGCACCGAGGCTTCGCGCCATTCCAGCAGAAACGAGCGACTGTGCAGAAACAGCGAAATCACCACGGTTATCAGCAGCGGCATCAGAAACTGCTTCCACACCTGGGGCCGCAGCAGCACACTCAAGGGCTCGTGCCAGAACAGCAGCATGGAACCGGCGGAAATCAGCAGGATGACGGCCAGGGATGCCACCAAAGAAAACCCCACTGATACCAGAAACCGCCGCATGGGCTGGGCCCGCCAGTCTACGTGCCGGTTCAGCCACTCCTGAGGGTAGCTGTTCACCAGCCACAGCCCCACCGTATAGCACCAGGAGTGCGCAAAATTGATGGCGAGTTTCCGGGGGTTCTGGACGCAGGCGGGACAGGAACTCAGAGTTACCAGCAGGGCCAGCAGCGTCATGATGAGCAAGGTGCGCCACCACGTCAGGCGGCTGCTGATGTAGCGCCGACCCAGGGCTACATTGTCCGGATGCACGGCGGGGGGCAGCGCCCCGGCAGAAATTCCACTCATATACCAGCAAGATAAGAAGGCCGCAGCAGAGCCCGCACCAGCCGCTGGTACACGGCGCAGTGCGGGCCCCGCCGGGACAGGTTAGTGCGTGCCGGCCGTTTGACTGTAGGCAGCCAGGCGGCCCTTCAGCTGCCGCTCGCCCCAGTTGGGCGACAGGGCGGTGGCGGGCTTGAAGGTGGCAAAGCGGGCCTGGGCTTCGTCGTAGAGCGGTTTGGCGGCCTCGGCACCACCGCCAAACTGCTCGGGCGTGAAGTACACGTTGTTGCCCATTACCAGGTATAGGCGTGGGTTGGCCGGGTTCAGTTTTTTGGCCTGGCTGAGGCACAGCCCAACCTGACTGCCGTAGGTGGCAAAGCGCGTCATCGGCGACACCATCATACGGCCCTGCCCGATGTAGGCTTGTAGCACCAGCAGCTCCGATTCGTCGCCGCCCAGCTTACGGGCCTCTTTCAGGGCGGCATCGGCTTGGTCGAGGTATTTGTCTTTGCTGTCGTCACCTTCTTGGGTGACAAAGCACGTTACCACGCGGGCGTAGGCCTGGTAGTAGCGGGGCAGCCAGTCCTGGGGAGCCACGGCGGCGGCGCGCTCCAGCTTGCCATACACCAGCTTCAGCTGAGCCGGGTCGCCGGTGCTCATCAGCTCCTGAATGGTAGCGCCCAGCTGGGCAGCGTAGGCATCGGAGGCGGTAGTGGCTGCCGGAGTAGCTGCTTGGGCCGGAGCCTGGGCGGTGGCGGCGAAGGAAGCGGCAACGAGGGCAAGGGTAAGCAGGGTCGTTTTCATGGCAGTAAGGGAGTTTGTGGTGGTTGATGCTTCAAAGGTGCCACGCGGCCAGGGCTGTTGAAACTTGCTCTTACCGAAGCGTCGGATTACCCGGATGAAGCGTCGGAGCGGGGGCCTGATCAGTTCTTCGTAAAACCCATTAGAAGTAAAAAACCAGTTCCTTTGTGGCTGCTACGTTTGCAGTCTACACGACCAACCTGCCCCATGTCTACTGCTTCTGAGCCGATGCTGCCCGCCGATGTAGCACAACCCACGGGGTTCCTGCACGCCCTGCTCACGATGTCGCTGACGGCCGTGGCTGTTTTGCAGCCGCGTTATAAGACCGATCAACCTGATATCCAGGATTTCGACTGGGTATACCTGAATGCGGCCGGGCAGCAGATGCTGCGGCAGCCCGAGCGGCCTGCCGCGTCGCTGCTGACGCTATTTCCCACCGCCCAGGCCGACGGAGTATTTACCAAATGCTGTCGGGCCTATGAAACCAGCGAGCTGCAGCGTCACCAGACCAATTACCAGGCCGATGGCCTCGACGGCTATTTCCAGCTGGTTGCGCAACGCTACGAGAATGTGCTGATCGTCAACTTCACCGATACCAACGACCAGCCGCGCTCAGCCGTGGAGCAGGCCCTGCGCGAAAGTCAGGCCCGGGAGCAGGAGGCCAGCACCAGGCAGCGGGGGCAGCTGCGCCGGGATGTGCTGAAGGTGTTTCAGCAGGCCCCGCTGGCCGTGCTAGTAATGCGCGGGCCCACCCATATTGTGGATTACATCAACGACCATGCCCACAAGCTGATTGAGGGGCAGCAGGTGCTGGGGCAGCCGCTGGGCGAAGCCCTGCCCGACTTGCAGGCCCAGGGCTTCGTTGCCTTGCTCGACCAGGTGTACCAGAGCGGGGAAACTCAGCATGGGGAGGAAGTTCTGCTGCTCTCAACCCAACCCGACGGGCAGCCGCCGCGGCCCTACTACTTTACCTTTACGTACCAGGCGTATGAGGAAGAAGGCCAACGGGCGGGCGTGGCGCTGTTTGCCACCGAGGTAAGCGCACAGGTGGCCGCGCGCCTGGTTACGGAGGCCGGGGCCAAACGTCTGCGCCTGCTCACCGATGCCCTGCCCGTGCTCATTGGCTACGTGGATCAGGAGCGGCGCTACCAGTTTACCAATGAGGCGTACCGGGCCTGGTTTCATCAGGCACCGGCCGACCTGCTGGGCCGTCACGTGTGGGATGTAGTGGGCGAAAAAGCCTACGCCACGGCCGCGGGATACATTGACCGGGCCCTGGCCGGGGAGCGAGTCAGCTTTGAGGCTACCATGCACTACCGCCCCGATTTCAGCCGCCACATTCGCACCGATTTTATTCCGGATATGCAGAATGAAACGGTGAAGGGGTTTTATTCGCTGGTGACGGATGTAACGGAGCAAGTGGAAGCACGCCGGCAGGTGGAAGCCCTCAACCAGGAGCTTCTTGCCCGCAACCAGGCTATTGAGGCCAGCAACCTCAAGCTCACCCAAGCCAATGCCGACTTGGATACGTTCATCTACTCTGCCTCCCACGATTTGCGCATGCCCGTGGCCAACATTGAGGGTCTGATTTCTGCGCTCCGGCAGGAGTTGCTTGATGAGCCCGTTATTAAGCGCGACGTAGAGCATATTCTGACCATGATGGACACCGCCGTAACCCGCTTCCAGGCAACCATCGGGCACATCACCGACATTGTGCATCAGCAGAACAGCAACCAAGGCCGGCAGTTGCTGGACCTGGCGGCCCTGGTGGAAGACGTGCGCCTGGACCTGGCGCCTCTGTTAGCAGAAGCCCAGGCTGAGCTATTGGTGGATGTGACGAGTTGCCCCACCCTACACAGCTCTCCCAAAGATGTGCGCAGCATTGTGTTCAATCTGCTCAGCAACGCCCTGAAATACCGCTCCGCCAGCCGGCCTGCCCGCGTGCAGCTGTGGGCTACCTGCGAGGCCTCGTGGCTGGAGTTACGTGTGCAGGACAATGGTCTGGGACTGACCCCGGAACAGCAAAGCAAGCTGTTTGGCCTGTTCACGCGCCTGCACGACCATGTGGAGGGCTCCGGCGTGGGGCTCTACTCCATTAAGCGGCTGGTAGAAAACCGGGGCGGCAGTATTGGGGTGGAAAGCACCCTGGATGTGGGCTCCACGTTCCGGGTGCGGCTACCGCTATAGTCCCGCCCGGCCACGACGAAGGCGCGGGCCCTTCTCTTATGCATCTACTCTGGGGCGCTGTTCAGGTCGGCGGGCTTGTTTTTGTTGATGGAGATGAACACGCCCAGAAACAGCATGCGCGGGGCGGCGGGTGTTACGGCGGTGCGGCCCAGGGTACCATCGGTGGCGGGCTGGGTGGCGTAGCGGTACCCATACACATTGTTGCGGCCCAGCACGTTGCTCACCGAGGCGTACACGATGGTGTACTGCCCCCGAAGGCGGGTAAGGTAACTCACATTCAGACTCACATCTTGGTAGCTGGGCAGGCGGCCCTGGTTATAGCCGGGCTGGGCAGGATTGTGGTAGCGGCGGGGGCTGCCGTAGCTGGCCGTAAAGCCGACCTGGGTGTGGGCTCTGGCAATCCAGTATTTGCCCACCAGGCTCAGGTTGTGGCGCGCCGCAAAGGTGGGCACAGCCAGTACGGGGTCCTGCCGGGCCTGGCGGCGGGTGTCGAGCAGGCCGTAGCTAACCCAATAATCGGTGTTTTTGAGGGTTTTCCGGTCGCGCCAGTACACATCCAGGCCGCGGGCGTAGCCGGTCCCGGTGCTTTGGTAGGCTTGCGGGTTGAGGGGTTGAGAGGCGTCGAAAACAGTGAGGTGACGGTAGGTTTTGTGGTACGCCTCGAGGCGCAGCGTGCGGTTGTCGTGGCTGTACTGGTAGCTGAGCAGCGCGTGGCGGGCCCGCTCGAAGCGCAGCTGCCGGCTTACCCGCAGCAGGTCGTTGGCGGGCGTTTGGTAGAACAGGCCGTATGCGCCCGATACGGTGCCGTACGCGCCGGCCTGCCAGGCCAGCGCCAGGCGCGGGGCAGCATTCCACTCACCCAGCACCCGGGAATATTCAGCCCGGCCGCCTACCCGGGCCACTACCCGGTCGGTGAGGTTAATATCCGCTTCGGCAAACGTGGCGGCGCGCTGCTCCCGGAACCGGCCAGCCTGCCAAGCAGGTGCCCCAGCGGCACTTTGGTAGGTGCGCCGGTAGTGCTGGGCCAGCAGCTCCGTACCCAGCTTCAGGCTCCAGCGGCTGCCGGCCGAGTCGTTCGTGAGCACCAGTCGGGCTACGGCGCTTTCTTCCAGCTCCCGCAGGCGGGCATCATCGGGGCGTACCTGGTTGTCGTCGCGGGTGAGGGCGGCACCGGTGTTCAGGCTCCAGCCCCGCCGCAACGGGCTCCGGAAGCTGGCGTTAAGATAGCCGTTGCCGTTGCGCAGACCCACGGTTTGCTCGGTAGTCAGCGTGGCATCGGGCTGGCGCAAAGCAAGGCGTTGCTGCTGCCATACGCCGTATAGCTTCAGCATACCCGCCTGCCCGGTGCGGTGGCGCAGGCTCACGGAGCTGCCCAACGCCTGCGGTGCCTGCTGCCAGCCAAAGCTCTGCGGTACCAATCCGTAATAGGGCTGCAGATTAGTATAGTCGGCCGTTACGGCGAGGGAGGTCCGCTCCCAGCGCTGCACCCGGCTCAGACTCCCGCCCACCGACATCAGGCTCACGCCGGTCTGGGTTTCGGGGGCCAGGTCGGTGGTATTCAGCAGCACTACGGCACTGAGCGCCTGCCCGTACTCGGCGGAGTAGCCCCCGGTGCTGAACACGGTGCCTTTGAATAAAAAAGGCGAAAAGCGGCCCCGGGCCGGCACGCTGGGCACTGTGCCGCCGTAGGGGGTTTGCACGGGCAGCCCATCGAGGTACGTTTTGGTTTCGCCGGCGGCCCCGCCCCGCACAAACAGCTTGCCTTCGTCGCCCACGCGGGTGGTGCCGGGCAGCGTGTTCAGGGCCCCGGCTACATCACCCAGCGCCCCGGCGGTGGTTACGATATCGAGGGGACGCAGAACGGCGCTGCGCTTTTCGTCGCTGGCCTCGAAAGCCCCGGCCGTAATGGTCACGCCGCCCAGCTGATGGTGGTCGGTGCGCAGTACCAGACGCAGCGGCTCGGGACCGGCCGGCAGGCTGAGCGGCACGGTAAGCGTCTGAAAACCCAAGAGGCTCAACTGCAGCGTGGCCGCGCCGGTCTGGCTGGTTTCGAAGCGGAAAGCCCCCAGCGAGTCGGTGGCAGCCCCGTCAAACGTACCCGGCACAAACACGTTTACGCCGGGCAGGGGCTGGTTTCGCTCGTCGCGCACGGTGCCGTGGAGCCGGCTGACGGTTTGGGCACGGGCGAAGGTGAAGCTGGTAAACAGGAGGAGCAGGAGGCAGAGCAGGCGTTTCATAGCGGCAGCGGCGAAGTGATACCCGAAACTGCCACACTGCCACCGCCGCTGAAACTTGCCGTTACCGAAGCGTCGGATCAGTGGGATGAAGCGTCGCCTGACTCCCATTACCGGATCTGCCTTACTCCGTCACGACAATCATCACCCCAAAATCCCCGTCGGTCTGCCGCCAGCCCTGAGCCGGTAGGTACGCCCTCGATACAAACCCATCCAGGTACAGCGCGTTGCGGCATCCCCGCGCCTGGAAATACCGGGCCAGCTCATAAAACGTCACCTTCTCCCGTGATAGTACCAGCAGCACGCGGCCATCGGGCAGCACCCCTACCCCGTTGCGGATCTGGCGGTTGCGGGAACCGGCCCGGAAGGCCGGGTGCAGTTGGCCATTCAGCACCAGCATCGGCCCCGATTGGGTGGCGTACCGCACCTGCTGCACTGAGGCAAAAGAATCAGTGGAGCACACGCCGGCCAAGCGCTGCCGGGTGAGGTAGAACACGCCGTTGGGCCGGAGGTAGAAGTTGCCCACGCCCCTGCTCGTGTCCAGCGGAGTCAGCTCCCGGCCATTTTCGATGTACAGCCCCACGGGCACATTGCCGGCGTGGTACATGCCGCCATTACCGGCAAACTGCAGCGGTTGGCCCCGTTGTGTCAGCCAGCTATGCAGGCGGCCCAGGCTGCGGAAGGGCTTGCCGGCGTCATCCTGCCAGTACAGGGCCACCGTCTGCCGCTGCGGGTCGGCGGTGTAGGTGAGGAAGCGGACAGCGGCTGGTTGCTTCGGCTTATCAGGCGAAGTGCAGGCGCTGAGCAGGCCTAACAGTGCTGCCTGTATTACACAGCCGACCAGTTTACTACCCACTAAACAGCTTGAGTACGATACATTACATCAGTGCGCAGCACATACTTTACCCCTTGTGTTACCTCGCTGCCGGCATGATACAGGTTATGCAGGAATATCAATGCCATTCCTTGCCTGGGCTGTATGTGTAGCTTCTGAAAAGTAGTATCGCCGCCTTGAAAATTATCGTTGAGGTAAATCATGAAAGTGTAGTAACTGGCTTCCGTCTCGCTACGGATGTAGCTTTCGTCAAAGTGTCCTTTGAACTGATGCCCCCGCTGGTAGCGGTAAAACCGAAACAGCTCGTTTAGCCCCACGGCCCGGCTGTTGCCGAGTTGGGCCGGCAGAAACGGCTGCGCCTTGTCCCATAGCGTCTGGGCTAGCTCCTCATTTTTATAAAATGCCCGGTTGTTGTTCCGCACGCCCGTGTGCACCCGGCTACCGCTGGCCGTATTTACTTTGGCCAACTCATACCCGATAGTTTCGCTTAACACTAAGTAGTCCAGGCATTCCTTGCGCGTGAGAAAATCCTCTATCGTGAATATGGAATCGGTGATTCGTGTCAGTTTCATCTAGAAAATATAGTTAAAATAGAAAAGGGGAAATGCTACGCATTAGCTACCCCGGCAGCGTCAGCCGGAACTCGGTGCCTTCCTCCGGACCAGATTCCACTTGCAGCGTGCCCTGGTGGCCGTTCACCACAATATCGTGCGCCAAGGAGAGGCCCAGCCCGGTGCCTTCGCCCACGGGCTTGGTGGTGAAGAAGGGCTCGAAAATGCGCTGCTGTACCTCTGCGCTCATGCCGGCTCCGTTGTCGCGCACCCACAGCTGCAGCGGCCCGTCGGGCAGGCGGCGGCTGCCGATTTCCACGGTGGGCACGTAGGCCGGACCTGCACTGAGCTGGCGCTGGCGCACGGCGTACAGGGCGTTGGTGCACAGGTTCAGCAGCACCCGCCCCAGGTCCTGGGCTACCACGGCGACTTCGGGCAGCGCGGGCGCAAACTTCGTCTGCAGCTCCGCCTCAAACCCCGGAAACTGCTGCTGCACGGCCTCATAGGCCAACCGCAGATTTTCCTGGGCCAGCTGGTTGAGGTTGGTGAGCTGCCGGGGCTGCTGGCCGGTGCGGGCGTGCTCCAGCATGCCTTTGATAATGGCCGTAGCCCGCTGCCCGTGCTGGCTGATGTTCTGTAGATTCTGTTTCAGGCCATCCAGAATTTCCCGCTCCAAGCGGCCGTCGCGGGCCAGTTGCTGGGCCCCGTTGATTTCGTCAACCAGCGTAGTGCTTACCTCAGCAAAACGCTTCACAAAGCTCAACGGATTCTGCAGCTCGTGCGCCACGCCGGCTGTCAGCTCACCCAGAAACGCCATTTTCTCGCGCTGCACCAGCATCAGCTGCGCTTCCTTCAGCTCCGCCAGGGAAGTTTGCAGGGCCGTGTTGGTACGCTGCTGCTGCCGGTCGTGGCGCACCAGCAGGGCCAGCAGCAGCAGCAGCCCGGCCACGCCGGCCAGTAAGCCATACGTCTGATACCGGTTGCGCAGCGCCTGCTGGTCAGCGGCAGCCTGTTGCTGCTGCTGGCGGTCCAGGTAGTTCACGTTTTGCAGGCGCATCACTTTCTCCTGCCCGAAGAGCGTATCCTTCATGGCCACCAGCTCTTTCTGATAGCGAAAGGCGCTGTCTAGCTGCCGGCGCTGCTCAAACTCCTGCGTTAAAATCACGCTGGCATTGAGCACGCCCCGCAGGAAGCCGTTGGCGCGGGCGGCCTGCACACCCAGTCGGGCGTAGTAAATGCTGGAATCGGGCTGCTGCAGCTGCTGGTATAAAGCGGCCATGCCCAAGTAAGAAAAGTTCAGACTGCGCAGATGCCGCCGCCGCTTCGACTCGGCCACGCTGCGGCGGTAGTAGCTCAATGCTTCCGGAAAGCGGGCCTGTTTGCGGGCCACATTGCCCAGCCCGTACAGGATGTAGTTGGTAGATGAGTGCAGCCGCTGCGCCAGGGCATACGCCCGGTCCTGGTAGTAGGCAGCCGAATCCACCTGGTTGTACAGGTCGTAGGCCAGCCCGATGTTGCTCAGGTCCACTACAATGCGGCGCTCATCGTGCAGCAGGCTGTCCAGCCGCAACCCCTGAAAATAGTACGAGAGGCCCAGTTGCCGGTCGCGCAGGTACACGTAAATAATGCCGATGCTGCGCATGTTCTGCGACTGAAGCGCCGTGTCGCCCACTTGCTCGGCCAGGCGCAACGACGTCTGGAATAGCTCCAGGGCGCGGGCCAGATTACTTTCGCGCAACGCCGCGCCCAGGCGGTTCAGCGCGGCCCCTTCGCCCCGGTGGTTGTGGGTGCGCCGGGCCAGCGCCAGGGCCTTACGGGAATACGCCGCCGCCGCTTCCGTATCGGAGGCCCACAGCTGGTCGCTGATGCGGCACAGCAGCTGCACGCGGCTGCTATCCGACTGCGGAAGGCGCTCCAGCGCCTGCAGGCTGTCGAGGGTGGAATGCCAGAGCGGCTTGCGGGTCTGGGCCACCGAGAGCATGGGTAGTACCAGCAGCACCAGCAGCAACCGGAGGCGGCCGAAGTTCAGAAAAGCAATAGGAAACAGGTTGGGCACGGTACTACAGTTCACGACTGTCAGTCGGTGCAGGGCAGACAGCTGAACAGTCTGCAAATATTCATCAAAAAACCTGAATCATTGCGGCTACTGTTCAGCCGGCTTTTTCTGTGCAACGGCCTGTATATTTGGACTCCACCGGCTTGCCCTCGTATTCATGCTCCGCTTTTTTACCCGCCCTGCGGCGGCCTCGCCTGCGCAGGTTGATCCATTACTGGCCTTTGTGCAGGAAATCGGCCTTGCGGTGCGGGAAGCGCCGCTCCGGCAGCTCACATTTCTGCCGGGCCTGCTTATTGCGGAAGGCCAGCTGGTAGTTGACCGTCGCCGGCTGCTGTATGCCGGAGATATTCTGCACGAAGCAGGCCATCTGGCCGTAACCACAGCCGCCGAGCGGCCCACGCTGGGCGGCAACATCACCGAAAACAACCCGGAGAAAGAAGGTGAGGAAATGGCCGTCCTGGCCTGGACCTATGCTGCTTGCCACCATCTGAACCTGTCGCCGGCCGTGGTATTTCATCCGGCGGGCTACAAGGGCCAGAGCGAGTGGCTGATTCAGCAGTTTGAGAGTGGCAGCTACCTGGGGCTGCCCCTGCTGGTGTGGATGGGCCTGACTACCCAATCCGATTTTCCCCGGATGCACCGGTGGCTGCGGGCGTAGCTGAGCGGAACCACCTCTCCGCTGCCAGCTCCAGCAGCACGCCGGCCAGTACGCCCACGGCGTAGCACAGCAGGTCGCTCCACAGAAAGCCGTGGCCCAGCACCAGCGCGCCCAGCGTAGTAGCCCGGATGGCCTGCAGCCATGCCGGGTGCCACAGCTGGCTGATTTCGATAACTACGGCAAAGCAGAGGGCCACGGCACCCGTGCGCCAGCTGCTCCAGCGGGGCCGCAGCAAGCCAACCAGCCAGTACACCAGCAACGCCCATAGCGCATCACCGGCATAACTGGCCACAAACGGCGGCAGCCACCCACCAAACCGCCGCGAAGCCAGGCCCAGCCCCATGGTACCTGCCAGCAGCAATGTGTACAAGCCAAACGACCGGGGAGCACGCATACGCAGAAGGTAAAGGGAGTTTTAGACAAGAATACGATGCGTACCTCACACTCGCACCGCTACCGGGCGGTCATTCAGTGGCCGGCGTTGTACTTTTGGGCCGGCTGCCCCTATTGCAGCACGCGCCTGTTTTCCTTCACCTCATGACGCTGACCTGGATTCTCAAGCCTTTCGCCAACCTCACGCTCACGGAGCTGTACGCGCTGCTGCAACTGCGCTCCGAGGTGTTTGTGGTGGAACAAACCTGCCCGTTTCAGGATATTGACGGATTGGATCAGGCCGCGCACCATTTGCTGGGGCTTACTCCCACTGGCGAGTTGGCGGCTTATACCCGGCTGTTTGCGGCGGGCATCACCTACCCGGAGGCCAGTATCGGGCGGGTGGTAGTGAGCCCGCGCTACCGGCGCTACGGCCTGGGCCGGGAGCTGCTGCACCAGTCCATTGCCGCCGTGAGTCAGCAATTTGGCCCTCAGCCCATTCAGATTGGGGCGCAGCTGTACCTGCAGGCATTTTACGAAGGTTTCGGGTTCCGGCAGGTGGGCGACGGGTACCTAGAAGATGATATTCCGCACATTCACATGGTGCGGGCATAACGCCAAAAAGCCCGATGCGCGGGCACCGGGCTTTTTTAAGTCAGAAATCAGGGTTCTCAGATGTTCAGCTTCACCAGCTTCATGCCCAGCTGGTTTTGCTTTTTGAGGTAGTCCACCATCATCACGTAGCCGGGCTTGGCCGGGTACACAAAGGAATTGGTGGCCGTGCTGGTACCATCAATCTTGTCGAGGGTGAACTGCCCGTTTGCGCCAAAAGCAATGTTGCCCACAATTTTCTTGGTGGCTTCGCCCTTCTCTTTGTCGTAGTTGATGTACACCACGTTGAAGAGTGAGTTGCTGCTGTTGCGCTGCAGGAACTGGTAGTCAAAATCCCCCTGCGACTTAATTACCTGCCCAATCAGGCCAGCCCCCATCATGCCCACGCCGGGCGGCAGCATGGCCTTGGAGCGGTCCTTGGCATAGAACTTCACAGTCGAGAGTGAGTAGTCGGGGTTCAGCACGAAGATGAGCATGTTGCCAATCTGCCCGTTGGTGGGACTGGCCTTGCCCCCCAGCGCCAGGGCGGCAATACCCAGGCCATCGGCTACTACCTTGTACTGTTCGGCCACAATGTACATCGTGCCATCGGCGCCCTTCACAATGGAGTGCGTGAAGTTCACAAAGCCATCTTCCATACTGGCTTTGGCCTCGGCCGGCAGAGCGGCTTTCACCTCTTTCTGCCAGCTGTAGGGCTTGGCCCCCAGCAATTTTCCGGCTTCTGTAAACCGCTTGATGTATAAGCCCTGGCTTTTGTTCACGAACGGCTTATCATCGAGCTTGTAATATTCGCCCACGGCCACAAACTCACGCTTCTCCACATCGAACGAGAAGGAGCTGAGCGAGAGTTGCTCGGTTTTGCTGGTTTCCACGGGCGCTTCCATCACCTTTTTGCCGGTGTTCACGTCAATGGCGACCATGTAGGAGTTGAATTTCTTCGACATCAGCCCGTCGCGGCGCAGCACGGTGCCTACCAGGTACTTATCGGTCACTTCCCGAATAACGAAGCTCTCGTAGTATTTCGACTTGGGGTCGGAAGTTAGCCGCCACTTGGGGTTCAGATTGTTGTCGTACATCTGCAGCGCGTAGCCTTTCATCAGGCCATCGTAGCTGTTGCGCACGAAGCCCTTGTCGGCAATGGGCGTGAGTGTGAGGCCACCCATTGTGTTTTCGGTGTTGCCGTCGCTGCGCACCATCTGGTTAATCATCATTTTATCCCCCTTCGAGAGGTCTTCAATGACTTTCGTGCCCAGCTTTTTGAGGCTGGTATCGTAGGTTTCGATTTCCAGCGTACCCTCCTTAAAGTTGCAGAAGTATAACCCGAAAGCCGTGCCGTTGAAGGAGTTCTGCAGCAGCGTGTACCGGCCGGAAGGCTTCTGAATGGTAATATTCGACACCTTATTCAGGTCCTGATCAAAAAAGTCGAGGTGATAATTGTCGTTTTTGCGGTCGGCTTTGTCGGCGCGGGCGTACAGGATGTAGCCCTTCACTTCATTACCGGAATAGATGGGCGAAATACCGGAGCGCGGCATGCTCTTGACACCGTCCAGCGTCTGGGTCTGGGCGCTGGCAGCAGCCGCCAGCGAGAAGGTCAGCACGGCCGTGAGCAGCGTGCGTTTTAACTGAAACATACGGGAGTAAAAGGGTAAAATGGAGAGAGATTAACGGGTTTTTCGGCCGGTGGCAGCCGGTGCGGGAAATAGAAGCGTAGTGAACCGGCCCGCGCGGAATCGGGCCTGATATTGCTGCCGAAGCGCCGTGGCCTGGGGCTGGTCGGCGGCCAGCATGGCGGCGGCGTAGCGGGCGGCCAAGGTAAACTCATCGTCGGCCGGGGCTGGGGCCAGCTGCGCGAAACAGGCGCTCAGCTGTTTATACTCGGTGGTGCGCAGCCCATACAGCACCGTGAGGAGCTGGTTGAAATTAGCCGGATTGTGCTCCGACATATTGGACACCACCTCCGTGAAGCGGTGGTCAAGCTGGTAGTGCTGCAACTCGTACAAGCTCAGCAGCACCATGGAGCGCAGGTAGGCATTCTGCGGGTCGGAGCGCAGCTGCTGCAGGGCGTCAAACAGAGCGTGGTCGTAGCAGTCGGTATCAAACCAGCTTTGCACCACTTCCAGCCGACTGATGCTGCGCAAACGGGCAAACTCGGGCGTTACAGGCTGGGTCCCCTCGGCAATCTGGCCGGCCGTTAGCTCGCGCAGGTAGCGCATGCGCTTGGCACAATCGGGGTGCGACTTAAGGGTATCGGTGGTTTGCAGTACGGTTTTTTCGGGCGTCTTCACCGTGAAGATGGACTGCGGCCGGGCGGGGGCCGCCTCGAAGGTTTTGGGAAACTCGGCGCAGCTGAAATAGCGGCCCAGCTCCAGCGGCTCCTTCACCACGGGCTCGTCGATGTGGTCCAGCAGCTCCAGGGCCCGATAGGCCTGCGGGGCCTCGTAGGTGGTGCGCTTTAGTAATACGTAGCCCAGTGAATCGGCCTGCCGCTCGTGGCGGCGCTGGTGGTAGCTGCCGTCCAGAGAAAGGCCCATCACCAGATCCTTCATGCGGGAGTTGATATTATACTCCGCCTGAATAATGCGGCGCACCTGCCGCCGCATCTCGCGGCTGTGCAGGGTAGTCAGCCGTTCCTGAATACTGGTTTCCATGTGTCGGCACTGGATGTGCGCCAGCTCATGGCAGAGCACAAAGGCCAGCTGACTTTCATTTTCCAGGCCGGGCAGCAGCCCCACATTCAGAATGACGGTGCCATTGCCCACGGCGTAGGCATTGGCCTGCGGGTTGCGCGTGAGCACCAGCCGGGCCGAAGCCACCTGCGGGTTGGCCTGCTGAATCTGCCGGAACACGCGCTGCACCATAGCATTCAGCTCCGCATCGAGCAGGGCCGAGTGCCGGATGGCGTTGTATACTTCCGAAGATGTCTCGCGCACAATGCGCTTATAATGCTCCCGGTACTCGCTGTTGCCGGTTTTGGCCGCACCCAGGTGCGCCTGAATAGCCGTGCGGTGCGCTACCGCCAGTTGGTAGGCCTGCGTGGTATCCGCCGAGTAGTAGGGAGTGTAGGTAGTTTGCTGGGCAGCGGCCGTACCTGCCTGCAGGCATAGCCATAGTACTCCAATAAGAACACGAATCATACAACTGAAACCTGTGCGGTTTCCGGGTTGATAGCAATTATGAGAGCGTTAAAACTACTGGGTGCACCGGAAAAAAACCACTGCTGGTTCAGCTATATTTTTTTCACTTCCGTATGCAGGAAGTTGCACAGTCAATATTAGCCGACCGACGGCGTGGTGAACAAGTGGAAACGTGATACCTAGTACTCCAATTTTATACCCAGCAGGCCGGCCGATACGATTACTGTGGTTTTGTCAAGTACTTTTGGTCCGGCTAGCCGACAGTCCTCCGATTTCTCTGTTTTCAGCTTTCTACCCATGCCCACCTCTGCCTTCCCAGTCGACTATCAACGGCTGTTTCATGCGCTGCCCGATAACTTTCTGCTGATTGCCCCCAATGCAGAGGCAACTATCGTGGATAACACGGACAGCCACGTGGCCGTGTCGTTGAAAAGCCGTGAAGAAGCGGTAGGCAAGCCGTTTTTTGAGGCATATCCGGCTACCGACGAGGAGTCGGCGCGCATCATCCGCGAGTCGCATGAGCACGTGCGCCGGCATCGGGAGCCCCACACGATGCCCCTTATCCGCTACGATCTGGAAAAGATTACGAATACGGGCGTTGAGCTGGAAGAGCTGTACTGGGAGGCCACGCACTATCCGGTGCTTGATGCCAACGGAGAACTGGAGTTTATTCTGCAGCGCACTCAGGACGTGACGGAGCGCTATTTCTCCGAGCAGCGCAACCGCCAGATGCAGCAGGCCCTGAATGAGCAGCACGAGCGCACACGCTTCATTCTGGAATCTTTGCCGGTGATGATCTGGACGGCCCAGCCCGATGGTGGTCGGGACTTTTTCAACTCCCGCTGGCTGCAGTTTACCGGGCAGGCTATGGAACAGCAAACCGGTCTGCAATGGATCAGCAGCCTGCATCCCGACGACCAGGAGCGGGTACGCAAAGCCTGGCTGGAGTGCGTGGACAGTGGCCAGCCCTATCAGGTGGAGTACCGCCTGCGCCGCGCCGATGGACAGTACCGCTGGGTGCTGGTACGCGCCCAGCCCCGCCTCGCCCCCGATGGCTCCCTGCTGATGTGGGTAGGCTGCGGCATGGATATTCATGACCAGAAGCAGATGGTGCAGGAGTTGCTGGAGCAGAACGAGCAGCAGGCCGTGCTTTCAGACCAGGCGTACCATGCGTTTCAACAGGTGCAGCAGCAGCGCGAAACCTTCTATAACCTGTTCATGCACACCCCGGCCCTGATTTGTGTGCTGCGGGGACCTCAGCACCGCTACGAGTTTGTGAACACCCAGTACCAGAGCATGTTTCCTGATCGGCAGCTGCTCGGGTTGCCGGTAGCCGATGCACTGCCCGAGTTAGTAGACCAGGGTTTTATTACGCTGCTGGACAATGTGTACAATACCGGCGAGGTATTTGTGGGCAACGAAATACCTGTTGCTATTGACAGGAATCAGAGCGGGAAGCTGGAAACCAATTATTTCAACTTCACCTATCAGCAACTGCGTGAAAACGGCGAAAAAGCCGGCATTACGGTGTTTGCGTATGATGTAACTGCTCTGGTACTGGCCCGGCAAGCCCTCGAAAACCGTGATGCTAATGCCTAGCAGGTCCCGGTATTTCCTTTTGGCTGGCTTCCGGGCCGAACTGCACACCCTATGGAGTTGAGTGTTCTGGATTTTCAGCAGGCCCGCATCAAGCAGGTGCTGTTCAAGTCGCGGCTGCGCTCGGTGCTGTATGGCGTACGGGAGCCCGACCCCAGTCTGTTCTCGCTGGCCGACAACCCGCTGGGCGTGTGGCTGCAAACAGTCGTGAAGCCCAAGTATGGCACGTCGCTGCCGTATCAGCGCCTGGAGCAGGAGCTGCAGCGGATGCTGCGCACCGGCCAGTCACTGGTGCAGCAGTACCAGCGCGGCCAGTTGGAGGAGTCGCGCGCAGGGCTGGAACAGTTGGATGATCACGCCGCCCGCATCGAAACGCTGCTGCAGGAACTGGAGCAGCTGGCTTAGTTCCACGGCGAAGGTATAAGGTCGTTGGTTGTACTTTGGGACCATGAAACGCCCTTTTCACCTACTTCTAACTGCCCTTCTGCATTTAGCTGCCACGTCGGTGCCAGCCCAGCTAGTTCCCAAAAAAGTTGATAAAGCCCTGCGACAGGTTCGCGCCGACGACCTGAAGGCCCATATTCAATACTTGGCCGATGATAAGCTGCGCGGCCGCAAGCCCGGTACCCCGGGCTACCAGCTGGCCGTGGATTATGTAACCGCTCAGCTGCGCAGCTTCGGCGTGCAGCCCGCCGGCGAGGACGGTACGTTTACGCAGCGCGTACGCCTGCGCCGGGCTACGGTGCAGCCGGGTGCCATGGTTACCTACCAGCCCGGTGGCGGACCACTGGCCGTAGCCCCAGCCGAGATTCACCTGTTTCCCCACCCCGAGCAGCCAAAGGCCCAGCTGCCCGCCTCTGCTCTGGCCTTTGCGGGCTACGGCATCTCGGCCCCCGACCAGGGGTACGACGACTACCAAAACCTGGATGTGCGGGGCAAAGTAGTGGTGATTGTCCGGGGTGCGCCGCGCCGCTTCCCCAGCACGGTGGCCGCCGCCAGCCAGGACCAGACGCTGTTGGTGCAAACAGCCGCCCGGCACGGGGCCGTGGGCGTATTGTTTGCCAGTTCCCGCCCCGCTCCCACTTCAACAGTTGCAACCCCGGCCCGGCCGCTTTCTACCACCAGCGTGCTGGGCTCCGATGGCCGGGTGGCCGCTTCCCGGGGCTTCATCAGCGGCTCGGGCGTGGAGCTGACGGGTACGCTGTCGGCGGCCGGGCTGCACGCGCTGCTGCTCAATGCCGCCACCGATACGGGCAAAGTGCTCAGCAGCCTGCGGCAGGGTATCCCGGCACCAGCGGCGTTACGCGGTACTTTGAGCGCCAATTGGCAGTCGTCCTACCAGGATATTGACTCCTACAACGTAATCGGCCAGATTCCGGGTTCCGACCCGGTGCTGCGTACTGAATACGTGGTGCACTCTGCCCACCTCGACCACCTGGGCGTAGGCGCACCCGTACAGGGCGACTCTATTTACAACGGGGCCCACGATAATGCTTCGGGCGTGGCTTCGGTGCTGGAAATTGCCCGATTGTACACGCATCTGAAGCAGAAACCCAAGCGCAGTATTTTGCTGGTGCTGCAAACCGGGGAAGAGCTCGGCCTGCTGGGCTCGGCCTACTTTGCCGCCCGGCCCACGGTGCCCAAAACCAGCCTCGTAGCTGACGTAAATACCGATATGCCAACCATCATTGCCCCGCTGCTGTCGGTGGTGCCGTTGGGGGCGCAACACTCCACGCTGGCGCAGCCCGTAGCCGAGGCCGCCCAGCACCTGGGCCTAACGGTAGAGGAGGATCCGGAGCCCGAGCAGAACCGCTTCATCCGCTCCGACCAGTACAGCTTTGTGGCCCAGGGTATTCCGGCCCTGCACATCAAATACGGCAACCGCACCGCCGACGGCAAAAACAACCTGGCTGAGCAGGTCCAGAAGTGGCGGGCCGTCACCTACCACAAGCCCCAGGATGACAGCAATGGCACCTTCGATTACGAAGCCGGTCGGAAATACGTGCAGCTCAATTTCCTGATTGGCTATCTGGTGGCCCAGAACCCAACACGGCCAGCCTGGAACCCCGACGACTTTTTTGGCCGCCGCTTTGGCCGGCCGCAGCCATAGCGGCACCTGGCAGCACTAGCATAATGCTAAAAAATGAACAGATTTAGGATTTTTTCTTGTCGAATTCCGGGTAAAAATTCCGAATATTAGGCCTCGACAATAGTGTACCACGAAGCCCCTTAACCGGGTCACGGCTTTATTGCTACTGCCGAGCCAAGCACTTCGCTTTCTGACCTGCTACCGCATGATTATCTACGGCTACCGCTCCTCTCATCTGCTTACTGAATCCGTTTCGGGCGAGTGTCTGGCCTGCTCCGCTCCCAGCGGGATGCGCATGAGTGTATTTGGCCGGTACGCGCACATTTACTGGATACCGCTGTTTTCAATCGGGAAAGTGGGAGCCTCGGAATGCGGGCACTGTCGGCAGGTGCTTAAGCCCAAGGAAATGGACACTGGCCTGCGCCAGACGTTTCAGGAGCTGAAACAGCGCGCCAAGGTGCCCGTGTGGCATTTTATCGGTCTGGCAGTAGTAGCGGCCCTGATCATCTGGGGACTAATAGCCAGCAGCAACAACCACCGGGCCAATCAGACGTTCATCACCGCCCCTCACAAAGGCGACTTATACCACGTGCGGACGGATAATGGCCATTACTCACTGTGGAAGGTGCAAGATGTAACCGGCAACACCGTGAAGCTGCTGGCCAACAACTACGAAATCGACAACGAAGGGAAAGTTCAGTCTCTGAACCAGCCGGAGTACTATGCCTCCGACCCCCTGGAGCTTACCCGCTACGACCTGAAAATCATGCTGGAAAAGCAGGAAATTGTGGACGTAGAGCGCCCGGAAGCCAGCGTGGTAGTGAAACGGTAAGTGAACAGTTGGCCTCAACGGTCCTGCTCCCGAAACTTTCCCCATTCGGCCAGCCCCTGCCGCCGCTCCTGGCGGATGCGCTGCACAATGGCACTATCGGGGCCGGTGCCGAGCAGGATGGCGGTGCCCCGCTCCCGGGCATACGGGTTGCGCACTTCTCCTACCCGGCAGAACGAGCGGAAGTGGGCGGCCAGATTATCCGGCTCGTCATCAATGAGGAGTACGTATTGCCAAGGCAATGAAGGCATGCGGCTTTGCCAGAGCAGGTAGCTGCCATTGAAGCTGTGCGCGGCCGGAAGTGGGCGGCGGCGGTTATAGTAGTTGATGGCCCCGGCCTGCCCATAGTTGGCCGCCAGAATAAGCGTGTGGGCGCGGGTGGCCGCGGGTAGCGCCAAGTAAGCCTGCCAGGTTTTGTCGGCCAGTTCCTGCCAGCCCAGCATATCGGCAAAATCCTGGGGCAGGGCGTGGTTGCGGCCATCTTCCCAGCGAAACGCACCGGTGCTTTGGTAACGCGGCCCCAGCGCCTGCATGCGGGCCGGGGGCTCCACGGTGAACAGCAGCGGCAGCAGCGGCAGACACAGCAGCACCGGCAGCAGCAGCAGGACCGGCCGGGCCAGGCGGGCAGCTCGCGGCCACTTAGCCCACGCCTGCTCCCACCACACCCCACCGGCCGCAAACAGAATGGGATAATACCCCAGGGCGTAATAGCTTTTGCCGTGCAGCACCGTAAGCAGCAGCCAACCACCGCACGAGAGCAACCCCACGGCCCGGTATTGCCGCAACGGCCCGGCCAGCAGCGCCAGCAGCCCGGCCGACCACACCCACAGCCCCGGCAGGTTCATCAGTAGCTGGTCTTTCCAGAAATCAGCTACCGATACGTTTACCAGTTGCGTATCGTGGAGCAGCGCCATATGATGCCGAAACGGAATGCCGTGCCGCAGCTGCCATAGCAGGTTGGGCAGCCACAGCAGCAGTGCCAGCCCGGCCCCCAGCCAGAAGGCCCGCGTGCGTAGTGCCCACCGCAGCGGTGTAAGCAACAGGGCTACTCCCAGGGCAGCAATAAAGAACAGGGCGGAGTATTTGTTCAGTAGGGCCAGTCCGAGCAGTATGCCCATCGCCAGCCACCAGCGTGGCCGACCGTCCTGCTGGTACCGGATGAGCAGGTAGCCGACTGCCGTGAAGGCAAACACCTCGAAGGAGTTGGGCTGAAACAGAAAATTAAGCCGGGTATAGGCTCCCACGAGGTAGCATATCCCGGCCAGTACCACCGCCCAGCTGCCGCCGCCCAGCCGTTGCGCCGCCCGGGCCACCACGTACACCGTAAGGCTGCCCCACAGGACCGGCCAGAACTTCACCCAGAACCAGCTCCCGCCCAAGGCCAGCGTCAGCCAGCTCTGCAGGGCCATCAGCGGCGGCACTTCCAGATACCCCCAGGCCAGGTGCTGGCCGTAGTTCAGGTACAGGTATTCGTCGCGGTGCAACTCGTAGGCGGAACTGGCCACCAGCATGCTGCTGATAAATTTTATAAAAGCCAGTAGCAGTGGCAGGAGGCGGGAAGGCTTCATGGCCTCAATATAGCAGCCGCCGGATACACGGCATTACAACTCCTCGGGCAGCCGGATGGCGCTGAGGTAGTCGTGCAGGCCGGCCGGATGCTGAAACAGGTGAATGAACAGAATCCGCTCCGCCTCCCATTCCCGCCACTCCTCCGCGTAAAAGTCGCCCAGGGCAAACAGCCGCAGCCGGAAGCTGTCCTGTCGCCGCTCGGCCAGCAGGTGGCCGTGCTGCGCCAGGTGCTCGGCCTGCCGGTACATATGCAGCTGCTTGAACTCGGCGTACTTCATGAAAGGGGAGTGATGAATGTTGAGTGATGAATTGGCCGGTGGTCAATGCGCAGGGTTTGCGGTAAACAGCTGCCGGGGGGCTTGTGGTTCGCGCTGCCCCGGCACAAAGTAGCCCGCACAGCAATTCATCACTCATTATTCAGAATTCAACTTTCAACATCCGTCCTACCTTCGCGGCATGAAAACGATACGCTTTCCGCACCCGCTGGTCCTGATGGTGGGGTTTATCCTGCTGGCCTGCCTGCTGAGCTATGTGCTACCGGCCGGCGTGTTTGAGCGCCACCCCGATGCCGCCACCGGCCGGGAAGTGGTGGTGGCCGGCTCCTACCACCGCGTAGCCGCCACGCCGGTCAGCCCACTTCAGGCCCTGGTAGATATTCCCAAAGGCCTGGTGGATGCTGCATCGGTGATTTTCCTGGTGTTTCTGGCCGGCGGAGCGTTTACGGTGGTGGACCTGACCGGGGCCCTGCGCCAGGGCGTCGACTGGCTGCTGAGCAAATTCCGGGGCCGCGAGGCGGTGGTGATTCCCATCATTTCGGTGCTGTTTGCTACTATGGGGGCGCTGGAGAATATGCAGGAGGAAATTGTGCCTCTGGTACCGGTGCTACTCATTCTGATGCGACGCATCGGGTACCCCACCCTCACGGCGGCGGCCGTCAGCATTGGGTCGGCGGCGGTAGGCGCGGCGTTCAGCCCGCTCAACCCGTTTCAGGTGGGCATTGCCCAGAAACTCGCCCAGTTGCCGCTCCTCTCAGGTGGCGGGTTCCGATTGATATTTCTGGCCTTGGCGCTGGTTATCTGGATTGGCGGCACCGTGCGCTACGCCCTGCGCCACCGCGTGCAGCCCGAAACCGCCGATGCGGCTGACCCGGCCGGCACCATTGCGCCGGGCCGCAACCACGGCGTGGTACTGCTCCTGCTCTTCAGTGGGTTTGCCTTTTTCGCCTATGGGGTGCTGAAGCTGGGCTGGGAGTTTGAACAGATGGCCGCCCTGTTTTTCACCCTGGGCATGGTGGCCGGACTGGTGGGCGGTTTGGGCCTCACGGGTACGGCCGAAGGCTTCATTGCCGGCTTCCGGGATATTGCCTTTTCCGCGTTGTTGATCGGGTTTGCCCGGGCCATTTTCGTGGTGCTGGAGCAGGGCCAGATTGTGGATACCATCGTCAACAGCCTTTCGGCTCCGCTGGCTGGTTTACCGGCCTGGATAGCAGCCCTGGGTATGATAGGCGTGCACACGGCCCTGCACCTACCGGTGCCCAGCGTAAGCGGCCAGGCCGTGCTGACGATGCCCCTGCTGGTGCCCCTCTCCGACCTCATCGGCCTTTCTCGGCAGGTTACGGTGCTGGCCTACCAGTACGGGGCCGGCCTCTGCGAGCTGATTACGCCCACCAACGGTGCCCTCATGGCCATTGTAGCCGCCTGCGGGGTGCGGTTTGATGAGTGGTGGAAGTTCGTGCTGCCCCTCTACCTGCTGCTGCTGGCCTTGGGAGCCGCAGCCGTGGTTATCGGTATTGCCGTGGGCGTGTAGGCACAAGCTAAAGGGAGAACGTAAAAAGCCTAACGCCGCATTCGTCATCCTGCGCACAGCGAAGGATTTTCTCACGTCAGCACGAGCCGTTGTACGGTTGTCGCTCTTACGTCAAAAGGCCCTTCGCAAGCTCAGGATAACGAATAGGGCGTTGGCTTTTTACTTCCCGGCTACACCAATTCCAGCTCATTGGCCTCGAATACACGCTTGATTTTGCGCTTTTTTTCCACCAGCTGAAACCGGAAAGCATCGGTGGCTTCGTCGTAGTACACGTCGGAAATCAGGCCTTCATGGGCGGGCTGGTCGTCGGCGGGGTCGGTTTCCTGCACCAGGTCACCGAAGCTAAACGGGGGCTTCACGTACAGCTCCTTAAACAGCTCACTGCTCACCTTGAACTGCTGCTCATCGTAGCGGAGCGAAATCCAATCGTCGGTTTCATCAATCTTCTCGAACACCTTGCCCAGCGGCTCCAGCCACTCAAACGTGCGGCGGTTGGCAGGGTGAACATAACGCAGGCCGTATTCGGGCGTCCAGGAATACAGGCCGTATACAACGGGTTTGGGACGAGGCACTCAGTAGAGAATGTTAGCAGTGAGGATGGGTAAACAGCCGGGCGCGGGCAGCAGTTCCGGATTGGGCCGGACGTGCGAATGGCATCAGCCCGGCAAAAATGCAGCTTTTCCGACTGGCCTATGGTGTATTTGCATGACCGTAGGTAACGCCTCTGCTCCTGCCAGCCGCATTACAGCAAGGGTAAAATCAGCTTTCTGCGCCGTATATCCATATCTGGCATATCGTTAAACCACTATACATAGCACAACCTTAATGCTTTAGTTGTAGTAAAGGGGGCATTGACTGTTGACCTTTTGTGCTGCCTTTCTTACACACTACAATGCCTGTAACCGACTCCCCTTCTGCCCCCGCCGTGCTTCAGGCCGGTATGGGCGCTATTCCGCATGAGCACGGCACCACGTTCCGGGTGTGGGCTCCGGCCGCTTCGGCCGTTTCGGTGGTCGGCCCGTTCAACGACTGGGACGCTACTGCTCACCCCCTCACCCACGAAGCCGACGGCTACTGGGCCGCTGATTTTGCTGACCTTGGCCCCGGTACCGAATACAAGTTTCACCTGACCACGCCCACCGGCGAGCTGACCAAAAACGACCCCTACACCCGCGAGGTAACGCATTCGGCCGGCAACTCCGTGGTGCACGACCCCCATTTCGACTGGGACACCGACGCTTTTCAGATGCCGGCCTGGAACGAGCTGGTGGTGTACGAGCTGCACATCGGCACCTTCCACGCCCCCGACCCCGAGCGGCCCGGCACCTTCTACGACGCCATTGAGAAGCTCGACCACCTGGTGGAGTTGGGCATCAATGCCGTGGAAATTATGCCCGCCACTGAGTTTCCGGGCAGCCTGAGCTGGGGCTACAACCCGGCTCACCCCTTCGCCATTGAAATTGATTACGGCGGGCCCAAGGCTTTCAAAGAGTTTATCAAACAGGCCCACCGCCGCGGCATTGCCGTAATTCTGGACGTGGTGTACAACCACTTCGGGCCGGGTGATTTGGACCTGTGGCAGTTCGATGGCTGGCAGGAAAACGACGGCGGCGGCATCTACTTCTACAACGACTGGCGCGCCGAAACGCCCTGGGGCCACAACCGCCCCGATTACGGCCGCGAAGCCGTGCGCCGCTACATCCGCGACAATGCCCTGATGTGGCTGGAAGACTACCGCGTGGACGGCCTGCGCTGCGACGCCATTGCCCACATCCGCAACGTGGACGGCACCAGTGACCCCTCCCGGGACCTGCCCGACGGCTGGAGCCTGATGAAGTGGATCAATGAGGAAATCCGGGAGCGGATGCCCTGGAAAATCACCATTGCCGAGGACCTCATGGGCAATGAGTACATCACCAAAAGCCCCGAGGAAGACGGCCAGGGCTTTTCGTCGCAGTGGGATGCGCGCTTTGTGTACCCCGTGCGCGACGCGCTGGTAACGCCCGAAGATGCCGACCGCAACATGTTTGCCGTGGCCGAAGCCGTGGAAGCCCGCTACAACGGCGACGCCTTCCAGCGCGTGGTGTACACCGAAAGCCACGACGAGGTAGCCAATGGCAAAGCCCGCGTAACCGAGGAAATCATGCCCGGTAACGCGGCCTCCTGGTTTCCGAAAAAGCGCTCCACGCTGGGCGCAGCTTTGGTATTCACGGTACCCGGTATCCCCATGATTTTCCAGGGGCAGACCATGCTGGCCGATGGCTCCTTTTCCGATGACCAGCCCCTGGATTGGAACCGGGCTGAGGAACACGCCGGGCTAGTGCGCCTGTACCAGGATCTGATTCGGTTGCGGCGCAACCTGGATGGCAATACCCGCGGGCTATTGGGCCAGAGCGTGCACGTGCACCACATCAACAATGAGGATAAGATTCTGGCCTACATCCGCCGCGACCAGGGCGGCCCCGGCGATACGACTGTGGTGCTCTGCAACTTTGCCGACCGGGCCCACCCCAACTACACCATTGGCCTGCCCCGCGGCGGTACTTGGCGGGTACGCTTTAACTCCGACTGGCAGGGCTACGACCACGAGTTCGGCAACTTCGAAAGCGTGGACTCCGAGGCCGACAATGGCGTGTACGACGACCAGCCTTTCCATGGCACTTTTGGCCTGGCACCTTACTCGGTGCTGATTATTTCCCAGGACCCACAATAGGCCTGAATTTTTGCGGAACGCGAAAGCGGCGTTTTACGGTGGGGCTTCGGGCCGCCCGTAAAACGCCGCTTTTTCTTGCAACGGCCGTCGGAAACTCCGGTAGGCCGTATATCTTGCCGGTACTCCCATCCGTAGTTGTTTGTTCATGCAAGTTCCCTTACCCACGCCCGAGCCCGTGGCTCCTGATGCCCTGCTGGTGGAAGCCGCCTGGGAAGTCTGTAATCAGGTCGGCGGGATTTACACCGTTATCCGCAGCAAAGTGCCCGCTACCGTGCAGGTCTGGGATGACCGGTATTGCCTGTTGGGCCCCTATTTCGCGCATCAGGCCCAGGGCGAGTTCGAGCCCTACGACGACTACCAGTTGGCCAAGCTCTCCGACCCGTTTGCCCGGGCCGTGCTGGAGATGCGCCGCCGGGGCTACGATGTGTGCATGGGCATCTGGCTGGTAACGGGCCGGCCCCGGGTAGTGCTCATCAACCCTTTCCAGGCATACCCCAGTCTCGGCCAGATCAAGTCCGACCTCTGGCATCACCACCACATCCCAATGCCCGACAACGACGACCTGCTGCACCAAGTAGTGGCGTTTGGAGAGCTGGCGAAGGTATTTCTGCAGATTCTGGCCGCCGAGGTAGCCCCGCCCCAGCAGCTCATTGCCCACTTCCACGAGTGGATGACGGGCGTGGCTATTCCGGCGTTGCGCCGCGAGCAGGTGCCAGTGCACGTGGTGTTCACCACTCACGCCACCCTGCTGGGCCGCTACCTGGCCATGAACGACCCCAACTTCTACGACCACCTCATGCAGGTGGACTGGCAGGCGGAGGCCCGGCACTTCAACATTGAGCCGGCCGTGACCATGGAGCGGGCCGCCGCCCACGGCTCCCACGTATTCACCACCGTGAGTGAGCTGACGGTGCGGGAGTGCATCTACCTGCTCGACCGGATTCCGGACGCGGTGCTGCCCAACGGCCTCAACATTGAGCGGTTTGTGGCCCTGCACGAGTTCCAGAACCTGCACCAGCAGTATAAGAGCAAGATTCACGAGTTTGTGATGGCGCACTTCTTCCAGTCGTATTCTTTTGACCTGGATAAGACGCTGTACCTGTTCACCTCGGGCCGCTACGAGTACCACAACAAAGGCTTCGACCTCACGCTGGAAGCCCTGGCCCGCCTCAACTACCGCCTGCAACAGAGCGGGCTGGAGGGCAACGTGGTCATGTTCTTCATCACTAAGCGGCCCTTCCACAGCATCAACCCGCAGGTGCTGCAAAGCCGGGCCGTGCTGGAAGAAGTGCAGGCCACCTGCGAGGCCATTGAGCAGCAGGTGGGCGAGCGGCTGTTCTACGCCGCCGCCGCCAGCACCGACCACCGTCTGCCCGACCTGAGCAGCATGGTGGACGACTACTGGAAGCTGCGCTACCGCCGCCTGCTGCAAACCTGGAAAACCACCAACCTCCCCCCCGTCATCACCCACAACCTGGTGGACGACGCCCAGGATGACATCCTGAACTTCCTGCGCCGCTCCAACCTGGTAAACAACCAGCACGACCGGGTGAAAATCGTGTACCACCCCGATTTCGTGGCGCCTACTTCACCCCTGTTCGGCATGGAGTACGGGCAGTTTGTGCGCGGCTGCCACCTGGGCATTTTCCCGAGCTATTACGAGCCCTGGGGCTACACCCCGCTGGAATGCGTGGCGCGCGGCGTGCCAGCCGTCACCAGCGACCTGTCCGGCTTCGGCGACTACGTGATGCAAAACGTGCCCAACCACGAGGAGAAGGGTATTTTTGTGGTGCAGCGCCAGGAAAAAAGCTTCGACGAGGCCGCGGAGGAACTCACCGATATGCTTTGGAACTTTGTGCAGATGAACCGCCGGGAGCGGATTATGCAGCGCAACAACGTGGAAAGCTCCGCTGAGATATACGACTGGAAAAACCTGCGCGTGTATTACGACCGGGCCTACGAGCTGGCACTGGAGCGGAGTTGATTTGTTAGTTGTCAGTTCCCAGTTAAAGTTCGGCCTCAGGAAACGGATGGCGAAGAACTAAAAACAAAAAGGTCCGCCTCAAGAGGCGGACCTTTTTGTTTTTAGTTCTTCGCTGCCAAATAAAAACTGACAACGAACAACTGATAACTAAATTCAGGGGCGAATTACCTGGTCGATGATGTGCACGACACCGTTGGTAGCCAGTACATTGGCCGTGGTTATATTGGCTGCAGTGCCCGCTCCACCGCGCACGGTGAAACCAGTACCCGCCGCAGCTACCGTTACGGGGCCGCCCAGCGTCGTGACCGTACCAGCCGTCAGATCAGTCGAAAACACCCGACCTGTCCCGATTACGTGGCGCGACAGAATAGCCGTCAGGTCGGCATCTGATACGGAGCTCAGCGCGGCCCCATTCAGCAACGTGCGGAAAGCGGCATCAGTAGGTGCAAACACGGTTACGTTAGCGCTCTGCGTACCAGCCGCCGTGAGAATGGCCGAGGCTGCCGGCCGCTGCAGAGCCTGAAGCAGCAGCGTGAATTCGGGGTTCGTAGTGCGGCTGGCGTTGGCTACCACAATCTGGGCAATGGTTTGGGAAGGCGGCATCAGCACATTGTCGATGGCGTGGATGGTACCATTGCTGGCGGCTACATCGGCCGTCACTACTTTGGTGTTGCCGTTGATGAATACGCCGTTGCTGTTTTTGCTTAGGTAGATCGTATTATCGTTCAGCGTCACGCCGCCCACCACGCTGGCTGGGCGGGCCGTGGTGCGGGTGCTGGCTCCGGATGGAATATCGGCCGCCTTAATATTGGCCCCTACCACGTGATAAAGCAGAATACCGCGCAATGTGGCAATCTGGTTGGCATCGGTAATGGCCGTAATGTTAGCCGCCGTGTTATAGGGTGGACTTAGCTTGGCAAACGCATCATTGGTAGGCGCAAAAACGGTAAATGGACCGGTACCGCTGAGCGTAGTGCCCAGATCGGCCTTGGTAACGGCGGCTACCAGCGTGCTGAAGCTGGCGTTGCCCTGCGCTACCTGCACAATATTCTGCGTGGTGTTGGCGGGCATGGCATCATCGTCGTCGTCATCGTCGCAGGCCGCGAGGCCCAAAGCCGCTACACCGCCCAGCCAGAGTGCCAGCACCCGTAGTAAGGACCATGTTTTCGAGAATCTGTCCATTTTGTTTAATTTTTTTGGGCGAAACATTAAACACATAACTACACTACCGTCAGTCTTTTACAAATGTTGAGGGAGCACAAAATTTTGTATCCTAACCAGGTAAATCCTGCTTAATTAGCAGATAAAGCGTATTACGCCATCTGAACATATCTCTGACAGCCACTAACCTCAGCCCAGGGCCGGCTTCCACCATTCCTGTAACCACCAGCATACTCGCCATGCTCCACATCCGCCCCGGCCGGCCGCTGGTCTGCCGTTTTGCCCTGCTCGTCGCTTTCAGCGGAGCCCTCGTTGGGGTTGCCCGGGCCCGGGAGTTCTGGCTGGAACCCGTTCGGTTTTGGGTGCAGCCGGGTCAGCGCGTGCACATCCGGCGGCTGATCGGCAGCCATTTTCAGGGAGATGTCTGGGCCGGCAAGCGTAACCGCCTCACCGGTTTCTGGCACCACGCTCCGGGCCAATCTTCGGTTGACCTACTCTCCGCCACTGCTCCCGCCGATACGCTAGCCAGCACCATCACGCTGCAGCAGCCTGGCACGCATCTGGTGACCCTGACCACCGATAACGCCTTCACAACCTTGCCCGCAGCTGAATTCACAACCTATCTGCAGCAGGAAGATTTTGGTTTTATCCTGGCTCAGCGCCAGCAGCGCGGTGATTCTGCCAAGCCTGGCCGTGAAGCCTACCGCCGTTGCGCCAAAACGTTGGTACAAGCTGGCCCGGTACTGCCCACCGACACAGCCCGCGCCTGGGCCCGGGTACTGAACTTGCCACTTGAACTGGTACCGGAGCAGAATCCTTATACCTTGATGCCTGGGGCCGCGTTTACCGTGCGCGTGCTACGCTATGGGCACCCGGTAGCGGGCCAACAGGTAGCACTTTGGCAGCGCGCCCACCAGCCTCAGGCACTAATCAGCAAGCTCCGCAGTAACCAAAATGGCCGGGTGCTGTTTCGTTTATCGGAGGCTGGTGAGTACCTTGCCAGCACTGTGCGCATGGAGCCAGCCCCTGCAGGCGTCTCCGCCGACTGGCAGAGCACATGGAGTACCCTGAGCTTCGGATTGGCAGGCAAAAAACGGCTTTAAGCCGCTGTTTTAGCCGTTTTCCGACCGTTCATCAACTCCTCACGTCCCATGAGTTTTTTTGTTACCTTCGCAACTCCCGTAAACACCGAATAACCTGCGGTATGAAGTACTCCATCGATAAAAAAGAAACCTACACAATTATTACGATTGACGAGAAGAAGCTCGACACCACTGTTGCGCCTGATCTGAAATCGGAATTTGTGAAGCTGAATGCCGAAGGCATCAATAACCTGATTCTGGACCTGAGCAATGTAAAATACACCGATTCGTCGGGGCTGAGCTCTATCCTGATTGCCAACCGTCTGTGCAACTCTACCGGCGGCCTGCTGGTGCTCACGGGCCTGCAGGACCATGTGATGAAGCTCATTACCATTTCCAAGCTGGAGTCGGTACTGCACATCCTGCCCACAGTGGAAGAAGGCATTGACCGGATTTTCCTCCACGCCATTGAGCGGGACCTGACCAGCAAGGAATAGCCGGTATAGAAGCTGTTAGCTGTTGGCTATTAGCTGTTAGCTTTCCGCTGATAGTTAATAGTCAACAGCTTTTTTTATTCCCTTCTGTGGCTTCGTAACCGCGCCTTTAGTTTGTGTTTTACCGCATATGCTAGCAGCCAGCAGCTAGTAGCTAACAGCTAAATTTTGGAGTTCGAGCTGAAAATTCTGGGCAGTGCCTCCGCCACCCCTTTCATGGACCGCCACCACACGGCGCAGGTCCTCACGGTGGGCGGCACGCAGTACCTCATTGATTGCGGCGAGGGTACCCAGCGCCGGCTGATGGAGCACAAAATCCGGCATCAGCGCATCCACACCATCTTCATCAGCCACCTCCACGGCGACCATTTTTTTGGGCTGTTTGGCCTGTTGGGCACTATGCACCTGAACGGTCGCACCGAGCCCCTACGGCTGTTTGGCCCGCCCGGTCTGGATGAAGTGCTGACCACACAGTTCCGGCACTCCTACACTCACCTCAATTTTGAGCTGGAGTTTACGCCCGTGGATACCACCCAACACCTCCAGATTTTTGAGGACAAGAACCTGACGGTACACACGCTGCCCATGCGCCACCGCATTCCGTGCTGTGGCTACCTGTTTCGGGAGAAGCCCAAGCGTCGCCGCCTGCTGGCCGAGCGTTTGCCCGATGGCCTCACCCCCGCCCAACTCACTGCCCTTACTTCCGGCGACGACCTGCTGGACGACTACGGCCAGGTACTGGTACGCAATGCCGAGGTAACCGCCGAGCCCAAACGGGCCCGCAGCTACGCCTTCTGCTCCGATACGCTGTATACCGAAAGTCTGGCTGATCTGGTGCGCGGCGTGGATCTGTTGTACCACGAGGCCACTTTTCTGGATGACATGCGCGAGCGGGCCGCCGCTACACACCATGCCACCGCCCGGCAGGCTGGCCTGCTGGCCCGGCGGGCCCAGGTGCACCGCCTGCTTATCGGCCATTTCAGCAGCCGCTACCGCGACCTGCAGCCCCTACTGGCCGAGGCCAAAACGCAGTTTGAATGGACAGAACTGGCCGTGGAAGGCCTGTCGGTAAGCCTGACTGAGTAGCAGAGCGTTATGCCGTAGCATAGCCAAGTATATTGCTTGAGACGTTACTAAGCTATCCAGACGCCAGCACGCGAGATGCTTCTCTGCCCTCTGCATAGTGCCCTTCCAGTACCCGAAATCAACCGCTGATTTCCTTCTTCTCCCCTCCCGTATGCCCCAACCTTTATCCCATAAAAAGCAGCAGCTCTACCTAGTGCTGAGTGGCATTTTTATTGTAAATGCGCTGCTGGCCGAAATTATCGGCGTCAAGATTTTCTCGGTGGAGGCGCTGCTGGGCCTGCCCGGCAACCTCACGGCGGGCGTTATCATCTGGCCGGTGGTGTTCATCACCACCGATATCATCAACGAGTACTTCGGGCGGGCTGGGGTATTGCGCGTGAGCTTCCTCACGGTGGGCCTGATTCTGTACGCCTTCCTCGTGATTCTGGCCACTACCAAGCTGCCGCCGGCGCAATTCTGGCTGGATGTGAATAGCAAGGATGGCCAGGGGCGGCCGTTTAACATTGAGTTTGCCTACCAGAGCATTTTCCGGCAGGGGCTGGGCATTATCATTGGCTCCATTACGGCTTTTATTATCGGGCAGGTGCTGGATGCGTCGGTGTTTCAGTGGTTCCGGCGCGTAGCGGGCGGGCGCTACATCTGGCTGCGGGCCACCGGCTCCACGCTCATCTCCCAGCTCGTCGATTCGTTTGTGGTGCTGTTCGTGGCCTTCTATGTATTCGGCAACTGGAGCTTCGACCAGGTATTAAGCGTGGCAAACACCAACTACTGGTATAAATTTGCGGCGGCCATTCTGCTCACGCCCGTGCTGTACCTCGCCCACGCCCTCATCGACCGGTACCTGGGCGACGAGGCCACCCGCGAGCTGCAGCAGGAAGCAGTGGCCGACGAGGCAGTGTAAATAATCACCATTAATCAATGAAAACGCTCTTATTAGTTTTGCTAACTATCTGCGGTCTTGGCACTCCAGCAATTGCGCAAAAAAAAGACAAGACCGGAAGCTTCTTATTAGTCAATGGCACTACAGGCAAAGGCGAAATAACTTACAATTTAGCCACCTTTTTCTCGCGTGCCAAGCTGGTTGTGAAAGATGAATCAGGAAAAAATAAATATCCGATTCATGAAGTACAGTCCTTTAATATTGATGGCCAGTCATTCATTCGGGTTGATAACATTCCTTTTGCCAACAGAGCTATTTATGACCGAAGGGAACATAATGACCCTGTTTTTTTGGAGATATTGGAGTTAGCAGAGATAGAAATTTACAGATATGGCTACGTCTATCAATCAGGCAATACCGTATCGTATTTAAACACGCCTGTATTCCGCAAAAAAGGCACAGATAAATATATAGTCTACACCTCTAAAAAAACTTTCGGTTTTAATAAGAACACTAGCTCTACTGAAGAGCTCCTGGCTCTTTTTCCAAACTCACCAGATATACAGGCATTACTACAAAATAAAAAAACAGAATTAGAAGCAATAGCAAGTCGTATACACCAATACAACATTACCGGAAAATAGAATTTCGAATTACATACGTCTTACTCCTGTTTTTCCTCAT
Source organism: Hymenobacter rigui (assembly GCF_003944715.1). Taxonomy (GTDB): domain Bacteria; phylum Bacteroidota; class Bacteroidia; order Cytophagales; family Hymenobacteraceae; genus Hymenobacter; species Hymenobacter rigui. The sequence goes on along the minus strand of NZ_RWIT01000004.1, from coordinate 40,557 downwards.
GTCCCGCATCCTCACCGGCATTCAGAGCACTGGCCGCCCGCACCTGGGCAACCTGCTTGGCGCCATTCTTCCGGCCATTGAACTCTCCAAAAGCAGCGCCAACGAAAGCCTGCTGTTCATTGCCGACCTGCATTCTCTCACCACCGTGCGCGACGCCGAAACGCTGCGCCAGAACACCTACGCCGTGGCGGCCTCCTGGCTGGCCTGCGGCTTCGATACCGACAAGAACCTGTTCTACCGCCAGTCGGACGTGCCGCAGGTGACGGAGCTGACGTGGTACCTGAGTTGCTTCACGCCCTTCCCGATGCTGGCCAACGCCCACTCGTTCAAGGACAAGAGCGACCGGCTTTCCGACGTGAATGCAGGCCTGTTCACGTATCCGGTGCTGATGGCGGCCGACATCCTGCTTTACGACGCGGAAATCGTGCCCGTGGGCAAAGACCAGGTGCAGCACCTAGAAATTGCCCGCGACATTGCCTCGGCCTTCAACAACCGCTACGGAGAAACCTTCGTGCTGCCCCAGGCGCGGGTGGATGAGCAGATCCAGACCATTCCCGGCCTCGACGGGCAGAAGATGAGCAAGAGCTACGGCAACATCATCGACATCTTCCTCGATGACAAGGCCCTGCTCAAAAACATCAAGCTCATCGTATCGGACAGTACGCCGCTGGAAGCCCCCAAAAACCCCGATACCGACACCACCTTCAAGCTGTTCTCGCTGCTGGCCACACCCGAGCAGACCGCCGAAATGCGCCAGAACTACCTGAACGGCGGCTACGGCTACGGCCACGCCAAGCAGGCCTTATTTGAAGTTATCCGCAGCCGTTTCGCCCAGGAGCGGGAGCAATTCAACTTCTACATGAACAACCTGCCCGAGCTGGACCGCAAGCTGGCCGAAGGTGCCGCCAAAGCCCAGGCCTACGGCTCCGAAGTGCTCAACAAAGTACGCGAGAAAGTCGGCTACCAGAAGCGGTAACCGTCATTGCGAGGAGGCACGACGAAGCAATCCGTCCTCTTCAAGGCGACAAGTATAGAATAAGCAGAAAGCCCCTGCCGTCAGTACGAACGGCAGGGACTTTTCGCTTTTTTGAGGCTTGTCACTTCGGACAGGACGGATTGCTTCGCTCCGCCCGCAATGACAGAACGTCAAGCTCACCACTTCACAAATTCACCAGTTCAATACGGCAGCCCGTCAATGCTGGGGTGATGCTGCTCGTGGTAGAAGCTGAAGCCCACCTTGCTGCCCCGGCTCACCTGCTGGTTTTCCAGCTTCTGCTTCACTGAAATTTTCTGAATGTCGCTCAGCGGCGGGGCAACCAGGTCGTTATTGACGGCGGCAATCATGGCGCTTTCCACGAACAGCTTGAGGCTGTCCTCCGTGACGGGGTTATCCGACATGTCGTTGTCAGGGAGTTCTAGCTGCTGCACCCCTTCCAGAAAGTAGTGGTTATCGATGTTAATGAGCAGCCGGCCCACCAGGTAGCCGGGGTCGTTCAAGCGCTGGTACTTGATGCTGTCGGCCATGAAGTTATAGGCCATGATGTGGCCGAAAAACCGCCGCCGGAAGTCTTCCTCCACGTAGCGGGTAGCCATTGGGCCATAGTCGTCGGGAAAAGTAACGATGTTGGAGTGCAGCACGAACACCAGCAGATCGCCCGAGAACCGGATGTGGAACTCCATATCATTCACCGGCCGATACTCGATAATCACCGTGGAATCGACGGGCGTAATTTTGCGGCTCAGCTCCACTACCAGCTCCTGTGATACCTTGCGCAGCAAATCAAACGTGGCCAGCGTATTGCGGTAGATAGCCTGCTTGGCGGAGGATTTCTGCTTCAGGCCGTCGAAAATGAGGTCAAGACGGTCTTCGGGCGAAGGTGCGGGGGCACCAGGCGCATTGGGGGCTTGGTTCTCGGAGTTGGGCGTGCTGGCGGTAGCGGCAGTATCGGCAGTGGCAGTGGGCAGCGGAGCGCCGGGGGTACCGTCGTCGGTTTGGGGCAGCGTGGCGGGCGAGGTGTGCGGCATTACCATGTGAGTAAGTGGACCAGGTCTGAAATACAGCGTTAAGCCCAGATTCAACAACCAACTGCGCCGGAGCACAGTCTTGGAATCTGGTACCTACGCAAACTAACCGGCTCTTAGTTTCGATTTATGCACTTTCGACCAACCTGCTTCCCGGCCGGATTACCCCTGACTGGCACCCGACAAATTTAGTTTTCGGCCTGTCCGGGCAATGGCGGCGGGGCCAGCAACTGCCCGGCAACCGGCCAGCTGTTGCTCCGAAAAGCTACCGTACGCAACCCCGGCCACACGAAACCAGCAGCGGCGGGCAGCAGCATCGCCTGGGCCGAGGGCTGGGCCAGCGCCTCACCTACCGTACGCACGGCTCCGGCCGGCACGGCCAGGTCTTCCAGGGCCGCCAGCAGCTCCGCACCGTTTACCTCAGCAATGCGGCCGGCCAGCAATTCTTCCAGCTCGGCACGGTGCGTTACCCGATTGGGGTTACGACAAAAACGCTCATCCCCGGCCCACTCAGGCCGTTGCAGCACGGCGCACAGCTGCTGAAACTGCCGGTCGGAGCCCACCGCCAGCAGCAGCTGCACACCATCCTGGGCGGTGTACACGGTACCGTAGGGCACGATGCTGGGGTGGCCGGAGCCCATTGGCTGGGGGTCGTGGCCCGTGACGAGGTAGGTGGCCGCCTGGTTGGCCAGGGAAGCCAGCGCACTATCCAGCAAACTCACCTGCACCAACGCACCCTGCCCGGTCCGCTCGCGCCGGTACAGGGCCGTGAGCAAACCTTCCTTGAGCTGATGGGCTGTGAGCAGGTCGATGAGGGCCACGGGCATTTTCTGGGGCGCGTGGCCGGGGCCGGCCGCGTTGAGGTGCATAAAGCCGGTTTCGGCCTGCAGCACGGCGTCGTAGCCGGCCCGGCTGGCGTGGGGGCCGTAGCCGGTGATGTGACCATAAATCAGGCGCGGATTCTGACTTGAAAGCGTGGCGTAGTCGGCCCCGAGCTTTTCGGCGTCGCCGGGCTTGTAGGAGGTCAGCACGATGTCGGCGCGGGCGGCCAGCTGGTGCAGCGCGGCGCGGCCGACTTCGGTGGTCAGGTCGATAATCTGGCTGCGTTTGCCCCAGTTGGCACTGCTGAAGTAGGCCGTTACGGTGGTGGCGGGGTCTTCGGCAGGGGTGCGCCAGGTACGGGTGACGTCGCCGGCCGGGGCTTCCAGCTTGAGCACCTCAGCCCCCAGCTCGGCCAGAAACTGGCCCACCTGCGGCCCGGCCAGCACCGAGGCCAGCTCCAGCACGCGCAGTCCGGCCAGGGGTAGTTCAGAAGCAGTATTCATGCGGCCGAAGGTAGCACCGCTCTACTCAACCTGCCCCGCCCGCGCAAACACCGGAAACACTACCTCCCGCTCCCCCGGCCCCCACAGCTGCGTCAGCTCCCCGGCAAGCTGCAGAACGGGGTCCTGCTGGTGCTGCTTCTGAAAGTTGGCCACGCTCGACCACGTGCGCAGGTAGTTCAGCAGCCACTCCGCCGACCACTGCCGCCGCACCGCAAAGCGGGCGGTTTGCGCCCCGACAAACGGAAACGGCAGTCGGGCGTACTCATCCATAATGTGCCAGCGGTTATCATCCCAATAGGGCCGCATGGTGTCGTCGTGGAAGTGCCGCACCAGCGGATCAATTTCGGGGCTGATGGTGAGCAGGTTGTAGCCCCACTCGGCCAGCACGCCGCCCGGCCGCAGCACGCGGCGCACCTCGGCATTGAAGGCGTCCATGTCAAACCAATGCACCGCCTGGGCTACCGTTATCAGATCGAAGCTATCCGCAGCAAACGGCGTATGCTCAGCGCGGGCCGTTTGGTAGCGGATGTTAGAGCGTTGCGGGGCCTTACTTAACTGGGCGGTGCTGATGTCGGTGGCCTCTACCTGGGCGAAATGCTCGGCCAGCACCGCCGCTACCTGCCCGTTGCCGGTGGCGCAGTCCCAGGCTCGGGCCCGGCCCGGCACCTGCGGCAGCAGCCATTGGTATAGCTCCGTCGGGTAGTCGATGCGGTAGCGGGCGTACAAATCTGCCTGGGAAGAAAAACGGTCGAGCGTAGCCATGGTTTGGGTGGAGGGGTAATAAACAGAACGTCATTCTGAGCGAAGGCGAAGCCGTAGCCGAGGAATCTCGCGTGCTGATGTTGTAGCAACTAACTCTTACGGCAAGTTTACCATTGCACGCGAGATTCCTCGGCTCCGCTCGGAATGACGTTCTTGAAACGACGTTCCTGGAATGACGTTCTTGACATCCCGCCCTTCCACTTTCCTCTCCAACCACGAAAAACGCCCATGTCCTTCCCCATTCAAACCGGCTTGCTGGCCTTCGGCATGTCGGGCCGCATTTTCCACGCGCCGTTCGTGCAGGCCCACCCCGGCTTTCAGCTGCGGGCCGTAGTGGAGCGTAGCCGCAAACAGGCCCAGCAGCACTATCCCACCGTCACGAGCTACGACAGCGTGGCTGAGCTGCTGGCCGACCCGGAGCTGGAGCTGGTTATCATCAACACACCCAACGACACGCATTTTGCCTTGGCCAAGCAGGCCTTGCAGGCCGGTAAGCACGTGCTCATCGAAAAGCCAGTGGCAACCACCGTAGCCGAGCTGGACGAGTTGCTGGCTGTGGCCGCGGCCCAAAACCGGCACGTACTGGCCTACCAGAACCGCCGTTGGGACTCCGATTTTCAGCTGGTGCGGCAAGTAGTGGAAAGTGGGCAGCTGGGCGAACTGACCGAGGTGCATTTCCGCTTCGACCGGTACAAAACGGCCCTCAATACCAAAACTTTCAAGGAAGACCCGGCCGTACCCGGCAGCGGCCTCAGCTTTGATTTGGGCCCGCACGTGCTGGATCAGGCCTTGAGCTTGTTCGGGCAGCCCGAACGCACCCATGTCACGCGCGCCAGTCACCGCCCCGGCTCCCGCGTCGATGACTACTTCCACGTGCATCTGCAGTATTCGCAGGGACTGAACGTGTTTGTGGCTGGCAGCCTGCTCACGGCCGCCCCGGTACCGGCGTACGTGCTGCACGGTACCCTCGGCTCCTTTCAGAAAAGCCGCGCCGACGTGCAGGAAACCCAGCTTGATCAGGGCCTGCCGCCCACTGCGCCCACGTATGGCCACGAGTCCGCCGGCCAGGAAGGCACCCTCACGCTGGTACCCGCCCCCGGTGAAATCCAGGTTTCACACCTTGCCGCGCCCCAGGGCCAGTACCAGGGCCTGTTCGAAGCCGTCTACCAAACCATCCGCCACGGCCAGCCCTTCCCAGTGCGCGCCGAGCAGTTGCGCTGGCAGCTGGAGGTGCTGGCGGGTAAAGGCTGAAAAGAACGTCATTTCTCGCTCCGCTCGGAATGACGTTCTATGCGCGCTACTACCGCCCAGCCGCAACGGCACGCAAATCCCTCTATCTTTGTTGCAATTCACAAAGCGGTTTGCTGACCGAAAAGCAGGGTCAGCCATCAATCAATCTAAAAACACAGCTGCACCTTGACGTTTCACGAGTTTAACCTGCACGATGACCTGCTGGCGGGCATCGATGCCATGAATTACCTGAATGCCACGCCTATTCAGGAGCAAGCCATTCCGCGCATTCTGGAAGGCAAAGATTTGATAGCCTGCGCCCAGACCGGCACCGGCAAAACGGCAGCCTACCTGCTGCCCCTCATCGACAAGATTTCCCACGCCAAGCACGGCACCACCTCCACCCTCATTCTGGTGCCCACCCGCGAGTTGGCCACCCAGATTGACGAGCAGGTGACCGGCTTCGGCTACTTCGTGGAAGCCAGCTCTATTGCCATCTACGGCGGGGGCAAAAGTGAAGGCTGGGAGCAGCAGAAGCGCGCCCTCACCTCCGGCGCCGACATCATCATTGCCACGCCCGGCCGCCTCATTGCCCACATGCAGATGGGCTACGTGAAGTTCGAGGACCTGAAGTATCTGGTGCTGGATGAGGCCGACAAGATGATGGACATGGGCTTCTCCGATGACATCCTCAACATTGTGCGGCAGCTGCCTAAGGAGCGCCAGACGCTGCTGTTCTCGGCCACCATGCCCAGCAAAATCCGCGACTTTTCGCAGCAGCTGCTCAAGAATCCGGAGGAAATCCGCCTGGCCGTATCCAAGCCCGCCGCCGGCATCGACCAGCAGTTCTACATGGCCTTCGACCGCCAGAAGATTTACCTGCTGGAGCACATCATTAAAACCCAGGATGTGCAGAGCATGGTGCTGTTCACCAGCCAGAAAGCGGCCGTGGGCGGCATCGTGCGGGCCATCAATAAGCTGGGCATTGAAGCCCGGGGCATCTCATCCGACCGTACCCAGGAGGAGCGGGAGGAAATCATGCGCGCCTTCAAGAACAAGCAGTTCCCCATTCTGGTAGCCACCGATGTGCTCAGCCGCGGCATTGATATCGACTCGCTGAGCCACGTGGTGAACTACGACATTCCGCGCGCCGCCGAGGATTACGTGCACCGCATTGGTCGCACGGCCCGCGCCGCCACCAAAGGCACGGCCATCACCTTCATCAGTGACCAGGACCAGGACCGGGTTATCAAGATTGAGAAGCTGATTGAGCGGGAAGTAGAAAAGCAGAGCATCACCGAGGCCATGGGTCTGGGCGAAGCGCCCGAATTCGACCCCAAACGCTTCAGTGGTCTGCGCGGTAAAATTGGCGGACGCCCCGAGCGCGGCGGCCGTAGCGGCGGCTCCGGCGGTGGTGGCCGTGACCGTGGCCCGCGCTCCGAAGGAGGCGGCCGCAGCGGCGGTGGCCGCGACGGGGCCCGCCCCAACCGCGGCGACGGCAAACCCGACGCCGACCAGCAGGCCCGCATTGCCCGCGCCCAGGCGGCTCTGGCCGCCCTGGATGCCGGCCAGGCCCCCGCTCAGCCCTACCAGCGTCCGCCCCGTGAAGACCGGCCCGAAGGCAGCGAAAGCCGCCCCCGCCGCGAACCGCGTGAGCCCCGTGCCCCCCGCCCCGAAGGCGAAGCCCGCCCGCCCCGGGAGCCCCGCGCTCCACGCCCGGAAGGTGAAGCCGATGCCCCCCGGGCCGAAGGCGACAAGCCGGAAGGCCAGCGCCGCCGCAAGCGCGGGGGCCGCAACCGCTCCGGCCGTGGCCCTCGCCCCGAGGGCGGCGCACCGGAAGCGGCAGCCAATGCCGCCCCCGCCGCTCTTAGCGCAGAGTAAATTTCAGGTATAAAAAAGCCCCCTCTACGCAGTGTAGCGGGGGCTTTTGTGTTTTTACTGGCTTTATATGGCTGCGTATTTACGAAGCTAACAGAAGGCATAAGGATCTAATTTCTACTCGACTTCCGGAACGCCGACAGCACGGAAAAAAGCGTATACTTCCTGATAAAATTCGGGGCGGCGGGTGGGATCTTCAGCACTGCCTTCAGGGATAAAAATCACCATACCCTGGCGGGCTCTGGTGAGCAGTACCCGGTAGGCATTCAGAAGATAACGTTGGCTATCGGCCGTGTTGCAGTTTTGCCACCGGGTGCCTACAAACTTGCGGAACTGCCACTGGCCGTTGTGCAGCCACAAATCGGCATCCCAGGCCACGCCTACCCAGTCCAGTTCCAATCCTTGGATATCAAACTCGGTGGCTACATCCTCCAGATAATACGATGAACGCACATCGTCCCTCTCATTCAGAAACCAGACGGGTGCATCTATTTTGTCGCGAATGTTGAGCCCAAGCGGCTTGAGTCGATGCGCACCGGATGAGGCCACAAGACCATACCGCTCAGTACCACGCGCTTGCTGACGTAGCCACGTTCTGGCTGCTGCCAGCTGCCGCGTAATGCGCAAGGGGTACACCGTGGCCAGATAGGTAGTGTATAGCCGGCGGGCCTCCGCCATATCCGCGTCCAGCACTGCCTGCACGAAAGCCGCCAGCCGCTCGGCCCGGAAAGAACGCACCGAAACGGCTAGGTGCAGCGCATCGAGCGGTTGCGCTTGTAGCGCGTCCAGGCGGGCTACGGCAGCTTGGTCAGGCAGGTAATTCCGGTCGGTGAGGATGCGGCGGGAGTAGTGGATGTGCCAGTGAGGGAAACGGGACTCGAAGGCCCGCAGCCATTCCTGCAGCCCAGCCTCGCCGGTATTGATTTCCTGCCCGCCCCCAATCAGGCACACTACGGTACACCAGTCGGCATGACGGTCCATTACTTCCACCAAAAATTCGGGCTCCGACATGTTAAAATCGGCTTGTCCGCGCTTCTGCTGCATAAACTTGGTGGCCTGCTGCGCCGACCATGCCCGTTGGGCTTCATCAAACACCGTCACTTTCTCCAGAGGCGGCCCGGAATGCCGCAGCGCCTCATCCCGAAAGTGGTGAATATTCTGGATGAACGACTTCACCTGCGAAACCGCCTGTTTTTTGTTGAGACGGGTACCAGACTGCTTTTCTTCCCGCACTTTGTCGCGCGCCAAGGCTTCCCGCAGCACATCCACCAAAGGCCCATTACCGGACAAAAATACCGCGTGTTCCTGCGCATCAATTTGGGTGCGCTCTACCGCAATATTGAGCCCGGCCAGCGTTTTACCAGCTCCCGGCACGCCAGTCACGAAACAAATATGCTTGGTTCCGGCGGCCTTAGCCTCCTCGATTATCTCGGCAATGCAGGCTCCCGTAACGGCCAGATTAGCCGCTCCGGCATCTGACCGGGTAATGGCTGTTACCTGATGGCCTTTGTACAAGGCCTGTGCCGCCTCAATGATGGTTGGCGTAGGCTGATAGCCAGCGTGGAGCCACTCCATTGGCACGATGGGAGTAGATTGCGCGTCACGTAGGCCCAGACGCAAACACTCAGCCACTTGCGCGGCATTAGTTAATAGTGGCTCATACACGCCATCATCGAATGGACGTAGCGTGTTGGCATGCACTGCTGCCCGCGTGGCAATCAGAACAGGTAGAATACGAACTTGGTGACTGCCGGCATGAAAATTCTTCAGGTCCAAGGCATAGTCCAACACCTGGTCTTGACCGCTCTGGTCGTAGCTGAAGCTTCCCACTTTAAATTCGAGGACGTACACCGCATTGACCAGCAATAGCACGGCATCCGCCCGCTTGCCCATCCGCGGAATAGCCACTTCCAGTAACAGATAGCCCTGAGGAAATTCGGCTAACTCCCGCTTCAGAATACGGATTTGTTGCTGCCAGGCCTGCTTCTGTAAGTCTTCAAGCGCATGCTCGTGCGCTAGCGCCAATACGCCCATGATGGACGTTTCGTCGTGCTGCAGAAAGTCGGGCACGGTAGCATGATAATAGGCACGTTGCATAAGCAGGATATGATACTAATCAACTCACATAACTTACTCGACTGATTGTCTGGGGTAGCAAATTCAATTACTTACAACACCTGCCCCAATCCAAACAGCAGCGTAAATACTAGTGTGGTCAGGGCCATTTGCTTCAGCAGCGGGTCCAGTTGCATACTGTCCTGGCGCTGCCACACGGCGGCGGCATTGCGGGCCAGCAGCGGGGCGGAGAGCAGGAACAGCCACTGCCAAGGCGAGTGGTAGGTGAGCACCACGTAGAGCACGGCGCATACCAGCCCGGCCGTGAGCAGCACTACGTGGTACAAGCGGGCCCGCTGGGGGCCCAGCCGCACCGGAATGGTGATTTTACCGGCCAATTCATCGGAGCGAATGTCGCGGATGTTGTTCACGTTCAGCACGGCCGTGGCGAAACAGCCCAGTGCGGCGGCGGGCAGTAGCACCGGCAGCGGCAGGTTGCCGGCCTGCAGAAAATAGGTGCCGCACACGCCCACCAGTCCGAAAAAGATAAACACCGACACGTCGCCGAGGCCGGCGTAGCCGTAGGGTTTGGCACCGGCCGTATAGTTCACCGCCGCCCAGATGGCCGACAGCCCCAGCACGAAAAACGCGGCCGTTACCCACACGGCCGCCGCACCCAGCGCCACCCACAACAGGGCCACTCCGCTCACCAGCGACAATGCCCCAAACACCAGCATACCCCGCTTCATCTGCTCCGGACTGATGGCCCCGCTTTGCACGGCCCGCTGCGGCCCTTCCCGGTGCACACTGTCGGCCCCGTTCTGGGAGTCGCCGTAGTCGTTGGCCAGGTTGCTCAGGATTTGCAGCAGAATGGTGGTAAGGGCCGCTAGCGCCACCACGCTGCCCCGGAATTGCCCGTTGCTGGCCGCCAGAAAGCCCCCGGCCATAATGCTGGCCAGCGCCAGCGGCAGCGTACGCGGCCGGAAGGCCGAAATCCAGGCTTTGGCGGGACTGGCGGGAGCAGAAACGGAAGACGACATGAGTAAGAAGTGAAACTGTGGCGACGCATACCCGCGCCGTCCGATTACGAATACGATGGTAGCGGCCTAGCGGACGGCGGGCTCCAGCGCGGCAATGCCCTCCGCCGTCAGTTCCCGGAAATGCCCGACGACTAAATCAGCGTGACTCAAATCCTGCAGCGGGGAATGTTCACTGTTGTACCCGATGCAGTAAATACCCGCCGCCTTAGCCGCCGATACGCCGTTGCTGGAGTCCTCAATTACCACGCACTGGCTTTTAGGCGCTTCCGACAAGCTGGCGGCGTGCTCAAAAATAGCCGGATCGGGCTTGGAACGGGGGAAATCCTCGCCGCTTACCAGATGCGAGAAATACGGCCCCAGCGCAAACCGCCGCATCACCCGGTCGATGGTTGATTTGGAAGCCGATGAGGCCAGAATCAGCTGCATCTGATGCTGGTGCAAGTCTTCGATGAGGTGGCGCACGCCTTCGAGCAGGTCCAGATCCGGCTTCTCATCGAAAGCCCGGTTGAAAAACTCCCGCTTCATCAGCACCAGTTCCTCCACATCCAGCGCCAGCGCGTGCTTGTCTTTGAGGTGCTGGTACACGTTGCGGGTGGAGCGGCCCGTGAAGGAGGCATACTCTGCCGCCGGCACCTCAATGCCCAGCTCCTCAAAATGCCTGTAGTAGGCGTAGCGGTGAACGGGCTCGGTATCGACGATAACGCCGTCCATATCAAAGATTACGGTGCGGACCATACGGGCAGATTGGGTGGAGTTCAGCCACGAAGGTAGTGCCCCAACGTAAGAATAGCGCGCAACCCCAGGCTACGCGCTATTCTGACTAGAACTTACTGTGAAGCGGGTCACTGAGGGTCAGCCAATGGCTGCTTACTTCATAATGGCGGCCACCAGTTCCTCGCTCATGGGCTTTACCTTGGAGGGGTAAAAGGCCACCACGTGGCCTGTTTCGTCAACCAGGTATTTGCAGAAATTCCAGTCGGGGGCATTACTCACCCGGCCGTTTTTCGCTTTATCCGCCAAGAATTTGTAGAGCGGAGCCGTGTCATCACCCTTCACGGAAATCTTGCTGAAAAGCGGGAAGCTCACGCCGTAATTTTTCTCGCAGAACAAAGAAATCTGCTCGTTGGTACCCGGCTCCTGCCCCCCGAAGTTGTTAGCCGGGAAGCCCAGCACCGTCACCTTGTCGCCGTGCTTTTTGTACAGCTCCTCCAGCTCCTTGTACTGCGGGGTGTAGCCGCATTCGGAAGCCGTGTTGACAATGAGTAGTTTTTTGCCTTTGTACTGGCTCAGCTTGACGTCTTTACCATCAATGCTCTTTACTGTGAAATCATACACCGTGCCGGTGGCGGCGGTGGTTTCCGGAGTAGGGGCAGTAGTCATGGCTGGAACGGTAGAGTGGGTGGGGAAGCTGGCAAAGCCGGTGGCAACCAGCGCGCCCAGCACAACGAAGGCTTTCATGGAAGTACTAATGAAGGGAAGTCAGCATAAAACCGGCAACCATATGCAATGTTCAGGGCACCGGATGGAGGAAGAAAGGTACGGCCGGAGAAGCAGTGTGCGAGACCGGCAAACTCCGCAATGCCAAAAATCTGTACATTTGGCCTTGACCGTGTCGTCATTCCGCGGTTACTCTGCTCATGCGTAAGACTCTCTATTCGGTCATTACCGGAACGGGCAGCTACCTCCCCTCTCAAATTATTAAGAACGAAGCCTTCATTACTACTTCGTTTTTTGATGCTGCCGGCAACCAGCTCACCAAGCCAGGGGCCGACATCGTCCAGCAGTTTGCCAACATCACCGATATCCAGGAACGGCGCTACGCCGAGGACAATCAGGTGGCTTCTGATCTGGCTTTTCTGGCGGCGCAGGATGCTCTGCACTCCAGCAGCACCGACCCCGAAACCCTGGACTACATTCTGGTGGCTCACAATTTCGGCGACGTGGCCCTGGACAACCGCCGCTCCGATTTTGTACCTACGCTGGCCGCCCGCGTCAAGCATAAGCTCGGCATTGAAAACCCGAATTGCGTGGCTTACGACCTGCCGTTCGGCTGCCCTGGCTGGCTGCAGGGCGTCATTCAGGCCGATTACTACCTGCGCTCCGGCGACGCCCGGCGGGTGCTGGTGATTGGGGCCGAAACCCTCTCGCGCGTGTGCGACCCCCACGACCGGGACAGCATGATTTACGCCGATGGAGCCGGCGCTATGCTGCTGGAAGCCCGGGAAAGCGACGAGCCAGTGGGTATTCTGGCCCACGGCACCCGCTCCGATACCATCCAGGCCGCCCACCTGCTGCGCATGGATAAGTCGTTCAACCCGGCGTATGAAGGCACGGAGCTGTTCCTGAAAATGGAGGGCCGCAAGCTCTACGAGTACGCGCTGAAAACCGTGCCCCAGGCCATCAAGGATACGCTGGATAAAGCCGGCCTACCCATTACGGCCATGCGCAAGCTGCTCATTCACCAGGCCAACGGCAAAATGGATGAGGCCATTCTGAAGCGCCTGTACGCGCTGTACCATATGGATACGGTGCCGGCCGGCGTGATGCCCATGACCATTTCCTGGCTGGGTAACTCCTCTGTAGCCACCCTCCCCACCCTGCTGGACCTGATGCTGAAGGGCCAGCTTCCCGACAACGACCTGCAGCCCGGCGACACCATCGTATTTGCCTCCGTGGGTGCCGGCATGAACTGCAACGCCGTGGTGTACCAGATGCCCACGGAATAAAGCGGGCTCAAATAAAAGCGTCATCCTGAGCGGAGCGAAGGACCTTATCACACAAGAGCAAATCCTGCCGACGTGATAAGGTCCTTCGCTCCGCTCAGGATGACGCTTTTTTGTCTTCGCCTATCGGCTACGTCGTTTTCGGCGTGAGCCATTTTTCCAGGCTCACGGGCTGGTAGGCCAGCATGGCGTCCAGCATGCCGTGGGGCTCGGGGTGGCTGAGGAGCTGGTTGCGGTTTTCACGGCGTAGCAGGCCTTCGTCGGCCATGTGGTCGAGGGCGCGGAGCAGGTGGTCATAATAGCCAGCCACATTGAGCACCCCGATGGGCTTTTGGTGCAGGCCCAGCTGGCCCCAGGTGAGTACTTCGAACAGCTCTTCCAGAGTACCGTAGCCGCCGGGCATAGCCACGAAGCCTTCGGCCAGATCGGCCATCATCAGCTTCCGCTCGTGCATGGTTTTTACCACGTGCAGCTCGGTGAGGCCCACGTGCGCCAACTCCTTATCGGCCAGAAAATCGGGGATGACGCCAATGGCTTTGCCCCCGTGCTGCATTACGGCATCGGCAACGGCCCCCATCAGGCCGACGCGGCCCCCGCCGTACACCAGCGTGAAGCCCCGCTCGGCCAGGGCCCGGCCCATGGCCTGGGCCTGCTGGGTGAACAATTCGTTGGTGCCGCTGCTGGCACCGCAATACACGGCTACACTTTTCATACTCTACTGTTATTGCGAGCGGAGCGAAGCAATCCTTCCTTCTCCGGCTCTGGGGTTTTACCTAAGTGATAAGCCCCTGACGTGGCAACCACGTCAAGGGCTTATCTGATTGTTAAGCGTGCTGTACTGCGAAAAGGAAGGATTGCTTCGCTCTGCTCGCAATGACAGCCGGGTTGCTACATCCGGTCAGGCACCTGAATGCCCAGCAGGCCCAGGCTGGCCTTGATGGTGCGGCCGGTTTGGGCTGAGAGGGCCACGTAGAACGAGCGGCTGGTTTCGTTGGGCTCAGTGAAGATTTTAATATCGGTGTAGAAGCGGTTGTAGGCGCGGGCCACATCGTAGGCGTACTGGGCCACCACGGCGGGCGAGAACGTACGGGCGGCTTCCTGCACCACGCTAGCGTAGCGGCCCAGCTCCTGCACCATTTCGCGGGCGGCGGCGGGCAGCTCCGTCAACGTGCTCAGGTCGGCGGCCTGGCTGATGCCCATTTCGGCGGCCTTGCGCAGAATGGCAGCAATGCGGGCGTGCGAGTACTGAATGAACGGTCCCGTGTCGCCTTCCAGCTTCACCGATTCCTCGGGGTTGAAGAGCATGCGCTTCTTGGGGTCCACCTTCAGCAGGTAGTACTTCAGTGCGCCCAGACCCAGCATGTGGTAGAGCTGGGCCAGCTCATCCTCGCTCAGGCCTTCGGTTTTACCTTTTTCGAGGGTGGCGGCCTGGGCCGCATCCACTACTTCGCGCACCAGCTCGTCGGCATCTACTACCGTTCCTTCCCGGCTTTTCATCTTGCCCGAGGGCAGATCCACCATGCCGTAGCTGAGGTGGTAGATGGCATCGGCGTAGGGTTTGCCCAGTTTCTGAAGCACCGCTTTCAGCACCTGCATGTGGTAGTTCTGCTCATCGGCAATAACGTACACGCTCAGGTCGTAGCCGAAATCCTGGTACTTCAGCTCGGCCGTGCCCAGGTCCTGGGTGATGTACACTGAGGTGCCGTCGGCGCGGAGCAGTAGCTTCTCGTCGAGGCCTTCTTCCTTGAGGTCCACCCACACCGAGCCGTCTTCCTTCCGGAAGAACACGCCCTTCTGCAGGCCTTCCTCCACCCGCTCCTTGCCCAGCAGGTAGGTGCCCGACTCGTAATAGTACTTGTCGAAATCGACGCCAATGTTCTGGTAGGTGGCGTCGAAACCCTCGTACACCCAGCCGTTCATCTGCTTCCAGAGGCTTACTACCTGCTCGTCGCCGGCTTCCCAGGCGCGCAGCATGTCCTGGGCTTCCAGCATCATGGGGGCCTGGCGCTTGGCCACGTCGGGGGCCACGCCTTCGGCTTCCAACTGGCGCACCTGCTCGCGGTAGTGCTTCTCAAACAGCACATAGTACTTGCCGGCCAGGTGGTCGCCCTTGATGCCGGCGCTCTGCGGAGTCTCGCCCTGCCCGTACTGCTGGTAAGCCAGCATGGATTTGCAGATGTGAATACCCCGGTCGTTGACTAGGTTAGCCTTGGTTACGGTAGCGCCGGTAGCCTTCAGAATCTCGGCCACCGAGTAGCCGAGGAAGTTGTTGCGCAAGTGGCCCAGGTGCAGGGGCTTGTTGGTATTGGGCGAGGAATACTCCACCACCACGTTCTGGGGGCCGCCGGTAGGTACGGGCGCGCCGGCCGGCTTCAGGAGGAGCTGCTCAAAGGCTTTCACCCACTCGGTATCGGCAATTTCCAGGTTCAGGAAGCCTTTCACCACGTTGTAGCCGCTCACCAGCGGCGAGTTAGCCACCAGCCATTCGCCTACGGCCTGCCCGATTTGCTCGGGGCCTTTGCCCAGGGTTTTGGTGAAGGGAAACGTAACGAGCGTAAACTGCCCGGCAAACTCCTTGCGCGTGGGCTGCAGCGATAGTTGGGCGGCGGGCACCTCGGTGCCAAATACCTGTTGAATAGCAGTTCCGAGAGCTGCTTTGAGAGTTTGTTCGAGTTGTTGCACGAGAAAAGCGAAGCGCTTAAATGAAGCCGGTACGGGGGCTTCGGGAGGATACATTGACCAGCGGAAACACGAGCAGGGCGTAAACAGCGGTGGGCGGCAACCGGGGCGGCAACAGTACCACCCAGCAGCGCCCCGAGCCGATGATTACGCCGGGAGTCGTCGTTGCCGAAGCCAATAAATCGGAACCATAGAGACTTGCGCAGCCGATAGAAAGCCGGGCTGCGGCTGCAAAGGTAGAAACCTCCGCCGGAAGCTATTCGAAAAAGTACAACTGCTTATCCGGTCTGCCCCAAACACAACCGGCCGACTGACAACAGGTCAGCCGGCCGGCGGGAACAGGTAAACAGGAAATGCGTCAGGCCTCCGTGGGCAGCAACAGCACCGGAAAGCGGCAGTGGTGCAGTAAACCAGCCACTACACTGCGGTGCCACAGTCCGGCCAACACGCTCCGAGGGCGCAGGGGCAGGATCAGCAGGTCGGCCTGGGTGTCGGTGGCCGCCTGCAGGATGCCGGCAGCCGGGCTGGCAGCCTGTACCGTGTACGTGTCGCAGGGCTGCTGCGGGAACAGTAGGCCACTGTCCCAGACGTGGTTGAGGACCCGAACGACTGGGCTGGCACTGGTTTCCCACTCTTCGCGCACGTACACCACCGTGTAAGCCGCCGCCCAGCTGTTCAGCAGCACCCGCCGTGCGGCATATGATGCAGGTGTCAACCGAAACGGCTCGGTATCGGCGGCTATGACCACATGACCGGGCAGTTGCGTGACTGCAACGGCTTCGGGCACCAGCAGCAGCGGCAGGCCCAGGCGGCGCAGTACCGGCACCGCCTGGTTATTAAGCAGCCGCTCCAGCCAGTCGTGCTCGGTACTCACGCCCACCACTACCAGCAGCGGCTGATAGCGGCGGTTGGCATCCAGCACCGCCTCATAAAGGCCCATAACGGTTACTTCCGGCTCGGCCGGCACGGGCAGATCATCTGCCAGCTGACGCAGCGCGGCGGCGGTTTCGGCTTGGTTACGGTAGGCCAGCTCGGCGGTTATCGTCACCATTTCGGGCGCCAGCAGCGGGTCATGGAACAGGTGCAGCAATACCAGCTGCGCCCCCAGCGGCGCAGCCAGCGCAGCAGCATACCGGGCGGCCCGCTCGGCAGCGTCCGATAAATCGGTCAGGACCAGGAAAGTGGGGTGCGAGGGTTCCATCTGAGTAAGCATAAGCAGCGTTGAAATACCAATCGAAAACGGCAGCGTGCGGCCCGTATACTTCAGGCAGTAACCGAGCGGCGGCCCGATTCGAGCTTCAATCCCAGCGCGGCCAGCGCCAGAACCAGGGCCAGGGAAAACAAAAACGTGGGCGTGACCATAGGAGTAAGAGAAAGTGCCGGCAGCCAAGCTCCGGCGGTTGCACCATTGAACTACCCAAATTTCCTAATTCACTATCTTTTAACCACTGACAATCATCATTTTACCATATGACAATTATCATCCATATTTCTACCCGCTACTGCGTGCGTAGCCTTACTTGCCCACGGCAAACAACCGATGGCGCAGCATTTCGTCGCGGTGGTAGATATCGGGGTAGAAATGCAGCCGGCTGTTTTCGACGGCGCAGGTAGCGTAGCGGATGTACAGCGTGACGGGGTGACGCAGCGGGTAATTGCGGGGCACAGGCTGACGGGCACAGGCATCTTCGGGTGGTAGCTGCACGTGCTGTCCATCGGCCTGCAACAAGTAGTAGGCCAGCGAAAACGGCTTTTCCAGCCGCACGCAGCCGTGGCTCAGGGCGCGGTTGGCCTGCCAGAACAACTCCCGCGTTGGCGTATCGTGCAGATACACGGAATACGGGTTATCGAAGCGGAATACGATGTTGCCCAGCGCGTTATCACAACCGGCGGCCTGACGAATGAAATACGGAAAGTGCCGGGCCGACACCTGCTGCCAGTTGACGGTAGCGGGGTCCAGAGGCTGGCCCTGCTGGTTGTACAGGCGCAGATTGTTGCGGGTGAGGTAGCTGGCATCGTGGCGCAGGCGGGGCAGCATTTCGCGGGTGGCAATGGAGGTGGGCACGCGCCACTCGGGGGCCACCGTGAAGTACCGGATGCTGCTGCTGAGCGTGGGCGTGGGCGTAGCAGGTGCCCCTACAATTACCCGGTGCCGAGCCCGCAGACTATCGGCCGCTACGGCGTACAGCTGCTGGGCCGGCAGGTTAATGAGCAGGTAGCTGGAATCGGGCAGGGCTTCGGAGCGCCATCGGTCCAGGTTGAGGGCCGCCGTTTCGTAGCGCCACTGCCACTGCGCCGCCGAGTCGGGCGGAACGGGCCGCTGCAGCCAGGCAGCCAGGGCGCGCTGCAGCTGCTGGTACTCGCGGTGGCGGGGCTGCACCCCCCGGAAGGCCCCCGGTACATCCGTTGTAGCCAGGGCCGCGCGTAATACTGCTTCGGGCCGGAATAGCAGCCCGGTTGCCCGCTCGATTGGGGAAACGGTGTAGGGGTGCAGCCGGCCCCGCCGCAGGTCGGTCAGGAGTTGCAGCACGGCATCCGTGAGCAGTAGCTCGGCCCGGGCCAACTGACCGGGGTGTAGCGAGCTGGTAAGGCGTAGCGAGTCGTGCAGGGCCTGCAGGTGCGGGCCGTGGTAGAAGGCAGGAGCCAGCCCCAGCTCCCGCACCCGGGTCAGGAACTGGATGGTGGCTTCGGCCTGAGCGCTTAGGCTGTCGGGAGCGGTGAGCCACACCGGTACTGGCTGGCTCCCATAAAAGCGGCGCACGGCCGGGCCGGCACTCAGGCCGCGCAGGCTGTCGGAGTGGTTGGCCTGAGTACCAGCCGTATCGAGCAGAGCGCGCAGCAACACGGCCGGACCGGGAGCCGCTGCGGATACGGCCACGGGCCGCGCGCCTGCCGGAACAGCCGCATGCGGGACTTCTGAGCAGCCCCGGAGCACCAGCAGCACGCTACTTAATACCAACAGACTCCGTAGCAATAGCACAACCCCCGATTCAGGTGAATACCGTCTGACCGCAGCGTTGGGCCAGCCCTGCAAGTGTATGGGATTCAGGAATGGTAAAAGATGATTACTATCAGGTAAGCTTCACCACTTTTCCCCTTGTGCACGGCGCACAGGTTAGCGTACTTGGCGGCGTATCCTCACGCTTATTTCGCCGGCCATGACTACTTCGCTGCTCATCCTCACCGATTTCTTTCAGGCGGCCGATGCGGCCTTGAACTACGCCACCAACCTGGCCGCTCCGCTGGATGCCCGCCTGGTGCTGCTGCACGTGCGCCGCGACTCTATTCTGGACCCCGAAATGTTCACCGGGCAGCTCTCCAACCTCAGCCGCGAAGCTATTCACCTGGCTCTTAACAGCCTCGCCCGCGACTTATCGGTGCCGGTGGTGGCGGAAGTGGGGCACGGGCGGGTGGCGTTTGCCGTAGCCGATGCCGTGAGCCGCCACCACCCCGCCCTGGTGGTGCTGGGCCGTCCCGATACATCGGGTACGCCCGACGAGCTGGTTACCACTACTTCGCTGGATATCCTGCGCACGGCCCCCTACCCCATGCTGGTGGTGCCGCATACGGTGCACAACCCCGCCCTGCCCCGCCGCATCCTGCTGGCCACCGACGGTGAGGAGTTTACCCTGGGCCAGTTTGCCGGCACCGCCCGCCACCTGCTCAACGCTTTGCACGCCGAGCTGACGCTGCTGCACGTAACGCCCGACACAGCAGATGATACCGACACGGCCACGCTGGACTCTGTGATGCGCACCGGCCTCGCCGCCGACCTGCCCGTCGTGCATACCCGCACGGTTGTAGCCGAACAGCCTGCCGAGGGCATTTTGCAGCTGGCTCCGGAATATGACGCAGTGGTGCTCATTGCCCGCCGCCGCAGCTTGCTGGGGCAGCTGTTCCACCGCAGCGTCACGGCCGATATTATCCGGCAAAGCCCGGTGCCGGTGCTGGTGCTGCCGGCCCAGGAGTAGCGTCCATGACCTGGGCCCTTTTCTTTCTGGCGGCCCTGCTGGCCGAGGTGGCCGGTACGGTGGGAGGCTTTGGCAGCTCGGTATTCTTCGTACCCGTGGCCCAATGGCTCCTGCCGGTGAAGGCGGCTCTGGGCGTTACGGGTGCCTTTCATGTGTTCAGCAACCTGGCGAAGCTGGGGCTGTTCCGGCAGGGCATCAACTGGCGGCTTGTGCTGCTGGTAGGCGGGCCCAGCGTGGCCCTGGTAGTGGTGGGGGCGTACCTGAGCAACCACATCACCGGCTCCCTTATTCAGCTGCTGCTCGGCATTTTTCTGATAGGGTTTGCGCTGCTGTTTCTGCTGAAGCCGGCCATCCGTCTCCCGCCCACCCCGACCAATGCCGTAGCCGGGGGCGGGTTGGCTGGTTTTCTGGCCGGCCTCACCGGTACGGGCGGGGCTGTGCGGGGCCTCACGCTGGCGGCCTTCAACCTCGAGAAAAATGCGTTTGTCGCCACCTCCGCTGCCATTGATATGGCCGTGGACCTGAGCCGCACGGTAGTGTACGTGCAGCAGGGCTACCTGCAGCGCGAGTACTGGCCTTACGTAACCGGGCTGGTGGTAGTGGCCTTCGTAGGTTCCTGGCTGGGCAAGCAGATTCTCAGCCGCTTGTCGCAGCATGCATTCAGGCGTGGGGTGCTGGCCTTGCTGCTGGGCATTGGCCTGTTCACCATCTGGGCGGCCCTTCGTCGCGGCTGAAGCTATTCCACTCAGCCGCGACGAAGGAGCGCGTTACCGGCTCACAACTTCCTCCAGCCGCAGCCGGTTCTGAATGGCGTCGGTGGCGGCTTCCAGAATATCGAAGGCGTTGGTGGCCATGGTGTTTTCGGAGTCGAGGGTGGGGTTGATTTCCACCATCTCGAAGCACACTACCCGGTCGTTATCCAGCAGGGCGCGGCACAGGCTGATGGCTTCCTCCACGTTCAGGCCATCTACCACGGGCGTGCCGGTGCCCTTGCTGAAGCGCGAGTCCAGCGAGTCCACGTCAAAGCTCACGTACACCAGGTCGCAGAAGCGGAGGCGCTCAAACACCTCCCGCGCTATCTGCCGGGTACCTTTTTCCCGCACTTCGGCAATCTGGTAGTTTTTGATGCCCAGCCGCTCCATTACAGCGTCCTCCTCGTGCTCCGTGTCGCGCACAGCAATGTACACCAGGTGCTCGGGGGCCACTTTGGGGCCCGCTTCGCCCAGGTTTTTCAGCTTCTGCCAGAAGAATTCGGTTTCGGGCTCGGGCTGGTTGCGCTGACATTCGCGGTTATCATCGCCCAGCGAAATGGCCAGCGGCATGCCGTGCATGTTGCCCGAGGGAGTGGTATAAGGCGAATGAATATCGGCGTGGGCATCTACCCACACCACGCCCAGCGTTTTGTGCGGATAGGCCGCCTTGATGCCCGCAATGGTACCGGAAGCGTTGCTATGGTCGCCGGCCAGTACCAGCGGGAACTCCCCGAAGCGCAGGGTTTGCTCCACGGTGCTGGCAATGCCCTTTTGCACCGTATAAATAGAATCGATGTGCTTGGCCCTCGGGAAGTGGTTTTTCTCGAAGAGCACGTGGTTCAGGTCCGGAATGGCCACGGAGTTGAACCGGCGAAAGTAGTCGGAGCCCTTGTTAAGGCAGGCTACTTTGAGGGCATCTATGCCCAGGCTGGCGCCACGGGTGCCGGCTCCGAGTTCGGAGCGGACCTCCAGAAGCTTAATGCGTCGCATATTACATTGGCAGAAAAAGGGTTAAGTGGTTTTGATGCTTGCCGATTGAGCAGGTGGGATTCCTCTCAGGCTTGACGCGCGCGGACCTTCCGGCGCAACCAACGAACAAAGCACAACCAAAACCCCCGCGAGGGGGTATCTTTGCCCACGCAAGTTCGGCAAAAGGATTGCGAAGAAAAAGAACGTCATGCTGAGCTTGCCGAAGCATCTCTACTGAGGGTAATCAATTACTACCGCAACGAAGCGGTAGAGATGCTTCGGCAAGCTCAGCATGACGTTCTTGCCTCCAACTTCTCCCCCATACATTCCTTCAATGGATACCTACCACTCCCTGATTTCGCAGACGTTTGACTTCCCCACGGATGAATTCCACGTGGAAAACGACGAGTTGCGCTTCCACGACATTGATTTGATGGCGCTGGTGGAAAAGCACGGCACCCCGCTGCGCATTGCCTACCTGCCCAAAATCAGCACCCAGATTCAGCGGGCCCAGGAGTGGTTCCGGGTGGGCATTGAGCAGACCGGCTACCAGGGCAAGTATTCCTACGCCTACTGCACCAAGGCCTCGCACTTCAGCTTTGTGGTGGAAGAAGCCCTGAAAAACGGGGTGCACATCGAAACCTCGTCGTGGTTTGATACCAACATCATCCGGGCCATGCACGCCAAGGGCCGGGTGCAGAAGGACACGTTCATCATCTGCAACGGCTTCAAAACCGAGGAGTACAAGTACGAAATCACGCGCCTCATCAACGACGGCTTCGTGAACTGCATGCCCATCCTCGACTCGCCCAACGAGGTGGATTACTACCACGACAACGTGCGAGAGAAGTGCAACGTGGGCATGCGCCTGGCTTCCGACGAGGAGCCGCGCTTCCAGTTCTACACCTCCCGCCTGGGTATCCGCTACACTGATGCTATTCCGCTTTGGGAGCAGAAAATCAAGGACGACCCGCGCTTCGAGCTCACGATGCTGCACTACTTCATCAACACCGGCATCAAGGATACCAGCTACTACTGGTCGGAGCTGAGCCGGTTTGTGCACAAATACTGCGAGCTGCGCAAGGTGTGCCCCACCCTCACCACCATCGACATCGGCGGCGGCCTGCCCATCCAGACCAGCATTCAGAAGGAGTACGACTACCCCTACATGATTGCTGAGGTGCTGCGCACCATCAAGCGCATTTGCGAGGAAGAGGGCGTACCGGAGCCCGACATCTTCACCGAGTTCGGCATCTTCACGGTGGGCGAATCGGGCGCTACCATCTACTCGATTCTGGATGAGAAGCTGCAGAACGATAAGGAGCTGTGGTACATGATTGACGGCTCGTTCATCACCAACCTGCCCGATACCTGGGCCCTGAACCAGCGCTTCATCATGCTGGCTCTCAACAACTGGAACCGCGGCTACAAGAAAATCCAGTTGGGCGGCCTCACCTGCGACTCCCAGGACTACTACAACGCCGAAAAGCACATTTACCAAGTGTTCCTGCCGGAGCGCAAGCCCGCCACCGACACCAAGCCGCTGTACGTGGGCTTCTTCCACACCGGCGCGTATCAGGAAAGCCTCTCGGGCTACGGCGGTGTAAAGCACTGCCTGATTCCGGCCCCTAAAATGGTCATCCTGGACCGCGACGCCGACGGTAACCTCACCGACCGGGTATTTGCCGAGGAGCAGACCGCCGACTCGATGATGCGCATCCTGGGGTATCAGGCCTAGTAATCAGGCAGAACGAGTCCGCCGAAGCGGTGCGTTGGCGGACTTGTTCTTTCCCTGGTGGGTTGCACACCGGCGGGAGTTCCCGTACCTTTACCCATGTACCCCCAAATAGCCGGGCCCGGCCCGTTCACATCTTACTCTGTATGAAAAAAGTACTACTTCTGGCGTGTGTGGCCGGCCTTGGGCTGAGCTCCTGCAACAAAAAGTCTCAATGCCCCGCGTACTCCAGCACCAAAGATGCTGCCCGGGTATCCTCCACTATCGTAGCACAGCACGGCACCGCCACCGAGCGTCAATAGGTATAGTTTCTGCGGGGCTGCATTTAGCAGTTCTAGCATAAAACGGCCCTTTCTCCACGTGAGAAAGGGCCGTTTGCATTTAGCAGCTGCCGAATAATTATACGAATACAACAATTTACGGGCAAAGGAATCGTTACAGAACAAACGGGGTTGTTGCTGAAGGACTTGTGCTTGAAGACCAGCCGTACTTTTTGTCTTTTACCATGAAAAAACTTTGCCTCTGGGGTGGCCTGCTGTTGGCGGGCGCTACCTCCTGCCGTAACCAATGCCCGGCTTACTCAGCCACCAAATCAGCTGAGCGGGTGGCCGTACCAGTTACCGCCAGCACGGCTGCGGTGGCCGAGCAGCAGTAATTGACTCTTCGTTCACCGCACAACGCACCGGCGCGGCTTCTCTGGCAGAAGCCGCGCCGGTGCGTTATAGCGTTACCTACTCGGCCAGAATAAGGTCGGTAGCGGCCCGCAGGTCTGCTACGTGGGGTTGGTAGCCTTCTTGCTGCTCCGGGCCAACCAGAATTCCCCGTACACCAACGCGCTGACCGGCCTGCATGTCGCGTAGCCGGTCGCCTACCATCCAGCAGCGGGCGGCATCCAATTTGAATCGAGCCAGGGCTTTTTCCAGCATCAGGGAGCCGGGCTTGCGCGAAAGAGACTCGGATACCTGCGGATGGCCTGGGGCGAAGTAGAAGGCGTCAATCAGGCCGCCGGCCGCATCCTGCAGTTTCTGGTGACAGGCCTGTACGTGGGCCGTCGTATAGAGGCCTTTGGCAATACCGGCCTGGTTGGTCACTACAATCAGATAATAGCCGGCAGCCTTCAACCGGGCCAGACTTTCCGGCACCCCCTCCGACACCACGAATTTCTCCAGCTCCCACACGTACTCCCCTATCTCGTTATTTAATACTCCGTCGCGGTCCAGAAATACGGCTTTGTTCATGATGCTAGGTGACAGGTGACAGGTGACAGGTGACAAAAGTAAGTAGTCCGGCGGGCTATGGCGGGCGTGTGTACTTTTGCGCGGGTGATTGTTCGGGCGCTGAGCCGGTTCAGGTCTCACCATTCCACTACCTCACCATTTCACCACCTCACCGCATGGCCATTGCTATTCTGGGCGGCGGTATTTCGGGCCTTACGCTGGCCTGGTACCTGCAGCGCGCCGGCGTCGACTACGACTTGTATGAAGCCAGCCCCCGCCCCGGCGGCAACATCCGCTCGGAGCAGCGCGACGGGTATCTGGTAGAAACCGGCCCTAACTCACTGCAGCTTTCCGAGGAGCTGCAGGAGCTGCTCGGTGGGCTGGGCCTGAGCAGCCAGCTGCAGGATGCCGCGGCCGTGAGCCAGAACCGCTACGTGCTGCGACAGGGCCGCTATCAGAAGCTGCCCTCCTCGCCCCCAGCCCTGCTTACCAGCTCGTTTTTCAGCCTGAACACCCGGCTGGGCCTGGTGCGCGAGCTGTTCAAGCCCGCCCAACCCGCCAACCCACAGGAAACCCTGGCGCAGTTTTTCACGCGCCGGTTTGGCTCCGAGGTGGTGGACTACGCGCTCAACCCGTTCATTTCAGGCATTTATGCCGGCGACCCTGCCCAGCTGCTGTTGCACAAAACCTTTCCGCAGCTGGCGGCCCTGGAGCAGCAATACGGCTCAGTGATAAAAGGCCTGATGAAAACGAAGAACCCGGCCGGCCGCCGCCGCATTGTGTCGCTGGTCGGGGGCCTGCAGACGCTTACCAGTACCCTGGCCTCCAAGCTGCGGCGGGCCCATTTCGGGCAGGCGGCCACGCACCTGCACCGCCGCCCCAATGATGGCCTCTGGGAACTGGAAACCTCGGCGGGCCCAGCCCCCCGGTTGTACCACAAGGTGGTGGTAGCCCTGCCTGCGTATGCTGCCGCCCCCTTGCTCCAGGAGCAGTTTCCGGCCGTAGCGGCAGCTCTCAGCCACGTGCAGCATCCGCCCATGGCCGCTATTTACACGGCTTACAACCGCACCGATGTAGCGCACCCGCTGGACGGATTTGGGGCGCTCAATCCCAAAGCCGAAACCCCCTACGCCGCCGGCAGCATCTGGACCAGCTCTATTTTTCCCGGCCGGGCACCGGAGGGGCAGGTGCTGTTTACTACGTTTGTGGGCGGCACCCAATACGCGGAGCAGGCCCGCCAGCCTGAGGCCGAGCAGAAAGCCGCCGTACACGCCGAGTTAAGCCGCCTCTACGGCATCCGGGCCGGGGCCACGCCAGTGTGGCAATACCGCTACTACTGGGATAAGGCCATTCCGCAGTTTGATGAGCATATTGGGCCCGCCCACGCCGCTATTGATGGATTGGCGGCGCAGGGCCTGCATGTGGCGGCCAACTGGCGGGCCGGCGTGGGTGTACCCGACTGTGTGCGACAGGCCCAAAATCTGGCAGCTCTGCTGGCCGGGCGGTAGGATTCGGGCATATAAGGCTGCGTAACTATTTAACCTACATTCGTAAACCCAAAGGCGGCTTTCGAGTGTTATTCAAACCCAGCCGGTTTCCGGCAACCTCCCGGGCACTTTGTGCATCTGTTACTCAGCATATACTTGGTCGTGTCGGCGCGGCCAGATGCTTCGGCACACCGAACAAACTTCTACCTTTGCGGCAATGACTGACGGGCTTGTCCTGATACCGACCTACAACGAGAAAGAAAATGCGGAGTTGATTATCCGCAAGGTCTTCTCATTGCCTCAATCGTTGGATGTGCTCATCATCGATGACGGCTCACCCGATGGCACCGCTGATATTGTACGCGGCCTGATGCGGGAGTTTCCGGACCGATTATTTCTGGAAGAGCGCCAAGGCAAGCTGGGCCTGGGCACGGCCTATATTCATGGTTTCCGCTGGGCGCTGGAACGTGGCTATGAGTACGTGTTTGAGATGGACGCCGACTTCTCGCACAACCCCGACGACCTGATCCGTCTCTATGATGCCTGTGCCCACCAGCACTATGATCTGGCCATCGGTTCGCGCTACATTCAGGGCGTGAACGTGGTGAACTGGCCCATGGACCGCGTGCTGATGTCGTATTTCGCCTCCGCCTACGTGCGTATCGTAACGGGCATGCCCATTATGGATGCCACGGCCGGCTTTAAGTGCTACACGGCCCGAGTGCTGCGTACCATTCTGCAGAATCGGATCCGCTTCGTGGGCTACGCCTTTCAGATTGAGATGAAGTGGCTGGCATACAAGTATGGCTTCCGCATTAAGGAAGTGCCCATCATCTTTACCGACCGTACCCGGGGCTCATCTAAAATGAGTAAAGGCATTGTCAAAGAGGCCTTTTTCGGCGTGCTGCAAATGAAAATTGACAGCTGGTTCCGGTCGTTTGAGCGCAACCGTTCGGCTTCCACCGATACTGCAGTACCCGCCCTGCCCGCCACCCCCGAAACTCGCTAACCCTAGTTCAGCTTTTGCTAACCCAAACGGCCCGCTACTCTTACCATGAAGAGTAGCGGGCCGTTTGGGTTAGCCGGCAGCAGTACTTTCGTCGGCAACCAATAACCGGAAGTGAGGTCGGCCGCGTATCTTACTCCCGATGGCTATATCTCCGCTTTTCTGGGTTGGCTTCAACGTGTTTGTGCTGGCCCTGCTGTTGCTGGATTTGCTGGTGTTCAACCGCCGCGAGCATGTAGTGCGTATGCGGGAGGCCCTGGGCTGGAGCGCCTTCTGGATTGCCTTATCCCTGAGCTTTAATTTTCTGGTGTACCGCTGGCTGGGCAAGCAGGCGGCCATGGAGTTTCTCACCGGCTACCTCATTGAAAAGTCGCTGAGCGTAGACAACCTGTTCGTGTTCCTACTGATTTTCAGCTACTTCAAAGTTCCGCCGCAGTATCAGCACAAAATTCTGTTCTGGGGCATTATTGGAGCGCTGGTGCTGCGGGCGGCGTTTATTCTGGCGGGCGCGGCACTGCTGGCCAAGTTTCATTTTCTGCTGTACGTACTGGGCGCGTTCCTCATTTACACCGGCGTGAAGATGGCCACCAGCGGCGGTGAGCCGGAAATTGACCCCGACAACAACCCCGTCGTCAAGTTTCTGAGCCGCCATTTGCCCATCACAAACCGCCTGCACGGGGGCCGCTTCTTTGTGCGCCAGAACGGCATGCTTTTCGCCACCCCCCTGCTGGTAGTGCTGGTGATGGTGGAAACCACCGACGTGGTATTTGCCGCCGACTCCATCCCCGCCATCCTGGCCGTCTCACGCGACACGTTCATCGTGTACACCAGCAACGTATTTGCCCTGCTGGGCCTGCGGGCACTGTATTTCGCGCTAGAAAGCCTCATGCGCCTGTTTCACTACCTGCACTACGGCCTCTCGCTCATCCTCATCTTCATCGGCGGCAAGCTCCTGGCCACTGAGTTTCTGCACATCCCAATGGGTATTTCCCTGGCCGTCGTCGGCCTGATTCTGGCCGCCTCCATTGGGCTGTCGTTGCTGTTTCCGAAGAAGGAGGAAGTGACAGGAGACGAATAACAGCTGTCATTGCGAGGAGGCACAACGAAGCAATCCGTCCTTTTCAGCGCACCAAACCCAGACAAGCAGAAAGCCCCTGACGTCCGTGCTGGCATCAGGGGCTTTTGAATAGTTCTCAGCTCTGCACTGCGTGAAGGACGGATTGCTTCGCTTCGCGCGCAATGACGGGCTAATTCCCCTGTGGCGGATTGGCCGGGGGAGCGGGCTGGTTGGTGTTCACGCCGGCGTCGGGGGCGGTGTCGCCGCCGAGCAGGTCAATCAGGTTCAGCGGCTCGTACTGCGAGGAGTCGGCGGCTACCACGGTGCGCACCGTGTCGCGGGTGGCGCGTACGATGTACTGCCGGGCTGGGCCCTGGAAGTTCACCGAGGTGCCCAGGTTCTCGTACTCGCTCTGCGAGATGTAGCCTTTGCGGGCCATCAATTGGGCAATGAGCCGGTGGAAGTACCGCCCGCTCACGCGCATTTCGCCATACTGGTTGAAGCCGTTGCGGTAGTACTTGGGACGCGGGATGATGCTGGCCAGAAACAGGCTTTCCGACAGGTTCAGGTTGCGCGGCTCTTTATCGAAGTAAAAGGCGGCCGCCTCGTGCACCCCGTAAATCTTCGGGCCCCACTCAATGATATTCAGGTACACCTCCAGCATCCGCTCCTTGGTAGCCAGGCGGGTGTTTTCGATGATCCACACAATCAGGGCCTCCTCGGCCTTGCGCACAAGGGTTTTCTTGCGGGTCAGGAACACGTTTTTCACCAGCTGCATACTGATGGTGCTGCCCCCGCGGGCAAAGCGCCGCTCCTTGATGTTCTGAATGGCCGATTTCACAAAGGCCTTTTCCATAAAGCCCCGGTGCGTCATGAAGCGCGGGTCCTCGGCCGTCATGATGGCGTACTTCAGGTAGTCCGACACCTCGTTGTAGGGCGTGTACTCGGGGTTCGACGGGCCCACCAGAAAGGTCTTCACGGTGTCGCCCTTGTCGTTGTAGGCGGTGTATGGGAACTCCTCGTTCAGCTTGTTCAGGTTCTCGCGCCCGAAGCGAGTGATGCGGAACTTGGTAGCCCGCAGCCCCGAGTCGAACTTGAGGCTGTCGAGCTTATTCATGTCGAGGTCGGCCATGAGGTGGTACTGCACCGTACCCTCGGCCTGGGTGCCTTCCAGCGTCTCAAACATGCCCTCGGGCAGGGAGGCGAAGAAGTCGTTGGCCTTGGTTTCGGCTGATTCCACGTTCAGCTTCACCTGCAACCCGGCCAGCAGCTGGTTGCGGTTGGTAAGGCCGTTGACGTCCTTGCCAATTACGCGCTCCGGCACCGGCAGGCGGCGCACGCTCAGCTCCGGAAACAGCTCCATTTTGTTGAGCAGCACCCGCGTGCCCTTTTCCAGCGCAAACGAGGCCTGCCCCAGCTTCAGCACGAAATCAATACCGCCGCGCGGGAAGCGCACGTCACTGTCCGAAAGCTTGGGGTGGTTCACGATGAAGTTGGCCGCCGCGGCCGTGCCCTTCACCGTCAGCTCGTCGTCGCCGCCAAAGTCCTTGTCCGACAAACTCACGCGCACCGAATCAAACTGCACCCGGGCCCCGTAGCGGCTTTGCACGTAGGGCAGCACCACGGGGCGCTTGTCCAGCCCGAAAATGTTGGCGTCCACCTCGTAGTCGCCCGCATCAATGTGGCCCTGCACGCCCACGCGGTTCTCCACCGAGTCGATGTTGGCGGTGAGTTGGCCGGTAATGTCGCCGTCCTCAATAGCCAGTCGGGGCATTACCAGGCGGGCCTGGTGGCGGGGGCTCTGGTAGGTAACCAGGAAGTTCTGGAAATCGGCCTCGTCGGGGATGTTGTCGAAGGTGGCCTCCAGCAGCTGGTTGGCCAGCAGGCCGTAGTTGGTGCCCTTGGAGGTATCGACGGGCGCTACGGGCTGGTTTTTCTTCTTCTTGTAGAGGAAGGAGTAGTTGTCCTGGCCGGCACGCGTCTGGCGGGCGGTGAGGCGGGCGTTGTCGATTTCGAGGTTGCTGAACACCGGGCGACCGGCAAACAGGCTCCGTACGCTCAGTGAGGCCCGTACTTGCTTGGCCGTAAACAGCGTATCGCGCAGCGTGGTGGGCACCAGGCTCACGCCTTCGAGCTGCACGGTGTTGAGGTCGGTGAAGCGGGCGGGGCCCAGCGTGAGCACCACGGGGTACTTGCCTTCTACTTTGGTTTTCACCTTGCGCAGGGCCAGGTCCAGCAGTTCCTGCCGCTTGGCCAGGAAAATACCGAGGCCCGTGAGCAGAAGTGCGGCCAGGATGCCCAGGCCGATGCCGATTTTTTTCTTGGTTGCTGAAGTCACGCGCACAGATCGGGGAGAAAGGAAGTCGCGGCCGGGCCGAGCCAGATTCGTGCCGAACCCGCCGCCGCTCGGACGGCAAAGGTAACGAAAAAGGCCCGCGCCCCGATTGGCCCGCGCCCCGCCTTCCGCTACCTTTGGCCCGTCCCTGGCCAATTTCTTCCTTCTACGTATGTCCGCTGCCCTCGACTACACCGTCCTGACGCCCCTTACCGCCGTTTCGCCCCTCGATGGCCGCTACCGCCGCCAGACGGCCCCGCTGGCCGCCTATTTCTCCGAGCTGGCCCTGATCCGGTACCGGGTGCTGGTGGAAGTAGAGTATTTCATTGCCCTCTGCGAGCTGCCGCTGCCCCAGCTGCAGGGCGTGAATCCAGAAGTATTCGGCCCGCTGCGTGCTATCTACACCCAGTTCAGCACCGCCGATGCCGACGCCGTGAAGGCCCACGAGCGGGTTACGAACCACGACGTGAAGGCCGTGGAATACTTCCTGCGGGACCGGTTTACGGCCCTGGGCCTGGGCCAGTACCTGGAGTTTATCCACTTCGGCCTCACCTCGCAGGACATCAACAACACTGCCATTCCGCTCAGCCTCCAGCACGCCCTCATCCATACGCTGCTGCCAGCCTACGCGCAGGTGCGCAACCAGCTGGCCACCCGCGCCCAAAGCTGGGCCGCCGTGCCCATGCTGGCCCGCACCCACGGCCAGCCCGCCTCCCCCACCCGCCTGGGAAAGGAAGTAGACGTATTTGTGGCCCGCCTCGATGCCCAGGTGGAGCTGCTGGGCCAGGTGCCGTTCGGCGCGAAGTTCGGCGGGGCCACCGGCAACTTCAACGCCCACCACGTGGCCTACCCCGGCACCGACTGGCACCAGTTTGCCCAGCAGTTTGTGGAAGGCCGCCTGGGCCTCAAGCGCAGCCACCCCACCACCCAGATTGAGCACTACGACCACCTGGCCGCCCTCTGCGACGGCCTCAAGCGCCTCAACACCATCCTTATTGACCTGGCGCGCGACGTGTGGCAGTACATTTCGCTGGGCTACTTCCGCCAGACGGTGAAGGCTGGCGAGGTAGGTTCCTCGGCCATGCCTCACAAGGTGAACCCCATTGACTTCGAAAACGCCGAGGGTAACCTGGGCCTGGCCAACGCCGTGCTGGAGCACTTGGCGGCCAAGCTGCCCATCAGCCGCCTCCAGCGCGACCTCACCGACTCCACCGTGCTGCGCAACCTGGGCGTGCCGCTGGGCCATACCCTCATTGCCCTTACCGCCCTGCAGCGCGGCCTCGACAAGCTGGCCCTCGACGAAGCCGCCCTCCGCCGCGACTTGGACGACAACTGGGCCGTGGTGGCCGAGGCCCTGCAAACCGTCCTGCGCCGCGAAAACTACCCCGACCCCTACAACGCCCTCAAGGCCCTCACCCGCACCGGCTCGGCCATCAGCCAGGCCACCATCAGCGAGTTTGTGGACGGCCTCAGCGTGAGCGATGCCGTGAAGCAGGAGCTGCGCGCCATCACGCCCAGCAGCTACGTGGGCGTGTAGCACCTACTCATATCGATTTTTCGCCGCGTAAGCGCGGCCCGATATCTTTTCCCTGTGTGATTTCAGTAGCTTCGCTGGAGCTATGATTTATTCACCTACGGAAAAGGCGTCGGGCCGCGTTTCTGCGTTCTATCTACCCGCATCAGGTATTCGGTTATTGCTTCTGGCCTTTTTGTGGG
Organism: Hymenobacter rigui; assembly: GCF_003944715.1. Lineage (GTDB taxonomy): Bacteria > Bacteroidota > Bacteroidia > Cytophagales > Hymenobacteraceae > Hymenobacter > Hymenobacter rigui. The sequence continues at coordinate 8,598 of NZ_RWIT01000004.1, read as the reverse complement.
TCTGGGGTGCAGGGGCTGCAGCAGCTACCCCCGCTACCAACGACACCCTCGCCATCAGCCTGCTTACCTGCGCGCCAGGCTCCGAAACGTACGCCTTGTTCGGACACTCCGCGCTGCGCGTTACCAATCCTGGCCGGGGCCTGGACCGTGTGTACAACTACGGCACTTTTGATTTCCGCACGCCTAACTTCTACTGGCGCTTTCTACGCGGCGACCTGCGTTATTTTTTGTCGGCCACCTCGTTTGCTGAGTTCCGGAAATCTTACCGGCAGGAGAACCGGGCCGTTACTGAGCAAGTATTGGCCTTGCGTCAGCCCGAGGCCCAACTGCTGCACCAGCAGCTGGAAACTACGCTGCACTCAGGGGCCCGATTTTACCAGTATCAGTTTTTCACCGATAACTGCACCACGCGTCTGCTGGGCCACCTGCGCAGCGTGACGCAGGCGCAACCGCTGCACCACTACACGTACGCCGACTCGGCTATCCGCTACCGGCAGCTCCTGGCCCCTTATCTGGCTCCGGCGCCCTGGGTGTCTTTCGGCATAAACATCGGCCTGGGTATGCCCGCCGACCGTTACGCCTCCTTCGAGCAACGGCTCTTTCTGCCGCTTGAGCTTCAACGGGCACTTGCGCATGCTTCCCGGCTAGGGCGACCCTTCGTACAGCAGACCCGGCCGCTGCTGACGACTACGCCGCCACGCCCACCCCAAGTGTTTACGCCTTCGTTCTTCCTAGTTGGCTTGGGCTTGCTGTTGTTGCTCGCGCAGCTGCTTCCGGCCCGTTACAGCTTGGTACCACGAGTGCTGCAAAGTAGCTTCCTGGCAGCGGCTGGCCTAATGGGCTGCTTTCTGGTAGGCCTTCAGTTGATTTCCCTACATTCTCCCGTTCACGCCAATTACCAGGTGCTGTGGTTGCAGCCGACGCACTTGCTTTGGGCCTTCGTTCAGCCTCGCCGCGTTTGGCGCCCTTTTCTGGCAGCAGCCTTATTGGGTATCGTAGTAGGCGGTTCGTTGGGGTGGGTTGTTGACTACATAGAGCCAACGTCCGAATCCGGGCTGTTGTTGGGGCTGCTGTTCTGGCAATTACTGGTTTTGTTTCGGCGGTGCGGCCAGGTAGCGGAGCCACTGAAGCAAGCGGGGGTGTCTGACTGAGACTACTCCTGATCTATTTTCGCTTACCTCAGTATCAACCTATTGCCTGGGCTTCATTGGCTGATGGCAGCCAGCCTGCTACTTTTACCGGCTCATTCCCCTGTTTCCTTCCCCCAATGCCCCACCTCAACGGCGTTACCGTTCACCCCGACTGCCGCCATTTCCGCGGTGATATTCCCTGCCGCCCCAACAAGGAGCACGGCTACCAGTGCGCCGGCTGCCCGATGTACGCGCCCACGCAGCAGCGCATTCTCATCATCAAGCTCGGGGCCATTGGGGACGTTATCCGCACCACGCCGTTGCTGCGGCGGCTGCGCCAGGAGTATCCGAACAGCAAAATCACCTGGCTTACGCTCACGCCCGCCATTCTGCCCCAGGGCGGCGGCTGGATTGATGAGGTGCTAAAGCTGGAGCTGACCAGCGTACTGCACCTGCAGCAGCGGGAGTTCGATCTTCTCTTCAACCTCGACAAGGACAAGGAAGCCTGCGCGCTGCTGGGCAGCATCCGGGCGCACCAGAAGTTTGGCTACCAGCTGCACCCGCAGTACGGCGTGGCGTGGCCCGTGAATGAGCTGGCCAACCATAAGTACCTCACCGGCGTGTTCGACGAGCTGAGCCAGCAAAATCAGAAGCCCTACGTGCAGGAAATCTTCGAGCTGTGCGGCTACGAGTTCCAGCACGAGGAGTACGTGTTCGACACCCACGAGGACAAGGGCTACGACTGGAGCCAGCTGCCCCAGAGCCGCCCCCGCATCGGCCTCAACACCGGCTGCGGCGACCGGTGGACGACCCGCCTGTGGTCGGATGAGAAGTGGATTACCCTCATCAACCAGCTGCAGCAGGCCGGCTACGCGCCCGTACTGCTGGGCGGTGAGGCCGAGGATGAGCGTAACCGCCGCCTCCACGCCGCCACCGGTGCCGCCTACCTGGGCACTTTCTCCCTGCCCCAGTTCATCAACCTGATGCACCAGATGGACAGCATCGTGACGCAGGTAACCATGGCCATGCACATCAGCATCGCCCTGCGCAAGCCCACCATCCTGATGAACAACATCTTCAACCCCTACGAATTCGACCTCTACGGCCGCGGCCAGCTCGTGCAGCCGGATAAGCAGTGCGTCTGCTTCTACCGCGGTTCCTGTAAGCTGGGCACCAGCTGTATGGAGCAATTGCCAGCAGAGAAAGTATTCGAGGCTGTACGGACGAGTGTGCCTTTAGCGTAAGTAAACAGCTACGCGGGCCAATGCTTTCTGCGTAAAAACGTCTACCCGTTTCTGCCACAACCTTGTAGAGCCAAGCCACTTATGTGTTGCGGGTCGGTAGGAATGTTGAATGTGCGCTATGAGCCATTCCTCATCCCAACCAGCCCACTCACCTGCTATGTCTTGCACATTAAACCACAGAGCTGGCGCTACCTCATTGTAGTTAATAAGCTGGATTTCAGCCCACGAAAAACCACTCTCCGCGCATACAGTAGCAATCCGCTGGAAATCCTGCTCCTGCAGCTCAGTGTCTAAATACAAATCAGCTAGTGCTACCCATACTGGCCGCCGACGTTCTTCATTGGGAATGCTCATAGGTCAGCCGGCCACCTCTTTCAACGCCTTTACCATCACGTCCCAGGAAAATTCCTTTTTCTTAGCCCACACGCCGGCGGTGAATTCCTGCTCACGCTGGTGCTCGTAGAAATCCACTAACGCATCGGCAATGGCCTGGGGCGTGGGCGGCACCACGTAGCCGACTTCCCCGTTCGGAATCAGCTCGGCCAGACCGCCTACGTCGGTTACCAGCATGGGGCGGCTGAAGTGATAGGCAATCTGCGAGACGCCGCTTTGGGTGGCGTTTTTGTAGGGCTGCACTATCATATCGGCGGCGCAAAAGTAGTCTACTACCCGCTCGTTCGGGATGAAGTCGGTGGCGCGCACGAGGCGGCTTTCCAGGTTGTGCTGCCGGATGAGGGCTTCGTACGGCGCGGCGTCTTCGTAATACTCGCCGGCAATAATTAGCTTTACCGGCAGCTGGGCCAGCCGGGCATCGGCAAAGGCTTCCAGCAGAATATCCAGCCCCTTGTAAGCCCGGATGAACCCGAAGAACAGCAGGTAGCCGAACGCAGGGTCGAGGCCCAGGGCGGCCAGGGCATCGGCTTTGGGCTTGAGGGGGCCGAAGTTGTCGTAGAGCGGGTGCGGGCGGTAGAGGGCGGGCTGCTTGAAGTGCAAACGGCGCAGGTCGGCCAGCACTGAGCGGCTCATTGTTACGAACCCATGGCAGGCCGAGAGGAAGTAGCGCGTGAGCGGCCGGTCGCCGGGCCGTTTCTCGTGCGGAATTACGTTGTCGGTAATAGCCACTATGCGGGTGTGGCGGTTGCGCCGGATGAGGCGGGCCACCGTGCCCAGCGCCGGCCCCATAAATGGCAGCCAGAACCGGAAAATCACCAGATCGGGCCGCTCCCGGCGCAGGCGGTTGCCCACCCGGTACCAGCTCAGCGGGTTCACCGAGTTCAGGCTTACCTCAATATTCAGATCAGCAGGCCCCGGCTCGGTGCTGAACTGCGTCTGGCCCGGAAACAGAAAATCGGGGTACTGCAGCGAGAAGGTAACCAGGCGCACCTCGTCGCCAGCCTCACGGAAGGCCCGCGCCAGCCGCTCGTTGTAGGTGGCCAGCCCGCCCCGCAGCGGGTACGCCGGCCCGATGATGACTACGTTCATAGGGGAAAACTTATGAAAGCAGAACGTCATGCTGAGCTTGCCGAAGCATCTCTCCCGCAATGCTAACTGTTTGATTAGCCTCGGGAGAGATGCTTTGGCAAGCTCAGCATGACGTTTTACTACTGTTGATTTATCTACTTCAGGTTCAGCCGCTCCTTTACCAGGTAATCGTTGCGGTTGGAGCCGTTGAGCTGCACCATTTCGGCCAGGAAACCGGCCAGGAACAGCTGCACCCCAATTACCACGGCCACCAAAGCCAGGAAGAACAACGGCTGGGCCGTTACGTCGCGGGAGAGGTGGTTATGCCACGACAGCCACACCTTCTCCCCTACCAGCCACAGCGTAATCAGCATCCCGATGAGAAAGGAAATGGTGCCCAGCGCCCCGAAGAAGTGCATGGGCCGCCGCCGGAACCGACTCACGAACGTGATGCTCATCAAATCGAGGAAGCCGTACACGAACCGCTCCAGCCCGAATTTGGTGGTGCCGTACTTGCGCTCCTGGTGCTGCACCACCTTCTCGCCAATGCGCCGGAATCCGGCCCACTTGGCAATGACGGGGATGTAGCGGTGCATTTCGCCGTACACCTCAATGCTTTTCACCACCCGGCTGTCGTAGGCTTTCAGGCCGCAGTTGAAATCGTGCAGCCGGATGCCCGAAATCCAGCGCGTGACGCCGTTGAACAGCTTGGTGGGAATGGTTTTGCTGAGCGGGTCGAAGCGTTTTTTCTTCCAGCCGCTTACCAAATCGAGGCCATCCTGGGTAATCATGCGGTACAGCTCCGGCAGCTCTTCCGGCGAGTCCTGCAAATCGGCATCCATGGTGCATACCACCCGGCCGGTGGTTTCCCGGAAGCCCACGTTCAGGGCCGCCGACTTACCGTAGTTGCGGTTGAAGCGGATGCCGCGCAGGTGCACGTCGGTGGCGGCCAGTTGCTCAATCACCTCCCAGGAGTCGTCCGTCGAGCCGTCGTCAATCAGTAGGACCTCGTAGGTAAGGCCATGCTGGGTGAGCACCCGGTTAATCCAGCGGGTGAGTTCCGGCAACGACTCGGCTTCGTTGAGCAGGGGAATGACGATGGACAGCTCAACCGGAAAATGCTGCGAAAGACGCTTACTCAAACTCAGGACGGGTATTTTTGGTGAAGGCGGAGATGATGAGCGAGATGATGAAGCCCATAAATACAGCTCCAATCAGACCGAACACAATAATCATCGGACCACCGCTGAACTTCTGTGCCATACCGAGAGCCTGATCTATCTGGGCATCATCCAGGCCCTTGGCTTCCATTTTAGCTCGTTGTAGCTCCATCACCCGCGTCATGTATTCGGGGTTGATGAACGTCATGTACAGGTAGCTGAAGACACTGCTGACTAGGCCACCAACCGCTGATACAATCGTGCCGATTCCCAGGCCCTGACCGTATGACATGAAACCATGATTCAGCTCCTTGAACTTCTTATGTGCCAGCACAATACCTACAATAGCTACAATCGCACCCACCCAACGAAAAGGTGTTTCAGGGTCTTCAAATAGACTCAGCTGAATAACTGACAGGATTGCGCTAACAACGCCGATAATCAATCCGTAACGGATGCCAACAGACGAGGGAGTTGCAGCAGGAGTAACAGTAGGTTCCATAGCGAGGAAGAGTGGTTTGGTGAACAGATGCGGGAAGGTAGATTATTTCCGCAAAAACACCCCACCTGGAATACTCAGCACTGTACCAAACAGTAGTTTTTTCACAAACTCATCCTGCGCAAACCCGGCTGCCGTAGTCGCCAGATTGCGTAGTGTTGCCTGATATTGCTGCATACCGTTCGCCTGCTTCATGTACATGGCTTTGGTAGCTTCCAACATCTGCCGGGCCTCCGCCAAATGCCGCACAATCAGCTCGGGGCCCGTGAGCCGGGAGAAGGTGTACATACCCGCCGCAGCCACCATGGCCGTTACTACCGAGGTCAGTATCCCTACCCCAACGGATTTCCCAAGTCCCGGGCCCTGCTCGCCGTAGTAGCGGCGCAACAGTATCTGGCTTGCCACCGCTGCAATAGGAGTAAAAAAATCGGCCAGGGTGCGTTTCGGCCCATACGGATTGTTATCCGTCAGGTACAAAAACAGTACCCATGCGATACACAAAAGCCCAGTAATGGTGCCGCTCAGCACTGCCGTGCGTAGTACAGGGCTAGGGGTTGAAGAAGATGATTTCACTGCCAGAAACAAGTAAAGGCAGCAAGATACAAGCTAACAGGGCAATCTGCCTCGCTCATCGTCTGCAACCGTCGCGCAATTAGGCTGCCGTAGCAAGCGGCGCTGGCTCTGTACGCCGGTACCAGCGTAGCAGCAGTGCTTCCAGCAACAGACATCCTAAGGCTCCCCATATAAAGTAGCGCCACAATGGTGTCCCTACTCGGGTAGCTTTGTAGCGTGCCGCAACTGTTTGCCCTTGTCCCGTCTCATACACCTGTACATTGGGCCGGTTAGGGCCAATAAGCTGCCGCAGCTCCGTGGCTGTATAGCTGCGCAGGTCTGACTCCCGCTTATCAATATTGAATGCCAGTGTGGTTACCGTCTTGCCGCTGCGTTGCAGGGCGTAGAAACCTGCCTTACGTAATGTGGGCGGGATATCAAGACGAAGGATACTCCCCTGCACCTGCTGTCCGGGAATAAACCGGAGGCTATCCTGCACCAATTGATAGGCCGCCTCTGCAGTACGACCTTCTTTCGGAAGCCGCAACCGAATAGCGGCCGCCGTAAGGCGGTAAGCCGGTTGTTGCTCCTGCTGATAGCTCATCATGGCTAAGCGGTAAAATACCGGCACAAACAACGGATGCTGTGCAAAATCTGAGTACGAAGCACTGAGTGGAGCTGCAAACACATACACCATTCCGGCCCCACTCGTAAATCCCGATAGGTAATCTTCCCCATCCCGTAATTGCAATACATCGGCACCGGAACGGGCCCACCGAAGCAACGGAGCTGCTTTCGGCATCCCGCTGCGCACATTCGCACCCGAAAAAACGTCTCGAAAAAACGGATTTTGAGTACTGGGCAGCGCCAGTTCCTGCAGTACCGGGCCACGCGGTGATACCGGCTGCCATTGAATCGGTCCCACACCCAGCTCCCGAAATAGCTGGTTATATGATTCCCGGCTGCCCGGCGCTGCTGTGGGAACAACGACTAAAGTGGCTCCTTGCTGCACAGCCCGCCGAATGGTTTCACGCAATCCGGCACTCACAACCGAAGCTTCCCGCACAATCAACAGATTCGCCGCTTCAATCAGCCGGTAATCCGCTGACCCGATTCCCACATGCTGATAGGAGAACAGAGGCTCGTTTCCGTATAAACGGCCTAGTTCAGCTTCATTGCTAATCTCTAGCACCTGAATGCGGTTTGCAGCTTGCAGAGTGAAGTAATACACGTTATCGAACTCAACAGGAAAATCCTCCACCTCTACCCGGGCCAGTTGCACGTCGGTATTCTGTAACCGCGCGCGTACTTGCGTTGTGACGGCCTTTCCAGCTGGTACAGTTGCCTGGAATGTCGCAGCCTGCTGTGCCCCCAGAAACAGCTTTACCTGCCGATTTTCGGCCGTCTCTTGCCCGCCGTTTCGCAGTCGAATATGCAACTGCAAGTCCATTCCTGTCCGTACAAAAGCGTCATCCAGCCACACACTGTCTACAAACACATTCGCTTGTTTTTTGCCATCAAGCGGAACTAGAAGTACGTCTTCGCTTGGCTTTATACCGTCGAAGGACTTGGCAGAAAAGCTATTTTTCTGGAAATCAGAGAAGACGAAAGTGACACCGCTCTGCACTGCTGAACGCCCTTTCCTTTGCTCAATCATCCTCCCAACCGATTCCGCTTGTCCGCTGACTTGTACCTGCTCCACGGCAGTTTTGTAAGCAGCTGCGGAAAGCGGCTCTTCCTTACCGGGCCACAGGACAAAACGCGTAGCCTGCGGAAACACCAACGACAACTCGGCTGCCTGTTCACCACCATGCTCCAGCAATGCCTGATCATTCAAGGCCAACTGTTGCATACTAGGCGAGTTATCCAGTATCACCCGCACTGCCGCTGCTTGATTGGCTCGGGTCTCTGGAGCAGGAATGAATGGTTGTGCAAATACCAATACCAGACACGATACCACCCCTATCCGACACGCTAACACCAGAAGATGCTTAAGCTTCCGCTGTCTGGCCGTAATCAGTTTTACCTGCTGTATAAACTCTACGTTGGAAAAGAGAATCCGCTGAGGTTTACGTAGCTCAAACAAGTGAATCAGAACTGGAATTGCTACTCCCAGCAAACCCAACAAAAACCAAGGATATGTAAATGCCATGCAAACAATCAATGAATCTGTGAAGATAGTTACCAAACCTAGTGCATCGTCCGCTGCCTAATGGTTGGCTAATTCAGCAACAAGTTCAACAGAAAAGCCAGCGCCTCCGAATAAATTTCACAAATGGAAATTTATTCGGAGGCGCTGGCCACGTTCATTTGCAGCAAGGTAAGAATGCTTATAAGCTTATCGACAAGATACTATTTATAAGAAGCGGCATACGAAGCCAATACAAAAGCAATTATCAGATCATACCCCGCACGCCCCCGAAGGCTACGCGGGTGGTCGTAGACAGCAAGCGGCCAGGCGCGCGGCGACCGTACCACCGGGGGGGTAAGGGAAGAGCCCCAAACGCAACACGCCCCGCGCATTCCCGGATGAGGGGAACGCCGCGGGGCGT
>NZ_RWIT01000041.1 GCF_003944715.1 Hymenobacter rigui | reverse complement strand
CAGTAACTACTTTACCCGCTCCCACTCGCCGGTGGCGGGGTCGAGCTGGCGCAGCACCCGGGCCGGGTTACCGCCCACCACGGCGTAGGCCGGCACGTCGCGCGTGACCACGGCCCCGGCCGCCACCACCGCGTGCCGGCCGATGCGCACGCCGGCCGTCACCACGGCGTTGGCCCCGATCCAGACCTCGTCCTCGACCACAATCTCGGCCGCCGAGCAGGGCTGCTCGCGGATGGGCCGGGTCGGGTCCTGGTAGCCGTGGTTGAGGCCCGAGAGCACCACGTGCTGGGCCAGAATCACGTGGTGGCCGATGCGCACGGGGCCGATGAGCACGTCGCCGATGCCGATGAGCGAATGGTCGCCGATGTAAATGCCGCCCATGCCGTTGGCCACGGTCACCTGATCTTCCAGGATGGCGTGGCGGCCGAGCTCGAAGGCGTGGAAAGGGATCAGGTCGCGGCGGGCGCGGCGCACCAGCGAGCCGGGGGCGTAGCGGTGCACCAGCGGGTT
>NZ_RWIT01000040.1 GCF_003944715.1 Hymenobacter rigui | reverse complement strand
GGTGGCGGCCGGGGCCGTGGTCACGCGCGACGTGCCGGCCTACGCCGTGGTGGGCGGTAACCCGGCCCGGGTGCTGCGCCAGCTCGACCCCGCCACCGGCGAGTGGGAGCGGGTAAAGTAGTTACTGATTGTCAGTTGATAGTTGCTGGTTGCTGGTTGTCAGCACCACCGTCCCTGCTTCTGGACAAACAACTACCAACGAACAACTGCCAACTAATAACGAGCAACTAACAACTCACAACGAGCAACGAACGATGCTACCAACCCTGTTCTGGCTGTTTCTGGCCGTGGTCTTCTACACCTACCTGGGCTACGGACTCATCGTCTGGCTCTGGGCCCGCCTGCGCCCGCTCAAGCGCCCCGCCCTGCCGCGTGCGTTCACCCCCCCCGTCACGCTCATCGTGCCCGCCTACAACGAGGCCGACATCCTCGAGGCCAAGCTCGCCAACTGCCTGCAGCAGGACTACCCGGCCGAGCGCCTGCAGGTGCTGGTCATCACCGACGGCAGCACCGACCACTCGGCCCGGGTGCTGGCGCGCTACCCACAGGTGCGCCACCT
>NZ_RWIT01000039.1 GCF_003944715.1 Hymenobacter rigui | reverse complement strand
GCAAGTCGCTGGCCGAGAACCGGGCCATGCTCTTCGTGCACACGCCCTTCGTCGTCTTCACCGACTGCAACACGCTGCTCAACCCCGAGGCCGTGCGCCGGCTCGTGCGCCACTACGCCGACCCGCTGGTCGGCGCCGTCTCGGGCGAGAAGCGGGTGGTGCGCGACGGCAGCGCGGCCGGGGCGGGCGAGGGCCTGTACTGGCGCTACGAGTCCGTGCTCAAGCGCTGCGACGCGGCCATCAGCAGCCTGATGGGGGCCGCGGGCGAGCTGGTGAGCTTCCGCACGGCCCTGTTCCGCCCGCTGGAGGCCGACACGATCCTGGACGACTTCGTGCAGTCCATGCGCATCGTGGCCGCCGGCTACCGGGTGGTCTACGAGCCGGGGGCGTACGCCAGCGAGGCCCCGTCGGGCTCACTGGCGGAGGAGATGAAGCGCAAGATGCGCATCTGCGCCGGGGGCTGGCAGGCCATGACGCGGCTGCCGGGGCTGCTGCTGCGGCCCTGGCGGCAGCCGGTGGTCACGTTCCTGTACGCCTCGCACCGGGTGCTGCGCTGGAGCCTGACGCC
>NZ_RWIT01000003.1 GCF_003944715.1 Hymenobacter rigui | reverse complement strand
GCCTGCCGGGCTCCGGGCTCAGTCAGCGCCTGCGCCACGCGCTGGCGCAAATCCATCGAATACGCTTGCATATACCTGCTTACGTACGCTAGGCGACGGCAGCTACACCGTTCATGAATCCGCTATATTGCCTGACTGCTCAAGTTTACTAGACGAACCATTGTCTTCTACTATTCTTCCGAATCCATCTTTAAAGGGAAATCCTTTCGGTATAGTGGTTAGCAGAGTATCTAATATTCCGTCGTAGTTTGTGGTGAAAAATGCTACTCGCTTGAGGTTATTATTTTCGGCAGTTTCTACAATGCTTTTTGAGAAACCTGGAAAATATTTTCTAATCAGTTTATATGATTTTCTCTCTTGATGAATTCTAAATTCCTCAGCAATTTCAGATATTTTGTTTAATAAAAATTTGTCAAATACAGATCTTAGTTTTTTAATATCATCTGGTGTTAATATTTTTTCAAAACCTTCTAAGTTAGAGAAAAAATTTATAACAGAATTTATAAGTTTTATTAAATATTCATCAGATATATTATTGCCTTTTTGAATAAAATGAGCTCTCAGTTCGTCGAATACAAGTTGAAATTTTTTCCATAATAAGGTGATGCTTCTTATGTTATCAGCAACATTTCTTCTGGTTAAAACTTGTGTCGCTTCTAATTCTTTGATAGGTATATTATCAATAATATTTTGAATCATGAAATTAAAGCCATTGCCTATTATAAAAACGACGTTGGACATTGTGGTATATAATTAAAAAAGCCGGAAATACAGAATAGTACTCCCGGCTTTTATTAAAAAATAAGATACCCTACGAACCGCAGGCCTCGCAGGCGTCTGGGTTGTCCAGGGAGCAGGCCATGTCGGCGGCGTTCTGGGCCGATACGTTCAGCGGCTCCAGGGTCTCGGCGGCTTGCTTCTGCACCGTGAACTTGATGGCGTCGGCGGCGGCTTTGGTGCGCAGGTAATACATGCCGGTTTTCAGGCCCTTCTTCCACGAGTGGAAGTGCATGCTGGTGAGCTTGCCGAAGTTCACGTTCAGCACGTGCAGGTTCAGGCTCTGGCTCTGGCAGATGTACGCGCCCCGGTCGGCCGACATGTCAATGATGCGGCGCTGCGAAATCTCCCACACCGTTTTGTACAGATCCTTGATGTGCTGCGGGATGCTGGGGATGTCCTGCACCGAGCCGTTGGCGGCAATGATGGCGTTCTTCATCTGCTCGTTCCACAGGCCCAGCTTCACCAGGTCCTTCAGCAGGTGCTTGTTCACCACCATGAACTCACCGCTCAGCACGCGGCGCACGTAGATGTTGGAGGTGTAAGGCTCAAACGACTCATTATTACCCAGAATCTGGGCCGTGGAGGCCGTCGGCATGGGGGCTACCAGCAGCGAGTTGCGTACGCCGTGCTCCATCACCTGGGCGCGCAGCGTTTCCCAATCCCACCGGCCCGACTCGGGCTTCACGCCCCACATATCGAACTGGAACTGGCCCTGGCTCAGCGGCGAGCCGGGGAAGGTTTCGTAGTGGCCGTCGCGCATGGCCAAATCCTTGGAGGCCGTCATGGCCGCGAAGTAGATGGTCTCGAAGATGTCCTTGTTCAGGCCGCTGGCTTCGTCGCTCTCGAACGGCATGCGCAGGGCAATGAACGTATCGGCCAGGCCCTGCACGCCCAGCCCGATGGGGCGGTGGCGGCGGTTGCTGCGCTCAGCCTCAATTACGGGGTAGTAGTTGATGTCGATGACCTTGTTGAGGTTCATCGTGGCGTGGTAGGTAACCTCGTACAGCTTCTTATGGTCGAAGATGAGGTTGCCAGCTTCGTCGGGACGCACGTAGCGGGGCAGGGCCAGCGAGGCGAGGTTGCACACGGCAATTTCGTTCTCGTCGGTGTACTCCATAATCTCGGTGCAGAGGTTGGAGCTCTTGATGGTCCCGAGGTTTTTCTGGTTGCTCTTGCTGTTGGCGGCGTCCTTGAACAGCATGTAAGGCGTGCCGGTCTCGGTCTGGCTTTCCAGAATGGCAAACCACAGCTCCTGGGCCTTAATGGTTTTGCGGCCGCGGCCTTCGCGCTCATACTTCTGGTACAGGCGCTCAAATTCCTCGCCGTAGGTGGTATCCAGGCCGGGGCACTCGTGGGGGCACATCAGCGTCCAGTCGCCGTTGGCTTCCACGCGCTTCATGAACAGGTCAGGCGTCCAGAGGGCGTAAAACAGGTCGCGGGCGCGCATCTCCTCCTTGCCATGGTTCTTTTTCAGGTCCAGGAAGTCGAGGATGTCGGCGTGCCAGGGCTCCAGGTAGATGGCGAAAGCGCCCTTGCGCTTGCCGCCGCCCTGGTCCACGTAGCGGGCCGTGTCGTTGAACACCTTCAGCATGGGCGTGAGGCCGTTGCTGGTGCCGTTGGTGCCTTTGATGTAGGAGCCGGTGGCGCGTACGTTGTGCACGGCCAGGCCAATGCCGCCGGCGCTCTGCGAAATCAGGGCGCAGTTCTTCAGCGTGTCATAAATGCCCTCGATGGAGTCGTCCTTCATCGTGAGCAGGAAGCAGGAGCTAAGCTGGGGCTTGGGCGTGCCGGCGTTGAACAGCGTAGGCGTGGCGTGCGTGAACCACCGCTCACTCATCAGGTTGTAGGTCTCGATGGCGGCGGCAATGTCTTCTTTGTGAATGCCCACGGCCACGCGCATAAGCATGTGCTGGGGCCGCTCCACCACCTTGCCGTCGAGGCGGAGCAGGTAGCTGCGCTCCAGCGTCTTGAAGCCGAAGTAGTCGTAGTTGTAGTCCCGGTCGTAGATGATGGCCGAATCGAGGGTGGCAGCGTGCCGGTGCACGATTTCCCATACGTCCTGGGCAATGAGGGAAGCGTTTTCGCCGGTTTTGGGGTCCTCGTAGGTGTGCAGCCGCTTCATGGTGCTGCTGAACGACTTGCTGGTGACCTTGTGCAGGTTGCTCACGGCAATGCGCGCAGCCAGGATGGCGTAGTCGGGGTGCTTGGTGGTGAGCGAGGCGGCGGTTTCGGCGGCCAGGTTGTCCAGCTCCACGGTGGTCACGCCGTCGTAAATCCCGTCGATAACCTTTTTGGCTACCTCAATCGGGGAAATGAAATTCTGGTTGAGTCCGTAGCAAAGCTTCTCGATGCGGGCCGTTACCTTATCGAATTTGACGGATTCGCGGCGGCCGTCGCGTTTGAGTACCAACATAGGCGTAGCAGTTGATGTGGGGAGTGGAAGTATGGGAATAGCCGGGGAAAACCGGCCAAAGAATCAAAGCAGAAACAGGGGGCAACCGGGCCCTTAAGGCAGGTCAACGGTTCCGAATATATCCGCTCCGGGAACTCAGGACAAACCTATTTCCTGGAAGTTTTCCACATAAGCCTAAAAGGGTGCTAATCAGGCGGTTTTTTGTAATTTCGACCCCACTATATAGTCCGCTAAAACGGTTAGAAATTAGGTTGCTGATTTCCGATAGAAGTGGTATTGTCGGTTATCAACTACCAAGCGTCAGCCTTGATGAAAACAAAACGGCCCACTGCTATAGCGGGCCGTTGGGGTACGAATGGATCTGTTCAGAAAATCACTGGAAACAAAAAGAACGTCGTGCTGAGCGGAGCCGAAGCATCTCTACCTCTTCGTGGCAATACTATTGATTAGCCAAGGATAGAGATGCTTCGACAAGCGGACGCCAGATCAAGCATGACAGCCTAAACAGATAGGGTAGCTGACGGTCCACCGCCGCTAGTTCACCACCAGCTTTTTGGTGGCTACCGTGGTGCTGGTTTTTACAGTTACCACGTACACCCCTTTCGCCAGCGGCCGTACATCTACCTGGTTCCGGGCGCTTTTCAGCGGGGTTTCCAGTACCGTGCGGCCGTTCAGGTCGCGCACCAGCAGCTCCGCCGGCCCGGTAGTGGTTTCCACCGTCAGGAAGTCGGTGGTAGGGTTGGGGTAGAGCGTCAGCTCGGTGTTGCGGGCGGTGGTGGTAGCCGTTACCGGGGCGCAGGTCTGACCGAAGGTGGTATCCAGGAAACGCAGGCGGTTTTGCAGCCAGGCCGTGAGGTAGGGCAGCTGGGTGGCATCATATTTAAAATCTACCCAGGCCAGATGCTCCCGGGCGTACACGTTGTTAGCCTGCAACACGTCGCTGTTCGCCTGAAACTTGGCCAGAATGTGGGCATCCGTAATGACCGACGTGCGCAGCTCGGTCCACCGCGTCCGGAGCCGGTCCCGGAAGCCACCCGCAGAGCAGTCCTGCAGCAGCCGGTCGTACAGGCCGTTGCTGAGCACGTCGGAGCTAAACCCGATGTGGTTACCGTTGAAGTCGTTGCCGAACACGCCATCCAGGTCCCAGGGCACAAAGTAGTACGGCTCGCCTTGCTTGTATTTGGCGATGTACACATTCTTGCCCGTGTTGTCGCCGGCCCGCAGCAGGTTGAGGAAAATGAAGTAGTCCACGGCGTTGCCGAGGTGCAGCTTCTGCTGATAGGTGCTGTAGAAAGTCTGGTCGGGGTTGTGCTCCACGAAATCCACGAAGCCGTACAGGCGGCTCCAGTCAACCATCTCCTCAGGGTGCTTGTACTCAAAACCGCCCCAGGTTTCGCTGGCATTGTCGTAAGGCGGGAGCGAGTCGAAGGTGGTGGCACCATCCCAGCCGGCCCCCTTGTACAGCTCCCCGGTGATGCCGTTGTTGTACTTCTTAAGCTTGAGCTGCTTCCGGTCGATGCGCTCCGTGAGGGTGTAAATACCCCGGTAGCTGCCGTTTACAAACACCTCCACGTACTCGGCGCTGATGCCGTTTTTGGCTTCCGGCTCCTGCGCTTTGTAGTAGATCTGATGGATTTCCTGCCACAGCTCGTTGGATACCTTGCTCTGCATGCGCAGCGGCTCGTTGTAGAGGGCCTGCAGGTTGTATTTGTTATCGGTGCGCATACCCAGCAGCGTCACGTCGCGGGAGGCAGTGCCCACGGTATCATTCCAGAAACTCAGCTCGTACGACTTTTTGGGGTACGACTGCGAAAAGCCGCCCCGGTACTCAATGCCCAGGTTCGACTGCACCGTCCGGCCGTTCGGTTCCACCAGCTTAAGCTGCGCATACACGCTCGGCGTGTCCACAATCGAGTCGCGGGCCGCAATGGTTACTACGGGTAGCTGACTGAAAAATAGCGTGTAGCCGGTGCCCGCTGCCTGCGCCTGGTACGAAGCGGCAGGCTGAATATCCGTAATCGGCGCGGCGAGGGTATATACCTGGTCGAGGGCCAAGTGCGTGGCCGGATGCTGCGCGTCAACGGCCAGGTCACGCGTCTGCTGATGCACCAGGATCAGGTGCTTTTCCCGGTCGATGTGATAAAAGGTGGGCGCAACACGCAGCGTATCGCCGGCTTTGGCCAGATGAACAACTCCTGGCAGCAATAATAGACTCAGGAGCAGGGGACGGGTAGTGTTTTGGAACATAGGAAAGGAAGTAAGATATGCGTAGCGCAAACCGGATGACAGGATGAAATAATCACGCTGCAGAAGGCCTGTATCCGAAATCGGACGAAGGCAGGCAGGCATAGATGAGAAAGGAGGGGGAGGCTACCGTTGGGTAGTCGCAGGACTAATGCGCGGCGTAGGCAAATAGACTAAGTGCCGTGTCAGTGAGGCTATTCAGCCAGCAGATAGATACATAGGACGAGAAAACACGAATAGATAAAGACGGCGTATACAGATTTACCGGAACAACGCCGGTAGTCGGAATATAGTATTTATCTGATGGGTAAATAGAATTCGTAACCAGCCGCTCCTTGAACAGGATAGCTCGGTGACGATCCGCGAAATAAAAACAAAAACCTCAGTTGCGTGTGTTTCTGATCCATTTTCTTGGGTCATTGCTGCGTGATGTAAGCTAAGTACTATGTCGACTGCTTTTTACTCCCGCTTGTGCGGCCTGATGCTGGTAGCTTGGCTGGGATTATTGCCATCGGGGTACGCCCAGCGTTTCGCAGCCATCGGCGACTATGGATTTGCCGGTACTGCCGAACGGGACGTGGCCAATCTGGTGAAAAGCTGGAACCCGGAGTTCATCATCACGCTTGGAGATAATAATTACGACAAGGGCGACTCCACAACCATTGACCAGAATATCGGGCAGTATTACCACGAGTACATCGGCAACTACAAAGGGCGGTATGGCCCCAGCGCCTCCACCAATCGTTTTTTTCCCTCTCTCGGCAACCACGACTATTACACCCGCAACGGCGAGGCCTACCGTTACTACTTCACGCTGCCCGGCAACGGCCGCTACTATGATTTTGTGCGCGGCGACGTGCACTTCTTCGCCCTCGACAGCGACCCGGCCGAGCCCGATGGCGTGACGGTCACCTCCGTTCAGGCCCAGTGGCTACGCGCGAAGCTGGCGGCCTCCACGGCCCGCTGGAAAGTGGTGTATCTGCATCACGCACCGTACTCGTCGGGAGCCCACGGCAACACGCCGGCCCTGCAGTGGCCGTTCAAAGAGTGGGGAGCCTCAGTCGTGCTGGCCGGCCACGACCACCACTACGAGCGGCTGATGCAGGATGGACTGCCCTATTTCGTGAATGGCCTGGGTGGGCGCAGCTACTACCGCGTAAACGCTCAGCCCGTACCGCAAAGCCAGTTCACCTTCACCGGCGACTACGGAGCCATGCTGCTTAATGCTTCTCCGGACAGCCTTACGCTGCAGTTTTTCACTCGCAGCCGCCGCCTTGTTGATACCTACACGCTGCACCGGTCTGTAAGCGCATCACCAGTGCTGTACCCGCTTAGCCCCAACCCCTTCCAGACGGCTACGCTGGTGGAGTATTTTCTGCCCAGCGCTGCCCGCGTGCAGGTGCGGGTGCTGAACATACTGGGCCAGGAGGTGGCTATTCTGCAGCCGCCAACGGCAGCTGCTGCTGGCTGGCACCGCCTGAACTGGGAGCGGGGTGCGCTGCCGGCAGGGCTGTATTTCGTGCAGCTGCTCGGCGACAACCTCTCCCAGATAACCCGTGCCGAGTTATTGTAACAGCCGCTTATTCGGCTCTAAGTCAGTGGCCCCCTTGTCAGAAAATTTCTTCTGGTAAGGGGGCCACTGGCTTTGTGTGCACGTAGTGCGCCGCGCTTATTTCGTGGGTACGGTGTAGGTGAGCCCGAAGCGCTTGGCATAGCTAGCCAAAGGCTCCATACCAATGGCGGCCCGGCGCTCATCTACGTGGGCTTCGTCGGCAATGGGGTGGAACACCATCTTGCCGGTTTTCTGATCGGTAGTGAGCTGGCTGCCATATATCTGTGGCTTGCCCTGCCACATCAGCAGCCGGTCCTGCATCAGCGCGTAGGCCGATTGGGCCAGGTCGCCCCGGCCAGTGGCCTGTTTGGCCATGGGCAGGTACTTTTCCAGCGTCGCCGGGTCGGAGTGCTGAATCACCAGGAATACCGTTTGGGTACCCATGCTGCCCACTTCGGCTGTGGTAGGCCAGCCGTGGGTATCCAGCAGCCGCTTAATGGTTTTCAGGTTGCGCTGGTCATTGGCTTCAATATCCTTCCACAGCGCCGTCATCTCCGCTGATTTCTCACCGTACTGCTTGGCCACGGCCTCGTACTTCATGCGGCCACCCTGATCCAGGGCATAGATGGAATCCAGCTGCTGCTTCAGGGGCTTGTTGTAGCTGGCCTCCCGCTTTGCCACGGCGGCTTGCAGCCGGGTGAGCATCGGCTGCCAGCGCTTGTCGGCGTGTAGGGTTGTCAGGTCGGTATCCTGCTTCACGTGGGCCACGTTTTCCCAACCCGCGGCGGTGGCTTTGTCCAGGTATAGAAAAGCTTTGGTGGCGTCGCCGGCCAGGGCCCAGGTGCAGGCGGCATTGTAGAAGTCAGTACTGGTGGGCTGCGCCTTTGCCTGTTTAAAGGCCTGATCGTACAGTGTGCCGGAACTCTGGTAGTTTTTGGCCGCGTAAGCGTCGGCAGCCTGCTGGTTGAGCTTGCAGAAGTCGCTTTGGGCAAATGCCATGCTGCCGCTCAGCAGAAATCCGGCGAACAAAAGGGAGACTTTTTTCATAGAACGAAAGGGATATACAGGGTAAAAATGAAGGCTCCGCCGCCGGCCGAATGGTCACAGCAGAGGCCCGGCGTAAGTAGGCAGTTCCTGCCGAAGCAAGTAGCACCAACCATACGATTAGCACCCCCGGTCAGGAGTTGCATCCGACATGTACTCAATTGGCCCCCGTCTGAGCCTTAAGAACTTACTTCCGACACAGCAGCCACACGGTCCCCGTCACGACCAGCATGGCTCCCGCTACAAGCGCCCCCACCGTTACCGGCGGCCCGAATGCTTTGCAGGAACAGGAAGCGAAAACCGGCTTTCCATTGAAACGAATCCGCCGGCGGCAGAAGGCGCAGGGCATAAGGTCAGGGTCGGTCTGGCCCGGCAGGGGCCACTGGTTGGCAGAAAGGTGCATAGGAAAATAGGGAATAGTACGCCACTGAATACCATGCCTCCGTCGGAGGTAACCCAGCAAAAAGCCCCAGCTCCGGGGAGGAGCTGGGGCTGGTAACCTGCTGACGGCGGCTTGATTAAAAGTCTTCGTCCAGCGAGAAGGCATTGGCCGTGCGGTCGGAGAGTACCCCGGCTTTCTGGTATTCGCCCACCCGCTTCTCAAAGAAGTTGGTTTTGCCCTGCAGCGAAATCATTTCCATGAAATCGAAGGGGTTGGAGGTGTGGTAGATTTTGCTGTAGCCCAGCTCGGCCAGCAGGCGGTCGGCCACAAACTCAATGTACTGGTTCATGCTCTGGGCGTTCATACCGATGAGGTTCACCGGCAGCGCATCCGTCACAAACTCCTGCTCAATCTGCACCGCGTCGCGGATGATTTCATGCACGCGGCTTTCGGGCAGCTTGTTCTGGAGATGGTCGCGGTAGAGCAGGCAGGCGAAGTCGCAGTGCAGCCCTTCGTCGCGGGAAATCAGCTCGTTGGAGAACGTCAGGCCAGGCATCAGGCCACGCTTCTTCAGCCAGAAAATGGAGCAGAACGACCCGGAAAAGAAGATGCCTTCCACGGCGGCAAAGGCAATTAGACGCTCGGTGAAGTTTTCGGAGTTAATCCACTTCAGGGCCCACTCGCCCTTTTTCTTCACGCAGGGCACCGTTTCCAGGGCGTTGAACAGGCGGTCCTTCTCCTTGGGGTCTTTGATGTAGGTGTCAATCAGCAGGGAGTAGGTTTCCGAGTGAATGTTCTCCATCATCACCTGAAAGCCATAAAAGCAACGGGCCTCGGCCATCTGCACTTCCTGCATGAAATTCACGGCCAAGTTTTCATTCACGATGCCATCGGAAGCGGCAAAAAAGGCCAGCACGTGGCTGATGAAGTGCCGCTCCCCGTCGTTGAGCGATTCCCAGTCCTTCTGATCCTGGCTCAGGTCAATTTCTTCGGCTGTCCAGAACGAGGCTTCGGCTTTCTTGTACATCTGCCATACATCGTTGTGCTGAATCGGAAAAAGAACAAAGCGGTTGGGGTTCTCAGTGAGCAGAGGTTCCATGACGGCAGGGCTAATAGAAGTAAAATGGGTGGGGCCCGAAGGGTAAGAAGGCTGGGTTCAACCCCAAGGCAAACCAGATTGTTCAGCGGCCTTCCAGAAAGGTCCGGAAGCCAAAGATAAACCGCCCGGCCGGGAACAAGCCCCGGGTACACGCATTTTTTGTGCAGTATTTTTTGTGCATGCCGCTAAGCAACTGCAAGTTGTCCGTTAAGTCGAAAATAGATAAAAAGCAACCCTGAAAATGTTAACAACTTTAGTTATCCACATTTTTTCTGTGGACAATTGGGGTTATCCACAGAAATTGTTATTCGCCTGCCCGGTGGCGCGTTCCGCTGAATGTGGTTTTGGAAGGTGGAATTGACAGGAGCAATGAGGTTTAGTGAGTTAGGGTTTGGATTTGTAAAATCATCCTTCTACTTTTGCCTTCCATTTTTCAGAAACCGCGAAGACGCCGATGTACGCAATTGTCAACATAGCCGGGAAGCAGACTAAGGTCGAAGCCAATAAATTTGTATACGCCCACCGTTTGGCTGGCAACGTCGGCGACACTGTGGAGCTGGGCAAAGCCCTGCTGACCGATGATAACGGAACCCTCACCATTGGCTCGCCCGAGCTGGACGTTACCGTAAGCGGTACCATCCTCGCTCACGTAAAAGGCGACAAGGTATTGGTGTTCAAGAAGAAGCGCCGGAAGGGCTACAAGAAGCTGAACGGCCACCGTCAGCAGTTCACCAAAGTACTAATCAACAGCATCGGCTAGTTTAGTGTATCGTTGTTGGTGCCTGGTGCTTAGTTGATGTAACTGAGCGTTTTCGGCCCAACAATAGCTAAGCACTAACAACCAAGCACTAAGCACTCCAATACCATGGCACACAAGAAAGGCGTAGGTAGCTCCAACAACGGCCGCGAATCAGAAGCTAAGCGTCTGGGCGTGAAAATCTTCGGCGGGCAGTCCATCATTGCCGGCAACATCATCGTGCGTCAGCGCGGTACCAAGCACCACCCCGGTCAGAACGTGGGTATCGGCAAGGACCACACGCTGTTCGCTATGATCGACGGCACCGTGCAGTTCCGCAAGGGTCGCAAAGACCGTTCGTTCGTATCGGTAGTACCGGCTGCTGCCGAGACTGCTGAGTAGTAGCGCCGCATAACTTCCGGTGATTAACCGGAATTTTGAGCAGAAGGGACCGTCCGCAAGGGCTGTCCCTTTTTGCGTTGCAGAAACCCGCTTAGGGCCGCCGGTACACGAAAACGGTGTCTTCGCCCAATGGAAACTGCTCGTGCAGGCCTGCCAGCCCTAGGTGCGGGGCCGGTACGCCCCCCCCGAGCCGGTGCGGAGCCCGAATCACGCGGGCCTCATCCCAGAGCCCATCCTTCAGCAGCGAGGTGAGCACCGTGGGCCCGCCTTCCACCAGCACCGATTGTACGTTGCGCTGGGCCAAGTGGCGCAGAATCTGCGGAAACAGGTCCTCAGCCTCCGAGAGCATCACGTACTCAACGCCAGGACGTGCCGCCCTTTCGCGGTAGGTGTACACCACCGTGGGCTGGGAGCCATCGAAGAGGTGGTGCGTGGGCGGCAGGCTCAGGTTTTTATCGATAACCAGCCGGAGCGGATCGGGGCCGGACCACTCGCGCACGTTCAGCCGGGGGTTGTCGTGCAGCGCAGTACGGGTACCCACCAGAATGGCCTGCTCCTCGCTGCGCCACTGGTGCACGGCCACGCGGGCCAGCTCGCCGCTGATGGGTACGGGCTGAAAATACGGCCCGGCCAGATAGCCGTCGGCCGTTTCGGCCCACTTCAGCACCACGTAGGGCCGCTGCTGCTCCTGCAGGGTGAAAAACCGGCGGTTCAGCCAGCGCCCTTCGGCTTCCAGCACGCCGGTTTCTACTTGAATGCCGACGTCGCGCAGTTTCTGGATACCCCGGCCGGCCACCAGCGGGTTGGGGTCGAGGTTGCAGATGACCACTTCGGCTACTTGTTTTTCGATGAGCAGATCCGCGCAGGGCGGGGTTTTGCCGAAGTGGGAGCAGGGCTCCAGCGTTACGTACACCCGGCTGCGGAGCAGCAGGTGGGGTTCCGTTACGGCCGCCACGGCGTTTACTTCGGCATGGGGGCCGCCGTACTGCCGGTGCCAGCCTTCCCCAATGATGCGGCCTTCGTGGGTAATAACGCAGCCCACCAGAGGGTTAGGCCGAGTGAAACCGGTGCCCAGCCGGGCTAGGTCGAGGGCGCGGCGCATCATCAGTTGATCGAAATCGGAAGCAGGCATATGGGGGTGGGGCTGGTTTGGGTGGGGGTGAAGATACGCGCCGGCTGCCAACCCCGGAAGGCCCGGCCGCCGGCATGTACCTTTGCGGCATGCTCACGATTCGCCACCTCACCGCCGACCTTGCCGCCGCCCTCCAGCCCCTCTACGACCCGCGCGAAGCCGAGGCCATAGCCGGGCAGGTGCTGGAGCATCTGCTCGGCCTCACTCCGCTGCAGCGGCGCATGCAGGCCCAGGACCCGGTAGACGAATCCCGCCTGCCGGAGCTGCCCGCCATCCGGGCGCGGCTGCTGTGCCAGGAGCCGCTGCAGTACGTGCTGGGCGTGGCGCACTTTGCCGGGCTGGAGCTGGAAGTAACCCCCGCCACACTCATTCCGCGCCCCGAAACCGAGGAGCTGGTGGAGCTGATTGCGCGGGAGCAGGAAGGCCGGATGGGGCTTCAGGTGCTGGACGTAGGCACAGGCACGGGCTGCATTCCGCTGGCGCTGGCCGGCCGCCTGCCCGGGGCCCGGCTGACGGCGGTGGATGTATCGGGGGAGGCCCTAGCCGTGGCCCGGCGTAACGCGGGGCGGTACCAGGTGGCCGTTGATTTTCAGCAGGTGGACATTCTGACCCAGATGCCACAGCTGTCAACCCCGCTGGATGTGTTGGTGAGCAACCCGCCCTACGTGCTGGAAAGCGAGCAGCCCTTCATGCGCTCCAACGTGCTGGACTACGAGCCCGCCACGGCCCTGTTCGTGCCCGACCACGACCCGCTGCGGTTTTACCGCCGCATTGCCACGCTGGGCGGTCAGCTGCTGGCCGCGGGCGGGGCGCTGTATTTCGAAATCAACGAGCAGTTTGCGCCCGAAACCGTGGCGCTGCTGCAGGGGCTGGGCTACCGGGATACGGCCATCCATGCCGATATTTTCGGGAAGAACCGGATGGTGCGGGCCTCTTGGGTGGGGCCGCAGCCGGCCGCGTAACGGAAAGATAATGCTGGACCGTAGCCCAGCATGGTGCGCCGCCGGGCAAGGATTTCTTAACAGACTACCAAAACCCTTACCTTTGCGGGCTGAAAACCTGTCCATCAACTTCTCCGGCATGTCCGACGCCCCCGGCTATTATGCGCACCCCACCGCCGTCCTCGACGCGGGCTGCCGCATTGGGGCCGGGTGCCGCATTTGGCACTTCTGCCACGTGAGCGGCGGCGCGGTACTGGGCGAGGGGTGCAGTCTGGGCCAGAACGTGTTTGTGGCCGACGGCGTCACGCTGGGCCGCAACGTGAAGGTGCAGAACAACGTGAGCCTATACAGCGGTGTACAGTGCGCCGACGACGTGTTCCTGGGTCCTTCGGTGGTGTTTACCAACGTACTGAACCCGCGGGCGGCCGTGCCCCGGCGCGGCGACGGGCACTACCTGCCCACCCGGCTGGCACAGGGCGTCAGCATCGGGGCCAACAGTACCATTGTGTGCGGTACCACACTGGGTGAATACGCCTTTGTGGGGGCCGGCTCGGTCGTCACGCGCGACGTACCGGCCTACGCCTTGGTATACGGTAACCCGGCCCGACCCCGCGGCTGGATGAGCGCTCACGGCCACCGGCTGGCCTTTGATGCGGCCGGCCGGGCCACCTGCCCGGAAAGCAATACAGTCTATCAGTTAACCGACGGCCGGGTTTCCCGTATGAGCCCCGGCTAATGCCGGGCCGCCTGGGCCATCCGCTACCCGTTTTTCACTCAGTCACTCCATCACTCAGTCACCTTTATCGTGTACGAGCAACTTCTCCAGAAACAGGCCAAGCTGGCCGTTATCGGCCTCGGTTACGTGGGCCTGCCCATTGCCCTCGAATTCGCCCGGAAAATCAAGGTTATCGGGTTCGACATCAACGCCAAGCGGGTGGAGATGATGCGCAACCACGTAGACCCCAGCGGCGAGCTGGAAGCGAAAGACTTTGAGGGCTGCGACATTGAGTTCACGGATTCGCTGGAGGTGCTGCGCGAGGCCACCTTTTACATTGTGGCCGTACCCACGCCCATCGACGAGCACGCCCAGCCCGACTTGAAGCCGCTCATCGGAGCATCTTCGTCGGTAGGCAAGGTGCTCAAGAAGGGCGACTACGTGGTGTTTGAGAGCACCGTGTACCCCGGCTGCACCGAGGAAGACTGCATTCCGGTGATGGAAAAGCACTCGGGCCTGAGCTTCGCCAACGGCGACTTCAAAGTGGGCTACTCGCCCGAGCGCATCAACCCTGGCGACAAAGAGCACACGCTCAGCAGCATTGTGAAGGTAGTAGCCGGCTGCGACGCCGAGTCGCTGGAAGAAATTGCCAAGACGTACGAACTGGTGGTGAAGGCCGGTGTGCACCGCGCCAGCAGCATTAAGGTGGCCGAAGCCGCCAAGATCATCGAAAACACCCAGCGCGACGTGAACATTGCGCTGATGAACGAGCTGTCGATGATCTTCGACCGCATGAACATCAACACCTACGAGGTACTGGAAGCGGCCGGCACTAAGTGGAACTTCCTGAAGTTTTCGCCCGGCCTGGTGGGTGGCCACTGCATCGGCGTTGACCCCTACTACCTCACCTACAAGGCTAAGGAGCTGGGCTACGACGCCAAGGTGATTTTGAGCGGCCGGACCACCAACGACAACATGGGAGCTTACATCGCCCGCAAAACCGTGCAGACGATGATCAAGCAGGGCAAGGATGTGGCCAAAAGCCGCGTGCTGGTGATGGGTGCCACCTTCAAGGAGAACGTGGAAGACATCCGCAACTCTAAAGTGGCCGATGTGATCCAGGAGCTGAAAAACTTCTCGGTGAACGTGGACATTGTGGATCCCCACGCCGACAGTGACGAGCTGCACCACGAGTACGGCTTCCGCCTGACGCCGGAGACGGAAATGCGCCAGGATTACGACGCCGTGATTGTGGCCGTGAGCCACAAGCCGTACACCGAGCTGACGGAAGACTACTTCAAGTCCATCACCAACCAGCCGGCTGTGGTAGTGGATATCAAAGGCCTGTTCCGCGGCCAGATCAACGACCTCACTTACTGGAGCCTGTAATAGTAGTTGTCCGTTGCTGGTTGTTCGTTATTAGTTTGATTCAGAATCTGATAACGAATAACCAGCAACGGACAACTCGCACCTGACAACTGTATGTCTAGAACGAAAATACTGGTTACGGGCGGGGCCGGCTATATTGGCTCGCACGCGGTAGTAGAGCTGTACGAGGCCGGTTTCCAGCCGATCATTGTGGACAACTTCAGCAACTCCCAGGAGTCGGCGTTGCGCGGGGTAGAAGAAATCCTGGGCGTGCGGGTGCCCTTGCACCGCATCGACTGCAACGACGCCGAGGCCCTGCGCGCCGTTTTTGCCGAAGAGGGCAGCTTGCGCGGCGTGATTCACTTTGCCGCCTCCAAGGCGGTAGGTGAATCATTGCAGAAGCCGCTGGAATACTACCAGAATAACGTAGGCTCGCTGCTGACGCTACTGCAGGTAATGCGCGAGTTTGGCGTGGAGGCCCTGGTGTTCTCGTCGTCGTGCACGGTGTATGGTATTCCGGATGCGCTGCCCGTAACTGAGCAGACGCCCACCAAGAAGGCCAACTCGCCCTACGGTGCTACCAAGCAGATGTGCGAAGATATTCTGCGCGACGTGGCGGCGGCCCCCGGCAACACGCTCCGGACCATTCTGCTGCGCTATTTCAACCCGATTGGGGCCCACGCTTCGGCCAAAATCGGGGAGTTACCCCTAGGTGTCCCCCAGAACCTGATTCCGTACGTAACCCAGACGGCCGCCGGCATCCGTGAGCAGCTCACCGTTTACGGCGACACCTACGATACCCCCGACGGTACCAACATCCGTGACTATGTGCACGTGGTGGACCTGGCTAAGGCCCACGTAGTAGCCGTGCAGCGCCTGCTGGACAAGCAAGGCGAAACGGTGGAGACGTTCAACGTGGGTACCGGCCGCGGCAACTCGGTGCTGGAAGTGGTGCACGCCTTTGAGCGTGCCACTGGCCAGAAGCTCAACTACAAAATCGGTCCGGCCCGGGCAGGCGACGTGCCGGCTATCTATGCCGACGTTACCAAATCGGTGGAGGTACTGGGTTTCCAGACTACGACCACGCTGGAAGAGTCGCTGGCCAGTGCCTGGAAGTGGCAGCAGACTTTGGGTAAGTAAACGTGAAAAAAAGAACGTCATGCTGAGCGGAGCGAAGCATCTCGCGTGCTGACTCAGGATTAGTAACTCAACATCAGCACGCGAGATGCTTCGGCTCCGCCTCTGCATGACGTTCCAAATACAAACGAAATCAATATGAAAATCATCATCACCGGCGGGGCCGGCTTCATTGGGTCGCACGTGGTGCGCCTGTTCGTGACCAAGTATCCGGAGTATCAGATTCTGAACCTGGATGCGCTGACCTACGCCGGCAACCTCGAAAACCTGCGCGACATTGAAAACGCGCCCAACTATCGTCTGGTGAAAGGTGACATCACCGATCAGGCCTTCGTGGACAACCTGTTTGCCACGGAGGAGCCCGACGCGGTGATTCACCTGGCCGCCGAAAGTCACGTGGACCGCAGTATCACCGATCCGCTGGCCTTCGTGAAGACCAACGTCCTGGGCACGGTGCACCTGCTGAACGCCGCCAAAAACCTGTGGAAGCCGCTCAACTACGAGGGCAAGGTGTTCTACCACGTAAGCACCGACGAGGTGTACGGCTCTCTGGACTTCGGCCCCGAGATGTTCACCGAGGAAACCAGCTACGACCCCCGCTCGCCGTATTCGGCCTCCAAGGCGTCGTCGGACCACTTTGTGCGGGCCTGGCACCACACCTACCACATGCCGGTGAAGCTGAGCAACTGCTCCAACAACTACGGCCCCAACCACTTTCCCGAGAAGCTGATTCCGCTGGCTATTCACCGCATTCAGCATGGCGAGGCTATTCCGGTGTACGGCAAGGGCGAAAACGTGCGCGACTGGCTGTTCGTGAAAGACCACGCCACCGCCATCGACGCCGTGTTCCACAAGGGTAAAGTGGGTGAAACCTACAACATCGGCGGCGTGAATGAGTGGGCCAACCTGGAGCTGATTCACCTACTCTGCGACACGCTGGACGAGAAAACCGGCAAAGAGAAAGGCACCTCCCGCAAGCTCATCAAGTTCGTGACGGACCGTGCCGGCCACGACCTGCGCTACGCCATCGACTCGAGCAAAATCATGAACGAGCTGGGCTGGAAACCGTCCGTGACCTTCGAGCAGGGCCTGAGCCAGACGGTGGACTGGTACCTGGAAAACCAGGAGTGGCTGAACAACGTCACCAGCGGCCAGTACCAGGACTACTACCAGAAGCAGTACAACCGCTAGGTCAATTAAAAATTAAAAATTGAGAATTAAAAATTGCGCTGTCAGCTCTAATGGGATGATTTAGTGTGGTTTGAACAACCAATTTTTAATTTTTAATTCTCAATTTTTAATTGACAAAATGTACAACACTCCTTTTCACGACCAGCCGCTCGATAACCTGAGCTTCCTCGTTACCGGCGGGGCCGGCTTCATTGGCTCGAACCTGGTGGAATACCTGCTCAAGTACGGCGCCAAAGAGGTGCGCGTGCTGGATAACTTCTCCAACGGCTTCCGCAAGAACCTGCGGCTATTTGAAGGTAACCCGGCTTTGCGCGTCATCGAAGGTGACATCCGGGACCGGCAGACGTGCATTGATGCCTGCAAGGGCATTGACGTGGTGCTGCACCAGGCGGCTCTGGGCTCCGTACCTCGCTCCATCAACGACCCCATCACGAGCAACGATGTGAACGTGGGCGGCTTCGTGAACATGCTGGTAGGAGCCAAGGAAGCAGGCGTGAAGCGCTTCGTGTACGCGGCTTCCAGCTCCACCTACGGCGACCATAAGGCCCTGCCCAAAGTGGAGGACCGCATCGGCAAGCCCCTCTCGCCCTACGCCGTCACCAAGTATGCCAACGAGCTGTACGCTGATGTGTTTGGCAAGACCTACGGCATGGAAATCATTGGGCTGCGCTACTTCAACATCTTCGGCCCGCGCCAAGACCCCAACGGGGCCTACGCCGCCGTGATTCCGCTGTTCATTGATGCCGTGCTGGAAGGTCGTCCGCCTCGAATGAATGGCGACGGAGGCCAGACCCGCGACTTCACCTTCGTGGAAAACTGTGTACAGGCCAACATTAAGGCAGCGCTAGTGCAGAACCCCGAGGCCGTGAATCAGGTGTACAACGTGGCCGTGGCCGACCGCACCTCGCTCAACGACCTGTTCAATATCCTCAAGGAAGAAGCCGGCTCCGACATCACCCCCGAGTACGGCCCCGACCGTGCCGGCGACATCCGCGACTCCCTGGCCGACATCAGCAAGGCTAACAATCTGCTCGGCTACCAGCCCCAGATCCGCATTCAGGAAGGTTTGCAGAAGACGTTGGACTGGTTCAAGGCCAACCAGGCGTTTATTGCCGAGCGGAATTAGTCCGTATGTCATGCTGAGCTTGCCGAAGCATCTCTACCGCTTCGTTGAGTTACTACCGCAACGAAGCGGTAGAGATGCTTCGGCAAGCTCAGCATGACGTTCTTTTATCCAAGTCTCCAAGCCCTCAAGACCCCACTATGAAAGGTATTATCCTCGCCGGCGGCTCCGGCACCCGGTTGCATCCTCTCACACTGGCCGTATCCAAGCAGATGATGCCGGTGTACGATAAGCCGATGGTGTACTACCCGCTGTCCATCCTGATGATGGCCGGCATCCGGGAAATCCTCATCATCACTACGCCCCACGATCAGGCGCAGTTCAAGAAGCTGCTCGGCAACGGTGCCAATCTGGGTTGCCGCTTCGAGTACGTGGTGCAGGAGGTGCCCAACGGCCTGGCCCAGGCCTTCGTGCTGGGCGCTGACTTCATCGGCACCGATAAAGTGGCTTTGGTGCTCGGCGACAACATCTTCCACGGCGAAGGCATGGAGGAACTGCTCAAGAGCAACAACGACCCCGACGGCGGCGTGGTGTACGCCTACCATGTGCACGACCCCGAACGCTACGGCGTGGTGGAGTTCGATGCCAACAACAAGGCCCTCAGCATTGAGGAGAAGCCTGCCAAGCCCAAAAGCAACTACGCCGTACCCGGCCTGTACTTCTACGACAACGACGTAGTGCAGATTGCCCGCGACCTGAAGCCCAGCCCCCGCGGCGAGTATGAAATCACCGACGTGAACCAGGAGTACCTGCGCCGCGGCAAGCTGAAAGTAGGTATCCTGGGCCGCGGCACTGCCTGGCTCGACACGGGTACCTTCGAAAGCCTGATGCAGGCCGGCGAGTTTGTGCGGGTGCTGGAACAGCGCCAGGGCCTGAAGGTGGGCTCAATTGAGGAAGTGGCCTACCGCCAGGGCTTCATCGACGCCGACCAGCTGCGCAAAATTGCCGAGCCCTTGCGCAAAAGCGGCTACGGCGACTACCTGCTACGCCTGCCCGAGCAGCTGCTGATGTAAGCAGTCAGCCGTCATTGCGAGCGAAGCGAAGCAATCCTTCCTTCACTAAGCTCCAACCCATGACCTAACCAAAGCCCCTGACGCCAACACGGATGTCAGGGGCTTTGTGCTTATCCAAGGTGTTGAGCTGCGTAAAGGAAGGATTGCTTCGCTTCGCTCGCAATGACATTAAAACACCAGCCCTGCCACCAGCGCTGCGCCCACGATGAGATAGGAAGGTACCTTTTCCCAGAGCAGCAGTAGGAACGTAGCGGCAATGAGGGCAAGGTTAATGGGGTTGTCGGGCAGAGGGTGGTAGAGCAGGAAGGTGGCGGCGCACACCAGTCCGGCCGATACGGCGTTGATGCCCTCCAATGAGGCTTTCACCACGCGGTACCGCTTAAGCTGGTCCCAGAACCGGATCAGAAAGAAGATAAGCAAGGTGCCTGGCATGAAGATGCCCACCGCGCCCACCAGCGCCCCCAGCAACTGCCCATCCAGCCCGCTGCCGTCGCGGCGCATGGCCAGGGCCCCTATGTAGGAGGCAAAGGAAAAGTTGGGACCCGGTAGGGCCTGCACCATGCCCAACCCTGACAAGAACTCCTCGGGTGAGAGGTAGTGCTTGAACTCCACAAACTCAGTGTAGAACAGCGGCGCGAGTACCTGCCCGCCCCCGAAAACGAGGCTGCCGTTGCGGTAGAAGTTCTCGAAAAGGCGTACCGGCAGCCAGTGCGTATACTGCCCCAGCACCGCCGCCCCAATAAAGATGCCCAGCCACAGCAGAAAATTGGGCCACTCAATGCGCAGCGGTAGCTTGGTTTCCTGAGGTATTTTACGGTAGCGGAACGTGGTAATCAGCCCACCGGCCAGCAACAGAAGGGGCATCAGCCAGGGTACCTGAAACCGGTATACCAGCATGGCCGCTACCACCATCAGCGCCACGGAGGTTTTAGTATGGATGACTTTCTCGGCAATCTTATAGGCCGAGTACGCCACGAAGCCCACCGCCACCGGCTGCACATACTGCACCAGCCGGGCCACCTGCTCCTTATCGAGGTAGCTGATGGTGAGGCCCGCGCACGTCATGATGCACACGGCCGGCAGCATCCAGACCAGCAGGGTGAGGTAAGCCAGGTTGGGCCCGCCCAGCCGGAAGCCGATGGCCGTAATGGTTTGGGTGGAGGTGGGGCCCGGCAGAATCTGGCACAGGGCCGTCAGCTCCAGCAGCTCGGCCGCCGTAAGGTAGCGGCGCTTGTCCACCAGCAGCCGCAGCATCATGGCCAGGTGGGCCTGCGGGCCCCCGAAGGCACTCAATCCCAGCGCCGCCACATCTTTCAGAAAGATGATATTGCGCACTCGTTTAACCCGCTTAGCGCGGCGGGGCGGTGGGGCCAGCTGAATATCGTCGGGCGGCGAAACCACAAGGCAGAGGGGGAAAAGCGGACGAGAGTACCGGACAAGATAACGAGTTGCCCGCTTATCAACCTGAGGGGAAGCGAGGGGCACGGTTTTTTTGCACCCACAGATACATAAAAAAGCGCCCGTCTTCCTCAGAAGACGGGCGCTTTCGGGCATTGCTCAGGGCCGCTTATTTCTTTTTCAGGCCCAGCTCAATCAAACGCTCGTTCAGGAATTCCCCGGCCGTAATGTCGGCTTCCTTCTTCGGGTTTTCGGGCGTTACGCAGCTCTCCAGGGCGGCCAGGCTCATTTCGGAGCGCGGGTGCATGAAGAACGGAATGCTGTAGCGCGAAGAGTTCATCTTCTCGCGGGGCGGGTTCACCACGCGGTGAATGGTGCTTTTCAGCACCCCGTTGGTGAGGCGCTGCAGCATGTCTCCTACGTTTACCACAATCTGGTCGGGCAGGGCCGTAATTGGAATCCACTTGTCGTCGCGGCGCTTCACCTGCAGGCCATCGGCCGAGGCACCCATGAGCAGGGTAATCAGGTTGATGTCGCCGTGCTCGGCTGCGCGTACCGCGTCGGAGGGTACCGCGTCGGGATTTTCGATGGGGTAGTAGTGGATGGGGCGCAGAATGCTATTGCCGTTGCGCACCTTGTCGTCGAAGTAATTCTCGGGCAGTTTCAGGTACAGGGCAATGGCGCGCAGAATGTCCTTACCGGCAGCCTCCAGCGTTTTGTAAGTGGTGAGGGCCGTGTTCTGGAAGCTGTCGAGCTCAGCGGGCCAGATGTTGTCCGGATACTCCGCCCCGATGGGGTCGTTGGCGTCGTCTACCTCTTGGCCTACATGGTAGAACTCCTTCAGGTCGCCGGTATTGCGGCCTTTGGCGTGCTCCTTGCCTTTGCTCACGTAGCCGCGCTGGCCAGCCAGCTCCGGCTTTTCGTACTGCTGCTTCACGTCATCGGGCAGCGAGAAGAAGGCTTTCACGTCAGCGTACAGCTTCTGCGTCTGATCGTCGGTGAGGCCATGATTTTTGAGGGCAATGAAGCCGATATTCTGGTACGCTTCGCCAAGTTGTTGCACGAAACGGGCTTTGCGCTCGGGGTCACCGGAGCGGAAATCAGCCAAATCAAGCGACGGAATTTCGTCTAGCAGCTTTTCTTCCATGGTGTGAAGAGAAATTATGGGTACTTGTGAGGGAGGGACGGTACGTACCCCGCAAGGTACGACAAATGCCGGTATTGCGGGCGGGCCATGCGGGTGCGGAAAGTCGCCGGAAGGTGCTTATCACTAGACGGAATGCAACTTTCATCGGCTATACCCCGTCTGTGGTAACCGGCCGATAAATGAGACTGTTTCACGTCGGTTGGATTTTATCGTTGACCGAGTAAAACGGCGTGTTGGACGGGGCGCAGTGTAATCTATGTTGCAACTTGGTTCATTTACCTTTGCCAGACTCCGGTCAACAGTTGAAAGCGGCTGTTATAGGCGGGCTTTTGATAAATAGCGAAACTTCCGACCGTGTTAGGACGTCTTCAGAGTTCTGACCCTCTCA
Organism: Hymenobacter rigui; assembly: GCF_003944715.1. GTDB lineage: Bacteria > Bacteroidota > Bacteroidia > Cytophagales > Hymenobacteraceae > Hymenobacter > Hymenobacter rigui. The sequence goes on along the minus strand of NZ_RWIT01000003.1, from coordinate 463,396 downwards.
GCTACGCGGTGCTGCATTACTTGTTGCGCCGCGGGCGTCCGATTTGACCTTGACTGTATGAACATTACAAAATTACTGTTGTCGTTGGGGGTAGTAATAGCGGGGAGCAGAGTGGCGCAGGCGCAACACGCCGTGTGGGCCGCCAAAGTAGTGGCTGTATCCTCGCAGAAAGCGGAAGGGAAAGAGGCATTTTCACCGGAAAAAGTGTTGGGGGAACCCAACGCCACCCCATTGGGTCAGGTAAATAACGAAGCCTGGATTCCGAAAAAGGAAGGCAGTAACGAGTTCATTGAAGTGCGGTTCGGCAAATCGGTAGTTGCCAAGCAGGTAACCGTAGTGGAAAACTTCAATCCCGGCTCCGTAACCAAAATCGAGCTGGTAGATACGCGCGGGCAGAAGCACCAGGTGTACACCAACGACAGCCCGGGACCTGTGCCGGAGCAGTTTCGGTCGTTGCAGGTCACGTTTTCACCGGCCACCTACCGCACCATCGGGGTGGTGGTGACGTTGAACACCAAAGCTGTAAACGGAGTAAATCAGATTGACGCCATTGGCGTAGCCGACGTGGCTGAGTCGATGGTGAAAAAGGAATTCAAGAACGAGCAGAGTGGCGTCAGCTTCGACTCCTCGATGGTGAACCTGGGGCCCACCGTCAACTCTAAGTTTGTGGATACGCACCCGGTTATTTCGCCGGATGGCCGCACGCTGTTTTTCGCCCGGCAGGAGCATCCGCAGAACGTAGGCGGGGCCAAAGACGTGCAGGACGTGTGGTACAGCAACCTGCTCAACGCCGAGAAAAAGCAATGGGGCCCGGCCAAGAATATTGGCAGCCCCATCAACACGCCCCGTGACCCCAACGGTGTAGCCTCGGTATCGGCCAATGGCCAGCAGATGCTGTTGATTGGCGTGTACCTGCCTGATGGATCCATGGAACCGAAAGGCCCCAGCATCAGCCGCCGCACGGCCACGGGCTGGACCAAGCCAGAGAAGGTAGAAATTGAAGATTACTACAACGACGACCCCGAAAACGTCGATTTCACCCTGTCTACTTCGGGTAAGGTGATGATGATGGCCGTGGACCGTAAGGACGGCAAGGGCCAGCAGGATTTGTATGTGAGCTTTCTGAAGCCCGACGGCAAAACCTGGACGAAGCCTCGCAACCTGGGCGGCACCATTAATACCAGCAAACCAGAGTTTTCGCCGTTTCTGGCATCCGATGGCAAGACGCTGTATTTCGCATCGGAGGGCCACGGTGGCTACGGCAAGAGTGACCTGTTTTACAGCAAGCGGCTGGATGATACCTGGACCAACTGGAGCGCCCCCCGCAACCTGGGCCCCAGCGTAAATTCCCCGGATTTCGATGCCTATTACACCGTATCGGCGGCTGGCGAGGATGCTTACCTGGTATCTGCCCGCAAGGGTATCGATAACTCCAAGGACATCTTCCGCATTAGCCTGAAGCCCACATTCCGGCCGGAGGTGGTAACGCTGGTGCGTGGTAAAGTGCTGGATGCTTCCTCTAAAAAACCAGTTGCCGCTACTATCCGGTACGAGAACCTACTGACCGGGGAGGAAATCGGGGTAGCGGAAACCAGCCCCATTGATGGCTCTTATACCATTGTGCTGCCATCGGGCGCGCACTACGGCTACCGCGCCGAAGCTAAGGATTACCTGGCCGAATCGGACAACCTGGACGTAACGGACCGGCAGAAGTACTCGGAAATCAACCAAGACTTGTACCTGGTGCCGTTTGCGGTGGGCCAGAGCATCAAGCTGAACAACATCTTCTTCGCCCAGAGCAAATACTACCTGCGCGAAAACTCCTACCCCGAGCTGCTGCGCCTGGTGCGCATTCTGAAGGATTACCCACAGGTGGAAATCAAGCTGGAAGGGCACACCGATAACCAGGGCGACCCTGCTCTGAACGTGAAGCTGAGCCTGGACCGCGTGAATGAGGTGAAAAAGTACCTCGTGCAGAAAGGCATTGCCAGCAGCCGCATCACCACTGAAGGCTACGGCGGCAGCAAGCCCGTTGCCAGCAACGACCAGGAAGAAACCCGCAAGCTCAACCGCCGTGTAGAGTTCCGGATTACGAAAAAATAGAACGGACTGGTTGCAAATCAACCCGTCATCCTGAGCAACGCGAAGGACCTTACCACGTCAGAACAATCCGTTCCAGCGTGCTAAGGTCCTTCGCGTTGCTCAGGATGACGGGTTTTAGACTACTTAGCTCATCCGGCCTTCGTCGCGGCCGGGTTTTACGCTGCTGCTTTGGCCGCCGGGGTTGGCAATGGAGTCGCGCATATCGGTGTCGGCCTGCACGTTGCGCATTTTGTAGTAGTCCATTACGCCGAGGTTACCGGAGCGGAACGCTTCAGCAATGGCTTTCGGAATTTCGGCTTCGGCCTCCACCACGCGGGCTTTGGCTTCCTGGGTTTTGGCGCGGTTTTCCTGCTCCATAGCCACGGCCATGGCCCGGCGCTCCTCGGCACGGGCTTCGGCCACGCGCAGGTCGGCGGAAGCCTGGTCGGTCTGGAGCTTGGCCCCGATGTTCTCCCCGATGTCCACGTCGGCAATATCGATGGACAGGATTTCGAAGGCAGTACCGGCGTCGAGGCCCTTGCTGAGTACCAGCTTGGAAATCTTGTCGGGGTTTTCTAGCACCTCCTTGTGGGAGCGGGACGAGCCGATGCTGGTTACAATGCCTTCACCCACGCGGGCCAGAATGGTTTCCTCACCGGCCCCACCCACCAGCTGCGTGATGTTGGCACGCACCGTAATTCGGGCCTTGGCAATCAGCTGAATGCCATCTTGGGCCACGGCCGCCACGTTGGGCGTGTTGATTACTTTGGGGTTTACGCTGGTGGTCACGGCCTCAAACACGTCGCGCCCGGCCAAGTCAATGGCGGTAGCCTGCTTGAAGCTGAGCGGAATGTTTGCTTTATCAGCCGAAATCAGGGCTTTGATAACGCTGGGAATGTTGCCGCCGGCCAGGTAGTGCGTTTCCAGGTCGTTGGCCGTCAGCTCCAGTCCGGCTTTGGTAGAGGTGATGAGGGAGTTGACAATGAGAGCCGGCGGCACCTTGCGTACCCGCATAAACGCCAATTGAAACAGGCTCACCCGGACTCCCGAGAAAATGGCCGTTATCCAGAGGCTGATGGGGAAGAAATACAGCAGTACCAGTAAGGCAATGCCACCCACAATGAGCGGGAAAAGAGGAAAGTTCATAGGAGAGGGAATAGTTGCCAGTGACAAGGTGGTGATTCTCAGCTAAGAAACAGGAAGGTTGAGCTAAGCCAGCTGCTCGACCACAATTCGATTTTGCTCGATTCCTAACACCCGTACTTCCGAACCCGCCGGTACAAACTCGCCCCGCGTGGTTACCTCGCGCCGGTCATCCTGAAACAGGGCGGTACCGGCCGGGCGCAACGCCGACAGCGTACGACCCACGGTGCCGGGCTGCACATCGGGGTGGCGGACATCGTGCACGCGGCCGTGGTTAACCTGGGTCAGGGCCATGCGGTTCAGGTTTTTAGGCCGCAAGCCCCAGTATACCAACGCCCCGGCCCCAACCAGGGAACCAGCTAGTACGAAGTGGCCGGCCGGCGTGCCCAGGTCGCGGTATCCCAGCCAGATACCGGCTGCCAGCAGCCCAAAGCCCACCAGCCCGACCACCGTGGTGCCGGGAATAAAGATGACTTCGGCTGCCAGAAAAACCAGCCCGAAAAACAACAGCAGCGCAATAGTCAGCCAGTCCATAGCAAAAGGGGTTTGGTGGGGGAAAAGATACACAGAAGCCAATGAGATTACGCCGAATGATTGTACTGCTGGATATAGATTCCCAAATAGTCAGAAACCGTAACCGGTTAGCGGTAGCAAAACAGACAATACAGCAGACGGTACCTTCTGGGTAATCCGGCATGCACCAAACCGGAATATCTGCGTAAAAAGGTATAGGTCAACGATTTTGGTTAATTTCTCTGACTATGCACTCACCTGTTTACTCCCGGTCACTACTCGTGCTGGGGCTATTTGCCGCTACTGCCTGCAACTACGATTTAAATGAACGGCCAGCGGCCAGTTCAACGCCGGGCACGGTCGGGCGTTTAGCTTCCGTGGCCTCGCTGCGCAATGTGCGGTGGGAATTACGACAGCTGGCCGGCCAGCCCGCACCCGCCACTGAGCAGACGCCCTTTCTGATTCTGCACGATAACCGGGCCCGGGTAGAAGGACGGGCGGGCTGCAATAAATTTTCGGGGCCCTATACCATGGCTGGCCCGGGGCAGTTGCGCCTGGGGCCGTTGGTTACTACCCGTAGCGCCTGCGCCAGCCTAACAGCCGAAGGCGCCTTCCTGAAGGCACTCAATCAAGCCCAGAGCTACCAAGTGCGGGGCTCTATGCTCAGCCTGTACGGTATTGATACACTTGGTACCCCGTTGGCCCAGCTGGAAGCGGTACCTGATGAGTAATCCGGAAAAGGTGGATTTACCGTCTGCTGCTATAAACACGAAGTGCCCCACTATACTTGGTAGTGGGGCACTTCGTATTGAATTAAAAAGGGTGAATTAGTACGCCCGGGCAAAGTGGGCGCGGCGCTTGGAAGGGCGGCCGGTTACAATGCACACGCCTTCTTCCTCCGGCTCAGCCAGGGCCAGGCAGCGGATGGTAGCTTTGGTTTCCTCCTTGATGCGCTCCTCCGTTTCGGAAGTGCCGTCGTAGTGGGCCACCACAAAGCCGCCTTTGCCTTCCAGCACCTCCTTAAACTCCTCGTAGCTCTCCACGCGGGTAGTGTGGGTTTCGCGGTAGTTGAGGGCGCGCTGGTAAATGTTCTTCTGGATATCCTGCAGCAGCTGGTCTACGCTGTTCACGATGTCGGCCAGGGGCAGGGTCATCTTCTCCTTCGTGTCGCGGCGGGCTACTTCCAGAGTGCCGGCTTCCAGGTCGCGCATGCCCACGGCAATGCGTACGGGCACGCCTTTCAGCTCCCACTCGGCAAACTTGAAGCCAGGGCGCTCAGTGTCCCGGTCATCAATCTTCACCGAAATGCCCCGCTCAATCAGGCCCATCTGCATGGGGCGGATGCGCTCCAGCAACTCATCGAGCTGGCCGGTTTTGTAGATAGGCACAATCACCACCTGAATGGGTGCCAGCTTGGGCGGCAGCACCAGGCCTTCGTCGTCGGAGTGGGCCATGACGAGGGCGCCCATCAGGCGGGTGCTTACGCCCCAGCTGGTGCCCCACACGTACTCCAGGCCACCGGCTTTGTTGGCAAACTGCACATCAAACGCCTTGGCGAAGTTCTGGCCCAGAAAGTGGGAAGTACCGGCCTGCAGGGCTTTGCCATCCTGCATCAGGCCTTCAATGCAGTAAGTTTCCACGGCTCCGGCAAACCGCTCATTCTCGGTTTTTACGCCTTTCACCACGGGCAGGGCCAGCCATTCCTCGGCAAACTGGGCGTACACCTCCAGCATCTGGCGGGTTTCGGCTACAGCTTCCTCGGCGGTGGCGTGGGCGGTGTGGCCTTCCTGCCACAGGAACTCAGCAGTACGCAGAAACAGTCGGGTGCGCATTTCCCAGCGCACTACGTTGGCCCACTGGTTAATGAGCAGCGGCAGGTCGCGGTAACTCTGAATCCAGTTTTTATAGGTACTCCAGATGATGGCCTCCGAGGTGGGGCGCACAATCAGCTCCTCTTCCAGCTTGGCATTGGGGTCTACGCGCAGCTTGCCGGGCTTGTCGGGGTCATTCTGCAGGCGGTAATGCGTCACCACGGCGCATTCCTTGGCAAATCCTTCGGCATTTTTTTCCTCCGCCTCAAACAGGCTTTTGGGCACAAACAGCGGGAAGTAAGCATTCTGGTGGCCCGTGCGCTTGAACATGTCGTCGAGGGTGCGCTGCATCTTCTCCCAGATGGCGTAGCCATAGGGCTTAATGACCATGCAGCCTCGCACCGACGAGTTTTCGGCCAGGCCGGCCCGCTTTACCAACTCATTGTACCACAAAGAGTAATCTTCGGTGCGCTTGGGCAAACTTTTGCTCATATTGTGAGGTATCTAATGGAGTAGTGAAAAAGTTCCTGTTTCTGGTACAAGATTTGACGTAGAAAAAGGGCACCGTTTCGGGCCCAAATTACGTTATTAAATCCGGAGGAATTGGCCCTGACGGACTGTGCGTTGCCGGCCTTCACTCTTACTCCATCTTTCTGATCCAACTTTACGCGTAAGCAGCCATGAAAAAGATCCTACCTCCGCTATTGCCCGCCCTGGCCCTGCTTACGCTGGGAGGCTGTGCAAGCTCATCTTACCTGACTACCACCGAGGACGACGGGATGTATTACTCGTCGGCGCGGGACCATGTGACGGCACCGGTCCAGCCGGCCGCCGCTACCTCTAGCAGTGCTACGGAGGAAACTCAGGCTACTGCTCCCGGTGACGTAGCCAACCCCGACTACGCGGGTGCCAATGGTACTACCGGCAGCAACTCGGAGTACTATGACGATGACTATTATTATGCTTCCCGATTGCGGCGCTTTCACAGCCCATACCGGGGAATCGGCATGGGATACTATGATTTTGCCTACACCGACCCGTTCTGGTACGGTGGCCCGGCCATTGGGTACTCGCCCTGGAGCTACGGCAGCTTCTACGACCCCTTCTATAGCCCCTGGGGCTACGGTGGGGTAAACATTAGCATCGGCTTTGGCCGGCCCTGGTACCGTCCGTACGGCTATGGCTACGGATATGGTTATGGCTACAGCCCCTTTGACTATTACGGTGGTGGCCCTTGGGGCGGTTATAACTATGGCTACTATAACGGCTATTACTCAGGCCTGTACAGCGGATACTACGGTGGTGGCTACAACAATGGCTGGGGCGGTTATTACGACCGGCCGGGCCGGCGCGCTACCAGTGGCCGCCGCGACCGGGCCGGTGATACCTCCGGCTTTGCCGCGCCCAATGGTACGGCGGGTGGCAGCACCGGTGGCCGGGGCCGGGTACAGGAAGGCGGATTTGCCGGCCCGGGCTCTACGGGAGGCACAGCCAGCGGCGTAGTAGGCCAGCCGAATACCGGTGGGGGCCGCCGACGCGTACAGGAATTCGATGGTTCCGGCACACCCACCACTGCTCCTACGCCGCAGGTTTCCACCGGTCGTACCCGGATTGGCGAAGATCAGGCGCCGCAGGTAGGCCAGATGCCCGCCTCTTCCGGTGCAGATCAGGTGGGTGGCGGCCGCCGCTGGCGGGTGCTGGAAAACACCACCAATACGAGTAACGTGGATGTTGCCAGTCCGAATACTGCCGGCCAGCCGGCTACCGCGGAGCCTACCCGGCGTCGGCGGGCCGAGTACTGGAACAATAACGGCGGTAGTGCTGCCAGTCCCGACCAGCAGGCGTCGCAGCCCCGTACTGCCGACCAGCCCCGGCGTCAGCGGCTGTTCGATTCATCCTCGCAGCCTTCCCAGCCTTCGCAACCTACGCGTACTTACTCGGAACCGGTCCGCGTGCCTCAGCCCACGCGCTCCTACGAGCCTTCCCGCTCGTACTCGGAGCCTTCCCGCAGCAGCTCCAACTGGGGAGGCGGCGGTAATAGTGGTGGGGGTAACTCCGGTGGCGGCGGTGGCGGCCGGCGGGGCCGGGTGCAGTAAGCCCCGGATAGCATAATCTGAAATCAGTTATCTGTACTAGGCCCGGCTCCGGTACGGGAGCCGGGTTCCCTTCTCTTCCTTTCCCATGAAAACGCTGAAATATGGCCTTGCCGTTGCCCTGTTGGGCTCGGCCAGCCACGCCTTTGCCCAATATAACGTCGATGCGCTGCGCTTCTCCCAATCGCAGCCGGCCGGTACTGCCCGTACGCTGGGGCTGGGCGGAGCCTCCGCTGCCCTAGGCGGCGACTACGGCTCGGTAGCTGTGAACCCGGCCGGGCTGGGCATGTTCCAACGCTCGGAATTTACCTTTTCGCCGGGATTTAGCTCCATCAACACCGATGGCCGCGCCTTCGGAACCACCACGGCAGACTCGCGCAGCAACCTGAACGTGGCCAGTCTGGGGCTAGTATTCACCAACCGCCGGACCGACGATGATACGAACCCGTGGCGAGCCGGTTCCTTCGCCATTGGGCTTACGCGGGTAGCCGATTACAACCAAAGCCTGCGTTATAAAGGTCGCCCGGAACTAAGCCAGGATATTTTTCAGCGCCTGAGCGAGGATCAGGGAGCTGAGCTGGATGAACTGGCCTACAACACGTACCTGACCGATGATACGGGACCCGGTACCCGCCGCTTCATCTCCGACCCCTTCAACGACACGGGTAACCTGGACCAGGCGGAAACCGTGCGCACCACCGGAGCCCAGACGCAGTTTGACCTGGCGTATGGCTCCAGCTATATGGATAAGCTGTATATCGGGGGCGGTATCGGTATTGTCAGCTCCCGCTATACGTCCGAAAGCATCCTGACGGCCTCCGACTCTCAGCCCGTCAACAATAACCCCGGCACCTCGTTTGGCTCCCTCACGCTCCGTAACACGCTGGATACGAAGGGCACCGGCATCAATGCCCGGGTAGGCGTCATCTATAAGCCCATAGAAGCCGTGCGCATCGGGGCATCGGTGCAGACGCCTACGTACTATCAGTTTAACGAGTCGTACACCACGGCGCTTAATGCCACATTCGATAAGCCCATCAAGGTGGATGGGCAAACGTACACTTCCGCCAGCTCTTCCATGGACGTGCCCTTCAGCTATTCTTTGGCAACGCCGTTCCGGGCTACGGGCGGCGTGGCCGTAGTAGTGGGCAAATACGGCTTCGTAAGCGGCGACGTGGAATTTGTGGACTATTCCAACGCCCGCCTCAGCAACTACAACGACCAGCGAAACTTCGGGCCCGATAACGACGCCATCAAGGATCTGTACGGCAGCGCCGTGAACCTGCGGGCCGGGGCTGAGCTGCGGCTGGATGCATTTCGGGTGCGGGCCGGCTATGCGCATTACGGCAGCCCTTACCAGAGCAGCGCCACCGACCAGAGCCGTACCTACTACACGGGAGGAGTAGGCATGCGGCAAAAGAACTTTTTTCTGGATCTGGCCGGTGCCTACACCACCGGCACCCGCCTCTACAGCCCTTACTTCCTGAACAGTGCCGCCAATACCCCCGTGGTGACGGCGGACAGCAAGCGCTTCACCACCACGATTACCACCGGGTTCATGTTCTAAACCCATCTGGCAAAAGCACAACGGCCGGCCCTACGCGCGTGGGGCCGGCCGTTGTGCTTGGTGGCGAAGGTGAACCTACTTGGTGATACGCACCTGCAGCACCAGGGTCCGGATGCCGGTGGTGATAATGTCCTGCACCAGTAGCAGGCCGTACTTGTTGTCGGGGGTTTTAAAGGCAATAACCTGCCCTTTGGTAAGCGGCCCGGTGCGCGTGGCCGGCGTGAACTTCTGGCTCTGGTACTGATTGACGATGTTGGTCAGATCCTCGGTAGTGGCGTAGTTGCCAAACGCCGAAGCCGTGAGGGGCGTCGGATGGATTTCGGTGGCGCGGCCGGTCCAGGGCAGCTTCAGGCCGGTATCGGTGGTAGTGGCCAGGCCGGGGTTGATGGTGGTATTGCCCGGCACATACACTAGGTCCGCCAGCTTCTGGTTGTCGGGAATGTTGCGTAGGGAGAAGCTGGGCAGCGTGAAGCCTTCGCGCAGGGCCAGAAAGCTGCGCCGCCCGAATGCGCCCGGGGCCTGCAGCGGCACCGTGTAGCTATGATAAGCCACTGCCGAATCGGTGCGGCCCAGGCGCAGGTACAGGCTGCGGACACCGGTTTTTCCTTCGGAATCGGTGAACGTGTACGTCCAGACCTCTTTGCCGGCGGTGGTACGCGCCGGCTGCACGCTCTGAAACGCAAACTCCCCGGTGCGTTGGAAGGTAGTATCCAGGTAAATCAGGCTGGAGCGGGGTGCGTCGCTTTCCTTGTAGGTAGAAGGATATAAAATAGGGTAAGCGGCCGGCTGGTATTCGGCTTTGATGAGCAGGTGCGTCAGCGGCGCATCGTCTTTGCCGGCTTCCGCAAACACCTTCACGGCAATCGTGTCGCCGATGGTGGTAATGCGGCGGGAAGCGGGGTTGAAGCGGGAACTGCCCACGAAGTTGACGCGGGGCCCCGACTCCAGCGCGGGCTCACAGGCCGTCAGGCAAATCGGGAAAAGCAGCAGGGAGGCAGGACGAAAACGCATAGCAGGGTAAAGATACTCATGGATTGAGACGGGCCACGGCTTCGCGCCCGGATTGCTGAGCTGGCCGGGCGTGGCACCGGCTTACGTGCAACCTTGCGGGCCGCATTGACTACCTTAACGCCGGATTCCCGCCGACATTTCATTTCCCCTTACATGACGTTACGCTCTTTGGGCCTGGCCCTGTTCCTGACTACCGCCAGCCCCGCTTTGGTACCCGGTTTCGCGCCGGTAGCTGTTGCCCAGCAAAAGCAGAATATCACCCTCGAAGACATCTGGCAGAAAGGCACGTTCTCGGCCCGCTCGGTGCCCGGCTTCAACTGGATGAAGGACGGCCGCTTCTACTCCTCCCTGAGCAAGGGTGATTTGGTGCAGAACGACGTGACCACCGGCCAGCCCGTGCAAACCCTGGTAGCGGCTCAGGACCTGAAGCTAGCCGGCCAGACGCAGCCGCTGCAGGTGGACGGCTACAGCTTCAACGCCGACGAAACCAAGATTCTGTTCAGCACTGATACCGAGCCGATTTACCGCCGCAGCAGTAAGTCGTTCTTCTTCGTGTACGACCGGGCCAGCAAGAAGCTCACACCCCTGAGCGCCGGCGGCAAGCAGCTCTACGCCACCTTCTCGCCCGATGGCAAGCGCGTGGCCTTCGTGCGCGACAACAATCTGTACGTAACCGACCTGGCTACCATGCAGGAAACCGCCGTGACGACGGATGGTGCCCTGAACAAGATTATCAACGGCGGCACCGACTGGGTGTACGAGGAGGAATTTTCCTTCGCCCAGGGCTTTCAATGGTCTCCCGACTCGCGCTACGTGGCCTACTACACCTTCGATGAAAGCCAGGTGCCCGAGTACAACATGCAGGAGTGGGGCCCGCTCTACCCCAAAGACTACCGCTACAAGTACCCCAAGGCCGGCGAGAAAAACTCCATCGTCAGCATCTCGGCTTATGATGTAGCCGCCGGCAAATCGGCCAAAATGGACGTGGGCACCGAAACCGACCAGTACATCCCGCGCATCCTCTGGACGCAGACGGCCGATTTGCTCAGCATCCAGCGCCTGAACCGCCTGCAGAATAAGCTGGAAATCCTGCACGCCAACGCCAAAACCGGCCAGAGCAGCGTAGTTCTTACGGATACCGATAAGGCCTACGTGGACATCACCGACGATGTGCGCTACCTGGCCGGCGGCAAGGAATTCCTGTTCACCAGTGAGAAGGACGGCTACCGCCACCTCTACCTCTATGACATGAAGGGCAAGCCGGTGCGCCAGATTACCAAAGGCAACTGGGAAATCACCGAAATCAACGGCTTCGACGAAAAGAAGGGTCTGGTGTACTTCACCAGCACCGAAGGCTCCCCGTTGCAGCGCCACCTCTACCGCATCGACCTGAAGGGCAAGGGCAAAACCCGTCTCAGCGAAGCCGGTCGCGGCACCGACGCCGTAAACCTCAGCCCCGATACCCGCTACTTCCTCAACTACCACTCCGAGGCCGCGGTACCGGCCGTGGTAAGCCTGCGTAGCGGGCAGGATGGCAAGCTGGTGAAAGTGCTGGAAGACAACGCCAAGCTGCGCGAGAAGCTAAGCCAGTACAACCTGGCCACGCCCGAGTTCTTCACCTTCAAAACCAGTGAAGGCGTGGAGCTGAACGGCCAGATGCTGAAGCCCACCAATTTCGACGCCACCAAAAAGTACCCCGTGCTCATGCATGTGTACGGCGGCCCCGGCTCCCAGACTAACGCCGACTCCTGGGGAGGCACCAACTACCTCTGGCACCAGATGCTGGCCGAAAACGGCTACATCGTGGTGATTGTGGATGGGCGTGGCACCGGGGCCCGGGGCGCGGCCTTCAAGAAGGTCACCTACGCCAACCTGGGCAAGCTCGAAACCATCGACCAGGGCGAGGGAGCCAAGTACCTGGCCACGCTGCCCTACGTGGATAAAAGCCGCATCGGCATCTGGGGCTGGAGCTTCGGCGGCTACATGACCACCCTGGCTCTCACCAAAAATGCCGACCTGTTCAAGATGGGCATTGCCGTGGCCCCCGTTACCAACTGGCGCTACTACGACACCGTGTACACCGAGCGGTTCCTGAAAACGCCCCAGGAAAACCCGCAGGGCTACGACGACAACTCCCCCGTGCAGCACGCCGACAAGCTCAAAGGCAAGCTCCTGCTCGTCCACGGTACCGGCGACGACAACGTGCACTTCCAGAACTCCATTGCCTTTGTGGATGCCATGGTGAAGAACAACAAGGACTTCCAGACGCTCTATTACCCCAACCGCAACCACGGCATCTACGGCGGCAATACCCGCCTGCACCTCTACCGCCAGATGACGGATTTCGTACTGAAAAACCTGTAGGATACTGCCCGGAGTGGCAGCTGACCATTCACAGCGCACAAAAAAGCCCCTCACGTGAGGGGCTTTTTTATTTCCCCAATGAGCTATTGCAGTAGCTCCGGGTAATCGGCCAGTTCCGGCACCGGCTGGGAACTGATGGAGGTGATTTGCAGGCCGAGCAGCTGCGGGCTGCGGAATTGCTCGTAGAGGTCGGCAAACACTTCACTCAGCTCCGTGGTGGTAGTCCGGACCTGCTGTCTGCGCTGCAAGGTGCCTACCACCTGTCCACATTCCAGCTGCGCCAGGGTCAGGCGGCAGCAAACAGTGTACTCCAGCGTGTTTTTCATAGCTCAGATGCAAGGAAAGGAGGGAGCGGGAACAGGATGTAAAGCTAAATATTTTAGTTTAAATATCTAATATTTTTGGTGTTAATTTTAGTGCAGCAAAAAGTCGGTGGAGCTACTAGGACAACGCCTGCGGAGGCGGGGAACCGGTACCGGCAGGGCGGGTTTTGTCCTGGGGCAGGGGCACGAACTCGTGGTTATCGTTGGGTGGTAGCTGGATGCGGCCGGCCTGCCAGTCGGCTTTGGCCTGCTCGATGCGCTCCTTCCTCGACGACACGAAGTTCCACCAGATAAACCGCTCGCCCAGCGGCTCGCCGCCCAGCAGCATCAGGGTGGTGGCTTCGTGGGCCACCAGCACCGGGTCGAGGCCGGGCGTAAACACCAGCAGCTGGCCGGGGCCATAGGTGCGGCCGTTCACTTCCAGCAGCCCTTTGGCCACGTAGGCACCCCGCTCGGGGTAGCCGCGGGGCAGCCCGAACCGTGCGCCGGGCTGCAGCACCACGTGCAGGTAGAACAGCGGCGAGTGAGTTTTGACGTTGTTTTTCAGCCCGAAGGCGTCGCCGGCAATCAGGCGCATCCACACACCGGCATCGGTGAAGATGGGCAGCTCGTGGGGGGCGTAGTTAGTGAAGGAGGGCGCCGTTTCCTCGTCGGCCTCGGGCAGGGCCACCCAGGTTTGCAGCATTTCCAGCTGCCCACCGGCCAGGGTGGCGGGGTCCTCAAACCGCTCGGAATGGGCAATGCCGCTGCCGGCCGTCATCCAGTTCACCTCGCCCGGCCGAATCACCTGCTCCACGCCCAGACTGTCCCGGTGCATAACCTGCCCGCCAAACAGGTAGCTCACGGTGCTCAGGCCGATGTGGGGGTGCGGCAGCACGTCCAGCGTGGGCAGCAGCTCCGGGGCCAGATGCACCGGCCCGGCGTGGTCCATGAAGATGAACGGGCCCAGCATGCGGCGCAGGCGGTAGGGCAGGATGCGCTTCACCTCAAAACCGGGGCTCAGGGCCGCGGGCCGGGCGTCAATTATCTGGTCGAGCATACAAACAGGGTAGTTGTGGCAGGGGGGATAATAAAAAGTAAACCGGTTTTCAATCAGGTATTTACCAGAAAAGTCCGACTTTCAGCCAATAAATCCGGGGATTCCCGCGTAAAGTCCTGTTATGCCGAAATCTACCTCCGTCCGTTTGCTGTATCTGGGGCTGGCGGGCAGCCTGTTGGCCTGCCAACCGGAGCGGCCAGCCCAGCGGCCCCAACCCGCCTCCGCTGCCCCCGCCCTAGCCGATTCCGTGGCCTACGACTCCCTCGCTCAGCCCGTAGGTGCAGTACAGCGCGACTGGCACCGGCTGCAGCGGCCCACCAGCCGACGGGCTCCCCTGATTGTGTACCGCAGCAGCAGCCGGCCTGGTTTGCCCGGAGCCGTGCCACCGGCCGAAGCGCGCCTGCAGGACCTGACCCTCAAAGCCAGCGAGTATTTCCAGATTGACCCCACCAAAGCCGCCGAAGTGCGTGGCCGGGAGGGTACCATCGTACGGATTCCGGCCAGTGCACTGGTAGATAACCGGCAGCGCCCGGCCACCGGCCCGGTGTGGGTGGAACTGAAGGAGTGCTACGCCGCGTCCGATCTGCTGCTGTCGAATTTGCTGACCGAAACCCTGGCAGGCGCGCCGCTGGAGCTAAGCGGGGCCGTGCTGGTCCGGGCTACGGCCGGGGGGCAACAGCTGGCGTTGGCGGCCGGCCGCGCGTTGCAGTTGGAGCTGGCGGGTCGGCAGGCTAATCTACCGCTGTGGTACGGGCAGCCCGCGGGTGGGCCCGTACGCTGGCAGGAAGGCGAGGCGCAGCTACCGGCCTCGGAGCAGGTGCTGACCACAGCCCAGCAGATGCCCCGCTACGGCCAAGGTCCGGCCGATATCAATAGCCTGATTCGTTACCCCCGGCAGGCCCAGGAAGCCCAAACGGAAGGCTTGGTTTTCGCCTCCTTTATAATAGATGAAGCCGGCCGCGTGATGCAGCCGCGCATTGTGCGGGGTTTGGGTAATGGCTGCGACGAGGAAGTGTTACGGGTGCTGCGCCAGACCTCGGGCCGCTGGACGCCCGGCCAGCAGAACGGCCAGTTTGTGAAGGTGAAGCTGGTACTGCCCATTCGGTTTCACTTTGAGCCCGGCATGGCCACTGCCCCGGAGTCGGCGGCGGTGGCAGCGGTGCCAGCGGCTTCCGATGCTGTTGCTGATACCGAGGAATTGGCGGCCGCACCCGGAGCTTTGCAGGTTACTCGCCTGGGGTGGCTGGCCGCCGGCCGGCCCTGGACGGGAGCCACAGCCGCGCTGTTTGTGCCGTCCGAAACGACTAACGACCAAACGACAGTGCGGCTGCTGGTACCCGGCCACCGCGTGGTGCTGGCTGCCACGGCCCAGGCCGGGGGGTACCAGTTTGCGGCGGCTCCGGCCGGGGCCACTATCATCGGGCTGCGCTACGAAAACGGAACCCCCTTCCTGGCCCGCCCCGGCCGGGAGGCGGCCCCCGATACCCTGCGTTTTCAGGAAACCACCCTCGCCGACCTCGAAACCACGCTGGAGCGGTTCAATTAGCGGGGATATCTGGCGTTCAGCTAGCTCACGTTAGCGCCGGGCCCCGAGGCGGAGCGTACGGCAGGAATCAGATTGCACCAGGATTTCCGTTTGAAAAGCCGCTTGCCAGGCGCGGGTAGCTTTCTGGCCGCACACCGCTACTACATCGCCGGGGCGGGACTCGGCAGCCTGCCAGGCCGCCAGGCGCGTTACCGTGTGGCCCTGTTGATAGTGAGCGGCCAGCTGATAATACAGCGGGGCGTCGTTGAAGGAGCCATCCGTACCCAGAGTATATGTCCATAGCTCGGGGTGCTGCTGCCACTGCTGCCGCAGATGGTGGCCATACACCAGCTGGTGATTATCAAAACGATACTTGGAGAGCTGCCGCAAATACTGAACCTGATTCAGGTACGGAAACGCCGCCAGCATCAGCACGCCGGCCACCTGCGTGCCATACGTCAGCGGTTTGTTGGTCGCCTGCCGCAGCAGGCGTAAGGCCGCAACAATGCCCGACGTCGCCAACAGTGCCAGCAGCGGAAAAACGGGAGCATCGTACCACACCAGCTTGGTTTGCGCCAACGAAATAACCAGCAAAAAGCTGCCACTGACGACGCCCAGCGTCCGGCCCAGCCACCAGCCCGCCGAGCCTCGCGGCTGCCACCAGCCCAGAGCAACCCCTAGCAGCGCGGACAACAGCCACAGGGCAAACTGCCAGTTGGCCAGCAGGCTCAGGTAGAACTCGAACGGACCATCGTTGCCTTCCAGCTCGTGCGCGGCGGGGCCGCCCACCTCGTACTGCCACACGGCTTCCAGGTAGCCGGGAGCAGCGGCTTCGCGCACCAGGTACCAGCAGCCCGCCAGTGCCAGCGCCAGCCCGGCCGCCAGCCACGGGGCCGGCCGCCGCAACCGGTGCAGGCTGCCCGTGCTCCAGGCTGCCAGCAGCAGGCCCGGCCCGAACATGGCTCCGGCAATGCCCTTGGTCAGGATGGCCAGCCCGAAAGCCCCGCCTGTGAGCCAGGCCCAGCGCGCCCGGCCGCTTCGCAGAAAAGCCACCCAGCTGAACGCGCCCAGTGTGGTCCAGAGCGTCAGGAATGCGTCAAAATCGGCGGTGCGGGCCACGTGGAAGCTGACGTAGCCCGGCGCGGTGAGCAATACCAGCCCGGCCAGCAGCCCTGCCAGGCGGCTCCGCAGCCAGCGGGCAGCGGCCAGATACACCAGCCCTACAGTGGCCAGGGCACTTAGGGCCGCGGGCAGGCGCAGGCCGACTTCCGAAGGACCCAGCCCCCGGATGCTGCCGGCCAGCGTCCAGAGCCAGAGCGGGGGCTTGCAGTTCCAGAGGTCGGGCTGGCCATCGTAGCGCGCTACTATCCAGTCGTGGTGCACCAGCATGCCCAGCGCATCCAGGGCCGTGCGCGACTCATCCCACTGCTGCACCGGAAACGAGCCTAACTGCCAGAACAGCGGAAAATAGGCCAGAGCCAGTAACAGAGTCAGCGGTAGCACCCGTTGCCAGACGGGAGGAACGGCGGAGAGGGGAGAGGTAGCGTGCACGCCCTAAACTACTGCTGCCGCGGAGGCTGCACAAGTAACCGCCCCCGCGCCACCTACAACTTCACGCACACGTTCTGAGCTTCGGTGAAAAACCGCAGGGCCTCCAGGCCGCCTTCCCGGCCCACGCCGGAGTTTTTCATGCCGCCGAAGGGAGTACGCAGGTCCCGGTGCAGCCAGGTATTCACCCACACCACCCCGGCGTGCAGCTGCTGAGCCACGCGGTGCGCCCGGGTTACGTTACGCGTCCAGATGGTGGCCGACAGGCCGTATTCGGTGCTGTTGGCCCAGCGCAGTGCTTCTTCCTCCGTATCAAATGGTGTAAGCGTCACCACCGGCCCGAATATTTCCTCCTGGTTTACCCGGCAGTCGGGGGCTAGGCCTTCAAACACAGTGGGCTGCAGAAAATACCCTTCGGCGCACCGGCCCGGCAGCTGCACTCTTTGCCCGCCGGCCAGCAGCCGACCGCCGTCCTGCCGGGCCAGCTCGATGTACGACAGCACTTTCAGGAGGTGGGCTTCGCTCACCAGTGCGCCCTGTCGGGTGGCCTCGTCCAGTGGGTCACCGATGGTCAGCGTCTGGACCTGAGCCAGAAACTCGGTTTTGAATTGCTCATAGATGCTGCGCTCCACGAAAATGCGGGAGCCACAGAGGCAAATCTGGCCCTGGTTGGCGAAGGAGCTGCGCAGACTGGTCCGCACGGCTTCGGCCAGGTCGCAGTCGGCAAAAATGAGGTTGGGGTTTTTTCCGCCCAGCTCCAACGATAGTTTTTTAAAGCGCGGCGCGGCCGAACGAGCAATCAACTCGCCGGTTTTGGTGCCGCCCGTAAAGCTGATGGCCCGAATGCCGGGGTGCTCCACCAGCGCCTGCCCGACGCCCGGCCCGGTGCCGTGCACAATGTTGAGCACGCCCGCCGGAAAGCCTGCTTCCTGCACCAGCTCACTCAGTAGAAAGGCCGTGTATGGGGTGATTTCGGAAGGCTTGGCCACCACGCAGCAGCCCACGGCCAGGGCCGGCGCAATCTTCCAGGTAAACAGGTACAGCGGCAGGTTCCAGGGCGAGATGCAGGCCACCACGCCTAACGGGTGCCTTACCGTGTAGTTGATGGCCACGCCTTCCTGCACGTGCGCTTCCGTGGAGAAGTGCTGCGCGGCCGTCCCGAAAAACGCGAAGTTGCTGGCCGCCCGCGGAATATCGAGGGTGCGGGCCAGACTCAGGGGCTTACCGTTATCCTGACTTTCGGCGCGGGCCAGGCGGTCCAGGTTCAGCTCAATCAGCTCCGCCAGGCGCACTAGGCGGCGGCCCCGCTCTTCGGCGGGCAGGGCACGCCAGGCCGGCAGGGCTGCTTCGGCGGCCTGTACGGCCGCATTTACATCGGCCGCATCGGAATCCGGAACCTGCCCGAACGGGTGGCCCGTGGCGGGCTCAATCAAAGGCAGATACCGGCCGGCAGCCGGGGGTACCAGCCGGCCATTAATGAAGTTCTGAAGCTGAATCATACGGGGCGGAAAGTAAACGAAACTACCTTTGAGCTGCTAAATCTGGCTAATAATTACGAGGTAGGCGTGCGGGTAGGGTATGTAATGGACGTGAACTGATGATGCGCAATCTGCTTGTGTGGCTTGGCTATGTAGCTGTTTTTGTACTGTTTACCTGGCCGCTTAGTCAGCACCCGGCTACCGGGTTTCCGGTTGTGCCGGGCCACGACTCGTACCAGTTTTACTGGAATGTCTGGCACTTCCGGCACGCGCTGGAAGCCGGCACCAGCCCTTGGTACACCACCTGGTTATTCTACCCCGAGGGTTCCTGGCTGATTATGCACGCCTACATTCCTATTGTGGGGATGCTGGCCGTAGTAGTCCGCAACGAGATGCTGGCCATCAACCTGGCGCTGCTGCTGAGCTATAGCCTGTCGGGGTTGGGCGCGTACCTGCTGGCCCGGCGCTGGGTGAGGCTCCCGCTGCTGTGCGTACTGGCCGGGTTCATCTTCGCCTTTTCGCCGTACAAAATGCAGCGGCTGCCGGAGCACTACAACCTGGTGCTTACGGCCACGGTGCCCTTTTACGTGCTGTATTTTCTGCGGGCGTTTCGGTTTCGGGTGGGGAGCTTTCTACCCGAAGTGGTCAGCTGGAAAGCGGTGGCCACCTGCGTAGGCCTGGGGTTGATTACGTTGCTGAGCGACTATTACGTGCTGTTCGGCCTGCTGTACTTCTCTGCGTTTTACGCTGCCTGGTTCGGGCTGCGCATCGGGCAGATCAACTGGCGCAGCAGGCGGGTATGGCTGGGGCTCGTGGTGCTGTTCACGGTTAGCCACATCAGCATCCGGCTGCTGCGGCTGGCAGGCGTACCCGAAAACGGTCTGTGGTGGGCCGGTGACCTGGTGGCTTACCTGCTGCCGCCGCCCACCAGCCGCTGGCTGGATTTTGACTGGAGCCACCGGCTGTATAACTCCAGCCTCTTCAATGCGCCGGGTTCCCTGGAAATCACGCTGTTCGTGGGCTACCTGCTGCCGCTGCTGGTGCTGTTGAGCTGGCGGTACCGCATTGCCTCGGCGCTCCGGCAGGATGCTGCCGGCCGGCCGCTGATGTGGGTACTACTGCTGTTCAGCATGCTGACGGTGCCCACGCTGCGTTTGTATGGGCATGAGCGGCTGAACCTGCCCACGGCTTTCATTCACTTCGTGCCGTTCATCAATAACATCCGCTGTCCTACCCGGTGGGTGCTGTACATCAGCCTGTTGCTGCCGCTGGTGTGCTTCAGCAGTCTGGAAGCTGGCTGGTTTGGCCGGTGGCCGCGCGGACTGCAGTACGCGGCCGGCCTGGTGCTGGCCGTGGGGCTGGGAGTGGAGTTCTGGCCGAAGCCGTACGTGCGTGCCACGGCCGCCGATGTACCCGCCGTGTACCGCTACGTAGCCAACCTGCCCGGTGAAAGCCTGATTTCCGTGCCGTTTGGGGTGCAGGATGGCAACCGGCAGATTGGTTTGGCTGATCCGGAACAGTTCCTGTATCAGCGGTGGCACCAGAAGAAGCTACTGGGCGGCTACCTCTCAAGGGTGAAGCCGGAGCGGTTTGCGGCCGTAGAAGATACGCCGTTTCTGCGGGCACTTACGCACTATCAGGCGCATTCCGGCTCAGAACCCAATCCGCCACTTTCCCAGGCGCAGGTGACGGCGTTTTTGCAGCGGTACCGGCCCGCGGCATTCGTGCTACCGCCTGCTTTCCGGCAGCAGGCGGTACACCGGTTTTTACGCCAGGCTCTGCAGCCGCATGGCTACCAGGAAAAGAGCATTGAGGGCTATGTGCTGTTGATTCCGAACCTGGTGCGGCCCGCAGGGCCTAGCGCTGCGGCGGCAGTGGCAGCTCCGGCAAATTCGACTCGGATACGATATACAGAGGGCGCTGCCGCACGTTGGCGCTAAGGCGGGCCATATATTCGCCAATAATGCCCACAGCAATCAGCTGCACGCCCCCCAGAAACAGGATACTCACCATCAGCGAGGCCCAGCCCGGCTGGTAGTCGTGGCTGACAAAGCGGGCGTACAGTGTGTACAGCATCACCAGAAACGCCACGCCCGATACCAGAAAGCCCCCGATGGTGGCCGCTTTCAGCGGCACATCGGAAAAGGCCGTAATGCCATCCAGCGCCAGCTTAATCATTTTGCGGTAGGTGTAGCCGGTGGCCCCGCCGGCCCGCTCGGCCCGGTCGTATTCTAGGTACGTCTGGCGGTAGCCAATCCAGGAAATCTGGCCCCGGATAAACTTGTTCTGCTCCGGCATGCGGCGCAGGGCATCCACCACCTTCCGCGAAATCACCCGGAAGTCGCCGGTATCCACGGGAATGGAAATGTGCGTAATGCTGGCCAGAATGCGGTAAAACAGCTTGGCAGTGAGTTTTTTGGCGGCACTTTCACCCTGGCGGGAACGGCGCTTGGCGTACACCACCTCGTAGCCTTCCCGCAGTTTCTGGTACAGCTGCGGAATCAGCTCGGGCGGGTCCTGCAGGTCGGCGTCAATAATCACCACCGCTTCTCCCTCGGCCCGGTCGAGGCCGGCCGTCACGGCAATCTGGTGCCCGAAGTTGCGGCTGAAGTTGATGAACCGCACCCGGGAGTCGCGGGCGGCCAGCGTCTGAATCAGGGCCAGCGACTGGTCCCGGGACCCATCATTGATAAAGATAAACTCGTAGCCGTTGGGCAGCGGCATGGGGTCCAGCACCCCTCGCAGCCGCTCGTACAGGGCCGGAATATTCTCTTCTTCGTTGTAAATGGGAATGA
The DNA here is from genome assembly GCF_003944715.1 of Hymenobacter rigui. GTDB lineage: Bacteria > Bacteroidota > Bacteroidia > Cytophagales > Hymenobacteraceae > Hymenobacter > Hymenobacter rigui. Next base: position 442,104 of record NZ_RWIT01000003.1, on the reverse strand, counting down.
TGACGGATAAATCCACGGGCGGGCAGGGTAGGCGGAAGATGGTTACGAGGTAGGCTTGCGGGCTAAGGCAAACACGCTCACGCCCACCGGTAGGTTGAGGTGGCGCAGCAACCGGTTTTCGGTCCGGAGCAGCCAGGTGAGCGAGTGGTTAAGCGGCGCGGGTAGGGCCAGCAGGTCGCCGGTGCCGGTATCAGCCGAGGCCGGGCGGCTCAGCCGTTGCGCCTGCCGCACCAGAAATGTGGGGAAGAAGAGGGCAAAATTCCAGTACGACTGCCGCACTACCTGCATAGAGGCCTGCGTGAGGGCCTGGCGAAGGGAGGCGTTGGTGTAGCGGCGGAAGTGGCGGTTCACCACATCGTGCTGGCTCCAGAGCTGGGGCCAGGCGGGCACGTACACCAGCAGCTGGCCACCCGGTTTCAGCACCCGGCGCCACTCGCGCAGGGCCAGCTGCTCATCCTCAATGTGCTCCAGCACATCGGAGGCCACCACCACGTCGAACGATTCATCCGGAAAATCCAGCCGGGCCCCGTCCATGACGGATACATTCGGAATCTGGCGCTGGTGGGCCAGGGCAATGGCCGTTTCGCTGATGTCAATGCCGGTGAGGTTATGAAAGCCGGCGGCGCGCAGCTGCTGCTGCAACGGCCCACCCGAGCAGCCAATTTCCAGAATGGCGGCCGTCTTGGGCAGGTTCAGGTGCTGCAGCTGGTCAAATACCCCGTCGCGCCGGCCCCGAAACCACCAATGATTTTCCTCCAGCTGATGATACAGCGCCTCGTACTGAACTTGCATAACAACGAAATTACGGAATTGCCGGGGCTACTGCAGGCGGTAGCCGTTTTTTATCAGCTGCCGCTTTTTATCAGGGGTAGTGATGTAATAGTACGCGTCGGTGTCCAGCGGGCGGATCAGCAGGTCGTCGGCCACCAGCTCCTGGCTTTCATAGAGCACCTCCATACGGGTGGCTCCGGCCTTGATGCGGAATGGTACAGCCACCCGGGCCCAGTCGCCATCCAGCTCCGTGCTCTGCGAAGCACCCTGTACTTTATGCTCAATCAGCTCGTCGCCACGATACACCTTAATCTGCATGTTGCCCACGCCATGCCACATTTTGGCATTTACCCACACGGAGGCTTCGTACTGACCGGTATCGGCAGCAGCCGGAATAGGACCGTTGTAGAGCTGTGAGAATTTGTTTTCCGGCTCATAGAAAGCCCCCGGCTGCAGGCGGGAGTGCGGGGCCGTGCGCCCATTGAACTGCTCCAGCAGCACGCTGCGTCCGGTGCTGGAATACACCCCGTTCACCGCGCGCAGGGTTGGCAGCAGTGAATCGGCACGAGCCTGTTCCCGGGCAATGGACGTAGCCTCCAGTGCCTCCAGCGGCAGCTCGTAGAGGGTAATATTGCCGTTGGTGGTAATTTTGTGGCTCATGTCGATAATGCGCTGCTCGGCGGCCGAAATGGGGCCCGGCGCTACCAGCAGCAGCAGCGGCTTGCGCGACGGAAACTTGGGAATGATGGCCTTGGGCAGCAGCGGACTACTCAGCAGCTGAATCAGATCCATCGTCTGCCCCACCGAAGCCCGGGCCAGAAATACGGTAAGCAACGGCAGGCCCGTATTAAGCGAGGCCCGGTACGACTGGCTGACCGCGTCGCCGGAGCCATCCAGTTGAAACACGTCGGTGCCGAGCGTGTAATAGGGCAGCGGCAGCAGGGCCTGAAAGTCGCTGGGCTTGCGGTTGCCCCAGGTCAGCAGCTCGGTGTAGTTGCCGGCATCGGCCGTAAACAGCCGGCCGGTGGCGCGTTGCTCCACCTCATCGGCCTTGAAGTGCATGTGCCAGTTGGCCTCCACAGCCCACAGGGCCAGCACCGGGGCCAGCAGCGCGTAGGCCAGGGCCGGGCGGTGAGTGCGGCGGCGCACGGCCCGGAACACCAGATACAGCGTGTAGGCCGCGTAGGAAGTGAAAACGTAATAGAACGGCCACGCAAAGCGCCCCAATGAACGGAACTGCCGCAGGGGCGGAAACACATCGGCCAGGGCGCGCAGACCGGGCAGCTTGAACGGGTAGCACATGGCCAGCAGCAGTAGCAGAGCTGCCGCCCACAAACTCACGCGCAGCGGCTGAGGCAGCGCCGGCCGGAAAATCAGTCGGCCCCGCCGGCGCAGGGCGTAGCGTACGGCCCGCACCAGCGTAATGATCAGGACCAGCGTGGAAGCCAGACCCACGTAGGCCCAGCCTTCCCATACCGGTTCCTCAATGCCCAGCAGCTGCTTGAAGGGCTCGTGCAGGGGCGGCTCAACGGGAATGAATACGCTGGTGAAGCTGGCAATGTACTCGAAGAAGCCGTAGGGATTAATGGGGCGGTCCAGGGTGGGGTCGGTGGCCCACAGCCAGATGCGGAATACCACCAGCGGGGCCAGCGCCGTGAAAACCAGGCGACCCAGCAACCCCCAATACGCCCGCCGCTCAGCCGGGGTACGGCGGGGCTGCTGCCAGGCCAGCACCACCACGTGGGCCAGCAGGAAGAAGGAGCCCACGGCCGTGTAGTACGGCGTTACCATGCCCATCATCACGCAGGCGGCCCCGAACAGCACGTGCCACAGCACCCGCCGGGGCGTGGTCAGCATCCGGATGATGCAGTACCATAACAGCGGCACAAACGGCGTGAAGCTCAGCGTCATGTGCCCATCAATGCGACCGTGCTGAGGCGCCAGAAAGCCAATCAGCAGCGCCGTGAGCACCGCATACGCCACCGGCAGCCGCAGCCGCCGCAGAATGGCGTACATAATTACCGGCGTCAGCATCATGGACAGCAGCAGCAGCACGTTCATGATGCCGATGGTATGGTCGCTGATGGGGTATACGTGCTGATTGATCAGGCCCAGCACCCCGGTAATGATGGGCTGCATATCCGGGTAGTTCACATGCTCGCCCACCGGGTAGTTCATGCCCGTGAAATGGTGGCCGGAGTCGTACTTCACGTAGTACGCCGATACGAAGTACGTTTTCAGCCCGTCGCCGGCATCATTGTATAAGTAGTTGTCCGGGTCGCTGAGCACATGGGGGAAGAGGGAAGCGACGTACAGCACGGCGGCCAGGGCCGTAGCTGCCAACCCAACCCAATGGTTCCGGCGTGAGGTCATATTGCGCACTAGTGTAGCGAAGGATAAAAGGACCCTGCAACCAGCTGCCTACGCGGGGCTACGTAAGCGGCAAACAGGTAAGGTCTTCCAAAACTACGGCATCCGTTTTGAACCCGCCCAGCCCTTCATGCGTAAGAGGCAAGTTTTTATTGCAGGCAGGAATAGCGTTTAGCCTGTTGCCAGGGTGCGGGGCGGTTCTATCTTTGTGGGCATTTTTGCCACTCTTGCCTCATTCTTATGACCTTGTCTGTTACCCGCTTTGCCTGGTTGGCAGTTGCGGCGCTGCCCCTGGTGGCTGGCTGCTCGAAAACTGAAGAGAAAGTTGCTCCGGCTAACCTCATCACCCAGAACGACTTCGAGAACCTCTACGGCTGGGTGTCGGCCACTCCGTCGCTGACTACTGAAAAAGCGCACTCGGGCCGCTACTCCGTGAAGGTGAGCAAAGACGTGGAATACGGCATTTCCTACATCAGCCTGCTGGGCAAAGCCAGCGCCTCGCGCGTGCAGAAGCTGAACGTAAGCGGCTGGGTAATGACGGCTGACCCCAAATCCACGGCCTCCATTGTGGTGCAGGTGATGAACCCGGCTCAGGGCAATCAGCAGGTTTTCTGGGACAACATTGACCTGAAGAAGGAAGTAACCAAGGCCAACGAGTGGACGGAGGTGAAGAAGGAATTCACCCTGCCCGCCAACGTAGAGGCCGGCCACGAGCTGCGCGTGTACATGTGGCGCAGCGGCTCCGACCAGCCTACGTACCTCGACGACCTGACCATCACCAAAGGTGAATAAGCTCGCACTGAGCCTGTTGCTGCTCCCGGGGCTGGCCGCCTGCTCGGCCGGCCCCGGTGAGGGCCAATGGGTGGGCGACTACGTGACGCGCTCCGACTTCGAGTCGGTGGTGGGCTGGGGCGGCGACGCGGCCAGCCTGACCAAAGAGCGGGCTCACTCCGGCATGTACGCCGTGAAGGTGGATGCCGGCCGCGAATACGGCCAGACCTATGACGTGGCCGTGGGCCAGGCCGCCGTGCACCCGCTGAAAGGGTTGGAGCTGAATGCCTGGGCCCTGCTGATGGGCCCTCAGTCCACGGGCTCAGTGGTGCTGCAGATTGTGGATACTTCCAACAGCGGCTTCCGGGTGGTGCATACCGAACAGCTTAACCTGGCCGACCAGATCAAAGACTATAAGGAGTGGAAGCCGGTGAGCCAGCGGTTCACGCTGCCCCCCGACCTCAAGCCTGAGTACCGGCTGCGCATCTACCTCTGGCGCAACACCGCCTCCGAGCCGGTGTACCTGGACGACCTGAGCGTGAAGGCGCTGGAGTAGAACAGGTATAGCCGTGAATGGAATATTCTGCTAGCCTGCCATTCCGGGCATGTGACGCATCAAGCCAAGGGCCGAGGAGACTTGCGGGCTGATGTTAGGTGATTAACCAATAGCTCGTTATGCCTCGGGCAATTCGGAATGACGGACTACCGCGTCAACTAGAAACCAGCAACTAGCAACCAGAAACCCTCCCCGTGGCCGAATTTCTATCTTCTTTCTGGCCGCGTGAGCGGCGCATCTGGTGGCAGCTGGGCGCGGTACTGGCTTTCTGGCTGCAGGTGCGGCTGTTCACCGATCTGCGCGGACACTACGGCCCGTTCTGGAGCCCATTGTGGTTTTACCTGGCCTCGGTGCTGCTATGTGCCTGTGCCGTAATGGCCCAGCTGAACCGGCCGCTGCAACCCGCTGCTCCGCTGGAAGGCCGGCGGCTGCTGGGTTCCTGGGCGGCGGCCATTTTGGGCGGCGTGGCCGTGCTGTACGCTCAGGCCCCGGTTATTCAGGGAAACCCCATTGATGTACGCGCCTCCGACATTATTCCGATTCTGCAGAACTACGTGGAGCGGTTCCGGAGCGGCGAGGTGGTATACCGCTACCTCACCAACCTGCCGTACCCGCTGTTCCCGAACCACCTGCCCCTGCAGTGGCTGCCCTACGTGGTGGCCGATAAATTGGGCCTGGACTACCGCTGGTGGGCGCTGGGCATCCTGCTGCTGATTGGCTTTGGGGCCTATCTGGCTTTTCTGAACACCCAGCGGCTGCGGCTGGTGGCATTTGCTGTGGCCGCTATTTTACCCTGGCTGGTGCTGCGCCGCATGATTACGGCCGACTACTGGCTGTTCGCGCATACCGTGGAGCCGACCATTATTGCATACTACTGCCTGCTGGCGGCCTCCATCTTCTCCCGCTCAGCGCTGGTGCAGGCGGCCGCGCTGGTGCTATGCCTGTTGTCGCGTTATTCGGTGGTGTTCTGGGTGCCGCTGTTTTTGTGGCTGCTGTGGCGGGAGCGGGGGCGCTGGCACGCCGTGGCGGTGGCCGGGCTAACCGTGCTGGGCGTTGTGCTGCTGTACGTGGTGCCGTTTCTGTCGAAGGACTGGACCATTTTTACCCACGCCCTGAGCGAGTATAAAATTGCTACCCTGGGCGAGTGGAGCCGCGCCGACAGCCCCGAGGGCCGGCCGCCGCACCTGTTCAGCGGGCTGGGATTTGCCTCCTACTTCTATACCTACCTGGGCGGCGACCTGCCGAACCGCATCGGGTGGCTGCAGAAGGCCCACGTGGTGGCCTCGGTGGGGGCCGTGGCCCTGAGCGCCGGGGCCTATTGGCTGCTGCGCCGTCGCCTCGATTACCGGGTGCTGGCGCTGGCCTCGCTGGGGTTCTACCTGAGCACGTTCTACGCCTTCATCCAGATTCCTTACGCCTATCTGACTTCGCTCACGCTCTTCATCTCGGTGTTTGTGCTGGCGGTGGCCTGGCGCTCTGGGGCTGACTCAGCGGAGCGTACTGCGGTGCGGGCGCAGGTGGAGTAGCGGCGTATTTTTCTGGTATCCTACGTTTTACACGAGTTATGCATCTGAATAAATTGACTGGCCTGTGGGCTGCCCTGGGCCTGCTGGCCCTGAGTGCCTGTACCTCCGCGCCCGAAAACGCCGCCCCCGATGCCCGGTACTTCACTACCAACGATTTTGAATCGGTGGTGGGCTGGGAAACCGAAGGGCTGAGCATTACGGATGAGCATGCCCACTCCGGCCGCCTGGCCGTGCGCGTGAACAAGGACCGGGAATACGGCCATACCTACGACCGGGCTCTGAGCCAGCTCAGCCCGCGGGCCATTCCGGCCATTGAGGCTGAAGGGTGGGTGTATCTGGCCGGGCCGGGCTCCACGGGGGCATTGGTGGTGCAGGTGGTGCAGGGCAGCGGGGCCGATTTCAAGGTGCTCTACTCGCAGCAGCTCAACCTCACCGACCGGGTAAAAGACTACGGCTCCTGGCAGCAGGTGCAGTGGAAGGCCCCGCTCACGGCCAATCTGCCGGCCGATGCGCACCTGCGCTTCTTCCTGTGGCGCAACAACGCCACCGAGCCGCTCTACCTCGACGACATCCGGCTGCGCATTGCCGAATAGGCTCCGGTCAAGGTTACTTCTGATATCCTACTATCTGACTACATGCAGCAGGTCGATTCCCTTCCGCTTTCCGAGCCGACGCCCCGCCGCTGGTACTCCCTCGTAACACTGCTGATTCTGGCAGTGCTGATGGTGCAGGCCCGACTGCTGGCACCGTACTGGGACACGCGCAACGTGCAGGCCATCCTGACCTGGGATGCCATGGGCTACTACCTGTACCTGCCCGCCAAGTTCATCTACCATGATTTGCGCTACCTGCGCTTCGTGCCGGATATCATGCGTGAGTATGGCCCGTCGAGCAGCTTTTACCAGGCGTTTGCGGCCCCCGGCCTCACGGATGGCACCCTGGTGATGAAATATCCCATAGGGGTAGCCGTGCTGGAATTTCCGTTTTTCTGGCTGGGCCACTGGGCAGCCGGGCTGCTGGGCTACCCGCAGGATGGCTTTTCGGCGCCGTATCAGGTGGCTATTGCCTTTGGGGGTATTGCGTATGGCGTGCTGGGTCTGGTAGTACTGCGGAAGGTGCTCCGAAGCTTTTTTTCGGATGCGGTAACGGCCGTTACGCTGGTGCTGGTAGTGCTGGGTACCAACTACTTCCAGTACGCGGTGTTCGATGCGGCCATGTCGCACACCTACGGGTTCACGCTGTATGCCCTGCTGCTGTGGTGCACGGTGCGCTGGCACCAGCGGCCGGCCCTGGGCTGGGCAGCGGGTATCGGGCTGGCGCTGGGGCTGCTGGTGTTGTCCCGGCCGTCGGAGGCGGTGGCGGTACTGCTGCCGCTGCTGTGGGGCATCGATTCGGGCGCGGCTCTGCGGGCAAAAGGGCAGCTGCTGCTGCGCCGCTGGCCCGATGTGCTGCTGCTGGCCGCCTGTGGAGCCGTGGCGGTGCTGCCGCAGCTGCTGTACTGGCACGCCATGACGGGCTCCTTTATTGTGTACAGCTACCAGGAACAGGGTTTTTCCTTCCTGCATCCGCACCTGCGCGAAGTACTCATCAGCTTCAAGAAGGGCTGGCTGGTGTACACGCCGCTTATGCTGCTTCTGCCACTGGGGCTGGCAGTCCTGCTCTGGCAAAACCGCAAGGTGAGCCTGGCCGTGCTGGTGTACGGAATAGCCACGCTGTGGGTGGTTTCGGCCTGGGACATTTGGTGGTACGGCGGCAGCTTCGGGCAGCGGGCCATGGTGTCGTCGTACGCGGCCCTGAGCCTGCCGCTGGCGGCCTTGGTGGCTTGGTTCTGGGCACCCGGCTGGCGGCGCGTGGCGGGCCTGTGGGTGCTGCTGCCGCTGCTGGTGGGCTTCATCGACCTGAATCTGTTTCAGCACTGGCAGTACATGTACGGCATCATTCACCCCGAGGAAATGACCCGGCCCTACTACGAAGCCGTGTTCAGCAAAGCCCGCCTCACCCAGGACGACTACGCGCTGCTCGATGTGCCCACCCGCATCCGGCAGGTAACCACGCACTTCAGCCGCCGCACGCTGGGCGTCCTCGATTTTGAGGGGCAGCCCGTAACCACCGAAACCGGCATCAGCAACGAGCGGGGCAGTAGCAGCGGGCAGTCGGCGCGCATTGGGGGCGGCAAGCAGTTCAGTCCGCCGCTGGTGCTGGGCGTGGGCGCGGCTGGCCTGGAGCCCGGCAGCTGGGTCCGCGCCTCCGGCCAGGTGTATTCCGATTGGGGAGCCTGGAACGACCAGCTGGTGCTGGCAGTGGAGCGGCAGGGCAAATCGGTGCAGTACCACGCCGTGCGCCTGCAAAACAACGGCTGCGTCAACAAGGCCTGGAACGACATCTGGTTCGACGTGCCCCTGGCTGCCGATGTGCAGCCCACCGACGAGCTGCGGGTGTATGGCCTCAGCAACAACGGTTCCGTGGCCTTCATCGACAACCTGCGCCTGGAGCTGCTCACCCCCCAGACTACCGCTGCCGTCGGACATTAGGTGTCAGCTGCCGGTTGCCAGTTGCTGGTAAAGAGCTTCTGATAACCGGCAGCTGACAACGTGCAGCCAGCACCAAACGCCTACAGATTTCCCGTCCGGCCGCCGTCTACGGGAATGTTGATGCCGGTGATGTAGGCGGCGGCCTCAGAGGCCAGAAATGCCACGGCCGCCGCTACTTCCGAGGCCTGCCCGAAACGGTGAGCCGGAATGAGCTTGAGCATAGCGGCTTCCACCTGCTCGGTAGTCTGGCCGGTCTGCTCGGTTTTCTTTTCAATCAGCGACGTGTGCCGCTGCGTGATGGTGGCACCGGGTAGCACGTTATTCACGGTAATGCCGTCGGCGGCCAGCTCATTGGCCAGGGTTTTGGCCCAGTTGGCCACTGCCGCCCGAATGGTGTTGCTGACGCCCAGCCCCGGCAGCGGCTGCTTCACCGAGGTGCTGATGATATTGATGATGCGGCCCCGCCCCCGGCTACGCATACCCGGTGTCACGGCCTGCGCCAGCAGGTGGTTGCACACCAGATGCTGCTCAAACGCCGCCCGGAACGCCTCCACCGGCGCATCCAGAATAGGCCCGCCGGCCGGGCCGCCGGTATTGTTCACCAGCACATCGAAACCCGCGGGGTGCGCGCTTAAGTAGTTGTGTACCGCCTGCCGCAATATCTCAGGCTGGCTGAAGTCGGCCACAATAAAGTCGTGGTGCTGGCCGGCGGGCGTGGGGAGGGCAGCAGCGGCTTCGCGCAGGGATGCTTCGTTGCGGGCCAGTAGGGTAACGGTAGCACCTCGCCGGGCCAGCTCCTCGGCTACGGCCCGGCCAATGCCCTGCGTACTGCCGCCCACCAGGGCGCGTTGGGAAAGAAAATCCATTTGCAGAAATGGTTGGATGGGTGAATAGGTATGCAGTAACCGCAAAGTACGCGGGAACCGGTAAGGCCGCTGCCTGTCTGCGCCAGGAAATCAGGCAAACGCCTACATTCGCATCCTGCACCGCGTCACTCATCCCGCAATTCAACCATTCACGCTATGTCCGTCGCCCGTCCGTTCAATTTTCAGCAGTGGATTGATGAACACCGCCATCTGCTTAAGCCGCCCGTCGGCAATCAGCAGGTATTTAAGGATAACAAGGACTTCATTGTGATGGTGGTGGGCGGCCCTAACACCCGCAAAGACTACCACGTGGACGAAGGGGAGGAGCTGTTCCTGCAGATTGAGGGCGACATTGTGGTTAAGATTATTGAAGACGGCAAGCCCGTAGATATCGAAATCAAGCAGGGGAGCATGTTTCTGCTACCGGGTGGGGTGCCCCACTCGCCGCGCCGGCCGGCCGGTACCATTGGGCTGGTGCTGGAGCGGTACCGCACGCCGGGTGAGCTGGATGGCTTTCAGTGGTACTGCGAAAACTGCGGCAACAAGCTGCACGAGGAGTTTACCGAAATTACCGACATCGTGGCGCAGCTGCCACCTATTATGAACCGCTTCTGGGCTTCCGACGACCTGCGCACCTGCAAGGTCTGCGGCACCTACATGGAGGCCCCGGCGCCGGTTACGCCGACTTCCTGAACAATGCTAGTACTGACTGCGTGAAATCCATTATTGTTTTCTTCTTTACTGCATTACTGCTCATTCTGGCCACTTTCAACGATAAACGCTGGAAGCCGCTGGAAGTATTTGACAGTGACGCGGGCGGCTACTACGTGTACCTGCCCTCCGTGCTGCTCTACCAGGATGCCGGTCGGGCCGATTCATTGCTGCGCATTGAGCAGGTGTACCGGCCCGGTCCTCAGCCGTATATGGGCCTGCTGAAGCTGCCCAACGGTAACACGATTTCCAAGTACCCGCTGGGCGTGGCCCTGGCCGAGCTGCCCTGGTTTGCGGGTGCCCATACCTGGGCCCGCCTGCGCGGCCTGCCCGCCGATGGATTTTCCAGGCCCTACCAGCAGGCCATTATGCTGGCCGGCCTCTTTCATGGATTGCTGGGGCTGTGGCTGTTACGCCGGCTGTTGCAGCGGTATTTCCCGCAGAATGATGCCGTAGTAGCGTGGGCGCTGGCCTGTATCGGGCTGGGCACCAACTGGTTTATGTACGCCAGTTACGAAAGCCCCATGGCCCATAGTCTGCTGTTTTTGTGGCACGTGGGGCTGGTGTGGGCCACGGGGGCTTGGTACGAAACCCGCAATATCCGGTGGGCGGCCGTGCTGGGGCTGCTGCTGGGGCTGGCCATGCTAGCCCGGCCCACGGAGGCACTGTATGCGCTGGTGCCGGTCGGGTGGGGTATAGCTACCAAGGGCGGACTACTGGGCTGGCTGAAATGGCTGCTGGCCCGGCCCCGGCAGGTGCTGCTGGCCGGTGCCTTGGTGCTGGCCGTGGTAGTGTGGCAGCCAGTGTTCTGGCACGCGGTAAGCGGGCACTGGTGGCTGGATACCTACCAGGGCGAAGGATTCGACTTTCTGCACCCGCACCTGCTGGACGGGCTGTTCAGCTTTAAGAAGGGCTGGCTGCTGTACACGCCCCTGGCTGGTGTAGCGCTGCTGGGCCTGCTGGTGCTGCCGCCGCGGCTGCGGGGCGTGGGCGGCGCGGTGCTGCTGACGCTGCCCGTGGTACTGTACGTTACGTTCAGCTGGCGGGAGTGGTGGTACGGGGGCAGCTTTGGCTGCCGGCCGCTTATTAGCCTGTATCCGCTGCTGGCCTTGTGTGTGGCCGCGCTGGCGGCCGCCGCGGCGAGCTGGCAGCAGCCGGCCCGCGTGGCAGTGCGCACAGTATTGGTGCTGGGCATTGTCCTGAATCTGTGGCAGACCTACCAGTATGCGGCCGGCGTTATTCACTGGGATAGTATGACGGCCGACCGGTACCGCCGGGGCTTCTTTATCGGCTCCATGAAAAAGCTTCCGGCCGACCTGCGCATGCCCTAAAACTGACAGGCCTTCGGGGCTGGGAGAGGCCGGCCATACCGCCCGACTTGGAGAGGTGCGCCGGGCTGCCGTTATTGCAGTCCTTATGATTCGTATGCAACAAGTGCGTCAGTGGCTGGCTCAGGGTTCTCATACCAGCTACGTGTGGCTTTGTGTGAGCATTATTACGCTGGCTTTTCTGCTCAAAGATGAGAAGTGGAACAGCAACCGGGTATTTACCAGCGACCCGGCCGGCTATTATATGTATCTGCCTTCCGGGCTGTTGCTGGATGACCTGGGCGACGGCAGCTGGACTAGCGCCGCCCGCCGCGAGTATCGGCCCAACGTAGACCCCCAGTGGGAGTTTGTACCGCTGCCCAACGGCCGCAAGGTGTTCAAGTTTCCGATGGGTATGGCCGTGGCCTACTCGCCGTTCTTCTTCACGGCTAACGTGGCGTACAAGCTGGAGGGCCGCCCGGTTACCAACGGCTACGAGCGGGCCTACCAGTACCTGATATCGGTAGGCTGCATGCTGTACGTGCTGCTGGGGCTATGGCTGCTGGGCAAGGAGCTGCGCCGCTATTTCGATGACCACGTGGCCGCGTTTACGCTGCTCATCATCGGGCTGGGAACCAACCTGCTCACGTATGCCACCTCTGAAGGGCTGATGGCGCACGGCACCCTGTTTATGCTGAACGTGCTGCTGCTGCGCGCCACCCGGCGGTGGTATGAGCGGCCCTCAGCGGCAGTGGCGGCGGGCCTGGGCCTGCTGGGCGGGCTGATGCTGCTGATCCGCCCCTCCGAGCTGATGCTGCTGGCGGGGGTACCGGTGCTGTGGGGACTGACTAGCTGGGCAGCCCTGCAGGAGCGGCTGCGCTTCTGGCAGCAGCACTGGCTGCAGTGCCTGCTCATTGCCGGGCTGGCGCTGCTGGTGGGCGGCATGCAGTTTGTGTTCTGGCGCGTGGTGGGTCTGCAGTGGCTGGTTCCCTTCTATCCCGGCGAAACCTTCCATTTCGACGACCCCCATATTCTGCTGGGCTTTTTCAGTTTCCGCAAAGGCTGGCTGATTTACTCGCCGCTGTTTGTGCTCAGCTTCGTGGGTATTCTGTGGGTGCGGCGCTGGGCCCCCAAAGCCCTGCCGCTGCTGCTGGTGCTGGTGCCCGTGTACACCTACGTGACGTTCTGCTGGCACCAGTGGGAGTACGGCGGCAGCTACGGGGGCCGCCCCATGATTAGCCTATACCCCATTCTGGCCTTTGGTATGGCCGCCTTCTGGCAACGGTGGCTGGGCCGCGAGGCGCGGCTGGGCTGGCGGCCGGCTCCGCTGGTGCTGCTGGCCGGCTGCCTCGTGGTGGTGGGCCTGATTCAGAATTACCAGTACACCATCGGCCTCATCAACTGCTGCGAAATGGACTGGGAAACTTACCGCAAATACTTCCTGCTGCTGCAGTGGCCCTCCTGAGCCGCTGACCGCTCTGTTGCCCTGGTTTCTACCTCTGCCCACCCATGCTCACCCTCGATATTCACACGCACATCCTGCCCGAGCGGTGGCCCGATTTGCGGGAGCGGTACGGCTACGGCGGTTTCATTCGGCTGGACCACCACAAGCCCTGCTGCGCCCGCATGATGCAGGACGACCGGTTTTTCCGGGAGGTGCAGGATAACTGCTGGGACCCGGAGGTGCGCATGCGCGAGTACGACCAGTTTGGAGCGCAGGTGCAGGTGCTGAGCACCGTGCCCGTCATGTTCAGCTACTGGGCCAAACCCCTGGATACGCTGGATCTGAGCAAGTTGCTCAACGACCACATTGCCAGTGTGGTGCACCGCTACCCCACGCGCTTCGTGGGCCTGGGTACGCTGCCCATGCAGGCGCCGGATCTGGCCGTGCAGGAGCTGGAGCGCTGCCGCCGCATCGGGCTGGCGGGCATTCAGATTGGCTCCCACATCAACGACTGGAACCTGAGTGAGCCGGCCCTGTTTCCGGTGTTTCAGGCCGCCGAGGAGCTGGGCATGTGCGTGTTTGTGCACCCCTGGGATATGATGGGCCAGCAGCAGATGCCCCAATACTGGCTGCCCTGGCTGGTAGGCATGCCCGCCGAAAGCAGCCGGGCGTTGTGCAGCCTCATTTTTGGGGGCGTGCTGGAGCGGCTGCCGCGCCTGCGGGTGGCCGTGGCCCACGGCGGCGGCTCCTTCGCCAGTACCATTGGCCGCATCGAGCACGGCTGGCAGGTGCGCCCCGACCTGTGCGCCGTGGATAACCCCCATAACCCCCGCGAGTACCTGGGCCGCTTCTGGGTAGATTCGCTGGTGCACGACCCGCTGATGCTGGAGTACCTGCTTAAAACCCTGGGTCCCGATAAAATTACGCTGGGTACCGATTACCCGTTTCCGCTGGGGGAACTGGAACCCGGCCAGCTGATCCGGTCCATGCCCTGGGCCGAGGAGGTAAAAGCCCGCATGCTGGGCCAGAATGCGCTGGACTGGCTGGGCTTGTCGGCGGAGTTGTTTACGTAAGTGGTATGGTGTCACGTTTTTGGCTATAGTTTTGGTGTTTCTATTTCGTCGTCGTTGTTCGGCGCTGCTGATGCGGAGCGTGAGCCTGCTGACCGGGTTGCTGCTGCTGGCTGGCTGCACTTCCTATCCCGATAACAGCTGCGTGCTGCTGCAGTCTGACTTCGAGCAGTTTGAAGGCTGGATGCACCCGTTGCCGCCGTTTTTGAGCACTGAGCAGGCGCACTCCGGACACTACTCATACCGGGTAGTGGAAGGCACCGATTTCGGGAGCAAGTTTCAGCAGCCCTTGGGTGTCAGCTGTGCTTTTGTGCCGCGCAAGCTGCTCCTGAGCGGGTGGGTGTACCTGCCCAGCGGCCGGATCGGGTCCACCAAGCTGGTAGTGGAAATCAACTGCCAGGGCCGCCGCAAAAACGTGTGGGAGTGCCTGGAAGTGCAGGAGGTAGTGAAGCGCTACGGCAAGTGGGAGTACGTGCAGAAAATCATCCGCCTGCCCGCCGACCTGGAGTCCACCGACATTCTGCAGCTGTACGTGTGGCACGTGGAAGCCGGCGACCCTACCTGGTTCGATGACCTTCGGCTGGAAGGCTGGCGCTAACGCCGGCTGTGTTTTTCTGTTTTCCTACTTCCGCCTCATGCCCGCTTCTCCGGCCTTGTTACCTTCTTCTTCCCGACCCTGGTACCAGAACGCCGCTGGTGTAGTGCTGCTGCATCTGCTGTTGCTGGCCGCCCTCACGTCGGCCCTGTATGCTTTCGGCATTATCCGCTATCTGCCCGCTGAGGATACACTCATGCGCTGGGACGTGCTTTGGTACGACCAGATTCGGCAGGGCGGGTATCAGTATTCGGCTGATAACCTGAGCAATTCTGCCTTCTTTCCGCTGTTTCCGTATTTCTGGCGCGTAACGGGGCTGGGGCTGCTGGGCATGGGGCTGCTGAACGCAAGTATTTTTCTGGTGGCGGCGGCCTGGCTGGCGCACCGGCTGCAGGTACCCTTCCGGCTGCAGCTGCTGTGGCTGTCCACCCCCTCGTTTTTATTTATGATAGTGCCGTACACCGAGGCGCTGTTTTTCGCCTTTGCGGCGCTGGTAGTGGTGGGCGTGCAGCGGCGGCAGCTCCTCTGGTGGATTCTGGGGTTGCTGGGCTGCGGCCTTAGCCGCTCGGCCAGTACCATGTTTACGCCGGCGCTGCTGTTTATGGTGCTGCTATGGGCCACCCAGCCCGGCCAGTTGCGTCGGGCGTTGGTCTGGGGTGCTACGGGGCTGCTTACGCTGGCGCTTACGGTGGGCGTGGTGGCCTTTATCCAGTGGAAGCAGGTGGGTGAGCCCTTCGCCTTTGCACTGGCCCAAAAGCACTGGGGGCACTTTCTGCAGTGGCCCCGTTTGTACTTCAACGACCCCTCCGGCACCAACGTGCTGTGGCTGGATGCCACGGCCCTGTGGTGGGGAGTGGCCGCCATTGGCACCTGCTGCTGGCTGGCGTGGCGGTGGCTGCAGCATGTGCGCAGGCGGCAGCTGTTTCCGGCCATTCCCCCCGAGGTGGTGTTTTCTTTGGGCTACTGCGTGTGCGTGTGCCTGTTTATGCTGTCGCACCAGGGCGGCAGCATGTGGAACTTCGGCCGCTACGTGCTGGCTACGCCCTTCTTTCTGGTGGTGCTGAACTACGTTGCCGCGCAACCGGCCTGGCCCCGGCGCTACTACGCGCTGCTGCTGGCCGGTACCCTGCTGCTGTGGCAGGTGTTTGGCATCTACACGCAGGGCTTCGATAGTTTTACTACCCCGCAGGCCGTCTGGTATTTCGGGCTGGTGACGGCCTACCTGGCGGTGTACGTGGCGTGGCGGCAGCTCCGCTGGCAGCGCGAGGCCACCATGCTGCTGTACGTATTCAACCTGGTAGTGATGCTGCACCTGCTGGATGGCTGGCTGCAGTTTTACGTGGTTCAGTAGAGCGGTGAGATGGTGGAATGGTGAGTCTGAGTTGCACTTGCGCTAATCCGCTCCGACAGAACATGGAACTCACCATTTCACTATTCCCACTTCCCCGCTGGTATCTTTGTCCCGATGACCTTCGAACCCACCCTCGATTTTGCCCGCCGCCTTGATGCTCAGGACCCCCTGCGCGAGTTTCGCCAGCATTTCCTGATTCCGCCCGCTCCCAACGGTAGCCGTGACAGCCTGTATTTCTGCGGCAACTCTTTGGGCCTGCAGCCCCGCACCGCCCGCGCCGCTGTGGAGCGGCAGATGCAGAACTGGCAGGAGCTGGCCGTGGAAGGGCATTTCAAGGGCGAAACGCCCTGGATGCACTTTCATCAGCGGCTGCAGGATGCTTCTGCCCAGGTAGTAGGAGCAAAGCCTGTGGAAGTGGTGGTGATGAACAACCTCACCACCAACCTGCACCTGCTGCTGGTATCATTCTATCAGCCCACTGCTACCCGCTACAAAGTGCTGATGGAGGGCGGTGCTTTCCCCTCTGACCAGTACGCCCTGGAAACCCAGGTGCGCATGCGCGGTCTGGAGCCCGACGACGCCATTGTGGAGCTCACGCCCCGCCCCGGCGAGCACACGCTGCGCACCGAGGACATTCTGGCCAAGATTGCCGAACTGGGTGATTCGCTCTGCACCATCATTATGGGCGGTATCAACTATTACACCGGGCAGGTGTATGATATGGCCGCTATTACTAAGGCGGGCCACGCCGTGGGGGCCATGGTGGGGTTTGATCTGGCGCACGCCGCCGGTAACATTCCGCTGCAGTTGCACGACTGGGACGTGGATTTTGCCTGCTGGTGCTCCTACAAATACCTGAACTCGGGCCCCGGCGGCGTATCGGGGGTGTTCGTGCACGAGCGGTTTGCCGACCAACCCGACCTGCTGCGCCTAGCCGGCTGGTGGGGCTACGATGAGCAGGAACGCTTTAAGATGCGCAAAGGCTTCCGGCCCATGCGCGGGGCCGCCGGCTGGCAGCTCTCCAATTCTGCTATTCTGACGATGGCCGTGCACGAAGCTGCCCTAGCCGAGCATATGGCCGCCGGTGGCATGCCGGCCCTGCGCCGCAAGAGTGAGCAGCTCACGGGGTATCTGGAGTTCCTCATCAACCGGCTGGAGTTGCCCAAATCGCGCCTCGAAATCATCACGCCGGCTGACCCGGCCCAGCGAGGCTGCCAACTGTCGCTGCTGGTTCACCAGAACGGCCGCGACCTGTTCGACCACCTGATGGAAGCCGGGGTAATTGGCGACTGGCGGGAGCCGAATGTGATTCGGCTGGCCCCGGTGCCGCTCTACAACACCTTCGAGGATGTGTTCCACGTGGGGGAGGTGCTGGCCGAATGGGCCGCCCGGCAGTAGGCAGTATAAAATCCGGGCTTAGGAAGTTTTTCGCCGGTATTGATTGTTTCTTCGTACACCTTCCGGCCCCGGCCGCTTTCCTTTCTGATCCTTCTTTTTTTGTACGATAATGGCTGAAGACTACGCGGCTAAAATGGGCCGTAAAACCGAAGCCGAGCTGCGCGACTATGTCCACAACCGGTACCAATACCGGGAAGAGGCCGTACTGGCTGCCCTCGATGAGCTGGCCTTACGGGGAATTCCCGAGCCGGCTGCGGCTGCCCTGGTAGCGGAGCTGCAGGTAAGCAAGCAGGAAACGGACCGCCGGGAGCTGGCAGAGCGGGAGCTGGAAGCTGAGAAGGAGCAGGCCCGCCGCGTAGCCCGGGGCGAGGCCAGCCCTGAAACGCAGGAAAAAACGGGTCCGGCGCTGTATTCACCGGGTACTATTACCATTTTTTCGGTGCTGTTCAGCATGGTGGCCGGGGGAATTCTGCTGGCTCTCAACCTGCGGGCTCTGCGCCGCACGGGGGCGGCCCTGCTGGTAGTGGCCTTCATGATTGGCTATCTGGTGGCTACCCATTTCGCGCTGAACTGGCTGCAGCAGACCTATGGTAATCAGTACGTGTGGCTGGGTTCCGTATTCAACATTGTGGCTATTGTAGTCTACAACCTGGTATTCTGGCCGCGCTTCATTGGTCAGCGGGCGTACCAGAGCCGGTCGTGGGGCGGGGCTTTGCTGATATGCGGGCTCATCACAATGGTGTATTTGATTCTGGCCATGCGCTTTGGGGTGCCCTCCATGTAGTTCTGCCGCTGCTCCACGATGCCTCTGTCATTACTCCCGCTACCGGCCGCCGAGTTGCGTTTTGATGCGCATTTCCTGTCTCCGGCCGAAGCGGACAAGTTGCTGGTAACACTTACAGCCGAGGTTCCGTGGCGGCAGGACCCCATCCGGCTGTTCGGGAAGCAAGTGCCGCAGCCCCGGCTCACGGCCTGGTACGGCGACGCCGGAGCGGCTTATTCTTACTCCGGGCTGCAGCTGGAGCCACTGCCGTGGCTGCCCGAGCTGCAGCAGTTGCGGCGGCAGGTGGAGCAGACCACCGGTACCCGGTTCAATAGCGTGCTGCTCAATCTGTACCGCTCCGGGCAGGACAGCATGGGCTACCACGCCGACGATGAGCCGGAGCTGGGCCCGGAGCCGATTATTGCGTCCGTCACGCTGGGTGCTACCCGTAGTTTCCGCCTCAAGCCCCGACCGGCAGCTTTTCCCGCTTCGGCTCCACTGCCCGAGGCCGTCAGTCTGCCGCTTACATCCGGCAGCTTGCTGGTAATGAGCGGTTCCACCCAACGCAACTGGCTGCACGCGCTGCCCAAAACGGCCCGCCCCGTAGGTCCCCGTCTTAACCTCACCTTTCGGCTGGTTTCGCCCAAATACTAAACGGCAACTACGCCAACAAAAAGCCCCCGCTACTCAACCGTAGCGGGGGCTTTTCATACAATCTAAGCACTAAGCACTAAGCACTAAGCACTAAGCACTAAGCACTACAGGTCAAACCGCAGACCCAGGTAGCCCAGGCGGCCAATCTGGGGTCCGCCGAATACCTGCACGTTGTTGGTGTTGAAGGCATTGGTGACTCCGGCCTGAAACGTCGACTTCAGCTTCGGCACGTTGTAGCCCACGTAGGCGTCAGCGGTGCTGTAGTCTTGAATGGTACCGGTGGCGAAGGGCATTTCCTGCAAATGGCCCTGTACCCAGCGGTAGTTTACCGTGTAGCTGAAGTTGCCGGCCTGGCCGTTGGCGCCTACGTTGTACTTGTGTTTGGGCGTGTTGAAGAACGTTTGGAAGCCGGCCGGCAGATTGCTGCGGTCCAGCACGTTCAGCGAGTAGTTGCCCGTGAGGTTCAGAGCGCGGCGGAAGTAATAGGTCAGGCCGGCTGTTACGCCTTGAGTCCGTACTTCCTGGTTGTTGTTGTAGTAGGCGTACAGTACGCGGGTGGGCTTGCTTTGGTCCGAGTAAGCGGTAGAGTAGCCGGCGGCAAGTTGCTGGGGCGTCGGGCGGCTGCCATCAGTGTTGCCCACAAACGTCTGGGCCCCAATGAAGTCCTGGTACTGGCTGCGGTAGTAGCTCACATCGGCGTACACGTTGGGCAGTACAGCGCCTTTATAGCCAATTTCAGCCGTGTTTACCCGTTCCAGTTTTAGCGGCGCAATGGTGTACTCGTAGGGTTGCAGCACCGCTGGGTTGGTCTGAGCCGCGGCCAGCAGCTGCGGCGAGTTGAACAGACTCAGATTGTAGCCCTGGAAGCCGTTGCTTATGTTGCCAATGAGCACGCCCGTCCGGATATCATTGTAGAAGTACTGCTCCGTCTGGGATGGGGAGCGGAACGCCCGGCCGTAGCTTGCCCGGAAGTTGTGCTGCTTGTTCTCACCCACCGAGTATACTGCCGAAGCCCGGGGTGAAAACGCGGCTTTGAAGTTCTTGAACTCATCTACCCGGCCGGCAAAGGCCAGCTTCAGCCGTTCGTCCAGCAGCGTTTGGGTGAGCTGCCCGTAGGCTCCGTATTCGTGGTTTTTGATGCGCTGACCCTCTCGGTCGGAAAACAGCAGGCCGTTCGAGCCCAGCCGGTACTGCCGGTAAGCCGCGCCCACTGTCAGGTTGGTGCCGTGGTCCGTCAGCTGGAAGCTACGCTGCCCGCTGATGTCGTGCAGAAACGAGTTGAAGTACTGCTGTGCTCCCCGGCCCGGCTGTTGGTCGCCGATAATGGCGGTCCGCAGGGTGGCAAAGCGCGGGGCGCTGGTGGACAGCTGCACTTGGTTAGCGGCTGTTTGGGCGGCGGCCAGCGCGGCATCCATCGGCAGGCCGCTGCGGCGTGCCTGGCTGTATGCGGCGTTGTAGGTGCCGTAAAACTGCTGGGCATAGCTCACTGAACCTCCTTCGGTGAGGGGCGAATTCTGAATAAGGGTGCCCAGCTGGTTTAGCTCGTAGGAGTTACCCGTAAAGTCCTCGGTGGTGTAGAGGCGCAGGAAACCTTTGCTGCTTTTCAGCTCAGCGCGGTATTGGTTGGTACCCAGGCCCTTCACCCGGAAACGGCTGATGTTCTGGTAGGTAGCGGTGCCTTCGGCATGCTTGGCTTCTACGGTCAGCTTCAGGTCGTCGCGTAGCAGATACGATACCGCCCCCTGGAGTCGGTACGATGTGGTACGGTTGTCGTCCGCCACCAGCTCAGCCTCCGAAAAGCCGGGCAGATAGGCCGTTTTACCGTACAGTTCCGGGTTGGTGCCGCCCGGCAGCTGCTGCAGCTGGTTGAACGTGTAGCCATTGTCGCCGTAGCGGTTGACGGCGTTGTAGCCCAGCGCAGAGCCTTGTGGGTTGGCCGAGCTTTGGGTAGCGGCCATATCGTTGGCAATCCAGTCGTTGGCCCGGAAGGCACTGGCGTTGATTTTGATGGCCAGTTTCTCCGTCAGCTTTTTGGCGTAGCGCAACTGCCCGTCCAGCAGGTCGCGCTGGCCCCCACGCAGCCGCACGCTCAGTCCTTCATACACAAACGGATCCTTGGAGTTGAACAGGATAACCCCGCTCAGGGCATTGGAGCCATACAGGGCCGAGGCCGGACCGTGGATAATCTCAATGCTTTCCATATCCAGCTCCGGAATGCCTACCAGGTTGCCGGGGCTCAGGTTCAGGGAAGGCAGGGCCGTATCCATGTAGTCCACCAACTGAATTACCCGCTCCGATTTGGCCGTGTTGAAGCCTCGCGTGCTCACGCTGGTAAACAGCATGGAGGCCGAGCTGACATCCAGACCCTTGAGCTGGCCCAGGCCACTGAGAATTTCCGGGTTCGGGATTTTCTCAATCTGCTGCGCCGATACTTTCTCGATGGTTACTGGAGCCCGCAGAATGTTCTCCTCCACCCGCGACGCCGATACTACGGTTTCATTCAGCAGGGTGGCGCTGGGGCTGAGGCCTATGTTGATAGCCAGTTCCGGGGCCTCCAGCTTGATTTCGCGGGTATCGTAGCCTACGTAAGAAAAAACCAGCGTCACCGGGCCATTTTCAAAGCTGGCATCCAGCCGGAAGTTGCCTTGCTGGTCGGTGCTGGTACCCACAAAGGTTCCTTTGATGAATACGGTGGCACCCGGCAACGGCTTGCCTTCATCATTTAGAACGGTACCTGCCAGGGAGCGTTCAGCTTCGTTGGGTGCCGAGGGGGCCAAAAGGACGGCCATAGGGCCCGACAGTAGGGGAGCGGCTGTTGCTGGCTGAGGGTGTAGAGCGGTGGCAATAAGAGCAGCCGAGTAAATAGGGTTCATGCAGTTGTGAAAACAGATCGGGTATAAAGGGGTGGCAAAACTATCCTGCCTTCTGCTCCTGAACGGTTGCTTTTCGCTGAACCTGGAATAAATGTGGGTGAGTGCTGTCTATAATTGGGTCAAAATAATATCTAGTATTCTCAATATTGGATAATTTTCTCTTTATGGGACAGGCAAGTGGAAAATAATAGTGCCTTCCTCCATTGCGGAGGAAGGCACCATATGGGGTCGGTAACGTGCTGGAAATCCTACTTCACATCCAATTGCAAACCCACGTATACGAGGCGACCAATCTGCGGACCGCCGTATACCTGAATGTTGTTGGCATCGAACAGGTTCGAGGCACCGGCCTGCAGCGTAGCTCCCAGCTTCGCGAAGTTATAGCCCAGGTAAGCATCCGTGGAGCTATAGTCTGAAAGCTGACCTACGGCGAAGGGCAGGCCGTACTCGTGGCCCTGCGCCCAACGGTAGTTAATGGCGTAGCCCAGGTGGTTGATGACCGTGCCGTTGGCGCCTACGTTGTATTTGTGTTTCGGCGTGTTGAAGTACGTCTGAAACTCGGCATTCTGCACGTCGCTGCGGTCCTGAATGTTCAGGGAGTAGTTGGCCGCAATGTTCAGGAACGGGGCAAATGCGTACGTCAGGCCCACGGCAGCACCCTGGGTGCGTACTTCCTGGTTAGCATTGGTCCACACCTGCACTACCCGGCCGTTGGCTGGAGTGGCTGGGCGGCTACCATCGGCATTACCGATAAAGCGCTGCGCCCCGATGAAGTCGTTGTAGTAGTTGCGGTAGTAGTTTACATCCACAGCCACTTTCTCACTCAGCGCGCCCTTGTAGCCGATTTCGTAGCTGCTCAGGCGTTCCAGTTTCAGAGCAGCAATATCAATGGCCTGGCCGGTGATGAGGCTGTAGCCCTGGTAGCCGTTATCTACGTTGCCCAGCAATAGTACCTGGCCCAGATCCAGCTTGATGTACTGGTCCAGTTGCGTGGGGGAACGGAAGGCGCGGCCGTAGCTGGCGCGGAAGTTATGCTGCCGTTTGTCGCCGGCCGAGTACACCACCGAGGCACGGGGCGAGAAGGCGGCCTTGAAGTTCTTGAAGGCATCCAGGCGGCCGGCCAGGGCCAGCTTCAGACGCTCATCCAGGAATTTTGTGGTCAGCTGGGCGTAGCCACCCATTTCGTGGTTCTGAATCCGGCCGTTTTCGTCGGAGAACAGGTTCCCATTGGAGCCCAGACGGAACTTCCGGTAGGCGGCACCCACAATCAGGTCGGCCGATTCAGCCAGCTTGAAGTTGTACTGGGCATTGCCTTCGTTCAGCAGGGAGCTGGGGTTCAGGCGGGCACCACGGCCCGGCGTAGCATCGTTGATGATGGAGCTGCGCAGGTTGCGGAACGTGGCGCTGTTGGGGTCCAGCTGGATTTTCGTGGCGGCATTCTGGGCCGCAATCTGGGCCTGCGCATCTGTCTGGCCAGCCTGGCGGGCGCCGCCGTACGTGGTCAAGTAGGTATTGAAATACTGCTGGGCATACGTGGTGCCACTACCGGTGCTGATGGGCGAGTTCTGCAGGAAGAGGCCCAGGAAGTTCAGGTCATAGGAGTTCTGGCCGTAGTCCTGGATGGACTGACCGCGCAGAAACCACCGCGCCCCTTTGATTTCGCCGTGGTACTGGTTGGTGCCGAAATCCTTGAAACGGTAGCGGCTGGAGCTCTGGTAGCTGGCCGTGCCCCGGTTGTAGTTGGCACCCACCGTCAGCTTAATGGAGTTGGTGAGCAGGTAAGAAACCGAAGGGTGAATTTTCAGCGACTTGGCTTTGTCGTCGTCGGCCACCAGGGTTTTCTCATCAAAACCGGGCATGAACAGGGTTTTGCCCCGCAGGTCGGCAAACGGGTAGGTGGCAGGCACCGTGTAGGGTACCTCACCGTAGCGGTTCACGGCATCGTAACCCAGCGTTGAGCCCTGGGCATTGTTGCGGCGCTCCACCTGCGTGCTGGTAGCCGAGTAGTTCTGGCCCAGCCAGTCGTTGGCCGTCAGGTAAGCTCCCGTAATCTTGAAGGCGAACTTTTCACCGATTTTCTGGGCGTAGCGCAATTGGCCGTCGAAGAAGTTCCGCTCCCCGCCGCGCACGCGCAGCGTTACACCCTCACTCACGAAGGCATCTTTGGAGTTCTGCAGCAGCACACCGTTGAAGGCGTTGGCACCGTACAGAGCCGAGGCCGGACCATGGATAATTTCAATGCTCTCAATGTCCAGCTCGGGCAGACCCGTCAGGTTGCCGGTGTTCACGTTCAAGCTCGGCGACTGGGTATCGAAATAGTCCGTCAGCTGAATCAGGCGCTCCGATTTGGCCGAGTTGAAGCCGCGCGTGCTCAGCGAGTTCATGATCATGCTGGAGCTGTTCACGTCGATGCCCTTGAACTGGTTCAGGCCCACCTGCACATCGGGCGGGGGCAGGCGCAGCACCTGCTGCGAGGTAATCTTCTCTACCGTTACCGGTGCCTGCAGAATGCCTTCCTCCACGCGCGAAGCCGAGGCAATTACCTCGTTGGTCTGCGTCGGGTTGATTTTCAACTGCACCTTCACCGTGTTGTCGGGCTGGCTGAGCGTCACGTCGCGGCTCTCATAGCCCACAAACGATACCGACAGAGTAACCGGACCTTCGCTAAAGTCGGCCCGCAGGCTGAATTTGCCGTCCCGGTCGGTGCTGGTCCCAATGAATGTGCCCCGGATAAAAATGGTGGCACCCGGCATCGGCTCACCGGTATCCGTCTGGACCTGGCCGGCAATTGCCCCTAATTCCTGCGCCATACTCACGGCCGTCTGGCAGATGAGCAGCAGGAAGAGGAATAGAAAACGGTAGTGTTTTCTCATACTGTGAAAATTCTAAAAAATGGGTAAAGCCCGTTGCTTTCAGGAAACGGGATGCAAATATATCGTATGTATGCCGAATAAACTACTTTTAAGCAGTTGACAGTCATGAATTTGAATGGTGTTGTCAGTTGTATTTATTCGGGACAACAGGTATACGCGCGGCTTCAGGAGCCGGGGCCCGACGCCACGTGTTTAGTAGCGGATATCCTCTGGGCCATACAACAGAGGGCAGCTTTCATCCCCTAACACATAGTGTCCGATCTGTAAAACAGTTTTTGGATCTGCTGCTGCATCAGCAGCCCGGCCCGCGCCGGTAAAGCGAGGGAAGTGCCGCAGATTGGACGAAGCCGGGAAGCTGGTCAGGCGGACGCGGCGGACGGCCCGGCGCTGATGGCGGTTGCAGCGGCGCGTAAAAGCAATAACTGGATAAGCAGAAACAAGGGACATGGGGGTAGAGTATTAGATCAACAGAATCATTTAATAGTTCAAAGCTATGGACTTGCGAATTGAGTGAAAATGAGTTCCGGCTAATAGCGCCTGCCAGCCTGTTCAACAGGCTGTTTTACTCGATCAAAAGATGCCGGCAGAATCATTTACATTCGCCGTTCTGGCTTTCCTTCCTCCGTACCTGATCCTGTGCCCCTATGGCCAACGTTCGTTCCTCTACCTCTGCTCTTAATGCTCCGGAAATGCTGACCATACTGGGTGGCGGGCTGGTTGGCTCCCTATTAGGGTTGTATCTGGCCCGGCACGGGCACATAGTGGAGCTGTTTGAGCGCCGCCCCGATATCCGGAAGGCTGGCCCCGTTGAAGGGCGTTCTATTAACTTGGCCCTCTCCGACAGGGGGTGGCGGGCCCTGGAAGGGGTAGGCATTGCGGAGGCGGTGCGCGAAGTGGCCATTCCGATGCATGGCCGCATGATGCACGATACCCACGGCGGACTCACGTTTCAGCCATACGGACAGGCCGGCCAGTCCATCTACTCCGTGTCGCGGGCCGGCCTCAACCGCCGGATGCTGGATCTGGTGGAGCAGGAGCCGGGCATTCGGCTGTATTTCAACCAGCAATGCCGCCGGGTAGATTTGAAGCGCCAGGAGCTGGAGCTGTTGGATACTGCTACCCAGCAAAGCCGGGTGGTGCCGTATCAGCGTCTGTTTGGCGTAGATGGGGCGTTTTCGGCAGTGCGCAGCGCCCTGCAGCGCACCGACCGGTTTAACTACTCGCAGGAGTTTCTGGATTACGGTTATAAGGAGCTTACCATTGAGGCGGCGCCGGACGGACAGTGGCCCATTGAGAAAAATGCGCTGCACATCTGGCCGCGCGGGCAGTACATGATGATTGCCCTGCCCAACCTCGATGGCTCTTTCAACTGCACCTTGTTTTTCCCCTACGAAGGCCCCGATTCCTTTGCTACGCTCCAGACACCGGAGCAAGTTCAGGCGTTTTTTGAGCGGGTATTTCCGGATGCCGTACCGCTGATGCCCAACCTGCAAACTGAGTTTTTTGAGAATCCGACCAGCTCCCTGGTTACTATCCGCTGCTTTCCGTGGGCGGTGCAGGACCAAGTGCTGCTGCTGGGCGATGCCGCGCACGCCATTGTGCCGTTTTATGGGCAGGGCATGAATGCCGGCTTCGAGGACTGCACCATCCTGAATGAGCTGCTGCACCGCCACGGCCACAACTGGGAGAAGGTGTTTCAGGAGTTTGAGGATTCGCGCAAGCCCAACACCGATGCCATGGCCAGTCTGGCGGTGTACAACTTCCAGGAAATGCGCGACCGGGTAGCCGACCCCCGGTTTCTGCTCCAGAAAAAAATTGAGAGCAAGCTCTCGGCCCAATACCCCGATAAGTGGCTGCCCTTGTACTCGCAGGTTACTTTCTCGAGCCTGCCTTACGCCGAAGCCCTGGCCAACGGACAGGCCCAGGAGCGCATCATGCAGCGCCTGATGCCGCACATTCAGACGGAGGATGACTTTCAGCGGCCTGAGGTGCAGCAGCTGGTAGCGGCTGAAATGGCCCAGCGGCCCTGAGCGTCAGCTATTTTTAGGTAATTCAAATCAGGAAAAGCGGCCTCCGCTGTGCTGCCCGAAACCTGACGGGGAGGATACTGGAACGTTTCCTAGTGTGCCGGATTATTCTCAAAAAGAGAAAAGAAGGGCAGGACTTGCCGAACGGCTTGATTGGCAACCCGCCGCCAACTAGCTTAGCTACCCGATAAACAGCTGATTTCCTGCCTCAGACACCATTTCTGGGCCGATGAAGATGGATTTGCCTTAGAAAATCAGTAGGTTACGACCTATACTCCTTTCCCGCGTCACTATGTCCGCTCCCGTTCTAACCTGTGCCATCATCGACGATGAAGAAATAAACCGGCTGACGCTGGAACACTATATCTCTCTCACCGACTCGCTGCAGCTGGTTGCCTCCATGGATGACGCGCTGCAGGGCCTGAACTACTTCCGGGCCGGCAATAAAGTGGACGTACTATTTCTGGACGTGCAGATGCCACAGCTCAACGGCTTGGACCTGCTGCGCGTGCTGTCTGACCCACCCATCGTTATTCTGACTACCGCCCACGAGGATTTTGCCGTGGATGCGTTTGATCTGCGGGTGACGGATTACCTGGTAAAGCCGTTTGACTACGCCCGCTTCAGCCGCGCAGTGCAGCGGGCCCTGCAGCAGCACGCCACGCCGGTAGCTGCCGCGGCTCCGGCCGCTCCGGCAGCCCCCCCCGACCACGACCTGTTTGTGAAGGTGAACAACAAGATGGTACGCATCAACTTTGATGATGTACTCTACATTGAAGCCCTTTCGGACTACGTTATCATTGTGACGGACAAGCAGAAATACATTGTATACACCACCATGAAAGCCCTGGATGCGCGCCTGCCGTTCGACCATTTTGTGCGGGTACACCGGTCGTATATTCTGAACATGCGCCGCATTGAGGCCATTGAAGATGGGGCCGCCGTAGTGCCCGGAGGTCAGCACGTGCCCATCGGCAAGTCTTACCAGGAGGCCTTCTTTCGTAAGCTGAACCGGATTTGATAACCGGCCGGCCGGACCATTTTCAAAAGCACAGCAACGCCCCGCAACTCATCTTGCGGGGCGTTGCTGTGCTTGTATGCTGGCTACTCCGTTAGGGCATGGGCCAGCTGCTCCACTACCGCCGTCAATACGGCTATCAGCTGTTGAGCGGCGGCGGTTAGCTCCGCCTCGGATGGGTGCGGCAGCGGCGACTCAGAGCGGGAGAAGGGCTCCAATACAGCAACGGGACCGTAGGCTGCCTCAATGCCTAATAGCTGCAACGACGGCCGAAGCTTGTGCGCCAGACTGCCGACCACCGCCCAGTTGCCGGCCGTAGTGGCCTCCAATAGTTGAACTATGGCTGCCGGGGTATGCGTCCGGAACGAGCCAATTACCTTCTGCATAAAAATGGTACTGCCATGCGCGGTATCCCGTAGGCGGCTCAGGTTATACAGCAGTGCTTCCGGGCCAGGCACGGCCTCCATGACGGCCGCTGACAGAAATCCGGCACTTGCTTCGGAAGCATCCTGCGGGAGGGCACTGGTTTCCAGCGTTGCCACCGGCACCGGCCGCAGGTTGGCTTCCAGCTTCCGGAACAGGTCATTCTCCTCGAAGGGCTTCGATAAATAATCCAACCCGGCCGCGCGGTACATTTCATTGTCGGAGCGCATGACGTTGGCAGTGAGGGCAATAACCGGTGTGCCGGCCCGGAGCGGATCGGGGTGCTGGCGCAGGCGGTGGGCCACATCAAGGCCGCTCATGCCGGGCATCTGAATATCCATCAGCACCACATCATAGAGGCGGGCCTCCAGCTGGGTCAGGGCTTCGTTGCCGTTGGAGGCGACGTGGGTTTCCACCTGCCAACCTTCCAGAATCAGCAGCGCCAGCTGCTGATTTACCGGGTGGTCTTCAACCAGCAGCACGCGTTTGCCCCGCAGGGCGGTGGGGTCCAGCGGGGGGAGCGGAGCCGGTTCCGGCAGCGTACGTGCGCCTTTGGCAAAAGTGAGTGAGAAACAGAACGTACTGCCTTTGCCTTCTTCGCTTTCCACCCACATGTGACCCCCCAGCTGCTGCACTAAGCTACGGCTGATGGTGAGGCCCAGGCCGGTGCCCCCAAACCGGCGTGAAATATCGGCGTAGGCCTGCGAAAAGCTCTCGAAAATGGTGTCCTGCTTGTCGGCGGAAATACCAATGCCGGAGTCGCGCACATAAAACTCCAGGTCCAGCGTAGCAGCAGTTTCCTGCCGCAGCTTGCAGCCTAGCTCCACGAAGCCCTGGTGGGTGAATTTGATGGCATTGCTGATCAGGTTCAGCAGAATCTGGTTGAGCCGGCCCGGGTCGCCGATAACGACGGGGTGGCGGAGCTGCAGCGGGACCCACCGAAACTCAATTCCCTTTTCCTCGGCCCGGTATACCTGGCTCTGCACGCCCTCTTTAACTGACTGGCAGATATCGAAAGCTATCTGCTCCATTTCAAGCTTGCCAGCTTCAATCTTGGCTACATCCAGCACGTCGTTGATGACGGTGAGCAAATGGCGGCCGGAGTTGCGCAACACCTGTAAATGGTCCTGTTGGGCCGCATCGAGTGGGGTTTTGGCCAGCAGCCCGGCCATGCCCAGAATCCCGTTAATGGGGGTCCGGATTTCGTGACTCATGTTGGCCAGGAAATTTTCCTTGGCTCGGGCCGTATTTTCAGCTTCTTCCTTGGCCCGTACCAGCTCCTGCTCTGCCAGAATCCGCTCGGTTATTTCCTGGCCGTAGGCAATTACGTACGGCAGCTCGCCGGGCTCCTCTACGCGGTAGTTGTTGTAAATCAGGTGGTGAGGCCGGCCGTCAGGGTCACGCAGGGTCATCAGGCCGGTTAGTTCCTGCTGCTCGTGGGCCTGCTGCAGGTACTGCTCCAGCTGCGGATGCAGGTCGGGGGTGAGTACCTCCGCGAGGGTGCGGCCAATCAGCAGCTCGGGTACCATGCCCACCAACTGGGCCGCGGCCGGGTTGACGGACAGCAGGACGCCCTGTAAATCGTGGGTGCAGATGAGAGCCTGCGAGTAGTGCATCAGGTCGCGGTACTGCTTGGCGCTGCGCTCCAGCGTCTGGCGGGTCCGCTTCATTTCGGTGATGTCGGTGCTCACCCCCAGCACGTTTACGGAGCCATCCACGCGGTATAAAGGCCGCTTTACTGTCTGCAGCCACATGGTAGTACCGTCGCGCAGGGTGTAGGTGGTTTCCTGCACCAGCTCCTGGCCGGTACTCAGCACCTGCTCATCAGTGGTTACAAAGGCGCGGGCTTCAGCGGCAACCGGATTGGCGAAGTCATCCGGATCCACTTCCCGGTGGGAGCTGTTCTCTACCA
This sequence comes from Hymenobacter rigui, assembly GCF_003944715.1. GTDB lineage: Bacteria > Bacteroidota > Bacteroidia > Cytophagales > Hymenobacteraceae > Hymenobacter > Hymenobacter rigui. The sequence goes on along the minus strand of NZ_RWIT01000003.1, from coordinate 412,294 downwards.
GCTCATCAAACGCACGGTTACTGAATAACACATTGCCACGTCCATCCGTCACCCAGATAAAGCTGGGCGTGGTATCCACCACCAGCCGGACAAAGTGCTGGTTTTCCTGCAGAATTGCCTCGCTACGGCGCAGGCGCTCCTCGGCGGTGTGGCGTTCCGTAATATCTACGCCGTACCCGATTACCATACGCACTTCATCCTGGGGGCCATACACGGCCTGCAGGTGGCGCAACGCCAGGCGAGGCCCGTCCGGGGTAGGAATTTGCTCTTCCCAGGCCAACACATTGCGTTGCCGCACCGCCTGCTCAAACAGCGCCCGGCGGGCCCGGGCCTGCTCGTCGGTGCGGCCCCGGTGGGTGGCATACTCAAAGTCATCGTGGCCGATAATCCATTGCCGCATTTCCTCGTTGCGAATGGCGGCCGGGTTCACAAAACGGTAGCGGTGCTCTGCATCAAACACCACCACATCGGCGGGTAAATGGTTAAGCACAGTTTCATAGAACTCCTGCTGCTCCACCAGCCGGCTTTCGGCGTCCTTGAGCAGGGTAATATCGGTGAAATACAGGTTGACGTACTGGTCATCCACGAATGGGGCAATGGCCACCTGGTAGCACCGCTGCCAGAACCACATTTCCCGCCGGAGCAGCTGCTGACCACCCGCTAGGGCATCCAGGGCCGCCTGATACACCTGCCGGGGCAAATTGGGCTCCTGATGCGGGTGCAGATATTCCTGTCGGAGCTGGTCGGCGGCGGGGTTGCTGTAGAGCAGGCGGCCATCGGCGTGCAGGCGCAGCACGGGGTTGGGGTTCTGGCCCGGTATGCGCGATAAGGAGTGGGTATATTGCTCGGCCCGGCGCGACTGAGTAACATCCCGGAACGACAACATGTACCCGGCCGCCACCAGCTCATCGGGGCCGCTGAGCGGAATAAAATCCACCTCCAGCACGGTGCTGTCGGCCAGCTCCAGGTCTTCACCCAGCACCCGCTGATCTACCTGCCGCATCATGGCCAAGCGTTGGCGGGTAACCTCCGGCCGGGCCGACTGGGCAATGAGCGCCTCCAGAATCGGCTGTACGGGCTGTTCCTTATTACCCAGCGGCGGAATTTCCTCAATGCCCAGCAAGTCGCAGAACTCCTGGTTGAGCAGGGCCACCATGCCGTTCTGATGCACGACCAGCACACCCACCCGCAGGTTCTGGGTGAGGCGGGTAATGCTGTCGGTGAGGCGCACGACAGTGCGCTGCGTGGATGTAAGGTGACGGCGGATGGTCTGGATCTGCTGTTCGGCAGCCATACGCCCCTGGCGCTCCTGCTCCAACTGGGCCGTCAGAGATTCGAGAGTAGGGGCAGAATCGGGGGAAGCAAGCATACGGAAGCGGCAGGGGGCAACGGAAGCGGTAAACCGGCCAACACGGCATCCCGGCCGGTCAGCCAACCGACTCGGCGCAGGTTAGCCCAAGAAAGATACGCAACGAATTGGGCTACCCCAATGCCAGCACCATGCTGCAGCCCAGGGCCACGCTCACGCCTAGGGCCAGGCCCGCCCACACCTGCGCCGACGTGTGGGCCCGCAGCGCCAGCCGGGCCCAGCCCACGGCCGCCGCCAGCCCTGCTGCTACCAGCACCCATGCCGGGCCAATACGGTGTTGTAAGTAGAGGGCCAGCAGCAGCCCGGCCGCCCCACCCATGCCCACGCCGTGCGCCGATATTTTCCAGCGCAACGTAATCAGGAAGGTGAGCAGTACGGCCACGGCCATGCCCGCCAGCCCCACCACCAACGCCGGCGCGGCATGCTGCCAGTGCAGCCATCCGGCCCCAGCCCCGAAACTGAGGGCTGCCAGCCCCAACGGCCAGGCCCGCTGCTGCCGCCGGGGCATCTCCAGCGAGTCAATCCGGCCCAGCCGCAGCAGCAGCATTGCCGCGCCCGTGGGTAGCAGAAACGTAAACACCACCACCGTCCAGAGCCGGCTGCCACCCGTAGCTTGCTGCAATTCCACCAGCCCGGCCAGGTACGATGGCACCAGAAGCGGATGAAACACGGCGGAAAGCAGGGTGGCGAGGTGCTTTTTCAAACAGTTGGGTACGGAGTAAGAGAGACGACTGAAAAAGCAAAGAACGTCATGCCGCGCATATCGCAACATGACGTTCTGGTTATATCTGAGCCGGAAACGAAGTTTTACAGCTCCTTGCGCAGACGGGCCACCGGAATATTGAGCTGCTCCCGGTACTTGGCCACCGTGCGGCGGGCAATGTTATAGCCCCGGGCATTGAGCATCTTTTCCAGCTTATCGTCGCTGAGGGGTCGGTTTTTCTGCTCGCCCTCAATGATTTCCTTTAGAATGTGCTTCACCTCCCGGCTCGACGCATCCTCTCCCGAGTCAGTGGCAATGCCTTCGGAGAAGAAGTATTTAAGCGGGTAGATGCCGAACTCCGTCTGCACGGCCTTGGAGTTGGCCACCCGGCTCACGGTGCTGATGTCCATGCCGATTTCTTGGGCAATGTCTTTCAGAATCATGGGCCGTAGCTTGCTCTCGTCGCCCTCAGCAAAGAACTCGCTCTGGTAGCGCACAATGGCATCCATGGTGCGCAGCAGCGTGTTCTGGCGCTGCCGGATGGCATCAATAAACCACTTGGCCGAGTCCAGCTTCTGCTTCACGAAGGTCACGGCCTCCTTCATCTTCTTGTCCTTTTTCGACGCCTTATCGTAGGCCCGGAACATATCCGTATAGGCCGGCGATACGCGCAGATCGGGGGCGTTGCGGGAGTTCAGCGTGAGGTTGAACTGGCCGTTGTCGTGGGTCAGAATAAAGTCGGGAATGATGTACTGCACCTTGCCCATGCCCACCGGGCCCGTACCGCCGGGCTTGGGGTTGAGCTTGAGAATGAGGGCAATGGCGTCCTTCAGCTCATCGTCTTCCAGGTCCAGCTTCTGCTGAATGCGCTGATAGTGCTTTTTGGTAAACTCGTCGAACGTGTCGTTCAGGATCTGTTCGGCGTGCTCGGTGTCCTCATCCTGAGGGCGGCGCTCCAACTGCAGCAGCAGGCACTCCTGCAGGTCGCGGGCCCCGATGCCGGCCGGGTCAAACGTCTGGATGACGTGCAACACGCTCTCGATTTCGGGCACGGTGGCCTCGATGTTCTGCGAAAATGCCAAGTCGTTGGCAATGGCCGACAGGTCGCGGCGGATGTACCCGTCGCCGTCGATGGAGCCGATGAGCTGGCGGCCAATGGCTTCCTGCTTCTCATCGAGGCTGGCAAAGCCCAGCTGGTCGAGCAGGTTGTCGATAAGTGAGCCGCTGGTATCGGCCAGGGGCATTTCCCGGTCGTCCTCGTCCTCGCCGGGGCCGTCGCCCTGCATTTTGTAGCCGGCTATTTCGTCGTCGTGAAGGTAGTCGCTCAGGTCCAGGTCATCGGCTGATTCCGACTCCTTGATTTCTGTAGGCTCATCCTTGGCGCTGAGGTCAATTTCGGGCTGCTCCTCGGCTTGGTCGCCGTCGAAATCCTCGTCCAGCGTGTTGTCGGGGTTGTCAAACTCGGAGTCCGGGTCGTCGAAATCGTCTTCCGCGTCGTCGGAGTCGTCGCGCTCCTGTTCGTCAAACTCGTCCTCCTGGTCGTCGCCTTCCTCCAGGGCCGGGTTGGCCTCCAGCTCTTCCTTGATGCGCGCCTCTAGCTCCACCGTCGGGATTTGCAGGAGCTTAATGAATTGAATCTGTTGGGGTGACAGCTTCTGCGAGAGAAGCTGCTTCATGTCCAGTCGTTGCATACTCTAAAAACGCGTACGCCCCGCCGGTTACAAAACGGGGTGGTTAGGCCAAATATAGCCCTTTCTGTACTTGGGTTTGGGGGAAAAAGTTGGCGTAACTACCGCCCTGGTTATCTTGCCCGACTGGTTAAAGCGTTAGCCTGAAGCTTGCCTAAGCTAACTAATTCCGGAAAATCATCTGCTTATCTTATCACCGACCCATGTTCAGCGAGCTAGCGTCCTTGCGCATCTGGTGCTTATTACCTACTGTTTTATCGCCAGCCGATCTTGTGCAGGAGCCAGAAGTGCAGGATTTTATGGATTGGACCAGCGAGTTATCTGCCGAGGATGCACCCGAAGTTTTATTGGCTTTGGCCCGGATGCTCCCGGAGGCGGAGGTTGCGCCGGCATCGGTGCTGGCCCTGTGCTGCGGGGCGCTGGTTGAGCAAAGCGGGCAGGCTACACTAGCGTTTCCGGCGTTGCTCACGCACTTTCAGCGCCTGCAGGAACTCCTGAATACTGGCGTAACCCCGCCTGCTGGCGCTTTTCGTTTTACCATCATGGCCCTGATGGCCATGTTGTGCCGCTCGGCGGCTAACAGGCGTGAGCTGCAGCAGCTGACCGACCTGGTGGAGTGGCTAAACGTACACGAAGACGTTTCCGACCACTTCTATTACCTCGCTGGCATGTTGCAGGTAAGCGACGAGGAGAGCCTGTACGTTCTTTTTCCGGAACAGGGCACCGGGCTGGAGGTGAAGGTAAGCCAGGTAAATAATGTGTTTCACCTATTCACTCTGCTACAGCCCTTGGTAGTACAGCACCAAGCCGAATTAGGGCTGCGCCGGATGTACTCGGCCCTGGACCCGCACTTGCTGCGCTACGCCCAAGGGCTTACTGCCGAGCCCCCGGAAAAAGATGTAGATGCCGCCCTGTTCAACTGGTTGAATGCAGCGGCTTACCAAGGCGGCCCATTGGACAAATTGCAAATGGCCTGGGGAGACTTGCCCGTACGCGACCTGCCCCGCCTACAAGGCCGCGTTGTGCTGTTGGGCACCGAACTGCCCGGAGGGCCACGTCGCAGCTGGGAGGTTGGCTTCTGCGCGGTGCTCCACGGGGCGCACTTACCGCAAGTACAGCTACGGCAAGTATTGCCACCTGAAACCGTGAGGCAAGCACTACAGGCTTTGCATCCGGGTAGTGTGAATCTAGGAACGCCGGAGGACGAGGCGATTTTACCGTCAACTACACCATCAACGGCATCCAGGCGCAGCTGGTGGCAGCGCTTGATAGGAGGATGACGGGTTGCGTAAAGGGTCGTTTTACGCCCTTGGCAAAAGCCCTACCTTTGCGGCTCTTACATTCTTTAGTAGAACCGATTTCCCCATGTCCGACCTCCGTAGAACCAGCGTGCAGGACCTGCTCCGCAGCACTGATCTGGACCGTGAAGTGCTGGTAAAAGGCTGGGTACGTACCCGCCGCGGCAACAAATACGTGCAGTTTATTGCCGTGAACGACGGCTCCGGCTTTAATTCCATTCAGGTAGTAGCCAATGCCGAGCAGTTCCCGGAGGAGAAGCTCAAAGCCGACGGCGTGGACAACGGCGCCGCTGTAGCCGTGCGCGGCAAGCTGGTAGCGAGCCAGGGTAAGGGCCAGTCGGTGGAAATTCAGGCCGAGGAAATCACCGTGTATGGCACCGCCGACCAGGATGCGTATCCGCTCCAGAAGAAGGGCCACACGCTGGAATTCCTGCGCGGTATTGCCCATCTGCGCCCCCGCACCAACACGTTTGGCGCGGTGCTGCGCATTCGGCACGCCATGTCGTTTGCGGTGCATAAGTACTTCAACGACCACGGCTACTTCTACATCCATACGCCCATCATCACCGGCTCCGATGCCGAGGGTGCCGGCCAGATGTTCCGCGTTACCACGCTGTCGGACACCAAGCCGCCCCTGGACGAGGCCGGCGCGGTAGATTACAGCCAGGATTTCTTCGGCAAAGCCACCAACCTCACCGTGTCGGGTCAGCTCGAAGGCGAGGTGGCGGCTATGGCGCTGGGCAAGGTGTACACCTTTGGGCCCACGTTCCGGGCCGAGAACAGCAACACTGCCCGCCATTTGGCTGAGTTCTGGATGATTGAGCCGGAAGTGGCCTTCTTCGACCTGCAGGACAACATGGACTTGGCTGAGGACTTCCTCAAGAGCCTGGTACGCTACGCCCTGGAGCACTGCCCGGACGACCTGCAATTCCTCAACGACCACTACGACAAGGAGCTGCTGAACCGCCTGCAGTTTGTGGTGGAAAACGACTTCAAGCGCCTCACCTACACCGAGGCCGTGGAAATCCTGAAAGGGGCCAAGCAGAAGTTCGAATTCCCCGTGGACTGGGGCACCGACCTGCAGTCGGAGCACGAGCGGTATTTGGTGGAGAAGCACTTCAAGAAGCCGGTTATCCTCACCAACTACCCCAAGGACATCAAGGCCTTCTACATGAAGCTGGACGAGGATGGCCGCACCGTGCGCGCCATGGACGTGCTGTTCCCCGGTATCGGCGAAATCATCGGCGGCTCCCAGCGCGAGGATGATTTGCAGAAGCTGCAGCAGCGCATGCAGGAAATGCACGTACCCGAGGAAGACCTGTGGTGGTACCTCGACACCCGCCGCTTCGGCTCGGCTCCGCATGCCGGCTTCGGCCTGGGCTTCGAGCGCCTCATCCTGTTCATCACCGGCATGGCCAACATCCGCGACGTAATTCCCTTCCCCCGCTTCCCCAAGTCGGCGGAGTTTTAAATCACGGATTTCCGCGGATTTTGTAGATGTTTTAACGGCCGCCCCACGTAAGTGAGGCGGCCGTTATTATAAGTGACTGGCAGGAGTCATCAGGTGTTAGGGTGAAATATCCAAGTTGTATGGATGTAATACATTTTAAAATTATTGCCTTCGTTGCTATTTGGCTACCAATTATCGGCGCATTTCAGATAATAACAGCCTACAAACGTAATAGATACAGGAGCCATTCAAGGCGGAAAGAATACAGGTGGGGAATTGTCATTTGTGCTGGCTCATTACTCTTGTACAGTTACTTAATCGTTAAAATGAGTTGGGTGGCGGCTTATTTATTAATTATTTCATCAGTGCTTTTTGCTCTTATGCTGGCCTTCGGATAGGTAATAGCGGAAGTTGAATACAAATAACACCTAGCAGTAATTCCGCAGCTCCTTATCATCCAAAGCCAGCAGGTTATCCAGGCGCAACTCAAAGCCGTCCTGCAGGCGCAGGTATTCTACTTTGTCGCGGATATAGAGGTCCTGGATGATGCCGTGGTAGGTGCTGGGCGGGGTGTCGGGCTCGGTGCGGTAAGTGAGGGTGCAGGGCTGGCCGGTGGTAGCGTGGGCCTCCAGCTCGTCGTAGAACGAGCAGCTGATGGGTTTGTAGGGTGCGGTTGCCATGAGTGGGGAAGGAAAACGTACCCTCCGGCATACGGCAAACGGCCAGCCTGGGATTACGCCGCCAGCCGGTGCCCGTTCACAGACACGAGCCAATCGAGGCGCAGCTCACAGCCACTGGCCAGCAGGAGGTAATCTACCTGCCCGCGCCGCAGCACATTTAGCAGAATGCCGTGCACGCAAAACTCCGCCGAGGTACCCGGGGTACGGTATACCAGCAGGCAGCGGTGCCCGCCGCGCAGCAGCACTTGCAGCTCCAGAGGCAAACTATGCGGTAACGGAAAGGCAGAAGGCATAGCGGGCTGAACGAATTGACTGCTAAAAGGATACGTGCAGATACTCGTAATTACGAAAAGACAATACAACCCGGTTTTCCTTCTGTGCGTTGGCAAGGCTGCCTTACCACCTCAACCACACGCCCGCCATGCCGTCCGAATTTGACTTAGCACCTGCCAATGCCCTTCAGGAAGGCGAAATGCGCACTTTCACTACAACCGCCGGCGCGGAAGTGCTGTTGGTGCTGCGGCAGGGGCAGTACGTGGCCCTGGCCCCAAAGTGCCCGCATTACGGGGCTCCTTTGGAAAAAGGCCGGATTGTGGGCGACCAGCTGGTGTGTCCCTGGCACCACGCCTGCTTCCGCGTGACGGATGGACACCTGTGCCAACCCCCGGCCCTCGATAACCTGCCCAGCTACCCCGTGCGTGTAGCCGAGGGTCGCGTGTGGGTGCAGCTGCCCGCTCACCCAGCCGCTGCCGCCGAAACGCCCGACGCCACGCCCACGGCGCTGGTAGGCGGCGAGGTGCCCGCGCCCAACGCCGCGGCCCCCGATGCCCGCACCTTTGTGGTGGTAGGAGGCGGGGCCGCCGGGCAATTCGCGGCCCAAACGCTGCGCACCGAAGGCTTCGGCGGCCGCATTGTGCTGGTTACGGCTGAGCCCACCGCCCCCACCGACCGTACCAAGCTCAGCAAAGCCTACCTGGCCGGCAAAGCCACCGATAAAAACCTGCCGTTGCGTAAACCGAGTTTCTATGACGAGCACCGGATTGAGCTGCTCACCGATACCCGCGCCACCGGCCTCAACCTGCACACCCGGCAGCTACGCCTGAGCAGCCGCGGCCCGTTACACTACGATGTCCTGCTGCTGGCTCCCGGCGGCACGCCCAATACGTTGCCCAAGCTGCCGGGCCATGAGCTGGATGGCGTATTGGTGCTCCGCTCGGCGCAGGATGCGGCGGCCCTGAAACAGGCCACCACGAAGGCCCAGCGCATCGTGGTCATCGGGAGCAGCTTTATTGGGATGGAAGCGGCGGCGAGCCTGGCGGGTGAGGGGCGGCACATTACGGTAGTGGCGCAGGAAGCCGAGCCGCTGGAGAAAGTGCTGGGCCCGAAAATTGGCCGCATGTTTCGCAACCTGCATCGGCGGCACGGCGTGCGGTTCAAAACAGAAGCTGAGGTGGCTGCCCTGGAAGGCGAAAACGGCCGCGTAACGGCCGTGCGCCTGGCCTCGGGCCAACGCCTGCCGGCCGAAGTAGTGGTGCTGGGCGTGGGTGTGCGCCCCGCCACGGAGTTCCTGGCTGAAACGCTCACCCTGGAAAAGGACGGAGGCGTGCGGGTTGATGCCCATTTGTGCGCGGCCAAGCACGTGTACGCCGCCGGCGATGTGGCCCTGTATCCGCTGCCGGCCGGGCTGGGGCAGCACCGCATTGAGCACTGGCGCATGGCCCAGCAGCAAGGAGCCTGCGCCGCCCGCAACATGCTGGGGCAACACGTGGCGTTTGAGGAAATTCCGTTTTTCTGGACCCAGCAGTTTGGGAAAAGCCTGCGCTACGTGGGCCACGCTACCGTGTGGGACGAAATCATCTTCCACGGCGACGTGCGCCGCCACAAGTTCCTGGCCCTGTATGCCCACCAGAACAAGCTGGTAGCCGCCGCCGCCATACAGCACGACGACGAGATGGTGTGCATTGCGGAGCTGATGCGCCTCGGGCAGATGCCCACGCCCACCGCCGCCCGCCGTAAGCTCAATTGGAGCAAGCTGCTGGAAAAAGCCGGGAAATAAAACGGGAACGGTGGCCTGGCTGGATTGAAGTCGTTCAGTAAGACCGAAAAATCAAAAAGGAACGTCATGCTAGATCAAGCCTGACGTTCTAAACAGTCTCATTAAACACCAACCGCCCATCATGCAGGTGCTAGCCCGGCCCGAAGCGGATGCGGAAGGTGGCTCCTTCGCCGGGGCGGCTGTCCACTTCAATAATGCCGCCGCTGGCTTCCACAATGCGGTTGACCAGGTACAGGCCCACGCCGGTACCGGCCGTGTGCGTGTGCAGGCGACGGAACAGGTGAAATAACTCCGTCCCGTAGCGGACGGCATCAAACCCCAGGCCGTTATCTTCCACCAGCAGCACCGGCTGGCCCCGCTCCACCCACGTGGAAATATGAATGCGGGCTGGCCGGGCAGGATCGGCGTATTTGAGGGAGTTGCCTACCAGATTCAACAGGATGGTGCGCAGGTTAACGCGGGCAAACGATAGGGCGGGCCATGCGGCAAAATCGGTAGTGATGCGGGCGTGGGCAACCCGTACCTGGGGCTCCAGCGTGGTGAGTACCTCATCCATCAGCTCGGTCAGCACTACCTGCTCGGGAGCGGCGTGGCGCAACTGCTGGGCCTGGCCCAGGGCCGCCAGATCGTCGATGGTTACGCGCAGCTGCTGAAGGGCTTCCTGCACCATAGGTACCAGCACTTCCTGTTCTTCCGGATTGGTGAACGTGCTGCTGATCATGATTTCCTCAAACAGGCCTGCCAGGTTATTCACCGGCTGCTTCAGGTCGTGGGAGGCGGCGTACACGAAGTTGTCCAGGTCCTGGTTGGTGCGCGTGAGCTGCTCGTTGGCCTGTTTCAGCTCGGTAATATCAATGGCGGAGCCCACATAGCCGTACAGCTCGCCATCGGCCAGGAAGCTGGGAGCCCCCTGGGCCAGAAGCCAGCGGTATTGCCCGTCGTGGCGACGCATACGGTGTTCCAGCACGTAAGGTGCCCGCTCGGTAATGGCACGCAGCAGGGTTTGCTGCGTCAGGTCAATTTCGTCGGGGTGGAGGTAAGGCAGCCAGCCGGTAGCCATGTATTCGGCTTCCGACTGCAGCCCCACAAAATCCAGAAACGCCCGATTGATGTAGCGGATGGCGCCATTGGGGTGCACGGCCCACACCTGGTTGGGGGCCACGTCGGCCATAATCCGGAAGCGGGCCTCACTCTCGCGCAGCTCGGTGGCGTATGCCTCCAGGCGCTGCTGGGCCAGAATCAGGTCAGTTACATCGGTGGCCGTGTTGAGCACGCCGTACACGCTGCCCGCAGAGTCCAGCAGGGGAGTGAAAGTATAGTTGAAGTAGAAAGGCTGCAGAACCTCATCTATCACAACCTCCACGCGCTGGTTGCGCCGGTGAATTACTTCCCCCGTCCGGAGCACGTGGTGCAGCTCCTCAAAAATCGACTGGTTCGCTAGCTCGGGCATCAACTCCGTGAACCGCCGGCCTAGTACGTCCGGGCCTTTACCCCAGGCCGCCAGAATAGCTTCATTGGCCAGGTGAATACGCAATTCATCCCCAACGTATACGCTCATCGGAAACGGGGCATCTTTCACAATGTCGCGCACCCGCTGCTCGCTCTCCTGCAGCCGCCGTTGGGCCTTCTCCTGCTCCGCCTCCCGCAGCTCCCGTTCCAGTACCTGCTCCGTTACATCGTAGGCAAATACCGATACGCCCACAATTCGGCCTTCTTCCCGGTACGCCTGGTACGTGAAATTGAAGTAAAACAGCTGTCGGCTACCATCAGGCTGGGTAAGCTCGAGCGGCAACTCCCGGCCGGTAAATGTTCCGCCGGTTTGGAATACCTGGTCCAGCAAAGAAACAAAGCCTTGTTCCACCGCGTCAGGCTGCACTTCGGCAATGGTACGGCCGAGCATATTGTGCTCCGGGAAAAAGCGCTGATACGCCTCATTATAGTATTCGATGCGGTGCTCAGACCCGCGTAGCAGCACAATGCAGGCGGGCGTCTGCTCGAATACCTGATAGAAGGTCTCACGAACCTCCGGCTGGTGCTGCGTCCCCACCACTACTTCTGCCGGCAGGGTTTCGGTTTGCTGCCGGGGCCGACTCTCGCGCCGCACCTGCTTCACCTCGTTACGGTCCTGTTCCTCACTGAATGTGAAGCTCACCAGTAGCAGCTCCCCCAGACGGCGGCCATTTACCTGGCAGTAGGTACCACATTTTCCGTTCCGGTAGTGTAGCTCGAAGTGTTGGGGCTGCTCAGAAGCGTAGGCCGCGCAGTGAAACGTGAAAGCCTCGAAGGGCTCCGCTTCCGGAAATACCTGCCGGTACGTAAGCGCAGGTCGGGCCGGCAGGCTAAGCAGGCGCTGGGCGGCGGGGTTCAGATACGCAAAGGCAAAATCCACTACGCTACCTGCTGCATCGAGAATGGGTGCGTAGCACACTACCCCGCTCACCGACAGGTCGAGAAGTGCCGGTAGGAATTCATCGGGGGAAGTGCCGGGTACGGAAAAATTCACGCCTCCAAAATAGCCAGAATTACGCTAGCAGAAGCATCCGGGCAATGGCGTTTCGGGTGCCGGCCAGGTTTTCTTAAGACGCTGCAACCGGACACGTTGTGGTTGCAGGTGCCCGGGTGTACCTCCCCCGAAATAGCCACAGCCCCCGCAGTGTCCGGCTCACTCCTAAAAATACTGGAGGAACCCGACGCTGCGGGGGCTGCGGTTACGTGAGCTACGTGCGGTATCAGCTAGTGCTTGCCTTTGCCGTGGCCCCGGCCATTGCCACCATAGCCGAGCTTCTTGGCTTGGCCGGGGGGCAGCCCCTTACCACTTTCCAGGCGTTTTACCTGGCCAGGGGGCAGGCTGGCCGGATACAGCTGACGGTGGCGGCCAATGAGTACCCAGGGCTGGGCACCTACGTAGTCAATAACCACCGGGTGAAAGTTGGCCGCGTTGTAGCCGCTGATGGAGCCTACGCGCGTCCAGCGGCCGTCGCGCTGCACAATGTACTGCTGGTCGCGCACGTCATAGTAGCCACCGTACTCGGGCACGTAGTAGTATTGCTTACCGGCTGGTACGGCCGGGCCCCAGGAGGGCGGATTCACGTTGATGGTTACCTGCGCCTGGGCCGTTTCGGCCGCGCCGGCCAACGCCAGAGTCAGCAGGCCGGTCAGGGCTATTTTCGGGAGGAGTTGCATAAAGAAGGGAGCGGTTTTGAGTGAAGGGTGGGAGAGGTGCTGAACTGATTGCAAGAACGGGGCCAGGTGCCCACAGGCTTATCGTACAGCTCAGCTACAGAGCCCTTAACGCAGCCGTTAAAAATTTGGTTAAAAGCTTCCCCAGCACCAAAAAAGCGCCCGACTCGAAGCCGTACGCTTTTTGATTCCTGACAGGAAAACGGGCCGCTATTCCTGCACCCGGCCCCGGCGTCCACCGCCGTTGCCCCAGCCTCCTTGGGCCGGCTGGGTCCCATTGCCGGGCGAAACCTGGCCCGGCCGGGGCGAATAGCCGCCACCCTGGCTGTTGCCGCCCTGGTTATCGTAGCGGCCGTTGCGGTTGTCTCGGTCATTGCGCCCGTCCCGGTCGTTGCGGTAGTCCCGGTAGCCGTCCCGGTCCCGGTAGCCGTTTTGCGCGTAGCCGTTCTGGCCGTAGGGACGGTTGCCGTAGTAACCGGGGCCGTAGCCACCGCGTGGGGCCACCACGTAGCCGCGGCCGGGCCAGCTGCTGCCGTAGTAGCGGCCGGGCCGCACGCCCCACTGGTCGCAGTAGCGGCGGTGGTCACGCAGGTAGCCCCAGGGCTGCCGACCTACATATTGAATGGCTACCGGGTGAAAAAAGCGCGGGTCGTAGCCGGCGTACATACGGGGCAGCACCGGCGAGCTGACCCAGGCCCCGTAAGCGGGGTCGAAGAACAGGTACGACTGATTGTAGATATCGTAGTACCCATCAATTTCCGGCACGTAGTAGTACTGCACGTTGGGCGGTACGGCGGGGCCCCAGTACGGGGTATTGATATTCACTTGCACCTGGGCCTGGGCTTTGCCGCTGGTAAGCAGCAACCCGAGGGCCAGTACGAAGCCGGTTTTCAGCAGAGTTTTCATGGAGGCAAAAAGGCAAAAGGCGTTCGGAAGCTACTTGTGCAAAAGCCGCACCATAATTTTGTAAGTACCCGCCGGCTCAGGAAAGAACTTCTGCTTCGGGTGGGACATTTCAGCGGCCGGCGTTGTTACAGGCTATCTGCCCTTATCCTGGTCCAGGAGCATCCCCAGGCCCGTCACGCTAAAATGGCTGGCAATTAAACTAGTAGGGGTAGCCTACCGGGCCCGTTTTACGTACTTTTGCAGACTTATCCGCTCCGCTGCCGCATGGCCAAAAAAACAACTGCTGCCACCTCTTCCTCCACTGCCCAGCCCACGGCTCCGAAAGCTGCCCGTTCGGCCAAGGCACCCAAAGCGGCCACCCCGGTAGTTCCCGAGGCTCCGGTTGCCGCCGCAACTCCCCGCAAACCCGCCAAAGCTCCGAAAGAGGTTAAAGCGCCCAAGTCGGCCGCCGCCGCCGTTGCCGACAATGCCACTGAGCACAGCACCGCCGCCGTGCAGGCCGTGCCGCGCCAGGAGCAGGTGAGCGAGGCCGTGCTGGAAAACCAGGCCCGCATCCAGGGCCAGCTCCTTGGCCCCGCCGACCTGGAAGCGCCCTACATTGAGGTGTACGGGGCCCGGGAGCACAACCTCAAGAACGTGTCCGTGAAGATTCCACGCGGGCGGCTGGTGGTGTTCACCGGTATTTCGGGTTCGGGCAAGTCGTCGTTGGCGTTTGATACCATCTACGCCGAGGGCCAGCGCCGCTACATGGAAACGTTTTCGGCCTACGCCCGCAGCTTCATGGGTGGGCTGGAGCGGCCCGATGTGGACAAGATTGAGGGCCTGTCGCCGGTTATCAGCATCGAGCAGAAAACCACCTCGCGCAACCCCCGCTCCACTGTCGGCACCATCACCGAAATCTACGACTTCCTGCGCCTGCTCTACGCCCGCACCGCCGAGGCGTTCAGCTACGCCACGGGCCAGAAGATGATCCGGCAGAGCGACGACCAGATCATCAACTACATCCTGAAAGAGTACGACGGCCGCAAGCTAGTGGTGCTGGCGCCGGTGGTGAAGGGCCGCAAAGGCCACTACCGCGAGTTGTTTCAGCAGATTGCCAAGCTGGGCTTCACCAAGGTGCGCGTGGATGGCGAGTTGCTCGACCTCACGCCCAAGATGCAGGTGGACCGCTACAAAATCCACGACATCGAAATCGTCATCGACCGGCTGGTGGTGAAGGAGGAAGACCGGTTCCGCCTGTCGGGTTCGGTGCAGAATGCCCTCACCCAGGGCAAAGGCACCATGCTGGTGCTGGATGCCGACAAGAAGAAGGACAACACCCAGTTCTTCTCCCGCTTCCTGATGGACCCGGCCACCGGCATTGCCTACGACGACCCGGCACCTAACACGTTCAGCTTCAACTCGCCATACGGTGCCTGCCCCACCTGCAACGGCCTGGGCGAGGTGCAGGAAATCACCGAAGAAACGGTGATGCCCGACAAGAAGCTCAGCATCAGCCGCGGCGGCATTGCGCCCCTGGGTGAGTACCGGGACATCTGGATTTTCCAGCAGCTGGGCCTCATCCTGAAAAAGCACAAAGCCAGCCTCAGCACGCCCATCGAAAAGCTGCCCGCCGACCTGGTGGAACGGCTGCTGCACGGCGTGCCCGAGGACGAGGACGCCGACCCCAAAAAGGCCAACTACACCGAGCCCTTCGAGGGTATTATCCCGTTCTTGCGCCGCCAGATGGAGTCGGAGTCCGACAACATCCGGGAGTGGATTCAGCAGTACACCCAGGCCAAGGAGTGCCCCGAGTGCCACGGCTACCGCTTGAAAAAGGAGAGCCTGCACTTTAAGATTGCCGACCACCACATCGGGCAGCTTTCGGTTATGGACCTGAGCGAGCTGGCCGCGTGGTTTGAGGGCCTGGAAGACCGCCTCTCGGAGCGTCAGAACCTGATTGCGCGCGAGTTGCTGAAGGAAATCCGCAAGCGCATTGGCTTCCTGCTGGAAGTGGGCCTCGACTACCTAAACCTGCACCGCTCGGTGCGCACGCTCTCGGGCGGCGAGAGCCAGCGCATCCGTCTGGCCACCCAGATTGGTACCCAGCTGGTGGGCGTGCTCTACATCATGGACGAACCCAGCATCGGCCTGCACCAGCGCGACAACGAGCGGCTCATCAAGGCCCTGCAGCACCTGCGCGACCTGGGCAACTCGGTGATTGTGGTGGAGCACGACAAGGACATGATCCTGCACGCCGACCACGTGCTCGACATCGGCCCCGGCGCCGGCATCCACGGCGGCCAGATTGTGGCCTCCGGCACGCCTTCCGAAATCTTTACCAGCGGCTCGCTCACCTCGCAGTACCTCAGCGGGCAGAAACACATTGAGCTGCGCAAGAAAAAGCGGGCCGGCGAAGGCAACGAGCTGGTGCTGCGCGGGGCTAAAGGCCACAACCTCAAAAACGTCACGGCCAAGTTTCCATTGGGCAAGCTCATTGCCGTCACGGGCGTGTCGGGCTCGGGCAAGTCCTCGCTCATCCACGATACGCTGTACCCCATCCTCAACCAGCACTTCTTCAACGCCAAGCGCGAGCCGCTGGCCTATGATAAGATTGAGGGTCTGGAGTTTATCGATAAGGTAATTGAGGTGGACCAGTCGCCGATTGGGCGCACGCCGCGCTCCAACCCAGCCACCTACACCGGCGTGTTCACCGAAATCCGCCAGTTGTTCGCCAACCTGCCCGAGGCCAAAATCCGCGGGTACGGACCGGGGCGCTTCTCCTTCAACGTGAAAGGCGGGCGCTGCGAAACCTGCGAAGGAGCCGGCATGCGCACCATCGAAATGAACTTCCTGCCCGACGTGCACGTGCCCTGCGAAACCTGCAAGGGCCGCCGCTACAACCGCGAAACGCTGGAAGTGCGCTTCAAAGGCAAGAGCATCACCGACGTGCTGGACATGACCGTGGAAAAGGCCGTGGAGTTCTTCGAGTTTCAGCCCCGCATCCTGCGCAAAATCCAGACGCTGAACGAAGTGGGCCTGGGCTACCTCACCCTGGGCCAGCAGGCTACCACGCTGTCGGGTGGCGAAGCCCAGCGCGTGAAACTGGCCACCGAGCTCAGCAAGAAGGACACTGGCAAGACGTTCTACATTCTCGACGAGCCTACCACCGGCCTGCACTTCGAGGACATCAACCACCTCTCCGTCGTCCTGCACAAGCTGGCTGATAAGGGCAACACTGTCCTCATCATCGAGCACAACCTCGACCTGATTAAGGTAGCTGACCACCTCATCGACATCGGGCCGGAAGGTGGTGGAGCCGGCGGCACCATTGTAGCTCAGGGCACGCCCGAGCAGGTGGCCAAAGCCGGCAAGGGCCACACCGGCCGCTTCCTGGCCGAGGAACTGAAGCTCAGTAAGTACGCCGAGGCGTAGCTACTGCCTACCAAAGAAAACGGCCGGCTCCCGCGTGGGAGCCGGCCGTTTGGCGTTTTCAGGCGTGGTGTGGCCGTGGCGAGTGCGCCGCCTCGTAGGCCTGCATCAGCCGCCGGTAGCGACGCTGGTACAGCATAAACACCGGAAACAGCAGCAGCGGCATCAGGCGTAGTAGCGACGGGTGCACCGCCGGCACTAGCGCCAATAGCGCCGAAAACAGAAACACCGCCGGCGACAACAGCGGCCGTACGGGGTCGAGGTCGGGGTGCTGCTGCTCGTGGGGCGCTACCAGGTGGCTGGCCGGGTTGCGCAGGTAGCGCTGCAGCTGGGTTTGCATAATACCTGTGAAGATGATGTTGAGGGCATACGTCACCCACGGCGTGCTGAGCATGCCATATTCGCTCTGGAAAGCCGTGGTGAAGGGCATGAGTACGATGCTGAGTAGGAATAACATGTTCAGCCACAGCAGCTTGGGGGTGGTATGCCGCACAAACCGGAAAATGCGGTGGTGAGCCAGCCAATATACCGCAATGATGAAAAAGCTCAGAAAAAAGCCAATAAACTTGGCTGTCAACTGCGCAAGCCCACTTAGAGCCGCGTGCTCGGTGCGGTGGTGCAGCTCCGGTACCTTTATTTCGATGGCCAGCAGTGTAATGGCAATGGCAAACACGGCATCCGTAAACAGAATTACGCGCTCTAACTGAAACGCGTCGCGGTTGTGTTGGGCCTTTTCGTTGCCGTCCATACAAAGAACAGGGAAGTGGTTAAGGAATAGAAGACGTGGAAAGATAGTGGATTGCTCTGCCGGTTTTGTGACCAGCTCCTGTTGAATTAATGGAATTTCAGGCTTTCATATTTCCTGAATGGTGGTCAGTAGTTGGGAGGAATCCGGATATTTTCTAGTTTAGGCTTTTCCCTCCCACGTTCTCCCGCGCATGAAAGTCCTGGTATTTCCCGCCCTGCTGGCCGTTGCTATAATTACCACGCCTCCCAAACCCTTTGTGCAGGCGCAGGCCGGCAAACCGCTGATGGCCACCAATACCCCCACGGCCAGCACCGCTTCGTTTGCTCCTGCCCATGCGCCGGCCCAGCCAGCCCCAATAAAAGCCGATAAGCCTGCCTTGGTTACTGAAGCCAGCACAGCCCGCCGGTAAGCGCCTTACCTATCAGTAATAAAGCCCGTTCAACAATGCGTTGAACGGGCTTGACCGTTTATACGGAAAGAAGAATCCGGTACTTATTTCCGATTCTCTACGGCGGCACTCATCTTCTGGGCCATTTCCAGGTGGTGCTGTAGCACGGGCACCTGCTTGGTGGCAAAGGCCTTAATGTCGGGGTCAGAGGCTTTCACGGACGCCTCCGTGAATTCCTTCACGTCTTCCTCGTGGTCCTTTACCATTTCCTTCAGGTACTCCTGGTCCATCTTCACCCCCGTTTTGCCCGTCACATCGTCGTACACCTTTTTGTGGTCGTCGCCGAGGGCAGTGGGTAGGGTGATATTCTTTTTGGCGGCCAACTCCTTCAGCTCAGCATTAGCTTTGGTGTGGTCTGCTACCATCGAGCTGGCAAACTGCTTGCCTTCGGGCGTCATGCCTTTCGCGGCTACCGCGGTGCCCAACTCTACTTCCAGCATACCGCCACTAGCGGCTTTGGTCATGAATTCCGTATCAAAATCCATGGCCTCCTTCTTTACCTCGCCTACTTCTGTATCGGAGGTTGAGGCATCGTTTTTGGCTTCATTCTGCTCCTGGGCCTGTTTTACTGAATCGTTGGAATTACAGGCCGTGGCGGTAGTAAAAAGAGCAGCGGCCGTAGCCAACTGCAATAGTGTGCGTTTCATATAAGCGTGTAAGTGGTGGAGGGGAAGTTAGACAGAGGTGAGAGGAGCAGGAACTCAAGGGCCTGAACAGACCTCGCGGCACTGCTCAGGCTCCTGATAGTTTGGTAGGATGCTTTATTTGGCTGGTGCGGCCGCCGAATCAGCAGCAGCTGCCGAATCAGCACTGGCGGTTACCGTGGGCCCGGCATTGTTGTCAATTACAACTGCATCGGCTTTTACGCCGCCCTCATCAGCAGCTTTGTCCATGTCGCTCACGGCTTCGCCAGCAGTGCCATCAGTGCGTTTGTCAGCACCATTGCAGCTCGCCAGCAGCAGGCCGGCACTCAGGGTCAGGAAAGGAAGAAAGCGGAATTTCATACTCAGGGAAATGGAAAAGATGGAAAGAATAGGAGGGGAGAATCAGGGCTTGATCTTGTCACGGAGCGCATCGGCGGCACGGGAGAGGTCCTGGAGCACGGGTAGCTGCTGGCTGGCCAGGGTCCGGATATTGCTGTCGTACGCTTCCTCCTTCATGTCGTCGGAGGCGTCTTCGTCGGTATCCAATACGGCGCTCAGCTGCTCGCTGTATTTCTGGTCGAAAGCTGCTCCATTTAGCGCCGTCAGCTCACCGGCCTGCGTTGCCTGGGGTTTGCCCAAGCCGGTAGGTAGCATGATTTTTTGCTGCTGGGCCAGCGTTTTGAGGCTGCTCAACAGCCCATTGGTCTGAGCAATTACATTCTGGGCGGTGTAGCGGGTATCGGGTGAAGCGGCTTTGCGCACCGCCAGCTGACTGATTTCAACCAGCAGCATTTTGCGGCTTGCGGATTCCACTATAAATTCTGCATCCCGGATCTGATGCTTCGTCACGGCCTCCTCCCCAATACGCTTCTCGTTCTGAAATTTGGCCTCCGAAACCGGATCCTTATTGCTCTCAGCCTGCGAGCATGCCGCCAGCGCCAACAGCAGAACAGCGTACGTACGCACAGGAATCAGCATAAAATCAGGAGTTTGAGAAAGCAGTAAGACTATTGCGGGCTATACGCGTCTGTCCGAGGCAGGTTCGGGAATAGATTTTTAAAAAAAGTTCCCAACCGCATTAAACTCCACGGTAGCTTTTCTCTCCAACCCAGCGAAAGAGCTCTTCACTACTTCCGTTTCACCACGTCTCCACACTTTTTTCTCGCCCCTCATGAAACGCTCCGCATTCCGTTTGCTTGGCTTCGCCGCCCTGGCTTCTTCTTCGCTGCTGCTGGCCGCCTGTGATAAATCCAATGACCCTCAATCCACCGCCGATGCCGCCGTATCTGCCGAAGATCAGAGCCTGGCCGAGGACGAAAACGCCACCGTGGCGGATCTGGTTGACGCGGGTTCCCCCTCCGACGCAGCCGTGAATGGTAGTCCCGCTGCTGAGCCTGCCGACCTGGGCCGCGTGGGTGGCTCCTGCGTAACCCGCACCTACGATGCCGCCACCCGCACCCTCACGCTTGATTTTGGCACTACCAATTGCGTAGGTCCTAACGGCGTAGCCCGGCGCGGGAAAATTGTAGCGGTGTTCAGTGGCCCCTACCGCCAGGCTGGCTCCACCGTCACCATCACGCTGGTCAACTATTTCCGCAACGATAACCAGCACACCGGTACCCGCACGATTACCAACCTGGGTCAGGGCTCCTGGAGTCTGGATGTGCAGAATGCCAGCATCACCACCTCGGCCGGCACGCACTCCTGGGCTTCGCAACGGGTGTACACCCGCACAGCGGGCTTTGGTACCCGTACCATTGCCGATGATGAGTACAGCGTAACGGGCCAGACGTCGGGCACCAACCGCAAAGGCGTCAGCTACACGGCCACGGTGCAGCAGCCTCTCATTAAGAAATTTCAGGCCGGCTGCGCCCGTACGTTTGTAGCCGGCACGGTGAAAGTGCTGACTTCCCGCGAGAAAGAGCTGCTCCTGAACTATGACCCCACCGGCACCCAGGCCTGTGATAATATTGCCACCATCACGGTAAATGGCACCACGCGCACTATCCGGGTTGGCGGGCGGCTGTAAGCTGCTCCGGTTCCCGTACCTAACAAAACAGGCGGCCCCACACGGGGCCGCCTGTTTTGTTAGCGGTGTAACAATGCCTCTGCCAGCAGCAGATCCTCCGGCGTGGTGATTTTGAGGTTCCGATAGTCACCTTCCACCAGATGAATCGGGTGGAGGTCTTCCACTACGCTGGCATCGTCGGTGAAGGTGGTAAGTTCCGGCAGCTTATAAGCCCGTTGCAGCAAATTCAGCTCAAAGCACTGGGGCGTTTGTACCAGGCGCAGGCGGCTTCGGTTCAAGGCGTATGAGCCCTGCTGATTGAGCCCGCGCACCGAATCCTTTGGTACCACGGCGGCCACAGCGGCACCGTGGTTGTACCCGGCCTGGTACGTCGCCTCAATTACGGACTGGGGTGTAAGCGGCCGTACGCCGTCGTGCACCGCCACCGTGCCGCCTTCGTGGGAGGCCAGTTGCGCCAGCCCGTTGCGCACGGAGGCCCAGCGGGTAGCGCCGCCCGCTACTACCGTATGCGGAATAGTCACCTGGTAGTCGGCGCAGATGCGCTGCCAGGTGGTAAACTGCTCGGCCGGTAACACTACTACCAGTTCCTGTACCCGCAGCTCGGGCGCGGCAAACCGCCGGAGCGTGTGCAGCAATACCGGTTCGCCGGCTAACTCCAGAAATTGCTTGGGCCGGTCGGCACCCATGCGGGTGCCGCTGCCGCCGGCAACAAGAATGGCGTATCGGTTCTTCGACATAGGAAGTGGCGCTATGAAGTGTGTAGTAACCACGTGGGCAGAGTGGTCAACAAAAAGCCCGGTCACCAAAGGTAACCGGGCCAGACTTGCGAAACAGAGTGAAACGTCAGACGCTGCTCTCCGAATACGGATTTTCTGCGCTAGAGAATCAGCATGGCGTCGCCGTAGCTGAAGAACTTATACTTCTCCTTAATGGCCGTCTGATATGCTTCGATGAGCAGCTCGTGCCCGGCAAAGGCGGAGGCCATCATCATCAGCGTGCTTTCTGGCGTATGGAAGTTGGTAAGCAGCGAGTTGGCAATTTTGAAGTCGTAAGGCGGGAAGATGAACTTGTCCGTCCAGCCTTCCGTGGGCTTCAGGCGGGAGTTAGCCGAAACCGACGACTCCATGGCCCGCATTGAGGTGGTGCCAATGGCACATACCCGCTTTTTGGTATCCAGCGCCTTATTTACTACCACCGCCGATTCTGCCGGAACGATGAAGTTCTCGGAGTCCATCTTGTGCTTGGTCAGGTCTTCCACGTCAACCGTCCGGAAGGTGCCCAAACCTACGTGCAGCGTTACAGGTACTACTTCTACGCCTTTGATTTCCAGGCGCTTCATTACCTCGCGGGTAAAGTGCAGGCCCGCCGAAGGGGCGGCTACGGCACCCGTGTGCTTGGCGTAAATCGTCTGGTACCGCTCTTTATCGGCCGCTTCGGTTTCCCGGGTAATGAAGTCTTTCGGAATGGGCGTCTCGCCCAAATCGTGCAGCGCCTTATAAAACTCCTCGTCGGAGCCATCAAACAGGAACTTGATGGTACGGCCGCGCGAGGTGGTATTGTCAATTACCTCTGCCACCATGTCCGACTCGCCGAAGTACAGCTTGTTGCCCACCCGGATTTTACGAGCCGGATCCACCAGCACGTCCCACAGATGAATTTCCTTGTTCAGCTCGCGCAGCAGGAACACTTCAATCTGAGCACCGGTCTTTTCCTTGTTGCCATAGAGGCGTGCCGGAAAAACCTTCGTGTCGTTTACTACAAATACGTCGCCCTCGCCAAAATACTCCAGTATATCCTTGAAGGTGCGGTGCTCGATTTTGCCACTGTCGCGGTGCAGCACCATTAAGCGCGACTCGTCGCGGTTTTTGGCGGGATGCTGTGCCAACAGGTTTTCAGGCAGGTCAAACTTGAACTCAGAAAGCTTCATGGGCCAGACAGGGCAATAGGTGGGGAACCTAAGGGAAAAAATTGAGCCGCGAAATTACACAGAATAGTCGGAATAATCGTTACTTTTCGCCCGAAATCTGCTTATTGCCCTTTCCACGCCCTTTGCTGACCCCACTCACCGCATGAAAGCACTGCGCTTAACCCTGGAAAGTTTTCGCTTCGCGTGGGAAGCTCTGAAATCAAACCTGCTCCGTACCATCCTCTCACTGCTGGGGGTTACGGTAGGTATTTTTGCCATTATTGCCGTTTTCACCATCGTCGACTCGCTGGAGAAGAACATCCGCGACAGTATGAGCTTTGTGGGCGACAAGGTGATTTACGTGCAAAAGTGGCCCTGGGCCTTCGGCGGCGACTATCCGTGGTGGAAATACTTCAACCGGCCGGTGCCTACGGTACGGGAGTTCCGAGAGATTCAGCGCACTCTCAATCCGGCCAGTCACAATGGTATAGCCATTTTCGCAGCTACGGGCGGCAATACGCTCAA
Source organism: Hymenobacter rigui (assembly GCF_003944715.1). GTDB lineage: Bacteria > Bacteroidota > Bacteroidia > Cytophagales > Hymenobacteraceae > Hymenobacter > Hymenobacter rigui. Next base: position 389,253 of record NZ_RWIT01000003.1, on the reverse strand, counting down.
AGCCGGCTCCAACTCCGTCAGCGACTGTGCCATCCAGGGTATCAGCTTCGATTACCGTCGGGTATCGGATGTGCCGGTTGCGGAGGGTCGCTACTTTACCCAGCAGGAGATGAATGCGGCCCGCAACGTGGCCATTGTGGGCTATGATATTGCGCATAACCTATTTCCCAATGGCTCGGCTCTGGGCCAGGAGTTTAAAGCCAAAGGGCAGCGCTACACCATCATCGGGGTGATGCAGAAGGAAGGAAAGAAGCTGCTGGATACCCCCAGCAACGACACCAACTGCTATATTCCTTTCACCTCCTTCACCAAGATATTCCAGCTGAGTACCAACGGCATGGGAGGTGCGCAGCCAACCATTGCCGTAAAAGGCCGCGACGACGACCCCGGCCTGTTGAATCTGGAGGCCGAAATTCAGGGCAATATGCGCGTTATCCGGGGCCTGAAACCCCGTGAGGACGATTCGTTTGCCCTGAACCGCCCCGAACTGCTGGCCAATGCCATTACGCAGCTGTTTTCCGTGATTGGTATTGCAGGCTGGGTAATTGGGGGCTTTGCTATGCTGGTGGGGGGCTTCGGCATTGCTAACATCATGTTTGTGTCGGTGAAGGAGCGCACCAATATCATCGGGATTCAGAAGTCATTGGGGGCCAAGAACTACTTTGTGCTGTTCCAGTTTCTGTTTGAGGCCGTATTTCTGTGCCTGCTGGGTGGCGGGGCCGGCATTCTGCTGGTGTTCCTGATTACGCTGCTGCCCCAAGATGCCCTGCCGCTGTTTCTGTCGGCCGGCAACATCTCCCTGGGGCTTACCGTTTCGGTGGTGATTGGGGTGCTGGCCGGTATTATTCCGGCTGTGCTGGCTTCCAACCTCGATCCTGTTATTGCTATTCGGGCGCAGTAAGCAATTGTATTCTCAGAGTAGTGGATAGGTAACAGCGTACCCCTCTATTGACACATTTAATTAGCGCAATGTTAACAAATTGTTAACTTGCCGGTCGCTACCTTGGGTCGCCCTCTTCTTCCGTGGGGGCGGCTTTCTTTTTGCCTTTTTTTCATCGTTTACCCCGGTGCGGAGAAATTCCCACAGTAACCGCCTGCGCCCGTGTGCAGGTGTCCTCTGCACCCTATTCCTCCTGTAGCTCCTATGGCGAAGCTCAAAAAAACCAGCCGCACGAAAGTGGCGGATGAAGTACTGAACGCTGGCAGCGGCCAGACGATTGTTCAGCCCAACGTCAACGACAATAAGGTTAAGACCATCAGTGATATCCGTGAGCAGACGCACGGGGAGCGTACCGTGCAGCTTGATGATGAGCAGCGCATCCGCCGCGCGTTCGTGGATAAGGACTGGAACGAAATCAAGATTGCCGACAGCTGGCAGATCTTCAAGGTGATGGCCGAGTTTGTGGAGGGCTTCGAGAAGATGTCCAAGATTGGCCCTTGCGTGTCCATTTTCGGCTCGGCCCGCACCAAGCCCGACAACCCGTACTACAAAATGGCCGAGGAAATTGCAGCCAAGCTGGTGCGTCATGGTTACGGCGTAATCACGGGGGGCGGCCCCGGCATCATGGAAGCCGGTAACAAAGGTGCCCACTCGGAGGGCGGCAAATCGGTGGGTCTGAACATTGAGCTGCCGTTTGAGCAGTTCAACAACATCTACATCGACCCGGACAAAATCATCAACTTCGACTACTTCTTTGTGCGGAAGGTGATGTTTGTGAAGTACGCGCAGGGCTTCATTGGCATGCCCGGCGGCTTCGGCACGCTGGATGAGCTGTTTGAGGCTATTACCCTGATTCAGACCAAGAAAATCGGCCGCTTCCCCATTGTGCTGGTAGGTACCAAGTACTGGCAGGGCATGTTCGACTGGATTCAGAAGGTGATGCTGGAGGACGAGCACAACATCTCGCCCGAAGATATGCACCTGGTGCAGCTGGTGGACGACTCGGAGTCGGCGGTGAAAATCATCGACGATTTCTACAGCAAATACCTGCTGTCGCCGAACTTCTAATCACGAATTTCCGCGGACTCCTGTCGGGTTTCGCGGATTTTGTGGACGGGCCGCGGGTGAATTTCTCGTAGTGCTTTTAAAAGCCGCTTCCAACGAAGCGGCTTTTTCGTTGTTCTTTAGTGCCCTGGTGCCCATCGTGTACTCTAATTGCCTGCTCCTTCCGTGTCTGCATCCGTGAAATCCGACGAATCCGCTTCTGCCCATGAGTTTGATTACCTGATTGTGGGTGGCGGAGCGGCGGGGCTGAGCCTGGCCTACCACATCAGTCAGGAGCCACGGCTGGCAGGCAAGCGGGTACTGCTGCTGGAGCCCGAGGTGAAAAACCAGAATGACCGGACCTGGTCGTTCTGGGCTGATGCGCCGACGCTATTCGACGGTATTGTGGCCAAGGAGTGGACGCAGATAGCTTTCCGCAGCCCCACATTCGAGCGGGTAATTCCGCTGACGCGCCACCGCTACAAGATGATTCGGGGGCTGGATTTCTACCGGTTTGTGCAGCGGGCCTTGGCCGATAAACCGCAGTTTACATGCGTAACCACCACTGTAACTGCCATAAGTAATACTGCCGACGGAGCCGTAGCGCACACCCCGCAAGGTGAGTTTCATGCGCAATACGCCTTCGACAGCCGCCCACCGGAGCTGGCCAGGCTGCAGCGGCCGGAGCGGTACCGCTACCTGCTGCAGCACTTTGTGGGCTGGGAAGTGGAAACGGAGCAGGATGCCTTCGACCCGGAAACGGCAGAATTCATGGACTTTCGGGGCGAGCAGCAGCGGGAGGCGCGGTTCATGTACGTGCTGCCTTTTGATAAGCGCCGGGCGCTGGTGGAGTACACGCTGTTTTCGGCCGAAGTGCTGCCCAAAGAACAATACGAAGAGGAGCTACAGAACTACCTGAGCCGCTTGCTGAACGGGCAGGCCTACCGCATCACGGCCGAGGAAGTAGGTGCTATTCCGATGACTGACCACCCGCTGCCGGCCAACACCGGGGCGCACATCATCAACCTGGGCACCCGGGCCGGGCGGGCCAAAGCCAGCACTGGGTACGCCTTTAAGCGCATTCAGCAGCACTCAGCACGGCTCACGGCAGCCCTGGCGGCTACCGGCCACCCGCCCCAGAACCTCACCGGCGACCAGTGGCAGTTCCGGCTATTCGATACGCTGCTGCTGGATATTATGCAGCGCCAGGGCGAGCAAACCCGGGAAATCTTCACCGACCTGTTCCGGCGCAACCCCATCGAGCGGATTTTTGATTTTCTGGATGAGCGCACCTCCCCGTGGCAAAATTTCCAGATCATGAATTCCGTAGCTCCCTGGCCCTTCCTGCGCTCCATCGGGCACGTACTGCGCGGTCGGCCGGGGCAGCGGTGAGATGGTAGATGACAATAAGTTATGACTTCTCTGCCAGGCTTTCCTCACTTTCCAGAAATGCCCGCTCGGCTTGCACGGTGGCGGCCGAAAGGGGGAGCAGGATGGGAGTGGGGCGGGAAAGATTGAGCAGGTAGCCGGGCAGCTCCGCCAGATTTTCCAGGTCGTGGGTGATGCAGAGAATGGTTTTGCCGTGCTGCTGCACCCAGCTTTCCAGCAGAGCAAACACCCGGCGGCGGTAATATACATCCAGCTGCTGCGTGGGCTCATCCAGCAGATACAGGCTGGCATCCTGCAAGCTCAGCTGGGCCAGCCACACCAGCTGCTGCTCTCCGCCGGAAAGCAGGGTAAAATCCTGTTGGGCCAAGTGAGCGGCACCTACGTTGGCAAGCGCGGCATCGGCCAAGTGGTAATCGTGACTGGTGTAGGCTCCCAGGAAGCGGTGGTGCCGGAAGCGGCCCATCACCACCAGCTCCCGTACAGGTATGGAAAACTCCACGCTGGCGCGCTGGGGTAGGTGAGCCAGCACTCCCGTAGCTGCCGGCCGCGGAATGGCGCGTAGCTCCCGGCCCGCTACCTGCACGCTGCCCTGGTATGGAATGCGGCCGGTAAGCGCCCGGAACAGCGTGGTTTTGCCGCAGCCGTTGTGACCGATAATTGCCACAAACGCTGGCTCTGGTACCATAAAACACAAATTGCGGAGCAGGACGCGCTGTCCATACCCCGCAATCAGGTTGTGTATTGCTAGTGCTTGGTGCATAGTGCTGAGTGCTTAGGCAAAAAAATGCATCGTGATAATGCTATGCGCTAATAACCAGGCACTAGGCACTAACTACTAATACTCGTCTTCGTTGAACATGAAGTCCTCTTTGGTCGGGTAGTCCGGCCATACTTCTTCGATGTTCTCGTAGGGCTGACCGTCGTCTTCCAGAGCCTGCAGGTTTTCTACCACCTCCATGGGTGCGCCCGAGCGGATGGAGTAATCAATGAGTTCATCCTTGGTGGCAGGCCAGGGAGCATCTTCCAGGTACGAAGCAAGTTCCAGAGTCCAGTACATAGTCGTGTGTGCTACTAAAAAAAGTGGTCAAAAGGTGAATCGTCGTTAGCAAAAATCCGGCCGTTATATATGCCTGACACGATTACCGACTTGCGGTTGCTTTTGCATGCTGACGCCAACGTAAAATACGGTGCAGGGTTGGGCTAGCCAACTGTCTGCTGCCGGAACATGGCAATCAGGTCGTTTTTTGTGCGGATTTTTCGGTCGAAGGCCCGGATTTTCCCTTGCAGCATGGTCCGGAAAGCCTCATTGCTGGGAGAGTCGCTGAGCTTACCCAGGTTTTCCTGCAGCACATCCTGTTCCTGCTGGTCGTACTTGATGAATTCCTGCAGTGCCTGAATGCGCAGGGCGGCCTGATTTTGCGGGGTGCTGGCTTCCGTAGCAACCGGACGTTTGCGCATGTAGTGCTCCAGGGCGCTCATCTCAAACACCTTGTCGCAGGCCAGAATAAACTGCTCCCACACCCGGTCCGATTCTTCACCGCGCACCGGACCCACCTTTTTCCAGGCGGCCTGCAACTCTTTGGCGCGGGTTACGGCTTCCTGCATAGGGCGCTGCAGCAGGGCCTGCGCCTCGGCTACCAGGGCCCGCTTGCGGCTGAGGTTGTCCTCGCCGGAATTGCCGCCGGGGGTAAATTGCTGCTCCTGGCGCTTGCTCTCAATGTGCACCTTCAGGCGCTCGAAGAAGTGGTTGTGAGCCGCCCGGAACCGCGTCCAGAGGTCGTTGGCCTGCTTGCGGGGCAGAGTTCCGTCAATTTCCTTCCACTGCTGCTGCAGCACTTTGAGCTTGCGGGTAGTCTCCTCAAACTCATTGGAGCTCTGCAATGCTTCCGATTTATGAATCAGGTCTTTGTACTGGTCGTACACCCGGTTCGTCATCGATTTCTTTTCGGCCAGGAACTCCTTCTTACGAGCGAAGAAAGCATCCACGGCCGCCTGAAAACGAGCTTCCAGCTCATCGACCAGGTGCTTCTCGACGGGGCCGGTTTTAATCCAGCCCTGGCGCAGGTCCTTGAGCTTATCGCTGCCCGCCTGCCAGTCGATGGTATCATGCAGGGCTTCGGCCTCCTGAATCAACCCGATTTTAGTGGCCAGGTTCTTCTCCCGGTTGCGATTGATGGTGACTTTGATAGACTCCTCGGCCTCGGTGAGGCGGTGGTACAGGCTCTCGAAATCACCCAGGGCGTCGTAGCTGCCCACCTGCTCCTTCAGGTGCAGGGCCTTCATCAGATAGGAGCCTTTATTATCAGACTCTTCGATCTTCTGGAGCAGTTCTTCTACCTTGGAGCGGAAGAGCGTGAAGCGCTGGGCAAAATATACCAGCGAGGCGTCGGCGGATTCTTTTACCTGGCCCACCTGACGGGCTGGAAAAGTGAGGAGCGGGCGAAGCCACACCTGGTCGCCCTCGATGTAGCCATAACGGCGGGCTTCGGCCAGCAAGTGGTCTTGTGATTCCATAATCAGATAGCGGGGGAGCGAATAGGTGGAAAGGTCGGAGTGTGGGCCGGAAAGATGTACAAGTTTACGGGTTGTTGGGTAATTCCTTCGCTTAGCCCAAGCTTCGGAATGTTAGCGTAGGCTGCCTACCTTTGGCCCAACGGCCTGTGGCTAACCGCCGCAGAAAGCTACGCGGTAGCCGCCATGGTGGTTATACCCGGCGGCCAGCCCTGCTGCGAAATAGCCCGTAGTGGGCCGCTTGCCCGCACACCGGGCCGGTGCTGCCACCGCAAAATAGAAACCCCCGGCCAACCGGCAAGCCCGGCCCGGTAATATCTGAACTTCTGATACCCGACTGAACCATGTCCGACCAGCCCACCATTATTTTCTCCATGGCGGGGGTAACCAAGGTGTACCCGCCCCAGAAACAGGTTCTCAAAAACATCTACCTCTCGTTTTTCTACGGCGCTAAAATCGGCGTGCTCGGTCTCAACGGCTCGGGTAAGTCCTCGCTGCTGAAAATTATTGCCGGCCAGGACAAGCAGATTCAGGGCGACGTAGTATGGTCACCGGGCTACTCGGTGGGCTACCTGGAGCAGGAGCCCCAGCTGGACGCCACCAAAACCGTGCGTCAGGTAATTGAGGAAGGCGTGGCCGAAACCGTGGCCTTGCTCAAGGAATTCGACGAAATCAACGAAGCCTTCGGGGCCGAGGATGCTGACTTCGATAAGCTGCTGGAGCGCCAGGGCACCGTGCAGGAGCGCCTCGACCAACTCGACGCCTGGAACCTCGACAACAAGCTGGAGCGCGCCATGGATGCCCTGCGCACGCCCCCCGAGGAAGCCATCATCGGCAACCTCTCGGGCGGGGAAAAGCGCCGTGTGGCCCTGTGCCGCCTGCTGCTCCAGGAACCCGACGTACTGCTGCTGGACGAACCCACCAACCACCTGGATGCCGAGAGCGTGCTGTGGCTGGAGCAGCACCTGCAGCAGTACAAAGGCACCGTTATAGCCGTAACCCACGACCGGTATTTCCTCGATAACGTGGCCGGCTGGATTCTGGAGCTGGACCGGGGCGAAGGTATTCCGTGGAAAGGCAACTACTCGTCGTGGCTGGAGCAGAAGTCGAACCGCCTGGCGCAGGAAGAGAAAACCGAGAGCAAGCGCCAGAAAACCCTGCAGCGCGAGCTGGAGTGGGTACGTATGGCCCCGAAAGCGCGCCAGGCCAAGAGCAAGGCCCGCCTGGCCGGCTACGACAAGATGGTGAACGAAGACTCCAAGGAGAAGGAGCAGAAGCTGGAGCTGTTCATCCCCGACGGGCCGCGCCTGGGTTCCCAGGTGATTGAGGCCGAAGGGCTGCGCAAGGCTTTCGGCGACAAGCTGCTGTTCGATAACCTGAGCTTCTCGCTGCCCCAGGGCGGTATTGTGGGCATCATTGGGCCGAACGGCGCCGGTAAAACCACGTTGTTCCGCCTCATCACCGACCAGCTGCAGCCCGATGCGGGCACCTTCGTGGTGGGCCCCACGGTGCAGACGGCCTACGTGGACCAGCAGCACGACACGTTGGACCCCAACAAATCGGTGTTCGAAACCATTTCGGGCGGTACCGAAACCATGCTGCTGGCTGGCCGGCAGGTAAACTCGCGCGCCTTCGTGAGCAACTTCAACTTCCGCGGCGGCGACCAGGAAAAGAAAGTAGGCAGCCTCTCGGGCGGGGAGCGGAACCGGGTGCACCTGGCTACCACCCTCAAGCAGGGTGCCAACCTACTGCTGCTCGACGAACCCACCAACGACCTGGACGTGAATGCCATCCGGGCCCTGGAAGACGCGCTGGAGAACTTTGCCGGCTGCGCCGTTATCATCAGCCACGACCGGTGGTTCCTCGACCGCCTCGCTACCCACATTCTGGCCTTCGAAGGCGACTCGCAGGTGGTGTGGTTTGAGGGTAACTTCTCCGACTACGAGGAAGCCAAGCGCAAGCGCCTCGGCGACGTGGAGCCCAAGCGGGTGCGCTACCGCAGCCTGAACTAAGCTGCTCGATTAACTGATTGCAAACGTCCTCTCCTGGCTTTGGCCGGGAGAGGACGTTTGCGTTTTGGGGGAGGATATTTAAGAAGAAAAGAACGTCATGCTTCGGCTGCGCTCAGCATGACGTTCTGCTTCTCGACCATCCAGCCTCAGTGCGGCATGTGGCTGATTTTGGCTTCGTCGAGGTCGAGCTGGGCTTCCTGATGGCGGAGCATTTCTTCCTCGAACACGTCTTCGCGGCGCAGTACAAACAGCTCCTCCCGCTGCACCTGCAGCACGTCCAGCAGCACCTGGTGGTAGCGTTGCAGGGCCAGGCGCTTAGATTCGTCGTAGTCGAGGGCTTCCAGCAGGTTGCCGGTACGCTGGGCCTCGGCCTGCATGCGGTGCTGCAGGGCATTAATCATCTCGTTGGTCCGGATGTCCTCGGGGTAGTGCCGGGCCAGGTGGGCCAGGGCCACATGACGCAGCCGCAGCCGGATGCCAGCTTCCTGGGCATCGGTGGGCATGCGCTCCTCTTGATCAGCCACGCCGGTGAGGCGAATAACGGCTGGCAGCGTGAGGCCCTGAAACACCAGCGTAACCAGGATTACCACGAAGGTGATGAACAGAATCAGGTTGCGCTGGGGGAAAGACTGGCCGGTGTCGAGCAGCAACGGTACCGATAGGGCCGAAGCCAACGACACCACGCCCCGCATACCGGCCCAGCCAATGATAAGCGGCCCCTGCCAGCCGGGACTGGTTTCCTGGGTGCGGATGCTGCGAAACAGCCAGCGCGGCACAAACGCCGCCGGATACATCCAGAGCAGCCGAATCAGAATAACGATGGCGCTGATAATGAGCCCGTAGGTAATGGCCTGCTGCAAAGAGTAGTTGCCCAGACCCTGCACCGCCACCGGCAGCTCCAGCCCAATCAGGATAAACACCAGGCCGTTGAGGGCAAACCCCACGCTGCTCCACACGCTGGTAGCCTGCAGGCGGGTATCGGCATCGAACACCCGGTGGGAGTGGTAGGACAGCATCAGCCCGCCGCTGACCACGGCCAGCACGCCCGAATAGTGAAATTCCTCGGCCAGCAGGTACATCACGTAGGGAGCCAGGAAGGTGAGTACCGTGTTGATACTGGGCGTGGTAGGTAGGTATTTATGAATCAGATAGAAGCCGTAGCCCACTGCCAGCCCAATGGCCAGCCCCATGCCGCTCACTATCAGAAAGCTGGTAATGGCCTGGTGCCAGGAAAACGTGCCCGATACCACTGCCGCCAGTGCAAACCGGAACACAATCAGGCTGCTGGCGTCATTAATCAGGCTTTCTCCTTCCAGAATGCTGACGACCCGGCGCGGCACCTTAATGCCCTTGAGCACGGAAGTAGCGGCCACGGCATCGGGCGGGGAAATAATGCCGCCCAGCAGAAACCCCAGCGCCAGCGTGAAGCCCGGAATCATGGCCTGGCTGACGTAGGCTACGATAGTGGCAGTAAAGAACACCAGCCCGAAGGCCAGCAGCGTAATGGGCCGCTTCCAGCGCCAGAAATCCTGCCACGACGTATCCCAGGCGGCCTGGTACAGCAGCGGGGGCAGGAAAATCAGGAAAATCAGGTTCGGGTCGATGACGATGGTGGGCAGCCCCGGCACCAGGCTGAGCGCCAGCCCCGCCAGCACCAGAAAAATGGGGTAGGAGATGCGCAGCTTCTGGCTCAGCATCACCAGCAGCAACATGGCAAATAACAGCCCCAGCACCAGCAGAATGGTTCCGTGTAAGTCAGTGTGGGGCATAGGCGGGAGTGCAAGCAGAAGGGACGAGCTTGCCGGCGGAAGGTAGCGGCTGCCGGGCAAAAACGCTACCCGCAGCGGGGAGGGCGAGTGCGCGGCCCCGGCAGATAGGAAAAACAAGTAATTTTTTCCTTCTGTGCATCAGGTAGTTATTACTATAAATTCAGGTCGGACCTAAGGATTCTCCACTTTCCCCGACTAATGGGCAAACACCGAGCATCTTGAAAGAGCAGTTTCTTCTTCTTATTGAAAGCCACCCGGGCCTGATCCAGAAGGTCTGTAATATGTACTGCTACTCCAGGGAGGATCAGGAAGACCTCTTTCAGGACATCGTGCTGCAACTCTGGCGGGCCTACCCCTCGTTCCGGAGCGGCTCCAAGGCCACCACCTGGCTGTACCGCGTCGCCCTCAACACCGCCATTACCCGGCTCCGGCAGCAGCCCAAGGCCGGGCGGTTTGCCGAGCTGGGGCCCGAAGCCTTGCAGGTACCGGCCGCCGAGGAAAGCCCCAGCGAGGAAATGGCGGCCATGTACCGGGCAATCCGGCAGCTCTCCCAGGTAGACCAGGCCCTGACTTTGCTTTACCTGGAGGATTGCAGCTACCGGGAAATGGCCGAGGTATTGGGCATCTCGGAAACCAACGTGGGCTACAAGCTCAACCGCATTAAGGCCCAACTACGCACACTCATCAGCCTAGCCTAGCATGGAACTGGACGAATTCAAAAAAAACTGGGGCGCCGCCCGCCGCGAAGGGCCTGACCAGGGCAGCCTCACCCGGGAGGCCGTCGGGCGGATCATCGAGCGCAACGCCCGCTCTCTGGGGGAGCTGCGGGCGAAGAGTGCGTTCTGGAACCGGATTGGCGGGTGGAATGCCGCTTTGCTGGTGGTGCTGGCAGTCGGCTACCTGGGGTGGCAGTACCACCGGGGCCTGGCTGGGGCTGCGCTGGCCGTCAAGCTGCCGCTGGTGGCCGTACTGGTGGGGTTTGCGCTGTTCTCCGGGTGGAGCTACCGCCGCCAGGAGGAAATCTTCTCGCAGAATACCGACGCCAGCTCCCGGGAAGCACTCCGCCTGACCCTGGCGGCGTTCAGACACTACTACCGGTTCACCAACGCCGTGTTTTTGGTGGTCTCCCCGGTGGCGTTCTACGCGGTGTTTGAGGTGCCGGGCCTCGGCCTGTCGTTTGCCGCCGGCAGCCTGGCGGCCGTGGTCCTCACGGGGTTCTCCTTGCTGCTCCGGTATGGGTACTACCGGGTGGTTTTTTTCCCCCGCATCCGGGAAATGGAAGCCAACCTGCGCGAGCTGGAAGATACCCCCGGCCGCTGAGCTGCCTGTTGCCGTCTTTTCACCAATCACTCCTTTTTAACCCCTTTCCCTTTTTACATGAAACAGCTGTTACTCACCCTGGCCCTGCTTGTTAGCGGCCTGGCCGCCGCCCAGAACTTCGAGGGCAAAATCGTGTACCACAACACCTACACGAGCAAAACCCCGGGTCTTTCCGACGGGCAACTCAGTGACCTGATGGGCGACGTGCAAACCTGGTACCTGAAAGGCGGGGACTACCGCTCAGAGCTCAACGGGACGCAGATGGTCTGGCAGCTGTACCGCCACAGCGACAACAAACTGTACAGTAAGTTTGCCGGCTCCGAAACGCTCCTCTGGCAGGCGGGCACCTCGAACCCCGACAGCGTACTGAGCACCACGCTCCGCAAAGGCGCCACCGAGATTCTGGGCTACCAATGCGACGAGCTGACCCTGGTTTGCAGAAGCGGCATTCAGAAATACTACTTCAGCTCGCGCCTGCCCGTGCAGCCGGAGCTGTACAAAGGCCACCGGTATGCCAACTGGTACACCTACCTTTCGAAAGCCGGGGCGGTACCACTGAAAATTATAATCGAAACCGCGCAGTTTAGCATGCAGAGCGTGGCTACCGGCGTGCATCCATTCCCGCTCAGCGCCACGTCCTTCGCGCTTCCCGCAAATGCGCAGACCGCAAAGAGTCCTTACTAAAACTACCAGCGCTTCCCGCAGTCAATCGGGCTGGCAAGCATAAAACCTGCCGGCTAGTCCGGTTGACGGGAGGGAAATGAACTTTGGTACTGGTGGTACGACATAGTCCAGGCGGCCTGGTACAACAGTGAGGGCAGGAAAATCAGGAAGATGAGGTCGGGGCTGATGACGATGCGCGGCAGCCCCGATACCAAGCTAAGCGCCAGCCCCGCCAACACCAGAAAAATGGGGGTAGAAGATGCGCAGCTTCTGGCTCAGCATCACCGCAGCATGGCAAACAGCAGCCCCCAGCCCCAGCAGAATCGTTCAGTATAAGTCAGTGTGGGGGATGGGCAGGAGGTGGGGTTGGTGGTGACAATAGGTCGGAAGGTAGCCGGGTGGGGCCAGAAACACCACCGCAGGTGCGGTATGGTGGCAGATTATGGTTCAGGGGCGTAGTCGGTCAGGCGGCGCAGGGACACGGGCGTCCGGCGGCCTTTGCGGTGTAGCAGTACCTGACAGGTTTCGGAAATTTTGTGGATTTCGTACTCGCCCGTCACAAAGTTGGTATCCTAGTAGTCGCCGCCTGGGGAGCCATCAAGGCTTTCACAATCACCGGTGGCACGAGTTAGGGACAGGGATTCACCAATCAGAAAAAAGTTACCCTGCTGATACCGGAATTTGCTGATGACGCTCCAGCGCCAACTGCTCCCGCCGTAGTGGTTCACTGTCAACACTCCTCTTCTAATATTGAGGCCGGCAAATGGGTCACCGTATTGGCCCCCACCGTTTCTGGCAATCATGGCTCGGTTGGCTTGAGCGGCCAATTTATAGCCTTGTGCAGTGCTAAACAGAACGATCAGCACCCGGCCGGGCATTGTTTCGTCATCATAATCAGGCCGACTTTCGCTTTTTGGGTACAATACCAGCGCCACATCAGGTCGGCCATCCTGATTTAAGTCGCCGATGGCGCAGCCTCCGGATAGGGTATCGTAGCGAGCAGGTATAAAAGCAGAAAGTGTATGACCTTGAACCGGAATTTTGGGCGTTGGACCCGGCTGAATTGTGGTAACGAAGGACGCCAGAAGTAAGGCAATAAAAACAGCTTGCATATAGGGCTGAAAGTACGGTTTAGAACGACAGTGCGCTACTGTATCAGGTTATCTACCTTGCACCCCGCATGACCTCCCCCCTAGCGCAGTACCTCACCCGTTTCCGTAAGCTCCGGACCAGCCGCCTGGCGGGGGAGGAGGCCCCCTACAAGCCGGCGCTGCTGCTGGCCGTGCTGGAAGGCATCGAGCAGGGCAGCATCCGGGACAACGAAATCAACATCACCCCCGAACTGCTGGCCGCTTTCCAGAGCAACTGCCGCGACCTGAGCGTATCGGGCAGGTTTCGGGCCAACAACTTTGCCCTGCCATTCTACCACCTCACTGGGGAAGGGTTCTGGCACCTGCACACGTATTCGGGCCAGCCGCTGCTGCTCACCTCCTCCGGCTCGCCGCGCAGCCTGGGGCACCTGCAGGCCGCCGTGGCCTATGCCGCCCTCGATGCGCCGCTGTGGGAGATGCTGCAGGATGCGGCTACCCGCCAACTGTTCCGGGAGGCACTGCTGGACCGATATTTTCCGCAGACGCGCTTCCGTTACCGGCCCTGCGCCGGCCCCGAAACCCTGCAAACCCTGGGCCGGCAAATGCTGGAGGAACCCGCCGCCGTGTATCAAACTCACCTTGACTTGGCTGATGAGGTAGAAACGATGGTGCGTAGCGCCGTTTTCAAGCGGGAGGTGCTACAAGCCTATAACTACACCTGCGCCATTTCGGGTCTGCAGCTTATCAGCACGGGGACCAGCGCCGTGGCGCCGCTGCTCGATGCCTGTCACATCATTCCCTGGGCCCTCACGCACGACGATACCATCGGCAATGGCCTGGCTCTCACGCCCACCCTGCATCGGGCCTTCGACCGACACCTGCTCCGCATCGACCAGGAGTACCGGGTGCGGGTGGCTAGCAGTTTTCGGGAACTGCGCGGTCCGGAGCACGGCTTATTACAGTTTGAGGGCGAAAAGCTGCGGTTACCTGAGCGGCCGGAGTGGTGGCCCAGGCGGGAGGCACTGGCAGCTAGATAACGCCTTTACCGCACACCGCGCACCCGCATGGACAGCACGTACACAGCCTCGGAGGCGGTGATGAACAACGTGTCGCGCTTTTTGCCTCCGAAGCATACGTTGGCGGTCCACTTCTCGGGAATGGCAATCTGCTCGATCTGCTGGCCGGCAGGAGTATATACAGTTACGCCGTTACCGGTGAGGTACACGTTGCCCTGGCTGTCGATGGTCATGCCGTCGGAGCCCTGATTCACGAATAGCTACCGGTTCCGCAGTTGCCCGTCGGGGGCAATATCGTAGCGGTAGGTTTTGTTGGCCCCAATGTCGGCCACGTACAGCCGCTTGCCATCGGGCGTGCCGATTAGGCCGTTGGGCTGCTGCAGCTTGTCATCGGCCACTACGGGCTGGGCCGCGCCGGCGGGCAAGTAGTACACGTGCTGGCCGCCCAGGGCCGGGTCGGGTTGCTGGCGCGCCCAGTAAGGGCGCTGGTAGTAAGGATCAGTGAAGTAGAGGCCGCCGGTTTTGGGCTGCACCCACAGGTCGTTGGGGCCATTGAGGGTGCGGCCCTGCACGTCTTTCAGCAGCACGGTTACTTTGCCGTCAGGAGCAACGGACCAGAGCTGGTTATGCTCGTCGGCGCAAACCAGCAGGTTGCCTTTCTGGTCGAAGTAAGTCCCATTGGCGCGGCCGGCCGATTCCAGAAAAACCGTGAGTTTTCCCTCGGTGCTGTATTTCCAGATTTTGTTGTTAGGCTGATCGGTGAAAAACACGTTGCCGGCCTTATCCACGGCGGGCCCTTCGGTGAAGCTGAACTGCCGGGATACCAGTCGGGGCGTGGCACCAGAGGCTACCACGGTGCGCCTGGCCGGTGCAGACGGCGTCTGCGCCACCGCCGAGGCGAAAGCGCCACCCGTCAGCACAGTCAGGGAAAGAAGGCCGGAATACAGAGTGCTACAAGCAGGCATGGCGGTAGAAAATAGACGAACGATGTAACTCACCGCGAAGCGGATATACCCAAGACGAAAAGTGGCCGTATTAGCTGCACGGCCGTAACCGGGCCGCCACTGTTTCTCGCTGCTTTTCCGTTGCCTAGTGCCTTCTACTTCCTCTGCTGCCGCCCCCGAAGCTTCTTCCAAAGTAGCCATTGTGGCGGCCCTGGCTGCTAATCTGGCCATTGCCATCATCAAGTTTGTGGCCGCGGCCTTCACGGGCAGCTCGGCCATGGTGGCCGAGGGTATTCACTCGTTGGTAGATACCATTAATGAGTGGCTGCTGCTGCTGGGGCTGCGGCGCAGTCAGAGGCCTGCCACCGAAAACCGGCCGTTCGGGTACGGCAAGGAGCTGTACTTCTGGTCGTTTGTGGTGTCCATCTGCATCTTCGGAATCGGGGGCGGAATTTCTATTTACGAAGGCGTGGAGCACCTGCGCCACCCGGCTCCGCTGCGTAACCCCACCTGGAATTACGTGGTGCTGGGCTGCGCGCTGGTGTTCGATGGGGCCTCGTTTCTGCTGGCCCGGCGGGCGTTCAATGCCCAGCGGGGGCGGCAGTCGTTCTGGCGGGCGTTCCGGGGCAGCAAGGACCCCTCCACGTTCGTGGTGCTGTTCGAGGACGCCGCTGATGTAATGGGCCTGCTGGTGGCGTTTTTGGGCGTGTTTCTCAGCCATCAGCTCCACAACCCCTACCTGGATGGAGCGGCTTCCCTGGTCATCGGACTGATTTTGCTGGTGGTAGCGGGGCTGCTGCTGCGCGAAAACCGTAGCTTGCTGCTGGGGGAACCCGCCGAGCCGAAGCTGCTGCATCAGTTAACCGAGCTGGTCTGCGCCGATGCCGCCGTCGTAGCCATAGAGCCGCCCCTGTCTTCCTACCTGAGCCCGCATGAGCTACTGGTTCTGATCCGGACCGAGTTTGCCCCGCATCTTTCGGGGCCGGATGTTGCCGATGCCGTGGCCCGGCTCCGCACGATTATTCAGGCTGCGCACCCCGATATTCAGCAGCTGTTTATCGAGCCGGTTCGTAAGGTGCCGCTTTCATCAACTAAGCCCATGTTGTAAGCGTATGATACCGTGCGGGATACTCGTTTTTTCGCTAACTCAGAACTGTGTATTATGAAAAAACTGCTGCTCATCCTGCTCTGTTGCTGTTCACTGGGTCTGCAGGCCCAATCAACCCGGCCGGCGTCGCCCCGAAAGCTGTTTCCGGGCCTGTTCGAGGCGGTGCAGCTGGGCCGCGTGTTTCCTGATAACAAAACCTTCGTGGATGCGGAGCCGCTGGAGCGCCCGGCCGTGATTCTGGCCGCCTATGAGCAGATGCGTCAGCAGCCCGCTTTCAACCTGAAGCAGTTCGTGGAAGCCTATTTCCGGCTGCCGGCCACCACGGGGCCAGCCTATCGGACGAATGTGCAGGCTGGTTTGCAGCATCACCTCGATACGCTCTGGACGGTGCTGAGCCGGCCGGGGCAGACTGCCGTGGAGCCGTACTCGTCGTTGCTGCCGCTGCCCCGGACCTACGTGGTGCCGGGTGGCCGTTTCCGGGAGGTGTACTACTGGGACTCCTATTTTACCATGCAGGGGTTGCGCATCAGCCGCCGTACCGACCTGATCCGGGGTATGGTCGATAATTTTGCCGATCTGGTGACGCGCTACGGCTTTATTCCGAACGGCAACCGCACGTATTACCTCACCCGTTCCCAGCCGCCGTTTTTCGGCCGGATGGTGGAACTGCTGGCCGATACGCAGGGCTCTGCCGATTCGGTACGCCTGCGCTACTACCCGGCGCTGCTGCGCGAATATCAATTCTGGATGGCCGCTGCCGACTCGGTGGCTCCCGGCCAGGCCCGCCGGAGCGTGATACGCCTGCCCGACGGTACCCTGCTGAACCGCTACTGGGACCTGAGTGCGGAGCCCCGCGAGGAGTCTTACCGGGAAGACGTAGCTGCCGCCGCCCGGACCACCCGTCCTGCCGCAGAGTTTTACCGTGACATTCGGGCCGCTGCCGCTTCGGGCTGGGATTTCAGCAGCCGCTGGTTTGTGCCGGGGCAGGGGCTGGAATCCATCCGGACTACGCAGCTGGTGCCGGTTGATCTGAACTGCCTGCTGTACGAAAACGAGCTGCAGCTGGCCCGCCTCAGTCGGCTGCGCGGCGACGCGACCCTGGCCGCAACACTTGAAAAGCGCGCCGCTGCCCGTCGCAAAGCCCTGTTGCGCTATTGCTGGAACAAGGACGTCAACTGGTTTGTGGATTACGACTGGGTACGCCGTCAGCCCTCGGCAGTGCGCACACTGGCCGGTGTGTTTCCGCTTACCGTGGGTATTGCCACCGAGGCGCAGGCCCGGCAGGTGGCCGAGGGCCTGCAGCGGGATTTTCTGAAACCCGGCGGTTTGGTTACTACGCTGGGTAGCACCGGTCAGCAGTGGGATGCCCCCAACGCCTGGGCGCCGCTACAGTGGATGGCCGTGGAGGGTTTGAAAAAATACAACCAGCCACAACTGGCGCGCACCATTGCCACGCGCTGGATTACGCTCAATGAGCAGGTGTTTCAGCAAACCGGCAAGCTGATGGAGAAATACAACGTGCAGAATCCCAGTGCGCTGGGTGGCGGTGGTGAGTACCCGCTGCAGGATGGTTTCGGGTGGACCAACGGCGTACTGCTGGATTTTATGGTGTACGTCGGGGCCCGTAAGAGTTGAGTTGGTTACCGGAACAGCTCGTTGCGGCGCATAGCCTTGGCGTAAGCCGATTCCGGTGCCCGTTTGCCGAACAGCTTGCCGGCTTTCTTTTTCGAAGCTTTGGTTTCTGATTTGGTCGGGCCGGGGCCGGCAGTGGAGTGGGAAGGATACGTGTTGGCCACAACGGCCAATAGCAGGAGAGTAGCCAGCGTTTTCATCGTGACGGAACAAAGAGTGGATAACTGAATTAGCGCCGTGCGCGAAGCCGCCGGTATGCCGGGGTGTGGTGCCGCTTTTTGCGCTTGAACCAGCCGGGCAGCTCAGCGGCACCGGTTTTGCCGGCGGCAGCAACCGTGGTGGTATGCAGATTGACGGGAGAGGTAGCGGAAGCCTCAGTAGTGGATAGTAAGGGCACAGCGAAGAAGGCCAGGAAAATTGTTTTCATGGGTTTAAAGAATGTTTTAGTTGTGTTTGTGCAAGTATAAGTCAAAATATTTATTGTTAAAATTATAATATAAAAAGCGGTCAAAAAAAAGCCCCTCCCGGAAAGGGAGAGGCTTACGTAAGTGCGTGGTGCTCTTAGTTTTCGTCGGAGGCAGCTTCGGCAATCTTAGCTGTGGCGAATACCGCTACACTGGCCAGCACCGCAATACCAATAATCAACTGGGTAGTGGTGAAGCGCTGGGAGGCTTTACGCAACAGGGCGCTGCCGTTCTTCAGCAAATCATCTATCTGGTCCTGCTCGCCTTTAAATACGTGGTAGGCGCTTTGCAGCGTGTTGATAACGTCTTCAGGAAGGATCTTTTCGACTTCTTTGGGGAGTTGGCTGCTCATATTCGGGAAAGACAGAGGGGGTGAAGGATAGTGGCAGACCGCCGGGAAGCGGTGCCGAGGGTTCTGTACGGAGGTTGGCAACATTTTGATACCTCCGTTTTTCACCTTTTCCTTCAGGCCCCTGCTTACGGTTGGCCTTACTCCACCGCAACCGGCTGCGAGCTAACCCGACCGCCTTCCTGAATGTGGCAGTGGTAGAAACCCGGCGCGAGGCCCGCCACCGTCAGCGGTACCTGCTGCGGCCCGGCGGGCAGCCGCCGGTCAAGTACCCGCGCCACTTCCCGGCCCACGGTGTCAAACACCAGAATCTGCACGTGGCCGCCCTGGGCCTCAAACGCCACGGTAGCCCGGCCTTCCCGAATCGGGTTGGGGAAAACCTGAAACCCCGCCACGTTCAGGCTGGCGGCGGGTGTGGTGCCATTGACAACGCCGGGCCGGATAACCGGCACATACGGAAACGCCCCGCCCGCCGAGGGCAGCAGTGCGTTCAGCGTAGCCTGAGGAACCTGGAACCAGTCTTTCAGAATACTGGCGTAAATGGCCCGGAAATCATACTGCATGGGCACGTTATCATTCACGCCGGCATTGGCGGGCAGCTGAGGGTTGGTGCCGTGGATGCGCGGGTTCACGCTGGTGCCAAACACGAACAGCGGAGCCGCCGCGCCGTGGTCGGTGCCGCGGCCGGAGTTGGCCTTAATGCGCCGCCCAAACTCCGAAAACGTCATGCCCACCACCCGGTCCTGCACGCCCAGCCGCCGCACATCGTCCTGAAACGCCGCCACGGCTTCCGATATCTTGCCCAGCAGCGTGGCGTGGGTGCCGGTGGTGGTGCTGCCGGTGGTAGGCACCTGGTTTACGTGGGTATCGAAGCCGCCGAGGTTGCACACGTACACGCGGGTTTGCAGGCCCCCGGCAACCAGCTGAGCCACAATCTTGAGTTGGTCGGCCAGGGAGTTCTGGCCGGCGGCGGGGTACAAAGGCGAGAGGTTGCGGGCCCGGGCGGCGGCGGCCTGCAGGGTAGTAGTGTATACCTGCGTCTGCTGCACCACCTGCCGGATAAACGTCAGCTCGTGGCCGGCCGGGGTGTTGGGGGCCGTGTCCACCACCCCGCTCAGCAGCTGGTAGAAGGATGAGGTGCTGGCAATGGCCATGCCCATATTCACGCTGGGGCCCTGCACGCAGTTGCTCACCACCGAGCCGATACTGATGGCCAATGGGTCGGGATTCTGGGTGCTGGGGTAGCCGGTGGGGTAACCCGGGTACTCGCCGTTGAGGTAGCGCCCGGCCCAACCCGAGGTGATGGTCACGTTGGAGTCGGAGGCGGAGGTCCAGATGTCGGTGGCGCGGAAGTGGCTGAAGTTGGGGTTGGGGTAGCCCACGCTCTGCACCACGCCCAGCTGGGCATTATCGTAGAGGTTTTTGAGGCCCGTCATGGCCGGGTGCAGGCCAGTGAGGCTGGTCAGGCGCAGGGCCTGGGCCTCGGGAATGGCAATATCGGCCCGGGCATTCATCAGAGCCGGATACTGATCGAGGGGCAGCACCATGTTCAGGCCGTCGTTGCCGCCGTTCAGCTGAATCAGCACCAGCACGTGGTCGGTTTGGGTGGCCCCGCCCGTCAGCTCGTACAGCTCCGGCGAAAACCCGTAAGCCCCGATGGGCAGGCCGCCCAGCAATGTGGGAAGCACAGTGGCGGCGGCCGTCGTCTGGAGGAAATGTCTGCGGTTCATTGACTCAATGGATGAATGAGTGAATGGGTGAGTAAGTGAATGATTGGGTTCTGGCAGGCTAAACAGTCTGCTCATTCACCCATTTATTCATTCGTTCATTGATTTAACTGAGGTGGTATTCAGCCAGGCCCATCATGGTGCGCAGTAGCGCCTGCAGCTTGGTTTGCACGGCGGTTTTCTTGGCCGTGTTGGTGGGGTTGGCCAAGTAATCCTGCCACTCCACCGTCCACTCAAAATCGGGCAGGCCGGGCAGCAGCACGTCGTTGAGGTAGCTGAGCTGGTTGGTAGTCAGCTCAATCGGGAACAGCAGGCGCGCCAGCTCGGCAATGAGCAGGTTGGCATCGGCGGCCGTGGCGGCGGGCAGCGTCTGAACCAATGCCACGGCATCAATACGCAGCACGAAGCCGTTGCGCGAAATGCCATTGGTGCTGATGAGCGTATCGGTCACCTGGTTGCGGCGGGGCAGGGTTACGGCGTTTATCCACAGCTCGTAATACTGCGGGGTTTGCCAGTACGCGGGCCAGCCAGCCACGTTGGGCGGGTCGCCGAGGAGCTGCTGCTGCACGTTGGTGATGGAGTTGATGTAGTCCCACACGCTGTACTGGGTGGTGAGGGCCGCACTAGTGGGGTAAGCCATCTGCAGCTGCCGGCCCACGGTCAGCGTGAAATCAAGCGGACTTTTAATCAGGCAGCCCTGGTTTACTGCATCAAAGAAATGCTCACTGCCAAGCAGGGTGCGCAACACCGGAGCTACCTCGTAGTTGCTGCGGATGAGCAGCTGGGCCAGGGGCTCGATGACGTTCTGCTCGGTGGTGGCATCAATCACATAGTACACAAACCAGCGGTACAGCTTGCGGCACAGAAACCGGGCCGTATCAGCCTGCCCGAAAATCATGTCGATAAGCGTGGCGTACTCCTGGTCGGCCCCGTTGCTGATAACGCGGCTGCCAAAGGCGCTGCTGAACTGCTTGCTGCCGGTATCATGCCGGCTGGCCGTGAAATAGCCCTGCAGCGTGGTAGTATTATCGCGCCAGCCGGTAAGCACCCGGGCGGCGGCTTTCACGTCGTCCTCGGTGTAGGTGGTGTAGTTGCCGGGGCCAATCAGCGGGCCTTTCCCGATGGTGAACAGTTCCAGCAGCTCCCGACCGTAGTTCTCATTGGGGGCCCCGGCCGTACTCTGGTTGCCGTTGAGGTAGCGCAGCATAGCCGGCGTAATGGTCACCTCCTTGGCCAGCTGCCGCACGTTGCCCAGCGCGTGCCGGCGTAGCAAACGGCAGTACTCATAGCCGTAGCGGGCGTCGTTAATGTCGCCCAGTTCCACCACGAAGTGGTTGTGCCAGAACAGAGTCATCTTCTCCGCCAACGACATGCCCTGCTGCTGGAGCTGGCCCAGCCACCACGCCCGCAGCGAGGCGCGCCGCACGCCCTCCACGTTCTGGTCGAAGGGCTGCGTTACCCAGGTCTGCCCAATCGGTACGCTCGTGTCTGTGGCCGAGACATTCAGGGGCGGGGCCGGGGCCGCGGGAACCGTAAGTAGTCCATTCAACGCCTGCATCAACGACTGGCCTGCCACCGCTAAAATTTCCTGTCGGGTGGGGCCAAACAGGCAGCGCCGCAGCAAATGGGCCGCCTGCGCGTAGCCCCAGGGGCCGGTGTAGGGACTGAGTCCCGCCGTGGTGCGGGCCGTGCGGGGCAGTTGTTTATTGGCGAACCGGCTAATCGTTTCGTCGTCGCTGGCAGCCACGGCTACCTCCTGAGATATGGCTGGGGCAAGAGGCAACCCGACAGCGGGCTTGCGCAGAAAGGCTCGGCGGTTCATCAGGCAGAATGTAGGTGTGGAGCGAAGGCAGATCGGTAAAAAAACGAGGAGAGTGTACTGTCAATGACTTTCCAAGATAGTGAAGGTTTAATGAGTGTCTTTCAAGAAGTTGGTAGCAATGCGTGAAAACTACTGTAGAGCTTGTGTCTGGCGCATCTGCTGACTTCCGAAATCGGGCACATGGAAAGGCCCTCCGCTGGAAAGACCACAAAAAAAGCCCCGCCGGTAAGGGCGAGGCTTTCGGCATTAAACCGGTTGTAGCACTGACTTATTCGTAGACTTTCACCACAAACACGTAGTCCTGAAGCTTGCGGATTTGCTGGGGCCGGGAGGTGCCGGTGAGCTGGTTGGTGCGCGGCATATTGTATGGCTTGCCAGCCCCGGCCGTACCCAAAGAGTCCACCAAACGCATCAGGTACGACGACTTGGTGGCGAAAGCGGCGCTCTGCACGTCCATCTGCCGGCCGCTGATGATGCCGATGAGGTTGCCCCGATCATCCAGCAGCGGGCCGCCCGAGTTGCCGGGGTTTACCGGAATGCTGATCTGGTAGAAGCCCGTATCGCCCTCGAAGCCCGAGCGGGCACTCAGCGAGCCGTCGTTGAACACGAGGTCTTCACGCGGGTAGCCCAGCGTGTACACCCGCTCCCCCAGGTCCGACTGGCCACGCTTGAACGAGTAGGGCAGGCGGCCGAAGCCTTTGAAGTTCTTGTCCTTGATCTGCAGAATAGCCAAGTCGTGAGCCACATCGGTAAAGACCGGCTCGGCACGGTAGCGCTGCCGCTCACGGCTCTCAATCAGCAAGGAGTCAGCGCCCTGAATCACATGGTAGCTGGTTACCAGGTAGCCATCGGCCGTGAGGGCGAAGCCTGTGCCACTGAATTTACCGGGGTTTACCTTCTCCGGAGTTGCGGTGGCATCAATCTGGTTGAGGGTGCGGTTCATGCTGCGCTGGTTGCGCTTGATGCGCTCCACCTCCCGCCGCAGCACGGTGTAGCCGTACAGGGAGGGTTTCTGCGAGGCCCGGTACATTTCCATGCCCAGCAGCGTGGTGAATACGGCCAGCACCGCCACGGAGGCGGCTACCATCATGGTAGCACGATGACCATGCCAGAACTGGCGCAGCTTCTCCTCAGTGCGCGAAATGCGCAGAGCCGGCCGCGGGGCGCGGCCAGTGGCAAACTGCTCGTGGCGCTCATCCTCCTCGGCGGCTTTGGCCAGGGGAGTAAGGCGCACGGCCCGTTCGGCGTCCATATCTGCGTGGATGGCGTGGAGCTTGCGGCGCAGGGCCAGCCGGCGGCCGTAGGCCGTGAGCGTACCCGTGAGTTCCTCAAACTCCTGCAGGCGCCGGGCCAGCTCAGGGTCGGCAGCGAGGCGGTGCTCCAGCGTGGCACGTTCCTCCTCGGCCAGCCCGCCGGAGCGGTAGGCGTCAAATAAAGCGTAATAGTCGGCTTCGGTTTTCATGCTTTGGTAGTGCCTAGTGCTTAGTGTCGGGTGCTTAGTGCTTAGTCTGTTAAACCAAACACCAGGCACCAAGCACTAGGCACTATCAACTAAACTCTATATCTGCTCCTGGTACTGATTGAAAAAGAGCTTTTTCAGGCGTACCAGGCACTTGTATTTCTGGTTCTTGGCATTGTCGGCGTTGGTGTAGCCAAACTCCGCTGTAAGCTGCTGCATCGACTTGTCGAGCAGGTAAAATCCTTCTAAAAGCGAGCGGCACGGCTCCCCGATGCGGTCCAGGGCCTGAGCCATGGTGCCCAGTCGCCGGTCCCGTTCCTCGGCCTCCTCCAGATCAGCCTCGGCCCCGGTTTCGAGATAAGGCTCGTGGTCATCGAGGCGGCCGCCGAAGCGGGTTTTGTCGGTGAGCCGTTTGAGCCACAGGCGGCGGCACACGGCGTAGAGGTAGGTTTTGATCTGGCAGCTGAGCTCCAGAGAGCCGTCGCGCACCTTTTCATAGAATACCATCACGCCCTCCTGGTACACGTCCTTGGCTTCGTCCTCGGTGCCGCTGTTCTGCAGCACATAGTGCGAAATCATGGGGAAGTGCAGCCGGTAGAGCTGCGCCAGCGCCCGGTCGTCGTCGCGGCGGATGGCCGCCACAAACTCCTCATCGGTGTAGGAAGGTTGTCCCTTACCCATTCGCTTTGTTGATTAATACGTTGTGAGCGGCCGGGTAACCCGCCGAAAAAATATTTTTAGAAACTGGGTTACCATTTCCGGATACCGGTATGAAGGGCGTTTTTGGACAAAAAAATTTCAAACCTACTAGTACAATGAAGAACCTCATCAAGGTATCCGCTCTGGCCGTTGTTTTCGCTGCTACCCTCGCTTCTTGCGGCGAGAAGAAAGTAGAAGAAACCACCACGACCACTGAAGCTACGACCACCGAAGCTACTACGGCTACCACCGACACCACGGTTGCTGCTCCCGCTACGGCTGACACCGCTGCTGCTGCTACGGCTGCTCCCGCTACTACGGAAGCTACCACCACTACCACCACCGAAGTTAAGTAATTACGCGCCGGCCCAGCCGGCTTGTAATGGCTGATAACCCGGACTCTGCCAAGGCGGAGTCCGGGTTATTTTTTTGCCGGTAGCCAGCCCGAAGATACAGCTATTCGGTTAGAGCTTTTCCTCCAGCCAGAGCAGGCCAGCACCCAGCAGAAACACAACAAAGCCTACCCAGCGGGGCCAAGCAGTGGTTTGCGTAACGGGAGCCCGGGCCAGCGAAGCCGGTGCTGTGCCCGTCTGCCGGCGGCCGGCAGACAGGTACCGGGCCTGCTGCCGCGGTAACCGCCAGGCCACGGAGTCGAAGACATACAGCCACTGGCGGGCCGGGCCCAGGCGGGCTTCGTGCCAGCCCGCCACCGAGGGCCAGTAGGTAGCGGCCGCCCACTCTGGCACAAGGGCATCCTGCCGAAGCACGACTTGAGTAGCCGTGCCGGCAGGGGCGTTTACCGTAAGTATGCCCGATGATGCACCTTCTGCCTGCAGCTGAACCGGCTCATCGGGCTGGGGCCAGGGCGTCAGAAGCCGAAGTGCCGGCCCCGCAGCCCGGGCCGGACGGATAGCCGACAGAATCTGACTCCAATAGGCGCCATACACTGCGGGCTGCTGCTGCAGAAGCCACGGAAACGTTTCGGTGGCGGTAGTAACGGCCACCTGCCCCAGTCCCACGCGCCGGGTGGCCGCTACCAGCTGCTGCCCGGGGCCGGTAATGAGGGGCCGGAGCTGAGCGGTTGCCTGCAGAAAAGAAAGTAGCGTAGCAGTTGCCCGGGGCGCATTCGGCCACTGCAGGGGGCTGGGCGTAGTAGTGGCGGCGGCTGGGCGGGGCAGTAGCCGGAAAGCCGCAGAGCCGGGCAGCTGCCGGGGAATGGCCGCCGCATCTGCCAGCAGCAGTGCACCACAGCTGCCGCGTTGTACGGCCCGGTTCAGCGCCTGAGCCTCATCGGGAGAAAGGCTGGTCAGCGTGCCGGCATCCGCTACTACCACCTCAAAGCGGGACAGCAGCTCCGGGGAAAGCCGGCTCAGGTTAAGCGGTGTCGGCAGGTTCAGGAACTCGGTTTGGGTGAGGCCCCGACTCAGGCCGGTACGCAGGGCCACGGTATGGTGCTGCGCGGCCAGCTCATTTTTCAGGAAGCGGATTTCAAACGAGGGCGCAGCCGCCAGTATCAGCACGTGCAGGAGGCGGGTAGGCAGCACTTCCAACGGCACCAGCTCCTGCGCCACCCGCTTGCCCTGGTGGTGGGCTTCCAGCCGGTACACGGCCCGGCCTTCGGCTTTGGGGGTGAAGCGCAACCGGAACACCCCACTGCCGGCCCGCAGCTGCACAGAGTCGCGGAGGGCACCGGCGGCGTACAGGCAGATCCACACCGGAGTTGCGGCATGGTGCTGAAAGCGGCCCTCAATAGCCCAGGGCTGCCCCAACTCAGACTGACGGGGCCAGTTGGCTGCCTGAAAACCGGTTGACGGAGCATCCTGATGGGGCTGCAGCTGAATACCGGCCAGCTCAGGTAAATCGGAGGCCGGGAGGCCCTGGCCCAGCACATGCAGCGTACGAAGCTGTGGCAACTGTTGCCGTAGGGCCGTCAGGTTGCTGACGGCCAGGGTGTCCGGGGCAGATGGAAGGCCGTAGTGCCGCACCGGCGTAGCAGAACCCAGCTGGCGGAGCAGCGCACGGAGGGTGTCGGGGGAGTACGAGGAGGTGAGCAGCACGGTCGCCGTGGGAGCCGTCGTGGTAGTAGTGCCGGTGGGCGGAAACGCCAGCAGCCCCAGACCCAGCGCCGCCAGCAGTCCGGCCGCCACTCGCCACGTCCGGCGCCGGGTATCGGGCCGGCGCAGGGCCAGTACCGTCAGAAGGGTTGCCAGCAGCAGGCAGAGGGCAAACGCGTAGAGCATGAAGTCGGGAAAGGAAAACACAGAATCAGCGGCTTAGCTCCTGCAGATACCGGCGGCTAAGCTGCGTGCCGGGCACCGCACGGGCCGTTGGAGCCGGGGCGGCGACGGGCAGCCGGCTGGTCAGGGCACGCTCCAGCAGGCTATACTTCACGGATGAAACCGGCTGCCGGGCGCGGATACCAGCCGCGAGTCGGCGCAGCTCCCGCAATGCCTCCAGGTATGCGCCGGGTTGCTGCAGTGCCGCCCGCGCCAACTCCTGCCCGGCCTGCTCCAGTACTACGGCACTGCCGGCCGGCGCTTTACCGCTTTGCTGATGCTGCAGTAGCACGGCCAGCGCCGCCCTCACAACCGGCTGCCGGGCCGGGGCCGGCAACTGCCGGCGGCGAGAAGTGGCGGCAGCGCCGGTGAGGTCACCAGTGAGGCGGGTAGTGGCTTCGGGCATGGGCGGGGGCGTGAAGCCGGCCTTTTTCACGTACGCCCGGGTTTGCTGCTGCACCTCTTTCAGCAGACGCAGGGCGCGGTACTCGTACGGCAGCGCCTCACGGGGGCGGCCGGTACGCAGACGCAGCTCCGCTTCCCACATTTCACTCAGCACGGCCCGCAGCTTGGCTTTCACGGCTGGTTCCAGAAAATCGGCCGTTTCGGCATCGTCGTGGTGGTGAATGTACGGGTCCATCAGCTCCGCCGTCAGCGCCTCATGGTCGGAGGTGCCGCCGGCGGGGGGCTGATGGCTGTGGTCGTGGCCATCATCGGCGGTGTGCTGCTCGGTAGCAGCGGCCGGTTCGGCTTCGGTGCGGTCTTCGGCCACTACCGAGCCCAGGCCCGGCTCTTCAGCGGGGGTGTCGGCAGTGGGCGGGCGGGTAGCCCCCCCAATGGTTTCGTCGGCCTCTTCCCCCAAAAACTTGCCGTAGCGCATACGCAGCACTTTCTGGTCGAAGCCGATGCCGTTGGAGCGGTCCAGCAGCACGGCCGCTGCCAGCTGTTTCTGTTCGGCCAGCAGCTTTTCCGTGTCAATGATAATCTGGCGCTGACTGCGGAAGTAGGCAGGAGCCGTATTCACGCCTAAAGAAACATCCAGCGCGCTTTCCTGCACGGTGGTGTCTTCCCATTGCACCAGGTAGGTGTCGGAGCGGGTGAGGTGCTGGTGGTTGTCCCAGGTTTGCAGGTAGAAATACACCTCGTCGCCGTACGTGAGGCCGAGGGCCGGCAGGCGCAGTACCGGCCGCAGGGTAGCCGTGGTGGGCTGCCCTGCCAGGCCGGCGCTCAACTCCGTCACCACCTCCCGGAACTTCACGGCCTCGCCCTGGCCCTGGGCCACGGTGGCTACCAGCCGGGCGCGGGTCAGGCCGTAGTCGTCGTGCAGCTGCGCCTGAATGTTCACCTGAGGCGGGCGGCCAAACTCCACCAGCGTGTACGCCTTGGGCGAGATAATCCGGATGGTGGGTGCCTGATCAGGCAGCGCTTCAATGGCGTAATCGTCGGAAGTTTGCTTGCCCAGCCGCAGCCGGTAAAGGGTGGTGGCTGTCAGAACCTGACTGGCAACAAACTCGGTTGGGTGGTTGGGCACCGGCTGCATCGGTATCCAGCGGCCTCCCAGGTCGAGAACCGGAGCGGTTGCGGTTGGCCGGCTCACGGTCACCAGCCACTGCACCTGGCTTTCCTGCGGACAGCGGAAGGAAGGCGTGGCAGGGGAGAAAACGGGTTTGCGGGTATAGGAGGGCGGAATCACGCGGAGGCGCGTTTGCAGGATGCGGGGTGCGGCAGCCGGCTGCGTCGGAGCCTCCGAGAAGCGCATGGGCACGGGCGGCCCCGCCCGCAAGGCCCTGGCCGCCGGCGTTGCCGGCCACCACCAGATGCCGGCCGCCAGTGCAAGCAGCCCTGCCAGTGCCAGCGAAGAAGCGCGCCACTGCACCGGCAGCAGCGGGCCGTGGGCCGCCAGCTCCGGCAGACGGGCCAGAAGCCGTTGCTGCTGCAGCTGCTCCAGTAAGTTCAGTTCCTCCTCCGGGCGTAGCAGCAGGGCCGTACTATCTTCCAGCTCAGGGTGCTGCCGGTTGAGGCGGCGCGCAATGGTGGACAGCGGCTCCCGCCAGATGCGCCAGAGCAGCCATCCGCTCACCAGAAGGAGGAGGCCCATAAGTCCGGCAGTAGCCATACGGGCCTCGGGCCACACGGCCGCCGCCACCCCCAGCACAACACCCGCGCCCAGCACCGGCAGCAGCAGGGCAGCCGTGCGGCGGCCGGCCCAGGCACGGGCAGCCGCCTGTACCGGCCCGGCCGACGAAACGGAAGAAGCAAGCAAGGGGCTCATGACAGCGGGGTTACAGGTGAAGTGCCCGGCCGACGGGCTGCCAGCAGCCGCTCGGCCGCAAACAGTAGTCCGGCGGCCAGTACCAGCCACGGAGTGAGTGGGCGGTGCGGGGCCAGCGGCTCAACCGCTCCGGAAGTGGCCGGGCGGGCACTTTGCAGCTGCGTAATGGCCAGTGGGCGCGTATCAACGGGAATAGTGAGGCCGACGGGCTGCAACAGGGGCAGTAGCAGATTCGGTAGCTCCGGACTATCGGCCAGGCCGCTCCAGGCAGGGTCGAGGCGAGTATGCAGCAGCAGGTGCCCCGCCGGTTGCTCACTGAGCAGCGCATGCCTCGAGGCAGTTTGCCAGACCACCGTACCGGCCGGTGCGGCCGTATCCAGCCGCTGCACCGCTATGGGCTGGCTTGCCCCAACAGGCTGAAATTGCGTGGGCAGCACAGATGCTTTTTGACTGGCTTCCTGCCAGATGTGGCGGCTCCTCGCCGCCGGGGCCGGCGCATCCCGAAGCCAGAAAAGCCAATCCAGCGAGTCAGATGGCAGCTCAGCGGCTACCGTCAGGCGAGGTGCCAGCGGCAGCACCGGCCCGATGGCCCGCAACGCTGCCATAACTACCCGGCCCGAAGCTGCATGGGCGGCATCGTAGCTTACGTGCCAGCGCGGCTGGCGGCGTATTACCGGTAGTGGCTGCTGCCGGCTTCCGTGCAGTACGTACACATGGCGCTGCGCATCGGTCCTGATTTCCACTCCGGGCAACAGCCGTAGTCTGCTGCCGGCAGCAGGCCAGCGCCGCCGGATTTTCTGAACCCGCAGGCTCGTCTCCGAGCCACTGGCCACCAGCACCGTCAGGCTGTCGGGGTGGGGCTGCCAGGCGGCTACGGCCTGCGTGCTGGAATCTGGCTGGGGCAGGGGCAGCCACTGTACCTGCGCCGGTAAAGCCGCCCGGGTACCGGTAAAACCGGCCAGCGTAAGCGGTGCCACCACCACCAGCGGCCGCCCCGGCAATGAGTCGGCGGCCTGTACGGTATGCCAGAGGTTGATGCTGCGCGCGGAATCCAGGGGCAGCCGCGCTGCTGTCGTCGTGTCGCCGAGGCCTGCACTGGCCCATGGCAGCGGGGCGCTTACCGGCCGCTCTGTGTGCAGCTGCCGCAACTGGTAGCCACGCTGCCGCAGGGAGTCCAGCGCTGGTTGCACGAGTTTCACATCTGCTTTCGTTACGCCCGGAGCCAGCAGTACCTGCCCCCGAAGCGGCGGGGCCGGCAGGAGCTGTGCCGGCTCTGCTACCGCCAGCGCCAACAACGCCACCAGGGCTGCCCGCAACAGAAACAACAGCAGCTGCTCGGGGCGCAGGCTGCGGAGGCGGCGGTTAGCGGCAGCTTCCAGCCATCGTATGCTGCCCACCCGCACTACGTGGCCCGGTCGTCGGTTCCAGAGGTAAATGGCCAGAGGCACCGCCAGGCCCAACAGGGCCAGCCAGCCGGCAGTGACGTGCGAAAAAATCAGGGGCAGCAAACGGAGCGCGGATTGAAAGTGCAGACTGGTTGAAACCCCAACGTAGTGAAGCCAACCCACAGACACAACTTTACCGCCCGGCGTTGCGGCGACTCAGGCGCAACACCGGCTGCCGAGCCACCGCCGTTACGGTAGCGGCTGCCGCAACTCCTGGTTCAGGGAAGCCACCAAGCCGGTCATGGCGTCCTGAATACCCAGGCACACCTGCAGCATGCGGGGTTTAGGCTTGCCTTCGGAAGTGTACTCGTCATAGTCGCGCAGCCGAGGCTCCACCGGTGCCCGGCGGGTTTGGGCGGCGGTGGTGCTGATGCGGGAGTAGTCGTCGGCCCGCTGCCACTGCGCCAGGCCATCGGCGGCGTGACCGGGAATATCGGTGTTGCTGTAGCTGGTTCCCGAATACAGCGGGTAGCTGATGTCCGTCAGCTCGTAGTGCAAGGCTCCCGGCTGGGCCCGCAGCCGAAACCGGAATACCAGCTCAATGCGGCGGGCGTCCTGGTTTTTCTGGGCGGGGGCCACCGCCTGCAGCATGGCCTGCCCGATGAGCACACCCCGGCCCGCATCGGCTAGCTGCACTACCGCCGAGTAATCCTCAAACTGCCGGGCCACCCACTCCTGGGCCCGGCCATACACTTCGGCCTGGGGCAGGCCGGCTGCGGGCAGCACGCCCCGGTACACAATCTGGTGCGTAACGGAATCGATGGGCACTACGGGCAGGGCCCGGTGGTAAGAAGAAGGCGGGATAGTTTGGGCACGGCCCGCTAAGGGGGCAGCCGCCAACAGGGCCGCGGCAAGTAGAGCGTAACGCATAGCAAAACTAGGAATAAGTACAGCTCCCGGCTCGCGCAAGTATCGGGCCCAATTCCCTCAGCCCCGGGCCCGCCGCCGCAGAAACTCGCGCAGGGCCTGGGTCAGTGGCTCGGCGGTGCTCAGCTGCTGGTAGTCGAAGCCGTGGGTACGGGCGCGGTGGGCCGTTTCGCGGAGCCACTGCTGCTGCTGCTGCTGCCAGGCGCGGCGTTGCTGGCCGGCATCCAACTGCAACTGCTGGCCGGTTTCCAGGTCCTCGAACGTCACGGCTCCCCGGTAGCTGAATTCCAGCTCGTTGCGGGCCATCAGGTGCAGTAGTAGTACCTCGCCAGTGGCGGCGCGCAGGCGCGTGAGCAGCTGCTCAATCTCCCCATTTTCCTCGTACAGGTCACTCACGCAGATGGTGAGGGCCGGCTGGCGGCGCGCCGTGAGCGGGGCCAGCGTGGCGGCATCGGGAAAGCGGCCGGCCGCTTCCAGATTTTCCAGCGTGTGATACAGGCGGGGCAGCTGCCGGGAGTCGGTGCGGGGGGGCAGATGCTGCAGGCCCCGTGGCTGCAGCACCGTAAGCGCCACGGCGTCGCCCTGCTGAGTGGCCACGTAGGCCAGGGCCGCGCACAACAGCTTGCCATATTGCAGCTTGCTCAGGCCATTATCGTCCTGGTGGTTCATGCTGGCCGTGGCATCCAGCACCAGGTGCACCACCAAGCTGGTGTCCACCTCCGATTCGCGCAGATAGTACCGGTCGGAGCGGGCCGCCAGCCGCCAATCGAGACGGCGCAGGTCGTCGCCGGGCTGGTAGGGCCGGTACTGGCTGAACTCCATGCCCGCGCCTTTACGCCGACTGGCGTGTGCACCGTGCAACACTCCCTCAGCCGCCCGGCGGGCCGCCAAAGGCAGGTTGTGCAGCGCATGCAGGTATTCGGGGGTAAGCATGGGAATAAGTTTCTGGTTGCGAGTTCCTGATTTCTGGTTATCGGCAACTAAGAGCTAGCAACTAGAAACCAGCAACTTTTAAATCCGAACGGCTTTCAGCAGCTCCCGCACGGCATCGTCGGGGGTGAGGTTTTCGGCGTCGGCGCTGAAGTTCAGCAGCACCCGGTGGCGCAGTACGGCGGGGGCCAGGGCCTGTACGTCTTCCAGCGTAGCGGCGAAGCGGCCGTGCAGCAACGCCCGGGCTTTGGCGCACAGAATCAGGGCCTGCCCGGCGCGGGGGCCAGCTCCCCAGCGGCCGTATTCCCGGATAAACGGTACTTCCGACGTGGCCGGCCGCGTGGCCCGCACCAGCCGGTTTACCAGACTCAGCAGCTCCTCACTGATGCTGACCTGCCGCGTGAGCAGCTGCAGCTGGCGTACTTCCTCACCGCCCAGCACGGGCTGCACCTGCTGGCGGCCGGTGCCGGTGGTGCCGCTCAGCACGGCCAGCTCTTCCTGCTCGGTGGGGTAGCCGATGCGCACGTACAGCAGAAACCGGTCGAGCTGGGCTTCGGGCAGCGGGTAGGTGCCGCTCTGCTCGATGGGGTTCTGCGTAGCCAGCAGAAAAAACGGCTTCGGCAGCGGGTGCTCCTGGCCGGCGTAGGTAACGTGGCCTTCCTGCATGGCTTCCAGCAGGGCCGCCTGGGTTTTGGGCGGCGTGCGGTTGATTTCGTCGGCCAGTACCAGGCTGGCGAAGATGGGGCCGGGGTTGAACTTGAAGGAGCGGTGCCCCGTGCCGTGGTCTTCCTCCAGAATTTCGGTGCCCAGAATATCGGTGGGCATCAGGTCGGGGGTGAACTGGATGCGGCGGAAGGGCAGGTCGGTAGCCTGGGCCAGCGTGCGCACCAGCAGGGTTTTGGCCAGGCCGGGCACCCCTTCCAGCAGCGCGTGGCCGCCGGCCAGCAGGGCCACCAGCACTTCTTCCAGCACTTCCTGCTGGCCCACAATTACCTTCCCAATTTCCTGTTTAAGCTGCGGTATCTTCTGGAGCAGGCGGGTTACGTCTTGTTCGGTCACGAAAAACGGTGTTGAAAAGTCGGAGGTAAGGCGGGCAGAGCTACTACAACAAAGTCAGCTGAAACGCGCCGGGGCTGCGTACGGTGGGCTGATTGTGGTAAATTTTTCCGGAATGGTAAAGTCTGATGCGGGTAGTAACTGGTTTGCGCCTCGCGCCGGCAAGCTGCTACTTCAGGCCATGATACGCAACTCCTCCCGCATTCTTCGCCGCCTGCTTGCTACCGCCCTGCTCAGCGCCGGCGTTACCGCCGCCCAGGCCCAAACCGCCCCCGATACTACGGCTCCCGTCCGGGTGGGATTTCGCCATGCCCTGCGGCTGGATGTGGGCGGGATTCTGCTCCGCAACTTTGCCTACAATGCCCTCAACTCCGACGCCCGCCTGCTGCTGCCGGTGCTGGTGGGCTACGAGCATCAATTGGGGCAGCGCAGCAGTGCCAACCTGGAGGTGCTGTTGAATGGCGGTCAGCCCACCGAGCGGCTGTCCGGCGCAGCCCTGCAGGGGCGGTACTATGTATACCAGGGGCGACAGTCAGGCCTGGCGGGAGTATATGCCGCGCCTACGCTGGGCTACCGCAGTGTGCGCCAAAATGCTTTCTATAACCACTACAACGAAAACCGCAAGCTGGGTGGCGCGGGCGTACTGCTGGGCGCGCAGCTGCCGCTGGGGCACCAAAGCCGCTTGCTGCTTGACATAGCGGGTGGAATAATGGCCTGGAAGCGGCTGGATAAAAATCCGTATGCCAGCACGCCCGGATACTACGATAACAAAACGTACTATGAGGAAGGCGGCGCTATTTTCGATGGTCGTCTCAGCCTGGGGTATCGGTTTTAACGTCCCGCAAGAGGGCAAAGCGTAGCTATAGGTAATAGTGAAGTATCTGTAAAAAGGCTTTGGCAGGGTTGAAAAAGAAGTTGTGCGATAATTAAAGGTAGCCACACTTATACACCCATGTTGCGCACCAAGTGTAATACTGCCTGCCGGGGCCGCCACCTGATTTTGGCCTTGTTTTTATGTTCGGGTGAGTACCAAGCCGTTGCGCAGGACGACCTCAATGTGCCATCGGATGCTGGTCGGCAACCAGGCCACCCCCACATGCTTACAGTTGATCTGCTGGCTCCGCTTGCCTGGAGCCTGGTAGGAGCACTCAATGATGATTTACAGCATCCTCCTATTGTTATTGCCTATAACCAGTTTTTGCGTGACCGGATTGCGGTAGGCTTGGAAGGACAGGTAGGTGGTATTGCTACCAATGAACGGCGCACGGGGCTGGCTGCGCAAAGCCATTTTTATCTTACCGACCCCGACAATTTTGGGCTGTTGGATGGATTGTATGCTGCCCCGCGCCTGCGTTATCTGCGCACACAGTATATGTCCGACTACGCCAGTGTAGCTTCCCTGGTCAGTAAGTGGGCCGGCGCTGAACTGCTGCTGGGCCAACAGCGCCCCGCGGCTCCGTGGTTGGTGCCAGGACTAGTAACCAACGCGGCAATGGGCGTGGGCTATTGGTGTAAGATAGTGCCCGATTCCCGTGTCGCCCGGCCCGATGATGACTTGCTGATGCGGCCAGGATGGCAGCTGACTATCCGCCTCAGCCTGGGCTACCGGTTCTAGCGCCCCTGTGCTACCGGCCCGAAGAAGTGCGTCAGGTTTAGTTGGGCACTCCAGTTCTTGCTCTGGTAACCGTAGCCGGTATAGCGGATGCCGCGGGTGTAGGTGGGCTGCACCTGCCAGCCGTTGTACCGGTAACCTACGCCCACGTTGAAGCCGGCATCCAACCGCCTGACCACAATATCGTCGTAGTTCCGGTCTTTTTTGGAAAAGTACACCTTCTCATCCCGAATAATCTGATAGGTGGTGAAGTCGTGGGAAGTTTCGGAGCCAATCGGAAGCGGCATGGTCCATTCATCGTGGTAGCGGCCACTGAGGGCTAGGCTTACATACGGGCCGGCCAGCAGCTGAAAGCCGTGTACCGTAGCAATCAGATTCACCGGTACTTCCAGCGAGTTGAGGCGCAGCCGCGTAAGACTATTCAGAGCCAGCGGCTTGCCATAGTAAGTTTCCGTCCAGGAGTTATGCATGTAAAATCCCTTCTGGGTAAACAGTACTGCCGGCTGCACGGTCAGCCAACCGAATACTGCTTCGGCTGCTAACCCAGCATTGCCGCCCCACAGGCCGGTTTGAGGAACTTCGTGGGAGCTGTTGGTCTGTAGTGGGGTCATGCCCATCACCTGGCCGCCCACCCGCACGCCGTAGCGGAAAGTAGGCGCGTGAAGCGGATCAAACTTCACCTGTACCTGGGCCTGGGCAGAGTGCATGAGGCCAGTGAGAAGCAGAGTGGCGGAAAGTACTAGTTTCAACATCGGATAGAGCTTAGAGCGTGTTTGGGAATTTATGATAACACCTTTTCTGTCATGCTTCGCCAAACTCAGTATAACGGTTTTTTGAATTTTTTACATACGCTCTTAAGCCGTAAGGGCGTAAAGAATGATATTGACCCCAAATTTAGTGTTGTCTTCGGCTAAAAAACGCTTGTTGCGGAAGTCGTAGTCCCACTCGCAACCATAGTCCTTGTTGGAGTAGAGCACCGCCAGCCGGCCGTTGATTTCGATGCCTTTGAGATAATCGTGCACCAGGTCGTCGCCCCAGCCATTCAGTTCGAAGCCGGTGTTGGGCGGGCCGTCCGGAAACTTGAAAAACTGCGAATAGATAGGGTGGGTTTTGGGCAGCTTCTTCAGCGCTCCGGCCCCGAAGCACACGCGCATCTGCTCCTCAAACGAGCGGGCAAACAGCCCGTCGATGTCGTGGTTGCAGTCGTCCACGAACACGAAGCCGCCGCCGCGCACGTACTGCTCGAAGTTTTTGCGCTCCTGGGCCGAAAACTGCACCAGCCGGTGCCCCGAGAGGTAGCAGAACGGATACCGGAACAGCTCCGGCGAATCGAGGGCCACCACCTTCTCTTTGGGGTTTACCGATACCTTGGTGTACTGTACCAGGGAGTGCAGCAGGTTAGCCGGCATCCGTTCATCCACCGCATCCCAGTCGCCGGAGTGGTATTGCAGGCGCACGAAGGTGAAGGGAGCGGGCATAGGCAACAGCGGATAAACGGGAAAAGACGGGGCAAAGACACTGGCAATGCGCGAAAGGTGGCTTGCCTGGCAGCCACGAAGAAACAGGAATTTTGCCCTTCGGCACGAAAACGGCAAAGTTTATGCGTCTGGCACATACCCCGGCCCGCCGGTCGGGCGTTGAAAGAACAGTGTTCTAATTGCCAACCTACTGACGTTCTGTGTTATGAAACGAATTCTGCTTCTACTGCCGGCGCTGTTGCTGGCCGCCGCCGCCCACGCCCAGTTTGGGGTGAAGGCCGGTATCAACGCCGCCGTGCTCGATGGTGAAAACCTGGGCTCCACCTCTACCCGGTACAAAACTTATTACCACGGCGGGCTGCTGTATGAAATGAAGGTGCTGGGCCCAGTATCTATCCAACCGGAGCTGCTGTACTCGTTGCAGGGCAGCTCCATCCGTACGGCCATCGGCAACTACGACGCCAGGCTGCACTACCTCAACCTGCCGGTGCTGGCCAAGCTCACGGTGGGGCCCGTGTTTGTGGAAGCCGGCCCGCAGCTGGGGTTCATGGTAGCCCGGCAGGACGACAACGTGGCGGGCGGCACCAGCAGCTACAACTTCAAGCGTACCGATTTCACGCTGGCAGCCGGCGGCGGCCTCAAGCTCGGCAACCTGCTGCTGGGAGCCCGCTTCAATGCCGGCCTCAACGACATCAACAACCCCCGCGACATTAGCGGCCTCAACGACCCGCGCTTCAAAAACCGTGTAATCCAGGGGTACGTGGCCTATCAGTTCGGGGATGACTGAGGCATGAAGCCACGCAACTGATACACTAACGAAAGGCCCCCGTTTTCTAAAAACGGGGGCCTTTCAGCGTTAACCTATCCTGCCTTACACCGCGTCGGAAAGCGAGGTGAAGGTGAAGTCCCGAATTTTGAGTGGGGGCACCAGGTTGCCACCCAGCCGCACAGGCTTGCCAATGGCCTCCACGTTGTTGAGCATAATCACGGGACTTTCATTGAAGCGGAAGTTCTTGATGGGGAACTTGATTTTGCCGTTCTCGATGTAGAACGTGCCGTCCCGGGTGAGGCCCGTGTAGAGCAGGGTTTGGGGGTCCACGTCGCGGATATACCACAGGCGCGTGACCAGAATACCCTTCTCGGTGCTCTTAATCAGGTCCTGCACGCTTTGGGTGCCGCCTTCCATGATGAAGTTGCCGGGGAACGGGGTAGCCTGCTTACCGGTTTTTTGGGCCCAGTAGCGCGAATAGTACATGTTCTTGACCACTCCTTTCTCTACCCAGTTTATGCGCTTCACGGGCATGCCTTCCCCATCAAACACGCCGCCGGGAGCCTGGGCATTCAAGGGGTCGGAGTAAATGGTAATGCGCGGGTCGAACAGCTTTTCGCCCAGCTTATTGCCGCCGCCTTTCTTGCTCAGGAACGAGCGGCCCTCGTCGGCTTCCCGGGCCCCGAGGTTGTACATCAGGTTGTTGAGCAGGCCTTCGTCGGACACCAGCGCGGCCGGCTCCAGGATAACCGTGTACTTACCGGGTTCCAGGGCCTTGGCGTTGCGCGAGCCGGCCGCTTTGTCGGCGGCAGCCTGCGTAAGGGCCTTGGCGTTGAACTTGCTCACGTCGGTGTAATCGGCCACGGCGTAGCCCGAGCCGGTACCGTCGGGCGTGCGCACCGTTACCGAGAAGTCGATGCTGGTGCTTTGCTGGTAGGCCTCCAGCCCTTTGTTGTTCCGCAGGGCCTGGAAGTAGGCCCCGTCCTCGAGGTAGCCGGCCGCCGTGAGGCCCTTGGCCGAGCACAGGGCAATACTGTCGCCGGCGGCCTGGGCCCGGTAATCGGGCGTAATGGCGGCGGTGCTGGAAGCGTAGCTCACGGGCGTGAGGTATTGCTGGGGGCCCAGCAGGGGCATGTACTCAGGGTCTTCGGGAGCGAGACGGGCAATTTCCTCGGCCCGTTGCACGCAGCGGCGCAGGGTCGCGTCGTCGAACTCGTTGCAGGTAGCCACGCCCGAGCGTTTGCCGAAGCGCGACTCCACCACCAGGCGCACGTTGTCGGAGGCGCCGGCGGTGCTCACCGAGTTGCGGGCGTAACGCACGTTGCCCACGGTGCGCCCGTCCAGGCTGGCCTGGCACTCATCGGCGGTGCTGAACCCGATTACCTTCTTCAGGATAGCCTGGGACTCGTCTTTGGAGAGAATAGCCATGTGTGTTGAGCTGTTAGCTACTGGCTGTTAGCTCTTAGCTGCTCGGCTGACGACTTCCTGCGCGGAAGCTAACAGCCAACAGCTAAGAGCTAACAGCTCAATAATTAGCCGATTTTGCGGGCGGTGTTGATGACGTTTACCGAGTTGAAGCGGGTGGTACTGGAGCCGTGGCTCACGGCCGACGACTGGGAGGGCTGACCCTTGCCGTCGTTGAAGAAGCCCGCAAACCGGTAGTCCGACTGGTCGCACACGGCCGCACACGAGTTCCAGAACTCGAGCGTGTTGGTCTGGTAGGCCACGTCTTCCAGCATGCCCGTGATTTTGCCCTTCTCGATGGCGTAGAACACCTGCCCGCCAAACTGGGAGTTGTAGCGCTGCTGGTCGATGCTGAACGAGCCGTTGCCGGCAATGTAGATGCCTTTCTCCACGTTCTTCACCATGTCGTCTACGCTCAGCTTGGCCGCGCCGGGCTTCAGGCTCACGTTGGGCATGCGCTGGAACTGCACATCCTGCCACGACTGGGAGTAGCAGCACCCGTCCGATTCCGTCTGGCCCACAATGTGCGCCTGGTCCCGAATTTTCTCATAGTCCACCAGAATACCGTCTTTGATGAGGTTCCACTCCTTGGTTTTCACGCCCTCGTCGTCGTAGCCCACAGCGCCCAGGGAGCCGGGCTGGAGCTTGTCGGCCACAATGTTCACCTGCTTCGAGCCGTAGGGCTGACCCTTGGCTTTCCACTCCAAGGTGGCGAAGCTGGTGCCCGCGTAGTTGGCCTCGTAGCCCAGCACGCGGTCCAGCTCCAGCGGGTGACCCACCGATTCGTGAATGGTGAGGCCCAGGTGGTGGGGGTCCAGCACCAGGTCGTATTTGCCCGGGACTACGCTTTTGCAGGTGAGCTTCTCTTTAGCCTGCCGGGCCGCCAGGGCGGCATCCTCCAGCATATCGTAGCTGTACTTGTAGCCGATAACGCCCGAGCCCTGGGGGCCGGCCACTTTATCCTCGGCCTTGGGCGTGAGGTACTCGTAGCCCATGCCCATGGGCGAGCTGAGGGCCTGGCGGCTGCGGAACTTGCCCGAAGCCCGGTCCACCACCGTTACCCCGAACGTGGGGAAAATGCGGTGAATGTCCTGGTCGATGTAGGAGCCGTCGGTGCTGGCGAAATACTTCTGCTCGTTCACCTGGAACAGTACCGAATTCACGAACGACGCCCCGTTTTCCAGGGCCTTGGCGTTGGTGGCCAGCAGCAGGTCCACCTTATCCTTAATGGGTACCTCGAAGGCGTTCTGCTTGATGGGCGCTTTCCACGATACCTCGCCGTGGCCTTTCTGCGGGGCCAGCTTCACCTGCTCCTTCTGCACTTTGGAGTTGGCCTTGGCAATCTGCACGGCCAGCTGGGCGGCTTTGGCCATGCCCGCCTCGGTTACCTGATTGGTGGAGGCAAAGCCCCAGGTGCCGTTGGCAATTACCCGGATGCCGGCCCCGAAGCTTTCGGAGCTGACGATGTTCTGCACCTGCTTTTCACGGGTGAACACGCCCTGGTTGAGGTAGCGGCCAATGCGTACGTCGGCGTAGGTAGCGCCGGCCGCTTTGGCGGCGTTCAGGGCCGCGTCGGCCAGGCGTTTTTTCACGGCCACATCCAGGCCGGGCTCCAGCAGCCGCATTGGGTCCACGGCCTCGCCGGCAAAGCTGGGCAGGGAGGGCAGCCACAGGGCCCCGGCAGCCAGGCCGGTAATGCCCACAAAATCACGTCTATTCACAGGGGTAGCAGTTTGAAGTCAGGAGAGAAAAACCAGAAGTAAAAAAAGCGTAGCGCAGGGCCATAAGGCCCCGCGCTACCAGTTACACGGCGTCGGAAAGGGAGGTGAAGGTGAAGTCCCGAATTTTGAGTGGCGGCACTAGGTTACCGTTCACGCGCACGGGCTTGCCAATGGCTTCCAGGTTGTTGAGCATGATAATCGGCGACTCATTGAAGCGGAAGTTCTTCACCGGAAACTTGATTTTGCCGTTTTCGATGTAGAACGTGCCGTCGCGGGTGAGGCCCGTGTACAGCAGCGTCTGCGGGTCAACGGGGCGGATGTACCACAGGCGCGTCACCAGAATGCCTTTGGCCGTGCCTTTGATGAGGTCGGCAGTGCTTTGGGTGCCGCCTTCCATAATCCAGCCGCCGGGGCGGGGTACATCCGGAATACCGGCTTTCTGGGCCCAGTAGCGCGAGGTGTACAGGTTTTTCACCACCCCCTTCTCAATCCAGGTGATTTTCTGCTGGGGACGGCCGTCACCGGAGAAGGTGAGGTCGGCAATTTCGGGGTTCAACGGGTCGGAGTAGATGGTTACCCGCTCATCGAACAGCTTTTCGCCTTTGCGGTTGCCGCCGCCTTTTTTGCTCAGGAAGGAGCGGCCTTCGTCGGCCGAGCGGGCATCGAGGGCACTCATCAGCGCCTGCATCAGGGAGGCATCGGAGTTGGCTACCAGGGCAGCCGGCTCCAGGATAACGGTGTACTTGCCGGGCTCCAGGGCTTGGGCGTTGCGCGAGCCGGCGGCTTTATCAGCGGCAATCTGGGTGAGGCGGCGGGCGTCAAACTTACCAGCGTCGTTGTAGTCGGCGGTGGCGTAGCCCGAGCCGGTACCGTCGGGCGTGCGCACCGTGATGCTGAACTCCAGGCCGGACGTCTGCTGGTAGGCTTCGAGGCCCTTGCTGTTGCGCTTGGCTACAAAGCCGGCCCCATCGTTGAGGAAAGCGGCCGAGGTCAGCTTCTTCTCGTCGCAGAGCTTCATGCTGGCCCCCACCTGGTTGGCGCGGTAGTCGGGTGTGATGTCGGCGGTGGTTTTCGAAAAGCTATTCGGCGACGTCAGATACTTCTGCGGACCCAGCAGGGGCATGTACTCGGGGCTTTCCGGGGCGAGACGGGCAATTTCTTCGGCCCGTTGCACGCAGCTGCGCAGCGTGGCATCGTCGAACTGGTTGCACGTTGCCACACCCGAGCGTTTGCCGAAGCGGGCTTCCACCGTCAGGTTCACGTTATCTACCGCGCCGCTGGTGCTGATGGCGTTGCGGGCCGAGCGTACGTTGCCGCCCGTCTGGCCGCTGAGCGTGGCTTCACACTCGTCGGCTTTGCTGAAGCTCATCACCTTTTGCAGGATGCCCTGAGCTTCGGATTGGGAAAGTATTGCCATGTTTTTTGAATGTGCAGAATGTGACCCCTCCCCAACCCCTCCGGGAGAGGAGCTCTAACTCTGGTTGTCTAGCTAAATCTAGAACTAGAGCCCCTCTCCCGAGGGGAGGGGTTGGGGAGGGGTTCAAGTGGGATTTATCCGATTTTGCGGGCCGTGTTGATGACGTTCACCGAGTTGAAGCGGGTGTGCGCCGAGCCGTGGCTTACGGCCGATACCTGGCTGGGCTGGCCTTTGCCATCGAAGAAGGAGCCGAACAGGCGGTAGTCCGACTGGTCACAGATGGCCGCGCAGGAGTTCCAGAACTCCACCGTGTTAGTCTGGTAGGCTACGTCTTCGAGGATGCCGGCAATTTTGCCCTTCTCGATGGAGTAGAACACCGTGCCGCCGAACTGGGAGTTGTAGCGCTGCTGGTCGATGCTGAACGAGCCGCGGCCGGCAATGTAAATGCCCTTGTCCACGCCCGCAATCATCTGGTCCACGCTCAGCTTTTCCTTGCCGGGCTGCAGGCTGATGTTGGCCATGCGCTGGAACTGCACATCCTGCCACGACTGCGAGTAGCAGCACCCGTCCGACTTGTTCTGGCCCACAATGTGCGCCTGGTCCCGGATTTTCTGGTAGTCCACCAGCTTGCCATCTTTGATGATGTCCCACTGGCCGGTTTTTACGCCTTCATCATCGAAGCCCACCGCGCCCAGGGAACCGGGCTGGGTTTTATCGGCCACAATGTTTACCAGCTTCGAGCCGTAGGGCTGGTTCTTGGCTTTCCACTCCAGCGTGGCGAAGCTGGTACCGGCGTAGTTGGCCTCGTAGCCCAGCACACGGTCCAGCTCGGTGGCGTGGCCGATGCTTTCGTGAATAGTCAGGCCCAGGTGGTTGGGGTCGAGTACCAGGTCGTATTTGCCGGGCACTACGCTCTTGGCTGTCAGCTTCTCCTTGGCCTGCTTGGCGGCCAGGGCGGCGTCTTCCAGGATGTCGTAGCTGTACTTATAGCCCGTGAGGCCGGTGCCGGCGGGGCCGGCGATTTTATCCTGGGCTTTGGGTTGCAGGTACTCGTAGCCCATGCCCATGGGCGAGCTGAGCGCCTCTCGGGTCCGGAACTTGCCCGAAGCCCGGTCAATAGCCGTTACCGAGAAGTTGGGCCAGATGCGGTGAATATCCTGGTCGATGTAGGAGCCGTCGGTGCTGGCGAAGTACTTCTGCTCGTTGATCTGGAACAGGGCCGAATTCACGAAGGACGCCCCGTTTTCTAGCGCCTTGGCGTTGGCGGCCAGCAGCAGGTCCACCTTGTCTTTTACGGGCACCTCGAAGGCGTTTACCTGAATGGGCGTCTTCCAGGAAACTTCGCCGTAGCCCTGCTGAGGGGCGAGCTTCACAGGTTCCTTTTGCACTTTGGCGTTGGCCTTGGCAATCTGCACGGCCAGCTGGGCGGCTTTGGCCATCCCGGCCTCGGTTACCTGATTGGTGGAGGCAAAGCCCCAGGTACCGTTGGCAATTACCCGGATGCCCGCCCCGAAACTCTCCCCGCTGGCAATGTTCTGCACCTGCTTTTCGCGGGTGAACACGCTCTGGTTGAGGTAGCGGCCAATGCGCACATCGGCGTAGGTAGCCCCCGCCGATTTGGCGGCGTTCAGGGCCGCGTCGGCCAGGCGTTTTTTTACGGCGGGGTCGAGGCCGGGCTCCAGCAGGCGGGCGGGGTCAACCAGCGTGCCGCCCAGGGCCGGCACCGAGGGCAGCCAGATGGCACCGGCAGCCAGACCGGTCAGGCCTACAAAGTCGCGTCTGTTCAAGAAAGTACGGGTTTGGGTGAGTGGAGGAGTAATTTGCAGGAATGTTAGCTACAAGCCGCTGCAATTGCAACCTACGGACAAAAAACCCGTACCGGGGCTGCATATCCGCATAGCAAGCCCCGTAATTATTGCAAATTTTGTAATGCCGGTCGGTGGCGCAAAGCGGAGCTTCGCTACTGCACCAGCGCCAGCAAAGCGGCGGCAATCTGCGGCCACGGCTGACTCAGGTCGAGTGTAACGATACGAACCGGGTGGCCGCCAAGTGAATAGCGCACATCCAGCGCCTGCGTCGCAGCAGGATACAGCAGTACACCTTCCAGCTGCTGGCCCGCTGGAGCATTCTGGTTTTGCAGATAGGCATACAACTGGTACAGGTGGGGCGCAATCAGCTTTTGCTGGTTGTAGCGCTGGCGCAGTGCCGAGGCATAGTACTTGGTATCCAGGATAATTTTTCGCTCCGGACTTTCCAGGGTGGTATCCGTAATCATGGCGGGCAGCAGTTCCAGGCCGGCCTCATCCTCGGCCGCGGCCTGCCACTGAATTGTTTCGCTGAGCACCCGGTAGCGGCGCTGCTCCAGCCGGTAGAAGTTGCGCACGAACTGCTCAAACAGCCGGGCCATCAATGCCTCGTCGCGGCGAAAGT
Organism: Hymenobacter rigui; assembly: GCF_003944715.1. Lineage (GTDB taxonomy): Bacteria > Bacteroidota > Bacteroidia > Cytophagales > Hymenobacteraceae > Hymenobacter > Hymenobacter rigui. The sequence goes on along the minus strand of NZ_RWIT01000003.1, from coordinate 345,557 downwards.
CGCGGAAACGGCTGGTGCCGGTTGCATCGGGAGTAGGCAGGGTGCTTTGCTGAATCAACTCGCATACGTTCAGCAGAAAAGCAGCCAGGCCGCTCACGCGTTGTCGCCGCACCACCCGCAGGCCAGCCGCAGTGAGTGGTTCCGGTACCACATCAGCCGGAAACCGCCGCAGCACAGCGCGCACTTCCTGGCGCAGCGCCGCCGGCAGACTACGGGTGCGACTAAGGTGTTGCAGCGTACCCAGCAGCAGGCGGGCCAGTGAAGTATCAGGACCTAACTCATCAAATGCGCAAATAGCTCGTCCCTGGCGCAACAGGTCGCGGCTGAGTGTAGGAGCCAGCTGGATGCGGCCCCGTATTTCCGTCAGCTCTTCTACCCGCTCAGTGTAGGCTATGGGCAAGCCTTGGCGCAACAGTCGGCGCGTAGCCGTGAGCAGCACATGGGTGAGAAGCTCCAGGGGCCGATGAAAGGTCTGCCGGCTTATGGCCTGTAGCTCATGCTGGTCTGGTAGCCGGTTCCAGGCGTAGCAGAGCAGGTAGTACAGGTTCTGGATGGGAATCATGCGGCAGTAGCTCAGGCCAGCAGCTTTTTCTTCTGCTGGGCCGCTTTGGCCGGCTGGTCAAGCCAGTAGTCATCCAGCAGCGGCGCTATTTCCTGTTCCAGTACCAATTGCAGCCACATTCCGGCGGCTGCAGCATCAGCGGGAGGCTGGCAGAAGTAGCTGTGGCCGATACAGAAGTCCGGTCCCAGCTCCGGGTCATCGGCAATGGTGCGGTTGAGGTCGGTGAGGCGGGCCGCCAGCCGGGTAATAACGGCAGCCGGTACGCCCTGTGCGGCCAGAAACTGCTGCAGGGGAGGGCCAAATTCCGGCTCCAACGATACGTAGGCAAACCGCCGACGCAGGGCATAGTCCAGCGGGGCTAGGCTCCGGTCGGCCAGGTTCATGGTGCCAATGAAGTACACATTCTCCGGCACGAAGAAAGGGGCACTACCGGCCGGGGAGTAGGGCAGGCGCACGCCATAGGCCGGACCGCGCTTATCGGCTTCCAGCAACAGCAGCAACTCCCCGAAAATGCGGGCCACATTGCCCCGGTTCAGCTCATCAATCAGCAGAAAATACGGCTGCTCCGGGTCCTGGGCCGCGCGCTGGCAGAAGTTCAGCAGAATACCGTTCTGCAGGTGAAATTTCCCGTGGGCATCGGGCCGGAAACCCTGCACAAAATCCTCGTAGCTGTAGCTCGGGTGGAACTGCACCAGTTCGATGCGCCGGACATCCGTAGCGCCCAGTTCCAGCCAGGCCAGCCGCCGCGCCAGAAACGTTTTGCCGGTGCCGGGCGGGCCCTGCAGAATCAGGTTGCGCCGCCGCCGCAGGGCGGACAGGGCCCCATCTAGCTTGCTTTCGGTGATAAACAGCTCAGCCAGTGCCTGCTCTCGGTTGTAGGGCGGGGGGGGACTGTAAACCGGCGTTGGCTCCTGCACGGCCGCCGGCTCCGGGGACGGCGCAGGAGCTGCGGCAGCTGACGGGCTTTTGGGTGGCGTTTCCCGTGGCGGGCCGGTGTACAACTCCTGCATTTGCTCCTGGGCAGCTACGTCGCCATCCAGCAGCGGGGAGTTTTCCAGGGTGGGGCGCTTGGTGGCAATAGTGAAGCTGAGCTTCTCCAGTATCCGGTTGGTGGGTGCCCCCGCCGGCAAAGGCCATACGGCCGTGGGTTGCCCCAGCGCCAACCGATATGCCAATTGGGCCACGGTGCGCGGGGCGTACCGCTTGCTCTTGTACACCAAATCGTACACGGTACTCAGCGGCATGCGCTGCCCCTGCGCATCCAGCTGGCGCAGGGCCTGCAATACCTGGGCACGGGTCAGCAGAATAGAATCGGGAGAAGTGGGCATGCGGTTCTAAAGTACGGGCAAAACAGCCGGATGCGGCCAAAAAGGTCCCGCTGGCCGGCCACAAAAAAGCCCAGTCAACAAAGTGCTGACCGGGCTTTTCTGCAGTAGTCAGAACGGTTTAGGAACCTTTCTGGGTGGTTTTCTGCTTGCCGTCGGGCTTATCGGTTTTCGTTTCTTCGTTTTTCTTTTCCTCGCGCTTGGTGGCGGGGTCGGTATGCTTGGGGGTGCTGGTAGTCTGGGCCATGGTCGTCAAATCTGAAGGTGAATAGCCGTGGTATACGGCCCCCGCAACATAATGGCTGACAGAGCGCTGCGCCAGCTTACGCACTGTTGGCTTCCGGTAGGCGTTATCCGGCCGTGATGGTTCGTTGAATACCCAGCTTTTTCATGCGGGCTTCCAGCGTTTTCGGATTGATATCGAGCAGCACGGCGGCCCCGTTTGGGCCGCTTACCCGGCCGCCAGTGCGGCGCAGAGTCACCATAATATGGTCTCGTTCCTGCTCCTTAAGCGTCTTCACAGGGCCCGTTGTTTCCGGTAGTACCGGCGCAGCCTGGGCGGCGGCTGCAAACCCCTGAAACTCCAGAAACGGCCCCTGGCTCACAATAACGGCCTGTTCTACCACGTGCTCCAATTCCCGCACGTTGCCGGGCCAGCCGTATTGCTGCAGGGCGCGCAGGTCCCGCTCGCGCAGGCCGCGCACGGGCTTGCCCATCTGCTTGGTGAAGCGCTCCAGGAAGTAGCGCATCAGGGGCTCCACATCTTCGGGCCGCTCCCGCAAAGCCGGCAGCCGGATGGGAAACACGTTGAGGCGGTAGTACAGGTCGGCGCGGAAGCGGCCGGCGGCTACTTCCTCTTCCAGCACCCGGTTGGTAGCCGTAATTACCCGCACGTCGGTGTGAATAACGCGGCGGCCCCCGATGCGCTCAAACTCCTTTTCCTGCAGGACACGCAGCAGCTTGGCCTGCAGATCCAGCGGTAGTTCCCCTACTTCATCCAGAAAAATAGTGCCGCCGTCGGCCAGCTCAAACTTGCCGATGCGCCGGTCGTGGGCCCCGGTAAAAGCTCCTTTTTCATGGCCGAACAGCTCACTTTCAATGAGTTGGGCCGGTAGGGCGGCGCAGTTGATTTTGATGAGGGCCCGCTCCTTGCGGGGCGAGAGGTTGTGCAGGGCCCGGGCTACCAGCTCCTTGCCGGTGCCGGTTTCGCCGGTAATGAGCACCGTGGTATCGGTGGGGGCTACCTGGGCCAGGCGGGTGTACACCTGCTGCATCACGGCGCTGCCGCCCACGAAGTCGTCGAGGCGGGCGGCGGCGGTGGTATTGATTTCGTCGATGAGGTAGGTACGCTCCTGCTCCAGCTGAGCCCGCAAAGCGTCAATCTGCTCAAAGGCCAGTACGTTCTGAATGGCCAGCCGGATCTGGGGCACCAGCGTCTGAATCAGCTCCAGATTTTCCTCCGTAAACCCAAATGGCTCATGACTGGCGAGGATGAGGGCTACGGTAGTTTCTTCGCCCGTTTTCAGTGGGGTGCACAGCAACGACTGGGTGCCGCGTTCCTCCCGGATATAGCGCATCAGCTCATAGCGCTGCGCCAGGGCTTCAAAATCGGCCCCGACGTACACGCCCGGCGTAGCAAACAGCTCCAGCACGGCCTCCTGGGTGGCCGCCCACTGCGGCAGGTCGTCGTGGCGGTTTTCATCGAGCGGGGCAAAGGTGCCATCGGGTTGCTTATTGAACTCGGCCAGGGCCCGCACCGGCGAGTCGGGTTTGCGCACCCGTACGCCAAAGTAGTCACAGGGTACTACGCGGTTGATTTCGGTGGCAATAGAGCGGAACAGCTCCCCGCGCTCCTTAATGCTGAGCAGCGCATTGTTGAGGGCCAGCTGCATGGATTTTTCCTGTTCCCGGCGGGCCATGTCCTCAAAAGCCAGCGTGTTGGTGACGGCCACGGCCACCAGACTGCCAATCTTCTCCAGCAGGTCCACGTCGTTAAGTGAAAAATCCGGCCGCCGCCGCGCCACCAACGACATCAGCCCGATGAGGTGGCCGCCGGTACGCAGCGGCACCACCACAAAGTAGCGCATACCCCGGTCGAGCAGGGCACAAAACGGCTGGTACTGCGGATACGTTTCCAGCAGTTCCTCTAAGTCGTACTGATGCAGGCGGGACTGCTGCACAAACAGTTCGATGGGCGTGCCTTCGATGGGCATGCGGCCCAGAGGCTTGCGCCCCGGCTGGTCCGGCAGCAGCATCTCACCCAGGTAGTCGCGCAGAAACACCCGGCGGTATTGGTGGTCTGCGTCCAGCGTGAGGATGGTAATGGCATCAAAGGGGAAAATCAGCCGCAGCTTTTCCGTTACGCTCCGGAATAAGTCCTCCTTATTGCGCGTGGTAGCTATGGCATCGTTGAGGTACAGCAGCAGCGAGTCGTCCTGATCGGGCATGGTCTGTAGGAAATAAGTCAGCAGTCAATATTCCTTAAATATCAGGAATAAATAATAGGATTTGCTTACATATCAGGAAAAATACTGAATATATAAAAAAACTAATTTTTGTCTTTTAAAAAATATTATCGGCCTTTCTGAGAAGCAGAGGCCGTTTCTAAAGCAGATTAAAATGATTTTAACGGGTTGGCACGTAGTTAGGTAAAAGGCGGACATCCATAAGCTGTTTCAAATATGCTTTTCCGACCACAACATACCGCACCGTTACTCACAACCCTGGGGTTGCTGATTGGCAGCGCGGCCCATGCGCAGGTACCTATTGCCGCTGCTACTGCCGGCGACTCCCTGACGCTGGATACGACCGTTCGTGCGGTGCTGGATGCCAACCCGGCCATCAATGCCCTGCAGGAAGAAGTTAATCAGGCCCAGAGCCGCCTCGATGAAGCGCGCACCTACCTGAAGCCCGTGGTAGACGGTACCGCCAGCTATACCCGCATCGACCCGGTAGTGAAGATTCCGCTCGGCGACGCCACCTTCCAGCTGGCTCCGGCCAACAACTACGATACCCACGTAACGGCCCGCTACACGGTGCTGGATTTCGGGCGGGCCAACGCGGCCATTAATGCTGCCAAATCCCGGGCCCTCACGGCCTCCGACCAGATCAACGTAACCCGCCGCGACCTGGCTTATGCCGCCGCGCAGAGCTACTATAGCATTCTGTTTGCCCGCGAAGCTATTCGGGTGCAGGATGCCCAGATTGCCTCCCTGCGCCAGCACCAGCGCGAAATGGAGAAGCGGGTAGAAGGGGGCGTGAGCACCAACTTCGACGTGACGACCACGCAGGTGCGCATTGCCCAGGCGCTGGACCGTAAGATTGACCTCCAGAATCAGCTGCGCAATCAGGAAATTCAGTTGGCCCGCCTGCTGCACCGCCCCGAAAGCGACGTAACGCCCGTGCGGGGCCGCTTCGAGTACAATCCGCAGGCTGTGGATGTAGCCGCTGCCCTGACCCGCGCCGCCGAAAACCGCCCGGAAGTAAAGCTGGCCAAGGATGCGGAAGAAACGGCCGCCTCGCAGCTGCGTGTAGCGGAAACCAGCAACAAGCCCACCCTGAATCTGGTAGCCCAGGCCGGGGGGAAGAACGGCTACATTGTGCCAAACCTGGAACGGTTCCGCTTCAACACGGTGGCCGGAGCCCAGCTTAGCATTCCGATTTACGACGGTGACCGGAACAAGTACCAGCGAGCCACGGCCCAGTCGGCTATTAAAGGCGCCCAGGCCCGCACCCAGGATACCCAGGAGCAGGTACGGGCCGATGTGCTACAGGCTGTGAACAACATGCAGACCAGCACCGCCCGCTACGACAACTCGCAGGTGCAGATTGCGCAGGCCACCGACGCGCTAACCCGCGCCAAGGCCCGCTACCGCTACGGCGTAGGCAGCAACCTGGATGTGCTGGACGCCGAAACCCAACTGGCCCAGTCGCGCCTCTCGCGCCTGCAGTCCATCTACAACTATACCCTCGGCCAATACCAGCTCCGCCGCGCCACCGGCGAGCAGATTTGGTAGCAGTGAAATGGTAGGATAGTGAAATAGTGAGCTGATGTTCACCTACAGTCACTTTTCCGGCCAGCCCACTACACTCACCATTTCACTACCTCACCATTTCACCATTGCTATGACCATCCTGTGTCCGGTTGACTTTTCTGCTGCCTCCGAAGCGGTAGTAACGTACGCGGCTACGCTGGCGGCAGGTACCGGGGCCGAGCTACGGCTGCTGCACGTGCTGGAGCCAGAGCCCCGGCCGGCCGGGGTGCCTGTCAATGATGTGGAAATGGCTCAGCGGCTGGCCCGTTACCGGGAAGCGGCCCTGGCTGCCGGGGCCCAGGTAACTACCACCGTGCTGACTGGTGACGCAGCGCATGAAATAGTGGAAGAAGCGCGCCGACATCCGGCCGATATCATTGTCATTGGGGCGCATGGCCAGACGGGCCTCACGCGCTTTCTGATGGGCAGCACCGCCGAAACAGTAGTCCGAACCGCACTCTGCGTAACGCTGCTGGTAAAGCCGGGTCGCCCCAAGGAATACCGCCAATCGGCGTAAACTTCAAACATTCAGTTGGGTAGCGGTTTTATCTGGCCGGCTGCCTGCTCTCCTCAACTCTCGACAACGAACAACCAAGTACCCATATGGCAACTCCCGTTCAACACGATTCGGCTGTAGCGCCCACGCACCAAGCGGCTTACGAGCCAGTAGTGGACGAGCAACCCGAGGGCCGCTCCAAGCGCCCGATTATCTTCATTATCCTGGCTCTGGTGCTGCTGGCTGGTGCCTACTTTGGCTGGCAGCGCTACCAGTTCGGCCAGACCCACGAGGAAACCGACGACGCCCAGGTAGAAGGGGACGTGTACCCGATTCTGCCCCGCGTATCGGGCCCGGTGCTGGAGGTGAAGGTGGAAGATAACCAGCCCGTGAAAAAAGGCGACGTACTGGTAACGGTGGACCCCGCCGACCAGCAGCAGCGCGTGAATGCCGCCGAGGCAGCTCTGGCAGCGGCGCAGGCCAACGTAGTAGCGGCCCGCGCCGCCGTGGGTACGGCTTCGGCCAACGTCAGCTCGGCTCAGACGGCCATTGGTGTAAGTGATGCTACCCGCTCCCGCCTTGAGAAAGACCTGAAACGCAGCCAGTTTCTGCGGAAGGAGGATATCATTCCGCAGAGTGAGTACGACGCGGTGCAGGCCAACCTGAAATCGACCAGCGCCCAGCGTGCCACGGCGCAACAGCAGGTGCGCGTGGCGCAGCAGCAGGTAGCCGCCGCGCAGCAGCAGGTGAAAGTGGCCGAAGCCATGGTAAAGCAGCGTCAGGCTGACCTTGACAACGCCAAGCTGCAGCTCAGCTATACCACCATTACGGCCCCCGGCAACGGTATTGTTAGCAAGAAAAACGTGCAGCCCGGCCAGGTAGTAGGGCCCAACCAGCAGCTGATGGGCATTGTGGCCAGCGGCAACACCTGGGTAATTGCCAATTTCAAGGAAACCCAGTTGGAGAACATGAAAGTGGGCCAGCCGGTGGAAGTGGAAGTAGATGCGTACCCGAACGAGGAGTTCCAAGGTCATATTGAGTCACTGTCGGCGGCTACTGGTGCCCGCTTCGCCCTGCTGCCCCCCGATAATGCCTCCGGCAACTTCGTGAAAGTAACCCAACGGGTCCCCGTCAAAATCGTCCTCGATAAGGTTGACCCCGAGCACCCCCTGCGCGCCGGTATGAGCGTGACGGCTACGGTGAAAACCAAATAACCAATCAGCTGCCGGTTGCTAGTGCTCAGTTAGTAGCTCCTTCGCGGGAGCAATACATAACTGGCAACTAGTAACCGGCAACTGGCAACTGACCAAGTATGGAAACCGGATTTACCAAGTGGATCATCGTCATTACGGTGGTGATGTGCTGCTTGCTGGAACTCATTGATACCAGCATTGTAAACGTGGCCCTTACCCAGATGATGGGTAACCTCTCGGCTACGCAGCAGGAAGTCAGCTGGGTAGTGGCCTCCTACGGCATTGCCAACGTTATTGTAATTCCAATGACGGGCTTTCTGGCCGAGCAGTTCGGCCGCCGCAACTACTACCTGTTCTCGGTGATTCTGTTCACCATTGCCTCCATGCTCTGCGGGCAGAGCACCAACATCTGGGAGCTGGTAGCCTTCCGCTTTATTCAGGGTGTGGGTGGCGGTGCCCTCATGGCTACTTCCCAGGCTATCCTCATTGATACCTTCCCGCCCAAGCAGCTGCCCCTGGGGCAGGCTTTGTTTGGCATGGGTGTGATTATCGGCCCCACCATTGGCCCCACGCTGGGTGGTTTTATTGTGGATAACTACGACTGGCCCTGGATTTTCTACGTGAACGTACCGGTGGGCATTCTGGCCGCCATCTTCACCATTCTCTTCATCCGGGACCCGGAGCGTATCAAGAATGCTATTCCGCGGCCCCTGCGCGAAATCGACTGGGCCGGTATTTTCCTGCTGATTCTGGGCGTAGGCTCGTTACAGCTGGTGCTGGAGCAGGGTGAAACCGAGGACTGGTTTGAGAGCCTGTACATCAACTTCTTCACCCTGATGGCCGTGGTGGGCATGGTGGGCTTCATCTGGCGTGAGCTGACGGCCAAGCAGCCCATTGTGGATTTACGGGTACTCACGCGCAGCCGCAACCTGGCCATTGGGGCGTTCCTGTCGTTTATTCTGGGCTTCGGGCTATTTGCCTCGGTGTTCGTTTTCCCAATTTTCTGCCAGCGCATTCTGGGCTTCACGGCTGAGCAAACCGGCTACCTGCTGCTGCCGGGCGCGCTGCTGTCGGGCTTTATGATGCCGGTAGTGGGTAAGATGATTCAGGGGGGCATCCCGCAGAAGTTTATTCTGCCGGTGGGCTTCACCATCTTCTTTATCTTCTCCTACTGGATGAGCACCCAGATTTCGCCCACGGCCGGCGAGAGTGACTTTTTCTGGCCCCTGATTCTGCGGGGCTTTGGGTTGGCGCTGCTGTTCCTGCCCATTACTACCATGTCACTCAGCGGCATCAGCGGCAAGGATGCCGGCCAGGCCGCCGGCCTCACCGGTATGATCCGGCAGCTGGGCGGCTCGTTCGGGGTGGCGCTGGTGGGTACCTACCTGGAGCGTTCCATTGCCCAGAACCGCGTGGGTATCGCCACTAACGTGTCGCTCTACGACCCCGAGACCCAGCAACGCCTGCAGGGCCTCACGGCCAGCTTCATGAGTAAAGGTGCCAGCTTCCTCGATGCCCAGCAGCAGGCCTTTGCGGCCCTCAGCGGTATGATTATGAAGCAGACATCCATCGTCACCTACGCCCAGACGTTCCTGATGATTGGCACTTTCTTCTTGCTTTGCCTGCCCCTGATTCTGCTGGTGCAGCGCCCCAAACCCGGCGAGAAAGTGGACCTGAACGCCGCGCACTAAGCGGTGAAATTGTGAAAAGTTAGTTTTTATCATTGCACCGCCACGCAAAAGCCCCGACCGTACATTACGGTCGGGGCTTTTGCGTGGGAGAAGTGAAGCTGAAACGGTCATCCGACCATTCACAACTTCACCATTCGCAATTTCACCACTTACTGATACTGAATATACAGCGGCTTGGGCGTCAGCTCGGTCAGGACTTCCTTGGGGGTCATGATGTGGTGCGGAGCGGGGCGGCCGTCGTACTCATAAAACAGCTTGAAGCCGGTGTACTGCACGGGCTCAGCTTGAATATAGTCGCGGTACGAGTCCTTTTTCAGCACGGGGTTGCCGTGGCCGTCCATGTGCATCACCACCTGCACGCGCGGGTCGAGCTTGATGTTTTTGTAGTTGGTAATCATCTTCCGGGTGAAGCGGTGTACCGTCAACACCTTGGGCGGGAGCTTGTTTTCCGATACAATGCGGGCCAGGAAGTTGATGGTGAAATTCACATCCTTGGCATCCAGCGTCCCGATTTTCTGGTTAGGCCGCACACCAGGCTTGGTGGCCAGCGAGAATTCCGGGTCGATGCCCAAGTGAATATCGGGCTGCTTCAGGTACTGCTCCAGCTTGGGCAGCTCCGCCTCCAGGGTGCTGTGGCCAGGCTGCACATCCAGGAACAGAATGCACTTGTGCTCCCGGGCCCAGCTGATAACTTCCTCAATAGTGGCTTTGGAGTTCATCAGGCGCCATTTGCCATCCTTGCCGGGCGTGCCCTGGGCCGTGATGGTTACGTTGTGCAGGGCAGGCTGCACTGGAATGCTGGGGTCGGCGGCCTGCCACTCCTTCAGCACACCCTCGAACTTGCGGAACATCTGCTCCTTCGGCTCCCGGCCCAGAATGCCCATGCCTTTTGAGCGGATGTTGCCATAGAAAGCAATGATGCGGTGACCCGGCAGAATAGCGCCCGGCAACTGTCCGTTCTTCTTGGCAATGGAGTCGGCCTTGAGCGAGTCGCGGCGCATGGCTTCCATTTTCAGCTTCACCGTGTCAATCACAGCGGGCTTGGTAGTATCGGCTACGGCCGTGGGGTTTTCCGAGTCGGTGCCGGAGCGCGAGCCGCAGCTGGGCAGGGTGGTGAGAGTAAAGGCGAGGCCCAGGGAAGCCAGCGCAGGGGCCGTCAGGCGGGTGAAGGTCCGGAAATAAGACACTGAGTGGAAAGGTATTGAAGTCAGGAAACGCAGCGAAGGTACGGGTTTTCTCCCGGCCCATACCCGTAAATATTTCCGCGGCAACTGGCTGGAATTAGCGCCGACGGCGCTAATTTTCGGGGTCTATTCTTTGTAGTATCATGTCTTATTTGATTCGTGCCAGTGTGTTACTGAGCACTGTGCTGGGGCTGGCACACGCAACGCAAGCCCAGCAGGTAACCGTTGATAGTATCAAGCTGGCCCGTATAGGAGGCCTGTATCTGCCAGCCTCCCGTCGGGCACTGATGTTCTCGCTGCAGCCTGAAAACGGCAATACCACCCGGCTGCGGCACTATGTATTCGATGCCAGCCTGCGCCGCCGGGCCCGCCAGGATGTGTACCTGCCGGGGCGGGTAACCATGGTAAATGCCGCCACCAGTCGCCACCACCTCCTGTACCAGTTCCGCCGGCGCGGCACCGACTCTTTACTAACCCTGGTAGTGGATACCACGGGCCGGGTGGTGCATAAGCAGGCCGAGCGGCAGCGGGGCCTGCCCTGGCAGGAGCTGCGCGGGGCGCTGGCGCCTCTGTCGGAGGGCTTTCTGACGGAGGAGCCCAGCCGCCGCCACGATAAAACCCTGGTGCGCTACCTCGCCCCGAATCTGCAGCAGCAGTGGGAGCACCGCTTTACCTCGACGCAGGGTAAAGTAGCCATTGAGCAGGCCGTGCTGGACAGCACCCACCTGTGGCTGGTAGTAAGCACCAATGCCCAAAGCCGCCGGGCTACGGCCAAAGCCTATTGCCTGGAGCTGGCCACCGGCCGGGTGCTGTGCCGCATGCCGCTGGATTATAACAATGAGCGGCGGGTGCCGGCCGTAGGCGCTATGGGGCCGGGCCATAGCCTGCTGCTGGCCGGCTACACCTTTACTGGCAACCGCCCCAGCCGCACGAGTACCGGTCAGCTGTTCTATACCCGCATTACCCCCGATAGTAGCCGGCAGTTCGACCGGCGCATCGCCCTTTCGCAGGAAGCACGCATGCTCTCGGCGCAGGGCCGCAAGGTATTGTGGGAAGCCTTGCAGCCCGATGCGGCCGGCAATGTGCGGCTGGTGGGCGAAACGTACACCAGTACCTCGTTTGGGGGGCACATGGCCATTGCAGTAGCTACGGGCATTGCTACGCTGGGCATTGCCTACCTGAATACCACCACCCTGCGCCCCCGCGACGTGGTAACCCTGAAGCTGATGGCCGATGGCCAAGTGGCCGAAGTGCGGAGCCTGCCGCTGCCCGAGGCGGGCAGCTACACCGTGGGCGGTTACCTGCAGGCCCGCCGCATGGCGGAGGCAGCTGCCCGGGCCGGGGTGTTCCGGCTGCGCGGCTTCACCCCCGACAGCAACCGCATCGTGCTCCGTTCGGCCCGCCGGGTACTCACCTACGACCTGCGCACCGGCCAGCCGGTAACGGTGCGGGAGGTGCCAGCCAATGGATACTTTGATATCTGGTTTGCAGAGGCGAAGCAGATGCTGCTGTACCACGAGCAGCGGATGCCCCAGCGCGTTACGCTGCAGCAGGCAGCCTATTAAGTCTGTGGCAGCACCTATGCACAACGCCCGGCAACTTTCAGGGAAGGTTGCCGGGCGTTGTGCATAGCTTGGCTATTGGTACTGCACGTACAGTGGGCTGGGCGAGAGGCTTACCACTTCCTGAGGCGTCATCAGTCGGGAGCCGGGGCGCTGGTCGTTGCGCAGGAACAGTTTGAAGCCGGCATATTCCACGGGTTCCTTCTTGATGAACTTGCGGTAGGAGCTGCGCTTGATGCTGGGTGTGCCCCAGCCATCCATGTGCATCACAATCTGCACGCGTGGGTCCAGCCGGATGTTCTGGTAGTTGGTAACCATATCCTGCCGGAAGCGGTGCACTACCAGTACCTTCGGAGGCAGCTGATTTTCGCTTACCAGCCGGGCCAGAAAACTCCGGGCGTAGTTGATGTCCGTGGCATCAAACTCGCCCACCTCGGTACCCGGCCGCCGGCCCGATTTCATGGAAAACTCGGGGTCGATGCCCAGATGTACGAAGGGCAGGCGTAGGTACTTGGCCAGGGGCGGCAGCTCGTGCTGCAGGTCCGAAAGGCCTACCTGCACATCCAGAAATACCAGCGTCTTGTGCTCCTGGCCCCACCGGATTACCCGCCGGATGGTGCTATCGGGTAGCGGCAGGCGGTACTTGCCATCAGCTCCGGAGTCGCGCTGGGCAATAACGGTAATCAGGTGCAGGGCGGGGCGTACCGGTAAGCTGTCGGCCTGTTGCCAGCGCGCAGTCTGTGCCCGCAGGCGCCGCAGCATCTCGTCCTTGGGATATTGACCCAGAATACCCATGGTTTTGTACTGCGGGTTGCCATAAAACGCCACAATACGGCTGTCGGGCAATACGGCCCCCGGTAGCTGCCCGCCGGCCCGTGCCACGGAATCGGCCCGCAGCGAGTCGCGGTGCACCAGCAGGCGCTTACGGCGGAGCTGTTCGGCGGCCGTCAGGGGTTTCCTGGATGCCGTGCCGGGTGAGGTGTCGCAACCGGCCAGCATACTGCCAAGGAGGAAAGTCAGGCCGGCCATCAACGGGCCCAGCCACTTCACGAAAGGTATTGGTACTATCTGCTGCATTACATCACACTCATTGCGCCATCGGGCCTAAAATCCGCCGCTACTACTGCCTCCGCTGCCCGCAGGTGAACCGGACAGTGAGAACAATATACGGCCCGAAACGCAAAACCGCTGCCCACCCGGCGGTGTGCAGCGGTTTTGCTGGATGATAACGGTGGTACTTATTTCAGGGAAAAAGTGATGGGTATGGTATATTCCACGGCTACCGGCTTACCATCCTGCCGGCCCGGCGTCCACTTGCCCGGAAGGTTCTGCACGGCTGCCAGCGCTGCCTCGTTCATGGCGCGGGCTTCCGGAGTAACGGCTTGCGTTTTTACGGTAGCGGCTCCCGTGGCGGAACGCTTCACGGATGTTTCAATGCCCTTGGTTATCTGTGCGGCCTGAATAATGCCCTCGGGGGTGACGATAAACTTGACGAATACCCGACCTTCCAGCTTGGCATCTTTGGCGGCCTGCGGGTACTTAACCAATCGGCCAATATCCTGCAGCAGCTGCAGCTGGCCGCCGGCGTACTCGGGCATTTGCTGCACATAGGTATACACGGCCGGAGGCGGCGGGGGCGCGGGCATAGTTGCATCGGCCACGGTGGGCGGCGGGGGAGGAGGCAGCTCGCCGGCTTTTTCGCAGGCTGCCACACTGGCCAGCAGGGCCGTGCCGAGGGGCAGGAGCAGCCACTGTTTCCAACGGCGGGCGGAGGAGGATTGGGTAAGCATACGGATACGGGTAAGGGTGAGGGATTGGGTGAAGGATTGGGTAAGCGGTAAATCGGGTTGGTAGGGGCGTAGGGCCAAGCGGGCCAGCAGGCTGGCGTAAGCCGTGGGTGAGGCCGTAACCGGAGAAGCCAGCCGCAGCGCCGCCGAGTCGGCCATGAACTCCTGCACCTGCGCCAGAGCCCGCGGAAACAGGTGCACGAACGGTACCGGCCATAGCAGCGCCCGCACCAGCTCCAGGCGCAGCTTTTCGGCGGTGTGGCCCTGTTGCACGTGGGCTATTTCGTGGGCCAGCACGGCTTGGGCCTCCGCCGGCGTGAGGAGCACGGTTTCATCCCAGAGAATCCAGCGGCCGAATGAGCTGGTGGGTAGCTGCCCGCCGGTGCGCACCAGCACGTAGCCGTTGCGGGGCTCCCGGGGCAGGTGGCGGGTACGCAGCCACAGGCGCAACAGCCGGACCGCCAGCAATGCCAGCATCAGGAGTACGCCGCCCAGGTACAGCAGCGGCAGCCATTGTGGTAAGCTGTACAGCGCGCTGCCCACCGCCTGCACCGTGGGGCCGGGCAGCAGCCCGGCGCTCAGCACTGCCCCGGTTTCACCCGAAACAGGCTCGGCGGGCCAATGCTCCAGCCCCACGCTCACCAGCCGGGGCAGCAGCAGCGCCAACCAGGGCGTGAACTGCAGAAAGCGGCGGTTGTAGTGAAAAAAACGCTCCTGTTGCAGCGCACACCGGTACAGCAGCCAGCAGGCTCCCAGGCAGAGTGTACTTTGCAGCAGACAGCCCAGCAGCTCAGGCGTGGTGCTCGGTAGTAGGGTCGGGCTCATCGGTGGGTGGGGTTGGGGAGGAAGCCTGGGCGTGGCGCATCAGCTCGTCGAGCTGGGCTGCATCCAGGTTTTCTTCCTGCGCGAAAAAGGAAACCAGCCGGGTGAAGGATCCGCCGAAGTAGCCGCCCAGTAGCTTGCGCAACGAAAAGCGCCGGTACGCATCCTGCGCCACCAGCGCGTGGTAGCGGTGGGTGCGCCCGAAGGCCTCGTGGCCCACAAAACCCTTCTGCTCCAGAATGCGGATGATGGTGGATACTGTGGTGGTGGCGGGAGTGGGCGGGGGCAGCTCCGGCACCACGTCCTTCACAAACGAAGGGCCGCGCTGCCACAGTACCTGCATCACCTGCTCCTCAGCCCGGGTCAGTTCCGGGAAGTTTGTATCGGCCATTGGTAGTTAAGTGAAGTGTAGAACAAGTATAACTAATTTTTTAGTTAATAAACTATTTTTTTAGCTGAAATAGTTCTGCAGGGTACAAGTTCTGTTCCTATCGGAACAAGAAATGCGGTTTTTGCTGTTGTAGAGGCAGGTTCAGAATTCAGCTAATCAACTGCCTGTGATATTGATTTCCCGATTGCGCCACTTGGCGTACGCACATAAACTGGGCCTGCTGGGTCTGGTAACTACCGTATTACTGGGGGCAGGCTGCCAGAACTCAGCCTCATCCGACCCGGCCCCGGCCATCACGCCCGATACCACGGTGCCGGTCACGGCACTCACGGGCAGCACGCTACTGGGCGAGTACACCCCGGCTCAGTTGGCGGGACGGGTAGCAGATATTCCACTGGTGGGCTCCCTGGCGCGGTACTCCGTGAGAGTGTATCGCCTGACCTACACCACCCGCAACACCGATGGGCAAATGGTAACGGCCTCGGGGGCGCTGCTGGTGCCGGTAGCTACTACGGCTCTGCCAGTCATCAGCTACCAGCACGGTACCATCCGGCCCGATGATGAAGGCCGGGCTCCGTCGTACTACAGTCAGAACAGTGAGCTATGGTCGGCGGTATCGGTGCTGGCTTCTACTGGCTACGTGGTATCGGCTCCCGACTATATTGGCTACGGAGCCAGCAAGGCCCTGCCGCACCCGTATGAGCACGCCGGCTCCCTGGCCTCGGCCTCGGCTGATATGCTACGGGCGGCCCGGGAGTTCTGTAAAAAGGAGAGCATCAGCGTGAACCAGAAGAACTTCCTGCTGGGCTATTCTGAGGGCGGCTACGCTACTATGGCGCTGCACAAGTATCTGGAAGAGAAATACCCCACGGAGCTGCCGGTAACGGCCAGTGCGCCGGGTGCGGGGGCTTATCATAAGTCGGAGTTTGCGAAGTACATCATGAACTCCACGCAGCCGCTTAACTTCCTGAGCACCTACGTATGGGTGCTGGATACCTACAACCGGGTGTATAAGCTCAACCGGCCCAACAGCTATTATTACCAAGAGCCTTACGCCACCCGCCTGCAAGCTGATCCTTTCAGCGAGGTGCCCACCCAAGCTACGGCACTGTTTGCTCCGGGCTTTCGGCAGGCGGTATTGTCTGGCTCCGATGCGGCCTTAAGTGCATCCCTGACCGATAACGACATCTACGACTGGAAGCCGAAAGCCCCAACCGCTCTGTTCCACGGCACGGCCGACGACTACGTGCCTTACTTCAACTCGCAGGATGCCTACAACGCCATGCGGACCCGGGGCGCCACGCAGGTAGAGCTACGGCCCATTCAGGGCGGCAACCACTTTACCTCCGTAACAACTTACACGCTACAGGCCTTTGCCTTCATTTCACAGTATTAGGTTGAACAGCATTCTGTGTTTACCCAAAAAGGCTCATCTGATTCCAGATGAGCCTTTTTTATGGATTTTGTAAGGGCGCAGTCAGGCGGCCGGCAAAGCATTGCGCGGTTCGGCAGCCCGGCGTAGTAAGGCTCCGCTCAATGCTGCCAAGCCTCCTGCCAACCCAGCCAGCACGCCGCTGAGCAGTACCAGCAGCCACGGCTGTCCAGCCAGCGGCAACAGCGTGGCAACGCGGGCGGCCAATAGGTTTGCGCCGTGGGTATTCAGCCAGGCGGCCGGCAGCCACCAGCTAAGGCCCACCCCCAGCAAACCGGCCAGAAACGCCTGCCCGCCTGTGGGGCCGCGCCAGGCCGCCAGGGCCAGACAAAGGGGCACCACGCTCCACCACGGCAGCACCAGCTGCAGCAACACGCTACCGAGGAAAATGAGGAGTAGAAGGAAGGCAGTCTTTTTCATCGGGAAGTGAGTGGGCAGTCGTTAGTTGTTGATGCCGGCTTTGCGGGGCAGCTCGGGAGCGGGCATGGGAATGAGCACCTGTTGGCGCACGGCAATGGGCTGGCCGGCGGCGTCGCGGGCGGGGGCCCAGGTAGGCATGGCGCGCACCAGGCGCAGAGCTTCCTCGTCGCAGCTGCGGCAGAGGGGCCGGGTTACTTCGGCCGCGCCAATTTTGCCGTCGGCCTGCACCACGAAGCGCACCTCCACGGCTCCGCGCAGGTTTTCCTGGGCCAGCACTTTCGGTTCTTTCAGCTTCTCGGTGAAATACTGGCGCAGGGCCACGCCGCCACCATTAAACGTGGCCTGGGTTACGGCCTCCCGGGGCTCGAACACGTGATTAGGGCTAAAAAACTGCAGAGCCTGCGTGAGCTGCACGCGCACCGTCTGGCCGTTCTGCCGGCCGGGCTCCAGGCGGGGCAGCTTGCTCACGGCTGTCAGGGCGGCGGCGTCGCAGGCGGGGCACAGGGAGCGGACGATTTTGGCGTCCTCCGCTTTGCCATCCAAGCCTATCACGAAGCTCACGTACACCCGGCCCTCTTTGTCTCCTTTTACTACCTCCGCCGGCAATACCACGGCCGCCTGCAACGCCGAGGCAATGGTGGCTTCGGTGGTGCCGACTAAGCGGGGCATCTGCTCCACGTAAGTGTATACTTTCTCCTCGGGCTTCGGTAGGATGGGAGCGGGCGGAATGGCTACGCCGGGGGCTCCCGGAGTGGTTTGCAGACTGAAGGTGATAGGCACTGTGTAGTACACCTGCACCTGGCGGCCGTTCTGCTTGCCGGGCTCGAAGCGCGGCAGCGCTTTTATCACGCGCAGCGCCTCCTCGTCGCACCCGGCTCCGAGGCCTTTCTGGATTTCAGGCTTCGTCACGCGGCCGTCAGTGTCCACAACGAATTTCACGAATACTCTGCCCTCTACCTGCTGCTTGGCGGCCTCGGCGGGGTAGCGTAGAGTGGCCTGGATGTAGTCGATGAGTCCCGTTTGCCCGCCGGGGAATACCGGCATCTGCTCCACGTACATGTACACTTTATCCGTAACTACCTCCTCGCCGGCGGCCGGCCGTAGCCCCATCAGGTCGTCGCTGCCTTGCACCGTAGCCGCCGGCCGGGGCGGCTCGAAGCTGACGGCCAGCAGCGTCCGGACCGGTACGACCTCGTCACCGTGGCGGCCGGGCCGCCAGCGGGGCATGGCTTTCACCAGCCGCAGGGCTTCGGCGTTGCATTCTGCGCTCAGTCCTCGGGCCACGAACACGTTGGTGAGGCGGCCGTCGGGCTGCACGGTGGCGGCTACCTGCACGATGCCGCGCAGGCGGTTGTCACGCACGGCGGCCGGCAGCTGCACCTGGGTTTTCAGGTACTGCTGCAGCTTGTACTGGCCCTCGGCGTACTCGGGCAGGAGCTGCACTTCGTAGGGCTCGTACACCCGCGGCGCGCCCGTTTTGGTGGGAGCAGGCTTGGTAGTAGCCGGTTTCGCGGCGGTTTTCTGGCCCCAGGCCGGGGCCGCCAAACCCGCCGTCAATGCCAATGCCAGTACTGAAGGAATAGCCGAAACAGGCAGATAAGAAGACATTACGCGGAAATAAAAGCAGCGGAAATACGCAAGTAGCCCAGCAAGTTACGCACGAAACGGGTACTGCCGAAGACTACTTTTCCAGCCGCCAAGCCGCCTGCAGACGGGGATGGTTTTCATCGGCAGCGCGCAGGAATACCAGCTCGTCCAGCTTGCCTACGCGCCAGCTTTCCAGCATATCATCATAGTACCGAGAGGCCGGGTTGCCGCTCTGCCCGCCGGGGAAGATGCCGTAGGCTTTCACCTGCGGCCCCAGGGCCACCACCATGCGCCAGGAGGGGCCGTTGCGCGGACCGGTGGCATTCACGGTGCCGGGGCTGCCGGCGCACACAATATCCTGGTGTCCGAAGCCCGGCAGCTGGGCCAGGTGGTTGATGTCGGTGCTTTTCTGGTTGGCCCAGCCCCACTTCGGCCCCAGTGGCCCAAACTTGCGGGTCAGCGAATCCACGGCGAACTGCAGGGAAGTCGTCAGCAGGTTGTTGCCGTTTTCGCGTAGCGGCGTGCGTCGGTCGTCAATCCAGGGGCTGGTGGCGGCTTGTTCCAATAGTAGCCGGTTGGTCCGGTCGCGCGAGGGGTAGCGCATTTCCAGTCCGGTAGCCGCCTTGCCGAAATCATCCTCCCAAAGGCGTTTCATCAGCTCCTGATACCACAGTTCGAAAATGGTAGCGGCCACGGCATCGGTGGTATAGTGGTAGTCCCACCGACCCAGAACGGCCAGCGCATCTTTTTCAGCCGGACTCAGCAAAGCGGCCGGATTTTTAATAATAGCCAGCCGGTTACCCAGCGTATTATCCAGCATCCACGGCAGCATGGTTTGGGCGTTAATGCCGAGGTTGTCATTCTGCAACTCGCGTAGCGTGTCGGCGGTGGCGCGGCGCATCTTGGCCAGCTGCTGGTTGATGCGGTGGCCCCGGTCCCAGGGCGCGTAGTCCCAGCCGATGTAGTAGGGGTAATCGGGCCCGGCCGAGTGCTGGTTGGCCGACGATACGAAGCCCCGGGCCGGGTTCTGCACCCGCGGCGTCTGCGTCATCGGAATCCAGCCCTGCCAGTCGGCGCGGGCATCGGTGCCATCCAGAATAAACTTCCCCTGCTCCGGCCATTTCAGTGGGTAGCGGCCGTTGGGGCGGATGGCAATGTCGTTCTGGTTGCTGGCGAAGATGAAGTTCTGAGCCGGGGAGGCGTAGGTGCGTAGGGCCCGGTCGTAATCCTGGTAGTTACGGGCGTGGTTGAGCTTCACGAAGGCCAGCACCTCGTCGGCCCCCTCGTGAGCCGTCCAGCGCATGGCGTGCTGGGTGGGCGTCTGCGGGTTGAAGGGCTTTTCGTCGTGGTCATACACCACGGGGCCGTGGTGGGTGTACAGCACCGTGTCGAGACGGTCGGGGAGGCCGCGCACCACAATGCGTTCCACCACCCGGCGCACCGGTTTCCAGCGGCCGTCGTGCCAGTACTCGCGCTTCGTGTTGTCCCGGAACTTGAGCTGGTACCAGTCCAGCACGTCGCCGCCCACGTTGGTCACGCCCCAGGCCACCTGCTCATTGAAGCCGATAATCACGGCCGGCGCACCCGGAATGGTCACGCCGTACACGTTCTGGCCGGGCGCGTGCAATTGCACTTGGTACCAGATGCTGGGCAGGTTCAGCTGCAAATGCGGGTCGTTGGCCAGCAGCGGCAGGCCCGAGGCCGAGCGGCTACCCGCCACGGCAAAGTTGTTGGAGCCCAGCTCGGCATCCGGCTCCCGCTGCGGCACCTTATCCGACAAGGCCGCCGTGAACGAGGGCGGCGTGGCCGGCACCGGCAGCGGCTTGAAATCGAGGGGCGTGCCCACGGGCACAATGGGGTCCTCACGGAACGGGTAGTCGGGGAATAAGTCCTGCGTCACCTTCGGCCCGTATTTGCTCAGGATGTTGCTCAGGCGCAAATCGTCGGAGCGGCCGCTCAGGTCCCAGGCCATCAGCTTCAGCAGCAGGGCACACTTGAGCGGCTGCCAGGGTTCGGGCGCGTAATCGAGCAGCTTGTACTCAAACGGATATTCCCGCGGCGAAAGGCTGCTGATGTAGGCATTCACCCCCGCCGAGTACGACTCCAGCACCAGCCGCGTCGTGTCGTTCTTCAGCATGGCCCGTAGCGAGTTTTCAGCCCCATACGGCAGGCCCATGCGCCGCTGAAACCGGTCGTACTCCAGTGCCCGGGGCCCCACCACTTCCGAAATGCGGCCGGCCGCCACCCGGGTCATAAACTCCATCTGCCAGAGCCGGTCCCGGGCCGTGAGGTAGCCCTGGGCGTAGTACAGGTCGTGGTCGTTCTGGGCGAAGATGTGGGGCACCCGCCGGTTATCAAACCGCACCCGTACCGGCTGCTGCAGGCCGGGCAGGTGCAGGGTCTGCTGTTCCGGGAAGTCGGTGGGGGCTTCGCCATTCTGCCAGAAGCCGCGGTATGGACTCAGCAGCCGGGCCACGGGCGGCACGTCGCCCTGCTTGGTGTTCAGAACCCAGGTAAGAGTAAGCGTAACGAGGAGCACCAGAGTGCCCGGAAGAAATCGAAGCATTTGCCAACCAGTTTCGCGGGAGCGGAAGGTAGCAAATGCTTCGGTTTCTGGTAGTATCGCCGCTTGACTACTGGCCCAGGTAGGCCCGCAGGCCGATGGTCAACGTCAGGCCATCATAGCCCGACGTGAAACCGCCCTGCTGATAAGCCGCCATGGTTTCTATTGCCACACTCGGAGTCAGGAAGTAGGAATAACCGGCTCCGATACGCACGAACCCGCCGAAATCGTGCCCTTTGAAATCACCGATGCGCGGCACTCCCAGCGGGTCATATACTAGCTGCCGACCCCAGTAGGCATTGTACAATGCGCCTATCTGCGCCTCCGCAAATACCCGATGCCGGCTCTGGGAAGGAATATAAAACCGCAGCCAGGGGGCCACGCCCGTTATCAGTTCGTTGTGGTGCTCGTCCATTCGCTTGTAGCGGAAGGCGTGATACTCTATCGGCAGCGCAACCCCAACGGCCCAGTTGTTGGCGAAAAACACCCCCGCAACTGGCTCAAGTGCCACGTCAAAAGCGGAAGTACTGGCTTCGGACCGGAAGAACAGATTGCCGGCGGAAACTCCCAGTACGCGGGTGCCTTTGGTAGAAGTGCTTTGGGCTACTGCGGCGTACAGGGGTAACAAGCAGGCCGCTGCAAGCAGTAAAACAGGTTTATACACGATAAAAGCTGAAATAGGATAAATGGAAACCGGCTCAAGTTATTCGGAATACTTGATGATGCTAAATTCCGGCCCCCACTAAAGAACAGGAGCATCCTCCGCTACCGGAAGATGCTCCTATAAGGTCTGACGTAATCCGAAAAAACCGGCTGAACCTAATCTTTACAAATTCTCGCCCTGCCGAACTAGCCCAGCCACGCCCACGCGGGCCAGCCGCTGGCGGACTTCATCGGCCTCGGCCTGGGTGGCGAAGCGGCCTACTACCACGCGGTTCAGGGCACGGCCCTCGGCGGTGGTGGTAGCCACGGTGGTTACCAGTAGCTTGGGCTCCACGCTCTGGATTTTGTCCATCACGGCGCGGGCGTTGCGCGGGTCGCCGAAGGTGCCGGCCTGGATAACATAGGTAGCGGCGGGCTCGGGCGTGAGGGCTACATCAGCGGCTTCGGTTTCGCCAGCCACAATGTTGGTGTGAATATCGGCCGTGATGGTGGAGTCAGCGGCCAGCAGCGCCAGGTTCTCGGGAGCATCGGTGGGGCCTAGTGGCGTTTCCGGATCCACTACCTGCGCAACTACCGAAACAGCGCCGTGGGTAACGATGCCCAAGGGGCGGGCGGCAATTTCCGACAGATCCAGAATGCGCTGGTGGCGGAAGGGGCCCCGGTCGGTTACACGCACTACTACTGATTTGCCGGTCTCAGGGTTGGAAACCCGCAGCTTGGTGCCGAAGGGCAGGGTTTTATGGGCGCAGGTGTACTTGTTACGGTCGAACCGCTCCCCGTTGCTGGTGCGGTGACCCTGATGTTCGCGGCCGTACCAGGAGGCGCGGCCCCGCATGGTGGCGGCCTTTTTGGTGGCGGCAGCCGGGGCTTTTTCATCTTCACTTTCCCGCCGGAAGCGAGCTGAGGCCGAGAAGGCCGTCAGCAACACGAGGAGCAGGCCCATCATCAAGCCCGAGAGATGCAGTCGTAGAGTCAACTTCATGTATTCTCTTGGTTGGTGAGTCGGACAAATCTAGAAGTCACTTCCAAACCGCTGCCCCGACGTACTGCGTATAAGCTACCGACTATTCTTTGTAATTGATCTTTTCAAAGAAATATTGCATTTAAATAATTGGATGAAAAGCCGTGAAAAGCGGTTTTGTGTTTGGTTAAGATAGATTTTGCACTCTTTTTAGACGTTGGCTAAGCCCGTCAGGAAATTAGAATATCCGCCGCTTAAAAAATTTTGGCATTGGAAGCCGGTGATGCCCCCAAGGCATGTTGCAAAAATCCCGGAAATATACTAAGACGTGTGCGCGAGAGAATTCCGGATTATCCCTTTGTATACCTCAGCCGCTCCCCGGCATTTGCCGTATCTTCGGGTATGGATTTTGGCCGTCTTTCCGACCTGCGCTACGTTGATTTTCGCCTCCCGCCCGACCACCCCGAAACGGCTAGGGTACTGACCCAGGCCCTGCCCACGCAGCCGGCCCCGCCAGCTGTGTACGTGGGCTGCCCCATCTGGACGAATAAGGCGTGGCTGGGCAGTTACTTCCCGCAGGGCATTCGGGATACTGACTACCTGCACTACTACGCCCGGCAGTTCAACAGTATTGAGCTGAATACCACGCACTACCGCATTCCGGATGCGCCCACGGTGCGCAAGTGGCGCACGGCCGTGCCCGATACGTTCCGTTTCTGCCCCAAACTGCCCCAGGTTATCAGCCACGACCGGGCCCTGTACAACGCCGACGACCTGACCCAGAGCTTCTGCCGGTCCATTGAGGGACTGGGGCCCACGCTGGGGCACGCGTTTCTGCAGCTACCGCCCACGTTTGGGCCCGAGCACCTGCCCCGGCTGGAGCGGTACCTGCTCGATTTTCCGGACTATGTGCCCTTGGCCGTGGAGCTGCGCCACCCAGCCTGGTTTTCGGATAGAGGCCTGCTGGATGCGGTGTCGGCTATGCTGGAGGCGCTGAGCAAGCCATTGGTGTTGAGTGATGTGGCTGGCCGCCGCGACGTGCTGCATCAGCGTCTGACCGCACCCGTGGCGTTTCTGCGTCTCAACGGTCACGCTTTGGTGGATTCCGACTTCCGAAGAGCCGACGACTGGGCTGCCCGTGTTGCCGGGTGGCTGGAAGCCGGCCTGCACACGGCCTATGTGTTCATCCACCAGAAAGACATTCTGCATTCTCCCATCTGGGCCGAGCATTTCCTGCGCCGCCTGCACGAGCTGACGGGGATGCAGGTACAGCCGCCGCGCGTAATTCCGCAGGCCGTGCAGGGGAGTCTGTTTTAAAGGTGAACATGTGAAGTGGTGAAAGTTCTATCAGTCACCACTTCACAAGTTCATCTTTCACTACCTCGCCACTTTTCCCAAGCTGAATTTGATGCCTAACTCTGGGGCGAAACCAAACCGGGCCGCATACTTGGTGGGGCCGTAGTACCCATTGTACGTGTAGCCCGGCTCCCGCCCGATACCGCCACCTATGTAGGCATCAAACCAACCGTATTTGCCAATGCGCCGCTGCATGCCCCATACTACCGTCAGGGTAGAATACTGATAGGAAAGGCGGTAGCTGTCGGGGTTGAAGGTAGAGTTACTGTGCAGGGCCAGATAGTTGCCCTGAAATGGTCCGGTAGTCCGGCCTTGCTGCCGCCGCTTCTCCTGGTTGTAGTAGTATTTTACGCCTAGGTCAAAGCCATAGTCGCCAAGTCGGGATTGATGGCGGCTGTCGAAAAATTGATAGCGCCGGCCCATTTCCAGGCTGGCGAAGGTGTTGCCGTAAACAGATAATGTAGGAGTAAGGTGGTGTTCAGCACTTAGTACTACGGGCAACGAAAGACCATTGTACCCACCTATTGCGAATCCCCGGGTGAGGCCCGTGCCCAGCTTGATAAGTGTACCGGAGCCTTCTGTAGTGGCCGGGGCTGGTTGGGAAGTGGCGGGTTCGGTGGTTTGGGCAACGGCTGAGGCTGTAATCAGCAGAGCCAGGGCTGTTGGGAGAGCCGCTGTTGCGGCCAGGGATGCGATACGCATACGTTATATAAATAGAAGTAAGCATTCAATAGGGAAGATGCAGCACTGTTTCCTGCGGTTGCATAAGGCCGGCAGAAACTGCGAAAAAGCACCCGCCTCAGCCAACCAGAAACAGGTAAATAGAGTACCTTACCTGCCTTGCTGTTGGTGTAGCCGTACCTGTATGTATCTGAAATTTCCCCCCTGCTTACTTATTCTGATGGGTTGCTGGCTGGCGGTGCAACCGGCGCACGCGCAGGCTCCCGCCGCCCTTGAAACCCACTGCCTGCTGATTCCCCTTGATCCTGCTGTCCGGATGGCTCGTGCCGCCCGCATAGTGGAGGCGGAAGTAGTGGATGCCACCAGCTTTCGAGGTGGCAACAGTCTGATTTTTACCCGTCACCGACTGCGGGTTTTCAAGCAGTTTAAAGGCCCGGCCGCTGAAACGCTGACTATTGTGACGGAAGGCGGCACCCTAGGCCTGGAGCGGCAGGAGCTTACCAACACGCTAAGGCTGGCCTCCGGCGAGCAGGGAATTTTCTTTCTGGAACCTGCTACGGCAGATGGGACTACCGGCGGTAGTTGGCAGGTGTATGGCAGCCAACAGGGCTTTATCCGCTACTCGCTGGCGGATGGAACCGCCTCAGAGCCCTTCCGGCAGTATCCGCGCCTGGATGCCGCCCTGTACCAGCAGGCAACGGCGGCCGCGCCACGGGTGGTGCAGCCTAACCGGGCCCTGGAGGCCGCGCTGCAGCGGCTGCGGCAGCCGGTGGCCGCCCGAGGCCAGGCCCCCATCGTCACTACGCTGGCTCCGGTCAGCCTCACAGCCGGGACGAATACCGTCCTGACGGTTTCGGGCTCGGGCTTTGGTGCTTCGCGGGGCACCGGCAGCGTGGAGTTTCGCAATGCCGATGACGGTGGAGCATCTTATACCAAAGTGAATAACGACGACTACGTAAGCTGGTCGGATACGCGCATTCAAGTGCGCGTACCGTCGCTGAGCGCCACGCGCAACCCGGCCGGTACGGGTACCGTGCGCGTAACCACCGACGGACAGCTGCAGGCCACCAGCCCCGGCATCGTAACGGTGGTGTTTGCTGCTACCAATGTGCTGGATACCAATACTGGTCAGCGTACGGTACCCGCGCACCGGAACTTTGATGGAGCAGGGGGAATGACGTTCCGCTTCGACCCTGATTTTGCGGCTAACACCGCCGCCTCCTCCTCTTGGCAGCGGGCCCTGGCTACCTGGCGCTGCCAGACTGGTGTGAACTGGACGGTAGGGGCCACCCGCACCAAAACCGGTGTGGCCGAGGACGGGGAGAATTCTGTGGGCTTTGATGGGAGTGGCCAATTGCCAACCGGGGTGCTGGGTCGCACTACCAGCTACTACCGCGGCTGCTACCGGCCTGATGGTACCGTGGTTTTTTACGTGCAGGAAGTGGATACGCAGTTTGATGATGCGACCAACTGGCAGTTCGGGCCCTCCGGACCTTCCGTGGCGCAGGTCGATTTTGAGTCGGTGGCGGTGCATGAGCTGGGCCACGCGCAGCAGCTGTCCCACCTGATTCTGCCCACGGCCATTATGCACTACGCCATTGCCCGTGGTCAGCGGAGCCGCACCCTGGCTGCCGGCAGCGACATTGCCGGTGGCCGGTACATACTGCGCACCCGCAGCTTCCGGCCGGCCGTGTGTGGGCCTGCACCCATGCTACCGGCCCCGCTCACGGCTCAGAGCGCCGGCTTTGCGGCCGGCTCCGGCGTAACCGTGCGCTGGACCACCCGCGACGAATGTTACCTGAGTGGCTTTGTAGTGGAGCGGGCTCCGGCCGATACTACGGCGGGCTGGCAAACGGTAGCCACAGTAGGGGCGGGGGCCACTACCAATCAGTACACCATCACCGATGCCCAGCCGCTGGGAGGTTTGAGCTACTACCGCCTCCGTCTGCGCCGCCCCGATGGCTCTGCCGATGCTACCCTGCCAATGGGCGTAACCGACGACGCCACGGCCGCCACGGCCTTGCAGCTGTTCCCGAATCCGGTTGGCCGTAACGTGCCTCTCAGCGTGCAGTACGTGGGCGGTACTACGGCGGGGGCGCTGGTGATACGCTTCTACGATGCGGTGGGCCGCTACCTGGGCGGCACCCGCTCCGATTATCTGCCCGGCCTGAACGTGCTGCGCGTAACGCCGCCTTCCTTGAGAGCCGGTTACTACCTCATCCGCTGGACGGACACCAACGGCCGTGAGGGAAGCACGCCCTTTGTGGTAGCAGACTATTAACGCCCTACGGCCCGCCAACCGGCGGGCCGTAGGGCGTTATGGGGAATAGTGCTTTGGTTTAGCGTTCCAGCAGCATAGCGCCGTACGAGTAGCCACCACCGAATACGGTTACCACAATATGGTTGCCGGGCTGCAGCTTGGGCCAGATATCCGCCAGGGCAATGGCCGCGCCGGCGCAGCCCGTGTTGCCCAGCTCTTCAATGTTGGAAATGCCCTTCTCCTCCGGGAGACCCAGCTGCTGCAGCACGTTCTTGGTAATGCGCAGGTTGGCCTGGTGCGGAATCAGATAGGTTACATCATCTATGCCCAGGTTGTTGTGTTCCAGAATCTGCTGGGTAACGCGCGTCATGTAGGTGCAGGCGTGCATGAACACATCCTTTCCGAAGGGCATCACAATCCCCCGCTCTACTGGCTTCAGCGTAACGGCCTGGTCGGCCTTGCCCACGTTGCCGGCCCCACCCGTCCGGATGGATTGCACGTGCAGATCCTGCGGGGCGAGGCGTTCAGTGGAGAGTAGCAGCACGGCGGCACCGTCGCCCCATAAGTGGCCGGCTACGGTATCCTGGTCGTTGTTATAGGCGGTGTTGTGCTCACTTACTACCACCAGCGCCCGTTTCGACTTACCCAGCGCAAAGTAGCCTTCCACAATCTCCACTGCATTCAGGAGTGAAGAGCAGGCGGAGGAAATGCTCACTACCGGAATATCCGACACGTTCAGCTCCCGCTGTACGGCATGAGCAAGCGTGTAAATAGTATCGTGCGGGGTATAAGTGCCACCCACAATCAGGTCTACCTCTTCGGGCCGAAACGCCGTGGTTTGGGTAAAGGCCCGGCGGGTAGCCTCCAGGGCCATAGTGTTGGTGTTTTCACCGGGGCTTGCCTTCCGGCGCGCCCGAATGCCGGTGCGCTCCGTTATCCACTCGTGCGAGAGGCCGTTAAGACGAGTGAAATGTTCGTTGGTGACAATGTTGGTCGGCAGATAGGCCGCCACTTGGTGAATGTACACGGGAGTGACTGGAAGGAGTAAGGCAATGCTAAACAGGCCGGCAAGGTACGGCGTTCCAAACGAGTTGCCGGCTATTCCGGCTCTGGCCCGTACTTTGCGCACGCGCTGTTCGTTCAACGCGGACCACCAAGCCAGGTTCAGCGGCTTACTTACAAGATTATGATGTTTCCTTTTTCGCTGCGGAGAGCCGGGTTACTGGCCGCCCTGGCCGGCACCGGTGCCGTGGTGGCCCCGGCCGCACAGGCCCAGAAATACCACACCGCTGCCGGCCTGCGCCTGGGCAAAAACAACTACGGCCTGACCGTGCAGCAGAAGATATTCGAGAAAACTACCTTGGAAGGACTTGGCCTGGTAGGCTCCCGGGAGCTAAGCGCCACGGTGCTGGCTGAGCGCCATTTTGGTATTCTGGGGCCCAGCCTGAACTACTACTTTGGGGCCGGCGGCCACCTGGGTAAGAATAAAGACACCGGCGGCTTTGGCGGCTTCGATGCGCTGGCGGGATTGGAGTACAAGGTGGCCTTTGTGCCAATTGTACTGAGCCTGGATTTCAAGCCCACCGTCGAAATCAACTCTGATGACTGGGCGCGCTTTCCCACGGCTTTTTCCATTCGCTATGTGCTGATCAAGGATAAATCCAGCGTGTTCGACGGCCTGTTTGGCGACGGGAAAAAGAAGAAAGCTAAACCCAAGAGCAGAGCGCGCAAAGGCTTGTTCGATTTCTAACCGTTAGTCATGTCACCGAAAAGCCCCGGCACGCATAGTGTCGGGGCTTTTTTATGTATGTACAGAAATCAGGAACATATAAAAAAGAGTGGAAAAGCTACGGCAGCTGATACCCTGATTTGGCGGGTATTTCCTGCAAGTACATCGGAATAGTGAAAACCTGCTTGTTTAATTAATACAATAAAAAATAAATAATTTGCAATTATAAAAACTTAGCTTACATTTATTAGTACGCATTGCACTGTCTTTATTATATAAAATCATCCGAAGATGAAAAACTTCTCTTCTCTCTCGAAGTGGCTTCGGCTTGGATGGAAGCTGGCCGTACTTTGGATTATGCCTTTGTGGGCGGCACAGGCCCAGTCGGGAGCATGCAGTGGCACCGACCCCGGCGGAGCAGCCGCGGCCAACGGCCTGTACGCGGAGTATTTCAGCGGGTACTTTGATGACAATCCGGCGTTTTTCTCCGATAACAGCAACCCGGCCGGCCTCACCCGGACGGAAGCAGAAGTGAACTTTGCTACCAGCAGCAGCTTCGGTAACCTGCTACAGGTGGCGGGCGGCTCTGCCCAGGACCCTGACCGGTTCAGTGCCCGCCTGCGCGGCAGCCTGAACATTGCCACGGCCGGCAGCTACACGTTCTACCTCACCGCCGATGATGCGGCCTACTTGTGGCTGGACAACACAGCCCTGGCGCTACCACCTGACCTCAACAATGCCCTGATTAACAACGGAGGGCGCCACTCCGTGGTGACGCGTTCCGTTACCGTGACGCTGGCGGCCGGCCGCCACAACGTACTTATTCTGTACGGCGAGGACTGCTGCGACAATATACTGGTGTGGGAGTACGAGGGGCCGGGCATTACGCGCCAGGTAGTGCCCAACGCGGCGCTGTGCACTTCGGTAGTACCGCTGCCACCCGCGCCGCAGGGCATCAGCTACAGCCCGGCCTCCCGGGCGCTGCCGACCGGGGCCAGCGGCAGCTCGGGTGTGCCAACGGTACAGGATGGCGGCTCCCCCGTAACCGGGTTTGCGCTGGGCAACAGCGGCAGTCTGCCGGCCGGTATCAGCATTGATGGGGCCACCGGCGTGCTCACGGCCGGGCCGTCGGTGCCACAGGGTACGTACAACGTGGCGGTTTCGGTGAGCAATGCCAACGGCACCAGCACCTTCAGCAACGCGTTTCAGTTCCTGGTAACGGCTCCGCTGCCCGGCGGCTGTGGTGGCACCGACCCCGCTGGGCAACCCACGTCGGCGGGATTATACGCGGAGTATTACAGCGGCTACTTTGCCGATGATGCGGCTTTCTTTATCAATACCACCCCCGGCTTAGTCCGCACCGATGAGCAAATCAATTTTCCGAACAACGACAGTTTCGGGAACCTGCTGGCGGTGGCTAACGGCACGCTGCAGGACCCCGATGAGTTCAGCCTGCGTCTGCGGGGCAGCCTCTATATCGCCATGGCCGGCACCTATACGTTCTACCTCACCGCCGATGATGGTGCGTTGCTGTGGCTGGATAATCCGGCCCTAGCCTCGCCGGCCGTCCGGGCTGATGCGGCTATTGACAACGGCGGTTTTCACCCCACCACCACCAAAACGGTAACCCTCACCCTGACGGCCGGCCTGCACAACCTGCTGCTGCTGTACGGTGATAATGGACTGGGCAATAGCCTGGTACTGGAGTATGAAAGCGCCGGCCTGGGTATTGCCCGCCAGGTGGTGCCGGGTAATCTGTTCTGCACTTCCCTGCAGCCGGCCATACCGCTGACGGCGTCGCTCAGCTACTCGCCCAAAGTGATGCGGGTGCTGGTGGGCTCGTCCACAACCTCCGGCGCACCCGCCGTCAGCAGTGCCTCGCCGGTAACGGCGTATGCCCTGGATAATGCCGCTACCCTGCCGGCCGGCATCACCATCAATGCCACTACCGGCCAGGTAGCCATTGCCGCCACCGTACCCGAGGACTCCTATACATTGGATATTTCGGTCCGGAACGCGGGAGGTGTGGCGGTATTTGCCCGCTCGCTCACCGTACAGGTAATTCCGCCCGCGCCTTCCGGCTGCTCGGGGCTGGATGGGGGCGGCCGGCCGGCTTCTTCGGGCCTTTTTGCCGAGTATTTCCCGGGGTATTTCAATGATGATCCGGCCTTTTTCAACACTACCGCGCCGGCACAGAGCCGCAACGTGCAGGTGCTGAATTTCGGAAGCGCCGCCAGTTGGGGCGACCTGACCGGTGTGGCCGGCGGTACCGCCCAGGACCCCGACGGTTTCAGTGCCCGGTTTAAAGGGCGCATCAACATACCCGTTACGGGCACCTACACTTTCTACCTGACGGCCGATGACGGCGCGTTTCTGTGGCTGGATAACGCGGCCCTGGCCACTACGCCCACCCTGGCCTCCGCCCTGATTCAGAACGGTGGCCAGCACCCGCCCACTACCGTTACCGGCACGGTAACGCTTGCGGCCGGCCTGCACGATGTGCTGGTGCTGTACGGTGAAAATATAAGCCTCAATGAGCTGAAGCTGGAATACGCCAGTACCGATGCCGGCGTGGCCCGCCAGCTGCTGCCCGCCACGGGGCTGTGCTCCTCCAGCTCCAATGCCCCGCTGCCGGTAACGCTGACCCGATTCGGTGCTACCACCCAAAATACGGTGGTAGCCGTGTCCTGGGAAACGGCTCAGGAGCTTAACAGTGCCTATTACGTAGTGGAGCGCTCCGCCAATGGGAAGGTATTTGAAGCGGCCGGTAAAGTAGCGGCGGCCGGCACTACCCAGCAGCATCAGCGCTATTCCTACCTCGACCATACGCCACTGTCCGGCCTGAGCTATTACCGCTTACGGCAGGTTGATGCCGACGGAACAGAGTATTTCTCTTCGGTGGTGGCCGTGCAGGTAGCGAAACAAGGTGCCGCCGCCCGGGTCGTTTTGTCGCCGAACCCAAGCAAAGGGGTGCTGATAGCCAGCGTGGAGCAGGAAGCTCCCGAAGCGGCTATCCTGGAAATCCTGGATATGCGCGGCCAGGTAGTGTATCGGCAGCAGCTGCTGGCAGTAGCATCACAACAGCTGCCGCTGAATCTGACGGCGGTGCCGGTGGGCGTGTATATCGTCAGAATCCGTACTCCGCACGGCCTCCTTACCCAGCGGCTGTTGCTGGAATAGGCTCCCGACATGCTGCAAACGCAAAAGCCCCGACACAGTGCGTGTCGGGGCTTTTTGTTGGTGAAAAACGACGGATTGACCACGCTATTCGCGGTGCACCCGGCCACTGCCCACCACTGAGCTTTTTACCTGCGGGTTGCCCGTCACGTACACGTCGCCGGAGCCGACGATGCTGGCTTCCAGCAGCTGGGTAGCCTGTACGCGGCAGTCGCCGGAGCCACTGATGCTGATGCTGCAGGTTTTGCTCTGGAGCTTCGAGGCCTGAACACCGCCGGAGCCGCTCACGCTGATTTCCTGCTCGGGTGCCACACCCGCCGCCTGAATAGTGCCGGAGCCTGATAACGACGAGCTGATTTTGGTGGCAGTAACGCTGGTCAACTGAATAGTGCCGGAACCACTCACACCCAGGTCCAGCTTATCGGCCTTGATTCCGTCGGCGGCTTTGATACTGCCCGAACCACTAACCGATAAGGCGTTGATAGTGGGCACGGTTACGTACACCGTTACGGGCGCTTTGAAGTTGTACCAGCTCATGCCGCTTTGCTTCTTGGTATTGATGCGCAGCTTGCCGTTGCTCACCACGGTTTCCAGGTGGGCCAGGTCTTCGGCTTCTCCTTCCACCTCCACTTTTTGCGGGCTGCCCTGGCGCAGCACCACTTTCATCGAGCCCCCCAGGCCCACAGAAGTAAAAGTGCCTACCGAACGGGTTTCGCGGGTTCCGGCAACCCGGAAGGCCGATAGTACAACCAGCGCCATAACCAGCGCCGGTAACAGGAAGCGGAGCGTTTTCATACACTACAAGGAGTAAGGTGAGACATCTGCGAGTATAGATGACCCCGGAAGCGCAACCGTTGCCCGGAGCCCTAAAAAGAAGCAAGCCGGGTCTGTTTGCTTATGTGTGGAGGTTAATTGTCTGTGAATTAATGGGCTAAAAAGCCACGTGCAGCCGCCCACCCAGCACCTGCACCGGGCCCCGGTCGTGGTTGTAGGCGGGGTTGAGAATGAGCTGATAGTCGGGGCTGAGCGTGGCGTGCTGCCGGGGCAGATTGACGCTGTAATAAGCTTCGGCGGCCATTTCCGGGGCATAGTTGAGTTGCCCGTCGCCAATCATGAAGCCGTGGCCCCCGGCCGCCAGAAAGCTGCGGTGGGGCTGGGAGAGGCCGTTGGCTACCACGGCCAGGCCCAGCCGGTCGTTCGGGCGGTGCCAGCGCGTGCCGGTACTCACGGCTCCCAGACTCGCGGAACGGTCAATTTCAGTAAAGGCCCAGGTTTCGCGGCGGCCGTCGTTGTAGCTCAGCCGGGCAAATAAGCCGACTTCCGGGGTCAGGGTTTGCTCCAGGTTCAGGCCGAAGCCCGTTTTGGTACGGCCCGGCTGGCGGGTGGCCGTCAGGTCGAGGTCGGGCCGCAGGGTGGCCGTGCGGTAGTCACCCATGCCCGCTACCGTGCGGAAGCCCAGGGCCCGTACCGTGCCCGCCTGCCGGCCCAGGTGGTAAGTGCGCGTGAGCTCCAGCGTTTCGGAGTGCGCCTTGCCGTAGTGAAAATCGATGGTGGGGCCGTTGGCGTACGTGGGCACCAGTGCCGACGACGCCCGCACGGCTCCCAACGGCGTCACGTATTCCAGCACGGCCGCCACCGTGTAGCCGCGGGTGTTGGCCGGGTAGTCCCAGCCGCCGTTGCTCATCAGGCCCCAGTTCAGAAACTGGCTGCGCGGGTCGTGGCTGTAGCTGTTCTGGTCAAAAAAATCGGTGAGGCTGAGTTTGCCCACATTCAGGGCCAGAAACCGGGCCGGGCCGGAGCCGGCCAGCTGGTTGGGCGCATCTTCCACCACCTGCGTTTCAGTGCCCAAAGCCCACACCTGCCGCAGAAATGCCCGCGCCACGTACAGGTGCGGGGCCGGGTCGCCGATGCGGAAGGTTTCGCCGTTGGGAAAGCCGGCAATGCCCCGGGCCTGACTCAGCCCGCTACCGCCCGCCAGCTCCGGGTTGAAGAAAAAGCTACCACCGCGCCACAGCCGCCGGCCCAGAAAAAACGTGCTGGTGAGCGAGGTTTTGGCCTTTTCACGCTGCGCCAGACTATAATCGGCCGCGTACGGAGCCCGGAACGACGGATGCCACTGCGTCACCAGCGTCTGCTGAAAATGCAGGCTCCAGTTAGGCTGCCGGCTGGAGTCGGGGGCGGGGTGCTGGAGGGCGGGCGGCGGGGCGGGGGCAACCGGGGCCGGAGTAGCCGAGCGGCGGGGCACGGTTTGGGCTTGCACAGTCAGCACCGAAGTGCCCAGAACTGCCAGCAGCACTCCTTTTCGATAGGAAAAAGGCAGCATGAGGAGCGTTTTTTCAGGCAAAGCACAACAGGTTGCGTGTGCTTCCTATGAAGGAAATACCCGTTCAGCTAGTGCTTTTTGGGTAGCTTTAGCGGCCTCATCTTTTCGGGGCTTTTCTCCTATGCATCCGCACCAAGCCCTGCTTAACCGTTTCTACCAAGCCTTCCAGCGCCGCGACCATGCCGCCATGGCCGCGTGCTACCATCCCGAAGCCACCTTCGAGGATGCCGCCTTTCACCTGAAAGGAGCCGAAATCGGGCAGATGTGGCGGATGCTCTGCGAGCGGGGCGGCGACCTGCGCCTGGCGTACAACGACGTATGGGCCGATGAGCAAACCGGCCGCGCCACCTGGGATGCCCGCTACACCTTCAGCAAAACCCGCCGCAAAGTGCATAACCACGTGCAGGCCCGCTTCACGTTTCAGGATGGCCTCATCCGCACCCACCACGATGAGTTCAGCTTCTGGCGCTGGTCGCGGCAGGCACTGGGGCCCATGGGCTGGCTGCTGGGCTGGTCGGGTTTCCTGCAGGCCAAAGTGCGCAAAACTACCCGCGAAGGACTGGAGCAGTTCATGGCCCGCCCCAAGCAATAGAACTACACAAAAACGGCTTCCTGCACAGTGCAGGAAGCCGTTTTTGTCTTCAGTCAACAGGCAACACCTACCAGATTTTCACCCGGGCCGAATCGGGCAGGTAGAGTTTCTGGCCGGGCTTCACGTTGAAGGCCTCGTAAAACTCGGGTACATCGGCGAAGGGGCCGTTGATGCGGAACTGGGCCGGCGAGTGGACGTCCGTCATGATGCGCTGGGCCAACTGCTCGTCGCGCTGGTGAATCTGCCAGCCCAGGGCATAGCCCAGGAAGTAGCGCTGCGTGGGCGTGAGGCCGCCGATTTTTTCGCCCTTCTTGTACTGGTCAGTTTTCTTGAAAGCATCCAGCGCAATGACGATGCCGCCCAGGTCGGCAATGTTTTCGCCGGCCGTGGCCTTGCCGTTGATGTGCAGCGAATCGAGCACCGTGTAGCCGTTGAACTGGCGCACAATGCCGTTTACGCGCTGCTGGAAGGCAGCCCGGTCCTTCTTGCTCCACCAGTTGCGCAGGTTGCCCTTCTCATCAAACTGGCTGCCCTCGTCGTCGAAGCCGTGGGTGAGCTCGTGGCCGATAGTGCTGGCCCCGGCGTAGCCATAAATGATGGCATCGTCGGCGTTGGCATCAATGAGGCCGGGAATGGCGAAAATGGCGGCCGGCAGCACAATTTCGTTGTTCGAGGGGTTGTAGTAGGCGTTGTAGGTCTGGGGCGTCATGCCCCACTCGGTCCGGTCAACGGGCTTGCCCAGCTTGTTGAGGTTGTAGCGGTAGGCCCACTCGTTGGCGCGCATCACGTTGGCGGCGTAGGAGCTGCGGTCCACTTTCAACGAGGAGTAATCCTTCCACTTGTCGGGGTAGCCTACTTTGCGGGTAATTTTGGTGAGCTTCACCAGCGCCTTTTGCTTGGTGGAGTCGCTCATCCAGTCCAGCTTCTGGATATGCTCACGGAAGGACGCCACCACGTTTTCGGTGAGGTCTTCGTAGCGCTTCTTGGTTTCGGGGGTGAAGTATTCCTTCACGAATAGCTGACCCAGGGCCTCGCCCATGGCATTTTCCTCGGCATCGAGCACCCGTTTCCAGCGGGGGCGCTGCTCCTTGGCGCCCTGCAGCACGGTGCCGTAGAAGCGGAAGTTCTCGTTGTCGAAGTCCTGGCTGAGCGTGCCGGCGTAGGCGTGCACCAACTGCCACTGCAGGTAGGCTTTCCAGTCATCCAGGGGCGCAGTGGTGAGCAGGCGGCCGGCTTCCCGGTAAAACTCGGGCTGGCCCACAATTACCGTATCCACCTTGGCAAGCTGCATCTGCGCCAGCCAGGGCTTCCAGCTGAGGCCGGGCGTGAGCTTATCCAGACCCGAAACGGCCATCTTGTTGTAGTTGGCGTATGGGTCGCGCAGGGCTTCGAGCTTGCGCGATGAGGCCGCCAGCTTAGTTTCCAGCTGCACCACGCGCCGGGCGCTGGCCTGGGCCGTGGCCGCATCCTGGCCCAGCAGCCCGAACATCTTCACCAGGTGTTTATCGTATTCCTGCCGGATGTTCTTGGTGCGGGCGTCCTTGTTGAAGTAGTAGTCCCGGTTGGGCAGGCCCAAACCTGACTGCCACAGCTGCAAAGCCATCTTGTCGCTGTTTTTGGCATCCTGACCCACATAGTAGCCAATCAGCGCATTCACGCCCAGGGGCTGCAAACGGGCAATGGCGGCCTGCACATCGGTCACCGATGCCATGGCCTGAATACGGTCCAGCTCAGCTTTCAGCGGCGCTACGCCCTGCTTGTTGATGGTGGCGCTGTCCATGCCCGTGGCCCAGAAGTCGCCGATTTTCTGCTGCACCGAGCCGGCAGCGGCATTGGCCTTGGCGGCGTCCTCATTGAGCTTGCGCAGGCGGGCGTACACCTCGTTCTGCACTTCCTTGCCAATGCCCCAGTTGCTTTCGGAGGCCGGAATGGGATGTTCCTTAAACCAGGCCCCGTTGGCGTAGGTATAAAAATCGTCGCCGGGACGCACGGTGGTATCCAGGTTGGCCTGGATGAGGTCGGGGCCGGTGGCCGTGGATTTGCCGCCGGGCTGGCAGGCCGTGAACACGAGGCCCAGCAGTGGGGCCGCCAGCAGCCAGGGCCGCAGAGTGGGGGAGAGGGTCATGGAAAATTGCGAGTAAGGGAAGGCGAATGTAGCGCGAATGGGTTGTTTCACGTAGCGCCAAGGACGCGGCCATCCTGGCGGCCGTTGCGCATCTATGACTCTGGCCCAATTGCTCCTGCTTAACTTCGCCCTGGCTGCCTACCTCACCGGCCTCATCTGGACGGTACAACTGGTGCATTACCCCGGTTTCGCGCAGGTGGCTCCCGAGAAATTTCCGGCGTTTCACCGGCAGCACTCCACCCGCATCAGCTGGGTGGTAATGGCCCCGATGGTGCTGGAGCTGGGTCTCGCGGCGTGGCTGGCCTGGCAGGCTCCTGAGCTGGGCGCAGCCCGCTGGTGGCAGCTGGGGCTGGTGTTGCTGGTGTGGGCCAGTACATTTTTCATCACCGTGCCCTTCCACAACCGCCTCGGCCACGGCTATGACTATGTGGCCATCGACGGGTTGGTGCGCACCAACTGGCCCCGCACCCTGGCCTGGACGGCCCGCGCCGGGCTGCTGGGCTGGCTGCTGTGGCGCATGCTGTAGCGCGAAGCCTTTGCTTTGCGCTACATTTCATCATCCTTTACATTCCAAGCTTTCTATGCTCCCCGCCGCCGATGCCTTTTTGCCCGAACTCCAGTTCCAGACCAGCCGCAGCAGCGGGCCGGGCGGCCAGAACGTGAACAAAGTGGAAAGCCGCGTGGAGCTGCGTTTCCGCCTCCTCGATTCCCAATTGCTCACCGACGAGCAGAAGCAGACGCTGCTGCAGAAGCTGGCCTCCAAGCTCACCTCCGAGGGCGAACTGCTGGTAGTGGCCCAGGAAGACCGGAGCCAGCTGCGCAATAAGGAAACCGCCCTGCGTAAATTTCACGAGCTGCTCAGCAAAGCCCTCTACAAGCCCAAGGCCCGCCGCGCCACCAAACCCAGCAAAGGCGCCGTGCGCCAGCGCCTGGAATCCAAAAAGAAACACGGCGACAAGAAAGCGAACCGTGGCCGGGTGGATTATTAGGTGTTAGTGCATGGTAGTTGGTGCTTAGAGCTTAGAATATGAAGCTGTTTAGGAAGTCTGGTTTAGCTACTTATCTGTCATCCTGAGCGCAGCGAAGGACCTTCTCACGTCAGAACAACGGCTGTCCAGACGTGAGAAGGTCCTTCGCTGCGCTCAGGATGACAACGGTTTTGATTTCCTAAACAGCTTCTATGAGAGTAGCCTAAGTACTAAGCATCAACTACTAACTACCTAATTCAGATCCAGGCCGAACAGGACGCCGAACCAGGGGCGGTGCTGGTAAATCCAGTGGCTACCATCGGGGCCCAGCAGGTGGTCGGCCCCGACGGCCAGGCCCAGGTTGAAAATGTGCGCGTCGTAGATGGCGGCGGCCCCGGCGTGCAGCACGAAGCCCTCGTAATCGGTGGTGGCGTGCTGGTGGGTGAAATCGGGGGTGATGGCCGAGGAGCCCAGCCCAGTGAACAGCCCGTAGCCGAGGCCCGTGGTGCGTATCAGCGGCCGGCGCGGCCCGCCCACCTGAGGGTGACTGGTGAGGTGGTAAAAATCGAGGCGGCGTCCCAGGTACAGGGCGGCGTTGAAGTTGGAGTTGAGTTGTACCGGTACCCCTGCCCGGGGCGGGCGGATTTTAAACGGAATCGTAAACACGTCGAGGTCGAAGCGACGGGCGGCCAGGACAACGTGGCGACCCGGCTGTAGTCGGTAGTAGGGCGACAAGTTGGGGTCGGCGGGCTGGCGGCTGAGGCTGTCCGGGAGCAGGTATAGCGTGTCGGCGCTTTGGCGGGCGTAGACCGGCTGGCCCAGCGGCAGGCGGGCATGCAGCGCCACGTCGTTGGTCTGGATGGCGCGGTAGCGGCCTTCGGGCAACGTATCAAGCTGACCCACGGCCGCGCAGCCGGAAAGCAAAGCCGCAGGTACGGCCAGTAACAGCCGGCTCAACTGGCGGGGGAAAGCAAGGAGTAAGCGAGGTGTTATCATCGAATAGAATAAACCGGTAAACCTCCCTATATCCAGCCCTTGCGCTTAAACCACACGTAAATTCCCACCGAAATAACCACCATCGACAGAATGGAAAGCGGATAGCCAAACTTCCAGGTCAGCTCGGGCATGTGGCTGAAGTTCATGCCGTAGATGCCGGCAATAAAGGTGAGGGGCAGGAAAAACGCCGAAAACACCGTGAGTACGCGCATGGCCTCGTTGGTGCGCTGCGACGACAGGGAGAGGTACAGGTTCATGAGGTTGGTAGCGCCGCTGTCCAGCTGCTGGTACATGGTTTCCACCTTCACCTGCAAATCCTGGGTGTCCTGCAGCAGCGTATCGTCGGTGTTGGAGTGGGCCAGCTGCCGGCGCAGCATCGTGAGGATGTCGCGGGTGAGGAGCAGCAGCTGCTTGGCCGCCGAGGCCTTGCGCTTCAGAAAGTACAGGCCCTGCAACGCATTGGGTACTTCCTGCTTCAGAAAGATTTCGGCCTCGTAGTCGTCCAGCTCCCGCGTGAGGCGGAGGGCCGGCTGCATGTAGCTGTTGAGGGCGTAGCGTACTAAGTGAAAGGCCACCTCGGCCGGCGTGCTGCTCGCCTCGCCGGGGGCACGGGCCACGCGCTGCAGCTCGTTCAGCACCGGGTGCGGCAGCCGATGCACCGTAATCAGGTAATCGGGCGTATAGAAAATGGCAATTTTGGTGCTCAGCTCCTGAATGGTGTCGGCCTCGTTGGTCTTGGGCGGATTGAATACCCGCAGAATCACGAAGTTTAGTCCGTGGGTGGCCTCAAATTTGGGCAGGTGAGTAGGCTCCAAACAGTCGCGCACCAGCGAGTCGGGCAGGTCGTATTGCTCGGCTACGGCCTGCAGCTCGGCCACGGTGGGACTGGTGATATCCAGCCACGCAAACGCGGATTCCTGGCGGGTGAGAAGTTGTTCGGTCATGGGCGGCGCGGTTGGCAACAGGTCCTGTTACGCGAAAACGCGCTCCACCGACGAGCTACGCCCTACAGCAGCGTGCCGCTGAGGAACAGGGTGGCGAAGGAGAAGTAGATTACCAGTCCCGTCACATCCACCAATGTAGCCACGAAGGGGGCCGAGGACGTGGCCGGGTCGAAGCCCAGCTTTTTGAGCAGCAGCGGCAGCATGGAGCCCGCCAACGAGCCCCACAGCACAATACCCAGCAGCGAGAAGCTCACCGTCAGGCCAATCAGCGGCCAGTGGGTGCCGTAGTCCTTCAGGCCCGACATCTGCCACACCACAATGCGCAGGAAGCCAACCAGCCCCAGAATACCGCCCAACGACAACCCCGACAGAATTTCGCGGCGCATCACGCGCCACCACTCCCCAATGGTGATTTCGCCCAGGCTCATGGCCCGGATGATGAGCGACGTCGCCTGGGAGCCGGCATTGCCGCCCGAGCTGATAATCAACGGCACAAACAAAGCCAGCACCACGGCCTTCTCAATTTCTCCCTCAAAGAAGCCCATGGCCGTGGCCGTAAACATCTCGCCCAGAAACAGAATCACCAGCCAGCCGGCCCGCTTCTGAATCATTTTGGGCAGGGCAATGGTCAGGTACGGCTCATCAAGGGCCTCCGAGCCCCCCAGCTTCTGAATATCCTCGGTGTCTTCTTCTTCCCGGATGCTGAGGATGTCGTCGATGGTCACGATGCCGAACAGCACGCCTTCGTCGTTCACCACGGGCAGGGCCACCCGGTCGTTGCGGCGAAACACCTCAATGGCTTCCTCCTGGTCCTGCATGGTGTTGAGCTGCACATAGCGGCGGTCCATCAACTCACTCACCCGCTTCTGTGGGTCGGCCAGCAGAAACTCCCGGATGCGGATATCGTCAATGAGGACGCCCCGCTCGTCGGTCACGTACAGCACGCTCAGGGTTTCCGACTGCCCGCCGTGCCGCCGGATATAATCGAGCACCTGCTGCACCGTCCAGTTTTCGCGGATGGCAATGTAGTCAGGCGTCATCAGGCGGCCCACCGAGTACTCGGGGTAGCCCAGCAGCTCCAGCGTTACCTTGCGTTCCGGCTCCGACAGCGTCTGGATCAGTTCCCGCACCAGCTCGTCGGGCAGAAACTCCAGCAGCGCCGTCCGGTCATCGGGCGACATTTCGTTGAGAATGTCCGAAATCTTATCCTGCGAGAGGTTGGCCAGAAAGTGCTTCTGAATGTCGAGGTCCAGGTACTCGAACACCTCCGTGGCCAGCTGCAGCGGCAGCAGCCGGAAGATGATAAGCTGCTCCCGCTCCTCTTCCTGTTCCAGCAGCTCTACTACTTCGTTCGGCTCAAATAGCTTGAGCGCCTCCTTGAGTTTGAAAAACTCGCCCTCCTGAATCAGGGACGTGATGTGGTCGGTAGTCGGGTGCTGATTCATGAACTACAAGAGGGGTGTTTTTTCGCTAGGCAGACGGGAGTTGGTGGGCGGTTAAAACCGGCGCGCAAAAGTAGGGCTTTCGAAGGCGGATTCCGTGCCCCGGCCGGTAACTTTCTGCGCAGGTTGAAAGCCTATACGCGAAACCCGGCCGCAGGGCCGGTTGGGACACAGCAACCACCAGCGCCGCAGGAGCCGAATGCCGCCGGATGTTGCCAAATTGCGCAGGTAGCGTACATTTGGCTCCTACTCCCCTCCGCCCACTATGCCTCACTCTCCCGCCGTGCAGCCACTCGGTACGCTAGTAGCCCTCGGGGGCGGCGACGACGATGCCATGCTGGCCCTGCTCTGCGACATGCTGCCGAAGCCCGGGCTGCCGGTTGAAATCATTACAGTGGCCT
Source organism: Hymenobacter rigui (assembly GCF_003944715.1). GTDB lineage: Bacteria > Bacteroidota > Bacteroidia > Cytophagales > Hymenobacteraceae > Hymenobacter > Hymenobacter rigui. Next base: position 303,890 of record NZ_RWIT01000003.1, on the reverse strand, counting down.
CCCGCGACGATACCCGCTCCGCCCGGGCCTACGAGCGGGCTTTGCGTGAGCTGGGCTGCGTGGGAGCCCGCCACCTGCGCATCAGTGAGCATCACCCCGCCGATGCCCCCGATACGCTGCGCCGCCTGCGCCGGGCCAGTCTGGTGTTTTTCAGCGGCGGCGACCAGGAGCGGATTACCGATTTTCTGCTGGGTACGGAGTTTCTGCGGGTGCTGCTGGAGCGCTACCAGCAGGAGCCGGACTTCATTATTGCCGGAACCAGCGCCGGGGCCGCCGTAATGCCGGAGTTTATGGTAGTAGAGGGATATGGCTGGCGGGCCCTGCGTAAGGGCGGCATGCTCACCAGCAACGGTCTGGGCCTGCTGCCTCGTCTGCTCATTGATCAGCACTTCGTGGAACGGGGCCGGTTCGGGCGGCTGGCGCACGCGCTACTGGCGCACCCGATGTGCCTGGGCATGGGCCTGGCCGAGGAAACCGGTGTGATTATCCGCCAGGGCCGTCATGCCGAAGTATTCGGGGATGGGGTAGTAATGGTGGTGGATGGCCGCCACCTGACGGGCAGCAACCTGGGCCGTATCGGGCGGGGCGAGCCGGTGAGCGGTCAGAACTTTGTGGTTCACCTGCTGGTAGCCGGGCAGGTGCTGGATCTGCACTCGCGCCGGGTGCCCGATACCGAAGAAGTATGAATCCATAAAAAATGCGCTACTGGCTTCACCAGTTCACTGAGCAAGTACTCACAAACCCATTAAAAGCAGCACAGAAATTTATTCGGCACGCCGAATAAACAAAGTCATTTTCCATACATTTAGGGCACTAACCCCACAAATTCTCACTCACTCTTCTTTCGTATGAATCTAAAATCTCTACTCCTCGTGGGAGGGGCGCTGCTCTCGGGCACGGCTGCTTCGGCGGGCGGCTTCCAGGTAACGCTGGCCGGGCAGAAGAACAACGGCATGGGCGGCGTAGGCGTAGGCCTGTCTCTGGACCAGGCGGCCATGTTCTATAACCCCGGTGCGCTGGCCATGGTGCGGGAGCGGGGCGTACAGATTGGCGGCAACGTCACGCTGGCTCGCCAGTCGTTTCGGGGGCAGTTCGGCTCCGATGAGCGCACCCTGCGCAACAGCATCGTAACGCCTTTTAACCTGTACGCGGGCTTCGGCCCAGCGGAAGGCAAATGGCGGTTGGGTATTGCCGTATATACTCCCTTCGGCAGCAAGCTGCAGTACGCTTCCGGCTGGGAAGGCCGCTATAGCCTCACCGACATCGACCTGAAGTCGGTTTTCGTGCAGCCTACTGTGAGCTACGCTATTACCGACCAACTGAGCATTGGCGGTGGTCCGGTAATTCTGGCCTATGGTGCCGTAAACCTGCAGAAGGACATCAGCATCGGTAACTACCCCGACGGCCACGTGGAGCTGGACGGCAAAGCCGAGCACAAAGTGGGCTTCAACGCCGGCGTGTTCTTTAAGCCTTCGGATAAGCTGAGCCTGGGTGTCAGCTACCGTTCTCACATTGATGCGCACGTGAAGGATGGTACCGTGACCATCACCAACACGCCCACGGCGCTGGCCTCCTCGTTTGCTGCTACCAAGTTTGACGTAACGCTGCCGCTGCCCGCCACTACCAGCATTGGTGTAGGCGTAATGCCCAACGACAAGCTGACGCTGGGCTTCGACGTGAACTTTGTACAGTGGAGCCGCTACAAAACCCTGGACTTCACCTTCGATCAGAACCTGGGCACCAGCAACAAATCCACCTCGAAGCGCTACTACCAGGACGCTCTGACGTTCCGCCTCGGTGGCCAGTACAAGCTGACCGACGGCCTGACGGTGCGTGCCGGTGGCTCCTATGACAACTCGCCGGTGAAAGACGGCTACGTAACGCCGGAAACGCCGGATGCTGACCGCGTGAGCGGTACGCTGGGCGCCACGTACTCCTTCGGCAAGTTTGGAGTTGACCTTTCGGCTCAGTACGTGAGCATTAAGAAGCGCACCCAGACGCAGAACGAGCTGCTGAACAATGGTACGTCGCTGGACCGCGTGGCGGGCACTTACAAGACGAACATTGTAATTCCCGGTATCGGCTTCAATTACAACTTCTAATTCCCACCTCTGCCTCCTCTTTTGTATATGAATACTTCTGCTCTGAAAAAGGCGCTGCCCGCGCTGGCACTGCTGGCGTTGGCAGGTTGCCAGCCGGAGCTGGATGCTCCGGCTCCGGCTACCAGCGGCTCGGCTAATTTCTCGCGCTACATTGCGGTGGGTAACTCGCTCACGGCCGGCTACTCCGATGGTGGTCTGTACCTCGAAGGCCAGCTGAACTCGTACCCCAACCTGCTGGCGCAGCAGTTCAAACTGGCCGGCGGCGGCGACTTCGCGCAGCCGCTGTTCACGGATGCGCAGCGCAATGGCTCGGGCTACCTGCGTCTGGCCGGCTTTGACGCCAGTGGCTCGCCTATTACGGCTCCGGTAACTACCAGCCTGGCTATCCGGGGTGCTTCGCCCACCGGCGGCCCCCTGTACACCCGCTACGATGCGGCCGTGAATAACCTGGGCGTGCCCGGCATCCGGATGGACAACGTGCAGACACCGGGCTACGGCAGCGTGGCCGGTAACCCGTATTTCGAGCGGATTACCCCCACTACCAACCCGCTGGAGACCTACTTCCAGCGCGTGAAGCGTGAAGCCGCTACGGCCACCTTCTTCAGCTCCTGGCTGGGTAACAACGACGTGCTGGGCTACTCCACCAGCGGCGGCGCCTCCACGGCGGCCACCAACACCATCACCCGCACTGATACGTTCACGCTGAAAGCTACGCGTATCATTAACGTGCTGACGGCTGGTGGCGCGAAAGGTGTTATTTCCACGATTCCGGATGTATCGGGTATTCCGTTCTTTACCACGGTAGGCCCGCGTCTGCGTACCAGCCTGAGTGCCGCAGGGGTACCCGGCCTGGTAATTACCACTGGTGCAGCTACTGGCGGGCCAACTTCTGCTAACCGTAAAACCATTGCGGTAAGCGACATCCGGGATGCCGGGGGCAGCGGCCGCCAGCTGTTCACGCTTACTTCGTCGCCGTTCGTGGGCCTGATTGGCCGGCCCGGTGGACGCGTGTGGCGCTACCTGTACGCGCAGTCGGGTCAGCCGGCTGCGGGCTTCCCTTTGTTCCTGACGGCTTTCGGGGTGGATACCACCAAGGCCCTGGGTGTAACGGCGGAAAACCCCTTCCCCAGCGCCTTCGTGCTGGATGATGTGGAGCAGGCTACTGTGGCTACGGCTACGCTGGGCTACAACACCGCTCTGCGCAACCTGGCGGCTACCAAAGGCCTGGCGCTGTTCGATGCCAACATCTTCTTCAACCAGGTAGCTGCCAGTGGCTATGGCACTAATGGGGTTACCAACACGGCCAGCTACATTTCGGGTAACCTGTTCTCGCTGGATGGTGTGCACCCCACGCCCCGTGGCTACGCCATTATTGCCAATGAGATAATCAAGGCAATCAATGCGCAGTATGGCTCTACGCTGCCTTATGTAAACCCCAACACTTACCGTGGCGTAACGCTGCCCTAGGTATTTGCGGGATAATCATAAAAAGGCCCTTCTGCTTCGGCGGAAGGGCCTTTTTTAATAAGGACTAAATCAGCAGAATCAGGAGAACTGCACGGGCTGTAAAACGTCCGGCAATTTGGGCATTGCCTCACCGCCCAGGCGGGCAGCAATAAGTTGGGCATGGTAACGGCCATTCTCAATAAACCAGCGGCTGGTGTTCAGGCCGCCGCACACGGTACCGGCCAGGTACAGGCCGGGGCGGTTGGTTTCCAGCGTGTCGGCGTGGTGGGTAGGCGTCTGGGCGGCGTCGGCCTCGCAGGTGATGCCCAGGGTAGCCAGAAACCGGAAGTCGGGGTGGTAGCCGGTGAGGGCGTACACGTGCTGGGCGGGCAGGGTGCGCGGGCCGTCGGGGGTGTTCAGCTCCACGGTGGAAGCGGTGATATTGGCCACGGTGCTGTTGAAGTAGCAGCCGATGCGGCCTTCCTTGATGCGATTCACCAGGTCGGGCCGGATCCAGTACTTCACCGACTCGCTGATTTCCGGGCCGCGCACGACCAGCACGGGCCGGGCCCCGGCGCGCAACAACTGCAAAGCCGCCTTGGCCGAGGAGTTTTTGGCCCCGATAATTACCACGTCCTGGTCGGCGTGGGCGTAGGGTTCCTTGTAGTAGTGCGTTACATGGGGCAGGTCTTCGCCGGGCACGCGCAGCAGGTTGGGCGCGTCGTAGAAGCCGGTGGCCACAATTACGAAGCGGGCTCCAATACGGCCCTTCTCGGTTACGACTGTAAAGCTACCCTGCTCGCCTTCGAGGCCGGTTACCCGCTCGTAGAGGCGCAGGGTGAGCTTTTCGGCCTGGGCTACGCGGCGGTAGTAGTCGAGGGCATCTTCCCGCAGGGGCTTGTAGTGCAGCGTGGTCATGGGATGCCCCCCGATTTCGAGCAGCTCGGGCGTGGAGAAAAACTCCATGTTGGTGGGGTAGCCGATGATGGAATTCACCAGCGCGCCCTTGTCGAGCACGCACACCGAGAGGCCACGCCGCTGCACTTCCAGCCCGCAGGCTAAGCCCACGGGGCCGGCCCCAATCACCACCACATCAAAAGAAACGTCGGTTGTCATACGCACTACTACCGGCCCGGAGGCCAGGTGTTTAAAGCAATTGAAGCTACGAGCGTTTTTTTAGCGCATTCAGCGCCCCCGTGCTCCACAAGGCCCAGCCCATCAGCACCGGCTGAAAAAACAGCCGCGCTAGCCGTTTCTGGTCGGTATCGAGGCCGAAGGCGGAGAGGTGGTGGGTGTACTGGTGAATGTTGCCGGGAAACACGGCCGCGTAGAATGCCGCCAGCCCAATGCCCATTCGTACCCGATTTTTGCCTTTCAGGGCCAGCAGCCCCAGTCCCAACCCAATTTCCACTACGCCCGAGGCCAGCACGGTGGTATCCTTGCTCAGCGGTACAAAGTCGGGTACCTGGGCCTGGAACTCCTGCCGCTGAAACGTGAGGTGGCCGGTGCCGGCTACTACCATAAAGGAGCCCATCAGAACGCGGGCCACGTTTTGCAGGGTGGTGGTGTGGGGTTGGGAAGCCATGAGTGCAAGCCGTAAAGTGAGCAGTATAATTGGGCTATACGGCCCGCGGGGCACGAAGATGCCTTACCGCTCCAACCCTTAGGTCAGACTACGCTTGCAATAAGAACCGACAGGTAATAGCGCGAACGGTGCAGCTCGCGCCCCTAAGCCGTTCAAAAGATCCTAACGGTGCGGAGGCACGAACTACACAGTTCGCGCTACTACTGAAAGCTGACGTTTTAATGGGCCTGCAGCCAGTTCTTGCCGGTGCCTACTTCCACTTCCAGCGGCACGCCGTGGGGGAGGAGCAGGGCGGTGGCCATCAGCTCCTTGATTTTGGGGGTGATGTAGGCCACTTCCTCCTGCACGGCGTCGAACACCAGTTCGTCGTGTACCTGCAGGATCATCTTGGTGCCGAGCTTTTCCTGACGCAGCCACTCGTGGATGTTGATCATGGCCTTCTTGATGATGTCGGCCGCGGTGCCCTGGATGGGGGCGTTGATGGCGTTGCGCTCGGTGTAGCCGCGCAGGGTGGCGTTGCGCGAGTTGATGTCGCGCAGGTAGCGGCGGCGGCCCAGCAGCGTGGTGGCGTATTCCAGCTCCCGGGCTTTGTTGATGCTGTCGTCCATGAACTGCTTCACCGACGAAAACTCCTCGAAATAGGTGTCGATGATTTCGGTGGCTTCCTTGCGCGAGATGCCGATGCGCTGGGCCAGGCCGAAGGCCGAAATGCCGTAAATGATACCGAAATTGACGGTTTTGGCCTTGCGGCGCATCTCGCTGTCTACCTCATTCAGCGGCACGTGGAACACCTTGCTGGCCGTGCTGGTGTGGATGTCGAGGCCCTGACGGAAGGCTTCAATCATCGTTTTATCCCCCGAGAAATCGGCCATGATGCGCAGCTCTACCTGCGAGTAGTCGGCGGCCAGCAGCACGTGGTTGGCGTCGCGCGGCACAAAGGCCTTGCGGATTTCGCGGCCTTTCTCGGTGCGGATGGGAATGTTCTGCAGGTTAGGGTTGGTGCTGCTAAGGCGGCCGGTGGCCGTTACGGCCTGGTTGAACGAGGTGTGCACGCGGCCGTCCAGCTCGCACACCAGCTGGGGCAGGGCCTCCACGTAGGTGCTGCGCAGCTTGCTGAGCTGGCGGTGCTCCAGAATCAGGCCGGCAATGGGGGCGTCGGCGGCCAGCTGGCTGAGCACTTCCTCGCCGGTAGCGTACTGGCCGGTTTTGGTTTTCTTGATTTTGCCCCGGCCCAGGTCCATCTTATCAAACAGCACCTCGCCCAGCTGCTTCGGCGAGCCGATGTTGAATTCCTGGCCGGCTTCCGCGAAAATCTGCTTCTCAATGTCCTGAATGTAGCCCTGCAGCTCGGCCGAGTACTCGCCCATGGCCGAGGAGTCGATTTTCACACCCTCGTATTCAATATCCGCCAGAACCGGCACCAGCGGGTTTTCTACCTCGTTGAGCAGCTCCAGCAGGCCCACTTCCTTCAGCATGGGCTCAAACACGTGCTTGAGCTGCAAGGTCACGTCGGCGTCCTCGCAGGCGTAGTCCGATACCTCGGCCGGCGGAAGGTCGGCCATGGTTTTCTGATTTTTGCCTTTGGGGCCGATCAGCTCCGTGATGCTGACGGGCGTGTAGTGCAGGTAGGTTTCGGCCAGCACATCCATGTTGTGGCGCATGTCGGGCTCCAGCAGGTAATGGGCCAGCATGGTATCAAACAGCGGCCCGTTGATGGCGACTTTATAGTGCTTAAGGATGGTGAGGTCGTACTTGATGTTCTGGCCGATCTTGAGGATGTGCGGGGCCTCGAAGAAGGGCTGAAACTCGTCGATGAGGGCCTGGGCGGCGGCGTGGTCATCGTGCGGCACGGGCACGTAGTAGGCCTCGCCGGGCAGCCAGCAGAAGGAGAGGCCCACCAGCCGGGCCGTCATGGTATCCAGGCCGGTGGTTTCGGTGTCGAAGCTGACTTCGGTTTGCTGCAGCAGGAATTCCAGCAGCGACTTGCGCAGCTCGGGCGTATCGATGAGGTGGTACTGGTGCGGCACGTCCTGCAGGGTCAGGCGTGGCCCAGCGGGCGCCCCAAACTCACCGGTTTCGCCTTCCTCGGCCCCAATGGCCACGGCCGCATCCGAGGAGGAGCCGAACAGGCTGCCTTGGCCTTCCGCCACCTTGGGGCGCCGTGCTCCGCGGGAGGCCGGGGCGGCACTCACGCCGGCGGGGCTGCCGCCGCCCAGCACGCGGGCCGCCAACTGGCGGAACTCCAGCTCGTCGAACAGCTGGCGCAACTGCTCCTCGTCGGGCTTGTCCAGCACCAGCTTGTCAGCCTCAAACTCGATGGGCACATCCAGGTGGATGGTAGCCAGCTCCTTGCTCATCAAGCCCTGCTCGGCGAAGTTGCGCACGTTTTCCTGCTGCTTGCCCTTGAGCTGGTCCACGTTGGCAATCAGGTTTTCCACCGAGCCAAACCGCTGAATCAGGGTTTTGGCCGTTTTCTCGCCGATGCCCGGAATGCCCGGAATGTTGTCGGAGGCGTCGCCCTGCAGGCCTAGAATGTCAATTACCTGCTCGGGCCGCTCAATCTCGAAGCGCTGCAGCACGTGCGCTATGTCCAGCACCTCGGCGGCGTTGCCCATGAAGGCCGGCCGGTAGATTTTGATGCAGTCCGTCACGAGCTGGCAGTAGTCCTTATCGGGCGTCATCATGAACACCTCGCCGAAGCCCTGAGCCTCGGCCCGGCGGGCCAAGGTGCCAATCACATCGTCGGCCTCGTAGCCTTCTACCATCAAAATGGGAATGTGGAAGGCCTTGATAATCTGCTTGATGTAGGGAATAGCCAGGCCGATATCCTCGGGCATGGCCTGGCGCTGGGCTTTGTACTCGGCGTACTGCTCGTGGCGGAAGGTCTTTTTGGCCGCATCAAACGCCACCCCAATGTGGGTGGGCTTCTCCTTCTGTAGCACTTCCACCAGCGTATTGGTGAAGCCCAGGATGGCCCCGGTGTTGAGGCCCTTGGAGTTCACGCGCGGGTTCTTGCTGAAGGCAAAGTGGGCGCGGTAAATCAGGGCAAAAGCGTCGAGCAGGAAAAGCTTGTGGGGCTGGGCGGCGGGAGCGTCGGGAGTCATATCTGCGAAGGTACGGAAGGCAACGGGGCCGGACTAGCACAACCCGCAGCCCGGCAACCGGATTACGCAACTTCGGCACCGGGTGGCGAGCCAGGCACCGGAATTTACACGGGCGGTGGGGAGTTTGTTGTTTCTTTGCCCGTATGCGCTTTCTCTTTTGCTTGTCTCTGAGTACGCTGTGGTTTGGGTGCGGAGTCGCGTCAGCCCAGTCTGCTTCAGTAGTCCGCCCCACTGCTCCCGAGCATGCCCGGCAGGTGGCCGCCTTCCAGCAGGAACTCAACACGGAATACCGCGACTCTACCCGTACGCCGTTGCCTCGCGCGGCCCGCGCGGCGTTTGCCGGACTGCCGTTTTACCCGGTGCGCTACGCGGCCTGCGTGGTAGCACGCTTCGTGCCTGATTCCCTCTCGGCCCCGTTCCCGATGCCGACCAGCACCGTGCGGCGGCCGCTCTACCGCAAGTATGGCGTGCTGGAATTCGTGCTTGACGGCCAGCCGCGGCAGCTCACTGTGTACCAAAGCCTGGACCTGCTCAACACCACCGACTACCGCGACTATCTGTTCGTGCCCTTCACCGACCGTACCAACGGTCACGGCAGCTACGGCGGCGGCCGCTACCTTGATTTGCGCCGGGGCCAGATCCGCGGCGGCCAGGTACTACTCGATTTCAACCGAGCCTACAACCCGTATTGCGCCTACCAAAGTGGCTATTCCTGCCCCGTGCCCCCACCGGAAAATCGATTGGCGGTGGAGGTACAAGTGGGAGTGATGAGCGACCATTAAGCTGCCTGCCAAGCCTCATACAAGCAAAACGGCCGCCCCAATTGGAGCGGCCGTTCTTCATAAGGCAGCCGGTAGCTACTGAGCCGGTGTAATATCGAACATGCTAGTGTTGCTGCCCGCCGCACCCGATGTGGACAGACCCTGTACCACTATCCGGTACTGACCGGGTTGGTCAGGGGTGAAGAATTCAAGTACGGCCGGCTGGCCTGGAGTAGTCATTACCTGTGGGTTCCAGTACACCAGGTTGCGCAAGTCGGGAAGACGGCTCTGCCGGGCCTCGGGGGTGTCGTAGCGAGGCGCATAGAACTCCCGCTGCCGCTGCAGGCCGTCGTATTCCTGTACGAGGGCGCGGGCGTCGAGCGGAAACCCATCCAGATTTCCTTTGTAAGTGGAGAAGCTGATGATGCCGTTGTATAAAGCGCGGCCCTGGAAGTAGCGGCTGTCCAGCACTTCCAGTTTCTTGATTTTGGCCGGGTCATAGGCCATCATCTTGTTGGTGTTGAACACGGGCATCCCATCCAGCAGCACCAGCGGCTCATCCGTGAACATGGTGCGGTTAGGGTTATCGAGGACGTTGAAGTGAAAACCATCCTTGCGCAGGCGCACCTTTACGCCCGGCACATACTCGCGGAGCACTTCCTCCAGCGTTTTAAAGCGGGTATAGTCATCCAGCCAATACTTCTCATCTGGTTTCCCGAAGAATGCCAGAGTATCGGTGGCAGGCTGCGAGAAAACGCTGGTGAACTTGCGGTTATACGTCGTCTGAACCTGGTTTTGCAGGTGACGCAGGGTGAATTCGTCTTTGAAGCGTGGATACGGCGTGAAAGGTCGGGTAAACATACTCGTCGCAAAGGCTTGTGAGTACGGCGAATCCAGTTCCACCCGGTAGGTACTGTCGCGCTGCGTGTTCGTTTGCACCACCACATCCCGAACCCCGTAGAAGTCGGCCGTTTCAAACAGCACAGTTCCATCGGCGGCACTGATGCTGTTGCTCAACCGTACTGTACGGCTGGGCGAAGTGAGATACGCCGTAATATCCGGGGCGGGCTGGTTGTTCTGGCGCTGGGTAATGCGGCCCCGAATCAGGTGTCCGTTTACTTCGGGCAGATACGGGAGGCGTGGTGGCTGACGGCGCAGCACATCCTCCCACCGGAACCGGCTCCAGCCGTGCGTGAGCATCAGGTTATCGGTAGCGGCAGCAGTTTCGGGCTCCGTGCTGGTGAAATAGTAGGCTGGATTTTCAATGGTACCCTGCAGGTCAGAAGTCAGCCAGAGGTAGCTGCGGATATCGGCCCCGGTTTCTGCCACCAATGAATCGGCGCGGTACACTGCTACGGAGAGGCTGGCCGGCAGGGACTGCCCGGCCGCCGTGGCGGTAGCAAGCCGGAGGTTTACTTTGCTGCGGGAGGCATACTGGCGCTTATCGGGCAGCGTCTGAATGGTTAACTGCTCCGTGGGTCGCCGGAAGTATAGCCGCTCACACACCGGCTGGCGGCGGCCATTGAACAGCGTAAAATGCGAAATTCCGTCAGCCAGGGCCTTGCGGTCCACTACAAACTCGGCCTGCCCGTTCACTATGGGGGCGCTGGTAGCCAGGGCGAGCTGCTGCCGCGCATGACCCAGCAGATACACTGTTTCCTGGTTGTGGCCCGGGGCCTGCACGGTAATGCGCACACGCTGGGCATCGGGCTCGGTGAGGTGCAGCACGTAGCCCTCGGCAAAGGCAGCCGGCAGCTTGCGCGTCAGCAGGCGGCCATTCGGTAGCTTGAGCACGGCAGTGTAGGGGCTGGTAGCGGCCGGCGTGAAGCGAAAGGAGCCCATGCCAAATTTCAGGGTTTTGAAGCTGGCCTGCGTCTGTCCCTGGCTGTCAAGCACGGTGCCTTCCACCGGAACGCTCTGGCCGGTGCGGTTACTTACCTTGAATGCCACCTGGCTCTGCACACCCTGCACCAGGTTGCCGCCTTCCGGAAAAAACTGCACGTCATAGGCCGTGGTATCCAGTGTCGACACGGCCCCGGAGGCCTGCAGCGTATTCACGATGGTAACCGGCGCGTGGAAGAAAAACTCGGGGCTGAAGTTTTTCATCCAGTTGGTATAGGCCCGTACTGTGTAGCTGCCGGAGTTCAGGCCGGCCGGCAGCTGGAATGAGCCCTGGCCGGTGGCGTTCTTAAGCGGCACTTTGGCTTGCAGCACTGGTTGCCGGTTTCTATCCAGCACTTCCACATACACCACTTTGCTCATGGTCAGTGGCTTGCCGTACGTACCATCGGTGGCGTATACCTTAAACCACAGTACCTCACCACTGAGATACAACGGCCGGTCCAGGTGCAGATATACTTTCTCCTGCAGCGTCTGCTGCTGATACGCAGTGAAGCGCTGCGTGAGGGTACGAAGTGAGTCAGACTGAGCCCGGGTCGTACTGGCCGTTGCCAGGCACGCCAGCAGCGCAACACTGCAGGAAATAGGTGAGCGGGTAGCAGATAACATAAGGACGAAAGAAAGGAAGAACAGACCGGTTGGGATACTAGGCGGCTAAGGCCAGAAGCTAGGCTTGGTGGTGGTGCCTCGTAGGCGGCAATCCACGCAGGCGGGGCTTTGAGAAGTATAGAAGGGCCCATTGACACTTACCGGAATACGCTCTTCCGGGCTGGCAAAGTATTCCTGCAGAGTAAGCCCCTTCCACCGCATACTGGGAAAAGTATCCAGACCAATGCAGTTTTCGTAGCCATCCAGGTTGGTCGGCCAGTCATTGGGCAGGTCGATGCGGTCAATGAAGATGCGTCTTTCGACCACGGTAGAAGCCCCCACAAAGCCGAGCACGGGCTCCTGGGCATCGGAAAGGCAGTGCACGTTACCCTGAATCTGGCTGGGCAATGGGTCGAAGAGGGTGCCGATGTTTTCCGTGTTCTTCTTCACGGCCTCCCAGTAGTCAAACTCCGCCTGCGACATCCCGTACTGCCGCACCAGAATGCTATACTTACTGCGCAGGCGGCCCGCGGTAGCCGGAATAAACAGCAGGCGGTAGTCGCGCACGGCATCCTGACTCAGGCGCACCGTGCTGGTGGTATTCAGCGAGGTTGATTTCTCGGTGCGCCAGCAGTTGTAGATATTATCGGTGCGGGGGACTACCCGGTTGTTTACGTAAACGACGGTGCTGCGGAAAGCGGAGGTAAACTCCCAGGTTTCCTCGTACTGCCAGCGGTAGTAGCGGGTCTGGCTCTGGTCGTCGTGGGCACTGATGTAGAACTGCAAGCCACCCGCCTGCGGCCGGCCGCCAAACGCATCAATGGCGGGTGTCGTCTTCAGCGGCGTAAAGTCGGAGGCGTATTCACGGCCGGTAGCCGTGCGAATATAAAGGCGGTAATTCTGATTGGCGGGCAGCACCTGGGTTGGTGAGGTATACACGCCGGGCGTAGCTTCCTTCAGCGCATAGCGCTGGTTGCTGGCGCTTTCAATGAACACCACGGCCCGGGTTTCGGGTGGGTAGGTACCCTTGGCCGCCAGCTGCAAGGAGCGTGTAAGCGAAACGCTGGTTACCCCATTGCCATTAATGAAGCCGTCCACTACCAGGTAGTTGTTGTCGTCACTGATGACAGCAGGCAGGTATTCCTGTACGCAGCTGCTGAGGCTGAGGGCCAGCCACAAGCTCAACAGAGAATAACGTAAAAAAGAAGGCATGCGCATGAGAAAAGGTGTGGTATGCTGGCTTGGTAATCAGTAGGAGTTAGGGCCAGTAGCTGGGTTTTCTGTTAGTGCCGCGTATCCGGCAGTCGACACAATCTATGGTTTGCATAGTGTAACCACCCCCTACACGGGTGACAGGCGTCCGGTACACGGAGTCGCCGAACATATCATCCATGGTGTAGTCCTGGTATTTGATGCTAGGCCAGTGGTCGAGGCCGGTGCACGCCTCGTAGCCCTCCTGTTGCGGTATCCACTCACGGGGCAGGCTGCCTCTTTCAATGAAGATTCGTTTTGCTACCACGGTAGAAGCCCCCACGAAGCCGAGCACGGGCTCCTGGGCATCGGAAAGGCAGTGCACGTTACCCTGAATCTGGCTGGGCAATGGGTCGAAGAGGGTGCCGATGTTTTCCGTGTTCTTCTTCACGGCCTCCCAGTAGTCAAACTCCGCCTGCGACATCCCGTACTGCCGCACCAGAATGCTGTAGCGGGAAAGCAGCTTTTCAGAAGCCCGCGGAATAAACAGCAGGCGGTAGTCGCGCACGGCGTCTTGGCTCAGGCGCACCGTGCTGGTGGTCACAATGGTGGTAGAAGGCTCAATGCGCCAGCAGTGGTAAATGTCCTCCTTGCGGAGGACCATTTTGTTGTTACCCGCGTACCGGTAAAGGCTCTCGTAGGCGGAGGTAAACTCCCAGGTTTCCTCGTACTGCCAACGGTAGTAGCGGGTCTGGTTCTGGTCGTCGTGGGTACTCAGGTACAATTGCAGCCCGTTGGTCTGGGTGCGCCCCTCCAGCTGATCAAAAGCGGGTGCAATTTTCAGCGGAGTGTAGTCAGAGGCATATTCCCGGCCGGCAGAAGTACGAATGTAGAGGCGGTAGTTCTGGTTGGCCGGCAGCGTCAGCCGTTTCGAAGTATAGAGCCCCGCTGTATCGGTTTCGGTGAGGTAGTAGCGCTGGCCAGCCTGGTTTTCAATGACTACTGTAGCCCGGCGCTCCGCCGGAAACACTGAGGGCGAGGCTATCTGCACACTGCGGGAAAGCCGGATACGGGTAGTGCCGTTGCCGTCGATGAAGCCGTTAATGACCAAGTAGTTGCTGGGAGCCGTAACGGCCTCAGGGGCATAAGGCTCCACGCAGCCGGTTAGCAGCAACAGTAAACTCCAGATAGCCAGACGCATGAAAGCCGACATAAGACAGGGTGTAAATTTTAACTACGTGTATATCAGTTATTAAGGCCAGAAACTGGGCTTGACGTTGCTGCCCCTCAGTCGGCAGTCTACACACTCCCGTGGAAGCATCGTACTGCGGCTCACGAGCTCCAGATTCAGCTCTCCGAATAGCTGCTGTGCGGTATAGCCACTGGGGGCCGGAAACGGCTCAGGGCACTGTTCGTATCCCTCATTGATGTAACTCCACTCCAACGGCACATCCAACCGGCCAATGAAAATACGCTTTTCTACCTGAGTAGTAGCGCCCACGAAGCCAAACACCGGCTCCTCGGCATCACTCACGGCGTGCACGTTGCCTTGAATCTGGCTGGGCAATGGGTCGAAGAGGGTACCAATGTTTTCCGTGTTCTTCTTCACCTCTTCCCAATAGTCAAACTCCGCCTGCGACATCCCATACTGCCGCACCAGAATACTATACTTGCTGCGCAACTTCGGCGACCGGGGCTGAATAAATTGCATGCGGTAGTCGCGCACGGCATCCTGGCTCAACCGGGCTGTACTGGACGTTTCAATGGTGGTTGATTTCTCGGTACGCCAACAATGGTAAATGCCCTCCTTGCGCGGAATTGTCATGCCGGAGCTGGGTACATACTCGTACAGGCTTTCATGGGCGGCAAAAAACTCCCAGGTTTCTTCGTATTCCCAGCGGTAGTAGCGGGTTTGGTTCTGGTCGTCGTGGGTGCTCAGATACAGCTGAACGCCGTTGGGCTGCACTCGGCCCTCTAGCTGGTCAACGGCCGGGGTGAGTTTGAGCGCAGTGAAGTCGGAAGTATAGTCGTGGCCTGCTACGGTGCGGATGCGCAAACGGTATTGCTGGTCGGTGGGCAGCTTCTGGCTTACCGAAGTGTACAGCCCCGCCGTGGTTTCGGCCAGTGGGTAACGCTTGTTGGCGAGAGTTTCAATGTACACGGTGGCCCGGGTTTCGGGCGGATAGACCCCGGTAGCGGCCAGCTGCTGTGAGCGGGAAAGCTGAATGCTGGTTACCCCATTGCCATTGATGTACCCATTCACTACCAGGTAGTTATTGGGCGCAATTATCACCTCCGGGGCATACGGCTCCACGCAGCCTGCCAATAGCAACAGCAGCAAGCTTCTCATCCAGCGCCAGCTTCTCCCCGTCAGCATGGCGCTAAAACTTGAAGTTGTAGGTAATCGTGGGAATGGGCTGGCCGAAGATGGAAAGCTGATACCCCCGAATCTGGCCGCCGACCGATTTGAAGTACACGGAGTAGGGGTTTTTGCGGCCGGTGAGGTTGTACACGCCAAACGTCCAGGAACTGTGGAAGGGCTTCTTCACCTTGTGGTTGCCCTCCAGGTTCAGGGCCAGGTCGGCGCGGTAGTAGTCGGGCACGCGGTAGGCATTGCGCTCCGAGTAGTACACCCGCGTGGCATTGCTCACGTAGTATTTAGCGAGGGGCAGCGTAATGGGGCGGCCGGTGCTGTACGTGTAGTTGAGCGAGGCACTGATGCGGCGGCTGAACCGGTAGTTGCCAATCAGGGTAAAATCGTGCGGCTTGTCGAAGTTGCTGGGGTAGTAGCGGCCCCCATTAATCATGTCGGAAGTAGTGCCCTGGTTTACCTGCACCAACGAGCGGGAGTAGGTGTAGCTCACCCAGCCATTGATTTTGCCGGTCAGCTTGCGCAGCATCACTTCCACTCCGTACGCCTTGCCTACGGCATTTACAATGTCCGTTTCAATGTGGTGGTTCAGGATGAGGGTGGCACCTCCCTTGTAATCCACAAAATCCTTGGTGGATTTGTAATAGGTTTCTACCGAAGCCTCAATGGTATTGGCCCGGAAGTTTTTGTAGTACCCGATAGAATACTGGTCGCCCACCTGGGGCCGGATATTGGAGTCGCTCAGCTTCCAGATGTCCGTCGGCGACATGGCCGTGGTGTTGGACAGCATATGAATGTACTGGCGGGTGCGGTTGAAGCTGAGCTTAACCGACGAGTTGTGCGTAAGTGAATAGCGCGCCGAAAACCGGTACTCGGGCCCATGGTAGGTGGCCAGTACTTTGCCCGGCCCATAGTAGGAAGTATCGATGATGGTGTTGAGCGTTTTGGAAAGGCCCGGGGCGTAGTTATACACCTCGCGCGGCCCCAGCGCATTGTAAATTGAATAACGCAGGCCAATGGATACCGATAGGCGCGAGGACACGTCAATCCGGTCGGAGAGGTAGAGGGCGCTTTCCACTCCCTGCTCCCGGGCCAGTACGTCGGGCGTAATCAGCGACTCGGCTCCGGAAGGCGTCAGCCCGCCCGGCGACACGTGGTATAGCACGGAGCTGGCCCCGAAATCAATGGTGTGCTTGGCGTTGGGCGCGTACGAGAAATCGAGCTGGGCCTGGTACTGCTTGATCTTGTAGGTCAGTTCCGAAGCCGTAGCCGCGTCCCGTTTGCTGGTAATGTCGTACTCGTAGTGGCTCATAGCCCCCGTAAGCACGCCGTACAGCTTGTTATTGATAGTGTGCCGCCATTTCACGCTGGCATTCTTGTTCAGGTACCGATAGGCCGTGTCACTGGCCAGTTGGAACTTGTCAGTACTCAGGTAGCCCGTGGCGTACACCGTGTTCTTGTCGTTGAACTCGTGGCTGATATGGGCACTGATATCGTTAAACGCAGCCGAGCTTTGCTTGAAGCTTTCGTTGGGCAGCAGATGCAGTATCCAGTCGGAATAGCTGGAGCGTGCCCCAATGATAAAGGAGCTCTTATCCTTCAGGATGGGACCTTCCAGCGTCAGGCGGCTGGTAAGCGGACCAATGCCGCCGGCTCCGGCCAGCTTCTTCTTGTTGCCTTCCCGGGTGGTAATATCCAGCACCGACGACAGGCGGCCGCCATACTTAGCCGGGATAGCACTTTTGTAGAGCTCCACCGATTTAATAACATCGGGGTTGAAGGCCGAAAAGAACCCGAACAGGTGCGAGGGGTTGTAGATAGTCGCGTCGTTGAACAGAATCAGGTTCTGGTCGGTGGCACCACCGCGCACGTTCAGGCCGGTATTGCCTTCCCCCACCGATTTCACGCCGGGCAGTGTCAGCACCACCCGCAGCACGTCCGTTTCGCCGAAGGCCGTGGGCACCTGCCGCATCGTTTTGATGTCCAGTTTCTCCACGCCCATCTGCAGGCTGGCCACGTTCTTGTCCTTCTCGGCTTCAATCACCACCTCGCGTAAACTCGTTACGTCTTCCTCCGTTTCTATATCCAGCTTACCGTCGCCGCGCAATTGCACCAGCCGGTGCGTATTTTTAAAGCCTATTCCCCGGATCTTCACATCGTGCCGGCCCACGGGCAGCGTTAGGGTATAGGAGCCAAACTGGTCGGTGCTGGTGCCAATGTTCGGCGACTCGATATACACGGTTGCCCCTACCACGGGCTCCCCGGTTTTTGCCTCCCGGATACGGCCGCTCAGGGTAGCTTTGCCCGTTGCCGAGCCCGTTCCAATGTCGTACAGCTTACTGGCCGCCGCGCTTACCGAGCGGATGCGGGTGCTGCCGGGTTCCTGGTCGTTGGGGTCGGCTTGGGTGATGAGGGCATTATTCTGCTCCGGCTGAAAAAAGCTTTCTGCCAGTTCCGGCGTAATTGTCACTCCCCGGGTCACGAATACCCGGTTCTGCGCATCGAGGGCGAAGCGCAGGGGCGTGTTCTGCAAAGCCTGTTGCAGCACTTCTCGCACGGGCTTCTGCTGAGCCTGTACCGTTATAGCCACACTATCGACGGCGGCGGGGTTGAAATAAAATCGGAGGCGCGTCTGGGCTTCAACTGCCTTGGCAAACTCCTCGAAGGGGACCTGCTGTAAGCTTAGGCTGATGGGTTGCTGCGCGGACTCCTGGGCCTGAGCCGTGTTGCCCGCACTGAATAGCATGAGCAGCAGAAATACAGTAAAGACGTGTTTCATAGATTAATTCTGCTGCTTATTTGCTGGCGTTGGCCTGTGGTGCCGCCGGTAAGCTGGTGTAATAATCGGCCAAGCGAATGATATCCTGTTCCCGCGTTTCTTTGGTGAATGCCAGTCGGTTATCATGGGCATACCGCTGCAATTCCTTGCGCCGCTCCGGAAACAGAGAAATAACTGAACCTTTGCTTTTCACGGAGTGAAGCGCGTTGTTGACCTGAATCAAGTATTGGGTGAAAGCATAAAACTCAGCCTTCGTTACATTCTGGCTGGGTTGCGTCTGCATTTGCTTGGTCCGCCGGGCAAATACTTTCACCTGTTTGTCCAGCAACAAGTCATAAAACCCGGAGCGGATTCCCTGGGCATTGGCGCTGTCGGCCTCCAGGCGCACAAACTGGTGCCCGTGCACCGAGAACCGCTTCACTCGCTCCGGCACCAGCTGCACATAAAAGGAGCTGGTGGGCTGCTTCACAATTACCTGGTCCGTGCGTAAGTCGTAGCGCAGCGGGATATTGCCATACAAGCGTCCATCGTACTCTATTTCTCCCACGGCCTCATCCGGCGACACGAAGAACTGGTTGCCCACGCTGGCCTGGTAGTAGCGGGCGTAATTCACATATTCAGTACCATTGTACAGCCTGGACTGGTCCTGAATAGCCTGGGTGTACCGCTGCTCAGTTAGCGTACGGGCTGCCGTTAGGCGCGAGGAATCAGGGGCAATTGTCTGGGCATTGACAGTATGCGCAAGCAATAGGCTCAGTACTGCTGAGCAGGGAATAGGGTGGTACCAAGACATAATGGAAAGGATAGAGCGGGGCAACAAACTGACAGCCATTCCGAATGAAAAGCTGCATGCATTCAAAAATAAGCGGATAAGCCAAGCTGGCTACTATTGCAATTACACTACAACCGGCTCAGGAACAAAGCAAAATCACGTTAAAACCGGAAATATTACATGCCTATTCTCCGGAACCCGGCTGTAACCGGCGCGTAGAGCCACTTCTATGCGCTATATCTCCCTCGACCTCGAAACCTCCGGCAGCAACCCCCAGCGCCACCAGATCCTGGAACTAGCCGCCGTGGTGGAGGATACCCGGCATCTGCTGCCGCTACCGGAGTTGCCCGCATTCCGGCGCGTTGTGCGGCACCCGGAGCTGGTAGGTACGGCCGGAGCTCTGGCCCTGAATGCCGGACTGTTGCGCGAACTGGCCCGCAAAGAGCCCAACCCAGAGCTATGTACTCCCGAAGAGTTGCTACCGCAGCTGCGGGAGTTTCTGCTGGCGCACGGCTTCAAACCTGATAAAAAGGACTGTGTACCCGTAACCATGGCCGGCAAGAACATTGCCGTCTTCGACCTGGGCTTTCTGCGTGAGCTCCCCGGCTATGGCTCATTAATACGGGCTGAACCCGCCATGCTGGATCCGGCAGCCTTCTACCTGAACTGGCGCAAGGATACCCGCCTGCCCACCATGCAGATCTGCAAGGCCCGCGCTGGCTTCGAAGATGATACCGTAGCTCACCAGGCCCTGGCCGATGCCCTGGACGTGGTGCAGCTGCTGCGCCCGTTCTATGAGCTGCCTGTCTATAAAGTAGTAAATGAGTAGTAACCTTATCCAAAGAGTAGCTGAGCAATAGAGCTATAAAGGAATAGCTGAGTAGTATTCTGGTGCCTATCAGGCAGGTACCAGAATACTACTCAGCTATTCAACTGCTTACTTACGCTCTACCAGTCGCCGGAGGCACCGCCGCCGCCGGAGCTGCCGCCGCCAAAACCGCCGAAGCCGCCACCGCCTCCTCCGCCGCCCCAGCTTCCGCCGCCCCCGAAGGTGCCACGGCCGCCGCTGAAGTCGCCGAAGATGATGGGTGGTATCATGCTGCCACCGAAGCCCCGGTTACGCCGGCCACCGCCGCCACCCCGGTTGCGGAGCAGAATAAACAGAATCAGCACGGCAATAATCACCCAGAAGCTGATGCCCGAGCCGCTGGAATCTTCGCGGCTGCGCTGCGCTTTGGGCTGGGTAGCCGGGTCGGCCTTATACTCGCCCTTGGCCAGGGCAATCAGCTGGTCGGTGGCACGGTCCAGGCCTTCATAGTACTTTTCTTCCTTAAAGGCCGGTACAATGGTGCTGGAGATGATACGCTTCGCCAGCACATCGGGAACCGCTCCTTCCAGCCCGTAGCCGGTATGAATGCGGGCCTTGTGCTCCTGCTGCGCCACCAGAATCAGAATGCCGTTGCTCTGGTCCTTCTGCCCGATACCCCAGTTGCGGTACAACTGCTGGGCATAGTCGAAAATGTCGTAGTCGCCCAGCGTGGGCACTATCACTACGGCAATCTGCGAGGAGGTGGAGTCGTTGTAGGCTACCAGCTTGCGTTCCAGCTGCTCCGCCTGTTGCGGCTGGAGCATGCCGGCCAGGTCGTTGACGAGGCGGGGCGGGTTGGGGCGCGGCGGTATGTTCTGGGCCTGCGCAGCTAGCTGCAGCAGCACCAGCCACAGCGCCAGCCACCACCCGCGTCGCAGCTGCCCGAAAGAAAGGAGCTGCCTCATGAGCGAAGCGGCGTGTCGCCAAAGGAGATGGAGTCGTCCAGCTCATTCTGGTCGGTGGCTGCATCGTAGGGGAAATACCGGCGCAGCTGTTCCCCTACCAGCCGGATGCCCTGCTCCAGCCCGTTCACGTATTTCTCGGCCCGAAAATGCTGCAGTACGTTCTCCTTGGCCGTTTCCCAGAAGTCGTCCGGCACCACGGAGTTAATGCCGGCGTCGCCGATAACGGCGAACTGCCGACTCTGCCAGGCTAGGTAAAAAAGTACGCCGTTGCGCTGGGCAGTGCGATGCATACCCAGTTCCGCAAACACCTGAGCGGCGCGGTCCAGCGGCTCGGGAGTAGGACAGGTATCTTCCAGGTGCACCCGGATTTCTCCGGAGGTGCGCAGCTCCGCCTGCCGAATGGCCGCCACCAGGGCCGCTTCCTGCTCAGGGGTAAGAGGGTTGGTCATAGCTAGTTGTCAGTAAGCAGTTGTCAGTTGTTGGTTGACAAGCCAGAAAATGCTCTGACAACCAACAACTGACAACTGACAACTAAAAGTTAGAACTGTACATCCGGAGCTTTCTGCGAAGCCGGATCGGCCTCAAAGTATGGCTTCTCCTTGAAACCGAACATGCCGGCAAACAGGTTATTGGGGAAGCTCTTAATGTAGCCGTTGTAGTCGTTGGTAGCGGCGTTAAAGTCGTTGCGGGCTACGTTGATGCGGTTTTCAGTGCCTTCAATCTGGGCTTGGAAGTCGCGGAAAGCGTTGGTGGATTTCAGCTCCGGGTAGTTTTCCTGCACGGCCAGCAGGCGGCCGATGCCTGATGAAATCTGGCTCTGGGACTCCTGAAACTTCTTCAGGTTTTCGGGCGTCAGCTGATCAGCCGAAAGGGTTACACTGGTAGCTGCCGCACGGGCCTGCACAACTTCCTTCAGCGTTGTCTGCTCGAATTTTGTGCTGCCTTTGATGGTATTTACCACGTTGTTGAACAGGTCGGTACGGCGCTGATAGGCACTCTGCACACTGGCCCATTTGTTCTTCACGTTCTGGTCTTTGGAGACCATGGAGTTGTAGCCGCACGAGGACTGGGTAAGCAGCAGCACCAAGCCGGCGAAGTAGAGCAAAAAGCGTTTCATAGGGTAGGGAGAATGAAAAATGGAAGAGAGTAGATGCTGATACGGTGGAAAGCAGGGCAGGGGTGAGAAGTCGGTGGTGGTGCCCGATATCCTGCATCCTTTGCGGCATGCGGCAGAAAAACCGCCGCGCTGCAAAGTACGAATTCGGAACAGAGCGGTTGTCTGTACGGTTGCTCCACCGGCATTGTGTATTTTGCGCTTCGGTGCTTCCCGATTTCCCCCTCGCATGAAAGCAGTTATTCCTGTAGCCGGTATCGGCTCCCGCCTACGCCCTCACACCCACACCCAGCCCAAAACGCTGGTGCCCGTGGCCGGTAATACTATTCTGGGCCATATCATCGACCGGCTGGTGGATGCCGGGGTGCAGGAATTCGTATTTATCATTGGCTACCTGGGTGAGAAGGTAGAAAGCTACGTGCGCAAGCAGTATCCGCAGCTCCAAAGCTCATTTGTGGTGCAGGAGCCGCGCGAAGGTATTGCCCATGCCCTCTGGCTGGCGCGGGAGCAGTTCCGCCATGAGCAGGATGGCATCCTGATTCTACTCGGCGACACCATTGTGGATATTGACCTGCCTGCCATGATGGCCACGCCCGGCAACGTGCTGGCCGTGAAGGAAGTGAAAACGCCTTCGTTGTTCGGGTTGGTGGAAACCGGAGCCGGCGGACGTGTAACCAAAGTGGTAGAGAAGCCTCGTATTCCGAAGTCGAACTACGCGCTGGTGGGGCTCTACAAAATTGCCAACCCCGACTGGCTGGCCTCGGCTCTGGAGCGCATCGTGGAGCAGGACCAGCGCACCCACGGCGAGTTTCAGCTCACGGATGCGCTCATGCTCATGATTCAGGACGGGGCCGAAATGGTGACGACAGCCGTGGATAACTGGTTTGACTGTGGCCGCAAGGAAAGCCTGCTGGAAGCTAATGCCCGCCTGCTCAACCGCCCAGAGTTCCTGAAGCGCCGCGAGTACCCCGAATTTCCGGATACCATCATCATCCCGCCCGTCAGCATCGGCCACGACTGCCAGATTTCGGGCTCCATCATCGGCCCCAATGTGGCCATCGGCGACCGGACCATCGTCAAGAACACCATCCTGAGCGAATCCATCATCGGCTCCTACAGTGAGTTACGCTCTGCCGTGATGCACGACTGCATCGTGGGTTCCGACGCCCTGTTCAAAGGCACCCGCCACAGCCTCAACATCGGCGACAATACGGAAATCGACTACAGCTAAGTGGTGAAATGGTGAGATAGTTAAATAGTGGGTTTGATGTTCTGGCGGCATTAGCTGCGCAAATGGAACGTCAGACTCACTATTTCACTATTTCGCCATTTCACCGTGCATGTATCCGCCGAGGGCAGATTGTCGTTACTTTAGCCCGATGCGCTACCTGACCTCCTTCCCCCGCCTGCTGCCCGCCTTGGGCCTGACGCTGCTCCTGTTGCCCGGCTGCTATTCCCGCTCCGATATGAAAGGAGAAGAGGCCGCCGCGGATACCAAAACGGAAACCCCGGCTGCTACGCCCACCCCCGATGCTCCCGCCGAAGCTGCTGAGGCAGCCAGCGGTGCCGCTGCCCAGCCGCTGCAGGCTGTGAATGTGTTCCTGGAAGTATCGGGCTCCATGGAAGGCTTCATGCCCAAAACCGGGGCCAGCGGCGAGAACACCAAGTTTCAGCAGCACGTGGCGCAACTGCTTTCGGAAATCAACCGGACGCCGGCCGCGCGGAAAAAGGCGTTTTTCCGCATCAAAGAGAAGCCCTACGCCGATACCTACCAGGGCATTTCCGGCACGGTACGCAGCGGCATTCAGCAGCCTGCCAAAAGCACCGAGCTGCCCGCCGTGCTCGATACGCTGATGACGCGCTATTACCAGCCCGGCACCGTAAGCGTGCTGATTTCGGACTTCATCTACTCCCCGAAAAACGCCGGGGCCATTCCCTACATCAAAACCGACATCACCGACGCCCTGCAGCGCAACGGCGCGCAGCCGGATCTGGCCGTGTCGGTGTACGGCTACACCTCCGATTTCCGCGGCACCTATTACCCGGCTTTGAAGGCGGCCGGTAAGAAAACAGCCTGCTGCGACACCGAAATACCCTACTACATCTGGGTGCTGGGCCCCGCCGATGCTGTACGCCGCTTCGATGCTGCCCTGCTGGAGCAGCAGTCCGGCAAGCAGGCCCATTTCGGCGTCACGTATCCGCGTCCGGCCTATTCAGTGCTCGATAAATTCCAGAACAAAGGCGCGTGGTACTACGGCGACGCCGGGGCCAGCAAGCGAGCCGCTGGGAGCTACCGGGTGGTAGCCGTGTCGGAAGCCTCGGCTCAGCAGCCGGTGGAGTTTGTGGTAGGCTTGAACCTGGGCCAATTGCCCGGCCAGTACAAGGACGTGGCGTATCTGAAGCAAAACCTGAAGTTGGAAGGCGTGGACACCGACGCCAGGCTGCTGGACGTAACGGCCGCCACCGACCAGACCAAGGCCAGCAGCGGACCCCAGAGCAAATACACCCATTTTGCCAAGGTGCGCCTGACCCGACAGCCCAAGGCCGCGCGCCCACTGGTTTTGCGCCTTCAGGACCAACGCCCGGTCTGGGTAGCCCAGTGGACCACCCGCAACGATGGTACGCCCGCCCCCAAAACTTTTGCGCTCAGCTCCCTGCTGGACGGGCTGGCTCCCGCCGACGCCGCGCGCCCGATTTTTGAGCTGCCACTCACCTTACAGCCAGCGAAATAGGCCGCCTGTGGCACCTGTTTCCGCCTGCGGCATAGCCTTGGTCAGACGGTTTGGAACGGTTTTCGTTCCTTGGGGTCGTCCGGCCGTACTGGGTTCGGCCTCACAATTTCGTTTCCTTCTCATCGTTCCACGGGTTGCCGGCCCGGAGCCCGGCCTCACCACTTTCCATGAAAGCATTCTTCCGCTTCCTCTACGAACTCATCGGCGCGCCCCAACCACCAGCCGACACCCCCGTGTACCGCGACGTTATCTTCCCCAACCTGGGGTTGCTGAATCTGGGCGTTTCGCTCGGGATGGTGGTAGTGTTCTACCTGCTCATCAACCGAGCCATGGGTGTGGCCACCTTCAACAAGGGCCGGCACTGGGCCATCTTCTTGGGCCTGAATGCGCTGATTGCCTTCGTCGTCACCATCTGGCAGACCAACGCCCAGCAGGTTACCGACCACAGCTACATCTACTGGTTGGCCACCTGGAACGCCATCCTGGGCATGTTCTGGTTTTTCCTGTTCTCCGTGCTGCTCAAGCGCGCCTCCACCAACGCCAGCACGACACCGTTCTAAATCACAGATGTTGCTGATGTAAGGATTACACAGATTGCGGCGGGGCTTGCTTGC
Organism: Hymenobacter rigui; assembly: GCF_003944715.1. Taxonomy (GTDB): domain Bacteria; phylum Bacteroidota; class Bacteroidia; order Cytophagales; family Hymenobacteraceae; genus Hymenobacter; species Hymenobacter rigui. The sequence continues at coordinate 279,059 of NZ_RWIT01000003.1, read as the reverse complement.
GTTGTCGGCTGCCTGGGTAATCAATCAGCGAAATCAATCTTAATCTGCAAAATCTGCGATTCATGGCTAAACTCTTTTTATTCGGTATTGGCGGCACGGGTTCCCGTGTGATTCGCTCCCTGACCATGCTGCTGGCGGCGGGCGTGGAACTGCCCAACTGCGACCGGGTGGTGCCCATCATCATCGACCCCGACGCGCACAACGGCGACATGAACCGCACGGTGCAGCTGCTGCAGAGCTACCAGCAGATCTACAAGCGCCTCGGCCCCCGCGAAGAAGGCTTCTTCAAAACCGATATCAGCACGCTGAGCGGCATTTCGCAGGATGTGAACGGCTCGGTGAAGGATACCTTCATCTTCGACTTTGGCGGCATCAACCAGAGCTTCCGGCAGTACCTGAGCTACGACGGATTGAGTGTGGACTCGAAGGGATTGGTGGATCTGCTGTTTACGCAGGACAACCTGGAAAGCCCGCTGACGATTGGCTTCCGCGGCTCACCCAACGTGGGCAGCATTGTGCTGAACAAGCTGGTGGAAAGCCCCGAAATGCGGTTTTTCGCTGACAACTTCCAGGACGGCGACCGGGTGTTCTTCGTGTCGAGCATCTTCGGCGGTACGGGCGCGGCGGGCTTCCCGCTGATGCTCAAGAACCTGAAGGACTCGAACACCCGCCTCAGCAACGCCCGCTACCTGCGCGACGCGCCCACCGGGGCCGTGACGGTAATGCCCTACTTCGCCCTCCAGAGCGAGGATAACGCCGTCATCGACTCCAACAACTTCCTCACCAAAACCAAGGCGGCGCTCAGCTACTACGAGCATAACCTCCAGGGCCTCGACGCGCTGTACTACCTCGCCGACACGCCCGACACGCCCTACGAAAACCAGCCCGGCGGCACCCAGCAGAAGAACAAGGCCCACGTGATTGAGCTGCTGGCGGCCCTGAGTATCGTGGATTTCATGCGCTACTCGCCCGCCGAGCTGCGCACTGGCGGCCCGCACTTCCACGAGTACGGCCTGGGCACCGACGCCCCCGAAATCCAGTTCAGCCACCTGCCCGATGAGACGCGGGAAATCATGGCCAAGCAGCTCACGCAGTTCCTGTACTTCACGCGCTACCACAAGCAGCACCTGCCCACCGACAAAGCGCCCTACGCCGACAACCTGAAGCTGGACTACGCCATGCGCAACGAGCCCATCTTCCGGGAGCTGAACACCTTCCTGCACAGCCAAGACATGGGCGTGGATCAGTGGCTGCAAGAGATGGCCCAGAACCGCCGCGCCTTCCGCCCCTTCGACCTCCAAACCGACGACTTTAACGCCATGATCCTGGGCAAGCCGGTGGAAAAGAAGTGGAACGACTTCTTCAACAAGGGCCTCAGCCACAACTACCTGCTCGACAACCTCAACAAAACCGAGAAGTCCATCCAGGAACCCGACAACTTCCGCAAGCTGCTGGAGCTGTTCTATGATGTGACGGATAAGGCGTTTGAGGAGAAAGTGAAAGTGGTGTAGAACGAAAACCCCCCTCCTTGGAAAGGAGGGGACGCCGTGCCGAAGGCGCGGCTGGGGTGGTTTGCCCGCGCGCTGATGTTGTTTACCTGAACGACTCAATCGGCACCGTTCAACGCATCAACCACCCCTAGCCCCTCCTTTCCAAGGAGGGGAACTAGCTTTCTAGTAGTAGTCTCTAGCAGTAAAAAATCACCCCAAGCAACCTTCGTCAGGCTCCCCCTCTCCCGTAGGATTCTGCGGTTCGAGCAGAGTGGGGCCGGGGGGGGGGTCCCGATATGGCCAAAGTCCTTCGCTTACACAACAACGGCTCCCAGCAGGTGCAGGGCTGGCAGAAAACCGCCCCCGTTACCAGCACCGAAATCAACACCGTGACCGACCCCGCGGGGGGTAAGTCGCGCAACCTGGCCGTGAGCATCCCGACGCCGTTTGCGCGGATGCACCTGTTTGAAACGGCTTTTGATTTTCTGGCCCGGGAGGGGCAGCGCAACCCCGGCTCGGTGTACCACGAGCTGACCACGCACTTCTGGGATTTGCTGGAGCTGCTCTATAACTACCACCTCTACACCCAGGCCGGCCGCAAAATCACGCTGCGCCGCTGGAATGCCGAGGCCGAAATCCGCCGGATGCGGCAGGATGAGGGCACGCGCCTGCTGGGCGAAACCCTGCAGCTGTACATGCAGGACGAGCGGTTCCGCGACTTCTCCGACATGTACCTGGTGTACTATGAGTCGCCGGAACTGGCGGGCGGCACGCGCCTGCTGGGCGGCACCTCGCCGCTGACCATCCTGTTCACCGGCCCCGCCGTGACGCCCCTGGACCTGGAGCGGCCCCAGGCCCGCGGCCACTACTTCGACCAGCAGACCGTGCTGCTCGAAGACCGGGACCCGCAGTTCCGGGAGTTCGTGTACGAGCTGTTTCTGGCCTATCCGCAGCTGCAGCGCCGCGAATTTGCCGGCAGCGTGTATGCGGGCCTCGACCGCTCGAAAATCAACCAGCTCCAGATGCAGGGCGACCGGAGCGCCCAGCAGTTTGCCGCCCGCTACCCGGCCCTGGCCGACGTGCAAGGGAACCTGGTGAGCGTGAAAGGCGTGCCCCTGCCCAGCCGCGCCGACCAGTCGGCCGTGACCAGTTCCGACCTGTTCATCCAGCCCACCCGCGAATCGACGACGGGCCGGCCGCGCCCTTTGGTGCTGCGCCCGAACCTGACGATGCCCGGCGCCAACTACCTCAACGGCCAGCCCTGGGACGACCGCACGCCGGTTCCCTACTACGACGAGGTGGCGCTGGAAAGCCGCGTGCTGCCCGGCAAAGGCTTCAAGTACCCCTATCTCACGGTGGGCGACCTGCTGGAAGACTCGTTGGTGGAGCTGCCCTACGAACTGAACACCCAGCGTTTCCATACCGGCAAAGTCACGTTCCAGTACGGGGCCGACGGCCAGGGCCGGGCGCGGTTCCCTTATCTGCTGCCGCTGAAACAGGCGTTTTTCGAGTATTTCACCGAGAACGAGCTGGCCGAGCTGCTCACCTTCACCATCGACCTGAGCCACGTGCGCGTACAGCTGCGGGTGCCGGTGCAGGCGGGCCGCTTCATCACTTTCGAGCGCAGCTACTACCACAATCCGCAGAACCCCAAGGATGCTCAGGGCCGCGAGATTCTGGAGAAGGGCCGCATTGTGAAAGCCGCCGTGGGCGTGGGCGTGTTCCCGTTCTATAAGGTGCGCTACCAGCCCGAGTACAACGACCTCTACAAGGTGATGCTGGTGGATGCCGACAACGCGCCCACCATGCTCAACCGCCGCTACGACCTCACGTTCTTCGTGAACGGGGAGCGAATCACGGAGCAGGGAGCCGCCCGCCGCGCCACCCGCTACGAGCGCACCCAGAAAAGCATGGCCACCGCCGGCAGCACCTACTACGAAGTCACCGGCACCCACTTCGATCTGGCCGAGCTGACCTGCCCGCCCGCCACTATTGGCGCGGAACCGGCTCGGGGCCTGCTGGTGCCGCGCTGGCGCGAGCTGGACCGCGGCACCCGCCGCTTCACGTTTGCCGTCGACTTCGGCACCACCAACACCCACATTGCCTACGCCGATTCGCCGAGCGCCCACCCGCGCCCCCTCACTATCGGCGAGGCCGATGTGCAGGTGGAGTGGCTGCATGCGCCGGTAGCTGACCAAGGCCTTTCGGCCGCCCAGCGCTACCGCACTGGCGCCGGCCAGATCTGGGACAACATTGCCACGCTGCAGAACCGGGAGTTCGTGCCCTCGTTCGTGGGCGAAGGTGGCTCGGTGTATGAGTTTCCGATTCGGACGGCGGTGTGCGAAACCACGTCGTTTGCCAACGAGCCGGCCAAGGTGCTCAGCAACATCAACATCGGCTTTAGCATCAACACCGAAAATACAGCCGAGCTGCCCCAGAACCGGTTCGTGACCAACCTGAAATGGTCGGCCGAGCTGGACCCGCAGGGTGTGGCCCGCATAGAGGCGTTTTTCCGGGAAATTCTGCTGCTGCTGCGCCACAAGGCGGCGTTGCACGGCGGTATTCTGGAGGATACCCGCGTGGTATGGTTTGCGCCGCTTAGCTTCGACGGGTTCCTGCGCAACCAGTTCCAGCAGGTGTGGGATGAGTCGTTCCAGCAGGTGTTCAAGACGCGCCGCGCTACTATCTGCCTCACCGAGTCGGTGGCCCCGTACTACTACCTCACCGCCACCAATCAAGTGGTGCCCAACCGCGACGAAAATGTGGTGAACATCGACATCGGCGGCGGCACCACCGATTTGCTGCTGTTCGCTGACCAGAAACCGGCCTACAGTACCTCGTTCCGCTTCGCCGGCGACGACCTGTGGGGCGATGGTTACGCCCGCGTGCAGGGCGCGCCCAAGCAGAACGGTCTGCTGCGCCTCGGCGTGGGCCACGTGGAAAGCCTGCCCGACTCCGAGCAAAACCAGGAGTACAAAGGCTACCTGCGCGCCGCCCTCAGCAACACCGATTTCGGCTCCGCCGACGTGACCAGCCTGCTGTTCAAGTACGATGATGCCCTGCGCTTCACCCAGGCCCTGGGCCTCGGCAAGGGCCGGCAGCTGCGGGTGCTGTTCTACCTGCACTACACCAGCATCATCTACCATACGGCGCAGCTCACCAAGCACCTCGGCCTGAAAACGCCGCGCTACCTGTGCTTCTCTGGCAAAGGCAGCCTGTACCTGCGCCTGCTGGCCGGGGGCAGCTCCCTGGTGGCCATTGAGAAGATTACGAAGGCCATCTTCCAGGCCGTGACGGGCGTGGAGCCGCCCCACAACTTCCGCGTCATCCTGGCCGACAACCCCAAGGAAGCCACCACTAACGGCGGCGTGCTGTTCGAGGAAAAAACCACCACCGACTACGACAACATCAAGCCCGTGAAGTACAGCGGCGCCGTAGAAGGCACCGAGCTCAACCAGCAGCGCCTGAAACTAAACCAGGTAGATGCCGAGCTGAAAAACACGGTGCTCGACAACGTGCGCAACTACCTCACCCTGGTGCTGGAAGGCGACGACGTAGCCCCCTACCTGCGCGAAGTAGGCGTGGACGTGGACCGTCAGCGCGTAAAAGATATCCTGCTCCGCGAAATCGAGGACAGCCTGAGCCTGGGTCTGCACCAGTTCCAGCGCCAGCTCTCCTCCGACGAAACCCTGCCCGAAACTCTGTTTTTCCTGCCGCTAAAACAGGCGCTGTACAACCTGAGCCGCGAGTTGCAGGCGTAGTATGAAAGAAACTAGAGCTAAAAACTAAAAACTAGTTCCCCTCCTTGGAAAGGAGGGGCTAGGGGTGGTTGACAATCGTTGAACGGCCCGTTAGCTTTTAGCTCTAGTACTCGTTCAACGAGTCAACCACCCCCAACCCCTCCTTTCCAAGGAGGGGAGATAGTTTCTAACCTTGGTCACAATGGCTGAGCACGCAGAACGTCGGCACAACCTTGCTCCGCAAAAGCAGCAGCGCCGGGAACTGCGCAACAACCTGACTTCGGCGGAGGCTTCGTTATGGACGTACTTGCAGCGCAGTCAGCTGGCCGGGCGTAAGTTTCGGCGACAGCACAGTGTCGGGCCATACATCGTGGATTTCTATTGTCCCGCTGAGAAGCTGGTAGTAGAGCTGGATGGGGCCGGGCATTATGACGTGGTGGGCAATGCGCGGGACATACACCGCACGCAGTACCTGGAGGCCCAAGGCTTACGCGTGCTGCGGTTTGAGAACAAGGATTTCTGGAGCCATCCGGAAAGCATACTGGCTGCTATTGAAGCGGCTTTTGTCAAGAAGTAATGATGCACAACACTCCTAAAAACTAAAAGCTAGTTCCCCTCCTTGGAAAGGAGGGGCTAGGGGTGGTTGATCTTGCGTTTGAACATCGGCTATCTCTAGTTCTAAAATCGTTCTGTCATCATCAACCACCCCTAACCCCTCCTTTCCAAGGAGGGGAACTAGCTTTTAGTTTTTAGCTCTAGTTTCGTCTGGCTCAACCTGCTACCCCAAACACCCTATGACCCTTTCCCGCCGCGTTGCTTCTTTGCTTACCGGCCTGCTGCTGCTTGCGGCGGGCGGCCATGCCCAAACGCCCCTCGGCCAGCCCACGTTGGAGGAGCGCAAAGTGCAGATCTGGTGCGCTACGGCCAAGTTCGTGTACGAAGACACGGGCCACCCCGAGCTGAAAAGCCAACTGAAATGTGGGGGTCCGCTGAAGGACTTTGCCGGTAGCATCAAGGCTGATGAGCAGCGGGTGTACTCGGCGCTGTACCAGCCGCTGGAGGTGCAGGGCGTGATGTACAAGGGTCTGGGCTCCGACAACTCCCGCCTGCAGACGCTGGTGCGTGAAATTATCAACCGGCTGCGCACCTCGCCCGCCCGCAAGGGCAATGCCGCCCGGCTGGCCGGCGTGACGAAGCTGGAAGCGGCCCTGAAAAACTACCTCGACCAGGGCACGCCCATCGGCGACCTGCCCGCGGCCGAAGCCGCCGCCGAAACCGTTGATACCACCGCCACCACCGACGAGGCCACGGCCGCCGCCCCCGGCGACGCTGGTTTGGACGAGGCGGGCGTGGCTACCCCTACACCAGCCGCGGCATCTGGGGCCGGGGAAAGCCTGATGAACAAGTTTTTTGGCCCTCTGGGGCTGATTCTGGCCCTGTTGAGCCTGGTGCTGTACGCGCTGATGCGCAAGAGCCTCGGGGAGTTTCAGAAGGAGCTGAGCGCCCGCATCGACAAGCGCCGGGACGAAATTCTGGCTCTGCAAACAACGCCCGACAGCAGCGGCAAACCGGCCGAGCGGTTCTCGCCGGCCCAGCTGCGCGAGCTGGAACAATTGATCCAGCAGCGCGTGGAGCAGGAGCTGCAGAAGCGCCCGGCCGCGCCGAAAGCTAACGTAGCTCCCGCCTCTCCGGCCCCGGCTCCGCAACCCGTAGCCCCTGCGCCGCAGCCCGTAGCGCCTGCGCCGGCCCCGGTAGCACCACCCGTGCCGGTGGCAGCGCCCGCGCCGGCTCCGGTACCGCCCACGGCTGCTCCGGCCGCCCCGGTAACCAGCCCCGCCGCCTCGCAGGAGGAGTTCGACAACCTGGTACCGCCCGTGCAGCTGCCAACTGCGCCCGCCGCTACCCCGGTCGTATCCGCCGCCGATCTGCCCCGCACGCGCTACGTGAAGGTGCCCGTAAACGGCGTGTTCAACGAGTACGACTTCTCCGACGAGCCCCAGCACGACAGCATCTACGAGATTCACCTGGACCCGCAGTGGCCCGAGCTGGCTACATTCAGCGTGACGCAGAACCCCGCCGTGCACGCTTACGCCATTCAGAGCGCGCAATATTCCCTGCGCGAAGCCTGCAAGTACCAGCAGCCCGCCGGCCCAGTCACGCGCATCGTGACGGAGGAAGAAGGTGTGCTGCGCAAAGCCGCCGGCGCCTGGCAGATTGAGCAGAAAGCTGCCATCCGGTTTGAGTAACTAAACAGCTAAAAGCTAGTTCCCCTCCTTGGAAAGGAGGGGTTGGGGGTGGTTGATACTCGTTGAACGGTACTAGAGTTAGCTCTAAATACCGTTCTGACGTAAAGTCAACCACCCCTAACCCCTCCTTTCCAAGGAGGGGAACTAGTTTCTAGCGCGTAGCTTCGTAGCCTTATGCTTGAAATCATCCTCGAAGTTCTGGTGGTGACCGTGGTGGTGGGGCTGCAGATTCGCACGTTTCTGCGGACGCGGGCCAATGCCCGGCGACTGGCCGTGCTGTATCCGCCCAAGGAAAGCCTGCGCGTGGAGCACCGCATTGTGCTGCCCGACGGCCGCGACCTGCCCGAATACGCCGCCGACGCCCCGCCCGAATCCTTCGCCTCCAACCTGCTCAAGGCCGAAAACGCCTCGCCCGAGTTCCAGGAAATCCTGCTCGATACCAACGACTACCTGCGCCACAACAAGGGTGCGGCGGCCGATTTTGGCATTCTGAAGGACATTTCGGAGCGGCAGAGCGAGGTGCTGGACAATGCAGTGCAGGCCGAGGTGGCTACGCCGTTGTACCTGGGGTTGCTGGGTACGTTTCTGGGCGTGATTCTGGGCCTCGTGGGCATTGCCCGCAACGGGGTGTCGGATGAAAACGCGCTGACGCCCTTCCTCACCGGCGTGCTTATTGCCATGACGGGCTCCTTCGTGGGGCTGCTGCTCACGCTGCTCGGCAACGGCGTGCTGCGCCAGGCCCGCCACCAGCTCGACCGGCTCCAGAACCAGTATTACACCTTCCTGCAGGCCCGCCTGCTGCCGGTGCTGCACGCCGATATGGCCAGCTCGCTCACCAACCTCAAGTCGGTGCTCGATGCGTTCAACCAGCAGTTTGTGGGCCAAGTGGAGCTGTTCAACCCGCTCATGGAGAAGGTGACGCAGAACATCCGGGTGCAGAGCGACTTCCTGGAGCGCCTCGATACCATCGGATACGACAAGATGGCGGCGGCCAACATCCTGGTGTTTGAGAAGGTGCGCGAGTCGGCGGAAATGTTCAGCGCCTTCACCGGCTACCAGCAGCGCCTCAACGAGATGCTGCAGAGCGGCTACCACTCGGCCGAGGCCGTGAACAGTATTCTGGACCGGCTGCGGGGCTTCGAAAAGGGCATTAACGACCTGGGCCAGTACATCGGCGGCAATAACAACTCGGTGCAGCTGATGCTGGATTTCTTCCAGAAGCACCAACTGGAGCTGCGCAACCTCAAGGACCGCGCCGAGCAGCACATCGACCAGGCCGGCGTGGGCCTCGCCGACGTGATGAACAAGCGCCTGGCCTACAACGAGCGGCAGGCCCAACTGGCCTACGAGAAGTGGCAGCAGTATTTCGAAAAGCTCAACGCCGACAACGTCTTCGAGAAGCTGCTGAAACAGCTGGAGCCCTTCCAGAACCTCAACGTCCAGCAAGCCGACCTCAGCCGCGACGTGACGGCCACCCAGCGCGAGCTCCTGCGCAAAGTGGAAGTCGATTCCCAGATTCAGGCCAAGCTGCTGGCGGAGCTGTCTAACTTAAACACGGTACTGGTGAAAGCCACATCCAAGAACCGTTTCCAGCGGTTTATGGATAAGCTGTTTGGCGGGGTAAAGCCGCAGTAAATCCTCGGCTTACGTTAACGCCACCGTACTGTATGCCTATCTCGACTATTGTGCTTTTTGTTGTAGTCGGGGTTCTTTACCTCGCTATCATAGCGGCCGCTTTTCGTTTTCTATTCCTTCGTTCGCCAAGTAGACACTGGATTAAAATGCTCTCGCGGATCGTAGCATTTATTTTTTTGGTTGTGCTCTGGCCTACTCTGATAGTATGGATTTTGGTTCTTGTGGGAGAAGGTCCATGATTGTGACAGATGATATGAGCTAGGGCTAGAAGCTAGTTCCCCTCCTTGGAAAGGAGGGATTAGGGGTGGTTGATCCGTTGAACGACTCGCTAGCTTTAGTAATCGTCCTGACACACAATCAACCACCCCTAACCCCTCCTTTCCAAGGAGGGGAACTAGCTTCTAGCCCTAATTAATTTCCTTTCCATGAATAACACCACCTCCAACAAACGCCAAAGCAACGACTTCTTCTGGCCCAGTTACGTGGACCTGATGACGTCCTTGTTTGTGGTGATGCTGGTGCTGTTCGTGTACAGCTTCAAGCTGTTCAAGGACCGGGAAGGGGAGCTAAAGCAGGCCAACGGCGAGCTGAAAGCCAAGGCCATCGAGCTGGAGCAGATTACCCGCATCCGGGAGTCGCTGCGGCGACTGGAGGGGCGCTACTTCCGCTACGACCCCCAGAACGAGCGGTACGAGCTGAAGCTGAATGTGCAGTTCAAAGCCGGCCGCGACGAAATTCAGGACAGCTACAAACCGGCGCTGCTGCAGGCCGGCCAGCTGCTGCGGGAGCGGCTGCGCAGCCTCAGCGCCACCAACCAGGGCCAGAACGTGCGCTACCTAGTGATTGTGGAAGGCATGGCCGCCCGCTACCCTCAGGGCGACCCGCGCAACCAGCGCGAGGAGCAGGCTACCTACCAGCTCAGCTACCGCCGGGCCCTCAACCTGCTCAACCTCTGGAAGCAGAATAACCTCAACTTCAGCCAGGACCGCAGCATCGAGCTCATCATCGGCGGCAGCGGCTTCTACGGCACCGGCCGTTACACCGGCCGCCGAGAAGGCGACAACAAACGCTTCCTGATTCAGGTGATTCCGAAGGTGGGGCGGATGTAGAGAGCTGCATAAAAAGGACAAAAGACCGTCATGCTTCGACAAGCTCAGCATGACGGCCTGATGTATACCTGAAAAGTCCAGCTGAATCAGAACTACACCGCCTGCAGCCGCGGCTTCTTCTTCTTGGTTTTGTTTCGGCGGCCCCACCAGATGATGGTGCCGGTGACGGGTAGGCTGGCGCAGATCAGGCTCACCAGAAAGGCCACGAGCTTGCCGCCGAAGCCTAGGATCTGGCCCACGTGCAGGTCGTAGTTCATATCGGAGAGCTTGGTGCCGGCGCTTTTGCTGTTGTGGAAGCGGGTTTCCAGCAGCTGGCCTGATACCGGGTGGAAGGCGTACTCGTCGCGGTGATAGTAGTGCAGGGCTTTCTGGTAGGTCCAGCAGAAGGCGGGGTCTTTGCCCATGCCGGTGGGACCCAGCAGAATCATCTCGTGGGTGGGGGAGAGGCGGCGCGCCGTGCGGTACACGATATCGGGCAGGGGCTGGACGGTGGCGGTAGCGGACTGCAGCGTATCGAGCTTGGTTTTCATGATTTCCTGCGGAGCCGGCCGGCCGCCATCCACCGCCAGCACCAGCGGCTCCAACAGCCACGGATACAGCATAAACAGCCCCGATAGCGCCAGCACCAGCCCGATGCTGGCCGCGTAGAAGCCCAGCACGTTGTGCAAATCATAGTTCACGCGCCGCCAGCGGGCTCCCCACTTGATGGTGAAGCGCTGTTTTCGTTCCTGCTTGCGCTTGGGCCACCACAGCACCAGGCCCGTGAGCAGCATCACCACAAACACGCTCACGCCGCCGCCTACCACCCACTTCGCCACCGCCTCGGGCAGCAGCAGGTGCATGTGAATTTCCTGCACGATGGTGAAGAAGTGTGTGCGCAAATCCAACTCGTGCAGCACCCGGCCGGTGTAGGGGTTCAGGTACACCTGCGTGGGCGCGCCGCTTTTATCGGTGAAAAACACCGTGGCCGAGCGCTCCGGCCCGAAATACGTGACCCAGGTGGAAGCGGCATCCACGCCCGGGTGCCGGGCAAGCGCTGCGGCCTGCAGCTGCGAAGGCAGTACCGGCGCGGTGGCTTGGGCTTCTACCTTGCGCCACGGTTCCGTCAGGTCCCGGATATCGTCCTGAAATACGAACAGGGCCCCCGTTAGACTCACGATGAACACAATCAGCCCCGAGGCCAGCCCCAGCCACAGGTGCAGCTTCCCGACGGTTTTCTTGAACGTGCTCATGGGTGCAAAGCAAGAACGCCTGTCATTCCGAGCGAAGCGAGGAATCTGAGGTGATTATCAGAAGACAAACCCAGATTCTTCGCTTCGCTCGGAATGACAGTTGTAAGATTTAGAACTTGTACGAAACGCTGCCGATGATACTGCGCAGCTTCTGTGGGTTCATAGTGGTGTAGCCGGTCCAGTACTGCTTGTCGGTGAGGTTGTCCACCTTGGCCGAAATGCGGTATTTGGGCTGGTCGTAGAACACGGAGGCGTTCAGAACGGTGTAGCTGGGCAGCGTAAATACGTTCAGAGTGGTGTTTTGAATACGGTTTTCGCTGGCGTAGTTGCCCCCGAATCCCGCGCCCAGGCCCTTCAGCACGCCTTCGGGCTGGCGGTAGCTCACCCAGGCGTTGGCCAGGTACGGCGAGGAGGCCGTGTTGGGGCGGCGGCCGTTTTCTATTTCGCTGGCATTCTTCCACTCTGAGTGGTTGTAGGCGAATCCAGCCACCATATTCAGGCCCGCTACGGGGTTGGCCGTCAGGTTCAGCTCCACACCCCGGCTCAGCTGGGTGCCGTTCTGGGTTTGCGCGTTCGGAATACCGTCGTTGGCCCCCGGGGCGCTGTCCGGCACAGGCGTGGAGCGCAGCAAATCCTGCACCTGAATATCGTAGTAGCTGACCGTGGCGCTAACCCGGCCCCCGGCCGCGTCCAGCTTCACGCCGCCTTCCCACTGGTTAGCCTGTTCTACTTTAGCGGTCCGTGTCTGGCTGTTTACATCAAGGTAGGCACCGTCGGTGGGGTTCTTGAAGCTGTTCTGATAGTTGGCAAATACTGCCACCCGGTCTTTCACCGGCTGGTACACCACCCCAAATTTCGGGGATAGTGCCGTTTGCGAGTACGCCTGGTTGGCGCCGTAATAGATGCCGCCTTTGTTGTCGAAGTGGTCGAGGCGCAGGGCGGCCAGCAGGCTCAGCTTGTCGGTCAGGTTCAGCACATCCGAGAAGAAGGCGCTGTACGTGTTCGACTTAGTGGTAACCAAGTAGTGAGCCGGCGGCGTTTTGGCGTACAGCGCGGCCAGGCTGGTGCCGTTGAACGTGCGGTAGTTGTAGCCCGGCACATTTACCACCGGCACGGCATCGAAGCCTCCGCCCAGGAAGTTCACGTCGGCATCAATGCGCAGGAAATCCAGGCCGAATACCACCCGGTTGCGCAGATTGCCGATGTTGAAATCCCCGTTGAACAACTGCTGGACCTCCCAAATCTGCCGCTGGCTGTTTTGGGTTGATTGGTCGGCGCGCGACAGGGTAACCGCTTTGGTAATGGTATCGGCCGGGTTCAGGTAGAAGTACGGGCCCGCACCGTTGGAAAAGCTGTGGCTGCTGGTGAGGTAGGTGGTGGAAGTGAAGCCGGGCGAAATGCGGTACTGTACCTGCCCAAACAGGTTAGTGCTGCGCGAGTCCTGCACCAGCCCTTCCCCAATGTACGACTGCCGGTAATCCAGCGGAGCCTTATCGGCACGGTCAAAGCCGAGTTGGGCAGAAGGGAAGTAGAAGAAGATAATCTGCTTGCCCACGCCCCGGCCTTTATAGATTTCGGCGTCCAGGTTCACCGTCAGCCGGTCGGAGGGGCGCCACTGCAGGCTAGGCGCCACCGCCAGGTTCTTGTTGAAGCCGGTATAGCCCTTGTTCTGGAAGTTGTCCTCGTAGGTGTGGGCCGTGTTCAGGCGGAACGCCAGCGTTTTGGGCTGATCGGTGGGCGTGTTCTGGTCCACCAGGTTCACGTCGGCCGATACGCGGTGGAAGCCGTAGCTGCCGGCCGCTACCGTGGCCTCGCCCCCAAACGTATCCTGGGGTTTCTTCGTCACGCGGTTGAGCAGGCCGCCGTACGAAGTCAGAGCCGAGCCGAACAGCGTAGCGGAGGGACCTTTGATAACCTCCAGCTTTTCCAGGTTGGCCGCGTCAATGTCGCCGGTTACGTTGCCCGCCACGCCGTTACGCAGCTGGCTCGATACCACAAAGCCCCGTGAGGCGTAAAAAGCCCCCCCGTCGCCGCCCCGGCCGGTAGCGTCCCACATTTTCTGCAGGCCAGGCACGTTGCGGGTGGCATCGTCCACGGTGAATACCAGCTGCTCCGTCAGCAACTCCTTACCCACGGTGGCGTACACCTGCGGGTTTTCCAGGTTGCTGAGTGGCATCTTGTTCACGTCTACGCTATTCGGGCGGTTGAACTTATTGGTGCGGTTGCCGCTGATAACTACTTCCTTGAGTTGCTGGGCGTTTTCAGTCAGCGCGAAATCCACCGTAGCACTCTGGCCAGGTTCCACCGTCACGGCCTTCTCCTCGCTTTTGAGGCCCACCGCCGAAATCACCAGCGTGTACTGCCCGGGCCGGACCCGCTCAATCACATACTCACCTTTGTTGTTTGTAATGGCTCCCTGGCTGCGCCCCTTCAACCCTACGGTTACGGCTTCGGCCGGGCTGCCATCGGAAGTAGTAACGCGGCCCCGGATGGCAGCGTTTTGTTGCGCCTGCACCGAAAGGGCGCACGCCAGCACGGTAGAAGTCAGGCCCAGGAAGCGAAGATTCAACATGGTGTGTATTTGTTTAGAATCGGTCTAAAGTGATGCAAAGGAACACCAGGAATTTTATTTAGAAAAGTTCTTAATTAAATTTAATGTGGCTACATCAACGCGTGACCAGCGAGGAAGGAGAGTGAAAGAGTCGGGCAGAAAGGCTAATCTGCGGTGAGTGTCAACTATCTTCGGCCCTTCCCCGCTATTCCCACCCCATGCAAAAACTTGCGTTTCCCGTAGTAGCCCTGGTGGCGCTGGCTTCGTGCCGCTCCACTCAGTCGCAGGCCCCGGCCGCGGCCCCTACTGCCGTTTCTACTTCCACCTCCGCTTCCGTGCAATACCCGCAAACCAAAAAAACCGATCAGAAGGACGATTATTTCGGCACTGTGGTGGCCGACCCGTACCGTTGGCTTGAAGACCTGGACTCGCCCGATACCAAAGCCTGGGTAACGGCCGAGAATAAAGTCACCTTCGGCTACCTGGAGCAGATTCCGTTCCGCGACAAAATCCGGGAGCGACTCACCAAAATGTGGAACTACGAGCGGTTTGGTATCCCGCAGCAGGAAGGCAATCAGCTGTATTTCAGCAAGAACGATGGCCTGCAGAACCAGGCAGTGCTCTACACTCAGCAGGATGGGCAGGAAGGTCAGCCGGATCTGCTGCTCGACCCCAACAAGTTCTCGGCCGATGGTACCACCGCCCTGATGGGCACCTACTTCTCCAACGACCACCGCCACATGGCCTATGCCACCAGCGGCGGCGGCTCCGACTGGCAGCAGCTGAAAGTGCTGGACCTGAAAACCCGCCAGCCCCTCACGGATGAGCTGCAGTGGGTGAAGGTATCGGGGGCGGCCTGGTACAAGGACGGCTTCTTCTACAGCCGCTACGATGCGCCCAAGGCCGGCCAGAACCAGCTTTCCGGCAAAAATGAGTACCACAAGGTGTACTACCACCAACTCGGCAATCCCCAGAGCCAGGATAAGTTGGTGTACGAAGACCACAAGATGGCGCTGGGCTTCCGCACCGTGGGCACCACCGAGGACGAGCGGTTTCTGGTGCTCTACCTCACCGACGGCAAAGCCGATGGCAACCGCCTGCTGGTGCGCGACCTGACCGACCCCAAGCAGGCTAACAGCTTCACGCCCATCATCAACAGCTACGAGGACAACAACTCGGTAATCGGCAACGTGGGCGGCAGCCTGCTGGTGCAAACCAACTACAAAGCGCCCAACTACCGCGTGGTGCTCATCGACCCGAAAAAGCCCCAGGAGGCCAACTGGAAAGAGGTGCTGCCCGAAACCGAGCAGAAGCTGGAAGGCGTGGACCACGTGGGCGGCTACCTGGTGGCCTCGTACTTGAAGGACGCCAGCAGCCTGATTAAAGTATACACCGAGAAAGGCGAGTTCAAGCACGATGTAGCGCTGCCGGCCATCGGTACGGCCTCGGGCTTCGGGGGCAAGCGGGATTCCAAGGAGCTGTACTATGCCTTCACCTCGTTTACCTACCCGACCACCATTTACAAGTACAACCTGGCCACCAATACCAGCACCGTGTTCCGGGCCCCGAGCGTGGATGTGAAGCCGGCGGATTACGTAACCACCCAGGTGTTTTACAAGAGCAAGGACGGTACGAAGGTGCCCATGTTCATCGTCCACAAGAAAGGCGTGAAGCTGGACGGACAGAACCCTACGTATCTGTATGCCTACGGCGGCTTTAACATCTCGCTTACGCCGGGCTTCTCGGTGGCCCGCATGCTGTGGTTGGAAAACGGCGGCGTGCTGGCTATTCCGAACCTACGGGGCGGCGGTGAGTATGGCGAAAAGTGGCACCAGGCCGGTATGACGCCCAACAAGCAGAACGTGTTCGACGACTTTATTGCCGCCGCTGAATATCTGAAAGTGCAGGGCTACACCAGCACCGAGAAGCTGGCCATGGCCGGCGGCTCCAACGGCGGCCTGCTGGTAGGCGCCACCATGACCCAGCGCCCCGACCTGTGCGGCGTGGCCTTCCCCGCCGTGGGTGTGATGGACATGCTGCGCTACCAGAAATTCACCATCGGCTGGAACTGGGCCCCCGAGTATGGCACCAGTGACAACTACGCGCAGTTTCAGAACCTGTACAAGTTCTCGCCCCTGCACAACCTGAAGCCGGCTGCCTACCCCGCCACCATGATTACCACCGCCGACCACGACGACCGGGTAGTGCCGGCGCACTCCTTCAAGTTTGCCGCCGCTCTGCAGGAAGCCAACAACGGTTCCAAGCCCCAACTCATCCGGGTGGATGTGAATGCCGGCCACGGCGCGGGCAAAAGCACCAAGCTCCAGATTGAGGAGTGGGCCGACGTCTGGTCCTTCGCCTTCTATAACATGGGCGTGAATCCGTACGGCAAATAAGTTGCTGGTTTCTGATTGCTAGTTGCTAGTTGTTAGAGTGGACCAACAACTAGCAACCAGAAACTAGAAACCAGCAACTCTTTTGCCGTATCTTCGCGGCCGCAACTCCCGTAATTGCCTCTGGCTATTTGCTTTCAGATATGAAAAAAACGCTCCTTTTCGGCCTTTTGGCAGCTTCCATGCTGTCCGTTGCTTCGTGCAAAAACCCCGACGTACGCTCGGATGAGGATGTAGCCTCCAAGCCGCTTGAGTACCCTGCCCCCGTAGATACTACCGGTGGTAAAAAAGCGCCCGAAAACGCGGCTACCCGCGAAGTCAACGCTGCAAATGCTACCGAAGACATCAAAAAAATGCAGCCGGTAATGTAATTGCCATAAGCATTGAACATGAGTATGGAACAGTGAAAAATGAGCAACGGCCCCGGGCAGTTGCTCATTTTTCTTTCCAGTAGCGCGTAGCAGGCCTCACTCGCCTCCCGTACATTCACTACTCACTACTCACTACTCACTACTCACTACTCACTACTCACTACTCACTACCATGACTATCCGCCGGGGCCGGGAGGCCGATTTGCCGCAGGTGCTGGCCCTGATTCAGGAGTTGGCCGAATACGAGAAAGCGCCGCAGGAAGTAACCAACACTCTGGCCGACATGCAGCGCGACGGGTTCGGGCCCAACCCGATTTTCGGCTTTTTCGTGGCCGAGCAGCCCAATGGGACCATCGTGGGAATTTCCCTGTTCTACACGGCCTACTCTACCTGGAAAGGGCGGATGTTATACCTGGAGGACTTGGTGGTGACGGAAAGCCTGCGCGGTACGGGATTGGGTAAAAAGCTGTTTGATGCGGTAGTAGCTGAAGCCCGGCGCACCGGGGCCCAGCGCCTGAAGTGGCAGGTACTGGAATGGAACGAGCCGGCCATCGGGTTTTACAAGCGCGTGGGTGCCAACCTTGACCCCGAGTGGCACAACGGCAACCTCTCCGCCGAGCAGCTCACCGCCTACCCCTGCGACGCCGCCATTGAAGCCGCCGTGCAGGCGTAAACTGCCCAGGAAAGCCTATAAATGTACAATACAGTCATTCCTATTTGCCAAGTAATGACTGTCTTTCTAGCTGTTAAGGCAATAAAAAAGGCCGCCCATACAGGCGGCCTTTTTTATCAATCGAGTGGTATTATTCCACCACCTCCAGCATGGTGCGGAAGGAGGCATAGCGGCCGGCAAAGTGCTTTTCTACTTCATTGCGCAGAGCGGGGGCCGCTACCTGCTGGTATTCCTCCAGCTGGTCGAGACTCACGCAGTAATACTGCGCAGCGTACGTAATACCGTTGTTTTCCTCGTTAAGCAGGCGGCAGAGCTGACTTTTCACGAAAAAGCCGGTAGCCATTACCTCCGGAATGTGGGTTTCCTGCATAAAGCTGACCCACTGGTCTTCAATTTCGGGGTCGAGGCTGGTGGTGACGTTGTATAGAATCATAGTTGTTGGGGGCTGGGATGATAGTCTGCCAACGGCAGGGTGCGAATTGAACCAACACAAAAATCGGCCAAAAAATCCACGACCCCGAACTTTGCCTGCACTGTTAAGGTCTCAGAATCGAATTCGGGCTAGTACCTCACACCCGCAGGTGGTCGAATTGAAACTCTTGAATCCGAGCCTGAATATCCTTGGATGAAAGTTTTTCGCGGATGGCCACCTGCACCAGACCCGGCAGCTCGGCGTCGCCGGCAAAGCGCAAACCCAGGATCTGGCTCATACTGAGCTGGGCTTCCAATGGTCGCAGGCTCTGGCCGGTAATTTCAAAGTACCGCTGGCGTACTTCCAGCCGAATCAGCCGATCCTGCAGCTGCAACGCGTAGTGCTGCCGCATCATAACCAGCACGCCCAGGCCTACCACGGCCAGCAGCATCACAGTAAACCACAGCCGTGAAATTTCATCGTCGGAGCCGGCTACCGCCAGGTAGCGCCGGATACCATAGCCGGCCAGAATAAGAGCAGCCGGTAGCAGCACAAAGTGGTGCCACGGGTAATACATCGGCTTGTTTTGGGTGGGCTGATCAGCCATTGGAGGAAGAGTATAAAAGTGAATACAGGTAGAAGCAATACGCAAAAACTCCGACCAGGGGCCGGAGTTTTTGAGAACGAAACAGTACGTTAGAAGGCCAACATCCGGGTTACATTTTAGAGGCCTTCTTGGCTTCGCGGGCTTTGCGCTTCTCGTCACGCGCGGCTTGCTTGGCGGCCGACTCCTGACGGCTGGCTTCCTTGGCCACGTCGCGCTGGCGTTTGAGCTCGATTTTTTGCTCTTTCATCTGGCGCTTCTGCTCACGCATAGCGTTTTCCTGGTCGCGGAGCTGGGCTTTGGTCTGGTCGACGCTGCTGCGGCTGGCGGCCGTTTCCTGCTTGCGGGCTTCGAGGGCGGCTTTGGCTTCGGCGGCGCGCTGCTGCTGCATCTGCAGACGGGCCTGCGTGGAATCAACTACCTGGGCCTGGGCGTGGCGGCCACTCAGGGCGAGGGCGGCTACGGCTACTACAACAAGAATCTTTTTCATGGATAAGGGCGGATTTCGATGGGAAATCCGCCCCTAGTACGAAGCTCGGCGGTAAGGGTTGGCAGCTGCGTCCGTTTATTCTTCCACGTAGTCCAGGTCTTTACCGAAACTCTCGGGCAGGGTGCTCACCGCCCAGAAGGCAATCAGCAGCGACACGCCCCCCACCACGGCCCCGGACCCGATGCGGTTGGGAGTGCCGGGCTGGCCCAGGGCGGCGGCCAGGTACTGGAAGATGGGCACCAGCAGCACCACCGAGCCCCGGGCAAAGTTGGGGGCCGTAGTAGCCACCGTGGCCCGCAGGTTGGTGCCGAACTGCTCGGCCGCCACCGTCACGAACAAGGCCCAGAAGCCCACCGCAATGCCCAGCACGAAGCACACCGCGTAGAAGGCCGTGGGCGAGGCCCCGCGCAGCCCAAACAGGTACACGCCCACCATCACGGCGCAGAACACCAGAAACACCTGCAGCGCCCGGTTGCGGCTGCGCAGCAGCTGGCTGAGCGTGCCGCTGGCAAAGTCGCCAAACACCAGCCCGAAATAGCACCAGAACACGCCCAGGCCCGCCGTTACCGGCCCGGTAATACCCAGGGCTTTGCCGAACTCGGGGGTGAGCGTAATCAGAATGCCTACCACAAACCACAACGGTACCCCAATGAGCAGGCATTTGAGGTAGCGGGTCAGGCGTGGGCCGTTGGTAAACAGGGCAAAGAAGTTGCCCCGCTCCACCTCGCTCTTTTTAGCCTGCTCAAACATGCCCGACTCGTACACGCCCACGCGCAAAGCCAGCAATGCCAGCCCCAGCCCGCCGCCCACGAAGTAGGCGTTGCGCCAGCCAAACTTGTCGCCCACCCAGTAAGCCAGCATAGCGCCCGATACGCCCACGGTGGCCACAATCATGGTGCCGTAGCCGCGCTTTTCCTTGGGCAGGGTTTCCGATACCAGCGTGATACCCGCCCCTAGCTCGCCGGCCAGCCCGATGCCGGCAATCAGCCGCAGCCAGGCATACTGCTCAATGGTTTGCACGAAGCCGTTGGCAATGTTGGCCAGCGAGTAAATCAGGATAGAGCCGAACAGCACCGACAGCCGGCCTTTCTTGTCGCCGAGCACCCCCCACAAAATACCACCAAGCAGCATGCCGGTCATCTGCATGTTGATAAGGTAGAGGCCTTGGTTGGTAATTTGATCAGGATCTGTAATTCCCAGATCCTTCAGGCTAGCCACGCGCACAATGCTGAACAGAATCAGGTCGTAGATGTCCACGAAGTAGCCTAGGGCGGCTACCACCACAATGGCGCTCAGCAGGCCGGTGGTTTTGGGAGGGAGAGTAGGAGAAGTAGCGGGTTTCATGCGGGAAGGGAATTTGGGACCCGCAGATTACGAAGATTTACTTGCTCTTCAACTCCAGATACTGCCTGCTGCACTGTTTGATGATTCTTTCCGCTTCATCAAACTCCATCCAGCCTGCATCGTAGGTTCCTGTCGTTGTACCAGTGACCTGAAACCCGAAGGCATCTGCTTGCAGCATGGCTGATATATCCACGGCGCTAACGTCGGTTGTTTCGGAAACGGAAAAGCTCCATTCATGCCAGCGGGCGTGGAAATAGAAGGGCTGGGAAGCAACGGTACCTTCTGCCTGAATTGGACAATAGCCTTCTAACGTCCCCATAAGCTGGATGCTTTCGTCGGTCAGAATGCGTCTGTATTCTCGCTCCATGGCCTTTATTGCACTTGCTCATCACAGCAGCCGTGGGCACCCATGGCCGGGAACTCGTCTTCCAGTTGCACGGTGCAGTGGCGGATGTTGAACTCGTGCTGCAGGTCGTGCTGGAGGTTACGCAGGAACTGGTTGCCGTTGTCGCCGTTGGGGCGCACCAGGTGTACCGTCAGGGCGGTGTCCTGGGTGCTGAGGGGCCAGATGTGCAGGTCGTGGAGGCCGGTGACGCCGGGGCGGGCCAGCAGCCAGCGGCGTACGGCCGCTACCTCAATGCCGGCCGGAGCCGCCTGCAGGCCCAGCCGCACGGTTTCGCGCAGCAGCCCCCAGGAACTGTAGCCCACCACGGCCAGAATGATGAAGCTGATGGCCGGGTCGAGCCAGAGCCAGCCGGTGAAGTACACCAGCGCTCCGCCCACCACCACGCCCACCGATACCAGCATATCCGTCAGCATGTGCAGGTACGCGCCGCGCACGTTCACGTCGCCTTTCTGCCCGCTCCGAAACAGCCAGGCTGTGAAGCCGTTGATGAGAATGCCCAGCCCGGCCAAGCCCATCACCACCGGCCCGTTTACCGGGGCCGGGTGACGCAGGTGGTCGATGGTATCCCACAGAATAAAACCCAACGCCAGGTACAGCAGGGCCGCGTTCAGCAGCGCCGCCTGAATGGTAGCGCCCCGATAGCCGTAGGTGTACTGCTCGGAGGCGCGGCGCTTGGCCAGCAGGGTAGCACCCCAGGCCAGGGCGAGGCTCAGCACATCACTCAGGTTGTGGCCCGCATCGGAGAGCAGGGCCGAGGAGTTGGCCCACAGGCCCCCGGCCGCTTCGCCGGCTACAAACAGCAAGTTCAGGGCAATGCCCCACCCGAAAGCCTTGCTGAAATTACCGTCGGCGGGCGGGCCATGATGGTGGTGGGCGTGGTCGGAGTCGGAGTGTGCGTGTGCCATTGCCGGGAGTGTACGCACGAAAGGCGGGCTTCGATGTCCGCATACTACGCAGATACATCGAAGCCCGCCTTTCACGGAAATGCGGTGCGCAGCTACTTCAGCTACCGGAAGCTCAGAGGGACAATCAGCTTCACACTCACCGTGCGGCCCATGTTGAACACGCCGGCCCGGCCCGTTACCTCATTCACCGCCGTGTATTTCAACCGGCTTAGGTGGTTCTGATACGCCACGTCGAACAGGTTATTGGCGGCCAGATATATAGAGAACAGCGTCCGGTCTTTGGCCGAAACCACGTCCGTCCCCAGTCCGGCATTCACGAGCGTATAACCGGAAGTAGGCGTTTCAGTATCAAACGCCGAGAAAACGCGGCCCTGATAGAAGTTGTGCTCCACGGCCCCGCGCGCGTACAGGTTGCGCAGCCGCGAGGTGCCCACCTTCCGGAAATTCACGCGCAGCTCCGACTGCAGCCGGTCGGCGGGGATAAAGGGCAGGTTACGCTGACCGTCCGGCTGGTTGAGCTGCACGGCCCGCACCATGGAAAAGGAGTTTTCGAAATGCAGCCAATCCAGCGGGTGCGGATGAATATCCAGACTTACCTCACCACCCGCCAAGCGCGCATCGCCCTGGCCGTAGCGGAACACCCGGTCCCCCTCCGCCGATACGGAATCCTGACCGCCGGGGGTAGCCAGGGCCTGCGGGAAAATGTAGTTGTTGATACGGTTGCGGAACACATCGGCCGAGAGACTGATATGGTCGGAGGTGAAGCTCACGCCGCCATCCAGCTGAAAGCTGGTTTCCGCCTTCAGGCCCGGCTCCCCGATTTCGTAGCGCACGGTGCCCTCGTGTTTGCCGTTGGAGCCCAGCTCCGCAATGTTGGGGGCCCGAAACCCACGGGCTGCATTGGCCTTGATCAGCCATTTCTCGCTGAGGCTGTACGCCCCGCCCACGCTGCCGCTCACGTTGCGGAAGTTGCTCCGGAAGCCCCCGAATTTCTCCTCGCCCAGGCCCGCTGGTACCGGCTGCTCCTCATCGTTCAGGTAGAGTGCATCGGCGGTAATGTGGCGTAAATCGTAGCGCAGGCCGCCGCTCAGGTCCAGCTTGCCAAAGCTTTTGCGGGTAACGGCAAACAGGCCGCCGTCCCAGAGCCGGTACGCCGGAATCAGGAACTCCACGCCCTTGTTCTGGTTTTCCTGCCACATGCCGCTGGTACCGATGGTCGAATTCCAGCCCTTCATTTCCGGCAGAAACCACCGCAGGGCGTAATCCACGGTGCGCAGCTGAAAAAACAACGACTTCTCGTAGTAATCCTCGGGGTTGCCGAACTCCCGCCGCAGGTTCTGCTGCCAGCCCACATTCAGCGTGAGGCGGTGCTGCCCCAGGATGAAGTTGTTATCGGTGCCGATGCGCAGGTGGTTGATCTGCTGGCGGGGCACATCAAGGCCGTAGCCCGAGAAGCCATTACCCGTTACTATCTGCGTTTCGCCCAGGCCGTTCACCCGCGTGAAGCGGCCCGAGGTAGAGTCCCGTTCCCCTTCAATCAAGCCCAGAATCTGGTTGAAGGAGCTGAAGGTAAGGTGCGAGAACCCCCAGCTTTTGTTGAGGCCCACGTAGCCGCTGCCATTCAACTCCCGGAAACCGGAGTTGTACACCCGGCCGTCGTACTGGTTGCGGTAGTCGGCGGCCACTTTGCCGGAGCCGCGCACCTGCCAGTTAAAGCCGTTCAGGTTGCCCGCATTCCACAGCGAGTAGCCCTGCTGATAGTTATTAGTCTGGTAGTTGGCCGTTACGGAGCCCAGCACGCGGCCATCCTCCACCGGGTCGGGGGCCAGAAAGTTGATGACGCCGGCCAGCCCGTCGGAACCATAAAGCAGGGAGCCGGGACCTTTAATGACTTCGGCCCGGTCAATGCTGTACTCGTCAATTTCGATGCCGTGCTCGTCGCCCCACTGCTGACCTTCCTGCTTGCTGCCGTTGTTGAGCGTAATCACGCGGTTGGCACCCAGCCCCCGGATAACGGGCTTGCTGATGGCCGCGCCGGTGGTAATCTGGTTGAGGCCGGGGGTGTGGGCCAGGGCATCCACCGCGTTGGTGGCGGCCGTCTGGCGCAGGCGCGTCTGGTCCACCACGGAAGTGGGAATAGGGGAGCGGCGCATTTCCGTACTGGCCGATACGCCCGTTACCACTACCTGCCCGATTTCTGTTTCGGTGGGCGTGAGGCTGGCCTCCAGCGCCGTGCCGCTGCCGGTATCCACGGTGCGCACCAGCGTGGTGTAGCCCACAAACCGCACCTGCATCAAAAACCGGCCTTTCGGCAGGTTGGCAAACCGGAAATTACCCTCGGCATCGGTGGCCGTGGCTTGCTTCAGGTCCGGAAATACAATGGTGGCACCCGGCAGGGCTTCGCCGGTGGCCGCATCGGTTACGCGGCCGGTAACGGGAGCTACGGCCACCCGGGCCGGTCGCACCGGTGCGGCCGGAGTAGTAGGAACCGTTTGCGCCAATACGCTGCCGGACCAAAGCAGCAGGCCGGTAGTAAGAGAAAAACGAGGCATAAAAAGCAAAGTAGAGGCTGGGCCGTGCTACGAATAAACGCTGCAAACCAGCCGCCTGAAGTTGAAAAATGAAAGGAAAACACCGGCCAGTAGCCGGTGTCTTCCCGGCGTTTCTCCACAACCAAAACAGGGAGAAGGGTGGGGAAGAAGCCAGTTGCAGCCAACTCCTTCCAATATTGGTAGGCCACGAGTCCGGCAAATGCCCACAAGAGCCTACAGGCAATGCAGCTGCTGGAAATGGCCTAAAAAAGATGAAACGAGCACTTTGCTGGCCATAGGGCCGGACGGCGTGGGGCAGTAGCTACAGCCCGTATTGCTCAAAAGCCGTAAAATGGTGTGTTCACAGACTGGGTCTGTGCGGGAGGCACTGCCAGAAAGATGATGTTGCGGCCAGAGGCGTCATTGCGCCGGAGTACGCCTCAGCTGATGCCCTGTCCGGGAAGCGCCCTACGCACCCGAAACGGCGGAGTGGCCATTGGCCGGCCGGTTATGCCCGGCTGGGCGGGCCGCGTAAGTCAGCCGTTGGGCACAGGTACTGGTGCCAGGCAATGGGTAACTCAACAGTAGCAAGCGTGGCAAAAGCAGGCGTGGCGGGCTCAGTAACTGGCAGAGCTGCCGCCGGCTCAAACGCCGATTTGAAGAACTGGTCCGCGTCGCAGTGCTGATGCTTGGCCGAAACCAGGGCTTTGCCTTTGGGCCAGCCTGTTGCCTGCGTGGGTTCCTCGGTGGTATGCTCGTGAGTGTGCAGCGCCAGTATCCACGTATCCGGCAGCAGCACCCGTGCAAAGCACAGGAGCAGTACAAGCGCCAGCCGGGAACGAAGGGTCTGCATTTGCAACAATGTGTCGAACACGGGCAAAGGTAATCGGAAAAGCGAAAGGTGGATTTTAGAGGCCGAAAAAAATTCGGGCATCACAAAAGCATAACTCCCCCACAACGCTCAGGCAACAGCCCCTTCCGAATTTTGTATCGTGCCCTTTTCACTATACGCGCATGAAGAATCTGACAATCAAAGTGCTGCGCCAAGTGGCTTTGTTTCTCCGCCCGACTACTCACCGCCGCTTGCCAGAGCATTCGGAGCAGCTGTTTGTATGACCGGTAGTGCCAGGCCCCCCTTTGGCTACCGCCCGGGGCGTTTTGCGTACCGCCAGCGCCGCGGGGCCACCGTCCGGACGGTGGCCATGATACAGCCGCCGGCCACGGAGCAGATTCCGGCGGTAAAAGCCGCCTGAAACCGGTCCGGAAAAAAAACGGGTTGGGCGAGGATATCGTCCGGACGAGCGAAATGCTCCGACAGAGCCTATAGGGCGCTGGTAGTTTTGTAGCCTGATCAGCTGCTTCTGGCGGGTCATGGCTACTCATGGTGCGCGTGTTCAACTCCCTCTTAACTCAACTGGAGCCTTCCCTGCAGATTCTGCGCTGGGACTGGCATGGCTCCATGACTACCAGCAGCTTCCAGGCCGCTTTTGAGAAGTTGCTGCAGTATTCCCGGCAGCAGCACGTAAAACGCTGGCTGGCCGATGTCTCGCACCTGCCGTTGGTAGGCACCGATGAGCAGGCGTGGCTGAGCGAGAACTGGCTGCCACGCTTCGCAGCATTACAGATCAGGGAAATAGCGCTGGTGCTGCCTGTCAATCTGCACAACCAGTTGGTGGTGGAAAGCGTGCTGGCCGACGGCCGCCGCCACATTCGGGCCGAAATTCAGTTTTTCTCGGATGTGCCCGCCGCGTTGGATTGGCTCACCGCTGGCAACGATGACATGGTGGAGCAGATGGAGCAGGAGTGGCAACACCGCTTGCAGACCTTCCAGCTCAACAAGGCCGGCTAACCGGACGGCGCGACCCAGGCGCTGTCAAACTGACAGCCAGGCAGGGGTTGGAACGGGGTTTGAAAACGTCGAAACGCACGATGCGCTGGCCCACGGGCTGGCAAATCGTCCGATGTCGTTTCATTCACTTCCTTCTTACTTCGTTATGCAAGAGAAAGGTAGCATCTCAATTCACACTGAGAATATCTTCCCCATCATCAAGAAATTCCTGTATTCTGACCACGAGATTTTCCTGCGGGAACTGGTCAGCAATGCCGTGGATGCCACCCAAAAGCTGAAAAGCCTGGGGCAGCTGGGTGAGTTTAAAGGCGAGCTGGGCGAGCTGAAGGTGAAAGTGAGCGTGGACAAAGAGGCCCGCACCATCACCATCTCGGACCGCGGCCTAGGCATGACGGCCGAGGAAATTAAGAAGTACATCAACCAGATTGCCTTCTCCGGCGCCACCGAGTTTGTGGAGAAGTACAAGGAGAAGGATGCTGCCGCCAAAGACCAGATTATTGGTCAGTTCGGCTTGGGCTTCTACTCGGCGTTTATGGTCGCCAAAGAGGTTGAAATTTTCTCTAAGAGCTATAAGGAAGGTACCGAAGGTGCCCACTGGGTGTGCGACGGCAGCACCGAGTTCAGCCTGGAAAACGTGGAAAAGGCCGACCGGGGCACCGACGTGGTGCTGCACGTAGCCGAAGATTCCGACGAGTTCCTGGAGCCGGCCCGCCTAAAAGGCATCCTCACCAAATACTGCAAGTTCCTGCCCATCGAAATTGAGTTCGAGGGCGAGGTTATCAACCAGACGCAGCCTATTTGGACCAAGCAGCCCTCGGAGCTGACCGACGAGGATTACACCAAGTTCTATCAGGAGCTGTACCCCTTCTCGGAGCCCCCGCTGTTCTGGATTCACCTGAATGTAGACTATCCGTTCAACCTGACGGGTATTCTGTATTTCCCGAAGGTGAAGGATGAGTTGCAGTTCCAGCGCAACAAAATTCAGCTGTACTCGCGCCAAGTGTTCATTACCGATGAGGTGAAGGACGTGGTGCCCGAGTTTCTGATGCTGCTGCATGGCGTGATTGACTCACCCGACATTCCGCTGAACGTGTCGCGCAGCTTCCTGCAGGCCGATGCGGCGGTGCGCAAAATCAACCAGTACATCACCAAAAAGGTGGCCGATAAGCTGGCCGAGCTGTTCCGGAAGGACCGCGCCGGCTACGAGCAGAAATGGTCGGATATCGGCCTGTTTGTGAAGTACGGCATGCTGTCGGACGAGAAGTTCTACGACAAGGCCAAAGATTTTGCCCTGGTGCAGAACGTAGCCGGCAAGCTGTTCACGCTGCCCGAGTACCAGGAGTTCGTGCAGGCCAACCAGAAGGACAAGAACGAGCAGACCGTGGTGCTGTACACCACCGACGCCGAAGCCCAGCACGGTTTTGTGCAGGCGGCCCAGGACCGGGGCTACGACGTGCTGGAACTCACCGGCCCGCTCGATTCGCACTTCATTGGGCAGCTAGAGCAGAAGCTGGAAAAAACCACCTTCAAGCGCGTGGACGCCGATACGGTAGGCAAGCTTATCGAGAAAGAGGACACTACCGAAAGCGTACTGAGCGACGACGACAAAACCAAGCTGGCCGATGTATTCAAGCAGGCTATCAGCAATGAGCACATGCACGTGCAGGTGGAAGCTCTGTCGCCGCAGGATGCGCCGGTTATCATTACGCTACCCGAGTTCATGCGCCGCATGAAGGACATGCAGCGCGCCGGTGGCGGCGGGGGTATGCAGATGTTTGGCTCCCTGCCCGACAGCTACACGGTAAGCGTAAATGCCAATCACCCCATAGCCCAGCGGGTGCTGAAGTCCGAGGGCGAGGCTGGTAACAAGCTGGCTCGTCAGGCGTTTGATCTGGCCTTGCTTGCCCAGGGTATGCTGAAAGGCGAAGCCTTAACGGCCTTCGTGAAGCGCAGTGCCGATTTGCTGGCAGCTGAGTAGTCTTAGAAAGTCTGTAAAGTATTAAGTAGTACAAAACCCCGGTGGCTCAGGCTGCCGGGGTTTTGTCTTGCATGGGCAGACTTGGCTAGCCCTATTCTGCTGACGTTGGGCACCAAATCCCTTTATATTTACGTTCGATGCTCCGAATCCTGCCTGTTACTTTGATGCGTCCGTTGCGTTTGTTTCTGCTGCTGCCTGGGGCCCTGCTGGCCGTGGCATGCTCGCACAAAACCGTTTCCTTCAACAGCCGCCCCAACGAGGCCGCCGGGCTGGCCGCCGATACGCTTGCTACTGCTGCTGATACTACCAAAGCCCCCTCTTTGGTAGCCAAGCGCGTGAACATGACCAAGGAACAGGAGAGAGCAGCCAAAGAGAAGGAAAAAGCTGCGCAACGCAAGCCCAAAAAGAAGAAGAACATCTTTCTGGGGGAGCGGATCAAGAAAGGCTATGTGAAATCGGGGCCCAAGGGAAAAAACCAGAAGATTGAAATCTTCTATTACCTGCGCACCTTTCAGCAGCCTAATCCATTTGCGCCGGCCCGCTACTATTTCAATCCTCGCAAACGCAAAATCTTCAAAGCCAACACCGAGCTGAACCCAAGCACCGACAAGGTGCTCCACGGGCCCTACAAAATGATGCAGGGCGGTAAGGTGATTGAAACGGGCTATTACGCCTTGGGAACCCGCCATTTGCGCTGGGAGAAATTTACCCGTGACAACATCCTGGTTTCTAAAGTCCACTACGAAATGGGCTTCCCACGTGATGCGAACATCACGTATTATGACGCCGGTCAGAAGCAGGTGAAAGAAGTAGTTCCCTACCTCAACGGCAAGCTGGAGGGCGACTATGTGCGTTACACCGAAAACGGCCAGCTGGAATGGTCGGGGCAGTTTGAGAACGGCAAGCGCGTAGGTACCTGGGACCGGTACTGGGGCTTCCGTAACACCCGCAACCGGCTGCGGTACGAGTATGAGTATGGCGAATCCGGCTTCGATCCGGAAGTAACGGAACCGGTGCTGGTGAAGGAGTACAACCGTAACGGGGTGCTCATTTATGAGAAGGATAAGCTCGACAACCGGGACAAGCCGGATACTGCACGTCCGGGCAGCCGTCGGTAAAGCAGCTGCTACCAGCAAGGCCTTCCGATGAGGAAGGTCTTTTGCTTTTGTGAGCTTTTATCCGCTACCAGAAGGCATCCTCGAAATGCTCCAGTTGCAGGCCGTTGGATACGGGTGCCAAAGCAATTACATCAAACCGGATATCACCGGTCCACTGAAGCTCTTCCTGCAGCTGTTCGGCTGCCAGGCGCAGAAGCTGGCGCTTTCGCTCCGTGACAAACTCTTCAGGGTAACCATACCGGGCCGAGGAGCGTGCTTTCACCTCCACCAGTACCAGCAGCTCTTGGCCGCGGCGTACTACCAAGTCCACTTCGGCGCGCCGGTGTCGGTAGTTGCGGTGCACCAGTTCATACCCGTTGGCCAGCAGATACCGAAGGGCGGCATCCTCTCCGGCATGGCCAAGTTCGTGGGCTGGAAGGGACATTTTGGGAAGAAATAAAGCAGGAAAGGCGTATGCTGAACTCTGCGCAGGCGGATAAGATTGGCGCTAAATCTAGTACCTTTGTACGCTTTTGCACAGCTGATATCAGGCTTTTCGGTGGTAATCGGGTTGCCAGATCTGTTAAGGCAGTTGCAGTCTTCCTTTTTAGGAAACTATAGCTCCCGGTTTCTTCCGTAGCCAAACCCGCAGAGTAGCCTGGAGTACTAGTAAAGCTTCTTCGACATACAACCTATGGACCTATATTCAGCCTGTGTCAGTCCGGTGCCGGAAACTGCACCTTCGGTGCCAGTTGCCCCTGCTACGCCTGTGCAAAATCGGGCAGTACTGGTACGCCCGCTGGGGTTGGTAGCATACCAGCCCACCTGGGACTTGCAGGAGCAGCTGCTGGCCGATACGCTGGCCATCAAAACCCGTAACCGGTTGGCCCAGGAAACCGGTCAGCCTCTGGAGTCAACGTCCAACTACCTGCTGCTGTGTGAGCATCCGCACGTGTACACGCTGGGCAAGAGTGGCAAGCCCGAGCACCTGCTGTTGGATGAGGCCGGTCTGGAAGCGCATCAGGCTACTTTCCACCGCATCAATCGGGGCGGTGATATTACTTACCATGGCCCCGGCCAACTGGTAGGCTACCCCATTTTCGACCTGGACAACTTCTTCACCGACATCCACCGCTACCTGCGGCTGCTGGAGGAAGCAGTTATCCTGACCTTAGCCAACTATGGCGTGGCGGCCGGCCGTATTGCGGGCCTCACTGGCGTCTGGATTGACTTTGAGGAAGGCGCAGCCAACCCCCGGAAGATTTGTGCTATGGGCGTAAAGTGCAGCCGTTGGGTAACCATGCACGGCTTTGCCCTCAATGTGAACACCGACCTCACGTACTTTAGCCATATCGTGCCGTGTGGCATCACCGATAAGGCCGTTACCAGCCTGGAGCAGGAACTGGGGCATCCGGTGCCGCTAGCCGAAGTACAGGCGCTGCTGGTACCACATCTAGCCCGGCTGTTCGGGGCCGAAGTTATTTCTGAACCTACTGCATGAAAAAAGACATTGCATTCGATCCGGTAGAGGGCGTTTCCATTGCGGTAGTGCCCGATGATAGCGCCGCAACCCTGGAAGGCCAGCCGGGCTGGCAGGTGTACCTGCTCAACCACAACGACCACGAGTTGGAAAACGTCATTGTCAGCTCCAACGGCTACGGTACTGCTGCTGATGGTCAGCCGGTGCGCACCTCCACGCTGCGTCACTCTCTGCTGACGGTGCCGGAACAGGCCGCCGTGGCAGTAGAGCCCATTGACCCCGCCTTGTTTCACCTCAACAATCAGTACTGGGTGAGCTACTATGTAGGTGGTCAGATATTTGATAAGAAGTTCATCTTCGTGCCTGATTCCATCACGCCCGATAACCTGACGCACATTGCTTTGCTTGAGCGCGCCGGTGTACTGCATAGCTAGTCGTATCTTTGCACTTCATTTGCTTCTGTTTAGCGGAAGCGTATTCTCAAAAACAGCCGAACCGCAATGAATGCACTCGGAATTCAGTTGGGTTTGTCCTCCCTATGGGCGTTTCTGGTGGCCTTATTCGCCGTCCCGTCCATTATTTACATTGCCCATCTGAAGAACATGCTCGATACGCCTAATGTGCGTACCGTGCACGAGTCGCTGACGCCGCGTCTGGGAGGAGTAGCCGTGTTTGCGGGCTTTATGTCGGCCCTCACCATCTTCGCGCCGCTCAACAACGGGGTGCAGCAGTTGCTGGCCGGTTGCATCGTACTGTTTTTTGTAGGCCTGAAGGATGACCTAGTCAGTATTTCAGTGGCTAAGAAATTCGTGGGGCAATTGCTGGCAACTGGGGTAGTCATGATAATGGCCGATGTGCGCATTACCAGCTTCCAAGGCATTTTGGGTATTCAGGAGCTACCTATTGGCATCAGCTACGCCTTCACTTTCTTTGCCATTGTAGGCATCACCAATGCCATCAACCTCATTGATGGTTTGGATGGTCTGGCGGGCTCAATCGTGCTGATTATCGTCAGTACGTTCGGTTATTATTTCTACCGTTACGGTGGCGACGCCTTCCAGAACTACGTGTTTGTTTCTGTGTGCGTGGTAGGCGGGATGCTGGGCTTCCTGCGGTATAACTTTCACAAGGCCAGTATCTTCATGGGCGACACGGGCTCATTGGTGTGTGGCTTTATCGTATCGATTCTTACCATTCAGTTCATTGAGATGGGCCTGAAGGTAGGCCAGCCATTCGGCTCGTCGGCCCCTTCAGTGGCCGTGGGTATCCTGTTTGTGCCTCTTTTTGATACACTGCGCGTATTTATTGTGCGCATGATGGCCGGCCGCTCCCCATTCTCGCCCGATAAAAACCACGTGCATCACCGCATTCTGGCTATGGGCTTTCAGCAAATTGGCACGGTGATTCTGCTGGGGCTGCTCAACATTGTCGTCATCCTGTTTGTCATCAACTTCGCCTACCTCGGCAACACGCTCCTGATTGCAATGCTGGTAGCATTTTCCCTGCTGCTGAGCGTGTTTCTGGGAGTATACCACAGCCGGGCCGAGCGGCAGCGGGTTGCTTCGTAGTCTTTCTATCCGGCAATAGTGCGTAGCAGCTGGCGCTTTTGGGGTTGGGTACTGGGACTTCTGTTCCTGAGTTTGCGGCCGGCCGCTTACGCGGCCGAGTATCGCCCCCTGCCACCCGCGCCCCGCGCCGGCCTCACTCCCGACTGGCTGATTTTCGATAAGTCCCGAAACCGGCTCGTTCTCTATCTACCTGATTACCACCCCCCGGCCCACGCCTACTATCAGTGGTTATCAATCCGGCCGAACAAGCCTTTACGCATCAGCTTCACGGCCCGGGAAAAGCTCAGTCTGTTTCTGGATAACCGGCTCGTGTTCAGTGCCCGTACGCCGGCGTCGTATACTGTTGATTTGGCGGCCCTGTTGCCGACCGGGTCGCAGGCCGGTTCACATTTACTCTGCGTCTGGCAACCGGAGGCCATACCCAACCTGACCTCCTTCGCCAATGCCGTGCCGTTGGTCAAGGCCAAATCGGGGGTAGCGGTTGCCCCGATACTTACTGCTCAGCCCAGGCCGCGCGGCCATCAGGGTCAGAATGTATTCGTTGGGTTTTTGCTATTGCTGGGACTGTGCTATGGGGGTCTGCGGGCAACCTACCAGCCCGGCTTTGCCCGAATTTATCAGCTGGAAGGGTTGTGGGGTAAAGGGGCCGCTGAACAGGATTTTCTGGTTAAACCTACTCTCACGT
Organism: Hymenobacter rigui; assembly: GCF_003944715.1. Lineage (GTDB taxonomy): Bacteria > Bacteroidota > Bacteroidia > Cytophagales > Hymenobacteraceae > Hymenobacter > Hymenobacter rigui. The sequence goes on along the minus strand of NZ_RWIT01000003.1, from coordinate 246,270 downwards.
GGCTGAATCTGGTACTGGTACTCCTGTTCTCTCTGTCATTCGCCCTGTTGCTGGTTGCCATTCATACCAACATTCAGAGCATTGTAATTCTGCGTCGCCTGTTCGATGTGGCCGAATCGGCTATTGTCGTGCGGGTACTGCTATATACCGCCTTGGTTGCGGGTTTCGTGCTGGGCAAGTACCTGTTCCTGGAGTTGATGGGTTACATTTTCGACGTTACTGAACTGGTAACAATTCAGTACCGGGAATTTATTCGGACCAGCCTGTTCATGGGCCTGTTCTTACCAGTCGTGATGCTGCTGTATCTGGGCCTCAACCAGCGCCTCCCCGAAACAGTGCTCTGGGTATCCAACGGAGTGGTTTCCTTGCTGTTGATAGGAACTGTATTACGAGTGGGCCGCACTCTGAACCGTAAGGCATCCCTGCTGAATCTGCATTTGTTTTCGTACCTTTGCGCCACAGAAGTGATTCCCCTGATCATTCTGCTCAAGCTGATTGTTTTTACCTACTGACACACCACTACCGGGTTGCCCCGGAAGTAGCCGCAACGCCCCCTTATTGCCTTAGACTTACCCTTTTTCTACCCTATGGCCGAGAGCAAAGACCAACCGGGGACGGGCCGTCACGCCAAGCGTATCTCCAGCATCCTGGTCACCCAGCCTAAACCCGCCAACGACGTCTCGCCGTATTTTTCTATTGCAGATAAATACGGTATCAAAGTGGATTTCCGGGAATTCATTGAGGTTCAACCGGTATCCTACAAGGATTTTCGGAAAGAGAAAGTCAACATCCAGGAGCACACGGCCGTCATCTTTACGAGCCGGAATGCCGTGGACCACTTCTTCCGGATTTGTCAGGAGGCAAAGATTGAGATGCCCGCTGAAATGAAATACTTCTGTATTTCGGAGCAGACAGCCAATTATTTGCAGAAGTACATTGTGCTGCGCAAGCGTAAGCTGTTCGTTGGGCAACGCACCGCCGCCGACCTGTTTGATGTTATCAAGAAGCATAAAGGTGAGAAGTTCCTCTACCCATGCTCTGATATTCGCAAGGACGATATTCCGGAATTCATGCGGGCCAACGGCTTCAAGTTTACCGAAGCCGTCATCTATCGTACTGTCGCCAGTGACCTGTCGGATCTGTCGGATGTGAAGTACGACTGTATTGCGTTTTTCAGCCCTTCCGGTATCAGTTCCCTCTTTATTAACTTCCCCGATTTCGAGCAGAACGGTACCCGTATTGCCGCCTTCGGGCCGACCACTGCCAAAGCGGTGATTGATGCTGGGTTAGAGCTTGATATTGAGGCACCTCAGCCAAATGCCCCTTCCATGACGGGGGCCATCGAGGCATACATCCGCCAGCACCACGGTGCTGAGCTGCTGAAAGAGAAGAAAAGTAGTAAGTAATAGCTTCATAAGTTGAGCGCGAGGGAGTAGTCTGGCTATTCCCTCGTGTTTTTTTTGCGGGATTTGTTGTAGAGGGTTTTTTGCATACATTTGGAAACGACATGCCTTCCTTTTTCCAATCGTAACTTGCCCTAAATCAGTCCTTTTATGAAGAGAACTTTACTAGTTATACTCTTCTCCTCCGTTGCTTTTGGCACCGCGCTGGCGCAGCAGCAGCCCCAGTTTAGCCACTACGGCTTTAATGGGATGTTCCTGAACCCCGCGTATGCTGGTATCAAGGGGCAAGGGGAAATAACCGCCTTAGGTCGTGCGCAATACTTCGGCTACGATGCTACGTTCGACTCAGGGGGCTCTCCTCAGACCTATATGCTCACGGCTTCATTGCCCGTAGCAGCCATTGGCGGTGGATTGGGTATTGGTATTTACCGTGACAGAATCGCGCAGCTCACTACCACTAACGTACAGCTTTCCTACTCCAAGCATCTAAAAGTAGGAGAGGGGCGCCTCGGTATTGGGGTGCAGGGCGTTCTAAACAATATATATCAGGGAACCTATCGGCCCATTGATAAGGACGATGTAAAAGTGCCCCAGGAGGGTGCCGACCGCAAAATTGATGCTGGTATTGGGGTGTGGTACGAGTCTGAGAAACTATATGCTGGTTTGAGTGTCAATAACCTGCTGCGTTCTGAGTACCAGTTTAACAGCCAGGTCGCCGGCGGCAAAACCGCTGAGTACATCAACGAAAATCACGCGTATCTGACGGCCGGATATAATATTGAGGCCTCCTCATCCGTTGTAGTAACTCCTACGGTGCTGATGAAGATGGTGCTGCCAGGGAAATTTGGCGACAGCAACAAGTTCACATTCAAAAACAATTCGTATGAGGCTGGCGTACGCGCTACTTTCAACGACCGTTTCTGGGGCGGAATCGGCTACCGGTATGATGAATCCTTTACCGCACTGGGAGGACTAAGCTTTTCAAAAGACAATGCCATGCGTGTGGGATTGGCTTACGACTTGATTGCATTTAATCAAGATGCTCGGGCGCTTAGCTCCTTTGAAATTATGCTCTCCTATCGTCTGCCGAAACCTGGTTTGGCAGTCCGTCCCGCAATCCGCACACCGCGTTACAGCTTCTAAAAAGAGGCCTCCGTCGTAGGAAACCATTCTTACTTCTTTATTGTCCTGGCACAACTGACAAGCTCGTATTAACTCACTGCTAGCCATTGTTTAACCGGCTGAAAGGCTTGTTCGCAGACAAATGGTATGCATTGAGCGATAGGCTTGCGTACGAACGTATGATTCGTTAGATTTGCCAGCTCGAAAATTGTAATCTTTGGATATCGCCGCCTCGACCGTCTTTTTCTTTCTCACATGAACAAGTATTTCGTATTGCCTCTCGTCGCTATTTCGACGCTTATCCTGGGAGGCTGTGGTTTCGGTAAAGGACCGCAAGGCGACCTGGTTGGGGCGGAGGATCGTCCGGAGTTTAATCCTCAGGAAGTACCCTACGGTATGGTGCCCTGCCCCGGTGGAACTTTCCACATGGGCCAGACGGACCAGGATATATCGGCTTCTATGGTGAACATGAACAAGCAGGTAACTATTGCCGGCTTCTACATGGATGAGACCGAAATTACCAACAACGAATACCGTCAATTCATGAATGCCATCCGGCAGGATTCTATTGATGTACTGGGCGAAGAGTACGTGATGACGGAACTATACCCCGATACCACGGTGTGGGTGCGCGACTTCACTTACCACATGGGTGACCCGCTGATGGAATATTACTATACGCATCCGGCTTTCGACGACTACCCAGTGGTAGGAGTTGACTGGTTTGCGGCTAAATACTTCTGCAACTGGCGCACCAAAAACAAGAATGCCGCCAACGCGGAAGCTGGCCTTGCTCCAACGCCGAACTTCCGTCTGCCCTCAGAGGCTGAGTGGGAGTACGCCGCTCGTGGTGGCCGCGACTTGGCTACGTACCCTTGGGGTGGCCCGTACCTGCGTAACTCGAAGGGCTGCATGTTGGCCAACTTCAAGCCCGGCCGTGGCGACTACGCTTCGGACGGCTACGCTTACACTTCGCCTGTTGGAGCTTTCTTCCCCAACGACTTCGGCCTGTACGATATGTCGGGCAACGTAGCTGAGTGGTGCGATGATGCCTACATGGAAGCCTCGGTGCCGGTAGTATGGGATATGAACCCCACCAACCCCGATGACAACGAGCCCCGCAAAGTAGTACGTGGTGGTTCCTGGAAGGACATTGCTTACTTCCTCGAAACCGGTACCCGTAACTTCGAATACCAGGATTCAGCCCGTTCTTACATTGGTTTCCGCACGGCCATGATTCAGATTGGCATGGGCACGAACCAAAGCCTGAACTAAGTAGCCGCCTTGGCTGACTTACCAGAAAACCCCATACACAATTCTCCCGCGTTTCTTTTAAAACTCATTACCAACAACTTCTTTTTTCCAACACCACAATCACATGGCAGCTAAAGGCGGTAGTTTTCTGTACGATGTGTTGATGCCCAAAGTATACGGTATCGGCGCAGCAGTAGTAATTGTAGGGGCATTGTTCAAAATCCAGCACTGGGAAGGTGCCAGCGAAATGCTGATTGTAGGTCTGGGCACTGAGGCACTGATCTTCCTTCTGAGTGCTTTCCAGCCTAACGCCAAAGAAGTTGATTGGTCGTTGGTGTACCCTGAGCTGAGCGAAGGCTACGACCCCTCCACCAACAGCAACAAATTTGTTGAGCAGAGCACCGGCACGGGCCTGACCCGCAAGCTGGACGATATGCTGAAAGATGCCAACGTAACTCCCGAGGCTATTGCTTCGCTGGGCCAGGGCCTGAACCGTCTGAGCACCACCACGCAGCAGCTCTCGACCCTCGGCGACGCAACCAGCGCCACCGACGAGTATACCGCTAAAGTTCGTAGCGCTGCCTCCTCCTTGGAGCGTATCAACGAATCGTATTCGGCCACTGCTCAGGCTATGACGGCTATGGCTGACGCTACCAACGATGCCCGTGAGTACCACGTGCAGGTGCAGAACGTAACCAAGAACCTGGGTGCGCTGAACGCCGTGTACGAAATGGAACTGCAGGATGCTAATACGCACCTGAAGTCGATGAACAAATTCTACGGCACCCTGGCCCAGGCCATGGAGAACCTGACCGAAGCTGGGAAAGAAACCGACCAGTTCAAGCAGGAAGTGACCAGCCTGACCACCAACCTCAGCTCGCTGAATCGTGTGTATGGTAACATGCTGAACGCTATGCGCGCTACCAACTAAGGTAGCCGCACGGCATAACGTTTCAGATATTAGTTCCACTAGTACTAGAATAGGTAGACACGATGGCGGGAGGTAAAGAGACTCCGCGGCAGAAGATGATCGGTATGATGTACTTGGTACTCACCGCTCTTCTGGCCCTACAAGTAAACTCAGCAATTCTGCTCAAGTTCAAATTCCTTGATGACAGCTTGTCGGCTATCAACGGCAAAGTGTCGAAGGCAAACGAAGGTGCGGTAAAAGGTATCAAAGCTCAGGTTGAGAAAAACCGTAACCAAGCCAAAGACCTGGCAGTGCTCAAGCGTAGCGAGGAAGTACGCCAGGAAACTCAGAAAGTAATTGCCTATCTGTCTGATGTGCGCCAAAAGCTGCTCGAGAAGACAGAAAACAAAGGCAAGAACGAGTTCAAAAACATGAGCGCCGAAGATAAAGTAGCGGAACTCATGTTAGGTGCCTCTCAGAATGGAGAAGGCTACAAAATGAAAGGTGAACTGAATAAGTTCTCCACCTATATCAAACAGTTTGTGCCTAACGCTGGCTCTTTGGCGCTCGATGCTAAAGAAGACCCGATGGTAACGGAGAAGGAGCAGAAGAACAAAAACTTCGCTCAACTCAACTTCGAAAATACGCCGGTGGTTGCCGCTTTGGCTGTATTGTCTCAGAAAGAAGCCGAAGTGCTGAAATATGAGTCGGACGCTTTGAATGCTCTGTCGCAGCAGGTAGGTGGTACAGTAATCGTTTTCGATAAGATTGGCGCCTTCGCCAGTGCTGAGTCGAACACGGTTGCGGCTGGTACCAAATACAAAGCTGAACTGTTCCTGACGGCTTCGGCTTCGGGCCTGAACCCCAGCATGACGCTGAATGGTTCGCCTTTGAAAGTAGACCCGAACGGTCACGGAAAAATCGAATTCACGGCTCGTCCGGGCTCTTTCGATCAGGCCGGTAACGCCAAGGCTTCCTGGAAAGGCACTATCCGCTTCAAGCAGAACGGTCGTGACACGACCTTCAACGTGACGGTTCCTTATACCATCACCAAGCCGGTAATGCAGATTCAGTCGGCTTCGGTGCAGGCGCTGTACTTCAAGTGCGGCAACAAGCTTAGCGTGCAGGTACCTGCTCTGGGTGCCCAGTACGACCCCAGCTTCTCGGCTTCCGGTGCTTCTACCATCAAAGGCTCGGCGAAGGGTGAAGTAACCCTGATTCCGAACTCGAAAGAAGTAACCTTGAGCGTAAGCAGCGGTGGCAACCCCATCGGTTCGCAGACCTTCCAGGTTCGTCCGATTCCTAAGCCTGAAATTCAGTGCTGGGTTGGTGGTCGTCCGGCTAACGAAAAGCAGGGCACTCCGATTACGGCTGTGCGCAACATGAACCTGAAGGCCGTAGCTGATGCCGGCTTTGCTACCTTCCTGCCCGATGACGCCCGTTTCCGGGTATCGCGCTATGAGGTAACGCTGGTTCGTGGTAAGCGTCCGGCCATGCAAACCATCACCGTAAACGGCCCGACCGTTGACCTGAGCAGCGTGGTAAACACGGCTCGTGAAGGTGACCGTCTGTACATCGAAGTAAAAGGTGTGCAGCGTCAGAACTTCCAGGGCAATGTGGAAGACGTAAATGTGTCGAAGCAGTTCAATATTCCGCTGCTGTAAGCGTTACTGGTTCTGAACTATCCGCCGCGCTTTTTTGATTACCCAGGTATGAACAAATTCCTCTCCTTCGCCGCTCTGACGGCCGGCCTGACGCTGTCGGTGGCAGCTTCGGCTCAGGAACAAGCTACCACCGCGAGCAGCAATGGCTCGTACCGCCCGATTCCGAATTCGGACATCATGTTCCGGAAGACCATCTGGCGCGCGATTGACCTGCGCGAGAAGCAGAACAAGCCCATGTTCGCGGAACAGAAGGAAATCAGCCGCGTAATCATTGACGCTGTAAAACGGGGTGAACTGCAGGCCTACCGCAGCGACTCACTGACCACTACTCTTTCTTCGAAGGAGTTCTTGGGCAACATGTCGTATGCTGAAGCCAGCGCTGGCCTGAGCGATGAAGAAAAAGCAGCTGGCTTTACCGAGGATACTGGTGATGACTGGGGTACTCCTGCTCCACGTGGTCGTAATGGCCGGGCTGCTGCTGCTGCTCCGAAAAAGCCTGCCGCTCCGCCGAGCTACGAGTATCGGCCCAAGGATATCTATCAGTTGGAGATGAAAGAGGATATGATTTTCGACAAGAAACGGTCGAGAATGTATCACGACATTAAATCCATTGGTCTGCTGGTGCCTTCGACGCTGGGTTCGAATACTTCGGGCATTGAAAAGCCGATTGGTTATTTCAAGTACAGCGACTTGGTGCGCATGTTCCGGGCTAACCCGGACAAGGCTATCTGGTTTAACCCCCAGAACGACGCCCAGCATAAGAACCTGGCTGATGCGTTTGAGCTGTGGTTGTTCAACTCTTACATCGTGAAGGTTTCTAACCCCAACGATTCGCGTCTGGACGAAATCTACGGTGGTCAGCAGCAGGGTATTCTGGCTTCGCAGCAAGCTGCCGCCGACCTGATTGAGTATGAGTACAATCTGTGGTCCTTCTAAGCTATTGATTTAACAGATTTTGCAGCTGATTCATCCGTGAATCTTTTGCAAGCAAAAGCCCCAACCGGTTACGGTTGGGGCTTTTTGTTGTTCAAAAAGGAGTTGATACTTAGCTGGCAGGAGCGTCTTCCTGCTGGCTGAAGTAGCTGAGCAGGATGCGGGCTTTGGCCTTGCCTACCTCATCGGTGAGTTCCTGCTCGGACAGCTCCTTGATTTTTTTGACGGATTTGAATTTGGCCAGGAGCTTATCGGCGGTAATGGGGCCGAGGCCTTTGACTTCGGTTAGCTCGGTTTTGAGGGTGGCCGCGTCGCGGCGGGAGCGGTGAAAGGTGATGCCGAAGCGGTGCACCTCGTCGCGCATGCGCTGGAACAGGCGGAGTGACTCGCTCTTCTTATCAATGTAGAGTGGTAGCGGGTCGTTGGGAACGTAGATTTCCTCCAGACGCTTGGCAATGCCAATGACGGCCATCTGGCCCCAGAGGTTAAGGTCTTTCAGGGCCTTCACAGCCATACTAAGCTGACCTTTGCCACCATCCACGATAACCAGCTGCGGCAGGCTGGCCCCTTCATCCACCAGGCGGCGATAACGCCGCGTCACCACTTCATACATCGAGTCGAAGTCGTTGGGGCCGATGACGGTTTTAATGTGGTAGTGGCGGTAGTCTTTCTTGCTGGGTTTGGCGTTGCGGAAACACACCATAGCAGCCACCGGATTGTCGCCCTGGAAGTTGGAGTTGTCAAAGCATTCGATGTGCTTAGGAAGCTCCGTCAGGCGTAAATCCTTGCGGATGGTTTCCATGATGCGTACTTCGTTCAGGTCTTTGCTCCGGTCATTCATGCTTTCCTTTTCCTTACGCAGGTAGAGCACGTTTTTCAGGCCCAGCTCGATGAGCTTGCGCTTGTCGCCAATCTGGGGCTGGGCAATGCTGACGCCGGGCAGCGGCAGGCTGGGTACGGGAACGTTCGTCAGAATCTCTTTCGATTCGCTTTCGAACTCCTGCCGCATCTGCATGATCAGCGGAGCCAGAATCTCCTCGTCAGGCTCATCGAGCTTCTTCTGTACCTCTACTGATTGGGTAAGCACAATGCTGCCGTTCATCACCTTCAGGTAGCTGATAAAAGCCGATTTCTCATTCGATACGATGCTGAACACATCAATATTGGAGAGAGAGGCATTCACGATGGTGCTCTTGCTCTGGAACTCATCCAGCTTATCGAGCTTGAGCTTGTATTGATGGGCCAGCTCGTACTGCTGTTCCTGAGCCGCCTGAGTCATCCGTTCCCGGAAATACTGCTTGGGCAGGCGCAGGTCGCCATTCAGAATCTGACGAATCTGCTGGATGTATTGATTGTATGTTTCCTCGTCCTGGTGACCCTCGCAAGGGCCTTTGCAGTTGCCCAGGTGGTACTCAAGGCACACTTTGAACTTGCCGGCCTCGATGTTCTGGGACGAGAGGTTATAGGTGCAGGTACGCAACGGATACAGGGCCCGAATCAGCTCCAGCAGCAAGTTCATACCCGTCACGTTGGCATACGGGCCGTAGTAGCGGCCCTGGCCGGGAATCTTGTTGCGGGTGGGAATAAGACGTGGGAACCGTTCGTTGGTGAGTAGCAGGTACGGGTAAGTCTTGCCGTCCTTGAGCAGGATGTTATACTTGGGCTGGTGCTGCTTGATGAGGTTGTTTTCTAGCAGGAAGGCGTCAGACTCCGAGTCAACGATGGTAAACTCAATGCGGCGGATGTTCTTGACCAGCTGCTGGGTCTTCTTATTATGGTCCTGCTTGGTGAAGTAGCTGCTTACGCGCTTGCGCAGGTCAATGGCCTTGCCCACGTAAATAATAACATCTTCTTCACCAAAGTATTTATACACACCGGGGCGGTGCGGTAGTTGGCGGATTTGGTCTTGCAGTTCGGGACGGGCAGCCATAGTAGCACGGGTTTGCAGTTGCAGATTGAGCAGCTTTCACACATGCCAGGCAAATGTGAAGCGCATAATCCGGCGGTATGAGCGGAGGTACGCAGCTAAGTGGTGTTGAGGTTAGGGCAGCTGACGCAGCGCTGGCTCTACAACAAAAAAGGTGGCCGGGACGTCCCGGCCACCTTCCGTAAAAGTCGGCGAAATCGGCAAAAAAATCTATACCATCTGCGGGTTAGATGTCCTCTTCGTTCAGATCATCCAGATCCACCTGGTTGAGCTTCTGGTCGTAGGGAATGGTGTCGCGCGTGCCGGCGCCGCCATAGTAGCGGGAGCAGTCCGTTTCAATACTGAGCGGCTGGGTAGGTTTCGGGAAAGAACCTGTGTTGATATCGATGCTTTTATCCTTGTATACCTTCTTCATGAAGATGCCGTAGAGCGGCAACGCCAGGCGGGAGCCCTGCCCGTAGGCACCGGTGCGGAAGTGGATGCTGCGGTCTTCGCCACCTACCCACATACCGCACACCAGATCGGGCGTGAGGCCCATAAACCAGCCGTCGGAGTAGTTGGAGGTAGTGCCGGTTTTGGCGCCCATCTCATACGGGAACTTGAAGCCGCCTTTCAGAATGATGCTGGTACCGCCCTGCTCTTCGGTGGCCCCGCGCAGCATATAGGTCATCAGGTAGGCGGTTTCCTCGCTTAGGGCCTCGCGGGTCTGGGGCACGAACTCGCGCAGTACGTTACCGTTCTTGTCCTCAATGCGCGTGACCATCATCGGGGCCGTCCAGATGCCTTTGTTGACGAAAGTGCTGTACGCGCCGGCCAACTCATAAATGCTGACATCGGATGAGCCAAACCCCACAGCCGGCACGGCCTCGATAGGGGAGGTGATGCCTAAGCGTTTGGCGTAGCTTACCACCGTTTCGGGGCCGAGCTTTTGCACCAGCCACGCGGTAATAGAGTTCATGGACCGGGCCAGTGCTTGGCGCAGGGTGAAGGTGCGGCCGGAGTAGCTGCCCTCAAAGTTCTTGGGCGTGTAGGCCGGCCGGCCAGCCTCCGCCGGGAAGGTCGTCGGCACATCGGGGCGCTGGTAGCAGGGAGAGTAGCCCTGGTCGATGGCCGCTACATACACAAACGGTTTAAACGTGGAGCCCGGCTGGCGCTTGCCCTGCTTCACGTGGTCGTACTTGATGTACTTGAAGTTGATGCCGCCCACCCAGGCCTTCACCTGCCCGTTTAGAGGGTTCATGGCCATAAAGCCGGAATGCAGCAGCCGCTTATAATAGGCCAGGGAGTCCATCGGCGACATGAATACCTCTTTCTCGCCACCATTCCAGGTGAATACCTTCATCTTGTACTTCTTATTGAGATAGTACTTGATGGAGTCTTTACGGCCTTCAAACCGGTTGCTGAGGGAGCGGTACCGCTCAGTACGCTGAATAGAAGTGCTGAGGAAGTTGGGAATTACGCGGCCATTCTCGTCGCGCCAGGGCTGCTGGCCCTTCCACTGCTGGTCGAACCACTTCTGCTGGAGCTTCATGTGTTCCGCCACGGCTGCCTCGGCGTACTTCTGCATGCGCGAGTCGATGGTGGTATAGATTTTCAGGCCGTCGGCATACAGGTCGTGGTCGGTTTCCTTGGCCCACTGTTTGAGCATCTTGCTTACCTCTACCCGGAAATAAGGCGCAATGCCTTCGTTCTGGTTTTCCACGTTGTAGCGCAGCGCAATGGGCTGTAGCGTATCGGCCCGCAACTGCTGCGCATCAATGTAACCGTACTTGTTCATCTGGCGCAGCACCCAGTTACGGCGCACCCTGGAACGCTGCGGGTTGAACTTGGGGCTGAAGCGAGTAGGCGCATTCAGCACCCCCACCAGCGTGGCCGCTTCGGGCCGGGTAAGCTCGCGAGGCTTCTTGCCGAAGAAAGTTTTGGCAGCCGTATTGATACCAAAGGCATTGGATCCAAAGTCATTGGTGTTCAAATACATGCGCAAAATCTCGCGCTTCGTGTAGCTACGCTCCAAACGGGTAGCCAGAATCCACTCCTTGGTTTTGGTAACCAGCATGCGTACGCCCGGCACATCATTGAGAATACCGTCATTGAGGTCTTCACGGGTACGAAACAGCACTTTGGCCAACTGCTGAGTAAGCGTTGAGCCGCCGCCGCCGCTACCGCCGGTAAGCAGCCCTGCCGCTACCCGGCCGGTGGCTTTGGGGTCGATGCCGGAGTGCTCCTCAAACCGGGCATCCTCGGTAGCAATCAGCGCATCTACCAAGTGCTGGGGCAGGTCTTCGTATTCGGCAGGCGTGCGGTTTTCGCGGAAATATTTTCCCATCAGCACGTTGTCGGCGGAGTAGATTTCCGAGGCCAGCTCGCTGCGCGGGTTTTCCAGGGTTTTCAGGTTGGGCATTCGCCCGAACAGATTCAGAAAATTGATGCTAACGGCCAGCACATACAGCACCACTCCCACCAGCCCAATTCCGAACAATGCCCAGATACTGCGGGCCCAACCCGTGAAACGACCGGGGGAAGTGGCTTTGCGGGAAGATGCTTTGCTTTTGGCAGGGTAAGCCATTGAGAATATGAAAGGTGAAAAGTCAAAAGTACAAGAGCAGGATATTGCTTCCCTCACCCAAATGCCGGGGTATTGTACAGAAGTTCGCCAGGCTTCTGGCTATCTGCTCCATCCAGTGCCTCCGGGGTTAACGGTAAGTCTGCTGATAGAAGCGCTGGTATTCCTCCAGATTCAGCGTCTGAAGAAGCACCGGCAGATTATCAATACTGATTACCACGGTTTGGTAACCCGCGCCCCGCAGTTTGCTCAGCGGCGACTGAGGACCGCGGAGCTTCAGGGCGTAGCTCTGGGCCAGCTTTGCGCCGGGCAGCGCCTCCACCACAATCATTTCCTGCGTGGTGCCTAAGGGTTGCTGCCGCACAAGCAGGCTGCTGGATTTGAAGTAGCGGGTGTTGTACACGCCAAGTTGAGCCGGTAAGTCCTTCAGCGCCGGGGCATCTTTGGCAAATATCAGCACAATAGCATGGGTAGCTGTTAAGTCAGCCTTGAAGGGCGACGAAGCCGTCGTTACCGGGGCGCTTGTGCTGCCTGGAGGAGTGGGCTGGTTGACCGGAGCAGATGTTGTGGGTGTCGTAACCGGCGCACTGGTAGAAGGTGTCGGGGGCACCGACGTGGGTGATGCAGGAGCCGGGTTGGTAACCGGGGGCGTTTTTACCGGTGCCGGTGCCTTTTTGCCCCGCGCCCGGGCCTGGGCAGCGGCCTGCCGGGCGGCTTTGGCTGCCTCTTCGGGTGTTGGCTCCGGAGCGGGAGCGGGGGGAGTAATGGTGGTTACGGGCGGTTCAGTGCCAGTCGCCGCTGCGGATGCGGCCGGGGTGGGGGATAGAGTACCCGCCTGGGTAGCTGGAGGAGTAGTGGCCGGAGAGGTGGTGGGTACGGCTGCGGAGGCAGGGGGCACAGCGGTTGTCTTCTGCGCCATAGGCACTACCGGCGACTCATTTTCCTGGTAATAGATCCGCATGCGGTTTTCCACCTCACCGGGCTTGAAAACCGAAACCGGAGGTTTATCCGTGGAAACTAGTGCACCGGTGATCTGGCCGGCATCGTATTTCTTGTAGGTGGTAAGAATCGCAACGGCCTGATTAGCCAACGGGCTTTCCGGGTAGTCTTTGTAAAACTTCTCCACGGTGGCCTTGGCCGTAAGCGGTGGCTGCGTACGGATAGTGAGCAGGGTGCTCAGGAAGTCAACCTTATCGTTGAGGTCGTTCTGCGGATGCTGCTTGCGGGCACGGGCCAGTACTGCTGCCGCTTTTTTGAATTCCTGCTTTTTATAGAAGGTAAACGCTGAGTCAACCAGTACGGCCACCTGGGCATTGGCCACGGAGGTGCGGCGCAGGTACTCGGGGTCGGCTACCAGGCGGGCGTAGGAGGAGTTCGGATACGTATCGCGCAAACGGGCCGCGTAGCTTTCCGCCTTACCGGTGTCGTTCTGGTTTTTGTACTGCAGATACAGGATATACAGTGTTTCCGGTGTATGCGGGCCCTTCGGGTAGCGCGTGAGCAGCTTCTCGTACGTTTCGGTAGCGCGCACCGGCTCCTTCAACTGCTGGCTATAGATGCCGCCCAGCGCATACAGAGCCTCCTCCGTCTGGGCGTCGGATTGCTGCAGCTGCGCGGCCGTGAGCGGTAGATCCTGCCGGTAGCGGGTTACCAGGTCGCGGAGCTGCATGGCAGGGTCAGATGCGGCGGCAGGCTGAGCCATGCCATTTACCACCGAATTGCCATTGCCCGCTATGCTAACCGGTACATTACCACCGCGCGTAGTAACCGGCGAGTTGCTTGCCTGATTTACCGTCCGCCAGTTGTCCTGCAGCGGCCGGTCACCCCATTTCCGGATAAAGTCGTTGCGGGCCGTGCTTAGGGCTGTGGGGTTGTCGAAGTACCATTTAGCCCCGGTGTTACCCGCCAGGAAATCATTGGCACTCACGTTAGGCTGCAGGTCGCGGGAAGTGCTCAGGCCGGTAGCCGTTTGCTGGTTACGCTGCTCGTCGCGGGCCTGCCTGACGGCCAGGGCCTCGGCCTCCTTACGCTGCCGGTCCAGCTCGGCCTGGGCATACGTCGTCAGGCGGGTACGTAGCGTGGCCGTGTCCAGGCGGGCCAATGCCTGCAGGCTGTCCTGGATTTCAATGACGGTGAGCTGCCGCGCGAAGTCTTTCAGAATGCCTGCCCGCTCCGCCGTGGTCTCGTAGTCGGGGGCTTCGCGGGGCAGATTCTGTACGGTGCTGTCGTAGTAAGCAGCAGCTAAGCGGTATTTCTGCAGATTCTCGTAGTAAATGCGCCCTCCCAGCAGGTAGGTGTAGGACTTCTGCGCCCGGTTGGTAGTAGGCGTGCGTGCCGACTTCTGCAACAGCGCCAAAGCCTCGGGGTAGCGCTGCTGCCGATACTCCAGCCGCGCCATCTCGTAGTAAATCTTGTCCCGGTACTCCTTGTTTTTGGTGTCTTTCAGCAGCTTGGCAAAGTACTTATCTAGTCGGGCCCGGTCGGTCTGGTTCAGGTCCGATACCTGGCCCAGCATCAGCTTGCTATAGAAGTCCAGCTCGTAAGGTGGGTTCTTCTTCAGAATCTGATTAAGCTGCGCGTATGCCTTCTTGTCCTCGCCCTGGTTCTGGTAGAGCTGCGCCAGAATATAGCGGGTACGCGACTGTTCGTTTTTCGGCTCGATGTATGGAATGGCCTTTTCCAGATTCTCGATGGCCTTGGCCGGCTCATTGATCTGCAGAAAATACTCGGCCCGCGTCAGGAACAGCTCCCGGGCATTCCGCTCCGTGCCTTGCTCCTTATCCAGGATGTCCGAAACGGCGGCGGCATTGTCAAGCTCCTTAAGGGTCAGAAACGTGCGCATCAGCCAGATCAGCGCCTCGTGGCGGGCATTGGGGTCTTTGCTGGTGGTGTTTACATACTTAAATGTCTTGGCCGCATCTTCCAGCTCCCGTTTGTAGTAGCGGGCTTTTCCAATCAGCAGGTAGCTGTCATCGGTCCAGTCGGAGCCGGGGCGGTGCTGTACCGGCAAGGACGCCTTCTTGATAATGTCGTCCATGTCGGCCGTTACCCGAGCCACGGTGGCATCATCCAGCGTCGGGAAAACGGGCAGCACCCGGTTGTAGTCGTTGACACGGGCCGCGTTGAGGGTGTTTTCCACGGCCCGCATCTTCTCATTCGCCAGAAAGTAGGCATTGTCGCGGGCCACCACGTTATCGTACGCGTGCCCCAGCATAGATGGGCGCTCAGAGGCACAGCCCACGATTCCTGCCACCAACAATGCGGCAGCGGAAGAGGCAGAAAGCACACGCAAAAGCAGAGAGTTTGTCGTCGTCAAAGCGGCAAAGAAGCTCAGGGCAGGAAAGGATGTTGAACCGAAAACGTGGTACTGCGCCGAAATCGTTCGGCGTTTCCCATTTCCACAACGAAGCGAAGCAGGTAAAAGTACAGGTTTCCCCGGTACCCGTTTGTTGAAGTTAGGGCGTAAGGCCGGGTGCTAACGCGCTACCGTGTAATTTTGCCTTTCCCACCGCTTTAGCTCCTGTTCATGGCCGCCCCTGTCCCGCAACCGCCCCGCCCGCCCGATTCTGAGAATACCTCTGACCGGATGCGGGCCGTAGCCCGCTACTCCGGCATCGGCGCCCAGATGCTGGCTACCATAGGGCTTAGCACCTGGGCCGGCTACTGGCTCGATGGGCACTTCCAGAACAAAACACCGTGGTTCACACTCAGCCTGATGCTGCTGGGCCTGTTTGCCGCCTTATATAATGTTATTCGCTCCGTAACCAAGGAGCAGTAACTGTTTTACTCTTTACCCGCTTTGCTGTTGAAAGCCTTCCTGCGCCCTTACCTGCTTTTCTCCCTGCTGCTGGCCTTCGTGCTGTATGCACTCTATAGTCAGTTCGGGCCGCGCATCGTGCACCCGTTCACGGTGTACACGTTTGGGTTCTTCTTTTTGCTCACGCTGCTGACCTATTGGATAACCGCCAAGCTGGTGCGGGCTAATGTCGAAAACTTTATGGTCGCCTATTTCGGGAGCATGGTTGCACGGCTGCTTTTGTCGCTTACGCTGGTGCTGGTGTACCTTTTTACGGGTGGCGGGCACGAAGGCAACGGCCGCTGGGCCTTTCTGGGGAGCTTCTTTCTCCTGTATTTTCTCTTTGCCGGGTTTGAAGTGTGGAGCGTTCTGAGTAACTTGCGCCCGTTTTCAAAACCGGGTGAAAACCCCTAGATGAAGGTTTTGTGAACCCCACCCCAATCCCCTCTGAATGAAGCGCTTACTGTTAGTCCTCCTTTGCTTCCTTTCGTTTTCCGTGTACGCCAACGAGCCGACGGCCACAACCGAAGAAGCCACCGATAAGGAGGCCTTCAGCCCCGGGGAGATGATTCTGCACCACATCGGCGACTCGCACGAGTGGCACTGGTTCTCCACCGACAATGATCATTTCACTACGTATCTGCCGGTAATTGCATTCCGTCCGGGTCAGGGTGTATCGGTTTTCTCCTCGCGCAACCTGGCCGAAGGCAAGGTGTATGAAGGCCTGAAGCTGGAGCACGAGCACTTGGTGTCGGAAGACGGCAGCAAAGTATACGATTTCTCCATCACCAAGAACGTAGCCTCGCTGATGATCAGTGCCGTGTTGCTGCTAGCCGTGTTTACGGCCGTAGCCCGCGGCTATGCCAAGCGCGGTAGCGGGGCTCCCAAAGGCATTCAGTCGTTCTTCGAGCCCATCATCGTGTTCATCCGCGACGAGGTAGCTAAGAAATCCATCGGTCCGAAGTACGAGCGGTATATGCCATATCTGCTGACGGTGTTCTTCTTTATCTGGTTCAACAACCTGATGGGCCTGATGCCCGGCGGTGCCAACCTCACCGGTAACATTGCCGTTACGCTGACCCTGGCTGTGCTGACGCTGCTCATCACCCTGTTCAGCTCCAACAAAAATTACTGGCATCACATCTTCGCTACCCCCGGCGTACCGAAGCCCCTGCTGCCCATCATGATTCCCGTGGAACTCATCGGCATCGTGGTAAAGCCTTTCTCCCTGATGGTGCGTTTGTTCGCCAACATCACGGCCGGTCACATTGTAACCCTGAGCTTCATCTCGCTCATCTTCATCTTCCGCAGCCTCACCGTTTCGCCCGTAACGTTGGCTTTCGGTTTGTTCATCAACTGCCTGGAACTGCTGGTTGCTATCCTGCAGGCCTACATCTTCACGCTGCTGACGGCCATGTACATTGGTGGCGCAGTAGAAGAGCACCACGACGCTGACTACCAGATGGGCGGTGGCGACGGTGCCGAGCCGGCACACGCGCACTAAGCCTTCACCACCCCCTGATTTTTTTGTTTTTCACTCCCCACAAACCATTTTTTTATGCTTCTTTCTCTGTTGTTGCAGATTGCTAACGCCGCTGGTCTGGCTGTATTTGGTGCCGCTATCGGTGCCGGTCTGGTTGCTCTGGGCGCTGGCCTGGGTATCGGCCGCATTGGTGGTCAAGCTATGGAAGCCATCGGTCGTCAGCCGGAAGCTTCGGGCAAAATCCAAACTGCCATGCTGATCGTAGCCGCCCTGATCGAAGGTCTGGCGCTGTTCGCAGTAGTAGTCTGCCTGCTGATTTCGTTCAAACTCTAGGGATAGAGGTAGTACAAGAGCAGCCCGCTGCGCGCGTCGCTTCAGCGCACGGCGTAGCGGGCTGTCTTGGCTTTTCTGGTACTGCTGGAGCCACCCAAACACGACGGAACTTCCGTCCGGCTTTCCTCGGTTCAGAGCATCTATCATCCACTACCTAAGTTTCTACGATGCAAATTGTAACGCCCGAATTAGGCCTGATTTTCTGGCAACTGGTGATTTTCGGCATCGTGCTGATTCTTCTCCGTGCATTTGCCTGGAAGCCCATCTTGGCCTCGCTGAAAGAGCGGGAAAGCTCCATCGAAGGCGCTCTGCGCATGGCCGACCAGGCCAAGCTGGAGATGCAGGAGCTGAAAGCCGGGAACGAAAAACTGCTGGCTGAAGCCCGCATGGAGCGTGACCGTATTCTGAAGGAAGCCACCGACGTTTCGAACCAGCTCATCGAGCAGGCTAAAAACAAGGCTACGGAAGAAGGCAGCCGCATGATCATGCAGGCCCGCGAAGCCATCCAGAACGAGAAAAACTCGGCACTGGCTGAGGTGAAGAACACCGCCGCCAAGCTCTCCATCGATATTGCTGAGCGCATCCTGCGCCGCGAGCTGGCCGACCAGCCCGCTCAGCAGCAACTCGTGGACTCGTATCTGCAAGAAGTGAAATTGAATTAAGGAGCGAAGGAGTTAGGAGCTAGAAGTCAGGAGTTGTTCAACATCTCCCAGCTTCTATCTCCTAGCTTCTAACTCCTAACTCCTACTCAATATGTCTGAACTACGAGTTGCCTCCCGTTACGCGAAGTCGTTGCTGGATTTGGCAGAGGAGCGCGGGACGCTGGAGCAGGTAAAGCAGGACATGGACTTGTTCACGAAAGTGCTGGACGAGAACCGTGAGCTGCGCCTGTTGCTGCGCAACCCTATTGTGAAGCACGATAAAAAACTGGCCATTCTGAACGCAGTGTTCACCGGCAAGGTATCGGACATCACGAGCAAGTTCTTCACCATTATCACGCAGAAGAACCGTGAAAGCGCACTGGAGTTTATTGGCACCGAGTTTCAGCGCCAGTATAACCAACTGCGCGGCATGCAGCTAGCCGAGGTAACTACGGCTGCTCCGCTGGATGCGCCTACCCGCCTGCAGGTGGTTCAGCTGGTGCGCCAGCAAACCGGCCAGCAGGATGTTACCCTCACCGAGAAGGTAGATCCTTCGCTGATTGGCGGCTTCGTGCTGCGCATCGGCGACAAGCTGATCGACGACTCGGTAAGCTACCGGCTGCGCAAGCTGCGCACCGAATTCTCAAAGAACCCCTACCACTCTTTAGTATAACCCACCATGGCAGAAGTACGTCCGGATGAAGTATCCGCCATTCTGCGGGAACAACTCTCCAACTTCAAAACCGAAGCCGAACTCGAAGAGGTAGGTACGGTTCTGCAGGTTGGTGACGGTGTAGCCCGTATCTACGGTCTGGGCAAAGCCCAGTCGGGGGAGTTGCTCGAATTTGAAAACGGCCTGCAGGCCCTGGTACTGAACCTGGAAGAGGACAACGTAGGTGCCGTAATGCTCGGCGACTACTCCGAAATCCGGGAAGGTGCCACCGTGCGCCGCACCAATAAAATTGCATCGGTAAAAGTAGGTGAAGGCATCATTGGCCGCGTGGTAAACACGCTGGGCCAGCCCATCGACGGCCGTGGCCCCATCCAGGGCGACACCTACGATATGCCCCTGGAGCGTAAAGCTCCCGGCGTAATCTACCGTCAGCCGGTAAACGAGCCTATGCAGACGGGTATCAAGGCTATCGACGCCATGATTCCAATCGGCCGGGGCCAGCGTGAGCTGATCATCGGTGACCGTCAGACGGGTAAGTCGACGGTAGCCCTTGACGCTATCCTGAACCAGCGCGAGTTCTTCGAGCGGGGCGAGCCGGTTTTCTGCATCTACGTAGCCGTAGGCCAGAAAGCCTCGACCGTTGCCCAGGTAGTAAACGCCCTGACCAAGGGTGGTGCCATGGACTACACCGTGGTAGTATCGGCTTCGGCTTCCGATCCGGCTCCCATGCAGTTCTTTGCTCCCTTCACCGGTGCTGCCATCGGCGAGTTCTTCCGCGACACCGGCCGTCCGGCCCTGGTCGTGTACGATGACCTCTCCAAGCAGGCCGTAGCCTACCGCGAAGTGTCGCTGCTGCTGCGTCGTCCTCCCGGACGTGAGGCGTACCCCGGTGACGTATTCTACCTGCACAGCCGCCTGCTGGAGCGCGCCGCGAAGATCAACGCTTCGGACGCCATTGCCCAGGACATGAACGACCTGCCCGAGAGCATCAAGCCCCTCGTAAAAGGTGGTGGTTCGCTGACGGCTCTGCCCATCATCGAAACCCAGGCTGGTGACGTTTCGGCCTACATCCCGACCAACGTAATTTCGATTACCGACGGCCAGATCTTCCTCGAAACCAACCTCTTCAACTCGGGTGTGCGTCCCGCCATCAACGTAGGTATCTCGGTATCGCGCGTAGGTGGTAACGCCCAGATCAAGTCGATGAAGAAGGTAGCCGGTACGCTGAAACTCGACCAGGCCCAGTTCCGTGAGCTGGAGGCCTTCGCCAAGTTCGGCTCCGACCTGGATGCCTCGACCAAGCTCACCATCGAGCGGGGCCGTCGTAACCTGGAAATTCTGAAGCAGCCCCAGTTCTCGCCCCAGAAGGTAGAGGATCAGGTAGCCATCATCTACGCCGCTACCAACGGCCTGCTCGACCAGGTTCCGGTGAACAAGGTGCGTGAGTTCGAGCGTGAATTCACGCAGGTAATGAACTCCCGCCACCCCGAGGTGCTGAAAGGCCTGAAGGCTGGTAAACTGGACGACACCACTACCGGCGCAATCCGTCAGGTAGCCAAGGATCTGTCGTCGGTGTACGCTTCTAAGTAATTCATTGGTTGTCAGTTGTTGGTTGTCAGTTGTCAGGAAAGAGCTTTAAGGCTTCATCCAAACTGACAACCGACAACTAGCAACTGACAACTTATTTTCACAAGAATGGCTAGCTTAAAAGAAGTTCGGAGCCGCATTACGTCGGTGCAGAGCACGCAGCAGATCACCAAAGCCATGAAAATGGTGGCGGCTGCCAAGTTGCGTCGGGCCCAGGATAATATCCTGCGCATGCGTCCGTATGCGCAGCGGCTCAACAGCATTCTGGGCAACCTGACGGCTCTGGCCGGTGAGGATATGGTAAGCGAGTACGCGGAGCAGCGCGAGGTGCGCCGGGTATTGGTTATTGCCATTACTTCGGACCGTGGTTTGGCTGGTGCTTTCAATAGCAACGTATTCAAGGGCGTAAATGCGCTGCTGCAGGACCGTTACGCGGCGCAGGCTGCGGCCGGGGCGGTAACGGTGCTGGCCATTGGCCGCAAAGCCCACGAGTATTTTGGCAAGCGGGTGCCGCTGCTGGGTAACTACCAGCACGTGTTCGGCAAGCTGTCGTTTGATACCGTGCGCGAAGCGGCGGAAGAGGCGATGGAAGGTTTCCGGGCTGGTCAGTACGACGAGGTAGTGATGGTGTACAACGAGTTCAAAAACGTGGCTACCCAGATCATCCGGACCGAGCAACTGCTGCCGCTGGTGCCCGCCGAGTTGCCCGCTGGTGCTCAGGCTACGTCGAATGTGGACTACATCTTCGAGCCTTCCAAGGAGGAAATCGTGCGCACCCTGATTCCACAGTCGTTGAAGGTGCAGCTGTATAAGGCCGTGCTGGAAAGCAACGCTTCGGAGCACGGTGCCCGCATGACGGCCATGGACAAAGCCACGGAAAACGCCGGCGAGCTGCTGAAGCAGCTCAAGCTGACCTACAACCGCACCCGTCAGGCCGCCATTACCACCGAGATTCTCGAAATCGTGGGTGGTGCTGAGGCTCTGGCCGCCGGCCGGTAAGGTTTCGCTTACACCCCGCCTACACAACGGCCCGCTTCCGGAAGGAGGCGGGCCGTTGTGCTTGTTGGCAGCTTGGCGCTTTGCTTACAGTTGCGCATACTGCCGCGTGGCCAGTTGCGGGCTAGGCTTGGGAATGGGCGGTGCCTGCGCCAGCAGGTCCAGTAGCTGCTGGGGCGTCACGTGCGTAAAATCCGGGCAGGTGAGCAGGGGGGCCTGAAAGTCGGTGGGCCGTAGCGTGGTGGTAACGCCCACGCACCGCATGCCGGCCTGATAGGCTGCCTGTTCGCCCAAAATGGCATCCTCAAACACCACGCACCGCTCGGGCGAAACCCCCAACCGGCGGGCCGTGACTGTGTACGTATCGGCGTGGGGTTTACCCCTATGCACATCGTCCTTGCCTACCACCACATCAAAATACTGGCGCAGCTTCAGGTGGTCGAGGATGTACTGGATGGTGTCTTCGCCGGAGCCCGTTCCCAGCCCGATTTTGAAACCGGCCGCGCGGGCAGCCTGCAGAAATGCCGTGAGGCCCGCTACTTCGCAGCGCTTATTCCAGTACAGCACCCGGTACAGCAGCTCGCGTTGGGCGGCGTATTCTTCCAGCTGCTTTTTCGGGACGGGTTTGGAAAAAACGGTTTTGAGGATGTTAGTGGCCGGCATACCGTTGAGGCGGCGCAGCAGGCGGCGGGCATTGGTGGTCAGGCCCAAGTCGCGGAACAGGAGCTGGAAGGCTTTGGCCTGCTCGGGCGTATTGTCGATGAGGACGCCATCCATATCGAAAATGAGGGCGTAAGGCTGAGCAGTAGGCATATAATGAAGGGGGGAACATGGCAGAAGCTACCCGCGTAGTACGCAACTCCGGCGGGGCAGGACTATCTTTGCCGCTCCGAACCGTATAGCAGCTCCCGCGGGGGCTGCTTCTTAATTTCCTTCCGCTTTGAAAACACCTTTGAGCCTCTTGCTGGCCGCTACCCTGGCGGTTCCGGCCTTCGCGCAGAAAGCCGGCAAGCCGCTGGAACGCCCCAACCTGGTAGTGGGGATTGTAGTGGACCAGATGCGCTACGACTACCTGTACCGCTACTGGAATAAATACGGCAACGGTGGTTTCCGGCGGCTGCTGGGGGAGGGGTTCAGTTACGAAAATGCCCACTATAACTACGTGCCCACCTACACCGGGCCGGGCCACGCCAGCATTTACACCGGCACCACGCCGGCGGTGCACGGCATTGTGGGCAACAACTGGCTGGTGCGCGAAGAGGGCAAGGGCACCTATGTGACGGAAGATAAAACGGTGCAGCCGGTGGGCGGCTCGGTGGCGGCCGGGCAAATGTCGCCGCGGCACATGCTCACCACCACCATTACCGATGAGCTGCGGCTGGCCACCAACTTCCAGAGCAAGGTAATTGGGGTGTGCATCAAGGACCGGGGTTCCATTCTGCCGGCCGGGCACGCAGCCAACGCGGCCTACTGGTACGACGGTGGTAACGGCGCCTTCATCACCAGCACTTTTTACACGCAGCAGCTGCCGGAGTGGGTAACGAAGTTCAACGCGGAAGGCCGGGCCGCTAGGTACCTCGATCAGGCCTGGAACACGCTGCTGCCCATTGCCCAGTACACCGAAAGCTCCCCGGACGATGTAGCCTGGGAAGGTGCGTTCAAAGGAGAAACCAAGCCCGTATTTCCGCACGATTTGCCAGCCCTGAGCGCTGCCCCCAGCACGGCCGTGAAGGGTAACATGGAAGCGGCCGGCGAAAAAGCCCCGGTAGCCACGCCCCGCAACCTCGATCTGATTCGCTCTACGCCTTTCGGTAACTCACTCACCCTGGATTTTGCCCTGGAAGCCATGCGGGCCGAACAGCTGGGCCAGCGTGGCCAAACGGATTTTCTGGCCCTGAGCTTCAGCAGCACCGACTACGTGGGCCATCAGTTCGGGCCCAACTCTATTGAGGCCGAGGATACCTACCTGCGCCTGGATAAAGAGCTGGAGCGGCTGTTTGCGTACCTGGATAAAGCCGTGGGCAAAAAGCAGGCGCTGGTGTTCCTGAGCGCCGACCACGGCGCGGCGCACTCGCCTAACTTCCTCATCGACAAGAAAATTCCGGCTGGCTCAGTGGGCCCCGGCCTCATGCGCGACTCGTTGCAGCGGAAACTGGTGAGTCTGCACGGCCCTGGTAACTGGGTGCTGAGCTACGAAAACCAGCAGGTGTACCTGAACCGCCCCCTCGTTGAGCAGAAAAAGCTGGACCTGTACCAGCTGCAGCGCGAGGTGGCCGGCATTATGGTGCAGTTTGCCGGCGTAACCCGGGCCCTGGCGGCCGAGGATGTGCAGAAGTCGCACTGGGAAAGCGGGATGCTGATGTATCTGGAAAACGGCTATTTCCCCAAACGCTCGGGCGACGTGCTGGTGGTGCTGGAGCCGGGCTGGCTGGAGTCGTACCAGTTTCCGGTAAACAAGGGCACCACCCACGGCTCCTCGGGCAACTACGATACGCACGTGCCGGTGGTGTTCTGGGGCTGGCACGTAAAGCACGGACAGTCATCAGCTCCGGCAAAGATTACCGATATTGCACCCACATTGGCCCGCTGGCTCCATATTCAGGAGCCCGATGGCTGCACCGGCCAACCTTTGCCGGAAGTGCTGGGCTGGTAAAAAAGGGTTGTTTGTTGCTGGTTGTCAGTTGTCAGTGGAAAACTGCCTGCCGCTTCCGTATGGTATTCAGTGATTTACAACCTGATAACGAGCCACGAACAACGAGTAACTGATAACGAACAACTAACAACTGACAACCAGTAGAATGGCTCATTTTAACCCCTGGCACGACGTAGAGCGCGGCGAAGACGCTCCCAAAGTTGTGAATGGCATCATTGAAATTCCCAAAGGCTCGAAGGGCAAGTACGAGCTGGACAAAGACAGCGGCCTGCTGAAACTGGACCGCGTGCTGTTCTCGGCCGTGCATTATCCGGCTGCCTACGGCTTCATCCCGAAAACTTACTGCGACGACAAGGACCCGCTGGATATTCTGGTGCTGTGCTCCGTGGACATCGTGCCCATGTGCTTGGTGGATGCCAAGGTGATTGGCGTGATGCAGATGATTGATCAGGACGAGGAAGACGACAAAATCATTGCCGTGGCCGCCAACGACGTATCGGTGAACCACTACAACGATATTGCCGACCTGCCCCCGCACACCCTGCTGGAAATGCAGCGTTTCTTCGAGGACTACAAGGCCCTGGAGCACAAGCAGGTAACGGTAGAGCGTTTTATGGGCCGCGAAGATGCTTACCGCATCATCGAGGACAGCATTAAACTCTACGAGGAAACCTTCCCGAAAGGCAACCCCAAGGATGTAGAGGACGTACAAGAGGCCCTGAGCTAATCTACCCTACTTCCTTCTACACACCGTGCAGCCCCCGGTCGTCAGAAATGATGCCGGGGGCTGCTGCGTGTAGCGGCCCCTGGGTCCGGCGGGCCATTGGTGCGGCGGTTTCGGTGGTATCTTGCCCTGCTCATTCCGCTTTGCCCGTGCCTGCTTTTCTGTCCGTGCTCCGTCGCCCACTCGATGCCGTGCTGTATAGCAGCACTTGGCTGTCGTTGGCGGCCCTGGGGTTGATGTGGGCCACGTTTCTGTTCTGGCAGGTGCACATTCCGGCGCGGCTGGGCGGGCTGATTTTCTCGGCCACGCTGTTTCTGTATAACCTCGACAGCGTACTGCCCTACAAGCAGGGCCAGCACCCGGGCCTGTCTAAGCGCAAACAGTGGATGCAGCGGCACCGGCGGGCGTTGCTGGTAGTGGCGTTGGTAGCCGGGCTGGTGGCCGGGGCACTGTTCCTGCTGGATGCGCGGCTGCTGCGTCTTACCCCGTTTCTGCTGCACCTGGGGCTTATTTCGGTGTTGTATTCGATGCCCTTGCTGAAGCGGCAGGGGCGCTGGTGGGCCCTGCGTGATTTACCGCTGCTGAAGGTGTTTCTGATTGCCTACGTCTGGGCTGGCGTAACGGTGTGGATACCGGCCCTGTACCTGGGTCGGGGGTTGATGGAACCGGTGGTGTGGCTGCTGTTTCTGCGGCGCTTCCTGTTTATTCTCGCGCTGGCGTTTGTATTCGATATCCGGGACTATACCAAGGACCGGGCTACCGGTACCCGCACGTTTCCGGGGCTGTTCGGCATCAGAGCCACCAAATATATTGCTCTACTGGCTTTGCTGCTGGCAGCCGTGCTGGTGCCGCCCGGTACGCCGGCCGGCCAGCAGGCACCGCTGCTACTGCCGTTGCTGGCAGCGGCGGCCGTTATCTGGTATGCCGAAGAAACGCGGCCCGACTACTACTTTGCCCTCCTCACCGATGGGGTGATGGTGTTCCAGTTTGTGGTAGTGTGGTGGATAACGCGGGGGCAGGCCGTGAGTTTCTCCTGAGGCGGGTGCTATAAGCTAATAGCACGTCATGCAGAGCGCAGCGAAGCATGACGGTTTATACAGCCGTAGTCTTTCTATGCACGGAATTTAACGAACAACCCGGCCCCAAACTGCAGAAAATCGGCTATTCTTGTTTCGCCTGCGCAGTGCAGGTGCTTGATACTATGGTGCTATGCTGAAACGAGTACGGGCCGTTCTGGCTTTAATAGGGTGTTTGCTGGCGGGAATGGCCCAGGGCCAGACGTCCGCCCCGGTGGACTTGGTGAACCCCCTGATGGGCACCGACTCCAAGCCCAGCCTTTCCAACGGCAACACCTATCCGGCCATTGCCCTGCCCTGGGGCATGAACTTCTGGCTGCCCCAGACCGGCAAAATGGGAAGCGGCTGGGCCCACCAGTACTCCGCCGACAAGCTCAAAGGCTTCAAGCAGACGCACCAACCCTCCCCGTGGATGAACGACTACGGGCAGTTTGCCCTGATGCCCATCACCGGCAAGCTGTGCTTCGAGGAAGAGGAGCGGGCCAGCTGGTTTTCGCACAAAGCCGAGGTGGCCCAGCCCCACTACTACAAAGTGTACCTGGCCGACCACGACGTAACCGCCGAGCTGGCCCCCACGGAGCGGGCCGCCCGTTTCCGCTTCACCTTTCCGCGCACCGATAGCGCCTACGTGGTGCTGGATGCTCTGGATAAAGGCTCCCATGTGCAGATTCTGCCCGCGCAGCGCCGCATCATTGGCTATACCACCCGCAACAGCGGCGGCGTGCCGGCTAATTTCAAGAACTACTTCGTGCTGGAGTTTGACCATGCGTTCAGCAGCACCACCATCTACCAGGACAAGGTGCTGGATGGCAAGCTGCTGGAAGCCAACGCCAACCATACCGGCGCGGTGGTGGGCTTCAAAACCCGCAAGGGCGAGCAGGTGCAGGTGCGGGTGGCCTCGTCGTTTATTAGTCCGGAGCAGGCCCTGCGCAACCTGGAGCAGGAAATCGGGGCCGCTGACTTTGAGGCTGTGAAAGCCAAGGGCCGGGCGGCCTGGCAGGAGCAGCTGGGCCGCATCAAAGTAGAAGGCGGTTCGGAGGCGCAGCAGCGTACGTTCTATTCCTGTCTGTACCGCAGCCTGCTGTTTCCGCGCAAGTTTCACGAGCTGGACGCCGCCGGCCAGCCGGTGCACTACTCGCCCTACAACGGGCAGGTGCTGCCCGGCTACCTGTACACTGATACCGGCTTCTGGGACACGTTCCGGGCTCTGTTTCCGTTCCTGAACCTGCTATACCCCAGCGTAAACAGCCAGATTCAGCAGGGACTGGTGAATACCTACAAGGAAGGCGGCTGGTTGCCGGAGTGGGCCAGCCCCGGCTACCGCAACATCATGGTCGGCAACAACTCCGCCTCCATTGTGGCCGATGCCTACCTGAAAGGCGTGCGGGGCTACGACATCAATACGCTGTACGAAGCGGCGTTGAAGGGGGCCAACAACCCGGGGCCGATGGAGGCCGTGGGCCGGGCCGGCGCGGGCTATTACACCAAGCTCGGTTACGTGCCCTACGACGTCAAAATCAACGAAAGTGCGGCCCGCACCCTGGAATACGCCTACGACGACTTTGCCATTGCCCAGCTGGGCAAGGCCCTGGGCCGACCCAAAAAGGAAGTGCAGCTCTACGAAAAGCGCAGCCAGAACTACCGCAACCTCTTCGACAAGCAAACCGGGCTGATGCGGGGCAAAAACCAGAACGGCACCTTCCAGTCGCCCTTCAACCCCTTCAAGTGGGGTGATGCTTTTACGGAGGGTAACAGCTGGCACTACACCTGGTCGGTGTTTCATGATGTGCAGGGGCTGATGAATCTGATGGGCGGCGCCAAGCCCTTTGTGGCCACCCTGGATACCGTATTTACCCTCGCCCCGGTGTTCGATGCCTCGTACTACGGCTCGGTAATTCACGAAATCCGGGAAATGCAGATTGCGGGCATGGGCAACTACGCCCACGGCAACCAGCCCATCCAGCACATGACCTATTTGTACAATTACGCCGGTCAGCCCTGGAAAACGCAGTACTGGGTGCGCGAAACCCTCAACCGCCTCTACCAGCCCACCCCCGACGGCTACTGCGGCGACGAAGACAACGGTCAGACTTCGGCCTGGTACGTGTTTTCGGCGCTGGGTTTCTACCCGGTGTGCCCCGCTACCAACCAGTACGTGCTGGGTGCGCCGCTCTTCCCCAAAGTGACGCTGCAGCTGGAAAACGGCAAACAGGTGGTGCTGAACGCGCCAAACAACAGCGCCGCCAACCGCTACATCAACGCCCTGACGGTGAATGGCCAGCCCTACAGCCAGAACTGGCTCAGCCACGAGGCATTGCAGCAAGGAGCCACGCTCAACTTCGACATGACGGCCGAGCCCAACCGCAGCCGGGGCAATACCCTGCAGGCCGCGCCATTCTCGGTGTCGAAAGCAAAGTAGCCGACCTTACTACCTAGCCCCCTCTCCTCGGGGAGAGAGGGGGTTCGGTAATAAGGTCGGCATCCGTCAGCTCCTGCAGGGCGGGGCCGATGAAGCGCACAATATCACCGGCTACGAGGCCCGCTTCACCGGTTTGCTGCACTGCCAGGTCGCCGGCGCGGCCATGGGCATATAGGCCGATGAGAGCCGCGTTACAGGCAGACAGGCGCTTATCGGCACGCAGGGCCAGCAACAGGCCCGTTAGCACGTCGCCGCTGCCGCCGGTAGCCATACCGGGGTTGCCGGTGCTGTTGAAGTACACCTGGCCCTCGGGCGTGGCCAGGGCCGAGTACGCCCCTTTCAGCACGCAGAAGCACTTGTGATGCCGCGCAAACTGCCGGAGCTGCTCCAGGCGGTGATAATCGTCACGGGCGGGCTCACCGGTCAGGCGCTCAAACTCTTTGGGGTGGGGGGTAAGCAGCGTATCGGGCGGCAGCAGCTTCAGCAGCTCCCGGTTGGCCCCCAGCAGATTCAGTGCGTCGGCGTCAATAATGAGCGGCACTTTGGCGGTTTCAAGCAGCCGGCGCAGCACCTCCCGGCTGGCATCCTCCTGGCCCAGCCCCGGACCAATGCCTATGGCGGCGTACGGCTGCAGGTCGGGCAGTTCGGAGATATAATCAGTAGCCGGGTCGAGCAGGCACATGGCCTCGGGTGTGGTAGTTTGCAGGATGTCATAGCCTACCTGCGGGATGCGCGTGGTAAGCAAACCCACACCTCCGCGCAGGCAAGCCCGAGAGGCCAGTACCGCCGCCCCAATCTTACCCTGGCTGCCCGCCAGCAGCAACGCATGGCCAAAGGTGCCTTTGTGGCTGAACTTAGGGCGCCTGGGATATCGGCCTGCCAGAAAGTTTTCCTCAATAAAGCAGTTATCCACAGCTAATTTGTGGATAACTGTGGATTCTAAGCCAATCGGCAGCAACTCCCACTCACCCACGAAATCAGCATTTTGCGGGAGTAGGAAGGCCATTTTAGGCAATTCGAAGCTGAGCGTGTAGTGCGCCTGTACGATGGCACTGCCGGCGGGTTGTGGGGCGTCGGCCAGTAGGCCCGAGGGCATATCCACCGCAATGCACAGGGCCTGCGAATCATTCAGGTGTGCGACTACCTGCGCCGCTAGCCCTGCCAGCGGCCGACTCAGTCCGGTACCAAACAGAGCATCCAGCACCACTGCCCCGGCCGGGAAGGTGGGTAGGTGCCGGGCATGCAACTCATGCCGGGGTACGGCTGCGGGCAGGCGCTGTAGGTTGGAAGTGTAGTCGGCGGAGGTTTTTTCGGCGGGCAGCAGCCACACCTCGGGCTGGTAGCCAGCCTGGTGCAGCCGCCGGGCCAGGGCCAGCCCGTCGCCGCCGTTGTTGCCGGGGCCGCAGAGAATGTGGAAAGGGGTATCGGCCGCGGGGTGCAGCGTATCGAGCAGCCAGTTGAGCAGGGCCGTGGCCGCGCGCTCCATTAGCTCCAGCGAGGTAATACCCTGGGCTTTCATGGTGCCTTCGTCGAGGGCGCGGGTTTGGGCGGCGGAAAGGATTTTCATACAATGCCTATACTTGAAACCGGATTTATCGGATACACAATGCGCTATTCTCTTTCTGTGCTGGCCTTGGTGGTACTGGGCTGCTCTGAGCCGAAGCCTGACAAAGCCGCTGGCTCCGCTACGCCTGGTACTGAAAAGGCAACGGCTGCTTCAGAAACTACGGACACTGTCTCGGTGCAGTCATTGCCCGCCGACCAGCTGCCGGCTGGAGTGCCCAGTCAACCCGGCAAAGTGCTGGAAATGAAGCAGTGGACCGATACCAACGGCCTGAACCTTTTGGTGATAACCCGCACCCCGGAGCAGGACGAGCCCGCCAACCCCGATGAGCCAGATGGAGCCAGTCACGCAGAAATGTACGCCCGCCAATACGTGCAGCGGGCCGGTACATGGCAGGAGTTGTGGCACCTGCAGGACGGCGTACAACACTGCCCGTTCGATTTATGGATTGGTCCTGTCCCCGGGGCCACAACGGTGACCGACCTGGACCACGATGGGCAGACGGAAACTACCTTGCTCTACTCCCTCACCTGTACCAGTGATGTGAGCCCGGCCAACCTGAAGCTGATTATGCGCGAGGGGCCGGCCAAGTATGCCCTGCGCGGGTACACCGTGGTGCAATATGATTCGGTGCCCCTGATTCAGCGCATACCAGCCAGCCCGTGCTGCCTCGATACCATCAGCGCGGCCCGGCTGGAGGAGCATTACGAGCTATTGGCAGGCCGTTATGAAACCGAAAAGGAGTTTCGAAACGCCCCGCCCGCCTTTCTGCAGTTTGCCCGGCGGCAGTGGCAGCGTTTTTCCTCCAAGGCTACCATGGAGGATCTTTAGCCGGGGTCTGAAAACTTCCGGCCCGGCCCCCGCGTTTGCACAGTAGTTGACTTTCTGATCTTAGCCTCCGCAACCATGCAAACCTGGAATGATGTCATCCGGCTGGCCAACCACGGCAGCCCGGCCCCCGATAAACGCGTAGAAAAAACCGACGCCGAGTGGCGCGCCCAGCTCACCCCCGAGCAGTACCACGTAACCCGCCAGCACGGCACCGAGCGGGCCTTCACCGGTGAGTACTGCGAGGCCCACGAGGCTGGCCTGTATGCCTGCGTGTGCTGCGGGACCCCGCTCTACGATTCCCGCACCAAGTTTGAAAGCGGTACCGGCTGGCCCAGCTTCACGCAGCCGGTGCAGGAAAACGCCATCCGTTACAAGAAGGACACCAGCTACGGCATGACCCGCGTGGAAGTGCTCTGCAACGTCTGCGACGCTCACCAGGGCCATGTATTCCCCGATGGCCCCCCGCCCTCCGGTCTGCGTCTGTGCATCAACTCGGCCGCCATTAAGCTGGTAAGCGAAAAGCAGGAAGCGTAGCAGCAACCAGCTATTTGCCCTGATGAAAGAACCCCGGTGCACCGCGCCGGGGTTCTTGTTTTTGTTGGCACTAGCGGAACTGCCAAATTTCTCCCGACTTTCGTAGTCCGCTTCCGCAACTTGCTGGAAACGGACCGTGTTATAGAGGCTTTCCCACCCCAACTTCCACCCCACCCATGTCGTTGCTTTTCACTGATTTTGCCAGTTGGCAGGCCCATTGTGCCTCCACTGGCGAGCCGCTCTACCAGCCCGTTCTCGCCTACGAAATCGAGCAGAAAGGCCGCACCGAGGAGCAAATCTGGACGGGTTTGCAGCGGGCGTATGATGTGATGCGCGACGCAGTGCATACCGGCCTGACGCAGAACATGACGTCCCGCTCGGGTATGGTAAACAACGGGGCCAAGAAAATTGCCGCTTCGCCGGTTACGGTGCTTTCGCCGGAATTCAAGCAGCTGGTTACCCGGGCGCTGGGGGCCAAGGAAGTGAATTCCTGCATGGGCCGGGTGGTAGCCGCACCCACAGCCGGGGCGTCGGGCATTCTGCCGGGCGTGTTGGTTACGCTCCAGGATATTCACAAGCTGGAGGACCGCCAGATTCTGGAAGGCCTGCTGGTGGCGGCCGGCGTGGCCCTTATCATTGAGCAGAATGCCTCGCTGGCCGGGGCCGTGGGCGGCTGCCAGGCCGAAACCGGCTCGGCGGCGGCCATGGGCGCGGGGGCAATTGTGTACTGTCTGGGCGGCTCGGTAGAGGAAACCTTTGCGGCCGTGGCCATTACCATTCAGTGCATGCTGGGCCTGGTGTGCGACCCGGTGGCTGGCCTCGTGGAGGTGCCCTGCGTGGTGCGTAACGCTTCCGCTTCGGCCATTGCCTTCAGCTCCGCCCAGATTGCCATTGCCGGCGTCGACCCGGTGATTCCCGTGGACCAATGCGTGGCGGCGCTGGGCGAGGTGGGCCAGAGCATGGAAACCCGCTACAAGGAAACTGCCCTCGGTGGCCTGGCTAACACCACCCGGGGCCGTGAAATTGAGAAGATGGTGCTGGTGC
Source organism: Hymenobacter rigui (assembly GCF_003944715.1). Classification (GTDB taxonomy): domain Bacteria; phylum Bacteroidota; class Bacteroidia; order Cytophagales; family Hymenobacteraceae; genus Hymenobacter; species Hymenobacter rigui. Next base: position 214,140 of record NZ_RWIT01000003.1, on the reverse strand, counting down.
AGGACGTTCAGATCCTGCCTGACGAAGACACCGCTGAATAATTCCGGCATCAGGTCAGGTAAAAACGCTGCCCCCAGTGGCAATAAAAAAGGTCCTTCCCAATCGGGAAGGACCTTTTTTGCGGAGCCGTAAGGTGCCGGATTATTCTCGCACAATGCGGCGAATATCCGTGCCGCCTTCTGTGCGGGCGCGCAGCATGTACACACCCGTTGGCAGATGGCTGAGGTTCAGCTGTACCTCGCGCGGCGTGGTGCTGCCGCTCACGGTCAGGGTCTGAACCAGTTTGCCCACGGCGTCATACACTGTCAGCTCCGTGGCTTTGGCATAGCCGGCCAGCTTCACCGTCAGCAGCCCGTTGGTAGTGGGGTTGGGGTAGATGTCGAGCACTGAACCGGCCAGCGGCTTCACTGCCGACGTAACCACCTGTACCGTTGAGGGCAGGGAGGCGCAACCGGCGGCGCTGGTTACCACCACCGTGTAGTTCCCGTACTGAGCGGCCGAGTTCACCACGTAATCCTGACCGGTAGCACCCGGAATCAGGATGTTGTTGAGGTACCACTGGTTGCCGGTAGCCGCGCTGCTGGTGAGCGTGGTTACGGCACCGTTGTAGCGGATGGTGATGGTAGGCTGAGCCGGCCGGGCATTAATGGTTACGCTGAACGTAGCCGAAGTGGCCGCGCAGCCACCCGCAGCCGCCACGGTATTGGTTACCGTGTAGGTGCCGGGCGTACTGGTAGCCAGGTTGATGGCACCTGTCGAAGCGTTAATCACCAGGCCCGTCGTGCTGCTGAACGTGCCGGCCGTGGCACCGGTGGCCAGAACAGGAGCTGCTGAGCCGGAAGCCGAGGCACAGTACGAGGCGTTGGCGTAGCTGAAGCCGGCCGTGGCCGGAGCCGTAATGGTTACCGTGGTAGTTGCCGTTACCGCTGCGCAGCCGCCCGAAGCCGCTACCGTATTCGTTACGGTGTAGGTGCCGGGCGTAGAGGTGCCGGGCGTAATGGCACCGGTAGTAGCGTTAATGGTCAGGCCCGAGGTGGAGCTGAACGTGCCGCTGGCTGCCCCGGTCGTCAGCGTCGGCGTTACCGAGCCGGTAGCACTAGTGCAGTACGAGGCAGCCGCGTAGCTGAAGTCGGCCGTGGCGGGTGCGGTTATCGCCACCTGGAAGGTGGCCGTTACGGCGGCACAGCCACCGGAGGCCGCCACCGTATTGGTCACAGTGTAGGTGCCCGGGGTAGAAGTGGCAGGCGTAATGGTACCGGTAGTGGGCTCAATGGTCAGGCCCGTTGTGCTGCTGAACGTACCAGCCGTAGCGCCCGTGTTCAACGCAGCTGCTATCGAACCGGCAGCACTGGTGCAGTAGCTGGTAGCCGCGTAGCTGAAGCCCGCCGTAGCAGGAGCCGTAATGGTAACGGTTGTCGTGCTGCTTACCGGTCCGCACCCACCCGCAGCGGCTACTGTGTTGGTTACGGTGTAGGTGCCGGGCGTAGAGGTAGCGGGTGTAATAGCACCTGTAGCCGCATCAATGGTCAGGCCCGAGGTGGAGCTGAACGTGCCGGCCGTAGCACCGGCAGCCAGCGTAGCCGTAACCGGACCGGTGGCCGAGGTGCAGTACGAAGCATCGGCGTAGCTGAAACCGGCCGTGGCCGGCGTCGTGACGTTTACCTGAATGGCCGTGCGGTTGCTCAGGCACTCCGAGGTAAAGGTGAGGTTAAAGAAGCTGTTGTACGTCGTGTTCGAATACGAAGTGGACGTGTAGGCGGTGTAGGAGCCCTTCACCGTCAATGCCCCATCCGTGAGAGGATAGGTGCCGGTGTACGTGCTGTAGCGGCCCAAAGCACCCGCCAGGTTCGACAGCTTGTAGTCGCCGGGAGCCAGGGTGTAGTTGAGCGGCACCGTTACCCGGGTGCCTACCTGAGCAGCCGTAATGGTCACGGTTACGTCGCTGCCGGCTACGGCCGTGGGCGTACCGCTGGGCTGCGTACCGGCAATGCTGTACAAACGGATAGTCAGCGGGCCAGCCGCCGTCGGGTACACATCCACCGAGGCCAGCGTACCGGCCTGAGATACGGCAAAGCCCAACGGATAATCCAGGAGCGAAGACTGGGCGAAAGTGCCGTAGGCGGAAGAGTTGCTGGGCAGACCGGCTACGTAGGTAATCGGGGTGGCCGCTTCCACAAAGTACTGGCGCGAGGCCGTCAGGGCCGGGGTGGTGAAAGTGCCGCCGGTAGCCAGCGGTGCGCCACCCGTGGCCGCGTCGTAGAACCGGATGGTATTGCCGGTGGCAGCCGTAGCCGTCAGGGTAGCCGTGGTGCCTTCGCAGATGGTCACCGGCGTGTTGGTGGTCAGCACCTGCGCGTTGTTAACCGTAATGGTTGCCACGTTGCTGGTGGCCGCAGTAACGCACCGAACCTGGGCCCGGAAGTACGTGGTCTGAGTCAGGATCGGCGTGGTAAAGGTGGCGGCAGTAGCGCCGGCAACATCCGTGAAGGTGGTGTTGTCGGTGGATTGCTGCCACTGAATGCTGCCGTTGGCGGCACCCGTCAGCGTGAGGGTGCTGGTGCCGCTCTGGCACAGTTGCGAGGAACTGGCCGTAACAGTGCCGGCCACCGGAGCCGTAACCGTGCGCGTCACGGCCGATGCCAGCGCATCGTTGCTCGTGTCCTGGTCGCCCTGTACAGTGGCAGTAAGGGCAAACGAATACGTGCCCGCAGCACTCATGTTCAGCACAGGTGCGAGGGCCACGGCCTGCGTGGCCCCGGCCGCCAGCGTACCCGTGCTGACAGTAGCAGTCAGCGTCTGCGGACCGCCGGGCGTGGTTACCACAGCTGTAACGGTGGCAGGAGTAGCAGCAAAGTCAATTGTCTGAGTGCCCACGTTGCTCACGGTTACCGAAACGGTTTCGGTAGCCGAGTAGCAGGTCTGCGTGGCCGGAGTTGCCAGGCCAGTGGCCGCCAGGTCAAGCGCCTGCGGGCTGTTTACCCGCACGTTGTCGATGTGGAAATCGTAATCGGGGTTGTCATCAACTGTTCCTTCGGAGGCAAAAAATCCCAGAATGACGGGCTGCCCGGCATAGCTGCCCAGGTTGATGCTATAATTGGCGAGGCTGCCGTTGGGCGGCTGGTTACCGGCATTGAACTGCGCAAACGCCGGAATCCGGGTAAACGTAACGCCGCAGTCCGTGGAAATCCGCACTTCCACGAAGTCGTCGGTGCCCGTCATGCCGGCCGCATCGGCGCTGGTGCTGTTGTAGTCCGACAGGCCGGCGCTGAACGTCAGTACAGTGGAGGCAGTAGGCAGGAACTTCGGCGACACTACCCACTCGCTCTTGCCGGTGCTGAACAGGTTCACCTTAATCGTGGTGTTGCCGGCCGGGAAGGTGGCATTGGTCCAGGCGGAGGTGGTGCCGGCCGGAACCGTTGCACCGGTGGCCTCAAACCAGCCGGGGTACAGAGTGCTCAGGTTGGCACCGGTGTAGCCGGTGAACGTGAGCGTCTGGCCCTGGGCGGCGGGGGCCACTACTGTGCGGGTAATCGTAGTATTGTTGTTGCTGGCATCAGCGTCGCCGGGCACGGTGGCCGTAATGGCAAACGAATACGTGCCCACCGCCAGCATGTTCAGCGTACCCACCGTAACGGTTTGGGCCGTACCGGAAGCCAGCGTGCCGGTATTCACGGTAGCGGTAAACGTCTGGGTGGCGGCGCCGCTGACGGTTACTGTCACGGTGGCCGGCGTAGCAGTAAAGTCCAGAGGCTGCGTGCCGCTGTTGCGGATGCTTACGGCTACGGTTTCCGTAGCGCCGTAGCAGCCCGTCGCTAGTGGCGACGAAAGACCGGCCGCCGATACATCGGTAGCCACGCCACCCACCACGAAGGTCCCTTCATCGGCCCCGATGTCGGGGGTGGTCGTGTCACGGGTTTCCCCATCGAAGTCGGTGGTGATGCTGCTGATGGGCTGAGCCTTGCTTTCCGCCAGGTTCGGCACGGCGGGGTTGAGGTGCAGGAAGCCGGCGTTGGTACCGGTAGTGCTCAGAAACGTGGGGTTCTCTGTTACCGAAGCCGTTTCGCGGCCACCACCCGCATATGCTGCATACGCCGTTACCGAGGTCTGAGCGTTGGCCAGCGTAGCGCCACCTTCCACGTAAATCACCCGGTTGGCTGCGGGAGCCCCGGCGTAATACAGGTTGTTGTTGGAAGTGGTAGCCAGCTTGGCACCCGGAGCCGCGCTGAAACGCAGCGCCGCCGTAGCGCCGCCCGTTGTGCCCGGCACCGAGAGGTTGGCTACCAGGTTATTGCGGATATCAACGGTAGGTGCGGCCGAAGCCACATAAATGCCCGACGTGCCAAACGTGGTGGTTGACGACGACGAGGCATTCAGGTACACCGTATTGAAGTACAGATTCATGGTGGTGCCGCCGGCCACGTACAGGCCGGAAACCGCCGTAGCACCCGTGGCCGCCGGAGCCGACAGGTCGCCGATGAGGTTGTTGCTGGCCGTCACGGTAGTACCCGAGCCCAGGTACAGCCCGTACACCATGCCATCGGCATTAGCCGCCGACAGCCCGTAGATTTTGTTGCGCGAAACCGTTACCGTAGAGCCGGTAGAGGTACTAATGCCGAACACTGCACCCGTTACGCCCAGCGTGAAACCACCCACCGTGTTCTGGCTGATGGTTTTGGTGGTAGTAGAAGTCGGGAAAGTCTGAATGCCGTAAATCGACGAGGCTGTACCCGTGGTAGTTCCCGAAATGCTCAGGTTAGTAAACGTATTGCCGCTAATGATTTCCGAAGTGGGCGAGCTGAAGTCGTAGTACCCGTTGATGACCGCGCTGTTAGTGCCGGACGTTATAATGCTGTTGCTGCTCACGGTGTTACCCATTACCGTAACGGCCGCTGTGGTAGCCTGAATGCAGTGCATGGTACCACTGGTGGCCGTTCCGCCGGTTTTGGTGTTGCCGGTCAGCTGGTTGTCGGTAATGTTCAGCGTAGTGGGGCCCCCGCCGTACAGCAGATTCAGGGTGCTGGTACCCGCCTGGCTATTGCCGGTTACGCGGTTGTTGCTGAGCGTTACCGTTGTGCCCGCGCCGGAGTTGTACAACAGATTGCAGGGAGCCGCCGCACTGGCGCTGCCGCCGTGCGCGTTGTTGCTGACGGTATTCCCCGAAATGTTTATCGTAGCGGCCGAGGCCGAGTTGTACACCCCGTAAAACGTAGCAGTAGTAGCCGTGGCGTAGGTACAGCCCGTTACGGTGTTGCCCGTGATGGTTACCGTGTTGGAGGCCGCCGTGGAGCCAATACCATTTTCAATACCCGACATCTGCGAGGTAGTAGCCCCCGACGCCAGTGTAATGGTATTGTTCACAATGTCAATATTCGACGAGGTACCCGTGTTGCCATAAATGCCCCGGATGGTGCTGGTAACCGTGGAAGCCGCTACCGGCGTGGAGGCCGTGGCGGAGGTGTAGTTCAGGGTGCTGTTGATGATGTTCCCCGAAATCTTCAGCCCGTTCTGATAGTTGCCACCCGCGCCCCAGCCGGAGGCCGTACCCCCGAAGTTGCCAATGGTATTTGGAGCCGTTACCCCAATTTCATTGTTCAGATCGTAGTTGGCCAGTGTGGTAGTGGAGGCTGCCGCGAAGTTAATGCCGACCAGAGAGTTGGTAACCACGTTGCCGTACACCTTATTGCCGGAGTTGGCTCCCGCTGTGCTGGTAGCGGCTACAGCTGTGGTATTGGCTGTGGTGTACGACAAGCCCGCAATGCCAATGGTGGCTGTGTTAGTCTTGTTTAGCGTCACCACGCAGTTACGAATGGTATTGTTCTGGCAGCCATCCGTGGCCGAAGCCCGGTAGAAGGCGTACCCGAATTCCATCTGGGTGGCAGCGGTGGTATTGGTGCTGCTTTCCGCAATGTCAATACCATTAAACGTCACGTAATCGGAACCACTCAGGCGGATAACCGCATCCGTAGTAGCCGGCGAAACCGTGGTGCTGGTGCCCACACCAGCCGTTAGCAGCGGGTTGGCCCCGGAGCCGCTTTTCTGGAACACAATGGGGTTGGCACTGGTGCCAGTGGCCGTGAGGGTCAGGTTTACGGCCGTTTCCGTGTAGCCCGCCGCAATGTTCAGCGTAAAGCCGCCGGCCGGTACACCGTTGGTATTCAGGTCCGTGATGGCTGCCGCGAGAGTAGGATAGTCGCCGGGCAGCGTTTTCACGGTCTGGGCCCAGGCGCCGGAGGTACCCAGGAGCAGAACCAGAGCAGCTGGTATGCGGCGGTGCCAGGCGCGGTTTCGCGCCCTGGCCCTGTGTCCGAAAGAAAAAAGTAGAGGTGTTGGCATGTACTGGCAATAACAGTGAAGGTGAAAAAGGCAAGGAGAAACGTAACCAATGGCCAGCAGCTGCCGGAAAAATGCTATTCCTGTCCCCGGAGTCCACTGGGGTGACAGAGTCGGGATACATCGAAAAAAAGGGCTGCTTTCACTAATGAAATCAGCCTCAGTCTGCCTGATGCAGTGCTGAGTGTAAATAGATATCCTGGCCTTGGATGTGTAAGCACACGCTAAAAATGCACTGCTGAGACATAGAGTCGAATGAAATAGAAACCAGTGAATAACAGCTCGGTACGCTCCGGGCGCAAAAACTCAACTAGGAAATGGAAATATACTGATGTGACAGAGTGATGCCAAAAAAATCCAAAGAAATCAAAAAAAGGCCCTGCCAGTCAAAGCAGGGCCTTATGGAGGTAATGTACTTGTATGGCCGGTCGCTGGGCCCCGTTTCGCCTAAATAGGCTTAATCTCCGGTGCCATGATGAGTTTCGCCAGGTAGGCAATGGCACCAGCGTAGCGGCTGCGTAGTTCCATGTATTGCTCCCAGGCCGCCTGCTCCTCCTGAAGTCGGACACCTGCGGCGCGCAGCTGCTGACAGGCCAAGTCAAAATCGTGGCGCTGGGGCTCAACAGGCGCTATACCGGAAGTTTCAGTTACGTCGGCCTCATAGCGGAAATACCGTGCTACCCGGTTGATGGCCACACAGCCCGCTTTAAAGCACAACACCAGGTGCGGGTCGCGGGGCTGGGCCACGGTGCTGCTGATGAGGGCGGCCGCGTCCAGAATTACGTCGGCGGCAGTAACCCAGGAGCGGCCCGGCTGTGGGGACCGGAAAAACGCCAGAATAGCCAGGGACGTGTGGGTTTCCTCAATTTCCACAAACCATTCTTCCCAATCCTTCCACTGCTCACTATCGTCGTGAAAGGAGCCGGTGCGGTTCAGCCACAGTAGCAGCTCCACTGCCGAGGCTTTGGCTCCGGCCCGCAGTTCCAGTCGGGCCACCGTCAGCTCCCGCCGCGAAAAGGCCTGGTACATGGTAGGCAGATAGGATATCAGCAGCGTGAGCAGCAGCAGCCCCAGCGTGGCCTCGGAGTACGACATAATACTGGCAACCAGGCCGTGCGTTGGCTCATCGGCCCCGATTGTGAGCAGGGAACTCGCACTGATGCGGTAGCACCGCGTAAGGTCACCTTCATCCAGCGCCCAGAAAATGGCCGTGTATCCCACGCTGACTACCGTGAGCCATATAATGGGCAGGGTTACCAGCCCCACCGGGGCATATAAGGCCATTACCTTGTCGCGCTGACTGTAGGTGCGGCCCAGGGCGGCCATGGCTTCGAAGGCGCGCCGCACCGCCCGAAACACCCAGGTATTGAGCAGGGCCGACTCGTTGCGCGGCAGCACAAACGACTGAATGGCGGCCAATACGGTGGACGCAACCAGAAAAGCGCCAGCCGCAAAAGCCAGCACCCGAAACACTAGTTCAGGCATACACAAAAACACGGGCGGCAGTGGTGCCGCCTGCTTTGTACTGCCGTGGTTGCTACAGGGTTGGCAGGTGGGCCTACTTCCGCTCTTTCCAGAGCTGGCGGAAGGTTTTGGGGGCTACCTGAACGGCGTCGCGGCGCTTGCTCCAGCCTGTTTCGCCCAGCAGGCGGCTGAGTACCCAGTTTTTGCCGGCGGCCGGGGCCAGGTCCCACATCCAGCGGTGCTTCATGCCATACAGCCACAGCGTAACGGCCCGGCGCTCCTCCTTCTCAGTGAGGCCTTCCGCCACGCTTTGCTGGCGGTTTTTGAGCAGAATGTTGTGAATAGGAATGCGCACCGGGCACACCGAAGTGCAGGCCCCGCACAGGCTGCTGGCGTAGCTCAGGTGCTTATTCTCGGCCATGCCCGAAAGGTGGGGCGTAATCACCGAGCCGATGGGGCCGGAATACGTGGCCTCGTAGGTGTGCCCACCAATGTTCTTGTACACCGGGCACACGTTCAGGCAGGCCCCACACCGGATGCAGTTCAGCGCCTCGCGCTTATCAGGCTGGGCCAGCAGGTTGGTGCGGCCGTTGTCCAGCAGAATCACCACCATTTCCTCGGGGCCGTCCTTTTCCAGCGGCTGGCGGGGGCCGGTGTAGATGGTGTTGTACACCGTTACCTGCTGGCCGGTGCCGCTGGTGCTGAGCAGGGGCCAGAACAAATCCAGGTCCTGCAGCCGCGGAATCACCTTCTCAATGCCCACAATGGCAATGTGGGTTTTGGGGAAGGTGGCCGAGAGGCGGGCGTTGCCCTCGTTTTCGGTCACGCACACGGCCCCGGTATCGGCAATAAGGAAGTTGCCACCCGTAATGCCCACCTCGGCCGAGGTGTACTTATTGCGCAGCAGGTGGCGGGCCGTGAGCACCAGCTTCTGGGCGTCGTCGGTGTACTCAATGCCGAGGTGCTTCACGAAGATGTCGGCAATATCCAGCTTGCTCAGGTGCATGGCCGGCGTCACGATGTGGTAGGGTCGCTCCCCGTTCAGCTGCACAATGAACTCGCCCAGATCCGTCTCCACCGACTCGATACCCCGCTTTTCCAGGTACTTGTTGAGGTGAATTTCCTCGGTGGTCATGCTCTTGGCCTTCACCACGGTGCGGGCCTGGCGGCGCTCCATAATCTTGCCCACCTCAAACAGGGCTTCCTCCGCGTTCTGGGCCCAGATAACCTTACCGCCCCGGGCCGTGAAGTTCTGCTCAAACTGCAGCAGGTACTCATCCAGCCGGTTTATCACCTGGGTTTTTAGGTACGACGCCCGGTCGCGGGCCAGCTCGTGGTTCTGGTAGAAACCCATGCCCGTTTGCACCGCCGCGTTGTATTTGCCAATATTGAACCGGATTTTGCGCCGGTGCTCCAGGTCGAAGGCTTTGCGGTCGGCATCCACCAGAAACTGAGCCGATTTTTTGGGAGCGGGCGTGAGGGTCGTCGGGTTCATGGCAGCACGGGTTACAACGGGTTCTTAACAAAGATAAAAACCCGCCGGACCTTAAGAGGTTCGGCGGGTTTTTTAAGTGATAAGAGCCGATGTCATTGCGAGGCGCAGCCGAAGCAATCCGTCCTTTCCAATGGCAGAAACCCCGAAATATAAAAAGCCCCTGACACCAGCGTGGACGTCAGGGGCCTTAGAATAGGTCAGAGCTGGGTGCTTGGAAAAGGACAGATTGCTTCGGCTGCGCCTCGCAATGACACGTCTTTCATCAGTTCATTCCTGCGTTATTTCTTGTTCGAATCCACTACAATGCGCTTGTCGCGGTTGGCCAGGTCCCAGGCGGTGTAGAACACCAGGCGGGCGCGCTTCTCCATTTTGGGGAATTCGATTTTCTCGATTTCGTCTCCCGGGCCGTGGTAGTCATCGTGCACGCCGTTGAAGAAGAAGGCCACCGGAATGCCGTGCTTGGCAAAGTTGTAGTGGTCGGAGCGGTAGTAGAAGCGGTTGGGGTCTTCCGGGTCGTTGAAGCGGAAGTCCAGGTCCATCTTGGTGTACTTCTGGTTCTGGGCCTGCAGAATGGTGTGCAACTCCGAACTGAGCTTGTCGGAACCGATGACGTACACGTAATCGTCCTTGCCCTCGTGGTCCTTGTCGGTGCGGCCCACCATGTCGGTGTTCAGGTCCACCACGGTGCTTTGCAGCGGGAAGATGGGGTGGTCGGTGTAGTACTCGGAGCCCAGCAGGCCCTTTTCCTCACCGGTTACCGTCAGGAACAGGATGCTGCGACGGGGGCCGTGACCTTCGGCTTTGGCTTTGGTGAAGGCCTGCGCCATTTCCAGTACCGATACCGTGCCCGAGCCATCGTCGTCGGCGCCGTTATGCACCTCGCCGTTGATGATACCGATGTGGTCGTAGTGGGCCGACAGGACCATTACCTCATCTTTCAGGTCGGTGCCTTCCAGGTAGCCCAGCACGTTTTCGGTAGTGAAGTCCTCCATTTTCTTGGGGGCTTTCACCATGATTTTAGCAGGCTTGAAGGGGCTGGCCGTGGGCTTGGCGGCCTTGCTTACGGCGGCTGTGTACTTGGTTACGGCCGGGGCGGTGGTGCCCATCAACTTGTAGCCAACGGCCGGGCTCACGAAGTAGGCCGTGGGGCGCGTGGTCTGGGAAGCTTCCTTGAACGCAATGCTGGGCCGGCTGATGTATGGCGTCATGCGGGCGGCCAGCTTCTCGAAGTTGCTGTTGGGGTTGAAATCCACGAAGAACACCGAGCGGGCACCTTTCTGGGCGGCCAGCGTGAGCTTGGCCCGGAAATCCTGGCCCCACTTGCTGTTCTGACCATCTTTGCCCAGCAAAGCAGCCCCTTTATCGTTCTGAGGCTCGCCCAGCAGAATCAGCAGGTCCTTGCCCTTCACGTCGCCCAGGGCGGCGTAGTCGGAGTAGCCGTCCTGCTCAATGCCGTAGCCGGCAAACACGGGCTGCACGGCGGTTTCCTGCGCGAAGCCGTTGCCGCCGAGGGCGTAGAAATCCGTCAGCCACTTGTAGGTGTCTTTGCCCACTTTAAGCGTAGCGCCATCAGCCCAGGAGCTGCGCACCATGGTAAAGTGCTGCAGGTAGGGGTTGTCGGAACCCTGCACCGGGCCCTTCAGGCCCAGCTCGGCGAACTGCTTGGCAATGTATTCGGCGGCCATTTTCTGGCCCTTCTCGCCGGTTTCGCGGCCTTCGTAGGCATCCGAAGCCAGCACGGAAAGGTGCTGCCGCAAATCGGCCTGAGTAATGGTTTCGGCGTAGGTCTGAGCCAGGTCAGCGGCCGTTGCTGCCGGGGCGGCGGTTTCCAGCACCGGCGCGGCCGTTACTTCGGTTTTGGCTTTGCGCTTGGTTTTCACCTTGACTTTCTCGGGGGCCTGGGCTACCGCCGAGGTAGCCACGCCCGCCGCCAGCAGCCAAGTGAGCAGGGAAGTTTTTTTCATACAGAGTAGGAAGGTTGGTAGGAGAGAGGTGGGCTAAAGACAACAAGCCGGCAAAAGGCTGCACGTATGGCCGCTTGCAGCCGCGTTTTGGCTACTTGGTGATGAGTACCGAGGCGTAAGCGGCCACGCCTTCGCGGCGGCCCACGAAGCCCAGCTTCTCAGTGGTGGTGGCTTTGATGCTGATATCCTCGGCGTCGATGCCCATTACCTCGGCCAGCACGCGCTGCATCTCGGCAATGTGGGGGTTGACTTTGGGGGCTTCGAGGCAGATGGTGGAGTCGATGTTGCTGATGGTGTAGCCGCGCTCCGTGAGCAGGCGCACCACTTCCTTCAGTAGCCGCTTGCTGTCGATGCCCTTGTACTGCGGATCGGTGTCGGGGAAGTGAAAGCCAATATCGCGCAGGTTGGCCGCGCCCAGCAGCGCGTCGCAGATAACGTGGATGAGCACGTCGGCGTCGGAGTGGCCGAGGGCCCCGTGGGTGTGCGGCACCTGAATACCGCCGAGCCAGAAGGGCAGGCCCTCCTGCAGCTGGTGAACGTCGTAGCCGAAGCCGGTCCGGATTTTCATAGGGGTCGGAAGGGGAAAAGAAAACGGGAATTGGCTGGCAAGGTACGGCAACCGCGCCGTTGGGGACGGGGAAAAATGTTGGCTCCCGGTAAAGTAAAACCGGCCGTTACGCGTCGGTACCAGCGGCACGACTTGCCCGGATGAAAAAGGATAGCAAAAAATTAATGGAAACTATGGAATCAGTAAAAGTTTCCGCAGTACCTTTGCTGTCGTAATCATGGAAATAAAAGACCGAATCCTGCACGCCGCCATCGGCCTCTTCACCCGCAACGGGATTAAGAGCGTGTCGATGGACGACATTGCTACCCACTTGGGTATCTCGAAGAAGACGCTCTACAAATGGTTCGAAAACAAGGACCAGATTGTATCGGCCGTCATTCATAATCACCTGACCGGAGTACAGGGCGAGTGCGAAGGCATCATCGGCCACGCCCGCAACGCCGTGGACGAGATGGTGCAGATGATGGACTGGGCCAAACGGCAGTTTGCCAATGTGAACCCCAACGCCATCCACGACTTGCGCAAGTACTACCCCGCCGCCTGGGGCCTGTTCCACGAGCACAAGAGCAGCTTCATTCTGCAGCAGATTCAGGCCAACCTGCGCCGGGGCGTGCAGGAAGGCCTCTACCGCGCCGACCTCGACATTGAGGTGCTCTCACGTCTGCGCCTGGCCCAGATTGACGTGCTCTTCGACCCAGAAGTATTCCCGCACGCGCAGTTCGACCAGATGCGGGTGCAGATGGCATGCAATGAGCATTTCCTGCTGGGCGTGGTGTCTCTGAAAGGCCACAAACTACTGAATGAGTACCGTCACGTGACGGAAGAAGAATAAGCTTCATCACCTGCTTTCCCTGTTATGAAAAACAACCTCCGCGTTATGCTGCTGGCCGCCGGGCCGGGCCTGCTGGCCCCCGCCGGGGCCGCCCTGGCGCAGACGGCCCCGGCTCCGCAGCCGGCGCTGGCCACCTCCGCAGCCGTGGGCCTGATGCCCCTGAGCCTGCAGCAAGCCATCGATTTCGCCGTGAAGAACAAGTCGTCGTTGCTTTCGACGCGCCTGAACGAGCAGACGGCCCGAGCCAAAGTGGGCGAAATCAAGGCCGCCGGCCTGCCCCAGGTGAACGTGGCCGCCAACGTGGCCGACAACTTCAAGCTGCAGAAAAGCTTGGTTGATTTCGGGGCGTTGGGCGGTGGCAGCTCGGCTACCACCCTTACCCAGGCTGATATTGCCGCCGCTCAGGGCGGGCAGACGGTGAATCTGGGAACGGTAACCCTGCCCCGGGAACCGGTGCCACCGCAGGCGTTTGCCTTTGGTTTGCAGTGGGCCGGCAACACCAGCGCCTCCGTGTCGCAGCTGCTGTTCGATGGATCCTACCTCATCGGCCTGAAAGCCGCCAAGGTATATGAGGATCTGGCTAAGAAGCAGACGCAGCAAGCCGAAATTGACGTGGTGGAGCAAGTGAGCAAAGCGTACTACAGTACGCTGGTCGCCCGTGCCCGCCTCGCCCTGCTGGCCCGTAACGTACAGCGCCTCGATACGGTACTGTATCAAACCAACGAAACTTTTAAGGCTGGTTTTGCCGAGAAGCTGGACGTGCAGCGCCTGCAGGTGCAGCGCAACAACCTGCTGGTGGAGCAGCAGAAAGCCCAGCGCCTCACCGAGTTGAGCGTGGCCCTGCTGAAATTCCAGATGGGCCTGCCCCAAAGCCAGACCGTGCAGCTGACTGACTCGCTGGGGGCCGCCGTGGTGGATGCCGGTGCCCTGCGCCAGCGCTTGGGCGTAGTCAGTGCCACGAATGGTGGCGGTGTTACCGGCCTGGGCAATGTGCCTACTGGTACAGCTCCGACCTCCGGCAACACCGACGCCCAGCGTCAGCAGGATCAGCAGACGGCTCTCAGCGGAGCACGTACCGGTCAGTTGGCGGCCGCCTTCAACTACAACAACCGCATTGAGTTCAGCACGCTGGAAACCCAGCAGGCCCTGGCTGGCCTTGACTTGGCCAACCGTCGGGCCGGTGCCTATCCGCGCCTGCTGGCTACGGCGGCGTACGGCTTCTCGGGCTCGGCCAAGCAGCCCGGCGACCTGTTTGCCTTCCGGGGCCCCGACTCGCGGGCGGCCAACGGTTTCCCTAACCAGAACTGGTTTGGGTTCGGCAATGTGGGCCTGAGTCTGCAGATTCCGGTATTCGATGGTTTCCGCCGCAAGTACCAGGTACAGCAGGCGCGCATTGCCCAACAAACCATCGAGAAAGGCTTTGAAACGTTGCGCCAGAGCATCGATTTGCAGGATGCCCAGAGCCGCACCACGCTCATCAACGCCCTGGATGTGCTGGACAATCAGAAAGCCAACCTTGATCTGGCTGCCGATGTGGCCCGCGTGTCGCGTATCAAGTTTCAGGAGGGGGTAGGGTCCAACCTGGAAGTGGTAACGGCCGAAACCAGCCTCCGCGAAGCCCAGACCAACTACTACGCGGCCATTTACGACGTGCTGGTAGCCAAAGTAGACCGGGACAAAGCCACCGGCGAGCTGTACAACCAGGCCAAGAAATAAAGGAGCTGGGAGTCAGAAGCTAGGAGCTGGAAGCTGCTGACCCCACTACGCTGTTTTCTTTTTCTCATTCCGGCTCCTCTCTCCTAGCTACTAGCTCCTTACTCCATGAAATTCATTACTCCTGCCTTTCTCCTGACTCTGGGCTTACTGACCGCCTGCGGCGACAAAGACCCTAAAGCGGAGCTGGCCAAGCTGAAAAAAGAACAGGCTGCCAACCAGGCCAAAATTGCCGAACTGGAAGCTAAAACCGGTGCCAAGGCCGAAGGTGCCGCCGCCCAGGCCACGCCGGTTTCCGTGATTAAAGTAGCCCCCGAAAGCTTCAAGAGCTACCTGGAGCTGCAGGGCCGCGTAGACTTCGACCAGAATGCCAACGTGGCCGCCCGCGCCGCCGGTACCCTTACCAGTCTGCGCGTGCAACGCGGCGACCGGGTGAGCAAGGGCCAGACCCTGGCTACCGTAGACGCCAGCATCCTCGACGCCAGCATTGCCGAGCTGCGCACCCGCATGGACCTAGCCCGCGTGGTATATGAGAAGCAGGACCGCCTCTGGAAACAGCAGATTGGCACCGAAATTCAATACCTGCAGGCCAAAAACAACTACCAGGCCCTGCAGCGCAACCTGGCTACCCTCAACCAGCAGCGCGCCCTCTACACCGTGGTGGCCCCGTTCTCGGGTACCGTGGATGATGTAGTGCCGAAGCTGGGCGAAACCGTAGCGCCCGGCGCGCCCGTGGTAAAGCTCATCAGCAGCAGCGGCACCGGCAAGATTCTGGCCGATGTATCGGAAGCCTACGCCTCCCGCATCAAGGCCGGCGACCAGGCCCTGGTAACCATTCCGGACCTGGGTAATGAGGAGCTGCCCGCTACCGTACGGGTAGTATCCAGCACCATCAACCCCACCAGCCGCACGTTCACTACCGAGCTGCGCCTGAGCGGCAGCAAGGCCGGCCAGCTGCGCCCCAACATGGTAGCCAACGTGCGCATCCAGAACTACGCCCGCCAGAGCGCCACCGTGCTGCCCGTGGACTTGGTGCAGAAAGACGAGCAGAACAACTACGTGCTGGTAGTAGGCGAGAAAGGCGGCAAGAAAGTAGCCGCCAAGCGCATCATCCAGACCGGCCAGACCTACAACGGCAAAGTGGAAGTAACCGGTGGCCTGCAGGCCGGCGACCAGGTGATTTCGGCCGGCTACCAGACCCTGAACGAAGGTCAGCTGGTGACGCTGTAGGCGTTGCACAAACCGCCAAAACCCCAACAATATGCAGGATCTAGAGAAAGAGTTTGGGCCGACCAGTTGGTCGATTAATAATAAAACCAGCATCTACATTATCACGGTGCTGCTGTGCGTGGCGGGGATTTTTGCCTACATCAAGCTGGGCAAGGAGAAGTTTCCCGACATCGTGATTCCGCGGATTATCGTGGCCACTATTTACCCCGGTACCTCGCCGGCGGATATCGAAAACCTGGTGACGCGCCAGCTCGAAAAGGAGCTGAAGGGCATCAACGGGGTGAAGAAAATCAACTCCACCTCCAACCAGGACTACTGTATTGTCGACATCGAGTTCAACTCGGGCGTGGACGTGCAGTACGCCAAGCAGCTGGTGAAGGACGCCGTGGATAAAGCCGCGCCCGAGCTGCCCAACGATTTGCCCTCGCCGCCCACGGTGAAGGAAATCAACATTTCGGAGCAGCCCATCATGTTCGTGAACCTGAGCGGCAACCTGCCCGCCGCCCAGCTCAAAAAGTACGCCGACGACTTCCAGGATAAGATTGAGGCCCTGCCCGAAATTACCCGCGTGGACATCGTAGGGGCCCTCGACCAGCAGGTAAACGTGGACGTGGACCTGAACAAGCTGCGGGCCTCGCGCCTGGGCTTCTCCGACATCAGCAACGCTATTGCCCGCGAAAACGTGACCATCTCGGGCGGCTCCGTGGACGTAGGCTCCCAGAAGCGGGCCGTGCGTGTGGCCGGCCAGTACGTGCGCGCCGAGGACATTGCCGACATTCAGGTGAAAAACCTGAACGGGGCCGCCGTACGCCTCGGCGACATTGCCACCGTGACGGACGGCTTCAAGGACCGGGAGTCCTACGCCCGCCTCGACGGCAAGCCCGCCATTACCCTGAACGTGGTGAAGCGCCAGGGCGAAAACCTCATCGATGCCTCCGATAAAATCAAGGCGCTGGTGAAGGACGCCGAGAAGACGCTGCCCACCGAGCTGAAGGTGACCATCACCGGTGACACCTCCAACGACACCCGCGTTACGCTGCACGACCTGATCAACACCATCGTTATCGGCTTCCTGCTGGTAACGGCCATTCTGCTGTTCTTCATGGGCACCACCAACGCCATGTTCGTGGGCCTGTCCGTGCCGATTTCGATGTTCCTGGCCTTCCTGATTATCCCGGGCTTCGATTTCTCGCTGAATATGATTGTGCTCTTCGCCTTCCTGCTGGCGCTGGGCATTGTGGTGGACGATGCCATTGTGGTAATCGAAAACACCCACCGCCTGTTGCACGAGCACCCCGAGCTGAGCACCGAAAAGGCCGCCAAATTCGCCGCCGGCGAGGTATTCGTGCCGGTACTGGCCGGTACGCTCACCACGGTGGCCCCCTTCGTGCCGCTGATGTTCTGGCCCGGCATTGTGGGCTCGTTCATGTACTACCTGCCCGTTACGCTCATCATCACCCTGATGTCGTCGCTGGTGGTGGCCTTCATCATGAACCCGGTGTTTGCCGTGAGCTTCATGGAGCGCGAGGAGCACTTCGAGGAAGACCTGCACAGCAAGCCCAAACTGAGCAAAGGCCTCAAAATTGCCGTGGGCGTACTGGTGGCTTTGGGTATCCTGTTCAACGTGCTGGCTTTGGGCGCTACGCCCGAAGTTGGCCCCGATGGCGAAACCAGCGGCCTGATAGGTCACTTTATCGGCAATATCTGCCTGGCCCTGGCCGGCTTCATCCTGCTCGACAAGTTTGTGCTGGTGAAGATGATTGCCTGGTTCCAGACCCGCGCCTTGCCCAAGTTCCAGAACGGCTACGCCAACCTGGTGCGCTGGGCCATCAGCCACCCCGCACTAGTGATGGTGGGCGTGATTGTGCTGTTCGTGGGTTCGTTTGTGGCCATCGGTATTCGTGGGCCCAAGGTGGACTTCTTCCCCAAAGGTGACCCGAAATTCATCTACACCTACCTGAAAATGCCGGTAGGCACCCGCGTAGAAATTACGGACTCCATTACCAAAGTACTGGAAAACCGCATCTACGGCGTGATTGGCCGCAACAACCCCGACGTGGAATCGGTGATTACCAACGTGGCCATCGGGGCCGGCGACCCGAGCGACGCTTCGTCGTCGAGCGGTACGGCTATGTCGAACATGGGCAAGGTAGCCGTGGCCTTCAAGGAGCTCAGCGACCGGACCGGCCCAGCCACCGGCACCTACATGGATAAAATCCGGGAGGTAGTGAAAGGTATTCCCGGCGCCGAAATTTCGGTGGACCAGGAAGCCAGCGGTCCGCCCCAGCAGAAACCCATTGCCATTGAGGTGATTGGCGACGACTACCCCACGTTGGCCAAGCTCAGCAAAAAGGTGACCCGCTACGTCGATTCGCTCAACATCGGCGGCGTGGAAGCCCTGCGCTCCAACCTGGAGGACCGCAACCCCGAAATTGCCGTGAACATCGACCGGACCCGCGCCAACCGGGAAGGCATCAGCACCGGCCAGATTGGTCTGGAAGTGCGCACGGCCATCTACGGCTCGGAAGCCAGCAAATTCAAAACCTCCGACGATGAGTACCCCGTGCAGGTGCGCTACGCTAAGCCCTACCGCAACGACGTGGACGCCATCATCAACGCCCCACTCACGTTCCGCGACGCCACTGGTGCGGTGCGGCAGGTGCCCATTTCGTCCATTGCCCAGGTAACCTACGGCAGCACCTACGGCGGCATCCGGCGCAAGGACACCAAGCGCGTCATCACCATCAGCTCCAACGTGCTCAACGGCTACACCGGTCCTGATGTAGTGGCTAATATCCGCACCGCGCTCCAGTCGTTCCCCACGCCGGCCGGCTACACCATCAAGATGGGCGGTGCCGAGGAAGACCAGAAGGAAACCACCGACTTCCTGCCCCTGGCTGGTTTAGGTGCTCTGGCACTCATCTTCCTGATTCTCGTGACGCAGTTCAACTCGTTCAGCAAGCCGGTTATCATCCTCTCGGAAGTGCTGTTTTCCATTGCCGGCGTGTTCTGGGGCCTAGCTATTACGGGCCAGAACATCTCCATCGTAATGACCGGGGTAGGTATTATTGCTTTGGCCGGTATTGTGGTGAAGAACGGGATTCTGCTGGTGGAATTCACCGATATCCTGCGGGCCCAGGGTATGCCGCTACGCGAAGCCATTGTACTGGCCGGTCGTACCCGCCTCAACCCGGTAATCCTGACGGCCACGGCCGCCACGCTGGGCCTGATTCCGCTGGCCATTGGTCTGAACATCGACTTCTACGAGCTGTTCGCATCCGGCCACGCCCACTTCTTCATCGGCGGCGAGTCGGTGGTGTTCTGGGGCCCGCTGGCCTGGACCATCATCTTCGGGCTGGTATTTGCCACGGCCATTACCCTGCTGGTAGTGCCGGTGATGTACCTGCTGAGCGAAAGCCTGAAGCTGCGCCTGAAAGGTACTCGTGAACCCGTAGCCGATGCCGAAGAGGTAGAGGCTGCCCGTCCGCCGGTGCTTTCGCACTAAGCGGTTTCTGCAATGACCGGGCCACTACCCGGTGGTCCGGTCGTTGCTTTTTTTCTCTCGTGACTTGCAACCATTGCAGGCCCCTGAATACTCATCCGCCCGAACGGGCGGGCCAGTGCTGGAGCCAGCCATGTTTGCTCGCTTTTTTTCTCCCCTGTACCCCTGTCGTTCCTCTTATGGTCATCTCAACGACTACCGCCCCCAAAACCATTCAGCAGCAAGTGCTGCGCATTATCAGCAAGCGCAAGGCCATCAAGGCCCGCCGCCTGCGTATCGGTACCGATCTGAGCCGGGAGTTCGGCTTCGACACGGTGGATGTCGTGGACATCATTCTGGAATTGGAGCGTAACTTTCACATCACCATCCCGGATGAAGTGCCGTTGGCTACCGTGGGTGATTTTGTGAAGTACGTAGTAACGCACACGCCTGCTCAACAGCAGGCTGCGTAAGTATCCACTGGCGGGTATTAGCCGCCAAGCAGTACCCATTACCAAACGTATGAAGCCCCGTGGGGGCGGCGCACTGCTCGTGCGGCCGCTCCCACGGGGCTTCCTCGTGTATGCAGAATGCGGGTTAGCGCACGTTGCCGCCGGTATCACCGCCGTTGGGGCGGCTTTCGGCGGTAGCGCTGGGCTCCCGGCTGCTGTCGGTGGTCGTGGAGGCCACGTCGTGGTGCAGCGTAGCCGAGGTTTGATCGGAACTGGAGGCGTTGGCGCTGGAAGCGGCATGGCCCGAAGCCGAGCGGGGCTGCGAAGCTTTGGGCTCATCCTCTACCACCGTGGCATCTTCCACCACGCTGGGGCGGGTTTTCTCCCACTCCAGAAACTTGTCCATTTCTTCCTTAATAGTCGTGCTGAACCACGCTACCAGCGCCACGTCATCCAGCAAACCCAGTACCGGAATGAAGTCCGGAATCAGGTCGATGGGGCTCAGGAAGTAGATGGTTACGGCTACGGCCGCCACAACCGTGGAAGTGGGCAGACCCGTGTACTCCCCCGATATCGACGTGCGAATCAGGCGCAGCATGGTTTGCAGGGTTTCCCAGGCTTCGTGGGCAATAGAGCCCACATCCTTTTTGTCGCTGGCTTTGGTGTACGCGTCATTCAGCAGCTGCTTCATGCGCGTGGGCTTCTTTATGTATTCCTCGGCTTTCCCGACGAATTTCTTGAAAATAGGGGAGGAGGCTATGTCCTGGCCTTTGGGAGTCTGTTTGTCCATGGCTGCGGAGGGAGAGAAAGGAGTGGAGACAGAAATACCGATTTCCGGCCGTGTGCTATACCGCACTTTGGCTCAAATGGTTTTCCGGCCCGAAGGTCGCAGAAAAAACAAAAACGCTCCGTTCGGCAGGAACGAAGCGTTGGAAAAAGCTGGCGGCTGGGAGCTTAGCGCTCTACGCGGCCGGCGGCGTAGAAATTGCGGCTGTAGTAAGCTTGGTTCAGGGAGCTTACCATAACGCCGCCTCCGCAGGCCGAATGAGCAAACTTGCCATCTTTCAGGTAGATGCCCACATGGTAGATGGGCTGGCCCGGACCCCGGCGGAAGAATACTAGGTCGCCGGTCTGCATTTCGTCTTTCTGCACGTGCTTCACGCTGGTGAACATGGAGCGGGAGCTACGCTGCAGGGTAATTCCGTAGGCTTCTTTGAAAACGCGGGTAACAAACCCGGAGCAGTCGGTGCCGCTTTTGCTGTTGCTGCCGTAGCGGTAAGGAGTGCCCAACCACGATACCACGGTTTCAAGCAGGTTTTTATCGGCGTCGTAGCTGGCCTCAATGCCCAAGCGGTGCGCCACTTTATCGTAGGCTACGGAGTCGGAAGCGGTGAGTACGCGGGCTTCTTCATCACCCGAGAACAGGCTGCCGAGCAGGGAGGCTTCTTGCGTAATAGCCAGCGGCGAAGCGGCCGTGGCAGTAGGATTTTGTTCGAAGAAAAAAGACAGGACCATCGAGGCCGCGGCGAGGCAATACAGAATGCTGTTTTTCATTGTCCGTCGTGGGAGAAAGAAGGCCCGCTGGGGTCAGCCGAACGGGATATGCGTGCTGTGTGCTAATCGATAGGCAACCGGAAAACCCGGATGACAAAAGAGAGAAAATAAGACCTTTCTGGCCGACGAAACCGGTAGATTTGACGACGGCCATTGGTTAAAGCTAAGTCCAAAATTTTAGACTGAACCGATTTTGCCCCGATTTTCTACAGATTTCTTCTAAAGACACAACTAAACGATAGAAAATTAATAACCGATTTAGCAACCTCCCGTTGTGGCCTTCCGTACATTTCGCCCACTTTTATTTTGCTTTATGCAACTCCCCCGTATCGTCGAAAACTCTCCGTTTGCCCGGGTGGCCCGCGCCAAGCTGGGAGCCACTAATGTGGCTATGGTGCTGGGTAACAGCATTCATCTGAGTGGGGTGAGCCGGGCGCAGTTCCTGCAGGACCCTTTTTGGGTGGCGCACGAAATGGAGCACATCCGGCAGTTTCAGCAGTATGGGCGGCTGGGTTTCCTGATCCGCTACCTGCGCGACTGGATGCGGCACGGCTATTATAATATCCCCTTCGAGGTAGAGGCGCGCAATGCTGCCGAACTGAACGCCCACCTCTACGCCCAGGGCAAGCCGCTACCTGGCCCCGCCGAGCGGCACCCTACGCCGAAGGTGAAATCGTGAGGTGGTGAAGTAGTGGGTTTGACGTTCTGATTAAACAGGAGCCGCCCCATCATCCCTGGCATAACCAGAGGATAATGGGGCGGCTGCATGCTATTGGTGCCGTCCGAACGTCAGACTCACCATTTTACCTTTTTACTGCTTATAAGGCCGCCAGACGGCCACCATCCACTACCAGGGTAGTGCCGTTCATGAAGTTGGCTTCGGCGGAAGCTACGAAGCAGATGGCGGCGGCCAGTTCCTCGGGCGTGCCTACCTGGCCGGTAATCTTCTCCTTGCCGCTTTTTACGTTGGGGTTGCTCCAGAGCATGGGCGTATCCACGGCACCGGGTGCCACGGCGTTGATGCGGGCATGATTGTGCGGAATTTCCTGGCTAAGGCCCCGTACAAAAGCCTCAATGGCTCCTTTGCTGGTAGCGTAAGGCACCACGTTGGCAGTGGTCTGCTGGGCGTGCACGGAGCTGACGGCTACAATGCTGCCTTTCTTCATGTGAGGCAGGCAGAGCTGGCAGAGCCGGAACAGTGGCCGCAGATTCACCTGCATCAGGTGGTCCCAGTCTTTGGGGTCGAGCTTGAGAATGGGCTCAAACGTCATCATACCGGCGTTATCCACCAACACGTCTACGCGGCCCCATTCTTTGAGCGTGCGCTCCACGGCGTGCACCAATTGGCTGTCCTTGCTGACGTCCGTGCGGATAAACAGGGCTTCGCCGCCGGCTTGTTTAATGAGCTGCACCGTGGTTTTGCCATCCTCGGCGTCGCGGCCCAGAACAGCCACGCGCCCGCCTTCCCGACCCATGCGCACCGCCACGGCCTGCCCGATACCCGAGGTGGCACCGGTAACTAGACATACTTTATCCTGAAAGCGTTTATTGGCGTCGGAGAGGGGAGTGAAGGGCATATTCGGTAGAAAAGGCAATGACAGATGCTTTTCCTAACGGGAAGCCGGGCCGGATGTTTGCCGGTACGGTAGAGTTTATACCCATTACTGCCTGACCCAGGCCTAACGCCAGCGGGCAAGGCCGCATGCGGCCGGGCAAATCTTCTGGCAACCTTCTGTCGGCTTTTCACGAATAGGGATGCAAATGGCCTGATGGTCAGACTATCTTCCTTCCTATCACGAACCCTCCTCTCCATGAGCACGCAAAAATCAAATCAGCCCGGCGCTCCTGCCCATAAGCACATCACCTTTACGCCCGCCAGCGAAGTAAATGGCTCGTCCTTGGAAGCAGTAGCTCCCTCGCAGGAGTCGTCCCGCTCGGAAGGCCAGCAGAAATCCTGGCTGGATCAGCAGCAGTGGCTGAAGAACATTGATGTAAACCAGCTTTCCCAGCAGGTAAAGGACCTAAGCGCGAAAGCCAAGGATTTCAGCACGAAAGCCGTTGACCAGGTAAACAGCCTCTCGCCGACGCAGAAAGTAATTGGTGGCGCTCTGCTGGTAGGCGGTCTGAGCTGGTTGGCCCTGCGCTCCAAAAACAGCCCCAAAGGCGAAACTTATCGCGGCAGCCGCGACGAAGACACCACTTGGAACAAATCCAGCGACTCGGTGTACCGTGGTGCCACCCGCAGCTACGGTGAGGACGACTACGCCGCTGACCTGTAAGCCAGCAAACCCACGCATAGCTTAAAAAGAGGCGGCCCCGATTCAATCGGGGCCGCCTCTTTTTTGTGGCATTAAAGCAAAAAAGCGCCGCTTCCATTGCTGAAAGCGGCGCTTGAGAGCCCCTTATTGGACTCAATCCATTACCACGAAACGCTCGGTAAAATACTGTATATCAAGCCGCTGTCAGAGAGTCAGTGACTTCTTGTTTTTATAGGGTAGCGTCAGAGGTAGCACCTTCGTCCAAGTGACGACGTACCGTACTCCGGTCAAAGCCCAGTTGCTCGATGACTTCCCACAGCCGCTCCACCGTTACATCCGGGGCGCTGGGGATGTAGCTCGACACGTAGCCCCGTACCCTCCACAACTCCCCAATGTCCCGGGTTTCCATCGTGTAGGGGTAGCGGTGCGGATTGTCAGAGTGTAGTGTCACCTCTGTATCGGAAGAACGCACCGGCTTCTTAATGCGCTTCAGCATCACCGATTCCGACGTAACCACTACGTAAATCTCTCCCGGCTCCAGCAGCCGCAGCTCCTCCACCCGGCTGCATACCACCACGTCCCGGTGGTGAATGGTGGGCTCCATACTGTCGCCTGATACCTCAAACGCCCGGTACTCGCCCTTCTCAAAGCCTGGCAGACGGTACTGGTCCAGCTGCTGATAGTACACGGCCTCATTGTGCTGAACGCTGTACCCCGCCTGCGCCGGGATTGGCACGAACACCGTGTTTTCGTTGCCCGCTCCATCTACCGTTACCACCACCACATTTTCCCCCCGCACCTGCTGCAGCAGCTGGGGGGGCTTCTCGTCCGTACCCCGCAGCATCGGCCCCCGACCTAATACCAGCCAGTCGGTTGAAACCTCGGGAAACTCTTCCAGAATATCGGTCAGCGTCCCAAACGATGGAGCCGAACCATTCAGGATACCATACAGCTTACTGGTCGCCACATAGCCCAGCCGCTTGGCCAGACTGTTAGCGTTGAGGGCATACTGTTCCATTATTTCCTGAATTCTGGAAACTACGGCCGGTAATTTTTCTGTCTGGTTATCAGGTTGTTTCATCTATTTAAGGTCATTACTGCTCAGATTTCAGTAATGAATTTGTAAGTTAACTGTAAGTAAAAGTGCTTTCACTTCTACAATATACATAAATCTTGCAAATAACATGAAAGAAATCGGTAAAGAGTCTACTCCTATGCGTAAAGTATTGGAGCGACTAGGACAGAAATCATCCGTTGTGCAGGCTACGGTGGCCCGCCTGCAGCAGCGAAGTGTAAAGGTCAGCGTGTCGCTGGTGTATAAGGTGATTAATGGAGAGGTGCAGCGCCACGACGTAGCCGAAGCCTTTCTGGAGGTGGCTGAGGAAGAATTCACCCGCCGCCGCCAACTCGAAGAACGGGCCCGCCAACTTGCCGATGCGTGATGCAGGCCGTTATCATTATCC
Organism: Hymenobacter rigui; assembly: GCF_003944715.1. Lineage (GTDB taxonomy): Bacteria > Bacteroidota > Bacteroidia > Cytophagales > Hymenobacteraceae > Hymenobacter > Hymenobacter rigui. The sequence continues at coordinate 189,336 of NZ_RWIT01000003.1, read as the reverse complement.
CTGAAACCGAGTGGCGCGCCCATCTGGCCCGCCTCGATAAGCTGGAGCAGGCCGAAGCTGCCCGCGCCTCGGCCGTCGCCGCGAAGCCCGATCAGGTGCTGACCACCGCCCAGGCGGCCGCTTACATCGGCCTGTCCGTGTGCGCCCTGCTGCGTGCCCGCCGGGCCGGCCGTATCCAGGGCGTGCGTCTCAACGACAAGGATTGGGGTTTCCGCCAATCTGCCCTCGATTCCTACCCGCGCCGCTACCATCGTCCCACTATGCTGGTGGCTACGGCATGAGTCCCCTGGTTATTTCCCTGTTCGACCACTCCGGCCGCTTTGTCGCGCCCTGGGCTGCCGCCGGCTACGTCTGCTACTGCGTCGACGTGCAGCACCCGCCCGGTGAAACCTGGCAGGGCAACGTGTGCCTGGTCGGTGGCGACATGCGCCGCTTCGTGCCCCCGCCCGGCCCGGTGGCCTTCGTGGCGGCCTTTCCACCCTGTACCGACTTGAGCAACGCCGGGGCTCACCTGTTCCGGGTAAAAGGCCTGCGGGCCCTGGCTGCTGCCCTCGACCTGGTAGGGGCCGCCGCCGACCTCTGCCAGCGGCTGGGCGCGCCCTACTTCCTGGAAAACCCCCGGGGGCAGCTGCGGCACTACTGGCGCGAGCCGGACTACCAGTTCGACCCCTGCGAGTATGCCGGCTGGCTTCCCGACCCCGAAACTGAGGCCTACACCAAACGCACCTGCCTCTGGACCGGCCACGGCTTCCGAATGCCCGAGAAGCGGCCCGTCTTTCCGGTGCAGGGCTCCATGGTCGACAAGGTGCCCGGCTCGAAAAACCGCGCCAACCTGCGCAGCCTTACGCCCCGTGGCTTCTCAGCCGCCGTCTTTCACGCCCACCACTCCGCTTTCCAACCGGTATGAACCAGCAGCTCGCCCCCATCGTCGGCCCCGAGGCCGCCTCATCCCTCATCCGCATCCAGAAGGCCAAAATCAGGGAATGCCAGCTGCAGGCCGAATTTACCGAGCAGCGCGACCCGGAAGCCCCGACCCGCGTCTTTACGCTCACCAGCCCGGAGCCCGTCCATCCCGACCTGCAGCACCGCTTCGCCCGCCTCATCCCGCACCTGTGCCTGCTCTGCGAGCAGCTGCGCGAAACCCCCGACTTCTGGCCCGACGATGACGCCCCGGAGCTACCCGCGCATTTCGACAGCTTCAGCGTCACGGGCCTGAGCATCGGCCGCGGCGGGGGAGGGGTTACGCTCATCGGCCAGCGCCGGCTGTCCGGTAACCGGGTACTCAACCTCACCAGCCCCTACGTGGCCTACGACGACGAGACCGGCTCCGAATACGCCTATGCCGGCCTGCTGGAAGCCGCCGTGCAGGAGGCGCTGGCGGAAGTGGAAGCGGCCCTGCGCGGCAAGCACCGTGCCGCCGCCCGACAGCTCAACCTGTTCGCCCCGGTTGCCGGCTTCACCGCCCTTGATGAGCCGTTCATTCCCCTCAGCACGACCCATGCATGAACTTCATCCGCCACGCCATGGCCGCCCACCAGCAGCTCAGCACCTGTCCCGGGGCCCGGCCCCACCACGTCAGCCTGTATTGGGCCCTGTTCTATCAATGGAACGCTGCCCGCTTCCCCGTAGCCCTAACCATTGACCGTGCCGCCATCATGCAGGCCGCCCGGATCGGCAATGAGCGTACCTACCGGGCCACCCTCTACGACCTCGCTGCCTGGGGCCTGCTGACCTACCATCCCAGCCAGTCCCGGCACGAGAAAAGCCGCTGCTACCTCACCGATTTATCGGGGGCATTTCTGCCCCCTGTAAACCCGGTTACTATGGGCAGAGGTGCCCCCGATAAAACCGCGTTACCGGCGGCAGAACTGCCCGAAGCACTTGAGGCAGAACTGCTCCCGGTGAGCAGGGTATCAGGGGCAGAAGTGCCCGAACATACCTTATATGGTAAAACAGATAGTGTAAACAGGGGAGTAGTAAACGAGGGCGACGCCGCACTGCACCAAAAAAAAATAACGGTGCAGGAAGGAGAGGAGCTTTCAGGGGCGGAACTGCTCGACTACACCGCCCCGCCCAATAGCGCAGACCAGGCCCCCGGGACGCCGCGCATAAAACGGGGCCGCACTGCCTTACCCGAGCTGCCCTTCAGTCAGAGCCCCCTTGCGGAGGTGTCGGCCTTCATCCAGGCCTTCCAGGGCACCGACTACGAGCTGGCCGACCTGCGCCACTACCACCAGCTGGTCGCGACGTGGCGCGACAAAAAAACCGGATTAGAGCCCACCCGCAAGGATTGGGTTGCCACCGCCAAACGATTCATGCTCAATGACGCCGCCGATAACCGCCTCAAACTCGCTCCACACGTCCAGCGCCGCCCCGATGGCACCCTCCATCGGCAGCCCCCGGCCGGAAACTTCTTTGCTGCAACTGGCTTCCGCTCCAAGTACGACCAGTAGCTACTTGGCCAGCACCCCCAACCCCCACGCCCGCCTGGCCCTGGCCGAGCTGTCGGTGGGGCTCACCGTAGCCCAGGCCGCCGCCGCTCCCAAGCTCTTCCAGTTGAAAAAGCAGGTAGGGGAGGACGTGGTAGTAAAGCTGCTGGTCATCATCCTGCGGGCCTTCGTCGACAGCGTCCGCGTAGCCGAGAAGCCCGATGCCGCCGACATTCTGGAACTGGCCGATACGCTGGCCCAGACCTACACCCACGACAGCGTCAAGGATATCATTCTGGCCCTCAAAGAAGCCCGCACCAACGGCACCCGGTTTTTCAACGCCCTCGACCCCGCCAGGGTATATGAAATCATCCGGGACTACTTCACCCGCAAAGCCCAGTCCCTCGAAAATCAGCACCTCGACCGCAAAGCCCAGGCCATCAGCCAGGAGTCCGTAGCCCTTCACCAGCTCCAACAGGCCGCCCCCAGGCTGGTGCAGTCGGTGGCCCTGATGATTCCCGACAGCCACCCCAACGCTCAACACCTGCGCGACAAGCTCACCCTCATCAAGCAGAAATACCGTCGCGGCCTGGTGAGCATGGCGCAGGCCGAGCAGCAGCGCTACGAGGTGCAGCAGGCCATTCAACGCCACCCCAGGCCCGACTGGCAGCCCTCCGAAGCCGCCCAGCAGCAGATAACCCGCCGCCACCAGCAGGCCACCCGCCGCTTCGCTGAGAAGTGGGGGATTGTGAACACATAGCATTTGGGCGTATGAACCCTATGCTCTACTACCACGCCCGCTGTGGCAGCCTCTACCGCGTCACTACCATCGCGACTAACGAGAAACCCCCGGTCAGAAGCATGCAGGCCTGTAAAGCACCCAAGCGCCGAACATTCAGCCCCGAGTGCCCCACTATCGCCGAGGAAGTAGCTAAGCAGATAGCGTTCCGAACTTTCATAGAAATTCCGGCCTCATGAAGCCCACGCCCTAATTTCCCTTGACTATGACAACGGCAGCCATGGCAGCCAGTAGTTCACCAGTTCACCGCCACTATCCTGGCCTACTTAGACGCCCACGGCTTTAAGGGTCTGGAGCCAGCTCAACCGTGTTGAGTATGATCCAAACACCGGCCGCTGGCGCCCTCATCCCAATTCCTGCCGGAGCGTGTAAGATATTCTGGGTTACCGCCGCTCCGACGGCAAGTTTCTTGCCTGCGAAGTCAAGTTCGATAAGGAACGGCTACGCCCGGAGCAAATTGTCTTTCTCAACCAGATAAAGGCTGCCGGTGTGCTGAATTGCGTGGCCCGCACTTGGTAGGGTTTATTGCCTTATTTAAGCACCGCGGTCTGCACTTGTTAATGACAAATACTGCCGCTACTATTTCGCTGCCCTAGCCGACGTGATTTACAGGTACAACCATTACCTAGTGAAGAGCTCGCACCTTATCCTGGGCAAACTACTAAGCTCGTTATCAACCACTGAATACCAGCCCCAAGCCCTCGTGCAAGCTTTGAGCGAGGGCCTCTATCCACTCATTTTCCTCCCCAACTCCCCCCGATATAGGCACGCTGGCCGCCCACAACGCAATACAGCTAACTTCCGGCCGGAGCAGTCCCGAACTTACGCTAAACCGCCGTGCGGCGGTGGGCTGCTTTCCATCAGCCGCTGGGTAGAGCAGCAGCGCCCGCGGGCACTCCCGTTTCAGGGCGTAGCTAAGCATCTGGTACAAGTCGGCCTGCCCAATACCGGCCTTACGGGTTTGTTCCTGGCCGAAGCGCTTCTTGTATTTAGCATCCACTATCAGCTGCGCCTGCGTCGTGCGGCAGGTTAATATTAAATCTGGCCGCAACTGAAACACTCCCTCGTCCGTCAGCCACCCCGTCGACTGATACGCCACCGCGTACTGCTGCCCAAAATGGACTTCTAGAAAGCCACGTAGAAAGTCCTCAAATACGTACTCCATTGGCACCAGCAAACAGCTGGAAGCCGAGGCCGCCCACACATCTAGGTCTAGGTAGCTATGCGCCAGAAAGAACCGGCACATGGCCACGCACGGCCCGTAATCGGCGAAGTGAGGAGTGAGCTGCACGGCGTCGCAGTCGGCCACAGTAGCTGGTTGGTCGCTCACCTCATCTAAAACAAATTCCACCTGCCGCAGCAGGTCCGCCGTTTCTGCGAACCGGCATTGTCCGTGCAGCTGCCTGGCCACGTAGCGTATCAACCGGTTCAGTCGATTGTCGTGCACGAAAGGCTCATGGCTATACACCAACCGGTGGTATTTCCCGTGACGCAGACTCTCCCGCGCCGAGGCTGCCACCTGTAGTCGGCCCCGTGGGTAAGTCAGCGGCTCCTCCACCGCCTGGTACTGTGAGTGGGGTTGCGTGGTCACCAAATGATATGCCAGCCGCGCGAACTGCGCAATCAGCGCCTCCGGGAACTGGTTCACGGCCGCTAGTTCCGTGAGTACGCCCGCGAATGGAAACCGCAGCCGTCGGCAGTACGACAGCCACCATAATACATGCGCAAACCACCGCCCGCTCTCGGGTGCGTCGTGGGCAAACAGTTTCGGGTACACCTCAATCCGAACACCGTCCCATTGTACCACGCCCACGTAGTTGCGAGCCCGCACCCAGCCGCCAGGCAGTAAGTCCAGCAGCTGGGCCCGGTGCTGGCCACCCTCGGCTTCTCCTGCATCACCTAGCACCTCGTCGGCCAGCAGGCGCCGGCTTCGCCATACTTCCGTCAGGTAATCCTGTAGCCCCTCCACGTCGAAGTTAACCGGTAGTGGTACATCGGAGATCTGATGCTCCTGCATCCGAATGGTCAGCGCCGCACTCATGCCGCCGGCTCCGCTTGCACGCGCAGCTGATACCTTTCCTCTCCAATTGTAAGGCCCGTACCGGTTAGCGCCACACCTACCATCTTCTTTACTAGGTCCGCTCGGCCCCCGTAGTATTCCAGCAGCAACGGCAGCACCTGCCGGTTCAGCACCTGGGGCAGTGCCGCGTCGGTCTTACCCAGAAACAGAGCATGGCCCACCAAAAAGTCGGCCGACTTCTTAGCCTCCAACAGTTGCGCGTTTAGGCTCATCAGCACCTTGCGCCCTAGATCCGATAGGCCTTCCACCTCATAATCGGGGTACAGTCCCACGAACTCGAACCGCCGCCGTAACGCCACGTCCAGCAAGGCAATCGACTTGTCGGCAGTGTTCATCGTGCCCAGAACATACAGGTTCGGCGGTACGGCTAGTACTTCCAGCGGGGCCACGCCGCCATGTTCGGGTACGGGCCCCGCCATTGGCAGGGTCACACTCAACTCGTTGGGTTGACCTAAGCGCTTGTCTTCCTCTAGCAGCGTTATCAGCTCACCCAGCACCCGCGACATATTCGCCCGGTTAATCTCATCTATCACCAGCACGTAGTTGCGCAGCGCGTCGGTCGGGTGGTCATAGTTGGCCCGGGCTCGCTGGCAGATGCGGTAAAACACCCCCTCGTGCCGCTCGAAGCCCAGCTTTTTTCCCTGCAGACTCGGTTTGACACCCACCACAAAATCTTCATAGGTGTAGTTCTGGTGGAAGGTCACAAACTCAATCTGCTGGCCCCGTAGCTGGTCGAACGTGACCTTGGCCGCTATGTGCTTGGCCTTGGCCGAGTCGCCAACCAGTTCCTTGCCCGTGGCAATGTGCGCGGCAATTTCCAGCGTTTTATAGGTTTTTCCCGTACCGGGTGGGCCGTACAGGATGGTGTTCAGCGCGTAGGGAACCGGGTCAGGGTACACTCGTTCTATCGGTTCGGGGTCTTCCTTTGGGGGCTGTATAGGCGGCGTTACTACGTCCGGCAGCTCAAACATTGCCGCTATGTGTTCTGGCTTCCATAAGGCATGTATCGTGAGTCGGTAGCTACCCTGGCCAATCAACTCAAACGGCTCAAAATCCGTTTCCCAGTCCACTTCCAGCAGTACACCATTCTGCGGATTCGCCGTCACTCGGCCCCGCGCCTTAATCATCATTGCCGATACGTAGGCCCCGTCTACCTTCCGGGTGTAAGCCGACTTAATAACAATGCCTGCTCCTACGGGCACCGCATTCACCTTGTCCAAAAACTTATCGGTGTAGCCGTTCTGCCAAATACCTTCCTTCACGAAGCGCTTGGTCTGGTCGTTACCGCTCCAATAGGCCCCCACGCAGTAAAATGCCGGCGCCGTACTCATGGGCGAGAGGGGTATATCTTGGTCACCCGGCAGATCGGCCAGAGGTTCCGCTGCATCCGCCGCCGTCTGGTTCGCTATGTAGGCCTCGTACGAAACGGTATAAAGTGGCTGCTTTAATTGCTCCCCAATCTTTTGCTGATACTGCGCATACTCGCTAAACGAGTCGAACGAATACTTAAGCCCCTGCTGCATTAGGTAGGGCCGGGTCTGCTTATTGAGCGACAGATAAGCTTCTGGGTCCAGGCAGCTGAGGCCCTGCGTCAGCTTTGGCCACGCCACCCCGTGCAGGTCCAGCACCTGCGCAAACGTCTCATCATCCACCCGCCCCGCTAGCACCTGCCGGTACAGTTGCCAAAGCAGCGGCACGTCGCCCGGCTGCCGGTCCTTGGCGTACCCGAACAGCCAAGCCTTTTGAGCCGGGGCCGTCGGCACCCCATCCGTATCGGTGGGGGCGGGGGTGCGCAAGTGGAGCTGCTGGCCCAGCGAGGTAAAAATTGTGAGCTGCTTGGTCTTGCCGTGTTTAGTGCACAGCGAAAAAAATGTAAACGGGTCCATTACCTGCAGCGGCCCCATGGTACCATCGGCGTACTGGTCGTCACCCACCTTTACCTCAGCTTGTTGCAGCAGCGCCACGAGCTGCGTCTGGTTCGTTTCGTAATCGGCTAGCTTCTGGGCTAGCTCTCGGAAGAAGGGTACCCAAGTATACATATTAACAAGAACGGGTAAAAACTGTATCAGTGCTTATATTCTGAGCTTTGTTTACCAATCAACTTAGCTGTTTCTTTGACGAGGACTTAGAGCCATCATTGCTGCAAAGAACTGCTATATGACCGAACAACGCATATTTACCCTTCGTGATATTTTGAACAACACGGAGTTCCGGATTGACTTGTTTTCACCCGAAGAAATAGGGGCGCTTGAACTGTTTGACCGTAAAGGAAAACCATACCTACGCGACCATGTAAGTGGCAAAGACCGGCCTGCTAAGCCTGAAGAAATCGTCCGACAATTGTTTTTGCGGCAGCTTAACGGGCGCTACGGCTACCCCAAGAATCGCATTCAGGTGGAAACGGCGGTGCAGATGGGGCGCGACTTGCGTAAGGCGGCCGATATTTTAATTACCGACCCTGATGACTTGAAGGCTGCTTACCTGATTGTGGAGGTGAAGCGGCCGAAGGAGAAAGACGGTATGGAACAGCTCAAGAGCTACGCCAACGCTACGGGTGCTCCTCTGGTGGCTTGGACTAACGGGCAGAAGCTGGTGATAATGCACCGGGAAGAAGTAGAGAAGGGCCGTCACACATTTATCAGCGTGCCCCGCTTGCCCATGGCCAATGAAACGCTGGCGGATGTGATTGCCGAGCAGGTGACCATCAGCGAACTAAAGAAGCGCAATAAGCTGGTTACGGAGCGACTCACGCTCAAGGAAATTATTCTGGACCTAGAGGATTTGGTGCTGTCCAACGCGGGCGTAGATGCCTTTGAGGAAATATTTAAGCTGATTTATGCCAAGCTCTATGATGAGTGGAAGGCCACGAACCTACGCAAGAGCAAAGAGGTGCATTTCCGGCTGGGCGGCAGCACCGAAACGCAGCTGTATGACAAAATAAACGGCCTGTTTGAGGAGGCCCGCGACAAGTGGCCGGGGGTGTTTCTGGAGGGCGAGCGCATCGACCTGAATCCTGCACAGCTCAAAACCTGCGTGTCGTTTTTGCAGGATATCGTGTTGTTTAATTCCAACCTGCAAGTAATCGACGAGGCGTTTGAGTACCTGACGGTGAACGTAGCCAAGGGCTCGAAGGGGCAGTATTTCACGCCGCGCCACGTCATCGACATGGCAGTGAAAATGATTAACCCCAAGCGCAACGAGTACGTGATTGACACGGCGGCGGGCTCGTGCGGCTTCACGGTACATAGCATTTTCCACGTGTGGGGTGGCGAATTTACGGCGGCCGGCCCCACGCCCACGCAGGCGGCCTACGCCGCCGAAATGGTGTACGCGTTGGACTTCGATGCCCGCTCGGTAAAAGTGGCGCGGGCCTTGAACCTGATTGCGGGCGACGGCAAGACGCAGGTATTTCGGGCCAACACCCTTGACACCAAGCAGTGGAGCGACGAACTGAGAGTGGGCCTGCGGCCCCGACTCCGCAAGGCTGGTAACCTGGCCGATAAGAAGCTGAACGAGCAGGAAATGCGTTACTTCGATTTCGACGTGTTGCTGGCTAACCCGCCCTTCGCGGGCGACGTGTCAGACACGCGGGTGTTGCGGCAGTACGCGCTGGCCAAGAAGTACCACGGACAAGACCCCGAGAAGTTGGCCGACGACCCCGTGCAGCTGGCCCTGTTCCAGACCGACCCCGACCGTCACCGCTTCCGCGATAGTGGGAAGTGGCAGGACCGGCAGGCCCGCGACATTCTATTTGTAGAGCGCAACCTCGACTTTTTGCGGCCTGGTGGGCGCACGGCCATCGTGTTGCCGCAGGGGCGCTTCAACAACATCACCGACGGGCCTTTGCGCTGGTGGGTAGCCCAGCACGCCCGCGTGCTGGGTGTAGTGGGGCTGGGCGTGGATACGTTTAAGCCGCACACGGGCACGAAAACCAGCGTGTGGTTTTTGCAGAAGTGGAATGACGACCCCAAGGCCGGGCCGCTGTGCCCATTTCAGGCCAACTACCCGGTGTTCTTCGCCACCTCGGAAGTGCCGGGCAAGGACGGGCGGGGCGAATACGTGTACGTGCCCGACCCCGACCTCAACGGCCCGCTGCTCGACCTCGAAGGCCACCCCATCGTGGACCACGACCTATTTGACCAGCGTCAAATGGTGCTCGACCAATGGAAGCGTCAGCAGCTGCGCTACGCCGACGACGACGAGCTACTGGCCGCCAAAGCCAAGGCGCTGACGCGCATTCTGGAACACCTGCCCCAGCGCGAAACCATCGCCGAGAAATTTATTGACTTCGCGCAGGCCGAAGGACTCACGTTTTGGCAGGAGGAGGAATAGGCAATGGCTGTTTGGAGCATCGTTGAATTCGCCCAGTTAGGCGAAGATTTTATGCTGGCGGCGGAACATTACCACCCGGCCAAGCTGCGCACCTTAAGCCGGTTGGCATCTTTGTCTGGCCGCACCGTTGGCGAGCTATTTGAAGAAGTTCAGGATACCGTGCGGCCGGGCACAGTAGAAGGGCCAGCCCGGCTGTATGACCTGACCGACGCGCTAGGTAGCCTGCTGCGCCCTGGAACGGACATTACGGAGGCCGATTTTTTAAGCAACCGCAAGCGGGTACAAACGGGCGACATCATCGTGTCAAGGCTGCGTTCCTATCTGAAAGAGATAGTAGTAGTGCCTGCGTTGCCACATGTACTGTTGGTTTCTCCCGAGTTTATTGTGCTGCGCTTACGCCCGGAAAGTGGGCTGACATCGGGGGCGTGGCTGCTACCTTATTTGCTGAGTGAGCCGGTGCAGACTATTTTGCAATGGAGCCAGACTGGCTCGGCTCACCCACGCTTTAACTCCGATACGCTGCTAGCCATTCGAATTCCCGAAGCAATAATTCAGTTGGCCGATAACCTGAGCGAATCAGTAGAAGCGGCTCACCAAACAGTTGCTTCATCTAATGTTTTATACAACGAAGCCGAGGTGCTGCTGCTGCACGAGCTAGGTTTGGACAGGCTGCAACTGCCCACTACGAAAACATACACGGCCTCGTTTGTGGAGGTAATGGCGGCTGAGCGGATGGATGCGGAGTTTTATCAGCCAAAGTATCAACGCACTTTAGCGGCTTTGCGCAAGACTGGCTTAACAGTTGGGATGGTAGCACGACCGGTAAGAAGCAAGTTCCGGCCTAAGCCAGGAGGGTTCTTTCAATATATTGAGATTGGTGGTGTTGTTGAAGGCGGAAGGTTAGAGCCTGAATTGGTCCCAATGGATGAGGCTCCAAGCCGCGCTCAGACAGTTTTAGAGGCTGGTGACGTAGTTACATCATCGGTCCGGCCACTGCGTCGTCTTACTGGGTTTGTTAGTCAAGCACAAGCCGGCGCGATAGGCACTTCTGGCTTTATTGCATTGCGCCCTACCGCTACTACGCCCGAAGTGCTCACGGTGTATTTGCGCCTGCCACTGATATGTGAGATTTTGGATTTGTACACTACGGCCTCTATGTACCCAACTATTTCTGAATCTGACGTGCTAGCCTTTCCTTTTCCTCGACTTTCTGAGGGTGCGCAACAAGACATTTCAGCACTTGTACAAAAAGGGCTGGCTGCCCGCCAAGAAGCAATGCAATTACTGGCAGCGGCGCAGCGGCGAGTAGAGGAGTTTATTGATAACGTCTAACTCCTATCTGCCATGCCACCTGATATTCTTGATGCCCTTGAGTCGATAGTAGAAATCTTCTGCTCCGCTATTCGTCATAAGGAGCGGGCGGCATACGTCCTCTGTGATAATCTGGTAGAAGTTGCTTGTAAAGCTAAAGCTCGTGAGCACAACCATCGGACTAATCTTGAAGTAGGATTTCATGCAGTCTTGACTTTGCCAGGAGTTGTTCTTGATGCTGCGCTGCAAGGCCGGTTACAAGGCTACCGAAATAACCGCAATAATATTCAGCATGTAGGCGCGGGGCTAACTGTAGATGCCCAACACTGTGCGGACGCCATTATGGATGCGGTTGACACGCTCAATCAATTGTGGCCCGGCACGCCGGTTCACCAGTCGCGGGCACTATTTGCCATTTCGTTGCGCATCGTTAAGCTGTACAGCACAACCGGCGACTTGCCATTACGAGCCGATTTTGAGGATGCCATGACATCATATCGCTGGCGAACTGCCGAAAGTGAGCAAGTACAAGCTTCTGCTATCCAAATAAAACCCGGTCGTCGGGAGAACTGGGGCCATGCTCTCTCTCGCCTCCGAGCAGATGTACAGCGCATCTTAGATGAATCAGGAGTGCCACCCTTGTAAGCTTAATTTGTGATTATGTTGAGACCCTTATGGACGCCCATATCCGCCAGTGGTTTCACCCCATCACTTAAGCCGACCTTGCCGCGTACTTCGTGGATGATTTTGAAATAAGTTGCCAGCCGCACCGCCGCTACATGCTTGCGAGGTAGAGTAAATTATATCAATACGCCCAAGTAATCCACCTTAAGCAATAAGCAGAGAAACGCCACTAATTCTCATAAGTGGCGTTTCTCTGCTTATTAGGCATGCTCAACCTAGCTGCACCGCCATGCTCGACACCGACGCCTTGATAGGCCCCACAAACACCAACGTAGCCCCCAGCGCCACAACTCATCGGCAGCAGGGCAGGAGAGGCCGCAAGCGGCTCAATCTTCTTCACTCCAGCATCCCCCGCGTAATCAACGCCAGCTGGGTATCCCGCAGCTGTTCCAGCCACTGCTGCGCCGCCTCCGGCGTCTGCATCTTCTCCGGGGGCAGCGGAAACACCGGCGCGGCGTTGCTGCCTTCGGCAAACAGCACCTTCAGGGCATGACAGCCGAAGTAAGCGTCCGGCTTTACTTCGAACCGCAGCCCCTTGGCCATGTAAGCCCCGAAAATTTCCTGTAAAGAATCCTGGTCTGGCAGAAAGTAAGGCATGCAAATATTGCTATGTTTTTTAGTTTGAGTAGAGGTAGGTAAAAGAGGGGAGGTTTGAAAACTTTTTTAGTGACTGTAATGCCATTTTTATGTACATAAAGGCTGTTTTATTCAGAGTAGGCGTGAGTTTGTCCGGGGTTGGATTGGCGGAAGATAAAAACAATATACTAATTTAGTTAGTATACTTGCCGTGCCTGCAACCTAGTGCCCGTGCCGTATGACCTCCGTTGAACTCATTGAAGTCGGTAACCCGACTACCACCATCTGGCTGCCCCTGTACGCCACGCTGGTTCCCTGCGGCTTTCCATCTCCCGCTTCCGATGAGCTGGAGGAGCTGTTTGACCTTAACCGTATTCTGCTACGCCACCCCGAGGCCACCTATCTGGTCCGCGTAACGGGGGAGAGCATGAAAAACGCCGAAATCCACCCCGGCGACCTGTTGGCCGTGGACAAGCACCTGGAGGCCGACCACAACCATATCGTGGTGGCCGTAGTGGAAGGGGAGTGCACCGTGAAGCGTCTCGTGCGCCGGGGAACCAGTTGGTGGCTGCAGGCCGAAAATCCCGATTATCCCGACTACCACATCACCGACCCCGACAGCCTGCGCATCTGGGGAGTGGTGACCCATGTGGTCCACGAACTACTGCCCGGCAAGCTCACGGCTCTGCTCCGTAGCCGAGACTAGCTGGTGAAATAGTGAGGTGGTGAGCGGGGGGGCAAATGTTTACCTCCTGACACCATCCGCACGGCCCGCGCTATTTCACCATTTCACCACCTCACCGTATGTACGGCCTCGTCGACGGCAACAACTTCTACGTCAGCTGTGAGCGGGTTTTTCAGCCCCGGCTCGACGGCCGCCCCGTGGTGGTGCTGAGCAACAACGACGGTAACGTGGTCAGCCGCTCGGCCGAAGCTAAGCAGTTGGGCATTGCTATGGGGGCTCCCTTTTTTGAGGTGCGCGAGCTGTTGCGCCACCATCAGGGCCAGGCCCTGAGCTCCAACTATGCCCTCTATGGCGACATGTCCCGCCGCGTCATGGCCCGGCTGGCCGAGCACGTACCGGCCGTGGAAATTTACAGCATTGATGAGGCCTTCCTTGACCTGCAGGGCCTCACTACTTTCTGCGGGACCCTCGACGCCCGCGCCCTCCGCATCCGCCAGGATGTGCTGCGCTGCACCGGTATTCCTACCTGCGTGGGCATGGCTCCCACCAAAACCCTGGCCAAAGTCGCCAACCGCCTGGCCAAGAAGTATCCCGAGCTGCAGGGCATTCTGCGTCTGGATACCGAGAGCCGCCGGGAGCGGGCTTTGCGGGCCCTGCCGGTTGAGGATGTCTGGGGTATCGGCCACCAGTACGCCCGTAAGCTCTACGACCACGGCATCCGCACGGCCTGGGACCTGAGCCAGGTAGGAGAGGTGTGGGCCCGCAAGCACTTGGGGGGTATCGTCGGCTGGCGGCTTATTCAGGAATTGCGCGGCCAGCCCTGCCAGGGCCTGCTGCCCTCTGAGGATGGTACCCTGGCCCGGCAAAGCATCAGCTGCTCCCGCTCCTTCGGCCACCGCCTCACCGCCTTCGATGACCTCTGGGGCGCCGTTACTACCTACCTCAGCCGCGCCGCCGAAAAGCTGCGCGCCCAGCACGACCAGGCCCATATCCTCACTGTGTTCCTCAGCCAGGACCGCTACGATACCCGCCTGCCACCGCCGTACACCCGCTCCGCTACCCTCACCCTGCCCGGCGGCTCCACCAGCAACACCCTGCAGCTGCTGGCCTATGGCCGCCGCCTGCTGGAAAAGCTCTATGAGCCCGGCCGCCAGTACGTGAAAGCCGGCGTAGTGCTCGACGGCTTGGAGCCGCCCGGCCGGGGCCAGCAGCTGAGTTTATTTGCTCCCGCTGCCGAAGCCTTAATACCCGCTCCTGAACCCGGACGCGCCCAGCAGCTCATGCAAACGCTCGACACGCTCAACCGTCAGTTCGGCCGCGGTACCGTGCGCCCCGCCGCTTCTATTACGGCCGCCGGCCAGCCTGCGCCCTGGCAGGGCAAAGCCCGGCATAAAAGCCAGGCATTCACCACCCGACTGGAGGATCTGCTAACCGTTTCATAACCTAATACAACTACCTAATGGCTACCCGCAAAAAAGCCCCCCAAACTCTGGTCCTGGATGCTGCCTGGTCGGAGGATTCCGATACTGTCGCTGCACTCGACTATCCCGATGATGTTCATGCCGCGCTCTGCACCAGCTGCGGCGAGTTGCTGGCTTGGCACGAAGCAGCTTGCAGCCCGGCTGCTAATCTCCCATCCGCACAAACTACCGGTGAGCAGGGCGCTGAGGAAATTGTTGCCGTGGCGTCCAGCGGTTTTGCTTTTGACTTAGGCCAGCCCGTGCAGCCTGCTGCTGATGCACAGCCGTACCCTGTTGTCTGGCGCGGCCAACTCAAAGCCCGCCACCCCCGTACCGGCTTGGTCCACCGCGTCAATGTCTACCGCCTCGACAACGGGTACTGGGACTGCTACTACGAAACCGACCTGTTGGCCGCCTGATATGTTGTGTAGTACTACATTATCAGGTTAGGGTGCATGCTTGGCCGGCAGGTTTAATAGGTTTAATTCTGTGTACACATTCATTCCATAAGGGTACTGTAGTGCAAAACAGAAGGATTGATTTCTTTTGTGCCAGAATACCCGATATCCGATATAGTTTCAGCTAATCGACGTTTTGTATTCCAGGTAGTACTTCACTAGAATGAACGCGTAGTAAAAATGTACAGTAAAGTGGCGACTTTGCTTCGCCCCCTTATCCTGCTTGCTGGCTTATTAGCTGCTATTTCAGGGGTTGCTCAACCCTCCACTCCATGCGGCGACTTAGTTGTCCTCAATGCGCCTGTTCCCCGCGCCAACGCGAATATGGGTACGGCAACCAGCGTCAGTTCCCGATTTGCCATTGCTTCCAGCTCGTTTCTGGATCAGGCCCCGGGGGAGGCACATATTTATGAGTATGTAGGCGGTGTCTGGGTGTTTCGCCAGACGCTGGCTCCCCCCGGTTCCCGGGCCGCAGATTCTTTCGGTGGCAGTCTGTATATCGATGACTCAACCGCTCTGGTTGGGGCATATGGCTATACCCGCCCCGGCACCCCTGGCTCCGCGAGTGGAGCCGTGTACGTATTCACGCGCACCGGCTCTGTTTGGGTGCAGACGGGGCTCATTCTGAACCCCTCCGCGACGTTGGGCAGCTTCGGCTGGACGCTGGACATGAGTGGGCGCACGGCCGTCGTGGGCTACAACACGGGGTTGGGCAACGGAGAAGTGCATCTGTTCCGGCAGCCGGCCCAGGCAATACTGACTTGGCAGCGCATTGCTACTTTCCAGGCACCCACGAGCAGCGTCAATTATGATTACGGCTACAGCGTGGCCATTCACGACAATGAGTTGGTGGTCGGGGCTATTGACCGGTTTGGGCGGCTGCAGCCATCAGCCAGCTTCTATCATCAAACTACCCCAGGGAACTGGCAGTTGGTGCAGACGGAAGTGTACCCCAGAGGCCAGCTCACGGCGACCACTGTGGCCGTGCATGGCCGTTTCGCCGCCATTGGCTCCGATTCAAACTACGGGGTACGTATCTACGAGCGGACAGCCACGGGCTGGCAATTGCGCCAGACCCTGTTTAGTCCGGATGGCTCCCGTGGCCGGTATGGGCAGACGGTATCCATGAATGGACATGTACTGCTTGTCAGCAATGGCACCGGCCCGGCTTCTGCGTTGTCCGGAGTCGTGTACCGCTATGAGCTGGTACAGAATACGTGGACGTTGCAACGCCGCTATGAGCCGCCTCAGCCGCTGGCGTTCGATGGTTTTGGGGCCTCTTCCGATGTAGACGACCATTCTGACAACATCATCATTGGCGGCGTCAGCCGACTGTCGGGAGGAATGCAGCGCGCCGGGCAGGCCTTCGTGCTTGGGCAGCCGGCTGTGCTGCCGGCCGGACCATTCTGCCTGTCAGATCCTCCCGTGCTCCTGCAGGCTACAGCAGCGGGTGGGAGCTGGGCTGGCCCTAGTATCAGTAATCCGGCAACTGGCCTGTTCTCGCCTGCGCTTGCCGGGGTCGGTACGCATCAGGTAACCTACTCCTTACTCGCGGGCAGCTGCCAGTTCCGGGATACTGTGCGGATAACCGTGGGAGCCGAGGTGCGCATTCTGCGCCCCGCGTTTCCTGCCCTCACGTGCCTGCGCGACACCATTGTGCAGCTGCTGGCAAATCTTCCAGGCGGAACCTGGCAGGGGGCTGGTATACTCCCCGGTACTACCGGCCGGTTCAGCTCTGCTCTGGCTGGCCCGGGCCGCCACATTATTACGTATGTATCCCCCGGCTCTGCTGTGTGTCGCTCTCAGGATACCCTCAGCGTGGTAGTTGCTGCTCCCGTTGTCCGTATTCTGTCCCGCCCTCCGGTGCTATGCCGTCTCGATACCACCCTGGTACTGCAGGCCTCGGTGGCGGGCGGCATCTGGAGTGGGCCGGCCGGCAGCGTTTCGGCTACGGGCCGCTTCACCGTCGCCACGGCCGGACCCGGGCAGCATCTGATCCGCTACCGCCTCGGCACGGGCCGTTGCGCTGTTTCCGATTCGGTTACTATCACCGTTCGCCCATTGGCGGCCCCCCTGCTTCAGCCTGCGGGGCCGCTGCTGGTGCGCTGTGGGGCTACTTCTACCGAGCTGCGGCTGGCTGCGGCTCTGGCTCCGGGCAGTACTGTGCAGTGGCAGTTGGCCCCCGCCCCGACGGGGCCGTGGCAGGCCGTAGGCCCCCCGGCCTCGCTTACCTGGCTGGCCACGCAGGCGGGGTGGTACCGCGCCCAGACCAGTAACGGCAGCTGCCAGTCTGTTTCTGCTCCCGTGCAGGTGAGCATCGAACCGTTGCCGACCTCGTATATTCCCAACGTCTTTACCCCGAATGCCGACCAGGTAAACGACGTGTTTGAGTTGCAGTTGCCGTACGCGCGCACCTTTCACCTGCAAATCTTTGATCGGTGGGGACGCCTGCTCTTCACTTCCCGGCAGTATGGCACGTTCTGGGACGGACAAGGAGTTGCCGGTGGCGTCTATTACTATTTGGTTAAGTATACTACCGATTGCGACGCAGTCGAGCAGACGGCCAAAGGTCACATAACGCTCATTCGGTAGGTACCTTCGTTGTGTTAACGCTACTCGCTCATGCCTGCCAGTAGCAGCAACCGGATGCCCGTTCCGGGTTCGGCACTATACCCCCAGCCCAGTGCAATAGCGGCATCCTCAACTCCACTTTGCCTAGCTACTAGATCCAGGAGTTGTTCTAGGTCTGCCAACTGTACTTCGGCATCAGCCTGCTGCACAATCCCAACCAGTATCCTGCCCACCTGTAGCCCGTCCTTAGTACCAATATTCCATGCCGTGGGCCACAGCAGCCTTGCTGCCTCCTGCTGCCAGTCGGCGGCGGAGGCCGGCACCTCATTCACCAGCATGCTCCGTGACCCGGCCAAAACCGTCGCTACGTGGGCCGTTCGCAGATTCGTGCCCACTGTCACACTGGTCAGTTTAAGCAGTATGGTCACTAGGTGAGCTTGAACAGCGGGTAAATGCATGGCCGCCGAGCCGCCTGCCTCCCGCTTCGCCCACTGTTCCACCAGTGCCGCCAACTCTTGTTGCTCCTGCGCCAGTTCCTGCGTTAGCTCTTGCTCCTGTATAGCCTGCTCCATAAAGTCTGATGGAAAGAATCAACCCGAAAATTTTCCTGCAACACAGTACCGGTAAGGTATTTCACTAACCAAATAGCAGGTTTCCGGCAAATAGAAAAGCCCCAGTCGACTGACCGGGGCTCCAGGTAGATGAATGATACTGACAGCTCTACAATGAAGCAGCATCCCCTGGCTCTACCTGTCTTTCTGTTTCCACCCGTACCGGTTCCGCCTCCGGGTCCACCGCCACCGACGACACGGCCGCCGCCACCGAGCCAGCCAGTACCAGGTACCCGCCGATGGTTACCACCACGGCCGGCAGTGCCACCGGCGCCGTGGCAATAATGCCGCCCACCGCCGCCAGCGCGGCCCCAATCGTGCGCACCTTCCGAAAAAACCGGGGCGTGGGCAGCGTCACCCGGTCCAGTACACTCATTCTCTTCATTTCCATTCTAGTCAACAGGTTATAGGTTCAACATCAGGCCCCACCATGGGGCCCGTTTGTATTATCCAGCCGCGCCAGAATCCGGTCCGCCCACTTGTTGCGCGAGTCCTGCTCCTTGCTGGCCTCGGTCAGCACCTTGGTGCGTTCCTCCACCAGGGCCATAGTCTTGTCAATGTTGGCCAGCCGATCGGTCAGCTTGAGTACCAGGTCGGTCATTTCCTTGCGCAACTCGGCCCGCTGCTGCAGACTCTCATTGCGCACCTGCTCGGCCTGCAGCTTCATTTCCTCGCGTAGCTTGGCTTCCCGCGCCACCGCCGATACATGGTAGTCGTCCACCTTCAGGGCCAGGGCCGACTGCTGCTGCTCCTGCTTCTGGCAGGCCACCTTCAGCTCCTCCACCGCCCGCCAGTTTTTCACGAAATACAGCAGCACGGCCACTCCACCGCCTACCCCCGACGTTACCACGCCCCAGTTGTCCAGAATTGGGCTATCCACGCTCATCACCTCCTTTCCCTGCTGGCTCTGCCGCCTTCAGCACCTCGAAGTGGGGCCGGTCCTTGAAACTGGCCCAGTCCCCGCCCCATACTACCCGTGCATCAGCTGCCTTCATCAGTCGGGCGAACTTCGAGAGCAGCAGCCCCGACCACAATACCGACCCATCGGCCAGCAGAAACCCCACGTCCAGCGCCGGGGTAGGAGGGCCCAGGTTGTGCCTCGACTCGCCCCCGCGCTTGTAGGTCACAATGGGTCCCGGCTTCGTGCGCCCCTGCGCGTACAGCTCATCCTGCCGCGCTGGCGAGCGGTAGCACTCCGTAATGATGGGCCGCCCCGCCAGCCGCAGCACCGGGTCGTCCAGCCACCGGCTCAACGCCTGCGCGTAGGCCGCCGCCAGGGTCGGGGAGGCCTGACGAAGTCTTGCCGCCTGCGTGGCAGCCTGCTTTACCGTCAACTGAGGCGGTTGCGGACTTCGGGTAACAACAGCGCGGGTCATACAAGCACTTGTGTAAGTAGTTGAGGTAGTAAAGATGATAAATTTACAGTAATATGTAATAATATGAGCGTGTGTTACTGGTGCAATGAATTGACTTATTTTGATGGGCACTGCCTTCGGCCCAGGCTGTCCATGGCTCCGCTTCGCTGCGGTGCTCCGCACCCGGCCGGGGCTCCGATACCCGATGATACCAGCCGCTGCAACAGTGGCGCCCGATACGCCCCGCCCGGCCCTTCCCATCCTTAGCGCAGACTGCCGATACTGCCTGATGCGGCGGCAACGGGTGTCGTGCCACGCTCCGGCCCGCCTTCCTCCGGTCGGCCGGCCTCCGCTTGCCGAAGCCCACCGCCCGGCCCGCTTCCCGCGTTCCTGCGTCACTTGGTCAGCCAGCCTCTTCCCACCCACCAGCTACCGATTCTGCTGCTGTTCCAGGCCGTGCCACGCTCCGGCCTAGGGCCCGAAAAAGGCCCCCCGCCTCCGCTACCGCCCCCACGGCCCGCCTCCCACTGGTCGGCCTGCCTGCCGCCCCTGCTGCGCCCCCTGACGCCCGCCTACTGCACCGGCCTAGGCTGCCTGCCAGGTCGCCGGTTACATGATTATCACACAAGAAACCTCATTTTCCAGCCAATGCAGACCGAAAAAATGGGCGTTCCGTTACATAACAGTTACATAAGAATGCAGCTCGAAGCGGCTGACGGCGGCCCGCTTTGCCTCCCCGGACGACGAGTATCAGCTCAGGTTTACAGGAGGCCGCCGCGTTGGGCTTTGCGCTCTGTATGACGGGTCGCACGGCGGCTTTCATGCCCTGCCTCCCGCTGGTCGGCCGGTCATCGGCCTCGGCCCCGAATGCTGCGGCAGCGGCTACAGCGGCCTGCTGCGGCACTATGATTCAGGGGCCTCATAAGGTGCCCTCCGGGCGGTGTTGTTCCGGGGGCGGCCCCCCGGGCCCCCTGGCATTCAGGGGTGGCAGGTCGGCCGCGCCGCCAGGGGCCGGCACAGCGTCAGGCGTGGCCCCAGGCGCACGCACCGGCAATAGGCGCGGCAGGCATCACAGCCCCAACCCGCCGGCTACCGGCCCGGCGCTGGGCGCTGGTGCCACCAGCCATTCCAGCGCCTTGCCGGCCCGGGCTGCCCGGCGGGCCGCATCCAGCGTACCCCGGCTCACCCCATCCCAGCACACCAGCACCAGGTCGGCCGCCGCCACCAGCTGCCCGTTACGCACCAGCGGGGCGGCGCGGCCGTGGGCAGCGTAGTCCGGCCGGTACTCGGTCAGCGGCACCAGGTTTCGCATGGCCCAGCGGGCCGCCAGCTCATCTATCCCGGCCGCCCCGCCACTTACCACCCTGGCCACCTCGCCGGCTCCGTGCAGCGCGTCCAGGCGGGCCAGCAGGGCCGGGCACTGGCCCAGCGCGCGGCTACCCGTTACGGCTACTGTTTTTTGTATATTATTCATATAATAAGATAGTTAAAAACACCAGTATTCTGTAATAATATATCTACTGTTTTCTTTGATATATATTACAGTTTTCAGTATATTAGTAATGTAGTCCGGGAGAGGCCCGGGCACCCGCGCACAGGCAGGCAGGGCCCGGCCCGCCAGGAGCGCACCCCACGGCTAACCCATACAGCCATGCTTACCTCCTTACAGTTCGCGCAGCTTGCCGCTGCCGCCTGGGCGGGTCCCGCCCCCATTGTGCAGGCTACCATCAGCACCTGCCAGCTCTTTACCGGTCAGCTCGCCACCTATTTCACGGTTACCTACACCGTGGGCGGGGCCATGTTCATGTCGCCGCTTTGTGGGGCCTGCCCCTTTCAGGCCGTAGCCGCCGCCGTGGCTGCCGCCGCCGTTGCCGGGGTTCCGGTATGTCGCCATCATGCTCAGCGCGTCATCAGCCGCACCGCCGCCGCCTTGTGCGGGGTGCAGCTGCTCCGCCCCGGCTTCGCCTGCCGGGCCCGCCGCCACCGCGTAGCCCGCTTGCACCATGCGTAGCGCGGCCACCACCGTAGCCCCCGCCCCGGTCGGGGAGGGCGGCTACACCCGCCGCCGTTGCTTCCCCGAGCGTGAAATGACGGTGGGCCTGTTCGGCGGCTTGCGTGAGGTTATGGCCTCGGTAGCCTACTACGTGCAGTGGATATCTGATGAGTTCTACAGCTACAAAGGCGCGGCCCCGCATGTGCAGCTGCGCGGGGTGTACTGTCTGCGCACCGGCCGCCCGCTCTACGTGGGAGCCCGCCAGGAGCAGGCCTTACAGGAGCAGTTGGAGGCGCAGCTACACAAGGAGGGCCGGCCATGAGCACGGCCCCCATGCAGCAGGCAGGCCGCTGGTACGCGGCCTGCCTCTACGCCGCCGGCCCCGGCTGGGCCGTGGTGCGCGACGTGCCTAAGCCCGGCACCGTGCCCGGCGGCCCCGGCCACTATCAGCAGGAGCCTGCCCCCGGCCGCTTCGCCACCCAGGAGGCCGCCACGGCCGCCGCCGCCCGTCTCAATGCCCCGCGCCTGCGCCCGGCTGACCGCTACGGCGAGCTGCCCCAACCCGCCGCGGACTACCACCCGCACCCCTGGGACCTGCAATAAATCATCCACCGGCCCGCGCCAACGCACGGCGGCGCGGGCCCCGATACCTCACCAGATGACTGCCACCGCTACTACTTACCAGCCCCATTTGCTCGATCCGCACCGCGCCGAGCCGCAACCCATCCACCCGTCTAATGGCCGTAGCTTCCAGCTGGCCGAGCTCTACCAGCTGCTTGACTGCCAGACCGTTGACGTGGTACGCCTCACCGATGAGCTGATTCTCATCATCGACGACGAAGGCAAGTTTCGCAACCCCTGCTACCTGAATCTGCTGGCTACCTACCTCTGGTACCAGTACCAGCCCGCCGCCCGGGGCCAGGACAGCATCGTGGGCCGCGCCATTCTCTGCCACGATAAGCAGTTCCGCTAGGCCCCGCGCCCGCACCAGTAACCACGGCGAAGGGGCCGGCCGCCGACTGGCCCCACCTTTTACTTCCTTCTGTTATGGCAACCGCCACTAAATCAACCGCCCCCGCCTCAGCTGCTACCGTTACGCCCGCCGCTCCGGCCGCACCCATCACGCCCAGCCGGGCCTACCTGACGGCCACCGTGGACGAGGCCACCGGCGAAGTCACCGAAACCAGCCGCTTCCGCTACCTGCCCGGCCACCCCCGGCAAATCCGCGCCGACCTGAAAGCCGGCGTGTTCAACGTGGGCGGGGAGCAGGTACTAGGCAAAACGCTCAGCTTTATTCCGGTAGCGTTGCGGATTTTCCGCGACAATATTCTGAACATGGGCCAGAAGGTCTGGGCCGAGCTGTTTTTCGTGGACGCCACCGGGGCCGTGTGCGCCGTGCTGTTCCACGGCTACAGCGTCGAAAACCTGCAGAAGCTCAATGCCTCGCTGTTCTACGACGACCTGAAATTGACCGATGTAGTGCTGACCTGCACCCCGCAGAAGAAGCAGACCGAGAAGGATGGCAAGCCCGCCACCTATTACATCGTAGAGTTCAGCTACACCCCCGCCGACCCGGCCGAGGTGCAGGCCCGCCAGGAGTTTGCTGCCGACTTCGACTTGTACCGGGAAGAAACGCTGACGGGTGCCGCCGAAATGCGCGTAGTGCAGGGCTACCGGCTACCCGTGGGCTACCACGAGGCGCAGTACCCTGCCCGGCTCGAAGCCGCGCCGGCCGTCGAATCTGCTAGTGTAGCTGCTTAATCTGCTGGCCCTCGACCCAGCCGAAACCGGTTAGGGGAGGGGGCCATATGGCATTCCCTTTTCCCATCTACTTCCAGCTCCTTACTCATGTTTCATACCCTTACGGCCCACCACGGCCTTACTCAGGCCCAGCACCGCGCCTTGCCTTACGTCAGCAATACCGACCTGAGCAATCTAAAAAACGAGGTTCTCGGCCTCACCCGCCCCGGCAACCCCCAGGCGCTCATCTTCGGCGTGGCCTTCCACGAGGCCGTGCTGGAGCCCCACCGCTACACCGCCCCCCAGGGGCTGCCCCCGGCCCAGCTGCGCCTGCTCGATAACCTGGCCGCCGCCGTGCGCCGCCAACGCTACTGCCGCGACCTGCTCTACCGGGGTACCGCCGAGCTGACCCACACCGCCGTCCACGCTGAAACCGGCCTCTCCGTCAAGATTCGCCCGGATTTGCTCGTCGTAACGCCCCGCCTCGGCCGCAAGGTGCTGGTAGACTTCAAGACCACCAGCTGCCGCGACTACGCGCAGTTTGTGGCCACCATCGAGCAGTACGACTACGACCGCCAGGCTGCGTTCTACACGGATGTACTGGGGGCCGACAGGTTCCTGATTGTGGGCGTCCAGAAGAAAGCCCCGCACGACATCTGGCTGGTGGAACTGTCAGCTGATGCCGATACCATGGCGCAGGGCCGCAAAAAGTACAGCCGGCTGCTGCGGGCCTACGCGGCTCAGGACTATCCTGCGTTGAGCGAAAAGTTGAGTACAGAACAAACCGTGCAGGTGCAGTGATATGCTGCGCGAAAAGTGCGTCCTGCATCCAATAGAGGGAACAATACTGATACAAAAAGGCGGGCCGGCAGTCTATCCACACTGCCGACCCGCCTTCTGCTGTTCGTGCGCTACATAGGGGAGGAGAAATGCCCGAAAGGAACCGCTACCCGGATACCAATATCACTACGCTGCAGTAGAGTCAGCCTTTTTCCGTTAACCTCTTGCTTATACTTATCCGCCAGGTCTCGCAAGGTGAAATAGGGCTCAAAGTTGACGAGTGCTTTCTTGTCCTTATCACTGATGGACAGCAGCAGGCCAACGCCCAGGTCCTGAACGGTGTGGGTCGGGAGTGTCTGCCCGGATTCGTTGGTGTAATCGTTACCCGTTGGCGATATAACGCTGTAGTAAGGATGGAGCGCGGCGGCTCCGTCCTTGGAAATGGGCTGTATCAGATCAAACCGGACAGAGTATGCATAGTAACTTCTGTATTTGGAATAATCATACGCCGAAACCTGATCTTCTGATTGGATAGTCTGCAGAGAGTTGTTGGGATTTACGGTCTGCTTGATGGTATTGATTACCTGCGTCTGCAGTTGGTCCGTGTTGTTTGTCCTTGCATACAGAAGTTCAACCCTCCAGTATCGCTTCCATTTTAAGTATTTTGAATCCAAAAACCGGTTAATAGCAATGCCGTAGCGTGGTTGCGTCAATCCGTTTTTTACCAGCTTAGTAGCGTAGTCGCCCGGCTCATTGTAGGTATAATATTTTTGATATTTAGTTCCGATAATAAAATCAATCCATACAAGCTGCACACTGGATACCCGTGAATTTTCCTTTATATAGTCCAAAGAATCTTTCCTGGCTTTAAACAGTACATCAGTTTTTTCATCCGAAGTATATCCCTGGTTTAGCTTGTCAATCTGGTAGCTAAGCTCGTTTATTCTTGCTTTGTCTTTTGCATCAACATTTGCGGAGTTCAATAAATCCTGATCCGTAGATGGTTTGGGTGTTAGTGAACTGTATTTGCCTAGTATGGTATTCTTCTCATTTGTATACTGTTCTATTAATAATTTTCTTTCATTGATTTTGTAGCTGTAATATTTTTTAATTCTGTTTTCTTTCTTGTTTGCTGCATCTTCTACAGATGGCGTTACATCCTTCCAATATTTTTGGAACGCTTTGGGGATTAATGAAAATTTAGCACTAAGATCCGCAGAGCTGTTTAGTCTGGTGTTGGAGAAGATGGATACCGTATTCTCATTGAATCCACCGGTTCCCGAAACCGATAAAGCTGACCAGGCAGTTTTTACCTCCGCATCGTTCTTATAGGAAAAGATGCGGGTCAGCCCGACTGTGGCGGTAGGTTTGGTGATGTTGACGGCCGCGAAGTTTGCCAATGAGCCAAGGTTTCGTTCCCCGGTAATGGCGTGTGTGATCTTGCGGGTATAGAATTGGTCAAATTGCTCTTCCGATAAAAGATTACCTTTTCGGGTGTCATCCTTATCCTCGCTCTGCGCTAAGGCATGTGGGACGTAGCTGGCGACGATTGACAAAAGGAGTAGGGACTTTCTCATACCGAACAAGGATTTGATCTATTGAATATATAGTTGAATGTATGTATAGTTAAGTCAGAAAGAACTCCGTGCCAGTACGGATTTTCGGCATCTGGCCTGATGGATAGTCAATAGCGGTTTCTGACCTGTATACCCAAAAGCTGTCCGGTATTGTGCAGACGGATTACGCGGCTATTGCCAGACCTCGCGCCAAGCCGCTGTCAAGGCGTCCAGTCATGGCTGTGTTTTCTTATTGTTACCATCCGCCGGTAGCTTCCGGCTCATCTGTGAAATCCTGGTATTTTTAAGGCTCCGGAGGCACGTCCGACCGGTAAGTTCTTCCTTTTCAATCCAGTTGATGTCCAGTTTTACCTTTCCCCGGGCCGTGCGCATCCCCCTGCTGCTGGCCCTGACCGGATGGCTGAGCGCTGCCGCCCAGGCTCAGACAACTACCACGGAGTCGTTTGACACCGGTACCAAAACCACGTATCCGGCCGCGTCCGTGACGCTGGGTACCGGCTCCTGGACCTTCGACGATGCCTTGCTGGGCACCGATGCCCAGGACCACAAGGCCGGTGCTCAGGCCGTGCGCCTGCAGCAGCGGGGTACGCTCACGATGGATTTCTTTCTGGCGGATGGAGCCAGCACCGTCACCGTGCAGCACGCCGCCTACGGCACGGATGCCACTGCCGCCTTCGAGCTCTGGTACCAGACCCAGGGCTGCGCCGACTGGGTGCGGGTGGGTCAGCCGGTGGTGGCCACCGGCTACGCCCTGCAGACGGCCTCGTTCCCCATCGGGGTACCCGGCTCCCTGCGCTTTCAGCTGCGCAAAGTCAGTGGGGGAGCGGCCCGCCTGAACCTGGATAACTTCACGGTGGCGGCCTACTCGGCCACGCCCCCGGTATCCACCGTGGGCGACGACCAGCACCTGACCATGGGCAACCCCAGCGGGGCGGTGGCTGACGTGAACCAGCCCACCAATTACCTGATGGAAAAGCCTCAGTACGCGCTGAGCTACCACCGCGACCAGGGTAAGCCCAACTGGGTGTCGTGGTACCTGGCCCCGAAGTGGGTGGGCTCCGCTCCCCGCCAGAACGATTTCCGGGCCGACAACACGCTGCCCGCCGGCTGGTACCAGGTCAGCACCAGCAGCTACTCGGGCTCGGGCTTTGACCGGGGCCACAACTGCCCCTCGGCTGACCGTACCAGCTCCGTGCCCGACAACTCGGCCACGTTCCTGATGACCAATATGATTCCCCAGTCGCCCACCAACAACCAGCAGACCTGGGCGGCACTGGAAAACTACGGCCGCACCCTCATCGACGCCGGCAACGAGGTCTACATCATCATGGGCTCCTACGGCAAGGGCGGTAACGGCGTCATTCGGGCGAACGGCCAGCCGGACCGCCCGGTGTACGCCGAAACCATTGACCAGGGCCGTATCCAGGTGCCCAAGCGCATCTGGAAGGTACTGGTGGTGCTGCCTCAGGGCACCAATGATATCAGCCGCGTGAATGCCAGCACCCGCATCATCGCCATTGACACGCCCAACGACAACGGCATGACCACCAACTGGGGCCAGTACCGCACCACCGTGGATGCCATCGAGGCTGCCACCGGCCTGGACCTGCTCTCGGCCCTGCCCACCAGCGTGCAGCAGGTGGTAGAGGCCCAGGTCGACAACGGCCCCACCAACTAGGCCGCCGCTCCTTTCCTTCTGATTTCTCTTTCCTTCGATATGCAGGCTTTTTCCTCTCTGTCTCGCTTGATGACGGCCCTACTGGTGCTGCTGAGCCTGACGAGCCGCGCCCAGACGCCCTACGCCCTGAGCTCCGGCAACTACGCCGAAAACTTCAGTCAAATCAGCGGCTGGACCGACAACTTTGCCTCCGGAACCGGAGCCGCGCCCTTTTCCGTGGCCACGCCCAGCCCCACGCTGCCCAACCAGAACCTCGTGTTTAATACCGGCACCAGCGGGGGCGTGCAGAAGGGCACGGGCACCATCCTGCTGCTGGCCACCGGCAACGACAATGCTAACGCCGCCGCCTTTGATCTGAACCTGGACTTTACCGGTACCACGGCCGGCACGATTTCTCTGACCTGGGCCGAAGTGAACAATTCCTCCGGCAACCGTCAGTCTACCTTCAAGCTGCAAACCAATACCGGCACCAGCGGGGCCTGGGTGGATCTGCCCGGCTCCAGCGTAGTGCTGACCAACAATACGGCGTCCTCCGGGCAGCTGACCGCGCTGGCCCTGCCGGCCGCTTTTGACAACAGCGCCACGGCCAAGATTCGCTTCTATATCGTGCCCACCGCCGGGGGTACCAACCCCAGCGGCTCCCGGCCCAAGATCAGCCTCGACAACCTGGCCGTGACAGCCATGACGGCCGGCCCCGTTACGCCCAAAATCACGACCTCTGCCATCTCCGGTAGTCCGTTCTGCGTGACGGCCTCGGCCGGCAGCGCCGTGTCGGTACCCTATACCGTCACGGGCGGGCTCACGGGTACTTTCGCCGCCCAGCTCTCCGATGCCAGCGGCTCCTTTGCCGCCGACCTGACCCAGAACCTGATCGGCTCGGGCTCCGCTACGCCGATTACCGCCACGCTACCCGCCGGTACTCCGGCCGGCACTGGCTACCGCATCCGGGTGGTGCACGCCGCCTCCGGCACCATCGGCAGCGCCAATACGGCCGACCTGACCGTAACCAATCCTCCGGCCAGCAACAGCGTCACCCTCAACGCCACTTCGGGGCAGAGCATCACCACCACCGGCACCGGCTCACCCATCACGGCCTCGGCTACCGCACCCTCTGCCTTTACCTGGGCCTACGGGACCAACAGCATGGGCCCGTTCCCCACGGCCATCAGCACCGCCACAGCCGCCAGCTACACGCCCCGGGGCGCGGACTTCGGCGGCGTGGCTGGCACCTACTACCTGGTCGCCCAGGCCAGCAGTACCTGCGGCAGCGTGTCGGCTACCAGCGCCCCGGTGACGATTACCGTGAGTGCCCCCCAGCCCACGGTCACGGCCAGTCCCAACCCGGTACCCGACTTCGGCAGCGTGGCCACCGGCTCGGCTTCTGCCGCCAAACCCGTGGCCCTGACTGGCAGCAACCTGTCCGGGGACGTCACCCTGACTCCGCCCGCCGGCTTCCAGCTGCGCACCGGCACCAGCGCCTTTAGCTGCGCTCCGCTGACCCTGCCCGCGGGTAGCGGCAGTTTGTCGGCCACGGTAGAAGTGCGCTTCGTTCCCGCCCTGGCCCAGGCCTACACCGGCAGCATCACCGTCTCCACGGCCGGAGCCGGCACCCTGCCCGGCATTGCCGTTTCCGGCACCGGTACCAGCCCGGCGTATCCGCCCAGCGTGCGCACTATCCTGCCCTCGGCCGTGACCAGCTCGGCCGCCACCACCGGGGGTGAAGTGCAGGAGGAAGGAGGCGCGGCCGTCACGGCCCGGGGTGTCGCCTACGCCACTATGCCGGCCCCCACCACCCAGGATGATTTCACCCAGGAGGGCACCGGCCTCGGCACGTTTACCAGCCAGCTGATCGGCCTCGCGCCCAGCACAACCTACTACGCGCGGGCGTACGCCACCAATGCCCAGGGCACCAGCTACGGGGAGCAGGTGAGCTTCACCACTTCGGCCGTTACCCTGGCCGCCGAGCCCACCCAGGGCAGCACCCTCACGGCCACCACCGTTTCGCCCACGAGCGTAACGCTCACCATCAGCGGGGGCGACGGGGCCAAACAGCTGCTACTGGCTACCCCCGGCCCGGCCCTGACGTTCCAGCCCACGGACGGCACGACCTACGTCGGTAACAGTGCCTTCGGGCAGGGCGACCAGCCCACGCCCGGCACCTACGTGGTGCTGGCCGGCAGCGCCGGCAGCCTCACCATCACCGGTCTGACGGCCGACACGGAGTACACCTTCGCCGTGTTTGACTACAACGACGATAACACCAGCGGGGCCGAGAACTACCTGCTCACTCCTCACGGGGAGCTGACCCTGTCCACGCCCCCGCTGCCGGCCGGCCTGCTGATGGCCGAGAACTTCGACTACCCGGCCGGGGACCGGCTCACCGACCACGGCTGGACGGCCCACAGCGCGCCCGGCACCAGTGCCATCCTGCTCAGCGCCCCCGGCCTGGCTTACAACGGCTACGACGCAGCGGGCTTCAACCGCCCGGCCGCGGTGAACGCCGCCGCCGCCCTGACCGCCTCGGGGGAGGACGTGAGCCGCACCTTCCCGGCCCAGGCCGCCGGTACGGCCGTGTATGCTTCGGCCCTGGTCAACGTCAGCTCGGCCAGCACGGCCGACTACTTCCTGCACCTGAGTACCGATCCGGTGGTGAGCACCTTCCGGGCCCGCCTGTTCGTGCGCTCGGCCAGCGGGGGTAAAATCCAGTTCGGGGTATCGGGCAGCGGCACCACGACTCAGTACGATCCGACCCTCTACGAGCTGAACACGACCTACCTGCTGGTGATGCGCTACACGTTCGGGCCCTCCGGGGCGGAAACCAAGCTGTACGTGAATCCGGGGCAGAGCGAGCCGGCCACGTCCGGAGCCACCAGCACGGAATCCGCCACGTCGGCCCCCGGCAGCATCGGCGCGGTAGCCCTGCGCCAGGGCTCCAATACGTCCCCACTGCTCCTCGACGGACTGCGCGTGGCCAACAGCTACTCAGCCGCCCGAGCCTTTTCGGCCCCTCTGCCCGTTACGCTCACGGCCTTCACAGCCGCCCGTCAGCCCACCGGCGGCGTGCAGCTGCAATGGGCCACGGCCCAGGAGCTGAATGCCCGTCTGTTCCGTGTCCAGCGCAGTTTTGATGGCCGTACATTCACCTCAATCAGCAGCCAGGCCGCTGCCGGTACTACCACCCAGGCCCGCCGCTACCAGGCCCTCGACGCTGCGGCCCCGGCCACCGCGCTTTATTACCGCCTCGCCCAGGAAGATACCGATGGTACACTGCACTACAGCAGCATCGTGTCGGTTGGCCCCGGTACTGACCGTATGGCTTCGCTCACCGTGGCGCCCAACCCGGCCGACTCCGGCCAGCCGCTTACCCTCACTGTGTCGGGTCGCGCCGGCCAGCGCCTTACCCTGCAGGTGCTTGACAACGCCGGCCGCCTGCAGCACACCCAGGCTATACAGCCCCCCACGGAAGCTGCGTCACTGCCTCTGCAACTGCCGGCCAACCTGCCCGCTGGCACGTACATCCTGCGCGTGACCGGGGCAGGCACTGTCCCCCTGCATACCCGCCTCGTGCTGACGCGCTAGCCCGTCAATACTAGCAAGAGCCTATTACCACAACGGCCACCTGCAAGGGTGGCCGTTGTGCTTATCGGTGATATGAGTCGTAATGTCCGGCAGCATCCGCAGCAGCTGCAGTTGAGCAGGAGAGGGGCCGCAGTACGCTACGCTGAATTATTCAACGGGGTCGAGCAGTTCGGGTCCGTTGTGGGCCGGGGAGTTGACGGCCTTGCTGACCACGTACTCCGTCAGGTAGCCATCGGGCAGGGGCCGCAACAGGGCCTGGTGAGCGTCGGCCGGACCCTCGGCCAGCCAGGCCAGTTCGGCCGCCCGGTCGGGCAGAATTACCGGCATTCGGTGGTGCAGGCGGGCCATCAGGGCGTTGGGCTCGGTGGTAACGATGGTAAAGGTTGGCAGCACCTCCCCGGTGGCGCGGTCCACCCACTCATCCCACAGCCCGGCAAAGGCAAACGGCTCGGCCTGGGTCAGCAAAATGCGGTGCGGTGTTTTCACGGGCAAGCCGGGCAGGGGCTGCTGCTGCCACTCGTAGAAGGAGTCGGCCAGCACCAGGCAACGGCGCTGCCGCAGCAGGGTGCGGAAAGAAGGCTTTTCGGCCAGCGTTTCGGCCCGGGCATTAATGGGCTGTGGGCCTGCGGAGCGGTCCTTCACCCAGGCCGGGACCAGGCCCCACTGCAGCAGCTGAATCTCGTCGGGCCGGGCATTGGTAATCACCGCCAGCCGTTGCGATGGGGCCGCGTTGTAGGTCGTAGCCAGCTCGGCCGGGGCCGTCGCTTCAAAGCGTTGGGCCAGCACCGGGCCGGGGAGGGTTTGGGTATAACGTCCGCACATGGGAAAAAGCGAAGGGGCCACTGCCGGCCGGGGTACCTTGCTGTAACGGCCAACCGATCCGGGCCGTTCCGCGTCGCCCCTCGTACCTAAATGAAATGTCAACGGCCACCCATAGGGTGGCCGTTTTCTCTTGAATAAAACTTCTTAACCCGCCACATCGGGCCCAGGAACGGGCGGCAGCTCAATCGGGGTAGGTTCCGTCACTATAGTTTCCCCGAATACGGCCTCCGTTGCCAGCAGCGCGCCACCATTACCGTTCGGGGTGGGGTTGAACAGCTGCACCTCCTCACCGGGCGTGCTCTGTCCCAATAACGGGGCCAGCGCTTCACCCAGACCCGCCACGCGCACATCCCGGGCCAGCAGGGTTTCAGTACTGATGTCTACTCCGTAGAGCAGGTTGATGCGGTCCAGGCGGGCTTTGGCCTGAGCCGTGCCGGTCAGTGCGTCAAGCAGTTGCCGGGCCGATTTGCGCAGGCGCGCATCAAAGCGGGCCCGCAGCCGCAGCGCGTCCTTCGTGCGCTTGTCGGCTTGTTTCTGATAGGCAGTCTTTGCCATGGTTCTGGAGTCTGAGTTGAAAAAATACAAGAATCTGGTCTGAGTGGCCGGCGCGGGTTTCCGGGGGGCTTCTCCTAGCTTTCTCCCAGGTATCTCCCGGCCGCCTCATCCGGCCTGAATACAAAACGGCCCCGGCCGAAAGCCGGCCGGGGCCGTCCTGCCGCTACGCCACCTGCGCCTGCGCCGTGGCCGAGGCGTCCGAGCCGTCGGCGCGGTAGGCGAAGGCCAGAGCCATCAGGTCGGCCGGGGCCACTCCCTGCAGCGAATTGTCCTCGATGTCCAGGCTGCCATCGGCCCGGGTCACGTCCTCGTCCGCAGCGGCCATTACCCGGCCGGTTGCCTTGTTTACCACCACGGCCTTTACGCCGTCCGTTTCCAGCGCCGTGTTGCCATTGGTGTTATCGGCAAAGCTCACCGTCACTTTGCCCGTAGCGGCATCGAGCACGGCCCCCACGCCCGCCAGCGGCTCCACCGAGCCACCCGATAGCACCAGCTTCGAGTAGTCGATGCTGGCCACGTTCAGCGCGTCGGCCTGGGTGTTGATGAAGTTCAGCTGCACGAAGCGGTTGTAGGCCGACTTCCCGCCCTGGGTGAGCAGGCCCATCTGGGCCGCGCCCGAAAACTTGCGGAACAGGTCGGCCAGTAGCTTAAAGCGGCTGCGCGTGTTCTGCTGCGCGGGCGTGTTGCTGCTGTTGCTGGCAATTTTCTGCCGGATCTGGTTGTCACCCGTGCCACCCGAAAAAGTCAGGTTGCCCAGGCTGCCTTTAATGTTGCCCAACGGGCTGTAAATGCGTGCCATCGTGTAAGGGGAAAAGGTGAGAGAAATAGAAATTGGCTGACTATTCGCGCGGCCACCCGGAGCAGCCAACCCAGGCCCGCGCTTTTTCCTGCTTATTGTAGGCCCGCCATATGCCCGGCCTGACCGCCGTTGCGGTGCCGCATTGCCATAGCCCCCGCCGGTAGTGCTGGGCCAGCCGTTGCAGCCCGGCCAGGTCAGGCGTCGCCTGCCCCGGCTCGTAGGCCCAGGCCCAGCCTTGGGCCACCAGCATGCTGTCCACCCGCAGCCAGTGTCGTGTACCCCCGCTCGTCGGTACGGCCACCCGCAGCCCCGCCAGAACGCGCCCATAAGTGCTTCCCCCGGTCCGGCTGACTTCCAGCAGCCGGCCCCGCAGCAACCCCGCCACCAGTGCGGCGGCTTGTTTGCCGTAGGGCTGGGAGAGTTCCGGTGCATCTACCCGCAGCAGACGCAGGCGAACCAGCCCCGCCGGCAGCAGCACTTCGTACGTGTCCCCATCCAGCACCCGCCGTACGCTACCGTATTCCGGTACCGGGCCCCGCCGTACCACTACTGCAGGCATCTTCCGGGAGAGCCGGATAGGCTGCAGCGCAGATGATTGTACCGCCAGTCCCGTTACCAGGAGGAGTAAGTAAATACAGATAAAAGTAATTTTTACATATTTCATTTACACAAATATGTAAATTATTATCAAATTATAGATATGCCTTTAAGCCCTAACCTATAAAGCACGCATTTTGAGCAGGCATATTTTCAGGTAATCTGGTAGCTGTTAATGTTTTGTGGTGGGACAGAGTACTGTAAGTTCAATTGGTACCCACCAAAACGGCCCGCTGAAATAGCGGGCCGTATAAAATGAAAACTGTAAAGGGTGCGGTCAGGCCGCCGAAGGTTCTGCGGCGCAAACCCGGTTATCCAGCGCCCCGACATCATCGGTGGTGCTCTGTTCTTCCCAGATTCGCCGCATGGTGTGGTGCTGAAAGTCCTCCACAATCTTGGCGTAAATCAGGGTGGTCTGAATTTTTTTGTGGCCCAGCACTTTCTGCAGCACTTCCACCGGCATGCCGCGCAGCAGACTTTGCGTGGCAAACGTATGCCGGGCCGTGTGCATCGTCACCAACTCATGCTTGGGTACCGCCGCCCGCACAATGCCTCCGTCACCCGTACTCACCAGGTCGGCCGCCGCCGTCAGGCCGGCCAGCTTCGCCACCCGTTTCAGATACTTGTTCATCACCTGGTTCGGGTGTACCGGCAGCAGGCGCAGCCGCTCCGGGTCGGCGTACTTATCCAGAATGGCCGTAGCCGCCGCCGTCAGGTAAATACTCACGCCCGCCCGCGTCTTGCTCTGAATCAGGCGCAGCACCCGTCCGCCGTTCCACTCCTGCACGTTGCCCGCGTGCAGGGCCACTACGTCTGAGTAGCGCAGTCCCGTGTAGCAGCAGAACAGAAACACGTCCCGCGTGGCCACCAGATTGGCCGGCAGCATCGCATCAGTCAGCGCCTGCAGGTCCGCGGCCGACAAATACAGCTTCGGCGAGTCGGCCGGCTTGGCCACCAGCTTACGCAACTCCACACCCACCGCCACGCCCCGTTCGTCGCGCAGAAACCGCAGGAAGGATTTCAGGTCTTTCACCGCCGTGTATAATGTATTCGGTGCCAGCTTCCGCACTTCCCGCAGGTAGCCCAGCAGCGCATCGTGTTGCGCCAGGTCATACGTGGCCGGGTCCAGCCGCCGCCCGCTCCACTGCTCATACCCCGTAAACCAGTTGCGGGCCACTACGTGCTGCCGCAGCGTTTCCCACGCGTAGCCCCGCGCCCGCATCGACTGCCGGTACTCTTCGTACCACACCGCCACCGGCCGCGTCGTGTCTTCGGCCGCCGGCTCTGGCTTCGGCCGCAGTATGTCTTTCAGCCCCGCCACCGTGGGCGTCTGTCCCGCCGCCCGCACTCCGCGCCACCATTTCAGCACGTTGCCGGCCATCAGCGTCAGCAGGTCATTGGCTTCCTCAGCCAGCGGGTACGATTTGCGGAACTGCTGCCGGTCCTCGTTCCAGTCGGCCGGCTTACACTTTTCGCCCGTGGAGCAGGTCAGCCGGGCCCCGTCGAAATAGACGATCAGGTACACGGGACATTCTCCCGCTTTGTTTTTCTTCTGCTTGCGCAGCACGAACTGGGTAACCATAAAGGGTAGCGTAATAGGTAGCGAGCTTCCCGCCCCTAAGTGGAAAATTCGCGCCCAGGATTACCGATACCCCCAGACGCAAAAAACCCGGAAACCCACTTTCGCAGCGCGAGAAGCAAGTTTCCGGGCGTTCCGGGTAATAATAACTGAGCCCCTTATTGGACTCGAACCAACGACCTGCTCATTACGAATGAGCTGCTCTACCAACTGAGCTAAAGAGGCATTTTCCCGGAGCAGCGTTTCTGCTAGGGGCAGCAAAGATAGAAAGCCGCGGGAACAACGTGCAAGCTCCGCCGATTTTTTTTCGCAGCAAACCACCCGTCGGGTTTGCGGGGTTTCCGGCATCTTTGCAGCGTTATGATGAAACAACTGCGCAAGCTGCTGGTCCGCACGCTGGGTTTTGAGCGGTACATCCGATTGGTAAGCCGGGTGTATTTGCGGCTGGTGGGGGCCGGTTGGGGCCGCCGTAAGTATCCGGAGCTGTTTTTCCTGGAGAAGATTGTGCGACCCGGCTTCGTGTGTCTGGATATCGGTGCCAACCTGGGCTACTACTCAGTGGCGCTTTCCCGGCTGGCGGGCCCGCAGGGGCAGGTGCTGGCCGTGGAGCCCATTCCCAATTTTCAGGCCATCTGGAAAGAAAATGTGCAGCTGAGCGGTATCTCCAACCTCACGCTGCTGCCCTATGCGCTGGGTGGCGAGGCTACCACCGTTCAGATGGGCACGCCGGAGCGCAACGGCCTACTGCATCACGGCATGACCAAGGTGGCGGCCAGCAATCCGAATGAGCACTACGCCCGCACCTACGAGGTACCCATGCGCGTGCCCGATGAGCTGTTTGCCCATCTGCCGCGGCTGGATTTTGTGAAGTGCGACGTGGAGGGTTTCGAATACGAAGTGTTCCGGCACATGCAGGATACGCTGCGCCGGTTCCGGCCTCTGATTCAGACGGAGCTGAACGGCCTGGAAAACCGCCGGGCCGTGGCCGATTTGCTGGCCGGTCTGGGGTACAAACCATTTGTGCTGTCGGAGCGTTTGGAACTGGAGCCCTGCACCGCCGCCCACCTGGCCAGCGCCGTCACGGCCGACTTCTATTTTCAACCCGTTTCCTAGGCGTTGCTTTTTTTGCCGATGAAATTTTTGCTGATTCTGCTTGTTCTGTGGCTGTTTGGGCGGTACGTAGTGCCGCTGCTCATGCGCTTTATCATCAGCCACCTGCTCAAAAAACAGGCCCGCCAGTTTGGGCAGCAATTCGGGAGCAGCCCGTTCGCTAACCCAGCGCAACCCAACGGACAAAGCCGTTCTGCCGCAACCGGTGAGGTGCACGTAGACTATGTGCCACCCAAAGAAAAGCCCCGTAAGCCCGCCGAGTTTAAGGGTGGTGAGTACGTGGATTTTGAGGAAGTACGCTGAGTAAAAGGGCCTGAAGCGTAAGTTCAAAAGGAAAAGCGTGTGTGCTACCTGACTATTGGTAGCGCACACGCTTTTCCTTTTGAACTTACGCTCTTGTAATTCCTTTAAAACCCAATTCCCAGCCGGATGCCCGTACCCACTTTCTGGCCCGATTGTAAGCCGGTGTAGAAATCAGCCCGCAATAGTTTGTATATATGCTCAATGCCCACGCCAACTTCCACGTAGTGGCCGGCGGTGGGGGTGGTGAGGTAATTGAGCGACGCCACTTCCTGCCAGTGCAGCTTGCGCAGCAGCGGCAGCTTGTTCAGCAGGAACCCGTTAAAGTGGTGATTGTAGTGCACTT
The DNA here is from genome assembly GCF_003944715.1 of Hymenobacter rigui. Lineage (GTDB taxonomy): Bacteria > Bacteroidota > Bacteroidia > Cytophagales > Hymenobacteraceae > Hymenobacter > Hymenobacter rigui. The sequence continues at coordinate 152,530 of NZ_RWIT01000003.1, read as the reverse complement.
CCAGAAACTGGTCGGCAGTGCTGTAGCGGTAGTAATCCAGCAGCTGGAACTTGGCGAAGTCCTCCGTCAGGTAGGTGCTGTTGCCACTGAAGTGACGAAAATCCATGAAGGCTAGGCGGGGGCTGCTGGGGAAGAAACCGGCCGCCACCCGGTAGTTGCTGGTACCCAGCAGCCCCAGATTCACGGAGTGCCGGATACCGGCTTCCAGCAGCGTGTAACGCACATCGGAGCCCAGCACGCCTCCGATGCCCTGCCGCCAGGTGAGCAGGAAGGTAGGGTATTTGGAACCCAGGTTGATTTTACCATCGGGCCGGGTGATGTAGCGCTGACCGGGTCGGAACGACGCCGTAAGCTCCGTGGTCAGGGCCTCGCTGCGACCAAAGTGGGTGCCGTCGGGCCGCTCATCATTCAGCGGCATATTGGAGGTGAAAGCCTCCCCTCGCTGATCGATGATGAGTTTGTAGGTGGTGTTCTGCAGCTCCCGGCGCACGAAGTAGCTGCCGTTGGCCTGCACCGTAAAACCATTCAGCGGCTCCCATTGGTAGCCCAGCGCCAGCCCGTCGCGGCGGTAGAGCTTGGCGTAGTTGCGGTTCTTGAACAGCGTGTAGTAGGAGTTAATGAAGGGTGTGAGCTGGCTGTTTGGGTCGAAGTTCTCGATGCTGCGCCCCACCTGCAGGCTAAGCCGGGAGAGTTTTACCGGATCCAGTTGCCACGAGGCCGCCACGCTGGGGCTCAGTAGCTTGTTGCTGAAGCCGTAGCGCAGGCTGGGCGTAACCGACCAGGTGCGCCGGTCGTCGGTGCGTTGGGTATAGGTGGCCTGGGGGTTTACCACCACGCCCTCCACCGTATTATAGTTGATGATATTAAACACCGGGGCCACGTACCACTGCCGCTTTCGGAAGGTATTGCTGTAGCTATAGCCCGTTAGCAGAAACTTGCCCACTTCCACCTCGTTCCGCTTGCGGTCCAGGGAGTCCTGGTATGGGCGAGAGTTGCGGATTACTTCGGTACTGTCCTTCACGTGGTAATCCTTCTGCTCTTCTTGGGTGAGCGGCACCGGCCGGATGCTGGCCCAATAGGCAGTATCCCGCTCGTTCACGCCTTTTTCCACCAGCATTACTTCCCCGCGCTTCAGCTTGCCCAGGCTCATCGTGTCGCGGGCTTCGGCCTGGCGGCTCTGGCGGCGCACAGTCCGGCTCAGGCCGTCTAGTTTGGGCTTCTGCTTTTTCACCTGCGCCACCGTCTCGCGGGTAACCGGGGCATCGTCGGGCTCCTTGCCGGTGGCGGCGGGGGGGGCCACCGTAGGGGCCGGCCGGTTGGGGTAGGTGGGCGTAACCTGGTAGTTCGACAGCACGGCCGTAATGAAGCCGTTGCCCTTAAACCCAAATGCGGTGAAGCCAATCGTCACCTTTTGGTTCTGCATCACCCACACATCGGAGGGGCCGGGGGCGGGGGCGAAAAGCTGTTCGATGTGCAGGCTCTCCACGTAGTCGAGCTGGGCATCCTTGCTGAGGTCGAGGCTGACGGAGTGCAGCCGCCAGGTGCCATCCACAATGTAGATGTGGCCCGCAAACACCGGGTCGGTGCGGCGGCGGGGTATCACCTTTATTTTATGAATGAGCAGATTGCCCTGCTTGGTGCTGCCCTCCAGCTCAAAGCGGTAAAACAACGGCGCATTGGCCGCAATGGGCGACACAAAGCCCCGTTCCGAAAAACCGCTTTTCAGCACGTTCTGGTAGAAATTAAGGCCCCGTCCGGCGCTGGCCCGGTTGAAGCTGATGCCCTTGGTATCACCACTCACCCGGGAGGAAATCATGCGTTCCTGCACCACATTAGGCTGCCGGAAGCTCATTTCCGACACGGTTTCGGAGAGGTAGAAAATACCCGGCTTGAAATCGGGCCCCACCTTCACCAGGCCCAGAATCTTACCCGGCACATCGGTAAAGCGGCCCAGGGTTTTGATGTAGGCCCGGGCTTTGAAAGCGGCCACCTCGCGCTGGTGGTAGCGCCGCCATTGCATAGCCTGCTGCACAATGCTGTAGGCGGGGTCTTTGTCGGAGCCGCGCACCACCACTTCCCGCAGCTGATAGTTTTCAGGAGTGAGGCTTACGTCCAGCACCGTGGCCGTGTCGCCGCCGGCCACGCGCACGGTTTCCAGGTGCGGCCGGAAGCCCACGTACTGAAACACCAGCTCGTAGCGGCCGGGCGTGAGGCGCAGCTGGTAATTGCCTTGCTCGTTGGAGGCCGTGTTGAGAGTAGTGCCTTTCACAGCCACGTTGGCAAAGGCCAGAGCCTCGCCTTTCGTACTCAGAATGCGGCCCCGCACAATACCGGCGTGGGCGAGGTTACTGAGCAGAAGGAAACTGATGAATAAGCAGAAAACACGCATAAACGGATAGAAAAGTGCAGCTTCGGAAAGGTAGAGATAATTTGAAGTCAATCAGTTGCCCGACTACGTTAGTTGCCCGCTGATTTACTGGTTGAGCGTATTGCCTGTCAACGACCAAACAGGGCCGCCTATCTTTGCCATTCTCCCGTTGCCCGGCATGTCTCGCATCTCTGTTCCTTCGTATCTGCTGCTTGTGCTGGGCTGGCTGGCTACGATACCACTATTTCTGTACGGCCTCGGCAAGCCGCCCGTGGGCATCTGGGACGAGGGCCGGGTTGGGGTGAATGCCGCCTGGATTTTGCGTACCAACGACTGGCTGGTACTGCGCGCCGACCAACCCTACGATAACCTGGGGCCGGAGCCACTGCAGGTGTGGCAGCGGCCGGTCGGAAAGCCGGCCGCCTCCCCGTGGCTGGTTTCACGCCTTATCGCCCCGCCCGATACCTGGAATACTAAGCCGCCCCTGATGCCGTGGCTGCAGGCCCTAAGTATGCAGTGGTTTGGAGCTACTGCCTGGGCTATGCGCCTGCCCGCAGCCCTCAGCGGCTGGCTGACAGTGGGCGTACTGCTGGCGTTTGGGGTGTGGGGACTGGCCCGGCCCGGTGTGGGCCTGCTGGCCGGGTTTATTCTGACTACCACGCCTTTGTTTAACAGTGAGCACGTCACCCGCACCGGCGACTACGATGCCTTGCTGACCCTGTGCGTGACTACCTACCTGCTCAGCGCCTGGGTGTACCTGCGTAACGGCCGCTTTGGTTGGCTGCTGCTGGCGGGACTGGGGCTGTCCCTGGCCCTGCTGTGCAAAAGCGCGGCGGCCTGCCTGCCCCTGCCGGCCCTGGCCGTGTACGCCCTCTGCGATGCCCAACGACGGGCCATGTTGCTGCGCTGGCAAACGTGGGTAGCGGTTGGTGCGGCGGTGGTGCCGCTGCTGACGTTTTACGTGCTGCGTGAGCAGGCCGCCCCGGGGTACATCGCTGCCTCTTGGTACAATGACTGGGCTGGCCGCTTCGGCAGCCACCTGACGCCCGGCAACCGCCCCTGGTGGATGTATGTGGAGTACTGGTTTTATCCCGGCCTCTCGCTGTGGTCGCCGGTGCTGCTGGCCAGCGTGGTGGCAGTAGCCCGGCAGCGCGGCCTCCCTGAATACCTACGATTTCTGACCTGGCAGATTGCCGGTACCCTGGTGCTGCTGTCGCTGGCTCAAAACCGGGCGCACTGGTACGCAGCTCCGCTGCTGCCGCTGCTGGCACTGCTGATAGCCGGGTTGCTCATGGCCTGGCGGGACGTCTGGGCCCGTCGATGGCTCGCGTTTGGGTTAGTGTGGAAGGTAGGTGTGGGGGGGCTGGTAGTGGCGGAAGCCGTGGTGCTGCTGCGGGCTCATGAACGTCTGGCCAACACCTTGCGCCAAAATTCTCATATAGCTTACGAAATGGCTTTGCCCCGCATTGTCGAAACGGTCCTGCCGCAGCCTGAGGTGATAGTGCTGCGCGACGAGTTCAACAGTGCCCTCGATTTTACGCTGCTCACGCTGCCCGCTGCTTACCGCCCGATGATACTTACTATGCAGCCCCGCCACGCGGCCGGGATGCAGGCGTTGCGCGCCGGCCAGCAAGTGCTGGGTACCTGGCCCGAAGACCGGGCATGGCTGGCCGCCCGGTTCCGGCTGGTGCCGCTGGTGGTGCTGGCTGAGCCCGCGTGGTGTGTGCGCCTGGAGCCCCGTCGGCCCGGACCGGCCGGGGCGGTTTTAGCAGATAAACCCTGAACGATTCGGCCCGGGTGCGCGTCATAAGTAGCCTGAGCACTCGTTTTTCTGATTTACCCATGATGCAGCCCGCCAAAAAGAAGTTTTACACGCCCGCCGAAGCCATTCAGAAAATAGCCGCCTTCTGCACCTACCAGGACCGCAACCAGAAGGAGGTGGAAGCCAAGCTGCGCGAGTATGGCTTGGATGAGGACGAGGCCGGAGAAATCATCATCCGCCTGAGCCGGGAGAAGTTTCTGGACGAGGAGCGTTACGCCCAGACATTCGTGCGCGGCCACATCCGCAAGAAGTGGGGCCGCCGCCGCATTCAGCAGGAGCTGAAGCAGAAAGGCCTGTCGGAATACTGCATCAAGGCGGGTATGAAGGAAATTGACGGCGACGAGTATTACCAGAACCTGGTGGATTTGCTGGAAAAGAAGGACCGGCAGGAAAAAGAAAGCCACCCCGGCAAGCGCCGCCAGAAAATCCAGCTCTACCTCACCAGCAAAGGCTACGAGCAGGACCTCATCAAAATGGCCCTCGACGACCTGGGCAAAGCGCCGGAAGACGAGGATTAGCCCCAAACTATTGCTTCACACCAGCTTGTTGAAGCATGACGGGCTGTTTTTGCGGCCGGGTATAGGGGGGCGCTACCGCTTGCCGGGTAGTTGCGGGTTCTGCATCTGGTGGGTGAGGATGACGCGGCGGCCGGTCATGGTTTCCAGCATAGGGCGCAGAATCAACTCGGCGTTTTGGGTGGTCTGGGCCAGAATGCCCGATTGCAGGGCGGCGGTGCGCACGTTGGCTTCGGCGTACTTATAGCCGGCGTCCACCAACTCCGCATCCTGGAAAAACCCGTTTTCGATGCTGTACACCTTGCTTTTGCTGTGGTCTACCTGCCAGGTGCAAAGCTCGGGCTCGGGCAGGGCCAGGCGCAGCACGGAATCGCCCTCCAGCACTACGTCCTGAGCGCGCACCTTGCGCAAATCGAGGCAGCCTACGGCGTTGCCGGCCACAATAAGGGCCACTTTGGCATCGGGCAGGAAGCGGTAGGTGCTTTTTTTATACTCTACCACATCCTTGAACTGGTAGCGTACCAGCTCCATCCGGCCCAGGGCCTCCACCTTTTCCAGTACCGTGTTGTGTGTGACGGTAATGCGGGGCTCGGGGTTCAGCGGGTTTTCGAAACCGGTGAGGGCCGGACGAACCTTCGTCCAGAGAAACCAGCCCAAAGCCACCAGAAACAGGAGCGGCAGCAGGCGGCGGAACAGGTAGGGCATAGCAGGTACGATAAAAGCTACAAGGGAAAGGTGCCCTGAAATACGGATAGTTCAGCTTTCCGGTGGGAAAGTTATGTGGGTTCTACCGTCCTTTGCAGGGTATGCGCTTTGCTTCACCGTTGTTAACTGCTTCTGAACCAACTATTCCACCCGGCCCTGAATGGCTGCGGCGCTGGCACGGCTGGCTGCTGCTGGGGCTGTGGGTGGCGGTGCAGGTATCGTTATTGATTCAGCACCACGGCCCCCTCTACGTGAACGATAGTGGCCGCTACCTGGCCTACGGTACCCGCATTGCCCAGGAGTGGCACTTCGAGCGGGACCATAACCTGCGCTACGTGGGCTACCCGCTCTTTATCAGTCTGTGGCTGAAGCTGGGGGCCGGCTGGTGGGGCATTGTGCTGGGCCAGATGACCGTGAGCGGCCTGGCCGCCCGCGCCTTCTACCGCACCCTGCGCCGCCTCACTCCCCAAACCCTCGATTGGCGCCCGGCGGCCCTGGCCACGGCCGCCTTCATCGGCTGGCGCGACGCCCAGCAGTTCAACGTGTACATCCTCACCGAAAGTCTGTTTGCCAGCCTCACAATCCTGGCTTTTTGGGCGCTGGTACGGGCCCGGCACGGGCCGTCGGGGCGCTGGGTGGTGTTTGGAGTGCTGGTGCTGCTGGCGGGCATTGTGCGGCCCAACGGCTTTGTGGTGGCCGGGGCCGCGGCGCTGGCCGGCCTGGCCCGCCTCTGGCAGATGCCGGGGAGGCGGGCCTTCCGGCGGGCCCTCCTGGTACTGGCGGCGCTGGCCCCGCTATGGTGGTGGGTGCTCAACAAGCTGCTGCTCACCTTCACGCTGGTGGAAACCTACCTGCGCGGCGAAATTATCTACGGGTTTACCCCCAGGGTAGTGGAGCCCACCGAGCCGCTGCAGCTGCCGCCGCCGGGCCTTGCGCCGGTGCTGCGGCTGGGCTACTTCATTCTCGCCAACCCGGTATACTTCCTGAAGCTGGCCGCGCTGAAAGGGCTGCTGTTTTTCAGCTACGTGAAAACCTATTACTCCTGGAGCCACATCCTGCTGATTGTGGCATTCATCTACCCCTGCTACTGGCTGGCGGTGCGCGGGCTGCGCACGGCGGGCGCGTGGCTGCCCGCGCGGGTGTTTCTGGGCGGTGTGGTGCTGCTGCAGGGGCTGGTAGTAATGCTCACGGTGGAAGACTGGGACGTGCGGTTCCTGCTGCCGGTGCTGCCCTGCGTGTTTGCGCTGGCGGGCCTGGCCGTGGCGCACTGGCTACCCGGGCGCGCCGCCAAAGCCAGCCCAGGCCTGTAGGCCACCAGTGTGCACGGCCACTACGGTGCTGCCGCGCCGGAAGTAGCCCTGGGCTAGCAAATCCAGCACGCCCAGCAGCATTTTGCCAGTGTAGATGGGGTCGAGGAGGATGCCGTGGCGCTGGTGGAAATCGGTGAGGAACTGCCGCAGCTCCGGGGTGAGGCGGGCGTAGCCGCCGCCGTGGTAGGCCGTATGCAGGTGCCAGTTGGGGTATAGGCGGCCGGTGCTGTGCTGGTGCAGGTGGTTGATGTCAGTACGCAGAAAGTCCGCGCCTTTCAGGGCGGCAAAGCCCTCAGCCTGCTCCGTGCCTTGCAGCCCGGTAGCCAACCCCGCCAGCGTGCCGCCCGTGCCGCAGGCCACGCACAGGTAGTCGAAGGACTGCCGGGTGCGCAGCTCGGTTACCAGCTCGGCGCAGCCGGGCAGGGCCCAGGCGTTGGAGCCGCCTTCGGGTACCACGTAAGCCGGGCCCAACTCCTGCAACAGCGCCTCCAGCACTTCGGGCTCCTGCTTGCGGCGGTAAGTGGCCCGGTCGAGGAAGTGCAGGTGCATGCCATCGGCCCGGGCCTGCGCCAGCGTGGGGTTCAGGGAGCGGGTGGCCAGCTCTTCACCCCGAATAATGCCCACGGTGTGCAGGCCGGTGAGGCGGCCGGCGGCGGCCACGGCGGCAATGTGGTTGGAATAGGCCCCGCCGAAGGTAAGCAGGGTAGTGTGGCCCTGCTGCCGGGCCTGCTGCAGGTTGTACTTAAGCTTGCGCCACTTGTTGCCCGGCAGCTCGGGGTGGGTCAGGTCGTCGCGCAGCAGCAGGAGCTGCACCCCTGCCCGCTCGGCCGCCGCCTCCGGAAGTGGCTGAAGTAGCATGAGAACTAGTTGTTTTTCGTGTGATAAACAAGAACGTCATTTCGAGCGCAGCCGAGGAATCTTGCGTGCTGACGTCTGGTTTACTACCACAACATCAGCACGCAAGATTCCTCGGCTGCGCTCGGAATGACGTTCTGTTTCAATATTACCGGCCCTTACGCCAGCAGCGTGTCGGTTACGGAGTGGGGCTCGGGGCGGTGCTTGAGGGCGTAGAACAGGGCCACCAGCAACGCCGCAATCAGCAGCACCGACGATACCATGGAAACAGTGTTGCCAATGGCGTACTCCGAGGGCTCGAACCTGAATTCAATGGTATGGTTGCCGGCCGGTACCTGCAGGGCGCGCAGCACGTAGTTGGCGCGCAGGTAGGGTACTTCCTTGCCATCAATGAAGGCCTTCCAGCCATCGGCGTAGTAGATTTCCGAGAATACCACCAGTCCGGCCTGGGCCGCGTTGGCGCGGTAGGTAAGGGCGTTGGGAGTGTACTTGGTGAGGGCAATGGTGGAGCCCTCGGTGGGGAACGTGGTTTGGCTGAGCGGGAACTTGGAGGCGTCCACCACGGCCGTGGCAGCCGTGTTCAGGCCCGTAAGGGCTTTGATTTCCTCGTCGGGGTTCTGCACTTTCTGCACCTGGCCCACAAACCACGCATTACCCAGGGCGCCGGGGTTGCGCTGCACCTGCTGGGGCTGGCCCTGCTCGCCGGGCACAATTACGTAGCGGGTGTTGAGCATGTTGAGCACGGCCGTGTTGTTGGTCGAAATCTGGCGCTCAATCAGATCCTGGTAGCGGCGCAGCTTGGCGCCGTGGTAGCCGCCAATACTCTTGTGGAAATACGAGGTCTGGGCTTCGTTGAAGGGGTTCTGTACGTTCAGCACCCGGTAGCTCAGGTCTTTGTCCTGCAGAATCTGCTGGTCGGCGGGAGAGGGTACAAACTGCTCAGCAATGGTTTCCTGCTGGAAATTGCCGTCGTTGAGGTAGCGCTTATCCACGCCCCACAAGTCCACCAGCGTGAGCAGGCCCACCAACGCCGCAGCCAGGCCGGCCGAGAGCTTGCGCTGCAGGAAAAACCACAGCACCCCGGCCGAAGCCACCACGAAGAACAAAGAGCGGAACACGTCCATGCGCAGCAAGGAGGCGCGGTCGGCGCGCAAAGCTTCCAGCGGGAAGCCACTCTGCTGCAGCTGGGCATCAATGGGCGAGGCAAAATCAGACACCAGACCGGCCAGGAACGCCAGCGCGCACAAACCGACCGTAATGGCCAAAGCCCGCACCACGTGCTTTTTCAGCAGGGCGGTATCGGCCGTATCCACTGGTGCGCCGGCCAGGGCGGCCAGGCTGGGGTGGGTGCTGGCAGGTGCGGTGGCTACGGCCGAGGGCGCACCCCGCAGCACGCGGGCCAGGGCCAGTACCGCCAGCACCGGCATGGCTAGCTGGGCAATGGTGAGGGCCATGCTTACCGCCCGGAACTTGTTGTAGCCCGGGAAGTAATCGAACATCAAATAGTTGAACGTCTCGAAGTTCTTGCCCCAGGCCAGCACGATGGACAGCAACGTACCCGCCAGCAGCCAGATGCGGGTGCGGCGGTCGGCCACCATTAGGCCCAGCACAAACAGGAAGAACACCACCGCGCCCACGTACACCGGGCCGCTGGTAATGGGCTGGTCGCCCCAGTACGTGGGCATCTGAGCCAGGTAGTCGGTGAGCTGTACGGGCGGCACGCCGGCGGCGGCCAGTGCTTTGCCGGTTTCGGAGTTTTCGGAGAGCTTCATCTGCGAAGCCCCGCCGTAGAAGTTCGGAATCAGCAGCGTGGCCGTTTCGCCCACGCCGTAGCTGTAGCTGAAGGCGTACTCCTTGCCCAGGCCCGAGCCTGCGTCGTCCTCAGCAGGTGCCGGGGTCTGACCGGGAGCTACCGGCGGCGGCGTTTTCAGCTCCGATTTACCCCGGATACTGTATTTGCTGTATTCGAGCGTGGTGTACAGGCGGCCGAAGCTCACGCCCACGGCCAGCAGCGCGGCCACGGCCAGCAGGGCCGTGCGCGTCAGGAAATCGGGCAGGCGTTTTTCGCGGAAGGCAAATACCAGTTCCACCATTCCAAACACCAGCACCAATAGCAGCAGATAGTAGGTAATCTGCAGGTGGTTGGAGCGCACGTTCATAGCCAGGCCCAGGGCAAACAGCGCCGTACCCAGCCACTTGTTGCGCCGGAACGCCACCAGCAGGCCCGCCAGTACCAGCGGGGCATAGGCCAGAGCCAGGCTCTTGGTGTTGTGGCCGGCGGCCAGAATAATCAGGTTGTAGCTGGTGAAGCCCAAGGCCACGGCTCCCACCACGCTTACCAGCGGCGAGAGGCCCAGCGCCACGCACAGCGCGTAGCCGCACACCAGAGCTAGGAACAGGTTGGCCACTACGGCCGGTAGCCCCAGCGTAAACAGCTTATGCAGGTACTGGCTCAGGTCGCCGGGGAAGCGGGTGCTGATGAGGTAGGTGGGCATGCCCGAGAACATGGAGTTAGTCCAGAGGGCTTCCTCGCCGGTCTGGTCGCGGAACTGGGCGGCCTCGTGGGCCCCGCCGTTGAACTGCACAATATCATGCTGGGCCAGCGTCTTGCCATCGAACAGGATGGGGGAGAAGTACACGGCAGCCAGTACCAGGAAAAACAGCACGGCCAGCAGGTGCGGTAGCACCCGCCGCCACCACGGCGCAACGGCCTGACGGGGAGGAGTAGTCATTCGGCTTACTAAAAAGTCGGATAAGGCCAGAGTTGGACCCAAGCCCGAAGGTAAGCAGGATGCCCGGGAAGTAGCGAAACGAGCCGGCGACTTATCATGGCGAGGTGCAGCCGAAGCAGTCTATCCTTCCCCAGACACAAAGCCACCCAACCTGTGCAAAAAACCTCCGAATGGTCCCGTTATGGCGAGCAGAGCGAAATAATCGGGCCTTTTCAAAGCGTAACGCTAGCTTGCTTAAAAGTCTTCGATGTCAAAAACTTGCTGCCGCTCAGGAATTCGTGCTCTGCGAAGGACGGACTGCTTCTTCCTTCGTCCTCGCAATAACAGCTCCGCTTCTTGCTGTCGGCCGCCAGTTGTACAGCACAATCGACAGGAAAATCACCGCGTAAGCCCCCAGCTTTAGCCCCGAGGCCTGTTCCCCGAAGTACAGAAACGCCAGCAGAAAGCTCAGCAGCGGATTGATGTACATGAAGATGCCCACCGTGCCTGAAGGCAGCTGGTTCAGCGCATACAGGTTCAGAAACAGCGGAATCACCGTGAACAGCACGCTTAGCAGCAGCACCACGGCCAGCAGCCGGGTGTCGTGCAGGCCCGCCAGCGGCTGTGCGCCCAGTAGCGGGGCCAGCGGCAGAATCAGCAGAGCCGTGAGGGTGAGCTGCACTGTGAGGAGCACCAGCCGGTCGTAGCCCTGCAGGCGGCGCTGACTGATGAGGTAGGCCGCGTAGGTGGTGGCCACCACCAGGCTCATCAGCAACGAGCGAATTTCGCCGGAGCCCAGCAGCACGCAGCTCAGGGCGCTCAGCCCGATGGCCAGCCACTGCATGGGCCGCAGCCGCTCGCGCAGCACCACAAACCCCAGCAACGAGGTGAGAATGGGGCAGATGAGGTAGGCAAACGAGCCGGCCTGCACGCTCACCTGGTTCACCACGTAAATGAACAGCAGCCAGTTGGATGTGAGCAGTATGCTGCCCACCACGGTACTTGCCAGCACCGCCCGCCGCTCCCGGGCCGGGGCCACCTGCCACTGCCACCACGTTTGGCGCACCGTAGCCCGCCGCCCCAGCCCATGAATGAGCAGCAACAGCAGCAACGACAGCAGCACCCGGAAAAACAGAATCTGCCCGCTGGGGTAGCCCGCCAGCCAGCGCAGCGGAATCGGGAAAAATCCCCAGATAAAGAACGCCGCAAAGGCGGCCAGGTGGTAGCGGGAGAACTTCAAGAGCGAGGCAGAAAAGAGCGAAGTACAAAGGTAGCAGGATCAATAGCCGATGGCTCGTTTGGGCCGCCTAGCCTGCCGCCGCTTCGCTGCCCACCGCAACAATGCCACGTAGGTCCGGCTTTTCATCTCAGCACTTCCTCTCTCCCTACCTTTGCCGGGCTATGCTTCTGTTCTCCGATCTGACTGCCCTTCTGGGTGGCACCCTGCTGCAGCGGCCTGCCGCCCACGCCACGGTGCAGCGCCTGCTGCTTGATAGCCGCCGGGTTGAAACGCCCGCCGATAGCCTGTTTTTTGCCCTGCGGGGCCCCCAGCACGATGGGCACCGCTACCTGCCGGAGCTGTACCAGGCCGGGGTGCGGCAGTTTGTAGTGCAGGATGCGGTAGAGCTGGCCGCATACCCCGATGCCGGCTTTGTGCAGGTGCCCGATACGCTGGCGGCCCTGCAGCAGTTGGCGGCGCAGCACCGCCGCCGGTTTAGCCTTCCGGTATTCGGCATTACGGGTTCCAATGGCAAAACCATCGTGAAGGAATGGCTGGCTCAGCTGCTCAGCCCCGATGAGTTGATCTGCAAAAGCCCCCGTTCCTACAACTCGCAGGTAGGCGTGCCCCTGAGCGTGTGGGAGCTGACGGCCAGTCATTCGCTGGGCATCTTTGAGGCCGGTATTTCGGAGCCCGGCGAAATGGAGCGGCTGGCCCGGGTTATCCAGCCCACGCTGGGCATCTTCACCAACTTGGGCACGGCTCATGATGCGGGCTTTGCTTCCCACGCCGAAAAAGCGGCCGAGAAAATGCGGCTGTTTATGGGCGTTGATACCCTATTTTATTGTGCCGACCACGAGCTGGTGCACGCCGCCGCCCGTCGCCAGCTGGATGCTGCCCGGACCCGGCTGGTGGCCTGGACGCGGCAGCGCCCCCTTTTCGATGCCCGGGAGGCCGACCTGCTGGTAACGGTGCAGGAAGCCGCCGCCGACCGCACCGTGGTGCGGGTGGAGCAGAAACGGCCCCGGCCTCAGGAGTACACCTTCACGCTGCCCTTCGCCGACGAGCCTTCGGTCGAAAACGCCCTGCACTGCCTCGCGGTGCTGCTGTGGCGGCAGGTGCCAGCCCCCGAAATCCAGCGCCGCCTGGATCGACTGCAGCCCGTAGCCATGCGGCTCGAAATGAAGCAGGCCCTCAACGACTGCTACATCCTCGACGATACCTACAACAACGACCTGGCCGGCCTGCGCCTCGCCCTCGATGCCCTGGCCCGCCAGACGCGCCGGGGCCGCCGCACCCTCATCCTGTCCGATGTGCTGGAATCCGGCCTAAGCGGTGCCGAGCTGTACACCCGGGTGGCGGCGCTGCTCCCCACGCACGGCGTGGAGCGCCTGATTGGTATCGGCCCCGACATCAGCCAGCACCAAACTGCTTTCCAGGGGCTCAATACTGCGTTTTATCCGGATACCGAGGCATTTCTGGCTGATTTTCGGCCGGAGCAGTACCGTCAGGAACTGCTGCTGGTGAAAGGGGCCCGGCGCTACGGGTTCGAGCGGATTGTGGCGGCTTTCCAGCGGCAGCTTCACGGCACGGTGCTGGAGGTGGATCTGGACGCGTTGGTCCACAACCTGAATTTCTACCGCCGCCGCCTGCAGCCCGGCGTGAAGCTGATGGTGATGGTAAAGGCGTTTGCCTACGGCAGCGGCTCGGCGGAAGTAGCCAACCTGCTCCAGTTTCACCGCGCCGATTACCTGGCCGTGGCCTACGCCGATGAGGGTGTGGCCCTGCGCCAGCACGGTATCAGCCTGCCTCTGATGGTAATGAACCCGGCCCCCGATTCTTTTCAGAAAATGCGCCAGTATCACCTGGAGCCGGAAATCTACTCCTTCGAGCTACTACAGGAGTACCTGCGGGCGGCGCAGGAAGCCGCTATGCCAGCCATTCACCTCAAGCTCGATACGGGGATGCGCCGCCTGGGCTTTGCCGAGGAAGATTTGCCCGAACTCTGCCGCGTGCTCCGGGAAAACGCGGCCCACCTGCGCGTAGCCAGCGCCCTCACCCACCTGGCCGGTGCCGATGAAGCGCAGCATAACGACTTTTCCCACCGGCAACTGGCTGCTTTCGGGCGCATGGCGCCGCAGCTGGAAGCGGTTCTGGGCTACTCTATCCTTAAGCACGCGCTGAACTCGGCGGGCATTGTGCGGTTTCCGGAGGCGCAGTACAACATGGTTCGGCTGGGTATTGGGCTCTACGGGGTAGAAGCTACCGGTCAGGAACAGGATGCGCTCCGCCCCGTCAGCACGCTCCATACCACCATTTCCCAGATTAAAATCCTGCCGGCCGGCGAAACCGTGGGCTACAGTCGGCGCGGCGAAGCTACTAGTCATGAGCGGCGCATTGCCACCCTGGCCATCGGCTACGCCGATGGCTACGACCGGCGTTTCGGCAACGGGGCCGGCGAAGTGCTGATTCGGGGGCAGCGGGCCCCGTTGGTAGGCAATGTGTGCATGGATATGTGCATGGTGGACGTCACCCAGATTCAGGATGCCCAGGCGGGTGATTTCGCCACCATCTTTGGGCAAGGCTTGCCGCTGACAGAGTTGGCGGCTCGTATCGGCACAATTCCTTACGAGCTGCTGACCAACGTAAGTGAGCGGGTGAAGCGCATATTTGTGGCAGAATAGGAGTATGGCAATATGGATATGGTCGGAACATCCCGTAACATTGCCCGTAAGCCAAACCTCACCCAACTCTCCCCATCATGAAAAAAACATTGCTCTCTGCGCTGGCCGCCACTATGCTGCTGGCTTCCTGCTCCGACCTCAAGAAACCTGAAGAAAAAGACCAGTTGTCGGAAGCCACGGCCGATACCGCCGTGGTAGCCCGTACCGGCGAAACCGTTGAGCAGGCCGCTGAAAATGCCACTGCCAGCGCGGAAAATGCTGCCGATAAGGCTGGCAACGCCGTAGAGAATGCCTGGGATATGACCAAAGCCAAACTCGCCGACGAGAAGCTGGAGGAAATTGATCTGCCCGAAGTATCGGTGCGCAGCAACGACCAGTACAACGTGTACGGCCTCGACGAGAAAATCCTGTTCGATACCGATAAGGCCGATATCAAGCCTTCGGCTACGCGTGCCCTCTCAGAAATCAGCGCCTCCATTGCCCGCCGCTACAAAGGCAAAGACGTCCGTATTATGGGCTTCGCCGATTCACGCGGGGACAAGAGCTACAATAAGGAGCTGAGCGCTCAGCGTGCTGCCGCCGTGAAAAAATGGCTGATCAGCAATGGCATGATGACCGATGCGCAGGTAACGCTGGAGCCCATGGGCGAAGCCGCTCCCGCTGCCACCAACGCCACCGCCGCCGGCCGCCAGCAGAACCGCCGCGTAGAAATTGCCGTGCGCAAATAAAGCACGGATTCAGACGGATTGATCCGAGGCCACGAATTCGTCTTGGTTTCCTGTCCGCCACTAACTACCCATTAACCAACAAAAGGCCCGCTTGCATCAGCAAGCGGGCCTTTTGTTGTGACAGCAGGATGAATCCGTGCCATCTGACCAATCCGTCTGAATCCGTGATTTAGTCTTTGATCTGGTCTACTTCAGCCCGAATCATGGCGTTGTAGCGGTTGCCCCCGCTGGAGAGGGTAATCAGGCTCCAGCCCCGGCCGATGGTGTAGTTCCAGGTACGGGCTTCCTTGAATTCGAATGTCGGGCGCAGGATCTGGCCGTAGGGCGTGTAATTGTCCATGAAGTTGGTGGTGTAGAAGTTGTCACCACTCACAATCCATTCCATGGCCACGAAGAAGCCTTCCACGGGCGCTTCAATATTGTACTGCGTCAGGTCCACTGTGTACCACTCGCCACCTTTCGGGGCCGATACCACAATGTTTTCCGTCAGCAGGTCGGTGTTGGGTGAGTTGTAGTTACCGTCGGCTTTGTACAAACGCACCCGGAACGGCTCCCGGGGGAAACCGTTTTCCCCGATGTAGAACGATACCGAGCGCACGTTGCCGAGCTTCTTGCCCTTGTCGTTCTTCACGAAGAAAGCGTACTGGCTGCCGGGCATGCCCTGAATCATACCCTCACCGGGTGTGTTCGACTTGGAGCCCAGGGCCAGGTCTTTCACCTTGCCACCGGTAACCGTCACGTTTTTCAGCTCGATGGCGCGCTTGGGCACCTCAATAATCATATCCTGCACCTTGATGCCGGGCTTGATGAGCACTGCCTTCCGGAAGTAACCCAGGGCCATGATGATCAGCGAATCCTGCTGACCTTTCTGGGGCATCGGCATCTGGAAGAAGCCGTATTCGTTGGTCAGGGCACCGGTCTGCTCCTCTTTCAGCCCGATGGAGGCGAAGGGAATCGGTTCCTTGGTCTTATCATCGACGATACGGCCGGTCATTTTAGCGTCCTGAGCAAAGCCCAGAGCCGGAAGCAGCAAAGCCAGTGCAAAGAGAGAAAGTACGCGTTGGAGCATATGCGAGCAGACTAATGTATATCCCAAAATTACAATGAAAACTGGCATTGAAAGCAAGTCTTCCCTGAATATTTATAACGGTGCAATTCAATTTCGGAATAATTACAAATCAGCGGTTTACGGTGCAGCAACTACAGAAATCCGCCAGAGTTGAATTTTGGCCGAAACATAATTGGGTGGTACCTTTGTTTGAAGTGAATCTAAATAGCCCCGCCCGTGTCTGACCGCCCACCGCTTGCCCCTGCCTCTCCTGCGCCCCGCAGTGTGAAAGACCTTCAACTGGGGGAAAGCGGAACCATCTGCTGCCTGCAGGACCCTGAAATGGCACTCAAGCTGCTGGAAATGGGCTGCATTCCGGGCACGCAGGTACGCCTGAACAGCCGGGCACCGCTGGGCTGCCCCATCACCGTAGTAGTGGGGGATATGGCCGACTACACTCTCTCCCTGCGCGTAAGCGAGGCGGCGACTATTCTTCTGAAATAAGCACCTAGTACATGGCAGGCGGGCAACTACTTTCCGGCCGGGCCGGTGCCGGCGTCTCGGCCGTACAGCTGGAAAACGCGGCGCTTCGTCATCCGGGGGCACTTACCCGCATTGCGCTGGTGGGCAACCCCAACTCCGGCAAATCCTCGCTGTTTAATCAGCTCACGGGGCTCAACCAGAAAGTTGGCAATTTTCCGGGCGTTACGGTTGACCGCAAAACCGGCATCAGCCAGCTGACCTCGCAGCACCGGGCCGAAATCATTGACCTGCCGGGTACCTACTCGCTCTACCCCAAGAGCCTCGACGAGAAGGTGATTACCGACCTGTTCTACGACCAGACCAGCCCCCAGTACCCCGATTTTGTGGTGGTAACGGTGGATGCCAGCAACCTGCGGCGTAACCTGCTGCTGTTCACCCAGCTGGCCGATATGGGCCTGCCCACGGTGCTGGCGCTGAACATGATGGATGTGGCCGAGCAGCACGGAGTGAAGATTGATATTCCGGCGCTGCAGCAGGAGCTGGGCGTGCCCGTTATTCCGATGAACGCGCGGAAAGGAGTAGGTATTGCCGCCCTGAAAATTGTGATGGCGCAGACGCTGGATGCGCCCACCGGGCAATTCTACCAGCCCGCCGAGGACCTGCTGCCCATGATCCGGCAGATCCGCTACTACTTCAACCTGCACAACGATTACCTGGCGCTCCACTACGCGCACCAGTACCGGCACATCAGCTTCCTGAAACCGGATGAGCGGACCTACATTCAGGAGCTGACGGAGCAGTACGGGTTTAAGCCCACCGACCAACAGGCCCAGGAAACCATCAGCCGCTACCAGCGCATCAACGAGATTCTGCTCAACTGTGTATCAGTGACGCGCACGGAGCAGAACGAGCCTTACAGCAACCGGCTCGACCGGGTGCTGACGCACAAGGTGTGGGGCTACCTGATTTTCTTCAGCGTGCTGTTTCTGATGTTTCAGGCGGTATTTGCCTGGGCCAGCTACCCTATGGACCTCATAGACCGGGGGGTGGCGTGGATCAACGGGCTCATCCAGACCAACTTCGACGGGCCGCTGATTAACCTGCTCACCGAAGGGGTGCTGGCGGGCCTGGGCGGGGTGCTCATCTTCATTCCGCAGATTGCCCTGCTGTTCGCCTTTATTGCGGTGCTGGAAGAAACCGGCTACATGGCCCGCGTGACCTTCATGATGGACCGCATCATGCGGCGCTTCGGGCTGAATGGCAAGAGTATTGTGCCCCTGATTTCGGGGGTGGCCTGTGCCGTACCGGCCATTATGAGCGCCCGCACCATCGAAAACCGCAAAGACCGGCTTATCACCATCTTCGTGACTCCGCTGATGTCGTGCTCGGCGCGCATTCCGGTGTACACCGTGCTGATTGGACTGGTGGTACCCGATGAGGCGGTGCTGGGCATCTTCAATCTGCGCGGCTTTGCGCTGATGGGGCTGTATCTGCTGGGCTTTTTCGCGGCTATTCTGTCGGCGTGGGCCATGAAGCTGCTGCTCAAAACCCAGGAGCGGAGCTACTTCATCATGGAGTTTCCGGTGTACCGGTGGCCCCGCTGGAAAAACGTGGGTATTACCATTGTAGAGAAGGTAAAAGCCTTTGTTTTTCAGGCAGGTAAAGTAATTCTGGCCATATCCATTCTGCTGTGGGTACTGGCTACCTATGGCCCGCCCGGCCGCATTGAACAGGCCGAAACGGCGGCCCGCACTGAGGCTACCAGGCAGCGCCTTACCCCGGAGCAAACAGAAGCCCGCGTCGCCTCTGAGCGGTTGGAAAACTCCTACGCCGGTGTGTTCGGCCACGTGGTGGAGCCGGTTATCCGGCCGCTGGGCTTCGACTGGAAGATTGGCATTTCGCTGATTACTTCCTTTGCGGCCCGGGAGGTGTTTGTGGGCACCATGAGCACCATTTACAGCGTGGGCCAGGATGCCGACCAGCAAACAGTACAGCAAAAGCTGGCTGCCGAAAAGGATGCCAACGGGCAGCCGTTTTTCACGCCCGCCCGCGCCTTTTCATTGCTGGTGTTTTATGTGTTTGCCATGCAGTGCATGAGCACGCTGGCGGCTACCTACCGCGAAACCAAAGGCTGGAAGTGGCCCATCCTGCAAATGCTCTACATGACGGGGCTGGCCTATGTGTCGTCGTTGCTGGTGTACCAGCTGCTGAAGTAGTTGTGAGTTGCTGGTTGTCAGTCTCTGTTTCAAAAACTAACAACCAGCAACTCACAACTACTCTACTGCCCGATCAGGAAAACGGCGGGTTGCTTGTGAATGTCGGGTAGGGGGTGCTTTTTCCAGCCGGCCACGGTATCGGTACGGATGTATTCGTTTTCGGCGGTGAGGCTGGCGGCTACGCAGAGGCGGGTGCCGGGATGCAGGGTACTGAGCAAATCCTCCAGCAGCGGCAGGTTGCGGTAGGGCGTTTCAATGAACAGTTGCGTCTGGTGTTGTTGCAGGGCCTGTTGTTCCAGCTTTTTAACGGCGGCCATTCGTTTGGCCCGCTCAATGGGCAGGTAACCGTGAAACGCAAAGCTCTGCCCATTCATGCCTGAGGCCATCAAGGCCAGCAGCAGGGATGACGGCCCTACCAACGGCACCACGCGCAAACCCAGCTGATGCGCCCGGCGGGCCAGCTCCGCGCCGGGGTCGGCAATACCGGGGCAGCCGGCCTCGGAAATCACGCCCGCATCCTGTCCGGCCACCACAGGTTGCAACGCGGCCTGAATCTGGGCCTCGGTGCTGTCCTTGTCGATTACGCTGATGCGCAGTCCCTCAATCACCTGTTGCGGGGCCATGCTCTTGATGAACCGGCGGGCCGTGCGCGCATTTTCTACCAGAAAATACTGCAAGGCCTGAATCCGTTCGGCTACCTGGGGCGGCAGTACCTGAGCAGCCGTATCATCGGCCAGAATAGTGGGAATGAGGTAGAGCGTACCGGGCACGGGCGAGGAGCTGAGTAAGTGAGAAACTGAGTAGGAAAGTAGGAAACGAACTACAGGCTGCCTATTGCTCTACAAACGCTTTTACGAGCTGAAATACTTCCTCCGGCTTCTCAGCGTGCACCCAGTGGCCGGCATCCACTACGGTTTCTACCTGAGAGTTGGGGAACAGGGCCGGAATGCTGTGCAGCTTGTCCTCAGTGGTAATGTAATCGGACTTGCCCCCCCGGATAAACAGGGTGGGCTTCAGGAAGGGTTGAGCGGCGGTTATTTCGGCTCCGATGTCGTCCATTTCAGCCGTGAGGGCCGCCAGGTTGGGCCGCCAGGCGAAGGAGTTATCCTCGCGGCGGTATAGGTTTTTGAGTAGGAACTGCCGTACATCGGGCCACTTGATATGCTGGGCCAGGGCTTCGTCGGCCTGCTGGCGGCTTTGCAGCGTAGCCAGGGGCACGGCATTCAGGCCGGCTATGACATCGTCCTGGTGGCGCATATCGGAGAAGCGGGGGGCAATATCCACCACAATCAGCTGCCGCAGCCGCTCCGGATTATCCAGTGCAAACCGCATGGCCACTTTCCCTCCCATGCTGTGGCCCATCAGCGTCGTGTCGGGGCCTAGCTGGAGCTGGTCGAAGAGGCCGCGCACGTCCTCGGCCATCATGGCGTAGGTATGCTCGGGGGCATGGGGGGAGCGGCCGTGGTTGCGCAGGTCCACCACAATTACCCGGTGGCCGGCATCAGCCCAGCGCCGGGCCAGCGTCTGCCAGTTGTCAAGGGTGCCAAACAGCCCGTGTAGGATAACTAACGGGGTACCTTGCCCCATTTCGCGGAAGTGTAGTTGCAGCATCACACTGCAAAGATGGGACTTCGGAAATTGACATGCCTGGAAAGAGGTGCTGTTGGGTTTTCAGTGAGGGGGAAACCACTGTCGGCCGCACGTGGCAGCTACGCCTGCTCACGCCGGGCGGCGGGCAGCAACACGCACACGGTAGTCCCCTGGCCCGGGGCGCTTTCGATGGAGAGCGTACCGCCCTGTCGGTTCACGAATGCCCGGCACAGCAGCAGCCCCAGGCCAGTGCCCGAGCGGGGGCCGCGCAGGGGAGAAGCAGTGCCCTCGGGCGAAAACAGGGTGGCAATCTGGGTTGGGGCCATGCCTGCGCCGGTATCCTGCACGCACAGTGCCACCGTACCGGTGTCCCGCAGCTCGGCCATGAGCGTGATGGTACCACCGGGCGGAGTGAATTTTAGCGCGTTGCCCACCAGATTGCGCAAAATGGTCTGGGTCATGTGGGTATCGGCCCAGACGGCCAGTTGGGGTGGGCAGGTGGTGTGCAGCGTTATTTGTTTAGCCTCAGCAGCATTGGCATACAGGTGGGTAGCTTCATGATAAAGCTCCTGCACCAGCAGCCGCTCCGGCCGGAATGCCAGTTCGCCGGTCTGGTTTACGGCCCAGTTCAACAGGTTGTCCAGCAAATGATTGAGCTGATAAGCGGACTGCCGCACCAGGCTCGGAAGCCGACGCAGCCCTTCCTCATCTCCCTGCTTCAGGTAAAAATCAATCAGCTCCGTAACGCCCGCGAAGGAAGTAACCGGGCCGCGCAAATCGTGGGCGACAATGGCGTACAGCCGGTCTTTGGAAGCGGCCAGCTGCCGGAGTTCCTTTGTTACTTCTTCCAGGGCCCGGTGGTTGTCGGCCAGCTCCGTGCGGCTGCGGCGGAGCTTGGTGTAGAGGTAGCCCATTCCTCCCAGGCCCAGCAGCAGGGCTGCAATAGCCACCCAGAGTGCCCTGTTACGCTGCTGCATGACGGATTCCCGCTCCGTAAGACGCTTAATCTGATGTTCTTTATCGGCGGTTTCGTAGCGGGTTTGCAGGGCCGTGAGGGTTTGCACGCGAGAACGACTGTTGAGCGTATCGTTCAGGTCGCGGTACCGGGTTTGCCATTCGTACGCCTGCTCAAAATCCCGGCGGCTCACGTTGATTTCGGCCAGCAGGTTGTAGGCATCCAGCACCCGCTCCTTATACTGAATGCGGCGGGCCAGCCTAAGAGCACGGTGGGTCAGCGTATCGGCTTCGGCCAGCTGGTTGCGCAGCAGCAGCACAGTGGCCAGCAGCTCCAGGTGGCCCGCTTTAAACCGGTTGTTTTCCAGCGGCTCCACAATACTTACGGCCTGCCGCAGTAAGCCTTCAGCCGTTTCCAGCTGGTTCATCTGCATGTAGAAGGAACCCATATCGGCCAGGTACAGGGATTCCCCGGCCTGGTCGCCGGTGCGGCGGGCCAGTTGCAGGGCACGCCGGGTAAAGAGCAGCCCTTCCTGCCGCCGCTGGAGGTAGAAATACAGGTTGCCGAGATTACCGAACAGCATCAATTGCGTGCGGGGCTGCACATCGGGCCGATAAGCATAAGCCAATGCCCGCTGATAGTTGCGCAGCGCGGCGGCCGTATCGTTGCGCTCATGGTATATGCCCCCCATACCGGTATAGCCCCGCACCAGCCCGTCGTTGGAGCGCAGCTGCCGGGCCAGAAGCAACGCTTCCTGCTGCAGCTGGAGGGCATGCGGCCCATCGGCTAAGTTGGCATAGCAACTCGCCAGATTCAGCAAACCCCCCAACAGCCCCGGCGGGTGATTGAGCCGCCGGGCCAGAGCTACTCCTTCTTCCCCGTACGGCAGGGCACGGGTCGGCTCGTTGTCGTGCAGGGCATAGCATACCTCGTTGAGCAGTCGTACGCGGGCTGTATCAGCGGGCTGGGTACGCAGCCGTTGCAACAGCTCGGGAACCGTAGCCGCACAGACTCCGGTGTTACCAAACAGGCAGCACAACAGAAACGCAACCAGCAGGATACGCCGCATATACAACGGTGGCAATAGGGAGGGCAGGACCACTCATGCCTTCCGTAGATAAGACCATGAGTAGAAGATAGGGCATCGTTAACAAATATAGGTAGCCATGCTCCGGGTATAATCAGGCTGAAACCGCGCTTCAACGAGTGAAACCCGGTGTTTGTCTGTCGGCGGGCAAACTATGGCCAGCAGAACCACCGGCGGCGGCGCTCCAGAGGTGTATGACGCAGAAACTCAGCCACCGGATCCAGCTTCAGTAACAGGGTAGTCAGGGTCAGCACGTCGCCGGAGCGCAGGTGCAGCCGCAGATAACCGTACGGGCTCCAGAACAGCCGCTCCGACCGGCAGGTTACGTACTCCACCCGCACCAGGTCACGCTTGCCGAATGGAATCTGCGCGGAGCCTTCGTACACTTCGAGTACGTTCTGTTTTGGGTCGAAGATGAGGGTAGTATGTTGATTGATAAAATAATAACGAACGTGCAGCACAAAGGCCGGCAGCGAGAAGCCCAGCACTACGGCCGCCAATACCAGTAGCAGCACCAATTCGTAGGTGGAGGCGTATTCCGTAAAGAAAAAGCTGCCCAGGAACGGCAGCCCTACGCTCAGACAGAGCAGCGGCCAGAAAAGCAGGGTAAATTGCCGGAGCGCCGTGGGGCGGTACACCCGGTTTTTGCGCCCGAAAAGCCCTGTTACCAGCCGCAGGCCAATCAGAAAAGCTCCCACCACGGCGGCTGCTTCCAGCACCGGACGCAAAAAAGAAAGCAGCTTCATGCAAAGAAAAAACAGGGCAGATATCGGGCGCGCAACTGCGGGCTGCGCCGAGGGAGACGGGGGCAGGAAATGGCCCTGAATTACGGGTTTACTACAATCCATGGCTCAGTGGCGGTGTGTTCCCGCAGCCGACCAAATGCTTCCAGCTGCAGTCCGTGCGCCGCAAATACAGCCTGGGCGGCGTCGCGGCTGCTAGGCTCCACGCACACCAATAGCCCCCCCGACGTTTGCGGGTCGCAGAGCCAGGCGCGCTGCTCTTCGGTGACAGGACCAACTTTATGGCCATATGAATCCCAGTTGCGTACCGTGCCGCCCGGAATGGCTTTCTGCTGCCGATATTGCTCGGCTTCGGGCAGGCGAGGCACTTTCGCAAAACTGATTTCGGCGGTGAGGCTGCTGCCCTCGCACACTTCTGCCAGATGGCCCAGCAGGCCAAAGCCGGTCACGTCGGTCATGGCCCGCACGCCGGGCAACTGGCCCAGCTCCGCCCCAATCTTGTTGAGCTGCATCATGCTATGGGGCGCAATGTGGGCGTGCTCGGGTTGCAGAATACCGCGTTTCTGGGCCGTGGTGAGCATGCCTACGCCCAGCGGCTTGGTGAGGTATAGCTCACAGCCGGCCGTGGCCGTGTCGTTCTGTTTCAGGTTTTCGATGTTGAGCAACCCGGTAACCGCCAGCCCGAAGATAGGCTCGGGCGAATCGATGCTGTGGCCGCCGGCCAGCGGAATCCCGGCTTCCTGACAGATGCTGCGGCTGCCTTCAATTACGCGGCGGGCCACTTCCGGGGCCAGCTTATCGATGGGCCAGCCCAGCACAGCAATGGCCATGACGGGCCGCCCACCCATGGCGTACACATCCGAAATGGCATTGGCCGAGGCAATGCGCCCGAAATCATAGGCATCATCCACGATGGGCATGAAGAAGTCGGTAGTGCTGATGATGGCCTGCCCGCCGCCAATGTCGTACACGGCCGCGTCGTCGCGGGAGGCGTTGCCCACCAGCAGCTTCTCGTGGTGGGGCTGCGGCAGGCTGGTGTGCAGAATCTGGTCGAGCACTTTGGGGGCAATCTTGCACCCGCAGCCCGCGCCGTGGCTGTACTGGGTCAGGCGGATTTCTTCGGCAGTAGTATCGGAGGCGTTCATCGGGCAGGGCAGAAAATAAAAAAAATGGATTTAGAGGCTCCAGGCGGCGCATTGCAGCACCACGCGGTATCCGTCGGGGTCTTCGAATGTGCGGCCGTGCTGGTCCCAGTAGGGGTTGTAAGATGGTACCGGCGGATAGCCAGCCGTTATCATTTGCCGTACGGCCGCCTGCCACTCCGCCACATTGGGCAGGTACAATACCAGCAGGTTGTCGGGGGTGGGGGCCCGCCCTACGGCGTGGCCGGGCTGATGGGTAAACTCCAGATGATAGGGTGCCAGCGGATGGCCCAGCATGATGCCATCGAAGCCATTATGGCCCGTGAAGGAGGTAAGCACCTGCAGTCCCAGGCCGTCCCGATAAAAGTGCAGCACCGCCGGCAGATTATCGGTAGGGCGGGCTACGCGCAGCGTTGGAACCATAGAAGCATGGATTACACTAGGGTACGGGCGGCCTGTAGCACAAGCTCAGCATTTTCGGTGGCATTACTGGTGGCGGCCGGTACGCGCACGAGCGGCCGACCGGTCAGGCCGTGCGTATACGTGCGGTCATAGTAGTCCAGCACCAGGCTCACCATCTTCTCCATATCGTCTTCCCCAATAGCGGCCAGCGCCTCTTTAGTTACCAGCCCACCCAGGCGCTTGCGGATGCGCAGGATGGAAGCGGCCAGCGCGGCCGGGTCGTGCCGGCCGTACTCTTCGGCCAGCTTGCGGACCCGCGCTTCCCGCGGAATTTCCAGCAGAACCAGTGGAGCTTTCTGTATCTGCCCGTAGAGAGCTACCGGCAGATGAACCGCGCCAATGGTCCGGCTTTCGTCCTCGGTCCAGGCCGGAAGCTCCGTCGGTAACGCCTGCAGCGCGGCGGCTAAGTTATTCTCAAACTGCTCCTGCGTAGGCTGCTGCGGCTGCCCGATGCTGCCAAACGCGGAGCCTTTATGATGGGCCAGTCCTTCCAGATCCAACACCGGCTGCTGCCGGGCGGCCAGGGCATGCAGTACGTCGGTTTTGCCGGAACCCGTGAGGCCACCCAATACCCACAGTGGCCGGGGCTGGTCCAGGGCGGTCAGCACGCTTCGGCGGTAGTCCTTGTAGCCTTTGTCCAGCAGCTGCACCTGAAAACCGGCCAGCTCCAGCAGCCATTGCACCGCGCCGGAGCGCATGCCGCCCCGCCAGCAATGCACCCGCACCTGCTTGTGCGGAGCCAGCTTCTGAGCCAGCTTCACCAGCTGGCTCATCTTCGGCCCAAAAAAGTCCAGCCCCAGCAGCACGGCCCGGTCCTGACTGATCTGCTTGTAAGTGGTACCGATGCGGGCCCGTTCCTCATCCGTAAATAGCGGAAAGCTCACAGCCCCCGGAATATGGCCGTGCGCGTACTCAACAGGGGCACGCACATCCAGAATGGGCACTTCGGCAGCACCTTGTAGAAACTCAGGAAGCGGAAGACGGGGCACGACGGCAGTAATGAAATGGTGAGTAGTGAGCTGGTGAGTGGTAAAGCAGGAAGTAGTGAGCGGGTGAGTTATCGGTGCTTAGTTAGTATAGTCAGCGTAGTAAACTCACCCTCTCACCACTCACCAACTCACTTCAGCTGCCGACGGTACAGTTGGATGGTGTTTTCGAGGCCCAGGTACAGCGCGTCGCAAATGAGGGCGTGGCCGATGCTGACTTCCTGTAGTCCCGGCAGGTGCTGGTGCATATAGGCCAGATTGTCGAGGTCCAGGTCGTGGCCGGCATTCAGGCCCAGGCCCAGCTCCTGCGCCAGCAGCGCCGCTTCCCGGTAAGGGAGCAGGGCGGCTTCGGGGCCGGCGTGGTACTGGCGGGCGTAATCTTCGGTATATAGCTCAATCCGGTCGGTGCCGGTGGTAGCGGCAGCACGCACCAGTTCCGCCACGGGGTCCAGAAAGATGCTGACCCGGCAGCCAATGCCTTTCAGGTCCGCAACTATCTGCCGCAGGTAATCCTGGTGCTGGATGGTATTCCAGCCGGCATTGGAGGTAATGGCGTCGGGGGCGTCGGGCACCAGCGTCACTTGTTCCGGCCGTACCTCATGCACCAGCTCCAGAAAATCGGGGGTGGGGTTCCCCTCCACGTTCAGCTCGGTGGTCACCACGGCTTTCAGGTCGCGCACATCCTGGTAGCGGATATGACGCTCATCGGGGCGGGGATGTACCGTAATGCCCTGGGCCCCAAACCGCTCACAGTCACGCGCCGCCTGCAGCAAATCGGGGCGGTTGTGGCCGCGGGCATTCCGCAGGGTGGCTATTTTGTTGATATTTACGCTGAGCTTAGTCATATTCAGAAGCGGCGCTGAGGGTGAGTACGAAGTCAAAGATACGTAGCCCCAACAGCGCCGGCCTATTTTAGTTGAAGTAGCTATGGTTGTTCGTCTGCCTGTTTCGGCCCGGCCTGCGCTGGGATTTGGCCTGCTGGTGCTGGCCGTCATCGGTATTGAGTGGTTGGTAATCCGGCAGCCGGTGTTCCTGCAGCGCCCTTTGCTGCCGGCCGCCGTAAGCTTCGATGTGCTGCTGGGGCTGCCCATGCTGTTCTACCTGCTGGTAGTGAGGCCCTACCGGCTGCCAGTGAGCACCGTGGCTGCTGCCTTTACGGCCGCCGTGGCTTTGGGCTACTGGCTGCTGCCGGGCCCGCAGCAGCAATATGTCCGGTGGGCGGGGCAGGCCCTGGGTGGGGTAGAGGTGCTGACGGCTGCGCTGCTGCTGCTGAATCTGCGGCGGCTGCAGCTGGCCTGCCGGGCCGCCGGGCAGCACACCTCTGAGGTGGCGGAGCAGCTTACGGCGGCTTTCCGGCAGGTATTCGGCCGGCCGCTGGCCCCGCTGGTGTTCGAGCTGCAGGTGTTCTACTACGCCCTGCTGAGCTGGCGGGCCCGGCCGGTAGCCACCACGGGCAGCCGCGTGTTCACCAGCTACCAGGAATCGGCCTTCACGGCGTACGTGGGCACGGTGATGCTGCTGTCGGTGGCCGAAATGGGGGCACTGCACCTGCTGCTGATCCGCTGGAATCCGCTGGTAGCCGGAGTGGCGCTGGTACTACATCTCTACGGGCTGCTGGCGCTGCTGGCCCACGCCCGGGCCGTGCGGCTGCTGCCGGTGCAGCTCACGCCCGAGCAGGAGCTGGTGGTGCGCGTCGGGTTTTTCTGGACGGTGCGGCTGCCCTTGGCGGCGCTGGCAGCGGCCCAGCGGCTGCCCGATACGCCCGCCCCGGCCCCGGGCCGGCTGAACCTGGCCCGGCCGCTGCTCACGCCGCCCAACGTGCGGCTGATGTTGGCTGGTCCGCAGTCCATCAGCGGCCCCTACGGGCTACACCGGGTTGCCCGCGAGCTGACGCTCTACGTAGACGATGCTGCCGGTCTGCTGGCGGCCCTGGCGCTGCCCGAAACCCCGGCCGGCCAGCCCGTATTCCGGAATAAGCCGTAATCTTGCACTCTCATTATCCCCCCATTCCTATGGCTCTGAAAGAAACCATCGACGCCGATATCAAAAAGGCCATGCTGGCGAAAGACAAAGTGCGGCTGACCGCACTGCGCAGCATTAAATCCCAGATTATGCTGGCCGAAACGGCCGAGGGGCAGCATGGGGCCGCCCTCACGCCCGATGCCGAGATGAAGCTGCTGACCAAATCTGCCAAGCAGCGCCGCGAAGCCGCCGAAATGTACCAGAAACAGTTCCGCTCCGACCTGGAAGAGGTAGAGCTGGCCGAGCTGGCCATTATTGAGGAGTATCTGCCCCAGCAGCTCTCGGAGGCTGATCTGGTGGAGAAGCTGGTAGGTATCATCCAGCGCGTGGGGGCTACCGGTCCTTCCGATATGGGTAAGGTAATGGGCGTAGCTGCCCGCGAGCTGGCTGGCCTGGCCGACGGCCGTCTGATTTCCCAGACCGTCAACAACCTGCTTAACAACACAAATCTGTAGTGAACTGGCAGATGGCTGAGTGAGTGGATTGATGCAGCGGGAAAGGCGTTTTCAGCGGTACCGCAGTTGGTCTATTCAGCAGTTTAACAATCCAGCAATCCGCAGTTCAACGGTTTTCCTGCTATGTCCACCTTCGATATTTTCCTGCTGATTCCGCTGGGTATCGGGGCAGTGCAGGGCTACCGACGCGGGTTGGTGCTGGAAGTGGCCTCTCTGCTGGCTTTTGTGCTGGGCGTGGTTGGTGGGCTGGCGCTATTGAATGATGCCATTCCATTGGTGCGCCATTACGTGGGAGAGGCCTTTGGCATGCTGCCGCTGGTCTCGTTTGTATTGGTGTTTGCCGCCATTGTGTGGGGCGTGCACCTGCTGAGCAAATTCATCAAAACGGCTGTTCACCTCACGCCCTTGGGTATGCTGGACAACCTAGGTGGGGCCGCCTCCGGGGTTTTGAAATGGGTGCTGGGCATGAGTCTGCTGCTTCACGGCCTTGGCATGGCGGGCCTGCAGCTGATTTCACCGCAGCTGGTTGCCACTTCGCAGGTGCTGCCCATTGTGCGAGAGGCTACCCCGTTGGCACTGAGTGTAGTGGCATTTGTGATGCCTTTCGCCGGTACTCTGCTCGACCGGCTGCGGGGCGTTTTTTGATTACCCCCGGGGGGCTTTGTCAGAAGCCGTTGGTACCCGCCGCCTTCCTATTGAAGCAGCCGTTCGTTGCTGTTGCGTATGCGTTTGTTACTGCTGGATAACTTCGATTCGTTTACCTACAACCTGCTGGATTATCTTCAGCAGCTGGGTTGCGACGTAGAAGTGCGCCGTAACAACGTGCCGCTGGCTGAGCTGCGGCAACTCGTATTCGATGCGCTGGTTCTGTCGCCGGGACCGGGCACACCCGCTGCTGCCGGCCACCTGATGGCCGTTATCCAGGAATATCATGCCCAAAAGCCCATGCTGGGTGTATGCCTGGGGCATCAGGCGCTGGGTGAGTTTTTTGGGGCTCAGGTAGTGCGCGGGCAGCGGCCCATGCACGGCAAGGTGTCGGATATTATCTGGATCCAGCCTGACCCGCTCTGGCAGGGGTTACCGGCACATATGTCGGTTACGCGCTACCATTCCTTAGTGCTGCACAACCTGCCGGCCACGCTGGAGCCACTGGCCTTTACAGCTGGTGAGTCTCCCGAGATAATGGCGCTGCGCCACCGTACGCTGCCGTTATGGGGCGTACAGTTTCACCCCGAAGCCCTGCTGACGCCGCATGGACTGGCACTTCTGGGCAATTGGGTCAAGAATTGTATCATTGCACAGCCCGCTTCGGCCACCACTGGCGGCGGGTACATTTCCTAGCGACGATGGAGCTGCAGATCAAGGAGAAAAACGAATTCCAGTATGTAGATGAAGGCTCCGGCGAGGTGCTGCTGCTGCTGCACGGCCTGTTCGGGGCCCTCAGCAACTGGCAGGATGTAGTGCAGGAGTTCAGTGCCCGGTACCGCGTAGTTATTCCGCTGCTGCCCATCTACGACATGCCGCTGCTGAAAGCCGGCGTGCCAGGTCTGGTGAGCTTTGTGGAGGATTTTCTGGCCGAAATCAACCTGACCCAGCCCTGCACGGTGCTGGGCAACTCGCTTGGTGGTCATATTGCGCTGGTATATACCCTCCAGAACCCTGATCGGGTGAAACGGCTGGTACTCACTGGTAGCAGCGGGCTGTTTGAGGATGGCATGGGAGGCTCGTTTCCTAAGCGCGGTAACTATGCTTACGTGCAGGAACGGGTGGCTTATACCTTCTATGACCCCGCCGTGGCTACGCAGGAATTGGTAGATGAAGTGTTCAGCGTGACGAATTCTAATGCCAAATGTCTGCGCATCATCAGCATTGCCCGCTCGGCACAGCGGCATAACCTGGCCAAGGAACTGCATAAAATAAAGGTGCCTACGCTGCTGGTTTGGGGCCTCAATGATACCATTACTCCACCGATAGTGGCGCATGAGTTCGGTCGACTGATCAAGGGCGCAGAGTTGCGTTTCCTCGACCATTGCGGCCACGCTCCCATGATGGAGCGCCCCCGGCAGTTCAATCAGCTGCTCATGGCCTTTCTGGAGCGCACCGCAGTATCAGTAGCCGCGTAATACCGGCAGCTTACCCGCTGTCTGCAACCGTTAAGCTGGTTTTGTCGCTCTTTCAGCCAGTAACCAGCTGCTTGCTTACCGCAAAACCTTCTTCTGGCGTTACAGCTTATATTGTCCCTGCCCTCCGCGCTTCTATTCCGCTTTTTGCCTGCTCTCCGATGAATTCTATCCTCGCCGAAGACTTACTGAATCAGATGATTCCGCCGCTGAAGGTGACGGATTCAACGGAGAAGGCTGCCCGCTGGCTGGAGGAATTCCACGTGGGGCAGCTGCCCGTGCTGGATAACCGCCAGTACCGGGGCCTGATTACCGAATCGGATCTGCTGGACCGGGAGGGAGTGGAATGTCTGCTCGGAAGCCTCTCGCTAAGCTACACCGATGTACACGTGCAGCATGACCAGCACTTCTACAACATCATTGAGCTGGCCGTACAGAATAAAGTACAGCTGGTGCCCGTGCTGGATGCCCAGCACGAATACCTAGGCGTGGTAACCGTGAGTGATACGCTGGCGGCTTTCGGTAAAGTGCCCGTGGCTACCAGTCAGCAGGGAATTATTGTGCTGGCCATGGAGGAGCGGGACTATTCGCTCACCCAGATCAGCCGGTATGTGGAGGAGAACAACGCCAAAATCATGAGCGCCCATGTGGCCCAGGATGAGCACGACCCCTACCGCATCCGGCTCACACTGAAGCTCAATACACCTAATATTACCCGCATTATTGCTACCCTGGAGCGGTTTGGTTATTCCATTACCGCGCAATTCAGCGGTACCGGCGAGGTGACGGAGGATGAGCAGGAGCGCTACAACGCCCTGTTGCGCTACCTCAATATCTGAGCCGACAGGGGAGGTGCTGATATCCATATTGCTCCTATGGCTGGGCGGCTTGCTCCGGGCTGTGCCAACCGCCTCACCCGTTCCGGCGGCGCCGACCTCTGTGGCGGCCCCCGATTCCCTGCGCCGCTCCGTTGCCGACAGTCTGCTCCATGTACAGTGCGCCGGCTACAGCTCGCTGCGGGTTGGTCGGATTCTGTTTGTGGGCAACCGCGTAACCAAGGAAGCTGTGCTGCGGGCCGAACTGGACTTCCGCGAAAATGATACGCTGGCCGCCGCTACCGTTAGTCGCCGCCTGGAGGCCAACCGCCGCCGCCTGTTCAATCTGCAGCTCTTTCATCAGGTGTTGGTGCAGCCCGTATGCCGCGACGGGGAGCTGACCATCCTGTATAGTGTGCAGGAGCGGTGGTACATATTTCCGGTGCCCATCTTCTCCCTGGCTGACCGGAACTTCCGCTCCTGGCTTGACCGCTCCGACCGGTGGCAGCGCGTCGATTACGGCCTGCATCTGGTCCGACGAAACTTTCGGGGGCGAAACGAGCAGTTGCTGGCCAATCTGCAGTTGGGTTTCAACCGCAAGTATGAGTTGTTTTATGAGGCGCCGGGCTACGGCCGGCGACGGCGCGTGGGCTTTGGCGCAGGTTACTCATACTACCGCAGCCATGCCCTGGACTACGCCACCGTTGCGGACCGGCTACAGAACCTGCGGCAGGAGCAGGACTTTCCCATTGAGCGGCAATACGTCACGGCTGGTATCCGCTGGCGCCGCACCGTGCAGCACCTCACCGCGTTAGATGTTTCCTATCATCATGAGCGGGTTTCCGATTCTGTGCTCTACTATAACCCCCGGTACTTTCTCAGTGGCCCGCAGCGCGAGTATCTGGAATTTGGGCTGGTGAGCACCCTTAATCAGCGGAATACCTTTGCCTATCCGCTCACCGGCCAGTATGCGCAGTTAGGCGTTACGTATCGGGCTTTTCTCACCGGGCGTACTCCGAATAGCCTGACGTTGCGCGGCCGCTACGCCCGTTATGTGGCGCTGGGTGGGCCGCTGTACTACAGTGCGGGTGCCACCGCGCAGCTTCGGTTCGCCCGCTCCATTGCGTACCCCGATGACCGTGCGTTTGGCTACGACGTGCTGGTGCGGGGGTACGATGCCTACGTGATTGAGGGCCGGCATCTGGGCCTGCTGCAGCAGGGCCTCACGTATCGTCTGCTCGATCTGGGGAAGCTGCAGCTGGACGGCCTGCCCAGCACCCGCTTCAATACCATTCCGCTGGTTTTTTATTTAAATACCTTTGCCGATGTCGGCTACGTCCGCCAACCCAACGTAACAGCTGCCAACGTACTGCCCAACCGGGTACTGGCCTCCGCCGGCATTGCCCTGCACCTGGTCACGTACTACGATTGGGTATTTACCCTTGAATACACCCGTAATCGGGAGCAGCAGGGTGGCTTTTTCTTTCGCTCTCAGTTCCCCATCTGATTATCATTGCCTGCCTAATCAGGTTATGTTTTTGTTATGAAAATAGCCATTCTGGGAAAGCCTTTCGATGAAAATCAAACCGCTTTCATGCAGGAAATGATGAATGATCTGGTGCGGCGGCAGGCGGAAGTCAGCATTCTGGAATCGTTTCATGCCTATCTGCGCCAGCACATCCAGCTTCCCGAAGGTATTACCACCTTCCGTCGCGGCGACTCGCTGCAGGGTACGCGTTTCGTGCTCAGCATCGGCGGTGATGGAACTCTGCTGGATACCGTGACCCACGTGGGCCCGCTCCAGATTCCTATTCTGGGTATCAATACCGGTCGGCTAGGTTTTCTGGCTACCATCTCCCCCGATAAAATAGCCCAGGCCATTGATGCGCTGTTCAAAGGGCACTTTGTGCTGGAAGACCGCAGCCTGATCCGCGTGGATACTGACCCGGACACGTTCGGGGATATCAACTTCGGACTCAATGAGTTTAGTATTCTGAAGCGCGATACTTCCTCTATGATTGTCGTGCATACTTACATAGACGGCGAGTATCTGAACTCGTACTGGGCCGATGGGCTGATTGTCTCGACTCCCACCGGGTCGACTGGGTACTCTCTGAGTTGCGGCGGCCCGGTAATGCTGCCCCAAACGAACAATTTCATCATTGCTCCCGTATGCCCTCACAATCTGAATGTACGGCCTCTGATTGTGTCCGACAGAAGCGTTATTTCCTTCGAGATTGAAGGGCGGAGCAATAATTTTCTGCTCTCCCTTGATTCTCGTTCCAACACCGTGGAAGCCGGAATTCAGATTGCAGTTCGCCGAGAAAACTTCAATGCCCGTCTGGTAAAGCTGAATCACGTTAACTTCCTGAGTACCTTGCGCAGTAAGTTGAACTGGGGGCTTGACCGTCGAAACCCGGCCGGAATCCCGCTGTAAGCATAGAGTTTTTACCGTAAATGTTTTTAAAGTTCACTGCATCTTCTACTTTTGTCGCTCACTGCGACCGTGTCCATACGATTTTTCGCACTTTTTCAGCCTGATATTTTTAACCCTCGCTCAATATGAAGCAACTCTTGACCCACACTTTGGCCCTGTTGCTGGTCCTCGCGCTGGTAGCGTCGGAGGCGAGTGCGCAGCAGTTCACGAAGCGGAAGCAGTACAACTCAGTTGGTGTAACGCTGAACGGCATGGCATACTTCGGTGACATTACGCCGAAACCAAGCATTCCAAGCTTCCGTGCCGGTGCTACCCGCCCGAACATCGGTCTTAACATCACGCGCCGCTTTGCTCCGCGTATCTCGGGTCGTGCGTCGCTTTCCTACGGCCGTATTACCGGTGATGATGCAAAAGCCGCTGATCAGACTGATGCCGATGCTAAGTTCCGCTACAACCGGAACATGAATTTCCGCAACGACATCCTGGAATTTGCTGCTACCGGTATCTTCGACCTGATCGAGAACCGTAACAACTATATCAAGCGTCCCGACTTCGTTCCTTACGTGTTTGGCGGTGTAGGTGTAATTCACCACAATCCTAAGGGATTGGATGCCAATGGCAATATTGTAGCGCTCCAGCCGTTGAGAACCGAAGGTCAGTCAAGCGGCTATGCCCTGACCCAATTCGTAATTCCTTTCGGTGCCGGTGCCCGATACAAAATCAACAAACTGTTTGACGTTGGTATCGAATTAGGTTTCCGTAAAACTTTCACTGACTATCTTGACGACGTAAGCGGCAACTACGTGAACAACCGTAGCCAATTGCAGTCGGGCAATGCCCAATACTTCGGGTGGGATATTACCAAAGGCACTGCTCAGGTTCCCGGTACTTATGACACCTCTAACCAAGGCGGTCAGGTTCGTGGCCATAGCAGCGAAAAGGATTGGTACTCGACTCTAGGTTTGTCAGTAAACTATATCCTCGCTCCGCGAGTACGTAACCCCAAATTCAGATAGTCAGTCCTGCTGGCTGTCTTTTCTTCAACAGCCAGTCAGTATATGACCCATTTGACCTCTTTTAAAACACTCCTTATCGGCACTGTGTCGGTAGGGAGTGTTTTTTTTGCCCATGTAGTAGTTGCTCAGAACACCAGTGAAATAGGCATGGGAATTGGCGGCCTCGTGTACAAAGGCGAGCTTTCTCCCAATTACCAGTTTCGCAACAACCGGCCGGCTCTCACGGCATTCTACCGCAAGGATATCTCGGCTCCGGTAACACTGCGGGCCAGCTTGCTGGGCGGGATGCTCCGTGCTGACGACCGGAATGTGAGAGGCAGTAGTGGCAACGTAACGCCACTGTCAGTTTACCGGGATGCCAATATGAAAGGCAGTCTGTTGGAAGCGGCAGGAGGTATGGAGTATAATTTCTACGACTACCATAACCGTCGGGATAAAGTGCATTTTACCCCGTACGTGTTCATCGGCGTTGCGGGATTTTACGCCAGCATCACCACTGCCAGCGCCCCACATCCTCAGCTAAATCAAAAAGCAGGAGTATTCAGCGTGGCAGTTCCGGTAGGGCTGGGGTTTAAGTACGCCCTGTCAGAACACTGGAACCTGGGACTGGAAGCCGGAGCTCGCAAAACGTTTACCGACAACCTCGACCATGTGGATGGAAAGTCGGGTGGGCAGAATGATCTGCTGGGTAACCCCCACGACCAGGATTGGTATTTCTACAACGGGTTAAGCATTTCGTACACCTTCTACAAAATCAGGTGCCCTGATAAAAGCCAGGAGAAAGGCAAAAAGTCTGATAAATAGCCTCGCCATCCATGTTGCACTGCCCTTGGTATACGAAATGCCAAGGGCAGTGCGTATGTTAGCTGGGTGCTGCAAGTGGTTATCGGGCAGAGGGGAATGCAACCATTTGCGTAACTTGCGGCCTCTTTACGCAAAAAGTACTAATGGCCGCTCGGTCCGAGATTGACTCCCAGAATATTCCCGCTCACGTTGCCGTCATCATGGATGGTAATGGTCGGTGGGCTAAGCAGAAAGGCGGTTTGCGCATTTTCGGGCACCAGAGTGCTATTACGGCCGTGCGCGAAACCGTAGAGGCGGCGGCGGAAGCCGGTGTGAAATACCTGACCCTATACGCCTTTTCGACCGAGAACTGGTCGAGGCCGGCGCATGAGGTAATGGCCCTGATGCAGCTGCTGGTGCACACTATTCGGCAGGAAACCCCGACGCTGCTTAAGAACAGCATCCGCTTGCAGGCCATTGGGCAGATTGAGAACCTGCCGGCCTCGTGCCAGAAAGAGTTGGCCGAGGCTATGGAGCTTACCAAAGGCGGTACCCGCACTACGCTGCTACTGGCCCTGAGCTACAGTGGCCGCTGGGACCTCACGCAGGCTACCCAGCGCATGGCAGCCGAAGTGGCGGCCGGCCGTCTGCAGCCCGAGCAGATTACGGAAACTACTGTGGCGGGGTTCCTCTCCACGGCTGGTATTCCGGACCCCGAACTGCTGATTCGTACCAGTGGCGAACAGCGCATCAGCAATTTCTTATTGTGGCAGCTGGCCTATACGGAACTGTTTATTACCGATTTGCTCTGGCCGGACTTCCGGCGGGAACATTTCTACGATGCCCTGCGCGCTTATCAGCAGCGGGAGCGTCGTTTCGGGAAAACCAGTGAGCAGCTAACCGTTTCGTAATCCCAGAACATGAGTTCTTCCTATCATAAGCTACTTCCGGCAGCTGCTCTGGCCCTGGCCCTGGGCACTACCCCAGCAACTGTTGCTTCCGCGCAAACCCAGCCCGCGGCCGAAGGCGACCAGGCGCAACGCTATACCCTCGGGGGTATTACCATTAGCGGTGCCCGTTACCTGGATCCTAACACGCTGATTGGTCTGACCGGCTTGAAAATCGGTGACCCAATTACCATTCCGGGTGAAGAAATTGGCCGAGCCATCCGGAAGCTGTGGGACCAGGGCATTCTGGGCGACGTGAGCGTGAGCGTGACGCGCACAGAAGGCTCCCGCATATTTCTGGATTTCAACCTGAAGGAACGGCCCCGCCTTTCCAAGTTCGAATTCACCGGAATTGGCAAAAGCCAAGCCGATGAGTTGAAGAACAAGATTAAGCTGATCCGGGGTAAGGTGGTGACGGATGCACTGCTGAGCAACACCCGTTCCCAGGTACGGAAGTTCTACACCAACAAAGGCTTCCTTGATTCCAAGGTAACCATTACGCAGAAGGCCGACTCCGCTTTGTCGAACAGTGTGGTGTTATTCATCAATGTAGACAAAGGCTCCAAGGTAAAAATCAACGACATCGTATTTGAAGGCAACACTGCCTTCAAGGATAGTAAGCTGAAAGGCAAATTCAAGAAAACCAAGGAGAAGAAATTTCCGAAGCTGTTCAACTCTGGCAAATACCAAGCTAAGGAGTTTGCCGACGATAAGCAGAAGCTGATAGACTTCTACAACAGCCAGGGCTACCGCGACGCCGTGATTGTGTCCGACTCGCTGGCCCGGGTGGGTGATGGGCTACGCCTGACGGTGAAAGTGGACGAGGGTCCGAAATACTATTTCCGCAACATCACCTGGAAGGGTAACTACCTCTACGACGACAAAACGCTGGCCTCGGTACTGGGCATCAAGGAAGGCAGCGTGTACAGCAAGGAAACGCTGGATAAGCGCCTGACCTACAATCCCACGGGCCAGGACGTATCGTCGCTGTACATGAACGACGGCTACCTGTTCTTCCAGATTGATCCGGTGGAAACCAAGGTGGAAGGCGACTCCATTGACATTGAGATGCGCGTGTCGGAAGGAGTGCAGGCACGCATCAAGGATGTAAACATTGCCGGCAACACCAAAACCTCTGACCACGTGGTGCGCCGCGCCCTCTACACGCTGCCCGGCGACAAATTCAGCCGGGAGCAGTTGATCCGGAGTCAGCGCGAAATTGCCACTCTGGGCTATTTTGACCCCGAGAAAATCGGCCTGAACCCGGTACCAAACCAAGCCGATGGTACAGTAGATATCAACTACACGGTAGAAGAGAAGCCCTCCGATCAGATTACCCTTTCGGGTGGCTGGGGTGGTTATGCCGGCTTCATTGGCACGGTAGGCCTGGTATTTAATAACTTCTCCCTGCGTAAAGCGGGTTCTTTGCGCAACTGGACGCCGGTTCCCGCCGGTGACGGCCAGCGCCTGGCCCTGAACGTGCAGGCCAACGGCCTGCAGTACCAAGCGTACTCCTTCTCCTTCACGGAGCCGTGGCTGGGCGGCCGCAAGCCCAACTCACTGTCGGTGAGCCTGACCAAAACGATTTACCGCGTTGGCACCAACTTCGACGCCAGCACCGGCAGCTACCTGAAAACCAACGGTGCCAGCGTAAGTTTGGGCCGCCGCCTGCGCTGGCCCGACGACTACTTTACGCTCAGCAATGCACTGTCGGTTACGCAGTACAAGCTGAATAACTACCCCGGTCTGGGCGCCAACTTCTTCCCTACGGGCACCGGCAACGCCACCAACGTTACGTTCAACACCACGTTGTCGCGTAATAGCATCGATAACCCCACGTTCACGCGGCGCGGCTCTTCTCTGTCGCTAAGCGTAAACCTGACGCCGCCGTATTCGCTGTTTCCAGGTTCGCACCCCAGCGTGAATGAGTGGGTGGAGTTTCATAAGTGGATGTTCGATGCCTCGTGGTTCTCGCCGGTAATCGGCAAGCTGGTTCTGAACACGCGGGCCCACTTCGGCTTCATTGGCAGCTATAACAGCGCCCGTCCCATTGGGCCGTTTGAGCGGTTTAAGCTGGGTGGTTCCGGCCTGGGCTACGGGGGCTCCAGCAACTTCATTGCCGGTACCGAATACATTGGCCTGCGCGGCTATGCTGACCCTAACGATGCTAACTCCCTGCCTGCTTCGCAACAGTCGTCGGCCGGTGGCGTGGTGTACAATAAATTCGTGATGGAAATGCGTTATCCGGTGAGCCTTAACCCGGCGGCCACGGTATACGTGCTCAGCTTTGCGGAGGCCGGTAACTCCTTCGAACAGTACACCAACTACAACCCCTACAAACTGTACCGTTCGGCTGGGGTAGGAGCCCGTATTTTCATGTCGGCATTTGGTTTGCTAGGCTTCGATTATGGCTGGGGCTTCGACAAAGTGCCGGTTACTTCGGCCGGTCAGAAGCAAGACAAGGGCATGTTCCACTTTATCATTGGTCAGCAGCTCCGCTAAGCCCGGCGGCGTGGCGGGCCGTTCATCTCTCCGTATCAGTATGAACAAACTGTTGTTATGGATGGCTGCCCTGAGCATGGGGCTGGTAGTTAATATACTGGCACCGCAAGCTGCGCAGGCCCAGAAATTCGGATACGTGGACTCCGAGTTTATCATGAGCAAAATGCCGGCCTATACCCAGGCCCAGCAGGAGCTCAACACGCTTTCGGCGAACTGGCAGAAAGACATTGAAACGCAAAAAAAGGACCTCGATAAGCTCTACCGGAATTATCAGGCCGAAGAAGTGGTTCTGACGGAGGCCATGAAGAAGAAGCGCCAAGACGAGATTCTGAAGAAGGAGCAGGACATCAAGACCTACCAGAACAGAATTTTCGGCTTCGAGGGCCAACTCTTCAAGAAGCGCCAGGAACTGACCAAGCCGGTGCAGGACAAGGTGTTTGAAGCCATTGAAAAAGTAGCCAAGAAAAAACAGCTGGCTATTGTATTCGATAAGTCCGGCGACCTGACCATGCTCTACACCAACCCCGTGCATGATTACACGGAATTTGTG
Source organism: Hymenobacter rigui (assembly GCF_003944715.1). GTDB lineage: Bacteria > Bacteroidota > Bacteroidia > Cytophagales > Hymenobacteraceae > Hymenobacter > Hymenobacter rigui. The sequence goes on along the minus strand of NZ_RWIT01000003.1, from coordinate 113,254 downwards.
CTGGAAGAGCTGGGTTTAGCTTCCGAAGACCGGAACCAACCCGCCCAGAAGGGGGCGGTAAAGACGGTAGCTACTCCGCAAACGCCGGCCACTGATGCCGCCGCCGAAGAGGAGCCGGTACCGGGTAAGCAACCAGCCAAAACCCCGGCGCGGCCATCTACCCGAAAAAAGTAACTTTGTGCATCTAACTCTCTGACTTTTCTCTTTTTGATGACCACTATGAACAAATTCCGCGTTGCGCTGGCTGCTGCCGCCCTCACCTTCACTACGGCTACGGCTTCGATGGCACAGACCGCCGCTCCGCTGAAAATTGGCTATACCAGCGTGGAGTACGTGCTGAGCCAGATGCCCGAAAGCAAGCAGATTGAGTCGCAGTTGAAAGATTACAGCACCCAGCTTAAAAACCAGCTGGATGCTAAGAATACCGAGTTCCGCACCAAGCTGGAAGCCTACCAGAAAGGTGGTGCTACCATGCCCGACCCCGTGAAGGCCGATAAAGAAAAAGAACTGCAAAACATGCAGCAATCGATGCAGGAGTTCCAGCAGAATGCCGAAGTATCGCTGCAGCAGAAGCAGCAGGCGTTGCTGAAGCCCGCCCTGGATAAGCTGCAGAAGAACATTGACGCGGTGGCCGATGAAAACGGTTATACCTACATTCTGAACTCGGATGGTGCCAGCCCGGTGCTGCTCCACGGCCCCAAGGATGGCGACGTATCGGACCTGATTCTGAAGAAAATGGGCATCACGCCCGGCGCTGCTCCGGCCGCTGCTCCTAAGGTAACCACGCCGGCTACCACCACGCCGGCCGCTGTACCCGCCGCTTCGAAAACCAAAACCAAGACGAAGAAATAAGGCGTCAGCCCGTTTCTGACCAGATTTCTGCACAGTCGGGGCATTCGCTCCGGCTGTTGCTGTTTTATAGAACCCTGGCCCGCACTGCTGTACGTGGCCGGCCCATGAACTACCTGACCCACGCCCATATGTCGGAGCTGGAAGAAGAACTGGAAAATCCCACGCTCCCGGCCGCCATGCCGCCGCACCATGCTGTTGACATCGATGAAGATGGCGAAGGTGGGGACGAGCTGTATGAGCACCACCGCATCACGGCCGACCGGCGACAGGAGTTGCTGCGGCTGGATAAGTTTCTGCTGAACCGGCTGCCCAGCACGTCCCGCACTCGCATTCAGAATGCCATCAAGGCCGAAGCCGTGCAGGTAAATGACCGTGCGGTGAAATCGAATTACCGCGTCAAGCCCGGCGACACCATCACCATTACCCTGCCCGAGCCACCTCGCGAGTTTAAGGTAGTGCCTGAGCCCATGGACCTGGATATCCGCTACGAGGACGCTGAGCTACTGATTGTGAACAAGCCGGCCGGATTGGTGGTACACCCGGCCTTTGGCAACTGGAATGGTACGCTGGTAAACGGGCTGGCGTATCATCTGCAGAACCTGCCTACCGGCCGTAACGGCGAAATCCGCCCCGGTCTGGTACACCGCATCGACAAGGATACGTCCGGGTTACTAGTTGTGGGCAAAACCGAATTTGCCATGACGCACCTATCTAACCAGTTCTTCCATCATACCATTGAGCGGACGTATCTGGCGCTGGTATGGGGCGTGCCGAAGGAGGAAGTCGGTACCATGCGGGGGCACATTGGCCGCAGTCTTAAAGACCGGAAAATTCAGGCAGTGTATCCGGATGGGGAGCAGGGTAAGCACGCCGTGACTCACTATAAAGTGCTGCGTTCATTCGGCAAAGTAGCTCTGCTGCAGTGCAACCTGGAAACCGGCCGCACCCACCAGATCCGGGCGCATATGAAGCATATCGGTCACCCGCTGTTCGGCGACTCTACCTATGGTGGCGACAAAATAGTGTATGGCCAGCGTACCGGGGCATACAAAATATTTGCGGAGAAAATGCTGGAGATAATGCCCCGACAGGCACTGCATGCCAAGTCACTGGGCTTCGAGCATCCTACCACCCGCGAGATACTGCACTTTGAAGCCGAATTACCGGCCGATTTTGAAGCCGTACTGGCAGAGTGGGGTAAGTATGCTGCCGAGCACTCCTAGTGCCTTCAAAGGGTGTTAAAACGCAAAAAGGCCCGCTACTAGGTAGCGGGCCTTTTTTAGTGTGAAGGGTCAAGCGGTTATTTACGCTTTACCGGGGCTTTTGCCGGAGCCTTCTTGGCTGGAGCGGGCTTTGTGATTTCACTCACGGCCGTTTTAGCCTGCTGGTCGTTGGGGTCCAGGGCCAAGGCCTGCTGCCAGTAGGGGAGGGCCGCAGCCTTATCACCCTTCTGATAGTAGTAATACCCCAGGTACTTGTTGGCCTCAATCAGACCCGACTTGTACTTGCTGGCATCTTCAGCGGCACCAGCCACCTTGATGTACTGCTCATAGTATGGCTTAGCCAGGCCCTGCTTCGAATCCTTATCCTGGTTCGCATTGGCGCGGGCGCGCATCTGGTAGCCGGGAATATAGTTCGGACGCTCCGTCAGTACCACACCGTACAGGCTGTCAGCCTGGGTATACTGGCCGTTCAGTTCGTAGGCACGGCCCAGGTATACCTTATCCGTCAGCTCACCCCCTTTATTGGCATTCATGCGTGCTTTCAGCGTGCTGATAGCATTGGGGTAGTCCTTGGCGGCGAGGTAAGCCTGTGCCAGTTCGTTCTGCAGTTCAGAAGCCTTCTTGGGGTCAGCGTCAATGGCCTTTTTGATGATGGCAGCACCTTCAGTGGTTTTACCACCTTTGATGAGCATCTTACCGTAGTACACGTTGTCTTCGGTAATCACCTTGTTGTTGGTTTGTGCTACCTGCAGGTATTTCTGCATGGCCGCCAACGCCTCATCGTTCTTGCCGGTTTCGTACAGGCTGTAGGCCCGCAGACGAAGCATCGTCAGGTTATTGGGGTCTTTGGCCAATACCTTATCTACTTCTACCAGCGCCTCGGGATACTTTTTGGTCAGGTACAGGAACGACGCATTCTTGGCATCGGTAGTCGACGACTTTTCGGCCAGTGAGGAATACTTCTGGAACTGGGCCAGAGCATCATCATAACGACCAGCGAAGTAATAGGTCTCGGCCAGCGAGTTGTAGGCCGGCGCATAGTTCGGGTCGATGCTGATAGCCTTGTCGAAGTTGGTTTTGGCTTCGTTGTAGGTACGGGCCCGCATGTTCAGCTGGCCTTTCCGCACATACGCCTGCACGTTGTTGGGGTCAGCCAGCGTAGCACGCTCGTAGCTGTTCATGGCTTCGCCACCACCCGTTTCCGACTTCAGGTAGATGTCACCGCGAGCAATCATCAGCGCGGCGTCATCTTTGCCTTTGTTCAGCTTTTCTCCGGCGCTAACGTATGACAGGGCCTTGTTGATGTCCTTCACATCCGACTCGGCGTAGGCCTGGGCAATCATGGTATACACCTTCTGATCTTTGCCTTTCGAGGCCTTCACCGCATTGTCGAACTGAATTTCAGCTTCAGCAGTCTTACCCTGCGCCAGGGCGGCACGACCAGCGGCCACCATCGTCAGGGGGTCTTTCTGATTCAGCGTAACCCGGTTGAAGTAATAAGCAGCCGAGTCGGGCATGTCGCGCATCTGGTACAGACGGCCCAATTCGTAAGAGGTTTCATTGGACTGCGGAGCACGTAGCAGAGCAGCACGGGCTTCGCTGTACCGCTCCAACTCAATGGCTTTCTGAGGGCTGGTTTGAGCAAGCGCGGCCGAACCGGTAACAGACAAAGCAGCGAGGAGCGTGAGCTTCCAGGGCTTGAGGTTCATGAGCAAAAGGTTTGGTGAAAAGACGTAGGAAAGGGAGAAAATGTAGACTTACAGGGAGGGCTTCACATCCAGCATCCGGACTTGGCCGGTAGCCGGCATCAAGCCCGATTTCAGCATGATCAGCTGTCCTTTGTTGCCAGCTGAGAAGGATGCAAAACCGGTGCCAAGTCCGGCCCGCGCCTCCCGGCTGATGACGTATAGCGTCCGGCGCAACGGATACACTTTCTGCGCCAGATACGCCTGATACGGCTGTACGTAGTCGGACGGAGTTGCGCCGGTATTCTTCGTGCTGATACCAGCAACCCGGATTCCTTTCAGGAACTTGGGAACCTTCGGGTCGTCCCGGTCACTGATCCAGTTAATTCCGATTACCCCAATAGCATTGGGATGAGTAGCAACGTAATCAATAAGCGCTGGGTTCGATTTAGACGCAAAAACTCCTTTGGCAAGCGCTGCACCACGCGTTACGGAATCCTGCACATAGCGGGCAGTGCTGGAGTTGTTGTTGTCAAATACCGCCGTAATATCCCCCAGTTTGTTACCGGAGCTGATCTGGCTCCACTGCTTTAGCTGGCCCGTGAAAATGCCTTTCAACTGGTCTACCGTCAGCAGAGAATCAGTGTTGCTGGGGTGCACGATAATGGCCACCCCATCTACCCCGATACGAATAGCGCGGGGCTCAATCCGCAGCTGCTGAAACTTTGCCTTCTCATCTGCCGTCAGCTCGCGCGCTACCACGGCCAGCCGGACGCTGTCGGCCATAAAAGCCCGCATCACGTCCAGCTCCGGCTTGTAAGCCGCCTGAATGTGGGCGCTGGGGTACAGTTTCTGAAACGTATCTACCTGCGACTTCAGGATGGGGGCAAACGTCTCATCCACCCCGATACGAATGGTTCCGCTGGTCGGAGTGTCGGTGGCGTCCGGCTGGGTGGCCGTGTTATTGCCGCCGCAGCTGGTTAGCCATGCGCAGGCCAGCAGGCAGGCACTGGTACTCCAAAATTTAGCGTGCGTCATCCCGGTCTTTTTTGAAATGTTGCTGGTAGGTGCGGACAAATCTAACGATTCCGTAAAATACGAAGACACCAGCCAGAAGGCGGCGGGGCAGCTCCGGCAAGTTAAAAGTGCCGGCCGGAGCCAGCCACAGAAACACCCCAATGCCCGCGTAAAATACCGACATGATGAGGGTAAAGTAGCGTACCAGAGTAGGTTGGCTACGTTGATCCAACCGTTCGTTGGTGGTAGGGCGTTCGGACATATTAAAGTTCTGACTAAAGGCAGGTAGGTAGCTTCTAAACGCAAAATCACCCGGATTTTGTTCGTTTACAATCCGTGCCATATGCCGCATCGGAAGAGCAGTCCGCAAAAAAAGCCAAAAAACGGCTGGTTCTACGCGAACCAGTCGTTTTTTGGCTTTTGAAAAAACAATTCAATTAACGCTATGTGCCATCGGCTTTCTACTCGTACTTAAACGTGATGGGTAGCGTGTAGCGCACGGGTACCGCGTGATGGTTCTGGTAGCCAGGCTTCCAGGCAGGCATCTGGCGGATAACGCGGCTAGCCTCCTCATCGGTGCCAAACCCCAGCCCCTTTAGTACGGATACATCCTGAATACTACCGTCGGCATTCACGGTAAAGGAGATGAATATTTTGCCCTCCACGCCGTTGCGCAATGCCTGGGAAGGATAATGCAGCTGGCGCTGCAGGTATTTGGCCAGCGCTGCCTGACCGCCCGCAAACTCCGGCATTTCCTCCACATGCACGAATGGCTCCACTACAGCCGGGGCGGCGGGTTGCGTTACGGTATCGGTACCGCGGCCCGTGGAGCCGATAACCGTACCTCCATCACCTGCCTGAGCCACCGGGCCCACTACCACGGGGCCATCAATTGGCGGCGCGGTAATCGGATCCGTTGCCGGCGGAGTCACATGGTCGTTCGGCACTACGCGGGGCGGTAGCAAAGCGGGTGGGCGTACCACTACTGTAGGGCGGGCGGCTGTGGCTGGAGCAGGCTTGACAAAAACAGGATCAATCAGTGTAATGGGTGGCAAGTCTCCCTTATTTATATCCGGCACTACGGTAACAGGGGGGAAGAAGTGCTGCACAGCAAGTGGAACGGCCAGCAGCAGGCCGGCTAAAGCGGTGGCAATACCAACGGCTTTAATAACGTGCTGACCATACAGCTTCCGGAGCACATAGGCTCCGTAGGCTTTGTTGCGGCCCTCAAATACAATGTCATCGAGGGAGGGTAGGGAGGTGTGCGCGGCTGTGGTCATGGGATAAATAGTTAAAGTGAACGATGAAAGAATACAGATCTATAATTCCAAGCCATTCGCCCCTGCCTCTTACCACTTATGCACTGGCTTTCAGTTATTCAACGCGTCTGTAAATGCTTATAGTATGCCAGCCGACTATATTTTTTTTCGACAGTATTCACCACGAAAAAGCCCCAGACCGGACAATGTCCAATCTGGGGCTTTAGGTGTTCAGCGGCGGGTGCCTATGAACGAGCTTGCTTACTTGATGGCGAAGGTTACCGGAACAGTGTAGTACACTGATACAGCACGACCATTCTGCTTGCCAGGGGTGAAGCGAGGCAGGTTTTTGATTACCCGCAGCGACTCTTCGTCGCAACCGGCACCAATGCCCTTCTGCACTTCGGCATTCGTAACCGATCCGTCAGGACCTACTACGAACTTGATAAATACCCGGCCTTCCACCTGGTTACGCAGCGCCATTGCCGGGTACTTGATGTTCTTGGCAATGTACTGCAGCAACGCTTCCTGTCCACCGGGGAAAACCGGCATCTGTTCCACGTAGGTGTAGGGCTTGGTTTCCACCACTTCCTCTACCGCTTTGGTGCCTTCACCGGGTTCCAAACCAGCCAGGTCGGCGGGGTTGTCGGTGTTGCCCTTCACGGTTTCGTTGGCTACCACCTTATCCTTCAGCTCTTCCTGATCCGGAATTTCTTCCTGCTTCTGTACCTCTTCGTCCTTTTTAACAACGGGAGGTACAAACTTGATAGTGGAGAGCTTTGGCGGCGGCGGTGGCGGCGCGTCTGGTGGCGGCGGGGGTGGGGGTGGCGGCTTCGTAGCGTCCAGGGGTGGGGCTTCGAGTACGTTCACCTTGAGCATCTTCTCGTCTACTGCTACCTCGTCCTTCTTCAGCATGCGAGCCACCAGGGGAAACGCAATGAAGAGGGCGAACAGCGCAATAGCAATAAGAACTGCCCGGGTTACGTGCTTGCCATACACCCGCCGGATTACGTAGGCTCCATAGGCCTTATTGCGCCCCTCGAAGACGATATCGTCGAGGGAGGCTTTGGCCAACTGTGCGTTGTCCATCATAATCCAGAAGATTTAATCAGTTCCTGGTCGGGCTTGGAAATGTCCACCAACGCGTACTTTTTCGTCTCGGTGATGTTCATTTCGTCCAAAATGTCGACCATGTTCTTATAAGCGGCTTTGTCGTCCGGCTTAATCAGCACTACCAGCTGGGGGTTGCTCTTGTGCTGCAGCAGCACTTTGCGAATCCCGTCAGCACCGTAGTTCGAGAGTTTCAGCTCGGGCTTCGTGGTGCCGTCCAACAGACCGTCGTAGTAATACAGCTTGTTGTTCTCACCCAGCAGCAACGTCAGGGCATTGGATGCCTTGATGGGCGGCTGCTCTTCACCCGGCTTGGGCTTTACCGGCATAGCAACCTCCATTACGGTCGGCTTGCTAAAGGTAGTCGTGAGCATGAAGAAGGTGAGCAGGAGAAAGGCCAAGTCTACCATCGGGGTCATGTCGATTTTGGTCGACATTTTCTTGGCCCGCTTCTTCCCACCTTTACCGGAGTCACCGGATTGTTGAATTTCTGCCATGTCTGTGCGGGTTACTTACCGGCTACTGGTTTAGTTTCCAGGTCGGTAATGAGGTTGAACCGGTTAATGTTCTTATCCTGCATCAGCTTGATGACTCTCTTCACCGTCGGCACGTCGGCATTACCGTCGCCTTTAATGGCAACGTAGGCCGGCTTACCGTAGGCTGATTTGCGGCTCAGGGCCTGAGCGGTCTGTACCCATTCAATGAACTGGTTGTTCACGGAGTCAGCCGGAATACCGGTCTGCTTCACGTTCTTCCGCTGCTCGCTGTCCAGGTTCAGGAGAGCGGGTAGCTGTTCAATGGGAGTACCAAAGCTCGAGGCAACGCCTTTGAAGGCCTGGATCTGCGACGGGGTGAAGCTCACTCCGTACTTAGCTCCGACCTGCGTCAGCAAATCCGACTTGATAGCGTCATCATCCACCCCGAAGAATACCCGCTTGTCTTTGTCAACCGCAATGGTAATTACGTGCGACTCGGGCAGGCGAATTTCGGAGGTAGAGGAGGGCGTATCAACCACCACGGCCTCTTCCGGGGCAAACTTGGTGGTGAGCATGAAGAAAGTCACCAGCAGGAAGGCCAAGTCCACCATCGGAGTCATATCCAACGACGGGGAGGTTCTATGAGGCTTTACTTTGGGCATTGCTGGTGTCGGTTAATAGCGTAATTCAGAAACGAAAGAACCTGTGCTTTAGTGCGTAAAGGCACTAAAAATTAAGCAACGTGGTGGTCGGTTTCGCCGTGCTGAGCAGCGTAGGTCTGAATGATGCTGAAACCAGCTTCGTCGATGCTGTAGGTCAGCTCGTCAATCTTGCTGGTGAAGAAGTTGTAGGCTACGATGGCCAGAGCCGAAGTACCGATACCCAGAGCCGTGTTGATCAGAGCTTCCGAAATACCGTTAGCCAGACCTACTGCGTCAGGAGCACCACCTTGGGCCAGAGCCGAGAAGGCCTTGATCATACCCAGTACCGTACCGATCAGACCGGTCAGCGTGGCTACCGAAGCCAGGGTCGAGATGATAACGAGGTTTTTCTCCAGCATGGGCAGTTCCAGAGCCGTCGATTCCTCGATTTCCTTCTGGATGGCCAGGATTTTCTGGTCTTTCTCCATGTTGCGCTCACGCGACATTTCCTGGTACTTCATCAGGCCAGCGCGAACTACGTTGGCTACCGAGCCTTTCTGCTGGTCGCAGGCGGCAATAGCACCGGTGATGTCGTTCACATTCAGCTTCTGACGGATGGTGCGAACGAAAGTTTCGATGCTCTTCGAGCCTTTAGCGCGGCCGATGGTCAGGGCACGCTCAATCGAGAAGATGAACACGCACAGGAACATGGTCATCAGTACAGGTACTACGGGACCACCTTTGTACACTACGCCAAAGTAGTCGCCCGAAATGGGGTTGTTGTCATGGCTACCACCTTGGAAGTGGCTACCGTCGCCGAGGACGAAGATGTAAATGACTACGCTGACAATAAACGCCACCAGGATGGCGATAACGGCAAATGAGGATGAACCACCACCCTTGGACTCGCCCTTAGGCGCAGCAGCAGCGGCGGGCCGAGCCGCGGGCTTGTTCATGGCATTCTTTTGTTCCATTGTTCCGGAGAATTAGTGGGTTGTTGGTGAAAGGTTGACGTACGTGTGAAAAAAAAAGAAAAACAGCGGCTAATCGATTTCACTTCGACCGTCGCTCACCCGCATCCTGCTTCGCGGGATGGGTCTGCTCGTGTGCGAAGTCTGTGGCAAAATCAGAAGTAGCCTTGGCAAACCTAAATAAAAAACCTGACTGCCGCCAAATGAAAAATGGGTTTAAACGCTTTAAACCGATGTGAACCTCAAAAAAAGGCTATTTTTATTGCGTTGCTTCATGGTTACCGGGAGCTTGCTTTTTGGCTTGTTCCCAATATACGTCCATCTGGGCCAGGGTGAGGTCGTGCAGGGCGTGACCATCCTGAGCAGCCTGAGTTTCCAGATACTGGAAACGGTGGATGAACTTGCGGTTGGTTCGCTCCAGTGCCTCTTCGGGGTTGATACCCGCGTGCCGGGCAAAATTGATAAGCGAGAATAGCAAGTCGCCGAACTCCGCCGTGGCACGCTCCTGATTGATTTCGGCCGGAGTACTATTGGAAAACTCTTCTCCAAACTCCGCCAGTTCCTCCTGTACTTTTTCCCATACCTGTTCCGGCTGCTCCCAGTCGAACCCGGCTCCGCGTGCCTTTTCCTGAATGCGCATAGCCTTCACCAGCGCCGGTAACGACGTAGGTACGCCGCCTAGTACTGAGGAGTTGCCTTTTTCCTGCAGCTTAAGCTGCTCCCAATTGCGTTTTACGGCTTCCTCGTCGTCGGCCTGCACGTCGCCATAGATGTGCGGGTGCCGGAAAATGAGCTTTTCGCACTGGGCATTCAGTACGTCAGCAATGTCGAAAGCGCCTTGCTCACTGGCAATTTTGGCATAAAACGTCAGGTGCAGCATCACGTCGCCTAACTCCTTTTTGAGGTCGGGCAGGTCATGGCGGATGATGGCGTCGCTGAGCTCGTAGGTTTCCTCAATGGTGAGGTGACGGAGGCTTTCCAGGGTCTGTTTCCGGTCCCAGGGACATTCGGCCCGCAGGCGCTCCAATACATCAAGCAGGCGGCCGAAGGCTTCCAGTTGCTGCGGCCGACGGGCAGGGGTGTTGTATTCCATTACACCAAATATACAACGGCTGACGTCTTTCTCTGTTACTACATGTAAGCCGGTTCTACTATCGGCATCTATTGACCCGGATTCTTTCGTAGGGAAAGCAGGCGCAGTTGGCTACTTTTGCAGCCTGATAACGCATTACTTCTCGCACTTCAACATAGCGCACATACTGTGGCACTGATCAAATCAATTTCGGGCATCCGGGGAACCATTGGGGGGGCGGCCGGCGACGGCCTGACGCCTATTGATGTGGTAAAATATGCGGCTGCCTTTGGTACCTGGGTTCTGCAGCAAACTGATAATAACACCATCATTATCGGCCGCGACGCCCGCTTGTCGGGGGATATGGTGAGCCGGCTGGTATCGGCCACGCTGCAGGGACTGGGCATCCATGTCATTGACCTGGGCCTGAGCACCACGCCCACGGTGGAAATGGCCGTGCCGGCCAAAAAAGCGGGCGGCGGTATTATTCTGACGGCCTCGCACAACCCCAAGCAGTGGAACGCGCTGAAGCTACTCAACAGCAAAGGCGAGTTCATCTCGGACGAGGACGGCAAGAAAGTCTTGGCTCTGGGCGACTCGGAGGCGTTTGATTTCGCGCCGGTAACCAAGCTGGGTAGCTACACCACCGACGACACGTTCCTGCAGGAGCACATCGACGCTATTCTGGCGCTGCCGCTGGTGGATAAAGCCGCTATTCAGGCCAAAAACTTCCGGGTGGTGGTAGATGCGGTGAACTCCTGCGGGGGCTTTGCCGTGCCGATGCTGCTGGAGCAGTTGGGCGTGGAAGTAATTGAAAAGCTGTTCTGCGAGCCGACCGGCGACTTCGCCCACAACCCCGAGCCGCTGCCCGAGAACCTGCGCGAAATTGCCAAGACGATGGAAAAAGGCTCCTTCGACCTCGGCATTGTGGTAGACCCTGATGTGGACCGCCTGGCCCTGGTGAACGAAGACGGCACCATGTTCGGGGAGGAATACACGCTGGTGGCCGTGTCCGATTACGTGCTGCAGCAGCTGGGCGGCGGCAATACGGTGAGCAACCTGAGCAGCACCCGCGCCCTGCGCGACGTGACGGAGAAGCACGGCGGGCAGTATGCCGCCGCCGCCGTGGGCGAGGTGAACGTGGTAAACAAAATGAAGGAAACCAACGCCGTAATTGGTGGGGAAGGCAACGGGGGCATTATTTACCCCGAGCTGCACTACGGCCGCGACTCATTGGTGGGTATTGCGCTGTTTTTGAGCCACCTAGCTAAAACCGGCCTGACGATGACGCGCCTGCGGGCCTCGTATCCCAACTACTTCATCTCGAAGAATAAGATTGAGCTGACGCCTGAAATCAACACCGACCAGGTGCTGGTAGAGATGGAGAAGCGCTATGCCAAGCAGCCCGTAAATACCATTGATGGGGTGAAAATCGAATTTGACAAGGAGTGGGTGCACCTGCGCAAGTCAAACACTGAGCCTATCATCCGGATTTACGCCGAATCGGACTCCAACGCCACGGCCGACCATCTGGCCAACAAAATCATCGGCGACATCAAGGAAATCATCAGCAAATAGTGCTGTAACCGGCCTTGCGCCGCTAAACTGCCGGGCCACTTACCGCTACCCATGAGGGCTGCAGTAAGTGGCCCGACAGTTTTTTAGGAATGTGGCAGGTCGCACGGCCCAACGGAAACCACTATTTTTGTGGGCGTTTTCCTTTCCTGCGTTTTCACCCGCCTTCGTCTTGCTTTATGAACGTGTATTTCGATAATGCCGCTACCACGCCGCTGGACCCCGAAGTGCTGGATGCCATGCTGCCGTTTCTGCAGAACCATTTTGGCAACCCCAGCAGCATTCATGGCCACGGCCGGCAGGTACGCGCCGCCGTCGAAAATGCCCGCAAGACCATTGCACACCTGATTAACGCGGCTCCCGCCGAAATTGTGTTTACCTCCTGCGGCACCGAGGCCGATAACTACGCCGCTTTCGGGAGCGTGCGTACGTTGGGGCTAAAGCACGGTATCACCTCTAAGCTGGAGCATCACGCCGTGCTTCATACGATGCAGGCGCTGGAAAAATCCGATGGCATGGCACTGAGCTACCTGCGCCATGACGCGCAGGGCCGCCTCGACCTAGCGCATCTGGAGGAGTTGCTGGCTACGCATCCGCGCACGTTTGTGAGCTTGATGCACGCCAACAACGAAATCGGCAACCTCAATGATATTGCCGCCATTGGTGACATCTGCGCCCAACACAACGCCGTGTTTCATACCGATACGGTGCAGACCATGGGCCATTACCGCCACGACGTACAGCAGTTGAAGGCGCATTTCCTGGTAGGGTCGGCGCACAAATTTCATGGGCCGAAAGGGGTGGGGTTCCTGTACCGTCGCTCAGGCCAGACGGTGGATGCCCTGATTCATGGGGGCTCGCAGGAGCGCAATCAGCGGGCCGGTACTGAAAACGTGTACGGCATTGTCGGGCTGGCCAAAGCCTTGGAAATTGCCTACCGCGACATGGCCGAGCACCAGCGCCACATTCAGGGGCTGAAGGACCGGTTTATTGAGCGTTTGCGCGCTGAAATTGATGGGGTGGAGTTCAATGGCACCTCCGCTGACGCCGACCAGAGCCTGTACACGGTACTGAGCGTAAGTCTGCCGCCTTCGGAGCTGAATGAGATGCTGCTGTTCAACCTGGATATCAACCACGTATCGGTGTCGGGCGGCTCGGCGTGTACCAGCGGGGCCAATGCCGGCTCCCACGTACTGAATGCGTTGGAATGCGACCCAACCCGGGGCACCATCCGTTTTTCGATGAGCAAATACAACACGGCCGAGGAAGTGGATTACGCCGTGGAGCAGCTGGCCAAGATGTACCGGAAGGTGCCAGCGTAGCTTCCTTGACATACCAGAACTCGGATGCCCCGACCTGCCAACAGGTTGGGGCATTTGTGTTTTTCAGGTTGTCAGAGCCGTACGCCTGCATCATATTGCAGGCGGAGCGCGTAAGGCACACGCACCCTTTTCCGGTTTGTATGGCTGACATCAATATTCAACGCAAGAAGAACACTCCAAGCCCGTGGCTGCTGTTGCTGGTGGTACTGGCGGTAGTGGGCATTGGCGCATATTTCCTGTTCCGCGCCGAAACGGCCCCGCCCACTGATGTACCAGCTCCGGCTGGCTCCGGCATTCCGGCCCCGCCTGATAGCACTACTGGCGCCGAAACAGGCCCGGCTCCCGCCCCTGATGCCGTAGGGGATATGGCAGCCGAAGCCCCGGCTCCCGTAACGCCTTCGGTGCTGGCAGCGTTTGCCAAAGGTGATGCCTCGCAACCAACCTACGGGCAGGAAGGACTGCGGCTACTGAAGGCGGTGTTAGTGGATCTGGCTGACCGCGCCGATTTGCAGGATCCCACCATTCAAACCCGGCGCGACGATTTAACCAGCGCCACCAGCCGCCTCGGCGAGCCGGGCACCAGCCTGCGGCCCGGGTTTGTGGCTGCTGCGTCGCTGATTCAGGCTATTCAGCAAAAGGGGTATCCGGAGCAGGAAAAGGCGGTGCGGCAACTGGCTACGCTCACGGAGGGGCTAAGCGGCCGGAACACAACTGCACAGGATCAACAGCAGGTACAAGCCTATTTTCAGCAGGCTGCCGAGCTGGTGCAGGCCCTGAGTGAGCCGCCCCGGTAAGCGGCTGAGCTCTGCTTTTTGAAGTAATTGCCCACAATAACCGTATTTATGGAAACCACCACTGGCCCAATACCATCCGCCGAAGGCATGCACCTGCGCCGCCTGCGCGACCTGACCGAATTTGAAGTGGCCGACGGCAACCCCGATGTACGTGGCTGGTCGGTGCGCGGGGCCGATGGCCGCCAGTTTGGGCAGGTCTTCGAGCTGATTGTAGATGTGGATGCCCTCAAAGTGCGATACCTCGATATTGAACTGGACGAAAGCCTGCGAATCAACGAGCGGGACCGGCACATTCTGCTGCCCATCGGGGTAGCGGCGCTTGATGAGGAAGCCGATAACGTGTTTGTCCCTTCTCTCACGGCCCAAACAGTGCTGGAGTATCCGCCCTACGTCGAAATTCAGATTACCCGGCAATACGAGGAGGCCATGCTACGGGCGCTGAGCCTGCCGCTGGCCGCTGCACCCGGGCAGGATTTCTATGGGCAGCCCGTGTATGATGGGTCCGGGTTCTACCAGCGCCGCAAGCTTGGGTAGGATAGCGTCACGCAAAAGCCCCGGCCCCGCTGCACTGTGCAGCGGGGCCGGGGCTTTGATATATTCTGTACTGGCTAGTTCCGATGAATCATATCGGTTACAGCGTCCACCCACAGGGGGGTAGAGTTCAGGCTGGGTACCAGCTGCCAGTGCTGGCCGCCGGCTTCCTCAAACAGTTCCTTGAATTCCTCGCCTACTTCAATGGTCGTTTCCAGGCAGTCAGCCACAAAGGCCGGGCTGAATGCCAGTACGTTCTTAATGCCTTTGGCAGGCATTTCCTTAATTACCTCGTCGGTGTAGGGCTGCAGCCATGGGTCGCGGAGGCGGCTCTGCAGGCGGCTTTGGAAGGTAGTGGTGTATTGCTCAGGGCTAAGGCCCAGCGCGGCCCCCAGCTGGCGCGAGGTTTCAAAGCACTGCGCCCGGTAGCAGTACCGGTTGTTCTTGTTGTAACTGTTGCAGCAGCTGCCCAGCTTGCAGTAGTTTTTGTGGCTGCCCTTCAGCACGTGCCGCTCCGGAATACCGTGGTAGCTGAATACGATATGGTCGTAGTCGTGCTTTTCCAGTTCAGCTTTGCCTAAAGCCGCGAAGCTGTTGATGAAGCCCGGATCATCCACGAACGTGCTGATAAAGCTGATGCTGGGCACCACCCACCATTTGCTCACCAGCTCCATCACCTTTTCCTGCACCGAGCCGGTGCTGGCCGCCGCGTACTGCGGGAACAGCGGCAGCACGATAATGCGGTCCACGGCCGCGTCGCGCAGCTCCTGCAAAGCACTTTCGATGCTGGGGTTCTGGTAGCGCATGCCGAAGGCCACCAAATAATCTTTGCCCAGCTTCTCCTGCACCAGTTTCTGCAGGTCCAGGCCGTGGTAGAGCAGGGGAGAGCCCCGGTCCTTATCCCACAGCTGCTGGTAAATCTTTGCCGATTTGGGTGCCCGTAGCGGCACCACCAGCCCCCGGAAGAGCGGGTAACGCACGGCGGCTGGCATGTCAATCACGCGGGCATCGGTGAGAAACTCGTTGAGGTAGCGGCGCACATCGGGCGTGTTGGGCGAGTCGGGCGTACCCAGATTGACGAGCAGGACGCCGATGCGGCCCTTGGAAGATGCTGAAGAAGAAGGCATAAACTATTGATACGGTGGCCCAAACGGCTGACGACCCGTACAAGAGGGCAGCCAGGGCCGCCTCGTGCAGGGAAGTGCAAAGGTCGCACAATCAGCCGCCGAAGAAAAACTGACTTCCATCAGCTTTCCTACTGCAGCCAAGACAAACTCCCCACTGCCAATGTTCTGGCAAGCAGCCCGAAGGCCGCTAAAAAACCGTACCTTTGCAGCCCAAAATCCAGAATCTGAAGTGAATACCGAACCAACTCCGCACCGCGCCGGCTTTGTGAGCATTATTGGCAAGCCCAACGTAGGCAAGTCCACGCTCATGAACGCCCTGATGGGTGAGCGGCTCAGCATCGTGACCAGCAAGGCCCAGACCACGCGCCACCGCATCCTGGGCATCCTCAACGGCGACGATTTTCAATTGGTGTATTCCGATACGCCCGGTATTATCCAGCCCAAATACGAGTTGCACAACGCCATGATGTCGTTCGTGTATTCGTCGCTGGAAGATGCTGACGTGGTGCTGTTTGTGACTGATATCTACGAAAAGCACGACGAGGAGCCGGTGGTGGAACGCCTACGCAAAATGGTGGATACCCCCATTCTGCTGTTGGTAAACAAGATTGACCAGGCCGACCAGGCCGAGGTAGAGGCTAAGGTGGAATACTGGCGTAGCCATTTGCCCAACGCGGCCCGGGTACTGCCCATTTCGGCGCTGGAGAAATTCGGTACCGGTGAACTGCTGGATCTGGTGCTGAGCTACCTGCCCGTGCACCCGCCCTACTACCCCAAAGACGAGCTGACCGACAAGCCCGAGCGGTTCTTCGCGGCGGAGATGATCCGCGAGAAAATCTTCAAGCTCTATAAAAAAGAAGTACCCTACAGCTGCGAGGTAGGCATTGAGGAGTTCAAAGAAGATGACGACATCATCCGGATGCGGGCCATCATCTTCGTGGAGCGCAGCAGTCAGAAAGGTATCATCATCGGCCAGCAGGGTGCGGCCCTGAAAAAAGTGGGCACCTGGGCCCGCGAGGAAATGGAGAAGTTCTTCCAGAAGAAAGTCTTCCTCGAAATCCACGTCAAAGTCAACGAAAACTGGCGCACCGACCCCAAGGCATTGAATCGGTTCGGGTACAGCCAATAATATTCAGTCCGATGATTCCAGAAGACATGCCAGCATGGTTGATACTATTGATTTCTGTAATAGTCTTTGCCATCGGTATTGTATTGTGGGTTCAGGCGCAAACTGACTACCAGCGGCATCGACCCGATCGGGAAACAATGCCTGAGTGGTCTCGTCAGTCCCGTCAGTCGCGTATACCCCGACAGTTTTTAAATGCTTTAGGGGCCATTCTACTTGGTTTGTATTTACTCACGGTTGCCTGGAATCGGCTATAGAAGATTCTGAAAACCTCCGACCTCACATTCACTTAACTACTCCGGGCACTGCCGAACTTGGTCGGGCCGGCGGCTGGAGTCAGACACATGAAGAATACCATTGCCATTGTGGGCCGCCCGAACGTGGGCAAATCCACCCTGTTCAACCGCCTCGTGGGCCAGCGTAAGGCCATCATGGACAACGAAAGCGGCGTAACCCGCGACCGGCACTACGGCTACGGCGAGTGGACCGGCACCTACTACACCGTGATTGACACGGGTGGGTACGTGCACAACTCCGATGACATTTTCGAAGGCGAAATCAACAAGCAGGTAAAGCTGGCTATTGATGAGGCTGACGTGGTGCTGTTTATGGTTGACGTAGACGCCGGCGTACACCACCTCGATGAGGAATTTGCCAATGTGCTGCGCCGCTACCAAGGCAAAAAGCCCATCTACATTGTAGCCAACAAAGCCGATACCAACGCCCGTGCCCACGCCGCCGGCGAGTTCTACACCCTAGGTGTTGGCGACGGTGAAATTTACCCCATCAGCTCCCAGAGCGGCTCGGGTACCGGTGATTTGCTGGACGCCGTTGTCAGCCACTTCGAGGAGGAAGGCATTGAGGAGCCCGATCTGGGCATCCCGAAAATTGCCGTGGTGGGCCGTCCCAACGTGGGCAAGTCGTCGTTCGTGAACCTGCTGCTGGGCACCGACCGGAGCATCGTAACGGATATTGCCGGCACCACCCGCGACTCCATTCAGGCCCGCTACAATGCCTTCGGCAAGGAGTTTATGCTGGTAGATACGGCCGGCTTGCGCCGCAAAACCAAGGTGCACGAAGACGTGGAGTTTTACTCCGTGCTGCGCTCCATCCGGGCCCTGGAAGAAGCCGATGTGTGCGTGGTGATGCTGGACGCCACCCGGGGCATTGAGGCCCAGGATGTGAACATCATTGGCTTGGCCGACAAGAACCGCAAGGGCATCGTGATTCTGGTGAACAAGTGGGACCTGATTGAGAACAAGGAAACCAATACGGCCAAGGAGTTCGAAGCCAAAATCATGGAAAAAATAGCGCCCATTGCCTATCCGCCCGTGATTTTCATTTCCGTACTCAACAAGCAGCGCGTGCACAAAGCCATTGAAACGGCCATTGACGTGTACGAAAACAAGCGCCGCAAAATCCCGACTTCGGAGCTGAACGAGGTAATGCTGAAGGAAATTGAGAAGTACCCGCCGCCCATCCAGAAGGGCAAAATGGTACGCATCAAGTACGCCACGCAACTGCCCACGCACAATCCGGTGTTTGCCTTCTTCTGCAACCTGCCCCAGTACGTGAAAGAAAGCTACACCCGCTACCTGGAAAACCGCCTGCGCGAAAACTTCAACTTCACGGGCGTACCCATCGGCATCGTATTCCGCAAGAAATAGACGGCAGCTATATAGTGGGTGAATGAAGAAAAGATGAAAATTATTCTGGGGGTCGGGTTACCTTCTGGCAGAACCCATATAAAGCCTCGATTCTCGGGGAAAACCCGCCGAATCATTTTCAATTGACATTTCATTCTCTCACATTTCCCCCACTATGAAAAAGGTATTGTTCCTCGCCCTGGCTGCTGCTTCGTTCTCTTTCGCTTCTTGCGACAGCAAAACCGAAAACGCTCAGGAAGCTCAGGCTGAGAAAGTAGAAGAGGCTGGCGAAGCCAAAGCTGATGCTATGGAAGCTGCTGGCAACGAAGCTGGTGCTGACTCGGTAGAAAACGCTACCGAAGCCAAAGCCGATGCTATGGAAAACGCTGCTGACGCGCAAGACGCTAAGTAAGCCGGCGCGCCTCTCGGCGCCCAGCAAAAAGCCTGTTTCCCAGCCGGGAAACAGGCTTTTTTGGTTGTATAAAATGGCGGCCTGTTCATAAGCTGAGCCGTACGGCGAAAAAAAACCTGTTACCGTTGGGTTACCCTTCTTGATACTCTGAGATAAACAGTTGAATTTCGCCGCCGCTCCGTGTGAAAAACGGCGCAATTCGCTCGTAAACGAATTTCATTTTCTCAACCAACCCTCATCATGAAAAAAGTACTGTTCCTCGCCCTGGCTGCCGCTTCGTTCTCTTTCGCTTCTTGCGACAGCAAGAAAGAAGACGCTCAGGAGCAAGCTGCTGAGAACGTAGAAGCTTCCGGCGAAGCTAAAGCTGACGCTATGGAAGACAAAGCTGACGCCGTACGTGACTCGGCCGATGCTAAAGCTGACGCTATGGAAAACGCTGCTGACTCGGCTGACGCCAAGTAAGCAGATGCGCCGACCGGCGCACAAAAAAGGGCCGCTCCGAAAGGTGCGGCCCTTTTTTATGAACAACTCAGCCCAGACGGCGCAGTAGCAGGCTATCCACTACTTCAAACAGCTTGCGGGGCGGGTAGGTACGCCACGGCAGTTCATCCAGCTGCCCGCCAAAGTTGAGGTAGGAATCAATGTTGTACTGGCGCATTTCGCGGATGACGTGCTCCTGAAAGTTTACGGCCGCAATCCAGCCGTCTTCCACATCCTCAAACCACTCCTCATAGTAGGAGTCGTCGGAGCCGTGAAAGTTGAACACGTTTTCACCGACGAGAATGAATTTGCTGATGCCTTCGTGCGTCATCAAATCCACGATGTTGCGCTTGAGCAGCATGACGTCGTTTTCAATGGCGTCATTCCACTCCCCAATAAACTCAATGATGGCCGTGCCCAGCTCGTAATCCACGAACAGGATTTTCAGATACAGCGTGTCCGAATCGAGGCTGTCCCACTGCGGATGGATGTAGTAGCCGTAAATGGTATTGGTGTAAGTGTCGAGGCTGTTTTCGGCTTCGAACAGGGGAGAGCGGGGGTCTTCGGAGGCTTGGTATTGTTCCAGCCAGGCGTAGTGCGGCTCGATGGTGTGCATGGCAGTAGCGAAAAGAGAAACCCACACCGAAGCCTGGGCCATCAGTTTCTCTGACTAACTCCGAATACGCAAACGGGGTTTCCGGAGCCCTGTGAAAAGTAACTCCGGAAACCCCGTCTGACCTGCTACATTGCAGCTACTACCTGGCGTTCAGCGCAGCGCGCACCGAGCCGTGCCGGCGCAGCAGCTCCGCCGCTTCGGGCTGGGCAATGCCCAGCTCATCCATCAGCATTTTCTCGCCCCGGTCAACCAGTTTGGCGTTGCTGAGCTGCATATCTACCATCTTGTTGCCTTTTACGCGGCCCAGCCGAATAAACGTGGCGGTGGTGAGCATATTAAGGACCAGCTTCTGGGCGGTACCGGCCTTCAGGCGCGTACTGCCGGTTACGAATTCGGGGCCGGTTACCACCTCTACCGGAAACTCCGCCACGGCCGCTACCCGGGAACCCGCGTTGCACACGATGCAGCCCGTAGCCAGACCGGCCTGCCGGGCCTGCTCCAACCCGCCAATTACGTAGGGGGTGCGCCCCGAGGCGGCAATACCCACCACAATATCCTGGTTGGTGATATTATGGGCCTGCAGATCTTTCCAGGCCTGTTCGGTGTCATCCTCGGCGTTTTCCACGGCCTTCCGGATGGCTGTGTCGCCGCCGGCAATGAGGCCGATGACCACGCCATGGGGCACGCCAAACGTGGGCGGGCACTCCGAGGCATCCAGAATCCCGAGCCGCCCGCTGGTGCCGGCCCCGATGTAGAACAGCCGGCCGCCTTTGCTCAGCCGCTCCACGGTAGCATCCACCAGCGCTTCAATCTGGGGCAGTGCCTTGGCCACGGCCTGCGGTACCGTCTGGTCGACGCTATTGATGCCGGCCAGCAGCTCGTGGGTGGACAGGGTTTCGAGGTGGTTGAATTCGGAAGGGCTTTCGGTGGTGCTCATGGAAAGGAAGTGGTAGCGGGGGAATCAGCTCAGTTGACCGATAACCGGGAATTTATCGAAAACGTTGGGTGTGTGCGGGGCGTCGTGGTCCAGCTCCTTAGTCAGGTCTTGGCCGGCCCAGTGTTCGTAGTGGTTGCCGCGCTTCCAGAGGCGGGAGCGGGTTACGTCGTAAATCAGCCCCCGGTACGCTACCCAGATTTCGTCCCGGTCCTGGCCGTTGCGCAAAGCCAGCTGGCCACGAGTATACGTTTCTAGTTGCTGGTTGCTGGTTGCTGGTTGGGTTAAGCCAGAAGCAGCAGCCTTCGTTGCACTCTTATTGGCAGCGCCGGGCTTTGCTGGTTCCGTAGAGGACTCAGCAGATGAAATGGGCTTTTGCATACGCATTGATTTGACTAGAAACCAGCAACTAGCAACCAGAAACTTAACCTACCCCAGCAGGGCCTGCGTCAGAATCCAGCGGTGAGGCACGTCGCCCTGGGCGGCGTGCAGGTAGTCCTGGTAGCTGCAGGGTACAATGCGCTTCACGTTGCCGGCCAGGTTCACCACTTCCATCCACCACCGGTCCGTCTGCTGGGATTTGTAGAACACAATCCGGTCGGGGCCTTCCTCAACGTACTCATCCAGCGGGCTATAGTCGGGCGGGCCGTGCAGACCGGCGGCGTAGCGCACAAAGCTGGGACCCCGGAAGTCGGTTTCGCGGCGGCGGTGGTAGTAGCCTTCCACAAAATACCACAGCATGGTGGCCAGCACCATAGCAGCCAAGCCGTTGGCGTCGTAGTCGGGCCGGTAGCCATACAGTCCGAACGAAGTGAGCTGGTCGTTGCAGCCCGCGTACCAAGCCAGCTTGGCAGCTTCCTCATTGGTCAGGCCAAAAGGGTTGGCTGGGTGGTAGCCCGGGGCATCGTTCCAGCGCAGGGCCGTAATATCCACGCTCACAAAATCGGCCTGACGCAGCAGCGGCTCCGCCTGCCGGATATCATCCCGGATTTGGCCTACGCGCAGGGTTTCGAAGTGTAGCTTCTCCAACGCAGCCAGCACGTCGGGCGCTACCAGATATTGCTGGTGGGCCAGCTGGGCGAAGTTGAACAGAAAGCTGGGCTCGTGCAGCAGCATCCGGCGCAGGTGGCTGTCTTCGGGTGTGGCACTGTCCGGCTCGGCCATGTCAACCCGGGAGTCAATGGCGGCAAAGCTGATGGGCCGCTCCAGCGTTTCATAGGCCAGAAACTGCCCGTAATCCAGGTCGTGAGAGCCGCCCAGCAGCAATGGCACGGTATTGTGCTCCAGCAGAGTCGCAATAATCTCGCGCAGGCGTTGATACGTGTCTTCCAGCGTCAGTCCGGGCCGCAGGTTGCCTAAATCTACCAGCCGACAAGGGCCGGTGCCTCTCTGGAGCTGATAGAAGCAGTGGCGTACGGCATCGGCCCCGTGCCGGGCCGGAGCGCCGGCCGCGCTTCCCCGCCATTCATCCAGCCCAATTATAGCCAGATCAGCAGTACGCCAGTCCGGAAACGTGTCCAGAAAGGGCGTAACGTAGCTTGCCAGCGTAGTAGATGCGGATGCGGGAGAAACCAGCTCTTCAGTGAGCGGGTCAAAAAAAATGGCCAGATTCATCGTGCGCGGCGGGTGCGGACTCCGACAAAGCTACGCAAAAGCTTGCCACGGCCCTACGGCCCTTTCCGCCATGGATTGCGCTTTACCCGGAAAAAAATAGTTATTTAAGCAGCATTTACCATTACTGTTGAGGTTTTGGCTCGTATCATAGCTGCCAGTACCGCTTCTCTCTCACTGCCAACCCACCAAGTGCCCGCTCTCTAGCATGGATATTCGCCGTACGTTCGACATTCTGCCCCATCTGCAGCAGAAGTACAATAAGCCCGATTGTTTTGCCGCCAAAATTAACGGCCAGTACACGCCCATCAGCACCGATGCGGTGGTAGAAAAGGTAAACCAGGTAAGTCTGGGCCTGCGTAGCCTGGGTATTGGTAAGGACGATAAAGTGGCCATCATTGCCATGAACCGGCCGGAGTGGATGTTCGCCGACTTTGGTATTGCGCAGCTGGGCGCCACCAGCGTGCCCATGTACCCCAGCATCACGGTGGAAGATTACAAGTATATCTTCCAGGATGCCGGCGTGAAAGCCGTTTTTGTGTCGGACAAGAAGCTGTTCGATAAAGTAAAGGAGGCTACCCAGGGCCTGAACATTCCCGCCGAAAACGTCTTCACCTTTGATAAGGTAGAAGGTGCCCGCCACTTCGATGAGTTGCTGGAACTGGGCAAAAAAGGCAACTCCGCCGACCTGGAGCCGCTGAAAGCCGCCGTGCAGCCCGATGACCTGCTCACGCTGATTTATACCAGCGGCACCACCGGCCAGCCCAAAGGCGTGATGCTCACCCACAACAACCTGCTCAGCAACTGCCGTAACTCGCAGCGGTTTGTGCCCGTCACCAAGGACGATAAGGCCCTGAGCTTTCTGCCGCTCTGCCACATTTTCGAGCGGATGGTGACGCACCTGTACCTCATCAACGGCGTGAGCATCTATTACGCCGAGAGTATGGAAACCATTGCCGACAACCTGCGCGAAGTGAAGCCCGAAATCTTCACCACCGTGCCGCGCCTGCTGGAAAAGGTATACGACAAGATTGTAGCCAAAGGCCACGAGCAGACCGGCATCAAGAAAAGCCTGTTCTTCTGGGCCCTGGATCTGGGCCTGAAGTACGACAACCAGAAGGATGGCGGCTTCCTGTACAACACCCAACTGGCGCTGGCCAACAAACTTATCTTCAGTAAGTGGCGGGAAGCGTTGGGTGGCAACCTGCGCTGCATCGTAAGCGGGGGCGGTGCCTTGCAGCCGCGCTTGGCCCGCGTGTTCTGGGCTGGCGGCATCCGGGTGATGGAAGGCTACGGCCTCACCGAAACCTCGCCCGTAATTGCCGTAGGCGGCTATGAGCCCGAAAACAATATGATTGGCACCGTGGGCCCCATCATTGACAACACCGAAGTGAAAATTGCCGCTGATGGCGAAATTCTGACCAAATCGGAGTCGGTAATGAAAGGGTATTACAACAAGCCTGAGCTGACGGCCAAGGAGTTTGACGCTGAAGGCTGGTTCCACACCGGCGACATTGGCGAGTTGGTAGAAGGGAAATTCCTCAAAATCACCGACCGGAAAAAGGAGATGTTCAAAACCTCCGGTGGCAAGTACATTGCCCCGCAGGTAATTGAAGGCAAGCTGAAGGAGTCGCCGCTGGTGGAGCAGTGTATGGTAGTCGGCGACGGACAGAAATTTCCCTCCGCGCTGGTTATTCCGTCCTTTGATGACCTGAAAGGCTGGTGCAAGCGCAACGGCGTGGACTGCAACTGCTCCAACGAGGACCTCGTGAAAAACGAGAAAGTAGTCAAGATGTACGAGGACCTCGTGCACAAGTACAACAACGGCTTCGCCCAGTGGGAGCAGGTGAAGAAAATTGTGCTGCTACCCAAGCTCTGGACCGTAGAAACCGGTGAAATGACCCCTACCATGAAGGTAAAGCGCAAGGTCATCACTGAGAATAATAAGGACCTGATTGAAGGCCTGTACCATCAGGACGGCCACCGGTAAGCGGAAAACGGCGCTACTGCATCAGCAGTAGCGCCGTTTTCTGTTTGGGGCTTTAGGGCAATGGAATACCGTGTCAGAATGCGTGAATGAACAGAAGAGAAGCCAAAACTTTTTTTGGGTAACTTAGTATGCAAGCATAACATATTTCTGTATGTTTACCGGACTTGCAGTACCTACCCATGACTCCCGAAGAAACCGTCGATTATAATATTAAAGTTGCCTGGCACGCCATTTCGCGTATGTACAATACGCAGGCCGCCAAGCACGACATCACCACGAGCATTGGCTTCGTGCTGCTAAACATCGACCAGGAAAACGGCACGCCCGCTACCAAAATCGCGCCGCTGCTGGGCCTCGAAACCCGCTCTCTCACGCGCATTCTGCGCAGCATGGAGGAAAAGGGCCTCATCTATAAACAGGCCGACACCCAGGACAAACGCTCAGTGCGTATTTTCCTGACTGAGGAAGGCCTGCGCGGCAAGGAAATTTCCCGCCAGACGGTGCGCCACTTCAACCTGAAGGTACGCGAGAAAATCCCGCAGAGCGAGCTGAACGTGTTCTTTAAGGTAGTAGCCCAGATTACGGGCATGATTGAAGGCAAAACGCTCTACGACGACTTCAAACTGAAACCTTTGCGCTCCGAGTCGCCGGCTTAGCCGCGCGGCCGGGGCTTTTTTTTGTGGGCTTACTTCCAACTGAGAAAGGAAGTTTGTTTGCTTAAAAACTCGGCATGACGACTAGTTTAGTCCTTCAGCTGACAACTGGTAACTGACAACTAACAACTCATTTTCCCACCTCATTCCTCCCCACGAATGAACCGTACCATCAAAAAAGTAGCCGTATTGGGCTCCGGGGTGATGGGCTCGCGCATTGCGTGCCACTTCGCCAACATCGGTGTGCAGGTACTGCTGCTCGACATTGCGCCCAAGGAGCTGCTGCCCGCCGAGGAGGCCAAAGGCCTGAAGCTGGACAACCCGGCCGTGAAGAACCGCATCGTGAACAGCTCGTTGCAGGCAGCCGTGGCGGCTAACCCCTCGCCGCTGTACCGCAAGGCTGATGCCGCGCGCATCAAGACCGGCAACTTCGACGATAACCTCAAGGACATTGCCGGCTGCGACTGGACGATTGAGGTGGTAGTGGAACGTCTCGATATCAAAAAGAGCCTGTTTGAGCGCGTAGAGCAGTACCGCAAGCCCGGTACGCTCATCACCTCCAACACCTCGGGCATTCCGATTCATATGATGACGGAAGGTCGTTCCGACGACTTCCGCAAGCACTTCTGCGGCACGCACTTCTTCAACCCGCCCCGCTACCTGAAGCTGCTCGAAATCATCCCGACGCCGGAAACCGACAAGTCGGTGGTGGATTTCCTGATGCACTACGGCGACCTGTACCTGGGCAAAACCACGGTACTGGCCAAGGACACCCCGGCCTTCATTGCCAACCGCGTGGGCGTTTTCGCCATAATGGACGTGGTGCAGGTGATGAGCGAGCTGGGCCTGACGGTGGAGGAAGTGGACAAGCTGACGGGGCCGGTTATCGGCCACGCCAAGTCGGCCACGTTCCGCACTTCCGACGTGGTGGGTCTGGATACGATGATCAACGTGGCCAACGGCCTCGCCCAGAACCTGCCCAACGACGAAGCCAAGCACGTGTTCCAGCTGCCCGACTTCATCAAGAAGATGGCCGAGAACAAGTGGCTGGGCGACAAAACTGCCCAGGGCTTCTACAAGAAAGTGAAGGGCGCCGGCGGTAAGTCGGAAATCCAGGCCCTCGACCTAAACACGCTGGAATACAAGCCCAGCCAGAAGGTAAAATTCGCTACCCTGGAAGCCACCAAGCCGATTGAGAAGCTGGCGGACCGCTTCAAGGTGCTGGCCGGCGGCAAAGACAAGGCCGGGGACTTCTACCGCAAGACTTTCGCGGGCCTGTTTGCCTACGTGAGCAACCGGATTCCGGAAATCACCGACTCGCTCTACAAGATTGACGACGCCCTGCGCGCCGGCTTCGGCTGGGACCTGGGCCCCTTCGAAACCTGGGATGCCCTGGGCGTGCAGAAGGGCCTGGAACTGGCCAAAGCCGAAGGCAAAACCGTTGCGCCGTGGGTAGAGGAGATGGTAGCCGCCGGCCACACCGCCTTCTACAAGGTGAGCGAAGCGGGCGTGAAGCAGTTCTACGACATCGAGTCGAAGAGCTACCAGGCCATTCCGGGCATGGAGAACTTCATCATTCTGGACAACCTGCGCGCCACGGGCAAAGTGCTGTGGAAAAACGCCGGGGCCTCGGTGCTCGACATGGGCGACGGTATTCTGAACGTGGAGTTCCACTCGAAGATGAACGCGCTGGGTTCCGACGTCATCCAGGGCCTATTGAAAGGCGTGGAGCTGGCCGAAAAGGACTTCCGTGGCCTCGTGGTGGGCAACGACGCGCCGAACTTCTCGGCCGGTGCCAACCTGGGCCTCGTGTACATGTTTGCGCTGGACCAGGAGTACGACGAGCTGAACCTGATGATTGCCCAGTTCCAGCAGGCCATGATGCGGATGCGCTACAGCAGCATTCCGGTGGTGGGCGCACCCCACGGCCTGGCCCTGGGCGGCGGCTGCGAGCTGAACTTGCACTGCGACCGGGTGGTAGCGGCGGCCGAAACCTACATGGGCCTCGTGGAATTCGGCGTGGGCCTGATTCCGGGCGGCGGCGGCACCAAGGAAATGACTTTGCGCACCGCCCTCAAGTACGAGGAAGGCGAGCCGGAGTACAACCTGCTGCGCAACGCCTTCATGACGGTGAGCACCGCCAAGGTATCCACCTCGGCCCACGAAGCTTTCGACCTGGGCTTCTTGCGCCGCGGCGACGAAGTGGTGGTGAACTCCAACCGCGTACTGGCCCAGGCCAAAGCCGCTGCCATTGAGCTGGCCGAGGATGGCTACACCCAGCCGCTGCAGAAAACCAACATCAAGGTGCAGGGCAAAGGCGCTCTGGGCATGTTCCTGACCGGCGTGCACGCCATGAAGGAAGGCCGCTACATCTCCGACCACGACGTGAAGATTGCCAACAAGCTGGCCTACATCATGTGCGGCGGCGACCTGAGCAGCCCCACCGAAGTATCGGAGCAGTACCTGCTGGACCTGGAGCGCGAAGCCTTCCTCAGCCTCACCGGCGAGCGGAAAACGCTGGAGCGGATTCAGAGCATTCTGACCACCGGCAAACCCTTGAGAAACTAGAGCTAGAAGTTAGTTCCCCTCCTTGGAAAGGAGGGGCTAGGGGTGGTTGAATGACGCCAGAACAATACTAGAGCTAACTCTAACCATCGTTCAACCAGTCAACCACCCCCAACCCCTCCTTTCCAAGGAGGGGAGCTAGTCAACCTCTACTTCCCCACCTTCTCTTAGACTTGAAACCATGAACGCATATATCGTAGCCGGTTACCGTACGGCCGTTGGCAAGGCCAACCGTGGCGGTTTCCGCTTCACCCGCCCCGATGACCTCGCCGCCGACGTCATCAAGCACCTGGTGGCCTCGGTGCCCCAGCTGGACCCTACCCGCATCGACGACGTGATTGTGGGCAACGCCGTACCGGAGGCCGAGCAGGGCCTGCAGATGGGCCGTCTGATTTCGTTGCTGGCTTTGCCCATGAACGTGTCGGGCCTCATCGTGAACCGCTACTGCGGCTCCGGCGTGGAAACCATTGCCATGGCTGCCGGTAAAATTGCCGCCGGTATGGCCGACTGCATCGTGGCCGGGGGTACCGAAAGCATGAGCCTGGTGCCCACTGTGGGCTGGAAAACCGTGCCCAACTACAAGCTCGCCCAGCAGCACCCCGACTACTACCTCGGCATGGGCCTCACCGCCGAAGCCGTGGCTCAGGATTACGGCATCACCCGCGAAGACCAGGACCAGTTTGCTTACAACTCGCACCAGAAGGCCATCAAAGCCATTCAGGAAGGCAAGTTCAAGGAGCAGATTGTGCCCGTAACCGTGGAGGAAACCTACCTCGATCAGGCCACCGGCAAAAAGAAAAACCGCTCGTTCGTAGTCGATACCGACGAAGGCCCCCGCGCCGATACGTCGATGGAGGCCCTAGGCAAGCTGCGCCCCGTGTTTGCCGCCAACGGCTCGGTAACGGCCGGTAACTCCTCCCAGACTTCCGACGGAGCTGCTTTCGTCATCGTTATGTCGGAGCGCATGGTGAAGGAGCTGAACCTGGAGCCGATTGCCCGCATGGTGACCTACGCCACCGAAGGCATCGACCCGCGCATCATGGGTATGGGCCCCATCAAAGCCGTGCCGAAGGCGCTGCGTCAGGCCGGTATGAAGCTCCAGGACATCGACCTGTTTGAGCTGAACGAGGCCTTCGCCTCCCAGAGCCTGGCCGTAATGCGTGAGCTGGACATGGACCAGAGCAAAGTGAACGTGAACGGTGGTGCCATTGCCCTCGGTCACCCACTGGGTTGCTCCGGCGCCAAGCTCAGCATCCAGCTGTTCCACGAGTTGCGCGCCCGGGGCCAGAAGTATGGCATGGTAACCGCCTGCGTAGGCGGCGGCCAGGGCGTAGCCGGCATCTACGAGCTGCTGAAGTAGCACACGCTTTAGCTTGTGCCGTGGGCGGCCCGAAGCCCAGCTTCGGACGGAAAACTCAGCCGCTCACGGCACAAGCCAAAGCTGCGTGGTCAGAACGTGTAGAGACGCAATATTTTGCGTCTCGCCGTTGAACGACCGGTCTTGCGCTATCTGAACAACATCAGCAACGGCGAGACGCAAAATATTGCGTCTCTACACGTTCTGCCGAACCGCAAAAAGAAACCCCACATCAAACTGGGGTTTTCTTTTCGTGAACTAGTCGGCAAGCATAACAAATTTTTGTATCTTTCGGTACGACAAAACAACGGGGCTTACTTGCCGGTAAATAGTAGGTAAGCCGAGTAGTTTCTCTTCTTTTTGACTTCGAATTTTCCCACATCAACCCTCACCCGGTCATGGAAGTAACCAACCAACTTGTGAAAGGCGGCGAGTTTATCATCAAGGAAACCGACGCCCAGGACGTATTCACGCCCGCCGATTTTTCGGAGGAGCAGAACATGATGCACCAGACCGCTCTCGACTTCGTGGAGAAGGAGGTGACGCCGCTGCTGGAGCGCCTCGATAACCACGAGGAAGGCCTCATGCGCAACCTGATGGAAAAGGCCGGCGAGCTGGGCCTGTTCGGCGTGAGCATTCCCGAGCAGTACGGCGGACTGGACATGGACTTCCCCACGTCGCTGCGCGTGACCGAGGGTGTGGGTGGTGGCCACTCGTTCCCGGTGGCTTTCGCGGCCCACACCGGTATTGCCATGCTGCCTATTCTGTACTTCGGCAACGAGGAGCAGAAAGCCAAGTACCTGCCCGGCCTCACCAACGGCGAGCTGATGGGTGCCTACTGCCTCACTGAGCCCGGCTCCGGTTCTGACGCCCTGGGCGCCAAAACCAAAGCCATGCCCACCGAGGACGGCGAGCATTACGTGCTTAACGGCCAGAAAATGTGGATTACGAACGGTGGTTTCGCCGACGTATTCATTGTGTTTGCCCAGGTGGATGGTGACAAGTTCACCGGCTTCATCGTGGAGAAAGAAACGCCCGGCCTGAGCCTCGGCAACGAGGAGCACAAGATGGGCATCAAGGGTTCCTCGACCCGCCAGGTGTTCCTGTCCGACGTGAAAGTGCCGAAATCGGCGGTGCTGGGCGAGATTGGCAAAGGCCACCTCATTGCCTTCAACATCCTGAACATCGGCCGCATCAAGCTGGCTGCCGCTTGCCTGGGTGCTACCAAAATGGCTTCCACGCTGAGCGTGAAATATGCCAACGAGCGGGTGCAGTTTAAGCTGCCCATCAGCAAGTTCGGCGCTATCAAGTACAAGCTGGCCCAGCAGGCCGTGCGTATCTACGCCGTAGAATCGGCTATTTACCGCGCCGGCATGGACATCTACCGCATGGAGCAGGAGCTGCTCAGCAAAGGCCAGAGCCACAACGAGGCCCTGTTGGGTGCCGCCCGCGAGTTTGCCGTGGAGTGCGCCCTGCTGAAAGTAGAAGGCTCGGAAGTGCTTGATTACGTGGTGGACGAAGGCGTGCAGATCTACGGCGGCTACGGCTTCTCGGCCGACTACCCGATGGACCGCGCTTACCGGGATTCGCGCATCAACCGCATCTTCGAGGGCACCAACGAAATCAACCGCATGCTGCTCGTGGACATGATCCTGAAGAAGGGTCTGAAAGGCGAGCTGGACCTGATGGGCCCGGCCCAGGCCGTGCAGCAGGAGCTGATGGCTATTCCGGACTTCAACCTGGAAGAAGAAACCGGCCTGTTCGCCGCCGAGAAAAAGACCATTGCCAAGCTGAAAAAGGCTATTCTGATGGTAGCCGGTACGGCCGTGCAGAAGTACATGAACTCGCTCGCCAAAGAGCAGGAAGTGCTGATGAACATTGCCGACATGGCCATCAAGGTGTACACCGCCGAGAGCACCCTGCTGCGCGTGGAGAAAGAAGCCGCCGCCAAAGGCGAAGAGGCTGTTTCGACGCAAATCGACATTGCCCGCGTGTACCTCTACGACACCGTGGACCAGGTGAACAAGTTCGGCAAAGACGCCATCGGCACCATGACCGAGGGCGACGAGCAGCGCCTGCTGGCCATGGGCCTGAAGCGCTTCACCAAAGCCGACCTCTACAACGCCAAGGAAGCTCGTCGTCGCATCGCCGACAAGCTGATTGCCGCCAACGAGTACGCCTACTAAATCACGGATTTAGCCGGATTCATCGGATTTCACGGATTTTGTAGACGGTGCTGGCAGGCGCTTTCTGCGGGTCGTGAAGCCGATGAGAATCTGAGAAACCGCAAGCCGCTCCCGTTTCGGGGGCGGCTTGCTGCGTTTTTGGCCGGTTGTCATTCCGACAGAGGGGAGAAATCTGGGTGGGGCCGCCAGAACGGTGTAGAGACGCGCCACTTCGCGTCGCGTCGTTGCTGAGGTTGCTGTAGTCGCTGCATAGATGGTAGGACTCTGGTCGTTCAACGCCGAGACGCGAAGTGTCGCGTCTCTACATCGTTCTGGCGGCCTGAAAAACACGACTCAGCACAACGCCGACGGCCGGGCCGCCGTTTGCTGATACATCTCCCACCTTCAACTCCCTCCAGCTATGGCCAACGAACAGGTACAGGGTAAAGACTTTTACGAGAGCGTGCTGCGGTTTTACGACCACGCGGCCAGCTTCTCCAAGCTCGACCCCGGCATCATCGCCCAAATCCGGGCCTGCAACAGCATCTACAAGGTCAACTTCCCGGTAGAAGTGGACGGCCACGTGCAGGTGTTTGAGGGCATCCGGGTGCAGCACAGCCACCACAAGCTGCCCAGCAAGGGCGGCATCCGCTACAGCGTGTACGTGGATGAGGAGGAGGTAATGGCCCTGGCAACCCTGATGACGTTCAAGTGTGCCCTGGTGGACGTGCCCTTCGGCGGCGCGAAAGGTGGCGTGAAAATCAACCCGCGCACCACGCCCGTCAACATCCTGGAGCGCGTGACGCGGCGCTACGCCACGGAGCTGATCAAAAAGAACCTCATCGGCCCCGGCATGGACGTGCCGGCCCCCGACTACGGCACCGGCAGCCGCGAAATGGCCTGGATTGCCGATACCTACCAAACCTTCAAATACGGCGACACCAACGCCCTGGGCTGCGTAACCGGCAAGCCGGTCGGGCAGGGGGGCATCCGGGGGCGGACCGAGGCCACGGGCCTGGGGGTGTTCTACGGCCTGCGCGAGCTGCTGCTGGACGAGCCGATGCTGGCCAAAGTGGGCCTGAGCAGCGGCGTGGCCGGCAAACGCATCATCGTGCAGGGGCTGGGCAACGTGGGTTACTACGCGGCCAAGTTCTGCCAGGAAGCCGGTGCCCTCATCGTGGGTATTGCCGAGCGGGAAGGCGGCGTGTTCAGCGAAGCCGGCCTCGATGTGGAAGCCCTGTTCCAGCACCGTCAGCAAACGGGCTCGGTGCTGGGCTTTGCCGGGGCTGAGGACGTAGCTGAGTCGCTGGATTTGCTAGAGCGGGAGTGCGACGTGCTGATTCCGGCCGCCCTGGAAAACCAGATCCATGAAGGCAACGCCGACCGGATTAAGGCCAAAATCATTGCCGAAGGCGCCAATGGGCCCACTACTCAGGCCGCCGAGCAAATTCTACTGGCCAAGGGCGTAATCATTCTGCCCGACCTTTACCTGAATGCCGGCGGCGTGACGGTATCGTACTTCGAGTGGCTGAAAAACCTGTCGAACGTGCGCTTCGGGCGCATGGGCAAGCGGGCCGAGGAAGGTGCCATGCGCCGGCTGGTGGAAACCATTGAGCGCACCACCGGCAAAACCATCAGCCCCCAGGAGCGCCAGCTCATCGTGCACGGTGCCGACGAAATCGACCTGGTGCACTCCGGCCTCGAGGATACCATGATTACCGCCTACCAGTCCATCCGCAAAGTGATGGACGACGTGGAAGGCATCACCGATCTGCGCACCGCCGCCTTCTACAGCGCCATCGAGAAAATCGGCGTCAGCTACCAGTCCCTCGGCATCTTCCCGTAAGCCAAGGCGGATATCCGCCCACGAAAAAGCCGCTTCTGAAGAATCAGAAGCGGCTTTTTCATTAGAACAGATCTGCGGCATCAGTGCCATCTGCACCATCTGTGATTTATTTAACCACAATCTTATTCAGCATGAGGGCTGCTGATTTTTTGCTGGGGCGGCTTACGCCGATGAGGGTTTTGGCATCGAGCCAGGCCGTAAAATCCTTTACATAGGACGGGTTCTGGTCCGAGGCCACGTTCAGGCCCAGGCCTTTTGGCTCCGATACCACGCCCGTCTGCACGTTCACGCGGCGCAGGTACAGGTCTGACTTGTTCTTGAGCTTCTCCCAGGTTACCATCTGCACCTCGGGCCCAAACACGGCCGCCCGGTAGCCAATGCTGCTGTAGCCTTCGGTGGCGGGGGCTACCTGGTCCTTGCCGATGATGCTGTGCCAAGTAGGCGACTGGAACTCGTTGTAGCCGAACAGGTGCAGCTCGCGGGTGTGGCCGGGCGAGTCGTCGCCGCCTTCCTCGTACTTCTTCTCGGCCGCCACCACTAGCTGCTTATCGTCGGTGAGCAGCAGGTCGGTGAGGTACACGTCTTCGAGGCGCTTGGCCGCGCTGCCGTTTGCCTTGTTGACTTCAGCCAGATACTCGGGCGTGAACTTGAACTCGGGGGCAAATTTCATGTCGCCTTCGGCCGAGAAATCAAACTTCACCATCTTCAGGCTGTAGTATACACCCGTTTCCCGTTCGTTGCAGATGGCGGCGGCGTACAGCGTATTATCAGGCAGCAGGCGAAAGCGCGTGTCAAACACATTCACCACTTTGCCACCAAACGTACCACCTACCGATACCGACATCACCTTCACATCGGGCGAGTCGTTGCGGTAGCGGCGCACGGTGAGCTTTTTCATTTCATCACCTACCAGCGTCACATACTGCGAGCCGTCGTTACCCACGTGTACGGTGCTGGAGAAAAAGCCGCCCTGGTCGTGAAAATCATAGGTGCGGTCCTTGATTTTGGTGAGCTTTTCATCGTAAATGCTGGCGCTGATGGCTTTGATTTGGGCACCCTGCGTGAGGTAGCGCCACACAATCAGCTTGGTGCCGTCGGGAGAAAAAGTCGCGCCGGGGCGCCGGTCGCGCGAGCCTGCTTCCAGGAGCTTTTTCGCCGGTGCCTTCTGGCCCGAAGCCAAATCCAGCGTGTAGCCGAGTAGTTGCTGAGACGGGCCGCCCTGATGCACAACCACCAGCACCTGCGCGCCGCTGCGCGTAAATCCGTCAATACTCTCCCCGGCCGCCAGCGGCAGAGAAGTGCTCCACAGGCGCTTCAGGTCAGCATCATAGCGCTCCACGGCGTATTCCGTCGCCGATTTGTGGGCCAGAATCACAAAGCCACCAGTCGCTATTGGCAGGGTTTTGCTGGCCACCCGCTGGTTATAGCGGTCCTCTGTCTGCTCTGGCAGGTAGCTGAACGCAGCCGACTTCACCCGCTGCGCTATAGTCATAGTAGTAGCGGTAAACAGCAGACTGGCAGACAGACCGGCGGTGAGCAAAAAAGAAAAACGCACAGATAAAGACAGTTAGGTGAACGAAACAGCAAAAACTAAAAAAATGTACTCTCCAAAGGTATCCAACTTCGGGCGCACTCCGTACACCCACCGCTTTACAACAAGTTAGGAGGCTTCAAGCCTATACTTCATGCTTTCTTAACACCAAACGGGTGTATAAAGTAAGGTATGCAGGCGTTCTTTGTAGCGTAGAAGTTACCTGAGAGGTTTTCCTGCATGGAAGCAGACATCTGAATACCAGATAAAGAAAAATGAATATTTTGAATATTTTGTATTCGTATCTGCTTTTGTCAGTGGTTCCTAATGGGTGGTTGTAAAGGCCTTTTCGTTGTTCTTTTTGTATCTCTTTAGGAAGGTTTAGGAATTAAGGACTATTGGTCTGAAATTTGCAAACCTCCGGAACTTCTTAAAAACCGGTAGTGCCCTATGAAATCTTTGTTACGTTTTACGCTCATGATTTCGCTGATAGTAGTTGGCAAGCTGAATCAACAGACGCTGTTACCCTCTTCTAATACCAAGGCTACCCAGCCGGCGTGGCGGGTTTCGGTACACACGGCGTCGTTCTTCCAGAATTCCACGGCTGTCAAGCGAAAGATCAGGGGCGGAGGTTCTTCCTTCTGGCAAGCCACAGCTCCCGCTGTCACTACCAATAACATAGAATAACCCTCGGCAGACGACTTTCTAATAAAGTCGTCTTTTTTATGCTTCACATAAAAGCCCGGCTGCTACTATTCTGTAGGCGGCCGGGCTGTTTTATGTCATCCGTCAAGCAATTGGGAATGGGCTAGCTGATGCGGCTCCAGTTCACGGCCGTAGCCGGCAGGCTCTCGATGTGACGGCGGATAGCCTGGTTTTCGGGTTTTGCCAGGTTAGGGTCTTCGGCCAGAATAGCCTGAGCCGCCGCCCGGCTTTCGCTCAGGATGCGGCCGTCCTTTGCCAGGTCAGCAATCAGCAGGTCCAGCACGCCGCTCTGTTGGGTGCCCATCAGGTCGCCGGGACCGCGCAGCTTCAGGTCGATGTCGGCAATTTCGAAGCCGTTGTTGGTGCGCACCATTGTTTCGATGCGGGTGCGCGAATCCTTGCTGAGCTTGTAGCCGCTCATCAGAATGCAGTAGCTCTGGTCGGCGCCCCGGCCCACGCGGCCGCGCAGCTGGTGCAGCTGCGAGAGGCCGAACCGCTCGGTGCTCTCAATCACCATCACGGAGGCATTCGGCACGTTTACGCCTACCTCAATTACGGTAGTGGCCACCATAATCTGGGTTTCGTTTTTCACGAAGCGCTGCATTTCGGCGTCCTTTTCGGCGGCGCTCATGCGGCCGTGCACAATGCTGATCTGGAACTCGGGGAAGGCGCGGGCCACACTCTCGTAGCCGTCCATGAGGTCCTTGTAGTCGGCCATGGTTTCGCTTTCCTCGATGAGCGGGTACACGATGTACACCTGCCGGCCCAGCCGGATCTGGTCGCGTAGGAAGCCGAATACCTTGAGGCGGTTGCTATCAAAGCGGTGCACCGTCACGATGGGCTTGCGGCCGGCCGGCAGCTCGTCAATCACCGACACGTCCAGGTCGCCGTAGAGCGTCATGGCCAGGGTGCGCGGAATGGGCGTGGCTGTCATCACCAGCACGTGCGGAATCACGTGGGGATTTTTCTGCCAGAGCTTGGAGCGCTGCGCCACCCCGAAGCGGTGCTGCTCGTCCATAATGGTCAGGCCCAGGTTCTTGAACTGCACCACGTCTTCGAGCAGGGCGTGGGTGCCCACCAGCATGTGCATCTCGCCGGAGCGCAGCTGCTCGTGCAGCACGCGCCGCTCGGCGGTGCGGGTGCTACCCGTGAGCTTCCCGATTTTCAGCCCCAGCAAGTCGGCAAAGCCCTTCAGGCCCACGTAGTGCTGGTCGGCCAGGATTTCGGTGGGGGCCATCAGACAGCTTTGCGCGCCGTTGTCGGCGGCCATGAGCATGCTGATGAAGGCTACGATGGTTTTGCCTGAGCCCACGTCGCCCTGTAGCAGCCGGTTCATCTGCTGGCCTGCGCAGAAATCCTTGTAGATGTCGTGGATGACGCGCTTCTGGGCCCCGGTGAGGTCGAAGGGCATCACGTTCTTATAGAAATGCACCAGCGTGGGCACCTCCTTAAAGATCTGTCCCGCCAGCGTAACCTTGCGCTGGTCGCGCTGGCGCAGCAGCTTAAGCTGCACGTAAAACAGCTCCTCAAACTTGAGGCGGAAGCGGGCCGTCTGGAGCAACTCGGTGCTCTGGGGGAAGTGAATCTGCTGGATGGCCGTGGCCTTGTCCATTAGCCCGTACTGCTGAATCAGGGCCGGCGACAGGGTTTCCTGCACCTGGGGCAGGGCAATCTTCAGCAGATCGGCCACCATGCGCATGATGGCCTTACTATCAACGCGGTGGTAGTTTTTGAGCTTCTCGGAAGTGTTGTACACCGGCTGGAGGTAGCTCTGGCCGGCTTTCTGCTCGGTTACCTCTTCCATTTCCGGGTGCGCCATCTGGGGGCGGCCGTTGAACATGGTGGGCTTGCCGAACACGATGTACTCCTGGTGGTTTTTAATCACCTTTTCCAGGTAATTCACGCCCTTGAACCACACCAGCTCTAGCTCCCCGCTGGCATCGGCCACTTTAGCCACCATGCGCTTCTTGGGGCCTTCGCCCACTACCTCGCGGTTGCGCAGAATGCCCTTCACCTGCACAAACGGCAGGTCATCGTGCAGGTCGCAGATGTTGTAGAACTGGGTGCGGTCGAGGTAGCGGAACGGATAGCGTTGGATTAGGTCGCCGTACGTGAACAGGCCTAGTTCCTTTTGCAGCAGCTGGGCCCGCTGCAGGCCCACGCCCCGCAGGTACTCAATCTTGGTCTGAAAGAAGTTGCTCAAGGGAAAATGGCTGGATTGCTGAACGGCTGGAGGGTTTGCGCCCTCGGCAAGGAAAACAAGCGGCCATCAAGCCGTTCACCAGTTCAACAATTTGACAGTTACTTGTATTGCAGCGTGTTCAGCAGCCGTACTACGTCCTGCTTTACGTACTCAATCACCGGAGCCAGCGAGTCGTTGGCGGTGGCGGTGCGGAAATACAGCGCTCCACGGAAGAAGTGGCGGGTGCTGTCGGTAGTGTAGAACTGGAACTGGCTGGGTACCTCGCCCTGCAGCTCAAATACGGCCACGCGCATGCCATGGGGCGTTTTGAGAGTAGTTTCGTCGATGGCCGTGGCTTTGATTTCGTGCTTGCTGGTGAGCTTGCGGGCATCTTCCAGCAGCTTGGTATATAACTGCGGCCGGCCTTTGAGGTCGGCGTACGTAATCTGCACGTTGGCTTTCAACTGCGGATAGTACACGTTAATCCAGTTCGGCTGGGCTAGGTAGGAGGAGTCGCGCAGAATTTTGGCGTAGCGCGAGTACTCGAACGTGTACGGCCGACCAGGCGCCAGCTGCTGGTAGGCATGCGGCGGCAAATCGATGCGGTTGTAGCCCTTGGGCTTGGGCGTGAAATCGGGAGCCGAGGTGCAGCCGGCAGCCAGCGTGAGCAGTGTGCTAACCGCCGCAGCGGCTCGCAAAGAGGAAGAAACGGCCATGCGGAAGCGGGACGAATGAAGTAGTAAAGGTAGCCAAGAAACCGGCGCAACGGCGGCCCGCGTTCCGGCTCCGCCCGGAAAAATCTACCTAATAAAAACCCCACCGGGGCACAGGGCTCCGGCGGGGTTTTCGTTGAAAGAAAGCAGACGGTTAAAATGGTAACTGGTCCAGCTCTGGTTCCTGGCGGAAAGTGGTAGGCGTTTCCGCCGCCACTACGGGTTGTGCAGAATCAGTGGCTGGGCGGTTACTCAGCAAAGAAATTTCTTCGGCTATAATTTCCGTCACGTAGCGCGTCTGGTTGTCCTTATCCTGGTACTGGCGGGTACGGATGCGGCCCTCTACGTATACCTGCTGGCCTTTACGCAAGTACTTTTCAGCCAATTCGGCCAAGCCGCGCCACGCGGCTACGGTGTGCCACTCGGTGCGCTCCACGCGGTTACCCTGCTTGTCTTTATAGTATTCATTGGTAGCCATCGTAAAGTTGGCTACCGAGTTGCCGCCTTCCAGATGCCGAACTTCGGGGTCTTTGCCCAAATGGCCAATTAGAATTACTTTGTTTACGCTTGCCATACGCTTTGAAGAGAAGTAGTTGAAAGTAAAGAAATAAGAACTGAGTACTGACGTATAAAGATAGTAAATATGATATTATTTGCCAATATAGTTAGGTGTTTAAATTCCTGAATTGCTAATATAATTGGTAATAAGAATTGATTTCGGCAGCTCCTCAATTTCGGCGGCCTGGTAGGGGGCCAAGCCAGTGGCGGCCAGTGTAGCGGCCGGTAGCGGCTCCTGCAGCCATACCGCATGAAACTTCGCTTCCACTTTCTGATGGCTCAGTACGTGCCGCAGCGCGGCCACTGGTTCCTCGGCCCGGTTCGTAGCCACACGGCCACCCAGACTTTCCACCACCTCCACTACGGCCACCGCCGGCAGCTCAGCCGATTCCGTCTCGTGCAGCGCGAAATCGTAGAGTCCTTCCCAAATATCCTTGGGCCCACGCTTGCGCAGGTACACTGTATTGGCGTGGCGTAGCACCAGGTAGTGGAAGTAGCGGGTGCGGGCGGCCTTGGCCTTGCTTTTCACCGGCAGCTCCTGCACCATACCGTGCTGGAATGCGAAGCACTGCTGCTGTAGTGGACAGAACAGGCAGTCAGGTTTTGCCGGGGTGCACTGGATGGCCCCAAACTCCATAATGGCTTGGTTGAACTCGGCCGGCTGCTCGGCCGGAATCAGCGTATCGGCCAGCTGCTGGAAAACCTTACGGCTGGCCGGGGCAGCAATATCCTGTGTGAAGCCAAACACCCGCGCCAGCACCCGGAATACGTTGCCGTCGAGTACGGCTACTTGTTCATCGTATGCGAAAGAGGCAATAGCGGCCGCAGTGTACTGGCCCACACCGCGCAGCTTCAGCAGCTCTTGGTAAGAGCCCGGAAACTGCCCGCCGTATTCCTGCACCACCTGCTGAGCCGTATGGTGCATGTTGCGGGCCCGCGAGTAGTAACCCAAGCCCTGCCAGTGGCGCAGTACCTCGTCCTGCGGGGCAGCAGCCAGGTCCTGTACGGTGGGGTAAGAGGTGATAAAATCCAGGTAGTAGGGGAGGCCCTGTTTCACCCGGGTTTGCTGCAGAATTACCTCCGATAACCATATGGCGTACGGGTCACGAGTGTGGCGCCAGGGCAGGTCGCGGCGGTGGCGTGGGTACCAGTTGAGCAGGGCGGCGGAAAACCAGAGACGGGCAGGATCGGTTAGGACTAAACTCAAGGCTTTGAGAAAGAATTAGTTGGATGCAATCATGACACCGGTGCGGATTGCGGGAAAACGGTTTGCAAAACCAAAAAAGCGGACTACCTTTGTGCCCCTCAAAACGCAGGCAAACTCTTACCGGGCAAGTGCTTACGTTTTGAGGAAAGGCATCCTTTTTGCCAATCAGAATATTTTTCACTCCCTAGTACACTTACCAGCGTGACTAAAGCAGAAGTAATTGCCGAAATTGCCGACAAGACCGGCATCGAGAAAGCAGACGTTTCGGCTACCGTAGAAGCCTTCTTCAAAGTCGTGAAGGATTCAATGGCTGAAGGCAACAACATTTATGTGCGTGGCTTTGGCTCTTTCGTAAACAAGAAGCGCGCTAAAAAAGTAGCCCGTAACATCTCGAAAAACACGTCGATTATCATCGACGAGCATTTCATCCCCAGCTTCAAGCCGTCGAAGACCTTCATTGGTAAGATCAAAAACAGCAAGAAAATCAAGGAGCTGGCTGCTTAAGCATCCTGCACCATTCAGTTGCCGGCTGAGCCGCCGGGCCTCCCTGTAACCGGGGACCTGGCGGCCGGCTTTTTTCCCGTGCTGATGGCTACTACCACCTCTTCTTCCAAGCATCAACTACTTGTGCTGGCCCTGGCGTTTGCGCTGGCGGCCGGTTTGTTTTTGTTGCCGAAGGTAATTGTGAAACCCAAGGAGGGCAAAGGAACTCTTGCGCAGGATGCGGCCCGTACGGCTAATCGTGACCAGGGAGCAGCCGCGCCCTCTACGGCTGCCAGTGGCCTCGATGAGCACGGTCACCCCGCCGGTAGCCATGAGCAGAATGGCACCGCCGAACAGCCTCACATGACGTTGCCCCCAGCTCAGCGCCGGGAAATCAGCGCATTGGTTGGTAAGTTCACCGCCGAAACCGATCAGGCAGCCCGGCTTCGTCTGGCGCAGCAGCTGGCGGAAAAGTATAAGGCGGTGGAGCGGTTCGACAGTGCCGGTTACTATCTGGAGCAGATGGCCATTGCCCGCCCCGGCGAGCAAACCTGGAAACGTGCCGCCGACGAGTATTTCGAGGCGTACAGCTTTGCTACCACTGAGGCCCGCCAGAAGCTGCTCGGGGCCAAGTGCATGGAGCTGTATGAAAAGGTGTTGAAGAACAACCCCGACAACCTCGATGCCAAGACCAACCTGGGTATGGCATATATGTCCAGCACCAACCCGGTGCAGGGTATTACGTTAATCCGGGAAGTTCTGGCAGCAGATCCGCGCAACGAAAAAGCGTTGTATAACCTTGGTTTACTGGCAATTCAGAGCGGCCAGTTTGATAAAGCCGTGGGGCGTTTTCAGGAATTGACGAAAGTAAACCCCGAAAACGTCAACGGACAGTTTTATCTTGGCGTCACGTTAGCCAAAACCGGCGCGAAGGAAGAAGCCAAAAAAGCCTTCCTGAAAGCCAAAAGCATCAGCCCCGATCCGGCCCTGGCTGCCTCGGTGGATGAAGAGCTGAAAAAGCTGCAATAAATTAGTTGTCAGTTACTTGTTATTAGTTGTCGGAATTTTCTGACAACTAATAACAAGTAACTGACAACTAACAAAACAAACCATTCAACCACTTAACCCACATCAACATGCCCTGCGGTAAAAAGAGAAAGCGTCATAAGATTGCCACTCACAAGCGGAAAAAGCGTCTGCGCAAGAACCGTCACAAGAAGAAGTAAGCCCTCCCGGGGTTTTGCTGACGGGCTGTTTCTGATATGTTCAGCGGCTCGTCTATCTATCACTTAGGTTCTCTGAGAGTGGCCATAAGTTTGCTTTCCCCGTGGCTCGAAAGGGAAGCTGGTGCCTTGGTGCACCGGCTTCCCTTTACGGGTTTCGGGGGCAGCGGCAACTGGCCAACGCTCAGCAGCAGCCATTCTAACCGCTTAATCCATTGAGTAACGAATTAATCATTAATTCTACTCAGGACGGAGAACGGATTGCCCTGCTACAGGACAAGCGGCTCATCGAATATCATTTCGACCGCAACGACACCGCCTACTCGGTGGGTGACATCTTCCTGGGCACGGTCAAGAAAGTTATGCCCGGTCTGAACGCCGCGTTCATTGACATCGGGTACCAAAAAGACGCCTTTCTGCACTACGGCGACCTGGGGGAGAATTTTCCCTCCTTGGTGAAGTGGGGCAAAGGCGTACACTCGCAGAAAATACCCGTCGGCCCCCTGAAAACCTTCCAGTTTGACGGGACGCTCGACAAAGTCGGCAAAATCGATAACGTCCTGAAGAAGGGCCAGCAACTGGTGGTGCAAATCATCAAGGAGCCGATTTCCACGAAGGGTCCGCGCTTGTCCATGGATATTTCCATGGCCGGCCGCTACCTGGTGCTGGTGCCGTTTTCCAACACCATCAGCGTATCCAAGAAGATTGTCAGCAAGACGGAGCGGGAGCGGCTCAAGCGGCTCATTGCTTCCATCAAGCCTGACAATTTCGGCGTGATTATCCGCACCGTGGCCGAGGGTCGCGAGGTGGCTGAGCTCGACCGGGATATGCAGAATATGGTGGAGAAGTGGAACACCTTGTTCCAGAATTTGAAGACGGGGAAACCCAACGATAAGATTCTGGGTGAGCTGGGCCGCACCTCTTCCATGCTGCGCGACATGCTCAACGAGTCGTTCGATGCCATTACCGTGGACTCGGCGCCAATGTATGAGGAGATGCGCAGCTACCTGCAGCAGATTGCGCCCGATAAGCTGGGCCTGCTGAAGCTGCATACCGGCAAGGTAAAAGTGTTCGAGCAGCACGGCATTGAGAAGCAGCTGAAAACGCTGTTTGGCAAAACCGTAACGGTGCCCGGTGGCGGCTACCTTGTTATTGAGCACACGGAAGCTCTGCACGTTATCGACGTAAACTCCGGTAACAAGAGCAACCAGGAAGGCGACCAGGAGGCCACGGCCCTGCACGTGAACCTAGCGGCCGCCAAAGAAGTAGCCCGCCAGCTCCGGCTGCGCGACATGGGCGGCATCATCGTGGTCGATTTCATTGATATGAAGTCGGGCGAGAGCCGCAAGAAGGTAGAGGATGCCGTGCACAGCATCATGAAACATGATAAAGCGCGGTACACCATTCTGCCCATCACCAAGTTTGGCCTGCTTCAGATTACCCGGCAGCGCGTGCGGCCGGCCGAAGCCATTGTCACCGGTGAGGTGTGCCCTACCTGCGGTGGCACGGGTAAGATTTCGGCGTCCATCCTTGTGACGGACGAAATCGACAACAGCATTGACGACCTGCTGGTAGCTCAAAACCAGTCGGGTATTACACTTTCGGTACATCCTTTCCTGCACGCTTATTACACCAAAGGGTTGGTAAGCCGCCAGATGAAATGGTACCTGAAGTATTACAAGTGGGTAAAGGTGATGAAAGACACCAGTCTGGGCCTCACCGAATACCGCATCGAGGACGAGCACGGCGAGGAAATCGAGCTGCACTCGGCCGCAGCGGCCATGAGCCGGTTGCAGGACCGGGAACTGGAAATAATTGACTGACGGATTTTCTGCGAGAAAACTCCTCCTGATAGAAGAAAAGGCCGCTTCACGGATAGTGAAGCGGCCTTTTTTAGTGTAGCAACCTAGGTTCCCGACCTACCTCGGTCTGCTTGTCTTTCGGCCACTGCAAACGCACGTTGACAGGGCAAAACTATATATTCAGCCAGAATGGTTGACCATTCGGCGAGGACAGGCGTACTTGCGTGAAGCTCTTTCTTCTCAGCTCCCCCTCATGAAATCTTCTCCTACTGTTCCGTTTGAGTTTTCAGATGCTGCCCGGGCACATCAACGGATTCAGGAGCTGGAGCAGGAACTGCAGGCGGCGAAAGAGGTAGCCCGTACGATGGAAAACCGCCTGGGCCACCTGATTAATTACGTACAGGAAGGCGTATTGCTGACGGATACGGACGGACGGATTTCGCTGGTGAATGAGCGGTTCTGTCAGCTGTGGGATATGCCTCAGCCCGCGGCCTACTGGATTGGTCGTCCGTGGCAGGAAATGGCGGCGCTGATGAAGGGCTTGGCCGCTGATGGAGCTGCTTTCGAGAAGCGTATTCATACCCTGCGGGCGTTAGGTCAGCCCGTATTCAACGAACGGGTGGACCTGAGCGACGGCCGTATTCTAGAGCGGGATTTTATCCCGGTGCAGCAGGTAGATACGCTGAGTGCCCGCAGTATGATTCGGCTACGGGACGCCACCGATTATCATCGCGCGGCTGAGCAGTTGCGGGCCGTAGCCAGCATCCCGGGGCAGAATCCCAACCCGATTTTCCGGATTGATGGTGAAGGCCAAGTGCTGTACAACAATCCGGCTGCCAGTGCTTTGCACGCCGGGCTGAATGAAACCGATCAGAACCGTTTACTGGCTAAAATTCAGCGGCTGGCATCTGCCGCCCTAAGTCAGGATGCACCCTGGCAGGTAGATATACCGGTGGGTAGCAGCTTTTACGCGGTATTCGTGGTGCCTTTCCCAGAGGAAGGTTATGCTAACCTCTACCTGGTAAATATTACCAAACGCATGCTGGTAGAGCAGGAGCTCAACCATGCCAAGGATGAGGCTGAAGCAGCGGTGCGGGCCCGGGA
This sequence comes from Hymenobacter rigui, assembly GCF_003944715.1. GTDB lineage: Bacteria > Bacteroidota > Bacteroidia > Cytophagales > Hymenobacteraceae > Hymenobacter > Hymenobacter rigui. The sequence goes on along the minus strand of NZ_RWIT01000003.1, from coordinate 68,690 downwards.
AAACTTTCTGGCCAACATGAGCCACGAAATCCGTACGCCTATGAACGGGGTGCTGGGTATGGCCACACAGCTTAGCAAAACTCGCCTCGATGGTCGGCAGCAGGATTTGCTGCGTATTATCCGCAATTCGGGCCAGCACCTGCTCAGCATTATCAACGATGTGCTGGACATGGCCAAGATTACGTCGGGCAAGCTGGAGTTCGAGCAGACTGCTTTTAATCTGTGCGACTCAATGGCCGAAGCGCTGCAGCCACTGGTGCACCAGGCCATCGAAAAAGGCATTACCGTAGCTGGTACGCCCCTGAAAGCAACCTGTTCAATGCCTTGGGTCGTTGGTGACCCATACCGCCTCAATCAGGTTCTTATTAATCTGATGGCTAATGCCGTCAAGTTCACCGAACCGGGTGGGCATATTACGGTGGTAGGGCAACAGCTGGCAGCTACTGCCGAAACCCTCACAGTAGAGTTTCTGGTAACGGATACCGGAATAGGCATTCCTACGGAGCAGCTGGACCGCATATTTGAAGGCTTTACGCAGGCGTACGCCGACACCACGCGCCGGTTCGGGGGTACCGGCCTTGGCCTAAGCATTTCCCGGGCTATTATAGAGCAGTTAGGCGGGACCCTGACCGTAGATAGCGAAGTAGGAAAAGGAAGCACGTTCCGGTTTCAGCTGACGCTGCCCCGCACGGCCCCGCAACTGGCCGCTACTGCTGCATCCTCTTTCGATACCGGAGCGTTGCGCGGCCGTCGGGTGCTATTGGTAGAAGACAACGAAATTAACCGGGATGTGGCGCGGATGCTGTTGGAAGAGTGGGGCGTAGAGGTAGACGAGGCCGAAAACGGTCAGCAGGGGGTTGAGCACTATCAACAAGGCCAGTACGATGCCATTCTGATGGATATTCAGATGCCGGGCATGAGTGGATTGGAAGCCACTGCCCTGATCCGCCAGCTGCCCGATGCCGCCAAAGCCAGTGTGCCCATTCTGGCCCTTACGGCCAACGCCTTCCGGGCCGACTATGTGAAATACCTGGCAGCGGGCATGAATGATTGCCTGACGAAGCCCTTCGAAGAAGTAGAACTATATCAGATTCTGGAAAAGCTGCTGCCACCAGCTGCTGCGCCGAAAAGCAGCTACGATCTGACAAAGCTGCGTGCCCTGGCCCACGGCCGGGAGGCATTCGTGGTTAAGATTATCCGCTCGTTCCTACTGAATATGCCGGGCAGCTTGGTGCAGCTGGAAACTGCTGCCGCCCGTGGCGACTGGCAGCAGGTAGCCGCCATTGTGCACCACATCAAGCCCGGTATCGAGTCGTTGGGGGTGCAGGATGTAGCGGGTGCTCTGCAGCAGCTGGAGCATGAAGTACCTGCCTTGGCAGGAGTTGAACAAGGAGCCGCGCACACGGCCGTGGCCCGCGTAGTGGCGCAGGTAAAGCGGGCGTTGCATGAGTTGCCAGGGGAACTGCCGGCAGAATAGGGTTACAAACCGCGCAGGTGGCGGTAGAATTCGTCCTGATACGACTTGCCTACCGGCACCTCATACTTGCCAAGCTGAAGCATATTGTCCTCTACCGCGTCGATGCGCTGCGTATTAACAATGTAGCTCCGGTGGGCGCGGACAAAATGCGCAAACGGCAGCCGTTCAGCCAAGGCTTTCAGCGTCAGGTACACAATGTGCTTCTGGGTACCCGTGACCAATATGGAATATGTGGACATAGCTTCAATGAACAGCACTTCATCGAAGTTGAGACGCAACATTTTGGTACCCACCTTAATAAATAGCTCCGAGTTAACAGCCTCAGTGGGAGCATCCGGAGTGGATGTGGCCGGCAGTGTCCGCTGACGGTTCAGCACCCGCGCAACCGCTTGGGTGAATCGAGGAAGGTCGATGGGTTTTACCAGATAATCGACCACCTGCAACTCGAAAGCATCCACCGCAAAGTCCCGGTGGGTGGTAACCATGATAACCGGGGGAGCTGGTTGTGGCAGTAAACGGGCCAGTTCCAGACCCGTCAGGTGTGGCATCTCAATATCGAGCAGCAATAAGTCGGCTTTTCCGCCTTGGCGGAAGTATTGCAGCGCCTCCAGGCTGCCCGGCAGCGAGGCCGCTAGGTTGAGTTCCGGCGTCAGCTCAACCATGTGCTCGAGTGTCAGCCGGTTGATTTCGTTATCATCAACTATTACGCAGGCAAAAGAAGTGGGCATACGACGAAGAGTAGGAAACGGAGTAGCTCATCAGAATGAAACTGTTATAAGTCTCACTTTGGGATACTGATACAACTCAACCCATGCAAAGTAATCTGCAGGCTGTTAGCCTTGTAGTAGGCCAGCCAGTAAATTGGATGAATTGGATCTAATACTCGTTCAGTACAGTTGCAAGCTGGTTGTACGAACTACATGCAATGAGTGGATTTGGCGTTGCAGCAAATCTGTTCGCATATGAAACCAAGCCGTTTGAGAAGAGTTTTCCCTCATTGGGATAACGGACCAAGTAATTAGTACCTGAGCACGGTAGGTTTGGATCTTCTCCAACAAAGGGGTACTACTCAACCGACAATGCACCTGCTCGCGTGAAAAAGATTTTCCACTCACTGCTGATGGTTTGTGCTTTGACTGTCAACGCTCTGGCCGCTACTTATCCGGTGCATCGCAGAATGATGAAGCTGCCAAAAATGACGAAGCCACGGGCTCAACAGGATGCGGAACTGTCCAGGCGCTCCTTGCAACTCACCTGCTACCTCGTCGATATGCTGCGTCTGACCGGTAAGCAGGCCGCTGAAGTCCGCCGGGCCACGTTGCTGGAACTGCAGCAGGGCGGCCCGGCTAGCAAGCAGGCTATTGCCACTTACAATGCGGCCCTGTGGCGCGTTCTTACCTTCGGTCAGTACAGCACGTTTCGCTGGCTGGAGGAACGCCAACCTGTCTCCAACATGCTTCAGAATCCGTTTGCAGACGAATCGGCACGCCGCTAATTCCTTCTTCACCTGCCATTACCTACTATGTGCTCCGCCCGTCTTTTCTGTTGGCTGCTACACTGGGTTTGGTAGTGCAAACAGCTTCAGCTTTCGGCTCGTTGCCCGTAAAGCCCACACACACGTTCAAAAAAGAAGTAACAACCAAAGCAGCGACTACCACGGCGCGGTTGCAGCCGCGCCGTGTAACGTCCCCGGATGATAGTATGCACGACTACAGCCCGGTAATCGTAACCGGTGGCATCACAAGGTCGACGGTATGCCGCTACCCGGCGCTACCGTATAACTGGCCAATACGCACCAGGCCGTGGCCGTAGTCAACTCCGTTGGTGGCTTTACTTTCACATTCCCCAATAACGCTACTGTAAGCCTGACCTGTGGCTACGGCAGTGCTGAACAGCAAACAGTGCTGGTGGTGTTGCCCAGTAAGCGCGACGGTATTTTCACCTGTAACGGCTTCACGCTGCCACCGCAAACTGCTCCCGAAAAATGTCGATTAGAAGTGTGCTGGGGTGGCTGCAGTTTCTGGTAGTGGCGGCGCTGTGTTTTGCGGGGGCTGATGCTCTTGCTCACCTACCAGCCCCAACAGCCACTATTGTACTGCTGCCGTTGGTAGCCGGCCGCCAGGCCGTTACCCCATTTCGGGTTTTATAGGAGCCCCACACAGCACAACGCCCGCAGCACCATACGGTACTGCGGGCGTTGTGCTGTGTGGGGCTCTGACGAGTTAAAACTTGATGCCCAGATCCAGGGCAAACTCACTGTTTTTCAATTCTACTTCTTTGAAATTTCGCTCATCCCCGAAATAGTTGTCAATGTTGAAGAGTCCCCGGTGGTAGCTCAGGCCGGCCAGCAGCTTGGTGTTCTGACCCAGCTGATACTCCACTCCAAAACCGCCCCGCAGAGCCGCATCCGGAATGATAACGTGCTTGGCGGCTTTGGTTTCCTGGCCGGTACTGGCATCGGTGTAGCGTTTGTCTCCATTGATGCGGCCGGCAATAGCCGCGTTCAGGGAGCCGCCCAGCTGAAAATAGAGCTTGGTATCGGTGGCAATGTCATTGGTGAAGAGCTTCACCGTGACGGGTATTTGCAGGTATTGCAGCCCGATTTTTTGCTCGACGCGTTGGCCGTTGGCTCCACGGTTGGGGTCAAAGTAGCTGATGGTGCCGCCTTTACCAGTCAGCTCCAGGCCGGTGCTGAAGGCGTAGTTCTGCCCAAAGAAGTAATCGACGATGATACCGCCGCCGATACCCACTTTGGATTTCTGGTTTTCGAAGCCATAGGTGCTGGGCGAATCGGTACGCAGGTGCGTGATGGAAGGCGAAACCTTCAGGCCAATTTCAACCTGGGCCGATGCTGCACCAATGGTGGCACCACTAACGAGAAGGGTAAGCAGAGCGTTTTTCATGGCAGCAGTGGATTTAGTGGAGGAGAGAAACACGAACCACGGCTGAGAGCCGTTTGGTTTTGGCTAATTTCGCCTTAAAGATAGAAGCGTGATGCATATTCCTGCCCGTTTGCGTACCCTGATCCTCCTGCTGACCACTGCCGCCACGCTGTTGGCCTGCGGCCGAAGTCAGGAAAGCTGTGAGCTGAACCCGGAAGTAGCTAAAGTTGAAGCACCGGTGACCATTGAACGGTTGGAAAAACCGTTCTTTCAAATAAAGTCACCGGCCGACGCCAACCAGTTTCTGCAAGAGCATAAGCTGTTTGCCCGGCAGTTTCTGCAAAGCGGGCAATACCCGGCGGGCGTACTGGCAGCCACGCTTACGCGCCTGGCTACCAACTCCGGTCTGCAGAAACTGGGTGCCCAGGCTGATACCACCTTTACCACCGCCGAGTTGGAGCAGCAGCTGAAACCGATGTTTCAGCACATTCGCTATTATTTTCCGGACTTCCGGGTGCCGCCCGTCAAAACCTTTGTGAGCGGTTTAAGTCAGGATTTATTTGTGAATGACAGCCTGCTGGTGCTCAGTACCGATTTTTTTGTGGGTCCTGAGGCTGCCTACCGCCCCAATGTACCCGGCTACATTTTGCGGCGCTACACCAAAGAACACTTGGTGCCTGCCGTAGCACTGGCCATCAGCAGTAAATACAACCAGAAGCAACTCACCAACCAGACGATGCTGGGCGAAATGGTGCAGTTCGGCAAGTCGCTCTACTTCGCGGAAAAGATGCTGCCCTGCACGCCCGATTCCCTGCTCATTGGCTATACCGATAAGGAAATGGCCGGAGTGCATTTCAACGAGGGCAAAATCTGGGCGCACTTCATCGAAAAGAACCTGCTCTATAACACAGCTGCTTTCACCATTCAGAAGTACATCGGGGAGCGGCCCAACATTCCGGAAATTGATAAAACCTGCCCCGGAAGGGTAGGGGCGTGGGTTGGTTGGCAGATTGTACGCAAGTACATGGCTGAGCATCCGACCGTGACCCTGAAGCAGCTGATGGCGGAGAAAAACGCCCAGCGCATCCTCAACGACTCGCGCTACCGGCCTAAAGTCAACCGGGGGAAGGTGTCTTAATTCGCATTAACCATTCCGCCGGTGCACATTGCCGTCTTCAGCCAGTATCATACTAACCCCGACTGCCCCGCGACCAGTCGGCACTACGCGCTGCTGGCGCAAATGGCCCGTGCGCACCGTATTACGCTGATCACCACCCAAACCTGGGAGCAGCAGCGCCTAACGCAGGAGTTTCCCTGGATACCGGAGGGCGTGGAAATGCGTGCTGCCGCCGTACCCTATGAAAACCGGATGGGAGTTCTCCGCCGGGGAATGTCGTTCGGGCACTACGCTGCTTATGCCCTCCGGGAAGGGCTGCGTATAGACAAGCCAGACGTAATCTGGGGCATCAGCACGCCGCTCACGGCGGCTTGGGCGGCGGCGCAGGTGGCCCGCTGGCGGCGGGTGCCGTGGGTGTTTGAGGTGCAGGATTTGTGGCCGTCGTTTCCTATTGCAATGGGGGCAGTACCCAACCGGCAGCTGCAGCAGGCCCTGTACCGCATGGAGCGCACCATGTATCAGCAGGCCCAGGCCATTGTCACCCTCTCGCCGGATATGACGGACTACGTGCGAGGCATCGGGCAGGAAGCCAAGCGCAACCCCTTCGCACCTCAAAAAGTGCATACCTTGCTTAACGGCACCGACTTGGACCTGGCAGCGGCTGCCACGGAGGAGGCCGTTGCTGCTTTACGGCAGGCCTGGGGGCTGGAAGGCAAACAGGTTATTTTATATGCCGGCACCTTCGGGCGGGCCAACAATATTCCGCTGCTGGTGGAAGCGGCTATTCAATTGGCCACTCAGTGCCCCAACGCAGTGTGGCTGTTTATGGGGCACGGGTTTTATGATGGACTTCTGGAGCGCGCGTCGGTCAGCTACCCTTTCATTCGGGTGGTGCCGTCGCAGCCGCGCCATGCCGTGTTTGCGTGGTTTAAGCTCGCCGATGTATCGGTAGCACCTTTTCTGGGCCTGCCCGTGCTGCATGCCAACTCACCCGCCAAGTTCTACGACAGTCTGGCTGTGGGTACTCCCGTCATCGTGACCAATTCCGGCTGGACGAAAGACTTCGTGGAGCAGCACCACTGTGGCTGGTACTCGCCCGCCGATGACGCTGCGGCTTTGGCAGAGAAACTAGCCAGTCTGTTCCGGACACCGGAATACTTACAAGCTGCCAGGGAGCAGGGACGCCAAATAGCGGCTACCGAATTTGACCGTCGACAGATAGGGCAAGTGATGCAGCATATTCTAGAAGCAGCATCCCGGTGATTCACCCCGCCCTTCCCTCTACACCATAGAGGAACTTATAGGCTTCTTAGAACTACTTATATACTAAGTTGTACTATTGAGTTTGGAATTAATGGCTTTTCGGCGAGTATGAGCATTTTCTGTAGCTGAATTAATCGTTTTGCTGATAACATCAGCGTAGTATTTGCACCACCCGGAAAGCGGGCAAACAGCGCATTTAGGAGAGCGGGCCAGGCAGATATACCGGCCGTGCAGAATCAGCCAGTGGTGTGCTTTGGGAATCAGATCCTGCGGAATGTAGCGCACCAGTTCCTTCTCCACCGCCAGCGGCGTAGTGGCGGTTTCGGCTACCAGTCCCAGCCGATGGGATACCCGGAATACGTGGGTGTCGACAGCCATTGCCGGCTGATTGTAGATGACCGATACTACCACGTTAGCCGTTTTGCGACCCACGCCCGGCAGCCGTTGCAGTTCTTCAATCGTGCTGGGTACCTCGCTGCCGAAATCCTGCACCAACATGCGGCCCAGGCCCGCCAGGTGCTTGGCCTTATTGTTAGGGTAGGAGACGCTGCGGATAAATGGGAAAATATCCTCCGCCGAGGCAGCTGCCAGCTGCTCGGGCGTTGGGAATTGCTCCAGCAGGGCCGGCATTACCTGGTTCACGCGTTTGTCGGTACACTGGGCGCTGAGTACCACTGCCACAATCAACTCATACGGGTTGCGGTAGTGCAGCTCCGTTTCCGGTTTCGGAAAATGAGTGGTGAAATACTCAAGGAAGTGGCGGAAACGCTCGGGCTTGCGCATGAAAAGCTATAGAACTGATGGGGAAGGCCGGTACGGCACTAATGCACCGCGCCGCAAAGGTACCAAGCGGTACTTTTGCGGCGCGGTGCTTTGGGGTAAGAAAGCGGGTTATTCCTTCCGCAGAAAGGTGCGGGAATACTGCAGAATTGAATCGGTGGTGCGCTGGCTGGGTGCGCGGCGTAAGTCGTTGAGGGCACGCTGGGCCAACAGCAAATCGGCGCAGGAAGCCGCTAACTCGGCATCGTGCAGCAGGGCGTGTTCAACTTGCTGGTGCTCCTTAGCTGGCAATTCGTTGTACACGTACCGGAGCAGCGTCTCGTGGGTAAAGGTTTTGATCATAGAAAACGGGTTGTGCGGCCATTTTTTTCCGCAGGTTGATCAGCGCATAGCGCATACGCCCCAGCGCGGTATTAATGCTGACCCCCGTTGCATCGGCAATTTCCTGAAAGCTCATGTCGCCGTAGTGGCGCATGATCAGGACTTCTTTCTGCGCCGCGGGCAGCTCCTGAATCAGTTCCCGGAGCCGCGCGTGGGTTTCTTCCCGGGTAAGCGCGGCCTCGGCTCCTTCTTCTGCCAACGACAACGAATTGAACGCATGACTTGTTGTGTCAAGGTTCAATAAAGGACTCCGTTTTTCGCGGCGGAAGCAGTCAATAGCCAAGTTATGCGCAATGCGGCAAATCCAGGACGAAAATTTTCCTTCTTCATTATACCGGCCACTCTTCATGGTGTGCACGGCTTTGATGAACGTGTCCTGCAGCAAATCTTCCGCTACGTCTTCGTCGCGGACAATGAGCATAATAGTAGTAAATACACGGGCCTTGTGCCGCTCAAGCAGTTGAGCAAAGGCATCTTCCTGGCCGGCAATATAAAGCGAGATGAGAGCAGAGTCGCTCGGCTGCATGGTTTCCATAAACACTACGAAAAAGAAGGGAACGTAGAGCTTTAGGCCATAGGGTGCAGTTGCCGGTGAATACTCGCGTGAAGGAAGAATGAAGAATTGGAATAAATCAAATGTAGAGAACCGCTAATCGAAACGCAACGGGTAAGGAGAGGAAATGACAAAATTTTTTCGACCTGTTGAAAAACCTAATATCACTTATCCTAAATACTTAATACCCTATTGCCGGTGGCGTTGGCTGGTGCCGTGTAGCTATATGCCAACGAAGGCTGATTCTCTCAATAATAAACGAGAAAATCAGCCTCCGGAAAAGGTATATAGCAAAAACCGTGCGCTAGGGCTGGAGCTGTTGGCTTAACTGCCGAATACGGGTCTCCAGCTCTGTTGTAGTGCTAGTACCGGTAGCGGCTGCCGCTGCCCTCTGGTCCAGCAACTGGCTTAGCTGCCGCAACTGGTCTAGCCGCTGGGCGGTATTCTGCAGTTGGGTGGCTATAGCGGCCATATTAGTGGAAACCGGAATAGCAACGGTAGTAGTACCCGATGAGCCGGTGGCCTGCTCATCGTGGCGGGCAATGGCCTCCGGGGTCATCATATCGTCGCGGTAAATCACCACGTCGCCCTGCATGTTCACGGCTTTGCCGTTTTCCAGTAGCTGACGAGTGCCGCTCTTGCTCACCATAATACCATCAGGGCGAAGCGTGAGGCCGTTGGCAAAGCGTAGGGGAGCGGATAGGGGAGTGGTCTGGCCAGCCTGCAGCCGGAACACTTTTCCATTGCGCCGAAAGGCACCGTCTTTTAGCTGAGACTGGGATGTTGCTGCCGGAACAGTTTGCTGCGCTTGGGCAGCCGCAGAAGCAGTAGTAAGCAAACCTGCCAGCAGCAGGGAGCGGAGATGGTATGTAACGGCGGGCATATGGTGAAACGGTGGAGTGGTATAAGCACTAGTGGGGTAAACAAAGACATTAGTCACTTTCGTGGTGCTGACGGCCAGCCAGCCAATGCAAGGCCGGTTCCTCAGCGGCAAACAGACGCACGTGGGCCTGGTCGGTGAGTACCATGGGGGAACCGGCTTCCTGTTCTTCGGGGCTGAGTTGGCTGGCCGCTACCAGAAACGCCAGGTACACGCGGCCGCGCGTCCGGGCCGCCAGATCGGGTACAAACTGGGTTAGTACCCAGTGCGTGTCGTCTTCACTGGCCGGGCCGCGCTGGCGCAAATCCAGCAGCCAGTAGCGGGTAGCCGGGGCTGCTTCCAGGGCCATGCTGTAGCTCTGCTGCAGTTCCCGGGCTGCCACCGGCCGCAGCCAGCGTACGTCCATCACTCCCAACTCGGGACGGTACTGCATCGTCAGCAGGTCGGGGGTATCAGAGGCTATAATAGACATAGGGGAAGCAACAAAACGTGAGAGAAAGCCTGGGTAACAGCCGTGAAGCCGGCAGGTTGTGCAGTGCGTCCGGTATACGTACGATAAGCAGGGCAAAAAGGCTTGTCAGTGAAAACCCACGTTAGCTAAAAGGAGAAAAGTGCTCTGGCTGAGCTTAGCAGGCGAGCGGCGGGGCCTACCTTTGCCCGGCCGTTGCTTTCCGGCCTGCTCTTGTATGTCAGCACCCGTCCCTGCTTCCGACTCCCCTCGCCATGACCCGTACGCGGCCCTACGTATTCCGGATTTTCGCCGGTTTATCTCGGCCCGGGCCAGTTTCGTTATTGCCACCCGCATTCAGGGGCTGGTGGTAAGCTGGCAGCTGTTCAAGCTCACCGGCGACCCATGGAAACTGGGCCTCATTGGCCTGACGGAAGCCATTCCCAGCATTGCCGTCTCGTTGTACGCGGGGCACGTGGCAGATTCCATCAAGCGGAAAAACATCATTCTGGTAGCCGTAGCGCTGCTGGTGCTGTGCGCGGGGGTACTGGCGGCCCTGTCATCCTCGGCGGGAATTAACCTGCTGGCTTCGGAGCACCTGGGTACGCTGCCCATTTACGCGGTGATTTTCGTGAGTGGTATTGCCCGGGGCTTTCTGGGGCCGGCGCTGTTCTCCTACATGCCCCAGCTGCTGCCCGACCGGGAGAAACTAGCCAATGCTATTACCTGGAACAGCACTACCTGGCAGGGCTCTTCGGTGATAGGGCCGGTAATTGGTGGCTACCTGATTGCACCGCTGGGTGTGGCCGGAGCTTACACCGTGGCAACCACGATGCTGCTGGTGTCGCTGGGGTTGTTCGGTAGTCTGGCTTCACACCCGCTGCCGGAGCGTGAGGGCGCCGCCCCCGATTTCCGGGAAAGCATCAGCACCGGGCTGAAGTTCATTTTCGGAAATCAGCTGGTGCTGGCCGCGTTGTCTCTGGATTTGTTTGCGGTGTTGTTCGGTGGAGCCGTGGCTATGCTGCCGGTATTCGCCGAAAGCATCCTGAAAGTGGGCTCCACCGGCCTGGGCCACCTGGAGTCGGCACCGGCGCTGGGCTCGGTACTGATGGCCGTATTGCTCACGTATTTTCCCCTGCGCCGCCATGCAGGGCGTAAGTTACTCTGGGCCGTGGCGGGTTTCGGGCTGGCCACCATCGGGTTTGCCCTGTCGCGCAATTTCTGGCTTTCCCTGGGTCTGCTATTCCTGACGGGCATGTTCGATTCTGTGTCAGTAATTGTGCGCTCCACGCTGCTGCATACGTTTACTCCGGAGCACATGAAGGGACGGGTGTCCGCGGTGAATAACATCTTCATCGGGTCCAGCAACGAAATCGGCGCGTTTGAGTCGGGGGCCATGGCGAAATGGCTGGGCACGGCGGCTTCCGTGGTATTCGGCGGCATCATGACCCTAGTAGTGGTGGGTATTACTGCACTGAGTGCCGATAAGCTGCGTCGCCTGGATATGACTCCTGAAAAAGCCAAATCCTGATCCTGACTGTAAGGTAAAAGCAACGGGGCCGGTGTTCAGCACTGAACACCGGCCCCGTCTCTTTTACCGGAATACTTACTTCAGAAAAGCCTGCTTCTGATCCTGGGGGCAGATGGGGTCGGGCTTCATTTCCAGAATTTTATCCACCTGCAAGGCTTCTTCCGTGACCGTGCCTTCCATGCGGCCCTGGCTGGTGACGGTAGCGGCTACCCGCAGAAATACCGGCTTGCCAGCTTCCTTGCGGGTAGTACCGTATTGGCGCTCCAGCTGGGCTCCGAGGCCGGCCGGAGCTATGGCGTAGCGCTTATCGGAGCCACACTCCACAAATACTGCCGCATCGGCCAAGTAGGTGTAGCGGCCGGTGAATTCCCGCTTGGTACCGGTGGCGCTGAGGTCGGTGGCCGCCAGGTGTTGCAGCGTGTAATCCTGACCGGCCGTCTGCATGGGTTTACCATCCGCATCCAGTAGGCGCAATCCCTGGTTCGGTTCTACTTGATACCGGCGTACGGGGTCGTTACCGCTGGGCTCCAGCGTAACCACCTGTCCCCGCACGCGCCAGGAGCCCCGGCGGTAGTTTTCCGGCTTCGGCCGGCCGATGTACACTTCCTGCAGCTCGTACAGGCTATCCGGCTTGAGGGTAAGGCGGGTCGCTATGCCTTGGCAGTCGTTGCAGGGCACGGTATCGGCGTAGATGCCGGCTAAGGGCAGCGCAGCAGCACCGGCATCTTTATCGGGGGCGGTGTTTTGGGGGCCGGTGCCGTAGGGTTGCTCACGGCCCTGGCAGGCGGCAAGCAGAATCAGCAACGGGGCAGCAGAAAGCAAACGAAGCATAGTGGAGCGTAGTGAACAGGGTGAATATCTCCTGCTACGCAACCCACTCCGGCTTAGATGCATCAGCCACTACGGTGGCCCACGGCGCTCAGGTACGCATGGGCACCAGGATAAACGTGCCGCGTAGGCAGCGGGCAAAGCCCTGACGGCGGCTGTCCTGGTTCAGGTCGTGGCGCTGGTACTGGCCGTTGAGCGTAGTGCTGCCTACCACCAGAATGGTGTAGCCACGCCGCCGCACCAGGTACCGCCGCTGCCCCACAGTGCGTACCGGGGTGTACCGTTGCTCAAACTGCTGGGTAGCCTCCCAGGCGGCTAGCAAAGGCTGCGGATCGGTACCGGTAGCGCGGGCTTGGCGGTAGAGGGCTGCCAATCGAACATCGGAGGTATAATGAGTTTCCGGAGCATGCCGTACCACCAGGTCGTGCGCCTGCCAGAGGTGCTTCATGGCATCTCGCTTCGGAAAAAACTCCCCGCAATGCCGGCAGATGTGCTCCTCCGGTCCGCACCGCAGCTGGCCTTCCGACTTAGGCGGCACCTGCCCAGGCGCGGCCCGCTGCTCGCGCAACACCTGCATCAATGCCGAGAACAACTCGCCTTCACTCACATCGTGCTTATGCCGTAGAATATCGAGCGTATGCCGGCTGAGCATCTCAAAGGCCAGTAGGTCGTGTATATCGGCGCGCAACAGGTGCATAGGGTGCTATAAGCTACTAACCGGGTGGCGGGTTCCCGAAGGGCAATAGTACGGGGCAAAAGCAAAGCGCCGGAACTGGCCCGGCGCTTTGCTTTTGGATTTAAAATAGCTACAAGCTAGCGGCTGGCCTGAGCACTCTTGATGGTTTTTTTACCGGTTTTGGGCGTTGTCGTGGCCGATTTGTCGGCCGATGGACCGGGCTGGGGCCGCTCCGTATTCTCAAAAATCCACTCTCGCATAGCTGTCAGGGCTTTGGGCGAGAATACGGGCTGCTGCTCGCCGTTCACCAGCGGCCAATCCTTCATTTCGGGTTGATACCAGTGGTTGGCTCCGGCAATGCGCTCTGATTTCACTTTGGCACTTTTCAGGCCTTTCTTCAGTGGAGCCATATTCTGGTGCGAGTCCACCTGCAAATCGTTGGAGCCACCCAGCAGCAGCACCGGACATTTTACACTGGTCAGGCTCCGGGTGGGGTCGAAATCGAGGAAATAGCGCGACCAGGGCGAGGTAAGCTGAATAGCGCGGGCCCGGGCCATGTGGGGGTCGAGGTCTACGTTGTTGAAGCGCAGCGTGGCGGCCACCTTGCCCCGGGCCTGGTTGTCGTTGGGCGTCTGGCGGATGATTTCCACCATCTCCTTGTGCAGTTCCAGCGCGGCTTTCACCTGCGCCGGGTTCGAGCCAATCAGGCGCATAATTTCCATCTGCTGCCGCATAATCACGTCGCGGCCGGGTACGCCGTAGCCCGACAGGGACACTACGAAAGCCGGCGTAACGGGCTGCTGCTCGGCGGCGGCCAGCAGAGCCACGTTGGCTCCTTCGCCGTGGCCAATCAGCCCGATGTAGCGCTGGTCGATGAGGGGCTTTGCCCGCAGGTACACCATGGCGGCCTGCGCATCGCCCACCAAATCGGCGGTGGTGGTCACGAAGTGGTTGCCCTGCGACTTGCCCACGCCCCGGTCATCGAAGCGCAGTACGGCAATACCCCGACGGGTGAGGTGGTCGGCCAGTGCCCCGAACATGCGGTAATCCTGCTGTTCCACGTCGCGGTTTTGGGGGCCATTGTCGGAAAGCAGCACCACGGCCGGGAAAGGACCGGGACCCGCCGGAATGGTCAGCGTGCCGGCCAGGGCCAGGTCGGCGGCAGTATTCACAAACTTCACCTCTTCCTCGCGGTACGGTGGCGTGAGGCGGGGCTTGCTGGCGGCTACGGGCTGCTTGGCAGCGGCCATGCGCGTAAGCGTCAGCGGAGCCGACAGCCCGGGCTGCGTCCAGGTTCCCTGAAACGTCGTTCCCCCATCCTTCACTTTGCCTACAAACTTGCTGCCCGCCTGCTCGATGCTAATCGTAATATCGGTGCCTTTCAGCGTTACCTCAGCAGGCATCCGGCTGATGCGCTGCTGGGGGGCATCCAGCGCCGCGTAATATGCGCCGTTGGAGAGAGGAACCAGCGTAATAATAAGCGTGAGCTGCCCCCCGGGAACCTTGAGCGGACCCTTCCATTGCCCGTTAAGTGGAGCTGGGGCTTCGCCGGCGAAAACGGCCGTGGGCAACATCCAGAAAAGTAGCCCAAGCAGAAAAAATACGTGTAAGAGTTTCTTCATAAAATGAAAAACAAGAAGGGTATTTTACTGTCGCCAGGGCAACAAGAGACGGAAAATATCAAACTTGACGCATACATGCCAGCCAAGGTTGCGGAACCATGGTCGGAACCCATTGGAACGGGCGGAAACGCCCAAAAAACTTTTGCAGTAGTTCATCTATTTCGCCCTGGCAGCATCAACAGGGAGCTATATTCCGAAATAGCTGATTTCTGCCGCTTCCGGTGCGCCGGCGCAACCTCCCAGCGGGTGTCCCGACTTTGGCATAATGGCTCCCTGTTCAGGTGGGTAAATAGTAGGTACAGTTGAGTTTATATACTATGCTTTCTACATCGTTGGGCTACTGGCGGAAAATTGTTTTAGTACTACTTGGTACCTGCGGTTTCGGGCACGTAGCTGCCGCTCAGGCACCACCCATTAAGCCCGCTCAGTGGACCGATGAGCTGCGTGCCTTTGCCCGGCAGGATAGCCTTACGCCTCCGCCCGCGCACCCCATTCTGTTCTACGGCAGCTCCTCCATCCGCAAGTGGGAAACCCTGCGCCAGGATTTTGCCGGCCGCCCGGTGCTCAACCGCGGCTTCGGTGGCTCCCGTTTCCCCGATGCGTTGTACTTTTTTGATCAGCTGGTGGTGGCCTATGAGCCCCGGCAGGTGGTGCTCTACGAAGGCGACAACGACATCGGATCCGGTGCCTCGGCACAGGAGGTATTCCAGTCGTTCCAGGCATTTGAGCAGTTGATGCAACAGAAGCTGCCCAAGGTGCCGCTGGTGTTTCTGGCCATCAAGCCCAGCCCCTCGCGCTGGGCGCTTTACCCAAAAGTGGAGGAAGCCAACCGCCTGATCCGGGAGTACATTGAGCAGCACCCCAAACACCTGCGCTACGTGGATACGGCCACGCCGCTACTGGGCCGCAACGGCCGGCCCCAGCCGCAGTTCTACGTGTCCGACAGCCTGCACATGACGCCCGCCGGTTACGCGGTGTGGAAGAAGGTGGTGGGGAAGCGGTTAAAGAAATAATAGCGTAAACTCTGCCATTACGTAGCCTTATCATGCGAAATTGAAGCTACAATCCGACTCAATCTTCAATGGCTTCGATTCCCAGCTCCTTCAGCCGTGCCAGGTTTTCCTGCATGGCCTTCAGCTGTTCCGGCGAGTGACCCTGCCACTCCGTTACCTCACCCGTAACCCGTAGCGGATGCTTGGAGCGGTACGACTTGGTAGGGTTGCCGGGAAACTTTTTGTCCGTCAGGTTAGGGTCATCCTCAAATGGGCCGGTGGGCTCCACTATGTAAATTCGGCCGCGCCCTTCGCCCAAGGCCAGTTCGGCTCCCCAAGTGGCCGCATCCAGCGTAGCAGTCAGGTAGATATACACAGCCTGTCTTTGCTGGCCGTAGTTGGAGGCAAATCCGGGCACAATCAGGTCGCCGGGCTTCAGGTCGGCCTTGGTACCGTGGTAGAGTGGCTGGTCGGTTAGGTCTGGGGTGAAGGCCATGGGAGTATTAGTCATGCAGCCCTTTGCCATGGAGAATCTGCGGCACACATTTTTCAATGCGTGACTCGCGGGTTTTCGACTGCTTGGGCGCGGAAAAATGCAGGTTGTAAGCGCGCTGCCGGCCCGGCGTCAGGGCCTCGAAGGCTGTTTTCAGCGCCGGATTGTCAGCTAGTTTGCTTTGAAACTCCTCGGGAAAAACCAGTACCTCTTTTGCTTTTGATTCTACTTTCAGGCCTAGCCTTTCCACCTCTATTGCCTCGTAGAGATACGCTTTCAGGATAGGGGCCAACTCAGTTATCTGCCGCACGTTGGTGAACCGGATCTGCCGGCCACCCTGCACGTTTTCCGTCTGCTGAATCAGCAAGCCGTTGGTGTCACTCAGCAGTGCGCCTTTCATGAACAGCAGCGCGCAGTATTCCTTGAAGCCGTGAATCAGGGCCACGTTTTTTTGCTGAAACGTGTAGCACGGCACGCCCCATTTCAACTCCTCCACAAGTCCGCATTCCAGCACAATAGCCCGCAACGCACGGAGTTCCTGCTGCCACTTTTCTGCTTTGACGAAGTAGAAGTCGACTTTGGGATTGGTGTTCATTGCGTTATTGGGGAGTGGCTGGTTCAGCTGGTCGTTGGCAGCTGGAATATAGCAGCAGAACGGGGTGAAACGCAATGGCCCCGGCAGCGAGGTATTACTTGCACAGAGCTGGGGTAACGTCGGCGGCAGTATAAGCTCTCAGGGCTTCATACTCGCGGGATGACGCATCAAACCGGCAAACCGGACAGGCACCGGCCCGCTGGTTTTTCAGATAGCGAATCGTCTTGTCGTTCTGGACGTAGGTTCTTTCCTCGTTCCGGGTTTCGGGCAAGCCGGCCGGTCCGCCAGTATGTACTTTATAGGTGAAAAGTAATTTGCCGTCCCTGTAATAATACTCATACTTGGAAGCCCCGTCGCCGACAAATCCCCAGTCGAGTACAATCTTGACCACTTTACCATTGTCGGTGTAATAGGTAATCGTATTTTCGGCATCACACACAAACGTGCGCTTTTTCGCTTTCAACCGAAGCGAGTTGATCCGCGCAAATTCCTTGCGGATAGCCAGCACAGCTTGCTCGGTGGGCGTAGTGGCTGGGGTGGCCATTTTTCCCGTAGAAGAATCCCGGGTAAGTGGCGGCACCTGTGCATCGGCTGCCGGTTGCGCTGGGGCCGGCTGACTTTCTTTTACGGCCGCTTCTTTCTGTGACTCGGTGCGTTGCTCGCAGGAAATAAGGAAGGATGAAAAGGCCAGAAGAAGAAAAAAGCGTTTCATGCTACAGCATTGTGGTAAGTGAAGCGTAAGGAGTTTTCAACCAGCATGAAAGGCCTTATGGTCTGGCTGCAGCATAACTACCACTTAGCCTTTATGCACGTGCTGTATAATAGCTGATAAGTTTTCGATGGGTGAAAACCAGCCATTCAGTTCATTGAACCTCAGGCCATACACGCCTTGCGCAGCAAGAGCCAGCAGGTAGTCAATGGCTTTTTGCGTATCCGTGGATATCACCAGCACGTTGCCGCTTTCATCCACAAACCCACCGTTGGGGATGGTTCTGGCGTACTCCTGCGCCCGTTGCCTGTCCGTAAACAGGAACGCCCAGGGCTTACAATCCATCACGCCCACAAACGGTTTTCGGTCTTCGATAGTGGCCGTTTGCCGCGTTATGAAATGCCATTGCGGCAAACTGAGGGCCGCTTTCCACAAGGCAGACAGGTCTTCCGTTTTTCCGGAGCTTTTTGCTTTTGCTAAGAGAAGGTCAATATCCTCGTGGGCAGATGAGTCCATAGGTCCTTGTCAGATTACCATTGAAGCGCTTACTGCAAGTGACATACTACGAGTAGGGCGTTTGGTTGTGCGCGTGCTTTGTTGCGTTGTGATTCCATAATGGATGTTCGATGTCTGGCGTAAGTTATTTTGTGCTGCACTCGTGCCTGATAGGTTTTCATAGAGCGACATAGCAAAGCGTATGTCTCATTTCTCGCAGATGAGGCTATATCTTTGAGATACTTACATATACTTCATTTATCAGCTGGGCGAGCCATGAGCTGTTTACTCAATTTCTACACAGAGCTCAATGCATACCTGCTCACCACGGGACTGGATGTACCAATAGCTGAGCCAGGCTGTACGGATGCAGAAATAGAAGAAACAGAGAAAGAGTGGGGTGTTCAATTTCCCGAATCCTACCGGCTTTTCCTGAAGTGGTGCGGCAAAGGCACGATGGAGTGGATGGGCGGTCAGGATTTCACGGCCGATTCTCTGGACTACAGCTGGGAATGCGCCATTACGTTGCTTGCGGAAAACAACGAAACACTCGCTTCACGAGACTTTGTGATTTCACAATGGCAGGGATATAACTTCTTTGCCATCCAATTAGGAGCTGATAATCCACTAGTAACACTCTATGTTATTAAGAGTGATAACCCGGATGTGCGTGGACTGAACAGGATAGAGTATGGCCGGCTCACGGACTGGATAATCCAGCAAATCAAAATAATGACAGAGCTCAGGCATGAACTAGGGCGGATAAATGCAGATGTTCCCGCCGTTTGGGGAGAGCTGGACCGCATTGCGCTGCTGGCAACGGAGTAAAAATAACCCAGAGTAGCACGACACTGCTACCCCGCCGTACCTTCGCCTGACCTAAACCGCGCCCAGGGAAACCAAACCCCCGGCCGCAGTTGTTTACCCGTTCTATGGCCGATAACTCCGCTCTGCAAGTAGCCGCTCCTGCGGCCGACCCCATTGACCAGCTCGACCCGCGCGAGTTTATCCTCATCAAAAACGCCCGGGTCCATAACCTCAAGAACCTGAGCGTGGCGCTGCCGCGCAATAAATTCATCGTCGTGACGGGCCTGTCGGGCTCCGGCAAGTCGTCGTTGGCGTTTGATACGCTGTACGCCGAGGGCCAGCGCATGTACGTGGAGAGCCTCAGCAGCTACGCCCGCCAATTTCTGGGCCGCATGGATAAGCCCGACGTGGACTACATCCGGGGCATCTCGCCGGCCATTGCCATCGAGCAGAAGGTCAGCATCAAGAACAACCGCTCCACCGTGGGCACCAGCACCGAAATATACGACTACCTGAAGCTGCTGTTTGCGCGGGTGGGCCGTACCTACTCGCCCGTCAGCGGCGAGCAGGTGAAAAAGGACAACGTGGCCGACGTGGTGGACTACCTCATGCGCCTGCCCGAGGGAACCCGCGTGATGCTGCTGGCCCCCCTGCAGCCCGCCCAGGACGGCCGCCCCATGAGCAAGGAGCTGGATCTGCTGCTCCAGAAAGGCTATAGCCGGGTGGTGGTGAACGGCGAAACGGCCTTTATCGAAGAGCTCATTGCCGAAGGCCAGCCCGAAGTAGCGGGCGAAGTCTTCATCATGATTGACCGCGCCGCCATTCAGCCCGGCGACGAGGACCTGATGTTCCGCCTGAGCGACTCCGTGCAGACGGCTTTCTTCGAGGGCCACGGCACCTGTATCGTGAAGATGGACGATGAAACGCGCACTTTCTCCGACCGGTTTGAGTTGGACGGATTGGTGTTCGAGGAGCCGAGCGTTAACTTCTTCTCCTTCAACAACCCGTACGGGGCCTGCCAGACCTGCGAAGGATTCGGCTCGGTGCTGGGCATTGATGAGGACCTGGTAATCCCGGACAAGAGCATGACGGTGTATGAGGGCGCTATTGCCCCCTGGCGCACCGACAAGCAGAGTGAGTGGCTGAAGCCCCTGCTCAAAAACGGCATCCGCTTCGATTTTCCCATTCACCGGCCCTATAACGAGCTGAGTGAGGCCGAGCGGAACCTGCTCTGGAAGGGCAACAAGTACTTCGATGGCCTCGACGCTTACTTCAAGTGGGTGAGCGAGCAGACGCACAAAATCCAGTACCGGGTGCTGCAGAGCCGCTACCGGGGCCGCACTACCTGCCCCGACTGCCGTGGCACCCGCCTGCGCAAAGACGCTCAGTACGTCAAAATCCAGGGCCAGAGTATCACCGACTTGGTGCTGCTGCCAGTGAGCCGGGCGCTGGAGTTTTTCCAGACCCTCGACCTACCCGAGCACGAAGCCAAAGTGGCCGAGCGCCTCGTGACGGAAGTAACCAACCGCCTGGAGTACCTGAACCGCGTAGGCCTGGGTTACCTCACGCTCAACCGCCTCAGCAGCACGCTCTCGGGCGGAGAAAGCCAGCGAATTTCGTTGGCTACCTCGCTGGGCTCGGCGCTGGTGGGTTCCATGTACATTCTCGATGAACCCAGCATCGGTCTGCACCCCAAGGATGCCGAGCAGCTGATTGGTGTGCTGCGTTCCTTGCAGCAGCTCGGCAACACCGTAATTGTGGTAGAGCACGAGGACAAGATGATGGAGCAGGCCGACCAGATCATCGACATCGGGCCCGAAGCCGGCTCGGGCGGCGGCATCCTGCAGTTCCAGGGCACCTACGCCGAGGTGTTGGCCTCTGATACCTACACCGGCCAGTACCTGAGCGGCCGCATGGCGGTGCAGGTACCCAAAACCCGCCGCCCCTGGCGCAACGCCCTAGAGCTGACCGGAGCCCGCGAAAACAACCTCAAGAACGTGTCAGTGAAGTTTCCGCTGAACGTCATGACGGTGGTAACGGGCGTATCGGGCTCCGGTAAAAGCACGCTGGTGAAGCGGATTCTGGCGCCGGCGCTGCTCAAGCAGCTTGGCGGCGGGGCAGGGGAGGCCACCGGCAAGTTCGACCGTCTCACCGGCGTGAACGGCCAGGTAACGCACGTGGAGTTCGTGGACCAGAACCCCATCGGCAAGAGCAGCCGCTCCAACCCGGTTACCTACGTGAAGGCCTACGACGCCATCCGGACCCTATTTGCCGATCAGCAGCTGGCTAAGGCTCGGGGATTCAAACCGTCGCATTTCAGCTTCAATATTGATGGTGGCCGTTGCGAGGTGTGCCAGGGCGAGGGCCAGGTGAAGATTGAAATGCAGTTCATGGCCGACATCTACCTGACCTGCGAGGCCTGCGAGGGCCGCAAGTTCAAGCAGGACGTGCTGGACGTGCAGTACAAGGACAAGAGCATCAATGAGGTGCTCGAAATGACCATTGAAGACAGCATTGAGTTCTTCAAGGACCAGCCTAAAATCGTGGAGCGCCTCAAGCCGCTCGATGATGTAGGGCTGGGCTACATCCGGCTGGGGCAGTCGGCCAACACGCTGTCGGGCGGGGAAGCCCAGCGCGTGAAGCTGGCTTCGTTCCTGACCAAGGGCAACACCTTGCAGAACGATAAAATCCTGTTCATCTTCGATGAGCCCAGCACCGGCCTGCACTTCCACGACATCAACAAGCTGATGACGGCCCTGAACGCGCTAGTAGAGCAGGGCAACTCGGTGCTCATCATCGAGCACAACATGGACATCATCAAGTGCGCCGACTGGGTGATTGACTTGGGCCCCGAAGGCGGCACCAACGGTGGCCACCTGCTCTTTGAAGGTACGCCTGAGGACATGGTGAAGCTCAAAGACACCAACCACACCGCCCGTTTCCTGGCTGAGAAGCTGTAGTAGTACCTGCGTGAAAATGCCCCGCCCCGCCCGAGCTATTCGGGCGGGGCGGTTTGGTTAATACGGTAGCTCGGCCCGATACTTGTGTCCTAAATAATCGGTATCTTATAAGAGGGGGGCAGAAAAACGTACAGCCATGATGGTGGAGCAACAACCAGGAGTGCGGGTGCAGTACGATGCGGCTGCCAGCTTTTTGCGGGCGGCCTGGGTTGCCGGGCAGCCGTTGGAGCAGTTTCGGCCGGCGTTGGAAGCCCTGATGCGGCTGAGCCGGGAGCAGCACGTAACGCGCTGGCTGATTGATATGCATAACATTCCGCCGCTGGGCCCCACGGAGCAGGTCTGGATTGGGCAGGAGTGGTTTGCCGAAATGGCCCGTACGCCCGTGGAGCAGTTGGCCTTGGTGTTGCCACCCGATATGCATAACTACCTAGTGGCCACCGCCCCCGTGCACGATGCCAGCCTGCAGCCCTCCTTCGATCTACACTTTTTCACGGATGCGGCTTCCGCGTTTCACTGGTTGCTCGAAGCTATGCCGCATCATCCAGCATTATGGGCTGAGTGGCAGCAGCCTGCATTGTGCACCGGAACTCCACAGTAATGCCTTGCGTACAGGCAAACCGGTTTTTTTAGCTTCTTCGCGCTATGTCCGGTACTTCTTCCCCCGCTGCGGCCACGGCCGCTTTCGACTACCTCTCGGCTCCCACTGAAAGCCGGGCCTGGCGCTGGGCCGCTTCCGGTGCCATTGTGGGCAATATTGCTCTCAACTACGTGTCGCAGCGGTTTCCCTTCAACGGGCAAACCAACGCCGATGTATCAGGCAAGTACCCCACGCCGCTCACGCCGGCCGGGTATGCTTTCAGCATCTGGGGCATTATTTTCCTGAGTCTGCTGGTGTATGCGGTATGGCAGCTGCTGCCGGCCCAGCGCCGCAACCCCCTGCCCGATGCCGTGGCCCGGCCGCTAGTGCTGGTGAACGTATTGACGGGCTTCTGGCTGGTGGTGTTTGCTTACGAGCTGCTGCCCCTGAGCGTGGTGGTGATGCTGGGTATTCTGGCCGGGCTGGCGGTGGTGTACGGCCGCGTGCGGCACTTTGCCCGCCGAGGAGAAGCGCCGGCCTGGGTCAACCTGCCGTTCGGTCTGTACCTGGGCTGGATTTCGGTGGCGCTGGCGGTGAATGCCACTGTAGCCCTGGGCACCCGCTGGCAGGTAAGTGAAGCCAAAGGCGTTGAAATAGCCATCATCTTGGTAGGCATTGTGGCTGGGCTGGCGCTCAACGTGACCAAGCGGTTTCGCGAGCTGGCGTACCCCGCCGCCGTAACCTGGGGCCTGGTGGGCATCTGGGCGGCTCGGCACGGGGAAACCAGTACGATGGTGCTGGCCTGGATGGCGCTGGCAGCGGCAGGTGTGGTAGCTGTAATGAGCCTAGTGCTGGTGTGGTGGGGAAAAAGAGAGCTTAGAGCGCAGAAGTGATGGATAGTATAGGCCGCAGTTCGGTCCTGGCCTGCGGCCGTTGCTACCATGTAAGCTCTCGGTTCTCACCTCTCATTTCTAAGTTCTCTTCCCTATTCCCCTAACTTGCGCCCAAACCCAACCTCAACCCTTTCCGCTATGCGTAAGAAGATTGTGGCCGGCAACTGGAAGATGAACACCACTCTTCAGGACGGTCAGGCGCTGATTTCCGAAATCGTGAACATGGTGCAGGACGAAGTGACCAATTCCTCGGTAGAGGTGGTCGTGTGCCCGCCCTTCCCCTTCCTGACGGCCATTGGTAAGCAGCTCCCCGAGGGTAGCCGGTTCCATCTGGGTGCGCAGAACTGCCACCAGAAGGAAAGCGGCGCCTACACCGGCGAGGTATCGGCCAAGATGCTGCAGTCGGTGGGGGCAGAATACGTGATTCTGGGCCACTCGGAGCGTCGACAGTATTTCCATGAGGACGACGAGCTGCTGAGCCAGAAGCTGAAAGCCGCGCTGGTCGCCGGCCTGAAGCCCATTTTCTGCGTGGGCGAAAGCCTGGAAACCAGGGAAGCCGACGAAACTTTCAACTTCATCAGCAAGCAGCTGAAAGACGGCCTATTCCACCTCTCCAATGAGGAATTCGACCAGGTAGTTATTGCCTATGAGCCCATTTGGGCTATTGGGACCGGCAAAACGGCCACCAGTGCCCAGGCACAGGAGGTGCACGCCTTCATCCGGGAGCAGATTGCCCGCGCCTACGACGCGGAAGCCGCGCTGAATACGAGCATCCTCTACGGTGGCTCGGCTAATGCTCAGAACGCCCGGGAGCTGTTCAGCCAGCCCGACGTGGATGGCGGCCTCATTGGCGGTGCTTCGCTCAAGTCGCGCGACTTCACGGAGATTATTAAGTCGTTCTAAGCGCTTAGTTGCTGGTGCTTAGTGCTTAGAGGGCGGGATTCTATATCCGTGTTAAAACTTCGGTATCATTTATGTTTCTGGCACCGAGAGTCCTTAAGCTACCAGGTCTGCCGGTTACAGCCTAAGCACTAAGCACCAACAACTAAGCACTACATCCTCATGCTCTCAACGCTGCTGCTTTCCGGCCTGTTGGCTCTAAACCCATTTGCCGCCCCACAGCCGCGCGTGCCGCTGGCTGCCGGAGCCGTGAGTTCCGTGGACCCCTGCCGCCTCTATGGCACGGTGTACCTGGAAACCGACCCGCGCCGCAAAGGGCAGTGCTTTGGAGTGGTGTATCAGGAGCCCGAAGAGGCTTTTGCTGACCTGCTGGTGTATCAGGAGAACAACAAGCTGTTTGCTGACAAAGTGGGTCTGTGGTATCTGTCGGATTCGCGTGACTTTGCTGATTACGTGTTATTCGTGACGGACAACCGCAACCTGGCCGACTTCAGCTTCCATTACACCAAAGTGCGCAACTACGCCGGCTGCCGGAAGCAGTAAGTACCCAAAGCCCCACAAGTAGCCGCCCTTCATTCCAGGTCACCCTACGACGGGCTGGAATGAAGGGCGGCTACTTGTGGGGGCTTTTTTGCCTACAACTTTACCAGTTCTACCCGACGGTTTTTAGCCCGGCCTTCTTCGGTAGTGTTATCAGCTACTGGCTTGGTTTGCCCGAAGCCAGCGGCCTGCAGTCGGTTTGTAGCAATACCCGCTTCGGTAAGCGCTGCCACTACACTTTGCGCCCGGGCGGTAGAAAGCTGCTGGTTGTGCGGGGCGGTGCCGGCATTATCGGTGTGGCCCTGCACGGCCAGGCGCAACTGCGGGTTCTGCTGCAGCAGTGTAAGTACC
Source organism: Hymenobacter rigui (assembly GCF_003944715.1). Classification (GTDB taxonomy): domain Bacteria; phylum Bacteroidota; class Bacteroidia; order Cytophagales; family Hymenobacteraceae; genus Hymenobacter; species Hymenobacter rigui. Next base: position 43,940 of record NZ_RWIT01000003.1, on the reverse strand, counting down.
TCGGCTACCGTAGCCGCCGATTCGGGCCGAATGATGGCTTTATCCGTGTCGAAGTTGATATACAGGGCTATCTGGCCTTCTGTATCTAGTTTTTTTTTAACTCGTCGGCTTTGATGATGGTGGCCTGCTGGGGCATGGCGGCACGCTCAATCATGGTGATGTTGTAGTTACCGTCGCCGCCCAGCGGAGTTACCAGCGCCCACACTTCCTTGTCCTTCTGGCGGATAACGTACGTGGAGGTTTCGTGGTCGGGGCTCAGGCTCCATTTGTTGTGCTTGTACACTTCATCTGAGCCAACCTTATCAATGGCTTCCTGGGTAACCTTGCCGGAAAATACCTGCACCGCACCCAAGCCTTTAAGCAGGGTTTCATAGTTCCGCTGAATCATCAGCTCAGAGGCCTTTTTCTCGCCGTTCATCTCATCAAACAGCCGCTGCGACACTTTGCCCTCTATGGGTATCAGGCTTTTTCCATCGAACACGTAGGCGCGCTCAAAGTCGTAGTCCTCACTGTTGCTGGTGTTTACTTCGTAGCCTTTTAATGCGCTCAGGTACGGGAACTGGCCCAGGTTGGCGCTGGAAACGGGAACAGTATTGATGTCGAAAGCAGCGGCCGGAGCCGAGGTGGCAGGAGCTTCTTCGGCAGGCGTTGCAGTGGCAGGCGCAGTGGTTGTTGCAGAGGTTTCGGTGGTGGTAGTGGCGGTGGTTTCTTCAGCTTTGTCTTTGCTGCCGCAGCCGGAAAGAGCGGTTGTCAGCAAGCAAGCCAGAGTAAGATAGCGCAGCGTGTTTTTCATAGGAGGGGAAAAAGAGAAGATTTGGTGGCTCAAATAAAGACATATTTATATCAAAATATTTTGATTCCTCCGGCAGTGATCTGTCGGGTACCACAAGGAAGATGGTTTTTTGACCGACCTTTGCGGCCCCGGTCCGGCCGGTTTTCCCGATTTCCCTTTTTTACTGAATTGCTGATGGATTACGTTGAACTGCGTGTGCAGGCTTCCCGCGAGTTGTCGGATATACTGGTAGCTGAGCTGGCCGAAGTGGGCTATAACACCTTCGAGGACAACGACGAAGGATTCTGCGCCTACATTGATGAGGACCAGTTTTCGGCTGATAACGTGGCCGAAATCATGAGCCGCTACGAGGGCCTGGGTGAGCTGGAGTTTTCGCACCGCGTGATTACCCGCCAGAACTGGAACGCCGAGTGGGAAAAGAACTTCCAGCCCTTGGTCATTGCCGATAAGGTATCGGTGCGCGCGCCCTTCCACGAGGCCCGGCCCGATCTGGAATACGAAATCGTCATCATGCCCCGCATGTCGTTCGGCACCGGCCACCACGACACCACGGCCCTGATGATTACCAACCAGCTCGACATTGACCACCAAGGCAAGCGGGTGCTGGATATGGGCTGCGGCACCGGAATTCTGGCCGTTATGGCCGTGCACCTGGGCGCTAGCTATGTGCTGGCCGTGGACGTGGAACCCTGGACCGCCGAAAACGCCGCCGACAACGCCTTGGAAAACAACGTGCAGGACAAAGTGGAGGCCCGCCTCGGCGACGTAACTGCTCTGGAAGGGGAGGAGCCCTTCGATATCATCCTGGCCAACATCAACCGCAATGTGCTGCTGGAGGATATGGGTGCGTATGCGCAGTACCTCAAGCCCGGCGGCCCTATCCTGTTCAGCGGCTTCTACGAGGACGACCTGCCCCTGATTCGGGAAGCCGCCGAAAAAGCAGGGTTCCGCTACGAGAGCCACCGCGTGCAGAATCACTGGGTTTCGGCCGTGTTCCGTCAGCCCGCATAAGCCCCGTTTCTGGCTTTCGCCATAAAACCCTACCGCTTGGTCCAGCTGGACCAAGCGGTAGGGTTTTTGCTGAAAAAGGGCTGACAATCAGAATTGAACGAAAAAAAGCCCGAGTATGATTGTGGGTAGGCAGCGGACAGAGGACACCGGAAAGTGCTGTCTTTTGCTGAAATTGTAGGCGAGTAATCAGGTTTCTGTGGATAGGTATATGAAGCATTTCGCTTTTAGATGGGTTTGCGCCGTGGTAGTGGGGTTGGGCATTGGTGCGCCGGCTTGGGCGCAGCAAAAGCCTCAGGCAGCTAAAAAAGGCGAGCCCGCTCCGGCGGCCCCGGTTCTGCCCAAATTCGCGGGTAAGCTTAGCTCGGAGCCCGAGCAGTTTATGGTGGATGTGCAGTCGATGATGGCTACCACCAACAACGCGGCGGCCAAAGCGGCCGGTACGCGGCTACAGCAGGTGTGGGCCAGCAACCGCCTCACGGCCACCCAGCAGCGCTACATTGTGGCCCTGAGCCAGTACATGCTGGGGCGCAAGTTTCGGCCCAAGCCCCACTTCGAGCAGTTTTACACCGCCATTGCCGCCGGCGCCCTGGTACAGAACTTCTCCGACCAACAGATGACGGAGTTCCTGGACGTGGCTGGCAAAACCCTTGAAAAGGAGCAGCCCGCCGATGCCGAGAAGTTTCTGGCCAGCGCGGCCAACTTTCTGGATACCAAGTTTCTGCACAGATCCCGTTATAGCTCATTGCAGGTAGTGGGCGGTACGTTCAGCTTTGCCTATAACGTACAGGACATGCCCTCGATGGCTCCGCCGGCGGCCCCGGTACCGGCCGCGCCGGTTACCCCTACCGTTACTACCAAGCCGCTGAACACCAAAGGAGCCGCCAAGCCCGCCAAGAAAAGCAGCGGCTGGGGTGATGATGACCCCTGGAGCAATACCGACGACGGCTGGAGTACGCCCGCCAAAAAATCGGCGGGTACGGCGGCCGCTAAACCCGCTGACTCCGGTTGGGATGCTACCACCACGCCTTCCTATACTTCATACATGGCACCGCCCACCCGTGGGCCGGTTATTCTGCTGAAGGATGCGGATTTGTTTCTGGTGTCGCCTTCCGATTCGGTGTATATCCGCAAAACCAGCGGAGCCGTGGTGGGCAGCAGCAACCGGTTTGTGGGCTACGGCGGCGAGTTTGCCTGGCAGGTAAATGGTAACCCCGCCTCGGTGGTCCTGGATAGCTACGACTTCGACATCCTGAAAGCGGAGTTCGTGGCCAACCCGGTAACGCTCACGTACCCGGCCGTACTGGAAGCGCCAATCAAAGGCTGGTTCGCCTACAAGAGCGTGCAGCGCAAACCGGGCGTGAAGGAATCGGGCTACCCGCGCTTTATCTCCAACACCAACGACGCCCGGGTAAAGAACATCGGTGAGAACATCCGCTACTTCGGGGGCTTCTCGCTTACCGGTAACCGGGCGCTGTCGGCTTCCCTCGATGGGGCCATGTCGCGCATTATTGTGGACGTGGATGGCAAGCCGAAGTTCAAAGCCTCCTCGCGGGCGTATGTGCTTGGCGACTCCATCATCACGGCCCAGCACGCGCAGGTATCCATCTTCCAGGATAAGCAGGACTCGCTCACGCACCCTGGTGTGAAGCTGAAGTACAACAAAGGCAAGCAGATTCTGCAGCTGGCCCGCGAGGATGGCCTCTATAAATCCACGCCCTACTACGACTCCTACCACCAGATGGAAGTAACCGCGGAGCTGCTGACCTGGCCCGTGCGCACGCCCTACATCGACTTCAGCATCCTGACGGCGAAAAACCAGGTGACAGCCAATTTTGAGTCGAAGGAGTTCTACACCAACACCCGCTACCAGCAGATCAAGGCCATCAACAAGCTGCACCCGTTGCAGATGGTGGTGGGCTACAGCATGGAAAACGGCAACAAGCGCCTGTTCACGGTGCAGGATATTGCCACCTTCCGCAAGCTCAAGCCCGACAACGTCCGCTCGGCGGTGGCCGGCCTGGCCCGCGACGGGTACGTGGGCTGGTACCCTGCTACTGACCAGATTGTGCTGCTGCCCAAGGCGCTGCACTACGTAAACTCCTCGCGCGGCAAAAAGGACTACGACCACATTGCCATCAAAAGCCTGGCCCCGAACGGTAAAAACGCCACGCTGGACCTGAACACCAACGACCTGATTGTGCGGGGCGTGGACCGCTTCAACTTCTCCGACGACTCCGTGACAGTATTCGTGAAGCCGGATTCCAGCATTATCCGCATTCAGAAAAACCGGGGTGTGCTGTTCAACGGGACGGTAGTGGCCTCAGCCTTCGTGTTCAAGGGCAAGGAGTTCAAGTTCGATTATGACGGCTTCTTCATTGATCTGGTGAAGATTGACTCCATCATTGTGAAGGGCAAGGGCTCCAAAGGCTCGGTGATGAAAGCCCGCAAGGACCTGGACTGGACTCTGACCAACAAAAAGAAAAACTCGGCTGGTAAGCTCTACATCAACCATCCCAGCAACAAGTCGGGGCGGAAGAAGCTGGGCGCGTACCCGTCGTTTGATGCCAGCACCGGTGCGTACGTGTACTTCGATAAGCCGGAAGTGCTGGGCGGTGCCTACGATACCACCATGTACTTCGATATTCCGCCGTTCAAGCTGGACTCGCTGAATAACAAGAACCGGGCGGCCGTGGGCTTCAAGGGTACTTTCGTGAGCGGAGGCATTGTGCCCAACTTCGATACCAAGCTCAGCATGCAGGATGATGGCTCCCTGGGCTTCGTGTACGATGTGCCCAAGGCTGGTTTCCCGCTGTATGGGGGCAAGGGCCGCCTGTTCAATAAGGTAGCCATGAACAACCACGGCTTCCAGGGCATCGGCAACATCAAGTACCTCACCGGCGACTTCCAGAGCGACCAGTTTGTGTTCTATAAAGACTCGGTGGTGACGGTGGGTAAAGCGGCTACCATTCTGCCGGGGCCGCTCAACGGGACGGAGTTTGCGAAGGTGACGTTCCTGCCCGGCTACCAGATGAAGTGGGCCGTGAAGCAGGACTCCATGTACCTCACCACGCAGGATAAGGGCGAAGCCTTCAAGATCTACGACGCTACCTACGGCTTCAAAGGCACCCTCACCTACACGCCCACCGGCCTGTTTGGCGACGGGCGTATGGATGGCCCCCAGTCGTTTATCCGCTCTACTACGTTTGCCTTCAAGCCCACGCGCTACACCGGCACCAAGTCTACGCTGAACATCAAATCGGCGGAGGTGAACAAGCCGGCCCTCACGGCTAACAACGTAAACTTTACCTACGATCTGAAAAACGGCAATACCGAGTTTGCCCGGGAGTTCGACGATACCAAATCCAGCATTGAGCTGCCGTACTCGCAGTACCGCACCACGCTGTCGGGGGGCAAGTGGGATTTCAAGAAGAAGCTGGTGCAGCTGCGCGTAGCGGCCGGCGCCGACTCATCCCGCTCGTTCTTCTACAGCACCAAGCCCGAGCAGCGGGGCCTGAAGTTCCAGGCGGCTACCGGCCAGTATGATCTGAGCCGTTACCGGTTGGTGGCGGCCGGCGTACCCCGCATTTCCTCGGCCGATGCCTGGATTATGCCCGATTCCAGCAAGGTGTACATTCTGCCCAACGCCGAGATGCGCGCCTTCCAGAACGCCGGCATTGTGATGGATACTCTGCGTAAGTACCACAAGCTGTACAAAGGTGAAATCCGGGTGTTGTCGCGCACGGCCTTCAGCGGCAACGCCCTGTACAGCTACAAAACCTCCGCCGACTCCTTCGCCATCAAGTTTGCCAACTTCCACGTCGATTCGGCCGCTACGGCCATGGCCTCGGCGGGCCGGAAGGGTGGGGCGCTGGGTAAAGGCCTGCTGAAGCGTGGCCCGGCCAGTGACGGGTATGATTTCCCGCCTTCACCGCCGACCATTGCCGTGGCCAGCCTGCTGGCTACCGATAAATTTCACCTGGCTCCGCGCATTGCGTACCGGGGCGGCATCACCATGAACTCCCAGAAGAAGGGCTTCACCTTTGATGGGCAGGCCAAGCTGAACTTCGTGAAGTCGGCGGCAGCCTCGGAGTGGTTTGCGGTGCAGGATACCATCGACCCCAAAGCCATCCGCATCAAGCTCAACAGCCCCAAAACCGAGGACGGCACCCCCATGCTGACGGGCCTGTTTATGGCCGACGGCACCAGCAAGGTGTACCCGCTGTTTGTGGCACCCAAGCCGGGCGTAACGGATATGAACCTGTTCCAGGTGGATGGCAACCTGACCTACGACATCCGCCGGAAAACCTACGCCATCAGCCAGCACGACCCCAACGACCCGGACGTGTACGAGGGCTCGGTAATGACGCTGCAGGACTCCACAGGCCAGCTGAACTTCCGGGGCAAGCTCAACCTCATCAACTCCAACAAGGACTACACCCTCACGGCCGCCGGCCTGGGTACCGCCAAGCCCGACAGCAACCTCTACGACCTGGATACCTTCATGGCCTTCGATATTGTGCTGCCCGAAAAGGCGGTGGAGGCTATGGGCACGGATATGGCTACCAACGCCAAAGGTCTGCCGGAAGCGCTGAACGGCTCACCGGCCCAGCTGTACAAAATGGGCGAGTTTGTGGGTAGCAAAACCGTGCAGGACTACAGCACCCGCAAGGGCGGCTACGTGCCCCTGCAGAAGGTATCGGCCAAGTTCCTGCACACCATTGTGCTGAGCCAGGTAAATCTGCGCTGGAATGAGAAGCTGAAAGCCTGGTACTCGGTGGGCAAGATTGGCCTAGTGAGCGTGGGCAAGAAGGATATCAATGCCCTTATCGACGGCTACATCGAAATCAAGAAGGAAAGCACCGGCGACGCCGTGGAGCTGTACCTGGAAGCCGAGCCCCAGACGTGGTACTACCTCAAGTACTCCAACAATGTGCTGCTGGCCAAGGCCCAGCACGGCTCCTTCGACGAAATCATCGGTCTGAAAGCCAAGGGTGACTACAACACGGCCACCCAGTACGGCTTCTACCTCGGCGACGACCAGGAGGTGCAGTCCTTCCTCAACCACTTCCGTAAGGACTACCTCAAGGAAACCGGCAAGCGCAAAGTCAACGTGACCCAGCCCCAGAGCACGGGCAACTTCGACTTCGACCAGGACGCCAACAAGAAGAAAAAGAAGAAGAAAGACCCCGTACAGGAAGCCCTGGATTCGGACCCCTCGGCTGAGCCGCCGGTAGAGGAGCCCAGCAGCAAAAAGAAGAAGAAAAAGGACGAATCCGTAGAAGCCGCCCCCGTGGATACGCCAGTTGAGGACACCGGCAAGAAGAAAAAGAAAGACGCCGTAGAGGCGGCTCCCACCGAAGCTCCGGCCGAGGATACGGGCAAAAAGAAGAAGAAAAAGGATGAGGTGGTAGACCCGGCAACCCCCGCCGCCAATGCCCCCGCCGAAGACCCCAAGAAAGACGCCAAGAAGAAAAAGAAGAAGGACCCCAACGACCCCTTCGGCGACGAATAACGACAACGCCCCGGCAGCCTCTGCCGGGGCGTTGTCGTTATGCTGAGCGGAGCCGAAGCATCTCGTGTGCTGACGTTGTATAACTCCAACGAAGTGGTAGAGATGCTTCGACTTCGCTCAGTATGACAGATAGTTTGGCAACGTCAGCACGCGAGATTCCTCGGCTGCGGCCCCGCCTTCTCTCGGAATGACGGTCTGCTTAGCGTTGCGGTCTGGTACTCTCTATTCCCTGCCAACACCCGCGCCCCGGCTCCGTATCTTTGCCCATCGACTGAACCGCTACTCTCTCTTCCCGCATGAATCTCCCCTTAGTGCTCGGCCTGCTGGTGGCCGCTTACCTCATTGGCTCCATCCCCACGGCTCTGTGGGTGGGGCGGGCGTTTTTCGGGCTGGATATTCGGGAGCATGGCTCCGGCAACTCCGGGGCCACCAACACCTTTCGGGTGCTGGGCAAAAAGCCCGGTTCCTTTGTAATGGCCGTGGATGTGCTGAAGGGCTGGGTAGCTACCTCGCTGGCCACGGTGATGCTGAACCAAGGCGCTATTTTGCCCTCGCAGCTGCTGTACTACCAGCTGGCCTGCGGGGTGCTGGCGGTGGTGGGGCACATTTACCCCGTCTGGGCCGGGTTCCGGGGCGGCAAGGGCGTGGCTACCATTCTGGGCGTGATGCTGGCCATTGCTCCGGCTACCGTGGGCGTGTGCATTCTGGTGTTTATTGCGGTGCTGCTGGCCTCGCGCTACGTGTCGCTGAGCAGCATGACGGCCGGGGTGGTGTTTGCTTTGCTGCAGCTGCTGCCCCTGTTCCGCCCCGATAACCAGCTGCTTGTGTGGTTTGGCTTCGTGGTAGCCGGGCTGCTCATCTACACTCACCGCGCCAACATCCAGCGCCTGCGCGCCGGCACCGAAAGCCGGGTTCCTATGCCTTGGGATAAGAAGTAGGAGGATGGGCTATCAATGCGCCTGTTGCGGCGAAACGCACGAAGGATTACCAGACATTGGTTCGGTAATGCCCTACATGATATACGACATACCGGAGTCGGAATGGCTGGGCCGGGTTATGCTAACGGCAGATACGTGTATCCTGGATGATGAGCATTATTTCATTCGAGGAGTGCTGGAAATTCCGGTACATGAGCAGGAGCAAACCTTGGGCTTTGGCGTGTGGGTGAGTCAGAAAGCAGAGCATTTTCATGCTTATCGTGAGCAACCTGACTCGACCGATATAGGGCCGTTTTTTGGCTGGTTCTGTACCGAAGTCAACGCATTTTCACCTACCATTCTGCTGAAGTCAAAAGCGCACTTCATTGGAAACGGGCAGCGTCCCAGTATTGAGTTGGAACCTACCGACCATCCGCTGGCCGTAGCGCAACGGGAGGGCATCAGCTTAGCCCGCGCTTGGGAAATCGTGCACGAGTACCTTCCGAAGGAATAAGCTGCTTCTACCGCCGCGCCTTTCTACCTTTACCCCCGCATTTCCAACTCCTAAACCACCCCGCATGGCTTCCTACCTCGAGCAGAACCAGCAGCGTTTCCTCACCGAACTCATCGACTGGCTCCGTATTCCGTCGGTTTCCGCCGACCCTAAGTTTCACGGCGACGTGTTGCGGGCCGCCGAGTACCTGAAAGCCCGCTTCCTGGAAGTAGGCCTGGAAAACGTGGAGCTCTGCCCCACGGCCGGCAACCCCATCGTGTACGGCGAGAAAATCATTGACCCCGCGCTGCCCACCGTGCTGGTGTACGGCCACTACGACGTGCAGCCCGCCGACCCCTACGAGCTGTGGGATTCGCCCCCGTTTGAGCCCGTTATCAAAGACGAGAAGATTTACGCCCGCGGCGCCTGCGACGATAAAGGCCAGGTGTACATGCACGTAAAAGCCCTGGAGGTGATGAACCAGGAGGGCGGCCTTCCCTGCAACATCAAGGTGATGATTGAAGGTGAGGAGGAAATCGGCTCCAACAACCTCGGCATCTTCGTGCGCGCCAACAAGGAGAAGTTGAAAGCCGACGTTATCCTGATTTCCGACACCGGCATGCTGGCCAACGACGAGCCCAGCATTGAGGTGGGTCTGCGCGGCCTGAGCTACCACGAAGTGGAGGTAACCGGCCCCAACCGCGACCTGCACTCCGGCCTCTACGGTGGTGCCGTGGCTAACCCCATCAACGTGCTCTGCAAGATGATTGCCTCGCTGCACGACGAGAACAACCACATCACCATCCCCGAGTTCTACAACAACGTAGCCGTGCTGACCGACGAGGAGCGCGCCGAGCTGAACCGCGTGCCCCACTCCGACGACGAGTTCAAAAAGAGCATCGGCCTGCCCGATATCTACGGCGAAAAGGGCTACACCACCGTGGAGCGCATCGGCATCCGGCCTACCCTGGACGTGAACGGCATCTGGGGCGGCTACACCGGCGAAGGTGCCAAAACGGTTATTGCCTCCAAGGCCTACGCCAAGATTTCGATGCGCCTGGTGCCCCACCAGACCTCCGATGAAATTACGGCCCTGTTCCAGAAGCATTTCGAAAGCATTGCCCCCAGCGGCGTAACGGTGGTAGTAAAACCCCACCATGGCGGCGAGCCAGTAGTAACGCCCACTGACTCGGTGGCCTACAAAGCCGCGGCCGATGCCATGGAAACCACCTTCGGCAAGCGCCCCATCCCCACGCGCGGGGGAGGATCCATTCCCATCGTGGCCATGTTCAAGAGCGAGCTGGGCTTGGATACCGTGCTGCTCGGCTTCGGCCTGGATTCCGACGCCATCCACTCGCCCAACGAGCACTATGGCGTGTTCAACTTCCTGAAAGGCATCGAAACCATCCCACACTTCTACCGCAACTACGCGGCAGCCGTGAAAGGCTAGACTCCAGCTTGCCCGCACAGCAAAAGGCCCGGCTACTGCTACAGTAGCCGGGCCTTTTGCTGTAGAGACGCAATATTTTGCGTCTCGTCGTTGCTGACGTTGTTCAAAACGCTTCAAACGTATCGTTCAACGAGGAGACGCAAGACATTGCGTCTCAACATCGTTTCAGGATCAGCCAATTGCTTCTAGTTGCCCTGGAAGGAATACGTCAGGTACAGCTGAAAGGCGCTGTTACGGATGTTGTTCTGCACCTTGGTGGTGCCCACCAATACCGATTTTTCGATGTTGGTGATGCCGCCGTTATAGCGGAGGCCCACGCCCAGGCCGGTTTTGCGCTGGTAGCCCAACCCGAACAGGTAGCCGGCATCCACGGTGTTGTAGCGGGGCTTCACGTCGAGGCTCTGGTTGTCGGTTTTCTGGCGGGCCGCCACCAAGAAGCCTACCTGCGGGCCAGCCTCGAAAAACAGGCCATCCACGTTGATGTGGAAAACCAGCGGCACATCCACGTAGTCGAGGCGGGTGGTTACTTCGGGGGAGGTGGGCAACTTGGCACCCTTGCGGGAGTAGATAACCTCCGGCTGAAAGGCAAACAGCTTCGACAGGCCAATATTGGCGAAGCCACCAGCCTGAAACCCGAAGGTATTTTTGTAGCTGTCGGCCTGCTCGCCCGCAAAGTTGGAGAGTGTGCCACCGGCTTTCAGCCCCAGCGATACGTTACGCTGAGCGTGGGCCGTGCCACTCAGGCCGGCCACGAGAAGAAGAGAAAGAAGTGCTTTCTGCATAGAGCGAAGGAAAGGAGAAACGGAGTAAGCCGCGAAACTACGCGCAAAAGCCCATGTACTCCGCGCCCGCAAATAAAACAGCCCCGCTTTCAACCGAAAGCGGGGCTGTTTTTAGCACGGATGTCGAAGCCTTATTTGCCCGGCAACAGGAAACCTACCGAGGCCTGGAACACCGAGTTGCGGGCGTTGCGTACGTCGGCGTCGCCGGTGTAGCCGTCTTTGGCGAAGTCGGTGAACGAACCGTTGTAGCGGATACCCAGCATGAAGCCGTTGTCGGCCTGGTAGCCCAAGCCAGCGGCGTACCCGATTTCGTTGCGGTTCACATTATCGAGGTTAGCTACACCCTGGCGCTGGTAAGCCGTGTTGCCGTTGACGGACACTTTCGAGTCGTCCTTCACTTTCAGCAGGTAGCTGTACTGTGGGCCGGCCTCAAAGTAGGCCCCGCCAGCGCGCACCTTCAGCAGAACCGGCACATCAATGTAATTGTACGTCCGGTCACCCTCGTACTTGTACTTGTTACCGGCAATAGTAAACTCGTTGTCGGCGTAAGTGAAGCCTTTCTGTGAGAACAGCACCTCCGGCTGTACCGACAGGAAACCGTCGTCGAGCAGACCAACATTAAGCATCACCCCGCCGTGGAAACCGAATTTGTTCTTGTACTGGTCCTCGTTCGTCAGGTCGCCGGAGATATTGGACAGATTCGCGCCGCCTTTCAGGCCGAAGCGAATGCCTTGGGCCTTCGATTCGGAAACGGCAACAGTGGCCAGCAGGGCCGCAGCGGCCAAGAGTGACTTTTTCATGAGCGCAACAGAAGTTAGGGGTGGTGAGGAAAAACAAAAAAAGTTCACGGCCGGAACACGAAAAGTATGCCAGCCTGCTGCCTTTAACGGTTATTCAACGGGAAAGGCATATAAACCAGCCGAAAAAAATGGCTGCTCTCCTCCTGGAAAGCAGCCATTGTAGTTGGTCAGGCTCGGCTATTTGGTCGGAATCAGGTAGCCGAGCTGCAGGGTGAAGGCGTTGTTAAAGGCCTTCGGCTCGTTGTCCTGGTTTTTGGTGTCGATCAGCGAGTTAAAGCCCCGGGCATACCGCAGACCCAGGCTGATGCCGCCGTCGGTCATGTAGCCTACGCCAGCCACGCCGCTGATGTCAAACTGGGCCAGGTCCGACTTGTAGGCCTCATCGCGCGAGATGCCGGTATAGTCGCGGAAACCGCCGTTGTTTTCCACCTTATCCTTGGTGCCGTCGTTGTATTTGGTGGTCGTCTGCGACTTGTTTTTGGAGCCGAACAGGTAGCTCACCTGCGGACCCAGCTCAAAGAACAGACCCCCAGCGTTGATTTTAGCCAGCAGCGGCACATCCAGATAATGCAGTACGCGCTGTTGCTCTATTTCTACCGATTTCACGCCGGCAGCCAGGCCGCTGGTCTGCATCGATTTAATCTCGTAGCCTTTACGGTTGTACAGCAGCTCGGGAGCGAAGGAGAAGAAGCCGTCCGAAGAGAGCGGAATGCTGGTGCTTACGCCCACGTTGTAGCCCAGCTTGTAGTCGCCGAGGTCGGTGCTGTAGCCGGGGCCGGTAATCTGGCTCACGTTGTCACCGGAAATGTTGGAGTAGGTACCGCCTACTTTCACTCCCAGACGGAAGCCACCGGCATCCTGCGCGTTTACAACGGAAATGGAGGCAACGCCCAATGCGGCCAGTAGTGCAAATTTTTTCATGACAATAGGGGGATTTGAACGCACAGATCAACAACCACTTCACCGACCACAACAGCCACGTTCCTCGTGGTTTTCAGGGGCTCTTAGCGTAAAGACGGGCAGTAGGGTTACAGGAAGAATTCAATTTTCTTTAGAATTCACCATATCGTAACACGCCGGTTTCCAGATAAGTGCTACACTGGCAGACGCTTATCGTTTGAGCTTGTGGCTGAAGTTTCCGGCTAATCCACACGCTGATTTTGCTACTTTTGGCCTTAGTGCTTGCTACATTTTTATGCTGAGTTGGAACAGGTGGCTGCTGGCCGCGCTGCTTTTCGGGGGAAGTCTACACGCAGGATTGGCACAACGCCGGCCCGCTGCTCCGCTGGTGCTGGGCGTGTACGGGCAGGGCAGCTTCATCATTGCCCACACGCCCGCCGTGAAGCATCTGGCCGTATCGCACCCCACGGGTGTAGAGGTCAATATCCAGCGGCAAACCAACGGCTCGGAGCCCTGGCACGCGTGGTATAAGTACCCTAAAGTGGGTTTGGCGCTGGTGTATTACGATTACCATAACCCGGTGCTGGGCAAGTCCTATGCGGCCAGTGTGTACATCAACAAGGCCTTCTGGCGCACCCGGCGGCAGGAGCTGAACTTCCGCATTGGTACCGGCGTGGGGTACTTCCCGGTGCGCTACAACCAGGATACCAACCACAAAAACACCATCGTCAGCTCCGGACTGAATGCCACCATCCAGACGCGCCTGGAGTATGATGTGGCCCTGACGGAGCATTTGGGGCTGTTGCTGGGTTTAGGGCTAAACCACTATTCCAACGGGGCCACTACCAAGCCCAACTTCGGCATCAACCTACCCACCGTGCTGCTGGGCCTCAACTACCACCAGCAACGTCCGTTCCGGCCGCTGGATACTGCTCCTGAACCTGCTCCGGCAGAGCTTGGTCGTAACTTTCTGAATGTAAGTACCTCCGTGGGCTGGAAGCAGCGCAACACCACCGACCACCGCCGCTACCTGGTAAACTCCGTAACCCTGGCCGTGGGCCGTCGCGTGAACCGCAAAAGCAACCTGGTAGCCGGGGTGGAGGGGTTCTTTGACCGGAGTCTGCAGGCCCAGCTCCGGGACACGGCCCGGGCCGGCGACCAACTGCCCGATGTGAAAAAAGCAGGAGCCTACGTGGGCCACGAGCTGCTGTTCGGCCGACTGGCGTTTGTGTCGCACCTGGGATTTTACCTCTACAATCCCTACAAATCCAACAAGTTTTACTACGAGCGACTGGGCCTGAAATACCACTTCACCGACCGGGTATTCGGCAACGTGGACTTGAAGGTGCATCGGGGCTCGGCCGATGTGATTGAGTGTCGGCTGGGGGTGAAGCTCTAGAACGGCTCAGTCGGCTAAAACCACGTTTCGGGGTGGGTAGGCTGAAGTTGGGAAAGAGGTAATTGCCCTGAAGTGTGCAGAGGCGCTTCTTTGAGCTATTCACCTACGCTTTACCGCTTATGGAAACCTTTCTGCTTCTGAACCGCTGGCTGCACATTGCGGCGGGCTTCACCGGTTTTTTCGTGGCACCCGTAGCGCTTATCGTGCAAAAGGGCGGCCCAGCCCACCGGCTGTGGGGCAAGGTGTTTTTTTACGCTATGCTGGTAGCAGGCACCACGGCTATTATTTCAGCCAGCATCAAGGGACTGACGTTTTTGCTGCTGACGGGCATTTTCAGCCTGTACCTGGCACAGTTCGGGTACCGCTCGTTGCAGCATAAGCGCATGGGCCAGGGGCAGCAGCCCAGCCTCTATGACTGGGCCAGTACCGTAACCGGACTGTTGATTTTCGCGGGCACGCTGGCTTATGGCCTCTGGAGCCGCCCGTTTAACCTGGCCATGGTCGTATTCGGAGCCATCGGGCTGATGACGACGGTTCGGCAGCTGCGCGGCTTTCGACGGTCAGGACCCTGGCCCGCCGGGCAGTGGCTGCGCAACCACATTTCGGGCTTTGTGGGCTCGTATATTGCGGCGGTATCGGCGTTTTCCGCCACCAGCCTCAGGTTCATTCCGTTTCCGCTCAACTTTTTGTGGCCCACGCTGGTGCTGGTACCCTTGCTGATCTGGATGCAGCGCCGCTACGTGCCAGCCCGCGGCATCAGCCCGCAGGTAATAACTTCTGCGCAAGAAAGCTAGGCTTTTTTCAACGCTTGGTTTATCTGACGAACCAGACCCGGGCCTTCGTAAATGAAGCCCGTGTAGAGCTGCAGCAGGCAGGCTCCAGCCTCCAGCTTCTCGCGGGCATCCTGCGCCGAGTGAATACCGCCCACCCCAATAATGGGTAGGTTGCCCCGGCTATGCTGGCTCAGGTACCGAATCACCTCGGTGGCTCGTTGCCGCAAGGGCTTGCCGCTGAGGCCCCCGGCTCCCAGGTTGGCAACGTTGGCGGCCGGGGTTGTCAGGCCTTCCCGGCTGATGGTAGTGTTGGTGGCTACCAGGCCGCTGAGATTGGTTTCGCGGGCTATCAGCAGAATATCATCGAGCTGCGGATCGGTGAGGTCGGGGGCAATTTTGAGCAGAAGGGGGCGGGGCTTAGGTAACGACTGGTTCCGTTCCTGCACCTGCTGCAGCAGCTCAATCAGCGGCTCCCGCTCCTGCAGCTGCCGCAGCCCCGGCGTGTTCGGCGAGGATACGTTCACCACGAAGTAGTCCACCACCTCGTGCAGCGCTTCCACGCAGGCAATGTAGTCGTGGGCGGCCAGCTCATTGGGCGTATCCTTGTTCTTGCCGATGTTGCCTCCAATAATCAGGTCCTGGTTCTGGCGTTGGCGCAGGCGGGCGGCGGCGGCTTCCGCACCGTGGTTGTTGAAGCCCATGCGGTTCACCAGCGCGGCATCCTGCGGCAGCCGAAACAGCCGGGGCTGCGGGTTGCCGGGCTGGGGGCGAGGTGTTACCGTGCCAATTTCCACGAACCCAAACCCCAAAGCACCCAGCTCGTCCGTCAGCTCGGCGTTTTTATCGAAGCCGGCTGCCAGCCCCACCGGGTTCCGGAACCGCAGACCGAATATTTCCCGCTCCAGACTGGGGTGGCGCAACTCATACAGCCCGCGCAACGCTGCTGCCGCCCCCGGCACCCGGTAGGCGCGCTTCAGGTTGTTGAATACCAAATGGTGGGCCTTTTCCGCATCCAACCGAAAAAGCAGGGGCTTAACCAGAGCATTGTATATCACGCCGCAAAGCAACAGTGAAATAGTGAGATAGTGAAATGGTGAGTTTGAGGTTTAATGCGCGCAAGTGGCACCGGCAGAACATCAAACTCACCATTTCACTATCTCACTATTTCACCACTCAGCCCGCCCAGCCTTCCCGGTCCAGGCTGCGGTACTGGATGGCTTCGGCCAGGTGGGGCAGCTGGATTTCCTCGGAGCCGGCCAAATCGGCAATGGTGCGGGCCACTTTCAGAATCCGGTCGTAGGCCCGGGCCGAGAGGCCGAGGCGCTCCATAGCGGTTTTCAGCAGCGTGAGGCCGGTGGCATCAATGCGGCAGATGTCCTTTACCATCTGCGAAGGCATCATGGCGTTGGAGTGGATATCGGGCTGCTCCCGGAACCGCTCAGCCTGCCGTTGCCGGGCCGTTTCCACCCGCTCCTGAATAGTGCGGCTATCCTCCGAGCGGCGCGTTTCCGTCATCTGGTCAAACGTCACGGGCGTCACTTCCACGTGCAGGTCAATACGGTCCAGCAACGGCCCCGATACTTTATTCAGGTAGCGTTGCACCACGCCCGGTCCGCACACGCATTCTTTCTCCGGGTGGTTGTAATAGCCGCACGGGCACGGATTCATGCTGGCTATCAACATGAAGTTAGCCGGGAAATCAATACTGACTTTGGCTCGCGAAATAGTGACGCGGCGTTCCTCCAGCGGCTGGCGCATCACTTCCAGCACGGTGCGCTTGAACTCCGGCAGCTCATCCAGAAACAGTACGCCGTTGTGGGCCAGGGATATTTCACCCGGCTGCGGGTTGCCACCGCCGCCCACCAGCGCCACGTCGGAGATGGTGTGGTGCGGTGACCGGAAAGGCCTCGTATTCAGCAACGAAGCATTGGCCCCCAGCTTGCCGGCTACCGAGTGAATTTTGGTGCTTTCCAGCGCTTCCTGCATGCTCAGGGCCGGCAAAATACTGGGCAGGCGCTTGGCCAGCATGGTTTTGCCTGCGCCGGGTGGGCCAATCATAATCACGTTATGGCCGCCGGCCGCAGCTATTTCCAAGGCGCGCTTGATGTTCTCTTGGCCCTGCACATCGGCAAAATCGGCGGCGTACTGGTTGGCGGCCTGTTGGAATACGTCCCGGGTATCTACCACCACCGGCTCAATGCTCAGGCGGCCTTCCAGAAAATCCACCGCCTCCTGCATGGTATCTACCGGAATAACGTCGAGGTTATTGACAATGGCGGCCTCCCGAGCGTTTTCGCGGGGTAGGATGAAGCCCTTGAAGCCTTCCTTGCGGGCCTGAATGGCAATGGGCAGCACGCCCCGTACCGGCCGCAGCTCCCCATCCAGGGCTAGCTCCCCCATAATGATGTAGTCGCCCAGCCGCTCGGTTGTTAGCTGCTGGGAGGCGTGCAGAATGCCCACGGCAATGGGTAAATCGTAAGCCGATCCTTCCTTGCGGATGTCGGCCGGGGCCATGTTCACCACCACCTTGGTGCGCGGCATGCGGTACCCCCGAAACTTCAGGGCGGCCTCTACCCGCTGCTGACTTTCCTTAATAGCATTATCAGGCAGGCCCACCACGTAGAAACCCGTGCCCATCGATACAACTACTTCAATGGTAATAGTATAAGCGTTAACCCCTTGCACGGCCGAGCCGAAGGTTTTTGTAAGCATGAATAACGCGGAAAAAGAGCGGGTGAATAGAATTGTATCAGGAGCGGAAGTTACGATTAACCTCCACAATGCAAAGGCCCTTTTCCTACCAAAGCAAGCACCGGGTCAACGGGAGCTTCCGCAGAAAAAGGGCCTTGAGATGAGCGCCGTAGTAAGGACTTACGACTTCACCAGCTGCTCAATGAGCATAATCATAATGTGAATGGCCTTGATGTGGATTTCCTGAATCCGGTCGGCGTAGCCGGTGTGCGGGGCCCGGATTTCCACGTCGCTGATGGCGGCCAGCTGGCCGCCATCCTTGCCGGTTAGGCTTACTACGCGCATACCAGCGGCGCGGGCGGCTTCGGCGGCCAGCAGCACGTTGGGCGAGTTGCCGCTGGTGCTGATGGCTAGCAGCACGTCGCCGGGGCGGCCCAGGGCTTCCACGAAGCGGCTGAACACGTAGTCGTAGCCGAAGTCGTTGGCCACGCAGCTCATGTGCGAGGCTTCGGTGAGGGCAATGGCCGCCAGGGCGCGGCGGTTCTGGCGGTAGCGGCCGGTAAGCTCCTCGGCAAAATGCTGGGCGTCGCAGAGGGAGCCGCCGTTGCCGCAGGTGAGGACTTTGCCCCCGGCATCGAGGCTGGCGGCTATCAGGCGGGCGGCCTGCTCAATGGCCTGCAGGTTGGCCGGATTCTGCACAAACCGGTCAAGCACGGCCTGGGCTTCGTTGAGTTCGGCCTGGATGAGGCTGGTAAGCGAAGGTTGGGTCACGAAATGCGAAAATTACGCCGGGTAGTTAGGGTTGCGCGGCGGAATGATGGAATTAGGTTGGTCGATGGGCGCGTTGGGCAGGGCCGGGTCCGACTCCGGAAACGTGGGCTGGTGGTGCTCGGGGTAGGTGGTAACGCCGGTGCGGGGTACCACCGGAGGGCGCTCAGCGGTGCGCTGCTGATCCAGCTGATGGTCGTAGAGGCGGGCTTTCAACTCATTGATTTTGCCCTCCCGGGCCGCTACATCCCGGCGCAGCAGTACGCTGTCCAGGTTTTCAGTCAGTAGCTGCAGACCCAGCAGAACCGTGGCCGTCAGAAACAGGCCATGAAACAGGCTTTCCGGCGAATCAGCCATGCTGGCAAAGCTACTCTGTACGGAAGGCACCAGCAGGACTAACAGAGCTATCAGGAGAAATACCATCACCAGGATGGTTACCAGACGTTTGAGAGCAAGCATGAGATGAAGGCGGTTGTGGTGGAGGAGAGAGAATTCAGCCCCTCATACGCAGGAGCAAACAGAACGGACTAAATATAGGGCTTTGGCAGTGTTAGCTGCGGAAATCCCTCGCCGCCCCACGCTAAGCCAGGGCCGCGTTGGTCGTCTGCATCATGTTCAGGCGCTGGTACAGGCCGCCCTGGCGCAGCAGCTCCTCGTGGGTGCCGCGCTCCACAATGCGGCCCTGCTGCAGCACCACAATCTCATCGGCGTGCTGCACGGTGCTCAGGCGGTGGGCAATTACCAGGCTGGTGCGGTTCTGCATCAGCCTGGTAAGGGCCTCCTGCACTAGTTTTTCGCTTTCGGTGTCGAGGGCCGAGGTGGCTTCGTCCAGAATCAGGATGGGCGGGTTGCGCAGGATGGCGCGGGCAATGCTCAGGCGCTGGCGCTGGCCCCCGCTCAGGCGGCTGCCCCGGTCGCCAATCATCGTTTGGTAGCCTTCCGGCGCGGCCATAATGAAGTCGTGGGCGTTGGCAATGCGGGCCGCCTCCATTACCTCGGCCTCGGTGGCTTCGGTATTGAAGCGGATGTTGTTGAAAATGGTGTCGTTGAACAGGATGCTTTCCTGGGTTACGATGCCCATCTGGTCCCGCACGGAGTGGATGGTGCAGTCGCGCACGTCGTGGCCGTCGATGAGCAGCTGGCCGCCGGTGGGGTCGTAGAAGCGGGGGAGCAGGTCGGCGAGGGTGCTTTTGCCGCCGCCGCTGGGGCCTACCAGCGCCACGGTTTTGCCCTTCGGAATAGTCAGGTTGATGTCTTGCAGCACAGGCGCATCGGCGTAGCCGAACTGCAGGTTGCGCAGCTCAATCTGGTGCTCAAAAGCGGGCAGCACGTCAGCGCCGGGCTTGTCGCGCACCAGCGGCTCAGTATCGATGATGCTCAGCACCCGCTCCCCGGCCACCAGCCCGCGCTGGATGTTGCCGAATGACGACGAAAGGGCTTTAGCCGGTGTGAGCACCTGCGAGAATATGACTACATAACCGAGAAATGTTTGGCCGGTAAGCGAAGGATTAATGCCCAGCACCAGCGTGCCGCCGAAATACAGCAACCCAACCACTACGGCTACGCCAGCAACCTCTGAAAATGGTGATGCTAAGTCGCGGGTATTATCAATGTTGCGGGAAGCCCGTGCATATTGTGCATTCTGATCCTCAAACTTGTCTTTAACATATTCCTGAGCATTAAAGGCTTTGATGACGCGAATACCGCCCAGGGTTTCGTCGATTACCGACAACATGGTACCCAAGGTGCTCTGACTCTGCTTGGCCTGAGTACGCAGGCGTTTGGCAACACCAGCAATCAGCCCCCCGGAAATAGGAAGTAATACCAACGCAAACAAGGTCAGCGGGACCGAGATGTAAAATAACATCGAGAAATAGACTACAATCTTGAGTGGCTCCTGAATAACAGCTGTCATAGTGTTGACGACCGATGTTTCCACTTCCTGCACATCCGAGGTAAAGCGCGACATCAGGTCGCCCTTGCGCTCTGCTCCGAAAAAACCTAGCTGAAGCCCGATAATGCGGTGATATAAGTCATGCCGCAGGTTTTTAATTACTCGGGCCCGGACAACCGCCAGAATACGCAGGCTCAGATAGCGAAACAGGTTGCTCAGGAGCACAGATACCACAACCACGGCACACACAAACGTGAGCGTACCCATTGCGCCGTAAGTGTCCAGTATCTGCGCAAAAAAGTAGTTGAAGGTGTCTTTCGCCCAGTCAATGCTGATATGAAACTTAGGAAGTTGTTTTGGGGCCTCGGCAGCCACTTTATCCGTCTTCTCAAAAAGTACAGATAGAAGGGGAATAACGAGCGTGAAATTGATTAGGCCGAACACTGTAGCAAGTACAGTGTAGACTAAGTATTGCGGCAGGAAAGAAGCCCAAGGCCGGGCGTATTGCAGAATGCGGAGGTAGGTCTTCATCGGAACGGGCAAAGGTACGGCATCGGGCCGGGTAGGCCATTCGTCGGCGAAAACCGGTCGTTCTTCCAGTGGTAGAGAGAATTGATACAATAGGACGCGGTCGGTGCGTTAAGAACCCATAGCTCCTCAGTATCTTCCGGAATCCGCTGTTTCCGCTGACGCGGTAGCCTGCCGTTTACTTTCCCTGTTTCACCGTTCCCCTCATTTTTTTCGCTTCTCTATGGACCGCAAAGATTTTCTGCAGCTGCTGGTGCTGGGTAGTGCCGCCGCTGCTACCGGCTGCCTCGGCAGCTGCAGCAAAGACGACAGCACCGGCTCCACTACCGGCGCCTCCAACGTCGATTTTACCGTGGACCTCTCGGCCGCGTCCAGCAGTTCGCTGGTGGCTGGTACAGGCTACGTGTACGACTCCGGCAACCAGGTGATTGTGGCTAAAACCAGCGCCAGCAGCTACGTGGCGGTGCAGGCCCCCTGCACGCATGAGGGTGTCAAAGTAATCTTCAATTCCAGCCGGCAGCAGTTCTTCTGCTCTCAGCATTCGGCCTATTTCAGCACTGACGGGGCCGTGGTGAGCGGTCCGCCGCCCCGGGGCCTCAAGCAGTACACCGTAACGCAAACCGGCAACTCCCTCCGGATTACCGGGTAGTACGAAGCAGCAATACACACAAAAGGGCCGATGCAACGCTGCACCGGCCCTTTTGCTGTTTTCTTGTAGTAAAGCTGTGTAAAGAATCGTAAAAATCGACAGTTCGTCATGCAGAGCCGGAGGCAAAGCATCTCGCGTGCCGATGTCTGGATTACCATTGCAACGTCAGCACGCGAGATGCTTCGCTGCGCTCTGCATGACGGTATAAGATTTCATAAACAGCTTCAGTATTACCTCAGGCAGCGCTAAATACGCTCACCACCTCAATCTGCCCGATGATGTGGCGGTTGAATTCGGCCAGTTCCTCGGCCGGTACCCACAGCTCGTTATGCTCCGGGTTACCCACGTTCTGCACCGGAAACGAGTCGGCGTAGTCGGCTTCCACGGCAAACCGCAGCACGTAGCCCACGCCGTAGTAGGGCACGTTCCAGTCGCGGGCAATCTGGGCGGCGTACTGCTCATTGAGCACCGGATAAAAGAACGGTTGCTCCGGCAGCCGCGGCGGAAATTCCAGCCACCCCGAAGCCGCAATCAAATCCAGTTCCGCCTGATTCACGGGCCGGTACAACAGCGTTACAGCCGATTCGTGGCGCATGGCTTCAGCGGTTAAAACTCGTGCAGGCGCTGAGCAATGTTCCAGCGCAGGCCCACCGAGGCCAGCACACCACCATCGGCCGTGAAGTTGGGCGGGGGCGTACGGCCATCTTCATAAGTGCGGTGCCGGTAAATCACTTTGCCATCCAGCCACAGGTTGTGGGCCGCCTGCCAAGAGCCCGTCAGGTCACCGTGCAGCAGGTAGGAGCTGATGCCGTTGCCCACGAAGAAGCCGTATTCCCGTACTTGGCCGTTGGCGTCGCGGGGCCGGTCGTCGTAGGGCAGCAGCACGTTGGAGCCGTAGTTCTGGCCGGCGGGGTCGAGGCCCTGACGCACCAGAAAGCCTTTGGCCACCACGTGCAGGCGGGGTAGGGGCTGAAAGCTGGCAATACCAATCAGCTCCCACAGATTGGCCCCCATGGGGTGAGCCAGCGGCTGGGCGGCGTTCTGGTAGCTGCGGAACTTGTCGAGGGCCTGATAGGTGTAAGGCCGGATGAAGTTGAACTCGCCCTGCAGGTCGAAGTTGCGGATGCCGGCCACGTTAATGTATTTGGCCCCCAGCTGCACCGACTGCTTGTTGGCCCACCAGCCGTTGCCGCCGCGCACCTGGCTCAGCACAAACTCATCCAGCACCAGTTGCCCGTACAGCTGCACCCGCTTCCAGAGGTTCCACTTGAAGTCAAGGCCCAGCAGGGCGTTGCCATCCTGCGAGCCGGTGCTTTGCTCAATGGTACGGTAGAAGATAACCGGGTTGAGGTACTGGATATCGAAGGTGTTGCGGCGCTGCACCCGCACCTGCCCGTTGCTGATAACCGAATCCCGCCGCGACGAGGCCGTAAGCACGCTCTCAAACACCCCGATGTTCAGGTTCGGCAGCACATCGAGGCTCAGGTGGTGCATGGCCAGAAACTTCCGGTCGTACGATGCATCCAGGTCGCCGGGGTCGGCCATGAGCTGGGCAAACAGGTTCTGGTACTGAAACTTCCAGATGCGCGTTTGCACCTTCAGGAACAGGTAGGGCGAGGAATAGTCCGACAGGATCAGGCTGCGGTAGCCGTTGCCAATCTGGTTCCGGTCGTGGCCCAGCTGCAGGCTCACGTGGCGGCCAGCGGCATACGTCAGGTAGCCCCGCGCCGACAGGAAATCGTACTGCCCGCCGGTGGTTTTGAAGGGCTTCCAGAACCCCTCGTGGGGTACGGCCCGGTCGCGCTCCACTCGCTCCTGCACGTACAGCGGCACGGCCATCTGGTTGTCGGCCAGGAAGGCATAAAAGCCCAGCCGCTTATCAATGGTGCCCTCTACCTGCACCCCGCGGGTGTTCAGGAACGAGTAGCTCTTGGCCCCATCGGAATTACCCAGGCTCAGACCTAGCACCGGGTTCACGCGCAGCGAAAACTCCGGCTGCTCCAAGCTGTATAGGTCGGAAGGCCGCTGGTAGAAATACTTCAGAATAGGCTGCTCGCGCACGTTCACCGCCGAGTCCAGCCGAGCATCATGCCAGTTGTCGCGCAGCAGGTAGCGGATGTTGAAGCGGTCCTGTCGGGAAAGGCCCGCCGAGGAATCCTGCAGTATGCGCTCGGCCAGCCGGGCCACGGCGGCGCGGGTATAGGGCCGCACCGAAGTGTGCGGGTCGCTCAAGGAGTCAGGCCCGTGCAGAATCACATAACGGTCAATGAGGCGGTAGATGTCCGCATCCAGTGGCACGTAGGTGGTGCCCATGGTGGTTTTGCCGGAAACTGCCGGCTGCGCATTGGTAGCCGCCGCATTTTCGGGTTTGGCAGGCTTACCGGGTTTGGGCGGCTGGTCGTAGGTGAGCCAGTTGCCCTGGCCGTCGGTGGGGCGGGTGGGGGTGTCTTGGGCCGCCGCGGGCGTGGCCAGCACGCCCAGCAAACCCAGCACGTATAGGTAGGAATTTCTCATAAGCAGAGCCGTGTACGCCAAAGCCGGCGCGTAGGTGGGCAAACCTACGGAGTTTACGCAGGATTGGACGAAGCACCTAACGCCGGAAGCTGCCCGGCAGTACCTTTGGGTATGCCCATTCGCCTGCTACGCTTCTCGGAACTGGATTTGGCTGCCTGGGACGCCTGCGTGAATTCGGCCCCGCAGGTGGTACCCTATGCGGCTTCTTGGTGGTTGCAGGCCACGGCCGGACAATGGGATGCGCTGGTGAAAATGGAGCCCGAAACCGGCCGCTATCTCGCCGTGTGGCCCTTACCGGTCAAGCGTCGACTATGGGGGCGGGAAGTGGTGCAGCCGCCCTTTACGCAGCAGCTGGGCATTATCGGGCCAGAAAATGACATCGAAGCCTGGCTGGAAGAAAGGGAGGCTTTCACGGCATACGGCCGCTTCTACACCCAGCTGAATACTGAAAACGGCTTGCCGGCTGCGCCTTCCGCCCCGCTGACGGCACAAGTTCGCCAGACCTATCACCTGCCGCTGCATCAGCCGTACGAAACCATCCAAGCCGGCTACTGCGCCGACTACCGCCGCCGTCTGCGTCAGCAGGAAGCCGGCGCATCGAGCTTTGCCGTACAAACCACGCCTGAGCTGGAGCCGCTTCTGTTGCTATTCCGGCAAACCCAGGGCCCGGCCGCCGGCTTGAAAAACCGCCATTATGCACTACTACGCCGGCTGGCGGCGGTACTACAAGCCCGGCAGCTACTGACATTGTACGAAGCGCGCGACCAGCAAACCGGCCAGTTACTGGCCGGGGCGCTGTTCGTACGGTACCGCTCCCGGTTGGTGTATTTGTTTGCTGCGGCTTCTGCGGAAGGTAAAAAGCAGGCGGCTCCGTTAGCCCTGGTAGATGCGGCCATCCAGCGGCACGCGGGCACGCCGGGGCTGGTGCTCGATTTTGAAGGCGGCATGATACCGTCTATTGCCCGTTTTTTTGCCAATTTCGGGGCCGTGCCCGTGTCGTACGCGGCGCTATCCTTCACCTCCCAACTACCCTGGTACCTACAATGGCTGCGCTGACGCCTTCTCCTGCTGACCTTTCCGCTGCGGCCGCCGCCGCGGCCAACCCGCGCGTGCACGTGGTGTGCGCCGAGCCATCCATTGCCAACCACTTCCTGGCCGAGCTGCGCGATGTATCGGTGCAGCAGGATTCCCTGCGCTTCCGCCGTAACCTGCAGCGCCTGGGTGAAATCATGGCCCTCAAAATCAGCTCCCAGCTGAGCTACACCGATAAAACGGTGCGCACGCCGCTGGGCGAGTCCAGCAGCAAGCACCTCCACGATTTCCCGGTGCTGGCCACCGTGCTGCGGGCCGGCCTGCCCTTTCACCAGGGCTTTCTGAACTACTTCGACCAGTCGCCCTCCGCTTTTGCTGCCGCCTACCGCATTGAGGGCACGGCCCAGGTGCAGGTGCAGGTCGATTACCTCTCGGCTCCCAGCCTGGATGAGCGGGTCCTGATTCTGGCCGACCCCATGCTGGCCTCCGGCAAAAGCCTGGTGCAGACGTACCGGGCCATGCTGCGCTTCGGAACGCCCCGGCAGGTGCACATTGCCGCCGTCATTGCCAGCCCCCAGGGGGTGGAGTACGTGACCCGCGAAATTCCCGAAGCCACCCTCTGGGTGGCTGCCATCGACCAAGGCCTCAACGAGCAGGCCTACATCGTGCCCGGCCTCGGCGACGCCGGCGACCTGTCATACGGTAGCAAGCTCTAATATCGGAGCCGGTGAACCGGGCCTGTATTCGTTGGGTTTCGTAACAGACTGCTAACAGGGCGGTGCTAACCCGGCGGCCGCCTGCTGGTTATATTTACGCTGCTTCGCTTACCAAATTTGCCTGTGTTACCTGATCTGCTCAAATACGCCACGGTTTTCGCCATCGGCATGTTCAAGTTTGTGGCCGCTCCCGTTGCCGGGGTGGCGGCAGGCCTGCCCATGCCGCTGGTCTGGGGCCTGTCGGTGGCGGGCATGATGACCACGGTGGTGCTGATATCCGGCTTGGGCCGGCAATGGGCGCTGCACATGCGGCGCAAGCGGGAGCAGAAGGGCAAGCCGCTATTCAACCGCCGCAGCCGCACCATCGTGAGCATCTACCGGCGTTTCGGCATGGTGGGCATTGCGTTTCTGACGCCCATTCTGTTCAGCCCGGTGGGCGGTACCGTCATTGCCACGCAGCTGCACGTGCCCCGCTGGCGCATCCTGCTGCACATGGCCTGGAGTGCTGCCTTCTGGGGCTTCACGTTTACTATGCTGGCCATTCGCTTCAGCCACCTGCCCATTTTCGACCATTATCGGTAGTGGTGATATAGTGAAATGGTGAGTGGCCGTTCTGTTAGCGCGAAATGCGCTTTTAGAACGGCCACTCACCATTTCACTATATCATTACTTGCTCCGTTTGGCGCGGGCGCGGCCCTGGGCGGCGCGGAAGGCTTTGGAGGAGTGGGAGGAAGCTTTGCCCTTGGACGGGTTAGCCTTCTTGCCCTTCTGGCTGCGGTTGGGGCCGGCTTTGAACTCCTTGCCAGTGCGCTTATCAATGGTTACGCCGGGTTTGATCCACTCCTTGCGCTCATGGAAAGCACCCTTAAAGTTGGGGTCTTCGCGCTTGCGGCGGTCATCCTTCTCCCGGTCCATGTTCTGCTGCTCATCGAAAGAGGTTTTGGCAATTTCGACACCCTCCGGAATGGGCAGCAGCGGAATTTCCTGCCGGATCAGCTCCGCAATCTGCTCCATGTGGTACATCTCGGCCTCGTTGGCGAAGGTGATGGCCGCGCCGGTGTGCTGGGCCCGGCCCGTGCGGCCAATGCGGTGCACGTAATCATCGTACACCAGCGGCACATCGAAATTCACCACGTGCGATACTTCCGGTACGTCAATGCCACGGGCCGCCACATCGGTAGCCACCAGAAAGCGCACTTCCCCGGCTTTAAAGGCCTCCATAGCGTTGATGCGCATGTTCTGGCCCTTGTTGCCGTGAATGGCCCGCACCTCGCCGTGGGCTTTGCGCTGCAGGAAGCTGGCCACGTTATCGGCGTGCTCCTTGGTGCGCGTGAAAATCATCACGCGGTGGAAGGTGTCCCAGTCGAGGAACAGGTACTCCAGCAGGTTGATTTTGGTGAGCAGGTTGGGTACTTCGTACAGCGACTGGCTCACGGTCTGGGCCGAGGTGGCCGCGGGCGTTACCTCAATCCGCACCGGAAACTCCAGGAATTCCTCGCTGAGCGTAGTTACTTTTTCCGGCATGGTGGCCGAGAATAGTACGTTCTGGCGCTTACGCGGAATCACCTCCAGCAAGCGTCGAATCTGGGGCATAAAGCCCATGTCCATCATTTTATCAGCCTCATCCAGCACCAGCGTTTTCAGCTCCTTCAGCACCAGGTCGCCGCGCAGGTACAGCTCCATGAGGCGGCCCGGCGTGGCAATCAAAATATCCACGCCCTTGGCAATGGTTTCGATCTGAGTTTTGGGGCCCAGGCCACCGTAAATGGCGAAAATGCGCAGGTCGGTGTACACGGCCAGTTTTTTCAGGTGGCTTTCCAGCTGCATAGCCAGTTCCCGGGTGGGGGCCATAACCAACGCGCGCGGATGAATGCCCTGGGCGTATTTTACCTTCATCAGCAACGGCAGCCCGAAGGCAGCTGTTTTGCCGGTACCGGTCTGGGCAATGCCCAACACGTCGTGGCCAGCCAGCAGCAGCGGAATGGTTTGCTGCTGTACGGGTGTGGGCTCCGTAAAGCCGGCCTCCTCCACTGCCGTCAGCAGTTGCTTGTTGAGCTTGAAATCGGCGAAAGTGAGCGGCAGCGGCGTGTCAGACATAAGGCAAAGCGTGTTGTAAACCACAAAGGTACGCGGAATCCGGGCGCGGGCCTTGGCTTGTGACCTCGGCCCGGCCGTAACCGCCATAAAACCAGCATCGGTGGGGTAGCTCCACGTATGTGCGTAACAGTCAGTTAGCGGAGCGGGAGAAAAAAACTGGCCATTTGTTTTGCAAATCTGCGGCCGGCCGCTACTTTTGTGGCTCCAATACCCAACACGGTAGGTATAGCTCAGCTGGTTAGAGCGTCGGATTGTGATTCCGAAGGTCGTGGGTTCGAGCCCCATTACTTACCCTCCGTTTTGAACAAAAAGGTCTCTCCTCAGCGGCAGAGGCCTTTTTTGTTTTTCAGCATTCCGCATTAGCTCCGCCTTTTCCAGTGCCAATGGAAGGATTCGGCGGCGGCTGGTGTTGCGGCCCTGTATAAGTAGAACCCTGAACCACTTTTTCCCCTTTGAATCTATGAGTCTGGTTGTTATCGGCACGGTGGCCTTCGACGCCCTGGAAACGCCCTTCGGCAAAACCGACAAGATTGTTGGCGGCGCTGCTACCTACATCAGCCTGTCGGCTTCCTATTCGGTTAAGCCCGTGAAAATTGTGGCCGTAGTGGGCGACGATTTTCCGCAGTCGGATATCGTGATGCTGGGCGAGCATGGCGTGGACACCGAAGGTCTGCAGATCAAACAGGGTGAGAAGTCGTTCTTCTGGTCGGGTAAGTACTCCAACGACCTGAACTCACGCGAAACCCTGGCTACCGAGCTGAACGTGTTGGCCGATTTCGACCCCGTGCTGCCCGATTCCTACCAGGACTGCAAGTATCTGATGCTGGGTAACCTCACGCCCCAGATTCAGCGCCTCGTGATTCAGCGCCTCGTGAACCGCCCCAAGCTCATTGTGATGGACACGATGAACTTCTGGA
The DNA here is from genome assembly GCF_003944715.1 of Hymenobacter rigui. GTDB lineage: Bacteria > Bacteroidota > Bacteroidia > Cytophagales > Hymenobacteraceae > Hymenobacter > Hymenobacter rigui. The sequence goes on along the minus strand of NZ_RWIT01000003.1, from coordinate 15,304 downwards.
TGGACGTGGCCCTGGACGAGCTGAAAACCACCATTGAAATGGTGGACGTGCTCAGCATCAACGATGAAGAAGCACGTCAGCTTTCCGGCCAGCACTCGTTGGTGAAAGCCGCCAAAATCATCATGGAGATGGGCCCGAAGTACCTCATCATCAAGAAGGGGGAGCACGGCGCTTTGCTGTTCCACAAAAATCAGATCTTCTTCGCCCCGGCCCTGCCGCTGGAAGAAGTCTTCGACCCCACCGGCGCCGGCGACACCTTTGCGGGCGGCTTCATCGGCTACTTGGCCGCCACCGACGACATCAGCTTCGAAAACATGAAGCGCGCCGTAATTCACGGTTCGGCCATGGCCTCGTTCTGCGTGGAGAAATTCGGCACCGAGCGTCTGCTGAACCTGACACAGGAAGAAATCGAAGCCCGCGAAAAGCAGTTCGGCGAGCTGGTAGCCGTGCAGCCTGTAGCTACCGAAGCGTAACTGTTCCGGCAGCAGCTTCAAACGCCCGTCAGCCTGAGCGCCGCTCAGGTTGACGGGCGTTTTGCGTTCTAACTCTCTGAGAATGGCCAAATTTTATAGTAACCTCTGCCGGAGCCGTTGGGTACAAGGAGTATTCATCCACCCGTAAATCCCACGGCCATGAGCATGAGCAAAAAAGAAACCGACCTGACCAACGATAAAACGTCCGTCAACCCGGCTGCCAATACCAAGAAGAAAAGCACCCAGGTGCAGAGCCCCAATACCATGGACGTTTCGGCCCACGGCAACACCACCGACGGAGCCTCCGCCGGCGAGGGCGTGCACAACATTCGCAACAACCCCCAAGGCAATAATCCCGCCTCCGTAAACAGCGGCAAAGTGGGCAAAGGCGGCGACGCCAAACACTAGGGGTTATAACTTAGAGGTTGGAAGTGAGAGCTTAGAACCTGAAAACAAGAAGTGAGACGTTCGTTCCGTAACCGACAGGTAGCAGAACGAACGTCTCACTTCTTGTTTTCAGATGCTTGTGTCTGAACTCTACCTTCTAATCTCTAAGCTCTCCATCAAGGCACAACGGTCAGGCGGACTACGCGGGTGTCCACGTCGCCTTTGTCAAAGAAGTCCTGCTCGAACAAGATGGTTTTGTTGTCGAGCCAGCGGGGCTGGGTGCAGCCCCATTCGGTTTGCCGCTCCCAGAGCAGGCGCGGGGCTTTGTCGTCGAGGCTCCAGAGCTGCAAGCCGCTGGGTTCGAAACGGGCCAGCACGTCGGAGTTGCCGCACACGAAGTGGCGGCCATCGGGGGCAATAACGGGTGGGGCCATTAGCTGGGTGCGGCGGCCGCTGCGCTGGTCCACCAGCATGTAGTAGCCGCCCTCGTACAAGTGCACCGAAATCAGCCACTGGTGGATGCTGGGCAGGGTAGCCAAGTATTCGTACGCTACGTTGCGCTCATCCTCGGCGGGGTTGTTTACTAGCCGTACCTCGGCTGCGGCCGTGGGGCGCAGGCGCAGGGCCCGACCAGTGCGCTGTATGCGCGTTCCGGCTTTATTCAGCCGCAGCCGTTCCTCGGCAGCAAAATCCAGAAAAGAGTCTTCCTCCTCCGCCGAAGCCGGGTTGGTTATCACCCAGTCGGGGCTTTTAAGCTGCGCATAGGCCTGCCGCGGGGCCGGGTAGATGTGCAGTACGCGCCCGGGTACCTGCACCAGCGTATCGAGGTGCTGGAGCCGGTAGATGCGCGGCGGCTTGGGAGCAGGCGGGGGCGGTAAGGCTACACTGGGCCGCGACTTTTCGGTGGGCTGCATGCGCAACGAACAAGCCGGTAGCGCCACTACCAGCGGTAGGGCAGTAGCTACGGTACGAAACCGGAACATGAGCAGAAGTGTAGACTTGGATCGAAAGGCGCGTCGTTGTCGGGTGGACAGAGAACGAAAAGAAAAACGCATGCGGAGAGTTCCCGAAAGCGCAAACCCGGCAAAAAGTTTGCGCCGTCCCGGCCGCCGTGGTTTCTACGTGCACGGCAGCGGCCGGGATGTAGCCGAAAAATTAAAAATCCTGCTTCAGCCACTGCCGGAAGCTGCCCTGCTGCTCAGGCGTAGCCGACGGCAGTTTTTCCACCGTTACCTTCTGCCAGAACCGGTGGGCCGGGTCGGCGGCGAGCGTCACGGTCAGCAGGCGGTTCTGGCGGAATACGGTTACCTCGTGGTGGTCGGCCCCGTCGCTGAGCAGGCTGTGCAGGTTCATATCCACGCGGCGGCCGTTGATGGCCACGATTTCGTCATCCACCGTTAGGGCCAGGGCGGCGGGGGCGTCGGGCAGGATGTCGGTTACTTCGGTCCGCTCGTTTTTCACCACCGTTCGGAATCCGTACACGCCTTCCGAGGCCGAGGCATTCTCATCAATGCGCAGGCGGCAGCCCACGAAGCTCAGCACCCGGTTCAGGGGCTCCTCCAGCGGGGCCGTGCCGTAAATGAACTTGTCGAAGTAGGTCTGCATGTCGCGCCCGGCCACTTCCTGTACCAGGCGGGTGTAGTCTTCCTCGGTGTAGCCCACGCCGGTCTGGCCGAAGTCCTCCCACAAACGGCGCATCACGTCATCGAGGCTGCGCTGGTGGCCCGAGAGCTGGCGCAGCGTAAGATCGAGCAGCAGCGCCACCAACGCGCCCTTGTGGTACACCGATACTTTGCGGTCGGGGATGCCAGGTTTGTAGCCATCCAGCCACAGATCCATGCTGGCATCGGCCACCGAGAGGTGGTAGCGGCCGTAGTCGTCGTAGTGCTTGCGCAGCACGGTGTTCAGCTCGGCAAAGTACTGCTCGGCGGTGCGCACCCCGGCCCGGGCCAGCAGGTACTCGCCGTAGTAGGTAGTAATACCCTCGGCAATAAAGCAGGTGCGGAAGTAGTTCTCGCGGGCGTAATCGTAGGGCTGCATCTCGGCCGGCCGGATGCTCTTAATGTTCCAGGCGTGGAACAGTTCGTGGCAGCTCACGCCCAGCAGCTCCTTGTACAGGCCTTCGGTCATCAACAGCTCGGCCGGACCCAACGTGATGACGGTGGAATTCAGGTGCTCCACGCCGTGGTAGTGCTTGTAGGGCAGAATCTGGTTGAGAAAGTGGTAGTCCTGGGCCGGAAACGAGCCGAACAGCTGCAACTGCTCCTCACTGAAGGCCCGGAAATCCTGCACCAGCCGCGTCCAGTCGACTGGGCATTCTCCCTGAATCCAGATATAAAAGGGCAGCCCGTTCACCTCGTAGTTACGGTACTGCAGGGTGGGGCTGGCAATCAGGGGCGAGTCGGCCAGGTGGTCGAAGCTGCGGGCTTCCAGCAGGTTGGGGCCGCGCTGGGGCAGGCCACAGGCCAATTGCCAGCCTTCGGGCAGATCCAGCAGCAGCTGACAGGTTTCCTGCTGCCGGCCTTCCACGTACATCAGCGCCTGCACCGGGTTCAGGTACAGCTGGGTTTCATCGAGCCAGGAGCCGCCGGCGTCCATCTGGTGGGCGTAGAAGTTGTAGCGCACCCGCACCGTGCGGCCCGCCGCCCCGCTCAGCTGCCACCGGTCCTTCGTGATTTTGCGGCTCGGCAGCGCCTCGCCGGAGACCGCATCCTCCAGTACCACGTGCTGTAGCTTCTGGGCGAAGTTCTGCAGCTCGTAGCGGCCCGGCCGCCAAGCGGGCAGCTGCAGCTCCACCGGCGCTTCGGTGCCGGCGGGCACCTCAAACGTCATCTGAATTTGCAGGTAAAACGTGAGCGGGTTCTCGAAGGAAACGTGGTAGTGGATCATGGAAAGAGGTGGCCTAAGCTTTAGCTTGGGCCGGGGTTTGCTTGGGGGCAGCCAGCAGGTACAAAGCGTTATCTTAGAAACAGGAACGGGCCCTATACGCCCGCCGCCTGCAAAAGCTTTTCCTGCATGAGTTTTTACCAGCGCAATTTACCGCACTTTGTGCCACCGGGCGCTACCTTGTTCATCACTTTTCGGCTCAAAGGTTCCCTGCCTGTCATAGTGTTGCATCGATTTCTACAAGAAACTGACGAGCAAATCCGACGCCTGCACCGGGAGATACCCCAGCTTGTCCAGCGGCGGGAAGCGCTGCTAAACCTGCACAAGCGCCAGTTTGCGCGGCTGGATGCCTACCTGGATACCAGCCAAGACGGTCCGCATTGGCTGCGGCAACCGGCTATTGCCGGCATTGTGGCGGATGAGATGCATCGTTTGTCGGAACTGTCGGTGCAGGTATGGTGCTTCTGCGTGATGTCGAATCATGTGCATCTCGTGGTGCAGCTCCCACCGCAGCCCAATTTCTCGTATCCCCGCATAATGCAGCGGCTGAAGGGCAGAACAGCTTTGGCCGCAAATCGGCTATTGAAGCGCACAGGTGGGTTTTGGCAGCACGAAAGTTACGACCACTTGGTGCAACGTCCGGGTGAGTTGGAGCGCGTCATGGCGTACACGCTGGATAACCCCGTGCGTGCTGGTCTGGTAGCAGAAGCCACTGAGTGGCCGTATTCCTACCTACGGCCCGACTGGTAGTGGTTCAAGCTTTAGCTTGAACCGAATGTGCTAATGAGAAATGCTGTTGATTATCAATATAGTAACGTATGCCCTATGTCTTCCATACGGTTCAAGCTGAAGCTTGAACCACATTCAGTGACGTAGGCTTGTCAATTCCAACTCAACCTGTTACCTTTGCCGGCCTAAGTTGTAACAAGAGTCACTTACCCATACCATGAAACGTACTTTTCAGCCCTCGCAGCGCAAGCGCCGCAACAAGCACGGTTTCCGCTCGCGCATGGAAACCGCTAACGGCCGCAGCGTAATCGCTCGTCGTCGTGCCAAAGGCCGCAAGCGCCTGACCGTATCTGACGAAGGTCGTCATAAGCGCTAAGCCGCTGCCGGCGGCTGAATGGCCGCTGCTCCCGCCGATGACGACTCCTGTTTCAACGCCGGGCGCGCGCTCCTACTCGTTTCCGAAAGAAGAACATCTGTGCCGAAAAAAGCTCATTGAAGCGCTTTTCGGTCAGGGTTCTTCTTTTGGTTTATACCCCCTGCGCCTCACCTGGCGGGCCACCGAAACGCCCACCACCGAGCCGCCGCAGGTACTGGTGAGCGTGAGCAAGCGCAACTTCAAGCGCGCCGTCGACCGCAACTATCTGAAGCGCCTGCTGCGCGAGGCCTACCGCCTCAATAAGTACCGGCTGCTGGAGGCCCCCGGCGGCCATCGGGTGGCCCAGCTCGCTATCATCTATACCGGCAAGGAAAAAAAGCCCTTGACGCTTATCGAAAAGAAATTAACTTCAGGGCTGGAGCGTTTGCTTGCCGAGACTGGTGCAACTGCGGAGGCAGGAGCGGGGTCTTGACAACAAATGTGCTGGGGGGCGGGCTTTTCAGGTGTGAAACGCAAACCGACCCTCCGGACTTCCGTTTAGGGTCGTACAGTTGCCTTTAGCCCCTCTTATGCGCAAAAAATCCTTGGCCGTGGCTGCCCTGCTGGGCGGTGCCGGTCTGCTCGTATCCTTCCGCGCAGCTACCGACAACGAGCGGTACTTCGAAATTGCCAAGAACCTTGACATCTTCGCCACCCTGTTCAAGGAGGTGAATACCTATTATGTGGACGAGGTGCCGCCGGCTAAGCTGGTAAAAACGGGCATCGACGCCATGCTCAAGTCGCTGGATCCGTACACCAACTACATCCCCGAGGACGACATTGAGGACTTTCGCACCATGACCACCGGCCAGTACGGGGGCATTGGGGCGGTAGTGCAGAAGCGCAACAATAAAACTGTAGTACAGGCTGCCTACGAGGGCTACCCGGCCCAGAAAGCCGGCCTGCTGCCCGGCGACGAAATTCTGACCATCAACGGCGTGAATGTGGAGAAGAAGTCCAACGCCGATATCAGCAAGCTGCTGAAGGGCCAGGCCAACTCGCAGGTGAAGCTGATGGTAACCCGCTACGGGCAGGACGCCCCCGTGGAAATCAACATTACCCGTGACAAGATTCAGGTGGACAACGTGCCGTACTATGGCATGCTCACACCTGAAATCGGCTACTTCCAGCTGTCGGGCTTCACGGTGGATGCCGGCAAGGAAGTGCGCATGGCCGTAGCCAAGCTCAAGGAACAGGGCGCTAAAAAGCTGGTGTTCGATATCCGGGACAACCCCGGCGGCTTGCTTAACGAGGCGGTGAATATCTCCAACCTTTTCGTGGACAAGGGTAAGGATATTGTGAGCACCAAGGGCAAGGTTTCTGACTGGAACAAGACCTACAAAGCCTTGGATGCCCCGCTGGATACCCAGATTCCAATGGTGGTCATTACTTCCAACCGCTCAGCCTCGGCCTCCGAAATTGTGTCGGGTGTGCTGCAGGACTACGACCGGGCGGTGCTGGTAGGGGAGCGGACGTTTGGTAAGGGACTCGTGCAGGCTACCCGGCCGCTGAGCTACAACTCGCAGCTGAAGGTTACTACCGCTAAATACTACATTCCGAGCGGCCGCTGCATTCAGGAAATCGACTACTCGCACCGCGCCGATGATGGCACGCTGGGTAAAGTACCCGATTCGTTGCGGACCGCCTTCAAAACGGTGGCCGGCCGCACTGTGTATGATGGTGGCGGCGTGGCGCCCGACGTGGAAGTAGTAGACCGGGAAATTGCCGACATCACGCGGGTATTGCTTCAGAAAAGCTACCTGTTCGACTACGCCACCCGCTACCGCGCCGAGCATGCCACTATTCCGCCGGCCCGGCAGTTCAAGCTCACCGACACTGACTACCAGAAGTTCGTGGATTACCTCAAGGGCAAGGATATCAGCTACAGCACCGATGCGGAGAAGGCGCTGGCTGACCTCACTAAAAAAGTGAAGGACGAAAAGCACTATGAGGACGTGAAAACCGAGCTGGAAGCTATGCGCCGCAAGGTGACCACCAACAAGGCCAACGACCTGATGCGCTTCAAGCCCGAAATCCGGGAGCTATTGGAGCAGGAAATTGTGTCGCGCTACTACTTCCAGAAAGGTGGTATTGAGGCCAGCTTCGACGACGACCCCAACATCCTGATGGCCATGACGGTGCTGAACGATGCTCCGCGCTACTCCGCGCTGCTCAAGCCCGGTACTGTTGAAGCTAAAACCCGCCCCGAAGCCAAGCGCAGCACTGCCGGCGGCCGCCAGTAACAGCGGTTTAGCTAAATATAGGAAATCTACGAAGCCGCATTATTGTCAACCCGCTGCAAAGTGGCGGGCGGGTATGCGTATTCGGATAGCCGATGTATTGAACCTACTGGCAGTTGGACTATCGGTTGAGCATATGGTAGCGGAAATACCAGATCTGGAGGCGCTGGACGTGCAGGCTACGTTGTACTATATGGTAGTCTCTTAGAATAAAAGATGTTCACTTTTGCCAGAAAATCTTGAGCAGCTTATAACAGTATCGTTTAGCATATATAGAACTACATATTTTTCAAAAGGCGGCTGTTTATTGAATAGGCTGTGGTTATAATACATTTCTTCCGAACTAGGATATCGGGAGATGGAAAGGTCCGGCTGAGAAATGATGCTCAAGACATTTATTCTAGACATTCCTTTCCTTATAAGTGACATCCTTGTTTCTTTCACATGCTCCCTTTGCATATGTATCGAAATGTACAGAAGGCATGTAAAAACAATGGATGAAATAACTACGGCGAGTAATCTTTTCACAGGATAGCACTTGCGTTTATCGTCAATATAGTACGAAGCTGAGAGATTAGTCAAAAAGGCTATGTGACGCATCAGCATAGTACCTTTGCCATATGTCCAAGTTGCTGCTTTCCCTCGAAACCTCGTCGCCGGTGTGCTCGGTGGCGCTGCATCATCTCGAAACGGGCCGGCTGGTCGGCCAGACGGAGCTGCGGCTGGAGAAGTCGCACTCCTCGCACCTGAGTCTGCTCATCAGCCAACTGCTGGAAAACACCCTGCACACGCTGGCAGACGTGGCAGCAGTGGCCGTATCGGACGGACCAGGCTCCTACACGGGGCTGCGCATTGGGGCGGCGGCGGCTAAAGGACTGTGCTACGCGCTGGACATTCCGCTGTTGGCCATCAGCACCCTGCAAAGCCTCGCTCACCAGGTAGCCGCCGTGACGGCCCGGCCCGAGCAGTACCTCTACTGCCCCATGCTGGATGCCCGCCGGATGGAAGTGTACGCCGGCATGTACCAAGCCGATGGTACGGAAGTGCTGGCCCCCACGCCGCTGCTGCTCGATGAAACCACCCTGGCCGAACAATTGGCCGAGCAGTCATTGTTGTTCTTCGGAAACGGGGCGGCCAAGTTCCACCCGCTGGTAGCCGGGCACCCGCACGCGGCTTTCCTGTCGGGTATTGAACCCTCGGCGGTGGCCGTAGGGGCGCTGGCGCTGGAAGCCTACCGCCGCCAGGAATTCCGTAGCGTGGCCTACTACGAGCCGTTTTATCTGAAGGAAGTGTACACCACCACCCCAAAAAAATAGTGCTTAGTGTCGGTAGCCCTGCCAGGTGCCGCCGTAGCGGTAGCCCGGCTGGGGTTTGGCGCTGATGCAGCAACTTTCGCACACGAAAAACCAGCTTTTGCCGCTGGCCTGCAGCTGAATGCGGTAGAGTGTGGTGGCCTCGCGCCGGCAGTGGGCGCAGATTTTAGTTTTCATACGTACAGCCGGGTTGTCTGCTTCTGCCCGATAACCGAGACGGGCCGCGCCCGGTTTAGGCTGTATTCACCCGTTGTCTGTTAGGAATATGGAACCTCTCTTCGTCAACCGCGTCGCCAATTCCGGCCTCGTCACTTTTAATCTGGAAGACTTCATTCACCCCGGCGAGCGGGTGGTGTATGATATCAAGGACAACCTGTTCCACGGCCTGATGCTGCGCGAAAAGGACTTCCGCGAGTTCATCAAAACCCACGACTGGACGCAGTACGACGGCCAGAACGTGGCCATCATCTGCTCTACCGATGCCATTGTGCCCACCTGGGCCTATATGCTGCTGGCCAGCAAGCTCCAGAACCACGCCCACCGCTACGTGTTCGGCAACCTGGAGGCCCTGGAGCAGGAGCTGTTCCAGGAGGCCATTGCCGGGGTGGACGCCGAGCAGTTCCGCGACGCCAAGCTGGTCATCAAAGGCTGCGGCGAAAAGCCCGTGCCCACCTACGCCTACGTGGCCATTATGCAGAAGCTGCTGCCGGTAGCGGCCAGCATCATGTACGGCGAGCCGTGCAGCACCGTGCCGCTCTACAAGCGCCCCAAGGATAAAGTCGCCGAATAGCGGCCCAACGAGCAAATGTCAAATCGGCCCGTCAGTACCCACTGGCGGGCCGATTTGCGTGGTAGCGCGAAGCAGTGCTTCGCCGGTACCCGCTGTGTAGCGGTACGTGGGTTGCGGCCGAGCAGGTGGCCGAATGAAGGGCAGCCGGCCGGAATGTGCATCTTTGGCCGCAAATTCCGTTCCTGCATGGCATCACCTTCTGCATCTCCCTATAAAATCAGCGTGCTGACCGGCGTGGCTCTGGTAGTGGCCAATATGGTGGGTACCGGCGTTTTCACCAGCCTGGGGTTTCAGGTCATCACCATTCAGAGCGGGTTTGCGCTGCTGATGCTGTGGGTAGTGGGGGGCGTAATTGCGCTGTGCGGGGCGTTGTGCTACGGTGAGCTGGCGGCCGCCATGCCCCGCTCGGGCGGTGAGTACCACTACCTGTCGCGCATCTACCACCCGGCTTTGGGCTTTTTATCGGGTTGGGTATCGGCCACGGTGGGGTTTGCCGCGCCCACGGCGGCGGCGGCTTTGGCCCTGGAGCGGTACGCCGGCAGCGTGTGGCCCGCGCTGCCGCCGCGTCTGCTGGCGGTGGGAGTGGTGGTGGTGCTCACGGCCGTGCATGCCAGCAGCCGCAAAGCCGGCAGCCGGCTGCAGGTAGTAGTAACGGCCGTAAAGGTGGTCGTGCTGGTGGGCTTCATTGGAGCCGGGCTGGCGCTGGGGCAACCCCAGCCGCTGGCCTTCCTGCCCCAGGGCTCCGCCGACTGGCAGCAGCTGCTGAGCCCGGCGTTTGCCGTCTCCCTGATTTTTGTGTCGTACGCCTATTCCGGCTGGAACGCGGCGGCCTACCTCACGGGCGAGGTACAAAACCCGCAGCGCAACTTGCCCCGCATTCTGCTTACCGGTACGGCGATAGTGCTGCTGCTGTACGTGGGGCTGAACTTCATTTTCCTGTATTCCACGCCCATTGCCCAGCTGAAAGGGCAGGTAGAGGTAGGTTTCGTGGCGGCTACTTCCCTGTTTGGGGCGGCTGGCGGCCGACTGATGGGCGGGCTGATTGCGGCTCTGTTGGTGTCCACGGTCAGTTCTATGGTGTTTGCCGGACCCCGCATTGTGCAGGCCATGGGTGAAGATGTGCCGGCCCTGCGGTGGCTGGCCAAGCGCAGCGCCGCCGAGGTGCCGGTGCGGGCCACCCTGTTTCAGGGAGGGCTCACGCTGCTGTTCGTGCTGGTGTCGTCGTTTGCGCAGGTGGTGGTGTACGCCGGCTTTATCCTGAACCTGTTCACGTTTCTGACGGTGCTAGGCCTGTTTGTGCTACGCCGCCGCGAGCCGGAGCTGCCGCGGCCCTACCGCGCCTGGGGCTACCCGCTCACGCCGCTGCTGTTTCTGCTGCTCAATGGCTGGACGCTCTGGTTCATCGCCCGCGACAAACCCACCGAAACGCTCTACGGCCTGGGCACGTTGGTAGTGGGGCTGCTGGTGTACTGGCTCAGCCAGCGCCGGTCCGTGCGGGCCTGACCCTTGCTGCCACCCGTTCCGATGCCTACTAGCCAGCCCGAACCTCCGCAGTCTGCCTGGAAGCAGCGCGCTTATCAGATCATCTTCGAGTCGGACACCCGTGCCGGCCGCAACTTCGATGTGGCCCTGCTGGTAGCCATTGTGCTGAGCGTAATGGCCGTGATGCTGGAAAGCGTGGCTCCCATCAACCGGGAGTACGGCGCCTATCTGCGGGCGGTGGAGTGGTTTTTCACTGGGCTGTTCCTGCTCGAGTACGCGCTACGGCTGCTGGTGGTGCGCCGGCCGCTGGCCTACGCCTTCAGCCTGCTGGGCATTATCGACTTCTTGGCCATCGTGCCCACGCTGGCCAGCCTGCTGATTAGTGGCAGCCGGTACCTGCTTGTCATCCGCACGCTGCGGCTGTTGCGGGTGTTTCGCATTTTCAAGCTGGGCCGGTTTGTGGGCGAGGGGGAATTCATCGTGACGGCCCTCAAAGCCAGCCGCTTTAAAATTCTGGTGTTTCTGGCCGCCGTGCTCACGCTGGTAACCGTCATTGGCACGCTCATGTACGTGGTGGAAGGCGGGCAGCACGGCTTCAGCAGCATCCCGAAAAGCATTTACTGGGCCATCGTAACGGTGACTACCGTGGGCTACGGAGACATTTCGCCCGTTACGGTGCTGGGCCAGACGCTGGCGTCGGTACTCATGATTCTGGGGTACGCCATCATTGCCGTGCCCACCGGCATCGTATCGGCCCAGATGACCAGCCACCGCCCCGCACCGGCCGCGCCGGTATACAAGCAGGTCGTCTGCCACGTTTGCCAGGCCCCCGACCACAAGCCCGAAGCGGAGTACTGCTGGCAGTGCGGCGAAAAACTGTAGGAAGACTATATAAAACGGCTTTTCTTACCTTTCGCCTCTCCTCCACCTTACTTGCTCCTATGCGCTTTTCCCCCGTCCGGCTGCTGTTGCCGGCTCTGGTTGCTACCCTGACAGCCTGTTCCGAACAAAAAACCGCCCGTCAGGAACCCGCTGCTCCCCCCGTAGCCGCCCCCGATACCACGGCCGCCCAGCCTGCCACGCCGGCCACTCCCGCTACACCCGATACTTCGGCTATGCACAATGTGGCTGCTTTCCTGGCCGGGCTGCCCGTCAGCCGCCAGAGCGACCTGCGGCCCCTCACCGCCCAGCCCGCCTGGCAGGCCTACGCCGCCGACCAAACCAAGAGCTGGACCAACTACCACACCACCCGCACCGCCAAAATCGAAGAATGGGCCGCCACCGAGTTGGATTCGGTGCGTGCCGCCAGCCCCACGGTGTTTTACCCCTTCAGCGGCCCCGATTTTCTCAACGTCACCACCATGTTTCCCACCAGCACCACCTACGTGCTGATGGGCCTGGAGCCGATTGGCACGGTGCCCGATCAGGCCACGCTGGAAAATCCGAAGCTGTTTCCGGCCCTCAAGGCCTCGCTCTGGTCGGTGCTAAACTTTAGCTTCTTCCGTACCAACGATATGGCCGTGGAGCTGAACTCCAAAAAGCCCGACAGCAACACGCTCAACAAAGCCAATTCCATCGTAAAAACGGCCGAGCGCACCAACCAGCGCGTGAACATCGGTGGGGTGGTGCCGCTGCTGCTGCTGTTTGCCGCCCGTACCGACCACCAGGTGGAAGCCTTGCGCTACGTGCAACTCACCCCCGAGGGCCAGCTCACCGACGCCGATTCGGCCACCGTGCAGAAACCCGGCCTCAACGTAGTGCCCGGGGTGGAGGTGAAGCTGCGCAGCAAAGCCGGCCAGGAAAAAACCGTAGTGTATCTCTCCGCCGATATCAGCGACTGGAAGCTGGGCAACACTAAGGATGCCGCCCTGAAGTACGTACGCACCCTCGGGCCGCTCACCACCTACGTGAAATCGGCCACCTACCTCATGCACAAAAGCTACTTCAGCAAAGTGCGCAACCTCATTCTGGAGCGCAGCAATTACCTGCTGCAGGATGATTCGGGCATTGCCATGAAGTATTTCCGCCCCGCCGAGTGGCAGTTCACCTACTACGGCACCTACAAGCGGCCCATCAACCTGTTCGCCAAGCAGTACCAGCCCGCCCTCACCGCCGCCTACACCGACAAGGCCAATCCGCCGCGCCCCCTACCATTCGGTACCGGTTACAACTGGCGCCAGAACGATTCCAACCTGCTGCTAGCCCGCCGGCAGCAACCGGTGCAGCCGTAAGCCACTCCTATATATAGAGTGGCGGTGGCTTCTAACCGCCAAAGCTACCGGGAAGCAGTTACCAGACTCGCCCTGCTGTCATATATAGGAGCTGGGAATCTGGCCTGCACGAAAGCCGCTTCCTGTCAGGAGGCGGCTTTCGTCGTTTTCAGCCGCCTGTTGCGGGGTAGGGTAGGGGTTTTGCGTATCTTTTCTCTATGATTCGATTTGCTGCGCTGGTTGGAGCCGTAACGCTGGGCCCGGCTCTGTTACTCTCCTCCATCGAAACCCACCCCCGCACATTACCACCGGTACCGCAGGCCCCTGCCGACAGCCCATTGCTGGATAGCCTGCTTCATTCCGATGCCCGCCTGCTGCCCGTGGTCAACCGCGCCGATGCTTACGAGTTGCAGGTCATCTACACCCAGATCAACCGCGACGCGCAGCTGCGCCCCACGTTCGTGCAGCACAGTTTCCGGCTCGATGCCCGCCAATACTTCAACCCGGCCAGCTTGGTGAAGCTGCCCACGGCAGTTCTCTCCCTTGAGAAGCTAAACGACCTGCACCAGCCCGGCCTCACCCGCCGCTCGCCCATGCAGACCGGCACGGCCTTCCGCTGCCAGACGCCGGCCCCCTACAACCCCGCGCCCGATTCCGACCGGGTAAATACCGTGGGTAATTACATCAAGCGGATGCTGCTCGTCAGCGACAACCAAGCCTACAACCGCCTCTACGAATTCCTGGGGCAGGGCCCGCTCAACGCCCGCTTGGCCGAGCTGGGCTTTCCCGAAACACGTATCGTCCGCCGCTTCGCCCCCTGCGATACGGCCGCCAACCGCCACACCAACCCAATTGAGTTCCGCAACGCCGCTACCGGCGAAACGGTATACCAGCAGCCCGCGGCGTACAATGCCCGTACACTCACGCTTCCGCTCGGCCGCATCACCAAAGGCCGCGCCTATCAAGCCGGGGGCCGCGTCATCCCGCAGCCCTACGATTTCACTACGGCCAACTATCTGCCGCTACAGTCCGTCACCGACCTGCTGCGGCTAGTCCTGTTCCCCGCCGCCGCTCCCGCCGCCCAGCGCCTGCACCTCGCCCCCGATGATTACGCGTTCCTGCGCTACTACCTTCACCACACGCCGCACAGCTCTCTATATAGTATGTACACCGGCAGCCGCTATTTCGACGCCTATAAGAAGTACCTCTACTACGGCCGCCGGCCAACTACTACCCCGGAGGCGGGCCTGCGCATCTATAATATAGTAGGCATGTCGCACGGCTGCCTAGCTGATGTAGCCTATTTCGCCGATTCCACCCAGCAAACGGAGTTTATGCTGAGCGCCGTGCTCTACGTCAATAAGGATGGCATCATCAATGACGGTGCCTACGAGTACGAATCAGTAGGATTGCCTTTTCTGGCGGCACTGGGCCAGACAATTCAACGCTACGAAGCCCGCCGTCCTCGTTCAAACCGCGCCCTACCCACCGAATTCACCAACCCCGAACTGGTCAGGTAAACGCGCTAGTAGATAGTCTGTAAATTAATCTGCCTGATAATCTGGCAGAAAGCTGCCCTTCGCCGGCCTTGAACGGGTTTTTTCGCCGGTGGGTTTGGAAATGCCGCAACAACCTACCACTTTTGCACTCCCAATCCGGAACGCGGAGCGGGCCGCTGCCAACCTTCGGGCCACCAGCGCGAAACGTCTTCCTCGCCTCCCGGCCCTTTTAGCCGCCCCCGTCTTTCCTTCGGAAAGGCCCGGTGAAAAAAAGGTAGTCACTGGGGTTGCACAAGTCAGCAAGAAGTTGCTACCTTTGCACCCCGCTTCAGAAGGAGACGTTTTCCACGAGTCGAAACCGAAAAACTTTTTTCGCTTCGCTCTTGGAAAAAGGAAGAAAAGCTTGCTACCTTTGCACCCCGCTTTCGAACGAGAAACCGGGCCAGTGAATCGGAAACGAAGAAAATGCGAAAAACTTTTTCTTCTCTGGTTCTTGGAAAAAGCAAAAAGGTTGCTACCTTTGCACCCCGCTTCCACCGGAAGCGGATACACTGAAAAACGAATCGCTTTCGAAAAAAAGTTTTTCGAAAAAGGCTTGCAGAACAAAAAAAGCTGCTTACCTTTGCAACCCGCTTCAATCGGAAGGGGCTGACAACACGAATACTTCGCCGCTTTCGAGCGGTACACGGTAGGGCCCAACGGGGCACTGCACACGTTCTTTGAATGACTGGAAAAGACAAAAACGGTAAGCGACTTCGCTTCTGCGTAAGTAGGAAAAGAAGTCGACATTACAGGTTTTCAAGCGAATCATGGGATGAGCCCACAAGCAGCTCGTCAAATATACCGGGTCGGATCAGCACTTGACATCAGCTCATTTTCG
>NZ_RWIT01000038.1 GCF_003944715.1 Hymenobacter rigui | reverse complement strand
GGGGCTAAGTCGTAACAAGGTAGCCGTACCGGAAGGTGCGGCTGGATCACCTCCTTTCTGGAGCTTGTTCGACTCGGTTGACAAGTTGGGGCTCACCCCCCCCCATGATTTTCGTTGATCATCTGTAACCGTTATTGTCTTTTCCTTTTATTCAATCTTTTTACGGATTCGACTCCGCGAGTCGACCCGGGCTTGTAGCTCAGGTGGTTAGAGCGCTACACTGATAATGTAGAGGTCCCTGGTTCGAGTCCAGGCAGGCCCACTTCGCTTGACGAATGGTCAGGCGTGGATCAACCGGGGGATTAGCTCAGCTGGCTAGAGCACCTGCCTTGCACGCAGGGGGTCAACGGTTCGAATCCGTTATTCTCCACCATTACTGTATGCCAAATGGGTAGACAGGTGATAGAATAAATTGCTTTAGGAAACAGAATAGGTAACTGTTCATTTCCACATTGTCCTCCAACAGGGAGTGGCAGACGTTCTTTGACATAGAGGAAAACAGAGAAAAAGAAAGAGAACACAAACTGTGTGATTAACCTATGGTTAGTCACCCGGAGCCGGCCTTGTCCACGGACGA
>NZ_RWIT01000037.1 GCF_003944715.1 Hymenobacter rigui | reverse complement strand
GCGGCGATGGAGCGCACGTTTGCCTTGATGGAGCGGGCGGCGCAGACGCCGGTGACCGTGTCCATCACGGGCGAGACGGGCACGGGCAAGGAGCTGGTGGCCCAGGCCGTGCACCTGAACTCGGCGCGGCGCCAGCAGCCCTTCGTGGCCGTGAACATGGCCGCCATTCCCGCCGAGCTGCTGGAGAGTGAGCTCTTCGGCCACGAGAAGGGCGCCTTCACCGGGGCCATCGGCCGCAAGATCGGCAAGTTTGAGCAGGCCCACGGGGGCACGCTGTTTCTGGATGAGATTGGCGAGCTGAGCCTGCCGCTGCAGGCCAAGCTGCTGCGCGTGCTGCAGGAGCGGGAGCTGCAGCGGGTGGGGGGCACGGAGCGCGTTAAGCTGGACGTGCGCCTGATTACGGCCACTCACCAGAACCTGGCCGAGCAGGTGCAGCGGCAGACCTTCCGCGAGGACTTGTACTACCGCGTCGTGGGCCTGCCCATCGAGCTGCCCCCGCTGCGCGAGCGGGGCCACGACATTCTGCTGCTGGCCCAGCATTTTCTGCTCGAGTTCTGCCGCGAATATCACCGACCCGTCCCC
>NZ_RWIT01000036.1 GCF_003944715.1 Hymenobacter rigui | reverse complement strand
CTGCCGGGCTCCGGGCTCAGTCAGCGCCTGCGCCACGCGCTGGCGCAAATCCATCGAATACGCTTGCATATACCTGCTTACGTACGCTAGGCGACGGCAGCTACACCGTTCATGAATCCGCTATAGCAGATCGATATTGTCAACAGTAGTAACTGCTTGTTGTGTTAGTGCTGCGGCGTGCTTACGCGCAAGTATTACTTTTTATTATCAGCTTTTCACTCATTGTGTTGCGCCTGTATCTAATTAATTGCTGTTTGGTGTAATATTTGTGATGTATTGTGTATTTGATGATGTATAAACTAATCATAAATACTTTTAATAGCACTGTAATTAAAACAAGGCGTATGATAATTTGTGCAATATTCATTTGCTTAACAGCTTGTCAGAGTCGCGAAGAAATATGTGGTAAAATTAATTCTTCAATGCAAAAAGAAGTCTTGTTTATCAAAGTATTGTCTAAAGAGCATTCAGGCCGTGTTAGTGACATAGTGGTAGAGGATTTGAATTATGAAAATACGAAATATAGCAAGCATTTTGAGCAATTTTTTTATGTAAAACTATTTAAGTTATGTGAAATAGGTGATACGATTTATAAAGAAAAATATAGTCTTAAATATTGCATTAAGAAAGAAAGCAAAAATGTAATTGTGAGTTATACTTGTGATAATGATGCAAGTGAAAATGATATGGAATGTAAGTTTATTTATAAGTAAATTACCGAGTTGCGAACAAACATTAAGTGTCTTGTTAATACATTACTTGTGAATATGATATATAGCAGATTCGTGAACAGTTCGTCCTGGCTCCGTGCAGCTGCGTAGAATGGAATATGAAACCGTATTCGCTTGATTTGCGCAGCCGCGTGGCGGCCGCCTGCCGCGAGCCTGGGGCGAGCAAGG
>NZ_RWIT01000035.1 GCF_003944715.1 Hymenobacter rigui | reverse complement strand
CCCAGATTCCGCCCTACCGCCAGGCCAACGGCGGCATCGACTACCCGGTAATTACCAACATTTCCAAGGACAGCAACAACCGCCTGCGGGTGCAGGGCTACGTGGGCTCGGCTGCCGGCCAGCCGCAGTTTGGCGGGGCCACGGTGGAAATCTACAGCGCCAACAACACCGACACCAACCAAAACGGCCCCGTAGTGGCCGGCGACGGCCAGTCGGTGGCCCATGGGGAGGCTCAGTACTACGTGGGCACCATCACGGCCGCGGCCGACGGCACCTTCGATGCGACCCTGACCACTGTGGCCCGCAACATCCAGCCCGGCGACGTGATTACCGCCACCGCGTACCTGGCCGGCTACGGTACCTCGGAGTGCGGCGTAAACCAGGTCAGCAGCTTCCAGGTACTGCCCGTGCAGCTGACGCAGTTTACGGCCACGGCGCAGAACCGGCAGGTATTGCTGCGCTGGGCGACGGCCTCCGAGCTGCACAACGACCGGTTTGAGCTGGAGCGCGCCACCGACGGCCGCACCTTCCGGCCGATTGGCCGGGTCGCCGGGCAGGGCACCACCAGCCAGGGCCACACCTATAGCTTCCTGGATACGCCGCCGGCCGCCACTACGCTGTACTACCGCCTGCGCCAGGTGGATACCGACGGCACCGCCACGTACTCGGCCGTGCAGACGCTGCGCCTCAACGCCCCGGCTACCGAGCTGCTGCTCAGCCCCAACCCGGCCACCTCAGCCGTGACGGTGAACCTGACAACGCTGCCCGCCGGGCCGTATGAGCTGACGCTGCGCGACGTGCAGGGCCGCACCGTGCTGCGCCGCACCGCCAACGCCGAGGCTCCCCTGACGCTGCCCCTGCAGCCGCTGCCTGCCGGCGTGTACTACCTCACGGTGCAGGGCCAGCAGCAGC
>NZ_RWIT01000034.1 GCF_003944715.1 Hymenobacter rigui | reverse complement strand
TACATGATAGCCGCAATGGTTGAACCAGGCTTTGGCGTCCTTGCTGGAAATCCAGTCCACGGCCGTTTGGATAGCCGCCTCCACTGCTTCACGGGTACGGGCCTGGGCTTGTCGCAGCTTGGTTTTGAGCTTGCTCCAGGCCTGCTCGACCGGGGTAAAATCGGGTGAGTACGGCGGCAGGAAGAGCACCTCGACGCCGCGCCGGGCTAGAGCCTGCTGCAGCCCGTCGAGCTTGTGCACCGCCAGGTTATCGAGCACCAGCACATCGCCGCGGCGCAGCCGCGGACCCAGCACCCGGGCGATATAAAAGGCGAAGCTGCGCTGGTTCAAGGCCCCGTCCAGCAGTTGTACCGCCGTCAAGCCACGCACGCCCAGTGCTCCAATCAGCGTCACGGCCCGCCCACGCTGCAGCGGTACCGCGCCGCTTGCCCGCCGGCCGCCGACTGCCCGCGCGTAGCGGCGCGTGTAGTCCAGGCGCAGGCCCGTTTCGTCCAGGAAGTAGAAGCGGTGCACATCCGTGCGCGCCGCCACCGCCTCCACGTGCCGGCGGCGCAGCTCCCGCACCCGCTCCGTGTCGCGCTCAGTGGCATGCAGGCTTTTTTTTACGGCGCAGGCCCTGCTCATCCAGCACACGCCAGACGACGCCGATGCTCACGCGCTGCCCGGTTTCTGCCTGCAGCGCATCCCGCAACTCGACCAGTGTCGCGTCTGGCTGCCGCCCCACCTGAGCCACCAACCACGCCTGGGCGGCCGCGTCCAGGCACCGCGGCGGGCCGCCCCGACCGGGCAACGCCGCCACTGACCCGGTTTGCCGCTGCCGCCGCACGAGCTTGCCAACAAACGCCAGGCTCACGCAAAAGCGGGCGGCTACTTGCGCCTGCCGGGCTCCGGGCTCAGTCAGCGCCTGCGCCACGCGCTGGCGCAAATCCATCGAATACGCTTGCATATACCTGCTTACGTACGCTAGGCGACGGCAGCTACACCGTTCATGAATCCGCTATA
>NZ_RWIT01000033.1 GCF_003944715.1 Hymenobacter rigui | reverse complement strand
TAGCGGATTCGTGAACGGTTCGTCCGTTCATTTAGCTGGTTGAGTGTGATACCCACAGTGGTCAAACCAGTTGCGCGCATCTTGGCTAGTAATCCAACCGATGGCCTCGTGCAGAGCCGCTTCCAGTTCGGCCAGCGTACGGGCGGCAGCGGTGCGCAGCTTGGTTTTGAGCTTGCTCCAGGCCTGCTCGATGGGCGAGAAATCCGGCGAATAGGGCGGCAAAAAGACCACCTCGACCCCGCGTTTGGCGAACCACTCGCACAGCCCGCTCAGGTGGTGGACCGGCAAGTTGTCCAGCACCAGTACGTCGCCGCGCCGCAAGGTCGGCGCCAGGCAGCGGGCCACGTAGAAAGCGAAGCGACGTTTGGTCAGTGCCCCGTCCAGCAGTTGCATGGCGCCCAGGCCGCGCACGGACAAGGTGCCGATGAGCGTGCGGGCCGCCCCGCGCTTCAGGGGCCGTGCGCCCGCTACGCGCCGGCCGCCTACTGCCCGGCCGTGGGTGCGGGCGTAGTCCGGGCGCAGCCCCGTTTCGTCCAGAAAATGAAAGCGGGCCACGTCCGGGCGCGTACAGACCGTTTCCACGTGCGCGCGCCGGGCCGCCTGCACATCCGGCCGGTCACGCTCGGCCGCGTGCAGGCTTTTTTTTGCGCCGCAGCCGCCGCTCGTCCAGCACCTGCCAGATGCAGGTCTGGCACACGGGGCGCCCGCCC
Source organism: Hymenobacter rigui (assembly GCF_003944715.1). Lineage (GTDB taxonomy): Bacteria > Bacteroidota > Bacteroidia > Cytophagales > Hymenobacteraceae > Hymenobacter > Hymenobacter rigui. The sequence continues at coordinate 334 of NZ_RWIT01000033.1, read as the reverse complement.
TGGGCTTGCCAGGCCTGATTCAGTTCGGCCAGCGTTGCGTCCGGGTGCTGGCCCACATACGCCACCAGCCAGGCTTGCGCCGCCGCGTCCAGGTAGCGGACCCGCCCGCCCGTGGCCGGCTTGGGCGCCAGCGAGCCGGTGGCCGCTTGGCGCCGCACCAGGTCTTTGACGAACGAGTGGCTCACCCCAAAACGTTGCGCCACGGCCGCCTTGCTCGCCCCAGGCTCGCGGCAGGCGGCCGCCACGCGGCTGCGCAAATCAAGCGAATACGGTTTCATATTCCATTCTACGCAGCTGCACGGAGCCAGGACGAACTGTTCACGAATCTGCTATA
>NZ_RWIT01000032.1 GCF_003944715.1 Hymenobacter rigui | reverse complement strand
AGCGTATTTTGGGCCAGCTCCACCTTGAAGCGGTTATGCTCCCGGGGCTGGGCCCCGCGTAAGGCAGCGGCAGCGGCGGCCCGGAAGGTAGCCTCCGTGGCGGGCTGGCCCACCAGGGCTTTTTCGGCCTCGGGACTGCGCCAGGGCTTGGTACCTACGCCGCCCAGTGCTACCCGGGCCGAACGGATGGTACCGTTCTGGACATCCAGTCCCACCGCGGCCGACGCCAGCGCGTAGGCGTAGCTGGCCCGCTCCCGCACTTTCAGGTACGTGGAGCGGCGGGCGTGGGCCGTAGCCGGAATCAGCACCGAGACAATCAGTTCGCCGGGTTCCAACACGGTTTCTTTCTGCGGGGTGTTGCCCGGCAACAGGTAGAAATCGGTAACGGGCACGCGGCGCTGCTTGCCTTTGGCGTTTTCCAGCGTGAGCACGGCATCAAAGGCTGCCAGGGCCACCGATAAGTCGCCGGGATACGCGGTGGCAATGCAGCTGTCGGAGGTGCCCAGAATGGCCAGGTTGTGGTGGTCGCCTTCCAGGGCGGGGCAGCCCGAGCCGGGCACGCGCTTGTTGCAGGGAAAGGCCGCGTCGCGGAAGTAGCCGCAGCGGGTGCGCTGCAGAATGTTGCCGCCCATGCTGGCCATGTTGCGCAGCTGGGGCGAGGCCGCCAGCAAGAGCGACTCCGAGATGGCCGGGTACTGCTCCAGCACCAGCTTGTGTTCGCCCACGTCGCTCATGCGCTCCATGGCTCCGATGCGCAGCCCGTCGGCCGTTTGCTCAACGCCCCTGAAGGGCAGCAGGTTGATGTCGACCAGCTGCGGATGCTGCTCCAGGTTGGCTTTCATCAGATCCAGCAGCGTGGTGCCACCGGCAATGTAGGCAGCCTCCGGCTTGTCCTTGCGGATGCCGGTGGCCTCTTTGGCCGTGCTGGCCTGGGTGTAGCTAAAGTTGTTCATGAAGTTAGTGCGTAGGATTTAGTGCCTGGTGCGTAGGAATGGATGCGTACTCAAGTTGCCTGGTGCCTGACTTGTCCTTTTCAGAACCAACCAAGCACTAGGCACTAAGCACCACCTTTTGCTACTTCCCGCACGGCGGCGACAATGTTGGGGTAGGCTCCGCAGCGGCAGAGGTTGCCGCTCATCCATTCCCGGCACTGACTGTCGGAGGAGGCGTGGCCCTCGTTTACGCAGGCCACCCCGCTCATAATCTGGCCCGGGGTGCAGTAGCCGCACTGGAACCCGTCGTGCTTGATGAAGGCTTCCTGCATGGGGTGCAGCTCCTCTCCTTTGGCCAGCCCCTCGATGGTGGTAATTTCCTTGCCCTGCTGCATCACGGCCAGCGTGAGGCAGCTGTTGATGCGCTTGCCGTCTACGTGCACGGTGCAGGCCCCGCACTGGCCATGGTCGCAGCCTTTTTTGGTGCCGGTCAGGTCCAGGTATTCGCGCAGGGCATCGAGCAGCGTCACCCGGGGCTCGGCCTGAATGGTGCGCACGGTGCCGTTGACCTTGAGCTGCAGCGTGCTCACGCCCTCTACCGTTTTGGCGTAGGAAGCCAGCCGCTCGGCCTGGGCGGCAAAGGGCGGGGCCAGCGCCAGGCCCAGCAGGCCGCCGGCCTGCTTCAT
>NZ_RWIT01000030.1 GCF_003944715.1 Hymenobacter rigui | reverse complement strand
CCCCCCCCATGATTTTCGTTGATCATCTGTATTCTTACCGAATACGTCTTTTCCATCATTCGCATTGTCCTCCAACAGGGAGTGGCAGACGTTCTTTGACATAGAGGAAAACAGAGAAAAAGAAAGAGAACACAAACTGTGTGATTAACCTATGGTTAGTCACCCGGAGCCGGCCTTGTCCACGGACGAGGCCTCTACAGAAGTAGAAAAGGGCACACGGGGGATGCCTAGGCTCTCAGAGGCGATGAAGGACGTGATAAGCTGCGAAAAGCTACGGGGATGGGCACATACCAGGTGATCCGTAGATATCCGAATGGGGCAACCCCCTACTTTGAAGAAGTAGGATCTTTTATCTATAGGATAGGAGAGGCAAACCCGGGGAACTGAAACATCTAAGTACCCGGAGGAACAGAAAATAACATATGATTCCCCCAGTAGTGGCGAGCGAACGGGGAGGAGCCCAAACCGGGTTGGTTACGGCCAGTCCGGGGTTGTAGGACCTCAACATCTGATTATAGTACTTTAGCCGAACGACGTGGGAAAGTCGATCAAAGAGGGTGAGAATCCCGTAGGCGAGCTGGTACTATACGGTAGAGGATTCCTGAGTAGGGCGGGGCCGGAGAAACCCCGTCTGAATCCAGCGGCACCATCCGCTAAGGCTACATACTCCTGAGAGACCGATAGTGAACTAGTACCGTGAGGGAAAGGTGAAAAGAACCGGGAATACCGGAGTGAAAAGAACCTGAAACCGTGTGCTTACAAGCAGTTAGAGCCTTTTAGTGGGGTGATAGCGTGCCTTTTGCATAATGAGCCTACGAGTTACTCCTCTCTGGCAAGGTTAAATGTGTGAACACATGGAGCCGCAGCGAAAGCGAGTCTGAATAGGGCGCAGAGTCAGAGGGGGTAGACGCGAAACTTTGTGATCTACCCTTGAGCAGGTTGAAGGTTGGGTAACACCAACTGGAGGACCGAACCAGTTTCCGTTGAAAAGGATTTGGATGACTTGAGGGTAGGGGTGAAAGGCCAATCAAACTGAGAAATAGCTCGTACTCCCCGAAATGTATTTAGGTACAGCGTCGAGGTGGAGTCAGCGGGAGGTAGAGCTACCGATAGGACTAGGGGGTGTCACAGCCTACCGAATCCTGACGAACTCCGAATGCCCGTTGATATACTCGGCAGTGAGGCTTGGGGTGCTAAGGTCCCAGGCCGAGAGGGAAAGAACCCAGACCATCCGCTAAGGTCCCTAAATTCGGACTAAGTTGAACAAAGGAGGTCCACTTGCTTTGACAGCCAGGAGGTTGGCTTGGAAGCAGCCATTCCTTTAAAGAGTGCGTAACAGCTCACTGGTCGAGCGAGAGGGCATCGATAATACACGGGCATCAAGTCCGGTACCGAAGCGATGGATTTGCACTATGTGCAAGTGGTAGGGGAGCATTCTAGTCAGCGGTGAAGGTGAGTCGTCAGGCTTGCTGGAGCGGCTAGAAAAGCAAATGTAGGCATGAGTAACGATAAGGCGGGTGAGAAACCCGCCCCCCGATAGACTAAGGTTTCCTGCTCAACGCTAATCGGAGCAGGGTTAGTCGGGACCTAAGGCTAGGCCGAGAGGCTACGTCGATGGACAGCTGGTTGATATTCCAGCACCTAGGATTTGGAGTGATGCAGTGACGCAGAAGTGAAAGCACCGCGGGCGGACGGAAGTGCCCGTTAAAGCGTGTAGGTATAAGGAGGGTAGTCAAGTACGCCCATCTTGCTGAAACGTGATAGTACCTAGCGGCCTCGGCCAATGGGATAGTGTGCCTAATCAGACTGCCAAGAAAACCTGCTAAGCGTTTACTGAATTCTAGCCCGTACCGCAAACCGACACAGGTAGTCAAGGAGAGTATCCTGAGGGGCTCGAGTGAATCATGGCCAAGGAACTCGGCAAAATGGTCCTGTAACTTCGGGAGAAGGGACGCTTCCTCACAGCAATGTGAGAAGCCGCAGTGAAAAGGCCCAGGCGACTGTTTAACAAAAACACATGGCTTTGCGAACGCGTAAGCGGAAGTATAAGGCCTGACACCTGCCCGGTGCCGGAAGGTTAAGAGGGGAACTTAGCGCAAGCGAAGGTTTGAATCGAAGCCCCGGTAAACGGCGGCCGTAACTATAACGGTCCTAAGGTAGCGAAATTCCTTGTCGGGTAAGTTCCGACCTGCACGAATGGTGTAACGATCTGGGCGCTGTCTCAGCCATGAGCTCGGTGAAATTGTAGTCTCGGTGAAGATGCCGAGTACCCGCCACGGGACGGAAAGACCCCGTGCACCTTTACTATAGGTTGACATTGCTGCTGGACAACACATGTGTAGGATAGGTGGGAGACTATGAGCCAGGGCCGCCAGGTCTTGGGGAGTCAACGTTGAAATACCACCCTTGTGTTGTTTGGCACCTAATCTGGCAACGGAGACAGTGTCTGCTGGGTAGTTTGACTGGGGTGGTCGCCTCCAAAAAAGTATCGGAGGCTTTCAAAGGTCTGCTCAATCCGCTTGGTAACCGGATGTAGAGCGCAATAGCAGAAGCAGGCTTGACTGTGAGGCCTACAAGCCGAGCAGGGTCGAAAGACGGATATAGTGATCCGGTGGTTCCGCATGGAAGGGCCATCGCTCAAAGGATAAAAGGTACGCCGGGGATAACAGGCTGATCTCCCCCAAGAGCTCATATCGACGGGGAGGTTTGGCACCTCGATGTCGGCTCGTCACGTCCTGGGGCTGGAGAAGGTCCCAAGGGTTCGGCTGTTCGCCGATTAAAGTGGCACGCGAGCTGGGTTCAGAACGTCGTGAGACAGTTCGGTCCCTATCTGTGGTGGGCGTGGGATATTTGACAGGACCTGACTTTAGTACGAGAGGACCGAGTTGGACCAGCCGCTCGTGCACCGGTTGTGACGCCAGTTGCAGCGCCGGGTAGCGACGCTGGGATGAGATAAGCGCTGAAAGCATCTAAGTGCGAAACTCACCTGAAGATGAGATATCCGATTGAAGAGTCGTCCGAGACCAGGACGTTGATAGGCCCTAGGTGTAGAGTCCGAAATGGCACAGCCGAGGGGTACTAAGGACTCGAACACTTCTGTACAGCAGACGCTCATTAGCGTGGCTCTTTCTTCTTCTCTGCCTCTATGTCGAATACGACAGCCGCTGGGTGTGCGAACACGCATCCAGGTCCGGCTGACTTGATAATGGTGGCTTTAGCCCGGGTGTTCACCTCTTCCCATTCCGAACAGAGTCGTTAAGCCCCGGAGCGCCTATGGTACTGCCTTCACCGGCGGGAGAGTCGGTCGCCGCCAACCTTATCATCCACCACGCCCCGCGGCGTTCCCCTCATCCGGGAATGCGCGGGGCGTGTTGCGTTTGGGGCTCTTCCCTTACCCCCCCGGTGGTACGGTCGCCGCGCGCCTGGCCGCTTGCTGTCTACGACCACCCGCGTAG
>NZ_RWIT01000002.1 GCF_003944715.1 Hymenobacter rigui | reverse complement strand
CTTGTACTACCGCGTCGTGGGCCTGCCCATCGAGCTGCCCCCGCTGCGCGAGCGGGGCCACGACATTCTGCTGCTGGCCCAGCATTTTCTGCTCGAGTTCTGCCGCGAATATCACCGACCCGTCCCCGCACTCTCGGCCGAAGCTCAGGCTCGGCTGCTGGCCCACAGCTACCCGGGCAACGTACGGGAGCTGAAAACGGTAATGGAACTCGCCGCTGCCCTCTGCAACGGCCAGGAGATAACCCCGCGCGACCTGCTGTTTACGCCCGCACCGGCGGGGGGCACGCTGGGCCTGCTCTCGGAGCAGCGCACCCTGCGCGAATACAGCCGCTATATCATCCGCCACCACCTCGACAAGTACGACCATAACGTGCCACTGGTGGCCCGCAAGCTTGATATTGGCAAATCCACCATCTACAAAATGGTGCAGGACGGTGAATTATAGGTTACGTGTCATATTCTTTATGTCAGCATCTCATTCTAATACTTGTGTAGCTGTTCAACGATAAGATGAACTATTCACGATTTAGCAGATATGACAATCTTGCAAAAAAGTGGTGAGATTAAAGATTTCAAGGTTATAGACCTAATTCCTTTGAGGTGATCTAGCTAAGCCGGCCGCAATTGTGACGTGGTTTGAAGCGGGATTTCAAAGTGGGTGGGCGAGTATTTGCCGAGCGCCGAATGGCAGCGTTCTGCATTGTAGTAGGCGATGTGGTGGCTGATTTCGGGCTTGGCTTCGGCTAGCCCGAAATCAGCCACCACCGTCAAGCAGTTCAGCCTTGAAGCGGCTCCAAAACGGTTTGGCGTGGGCGGTATCGTAGCAGTTGCCGCGCCGGCTCATGCGCTGCAGTGCGCCGTGTCATGTTTGGCAGCGAGGGCTTTGAATCGGAAAGTCATATACTGACTGCCCTGGTTGGAGTGAACGACCAGTCCAGCCGGAGGGCGTTACACCAACAAGGCATGGCACAAGGCTTCGCCGACCAAGTCCTCTGTCATGGCGAAAGCGCACGTCCTAAGTGCCGTTGGAGCGTCACCAAAGCCCACGATTTTCCAACAAGCGGTTGGGCGCAGCGCGCACGGTCGGGTTCGAGTCGGTGGTGTGTGATACGAACGAGTGGGGCTGCTGTGCGCGCAGGCCAACGCTTTGAGCACGCGCCGAATGCGCCAACGGCCTACGTCATGGTCCTAGGCCTGCACTTCAGCCTGGAGCCAGAGCGTACCATAGCGCTTGTGGCGTACTAACGCTTGGCGCACGGCCACTGGTTGGTCCTGCCGCAGACGTCAGGCGTAGTACGCGCTGGGGGCGACGTGCAACACGCGGCAGAGCTGACGCACGGGCACCCGCACTTGGCGCTGGGCGATGTGCCGGAAGGCTTTTTTAAAACTGTCCAGTTCATGAGCCAACTGCTTGATGGCCGCGCGCAGGGCGCGTACCTCCGAATTACGGCCACTTCAATGTTGCCGACCTCGGCTACCACTTGGGCCTGCTGCCAGCGGTAGAGTAGTTCAGGACTGATGCCCAGCTTGCGGGCCGCGGCTTGCGTACTGCGGCTCTCGGATGCCAGGCGCAGGGCTCCGGCCTTAAACGCGTCGTCGTATGTACACTGGGTGTCGGGCGACGGTCCGGTGGTTTTTGCTGCCGTAACAGGAGAAAGATACGTCCTTCTTCTGTCCACTTTGTCTATACTACCTCGGTGTTTGATAGGTCGAGTAGGGCTACCGCAACGACTCCATAAACTGCTTGCCTTTGGCGTATTCCCGGAACTCCAAGTCCTCCACGGCGCGGTTGGCGTAGGTGCGGTCCAGCTGCACGGCGCGGCGCAGGTGCATGGCCATGGCGGGCTCGTTCTGCTGGCGGGCCGCCACCACGGCCAGGCAATAGTAAAGTAGTGGGTCCTGCGGGCGCAGGGCAATGGCCTGGGCATAAATGTCGGCCGCGCCCTGGTAGTTGCCCTTCAGCACGTAGATGAGGGCCCGGTTCATAATGTTCTGGTAGGTTTTGGAGCTGTAGCTGAGGCTGCGCAGGGCGTCATCGAGCTGGCCTACCTCAATTTCCAGGGCCGCTTTATCGGCAAACACTTTGCTGAGCACGGCGCGGGATCCACCCAGTTTGATGGCGTAGTCGTAGTTCTGCAGGGCTTCCAGCCGGTCGCCGGCGCGGTGGTAGGCGCTGCCCACGCGGTAGAACAGCTCGGCGGTGGGGTTGCGGTGGGCGGCCAGCGTGAAGTTCACGGCGGCCCGGCGCAGGTAGGCCCGTTGCACTTTCGGGTTCACCTCTTTCTCGGAGCGCAGCAGCAGCACCACGGCCAGGTTGTGGTAGGCCTGCCAGAGGCCGGTGGTGGCCACGGCCGTTTCGTAGATGCGCTGCTTTTCGGCCAGCAGCGGTGTAAGGTTGGCTGAGTAGCGCAGCTCCTCGGGCGTGAGGGCATCGGCCTCAGTTTGCTTCTCCACAATCTTCTTGGAGAGGAGGTAAATTTCGGAGTCGTAGCGCTTGGGGGCGGAGTAGCGCACGGCCACCGTGCCGAAGCGCATGACGGGGTAGATGTACTGGTCGAGGTAGTCGTAGAAGCTCAGGCGGCGCAGGCCGGCTTCTTTCTGGGCGTAGGTGCCAGGCGTATCGTTGATGAGCAGCACCACCGAGTCAATCTGAGCCGGCTTCAGGGCCGACTGCTGCACCTTGTTCAGAAACAGGTCCCAGCGGCGGTGGTAAGCTTCGGTTTCAAAGTCAATCTGGCTGACCTTGTTCAGGTACGAATCCGTATCGACGCGGTTTTTGTAGTATTTCAGCAGCGCCTGCACGCGCTTGTCGGCCAGGCGCGGGTCGTGGCGGTCCAGCGAGTCGGGCGAGTGGCCGGCCACAATCATCACCTTCTCGGTGTGCTGGTTGGCCTCAATAAAATCTTCCAGTGCCGCTACGTTGGTGCCCAGGTAGTTGCGGATTTCGGCTTTGCCGGCATCAAAGAAAAAGGGCAGCACCCGGGTGCCGCTCATGTTATTGTCGGCGGTTTCAGGCAGCAGCGTAATGGCCGTATCCTGGCGCACCACCAGGCGGCTGGTGGTCACGATGCCGCGGGCCAGCACCAGCTCTTTGCCCTTCACGCGCTTGCCGTTGGGCCTGGTTTCGCGGGCATCGGGCAGGGCCACCAATTCGCCGGGGCTTTTCTGGGGTGCATAGGGGAAAGAAAACTGCTTGCGGATAACCAGTTGGTCCTTCTTCTGCTCGTCGTAGGTGTACTCGCCCGAGATGAACGTGAGGCGGCCCACGGTGTCCTGACGCAGGCCATTCTGGTAGCGGTAGCTCAGGCCCAGGTTGTAGGCCGCGCCCTTGCGCAGGTGGCTGGCGGGCACTTTGGCTGTCACCTCAAACAGCACGTTTTCGCCGTTGCTTTCCAGCACGGTGGGCTGCACCGACAGCTGCTGCCCGGTTTGGGCCTGCTTGAGCACTTTAGACAGGGGCGAACAGCCCGCCAGGCAGGCGGCGGTTCCGGCCAGGGCAATTCCGGTAAGGTAGCGGGAAGCAGAAATGGGCATGGGCAACAGGCAAGCGAGGCGCTAAATTCAGACAACAAACGGAAAAACCTTCGCAACCGACGTATCTTGTTGCGGTTTTGCTGCGTAAGTGCTTGACTACCGCCACTAATTATCGTATGTTGAACCAGGTTAGCCACTCCCGGCAGCTGAATACTCAGATGGTATGAAACGACTAACCGACTTTATCGAAAAGCAGAGCTTTGGCGTGTGCGAGGCCATTGGCAAGCGGGTTGGCTTCTCCTCGGGAAGCGTACGGCTGTCCTTCGTGTACGCGTCGTTCTTCACGTTTGGCTCGCCCATCGTGCTGTACTTCGCCCTGGCTTTCTGGATGAACGTGCGCCGGGCCCTGCGCCAGCAGCGCCGCACGGTGTGGGATTTGTAGTAGCACAAGCTTCAGCTTGTGCCAGGCCTGCTTCCGGGAAGCAGGCTTTTTTGTGTTCGTTGCCTCCCCCCCGGCCCCCTCTCCGGGAGAGAGGGGGAGCCGAATGATTATTTAATATAGATTATCAGTAGTACTCGGCCGTAACTGGCTTCTCCTACCCCGGGGAGGGGCCAAAGGGTAAGGTACTTACGTTAGCTCCCGGGCGTTCAACTCCGAGAATTTCCGCTGGCTGCGCCCGAAATACGCCCACACAATGCTACCCTGGTATACGCCTTGCCGCTCCCGGCTGCGGAGCTTCTGGGGCTGAGACTGCCGGCGCTGCCGCCAGTAGGCGCGGCGGAAAAAGAAGTCGGCATGGGCCCGGAACACGGCCCGGTAGTCGGCGCGCTGGTTTTGCAGGAACAGGCGCACGGCGGCCACCCAATCGAGCAGCACCCGTATCGTGAGCACCCAGGGCAGCTCGGCGGAGTGGGTGTTTTTGTACACCAGGGCCAGGCCGTTGTGGAAGTTGAGGTAGGTTTTGCGCGGGTTGGATTTATGCAGGGTGCCGCCGCCCACGTGAAACACCGCGCAGCCCCCGTGGTACCACACCTGCCAGCCGGCGTTCTGCAGCCGCCAGCACAGGTCGATTTCCTCCATGTGCGCAAAAAACGCCGATTCCAACCCGCCCAGCGCGTGCCAGGCTTCGGCCCGTACCAGCATACACGCACCAGTGGCCCAGGCCACGGGGCGCGGGTCGTCGTACTGGCCGGTATCGGTTTCCAGGGTATCAAAGAGGCGGCCCCGGCAGAACGGGTAGCCCAGCTGGTCGAGGTAGCCGCCGGCGGCCCCGGCGTACTCAAACTGCTGCCGCTCGGCCACGGTGGGGCCAAACTGCCGGATTTTCGGCTGACAGGCGGCAATGCGCGGGTTGCTTTCCAGCAGCTCACGCTGGGGCCGCAGCCAGCCGGGCGTCACCTCCACATCGGAGTTCAGCAATACGTAGTACCGGAACTCCGGCCCCAGCTGCAGCAGGGCCTGGTTGTAGCCCTCACAAAAGCCCAGGTTGCCGGAGTTTTGGATGATGCGCGCCGTTGGGAACTGCTGCTGCACCAAAGCCACGGAGTCGTCGGTGGAGGCGTTATCGGCCACGAATACGGTGGCCCCGTCGGAATGGGCCAGCACGCCGGGCAGGAACTGCTCCAGAAATGTGCGGCCATTCCAGTTCAGAATAACCACTGCCACATCGGCGCAAGGGCCGGCGAAACTAGAGGCCAAAGCCGCCGAGGTCGAGGCCGGGAATGTTGGGGATGAGGCCCGAGGTCTTGCTCTTGATTTCTTCCTTGGCTTTGTCGCCGGCTTCTTCCATTACCTTGTTCACGGCGGCCACTACCAGGTCAGCCAGCATGTCCCGGTCCTGGGGCTGCAGCAGGCTCTCGTCGATTTCCAGCTTCAGCAGGCGGCGCTGGCCGTTGGCCGTGGCCCGCACCAGCCCGCCACCCGATTCGGCGGTAGTAGTAATGTACTGGAGTTGGTCTTGGGCCTGCTTCATTTTCTCCTGAAGCTCTTTCATCTTGCCCATCATGCCCATGATATCAAACATCGGAACGCGGTAGTTAGGGGGTGGAAATGGGCCGCAAGCTACAAGCTTCAGGCCACAAGCGGCGGGCTGCCAATATGGCTTCGGGTGCGACTTGGGGGGCTACCGCTTACTTTATGATGGTAACGGTGCCATGCTGGACCAGGCGTCTGCCCTCCTGGTCGGTGGCTTCGAAGCGCCAGACATACGCGCCGGAGGCTGGTTTCTCGTTGCCGATACGCCCGTCCCAGGTCTGGGTGCGGGTGGTGGCCTGAAATACCTGCTGCCCGTTCCGGTCCATCACTACGAAGCGGAAATTGTCGAGAAAACGGCCTTTTAGCTCCAGCACATCATTCAGCCCGTCGCCGTTGGGGGTGAAGGCCGTGGGCACAAATACCTTCACCTGCCGGGCCACCGAGGCTACGTTGGAGTAGCTGGGGGCCGCCAAACCGCCACCCGTGGCCTCCACGCGGTAGCGCACCACCTGCTGATCCTGGGGTGGCTGCAGGTCGAGAAACGTAAGGCCGTTGGCCACTGGTAAGCTGCGCAGTACGGCATTGGTTGGGGAGAGGGTAAGCAACCGGTAGCTGACAGCGGCTGCCACGTCGGGGCCACGCAGGGCCGTCCAGGTCAGCCGAATGGTGGTACCCTCGTCGTTGGCGGCGCGGGCCTCCAGCAGCACCGGGCACACCGGGGCGCTATCGGTGGAGCGGGTGCCGCAGGCATCCTGGAAACGCACAGCGTAACACAATGGGTCGGCAAGGGAAGGCGTCAGCAGCGAGTCGCGCAAGGTGCGCTGGGGGGTAGTGCGCAGCTCCTGCCCGTTGCGCAGAAACGTGAGCAATCCGCCGCTGGGGTTGCGGGCTAGGGTGGCAGTCAGCTCTACCTGATTGCGTAGGTTGAAGCTGGCCAGCAGGCGCGGGGCCGCCGGGGCCGTGCCGGGACTGGTGGTAATGGCTACCTCATCGGAGATGGAAGTAGTAGTGCCCATGGTTTGCGTGAGGCGGTAGCGGTACACGGTGCCGCAGGTTACGGCCGTATCGGTGTACTGCGTGGAGCCGGCTGGTACGGGCAACGTTACGCTGTTGGTACCATCGGTGCGGGTTAGACTGTAGCCCCCAAGGCCGCCGGAAGTCCAGCTGAGCAGGTTGCGGCCGTTTTGAGTGGTGCCAGTGAGGGCTACCGAGCAAATCACAAACGACGAGGAACTGACCACTGAGGGCTGGCAATTATCCTGGAGCAGCAACCGGTAACAGCCGGGTAGCGGCGCATTGCTGAGCGAGAAGCTGGTCAGGTTGCTGGCAATGGGAGCCACCGTACGGTAACCGCCCGGTGCGGCTCCATCGGCCACCTGTAGGCTGTACTGGTACTCGGGTTGCAACGCGTTAAACTGAAATTGCGCTGTATTGCCCTGCACCGTGAGGCTGCGCAGCGCCGGCCGCTGCGGGGCCGGCAATGGGGTGAACGTGCGGGTAGCGGTGCCGGTACAGATGCCCGTCTGGTTATAGCGGCCGATGACCATTACAGAGGAAGGGCCGCTGGTGGGATAGGTAACCGTGGCATTGCGCAGGGCCGGTACCGGCGCGTCATTGCCAATCTGCACGAAATACTGGTCGTAGTTGGTGTCCGTTACGGTTACCTGCACGAAGCCTGGCGTGCAGGTGGTGAGGCTGAAAGCGGGCAGGGGCGTGCTCTTAACTTCAAAGTTGCGGGAAAAGATGATGCCCTGGCTGCCGCCCTGCGGCCCCTGCGTATTCTGCGTAACCACCAGCACCCCCGGTGCCGTTGGGGTAAAAGTAGTAATGGTGTCCACAAAGCCGGAGCAGGCAATAGCACTGGCCTGCCGGTAATAAATCTGGGCCGGGTCGAGGGATTTGCCGCTACAGTCGCGCAGGCGCACGGGGCGGCCGACGCACAGATAAAACGGCAGTTCCTGACCGGTAATGGCATCATACGCCCGAAAGCACGCCCCCGAATTTGGCGTTGGGGTACACTGCGCCCATATTTCCGGACTCAGAGCGGTCAGCAGTAGTACCAGCAGCAATAATCGGTTCACCATTCTTCTCATAAACGAAGCACCCGCCCAGTTGCGTACCCGGGCGGAGCTAAAGTAGCGAATGAAGTGCTGAAGGCGTACGAATGAGTAATACTCCTTTATGCCCCGAAGGCATACTCCCGCACAAACGCCGCGGCGGCGTGCAAATCCGGATACAGCACCCGGTCCTGGTCTACAAAAGGCACTTTCTCGCGGAAAGCAGCCAGTAGTGCTTCCAGTGGCTCGGAGGTGAGGGCGGGCCGGCGGAATTCCAGGGCCTGGGCGGCATTCAGCAGCTCGATACCCAGCAGCTGCTCCACGTTCTGCACCACGCGCAGGGCTTTGGTGGCGGCGTTGGCCCCCATGCTCACGTGGTCTTCCTGGCCGTTGCTGCTCACCACGCTATCCACCGAGGCGGGGGTGCACAGCTGCTTGTTCTGGCTCACAATGCCGGCGGCCGTGTACTGCGGAATCATCAGCCCGGAGTTTAGGCCCGGCTCGGCTACCAGGAAAGGCGGCAGGCCCCGCTGCCCGCCAATAAGCTGGGTGGTGCGCTGCTGCGAAATGCTGCCCAGCTCGGCCGTGGCAATGGCCAGCATATCCAGGGCCAGGGCCAGCGGCTGGCCGTGGAAGTTGCCGCCGCTCAGAATGGCATCGTCGTCGGGGAAGATGTTGGGGTTGTCGGTTACGGCGTTGCACTCGGTTTCCACCACCTGCTGCACGTAGGCCAAGGCATCGTGGGAGGCCCCGTGCACCTGGGGCATGCACCGGAAGGAGTAGGGGTCCTGCACAGCCTTCTTAGGCTGGGCCTGCAGCTCGGAGCCCGCCAGCAACTCCCGGATGCGCCCGGCCACGGCCAGCTGCCCGGCGTGGGGCCGGATGCGGTGCAAACGCTCATCAAACGGCTCGGCGCGCCCATCAAACGCTTCCAACGACAAGGCCCCGATGTAGTCGGCAGCGCGCAGCAGGTGCTGGGCGCGCAGCAGCCCGTGCACGGCGTAGGCCAGCATAAACTGGGTGCCATTGAGCAGGGCCAAGCCTTCCTTGGCTTCCAGCGTGAGGGGCTGCCAGCTGAACAGGCTCATGGCATCGGCGGCGGCCAAACGGTAGCCCTCGTAGTGTACCTCGCCCAGACCCAGCAGGGGCAGGCACAGGTGGGCCAGCGGGGCCAGGTCGCCGCTGGCCCCCAAAGAGCCCTGCTGATACACTACCGGCAGCATGCCCCGGTTGTAGAAATCGAGCAGGCGCTGCACGGTGCTCACCTGCACGCCGCTGTGGCCATAGCTCAGGCTCTGGGCCTTCAGCAGCAGCATCAGCCGGACCAGCTCAGCTGGTACTTCCTCGCCCGTGCCGCAGGCATGCGACATCATCAGGTTTTGCTGCAGCTGCTGGCGCTGTCCGGCCGGAATGGCTTTGTCGCAGAGAGCCCCGAAACCGGTGTTAATCCCATAGATAACCGCCTCGGGCGTGCGCTCCAGCCGGTTGTGCAGGTACTGGTGGCAAGCGTCGATGCGCTGGCGGGCTTCCGGGCTGAGTACCACGCGGGCCTTGGAGCGGAGTAGATGGCCGAGCGTGGCAAGCGTAAGATGGGCAGAGGGACTAAGCGAGAAATCCTGAGGCATGCGGGTGGAGAAGAGGCGGTGGGTAGAAGAGGGGGCGAAAGGTAGCAGTTTGGGCCCAAGCCGGAATATATACACGCGCAAAGCGCCGAAAACCGAAGCTCCCGGCGCTTTGCGCGTGTGTTGAGGTGGGTCGGCTAGTTTGCCAACTCCGCCAGCGCTTCCTCTAAGGTTACCGTTTGCTCCTGCCCCGTAGCCAGGGTTTTCAGCTTGAACCGGCCGGCGGCGCGCTCCTCGGGGCCCTGAATGAGCACGTAGGGAATGTCTTTGCCATCGGCGTATTTGAACTGCCGGCCCAGCTTACCGGGCTCGGGGTACAGCTCCGAGGCAATACCGGCTTCGCGCAGCCGGCGCAGCACGGGCAGCACCGCCACTTCGCTCTCGGCGTCGAAGTTAGCCAGCAGGCAGCGGGTGGTGGTGGCCACGGCCTCCGGGAATAGCTGCAGCTCCTCCAGGCAGTCGTAGAGCCGATCCACGCCGAACGAGAAGCCCACGCCCGATACGCCCGGCAGTCCGAAGGCCCCGGTGAGGTTGTCGTAGCGGCCGCCGCCCGACACGCTGCCCATGTTCACGTTGTTGATCTTGATTTCGAAGATGCAGCCCGTGTAGTAGCTCAGCCCGCGGGCCAGCGTCACATCGAACTCCAGGTTCTTCCACTTCTCGAAGCCGAAGCCGCGCAGGTAAGTCAGTACCTGCTGCAAATCCTGCAGGCCGCGGTAGCCGTCGGCGTTGTCGGGCTCCACGCCGGCCGTGGCGAAGGCCGCCAGCAGCCGCTCCAGCTTCTCCTCGAAGTCGCCGCCCACGCTCAGCAGGTCGAACAGCCGCTCGGTGGCTGCGGCCGAGAAGCCCCGCTCCAGCAACTCCTTCTCCACGCCCTCACGCCCGATTTTATCGAGCTTGTCGATGGCCGTGAACAGGTCTACTTCGGTGCCTTCGCCGCCCAGGGCTTTGTAAAAAGCTCCCAGCACCCCGCGGTGGTTGATTTTGATGGTGTGGTCGGTGAGGCCCAGGGTGGTGAGCACCTCGCTCATCATCAGCACAATTTCGGCTTCGCACAGCAGGGAGTTGGTGCCCACCACGTCGGCGTCGCATTGGTAAAACTCCCGGTAGCGGCCCCGCTGAGGCCGGTCGGCGCGCCATACCGGCTGAATCTGGTAGCGCTTGAAGGGGAATACCAGCGTGTTGCGGTTCATCACCACGTAGCGGGCGAAGGGCACCGTGAGGTCGTAGCGCAGGCCTTTTTCAGCCACCTTGGGCAGCACGGCCCGGGGGCCGGCCAGCAGGTCTTCGGGGGTAACCTGCTCCTTGATTTTGTCGCCCTTCTGCTTCTTCAGGAAGTTGCCCGAGTTGAGCACTTTGAACAGCAGCTGGTCGCCCTCTTCCCCATATTTACCCGTCAGCACCGACAGGTTTTCAAGGGTTGGCGTTTCCAGCGGCGCGTAGCCGAACTTCTCAAATACGCGGCGGATTACGCCAAAAATATAGTTGCGGCGGGCCACCACGGCCGGGCCAAAGTCGCGGGTACCTTGCGGAATGCTGGGTTGCTGTGCGCTCATCAGAAGGAAAACAGATGCGGAAATACGGCCGCAAAAGTCGGGGTTTCCGGCGGAATTCCGGCGGTCTGGTTTTGCCGGCCGGTCAGGATATGGCCCGGTTGGGGCCCGTCTGGAAGTCTATTTCCTGCATGGCGTCCAGCAGGGAAGGCACCAGCAGGGGCTGCGAGGCCACATCCAGGTACAGAAAGTGGTGCTGATCGGCCTGCGGAACGTGGCACAAAATGAGGCGGCGGTCCTGAGCGTGCAGCATGAAGGCGTAGGCCAGTAGCAGGTCAATGGCCTCGGACGTCAGCGAGTCAATCAGGCTCAGGTCCACCAGAATGGTGTGTTTGTCGCTGCGGCTGGCCCGGTGCAGGGCCCGGGTCAGCTTCACCTCATCGGTAGAAGCCGCATCGGGGGATAAAATCAGCAGAAAGCCGTTCGGAAGGACTTCACGGTGGACATCAAGCATGTTTTCACTGGTTAAGCGGATAGGGCGGAGGATATACTACAGTGAAAACGCCGCGCAAGGTTACGGGTAAATAGTAATTTGACGAGGCCAGGGCTTATTATATTGAAGCCTTCCTAGTTTGTGTTAGGATATTATAAATAGTGACTTGGCTATAAACCACGCAGCGGTTACCGCCGGGCCCCGCGCCGCACCTGAAACAGCACCGGCGCCGCCAACGGCGACTTCAGGGCCGCCCGCAGCCCGGCGCGGCGCAGGCCTTGGTTGGTCCAGTCGTTGCAGGTACGCAGAGCATGGTAGCGGCCCGTACCCCGGAAGAAAAAGTCCTTTGAGGTATAGCCGGCTGGCTGCCGCAGCTGCGGCTGGCCCAGGCTGTCGGGCCGGAAGCCCTGCTGCACGTAGGCGGTGAGGCGGCGGTACTGCTCCGGCGAAATGCGCAGCGGCACCACGTAGCGGCCGGAGTCGGGAGCGGTGCGGTAGAAATTTACGTGCATCAGCGTCCTGGATGGGAAAACCGCCCCGGCAATAGTTGCGGGGCTGGGAAATCTGCCGCCCATCGAGCCCAGGTAAAAGCTCTCATTACCCCAGCCAAACGCCGCATATTGGTAACGCTCAAAATGGCTGGTCAGGTCCGGCTGGTGCAATGCCTGCAGCCAGGCGTGGCCGGTTTGCGGCTCCCGCAGCGGCAGCACCACATCGGTGTGAAAGCCGTTGGACACCACGAAAATCTGCACCCCGCCGGGCGTCTGTCGGAACTGCTTGTTCCGGGGTACCAGCGTGCCGGTCATCAGCAGCAAAACAAAGGCAACGAAGGCGGGCATGGGCAATAGTCAGGCGGTTGCGAAGATACGCACGCCGTTCATCCGTTCGGGGCTTTTCAACACGAAGCCGGGCCTGCGTGCTTTCCTACAGGTAAAGCACGCAGGCCCGACGGGTTATCGGAGCGAAAAAGCTTACGAGCCCACGCGCACGGCAGGGCGGCGGGGCTCCACGGCTGCAACCGGCGTAGCCCGTTTAGCCCAGGCTTGTTTATCGGCGCGGGCTACCAGGGGCATATTCAACGGTACCATTACCACCGTACCCAGGGCGTGCTGTGCTTGGCTGCTGCTCAGGGCAACGGCGGGCCGGATGGCATGGTAGCCCAGCACCGTAGTGCGCACCACGTACCGGCCCAGGGGCAGTCCGGTAGCCCGGAAGCGGCCGTTAGCATCCGTCTCCACCGATTTTACAAAACGGCCATCCGAAGCCCGCAGCACTACCACGTAGGAGTGCGGAATGGGCTCCTGAGTTTGGCCGTCGTACAGGCGGCCCGAAACGGTGCCTTTGGTGGTAGGCCCAGCGGCCAGAGTGGGCTGCGCGGCGGCAGTGGCAAGTAGGGAAATGCCCAGCAGGGCGGCGGAAGCAAAGGAGGTTTTCATGGCAGTAAACAGTAGAAAGTAGGGGCGGTGACTTCCAGGCTGCCGGAACGGCCGCGGCTCCGTTCACGGAAAAGGCAAGAAAAGTCAGGGCGAAAAAAGGAATCTATCGAGCCCAGAGGCGGGCGGCAGAGCCGGGCGCCAGGTGGGGCAGTATCCCGGCTCAGAGCCAGGTGGCATCGGCTATTGCGAGAGTGCTGAGCCGGTGTTGAAGTATGGAATGAAGATGCTAAAAGGTACTATGTAAAGCAAGGTACTTGGTATAAATATTTTCTGCGGTAGATAATTTGTCTGGAGGTGTAGAGGGGAAGGGTAGATAATGACAGTGCTTAGCACATGTCAGCTTGCTAGCTGCTTTTGATAAGGTAGATGCTGTGTAGCTGGGAAGGGATGCCTGAGAGGAATAAAAAATGTTGATAATGAAGCCGCTAAATGTAGAGGAGCTTTTCAGGACGTCATGATTCACAATGTCAGCACGCGAGATGCTTCGCTCCGCTCTGCATGACATTATGATGTTTACCTATTAGCATGGTAGGTCCCTCATGCGCCAAAAAAAGACCCCACGCCCTGGTCCGGGCCAGAAGCGTGAGGTCCGAAATGGTGGCCAGGTGCAGCACATTCTAGCCACCAAAGCCACCGCCGCCACCCTGGGGCTGGTTTTCAATGCGTTTGGGCGGCTTGTTGGAGCCCATGTACCAGCTGAAGCCCAGGTAGCCCACCCGCGACTCCCACTTGTTGTAGCTCTCGGCCCGGAAGTTATCGGTGGCCGACAAGGAGCGGTTGCGCTGGGTATTCAGCACGTCGGACACCCGCAGCGTGAGGGCAGCCCGGTCGTTGAACAGGCGCTGGCGCAGGGCTACATCCACGGAACCCACCGGCAGCACCCGGCCCTGGGCCGTAACGGCGGCGGCGCGGTAGTTGCCCGTCAGCTGAATATCGAGCTTGGGCGTGGGGGTGAAGGAGTTCATCAGGCGGGCCGTGCCCGATACCACCCGGCGGTTGGCCTCGTTGCCCGTGGCGGCCGTTACAATATTCTGAAACAGCGAGCCGCTGGCCGTTACGCGCCACCATTTAGCCAGGGGCTGGTTCAGGGAAACCTCGGCCCCGTAGCTGGTGGCCTGCCCGAAGTTGGCCGCGTATTGGGCCGTAATTACCGCCCCGGCTCCGTACAGGCGGGTAGCCGTGGTATCCACGCGCACCAGACGCTGAATGGCATTGTCGGTGTGGCGGTAGAACAGGGTGGAAGTCAGCGAGGCCTGGCCCACGGTAATCTGGTGGCCCAACTCAAAGGCGTTGATGTACTCGGGGCGCAGGGCGGGGTTCCCGATGCGGTAGCTGCGCTGGTCCTGGTAGAGCGGAAAGGCCAATAGCTGCATGAAGCCAGGGCGGTTGAGGCGGCGCGAGTAGCTGAGCTTCACGCGCTGGTCGGCGGTGGGCAGGGTGCGCTCCACGGTGGCCGAGGGGAACAGGTTGAGGTAGCTCAACCGGAAGGGGCCTTGGCCGTTCAGCACTTCGCCGTGGGTGCGGGTGTACTCGGCCCGCAAACCAGCCTGCGCGCGCCATTTGCCAAATTCCTGCTGATACGTGGTGTAGCCAGCCTGCACAAAGTCGCGGAAGGTGTATTGGTAGGAGCGGTCCGCCAGCCTATCGAAGCTGGGGCCGTCCGTCTGCTGCCGCAGAAAGTCGTCGGTGCCCTGGTTGGCCTGGTACTGGGTTTTGGCGCCGGCTTCCAGGCGGGCCTTCTCGCCCAGCGGGTGCACGTAATCCAGCTGCCCGCCCACGGCGTGCAGGCTCACGTCCAGGTCCTGCTTCCATTCGCGCAGGTCGGCGGTTCCTTCGGTGTTGCGCTGGGCTACTACCACGTCGGCGTTCAGGTAGGTGTAGTTCACGTTGCCGGTCAGCTCCCGGCCCTTGTGCTCGTCCCAGGTGCGGCGGTAGTCCAGGGAGCCATCCACGTTATCCACGTTTTCGGTTACGCCAAACGTGCTGCCGATGCGGGCGTTGGTGGCCCCGCTGAGCGTGGCCAGCTGGGTACCCGTGTTCAGCCCCCGATTCATGTTGGGCTCCACCGTGAAAGTGATGGTCTGGTTAGCCGGCAGCGTGTAGTCGAAGCCCAGGCGGCCGCTGTAGTTCTGGTTGTGGCGCAGGTTGGTGCCCCGCTGGTAGGTGCGCAGCTCCTGGTTTTCGAGGGTGGTATACTGATCCAGCCAGGAGCGGCTGCGATACCGGTCGTCGCGCAAATCCAGGGAGCCGAACAGGTTGATTTTGCCGGCGCGGCGGTTCAGGCTCAGGCTGCCGTTGTACTTATCCTGGGTGCCCACATTGAGGGTGGTTTGGCCGTTCCAGCCGTCTTTTTTCTGCTTTTTCAGGATGATGTTGAGTACCCCGCCGGCCCCAGCAGCATCGTAGCGAGCCGAGGGGTTGGTCACCACTTCTACCCGCTCAATGGCGCTGGCCGGAATCTGCTCCAGGCGGTTGCCACCCGCCCCGCTGTTGGCCGAGTTACTAGGCTTGCCATCAATGAGAATGGTGATGTTGGAGGAGCCCCGCATACTCACGGTGCCATCGGGGGCCACGGTTACGGAGGGCACGTTCTGGAGCACGTTGACGGCCGTGCCGCCCACGCTGCTCAGGTCCTTTTCCACGTTAATCACCTTCTTATCGAGGCTTTCCTGCACGGCGGCCCGCTCCCCGGTTACCGTTACGCCCTTCAGCTGCTGGGCCGTGGGTGCCAGCTTCAAGGCGCCCAGCTGCACCGTGGGGCTGGCGGCAGTGAGCTGCACCTGCCGGCGCAGACCCTGGTATCCCACGGAGGAGGCTTTCAGCAGGTAGTTGCCCAGCCCCAGGTGCTCCAACACAAACGTGCCGTTTTCCAGGGTTTCGGCCCCGGCCACGAAGCTGGAATCCTGGGCCCGCAGCACTACTACATTGGAAAAGGGGAGAGGCTGCCCGTTAGTCTGGTCGAGGAGGGTGCCGCGGACGGTGCCGGCGGGTTGCTGCTGCGCGGCGGCGGCCAGCGGAAAGAGCATAGCAAGGAACCCCAGGCCCCGCAGGGCCCGGCCGGAAGTAGAGGAGGCGTTCATAGGAAGGGAGGTGTTGGAGGAAAATTCGGGCAAGGAGAGGCCGGGTCCCGGGGCCGCGGTTCCGCCGGGAGTAGCATGGTTGCCAGAAATTCAAGCGTTAAAAGCAGGGGTACTGACTGCGCAGGCAGCCGGTACCAAGAGACCGGAACACAACGGGGCAGCAGGGAGAAACTAAGCGTTTCTGGCTGGGGCTCCGATCACCCGGCCCGATTGGCGCGTGGTGGTGTCCGGGATTCTGCCGGACGGCTCCGTTAGTGAGGGGCTCGGCAGAGAGTGTATCTAATCAACGTTTCAAAGGTAGTTAAAGGTACTATGCAACGCAAGGTACTGGGTAAATTATTTTTTTGTTTCCCGGAAAAGGTTGGGTTTTGCGGGGTTATGAGGGGAATAGTAGTAAGCCGCTAAGCATCCGAAATTGGCCTGCATATGGGCAGATGGTGCTTTTCCGACAAGCGTTGCCCGGCTCATCGCATTTCTCTATTCACTGGCCTAAAACACAGCGGCCCCACACGCAAGTGCAGGGCCGCCGGTGGCTTTCATAGAACAGTGTATGCCCGTCATTCCGAGCGAAGTCGAGGAATCTCGCGTGCTGATGTTGCCAAACTATCTGTCATGCTGAGCGAAGTCGAAGCATCTCTACTGCTTCGTTGAATTACTATCTCAACATCAGCACGCGAGATTCCTCGGCTACGGCTGCGCCTTTGCTCGGAATGACGTACTGTTTTTATTCGCCTGATTATCGGGCCGCTATTACTTGTTCAGCGCCCCTTGTTCAATCCAGCAGCGGATCAGGTCCCGCTCTTCCTGCGTCATCTGGGTTTTGTTGTTCTGGGGCATTGTTTTGGTGATGACCACGCGTTGCATGATCTTATCCTTAAGACGAATGATGTCCTCGGGCGTATCGTACACCACACCGTTGGGGGCGGTTTTGAATACGTCATCGGTGGGCGTGGCCGAGTGGCACCGCACGCAGCGCTGCTGCACCACGGCCTGCACCTGCGCCATGCTTACATTGGGCGTGCAAGCTGCGGCGCTGGTAGTCTCCGTGCGGGGCGCCGTAACGAAGGCCACGGCCAGTAGCAGTCCGGCCGCCAAAGGCAGTACCAGCCCGGTGGCCTGGTGCTTTTCGCGCAGGTTCAGCCAGTGCTTCACACCGGCCGTGCCCAGGGCAATGGCCGCCAGCACCGCCCAGGGGTAGCTGTGCCCGAAGGTGCTGGGGAAGTGGTTGCTCACCATCACAAACAGCACCGGCAGCGTGAAGTAGTTGTTGTGCAACGACCGGAGCCCGGCGTGCTTGCCCAGCTCGGGGTCCAGCGGCAACCCTTCGGTGGCGGCTTTCACCATGGCTTTCTGGGCCGGAATGATGATGAAAAATACGTTGCCCACCATCAGCGTGCCCAGCATGGCCCCGAAGTGGATATAAGCTGCCCGGGCGCTGAATACCTGGCAGTAAAACCACGCGAAAGCCGTGCAAATCACCAGGCCCAGCATCGCCATAACCAAGTTGTTCTTCACCAGCGGAGTGCGGCACAGCACGTGGTAAATCAGCCAGCCCACCGCAAATGAGCCCAGCCCGATAGCCACGCCCGTGAGTGGGCCCAGGTCCAGCACGTTGGGGTCAATGAGCATGCTGCCGGCGTTGAAGTA
This sequence comes from Hymenobacter rigui, assembly GCF_003944715.1. Lineage (GTDB taxonomy): Bacteria > Bacteroidota > Bacteroidia > Cytophagales > Hymenobacteraceae > Hymenobacter > Hymenobacter rigui. Next base: position 646,636 of record NZ_RWIT01000002.1, on the reverse strand, counting down.
ATATACCACAAACAGCAGGCTCATGCCCGTAAGCCAGGTAAGATAGGCCTCGTACTTAAACCAGTGCAGCGCTTTGGGAATTTCCTTCGGGGCCAGCTTATACTTTTCGAGGTAGTAGAAGCCCCCGCCGTGCACGGCCCACAGGTTGCCGGCCAGCTCCTCCCGCACGTTGTCGGTGCGGTTGAGGGCGTTTTCCAGAAACACGAAGTAGAACGACGCCCCAATCCAGGCAATGCCGAAGGTGATGTGCATCAGGCGCACCACAATATTGAGCCACTCCATCAGGTGCCCTTCCCAAGCCGTGCCCTGGGCAAACTGGTAGCCCACCGCCAGTACAAATACCACCGCCAGTACCGTGAGGGCGTAGGCGAAGCCCTGCATGGTGAAGCCCTGCGTGCCCAGCTCGCCGCCCCGGTGCGTGCGCGCCACCCGGTGCAGCACCCAGCTGCCCGCCGCCAGCAGCCCCACTACGGCCGCCACAATTCCCAGAAGTAAAAACTGCGTCATTGGTAAAAAGCACTTGCTGCGTGGCCGGGCGGGTACTAAGGGCTGCACCCGCTGCCGCTGGCTAGCTGACAGAGAATGAACGCACTACCAGCCCCACCTGAGAAACGAACCTCCAGAGAGGATAAAATGAAAGTTGAAAAGTTTGCTAGGATACCGCTTGTTAATTGAAATATTATCATTTTGGATGTCTGTTTGCTAAAATTCATGAAGGAATACGCGTTAAAAAGTGAAAAAATAATAACCATATCCGGGGAGGTGCCGGGCTACGTGGTGGTGCGCAACGGCCTGATTGCCGAGGTGCTACCCACGGATGCTGCGGTAACCGTACCAGTGCACGACGTCGGCCGCTACGCCATCCTGCCCGGCCTCATCGACCCGCACGTGCACATCAACGAGCCCGGCCGCACCGAGTGGGAGGGCTTCGACACGGCCACCCGGGCCGCTTTGGCCGGCGGCCTTACCACGCTGGTGGATATGCCTCTGAACTCGGCCCCGGTTACTACCTCGGTGGCGAATCTGGAGCAGAAGCTGGCGGCCGCCCGCGGGCAGCTGCACGTAAACTGCGGCTTCTGGGGCGGCATCGTGCCCGGCAATGCGGCCGAGGTGCCGGGCCTTATTGAAGCGGGCGTGCTTGGGTTCAAGGCCTTTCTTACCCATTCCGGTATCGATGATTTTCCCAATGCCACCGAAGCCGACCTGCGCCACATCATGCCTCTGCTGGCCCGCCACGGCCTGCCGCTATTAGTGCATTGCGAGCTAAGCCAGGAAGATGACGCCTGGAAGCAGGGCAACCGGCAGTCGTACCAGAATTACCTTGCCTCACGCCCCAAATCCTGGGAAGATGAAGCCGTGGCCCTGATGATTCGGCTGTGCGCCGAAACGTGCTGCCCGGTGCACATCGTGCACTTGTCATCGGCCAACTCCCTGTCGGCCATTGCCGCCGCTAAAGCGCAGGGGCTGCCCATTACCGTTGAAACGGGCCAGCACTACCTGTTTTTCAGTGCCGAGGACATTCCCGACGGTAACACGGCCTATAAGTGTGCCCCGCCCATCCGGGAGCGGGCCAACAACGAGCAGCTCTGGCAGGCGCTGGAGTCGGGCCTGATTGATTTTGTGGCCACTGACCACTCGCCCGCACCGCCCGACCTCAAGCAGCTCAGCACCGGCGACTTCACCACGGCTTGGGGCGGTATTGCCTCTTTGCAGCTGGCTTTGCCCGTGCTCTGGACCGCCGCCCGGACCCGCGGCGCCTCTCTCTCCGACGTAGCGCGCTGGCTCAGCACCAACCCCGCCCGGCTGGCCGGGCAGCAGCACCGCAAAGGCCGCATTGCCCCCGGCTACGACGCCGATTTGCTGGTACTGGATGCCGAAGCCTCATTCACCGTGACCGAGGAACTGCTGCAGCATCGCCACAAAGTGTCGCCGTACCTGGGCCGGGAATTGCGCGGCGTGGTGCAGCAAACCTACCTAGCCGGCGAGCTGGCCTACTACCGGCCGACGTTCCGGCATCTCAAGCAAGGTGCAATCCTAACCCGATAAGCCGGTTGGAAACTCTCCCTACTACGTATTCGGCCCGCGCGGCCCGCATCATGCAGCGCATTCAGCAGCTGGCTGCCATCAGCGAAGATACCGACGGGGTAACCCGCCGCTTCGGTACGCCTGCCTTCGTGCGGGGCCAGCACTTAGTGCGCACCTGGATGGGAGCCTCCGGCCTGCACACCCGCCTCGATGGTATCGGCAACGTGCGCGGCCGGCTTGAAAGCCCGGTGTCGGGGGCCAAAACCTTCGTGCTGGCCTCGCATATTGATACGGTGGTTAACGCCGGCAAATTTGATGGGCCGCTGGGCGTGCTGCTGGGGCTGGATCTGCTGGAAAATCTGGCGGCCCAGGGCGAGTCACTCCCGTTTCACCTGGAGCTTATTGCCTTCAGCGACGAGGAAGGCGTGCGGTTTCACACCACCTACCTGGGCAGCAAAGTGGTAACCGGAGCCTTCGAGGAAAGCCTGCTGATCCGCACTGACGCCGAGGGTATCACGCTGGCGCAGGCCATTGCCGACATGGGCGGCGACCCTGCCGCACTGGCGCAGGATGCCATTCCGACCACCGATTGGCTGGGCTACTTTGAAGTGCACATTGAGCAGGGGCCGGTGCTCTGGGAGCGGAACATTCCGGTAGCGCTGGTAACGGCCATTGCGGGGCAGCAGCGCGTGGAGTTGACGTGGCGAGGTATGGCCGGCCACGCCGGCACCGTGCCCATGCACATGCGGCAGGATGCGCTGGCCGGAGTCGCCGAATTTGTGCTGGCCGCCGAGCAGTTCGGCCTGACCCACGCGCACGAGCTGGTAGCCACCGTGGGCAAGCTGGACGTGCGCCACGCGGCCAGTAACGTCATCCCCGGCGAAGTCGTCTGTAGCCTCGATTTACGCAGCGCCGAAGCCGCCCGCTTATCCTCGGCCTACGCTGAGCTGCAGGCCCTGGCCGAGACTATTGCCACTCGCCGCCATCTGCACCTTACCTGGAACATGGTGCAGTACACGGCCCCGGTCAGTTGCCATGCTGGCCTGAACGAGCTGCTGGCCCAGGCCATTACTGAGGCCGGCCACCCCGTAGTGCCGCTGGTGAGCGGGGCCGGCCACGATGCCGTGCCGGTTTCGGAGGTAGCCCCGGCCACTATGCTGTTCGTGCGGTGCTTCAAAGGCATCAGCCACAACCCCCTGGAAAACGTGGAACTGCCCGACCTGGCCGCCGCCGTGGAAGTCTCGGAGCGTTTTCTTTCTTTGCTTCTTACCTCGGAAATAAGAAACGGAAGCTAGGTCTAGCTCCCCTCCTTGGAAAGGAGGGGCTGGGGGTGGTTGACCAATCGTTGAACGACAGACTAATTCTAATTCCTGGCTCTAGTTTTTCAACCACCCCCAACCCCTCCTGATATGAGGAGGGGAGCTAGCTTTAGCTTCTCCATTCGCCTCATCACCCGTCTTACTTCGCATGAATCCTTCCTCGTTTACCCGCTCCGTCGTTCGGCGCAACCACGCCATCATTGCCCCCGATGGGTACATCAACAGCAATGTGCCCGGCTGGACGGGCTGCACCGTCAACGTCATTATTAACGAGCAGATGGGTGCGCGCCTGTGCCAGACCATCGTTACGCTGCGTCCGGAAGGCAAGCTGGAAGGCCGCACGGAGACTTCACAGATTTTCTTTTACGTGGTAGAAGGAGCCGTGCGGGCCACGGCCGGGGGCGAATCCCGACAGCTCACGCAGGGCCAGTTCGTGTACGTGCCGGCCGGGCAGGAATACGGCTTCCACGGCCCCACTGAAGGCACCCAACTGCTCACTTTCCATAAAGTGTACGAGCCGCTGGCCGGCTACGCCGCGCCGGGGGTGGTGTGGGGCGAGAAGGACGACAGCAAAGCCCCCATCTACATGAACGATGAGGCCCTGCGCATCCAGGAGCTGCTGCCGAATGAGTTAGGCTTCGATATGGCCGTGAACATCTTCACCTACGACCGGGGCGGGCACCTGCCTATGGTGGAAACCCACATCATGGAGCATGGCCTGCTCTACCTCGCCGGCCAGGCCATCTACGTACTCGACCAGGAGTGGTACCACGTGCAGAAAGGGGACTCCATCTGGATGGCCCCGTACTGCCAGCAGTGGGCCACTTCCGTGGGCAAGGAGCCCTCGGTGTACATCTACTACAAAAACGTGAACCGCTTCCCCACGGTGGTGTAGTGTACTTATTAGACCGTCATTCCGAGCGCAGCCGAGGAATTTTGTGTGCTGACGTTGCTACACTATCCGTCATGCTGAGCAAAGACGAAGCATCTCTACTGCTTCGCTGGAATTACTACTTCAATGTCCGCACGCGAGCTTCCTCGGCTGCGCTCGGAATAACGGTCTTTTTCAACACGCTTTCATGACCCTTTCCGACCTCAATAACTTACCCGCCCCGACCCGCGCTGAGGAGTTGCGCCGCTGTTGCGGTTCCTCGGCCTGGGTGGAGGCCACGAACCAGCAGTTTCCGTTTGCTGACGCTGATGTTCTGTACCAGATTGCCACCCAGGCCTGGAACCGCCTGAGCGAAGCCGATTGGCGGGAGGCGTTTACGCATCATCCTAAAATCGGGGATGTGGGCGCGCTGCGGGAGAAGTTTGCCAGTACCAGCACCTGGGCCGAAGGGGAGCAGGGCGCCGTGCAGCAGGCTTCTGAGGAAACCCTGCAAGCCCTGGCGGCCGGCAACGCGGCGTATGAGCAGCGGTTCGGCTACATCTTTATCGTGTGCGCCACCGGCAAATCGGCCGCCGAGATGCTGGCGCTGCTGCAGGCCCGGCTACCCAATCCGCCCGAAAAGGAAATACACGTAGCTGCCGCCGAGCAGGACAAAATCACCCGCATCCGCCTGGAAAAACTACTTGCCGCATGAGTCAGATTACCACCCACATCCTGGATACCACCCGCGGCCGCCCCGCGGCGGGCGTACCCATCATCCTCTTCGGGCAGCACCCCAACGACTGGCAGGAACTGGCCCGCGGCACCACCAACGCCGACGGCCGCATTCCCAACCTACTGCCTGCCAGTGAAACGCTGCCCGCGGGCGTGTACCAGCTGCGCTTTCTGATACAGGAGTATTTTGATACGTTGGGCACTGCCTCGTTCTATCCCTTCGTGGAAATTGTGTTTTCCGTGACGTCGGCTGAGCATTACCACGTGCCGCTGCTGCTTAACCCATTTGGCTACTCCACTTACCGTGGCTCGTGAGTTAGCTGTTTGACCGTCATTCCGAGCGAAGTCGAGGAATCTTGCGTGCTGATGTTGCCAAACTAGCTGTCATGCTTGATCTAGCGGCCGCTGGCCGAAGCATCTCTACCGCTTCATTAGAACATCTATTCCAACATCAGCACGCAAGATTCCTCGACTTCGCTCGGAATGACGTTCTGGGGATTCTGCCCCTGATATTCCTTCCTCCTGTTCTTAAATTCCTACCCTCCCTGATATGAAACTCAGCCTGCCCGCTTCCGAAAAAACGCAGCTCCTGGAGCAGCTCGGCGAAGCCAACCGCCGCTTCCAGCAAATCTACCCCGGCGACAAACCCGACCGCCAGCCGGTACACACCGTGTACGGCGGGGCCAACCTGTTCAAGGCCGATACCTGCATGCGCATGGGCGACATTGCCCTCAACAACCTGCGCACCTACGCCCCCAACTTTGTGGAGCTGGCCCGGGTGCTGAAGCTGGAAGGCCACGAGCATTTGCCCACTCTGCAGGCGGATATTGAGGCCCTCACGCACCGGCTGGAAAAGCTGAGCCCCGAGGACCGCAAGCGGGAACCCGGCTGGCTGCCGTATTCCATCTACCAGAAAGTGGTGCGTAAGCTTCAGACCGAAGCTGTGGAGGATTTCCGCATCGACTTTGAGGATGGTTTCGGTAACCGCCCCAACGACGAGGAAGATGCCACGGCCGTGCAGGCCGCCAAAGAGCTGGCCCAGGGTATGCGCCAGGGCACTATTTCGCCTTTCATCGGCATCCGCATCAAGCCCTTCACGGAAGATCTGAAGGACCGGGGCGTGCGTACCCTGGACATCTTCCTGACCACGCTGCTGGCCGAAACTGGCGGGAAATTACCCGACAACTTCGTGGTGATGCTGCCCAAAGTGACCATCCCGGAGCAGATGAGCACGATGGTGCGCCTGTTTGAGTTGCTGGAGCAGGCCAACGACCTCGCGCCCGGTATGCTGCGCATGGAAACCATGGTGGAGGCCACCCAAATCATTATGGACGAGGAAGGGCGCAACCCGCTTCTGCGTATCATCCGGGCCAGTGAGGGGCGGTGCGTGGCGGCCCATTTCGGTACCTACGATTACACTGCCTCGGCCGGCATTACGGCCCGCTACCAAACCATGGCCCACCCCGTCTGCGACTTTGCCCACCACATGACGAAGGTGGCGCTGGGCGGCACCGGCATTTTCCTGTCCGACGGGGCCACCAACGTGATGCCCATTGGCCCGCACCGGGGCGAGAACCTCACGTTTGAGCAGCTGCGCGAAAACCGGGAATCGGTGCACAACGCCTGGCGGCAAGGGTTTCACCACACCACCCATTCCCTCATCAACGGCCTTTATCAGGGCTGGGACTTGAACCCCGCCCAGTTGCCCATGCGCTACGCGGCCACCTACCACTTCTTCCTGAGCAGCTACGATGACGCCGTGCACCGGCTGAAAACTTTTGTGGAGCGGGCGGCTATTTCTACCCTTACGGGCGACATTTTCGACGATGCGGCAACCGGCCAGGGCCTGCTCAACTTCTTCCTGAAAGCCCTGAACTGCGGGGCCATTACGGAGGAGGAAATCAGCGCCACCGGCCTCACCACCGCCGAAATTCAAACCCGTTCCTTCTTCCGCATTCTGGAAGGCCGCCGCGCTGGGAAGCAGTAACGGAAATTAAACGAGAGTCATTCCGAGCGAATTCGAGGAATCTCGCGTGCTGATGTTGCAATGGTAATTGCAACGAAGCGGTAGAGATGCTTCGACTTCGCTCAGCATGACGGTTACGCTGGCAACGTCAGCATGCGAGATTCCTCAACTTCGCTCGGAATGACCGTTAACTAAATCATGAAATCCAGTACCGAACAACCTGTCCATAACCGGACAGGTTTTCGTTTTTATAATAAGCTGGTATTTTATTTAAAACACAGATAGTCAATAATTTATAAAAATGGCATGCCCATTGGCTGACAGGAAGGGAAACCCTTTCCAACCTGTACGAAAATGGACAGAGCACTATCCTCCGCCACCCAAACCCGCCGCCAGCGCCGCCGTTGGCTGCTGGGCACGGGTATTCTGCTGGTGCTGGCCGCCGGCTTACTGGCCTTCCGCACCGTTCTTAAACCCAGCCTTGACCGGAGCAGCATCCTGACGGCCCGCGCCGAAACTGGCGACGTGGAAGCAGCCCTCACGGCGGCCGGCGTGATTATTCCGGCCCACGAAGCCGTCATTACCAGCCCCATTCCGAGCACCATCCGGCGGGTGGCCGTGCCGGTGGGCAGCAAAGTGCAGCCGGGCCAGACGATTCTGGAGTTGGACCGGGAGCTGACCAACACGGCCCTAGCCAAGCTGCAGGACGAGCAGCAGCAGAACCGCAACAAAAACGGCCAGCTCCAGCTCAGCCTCGAAAAAGCCCTCAACGACCTTCGCTCCCAGGAGCAGGTGCAGCAGGTGAAAGTGCGCAGCCTGCAGTCGGCCCTGCGCGACGAGCAGTATTTGCTGAAGATTGGCGGTGGCACCGCCGAAAGTGTGCGTCAGGCCGAGCTGAGCCTGAGGGTAGCGCAGCTGGAATTGCAGCGGCTGGGCGAGCAGATCCGGAACCAGCGGGCTGCCAACGCCGCCGACGTGCGGGAGTTGGGCTTCACGATGCAAATCCAGGACCGCAGCATTGCCGAGCTGGCCGGCAAGCTGCAGCAGGCCAATATCAGCAGCCAGCAAGCCGGGGTGCTTACGTGGGTGAACGAGGACCTGGGCACCACCGTGCAGGCCGGCGACCCGCTGGCCCGCGTGGCCGACCTGAGCCGCTTCCGGGTGCGGGCCACCATTTCCGATGCCTACGCCGACGCGCTGCACCTGCAGGATGCGGTAGTCATCCGCATCAACGGCACCGATTTGCGCGGCACCATCAGCACCATCAGCCCGGCCGTGGAGAAGGGCGTGATTACCTTCTATGCTGCCTTAGCGCAGGACCACCACCCGGCTCTGCGCGCCAACCTCCGGGCCGATGTATTTGTGGTAACCAAGGCGCACCATAACGTGGTGCGGGTAAAGAACGGCCCCTTTTATCAAGGTGGCAAAGAGCAGCCGGTGTTCGTGGTGAAGGATGGCAAAGCCGTGCGCCGCACTGTGCAGTTCGGGGACAGCAACTTCGACTACGTGCAGGTACTTGGGGGCCTGGGGGTAGGGGAGGAAATTGTGGTATCGGATATGAAGGACTACGTGGATACGCCCGAACTCACCCTCAACGACTAACGGCCATGAAACGCATTCTTTCTATCCTGCTGCTACTGACAACGCCCGCACTGGCCCAGCAACAGCCCACGCCCCTCACGCTGCCCGAGGTAATTGAGCTGGCCCTCACCCAATCGGCGGCGGCCAAGCAAACCCAGACCACCCGCGACAAAAGCTACTGGCAGTGGCGTACCTATCAGGCCAACTACCGGCCGCAAGTGGGGCTGCAAGGCACGGTTCCGGGCTTTAGCCGCGTAATTACGCCCGTGGTGCAGCCCGATGGTACTACCGACTTCCGGGCCGTGCGCATCAACAACTCCAATCTGGCCCTCACCGTCAGCCAGAACATTGGCCTTACGGGCGGGCAGCTGTTTGTGGCCTCGGAGGTGCAGCGCTTTGACGATTTCAACGGCCGGCTGAAGCGCTACAACAATCAGCCCGTGGCCATTGGCCTTACGCAGCCTATTGGCAAGTTCAACGGCCTGAAATGGGACCGGAAAATTGAGCCGCTGCGCTACGAGGAAAGCCAGCGCCAGTACACGGAGGAGCGCGAAACCATTGCCCAGCGCATCACGGAGCTGTATTTTGATGTGCTGCAGCAGCAGGTAAACGCCGAAGTAGCCGGCCAGAACGTGCAGGCCAACGAGGAACTGCTGCGCATTGGCAAGGAGCGGTACCAGCTGGGCCGCCTCTCCCAAAGCGACCTGCTGCGGCTGGAGCTGAACCTGCTGAATGCCCGCCAGGCCCGGGCCCAGGGCCAGCTGGATGCCCAGAACGCCGCCGTGAGTCTGCAGAGCTACACCGGCCTGCGCACCGACATTCTTCGCCTGGCAGTGCCGGCCCCCACGCCGCAACTGGTGGTATCTGCCGAGCAGGCTGTGGTGCAGGCCCGGCAGAACCGGAGCGTGGTGCTGGCCTTCCGGCGGCGGCTGTTGCAGGCCGAGCGGGAAGTGGCCCTGGCCCGCGGTACCACCGGGCTGCAGGCCGTGCTTTCGGCCAATATGGGCTACGTAAACCAGGCCGGTAACCTCTGGGATACCTACCTGGCCCTGCAGAACCAGCAGCAGGTGCAGCTCACGTTTGCCATGCCGCTGCTGGATTGGAGCCGGCAGAAATCCATCGTGAAAACCGCCGAGCTAACCCGCCGCCAGGTACAGACGGATGTGGCCCAGGAAGAAACCAGCTTCGAGCTGAATGTGCAGGTGCAGGCCACCCAGCTGGCTACGCTCAGCGAGCAGCTGGCCCTGTCTGCCCGCGCCGATTCCCTGGCCCAGCAGCGCTACACCATTGCCCAGGCCACCTACAAAGTGGGGCGCATCAGCCTCACGGACCTTACCATTGCCTCCGCCGAAAAGGACCAGGCCCGCCGCGCCTACATTCAGGCTCTGCGCGCCGCCTGGGTGGCGCATTACCGCCTCCGCGCCCTCACGCTCTACGATTTTGAGCGTCAGCAGCCTTTGGCGGCCCGGTAAATAAGCGGCCCGGTACGCGCCGGCTACTTCCGAACACTCTGTCCAAATCCGGACATATTTTGCTGAGTGATAAGTTGCTATGCTTGATTTAAAATATTGAAAAACAATAGTTTATGTATTTGGCACGCGGCTTGGCAATACTCCTGTAACCCTAGTGGCGAATTGCCCGAAACCGGACACCCTCTTCTTTCACTAGCCTTCCACACTCTCTTCCTCTGCTTCTCATGGAAAACATTCTGACCCCCACTGCAACGCGGCCTCATACCAACGGCACTGTGCCGGGAGTTGCCACTCAACCCGTTATTCAGCTGCGCGACATCGAGAAAATCTACCAGACCAACACCATTGAAACGGTAGCCCTGAACCGCGTGAACCTGACCATCAACAAGGGCGAGTTTGTGTCGATTATGGGGCCTTCGGGCTGCGGGAAGTCCACGCTGCTCAGCATTATGGGGCTGCTGGATGAGCCCACGGCCGGCGTAATTGAGCTGGATGGCCGCCCGGTGCAGTCGTACTCCGATAAAGAGCTGGCGGGGTTGCGCAACCACAAAATCGGGTTCGTCTTCCAGAGCTACCACCTCATCAACGACCTCTCGGTGCTGGATAACGTGGAGTTGCCTCTGCTGTACCGGCCCGGGGTGGGAGGCAAGGAGCGGCGGGAGCGGGCCTACGCCGCCCTCGATAAGGTGGGCCTGAGCACCCGCACCAACCACTTCCCCAGCCAGCTTTCCGGCGGGCAGCGCCAGCGCGTGGCCATTGCCCGGGCCCTGGCCGGCCGCCCCGAAATCATCCTCGCCGACGAGCCCACCGGCAACCTCGACTCGGTAATGGGGGAGGAGATTATGGAGCTGCTGCTCAATCTCAACCGCCAGGAGGGCACCACCATTGTGATGGTCACCCACGATGAGCAGCAGGCCCACAAAACCCAGCGTCTCATCCGCTTCTTCGACGGCAGCCAGGTCAGCTAGTGCTTGGTTTTTGGTGCCTAGTGCTTAGTCAACTGAATCTTCTTTGTCCTTTCCGCCCCGCTTTTGTCATGAACCTGCTCCGCACCGCACACCAGCCACCACGCACTAAGCACAACGCACTAGGCACTAATTTCTCTGATGCTGATTTGGTAGCCGCCTGCCTGCGGGGCAGTGCGGCGGCGCAGGAGCTGCTGTACCAGCGGTTTGCGCCCCGTATGCTGGCGTTGTGCCTGCGCTACGTGCGGCACGAGTTTGATGCCGAGGACGTGCTGGCCCGGGGCTTCGTGAAGGTGTTCCGGGGGCTGCATCAGTTTGCGGGCACGGGCAGCCTGGCCGGGTGGGTGCGCCGCATACTGGTGCACGAGTGTCTGAGCCACCTGCGCCGTCGTGAGAGTCTCACCCTCAGCCTAGAGAGCTGCCACACCGGCCACATGGCTACCGACCTGCCCTCGGCCGAGGCCCAGCTACAGGCTGCCGACCTGCTCCGGCTGGTGCAGGAGCTGCCCGCCGGCTACCGCACCGTGTTCAACCTCTGCGCCCTGGAGGGCTACACTCACCCCGAAGTAGCCGCGCTGCTGGGCATTTCGGAAGGCACCAGCAAGTCGCAGCTCAGCAAGGCCCGGTCGTTGCTGCAGCGGCAGGTAGCGGCACTTCACTCTTCTCTCCCTACTTCCTACTCCTACGCTCATGTTGCTTAGCTACCTCAAAATTGCCTGGAAGGTGCTGCTGCGCCGCAAGTTCTTCACCTTCATCAGCCTGTTCGGCATCAGCTTCACGCTCATGATTCTGCTAGTGGTGTATGCGTTCTACGATCATACCGTGGGGCCGCACACGCCCGAAAAGAAGGTGGATCGCCTGCTGTTTATCAACCGCGCCACCGTCTCCTACAAAAACGACAACGGCAGCAACAACGGCACCATCAGCTACAGCTTTCTGGAGCGCTACGTGCGGCCGTTGCGCACGCCTGAGAAGATTTCCATCAGCACGTATTTCAGCTCCACGGCCGCCTACGTGGGCAACCAGAAGCTGGATGTGGATCTGAAATTCACCGATGGCCAGTTCTGGCAGGTGCTGGATTTCGACTTCGTGGCCGGCCGGCCCTACACGTTGCCTGAAGTGCAGAGTGGTGCCCACGTAGCCGTCATCAACGAGCGAACCTGCCGGGCGTACTTTGGCACTACCAGCGGCGTGCTGGGCAAAACCATTGAAACCGATCGGGTGCGCTATCAGGTGATAGGGGTGGTGAAGGACGTGCCCGGTATGCGGTTCAACTCCTACGCCGATATGTGGGCCCCCATCAGCACCAGCACCCAGGATGCCAAAGACCCGAACTACTTCGGCAACTGCATGGCTATTGTGCTGGCCCGTACGCCCGCCGACATAGCGGCCGTGCAGGCTGAATTTAACCGTGTGGTGGACCAGGTGCCCGTGCCCGACCCCAAGAAGCACGCCAAGGTGCACGTGTACGCCGGTACCCTGCTATCCTCCACGGTGCGCTGGTTCAACAACAACAGCAAACCCGACGACGGCGTGGCCGCCCTTTTGGGCAAAGTGGCCCTCGTGGCCCTGCTGTTCATGCTGCTGCCGGCGCTCAACCTCATCAACGTCAACGTGAGCCGCATTCTGGAGCGCTCCTCCGAAATTGGGGTGCGGAAGGCCTTCGGGGCTACTTCGGGCACGCTCATCCGGCAGTTTCTGGTCGAAAACGTGTTTCTGACCTTGCTGGGCGGGGTGCTGGGCCTGGTGCTGGCTAGTGTGGTGCTGCACATTATTGACAGCAGCGGCTTCATTCCCTACACCACGCTCACGCTCAACCCCCGCATTTTCGCGGGCGGGCTGCTGCTGAGTTTGCTGTTCGGGCTGCTGTCGGGCGTGTATCCGGCCTATAAAATGTCAAAGCTCCACGCGGTACAGGCCCTGAAAGGCGGCCGTAACTAATTCCTACCCTTCTGCTCCGCAACCCTATGATACGCCATCTGTTCACCCTGATCTGGAACCGCAAGCGGGCTAACTTCCTGCTGGTTGCCGAAATATTCTTTGCCTTCGTAGTGCTGTTCGTGCTGGGCAGCCTGCTGGTGGATAACTACCGCAAATACACTGCTCCGCTGGGCTTTCGCTACGAGCACGTGTGGGAGGTAGCCATGGACCCCAGCGGCCAGCCCATCAGCCGGCAGGACGCCACACTCCAGCGCCTGATTCAGCACCTGAAAACCATGCCCGGCGTGCGCAGCGTGGCGTCTACCCGCTCCAACACGCCCTTCGCCTTCAGTGACAGCAGCACCGACTTCAAAGCCGGCAGCCACTCGACCAACAGCGACATTTACAGCGCCGGCGACGACATGCAGGATGTGCTGAGCCTGGAGCTGGCGGAGGGCCGCTGGTTTACCCGCCGCGACGAAGTGGCCGCGCATCCGCCACTCGTCATCTCGCAGGAAGCCCGCCAGGCTTTGTTTGCCGACGGGCCGGCTGTGGGCCAAATCGTTCGGGCCATGGATGATAAGGAGTTTCAGGTGGTAGGGGTGCTGGCGTCGTCGTACCGCGGCCGGGGCGAGTTTCAGGAGCTGGAACCGGCCATTTTTCAGCGCAGCGAAAGTCTGGTTGACCCCAACGATTCGGCTAATTTCGACCAGCCCCGGCTGCTGATTCGGGTGCAGCCCACGGCTACCGCCGAGCTGGAGCAGCGCATCACCAAGGAAGTAGCGGCCGTTACGGGCGGCTGGAAAGCCACCGTCACCACCCTGCCCGAACAGCGTACTATCCGCATGAAGTTTGCGCTGGCTCCCATGGGCGGCATGGTGCTGGTGTGCGGCTTTCTGATTTTCAACGTGGCCCTGGGGCTGTTTGGGGTGCTGTGGTACAACATCAGCCAACGCCGCGCCGAAATTGGCCTGCGCCGCGCCATCGGGGCCACCGGCCGCCGCATCAGCGGACAGTTTCTGGGCGAAATACTGGTAGTAACGACCTTTGGCTTAGTGCTGGGGCTGGCCATTGCGGCGCAGTTTCCGTTGCTGGGCGTGATGGGCATCCGGCTGCCGGTGTACCTGACCAGCATGGTCCTGGCCACCGCGCTGATTTACGTGCTGACCGCCATTTGCGCCCTCTACCCGAGTATGCTGGCTGCCCAGATCCGGCCGGCCGTGGCCCTGCGCGAGGAGTAGAATAGCATGCCTAGTCAGCTATCAGAAGACTCAGAACGTTATGCTTCGACAAGCGGATGCCAGATGAAGCATGACGTTCAGTGAGTTACAGCTGGTTGCGCTGGTAAACCCGGCAGCTATTCTAGGAAACCCCTCACATCGGCGCTAGGTGCTGCCGCCAGTGCGGTATAAAAAATTCAGGGTTTCCGTACTTCTTAGCCATTTTCTGGCAATGCTTTCCGTCCTTCGCCTTGCCTTATGATCCTGATTATCGACGATGATATAGCCGTGCGCACCTCGCTGCGGCTGCTGCTCAAGCAGCACGGTTACGCCACCGAGGCGGTGGCCACGCCGGAAGCGGCGCTGCAGGTGGTAACAGCCACTCCGCCCGAGCTGGTGCTCATGGATATGAACTACGAGCTGGACACCTCCGGCCGCGACGGCCTGCAACTGCTGGCCCAGGTGAAGCGCCTGGCTCCGGCCGTGCCCGTCATCCTGATTACCGGCTGGGGCAGCATTGCCCTGGCCGTGGAAGGCATGAAGGCCGGGGCCGCCGAGTTCATCACCAAGCCCTGGCAGAACGATTCCCTGCTGCAAACCATCCGCACCATTCTGGCCCTGCGCGAGCCCGAGGCAGAAACCGACCCCGCCGCCCTCTCGCGCCGGCAGCTGGACAAGCAGTACGAGCTGCGCAACATTGTGGGCCAGGATGCGCGCCTGCTGCAGGTGCTGCGCAATGTGGGCCAGGTAGCGGCCACCGATGCCTCGGTGCTGATTGAGGGCGAGTCGGGCACGGGTAAGGAACTGATTGCCGAGGCCGTGCACCAGAACAGCCAGCGCCGCCGCCAGCCCTTCGTGAAGGTGAATCTGGGCGGTATTTCGGCTTCATTGTTTGAGAGTGAAATGTTCGGGCACCGGCGCGGGGCTTTCACCGATGCCAAAACCGACCGGGTGGGCCGCTTCGAGCTGGCCAACGGCGGTACTATTTTCCTGGACGAGATAGGGGAGCTGGACCTGACCTCCCAGGTGAAGCTGCTGCGGGTGCTGCAGGACCGCACCTATGAGGTACTCGGCGACAGTAAGCCGCGCCGCCTGGATATCCGCGTGATTTGCGCCACCAACCGCAACCTGGCCGAAATGGTGCAGCAGGGCCGCTTCCGCGAGGATCTGTTCTACCGCATCAACCTGATTACCGTCCGCCTGCCTGCCCTGCGCGAGCGGCCCCAGGATATTCCGCTGCTGGTGCAGCACTTCGTGGATGGGCTGCGGGCCACCTACAACCGCCCAGCCCTGAAGGTAAATACCCGGGCCATGCACTGGCTGCAGGAACAGCCCTTGCCCGGCAACATCCGGGAGCTGAAAAACCTGGTGGAGCGGGCCGTGCTGGTATCCGGTAAGGACGAACTGGGACCCGATGACTTTCAGGCCCAGGCCCAGCGCCTGCCGGTGCGCCCGGCCGAAGCCGGTGAGCTGCCCGAGCCCGGCACCATCACCCTCGACGAGCTGGAAGCCCAGATGATCCGGCGCACCCTGGAGCACTACAATGGCAACATCAGCCGCGTAGCCAAAGCTCTGGGCCTGAGCCGGGGCGCCCTGTACCGCCGGCTGGAGAAATACGCCATTCCGTTTGACGCGGAGTAGGCAATTGGCAGTTGTCTGTCATGCAGAGCGCAGCGAAGTATCTCGCGTGCTGATGTTGCAGAGTTACTTCTGACATCAGCACGCGAGATGCTTCGCTGCGCTCTGCATGACGTTCTTGTACTCCCTACTTCCAGCTCTCAACTCCTCAAAGTCCATGACCCTGCGTGTTAAGTTTCTGCTGTTCGTCGTCATCATCCATGCCGTGCTGATTGTGCTGGCGGGGCAGGTGATGCGCACGAATGCGCCACTGTTTATTGGGCTGGAAGTACTGCTGCTCGTTAGCATCTGGCTTACGGTGCAGCTGTACCGGGGCTTTGTGCGGCCGTTTCAGCTTATTGCGGCCGGTACCGAGGCTATTCGGGCCCGGGATTTCTCCATGAAGTTTGTGCCCGTGGGCCAGCAGGAAATGGACCAGCTCATTGGCGTGTACAACCACATGATTGAGGAGCTGCGCAAGGAGCGTATTACCCAGCACGAGAAAAGCTACCTGCTTGAAAGTCTGATTCAGGCCTCGCCGGCCGGGGTGCTGCTGCTCTCCTTTGATGGTCGTATTGAAGGTGTAAACCCGGCTGCTGAGCGCATATTGGCCCAGCCCTCAAAGGGACTGTTGGGCCAGCTGCCGGCCCAACTGCCCGGCCACTGGGGCCCGGCTCTGGCGGAGCTGACGGACGAGGAACCGCGGGTAGTGCAGCTCTCGGGCCTGCAAACCTACCGGGCCAGTAGCTCCCGATTTATTGACCGGGGCTTTCAGCGGCAGTTTATTGTGCTGGAAGAGTTGACGCAGGAGCTGATTCAGCAGGAAAAAAAGGCCTACGAGAAGCTGATCCGGATGATGTCGCACGAGGTGAATAACTCCATTGGCGCTATCAACTCCCTGTTGCAGAGTTTTCATCATTACACCCCCCAACTAGCCCCCGATGACCGGCCGGATTTCCGGGAGGCGCTGGATGTCGCCATCAACCGGAATACGAACCTAGTGAACTTCACGGCGGGCTTTGCCAACCTAGTGCGGTTGCCCCCCCCGCAGCCCCAGCCGGCCAACGTGCACGAGCTGCTGCACGCTACGGAGCGGCTGCTACACGTGCAGGCCGAGCACCGCCGCATCCAGTGGCACTGGCATCTGGCGTCGGAGCCACTCGTAGCCGTCCTCGACGCGTTGCAGCTGGAGCAGGCATTGCTGAACATCTGCAAAAACGCCCAGGAAGCCATTGGCGAAGATGGCAACCTCTGGGTGCACACCAGCAACAATCCGCCCCTGATCCGCATCGAAAACGACGGGCCCGGCATTGCCCCCGAGGTGCAGCAGCGGCTGTTTACGCCCTTCTTCAGTACCAAGCGCGACGGGCAGGGCATCGGCCTCACCCTCACCCGCGACATTCTGCTGCAGCACAACTTCCGGTTTCAGCTGCAAACTCAGGAAAACGGCCTTACTGCCTTTACTATCTGGCTATAACACCGCTGAAAAAAGGCCTGACCGCAAGTGGCAGCCAGGCCTTTGAACGCTGAGCGGATTAGTTTACAGCAGCTCCAGCCGGCGCGTTTCTTTGCCGCAGCGCACAAAATATACCCCGGCCGGCAAGGCTGGAAGTCTGAGGCCGGTTGCTTCATACACGGGCCGGGCGTTAGGCACCACCAGTCGGCCCACGGCATCGAATACCTGAACCGGCGCATTGTCCGGGAGGCCGGCAGCCCACACAGTACCCTGGCTGGGGTTGGGCCAGAGAGTGAATGTGCCCGCCGAGTTCCGAGCGAAATCGTGAATGTTGGCCACGAAGAAGCGCGAAGAGAAATACTCATAATATTTACCCCCGGCCGGTAATTCGGTAGTGCCTAAGGTGTAGCCAGGGCCGGCGTAGCTACCAAGCAGGCGCACGTCGCCGCCGGGAGCAGCAGTGAGCCCCCAGCCGGACTCCTCGCCGGAACCGCCTCCGCCTAACGCCCAGCGCCAGGTACCCTCCGGATCAAGCTGCGCCACAAACAGGTCGGTTTTGCCGTGGGAGCTAAGGGCCGGTAAGGAGCCAAACTGCAGCTGCGAGCTGGCAAAATTTCCGGTTATGGTAATGTTGCCGTTGTCGGTCAGGGCCAGGGCCAGACCATTATCATTGCCGGTGCCACTTACCCGCCGGGCCCACTGCCATACGGCCTGCCCCGAGAGCTTTGCCACCAGAATGTCAGTGCTATTGTTGGCAGCAGGCAGGTTAATCGGGCCCAACGTGGCCTGCTGGCCGCTAATGCTGCCGGTCAGGTAGCAGTTGCCGGTGGCATCCACCGCAATTGCCTGGCAGCGCGATACGCCCGCGCCGCCCCGCACGGCCCACTGCCAACGGCCATATTGCCCATCCAGCCGGGCCACAAACAGCTGGGTGCCTGCACTGCCGGGCAGGGCAAGCTGGTCGAAGTGCGGACCCTCCCCGTTGAAGGTGCCTGCTACATATACATTGCCGGCCGCATCGGTGCTGATGGCACTGCCAAAGTCATACGCCCGATAGTCGCCTACCACCCGCGCCCACTGCCATACTCCGGCCGCGTCCAGCTTCGCCACGAAAGCATTGTAGCCACCCCAGCTGTTGACGGAGTGCAGCCCGAAAGCCACGCCGTAGCCCCGCAGGCCGCCCGTTACGTAGGCGTTGCCGGCGGCATCCAGGGCCAGCGCCTGCGGATAGATGTAGTTATCATCGGGGCCGCCGGCGGATAGAACCCGTTGAAACTTGCCATCGGGGCTGAGGCGGGCTAGAAACAGGCTGGGCCCGTAGCTGATGTTTTGCAGTTGCTGCTGTCCGAACGTAGCCGTGTAACTTTCGAAGCGGCCTGCCACGTGTACATTGCCACTGGCATCCAGCGCAATGCCGGTGCCGAAGTCGGCACCCCGCCCGCCGGCTTGTACGGCCCAGGCGTAGCTGCCATCCGGCAGGAGCTTGGCCACAAACGCATCATAGTCGCCGGTTGAAGTCAGGGTAGTGGCTCCGAGGGTGAGCGTACCCTGAAAGCTGCCCGTTACGAACGTATTACCGGCGGCATCGGTAGCCGCCTGCGTGGCCTGGCCCTGGGCCTCAAAGGTAGCGGGCTGCTGTCCGGGCGTCACCCAGTCGAAACCGGGTACCTGAGCCACGCCCGTCGGACCTAAGCTAAAGAATACACCCAGCAATACACAAACAAAAAGTAGGGGTTTTGGCATAGCAGAATACGTGAAATGATGGCAGTAGCAGCAGGCCCGAAAGTTACGAAGCCGGCATCAATGGACTGATACCGGCTTCGTAACCGCTAAAATCGTGCTACTTCCGTTTTACGGGCGGTTTGCTGGTTGGCTTGGCCAGTATGGGCCGCCCAGCCG
Organism: Hymenobacter rigui; assembly: GCF_003944715.1. Lineage (GTDB taxonomy): Bacteria > Bacteroidota > Bacteroidia > Cytophagales > Hymenobacteraceae > Hymenobacter > Hymenobacter rigui. The sequence goes on along the minus strand of NZ_RWIT01000002.1, from coordinate 627,590 downwards.
GCGCGTCTCCATCCTTGACAATCTGGCCGTTGCGGTAGGTTTTCTTTTCCAGTACGGTTTTGCCATCGGGCCCGAAAGTGCTCCACACACCTGATTCCTTCCCGTTGCGGAAGAAGCCGCTAACGGCCAGCGTACCATCTTCGCGCAGCTCCCGGTAGGTGCCGGTTTTCAGGCCCTTCACGTACGTGGTTTCCTTGTTGAGCTTACCTGAAGGATAGAATTCCTGCCCGAGGCCGGTGGGCTTGCCGACTTCGTACAGCAGCTTGCTCTGGACGGTACCGGTAGGGTAGTAGGTGAGTTTCTCGCCCGCCAGCTTGCCGTTGGCATAGGTTTCCTGCGAAGCCAATTGCTTACCGCCCGGGTGGAAGGTGCGCCACTGGCCCGTGGGTACGCCGTTTTTGAACTGCTGCTCAGCTTTGGCGGTGCCATCCTCGTGATACTGCGTGATTTTCCGGTCCCGACCCTGGTTGGCGTACTCAATTTTCTGCTCCGCCTTGCCCGACTCGTAGAAATCCTGCTGCGTGCCAATCAGCACGCCCTGGCGGTACACCTGGGTACTTTTCACGGCTCCGCTTTCGTAGTAGGATTTGGCCGGGCCATCGAGGTTGCTGGTGCCGCCGGCCAGGTTTTTGGCTTGTTTGGTGAGGTCGTCGGCCAGCGGGTTTTTTACGGCCCGACCAACCAGGGTGGCGGGGGCGTAAGTGCCCTCGGTGCGCAGCTTGCCCGAGCGGTAGTAGCTGCGGTAGCTGCCTTTACCGCTCTTATCGGCCTGCACGTCGGTTTCCACCTGGCCGTTGTCGTAGTAGGTTTTGTAGGGGCCGGCCAGCAGACCTTTGCTGAACACGCCTTCACTCTGAAGCTGGCCGTTTTCGTAGTAGGTTTTCACCGGACCACTGGCCTGCCCATTCTGATAGGTGATTTCCGCGCGCGGCTTGCCCGAAGGGTACAGCTCCCGGATAACCCCGGCCGGCTGCCCGTTGCTGAGCGTGGTTTCCAGCTTAATTTCGCCGTTGGGGTGGTAATAGCGCAGCGTGCCGGTGGGCTGGTCGTTGTCGTAGGTGCCTTCCTGGGCCAGCTTGCCGTTGTCGTAGAAGGTTTTGAACGGGCCCTGCCGCACGCCATCCTGGTAGGTTACCTCCAGCCGGTGGCCACCGTTGGGGTGAAACTCCACGTAGGCCGAGTCGCGCTTCCCGTCCCGGAAGCTGGTTTGCGACTCCAGTCTGCCCGAGCGGTAAAACCGTTTGTAAGTGCCCTGCATCACCGTATCGGCCCCCACCAGCGCCGAGTAGATTTCGCGCCGCTGCGTATTCGTGGAGTCGTAATAGGTGGTGAAGCGGCGTAGCTTCTGAGCTTGTGCCGAGGCCGCCGAGAGCAGCAGCAGGGCCAATATCATTCGTTTCATAGGTGCAAGAACGGGCTAATTCAGCAAGTAGTATTTCCGGCCGGGCGGTTCGGCTGCCTGCCGCTCTTCCCGCCACGCGTAACAGCGGCCACACAAAAGCCCTGCCGCAAAACATGCAGCAGGGCTTTTGTGTGGTAGTAGATCAGTTGTTGGTTGTCAGTTATCAGGCATTGCTAACTAACAACTGATAACCAGCAACTAACAACTTACAATGAATAACCTTACAGCTTCTCAACAACCAGCGAGCTGGCTCCGCCGCCGCCGTTGCAGATGCCGGTAACACCAATTTTGCCGCCTTCATTCTGCAGCACGTTTACCAGCGTCGTCACGATGCGGGCGCCGGAGGCTCCCAGCGGGTGGCCCAGGCTCACGGCCCCGCCGTACACGTTCACCTTGTCGCCTTCCAGGTTCAGCAGCTTGTTGTTGGCCAGTGATACCACCGAGAAAGCCTCGTTGATTTCGTAGAAATCCACCTCCGAAGCATCTACCCCGGCGTTTTTCAACGCTTTCGGAATAGCCAGCGAAGGGGTAGTGGTGAACCACTCGGGTGCCTGCTCGGCATCCGCAAAACCGCGGATGAGGGCCAGCGGCTTCACGCCCAGCTCTTCGGCCTTCTCGCGGCTCATCAGCAGCACGGCAGCCGCGCCATCGTTGAGGGTAGAGGCGTTGGCGGCCGTTACGGTGCCTTCCTTGCCGAAAGCGGGCTTGAGGCCGGCAAACTTGGCGAAATCAGCCTTGGTGTACTCCTCGTCGTCGCTGATGACGGTTTCCTTGCCGCGCACCGAAATGGTGACGGGCACAATTTCGTCCTTCTTTTTGCCGGCCTGGGCGGCGGCGGCACTCCGCTCGTAGCTCTGCTGGGCAAAGGCGTCCTGCTCCTCGCGGGTGATGCCGTAGTGCGTGGCAGTGCGGTCGGCGGCTACGCCCATGGCGAAATCGTGGTACGGGTCCCAGAGGCCGTCCTTCATCAGGCCGTCAATCATCTGGCCGTGGCCATACTTGGCACCGAAACGGGCCTTATCGAGGTAGTAGGGCACGTTCGACATGCTCTCCATGCCGCCGGCCAGCACTACATCGGCCTGGCCCAGCATGATGGCCTGCGCCCCGAACATGATGGCTTTGGTGCCCGAAGCGCATACTTTGTTCACGGTGGTGCATTCCACGGTATCGGGCAGGCCGGCTTTCTTGGCTGCCTGACGAGCCGGAGCCTGGCCCAGGTTAGCCGAAATTACGTTGCCCATAATCACCTGCTCCACCTCTTTGCCGTCTACGCCGGCTTTATCCAGTGCGCCTTTCAGAGCAATGGCGCCCAGCTCAACGGCCGACAACGACGACAGGCTGCCCCCGAAAGACCCGATGGGGGTACGCACAGCGGCTACAATTACTACTTCTTTGATTTGCATGATGGGGTTGGGTGGGAATGGTTGAATTCGGGTGCTAAAGGTAGGAAGGTTTGGGATGCAGTAATAAATGCCCGCGAGAGTTGCCGACTATGACATGGCCTTGCCGTATTTCTGCGTTGCTGCCTTACCACCCCGGCCTGGTCCTGTCGGCTGGTTTGGTGGCTTTGCGCGGGAGCTGCTGCAGATACTGCTGCTCGGTGGCGTGCAGGGCTTCCAGCAATTGGCGGGCCTGGCCGGGGCTCAGGTTCATTTGCTGCAGGCGGGCCCGCTGGGTCTGCAGATTGGCTTCCGCGTTGGAGGCCGTCTCCGTACCGCCGCGCCGGCTGTTGCCACCAACTGCTTCCGGGCCACCTTCTTCGTTGCTCAGTCCGCGCACCGCGCCGGGCTGGCTGCCCTGGGCTACCTGTTGCTTCTGGCCGCTTCCGGGCTGGATGTTGCCGTTGGCGGAAGCACCGGGCTGAGTTGAAGGCTCATCGGGGTTGCGTTGCCCTTGGGCATCTGGCCGGGCCTGAGGAGCAGTACGTGGGTCGCGGGTCTGGTCATTAAGCTGGCCGGGCTTATCGGTGCCGGCCTGTGGCTGCGGCGTTTTCTTCTCTGCACCTTCATTGCCAGGCCCACCATCGGTGCCCGGTGGGGGCAGCTGCGGCCTAGCTGACTGCTGGTTGAGCAGTTCGCGCAGTAGCTCATAGTTGTAGCGGGCATCCGCATTGGCGGGGTTAGCCAGTAAGGCCTGTCGTGCCAGGCCGAGGGCCTGGGCGTAATCCGCTTTTTGGGCTGCTATGTAGCTGAGCTGCTGAAAGGCGATGCTGCGCGTGGCGGCCTGCTTGCTGGTACTGAGTCGGTTGTAGTAGCCTCGTGCTTCGGCGGGCTGCCCGGCCCGCAGCGTGGCGTGCGCCAGATTCAGCCACACGGCTTCACTGGTGGCCCGCAGCGTGAGTGCCGCTTGCTTGTAGGCGGCGGCGGCCTCCGGGTAGTGCTTACTGAGGTAAGCCTGCGTACCGCGCTGCACCGCCGCATTCCGCTCATGAATACGTGTAAAGCCGCCCCAGGTACCCAGTAGCACCACGCCGCCAATCAATAAACTTCTCACGGTCGAATCACTTTTACCGTTATGAGGATATCCAGCGCAATCAGGCTCAGGGCCAGCAGGAGGGGGTAGCGGTACCGGTTATCCGCCACTGCCACCGTGCGTACCTGCTGCGCCTGCCCCTCCACATGGTTCAGGGCATTCAGCAAAAACGGGAACTCATTGCGCTGGTCCGTCAGCTCAAAATACAGCCCGCCGGTTTGCTCGGCAAGCTGCCGAAGCGGGGCCGCAACCAGGCGGGTAACGGCTTCCCGGCCTTTGGGGTCGCGCAGGTAGCCGCGGCCACCCGTTTGCGGAATCCGGCTGCCTTCGGTAGTGCCCACGCCAACGGTAAACACCTTCGCCCCCGAGCGGGCCAGTATTCGCACAGTCGGCTCCAGATTTTCTCCAAAGTCCTCCCCATCAGTAACCAGTACAACTGCCGTGGCCCGGGGCGGCGTGCTGCCTGCCGCTGCCGCCGGTGATGTAGTGGAAGAGGTTAGCCGGGTCAGCACCAGTTCCAGGGGCTGGGCCAGGTCGGTGCTGCCGGGCGGTACCAGGGAGGTCTGCAGAGTACTCACGAAAAGCTGCAGCGCCGCCTGATCGTAGGTGAGGGGGCACTGCACATAGGCTTCGCTGGCAAACACAATGAGGCCCAGCCGGTCGGCCGGGAACCGGGTGATAAGCGTAGCCAGTTCAGCCTGCACCTTCTGCAGCCGGGAGGGAGCCACATCCGGCGCATTCATGGACCGGGAAAGATCCACTAGCAGCCACACATCCTTGCCGGCGGTGCGCACCGGGTTTTGGGTAAGGCCATAGGCCGGACCCAGCAGCGCCACCCCTAACAGGCCGAAGTACGCCATCCGTAGCAGCAGCTTCCAGCTCAGCCGCCAGCCCCGCTGCCCGAGCGGCGCCGCCAAACGACGCGTCCGGAAGCCGTAGCCGAGGTACAGAAGAAAAAAAAATAACGCCGCTAGCCCCTCGGGCCAGCCCGGCTGGTACGCCCAGTTCAGCATGGCGGTAACCCCTTATAGTTCAAAATACAACCGGCGTGAGTAGGTGCGAAACAAGTGGCAAAACAAGCCTGATACACGGGTGTTCAGTCCGGTTTGCGTCGGCAAGATGGAAGATATTTTTTTTGAAAAAGGTTTGTTTCTCCATTCTCCTTGTATATTTGCACACCTTTCAGCCGGAAAGTAACCACCTGGAGAGGTGGGTGAGTGGCTTAAACCAGTAGTTTGCTAAACTGCCGAAGATCTAAAGTTTTCCGGGGGTTCGAATCCCCCCCTCTCCGCATTGCTAATTCTGAATTATGAATGTTGAACTATGAATCAGCTATTCATAGCACAATATTCATAATTCAGATTTTTTTTTCGGGGTGTAGCGTAGCCCGGTATCGCGCCTGCTTTGGGAGCAGGAGGCCGCAGGTTCGAATCCTGCCACCCCGACACCATTTCAAAAGCCGTTTGCCCACCTCTTGGGTGGACGGCTTTTGCACTTTCTGACCCCGTAGCTCAGCTGGATAGAGCAGCTGCCTTCTAAGCAGCCGGTCATTGGTTCGAATCCAATCGGGGCCACGCTGATAATAAGCCACTTAGCTGAATTGCTGAGTGGCTTTTTCTGTTGGCCGAGATGCCGCCTGCTTATCTACTCACGAAGTGTATTCGGATTACAAATTCGATTGAGAGGCAATATGGTGTTGGTTGCCAGGAACCGCAACAGACATCTGACACACCAATTCGGACCTTGGCTTCTAGGGCCACACGGCCTCGCAATGCCATAAATTACCGCCCATCCCATGTGGCCGATGTCACTACGGCTTTTCCAGAAACAGAATATCCCGGGGCGCATTGAAACCGGCCAAGCTATTAGAATGATAGGTTCCATCGCCTGCGAGGGTATGAGGAAGGTTCCGAAGTAGGATGACTTATGAGGAAGTGCCAGCTGAAAAAGCGGGTGGTACCAGTGCAGCTAACCGCCCAATTGGTGCTGATACTATGTCTCGGGTTTCTGCTTTCTCAAATAAACTGCAGTATTACCGGTAGTGAAGCTTGCGGGCTTCCCGAACGCACTGACATTGCACCGGCTCCCGCAACTTTGGTACCTTGGTCCTGGGCATGAGTGCGGGCTGCTTCACTAAAATGGGCACACCAGCAGTTTAAAATCCTGTACACATCTGCCGGACTGCGCTTTGGAGGAGTTACAGTTTGCTCCATCACCCAACTGACAGCTGCCTCACACCAGTTGACAGCCAAGAAATAGGCCTCCGGCAACCGGAAGCCACCTCGCCTTGTATCCGTTGCTATGCCATTTGCTGTTCCGGCCGAATTATCCTCCATTTCCTCTCAGGAAGTGCTGCTGACCATACTGGAGGTGTCTGCCACGGCCATTGCGCTGCTGCGGCCGGTGGGGGAGCAGCCTCAGGAAGAAGCAACTCATTTTGCATGGCAGTATCTGAACCCGGCGGCCCAACAGCTGCTGCAACTGCCGGCCCATCCGCCGGAGGGGAGCACCGGAATGCTGACGCAGGTGGCCTTTCAGGCAGTTTGTCAGACAGTCTGGGCCAAAGGGAAGGCAGAAGTGTATTATTCGGAACAGGTAGCTGCTTCCGGCCCCCTAGCCATTGAGGTAGCCATGCGGCGCAGTGGCGGGCTGCTGGTGGCTAGCTTTAGTGCGACCCCACAGCTGGCGCAGAGCATGCCGCAGCAACCCGCCGACGCCAAACAGCAGGAAGCAAGGATTACCAACGAGCCACTGCAGCAGCAGCTGTTTCAGGTGTTTCAGCAGGCTCCCGCCATGATCTGCCTGTTTGAAGGACCTTCGCACATCTTCCAGTTCGTGAATCCGTCCTACCAGGCCTTGGTGGGTAACCGGCATATTATAGGTCGGCCCATTGCCGAGGCTATGCCCGAGCTGGTGGGGCAGCCCATCTTCGAGCTGCTTGACCGGGTGTACCAGACGGGTGAAACCTTTGCCGCGCAGGAGATGCTGGTACAGCTGGACCACGAGAACGAAGGCCGGCATGAACTGGAGAAGCGGTACTACAACTTTATTTATCAGGCCCGCCGCAACCAGGACAATACCGTGGAAGGCATTTTTGTGTTTGCCTACGACGTGACGCCCCAGGTACTGGCCCGCCAGCAGGTAGTGCAGCAGGAGGCCCGCACCAGCCAGCTGAACGAGGATCTGGCCGCCGCCAACCGGGAACTGCAATATGCCGGTCAGGTAGCCCAGTCGTACACGCTGGAACTGCAGCAGGCGCATCTGCAGCAGCAGCAACTCAACCAGGAGCTGGAAGCGCGGGTGCTGGAGCGTACCCGTCTGCTGGCCGATTCACTGGAGGAAACTGAGCGCCAGCGGCAACAGGTGCAGCTTCACGAGCAGCAGCTGCTCCAGATACTAGGCCAGGTGCCGGCCTCGGTAGCTACGCTGGAAGGCCCGGAGCATCGGTACTCCTTCTTCAACGCCCGCTACCAGCAGCTGACTGGTAACCGGGCCCGGCTGGGTCTGACGGTAGCGGAGGCACTGCCGGAAGTAGCGGCGCAGGGATTTACTAGGTTGCTGGATAACGTATATGCCACCGGCCAGGCATTCGTAGGTACTGAAACGCCGCTTATCCTGCTGAATCCGGACTCCGGTGAGCCAGAGCAGCGCTACATTGATTTGGTGTATCAGCCGCTGCGCAGCCCCCAGGGTGATATCCAGGGCATTCTGGCCTTTGTACTGGATACCACCGAAAAAGTGCTTGCCCGCCAGCGCGCCGAAGCCGCCCAGCGGGAAGTAGCCGCATCGGTGCAGCAACTGGCTTCTCAGCGTGACACCTTCTACCAGATTTTTGAGCAGACCCCGGCGGCCATCTGCATTTTGCGGGGCCCGGAACACCGGCTGGATTATTTCAATCCGGCGTACCAGGCCCTGTTTCCGGAGCGTCTGCAGAAGGGCCGCACCATTGCCGAATTGCAGCCCGAAGCCATAGCGCACGGGTTTCTGGCGTTGCTTGATGCTGTGTACCATACCGGTGAAACCTACTTCGGCTACGAGCGGCTGCTGGTAATTGAGCAGGCCAACGGTGCCGCCGCTCAGCCTACGTATTTCGACTTCACATACCAGCAGTTTCAGGAGGCCGGGCAGCCCGCCGGCATATCGGTATTTGCCACCAATGTAACTGAGCGGGTAGTGGCGCGGCAGCAGCGTGAGGCCCAGCAACAGCAGCTGCAGCGGGTGTTTGAACAGGCTCCGGTTGCCATCGGGGTATTTGCTGGTCCCGAGTACATCGTGGAAGTCTGCAACCCCGGGCTGCAGACTATCTGGGGGCGCACCCAGGCCCAGGTACTCGGCAAACCGCTCCTGGAGGTTGTGCCGGAGTTCCGGGACCAGGGAGTAGAACAGCTGATGGATGAGGTAATGCGTACAGGGCAGCCATTCACAGCCCAGGAAATGCCCCTGCAGCTACAGCACCAAGGGCAGCTGCTCACGGTATACGTCAACTTCGTGTATCATCCGCTGCGCGACGCCCAGGGCCAGATCAGCGCTATTGCCGTAGTTGCCACCGATATCAGTGAGCAGGTGCGGGCTCGGCAAACCAGCGAAGCCACTGCCCGGCGGCTGCAGCTCATCACCGACGCCCTGCCCGTACTGATCAGCTACCTGGATAAAGAAGAGCGGTACCGGTTTGTCAACCACGGGTACGAGGCCTGGTTTAACCGTGCGCCGGAAGATACGCTGGGCCGGACCGTACGGGAAGTTATTGGCGAACAGGCCTATCCGAGTGTGGCTGAGTACCTGCGGCGGGCTCTGGCTGGAGAACGGCTTGATTTTGACGCTCGTATGCCTTACCGGGAAGGCTTCACCAAATACATTCACACCAGCTATGTGCCGGATGTGCAGGACGGCGAAGTACGCGGCATTTACACGCTGGTGAATGATATTACCGCGCAGGTAGAGGCCCAGCGGGAAGCCGAGTGGCAGGGCCGCTTGCTGGAAACCCTGTTCATGGAAGCCCCGGCTCCCATTGCCATCCTCGATGGGCCCGACTGGACGTTCCAGCTCGTGAATCCTGCGTATCAGCGCATTTTTCCGGGCCGAGAGCTGTTGGGCAAACCGGTGCTGGAGGCCCTGCCCGAGCTGACTGATACCACTATCATCGACAGCCTGACGCAGGTGTACCACACCGGCGAAACGGTGGTATTCCAGGAACTGCCGCTGCATTTGGCCCGCTATGCCAACGGGCCGCTGGAGGAGCTCTACTTCACCTTCACTTACCAGGCCCGGCGTAATTCCGAAGGCCTCGTGGATGGCGTGCTGGTGTTTGCCTACGAAGTAACCGACCAGGTGCATGCCCGGCGGGTAGTGGAGAAAAGCGAGCAGTACCTGCGCATGATGGCCGATAACGTGCCGGCCATGATCTGGCTAACTGAAGCCAGCGGCAGCTGCATCTACATCAACCAGCAGTGGTATGAGTACACGGGCCAGACCGAAGCCGAGGGCCTGGGCCGGGGGTGGCTCGATGCAGTGCACCCGGAGGATGCCGGGGCGGCGCGTACCACTTTCCTAGATGCCTCCGCCCGATTTGCACCCTTTAGTTTGCTCTACCGACTGCGCCGCCACGATGGGCGCTACCGGTGGGGGCTGGCTACCGGCTTTCCGCGCTTCGGCCACCAGGGACGGTTTGAAGGCTACGTGGGCACCGTATTCGATATTCACGAGCAGAAACAGGCGGAGCAGGCCCTGCAACGGCTCACCAGCAAGCTCCGCATCGCCCGCGACCAAGCCGAAAACCTGAATACGGAGCTGCAGGCCAGTAACGAGCAGCTGCGCCGCACCAACGTCGACCTCGATAATTTCATCTACACGGCCTCGCACGACTTAAAAGCGCCCATTACCAACATCGAAGGGCTGGTGAATCTGCTCCAGAACCAGATTCCGGCCGGAAACCCGCTGATGCCCGAGATTCAGCCGCTGCTTTCGATGATGCGGGAGTCGGTGACTCGCTTCCAGCGCACCCTGGAACACCTGAGCGACGTGACGAAGCTCCAGAAAGAGTACGACCAGCCCGTAACGCAGGTAAACCTGGCCGCCATGCTGCAGGATGTGCAGCTGGATCTGCGTCCGCTCATTGAGGAGGCCGGCGCGCACATTTCGATAGATGTAACGGCCTGCCCTAGTATTTCCTTCGCGGCCAAAAACCTCCGTTCCGTAGTGTACAACCTGCTCAGCAACGCCCTGAAATACCGCTCCTCCGAGCGGCCGGTGCAGGTACAGGTGCGCTGCTACCAGGAGCCTGGTTTCAGTGTGCTGTCGGTGCAGGATAATGGCCTGGGCCTGGAGGCGCGGCAGCAGCAGGAACTGTTCACCATGTTCCGCCGCTTTCATCCCGGTATTGAGGGGTCCGGGATTGGCCTGTATATGGTCAAGAAAGTAGTGGAGAATATGGGCGGAAAGCTTATGGTGGCAAGCGTTCCGGGCGTCGGCTCCACGTTTTCCGCATACTTCCGGCGCTAAGTTGCGTATAGGCCAAGTGCCCGCTGGAAAACCGGTGGTACAAGTCCCGCTTTCTTTCCGCTTCAATGGCTCCTATTTCCTGCGTTCTGCTGGTTGACGATGATCAGACGACAAACTTCCTGAACCAGCTTCTGCTGCGCAAAATGGCCGTTACAGATCATATCATAACTGCTCAGGACGGCCAGGAAGCGCTTACTCTGCTGACTCAAAACTGTCAGCCCCGCAAGCCCACGTGCCCCATGCTTATTCTGCTGGATGTTAATATGCCGGGCATGAATGGCATCCAGTTTCTGGAAGAATACCAGCAGCTCCCGCTGGCCGAGCAGAAAGCTATTGTGATTGTGATGCTGACAACTTCCCTGCACCCACGCGACGTGCAGCGGGTTGAGCAGCTGCACGCCGTATCGGGGTTCGTTTCGAAACCACTCACGGCCGAGAAAATGCAGACTATTCTGGAAAAACACTTTCAAAACTAACCGCAATCCACCTTAGCCGGAAACCAGAACTGTTAGCGCAGCTGCCGGATTGTGTTTAACTGTTATAAGGCCGGTCTTTTGAGAAAAAGCCGGCTTTTATGCTTAAAATAGCATATATTGGATTTTAAGAATGCAAACATTTCAATATTTGCGTTCTTTTGCTGTCATAGTCATTTCTTAGAATTCTTCAACCTTTCCGCTTCGCATGAAAAAAGCTTTACTTTCTCTGGGATTACTAGGACTGGCTGCCGCCCATGCCAACGCTCAATGGGTGTTGCAGAATACTGCTGCCAACCCCCAAACGCCGCCCAGCTACTTCTCCCGCCAGATTCAGACCGTCAGCGCCACAGTAGTGTGGCAGCTGCTGCAGGAAGCCACGCAGGGCTCTTCCATCAATACGTTTTCCAAAACCACGGACGGCGGTGCTACCTGGACTTTCAACTCCATTAACGGTACGGCCAACTACTCGGCCGCCGGTATTCATGCCCTGGATGCCAACACGGCGTTTGTGGCCCAGTACGGCGCGCAAGGTGGGGGCGAAATCGTGAAAACCTCCAATGGTGGCAACACCTGGACCAAAGTAACCACCTCCACGCAGTTTCCGCGCACCGCTGGTTTTGCCAACTGGGTATACTTCTTCGATGCCTCCAATGGAGTAACGCTGGGCGACCCGGTAGGCGGCTACTTCGAGGTATATACCACCAGCAATGGCGGTACTACCTGGACGCGCGTGCCCCAATCCAACCTGCCCGCGCCGCTCGATGCCAACGAGTACGGGCTGGTAGGCTCGTACTTCGCCCTGGGCAACACCATCTGGGCCGGTACCACCCACCTGCAGGACCCCAACGACCCAAACTCCGGTCTGCCATCCCGCATCCTGAAATCCACAGACCGCGGCCTGACCTGGATGGCATCGCCCACTACGCCGCTGAATGGCGGTATCAGCCGCATTGCCTTCGTGGACCAGAACAACGGTCTGGCGTTCCAGGGCAGTGACCTGATTTATACCACCAACGGTGGTGCCACCTGGCAGACCCGCTCGTACACCGGCAACTTCAACCATTTCGATATTGATGCTGTGCCCGGTACGTCCACGTACGTAAGTGTGGGATCCTCGGTACCTACGGTTTCTACCGCCGCCGACTACGGCTCCTCGTACAGCACCAACGGTGGCCAAACCTGGATTGATATTGACCGGGGCCGTTATTCCTCGTCGGTTGACTTCATCAGCCGCACCGTAGGCTATTCCGGTGCTCAGACCGACAACCTCGGTGCTGGTGGGGTGTACAAGTATACCGGTACCATTACCGCCAGCAAGGGTGCCCAAGCGCTGAAAGGCCTTTCCGTGTACCCCAACCCTAGCGCCACCGGTGCGTTTGAGGTGGAGCTGGCGTCGGGTCTGAAAGCCGGTGCCCAGGTACGCGTGTTTGATGCCGTAGGCCGGCAGGTGTATAACCAGTCGCTCAACCCTACGGCCGTTGCCACGCAGCGTACCACGCTGGATCTAAGCAAGGAAAAGGCCGGCCTCTACACCCTGGAGCTGCGCACCGAAGCTGGTGTGGCCCAGCAGCAGATTGTGATTCAATAGCTGTACCCAATACACAGCCACTATTACTGAAAAAGCCCGGTTGTTACGGCAGCCGGGCTTTTGCTTATAAATAAGCAGGCACTTCAGTTGTCATATATCCTGAGTTCTCCAAGCCCGTTCCTTTCCCAACCTTTCGGTTATGAAAAAAACAGTACTACTTGTGATGGGTGGTTTGCTGATGACTACCACCAGCCAGGCCCAATGGGCCCACCAGCCTTTCACCTTCGCGGAGGCCTCCAACGTGCCGTTGTTCGTCGATGCCGTTGATGCCAATACGGCGTGGGCAGCTTCCAACGGTCTGTTCAGCGGGGAAGGAGCCAATCAAGTGGCACGCACCTTCAACGGCGGCCAGAACTGGACAGTCATTACTGTGCCCGGCGTAAATCCGGCTACGCAGACCATCCAGTCTATATCGGCAGTCAGTGCCACCACGGCCTGGGTGGCCACGCTGGATGCCGTAGGCGGGCGGGTCCTCAAAACCACCGATGGCGGCGCTACCTGGGTGCAGCAAAGCACGGCCACCATGTTCAGCCAGCCCGACAGCTGGCCCAATGCCATTTATTTCTTCAATGCCAATGATGGCGTGGTAATGGGAGACCCAGAGGTGGCCGGTGGCTCTATGGAAATCTATTATACTGCCAACGGCGGCACTACCTGGACGCGTGCCGCCAACGTGCCCGTTGGTACCGCCGGCGAGTATGGCAGCCTGTTTCCGCCTGCGGCGGTTGGTAACTCCATCTGGTTTGCCAATGATCAGGGCGACATCTTTCGCTCCGCTGATAAAGGTGTAACCTGGGCAGTAAGCCGGGGGGTGGCGGCTGACCCCATCGAAAATATTGCCTTTCGCGACGAGCAGAACGGCCTGGCCCTCATCAGCGACGCCAATGCGACCAATCACATGCTTTTCCGGACCACCAACGGCGGGGCTACCTGGAGTACGCTCACGTATACCGGTCCCCTGCACGGGGTATCCATTGATAATGTACCGGGTACGGGCAATTATATCTCCGTGGGCGCTGAGTTCGGCAACGGAGATGCCGGCTCTTCCTTCAGCCGCGACAATGGCCAGACGTGGACCAGCATTGAGGCCAACCTTAACCACCTGCTGGTGGATGCCGCCGGCCCTACGGCCGTGTGGAGTGGCGCGGTGGGCGTAAATGGCGCCGGTGAAATTGTGGGCCTGGGCGTCAATAAACTCACCAGCACAGTATTGCCCACCCGGGCGGCTACGCTGGTACTCGGCGCCAGCCTCTCGCCGAACCCCAGCACCGATGGGCAATTCCGGGTGCAGTGGGCCGGAGCCGCCCACTCGGGCAATGCCACCCTTACCGTAGCCGATGCGCTGGGCCGGCAGGTGCTGCACCGTACGCTCGATGCCACCCGCACTACTGAAATCACCGTGGACCTCAGCCGCGAAAAAGCCGGCCTGTATCAGGTAAAGCTGGAGTCGGAGGCCGGCGTGAGCCACCTGCGGGCCCAGGTGCTGTAACCTAGAGCAGATCCTCAGAAAAATGCCGTTGTTCCTACCCGGGAGCAGCGGCATTTTTGTGGGCATCGGGCAGGGGTAAATCGGCCTTGTGGCTGGCAAAAACCGGATTTTTTAGGTATCTTTGTAGACGCCTAAATCAGGTTGAATTAACTGCGTCACATGAGTGAAACACAAGAGATAATCGGAACCTCGGACTACTCCGCGGATAGCATTCAGGTGCTCGAAGGGCTCGAAGCCGTGCGCAAGCGACCCTCCATGTACATCGGTGATACCGGCGTGAAAGGATTGCACCACTTGGTGTGGGAGGTAGTCGATAACTCCATTGATGAAGCCCTGGCCGGCCAGTGTGACCGGATCGAAGTAACCATCCACCCCGGCAACGCCATTTCGGTGCAGGATAACGGCCGCGGCATCCCCGTGGGCATCAATCAGAAGTTCGGCAAATCGGCTCTGGAAATTGCCCTCACGGTGCTGCACGCCGGCGGCAAATTCGATAAGAACAGCTACAAAACCTCCGGCGGTCTGCACGGCGTGGGCGTGAGCTGCGTAAACGCACTTAGCACCCACACCCACGTTACGGTAAAGCGCGACGGCCACATCTACGAGCAGGAGTACACCATTGGCGTACCCCAGTACGACGTGCGCCAGATTGGCGACACCACCGAGCGGGGCACGCTGGTGTGGTTCCAGCCCGATGCGACCATCTTCGACGAAACCACTACCTACTCCTACGAGCGGATTGCCACGCGTCTGCGGGAGCTGTCCTACCTTAACCGCGGCATCCGTATCATCCTCACCGACCTGCGCACGCCGGAAGACGGGGGTGAGCCCCAGCAGAACGAGTTCTTCTCGGAAGGCGGCGTGGCCGAGTACGTGCAGTACCTCGACAACAGCCGCACCGTGCTCATGCACAAGCCGGTGTACGTGGCTACGGAGCGCGGCATTCCGGTGGAAGTGGCCTTCCAGTACAACGACTCGTTCCAGGAGCACATCTACTCCTACGTTAACAACATCAACACCCACGAGGGCGGTACCCACGTATCGGGCTTCCGGGCGGCTATTACCCGCGTACTGAAGGCCTACGCCGAGAAATCGGGCGAGGTAGCCAAAGCCAAGGTGGAAATCCAGGGTGACGACTTCCGCGAAGGCCTCACGGCCGTTATTTCGGTGAAAGTAGCTGAGCCTAAGTTTGAAGGTCAGACCAAGGGCAAGCTGGGCAACTCTGAGGTAAACGGCGCGGTGAACACCGTGGTGGGCGAAATCCTGAACCAGTATCTGGAGGAAAACCCCAAGGAGGCCCGCGTTATCATCGACAAGGTGATTCTGGCCGCCAAAGCCCGTATTGCAGCCAAGAAGGCCCGCGAGATGGTGCAGCGCAAAACCGTGCTGGGCTCCAACTCCCTGCCCGGCAAGCTGGCCGACTGCTCCGAATCGGACCCCGAAATCTGCGAAATCTACCTTGTGGAAGGTGACTCGGCCGGTGGTACTGCCAAGCAGGGCCGCAACCGCGCCTTCCAGGCCATTCTGCCGTTGCGGGGTAAAATCCTGAACGTGGAGAAGGCACAGGAGCACCGCATTCTGGAAAACGAAGAAATCCGGAACATGATTACGGCCCTGGGCGTCACCTTTGGGATGCCCGCCGACCCGGAGAATGGCATTGAAGCTGATGCCAAGGCCCTGAATACGGCCAAGTTGCGCTACCACAAGGTCATCATCATGACCGACGCCGACATCGACGGCTCGCACATCCGCACGCTGATCCTGACGTTCTTCTTCCGCTACATGCGCGAGCTGGTGGATAAGGGTTATATCTACATTGCCCTGCCGCCGCTGTACCTCGTGAAACGCGGTAAGGAGGAACGTTACTGCTGGACCGAGGAGGAACGCATGCAGGCCCAGGAAGACCTCGGCCGGGGCAAGCCCGAAACGGTGAACGTGCAGCGCTACAAAGGGCTGGGCGAGATGAACGCCGAGCAGCTCTGGAGCACTACCATGCAGCCCGCCACCCGTTCCCTCAAGCAGGTAACCGTGGACTCCGCCGCCGAAGCCGACCACCTGTTCTCCATGCTCATGGGCGACGAGGTAGCTCCCCGCCGCGACTTCATCGAGAAAAACGCCAAGTACGCCAAACTGGACGTGTAACCGGTATAGCTTAGAAAGGCCCGCTGCAAAGCGGGCCTTTTTTGTGTTACCTCAGCAAGTGTATATGCGTCAGAATATATCTTCCGGAGCTCCTTGGGAAGTAACTGTTGGGTATTCCCGTGCCGTACGGGTCGGGAATGTGGTGGAAGTGGCCGGTACTACTGCCCAGGATGGCAGCACCGTTACCGGCATTGATGCGTACACCCAGGCAGTGCGAATTCTGCAGAAGATTATGGCCGCCCTGGCTGAGGCCGGTGCTGCGCCGGAGCATGTGGTACGCACCCGCATCTACCTCAAAAACATAGCCGACTGGGAAGCCGTAGGTAGAGCGCACGGCGAAGTGTTCGGAACGATTCGTCCGGCCGCTACCATGCTGGCTGTGAGTGCCCTGATTGCTCCGCAACTACTAGTGGAAATAGAAGCCACTGCTATTATTCCGGACTGACTATACTACTGCGGGCGTTTGCTCGTATTTTGTCCGGCCTTTCCTCTTACCGCATGAAACTGTTCAAATCCGCCGACCTCATCCGCAAAAGCAAATACATCAGCCGTGACCTGAGCTGGCTGCGCTTTAACTACCGGGTGTTGGACCAGGCCCGCGACGCCAGCCGCTCCCTGTTCGACCGGCTGCGGTTTATTGCCATTACCAGCAGCAACCTCGATGAGTTCTTCATGATTCGGGTGGGCTCCCTGTACAACTATCTTGACTACGGCAAGGAGCGCATCGACTACTCGGGGCTGCGCGAAATGCCCTTCCGGCGCAAACTGCTGGACTTTGCCCACCGGTTTGTCAACGACCAGTCGCTGACCTACCTCAACGACCTGAAGCCGCTGTTTGAGAAGAACGGCTTCAACGTGCTGAAGATGGAGGAGCTCACGGAGCTGGAGCTGAAAAAGGCAGATGGGTACTTCAAAAACACCATCTTCCCGCTGCTCACGCCCATGGTGTACGACAGCTACCATGGCTTCCCACTGATGATGAACCAGATGCTCATCTTCGGGGTGGTGACGCGGGCTGGGGGCGGGCTGGATGCCGAGGCGGAGCGGGGCCAGGAGCGCCTCACCTTCGTGCAGATTCCACAAAACCTGTCGCGCTTCTTTGAGCTCACGCGCAAGGACAAAGTCATCTACGTGCCCATTGAGGAAATCGTGCGCGAGAACATGCCCAAGCTGTTCCGCAACGTCGAAATCGTGTCGGCCGATATGTTCCGCATCACCCGCAACGGCGACTTCACGCTGGAGGAATCGGACGACATTGACGTGGACTTCATCAAAGAAATTCAGCTGGGGCTGAAAACCCGGAAAAAGGGCCGCGTGGTGCGTCTGGAAGTGGAGCCCAATGCCTCGCAGCTGCTGATGAACGTGCTGAAGGAGCGGTGGAAGATTGACAACGGGAATGTGTTCGTCATCAACTCCCTCATTGACCTGAAAGGACTGCTGCAGATTCTGAAGCATCCTAATTTCCGGGGCAAGGGCTTCAAGCAGCCGGCGGCTGTTACGCCGCTGAGCTTGCCCGACGGGGCCGAGGATAACCTCTTCGAGTACCTCAAGCACCATGATGTGCTGCTGCACCACCCCTATAATAACATCGACCCGGTGGTGCAGCTGCTGGAGCAGGCCGCCGAGGACCCGCACGTACTGGGCATCAAGCAGACCATCTACCGTCTGGCCGACGACTCGCGCGTGACGGCCGCACTGCTGAAAGCGGCCGAAAACGGTAAGCACGTATCGGTGCTGTTTGAGGTGAAGGCCCGCTTTGATGAGGAGCGCAATATCCGGGAAGGGGCCAAGCTGGAAAAAGCGGGCTGTTTCGTCATTTACGGGGTGAGCAAGTACAAGACGCACACCAAGATGATGATGATTATCCGCAAGGAAGGCGAGAAGGTGACGCGCTACGTGCACATCGGCTCCGGCAACTACAACGAGCAAACCTCCCGCATCTACACCGACATCAGCCTACTCACGACTAACGACGTGTATGGTCACGACGTGTCAGAATTCTTCAACGTCATCACCGGCCACTCCCAGCCCGACGATTACGAGTACCTGATTACGGCCCCCAAGGATATGCGTCAGCAGCTGATTTCCCTGATCCGGGAGGAAAGCCGTAACGCCAAAAAGGGCCTGCCCAGCGGCATTGTGATGAAGATGAACTCCTTGGAAGACAAGGAGATGATTGATGAGTTCTACAAGGCCAGCAAGGCCGGCGTGCCTATTCGCTTCATTGTGCGGGGCATCTGCTGTCTGCGGCCGGGCCGGGCCGGGCTGAGCGAGAATATCGAGGTGCGCAGCATCGTGGGCGACTACCTGGAGCACTCCCGCCTGTTCTATTTCCACCAGGCCGGCCACCCCAAAGTGTACGCCGGCTCCGCCGACCTGATGGTGCGCAGCTTCGACCGGCGTATTGAGGCGCTGTTCCTGATTGTGAATCCGCAGCTCAAACGCGAGGCCATCAACGTGTTGTACTTCAACCTGAAAGACAACCAGAATACCTACGTGATGCGCGAAGATGGCGCATACATTCAGCGTCAGCCCGCCCCCGAAGAGCCAGTGTTCAACGTGCATAAGGAGTTCTACAACAAGAACTTCAGCATGGTAGGGGAGAATGCGCTGTACGAGGAATGGCTGTCCTGCGCCGCCATCCGCAAGGATGCGCCCGGAGATACCGCCGAGGCGGTGGTGCCGGTGGTTTCAACCGCGGAAGTATCGGTGCCCGAAAACGGGCAGGAAAGCCTGGCCGCTACCGTAGCGCAGGAAAATCCCGAAACTGAAGCGGATTTAGCGTAAATTATTCTGAAGGAATCCGGCCCCGGTAAGCATTGAATAGGAGGCTTACCGGAGCCGGGTTATTGATCTACAATGCGTTTATCGTTTCTTTTTCAGCAGATGCGGGTAAAATACAACGCTGGCCTGTGCCAGAAACTCGTTGTTTTTCTCCTCCCGAATAACACTGCGTAGTGCCGAGGTGGCGGCAGTGGAGGGCCCGGATGCTGTAGAATACCCCCCGTTCAGGCGAAACTGCAGCGCGGGGAAGTTCCTGGAGCCCAGTTCCAGCTGCCCCCACACGGCGTGTCGCAGCAGATTGGGAACCGGATACCGGAGGTCATCACGCTGGTATTCTTCTCCGGTTTCGGTTTGGCGGGTAGTCAGGACGGAGTAGCGCCGATAATTCAGCAGCGTGGCTTCGTAGGCCAGCCCGATAGAGCACAAAACGTAGCGGCTGGTAAGCTGTTTCTGCAGCCCTATCAACCCATACAACTGCCGGCTGTCCACAGTGGTGAATTGGTTAAGATAAGGGGAGCTGAGGGCACTTACGAAGCTGTGGGCCGTGCCGCCGCCGCCGGTAACGGTGAGCCAGGAGGTCGAATCGAGGGGCAGGTAAACGCCCAGACCCACACGGGCGTGGCGCTGGGTAGATTGATCTTGCGTGCTGGGTTTGCCAGGGCGCTGCAGGCTGCCGCCAACCGTAGTTGTCAGGAGCAGGTGGTTAACAGGAGAGTAAGCTGCTTGAGCATTGGCAAAATGGTTGCCATCGACGCCGGCGGTTACTTCGGCCTCTTGCTTGGCATGCACGGTGGGCAGATGCGGGGTAATGGGTCGATAGGCGGCGCAGGACACCAATGCGGATAAGAGCGGTAACGCAAATAAGGATAACGGATGGCGTTTCATAACAGCTGAATTAAATGTGATACGAACGTACCATATCCAGCCAGAACTTGTCAAACGGAGAGCATAGCGTATTAGAGTTATGTAAATAGAAAAACCATACTCCAACTAACTATTTAATAGCTAGTTGGAGTATGGTTTTTCTGACTTTTCAGGAAAGGGCAGATGCCTACTCTACCTCCGTGGGGCGGGGCTGCACAGTGGGCTTGGGATGTCCGGGCTGGTGGTCAGTTGAAGCCCGGATTTCCTCGAAATGGTCCTCAAACAAGGCCTGCAGCATCCCGTCTTTCAAACCAATGTCCGGAACAATCATCTGGTGCACATCGGCCCACTCCATGGCGGAGAGGTAGATGTGGCCGGCGGGTACGATGACGTCGGCCCGGTCGGGGTTGAGCAGGGCCACGTTTACCCGCTCGTCCATCGTCATGCTGGTGAGGTGGTCGAGGACGGTGGCAATGCGCTTGCGCGTAACGGGCTTATCCAGCTGAGGCTGGGACATGCTGTAGAGCTTATTGATGTTGCCGCCGGTGCCAATGGCGCGGGACACGTGGTAGCGGCGGGCATTTTCCGTCACCCATTCCTCCATGCGCTGCCAGGTTTCGCGCATGGCCTCGGTACTCAGGCCGGCTTCTTCCTGCTGCATGCGCCGGATGCTGCCCACCTCAAACGACTGCGACGCCACCTTGCGGCGGTTATGGTAGATGTTGAACTCGGTGCTGCCCCCACCCACGTCAATGTGCAGATAGTGCTTCTTGTCTTCCAGCAGGTTTTCAATGACGCGGTTGATGTAGGCGGCCTCGGCTTGTCCGTCAATTACCTGCACCGTCATGCCGAGCTCCTGCTGAATGCGGGCGGCCACTTCCCGACCATTTTCGGCGGTGCGCATGGCGGAGGTGGCGCACACCAGGTAGTGGTCGGGAGCTACGTCGTGCACCTCCATGAGCAGGCGCAGCGCGTGCAGAAACTTGATGAACTTCTGCTGCTTCTTCTCCGAAATCCGGCCGCTGGCAAACACGTCCTCGCCCAAGCGCAAAGGGTAGCGCACGTACTCCACGCGCTTGAGTCGGTACCGGTCACCGTAGTGCAAAACCGCCGAAATCTGGCACCGTACAGCGTTGGATCCAATGTCAATGGCGGCCAGTTTCAGGAGCGGATATTCCATGCAGAAAGGGTTGGAGCGAAAGAAGTCTGCGGCAAATATAAGATTTCGCGGCGGCTACAAAGTAGTCGGCGTGCCGACTAGTTATCCAACCGGAAACCCAGCCCGAACTGAATCAGGCCATTTTCCACCGATTTCTGGTAAGACACCGATAGGGCCAGCTGGTCGGATACGGGGGCAATGTAAAAGCCGGCTCCGTAGCCCTGGTGCCAGCCCCCGGGCGAGGAACCTTTGTAGTACACCCGGCCCCGGTCGTAGAGGCCGAAGATGCCATAGGAAAAGGGTAGGAAGGAGGTCTGCACGCGGCCCAGGGCCAGGCGGAGCTCGGTGTTCAGGTAGAGGCTGGCGTCGCCGGTAAAGCGGGTGCGGTAGTAGCCCCGCAGCCCCTCGCGCAGGCCCAGGTTGGCGAATTTGTAGAACGGAATGTCGTCGTCGTTGCCGTAGTTTTTAGCCCCGCCGCCCTTCACCACCAGCGTTACCGGAATGCCCAGACGGGCCGTGCCGTAGTACTCGGCAAAGCCCTGGGTAAGGCCGAAGTTACCCTTGTTGCCATTGAGCTGATGGTAGGTATCATGCTGGGCTCGCAGACGCACGCCGCGTCGGGCAAAGCTCTGCCGGTCCCTTAGGTCCACATCCAGCAACGCATTCAGGCCGATGAGGCGTTGAAAGTCGGTGTTGGGCTTACGGTCATCGGGTACCGGAATACCCCCATTTTCCAACTTGCCTAAGTAGCTGTCGGCGGCATAGCTGGAGGTGTATTGCTCATAGCTGGGCCCAATGCGGAATAGACTGCGCTGCCAGAATACTCGCTCGGTGAAGGCATCCAGCGTGAATCCTTTGTAGCGGGCTTTATAGTATTTGTTGTCGTAGAGGCCCTGGTCTTTGGTAGTGTTGTTGCCCAGCCCAAAGAAGTTGTAGAACGGGAAGAAGTTGCCATACTCGGTGCGGGCACCCACGTCCCACTTGCCAAAGGCGTAGCGGTGCCGCGTAGCCAATGACACCTGAAAATTGCCGCCGCTGGAGCCCCGCACGTCAAACGAGTACAGGTTTTTGAAGCCCGGCTTGCGGAAACCCTGGCGCACGAAATCCACGCCCGCGCCCACCCCGATACCGTCGTTGGCATTCACGATGACGGTAGCGCGGGGCTTGTAGGTGTTGAATTCGAACTGCTCCCGGTCGTACTGGTTCACGTCGGGACGTGTGGAGGTGCGGTTATCCGACTCCGAACCCAGCTTCAGGTCGGTATCGGGTACATCGTACACCTTGGTGAGGGTGCGCAAACCGCTCACGCGCGAATCGTCCGAAATCCGGTCTTTGCCGTCGCCCCCAATGATGCGCACCAGCACACTTTTGCCGGCCGAACCGGTTACCGTAAACACATCCTTGCCATCGAGGCCGTAGAGGCTTATCTCTTCGGTTTCCTTGGGCGAAAAGATCCGGTCGAACAGGGCCGGGCCATTGGGCTCGTCGCCCTCCTTGGCTTTGTCGAACAGCTGCACCCGCACCCGGCCGTCGGCCTGGCGGTCAACCCGGAATACCTCGGCCTTGTTAGAACCCACCACGTCCACGCGCTTGGCCAGCAGCAGGTAGTACTCGTCCAAGGCCTTGTGCAGCTCCTTGATGCGGGCTTTCAGCTTGCGGTTCAGCTCGTCGGTGGAGAGGGTTTTCAACTCAGCGGGCAGGGTGCCGGTGGCTTCGTCGATGGCGGCGGGTGTGATGCGCTCCTGCATGTAGCGGGCAATATCCTGCCACTGCTCCCGGCTCAGACTTTGCAGCAGAAACCTATCCAGGTGACGGGCGGGCCAGTTCAAGCTTTTCATGTCGCCGAATTCGGCCTGAAACCCTTCAATGCTGGGCACGGCCCATTCCCGGTTAGCCAGGTAGGTCAGAGCCCCGTTCCAGAGCGTGAACGACTGGTCCCGGTCGCGCGGAATGGGCTTGTACACGGTTTTCTTGCCGTCCTTAAAGCCCGCCCACTTCCAGTTGTCCTCGTGCTTGCCGAAGTCGGCCACCAGCATATCAAACGCCCGCGCCCGGCCCAGGGCCACGGCGTCGATGCGGTTGTCGTTGTCTTTGTAGAGCTGACGGAAGAAGCTGAACGAGCGGCGTACCTCGTCGGCCCCCCCGAAGCCGGGCAGGTTGGGCTTGGGGTCCACCGGGCGGTCTTCCAAGGTGCCAAACAGGCCGGCAAACTGCTCCCGGTACGGGCCCAGCTGGTTGTTGTCGGGCAGCACAAACAACCGGGGCCGAGCGTGCAGGATGTCAGTTTTATCCAGCAACGAGCCCGTTACCAGCGCCGAGTAGGGGTGGGCCGTGGGCGTGATGTCGCGCAGCACATTGGCGGCAAACGACTGGCGCAGCTCCGGCGGCAGAATCCGGGTAACGTCCTTATCCACCGAGCGGAACACGTACTCTGAGGAGTCGGCGGCAATGAGCTTGAGCGAAGTCGTCTGGCGTCCTCCCCCGGGGCCGAAGGGGCGCAGGCCGCCTTTTTCGGTGTCGAGGTTGAGGGTACGAACCTGAACCGGCTGCGTCCAGGAAGTACGGTAGAGCTTGCCCAGCCAGAACCGGGAGCTGCCGGTACCGGCGTACTGCTTGCCGGCCGCCAGTGTTTGGGTAGCTTCAAAAGGCGCATCGGGCTTCATCTGGGCCACGCCTTTCGGGGCCGATGGGCACTCTGGAATGAATGAGTTGACGGGCACCCCGGCCTGCTTCGGCCCGCAGGCCGAGCGGAACAGCGTAGCCGCGTAGGCCTCCCGGGCCGAGCTGCCGCTGTCAAACGTATAAAACGCCGTTTTTACGGTGCCGTCGGCGTAGTAGTCGAGGCGGGAAAAACCCTCTTCAGCTTCGTTGAACTGGGACTTGGCGTTGGCCCCCACGTGTTGTTTCTGCGCGAAAGAGCCCGAAATCAGGTGGTAGCTGCCCTGCTGCTCGGTAAGCTGGAGGCTGAAGTCGTGGGCGGCGGCGTACACGGC
Source organism: Hymenobacter rigui (assembly GCF_003944715.1). Classification (GTDB taxonomy): domain Bacteria; phylum Bacteroidota; class Bacteroidia; order Cytophagales; family Hymenobacteraceae; genus Hymenobacter; species Hymenobacter rigui. The sequence continues at coordinate 603,723 of NZ_RWIT01000002.1, read as the reverse complement.
CCCGGGATGGTCGCGCAGGGTGTTCAGCATTTCCTTCTGGAACTGCTGGTAAGCAGGGTTGGCCAGGTCGCGGGGGGAGCCCACGTTCTGGCGGTAGGCGGCGTACACGGTGCCGGCCACGGGCGGCAGCAGGTGGCGGCTCAGGGGCATGTGGCCGCCGTACACGCCGTTGCTGATGACCGGCTGGTGGCCCACCAGCAGCACGTTGCGGCCCTTTGTTTCATCCAGCACATCCTGCAGCTGCTCGCGGAACTCCTCCACCGTCATGGTTTTGCAGTCGGTGTCGGGGGCTTCGGGCCGGTCGAAGGGGTGCGTCCACCAAGGCGAGTTGATGGCGACCAAGCGCACCAGCGGGGCCACATCCACTATTTCGGGGCCGGGGCAGCCGCCGGTGGGCAGAAAGGCGTTCTGGCCCGGCAGCTTGTCTTCAATATACTTTTCCAGCCGCCGCACCCGCTTCAGACCATCGGGGCCGGAGTTAGCCCAGTCCTTGTCGCCGGGCAGAAAGTAGATTTTGCCGTTGGGCAGGCCCTGCACCAACGCAATCAGCGCATCGGCGCGGGCCGTCTGGCCGGCCTGGCTGGAATCCTTGGCCGAGCCCAGGCCCTCGTTGCCTACAATATCACCGAGGTGAACCACGGTAAACGGGCCGGTTTGCTGCTCCAGTGTGCGGCGCAGGGCCTGTAAATGTCCGGTGGGCAGCTCCGCCGTGGCCGTATTGCCCAGCAAAAAAACCGTGTGGGCCGGCGCGGCCGACTGAGCAAAAACCGGAGTAGAGGCTGCCAGGCCCAGACCAGCCAGCAGCATGCGCGAGTAACGAAACGACATAGAAGGGGAGTGTAGAAGCCTCTTCTACGGAAAACCGGCCATTCTGATTTGACTCCGCATTAATTTCTGGTTAACGAGCGGCTGTCGGCCGCAGTAGGCGTTGCGCACTGTACTGAGCCAGCAGCAACAGGGCACAAGGCAGCAGCACCCATTGTACCTCGCTGCGCAGCACGCGGGCGGCCCATTCGCCCACGAATTTCTTCACGCCAATGGGCGAAACGGCAATGGGCCGCAGCCCGAAAAAGTACCGCTCCGTATCGAACGGGCTGAAAAACGCGACACCTTCTCCGCCCGTGGTCATGGCATCGAGCACGCCGTGCGAGGCCGTGGCCAAAAACAGCAGCAGCCAGAGCCGGGCCAGGGGCGGCGTAGCGGGGCCACGCCGGATGCGGTAGTAGCCAGTTACGGCAGTAGCCACTACGGCCGCTGCCAGCAGGGAGTGGCTCAACCCCCGGTGGCCCCAGAGGCTGGCGTATGGTACGTGAAACTTGAAGCCGATAACGTCGGCATCGGGCAGGAAAGCACAGGCGGCGGCCAGCACCCAGTACGGCCAGTAGCGCCGCTCCGGTAGCAGCAGCTTGCCCAGCGTCGCGCCTAACGCGCAGTGTCCAACGATTGAAGCCATGTGGGAGAATGGGTGAAGCAGGGCCAATAGCCAGCACTGCAAAGTTCACGCTATTGGGCCCGCAGCTCGGCGGCCACTTGCGGTACGCCTACGGTGGCGGGCTCGGTGATGAAGTGTAGGTTGGGCCGGCTGCTGACGGGCGGGCGGCTGGGGTCGATAATGTAGATGGGCGTGCCGCGCCGCACGTAATCAACCAGCCCGGCGGCCGGGTACACCTGCAGGGAGGTGCCCACTACCAGAAATACATCAGCGGTGGTGGCCTCATGGGCGGCCAGCTCCAGTAGGGGCACGGCCTCGCCAAACCACACAATGTTGGGGCGCAGCTGGTGGCCTCTCTCGCACAGCTCGCCCAGCTCAATCCGGTCCGAGTGCATGGGGTACACCAGCTCCTCGTGGCGGGAGCTGCGGCTTTCAAACAGCTGTCCGTGCAGGTGAATTACGCGGGAAGAGCCGGCCCGCTCGTGCAAGTCGTCTACGTTTTGGGTTACAATGACCACCTCAAAATCCTGCTCCAGCTCGGCCAATGCCCGGTGGCCGGCATTGGGCTGGGCAGCGCGGGCGGCGGCGCGGCGCTGGTTGTAAAACTCCAGCACCAGTGCCGGATTGCGGGCCCAGCCCTCGGGCGTGGCAACTTCCTCGATGCGGTGATTTTCCCAGAGCCCATCCGAGGCCCGAAACGTGGCCAGGCCACTCTCCGCCGAAATTCCGGCCCCGGTCAGGGCTACCAGTTTCTTCTTCATCAGGTATGGTTAGTGTAGCAGTTTGAAGTTCAGGCGCCTACTCACGGCCCGTACTAAAATCGTTTCAACTCATTGGTCCGGAACGTCCATTCCGGGGTGCTGACCTGCGAGGCGGCGGGGTCAAGCAAAAACCAGGCGCCGAGGCCGGTATTATCCCACACATTTTTGAGCACGTGCATCTGCTGGGCGGGCATGTAGCTCTGGGCCAGCAGGGCCACCCGCCGGCCGGTAGTTGGCTGCACGGCTACGTCCAGCACCAGCACCGCATGCCCCGGCGAGCCGCCCCGGATGAGCACGTCGCCGGGCTGCACCTGGGCCAGGGGTACCGGCCGCAGCTCCTTGCTCAGCGACAGAGTGCCGGCGTAAGTAAAAATCTGGTCAAGGTAGCGGCGCAGACTGGCGTGGGTAGGGGCTTCGGCCGGGCGCGGGGCGGGCTGCACGGCGTCGCCCACCACCCGGAACCCCGTGCCGCTGTACCAGTCCTGAAACCGGATATCGTCGCCGCTGGTCAGGTGAAAATGCACCTGTTCTGGCTGCTGGCTGAACTGGTACTCGGCCCGCAGCCGGATAACGGCATCGGCGCACTGCTGCAAATCCCGCGGGCCCACATCAATATGGAGCACGGCGGCGTGTACATCCTGCCGGTCTTTCAGCTGGCCGTTATGCAGCTTTACGGGCGTGCCGACGGGCAGCAACGGCAGGTAGCGCAGCCACTGGCCGAATGAGCCGGCCGCGACGGGTACACGCTGGTAGCCGGCGGGTGGCGCAAACCGGGCCTGCACCGTCTGGCGCGGGTTGTAGCCGTTGGCAGGCAGCCAGGCGTAAGCGGCTGGTTGAGGCCCTGTTTCGGCCGGGGTGGAGGCAGTTTCGACCGGCGTTTCGGTTGATGTTTCGGCGGGGGCGGCAGTGCAGGCTAGTAGCAAAGCCAGCGGCCATAAGGCGTAATGCATTCGGGAGGATAAGCAGTAAATAACCGCCGCAATAACGCACAATGCGTGGCGCTATTTCAACCGGGCCGGCACAAAAAAAGCCCCAACGGGTCGTTGGGGCTTTTGCATTGACGTATGGCCGAAGCGTTACTTGGCTTTACCAGTGGTTTTCTTGGCTGTGGTGCCGGTGGCTTTCTTGGCAGCCGGCTTCTTGGCGGCTGGCTTTTTAGTAGCGGCTTTCTTGGCGGGGGTGTCGGCCTTTTCGGTTTTATCAGCAGCCGGAGCGGCTTTTTTGGCGAAGCGGCCACCTTTGGCCGGCTTGTCGGGCGTGGCGTCGGCCAGTTCCAGGCAGCGCTCCAGCGTGAGGTCGGCAGGCTCTTCGCCCTTCGGAATTTTCACGTTCTTCTTGCCGGCCACGATGTAAGGACCAAAGCGGCCATTGAGCACCTGAATATCCGGGTTTTCAGCAAACGACTTGATCAGACGTTCCGAATCAGCTTTGCGCTTGGCCTCGATCAAATCAATGCCTTCCTGCGCCGTGATGGTGTGCGGGTCCTGTTCCTTGGTGAGAGAATAGAACTTGCCGTCGTGGCGGATGTAGGGGCCAAACCGGCCCAGCGCGGCCGTCATGTCCTTGTCCTCGAACGAGCCCACAATGCGCGGCAGCTTGAATAGCTCCAGGGCCTCTTCCAGGGTGATGTTCTCAATGAACTGCCCCTTGCGCAGGCTGGCGTACACGGCCTTTTCGCCCTCGGGCGCGCCTTCCAGCGGCTCAATCTGCACGTAAGGCCCGAAACGGCCTAAGCGGGCCGTCAGCTTTTGGCCGGTTTCGGGGTGCGTGCCAATTTCCCGGTTGCTGCCCAGCGTGTTGCGCTCAATGTTCTGGCCCCGCTCCACGGTTTCGTGGAAGGTGCCGTAGAAGCCGGCCAGCATATCGGTCCACTGCTCCTGCCCATCGGCAATGCGGTCAAACTCATCCTCCACTTTGGCCGTGAACTGGTAGTCCACAATCACGGGGAAGTGCTCCACTAGAAAGTCGTTCACCACCATGGCTGTATCGGTGGGGAACAGCTTGGCTTTATCGGCCCCGTAGGTTTCGGTTTTTACTTCGGTTTTCACCGCGTCGCCATCCAGCGTGAGCACGTGGAACTTACGCTCCTTGCCTTCGCGGGAGTCCTTTTCCACGTAGCCCCTCTTCTGGATGGTGCTGATGGTAGGTGCGTAGGTGGAAGGCCGACCGATGCCCATTTCCTCCAGCTTCTTCACCAGCGAAGCTTCGGTGTAGCGGGCCGGAGGCGAGGCGTAGCGCTCCGTAGCGCGCAGCTGCTGCAAAGGCAGTTCCTGCCCCACATTCAGCGGCGGCAGCCCCCGCGAAAACGACGATTCGGCGGCTTCATCCTGCTCCTCCTCATCCTTGCTTTCGGCGTAGGCTTTCAGGAACCCTTCGAAGGTAATCACCTCACCGGTAGCCGAGAGCATAGTGCCGGGCTGCGTACTGATGCTGATGGTGGCCACTGTGCGCTCAATCACTGCATCGGCCATCTGCGAGGCCATGGCCCGCTTCCGGATCAGGTCGTAGAGGCGCTGCTCCTGCGAATCGGAGCCGGCTTTCAGCAAAGCGAAATCCGTGGGACGAATGGCTTCGTGCGCTTCCTGAGCGGAAGCCGACTTGGTTTTGTACACCCGCGTCTGGGCGTACTCCGGGCCGTAAGCCCGGCTGATTTCCTGGTGCGCGGCCGTCAGAGCATCCTGCGAAAGGTTTACTGAGTCGGTACGCATGTAGGAGATTTTGCCGGCCTCGTATAGCTTCTGGGCCACGCTCATCGTCTGGGCCACCGAGAAGCCCAGCTTGCGCGAAGCTTCCTGCTGCAGCGTGGAGGTAGTAAACGGTGGCGCGGGGCTGCGCTTGCCCGGCTTTTTCTCCAGGTTTTCAATGCGGTAGGCCGCGCCTACGCAACGGGCCAGGAAAGCCTCAGCTTCTTCGCGGGTTTTGAAGCGGGTGGGCAACTCGGCTTCCAGTACCGCGCCCCGACCGGCATCAAAGCGGGCCACCACGCGGTAGGCAGAGGAAGTTTTAAACTGATTGATTTCCCGCTCACGCTCCACCACCAAGCGCACGGCCACACTCTGCACCCGGCCCGCCGAGAGGCCAGCCTTCACTTTTTTCCACAGCACCGGGCTGAGCTCAAAGCCCACCAGCCGGTCCAGCACCCGCCGGGCCTGCTGGGCATTCACCAGGTTGAGGTCAATTTCCCGGGGGTTATCGATGGCCGTGAGGATGGCATTTTTGGTGATTTCGCGGAACACGATGCGGCGTGTTTTGCCGCCGCCGGTCAGGTTCAGCGTTTCGGCCAGGTGCCAGCTGATGGCTTCTCCTTCCCGGTCATCGTCACTGGCCAGCCATACGGTTTCAGCCTCTTTGGCCAGCTTTTTCAGTTGGCTGATAATTTCCCGCTTGTCGGCCGATACAACGTAGGTCGGCTTGAAGCCATTGGCAATATCAATGGCGTTATTATCCTTGGGCAGGTCGCGCACATGCCCGAATGAGGACTTCACCACGAAGTCCTTACCGAGGTAGCCTTCAATGGTTTTGGCCTTGGCCGGGGATTCGACGATGACTAGATTTTTGACCATAGGGGGTGGGAATACACAAGGCGGTTTCGGTAGGGAACGGGTGCCGCAGTGTAAAAGTTGAATTTTGCCGCAAAGATGCTGGAATAATCCGGCCCTGTTGCCAACGGGTATAAATATGCGGAAACTGTACCGCTACTATATAGGATACAATACACCACCGCCAACAGGCAAGATGTTCAGTATCCGCGAGTTATTCGAAATGCATAAGATTTTATGCTTGATAGCGGCCGAATGGGCATATCTGCTACCTTTGCCCGTTCCGGAACCGTATACCCAGCGGCTTCGTTCGAGCAACGCCTTCTACTCGCAGGCCCCGCCACCTTTTCTTGTGTATGGCTTCAGCTAAGACGCCCAAAACCACCCGCCCGGCTACTCCCGCGGCAACTCCTGCTCCTGTTGCCGCCGTTACCAAAGGTAGCCTGACAACAACTGCGCCCTCCAATGGCAACCACACGCGGAAACGCGGGGAAGCCAACGGAAAATACGCCGCTCAGGACCCCGACTACATCAACGACCAGTTGAACCGGGTACTGTATGCCCTCGATGCCTTTAAAAAGGGCGACGTATCGGTGCGCCTGACCAAGCAGAACGACGACATCTTCGCCGAAATTGCCGAAGCCTATAACTCCATGGTGGAGATGATTGGCGGGGTAGGAGGCGAAGTATCGCGCATTTCCAAAGTGGCCGGGGTGGAAGGCAACCTGAAAGCCCGCGCCTCCGGCGAAAATGCCGCCGGCTTCTGGCGCGACATGATCAACAACATCAACGGCCTGGTGGATAGCATTGCCGTGCCGGTGTTGGAGGTAGGCAAAGTGCTCAAGAACATCAGCAAAGGCAATCTGGATGAAACCTTCCAGATTCCGGTGTCGGGCGACTTCAAAGTGATGGCCGAAACCATCAACAAGACCATCGATAACCTGAACCTGTTCGCCGGCGAGGTAACCCGCGTGGCGCAGGAAGTAGGCACCGAAGGCAAGCTGGGCGGCCAGGCCTCCGTACCCAACGTGGGCGGCATCTGGAAGGACCTCACCGACAACGTGAACTACATGGCCTCGAACCTGACTTCTCAGGTGCGCGACATTGCCAACGTAGCCACGGCCGTAGCCCGCGGTGACCTGAGCCAGAAAATCACCGTGGACGTGAAGGGCGAGCTGCTGCAACTCAAGCAGAACCTGAACCAGATGGTGGACTCGCTCAACCTGTTTGCCGGTGAGGTAACCCGCGTGGCGCAGGAAGTGGGTACCGAAGGTAAGCTGGGCGGCCAGGCCTCCGTACCCAACGTGGGCGGCGTGTGGAAACAGCTGACCGACAACGTAAACACGATGGCCTCGAACCTGACCTTGCAGGTGCGCGACATTGCCAACGTAGCCACGGCCGTAGCCAAGGGCGACCTGACGCAGAAAATCACCGTCGATGTAAAGGGCGAACTGCTGCAGCTCAAGCAGAACCTGAACCAGATGGTGGACTCGCTCAACCTGTTCGCCGGCGAAGTAACCCGCGTGGCGCAGGAAGTAGGTACCGAAGGTCGCCTCGGCGGTCAGGCCGTGGTGCCGAACGTGGCCGGGGTGTGGAAGGAACTGACCGACAACGTGAACTACATGGCCTCGAACCTGACCTTGCAGGTGCGCGACATTGCCAACGTAGCCACGGCCGTAGCCAAGGGCGACCTTTCGCAGAAAATCACCGTCGATGTAAAGGGCGAACTGCTGCAGCTCAAGCAGAACCTGAACCAGATGGTGGACTCGCTCAACCTGTTCGCCGGCGAAGTAACCCGCGTGGCACTGGAAGTAGGCACCGACGGTAAGCTGGGCGGCCAGGCCTCCGTACCCAACGTAGCCGGCGTGTGGAAGGAGTTGACCGACAACGTAAATAACATGGCCTCGAACCTGACCTTGCAGGTGCGGGACATTGCCAACGTGGCCACCGCCGTAGCCCGCGGCGACCTGAGCCAGAAGATGACCGTGGATGTGAAGGGAGAAATCCTGGAGCTGAAGAACATCCTCAACCAGATGGTGGACTCGCTCAACATCTTCGGCGACGAAGTAACCCGCGTGGCCCGCGAAGTAGGTACCGAAGGCCGCCTCGGCGGCCAGGCCTCGGTGCCCCGCGTTGGTGGTACCTGGAAAGAGCTGACGGATAACGTAAACACGATGGCCTCGAACCTGACGAGTCAGGTGCGCGACATTGCCAACGTAGCCACGGCCGTAGCAAAGGGCGACCTGACCCAAAAGATGACGGTAGATGTGAAAGGCGAGATTCTCGACCTGAAAAACATCCTCAATCAGATGGTGGACTCGCTCAACATCTTCGCCGGCGAAGTAACCCGCGTGGCCCGCGAAGTAGGTACCGAAGGGATTCTCGGCGGCCAGGCCAACGTGCCCAGCGTATCGGGTACCTGGAAAGACCTCACCGACAACGTAAACACGATGGCCTCGAACCTGACGAGTCAGGTACGGGATATTGCCAACGTGGCTACCGCCGTAGCCCGCGGCGACCTGAGCCAGAAGGTGACAGTAAACGTGCGCGGTGAGCTGTTGCAGCTGAAGGAAAACCTCAACCAGATGGTGGACTCGCTCAACACGTTCGGCGACGAAGTAACCCGCGTGGCCCGCGAGGTAGGCACCGAAGGCCGCCTTGGCGGTCAGGCCGTGGTACCCAACGTGCGCGGCACCTGGAAGGACCTCACCGACAACGTAAACTTCATGGCCGCCTCGCTCACGAGCCAGGTGCGCGACATTGCCAACGTAACTTCCGCCGTAGCCCGCGGCGACCTGAGCCAGAAAGTATCCGTTGATGTAAAAGGCGAGCTGCTCGACCTGAAGGACAACATCAACCAGATGGTGGACTCGCTCAACGTGTTTGCCGGCGAGGTAACCCGCGTGGCCCTGGAAGTAGGCACCGACGGCCGCCTGGGCGGTCAGGCCGATGTGCCCAACGTAAGCGGGGTGTGGAAAGACCTCACCGACAACGTAAACACGATGGCGGCCAACCTCACCACGCAGGTGCGGGGCATTGTGAAAGTAGTAACCGCCGTATCGCAGGGTGACCTGACCCAGAAGCTGACGCTGGAAGCCAAGGGTGAAGTAGCCGAACTGGCCGATACCATCAACCGCATGGTGGACGACCTGAACCGCTTGGCCTCGGAAGTAAGCCGCGTAGCCCGCGTAGCCGGGGGCGAAGGCAAACTGACGGAACGTGCCACAGTAACGGACGTATCGGGTTCCTGGAAAGAACTGGTGGATACGCTCAACGCCCTCATCGAAAGTATTGCCTCGCCGGTACTGGAAGTGTCGCGCGTGGTGCGGGCCATTTCGGAAGGCGACCTGCAGCAGCAGGTGGAAATCGAAACGACCGGTGACATTCGCGCCATGGCCGACGCTCTGAATCTGGCCGTGGACAACCTCAATGAACTGCTGGGCGAAATCAACGAGTCGTCGCAGATTGTAGGGGAATCGTCGGAGGAAATGGTAGTGAAAGGGCAGGAGATGAGCCGGGTAACCGTTGATGTGGCCCTGGCCATGCAGCAGATGGCCGAAGGCGCTCAGAACCAGGCTCTCAAAACGGACCAGGCCTTCAAGCTGATTGAAGAAATCATGCAGGCCACCAAGGAAACTGCCGGTAAGGCCGATGTCGGCATTAAGGCAGCTATTCTGGGTGAGCAGACCTCGCAACTGGGTTTGAAAACGGTAGCGGAAGTGGTGAAAAACATGGAGGAAATAGCCGGCGCCGCCGCCCAGACCTCTAAAACCATTGAAGTACTAAGCACCCGGTCCGGAGAAATCAGCAAGTCGCTGGGCGTAATCACCGACATTGCGGCCCAAACCAACCTGCTGGCTCTGAACGCCGCCATCGAAGCCGCCCGTGCCGGGGAAGCCGGCCGTGGCTTTGCAGTAGTAGCCGAAGAAATCCGCAAGCTGGCCGAAGGCTCCCGCAAATCGGCCGGGGAAATTGCCACGCTGGTTGAGGACGTAAAGAAGGATACCACGTCGGCCGCCTCCGCCATCAGCACCATGGAAGGCCGGGTACTGAAAGGGAAGAATGCCACCTTCGAGGCCAGCTCAGCCTTTAAGAACATTGCCACCTCGTCCGGTGAAACCCTGCGCACTTCCCGCGACATTCTGACCGCCACCGAGATTCAGAAAACCTCGATTGGCGACGTAGTAAAGTACGTGGAAGAAGTGGTAGCCATTGCCGAGCAAACCGCCTCCGGTACGCAGCAGGTAGCCAGCACCGCCAAGCAGTTGTCCACCAGCATGCAGGAACTGACCACCAGCAGCCAGAAGCTCACCGACATTGCCGACGACCTGCAACTGGGGCTGTCCGCCTTCCAGCTGATGGAAGATCTGGAGCCGGAGCCCGAACCGGAGCCCGAACCCATTCGGCGCCGGGCGCTAGGCCACCGTTCTGCCGCCCGTCCGGTGGCTTCCGCCCCTGCACCGGCCCAGCCGGTTCGTCGTCGGACCGCTACACCCGCTGTGGCCGAGGAGCCAGCAACTCCCGCCCGGAAACGTATTTCGCGGCGCGATACTGCTGTCGCCCCCACTACGCCCGCCGCCGCTATCACACCTGAGGTACAGGAAGCTGGCCGGAAGTCTGGCTCCCGGCGTGCTGCCAAATCGGTGCCGGCTGCAGAAGCGCCGGTAGAGGCTTCGGCCCCTAAAGCACGCGGTACTAAGCGGAAAGCCAAATAAGTTAATATGTTCTCCGTTCTCCCGGGCCGTTGTCAGCAGCGGCCCGGAAAAACGTTATTTCCTCAGGAATGCCTGACTCTGAAAAAAGCGTCAAACAAGATCCTATTATCCAGCTGATTGTGTTCCGGCTGGGAGAGGAGGAGTATGGGATTCGGATTGAGCAAGTAAAGGAGGTAACCATTACCCCGGAAATTGCCCGAATGCCCAAAACGCCGCCATTCGTGAAGGGTATTGCCAACCTGCGCGGCGACATCATTGCCATCATTGATCTGGAAGAGCGGTTCCGTCTGCGCACCGCCGGTCAGGAGATGCCTGCGGTGTCGTACACTATGGCCATTGAGGCTAAAGAGTACACCATTGGCATTATGGTACGCGAGGTGCCGCAGCCGCTGTCTATCCAGCAATCCATCATCGAAAAGGCGCCGGAGTTCATCCAGGACATCAACATTCACGACAAATACATTGAGGGCATTGCCAAAATCGAGGACCGCATTGTTGTAGTGCTCGATATGCTGAAACTGCTGACTCCTTCCGAAATCATGCAGCTGCAGCCGAAAACGGAATCTTCCGGGTCCGGCAGCCGTACAAAAGCATAGGCCGCTGAACTGTTCAGCTTAATTTCCCCCATTTCGCTTTTTGCCCTTCTCATGAAAAACCGCATCCTCATCGTCGACGACTCTTTTTACATGCGCACGATGCTCAAGAATATGCTTACCGACGCTGGTTACGAGGTGGTAGGCGAGGCAGCCAACGGCCAGCAGGCGCTGGAAATGGCCGCCGCTACTAAACCCGACCTGATTACCCTTGATGTAATTCTGCCCGATAATACCGGCCTGGATGTACTTAAAGGCATTCGGCAGGAGCAGCCCGACGTAAAAGTGGTGATGTGCTCGGCCGTGGGCCAGGAAGTTATTGTGAACGAGGCGCTGGAAAGCGGTGCTACAGCCTATATCGTGAAGCCTTTTTCTGAGGAAAAAGTGCTGGAGATTGTGGGTAGCGCGCTGCAGGAAGCTGCATCCGACCAAGCCTAACCCGTTTGATTGCGCACGTGCCTCAGCCGTGTGCTCCCCGTGCGTTTACATTCCCCCGTGTCCGTTTCACCTCCTTCCTTCACCCTGCTACTCGGTAACCTGCCCACCTCCGTGCGGACAGCACTGACGCGGCTGTTATCTGTTACTTCCGGTCTGGAAGTAGTAGGTACTGCCATGTCGACCACTGAGCTGTCGGTACTGGCCCGGCGTTTGCGTCCGGGAGTGGCGCTAGTCACTGAGGACGAGCTTTCCGGGCTGGAGCAGCTGCAACGTCAGTTTCAGGTACCGGTACTGCTGTATTGTGCAGGGGTTCCATTGCTAGGTATGCTGCGGGAAGCCACACGTTTGGGTGTGTATGATTATATCACTGCTGTCCCCACAACCGGCCCCGAACTGGCTGAATGGAACAGTCAGCTCAGGCGGAAGCTGTTGGCAGCCCGTCCCCGTGCAGTAGCCGCGTTACCGGCTGCTATCAGTCGGCCGCGGACGGTTCCGCTACCCCCACAGGGGATTGTGGTTATCGGTGGCTCTACAGGCGGAGCACCGGCCGTGGAAACGGTACTGCAGGCTATTCCGGTTAGTTTTCCCTGGGCTATTGTGGTGGCGGTGCATTTGCCGGCCCACTTCACCGATACTCTGGTAGAACGCTTGCGTCGCATTACGCACTTGCCCGTGGAAGCAGCCGGCAGCGGTAGCCGCCTTGTGGCGGGTCGGGTTCTGGTGGCTCCTGGTGGCTACAACATAACTGTGCAGCCAGTTAGCGGCAGCCCCTGGCTGGGTTGGCAAACCGATTTTGTCAGTGAAGCCAGCCTAGATGTGCCCAGTATAGACATCCTGATGCAGTCAGCCGCGCGGCTCGCCGGCCGCAATGTGCTGGGAGTGGTTCTTACGGGCCTGGGGCAGGATGGCACGGCGGGTGCCCGGGCCATTCGGCAGGCGGGTGGTACGGTTATCGTGCAGGATGAAGCCTCTTCAGCCGTATTCGGCATGCCGAAATCAGTTATTCAAGCCGGACTAGCCACCGAAGTACACCCTCTCTCAGGCATTGCAGGGGCACTGATCAGTCATGTGCCAACCCGGCCAGTGAGCTTGAGCACTGGCACTGCTGGTATTTCCCGCCTTCAACCCGTAGCTGTACAATGAAGTCACGGGAACAGGAATACCGGGAAATGTTCATGGCGGAAGCGTTGGAGTATTACGACGCCATGAGCCGCCACATCAGTGAGCTGGAGCGTAACCCCACCGACGAGCCCGCCCTGAATGAGCTGTTCCGGTTCATGCACAACCTCAAGTCCAACTCCCGGGCCATGGGCTACAATGCCATTGGCGAGCTGGCCCACCACATGGAAACCATCTTCGGTCTGATCCGCAGTAAGGAGAAATCCTTTACGGGGTCTGTGGTACCGGTGCTTTTCACGGGTATTGATACGATTGGTGAAATGATTCGGGCGGTGGGGGCCAATGAGGACCTGCCCGAAGTAGGGCGTCTCATGGACAACCTGGACCGGCTAGTGCGCGGCGAAGAGCCCGTGCTGGAACAGGAAGAGGAGGATGACGAAGACGCCAACCGTAAGCTGGAGCTGTCGGATCTGGTATATATTCAAATCAGAAAGCTCGACCACCTGATGAATCTGGTGGGCGAGTTGATTATTGACCGGGACCGGGTACTCACACTGAGTCAGGAAATTGGCAACCCGGCTCTGGTAGCCGCCGCCACGCACCTTTCGCGGATTGCCGACGAGCTGCAGTACAGCGTGATGGATGCTCGCCTGGTAGGCGTAGGCTCCCTGTTCAGCAAATTTCCGCGGGTAGTGCGCGATGTGGCTGCGGCCGAGAAAAAGGATGTGGAGCTGACCATGACCGGGGAGGACATCCAGATTGACCGCAATATTCTGCAGATCATCACCGATTCCCTGCTACACTTGGTGCGCAATGCCATTGGGCACGGGCTGGAAACGCCTGCCGAGCGGGAAGCCGCCGGTAAACCAGCCCAGAGCCATCTGACCCTGTCGGCCCAGACCGAGCGGGACGACGTGCTGATTCAGGTGCAGGATGATGGCCGGGGCATTAACGTGGAGAGCGTGCGGCGGAAGGCCGTGGAACGGGGACTGGTAGCCGCCAACGTAGCCGCCACCCTCGATGACGACGCGGTGCGGGCGTTTCTGTTTGAGCCGGGTTTCTCGATGGCGAAGGAAGTAACCGAAATTTCGGGGCGCGGCGTGGGCCTGGATGTGGTGAAGCTGGCCATTGACTCGCTCGGCGGGCAGCTGCGGGTAGAGTCGGTACTGGGCCAGGGAACCACCTTTACCCTGGTACTGCCCACGTCGATTGCCGTGAAAGGGGCCCTGCTATTTCAGCTGGACCAACGCAACTACGCCATTCCGCTCATGCACACTGACTCGGTGGTGTCGCTGATGCCGGATAACTTCAACGTAGTGGGTGGCGTGCTGATTACCCGCGTGCAGGAAGAAAACGTACCGGTGGTATCCCTGCGCAAGCTGCTGCACAACGGCGACGGGCCTTTGCCGCCCGCTGTAAAGGCTGATGTGCAGGGCCGGCAGGATATCATCATTGTCAAGTATAATAACCGCCGGCTCGGCCTTGTCGTTGACCGGTTTTTGCGCCAGCAGGATATCGTGGTAAAACCCATGAGCAAACCGCTGGATACTATTGATTTGTTTGGCGGCGTTACGCTGTTGGGTAGCGGGCAGGTGTGCCTGGTGCTCGATGTGCCCGCGTTAACTCGACTGTTTTTAGCCAAACGACCATAATTTGCGTAATTGCAGGCCTTAGGCAACCGGCTTCGGCTGAATGTCTCTTCAACTGATTTCTATGGATTTGCACATGACGGAACTGGAGCGGGACATTATCCGCGAAATCCTGAATATCGGGCTGGCTCGTGCCGCCGATTCATTCGCGGTTATCGCCCAGGAGAAGGTGCTGCTGGAAGTGCCTAATCTGGATATTGTCTCCGGAAAAAGCATATTGGAAAAGGTAGGCGACCTGCAAACAGGTCACGTGGTTATCCAGTCCGATATCCGGGGGGACTTCAACGGCACTACGCTGATGTTTTTCTCCGGTCAGCATGTGCAGCGCCTCTCGCGGGTGTGCCTACGCATGAACACTTCCGATTCCGTGCAGATTGACGAGATGCAGGAATCGTTGCTGCTGGAAATCAGCAACATCATCACCGGCGCTCTGGTCACGCAGCTGGCCAACATCCTGAAGGCTCACATCTACGGTGCCCCGCCGGCCCATCCGCGCGGCGATATGGCCGCCTCCCTGCGCAACCTGCTGGTTGACCGGCCCATGGTGCAGCCGCTCATTTTCTCGGTAGTGACGCAGTTCTCCGACAAAGACAACTCGGTGGAATTGCCCCTGATGATTTTCTTTGACCGGGATACGTTCGAGAAGATTCTTGATATCATTCGCACCTACGATTTTATGGGCGGGCAGCAAACCGGTGCCTAACCCAGCGGCATAAGTCGCAACTGCTTGCAGGCAACATGGCCTCCGATGCTGAAACTGAAGCCATAAGGGCCTCAGCAACGGCGGACCGGGGCCATTGCCGTTGTCAGTAGTTATACAACTCACTTCTCACTTTTCATTTGATTACAATGGCTGACTCTGCATCTGCTCTGGAACGTAAACTGGCCAGTTTCGACCCTAATGCCTTGGGCGACACGGCTGGCGGCCTCTACGGCCTTCCTTTTACGCCGGAAGAGGCTCAGGTAGTGGTAGTACCTGTTCCCTGGGAAGTAACTGTATCCTACCGCGCGGGTACTGCCGCCGGCCCTGAGGCCATGCGCACCGCCTCCCTGCAAGTGGACCTCTACGACCCGGATCTGCCTGAAGCCTGGCGGATGGGCCTGGCTATGGAAGAGCCCGACGAGAAAATTGCGGCCGAAAGCCACAGCCTGCGCCCCCTGGCCGAGGAGTACATTGGCTGGCTGGAAGACGGCGAGCCGGAAGAAACCCACGCCTCGTTCGTGGATGTGCCCACCCGCATCAACCAGCGCGGCCAGGCGTTGCTGGAATGGCTGAAAAAGAAGACGGGTGCCTTGCTGGATGCCGGTAAGGGCGTTGTAGTGCTGGGCGGCGACCATAGCACGCCTCTGGGCTACCTGCACGCTTTGGCTGAGCGCCACGAGGAATTCGGGATTCTGCAGATTGACGCGCACTGCGACCTGCGGCCGGCTTACGAAGGCTTCGAGTTTTCGCACGCCTCCATCATGTACAATGCCCTGAAGCTGCCCCAAGTGAAAAAGCTGGTGCAGGTGGGCATCCGCGACTATTGCCAGCAAGAGGCCGAGTACGCCGCCCAAAGCAACGGCCGCGTGACCATGTTCACCGACCGGTTTCTGCAAAATGAGATGCTGGGCGGTAAATCCTGGAAGAAGGAGTGCAAAAAAATTGTGGCCCAGCTGCCCCAGAAGGTGTACCTGAGCTTCGACATTGACGGTCTCGACCCCAAGCTGTGCCCCGGCACCGGTACGCCCGTACCTGGCGGCCTGGAGTTTGAGCAGGCTCTGTACCTGATTCGGATGGTAGTACGCTCCGGCCGCACCATCATCGGCTGCGACCTGAACGAAGTAGCCCCCGGCGACACGGAGTGGAACGCTATAGTGGGCGCGCGCCTGCTTTTCCACATGGCCAACTGGATGGGCGTGTCACAGGGCCGCCTGAAGGCGCGTCCGCAGGAAAAATAGGTCAGCAGAAGTGTATTATGCCTTGGGCGGGCTGAAAGCGGAACAATAATTCGGTTTTCAGCCCGCCCAAGGCATAACTCATCCCGGGAGCATACGTACAGCATTCAACTCCCCGAATACTGTACTTTTCTCACCTAACACTTCCCTCGCTATGGGCTTTATTCTCAAGTTTCTGCTCTCGGCCATCATCACGTACGTGCTGGCCCGGTATCTGCCCGGCTCCCATATCGGGGGCTTCACGGATGCCGTGGTGCTGGTTATCGTGCTGGCTATCCTGAATGCGGTGGTAAAACCCATTCTGAAAATCATCGGCTTCCCGATTACTGTGCTGACGCTCGGACTATTCCTGCTGGTTATCAACGCCCTGATTGTGATGCTGGCCAGCTACCTGCTTTCGGGCTTCGAGGTGGATGGCTTTATTTCGGCCCTAATTTTCAGTATTGTCCTGTCCCTGGTTACCTCGGTGGTGGATATGATTGTGGACTAGCTCACGGCTGTCCGTAAACGCAACGCGCCCCGCTTTTCCGGTTTCGGGAAGGCGGGGCGCGTTGCGTTTAAGAGCATGCAGGCCGCATCAGGCCGGTAGCCGCCGCTGCCGCCGACGGTATATCAGCCAGCCGGCCAGGACCAGCGTGAGGGGCCACAGGTAGGTGAGAGCAACGACGAACTCACCCAGCAGATGCCAGCCGTACCGCAGCCCGGCTACCAGGCGCGGGGTCAGTGGGGGCTGCGGGGCCATTTCGGCCGGCACGGGCTGGTAGTACACCAAATCGAGCGTGCCCATGGTAGCTTCTTCGGCTAGCAGCTGGTCGCGGGCCGAAAGCACGCTGGCGGCGGTGTCCTGGGTGCGGGCCTGCAGCTGCTCGGAGGTCAGGTCGTGGGAGCGAATGTCCTTGCTTTCGACATAGCCCAGGCGGCCCAGGGCAAACGTGAGGGGCAGAAACCGCGCCGAGGGCACCCGGATGGTCAGGTGTTGCGAGTGGCGGCCGTCGTCGGTGGCTTCGTGGGCCTCGGCCAGGTAAGCCCCGTGCCGGTAGAGCAGCGTATCCAGCTGCACCGTGGCAGCTTCAAAGTCAGTAACCCGCATCCGCATATCGGCCTGGTAGATAACCGGGCGGTGGGTTTGCCAGAGCCGGCCCAGCGGCACATCGGGCAGGTTGGCGGCGGGCGGCACTACCAGCGGCTGTTTTTCTTCAACGGCCGCCGTGGCCTCTTCTTTTTGCTGGGCGCAGCTGCCCAGCAACAGCCCCAGCAGCGGGAGCAGTTGCCATAGTTTTTTCATCGGGATTCGGGAAGAAATGGGATAGATGAAAAAGCTGCGCAGCTTCTGCGGATTGATACGCGGGCCGCCAAAACGTAACCCGCTTCCGGTATCAGGAACCGGAGCGTAGCGGGGCCGTACATCCGTCAGTTGCTTGCTACACTGCGGGCTTTACCGTATTTCATGTCCGATTCCCTACAAACATCCGTGCAGATTGCCCTGGCCCACGCTCCAACCTCAGAAGCAGGTTTTACCGAAGCGCTGCGGCTGGTGGGCGAGTTTCTGCACGCCGACCGATGCTTCCTGTACGTGCGCGACCCGGCCGTGGGGCGGGGCCGCATTGCTTTCTGCTGGCGTCGTACCCCGGCTATTCCCGACCCGCGCCACGACTGGCAGGACGACACGACCGATTTGCCCCAGCAGGATCCGCTGTTTCGGGCGGCATTGGCGGCCCGGCCCTCGGTGTATGTGGAAGACGTGGAAACCGCCCCGCCCACTGTCCTCAACCGCGCCTTCGAGCACGAAACCTTCGGCCACCGGGCCCTGATTCACGCGCATATCACCGAAGACGGCCAGCTCTGGGGTATTCTGCAGCCCTGCCTGTTCGGGCAACCCCGGCCTTGGACGCCCGCCGAGCACGCGGCCGTGGAAAGCGTGCTGCCGGTGCTGCTGCCCGTTATTCAGCACTACATGCGGGTGGGGGCGGGGCAGGCGGCCTCAGATAGTGCGCCGGGCCCGGCGCTTGCGCCACCACCAGCGCAATAGCCCACTGCCGGCCAGCAGCCCCAGTAGCAGCGGCCACACCGAAACGAGGCCCAGCAGCAGGTTAATCAGCCACTGCCAGCCGCTGTAAAACGCTTCTACCAGTCGGCTCCCGAACGAGAGTACCGGCTGGTCGGGGGTGGGCAGGGTGAGGGGCTGGTAGTAGATGAGGGTGATAGTGGAGAAGCCGACTTCATCGTTGAGAGTGCGCAGGCGGCTTTCGGTGGCCTCAATATCCTCCCGAATTTCGCCCATATTCTCTTCAATTTCGAGGATGTCGGCTACTTTGCTGGCCTTGCTGAGCAGGGCCAGATACCGCTGCTCTAGGGCCCGCTTGGAGCGCAAACGCGCTGAAATATCAGCGTGCTGGGCCGTTACGTCTTCGGTGCTGAGCTCCTGGTGCTGTACGGTGCCCAAGCGGCCCAGACTCTGGAGTAGTATCTGAAATCGGGCTGGTGCCACCCGGATTTTCATCTGGTGCTGCCACTCTTCATCTTCCCGGGTTTCAGAAGCTTCCTGCACGAAAGCCCCCAGCGCCTTGGTCAGGCTATCCATGCGAACGTTGGTACGGGATACGTCGGCTACTTTCATCTTTACTTCCGCATGATACACCAGCTTACGGCTGGATGGCGGCTGTGCCATAACTGGCTCAGCCGTAGCCGATGAGGGAGGTAGCGCGTATGCCGCTGCATCAGATATTCCAGGTGCATCTGGTGGTGGCGGCGGCGGTGGGGGAGCCGCTTCAGCCGCGAGTTCTACTTGGTCCTGCTGTGCAGGCTCATGTTTGGCTTGGCTACAAGATATGAGCCCGACGAGCAGGAATAGCGCAATACGCTGACTGATTTGCATACACGAAAAGAATAAAGAATTATCCGATACACTATTGCCCGCCGCACTTCTGCTCTAACGCTCACGCTAGCCTCGACAGTATAGACCCCGGCCTATAAACACGCCGACCCGGCCGCCACACTGGGCAACCGGGTCGGGGTAGCAAAGCCGGAAAGCCGCCGATTAGAGCCGGCGAATCTGGGCACCTAAGGCTTGCAGGCGCTTGTCGATGTTCTGGTAGCCGCGGTCAATCTGCTCCACGTTTTCAATCACGCTGCGGCCGTCAGCTGATAGGGCGGCAATGAGTAAGGCCACGCCGGCCCGGATATCGGGGGAGGTCATGGTGATGCCGCGCAGGCGGGTGCGCTGGTCGAGGCCGATGACGGTGGCACGGTGCGGGTCGCAGAGAATTACCTGCGCGCCCATGTCGATGAGCTTGTCCACGAAGAACAGCCGCGACTCAAACATTTTCTGGTGAATCAGCACCGTACCCTTGGCCTGGGTGGCCACCACCAGCACAATGCTCAGCAGGTCGGGCGTGAAGCCGGGCCAGGTGTGGTCGGAGATAGTGAGGATGGAGCCGTCGAGGTAGGTAGCAATTTCGTAGTGTTTCTGGGCCGGAATGTGAATGTCGTCGCCGCGGAACTCCATCTGAATGCCCAGCTTGCGGAACGTGTCGGGGATGATGCCCAGCTCCGGAATCTGACAGTCTTTGATGGTGATTTCCGAACCCGTCATAGCCGCCAAGCCAATGAAGGAGCCGATTTCAATCATATCGGGCAGCATGCGGTGCTCGGTGCCGCCCAGGCGCTCCACGCCCTCAATAGTGAGCAGGTTGGAGCCGATGCCGTTGATTTTTGCGCCCATGCGCACCAGCATCTTGCACAGCTGCTGCAGGTACGGCTCGCAGGCAGCATTGTAGATGGTGGTAGTGCCCTTGGCAAACACGGCGGCCAACACGATGTTGGCCGTGCCCGTTACGGAGGCCTCATCCAGCATCATATACGTGCCGGTCAGGCCGTTTTCGGCTTTGATGCGGTAGAAGTCGGTGCCTTCGAGGGTGAGCTTGCCGCCCAGCTTCTCCAGGCCCAGGAAGTGCGTATCCATGGGCCGGCGGCCAATTTTGTCGCCGCCCGGCTTGGGCAGCTGGCACCGGCCGAAGCGGCCCAGCATTGGCCCCAGAATCATCACCGACCCGCGCAGGGCGCCGGCCTGGGCAATGAACTCGGGCGTATCCAGGTAGTCGAGGTTCACGGCGTCGGCCTGGAAACGGTAGGTATCCGAGGCCAGCTTGCCCACTTTCACACCCATGTCGCGCAGTAGCTCAATGAGCTTGTTCACGTCGCGAATGTCGGGGATGTTGGAAATCGTCACCGGCTCGTCGGTGGCCAGCACGGCGCACAGAATCTGCAGAGCTTCGTTTTTAGCGCCCTGGGGCACGATTTCACCTTTCAGCGGCTTACCGCCAATTACTTCAAAAGAGGCCATTCTTGGAGGAGTTAGGAGCTAGGAGTCAGGAGCTAAGAAGGAATGGATGAAGAAAAGGCAATCAAACACTGACCTGCTGCATAATCTTCCAAACTCCTGGCTTCTAGCTTCTAGCTCCTGCAAAGATAGTTACTGCGGGGGCTGCTGGGGTTCCTGGCGGTTTTTCTTGCCACCCCGGCGCTGCTTGTCGCGGCGGTTGTTGTTACCGCCCCGGCGGTCGGAGCTGCTGCGGTCTGAGCGGTCAGAACGCTCTTGGCGGGGCTGGGGCACGATGAACGGCGTAGTACGCGTGCCGGTAGCCGGCTGGGTCGAAAACTCGAACAGGTTCTGGGCATCCACCTGCGCCGGATCCAGCGTGAGCTGCCCGCCCGACAGCTCCTTCAGATGCTTGAGGATGGTGACGTCCTTGGCGTTTTCCTTGTTGTGGGAACGGTACAGGAACTTCATGGTACGGCCAATAACGATGGTAGCCTGCTCCCGCTCCGTGGGGTCTTCCAGGGTGAGGGCCTGTTCCACCAGCTGCTCCACGGCCCGGCCGTAGGCCCGGAACTTGGGGCCTTTGCTGGGATAGGTTACGCGGGCCGGGGCCTTGCGGTCGGCCGGGGCAACCAGCGGGAACGGGGAGTCCACGTCCAGCTCGCCATCGGCCATTTCGTAGAGGTGGTTCCATACTTTCTGCTGGCCATCGGGCTGGTCGCGCAGGCTGGGCTGAATGCGGAAAATCATCTGCACGATCAGCTGGGCGCGGCGGGTCCGCTCAGTGCGGTCTTCCACATCGCGCAGCTGCTGCACCAGTTGAAAGGTGCTCTGGCCGTATTCGCGCTGGAGCAGCTCGTGTTTATGAAGAGAAGGTAAGGTCATCAGGAATGGTATTCGGAGGGTCAAATATACGCCAAACCTTGCCCCGTTAGCATCTTGCTTTGGACAAGACCCAGCCGGGCAAGGTTCGGAAAAGAAAAATAGGGCGCTGCACGTACGGCAGCGGCTCTTCTAAAAGTACGGGAAAAGCCGGAGGAAGCGAGTTGCTCCCGTTTCCTGTACGGCTTAATGAACCCGCAGTTTGGCAAAACTCAGCAGCAGGGTCTTCTCGCCCACTTCCTCAAACTGAATAATGGCCTTGGTGGAGCCCTGCACTGTTTCGAGCTTGCTCACGGTGCCAAACCCAAATTTGGGGTGCTCCACCCGCTGACCTTCCTGCAGGTTGCTGGTATCGGAGGGCTTGAAGTCGGAAGGGGCTACGTATTTGGTGGCCATGGTTTTGCGGGGCGCTGGCGGCACCAAGTTCGAGCGGCGCTCAAACACGTGCCCGAACGGCGACTCGCCCGGGCCGGCGCGGTCGGGACCGGGGCCGGCCGAGTACTTGAAGTCCACAAACTTCGGGTCGATTTCGTCGAGGAAGCGGCTTTTCTCGCAGCTGCGCAGGTTGCCCCACTGGTAGCGGGAGGTGGCGTAGCTGAGCGTGAGTTTCTTCTCGGCCCGGGTGATGGCCACGTAAAACAGCCGACGCTCCTCCTCCAGGTCGGCCCGGGAGGTAATCATCATCTGGCTCGGGAACAGGTTTTCCTCCATGCCCACGATGTACACGTTGCGAAACTCCAGGCCCTTGGCCGAGTGAATCGTCATCATGGTCACCTGCTCGCCCTCGGCCTGGGCGTCCTTGGTATCGGCGTCTGTCACCAGGGCAATGTCCTGCAGGAACGCACCCAGGCTCTTTTCCTCGCGCTCGGGGTCTTCCACGAAGGCCTTCACGCCGTTGAGCAGTTCCTGAATGTTCTCGTAGCGGCTCAGGCCCTCAATGCTCTTGTCGGCGTAGAGCTCCTCAATCATGCCCGAGTTCTTGGCAATGAACTTGGCCGCCTCGAAGGCATCGTCCTTGGCCGCCACGGCGGTGTAGGCCTTGATTTTTTCGGCGAAGTCGACGATGGGGTTGGCCGTGCGGGTGGGCAGAAACTTATCGGCGTTGCTGACCACCTCCCAGATGGTGTGGTTGGTTTCCTCGGCCGTCGAAATCAGCTTGCCCAGCGTGGTGTCGCCGATGCCGCGCTTGGGGTAGTTGATCACGCGGCGCAGAGCCTGCTCATCATTCGGGTTGACGGTGAGGCGCAGGTAGGCCACCAGGTCCTTGATTTCCTTGCGCTGGTAGAAGCTCAGGCCGCCCACAATCTTGTACTTGATGTTGAGCTTGCGCAGGGACTCTTCCATGGCCCGGCTCTGGGCGTTGGTGCGGTACAGGATGGCAAAGTCGTCGTACGACAAGTGCTGGTTCATCTTGTCCTCGTAGATGCTCTGGGCCACCAGCTTGCCTTCCTCGTTGTCGGAGGCGGCCTTCAGCACCTCAATCAGCGGGCCTTCCTCATTGTCCGAGAAAACGTCCTTGCGCAGCTGGGCCTGGTTGTTTTTGATGACCGAGTTGGCCGCCCACACGATGTTCTTGGTGGAGCGGTAGTTCTGCTCCAGCTTGAACACCTGCAGCTCGGGGTAATCCTTCTCGAAGTTGAGAATATTCTGAATATCAGCGCCACGGAAGGCGTAGATGCTCTGCGCGTCGTCGCCCACCACGCAGATGTTACGCTCCTTGGCGGCCAGCTTGCGGGCAATCAGGTACTGGGAGTAGTTGGTGTCCTGGTACTCGTCCACCATCACATACCGGAACATGTTCTGGTACTTGTTCAGCACGTCGGGGTGGTCCTTGAACAGCACGTTGGTCTGGTAGAGCAAATCGTCGAAGTCCATGGCCCCGGCCTTGAAGCAGCGGTTGGCGTACTGCTGGTAAATCACGCCCAGCTTGGGCCGCAGCGAGGCCTCATCGTCCTGCCGGATTACGGGGTCGTTGAGGTACTGCTGCACCGAAATCAGCTTGTTCTTGGCGGCCGAAATTCGCCCCAGCACCATGTTGGGCTTGTAGAGCTTATCGTCCAGCTCCAGCTCCTTCAGAATCTGCCCGATAAGGGTTTTGCTGTCCTGAGTGTCGTAGATGGTGAAGGAGCGGGGGTAGCCGATTTTGTCGGCCTCGGAGCGCAGAATGCGGGCGAAAATGCTGTGGAAGGTGCCCATCCACAGGTTTTTCGCCTCGGGGCCGACTACCTTCTCAATCCGGGCGCGCATCTCCTTGGCGGCCTTGTTGGTGAAGGTGAGGGCCAGGATGTTGAACGGGTTCACCTGCTTTTCCAGCAGGTGCGCAATGCGGTAGGTGAGTACCCGGGTTTTGCCCGAGCCCGCGCCGGCTATAATCATGCAGGGGCCTTCGGTGTGCAGCACCGCCGCGGCCTGCGAGGGGTTCAGTAACGAGTGATAATCGAGTCCCATGCGTAATCAGTCAGAATCGGAAACTAAGCTTTTTGGCTTGTTAGCAAAGGTACGGCTTTGGGGTGGGGGAAGGAAATGTGAGCAGGGAGAGTTAAGTTAACTCCGT
Source organism: Hymenobacter rigui (assembly GCF_003944715.1). Lineage (GTDB taxonomy): Bacteria > Bacteroidota > Bacteroidia > Cytophagales > Hymenobacteraceae > Hymenobacter > Hymenobacter rigui. Next base: position 579,785 of record NZ_RWIT01000002.1, on the reverse strand, counting down.
TATTTATCCATACTCCCAGCATGACCTCGGCCGACAAACTATCCTGGAACAACCCCATCACGCATGGATTCGTTGCCACCGCCGCGCATTACGCGCTGGGGTTGGGCATAAGCTTTGGACTAACCGTAGCTTTGGGTGCTTGATACCTATAAACAACCCCTATTGCTCCAATGAGGTATTTGCCTTGGGTTAACCGCACAGGAACTGGTCTATTATTCAGTATCGGTTATTATGTGTCGGCAATAGTAAGTTGTGCATTACTAGCGCAGTTCGGGCCAATGGGCGTTGATCATACTCCAGGCTATCCAATGATATTGGGGGCATTATGGTTAGCATTAGGAGTAGTATTGATGTTGATTAGTGCTTTGACTACTATAATATGGCCGCGCTACAAAATAGCGTTAGGCTTTGCAATAGGTCAATGCGTTATACTGGGGTTGATTTGGTTATTATTTCAGATGCTCTTTAGGCGCTGATATAAATATGATTGTTTACACTTGGCAGCTCTGCCGCCTACCTGCTCCGAAACCATTGTTTTTATATACGGAGGAAGTCTTATCCAGCCAAAATCAACTGGTTTTAAGCAGGTAGCCGTTCCGGTCCGGCGGCTGAAAGCCGTCGGACCGGAACGGCCGTATCTTCGCCCCATGAACTCCGTTACCCCACCCGCCGCCGTGTTTCCGCTGTCCATTTTGTGCTTGTCGGACAGCTGGGGCGGGCTGGAGCTGAATACGGCCCGGTTTGCCGGCTGGATGCAGCAGCGGGGCTGGCCGGTGCAGGTCGTCGCCCGCGCCGGCTCCCCGCTGGCCGCCCGCGCCGCCGAGCTGGGCCTGCCCGTAGTGCCCTTCCACAACCCTTGGAAAGCTTTGGACGTACCCGCCGCCCGCCGGCTGGCCGGGGTGTGGGCGCAGTTCGGCGCTCGGGCCATCCTCATCACCCGCAACGCCGATCTGGGCGTGGCCGTGCTGGCCAAACGGCTGTTCCGCCCCGGTATGCCGCTGGTGTACCAGCAGCACATGCAGCTGGGGCTGGCCAAGCGCGGCGTGGTGCACACGCTGCGCTACAACGCGTTGGCGGCGTGGTTGTCGCCGTTACCCGGCCTAGCCCGGCAGGTGCTGGAGAAAACCCGGCTGGCTCCCGAAAAGCTGCACGTGGTGCCGCTGGGCGTGGAGCTGGACAAGTTCACGGATGCCCAGCTGACCACCGCCGCGGCCCGCCATCGGCTGCAGCTGGTGCTGCCCGCCGGGGCCGTGCTGCTGGGCCTCATCGGGCGGTTTGACGACGGCAAGGGCCAGGATTTTGTGGTGGAGGCGCTGGCCCGGCTGCGGCCCCGGTTCCCGCAGCTGCACCTGCTGCTGGTGGGCGAGCCTACCCGCAACGAAGGCACTGCCTACTACGACGCGCTGCTGGGCCGCATCCAGGAGCTGGGCCTTGCGGAGGTGGTGCACCTGCGCGGCTTCACGCCCCAGCCCGAAGTGGCCTACCGCGCCCTGGATATTTCGGTAACCGCCTCCGTCAACGAAACCTACGGCATGGTGACCATTGAAGCCCTGGCGGCGGGCCGGCCGGTGGTGGGCGCGGCCGCCGGCGGCACCCGGGAACTGCTCGACGACAACCGTACCGGCCTGCTGTTCGAGCTGCGCAACCCCGATTCGTTTGCCGCCTGCATCGAACGGCTGCTTACCGAGCCGGGGCTGGCCGAGCGGCTGGGAGCGGCGGGGCAGGCGGAGGCTCTGGCCACGTACTCGCACCACCGGCAGTGCGAGCTGACGGAGCAGGTGTTGCGAACAGTGGCGGGGTAATTCGGTATCTTTGCGGTCGGGTTTCGCGCAGTGGTGCGCAGTGGAAGGCGCAGTGTCTCGCAGTGAACGGCCACCGCGAAACCCTGCGTATCCCACCCCCGAGACACTGCGAGCGAAAACGCCATGATTCAGATTCAGCACACCATCATTTCCGACGACGTTCGGGAGAATTTCTTCGTTTGTAACCTCGAAGCCTGCAAGGGGGCCTGCTGCGTGGAGGGCGACCTGGGTGCGCCCCTGGAGGAGGAAGAACTGCAGATTCTGCAGCAGGAGTACGAGGCTATCAAGCCGTTCCTCACCGAAGCCGGCCGCCAAGCCATCGAGCAGCAGGGCCTCTACATCAAGGACTGGGAAGGCGACTACAGCACTACCACCATCAACGACCGGGAGTGCGCCTACGCCCTCTACGACGAGAAAGGCATCCTCAAGTGCGGCATCGAGGATGCGTGGCGGGCCGGGGCTACCTCGTTCAAAAAGCCCATCAGCTGCCACCTGTACCCCATCCGTGTGACTAAGTACGACGGCTTCGAGGCCCTGAACTACGACCGGTGGAATATCTGCTCGCCCGCCTGCTCCTTCGGGGCCAACCTGGGCGTGCGCGTGTACCAGTTCCTGAAAGACCCCCTCATTCGCAAGTACGGCGAAGCATGGTACCAGGAGCTGGTGACGGAGATTGAAACGAATACCCCACCATCGGTTTAGTTTTCGTCTTTCTGTCGTCGGCTCAGAGAATCCAACCATAGATAGTTAGTTCGGATCAGGTGGATCGGGTTTTCCAGCGAATAAGGGGAGCGTGGATACATAATCCAGTAGCGTAAACTGTCTGTGTTGTCGTGGGCAAACAGGAAGGTATCCCGTTGCGCACCAGTTCCAAATACCACGGTTATAGCTCTATCCCTTATGAACGTGCTGCGTCCGGCTACTGGGCGGGCCGTCTGCTGCAAATCGTCAAAAAAGGCGGCTGGCATTACCCGCCGCTGACCATCTACCCACAGTGTGCGGTCCGTTGTTGCAGCGTATTGGGCATGGCGCCGGAAACCCGCAACCAGATAATTCTTAGCAAGACTGTCACCGATAACTATGGTGCCAATACCGACCCCCAACATGGTCAGGAGTACCCAAAAAGCCTGGGAGTCAAAAAGGTATCTGGCACTTTCTGAGGCCAGTTTACTGGCCACTCCAATTACCCAAACGCCAATAAAACCGACGATACCTAGAAGAGCTAGTAGAGTGCGGATATGATAGAAAAACGCAATTAGGTCCATAAGAATAACGAATCTTTGAAAGAGTTAAACGAAAGAATAATTTGTTGCAGGCGGCCTAATATGACTTCATTTAATTAGCGTGCTGAGTGCAGTCGAAACAATCAGCATGCTAAACTATGTGCTTTGACTACGTTTAGTCTGATGTTTAATCTCATGGGTTTGCACAGCAAATATTGTCACAAAAAAGGGCCGACCAACCGGCCGGCCCCTTTTCGGGATTCACTCACATGTGAAGAGGTACTGGCTAGTTCTGCCAGGTATCGGTGCGCGTCAGGCTGGTGCCGCTGGGGGTGAAGGCGCGGTTGGCACCGCCTTCCCACAGCACGTTGCCGGCCGCATCTTTCCGAATGTATTTGTACTGCACGGCGGTGCCGCTGGTCAGGTTCACGGTGCCTTTCCACACGGGGTAGGTAGCGCCGCTGAGCTTAATGGCGCTGGCCGTGTTCCAGCTGCCGAGCTGGGCCGTGCTGCCCACCACGTACACATCCTGGCCGGATACCGTGTTGCTGTAGGTCACGTTGAACGAAACGGCCGTGGTACCGCCGGTGGGAGGAGGCGTGGTGCCGCCGGTGCTGCCGGGTACCCACACCGCGTAGCTGCGGGCGTTTACCGGGAATACGCCGGTGCCATTGGCGTCGGTGGTCACGGTGCCGCCGGTATTGCCGGTTTTGTCGGTGAGGGTAGCGTTTTTGAAGGGCGTGGTGATGGTTTTCGTGCGGGACGAACCACCATCGTTGAGCAGCATCAGCAGACCAGCGTGGGTAGCATCACCGGCGCGGGAGTAGGCGTACACGTCGGCGTCGTTGGCGGCGGTGTACTCTGAGGCGGCCCCGTAGGCGTTGGCCTGCCGGATGCCGATGAGGGTTTTGATCTGGTTACCCAGGCCGTAGTTGTAGTAGTCCTTGTAGAACACGCAGGGGTAGCCGTTGGCGCGGGTCAGAATGTAGGCGTAAGCCAGCATTTTGAGGTTGGTAACGGGGGAGTACAGTGCGCCGGGGTGGTCAGTGTCGTGGTTGTCCACGAAGCTCACCGACAGGGTAGGGTTGCTCTCGGTGAAGCCAGCAAATTGCAGCCCGCGCATGTCCCAAGCCCCGTTGCCGTTGCTCATGTCCTGGAAGGTGTAGTGCAGCGGCACGTCGAACAGGCTGGTGCGCCCGCCCGTGGCGGCGGCGTAGTTCTTCAGGTCCTGCAGGTTACGAAACCAAGCCTCGCTCACAGCAAAGCGGCCGCTGGTGCCCTTCACCGCATCGAGCCACTGATTCACGTAGGGGGTGTAAATGTGCTTGGTGGCGTCGAGGCGGTAGCCGTCCAGGCCCAGCTTGGTGGTAATCCAGTTGCCCCAGTTGATGGTTTCGGTCTGGTTGCTGGTGTTGCCGTTGTACTGGATTTCGGAGCCGAGCAGGTTATCGTAGGCGTCGCCGTTGGCGTAGGGCTGGAAGTCCCAGCTTTTCCACTGGTACCAGCCATTGTTCGGCGCCTGCTGCGTGCCCGTGAAGTTGTCAAAACCCCATTTGTAGGCGCTGTAGGTGTTGCCGCGGCCGGGGAAGTTGTACTTCGTGTACACCAGGTTGCCGTTCACGTTTTCCTGGGCGTCGGCCCAGCTGAGGTGGTTCATCACCATATCCTCATACACCTGGATGCCCTGGCCGTGCAAAGCGCCAATGGCAGTTTGCAGTTGCCCAATGGTGCCGTAGCGGGTAGCCACGGTGCCCTTCTGGTTGAACTCGCCCAAGTCGTAGCGGTCATACACGCCGTAGCCTACGTCGCTCTGGCTGCCACCTTTGTAGGCCGGAGGCAGCCACAGGGCGGTAATGCCAGCAGCTTTCAGTTCCGTGGCTTTGGAGCCCAGCACTTGCCACCAGGTACCCTGGGTGTTGGTGATGGGCACGTCCCAGTAGAAAGCCTGCATCATCACGCCATTGACGGCCACGGCATTCTGGCCAGAGATGGCCGCCCGGGGCGCGGCGGCGGTGGGTTGGAGCTCCTCCTTGCTGCACGACGACAGCAAAGCACCGGCGGCCAGCATCCCCGCCAGGGAGGCTTTTACGAAGGGGTTTTTCATGAAAAAGGAAATTGGGTTGTGGGATAGTCCCGTCCCGGCGCGGGGCGGAACCGAAAAAGCGCGCAGCAGCCGGCGGCCCGAGCGGGTTACCCGCCGGCTGCATACACGGTAGGAAAGTCAGGTCAGCGTTAGTTGGGCACCCAGGTTGAGTAGCTGCGGGCATTCACCGGGAAGTTGCCGAAGCCGTTGGCGTCGGTGGTCACGGTGCCGGTGCGGTTGCCGGTTTTGTCGGTGAGGGTGGCGTTTTTAAAAGGCGTGGTGACGCCTTTGGTGCGGGCGGTGCTGCCGTCATTCAGCAGCAGCAGCAGGCCTTTATGCGTCGCGTCGCCGGAACGGGAGTACACGTACACGTCGGTGTCGTTTACGCTGGTGTACTCAAACGCCGAGCCGTAGGCATTAGCCTTGCGGATAGCCATCAGCTTGCTGATTTGCGAGCCGAGGCCGTAGTTGTAGTAGTCCTTGTAAAATACGCAGGGGTAGCCGTTGGCGCGCGTCAGAATGTAGGCATACGCTAGCATCTTGAGGTTCACCACCGGCGAATACAAAGCACCGCCGGTCTGGTCGGTATCGTGGTTATCCACGAAGCTCACTGACAGGGTGGGGTTGCTCTCGGTGAAGCCGGCAAACTGTAGCCCGCGCATGTCCCAGGCCCCGTTGCCGTTGCTCATGTCCTGGAAGGTGTAGTGCAGGGGTACGTCAAACAGGCTGGTGCGCCCGCCCGTGGCGGCGGCATAGTTTTTCAGGTCCTGCAGGTTGCGGAACCAGGCCTCGCTCACAGCAAAGCGGCCGCTGGTGCCCTTCACCGCATCCAGCCACTGGTTCACGTAGGGGGTGTAGATGTGCTTGGTGGCGTCGAGGCGGTAGCCGTCCAGGCCCAGCTTGGTGGTAATCCAGTTGCCCCAGCTGATGGTCTCGTTCTGGTTGGCCGTGTTGCCGTTGTACTGGATTTCGGAGCCAAGCAGGTTGTCGTAGGCGTCGTTGTTGGCGTAGGGCTGGAAGTCCCAGCTTTTCCACTGGTACCAGCCGTTGTTGGGGGCCTGCTGCGTGCCGGTGAAGTTAGGCCAGCTCCAGCGGTAGGTGCTGTAGGTGTTGCCGCGGCCGGGGTAATTGAATTTGGTGTACACGGTGTACTGGTTATTGGCCAACTCCTGGGCGTCGGCCCAGCTGAGGTGGTTCATCACCATATCCTCGTACACCTGAATGCCTTTGCCGTGCAGGGCCGTAATGGCAGCCTGTAGCTGAGCAATAGTGCCGTAGCGGGTAGCTACGGTGCCCTTTTGGTTGAACTCGCCCAAATCGTAACGGTCATACACGCCGTAGCCCACGTCGTTCACGCTGCCACCTTTGTAGGCCGGGGGCAGCCATACCGCCGTGAAACCGGCCGTGTTGAACTCGGTAGCGCGCGAGCCCAGCACCTGCCACCAGGTGCCCTGGGTGTTGCTGATGGGCACATCCCAGTAGAAGCCCTGCAGCATGACGCCGTTAACAGCAACGGCATTTTGGGTAGTAGTCTGAGCACTGGGCGCGCTTGGGGCGGCCAGTTCTTCTTTGGAGCAGGCCGACAATAAGGAGCCGGCCGCCAGCAACCCTGCAAGGGCCGCTGCCGATTTGGTAGACATCATGTGTGGGAGTTTTGGTTGGTGGGATTAGAACACTGCAAGTATACAGGGCATTGGTGGCAATTATTCTATTTGCAAAGGAGCCTGTATGATAATTTAGTGAGTGCTTACTAACCTAAAATAATCCGTTTTTTACCTGATTAATGATGTTGTATTGATTATAACAGTGCAATTAAAAATTGTTTTCTTCCGGGCAATGTGCCATTTGCCAATATTGGTGCCTTATTGACCGGGTGCAAGCGTGCAAAATTTTGGCCTCAGGTACAAAAAAAGGCCCGACCCACGAGGGTCAGGCCTTTCAGGCAGCATCCAAGTAGACGCTTACAGATCCGAAAAGTCGAAGGACGATTCCAGGAATTTCGTGGTGAAGTTGCCGGCTTTGAAGTCCGGGTTGTCCATCAGCTTCAGGTGGAAGGGGATGGTCGTTTTCACGCCTTCTACCACAAACTCGCTCAGGGCGCGCTTCATTTTCACGATACACTCTTCCCGGGTTTGGGCCACGGTGATGAGCTTGGCAATCATAGAGTCGTAGTTTGGCGGAATCTGGTAGCCCGCGTACACGTGCGTATCCACGCGCACCCCGTGGCCGCCCGGAATGTGCAGCACCGTAATTTTACCCGGCGAGGGGCGGAAATCCTTGGAAGGATCTTCGGCGTTGATGCGGCACTCCATGGCGTGCATCTTGGGCGAGTAGTTGTTGCCCGAAATCGGAATACCAGCTGCTACCTTAATCTGCTCCTTGATCAGGTCGTAGTTGATAACTTCCTCCGTCACGGGGTGCTCCACCTGAATGCGGGTGTTCATCTCCATGAAGTAGAAGTTGCGGTCTTTGTCTACCAGGAACTCGATGGTGCCTACGCCTTCGTAGCCGATAGCTGAAGCACCGGCAATGGCGGCTGCGCCCATCCGCTCGCGCAGCTCCTCCGTCATAAACGGCGAGGGAGCTTCCTCTACCAGCTTCTGGTGGCGGCGCTGAATGCTGCAGTCCCGCTCCGAAAGGTGGCATACGTGGCCGTACTGGTCGCCGCACACCTGAATTTCGATGTGGCGGGGCTCCACCACAAATTTCTCCAGGTACATGCCGTCGTTGCCGAAAGCGGCTTTCGACTCGGTACGGGCGTCGTTCCAGGCTTTCTCAAACTCGTCTTCGGAGTTGATGATGCGCATGCCGCGCCCACCGCCCCCGGCCGTAGCTTTCAGAATAACCGGATACTTGATTTTGGCGGCAATCTTCTTGCCCTGCTCCACCGATTCGAGCAAGCCCACCGAACCCGGGATGCAGGGTACGCCGGCCTCAATCATGGTAGCCTTGGCCGAAGCCTTGTCGCCCATGCGGTTGATCATATCAGGCGAGGCCCCGATAAACTTGATGCCGTTTTCCTGGCACACGCGCGAGAATTCGGCGTTTTCGCTCAGGAAGCCGTAGCCGGGGTGAATGGCATCGGCGTTGGTAATCTCGGCGGCGGCAATCAGGGTGGGAATGCTCAGGTAGCTCTCCCGCGACGGGGCCGGCCCGATGCACACGGCCTCATCGGCGAAGCGCACGTGCAGACTCTCCTTATCGGCCGTGGAGTATACCGCAACCGTTTTGATGCCCATTTCCTTGCAGGTCCGAATCACGCGCAGCGCAATTTCCCCCCGGTTGGCAATCAGTATTTTCTTGAACACAGCTCTCAGGGTTAGATGTGAGAACTGAGAGCTTAGAACTCAGACTCGCGGCGGCGCTGGGCCGGCTCACGGATTCTAAGTTCTAAGCTCTCAACTCTAAGCTCTAAAATTACATTGGCTCAATCAGGAACAGCGGCTGGTCGTACTCCACGGGAGACGCATTTTCCACCATCGCCTTCACCACCCGGCCGCTCTGCTCAGCTTCAATTTCGTTGAACAGCTTCATGGCCTCGATGATGCAGATTACCTGACCTTTTTCCACCAAATCACCTACCTGCACGAAGGCCGGCGTTTCGGGGCTGCTGCTGCGGTAGAAGGTGCCAATCATGGGCGACTTCAGGGCTACGTGGCTGGCACTGGCCGCTTCAGCGGCGGGTGCCGCGGGGGCAGCGGCGGCCGGAGCCGGGGCAGCAGGAGCAGCGGCCGGAGCCGGGGCAGCGGCGGGAGCAGGAGCGGCAGCCGACATAGCAACCCCGGAGGTTACTACTTTGGTGTTGGACTCGCGCTGCACCGAAATCTTGAACTCCTCGGTTTCGATGTTGACTTTGTTCAGACCCGACTTGGCGATGAAGTCGATCAGGTCCTGCAGTTCTTTGGCTTTCATGGCGGTGGGAGAGGGCTTGGTGGGCTGCTTATTTGACTCTTTCGACATAGGAGTAGTCGCTGGTTTTGATGCGGATCTTGGTATCGGTATCAATGAACAGCGGCACCTGAATGCGGGCTCCGGTTTCCACGATGGCCGGCTTGAGAGTGTTCGTGGCCGTGTCGCCTTTCAGGCCGGGCTCGGTGTAGGTTACTACCAGCTCCACGGTGGTGGGCAGCTCGGCCGTGAGGGGCTGCTCGGTTTCGGCGTGGAACAGGATGGTGGCTACCTGGCCTTCTTTCATAATGTCGGCGAAGGGCACCATGGCCTCGGGCAGCACTACCTGCTCGAAGGTTTCATTGTCCATGAAGGTGTAACCGTAATCGTCCTTATACAGGTACTGGTGGGGGCGCTGCTCCACGCGGGCAGTTTCCACTTTCACCCCGGCATTGAACGTGTTGTCGATAACGCGGCCGGTTTTGATGTTGCGGAGCTTGGTACGCACGAAAGCGGGGCCTTTGCCGGGCTTCACGTGTTGAAACTCAGTAATTACGTGCAACTCGCCGTTGTAATTCAGAACGAGCCCGTTGCGGAAATCTGCAGTGGTGGCCATGAGAGGGAATTGAGAGAAAGTAGCCGCGGAAACCCGGTAGGATAGCCGGTGGCTTCAACAATCAGAAGGTGAGTAACTAGGGTGGAAACGCAACGTGCCGTCCCGAAAAACTGGCGGGGCGGCACGTCGGGAGTGCAAGTATAGGAGGTTTTCCGTTTTCGCGCCGCGTCAGCCTAAGCTGCCGACGGATCGGGGGTAGGGTCGTAGGCCCATTTCAGGTACAGGGAGCCCCAGGTAAAGCCGCCGCCAAAGGCCGCAATAATCAGGTTGTCGCCTTTGCGGAGCTGCTGCTCGTAGTCGGAGAGGCACAGCGGAATGGTGCCGTTGGTGGTATTACCGTACTTGTGAATATTCAGCATCACCTTTTCGGGGCCAATACCCACGCGGTTGGCCGTGGCGTCGATGATACGCTTGTTGGCCTGGTGCGGCACCAGCCAATCAATGGTATCGGCATTCAGGCCGTTGCGCTCGGCTACCTGGGCAGCCACGTCGGCCATGTTTTTCACGGCAAACTTGAACACTGCTGAGCCTTCCTGGTACACGTAATGCTCCCGGTTGGCCACGGTTTCAGCGGAAGGCGGGCGGCGCGAGCCACCGGCTTTCTGGTGCAGGTACTGCTCGCCATTGCCATCGGAGTGCAGCTCCTGGTCCAGCAGGCCCAGGCCTTCGGTGTTGGGTTCCAGCAACACGGCCCCGGCTCCGTCGCCGAAGATGATGCAGGTGGAGCGGTCCGTATAGTCGATGATGCTCGACATCTTATCGGCTCCTACTACCACCACCTTTTTGTATGTGCCGCTGGCAACAAACTGCGAGCCGGTAGCTAAGGCATACATAAAACCTGAGCAAGCCGCCTGCATATCGAAGCTGAATGCTTTGGTAGCCCCCACCGCCGCCGAAATGATGTTGGCCGTGGCCGGAAATACCAGATCAGGAGTGGTCGTGGCGCAGATGAGCAGGTCAATATCCTCGGCTTTGTTGCCGGTTTTGGCCAGCAGCTGCTCCACGGCCTTAATGCCCATCACGGAGGTGCCCTGGTTCTCGCCCTTCAGAATGTGACGCTCCTTAATTCCGGTTCGGCTCAGAATCCACTCGTCGGTGGTGTCCACCAGGGTTTCGAGCTCTTGATTGGTCAGCACGTAGTCGGGCACGTAGGAGCCAACTCCGGTAATGGCAGCGGTAATCTTCATCAGCGAATTGGGAAACAGCAGATGCGGCAAAGGAAAAGTCCGGCGCGGCGGCCGGACTTACAGTCGCTCTTTAGGACTTGAAGGTGTTTTTTATCTGGTCGGCAATACCGGAGCTGGCCATTTGATAGCCTTGCAGCAGCATGTTACAGATGGCGGTAGGCGTGCTCACGCCGTGGCCAATGATGGCGTTATCGTTGATGCCGAGGATGGGCGAACCGCCCACGGCTTCGTAGTTGAACTTGTCGAGGAAGGGGTCATGAATGTTCTTCTCGGCAATGATATCATACACCGATTCGGCCATTTTTAGCACCACGTTGCCCGTAAATCCGTCGCACACAATTACGTCGGCTTTGTCGTTGAACAGGTCGCGGCCCTCAATATTGCCGATGAAGTGAATATGGGGATTCACTTTCAGCAGCTGGTGCGCGGCCTGAGTAATGGCAGTGCCCTTACCCTCTTCTTCGCCCAGGTTCATGAGGCCCACTTTAGGCTTCTCAATGCCCAGCACGTACTGGGCGTACAAGGAGCCCAGCTCACCGAACTGCTCCAGCATTTCGGGCTTGCACTCGGCGTTGGCCCCCACGTCCAGCATAATGCCCATACCGCCGTGCAGCTTCGGAACGAAGTTGGCAATGGCGGGGCGCATTACACCCGGAACGGCTTTTACGCTGAACATAGCGCCTACCAGCATAGCCCCGGTATTACCGGCCGAGCAGAATGCTTCTACCTCACCGGTAGCTAGCATTTTATACCCTACGGCGATACTGGAGTCCTGTTTTTGCTGATACGCTTTTGCCGGGTGCTCCCCCATCTCAATAATCTGGGAAGCGGGAACAAGCTGGAGGTCGGCGGCCGCAGCCCCATGCTGCTCCAGCAGCGGGCGTACGGCATCTTCCTGGCCAATGAGCACTATCTGGGCCTTACCGGCCAGCGCTTCAGCGGCCAGCACGGCCCCATCGACGGCGGCCTGAGGAGCAAAATCGCCCCCCATTGCGTCCAGGGCTATCTTCATGAACGGAGAATCAAAGAGGTCCGGGAGAGAAACCTCGGGCCGCACCTCACCGCCCGGCCCCGCGCAGCTGTATCAGCAACACGGGAAGCCGGGCGGCGGTAGTGGCTGCGGAGCCGCGAGGCAATAAGCAGCTAACGTGCGACTATTCTTCGTCGTTGTCGGTAGCGGCCGGGGCGGCTACGGGCGCGTAATCTTTGATGGCTACTTTACCGTTCAGGTACAGGTCGCCGTCCACTACGTAGGCTTTGTGACGCAGGTGCAGCTCGCCGGTGTTCGAGCACACGGTAACAGCTTTGGGGGTCAGTTTGTAGTGGCTACGACGCTTATCACGGGTAGCGGAGGAGGTCCGGCGCTTAGGATGTGCCATGCTTGAAAAAAAGTTAAAAAGTAAAAGTTAGAAGCGAAGAACCAGACCGGAAAGATGGTCTAATTCAGGTTTTTGAGCGCACTCCAGCGCGGGTCAATATCATCGTCGTCATGGTCATCGTCGCCCTCCTGGCGGGTGGTGAAGATGAGTTTAGCGTCGGCGTCGGGGTTTTCGTCGGTTTCGTTCTGGAAGCGCGGGTGCAGCTTCTTCATGGGCAGAGCCAGACCGATGTAGTCAAACAGGTGCTGGGCCAGCGGGAGCGTCTGGGTGTCGGGCGTGATTTGCAGCACGTTGTCGTCCAGCTCCTGGTTCTGGTCGCCGAAGCGCACCAACAGTTGCTCCTGCGCATCAATTTCTTGGTCGTATTCGTCCAGGCTCCGGTCGCAGATCTGGCGCACGGTGCCGTGCAGGTCAAAATCCACGGTGATGAGGCGTTCCGTTTTGGTCAGCGTCACGTCGGCGTGCACGTTGCCATCCGGAATCAGCTCCTGGTCGAACTGCTCGAAGAAGGAGCGGTCTAGGTCAAACGCAAAATGGTGCGTTTTATCGGCCAGCCGGGCAATGTTGATGTCGTATTGCGAATCCTTCTTCACGATGGTTTTTTAGCAAGGGGCAAAAGTAGTAAGTTTTGCCCGGTTCGTAAAAGCGGTGGGGGAGTTGCGCTAGGCGTTTTTGAGAATAAAATCGGAGGGAATTCCCAGCCGCTCATACAGTCGTTTAGCCAAATCCAGGGTTACACGCCGCTTGCCGCTCAGAATCTGGGAGAGACGGCCGGCGGGCACTTCCAGCAACTCCGCCAGCTCCTTTTGCTTCAGGCGCATCTGCTGGCGCTTCAACTCAATCATTTCGGCCAGGGAGGTCGGTAGATTGGGAATTGGCAGCAGACCCAGCTTGCTTTCGTAGGCATCCAGGGCCGTAATCAGCTCCCGGAATTCCGTTTCCAGCGCCGCGTTTCCTTCCACGCCCGCGGCCACCAGCGCATCAAGGCGGCGCAGGGCAGTGCGGTAATCGGTAGGAGTGGTCAGCGTCATCGAAACGGGTGAAAAGCAAAACGGAACCGTAATGGTTCCGTTGATTACGAATGCAAACTTACGGCGGTATTTTAAAACCGCAAAGTAAATTTCGTTTTTGAAAAGATTATTTCGTTTCAGTAGCATAAAAAGTGCGTGCCCCACGGTATACCCGGGACACGCACTTTCAGCACTAGTAGTAGCGGCGGGGCCAGTTAGTCGTGGCGGGCGCTCCGCAGCGGGGGGCCGGGAACCAACGGTTTAATTTCGGCCTCGCCCTTGCGGTAGCGTACCAGCTGGCAGGCCAGGTACAGGGCTTCGCGGAAGGAGGTGGCATCGGCCTGAAACTTACCGGCCAAGCCGTAGGCCGTGCCATGGTCGGGGGAGGTGCGAACCACCGATAAACCGGCCGTGAAGTTCACGCCCCGCTCGAAAGCCAGGGTTTTAAACGGAATCAGCCCTTGGTCGTGGTACAATGATAGAGTGGCATCGAACTGCCGGAACTGGCCGGTGCCAAAGTAGCCATCGGCCGGAAAGGGGCCGTAGGCGAGGTGGCCTTCGGCCTGCAACTGCTGCAGCACGGGCGTTACCACGGCAGCTTCCTCGGTGCCCAGCAGGCCGTTTTCGCCGGCGTGGGGGTTGAGGCCGAGCACGGCCACGCGGGGCTTGGCAATGCCGAAGTCGTTCTTGAGCGAATTCAGCAGGATGCGCAGCTTGGTGGTGAGCAGCTCCTTGGTGAGGCGAGCGGGTACGTCCTTCAGCGGAATATGGCCCGTAACGGTAGCCACGCGCAGGCCGGCGGCCTCGTCGGTGAGCAGCATCAGGCTTTCTTTGGCCTCAAAGAAGCTGGTCAAGAACTCGGTGTGGCCGGGAAAGCGGAAGTCGTCGGCCTGGGTATTCTCTTTGCTGATGGGAGCCGTTACGAGGGCATCGAGCAGGCCGGCTTTCAGGTCGCGGGCGGCGGCCTGCAGGCTCAGGCGGGCGGCGGTGCCGCTGGCCTGGCTGGGCTGGCCGGGGGTGAGGTGGTAGTCCTCTTCCCAGCAGGTTACGGCGTTGTGCTTGCCGGGGGCAATATCGGCCGCCTCGCGCACCTGGCGGAAGGTGAGAGGTTCGTGGTCGGCGGCCTGGGGAAAGTCATCAAAGAGCACGGCGGCAGTGCCGTACACTACCGGCGTGCAGAACTTGAGCAGGCGCTTATCGAGGAAGGTTTTATAGATGATTTCCGGACCAATGCCGGCCAGGTCGCCGACGGAAATACCAATGCGTGGAAGCATGTACTGAGAATGAGTGAATGAGCGAGTGAATGAATGGGGGCGGCTGTCCTCCTGCGCTTGCGAAGGACCTTCTCACATCAGAACGGTTCTGGCGTCATTTTCCGCAGAGGAATGCAGAGTCGTTCAGCGGGGAGAATGTCCTTCGCAGGCTCAGGAGGACAAGCGGATGGTTACAACCCCTTCAAAAACTCATACGTGGAGCGGATGGCGGTACCGGTGCCGCCTTTGCCGCGGTAGGAATCGGGGGCGGTGAGGAAGGCGGGGCCGGCAATATCGAAGTGCACCCAGGGGTAACCCTCGGTGAAGCGCTCCAGGAATTTACCGGCCGAAATGGCGCCGGCCTCGGCCTTACCCAGGTTGCTGATGTCGGCAATGGGGCTCTTGATGTGGTCGGCGTACTCGTCCCAGAGGGGGAACTCCACCAGTCGCTCGTGGGTAGCGTTGCCGGCTTTCTTCAGGGCCAGCATGGTATCCTCATCGGCGGTGCCCATGTACACGGTGCCTTCGATGCCGATGGCGCGCACGGCCGAGCCGGTGAGCGTGGCGTAATCGAGTACCAGCTGCGGGTCATACTTCTTGGCGAAGGCTAGGGCATCGGCCAGAATCAGGCGGCCTTCGGCGTCGGTGTTCATTACTTCCACCGTGAGCCCGCTGTACATGGTGATGACGTCACCGGGAGCCAGGGCGGGGCCGCCGGGGCGGTTGTCGGTGGCCGGCACCAGGCCGATGACGTGCAGGGGGACCTTGTTTTTGGCCAAAGCCGTGAGCACGCCCACTACCACGGCGGAGCCGGCCATGTCGCACTTCATCAAATCCATGCTGTTGGGCGTGGGCTTGAGGCTGAGTCCGCCGGTATCATACACGACGCCCTTGCCCACCAGTACGATAGGCTTGGCGTTGGTGGCACCTTCGGGCTTGTACTCCATGATGGTGAAGGTGGGCGGCTCGGGGCTGCCCTGGTTTACGGCCAGCAGCCCGCCCATGCGCAGGGCCTCAATCCGCACCAGGTCCAGCACCTCCACGTGGAAACCGGCGGCTTCGCCGGCCTGCTCGAACTGCTGGGCCAGCTGGGTGGCGTTGAGGTGGGAGTAGGGCATGTTTACCAGGTCGCGGGCCAGGTATACGCCTTGCAGCACGCCATCCAGCTCCTGCACCTGCTCGGCAGAAAGGTCAGGGCCGACCAGGGTGAGCTGCTGGAGCACGGCGGGCTTCTTTGATTTCTCGTCGGTTTTGTAGCCTTCAAACTGATAGGCCGTAAGGGCGAGTCCTTCGGCCAGGGCCAGGGCACCGCCGGGGGCGGTGAGGTTGCAGATGTAGAGTTCGGCCACTTCATCGGCCTTAAGCTGGGCGTGCAGCTTGTGGCCGGCTTTGCGCAGGGCTTCCGTGCGGAGGTCGGCGGTTTTCTTATCCTCGGCCACCACGTAGTAATGGTGGTGGGTGTACTGGTTTACGCTGATGAGCTTGTCATCGGCCTGGAGGCGGGTGGCCACGTACTGGCGGGCGGCCTCGGGCAGGTCGGCGGCGGCGGTTACGGGCAGCTCCCGGGTGCCGGCCGGCAGAATGAACACGGTATCGGCAATGGCGGGAAAATCGGCGGAGTAGGCGAGGGCTAAGGGCATAGGAAGAAGCAGGTAAAACGGGAAGCCAGGGCTGCTTTCCGACCCAAGGCCGGAAGAAACGGCCGGGACTGGCGTATCTTTGGCCGTGAAGGTAGCCGATTTATAGAAGTGAGTACAGAGAAGCCAGAAGTTAGACGTAGTTCTGACGGGTACGCTTCGGACTTGCTTCCGGCCAAGGTTCACGCAGAACCTAGCTTCCTTCTCCGCACTCATTTCAGCGCACAGCATGGATTCCGTTAAAGCCAAAAAGCACCTCGGGCAGCATTTCCTCAACGACCCCAACATTGCCCGCAACATTGTGGAGGCGTTGCGCCTGCCCGATGGGGTGAAGGAGGTGCTGGAAATTGGCCCCGGCATGGGCGTACTCACCCAAACCCTGCTCCAGCACCCCGAGTACCGCACCTCGGTGGTGGAAATTGACCGGGAGTCGGTGGAGTACCTGGGCAAGCACTACCCGGCGCTGGAAGACCGGATTTATTCCCAGGATTTCCTGAAAATGGATCTGGCCAAGCTCTACAATGGGCAGCCGCTCACCATCATCGGCAACTTCCCCTACAACATCAGCTCCCAGATTTACTTCCAGGTGCTGGCCCACCGCCAGCAGGTACGCGAGTGCGTGGGCATGATTCAGAAGGAAGTGGCCGACCGCCTGGCCGAGGGGCCCGGCTCCAAAACCTACGGCATCCTGAGCGTGCTGCTGCAGGCGTTCTACGATATCGACTACCTGTTTACGGTGCCCCCGCACGTGTTCAGCCCGCCGCCCAAGGTGCAGTCGGCCGTTATCCGCCTCACCCGCAATAAAACCGAGCAGCTGGCCTGCGACGAGAAGCTGTTCTTCAAAGTGGTGAAGCAGGCCTTTTCTACCCGCCGCAAAACCCTGCGCAACGCGCTGAAACCACTGGGTATGCCCCCCGAAGCCACCACCGACCCCATCTTTGACAAGCGCGCCGAGCAGCTCAGCGTGGCCGATTTCGTGGGCTTGACGCAGCACGTAGAAGAGCATAAAGTGGACTAATGAACGACTTTGGGTTGCAGGCATACTTGGTGCAGCAACCGCATCAAAGTGGGAAAAATACAGCACGATAGTAGATAGCCGGGCGGTAAAACGATGATGCTATGAAACCTAATTATTGGCCTTTTCTGGTGATGGTAGGTCTTGCTGTTTTTCAGCCGTTTATCATGGCTGGCACCCGCAGGCTGAGCGAAAAATTCCTATCAGAGACGCAACGGCAACTGCTGGATAAAACGGCTCAGGCGTTGTTCATCTTAGTCCAAAGCTTTCTTACTCTGTTCGGTGCAGTCACACTGATTTCTATTCAGCGCAACGGTCACAAATTCGGAATGTCAATTTCTTATTCTTGGTTGTGGACAGTTGCAGTGACCTCCGTCTGCATCACGGTACTCCGGCTGCTGAAGGAAAAATACCCTGTTCAGGAAAGTCTCTAGTTCATTTTTGGCACCGAAACTTACCATGTCCCTCTGCCTCGTCATCGACGAAATGCACCCCAGTTTGCCGGCGTACCTGGAGCCGCTGGGCGTGACGCTGCACTACCGGCCCGAGCTGAAGGCGGCCGACGTGCCGGCCGCGCTGGCCGCGCACCCCTACGATGGGCTGCTGGTGCGCTCCAAGCTGCGCGTGACGCGGGAACTGCTGGCCCACGGCCCGCACCTGCGCTACGTAGGCCGGGCCGGAGCCGGCGTCGATAACATCGACGAAGCGGCCCTGGCCGAAGCCGGCGTGACCCTGCTCAACGCCCCCGAGGGTAACCGCGACGCGGTGGGCGAGTACGCCGTGGGCCTGCTGCTGGCCCTATTCCGCAACATTGCCCGCGCCGACCAGGAAGTGCGCCAGGGCCGGTGGCGGCGCGAGGCCAACCGGGGCGAGGAAATCGGGGGGAAAACCATCGGGCTGCTGGGCTACGGCCACATGGGCAAGGCGTTTGCCAAACGCCTCCAGGCTTTCGACTGCACCGTGCTGGCCTATGACCATGACCCCGCCGTGGAGCCTGACCACCACGCCATCCTAGTAACGCTGGCCGAGCTGCAGGAGCGGGCCGAAGTGTTGAGCCTGCACATCCCATATTCGGCGGCCAACCACCACTTCGTGAACGAAGAGCTGCTGGCAGGCTTCCGCAACTCGCTGTGGCTGCTGAATACGGCCCGGGGCGAAGTGCTCGACCACGCCGCCGTGGTCCAGCGCCTGCAAAACGGCCAGCTGCGCGGCGCGGCGCTGGATGTACTCGAAAACGAAAAGCTTACCACTCTGAGCCCCGAGCAGCAAACCCGGTTCGACTACCTGCGCACGGCCCCGAACGTGGTGCTTTCGCCGCATGTAGGCGGCTGGAGCTTCCAGAGCTACGAGCGGATAAACCGGGTGCTGGCCGATAAGCTGCGGGCGTTTCTGGCGAGGAAGGGGTGAGACTCGGGTTTTCCTCCCTGTAGCCTCTTTGCCCAACATTTCGTATATTTGCCTAAACCTGTTCCGGGGAGAACGGCCAGCCGCGCTGGCCGTTCTCCTTGTTTTTTGAGCTTACATCACCCCACCATGGCTACCATCAACTATTATACTCCCGAAGGTCTTCAGAAGCTGAAAGATGAGCTCCAGGACCTCAAAATCCGCGGCCGGGCCAAGGCGGCCGACGACCTGCGCGAAGCCCGTGACAAAGGCGACCTGAGCGAAAACGCCGAGTACGACGCGGCGAAGGAAGCGCAGGGCCTGCTGGAGCTGAAGATTTCCAAGCTGGAAGAAGTGGTAGGCAACGCCCGCCTGCTTGATGAGACGAACCTGGACCTGACCAAGGTGCTCATCATGAGCAAGGTGAAGCTGAAAAACCTGAAGAATAATATGGTGCTCGACTACACGCTGGTAGCCGAGGAAGAAGCCAACCTGGCCGCCGGCAAAATCTCCGTGAAGTCGCCCATCGGCAAAGGCCTGCTGGGTAAATCGGCGGGGGATACCGCCGAAATTACGGTGCCGGCCGGCAAGCTACAGTTCCAGATTCTGGAAATCAGCCGCTAGCGGCGAATTTGTGAAGTGGTGAATTTGTGAAATTTGCCAGCTCCACGGAAGGGCGAAGCCACTGGCTTCGCCCTTTTGCGTTTTGCCCCGTACTTTGGCTGAGCCCTGCCATAGTTGTTCGCAGCTTCACCATTTCACAACTTCACCATCTTCCCGCATGCCTTCCATTTTCTCTCGCATTGTGTCCGGCGAGCTGCCCGCCTTTAAGGTGGCCGAGGACGAGCACCATTTGGCTTTCCTGGACATCACGCCCTTGGTAGAAGGCCATACGCTGGTCATTCCGAAGCGCGAAGTTGATTACATCTTTGACCTGCCCCCGGCTGAGCTGGCAGCATTGCACCTGTTTGCCCAGCGGGTGGCCAAGGGCGTGAAGGCCGCCGTGCCCTGCAAGCGGGTGGGTGTGGCCGTTATCGGACTGGAAGTGCCCCATACCCACATTCACCTGATTCCGATGAACAACGTGGCGGATATGAATTTCGCCAACCCCAAAATCAAGGTGCCGGAGCAGCGCCAGAACCAGCTGGCTGCTGCTATTGGCGCTCAGGTACCAGCCCAGGTAGCTGGTACGCCGGCCGCCCCTGCTGACCCACGCGACACCAAGGGCGGCCGGGAAACCATTGCGGAGTCAGAACCCCAGGCCAAGCACAGCAAGCCCGCTGCTGCGGCCTCCGACGACCCCACGCTGGCCCAACTGCGCGAGATGACCAAGGGCCTCGTGTACATGAGTGAGGGCGACGCTCCATTGGAGCCCGTAAGTTTTCCGGCCCCCGGCGGTGGCCTTACCGATGCTGCTCTGGCCCAGCTGGCCGGCCTGCCCGCCGATACCAAAGTGGAAAAGCAGGAGCTGACCTACTTCCTGCGCAACCACACCGCCGACAACGGCGTGCTGGGCAACCCCGAGTTGGCCAACCGCTTCAAATCCCTGCAGATGTACCTGAAGCAGGAGCTGAGCGGTACGCAGGTATACCGCTTCGGCACGGGGCCACAGGTGCCGGTGCTGGTGCTGGGCGAGGCCGAAGGCGGCAAGCTGGTTGGCTTCAAAACTGTTTTGACGGAAACCTAGCGCGCACAGTACCCAGGAACTGCCGCCATGCCCTGGTTTTGTCTGGAACAACCAGATGAAGCCAGGGCATGGCGGTTTCTGTGGGCAAGCAGTGCCGTGGCATCACGCAAACTTTCTTGTTATTTGATTACACAAACGATTGTGTAAGTGCGAAACCTTCTTTTAATTTACATGCCGCTTAGCAAGACTACAGATATTCATTGGTGCCTACCGCTCCGGAAGTTACACCACTGCTGCTAGGTTTATGTTGGTTGCGGTAGTTTGATCAGGGTGGATAACCGTCCTTCATTCTCTCTAAAAATTCCCACTCCTTCGGTTCATGAAGCATTACTCAACGGCTCGTGAAGCCACTCGTAATACCGCTATGCTGGCGGGCTTGCTGCTGATTGCCAGTTGCAACCAATCGGCTCCTACTGAACAGACCACTGGCTCTTCCGCAACCATGACAGACTCAACCCATACAGCCGCTCCTGTAACTCCGGCCGTTACCTCCTTCGGCAAAACTACCGATGGCACCGAGGTACAGCTATATACTCTTACCAACGCCCACGGCCTGCAGGTGAGCATCACCAATTACGGCGGCACCATCACCAGCCTGCTAGTACCCGATAAGGCCGGCAAGCCCGGTGAGGTAGTGCTGGGCTTCAACAGCGTGAGCGGCTACCAGAGTCCGGAGTTTCTGAAGGCCGGGCCGTACTTCGGAGCCCTGATCGGGCGCTACGGCAACCGCATTGCCGAGGGCCGGTTCACGCTCGATGGGAAGGAGTACACTCTGGCCAAAAATAACGGCGAAAACACGCTGCACGGCGGCAAAAAGGGTTTCGATAAAGTGCTGTGGCAGGCCGAGCCGGGCACTTCCGCCGAGGGGCCGACGCTGAAACTTACCTACCTCAGCAAGGACGGCGAAGAGGGCTACCCCGGCAACCTCACCGTGACGGTGGTGTACACCCTGACGGCCGACGACGCGCTGGAAATCGACTACTCCGCCACCACCGACAAGGCCACGCCCGTCAACCTCACCAACCACGCCTACTTCAACCTCAGCGGCAGCAAAGATGTATTGGGCCACGAGGTAACCATTGCCGCCGACCGTTACACCGTGGTGGATGCGGGCCTGATTCCGACCGGCGAGCTGCGCCCTGTGAAGGGGACGCCCTTCGACTTCACCACGCCCCACGCCATTGGCGAGCGAATTGCCCAGGTACCCGGCGGCTACGACCACAACTGGGTGCTAAACCAAACTACCGGTCTGCACGCCGCCGCTACTGTGTATGAGCCTACTACTGGCCGCACGATGGAAGTAACCACCACCGAGCCCGGTCTGCAGTTCTACACCGGCAACTTCCTCGATGGCACCCTGAAAGGCGCCAACGGCCAAACCTACGGTAAGCACGCGGGCTTCTGCCTGGAAACCCAGCACTTCCCCGACTCGCCCAATCAGCCCAAGTTTCCGAGCACTATTCTGCAACCCGGCCAGTCCCTGCACTCCACCACCATCTACAAGTTCGGCGTGCGTCAATAAGGTTTCTGACCTGGTAGGAACGTCATGCTGAGCCCAGTCGAAGCATCTCTACTGCTTCGTTGCGGTAATAATCAAATGAAGCGGCGGAGATGCTGCGACGGCACTCAACATGACCGGTTACGGCTTGTCTAACCCCACGATTTTACAACTTCACCTTTCCCCGTGGAAACTCCCTCTTCAACCGCTACCTATGTTATCGGCCTGGACTACGGCACTGATTCCGTGCGGGCTGTGCTGGTAAATGCCCACACCGGCCAAGAGGTAGCGCAGGCCGTGCATCCCTACGCCCGCTGGAAACAGCAGCGCTACTGCAACGCCACCAAAAACCAGTTCCGCCAGCACCCGCTCGACCACATCGAGGGCCTGGAAGCTACCGTGCGCCAAGTGGCCCAGAAGGTGCCCGCCGCGCAGATTGTGGGGCTGGCCGTAGATACTACCGGCTCCACGCCCGGCCCCGTGGACGAGCAGGGCGTGGCGCTGGCTCTCAAGCCCGGCTTCGAGGAAAACCCGAACGCCATGTTTGTGCTCTGGAAAGACCACACGGCCCTACCCGAAGCCGCCGAAATCAACCACCTGGCCAAGACCTGGGGCGGCGAGGATTTCACCCGGTTTGAGGGCGGTATCTATTCCTCGGAGTGGTTCTGGGCCAAGATTGCCCACGTGGTGCGCGAAGATGAAGCCGTGGCCAAAGCCGCCTATTCTTGGATGGAACACTGCGACTGGCTGACGCTGCTGCTCACCGGCGGCGAGCTGAGTACCTTCAAGCGCAGCCGCTGCGCCGCCGGCCACAAAGCCATGTGGCACGAAAGCTGGGGCGGCCTACCTTCAGAGGAGTTCCTGACCCTGCTGGAGCCCCGGCTGGGCGGCCTGCGCGAGCGGCTGTTCGAGCAAACCTACACCGCCGACGAAGTAGCCGGCCACCTCTCCGAGGAGTGGGCCCAACGCCTGGGCCTGACCACCAATACCGTCGTGGCCGTGGGTTCCTTCGATGCCCATGCCGGGGCCGTAGCGGGCGAAATTGAGGCCTACTCGATGGTGAAAGTGATGGGCACCAGCACCTGCGACATTGTGGTGGCGCCCATGCACGAAGTAGGAGGAAAGCTGGTGCCTGGCATCTGCGGGCAGGTAGATGGCTCCGTGATTCCCGGCATGCTGGGCCTGGAAGCCGGGCAGTCGGCCGTGGGCGATTTGCTGGCTTGGTTCCGGGGTGTGCTGGAGTGGCCGCTGCGCACGTTGCTGCCGCAGTCGGCCGTGCTGACGCCGGAGCAGCAGCAGGCGCTGCGCCAGGAGCTGAGCGACAACATGATGGCCGAGTTGAACCGGGCCGCCGCCGCCGTGCATCCTGACGACTCGCAGGTGCTGGTGCTGGACTGGGTGAACGGCCGCCGTACCCCCGATGCCAACCAGGCGCTGAAAGGGGCCCTGATGAACCTCACGATGGGCACCGATGCCCCGCAGATTTTCCGGGCCCTGGTGGAAAGCATCTGCTACGGCTCCCGCCAGATTGTGGAACGGTTTGAGCAGCACGGTATTCCCATCAAGCAGGTAATCGGGCTGGGCGGCGTGGCCAAGAAGTCGGGCTTTATGATGCAGACGCTGGCCGACGTGCTTAACCGCCCCATCAAAGTGGCCGAATCGGACCAGGCACCGGCTTTGGGCGCGGCCATGTACGCGGCCGTAGCCGCCGGCATTCACCCCGATGTGGTATCGGCTCAGCAGGCCATGGGCAACGGTTTTGCCGAAACCTACTCGCCCAACCCGGCCCGCGTAGCCGACTACCAGCGCCGCTACGAGCAGTACCAGGCCTTCGGTCAGTTTGTGGAAGCCGCCACCCCGCCCATGGCCCCGGAAACCGAGAAATCCGCCCTTCCACAGCAGCACGCATGAGCCAGTACCAGGAACTGAAACAGGCCTGCTACGAGGCCAACATGCAGCTGCCGACTCTGGGGCTGGTACTCTTCACCTTCGGCAACGCCAGTGTGGTGGATCGGGAGCGGCGGGTGTTTGCCATCAAGCCCAGCGGCGTGCCCTACGCCACGCTTAAAGCGGAGGACATGGTGGTGCTCGACTTCGCCAACACCGTGGTGGAAGGCAGCAAGCGGCCTTCCTCGGATACCAAAACCCACGCCGTACTCTACAGTCACTGGGAGCATATCGGGGGCATTGTGCACACGCACAGCACCTACGCCACGGCCTGGGCCCAGGCCCAGCTCGATATTCCGATTCTGGGCACCACCCATGCCGACCACCTTACGGTGGACATTCCCTGCGCCCCGCCCATGGACGACCAGATGATTGCCGGCGACTACGAGCACCAGACCGGCTGGCAGATCATCAACGAGTTTCAACGCCGCGGCCTCTCGCCCGAGGAGGTAGAAATGGTGCTGCTCAGCAACCACGCGCCCTTCACCTGGGGCAAAAACGTAGAAAAAGCCGTGTACCACAGCGCCGTGCTGGAGGAGGTAGCCCGCATGGCTTACCTCAGCCGCACCCTGCGCCCCGACGTGCCCCGCCTGAAAGAAGCCCTGATTCAGAAGCACTACGAGCGCAAGCACGGCGCCCATTCCTACTACGGCCAGAGCTAGAACGTCGCTCCCCTCCTTGGAAAGGAGGGGTTGGGGGTGGTTGACCCGCGAACGAGCGGTATCTCACGTTAGTTTTTAGCTCAAAAAAATCAACCACCCCTAGCCCCTCTTCGGAAATGAGGGGAGCCAGTTACTCTTCTTACCGTTTCTCAACACAATCGATTAACTAAATCCACTCCGGCTTCATTCGCCTTTCACGCATGCTCGACATTTCGCACTACGAAGCCTGGTTCATCACCGGCAGCCAGCACCTCTACGGTCCCGAAACCCTGGAGGAAGTAGCCCAGCACTCCCAGCAGATTGCCGAAGCTCTCGGCTCCGCGCTGCCCATCAAGGTGGTCTACAAGCCCGTGCTGACGGGTCCGGCCGAGATATACCAGCTGATGCAGGAAGCCAACACCACCCCCAGCTGCGTGGGACTAATTGCGTGGATGCACACCTTCTCGCCGGCCAAAATGTGGATCAACGGCCTGAAGATTCTGCAAAAGCCCATGGCCCACCTGCACACTCAGTTCAACCGCGACATTCCGTGGCAGGACATCGACATGGACTTCATGAACACCAACCAGTCGGCGCACGGCGACCGGGAGTTTGGCTTCATCACGTCGCGCATGCGGGTGAAGCGCAAGGTGGTGGTGGGCCACTGGCAGAGCCCGGACGCGCAGGAGCGCCTCCGCGTCTGGGCCCGCGCGGCCTGCGCCTGGGCCGACTGGCAGGGCGGCCGCATCGTCCGCTTCGGCGACAACATGCGCTACGTGGCCGTAACCGAGGGCGACAAGGTGGAGGCTGAGCTGCAGTTTGGCTACGAGGTGAACACCTACGGCATTGGCGATTTGGTAGCCGTGATTAATGAGGTAACCGAGGAGCAGGTAAACGAGCTGCTGGCTACCTACGAGCAGGAATACGAGCTGGGCGAGGCCCTACGGGACGGCGGCAGCCAGCGCGAAGGCCTGCGCGACGCGGCCCGCATTGAGGCCGGGATGCGCCGGTTTCTGCAGGACAAAAAGGCCATTGGCTTCACCGATACCTTCGAGGATCTGCACGGCATGGTGCAGCTGCCCGGCATTGCCACTCAGCGCCTGATGGCCGAGGGCTACGGCTTTGGGGGGGAAGGCGACTGGAAAACGGCGGCCCTGGTACGCGCCATGAAGGTGATGGGCGCGGGCCTACCCGGCGGCAACTCCTTCATGGAAGACTACACCTACCACTTCCAGCCCGGCAACGAGCTGGTGCTGGGCTCGCACATGCTGGAAATCTGCCCATCCATTTCGGAGGGCAAGGTGAAGGTGGAAGTGCACCCCCTGGGCATCGGTGGCAAGGCCGACCCGGCCCGCCTGGTATTCAACTGCCCGGCCGGCCCGGCTCTCAATGCTACCATCGTGGATCTGGGGCACCGCTTCCGGCTGATTGTGAATGAGGTGGAAGCCGTAGCGCCCGAGCACGACCTGCCTAAGCTGCCCGTAGCCCGGGTGCTCTGGAAGGTGAAGCCCGACCTGAAAACCGGCGTAGCCGCCTGGATTCACGCCGGCGGGGCCCACCACACCGGCTACAGCCAGAACCTCACGGCCGAGTACCTCGAAGACTTCGCTGAAATGGCCGGCATTGAGTACCTCATCATCGACGACGAAACCAAGCTGCGCACCTTCAAAAACGAGCTGCGCTATAATGACGTAGCCTTCAGCCAGCGCTAGGCTGCTACGCTGAATAGAACGTCACAACCAGTCCGTCATGCTGAGCGAAGCCGAAGCATCTCTCATGCTGACGTTGGCAAGAAAACAGCCCGTCATGCTGAGCTTGCCGAAGCATCTCTACCGCAATGCTAACTTCTTTGATTAGCCAGCGGTAGAGATGCTTCGGCTCCGCTCAGCATAACGGGCTGCTACGTTCGTTCTGGCTGTTCCCTACACCAATTCCTGCATAAAGGCGTCGGTGTAATCGGGGGCGAAGTGGAGGATGTTGGGCAGGTGGGCGAATTCGGCCGGCTCGTGGGTGGTGGTGAGGATGACGGCCCGCATGCCGGCGTTGATGGCAGCCTCGGCCCCTTTGGGCACGTCCTCAAACACGAGGCAGTCGGTGGGGACTACGCCGAGCTGGGTGGCGGCTTTCAGGAAGGTTTCGGGGTGGGGCTTGCTGATGGTCACGTCATCGGCCGAAACAATGGCCGCGAAGTAGTGCCGAATGTTCAACGTGTCGAGCACGAAATCAATGTTGAACGGAATAGCCGCCGAGCCAATGGCCATCGGAATGCCCCGCTGGTGGGCGCGCGCCAGAAACTCCGGAAGTCCCGGCAGCAGCCGCAGGTGCGGGCGGTAGGCCTCCTGGTAGCGCTTTTCCTTCTCCAGGGCAAGGCTGACCATTTCTTCCTCCGTAAACCGGTCGGGGCCGAACATACGCACCAGCACTTCCTGGTTTTTACCGTACATCTGGAGCTTCACCTGCTCGCGGGTAAACTGCCCACCCAGGTCCTCGTTCAGCAGCTGCTGCCAGGCCCGGGTGTGGTAGTCCATATCGTGAATCATGGTGCCATTGAGGTCGAAAAGGAATGCCTTCATGCAGGTAGAGAATGAGTGTCAGCGCCGGAACAGGCTGCAGTGACAAAGGTATTAGGGAAACAGAAGGGTTACCAGGGCAAATGGCATGATTAAAATGATATGTTGAGTTGTTTAACACAAACGATTGTTTTATAATTATCTGCTTTTCATATTCCGGAGAAATTAGGTCGTTGCAACGGTGGGAGGGAGTAAGATCCGGCCGTGTATACACGATTTATAGCCCGTTCAATATCCATAACGTACTTATTCTGTTTGTACGCGTAGCGAATGTTACACCACGGGATGCCGGGGCGCTACTGCTGAAGCCTCGGCCGTTATGCCGGATTTTTGCTTTATTTACACAAAGCATTGTGTATTACCAGTTATATGGCTCCCCGTAAAAAGACTCCCGCTGCGCCCTCATCCGGCACTCCCGTTTCTATGGCCGACCTAGCGCGGGAGCTGGGCGTATCCATGACTACCATTTCCCGGGCGCTGAGTAACCACTATAGCATCGGGCCGGAAATGAAGGCGAAGGTACAGAAGCTGGCCAAGAAATATAATTACCAGCCTAACCGGCTGGCCTCAGCCCTGCGCAAGGGCAAGAGCAAGCTGCTGGGCATTATCGTGCCCTACATTGAAGGGCGGTTTTTCCCATCGGTCGTACACGGCATCGAAACGGCCGCCACCAAAGCCGGCTACAACGTCATCATCTGCCAGTCGCACGAGGATGCGGCCCAGGAGCGGCGCAATATCGAGGCTTTGCTCAGCGCCCAGGTTGCGGGCATTATGGTGTCGTTGTCGCGCACTACCACCAGCTACCGGCACTTCGAGGAGGTCCAGAATCGGGGCCTGCCGCTGGTGTTTTTCGACCGGAGTATGGAGGGGGAAGACGTAAACGCCGTGGTGCTTGATGACCAGGAAGGAGCCCTTATTGCTACCCGCCATCTGGTGGCGCAGGGCTGCCGCCGCATTGCGCATCTGGCAGGGCCGCAGCATCTTACCATCTACAAAAACCGATACCGGGGCTACCTGGAGGGCCTGCGGGAAGCCGGCCTGCCCGTGGACGAGGAGCTGATTGTGTTTACCGACATGACCCAGCTGGAAGGGGCAGGCGCTATGCGCAACTGGCTGGCCCTGCCCAACCCGCCCGATGCCGTCTGCTCGGCCGGCGACTACTGCGCGCTGGGGGCTTTGCAGGAAGCCCGGCGTCAGGGCGTGCCGGTACCCGACGGCGTGGCCATTACGGGCTTCAGCAACGAGGCCTTTACCGTTATTTCCGAACCCTCCATCACCACCATCGACCAGCGCTGCGAGGAAATGGGCCAAGCTACGGTACGCCTGCTGCTGGAGTTGATTGAATCCCACGGCACCGCCTTTGCGCCCCGGCAGATTGTGCTACGCCCGGAGCTGCTGATGCGGAGCTCTTCGGTGCGGGAGGCGAAACCGGCAGCGCCGGCCGGCAAGCGCGCCGCCAAAACTGCCGCCCGATAGGTCTGCGCCCATGCCCCGGCAGTATCTGCTTTTTATTGATACCGAAACCACGGGCCTGCCGGCCCGCTGGCACCGCCCGTACGCCGAGGAGTGGGAGTGGCCTCATATTGCCCAGCTGGCCTGGGAAATTTACACGCCGGAAGGCGAGTTGCTGAAAGCGGAGCAGGCCTACCTGCCGGTACCCGCCGGCCGCATGACGGCCCAATCAGTAGCCATTCATGGCCTGACGCCGGAGTTTCTGGCGGAGCAGGGGCAGGAGCCGGAGGCGGTGTTGCGCCGCCTGCTGGCCGATCTGGCGGAGTACACCCCCCGGGTAATCGGGCACTTTCTGCAGCTGGATTTTCACGTGGCAGGGGCGGCCCTGTGGCGGGCGCAGCTGCCCAACCCGCTGCCGGCGCTACCGCAGTTCTGCACCATGCAGGTGAGCCGGGCAGTCCGGCCGGAAGGCCCGGGCCGGGCGCTGCGCCTGCACGAGCTGCACGAGCGGCTGTTCGGGGAGCCCATGCCGCGCCTGCACGATGCCGTAACGGATGTGGCCGCCACCGCCCGCTGCTTTTTTGAGCTGCGCCGCCAAGGCATTATTTCGGATGCGGTGCTCAACGGGCAAGCGCCCTTACTTCTACCCGGCGGGCGCACGACGCGCCGGTTTCCCTGGCCCTGGCTGCTGACGCTGGCCGGCTTTCTTGTACTGGTTTACTGTCTCGCGCATGGATAATCGACTGGCTTTTCTGCGGACGGTAGCCCCGTTCAACCTGTTGCCCGATGAGGTAGTGCGCGGCGTGGTCGACCTGCTGGAAGAAGTGCGCTACACCAGCGAGAAGCTGCTGTACCAGCAGGATGTATCCAAGCTGCGCAGCCTTGATATTCTGGCGGAGGGAGCCTACGAAACCTTTTTCTACGACAGTGAGCAGCACAAGCGCCTGCCCGAAACTTACGGGCCGGGCACCTGCTACGGGGGCATGTCCATTCTGCTCAACAAGAAACGCTCCTTGCGCACCGTGCTGGTTCGCAAAGGCACCCGCGTGCTGCAGCTGCCCCGCCGGGATTTTCGGGCCCTCTGCCTGGCGTATGAGCCGTTTTTTCACTACTTCACGGCCCGCTACGGGGAGCGGATGCTCGACGAGGAGTACGCGCACTTCGTGAAGCCGGTAGCCCCGCCGGAGCAAAACTACCTGGTGGCCGACCAGCTGTTTTCGCGCCGCATCAGCACGCTGGAAGTGCGGGCCCTGGTGACGTGTCCGGGGCAGCTACCCATTTTTGAAGCCGCCCGCCGCATGGCCGCCGCCAAGGTCAGCTGCCTGTTCGTGACGGATGAGCACGAGGCCATTACCGGCTACTGCACGGATATTACCCTTCGCGACTCCGTTATTGCCCGCTGCCTTGATGCCCGCGGGCCGGTGCAGGAAGTGGCCGCCACGCCGCTGGTCAGCATTGCGGAGGAGGCCTACGTGTATGAGGCTGTGCTGCGCATGTTCCAGACCAAAACCCGCTACCTGCTGGTGGAGCGGGCGGGCCGCTACGTTGGGTTTCTGAGCCGCAACAAGCTGCTCAGTGATTTGGCCCAGTCGCCGTTTATGTTTATTCAGGCCGTGAAGCTGGCCCAGAGCCCCCGGGAGCTGAAGCGGCGCTGGGAAATGGTGCCCGATATTGTAAACCAGCTCCTGAGCCGGGGCGTGAAGGCCGACATCGTCAACCAGGTTATCAGCACCGTTGTCGATACGATTTCGCTGAAGGTGATTGAGCGGGCCCTGGCCGAGCAGGGGCCGGCGCCGGCGCGTTTTGTGTTTATGGTGCTGGGCAGTGAAGGCCGGCAGGAGCAGACCTTGGTGACGGACCAGGACAATGCCATCATCTACGAGGACAAGGCCAATGAGCATCGGGAAGAGGTCCGGGCCTGGTTTCTGCGCTTTGCCACGGCCATTTCTGATGAGCTGAACCACATCGGGCTGCATTTCTGCACGGGCGGCTTTATGGCCAAGAATCCCAAGTGGACCCACTCTCTCTCGCACTGGAAGCGCAACTACCAGCAGTGGATGAGCGAATCGAACCCTGAAACGGTGATGCGGATGGCTACTTTCTTCGACTGCCGCTACCTGTACGGCGACGCCGGGCTGATGCAGGAACTGCACGCGTTTCTGCGGGAGGAGCTGGCCCGCCCCCTCGACCGGTTCCTGTTCTTCATGACCCGCAACGCCCTGCAGTACGAGCCGCCACTAACGTCATTTCTGGGCCGTTTTCGCACGTTTGAGCAGGAAGGCCAGCGCGTGTTCGACCTTAAAAAGGCCATGACACCCATTGTGGACCTGGTGCGGGTGTATGCTCTGCGGCATCAGTTGTTCGAAACCAATACCGGCCGGCGGCTGGCCGGGCTGCGGGAGCTGGGCGTGTTCAAGGAGCAGGAGTACCAAGAGCTGCTGCAGGCCTACTACTACCTCATGGGCATGCGCCTGCAGAAACAGGCCCGCCAACTCATCAACGACCGGGAAACCCCCACCAACTACCTCGACCCCAAGACGCTGACCCAGGTGGAGCAGGTCACGCTCAAGGAAATTTTCAAGGTCATTGCCGATTTTCAGCTGAAAATCAAGGTCAGCTTTACCAAGGCGCTGTAAAACCAGTGGGTGCGTTGAAGCCATCTGCCGACGCTCCAACGCACCCACTGCTACGCTACCGGAAAAGACAATTCCGCCGTAGCTACTGCAAATCGTAAATGCCAACGGGGTCCATGTCGGTGTACTCCAGGTTTTCGCCGGCCATGCCCCAAATGAAGGCGTAGTTGCTGGTGCCGCAGCCGGTATGAATGGACCACGGCGGCGACAGAATGGCCTGCTCGTTGCTCACCCACAGCGGACGGGTTTCGCTCGGCTCGCCCATCAGGTGCAGCACCCGCTGGTTTTCGGGCAGGTTGAAATACAGATAGGCTTCCATGCGCCGCGTGTGCGTGTGCGAGGGCATGGTATTCCACACTGAGCCCGGCTTGAGCTGGGTGAGGCCCATTACCAGCTGGCAGCTCTGGATACCTTCGGAGTAGATGTACTTGTAGATGGTGCGCTGGTTGGCGGTTTCCAGCGTGCCCATTTCAAGCGGTGTGGCCTCCGCCTGGGTGCGCAGAGTGGTGGGGTAGGCGTGGTGCGCCGGCGCCGACAATACGTAGTATCTGGCTTCCGCACCGCTGAACTGCACTTCTCTGGAGCCCCGGCCCACGTACAGGCAATCCTGGTGGCCGAGCTGGTAGGTGGTGCCATCCACGGTTACCTGGCCGGGCTGGCCGATGTTGAGGATGCCCAGCTCGCGGCGCTCCAGGAAATAAGCAGCTTTCAGCTCATCAGGATTTGGCAGGGCTACCGTAGCGCCGCCGGGCACTACGCCGCCCACAATCATCCGGTCGTAGTGCGTGTATACCAGCGTGATGTCACCGGCCACGAAGAGTTGTTCAATCAGAAAATGCTCCCGCCGTTCGGCAGTGAGCATAGCCGCCGTTTCGCGGGGGCTGACAGCAAAGCGTTGTTGCATACAGAGTGAAATTGTGAATTTGCGAAGTTGTGACTGGGTGAATCTGGCGGGTGAAGTTTCTCGTCAGCTGCTAAGGCCGCCGCACAATTGCACCACTTCACACATTCACCGTTAGCGGCCCATCCAGCCGCCATCCACGGTCAGGATGGTGCCGTGCACGTAGTCGGCGGCGGCGGAAGCCAGGAATACGGTGGGGCCTTTAAAGTCTTCGGGGGTGCCCCAGCGGCCGGCCGGAATCCGGCCCAGAATGCTCTGGGAACGGTCTGGGTCCTGGCGCAGGGCGGTGGTGTTGTCGGTGGCAATGTAGCCGGGGGCAATGGCGTTTACGTTCACCCCGCGCCCGCCCCACTCGTTGGCCAGAGCCTTCACCACACTGCCGATAGCACCCTTGCTGGCCGCGTAGCCCGGCACGTTGATGCCGCCCTGAAACGTCAGCAGCGACGCCGTGAAGATGATTTTGCCGGCCCCCTGCTCCAGCATGCGGCCCCCGATGGCCCGGGCCGTCCGGAACGGAGCATCCAGGTTAATCTGCAGCACCTCGTCCCACAGCTCGTCGCTGTGCTCGGCGGCGGGGGCGCGCCTGATGGTGCCGGCGTTGTTGATAAGGATATCAATCCGGGGGAAATCCTGCATCACCTGGGCCAGAAAAGCATCTGTTGAGGCCCGCTGGCTAAAATCAGCCTGGTAGGCGGTGAAGCTGCGGCCCAGGGCCTGCACTTTCTGCTCGGTTTCGGAGCCGCTCAGGGCCAGCGTGGCCGATACGCCGATAATGTCGGCCCCGGCCTCGGCCAGGCCCAGCGCCATACCCTGGCCAATGCCTTTGTTGCAGCCCGTTACCAGGGCAATTTTACCGGTCAGGTCAAAAGGTGAAGTCACGAAAAGAGAGCTATTAGGTGAACGTAGGTGTCAATGAAAAGTGCCCTATGGGCTGCCTGCGGCGCTGTGCCGAGTGGGCAAGCTTCCAAGCAGCTGCGGCGTCCATTTATGAAGATTTAGTCATTTTATGCACAAACGATTGTGTATGGACTGCCTAATGTACAACTTCTTCTTTCAGCTGGCGGCTTTCCGCGTTACTGCTCTGGTACGTCTGGGGTAGGGCTATCTGCCGGCCGGCTTAATGCTACCGATGACGGTGTCGCTGAGCGGGGAAACGGCGGGGCCGAAGTAGTTGAGCAGGCGGCCGTCCTCGCTGATGAGGTATTTGGCAAAGTTCCAGTCGGGGGCCTGTTCGTTCCAGCCGTTGCAGCCGGCATCGGAAAGCCACTGGTACACCGGGTTCTGCTCGGATTGCTTCACCACCACGCTTTTCTTCATCAAGGGGAAGGATACGCCGAAGTTTACCTGGCAAAACTGCTCAATGGCTTTATCGTCGGCCTTTTCCTGTTCGGCAAAATCGTTGGCCGGGAAGCCCAGCACCACCAGCTCATCTTTGAACTGCTCGGAAAGCTGCTGCAGCTCCTCGTACTGGTTGGTGAAGCCGCAGTTGGAGGCCGTATTCACCAGCAGCACTTTCTTACCCTTCAGGTCCTGAAACGCCAGGCGCTGGCCGCTGTTCAGCTGGCCGTCGAGCTGGTAGAACGAAACCGGCCCAGCCACTTGCTTCTTGTTTTCGAGCACCTTGCCCCGGTTGCCTGATTTGGACAGCCGCATAATGAGCGGATAGAGGAACTTGAGGGCTTTCTGGCGGAATGAGGTCATGCAGAAGAAGAAAAAAGGGAAGTAAGTTCAGAGGCCAACTACCCGGCCCGCCCCGGAAATGTTTTACCCGGGGCGTGCGGCAAAAGTAAACGGTACCCCCGGTATTTCTGCCCGCCAGTGAGGCCATAAGGCCGGAGCTGCAAATGTTGTAGGTCTGGAAGGGTAATTCTGCACCGCCAATGGCGGGCTTACCTGGTTTATTTGTTGCGGAGTCTGACTCTGCTGCCCCACTGCTTGCTATTGCTTTCCGATGTCTGCTGCTCAACCCATCGGCCCGGCCGCGCCGCCCGCCGGACCAACCCGCACTGAAACCCTGAACATTGAGGGAATGACGTGCGCTTCCTGCTCCAACTTTGTGGAGCGGGCCCTCAGCCGCACGCCCGGCGTGCAGCGCGCCACCGTCAACCTGGCCTCCGAAAAAGCCACCATTGAGTACCTGCCCACTCAGATTGACCGCGCCGGCCTCAAAGCTGCTGTGGAGCAGGCCGGCTACGCGGTACACGAGCCCGCCGTAACGCCCGGCCCCGGCGTGCTGGGTGCCACTGAGGAGCTGGACCAGCGCAAAGCCGCCGCGTATGCCAGCCTCAAGCGCCGGTTTCAGGTGGCGGTGGCACTGGCCGTTGTAATTATGCCGCTGAGTATGCTCATGCTCTGGCCCCGCCTGATGGCCCTGGTGCCCGCGCCCGCGCTCAACTACGTACTGCTGCTGCTCACGCTGCCCGTGTTGCTGTATAGCGGCCGGGAGTTTTACGTGGCCGCCTGGAACGGCCTGCGGCACCGCACGGCCAGTATGGATACGCTCATTGCCGTGGGTACCGGCGCGGCCTTCCTCTATAGCCTGGCCGCCACCGTGGCGCCGCACTACTTTATGCAGCGCGGCATCATGCCAGAGGTGTACTATGATACCACGGCCACCATTATTGCCCTGATTCTGCTGGGAAAAGTGTTGGAAAGCCGGGCCAAGCAGAAAACATCGGCGGCTATCAGGGCCCTGATGCAACTGCAGGCCAAAACGGCACGGGTACTACGCCAGGGCCAGGAGGTAGATGTGCCCATTGAGCTGGTGCAGCCCGGCGACGAAGTGCTGGTGCGCCCCGGCGAGAAGGTGGCCACCGATGGCCTGATTCTGGAAGGCCGCTCGGCCCTGGATGAGTCCATGCTGACCGGGGAGAGCCTGCCGGTGGAAAAGCAGGCCGGCGACGTGGTATTCGGGGCCACCCTCAATAAAACCGGGTCGTTCTGCTTCCGCGTTACCAAAGTAGGGGCCGATACAGTACTGGCCCAGATTGTGCGGCTGGTAGAAGAGGCCCAGGGCAGCCGCGCCCCCATTCAGCGCCTGGCCGACCAGGTTAGCGCCGTGTTTGTGCCCATTGTTGTGGGTATTGCCCTCGTCACGTTTGTGGCGTGGTTTGCGCTGGGTCCGCCAGAGCAGCGGCTGCCGCTGGCCCTGGTCAATTTCGTGGCGGTGCTCATTATTGCCTGTCCCTGCGCGCTTGGGCTGGCTACTCCCACGGCTATTATGGTAGGCACCGGGAAAGGGGCCGAACAGGGCGTGCTTATCCGCAACGCGGAGGCCCTGGAAAAGGCCCACCGCGTGGATACCGTCCTGCTCGACAAAACCGGCACCATCACTCGCGGTGAGCCTAACGTAACGGATTTCGTGCCCGCCGGGCAGCCGGCTGCCGAAGTGCTGCCACTGCTGGCGGCGCTGGAGCGCCACTCCGAGCACCCGCTGGCCGCCGCCGTGGTGCGCTACGCCGAAGCCCAGAGCGCCGCCCGGCCCGAGGCCAGCGGGTTTCAGGCACACGAGGGACGTGGGGCCGGTGCCACGGTGGCCGGCCGGCAAGTGCTTGTGGGTAACCGGCGCCTGCTGGCAGACCACAACATCCTTCTGGCACCGGAGCTGGAAACCACAGCCACGCAGCTGCTGAACCAGGCCAAAACGGTGCTGTACGTGGCTATTGATGGCCAGGTAACAGCCCTCATTGGCGTGGCTGACACGGTGCGGGATACCTCAGTGGTGGCCATCCGGCAGCTGCAGGCCGAAGGTATTGACGTGGTGATGATGACCGGCGACAATGCGCAAACGGCTGCCAGCGTGGCCAGAGAAGTGGGCATCACGCGGTATTTTGCCGAAGTGCTACCCCAGGACAAAGCCGGTAAAGTGAAGGAGCTGCAGGGCGAAGGCCGCACCGTGGCCATGGTGGGCGACGGTATCAACGATGCGCCCGCCCTGGCCCAGGCCGATATCGGGCTGGCCATTGGGTCCGGGACGGATGTGGCGATGGAGGCTGCCGGCATCACCCTCATGCGCTCCGACCTGGGGGGCGTGGTTACGGCCATCAACCTCTCGCGCCAGACCATGCGCACTATCCGGCAAAACCTGTTTTTTGCGTTTATCTACAATGTGCTGGGCATTCCGGTAGCGGCCGGACTGCTGTACCCGTTCACCGGCTGGCTACTTTCGCCCATGCTGGCCGCCGCCGCCATGGCCCTCAGCTCCGTTTCAGTGCTCACCAATTCCCTGCGGCTGAGAAGGTAGCTGTTGGTTGTTGGTTGTTCGTTGTCAGGTGAGGTTGTTGGTTTTTGGCCGAATTCTCTGCTATTGCCTGACAACGAACAACTAACAACTGACAACCAGCAACTAACAACTATTATCCGGGTCCCGGCTGCGTGGGGGGCTCCAGGTAGTATTGGTTGAGCCGGTTGAGGTCATCATCCAGTTCCAGCACCAGCGGGGTGCCGGTCGGAATATCCAGCTCGGCTACTTCGGCGTCGGAGAGGTGGTCGATGTACTGCACCAGGGCCCGCAGGCTGTTGCCGTGGGCGCACACCAGCACTTTCTGGTGGCTGCGGAGGGCCGGCACAATGGTTTCCGTCCAGAAGGGCAGGGCCCGGGTTATGGTCTGGCTGAGGTTTTCCGTGAGGGGCAGCTCCCGGGCCGTCAGGTGGCGGTAGCGGGCATCGTGGCCGGGGTAGCGCGGGTCGTCGGGGGTGATGGGCGGGGGCAACTCATGCGGGTCGCGGCGCCAGCGCTGCACCTGTTCGGTACCATACTGGGCAATGGTATCGGCTTTGTTGAGGCCCTGCAGTGCCCCGTAAAACCGCTCGTTCAGCCGCCACGATTTCTGCACCGGAATCCAGAGCAAATCCATAGCCTCCAGCGTCAGGTGCATGGTTTTAATGGACCGCTTCAGCACCGAGGTAAAACCTATATCAAACATGTAGCCGTGCTGGCGCAGTACGTCGCCGGCGTGCCAGGCCTGCCGCAATCCTTCCTCCGACAAATCCACGTCGGTCCAGCCCGTAAAGCGGTTTTCCTGGTTCCAGATACTCTCGCCGTGGCGGAGCAGCACAAGTTTTAGCATATAGTAAAAGCTAGGAACTGTAGCTACGAAGGTTGAGCCAGAAGGTCATTGCCTCGGATGGAAATCTTCCGCACAAATTCGTCAGAAATTAGAATTTCATCCATAGCCAGTAGATTTTAAGCGCATGCTCAACCTATACCTGGATATCGACGGGGTATTGCTGACAACCCGCCACTCAACCAAGCCAGCCGGCATCGAGCCGCTGCTAGACATAGCCCTAAACCGATTCACCTGTTATTGGCTCACTACTCACTGTAGGGGAGATGCGGCCACGGCCCTGCGCTACCTGGCGCAATTCTATGAGTCTTACTGGCTAAACCGGCTGGCGGCAGTACGCCCTACGAATTGGGACGCGCTGAAAACCGATGGCATAGATTTCACCCAGCCCTTTCGCTGGCTGGAGGATGCCCCTTTTGAAGCCGAAAAGGCAGTGCTAAGTAGCCAGCAGTGTCAAAGCAGCTTGGTACTGGTGAACCTGCGGCGGCCTTTGGAAACAGACCGGGTGCGGCTGCTGCTGGAGCAACTGAGCCGCTAATTGGTTGGCGAGGCCTCCTCAGCTGGACCAGCCGCCGGAAGCTGCTCGGCACGGACGCGGCGGTGCAGGCGGTTCTCCCGCTCAAATACGCCCATCAGCACCATGAAGTAGGAGAGGAGCAATGGCCCCAGCACCAGTCCCAGAATCCCGAAAATTTCGACGCCCAACACTACCCCGGCCAGCGTGATAAGCGGGTGAATATTGCCCATGCGGCGGGCCAGCACAATGCGCAGCAGGTTATCGATGTTGATAATGAGAATGATACCCACCAGCAGAATCCCGACGCCCTGCCCCGTATGGCCCTGGGTGAGCTTCAGAATGGCCGCCGGCCCCCACACCAACGGCGTGCCCAGCACCGGAATGAAGGCGGTAAAAAATGCCACTGTACCCCAAAACAGGGCATCGGGTACGCCAAAAATCCAGAGGGTGAGGCCGGTAAGCACCGCCTGCACGAAGGCAATGAGGGCCTGGCCGAGTACGTTGGCATTCACCGTGTTGCGTAGCGACTCGCCCAGTTCCCGCAGGGTGCTGGCGCGGAAGGGCAGGTAGCGCCGCAGCCCCCGCAGAAACCCTTCTTCCTGCGTGAACATGAAGTACATGGTAAACAGCATCAGCCCGATAATCACTGTAAAGTGCAGCAGGCCAGTGGCCAGAGAGGGAATCCGGGTGCTGAGCCAGCTGACGCTTTGCTGCACCAGCCCGCGCACATTCTGCTCGGTGGTGAAGCGGTAGCCGGTTTTCTGCTCGATTTTGTGGAGCACGGCCATAATCTGGGTGGTATCCTGGGCGTAGTCGCGGATGCGGTCCACCAGCATCAGGGTGAGGGCCGTAAAGGGCAGAATAATCACCACGAAGGCAAAGGTGAGCAACCCCGCCGTGACAAGCTGCCGGTTCCAGCCGCGCCGGTGCACCAGCGCCTGAAACCACGGCCGGAACACCACATACAGAATGCCCGCCCCCAGAAAGGCCGTAATGTAGCTGCCCAGGCCCACCAGAATCAGTACGGCCAACCCGATCAGGCACACAATCAGCAGCACGTACTGCTGACGCGGGGTGTAGATATTCTCGGAGGGCGCGTCGGGCATGGCAGCGGGGAGGGTTGGTAAGGCGCCCCAAAGAACGACATTCCGCGCGTGGCGGGAAACGCCCCCTCCATTCCCTGATTACGGCCTAAAATTACTCCTCTACGCGCCGGGCCAGCAGGGCTACTACAAGCCCCATTACGGCAATAAGCGCAAAGGACACGCGCAGACTGGTAGCCCCGGCCACCAGCCCGATAACCGGCGGCCCCAGCAGAAACCCCGCAAAGCCCACCGTAGACACGGCCGCCAGTGCTACCCCCGCCGACATGGTTTTGGAGCGTCCGGCCGCCCCGTACACCAGCGGTACCACCGACGACACGCCCAGGCCCACCAGCATAAACCCGATGGTAGCCGTGATGAAGCCCGGGAAACCCACGGCCAGCAGCAGGCCCGCCGCTTCCAGCAAGCCGCTCAGCATGAGTGTGCGGGTGCGGCCAAACCGGTCGGTAAACCAATCGGCAATGAAGCGGCCGGCGGCCATGGTGCTCATGAAAGCGGCAAAGCCCACGCCCACCTGCGCGGTGGGAGCCTGCACCACTTTGCGGAAGTACACCCCGCTCCAATCGAACATGGTGCCCTCGCAGAGCAGGGAGCAGAACGCCAGCACCCCCAGCAGCAGCAACGATTTGTCGGGCAGCACGAAGATGGGGGCGTCGGCTTCGCGGGGAGCATCCTGGGGCAGCAGAAACGGCCGGGCCACCAGCAGCCCCAGCAGCACCGCCCCCGATATCAGCAGGAAGTGGGGCAGCAGTGCCACGTGGTGGGCAATCATAAACGCGCCGATAGCCGAGCCGGCAAAGCCGGCCAGACTCCAGACTCCGTGAAACTTAGCCATAATGGAGCGTCCGTACAGCCCCTCCACGCCCACGGCCTGGGTATTCACGCTGATGTTGGCCATGTTACTCGCCACCCCAAACAGCACCAGCGCCGCCAGCAGCTGCGGCACCGAGGCCGCCAGGGCCAGCAGTGGCAAACCCAGCGCGTACAGCATCACGCCCAGTACGGCCATCAGCCGGCTCCCGAAGCGGGCCACCAGCCAGCCCGTGAGCGGCAGCGAAGTCACCAGGCCCAGCGGCACGGCCAGTAGCACCCCGCCCAGCTCCGTGTCGGAAAGGCCCATTTGCTGCTGCACCGTAGGGATGCGGGCCGCCCAGGTTGAAAAGCACAGGCCCTGCAGCAAGAAAGTGCTGCCCACTGCCAGCCGGTAGGTGTGCCGGGGCCGCAGCGCAGGCGAAGGAACGGATTGAGTAACCATGTGATAAACGGCCGGAAGCCCAAAAAAACGCCCATTCCACCCCCACGGAGGGGCAGAATGGGCGGGGAAGTCTCAAGGAAAAAACGATGAGGCGGTGGGACGCGTCAGAGCAAAGGTACGCGCCCGCAAATGGAATAGTTCACCAACCCATGTAGATACGGGTATTTGCTACTCATAAACCGCACCCGAAGGCGGCAGTGTAGGTAGTTGACCAGAAAGCCATATCTAAAAGGTCGTCATGCAGAGGCGCAGCCGAAGCATCTCGCGTGCTGACGTTGAAATGCTATTCAGACGTCAGCACGCGAGATGCTTCGCTGCGCTCTGCATGACGTTCCAGTGGGTTGTAGTCCGCGCAGTGTGGCCGTGAGGCTTTGTTTTCTTCTTTGCTGCTGATGTAGTTACCGCGTGGGGGCGGTATCTACCTGGGCCTCCAGCCGGTCCTGGGCGGCCAGCGGGATTTTGCTGAGCAAATCCAGGCCGGTGGCCGCTTCGATGGCGTCGATGCTGGTGCGGTACTGGCTCCAGTCGGGGCTGACGGTCTGGTCGTTGGGGGTATCCACCGCCAGCAGTCGGGCCTGGCCGGCGGCAATGCGCTGAATATCATTGGAGCCCTCGGGCAGAATGACCAGCACCTTCCACACCCGGGCCGGCACGGTCACGTGGCCGTTATCGATGGTAGTTTTGAAGCCGGCCGTGCCGGTGCCGCCCTTGCCGTAGCTGCCCATGATGATGTACACTTCCTGGCCCCGCTGCACCTGCCCGCGCGTCCATTCTTCCAGGCTGCTCCAGGTGCGCTGGTTGTTGTTGCCAGCCTGCGGAATCATGTTGGTCATCAGGAAAGTGGCCGAGTTGTCGTCCAGCTCCCGGGTGCGGTCAGCACTGGGGCAGTTGTGGCCTTTGTCGAAGCCCGAACCCGAATAGGAGTTGCGCGTCACCTGGTAAAACTCCCGGGGCAGGGCCGGGTCGGGCCGGAAATCGTCCTGGCGCGGGGCCGAGCCAATATCGGTGCGGGTAAGATGCCAGCTAACCCAGGTGGGCGTGCCGCGCAGGGCGTTGTAGCCAATGGTAAACTGCGGCTTCACCAGCAGATAGTTGGTGGACATGCTCACGTTGGCCGTGGCGCCGCTGGGGTTGCCCAGGCCCAGGTTGTCGTTGTCGAGGGAAGGGGCCTGATTGGGAGCCTGGGAGGTTGAGGGCTTCGGAGCTGAAGTGGATGGCCGGGGCGCAGGGGTGGGAGCCGGCACCGAAGCCACGCCACCGGCCACAGCTGCGCCGCTGCCCGTTTCTAGCTCAATATCATCAATATTCAGCCGGCCGGAGCCGCTGTCCGTTTTGCGGATTTCCAGCCGCAGTGGACCGGGCGTGGTACCCTGAAAGGTGGTGGTCAGCAGGCGCGGACCTTTGGCCTGCACCGGGCTACCGATGCGCCGGAACGTGCGGCCCCCGTCCACGCTGCCCCACAGCTCCCAGATACTGGCCGCGTCCTGGCCGTAGGCCGCCGAGCTGATGCGGATGGTGCGCACTCCACTGGGCGCGTCGAAGTTCATGCGCAGCCGGCCCCGGGTCCGCAGGCGGGCGGCGTGCTCCCCGCGCTTGTGGTCCTGGTCGGAGGAGCCGATAAGCGCCTCGGTGAAGTGCCAGGAGCCGGAGCCCAGCTGCTCGTCGCCCTCCGAGTAAGCGCCTTTGCCGCCCTGTTCAAACGTTTCAGGAAAGCGGCCGGAAGCCTGCATCACGGCCGCCCCCGACTCTAC
Source organism: Hymenobacter rigui (assembly GCF_003944715.1). GTDB lineage: Bacteria > Bacteroidota > Bacteroidia > Cytophagales > Hymenobacteraceae > Hymenobacter > Hymenobacter rigui. The sequence continues at coordinate 538,288 of NZ_RWIT01000002.1, read as the reverse complement.
CGGAATAGCGGGCGGAGCATCGGCGGTTGGAGCAGTTCGGATGGTTTCGGGCGGGGTGGTCGAGCAGGCCGAAGCCGAAAGGCTCAGCAGCAGGCCGGAAAGCAGAAGCGGGGAGAAGCGGCGCATAGCGGAAAGAAATTCTATCCGGCGAATGTAGCGCGAAGCGTTGGTTTCGCGAAGTGCGGCGGGTTAGCTTCGGCTGCGGCCTGTCGAAACGGCGGGTCTACTTCCGTTTGATTTTGAGCTTAGTGGTGTTGACGGGCGCTTTGGCCTGCTGCATCTGCGCAGCCAGGGGCAGACTGCTCATAGCCAGAATAATCTGGTCGTTGGGGAGGGAGGCGCAGGAGAGGGCAGCCAGGCTGCCGTGCCACTTGTAGCTGAAGCCATCCGGCCGGCCGGGGCCGTAAAGGGCTTCAAACATGGGTAGCACCTTCTGCACATGCTCGGGGCCGCGCACGATGATGGTCACGGTAGCAAACTGGTCTTTGTAGAACTTGTAGTGGATGCGAGCCGCCGAGAACTGCCCCACGCGCAGGTCTTCGTCTTCCCGCTCGTAAATCTTCTCGTCGCCTTTGTCCTGCAGAAGTTTCAGGTGCAGGCTTTCCGTAAGCGGGGATCCGAAGCGCAGGCCCCGGAAGCCGTTGCTTTCATCGAGGCGGCGAACGGAGCCCTGCTGGGCCTTGAGCGCCAGCGGCAGCACCAGAAACAGCAGTGGCAGCAGGTGCCTGGCTTTCATTTGAAATAACGGTAGGAGGAGGCGCATACGCAGAAACAGGCGGGCGACTGACCCGCTTGGCGCTAACGTGGCCGCCCGCAAAAACGTGTCAGGAAAGCCTGGGATTTTTGGGGAACCAGAGCCGGCCGCGTCAATAGAGAACAGGTCCCCAAAAAGAACGTCATTCCGAGCGCAGCCGAGGAATCTCGCGTGCTGACGTTGCCAAACTATCTGTCATGCTGAGCGAAGTCTAAGCATCTCTACCACTTCGCTGGAGTTACCATTACAACATCAGCACGCGAGATTCCTCGGCTGCGGTCGGAATGACGGTCTGGGTTGTGGTGCTGTCTACCCCCGGCCGGCCAGGAAATCGGGGTAGACCTGCAGACAGACGGGGGCGGGAAGCTCCACGCTGGTGCCGGTGGGGGTGAGGCGGCCGGTGCGGGCATCGGCGCGGTAGGTGACGATGGTGTTGCTTTGCTGGTGGGCCACCAGCACTATCTGGCCGCTGGGGTCGAAGGTGAAGCTGCGCGGGGTTTTGCCGGGTAGCTTCACGTGCTCGACCAGGGTGAGGCGGCCAGTGGCTTCATCGAGGGCAAACACCACCAGGCTGTCGTGGCCGCGGTTGGAGCCGACGACGAAGCGGCCGTTGGGGGAGACGTGCACATCGGCGCAGGCGTTCCAGCCGGTAAAATCGGGCGGGAGGCAGGGCACGGTCTGGATTTCGCGCAGGGTACCCTGGCGGGCATCGTAGGCCAGGGCGGTGAGGGTGGAGTCCAGCTCGTTGATGAGGAAGGCCAGCGGGCGGCTGGGGTGGAAGGTGAGGATGCGCGGCCCGGCCCCCGGCTTAGCCTGGAAGGCCGGCGCGGCCTGGCGCACCAGCTGGCCGGTGGAACTCAGCGTGTAGCTGTACACGGTATCATTGCCCAGATCCACAGCGAAGAAGAACTTGCCGGCGGGGTCCGGAATGATGCAGTGGGCGCGGGCGTTGCTTTGGTTTTTGTGGGGGCCGTGGCCGGTGTGCTGGTCCACGGAGGCGGCAGGCTGCAGCTGGCCCTCGGTAGTGAGGGGCAAAGCGGCCACGGTGCCAGTGCCGTAGTTGGCTACTAAGGCGTGCCGGCCGGCTTTATCGAGGCTGATGTAGCAGGGGATGGTGCCGCCCGAGGCCTGCTGGTTGAGCAGGGTGAGGCCGCCGGTGCCGGGGTCAATGGCGAAGGCGCTGACGCCGCCGTTGGGGGTGTTCTGGTAGTTATCTACCTCATTCACGGCGTAGAGGCGGCGGTGGCGGGCATCTACGGTGAGGAAGGAGGGGGCTGCCCCGCCCCGGGCCCCGGCCACGCGGGTAAGCGCGCCGGTGCCGGGGTTGAGGCGGTAGAGCCAGATGTTATCCTGCTCCGCAGGGCCGTAGCTGCCCACGTACACGAGGTACGCGTCGGCTGCAGAGCCCGAGCCGGCCCGCAGGCAAGCGGGCAGCAGGACGGTGCCGGCAGCACTCAGGCTAAGGGTGTAGAGAAACCGGCGGCGGGAAACGGAATGCGACATGGAGCAGCTACAAGCAGGTGGCGGAGCGCCAAATGTAGCGCGTAGCCGGGAAGTAGCCTGTGGTTGTGCTTGGGGTAGGAGCGCATTACTGGTAGGCTGCCGCAACGTCCGGTAGCAACCCGCGTCCTTTCGGCGCTACCTTGCGCTGTAAACTCAACTGTACATGTCCCACCGTTACTTCTCTCATACGCTGCCCCTGGCCGGCCTGCTGGCGCTGGCGGCCTGCAACTCCGGCAGCAAGCCCACCTCCGGCATCCCCGAAACCGTGAATGCCGATTTCGACCGGTACAAGCAGCGCTTCATCGACTCCCTGTGGTACTACAACCCCGAGTGGGCCAGCGGGGCCGGCTACCACCGCTACGATTCGCTGCTGGTGGTACCCAACGCCGGCCGCCGTCAGACGGAATCCGCCGCTTTGGCCCGCCGCCGCCAGGAAATGAAGACGTTTAAGCTGGAAGACCTGTCGGTGAACAACCAGACGGACTTCCGGCTGATGCAGAACTACCTGGAGTCGGCCCGCTTCTACGCCGATACCCTGCGCGACTGGCAGTGGAACCCGGCCAACTACAACCTGGGCGGCTCGGTGGCTGATATCCTGAACGGCCGCTACTGGCCCCTCGACCGGCGGCTGCGCGCCATCAGCCTCAAGCTCAGCCGCGCTACTGACTACTACGAAGCCGCCAAGGAAAACATCAAGCAGCCCACCCGTGAGCATACCGATCTGGCCATCCGCCAGAACCAGGGTGGGCTGGACGTGTTCGGGAAGGCACTACAGGATTCGGTGGCGAAATCGGGCCTGTCGGCGCGGGAGAAGCAGGATTTGCTGGCCCGCGTGGCCACTACTCGCCTAAGCATGGAAGGGTACGTGCGGTTTCTGCAACAGGAGGTGCTGCCGGCCGGGAAGTTTCGTTCATTCCGCATCGGGCCGGCGTTGTTTGCCCGCAAGTTCGCCCTCGATATCCAGTCCACGTACTCCGCCGACGAGGTGTACCGCAAGGCCCTGGCACATAAGCAGGAGCTGCTACGCGACATGAAAAAGCGGGCGGCGCGGCTGTACCCGAAGTATTTCCCCGGCCAGCCCCAGCCCGCCGATTCATTGGCGGCGGTGCAGCAGGTAATCGGCCGCCTCTCGCAGCAGCACGCCACGCCCGCGGGCTTCGTACAGGCCGTGAAGGATCAGATGCCCACGCTGGTGAAGTGGGTGGATGACCACAAGCTGCTTACCCAGGACCCCAGCAAACCCCTGGTCGTGCGCGAAACGCCGCTGTACATGCGCGGCAGCGGGGCCGGTGCCAGCATCTCGGCCCCCGGCCCCTACGACAAGGCCGCCAACACCTATTATAACGTGGAGCCCCTCACCGGCCAGCCCGCCGACCGGGCCGAAAGCTACCTGCGCGAATACAATACCTACACGCTCCAGATCCTGAACATTCACGAGGCTATTCCGGGCCACTACACCCAACTGGTGTACGCCAACCGCAGCCCCTCGCTCATCAAATCCATCTTCGGCAACGGGGCCATGATTGAGGGCTGGGCCGTGTACACCGAGCGCATGATGCTGGAAAGCGGCTACGGCGGCAACACCGACGAAATCTGGCTGATGTGGGACAAATGGAACATGCGCGTGACCCTCAATGCCATCCTCGACCACGAGGTGCAGGCCGGTACCATCACCGAAGCCGCCGCCGTGGCCATGCTCCGCCGCGACGGATTTCAGGAAGAAGCTGAGGCCCGCAACAAGTGGCTGCGCGCCACGCTCAGCCAAGTGCAGCTCAGCAGCTACTTCACCGGCTCCACCGAAATCTACGACCTGCGCGAGGAGCTGAAGCGGCAGCAAGGCAGCAAGTTCGACCTCAAGGCCTTCCACGAGCAGTTCCTGAGCTACGGCAGCGCCCCGGTGAAGTATATCCGGCAGATGATGCTAGCCGGCAACAAGCTGAACTGATTTCCCGTTTTAGGACGAAAAAAACCGCTCTGGGAAGGAATTTTCCGGAGCCGGTTTTTTGTCTGCTGAGGAAATTTGGTCTGTCCGGATTAGTGGCAGTTCAATCTCAGTCAACCAGCTTGCCGCATGAAAGTAATTGATACCAACGACCAGGGCCTGCGCACCCTTATTCACGACTACCCCCGGGTAATTGCTAAGTTCACCTCGGCCAACTGCCCGGTGTGCGACCTGCTGGCCCCACCTTTCGAGAGTTTCTCGCAGGATGCACGGTTTGGCAGTACTGCTTTCCTGCGGCTGGATGCCAGTGAAAACCCGGTGGCCCGCAAAATGATGGATACCAAAGTGGCTCCGTTCTTTGTGTCGTATTGCCGGGGCGTGCTCATGGAGTGCGACACGCTGCGGGCCGAAGAGGAAGTGCTGGAAATGCTGCAGAACCTGCAGCGCTGCACCGATGTAGCCCCGCAGCCGGCCTAATACCGTCTGCCGGCAATTGGCAAAACATCTTGGCCGCGAAGCACTGGCAGCATTTCCTGCCGTAGCTTCGCGGCCATGTTTTTTATCCTGTCCAAGCTTCTTGATTTTGTGTTGTCGCCGGCCGTGTGGCTGGTGGGGTTGGTGCTGCTGGCGGCTTTAGTGCGCCACGCCCGCTGGCAGAAGCGGCTGCGCTGGGCAGCTGCCATCGGCCTGCTCGTCTTCACCAATCCGGCCCTCGTGAATGAGGCTTTGCTGGCCTGGGAAAAGCCCCCGGTAACGCTACGTCAGCTGGGTCGCCACGACGCGGGCATCCTGCTCACCGGCATCACCGAGGGCCAGAAGTCGCCCCACGACCGGGTGTACGTGGGGCCGGGAGCCGACCGACTGCTGCATACGCTGTGGCTGTACCGGGCGGGGCGCATCAAACGCATCATCATCACGGGTGGCTCCGGAGCATTGGTGCAGCCCAAGGTAAGCAAGGATGAAATGCCCCGCACCGAGGCCCAGGAGCTGCAGGTGCTGCTGCGCCTGGCTGGCGTGCCCAGGCAGGATATTCTGCTGGAAACCCGCAGCCGCAACACCCGCGAAAATGCGCTGTTTACCAAAGAGCTGCTGGCTCAACACCCCGAAATCAAGTCCACGGTGCTCATCACCTCGGCATTTCATCAGCGCCGGGCCCTGGGCTGCTTCGCCAAAGTTGGCCTGCACCCCGCGCCCTTCCCGGCGGGCTTCTACTCTTCCGACCGAAAACCCACGTTATCCTATTGGCTGCTCCCCGGCGACCAGCCGCTGGCCTTGTGGAGCATCCTGCTCCACGAAATGGCCGGCTATGCCGTGTACCGGGTGCTGGGCTACGCCAGTTGAGTCATGTGGGCTAGCTAGAGTTAGAGCTAGTTCCCCTCCTTAGAAAGGAGGGGCTAGGGGTGGTTGATTCGTTGAACGACGACTAGAGCTAGTTCTAAAACCATTCTGACGCAAGGTCAACCACCCCTAACCCCCCTTTCTAAGGAGGGGAACTAGTTTCTAGCTGCAGCTACATCCAAAGAGGCAATCTGGGCACGATACTCTAGTGGCAGCAGGCTGGTCTTGGCCCATTGGCTGAGGCGCAGGTGGCGGGTAGCGCGGTAGAGTGGTACCACAGGCCCAAGCCAGGAGCGGCGGCCGAAGCCCAGCAACCGGCTCACTACTGCAGGCACCACCAGCCGCTGCCCCTGTAGCAGCAGCTGATACCGTACCGGGCCCAGGTGGCGGCGGTACTGGCGGTACAAATCGGAGGTGCAGGCGCTGTGCTCCAGGTCCTGCTCCAGGTGCCGTTGCCGATCCGGGAGCCAGGCGGCGTAGGTAGCAGGGATGTCCGGAACGCCCATGCGGCGACCCACCCGCCCAAACACATCGAATACCTCAGCCCGCTCAGCCTCCGTAAGGGGCCGTTCCAGCAGCTCAAAGGCCCGTATGGAATAGTCCATGAGCATGTACAGCACGTCCCGGTAGGCCCAGGCCGGAATCGGCTGGCCGCGTTGGGCTTCCACCTCGCTGTGGATGGCGGCAATGGTATCAATGGCCTGCTCAGCCCCGGCGCGGTCGGCAAACACAATGCGGCGCGCATACTCTACCGTCGAAAACAACCGGCCCAGCGGGTCGGCGGGCAGGCGGCCGGTGAAGTACAGCCAATCCACGGCCTTATTCACGGCAAACTCGGCCGCGGCCCCGGCAAAAATGAACAGCACGGTATCGGCCTTGCCCCAAATGGTACGCACTACCGAATCCTCCGTTACGAAATACTCCATGTATGGCCAGTATTATCAACTCTGAGCCCAGCAGAAAGCTGAATGCATGTAATATTGATGCAAATTACTTTGAAATACAAAGTAAATAAAATTACTACCGATTCGCATCTGAAGTTTTCAAACTAACAGTTCATTGAGGCTGGTCAGGAAGTCATAAAATCAATAGAACGTCCTGCAGAGCGCAACATCTTACGGGCTGTCGTATGAATAGCCACGAGATGCTGCGCTCTGCAGGACGTTCCACTACTTCCTGAACAGTTTCATTAACTGGCACCAGCCCGGCGCAACGTCTCAACTGCCTCGGTTCGTAACATGACACCATCAGCATGCGGGACACTTCGGGCTGCACTCGGGATAACGTAAACACGCCCTTAACCCCGGAAGCCAGGCCAGCTGGATAACGAGGTGGACGTTACTCGACCTTTTTCGCGTGGGTTTCTTCGTTTTTCGCCACCCAGATGGATTTCTGGTTTACAAACTCCCGGATGCCCAAGTGGGATAACTCCCGCCCATAGCCCGACTTCTTAACCCCTCCGAACGGCATTTCCGGCGACGACTTCACCATACTATTCACGAAAACGGCCCCGGCCTCTACGCGCCGGGCCAATTCCTGGCCCCGGGCCGCGTCGCGCGTCCAGACGGAGCCGCCCAGGCCAAAGCGGGAGTCGTTGGCGAGGCGGATGGCATCGTCAGCATCTTTAGCTTCCAGAATGATGGCTACCGGACCAAAAAACTCCTCCGAGTACGCCCGTTGCCCGGGTCGCACGTGGCTCAGAATCATGGGCCGGAACAGGGCCGTGCCGGATTTGCTTTGGCCGCCGTACAGCTCCACTTTGGCACCCTGCTTCACGGAATCTTCCACTTGCTGGGTCAACTCGTCGGCTAGGTCGGCGCGGGCCAGGGGGCCGTACTGGGTAGCTGCATCCAGCGGGTCGCCGGGCCGGAACGCCAGCAGGTGGGTTTTCATCTTCGAAATAAACTCCTTCACCACCGGCTTTTCCACGATGAAGCGCTTGGCGGCAATGCAGCTCTGGCCGGCGTTGATCATGCGGGCTTGGGCAGCGGTTTTGGCAGCCAGCTCCAGGTCGGCATCGGCCAGCACAATAAAGGCATCGGAGCCGCCCAGCTCCAGCACGGTTTTCTTGATCTGGCGGCCGGCGGCGGCGGCCACGGCGGCCCCGGCCGGCTCCGAGCCGGTCAGCGTCACGGCCCGGACCCGGTCGTCTTCAATCAGTTGCTCCACCACCTCGGAGCCTACCAACAAGGTGCGGAACGTGGCGGGCGGGAAACCGGCGTCGTGAAATATTTTTTCCAGCGCCAAAGCACACTGCGGCACATTGGAAGCGTGTTTGAGCAGGCCCACGTTGCCGGCCATCAGGGCCGGAGCCGCAAACCGTACCACCTGCCAGAACGGAAAATTCCAGGGCATAATGGCCAGCACAATTCCAATGGGCTCATAGGCAATAAAGCTGCGCTGGGCCTCAGTTTTAATTTCCTCATCGGCCAGAAACTGCTCGGCGTGCTCGGCGTAGTAGTCGCAGCACAGCGCGCACTTCACGGCTTCGGCCCGGCCATCGGTAACGGGCTTGCCCATTTCCACGGCCATCAAATGGGCCAGTTCCTCCTGCCGCTCGCGCAGCAGCTCGGCGGCGCGGTGCATCAGCCGGGCCCGGTGCGCGAAGGTGGTGGTGCGCCACTCGCCAAACGCACGGTGGGCCTGGGTTACAATCTGCTCTACTTTAGCCTGGCCGAAGGGGCGGAAGCGCCGCTCCACGCGGCCGGTGTAGGGGTTGAGGGATTCTATAGGCATAGGAAAGGCAAGTGATTGGACCAGTACCGGCCCCGATTCAGAAAGAAAGCAAACAACCCGGGCGGCAGATAGGTTAGCTTGCCGAAACATCCGTTCTAGCTCCGTCGTAGCTACCGGGTTCGGCGTGCCAACCATATTTTACAATATGCAGGCCGCCGAAATCTAGGTTTATCGTGTACTTTCGTTTCATCCGTGGGGTTTGGCCCGTTACGCCGCCCTGCTTCCCTTAGTTGCTGCCCGTGTCTGCCACCACTCCTGAGTCAGCTGCCCTCGAAACTGAAGTTCTGCTCGTGCAACGCCTGCGCGACCGGGACGAAGGGGCCATGACCATCTTCTACGACAAATACTCCGCGGCTCTTTATGGCGTTATCCTGCGCATCGTGAAGAAGGAAGAAACCGCCGAGGATGTTTTACAGGAAGCTATGGTCAAAATCTGGCATTCCTTCCCATCCTATGATGCCGAGAAAGGCCGTTTGTTTACCTGGGTGATGAACGTGTGCCGAAATTTAGCCATCGACAAAATCCGCTCCCGACAGTACCGCGTAGGTAGCCGTACGCAGCCCATCGAAGAAAGTGCAGCGCTGCGTCAGGCCGCCGAGCCTTCGTTCCGGCCTGAGCACATTGGCTTGCAGGAAATGACGAACCAGCTGAATCCGGAGCAGCGGCAAATCGTGGACCTGCTTTATTTCGGCGGATTTACGCAAAGCGAAGTGGCAGAAGAACTGAACCTACCTCTCGGGACGGTGAAAACCCGGGCCCGGGCAGCTATTAAAGTACTCTCTAAACTGATCCGGTAATCGTGAACATCCAAGAGTACATCGAATCTGGTATCCTTGAAGAGTACGCCTTGGGCGTACTCAGTGAGGCCGAGCGCGCCGAAGTAGAGCGCGTCGTGCGGGAGCATCCGGAAGTAAGCCGGGAGCTACAACAAATACTGAACGGGCTGGATGCCTACGCCGAAGCCCACGCCGTTACGCCCCCTGAAGGCATGCGGGAGCGGGTGCTGCAAGGCTGGCAACAAGCTATCCGGAATACGGCCGGGCAGGAAATACTGATTCAAACGGCTGATGCCCCGGTGGCAACCCCTCTGATGACGGCTTCCGTGACGCCAATGCAGCCGGTACCGGCTGCTCCTGAGCAGCAGGGGGCCGTGGTACGCCAGATGCCCGCAGCCCAGGAAGCTCCCAGTCGCCTGAAATGGCTGATTGCCGCCTCCGTAGCCTTGTTGCTGCTGAGTGGTTTAGGCAATTATCTGCTCTACAGCCGGCTACAGGAAACTGAAGCCAACTTAGAAGTGGCCCAAACGGCGCAGTCGCGCTATGCGGCTACCCAGCAGGCAGCTCTTAACGAGCGGGACCAGCAACTGGCCGTACTCCGCAACGCCGATTTCCGCGCGGTAGAGCTGAAAGGCACGCCCAAATCACCGGAGGCCTTGGCACGGGTGTACTACAACCCCAAAACCAAAGCCGTGTACGTGGATGTGCGCAATCTGCCCGCTCCGCCCAGCGGCAAGCAGTACCAGCTGTGGGCCCTCGATAATGGTAAGCCCGTGGATGCCGGCATGCTGGCCACCACAACGGCAGCCGGCGACAGTATCCAGCAGATGAAGGATATTGACAGTGCCCAGGCATTTGCCATGACGGTGGAAGATGCCGGGGGCGTAGCCTCACCCACTATGAGCACGCTGACGGTAATCGGCAACCTCTAGGGGCGAAGTAAGGTTAAGGTGGGGAGCAGGTTGCGCAAGCAGTCTGCTCCCTGCTGTATCTGTCTGGTTCATTCAGGCAAAACAGCCTATCTTCCGGTCCTACTCTTCAGCTTCTGTTCCGTGCACGGCACCATCTTCACCCTACTCAAACGTTACGTTCAAACCCAGTACGACCACAGTACCTGGATCCGGCTGCTGGAGGTTTCCGGCCTGACGGCTGCCGATTTCGACCACAAGCACGTGTACCCCGATGAGCACATGTATCGACTGATAGGGGAGGCGGCCACCATGACTGGGTTGTCGGCGGATGAGCTGCACGAGAAGTTCGGCGAATACCTGGTGCCCGACCTGATGTACATGTACCAGCGCCTGCTACAGCCCGGATGGGATACGCTGGATATGCTGGAACACACGGAGGGCACCATGCACCGCCAGGTTCGGCAGGAGCACGCCGATAATGCCCCGCCGGTACTGCAGGTCACCCGCGTGTCGCCGAACGAGTTGTTCATTGACTATGTTTCGAAGCGGCGGATGGGCGCCCTGGCCGTGGGCATTGTGCGCGGAGTGGCAAAATACTACGATGAGGCCGACCAGATTACCGTGGAGCCGACCACATCGGAAAATGGGGAGCAGGTCCGCATCCGGGTGCTGCGTGGAAAGTAGTGGAGAGCGGGCGCCTCAATGGATGAATCGGTTGGTATGGGTGTAAGGGAGAAAGGGTGCAAGTTTCGCCGCTGTAAATGACATACTCCATGGTGGTCACCACTGTTTCCCGCTTCGGCTCCCGCATAGCCCACAGAGGCAGCCACGTACTACTGACGTTGCTGCTGGCGGCCTGTGCTGCCTGTGGTCAGCAGAAGGCCGGCACCTCACCCGCAACTGCTGATATGACGGCCTACGACCATATGCTGAAACTGCTGTACAGGCAGACAGTACCTGTTATGCAGCCGGCGGGGCTGGCGGCCCTGCTGCGTCAGCCCACACCAAATGTGCTGCTGCTGGATACGCGCACGGCCGCCGAGTACCGCGTCAGCCATCTGCGCGGTGCCCGGTTCGTGGATTTCGACCATTTCCGGCAAACCGACCTGAGCACCGTCCCGAAGACCCGGCCGGTGGTGGTCTACTGCACCGTAGGAGCCCGGAGTGAGCAGGTAGGAATGTGGCTCCGGGAGCAGGGCTTTCAGCAGGTGCACAACCTGTACGGAGGTATTTTTCAGTGGGTAAACGACGGCTACGACGTGGTAAACGCGCAGGGCACTACTACCACCAACGTGCATCCATACTCGGTGCTCTGGCGGCCCTGGCTGAAAAAAGGCACCCCAGTATATGAATGAGTTGTCAGTTGCTGGTTGTCAGTTGTCAGGTCTGTAGCTGCAATGACAACTAACAACCAGCAACTGAAAACCAGCAACTAACAACCAATCATGCCCCATCTGCTTATTTTCGCCCGTCATCCGGAACTGGGCCGCGTGAAAACCCGGCTGGCCGCCACTGTTGGCGCGGAAGGCGCGCTGGCTGTTTACAAGGAACTGCTGGCGCACACCCGCGCCGTGGTAGCTCCATTGCCGGTGCACAAAACGGTGTGGCTGGCGGAGGCCCCTACTTCTCCAAGGCAGGCCGCCGAGTGGCCCGGCTACGAGCCGCTCCTGCAGCCAGCCGGTGACTTGGGTCGGAAAATGCAGGTGGCTTTCGAACATGCGTTTGCCCAGCACGCGGGGCAGGTGCTTATCATCGGTACTGATTGTCCGGGGCTGACTACTGCCCATTTAACGGAGGCCTTTGAGGCCCTGCACACTCACGATGTGGTGCTGGGGCCGGCCGCCGATGGAGGGTATTACCTGCTGGGCATGCGGCAGCTGTATCCGCAGCTGTTTCAGGGCAAGAACTGGAGCACGGCTACCGTACGCGCCGAAACCCTGGCCGATATCCGGAACCTGAACCTGCGGCTGCACCAGCTACCGGAACTGCAGGATATTGACACCAGTGCCGACCTGAACGCCTGGCAAATCAGCAGCGGCCGAACATTAGTGCCGGGTTTACGCGTAGTATAGCGCATTCCTGAGCTTCTGTTCCCTTTGTATGCGTTGTATAACCCTGGTTGCCGCAGGAGCGTGGCTATCCGCCAGCCTGATTGCCTGCTCCTCTGATGCCGATAAAAAGGCTGTGCCAACGGCGGCCCCGGAGTTTCTGGACAACCCGCTCACGCGCCGTGGCGGCCCGTTTCGGATGCAGTGGGCCATGAATCCGCTGTGGGAAGATGGCAAAGCCGAAGTAGCTACGTACGACGCCGAACGGGTTATCTACGGGGAGCCGCGCCGGTTTCAGTACACCCTCATTACAGTGAAGGAAGAGTTCAACTATCAGTACAACGTCAAGACGGATAACTATCAGCGTAAGGACGTGTTTCCGGTGATGAAGGTGAACCAGTTCTGCAGCATTGCCACCAACAACTACCCGTATCATTTCCTGACGTCCCTGTTTTTCCGGCGCGACCAGCCCGTGCAGCTGCACAAGCTCACCACGTCGTCGCAGGAATGGTGCGGGAACACCTTCAAGGCCATTACCGACGACGGGCTACAGTACCAGCAGCAGTACAACTCGTACTGGGACGGGCAAGGAGCCGGCCAACGGGCTTTGCGCCATGATGTGCTGTTTGAGGATGCGCTTTCGTATACGCTGCGCAGCCTGCGCTTCGAGGAGCAGCCCGCGTTTGAAGCCCCGGTGTATGAGCTGCAGCAAACCAGCAAAGCGCCCGTGCCAGCCCTGTACAAAGCCCAGGTAAAGGTAGAAGATGCCCTGACCGCCGATACCAAAGAGCCCGCCTGGCGCGTACGCGTGGCCCTGACCGACCAGAAGCAGAACGTTTACTGGTTTGCCAAAGCATATCCCAACCTGCTGCTGCGCCAGACAAGCTGGGACGGTCGCAACCTATGGCTGAAAGACGTGAAGCGTTACGCCTACTGGCCCCAGACTACTCCCGCCGCCGCTACCGCCCCGGCTGATTCCGCCACGGCAAAATAGCGAAGCTGCCCAGTCGCCGCTGTCGGGCATCGTAGAGGAGTACCGTCAGCACCACAGCGTATTCCACCGCCACAAGCCAGAGGTTTTCGGAGTACGCGGCCGTGCGGTAAGCCGCGTACGACAGCACCGCCAGCCCCGACCACACCAGCGCGTAGCGGGCCTGGGTAAACACGCTCAGCAGTACCAGCGGCGTCAGGTACCAAGGGTGTACGGTGGTGGCCAGCAGGAAGTACAGCGTCAGGAGCAGGAGCAGCGTGCGGGGCAGGGTGGCCCAGGTGGAGCGCCGTTCGGTGGCCGCCAGCCCCAGCCCACCCAGCGCCACGGTAAGCGCCAAAGTCGGGCCGATGCGGGCAATGGCATTGTAGCCGTAGTACCACTGGCCCGCCGCCCGCAGCAGGTAGTAGAAGCTGGCGTTGAACTCGAAGTTGCGGAAATACAGATTCAGGCTTCGGCTGATGTTCTGCAGCAATTCCGGGCTCAGAAACGGCACAAACAGCGCCACCAGCATTCCCGCGAGGCCCGCCCCAAACCAGCTCAGCTGCCGGATGCTCAGCCGCCGTACCAGCAGCGGCAGTACCAGCAGCGGCAGCAGCTTGGTGGCTACGGCCAGCGCCAGGGCCATACCGCCGGCCGCCGCCTGGCCGCGGGCCAGCAGCCATAGCATCAGGAGCAGAAAGCTGATAACCAGCGCCTCAAAATGCAGATTGCCAGTCAGCTCCACGATAACCAGCGGGTTGAGTAGATACCACAGCGCCCGTTGGGGCGGCTGGCTAAAGTGGCGCAGCAGTGCCACCAGCAGTGCCGCCGAAGCCATTTCCGCCACCAGCACGCACACCCGTAGCAGCAGCACGAATCCGGTTTCGGAAGCAGGGGACACCCAGGCTGCCGTTCCGAACAGAACCTGGCAAACCGGCGGATACACGGAGTAGTAGTGCGGCGAGTTCAGCCGGGGGTACAGGCTTTGCAGTTCAGCTGCGAGCTGCGTGTGCTTCGGCCGGCCAGCGGGCTGGGGAGCAGCCGGCAACGCCACCAACTCATCGGGCCGGTATTGGTAGGGGTTGACACCGTGGGAGAGGAGCAGGCCGTCCCACCGGAAGCGGTGGTAATCATCGGACAGGGCCGGCAGAGCCGGTAGCCAGAGCAGCCGCAGCACCAGGGCCGTTGCTAAGCCGGTGCGCAAGGCAAGGCCGGTTTTCAGCAACCAGGCGTACAAGCCAAACACCACCAGCAACAGCCCCAGCAGCTGCGGAAATGCGGCCCGCTGCGTAGCATAGGCCAAGAAGCCATACGCACCGGCGCTCAGCAGCAGGGCCGCCCAGTGCAGAGCGCGCGGCGTTTCCTGCGGCCCGTGGCTACGCATGCCGAACGGAGTAGTAGAACACCAGCCCATAGCCGGTGGCCAGCAGCAGATGCGTAGGCAGCATCCCGAACTCGCGCAGGTATATTCCGGCGGCAATGCCCACCCCAAAATATACCGTCAGCAAACCTTCCAGCCAGGTTAAGCCATTCAGTAGCCGGCCGGTGCGGTAGTGGCGGCCCTGCAAAGCTCCCTGGCGGTGCAGCAGGCCCAGCTTGGGCGTGCGGATAAAGGCGCTGCGCCGCCCCACCAGGCCCAGCAGCACGGCCCGGGCATTGTGCAGACTCAGCCCCATCGAAAAAGCCAGAAACAAGACCAATTGCCCCACGAAACCCGGTCCGGGCGAGGTCCGGTAGCGGGCCGCCTGCTGCCAGGCCGTGTGGAAGTAAAAGACAAGCGGGGCCAGCGCCAGCAGAAACAGGGAAGCCAGCCGGAAGGCAGGCCGCAGCTCCTCCGCGCCCAATGCCCGCACAAATACCAGCGGTACGCTCAGCACGGCCATCAGCAGAATTGCTACAAACACGGAGCTATTCAGCAAATGAAACGTAGCGTACAGCCGGGTGCTGAGGGGCTGCCTGGAACGCCACACGGCACCCAGGTGCTTACGGGCCGTTTCAGCAGCACCCTTGGTCCAGCGGAACTGCTGCGACTTGAGGGCATCCATGGTAGCGGGCAGCTCGGCGGGGGCGGCTACCTGCGGCAGGTAGCGGAACTGCCAGCCCCGCAACTGCGCCCGGTAGCTCAGGTCCAGATCCTCGGTGAGGGTATCGGCGCTCCAGCCGCCGGCGTCTTCAATGCAGGTGCGCCGCCAGATACCGCCCGTGCCATTGAAGTTCAGGAAATGCCCGCCGGCCTGCCGGCCCGGCTGCTCCACAAAGAAGTGCGCGTTCAGTCCGAAAGCCTGCAGCGTCGTCAGCAGCGAAAATTCTTCATTGAGGTGGCCCCAACGGGTTTGCACCACGCCGGTGCGCGGGCCGTCAGGTTCATCCAAGAAGAAGTGCGGCACTACCCGCTCCAGAAAATCCGGTTCGGGCAGAAAATCGGCATCGAAAATGGCAATCAGCTCCCCATCCGTCTGGGTGAGGCCGTGGGCCAGCGCTCCGGCCTTGTACCCCACGCGGTCAGGTCGGCGTACGTGGTCAATGCGCAGCCCCTGGGCCTGATACCGGGCTACCTGGGCCGCTACCAGCCCCACCGTGGCGTCGGTTGAGTCATCCAGAACTTGCAGATGCAGGCGGTGCGGAGGATAACGCAGGGCGGCGCAGGCCTCAATGAGGCGCTCCGCTACAAACTGCTCATTATAAAGGGGCAGCTGCACCGTTAGCCGGGGCCACTCAGCCGGGGTGGGTGGTTGCGGGGTGGGCGTAGTGGCATAAGCGCGGCGGGCCAGCCGCGTGAGCTGCCACTGCGTGAGACTAAACCCCGCCAGCAACAGCAGGCACAGCCCAAAAAGCCCTACCAGTACAACCTGCAGAACGAGCATTCAGATAAAAAGTGAAACGGCGTACTAGTTTGAAAAAACTACCACCGGCAGTAGCCGGTAGTATAGCGCAGGAGGTTATAGGTAGCGGAAAATCGTCCACAGAATTTTGTAGCCGGCTCCCAGCGTACCTTTCACCGTGCCCGAGACCTTGCTGACGCCAATGCGGCGACGGTAGCGCACAGGGACCTCTACGGAGCGCAGCCCCAGCTTGGCGGCCTTCAGCTGCATTTCCACCGTCCAGCCGTAGGTGGTATCCTGCATCCCGATACGTTGCAGCGCCTCCCGTCGGATTGCCCGAAATGGTCCCAGATCCGTGAACCGGGCCCCGTAGAGGCGGCGCAGCAGGGTGGTGGCCAGCCAGTTTCCAAAGATTTGCTGGGGCAGCATGGAGCCGGCTTCCCGTTCGCCCAGCGCCCGGGAGCCAATCACCAGGTCGGCCTCCTGGCGCAGTAATGGGGCTACCAATGCCGTCATATCTTCGGGATAATCGGAGTAGTCGCCATCCAGAAACACAATGATATCGGGCTGCTCGGCGGCCGGCCGGCCGTAGCAGCGCGCCATACCAGCCAGGCAGGCGTAGCCGTAGCCGGGGCGGGGCTCCCGTAGCACGGTGGCCCCGGCGGCGGCGGCTACCGCGCCGGTCTGGTCCCGGGAGTTATTATCCACCACAATCACTTCACGCACCAGTCCTTCCGGAATTTCGGCCAGTACCTTGGCAATGGATTGCTCCTCGTTGTAGGCGGGAATGATGACGTCGATAACGGACGGACGCGGGGGAGAAGCGGGCATGGAGGGAAGTTTAATCCGCAAAGATGCACACCTGAGCGGGCTTAATCGGTACGTGCCGGGTACAAACTCCTGAATCTGGCCGCCTCCCGCCTGCCCTGGCGGCGGGCTTGCACGGCCAACCGGACCACGGCCCGTTGATCAAGCGGGAGTTGTTGATCATCCTTTTCTGACGAAAAACGGTCGCGCGGCAACTGGTACGGTGGTAATACCCGAAAGCTGAACAGTAGTTGGTGCCGAGCCTGGCAATTGTGTAGTTTTGCATACGTCCTGTTCTACTGCTCTTTTCCCGGTCCTATGAATCGTTTGCCTGATGAGCTGGTGCCATCCAACGACGCCAGCCGCCTGCGGAGCCTGCACAATTACCAGGTGCTGAATACCACGCCCGAGCCCATCTTTGATGAGTATGTAGCGCTGGCAGCCCAATTGTTCAATCTGCCCATTTCTCTGCTGTCGCTGGTGGATGAGCAGGAGGTATTCTTCAAGGCCAACACCGGCCTGCCCGGCCTGGAGCGCGTGGCTCGCCCCGACAGCCTGTGTTCGGCTGCCATCCTGCAGAACGAGGTGCTGGCCTACGGTGACTTGGCGGCCGAAGGCTGCTCGCTGGTTAACCCGGTAGTGGCCAAATCGGCTGGGCTGCGGTTTTATGCCGGTGCCGCCCTCAAAATGCCCGATGGCCACAACATTGGCTCACTGTGCGTGATTGGGCGCGAGCCCCGCACTATCTCCAGCGAGGAGCAGGAACTGCTTATGCGCCTGGCGGAGCTTACCAGCATGACCATTGAGCTGCGCAGCTACTACCTGCGCCAGAACCGCCCAGCCGAATGGCAGCAAACCCAGCAGCAGCTCCAGACCCTGCTGAGCGACGAGGCGGCCATGGCCCGGTATCTGACTAGCCGCCTGGGTACGCTCTCCGTCCTGAACGGGGAGCACGCCCCCATACAGCAGCGGCTGCTGGCACTGCGCCACATACTCACCACCCTGCTGGCTGGCTGCATGGCCTCTCCGGCCAAGTAGGGTATTGTATTCTTCTATTTTCGTTTGATGCCCGGTTTATTTCAGGAAATCTTTGAGCGTGCCCGCCAGGAAAAGCGTCTGCTCGGTGTTCGCACCAGCCAGAGCGACCCGGGCCGGTTTTCGGTCGGCTACGTGCTGAGCTATTCAGATGAAGTGGTGGTGCTGCGCATCATCAACCGCGACGGAATGCCCACGGCCATTCAGTCGTTCAACATGCTGGAAGTATTCCAGGTGGATTTCGACGACCAGTACATCCGCCACGTGGAGTTCAAGGCCGATAACCTGGATAAAGTGTACGCCGGTCTGAAGTCGCCGCCGTTTCTGGAGCAGGAGTACGTGACGGTGCCGCTGCTGCTGGAGCGGGCCCACCAGACGGGCCAGCTCGTGAACGTGTACACCCACCTGGGCATGGACTACTATGGCTACATCCGCCGGCTCACGCCCGAGCAGGTGCTCATGGAATGCTTCACCGAGTACGGCGCCCCCGACGGGCTGGTGGTATTCCGGGTGGAAGACGTGCGTAACTTCATCTGGAGCAACGAGGATACCCGCGTGCTGGAGCTGCGCCTGAAGCCGCGCGGCCCGGCGGGCGCATAGCCCAAGCCGCAACCTAATATCGGGGCGGGCAGTTGAACAGCGTATCTGTTCGACTGCCCGCTTTTGCTATGTTTCGTTTTCTTGCCTGCGTGTGCAGCATGCTGCTGCTGACCACCGCCCCGGCCCCCGCCCAAACGCCCGCTGCCCTCAACGCCACCCTCGACGGGCTGGAGTACCCGTACCCGGTGCGGTATCTGCCGCTGACGCTGGAGGGCCAGACCGTGCGCATGGCCTACATGGACGTGCCCGCCAGCGGCCCTGGCAACGGCCGCACGGTGCTGCTGCTGCACGGCAAGAACTTCTTCGGGGCCTACTGGCGCGAAACCATCAGGGCGTTATCGGCCAAAGGGTTCCGGGTGGTAGTGCCCGATCAGGTGGGGTTCGGCAAGTCGGATAAGCCGGCGCTGCACTACTCGTTTCATCAGCTGGCCCGCAACACCCACCGCCTGCTTGATACGCTGGGCGTGCGGCAGGCCGTGGTGGTGGGCCACAGCATGGGCGGCATGCTGGCCACCCGTTTCGCGTTGCTCTACCCGCAGCAAACGGCCCAATTGGTGCTCGAAAACCCTATCGGGCTGGAAGATTACCGCGTGGGCGTACCGTTTCAGTCGGTGGACGAGGCGGCCGCCACTGAGCTGAAAAGCACCGAAGCCAGCATCCGGAAATATCACGCCACCTACTACCCCCACGGCTACTCCGCCGCCCACGACGAGTGGCTGCTGCCCCTGGCCGCCCAGACCCGCCACCCCGATTTCCCACAGGTGGCCCGCGCCAACGCCCTCACCTTCGACATGATCTACCAGCAGCCCGTCTGCTACGAGTTCAGCCGGCTGACGGTGCCCACGCTGCTCATCATCGGCCAGGACGACCGCACGGTGGTGGGCAAAGGGCTGATCAAGAACCCGGCCGTGCTGGCGCGCATGGGCCAGTACCCGGCCCTGGGCCAGCGCACCGCCGGACAGATAAAAGGAGCCAAACTGGTGCCGCTGAAAGGCATCGGCCACATCCCGCACCTCGAAGCGCCGGCCGCTTTTCAGGCCGCGCTGCTGGGTTTTCTGCAGTAACGGGCTATTTACGGTTCGGGTATGATACCTCGCACACGCACCGGAACCCGATGTGTGGGGCCGGGCCGCCGTAGGTGCCGCGCGCCTTTACGGTGCAGGCCTCCAGCGGGTCGAGGTAACTGCCGCCCTTGGTCACGCCCCGTTCCTGCACCATTTCGGCCGCGTTGCCGAGTAGTTGATACAGGCCGTGGTCGTTGGGTGGTCCTTGGTACACGTAACCCGGGGCCAGCAGCGTCAGGAAGTAGGGCTCCGGTTGCCGGTAGTTAATCCAGGAACGCAGGGGTTTTCGTTGGTTGTACTGCTTGATGTCGGCCTTGATTTGCGCCGCGTCGGTGGGGCTGCCGGACCGTTTTTTCAGGTAGGCGGCGGCGCTGGGGTTGACGACGACGGGTAGCTCGGTGCAGGTAGTGCCGTAGGGCAGTCCCCGCTCCACAAGTGCCGCCAACTCCCATTCCGCCTCCGTGGGCAGTCGAAACGTGAAGCGCATGTAATCTGTCGACAGGCTGTCAACCGGTTTTGCGTTACCCTGATTAAAGCTGGCGGTGACCACCTGACTGCGCCAGCGGCAGAAGGCTACCGCCTGCTCGTAGCTGATGCCCGTTATTGGAGAGTAACGGTAAAACGGATCAGAAAAATAATCGGGACTGGGTAAGCCTGAAGAGAGGGGTAAGAGAGGGGCCGCTGTTGCGCCAGCCTGCTCTTGGTGTAGCAGATACTGGAGCCATTCCCGGTTGGGAATTTCTGCCTCATCTATTCCCAACGTGTCGTTGACTCGTACGATGCCCAGCGCAAATACCTGCTTGGCTTCTTGTGCTGCTTTACGGGGAGGCTTTACCTGACCAAAAGAGCAGATAGCAGTCCGGAAGTTGAATTGCAGCACCCGGTCGTCAGGATAGCCCCGGTAGGTGTTAGCACCAGTACCCGGTATAACCCGTCGCCCTGTAGTTGTGCTGTATATACCGTCGAAGGTGCTGCTTGGGGTACGGATAGAACAGCCGGCCGCCAACAGTAGGACAGCAGAGAATAGAAGTGTAGGATAGGTCATGCCAGTAAAGAAAAGTAAGCCTTGCTGCTTACCCCAAAATCCGTAGCGAGTCGGCGGAAATGAGCTGGGACGATTGCATACGGCCTTCGCGCGGGCCGTTTTCGAGGTTGAGTACACCGCGGGGGCAGGCGGTGCTGCACAGGCCGCAGCCCACGCAGGAAGCCCGCACAATCGGCTCGCCGCGCTGGGCGTACTGCTTCACGTCGATACCCATTTCGCAGACGTTGGAACAGTTGCCACACGAGATGCACTGGCCCCCATTGGTGCTGATGCGGAAGCGGGAAAAGTGCTTCTGCAGCAACCCCAGATAGGCGGCCATGGGGCACCCGAAGCGGCACCACACCCGGCTACCCATCAGCGGGTAGAAGCCCACGCCAATCACGCCGGAGAAGATGGAGCCGATGAAAAAGCCGTATACTTTGCTCAGCCCATCCACTGGGCTCAGCCCGCCTACCAGGGGCAGGCCCGACTGCTGCGGCGTGGTAAACCAGCCCGGCAGCACGCCCGCCGACCCCAGCCACAGCAGCGCCGTAACCAGCACAATAAAGCCCAGGATGGGGTAAATCAGGCGGACTTCCCAGCGCCAGGCGGCGCGGCTTTTGTCGGAGAGGTGGCGGTACGGGTCGCCGGCGGTTTCGGCCAGACCGCCGCAGCCGCACACCCAGGAGCAGTACCACCGCTTCCCGAAGAAGTAGGTAAGCACCGGCGTGGCCACGAACGACATGACCGCGCCCCAGAACACCATAAACACGCCCAGGGCCGGGCCGCCATCCTTGAGCAGGTAGCTCACGGTGCCCGGAAACAGGTAGTCATACTTCAGGGGCCAGAAGTAGCTGAAGTAGTACTCGGGCCGCTGAAAGGCCAGCAGCAACCCCGGCAGCAGAAAGGCAAACCCCAGCTGAAAGAACATGACCGACGCCGTGCGGATGCGCTGGTAGGGCGAGTGGCGGTACTTCCACAAAGCCCGTCCGCCCATCAGCAGCACGGCCAGGGTGTAGAAGGTGCCGTAAAGAAACCACTGGTCGGCGGGGCGGCGGCGCAGGGCCTGGCTTACGGGGTCGAGGGCGTGGATGAGCTGGTTGAGCGGGCCGAAGTTGCCTTGGCCGTTGTCGTTGCTGAACCAATAGAGCACCACGTAAAAGCCGGTGAGCACCACGGCCGTGAGCCAGGCCAGGGCCCCGCGGCCGGTGCTGCCGCGCAGCCACAGGTTATTATGGTGTACCCCGGTCGGTCCGCGCCCGAACTTCCACCAGCTCCAGCCCAGGGTGCCCGCGCTCAGCAGCCCCAGGGCCGCGAAAAAGCACTGCTGGGCCCGGGCCGCATCCCCGTCGAAGGCCACGGGCAGTAGCAGCAGCAGCCCCAGGCCCACCACGGCCAGCAGCAGCTTTTCAGGCACCGAAACCGGCGAAACAGGAGCAGTCGTCATGGCGGTAGGGAAAATCAAAAGGCAAAGGGAAAAAGGAAAAGGGGGCGTTGAGGAGAGTGGGATAGAGACGCAATATTTTGCGCCTCCCGCATGCTGGCTCTCCGCGTACTGTTCTAACGAGGAGACGCAAAATATTGCGTCTCTACCTCGTTCTGCGGCGTGCTGATGTAATCGGGCGGTACCTCATCCGGAAGTCCATACGCTAGATTTCTCGCCGGCTCGGAATAACGTTCCGGTGACAACTGACAACCGGCAACTCAATGATGGTGGTGGTCGTCGGAGGGTTTGCCGAAGTAGTTGAGCAGGGTGCCGAAGATGTAGAGGGCCAGCCAGCACAAGTACAGGTAGTTGTAGCCCTCGGGCTGCGCGTTGCCCAGCAGGCGGATGATGAGCTGGGCCCCGCCGCTCATGATGGCCCCCACCACGGCAATAAACTGGAAGCTGTTGAGGGCGTTGGGGTGATATAGTTTGGAAAAATCCATCAGGGGAAGAAAAAGAGAAAACGAAAGGTAGGCCGCGCGGGCCGGGCTTACCGCCCAAACAAGCCTTTACGGCGGCGCAGTGCCACCGGATGCTGCGGAAACTGCCGGTTGAAGGCCGCCACAATGTCGGCCTCGTATTGGCGGAAGAATTCGGGGTCGAAGTTAGCGGCTCCCAGCTCGGCCAGCACCTGCGGGGCGGGCGTACCGGCCTGCAGCCAGGCGTGCCAGGCCTCGTGGCGGTGGCGCAGGCCCAGCACGTTCAGGCCCGTGACGGCCAGCGTATCGCGCCGGAAATTCAGGCGCAGCAGATGGCGGCCGTTGGGGTGCTGCCAGCAGAAGCTGTGCTCGGCGGGGTCGGGGCGGGCGGGCACGCGGCCGTATGTCTGGTACTCGAGGTCGAAAAACTTGGCCGAGTTGAACCACACGCCGCGCCGGTAGGGGCGGGGTTGCCCGCACAGGGTGTAAGCCACGGTTTCGCCCTGCTGCCGGCCGGTGTACCAGAGCTGCTCCACGGCCACCTCGCCGGGGGCTGGCTGGCGGTGCTGGGCACAGTCGCCGGCGGCGTACACGTGGGGGGCGCTGGTCTTCAGCTGCTCATCCACCAGAATGCCCCGCGCTACCTCAAGTCCGGCAGTCTGGGCCAGCTCAGTGTTGGGCTCCACGCCAATGGCCAGGCCTACCCACTGGGCCGGTAGCTCCTCACCGGTAGTGGTTTGCACGGCCCGCACCCGGCCCTGCGTATCGGGGAGCAGGGCGGCCAGCTCAGTGCCGTAGCGTACGGCAATGTGGTGGGCCGCCAGCTGCCGCTGCACCAGGGCCGCTTCCTCGGGCGGCAGCACCGAGCCCCAGTAGTGCGCGTCGCGGATGAGCATGGTGACACCCACGCCTTTGGCGGCCAGCATTTCGGCCAGCTCAATGCCAATCAGCCCGCCGCCCACCACCACGGCCTGCCCGATGCTATGCGTGTCGCGGGTCATCTGTTCCAGGTCGGGTAGCGTCACGAAGCCCTGCACGCCGGCCAGCTCCCGGCCCGGCCACTGGCCGGAGCGGCTGCGGGAGCCGGTGGCCAGCAGCAGCTTATCATAGGAAAGTGCGGCGCCGGTGCTCAGCGTGACGGTGCGAGCTTGCGCATCGAAGGTGGTAGCGGTGGCGTGCACCAGTTCCAGGCGGTTTTCGGCCCAGAACCAGTCGTCGTAGGGCTTGATATCCTGCGGGCGCAGATGGCCCAGGTACACGTACATCAGGGCCGGGCGCGAAATGTGGTGCGGGCTCTCGTCGGCTACCAGCGTGATGCGGGCCGCGGGCTGCAGCCGCCGGGCCGTAAGGGCGCACGTAACGCCGGTAATGCCATTGCCGATGATGACCAGGTGCATGCGGGGAAGGCGCGGAAAAGTGGTGGACGCCCGAGCAAAGCTACGCCACTGGCGCGCATGTGGTTCTGTCCGGGCTTAACCCCGAAGCCCAACCGTGCGTACAGTCCCTCACATACCCCTTCCACTCAACACCCCCGCCCATGGCTACCGATAACGAAAAATCAAACAACGACATCATCCGCAACGACGAGCAGGCCATTCCGGAGAACGAGCAGCTGCAGAAGGAAAAGGAGTTTAAGCAGAGTATGAGCAACGATAAGGCCGCCAGCGACCCATCGGCCCAGCGCAACACCGGGGCCGGCGGCTACACTCAGCGCGCCGACCAGAAAGACCAGCTGGAAAACCTCACGATTCGGGGCGGTGAAGGCGTGCCCCAGGGTGGGAACGAGCACCATGAGGCGGGCGAACAGGCCAGCGGCCCCGGATTCGAGGTAGAGGGTAGCTACGATATGGGCAATCCTATTCGCAGCCAAGAGCAGGAATTTGGTGAGAAGGCCCCCAGCGGACCCGCCCAGCCCGCTCACGACTAAGCTGCTGTACTCGCAGCGCTGCCGCCGCTGCCCGGTTTTCAGTCTGGAAACCGGGCAGCGGTTTTTTTATGATATTTTCAGATAATAGTGCCTATTGCTGATAATCATACCGGGAAATAAATCCGAAAATTGGAATAGCTGATTAGGTAAGGGACCAATCAAGGTTATATCTTTAGGAGCCGATGGTATCTGCTTCAAGTGAATTCCCGCAAAACAGGACCAGCATCGTGCTTTTCTGCTCCTTTGAAAATCCCCACTTTTTACCTAACCCCTTATGGATGCTAACACCACTACCCCCACTGAAAACGAAGAGCTTACCCCGGAGTTTATAGAAGAGGAAGAAGATTTTTCCTCGGGTAACCGCCGGCTGGCCATCATTGTCGGGGCCATTGTGGCTATTGTAGTGCTGGGTTACGTGCTGCTGCCCGCGCAGGCTACGCGCCGCCTGGCCGCCGCCATGCCCGTTATGGAGCTGGGAGAAGCAACCGTAACGGCCACTCGTCCCACCGATGAGGTAAAAACCGAAGCCGTTGCCACCGAAGAAGTAACGGACGTGAAAGCCGCTGCCAAAGCTCCCAAAGCCACCGCTACGGCCAAAGCTGCTGAGGTAGCTACGGCCGCTCCGGTGGCCACAGAGGCTGCCCCGACCGAGGAGCCGGTGGCCGTTGAGCCGGTGCCTGCCGCTGCGGCCCCTGCCGCCGAAGCGGCTCCTGCTACTGTCACCATGAGCGGCCGTATTCTGGACGAGAATGGCCGTCCGATGGCCGGTGCTACCGTAATGGTGCGCGGTCTGAAAAAGGTAACCGGTACTGATGCCAATGGTAATTACTCCATTGAAGTACCCGCCGGCGACAATACACTGGTGTACGGCTACGGCGGCTACGAGGACCAGGAGGTCCGGACCCGCAGCACCCAGCCTCAAAATGTAACCCTGCTACCCAAGGAAGGCACCCGCCGCAAGCGCCGCTAACACCATAGCCGACCCTGCTGAGTTCAGCTTCCAAACACCAAAAAGCCCCGTGCCGGTTAACCGGCACGGGGCTTTTTGGTGGAACAGACACCCGTATTACTTCTCGGGAGTATTAGCAGCGAAGCGTTTGCCGAACAGGAAGTACACCGGCACACCCACGGCTACCAGCAGCAGCCCGCGCTGGGCGAACTTGGAGTTGGCCGGGTCGGTGAGCAGGATAAAGCAGAAGGCGGAGGCCAGCACCACGTACAGCAGCGGCACCACCGGGTAACCCCAGGCACGGTAGGGGCGGGGGGCGTCGGGGCGGGTGCGGCGCAGCACGAAAATGCCGATGATGGTGATGACGTAGAACAGAATCACGGAGAACATCACGTAGTTCAGCAGCTCACCGTAGGAACCCGACAGGCACAGCAGGCAGGCCCACAGGCACTGACCCCACAAGGCAACGCTGGGTACGCCGGCTTTGTTGAGCTTGGCCATACCGGGAAAGAACACGCCATCCTTGGCCATGGCATAGTAGGCCCGCGCCCCCGAGAGCAGAATACTGTTGTCGGCGCTGAAGGTGCTGATCATAATGAGCACGGCCATGACGTAGGCGCCGGGGGCACCCAGAATAGCCTCGGCGGCGGCGGTGCCCACCCGGTCGTTGGCGGCGTACATAATGCCCCGGCCCATTACATCAGTGGCCGTGGGGTCGCCGTGCAGGGGCAGCACCAGCAGGTACACCACGTTGATAAGAATGTACAGCGCTGTCACGATGCCAGTGCCCATGGCCATGCTGAGCACGATGGTGCGCTCGGGCCGCACAATCTCGTCGCCCGAAAAGCCGATGTTATTCCAGGCGTCGGAGCTGAACAACGAGCCCGTCATAGCCAGGCCGATGGCCGATACCAGCGCCGTTACGGTGAGGGGCGTACCCTGGCCGGCGGCATCGAAGCTCATGGCCTGCCACACGTTCTGGAAATTCTGGCTCACGGCCTGCCCGTTCACGCCCAGCGTGAGGCCGAACAGAATCAGCAGGCCCAGGGCTATCAGCTTGGTGCTGCCGAAGATGTTGGAAATCAGCTTACCCGAGCGCACGCCCCGGGAGTTGATGAAGGTGAGGAACACCAGCAGCCCAATAGCCAGCAGCTGTACCGTGGTGAAGGTGAACGTGCCCAGCAACGGCACGCCCTCCAGCTGAAACAGCACGTTGGTTTCGGAAAACCAAGGCAGTAGCACGCCGGTAAAGCGCGCAAACGCTACGGCCACGGCCGCAATAACGCCGGTCTGGATTACTAGGAACAGCGTCCAGCCATACAGGAAGGCTACCAGCTTGTTGTAGGCCTCGCGCAGGTACACGTACTGGCCGCCCACTTTCGGGAACATGGAGGAAAGCTCGCCGTAGCTGACGGCCCCGGCCAGCGTAATTACGCCCGTAAGCAGCCACACCACCAGCAGCCAGCCGGTGGAGCCCACCTTGCGGCTGATGTCGGTGCTGACGATGAAGATACCGGAGCCAATCATGCTGCCGGTCACAATCATGACGGCATCAAATAGCGTAATGGCCCGCTGAAACTGGCCTTGTTTTTCTGACATAGAGGGAGAGTAGAAAGTGTTTCGGGGCGGAAGATAGAAAACTGCCTTCCAAACCCCAGCGGCCGCGCCGCGCGGCACTCTGCCCCGAATGCCTATTTTTGCCCTTCCCCACCTCCCGGGTTTCCCGCATGTCGAACCGCATTCTGGTTTTTTTAACGGCTCTGCTACTGCTCACGGCGCTGGGCTCCTACGTATATTACCGCCGCACGGTGGCCAGTATTCCCGTGGACCCCTGGGCCCTGGTGCCCGACGATGCCGTGCTGGTGGCCGTTACCCGCGACCATCCCACGCTGGTGCGCCACCTCAAGGAAACCCAGCTCTGGGACAACCTCTCGGCCGTGCGCTACTTCCAGCAGGTGCAGAACCAGCTCACCCTGGCCGACAGCCTGACCGGCGGCCGCAACGTGGTGCTGCGGTTTCTGGGCCGGAAACGCGTATTTACCTCTCTGCATGTGACCGGGCCGGGGAAGTTTGATGTGCTGTTTCAGATACCCATAAGCAGCGTACGGGAGTACCGGCAGGTGCGCAGCCTGGTGGAAGGACTGGGTCGTAGCTCCCGGTTTCAGGTGACTACCCGCGAGGTGGCCGGCCAGCAGCTCACGGAAGTGCGGGAGCGGGGCAGTTCAGAAGGCCTGACCCTGCTCAATTACCGCAACCACCTGCTCATCAGCGCCAGCCCGGCCCTGGTGGAAGCCGTGGCTCACCGCCTCAATAAGCCGGAGGCCCCCACCGTTGCGGCCGATTTTCAGACTACTGATTATTTTCAGTTGCAGGATGTGGATGCCACCCTGCTGCTCAACCAGCGTCGGCTGCCCCAGCTGCTGAGCGTATTCTTCCGGCAGGAGCTAACGGCGGAAATGGCCGCCGTGGCCAGCCTGGCCCGCAACGAAATGACGGAGATGAAGCTGGCCGGCAACAAAGTGGCCTTTGCCGGTTTTGCCAACCCCGAAACCACCCACGACGGCCTGCACCAGCGGCTGCTGGGGCAGCCGGCCCAGCGCCTGCGCATGGCCGAGGTACTGCCCACGCGCTCCGCCCTGGTGGTGCACGTGAGCCTGGGCCCGGCCGCCGCACTCCGGGGCCAGCGCGCCGCCCTGCCCGGCCCCGACTCATTGGCGGCCGTAGTAGGGAGCCTGCCCGACAGCCTCACGGCCCAGCTCAGCCAGGAAGTGGCGCTGTGCTACCTGGCTACCCCCTCGGCCCGGGCCCGGCCGGGCAAGCTGGTGGTGGCTTACACGGCCAACCCCGGCAAAGTCAGCAACCTGCTGGGTCAGCTGCGCCGGGCCGCGGGAGCCAGCCCGGCCTTCGGGCGGGTGGGGCCGTACCAGTGGTACCAGACCGGTGTGCCTGAGCTGCCCCGGCGCTTGCTGGGTAGCATGTTTGGTGGGTTTGCGCGGCCGGTAGTAGCGCAGGTGGGTAACTACGTGGCCTTTGCTGATGATGAAGCCGCGCTCCGGCAGTGGCTCACGGATGTAGCCGCCGGTGAGGTATGGAGCCGTTCGCCCACGCAGGTGGCATTTCTGCAGGAAAGCCAGCCGCTGGCCCGCCTGCGGGTGGTGCTGGATACCCGCAACTGCTGGAACCTGCTGCTGCGCGGGCTGCAGGAGGAGCGCCGGGCCGGGCTGTTGCGCAACGAGGCCCTGTTCAAACGGTTTCCCCAGGTGAGCATGCAGTGGGTGCCCGCCGCCGATGAGCGGGAGCCTGGGGCCCAGTATTTCACCCAGTTTGTGCTGCGCCACCCGGTGGTAGGCCCGGCCGAAGCCCGCCCCCAGAACCAGAATGGTACCGGCAGCACACTGGCCTTCAAAACTCCACTGGCCAGCTCCCCCGAGGCCGTACTCATCAGCGGGGCCAAGCTGCCCGGTGTGTTGGTGCAGGATACTGCCCACGTGCTGCACTATGTAACCCCCGATAACGTGGTGGCCTGGTCCGATACGCTGCCGGGGCCGCTGGTAGGACCCACATTCCGGCTGCCCGGGGCGGCGGGTTTTCTGCTGGCTACGCCCGGTCAGCTGTTCCAGTTCAACAACCGGGGGCAGCTGCAGCCCAACTTCCCGCTGAACCTGCCCGATACCGTGCGGGCCACCTCCCTGAGCGTGTCGTCGGGCGGTGTGGGGCCGCGCCGCCTGCTGGTGGCCGGGGCCAGCGGCAACCTGTTTCTCTACGATACCCAGGGTCGCACCTTCCCGGGCTGGCAACCCAAGCAGCTGGAATTCCGGTTGGCTGGTCCGGCCCATTACCTCACCGTAGCGGGGCATGATGTGGTGGTAGTACTGCTGGAAAACGGCTACGTGTACGCTTTTGACGAAGCCGGAAGCCCTTACCCGGGCTTCCCCATCAGCATGGGCGGCCGCCTTACCGAAGGCGTGCTCACGGAGCCCGGGGCCACCCTCAGCCGCACCCGGGTAACGGTAGTGAATCAGCACGGAGAGCTGGTAAGCTTCAACCTGAGCGGCGACATCGTGAGCCGCCGCCGGGTAGCCACCTGGAGCCGCACCAGCCGCTTCCGCCTCATCCCCGACCAGCAGCAGCGCACGTACGTGGTGGTGCGCGAAGACGGCGGACAGCTCAGCCTGTTCGACCCCACGGGCCGGCAGCTGCTGAATCAACGCTTTGTTACCTCGGCCCCCCGCTCGGTGCAGTACTTCAACTTCGGGGCGGGCCGGCAGCTGTACGCCCTCACCGAAACCGGCCCCGGGCAGGTGTTTCTCTACGATGCCCGGCTGCGTCTGGTGGGCGGCCAGCCCTTCCGCAGCACCGCCCCCCAGGTAGCCCTCACCTACGACCCCACTACCAACATCTACCACCTGTTTCGGGTAACCGGCAATGAGCTGCGCCGCACCGACGTGAAGCTGTAGCACCACTAATGGGTCGCGGAGGACGAGCGTGCGGCAACAGTGAAGAAAGCGGTTCTAACCCGCATCCTCAGCCATTTTCGCCTGAACATCCACTGCCGGCTGCAGTGCGTCGGCCGCTTGTTGGCTGCTGCGCATAAACCAGAGCAGGGCCAGCACGGCGGCCAGCGCGTTACTGGCGACAAAACTCCACCACAGCCCCCGGAAACCCAGGTCGGTGTGGCTGGAGAGGTACCAGGCAATGGGAAACTGCAGTACCCAGGTGCTGATGATAGTGAGCAGCATGGCTGCCAGGGTGTTGCCCGCCCCGCGCAACGCCCCCGATACCGACTGCTGCACCCCGGTAAAACACAGGCTGCCGGCGGCAATGCGCACAAACTCCACCGCATCGGCGGTTACGGCCTCGTCGCCGGCCAGGAAGAACTGCACTAGCGGGCGGGCCGCCAGAAAAATGGCTGCGCCCACCAGCAGCAAGCCCAGAAAGCTGGTGGCAATGGCGTAGCGGGCCGTTTGGCGGGCCCGGTCGGGGCGGCGGGCTCCCAGGTTCTGGGCCACTAGGGTGGAGCAGGCCAGCGAGATGCCCAGGGCCGGAATAATACCCAAGGCCAGCAGCCGCGAGCCAATGCCGTATGTAGCCAGCACGGTGGTGCCGAAGCCCGCCGCCAGCGTCGTCATCACCGACAGCCCCAGGGCCCGGGCCGATAAATCGACGGAGGAGGGCGCCCCGAGGCGGAAGGCGCGCTGCATCAGGGCCGTATCGGGGCGGAAGCCGCGGAAGCTCAGCCGGAGCCCGGCCGTGCCGCGCAGCATCACCACCAGCCCCAGCACCATGGAAAGCGCCTGGGTGCTGACGGTAGCCAGGGCCGCGCCGGCCACGCCCAGGCCTTGTATCGGGCCGTAGCCGTAAATAAAAAGCGGGTCGAGCAGGAAGTTGAGGGCCAGGGCCAGAATGTTGATGTAGAGCGGAATCCGCACCTGGCCCACGCCCCGCATCAGGGACTGAAACATGATGAAGCCAAAATTCAGGGGCAGCCCCAGAAACAGCACCCGCTGAAACGCATTGGCTTCCGTGAAAATATCAGCGCCCACTCCAATCAGCCCCAGCAGCAGCGGCGAGGCAAAATAGGCTACCACGGCCAGCACCAGGGCCAGCGCGGTTTCAAGCACCAGCGTTTGAGCCGCCACGTGGTTAACGGTAGCCAGGTCGCGGGCCCCAAAGGAGCGGGCCACCAGCACCGAGCCCGCCACCGAAAACCCCGAGCCCAGCGCCACCAGCAGAAAGTTGATGGGAAAGCTCACCGCTACGGCCGCCACGGCATTGGCCCCCAGCCGGCCCACCCAGTAGGCATCTACCAGCTGATAGCCCGTCTGTAGCAGGTTGGCCAGCACAATGGGCAAGGCTAGCGTGAGCAGGGCGCGCAAAATGGAACCTTGCGTGAGGGCGGGGGTGGGAGCAGGCATAAAGCCAGCTAACGGGCAAGCTGGGCTGGGCGTTGTGCCCCGGCCCGGCTCCCGCAGGCCTCCCGCGCAGCGTTACCGGTTCGTCAGCCAGCCTTTGCGGTAGAAATACGTCAGCTGCCCGATGACGATGAGCACCAGCACTGCCAGCAGCACCGGGTAGCCCCAGGGACTGTACAGCTCGGGCATGTTGAGGTAGTTGATGCGGCCGTCGGGGCCTTCGCGCTGGAAGTTCATCCCGTACAGGCCCACCACAAAGCTCAGCGGTATGAAAATGCTGCTGATGATGGTCAGCACCTTCATTACCTCGTTGGCCCGGTTGGCCTGGTCCGACATGTACAGCTCCACCAGGCTGCTCACGGTTTCGCGGTAGCTCTCGGCCAGGTCCAGGGCCTGAATGGCGTGGTCGTAGCAGTCCTTGAAAAACACCTTGATGTCTTCCGGAACGGTTTCCTCCGGCATGCGCAGCAGTTCCCCGATTTTTTCCCGCTCCGGGTACACCAGCCGCCGGAAGCGCACAATGTCTTTTTTGATGTGCAGGATGCGGTTGAGCACCCGCCGGTCGGGGCGGCCCTGAAAAATGCGCTCCTCCAGCGTTTCCAGGTAGTCGCCAATGGCGGCCATGGTGGGGTAGTAATGGTCGAGCACTACATCGGTGAGGGCATAGGCGAGGTACAGCGGGGGCCGGCGGCGGATGTTGCTGCGGCCGGTGCGCAGGCGCAGGCGCACGGCCTCCAGGCAGTCCTCGTAGTCGTCCTGAAACGTGAGCACGTAGTTGGAGCCGGTGAAGATGCTGAGCTGGTCGTCGTCGATATCAAGCAGGGGGGTAAACTCCGTCATGCGCGACACCAGGAACAGGCCGTCCTCGGTTTCCTCCACTTTGGCCCGCTGGTAGTCACCCAGCACGTCCTCCATCTGCAGCGGATGAATCCGGAAATCTTCCTGAATCCGTTGCATCAGGGGCAGGTCGTCGTAGCCGCGCACATCAATCCAGTGCTTTAATTCGGGGTGCTGATGGAAGTAAGCCAGCAGCTCGTCGTACTGCTGGTATTCCTGCTCCGTGAAGGCAGTATCGTCGTAGGAAACCAGGAACAGGCGGGGCGGCAGGGCATCTTCGCGCACAATGAGCGTGCCGGGGCGCTGGCCCACCATCTGCTGGCGGGCCTGGCGGGTGGCGTCCCGGTCGGCCACGGCGCGGTTGTGTAGGTGGTCGTCGTCGGCCGGGGCAGAATCGGGCTGGGGCTGGGGCGGAAGGGGAGTAGCGGCAGTTTCCGGAGGGGTCATGCGGGCAGAAAGAGGCAGTATACGGGGCAGTTTACGGGAATCTGCCGGAAAAGCTGGGCCCTGGGTGTTTCCCGGCCCGCGAAAAATGGTCTGGGAGCGGCTCGGGTGCCGGAGCCGGCTGGAAAACCTTGTACTTTCGTGCTTCTTCTGCGCCTGCTGCCCTTGTCTGCTTCACTCACCGCTGCTTCCTGCTTTCTGCCATTGCCCGCCGCAGCGGGGCAATACGCCCTGCGGTTGGTATCGGCCGATGCGCCGGCTCCGGTGCTGACGCCAGTCTATCAGCCCTGGCTGTACCATACGCCCGAACACCTGGCCTTGCAGCTAAGTCCGGGAGAGAGGCTGCATTTCTTTCTGGAAGAACCTGCCCTGAGTTGCACGGTGGCCCAGCTTTCCGTGTTTCTGAGTGCCGATGGGCAGGAAGCGCGTAGCCCCTGGCAGGCTCCGTTTGGGGGTGTGCAGGCCGGGCCCACGCTGCCCGCGGCGGTGCTACGCGAGATGCTGCTGGCCGTGGAAGCCGAGCTGCGGGAGCGGGGCGTGCGGCACTTTACGTTGCGCCTGCCGGCCTTCGCCTACGAGCCGGCCGCGGCTTCCAGGCTCACCGAGGTGCTCCGGCAGCTGGACTACCAGGTGGCGCTGGCCGAGTTGAACAACCATCTGCCGCTGGACCGGGAGTTTCGGGCGGGACTGCATCCTTCGGAGCGCCGGCGGCTGCTGAAGTGCGAGCGGCACGGCCTGCGCTTCGAGCAGGAGCCCCCGCTGCTGCTGCCGCTGGCCTACGAGTTTCTGCGCCGCTGCCGCCAGGAGAAAGGTCAGGACCTGTCCATGACGCTGGAGCAGCTGCAGACGCTGTTTCGGACGCTGCCGGGCCACGTGTTCCTGTTCTCGGTGCGGGATGCCGCCGGCGAGTGGGCCGCCCTCACCATTGCCATTCGGGTGCGCGCCGATGTACTGTATAACTTCTACCCGGCCAGCCCGCTGGCCTACAACACGCTCAGCCCGGTGGTGCTGCTGAACGCCGGTCTGCACGCCTTTGGGCAGGCCAGCGGCATGCGCCTGCTCGATTTGGGTACTTCCACGCTGCCCGAGGGCCTCAACCATTCTCTGCTGCAGTTTAAGCGCCACCTGGGCGGCGTGCCGAGCCTGAAGCTGACGCTGGAAAAGCAGTTGGGAACCGCCAGCCAGTAACCCTGACAAGCCCGCCAGCGGTGCACGCGGGGCAAGTTGCCATCCGGCCCGCCAAGCTTGCCCTTACCGAAACCCAAAACCAGCAACAAACCCATGACCGACCCTCAGCCCGAACCCCGCGCCACCGTACTGGGTCGGTTGCTGCGCGGCTCCCTGGGCTCGGGGGTGGCAGTGGGGGCCCGTACGGCCGGGGCGCTGGTGCTCAATAAGCTGCTGGCCGTGTACGGCGGCCCTGGCGGCCTCACCCTGCTGGCCCACTTCCAGAACCTGATGGCCCTGTTTACCACTTTGCCCAACGACGGAGTGCACGTGGGCACGGTGAAATACTTGGCCTCGCTGCGCCCCGGCTCGGGGCGGTACCGGGCCTGGCTGGGTGCGGGCGTGGTGCTGAATGGTGCTGCGCTGGTGCTGAGTGCCCTGCTGCTGGCGGGCGGGCGCGGTCCGCTGGTGGGCGTGTTTGCGGCGGGCTGGGGCTGGCTGACGTTGTTCGTGGTAGGGTTGGGGCTGCTGCTGGGGCACGCGTTTGTGGTAACGGTGCTGCTGGCCGCGGGCCGGCTGCGGGCCTACGTGGGCCTGACGGTGCTACTGAGCGTGCTGGGCCCGGCGGCGGTAGCCGCCGTGCTCGGGCTGGGCGGCTCGGTGCCCACGGCTCTGCTGGCGTATCTGCTGGCGCAGGGCCTCACGCTGGGGCCGGCGGCCTGGGTGGCGGGGCGGGCCGGGCTGCTGCCGCGCCTGCGCGGGGCCGTGAGCCGCCCGGCCCTGCGCGGGCTGGGCCGGTTTCTGCTGATGGCCCTGAGCGTGCTGCTGTTCTCCAAAGCCGTGGATTTCAGCCTGCGGGAGCTGCTGATCAGGCAGTTCGGGCTGGCGGTCACCGATTTGTGGCAGGCCGTAGCCAAGCTCTCCGATAACTACACGATGGTATTTTCGGCCCTGATGAGCAGCGTGTACTACCCCCGGCTGGCGGCGCTCAGCAGCCGCCCCCGCGAGCGGGCCCAACTGGTACGCACGGTGCTGACCGTGCTAGCGCCGGGGCTGGCCCTGGGCCTAGGGCTGCTCTGGCTGCTGCGCGGGTGGCTGCTGCCGTTGCTGTTCGAGCCCCGGTTTGCGGCGGCCGGCTTTCTGCTGGCTCCTCAGCTGGTGGCCGACTGGGCCAAGTTTCTGAACTGGATTCTGCTGTTTCTGCTCACGGCCCAGGCCCGGGTAGGGCGCTACGTGCTGGTGCAGGCCGTATCGGCGCTGGTGCTGGCGGCGCTGCTGGCCCTGCTGCTGCCGCGTTACGGGTTGCTGGGGGCTCCGCTGGCCCAGGCCGCCCGCTACGGCTTGCTGCTGCTTTGGGGCCTGTGGTACTTTGGGGACTCGATTCGTTCGTAAAAGAGAGCTGCCGTGCGACATTGTATCTTGCTCCCGCATGCCTGCCTCCGAACTCCCCCTCGTCACTATCGTGGCTCTGTGCTACAACCACGCCCGGTTTCTGGAAACGGCGCTGGATTCTATTCTGGCCCAGACGTATCCGCGCCTGGAGGTATTGCTGGTGGATGATGCCAGCACCGACGGCAGTGCGGATATCCTGCGGCGCTACGCCGCCGCCCACCCGCACTGGCACCTGCGGCTGCTACCGGCAAACGTGGGCAACTGCCAGGCGTTCAACTCGGCTTTCCGCGAATCCCGTGGCGAATTCGTCATCGACTTTGCCACGGATGACGTGCTGCTGTCCGAGCGGGTGGCGCAGCAGGTAGCGGCCTTTGCCGCAGCCGGCCCCCGCTGCGGGATGGTGTATTCCGATGCGGAGCTGATTGACGAAGCCGGCCGGTTCGTGCGTTACCATTTCCGCCGCGACGCCCAGCACCAGTTGCACCCGCGCCCGGCCAGTGGGGACGTGTTTGCCGAGGTGCTGGCCCGCTACTTCATCAGCACGCCCACCATGCTCATGCGCCGCGCCACACTGGAGCAGCTCGGTGGCTACGACGAAACCCTGGCCTACGAGGACTTCGACTTCTGGGTGCGGGCCAGCCGTAACTGGGAGTTTCACTTCCTGGATGCGGTAACCACCCAAAAGCGTCTGCACCCGCAGTCCATGTCCAGCAAAGGCTACCGCCCCCACGACCCGTACCTGCGCTCCACTATCCGGGTCTGCCGTAAAGCCCAGACCCTGTGCCGCACCCCCGCCGAGCGGACCGCCCTTGCCGTGCGCGTACGTTGGGAGCTGCGCCAGGCCGTGCGCTACCGCAACCTCCCCGAGGCTCGCGAGCTATACCAGCTGCTGCAGGAGCTCCGCGCCGTGCGCCCCCTCGATTGGCTGCTGGGCCAGGCAGCAAGATGGAAAAACTAGCAACATCATCGCTACCGTAGTAAGACGAAGTTCACGGCCCGCCGTTACCACTTCTCACTTCTCACTTCTCACTTCTCACTTCTCACTTCTCACTTCTCACTTCTCGCCCTAGCTCCACCTCATACAGCTCCACCCGGCCATCCTGGGCTACCAGACGCCGCCTTGGGTACCAGCTCAGCACCGAATCGGGTGAGTAGCGGATGAGTTTGCGGGTGAGTTCGTCGTTGCTGAGCGTGGCGCGGTTGAGCAGCAACCAGGCGTGCTCCTTGGGGGCCAGCTGCACCGAGTCGCGGGCCCAGTAGCGGCGATACTGCAGCCCGGCCGGCACCCGAAAGCCGTAGTAAAAATCGTAGTTGCCGATGAGGTAGTCATCCACCAGCACCGTGCCGCCAGCCGGGCCGCTTAGGTGCTGCCGAATTACCCGGTCCTGCTCAAAATGCGCCGATACCGACGGTTTGCGCATGAAATACACCGGCCGAATGGTCAGGACGCCCGCCAGCACCAGCACCGTGGCTGCTGCCAGCGCCGACGTACCGGGCCGCAGCCGGTCTGGCCAGCTCCGCAGCCGCCCGCCGATTCCCACCAGCAGCAGAAATAACCCTGGTACCGCATACACCACCGATAGTGGGTCGTGCAGCCAGGCGGCCAGTCCCAGCAGCAGCAGCCCCGCCACCACCGCCCGCAAGCCCCCGCTGCGCACCACCCGTTGCAGTCCGAAACCGGCCGCCAAAGCCAACGGCGGCAGCAGGGGCGTGGTCATGCGGGGCAACAGCGTGATGGGGTTGTAGCTGCTGAGCGAGGTGCTGCCAACCCAGTAAAATACCAGCGTAGTGGCCGCCAGTAGTAGCCAGAAACGGCGGTCAGAAGCTTCCGGCTGCGGGCCGGCTGGGCGTGTGGCGGCCATACCCGCCAGTACCAGCAGCAGGCCCATCCCCGCCCCCACAAAAAAGGCCAGCGGCTGCCAAGTAACCCGGCTTAGCAGTGCGGCCCGATTGCCGGCCAGAAAATTCCCGTCCCGGAGAAACTCGTTGGTATGCTCAATCAGGTGAATCCGGTACAGCGCGTCGCCGGTGAAATGCTGGTACAGGCCCAGATAGCCCGTTAGCAGCACAGCCCCCGTGCCTAGGGCTGTCAACCAGAACCGACCGTTGCGGCGCCGCCACGCGTCCAGCCCCAGCACCCCAAGGTAGAAGGGTAGGTAGTAGGCAATGGTTTCCTTGCTGAGCAGGGCCGCGAAGTTGAGCAGGGCAAATCCAGCCCCCCACCAGCCGGCCCGGCGGCCCGGCTCTCGTCCGCGCAGCAGCACCGCCCCACTGGCCAGGCACCAGAACATCAGAATGTTATCGGGATAAAGGTAGTTGGTGAGATTAAGCGTGAAGTAGTGCAGCCCCAGCAGCAGCATGGCCCCGCTGGCCACCACCGGCTCCCGCCGCCGGTACAGCCGCCAGATCAGCCCGGAGCAGCCCAGCGTAGCCAGCAGCGGCCACAGCGTCGCGCTGATGATGTTTAGTCCAAAAAGTCGAAAAAACACCGCCACTGGCCCGAAAATCAAATACCGCTCCTTCAGCGGGTCGTGCAGCAGGCCCTGAGGGTCGGGCGCCAGCCGAAAGGTGCCATCAAGCAGTTGCTGGGCGTAGCGGGAGTAGTAATAATCATCGAGGGCGTACAGGCCTTCGTGGGTCAGAAAGAAATACGCCAGCGTGACGGCCACTACCAGCAGCAGCGTCCAGTCCGGTAAACGGGTTAATCGTCGAATCACTGGGGCAAGATAGTGAGCAGGTAACAGGTGACGAAGTAAGAGGTGATAGGTTGAACGCCATACAGTCGTAGCCGAAGCATCTCGCATGCCGCCGTCAGAATTACTTCCGCAACGTCAGCCCGCGAGATTCCTCGCGCTGCTCGG
Organism: Hymenobacter rigui; assembly: GCF_003944715.1. Taxonomy (GTDB): domain Bacteria; phylum Bacteroidota; class Bacteroidia; order Cytophagales; family Hymenobacteraceae; genus Hymenobacter; species Hymenobacter rigui. Next base: position 500,564 of record NZ_RWIT01000002.1, on the reverse strand, counting down.
AATGACGTACCAACCTGCCACCTCTTACCTCGTCACCTGTTACCTGCTCACTATCTTGCGCCCCATGTTGCGTCGTCGCCTGGTTATGCTATTGCTTCCGTTGCTGCTCCTACTGCTGAGTGGGGCGGTGCTGGGCTGCTACTTCGAAACCAACGACGACCTGACCATTGTGGCCCTGCTGCGCGGCGAAACGGCCGCCGTGCCGGTTACGGAGCTGTACCTCTATTTTCACGGGTATGCCTGGTTCTGGAGCCGGCTGTACGCCGTAGCCCCGCTGGTGCCTTGGTACGGCCTCACGCTATACGGCCTGCTGTATGTTGCCACAGTGGGCATATTTGTCGTGCTGTGGCGGCTACTGCGGCCTCACGCCGGCCGCTGGCAGGTGCTGGCGGTGTTGATGCTGTTTTGGAGCGTGGCCTGGCTCGAGCATGGCCTGTGGTTCAACTACATGCGGGTGCCGCTGCTGCTGGCCGGAGTGGGCGTGCTGTTCGCCGCCCAGCGGGCCCCGGCACGGTGGGCGCTGGCCGTAGGGCTGCTTGCTTTTGGCTTGAGCTGGCTGATCCGGCCCAGCGCGGCGGTGCTGGGTGCTGCCGTGGCGGCCCCCGGCGCGTGGTGGCTGGCGGGCCGCAAAGGCCTGCCGGTGCTGGCCGGAGCCGTTGTTTGGGCCTTGGCTGGGGCTCTGTGGCTGAACCTGACGTGGCCGCCCGCCGCCGCCACGTTCCGCCGCCTCGATGTGCTCAAATCCAACCTCAACGACTTCCAGCTAACGGCCCCACCCGCGCAGCCGCTTACGCCCGCCGACAGTCTGGGGCTGGCTGAGGCCCGCGCCTGGATGTTCCCGGACTCCGCGCTGGTGAATGAGCCGCTGTTTGCCCGCGTCGCGCCATTCCGACCTGGCTATTTTCTGCAGAAAACAGCCCCCGTCAAGATCCTGGCGCTGCTTCAGCAACTGCCCCGCGACTATTTTTCGCTGCTGCTGCTGTTGGCGGCCACTTGGGCGCTGGTGGGCCGTGGGACGGGCCGCCGCTGGTTCTGGCTGGTGCAGTTAGGCTACGCGGGGCTGCTGCTGGGCCTGGGCACGCTGCTGAAGCTGCCGCCCCGGCTGGCCCTGCCACTACTCGATTTCTGGGTTATCGGAAACCTGCTTTTGGTATTTCGCAGCGAAGCCGCGCCGCGCCGGGCGGTGCCGCTGCTGCTGGCGGCGCTATTGGTGGCCGCCGTGCCGTACGGCTACAAAATCTGGCACCGCAGCCACACGCTGGCACAGGAGCAGCAGCGCAACTATCAACGGCGGGAGGATTTACACAAGCTGGCGGGCACGGCCGATATTGTCGTGTCCGATCTGTGGGAGGAGACCTACAAATCGCAAAGCCCCCTTACGGAAGGGCACCCGCCGGGTATTTATGCTTTCCGAATCATCAAACCTCGCAAGCACCTTTCCCTGCTGGGCTGGCAAACCCTGCACCCCTCGCAGCCTGCGTTGCGGCAGCAGCTCACCGGCTCCCGCGACTTTACCGGAGCCCTGCAGCAGCTGGGGCAGCGCCCTGATGTGGCCTGGCTGCTTTCCCCGGAAGGCGCGGCCCTGCTTAACCGCCACCTGGCCCTACGCCGGCAACCCGGGCAGCCGTTACTGCAGTTGGTACCTGTTCAGCCCAACCGCCGAACCCGGAAAAATGCTATGCATGCATACCTTTTTCGTGTAAAATTCCCGCAATCATCTTCGAAAGCCAAAATTTTGTAGTGCAGCTTGGACTTATTCCCACTATGACGGGGTAGGGGTAGTATACCTTTGGTGCTACCAGTACTTTTTTCTCCCATCACCATGATTACCGCCTCCGTCACCTCGCGCTCCGAAGTCCTCCAGTATATGGAAAGCTTCGTGAAAGAAAACATGGGCTCTTTCCTTAAAAGTGTGGAAAGCAGCTGGCAACCCGCCGATTTTCTGCCCGATTCCCGCCTCGATACTTTCTTTGATGAAGTAAAGCTGCTGCGTGAGCGGGCCAAAGAACTGAGCTATGATCTGCTGGCTGTGCTCATCGGCGATACCATTACCGAGGAGGCCCTGCCCAACTACGAAGCCTGGTTTCATGAACTGGACGACCTAAACCGGGACCCCGACAACGGTTGGGCCCAGTGGATCCGGGGCTGGACCGCCGAGGAAAACCGCCATGGCGACCTGCTTAACCGCTACCTCTACCTCTCCGGCCGCGTGAACATGCGCGAGTTTGAGGTAAGCACCCAGTATCTCATTGCCGATGGCTTCGACCTGGGTACTGCCCACGACCCGTACCGCGCCTTCGTGTACACTTCCTACCAGGAAACGGCCACTAACCTCTCGCACCGCCGCGTGGGTACCCTGGCCCGCAAAGTGGGAGAGGATCAGCTCAGCAAAATCTGCGGTATGATTGCCGGCGACGAAACCCGCCACGCCCGCGTGTACAAAACCTTCGTGGAGAAGATTTTTGAGGTAGATGCGTCCGAAATGATGCTGGCCTTCGAGGATATGATGCGCAAGAAGATTGTAATGCCGGCGCACTACATGCGTGAGCTGGGCGTAGACATCGGCAAAACCTTCGGCCACTTCACCGATGCTGCCCAGCGCCTGGGCGTGTACACCAGCCACGACTACACCGATATTCTGGATACGCTCATTGCCGATTGGAAAATCGACCAGATTACCGGCCTGACCGGTCCGGCTGAAAAAGCCCGCGAGTACGTGATGGCCCTGCCTAACCGCCTGCGCCGTGTTGCTGACCGCATGCCTGTACCCAAGCTGGAGTATAAATTCAAATGGATTGAGTAGTTGCCTGGTGGTTAGTGCTTAGTACTCAGTTTTTAGCGTCCAGGACCAGAAATGGCAGCAAAAAAAGAGGCCCCGCCGAGTAACGGCGGGGCCTCTTTCATACATTCTAAGCACTAACACTAAGCACTAAGCACTAACGCTGAGCACCCATTACCAGCTTACCGGTTGAGTCGAGCGTGTACTCCACGGTGCGGCTGCCCGCTTGTTTGGTAGAGTCGGTGGCGGTTACCGGGAACGTACGCACCAGTTTGTTGCCGCTGATCTGGTACATATCCTGACCGGAGTAGCCCATGCCAGCGGAACCGGACGGAGTGCCGGGGAAGCTGATGGGCGTGTAGCCCCGCTCCCCAAACTCGTAGGCATACAGGCCACCATTGGCCTTCTTGTTATCGGTCATGATGTACAACTCGGGCTTACCGTTGCCGTTCAGGTCGCCGGCGGCAATATTGGTGACGGCTCCGCTCACCTCCGCGCGCAGCGGGTCAATGGTCTGGGCCGAGCCACGGTAGGAGCGGATGCTCACGATGCGGGGCTCCTGCGAACCAAAGGTTTTCACGGTGAAGCGATAATCGCCCTGAGTTACTTCCCGGTTAAAGCTTACATCCCCTTCGTCAACGGTAGGAGCGGCCGGTACACTGTCAGAAGAAGATTCACTAGCTACCTGACGGGTAGAGTCGCAGGCGGTGAGCGAGGCGGCTACCACGCCGGTAGCCAGCAGCAAAAAGGAAAAGGAAGTACGCATGGGTAGTAAGGAGATTAGGGAAGATGCTTCGATACGCTCCGGTACTCACCGGAGCTCAGTTTCATCTAAGGGAGAGTTCGGCAGTTGTAAACGCAAGGTAAAGAGATTGAGTTGTATTTTTTCCATTATGTATTGATTAAGTCACTAACTTCTATACTACAACGTATCTATATACTGAAACTGAACGATGGCACCCCACCGCGGGTATTATCCCTTTACCTGATCTATGGGATTACCTGTACTCCTTTCCAGAATGCTACCCGGTTTTTGATGGCTGCTGCCGCATCTTTGGGCTCCGGGTAGTACCAGGCGGCGTCCTTGTTCAACTCGCCGTTTACGCGCAGGGAGTAGTAGCTGGCCCGGCCCTTCCAGGGGCAGGAGGTATGCGCAATACTATCCTCAAAGTATTCACGCCGGATGGCATCGGCCGGAAAATAATGGTTGTTTTCCACTACCACGGTGTCGTTGCTCTCGGCAATTACCGTATCGTTCCAGATGGCTTTCATAAGGTGAGTTGGGGGATGTAGGAAGAAGGGAAGACTGAATTACTCCTTACTGAACATTGCCCCCCCGCCCGTTGTTCTGATTACTCACTCCCCTTTTATTATGTCGGCAGGCTTTCGTTTTCGGGACTTCACGCCCGAGGAGTCGGGTAATCCGGGCTTCGACTCCCTTTTCAAAATATTTATGCAGCTGGTTTCCATTACCAGCGGCGACGTGGGCGAGGCCCTGCAATGGCTCAACGAGCTGGATAAGCAGTATGGTCTCACTAACGACGAGTACGGCATGGGCAATTTCATTGAAGACCTGAAGAAAAAGGGTTACATCGATGAGAACCCCCAGGAGCCGGGCGCATTCAACATCACGGCCAAAAGTGAGCAGAACATCCGCCGCTCGGCCCTGGAAGAAATCTTCGGCAAGCTCAAGAAATCGGGCACCGGCAACCACCGTACGCCCCACACCGGGCAGGGCGACGAGCTGAGCACCGACATGCGCGAGTTCCGCTTCGGCGACTCGCTGGAGCAGATTCAGATGACCGAATCCATCCGCAATGCCCAGCTCAACCACGGCATGGATGGCGACAACTTCATGCTGACCGAGGGCGACTTGGAAGTGCGCGAAAACGAGCACAAGAGCCAGACCTCCACGGTGCTGATGATTGACATCTCGCACTCCATGATTCTGTACGGCGAGGACCGCATCACGCCCGCCAAAAAGGTCGCCATGGCCCTGGCCGAGCTGGTGAAGCAGAAGTACCCCAAGGACTTCCTCGACGTCATCGTGTTCGGCAATGATGCCTGGCAGATTGAGGTGAAGGAGTTGCCGTACCTGCAGGTGGGACCCTACCACACCAACACCGTGGCCGGCCTGGAACTGGCCCTGGACCTGCTGCGCAAGCGCAAAACCGCCAACAAGCAGATTTTCATGATTACCGACGGCAAGCCCACCTGCCTGAAGGAACCCGGCGGTTACTATAAGAACTCGTTCGGGCTGGACCGTAAAGTGGTGAACCGCACCCTGAACCTGGCCGCCGCTGCCCGCCGTCTGAAAGTGCCCATTACCACCTTCATGATTGCCGACGACCCGTATCTGCGCAGCTTCGTACAGGAATTCACGGAGGTGAACCAGGGTAAAGCTTACTACAGTTCATTGAAAGGCCTAGGCCACCTCATTTTCGAAGACTATAAACAGAACCGGCGCAAGTCGTTGTAATTGTTGAGCGGCCGTAAAGACGCGTATTCGCGTCTTAATTGGTGGCGGTGTTGTTTACCTGACGCGGATTCGGCCGTTCAGTCGCCTTCCTTCCATTCGCATAATCTATCTTCCCTACATGCCTTCTTACGCCTCCCTTTCTGCTGCCGAGTTGCAGCAGCTTACTACCCTCGGCCAGCTAAAGGCCAGTGGCTACCAGCCCCGCTCCGTGAAGCAGGAACTGCGCGACAACCTGATTCAAAAGCTCAGAAGCAAGCAGGATGTGTTTCCGGGCATCTATGGCTACGAGGAAACCGTTATTCCGGAGCTGCAGCGCGCTATCCTGGCCGGGCACCACATCAACCTGCTGGGTTTGCGCGGGCAGGCCAAAACCCGTATTGCCCGCCTGCTGGTGGGCCTGCTGGATGAGTACGTGCCCGTGGTGGCCGGCTCCGAGCTGAACGACGACCCGCTGCAGCCCCTGAGCGTATTCGCCAAAAACCTGATTGCCGAGAAAGGCGACGATACGCCCGTCAGCTGGCTGCACCGCGACGAGCGGTACACCGAGAAGCTGGCTACTCCCGACGTATCGGTAGCCGACCTTATCGGCGACGCCGACCCTATTAAAGCGGCCACGCTCAAGCTGCCGTACTCCGATGAGCGGGTAATTCACTTCGGGCTGATTCCACGGGCTCACCGGGGCATCTTCGTGATTAACGAGCTGCCCGACTTGCAGGCCCGCATTCAGGTTTCCCTGTTCAATATTCTGCAGGAAGGCGACATCCAGATCCGGGGCTTCAAAGTGCGGCTACCGCTGGATATCCAGTTCGTATTCACGGCCAACCCCGAGGACTACACCAACCGGGGCTCCATTGTAACCCCACTCAAGGACCGCATCGACGCGCAGATTATCACGCACTACCCCAAGAGCCTGGAAATCGGGAAGCGTATTACCAAGCAGGAGGCCCGCATCCGGGAGGAGCAGCGCGGCCTGGTAACAACCAACGACGTGGTGCACGACCTGGTGGAGCAGGTGGCCATTGAGGCCCGGGGTTCCGAGTTCGTGGATGCCAAGTCGGGCGTGTCGGCCCGCCTCACCATCTCGGCTTACGAGCAGGTAATTGCGGCAGCGGAGCGCCGGGCGCTGCTCAACGGCGAAAACCACACCTACGTGCGCATTGCCGACTTCCTGGGCGCGGTGCCGGCCGTAACGGGTAAGGTAGAGCTGGTGTACGAGGGCGAGCAGGAAGGCGCGGGTATCGTGGCCGAGAAGCTGATGGGCAAAGCCCTGCGCACCCAGTTTCTGCAATACTTCCCGGACCCCGAGAAAACCAAGAAGCAGAAGGACAAGCCCAACCCCTACAAGCCCGTGCAGGAGTGGTTTGGTTCGCGCACTATTGATCTGCTGCACGACGCTTCTGACGAGGACTACCGCAAGGTGCTAAACGTGGTGCCGGGCCTCAAAGACATGGTGCAGCAGAGCGTGCCCGCCGAGTTGAGCAAGGATAACCTGCACTTCTGGATGGAGTTTGCCCTGCACGGCATGGCCGAGCACAGCCTGATTTCGCGCAACCGCCTCACGGCCGGGGCCCAGTTCAAGGACCTGCTCAGCAGCATGTTCACCATGCCCAACTTCGGCGATGATGACGACGACGATGAGGAATACCTGTCCTCGAAGAAGCGTAAGCGCCGGTAGTTAATAGGTCATTGCCAGAGTAAGAAGGCCCGCTTTCTGTTGCTATAACAGGAAGCGGGCCTTTCCGTGTGGGGTGGTTGCGTAGAGTAAGTGATAATGAAGTAGGTTCCCAGCTTCAGCTAGAAAACCTGCTCATTCAGAGAGAAAGCAGCTGGGGCTGGCGAAGCAGGCCGGCTGGGGCCGAAACCGCACCGTTCCTTTGTAGTGTTCCCGGCCGGCAAATAGCCTGCCACCTCTTCCTCCTGATACTCCCACTACTCCCGGATATGAAAGCTGTACTCGCCGCCCGTTTCGCCTGCCTCGCCCTGGTGCTTGCCTTGTTGTTGCCCAGCCTTCCCGCCTCGGCCAACCGCGTCAGCAACGCCCGCTACTACAAAGGTGGCATGCACCGGCCCGTGTATAAGAAATACCAGCCCGGCTGCCGCTGGATCTTCCAGAAGCGCTAGGCTGCTTATTATCTTCTTGCAGAAACAAAAAGGCCCCGCCTACCACTTGGTAGGCGGGGCCTTTTTGTTTAGGGGTTTCGTAAGAACGTCATGCTGAGCTTGTCGAAGCATCCCTACCGCTTTGCTGGGTTAGCATCACAACGAAGCGGGAGAGATGCTTCGACAAGCTCAGCATGACGTTCTTTTGCGGTACGTGTAGCCGGAGCTTATGCCTCGTTCACCACGATTTTGTCGATGGTGTCGTTGGCTTTGATCTGGTCGATGATATCCTGACCTTCCACCACTTTGCCGAAGCAGGTGTGGTTGCGGTCCAGGTGGGCGGTATTGTCGCGGGAGTGGCAGATGAAGAACTGCGAGCCACCGGTGTTGCGGCCGGCGTGGGCCATGCTCAGCACACCCCGGTCGTGGTACTGGTTGCCGCCATTCAGCTCGCAGTCGATTTTGTAGCCGGGGCCGCCAGTGCCGGGCGTGCCGTTGGCACCCGCGCGGGAGTTGGGGCAGCCGCCCTGAATCACGAAGTTGGGGATAACGCGGTGAAACTTCAGGCCGTCGTAGTAGCCTTTCTGGGCCAGGTCGGTGAAGTTTTTTACGGTGTTGGGCGCGTCTTGCTCATAGAACTCAACTTTCATCACGCCCTTGTTGGTGTGGATTTCGGCAGTTTTCATGCAGATTCTAAAACGTGGGTGGAACGGCCCGTATACGTACAATGGGCCGCTGGCGGACGCCCGCCGGGGGCAAAGGTAGCCATTTTGCTTCCGGCCAAACATCCATTGCAGGTAATGGTTCGTATGGATACCGCCGGCCGGCAAGCCGGTACACCGTATTCCATACTTTCCTCACCGATTTTTCTGTTGTATGAACCAACCGTTGCGCTTCGCCACGCTTTCCCTGTTCTCGGCCGCCGTCCTTAGCCTCAGCAGCTGCGGCGACAACAAAACTGCCGACACCACTACCACTACCCGCACCGACTCGATGGAAACCACCGTCGATTCTACCGCCATGCTTTCCGACTCGGCCCGCATTGGCAAGAGCGAAGGCGTGATGGTGGATGGCGTGGCCATGACGCCCGATAAAACTATCGTGCAGAATGCCGTAATGGCTTCCAGCGTGAGCACCCTGGTGAAAGCCGTGCAGGCCGCCGGCCTCGATGGTGCCCTCAGCGGCCCCGGCCCCTTCACCGTATTCGCCCCCACCAATGCCGCCTTCGATAAGCTGCCTAACGGGGCGCTGGCTGGTCTGCTGAAGCCCGAAAGCAAAGAGAAGCTGAAAGGCGTGCTTACCTACCACGTCATTCAGGGCCGCCTAGTAGCCCAGGACCTGAAGGATGGCCAAGAGCTGACCACCATGAACGGCGAAAAGCTGAAAGTAATGGTGAAAGACGGCAAAATCATGATTGGCAACGGCAAAGATGCCCCCGTCAACATCCTGACCCCCGACGTTATTTCCAGCAACGGCGTAACCCACGTTATCGACGGGGTAGTGCTGCCGCTGGCCAAGTAATTCCCTGATCTTTCCTGATTGGTTAAAAAGGCCCGGCTGGTTCAGCCGGGCTTTTTTGTGGTGTCAGGATGGATGCGGAAGTAGGTAGAACGTCATGCAGAGGCGCAGCCGAAGCATCTCGCGCACTGACGTTGCAGTGGTAAATTCACCGAAGCGGTAGAGATGCTTCGACAAACTCAGCCTGACGCTCTTTTACTGTTTGGGCGTCAGCACGCGAGATGCTTCGGCTGCGCCTCTGCATGACGTGTTGGTGCGTATCGTTCAAAAACTACAGTCCGGCACCGTCGGTGATGCGCTCGGCGAAACCGGCCCAGTCCACCTTTTCGCCTTTGGCTACGGTGGTGGAAAGGTGGTCGTGGAGGATGTTGGCGAAGGGCATGGGCACCAGGTGGGTGCGCGACTCATCCAGCACCAGGCGCATATCCTTGCGGATGATGGCCGGGGCCGCGCCCACGGGCTGATAGTGCCGCTCGGCCACCAGCTTGCCGTAGCCCTTGTGAATGGGTGTGTTGAATAGGGTAGAGGTGAAGAATTCGTACACCTGCTGCCGGTCGAGGCCGCTTTTCTGAGCCAGCGTGAAGGCTTCGGCCATGGCCTCAATGGCGGCCCCCAGCATGAAATTGCCGCAGAGCTTCACGGTACTGGCCGCGCCCGGGTCGTCGCCGAAATCGTGGACGCCCTGGCCCAGCGCTTTGAGCAGGGGCGTAACCTTGCGCCGGGCGGCGGCTTCACCGGAAACAGCCAGCCACAGCTTAGCGGCGGCGGCCACATCGGGCTTGCCGAAAACGGGCGTGGCTACCAGGGCGCTGCCGTGGCGGGCGTGGACTTCGGCGAGGCGGCGGTTGGTATCGGGGGCTACGGTGCTGCAGGAGGCGTGCACGGCCCCGGCGGGCAAAGCCGGCAGCAGACCATCGGGGCCCAGGCAAAGCTCTTGCAGCGCGTCATCATCGGTTACCATCGTAAACACGAAGGCGGCACCCGCCACGGCTTCGGCTGGAGTAGTGGCTACGGTGGCACCCAGCTTTTTGAGGCCAGCGGCTTTGCTGGCGGTGCGGTTATACACGGTCAGCCGATGGCCGGCTTTCAACAGGTTTTCGGCCATGGCCTCGCCCATATTTCCCAGGCCGAGGAAGGCTACGTTATGTGGTGTCAAAGGGGAAGTTGTTAGTTGGTAGTTGTCAGTTGCTTGTTGTTCGTTATTAGTTCTCCGTTGTTCGTCATCAATAGCGGAAAACTGACAACTGACAACTGACAACTACCAGCTAACAACGAGCAACGCTACTTCCGGTTGTCCTCGGCTTCCAGCATGCTCACGTAGCTGTCGTAGCGGGGGAGAGCAATACGGCCTTTGTCCACGGCTTCGCGCACGGCGCAGCCGGGCTCGTGCAGATGCTGGCAGTTGTGGTAGCGGCACTGGTTGAGCAGGGCGCGCATCTCGGGGAAATAGTGGGCCAGCTCGCCGGGCTTCATGTCTACCAGCCCCAACTCCTTAATGCCGGGCGTATCAATCAGGTACGTACCGGGGCGTACTTCCAGCATCTCGGCGAAGGTGGTAGTATGTACGCCCTTATCCGAAAACTCACTGATTTCGGCCGTTTTCAAGTCCAGGTCGGGCACCAACGCGTTGATAAGCGTGCTTTTGCCTACGCCCGAGTGCCCCGACAGCAATGAAACCTTCCCGTCCAGCAGCGCATCAATATCGGCCACACCCTCACCGTTGTGGGCCGAGCAGCGCAGCCCGGGGTAGCCCACGCGGGAGTACATCTTCAAAATCTGGTCCTGATAATCGGCCAGATCCTCGTCGTACAGGTCGGTTTTGTTGAACAGCAGCGTTACCGGAATGCTGTACGCTTCGGCCGTCACCAGAAACCGGTCGATGAACCCGAACGACGTGGCCGGGGAAGCCAGCGTAACTACCAGCAGGGCTTGGTCGAGGTTGGCAGCCACAATGTGGGCGTGCTCAGTTTTATGCACCGAGCGGCGGATGATATAATTGCGACGTGGCTCAATGTGATGAATGACACCTGCGCCTTCAGTCTGCGCCTCCACCGTAAAGTCCACCTGGTCGCCCACTGCCAGCGGGTTGCTTACTTTGAGGCCTTTGTGCTTGAATTTGCCCCGCAGGCGGCAGCGGTGCAGCTGCCCGGAGGCCTCGCGCACCACGTACCACGAGCCCGTGGATTTAACGATGGTTCCGGTCATGGAGGTGAAGTTGTGAAACGGTGAAGTGGTGAAATGGTGAGTTTGATGTTCTGTCGGGGCTACCTGCGCACATTGGACATCAAATTCACCATTTCACCACTTCACCAATCCAGTTCATAATCTTGCGGGTGGCACCGCTATGGTCGTGTACGTAGTCGAGGCTGACATCCTGCACCTGCAGGCGGGCTTCTTCGCGGTGATAGAGCGGGCCGAAGGCCGTTAACAACTCCTCGGCTGAGGAAATCGGGAAAGCGCAGCCAAGCTCCACCAAATCCAGGGCTTCCTGAAACTTGTGGTAGGTAGGGCCGAAGAACAGCGGCAGCCCAAAGGCAGCGGCTTCCAGCGTATTGTGCAGCCCCTTGCCAAACGCCCCCCCGATGTAGGCAAAATGCCCGAAGCGGTAGAGCTGGCTGAGCAGACCCACGTTGTCCATGAGCAGCACCCGGGCCTGCGCCACCGTGGCCGCGTCGGCCTGGGAGTAGCGCACCACCTGGCTGGGCAGGGCGGCTTCCACGAGGCGCAGATTGGTTTCGCTGATTTCGTGGGGAGCTACAATGAAGCGTAGCTCCTGCTGGTATTGCTGCAGCAGGGGCGTGAGCACCGGCAGGTCTTCGGGCCAGCTACTGCCCACAATCAGCACCGGGGCCCAGTCGTCGGTGAAGGCATCCACCAGCGGCAAAGGCCGGGCCGAAGCCTCCGCCGTGCGCACCACCGTATCGAAGCGGGTGTCGCCGGCCACGCTGGCCTGGCTGATACCGGCTTGGCGCAGCAGCTCCACGCTGGCCTGATTCTGGGTGAAAATGTGGGTGAACCGGCTCAGGATGCGACGGAAAAAGCCGCCCCAGGGCTGGAAAAACACCTGTTCGGCCCGAAAAATGGCCGATACGCATACCGTGGGCACCTGCCGCCGCTGCAGCTCGGTGAGGAAGTAATACCAGAACTCGTACTTCACAAACACGGCCAGCCGGGGCTGCACCGCCGCCAGAAAAGCGCGGGCATTAGCGGCCGTATCGAGGGGCAGGTAGAACACGTAATCGGCCCCCGCCCAGTTTTTGCGGATTTCATAGCCCGAAGGCGAGAAGAACGTCAACACAATCTTGTGGTCCGGATACTGCGCTGCGTAGGCTTCCATCAGCGGGCGGCCCTGCTCAAACTCGCCCAGCGAGGCGCAGTGAAACCACACGCGCGGAGCCATATCGGCCGCCAGCGCCGCTTGAATCTGCAGCAGCAGCCCGCGCCGCCCGGCTGTCCACTGCGCCGCTTTGGGCACGAACGGTGCTACCAGCCGCAGCAGCAGCGCATACAGGTGCAGGCCAATGGTATAGAGAAAGCGCAAGAGGTGGTTCTTAGGACGTAAGGCTTACATCAGGAAGCCAAAGAAAAGTGTGCTTGTAATGGCACTAGGCCACGCTGCTGCAAAAATAGGCCTTTTGCCCGCAGCCCCACAAAAAAGGCTCCGCCGTAACCCGACGAAGCCTTTTTCATACATTCTAAGCACTAAGCACTAAGCACTAAGCACTAAGCACTAAGCACTAAGCACTAAGCACTAAGCACTAGCATTAGTGAGCCGCGTGCTTGCCGAGGTAGTTGGCTACGCCCTCACGGGTGGCCGACATAGCCTCTTTGCCTTCTTCCCAGTTAGCGGGGCACACTTCGCCCTTTACCTCGAAGTATTGCAGGGCATCCACCATGCGCATGGCTTCGTCGATGCTGCGGCCCAGCGGACCGTCGTTTACTACCTGGTGGCGCACGATGCCGTCCTTGTCAATCAGGAACAGGCCGCGGTAGGCCAGAGGCGAGCCCACGAAGGTCATTTCGCCGGCTTCGTTGTAGTCGTAATGACCGCCCAGCACGTCGTAGTTGGCGGCAATGGTTTTGGTGGCATCGGCTACCAGCGGGTATTTTACGCCCTCAATGCCGCCGTTGTCGCGCGGGGTCTGCAGCCAGGCAAAGTGCGAGAAGTGCGTATCGGTGGAGCAGCCCACAATGGCTACGCCTTTGGCTTCGAAATCGGCCAGACGGTCCTGGAACGCAATGATTTCGGTGGGGCACACGAACGTGAAGTCGGCGGGGTAGAAGTAGAAGATGACGTGCTTCTTGCCCAAATAACGGTCAAGCGAGAAATCCTCCTCGAATTCGCCGTCGATAACAGCGGTAGCTTTGAAAGAAGGAGCACGTTTGCCTACGAGAACTGCCATGAGGTATGGAAAATGGTGAAAAAAGAAAGTAGAAGGAAGATGGCGGCCGAAGCCACCAGGCCCATAAACAGGCCGGTTTAGCTCAGCACCTTGTTGCCCGTCACGTGCAACGAGAAGGAGTGGGGCTGAAAGCCCGTCAGGCCCTTGGTAGCGAAGAAGTCCCGAATCAGGGCGTCCAGCTGCGGGTCGCAGTAGTCAATGATTTCCTGCGTGTTGGCGCAAAACAAGTGGTGGTGCTCGGTGCAGTCGGCATCGTAGCGGCGGGAGGAGCCCTCGGCCGACGCTACTCGCTTGGTGAGGCCGGCGGCCACAAACGCATCGAGGGTTTTGTACACCGTGCCCAACGACACCGACGGCGTCTGCTCGGTCACGCGCCGGTGCACCTGCTCGGCCGTGGGGTGGCCCGGCAGCACCAGCAGGCTTTCCAGAATCAGCAGGCGCTGCTGGGTAGCCCGCAGGCCGGCAGCGGCCAGCCGGTCGCGCAGGTGGCCGGCTGTGGGAGCAGGGTGTGAATGGTCAGACGTGTGGTTCACCAGATGAGAATAATTCTCCGCAAAGATACGGCTATAAGGTCCGGCCGGGCAAAATTGTTTCATGCCGGCTGCCGGGCCTATGTGCGCCCCTATTTAATCCACTCATTCTCACCGCCCCGGCACACAAACTGAAACGTCTGGCGGGTGCGCTGCTCCAGCAGCAGCTCCCGGCCCTCGGTCAGCCGCCGGATGCTGGCGGCGTCGTAGTTTTTAATGGTGTACAGCTCCAGGCCGGTGTTGTAGTGAATGGTGAACTGCTCCCGCAGCACGCCCAGCAGCTTCTCTAGGCGGTAGGCCGAAAAATCGGTGCAGACCGAGAAGCTGATGGCGGAGTTCTGCATCAGGTGAATCTTGAGCCGCACCTGCGCCAGCGCCCCGAAAATCACCTCCAGGTTTTCCTCCGATATAAACGTGAGGTCCTTGGACTCAAAGGACACCAGGCACTGCCCGGTTTTGCGGATTAGGGCGGGCACCAGCAGCCCGTGCCGGCAGTCGTGAATCACGGTGCCCTCGGCCGCGGGGTCCACAAACGACTTCACCAGCAGCGGAATCTGCTTTACGGCCAGCGGCTTGATGGTTTTGGGGTGAATCACCGAGGCCCCGTAGTACGCCATTTCAATGGTTTCCTGGTAGCTGATTTCGGGGTAGCGCACCGTGTCGGCAAAAATCTTGGGGTCGGCGTTCAACAGGCCTGCCACATCCTTCCAGATGGTGACCGAAGCGGCCCCCAGGCAGTAGGCCAGAATGGCGGCCGTATAATCGGAGCCCTCCCGGCCCAGGGTAGTGGTCTGGCCGCTGGAGGTGCCGCCCAGAAACCCCTGCGTCACCACTGGGCCGTGGGCCAGCCGCTCGGGCAGAATGCTGGTGAGCAGCCGCTCGGTAGCGGGCCAGGCCACGCGGCCTTCGCGCCAGGTGTGGTCCGTGCGAATCAGCGTGCGGCAATCCAGCCACTGCGCCTGCATGGCCCGGGCCACGATGCGCGTCGCCAGCAGCTCCCCGAAGCTCACTACTTGGTCGTACTGCTTGTCGAAATCACCGGGCTGCAACGTGGCCAGGCGGTCCTGCAGCTGCTCCAATAACTCCGCCAGCGCCGGTGTGCCGGTCGCTTCATCCGTGGTTCCCAGCTCAGCGGCTACCTGCAGATGAAAATTGCGCAGGGCGGTAAGCTGAGCCGTGTACTCCTGGCCGCTGTGAGCCAGCTGAAAGATTTCTTCCAGGGCATTGGTGGTTTTGCCCATGGCCGATACCACTACCACCAGCGGGCCGGGCTGACCGTAGGTTTGGGTAATGTGCACCAGGTTGCGGATGGCGGCAGCATCTTTCACGGATGCGCCGCCAAACTTGAAAATCCGAAGTTGCTGCGGTTCCTGCATGGCCCAAATGTAGGGCCAAGGCGCGCATTCTGCCTAAATACCGGTAAAACAGCCTTTCTAAAGCGGTGAAATAAACGAATAGCGAAATTTCGCTGCGGCTCTGCGGCAAATTGGTTAATTTTGGCCTTCCACCCGCATCATTCCCACTCAGCCCATGACCAACCACGACAAACTGGCCCTGCCCGTTGGTACCACCCTGGACCGCTTCATTATGCGGAAGCAGGAAGATTTCCCCTACGCTACCGGGGAGCTTTCCCAGTTGCTGCGCGACATTGCCCTGGCGGCCAAAATCGTGAACCGTGAAATCAACCGCTCCGGCCTCATTGATATTGCCGGCGCCTACGGCAACCGCAACGTGCAGGGCGAAGACCAGCAGAAGCTCGACGTAATTGCCAATATCCGCTTCATCCGTGCCCTGCGCAACGGGGGCGAGGTGTGCACCATCATTTCGGAGGAAGATGACGAGATGATTCAGACCGGCAACACCCAGGGCAAGTACGTGGTGGCCATTGATCCGCTGGACGGCTCTTCGAATATTGATGTGAACGTCAGCATCGGCACCATTTTCAGCATCTACCGCCGCGTATCACCCACCGGCCTGGAAGGCACTACCCAGGACTGCCTGCAAACCGGCACCCATCAGGTAGCGGCCGGCTACGTGATTTATGGCTCCAGCACCATGCTGGTATATACCACCGGCAATGGTGTGAACGGCTTCACCTACGAGCCCAGCCTCGGCGAGTTCTTCCTCTCGCACCCCAACATCCAGACGCCCAAATCGGGCGCCATCTACTCCATCAATGAGGGCGTGTCGGAGTCCTTCTCCGAAGGCATGAAGGCCTTCGTGGCTTACTGCAAAGAGCAGAACTACTCGGCCCGCTACATTGGCTCCTTGGTGGCCGATTTCCACCGTAACCTGCTGAAGGGCGGCATCTACATGTACCCGACTTCGAAAAAAGCCCCCAACGGTAAGCTGCGCCTCATGTACGAGTGCAACCCGCTGGCTTTCATTGTGGAGCAGGCCGGGGGCAAATCCAGCAATGGCCGCCGCCGCACCCTGGAGCTGGAGCCCCGCGACCTGCACGAGCGGTGCCCCCTGTTCATCGGCTCACCGGAGTTGGTAGAGAAAGTGGAGGAGTTCCTCGCCGCTGAATTTGCCCACGACGCCGTGCTGAAGGCGTAGTCCCGGTTAGCGGAGGCTAATCGAATAAAACATAAAAGACCACCCGGAACCGGGTGGCCTTTTGCATAAGAAAGGCGGCAGTTACTCGGCTTTCTTTTTCGTGGTTTTCTTGGCAGGCTTAGCCTCGCCGGCTTCGGGGTTGCCGGCGGCGTTGGTTTCCTCAGCAGCCGGAATAACGCCGGCCGTGCTCAGGGCTTCGTCGGCGGCGGGCTCATCTTTCTTGGTGGCCTTTTTCTTAGCCTTGGGCTTCTCTTCAGTTGCTTCTGCAGCCGGGGTTTCGTCCTCGGTAGCTGGAGCCTGGTATTCCAGATTCTGGCTTACCACGCGGTACCACTGCACCAGCTTTTTGATGTCGGACATATACACCCGCTCCCGGTCGTAGTCGGGCATGATGCCGGCCATAAACGCAGCCAGGTCCCGGTCGTCCGATTTATTGGTGAGGGTCAGGTCTTTGCCGTGCTGCTGGTAAATTCGGTCAAACACTTCCGACAGCGGAACCGTCTGGTCGTAGTCCTGAGTATACATGGAAATTTCCTGCAGCAACGACACCTTGTTGCGGGCGGAAGCCACGGAACGGGTGCCCTTTGCATCGAGGGCTTCAATGATAACGCCGGCGCGGGTGGGCTTCACGAGGCGGTACAGACCGGGCATTCCGCTGATGGCGGCAATTTCCTTAAGGTCGAAAGGCATAGGATGTAAGCGGTTGTTGAAAGTGCAAAGTTACTCAGTTGGGGCGGCTTGGCCGGGGACCGGCAATTTAAACGTAACGGGTAGGCTGGTCAGAATAGCGTAGTCGGGCTTATTGAACTTCAGCAGGCGTACTATGCGCAGAGCTTCCTCGCCGCAGCCGCCGCCAATGTTCTTCACCAGCTTAATCCCCGACATAGTGCCATCGGTGTTCAGCGTGAAGCTCACAATGCACTGACCCTGAATCCGGTTGCGGCGCGCCATAATCGGATATTTCAGCTCCTTCTCAATGAAGGCGTACATAGCTTCCTGACCGCCTTCGTAATATTCCGCCACCGGAATGGCCTTGGGCGCATGCGCCGGAGCAGCCGGGGCGGCCTCATCCGGGGCAGTCGTCGTTTCGGGCGTCGGGCCGTCGGTTTTTATCTTAACCTTGGTTTTTTGGGCCAATACGGGAGCTGAGCAAGCCAGCAGTCCGATACCCAACAGGAAAGCGAATTTTTTCATGTGAACGTGAGCGGAGAAAAGCGAAAAACACGGTAGGAAAGACTCCCGCCGGAGCCTGGCAATTACGAGGCCAATCTACGCATTATCGGGCGTTTCGGCGTACTGCCGGTTAATCTCCTCAATGAAGCTGAGCACCTCCTCACGGCCGGTTTTCTCTTCCGCGGAGGTGACAAAATGCCGGGGTACCTCGTCCCAGGTTTCCTCCATTTTACGCAGATAATCCACCACGTTTTGCTGCGTCCGGGAGCCGGATTGTTTATCAGCTTTAGTAAATACCAATACGAACGGAATTCCTTCGGTACCCAGTTGCTCCATAAATTCCAGATCTACCGCCTGGGGCGTATGACGGGAATCAATAAGCACAAATACACACGCCAGATTTTCGCGCTTGCGTAAATAATAATTAATCATGCGCGACCATTTGACGCGCGCATCTTTACTGACCCGAGCGTATCCATAGCCCGGTAAATCAACCAGATACCAATTATTATTAATGATAAAATGATTGATTAACTGAGTTTTACCCGGCAGCGAAGACGTTTTGGCAAGCCCCTTATGGTTGGTGAGCATGTTAATCAGCGACGACTTGCCAACATTCGAGCGCCCAATGAAGGCATACTCCGGCAGGGTGGGCGCGGGACAGTCCTCCACCCGGGAATTGCTCATCAAAAATTTTGCGTCCTGGATATTCATGAGTTCAAGGATGATCTGAGCAGCAAAGGTAGGTATTCAATGACGGGCGTTACGACACATAATTTTTTTGGGAAAAACCTTGTAATTTAAGTAGGCGAACTATATTTGTGCGTCCGGTAATGCATTCAGGAAAGGTTTTGGAGCGGAAAACTTCATTTCTTTTCTGCTTCACTGCCTGCTATTTTACGTAATTGGATGCGGCGAAGGCCGTATTATGAAATTCCTATCTTTGCCCGCTTATTCCCCGTCTTTGGGGATGTATGTAGTGGGCAAAATGTGTGGCTAACGACCAGTTATTTACGTGTAGCAGCACATTTTTACCTACTACCCCTCAACCCTGAGGCGGGTTTTCAGTATAAGAGGCAACTCTTGAAAATCCGCTACGCGCAACCGGCGTTCGGGGTATTCTCTCCTCCTTTGCAACTCCTTATTTCCCTAACCCCTCCAACAATGGACAACTTAGTCAGAAGGTTATTGAAAGCCTCGTGCGCCTTCGCGCTTACGGCTGCTGTGGCCCAGCCTGCCCTGGCTCAGAGCACACGAAAGCAACTGAAGACTGCCAATAAGTTCTTCGGACAAGAGAACTACCGGGCCTCTTTGCCTTACTATGAGCAAGTGCTGGCCAAGGAGCCAAACAATGCGCAGGCACTGTTCCGGGCGGGTATTGCCTATATGTCGTTTGATAAAGAAAAAGCCAGCGACTATATCTATAAGGCGCAGCGCCTGAAGAAGAATGTATCCAAGGACGTAGAATACTGGCTGGGCCGGGTTGACCACCTGAACTACAACTTCGACGAGGCTATTTCGCACTTCCAGGCCTACAACGCCACCCTGAAGAGCAAAGACACCCGTAAAAAGGAGCTGGCGCAGCTGATTCAGCACAGCAAAAACGCCAAGGTGCAGTTCAACAGCCCCAAGGATATCTTCGTGAAAAACCTGGGCCCCACCATCAACACGCAATGGTCGGAGCACAGCCCGGTAATTTCGGCTGACGATAAAATCCTGCTGTTCACGTCGCGCTCCGATGACATGAGCAACGCCCCGGCCGTAAGCGCCGACGGCACCGTGAAGGATAAAAACAAAATTGCCGCCGACGGCCAGTACTACGAGAACATCTACGAAGCCAAGCGCATCGACGATGAGAACTGGGAAAAGCCCCGCTCCCTGAGCGGCGTGCTGAACGGCAAAGGCCATGATGCTTCAATTCAGGTGTTCGATAACGACACCAAGCTGCTCATGTACCGCAACGACGAGAACGGGGACATCCTGTATTCGGAGAAATCGGGAGCTGACTGGACGGAGCCGAAAAAGCTGAATAAGAACATCAACACGTCGGCTTTCGAGTCGGATGCTTACATCACGCCCGATGGACTGACGATTTACTTTTCGACCAGCAAGTATTCGGACGATAACACGCTGGATATTTACTATGCTACCCGTCAGCCCGGTGGCGACTGGGGACCGGCTAAAACCATCGGTAACGCCGTTAACACGGCGTACGATGACGACAGCCCGTACCTGAGCCGCGACGGCAAGACGCTGTACTTCTCCTCGCGTGGTCATAACACGATGGGTGGATACGATATTTTCAAATCGGAGTGGGACTCGGTGGGCCGCAAGTGGGGCCGGGCCGAGAATATGGGCTACCCCATAAACACCCCCGATGACGACACGTATTACCGCCTGTCGCCGGATGGCTCGTACGCTTACCTGTCGTCGTACCGCATCGGTGGTTACGGTGAGAAGGATATCTACACCATCAACTACATAAAAAACGCCATTATCCGCGGCCGGGTGCTGAGCCAGAAGGACAGCACAGTAATTCCGGGCGTGGAGCTGGTGTTCAGCGGAACCCAGGCCGATAAAACGGCCCTGAGCTACCGCGACATCACCAAGCCCGTAACCGGCGACTACCAGGTGAGCGTGCTTTCGGGCCGTACCTACCAGGTAGCCGTGTCGAAGGATGGCAAGAACATCGAGACGCAGGAGTTTGCCGTGCCGATTTCGACTAACGACTCGACTACCATTACCAAGGACTTCTACGTACCGTACATCGATACTTTAAACCGTGGTATTGTTGCGCTGAAGCCGATTTATTTCGATACTGACAAGTACAAGCTGCGGCCGGAGTCGATTACGGAGCTGAACAAAATCAGCGAGATTCTGAAGGCTAACCCCGGCATCAACATCTCAATTGAAGGTAACTGCGACTCGCGCAATACCGATGAGTACAACATGGTACTCGGCCAGAACCGTGCGGATGTGGCCTACAACTACCTGAAAAAGCAGGGTGTAGCCGAAACGCGCATGGTGACGGTAAGCTACGGTGAGCGTCGTCCGGTAGCCGCCAACGATTCGCCGGAGAACATGCAGCTCAACCGCCGCACCGACTTCCGCGTGATTACCAAAGAAGGCGAGGCAGCTCCGACGCTGAACCCTGCTACGCCTACCTCGGGGGCTAACTCAACGGGTTCGTCTTCCTCGACTACCACTACCACCATGCCGCTGCAGCCTGGCAAGAGCAAGGCGAAGCTGCCCGATGGCACCAAGGTGAAAACCAAAGTGGATGAGGACAGCGACAAAGTGAAAGTAAAAACCAAAGGTGCCAACGACGAGAAGAGCAAGACCGTGACCAAGGACGGTACCATCGACTCGAAGGCAAAAGATGCCAACGGTGAGAAGACCAAAGTGAAGACCGACAACGACTAAGCGTTGGGTTTAGCTGAAGCAAACGGGTCGGGCCAGCAGCCCGACCCGTTTTTTTTTAACATAATGCTGGGCGGGCCGTTGTAATTGGGCAATTTTGCCTGAGTTTCCTCGTTCTTCGCCCTGAGAAGTATGTCCGTAGTTCCCTACAAAGATGACGCCGCCGGCAAAAAGTCGCAGGTGGCCCAGATGTTCAATAGCATTGCCGGCAAGTATGACTTCCTGAACCACTTTCTGAGTGTGGGCACGGACATCTACTGGCGGCGCAAGGCCGTGGATGAGTTGAAACAGCTGCGGCCGGCCCGGGTGCTGGACATTGCTACCGGCACCGCCGACTTCGCCATTGAAACCCTGCGGGCCGCCACGCCCGATGCCCAGATTACGGGTGTGGATATTTCGGAGGGGATGCTGGAGGTAGGACGGCGCAAGCTGGAGCAGAAGGGCCTGAGCCAGCGCATCCGGCTGGAGCTGGGCGACTCGGAGGCCCTGCCGTTTCTGGATAACCATTTTGATGCCGTAACGGCTTCATTCGGAGTGCGCAACTTCGAGAACCTGGAAAAGGGACTCTCGGAAATGTACCGGGTGCTGCGGCCGGGCGGCAAGATGGTGGTGCTGGAGTTCAGCAAGCCCACGGCTTTCCCCATGAAGCAGGCCTACAACTTCTACTTCAAAAACATTCTGCCGGTATTCGGCAAGTTGATTTCCAAAGACCGCGCCGCTTATACGTACCTGCCCGAATCGGTGCAGGCCTTCCCGGATGGTCAGGATTTTCTGGCAATTCTGCGTAAAGTTGGCTTTACCTCTCCTGCATGGCAACCCCTCACGTTCGGCATCAGCTCCATTTACACGGCTCAAAAATAGTGCGTCTGGCAGTAGTTGCCCTGGCCATCGGGGCGTTGCCCTTTGGAGCGCAGGCCCAGAAAAAAAGCCTGTCGAGCGCTAACAGAGGCAAAAATGGCCGGGTAAAATCGGTGACAGTAAACAACCTGCCGGGCTACGACGACCGGTGGTTGCACCTGGGCATGTACGTGGCACCCAACTTCTCGCGCTATAAGCTGGAGCAGGCGGCCGGCTACCCCAGTCAGGGCGTATCGGCCAACTCGGTAGTGAGCCCCGGCGGCTCGGTGGGGTTTCTGGCCGATGTGCGGCTTGGCTACTACGGGGCCCTGAACTTTGCGCCCGGTGTGAGCTTCCTTACCCGGCGCATCGAGTTCAAGCCTTACGGCTACTCGCAGAATACGGCCCAGTATCCCAACGACCCCAAGGAAATTGAGGATCAGGAAATCAGTGCTACCCAATTGGATTTCCCGTTGCTGTTCAAGCTGAAATCGGAGCGCCGGCGCAACTCGCGGGTGTATATCATTGGCGGAATAAAGCCCAGTTTCACCATTGGGGGGCGGAAAAAGGAAACTACCCAGACGCTGCTGGAAGCCGGCCGCTCCGATGTGGCCATTGAGTACGGCGTGGGAATGGACCTGTTTTATCCGTTCTTCAAATTCTCGCCGGAACTGCGCTTCTCCCACGGCCTCACCAACCTGTACGTGCCCAATAACAACGACGTGTACAGCCGCAGCCTGCAGAGTATGAAAAGTAATACTGTGACGCTGTACCTGAACATCTGGTCGGGCAGATAGCTGCTGGTGTATCAACCACGGACTGCTTATTCTGACGTTGCCCTTCCGCGGGAGGGGCAACCTAGCTACTGAATTATGAAAACTGCATTTGTAACCGGCGCTTCGTCGGGGATTGGGCGGGCTACGGCCGTAGCGTTGGCAGAGGCCGGTTTCCGGCTGGTGCTGGCGGGCCGCCGCCGGGAGCGACTGGAGGAACTGGCGCAGCAACTGGCTGGTACGCCCACGCACCTGCTCACGTTTGATGTGCGTGACCGGGCCGCCGTAGAAACCGCTGTACAAAGTCTGCCCGCTGAGTTTCAGGACGTGGACGTGCTCATCAACAACGCCGGCAACGCCCACGGTCTGGCTCCCATTCAGAGTGGTAACCCGCAGGACTGGGACGATATGCTGGATGGCAATGTGAAGGGGCTGCTGTACGTGAGCAAGGCCGTGCTGCCGGCCATGACGCGCCGCAACGTGGGCCACATCATCAATATCGGCTCCATTGCCGGGTATGAGGCTTACGCTAATGGTAACGTGTACTGTGCCTCCAAAGCGGCCGTGGCCTCCCTTACAAAGTGTATGCGGCTGGACTTGCTGCCCCATAACATTCGGGTGGCCGAAGTAAACCCCGGAGCCGTGGAAACCGAGTTTTCGGAGGTGCGCTTCAAAGGCGACACGGAGCGTGCCGCTAAAGTATATGAAGGCTTCGAGCCGCTGAAGGCCGAGGACGTGGCCGACGTTATCCGGTTTATGGTAACGCGTCCGCCCCACGTGAACGTAGCCGAAGTGCTGTTGCTGCCCACGGCGCAGGGCGCTGCCACTACTATTCGGCGCAGCTAACTCTTGGTCTGTTCATAAAAAAGGCTTCTCCTGTCAGCAGGAGAAGCCTTTTTTATGATGCCGGATTAGCTAACTCGGTAAGTGTGGCGGCATCCAGGGTATGCCGGCCGGGGAAGCGGAGGATGCGGGGCGTAGAACCCAACTGCTCCAGAAACTGCTGCTGCTGCCGGAGCTGCACCTCCGATACATACTCGTCCTCGGTGCCACACACCAGCGTAACGGGCACTTGACGAAGCAGGTGGGTAGCCGTAGGTAGTTCCATATCGGGCGGGAAGCCCCCGGCCCAGAGGACCAGGTGGCTGGGCCGGAAAACTGCCTTGGCCAGCCAGCGGCTGATGGTGGCGGCTCCCTGCGAAAAACCCAGCACGGTAATTTCTGTTTCCGGTGCCGCCTGGGGCAGTATGCTGGCGGCCAGTTGATTGAGGTAGCCCACGTAATCGGCAATTTCCGTCAGCCGGTCGTCCTTCGTCATCCAAGTAGCCCCGACGCGGCCGGAAGAGCCCTGCAGGTAAAAGCGCGACAATCCTTCGGGCGCAATAACTACCAGCGCCGGGTCGGCAGCGGTGAGGTGGGCGAAGTGCCGGATGAAGTAGGCGGCCAGCTGCCCGTAGCCGTGCACCACAAACCACACCCGCCGGGTAGCGGGCGTAAGTTCGCCCAGCTGATAATAACGGGCCGAGCGTGTAACGGCCAGGTGCTGTTCCCGGGCCTGCATGGCTATTGTGCCGAGGGCAGGTCGTCGGCCGTGAAGCCGAAGGGTAGCAGGTCGGAGAGGGAGCGAAACCGGTAGATGCTGCCATTGGGGCCGGGCAGCAGTAGCGGAATGGGCTGTTTCTGGCGGTGCTCGTACTCGGCCATCACCTGGCGGCACGCGCCGCAGGAGGTAACCGGCACAAACTCTCCATTGGCCGGGCGGGCCGCTACGGCCATACCCACAATACGGCGCTCCGGCTGGGTAGCGGCCAGCCCGAACAGGGCCGTACGCTCGGCACAGAGCCCGGATGGGTAGGCCGCGTTTTCCTGATTGGTGCCCCGAAAAATGGAGCCATCATCGAGCAGCAGGGCAGTACCTACGTGAAAGTGGGAGTAGGGCGCGTACGCGTGGTCGGTAGCAGCGCGGGCCGCCTGCCAGGTGGCAGCTTCGGCGGGAGTAAGGTCGGCTTCGGAAGCCACCACGTCAACGGTGATGGTCAGGTGAAGGGGGTGGGCCATTGGAGGCAAAGAACGGCCCGGCACCGGCAAGCGGCCCCGGGTAGTGAAAAAGGGGGCGGCGAATGTACAACCTTTTTTGAGAAGACAATCAGATACTTCTGAAGATGGAGAAGCTCCATGATTGAAAACGGACTTACAGAACTACTGTGGGCCTTTCTCTCGGGCATTATGCAGATATTGGGCTCCGAGTTCATCCCACCTTCCCACCCCCAACATGACCCGTATTCTGCTGCTGGGCGCCGGCCGCTCAGCTTCCTCCCTGATTCAATACCTGCTGCTGCACGCGCCCACCGAAGGCTGGCAGCTGACGGTGGCCGACATGCAGCCCGCCCACCTGGCCCCCGTGCTGGCGGCTCACTCGGAGTATGCCCGCGCCGTGCCCTTCGATGTGCACGACGAAGCCCGCCTGGAAGAGCTGGTACCTCAGGCCGACGTGGTGATTTCCATGCTGCCGGCTCTGTTTCATGGAGCCGTGGCGCGGGCCTGCGTGCGGCACCGGCGGCACTTGGCCACGGCCAGCTACGTGAGCGAGGAAATCCGGGCCCTGGAGGCCGAAGCGCAGGAGGCTGGTATTACCATTTTGATGGAGTGCGGCCTCGACCCCGGCCTCGACCACATGTCGGCTATGCGGGTGCTCAACGATATTCGGGCCCGGGGCGGTGTGGTTACGTCGTTCAAATCTTACTGCGGGGGGCTGCTGGCCCCGGAAGTGGAAGGAGATAATCCGTGGAAGTACAAGTTCACCTGGAATCCGCGCAACGTGGTGCTGGCCGGCCAGAGTACCGCCAAATTCCTGGAAAACGGCCGCCCGCGCTTCATTCCTTACCAGCACCTGTTTGCCCGCACGGAAACCGTAGCGGTACCCGGCTTCGGAGAATTTGAAGGTTATGCCAACCGGGATTCGCTGAGCTACCGTGCACCTTACGGCCTGGAAGATATCCCCACGATGCTGCGTGGCACCCTGCGCCGGCCCAGCTACTGCGCGGGCTGGCACGCACTGGTACGCCTGGGCCTCACCGATGACGCCGTGCACCTCGATAACCCGGTTACACTGCCGTGGCGGGAGCTGGTGGAGGCCTATCTGCCCACCGGCTCTGGCGACACGGCCGCCCGCGTGGCCGCCTACCTGGGCCTGGACCCCGCTGGTACCGTACTGCAGCACCTGGTGTGGCTGGAGCTGTTCACGGAGCGGCCGGTAGGCATGGCCAACGCTACGCCCGCCCAGCTGCTGGAAAAGCTGCTCACCGAAAAATGGGCCCTGCAGCCCCACGACCGGGACATGATTGTGATGCAGCATCAGTTCGAATACGAGCTGGAAGGTGCGCACCACGGCCACACTTCCTCCTTGGTGGTGCTGGGCGATGATGCCGTGCACACGGCCATGGCCAAAACCGTAGGCCTGCCCCTGGCTATGGCCGTGCGCCGGTTAACCCAAGGAAGGCTTACGCAGCGCGGCGTGGTTATCCCAACAGCGCCAGAACTGTATGAGCCAATTCTGGCGGAGCTAGAGGCAAGCTACGGCATCCGGTTTGTGGAGGAAAGCCAGCAGCCGGCCGCAACCGCGGACTAATTTTCGGGGAGAATACCGTTTACAACGCCAGATAGAATGGCCCCAACGCTTCCCGAAACCACGCCGAATAATCCTCTGAGCCGGCCTCGTGCAGCGGTAATGCCTGTTGCTGCGCGGGAGCCGGCTGCCGGCTAAAGGTGGTGATGTGGCGCAGCGGTTTACTGTCCGGCCGGTGGTGCAGCACCCGGCGGTGAGTGGGGTAGAGGCTGGCCGCAGCGGCTTCCTGCTCAAACTGCTGCATCTCGGGCAGGGGCAGCAGTACCGTCAGTTGGCCCGCGGGCGTGAGGAACCGGGCCGCAAACCCGGCCAGTTCCGCAAAGGTCAGCGAGTCTTCGGCGGTGTGGCGGGCCGTGGTGCGCTGGGCGTTGGGAGAGCGGAGCGAGTTGCGGAAGAAGGGCGGGTTGCAGAGAATATGGTCGAAGGGCACGGGCTCAGTGGCGGCAAAAGCCGCCAGCGGAACCGGATGCAGCCGGAGTCGCCCGGCCCAGGGACTAGCCGCAAAATTGGCCGCCGCCTGAGCCGCAGCGGCTTCGTCCAGCTCCACGGCCTCAATCTGCGCGTGTGGGTTGCGCTGGGCCGCCATCAACGCCAGCAGGCCCGTGCCCGTGCCGATGTCTAGGATGCGCTGCGCGTTGGCTATGGGGGCCAGCGCGCCCAGCACGCAGGCATCGGTGCAGACCTTCATGGCGCAGGCGGCCTGCTCCACCCGGAACTGCTTGAACTGGAAATAGGAATTTGCCACGCCGGTAGGTTAGCCGCGCTTCGATTCAATCAGCTCGTAGCCTTCATCCGTGAGCAACGGGCCTTGGGTGGCGCTGCGCACGGCCAGCTGGTCGCACCGCTCGTTTTCGGGGTGGCCGTTGTGGCCGCGCACCCACCGAAACTGCACCGTGCGCTGCCGGTACACCTTCACGAAGCGCCGCCACAAATCCTCATTGGCCTTCTTGCCGAAATCGGGCTTGTTCATCCAGCCGAACACCCATTTCTTTTCCACCGCATCCACCACGTAGCGCGAATCAGTAACCACGGTAATGGGCAGCTCGGGGCGGTTGATGGCTTCCAGGCCCACTATCACGGCCAGCAGCTCCATGCGGTTGTTGGTGGTGAGGCGGAAGCCCTGGGTCAGCTCTTTCTCATGCTGGCCAAAGCGCAGAATGGCTCCGTAGCCGCCAGGGCCGGGGTTGCCCCGGGAGGAGCCGTCAGTATACAGGTAAATCAAGCGGGAAGCGGTAAAAGCAGAAAACCCCCGCAAGGTACGAAGTGGGAATTGTTGGATGGGTGAATGGCTGGATTGTCGAATGGTACTTATGGGCTCGGTCCGACAAATCAACCATTTATCATTTCAACAACTCACCCAGCCATTTACTCACTTTCCTTAATCAGCTGGCGGCGGTAGTTGGCCAGGATGGTGGATTTGAGCAGGAAGCCTAGGTACCGGTCATCGAGGTCGAGGACGGGCAGGGCCCAGGCCCCGAGTTGCTCCATACAGCGTAGGGTATCGAGCAGGGTATCATCGGGACGCACAATGGCGGGCGGGTCGGTCATCAGGTCGCGCACCCGGGTAGTGGTATAGTGCTCATCGTCGAACAGCGCGTCGCGGACAGTATCCAGGCTGACCACACCGTGCAGGTGCCCCGCACTGTCTACCACCGGAAACAGATTGCGCGAGGCATGCCGGAAGGTCGTCACCAGCTCGCCCAGCGTATCGTTGGGGTGTACGGGCAGAAAATCCGTCTGGAGCAGGCTACGCACGTCCAGTTGGGCCAGCAGGCCCCGGTCCCGGTCCTGGTTCACGTACACGCCCTTCTGCACCAGCTTGCGGGTGTACACCGAGTACGGCTCGAAGTAGCGCGTGATGAGGTAGGAGCCGGACGTAACCACCATCAAAGGCACAAACAGAGCGTAGCCGCCGGTTATTTCGGCAATGAGGAAGATGCCGGTGAGCGGGGCATGCACCACGCCGGCCAGCGTACCGGCCATGCCTAGTACAATAAAATGTACCTCGGAAATAGGGTAGAGGCCGCTCAGGTTGATGAGGCGGGCAAATACGAACCCACACAGCGCCCCGGCAAACAACGAGGAGCCGAACATGCCCCCGTTGCCGCCCGAGCCGATGGTGATGGTGGTAGCTACCACTTTTAGCAGCATACTGCCCGCCGCCACCAGCAGCACCAGCCACACGCTTTCGTCCCGGAACACATCAAACAGAGAGCCATCCACCAGCTGATCAGCATGGCCGCCCAGCAGCAATTGCACGATGTTGTAACCTTCGCCGTAGAGCGGCGGAAACAGGAACACCAATCCGCCCAGGGCCAGGCCGCCCAGCAGCACCTTACGGAAGGTGCCGTGAAGCTGCTCGAAATACTTATCGGCCCAGAAGTATACCCGGATCATATACACCGACAGCAGGGCCGTAAACACGGCCAGCATCAGGTACAGCGGCACGGCATCCACGGGCCAGGACGTGGTGATGAGCACGAAGGGCTGCCCCGCGTACAGCGCTTTAGAAACCACCGTGGCCGTGGCCGAGGCAATGAGCAGCGGCACGAAGTAGGCCGCCGACAGCTCGGATAAGATGACTTCTACCGCAAACAGCACACCCGCAATGGGCGAGTTGAAGATGGCCGCCACGCCCGCCGCCGCCCCGCACCCCGTGAGCAGCCGCCGCTCCCGCCGCCCGATACGCAGGATACGGGACGTGTTGGAGCCAATGGCCGAGCCCGTTACGGAAATAGGGGCTTCCAGACCCGCTGAACCCCCGAACGTAACCGTCAGGAACGACGACACCAACTGCGAATACAGCTTGCTGCGCGGTACAATGCTGCCCTGCCGGGCAATGTTGTATATGATGGGGCCGATGCCGCGGCCCAGGTTGCCATCTAAGAAATACCGCGTAAACAGCACCGTGAGAGCAATACCAATAATCGGGTAAAGCGAGTTAGCAAATACCCGGTACTCGCTTGGCACCCAGGCGCTGAGCATTGACTGCGAATCGTGGACCAGGGTTTTGAGCAATACCGCCGCCAGCCCCGCCAGCAGCCCCACCAGCATGCTCACCAGAATCAGGTACACCCGGTCGCTCATGTGACGCACGCGCCACACAAGCAGCGGGCGAAGCAGCCGGTGAATGGTATTCTGAGGCATAGGCGTGCAAAGGGTGGGTGGCAGCCAGCGGGTGAAGCTGCTAACCTAACGAAAACTTCGTTGAGTTATTCGGTGCTCATGGTTAGTTATCAGTTGTTAGTTGCTCGTTGTCAGAGAAAATTCCCACGCGGTCCGAATCGAACAACGAACAACTAACCCGCCAGAGCCGGCACGCCCAGACCGGCACCGAGCAGTTCCTGCTTTACCTCCTGCATCAGCCGACTTTTGAGTTGCAGCACGCCCCGGCGGTAGTCCTCCGAATCGGCCCAGAAGTACACGCGCAGGTCGGCGGTGGTGGCGGTGGCTTTTTCGAGGTTCACGTAGGGGGCGCGCGGAGTTTGCTGCACGTCGGCCACGGTGCGCAGGTAGTTCAGGATGATGGTGGTTGCCACGTCGGGCGAGGCGTTTTCGCCCAGTTCCACGCTCACCAGAAATTCCTGCCGCAGATTCCCGTCGCGGGTGTAGTTGATGAGCGGCTCCTTGAGCACCAGCGAGTTGGGCAAGTAAATGTGCTTGCCATCAAAGGTGCGAATGAGCGTGATGCGCAGATTGAGCGCCTCCACGTGGCCAATCAGCCCTTTAATTTCCACCGTGTCGTTGATGTGGAAAGGGCGGTTGAAGGCTAGAATCACGCCGGCCAGGAAGTTCTCGGCAATATCCTTGAAAGCGAAGCCCACAATAAACGCCGACACGCCCGCCGCGCCCACCAGGCTGCCCACAATCCCCGAAAAACCCAGGATATTCAGCGCCAGCAACAGGCCCAGCAGCACCATCACCCACTTGCTGATACTGGCCAGAAAATCGGCCAGCAGCGGGTCAGTAGAGCGCTGCCGCAGCCGCCCGCCCAGCAGCGTACTGACGCGGTTGGCAATGAAAACAGCCACAATCAGCAGCAGCAACGCAATAAACAGCTTGGGCAGTACGAATAGAAAATGTTGCCAATAAGTGGCCAGCACGCGTTGCAAATCCTGAAACATAAGCAGAAATGGTAGTGCGGAGAAGATGGTTTTTCCACCGCAGAAAGGTCAAAGCAAAGCCCCACGGGCACAAGCCAGCGGGGCCAGATATGACCGTCTATACGCAGAAACTACCGTTACAGGTTAGCCAGCTTCGGTTCAGACCACGGCCGGCTTGTTCATCCAGCGCCAGAAAATCAGGCCGCCCACGGCATAGGCCACCACATCGAGCCAGTCGGCCGTAGCGCCGCGGCCGTAGCGGGGCCACAGCCACTCAAACCACACCGACGTGAACAGCCAGGCGCTGAAAATCCAGCTGGTGGGCAGCACAAACTGCGGCTGCCGGAAGTAGTAGCGGCGTAGCAGCCACAGCATCAGCGTCAGCTCCAGCGGCAGCGTGAGCAGGTCGGTGAGTTGGCCGTTGAGCACGCGTGGCCACCAACTCAAGAGCATGTGAGGTCCTCCCTTTTTCTGGGTGATGGTCAGCAGATACAGCGCCGTGCCCACCCAGAACAGCGGGTGCCGTAGTTCCCGGGGCAGCTTCATCCGGCCAGAATCGTTACGAGCCAGAGCACAAATGCCATCAGCGCCCCAAACGCCAGCTGCCCGCCCCGAATCAGGTACTTTATGAAGCGCATCAGCGGCTTGTCATCGGGCTTGATTTCGATGAGCATAATGGGCGAAACCGGTTCCTGAGCCAGCCGCTCTCTTTCCTGCTCGCTACGCAGGCGCTGCGGGTCCAGCAGCTGCCCGCACCGCTCGCACCGGTCGGTGGTCAGCTGCTGCCAGCTGCTCCAGTATCCGCAGGCCGGGCATTTTTTGGTGGCTTGCAACGTGGGGAAAGGTGAAGTGGTGAAATTGTGAAGGGTGAAGTTGTCAGGAGGGTATCCTGAGCTTGCCAAGACCCTTATCCTGGCAAAATAACTCGCAGCAGCATGATATGATTCTTGGCAAGTTCAGGATAACAGCGGAAGGCCGCCTGGGTGTTTTCACTAGTTCACCTTTCACCACGTCGCCTTTCGCTTACAGTTCCATGATATCCTCGTTCCAGAGCGTGGGCTCGGCTTCGATGAACTCCTCCATCATGCGCACGCACTCGTCCAGGTCGAGGTCTACCACTTCCACGCCGTGGCTTTCCAGAAAGGCCCTTGACTCGCCAAACGTGCGCGACTCGCCCACCATCACCTTCGGAATTTTGAACTGCACGATGGTGCCGGCGCACATGTAGCAGGGCATCAGGGTGGTATACAGCACCGTGTCGCGGTAGCTGCGCTGGCGGCCGGCGTTGAACAGGCAGTCCATTTCGCCGTGCTTGATGGGGTTATCCTCCTGCACCCGCTTGTTGCGGCCCCGAGCCACCAGCTTGCCGTCGCGCACTAGTACCGAGCCAATCGGAATACCGCCTTCCTGGCGTCCCTGCCGCGCTTCATCAATGGCAGCCTGCATGAATTCGTCCATAGTTGCTTGGTTTTTGGTTGGTGGTTTCTGGTTGAAAGTAGGCAATCAAACCTTCTATTGGTTTCGTTCTAGGCCGCTTCCCGAAGCCCGTTTTGGTTGAAAGTGAATAATCAAAGCCAAACTAACAACCAGAAACCAGCAACGAGAAGCTAAACTTACCGGGCGCAGATGCCGCGGTAGGGGCAGTACTGGCACTTGTCCAGGTCGTCGGTTTTGCGGATGGGCTCCTGCGGGTCCAGCATGCGGCGCACCAGCTGGCCCAGCAATTGCTCGCTGTGCTGCACGAAATCCTGGCCTTCGGCAGTAAGGAAGTTCATATCGGCCGACATGGGGCCCGCGCCGAGGTTACGCAGGGAGATGATGGCGGCATCGGCGGCGGGGCGGCCCTGCTGGGCCAGCAGGAAGCGGTACAGCCACAGCTGCCGCACTTTGTCGGTGGCCGGGGAGGTGTCGGTGAGCAGGCGCTCCACGGCCTCGGCGGCTGAGTCCTTGCCCTTCTGCAGGCGCAGCTCGGCGGCCTGCACTAAGCCGGTCTTGTAATCGACCACCCGCAGGTTGCCGCCGGGGAGCTGGTCTACGCGGTCGGCTTTACCCAACAGGCGCACGGGCAGCTTTTCGCCGGTTTCGGGCAGGGCCACGAACACGGTGGCGTGCAACTCTTCTTCCAGGCCTTGAATCTGCAGGGGCAGACTTTCGGGCTTTTCCAGCAGGCTTTCCAGGTAGCGGCGCACCAGCTGCCCGGCCACCTGACCCAGCACGTGGTTCAGGCCCTCGTCGGCGCGGGCGTGGCGGCCGGTTTCCTCCTTGCGCAGGGCCTTGGCCACCATCACCGGAGCCAGCTTGAGCAGCCCGGCAATATCATTGGCGGTAAGGGGCGGGGCCTGCGGGTTCACCAGGTTGCGGCGAATGGTTTGGGCGAAAGGCGTCAGCAGCTCCTCCAGTGCCTCGTGCACCACCGTGCCGAACCCGTCGGGGCCCAAGGCTTCCTCCACCTCGTCGTTTTCCCGGAACCGGGCAATTCGCTGGAAATAAAACTGCAGGGAGCAGCTCAGGTACTGGTTCAGGGCCGTGGGCGAGAGGCCTTTATCCAATAGCTCCCGTATGGCCAGCAGCATGCCGGTGTCCTTCTCCAGCACGAGGTCGGTGGCTTCTTTTTGGCTGTTAGCTGCTAGCTGTTGGCTGTTAGCTTCTTCCACTGAGCCATCAGCTAACAGCTCTAAGCTATCAGCGGAAGAAACCGTCAAATCCAGCAGCTCCAGGGCGGGGTTTTGCAGGGCCAGGTCGTTTTCCAGCTGCAGCAGGAAGCGGCTCCGCTCGCCGGTGCGGGTGCCCTCAGCGCCGGGCAGGATGTGCAGCAGATCGACGCGGCGGGCGCGCTGCAGCAGCCGCCAGAACTGGTGGGCGGTGGCGGCTTCGTGGTCGGCGTAGGTGGGCAGGCCGAAGGTGGTGAGCACGTCGTAGGGGAACAGGGAGCTGTGGCGCTTGGGGGCCGGCAGCACGTTTTCGTTGCAGCTCAGGATGATGACGTGGTCGAAATCCAGGGCCCGGGTTTCCAGCAGACCCATCACCTGCACCTCGGCAATGGGCTCCCCGCTGAAGGGCAGGCGGGTATTCTTCATCTGCTCGTACAGAAACCGCCGGAACGAGCGCACCGACAGCCGCTGCTCCCGGCAGTCGAACACCGATTCCAGCCGCTTCACCAGCGTGAAAAACAGGTACAGGTACTCCGCCTCAATAGCCGAATGCTGGTCCTGGTAGGCCTTTTTGAGCAGGTCGATAAGAGCGTAGCAGGCTTGGATAATGTCGTCGCAGTTGTTCCAGGTGGCAAACAGGGCCGTGAGCAGCGGGTGGCCCTGGCCCATTTCCACCAGCTCCTCGGCCGTGAGCAGCACCGCGTGGCGCTTGATGATGGTGCGGCACACCTGGTCGAGCAGGCCGGGGTGCTCGGTGTCGGGCTGCTTGTCGAGCCACTGCTGGTAGCGGCGCAGAAACGGGTGCTGCAGCAGCTTGCTCACGGCCAGGTGGTGGTAGCGGGGCACGCCGTAGCCGGTTTCCGGCGAGCCTTCCCGCACGCCGGTGAGGTGCACTTCAAACAGCAAATCCACCAGGTTGAACAGGGGCGTGCTCTGGAAGTTGAGGCCCATGGTTACGTTGTACTCGGGCACTTCCTTGGGCGGCAGGCCGTGCAGCACCGGCAGCAGCAGGGTTTCGTCGGGCAGCACCACGGCCACGGTGCCAGTGGGGTGCAGGCGGCGGGCCTCGGCCAGCAGCTGGCCGGCCACTTTGCCCTGCATGGAGGCGTTGGCCATGCCCACCAGTCGCACCGTGCGTGGCAGCTGCCGCAGCAGCTCGGCCGGCCCGCCGAAGTTATCCCAGGGCAAATCCAGACGGTCCTGGTACTGTTTCAGGTGCTGGCCGGCGCGGTTGGGCGAGCCTTTTTCGAGGTAGAAGGCGTCGCCATCAAACTGCACTTCGGCCCGGCCCACCTTGCGCAGCCGCCGAATCAGCCGTTCCTCGGCCTTCGACAGAAAACCCAGCCCGATAAACACGTGGTAGGGCATGGTTTCGCCGGCTTCCAGCCGGGCGCGCACCCGGCGCTGGGCCAAACGGTAGGCCAGGCCGGGGTAGGCCAGGCGGTCCTGGCGCATGCGCTTCTGGAGGCGGTAATACACTTTCTGCAGGTCGTCCCAGAAGCGGAAGTAGGCCGTGGTACTGCTCTGGGGCGTGAATTCGGCGCCCAAATCCCAGCGCTCCAGGGCTTTGGCCTGGCTCAGATACTCAAACACCTTACGGGGCGAGGCCAGGTTCTGGTCGAGGCTCGAAAAATCCTGCAAGAGCAGCGCCGACCAGCCCACGAACTGGTCGAATTCCAGCCGCGGGTCAATGTCGCGCATGATTTCGAACAGCAGCAGCTGCAGGGCAATGGGCTCCTCCACCTGCACGCCGGCCAGTTCCACCATGTAGTCTTCCATGGCCGCAATGCGCGGGCTCCACAGCGCCTGCCCGGCCTCGGCGGCCAGACTCAGCTCGTTCTGCAGGTACACCACCGCCCGCCGCGTAGGCACCACCACCACCAAATCCGACAGCTCGCCCGAAGCCCCGTACTGGGCCACCAGCTCCCGGGCCATGCGCCGCAGAAACGGCGTAGCATCAGGCGGGGGCAGGACGGGGGAAAGCGGGGTGGGGGCAGCGGGGGCGGGCAGCATAGAGTGTAAAGATAATGCCGGGTGAGGCGGAAATGGTTTACCGGGCCGTAAAGGGTATTTTGTGGTATCTGTGTTCCGCCCGCAAAGGTAAATGCCCCATATGCTTCCTGCTTTTACTGTTCAGCAATCCGTTCAGCTCCCGGTGCCTCACCCACCTACGCGGTGGCCGGAACACGTGAAAAACGGCTTGTTGCTGGTGGTGGTGATTGCGCCGCTACTGTTACTGTTGGTGGTAGCCGGCGTAGTGGCAGGAGCGGGCTACCTGATGTGGGATGCCCGCCAGAAAGCATGGCTGGCATTACGCCGCACGCTGGGCTACCAGCCACCACCGCCGCCACTTCCGGAGCCTGAGCAGCCAAAGGAGCTGCTGGTTAATGACCAGCTCCGGCTGCTGACAACTGAGGCAGATTGGGAAACGAATGGACCTGAGTTCCGCGAATGGCTTTACCTGTGGGGTGAGTTGGAAGATGAGTTCGGCCGCTACCCTAGCCTTTTTTGCCTGCACACCGAGCCCGAAATCTCCGGTCTGCACGGTCAGCTCATTACCGACCTGTGCCGAACCGACGCCGCGGGCGTATTTCTGCAGTTGCTGGAGCCGCGGCCGGGCCAGCAGCCGGCCGGTACGTCCTGGCTCGGGTACCTGGAGTTTGCCACCCGGCAGTGGCAGTACGTCACCGAAACCAGTGATTTTTACCTTCTGCCCGAAGAGGCCGGGGGGCCTTATAATTTCAGCGGGATACAGGTTGGGGGCGGCCGGCTGACACTACAAGCTCAACCGGCAGAACCAGCACCCTAATGCCCCGGCACCGCTGCCTCGGCCGGTGCGGCGGCTTTGGCGGGCTCCACGTAGGTGGCCAGGGAGCGGACGGCCAGCAGCAGACTCACCAGAATCAGCACGGTGCCGAGCAGGAAGGGCGCGCCGGGGAAGTACACGGGGGCTCTGGGGCCGGTGAAGTAGGAGAACAGGTTGGTCATCAGGGGCGGGCCGATGATGGAGGTGAGGCTCATGAGGCTGGTAAGCGCCCCTTGCAGCTCGCCCTGCTGGTTACCGGGTACCTGGCCCGAAATAATACCCTGCAGCGCCGGCCCCGAAATACCAGCCAGGCAATACGGCAGCAGAAACACGTACATCATCCAGCCCTTGGTGGCGAAGGCAAACAGCAGAAAACCCAGCGCATACAGGGCCATGCCCAGAAATACCGAGCGTTTGGCCCCCAGCGCCGGGTTGATGCGCCGGATAAGCACGCCCTGTACAATGGCTACCAGCAGCCCGATGGCGGCCAGCGAGTAGCCCACCTGGTCGTTGTTCCAGCGGAATTTCTCCATCACGTAGTACGTCCAGTTGCTTTGGGTGGCGTGGGCGGCAATGTAGATGCACAGCAGCGACGATACCAGCCCCGTAATAACGGGGTAGCGCTGCAGCAGCCGCAACGAGCCCACCGGGTTGGCCCGCTTCCAGTCGAAAGCCCGCCGCCGCTCCCGGGGCAGCGACTCAGGCAGCACGAAGAAGCCGTAGAGCAGGTTCAGAAACGTGAGCCCCGCCGCCGCCAGGAAGGGCACCTTGGGTCCGAAGCCCACCAGCTGGCTGCCCAGCAGCGGCCCGACGATGAAGCCCAGCCCGAAGGCGGCCCCGATCATGCCGAAGTTCTGGGCCCGGGTTTCGGGCGTGCTGATGTCGGCAATGTAGGCTGAAGCAGTGGTGAAGCTGGCTCCCATCACGCCCGCAATCAGCCGGCCCACAAATAGCCAGCCCACGGTGGGCGCAAAGGCCAGCAGCACGTAATCCAGCGCGAAGCCCAGCAACGAGAGCAGCAGCACCGGCCGCCGCCCGAACCGGTCGGAAAGGTTGCCCATTACGGGCGAAAACAGGAACTGCATCAGCGCAAAGGCAAACAGCAGCCACCCCCCAATGCGAGCCGCGTCGCTCACGGTGCCGCCTGTCAGGTGCCTGATCAGGGTGGGAATCACCGGGATGATGATGCCGATGCCCGTGACATCCAGCAGCAGCGTGACGAAAATAAAGCCCAGCGCGGCTTTGCGGGGAGGAGAGGAAACGGTCATGGCGAGGCGTCAGGAAGGAGCCGCAAAGCTACGGGTTTGGGGGCCGGGATGCGTGCCGATGAGCCAGCTGTGGCCGTTGCGGAAAATAATCCGTTCTTGGGCCCGATATGCCCGCGGGGCAACACCGAGTAATTGTTCCTTATCCAGTAGCTGTATGATCTTTATTTATGGTACGGGCACGTCCCGCCTCATCACCGCCCCGCTGCCCACCACCACGTGCGCACACTGCGGCACCCGGGGGCAGCTGAGCGTTACCGTTTTCTCGCGCTACGTGAGCCTGTTCTGGATTCCCGTTTTCCCCTTCGGCAAGCTCAGCGTAACCGTCTGCAACCATTGCAAACAGACGCTCACGTCCAAGGAGCCATTACCGGAATCCTACCGGCTGCCCGTGCAAACGGTGCAGCAGCACGCGCCGCGGCGCCTGACCAACTTTGCCTTGCCGCTGCTACTGCTGGCCGGAGTGGTGCTGATAGTGGTGCTGGCTCGTCTGGGTCCCGCCCGCCCGTCGTCCGCTTCGGCCGCTACCGTCGGCTCCGACGATGCCGGGGTAACGGTGGGTGCGCGCTACAAAACGCAGCCGATGGCAGGCACCCGCGGATACGCGCTGCTGGAGGTAACCCGCCTCACCCCCGACACGGTGTACTACAAAACCACCACCGGTCTACTCGGGAAGCCCACGGCGGCCAGTGTGGCCGTGGCCTTGCGGGATTCGGTGCCTCCCGGTGCCGAGCGGGCCCGTTACCCCCGCGCTATGTGGCACTTTCTGGTGGAAGGGCAGGGTATGTTCCGGCCGTTCGTCGCCACCGAGTAGCCCGCCGTTACGCGTAGTGCCGCAGTTGGTAAACACGCCGGTAGGTGAATGGCAACGGCGGTGTGCCAGCTGGTGGTCTCAGTCGTTTTTTATGCTGCTCTGGTAGCTATCCAACGGCGGCGGGTGGTAAATTGCGGGAATTTGGGGCCAGGGTTGGTCCCGTTGCTATCCGGAATTATCCTGATGAAAAAATTATTACGCTTCCCGCTGTTGGCGTTGGCCTGTCTGACGGCCGCGCCGGTACTGGCACAAACTGCGCCGGCCAACTTACCGGCCAACTTCGTGTACGCCTCGGCGTTTGAAAAGGCCGCCTTCGTTCCCGAAACCCCGCGCACCGAGCGGGAGTACTTGGCTCAGCTGCTGGCCATCAACCCCGCCAGCACCGATGCGGCCCTGCAGCAGGCCGAAACGCTCCTGGCCGACTTCTACACCCAGCTCGACCGGGAAAACATTGGGGCCAAACCGTTGGCCCGGCAGGTGCGCAGCATTTTTGAGTTGGCCCACCAACGGTTCCTGACCAAGTACGAGGACGCGGCCACCTTCGACCGCACGGTGCAAAGCGGGGTGTATAACTGCGTCAGCGCTTCGGCTCTGTATGCGCTCATCTTTGAGCACTACCACCTCCCGTACGCCATCCGCCAGAAGCCGACCCACGTGTACCTGGTGGCTGATCCGCAGGCCAGCAACATTACCGTTGAAACCACGGCCCCCACCTTCGGCTACTTTCTGCCCGATGCCAAGTTCAAAAAGGCCTACGTGGAGTACTTGGTGGAAAGCAAGCTGGTGAGCCAGAGCGAGGTGCAGCAGCAGGGAATGGAAGAAATATTCAAGCAGAAATTTCAGGCCGATAAAACCATTTCACTGCCGCAGCTGATTTCGCTGCAGTATTACAACGAGGCCGTGCTGGCGCTGCAGGCCGATGACTCGGAGAAGGCTTACTATGCGCTGCGCAAGGCGGAAAAGCTGTTTCCGGCCACCGAAACCAAATACCTGCTCACCCAAAGCCTGGCCTCCCGGCTGCAGGGCAACAACTACAACACGCTGGCGGATGTGCAGCTGCTGACCGAGTTCTACGCCCGGCAGTCGGCCACCAAGTACCGCGACGAGTGCGTGAATGCCTTCAAGTCCATCACCCAGAAGTTTCTGCTGGAGCGCGGCGACACGGCCACGTACCGCACCATGTACGGAACTTTCCTGAACAGCGTGGCCGACACCAGCACCCGCAACACCCTGTCGTACGTGTACTACATGCAGCGCGGCCGCATGCTGGCCATGCAACAGCACTCGGAGCAAGCCTTCCCGCTGCTGCTGCAGGCCTTCAGCTACAACCGGGTGAGCCCGGAGTTGCAGGGACTGATCAGCGCAGTGGTGCAGGACGAAATCAACGTGCACCGCAACTCAGTGGGCTTGTTGCAGCGCCTCGATAAGTACAGCGCCACCTACCCTTTTCTGCGAAGCTCACCGCCCATGCGCCAGGCCTACCTCTACAGCTACGCCCGTGCCGCGTACGATGCCTTCATGGGCAACAAGCGCACCGAAGGAAAGAAATATCTGACGGCCTTTGAGCAGGCATACGCCCGCAAAGATGCCACCATCGACGCCGAGCAGGTAGCTACCGTGTACCTGGCCGCCAGCATCGCCTCCGGCAAAGCCAACGACTTGGCCGGGGCCCGCACCTACGCCCGCAAAGGCCTGACCTACGAGCCCACCAACCCCGAGCTCAAGCGGATTGCCAGCATGAACTAATTGCTTGTGCGTGCAGTGAAATAAAGAAAGCCAGCGCCTGTTAGTCAGGCGCTGGCTTTTTCGTTGGTACTTCTTGGCAGGAAGCATTTACGCCTCCCACTCCTGCACCTGCTGGGTGTCGAAGTAATACAGCACGCAGCACACTTGCTCAAAGCGCAGCTGCCGGAACAGACCCGCGTAGTGCTGCAGGGCCTGGCGGTGGCCAGGGTGGGGTGGGGGCAGCTTGAAGTCGATGAGGGTAACGCGCTGGCCCTGGCCGCCGGGCAGGGTTTCGAACACAATCCGGTCGGGCTTGTAGTCCTGCTTGCGGGTGCCGCCCACCAGAATTTCCCGCTCCGCCTCGGCCGCTACTTCGGGGCTGAAGTAGTGGGCCATGTAGGGGTTGCTCACCACCTTCCGCAGCCGCTCCAGCAGGCCCGCCCGCTCCCGGGTACTGATGAGGCCATCGGCCACCAGCTGCCCGGCCACGCGGTCCACGTCGTCGGCCTGGCGCACGCGGCGCAGGGCGTAGTGCAGGCGGCGGTTCCACTCGTGCTGTTCCTGCTGGTCGTCGAAGTCGAACACCGTGTTAGCGTGCCGTTTCAGGCGCAGGCGCTTTTCCCAGGGCGTGCTGGTGAGGTTGGTTAAGGGCAGTTCGTTGGTGGCTTGCCGCTTGGAGCTTGCCGCTTGTCGCTCTGCCTCAGCCTGTGCCGCCTGCAGTTCCGGGGGGAGCTGACCATGGGCGTCGGCCAATACGTAGGCCATCTGCTCGTCGTGCCACTGGTTGGTGCTCACCAGGTAGCGGTGCAGCAGCTCGGCCACGGTGGCGGCGGGCTTGTCGGTGGGGGTGTCGTCTTTGCTGGCTTTGGCAGGCTTGGGCTGGCGGCTGATGAGGTAGAGGCGGTAGCGGGGGCGGGTGAGGGCCACGTACAGCGTATTCAGGCCTTCCAGGAAGGTTTTTTCTACTTCCTCGGTGTATTGCTCAGCCAGCGGTGTCTGCTGCAAATCCTGCTTCAGGCCCACCACGGCCACGCCGGGCATTTCGGCCACGGGCCGGTCGGCCTCGGCGGGCAGGCGGCCCCAGAGCAGCGTGTTCAGGTGGGGCCGCAACGACCAGTCAGCAAACGGCACAATCACCACCCCGTAGGCCAGGCCCTTGGCCTTGTGCACCGTGGTGATGGTAACGGCGTTGCGGCCGGCCGGGGCGTTGATGCTGAGCGTGCTCTTTTTCTGGTCCCAGTACGCCAGGAAGTTGTTGAGGTTGTTGCCGAAGCGCAGGCTGTACTCCAGCGTCAGGTCCAGAAACCGGAACAGGTATTCTTGCTCTGTCACCCGGTTGAGTAGCCCCAGCAACCCCACCAGCCGCTCGGTCAGCTCGTAGAGGCCCAGGTTGCCGGTTTCGCGCTCCTGCACGTCGTAGCCCAGGGCGCGCAGCTCGTCCCAGAACGGTTGGGCGGTGTCGGCGTTGGCCAGGGCGGCGTGGTGGCGGGCCCGTTCGGGCGAGGGGTTAAGGCCGCGCACCACGCGGTCTACCAGCAGCAGGGCCTCGGCCCGGGCCAGGGTATCGGCCGGCTGGTTGAGCACCCGGAACAGGGCCACCAGCAGGTTTACCACTTCCGCAAACTCCAATGACAGGGAATCGGCCGAAATAATGTCGTAGCCCCGCTCTTTCAGGGATTTGGCCGTGCGCCGGCTGCTATGGCGGGTGCGGCACAGCACGGCCACATCGTGCAGGGCGAAGCCGTCGGCCACGGCTTTTTCCACCAGCTGCAGCGTCAGGTACAGGGTACTTTCGTCGTAGTCCAGCGTCTGGCCCGCTAGGTAGCCGGGCAGGGGTTCGGGCGTGTAGGTGCCCAGAGCGGCATCGTAGCGGCAGGCGGGGGCGTCGTTATCAGTGAACAGCAGCTCAACATGGGCGTTGGTCGGGGCGTTGGCCGGGGCCTGCTGCACAAAATCAGCGTCGTAAATGCCCTGCACCAGCGGCAGCGCGGCGTGGGTGGCGCTGATAAACCGAAACAGGTCGTTGTTGAACTGAATAATGGCTGCGCCCGAGCGGTAGTTGGTGCTCAGGTTGCGGGATTCCAGGGCCCCGTCGATGGTGCGGTAGCGCTCCGTCAGAATCCGGCGCAGCTCCTCGTCGGCCACGTGCTGGTAGAGGTGCTTGGTCTGGCGCTGGTACAGGCGCAGAATCTGTTCCATCTCGCCGCCCCGCCACCGGTAAATCGACTGCTTGGCGTCGCCCACGGCTAGGCTCAGGTTGCCCTGGCCCAGGGCGTTTTCCACCAGCGGCAGCAGGTTGTTCCACTGCAGCACCGAGGTGTCCTGAAACTCGTCAATCAGCAGGTGCTGGTACCGGTCGCCCAGCCGCTCGTACAGAAACGGCACCGGCTCGCGCAGCACAATGCGGGCAATGCGGCGGTTGAACTCGGCAATGAGTACAATGCCCCGGTCACGGCTGATCTGATCTACGGCCTTGCTCAGCTCACTCAGCAAGCTCACCTGAAACACGTAGGGCAGCATGCCCGTGGCCACCAGGTAAGGTGCCAGCAGCCGCTCGCGCTGCTGCTGCAACTGCCGAAACACCTGCTCCAGCACCGGCGCGGCGGCGTCCACGGCCTCCCGCAGCGGGCCCTTCTTCGATTTGGCACTGCTCCAGTCGCCCGATTCCAGCGGCTTCAGGGCCGTGGCCGTGGGAAACTGCCCGCCGGCCGTCGGTAGCTCCAGCCAGCGCCGCCAGTTGCTGAAGTGGCCGTACACGCCGTTGGTGCCGCCGTTCAGGTGCTCGGCTTCCAGCCCATGCTGCTGCAGGGTTTCCAGGGCCAGGGCGGCGGTTTGCTCTACCAGCAGTTCAATTTCCTGCTTGCGCTGCCGCAGTCCTTCGTAGAGGCGGCGGTGGTCCTGCAGGCTCAGCTGCTGCAGCTGCTCCACGGCCTCGTGCACCGGCTCGCTCAGCAGAAACTGCCCAAACTGCACCAGC
The DNA here is from genome assembly GCF_003944715.1 of Hymenobacter rigui. GTDB lineage: Bacteria > Bacteroidota > Bacteroidia > Cytophagales > Hymenobacteraceae > Hymenobacter > Hymenobacter rigui. Next base: position 458,027 of record NZ_RWIT01000002.1, on the reverse strand, counting down.
TCCTCGGGCAGGTTGTTCCAGCTGCGGCCCTCGTCGGCCTTGTTCAGGGCGAAATCGGAAATGGTTTTCGACAGCAGCGCCGAGTTGGGGTCCCGGTTCACCTTGTCCAGCAGCACGGCCACGGCATTCTGCAGCACGGTGGCGCTGTCCAGCTCCACCTCAAACGTAGCCGGCAGCCTCAGCTCCCGCGTGAAAGCCGTGACGATGCGCTGCACAAACGAGTCGATGGTGCTCACCGCAAAATCGGCGTAGTGGTAGAGCGCCAGCCGGAACGTGGCCGTGGCCCGCTGCTGCAGCACCTGCTGCCGCTCCTCGGGCGTTTCCAGGTGGGCCAAAGGGCCTTCTTGGGCCAACTCGTCGGCAATTTCTGTCAGCAGCCGGTCGGTGCCGCCGGCGGGCAAGCGGGCAAACCGCCGTAGTGCCCCCAGAATCCGCTCCTTCATCTCGCCGGCCGCATCGTTGGTGAACGTAATGGCCAGAATGGTTCTAAAGTACGCCGCGTCGTCGGTGGCCAGGGCCAGCTTCAGGTATTCCTTGGTGAGCTGGTAGGTTTTGCCGGAGCCGGCCGAGGAGGAGTAAATGCGGAAGGAGGGGGGCATTGGAGGGAAATTAAAAATCGTTGCGGGCGTCTAGTTGCCGGTTTTTCTCAATTAATCGCCTTTTCTGAGCCCAGCTCATATTTCGTCCGCGGTCTAGGTACCGGTCTTGTTGTCTCGACCAGACATAGGCCATTCGTTGATAGGTTGTTTTGCGTGCTGCAGAGAGGGTGTCCTGCGCAAACTGTCTGCTTCCTCTGTATTTAAGCAGTATAAAACCAACCACCGTGTATGTAGAAGTAAAACAGCCACATTGCCGGTCAAATTTGTCCGTGTCCCGCCGATGCCGGAGCATCAGCAGATACAAATCTACCTCAGGCCGCTCCGACAGCGCCCAAAAGGCATATCCGCGCACGGCCGGCGACTTGTGTTCCAGCAACGCCTGTAATTCTGTGGAACTGCAGTAGCGGCGCAACGAATCGAAGCGAATATACTGGCGGGGAGTATAGCCGATGCGACTGACGGCTTCACATTTCACTACCCCTACATGGGCAATGGTGTCGGTTACGCGCTTGATAAAGGCTTGATGGCGGTCCTGCGCCCACATCCCGCGGCTTAGGAACAACATCACCAGAAGAGTAAACAGTCGATACATCATCGTAATAAAGTATAGTGCTGAGAATAAACGGGGTAGAAATCAGCCGTAATATACCTACACCGGCTCCTGCACCCACCGGGCCATTTCCGGCGGGATGCGCTGGGGGCGCATTGTATCCGGCTGCAGCAGAATCCAGTGAGTTTCCGCCTCGCACAGCAGCTTGCCGTCCCGGGCCCGCTCGATGCGCACGTGGCGGTGCGAGGTCACACCTTCCATACTACTCACCCAGGTAATGCAGCGCAGCTCGTCCCCCAGCAGGGCCGGGTGCAGGTAGCGGATATGATGCTCCCGCACCACCCACACGTACTGCGCCTGAACAGTAGCCGGCGCGGCAGCATGCCAGTGTGCCCCAGCCGTATCCTGCACCCACTGCACGTAGCGCACATTATTAGCATGGTTGAGCTCGTCGATGTCTTCGGGCTGTACTGTAATCAGACGCGCGAAGCGGTAGGGAAGCGGTGTGGGTGTATCCATCGGGGCAAAGTAAACAGAGGACAGCCGGAAGTCCTTGCGCACATTCCGGTGCCGGCTCTTCCATATCTAAAATATCCCCGTATCTTTGGGCAGGTTAAGAAAACGCGGTTCCACCGCCCTGTTGAGTACTTCCGTAAGGAGGGGAAAGCAGAGTTGAGTACTGCTTTCCTTCCTAGAAACATCCATCATCACAAGTACCATGCAGACAGGAACTGTAAAATTCTTCAACGAAACCAAAGGTTTCGGCTTCATCAAAGTTGACGAAACCGGCGAGGACGTATTCGTGCACGTAACTGAGTGCATTGACGAAATCCGCGACAAAGACAAAGTGGAATTTGAAATTGCTCAGGGCCGTAAAGGTCCTAACGCCGTGAAAGTGAAGCTGGCCTAGTCCGGCATCCTTTTCGGATAGCTCAGAAAAGCAGACTCCTCTCGGGGTCTGCTTTTTTTATGTTCTGTATAGCAAGGCGTTGGGTAGAAAGTACGGTGCGCCATATCGGCACCGGGCTATATTTTATGACCGGGTTGGAATTATTTCCGGAATGATTGGCTTGTAAGCCCATCGGTACAAGAGAAGATAGAGCCGGGCTGCGGACAAGTCGTAGCTAAATTCGCGCTTCTTCGAAAAAATACATACCTTTGCACCCGCATTTGAGAACGGCCACGTTCCGCGCAGCTTGTGAGCTGCCTTTAAAAGAAACTTGTTGGGCCGGCTTTGTCTTCCGTCCGTTGCTTCCGTCACTTGTCGTTGTGTTGAGTGGGAGAGAAGAGCGTCGCTGAATCCGCTGTTTTCAGAGCTATTCACTCCACTCCATTCAACTGACATGGAAAACGAAACTGTAAAGACCAAATTCAGCGAGCTGACCCTCTCTGAAGAAATGCAGCGCGCCATTACGGAAGTTGGCTACGAAGAGGCCTCGCCGATTCAGGCCAACGCCATTCCCGTCCTGCTGCAGGGCCGCGACGTAATCGGCCAGGCCCAGACGGGTACCGGCAAAACCGCCGCCTTCTCCATCCCCGCCATTGAGCGTATCGACACCGACTCCCGCGAGGTGCAGGCCATTGTGCTGTGCCCCACCCGCGAGCTGGCCGTGCAGGTTTCCGGCGAAATCCAGAAACTGGGCAAATACAAGCGTGGTCTGGCCGTAGTGCCCATCTACGGTGGCTCCTCGTACGACCGGCAGTTCCGCGCCCTGGAGCGCGGCGTGCAGATTGTAATCGGTACCCCCGGCCGCGTAATGGACCACATTGAGCGTGGCACCCTGAAGCTGGACGCCTGCAAAATGATCATCCTGGATGAGGCCGACGAAATGCTCGACATGGGCTTCCGCGACGACATCGAGACGGTGCTCAAGAAAATGCCCGAAGACCGCCAGACGGTATTCTTCTCGGCTACCATGAGCAAGCCGATCATGGAGATGACCAAGCGCTACCAGAAGGATCCGCAGATCGTGAAGGTGAACCATCAGGAAATGACGGTTACCAACATCGAGCAGAGCTACTTCGAGGTGCGTGGCCCCCAGAAAAAGGACGTGCTGACCCGCCTCATCGACATGTACAACATCAAGTCGGGCATCGTCTTCGCTAACACGAAGCGCATGGTCGACGAGATTGTGGGCGACCTGCAGGCTAAAGGCTACTTCGCCGAAGGTCTGCACGGCGACATGGGCCAGCAGCAGCGCCAGAACACGCTGGATAAATTCCGCAAAGGCACCCTCGAAATTCTGGTAGCTACCGACGTAGCCGCCCGCGGTATCGACGTGGACAACGTGGAAGTGGTAGTAAACTACGACCTGCCCGCCGACGAGGAATACTACGTGCACCGCATTGGCCGTACCGGCCGCGCCGGCAAGCAGGGCAAAGCCTTCACCTTCGTGAGCGGCCGCGACATCTACAAGCTGCGCGACATCATGCGCTTCACCAAAGCTACCATCAAGCAGGAGCGTGTGCCTTCGTTTGAGGATGTGTCGGAGGTGAAAACCACGCTGATGCTGGGTTCCATTAAGGAAGTAATTGAGAAGGGCAACCTCGACAAGTACATTGCCCGCGTGCAGCGCCTCATTGATCAGGATCAGGAAGATGGCGTTACGTCGCTGGACGTGGCCGCTGCCCTGCTCAAGATGACGATGAAGGAAGACAAGCGCGCCCAGGAAAGCCTCGACGCCAGCCGCACCCAGGGTGCTGCCCGCCCCGGCTTCACGCGCCTGTTCGTGACTATGGGCAAGAAGGACCGTCTGCACCCCCGCGACATTGTGGACCTGATTGCCGAAAACACCAGCCTCACGGCCGGTAAAGTAGGTGATATTGCCCTCTACGACAAGTTCAGCTTCGTGGAAGTACCGAACGAGTTTGTGGAAGAAGTAGTAAGCCAGCTGGGCCGCAGCACCATTCAGGGCCGGCCGGTAGCCTTCAACATTGCTACGCCCCGCCAGGAAGGTGATGCGCAGCAGGAAGGTGGCAACCGCGGCGGTTTCGGCGGTGAGCGTCCGCGCCGCACCGGCGGCTTCGGCGGTGAGCGTCGGGAAGGCGGCTTCGGTGGTAACCGGGGTGGCGGCAGCTACGGCGGCAACCGGGGTGGCTTCGGTGGCGACCGGCGCGAAGGTGGCAGCTACGGCGGCAACCGCGGCGGTGGCTCCTACGGTGGCAACCGCGGCGGCAGCTACGGCGGCGACCGTCGGGAAGGTGGCTTTGGTGGCAACCGGGGTGGCGGCAGCTACGGCGGTGGCTACAAAGGCAAGCGCGACGGCGGCTTCGACGAATAGAACCACTGATTCCACGAGTTTTTCGCGGATTCCACGGATTTTGTAGACGATTCTGTTCAGAATTCTGATTACACCAAAGCCGTAAAAAAAAGGGGGCTTGCCAGATGGCAAGCCCCCTTTTTTTTACGGCTTTGGTGTACAAACTCCGTGGAGTCAACGGTCTTTACTTGGCGGCGTCGCGCAGGTTGCGGATTTCGTCATGGCCCTGCTTGATGCCGGCAGCCTGCTTCTCAATGAGAGCTTTGAGCTCGGCGGGTACACCTTCAATCTTCGTGGCTTTCTCGTAAGCGGCTTTGGCGTAGTCTTCGCCCCGCTCGCACTCAGCCAGAATGCTGTGACGGTCTTTGCTGGTTACCAGACCCTTGAGGTTGATAAACGCACGGTGAATGGTGCCCGTGATGGACGACTCTTCGTCCGGCTTCAGGTTCAGTTTGAACATCTGATCTTCCAGCTCAGTAATGTACTCGGAACGCTGGGCCGCGTATTTCTTGAACGTCTCTTTCAGGTCGGCATCTTCCACGTCGGTCATTGCCTCCGCATAGCCTTTCTGGCCGTCTTTCAGCGTTTCAATCAGTTCGTTCAGGCCGGCTTGCATTACTTTAGCTTCCATGAGGAGAGGGTTATTTGGGTGTTGGTGGAAAAGAGGATATGAGATGCTGTACTGATAAACACAGCGCAGGGTTATGCCTGAGGATGCAAACCATTCTCCGATGGAGCCATTTTGCGAGGAAACCTTATCCTCCTGAGCGTAAGCTCAGCAGTAGGATAATGCAGTTGCGTAAGCATGGGTATAAGTCATTAAATGGTTAATATATAAGTATATATATGTATTGTGTAATGGTAGAATAACAAGAATTTACACGTCGTATTTTAGAACAGGCAAGGCTTGGAAGCGTATGAACGGGGGAAGCATATCGTATTCTGTTCTTTCACCTTTCATCCCACCCTGTATGGAAAATGAACAAATGAAGCAGGCCCAGCCCACCAACCCAACCACCAACGCGTCGGGTATGGGCAGCAGCGTGAATGCCAACTCTTCAACTACCTCAACGAAGCCTGGCTCCGCCACTTCCAACTCCTCGGCAACAACTCCTGTTGGCGGCACGTCCGGTGTTTCCAGCCAGTCGCTGGCATCATCGGAAATGAGCGCCGGCCGGGGTGGTCTGGGCAGCAGCCAACAGGAAAACAAGGAAGCGAAACCCAGTGCCTTGAAGCCTGAGACGAAGAAATCTTCCTCTGCCACTAAATCCTCCTCGGCAAGTAAGCCTGCCAGCAGCGCCACGGCTAAACGAGCAACCGCATCTACTTCTTCAACTTCCTCTAGTTCTTCCCCCACCCAAAAAACGAAAAGCAAGATGAATCAGTCAGAAAATCAGCAGCAAAGCCAGCATTCAACCACTAATTCAACTAACTACGGCAGCTCCACGGACAGCGGTCAGCACGACCGGAATGAGATGAGCAACGGCGGCTCAATGGGCCGGCAGGAGTATTCCGGTTACGGTAATGCCGGTGGTATGCATTCCGGTAGCATGGGCCAGGGCGGCTACGGCAACCAGTACCGCGACAATGACCACAACTACGGTAGCAACCAGGGCAACTACAATAGCTACAACAGTCGCAACGATTATTCGTCGTCGCAGGACAGCTACGGCCGCTCGGGCCAGGACGACTGGAATAACTCGAACCGTAACAGCTACGGCAGCAACTATGGCAGCCACGAAAATGATAACCGGGGCGGCTGGATGAACTCGGGTAACCGCCAGGGCAACACCCAGAACCGCTACGGCAACCAGGACGACCAACGCGGCTATAACAGCAACTCGCGCAGCAACCAGTGGAGCCAGGATGAGCAGCGGTGGAGCGGCAGCAATAACATGCGCAACGATTCGCGCAGAGACAACGGCGACATGGGCTACGGCCGCTCTGATTACGAATCCCGCTCGGGCCAGGGCTACCCGGACAATGCAAACCGCATGAATTCGCGCCAGAACGACAGCTACGGCTCATCCGACTACGGCCGCAACAGCAACCAGGGCCGCTACGACCAGAACAACCGCTCGTCGTGGTCGGGCAGCAACCATCGGCAGGACGAGTACCGTTCCGGTCAGCAGAACCGCTATAATCAGGACAGCTATAACCAGGACCGGTACAACCGCATGGGCGGTGGCCGCAACGACTACGACCAGAGCAACTACGGCCAGAACAGCTATGGTCAAGGCAACTTCGGGGACAATCAGGGGAGCCGCGGCAGCTACGGCCAGAACCAGAACCGGGATAACGCGCGCGGTAATTCATATAACGACGACTATTCGTCGTCGGGAAATAACTCCATGCGCGGCAGCTACGGCAGCGGCCAAGACTGGGACCGGGATAATAACCGCAACCAGAGCCGCAACTATGGCCAGAATCAGTCCAACCGGTACCGTGACCAGGACGACCAGGAGTACGGCCGTGCATCGGGGCGCAACAGCCGCCGCGACGATGATGACCGGTATTAAACTGCCGACAGCGTGACCAGTAAGAAACCGGGCTTCCTGCACAGGAAGCCCGGTTTTATTTTGCCGTAACTGGTACGGCTCCCGCCATGGCACGGCCGGCGAGGTAGCCGGTGGTCCAGGCTGCCTGGAAGTTAAAGCCGCCGGTGATGCCGTCGACATCCAGCACCTCACCCGCGAAATGCAGCCCCGGCACCAGCCGGCTTTCCAGGGTGCGCATGTTCACTTCCGAAAGGGTGATACCCCCGCAGGTCACAAACTCATCCTTGTAGGTGGTTTTGCCCTGTACGGGCAGGGAAGTGCGCAGCAGGGCTTCAATCAGACGGTTTTGCAACTTGAGCGGCAAATCCAGCCAGCGCAGGTCGGGGGCAATGCCGGCCTGCTCGGCCAGGGTGCGCCACAGCCGTTGCGGCAACCCGAACAGCGGGTTGCCCGCAACTTGTTTTTTGCCGTGCAGCTCCCGGTAATTGAGCAGATGTTGCCGCAGCGTGTCCTCGGTAAACTCCGGAATCCAGTTGATGAGGGCTGTGCTCTGGTATTGCAGCTCGTGCAGGCGGCGGGCCCCCCAGGCCGAGAGCTTGAGCACGGCCGGTCCGCTGATGCCCCAGTGCGTGACCAGCACCGGGCCCTCGTATTCCAGCTTTTCGCCGGCTACCCGCACGCGGGCGTGGGGCACGCTTACGCCCGGCAGCTCACGCAGCGGGGAGTTGGGCACGTTGAAGGTGAACAGGCTGGGAACCGGCTCCTGCACCGTGTGCCCCAACTGCCGCAGCCACGCGTACTGCTCCGATTTAGGGGCTCCGCCAGTGGCAATCAGGATTCGGGCGGCGGGCAGGGTTTGGGCGTGCGTTCCGGTGAGGGTAAGCTGAAAACCGCCCCCCGGTAGTGGCTGAATCTGCTCGGCGGTGGTGTGGGTCAGGATTTCGACCCCGGCCCGGCGGGCGGCCTCCAGCAGGCATTGAGCAATGGTTTCGGAGGAATCGGTGGTGGGAAACATGCGGCCGTCGGGCTCGGTTTTGAGCCGCACGCCCCGGCTGGCAAACCAGCGCACCGTGTCCAGCGTCCCAAACTGTTTGAATGGCTCCTTCAGCTGCCTGGCCCCGCGGGGGTAGTGCTGCACCAGTTGCGCGGCCGTATCGGCGGCGTGGGTTACGTTGCAGCGCCCCCCACCCGAAATCCGCACTTTGCTCAGCAGCTTGCCGGTTTTTTCCACCAGCAGTACCCGCAGGGCCGGGTTAGCCTCGGCGCAGGCAATAGCCCCAAAAAAACCGGCGGCCCCGCCGCCCAGCACTACTACCGTATTCTGCTCCGTATTCACTCCGGCAAAGATACGGTTCCCGCTAGCAGAACGCCAGGGCCGCTACCACATCATCGTGCCGGAACTGGTAGCCGGTCATTTCCCGAATCAGGGATGAATCAATTTGCTTGCCGCTGGTGGTTTCTTCCTGAAAAGTGGGCGGCTGCAGGCCCAGGCGGGTAGCGGCTTCCGTGTAGAAGGTGCGCCGGGAAGGGTGGGAGGCGGCGCTGGCATTGAAGGTATGGCCCCACAGCTGCCGCTCCAGGATGCTCTGGAGCAGCCCGATACAATCCCGCAGATGAATCATATTCACGGGGGCCTCGCCGTGCGCTACCCCGGCACGGCCCGCCAGAAACCGGCCCGGAGAGCGGCCCGGCCCCATCAGGCCGGCCAGCCGCACTACCGTGTGCCGGTCCGATTGTACCAGGGCCTCTGCCCGCAGCAACGGCTGCAGGGCCAGGTCATCGGCTACGGCATCCGGCTCCCGCATCAGCCGTGGCTCATCGGGGTACACGCCGGTGGAGCTGACCAGCAGAATGTGCTGTACGCCGGCCGCTTCGGCGGCCTCCGTCACCTGGCTCAGCAGGGTTGGATAGGCCTCGGGGCTGCCGGCGGCCCGGCTGGGGGGTACGTTGAGCACCAGCACCTCCACCCCGCGCAGCAGAGCCCGGAGCGTATCGGCATCGGTGGGGGAAAGCGTGGGGGAGAGCCGCAGCAGATACGGCCGGATGCCGGCGTCGCGCAGGGTGAGCAGTTGGCCGGGCGTGGTGGTAGAGCCGTGCACGGAGTAGCCCGCCGCCACCAGGGCGCGGGCCAGGGGCAGACCCAGCCAGCCGCAGCCCAATACGGCTACGGTGGGCAGGGCGACGGATGGCGTGGAGTCGGTCATGCGGGGTAAAGGTGGCAAAAAATCTTTCCCGGGCAAGACGAGTCCGCCCGGAATCCGGAAACTGTTACCTTGCACCCAAACCAGTATGCAAGCATACTATTTATGACCTCGCCGACCCGTCTGCACCCTGAGTTTCCAACCGACTTTGAAGCCCGCGTGCGAATCCTGCGGGCCGATGAGGGCGGACGGCAGCAACCACCGTACAATGGTATCCGCTGGGATTTTAGCTACGCTACGGCTAAGCCCAGGCAGTTTCATATGATGCTGTACCCCGATTTCTTCGACCCCATGACCGGCGACTCGTGGCGGGAACTGCCGGTGCCGGTGGATGAGTGGCTGCATGTGCGGGTGAGCGTAATGTTGGAACATATGCGCGCCTTCCACCAGACCCAGATTCGGGCTGGTACCAGCTTCTACTACTGTGAAGGCAGCCGAATAGTGGCCGAGGGTACCGTTACCCGCATAATCGGTTTATTTGAACCCCGGCCGTAGTTAACAGCCCTGAATTCTGATTTCCCACTTCAACCTTTCTCACCTTATGTCTTTCGCGCACCCTTACGCCCAGCCCATGCTCCGCGACAACGCCCTGCAGGGTAAAACCATTGTGGTAACTGGCGGCGGCACCGGCCTTGGCCGGGCCATGACTACGTATTTCCTGCAGTTGGGAGCCAACGTGGTTATCAGCTCCCGCAAGCTGGAAGTGCTGGAAAAAACGGCCGCCGAACTGCGCGAGCAAACCGGCAACGCCAACGTGCTGGCCGTGCAGTGCGACGTACGCAAATACGATGAGGTAGAGAAGCTGCTGCAGCAAACCATTGACACCTACGGGGCCGTGGATGTGCTGCTCAACAACGCCGCCGGCAACTTCATCAGTCCCACGGAGCGCCTGAGCCACAAGGCCTTTGATGTGATTGTGGACATCGTGCTGAAGGGCTCCTACAACTGCACCCTAGCCTTCGGGAAGCGGTGGATTGCCGACAAGCGCCCCGGTACAATCCTGAGCATCGTGACGACGTACGCCTCGGTGGGCTCGGCATTTGTGGTGCCCTCGGCGGCGGCCAAAGCCGGCGTGCTGGCCATGACCCGCTCCCTGGCCGTGGAATGGGCCAAGTACGGTATCCGCGCCAATGCCATTGCTCCCGGCCCGTTCCCCACGGAGGGTGCTTGGAGCCGCCTGTTCCCCGAGCCCCTGGCCTCCAAGCTGGACCCCGCCGCCAACGTGCCGCTGAAGCGCGTAGGCAACCACCAGGAGTTGGCTAACCTCGCCGCCTACATGGTATCCGACTTCTCGGCTTACATGAACGGGGAGGTAGTTACCCTGGACGGGGGCGAGTGGCTGAACGGAGCCGGCGAGTTCAACAAGCTGGAACTGCTCACCCCGGAAATGTGGGATCAGATTGAGAAAACCATGCGCCGCTAGCCCACGGACTTCACTCATTTTGTGGATGACTCTGGGTCGAGGCGTAGCGTATGCCGTGCGCTAATTGGCCTAGGGTACAGCCTGCAACAAACCAGTTGAGGTATAAAACAGCAAGAGGCTTGCCGAGCGGCAAGCCTCTTGCTGTTTTATCTGGTAGGCGAAGCCGTCAACCGACGCATGGCACAAGCCAAAATCGTCCACAAAATCCGTGGAGGGATTAGAGTTTATAGCCTTTAAAGTCCTTAGTGAACTCCTGGGCGGGAATGGGCTGGTTGGCGACGATGTCGGAAAACTCGAACTTTTCGAACAGGCCCTTGTCGTCGTTTACCTGTACTACCAGCGGCAGAAACAGTTTCTGATCCACGCACATGATGGTGCGGCGGCCGTAGCCATTGGGCACCTGCACCGTCTTGCCAGCCGGCACCACGTCGCCCGGCGACAGGTTATTGCGCTCCAGGATGCGGTATTCTCCGCACCCGAACTTATCGGAAATGGTGGTTACGCTCTCGTTTTTGGTGGGCTTGTAGCTCACGTAGCGGAACTGCGGAAAATCGGAGCGGAGGATGTAGGCGGGACGGCCCTGCACTGTGGTGTCGCCGGCGTAGCGGAAGGTTTTCTCGAAGCTCCGGTCGAGGCGCTGGCTGGAGCCGTGCAGCATTTCGGCAATGGTGCCGTAGCCGGCGTCCAGGGTGCTGTGGTGCTGGTTTTTGCGCATCACCGAGCCGTTGGGGTCGAGGCTGAGCGTGACGTAGGGGAAGCTGTTCGGGTACACCCAGGCGTCGCCGTTGTTTTGGCCCGTCACGTACAGGATTTCGATGCCCTTCTGGTTGCGCATGTACACCTTGTACGGCCCGAAGCTGATTTTCATGAGGGTACGAGCTTGCTGAATTCCGCCCGGAATCCGCTCCTGGGCGCGTACCGTGCAGCGTAGGGTTTTCAAACCCTGAATAGAAGTGCTCAGCCGGGAAACAAGTTGTTCGGTGGTCAGTTTGGGCTCGGGAGAAATGGCCGCCGCAGTAGTGAGGCCCAGAGTAGCCGCAGCCAGCAGCCGGTAATAACGAATCATGTAATGCGTAAGGAAGAGGTTATGCCGGGGAAGATACAGGAAAGCGCCGGACCTGCAGCGCTGCAAAGCCCCGGCAGATGACAGGCAAGCAGCAAAGCCAGTATCGTGCCTGATTAGTTCAGGCTGATGGCGGGGAAGCGGCTGGCTTTGCTGTCGAAGATGAACAATTCATCTACCTCAATACCCTGCAGAAACCGGAACAGCGGAAACTGCTCTACAATTGCCTGGATGGCCTCGGCGCTCTGCCCGTTCATGGTAACCCAGCCGCGCGTGCGGTCGGCACTAATGGCGTAAGCCTCAATGATATCATCTTCGATGAGGCGGTTAATGAAGGCCCGATGACGCGAAATGAGGGCTATAAAGGCATCATCGAAATCATCGGGCAGGCGCAGAGTTACTACAAATTTGGCCATAAGGAAAAGCGGCTTTCCTGCCATAACGGACGCAGCCCCCGCAGGGTTGACACCCACTCAACCGTAACTTTTTCGGGGCAGGTACAGAATAGAAAGGCATGCACTTTACTGTTATTACCCCGACTCACAACCGCCGCGACTATCTGCCCGAGGCCATAGCCAGCGTACGGGCCAGCGTATCGGCCCCGCTGGACTTTTCCTTTGAGCACCTGATTTGTGAAAATGCCAGCACCGACGGCACGGCCCAGTGGCTGCGCGAAGCCGCCCCGGAAGCCGGCCCCACGTTGCGCGTCCGTACCCAGCCTGTTTTACTGAAAGCCGGACCGGCGCGCAACCTGCTCATCCGGGAAGATGCGCCCGCCGATACCTGGATTGTACCCCTCGACGACGACGACCTGCTGTTGCAGCGCACCCTGTTCCACTACGCCGACCAGATCCAGCGCCACCCCGGCCGGCCCTGGCTGGTAGCCGATTTCCTGCGCGTAGACCAAGACCGGCGCTACCTGCCCAACGAGGATTACTACGCCTGGCAGTTCGATTCGCCCCGGACCATGCTGCAGGCCATTTTCCGGGCCGAGCACTTCATTCAGGGCAACGTGTGCTACAGCCGGGAGTTGTTTGATGCGGTGGGGGGCTATGATGAACACATCAAAATGGCGGAAGACCTGGACCTGTACGTGCGGTTTCTGCTGGCCGGGCACCTGCCCGTCATCTGCCCCCACATCAGCCACCTGCACCGCTTCCACACCAGCAACGTGAGCATCGGCGTGGATGCCGACCACCACGCCCAGGACCTACGCGTTATCTACGACAACTACGCCGAACAGCTGCAGCAGCTGGGGATTGAGCGGCCGTAGAAACTACTCGTCATTGTGAGCCGGAAGCGAAGCAAACCGTCCTCCCAAAGTATACTTGTACTAATAAAGCCCCTGCGTGTGCACGTCAGGGGCTTTATTATGAGGATGAGTTGAGGCGGGGGGAAGGACGGATTGCTTCGTCGTGCCTCCTCGCAATGACGGTTCTGTTACTCTTTCACAACCACCCCGCCTTTCACCACCAGCTGTATCTGGCGCAGCGTTTTGATGTCCTGAGTGGGGTCGCCGGGCACGGCTATGAGGTCGGCGAGGAGGCCGGGCTGGAGGCGGCCCCGGTCGGGGAGTTGGAAGAGGCGGGCGTTGGTGGCGGTGAGGCCGCGCAGTACCTGCAATGGGCTGAGGCCGTAATTCTGCACCAGATGCTCGGCTTCGCGCAGGTTGTCGCCGTGCTGGAAAACGCCCACGTCGCCGCCTACGGCCAGCTCCACGCCGCTTTGCAGGGCCAGGCGCATGCTTTCCCGCTTCTGGCGGATGCGCTCAGGCTCGGGCACTTGGCCGGGCTGCCAGCCCCGGTAGCGGGAAATGGCGTCGCCGGCGGCTACGGTGGGGCAGAGGGCCACACCGCGCTGCTTCATCAGTTTGAATACATCCAGCGTGCCCCCGTCGCCGTGTTCGATGGTTTGCACGCCGGCCAGGGTGGCGCGGCGCATGCCCTCGGGCGTGCTGGCGTGGGCCACCACCGGGCGGCCGGCGCTGCGGGCGGTTTGCACAATCAGGTTCAGCTCCTCCTGGGTGAAGGTAGGGCGGCTGGGCTCGTTGGGGCCCCAGCGGTAGTCGGCGTACACCTTGATAATATCGGCGCCCTTGCCAATCTGCTCCCGCACGGCCCGGATGATGCCGTCGGTACCATCGGCCTCCTGGGCTCCCTGGGGCACATCTACGTCCACGGAAAGCTTGGGACCGTAGCTGCCGGTGGCCACCAACGCCCGGGTGGCTACCAGCAAGCGCGGGCCCGGAATCAGGCCCTGGTCGATGGCTTGTTTCAGGCCCACATCGGCGTAGCCCGCGCCTTCCGTGCCCAGGTCGCGGGCGGTGGTGAAGCCGGCTTCCAGCGTTTGGCGGGCGTGCACCGTGGCCCGGGCCACCCGCAACGCTTCCGATTCCAGCAGCACCTGGTCGTTCCAGGGCGTTTCATTGTATGGGTGCAGCAGCAGGTGGCTGTGGCCCTCGATGAGGCCCGGCAGCAGCGTGAGGCCCGGCAACTCCAGTGTGCGGGCACCGGTCGGGGCCTGGAGCTGGGCGGCGGGACCCACGGCCTTAATCCTGTTGCCCTCCGTGAGCACCGCCCAGCCTAGGTGCAGTGTTTCACCATCGAACACGGCGGCGGGGCGCAGGAGCAGGGCGGGAGGAGAAGTCTGAGCGGAAGCTGCCCCGGTAATGCTGAAAAGCAGAGCGGTTGCAAAAGGCCACAAAAGACGCATAGCGGGCGAGGGGAAAGGAGTGCCGCACAAGGTAGCGCAGCCTTTCAGAATTGCCACCATGCTTTCGGCTCCGGCTCTACGGGCAACCCCAGCACCTGCCGCAGCACGCGGGCTATTTTTCGGGCAGTATCCATTGTTTCAACCTCCGCCAAGTATAAGCGAGTGTTGTTGGTCAGTAGTAAATACACTTCGCCGTACTCCATCTCCTCAGACCTGCCGATTAGGTTAGCTCTTATCTCGCGCACCTCCTGGAAGGCTACCACAGCAGTTTCACTTACCCGTTGCCGGAAGTATGGATGCAGATGCTCCACCGTAATCTGCTGATTGAGCATGCTGACTATAACATCGTTCTGCAACCGTACAGCCTCTAAAGAGGGAGGGTTGTTGCGCGTCCAGTACATATGCCAAGCGGACCCCAACCCAAAAAGTGCCGTTATTACCCCAAACGCATACGCTCCACTGATGAAAGCACCAATGCTAAAAATTCCTGTTATTCCCAGCCAAACCAGGATAGCGTGCCACGTATTTTCCGGGCTGTAAGCCGGTGCCTGAATTCGAATAGTGGTTTCGGAATAGCTGAATTTGAGTTTGCTGGATTGCTCTCGCAAACCACGGCTGATTATCTGTAAATCGGGAAATAGCGGTGTCAAATCCATATAAAGCACAAACGCCCGCCGGAAGATACATTTCCGGCGGGCGTTTCCCTATAACTCCAAGCTGCGTTGATTACGCTTTTTCCTTTGCGGGCTTGCGCTTCACTTTGATTTTTTCCAGTTTCTTGCCATTGGTATTTGGCGTGGCATCATTGGAGCTGCCCACCAGGGTCATTTCCTTCACCAGGTGGCTGGCTCCGGCGAATTTATCCACTACGAACAGCATGTAGCGCACGTCCAGGGTGATGTTGCGCACCCGGTCGGGGTCGAACATGATGTCGGACATGGTGCCTTCCCAGTTCCGGTCGAAGTTGGTGCCGATGAGCTCCCCGCGGCCGTTGATAACGGGCGAGCCGCTGTTGCCGCCTGTCGTGTGGTTGGTGGCAATGAATGCCACCGGTACCGTGCCTTTGTAGGCGTAGGGGCCGAAGTCCTTGTTGCGGTACAGCTCGGCGAGGCGGGCGGGCACTTCAAACTCGGGGTTGGTGGGGTCGGCCTTCTCTATGATGCCGTCGAGGGTGGTGTAGAAGTCGTACTTCGTGCCGTCGGCGGGCTGGTAGCCGGCTACCTGGCCGTAGGCGAGGCGCAGGGTGGAGTTAGCATCGGGGTAGAACTTGCGCTCGGGCTGCTGCAGGCGCAGGCCGGCCACGTAGGTGCGCTGGAGCAGGGCAATCTGGTCGGTGGCGGCGGTGTAAGTGGGCAGAATAGCCGTGCGATAGTTGCCGATGATGGCCGAGGCCAACTGGGCGGCGGGGTCCTGGCGCAGCGCATCGGCCTTGCCCTGAGCCACCTCGTCCAGCACCGCCAGCGCCGACTCCTGCGACGTGAGGCGCGACTTGCTGAACAGCTGGGCGGCGTAGGCGTTCCAGCCGCCCTGGGCGGTGTACTGCTTCTGCAGGTTGCTCACGTAAGCGGGCAGCAGGCGGGCCGGGGTGCCGGCAGCGTACAGGGGCAGCAGCTGGGCGGCTACCTTCTGGTCGGTGGGGGCGTTGTAGTTGCGGAAGAAGCCCGGGGTGCCTTTCTTGGCTTTGTCCACGGCGGCGGCCAGCTCGGCGGCGGGGGCCTTCTTATCCACCAGCTCCAACAAGGGCAGCAGGCTGTTGGCGTAGGTCACCAGCTCCACACCTAAGGCGGCCTCGGTCACGTAGTCGCGGGCCAGGGTGTAGTCGCGGGCGGTGGCGTAGTTGCGCTGCAAATCGGGCAGCAGGGTGGCGAAGGTGGCCCGACGGGCTTCGTCGCCGCTTTCGGCCCACTGCTGAAACAGCACTTCCTGCTGCTGCTTCACGCGCACGGCATCCAGTTTTTTCAGCCCGCGTACCTCGCCAATCCACTTTTTCCAGTAGTTGGCAATGCTGGCGTATTTGGCCGCGTACTGAATCCGCACTTTGTCGGAAGCCTTCATATCGGCGTCCAGCACCTTCAACTTGGCTTCCCGAACACGGATTTTGGCCGGATCGGAAAGGGCGTAGGTTTCTTCCACGCCCCAGCTGGTGAGGTACTCGTTGGTGCGGCCGGGAAAGCCGAACACCATCGTAAAGTCGCCGGGTTGCACGCCGCCCAGGGAAATGGGCAGGTGGTGGCGGGGCTTGAAGGGCTTGTTATCGGGGGAGTAGGGGGCGGGCTTGTTGTCGGGGCCGGCGTAGATGCGGAAGATGCTGAAGTCGCCGGTGTGGCGGGGCCAGGCCCAGTTGTCGGTGTCGCCACCGAATTTGCCGATGCTGCTCGGGGGCGCGCCCACCAGGCGGATGTCCTGGAATACTTCGGTTACGAACAGGTAGTATTCGTTGCCGTTGAACATGGGCCGCACGAAAGACTGGTAGCCTGTTCCCTGCACCGAAGCCTGAGCCACGCGCTGTGAGTTGGTTTGCACCATTTTCTCCCGGTCGGCTTCGGCAATGCCTTTGGTTGGCACGCCGGCCAGCACCTGGCTGGTCACGTCCTCCATGCGCACGATGAAGGTGGCCGTGAGGCCGGGGTTGGGCAGCTCCTGGCTGCGGTCCATGGCCCAGTAGCCTTTCGTCAGGTAGTCCTTCTCCACGGAAGAATGACTCTGAATCTGACCGTAGCCGCAGTGGTGGTTGGTGAGCAGCAGGCCCTGGTCGGAGATAATCTCGCCGGTGCAGCCGCCGCCAAACTGCACGATGGCGTCTTTGAGGCTGCCCTGGTTGATGGAGTAAATCTGCTCAGCGGTAAGCTGAAGGCCTTTTTTCTGCATGTCGGCCTCGTTGAGCTGCTTCAGCAGCAGCGGCAGCCACATGCCCTCGTCGGCGCGGGCCGCGGGCAGGGCCGAAAGCAGCGTGAAAGCCAGCAGCGCCAGCCGGGTACGAATTGTCATTCTGTAAATGAAAGGGGGTGGAGGTGGTCTGAAAGACGTAAAAGTACGGCTTCGGCTGCTTGCCAACCCGATTTCTCGCAGTGTTTCGCGGGGGAAGGCGCAGTGTCTTGTAGGGCCGTTCAACGCAAAACGCCCGACCAAAACCGGTCGGGCGTTCCAAAACGAATCTGCGTAATTCGCGCAATCTGTAAAATCTGTGATGCTAGGAGTGACCCAGCTCGGCTACGGCCGGCGTGTTCTGGGTATTGGTGTTGGAGGCTTTCAGGTTGCGGGATGCCGCCGGAATATCATCTGTTTCTTGGTCGGCGTGGGTGGATTCCCACTCGCGGAAGCGGGTGATTTCGCCCTGGAATTTCTCCACAAACCAGCTCAGCAAGGCCAGATCATCCAAAAAACCCACTACCGGAATAAAATCGGGCACCAGATCCACCGGCGACAATACGTACAGCAGCACGCCCAGCGCCGATACGATGGTGCCGGTTTCAATCTGCCGGTACTCGCCGCTGATGTAGTTGCGCACCATCCGAATAACGGTGCCGGCAATGTCGAATAGTTGCTTGAATTTATTGTCGCCGCTGTCTTTGCTGGCCAGCTTATTGGCTACTTCGTTGAGTACCATCACCACCTTAAAGGGGCGGCCCAGCAGCTTGCCGGCGCGGTTCAGGAATACGCTAAACAGGGCGTTTTTGGAAATGGAGAGGCCTTTTTCGGTAATCGAAGACATGAGGAAATGTTGAGGTTGTGTGCAGCGTGTACGGCCCCGGTAGGGGTAGCGTTACAGCTCGTCAGCGCCACCACGCCGCATACAGCGCCGGCACCTCCCGCAACAGCGCGTACCCGTCGCGCACTTCCACGTAGTGGGCTGCCGACCCCGAAACGCGCGTAATTCCCGCCTGCCGCAGCAGCAGCTTGGTGCGGCTCAAGTGGAAAAACTGCGACACAACCACTGCCGATTTCCAATGTTGCGCCTGGGCCAGCTGGGCAAAGTTCTGAGCCGTAGCCAAAGTATTGCTGCCTTGATTGTCAATGTAAACAGCTGTGCCGGGCACTCCTTGCTGCAGTAGGTAGCGGCGCATTGCAGTACCCTCAAAATGACCTTCCTTGCCCAAGCCGCCGCTGACGAAAATATGCCGACTTACGCCGGCCCGGTACAAGCGTAGCGCCTCATCGAGACGGGCCTTTAAGCGCGGAGAAAGGCTGCCGTCCAGGTTTACCGTGTTGCCAGGCACTACTAAACAGTCGGCCGGGCGGGCTTGGTCGGTGAGGGCGTCGAGGGTAATGCCAGCGGCGTGTAAGGCCAGTAGCATCAGCAGCCCACCGGCTAGTCGACGCCAAACGAGAAAACGCATGTAGTGAACGTATAAGAATGCCGAATGGCCTTGGATAGACCGGAGAGTTCCGGCAGGCCGCACTCAGCCCAGCATGCGACCCGTGCACCGGCTCGCCCCGAAGTTATCCGGATTCCGCTACATTCGCCGCCATGAGCACCCATTTCACCCTACCCTCCTCCACCGAGTACGCCCCGTATTACCATACGTATGTGAAGCTGATTGCCGAAGACCCGCTGGAAGCATTGCGCCGGCAGTCCCGGGAGTTGCGCCAGCTGCTGGCCGGCCTCACCGAGGAGCAGGGCGCGTTCCGGTACGCCCCGGGCAAGTGGAGCATCAAGGAAAATCTGGTGCACATGCTCGATACGGAGCGCATCTTCGCCTACCGCGTCCTGCGCATCGGGCGGGGCGATACAACGCCGCTCCCCGGTTTCGAGCAGGACGACTACGTACCCGTTTCCGGGGCGGATGCCCGGAGCTTTGCCAATATCCTGGCAGAGTACGACACGGTACGGGCCGCCACGCTCAGCTTGCTGGAGTCGTTTACGGCTGAGGACGTGAGCCGCCAGGGTACGGCCAGCGGGCAGCCGGTGAGCGTGCGGGCTTTGGCCTACATTCTGCCCGGCCACGAGGCGCACCATCTCAACCTGCTGCGGGAACGGTACCTGCCGGTGCTGCACTAATCCGGCGCGCGGCACAACACCCGCTGCCAGCACCACGTTAAAAACCTTCTGATTCACCCTTTATCCCACACTACGCATCATGGCAAAAGCCCAGGAACCCCGCAAAGAGAAAAAGAAAGAGCCGGCCAAAACCACCAAGGAAAAAAAGGCCGCTAAAGAAGAGAAAAAAGCTCTGAAAGCTCGTCAACAAGACTAGAAATTTAAAAAATAACCTTTGTTCAAATTGGATGAGGGTTATTTTTTATTCATTACTGAATTATGAAACAATTGATTAAACCAGATAAATGTTTGCTTTTATATGTCTTTGCAAAGAATATTATTTTTATTTCGTTCATTTGGCTGGTTATGTCCTTCTTCTCTGGTTACAAAGCAACTATGTTGTTGTATATGCTTTGACTGGCCTCTACCTTTAGTTTGCTAGATATATTAGTGTCAGCGGGATATTGGAAGCTAGTTGATGTATTGGATATATATGGATATAAAGCCAATTTGGATACAGTGATATATGCGTCGTACATAGTTGTCAGTATGATGCTTTTTAATTTCATGATAGGGCGAATTGAACTAACAATTACTTTCTGTAAGATTGTAGTAGATAGTGTATTGTTGTGGTGGTTTGTGTACAGGTTAGAAAAGCAAAAATTATATAATTAATATAATCTGCAAGTACAAAGCGAAACTCCATGCCTCAGCGTATTGCTCTTGTTACCCTAGTGGTGGCGGACTATGACGAAGCCATTCACTTCTACACGGAAAAGCTGGGGTTTGTGCTGGTGGAAGACACGCCGCTGAGTCCGGAAAAGCGCTGGGTACGAGTTGCACCACCCGGCGCAACTGGCGCGAAGTTGCTGCTGGCCAAGGCGGCCACGCCCGCCCAGCAAGCGGCAGTCGGCAATCAGACCGGCGGCCGCGTGGCCCTGTTTCTCTACACCGATAACCTCGCCCGGGACCACGCCCGCCTGCTGGCGCAAAACGTGCGCATTGTGCGGCCGCCGGTAACGGAGCCCTACGGTACCGTGCTGGTATTCGCCGATTTATACGGCAACCTCTGGGATTTGCTGGAGCCCAATCAGAGCGTGTAATACACTTCCTTCTGCTTGTCGTGGTGCTTGATGTAGCCGTGCAGCGTGAGCTTGATGAGGGTGCGGTAAGCCCGGCGCTGCCCGATGTTGAGCAGTTTCATGTACTGCGGCAGCGTAATACGCGGATTCTGCCGCAGGTATTCCAGCACGGCCAGCTCTTCCTTGTTTAACGGAATCCGCTCGAACTGCGGTGCTGGCTCCTGGCGTTCCAGCACTTTCTCGGTGAGGAAGCTGGCCAGCACGCTTTCGTCGCGCACCCGCACGTAAGTGCGCCATTCATCGTCGGCTATTTGGGCGCGGTGAGGTTTTTCGGCGCTTTCCGGCACGGTTACGATGAGTACGGTCCGGCCGTTTTCGGTTTCTACTTCCTCAAACCGCAGCCGGATGGGCGGGTCAATGTAATGCTGGGCCGCCTGCCGAAGCTGAAACAGTTCCTCCTCCACGTCGCGCACGCCCAGCACCCGGCCGTTATCATCCACGCCCACCAGCACCCGGCCCCCGTGCGTGTTGGCCAGCGACGACAACGTGCGGGCAATGCGGGTAGGGTGGGTGGTGCGCTGCTTGAACTCCAGCCGTTCCCCTTCGCCCTGCTTAATCAGTTCCAGTAGCTCGGTCATGGATGTATGTGGTAATGGCGGCAGTATGACAAAGCAAAAAAGGCTGCTTAAAAACTACTAACGCACGTCATTCCACGCCGGTTTCCTCCGCCGAGACGCGCCAGAGGCGGCTGGCTTCCTGGGCACTGCTGGCCCGGCCGGAGCAGCGCGCCGGCTTGCAGTTGGCAAAATAGCGCCCGCTCTGGCTGGCTACTTCGGGCGCAGTGGCTAAGTATAGAGTGGTTTGTGCGCCGAGCTCCGGGGAGGTTATGGCGGGACGGGCCATCCACCATAGGGCCTTCATAACGGCCGAAGTATCGGGGCGCATCAGGCCGGTGTCCACCATGCCGGGGTGCAGGCAGTTGGCGGTGATGCCGGTGAGGTCGAGGCGGTGGGCCAGTTCCTTGGTGAACAGGATGTTGGCCAGTTTGGAATCGGCGTAGGCCGTGAGCCAGCTGTAGTTATCCGGCGAGTTGCGCATGTTGCGGTCGGGCTCAATCTCGCCCACCCAGTGCATCAGCGAGGAAACCGTAACGACCCGGGCCCGGCCGGCGGCATCCAGCAACGGCAGCAACCGGTTCGTCAGCACGTAGGGAGCCAGGTGGTTGGTGGCCCAGCATAGTTCGTGGCCTTCCTCGGTCAGCGCAAAATGGCCCGGCATAATACCGGCGTTATTCACCAGAATATCCAGCTGGTCAAACTCCTGCTCCATCTCGTCGGCCAGCTGATGCACGTTCCGCAGCAACGATAAGTCGAAGCACTTCACATGCACCAGTGCCTCAGGCCCGGCCGCCAGCTGAATGGCCTGCTGCGCCCGGGCGGCTTTATCGGCGTCGCGGCCCACCAGCACTACCCGGGCACCACGCCGGGCCAGATCCCGGGCCGTTACCAGCCCAATGCCGCTGGTGGCCCCGGTTACCAGGGCGGTTTTTCCGGCCAGTGGCAGCACTGAAACGGTTGTCATGCAGAAAAATGAGAATGGGAGAGAAACGAAGTGCCGCCGCAAAGTACCACCGCGCCGGCAATGTGCTACTTACAGACGTAGCCCCGACCCGGAAGGTTGAGCGGCTTCCGCAGAAAACAATAGCCCTTGCAGCTCCTGGCTGATTTCCGCGAGCAACGGCCGGGCTGCAATGGTGGGCTGCAGGCAGCGCTGTTGCCAATGCCGGAGCTGCTGAGCAGTGGCATTGTCAGCCGTAGCCTCCGGACAAAAGTCCAGCAGCTCTTCCAGCAGGTAGCCAAACGCCCGCACCTCCAGGCACTGCAGCGCGGCTGCCGTCGGTGAGCCCACGTCAAAGAAGCCCGCCGCGCCAAAATCCCCCAGCAGGCTGCGCCCGTCGGCCGCTACCAGAATGTTATGCGCATACAGGTCGCCGTGCAGAATGCCGCGGCTGTGCAGGTGGGCCGCCGCCGCCGCAATACCTTGGGCAATCCGCAGCACCGCCGTCAGCGAAAAGGTGGTGCCCGGTGCGTACACGTCGCGGGTGCAGGTGCTGAAGCTGGGCGGCCCGGCCAGGTTGCCAAATTCCGGGCTGATGAGCTCCAGCACCAGGCCTTCCGCTTCGGCCGGGTGGTTCACCACTTTGCCCAGGACCGGAATCAGATTGGGATGAGCCCCGGCCCGGATGCAGGCCACCATTTCGCTGTGCGGCAGTCCGTCGCTGGTTACGGCTCCTTTGAACAGCTTTACCGCTACGGGCGTGTTCTGCCACTCGGCCTGAGAAATTACTCCCGAAGCACCTTCGCCCAATACGTGCTGCAGCTCAATTTCGCCCCAGCTGATTTCCCGGATGGGGGAGTGGGCCAGGGCCGCCGCCTCAGCCGGCTCCGCAAACGGGTTGCCGGCGTACGCCAGCCAGGTCAGGCGGGGCAATTGCAGCAGCCAATCAGGCAGCCCGGGCAACTGGTTGGCCGAGAGGCGTAGCAGCTCCAGATTCTGGCACTGGCCCAGCTCCGGCGGCAGCTCCCGCAGCTGATTGCCGGCCAGCATCAATTTCTGCAGCCGCGCACAACGGCCAATTTCCGGGGGCAGCGCGGTCAGCTGGTTGTCGGTCAGAATCAGCCAGCGCAGCCGGGGGGGCAGGGCCGCGCCGGGCAGGGTGTGAATCTGGTTGGCTTTGAAGCCAACCATTTCCAGCGCTTGGCACTGACCCAGCACGGCGGGAACTTCGGTAAACTGGTTTTCGGAGCAGAACAGAATCCGTAGCCGGTGCAGGCGGTGCAGGTCGGCTGGCAGCTCCCGCAAGGCATTGCCCGTGAGGTTGAGGATTTCCAGCGTATCGGCCAGCGCAAAAATTTCCCGCGGAAATTCAGTCAGACCTCCGCGTAGGTCCAGGCGGGTGGCTCCGGCCAGCGCGCCGGTGCGCAGTTGGTGCAGCGTGTGCATGCGTTTTAGTTGTCAGTTGCTCGTTGTCAGTTGTTCGCTCGTTGTTAGCTGCTTGTTGTTAGATGGGTTCTGACAACTGACAACGAGCAACTGACAACTAAAAAAAGCCGCCTCCGGCGTGCGGAAGCGGCTTTTAAGAGGTAAGACAGCCGAAAGCTAACAGCTAGTAACTCTCAGCCAGCAGCTTTTTAACCTTAGAAAGGCAGGTCGTTGTCGTCGTCCGAAGCAATGGGAGCGGCCGAGGCGCGCAGGTTCGGGTTAGAGTTCTGAGCGGGGGCAGCAGCGCGGGGAGCGGCCTGCTGATAACCACCACCCTGGGGAGCAGCGGCGGCACCGGCACCCGACTCGATGCGCCAGGCTTCGAGGTTGGTGAAGTACAGCATCTGGCCGTTCTTGTTGAACCCGCGGCCCCGCAGGTTGAAGGAGATTTTTACTTCGTCGCCGATTTTGTAGGGGTCGATAAGCGCGGTTTTATCCTGTACCAGCTGGAACTTGATATGCTCGGGATACTGGCCGTCTACGACCTCCAGCACGAACTCGCGCTTGCGGAATTTTTCGCTCACCTGCTGTTCGTCGAAAATTTCGTGCAGGCGGCCGGTAGCTTCGTAAGCCATAAGGTTGAATATGTTTGGGGAGTTGAAAACAGTAAACCAAACCTACGAAAAAAAACGCGGTTCGTTCCGGTCGCGTAAGCCCATTCCGGGCCCGTAGCCTGACTACCTTTACCTTGCGTTTTTGCCCACCCACCAACTTTTTTACCCATGACTGCTCCCTTCGCTCTGGCCCTGCACGGCGGGGCCGGCACCATTTCGCCCGCCCTGATGACCCCCGAAAAAGAACATGCCTACCACCAGGCCCTGCAGGCGGCTTTGGCCGCCGGCTACGGCGTGCTCCGGCAGGGTGGGGCCGCGCTGGATGCCGTGGAGCAGGCCGTGCGCAGCCTCGAAGACTGCCCGCTGTTCAATGCAGGCCGGGGCGCGGTATTCACCCACGACGGGCACCACGAAATGGACGCCGCCATTATGGACGGCCGCAACCGCGCAGCCGGAGCCGTAGCCGGAGCCCGAACGGTGCAGAACCCCATCCGGGCGGCCCGGCTGGTGATGGAGAAAACCGAGCACGTACTGCTGGCCTGGCCCGGGGCCGATGAGCTGGCCCGGCTGCACGGCCTGCCCACCCAGCCCCAGGAATATTTCTTCACCCAGCAGCGCTACGACCAGCTGCAGGAGGCGCTGCAGGAAGGCCGTATGCGCCTCGACCATTCCGAAGCGCAGTCCGCCGATACGGCGGCTACCCCCACGCACGAAGACCCGAAAAAGAAAATGGGCACCGTGGGCGCAGTGGCCCTCGACCAGCACGGCAACCTGGCCGCCGCTACCAGCACCGGCGGCATGACCAACAAGCAGTTCTCCCGCATCGGCGACTCGCCCATTATCGGCAGCGGCACCTTCGCCGATAACCGCACCTGCGCCATCAGCTGCACCGGGCACGGCGAGTTTTTCCTGCGGGCCGTGGTAGCGCACGATATCAGCTGCCTGATGGAGTACCGGGGCCTGAGTCTGGCCGAAGCCTGCCGCGTGGTAGTGCACGACAAACTGGCGCCGATTGGAGGGGAGGGAGGCTTGGTAGCCGTGGATGCGGCCGGTAACGTGGCCCTGCCCTTCAATTCCGAAGGTATGTACCGGGCCTGGCAAACCTCCGCCGACCACACTCCTTCGGTCGCCATTTACAAAGGCTAAACCGAAAGCACACGGCGTCGGTCCTGGCTGCGTTTCAGGTGGCTATATATATAAGGAGTAGCCGTTGCAATAGAGCAACGGCTTCCCGATCAGGCAATATAGCATTTGGATAAATCTAAAAACCCCTTATTCAGCCTGAATAAGGGGTTTTTATGCATTTGGTTAATCGAGCTTACCCGGCCGGGGCTGGGGCGTTGGCCGATTTGCCGGCCGTGAGTCGTTCTGACTCGGCGGCCTGCTGACGGAGCTTCAAGTCGGGGTAAAACTCGCGCTGGGTTACGTCGTAGAGGTTGCCCTTCACCAGCACATGCAGCAGCATATTTTCGATGGAAATGGCTTCCCCTTTTTTGGCGGCGGCGGCATTATTGTGTTCCAGCTTGTGCCCGTCCATGATGATAACCAGGTTGGAGCCGATGGCTTCCAGCTGATTTCCTTCCGTGATGAGCACACCCGTATCCTCGCCCAGCCCAATGCCGATGAGCTTGGGATGCAGCGCCACTGCCTCAAGCAAACGGCCGAAACGGCCCCGCTTCACAAAGTGCGAGTCGATGACCACGTTATCCAGAAAGCCCAGGCCGCTGCCCATTTTCACGGCCCCTTTCATCAGCGCATCCGGCACGCTGCCGCCCTTCACCATCGTCTTCGACATGGCGACGGCCCCGGCCGAGGTACCGGCAATAATGAAGTTAGGCGTGGAGTAGTACCGTTGCTTGAGCGTGGTCAGAAATTCCGTCTCGCCGAACATTTCGGTCAGGCGCGACTGGTTGCCCCCCGAGAACATGACAATATCGGCCTGGCGCAGGCGCTCCAGGTACTGGGGCTGCAGCGCGTCTTCACGGGTGCGGATGTCCATAATGTTCACGTTGTTGCAGTTCAGCATCGTGAACGAGGACAAATAAACGCGGGCTACTTCTTCCGGAATCATAGAGGCCGTGGTGATTACCTCAATCTGAGGGTCCTCCTTGCCTGACTCCAGTACCACCCGTTTCAGAATACCCAGCTCAAAAAAATTGAGATAGTACTTCTTTTTGGTGCGGGGGTTTGGGTAGGTGCCCTTATCCTCATTGCCTCCAATGGCAATGAGCTTACCGAGCGGTTTATGGTTTTTCAAGGCAGAAATCAACTAAAGCAAATGAAAGAAACAGCCGCCTCCGAGGAAAATCCGGCTTACTTACCGGGCTTTGCAAGCAAGCTTCGGGCCATCCGGCCAGCTGCACAAGTAAAAAAGTAATGTCAACCCGCGCGCTTCAGCGGTTGCGCGGCCCATTTTTCCGGACGAAAGTAACGTAATGCGCTTCACCAGCGGTACGACACGGCCGGCTGCTGGAGCAGCTTAGTGCGGCGGACGACCTACCAGGGCATCCAGCGTGCTGGTAGCCACAGCGTGGTAGTTGGGACGAGCCAGCGCGTAGAGCTGCAGGGCCCGCTCGGGGCCGCCCGGGGTAGTCAGCAGTATCCGGTACAGGGGCGTAAGAAACTTGCGCCGCCCCACGTGCCGCAGAAACTGGTGCAACGCCTCATCAGCCGGCGCGTAGCCCGCCGCAACTGTAAGCGGAAACCAGGCTGCCAGAATTTCCGAGTTGCCGGACCGGGTAAGGCCAAAAGCATCATCCAACTCGGCTAGTTGCTCGGAAGAAAGTTGGCGGGGGAGATGCTGCAGGAAGTGTACCCACTCGTGGCTGCTCCAGCTGCCCGTGGCGAGCTGAGTGGCCGGGGTACCCCGTTGCCAGCTCTGCACCGCGGCATCCACAGCCGCAAACCGCTCCGAGAAAACGGGCGGCGCTCCGGCCGGAATGCCCGGGCCATATATCCAGGCTTCCAGCTGCAGCTTCTCCTCCAGGCCGGGGTGCTGGTCGAGCAGCTCCCGGCGCAGGTACTGCACAAACGAGGCTGTGTCCATGCTCTGAAAACTGTGCCGCGCGAAGTACTCCTTTATAAAGGTATCGAGGGTAGGACGGCCCACCAGATTTTCCAGGGTCAGGAGCAGATAGTCGCCCTTCTCGTAGGCAATATCATTAAGGCCCTCGTCCGGGTCGCGGCCGGCCAGGTTGAGGTGCAGGTGCGTATCGGGACTATCGGGGCCGAGTTCCTGCAGGGTGTGATGCAGGGAGGTATTGCCCAGCACCTGGAGCATATCGGCGTAGGGCCGGCCGTAGAGTTGCTCCATAATGCGGCGCTCGAAGTACACAGTGAAGCCCTCGTTCAGCCAGAAGTCGTTCCAGGTGGCGTTAGTGACCAGGTTGCCGCTCCAGGAATGGGCCAGCTCGTGGGCCACCAGGCTGGTCAGGCTCCGGTCACCGGCCAAAATCGTGGGCGTTACAAAAGTCAACCGTGGGTTTTCCATGCCCCCGAACGGGAAGGAGGGCGGCAGCACCAGCAAATCGTACCGCTCCCAGCGGTAAGGACCGTACAGGTCTTCGGCGGCGGCTACCATCTTCTCCAGGTCTTCAAACTCGCGGGCCGCTCCCGGTAAGGTAACCGGCTCGGCGTACACGCCGGTGCGGGCGCTCAGAGCCTGGAACTGCACGTCGCCCACGGCCAGGGCCATGAGGTAGGCCGGAATGGGTTGGCGCATGTGAAACTGGTAATGGCCGCCCGGGTCGAGCTGCTGCGGGTTCTCTGCACTCATCAGGGCCAGCAGATGCGGCGGTACCGTCACGCGGGCCTCGTAGGTGAAGCGCACCCCCGGCGAATCCTGACACGGCAGCCAGGTGCGCGCCAGAATAGCCTGCGACTGGGTAAACAGGAACGGCTGCTGGCGGCCGGCCGTTTGCTCGGGGCTGAGCCATTGCAGCGCGGCTGCGTCGGGAGCCGTTCGGTAGCGGATGCACACGGCCGTGGTATCAGGACGGAGGCTGATACGCAGGGCCTGGCCCAGCACGGCATCGTCAGGTCCCAGCTCGAATTCGGCCGGGGCGCCATCGGGACCATCGAGCAGCACGGCCTCTAAGTGCAGGCCGCGCACATCCAGCAGCAGGTGCTCAGCTGAGGAGGTGGAACGGGTGAGTTGCCAGGTGGCGGAGCCGCGCAGTTGGCGGAGCTGAAAGTCCACGGTCAGGTCGAGGGCGAGGTGATGCACGCTTACCTCGGCGGGGCGGGCGTGGCTGTGCGGGTCGGCGGCAAGCAGCTGGTCGGGCATAAGTGGGAAAGGGCAGGAGAGAGGCCGGCGGGCCTCCGGTGAGTAGCGGGGCAAAGGCAGCCAAAGCGGCAGCCTACGGTTTACGGGAAATCCGGCCCGGGCGGATAGAAAAGAGTCGACCGAAATGCGCTACCTTGCGGCGTTGAGGGCGAATTATCGGCCGTGGCAACTCCGCGCCGCCGAAATCAGTACAACGCCCTGACTCCGCCGGCTGCCTGGCCGGTGCGCGTCAGGAACTGATTTTTTGATTCTCTCCCGACCACCCCGCATGAACGAAATCCACCGTCCCTCTTTTCTCACCACTTTCTGCTGCTGGCTATTGGGCCTGCTGCTGTGCACCTCCGTGGTGTCGTGCAGTCAGGATCAGAAAGCGCAGATGAAGGACGCCCTGCCCGCCGGCCTTACCAAGGCTGGGGGTGCCCAGCCTACGCTCGACAGCATGTACATTGAGAAGTACATGGTAGCCGAGCCCAAATTCAAGGACCAGCTGGAATGGGCCAAGAAATTTTACCGGGAGCGAAACTACCGCCTTGGCTGGTTTCGCAACCACGAGGTAGTGCCCCAGGCCCAAACCCTGCTCGGCGTCATCAACAAGGCTGCCGACGAAGGCCTTGATCCTAAAGAATACAAAACCAAGGACTTCGATAAGCTTTTTAAAGAACTGGAAGCTGCTCAGGGCGACTCTACCCGGCGTAACGCGCTGGAGAAGGAAATCGATGTGGCCCTGTCCGGGACCTACTTCAACTACGCTTCCGACTTTTACCGGGGCACCGTAGACCCGCGCGCCGTCAAGACGATTGACTGGAAAGTGAAGCGCAACAAAGTGAAGCTGCACCGCGCCCTGCAAACCATTCTGAAGGAGCGCGAAAGCACCTACGGCTATTACGACTTTGAGCCCCTGCACCCCGAGTATGACCGGCTGAAAAAAGCCTTGGCCGACTACCGCACGATCCAGCGCAACGGCGGCTGGCCCACGCTGCCGGCCGGTACCCGGCTGGTGCCGGGTGCCACCTCTTCGGCCGTGGCCGCCCTGCGGGCCCGCCTGCTGGGCAAGGATGCCACTACCCCGGCTACCACCGCAACGCCCGCCGTAGCAGTGTCCAACAAGCCCGGCCAGCCGGCTACTCCTGCCCCGGCCGCCCAGAAATACGATACCGAGCTAGTCGCGGCCGTGAAGGAATTCCAGTCGCTGAATGGCCTCAAGGCCGATGGCATCGTGGCCGGTGAAACCCTACGTTTGCTCAACGTGCCGGTCAATCAGCGCATCGACCAGATTACGCTGAACATGGAGCGGTGGCGCTGGATTCCGAAGAAGTTCGAGCCGGACTACCTGCTGGTAAACATCCCCGAGTACACTCTGCACGTGGTGGAGGATGGCAAGGAGCAGTTCACCATGCCCGTCATCGTGGGCAAGACGCTCAACGCCACGCCGGTGTTCAGCGACAAGATGGAATTCGTGGTGCTGGCTCCCTACTGGAACGTGCCCTTCAGCATCATCGACAAGGAGCTGCGCCCGAAGCTGGAAGCCAATGCCCAGGCTACCCTCGACCGCCTCGATATGGAAGTGGTGAAGGGCTGGGGTGCCAAGGCTACCCCCATCGACCCCAACAGCATCGACTGGGCCAACGTGAGCCAGAAGACCTGGAAGTATACCCTGCGCCGCCGGCCCGGTCCCAAGAACGACCTTGGCGACGTGAAGTTTATCTTCCCGAACTCGAACGATATCTACCTCCACGACACGCCCCACGACGAGCTGTTCAGCCAGACCAAGCGCGGCTTCAGCCACGGCTGTGTGCGCGTGGCCGAACCCATCAAGCTGGCCGAATACCTGCTGCGCGACAAGCCGGGCTGGGACCGGACCGCCATACTGGATACCATTGCCGGCCGCCGCGAGAAGTACGTGACGCTGCCCGAGAAGCTGCCCGTATACTTGGTGTACTTCACTACCTGGGTGGATGAAGCCGGCAAGGTGCACTTCCGCGACGACATCTACGGCCACGACAAGGCCTTGGCCAAAGAGTACTTCAACTAACTCCCCGGATTCCCCAACTCATCGGGCCCCCATCTGCCAACCCTCTACGGGTCGGGCGGGTGGGGGCCCGATGCGTTAGGCGGGAGTGTCGCCATTCGGGTTGGCCAGGAGAAGAGCATTGAGCAGCCCGGTTGTAACCTGGGCTGCTACGTCGAAAGTTGGGAAAGGGCATGCCCAAACGCCCGACAGTTGGAAGATACTCTGGGTTGACGAAACACAAGCTTCTCAGTAAGCCCACCATAACAGCGTCTACCTGGGGGGGGGGGATTTTACAAGGGATGGCAAACGGTAGTCGTGGAGGAAGCAGTACATAGAGCCGTTTGCAACTAG
The DNA here is from genome assembly GCF_003944715.1 of Hymenobacter rigui. Lineage (GTDB taxonomy): Bacteria > Bacteroidota > Bacteroidia > Cytophagales > Hymenobacteraceae > Hymenobacter > Hymenobacter rigui. The sequence goes on along the minus strand of NZ_RWIT01000002.1, from coordinate 427,418 downwards.
TAGGATGATGCACCGCTAATGGCCCATCAAGTGGCTTATTTAACTGTAAGCTTTAAGTAGGAAGGATAGTTGAGGTGAGGGGTATAGCAAGCAGAATATTAGTTTACATTTGTTTAACATATGTAATCAGAATACAGATAATTGTCAATTGTAAAGCATTAAAATAGTGTAGCCAAGCCTTGTTTACAATTGATAACAAATGATAAGCAGTCCATGCGGTTAAAATCATTACAGTACATTTGTAAATAATGACTTTTCTATGCTTGAGCGTATTCGCACACTGTTAACAGCCCGTCAGCTTACTCCTACGCAGTTTGCTGATACCATTGGCGTTTCCCGGCCTATTGTCAGTCACATCCTCAGCGGCCGTAATAAGCCCAGCCTGGAAGTAGTGCAGAAGATTATTGGCGCGTTTCCAGACCTGTCGCTGCTCTGGTTACTTAACGGTGAAGGCCCAATGCTGGCTCCCCAGACCCTGACAGCCCCTGTAGCCCCATCCCAGGCCCGTCAGGTGGCACCTGAGCCTGCGCGGGCCGTGGCATCGCCACAGCCCGCGCCTGAGCGCACTGTACCTGCTGCTATACCCGCGGCTGCTCCTGCTCCAGAGCCAGCTTCCCTGCCCGTAGCTGTACCCGTGGCTCCCCCCGAGCCAACTGCTGAAAGCCGCACAGTGACGGAGGTTACGCCGACTTTTAGTTCAATGTTTGAAAATAAAGTAGTTACGCCGATTGCGAGTGCAGCCGCCTCCGCGCCCGCCCCGGCCGATGCAGCGCTGGCCCAGGGGTTAGCTGAGCCGGGTAAGCGAATTCGTCGCATCGTTATTTTCTACCAGGATGGCACATTTGCTGATTATCAGCCGGATGCTACTGCCTGAATCGGCGAAACATCGTAAAACCTGGGTGAACTGCCGGTGTTTCACGGTAGCGTATTAGTCCGATACAATTTGGCAGGCTTCTATACACACGCACAAACCTTGCTTTCATATTGGGCGTCAGTGAGATAAAATAGATGTACGAAGGAAGGCTTTTTTAGCAGGTATAGTCATATCGTTATTTGTGCTAATAATGTTGTTAGATGGTAAATAAGTAGATATATAAGTTGCTGTATTTGAGAATGTATAAAGCAAGTATATTTACCATGGGTTTAGATTAAATGAATTAGATCATGACTGTTTGGTAACAGGAATAGTTAAAATAGTGAGCAAAGTATATTGCTCTTGTTAGACAACCCTGTGAGAGAGTGTTAGATGCTAAATTTATTGCCTTACCTGGCTCTTTGATAAGTAACAACGGTCTGTCTGGCTAAATCAGATGGTTAGCGCGCAAATTCGCAATCCAACGCTTCGATTAGGCCACGGCCAATGTGAGGAACCCGGTGCAGCCTCCAAGGGTAGTCAACCTGCTATTTACAACTGTGGCAGGAGGTAATTGAAACGAACTTGTCTACGCATGATGGGTGAGATGGATTATAATTGTTAACAGGAGTGTGCGCTGCATGTAGGGTGCAACGGGGCGTTACATTTGTAAGATATGAGCAAGGGGCGAATTGCTGCCCTGTAAGCAGCCGGAAGGCTTGCCCGGTTTCGGGGCGGTGCGTACCTTTGGCGCATGAAAAATCTTCGTCTGCTTTTCCTGCTCGCCGCTGGCGCTTCCCTGATTCTGTCGTCCTGCTCGCAAGCTCCCGACGCGGAGAAGGACCCCAACGCCGACGCGGCCTATAAGCGTAGCCACCGCCCCGAGGGCTACCGCGAGGCGCAGCGCAGCAACGTAAACTACTAAGGCACCCGGCTCCGGCCGGTTCTGACAGACAAAAGCCCCGTTGGCCAGTTGGCTAACGGGGCTTTTGCGCGTGTGTTGATTGCTCCTTCGGGCTACTGGGCAGCTACCAACTCGGGGGTGGGCTGGGGCAATAGCGCAGGAAGTTCAATTCCGGCCAGCAGGTCGCCTTCCAGCAGGTCAGCCCAGGTACGCAGGTACAGCACCACATCGTCGCGCTGGTTGTGGCGCAGGGCGTCGCGGCGCTCGAAGGGAATAGCCGCCCGGATGGTAGGGTCGGAAAGACGCTCCAGGTGCGTGAGGTCCTGGCGGGTGAAGCCCAGGGCCAGCATCTCATCAATGGTTTCATCGATAGGCAGGCCGCTGGTGGGGCAGTAATCGGTGAGTTGCCGCTCCCAGTCGCCGTAGCGCTCCATGGCGCGGGCGTGGATTTCGGCTTTTGTGAGCCGGGTAATCGTCTGGGCCAGGTGGCCGCAGTTGCAGCTGCCCATGTGCCCCCACTGATATGGAGCCTGGCTGTTGAGGCGCTGAGCAGTGTCGCGCAGGGCCTGAATAACGGGAAGAGTGCGTTGTGCCATAACGAAACGAAGGAGGTAAAAACCGCCCACCGGGCGTCCGGGAAAATAAGCAACTTCCGGCCCGAATTGTTTATCCTCACTGCATCGGTCCGGCCCCATCCAAACTGCCCGCCCTCTGCTAACGCACAACGCCACGACCAGACCGGCCGGGGCGTTGAAGACTAGGGCTGGATACAGGCTTAGCGGCCGCTGCCGCCCCGGTAGCGGCGCTGGCCGCCCCGGCTGGTTCCGCCGGCGTTGCCGCCTTCAGGATGAGCAGTGCCGGCCGGTCGGCCCGCCGCGGCGTGGCCGCCGCGCTGCCCTTCCCGACCCGCGTTGCCGCCAGCCCGCTCGGGGCGGCCACCGCCCTGGCTGCCAGCACCACGCTGCCCTTCCGGACGGCCGCTGCCACCGGCCTGCGGACCCCGACCCGGCCGGGCCGGCCGGCCGGCCGGACCTTTGGGGCGCTTGATGGCCGGACCGCCCGAGAGCGGCACCGGCGCCACGGCGCTGGAAGTGTACGGATGGTTCTGCACGACCGGAATCTGACGGCGGATCAGCTTCTGGATGTCCTGCAGGTAAGCGCGCTCCTCGTCGTCGCAGAAGGAAAGGGCCGTGCCGTCGGCGCCGGCGCGGCCGGTGCGGCCGATGCGGTGCACGTAGGACTCGGGCTCGTTGGGAATTTCGTAGTTGATAACGTGGGTGAGCTCCTCCACATCAATGCCGCGGGCCGCAATATCGGTGGCTACCAGCACGCGGGTGGTGCCGGCTTTGAAGTTGCTGAGGGCCCGCTGCCGATGGTTCTGGCTTTTGTTGCCGTGGATGGCCTCGGCCCCGATGTTGGCTTTAAGCAGCGTGCGAACCACCTTATCGGCCCCGTGCTTGGTGCGCGTGAACACCAGCACCCGGCGGATATTCTTGTCCTGCAGCACGTGCTCCAGCAGGTCAGCCTTATCGGTTTTCTCCACCATGTACACGGCCTGGGTTACGGTATCGGCCGTGCTCGACACGGGCGTAACCGTCACCTTCACCGGGTTGGGGCGCAGAATGCTGTCGGCCAGCTCCTGAATCTGGCCGGGCATGGTGGCCGAGAAGAACAGCGTCTGGCGCTGCTTGGGCAGCTTGGGCAGAATCCGCTTGATGTCATGGATAAAGCCCATATCCAGCATGCGGTCGGCCTCGTCCAGCACAAACACCTCGATGGTGCGCAGGTCGATAAAGCCCTGATTCATCAGGTCGAGCAACCGGCCGGGCGTGGCAATAAGTACTTCTACGCCGCGCTTGAGGGCCTGCACCTGCGGGTGCTGACCTACGCCGCCGAAAATAACGGTGGAGCGAAGCTTCGGCAGGTGACGGCCGTAAGCCCGGAAACTTTCGCCAATCTGAATGGCCAGCTCGCGGGTGGGCGTGAGCACCAGGCAGCGGATGCGGCCGGGCGCGTGGCGCTCTACCTGGGCCGTCTGGTGCAGAATCTGCAGGATAGGAACGGTGAAGGCGGCCGTTTTGCCGGTGCCCGTCTGGGCAATTCCCAGCAGGTCGTGGCCTTCCAGCACCTGCGGAATGGCCTGCTGCTGAATGGGTGTGGGGGTAACGTAGCCTTCCTCGTGCAGCGCAGTAAGGATGGGCTCAATCAGGTTGAGTTCGTCGAACGACATCTAGGAAAAAAAAGCAGCCGCCCGGAGGGGCAGCGAAAATGACACAGCTATAAGAGCCCGCAAAGGTCGGCTTTTTTTACCGTAACGCACTCCATAGCCCGGCGCGCACTCCGGGCAGGAGCAACAACGGTCCGGCACGGGGCCGCAAAATTCGTATACATTGGCTTCCTCAGCATCACTTACCTTATTTTACTATGCAGATCATCGAGCGAAAAACAGCCTTCGATGGGCACTACAAACTCAGCGTGCTGCGGGTGCAGGATGGCCCCGACGTGCTGCGGCGGGAGCGGTTTGAGCCCGGTACGGCGGTGGCCGCGCTGGTGTACCACACCGGCACCGGGCAGTATATTCTTACCCGGCAGTACCGCATCGGGCCGGAAGCCGAAATTCTGGAGCTGGCCGCCGGTATGGTAGATGGGGAGGAAACACCCGAAACGGCTATCCGCCGCGAAATTCAGGAGGAGTTGGGGTATGATGTGGACCACCTGGAGCAGATTGCCCGCATGCTGCCCTCGCCCGGCACCAGCTCAGAAGTCATCACCGTGTTCTACGCCGAAGTCAGTCACCAGTCGGGCCCCGGTGGGGGGCTGGCCGAGGAAAACGAGAAGATTGAAGCCGTACCCTTCGCCGCCGCCGACTTGTGGAAGCTGCCCCTGGAGGATGCCAAAACCATTATTGCGGTGCAGTGGGCGCAGCTCCGGGAGGCTCGCAAATAACCTGTCTACTACGCGCAAAAGCCCGGCCTTTCGTAGGAAAAGCCGGGCTTTTGCATGCGGTAATCGGGGGGCTGACTACTCGGCCTTGATGATGTACTCGAAGTTTTGCTTGGTTTTGGCGTCGTTGATAGTCAGGAAGATATCCTGCGCTGCATCGACTTTACCAAATGGGATAGTGCGCTTGCTCATGTACAGGTCCCGGTTCCAGAAGCGGCCGTTGCCGGCGGGGAGGCCGGGCACGTTCAGCACTTCTTTGCCATCCTTGGTTTTGGCAACCAGGCTCAGGTAAGCGGGGTCGGCGTTGGCGGCACCCCGGCGGTACATGGTGATTACCAGCTGGCCGCCGGCGGCCAGCTGCTGGAAGCGGCGCTGGTACGTGGTATCGGCCCAGTTGTTCATGCGCTTCAGCTCGTTGATTTCGGTGAGCAGCAGGCTGTAGGGGCGGTAAGCCACGCGGGTTACGCAGGCATCCACTTCGGCGTCTTCATCCGTGTTTTTAGTCACGTTGAGTACGTAAGGGCTTTCCTCGTCTTTTTTAGGAAAGGTGTATTTTTTGCGGGGCTTGCCGGGCATGTACTGGGCCGAGGCAGCCAGCGTGGTCAGCACCAGAATGGCGAGGAGGAGAAGTTTCTTCATTATAGGAGGTGAAAATGCGAATTATAACAGAGGCTGATTTTTGGAGGATACAAAGATACACAAAGCCCGGCCCGCTGCCGCAGGTTTCGGTCAATGACGGCTGGCAAGCGGTAGGAATTGGTTCGCATCGGACCAAACGTCTACTCGGCGTGGCGTAGCTGCATAACCCAGGCGGCCAGCAGGCTGCCGACGGCCAGCACCGCCGTGTACCCAAACAGGCCCAGCAGCAGAAACCCCATAAACAACCCGAACACGATCCGCAGGTACCGGTTCATGCGGCGACCCGTCTGGTAGAGCACGGCCCGGAACAGCAGCGTAACGCTTACCATCATCAGTAAGCCAAGCAGGGCTTGGGGTAGGCCGGAGAAATAGATAATCCACAGCATTTCGGGCAGCAGCAGCAAGCTGAACAAGGCCACCTGCTGCCCAAATTGCCGGTTTTTGCCGTACGGGAGGTTGCGGGCGAAGCGCAGGTAGGTCAGTTCAAACTCATTGGACTGATACACCAGTACCGCGTGGATCAGGGCTACACACAGCCCAACAATACCCAGTAGCCGCGCGTCGGAGTGAGAGTCGGGAAATACGCCGAAGAGTAGGGCAATACTCACTACGGCAGCTACTTTGGTAACAACGAAGGCAACGCGTTGGCGGGTCAGCAGCTCAAACAGAAACAGGCTGAACAGGGGTTTGGGCCAGCGGCGCAGCCACCGTGGCCCCACCGAAGCAGCCGGCTCAGAGTGCAGGTGGTTGGTCAGGCGGTAGTAGAGCCGGGCACCGTAGGCGGTGAGGGCCAGCAGGTACGCCGGCACGAGCAGCGGTACCAGCCAGTAGCCGTACGCCACGCCTACCAGTATGGCGTAAGCGCCCATTACCAGCAGCGGCAGCACCATAACCAGCTGCACCACGGCCCAGGCCCGCAGCTGCCGGGGTTGGGGCAAGGCGTTGAGGCTGTAGTAGAGAAAAGTCGTGTCCGGAGCCTGCAGGCGGGCGCGGGCATATTGCCAGGTTTTGGCGCTGTAGGCCCACAACAACACCGCAAAAATAGCCGCGCCCTGGGGCTCACTGACGCTGGATATGGCCAGCTTCAGGGCGGTTTCGATGATTTGGTCGGGCGTTAAATGGGTTTGGTTGAGGACGTTGGTATAAAAGAAATTGCTGAAAAGCAGGATGAACAGGGAGAGGAGCAGGCCGGTGTGGGCCCGGTAGAAGCCCTTGGCTACCACCCTGATAAGGACGCGGGTGTGGGCGCTGTTCATGCGGGATAGTGCAGCGTAGCCCCGGCCACTAGCATTTCTCGCACGTTCGGGAGCATGTCGTTTTCCAGCTCCTGGTGCGAGGAGAGCAGAAACGTGGTGCCCGCCTGCTGCTGCTGTTCAGTAATCCAGCTAAAAAGTATGGGCAGCGAATCGGCGTCCAGTGTAGTCAGGGGCTCATCGAGCAGAATGCAGCCGGGCCGGCCCAAGAAAGCCAGCACCAAGGCCAGCTTCTTGAGCATGCCGCTCGAATAGGTGCTGATGGGGGCCGTCACGTAGGCCGACATGCCCATACTTTCCACGTACGGCTCCTCCTGCCGGGCCGGGGCCTGCTTGGCCGATTTGAATAACCGGATCAGATCGGTGCCCGTCAGAAAATCCGGAAATACCGGCTCTGCTTCCGCAAAATTCACTTTGTTACGGTAAGCGGCCGGATGCTTTTTTATGGATAGGTGCTTATCCAGCACAATGTCGCCCTCGAATGATAGAATACCGGCTACCGACTGCAGAAAGGTGCTTTTGCCGGACCCGTTGTGGCCGCGAAGCCAGTAAATTCCGGAGTCGATGCTGAAATCAGGCAGACGCAGAATGGTGTGGCCGTTGTAGGCTTTGTGGAAATCGTGGAATTCCAGCATGCAGGAAGGAATAGAGGTCAGGAGGGACCCGGCAAAATGAATTGCGGCCCTAACGCTGCGGCAGCGCAAATGTTGCTGGAATACATGTATCTAACCATACATGGGGCGGCTCCAGCCAGAAGGGCGCAATCAGCCAAACGTGACGAAACCGTAACCCGACCGTAACCCCGGCATCACACTGTATATCGATTTTTGCAGTGGATCAAACGGGTAGAAAGCATGCGGACTCCCATTGCCCTGTTGTTGCTGCGCCGCCTGGTGCGCGCCGCCGCGTACCTCGCGTTTCAGCTGGCCCTGGTGCTGGCCTACGCGTTGCGCTCCGTGGGCGCTGTGCGGCTGCCCTGGCACTTCAGCCACGCCGCCGATGAGGACGGCCCGCCCTCGGCCATTCGCCCCGGGCGGCGCATCCGGCCCCGCGCCGGCCTAACTGCCCGCCCTGCCTTATGAGCGACGCCCCGACTGCGGCCAACAAGACCGCGCGCAAGCCCCCCCGGCGCCGGCTGGAGGTCTGCGTGATTTCCGATGTGCACCTGGGTACCTATGGCTGCCACGCCCCCGAGCTGCTGCGCTACCTGAAAAGCGTGCGGCCCCGCACCCTGGTGCTCAACGGCGACATTGTGGACATCTGGCAGTTCAGCAAAAACTACTGGCCCCCGGCCCACATGCGGGTGGTGCGCTACCTGGCCGGGCTGGCGGCCAAGGGCACCCGCATCCACTACCTCACCGGCAACCACGACGAGCTGCTGCGCAAGTTTGCCGGCACCCGGCTGGGGGCGCTGCGCATCGACAACAAGCTGGTGCTGGACCTGCCCCACGGCAAAACCTGGCTGTTTCACGGCGACGTGTTCGACGTGACCATGCGCCACTCGCGCTGGCTGGCCCGCCTGGGCGGCCACGGCTACGACCTGCTGATTCTCCTGAACCGCCTCGTGAACTGGGGGCTGGCCCGGGTGGGACGGCCCCGGGTGGCATTGTCGAAGGCGGTGAAGGACCGGGTGAAAAGCGCCGTGAGCCTGGTGAGTGACTTCGAGCAGACCGCCGCTGCCATTGCCGCTGACAAGGGCTACCGCTACGTCGCCTGCGGCCATATTCACTGCCCCGAAATCAAAGCCCTGACCACTGCTCAGGGCGAAGTCGGCTACCTGAACTCCGGCGACTGGGTGGAAAACCTCACGGCCCTGGAGTACACCGCCGAAACCGGCTGGCAGCTCTACCACTACCACCTCGACCCCCGCATGCAGCAAACCGCAACGGCCCACCCCGCCGAGCCCGACGAAGCCGAAGCAGCGGCCGATGCACCCGCCGCTGAACTACTGGCTGGTTTGCTGCGCGAAATGGGGGTGAGCTAGTTATTTTTCGTTGTTATTCTCGCTTCATGCGCATTTTGTACGCCATTCAGGGCACCGGCAACGGGCACCTGAGCCGGGCCCTGGATATAGTGCCGCTGCTGCAGCAGCGGGGAGAAGTAGATGTGCTCGTGAGCGGCCCGCCCGCCGATATTCCGCTGCCGTTTCCGGTGCGCTACCACTGCCACGGGTTGGGGTTCATTTTTGGCAGGAAGGGTGGCATTAACTTCGTCAAAACCTTCGTGCAGCTGAACTCCAAAGCCTTTCTGCGCGAAATCCGGCAGCTGCCGGTGGAGGAGTACGATTTGGTGATAAGCGACTTTGAGCCGGTTTCGGCCTGGGCCTGCCAGCAGCAAGGCGTGCCCTGCGTGGCTTTGAGCCATCAGGCGGCCGTGCTGAGCGACTACGCGCCTGAGCCGGCTTCCTTCGACCCGGTGGGGCGGGCGGTGCTGCGCCACTATGCGCCGGCCACGCGCCACTACGGCTTCCACTTTCAGCGCTACGAACCCCACATCAGCACGCCCGTTATCCGGCGGCAGGTGCGGGAACTGACTCCCGCCAACGACGGCCACTACACGGTGTATCTGCCCGCTTTCGATGAGGAAACCCTGGTGCGCCGCCTGCGCTACCTGAGCCGCACGGTGCAGTGGCACGTCTTCAGCAAGCACAGCCCGCAGCCTGCCCAGCACGGCAACGTGCAGGTGTGGCCCGTGAGCGGGGCGGCCTTCACCGATAGTCTGGCCCGGAGTGCGGGCGTGCTCTGCGGGGCCGGCTTCGAAACGCCCGCCGAGGCGCTGTACCTGGGCAAAAAGCTGCTGGTGCTGCCCATGAAACAGCAGTACGAGCAGGCCTGCAACGCCGCCGCCCTGGCCGATATGGGCGTGCCCGTCGTCAGGAACCTCAAGGATAAGTCCCTGGCCGTACTGGACCACTGGCTGCAATACGGCCGCCCTATTCCCGTCAATTATCCGGATGAAACGGCCGCCGTGCTGGATAAGCTGCTGCTGGAAGCGGGCAGGGGGCTACTGGTGAAACGGTGAAGGGGGGAGAAGGAAACGCGTGGCCGCCCAGAGCGTCTTTTGTACTACCTAAAAATGGAGTTGTTCGAGAAGCAGTAGCAGTTTCCTTCCGAGCGAGGCCGAGGAATCTCCTATGCTGATGTTGCAGACCCATTCCCAACGTCAGCACGCGAGATTCCTCGGCTTCGCTCGGAATGACGTTCAGGTAGTATCTGATTATCTTCTCTCCAAACAATTTAAATAACTGCGCCTGCCCATGCTGCCTCCCGCGTTTTATCCGGCTTCCGGCCCCGCTGCTTTTTCCCGGGCTGACTTTGGGCCGGACTTCCGCTGGGGCGTATCGGCGGCGGCGTACCAGACGGAGGGAGCCTGGAACCTGGACGGGAAAGGCCCCAGTATCTGGGATGATTTTGTGCGCCGCCGGGGGCGCATCAAGCGCAGCGAAACTGCTGACATAGCCACCGACTTCTACCACCGCTGGCCCGGGGATACCCATTTGTTGAAGCAAATGGGTATAGCTGATTTTCGCTTTTCGGTGGCTTGGGCGCGGGTTTTACCGGCTGGTAGAGGTAGTATTAACCAAAAGGGAATAGGGTTTTATGACCGCCTGATTGACGGCTGCCTGGAGCGGGGCATTACGCCCTGGCTTACGGCCTACCACTGGGATTTGCCTTCGGCTTTGCAGCAGCTGGGAGGTTGGACCAACCGTAGCGTAGTGGGCTGGTTTACGGAGTACGTGGAGCTACTGGCCGCCCGCTTCGGTGACCGGGTGCGGCACTGGATGGTGCTGAACGAGCCGATGGTGTTCACCGGGGCCGGCCACCTGCTAGGCGTGCACGCGCCTGGGCGGCGCAGTCTGGGCGCGTTTCTGGCCGCCACCCACCACGCGGCCCTGGCCCAGGCCGAAGGCGGCCGGGCATTGCGGGCGGCGCTGCCGGCTACGGCCCAAATCGGTACCACGTTTTCCTGCTCCTACGTAACGCCCAGCCGCCCCGGCTTAGCCCGCGACGAGCGCGCCACCCGCCGCGCCGACGCCCTGCTCAACCGCCTTTTTGTGGAGCCCGCCCTCGGCCTGGGCTACCCCGTGGTCGATTTGCCGGTGCTGGGTTGGCTGGACCGCTACCACCGCCCCGGCGACGAGGCCCGGCTGCCTTTCGCCTTCGATTTTCTGGGCGTGCAGAACTACACCCGCGAGGTGGTGCAGCACGCGCCCTACGTGCCGCTGCTCTGGGCCCGGCTGGTGGGCGCGGCGGCCCGGGGTGTGCCGTTCACGGACATGGGCTGGGAAGTGTATCCCGAAAGCCTCTACCACATGCTCCGGCAGTTCGCGGCCTACCCCAACGCGCCCCGTCTGCTCGTCACCGAAAACGGCGCTGCCTTCCCCGACCAGCCCAACCTCATGGGCCGGGTGCCCGATGCAGCCCGGCAGGCGTATCTGCAGGCCTGCATCGGGCAGGTGCTGCGCGCCCGGCGGGAAGGCGTGCCGGTGGACGGGTACTTCGCCTGGTCGTTCACCGACAACTTCGAGTGGGCCGAGGGATACGCGCCCCGCTTCGGGCTGGTGCACGTGGATTACGATACCCAGCGCCGCACCATTAAGGACTCGGGCCATTGGTACGGACGGTTTCTGGCCGGGGAGGAAGTGCGCCGGCAATCCGGGCTTCACGATTCGGTAACTGCTTCATAAAGTTGCCCTAACACTGCCCCGGTAGCTTTGGCGCATTCCTTTCACCAACCCTTTTCCCGAATGCACCAACCGATACCCAAATGGGTGAGCCTCTCCATGCTGGGCCTGCTGCTCAATGGCCCGGTTCTGGCCCAAACGCTCCGCCAGGGCTTCGAAGGCACTGCCGCCGATACTTGGAGCTTCACGGCCACACCAGCCACTTACATTTTCCCCAGTCTCACAGATATATGGGCCCCCGTGGCCAGCGTGGGCACCACCGGCACCAGCGGGGTACAGGCCGTGCCGGCGGCCGGGGCGCTGCTCTGGGGTATGCAGGATTTGCAGAACCCCGTCACCAACGACCAACCTACCTGGCACTACCTGGATTTTGCCCCGGTAGCCATCCAGAGCGGAGCTTCGGCCGCCAACCAGGTGTCGTTCCGGTTTTTCAGCAATGGGTTTGATGCCTCCGACTCGCTGGCGTACGTGGTGGCCTTCGACAACGGCACCTCCTGGCCGGCCACCAAAACCTACGTGCAGCTTAATAAGGATACCCGCGCTTACCAGACCGTGGCGGTGCCCGTGCCCGCCACCGCCACCCACGTGCGCCTGCGGCTGGCCGCCAAGCAGAACGGCAACGACGACTGGGCCGCCTTCGACGAGGTGGAGCTAAGCCGCGCCACCACGCCGGTGCTGCCCGAGCTGCGCCTGGGCTCCGCCTTGGTGGTGGTCAGTGAAAACGCAGGCACCGTGAGCATTCCGGTGAACATCACTAACCCCTCGGCCACCACTGCCACCACCGTGGAAATAGCTGTGGTGCCCGGCCTGGGTACTGCCGCGGCCGGCCAGGATTTCACCTACGCTGTTACCCAGACGCTGACGTTCCCCGCCATTGCAAACACCGCGCAGACGCTCACTATCCCTATTACGGATGACGCCCTGGCCGAAGGGGCGGAGTACTTCACGCTGAAGCTGCAAAACCCCACCAACGCCACCCTGGCCGCCGGGGCCACGGAGGTGCTGGTGTACATCAAGGACAACGAAAGCGCCGCTCCAGCCCAGGAGCGCAACCTCACGCTCAACCGTCTGAGCTCGTACCAGAACGGCGCGGCCGGCACCAATTCGGCCGAAATTGTAGCTCACGACCCCACCACCCAGCGCCTGTACGTGGCCAACTCGGTGGGCGGTAAGCTCGATATTCTGAGTCTGCCCGCTTCGGGCGTACCCGTGGCCGTGGCCTCCATCGACATCAGGCCCTACGGCAACATCAACTCGGTGGCCGTGCGCAACGGGGTGGTGGCCTGCGCCATCGAAAACACCGACCCCCAGCAGAACGGCGCGGTGGTGCTGTTTGACCAGAACGGCACGTTTCTGAAACAGGTGACAGTGGGGGCCATGCCTGATATGGTCACCTTCTCGCCCGACGGCCGGCTGCTGCTCACCGCCAACGAAGGCGAACCGAAGTCGGATTACTCCCTGGACCCCGAGGGCTCGGTATCGGTGATTGACTACAGCGGGGGCGTGGCGGGCCTCACCCAGGCCAGCGTGACCACCGTGGGCTTTACGGGCTACAACGGGCAGGCCGCCGCGCTGCGCCAGCAGGGCATCCGCATCTACGGGGGCACGGCTGCCGCGCCCAGCACCGTGGCCCAGGATCTGGAGCCGGAGTACGTGGCCGTGTCCGCCGACTCGCGCACGGCCTACATCACGCTGCAGGAAAACAACGCCATTGCTACGCTGGATCTGACGACCAGGCAGTTTACCGCCCTGCGCCCGGTGGGCTACCAGGACCACGCCCTGGCTGGTTTCGCGCTGGATGCCTCCGACCAGACCCCGGACGTGCTGCTGGCCAACTGGCCCATCAAAGGCATGCGCCAGCCCGATGCCCTGGCCACCTTCGAAGTAGCCGGCCAGCGCTACCTGCTTACGGCCAACGAGGGCGACGCCCGTGAGTACTCGGCCCTGACCGAAGCCGTGCGCCTCGGCGACGCGGCCTATCCGCTGGATGCCACCCGCTTCCCGCAGGCTGCCCTGCTCAAGAACGCCCAGGCTCTGGGCCGCCTCAACGTCACCAACAAGCTCGGCGACATCGACGGGGACGGCGACTTCGATGAAATTTACGCCTTTGGGGGCCGCTCGTTCAGCATCTTCAACGCCACCACCGGGGCCTTGGTGCACGACAGCGGCGACCTGCTGGAGCGCCTCACCAGCACCGATGCCGCCTACGGGGCCATCTTCAACGCCAGCAACACCACCGGTACCCCCGCCCGCAAGAATCGCTCCGACGACAAAGGCCCCGAGCCCGAGGGCGTGACCACCGGCCTAATCCGGGATACGCTGTACGCCTTTGTCTCGCTGGAGCGCATTGGGGGTGTGGCCGTGTTCAACCTGAACAACCCCGCCCAACCCCGCCTGGTGCAGTACGTGAATAATCGCAGCCTCACCGCCGGCACCGGCGACCAGGGTCCCGAGGGTATCGTGTTCATCTTGGGTTCCAACAGCCCCACCGGCCAGCCGCTGCTGCTGCTGGCCAACGAGGTCAGCAGCACGGTATCGGTGTATGATATCCGCACGCGCGGCCCCCTGACGGCTACCGCCTCGGCCCGCCGCGCCGCCCCGTTGCAGCTGTATCCAAACCCCACGCAGGGCCGGGTGCAGCTGAGTCGCCCCGTATCGGGCACACTGCACGATGCCCTGGGCCGCCCGGTACGTACCCTGCGCAAAGCCAGCCAGCTGGAAACCGCCGGCCTCGCGCCGGGCGTGTATGTGTTGCGCGCCGAGGATGGCGCCAGTTCCAGGCTGGTGGTGAAGTAGGAGAGTGGCAAAGGCGTAAATGCGAGTTTATACAAATGAACAAACGCCTCGGCCGGTTATAGTCGGGGCGTTTACTTTTTGGTCGAGGTGCCAACTATGACAGTTGCTTGAACGAGGTGTAGAGATGCGACACTTCGCGTCTCGTCGTCCGCACCGCCTGATGTGTGTCGTTCAACGACGAGACGCGAAGTGTCGCGTCTCTACACTGCTTGCAGGCAGCTGTATTACGCAACTGTTGCCACAACCACTTGATTGTAAGTTGGAAAATAGCAATGCAGTAACAAATGGATAAAGATGGAATAATACTGGGGGGAGTCCTTTGTGGCATCCTTTCACCTACCTCTTTTCCTGCTATGTACTCCAACCGTTACGCCTTCGTGCCCAAGCTGCCGGCCCTGCTGCTGCTGGCGTTATTGGGCGCCTGCAACGACTCCGAAACTGAATCGAACCCGACCTCAGAAGTTGAGCTGAAAGCCTATTCCGTGAATCCGGCCCTGGTAAAACCGCTGAGCGGTTTCGAGAGCCTGGAAATCCTGCCCCTGATCAGCTCCGACGATGTGCTGCCGGAGTCGCCGGGTTTCATCTTCGGGGCTCAGCCCGACGGCTCGGGGCTGCTGAAAAACCCGAACGGGGAGGGCTACATCCTCATCAACAACCACGAAATCATGTTCTCGGTGTCCCGGGTGTACCTGGACAAAACCTTCAAGCCGGTGAAGGGCGAGTACATTCTGGACGGCGACGGTGGCAACTTCCGGTTGTGCTCGGCTACGCTGGCCACGCCCGAGGAGCACGGCTTCGGCCCCACCTTCCTGACCGCCGGCGAAACCGACGGGGAAAGCATGGTGCACGCCCTCGACCCGCTGGGCCCGGCCAACAAAAAGGACCGTAGCCGCATGAAGCCGGCCCTGGGCCACGCCTCCATGGAAAATGCCGTACCGCTGCCCAAGGATGCGTTTCCCGGCAAAACCGTCATCCTCATTGGCGAAGACAGCGGCAACGGCCAGCTGATTGCCTACGTGAGCAACACCGTGGGCGACCTGGACAACGGCAAGCTCTACATGCTCAAGCGCACCACCGCCGACCCGGCGGAAACCAACATGGTGGCCGGCCAGCAGTACGACGTGGAGTTTGTGGAAATCGACAACGCCAAAACCTCCACCGGCGCCCAGATTGCGGCGCAGTCGGTGGCTAAGAATGCCATTCAGTTTGCCCGGGTAGAGGACGTGGACTACCGCAAGGGCGGCAACGGCGCGGGCCGGGAGGTGTACTTCACCGCCACCGGCGTGAGCCAGTCGGACAAGGTGACGCCCGTAACCGGCTTTACCATGTGGGGCCGCGTGTACAAGCTCACCCTGCAGGCCGATAACGTGCTGAAAGGCAAGCTGGAAGTGGCCGTAGACGGCGCCACCGACCCCGGCAACAGCATCGTGAACCCCGATAACCTGTGCGTGACCAAGGACTTCGTCTACATTCAGGAAGACGGCGACTCGTTCTACGCCAACAACAAGCACGACGGCCGCGTGTGGCAGTACGGCATGAGCAGCAAGCAGCTGAAGCCGATGCTGGAAATGAACCACCGCCGCCAGGATGCCACCTTCAACGCCAAGTACAATAAGAGCAACGACCAGCGCCTGAGCAGCTGGGAATACGGAGCCATGCAGGACATTTCCGACCTGGTGGGCGTGCCCAATACCTTCCTGCTCAACCTGCACCCCCACACTTGGCAGGACGATAAATTCCTGAACGCCGACGGCTCCAACGAAACCCGCAACAAGAACAAGGAAGGCGGCCAGGTAGTCATCGTGCGCGGCGTGCAGCGGTAAGGGGCATCAAGTACCGTCATTCCGAGTGGAGCCGAGGAATCTCGCGTGCTGATGTTGCCAGACTAACCTTTATGCTGAGCAAAGTCGAAGCATCTCTACCGCTTCGTTAAGGTTACCAGCACAACGTCAGCACGCGAGATTCCTCGGCTGCGCTCGGAATGACGGTCTATTCGTCGTCATACGGCTTATTTATCCGATTCTATCCACTATCCAGCCCTCCGCCCTTATGCAGCGGGGGGCTATTGGTTTTCACACTTCTGGTTCCTCATGCTTTCGTCTCTTTCCGTTGCTCTTCGGGCGTGTGCGCCGCTGCTGCTGGCGGCGCTGCTGGCGCTGGCTGGGGCCTGTTCCCGCACCGATGTTTCCTCCACGCCACCTCCCGCCGATAGCCCTGCCCGGCGCGTGCAGCAGCATGTGGCCCGGGAATTGGCCCGCCTGCATCGGCACGTGCAGCGGCAGTTGCTGCCCCTGGCCCGGCGCGGTACTGCCCCGGATTCGCTGCGCCGCAGCTTCCGTACGGCCCGACTGCTGTACAAGCGGGTGGAGCCGTTTACCGAATACTACATGCCCGGCACGGCCCGCCTGCTCAACGGCCCGCCCATCGGGGAGGTGGAAGTGGCCGAAAACAAGGACTTCGAGCCCGGCGGTCTGCAGGTGATTGAAGCGCTGCTCTACCCCGACTTCGACCCCGCCAACCGCGCCGAGCTGGAGCGGCAAGTGCGGGCCCTGCACCGGGAAATCAGCAATGCCCGCACCCGCTGGCAGGTGCAGGAGCTGTCGGATGCCCACGTGTTTGACGTGCTGCGGCTGCAGGTGTTTCGGGTGGTATCGTTGGGCATCACCGGGTTTGATACGCCCCTGAGCCCCGCCGCCACCTTCCCCGAAACGGCCGCTGCCCTGGCCGCCCTGCAGCCCGTGCTGGCCTGCTACGAGCCCGCCACCACTGCCCCCGACTCGGTGCGCCAGGCCTACGCGGCAGCGCGGCGGCAGCTTGCTCAGGCCGGGCAGTATGCGCGCCGACACCCCGATTTCAACGGCTTTGACCGGCTAGCGTTTATCACGGAACACGCCAACCCGCTGGGTCGGGCGCTGCTGGCTTGCCAGGTGCAGCTGGGTATTCGGCCGTTTGATGAAGTGCGGGCGCTGCGGGCAGATGCGGCTACACTCTTCGATTCGGCGGCTTTCAACCCCGATTTTTACGCGCCTACCACCCAACACTACCGCACCGAAGCCCGCGTGGCCCTGGGCCGCCAGCTGTTTCAGGACCCCGTGCTGTCGGGCACCGGCACCCGCTCCTGCGCCAGCTGCCACCAGCCCGACAAGGCCTTCACCGATGGAGTAGCCAAAAACGCCACCCTCACGCCCGGCGGTTTGGTGCGCCGCAATACGCCCACCATTCTCAACGCCGCGTTGCAGGCCGGGCAATTCTACGATTTACGCTCCACCACCCTAGAAAACCAGGCCGCCGACGTAGTGGGCAACCCCAACGAAATGCACGGCTCCCTGGAAGCCGCCGCCCGCCGCCTCCAGCGCCGCCCCGAGTACGTGCGGCAGTTCCGGCAGGCGTTTCCCGGCAGCGAAGTAGGAGCAGAGCCTACCATTGCGCCCGTGCAGATTCAAACGGCTTTGGCGGCCTACGAGCGGAGCCTGATTCGTCTCAACTCCCGCTTCGACCAGCACATGCGTGGCCGTCGGGAAGCATTGAGCCGGGAGGAAATCCAGGGTTTTAACGTGTTTATGGGCGTGGGCAAGTGCGGCACCTGCCACTTCGCGCCCCTGTTCAACGGCACGGTGCCGCCCGGCTTCACCGAGGCCGAATCGGAGGTGCTGGGGGTGGAGGCCGCGCCCGGTAGCCACCGCCTCGACGCCGACCAGGGCCGCTTCGCCCAGGTGCCGCTGCCGCAGCTGCGCCGTTCCTTCAAGATTCCGACGGTGCGCAACGTGGCCCTCACCGCGCCCTACATGCACAACGGTACCTACCAGAATTTGGAGCAGGTAATCGACTTCTACAACGAAGGCGGCGGCCAGGGCCGGGGCCTGTCCGTGCCCAACCAAACCCTGCCCCCCGATAAGCTCTACCTCTCCGCCGCCGACCAGCGCGCCCTCAAAGCCTTCCTGCTGGCCCTCACCGATACGGCCTCGGGGCCGTTGAACGCAACTGAACAACACCGGAAATTATAAGGAACGTGTCATGCTGAGCGGAGCCGAAGCATCTCTACCGCTTCGTTGAAATGCTATTGTTTAGCACTGCGGTAGAGATGCTTCGGCAAGCTCAGCATGACGGTAGTGTATAGCAATTCCGCAATGCGCGGCTTTTACAGCCTGCAAAACGGCAAACCCTGTATCTTGCCGCCTGCCCGCGTTTTTGGCGGTGCTGTGTATTGTTAGCATTAGACTATCCATGCTGCTCACCATTTCCACTACCCACCAGCCCGCCACCGATTTGGGCTATCTGCTGCACAAAAATCCGGCTCGTCTGCAGTCTATTGACATTGCTTATGGCCAGGCTCACATATTTTACCCCGAAGCCACGGCGGAGCGCTGCACTGCCGCTTTGCTACTTGATATTGACCCCATTGGGCTGGTGCGCAACCACCGGGGGCCTGCCGGGGAGGGGTTTGCCCTGGAACAGTACGTAAACGACCGGCCCTACGCGGCCTCCTCGTTCCTGAGCACCGCCCTGACCAAGGCCTTTAATACGGCCATGAATGGCACCTGCAAGGACCGCCCCGAACTGCCCGAGCAGCGGCTGCCGCTGGAAGCCACTGTGGCGGCCCTGCCCGCCGCCAGCCCCGAGCAGCTGCACCGGCTGTTTGCGCCCCTGGGCTACGAAATCAGCATAGAACCCCACCCCCTGGACCCCACCGTGCCCGACTGGGGAGCCAGCCGCTACCACACGCTGCGCCTGCGCCACCCGGCTCTGCGCCTGCAGGACTTGCTCAGCCACCTCTATGTGCTTATTCCGGTGCTGGACCGGGGCGACAAACATTACTGGATCAACCGGGAAGAAGCCGAGAAGCTGCTGCGTCGGGGCGGAGCTTGGCTGCCCCTGCACCCGGAGCGGGAGTTTATCACGCGCCGCTACCTGCGCTTCGCCGAGTTTGTGAACCCCACGCTGGAGCGCCTGCTGGCCGTGGATGCTGAGGCATCCGACGACGTAGCCGGGGAAGAAACAGCTTCTGTGGAAACCAGCGGCGACCTGCCTGCCGATGGCCCGCAGCAAACCACCACCCGTCAAAATCTCCATGATCTGCGCCTGGACCGGGTGGCCGACATAATCGGACAGTTGGGTGCCAAGCGGGTGCTGGATTTGGGCTGCGGGGAAGGCAAGCTGGTGCGCCGGCTGCTGAAAAACCCGCAGATTGAGCACGTACTGGCCCTGGATGTGGCGTGGCGGGAGCTGGAACGGGCCGGGCAGCGCCTGCACCTCTCGGAAATGCCCCCGCGCCAGCGTGAGCGGCTCACCCTGGCCCAGGGCTCGGTGCTCTACCACGATGCCCGCCTGGAAGGCTACGATGCTGCGGCCGTGGTAGAAGTTATTGAACACCTGGATGAAAGCCGCTTGGCCGCCTTTGAGCAGGTGGTGTTTGCCCGGGCCCGGCCCGGCAGCGTACTCGTTACCACCCCCAACGCCGACTACAACCAACGCTACGAAACCCTCTCGGCCGGCGAGTTCCGGCACTCCGACCACCGCTTCGAGTGGAGCCGGGCCGAGTTTGCCGCCTGGGCCGCCGGCGTGGCCCAGCGCCACGGCTACCGGGTACGCCTGGAGCCGCTGGGCCCGGAGTACGCCGAGGTCGGGGCTCCTTCTCAACTGGCCGTGTTTGAGCGGTAGCGCGTTAGGTGGGACTATGCGTAACGCTTGTTCTTAATTAGGACTATGCGGAGATAAAGTTTGTTGTCGGACACGCGCGGTGTACCCGAAAAAGCCGCCTTGCTGAAACAGATACCGGAAATAGCTGCAGGCTTCGTAATTTTGAAGAATGTTACCTATTCCTGACGGGCTGTTGGTACGGCTGACTATGCTGCTCCTGGCGCTGCTGCTCATCGGGCCGCGGGCCGGGGCGCAAGTGCCGGCTGGTGGGCAAACCTTCACCGATGCCCGCACCGGCTACCAGCTTGCCTATCCGCACGGTTGGCAGGTGCACGAGGAGGTAGCGCCGGCCATGAGCTTTTACGCCGGTAACAGCTGGGACGCGGCCCCGGCCATCGTGCGCTTCAGCGTGCACCCGCTGCCGGCCGGGCGCGTCAACCGGCCACCACTGGCCGCGGGGCCGGTCGATTCGTTGTGGCAGGCCCTTACGGCGCTGCCCCAGGCCCAGGTGGTGCGTTTGGAGCAGCACGATGCCGGCGCGTTTCAGGAAGTGCGCTACGAATACACCTTCGCCGATTCGGCGGGCCGCCGCCGGGTGCTGGGGCGGCGGCTGTGGCGGGGCGGCTACGAGTTTCAGCTGGAATATCAGGCCGCCACGGCCCAGGATGCCGCCACCCTGGCCGCGGGCCGGCAACTGGTGGCTTCTTTTGCCTTTGCCGGACCCGGCCTGCCCAGCCGCCGCTACGCCGACCAGCGCTGCGACGATAAAATCTACGGTATTGCGGCCCTGCGCACCCACGACGGTATTTGGGAGGACGACTGCCGCACCATTCACGAGTGGAGCGGGCTGAACCTGGCCGCCGAGCCGCGGGTGCACCGCCGGGTGCTGCCGTTTCAGTCGTACGCCCTGGCCAAGGGCTTCGATAACTGCCTGTACTCCGTCACCAAATCCCCCACCGACCAGCCTGAGCAGGTATACCGATACAACCCGGCCACCCGCCGCGGCGAGTACACCGGCTGGGAGCTGCCCGCCCAGGGGCCCGGCAACGTCTGGATTTCGGCCGCCACCGACCGCCGCGGCGACCTGTATTTCCAGACCAGCGACGCTCACCTGCTGGTGCGCGTAAGTCCGGCCACCGATTCGGTGGTGACGGTGTGGGAAACGGACCCCCTGCGAAAAGCAGCGTATTATCCGGCCATCGGGTTTGCCAAAGCCGGCACCCATGCCAACTTCGGGCTTGATGAAACCGGCAAGCTGTACGACGTGTACAGCGCCGACGGGGCCCTGCTGACCGTGGACCTGGCCAGCCAGCGCCCCGGCCCCGAGCTGCTGCCCCTGGATGGCCTGCCTGAGCAGGGCGGCTACAGCGACGTGCTGCTGGAGCAGGATGGCGCGGGCCGGCGCCGGTTGCTGCTGGCCGGGCCTAAATCTATTTTTGAAGTAGACCTGGAGCGCCGCCAGGCTACGCGCCTGCGCCGCGGCGTGTACACCGATCTGGCCGGCTGCAGCCTGTTTCGGCCGGCCCCGTCGGCCTCGGTGGGGGCGGCCACCGGCACGGCTACCTGGCTGGGCCGCGTGCTGGATGCCACCACCCTGCAGCCGCTGCCGCAGGCCCGGCTGCAGTTCAGCGGACCCGGGGCACCGGCCGGCAGCCGCACGCCCACCGCCGCCGGCGAGTTTCTGCTGGCCGGCCAGTCGGGGCAGGCTTACCAGGTGCAGGCCGAGCTGGCCGGCTACTTCCCGGCCGATACTACGTTCCAGCTGCCGGCCGGTCCTTCGGGCCACGATGTGGTGCTGTGGCCCGTGCAGCCCGGCACCACCCTGCGCCTCGACAACGTGCAGTTTGAGCAGGGCAAGGCCGTGCTGCTACCCTCCGCCACCCCCGACCTCAACCGGCTGCTGGCCCTGCTGGTGGCCAGCCCCCAGCTCACCATCGAGCTGCGCGGCCACACTGACAACCAGGGCGACCCGCAGCTGAACGTGCAGCTCAGCGAGCAGCGCGTGGCCGTGGTGAAGGCCTATCTGGTGAGCCACGGCGTGGCCCCCGAGCGGATTACGGGCCGGGGCCTTGGTGGGGCCGAGCCCCGCGCCAGCAACGACCAGGAGGCCACCCGCCGCCTCAACCGCCGCGTCGAGTTCCGCATTACGGGCGGGCGGTAGGAGGGTAGGTAATCATATTGGGAGCTTGGTAGCTGATCAGTTAGCAAGCTCAGCCGCCCAGTCAAGCAATCCAAAAATGTCCCCCTGCAAGAATCGGTGGATAAATAAGGCTAACGAATCGGTAAGAAAGACCATTTCGCCAGCTGAACCCTGACTCAGAATCCGGTAGCTGGTTGCCTCCGGCGCTATTTCCACTATCCAGAAATCAACACAAGCACCATACTCGGCAAAGAGGAATTGGTGAGGCTGGTAGTCTTTGAAATGGAGTATTTCCTCAATTGGGGTGATATGAAACAGGAATTCAGCTGACCCGAACCCGTTGCAGAAGGCATAAAACTCCCGAAAGTCAGCCGGAAGGACTACACCTAACGCTGCCTCCAGCTGCTGCATCAGTTGCGCGCTGGCCGGCGGATAAAGCGTTATATCCTTCTGCGGTAGGTCTGCTTTGAGAGTTGCTATGAGTTGCTGAATCGACATGCAAGTTCTATTCATCATCAGCCTGACTGGAAACGGATTGCCTGAAGAACTTGCGGTCCTGCTTGCGGGCTACTGCTTTTAGGCGGATTGTATGCCGGTTCTTATCAGCGCAAAACGACATTGGTCGTACTGCACGCGTGCTATCGGTCTGCCGCAGCATCACGCCTTTCAGCGGACAGTCGTCGTAGCCGCAGTTGTGCCTGGAGTAGGTGCCGAAGTTGCGGTGGCGTAGCTTTTTGTCCCGCAGGATTATCTGCTGGTTGACCCGGATGTCCGTCCACCGCTGGGCTGTATCGGCTACGGTGAGCTGCTCGCCCAGGGTGGTAAGGGCGAAGTAGGTTGCCGGATCTTTGAGCTGCAGGAACTCAAACGTCTTTCCGAAGACTGCTTCGGCCAAGTTACGCAGGTCTATTTTCTGAGTCAGGTTGAGCTTTTCATTCTCGATAATAGAGCGAAACAGGCCCAGCGTATTAAAGTCGGTGTATTTTTGGTGCTGGCTCAGGACACTGCCGTATTCCGAATAGGTAAGGGTATTGAGTCTCCTGTTAATTTTCATAGGTGTAGCGCATTCGTTACGGCCAAATATAGAGCGTTTTATCCCCCGATGCCCCAACCTGCTACCTCCCTCAAGCTTCCCGAACTTTCTCTTGTCCTGCTCATCGGTACCTCCGGGGCCGGCAAATCCACGTTTGCGCGGCGGCTGTTCGCGCCCACCGAAATTGTGTCGTCGGACCAGTGCCGGGCACTGGTGTCGGATGATGAAAACGACCAGTCGGCTACCACCGATGCCTTTGCCCTGCTTCATTACCTCGTGGGCCTGCGTCTGAAGCGGGGTCTGCTGACGGTGGTGGACGCCACCAACGTGCAGCCCGAAGCCCGCAAAACCCTGGTGCAGCTGGCCCGCGACTACCACGTGCTGCCCACGGCCGTCGTTCTGGACGTGCCCGACCGGGTGGCCGAGGACCGCAACCGCCAGCGCGCCGAGCGTCGGCACCTAGGCCGCCACGTCATCCCGAACCAGCGCCAGCAGCTGCGCCGCAGCCTCAAAACCCTCAAGCAGGAAGGCTTCCGTCACATCTACCACCTGCGCGGCCCCGAGGAAGTGGACGCCGTGCAAACCATCCAGCGCGACCCGCTCTACAGCAACCGCAAGCAGGACACCGGCCCCTTCGACATCATCGGCGACGTGCACGGCTGCTACCAGGAACTGGTGCAGCTGCTCGCGCAGCTAGGCTACGCCGTGGAAGAAACGCCCGTGCTGGATGCGCGGGATTTGGGCGTGCGCGTAACGCGGGTGGCCTCACGTGACCCCCTCGGGGCCGGCCCCCTCTCCGGAAGAGAGGGGGAGCCTGACGGTAGCGGAACCGAATCTTTCGTCTCCCCCTCTCTTCCGGAGAGGGGGCCGGGGGGTGAGGCCATACGCCGTGTCCTCTTCCTCGGTGACTTGGTGGACCGGGGCCCCGATTCGCCCAAGGTGCTGCGGCTGGTAATGCACATGGTGCAAAGCGGGCTGGCGCTGTGCGTGCCCGGCAACCACGACATCAAGCTGCTGCGCTACCTCAACGGCAAGCAGGTGAACGAAAAGCATGGTTTCGCCGAAACGGTGCAGCAGCTGGCCCTGGAATCCGACACGTTCAAAAGCCAGGTGCGGCAGTTTCTGGATGGGCTGGTAAGCCACTACGTGCTCGATGGGGGCAAGCTGGTGGTGGCCCACGCGGGCATGCGCGAGGAAATGCAGGGCCGCGGCTCGGGGGCCGTGCGGGCCTTCGCGCTGTTCGGCGAAACCACCGGCGAAATCGACGAGTTTGGCCTGCCGGTGCGCTACAACTGGGCCGCCGAGTACCGCGGCCGGGCCATGGTGGTGTACGGCCACACGCCCGTGCCCGCGTCCGAGTGGCTCAACAACACCATCGACATCGATACGGGCTGCGTGTTCGGCGGCCGCCTCACCGCGTTGCGCTACCCCGAGCGGGAGCTGGTATCGGTGCCCGCCGCCCAGGTGTACTGCGAGCCGATCCGGCCCCTGGCAGTTGCCGGTTACCAGTTGTCGGTTGCCAGTGAATCGGTGAACGAACCAGCAACTGACAACCAACAACTAACAACTCACCTAACCGCGCAACAAGCGCACGACGACCTGCTGGATTTGCGCGACGTGCTGGGCAAGCAGATTATCTGCACGCGCCTGCTGCCGTCGGTGACGGTGCGGGAGGAAAACGCGGCGGCGGCGCTGGAGGTGATGAGCCGGTTTGCCCTCAACCCCAAGTGGCTGCTGTACCTGCCGCCCACCATGAGCCCTTCCGAAACCTCGGCCCTGCCCGACCTGCTGGAGCACCCGGCCGAAGCCTTCGACTACTTCCGCCGCCAGGGGCAGGAGCGGGTGGTGTGCGAGGAAAAGCACATGGGCAGCCGCGTGGTGGTGGTGCTGGCCCGCAGTGAGGACGCCGCCCGCCGCCGCTTCGGGGTGGTGGGCGAGGGGCCGGGCAAGGTGTACACCCGCACCGGCCGCAACTTCTTCACTGATGCTACGCTGGAAGCCGCCTTCCTCACCCGCCTGCAGGCGGCCCTCACGGCCAGCAACTTCTGGGAGCAGTTCGGCACCGACTGGCTCTGCCTCGACGCCGAGCTGCTGCCGTGGTCGGCCAAGGCCCAGCAGCTGATCAAGGACCAGTACGCCGCCGTGGCCGCCGCCGCTACGGCCGCTCTGCCCGAAGCCGTGGCCGTGCTCAGCCGGGCCGCCGGCCGAGGCCTCGATGGGGTAGAGGCCCTGCTGGCCCGCACCAGCGCCCGCCAGCAAGCCGCCCGGCACTACGCCGAGGCCTACCGCCGCTACTGCTGGCCCGTGGACAGTGTGGAGGATCTGCGGCTGGCCCCCTTCCACCTGCTCGCCACCGAAGGCCGCACGTACTTCGATAAGGACCACGCCTGGCACATGGAAACCCTGCGCGCCATCTGCCTCCAGGATGAAGGCCTGCTGCGGGCCACGCCCTACCGCGTGGTGCACCTGCAGGATATTGCCGACGTGGAAGCCGCCACCCAGTGGTGGCTGAACCTCACGGCGGCCGGGGGCGAAGGCATGGTGGTGAAACCCTACGACTTCATCCCCGCGGGCCAGAAACACCTGGTGCAGCCGGCCCTCAAATGCCGCGGCCGCGAGTACCTGCGCATCATCTACGGCCCCGACTACCTGCTGCCCGGCAACTTGGAGCGCCTGCGCGAACGAAACGTGAAAAGCAAGCGCAACCTGGCCCTGCGCGAATTCGCCTTGGGCGTGGAAGGCCTGGAACGGTTCGTGGCCGGCGCCCCCCTGCGCGAGGTACACCAGTGCGTATTCGGCGTGCTGGCCCTGGAAAGCGAAGCTGTGGACCCGCGGCTGTAGTAATGCTTTCGCTTTCAGCCGCTCGGCTGCACTCAGTAGGAGCGCCAAGTAGCGTGTAGCGGTGCGGGGCCTGACTAACCCGGTACGGGCAGTGGGTAAACATGCAGTCTGAGTGGAGCGCCGCCGCCGCGGCTAGCGGCGCCTGCCCGCGGGGTCCGATGAGGTAGAACGAATAACGGCCTTACCGGTGCCGGTTCCCAGCACAGCCGGCAGAATAAAGTCGGCCATCATCTTGTCCACCTGCGGGTGTGCGTAGGCGGTTCCGTAGGCGGTGGCCGTCACTACCACCACCAACGGCTGGTTCTGGAATACAAATATCTTATTGCCACCGTTGCCCGCGCAGTAGAAGGTTTCGTAGGCCTTGCCCTGCACCTGGTACGTCTTGTTCCAGAACAGGTACCCATAGAACTCGTTACTGCGGTTAGGAATGGCTACGTGTTTGGTAAAGGTTTTGGTAACCCAGGCGGCGGGCAGCAGTTGCTGCCCTTGCCATTTTCCGCCGTTCTGGTACAGCTGACCGAATTTAGCGAAGTCCAGCGCGCGGAGTTGAAGGCCGCCAGCCGTATTTGCCACGTGCTGAGGTGTATACTGCCACTGATACTCCGTGATGCCCAAGGGGCGGAAGAGCCTGCGGTCGGCGTATGCTTCCAGCCCCCCGGCTACGTGGTGCTCCAGCACGTCGCCCAGCAGGATGGTGCCGGCCGTAAAATAGGCCCACTGCCCGCGGGGCCTGATGGAATCCAGGGGCAGGCTGAGCGCGAATTTTGCCCAATCCGCCGTGGGATACATGTTCTCCTCGTTGCCGGGCGAATCGGAGTCATCATCGTTGCCCGCAAACGCAGACCGCATGGTGAGCAGTTCGCCCAGCGTGATACGCGCCTTGGCCGGGGTAAAATGGGGGTATTGCTTCAGGTTGTACAATTGGCCCAACGTCTGGGATTCGTTGGGCAGAAATTCGTCGGCAATGGCCATTCCGGTGAGGGCGGAGGCAAAGGACTTTCCTACCGACCGAGGGTCGTGCAGGGTATGCCGGGTGGCCCCGTTGAAGTACTCCTCTACCAGCAGCTGCCCATCCTTGATGACTACTACGCTGGTAATGGCTTTGAACACGCCCGCCTCAATGTTGCCTTTCAAAGCTTTGATTTTGTTGACGTCAAACGACTGTGTGGAAACAGGCAGTCCCGGATACGGCAGGAGCGGGGTTAAACGAACGGTGCTGACGTCGATGATGGGCGTTTTCATCTGCAGCGTTATTTGCCCGCTGGCCAGCACGGGGCCCACCTGCAGCGTGGTGGTTTGCAGGTACGGCCGGATTTCTACCCGGAGCACGTGCCGGCCCTCGGTCAGGGCTTGTTCGCCGCCGCCGGCCCAGAACCGGTTCCACAGCGACTGGCTCCACCAACTGGTGGTGGTCTGGTTGTTCACCAGCGGTTTGTGCCACACCGTTTCCGTGTTTTTGAGGGTGGCATAGGGTGCGCCGGGGTGCAGGTTGCTCACGAACACCTGCCGTTGGTCCACATAAAAGGTAAACTGGTAGTTACCCTGTTTCACCAAGTCCTCTGCCGTTGCGGCCGGGGCCAGCTCGTGCAGGGCATTGGTCAGAGAAGTACCCAGAAACACGGTAATAAACAGGCTGCTCTTCGGGGTAAACAGGCTGGATTGGGTAAACGCCGCATCGGTGTAAGCGTCGGGCGCCACTGCCTGGCTACTGAAAAGGATTTCTCCGACGTGAGCCCGGTGAAAAGGCGAGGTAATGCCGTTGTCGGGAACAAACGGGGCGGGCTGGGCAACGAGCCGGGCGGCCGTGAGCAGTGCCCACAGCAACAATACAAGATGTTTCATGGAAACCAGAAGAGAGAGGCCGCAAAATTACCCGCCTCTGGCCGCCCGAAATAGCACAGATTTAACGTAGCCCCGGGCGTGGCTCCCGCCCCAGCAGCTGCCGATAGCGCGCGGGCCGCTCGTGCATAACGGCGCGGAAGCAGCGGATGAAATGGCTCTGGTCGTAAAAACCGCACGCCAGGGCAATATCCAGCAACGACTGCTGAGGGTCAGAAAACAGCGCCAGAGCCCGTTGCACGCGCAGGCGGCGCACGTACTGGCCCAGCGTGCAGGAAAAATACCGGGGAAAGCCCCGGGACAGATGCGCCGGGTGAATGCCTGCCTCGGCGGCCAGCTCGGTTAACGTCCAGGGAGTAAGGGGCGCGTCGTGCAGCAGCTCCCGTATTCTGCCAACCCAGGGCGGAGCCACCCGCGAGGCGTGCTCCACCGTGCGGGCCAGGTGCTGCAGCCCCGTGGTCAACAGGGATTCGATAGCCAGCGCACTGGTCGAGTCGTGCAGCCGGGTTTCCCGGAAAATCTGGTAGATGCTATGCTTAACGGCCGGCTCCTGAACGTGGAGGCTGCCCTGCACGGCGCAGGATGCCAGCCCCACCGATTCAAACCAGGCCGGCGGCACCTCAATATGAAATCCTCGGGTGTAGCCCGGCGGCTTGCGGTTATAGTGTGCTTCCTGCCAGTGGTGGAACAGCAGGCTGCCCGCGGCATACGGCTGCAACTGCTTCCGGTCGCCCTCCAATACCCGCCCCGCCAGAATAAAGGTAAAATAGGCGTTTTCGTGGTAGTGCCAGTCTACGTGCTCGTAGGTATACTCGGTGTCCGTGAGCGTGAGTCCTCCTACCTGCAGCAAACCATTGGTTTGCCCGTAAAACTGGCCAGTGCTTAGCTGGTGCATAGGAACTGGCGTAATGCGTAGCCGTTGTCAACGGGTCCGATTATCTGCTTTGATGGATGGAAGGATGCAAGTACCATAATTGGCGGCAACGAACTTTTGAGGCGTTACCTCCCGCCCATGCTCCGTTCCCGCGCCGACCGGAACTCCGAGCCTGCGCGCCACTTCGGGAAGGTGGTTTCTGAGGCCAGGCGCTGGCCCACGCGGAAATAGAGCTGGGCGTCCTGGGCAATGCCCGTGAGGTCCCAGGCGGGGTCGAACTGGTCGGCGGGCTTGTGGTACATGTCGGCGGTGTAGGCGCGGCGCTTGTCGGCAATCCACTGCTTGCCCTGGGTGCGGCTCTCGAAGCCGCCGCTGGCGTAGAGCGAGGGCACGCCCAAGTGGGCAAAGTTGAAGTGGTCGGAGCGGTAGAACATACCGGTTTCGGGCGTCTGGTCGGGCAGCACGTAGCGGTCCTGCTCCCGGGCCGCCGCGCGGGCGTAGTCCTCCAGCTCCGACTGCCCGTAGCCGATAACCGTCAGGTCCTTCATCGGGCCGTAGGGCCAGAGCATGTCCATGTTCAGGTCGGCCACGGTTTTGTTGAGCGGGAAGGGCGGGTGCTGGGCGTAGTAGGCCGAGCCCAGTAAACCCTGCTCCTCGGCCGTAACGGCCAGAAACACGATGCTGCGCTGGGGCTTTTCCGGACTTTTCCGGAAGGCCTCGGCAATGCTCAGCAGCGCAGCCAGGCCGGTGCCGTCATCCACGGCCCCGTTGTAGATGGAGTCGCCCTGAATGGCTTTGCCGATGCCGAAATGGTCCCAGTGGGCCGAGTAGAGAATGTACTCCTGGGGGCGAGTGGTGCCGGGCAGCACGGCCAGTACGTTGCGCGAGGTCTGGCGGCGCAATTTGTTCTGGATGCTGCCCGAGAGCGTGAGCCCGCCCAATGCGCGCGGCTTAAAGCCCTTGGTATTGGCCGCAGCGTACAGTTGTTCGTAGTTCTGGCCGGCGGCCTGGAACAGCTGTTTGGCCGCGTCCAGCGTCAGCCAGCCTTCCAGCGCGCACTTGTCGGCCCCTTTGTTGTCGGTTTGGGGGCGCAGCTTGGGGCTCACGGCCCCGCTCAGCACCACGCTCCAGGGGTAGGCGGCCGGCTGGGTATCGTGCACGATGAGCACGGCGGCGGCTCCGTGACGGGCGGCTTCCTCGTATTTGTAGGTCCAGCGGCCGTAGTAGGTCATGGCCCGGCCTTTGAATAGCGTGGAGTCCTGGCCCGCGTTGCCGGGGTCATTCACCAGTACCACCACGGTTTTGCCTTTCACGTCGAGGCCCGCGTAGTCGTCCCAGCCGTACTCGGGGGCCACCACGCCGTAGCCGGCAAACACCAGCGGCGCGTTCTGCACGCTCACGGTGGGCTGCTCGCGCTGGGTGAAGGTCACGAAGTCCGTCTTGTAGGCAAGGCTCAGCGGCTGCCCTTTGCCCTTGATGAGCAGGGCCGGGGCGGGCGTGCCGGTAATTTCTACCAGCGGCACCGGCTGGAAATACGTGCCGTTGGGCCCCGGCTGCAGGCCCAGCCGCCGGAATTCATCGGCCAGATACTGGGTGCTGCGCGTCTCGCCCTCGGTAAACGGCTTGCGCCCCAGCATCTCATCCGAGGACACCGCCCGCAGATACCGGCTGATGCTGGCCGCCCCAATAGCCTCGGCCGGGGCCGCGCCGGGCGCGGGAGCCGCCGGGGCGGTGGTTTCGGCCGGGACGGGCGTGGTGGCGGTGGTGGAGGCGGGCCGGGTGTGGCAGCCGGCCAAAGTCAGGCCGAGCAGGAGCGGGGCCGCGGGAAGCAGACGGGGCAGCATAGCAGAAGCAGGTAGGTAGCAGGCCATAAGGTAGCAGAAGTTCGGGGAGCGGGCTAGGGCCCCGGCTCCGGGCGGTGCGCGAGGGCACGCGCCAGGCGCCGGTCGGGCACCAGCCACAGCAGGGCCACCAGCACGTAGAAAAACCCGCCGACGCCCGCGTGCCAGAAGCTGCCCCCGATGCCCAGGCAATACAGCAGCGGCGACACCCGGCCTTTCCAGTCGGGCCCGAGCGCCGCGGCCAGCCGCGAGCCGGGCCCCTCGGCCCGGATGATGGTTTGCTGCAGCACGTAGTACGCCATGGCCGACATCAGCAGCACGAAGCCGTAGGTGGCCATGGGGGCCGGGGCAAACTGGTTCTGGCCCATCCAGCCGGTGGCAAAGGGCGTGAGCGAAAGCCAGAACAACAGGTGCAGGTTGGCCCACAGAATACCACCGCTCAGGCGCTTCACGGTGCCAATCATCAGGTGGTGGTTGTTCCAGTAGATGCCCACGTACACGAAGCTCAGCACGTAGCTCAGGACCACCGGCAGCAACGGGCGTAGCACGGCCCAGTCGGCCCCGTGCGGCACCTTGATTTCCAGCACCATAATAGTGAGGATGATGGCCAGGACACCGTCGCTAAAGGCCTCGAGGCGGGCTTTGGTCATGAGGAAAGAACGTTAGGGGAGTACGTATCAGAGCGTATTTGGAAATCAGAAAAGAACGTCATGCCGAGCCCCGCGAAGCATCTCTGTTGCTTTGTCCGGGGCTTTTTCAACGGAGTGGTGGAGAAGCTTCGGCAAGTTCAGCCTGACGGAAACAACGGGTTCATACATTTCCCAACACGCTCTTACTCCACATCCTCACACTCCGACTGCACACCTATGAACAGCTGCTCGTATTGCCGGTAGAGCTGCTCGGTGGGCTCAGCGCGCCGGATGGTTTCGTTGATGCAGTTCCACCAGCCGAAGCTGATGAGGGCCACCTGGGCGTGGCCGTGCCAGTCGGGGGCGGCGGCTTCCTGCTCAAAACGCTCCTGCAGGCTTTCCGGAATGCTGTTGTTCCGCTGCTGCTCGCGCACCAGCTGCTGCCAGTCGGCCCGGATCAGGCTGTCGTTGGCGGCGGCCAGGCCCCGCACGTAGGCTTTGCACGCGGCCGGGTACGGGGCGTTGAGCAGCAGGCGAGGGTTAGCGTAGCCCTGCATGGTGAGCTTGATGGCGCGGTACTCGTCGTTGAGCTCCTGGAGCTTGCGGCGTTTAAACTCCAGCCACGGCGCGCCCGGCACCGGCTGCAGCCCGTTGATATGGGCCAGCACGTTGGTGTATTCGGCCTCCAGGGTATCCACGCTGAGCCGGGCAATATCGGCGGGCTTAAACACGGTGGCCGAGGTGGTGAGCAGTCCGCCGCTGAGCAGTTCGTGGGTATCGGCGAGCTGCCGGGCCGTGTACTTACGCGGATCGTAGCGGCCGGTGTAAGTGCACATTTCCGATTCCCAGCGGAAGGTAGCCAGCGTATCGGTCGGGGCCGGGGTGGGGGCCTGTGCGGCAGCGCTGGGGGCCGGAGCCCGGGCAGGCTGTTCGGTGGTGGGCGTATCGGGAGAGCAGGCGCTGAGCAAACCCGGCAGAAGCCAGAAAAGGCGACGGTAGTTCACAGGGCAAAAGTGTTACAACCCGCGAAGCAGTGCGCGGCGGCCAAATATACCAGGCAGAATGAACCGACCATACGTACCAAAACAGCGGGCCGTGACTTTACCTTGCATTGCCACAACGGGGCACCGGTCCGACGGCGTAGCCGTCCGACCGGTTGTCGTCCGGAGCCGTTGTTTCGTTGTCGTGTGGTTGTCAGCAGGCCGCCAACCGGTCGGACGGCTGCGCCGTCGGACCGGTATTCCGTTCAAAAATCCGCCATAGTATCGGTGCTGGTGCCATTGACCGGAACAGCTGTAGAAATCAATTCCATCATTCACTCTCTAATTCTGCCCGTGCAGCACCGCATCCAGACCGCCCTCACCCAACTCGAAGCCACGCACAACATCCGCATCCTGTACGCCTGCGAGTCGGGCAGCCGGGCCTGGGGCTTCCCCTCGCCCGATTCCGACTACGACGTGCGCTTCATCTACAGTCATTCCGCCGACTGGTACCTGACCCTCGATGACGGTCCCGACACGCTCAGCTTCCCCGTGGACGACGAGCTGGACCTGGGCGGCTGGGAGCTGCGCAAGGCCCTGAAGCTGCTGCGCGGCTCCAACGCGGCGCTGCTGGAGTGGCTTCAGTCGCCGGTGGTGTACCGGGAGGCGGCCGGGTTTCGGGCGGCGCTGCAGCCGCTGCTGCCCGCCTGTTGGAACCCGCGGGCCGGCCTGCACCACTACCTGGGCCAGCTACGGCGTGGGGTGGAGGAGGACCTGACCGGCGAGCAGGTGCGCCTCAAGCGGCTGTTCTACGCCCTGCGCTCGGCCCTGGCCGCTAGCTGGATTCAGCAGCGCCCCACCGAAGTGCCGCCGATGGAGTTTGCCCGGCTGCGCGAGCTGCTGCCCCCGGCCCTGAACAGCACGGTGGATGAGCTGCTCGCTCAGAAATCCACTGCCAACGAGAAAACCACCGTGCCCCGGCCGGCGGCGCTGGTGGCCTACCTGCAGCAGGAATACGACGCTGGCCAGGCCGCCCGCGCCACCCTGCCCGTCCCGCACCAGCCCAACCCCACGCCGGCCCTGGATGCCGTGTTCCGGGCCTGGCTATACAAGTAGGTCCCCCGGTCCGACGGCGCAGCCGTCCGACCGGTTGGCTGTGTGCTGACACCGGCACGACGATGGAACAACGGCTCCGGACGACAACCGGTCGGACGCCTCCGGCGTCGGACCGGAGGCAACGACGGCGCTAGGACAGCTGGTAGATAACCTCTTCCACCTCCGTTTGCCGGGCGGGGGCGAAGCCTGTATCGGTGCCGATTGGCACGAAGCCGCAGTTCTCCAGCACTTTCCGGGAGCCGAAATTGTCGCAGGCCACCCGGCCGTGCAGGGGGCGGGCCGGCTCCAGGGTCAAAAACTGGCGCAGCGCGGCCGTGGCCACGCCCCGGCCCCAGTAGCGCCGGTCGAGCCAGTACGTAATTTCAGCTTCGCCTTCGATTTCAAACTTGGCGATGCTGCCGGCCAGCTCCCCGTCTACCAGAATGCTCTGCATGTGGATGGTGGGCGTGTGCAGAAACCGCTGAAATTTGGCCAGGTAGGCGGCCCGGTCGGCGTTTTCGGCGGGCACGAAGGCGGCCAGGCGGCAGGCTTCGGCATCCAGCTGAAACGCGTAGAGGTGCGGTAAATCGGCCTCCTGGGTGGGCCGCAGTTGTATAAGGGAAGCCGGCATCCTGAACCAATGGAGTTACATTCGTGGCAATATGCTGACTATCGACGACCTGCGCCAGCGGGGCCTGATTCTATTTGAAGCCCTGAGCGGCAGCCGCGCCTACGGCACCGACCTGCCCCACTCCGATGTGGACCTGAAGGGCGTGTTCATCCTACCCGAAACCGAGTTCTACGGCCTCGACTACGTGCCCCAGGTAGCCAACGCCACTAACGACGAGGTGTACTACGAGCTGCGCCGCTTCGTGGAGCTGCTGCTCAAAAGCAACCCCACGGCCCTGGAGCTGCTGGCCTCGCCCGCGGATTGCGTACGGCTGCGGCATCCGCTGTTCGAGGTGTTTCAGGTGGAGGATTTCCTTTCACAACTGTGCCGCCAGAGCTTCGCTGAGTATGCCGTGGCCCAGATCAAAAAGGCCCGGGGACTGAACAAGAAAATCAACCACCCCGAGCCGCCCCAGCGCAAATCGGTGCTGGATTTCTGCTACGTGACCGTGGGGGCCGGGGCGCAGCCCGTAGCTACCTGGCTGGACCGGCGCGGCTACGCTGCCAGCCAGTGCGGCCTAGCCAACGTGAACCACCTGACGGACCTGTACGCCCTGTTCGTGGACGAAACGCCCGATGGCCGCCACGGCTACCGGGGCCTGCTGCGCGACGCGGAAACCTCCCAGGATGTGCTGCTCTCGGCCGTGCCGAAGGGGGAGGTGCCCGTGGCCTATCTGAGCTTCAACCGCAACGGCTACAGCACCTACTGCCGCGTGTTTCGGGAGTACCAGGAGTGGGAGCAGAAGCGCAACCCCGAGCGGTACCAGAACACGGTGCAGCACGGCAAAAACTACGACGCCAAGAACATGCTCCACGTGTTCCGGCTGCTGGGCATGGCCGAGGAAATTGCCACCACCGGCCGTCTGCACGTGCGCCGCCCCAACCGGGAGTTCCTGCTGCAAATCCGCCGCGGCGAGTTCGAGTACGAGCAGCTGGTAGCCGAGGCCGAAGCCCTGGTAGCCCGCGTAGAAGCCTCCTTTGCCGCCTCCGGCTTGCCCAAAACCCCCGACCGGGCCGCCGCCGAGCAGCTGCTGGTGCAGGTGCGGCGGGCATGGTACGCAGCGCACCCGGCCTGAAAAGATGCGGGAGCGGCCTGGTAAGTCGGGGGGATAGAAAAGTGGCTGTCAGCCTTCGTCCTTGCTTGATGCGCGACACGGCCAGGCTGCCAGTTTCTCACCGGCTTTGCTATCTTGGCCGCCGGATTATCTCCCGCCTGCTCCGTCGTTCGAACGCCTGGTCAAGCGCAGCTTACTTCTTTTTCTGTAAAAAACAGCTGCGCCATTACCCGGCTCCGGCCGGCGGAGCGGTGGGTAGGTAGTCATTTTCTTATCATTCGTATTGAAATTGAAGCAGTAGCTCAGTTGGTAGAGCAAAAGTCTTAGTTCAGCAATTATCCGTTGTGGTCAAGTTGCGCTTACTTCTCAGGTAGACCCTTCGGGGTTTTGGTTCAAATCCAAAAGCGCGGCCCTTACCGGTTTCCGGGCCCAGCTGAGCTTACTTCCCTTTGGGTCGCCGGTTCGAGTCCGGCCTGCTTCACGTATAACTGTCACATGTTATGCGGGTGCCGGGGTGCCCGCTATTCGTCATGCAAGAAGAACTCCTGAAAGCGAGCCTGCGCCAGCAGGCGGTGTACGTGCCGGCGGTTGCACCGGCGGCGGGTGTTACCACCGTTTCGCCCGTTACAGCCGCGCTGGTAGCCAATCTGGCCCGCCTGGGCTACGGCGTGTCGGAGCCGCTGCTGCGGGCTCTGGAAAGTACTACTCCTGAGTTTCAGAACGATTTGCTGGCCGTTTTTCGGGAGGTGATGGGCATTAGCAAAAGCTGGCTGCCGCTGGTGAAGGGCTGGGACGTGCCCACCGGTGAATCGTGGGTGGACCACCTGCTGACGTGGTTTGCCCAGCAGTTTCCGGCTCAGGGTACGCGCCTGCCCTGCGGCCACCTCATTCCGGCCAACGCATTTCCGCTGGAGCGCTACAACGGCTGCCCCTTCTGCGGTACGCCCTTCGGCGCGGCCGGTCCGTTGCTGCTGGGCCAGGGCAGCAAGCTGAAAGTGCTGGACATCTGGACGCCGGCCGACGCCGAGGCGTTTCTGCGCAGCCTGCTGCTGAGCAAAACCGCCCTCGATGCCACCCAGCAGGATAGCCTGCGCCTGCTGCTGGCCGTGCTGCCCCTGCCCGCCGGGGTGCCCATTGCCATGAAGGAAACCCGCATGGCCGTTATCGACAGCTACGTGGCCCGGCAGCAGCCGGCGCTGGCCCAGCCGCTGTTTTCCTCGCCCACCGATGTGTTGCGCTACCTCTGGTTTAAGCACACCGGGTTTCTGCAGCTGGTAGAGCCCAAAACCATTCGGCACCGCCACCAGCAGAACAGCACCAACTTGGTGCCGGCCCGGAGCCAACGCGTGGCAGCCGGGGCCCAGGCCCTGGAGGCGCTGAAGCTAAAATACAGCCGCCGCGACGCGGCCATGGTGGCCGACTGGCTGAACGCGCTGCCCCAGTCGCCGTTGCAGCAGTGCGAAATCATGCATCCCAAGCGCGGCATGTGGGTGCGCTTCATCCGGGCCCTGCGGCTGGCCGAATACAGCCAGCGGGCCGGCCGTACCCGCCTGCGCGAAACCCTCGACCGGTTTTACCGCCAGGACTATCCCGTGTGGCAGGGCCAGGTGGAGCAGGCCCGCTTGCGTACCGACGCCACCCGCACGCTGGCGTTGCTGCAGCAGCGGCCGGGGCTGTTTGCCCGCTCGCTGTTTGCCAACATGCTCTGGTTCGGGCCCGAGCCGGTGGTAGCGGCCTTCCGCACGGTGCTCGACCAGGTGCCGGCCCGCCTGCTGTTCACCCTCAGCATGTACGCCGAAGCCTACTTCGACCCTCGCCACCAGCGCACGGTAAAGCCCTTGGGCGGGACGGGAAAGCGCGTTCCGGCCCACCCGCTGCTGAGCCGCTACGCCCCCGAGCAACTGACTGCCATGCGCGAGCAGGTGACGGAACTGGCCCTAGAAGCCGTGCGTCGCCGGTTTGCGGCCCAGCCCACTACCGGCCGCACCATCTTCATCGACCCCACGCTGCGCTACCTGCCCGTAGCCATCGGCGACCGGAGCGAGACGGTGCAGGACCTGCCCGCGGCCCTGATGGGCACCCGCTTTGCCGTGGAGGGTGATGCCGTGCGCCTGTTTCTGCAGTGGGGCACCGGCCTGCCCGCCCAGCACCTGGATATGGACCTGAGCTGCCGCGTGGCCTACGACAACCGTGTGGACTACTGCGCCTTCAACCAGCTCACCACCACCGGCTGCAAGCACAGCGGCGACATCCAGTCCATCCCGGATAAGGTGGGCACGGCCGAGTACATTGAGCTGGATTTGCCGGCTCTGGAGCAGGCCGAGGCGCGGTACGTGGTGTTCACCTGCAACGCCTACACCAACGGCGCGCTGTCGCCCAACCTGGTGGTGGGGTGGATGAGCAGCGCCCAGCCCATGCGCATCAGCCGCAGCAGCGGCGTGGCCTACGACCCCTCCTGCGTGCAGCACCAGGTGCGCGTAACGCAGCCCCTGAGCAAAGGGCTGGTGTTTGGGGTGCTGGTGGTGGAGCGCCGGGAAGTGGTGTGGCTGGAGCTGCCCTTCGCCGGTCAGCTCACCGGCCAGCTTGATGTGGTGGCCGTAGAAGGCCTGCTGCGCCGCCTCGAGGCCAAGCTGAGCGTGGGTACACTGCTGCACCTCAAGGCCGAAGCCCAGGGCCTGCAGCTGGTAGAAACTCCCGAAGCCGCCGACGAGGCCTACACCCGCGAGTGGGCCCGCAACCCCGCCGCCGTCACCCAGCTGCTGCCCGACTGATACCCGGCCCCGCTAATTTTCATGGGTCTGTTTGCAAGCTACAAAGCTCCACGGCCCGCCACGCTACCTGTTGAGGTGGTGCGGCGGGCCGTGGAGCATTGTAGAGTGAGAAGGGCAGCGCTACCGCGTGGAGTGCCGGCCTACTTTATAGGACGATGTGCCGGTACGGGCTTTTTTGCGGAACAGGCCCAGGCGTTTTTTACTTTTCTTGGTGCCTTTGTACAGCTTGTAAAATGGCCGGTGCGTGTAGCTGCGGCCCCGCATTTTGGCGCGGGCGTAGCGGGTGGGCCGGCCGGCTTCAGCGGTGGATACAGGACCGCCGCTTAGCATCAGCAGCGCAAAAACCAGAATCAGAACGCGAGTCATAGGCCAAAACGGGTTAGTGTGTTGCCTCATAACTTCCGCTACTCATCAAAAATTGCATTCCGCGAGTCTCTGTTTGCAGAAAACGGAATGGTGATTGTCGCGTGAACACAAAAAACCGGTCTTTCCTGTCTGGATAGACGAGAAAGACCGGTTGCATGTTGGGCAGCTATACGCTACTGACCGCCGCCAATCGTCTGGTTACGGGAGCGTTGCGGCGCGGGAGTTGTGGTTTTCTTCCGGCGACGCCAGAACTGGAACCATTTCTGGCGGTAGCGCACGGTACGTTTGCGGCGGACTTTGCTGCTCCGGCCTTTATAGGTGCGGTAGTTGGGGCGGTGTACGTACACTTTACCGCGCATTTTGGCGCGCGCCGCCGGGCCGGCCTGGCCCAATGCCGGGCTCACGTCCACCAGGACCATGAGCATCAGCCAGAGAAGTAAAAAAAGTCGGGGCATAGAAAGAAGGGTAAGCCGCAAAACGGGTGGCGAAGTTAAGACGCCTGACGGCAAGTATTCGGCCAGAATACGGTCAGTACGCAAAAAAAGTCGGAGCCGGATTGTGGAATCTGATAATTACCAGCATCTGACGGGTAGAAATTATACTTCAACCGGCCTATGTTGCAATTTTTACGTCCGCTGTTTCTGTTGATTTTTTTGCTGGCCACTGCTGTTGCTGGCTCCGCGCAGCAGCCGGTAGCGGTGGCCCGGCAGCGCAGTTATTTCACGAAAGTATTTCGCCTGACGGATAGCCAGACGCGCGTGCTCTACGAGCGGGGGCTGAACGCGGCCCGCCCGGAGTTCTTCACGCAAGCAGTGGATTCGTTTCCGACGGATGCCGACTCGCTGGGCCGGCTGCGGCTGGCGGCCCTGCCGCTGGGTTACTACCTGGTGGCCCACACCGAAGGGCCGCAGTTGGTGTTCTGGCTGCACGCCCGCACCAGCCGGCAGCTCACGCTGCTGGATAATCAGGTGGATCTGTCGGTGCTGGTGCTGGACTCCGTGGGCCGGCTGCTGCCCGATGCCCGCGTGACCCTGCCCAAAGGCCGCGCTGTGCCGTTTGATGCGGCTACGCAAACCTACCGCCTGTCCGGGCGCAGGGCGCGGGCAGGGCTGCTGGCGGTGGAGCAGGGCGGCCGCACCACATTTCACGCGCTTACCCAGACGTTTCCATATCAGCGCCCTTCCGGCCGCCATTACCCGCTTACCTGGCGACGGGTGTACCAGCGGGTGGTATTCGGGTTTCCGCTGGGGCTGCTGACCGGGCCGGTACGCACGCTGGTGGGGCAGCTGCGGTATGCTTCCAATGTGTACACCGGGCCCATTGGGCTGGTGCGGGCCGCATTCAGCGCCGATGCGCGGGAGGAGCGGCAGGACCGACGGGCCGAGCAGCACGGGCAACGGTGGCAGACGTATCTGGCGCTGAGCAAGCCCCGCTACCGCCCCCAGGCCGATACGCTGCGCCTGAAGGCCCGCATCCTCAGCCGCCACGGGCGGCCCTACCGCCGCCCGCTGGAGCTGCGCCTCCTGCCCGAGCAGGACCGCCGGAGCCGGCTGCTGGCCGTGCTGCGGCCGGTGCGGCCAGGCTCCTACGAGTACGCGGCCCCGCTGCTGGATACCCTGAATCTGCGTGCCGACCAGCGCATTGCCCTGGAGCTGGTGCAGCCGGGCCGGAACGGTCAAACGGTGGCGGAAAGCAGCTTCCGGATGGAAGACTACGAGCTGAAAAACACGCGCTACACCCTACGCCCGGCCCAGACCACGCACCGGACCGGCACCACGCAGGCGCTGTTTCTGCGGGGGCAGGATGCCAACGAGCTGAACCTGCTGGATGCCCGCGTGCGGCTGAGCGTGACGCCCGCCGGCGTG
Source organism: Hymenobacter rigui (assembly GCF_003944715.1). Lineage (GTDB taxonomy): Bacteria > Bacteroidota > Bacteroidia > Cytophagales > Hymenobacteraceae > Hymenobacter > Hymenobacter rigui. Next base: position 387,711 of record NZ_RWIT01000002.1, on the reverse strand, counting down.
GGCCGCTTCCCCGGCCGGCAGGTGTTTGTGCCCGATACCCTCTGGACCCGCGCCCAGCCGCTGGATGCCGTCGGTGAAACCCGCCTGAACCTGCCCGCTACGGCTCTGCCCGCCGCCAACCTCACCTACCAGGTGCAAGCCGTGTTCCTGAACAGCGACAATGAGCGCCGCACGCAGGCTGCCACCGTGGGGTATGTGCTGGAAGAAGGGGAGCTGCAGCTGGAGCTGCGCCAGGATTCCGTGGTGGCCCGCTACCTGGTCGATGGCAAGTCCCGGCCGGGAGCGGCCACGCTGCGCGTTACCCGGTTCAATGCTGAGAAAGGGGAGATGACCACGCGGGAAGCGGTAACGCTGCCGCTGGCCCGCCCCGTGGATGCCCGCGCCACCCGCTACCAGCTGCAGGATGCGCAGCAGCACGCCGCCACCCTGTTTCTCGCCGCCGATAATGCCGGCCTGCTGGTGCGCTCCGACCGCACCCCAGATTCCATTTTCCTGGCCCTGGATAACCCGCGCCGGCTTTCCTTCTGGTACTATCTGTACCGGGGCAACACCCTGGTGCGCCGCGAGTACACCACGGCCCTTGCATTGCGGCTGCCTGCCCTGGGCTCTGAGCCGTGGTACGTGTCGCTGCATTACTTCTGGGGCGGGCAGCTGCGCACGGCCGAGTACAACGTGCCGCTGCCCCAGCACCGGCTCACCATTGAGGCCGACCAGCCCGAAGTGGTGTACCCCGGCCAGAAAGTGCAGCTGCGCTATACCGTGCGCGACGGCGCCGGCCGCCCCGTGCCCCGCGCCGACCTGACGGCCTACGCCTACACCAGCAAGTTCGACCAGCCGGATGCGCCCGCCCTGCCCGATTTTGAGCCGGCGGTGCAGGGACGCATTTCCTGGCGGCGGTTCGGGCTGGGCGCGGGCTTCGAGAATAACGCCGATCAGCCGGCGCAGCAGCCGTTGCCTTGGGGCGCGTGGCGGCAGCGGCTGGGCCTCGACTCGCTGCGGTTTTATCAGTTCCTGTACCCCGAGTTTGGTGCGTTTTACGAGTACCGTCCGGCGCCCGGCGGCATCACGCAGCTGGCTCCGTTTGTGGTGGATTCCGGTCGGGTGCAGCCCACGGTGGCGGTGTACGTGGATGGCCTGCCGGTGTATGTGGCGGCCGTAAATGGGGAAGAGCCTTTCGCGCTGGTGGCCGACAGCGGCCGGCACGTGGTGGCTATCCGGACGCCCACCCACCGCATTACCCTGCACGATGTGCGCCTGCGCCACCTGCACAAGCTCACGCTCAGCATCGACCCTAACCACCCCTGCCACGAGCTGCAGGTAGAGAAGCTGGGCCCCGTGACCGTGCAGGAGCAGCGTGAGCTGAGCCGGTTTCTGCTGCTCATCGACCGGAATCAGCCGCACGAGCGGCTGCTGTTGCGCCAGGGCAACCGCCTGCAGGCCGTGGGCGAGGGCCGGCCCCAGCTGCCCAACCGCCCGGCCATACCCTTTCGCTACCAGTCCGAAAGCCAGTATACCTGGCTGGCCGGCCCGTTCCGCCCTGATTCGGTGCTGCTGCGCCGCTCCGATGGGCTGCGCCAGGTGTTTCTGCATGAGCCCGGCTTCCGCTACACGTTTACGGCGGGCCTGCTGAAAATGCGCAGTTTGCCCGATGACCGGCTGGGCCGGCTGGACGCGTCAGCTGATTTTACCCGGCTGCCCCTGGCCGATTTCGCCTACACCGAAGCCGACCTGCGGCCCCGCCCGGCTACCAGCTACTACCACGCGCCCCGCCCCGAGCCATTGCTGCTCAACCCCACCAGCACCCCAGCCGGACAGGGGCGGGTAGAGGTGCGCCTGCCGGTGCAGCGCGGCCGTATTGGGTTGCCGCCGGTGCTGTATACATTGGTCACGCAGCCATCGGTACCTGCTTTCAACCGGCTGTTGCGCTACCTGCCGCAGCCGGTGCACGGCTTGCCGCCCGGCCGCTACCGCCTGGCGCTGCTGCTGGCCGATAACTCCGTACTGGCCCCGGCCATTGATGTTCAGGTGCAGGCCAACGGGACCACTTATGTACAGCTGGATTCCCTGGACCGCCTTACCACCGGCCCAGCCTGGCGCACCTTCAAGCGCCGCATCACCCGCGAAATTGACCGGCGCCTGCTGGCCGCTCAGCCCACCCCAAAAGAAGAGCTGGAAGCCCGCCGCGAAATTCCGGTAGCCACTCCCGTCATTCCGCAGCCCGGCTGGGTGGTGGTGCGCGGCCGCGTTACTGACCGGTCCACCGGGGAGGGACTGCCCGGCGTAACGGTGCTGCTGAAGGGCACCACCATCGGCGTCAGCACGCAGGCTGATGGCAGCTTCGTGCTGTCTGCCCCGCTCGAAGGCAGTGTTTTAACGTTTTCCTCTATCGGCTATGTATCGAAGGAGCGCCGGATTGATGGGCTGGATATCCGGGAGGCGTTGGCAACGGACAGTAAGCAGTTGCAGGAAGTGGTTGTGACAGGCTTCGGCGTGACGAAGGTGGGAGGCCAACCTGTAGCGGTGGAAAGCATTGCCTCAACCCAAGACCTGCAGGGTAAGGTAGCCGGCCTGCAGATTCAGACGTTGCCCGATGGCCGGAGCCGCGTTATGATCCGCGGAGCCAGTAGCTTACCAGGCGGCCAGCCGTTGCTTATTGTGGACGGGCTGCCGTACAGCGGCGACCTGAGCAGCCTCAGCCCCGACCTGATTGCCAACGTGCAGGTGCTGAAACCCGAGTCGGCCATGGCTATGTACGGCTCTCGGGCGGCCAATGGGGTTCTGATCATCACTACCAAAAACGGGGTGCCCGGCCGTCCGGCCCCGGGCCTGAATGGTGCTCCGGCCGCGCTGGGCCCCGATGGCCTGCCCCTGGCCGCCGGCCGCGACCCGCGCCTGTCCCTGCGGCAGCGCTTCTCGGACGTGGGCTGGTGGCGCCCCACGCTGGTGACCGACCAGCAGGGCCAGGCCCGCACCGAGGTGATTATTCCCGACGATATTACCGGCTGGGATACCTTCGTGCTGGCCTCCGACAACCACGCCCGCACCGGCTGCTTCACCCAGAAGCTTCGGTCTTTTAAAGCCGTGATGGGAGAGTTGGCCGCTCCACGCTTCCTGGTGCAGGGCGACCGGCCGCAGGTGCTGGGCAAAACCCTCAACTACCTGCCCGATACGGCCCAGGTAACCATCCGCTTCCGGGTAGGCGAGGGGCCGGCCCGCACTCAGGCCCGCCGTGTGGCCACGTCGGCCGTGGATACGCTCACCTTCACGGCCCCCTCCGATACCGATTCCGTGTCCGTGAGCTTCAGCCTGATGCAGCCCAACGGCTATCAGGATGGGGAGTTGCGGCACCTGCCGGTATTGCCGGCCGGTACCCGGGAGCGGGTGGGCACCTTCGCCGTCGTTACCGCCCCCGATACGACCCTTACCCTGTCAGTACGCCCGGAGCTGGGCCCCGTGACGGTGCGGCTGGAAAGCGACCCGTTGCCCGTGCTGCTGGAGGAAATCCGGCACCTGCAGGGGTACGCGTACCTCTGCAACGAGCAGGCGGCTTCCAAGCTGCTGGGGCTGCTGCTGGAGCAGCGCATCCGGCAGGGGTTGCAGCAGCCTTTCAAAGAAGGCCGCAACGTAGAGCGGCTCATTCGGCACCTGCTGCGCGGCCGCCATCAGCCGGAAGGCCTGTGGGGCACCTGGCCCACGTCGCCGGTGAGCCCCTGGGCCACGCTGCACGTGCTGGAGGCCTTGCTGCAGGCCGAGGAGCAGGGCTACAAAGTGGCGCTGGACAAAGCCCCGTTCCGGCAGTTTCTGCTCCGGCAACTGGACATGGCCTTTGCTGATGCGGCTGTGCGGCAGGCCCTGGCCGCCACGCCCAACGGGCAGCGCCTCGATGCCCTGTATTTCCGAACCGATGATGACCGGATCCGGCTGCTGCACCTGCTCTACCGGCTGGGCGCCCAGCCAGATTTCGCCACCCTGATCCGGCGCATGGAGCAGGAGCCGCGCGGCCGCCAGCCCCTCGACCGGTACCTGGCCCTCACGCAGCTGCGCCAGCAAACCGGCCTGCCGTTCCAGTTGGATACGCTGCGTCGCTACCGCCTGCGTACGGAGCTGGGCGGAGTATTTTATGCCGATACGCTGCACACGGGCTCATATTACCGGTACCTTCTGCCGGACCGCGTCGGCAATACGCTGCTGGCGTACCGGCTGCTCCGGGCCCAGGGCGGACAGGAGCGGGAGCTGTTGCGCATCCGAACATACTTATTGCAGCAGCGCCGCCAGCAGGGCCATTGGGCCAGTACCTACGAAGCCGCCCAAATTCTGGCCACCATCGGCCCCGACCTGGTGGTGCCGGCCAGCGGCGGCCTCACGGCCCGGGCCCGGCTCAGCGGCGGGCTCACCCAGGAAATCAACAAATTCCCGTTTGAGACGACAATGCCGGCAGCTGCCGGGCCGCTCACGTTGCACAAGCAGGGCGGCCTGCCGGTGTACGCCACGGCCTATCAATCGTTCTGGAACCCCGCGCCGGCCGCCGTAGCCGCTCCTTTCGTGGTGCGCACCCGCCTGGCCGGGCAGGAGAGTAGCAGCGTGCAGCTACCGGCCGGGCAGCCGGCCGAGCTGGAAGTAACCGTGGAGGTAAAAGCCGAAGCCCGCTACGTACTGCTGGAAGTGCCCATCCCGGCGGGCTGCTCCTACGGGGAGCCAGCGCGCGGCAACGCCTTTGAGGTGCACCGGGAGTACCTGCGCCACCAGGTGGGCATTTTCATGGATGTGCTGCCCGTCGGCCGCCACACATTCCGCATTGCCCTGCAGCCGCGCTACCGGGGCCACTATACCGTCAACCCCGCCAAAGCCGAGCTGATGTACTTCCCCACCCGCTACGGCCGCTCCGCCAGCAAGCAGGCGGTAATACGGTGAGGTGGTGAACGGTAATTGATAAAAAGAACGTCATTCCGAGCGCAGCCGAGAAATCTCGCGTGCTGATGTTGTAGTAGTAAACCAGACGTCAGCACGCGAGATTCCTCGGCTGCGCTCGGAATGACGGACCAACCTGTCACCTCATCATACCATCACCCAATTCCTGTTCTCCTCGTAATTTGGGCGCGTATCCCTCTTTATATACTGCATGACAGCTATACCCTCCCGCGAATCCCAACTCCGTTCTGCGTTACTGGGCCTGGCCGTGGGCGACGCTTTGGGCGTGCCCGTTGAGTTTCAAAGCCGCCCCGCCCGCCGCCAAGACCCCGTGGTGCACATGCGCGAATACGGCACCCACCACCAGCCCGCCGGCACCTGGTCCGATGATGCCTCGCTTACTTTCTGCCTGGCCCAGGCCATTGCCGATGGATTCAGCGTGGGCAAAGTGGCCGAATACAGCCGCCGCTGGTACTACGAAAACCTCTGGACGCCCCACGGCCGGGTGTTCGATATCGGCATCACCACCCGGGAGGCCCTGAGCCGACTGCAATCCGACCCCGACCTGATCCTGGCTGGCAAGACCGATGAATACAGCAACGGCAACGGCTCCCTGATGCGGATTCTGCCGCTGGCTTTCTATCAGGAAAATGCCCCGCTACCGGAGCGTTTTGAGCTGATCCGGCAGGTGTCGGCCGTTACGCACGGGCACATCCGCTCGGCCGTGGCGTGTTTTCTGTACCTGGAAATAGCCCGCCACCTGCGCGCCGGCCACTCGCCGGCCGCCGCCTACACCGCCATGCGCACTGCGGCCCCAGCTCAGTTACTTGAGCTGAATATTCCGGCCCATGAAGCTGATAAGTTTGAGCGCATCCTGAGTGGCCGTCTGCCCGATATAGCCGTTACGGCCATCGACAGCGGGGGCTATGTGATGCACACTCTGGAAGCCAGCCTCTGGTGCCTGCTCCGTCACGAAACCTACGCCGAAACCGTGCTGGCCGCCGTCAACCTCGGCGACGACACCGACACCACCGGGGCCGTAACCGGCGGTTTGGCCGGCTTGTACTACGGCGAGGCCGCTATTCCGTCCGAGTGGCTGCAGGTGCTGGCCCGCCGGGCCGATATTGAAAACTTAGCCCACCGAGCAACGGAGGCAACGGCGTAAAGCCGAAAAAGCCCCAGCATCATTTGATGCTGGGGCTTTTTGCGGTCCGGACGGGACTCGAACCCGCGACCTCCGCCGTGACAGGGCGGCATTCTAACCGACTGAACTACCGAACCGTTTCATCATTGGGTCAGATCGTGTGTCCTTCCGTTTTGATGATGCAAATATAGAAGGTCGATTTTGACTGTGCAAACAAAAAACTGCATTGCGGCAGCGTAGGCGTGGTTTTTACAGGGGTATTGGTCTGTTACTAAACCGAATAGCCTTTGAAAAAAAGTTGAAAATTTTTCTTGAGTACCTGTTTTAACCGCCAACCCAATAGAAAGCAGCCGGGCCCATTAGGTACCTGACCTAAACATCGGCACCTGTAAACGCCATTATGACCGGTGAATTCCCTGACTCAGCTGCAAGCCAGCCTGTAGGAGGGGAGTGTAAAAGCCACAAGCCGGAAAAAGCAAAAGGCCCTCCAGATTTCTCTGAAGGGCCTTTGCGGTCCGGACGGGACTCGAACCCGCGACCTCCGCCGTGACAGGGCGGCATTCTAACCGACTGAACTACCGAACCGTTTATCTCACTGGTCAGGCCGTGTGCCCTTCCTGTTTTGATGATGCAAAAGTAGAGGGCCGAAATGGACTGTGCAACCTTAGGAATAAAAAAAGTTAAAAAAAGCAGTTGTCTGATCTGTTTTGGGCTGGCAGTCAGGGAGAAAGTTTTTTGAAAAAATCCCGGCAAGCAAGCAGCACACTGTATCCGGCCCTTCGCTTACCTTTGCTTTCTTCTCAACCCAACTCCTCGCACCTCCAAGACGCACTCTGCCGTGGCAATGCTCCTCGATTTCGAACAACCAATTGCCGCTCTCGAAGGCAAGCTCCGCGAAATGCAACAACTGGCCCTCGATAGCCAGGTAGATGTATCGGACGCTGTAACGGCCCTCGAAGCCAAAATAAAAGCGCTTAAAAAAGAAACGTACCAAAATCTCACGCGCTGGCAGCGCGTGCAACTCTCACGCCACCCCGACCGGCCTTATACCCTCGACTATATTGAGGGCATGACTGAGAAGTTCATCGAGCTGCACGGCGACCGGACCGTGGGCGATGATAAGGCCATGGTGGGCGGATTCGGAGAAATTGACGGCCGCTCGGTAATGTTTATCGGGCAACAAAAGGGGCGCAACACCAAGCAGCGTCAACTCCGCAACTTCGGTATGCCCAACCCTGAGGGCTACCGCAAGGCCCTGCGCCTGATGAAGCTGGCCGAAAAGTTTGGTAAGCCCATCGTAACGCTCATTGATACGCCCGGCGCATTTCCTGGCCTGGAGGCCGAGGAGCGGGGCCAGGGCGAGGCCATTGCCCGCAACCTCAAGGAAATGTTCCTGCTGAAGGTGCCGGTTATCTGCATCATCATTGGCGAAGGTGCCTCGGGTGGAGCCCTGGGTATTGCCATCGGCGACCGGGTGCTGATGCTGGAAAACACTTGGTACTCGGTTATTTCGCCGGAGTCGTGCAGCAGCATCCTGTGGCGCAGCTGGGACTATAAGGAACAGGCCGCCGAGGCCCTCAAGCTCACGGCCACCGACATGCTGGGCAACAAGCTCGTGGACGGCATCGTGAAGGAGCCCCTGGGCGGTGCCCACACCGACGCGGCCACCATGATCAAAACGCTGAAGAAAACCATCCTCAAAACCCTCGATGAGCTGGAGGCACTGCCCCACGAGGAGCGCATCAGCCAGCGCATCGATAAGTTCTCGAATATGGGCGTGGTGCTGGAGTAACAGCAAGCGGCTAAAAAAACCTTGTCATCCTGAGCGAAGCGAAGGACTTTATCACAGCTGAACAAATCGTTGCAACGTGATAAGGTCCTTCGCTCTGCTCAGGATGACATTTTTTTATTCCTTTACTGTTCCAACCCCACCCACTCCCTATGACCGTTCATACCCTCGATACCGGCCTGTTCAAACTGGATGGCGGTGCCATGTTTGGCGTGGTGCCCAAAAGCATGTGGCAGAAGCTGGTGCCCGCCGATGACAACAATATGTGTACCTGGGCGTTGCGCTGCCTGTTGGTGGAAGACGCAGGCCGCCTGACGCTGGTAGATACCGGCATCGGCAGCAAGCAGGACGACAAGTTCCGGGGCCACTTCTACCTGCACGGCGACGATACGCTGGAAAACTCCCTGCGGCAACTCGGCTTCACATCCGCCGACATCACCGACGTATTCCTGACCCATCTGCATTTCGACCACGTGGGCGGAGCCGTGGTGCGCACGCCGGATGCCAAGCTGCTGCCGGCCTTCCCCAACGCCACGTACTGGAGCAACCAAGCGCATTGGGACTGGGCCCTAACGCCCAATCCGCGCGAGAAAGCCAGTTTTCTGCAGGAAAATATTCGGCCTATTCAGGAAAGTGGCCACCTGCAGTTTGTACAGGAGGGCGTGCCGGCCGGGCTGCCGATGTTCCAGGAAATCGTATTCGTAGATGGTCACACTGAAAAAATGATGCTGCCGGTGCTGCAGTACAAGGGCCGCACGGTCGCCTTCGTGGCCGACCTGATACCTAGCGCCGCTCATGTGCCGCTGCCCTACGTGATGGGCTATGATATGCGCCCACTGGTAACGATGCAGGAAAAAGAGGCCCTGCTGCGCCGTGCCGCCGCCGAAAACTGGGTGCTGGTACTGGAGCATGACGCGCAAACCGAATGCATAACCGTGCAGGATACCGAAAAAGGTGTTCGGGTGGCGGAGCGCTTCCGGTTAAGCGAGCTGTAGGGCGGTTTACTGCTGGTTTTTGGTTTTTCGTCACTTACTGCCTCGCCAATTCCGTGATGCCGACCGTACCGCCTCCTTCCGTAAACGAGGTGCAAGCCACCGGAACCCAGGCCCCGACCATCAGCTACCAACTGGGGCTGGCACTTTCCGGTGGGGGAGCCCGGGGCATTGCTCATTTGGGCGTGCTGGCGGCCCTGGATGAGCTGCAACTGCCTGTAGCGTGTCTGTCGGGTGTGTCATCGGGAGGGATTGTGGCGGCGCTGTATGCGGCAGGCATGCCCCCGCGGGAAGTTCTACGGCTGTTGCAGGAGCTGCGTATTGCCCGCCTTACCCGTGTTGCCCTCAGTCGCCACGGTATTCTGCACCTGGATGCCGTAGGAAGCCTGCTGGAGCAGCATTTGGGCGTGGGCTGCACCTTCGAGCAGCTACGGCTACCACTCACGCTGGTGGCTACCGATTTGCTGGCCGGTACTTCCGTGCGCTTTTCCAGCGGCCCCCTGCTGCCGCCCTTGCTGGCTTCGGCGGCCGTACCCATCCTGTACCGACCGGTGGAGTACCAGGGGCGGCAACTGGTGGATGGCGGGCTGCTGAACAACCTGCCCGTGGAAGCGCTGCTGGAAGGAGCACCGGCCCATTTACGCGTGGTGGGTGTGCATTGCAATCCGCCTAACCCGGAAGCACAGGTGCCCAACATGCGGGCGTTGGTGGAGCGTACCTTCAACCTGGCAATTGGGGGCAATACGGTGCTCAGTAAGCAGCTGTGCCACCTGCTGCTGGAGCCGCCGGAGCTATGCCAGTACCGCACCCTGAGCTTCCGCCGTGCCCCTGAGCTGTTCGACATTGGCTACCGCTATACCCTGCGCCGGGAACCGGAGCTGCGGGCGTTACTGGCACCGGAATAGGGGGCATCCGCCGCATTTCTCTAGCTTTGAATTCTGGTAGCCACTTAACCCCACCCGGCTGCTGCTTTTTGTACTATGGCTCGAAAGACTTCTACCTTCTGGTACCTGTTTTCTAAATTCTGGTTCTGGCTGACGGGCTGGCACTTGGGGTATCCGGTGCCTCCCGGCATCAAAAAAAGCATGATGATTGCCGCACCGCACACTAGCAACTGGGACTTCATGTTTGCGCGGGCGGCTTTCTTCCTGATGGACGTAGATGTGAAGCTCACCATCAAAAAGGAGTGGACCACCATTCCGGTACTGGGTGCGCTGGTGCGCAGCCTGGGCGGCCTGGCCGTGGACCGTAGCAAAAACAACAGCCTCGTGGATGGCATGGTGCAGCTGTTTAACGAGCGGGAGGAGCTGGTCATTCTGATTACACCGGAGGGGACCCGGTCCTATCAGCCGAAGTGGCGCAAAGGCTTCTACCACGCTGCCCTGGGAGCGGGGGTGCCTATTCTGCTGGGTTACCTCGATTACGAGAAAAAGGAAGCCGGCGTGGGCCCGGCGTTCTGGCCCACCGGCGACTACGAGAAGGACTTGGAGGAAATCAAAGCTTTCTACCGCACCAAAAAAGGCCGCTTCCCCGAAAAAGGCGTACGTTAAGGCCGCGTACCGGATCTGCCGGATCGGACGGGCGCTACCGGATTCTTCAACCCGTTTTCCTGTTGCACAATGGCGGAACTGAAAGCACTGCTCTGGATTCTGATTGGGCTGGGGGTATTCATCTGGCGAATGGTGCAGAAGGCGCGGGCCACTACGGCGCGTGAGCAGCGGGAGCGGCCCCGCACCACCGGCAAACCAGCTAGCCTGCCCGCCGGCAGCTTCGACGAGCTGCTCAAGCAGTTTCAGGCCAGCGCCCGGCCTCCTGCTGCGCCAGCGCCAGCGGCTACTACCATGGCTGGGCGGCCACTGCCGATGGAGGCTGCGCCCCGGTCTCGTAGCCTGGAGCAGACCACAGCTCCGGCTCGCTCCCTCGAAAAGCCAGCCTCACCCCACTCGCTGGAAGTGCCCCAGCGGGAAGCGCGCCGGGCTGCAACACTGCCCCGGGCCGCCAGCCAGCCCAACCCCGACGACTACTGGTCGCGTCCGCCGGTGAATACCCAGGATACCCGCCAGACGCTAAGTGAAATGCTGAAGAATCCGGCCAGTGTGCGCGCTGCCTTCGTGCTGGGCGAAATTCTGCAACGACGGTTTTAAGCAGCACTGGCATCAAAAAAACCGCAAGCCCATGCTTGCGGTTTTTTTGATGCCAGTGCTGCTTTTGAGTAGCTTACTCCTGTGTCAGGGCGTAGGTAACCAGATTCGCGCCCATTTTGAGGGCGGCTTCGTGCACGGCTGGCGTGTCCTCAGGGTACGTACCTAGGTCCTCCCAGCCGTTGCCCAGGTCGCACTCGAAGCTGTAGAAGCACACCAGCCGACCTTTATAGAGCAGGCCAAAGCCCTGGGGTCGCTTGCCGTCGTGCTCGTGCACCTTAGGCAGACCGCGCGGAAACTGAAACTTCTGGTGGTACACGGGGTGGGAGAAGGGCAGTTCCACGAATTCCAGCTCCGGAAACACTTTTTTCATCTCGGGCCGGATGAATTTATCGAGGCCGTAGTTGTCGTCGATGTGCAGGAAACCGCCTCCCATTAGGTAGCGGCGCAGGTTGCGGGCCTCCGCGTCGGTGAACGTGACGTTGCCGTGGCCGGTCATGTGCACAAAGGGGTAGGTGAGCAGCTCCGGCGAATCCAGCTCTACGGTCCCTTCCTCAGGGTCAATGTTGGTGCGCAGCGTCTGGTTGCAGAAGCGGATGAGGTTGGGCAGGCTGGTTTTGTTGGCGTACCAGTCGCCACCCCCACCGTAGTGCAGCTTCGCAATGCGGAAGCTGGGTGCGAGCGGCGGCCCGGCGGCCACCAGCGGTAAAACAAGGAGAAGCAAAAACGCGAATAACCGATGCATAGGCAGGAAAAAAGGAAGCATGTGGCGGCCACCATGTGTGGTGATACAAGGCTTAACGGCCGCGCTGCGCTATAAATTCGTGTGGGTGTTGCTACTTTAACACGGCTACTACGAATTCACGTGACAGTATTCAATATGACCGAAAATAGTACGCTACTACTAAACTACTACACGCGCGAACAACGTGCGTTGGCCAAGCAATTACGCGAAGCTTTGCAAGAGCAGGACTACCGCTTGGCTGCTCGTATTCAGAAGGGGCAGCACTTGGTGAAACACCAGATACATTTGCTACAGCTGCTTCAAAATAAGCATGCAGATGAGTTGGAGCAGGTAGATCGGTGGATTCGTTTTTTGCAACGGGCAATAACGGCAAAGCAGGAGCCGCATGGGCTGCACCATGAAATGCTGCTGAATTACGAACAGCAACGCCAGAAACTTTTGGACGCTGCATCCAGTCCGCCAACTAATACTTCTGTACTGCAGGAGCTCATGAAACAACTGTTGGCTGGGGACCTCGCTGCTTTTACCTTGGTATTGAGTAAGTCCACGCGGTTGTGCCTTTCCATCCGGCGTGTGCGTCGAACCTTAATTCTAACGCTACCTGAGCTGATCCGCCACCGCCAAGAATCTACCATTCGCCCTGTGCATCTGCGCCGATTACGCAACCTCGGGTTCACCTATTACGACCATAAGGACAAGCTGCTGGCATTTCAGCCGCTGGCTACGGCGGAGGATTTGGCCCACAGCATGCAGCTCCTGATGAAGATAACCTGCTTAGTGTTTGATTTTCAAGATCTGCACAACGATACCGAAGTGCGCTATTTCTCCGCCTGAGCAAAGCGCGCCTTTACCCCGCCAGCTCCCGCACCACGTGCGCCGTGTGCACGGCGGCCAGGGCAGCTGTTTCGGTACGCAGGCGGGATGCGCCCAGTGTTACGGGCCGGATGCCCCGGGCAAAGGCGGCGTCAATTTCCTGGGGTGTAAAGTCTCCCTCGGGCCCAATGAGGACGCAGCAGGTGTTGGCCGTGGCGGCTACCCTTGCCAGCGGGGTCCGCTCGCCATCTTCCAAATGGGCGATAAACGTGGTTTCGGGCGCGACGGTGGGCAAGAAGCGGCCGAAATCGGTGAGTTCTGTAAGCTGCGGCAGCCAGGCTTGGCCCGACTGTTTGAGGGCACTGATTGCTATTTTCTCCAGTCGGTCCAGCTTTAGCTCACGCCGCTCCGAGCGGGCGCAGCGCAGAAACGTAATCTGGTCCACGCCTATTTCAGTGGCTTTTTCCACCAGCCACTCCATGCGGTCGAGGTTTTTGGTGGGGGCCACGGCCAGGTGTACGTGGTAGGGGCGGCGGGCCACCAACTGGGACTGCACTACCCGCAGCTGGCAGCGTTTGGGATTGGCCTCAGCCACCTCCGCTTCAAACACGCCGCCCTGCCCATTCAGTAGCACTACCGGGTCGCCTTCGGAGAGACGCAATACGCGTACGGCGTGCTTACTCTCATCTTCGGGGAGTTGGTAGGTGAGGGCAGTGCTGAGGTCAGGGGCGAAAAAGGTGTGCGGCATGGGGCAAAGGTAGGGCGAATTGGGCAGCAGAAACGCAAAACGCCCCGTTACACGAAGTCAACGGGGCGTTGGAATAGGTCGGAATAGTAGGACAGTCTACAGCACGTCGTTGAGCAGACCAGCCAGCCGGACGCCGGCTTCCACCATACGCTGCTTCATCAGCTCGGCGTGGGCGGGGTAGTATTTGTAGTCCACGTCGGTGCCGTCGGGAGTCTCCTGGTACAGCTTCTCGCTGGAGGAGTACGATTCCCACAGCCACTCTTCGGGCGTGCTTTTCTGGAAGGCACGCGCTTGGCTGTGGCGCAGCTTCCGGTCGTACTGGCAGGCCATTTCGGTGTAGCTGAGGCCTTGATAGTCAATCAGGCCACTGTCCCAGAGGCTGTGCAGGTTGGTGTCCTTGCCACGGTATTTTAGCTTGATGTCGTTGCCGCCTTTGTCTTCGGCGTGGCCCGTGTGCATGGGCTGGTGAATGTCACCTACGATGTGCACCACGTATTTCAGCGCGGCGGCGCGCTCAGCCTGCGGCTTGCTCTCGTCGCCGAGAATGCGCAACTGCGTTTCCAGGGCCGAGTAGGCGTTGGCGTTGGTCTGGGTTTTCACGGCCTGAATGTAGGCGTCGTGGCCCAGGCCGGAGGGGGTATTCACGTAGTGCCAGGGGGCCGTGTCTTTGAACTCCGGGTAGAAGCGGATTTCATCGGGCCAGGTGCTCACTAGGGTGAGGGTTTCGGTGCCCAGCAGCTTCTTCACCTCACGGCGGGCGTGGCGGGAGAGGTGGTGTTCGGCAATTTTTCCGACGGTGCGGTGTCCTTCCGCGCCCCAGGCCCACAGGCTCAGGGGTGACAGCAGGGCCAGCAGCAGCGGCAACAGGCGCTTACGCATACAACTAACAGGAAAAGGAATGAAGTCAGAAGACAAACTTACTAGATTTGCCGCCTTTCCCAGTATCCCTACGTTATCATGTACCGAGAAAAATACGCGCAGAAACGCGCCATCCAACTCTACACCGCCGGCCGGCCCCAGGAAGTAGTGCCTATGCTGCTGGAAGAAGGTGCCATGCCCGAACAAGTAGAGCAGCTAGCCCAAAAATATCAGAAGATGCAGCGGCTGCTGGTTACCGAAGATGCCCGCAAAAAGCTCAAAGCCGCCCAAATGCTGGTAACGATTGGGGCCGTGTTTATAGTTGGCGGCGTAGTGCTCAGCCTGTTAAGTTGGCTGTATCTGGGTGGGAGCTACGTGGTGTATGTAGGAATACTGTTGTTCGGAGCGGGCCTGCTTGTCAAGGGCACTCTGGAAAAACAAGCCGCCAGTAAACTGCTGCAATCCAGCTCTATCTAAAGTAGAAGCCAAGCAAAAAGCCCCTCGAGCTGCAACTCGAGGGGCTTTTACATGCCCGAAAGCAGAAGGCGCGGGGCGTTACACGCCGGCGGCCACGGCTACTTTAGGCGCGCCAGCGAGGATGTCCTCGTTGGCATAGTCGGCGTACCGCTGGAAGTTGTGCACGAACTTCTCGGCCAGGTCGGCGGCCGTGCGGTCGTAGGCTTCTTTATCGGCCCAGGTGTTGCGCGGGTCCAGAATTTCGGTGGGCACGCCGGGTACCGAGGCGGGTACTTCCACGCCAAACACCGGGTGCTTGTGGAACTCCACGTTGTCCAACTCGCCGTTGAGGGCAGCCGTAATCATGGCGCGGGTGTAGCCCAGCTTCATGCGCGAGCCAACGCCGTAGGAGCCGCCCGTCCAGCCGGTGTTCACCAGCCACACGTTCACGTCGTTTTCCTCCATTTTCTGGCCCAGCATCTCGGCGTACTTGGTGGGGTGCAGGGGCAGGAACACCTGGCCGAAGCAGGCTGAGAAAGTGGTCTGGGGCTCGGTAACGCCCATTTCGGTGCCGGCTACCTTGGCGGTGTAGCCGCTCATGAAGTGGTACATGGCGTGGCACTTATCCAGCTTGCTGATGGGAGGCAGCACGCCAAACGCATCGGCCGTCAGGAAGAAAATGTTCTTGGGTGCCCCGGCCACCGACGGCTCAATGGCATTCGGAATGTAGTGAATGGGGTAGGCCGTGCGGGTGTTTTCCGTTACGCTCTTGTTGGCGTAGTCCACGGTGTGGGTGCCGGGTACGAAGCGCGTATTTTCTACGATGGAGCCAAACTTGATGGCGTTCCAGATTTCGGGCTCCTTCTCCTGGCTCAGGTCAATCACCTTGGCGTAGCAGCCGCCCTCGAAGTTGAAGATGCCCGCGTCGGGCGTCCAGCCGTGCTCGTCGTCGCCGATGAGGCCGCGGTTGGGGTCGGCCGAGAGAGTGGTTTTACCCGTGCCCGAGAGGCCGAAGAAGATGGCCGTGTCGCCGTCTTTGCCTACGTTGGCCGAGCAGTGCATGCTCAGGGTGTTGTGCTGGTGGGGCAGCAGATAGTTCAACACCCCAAAAATGCCCTTCTTCATCTCACCGGCGTAGCCCGTGCCGCCAATCAGAATCATCTTCTTCGAGAAGTTCAGAATGGCAAAGTTCTTCTGGCGGGTACCATCCACGGCTGGGTCGGCCTCGAAGCCAGGGGCGCAGATGATGCTGAAATCGGGCGTCCAGGTGGTATCCGCACCCTCGGCGGGGCGCAGGAACATGTTGTAGCAGAACAGGTTGTGCCAGGCCAGCTCGTTTACCACGCGCAGCTTCAGCTCGTAGTCGGGGTTGGCACCGGCGTAGGCGTCGCGCACGTACACTTCCTTGTCTTCCAGATATTTCACCATCTTCTGGTGCAGCTGGTCGAACTTGTCGGCGTCGAAGGGGATGTTAATGTCGCCCCACCATACCGATTCTTCGGTGCTGGCATCCTTTACCACAAACCGGTCTTTGGGGGAGCGGCCGGTAAACTGACCGGTATCGGCCATCAGCGCACCGGTGTCGGTGAGGGTGCCTTCGCCCCGGCGCAGGGCATGCTCTACCAGCTCGGCGGGGGTGAGGTTGAGGTGCACCTGGGCGGCGTGGGAGATGCCCAGGGGTGCGAGGCGAGCGTTGGCGGCGGAATCCATCATAAAAAAGGGCCGAAAACGGGTTGGGGGTTGGGTGGGATAATGGGGGAATTCGAGAACAAAAATAGTCAAAAACCCGAGCCCTCTACGGTGAAAGGAGAAAAAAGAGCGAATTTTCGCTTAGGTTTTTTTCTTACTTACAAATGTTTGTCAGTTGAGATGGAAGCCAGCGTCGGGGCTTTCGGCTGGGTTGCGAAACTTTTGTAGCTTTACCAACCTGCCCTGCGGTTGCAGCCGCAGGTATTTCTTTCTTCACTTCACTTCTTTTTTTCATGCAAACGACCTCCGCTGTTCAGGAGCAGCCCACCATGCGGCAAAGCCATCCGCCTGGACTTTACCTGCTATTCTTCACCGAAATGTGGGAACGGTTCAGCTACTATGGTATGCGGGGCCTGTTGGTGCTTTACCTCACCAAAACAGCGCTTGAAGGAGGCCTGGGTATCCCGGAGGCTAGTGCTACGCTCATCTACGGCTACTTTACCGGCTTCGTGTACTTTACGCCCATCATTGGGGGCTGGATTGCCGATAAGTTTATCGGGCAGCGTCGGGCCATTCTCATCGGGGGCCTTACCATGGCTGTCGGGCAATTTTTCCTGTTCATGCAGCCTTCACTGTCTACGCAGGCGGCAGCTTTTGGCATGCCCTGGCCCACGCTGGTAGGCCTGCTGATGCTGATTCTGGGTAACGGCTTCTTCAAGCCCAATATCTCCACCATCGTAGGTAAGCTCTATGAGCAGGGCGACCCGCTGCGCGACGCGGCGTTTACCATTTTCTACATGGGCATCAACACCGGCGCGTTCATTGCGCCGCTGGTGTGCGGTTTCCTGGCCGAAAACCTGTTTGCCACCAAGAATGCCGCCGGCGAAATCATGAGCTACGGCTTCCGCTACGGCTTTATGGCGGCCGGTATCGGCATGCTCATCGGGCAGCTGGCCTTCAACCTGCTGGGCAGAAAGTACCTGGGCGACGTGGGCATGTACCCCGAAGGCCAGAGTGCCGACTCTACCAAAGTGGCCGTAAAAGAGCCGCTGACCAAGGAAGAAACCGACCGCATGGCCGTAATCTTCATCATCACCCTGTTCGTGGTGTTCTTCTGGGCCGGCTTCGAGCAAGCCGGTTCTTCGCTCACGCTCTACACCGATAAGTTTATCGACCGGAACGTGGGTGGCTTCCTGATTCCGACTTCGTGGTTCCAGTCGGTTAACGCCGGCTTTATTGTGCTGCTGGGCGCGCCGGTGGCGGCTCTGTGGGTAAGCCTGGGCCGCAAGGGCAAGGATTTGAGCATTCCCGTGAAAATGGGTCTGGGCATGATTCTGCTGGGTGTGGGCTTCCTGTTCATGGTGGGCGCGGTCATGCAGCGCGGCGGCGATATTGCCGACCAGAGCATCAAGGCCAGTATCTGGTGGCTGATTGCCACGTATTTCTTCCATACGGTAGGTGAGTTGTGCCTCTCGCCGGTGGGCCTATCCATGGTGTCGCGCCTCTCGCCGCCGGCCCTCACGTCCATGCTCATGGGCGTGTGGTTCCTGGCACCCTTCGTGGCCCAGATTGCGGGTGGCTACATTGCCAAGTACGTGGAAGAGCTGGGGGCTCTCACGGTGTTCGGCCTCATTGCCGGCTTCGTGATTTTCGCCGGCTTGGTGCTGGTGCTGCTGGCCCGCAAGCTCTTTGCTATGATGCACGGCCGCGGCTAAATCACGGATGTAGACGGATTCGTCGGATTACACAAATTCCGTGTTTCTCACATAAAAGCCTCGTTGGACATTGGTCCGGCGGGGCTTTTTTATGGGGAGCATGGTAGGTTGACCGGCTGACTACAATCTGGCAGTCTGACTATACATGCTTTTGCTTCTTCTATAATGTATCTACTCTATGTCTGACAGAATGCACACGTGGTTGGTGGTGGCTCTGAGCCTGTTGCTGTTGTATGCTGGCCTCGGAATTGTGAGCGTACAGGTGAGCATGAAATATGAAACGCATCATGACCCGTGTTTTTCGGTGGTTACACACCGTAACCTGTGCGCCGACTACCAATTCGCTAAATGGGTCACGGCTGGCTTAGGAGTGCTTCTGTTGGGCATTATCGGCTTCAGTAATCAACTCATTCGCAAGAAGTAGCGTGCCATTCACCCAACAAAAGCAAAAAGCCCCGCCGGACCAATGTCCAGCGGGGCTTTGTAGTAAGCCAGCAGCTAAGAGCCGGCAGCCAACGGCTGATATTACATCATGCCGCCCATGCCGCCCATGCCGGGGGCACCGCCAGCGTGCGAGTGGCCTTTGTCTTCCTCAGGCTCATCCGAAATCACGCACTCGGTGGTCAGGAGCAGGCCGGCAATCGAAGCGGCGTTTTCCAGGGCCAGGCGCGTAACCTTGGTGGGGTCGAGGATACCGGCCGCCATCAGGTTTTCGTACTTGTCCTCGCGGGCGTTGTAGCCGTAGTCAGCTTTGCCTTCGCGCACTTTCTGCACTACTACCGAGCCTTCGCCACCGGCGTTGGCCACGATGGTGCGCAGGGGAGCCTCAATGGCAGTGCGGATGATGTTCACCCCGGTGCGCTCATCGGCGTTCAGGGTATCAACAGCTTCCAGGGCGTCGATGGCGCGTACCAGGGCAACACCGCCGCCGGGTACTACACCTTCCTCAACGGCCGCACGGGTAGCGTGCAAAGCATCGTCCACACGGTCTTTCTTCTCCTTCATTTCTACTTCAGTAGAAGCACCGATGTAGAGGATGGCAACACCGCCCGACAGCTTGGCCAGACGCTCCTGCAGTTTCTCCTTGTCGTAATCGGAAGTGGTAGTACCGATCTGGGCTTTGATTTCGTTTACACGAGCCGTGATGGTTTCTTTCTCGCCTTTACCGTTTACGATGGTGGTGTTATCCTTGTCGATAATCACCTTCTCGGCGGTGCCCAGGTACTCCAGGGTAGCCGAGTCCAGCTTGTAGCCACGCTCTTCGCTAATAACGGTACCGCCGGTCAGCACGGCAATGTCTTCCAGCATGGCCTTACGACGGTCGCCGAAGCCGGGGGCTTTCACGGCGGCAATCTTCAGCGAGCCACGCAGTTTGTTTACTACCAGGGTAGCCAGGGCTTCGCCGTCTACGTCTTCGGAGATGATAACCAACGGCTTGCCGGTTTGTACCACCTGCTCCAGCACGGGCAGCAGCTCCTTCATGGTGCTCACCTTCTTGTCGTAGATGAGGATGAAGGGGTTGTCGAACTCAGCCTCCATTTTCTCGGGGTTGGTCACGAAGTAGGGCGACAGGTAGCCGCGGTCAAACTGCATGCCTTCCACCGTTTTCACTTCGGTTTCAGTACCGCGGGCTTCTTCCACAGTAATCACGCCTTCCTTGCCTACTTTGTCCATGGCGTCGGCAATCATTTTGCCGATTTCCATGTCGTTGTTGGCCGAAATAGCGCCTACCTGGGCAATTTCCGAGGAGTTTTCGATTTTCTTCGACTGGGCTTTCAGGTTGGCTACCACGGCCTGTACGGCCTTGTCGATGCCACGCTTCAGGTCCATGGGGTTGGCACCGGCGGCCACGTTTTTGGAGCCGGCCGTGTAGATGGCCTGCGCCAGTACGGTAGCGGTAGTGGTACCATCACCGGCCTGGTCGGCGGTTTTGCTGGCTACTTCTTTCACCAGCTGCGCGCCCATGTTTTCAACCGGATCCGACAGCTCAATTTCTTTAGCAACCGATACCCCGTCTTTAGTGATGGTGGGGGCACCGAATTTCTTGTCGATAACCACGTTGCGGCCTTTGGGGCCCAGGGTTACTTTCACGGCGTTTGCCAGTTTATCAACGCCGCGCTTCAGTTTGTCGCGGCCTTCAGTATCGAATTGGATGTTCTTAGCCATCGTGGGTTCGGGTATTTGGAATCAGAGAGGAATGAGAGAAGGGAAACCTTACAGTACGGCAAAAATGTCCGACTCCTTCATGATGAGGTAGTCCTGGCCGTCCACGGTAATTTCGGTACCGGCGTATTTGCCGTACAGTACCTGGTCACCTGCTTTCACCTGGGGCTTAATAGTGGTGCCATTGTCGGCCACTTTGCCTTCACCTACGGCTACTACTTCGCCACGCTGGGGCTTTTCTTTGGCCGTGTCGGGGATAATGATGCCCGATTTGGTTTTTTCCTCGGCGGCGGCAGGCGCGATAATTACGCGGTCAGCCAGCGGTTTGATGCTAAGCGACATATTGTACGTTTTGGTTGAAAGGTTTACTTGAAAACGAGTGGTGCCTAGGGTGCTACACTTCCTGTGCCAGCCCCGCCAAACCTGACAGAATGGACACTAAAAGCCATCTTTCTGTCAGCCGTGGCAGAAATTACGACAGCCGGACCTGGTAGATCGGGGCTTTGGGCACTACAAGCGCAAAAGGCAGACAGATGTTACGCCGCGCACAAAAAAACCGGTGGCTCCCGAAGAAGCCACCGGTTTCAGAATCGGTGATAAGGCTGCTGGGCAGCGCCGGCCGCTTACTGAGCGGGCTGGGGCGTAGGCGTAGCGGCCGGAGCGGCTGCCGGGGCTGCGCCGGGAGCGGCAGCACCAGGCATAGCCGGGGCGGGAGTAGGGCGGGATTCCAGTGCTTTCTGCTGGTTGATGCTGCGTACCGGACCACCGGCAGGAGCACCGCCAATAACGTGGGTGCCCAGGCTCAACACCATCAGCCCGATGGCGAAGCCCCAGGTGAGTTTCTCCAGCAGGTCGCCGGTGCGCTTTACACCCATAAGCTGGGCGGCACCGCCGGCCCCGAACTGGCTGGAAATACCACCTCCCTTGGGGTTTTGGGCCAGCACCACTACGGCCAGCAGGAAGCAAACAAGAAGAATCAGGGCAATAAGAACGTAGTACATCTACTCCGAAGGTTGTTGCAGTTGTTGGATTTGCTCGGCAAAATACGCCTTTTTTTCGGGCTGGCGCTCCATCAGCCGCTCATATATTTCAATGGCCTTATCCTTTTTGCCCTGCCGCACCATGATTTTGGCCAGGCTTTCGGAAGCCAGCTCCGGGGCACTGCTCGTGCTGCGCACCGACAGATCCGGTTGTTCCTCAGCGGGTAACGGAATGCCGTGCGGCGTTTTGATGCGCGGCTGAGTTTTCAGAAAACGGTTAATCAAATCAAACGACGAGGCGGCCGGCTTAGGCTTGTGCGCTTTCAAATGAGCCAGCAGCAACGCGTCGGGCTCAAAGAAGGCATCCAGGGGCAGGTCCAGCGTGTAGCCGTCATGCGCCTGCAGGTCGTAGCCCAGGCGGCTGCCGGCTCCCAGCGAGTATCCCAGGTCGGCGTCGGCGCGGAAAGGGGCCGTAACGGCGGGTGGAGGCGTGGCTGTCAGACCGCTCAGGGTCGGCAGTTCGTCATCTTCCTGCTCGGCTTCCAGATCGGGAAGATGATATCCGCTTGGTTCGGACAGGGTTGTCTGGCTGAGGCCAAACTCAAACCGGGAAATCCCCCCGTCGGCGGGCGGGCGAATGGGCGGCGCTACGGCCGGCAGCACATCATCTGCCACCTCTACTGCAGCTGCAGCCTCGGGTGGGGCCGTCTCAGAAACAGCGGTAACCTCGGTTAGGGTAGCTGGCTCCAACTCTGCCTTGGCAACGTGTAGCGGCGGCTCCGGAGCCTCAGTGATTTCCAGGGGAGCTGCTTCTGCTGAATCTGTTACAGCTTCCTGCAAAAGGTCCGGCGTTACTTCCAGGCTGGCGGGCTCCTCGTGCGTCGGTTGTAATACAGGCGGTTCAGCAACCACCGGGCTAGTGGTTGCGCTGGCCAGCGGCGTATCGACGGTTACGACGTCAGCCGGGGATGTCTGCAGCTCGACAGTATCCGGATTGGGAGAGGCGGTTTCGGTGGGCGAAACGGTGACAGCTGCGGCAGGCTGCTCCAGCAGCTGGCGCAGTAAGTCCCGGTCGGCGGCGTAGGTAGCGGCCCGGCGCAGGCGCTGGCTGGCCAGCATGCTGCCCCGGTCATGAGCTGCCTTCGCCAGCAATACATGGGCCGACTGGCAATAGGGAAATGCGGCCGCCAATTGTTCCAGCTCCCGAACTTCGGTATCCGAAATTCCGTGTACGTGGTCCATGATGTGCAGTAGCGACGCGCGGGTCATGCGGTAATAAACTAGGCTCAGCCGGCTACCGGAAAGTAGGCAATGAGGCTGTGCGGAAAGGAATGAGGAAGGAGTGGTGGCGTAACCCAACTGGTAACGGGGCTGCAACAATACGCCAATTTAGGCATTAAACCTGGCTATTACCCGGCTTACCAGTTGGCAACCGACTTATTGAAGGCGTCAGTAATAATGTTGCGGAACAACTCCCGCAGGGCTGTGGGGTCGTTGTTGATACTGGTAATGTCGCGGGTGGCGGAGAACGGACGGGTGGTTTGCAGCGTCTGCTCAAAGTCCTGCTTGGGGTCCTTGGTATTGGTAAACTTCACCCGCACTTGAATAGTGAGCTGGTTGGCACCAGCCTGGTCCTGGCCGGTAGCGGTTTGCTGGATGGCCGCCGGGGCAAAGTCATAGGCAATTATCTGTCCTTCAAACTGTAAGTCGCCGTCCCGGGGCACCAGCTTCAGGCTGGTATTGCGCTGGAAGTAGTCCTTGAAATCCTCCGTAAATCGGGCCGACAGGAAAGATGGCCCGTTGTTAGCATTGTTGGCGAAGGTGGCAATGGAAATCGTCTTGACCGTGGGGTCGATGTTCGTACCGCTGAACGAATACACGCCGCAGCCACTGAACAAGGGCAGCAATAAAAGCAGACACAGCCCGAAAGCCCAGTTACGCTTGTTCCAGATCATATTGCTTGAGTTTCCGATAGAGGGTGCGTTCTGAGATGCCCAAATCATGCGCGGCATACTTGCGCTTGTTGTTGTGCTTCTTTAACGCTTTAATAATCATTTCCTTTTCCTTGGCCTCCAGACTCAGCGTTTCTTCCTCGGTTTCGTGTGAAATATCCTCCACGCGCTGTCCATCCTCGTCCTCGTAGTCGGTGGCGTCTTCCACGGCCAGGTCGCGCGGGTTCAGGATAAAGTCGGACGCACCTACTTCGGGGCGAAGGGGACGGGCAGCGGGTCCTTCGTAGGGCGAAACCTGCACACTGGTGAACAGGTGACTGTTCTGGCGCAGTAATTCCTGGGCCTCATGAGGGCGCTGACCACCGGCCAGATCCAGCACCAGCTTTTTGAGGTCGGTCATGTCACGGCGCATGTCAAACAGCACCTTGTAGAGCAAATCCCGCTCGGAATAGGCGTTGCCGGCTCCGTCGGTGGCCCCGCCGGCGGCACTCACCAGCATGGGTAGCTGGGATGTTTGCTCCTGGGGCAGGTAGCGGCGCAGGCCCCGGGAGTCGATTTCCCGGTCGGTTTCCAGCACCGAAATCTGCTCAGCTACGTTCTTGAGTTGGCGGATGTTGCCGGGGAAGCGGAACCGCTGCAACTCCTGCACCGCGTCGCTGGTGAGGCTCACCGGTTTTACCCGGTACCGGTCGGCAAAATCCGTGGCGAACTTTCTGAACAGTAAGTAGATATCATCGCCTCGTTCACGCAGTGGTGGAACCGTAATGGGCACCGTGTTGAGGCGGTAGTACAGGTCTTCGCGGAAGCGGCCTTCACGCACAGCATCCAGCAGATTCACGTTGGTAGCGGCCACTACGCGCACATCCGTCTTCTGTACTTTACTGGAGCCGACGCGGATAAACTCCCCGTTTTCGAGCACGCGCAGCAGACGGGCCTGAGTGCCCAGCGGCATTTCCCCGATTTCATCGAGGAAGATGGTGCCACCGTTGGTAACTTCAAAGTAGCCTTTGCGGGCTTCCTGCGCGCCGGTAAAAGAGCCTTTCTCGTGCCCGAACAGCTCCGAATCGATGGTGCCTTCCGGAATAGCACCGCAGTTGATGGCAATGAACTGCCCGTGCTTACGCGGCGACAGGGCGTGGATAATCTTGGAAAACGACTCTTTACCGGAGCCACTCTCGCCCGTTATCAGCACAGTCATGTCCGTCGGGGCTACCTGCGCAGCCACCTGAATGGCGTAATTCAGCGCCGGCGCATTACCAATAATGCCGAAGCGTTGCTTGATTGATTGTATTTCGGAAGGTGTCAAGTCGGAGTGGGTTTTCGTAGGAAAGACGAAAAGCGGCGCGTTTTATTTTGGAGCGTGTTGTTAAAACGCTGTTATCCGGCCAGAAATCATTTTTTAAGCCGGATAACAGGTTATTACACAATTTCCCCAATCAGTGCAGCGCCGGTGGTGCTGGTGACCAGCACGTTCACGTAGTCGCCTTTCTGGGCGGTGCCTTTGGGGAAGATGACCACCTGGTTCTGGCTGTTGCGGCCGCTGAGCTGCTCTTCCGAGCGTTTGGAGCGGCCTTCTACCAGCACCTGGTGCACGCGGCCTACCATGCGGGCGTAGCGGGCCCGGGCGTGCAGCTGCTGACGGTCAATGACTTCCTGCAAGCGGCGCTTCTTCACGTCCAGCGGAATATCGTCGGCCAGCTTGCGGGCGGCCAGCGTGCCGGGGCGCTCCGAGTAGAAGAAGTTGTAGCCCATATCGTACTGCACGAAGTCGATGAGGCTGAGCGTATCCTGGTGCTCTTCCTCGGTTTCGGAGCAGAAACCGGCAATCATGTCGGTGCTGATGGCGCAGTCGTCGCCGAGGATGCGGCGGATGGCCAGCACGCGCTCCTCGTACCAGGGCCGGTCGTAGGTGCGATTCATCAGCTTGAGTACGCGCGAGTTACCGCTCTGGGCAGGCAGGTGAATGTACTTGCAGATGTTGTCGTACTTCGCCATCGTGTGCAGCACCTCGTCGGTAATATCCTTGGGGTGCGAGGTAGAGAAGCGCACCCGCAGCAGGGGGCTTACCAGCGCCACGCGCTCCAGCAGCTGGGCAAAATTCACCGACTCAGCACCATCCTCGGAAGCCCACTTGTAGCTGTCCACGTTCTGGCCCAGCAGGGTCACTTCCTTGTAGCCAGCGGCTACTAGGTCGCGGGCTTCCTGCACGATGCTGTGGGCGTCGCGGCTCCGCTCCCGGCCCCGGGTGAAGGGCACCACGCAGAAGGAGCACATGTTGTCGCAGCCCCGCATGATGCTGATAAAGGCTGTGATGCCGTTCGAGTTCAGGCGCACCGGCGTGATGTCGGCGTAGGTTTCCTCCCGGCTCAGCAGCACGTTCACGGCCTTTTGGCCGCCGTCCACCTGCTGAATCAACTGGGGCAGGTCCCGGTAGGCGTCGGGGCCCACTACCAGATCCACCAGCTTCTCTTCTTCCAGAAACTTGCTTTTTAGGCGCTCAGCCATGCAGCCCAGCACGCCCACCAGCAGGCCGGGGTTGCGCTTTTTGTGGCTGTTGATCTGCGACAGGCGCATGCGCACGGTCTGCTCGGCCTTCTCGCGGATGGAGCAGGTGTTTAGCAGTACCAGGTCGGCGCTGTCCAGCTGGTCGGTGGTGTCAAAGCCTTCATTGAAGAGGATGCTCGACACAATTTCCGAGTCGGAGAAGTTCATCTGGCAGCCGTAGCTCTCAATGTAGAGCTTGCGGCTTTTACCCGTGCGGGTAGCCGCCTGCACCCGCACCTGGCCCGAGGGCTCATGGTCGTGGGTAGCTGCGTCCACGGCGGGGGTGGGCAGGGTAGGTGTATCGAGAAAATCGAGGGTCAGGAGCGGTTGCGACATAGTAAAAGGCCTTTATCAGGCAGCAGCTTCACAATTCAGAGAACGGCAAAGGTAGGGTTTTTACCCTGAAAATGACAGAATGGCAGAACGGTGAAGTGGTGAATAGGTGAATGAGTGATTTAGTGAATTCGCGCGTGAAAACGGACTGTCATTGCTTACGAAGGACCTTGTTAGGATAGAACGACTTGCTCACGCATGGTAAGGTCCTTCGCAAGTTCAGGATGAATACCATTCACTCACTCACTCACTCACTCACTCACTCACTCACTCACCACAGTCCCCAGCACCTCCAGCATAGCCCGGGCTTTAAGCAGACACTCCTGATACTCCCGCTCCGGTACGGAGTCGTAGGTAATGGCCGAGCCGACCTGGAAGCTGAGGTAGCCGGTGTCCTGGCGGTATTGCAGGCTGCGAATCACGACGTTGAAGTCGAAGCTGCCATCGGGAGCCACGTAGCCGATGCTGCCGCTGTACAGGCCCCGGCGGGTCCGCTCATAATGCTCAATGAGCTGCATAGCCCGGATTTTCGGGGCTCCGGTCATGGAACCCATCGGGAAGGCGGCCCGCAGTACATCCACTAGGTCGGCCTCGGGGCGCAGCTCGGCGGTAACGGTGGAAATCATCTGCCAGACGTGGCGGAACGGGTAAAGGCCGAACAGCTCGGGTACCTGCACGGTACCGGTGCGGGCCACCCGGGCCAAGTCGTTACGCACCAAGTCCACAATCATCAGGTTTTCGGCTCGTTCCTTCTCATCGTGCAGCAGGGTCTGGCGCTGCTGCGCATCCTCGGCCGGCGTAGTGCCGCGGCGGATGGTGCCTTTGATGGGCTGAGAAACCAGCCGGCCCTGATGTTGCGACAAAAACCGCTCGGGCGAAGCGCACAGCAGGAAGTGCTCATGGTAGCGCACAAAGCCCGCAAACGGTGCCGGCGAAGCCGCATTCAACCGCAGAAACAGGTCCACTGGGTCGAGCTGTACACCTTCCGCATAGAACTCCTGGCACAGGTTCAGCTCGTACACTTCCCCGCTGAGAATGTCCTCGCGCACGGCTTCCACAGCGGCCAGGTATTCCGCTTTCGGCATGCGGGCAGTCAGCGCGGGCGTGGTTGGCGGTTTGGGCTGGGGCACTTCGGTAGCGAGAATAGCTTCCAAAACGCCCCTGGTGCGGCCGTGAATTTCCAGCGTGCCACCGCGCCACTGCAGCCAGGTATGGGGGGTGAAAAAGTGCAGCTGCGGCCAGTCGAGGCCCGAGGGGTTGTGGCTGTACAGCTGCTCTACCTCGTTTTTGACGTCGTAGGTGAGGAAACCCAGGCGCGGAACTCCGGCAGTAGCGTCTGGCAGCTGGCGGAGTTGGTCCAGCGAGTGGGGCCCAGCGGGAGCCTGTTCAGCTACGCCCAGCAGCCGCTCAAACGGGCCTTCGGGATACGTTAGGTCATTAGGCTCGAAATAGGCGCAATGCGGAAACTGCGCGGCCCAGTGCAGGGCCCGGGCGCGAAAATCGGGCGGGAGAGTGGTAAGCGGAATAGAAAGCACGGGGCAAAGGTACGGGACCGAACTGCCAACTTGCTTTGACGAAAGCCTGTGGTCAGCGCACTAAAAAGGGCGTCATGCAGAGGCGCAGCCGAAGCATCTCGCGTGCTGACACCTGAATAGTATTGCAACATCAGCACGCGAGATTTCTCGACTTCGCTCGGAATGACGTTCGAACCCCTGCTTTCAGCAGCCTCATTCCCCCAGTTCCTTCAAGGCCAGCTTGGCTTTGGTATCGGTGCTGTTTTTGTACTCGTGGCGGGGGTAGCTCAGGGCTTTGCGAAAATACGTGCGCGCCGTAGCGGCCTGGCCGGCAGCCTGGTACAGGTAACCCAGCTGCAAGGCCGACTGCGGAGCGAAATAGTACGGCGCGGTGCCCGCCAGCGCAATGGTGCGGGCGTAGTACGGCCGGGCCGAATCGGGGCGGCCCAGCAGGTGCAGGGCCCGGGCGCGGCGGTAGGGCTCCTCCAGCCGGTCGTGCAGGGATGTGGCGGCAGTGCTCTGGAACCCATCCAGCGTACTCAGTGCCTCCCGGTAGTAGCCGCCATCAATCTGCAGGCGCGCTTTGGTCAGGATAGAGTTCAGCGGCTGTTTGTCTTCCAGAAACCGTTGGGCGTACGTGTCTTCCTCAAGTACCGTGCGGCCGCCCGCGCCAATCTGCCGGCGGTACTTGTCGGCCGCCGCCGGGCTGTTGCCCAGCCACGCCGCCAGATACAGCTTGAAATAGGCATCCTTGCGGTAGTGCTGCCCCCGGTACAGCTGCAGAAACTGCAGGTTTTCGCGCTGGGAAGTCGCGTACTGGCCCTGGTAGAGCAGTAAATCGGCGGCCATGTGGTGCAGGTAGGGCAGCGGCAGGTACTCGGGGCCAGTGGGAGCGGCCCGGTAGGCGGCCAGGGCGGCTTCGGTGCGGTGCTGCTTTTTCAGCTGACTGATCAGCAGGTAGCTCAGCAGCAGACTCTGGGGCTGCTGGCGCTGCAGCGTGCTCATGAGCGTGAGAGCCGCCTCGGGTTTTTTGTAGTAGGTTTCTTCCAGCAAAGCCAGAATCAGCCGGCTTTCCAGCTGAAAGTCATTGGGCTCGGTAGCGGCCCGGCGCAGGTTGTGCAGGCCAGCCTCCACGGAACCCGGCAGCCCCAGCAGCTTCAGAAACCAGCGGTACGACTCCGGCAACGACCCGATGAAGAACTGCAGCATACCCAGCGTTTTGCGGGCCGGCAGAAACTGCGGGTAGCGGCGTACCACCTGCTGCATCTGCTGGTAACTCTGGCGCAAACTCCAGGCGCCTTGCACCTCGTGCCCGAATACCACCTGCGCCGCCGCCTGGTGCAGCCGGATTTCGGCGGCGGTGTAGGCCTGCAGCGCGCCGGCGGGCTGTTTTTCCAAGAGCTTGAGCCGTTGGTCCTGGGCCTGCACGGTGGCCTCGTAGCGGCCGGCATCCTGGCTGATGAGCAGCTCCGTGATACCGAGGCAATCCTGAACCAGCAGCGTGCTGGCGTCGGAGCCGCTGAGCAGGGCCCGGGCCGCGGCGGGCCGCATGTTCAGCACCTCGGCGTAGGCTTTGACCTGAGTGGGACTGAGTGCGTCGCGCAGGGGCTGAGAGTGGGAAACGCAGGGTTTGGCAAGCACCAGCAGCAGCCAGAACAGCCCCTGCCAGCCCCTGCGAAATCCACGGCGAACCATTGCGAGCAAACTCATAAGAACAAAAAAAGAACGGCCCCGAAAACAAGGCCGTTCTTCTCTAAAAACGCAAATACACTTAGGCGTTGCGGGCTTCTACATCGGCCAGAACGCGGCCGCAGTGCTCGCACACGATGATTTTCTTGTGGGCGATGATGTCGGCTTGGCGCTGGGGCGGTACGGTGTTGAAGCAGCCGCCGCAGGCGTCACGCTTTACCGTTACCAC
Source organism: Hymenobacter rigui (assembly GCF_003944715.1). Taxonomy (GTDB): domain Bacteria; phylum Bacteroidota; class Bacteroidia; order Cytophagales; family Hymenobacteraceae; genus Hymenobacter; species Hymenobacter rigui. The sequence goes on along the minus strand of NZ_RWIT01000002.1, from coordinate 358,309 downwards.
GGCCAGACCGTTGCGTACGTTGCCGCGGATGCGGGTGTAAGCCATCAGCAGACGGTCTTCCACCGGCTTCACGGCTTCGGCCCGCTCGTCCATCAGTTTCTTCTCATCGGCTTCGCTTTCCCCCACGATGGTTTCCAGCTCCGACTTCTTGTTGTCGAGGTCTTTCTTCCGCTCGTCGAGCTTCTGCTTGGTGCCGCTGATTTCCTGGTTTTTCAGCTCAATCTGGTACTGAGCTTCTTTGATCTTCTTCTCGGAAATCTGAATTTCCAGCTTCTGCAACTCGATTTCCTTGGCAATGGCCTCGTACTCACGGTTGTTGCGCACGTTGGTCTGCTGGTCTTCGTAGCGCTTAATCAGGCCGTCGGCGTCTTTGGCGTTCTGCTTGCGCTGCTTGATCTGGTCGTTGAGGCCGGAAATTTCCTCGTCGAACTTGCTTACGCGCACCTCGTAGCCCGCAATTTCGTCCTCCAGGTCCTGCACTTCTTCGGGCAAATCGCCCCGCACGCGACGGATTTCGTCGAGTTGCGAGTCAATGCGCTGCAGGTTCAGGAGGGCTTCCAGCTTACTGGCAACCGGTATTTCCGCGGACGGATTAGAAATCATAACGGACAGGGTTGGTGAGGGTCTCTGCAATGAAGAGCGCAAAAGTACTTCCAAAGTTGCCCATAAGCAAATCCCGGAAGATTTCGCCGGTGAACTGCTCGCTCTCAAAATGGCCTACGTCGCAGAGCATCAAGCCCCCTTCGGGCAGGAAGTATTCGTGGTATTTCAGGTCGCCGGTTACGTAGGCCTGGGCCCCGGCGGCGCGGGCTTTGCCAATCAGAAAGCTGCCCGCCCCGCCGCACAGCGCCACCGTGCGAATAGGCTCCCCAAACTCGGTGTGCTTCACTACGGGCACGCCCAACGCAGTGCGCAGCCGCTGCCGGAACTCGGCGGGGGTAAGGGGCTCGGGCAGCTCACCCACCATGCCGGAGCCTACCTCCTGGTGCAGATTTTCCAGCTTGATCAGCTCGTAGGCCACTTCCTCGTAAGGGTGAGCCTGGCGCAGGGCGCGCAGGGCCGCCGCCTGCAGGTGCAGGGGCAGCAGCACTTCCACGCGGTCCTCGGGGCCGGTGTGCGGCTGGCCGGGCTGGCCGCTGAACGGGTTTGTTTCCGGGCCCGGGGTAAAGGTGAAGGTGCCTTCGGAGCGGAAGCTGCACTCTGCGTATTGCCCAATCTGGCCCGCACCGGCGGCGTACAGCGCCTGCAGCACGGCCTGGGTGTGGGTGGAAGGCACGTAGGTGATGAGCTTGCCCAGCAGCCCGGGCTTGGGGTCGAGGATGCGCAGGTTCTGCAGGCCCAGCTTCTCGCCCAGCTTGCGGTTCACGCCGTGCAGCACGCTGTCGAGGTTGGTGTGGGCGGCGTAGAGAGCCACGTCGTGGCGAATGGCCTTGAGCAACGTTTGCTCGACTTCATTGGCCCCGGTGAGGCGTTTGAGGGGCTTGAAGATGAGCGGGTGGTGGGCCACCACCACGTTGCAGCCCCGGCGCAGAGCCTCGTCCACCACGGCCGGAGTGCAGTCGAGGGCAATGAGCACGCCGCGCACCTCCATCTGTGGGTCGCCGCACTGCAGGCCGGCGTTGTCGTAGCTTTCCTGATAGGCCAGGGGAGCGGTCTGTTCCAGCACCCGCATCAGGTCGAGCAGTTTAGCCATGGGGAATAATAGTAGGATGAAACGCCAAAAGTAACCGCTCTACTTGGGACTGTGGGCGGCCTGTTCCAGCACCTGCACGTAACGGGCCACGTTTTCTACGAGGTTCTTGCGCTTATACTGCATCAAAAACCGTGGGTGGTCAAGCACATGAATCTGGTCGAATAGCTGCAGCTCTTCATTCAGCCGCTGCAGGTACTGCGCGTTGCGGCGACCCAGGCACACGGCCGCGCGCCGGCTCAGGCCCACTTCCGCTACCTGCTGCCGCAGCGAATTTTGGATACTGGGCCATAGCGCGTCGGTTACGGCCGGTGAGTCGTAGAAGTTATAGTTGCGGCCGTCCTTCAGAAGCACCAGAGGGTAGAGGGAGCCCAGGAAAAACCGCTGGTAGAAGGCTGCCGGGCCGCCCATAGCCAGAATCACCTGCTGTACAAACTCGCTGGATGGCTCCCGGCGGCGCGGCAGCTCGTTGGGAATGCCCCAGTCGGCGAGGGTGGCGGGGTCGGTGAAGGCCACGCCGGTGCGGCCGTTGCCCAGGCGGCCCGGGTTGATGCCTAATAAGGCCACCCGGGGCTGCTCGCCGGTGTAATACTGCCGGGCAAACTGCGTAAGCAGCTCCCGCGGCCCCGGTTCCTGGTACGGGCTGTACGCCTCTACGCCCTCGGGCAATGCGGGTGGCGGCGGAAATTCGGTAAGGAACTGGAGCAGGCGGTCGGCGAAGGGCATAGGCTGCCTTACGGTGGCAAGGACAGAAGGATAGGGAGGCGGCAATGGTTTCTTGCAGTTCAGCGCGGGCCAACCGTTACCTTTGCCGCCAGTCATGCCAAACCTGCTTTCCTACCTGCTGCTGCCCCTGAGCTGGCTGTACGCGGCCGTAATGGCCGGGCGCAACTGGCTGTACGAGCAAGGCTGGAAGCCGCAGACGGCCTTCCCGGAGGTGCCCGTGCTGAACGTGGGCAACCTGCGGGTGGGCGGCACCGGTAAAACGCCCCACGTGACCTGGCTGGTGCAGTGGCTGCGGCAGCAGGGGCAGCGCCCAGCGTTGCTGAGTCGGGGCTACGGCCGCCGCACCCGCGGCTACCGCCTCACCAGCCCCACCGATACCGCCGCCACCGTGGGCGACGAGCCGCTGCAGCAGTTTCAGCAGTTTGCCGGGCAGGTGCCGGTGGCCTTGTGCGAAGACCGGGTGGCGGGCATCCGGCAGCTGCTCCAAGAGGTGCCCGACCTCACGGCCGTAGTGCTGGATGATGCCTACCAGCACCGCCGCGTGCAGCCGGCCTGCAATATCCTGCTCACCGAGCAGCAACGGCCCTTTTACCAGGATTGGGTGTTGCCCGCCGGCCGCCTGCGCGAAAGCCGCCGTGGAGCCCGCCGCGCCGACGTGATTATTGTAACCAAATGCCCCCTGCAGCTGCCGGCCGCGGAGCAGCAGCAGATTACCCGGCGCATCCGGCGCTACGCCCGGCCCGATGTGCCGGTGCTGTTTTCGGGGTATGCCTACGGCGCGCCGGTGGCGGTGCCCGGCACCGCCGCCAGCGTCCAGCCCGGGCCGGAAGTGGTGTTGCTGACGGGTATTGCCCAGCCCGGGCCGTTGGTGGAGTATCTGGCGGAAGCCGGCTACCGCATCCGGCACCACGCCCGCTTCGCCGACCACCACGCCTTCTCGCCCGCCGACCTGCAGGCGCTGGCGGCGCAATTACAGCCGGGTCAATGCGTTCTGACTACACAGAAGGACGCCGCGCGCCTGATGGAGCCACATTTGGCTGCAAGTGTGCGCAATTTGCCCGTATTTTACATTCCTATTGAAGTTCGTTTCCTGGCCGACGGTGCTGCCCGGCTCGCGGAGCAGCTCACCGCTTATTTTCCGCCCCACGTTGTTGTCTGACTCACTGCTGACTGCTTTTTTCTCTGCCAAGCCGGCCCGCTGCGCCGCATCCACGGTGCGCTGCCGGGTGCGCCAGGCGTTGCCCGTGGCTGCCCTGCTGGGGGTGGGGCTATTGCCGGCCACGGGCCAGGCACAGGTGCTCGATGACTCCACTAAGGTGCGCTACGGGGCGCACACTACCTTTATTCTGAAGGAGCGGGATTTGCTGCGCGAAGACACGTTGGGCCAAGTTATTGATACCACGCTCACCCGCCTGCCCCAGCAGCGCTACTGGGCCCACGATACTACGTTTCAGCAGGATCTGGGCAACTTTGGCACGGCTTCGCGGCGGCTGCTCTGGGAGCCTAACCTGAAGCTGGGTGCCCGCCTGGGCCGTAACGTATTCGATAAGTACGCCCGCAACGCGGCCGATGTGCCGTATTACGATACCCGCTCACCCTACACGTTTTTTCGGTTCCACCAGGGCAACCCCTACGAGCAGATTTTTGAGCTGTCGTACGCCCGCAGCCTGAAAAAACACTTTAACGCGGGCTTCGCCTACGAGCGGTTCGGGGCCAACAAGGCGGTGGCCGTTACCAACACCAAAACCGGACAGGTAGAACACAGCAACTTCCTGTTCTTCGTGCGCTACGACTCGCCCGAGGGCCGCTACCACGCCATGTCCAACTTCAGCACTGCCCGGCATCGGGTGGCGGAGCAGGGTGGCATTCAGCCCCAGTTAGTCACTAACAATCCGGACGCTCCCAGTGACTTCGAGAATGGGAAGGTTATCCTGTCGCAGCTGTTTGATTATCAGCGCGAAGTAGTCAGTCTTACCAAGGCTATCAACCGGGACGACCGGGACGAGCTGCGGCTGGCTCACACCTACCGCCTGCTGGGCCGGGGCCTTACCGTTTTTCACATTTTTGACTATAGCCGCCAGCTCAATAAGTACACCGACGAGGCCCTGTCGAGTACGGGCGGCGTGGCGCGTTTTTACCCGCTCATCCGGCGCACCACCACCGTCACCGACGACCGGGCCGAGTTCCGGCAGCTGGAGAATACAGTAGGAGTACTGGGGCATACCAGCGCGGTGGAGTACCGCCTGTACGGCCGGCAGCGTACTTTCCGGCTCATCACCCGCAGCAATATTGGGGAGCCGGCCGTACTCCGGCCTGCTCTGCCCGATTCGACGGGCACGCAGCTGTTTGCCGGCGGTACGGCCGCATTCCGGTACCGGCAATTTGCCATTGAAACGGCCGGTGAGCTGAAGCTCTCGGCCCGGCTCGGCAACATCGGCAATACCGAGTACTGGCTGCGCGGGGCTGCCCGCCTGGGGCCATTGCGCGGTGAGGCCCTGATTAGCAGCTATGCTCCCACACTCACCGAGCTGCGGCTGGTAGGCAACCACTACGCCTGGGACCACACCGAGAACAGCACCGACTCCTTCCAAAATACGCAGGTGCAGCAGCTACGGGTGCAGGTAGCCCAGCAGCTGGGTAAGCACTACCTGGAAGCCGCCGGCACCGTGGCCAATATTCAGAATCTGGTGTATTACACGGCCGACGCGCCGGGTGGACAGTTTGGGGCGCCTCAGCAACTGGGCACGGCCCGGCAGCTAACCACGCTCATGGCCCGCTACCGCCTCACCTGGGGCAAGTTCGTGGCCGACAACCAGGCAACCTATACCATCGGAGCGGGTGCCGATAACCCGGGTCTGCGCATTCCGGCGCTGGTGGGCGAGTCGCGGGTGTACTACCAGGGGTACGTATTCAAGAAAGCATTACTGGGCCAGGCGGGCGTGCAGGCCTATTTTCAGTCGCGCTGGAAAGCCTACGACTACAGCCCCAGCACCCAGCAGTTTTACGTGCAGGATCACTTCACGGTGCGCAATACGCCGGTGGTGGATGTGTTCCTGAGCGGTGACATCCGAACAGTAGGGTTCTTCCTGAAAATGGCCTACGTCAACCAGTTCCTGCCTCAGTCGGGCTACTTTGCCGCGCCGTACTACGCAGCTCTTCCGCGCCGGATGGAGTTCGGTATCCGCTGGCAGTTCTTTAACTAAGTTGTGAAATGGTGAAAGGTGAAGTTGTGAATCCCACAAACGGAGAAGTGCCGACTTCCCATCATGTCCCTACTTCACCTTTCACCATTTCACCCTTGCTTCCATGAAAGAAAAAACCATTCTTAAGCTCAAGCTGAACTCTGACCCGCGGTGGGTGGATATTGCCAGCAAGAACATTGTCGATATTCTGGTGGACCATGCTTATTGCGAGCAGAAGGCCGCCAGCACCGGTATTTCGCTGATTGTGAAATACCCCGAGAAAACCCGGCTGGTAGAGGAGCTGACAGCTCTGGTAGCCGAGGAATGGGAGCATTTTGCCCGGGTGCTGCAGGAGCTGCACAAGCGCGGCCACGAGCTAGGCCGGCCCCGCCGCGACGAGTACGTGGTGCAGCTGATGAGCCACGTGCGCAAGGGCGGAGCCCGGGAGCGGCAGCTAATGGATCAGCTGCTGGTAAGTGCTCTGATAGAGGCGCGTAGCTGCGAAAGGTTCAAGCTCTTGTGGAAGCACATTCCAGATCCTGAGCTCAGCCAGTTTTATTATGAGCTGATGGCTTCAGAGGCCGGTCATTTTGTAAGCTATGTGGATCTGGCCAAAGAATATTGCAACCCCCAGGAGGTGGATGCCCGCTTACAGGAGTTACTCAAAATTGAAGGTGAAATTGTCACCAGCTTGCCGGTCCGCGACGACCGGATGCACTAATCCCCTCGGTACTGGCCGGTTTGGAATAAGTAGATACGTATTTGTAGTATATCCATATAGTTTTATACATTGGACATTACCTATTCATCCCTGCCCCTTATGAAACAACCTGTACAACTGCTACTTGCCCTGTTGCTGAGTATCCCGTTTGGCTGCTGGGCACAGGCTCCCGCCGATGTGGCCCCGGTCACGCTGAATTTCTGCGGCGTTGAGCTGCCGGTGGAAACCGGCTGCACGCCCAACAATAAATACCAGCTAACGTGTGGTAATTACCAGGTAACGTGGATGTATCTGGATTTCAGTGTAATGAAGACGTTTCCGGCTCAGTTTATCAAGCAGGCAGAAAAGAAGCACAAAGGCACTGAGAAACAGCCATTCGACTGCGTGATTCTGGATGGGCCGCCGGCTCAGGGAACTCGCCTGAGTTATCCCACCGATGCTGGCGGCATGGCGTACGAACTGGTAGCCTACGGAATTGCCAAAGGCCAGCCCGTACTGCTGGATATTGTGCTGCCTACCGACCCGGAAAAGACAGCCGATTTGCCTGCTATTGTGCAGAAAATCATGCGCTTGCAGAAATAGGCTGGCCGCCTAAGGTGCAGGCGCAACTGGTGGAACAGGCGTATTTGGCGGCTGCGAAGCCAGTAGCCCGGCCGGCACGGACAACTCACCTGTATGTGGATCGAGCAAACCGTTGCGCTCATCCTCGATATTGGTGGCCTGGGTATACACGTCGCCGGCCATGGGTCGTTTGCGCAACTCCTGCTTGAACTGCCGAATACGCTCCGCGCGCTCCTCGGCGCTCTGGGGGCCGCCGTAGTCAGCAAAGCCAAATCCACCCCACTCACTGATAACCAGTGGTTTTTGTCGGCCGTAGAAAAACGGGTCGCCGATAACCAGCGGCAGTACTGCCACATGGTCCAGGTCGCCGTATACCATACGGTCCAGCAGCTCCGCCCAGCGGTTCACGTCCGGCGTATACACGTGGGCCGTCAGCAAATCTGATTTCAGCCGGCCTTCCTGCGAAATATGCTGCCACCCGTCGTTGTCCACCACCAGAAACTGCGGGTGGTGAATCTGCAGGTAGTGATACATATCGATAATGTAGCGGCGGGTTTCGGGGTTGGTGGCAATGTCCTGAGCTCCCCAGTCCTCGTTGTACAGGCTCCAGATAACAACCGACGGGTGCGACTCAATGAGGGCCAGCATGCGCAGCAGTTCCGCCCGGTGATTTTCCCGGCTCCGGGGGGTAGAGGAGTGCGGGCTCGGCACTTCCACCCACAGCAGCAGCCCCAGCTCGTCGGCCAGGTTATAGATGCGCGGATCGACGCCGGCAATGTGCACCCTTACTAAGTTGCATCCCAGAGCCTGCATGGCATGCATGTGCCGCTGCATTTCTTCGTAAGTAGCTGTACCGGGCTGATACAGAATGCCATCCAGATAGATTGGCTTGTTGTTGAGGTACACGAATTTGCCGCGCGATTCAATTTTGCGCAGGCCGAAATGAGTTTCAATCTGGGCGGAGTAGCCCCTGTCGTCAATTAGTTGCGCTACGAGGCGGTACAACGTAGGCGCGCCGGGCTCCCAGAGGTGGGCCCCGGTGAGCTCCATAACCACCCGCTGCCGCCGCTGACCCGTTTCCAGGCGGAGCGTAAAATCGGAGGTGGCCAGGGGTTGAGGAGTGGGCGCCACCTGGTCGAATACCTGCAGGCGAAGCGTATATATGCCCGGGTCGTGGATGCGGGTGGTCAGGTTAAAGCGCACCAGTTGATCTTCAATTACGCTATCCACCCCCACGCGGGAGCGGAGGCGGTTGCGCTCCACCATTTCCAGCCACACGCTGCGCACGGCTCCGGTATAGGTCTGGTACCAGATGCCGCCCCGCTTGTACACGTGCGACTCCTGCTTACCCCGGGGCGTTTCGGCATCCATCGTGTCCACAATGCGCACTGTGAGGCGGTTTACCGGCCGCAGGTGTTCTTCACGCAGCTCAAACGAAAACGAGGTGTATTCCCCGTAGTGTACCTCTTCGCCCTCAATAGTGGAAAGCAGAAAGCCGTTGAGCCATACACGGGTTTCATAGCCGCAGGCCCCGAATGTGAGCTGAAACAGCGAGTTGGTGTCCGTGTCGTCGCGTTCCGGCAGGGGGAATTCCCGCTCGTACCACACCACTACTTTGTCGCGCCAGCCGGGGGTATCGGGCAGGGCCTGCTTTAGATGGTCCTCCACGGAGCCCGGCCAGCTGGCGGTGCTGGTGTACGGGTGCGAGAGGTACCACAGGTCGCGCAGGCCTGCATCCTCCGGGTCCAGGGCAAACTTCCACTCCCCATCCAGCAGCAGGTAATTGTTGGTGCGCAGCACGGCGCGGGGCAGCGGATTGGCCGTGCGAATATCGTGCTGACTGGTAGAGAAACCGAAGTTGGAATTGGCAGAATCGGACATAGCGGCAAATCGAGGGTGTTGTATACAAACGAGGCCGGGAAGTTGACGGATACCCTAACCCCATGAAATACACATTCCTGTACGCCACTGGCATACAGGAATGTGCCTACACGCAAAGCGTGGGAGAGAAGCCGTCAGGGGTTAGGTTTTCTGCTTCTTCTTTTTAGCTGCCGGAAACAGGATGTTGTTCAAAATCAGGCGGTAGCCGGGGGAATTGGGATGCAGGGAAAGGTCCGTCGGTTCCTCTTCCACCAGGTGCTGATAGTCCTCCGGGTCGTGGCCGCCATAGAACGTCCAGGTGCCTTTGCCCAGCGTGCCGTGCATGTAACGCACCTCTCCGGAGGCCTTGTTGTCGCCCATCACTACCACGTCCGGCTTAATCAGCTGCTTGCGGAAAGCCGTGGTCTGACCCATAAAGCCGTGCACGGTACGCTCGTGGTTCTGGGTGAGCATGGTCGGTACGGGGTCGTACTTGGCCGAGAAGGTGAACAGCTGAAAGTAGTCGTTGTCTTCGTACACGCCCCGCTCGCGTGGGTCCATGTCGATGTTGCTGTACTCGTACTCGTAGGGGTTCATGCGCAGCTGAAAGTTCTGAAAAGCCAGCGTGCGGTTGAAGTTGAGCTTGGATTGGGCGGCAGGGTCGGCGGGGTCTCCATCGTACATGGTTTCCACCATGTCCACGCCCAGCCCGGCCAGGGCAATGTCGTAGGAGTCGGTGGCGGAGCACATGGCAAACAGGAAGCCCCCGCCGGCAATGAACTCCTGCATTTTCACCGTTACGGCGGCTTTCATCTGGCTGACTTTGGTAAACCCATTGCGCTTGGCGGCGGCTTCGGCGTCGCGCTGCTGCTGCTGGTACCAGGGGCGGGAGCGGTACGTCGCGTAGAATTTGCCGTATTGCCCCGTAAAGTCCTCGTGGTGCAGATGCAGCCAGTCGTACTTGGGCAGGTCGCCGCGCAGCACTTCGTCGTCGTAAATCTGGGTGTAGGGAATTTCGGCGTAGGTAAGCACCATTGTCACGGCGTCGTCCCAGGGCTGCTTGCCTTTAGGCGTGTACACCGCAATTTTGGGCACCTTCTCCAGCTTCATCACGTCCATGTTGGCGTTGGGGTCGGCTATTTCCGACAGAACACTGGTGTACTGAGCCTCGGAAATTACCTGGTACGTGACGCCCCGCACGGCCAGCTCATTCTCGGCCCCGGCCACTACATCAAAGGCAAACGCACCGCCGCGGTAGTTCAGCAGCCAGTCCACCTCCACCTGCTTGCCCAGCAGCCAATAGGCCGCCCCGTAGGCTTTCAGGTGTTCCTTCTGGGTGTTATCCATCGGGATGAGGATGTGGTTGGCCCAGGCACCGAGCGGCTGCGCGAGGCCGGCAGCCAGGAGCGTCAGGAAAGCAAAAAGGCGGGGAAACTTCATACGTGGGCGAAAGTCAGGCGGCAGACCGGCAAACCGGACCGGAGTAAAACAGCGTCAGCCGTTGGAATCCGAACAATCCGATTAATCCATCTAAATCCGTGATTCAAGGTAAGAAATCCGGGTGGGAGTTTCATGGAAAACCCGTTACCTTGCGGAACCGGCCGTTGGTGGTTGCGCGCCCGATGCAGGGTTTCCAGCATTTCCGGTAGGTCCCATCCGCGTCCGTAGTTGACTGCCCCCGTTATGCACTTGCTGGAAAACATCAAAGAGGCGTTTCGTTCCATCCACAGCAATCTGCTGCGTACCATTCTCACGGCGCTTATCGTGAGTATCGGCATTATGTCGCTGGTGGGGATTCTCACGGCCATTGATGCCATGAAGGCCTCGCTGAACTCCACGTTTGCCAGTTTGGGAGCCAATTCCTTTGAAATCAAAGCGAAAGGCTACTCCAACCGGATGCGGCGCGGGGGCGTGCAGAACAAAACCTACCCGGCACTGACCTATCTGCAGGCCCGACAGTATAAAGCGCAGCTGGGCGAGGAGGCCAAGGTAGGCCTTTCGGCGTTTATTGCGGGAGCCGTGGAGGTGAAAGCCAACGGGGTGAAAAGCAACCCCAATATGCAGGTAGTGGCCGGCGACGAAAACTACCTCATGATTCAGAACTACAACCTGAAGGGCGGCCGCTCCTTCTCGCCGGCCGAGCTGGATAACGGGACCAACGTAGTCATTGTAGGTGCTGAAATCAAAGACAAACTGTTCCCCAACCAGAGCCCCCTCGATAAGTATGTGTACATGCTGGGCCGCCGCTTTCTGGTGGTGGGGGAGCTGGAGAAAAGCGGCAGCAGTATGGGTGGCAGCGGGGCCGACCGGCTACTGCTGATTCCGCTGGAAACCGGCAACCAGATGCCCCGGCAGCGCGCCCTTACCTACGACGTCAAAACGGCCACCCTCGACCCTGTACAGCTTACTTACCTCACCGGCGAGGCTACCCGCATTATGCGCGCCGTGCGCCACGACCAGTTGGGCCAGGAGGACAGCTTTGAGCTGGAACGCTCCGATTCTTTGGCCGGCAAGCTGGATTCCTTATCGGGAAACCTCAAAATGGGCGGCTTTCTGGTGGGCTTCATCACGCTGCTCGGAGCCAGTATTGCCCTCATGAACATTATGATGGTGTCGGTAACGGAGCGGACCCGGGAAATTGGGATTCGGAAAGCCCTGGGGGCTACGGCCCTGCAAATCCGCCAGCAGTTCCTCATCGAGGCCATTGTGATTTGCGTGCTGGGCGGCACGCTGGGCATTCTGCTGGGCGTAGCCATGGGCAACGGCGTATCGTTGTTCGTGGGCAGCGGCGGCTTCATTGTGCCCTGGCTCTGGATGATAATCGGGCTGGTGATATGCGTATCGGTGGGCCTGGCATCGGGGTATTACCCCGCCAGCAAAGCCGCCGCCCTCGACCCCATCGAGTCGTTGCGGTTTGAATAGAAGCAATAGGAGAGAGGTAGGTCTGGACGCATTTGCTGCCGCTCATTCCCTGTACCGGAAAGTGGTTGTGTATTCGACTGACAGCCGTTCAGCAACCTACATTCCTGCCTTCGGGCCAGGCGCTAAACCAGCCCTCAACCGCTCCCCGGATTCGGTCCTCTGCTCACGCTGAGGTTCCGCCGACAGCGCAACCGGGCCGATAAAAATCAGCTCCGATCAGTCACTGCCAGCGCATCAGCACCGCGCGCTACTGCACGCCCGCATTTCCAATCTGGATACGGCCCGGCAGGAGTCTGAACCACACCTCGATTCGTTGGTCCAGGTGCTGTTCCAGCACGATCCAGCTGGCCTGGGAACTGCCGCTGAATCTTTTCCTGTGTATCCCGGAGCTGGCCCACCGCCAACTTTATCAGCTACCTAAAACTGACAATCCTGAGCACCTTCTGCACCTAATTACAGCAGGAGACATACCTGTGGTTTGGCGAGGGGTACACTAGATTGTGTCTGAAAACTCTCAAACGGTCATGCTGAGCTTGTTGAAGCATCTCTGCCGCTTCGTGACAGCAACATTTCAACGAAGCGGTAGAGATGCTTCAACAAGCTCAGCATGACCGTCAGCAGATCAGACCCTACTTTTCAGACACAGCCTAACCAAATCTTAAGTCGCGCTGACGTTGGTTTATAATGCGTGGTGTTAGTAGTTCAGTCTCAGAAGGTCACAAGCTGGTAGGGTAAGAGGCCCTGAAATCTGAATTGCTTCGGGCAGAGCGGAGCTACGCTGGAAGCAGGTATACCAAGCGGAGCGCTCATTATTTTATCCGCACACGTCAGTCGGCACTTCGCACGGTAGTGCGCTCGGGATTGCGCGGTACTCTGAAGGCTGCTGGGGTAGTAGTACGCTTTTGCTCACTGATTGTAGCGCCAAGCAGTTTTGCAGAAGCGGATGTCAGCAGAGTTGGTCTAATGAGAGGAGCAAATAATTCATTTGGCTGTTTTTGTATACATTTGCATAAATAATCATTTGGATATGAATGAATCATCAACCGTAGGACAGCGTATTGCACAGCTCATTCAGCAATTAGGGTTGAGTAAGAATGCCTTCGCAATTTCCCTGGATAAGACAGCTACCGTTATTCAACATTTGGTTGAAGAGCGGAATAAACCGGGTTTTGACCTTTTGTGTAAGATATTTGAAGTGTATCCAAATGTATCAAAAGACTGGTTGATGCAGGGTGAAGGCACCATGTGGAATTCTACTGAGTCTGTTTCTTCCTCTGCCAAAGCACCAGAAGCTACTACGCCAGCCACGCCGACTTCCTCAGCCACTGCCCCGGTAGCGCCCGCTGTGGAAGCCCCTGCCGAGCCTGCCCCGCAAACACCCGCAGTTCCGGCAACGGCGCTTGAGCCCGCGCCGTTGCCTACGCCGGCCGCGCAGACAAGCGCTCCGCTATCAGCTGCGTCATCTTCAATTTCCGAGCCGGCTGCCGCATCTATCCCCGTGGTTGCTGCTCCGCCTGTATCGGATGCGGGAGCTTGGCAAACGGCATTATACACGCAGCAGATGGCCCACCAGCTGGCTCTGGCAGAGCTTCGCAATCAGCACATGCAGGAGCAGCAGCGGCTGATGCAGCAGATGATGGACCTGATGCAGCGGCAACTAGCAAAGTAGGTATTATACAAATGGAAAAGACCCGAAAGATTAATCTTTCGGGTCTTTTCCATTTGTATAATATGCCTAGTGGTGTAATACTTCTATACCTACCTCTTCTGCTTCCATCAGGTTCTGTGGATTCACGGCGGTCAGGCGCAGGCGTTTCAGTTCGCCTACCAACAGCGGATCGTACTTGGCCGTTACACGGATGTAGTTGGGCGTGAAGCCTTCCATCTGGCCGTTCGTTACGTCATCCTCAAAGAGAACCTGCGTTTCCTGGCCAGTGTGCTGCTCGTAGAAATAGCGCTTTTTCTTTTCGGAGAGGCTGCGCAGCTGAGTGGTACGCTCGTGGCGGTGGCGGTCCTGTACGCGGCCTGGCAGCGTGGGCGCCAGTGTATTTTCGCGCTCCGAGTACGGAAATACGTGCAGGTAGCTCACGTCCAGCTCGTTCAGAAATTGATAGGTTTCCAGGAAATCGGCCTCGGTTTCGCCGGGAAAGCCCACAATAACGTCCACCCCGATGCAGGCGTGGGGCATCACCTCTTTAATGAGGGCCACGCGCTCCTGGTACAGCTCGCGGCGGTAGCGGCGGCGCATCAGGCCCAGAATCTTGTTGGAGCCCGACTGCAGGGGAATGTGGAAGTGGGGCATAAACCGCTTCGACTGCGCCACGAAACGAATAATTTCATCAGAGAGCAGGTTCGGTTCGCAGCTGCTGATGCGAAACCGCTCGATGCCTTCCACTTCATCCAAAGCCCGCACTAGGTCGAAGAAGTTTTCCTTCCGCTCCCGCTCGGGGCCCTGCAAGCCAAAATCACCGAGGTTGACGCCCGTCAGCACAATCTCCTTCACGCCGGTTTCGGCCAGCTTCTGCACCCGTTCTACCACGCTCTGCACCGAGCCCGAGCGGCTCTTGCCCCGGGCCAGGGGAATGGTGCAGAAGGAGCAGGAGTAGTCACAGCCGTCCTGTACTTTTAGGAAGGTGCGCGTCCGGTCACCGTAGCTATGGGCCGCGTGAAACTCGGTGGCTTCGGAGATGGGTGACGCAAACACCTGGCCCGGCTGACCCGCTGCGGGCTTTTGAAAGCCCGCCAGCGTTTCAACCAGTTGAAATTTCTCGGCGGCCCCCAGCACGGCGTGCACGCCCGGAATTTCAGCAATTTCCTGGGGCTTAAGTTGGGCGTAGCAGCCCACAATGGCCACGAAGGCCTCGGGGTTGTGCTTCAGGGCTTCCTTTACCACTTTCCGGCACTTGCGGTCGGCGTGGTCCGTCACGGAGCAGGTATTGATAACGTAGATATCGGCCGCGTCCTCAAAGGCCGCTTTTACGAAGCCGTGCTCCTCAAACTGCCGGCCAATAGCGGAGGTTTCGGAGAAGTTGAGCTTGCAGCCCAACGTGTAAAAGGCGACTTTTCTGGTTTCCATTTCCATAACAAGGCCGCAAAGATACAGCGGAAGTTGCGGGTTTCCGGTACGCGGCGGCAGCTACAACCCGCTGGCCGGCTGGTTGGTTTCCCGCAGCCGGGTTTCCACGGCTCGTATCACGCCAGGCAAATCGAGCGGTTTAAGTTGCGTAGCCGATAAAAATGCCTGCCAGGGTTCCAGCTCTGAGGCGCGCCAGAAAATAGCGGGTAATGGTTCCTGAGCCAGTTCCGGCAGTTGCTGCAGCTCGTCGCGGTGCAGGAATTGGGTCCGGGCCGGCAGTTGCTGCAGAAACTCGCGCCACTCGGGGTACATGGTGCGCGCACCGTAGGTGATGGCGCACAGCGAGCAGGGGTAGGTGGCCGGCGAGAGGGTTTTGTGCAGGGTATCCAGCACCCCGTTCAGCCAGCCGCCATTGGCGTTGTAGATGAAGAGTAATTCCGGTTGGGGAGCTTTCACAGTAGCCAGGAAGAGATTATTGCCGCGGGAGATTGGAGACGAGACTTGGTTAGCCAAACGCTTGGCTGGCCTGTTGGCAGGGTAAATTCCACACGAGTTATTTCTTCATATCCTCATTAATTCATTTCATCCGCTGACCAAATGAATTAATGACGCTGTCTAGAAAGTGCTAAGAAACGGTCCTGCTTCGGCAAATTCAGTATGACCGTTTCTACTTAATTCGGCTACTATCTAATCAGCTTTAATGGGTATCCGGATAGGATGTGCTTTTTAGTTTTACTCAGTGAACTCACAACATTATGCCATTACCTTTACGGTCCTCAATACTGCTACCCCAGTTATACGCTAACATGAAAGCATTTTTTACCCTGGCTGCCGGCACTTTACTACTGCTCGCGAGCTGTGGCAAAGACGCCGCTTCCCCAAAATCGGAGCCGAAGCCGCGCCTAGATGGGCAGTTGGTCGGCACATGGAAAATGGTACAGGTTTCGCAACGCACCTTCACCCGGGCCGATGAGCTGGTGAGTGAGTGGAAAAATGACGTAGCCGATAAAGATACCCGGTACCTGACGTTTTCTGCCAATCCGGACGTAATGCATTGGCTGGAAGTGTATCCGGATTCGGCTGTTACAGGCCCCTATACCTACCGACACACGCCCAACCAGCTCTCCATTGACAGCGTTCATATGACGATGCCGTTGCAGAACTGGGTGGAAAACTATAGAATCCTGGAGCTATCCGATGAGAGGATGATACTGGAGATGCGCCAAGAGCGGGGTATTCCCTACTATCACCTGTTTGCTATGTACTTCAAGCGGCAGCCCTGATATGCGCCGCGCAGCCACCCGCAGCGCGTGCTACTGCACCAGCACGCGCTGCATCCCGATGAGTTGGTTCGGGGCTTCCAGCCGCAGGTAATATACTCCGGCGGGTAGGCCGCGCACGGGCAGCGTGGCACTGGTAGCGGCCAGATTGCCTGTGTACTGCTCCTGTTTCACCTGCCGACCGACTGCATCCAGTAGCACCACGGTAACCACGCGCATGGTCGGCTGCGCCGGTATTGTAAAGTGCAGCTGATCATGGGCGGGGTTAGGGGCCACCCGTACCTCACCAGTCAGCGTCGGCTTCAGGGTGGACAGCGGCAGAAACGGAGCCATTTTTACCAGCCAGAAATTCACTTGCCCGATATTATCTTCGCTCTTGTCCCCATACCGGAACGAGTAGGACCAGCCGCCCAGTAGGCAGCCTCCGTCCCGGGTAAGCACCAGGGCTTCCAACGCGTCCAATGACGTGCTGCCGTAGCGCTGTTCCCGCACCAGACGGCCCTGCAGGTCGAGCTGCAACAGCCAGTAATCATCATAGCCCCAGCAGGGCTGCGTTTTGTCGCCGGAAACCGGTGACCAAGAGCTGGCTCCCACCAGATAGCCACCCGGAATAACGCGCGTTGCCCCCATGATGTCATCCTCCTGACCGCCAAACCGCCGCTCCCATTGCAGCGTGCCGGCGGCATCTATCTTCACCAGCCACAGATCCTTCTTACCCCGACTGGTCTGGGTTTTATCGCCCCCGATACCGGAGCTTGTGGTGCCGCCCAGCAGATAGCCGCCATCCGGAGTTGGCTGGCAGGAGCGCAGTTCGTCGTCGCCCGGTCCGCCGTAGGCCCAGTCCCATTCCTTCTGGCCCAAAGCCCCGATTTTCACGATCCAGTAATCGTAGCCGCCCCGATCAGGCTGCGTTCGGTCATTGAACACGCCCCCGGTCGCAGAGCCCGCCAACAGAAAGCCCCCATCGGCGGTCGGCTGCACGGTCTGCAATTTGGTGGCCGGCCAGCGTAGTCCTGAGCCGGCGCGATAGGTGCGGATCCAGTTGGTCTGGCCGTTCGCCGATAATTTCCAGACTCCATAGGCGTTATCGGACTCTCCCGCGAGTAAATATCCCCCGTCCTGCGTTTCCACCAGGTTGGTCAGGTGCTCCGGGGAGCCCGTACCCAGCGTCACATCCCACTGCTTGACCCCGGTTGGAGAGGTCTTGATTACCCAGAAGTCATAGTCACCGAAGCCAAGCTGGGTTTTATCACCTCCCATCGATTCTTTTCGCGAATCCCCGCCGATTAGGTACCCGCCGTCGCTGGTTTGCAGCAGAGCCCACGCTTCATCGTATCCATCCCCACCGTAGCGCTGGTCCCACTGGGGCATACCCTGGGCATCCAGCTTCAGCAGCCAGTAATCGGTACGGCCCTGGCTGCCCTGCGTACGGGTGCCAAATGCATTCGACGTGGACTGTCCTCCGGCCAGGTAGCCACCATCCTGGGTAGGGATGAGGGTATGCAGTTCATCAGCTCGGTCCCCGCCATAGGTCTTGTCCCATTGCTTAACAAAGCCAGGCGTTTGTCCCAGCGAGTGAACCCAGCAACTTCCTATAAGCACTCCTGTCAGGAGCACCCTATAAACGGAAACCTGTTCCAAAAAAGCTGATAGAATTGCCCTGCGGGTAGATGGTGGAGAATCGGTTTGGTAGTGCTGTGAGGCTGGCATACAAATTATTCAATGGAGAGGTATTATAGCTTCTTATAAGTAATGAGACGCTAAATTATGCTTTCTATAGGTCCGCATGGGCTTTGTACACAAAATACAATGCGGGTTCAGGAGTAGTATGGCAGAAAGGGATGCGTGAAAAAAGAGCAGCGACGCAATACGGTGCACGAACGGGCAGAAGATGTCAGCCAAAATGGGGGAGCAGTCAGGCTTTTTTGGCTGAATTCAAACCACTCACTTTCGCAAAAAATCCGTAAACGACAGCTGCTCATACGCCTTGCCGAACCGGAGTTGGGCAGCCTGCACGGTGGCGTCCCGTTCTATTATCTGCCGGGCCACGTTGTCGTAAGTAACGGCCCCGGCCGGCGTAACTACCCCGAACCCGTCGGTGAAGCAGTAGAAGGCCAGGCCGCCAGGCCAGGCGGTCGGGGCGGGGGCCAGCAGGTCGCGGCTCCAGCGGAAGTTGGAGGCGGGTAGTTGCAACTGGCGCAGAAGGGTAGCGGCTACGTCGGTCTGGCTGCCGAAGGTGCTGATGCTACGGCCCTGGGCCGTGGGGCGCAGCGCCCCGCCCGTGAGCAGCAGCGGCACCCTGAATTTCTCGGGGGCGTGGTTGGGCGTGTCGCCGGGCTGGGGATGGCCGTGGTCGGCTACCAGCACTACCAGCGTATTCTGCCACCACGGCTGCAGGCGGGCCTTATTTAGAAATTGGCCCAGCACGTGGTCGGTGTAATACACGGAGTTACGGAAGCGGCTGGCCTCATCGATACCCGGGAAACGGGTGCGCATGGGCACGTCGAAGGGCTCGTGGCTGCTGAGGGTAAAGGCCGTGACGAAAAACGGCGGCCGTTGCCGGGGTAGCTCCTGCAGCATGCGTTGCAGCAGCACGTGGTCGTGGGCACCCCACTTCGAGTTCTGGTCCCGGGGAGCAAAGTCCGCGCGTTCCGTCAGCCGCTCGTAGCCAGCCGTTACCAGGTAGCTTTTCATGTTAGCAAAAGCCAGCTCGCCGCCGTGGTAATAGGCCGTGCTGTAGCCCTGCCCGCGCAGTACCCGGGCCAGGTGAGGCAGGCGCTCCGTCTTGCGCGGGTACTTTATAATAGAGGTAGCCGGCTGGTTGGGATAGCCCGAAAGCAGCGCCACCAGGCCCTTCTGGCTCCGGTCGCCGGCCGCGTAGATGTTCCGGAACGATATATCCGTGCGGGCCAGGCTGTCGAGGGTAGGCGTAACGCCCGCTTCCCCGCCCAGGTGGCCCACCAGCTTGCCCGTGAAGCTTTCCAGGATAATGAACAGCACGTTGGGCCGCCGGGTGCGCAGTAGCGTGGTGGTATCGGCCGGGGCAGGGGCGTAGAGCGGTTGCACCAGCCGCTGCGCTGTTGAGTCGGCCATGAACTGGTAAGGGTTCGGACCGGCGTTCTGTAGAAACAGGGAGTTAACCACGTTCCAGGGTACATTCACCGCCGCGTGGTTGGCGAAGGGCACGCTGGAAAAGTACACGTCGCTCTGGTTCACCGGAATCTGCTGCAGCCCGCCGCGCAGAGGGACTACCAACAGCAGCAGGTACAGCAGCCCCGCCAGCGCCGCCCGGCCCCGGCCAAAACCGGCGGGCAGGGCCGGTAACCGCCCCACTATCTTCTGATAGAGCCCCCAGCCCAGCAGCAGCAACCCGGCAAACGCGCCCAGCAGCAGCAGCACCGGCGCAGTTCCCGCCGAGGCAGCAGCTTCCTGCGGAGTGCTCAGGTATTGCAGCGGAGTGGCATCGAGCCGGAAACCCCAGGCGCGGTACAGTTCCAGATCGGCCACGGTAATCGTGGCCACCACTACGCCGGCCACCGCCGTGAAAAACCGCAGCAGCCGCTCCAGCGGAAACTTCGGCCCCAGCAAACTGCCCACCGAAAACAGCAGAAACGGCACAAGGCACAGATACGCCGTGGCCGAAGCATCCAGCCGCAGCCCGTAGCCAAAAACCCGGGTAACTGTTGCCGGGCTCAGTGTAACCGTGCGGGTAGTATGGTACAGCAGAAAAGCGGCCTTGGCCGTTACAAAATACGCCAGCCAAAAAAGGAAATAGCGGGGCTGAAACGCGAAGCGGTTTTTCACACCCCAAAGGTAGGCCGCAGGCTGCTAGTGGAGAAATTGGTGGCAGGAGGAAGCTGTATGAATTAGAAGGGGCAGCGGGAGTGTGATAGGTCAATGAGTTATTTATGTGTTAATTTTTGTCTGTATAGCCTAATAATTGATAGGGGTAGGGAAGGGAAACAAGTTGTTTATCGAAAAAGTAGTGCAAAAAAAGAGGGGTGTATTGCGAAATAGTGTGATTTGCCTGTACCTTTGGCTTCATAACTCTGATTTATCTCTCACGCCTTCCTCTAGCATGGCAATTCTTCGCTTCAAAGCTCTCGAATTAGTTGACCAGCGCCAGCCGCTGGCCGTCACCGTTTCCGGTGAGCGTCGCTCCGATACGTTCGGCAAGAACGTGTTCAACCTCGACGCCATGCGGGCAACTATGCCCGGCGAATACTTCAAGAAGCTGCAAGCGGCCATCAAGCAAGGTTCGCCGGTTGAGCGCAGCGTGGCCGACGCCGTGGCTTCGGCCATGAAAACCTGGGCCATGGCCAAAGGTGCCACCCACTACACGCACTGGTTCCAGCCCCTGACCGGTGCTACCGCTGAAAAGCACGACTCGTTCTTCGATCTGAACTCCGACGGCCGGCCGATTGAGAATTTCAAAGGCTCGGCGCTGGTGCAGCAGGAGCCCGATGCGTCGTCGTTCCCCAACGGCGGTATCCGCAACACCTTCGAGGCCCGCGGCTACACGGCCTGGGACCCCACGTCGCCCGCCTTCATCATTGAAACTGCCGGGGCCAAAACCCTGTGCATTCCTACCATATTCGTTGCCTACACCGGCGAAGCCCTCGACTACAAAGCCCCGCTGCTGAAGTCGCTGGCCTCCCTGGAAAAGGCTGCCGTGGATGTGTGCCAATATTTCGATAAGGACGTACAGCGCGTGCACACCACGCTCGGTATCGAGCAGGAGTACTTCCTGGTGGACCGCGCCCTGTATAACGCCCGCCCCGACCTGGTCATGACCGGCCGTACGCTGTTCGGCCATGCTCCGGCCAAAGGCCAGCAGCTGGAAGACCACTACTTCGGCTCTATTCCGGCCCGCGTGCACGCCTACATGCTGGACTTCGAAGAAGAAGCCAACAAGCTGGGCATTCCGCTGCGCACCCGCCACAACGAAGTAGCCCCGCACCAGTTTGAGTGCGCCCCCACCTTCGAGGACGCCAACCTGGCCGTCGACCACAACCAGCTGCTCATGGACATCATGGAGCGCGTGGCCGACAAGCACAACTTCAAAGTGCTGCTGCACGAGAAGCCCTTTGCCGGCGTAAACGGCTCGGGCAAGCATAACAACTGGGCCATGAGCACCGATACCGGCGTGAACCTGCTGGCTCCCGGTCGTCGCCCCAAGGAGAACCTCCAGTTCCTGGCGTTCTTCATCACCACCATCAAAGCGGTGCACCGCTACGCCGATTTGCTGCGTTCCAGCATTGCCTCGGCTAGCAACGACCACCGCCTGGGCGCCAACGAAGCCCCGCCGGCCATCATGTCGGTATTCGTGGGTTCGATGCTGGATTCGGTACTGGATGAGCTGGAGCGTACCGCCAAAGTGCCCCTCGACAAAGGTGACAACATCTACCTGAAGCTGGGTATCGACAAGATTCCGGCCATTCTGCTCGACAACACCGACCGTAACCGTACCTCGCCCTTCGCCTTCACCGGCAACAAGTTTGAGTTCCGCGCCGTAGGCTCCTCGGCCAACTCGTCGTCGGCCATGACCACGCTCAACGCCATCGTGGCCGAGCAGCTCATCGACTTCAAGAAGTCGGTGGACAAGCTCATCGAGCAGGGCAAGAAAAAAGAAGTAGCCATTGTGGACGTGCTCCGCGAGTACGTAATCAGCTCCAAGAGCATCCGCTTCGAGGGTAACGGCTACTCCGATGAGTGGAAGGATGAAGCCGCCGCCCGCGGCCTTTCCAACGTGCCCACCACGCCCCAGGCCCTGGATGCCATTGTGGAGGAAGAAGCCGCCGCGCTGTTCGAGCGTCACAACATTTTCTCGCACGTGGAGCTGCACGCCCGCCACGAGATTCTGCTGGAGGACTACATCAAGAAAATCCAGATTGAGAGCCGCGTAATGGGCGACCTGGCCGTAAACCACATCATTCCCACGGCCGTGGCGTACCAGACCAAGCTCATTACCAACGTGCGCGGCCTGCGCGAGCTGGGCCTCGATGATGAGAACACGCAGGTAACGCTGGATACCATCAAAGCCATTTCTCGCCACATCACCACCATCAAAACCCAGGTGGATGAGATGATCAACGCCCGCAAAGTGGCCAACAAGATTGACGATACGCGCGAGCGGGCCGTGGCCTACTGCGACACCGTGAAAGCACATTTCGACACCATCCGCCGCTCGGTAGATAAGCTGGAGCTGATGGTGGCCGATGAGGACTGGCCCTTGGTAAAGTACCGCGAACTGTTGTTCCGGCACTAAGTCCGAGGTCAGAATCGGGCCGGAGTTGGGTGGGAATTTTCTCCGCGCCACGATTTCAGAAAAGCCGTTTCCGGGTGGGGACGGCTTTTTTTTGTGGGCTCACGTCAATGTGTCGTTTTGAGCTTTAATAATACATCATGCAGCATCGTCTTATGACGTGGTAGGCTGCGCAGGAGTTAAACCATACCCAAACCATACCCATAACCTGCCCTATGACTCGCTCCAGACCGGGCTTTTATAATAAGTTTCGCATCCATGTATACCTGCGCCGTCCCCGGCCTGATGGCTTTTATCAGGTCCGGATTGTGTGCTATTTCCATGGTACTGATTTTTCCGTTTCGCCTGGGCTGCTTATCCTGCCTGAGCGGCAGAAAGGCCGTAAGGTCGAGCAGCTGTTTGAGCCGAAAACCGGACGTGTTCTGTCAGACCACCCGGAGGCGGAACACATCAACGACGAGTTGAACAAGTGGGAAAAGACGCTCCGGGATGCGTTCCGCTCACTGGCCGGGCCGCTGGGCACTACGCAGGTAACCCGGGCCATGCTGGAAGAGGCGGTGTACGGCCCAATGGCCGGGGAGCCCACCGCGCCGCAACCTGCTCTGCTCTCGCCGGCGGAACTCACTATCAGCACGCACTACGCGCAGTGGCAGCAGGAAAACCAGGGCCTGCACTCGGCTTCTCACCTGCGCCACTATCAGCACGTGGTTGATCAGTTGGAGGCCTGGAAGCCGGGGCTATTGGCCGGGCAGTTGACAGAGCAGCTGGTGCGCGACTGGCGGAAGAAGCTGGTAGATCGGGGGGACTCCGATGGCAGCATTGCCGAGCATTATAAATTCTTCCGGCTGCTGGCCACGCGCATCGGCCTGAACCCGAAAGCGCCCTGGCTACGCTATAAAGCCCTGCACGCGGTGCAGCTGGACCTGACCCGCGAGGAACTGCACCAACTCATTACCGTGCGGCTCGACGACGCTCGGCTGGCAGAGGAACGGGACCGGTGGCTGTTGCAGTGCCTGTCGGGTCGGCGTGACTCCGACGTACGCTCAATCAGTGCCCAGCAGATTACCGAGCTGCGCACGGCCGACGGTCAGACCGTCGCCGCGTTGCGCCACTACCAGGGCAAAACGGCCGCCGAGGTGCTGCTGCCGCTGCCGCCGCTTGCTGCCCGTATCGGCCGACGTTGGGGGTGGGACTTGCCAGAGCGGGTAAACCGCCGGCGTACCGGCCTGATCAAGGAGGTAGCTAAACTGGCCGGCCTGAACCGTCTGTTCAACGATGCGAAGATTTCTAACGGTGAGGTGCAGGACAACTACCGACCGGTGTGGGAGGTGATTGGCACCCACACAGCGCGACACACGGCCGGCAGCCTGGTACTGGAGTTTAGCGCCGGTGACAAAAGCATTGCGTCCTACCTGCTGGGCCACGCGCAAAACGCCACTAGCACGGATATCTACGCAAAGGACAAAGCCCGGCGAGTGGCAGTGCCGCTATTGGAAGCCTGGAAGCAGATTCTGGGTCCATACTACGATGCTGACCCGCCGGGCTGGGTAGATGCAGAAGATGGGGGGCCGCTTCGGGCGAAGGTGTACATCACGAAAAAGAATCGGAAACCCCGAACTGAATAGGCGAAAAGAAAGCCCAGCCGTTGGCGCGGCTGGGCTTTCAGGAGCTGTCAGTGTTCGGCCCTGACAACTATAGAGGTGTGTACGAGCAGGCAATATAGGCGTTAGGTACGAATCCGGTACCAGCCGGGGCGGGCCCGGCGCTTCAGCTTAACCACGCCCATACACCAATACCGAACAGGGTGAGTGAGTAGGCCACACAACCATTTACCAGCAGGTTCTGCAGCAGTTGCTTGAGTAGCGGACCGGCGACGTTCACCACCTGCCGGTCCTCATAGGCCGGCGGCGCAGTTTCATCCGGGGCCCGAACCTGCTCCCAGGCGCGGCGCCACACATACCGGTCGGGAAAGTAAGCGGCCTGCGGATTCCAACTGACGTGGTAGCGGCCCACATAGGGCAGGTTGCGGGCCTCATTCAGGCGCGGGTTGAAGTCGTAGAGCCAGTAGGCAGCCTGTAAAATGAGTAGGCCGGCCATGCTCAGACCGAATGGCAACCAGTGGCCCCAGGTGGGCAAGCTGGCCAGCCCTGCAATCAGCACCATCACGATACCCCGCACGGTGGCCCGTTGGCGGTGGAAGGTGCGCAGCAACGTATCAACGGCCCCGGCCTGCACGAACCGACGCACATCGAGCTTTACCCAGATGCGCGGGTGCAGATACGTCAGCAGCCAGGCCAGCGGGTGAGTGAGTAGCAGCCAGAGCATTACTTGCGGGCAACCAGTGCGGTATCGACTACTTCCCAGCCGTTGGAGTCGGTTACCATCCGAGGGGTAGGGAACAGATACTCCGGGTCAGGTGCGACGGCCGTTGTTGGCGTGTTCCGGCATGCTACAGCAGTCAGGCTCGCTGCCATCAGCAGCAATATGACAGAGTAGGTACGGTTCTGGCCAGCTTTGTCATTGAGTGTTTTCGGGCGTTTCCGGTAGTCGAGTACCGCATTGACCACGTTGATAGCCAGCACGAACAGGAAGCCGATCCAGTACCAAGTAGCTTCCAGCGAATTGTAATTTTCGCTCTGGGCGGCATGGTGCCACCACGCGCCAACGGCAACGAGTAGCAAAAGCAGAGAAATACGGGCAAACCAGTCTTTCATAGCAGTAAGTAGTAAGTGGTTAAAGTGTAATGCGGGAAAGCCAGGAGGCCACAAATACTTCCTGCGTAGGGCTATTTTCGGCCAGGGTCAGATAGAAGCTGCCACGTTTGATGGCAAAGGCTTTGCGGAGCAGGGCCGGAGTAGGGTGGGCATTCAGCACGGCCACCGTAGCCGGGCCAATCTTCCCGTCCACTACCAGGTTGGTGCCGGAGTTGCGGTTGGTCACATTCGCCGCCTGCTGTAGCAGCGTAGCCGACCGACCGGGTCCGGCATTCACGCCGAAGTCATACACTGCGTTGGCCAGCAGCTGATCTGTTATACTATCCAGTTTCAGCACATCCCAGAACTGAACCTTGTAGAAGTTGGCCGCCAAAGCTTTAAGCTGTGTGCTGTTGTTGGCTGTGCCGGGGAAGCCCACCTGCTTTTTCAGCGTGTCTACAATCTGCCAGCCAGGCCAGTTAGGATGGAACCGGCGGGCAATCCCCAGATGGGTTTCGCCGCCCCGGTCGGCGGGGTTGTTGGCGTAGCCGCCTTCATTCTTGGCGGTAATAGCGTGGGCAATCTTGAAATCAGCCATATCAGTAGACTTTAGGTGCTGGTTGTTCAGCCTCCGGAGTAGTTCCGACGTTCAGGTTTTCCGCATCTACCTTGGCATTCACAGTGGTAGCCGGCTTGATCTTGCTGGCCAGCTGCACCGCACCCCCGATACCGAACAGGATGAAGCTGCACTCGAAGCAGTGGGAGAGGGCATCGTTATCGATGCGGTCAGCGGCCCGCATAAACAGGCCGAACAGCGCCACCACCCAGGCCAGAATCTGACGGGAGGATAGCACACCCTCGCTTTCCCAGATGCTGAGCACGCGCTTTGGCGTCAGCTCTTTGCGCAGCCACAGCCAGAGCAGCAACGCAACCAGCAGCCGCACCGCGTAGAGAAAGAAGGTATCGGGTAGGGTAGGTAGGTTGATGCTCATGGGAATACCAGGCTTTTAAGGAGTAGGATTGCTTTCCACAGCAGGCCCCGGCCGGCCACTACCACAGCCAGCCAGAACTGCCAGAACTGCCAGAATTTGCTATCGAGGTAGACCAGCCGCTCGTGTATGTTCTCTGTGACGTGGGAGGGGTATTCCACCCGTTGCGGCGCTTCGACGATGGAGAATCCATACTTGCCGTTGTTGCCCCGCTCTATCTTGAAGGTGATACCGTAGGCGGGGAATTTGACCAGCGTATCCGGCAGGCAGGCCCGGGCGTTGAAGGCCTGCAGCACTTTGGCCCGGAGTCGAGCAACTTCGGCTCGCAGCTCACTGTCCGCTTTTTCCGATTGGACCAGCAGCTGCAGCGCCTGCAAAAGAGAATCCCGTTCGATTCGGTTGCGGGCGGTATCTGCCTGCACCGGCACTTCGACGTACACCGTTTTGCCGGGTATCTCTTTTGTTTCGGTCCGGGTGATAGTGCGGGTAATGGCCCGGCCGGGGTATTTGCGCAGCAGCTGATCCAGCACGTCCAGTTCCACCCCTGGGGCGTAGCGGCCGGTGCTGGTGTCCGGAGGCACCACCGGCTGCTGCTTGAGGTCCTTCAAATACTTGTTCCACTGCCGAAGCCGGCGCGTTTCAGGTGAGCAGCTGCCGAGCACCAGCAGGAAGGCAAAGAAGAGAATGAGTCGTTGCATGGCAGGTGTTGGTTAGTTGGGCGCGGGTACTTTTTCCATCCGGGTCAGTATGTTTTCCATTTCAGCCAGTTTGGCGGCGCGGGCCTGCTCGTAGGAGGCGAGCCGGGCGGCCTGTTCCGCTTCCCGCTTGGCTTTGTCGGTCTGGTAGTCGGCGCGAAGCGCGTTCAGGTCGGTGCGGAGCGTCTCGATCTTGTCGGCGTTGGCCGATACTTTGCCTTCCAGGGCTCCGTATTTGTAGGAGAAGGTGGCCAGTGAGCCGATAACGCCTGCCAGCAGACTCAACAGCGGCATAATCCACGGCGGAAAAGAGGGTTTTTGTTCAGCGGGCATGGATGTTCGGCGGCGGAATAAGCTGATATTATTGTATGTAAAATACATACAATAAGTTGAGTAAAACAAAAAGCCCCGCCAGGTGGGGCGGGGCTTTTTGTTTTACTTGATCAACTTCTCTTCGTGCCACTCATCCCGCACGACCTGAATATCGCGGTGTAAGCGGTCGATTAAGGTTGCCACCCCAGGGGCGGATACTGCTTCGCTATGAGAAGTGGACGCATTGAAGTGCTGATGCACCAGGGCGATACTGCGAAACGCTGTATTCAGTTGGCAGGTGATTTCTTCTTGAGTCATGAGTTGAGCAATAAACTACTGCCAAGCTATCGTGTCACCTCGACAGTATCCATAACTTTCGGTAAGTGCGCCTAACTAGCGGATAAATCCACCGGATTAGCCGCTGCAATCCAGATATCTTCAATGCGGCAGCCGCGCCAGAACCAGGCCAGCGACTGGTAAATAGTCTTTTGCTCGGCCCGGTACCGCTCAGTGCTCAGGATAACGTCCTGCGCCCGGGTAGCTCCCTCCAGCACCAGGATGGTGCGGGTCTGCTCGAAGATGAGGCGCAGGTACTTGCCGGTCTGGGCGCGGGTATCGAAAGCCGGGTTGTCCTGCGGGCTGTACAGGTTGGCCCCGAACTGATCCACGCCGTTGTTGCCGGTGCTCACCTTCACGTAGCTGCCAAAGTGAATGTCTGGCAATTCGTTGTCGTAGTTCGGCACCCCGGCCCGGCCGCCGAATATGTAGTTATTTACCCCACCGTTCGCCTTTGCTCCGTTCAGGGCGGCTTCCGTTACCTCGGCCACATCCACCAGCTTCCAGCGAAAGTAGCCTACCACGGCATGCGTGGTATCGTTGCCAATGGCATAGCGTGCCTTGGCGAAACGGGCTACGTCATCAATGCCGCCGGTAGCTGTGAGCGTGTTGGTATTCGACACGGTGATGCCTTGCGTCTGGGTAAACTCCTGCTTCCGTAGCGTCAGATACGGATAGTCCGGATCGGCATTGGAAACCGGCGGCGTAGTGCCCCCGCCACCAGTGGCCGCGCAAACCGCATTAGCTGCGGCCAGGGCTTTGCTATTAGCATCAGCCAAATCAACAAACGAGTACGCCTGCCGCACCGCTCCGCAGCTCGCCGTTTTTGGGGCTGATACATAGGCTTTCTGAATGGACTCACCCAGCCAGAGGCTTACAATCTGTTTCGCCTCCACCATAGCAGAGTAGAAATCGTCATGGTGCTCGTCCTGCCGATTGTAGCCGGCCGCATCATACGTTTTCAGCACCAGCTTCGCGCTGGGGTAGTTCTGCACCAGCGAGGCAATGTTGGCCCGCGCCTGGGAAAGACTGGCCCCCGCCACCGTTTGCGAGGCTACGAGGCGGAATACGACCATCGAGCCAGCGGGAATGTGCCCGCCATCTACCAGCGCATTCAGGATGAGTGTCCAGTCTGTTTCCCAGCTGGCCAGGTTACCATCCGTTTCGCCCTGACGGATAACGCCGCGCACTGTGGCCGCCGTCCACGGAATACCACGCGCCGTGAAGTCAGCCTTCAGGGTGGCCAGGCTGCGCACCAGAATATTGAAGACGTTGTTCGTGTCGGAGTTATTGGCATCCGGACGGAACGTCGAACTGGGCTGACCATCAGCATAGGAAATAGCCCCGCCGAAGTGGCCGGAGCTGCGCTGTTGCAGCTCCCAGGCCAGGGGGGTAACGCCACCTACCTGCGTTAGAGCAGGGTTACCAGCCTGTAACGGGTAATAGCCTCGGTCATTCACGCCGAGCTGAATGGGCATCATGCCGCCGTTTACAATGGCGACCTCTGAGCGGGTCAGCGGGTCAGAGATGCCCGGAAACTCGGCCAACTGCCCGGTTGGCATGGTGCTTTGCAAGGCCTGCTTGGAGCCGTTGCTTTGGCTGTAGCTCCAGAAAGCGATGGACTGCGTGCCCGGGGCTACCGGTGCCACCGGCGTAGCACTGGCTACCGTGCCCGCCGCGTTCCAGCCGACCGAGTTGTGGGCCTGCGCCCGGAACTGGTAAGCCGTGCCGTTGGTGAGGCCGGTGTAGGTATAGCTCAGGCTATTTGTCGTACCGTGGGTGAGCCAGTTGGTTGAGCCCTGAGCCCGGTACTGGTAGCGGTAGTTGTCTATTGAGGCCCCACCGCTGGCCGGGGCCTCAATCACCGCCGATACCTGCGCATTGCCGGGCGTCAGGTCGATTTGCGTCACATCGGCCGGCACCGTGGGCACAGGCGTAGTGCCGGCATCGACTACCGTAACCGGGCCGGGCCACGTTGCTGTAATGGCTGGATTTGAGCCCACCAGCCGGGCCATCAGATTCGAGTAGGTACCGGCCGGAACGCCAGTAAAGATGATTTGAAACGAACCATCCGGCTGCGTGATGCCCGTTTGCCATGCCCCGGTTGCTGGGTTCTGAAATTCAATGGCCCGGGTGGTGTTGGCCCGGACAGCGCTCATTTTTATTGTGTTGGCCATGACGCTAAGAAGCGGTTACAGTGAAAGAGGGAATGGCATCAGAGCCTTGCACATCCAGGAAAGTGATGGAGCCAGCATCCGCTACAGGACCAGTGAAAGCCACGGTATTACTTACTGGGGTACCAGCCGGCCGGCTACCGCTGGCTACCACGCGGCTGCGAACGGTGCCAACTGCGTGCGGCCCGGTTATGCCCGGGAAATACACCCGCCCGTTCTGCACATAGGCATCGGTCCGGACCGAGTAGCCGGCCGCTTCCGCCGATTTTTCCAGTTCATAATCGGAGGCCGATGGAAACCCTGTCACCAGCGAATGCGAGAAGATGTTGCTTACATCATCCGTTTGCGGATTGCGCGGGGCTTCCGGAGCGGGCTGGGACGTAGCCGAAATCAGCAGCTTCCCATTCACCACCGACAGCGTAATACCAGGACCCTGCTGGGTGATGGAGGCCAGAATGGCGGCTGTCAGTGCTTGGCCACCGCCAGTCAGCGCAGTATCCGTGTCGCTGGTTAAATCGTACGTTACGTCCGTAACCGAGCCGTTCGATTCCAGCCGGGTGCCGATGGCAGCCAACTGCGTGCGGCTTACCGCTGCTACAACGACCGGCAGCTTCCCCACGCCCCGGCCGGTCACCTGGTACTGAGTGCCCGGCACGAGCTTGCCGGCTCCGGCCGCCGCCAGCAGGTCGGTGCGCGAAGCCGCTACCTGGAGCACGGCAGCCTGTGAGCCACTGGCTGCTGGTAGCTGCGACTGCTCAATGCGAAATTCGTTCTGCAGCGACGGCACACTGATGATGAACAGCGTGTCATCCGGTAGCGGTGTACCCAGCGGCCACGGGTCGAGCCCATCCAAATACTGATTGGCCATGGTGTTAATGGAGTTTAAGGAAGCCGCCTTGACGCAGCACGAATAGGTTGTCATCTGTGGCAGGCAGCCCGCCATTGTCTGTGCCGTTACCAGTACCGAAGCCTTCCAGCAATTCCAGCGTTACCGAGCCCGCCGACAGCGGAAACGTGCGCAGCTCCGTGCCCTCATAGCCGTCCGGGGCCAGCACGGCCCGGCCCTGTACCCGGACATCATCCAGGCGGAAAACCAATGTGAGCTGCTCATGCAGCCAGTCCGGTAGCCCGGCCGTTTCCAGCACCAGCTGCCGGTGCATAGTGGAGGAAAGCAGCGTCGGCACCCCGCTGCTGGAGCGGTGCACCGTGGCGTCGCCGGCCGGCTTGCGGCGGAAGAACGTACCCGGCACCCGCAAGCGGCCGGCCATGCCCGATGTCCAGACCATGCCGTAGGCGTTGTCGCGGTTGCGATAATCAACTACCACCGTGTTTTCGTGCTCGGTTGCCAAGTGCAACGGCTCCGAGACGGCTACCACGTCGGCTTCGGTAGCATCGGTGCCGCGCAGCTTTACTTGGTAGTCGCCAGCGGTGAGGCCGGCCAGGTTCAGTGTGGTTTCCCAGACGTTGAAATCCACGATGTCCAGCTGCCAACGGGCGGCTACGTCACCGGCCACCGGCTGCCAGGGTCGGTTGAGCACCAATACTTGTTCGCCTTCCTCTGTGTAGGCCACTTCCCGCACGCGGTAGGTGCCGGTAGTACCTTCACTTAGCATCAGGCGAGCGGCCCGGCGCAACGATACCGGTAGGCCACCGGCCTCCGATACCAGGTAGGTGAGCCCCCCGGTCCACTCGCGCAACGATACTGGCAACGGGTCTGATAAGCCGGTCAGGCGCTGCACCAGCGCCAGCGGCTGGGTACGCACCAGCAGCCCGGTCTGGTGCTGGTAGATTTCAGCCTGCACGCTGGTAAAGTCGGTCTGCACCTGCAGGCGCAGCACGTCGCAGAACTGTACTTTCTGCCGGAACCGCGGCCGCATCTGCTGCCCGGGCCGGGATTGGTGGCAGAACAGCACGTTGTCCAGCGTCTCAAACACCGCGCAGTTATCGGTGGCCTGCTCAAGCACGAAGCGCAGCGGGTTCAGGCGGGGCACCCGGAACACCGGACGGCGTACTGGCGGGGCGTAGGTGCAGCTACCATCTTCGTAGCGGGCGTTCGGGTTGAAGTTGTTAGCGGTCCGGTCGGTGCAGCCGCCGACAACGGCTGCTACCAGCCGGAATTCCTGCTCCAGTACCTGCGCAACTGGTACGGAACTGTCGGTGACGCGTGCCAGGTAGGTGGCCGGCGCGGTAAGGCCGGATACTTCCACCCATCCGTCTCCATTCAACTGCCCGGTACGCGCCGGGCCGGGGCCGATAATTTCGTAATTCAGGGGCGCGGTACCGCCTTTCGTGTCGAGCTGCACCCGGCCGGTGGTCTGGCCAGGGGCGGGCGAAAATGGCGTTACCCGCTCCCAGGCCAGCGCCCCGAAGCCGCACTCGGTGGAGTTCGGCGTGTCCTGTGGGGTGATGAGGCCGCCGCCCACGTGGATATAGGCGCGGCGGGTGGTGCCGAAGCATTCTGCATGAATTTCACCCAGCACCTCCACATCTTCCGGAATCGGCTCGGTGCTACCCTGCCCGGTGTAGCGGGAATAGCGCGGGTTCTGGCTGCCGTCGCGGTACAGCACGGTGCGGGCCACGGTGTCAAAATCCCACGTCTCCACCAAGTAGAGTTCAGAGGAAATTTGCGGGTCCGGGTCCTGTACGACCTGCTCAAACGTGTAAGCTGTTCGGTAGCGTTTGTAGGCCATGTCAGAGGGAGAGCGTGTGGCAGCGCAGCAGGGTAAAATCCGCCTGCTCGCGGCTAAGCGAGTGTTTGAAATCCATAATCCAGCCTTCCTGCCACTGCCCGCGCTCATCCTGGAACCGGATGCGGCCCCGTGGATTGGCCAGCACGGCCGCCGCCTGGGTGCGGGTGCACGGTGCGGTAAACTCCCAGGACTGAGCACGCCACAGCGGCGCGCCCAACTCGGCTACCGGAATGTCGGCCCCTTCCACCACGGCCGTTTCGCCAGGCAGGCGGGTGCTCAGGGCGTTGTTGCCTTCGCCAAAGCTGAAGCGCAGCCGGCGACCCTGCTGGAAACGCAGGCCTGCCGCCAGGGCCGGCCCGTGGCGCCACAGCATGCGAGCGGGGGAGAGGCGCAGGTTGTAGGCGGTATCCGGCGAGTACAGGCCCGATACCTCGGCAAACAGTTGGTTGCGTTCGGTCTGAAACCCGCCTAGCGGGGCCCGCAGCAGGCAGATGAGGAAGTTTTCGTTATCGGCCCGGTCGTCGGTGGTAGCGGTGGCGTCGTAGCGCTGCCGGCGGGTGCTTTCCAGGTAGAAGCCGGCTGTGATGTAGCCGCCCACGGCATCGTAGGTGGCATCGGGCTGCACCAGGGGCAGGGCCCATTCGCGGGTCGCGTTGAACTCATCCAGTCCGTTCAGGCTCTGGGTTTGCCACTTCTGCCAGCCGGCTTTGGCTGTGATGTAAGTGCGGTCCGGCTGCTCTTTCAGCAGCAGGTTGCTGGTGAGCGTGCCGGCGGTATCGGGCAGGTAGTCCTGCACCGGGGCGGCCAGCGTCAGAACAACTTCATCCGCATAGAAATAGCTGGCCTGCTCTACCCGCACTACCTCGGTCCCGTCGGGCAGCCGTTCCGTGCCGTAGCCCAGCCAGTGGGCGGCGTGCAGCGAATCGAACAGGTCTTTCCAGGTGGCATACACTGATTTGAGCAAGAGCGGAAACCCGCGCACCTGGAAGCCGCCGGTGACCATGGTCAGGCTGCCCGGGCCGTCGGCGGGGTAAGCCGGCCGGGTATCGGTGCGGCCGTAGAACGCGCTGCGCAGCGCCACCGGCTGATCGGTCAGGGCCTGCGCGAGCCGGTCCAGCGCCTCATACACCAGCAGTCCGGCCGCTGGAGTAGGGTCGGTCTGCGTGTCGGCGCTCATCTTGAAGTAGGAGCCGGCCTGCATTTCCAGGAGCACCGTGAAGTTGTAGGGGCCGATGGCCGGGCCGCTGATGTCGTACACGTGCAGGCGGCCATACAGGTAGATCCGGTCGCCGATGTTCAGGTTACGCGTGAGGCGGTAGGCGGCGGTCAGTTGCTTGCGGTACTCGCCGGCAATGCCCGAATCCTGGAAGGAGAACAGCTCGACCGGCGGCTCATCGTTGATGCGGAAATACACCTTGCCATCCGCCTTGTCGAAGTCGCCGCGGCCGTTCTGCCGCTGAATCCGCAGCAGGCACAGGATGGTAAAATCGATACTGAACAGCCCTCGCTCTTTGGTGGTATACACCGGCACTTCCGGATTGCTGTTGCCAGTGGGCATGGTGACGGTGCCGCCGCCCACTTCCTGCACCCCGAACTCATCCACGGCCGCCGGCCCGAAGCCGAAATACATGCTTTTAAAACGGCTTTCGCCATCGGTCACATAGTCCGGGAAAGCCGGCGGCGGGTCAGCCGGTGTTACCACTTCGTAGCGCTGGCTGATAGCTTTACTATGTAGCTCTACCGTGGTAGGCGCAAACGCGGGCAGCGCGTTACCGCTTACTGACTCGCGACCCAATAGGTCCACGGTGGTATCCAACCGGTTCAGGAACTTGATGGTGAAGCCCGTTTTTTCCGCGGTGCACCGGAACTCGGTAGCAGTCTGCGTTGCATTGCTCAGGTCCAGCGGGCCCTGGTAGTAGGTTTCCCAGTAGAACGTGTTGGAATCGTATACCTCAACCAGCAGGGAGGCGCTGGCTTCCACGCCGGCCACGTCCAGCAGCTGCGCCAGGTAGGCGCGCCCCTCTTTCACGAAACCCAGTTCCACGGTGTATTCCGTGGTCATGCCGTGGTACTTGCTGTCGCGGTGCAACTGTACGCCCATATCCTCCCAGCCGATAGGGTCCACGCTCTGCCGTTGCGGGCCCAGCAGCTCGCTCAGCAGGGTAAAGCGCAGAAGGGTCTGGTTTTGGTCGAGCATTATTGTATGTAAAATACATACAATAAGCTGAGGAAAGCAAAAGCCCTGACCG
This sequence comes from Hymenobacter rigui, assembly GCF_003944715.1. Lineage (GTDB taxonomy): Bacteria > Bacteroidota > Bacteroidia > Cytophagales > Hymenobacteraceae > Hymenobacter > Hymenobacter rigui. Next base: position 323,888 of record NZ_RWIT01000002.1, on the reverse strand, counting down.
GTTATGGGTCAGGGCTTCCCAAATCTATGGCAGTGTTATACGCCAGGGATGGGTCGTTTTTGTTGAACCCATTTGCGTAGTATGAAGTACGTGTCCCAGCCAATTCGATAGGCAATGTCGTTTTTGTAGCCTTTAGGGTCAGGATGCTCTGAATCAGGTTGATTGAATTTGTTTGATTCATGGCAAAGGCCCCGTTCATGCATAAACTCATGACATAGATTTACAGCTAGGGCATAGGCTCTGGGCAGTTTTCGCATGTCGTAACGGATAGTATAATAGTTTGCAGTTGTTCTGCCTGTGTGCGGATACGTATATCCCAAGGCACCTCCGGATTTCATCCGTAAATAGATACCCCAGGACGGCTTTTGTCTTGCAAATATTCTATCGTACAGCTGCTGGCCAGTAATACCGTTAGGAGAGTGCTTGTCTCGTTCTTCCCAGTCGCAATAGTTACTATTAGGGAACTTGACATTCTTGTACATGCTCTGAAACTTAGCGGAATTAAAAACCGCATTCATGATAGCATACGCACTGTCAACGCAGGATTTATAAGCAGGCCCATAATAAGAATTCTCTTTATCAACCGTAATCTGAATTCTCCTTCCTTGTCCGTAACAACCTAGGCTTGCAAAGAAGAAAGCCAGTAGTATGAGGTGTTTCATAATGTAGAGGTGCTTTGCCCGGTTAGATGGTGAATCGATAACTGAGTAGTTAATATATGATTATTTTATACATAATTTATATTATATTGATGATGCTGCTCCATTTATTCTCGGTGCTCTCGCTCCATCTTCTTTTGCAGCCAACCCAGCCTCGCGTGAAACTGGAACAGGGGAAGGGTACCAGCGTCCGGGGTGCCGTGCTCGGCCATGATAGCGCATAAATTCTCAAAGCTGCGGTGCAGGTGGGTAAGCACGTTGTCCGGGTCGCCGTCGGAAAACTGATCGGGCCGGATCAGTTCCAGCATCCATGCATCTACTTCCTGCACGATGCGCAGGTGGGTAGCATCCTCTGTAAGCAGGTAGTCGCACATTGCCAGGGACCGGCGCTTCTGTTGGCTGGCCATGGCCAGCTGCTCGCCTTCCTGCTGCCGCTCCGGAAATAGGGCGGTTAGTTCAGCTGATATTATGCCATTGTGGGAATAATGTATGTAATTTACATACATGAGCAATGCCATCACTTACTCTGACTTGTTTGACGGCTTGGGGCCGGGGGCGCAGGAACTGCTGACCTTCACTCAGAACGTCAAAACCCTCAGCGCCGCCTACCGCGCCTTTTCCAAGAGCGTGGAGGGCGACTCTCAACGCCTCACCACGGGCCTTGCGGCTATCCAGACGGCCAATCAGGAATTGACTGCCCAGGCCCAACAGGTCAACATCCTCAACCGGCAGAGCCGGGCCGGGCTGGATGCCCTCAGTGAGGCGGCCTCCAAGCTAGCCCTGCGGCAGTGGGAGTTGAAAGAAGCCCAAGCCGGGCTGAACGCGGTGCGCCGCAACGCCAAGGAAGGCACCGACGAGCTGACTCAAGCCCTGCGGCAGCAGCAGCAGGCCCTGAAAGCCGCGTTTGCCGCCAAGGATGTAGAAGGGGCGCGCGTCGCTGCGCAACGTATCCTGGACCTGAAACAGGAAACGCTGGAGCTAAGTCGGGCCCTACGTGGTACCAGTAGCGTGTTTACGGCTACGCAGGGCAGTTACCGGGCGTTGGAGGCGGAAGCACGCCGCTTAGATGCGCAACTCAAATCCTTGGAAGGCGGCATAGAGGGAAACAGTGAGGAGGCCCAGCAATTACAGAAGCGGCTGGCTGGCCTGAACGACAAGCTGCGCACCTTTACCCAAGAAACCGGCATTGGCTACCACAATGTGGGCCGGTATGCCGAGAGTCTGCGGGAAAGTGTTTCCGCCCTGGTGCAGCAGCAGCGCAGCCTGGAGGCGGATAGCCAAGCTTTGCGCACACAGGCGCGCGCTACAAGCTTGTCGGCAGAACAGCAGCAACGCTTGCAGCAGGAAATCCGCAACACAGATACTGCCTTGGAAAAGGTGAATGGGGAACTGCGCAGCTACGGCGTGGGCGTGCAGCAGAGTCAGCAGCACACCAGCGGCTTTGCCGCTGGCACCCAGAAAGCAGAGGCCGGGCTGTTGGGCTTGCTGGGTTCCACTGTATCCGCTTATGCAGGCTTACAGGCCCTAAGTCAAGCCGTGGGCGCGGCCTACGATGACTACTTAGCCTTTGAAGCAGCGCAGAGTAGCTTGGCTGCCATTACCGGCGCGACGGGCAAAGACCTGGAGTTCTTTGCCGACGCGGCCCTGCGTATTGGCCCAGCTATGGGCAAATCGGGAGCCGACACGCTCAAAGCCTTTGAGTTGATTGGTTCTGCCCAGCCGGAATTGCTCAAGAGCAAAGAGGGGTTGGTGGCCGTGACCGAACAGGCGCTGCTATTGGCCGCTGCTTCCGGGGAGGCGCTACCAGATGCCGCCGACTCGCTGACTTCCGTCATGAATCAGTTCGGAGCCACGGCCCAGCAAGCCGGCCGCTACGTCAACACGTTGGCTGCAGGGGCTAAGGAGGGGGCCGCGACCATCGGGCAGACTGCCGCTAGCCTAAAATATGCGGGTGTAAATGCGGCCTCCGCTAATCTGAGCATCGAGCAAACCGTTGCTCTGGTGCAAACGCTCGCGGAGCGCAGTATCAAGGGCGAGCAGGCGGGTGTGAACCTGCGCAACGTATTGGCAAAGCTGGCCAGCGGCGCGAAGGAAACCAATCCGGAAATGGTGGGATTGGAAAAGGCGTTGGACACGCTGGGCAAGCGCAACCTGAGCACTGCCCAATACACCAAGCTGTTTGGGCTGGAAAACGCGAATGCGGCCAAGATATTGGTTGAGGGGCGCGAGAAGGTGCGTAGCCTCACCACGGCACTAACGGGCACGCAGACGGCCACCGAGCAGGCCAGCAAGCAGATGGATAACGCAGCGGCAGCGGGTACGCGCCTGAAAACGGTACTGCTCAGTGCGGGCTCTTCGTTTCTGCGTGGCTTTTCCCCGATGTTTAAGGATGCGGCCAACGGGCTGGCTGACTTCGTTGCCAGGTTGACGGGGCTGAAAAAGACGGTGGAAGAGCAGGTGCAGGTGTCGGGGCGGTTGATTCAATCCAACCAGCAGCAGGCCGCCTCTGCGCAGCAGTTGCTCAATCGGTATGAAGAGTTAACGGCGAAGGGGGTGAAGCCCACCACCGCCGAGAAAAAGGAGCTGGACTTAATAGCTCTGAAATTAAAAGATACCGTTGGAGAGAGCGCCTTAGTATTCGACAGAGAGACCAATTCATTGAGGGTGAACAAGGAGGCAGTAAAGGAGCAAATCAAACAAAGATTCCTACTTGCAAATCAAGAAGCCAGTACGTTAGTGTTGCGAGCAGAAGCAGCAAAAAAGCGGATAGCAATAAGCGAAGCAGAAACCGCTAAGCTTAAGGTTGTGCTAGATAAACAGCAGGTAGCGTTGGAAGCTGCGGGAGTGAAATATGCTAAGCGAGAAGCACAGGGCCTGCTAGGTAGTAGCAAAAAGGTATTCACTCGAATCGCAGATGACAAAGCACCAATTTCGAAAGCTGAAACTAAAGCTGTTAATGACTATAACTTTGCTCAAAACGACCTTACGACCTCAATCCGCCGCCTCAGCGAAGCCCAGGCCGAGTATAACCGCTACATGGCCGAATTAAAGAGCCTCGGTTTCGATGCCGCTTTCATTCAGAAAACCCTCACCGGCGCCACCGACGCCACCACCAAGGCCACAAAGGACAACACCCAAGCAGTAGAGGACAATGCGGCCGTGCTGGATCGAAACGCGAAAGCCCAGGCCGAAGCCCGCAAAGCCCGTTTGCAAGAACAGGTGCAAGAGCAGGAACGGCGCATTGCCCAGGCCAAGAAAGCTCAGGAGGAAGCCAGCCGCTTGTTTGAGGCCAAGAACCTGAACGGGGAAGCCTACACGCAGCAGGTGCGGGGTTTGCAGGAGCAAATTACCACCGCCGAGCGCTCAGCCTCTAGCCTACGCATCCGCATCATTGGGGAGGAAGCGGCGGCTAAAAACGCGGAAATCAATAACGAGCTGACTGGCATTCGCACCAAGCGCAATGTCTCGAATGCCGAGGTATTGGATGCGGAAAAAGCCGCGTCGGCAAAACGGCTGGTAGTGGTACGCGAAACCCGCATAGCGGTGCAAAAGGAACTCGACAGCCTGCAAGAGCGGCTGACGGTACCCCCTATTGAATTCCATGTCAACGGCATCAATCCCGATGATCTGGCAAAGGTAGAACGCGAACTAGACCTGAGCAGTGAGCGGGCCTTGAAACGGATGCAAGAGGATGTAGAGGAGCGCAAGCGTCTCTACGACCAGGACGCGGCCAACAAGCAGGCGGCAGAAGAACGTAAATGGCAGATTGAGCAAGCCTCGTTGGACCTAGCCTTTCAAGGGCTGGAAGTCTACGCGCAACTACAGGCCGGGCGTAACGCCACTATTCTAGATAACCTGGAACAGCAAAAACAAGCAGAGTTGCAGGTAGCAGGGGAAAATGCGGAGTTACGGGTACAGATTGAAGCGCAGTTTGATGCCCGGATTCGAGCGGCCAAGCGGAAGGATGCCCAGGATAAGCGACAAGCGGCGTTGTTTGAAATTGGGCTTTCCACAGCCATAGCTGTGGCCAAGTCGTTTGCGGAAAGCCCGGCCACCTTTGGTTTACCATTTAGTGCGTTTGCCTTGGCTGCTGGCGCGTTGCAGGTAGCCACTGTATTGGCGCAGCCCCTGCCACAATACTTTGTAGGGCGCGACGGCGGCCCGGCTGAATGGGCCTGGGTTGGCGAACGGGGACCGGAGTTGGTGACCACGCCCAGCGGCCAGGCTCAGCTGTTCAGTCAGCCGACGGTAACGTATCTGCCGGCCGGAGCCGACGTACACACGGCCGACAAAACCCGGCAGCTGCTGGCCTCTGTACCCCGACTACGGGAGCCTGCTGCCGTTGCCCAGCAGGAGGCTAAAAGCGCCGTTGCCTATGCTCACCGCGTGCAACAGCAGGATGTGCAAGCTACCCAGATACGCGATATCCGCATGGCGCAAATCATTGTTGAGGGAGTCGTGAATGGCGTTGTAAGTGGGGTTGTAGGTGGAGTACGACAGGCTATCCACGAACGACCAGAGCAGCGACTAACAGATCGAGGCTGGGAGTTATTTACAAAGCGTGCAGATCACACTACTCGGCATATTAATCAGCGGTACAAGCGGAATGGGTAGGTAGCACTAGCGTGCTACTTCTTGCACTTGCCCGGATTTGTACACCACCAATTTACGCTCTGACACGCCCTCTATCTCGCCCTTCGTTCTATACTGGACAGTTAGAGTACTTCCCAGTCGGTTAGTATCCGTCATACTTAACAGACGAAGTTTTTGATCGACAATCTTCAGACGCTGTTCCGAAATGCTCATTTGATCCAGTTCGCTTGCCGCAGCCTGATGTTGCTTGTCAAGGTCTGCTAACTGTCTTTCCAGCACCTGATTCGCCACATCATGGGCGGAATCAGCCCGCGTGTAAGGCGTTACAGCCCCAAAGGATTGTATAGAAACATTCCCTTGCTTTTTAACGGCTTCGGCCGCCAAGCGCTCCACCTCGTTTTTGGGTTCTACTTGCTTACGCTGGCAAGCTACTAGCAGGATAAGGAACGGCAGATAGAGGCGTGCTTTCATCGCCCACAAACTACAAAAAAGCCCTGACCTAAGGTCAGGGCTTTTTCATGCTTAAAACAATTATTGTACAATAGAACCCAGGCTGTATCTTCCCTAGTATGAGAATGCCGCTTATCGCTTCTCTATTCCCAGAAAGCAGTATCCACTATCACGCATGGAAGATTTAGAATTGATCCGTACTTGGCATAGACGTATACAAGCCATTTATGCCCAAGAGTTTCTTACCAGCATTCGTGGTATTGATGATGAACAGCGCTACCAACACAACAATGTGAACCTGTATGAGCGCTACTACCAGGTAACAAGTCAAAGCCGGAACAAGCGTGAGGGAGACTCCTTCAACAGGGAGTATATCATAGACGACTTGACCTACCTTTCCGATCAAGTTCTGTATTTCACAGCGGAAGTTTACTTGTATGCTCCATACATAAACAACCCATTGGAGCATGGCATTCAACCACCTGGTTATTCCCGCGTGCTTTACCCCAACTATCAGAATCTTCCCGCTAAGCGTTTCGACATGTCGGCGGAGACTGCTTTCGAGAAATTGTATGGTTATTGGAACCGGTTAGCAAACTTGATTAATTACTTTCTGCCTACTCCTATTGCGGAGAAGAAAGTGAGCTTTTCAGTAGTGGTTGATGCGTTAGAGCAACAGACTAGTTATCAAGACAACGAAGGATTAAAGTGGCTGGTCGCCTTCAAGAAGAATGAGTACAAGAAGTTCCTGGACAAGCGTAACCCAGTGGTTCACCATCTCACCACTGCAACAGCATTTAGGTTCAATCACCTAAACGCACGCGACAAAGAGACGCTGGAACTCTTAATGCAAAAGCGTTTCTCCACGCCCAACTTTCTAAAACAAAACTTGCAGTTGTCGATTGAGTCCTTCGTTCACACGCTAAATCTACTAGAGGAAATTAATCAAGTAGACCATACTGATTAGATAGCTACAATGCCTGGCAAAAAAGCCCCGATCTTAAGTCGGGGCTTTTTTGCCAGGCAGTCAATGTCATAATCAACACAAGAGCTTCTTTAGTCCAGCGCAGGAAAGGTGTCAGTAGCTGTGAAGCATCCCAAATACTTATTCAGGAAAGTGAAAGGCCATTACTTCCGTATAAACCAGTTTCCCTGTGTCTGTAGGAAAGTGGAAGATGTACGAGAACGAGCTTTCTCCACGGCCACCATTTTCCCTAACGAAGTATGGATGCTTCTTTACAGCATCACGGATGGCCGTTAAAACCTTAGAAAATTCTTTGTTTTTCACAAAGAAGATCAGTGCTGTTTTGCTGTCACGCCAAGTCAGATAACGATCAAATAATTGATTGATCGTCTCTAGAAAGCCAGATTCCCCTTTCCAGTATTTGCACTCCGCTACAAATAGATTAGAGTTGTCCTTGTAGCGGACCAGTATGTCTGTCTTGCCTCCTTTATTAAAGGTTTCTCCCGTCACAGTTGAGCTTTCATAGCGAGTTTCCAAGAGGGGCAAGATGTAATCCCGCAGCTCTTCCTCATCCTTTACCTTATAGACAGATGGTTTCTTTTCAACTGATTTATACGTCGTATATATAACGTTGATAATATCCTTGTAGAAGGCATCATCCAAACTCGGATTTGGAGTGTATTTCTTTGGAACCGCCTCGTCTAACTGGGGTTCGGGAACTCGTTTCTTTGCTGGTGCAATCGACTGATATAATGATTCTGTATCATTGTTAATTTGAATGCCAATGCTTTCAAAAAAAGTGTTTTCACTTAAAGCTTTCTGTTTTCTGGCTTCGTACGATGTAGAAAACGTGTAGCGAATTTTGGTATTAAATATTTCAGCTTCACGATTTATTGAGGGGATGTTATCAGCTACATAGGCAAGAAAGGACTGCTTCGACGCATTGAACGCTTCTGTGTTTTGTTCAGTAAGCTCCAGGGTATGCGTTACAATACCGCTGTCGTTACCTCGCGCTTCTACAGTTGCCTTTACGCTATTGAGCGTATAGGTAGATGGCTGGAGATAGAAGAGGTAACTTGTTCCTGTAAATGGCAGGCTGATGTCTATTCTAGTTGTTTCCGCTTCGTATGGACCCCAGACACCACTGACTGATCGTTGCCCTTTGCCTGCAAAAGACGTTGTAATCCTTTCTGGATATATGATCAAGGGCTTCTGTTCGAATCGATCAGTTATGTAGCGCAACCATTCTTCATAATCTATATTTAGGACGTAATCATTTGGCTTTTCGCTGACCTCTTTCTTGATGATTTCAAGGTAGTTATCAAAGACCTCAGAAGCGTTTTTCTGCCGAAAAAGTGAGATACGTTCCATTATGATAGATATGTATGGCGTAATAAAGGTGCATTTTGCCCAGTAATCAAGTAATTGCTGTTGCAGTGGGTTTACTTACCAGCTCTCAGGCTACAAAAACACATCATGGATAAAAAATATCAGGTCTTTATTAGCTCGACATTCATTGATCTTACCGATCAGCGTCGCAGGGTAGTTGACACAATTCTCAGGATGGGGCATCTCCCTGTTGGCATGGAGCTCTTCAATGCTGCAGACGATAGCCAGTGGGAAATTATCAAAACGCACATCGATAACTCTGACTACTACTTACTCATACTGGCCCACCGTTACGGTACAGAAGCTGATGATGGACTAAGCTACACAGAGAAGGAATTCAATTACGCTTTAGGAAAAGGGATACCCTGCCTGGCTTTCATTATAGATAAGTCAGTAAAGTGGAATGCGGAATTCGTGGAGAAAGGCAAGAAGGCAACTAAGCTAAATACCTTTAAAGCCAAATTCACTAACCGCTTGGTCAACTATTGGACTTCAACAGAGGATTTGGCAGCTCATGTTTCGCTGTCTTTAAGCTCTTTGATGACAACGAAGCCGCGAGTAGGTTGGGTTCGAGCTGATACGGTCAGTAATAATGTGTTAGTTCTAGAAGAGCTGTCCAGGCTCAGTCGGGAAAACAGCGAGCTAAGATTACAAGTCGATGCAAAAGGCAACGATATCGATAGTATTGAACATACCGAGAAGGTTCTTTCTGCTATGGAATATCAACTGGAATTGCCTAGCGGTATTGGCACAGGCACATTCTTAGATCTCTTTAAAGCGCTTGGAAACGACTTCATGGATCAGATAGGATCCCACCAGGTCCCAGAGGCTATAAAGAAAGCGCTTACGGGTAGCCCGCATGCATCAGTAGACGTAGGTAATTTAAGAGAGGTTCTACTTAGAAATGCTGAAATTCTAGGGTTAGTAATTGCCACCAGAAGTCCGTCTGGAACATATTATTTCAACATGACGGAAAAAGGCAGACGCCTATTGGTCCATCTAAGTTATCCTCTCGAATAGCATGATATAACTATGTAACCTCAAAACTATAAACTACGTTAACCTTTGCGCTGCTTCAGTTAGCAGTTGGTCTAGTTTGTGGGCTATTATTCTTTTTACCTATCACTACTACTACGATGGGAATTCAAATTACCCCCAATATGGGGCTCAAAATCACTTCCACCCACAATGAGAAGGGTAAAGTAGAGAAAATCTTTGTGCAAGCTGTACGAGATGTAAACCTAAGTGACTACTTGATCTATGATACCACGTTTGACGACGAGGAGGATTTCTCCAACAAAGGCCGACACGTATACCGCTTTCCAACCTATCAGCTAGCCAAGGGAGAACGAGCTGTCTTGTGGATAGCTGAGGGGCCGAGAGGGGCGAAACCTACTACAATTCACGAGAAACCAGCTCAGCGCTTCTATTGGGGTAGAAAAGGGCCTGTCATCAATAATACAGGTGATAATCTTACCCTAGTGGAAATCAGTGCTTCTAAAGTCTACTCTACTAAATAGGATTATCTGCACCAAGCAAGAGCCCTGACCATATGGTCAGGGCTTTTGTATTACCCTACCTCCCGTTTCCGCTTCTCCATGACATGCTCCACCCGCGCCTGAAACTGAAACAGGGTCAACTGCTCCGGAGCAGCTACCCCGTTCTCCGCTAGGACACTACACAGCTGCCCAAAGGCGCGGCGGCGCAGCACCAGCGTATTCTGCGGGTCGCCGGTTTCAAACACGGCCGGCTCCAGCATATCCAGCAAGGCATTGTCCATCTGCTCCACCGTCTGCAACGCGGTGGGGTCGGCACTGAGCAGGTAGTCGCACAAGGCTAGCACGCGCCGCTTCAAGTGGGAGGCGCGCGTGACTTCATCCGCATCCGTGTCAAAGCGAGCCGGAAAGTGTACGGCCAGCTCGTCACCGAAAGCTTCCTGCACGGACGCTAGGGCCTGGGTGATGTGTTCGGGCGTGAGGCCGCACACTGTAAGCTGGTTGAGCAGGCGCTGCAATCCTTCTTCCGAAATATCCATGGTAGGCACACCATCTATACTAGCTACCAGTACAGCGAAAGCCAAGCGCTCAGGAGAGTAGGACACCTCGGCAAAGTGACGGGCGTAGTGCGCATTGCTCAGGGAAAGAAACTGCTGCTGTTCCTTGCCAGGTCGAGTATCAAACCGGGCCGCTAACTGTTCGTGGCGTTGGGCATCTTCCTCTGTCGAGCCAACGCCATTTTGTAGGGCAGCGTAGCACTGGTATTCCAAGTGCCGAGCGACGGGTAACTCCAGAATGGATTGATAGTACTGGAGCTGGTGCTGGGAGTTTAGGTCTAGAGTGCGCATGATTATGTATGTCTTATGCATACAATATAACTACCGTATTACAAAAAAAGGCTCCACTCTTATGTAGAGTAGGGCTTATTGTTACGCTGCCAATAAATGACCTAGGCTAAGTGCCATTTTCGCCCAACTCAAGAAGAATGTTTCGGTGGGCAAAAGTGAAATGATTGGCGATATGTCTGTGAAGCACTCAGTTTGCCCTCCAAATGATAACAAAGGGTTATATGAAATATGTTTTAAGTGCTGATGTAGTTTGTTTTCTAAATCATACACTTCTCCAGCATCATAAGACTTATACAACGCCACAGTACGAAATTGGTAAGGGAATGATGTCTTAGTGAAGCGTTTGCCAATGCTATTAAATGTTATACCAACCTTATAAAATGATTCGTTCCTGTTTTCAGCCTTTATAATATACAAAGTAGCTTTTCTGTTGTTCTGTTTGGCAATCCATTGGCTCCTAGACCATCCACCGGTGTTTTGACTTTCAATACGAGATCTAATGCTTTTAATCTTTCCACAAGAAGGGCATCCCAATCCTCTTACATGATGAGGAGCCGTTTGAAGGAATATTCCGTGTTCCTGGCATACAATCTGCAATTTTTGCAAAGACGTAAAGTCTTGAGGTATCAAGCTGTAATCATAAACGTGCTGGTGCCTAGCATGAAACTTGGTTATGTACTTATCTTTTCTATTCCGGCCACCAGTAGTTATATCCCAAGCACATTTTCTACAACCTCTTCCGGCGAGTAATTCGGCAGGCCATTTTCTAATAGCTCCATGTGTTTTACAAACACATACAACTTTAGTCTTTAGATTTCGATAACTGCAAGGAAGTATAAACAAGGTGTGATGTAGGAGTCTTACTTTACATAGGAAGTCATCAACAGGCACTGTATGATTGGCTGCACATTTTGCGCAACCTTTACCGGTCAAGTGATTACTGGGCCGTTGTTGGAATAGACCATGCTGAGGACACACTATGCTAACTGGTTGAGATTGGCCTGAGTACTCCACTTGGGAGTAATCATACCGCTCTCCATGTACAGCGTGGGCCTTGGCAATAAACTCTTCAGTGGTGAGTTTAGCAGGCATTGTTCCTCCTTTCTGCCAGCTCTACTTCCTGGCCCCGTTTCAGTGACTGTTTATCCAGTTCCTTATAATAGGCGTGCTCTTCCAGGTGTTCCTGTTCTTCCTGTTTCAAAGCCAGGTACTGACGCATTAGCTCATCAGCTACGTCGCTTAAAAAGATGCTGACCTCCTTCAACTGTGGGGAAAGGGCGACGGTGCGCGCACCGCTGCGCACAGTGAGTTCTAATGTCCCTTCTAGTAGAATGGCCCGCACGGCGTTGTACTGTTTGCCGATGGCTTTGCGGGCCGCCCGTGCTTCACGGGCGGCCTGCTTGTAACCGAATTTCATCGCGTAGGCGGGTTAGGCGGCTACGGCCAGTGAGGTAGTGGAGCCATCCACGAAGGCCAGCTGTAACGCCCGGTCGCGCTCTGTTGCTACTCGGCACACGTTGCGCAGCCACACAAATTGGCGGGCTACATCCTGGCTCTGGTACACCGTGTCATTGGCACGTAGGCGCTCGACAGGGGTAAACACTGCTCTCTGCATCACGTCCATAATGGAGCGGCGCACGGTGGATAAAATGAGCCGTTCGGCGGGGGAGAGGGCAACATTTGAAGTTGCGGGGGTGGTTGCGTTTTGCATACCTTTGGGGTGTTGATTAAGTAACCGGGCCTTGGTTCGGTTGCTGAGAGGCCAGCGGGTGCAACCGCTGGCCTCTCCCTGTTTCTGGCCCTTTGACAATCAAATATACATTGTTTTTTTCCATTGTTAAAAACAATTGAAAAGTATTTTCATTGTTTTTAACACTTGCAATTATCATTGATAAAATTTATATGTTTGCATCATGGAAGAGCAGCCAAGAAAGCAGGGGCGCCCACGCAAAGACCCTTCTCGACAGAAGAAGAACAGAACCATTTCGCTAACTGATGCAGAATGGAAAGAGATGGGAGAAAAAGCTGCCGCTGCTAACAGAGGAATCAGTGAGTACATCATTGAGCAGTGTGGCATTACTGCCAAGGACTAATAGCTAATCATTGCAAAACCCATTCTATAACCAGAATGGGTTTTTTGTTACTTGCTCTTACTAACCAGTATCTAGAAGACTATGGTAGATTTTGATTATATGGCCGGTACCGTAAAGCTGGATGATCCAGCAGGACCGCGCTCCATTCTGGAAATTCGCAGTGCACTTGCTAAAGCTTATGAGTTATCACAGCATACCCTATTTGCGGATGATCCTGTTCTGGATGTTTTCGAGGATAAGCCGTGGCACATGCACAGAACAACAGTGGAGCGAATGTTGCTCGAAATAGATACGCTTCCCAGCCTGAAGAACCGTATCTATACTATGACTAGTCAAGGACTAGAACTGGCGATAGCAGAGTTACAGAGCACTGAGAGAACCCTAGCTAAAGTAGCGGGTAGTGAACATGAGTACTTTGTAAAACTGCACTTGGCAGGAAAGTTAAAAGCGGAGTTGCGCTACTTGGTCAGTCTTGCGAGGCACGGAGTCATTACCACTAATAAGAGTGCTATCGAAGAACAATTAGATGCGCTATCAAGTAGCGCACAAAAAGTCGTCTACTTAAAGCAATTATTACTATCCTATAAGCAGCGAGAGGATCACTATGATAAAGAGCAATACGCTGAACTAACCAAGTTCATCAAGTTGGAGAAGAAGAAGTGGGCTCTCAGCGTAGACGAACCTCAGCCCTACTTCGCTACTACGGTTGATCTACTAACCTTCATCTCTAATGTCGTCACTACGGAGTTAGAGCATAATATTCGCTACCAAGCAGGATACAAGAACTTTTGGAGGGATGCTCACTATACTGTTGACAAAAGCGAGGTAGAGGTTCAACCTTACATTCGTACTGTGCTAGAGCCCGCCTGCAAACAGAGGAATGTCGCTATTCATCGGGAGTCATTTGCTGCGGATGGCTCAATAGATATGACATTTACATACTTGGACCTTCGAGTTTGCATGGAAATCAAGAAGGCTCAGCATCCTGATGTGGAGACAGCTATTAGTAAACAGCTAGTGACATACATGCAGGCCGAAAAAACCGATGCAGGTATCTATCTTGTATTATGGTATAAGTCATCCAATGGTATTTCCTTGCCAGCACGCTATGCTACACCTAATGAACTGGCTAATACTCTGCAACGGCACTCAGCGACAGACTACCACATCAAAGCTTATGTCATAGACTGCACCAAACCCATTAGCCCTTCAAAGCGACAATAAGCTTGGTTAATTTAACATTCAAAAATGCTAATATAAATAGCGGCAATTCTATTTTTCTGCGTACTAGCACGGATAAAGCGCTAGGTGCTAGTACGTATTTTGCCATATACGTGGCTTTTTGCTAAAGCTTTTATCTAGATTTAACGTTAGAGAGGAAGTTGTTTTTCTCACCTTTCTTTTCTGTACTATGTTGAAAACGTATATGATCGGATACGATCTAAATAGCCCAGGGCAAGGCTATGACGAACTTATCAAAACCATTAAAACTCTCGGCACGTGGTGGCACTGCCTAGACTCTACTTGGTTGATTAAAAGCTCTAAAACAGCGGTTGAAATTCGCGATATACTCACTCCCCATTTGGATGCTAATGATGAACTGTTAGTAGCCAAACTAAGTGGAGAAGCCGCTTGGCGCGGATTCAATAAGCAGTGCGCTGATTGGCTTAGAGAAAATCTATAAGCGAAGACAAAGAGGGCTCTAGATATCTAGAGCCTTCTTTGCTGTAACTACTCACCATGGCTTCCGATCTTATCACTTTACTTGAAGGTGCTGCACTTACCAAGTTCATAGGCCCCGCTGCGGAGCACTATGGCAAAGCAGCCTTGGAGCGCGCGCAACATTTAGGAGCGGCAGCATACCGCTATCTTGCGAATGTAGGCCGTGAAGCAGCTCCCGTTGCGCCCAACGTATTAGTGCCTCTTGTTCAGGCTGCCGCTCTCGAAATAGACGAAACATTGGCAGCCAAATGGGCGGCCCTCTTAGCGAATGCGGCCGACCCAGAAAAGCAGATTGCGGTTACGGCCAGCTATGTGGAAGTGCTACGCCAGTTAAGCTCAATAGACGCACAGGTATTGGAACACCTATACACGAAGGCGCGGCCAGACGATAGAAGCATACTGGACTGGGAGCAAGCCCCTGTGTACACGCAGGAGTTCCCAGCAGCACTACAGCTAAGCCCTACACAGGTATCGCTATCAGTGGAGACTTTATTGAGGCTGCGACTATGTACTCCTTCCACTTACAAAAATTCCAAGTTTGATGGTGGGCTTTCCCCTATACCTTCTCCGACATTTAAGGTATGTCCGACAGTGTTCGGGTATGAATTTTTGCGCGCCTGCATGCCACCTTTAGTATAAAATCGCCTAGATAAATATTGTCCCTATGACTTTAAAAATTACCTCTGACGAGCAGAGCACAAAGTTCAAACAGCACCTAGATGCTGAACGGAATGAGCGTATCATCTTTTCCGGAGCCTTTGGCATTGGCAAGACACACTTTCTACAGCAGTACTTCTCCAAAGCAAATACAGACTATCTAGCAATTCGACTCTCGCCGGTCAACTACTCGGTCTCTTCCAACGAGGATATCTTTCAGCTTATCAAGTATGATATCCTGTTTGAGTTAATGGCCGTGCATCGGCTGACTCTGGAAGCTGATCCAATTGATCGGAGTATTGCATATCCAACGCTGCTGCCAACTAAGATCAACAGCATTTTACAGGGGCTCATTGGGATGGTACCGCTGTTGAATAAAGACAGTGCGTTTATCGAGCCAGTAGTCAAATCAATTAACTCCTTCTACGATGTCATCGAGAGTATTGAGGAGCAACGGAAAGACCCTGAGCTGACAAAACCGGTCCTAGCATTTGCTGAAAAGGTAGCCGCTACTTCCTTGCTGGAGATTGATTACATCACGCGTTTTCTAGAAGATAGTCTGAACGAGCTCAAGCAAAAGCGAGGGGCTAGGTTCAAGGTATTAGTCATTGATGATTTGGATAGAATAGACCCCGAGCATATCTTCCGGCTGTTCAATATTTTCAGTGCCCACCTCGACTACAATAGCAGCTCCAACAACAAGTTTGGGTTCGACAAGGTGGTGTTTGTCTGTGATATCCATAACATCCGCACCATCTTTCATAGTCGCTATGGAGCGGATACTGACTTCAACGGGTATATCGACAAGTTCTACAGCTTGGACATGTTCCACTTCGACAACCGCCAGGAGGTCAAGCGAATTGTGGATGAATTTGCTGCTGGCATCGGTGTGCCTGAGGGGTACCAAAATTTCTTTGAGTTATATATCAAAAAGAAGCACAGGCGCAGGATTAAAGCACAGCTACCGTTGATTTTAGAAGAGCTGGTGCATGCAGGCGCGTTAAAGCTGCGCAGAATAGCGACGACACATCAAGTTATTTTTCCCTTTGTGGAAAGAAAAATTCGTTTTGACCGCAAGGGGCGTGAAGTAGGGAACTGGCAAATTCCTATCGTTGTCGTGCTGGAAATGCTCCAGCTAATTCTAGGAGGGACGTGGGCTTTGGAAGCGGGACTGAAGAAGCTGGCTTCGTATGAGAAAAGTCAAGAATACACTGATCAGTCTGTAACAGACCAAGATTTCTTAGTCGGGAATCTGCTGCCCATCCTAGACTATGAACAGCACAAGTTCAAAAGCAGCCACAGTGTGAATAACTCAGATGCAACTGGTTTACTCGGATTTGAGCATCCTCAAACAAAGCAATTTATAGCTTACCAGTTGCTGGAGACTGGGGAAAGTCATGACCAATACTACGGTTATATAAAGTTAGTAGACGGGGATGCCTACCACAGTCAAGAATTAGACTATTTCAGCTTGCTATACCTAGCCTTTACACAGCTTAAGCAGATAGGGTATTTCAGCTAAGAAAACTGTGCCCTAATAGAAAAGTCCCACCCCCGATAGGGAATGAGGCTCCAGTAGCAATAGGCGGCTTGCTCTCACACGCCCGGCCACAACACCTGTATGCCTAGCCAGCCCGGCACAGGAGGAGGTTTGCAGTCTTGATCTAATAGTTGAGAACTTTATCTCAAAACTTCGCAGGTTTATCTCAATACTCGGCGACTTTATCTCAATACTTGGCAACTTTGTTCTCAAGTTGCGTACATTTGTATCGTACGATACACAAAATAGCGGGAGCCAACCCGTAGGCTAACTCCCGCTACTGCCTTAGTGCCTATCAAACCAATCGGTAAAATAGGCGCGAAGAATGCTCCCAAGAACTGTTTTGCCCAGTTCCAGGAACACCCGAGGAATGCCAACCTTGTCAGTATCCTTCGGTTCAACACGCTTTTTCTTCATCAGAGTAGAAGTAAGGTGTTTGCCCACCTGCTTCTTAAAACCCCGGCTGCTCCAACAGTCCGGGGTTTTTGCTTTTCTGGAGCAACCCGTATGTTGGTGAGGTGGCGTAACCACCATGCGTGTCAATGAGAGTAAAGGTAATTGGTGGGGTAGCAAGTCATCCTATTTTGCTAGCATTTTGCTATATATTTTTTGAACAGAGCCTGTTTGCATAATCAATATCATTGTATGTATTTTACATACAATGATAGAGCAAAACGCCCCTCAACTTCGCTTTACCCTATTAAGCGACCTGTTCGGTCCCCAGCGGCAATCTGCTGATCCTGTGGGCTGGGAAGAAATAGGGGTTCAACTGCACCGCGACGGAAAGTACCACGGTCTCACAACCGAGTACACGGTCGAACTGGGCTTTGTAAAAGAGGGCCGGGCGTATTTGTTGCAGGCGCTGGAAATAGCCGGCATAGAAGCAGAAGTGGCAGTATTGATTGAGGTGTATGACCCCAACGCGTTTACCTGGGAAGTGTATTACCGAGGCCGCCTTGACTTTGCCGGGGCAAGCAGCACGGCAACCGAGTTTCGGTGTACTGTGGAAAAGCCGGGTTTCACCATCAAGTTCCTGAACCGCGAAAACATCACGGTGGACTTGCTCGGGCGCGAGTCGGTGGGCGGTAGTGCGTTAGCTCCATTTACCCCAACCACGGTAGAACTGCACAGCAAAGCTATCCGGCAACGGTATGAGGCGGAAACGTCCGCCAGCCCACCGCCCCCTTTGCCCGACTACGTGACCGACGGTAACAGCCGCTTTAAGGTGATGTACTTTGGGTTTGGCTCAGCCGTGGTAGATGAGTTCGGCGTACAGGAAACCTACGCGGGTACCATCACCATGCCGGATACCAACCCAGAGGTGCCGGTGTACGTGACCAAAGAAAAGGGGCTGTTCAGTATTGATTTTACTGTGTTGGCCCTGCTGCGGATTCAGCGGCAGAACGGGAAAGGTGACTTCGATAAAGCAGATGGGGAGGTGTATTTCCGTATCAACAGTGAGCCGCCAGTTAAGCTGTTTGAGTTCCGCGACAGCGGCATTGCCGGTGAGTTCCGCAAGCAGCTGACCGCCGCCTACCGTGTCACTCGCAACCTGAACATCGGTGACCAGGTGTATCTGTATGGCCGCCTGCATGTGTACGATATCAGCGGGCCATTGATTGGCCCGTACCAGTTCACCACATACATAGAAATGCAACAGGGCTCCTATTTCAAGATGGAGGCGCTTACCCAGACCGACCCAACCCCGGCGGCTGGGCTACTGGTGTATGAGGCATTTGACCGGCTCGCACAAGCGGCCACAGATAGCCCGGTAGCGTTTCGTTCCGCCTACTTCGGCCGTACCGACACCCGCCCGGCGTACCCCGCTGATGGGGCGGGTAGTCTGACGATGGTTACCGGTGGTTTTCAGGTGCGCGGATTTCCCCTCGCGCTGAAATCAATCTATGCTACTTGGCAAGGGCTGTTCGACTCCCTAAGCGCGGCGCACTGGCTGGGCTATGGCATCGAACGGCTGCCCGGTGGTACCGAGGTGGTGCGAGTGGAACAGGCTAGCTACTTCTACTCCGATGCGGTGGTACTGACGCTGGCCGCGCCGGTGCAGGATCATTTACCCGATATAGACGGGGTGGCGTTCAGCAACTTTGAACAGCACGTTATAGCAGACCGCTATTATAACCAGGCGGAAGCGGGTTGGCAGAAGTGGCAGGTGCAGAACCTGAACGGGCTGGACGAGTTCAACACGCGCCGGGAATGGGCATTGCCCTTGACACAGGTACAGGCTACCTACACTGCCGTAGGCGGCTATATCACCGCCGGATTGTATCTGGAGAATACCCGGCGGCAGCGTTATGAAGCAACGGCAACCACCGATGACCAAGCCGACAACGACAACTTTTTAGTGTGTCTGTTACGCCATCCGTTGGGCGGCTTCCAGACCGAGCGAAACCAGCTGTTCGCCGATGTAACGGGGCTACTTTCACCCGATACCGCCTATAACCTGCGGTTGTCACCAGCGCGGGTGCTACGTCGGCACAGCCCTGTGTTGGCTGCTGGGTTGTTTGGTCGCCAAGGCAAGCGAATCCGTTTCAGCTTTGGCGAGGGCAATAACGAACTGAGTACCCGTCTGCCGGGGGAAACCGCTGTTGTCGAAAAGGCGGACATATCAGTCGAAGAGTTGGGCCCGCCGCTGTGGCGTAACGAGTCTTACCAGTTCACCGCCCCGTGTACGTGGCAACAGGCGCTGGCTATCCTTTCCCGGCCCAACGGGCGTATACGGTTCCGCACAGAGCGAAACGAGGTGCGCGAAGGCTGGATACTGGATTTTAAGCATGACCTCATTGGTGGTACCGCTGATTTTACGCTGTTGCGGTGTTATGCTTTAAGCCAGTAGTCCAGCAGTTCCTGCGAGCCAAGGCCCAAGCCGTCAAATAAATCGGAATACTGAACCGGTTCACTCATGTATGTAAAATACATACAATAATGCCGGAAATACAAACGCCCCACCGGGTAGGCGAGGCGCTGTTGCAATAGGTGGCGCTCTTTTGTCGGTACACACCTGTAACCCGACGGTGCAAACTTATCATTCAGATGTATAAACCATCTGAGCTTGTATATTATTTCTCCAGAACTATCCTCTGGGTTATATACTTATTATTGTACAACAGCCGCAAGGTGTATAAGCCATTGGGCAAGTGTTGTAAGCTGAAGCCATCTGCGACTGTATGAACATTTACTGCCTGTCCTTTAGCATCGTATACAGCAATTAATTCAGTGCCTTTATCAAAGTGTATTTTTCCAGTGGTAGGTGAGGGATATGCTTTGCTATAAGTAACTGTGTTGTTCAGTGACGGTGTTGTAAGCGGAGATGATAGTTTAGATTGGGGGCAACTCGATACAACATTGGGATTACCACCTGCTACACATACGGGGAAAGTATTAGTGCATTTATAATCGAACTCATCAAGCATTGCTGATTGACCGATTATAGCCGTTGGAGCAATGTATATCTTTCCATTACCAATTACATTTATCTGTACGCTAGGATCAATGCAAATATAAGCTCCGTCTTCTACGACGAGGGTACCTGCAATATCGATTACGGTGTTTGGGCGAATTGCTAATGCGCCACCTTGCTTAACAAGGAAATAGGCATTTTCGCCGATGTATAGATGTGTAGGGTCGGCAGGCTTCGTACCAGTGATATACATTGCATTTGTGCTCCCTATTTCTAAGCCTGTAACGATTGTAGTTGGGACAGAACCTCCAATTGTAAAATTGGCGTCCCATACTTTGTGCTTAACGTTAGAAGAAAACAACTTTACAAATGACCCAGTTGGTACAATGAGTCGTTTCCCATAGGCTCTTTCAGTGCGTGCAAAATTAGAGCGGGAGGGGCTGTCTATATCTCCTATATTGCCCTCGAACTTTACGCCGTTAAACAAATTGTGAGTTGACGATATAGGTGCGATCTGATTGTTGTTTATGAACGTACAGCTACTGAACACTGGAACAAGCTCAGGATCATAGGGTGAATGAGCTTCATCCCAGATATGTTGACGCTCATTCGAGATGAAGGAGCAGAGTTCAAAACGCATACGCTGTGCTCGGCCATCGGTGTTAACCAAAAAGTCTCCACCAGCAGGTTGACCGTTATACCTTTTATCCTCAAATGTGCAGGCATAGAATGCAGTGGCATCATTGGCATTGTCTGCTAGACTTCCATGGGTAAACTGCCCATAAATGTTGCAGTATTCAAATCTGAAACCTCGTTGCGTCACGGAGGCCGCTAATTGGGTTCCTGTACCTGATTTAACACCCCAAAGTGTGCAATTGCTGAATAAAATATTCTTAGTAGTAATAAATGTATCAGACAGGTTCGGGTTGGTAAGTGGACGCATAGATCCAACACCGAATGCGTAGTTATCAATAAACTCACATTGAGCAAACTTTACGTTTGCGACATTGGAGTCCTCGGGTTCAACATCAACTCCACAGCCTGGGTTGGATGGTACAGTCGTATTCGATATTGTGTTTATAGCTCTTCCTGTATGATTGAATTTACTGTTCAATACAGTTAATCCGTTCACGCCAAGCAAGCTGAAACCCTGACGAACGTTGTAATTGAATGACGAGTTAGATATACGCATCTCTTCGTCATGTATCATATCCATGTTACCCGTGATATTTCGAATGCATACACCATCTTGTCCGAAATAATCAGCACTGACATTATCGATATTAACTCTTGATGTTTCCGTTACAATAATGCCGGTGTACTGAAGCTGAATGCCGTCATCACCCCATCTATTACCAATTTGCGCGTGAGTAACATTTCCATTTAATGATAAATCTCTAATAGTAATATTTTCAGACCGATCGATTTTTATACATGCCCCAACGGTGGCAGCATTATCACGAGAGTCTTCCTTATTAGCGGATGGTTGGCCAGTTAAAGGGTCGAAAGACCCATATTTCAACCCGTCTTTGTACCGAATGAGAGTTTTGTCTGTTCCATCGCCTACTATTTCTACGTTATAGCATCGTATTAGACGCAACACATCTTCTCCATTCAAATAATAGTTATTATCATTTGACCATGGATAAGGGGTCTGAGAATTTACAGGCGCGCAACAGTTGACACATGCATCTTTAGGAATTTGCCTTCCTACTATATAGGTGCCTTCAGGAATATACAGTTTGACTTTTGCGGATGGGTCCTGAATGTAGATACTGTTAATTGAGCAAGATGCTGCTTGGAAGGCATCATGATCATCATGAACACCGTCACCTACTGCCCCAAAGTCTTTAATGTTCAGAGCTGTGATTTGTGCAAAACTACTGGTCGCTTGTAGTAGGCTTATCAGCAGTAATGGGGCATAAAATGCTCTAATTCGTTTGGAGAGGTTTGTCATAAAGGTTTGACTATAAAGTGGAAAAGCTACTTGTGATGACACCAATACAAATGCCCTGTTCACGGCAGTGCTTCACAATAACTTGTTATGAGCAACAGCAGTAAGCAGGGCAACAGGTAGCAGGGACAGGTATTTCGGCGCTAATATATAGGATTAACCATTGTACAGATTGGTTACAGCAGTGAACTGCTATTAGATTAGCGCTGAAACCCTCCCACAAACCGGCACAACGCCGCCGCCGGTAACGCCCCGGCCACCCACCACCACGGCAGAGCCAGTAGCGCCACACTCACAACCAGTAGGGTCAACGACAACCAGAACCCTGCGCAGAAGTCGCACCGGGGAAACCAGCGTGGGCCCCAGACCTCCCAGGCCCTGAGCCAGCCCCACTTCTCGAAGCAGACCAACAGACAGGCTGCAGTGAGGGCTACCAGCACCACCAACGACAACAGTTCACTTAGCATAGTACGTTGGCGGTATGCATTTCCAGTTGAATGCGAAAGCCAGCGTAGGGGTGCTGCAGCACCGGTGCTGCTACCAGGTCAGTGGTGAAGCCGCGGAATACCTCATCGGGTGAGGTATACACGCGCTGTACCAATACCCCCAGACTGGTAAACAGCCGCAGCACATCGCGCAACAGCTCAGGATCGAACCGGTCCGGCCGGGTATCATCGATACGCTGCAGATTCCCCCAAAATATCCAGTCAATACTTTGAGTGAGGGGCAGGGTGCCCGGCGTCGGCTCGCGCAGGTCGGTTACAGCCGGGTCACGGGGCAGGAAGAAGCCCTGGGCCTGCACGTTGTCGTTGGGCAGCACGTCGCGGTACTCGCCGGTGCTGGCGTACACTTTGGGTAGATACACGGTTTTACCGTCACGCTTCTCGCTATGCCGGAAGGCCTTACCGTAGCTCACCTGCAACCAGGTGAGGCGCTGGGCCAGCAGCAGCTGCAGCCGCTGGATTTCGGCGTCCAGCCCGACCGGGTTGGGCAGCGTGGGCGCGGTGGGGGTAGCGTAGGAAACCATCAGGCTAGTTGGCTAAAAGACGAATGTATTGGCCGCCGTAACGCTGCTTGTAGCGCAGGTACGCAGCCAGTACCTGTTGAAATTTTGCCCGGATATGCAGATGCTGGCCACCCCACAGAACTGAGCAGACCGGGTACTGCTCATCGGGGAAAATACGGGGTTCAGTAGGCCCCAGTACCGCCGTGGCTTGCGCCCATTCCCATACCCCGATACCACCGGCAACCAGCCCCTTATCATCAATCCAGATCTGTTGGGCCATGAACTCGGTGCCGTGGTTGAACTCTTTGAATTCGGGGGTATCGTTGCTCATACGCCTAATATGTCGCGGGTTTTCTGCTGTAAGTCGGGCTTGATATAGTCCTGTCGAAACTCATCCAGCGCGGGGTCGGGCACCCCGATAATGTCGGGTCCGTACCTCTCTTCCAACTCGGCTGTTTTGGGGTCCGTTCCAACCAGCTCCACTTGCTTGCCAGATAATTGAGCAATGATGCCGGTGTAGAAGTCGCCACTGTCGCGAAGCGTTACCCGGTCGGTGGGCTGGCCTTTGATCTGCTTGAGAGCGATGGTGAGGTCGGCGTACTCCGGGGTGATGTCGGCACCGGTAGCATCTTTGCCGCTGGCCAGCTGGTCGGTGTTGGCATCTTCCAGGAAGGCCGTGTTGTCGCGCACCGTGTCTTCTACCTGTTGCTCCAGGACCCGGGGCAGCCGCTGCAGCGCCCGGGCCAATGCGTCGAGTCGGTCGCTCATAGCTTAAAAGATGGTGAAAATGACAGTTCGGGTACCTGGCACACTTCGCAGGCAACGTACGGCGAAGTAAAGTGGGATAGGACCTCTGCTATCGACCAGACACAGTTGACCCTGGGAGCTAATAACCGTGCTCATCCGATGGATTTGAACTTAATAGCCCCAGGCTTGGGCGCACACGGCAAACAGGTAGCCGATACGCCCGAAATGTCCACATCCAGCGCCTTCAGCGTACGGCTCAGCTGCGTGAGCAGGCCCGGCTGGCCATCAGTGCGGTTATTGAGTTCCATCAGGGCCAGGGCCTTTGTTTTGTCGGCCAGACCGTTGTCGCGGGTGGAGTAAGCCATCAGGCTCAGCAGGTTCACGGCGAGCTGCTCGCGTACGGCCGCCGCGAAGCTGGGTACCTGGCCAGCCAGCCGCTGGGTCAGGTCGCAGGTAGCTTCCAGTCGCAGGTTCAGGCCCCAGTTGGTGTTGCTCTGATAGGTGATGTCATCCGACAACGCAGCCTGGGAAAACGGCAGTACCTGCACGTAGGGACTCCACTTATCATACTGCACATAGGCGTTACCGCAGCACTGTCCGGGGCGCTGTTGCAGGTTCTGGTCCAGCCGGATAGCCTGCCCGCTCAACTCATCCTCGTAGTACCCAAAGTACCAGGTGCCGCCGGACTTGCTGGCCAGATCGATGGACTGCGAAAGTTTGCTCCATTCGAAATACACCCGGTCGATGCGGGGTATTTCCAGTTCAGCCACCGGCGTATCGAGGTCGGAGCTATGCAGCACTACCAGCCGGAAGTTCGGCTCCCGCTCGGTGAACTGGGTGCCGATGGCCGTTACCCGCACGCCGATATCCTGCATGCCCGGCCGCATCTTGAGCGCCAGGCCAACGAAGCGGCCCTGCCGGATAATCTTGTCCCGATACGCGCCGCTGGCCTCTGTGAGTGGCAAGTCCTGGAGCAGGCGTTTGCCGGTACCCGTCAGCTGCTTCTGCTCGCGAAACGACTGCAGCACTTTCGTTGCAGCAGTTACGCGGGCGGTTTTCAGGAAGTCGGGAAACGCAGCGGCCGGCATCTGCGGGGCTGCTTGCTGAATGTTGCGCAGGGTCAGCAGCGGATGCACATCCTGCACGGCCAGCTCGCCATCCGGGGCTAACAAGTCATTGGGCAGGCTGGTCAGCTCATCAGGCGCACCGGCAACGGGCCGGTAGCCGATGGTAGTGGCGAGCAGGGCCGCGAGTGTGAGGGTATTAAACATAGCGGGAGGTATGAAAAGGTAAAATGCCCGTCCCGCATCCGGGACGGGCATTTATCACAAATAGCACTCTCAGGCTGGCCTTAAGCGGCAGCTTTCTGCTCCACTTTGATGATGGGGAAGAAGCGGCCGGCCTCGTCGGAGTTATAAGCCTTTACCCAACACACATCGAAGCTATATTCGAACGACTCCACGGCCGTGCGCGTGAGAGCCTGCAGGTTCTGGCCAGCCAGGGGAGCCGACTGGTCCGAGCAATCCGCCCGGTAGAACAGGCCCATGGTACCCAGGCCGGGCACGTCCTGAGTAGTCCACTCACGCACGGGGTTATCGGCCCCACCGTGTACCACGCCGCGGGCGCAGTCGGGATCTACCCGGGTTTCCAGGCCTACAGCGCCATCAGCTACCAGGTACATGGTGGCGCGGTTGCCGGTGCCGGGCAATACGCGGTTGGAGCGGAAGAACTGGCCTACGCCGTCCAGCACGTAGCTCAGGTCGCCGTCGTTGGTCTGGCCAGCACCTTCAATGGCGCGCACATCGGCCATGGCCATTGGGTTGGTGAGCACGTCCGGAGCACCACCCAAGTCCATCGTTTCCAGGATGGATTCGATGTAGTTGTAGAACTCCTTACGCTCGGCATCGGGTACTTGCAGCGCGTCGGCCACCTCGGGGTAGTAGGCGGTGATACCGGCGGGGAAATACTGGTTTTTAGCCAGCTCCAGGTGATCTACGCACTGTGTGTCGAGGAACTCCATCGTTTTCAGACGGCGGGCTTCAAACAGGCGGTAGAACGTATCCTCGTAGCTAATCTCGTTGTTGATATGCTGCGAGGGAATCATTGGGAAGCCGAAAGCCACGGTGGCGAAGGTGAACGTCACCAGCTTCGTGTTCAGGCCACCTACCTGCACGGCGCAGGTGCGCACGTTGGACAGGGTGGGGTTTTCGTAATCGATAACCGGGGCCTGCACGGTGTTACCGAACGAAGCCTGCAGGGCCTGCCGCAGCTCGGGCGTCATGATACCGGTGGCCGAGGCGGTTTGCTTGCGGTACAGCTGCAGCGCGCCGTAGTTGGAGCCGCGCAGTTCCAGGTTGTCGAGGCCACCATTCGGACGCCGACGGTAACGGGTGCGGATGGCCTGTTTGAGGGTTTGAGCGATGGAGGGCATCGTCGTAGTAAGGGTAAAGTGAAAAGATGAAACAGGGGTGCCAGGTCGTCCCGTAACCAGCGGCAAATGCAGTAAGCGTATTGGCCAGCGGCGCACGTCTCATGTGCGCCGCCGACACTAGATGTTAGCGCAGGGGTAAGCCCGTGCCGAATTTGTCGTAAGCGTCGTCGTACTCTTTGGAACCTTCGGTCAGGCCGTACTCCATCAGCCAGTCCATAAGCTGGCCCTGATTTTTCACGGTGGCCGGCAGCGTAGCGGGTAGGGCAGTAGGCTTACGGCCACCCTGAGCTCCACCCGTGCCTTGCCCACCAGCACCGCCGCCCTGGCCTTGGTGGCCGGCGTCTACCACGTCCTTCAGCATATCCGCCAGGATATAGGCGGCATCAGCTGGCTGGTTTTTGTCGTTGAGCAGGGTTTTGCCATCCTTGATGTAGACCACCGATGTAGTGCCATCGGCGTTCTGCTGCTGTTTGGCCATGCCGATGATGGATTGCGTAGCGTTGTCCACCAGCACTTTCACCACCGACTCTTTCACCGACGGATCGAACTTGATACCACGCACCCCGTCGCGGATATCGAGCTTCACATCTTTCTGGAACAGGGCTGTATCCTTCTCCGTCAGTTGCTTCTGGTATTCGGCTTCTTTGGTCTGCAACGCTTCCAGCTGGGCTTTCATCGTTTCGTTGCCGTTGCCGTCCGCAATGGTTTTTTTGAGGTCGATAATTTCCTGCTGCAGCGGAGTCGTATCCTCCTTGAACTTGCCGATAACGCGCTTGGCGTAGTCGTAGGTGCGTTCCGTAGGGTTACGGGCAATGCCAGAGGTATCGAAGATGTCCTTGTCAAGGCCATCGTAGATTTCCTTGGTTTTGGTGCCGATAAAGCTGGTTTCCTCGTCGGCGCTACGGGCAACGTAGCCGGCACCTTTCACGGCACCTACCAGGTGCGGTACCAGGGCGGGGTTGGCTGCCACGGCGGCGGTCAGCTCTTCGGGGGTAAACGAATTGTCGGTGATGGCCATACTTCAGTCTCGTAGAAGTGGTGATGGTGGGATAGTTAAGCAGCGGCTTTAAAGTCCGTTGCCGTATGAATGAATTCGCGACCTTCGGGGCCGTCGAGCGTGTAGAAGGTTTTGCCGCCGTCTTTGCTGAACGCATCAGATTGGCGTCTGCTCTGCCAGATTGGTTCGCCGCCGTAGCTCACGTCCATCCATTCTTCCGGATTGTTGGTAAGTGGGCCAAGAGGCTGGAACCGGGCGAGCTTTTCGAACAGGTTCAGGGTCTGGTCGTGCGAGCCGCCGGAATGGCCTTGGTAGGAGAGCACCTGCACCAGCTGCATTACCGAATTAGCAACCTCCCCACCGTAATCCGCCGTCTCATCCCACAAGCCGGCCGCTTTTAGTTCGGCCCGGGCGTGCAGCACCAAGTTGCTTTTGTTCGTCTGCTCTAATGCTGGAGCACTCCCCTGTACCCACATAGGCGGTTGGGTGTGGCCAGACAGCAAGCCGATAGTGACGCAGTGCGTCTGATTGATGCTGATCAATTCTTCGGGCCCCAACTGCCACTGGCTGATACACTGGCCGTCATCGGTGCGCAGAATCGGAAGGGAGCAGCATTCTTCGTCGGTCATGTTGGCCGGCTTCTGGAGAACTGCGTTTGCTTCGGGGAAGTTGATGGGAGTTGCCATGCGAATGGGAAAATGGCGGTGAAACAGACACTCTGACGTTATTATGCGGGTGGGACGGAAGGGCCGGCTCCGGAAGTCCCACCCGCGTGGAACCGGCCCCGGTCACTTATTCAGCGACCTTCCCGAAATCGGCATCCTTGGCCTGGATCAGCTCGATGAGCTCATCGTAGTTCTTGGAAGCCGTCAGTTCTTTTTCCTCGGGATACAGCTGCTGGAAGCGCATCTGGGCATCCTGAAGCGAGGGCAGTTCCTTCTTAGGCTGCATCGGCTCTTTGTTGCCGTCACCAGCTTCAGCAGATGCCTCAGCTTCTTTTTTGGCAGCAGCAGGGCGCGGGTCGTGCAGGATGGTTTGGGAGTCGTACTCGGCAAAAGCGTTGTTGCGCTCCATGCGCTCGTACTGCGCCGGCACCAGCTTCACCACCTTGTCCACGTCAGAGTATTCCTTCTTCACTGGGTCGTTGACCTTCTTGGTGAGCTTCAGGTGCACGCGGTCGGCTTCGTGGGCGGGAAACTCATACGAGCTGTCCTGATTGCCTTTGGCCTGCTCGATTTCTTCGCCGTTAAGCTGCTTGGCCTGCAGTTCGCGCAGGTCGAGTTTCTGGGTTTTGGCCGCCACTTTGGCTGCCGCTGCCTTGGGTTTGGTTGTCGTTGACATAAGACAAAAGGATTTGAGTGATGAGGGCCAGTTTGATATGGTAAGGCTGAAGCGAGGCGAAGCGGGTAACCGGCAACTTCTCCGACTCAAAGCGGGTGAGGTAGCGGCCGAAATCCACCTTCAGCCGCATCAGCTGCTCGTCGAAGAGGCCGGTTACTATCGGCGAGGTGCCGGCGGTGGCCAGCATGGTCAGGATCTGATCCACCGAGTATTCGGGGTAGGGTTCCAGGTCGGAGAGTATCCGCATCCGGTCCAGCATGGCCGGGTTGTGGCGGTACTCGGTCTGATAACGGAATTCGCGCTGCTGGCTCAGCTCGTACACGGGCCGGCCAGCTTTGCGGGCCTCCGCTTCCTCAATGGCGAGCTGCTCCGGGGTTTTGAGGTAGAACCGCTCGCCCATGTTGACGATGGTAGAGCGGTACAGCGAGCCATAGCGCAGGCGGCCTTTGATGGTAAGCTCCCAGGCGCGGGCCTGTTCCAGGGGCTTTTTGAACTCCACCAGTACATCCTGCTTGATTTCGAAGCCGGACTGCACTTGTTTCTGATTCTTGGCCTGCTCATTCTGAGGCTCCCCACCACCACCGAGCACCGACCGCAGCAGGGCTTCGCGGCGTTGCTGCTGCACCTGCTGGATATGCTCCAGCACCTGCACATCGGGCGTGACCATGCCGATGGGGTCGCGGGTGTCGGGCATATCCTTGGAAGGCGCAGGCACCTCCACGTACACACCTGGTCCCAGCAGCTCTTTGGCGGCGCAGGATGGGCACTCGTACACCTGGTAGCGGGGTATCTGCTCGCCGGTGCCCAACGTCTCGTAGCCGGTGATTTTATTCACCTGCCCGCCTTGGCACCGCTGGCCATCGGGGGCCTGATAGTCGCATTCCGACTCAAAGCCCCAGATGATAGGGAAGGTGCCGTACTGCCGGTAATACTCAATGGCTCCATCCCACCACACGAAGCGGTCGAGGCTGCCGAGTACGGCCGTCAGCGGGGCCCGGCGGGGCAGGTCGGTGGCTTGGTCCAGCGGTTCCGACCACAGCACCCGGGCCGGGCAGGTGCCCAGCTGGTGCGGGTTGTTCACCACCTCGGTCCACTGCTGCTCATCTACCGGCTTTTCCCAGATAGCATAGGCCGCATCATCGTAGACGTGTAACCGCTCGATTTCGCGGCCGGTAGCATCCTTGTAGCTCGGCTGGGTGAACATCACGTACTCACAGCTGCCATCGGCTTTCAGGAACACATCGAAGATATCCTCCAGGTGCACCAGCAACGTGTATGGCTCCGGGTAGCGGGTGCGCTGCTCCGCGGGCATATCCACTACCAACAGCGCATGTGGCCGGCTTTTCAGTGCCGAAAACGCTTCCTTCTCCCAGAAGTCCGCCTCGCGTTGTGCGGTGCGGAACTGCTCGAAGTCGGTTTCCAGCTCGGGCGTGGCCAGCTCGCAGCTGATCATGCCATCCTCGGCTTCAAACACCCGGCGCAGGCCAGTGAAGATGTCCTCTACAATGTCGGTAGTCGGCAGCGGAGCCGGTACGCACTGTTCCCACTTGGCAAATCGGTCAGCCGGCAGCATGGATTTGGCCCAGTCGCGCAGATATAGCCAACCGGCGGGCCGGCGGCTGGTATCCACGTGCGGAACCGCGTGCAGCCGCAGCCGCTGCTCATGCCGCAGACACTCCGCTATGGCCAGGCCGTTGGCGGGGTTTTCGAGGAGAGCGATTACGTCTTGGGGCTGGAGAATCATCGGCCGTAGGGCGCGCGGTGGTGGCGGTGGGCGGCTCCATCGGGAGCCAGTCGGAGTGACCTTGCTTTCTTTCTAAGGCGAGAAGCCGCTCGGCATGATCGGGAGAGAATGGTTTCTCTTCGCCGAGCGACTCGGAGCGCAACCACACTACATCGGGTTGCGCTCCGGTCGAGGTGGTGGCCATTAACCGCCGCCGGCTTCAGGGTACAGATTCAGCAAGTCGAAGGCCGCCTGGGCAATGGCCACATCTTCGTCCCACTTACCATCCAGCGAAAGGCCGAAGGTGTTTTTGTTCAGGGCCTTGAAGCCTTCCGACCCTACCGACTGTAGGTAGAAGTTGGAAAAGGGGATACCAGCAGGCTTGCTGTCGATTTCGCGGTAGATGATGCGGCCGTCGGGAGTGATCAGCACGGCTTCCACCGGATCAACACCCAGTTCGGCGCGGCTTTCCTCTTCAATCTTTGCCAGCTCCTTTTTGACAGCGCTGGGCAGGCCGATGAAGTCAGCGGTGTACTTCACCGAGTTGTAGCCGGTCAGGAAGCCTTTGCCTCCCACTGACTCATTCGTGTTTTCACCAGCGAACTGAGCTTCCGACTGCGGAATCTGCGGGTTGACGTAGATCGGCGTCAGAATGACTTTATTATCACCGCCGGCCGTAATAGCGGCATTCCAGGCAGCCTGGGTAGCCAGTGCAGCCGCAGTTGCGAAAGCTGCAGCAATGGCACCACGGCGGCCAATAGCCATCCGGACGGTTTGGCCGAAGTGCACAGCGCAGTCCACTTTGGCAGGGGCGGTAAGAGAAGCAGGGCGTACGCAGTCCATGGCGAGCAGCTTTGATAAGGTTGAATTATTGTATGTAAAATACATACAATAATTTCAGAACTGCAACAATCCTTTTTAAAGCAGAAAACCCACCTCGTATGTCGAGGTGGGTTTTTAGGAAACGGTGATTACTCCTGATGCCCTATTACTTACTACGGGATAACGGGGGAGCCGCTGTCAGGAATCCAGTTCAAACCATCGACATAGCCATGCCAGAACTCTGCTTGGTCATTCTCGCCAACGCTTTGATAGTATTCCCAATTGGCGTACGCTTCGTTATACGCCCGGTCCATCTCCTCTTCATTGTCCCCAGTGCGCTGGGCAAATCCCTGACCATCTCTATAACCAAGGGTATAGCCGATGGGCAGAGCAATCTGTGTCTGGGTAACAGCAGCAGCCTCAGCTACAGCTCCCACACCTAGCAGCATAGCTGCCATTGCGAGAGAATATGCAATTCGTTTCATTGAAAGGAAGTAGTTGGTAGAACAATGGCCAAGTCTACGGCCTTAGTGATCCTAGCGAAAGGGCTATTATCCTGAAATTGTGACATCAGTCATTCCCTATGTGTTTCGAATTACTCTCGGAAGGTAGACACTTACCTTTGCAGCCTCAACCTACAGCCACCTATGAGTTCCAAGAAACTGAGCACCCCGGATGATTTGAATGCCTACGCCAGCAACCGAGCATTCATCCGCATCTTCAAGTACAAGCCGCTCAACCAGTACGACCACCTGATCTGCGTAGACGGTGACCGGGGCCAGGGTACCACGGGTGAGGTGGCTTACCTCATCATCAGTGAAGAGGCTTACAACGCCATTGCAGAGCTGCACCCGATTGCGCAGCGGGAAGCTGGCCTGAACCGGAGCGAACTATTTGAGGTAGGTAGTGTAATCGACCTGGTGAAGACACATACGCCCGCACCTGTTATAGAAGGCTAGTTTTTCCCGCTTCACAAAGCCTTTTTGGAACACTATCTACAATAAAGAAGGCCACCTGAGGTGGCCTTCTTTATTTATTTTGAAAGAAAATTGGTATTAACGCTTGCTGATACCAGCGATATAACCGTCCCAGTAGTTGTAGTCGCCTTGGGTAGTAGCTCCTTGGCGGTAGATGTAGGCAGCATCGACTTCATCCTGCACAGCTGCCAAGAAGGCTTGATTGTGAGGATTTCCACCAGCATCAAACAACAATGAGGCCCGAACAGTCTGGCCGCTATCATACCCATCTTGGTAGTCACCAAACAATACGATGCTGCTCGCAGCTGCGGGAGTGGCAGAAGAGGCAGGGAGTGTCGTGAACAGGCTGCACACAGCCAGGGAGAGAAAAAGCAGTTTGGTTTTCATAAGTTAGAAAGGATGGATAGGTTATAGAGCAAAGCTAGGATAGGGACTAAGTGCCATCAAGGCCATACTACGGACAGTTTTGACATTGCCAAGCGCGAATATTCCTCAGTATATCTGCCATTGACTACTCAAATACTCTGACAGAAGAAGCCCAGCCAAACTTGACTGGGCTTCTTCTGTCAGAATAACTAAGGGAATAGAGACATTCCAGTAAGTCGCTGATAGTTTGCAGCAATGTTATTGGCTCTCATGCGTGAAGGAGGATGAGTACTGTCGCCCATGTTGTTCACATTCCACATGAACATAGCACCACTTTGAATAATAAGCTTGTTGCCACGGGCAACCCAAAACTCAACGGCGAAGGCATCAGCAGCATTTTCCTGATTCATGTTTAGCCATAGCTGGGCCAATGGGTTGCCAGACATCTGGACAGCTTGGTTCAGGTTATGATGCCCTACTTCATGCGTCATCATGAATGCCGTGGCTAGATCTCCAGCTTGTTGGCACAACATGGGATTATAGTAGATTACCGGCCCTCCTTGATCGAATGTTGCCATAGCAATATCATTCAAACTGGCGTTAGCAAATACACGAACAGCAGGAGCCGCCTGCTGAAGGTCTTGCTGCCACTGACCAAACCCTGGCAAGCTCACCAAGGTGAAAAGTAACACGAGTAGGCGAAACTTTTTCATGATGAGGAAATCATTTGTGTATCACAGCCAATGGCATTGTTGGGTCATACGTGCCTTGTAACTCGGGATTTTGTGTGGCTTCGTAAGCAGGTACGCGCCTCGCCAAATAGCTATAGATCTCTTGAATGGTGATTAAGTTGTCTCTATCGGTATCAGCCGCCCCATTAAGTCCCTCCAGGAAATAATAGGTGAATAAACCATGTTGTAATTCAGGTGATTCTACAGACAATTGATTTGCTCGGCAGGCAAGTAGATATGCTATACCATCACCTGACCTACTTAGTGCTGCATAGAAAAGATTGACGGATTGGTCGGGATCAAGTGTTTCACCCCGACTTGTCAATACTTCTTTTCTGGAAAAGGAGCCTGAATGGCATGCATCAATAATGCAGAGCTTTTTTCTCGCATTAGACCGGTTGATGATGACATTCAGATTTTGATAATCTAATGTTCCATCATGGGAGGCGAATGATCCATAACCACCGTGCCCCGATAAGAATGTGATAATGATATCATTTTGCGAGGCTTGGGAAAAAAGTCTGTTGGCATTTCGTAAAATATTGTCTACGGTTGCTTCCTGATTCTCTAATAATACAATCTGATTTCTTGGAATTCTGCCACCGCTTGCACTAGTCCAAAAATTGTACATAGCTCTCACATCGTTAACGGTGTAGTTAAGAGGTGTTTGGTATAAATAATTGTCTATCCCTGCAAGCAGTATCCAAATGCGAGGATTGGAGCTTGATGTAGTGGCACCTTGTTGATTCGCTGATGCGACAGGTGCCACGGAAAGATTTTTACGGTATATGCTAATATTATCAACCAGATATGTGCCACGCCCATAATTAAGCTGAGCGAGTCGCATACTGCCTGAATAGTTGAAATCCAGCACATTCTTACCATTTACATAAACCGTCCATGTATAGTTATCCTTGGATATTTTTACGTGGTTAGTCGGTCTGTCTTCAGTATCGGTTCCGTCTATTATCCATTTCAAGTCTCTGTTACAATTCATGGTTTGTGAAAATGATGTCTCCAAAGTGGCTCCATCACCTTCAAATAGGATAGCCCTAAAATCTCCTCCAGGGCACCCATCACGTATATTGTAGGTGTCGAACATTAGTCCGATTCGTGAATCATCCCGATTAGAAGTAACAGTCCAGTCGAACTCTAAATCTATTTTACTATTAGAGTCCACTGTCTGTCGTATTCTATCTGGGAGGGAGACAAAAGTCCACGCCCAGCCCATTGAGTTATTCTCTGGCAAACGACATACATACTTGCCCTGATTAATGTAAGCTTCATAGCCTAGGTCGTCAATCGTGACGTGAGACCATTCACGGCTACCGCTGTCAAAGCCCTCTTGGTAGAGTGGGGTTCGTGTTATGCTTTGCCCATGGCTTGCTATCGCAGCAAACACACAGGCCATCATCAGGATGATCCGCATGACTAGGTACATTAGAGTTGAACATAGTACTATTTTGCTATGCCTGAGCTTTCTCAACAGGCGGCAATAGGTGGGTAGTAGTCAGCAGGTAAGCACATAGTTAAATATACCTATATTTATAATAATTAAAATATTAATTTTGACTTATCTAATTCTTGCGCTTCGTTAAGCCTTTGCGGAACACTGGTCGCAGTTCGAACCACTCGTGGACGAAAAAGGCCTCAGTATTTTACTGAGGCCTTTTAGAATACATACTAAAGGACGCTTACACCCAGTTGGTACCCGTCCAGGTTGCCCATGTACTAGTGTCAGTAGCAAAATACTTGAAGCCAGCTTCTGTACCAGTCATGTCTGGCCGTTGAGCCGTAGTACCTACGCCGTCACCTGTTGCTCGGAAGAGGGGGGCTACGGAGGAGAAAGCAATAGGGACGTAGGAGGAATTAACATACACGTTGAGCT
Organism: Hymenobacter rigui; assembly: GCF_003944715.1. GTDB lineage: Bacteria > Bacteroidota > Bacteroidia > Cytophagales > Hymenobacteraceae > Hymenobacter > Hymenobacter rigui. Next base: position 289,079 of record NZ_RWIT01000002.1, on the reverse strand, counting down.
TCACCATGCCATTTTCTACTGCTACTACATATGCATAGTACTCATGCAGAGTAGTGGCATCGTTGCCTACTGTGAAGCCCTGAGCAGACGTAAGTACAATACTGTCGCCTGGTTGCACGGTCACATTGGATGGTAGAGCAAAGCTGTCATTTCCACCCCATGTGTTGATGTTAACGGTGAAATTATCCGCTCCTTTTCGGCCACCACGAGTGCATTTCCAACCGGCGGGCAAATGCGGTTGGTAAGCCGTGTTGAACAGTTCATCACCAGCTCTGTAGAGCATATCAGGCGTGGTAGTTAGACTTTCAACAGCTGTAATCACGCTATTGCCGACCCATAACGCTCTATCCGCAGCAAAGCTGTTGATGGGGAGACTACGCCGTTTGATCTGACCTTGGTATTCGAACAACTTCGCGTACGGATAATTAGCTCCTACAAAAGATGCGAGCGGGTTAGCTGCCCCGTAATCCGTAGTCAGTGAAACGCATGGGTATTGCCCACCTGTTTCCCGCATCTGAATGGTATTGTTAGTAGCTTGAAAGCTAAATCCGTCACTGGAGATGCCTAAAACATGCGTATTAGGGTAACCGCGAGTAAACACAAAGTTGTTCGCGAATACGCCTTGTAATATCAAGCCACCAGAGAGGCGATATTCATTGCCAGGAGCATTGCCACGCCAGCCATTTGCATGCAGTCCACCAACAACCATGGCGCCAACAGCTTCAGGAGCAATATAGCTTTGCAGGCTACCGCCTTCACCGTAGCAACCGATAAACGAAGTACGAGCATTCGGATCAATCACTACGTAATGGCCATCTCCATTATTGTTTCCGTGGCAAGCAACAAACTGGTTACCCAAAAAGGACTGGTCAAAGAAGCCGGCACCACCATTGTCAACACTGTCGCAATACGTAATGGCGCATTGGTTGGCATCGGGGCCTCGTAGCTTCATACCGTTGCTGGTATTCTCAGCAAAGCGGCAGTGGTCAACGACTGAAAGAGATGCGTCGGTACCTTCCTGTACGGCAGCATAGATTGATAGACCATTGCCCGACCACCCACGGAACGTACAGTCCTTAATAGTGCAACGACCCTCCACGTACATGCCATCATAGTTCGTGTTGGCTATCTTCTGACGAGACTGGATAAACAGTTTCTCGAAGAAAGGACCTTGGGTAGTATACTCCCCTTGCACCGGGACGCGAGTGTAATGAATACCGCGGCTGTTGCCTTCAAACACAAAACGAGTACTGCCCTCTGCTGCAGTAAAAGAAGACCCTCCTTCGCCGAAGAGACGGAAGCTCTTGTTGCGAACCACGACTTCGGAAATGAAGTAATAGTCGCCTTTAGGTACAAAGATATCTACCGCTTGACCGAATGGGATGCTGTCGATGAGAGCCTGAAGTGCAGCAGTATTGTCAGTGCCCATTGTGGCAGAGTCATAATCTGCTTTCAGACCGAACCAAAGCGCATTGATGGGACCATTGTAAAGGCGCTTATAGTACAGTCCATCAATTTTACGGAAAATAATTCCGTCTGCCTTGGCATCCGTCATCGGTGAGCCGTCCCACCATTCTGCCGTTTTTTCAAATTGCACATTTTCTCCTGAGTACTCATCTAATGAGTAAATAAGGGCGCGGGTTTGGGCCATGATCAGATTGATTAAGTTGATGATACTTATTCAACCTTTACTAATTATGTTGGGTTCTTATGGCTAATAAAATTAGATTTAAGTGGCTTTAAAGCAGTGGCTTATATACTTTTTGCTAAAAAAACTAGTTAATTCTTTTCATAAAGCCCTTTCGATACGTCGGCCGCAGCTCGAACCACTCGCGAAAGCTGAATGTGTCGGCAAAGTCGGGGGAGGCCCCACCAAGCAGGATCTTCTGTTCTTCCTTGGAGTTGATGGTTTTCTTGCCCTCAGCTGTATCCTTGCCCCGTTTGATGGCTTTAAGATGCTGGTTGATAACCTCCCGAATATCAACCACGACGCCGCCCACCTTCATCTTGGTGGTGCGCACATCATCAATCAGGCAACTGTCGGTGGTGACTTCAATCCGGACCTCGCCCCGGTTGACGCGGCCGGCCATACGGTAGTAGCACTGCGTTTTGAGGTTCTTGTACGCTTCCTTCGTATCGGTTTCCGGATCTGGCAGGGCCGGGCTGCCGCCGCTGAAGCCCTGGTAGCCACCCAGCGCCACCGCGCCACCGCCGACACCATCCTGGTCGATGAGCGTATCGGACTGCGCCACGTTGTAGCGGCGGCGTAGCGGCTCAATGGCATCTACGATGTCGCGGGAGCCGGATTTGCTGATGACAGTAATGGCGACCACCGTCCAACCTACCCAGACTTTAATGACGCACTTATCCTGACCGAAGCCGGCAGCGTCGCAGGTAATGCAGCGCCGGGGCTGGGCTTCTACCACGGGGTAGTTGGTCCAGAGGTCGTTGATGCGGGTCGGATCAAAGAGGGCCAGGCCGTCCACCTTCACCTTCCAGTTACCTTCCAGCAGCTGGGCTTTGGTTTCGGCGTCCTGCGCCATCAGGCCGGCCAAGTACTCTGGGTTTACCGCGAGCAGCTTCTTATTCTCGTAGATGCTGCCCGGAATGAAGGTGAGCGACTTCGGGCGGGTAGCGGCCAGCTCTGCCTGGAACAGGTGCGGCGCTTTGGCTATGACCTCTTCAGGGGTATCACCCCATACCATCACCTCACCGTCGCGGGTGAAGTAGCGCAGCACGCCGGCCCGCTCCGGAATAGGGAAACCATCCTCACCAATCCACCACGAAATCAACTCCGCTACCCAGCTGTCGGGGTCGGGGTTGCAACTGCAGCGCACGTATGGCCGCACCCCGCACATAGAGCGGTTCCGGGTGAGCATGTACCAGAACTGCTTACTGGTGAAGTGGGTGAGCTCGTCGAAGACAATCAACGGTATCTGGGTGCCCTGCCAGTCGAACATGTTTTTCTCATGCTGCATGTGGGCAAACGACACGCGGGCCCCGCTGGGAAACTTCCATTCCAGGTCGCCCTGCTTGGCACCCACCATCGGGTACAGGTCCTTGCTGGTATCCCAGAGGCCGCCCTCATTGGTGACCATGGCGTAGGTGCGGCGGAAGATGACGGCCCCGAAGTCCTTGTTGAACCGGTGGCGAGAGGCCTCAATCAGCAGGGCATACGTTTTCCCGCCGCCAGCACCACCGCCGATGATGGCAATGTCGGCCGCGGTGCTCAGGGCGGCCATCTGGAAGCCGGGCTGCGGGGTGATGATTCTTGCTTCGGGAGATACGGCGGTCATTTGGCCCAAATCAGTAAGGATAGTCCTCGAATGACAGTGCCACTTTTCACGCCGATCGAATAGAAGTAAGCAACTCGCTGTACTGCCGAGGTACAAGACCTAAGCGTTTGCAGGCTCACTGCCAGTCTATCTGCGAAAGATTGTTCGGCGTTTGGCAGGAGACGGTCTAATTCATCAACAACGATATGTGACTCAGGTAGCTGAAAACCTGCCTCTTGTAAAAATTCGATGGTAGCTTCTTTGGTCATAGGTCGGAAATCCAGATTTGCAGCATGCTGGTGACACGGCAGCCGGGGTAGAGGGATAAGAACTGATTGAGCGAGCCACGTACGCCCTGATCGGGCAGATACACCGTGCCCTGGTTGTAGACGACGGCCCACCACTTCCCCTTCCAGCCCCAGTGCTCTGGCACCTGCACGCGCAGGATGCAGGGCCACGGGGTAGCTGGGTCGAACTTGATAAAGCGCGGGTTCACGTTGAAGCCCAGCAGCCGGGCCACCCGTGGGAAGCTGCTGCCACGCCAGCCACCGCCGCCGCTCAGGTCCTGGGGAAGCTTCTCCCGTATCTCGGCTTTGGGCAGGCCGGTGATGGTGGCCAGCAGCGATTCGTGGTAGTCTGTATCGGTTTCGCTGGCCACCAGCTCGATTTCGTAGGGTTGTGCGCTCATGTCCAACTCACTTTCAACCCGTCCGCTACCCATTCCGTATCGTAGCCCCGCGCTTTAAAGCAAGCCTCAAAGCGGACATTGAAATGCCGTGCGTTTTCGAGCACAACGAACATTCGGCCGGCCTCTATCGCCTGCAATACCGGCGTGGCCAGCTCTAAGGGCACATCCATGCAAGGCTGGTGAACAGCGGCAGCTTGTGTATGTGCTTCAACTCGGGTGGGTAGGGTTACCATAAGAAAGGGAATTAGTCGCGCCCGTTGTCGGGCATCATGATGTTGGAACCGGGCATATCGTTGCCGTTGGTAGTGTGGTCTACCTTGACGGGGGCGTAAGCTCCATTGAGCTTCAGTATTTTGTCGGTGGCGTCCCTCGCGTCGTGTAGCTCCACTTCAAGGCCATACTTGGTTTCCTTGACCTTTTTAATCATGTGGCCGGCCTGCAGGTCGTGCACCTTCACAAGGTCTACCTGCATCCGGTATTTCTTCACTTTGGGGCCATCAATGATGCGGAAAGCATTGGGGTTGCGCTCCAACTGCATCTTGTGGCGCAGGATATCCAGCTTTCGATGCTTAACCCATGCTTGGTGTTGTAGCAGCTCTTTACCCTGATCCTCTTCACTAGTGCCCAGCACCTCCCAGGATCGAACCATGAACTCATATTCATAGTCGATATCATCTTTAATAGCCTGAATAGCCTCTTCCAGCGGCTGGTGTATCTTAGTGGTTTCCTCATACTCCACTTTAGTCAGCACATCATCGGCGGTGACGCGGCCCCACTCCGACATGCGAACGGTGGCCTCGTCTATGCTCATACCGAGCCTAACCGCTTCTTCCTTAATGGCTGCCAGGATGCGCTCGTCCTTGAGCAGGTCGAGTGCGGTCTGTTTGGCGCTTCCCGTGGCGTAACCCGCTACACGCGCAGCAGGAGCCCCCTTCCATAGACGTGCGTACGCCTCACAAAACCGTTGCTGTAGGGCCGTGAGCTTCTTTTTGGATGGAGTAGGTGCATCTGGCTGTCCCGTGGCCATAGCGAAAAACGAAAACGGTAAGGAAAAGTAATGGAGTAATTGTATGTAAAGTACATGCAATTACTCCAAATAAACCATTCAAATCAGGCGGCAAGGTCGTAGGGCATCAAATCCGCCTTCGTCTCATTGCAGGGTTTACACAGGCATTGCAGGTTGGAACGGTGCCAGCCGCCGCCTTTGCTGCGCGGGATAATGTGGTCCAGCGTGAGGTTGAACCGGCTGCCGCATTGGGCGCACTGGTAACCGGCCTCCCGTAGCACCCGCTGCTTGAGCCGGAAGCGCTGGGCCCCGCCGATATCCTCCGTGGCAGTGTGGAACAGGGGGCGCGGGTGGCAACCAGCGTACTTCTGTTTTTTCTCCCGACGTTTGCGAGCCTTATATTCTTTTGTGGGCTTGCTGGGCGTGTTGAAGTTGCCGGAAGTGTTGTAGCGTGACGTGTGGCCAGCTTTGAAGTATTCGACGTCGCCGGTTTCGGGGTCGATGGAGCAGGCTATGTGGCGTAGCTTCTTCATGGCTCGATGCGCTTAAATTCAATAACCCACATCCACTCGTTGCGCTTCCAGGCGTTGGAATAGATGGAGGTGAGCAGGGAGCGGAACGCCGTGATAGGGCTACTGTACCAGCGGAAGTGGTTCGGAACGTCCGGGTGGGGCTCTACACCACCCCATTCGGTAGCGCCGAACTTATCGAACATCTGCAGGCCTTCCGCTTTGGCACCTTCTTCGGTGATGCTTTGCACCTGTTCGGCCCGGACACGTTCGATACGCAGGATGATGTTCGGATCTTCCTGCACTACCAATAAGTCACCTGCTTTGCCGAAAGGGCATGCAACAGGTGTAACCCAAGGGGTAATTTCGGGCTGCAGATCTTCGAATAGAGCCCGGCCATCCTCATCCACGCCCAGGAATTTGTATCGGTCAGGATGAAGGTTGAAGATCAACTCATCGGAAAAGCGCCGTCGGGTAACGGTTTTTCTACCAACGGCGGTTGCTTTGACGAGAGGGGGAGTAAATGAGATGCTACGCTTGAATTCCATTATGCTGCTTGATTGAATTGAGTGAGTGATTGTTTCCATTGGTTGAACTCGCGCTGTACCTGCTCCAGCGAGCGGCCCTCACAAGCGAAGCCGCCGGCGGCCCGGACCTCTTCCAGGAACTCGCGTTGCTCATCTGAGAGCGCATCCTTACCCACCTTCACTTCTACGGCCAGCACCCGGCCGGTGGGACGGTGGTAGCCCATCACGTCACTGATACCGTCCACGGTGCTGCCTTTGCGGAAGCAGCCGCGGGCCGGGTCGTACACTGGGGCGTTGTTCTGGCGCCAGGCTTTGCACCGCTGGAGCTGTAGCCAGTTGATAATGGCTGTGGTGAGGGAGTTGGTGGGACCGGTGTTGCGCTTTTTCTTCGGCTTGGCGGACGTATCGGGTGCCGGCTCAGGTGGTTGGCCAGCTGGCGGTGCGCGAGTAGCAGGGCGGGTATCGTTAATGATGCGCTTCTGCAGGTGCGGAGGTAGGGTGAACTTGCCCATTACGCGGCCTGATTGAGGTAGTGCTGCGCCAAGACCTTGATGCGGCTCTCGTCGCTGTGCTGGGGTGCTACTTCCTGCAGCGGGTCCACGATACCGCTGGACTGCGAGGATTTCAGGCCCAGCATGTTGATGATAACGGGGTCACTGCCTGACTCACTCACCAGGTAGAAAGCCGTTACCTGGTGCTGCTGGCCGTCGCGGTCGGCGCGGCCAATCAGTTGCTCGTGCACCTTGGGGCTCCAATCCAACTCGCCGAACACGACCGTTTTGCAACGCTCCTGCAGGCCGTCCAGCCCGGCCCCGCTGCGCAGGGAGATGATGAACAGGTCGGTTTCACCTTCCAGGAACTTCCGCACCGACTCCTGCTTTTGCGGGCCGGTTTCGCTACCTGTGTAGAGGACGGGCCGGAAGGATTTGAGCTGCTGCATCCAGATGTCGTACACGTCGCGGTGCCAACCGGCGAGGATAACCGGCTCGCCGGCCTCTAGCAGCATGCGCACGAAGACGGCCACTTCGCGGGCCTTGGCTACGCCGGTGGTGTAGCGGGCCAGCATGTCCAGTTCCCGGGCGGCCTCGCCGCGTTCCACGAACGAGCCGGTCGTGATGCGCAGGGCCAGCTGCTTAGCCAGGGCCTCCGATTCCTGCACGGTATGCTCATCGTAGCCGACGGTGTGCACGATGGTATTGACCGGTGGCAGTTCGCGACCTACGTCAGCGCGGGTGCGGCGCAGGAACAGGAAGTTTTCGCGCAGGTAGGTACCGAGGGCCCGCGGGTCACGGATGCGATGGTGCATGCCCTGCGGCACGGCCCACTCGCGCAGGAAGTCCCATCGGTCCCCCAGGCAGCCGGGGTTGAGCAGATCCAGCACGTTGAAAATCTCGTCGCCGTAGTTGTAGATGGGCGTGGCCGAAAGACCCAGTGTGTATTCGGCGTTTTCCGACAACACCCGCCCACCGCGGTACTTCTCGCTCTCGTGCCGGCGCAGTTCCTGCACCTCATCGAAGATGGCGTAGCGGAAAAACCGCTTGGTAAACAGGCTGGTCCAGCCGGCGAGCTGCGAATACTTGAAGATGTACACGTCCGCCTCTGGCAGGCTGTAGGGCGTGGTTTTCTTGATCATGTGAGTGCGCAGGCTGGTAAACTTATCAATGCCTTTCAGCTGCCACTGCTGGGGCATGTGCGTCTGTACCACAACGGCCGCCGGCAACGTGTCCGGGTGCAGCAGCGAGAGAATAGCCGTCAGGGTTTTACCCAGACCCAGATCATCACCCAGTAGCAGGCGCTTGGTGCGCAGGTGCACCTGGCTACCCTGCAGTTGGTAGCTACGGGCCTGCCAACCATCTTTGAGCTCGGTGGGCATTGGGTGGTAATCGGGCAACAGGATGCTTTCCAGTTCGTTGATGGTGTCCTGGTAAGTCTGTTTACCATGGGTGAGGGTCGCCGCATCGGTGTGGGATACCTGTAGTGGGTAACGCTGCATGAACCACTCCAGATCGGCGCTGTTCTGCGGCGTGGCAGCGAAATGATAAGGCGGAGTAGCCGTTTTCGGGATACGGGGAAAGATGCTTTTGAGCTTGAGGGAAATGTGCGGCTCAGCGCGGGTAATGGTGTAGCGCTGGGCGGCAGCATCGTAGATGCACTCTCCGTATGTTTTGGTCATAGCCATGAAAGTCCGAGGTTAAAAACGTGAGTGTGTTTGCCGTGCAGGCTGGCAGGGAGCCGCACTTGCTTGTTGGTGAGCAGGAGTAAGGAGGTGATGTGCTCACTTTCGCAGTAGCGCTGACACTGCTGGTAAATGGCTTTGGGCGTGCCTTTGATTTTGACTTCTACCCCGATAGATCCTACCATAAAATCAATGATGCTGGCCGGGGAAAGGCTCACTTCCCGCTGGGCTGGTAGGGCCGCCGCTTCAAAGGCCTGCGCGAGTTGGAGCTGAAGTACTTTCTCGTTTTGCAGGTCGAAACGGCGGCCTTTCAGGATGGCCAGCACTTGGGCCAGCGTCGTCATGAGGCAAACCCGTGGTCGGCAGCAGCCTGGTTGTGACCCTGTGCGTCCGGCTGGCCATAGGAGGGCTGGGTATCGGTGGTACAGTTACCGTTGCTGCAGCCGGTGCAGGCCTGCGCAACAGCAATGATACCAACCGGGCTATGCTCGCGGGCCGGCTCGGTGCCGGTCAGACGGCCGTAGGCGGTGCGAAACGCTTCCTTCGCAGCATGCAGGGAGCCGGCCTCCATCAACTCTAGACCACCCTGCACCCACAACGCGGCTTCGCGCATCTGCTCAGTGGGCTCGGGGTGGGCGAGTGGGGCCGGTAGCGGCTGCGCGTCGCAGATAGGGGTAACCAGCTGCCATTTATCGCCCAACTCCTGCAGGAAGCGCAGGGCGGTGGCGTCGGAGCTGAACTGTTGTTGGGAGATGCGGCCGTCGGCGCGCTGGTACTGATAGATTTTCATTGGATAAAGGATTAAAAAGGTGGATGCCCCTCACTGGGGCTGCGGTTGATGAAAATGGGCCAAGAGGGTGCGGATTCTGCTATGGGTGCCGTGTTGAAGCTGGCCGGACCCATCAGGAAGGCATGGCCTTTGAGTTGCTCGCGGGTGATGGATTCGGGCGAATACTCTTCTACTGGCAGGGCCAGGGCGGCTTCGGCTGCCTGGAGTAGCTCATCGTAGGTAAAAGGGCCAGGGACATCTGGGGTAATGCCCAGGCTGGCCAGCGCGTCGGCAGCGGTCATGGGTTGAGTTTTGACGGACGAATGATGGTCCGGGCCCGGCCGGTCCGGGCCCGGTAATGCAGGCGGTAGCTCAGGTGGTGGATTTCGGCCCAGTCAGCTCGGTGCGGTTCGCCTACCTGCTGCCAGAACTCGGCGGCTACCAGCGCATCGAGCAGGGCCCGTTCCAGGGTAGTCATTGCCGGCGGCTGTCTCCGTCGAACGGGACGATGTTGCAGAGTTCGTACAGGCGGTCGGCTACCCGGTCGCCGTATAATTCCCGCAGAGAAGGCATATCCGTAGGCATGCCATCGTAGCGTTCCAGCGGATTGTTGGTGCTCAGGTGGGTCCCCCATTGCGGCAACAGACCCTTTTCGTAGCGGGCGTAGCGGCCAAGAATGACTTGGGCGAGCGGCGCATCTTCGTTACCCCAGTTCTTGACGGTGCCGGGTTCGGCGGCCATATCATCGAAGCACATATTCTGCCCGCCCATCCCGCAGAAGCGCAACTGAAGCTCCTTCCCCTGCTCGCCGGATTTATAGGCCTCGGCTACCCGTTCAGCCAGCACCATGCCGTAGGGCCGGTGCGGGTTATGCTGGTAGCAGGCCAGCAGGAAGGATTTGCCGACGCCGGGCGGTCCAGCCAGCAGCAGACCTTTGGCCGTGGTGAAGGTGTCGTCGCCGAACCACTCTTCCCCCAACTGCCGCACCAGCTGCTCATGTCCGGAAAAGTAGGCTGCGCAGAAAGCGAACAACTGCTGCTGGCGCTCCAGGGGTAGAGAAAAGGCGCGGGGTGGCTGTCGGGCTGCTCCCAACCGTATGCCCTGCTGCACAGCCCACTGCTGCATCTGATCGGGAGTGAGTTGCGGGCCTTTTGGTGTGCCGTGGGCTTTCTGGTACTGGGTTTGAACGTCGTAATACTGAGCAGCCAGATTGCCCCACACGCGGCGCTGGGCAGCGGCCAATGCCTCAGTCGATTCTTCCGCCGACAGGTCGGTAAGCTCCACTTTGAGCGGCAGAAAGGGCGGTGGCGTTGCGGATGCCCGGGGGCGGGATTCCCACTGCTGGGTATCGTCGTTGAATAGCAGGTCACAGTTGAGGTGAGCCCAGAGCCGGTATTCCCGGTAAATCTTGCCATACTTAACCTTCCGGGCTCTGTGCAGGGCCTCCTGCACTTGCCCGGTTGTCAATTCAACTTCATCGGGCGTTTCCGGTGGTGCCTCAGGCTGCCTTCTTGCGACCATAGGCGGAAGCGGGGAGGGATGCGACTCGCCCGGCTGCTGCGGGGCGGCCTGCGCCAGTAGTGCGTTGAATTCCATGTCGTGGGTTTTTGCGGGCGGCTTCTAGCATGGCTACCCAGTCGTTTTTAATCCATTCTCCATCCTGGTAAGCAGCGGTTTCTTTGCCGATCCACGTTTCCCAGCGGTGTACCCGTTCGTCGTTTTCCTGCTTGTAGAAGCGGTAGGCCGTGAACTGCTGCTGCAAGGCCTCGCCGTTGCCAGCTTCGAACACGGTGCGGCAAAAGCGGCTCAGGCTGAAGCGGGCCTGCTGCTGCAGGGTGCCCAGCTTCCAGAACTCTGCCATCTGCTCTGCTACCAGCCGCATCTGAGGTGCCCACTCCGGATCGGGCCGGAATTCAACATGTGTAGCTACATCGGCCGCCGCGCCCCCAGTGTGCGAAGCCGACGCGAGCGAGCCTTCAGAGGGTAATTCTTCACCTGCGGCTATGCCCTCATTTTTTTTTGAGCCTTCAGCCAACACACACAACTCGGCAGCGGGGGTAGGGGGTGTTTTATCTGAAGATGTAGATGAAGTAGAAGATGAAGAGTGAAGTGTTACACCACCGTTAAAGCCACCCTTATTACCACCGTTATAAGGGTGGCTACCGTTTGGTTGAGATTCTTTCTTGCCCCAGCGCTTCTCAGCTGATTTTCGGCCACCTTCCGAAGACTTGTTACGCCACACTTGCTGTTTAGCTCGTTCCTCTTCTAAACGAGGATGCACAAGTCTATCCGGTCGGTTATCATCCGGTTGAAAGCATTCTATAACCACCCTTATAACATTGGCTGTAGCACCTTTACAGAGTCGTGCCAGCAGCGCTTCATCAGCCGGGATACTGCCTTCACGCCAGCAGTACGCTAGCAATCGAATGTATGCGCCCTCCTCTTCAAGACTCATCAGCATCACCTGCTCATCAGCCAAATAATCGGCGGCGTAAAATTGAAATGCAGGAGCCTTCATGCGGCAGATGATTTAAGAAAGTCGAAAATGGGCCAGACCGACCCATCCGAATACATAGTATCCAGCGCGATATCAGCACGGGGTTCCTCGCCAGTCCACTTGTTGGGCCAGGTGTTGAGGGCAATCAACTCCCGGATGCGGGCCTCTTCCTCCGGATTGAGAATGTCCACCCGCGGCCGGCCCGTGGCTTCAGCTACCTGGTTTACTTCGGCCTGAATAGCCAACACCTGATCCAGTGCCGATAACCGCGCTTCCATCGTGAGCGGTCCCATCCGCTGCTGGTTGGCAGTTAAAGTGCCATCCTTGCGCTTCTCACCACCAGGCTGCCGGAGCCGCTGAGAAGGCTCGCGCAACCATCGGTACATCGGCTTCAGGCGCAGTAGCGGGGAGAGGTAGGCCCACTGGGGCCGCTTGGTGAGGTTTTCCAAAGCCATATCCTTGCTGGCCAGCGGACACCCCATACAGCCGGTGCGGGCGTTCTTTTCCTCAGCTTCGTCGCCGCCGTAGGCCTCGGCTACCATCTCGGTGCTCCAGTCGCCGTACTCGGCACGCGGGGCCCAGTGGCGCAGCCATTCCCAGATGTGGCACACCCGCCAATGCAGCAGCGGGGCCAATGTATCGCAGAGTGACGTTGGCAAGGTTTCCTGATACCAGCCCTGGCCACACTCAGCCCCGTCCTTGCCGCAGCTCATCACGATGCGGGCATCCCGCATTGCCGATTCGCCCTGCCGTACGCCGGTAATCATCAGCACCTTTTTCCCTTTTTCGGCGAAAAGCTGGCGCAGCTCGGCTTCCATCGGCTCAATTTTGATCTGAGCCGTGCACCAGCGCAGGGTACCGTTGTTGGGCGGGGGCACTCCTCGGCCCAACAGGTACACGAAATACCGCTGATCCATTTCCGCCATCACGACGCGGACATCAATACCCAGTTCGCGCAGGTTGTCCATGATATCATGGGCGGCGGCCATCAGCGGTACCATTTCCAGGCGGGTATCGGCAAACAGGACAGTAAGTGTTTCCGGACGCTGAATCTTACCGGACTCAATCAACCACACAACGAGGGTAAGCGTGGCCGTGCTGTCTTTGCCGCCGCTCCAGGCAATGGCCCAGTGCTTATGGGTCGGCCCGTACGCTTGCAGACTGCGAATAGTCAGGTCGATAGATTCATTCATCTGCAGCCGCCGGCTGCCGCCGAACATATTCTGTTGTTGCGCTTTCATGAGGCAGCGGCCTGTAGCCGTTCGTTATTGGCTTCGATGTTGGCCCCGCCTAAGCGCCAAGTAGTGTCCAGTCCTAGGCTGCTAAGCAGCAGCCCAGTGGCAACAGCTAGTTCTTTTACCATAGAAAATGCGTCCGGCCGCCCGGCGTGGGCGGCCGGCTCAGGTTTAGGCAGCTTCGGAATAGGTGAGGGATAGTTGGCCGGGCCCAGCGGCCGTTGGTGCTGCGGCTCTCAATAGCTTCTCGGCTTCTTGCAGGCCGACGGTGTTGAGGAAGGTCTGCACGCGTTCGGCCGCGTTCAGGTCGGCGGCATGTCCCAGGCTGGAAACCTGCAGGGTAATGATGCCTACTTGATGATTGGGGGTAGGACGGAATTCAGGCGTATTCATGGCTATTAAAGGCTGAGGAGTGAAGAGAATTATGCCGCAAACAGGATGGGCATACACAGAGCGCGAGTCGTGAGCTGGTTGCTGGGCTCCACATCAGCCGACTCGAACACGGCGGCCCGGTTGGGGGTGCTGAACACGATGCGCATCTGTTCGCCTGGAATCACGGACAGGCATTCGCCCAGCAGCTTGGCATTGAAGGCAATGCGCATATCCTCGCCCTGGTAGTCCACGGCTACCTCTTCAGAGGCATCAGTACCCCGGTCAATCGACTCGGAGTAGAGTTGTACAGTGTGGCTGCTTAGGCGCAGCTCCACGGCCATTTTCTTGTCGTCAGCGAAGGCACCCACGCGTCGGAGCGCTTGCTGCAGGTCATGGCGGGAAATCACCGCTAGGTTGGGCCGGTCCAGTGGAATAAGGTTCTCGTACTCGGGGTACCGATCATCCACCAGCCGTGCTTTTAACAGCCACTCTGGCTGGGGACCCTGCGTGAGCACGGATGAAGCCACTAGCCAGTCACCTAGTTCGAGCTTGATCCGCTCGGTCTTGCCGGCTAACGCCCCCAGTCGTTTGGCTACCTGTGCTGGCAACAGAAAGGACGCTAGTTGGTTGCCGCCCAATTCTGGCTTAAATCCATGCCAGGTCATCGCATGCTGGTTGCAGGCGACAGCCCGAATAGAGCCGTCCGTCCGCAGCTGGAGCAGTACACTTGCCAACGCAGGCTGGGTAGCCTTGTCAGTAAACACGAATGGTAGCACAGACTGCAACGCTTCTTCCAGTTGCTTGCCCAGCACCGTTTCTACCGTGCGTACAGAGGTCTGGGCCTGTGGCCAATGTTGTGCATTCTCACCCGCCAGCTTATAGCGGCCAGTTGCCGCTGTCAACATGCTGGTGTGGTCGATTAAATCGACATGCAGAGTCAGAGGCTGGTTGGGAAGATTACTCAGGATGGTCAGCAGCAACTTGCCAGGCAGGCAGATGCGGAATGAGTCCACCGCTTCCACATCGGTAATACGAAGGCTTAGCTCCGCCTCGCCGCTGGCAGCACCCAGTTGCAATTCGCCTGGCTGCACGACGAGCAGAATGTTGCTGTAAATGGGAACGATGGGGTTATCTATGAGCACAGCATTGGCCTGCTTGACGGCGGCCAACAGCACGGAAGAATTTATAGCAAAAGAAGGCATATACAAAAACCTAGAAAGTGGCAGAAGCAGGCCGCGACAGTGCGTAGACGGCCTCATCATGGGCAAGGGGAATGCTCAGCAGCAGCAGGGATTCCAGAGCGGCTACTTCGCGGGCCACGTATAGAAAGCGGCGCACGTAGAAAATCAGGTCGGGCCGGCACATCATCCGGCGGCGGGCCCGGGCCAGCACGCCATTCAGCCGGCGTAATTCCTGCAGAATGGCAGTTTCGGGGGTAGCAGCTACCTGTTTCATGCGGCGTTGCGCTTCTCGCGCCGGGCGGCGCGGCGGTGGGAGATGCGCAGCAGGCTTTCCGGTAGCTGGGCTTCGGCCTCTTCCGGCTGATGCAGGTTGCGTTGCTGCCAGGCTTGCACGTCACTGAGGCGAATCCGGTTACCACGGCCGGTGTCGGTGCACTGCACAAAAGGCAGGTAGCGACGGTGGTCTGTGGATAACTTTAGGTAGTTGCGTACGGTGCTGGGGTCCACACTGAGGATATCAGCCACTTCTTCAATCGTGTATTGCGGGTCGGGCTGGGGCTGCTCACGCAGGAACTCACGACTGGCGCGGCTGAATTCCTCACTGAACAGGGACTTTAAAGCGCTTTGGTTGAACTCAACTACATGCATGATCAACTGGCTTTCGCATAAGTCGTGGAACCATCGTAGGCGTCGATGAGCTGATTCAGGTGCTCTATCGTTTCGGTGGCCTTATCCGGGCTGATGCGGTTGATGTTGAGCAGCACTTTGGTTTTCTCCTTGCGCTCAATGGCCGGGTGGTTCAGCAGCCGGATGATTTCCGTTTTCTGCTCGACTGTCGCGTAGTCGCTATTTGCGGCGGCAGTAGCGGGGGTGGCCGGGAGTGCTAAATCCGGCGCGCTGACCACGGGTGCGTCGGACTGGGGCTTTACCAGCAGCTCGCCAATGAGCTCCGACAAGCGCAGCGTCAGGCCGGCCAGCTTCACGCACTCGGCTTGCGCGGATGCCATGTTGCCATCCGTGATGAGTTGGTTCGCCCGAATCTGCACGCGGGCAATTTCCTGCATCAGTTCTGCGTGGGAATAGGTGCGGGCCTCGGCAGCGGCGTTGTATAGCGTGCGGAAACTGCCGTTTTTGGCCATCTTCTCGATGGTCTGGGCTGCGGCCGACATCAGCCCGATTTCGCGGTCCATCTGGCCCTGGGTGATTTTCCCAGCAGCTACCCGGCCGGGATATACCCCCCAGCGCATCGTTACCTCCCGGTGCAGGCATTGCACTTGCTCGGGAAGTGAAAAAATGACTTGATTTTCTTTCATTATCTTTGGCCTACAATCGGCCTTCGCAAGGGGTTGATGGATTAGATAGGGCCTGCAGCGTTGGCGCGTTGCGGGCCCCTCTGTTTTAGGCCGAAGCCGGTTTAATCCGCTTCGGGCGCACCTGATCGACAATGGTCTGAATCGTGTGCTGATTCACGCAGTTGGGGGCTTCACCACTAGCCATGTGCAGCAGTTTATCCAGGGCTTTGCGGGGCGAGAGGGATTTCATAAGTCGGTTGGTTGAACAGTGAGAGGTAAACCAATGGGGCGTTTGGGATTGCGGTGTATCAAGGCCACGGGGCAAAGGGGCGGTTGGAAGGCAGGGAGGAAATGATGGGCGATGGCCGGTGCAGCATTTTTGGCTTGCGGCCGGAACCGGGCTTGCGGGCGGCGGTTGGCTGCACCAGGGGCCGGGATGCTTTCGCTGCGTCGAAGCCTACCAACTCATCCAGGGTGCAGGCAAACAAGGCAGCCATCAGTATCAATACCCGTAACGGCGGCTCTGCCCGCGCTTCCTCATAGGAGGCATAGCATTGGCGCGTAATGCACAGCGCGTCGGCTGTTTGTGCCTGTGTGAGTTTTGCAGCGGCGCGACGCTTGCGTAAGCGCTGGTTGAAGAATTGCGGCTCATCCATACCCTAGGCTGCAATAGACATTGTGTAGGAAACACTCATCAGCGCGGGCTGCGCCATGGGCACCGGGAAGTAGAGCAGTGCGCCGGCGGCGTACTCATCCAGCCGGTATTCCCGCAGGGTATCGGGTACCTGGCCCCCGAAGAATTGCTCTTCCTCACAGCCATCTTCCAGCGCGAGGCGGAACAGCGAGCTGTCGGGGCCGGCGGTGTATACCGACAATTCCCCGTCCATTCCCCGGGCCCAGCCGATAATAGGCTGTGGCAGGGTGTAGAGGCCGGTGGCTTCCAGCACGGCCAGCGAGTCGCCGGCTACGGGCTGGGAAATGCTGCGCGGGCCATCCGGCGTGCGCAGCGTGTAGAGGGGTTCACTGGTAACGACTTTCATAGAGGTTGATGGATTAGAAAAGGGAGTTTTCTTGGAAAAAGACCTCGGCAGGTTTGGCGCCCTGCCGAGGACACTGATTAAGCAGCTTGGGCGTGGGCAGACTGCCAGGCGGCAAATCCGGCGGGGTCGGTTTCCTCGGCGAGCTTTTCAACTTCAGGCCAAAGGCGGGAGCCGGTGTTTTCCAGCGAGATAACCCCGCTGAGCTGGGAAGCAGACTTGCAGCCGGTGCGACGGGCCAGCTCCTTAATAAAGCCGGCTGGCATCAGCTCGCGCATGGTCGGTGTGGTGGGCGTCTCCATAGGCAGTTGTTGCCGCTTCGTATATTGCGGCTGTTCTTCTTCTTGTTCTTCTTCACAAACATCAGAAGTTTACTTGGGATTTCCAAGAAAACTTCTGATAAAATCTAAGTTTTCTTGGAAAGTCAGGACTTCACGGCCGGCATAGGCGACCGGTACAAGCAAATCCGGGCGCACTTTGGGCATAGCCGGGAGGCGCTGGGCACAATTGCCGGCGTCTCCGGTACCTCTATTGGCAACATTGAGGAAGGCAAGCACACGCCCAAGGCAGAGAGCGTAGCCGCTATTGCAAGAAAACTTGGTATCAGCCTGGAGTGGCTGCTCTTTGGTGAGGGAAGTATGCTGGCCGCCGCGCCCAGCTCGCTGATGACGGAGCTCGATAGCCTAGTGCCGCCGCCGGTTGTGCAGCATCTGCCGCCACTAACCGTTACCGTTGATATAAGCGGTGACGAAACAATTCCTATTGTAGAGTCTGAGGCAACTGCCGGCTATCTGGCTCAGCATATGGAACCGGAGTTCCTGCGGAACCTGCCGATGCTGGCCTTACCGCTGCCAGAGTTTAAAAACGGTACGTTTCGGGCCTTCCGTGTAAAAGGCCGCAGCATGTACCCAACGCTGCACGATGGCTCCCTGGTCCTTTGCCGATTCGTGGATACTGAGTTGGAAACGATCAAGGACAGCTACGTCCACGTCGTTGTCACCTACGAGGGGATTGTGGTGAAGCGGGTATATACCGGTAGAGACTCGGTAGGAGGTCTGGAAGTGCGCTCCGATAACGATGAATTTCCTCCCTATACCATTAAAAAAGGGGAGTGGCAGCAGCTCTGGTGCGTAGTAGCCTCGCTGAATTTCCAGATGCCGGCCCCGCGCAAGTATCCGACGAAGCAGCTGTACAGCTTTGAACTGGAAGAGATGCGCAACCGCCTGGAGATACTCTGGAAAAATTATACCGGCCAATAGAAAAGGCCGGTATTCCTTTCACTTTGCCTTCTAATTATCTTATTCATGCTGATTTCTCTACTGCTTACCGCCTACGATGCGGGCTACCTTATCGGCCGCTTTTTAGGTGCCGTTCTGGTTGGTGCCATTTACTTTCTGCCGACTATCCTAGCCCGCAAAAAGCGCAAGTCCACGCAGATTTTCCTGCTGAACCTGCTTGCTGGCTGGACCGGTCTGGGCTGGATAGGCGCACTGATCTGGGCTGTTTCCAGCGACACGCAGCAGACGGTGCCGGTGCGCATCGTGGGTACGGCTTCGATGGCTGATGAACTGACGAAGCTGCAGGCGCTACGTGCCAACGGCAGTCTGAGCGAAGAAGAGTTCAACCAGCAGCGCCAACGCCTGCTTAACCAGCCTGCATAGTGGCACTTCCCGACTTCTCTTTCGCCGCACTGGATCTGCGCTTCCTGGTTGAGGTAGACCGCCTGCTCAAAGCCGGGGCCGTGGCCTCGTACCGGGACTTGGCCGAAATGCTGGGTATTCACCCCAACACATTCGCGCAGATCGAGGTGGGCAAGTACCACTGCAATGCGAAGATGCTTTACATGCTCCGCTCATTCTTTCCCGACGAAGCCGACGTGGATTGGGTGTTGTACGGAGAGGCCTTCACCGGCCGACCGGAGCCGACGACAGCACCGAAGCGGGAGCGGGGCCGGCGGCCGATTGAGCATTAAACAGGGTAGAGTATGCCCGAATCCATGCCCAAATAACGGTACCTATTTATATGTGTGTTGTAAATCAATGCATTACGTGAATATAGCCGTTTCCGGGTGGGGACGGCTTTTTTTTGCCTGCTTTTTGCTGACTATCAAAAACGCCCTGCTGATACACAGTAGGGCGTTTTTATTTTAGGCGTTAGGCAGCGGTATGCTACGCTAGGCGTTTTGCCGCCACCAAATCCGCCACCAGTTCAGGCGGCTAATTTGGCGACGCGCCGATAGCTTTCCACCAGTTCCTGTTCGTTCGTGCCTAGGTAGCGCATGAAGCTCTTCTCAGTCTGGTGACCGGTGGCTAGTTCATTTGGCTGGGCGGCACGCCTTGGTAGATGCGCGAGGTCACGTGCAGGCGCGTGAGGCCGGCGAGCTGGGCAATGTGGGGCTGGTACTTGTCTAGGTCGTAGGCAGGCACGTGGCCAGGCCCTGCGTACTTGCCCACCAGCTGCACCGGCTTGAGCACCTCATCGTCCAAGAAGGGGATATAGCACAGGATGCCGGTCTTGCCCGCTTCCAGCTTGATCAGGTCACTTTGGATATGCTCCTGGGCCAGCTTATCGGCGTCGGTGATGCGCAGGCCGGTATAGGCGCAGAGCAGAAACTTGTCGCGGGCGTGCGCCAGGCGCTGCAGGTAGTCTTGCAGGTGGTCCTGCAGGGTGAGCTTGCGCGGGCTTTTAATGCGGTAGGAGGCTACTGCCGCACGTAATGATTGCTATGAAGTAAGTAGCTATTCCCTACATACACGCGCGTGCTAAGTACCATCTCGGTAGCCGTTAGCTTTTTAATGGTACTCTCAAAATCGGGAATACCGCCTTGTGGATTAATCAGCTTAAAGGAAAGCACATCGCCCGTCCGGATATAGGAGTACACGAACGTAAACGGGGTTGGGGTATTAATGAGTATTTCGAGCGTAGTGGGCGTAATGGTATAGCGCTCAGCGGGCGATGGTACTCGGGTAGCGCTGGGGCCTATCGGGTTGTCGTCAGGGCCATATTCTGTTGTTTCAATGCGTTGAAGCGTCCACTGTCCCTGCAGAGAATAGACTGGCTCTGGCGCTTTCTTGCGACAGGAGATAAGCAGGACGGTCGCAACTAACAGGCAAGAGAAAAAGTAGCGCATGCAACGAGCGAGAGTAGGATTAACAATAGGACGAGCTGCTGCTCAAACGACGGAGTGCTAACAACCGTGTGTAGCGTGAAGAATTGATGTTAAGGTTGTACTTGTTTAGGAACCGCCCCCGGCCGTCACAGCAGGTTGAGGGCGAAATAGCTAGGCCTTAAAGAAGAATGAAGGTTTTAGCGCCGATGGACCCCGACCTTGGCATGTAGTAGCTGGTGGTGTCAGAGGAAAAGTTGAAGGGTTTTTTTATACCGCGCACTACTCTAAGCCAGCCGGAGTACTCTCCTTGCCGAATAATGACTGCATCACCAGCTCGAAGGCGGAGGGCAGGACGGCCGGATGCGGTATCCTGCAGCTGACGGTAAAGCACGGTGCTCTTGGTGAGCTGCAGGCCGTGCGGGTTCAAGCTGCCGCGCAACGCCTGTTCAACGTTCACTGGTTGTGGTGGCGACACTACCCGGGGCGAGATTCTATCCTGAGCTTGAGCCATTGCCGGAACCAGCAAAGCTGTGAAGAATAGTTGCTTCATTAGTTCGGTTGGTTTTGCTTACTGACTGGAGCCGTGCGCTTTGCAGCGGCTCTGCCCCACCCAGTGGACCTACGTGCTGCCCTGGATGGGGCAGAGCCAGTTTCAGAGTCCGGCATACACGACGCGCTGGAAGGATTTGCTGTGTATTCGGGAGTAGCCCCGACGGCCGCGTGGCGCAACCAGTGAACTAAACAATAGGTAATACGTGTCTAGATAAGGTTCAGCTTCCTTTCGATTGTCTACTTCTGTCCACGCTCGTTTCCTGTTCTGCCTATGGCCCTGCACCACCTGATCTACCTGAGTACGCCGACTAGTGACTTTTCTGCCTCTCGCCTGAAAGAGTTATTACTGGAATGCCGCACGAAGAATAATCAGCAGGATGTGACGGGTATCCTGTTCTACGGAGGGCAGCACTTTATGCAACTCATTGAAGGAGAGCAGTCAACTATCTACGCCCTTTACGAGCGGCTACAGAATGACCCACGGCACCAAAACCTGTTAAAGCTTGCCGACAAGCCCATTTTAGCGCGTGCGTTTTCTGACTGGTCGATGGCATTTAAGAGTGTAGATGCGTCGTTGGCTGGCCCCGGCGTGCTTGACTTGGAATCTGCCGTGCTGAATACATCAGCGCTACCTGACGCCGATAAGCAACTGCTGGAAACGGTGCGTCAGCAATTACTGACGGCGTAGCGGCGCAGTAGCTGCTTGACCGCTGCGGCAGGTAGGCCAGCACATACAGATTCGCCGCCTTGCGGTCATTAGCGTACGTATATGTCCTCAGGTTCGTAATAGGGATAAGGGACAGGGAGTTTCTCAGGTAAGTAATGCAAGACTAGCCGGTGCGCCGTTAACTCCTTAATGACAATGGTGCCGCTTGTGCGGCCATAGGTTACCGTGGTAGGATTGAGATAGGTAATCGGGCCGCCGCCCAGCAGACTATTATTCTTCCGGTCGTAGTGCAGAATGGCATCCTTGGAGATAATGGTGTAGAAATAGCGGGCTGCCGCGCTTGTGTCCACCGTGTAGCGGAGAAGCTTTCTGTCCGCATCGTAACTGTACGTATTCGTACTCTGAATTTCCCAGCGACCCTCAATAGAGGGCGCGGGTTTCGGCTCATCGTTCTTTTTGTCGCAGGCAGCCGTGAGCAGAGTCAAGCCAAGTAGCAGGGAGAATAGTGTTTGATTCATTAACAGGGTAGTATAGACTCGGTTTACTGGGAAATTCCCGCCCTCGGCTGGCGCAGCAGGTCGCGGGCGACGATGACTACGGCCCAGAGTAGCAGAGCCGTACTCAACAGAGGTAGAAGCATTTGGGGCCACGGGGTAGCCATAGTGGGAAGGCGTAGCAGATACCACACAGTACTTGGGCCATTGAGCAGCAGCAGCACTACCTTGGCCCAGCGGCGACCTTTGCGCACTGGCCAGCCCAGCCCGGCTATCAGTAGATAACCGCAAAAAACCGAGAATAGAAAGATATTCTCGCTAAGGTAAGGTGTGGGAGTGAGGGGCTTTCGGTACAGCAGAAAGGAAACCAGGGAAACGGCTAAGCTGAGCCAATAGAGGTTGGCAGTCTTGCCGTCGTTAGCGGGAATAGTAACGGCCATATTAGTTCACTTGATTATACTCGTGTCCGCTTCAGCAGGAGCAGCACGCCGCGTGAGCTGCTGCCGGAAGAGAAAGAAGGCTGCGCCCAGCAGCAAGGCCAAGGCAACCGATTCCTTGGTCATCGTCCAAGCACTTCGCTCCAGGAAGAAGGGGAATGCTCGGACGAAAACGTACATGGCATAGGCGAATAAAAGCAGGTAGATCCCTTTCGCCCATGTCTTGCCAGCGCGGATGCCCAGGCCCAGACCAATGAGCGCGGCCAATGGAAGCAGAATGGCCAGCAATACAGGCCCAATTATCTGTTCAAAGGATGCATCGGCATGCCGGGCCGGGCCGAGGGGTTCAGGTAAATAGAGGTAGAAGGTGGGTAGCAGGTAAAGGGCTACAAACACGGAATACAGGCATGAGGCAATGAGGTAATCTCGGCGGAGGGGTGAGGGCATGTTACCGAACAAAGTAATAAAACGTCTCCAGGCGCTTGAACGGGACGGGAGGCGGGGCCAGAACCAGAACCGTTGCTCCTCCTAGTACACCAGCTCCTTTTCAACTTGGCTACTGCCGCACCATATAGAACGTATTGATGTGGTAGCCTGGGACCATACTATCCACGCGCAAAACGAGCACCAACTCTTTCGTGGTGAGCTTCTCAATTATTTGTTGGTAACCGTACGGGATGCGCAGGACGTTGCCTTCCTGCTCGGGAGCTGGGAGCCGCTGGCCGAGGCCCGGCTGCTCATGCTGGAGGAGGTTACCGTAGCCACACCTGGTGCAGCAGCGTCAGCCCCTCCAGCACCAGCTGCCGCTGCCCCGCCCACGAGTGATGCACATGGGGCGAGGGAGCCAGCAGCTCCAGCAGCTCGTCGGCCCGGTGGGGCACCGCAGGCTCCTGCGGCAGGTAGGTAAACAGAAACCGTTGCGCCGCATCCAGGGGCCCCCGGCCCCCCGCTTCCTCAGCCTCCGTCGCTTCCATGAGGCGTTGCCCCAGGGTTTGGAGTTCAGAAAGCAGGGCAGGAGCTAGCATCGGGCAAAGACATACATACGCGTTTCAAATCTACTCTTTTTCCCCATTTTCATGACGGAAAAGCGGGAATACTATGCCCTGTTGGCCCTGGTCTGCGAAGACCTGCTGCACTTTGCCCTGCTTGACGTGGGCCACCCGCGCCGGCTACGGCCAGCAGTACGCCTCGGCCGCCACGCACCTGGCCCACGTCAAGCAGGGCAAAGTGGCCTGCCTGCCCGATCTGCTGGCTTTAGTGGATAGTGGAGCACGCGCTGCCTGAATGGGCGGCGTTGGTGCTCACGCCCGAGCCGATTCTGGGCTACACCTACCAGCAGGGCCACCTAACGGTGTACGTGCGCGGCACCATGCCCCCGGAACTGCACACGGCCCGGCAGGAGGCAAGCACCCACCAGGAAGTGCTGCCCGTACCCGAACTGCCCAGCGGCATCCGCGAAATCGACTGGACGGACTGCCGCCGCGAGTTTCAACTGCTACTGCCCCAGGCTGCCTGATGGACGCGCACTGCTTTTTTTGGCGTCCGGGCCTAGGCCACCAGTTGGGCCACGGCCAGCAGTCCGGCCTGCACCTGCTGCCAGGGCAGGCCGTGGGCCAGCCGGCCCAGCGCCTCCAGCTGCGTGAGGCCCTGCGCCACGCGGGGCTGCTGGTGGCGGGGCAGCGACAGCAGCCGGGCCTCGCGCAGCAGCGTGGTCCACTCGCGCACGTACATGCCCAGCTGCAGCTGCTCTAGGTGGGAGCCGGCCGTGATGCTGGCCACCAGCTGCGCCTGTCGGTGAATGGTCACCAGTTGATACATCGATGCCATGCGCCGACGCTAGGAACGCTGCCGGCGCGCTGGTGCCGTACGTGGGGCCGGGGGCGGAGCGGGGGCATGGAGGCCCAGCAGCACCTGCACGGCCTGCTGGGCCTCCTGCACCTGCTGCGCGCGGCTGCGAGCCGGGAAGGTGGGGGCAGCCTGTAGCAGGCGCACTACGGTTTCGAAGCGGCGCTGGAGCGCCGGCTCGCTGGCCTGCAGAACCGGGTTGGATACCTGCAACAGGTGGCGCAGCAGCTCGCGGCGCACGGCAAAGAGGACAGTAGGACCGAAGTCGGCCGACGAGTCGCTGGCTTCCAGTTCAGCGCGCAGCTGCTGTAGGCGGGAGGAAAGGGTAGTCATACAGGGAGCGTGAGCCCGCCTGTACGGTCCGTTTTAGGGCCAGGTTGCCATTTTAAGACCGTTTTAACGTCAGCTGATCGGTTGTGCTGCCCTCCCCGGCCGGGCTCAGGCCCGCGCCGCCGGAGTCAGGGCCTGTAGCAGCCGCAGCGCCTCCTGGCCCAGCCGCTGGCGGGCCGCCGGAGGCTGCGGACTCAGATCATGCGCGTAGGCTTCCAGCAGGTAGAAGTACTTCTGCACCTGCAGGGGCGTGGCCGCCACCAGCCGGGGCGTGGCCATGTTTTCCAGTGCTTCCCGCACGCTGCGCTCCAGCAGCAGCAGCTCGTGCTCGGTCACGGTGGGGGCCAGCGCCGCCGCCTGCAGGCGGGGGAGCTGACTGATCAGGGTAGAGAGTTGCATAGGCGTGTGGTAGTGAGAGTGACATGCTCCAATGTAGGGATTCAGCTTTTTACATACTCCACGCTTTGTCGAGCTGAATCGATGATTGGTCGAATGCCTTCCTGCTTTTCAACTTCCCGGCCATGACCCCGCCTGCTGCTATTCCCCACTTGCCCGGCCCCCACGACCTGTCGGCGGCCGTAGCCCGACGGCTGCGCCGCCTGCGCGAAGTGTGCCTGCTCATGCTCGGCAACGACCGGTTTGCCCTGGCCCGCCAGCGCCGCTAGCTGGCCGCTTCCTCCACGCCTTTACCAATGCCTACGCCATGACCCGCGACGACCTAGCCACCGCTGGCCTCATCTCTGACCACTTTCATGACCTGTTTAGCCAGCTCCAAACCCTGTAGCAGTCCCTGCCCAAGGCCGCCGTGCTGCCCCGCCTGCAGGCATACTGGTTCAACACGGCCCAGCCCAGCATTCCCTGGCCCGTGCTGACCGCCTTCGGCCAAGCCCCCGGATCTTGGCTGGCCCGCCTCGACCGGGTCAGCCAAGATCCGGGGGCCTGCGCGCCGCCTAATCCTTTCGCTCACCTTGCTTACTGCCTTACCCGCCATGACTACCGCTAGCCTCTACACCGGCCCGGCCGGCCGCCTGCTGGCCGATACGCATCGGCCTGAACCCGAAGGTGCCGTAGCTGCGCTACAAAGCCCTACACGCGGTACAGCTGGACCTGCCCGCGAGGAGCTGCACCAACTCATTACCGTGCGGCTCGACGACGCCCGGCTGGCAGAGGAACGTGACAGGTAGCTGTTGCAGTGCCTGTCGAGCCAGCGCGACTCGGACGTGCGCTCGATCAGTGCCCAGCAAATCAGTCAGCAACTGGGATCTGCCTATCTAGGGGCGGGTGTGGTAGCAGTAGGAAACTGGTACCGCATGCTTAGATCCATATTCAAGGGTAGCAAAACTGGAGAGCCAAGCAAGGGGGCTAAGATGGACCCAGGCGTTGAGCGAACTTCAGTGGCCATTTCCAAAGAACGAGTTAGCGCAAACCGAAGACCAACACCCACAACAAAGCGGGCCGTAGTAGCTGACCCAGAAGTGGTAGTGTAGCCAGTAGACACATGCGCACTGTTGAGCAGCGTAGTTTGGGTTTTTTCCCGGGTATGGAAGATACTAGCTCCCGTCAGCAGGTCCAGTTTAGTGTCGGGGCTTTCGGCAATTGTAAAACGGACCAGAACCGGTAAAATGTAATATCTGCGGAAAATAGCACCCTCTTCGTAACTAAGCGTGTAGGTAGTGTGGTCAGCCGAATAGTTGATGTATGAACGGGAGTAGTCACGCCTGACAGCAAACGTTAATCCACCTCCATCCAGCGCAATGCCCGGCCAGACTTGTATGCCCGCCACAATGGAGGGAGAAAGTTGTGGATTTTTACCGGCGTATTCCTTGGCTCGGAAATCAATATAGCGGCCAAGATTACCACCAATACCCACATAGGCTCTGTGGGCAAGCCGAGAGGAGTCAGCCAATTGGGTAGGTTCGGGAGTAGGTTGCGCCAATAGGCAGCAACAAAGTAGCGTAACCATTAGATTGATTTGATAAAGAATAGGGTGCACTGAATGTAAGAGAAATTCAGTGAAGTTTGATATAGTCGTTTTGTGCCACGGATATCATCAAAACAGCCACTGACAGTTACCGATGGGCCGTAATACAAGCCGGAGCATTTTATGTATATCGACAGTCCCAGCAGCCGGTCGTCGGCAATCCACCTCTGCACCTGATAGTGCCGGACTACTTAAAGTGCCTGGATAAGAGATACTTGAAATTCAGTACTAGGGCGAAACGTCCAGTGTGTTTCAAGTGCAGCAACAGGGCCATCATGCAGATATACCTGTAGCTAGGGAACTTAAGGGCAGTATGTACAAGAGGGCTTTAATAGGCCTGCGTCGCCCAGACCCGGGCTTCATTGGGGGAAAGAAAGGTCTGGGTCAGGATCTGCGTATTCGGGATGACATCGGATAGGAATAGCTTGATGCCCATCCGGTTCATGGCATCCTGGGAATCAATGACCGCCAGCCGATGAACGCCCATCTGGTCCAGGGGAGTCATGATATTAGGGCCCATCCACTCAAAATCCTTGGTTCGAATAGCGCGCAGCAGCCGGTTATCGGCAATCCAGGCCCGGATGGCATGCTCCCGTCCCAGGCGCAGGGCTTCGAGCAGGCAGCAACGAAGCGTTTCACTGTTCACAAAATCCAGCCACTGCACCTCCAGGGTGTTATGCGGGCCGGTGTACAGGTACATATTTACGAGCGGAGCAGAGAAAACTTTCTCCATATACGCGAAAGGATAAACGTCGAAACTAAATGAGTAACCAAAGCTACGGGCCAGCCATGCAATGGGCCGGTATGCGGACAAGCCGTGGTTGAAAACAGATACAGACTTCCGGGTGTTTTGGCTGATAGTGTTGATAGTTGAATATTAAGCAGATACGTTGTGTTGAAGCAGATTATGAGCTGATCAATGACATACATGCGAGTCATAAAGGCATTTCGAGCGTTCCGAAACAGGTAAGTAATTGCTAAAATATATAGCATATACAAACTAATTAAATTAGCTATTCGTATACTTGCACCAGTTCGTTTCTGCTGCATTGCTATGAGTGAAATTGTTGTTTTGCCCGTGAGGCGCAAGCCGGTATTGCTGCTGTTTTTTGAAGGGCTGGTGCCCGCCGGATTTCCCTCGCCGGCCGAGGACCACCGGGGTACGCGGCTGGACCTTAACCGGTTACTGCTGCCGCATCCCGATTCTACCTACTTGGTTCGGGTGACGGGGGACAGTATGACCGGAGGAGAGTCAGGCATCCGGGATGGAGCGTTGCTGGCCGTGGACTGCCGGCTCACGGCCACGCATGATGATGTAGTTATTGCCGTGGTGGAAGGGCAGTTTACCGTGAAACGCTTGGTCAGGCGCAGCGCAAATGCCTGGTTTCTGGTGCCGGATAATCCCTGCTACCCGGAAATACCCATAACGGAGCCTGATTTATTCGACGTGTGGGGCGTAGTGACTTATGTTGTGACCGAAACCCGGCGCGGACGCCTTTCCAGCCATGTACGCGTTAGTTGACTGCAACAACTTCTACGTCAGTTGTGAACGGGTATTCCGGCCTGACCTGGAAGGCCAGCCGGTGGTGGTGCTTAGTAATAATGATGGTTGCATTATTTCCCGCTCAGCTGAGGCTAAGGACCTGGGGCTGCGCATGGGAGCCGCGTATTTCCAGGTACAGCCTGAGTTACAGCGCCACGGGGTACAGGTGTTTTCCAGTAATTACGCACTGTACGGGGATATTTCGGGCCGGATTATGCGGTACCTGGCTTCGGTGGCTCCGGTTGCGGAGGTGTATTCAATAGATGAATGCTTCCTGCAGCTGCACGGCATGACACCATATTGCGGTACGCTGGTGAAGCTGGCTGCTGTGTGGAAAGAGCAGATCCGCAAGCAGATGCACATACCTGTGCGCATCGGGCTGGGCCCTACCAGAACCCTGGCTAAGCTGGCTAACCGCCTTATCAAGCAGCTCAATATAACCGACGGTGTACTGCTGCTGGATACTGCGGAGCGCCAGCAGTGAGCGTTGGAGCAAACGCCGGTTGAGGAAGTATGGGGCGTGGGCCGGCGCTACAGTGAGAAATTACTGACATTGGGCATCCGAACGGCGGCGCAGCTGGCCCGCCAGAGTGAGGCCTGGGCCCGGCGTTACCTCGGCGGGGTAACCGGAGCGCGCCTGCTTCGGGAGCTGCAGGGAGAATCGTGCGGGGAGAGTGTCGGAAGTGAAGAGGATGAGGCGCGCCGCAATACGATTATGTACACCCGCAGCTTTGCCCGGCCACTCACGGAGCTCTCGGATATACAGGTAGCGTTGGCACATTTTGCATCCCGCGGGGCGGAGAAGCTGCGCCGCCAGAACTCCCTGGCTAATACCCTCACGGTGTTTATCAGTCGGGGGCGGTTCAGCCCGGGGCCATTGCCGCACACCTGCACAGAGGTGGTCACGCTGTCCGTTGCCACCCAGGATACCAGCGAGTTACTGCGCTATACCTCCAGTGCATTACAACGATTGTATAAGGCAGGAGCAGCGTACAAAAAGGCCGGTATTGTGCTCAGCGGGCTGGAAACTGTCGGCCGGCAGCAACTGCAGCTATTCGGCAACGCAGCGGATGCAGTACTCCGGACTACCCTGATGGCGGAGTTAGACCACCTCAACCAGCGGTTCGGGAGTGGTACTATACGGTTTGCCGCGGCCCTGCCGGCCCCCAGTGGCGTGGCGCAGCCGTGGGCCGGCAACAGCCGCTGGAAAACGCCCGCCTACACCACTCATTGGGACGATTTGCTGTGGGTTCGCGCCTGATAGGAAGCTGGAAGCGGCGGCGAAAGAGTATTGCCACCTGCCGGGCGCGGAACCTTTCCGGCAGCTGCGGCATCGGCTGCCGTTATTAGGACGGAAGCGCTATTTGGACAGCAGGCGGCCGTTGGAATCGAAGAGCACATCCTGCCGCTTGCCGCTGCGGCTTACTTCCGCTTCGTACTGCACTATCCCGCCGGCGGATACAATTTTGGCGGTTTCAACAATCTTGTAGCCTTTGTACTGCTGCGCCAGCGCAGTGCGGGCCAGGGCTGGCAGCAGGTTGTAGCGAATGGCTGATTCCGTTTCGACCAGTACGCCAGCCGCCGTAAACACAGCCGACATTTCGACGCCTTTCTGCGCAAAGTCGGCTTCATAATTGGCAGCCTCTTTTTCCCAGTGCACTGTTTTGGCCTCGGGAAACTGTGTTCGGAAGGCCGTAACAGCTGCCGCCGGAACCTGCCAGACGGAGAGCTTCTGGGCCTGGGCAGCCAGGGGCAGCAGGGCGGCAAGCAGCAGGGCGTAGTTCATGCGCGGCAAACAGTGAAGGTGGATGATGCTGCAAGTGTAGAAGCTGTTTCTGTGCTTTTTCTGTGGATGCAAGCCGCCGGAAATACGTCGGAAAACTGTCGGGGCCGGAGGAGTACCGCTGGCTAAAACCGGACCTTGAGCGTGTGTAAAGAGCCGACGGAGCTAAACGAATAGCTAAGCTGAAAGCCGTAGTAGGTACAAATTTGCTGGGCAATGGACAGCCCCAGCCCCGGCGAGTCGGAGGCGGCGTTGTGCTTGCGGAAGCGGCCCAGTAGCAGCATCGGGTCGGTGGTGAGGATGGGGCCGGTGTTGGTGACTTCCAGGGCCTCGGGGCTGAGGTGAATGCGCAGCTGGCCACCGGGTACATTGTGCTTCACGGCGTTCTGGAGCAGGTTGCCCACCAGCGAATCGGCCAAGGCCGGATGCATGGTTACGGCTACCGGGGCGACCAGCACCAGCTGCGGCTCAATGCGTTTGGCCTCCAGAAAATCCTGCAGCTGCTCCAGCTTCTCTCGTAGCAGGTCCTGCAGCTGCAGGGCGCGGCTGCCGGTAAACTGTCGGTTCTCGATTTTACTCAGCAGCGTGAGGGCCTGGTGCAGCCGCGAAAGGCGAATGGTGGCCCGGTACAACGCATGTACCGAAGACGCGGCAGCCTCGGGCAGCTCAGGCAGTTGCAGCAGCTGCTCCAGCTTCGCCTGCATAATGGCCAAGGGCGTCTGGGTTTCGTGGGCGGCGTTTTCGGTGAATTCCTTCAGAGCCTGATAATCCGCCGTCAGGCGCTGGGTGAGCTGGGTTACGGCCTGGTTCAGCTCACTGAACTCGTCAATGGCGGTGTGGGGGAGCAGCAGCGGCTGCGGTTGTTGCAGCTGGTAGCCTTGCAGGGCCCGTAAGGTGTACTGAAACGGCGCCCACAGCCAGCGCGACAACCAGCGGTTCAGCAGCACTAAGCTACCGAACAGCAGCGTCATCACGGCCAGCATCACTGCCAGCACTACTTCCAGCACGTCCTCGGTTTCAATCAGCGACTTGCGCAGCGTAAACCAGTACGGCTGCCCCTGCACCGTGGCCCGGAAAGTCACCTGTCGAAATGGAACCTGGGTCTGCTCAATCGGGTCAAGCAGCACGGTGTCGCCCAGGCCAGTGGCAACAGGTGTGGACGACACCGTTAGCTCCTGTGGGTTGACAGGAGCCGGCAGCCGGTGCGTGTGCTGCAGCTGGCGCTGCAAATAGCTCTGGTACAGCTGCAACTGCTCATCTACCTCGTGGGCCAGGGCCCGCTGAATGCCCACGTACAACAACCCCGTACCCAGCAGAAACAGCACGGCAGCCAGCGCCAGGTAATAGCGGTTAGTAGTAGTGAGCAGCTTCACGTGCTTGATTGCTGGTTATTAGTTGTTCGTTGTCAGTTGTTCGTTGCTGGCACAAACACAGGCTCTGCATTCGATAGGAGTGCCCGAAAGCTAACAACTGACAACCTATTCCGTTTCCAGCTTGTAGCCCAGGCCGTACATGGTGCGGATGTAGTTATCGGCCCCCAGCTCCTGCAGCTTTTTGCGCAGATTCTTGAGGTGGGTGTAGATGAAGTCGAACGAGTCGGCGGCATCGGCCGCGTCGCCCCAGAGGTGCTCGGCAATGGACTCCTTGGTGAGCAGGCGGTTGGGGTTGGCCAGCAGAAACAGCAGCAGGTCGTACTCCTTGCGCGTGAGCGTCACGGGCTGGTCCTTCACCAGCACCAGCGCCTGGTCCGGGAATACGGTCAGGTCGCGGAAGGCGAGATGGCGCTGCCCCTGAAACTGCCGCCGCCGCAGCACGGAGCGTAGGCGCGCGTTCAGCTCGGCCAGGTGAAACGGTTTCTGTAGGTAGTCATCGGCCCCCAGCTCCAGGCCTTCCACTTTATCATCGAGGGAGCCCCGGGCCGAAATGATAACCACGCCCGCTACTGAATTTTCCTGTTTCAGAGTGCGTACCAAATCCAGCCCGGAACCATCGGGAAGGGTTAAGTCAATCAGCACGCAATCATACTGATACAGCTTGATTTTCTCATGGGCCTGCTGGTAGTTCTCGGCGGTTTCGCACACGTAGCCATCATGGCGCAGGTATTCCAGCAGGGAGGCCCGTAACGGGGCTTCATCTTCTACAATCAGGATTTTCACGGGAGGGGAGCGGTAAACAGAAGAACAAACGGAGCGGTAGGCGGGCAATTTGGAGGATAAATCTGAAGATATTCTGGAGTTATGGGAGCGGGCAACCAGCCAGCACAGACAGCGTAGGAAAGCTCCCTCGGAGCCGGCCGCAGAACCGAAAATTAGCAACTCCAAAATTTCTTCAGAATCGGTTTCCTGTTTTGCAGTCGTTCAACCAGCTCACTGCCCTTGGCTACTCCTGTTTTTTATTTCCGATTAGTGGGTTGCTGGCTGCTGGGGCTGGGCTGCTGGCTGCTGTCGGTGGGTCCGGTGCACGCGCAAAGCAACGAGCTGCGGACCCTGGACGAGTTTCTGGCGCTGGCCCGCAATACCAGCCCGTTGTTGCGCGACTACGCCGGGCAGGTAAGCCAAAACCGCGTGGATAGCCTGATTCGGGCGGCGCAGCAGCGGCCTCAGGTGGCAGGTACCGGCGCGGCCGTGGCCGCGCCTATCTTCGGCCGCAAAGCCAACGGCGAAGGTGGTCTGGGCTACGATGAGGCCGTTTCCAACGGCGGCAACTACGCGGCTTTTGCCAGCGTGAGCCAGCCCCTGCTCAACGGCCCGGTACTACGCAACGACTACCGCATTCTGCAAAGTCAGGGGCTGGTGCTGCGCAATACCCGCCAGTTGGCTGCCCTAGACGTGCGCCGCAACATCACCGACCAGTTTCTGACGGCCTTTGCCGCGGAGCAGCAGTGGAGCTACAATCAGAATCTGCTGGGCCAGCTGCGCCGCCAGGATGGGCAGCTGCGCCAACTGGTGAATGCCGGGGTGTATAAACAAACTCAGTATCTGGCGTTTTACGCCTCCCTGCGCAACCAGCAGGTAACCACCCAGCAGGCCCGCCTCACGTACCGCCGCGAGCTGGGCACGCTGCGCTACCTGGCTGGTGCCGCCGATACCGCCCTGGTGCTGCTGGAGCAGCCCCGGCCGCCTACGCACCGGGCGCTGGCCGGCCTCAATTCCATTACGCAGCGCCAATATCAGCTTGATAGCCTGCGCCTGCGTCTGGACCGGGAGGCCGTGGATTTGCGCTACCGCCCGCAGTTGCGCTGGGTGCTGGATGCGGGCCTGCAGTCGGCCAACCCGTCGCCGCTGTATCTGGGGCGCAGCTTTGGGTTTAGCGGCGGCCTAGCCTTGTCGGTGCCAATCTTTGACGGGCACCAGCGGCAGCTGGGCTACGAGCGGATTCGGCTGGCGGAGCAGATTCGGGTGGGCTACCGCACCTTTCTGACTACCCAGCGCCGCCAGCAGTACCAGCAGCTGGAGGGCCTCACCCGCGAGTCGGACCAGTTGATTGCCAGCATCCGGGAGCAGCTGCGCATTGCGGCGGCCCTGGTGGATGCCGGCCGGCAACAGCTGACCACCGGTGATATAACCATTCTGGATTACCTGCAGCTGGTGAACAGCTACCGGGGCTTCCAGTTCAGCCTCACGCAGGCCGAAACTGAGCGGCTTCGCACGCTATACGCCCTTGATTATCTGGGCGAATGATGGCCGTGCCTCCACAACCGTCCGCTACCACTGACTTCTCCCATGACTATTCCTGATACTGTTCTGAAGCACTTCGTCAACCGTACCGGCCTGGTTCGGCGCCGGGGGGGCGGGCTATTGCTCCTGGCGCTGCTCACCCAGGCCTGCGGCGGCAGCTCCG
Source organism: Hymenobacter rigui (assembly GCF_003944715.1). GTDB lineage: Bacteria > Bacteroidota > Bacteroidia > Cytophagales > Hymenobacteraceae > Hymenobacter > Hymenobacter rigui. Next base: position 255,934 of record NZ_RWIT01000002.1, on the reverse strand, counting down.
GCGGAACGGCCGATGAAGCTTCGGCTGAAGAGGAGGAAGTGCACGCCCGCGCCGCCGTAACGGTGGGCTACGTAGCCGCCGATACGGTGGCCGATGTGCTGCACCTGAGCGGGGTAACGGCCTACCCGGCCAAAGATGTGCTGCGGGCTACTACCACCGGCTACCTCATGGCCCCGGTGCCGGTGCCGGGCCAGCAGGTACGCGCCGGCCAGACGGTATTCACTCTGCAAACCAAGGAGTCGCGCACCCTGCATCTGGACCGCCTCACCGGCGACCCGAAGCTGCGGTTCAGCGGTATCATCCGGATTCCGAGCCCCCGGGGCGGGGTGCTGGCTACCGTGGATAAGCTGGCCGGCGACTACGTGCAGGATGGCGAGCAGCTGGGCACCGTATACGACCAGTCGCGCTTTGGCTTCGTGCTGGATGTGCCCGTGACCCAGCTGCGCTACGTGCACACCGGCCAGAGCTGCCGCATTACGCTGCCCGATGGCCGGGTGCTGACGGGCCGCGTGGCCGAGCCCCTGCCCGCCGCCGACGTGGCCGTGCAGACGCAGCGCTATACCGTCCGGCCCCTGGGCAAAGTGCCCCAGTTGCCCGAGAACCTGGCCGTCACCATCGACCTTGATAAAACTGCCCCCCAGCTGGCCCGTACCCTGCCCCGCGAAGCCGTACTGACCGACGAAACCCAGACCAGCTTCTGGGTGATGCGCCTGCTCAACGACAGCACCGCCGTGAAGGTGCCGGTGCAGCCCGGACCCGAGCAAAACGGCCGCATCGTCATCAAAAGCCCCGTTTTCTCGCCCCACGACCGTATTGTGCTGACCGGCAACTACGGCCTCGACGATACCGCCGCCGTGAAGCTGACGAGGTGAGTTGGTAGAAGGTCATTGGGAGCTATCAGAACGTCATTCCAACGATAGGAGGAATCTCGTGTGCTGACATTGCCAACGTAATAGTCATACTTCATCTGGCGTCCGCGAATGCGCAGCGTTTCTACCGCTGGCTAAGTTAATGACACTCCAATATCAACCGTTCCATAGCCCAGGTTCAATCCTGGGCCCCCAGCCTACGAAGTGGTGGAGATGCTTCGACTCCGCTTTGCTTCGCTCGGAATGACGGTCTAATACGCACCAAGGTCAGGCCAACTCCTGGCTCCTGTCTTTTACTTCCCAGCTCCCAACTCCATGCGTCCTTCTGTTTTTCAAGCCTATAAAGCACCCATTGCCGTGCTGCTGGCGCTGGCACTGGCGCTGGGTGTGCTGGCGTACCGGCGCATCTCGGTGGCGCTGTTTCCGGAAGTCACGTTCCCGAAGGTGAAGGTTATTGCCGACAACGGCCTGCAGCCCGTGGACCGCATGATGGTGACGGTGACCAAGCCCATGGAAGACGCCATGAAGCAGGTGCCGGGCTTGAAGCTGCTGCGCTCCACTACCAGCCGGGGCAGCTGCGAAATATCGGCTTACCTGGAGTGGAATGTGGACGTGGTGCGCAGCCAGCAGACCATTGAAAGCCGCCTGAACCAGATCCGGGCCGATTTGCCGGCCGGCACCCAGATCAGCGTGGAGCGTATGAATCCGGCCATTCTGCCGGTAATGGGCTACACGCTGGAAGCGCCGGGCCGCTCGGCGCTGGAGCTGCGCCGGCTGGCTTTGTACACCGTTAAGCCGTTTTTGTCGCAGGTAGAAGGCGTGTCGTCGGTGCAGGTGCAGGGCGGGCGCACCAAGGAGTACCAGGTGGAGCTGCAGCCCGATCAGCTGGCGGCCCTGGGCATCACGCCCAACGATGTGAGCACCATGCTGGGCCAGACCAATTTCGTGCAGAGCAACGGCTACCTCACCGATTACCGCCGCCTCTACCTGACCATTACGGATGCCACCATCGAGCGCAAGGAAGACCTCGAAAACGTGGTGCTGCGCAACGACGGCCGCCGCATTGTGCGCCTGGCCGACGTGGCCACCGTGCGCCTGGGCGAGCAGCCCGAATACACCCGCATTAACGCCAACGGCCACGATGCAGTGCTGATTTCGGTGGTGCGCCAGCCCGATGCCAACGTAGTGCTGGTGTCGGAAGGGGTGCGGGCCAAGGTGAAAGCCGTGCAGGCCGGGCTGCCGCGCGGCATTACTCTGCGGCCCTACTACGACCAGGCCGATTTCGTGTCGGAAGTGGTGCGCTCGGTGCAGGAGGCCCTCTGGATTGGCCTGGCCCTGGCCCTGGTGGTAACGGCCCTGTTCCTGCGCTCCTGGCGGGCCTCGCTCACCATCCTGCTCACCATTCCCATGGCTCTCAGCCTCACGCTGGCGGTGCTGTATTTCGGGCTGGGCTACTCCTTCAACATCATGACGCTGGGCGCCCTGGCCGCCGCCATCGGCCTCATGATTGACGATGCTGTGGTGATGGTGGAGCAGCTGCACCGGGTGGGTGAGGAGCACCCGCAGGCCACCGTCGGCGAAGTAGTAGCCCGCTCCGTGCAGCACCTGCTGCCGGCGCTGGTGGGTTCCTCGCTCAGCACCATCGTTATTTTTCTGCCGTTCGTGCTGCTGGGCGGCGTGGCCGGGGCCTATTTCAAGGTGCTGGCTACCACCATGGTTGTGGCCCTGGTGTGCTCGTTTCTGGTGGCCTGGCTGGGTTTGCCGGTGCTGTATCTGCTGCTGTCCAGGAAGCAAGCTGGCAGCCCACGGCCAGTGGCTGCTGAGGAAGAAAGCGCTGCAACAGCCGATAGCCTCACCGAAACTGCCCACCACGAAATTCCGTGGGTCCGTTCCGTTATCCGGCACCCGGCCTACAGCGTGGTGGGCGTGGCGCTGCTGGTGGGGCTGATGGCGTTTATTGTGCCCCGGCTGGGAACGGGCTTCCTGCCGGATATGGACGAAGGGGCCATTGTGCTGGATTACAACTCGCCGCCCGGCACCTCCCTGGAAGAAACCGACCGGATGCTGCGCGCCGCCGAGAAGCTCATCGTGCAGGTGCCCGAAGTGGCGAGCTACTCGCGGCGTACCGGCACGCAAATGGGCTTTTTCATCACCGAGCCCAACAGCGGTGACTTCCTGATCCGGCTGAAAACTGACCGGCAGCGCACCACGGAGGAGGTCATTGACGATATCCGACAGCGCATCGAAAGTTCGCAGCCGGCCCTGATCATTGACTTTGGGCAGGTAATTGGCGACATGCTGGGGGATTTGATGAGCACGGTGCAGCCCATTGAAATCAAGGTATTCGGGCCCAACGCCGCTACCCGCTACGCCCTGGCCGATACGGTGGCGGGCATAGTGGAGCACACGGCCGGCACGGCCGATGTATTCAACGGCATTGTGCGCATGGGCCCGGCCGTGGATGTGCGCCCCGATGCCCGCCGGCTGGCCCAGTTTGGCATCACCGGCCTCGATTTTCAGAGTCAGCTCCAGACCCAGCTGGGCGGTGTGGTGGCGGGCAGCGTGCTGGAAGGCGAGCAGCTGCTCAACATCCGGCTGCGCTACCCCGGCGCGGCGCAGGCCACGCTCCAGCAGATGCAGGCCGAGCCCGTGTTTCTGCCCGGAGGCCAGCGCCGCCGCCTCGATGAGCTGGCAGTGGTGAGCGTATCGGCCGGGGAGGCGGAGCTGGAGCGCGAAAACCTGCAGGCCATGACGGCCGTTACGGCCCGCCTCAACGGCCGCGACCTGGGCTCGGCCATGACGGAAATCCGCCGGAAGCTGGACCGTGACCTGGCCCTGCCTCCGGGCTATTTTCTGCAGTTCGGCGGCTCCTACGCCGAGCAGCAGCAGTCGTTTCAGGAGCTGCTTACCATCCTGGCCTCAGCCTGCCTGCTGGTGTTTGCGGTGGGGCTGTTTCTGTTTCGCGAAATCAAGGCGGCGGGGCTCATTCTGCTGGTGGCGGTGCTGGGGCCGGCCGGCGGCACGCTCGCTTTGTACCTGACCAACACCCCCCTGAACGTAGGTTCCTACACCGGCCTGATTATGGTGGTGGGCATCATCGGCGAAAACGCCATTTTCACCCTGCAGCAGTTTAATGATGCCCGCCGGGAAGCCCCGGTGGAGCAGGCCATCGGCTACGCTATTGCCGCCCGCCTCCGCCCCAAGCTCATGACGGCCCTTTCGGCCATTGCGGCGCTGCTGCCGCTGGCTCTGGGCATTGGGGCCGGTGCGCAGCTGCACCAGCCGCTGGCCATTGCCGTAATTGGCGGCCTGCTGCTGGCGCTGCCGCTGTTGCTGGTGGTGCTGCCCAGCCTGCTGCGCCTGGCCTACGACCGGAAGCCGGAACCCGTGGTGTAGCACACCAAACCGGCAGAATTGAAAACGGCCCGTTCTCCCCACATAGTGCGGGGGAACGGGCCGTTGCGTTGTTCATGAATGGGAAGCTCGTCAGGCTGGCCGGTGCCAGAAGCGGAGGCTGGACTGCCAACAGCTACGGAGTTGCTGCAAATCGGAGGAGAGGAGCAGGTGCAGGCCCGTGACCCAGCCAATGGAGCAGACCCAGCCGGCCAGCACATCGGAAGGGAAATGCACGCCCAGGTACATGCGCGACAGGCCGACGCCCAGGGCGAACAGGCTGCCCAGCACCCACACCGGCCACCGCCACGGCTGCTGCCACACCAGAAACCCCAGCGCCGCTGCCAGTGCCGCCGAGCCCATAGCGTGCCCGCTGGGAAAGCTGTAAAACTTGGCCGGCGCAATGGATTCCCACAGCGCCGGCCGGGGCCGCCCGAATACCAGCTTGGTTACCACGTTGAGCGCCACGGCCCCGCCCACCGAAAGCGCAAAAAACAGGGCCTGCGTGGAGCAGTGCCGCCACAGCAGCCACAGCGTAATTATCCCGCCAACAGTCGACATTACTACCGGGCCACCCGCCGTGGTCAGGGCCAGGGCCAGCGTATCCAGACCGGGGCTTTCCAGCTGGTGTATCCAGCGCAGAATGGTTTGGTCGCCGATGAAGCCGCCGCTTTCCCAGATGTCTTCGGCCACTTCCGCGAAAATAAACCACGGCACGCCCAGGCCCAGCATGAGCAGAGCCACCAGGGGCCCGTGGCCCCGCACGGCTGCCAGAGCCTTCTGGTAAAACCGAATCAGGCGCTCCTGCATGTCGGGCTGCTGCGTTAGTGGGTTGGCCGCCACACCACGCTCATGCCCATGCCACCCGGCATCCAGGTGGGCGAGAAGCTGGTGCCTTCCAGAATGCGGGGCTTGCGGCCCCACCGGTTGCGGTGCGTCAGGTAGCCCAGGTGCGCCGACAGAATGCCGAAGCCGGCACCCGCCACCACGTCGCTCTGCCAGTGCTTGGTATTAATCATGCGCAGTGCGGCTACGCTGGTGGCAATGGTGTACGCCCCGATGCCGTACCACTGGCTTTTGTCCCGAAACTCGGTGTGTACGATGCTGGCCGCCAGAAATGCCTGCGCCGTGTGCCCCGAGGGAAACGAGAGGTTGTCGGAGCCATCAGGACGGGTTTCGCGGGTGAGGTTCTTCACCGTAAATACCGTGGCCAGCATAATCAGCTCCGATTTGCCAATGACCAGCAGTGTATTCAACCGGTCGTCGCGGGACTCCACGCCCGACAGCGCCACCAGGCCCAGCTCGGCGTAGGGCGCGAAAATCAGCAGGTTATCCAGCTTGGTGCGGTAGGTGGGGAAGAGCTTGTGAATATCCCGGTTGGCCTGCTGATTGGTGTAAAAGCCGCCGCCGTTGAAGGTGTACGCCCCGTAGCCGATAAGCAGGGCCGGCACCACGGTGGCTTTCACCAGTTTGCCTTTGTACCAGGGCTTGGTTACCGGGGCAGGTACGCCGGCCGGGTTTTCGAATTTGTGGGTAGTATCGGCCGGAGTAGCGGGCAGAATCTGGGCCGGGGCAGAGAAGTGAGTAGCCGCCATCAGCAGCACGCCTGCACCTAGCTGGCGGAAAGAGAAGTTCATTTAGTACACGTAAAAAAACCGGTATTCATCAACCTGATGCCTTGCTCAACCGAGCAGGAAAACAGTATACGGAGCCATTCTGAAGGAATCCTAAAGGTGTTCTTCAGAATCGAAATAAGTGGAAAAAAACTTGACAGGTTAGGCAGATGGCTAAAACAGGACCATTACGGCCAGCGTCACCAGCCACAGCAGTCCGCTTACCACGGAGGTGTTCAGGCGGGTTTCCGGCGGAAAAGGGAGTAACACCCCCAGGCCTGCCACCAGCAGCAGCAGAATAGGAAAGGCGGCCATAGCTGAGTTATAGATACCGCCGCCGTAGGGCGCAAACGGCTCCCGGCCCGCCGGCACGGTAGGGGCCTTCACCAGACGCACAATGCGCAGCAGCGGGGTGCGCCACACCGTTACGCGCGTAGCATCCTGAATGCGGTACGCCTGGCTGGTATGCAGCCGGAAGCTGGCGTGGGGTGTGAGGATGCGGTAGGCCATCTGCGGATTGGAGAGGGAGGCACCAATGGAAACCGGCCGCCGCTCCAGCACCGGCTCATCCGTGAACTGCTGTAGCGGCAGGGCCCAGTCAAGGCTCAGCAGCACGCAGAATACCACGGCGGCCCAGTTCACCCAGCGGGCCTTATGGGCCATGCTGGCCATGCGGGCGTACTCGGCTTCCCGGCGCTGCATGGCCAGGGTGCGGGCATCGGGGCGGTAGGCATTCATAGCAACAAGCCGACTTAATGAGAAGCAAACGAACCGGAGGCAGCCACTATACCCGTGTGCTGTTATCCATCGGGAAGTAAATAAACCAGAATTGCCGGCTCCGCAAACTGACCAGGGGTCAAAAAGAAGCCGCCCGACCTGGGAGGTCAGACGGCTTCTTTATTTTCAGTTCAGGCCTGACTCAGGCAAACGGAACCAGGGCCGCCAGGAGCATGGTGAAGATGCGGTGCCAGGTAGCATAGGGCCATACCGTGCCGGGGCTAGTACCTGTCTGCTTAATTTCCCGCTGGGCCATCAGCACCCAGCCCAGCAACACCTGACGGGCGGGCAGGGGCTGGCCGGAATGCAGAGCGGCGGGCCAAGTTTCAGCAGTCCAGTTTTGGAGAAAGTATTCCGCCTGATCAGCAATACGAGCTAAACGAGCCGGAGCATAAGGGTCGGTGGAGGGCAAATGACGGGCCGCGCGGTATAAGTCACGCAGGGCCGTGCGGGCAGGCGGGAAAACCAATTTTTCTCCGGCCGGCGGCTCAGGTGTTTGTTTCATCGGGCCCATTTACGGGAGCCTTTCAGCAGTTGGATTGTGTAGAATAGCTTCAAAATCAATAAAAAAAACTAACGTCTGAAGCGGGAATTTTTTACTTAAAACCTGGGTTTAAGGCCGGTTTACGCAGAAAGGGGCAGCGGGGTGTCATCAGGCAGCACTTCGGCGCCGGTTCCGTGGTCGGGCATGAGGCGTTTCCAGGTGGCCTGCTTCAGCTCATCCAGCCGGTGCAGGGTGTCCTGCACCGTGGCGTTGGCCCGCACTTTCTCAAACACGCCCGATTTGTGGGCGGCCTTCAGCAGCTGCTCCAGCACCACGGGCAGCACCCAGCCGACTACATTGCTGGCCAGTGCCCCGCGCAGTCCCAGCCGCACCAGCACCCGGGCGGCCATGCGCTCCAGCAGCAGGGCCCGGGCGGCGGGCAGGGCCTTGCCCGTCAGAAACTCCCGCACCTGCCGCATGTTGCCCTTTTCCACCTCGGCCCGCAGCACATCCTGCACCGCATCGAGAGCGGTACGGGCAGCCTGGCGGAACAGACGGCCGGTTTGCCAGGCCGCCAGGCCGGTAAGCTGGCCGGCAGTGCGCAGAAAATGAGGCAAACGAGGTAGTTTTTTCATCGGGGGTATACTCAACCGTAGCGTATTCAGGGCAACATACGTAGGGGGGTAGGGCTGGTTACAGCCGGAACCCTGTTCTTTTTCTTTCTATGAATGCAAGTGTAATAACCCAGCCCGGCGGCCCGGAAGTGCTGGAACTTCAGCAAGTACAATCACCGGAGCCGGCCGCCCACGAAGTGCTCATTCAAGTAGCCGCAGCCGGCGTCAACCGCCCCGATGTGCTGCTGCGCCAGGGGAAATACCGGGGCAGCGGCAACGTAACCGGCCTGATTCCGGGCCTGGAGGTGGCCGGTACGGTGGTGCAGTGCGGCGCTGCCGTAACCCGCTGGCACCCCGGCGACGCCGTGTGTGCCCTGCTGGCCCAGGGTGGCTACGCCGAGTTTGTAGCCGTGGATGCCCGCCATTGCCTGCCCATCCCGGCCGGTCTCACCATGCCGGAGGCCGCCAGCTTACCCGAAACGGCCTTCACGGTGTGGCATAACGTGTTTCAGCGGGGCCAGCTGCAGCCCGGCGAAAAGCTGCTGGTGCACGGCGGCAGCAGCGGTATCGGGGTACTGGCAGTGCAACTGGCTCATGCGCTGGGCAGCCCGGTAGCGGCCACGGTGGGCACGGCGGAAAAAGCAGCTGCCGTGCGGGCGTTGGGAGCCGAGCAGGTCATCAACTACCGCGAAGCCGATTTTGAAGCCGTACTGGAGGCCGGCGGTGGGGTAGATGTGGTGCTGGACATGATTGGCGGCGACTACACCGCCAAAAACCTGCGCCTGCTGCGCCCCGATGGCCGGCTGGTATTCATCAATGCTATGCAGGGCGGCCCGGCCGAGTTTAATGCGCTGGATCTGATGAGCCGCCGCCTCACCATTACGGGTAGTACCCTGCGGCCCCGCTCCGCCGAGTTTAAGGCGGCTCTGGCCCTGGCCGTGGAGCAGCACGTGTGGCCGTTGGTGGCCAGTGGTGCCGTGCGGCCGGTGCTTCATGCCACCCTGCCGCTGGCGCAGGCCCGGCAGGCACACGAGCTGCTGGAAAGCAGCGCCCACATCGGTAAGCTGGTGCTGACAGTGGAGTAAATACAGTACTTGGTCATTACTGCCGAAATGGGTGTGCGACAGTCGTTTTCGGAGACGCTGTGCAATACTTACCAACGAAATTCGTCTTTGCCGGTTAAGGGGCTGCACGCACCTCATCCGGGTTCGTGGCGTTTGGCCGGCGGCCCGGTCCACCGTTCCTTTCCTTTTTCCTTACCCTTTTGCTATGTACACAGCACTCTTAGTGGGCGCCACCGGATTGGTAGGTAACTATCTGCTCGGTCAATTGCTGCTCGATGACCGGTTTACGCACCTGAAAGTTTTCACCCGTCGGCCCACCGGCTACCAGAATCCCAAGCTGGAGGAGCATGTGGTCGATTTCGACCAGCCCCGCGACTGGAGCCACCTGCTCACCGGCGACGTGCTGTTTTCCTCCCTGGGCACTACCCTGCTGCAGGCGGGCAGCCAGCAAAACCAGTACCGCGTCGATTACACCTACCAATACCAGGCCGCCAAAGCCGCCGCCGAAAATGGGGTGCCCACCTACGTGCTGGTCTCCTCGGCCGGGGCCGATGCAGAGGCACTGGTATTTTACAGCCGCATGAAGGGCGAGTTGGAGCGCGACGTGAAGCGGCTTCCGTTCCAGCGGATTCGGCTGCTGCAGCCCGGCATTCTGGCCGGAAACCGGCAGGAGGCACGGCTGGGCGAAAAGGTGGGCATCCTGCTGGCCACAGTAGCCGGGGCACTGCCCATACTGCATCAGTATCGGCCCATCCATGGCCGCACCGTGGCCCGCGCCATGATTCAGGCCGCTCTGGATGAAACACCGGGCGTGCAGACCGATACGCTGGAAGGCGTGTTTACCCGCGCTGGCGAGAAATAAAAACCGCCAGCTCTCCTGGATCAAAAAAACACAAAAGAGGCCGTTTCCTGATATAGGAAACGGCCTCTTTTCTTCAAATTTCAGTACCGCACTAAGCACTAAGCACTAAGCACTAAGCACTAAGCACTAAGACTTCTTCCACTTAATGGTGCAGCCGATGGCTTTGGTGGAGCTGACGGAAGCGGTTTTGCCGGCTACCAGTTCGGTCATGGCGTTTTCCAGATACTTGGTTTTTACCAGCTTGGCATCCTCCGAGTTGTCATCAATGGCCCCGATGTAGCTCACCACGAAGTCAGCGCCCTGGCGGGTAAGCACGTAGAGGTGGGGCGTGCGGGTAGCGCCGTACTGGTGCGCCACCTGCTGGGTTTCGTCCTGGAGGTAGGGGAAGGCGTACTTCTTTTCCCGGGCCCGCTTCTGCATCTCCGCGAATGAGTCGCCGGGCACAGTGGCGGGGTCATTGGGGTTGATGGCCACCACGGGGAAGCCCTGCGGGGCGTATTTGGTATTCAGGTCAATGATGCGCTGCTCATAGGCCTTGGCGTAGGGGCAGGTGTTGCAGGTAAACACCACAATGTACCCCTTGGCGGCCTTGTTATCGGCCAGGGACACCAGTTTGCCATCCACGTTTTTCAGCTTGAAGTCGGCGGCTTTGTCACCTACCTGATAACCGGCATCGGCCACGGGACGGAGCATGATGAAGCTGCTGAGGACCAGCACCAGAAGGGAGGCCAGGAAAGGAAGAAGCTTTTTCATGGAAGTGAAGATGAGGGTGAAAACGGGTTACTTCATAAACGCCTGCAGCTGCTTCTGCAGCTCCTCGGCTGTAAACTCCTGCTCAAACGTCTGGCGCTTGTGGCGGGCATTATTGAGCAGCAGCGTGAAGGGCAAAGAGCCGGTCCACTTGGGGTCAATTTTGGCCAGGTAGAGGTTGGGGTCGGTTTCGTTGAGCAGCATTACCTCCGATTTGAGAGCATTTTTTGCCACGAAGGGCATCACCTTCTTATCCAGCTGCGAGGCGTAGTCCATGCTTACCAGCAGCACTTTCACTTTCTGGTTTTTGTAGGTGGTGGTTAGCTTATCGAAGTGGGGCAGCTCTTTCACGCAGGGGCCGCACCAGGTGGCCCAGAAGTTCACTACGTAGGTGGTGTCGGTGGGGCGGGAGAGGCGCTTCTGCAGCTCCGGCAGCTTAATCACCTGCACCTGCTGGGCGTGGGCCGTGGCCGTGAGCAGCAGCCCGGCCAGCAGGGCAATGAATTTCAGTTTATTCATGGTAAAAGGAAAGGGATCTGCCGGAAAGACAGCGGAAGTCCACCGGAAGTTGCGAAGCAGGACCATAGTTCTGCTCAGCCTCCGAGTACAAACCTTGCGTACCTTTGTTATTCCCTGAGAAAAACGCCTCCCAACCGGGTTATGAACAAACTATATTGCCCCAGCCTCACCGAATATAAGCGCCGTCTCTCCCGTGAAGTGAAAATCGGCGACCTGCCGATGGGCGGGCTCAACCCCATCCGGGTGCAGAGCATGACCACCGTGGACACTATGGACACGCTGGGCTCGGTGGAGCAGACGCTGCGCATGGTGGAAGCCGGCTGCGAATACGTGCGCATCACGGCCCCCAGCGTGAAGGAGGCCCAAAACCTGCTCGAAATCAAGAAGGAGCTGCGCAAACGCGGCTGCACTGTGCCCCTCATTGCCGACATCCACTTCACGCCCAACGCCGCCGAGCTGGCCGCCCGCATCGTGGAGAAAGTGCGCGTGAACCCCGGCAACTACGCCGATAAGAAGAAGTTTGACGTTATTGATTACACCGACAGCAGCTACGCCGCCGAGGTGGAGCGCATTCGGGAGCGGTTCCGCCCGCTGGTCCAGATCTGCAAGCAGTACGGCACGGCCATGCGCATCGGCACCAACCACGGCTCCCTCTCGGACCGGATTCTGAGCCGGTATGGTGATACGCCGCTGGGCATGGTGGAGTCGGCGCTGGAATTTCTGCGCCTCTGCGAGGAGGAAAACTACTACGACGTGGTGCTGAGCATGAAGGCCAGCAACACCCAGGTGATGGTGCAGGCCTACCGCCTGCTGGTGCAGAAGCTCGACGAAGAGGGCCTGCAGCCCTACCCGCTGCACTTGGGCGTAACGGAAGCCGGCGAGGCCGAAGACGGCCGCATCAAGTCGGCCGTGGGCATCGGCACGCTGCTCGAAGACGGCCTGGGCGACACCGTGCGCGTGAGCCTCACCGAAGCCCCCGAAGCCGAAGCCCCCGTAGCCAAGGCCTTGATTGACCGGTACACCAACCGCGCCCAGGAAGCCCAGCCTATTCCTCCAGTTGTTAGTTCTTCGTTGTCAGTTGTCAGTGAGAATGACGCTCCAAACGAACTGACAACTGACAACCAACAACTAACAACTACTATTCCCATCGACCCTTTCCAGTACCACCGCCGCGTAACGCGGGAGGTGCTGAACCTGGGCGGGCAGAACGTGCCGCGCGTCATGGCCGACCTCTCGCGGTTGCCCGGCCTGGAATACGCCGATCTGCGCGCCGTGGGGCATCTGTATTCGGCTTTCCTGGATAAGTTTCAGATGAACGACCTGGGGGCCGACTACGTGTACGCGGGCCAGCGGCCCATCCCGTTCATGCTGCCCAACGGTCTGAAGGAAGTGGTGGACTACACCGCCTGGCTCGACGCCGGCCAGCGCCCCGACCACTACCCGCTGCTCACGGCCGAGGAGTACGCCGCGGCCGGTCCGCGCCACCCCGAGCTGAATTTCGTGCGCCACACCCTGGCCTCGCTCACGCCCGCCGCCCTGCCGCTGCTGCGCGCCGATGCCACCGCCGTGCTGCTGCTGCGCACCGACAACGCCCACGCCATGCCCGAAATCCGCCGGGCGTTCTTCGAGCTGCTGAACAACGGCGTGCCCAACCCCGTCATCATCCAGCGCCAGTACCCGGCCCTGAGCCCCGAGCAAACCCAGCTCTACGCCGCCACCGACGTGGGCGGCCTGCTCCTCGACGGCCTCGGCGACGGCGTGCTGCTGAGCACCGAGCTGCTGCCCGAGCGCCCGAAGGAGGAGTGGCTCACCACGCTGGACCAGCTCAACCAGCTCGGGTTCGGTATCCTGCAGGCGGCCCGCACCCGCATGAGCAAAACCGAGTACATCAGCTGCCCCAGCTGCGGCCGTACCCTGTTCGATCTGCAGGAAACCACCGCCATGATCCGCAAGCGCACCGACCACCTGAAGGGCGTCAAAATCGGCATCATGGGCTGCATCGTGAACGGCCCCGGCGAAATGGCCGACGCCGACTATGGCTACGTGGGCGTGGGCAAAGGCAAAATTGCCCTCTACCGCGGCCAGGAAGTCATCAAGAAATCCGTCCCCGAAGAACGCGCCGTGGACGAGCTCATCGAACTCATGCGCGAAGACGGCCGCTGGCTGGAAAAAGAGCTGCTGGAAGAGCCAGTGGTGGGGTAGTTACTCGCAAACATGGAAGAGTTTACCATTGCAGGGAAAGATTCATTCCTCACCATAAGGTTAGTTGAGGTATTGGGCTTTCCGGATGACACGTCGCACTGGGGTGGCTACGATGTCCGTGCGGGCATCTACATACAGGTGGGCGGCTTCTCCGTAAACTCGACTTTGTGGACCTCCACCGGCGAGCTATATGAACTGTACCAACAGCTCCGAGTCTGTAATGAGTCGGTGAAGGGAACAGTGCGTTTTGAGTCGTATGAACATCAGTTAGAATTCACAGCTCAATACACACCTGCTGGACAGCTTATTCTGGAAGGCGTTTTTTCAGAATTCATCGATTCGAACAACAAGCTGATTTTTACTATCATCACTGACCAGAGCTACATCCAAAGCACGTTGATGGAGATGCAGAAAATTGTTCAGAAATACGGTGGTATGGAAGGCGTCAAATAAAGCCATGCTGGATTTTTACTTGATTCCCGACAGCCAGAATATTTCAAGCAAGGGTTTAATGCTGGAACGTATTGGCGGCATTGAATACGAAGCGTTTATCGAACTGCAAGCCGCCGGAATTATTGAATCGTGGCTTGATTACTATGGTAAGTTTCGCTGGGGTAACGAGTTGGTTATCCGCAAGCAACAGCAACTGCGTCAGTTGCCTGCAGCGGCCGTGAGCCCAGGCACGCGGGCTGCGTTTATGGCACTTCTTCAACAGGCAGCGCAGGCGCATTGTGGCTTGCTGGCGGAAGGTGATTGACCAACAAAGCACGTTCGTATGGGCCTTTACACAATAGTGATGGATTTTGAGGGCGGGGCGTATATCGCGCAGGTAACGGCCAAAAACGAAAGTGCCGCTATCAGGGAATGGGCTACTACCTTAGATACAGCAGTTATACCCCGAATAGGCAAAAAGATAAAAGCCCGGATGCAGCAGCTACTTTCAGAGGATGAAGTTGATAATCCGGTAGCAATACACGGTTGTATTCAGGTTTGGTGTGACACGCTCTCAGTTTCGGGGCGTTTTATGCTGCTTACTATCATCAAGACCGCGCAGGATGCATAACGAGATGATGTCTGGCTGGCCTGTCTCCCTGCATGATGCCGTCGTGGATAGTTTCCTGTTCGATAACTCAAGGTGCCGTCTGGAGGTGACTATCTGGCGAAAATCGGAGAGTGGCAATAGGAAGTGGGCGAAACTCGTGGTTTCTGGTATTGCGGGCAGCAGCGTGCAGGTGCTGCAAAAAGTACAGACCACAATAGATTCTATACTTCGGGAAGAGCAGCGCAAAAGCTTGAGCTTTCGAGTAGATGAGTTTCAATGTAGAAAGCGGCCAGTTGTATATGGTACCTCTGGATTCACCGTCAATCTGTCCATCGACCATCTGGCTCCTTTGAGGATAGATTGTCTAAAATGCAATTTTCTGTCTCTGCAATGAAATCTCAAATTCAACTGTTTGCTGGCTCAACTCTTCTCGGGACTATCGAAGCCAAAGTGGTAGATGCTTCGATGGGAGTAATAGGTGGTACTTTGAAGCCAACAGCCGCCTATTTTGCTAGCTTTCAAGCCTTTTTTCGAGCACATATAGAGACACTCGACTGGAAAGGACTAGCGGCCCTCGAGTTGAAGGCTGTTTCGCCAATAGTAGGTGAAATCGTTGCCCAAGGAGGAATAGATATTACCGATGTAGAAGGTTTTGATGAGGTTGATGCTAATGTCTGCGGAATAGGTTTTCAGCAAATGAGTAGGCTATTTCCTGATGCCTAAAACATCCGTGCCGCTCATCCGTCCTTACCTGCATGAAACTACGCGTGATACTCACCGGCACGACCGGTATGGTGGGGGAAGGGGTGCTGCTGGAGTGTTTGCATAACTCCGATGTGGAGCAGGTGCTCAGCATCAGCCGGCGGCCCAGCGGGCACCAGCACCCCAAGCTGCGGGAGCTGCTGCACGAAGATTTCCAGAACCTCACGCCCATTGCCGATCAACTCCGGGGTTACAACGCCTGCTTTTTCTGCCTGGGCGTATCGTCGGTGGGAATGCAGGAGCCGGAGTACCGTCGCCTCACCTACGACCTGACCCTGCACTTCGCCCGCACCCTGCTGGCCTACAACGGCCCCGACCTCACGTTCTGCTACGTCTCGGGCGCCGGCACCGACGATACGCTGCGCAGCCGCCAGATGTGGGCCCGCGTGAAGGGCGAAACTGAAAACGAGCTGCGGCAGCTGGGTTTCCGGCAGGCGTTCATGTTTCGCCCCGGTTTCCTGCGCGCCACCCCCGGCCAGCGGCACGTGCTGTCGTATTACAAGTACTTCGGCTGGCTGTACCCTGTGCTGCGCGGCGTGGCCCCCAAATTCGCCTCCACGCTGCAGGAGCTGGGCCAGGCTATGCTGCACGTAGCCCAGCGCGGCTACCCCAAACCCATCCTGGAAGTACCCGACATCGTGGCGGCGGCGAAAGGGTAGAGACCGTATATCACTGGACCCGGTCCGACGCCGGAGGCGTCCGACCGGTTGAAGTTTGCGCCTATGGAACTATGACGGCCGCACAACCACGCAAACCCGTCAGCACGCGGCAACCGGTCGGACGCCTCCGGCGTCGGACCGGGGCATGACTGCGCTACTTACACTTCTCCTTGCGCCGCGTATCGATGATGTGGGCGATGCGCCAGCCCTCAGCCAGCTTCACCAGTTGAAACGAGTTGTAGCCGCAGTGGCTGAAGGTGCTGCCCCGGTAGAACTGGTAGGGCGTCCAGACGCTGGCCAGGTTGGCGTCGATGAGTACTTTTTCGAACGTGATGCGCTCATCCCACACCTCCGGGTGCGGCGTGCCCACGGCTTTCACAAAGTCGGAGGGGTTTTCGGGGCGCAGCTGCGTCTGGCCGTTTTTGGTGGTGAGGGTGTGGAATACGGCCCCCGGGGCCAGCGTGGCGCGGACGGCGGCACTGTCGCCGCGGCGCATGCCCTCGAAGAAGCGGCGGATGGTTTGCTGCACGGCCTCGGTTTCGGCGGCCGGCTTAGTCTGGGCGAAGATGGCCGAAGCGGTGAGCAGCAGCGGCAGCAGGAGCAGAGGCTTCATAAAGTGGGCAGCTGGGTAAAACGCACAAGGTAACGGAAAGCCGGGGAGGGGTGCCGCAGACTCTTGCGAGTAGCCGGGCGGTGTAGAGACGCAATATTTTGCGTCTCGTCGTTGCTGATGTTGTTCAGTAAGCGCAACGCCATTCGTTCAACGAAGAGACGCAAAATATTGCGTCTTTACACCGCCCGGCAGCCCGCGGCTTGATAAAATTATGACGTGCCGCCATTGCCACCCGGAAGCGGCCTATTTTTGCGGATTGCCGCAGTTGCGGCAGCTTTTTCCGTGCTTTTCTCATGACGTTTTCCCGCACCTTCGACCTCCTAGCTCATCTGGCCCACACCACCCCCGAGGCCGACTGCCTGGTAGCAAAAAAGGACGACCAGTGGCAGCCGCTGAGTGCCGCCAAAGTGCAGGAAATGAGCAACCACGCCAGCCTGGGCCTGCGCGCCCTGGGCGTGCGGGCCGCCGATAAAGTGGCCATCATCTGCCCCAACCGCCCCGAGTGGGTAGTGGCCGATATGGGCATTGCCCAGCTGGGGGCCGTGAGCGTGCCTATGTACCCCACCATCACGGTGGAGGACTACCGCCACATTTTCCAGGATGCCGGCGTGCGCGTGGTGCTGGTGGAAGGCGAGAAGCTGCTGGCTCGGGTGCAGGAGGTCGTGGCCGGGCTGCCGCACGGCCCCGAGCACATTCTCACCTTCGAGCCCACGCCCGGCCATCGCTCCTTTGCCGACCTGCTGGCCATGGGAGCGGCCGCCGACGTGGCCGCGCTGGAACCCCTGAAAGCCGCCGTGCAGCCCGACGACCTGCTCACGCTCATCTACACCTCGGGCACCACCGGCCGGCCCAAGGGCGTGATGCTCAGCCACCGCAACATCCTGTTCAACTGCCAGAACCTGCTGAGCTACCTGCCGCTGACTCCGGGTCACAAAACCCTCAGCTTTTTGCCCTTGAGCCACATTTTCGAGCGCACGGCCACGTTTCTGTACCTGCAGTTGGGCTTCAGTATCTACTACGCCGAAAGCGTGGAGCGCATTGCCGACAACCTGCGCGAGGTGCAGCCCCACGTGTTCACCACGGTGCCCCGCCTGCTCGAAAAAATCTACGACAAGATTGTGGCCACCGGCCAGCAACTCACCGGCGTTAAGCGCAAGCTGTTCTTCTGGGCCCTCGACCTGGGGCTGCGCTACGACACCCAGAAAGACCAGGGCGCGTGGTACAACGCCCAGCTGGCCTTGGCCAATAAGCTGGTGTTCAGCAAGTGGCGCGAGGCTATGGGCGGGGAGGTGCGCTACATCGTGAGCGGGGGCGGGGCCTTGCAGCCGCGGCTGGCGCGGGTGTTCTGGGCGGCCGGCATCCGGGTGATGGAAGGCTACGGCATGACGGAAACTTCGCCCGTTATTGCCGCCAGCCAGCCCGTGCCCGAGAGCAACCTCATCGGGGCCGTGGGGCCGGTGCTGCCGGGCGTGGAAGTGAAAATTGCTGCCGACGGTGAAATCCTGACCCGGTCCCCTTCGGTGATGCAGGGCTACTACAACCGCCCCGACCTCACGGCCGAAGTCATCGACACGGAGGGCTGGCTGCACACCGGCGACATTGGCGAGCTGGTGCAGGGCCGCTTCCTCCGCATTACGGACCGCAAAAAGGAGATGTTCAAAACCTCCAACGGCAAGTACGTGGCCCCGCAGCCGCTGGAGTCGAAGCTGTCGGAGTCGCCGCTGGTGGAGCAGGTGATGGTGCTGGGCGAGGGAGAGAAGTACGCCGCCGCCCTGCTGGTGCCCGCCTTCGCCGAGCTGCGCGCCTGGGCCCGGCAGCACCAGCTCCCCGCCGACCTCTCCGACGCCGCCCTGGCCGCCCATGCCCAGGTGCGCCAGCTCTACGAGCAGCTGGTGCAGCAAACCAACGCCGCCTTCGCCCAGTGGGAGCAGATCAAGAAAATCGAGCTGCTGCCCGCCCTCTGGAGCGTGGAATCAGGCGAGCTGACCCCCACGCTCAAAGTGCGCCGCAAAATTATCAGCCAGAACAACCAACAGCGCATCGAGAACCTGTTTCGGGGCTAGCCAGGTCGTAGAGACGCACCATGTTGCGTCTTGTCGTTGCTGACGTTGAAGCTATTCGGACGACCCCGAAAGACAGTCATGCTTCGGCAGGCTCAGCATGACTGTCTTTCTATGATGTTCTGCTGTTAAAGTAGCCGGAGACGCCCGTTCCACGACGAAACCCGATTCCTTGCGTCTCGACACTACGCACTACCTGTTTATGGCCCGCGGGTAAATCTTTTCCGCGCGCCGGGTGTTATCTTGGCAAACCTGATTTTCCTTTTCTTATGCGCAAAGACCTGTTTAATCTCGGCCCCGTGTTCGGGTATTTTTTCCGCAAAAAAGATCCTAACCGCCACTCCAACTTCAACCTGCGGACCATGCACTTCATCAATAAGCTGAGCATGGCCATGTTCCTGGTCGGGTTTCTGGTACTGCTGTACCGCTGGTTTATCCGGTAATTAGTTGTCAGTTGGTAGTTGTTGGTTGTCAGAAACCACGCGCCAGCAGCTAACAACCGACAACTAACAAGCAGCAACGGCTGATCACGCATATGAACATCGAAGACTTCCGCGACTACTGCCTGCTGAAGGCGGGCGTAACTGAAGAAACACCTTTCGGGCCCGAAACGCTGGTATTTAAAGTAGGGGGCAAAGTGTTTGCCCTCACGGATATCGACACGTTCGGCAGTATTAACCTGAAGTGTGACCCGGAGCGCGCCGTGGAGCTGCGCGAGCAACACGAGTACGTGCTGCCCGGCTACCATATGAACAAGAAACACTGGAACACTGTGCTGGTGGGCACGGGCATTCCTGGTAGTCAGCTGCGCGAGCTGATAGACCATTCCTACGACTTGGTGCGGGCTTCGCTGCCGAAAAAACTGCGGGAGGAGCTAACCGAAGCGGAGCAGTAACGTGGGCTTCCAATAAAAAGCGGCTCCGGCCGCTTTATTTTTTAAACAGCATTGTAACATCAATGGTTACAATGCTACCTTTGTCATAACCAAGCGGGTCAAAGCGGTTCGCCGTTTCCCGGTTTTCCCGTTACCATGCAAATCAGTAGCCGCTTTTCCGTTGCCGTACACGTGCTTTCCCTGCTGGCTTTGCAGCAGCCCGGCGACGAGCTGCTGACCTCGGAGCGCATGGCGGGCAGCGTAAATACCAATCCGGTGGTGATTCGGCGGCTGCTGGGGCAGCTGAAAAAGGCCGGGCTGGTGGAAGTACGGCCGGCTTCGGGAGGCACTTTTCTCACTCGCTTGCCCCAGGCTGTTTCGCTGCTGGAGGTGTACCGCGCCGTGGAAGTGGTAGAGGAAGGCCAGCTGTTCAGCGTGCACGACAAGCCCAACCCGGCCTGCCTGGTCGGCCGCCACATTCAGTCGGCGCTGGATACTACGCTGCAGCGCGCCCAAACGGCCCTGGAGCAGGTGCTGGCCGGCACCACACTGGCGCAGGTAACCACCGATATTCTGGCCAGGGGCCCGGAAACGAGTTAAATTTTTTTTGTGCCTGATTGTAACAATGGTGGTTACAGCAGGTTTGTAGTTTACTTCACCTCATACCCTTCATTCTCATGAAAATTGCCCTCATTGGTGCCACCGGTTTCGTTGGCTCGAAACTGCTGACCGAAGCCCTCAACCGTGGCCATCAGGTAACGGCCATTGTGCGCGACCCCGCCAAACTCACCACTCAGCACCAGAACCTGACCGTGGTAACCGGCGACGCCAACAAGGTGGATGAGCTAGCGCAGCAGCTGGCCGGCCACGATGTGGTTATCAACTCGTTTAATGCCGGCTGGACCAACCCCAACCTCTACCACGACTTCCTGCAGGGCTCCCGCGACATTGAGGCGGCCACCGAGAAATCGGGGGTGAAGCGCCTGATTGCCATTGGCGGTGCCGGCAGCCTGTACATCAACGGCCAGCAACTGGTAGACGGCCCCGATTTCCCGCAGGACATTAAACCCGGTGCCACTGCCGCCCGCGACTACCTGAACGATCTGAAAAAGAACGAGTCGCTTGACTGGACGTTTGTCAGCCCGGCCATCGAAATGCACCCCGGCATCAGCACCGGCCGCACCGGCCACTACCGTCTCGGCACCGAAAGCCCGGTATTCAATGAGGAGGGCCGCAGCATCCTGTCGGGTGAGGATCTGGCCCTCGTAATTCTGGACGAAGCGGAACAGCCCAAACACAGCCGCCAGCGCTTTACGGCAGCCTATTAGCCATCAACTCAGGAGGCGCCAGCGGCAGCATCCTGCGAGCACCGAGGCCCGGTGTGGGGCGTAGTTGAGTAACTACGCCCCACACCGGGCCTTAACGTTTAGGAACAGTCTAACGCTATATGGCCACGGCGGCGGGAACATCAACTGAAACCCAGTCCACGTCCTTGCGCAGCCATTGCAGGGTGTCGGCCTCGGGCGAGCCGGGGGTGGGCTGCAGGTTGTAGTGCCACTCGCACTGGGGGGGCAGGCTCATGAGGATGCTCTCGGTGCGCCCCCCGGTTTCCAGCCCGAAGCGTGTGCCCCGGTCGATGGCCAGGTTGAACTCGGCGTAGCGGCCGCGCCGGATGAGCTGCCACTGTTTTTGTTGCTCGGTGTACGGGAGGTCGGCGTTGTGGCGCATGATGGCCGAGTAGGAGCGGCCGTACACCTCGCCCACGGCCTGCACAAAGGCAAACAGGTCTTCGAAATTACCATCTGGGCCCACGGTGAGCCGATCAAAGAAGATGCCGCCCACGCCGCGGGTTTCCTGGCGGTGGGGCAGGAAGAAGTACTCGTCGGCCCACTGCTTAAAGCGCGGGTAGTAGCTGGCGTCGAACTGGTCGCACACCTCGGCAATCTGCTCGTGAAACCAGCGGGCCTGCTCCACGTCCACGTAAATGGGGGTCAGGTCGAGGCCGCCGCCAAACCAGGCCTCGCCGTTGCCGGCCTCGAAGTAGCGCACGTTCATGTGCGAAATGGGCACCAGGGGGCTGCGCGGGTGCTGCACCACCGATACGCCGGTGGCGAAGTAGTTGGGGTTGGGCATGAGCAGCTGCCGGGCGGCCCGGGCCTCCATCTCACCCCACACGGCCGAAAACGCCACCCCGCCTTTTTCGAGCACCCGGCCCTGCTGCAGCACCCGGGTGCGGCCCCCGCCGCCGCTGTGGTGCTGCCAGGCATCTTCCTGAAAGCGGCCCGGCCCGTCGGCCGATTCGAGCTGCTGGCACAGCCAATCCTGAAACTGCCGCATCCAGTGCTCCACGCGGCGGCGGGTGGGGGTGGTGGCGAAAACGTCGGAGGGTTCCATAGTCGGGGAAAAATAAGCTTGACAAAAGGAGTGGCGGCCGGGCATCAGCCCCAGTGCACGGCGTGGTAATCGGGACGCAAGCGGGGAGCTGGCTGGGCCAGGCGCTCGGCGCACCGGGCGCAGCAGGCCGTGGAGGCCGAGTACTCCGGGGCCCGCAGCACCAGCACCGGAATCTGGGTGTGGTAGGCGCGGGTGGTCGTGTAGCAGTGGTCGAAATAGGCCAACAGCTGGGCCGTGCTGGTGGGCGAGATGATGAGCAGTTGGGCCTGGGTGCGGGCGCAGAACTCGCTGCTGCCTTCCAGCGGGGCATCGTCCTCGAGCAGGTGGGTGGCGACGGCCGGCCAGGTGAGCTGGCTCGCGGCCCGGGTAAGGGCCTGCTTGAGGGCCCGCCGCTGGGGGCGCTGCGCCGGGGCGTAGAACTGCAGCAAATCGAGCGGGGCCGGGAAGGCGGCCTGCAGGGCCGAGAGGCGCGGGAGCACGTGCAGGCCCAGGGAGGCGAAATCGGCCATGAAGGCCAAGCGGTTGGGCAGGGGGCGGCGGCCCGGGGGCACCACCAGCACCGGGCAGGGCACCACTGAGGTGATGGTGGCCGCCTCGAGGCCCGGCAGACGAGGGTGGCGCGCGTCGGTGGGAGGCAGGCCCAGCACCACCAGGTCGGCGGCGCAGCGGGTTACTTCGGCGGCCAAGTGCTGGGGCAGCGAGCCGGCCAGCACGCGGTAGTGGTACCGGATGCGGCGGCCATCCTGGCGGGTGAGCTGCTGGTAGCGCAGGCGCTCGGCCAGGGTGCGCAGGCGCTGCTCGTGGGCGGCCGCGGCGAGGGGCGGCTGGTCGGTGGCGGTATCGTCCGGGCAGTACAGCAGCACGATTTCGGCGGGCCAGCGCACGGCCAGTTTGTTGGCGTAGGCCAGCGTGTGCTCGGCGGTGGCGGGGTCAATCGGAACAAGAAGGGTTTTCATGCAGCAGGAAAATGGACGAAGCGGAAAATTAGCGGCAGTAATGCACGGTGCGCGGCAAGTGCGCCGGGGCCGGAGCGCCGGCCAGGGGCTGCAAACGGGGGCTCAGGTACGGAATGCCCAGGCCCAGCCCGCGCACCACAAACAGCAGGGCCAGCGTCGTGGCCGCGTAGGGCACCACCCGGCGCAGCCGGCTGCGCCAGGCCACCGGCACCAGTCGGCCGGTGAGCGAGAGGGAGAGCAGCAACGGCAGCGTGCCCAGCCCGAAACAGGCCATGTAAGCGGCGGCACCCAGCACGCCAGGGGCACTAAGGGCGCCGGCCAGGGCCAGGTACACCAGGCCGCAGGGCAGCAGCCCGTTGAGCAGCCCGGTGCCGTAGAGGGCGGCGCCGGAAGGCCGCCGGAACAGGTCGGCCAGCGTGGCCTGCACCCAGCGCAGCAGGGCCGCCAGGCCCAGGGCGTCGGCCAGCCGGCCAGAGTAGCGCGCCGGGGCGGCTATCAGCAGCAGAATCAGCAGGCCCGAGGCAATGGACAGGCTTTGCTGCCAACCCGCCAGGCGCAGGCCGTGGCCGGCCAGCCCGGCCAGCGCGCCCAGCCCCGCGTAGGTGCTGATGCGCCCGGCGTGGTAGAGCAGCCGCCCCCGCAGAAACGGCCAGCGGCCCCGGTCGGCCGGGGAGCCGGGCTGGCCGGGCAGGGCCAGGGCAATGGCCCCGCACATGCCCACGCAGTGGAAGCTACCCAGCAACCCAAATACAAAGCCGGCCCAGAGCATCGGAAAAACAAGCAAAACGCTACCTGATTAGGCCGGCAAGTACGCACCCCGAATGGGCGGACTACATGACGAAAATCAGCTGCCCAGGGTGATATTCCTCTCCACGAAATACGCCTGCCCGCCCGCCGTGAACGTGAACCGTACCCGCCAGAAACCCGGCTGCATCCGGGCCGTACTGATGCGCTGCTCCCGGGAGGCATCGGGCTGCAACGGCATACTGAAATCCAGCTGCTGATTGGAGGGCCGGAAAAACTGCACGCGGCCCCGCACCGCCGCGCCGGCCACGGCCGCCGGCAGGCGCAGCACCAGTTGCTGGCGCGCCGGCTCCAGCGTGAGCTGCACCGGCCCCGGCAAGGCCGCCGTGCGGGCCACCGACTCCATCCGCTGCTGATAGGCCAGCTCCTGCTGGTAATAATCCGGGCTGACGAGCTCCACGCTGGTGCGCATGGCCTGCTGCACGAGGTAGCCGATAAAGCCGGCAAACAGCCCAAACGCCGCCACAATGGCATAGGGCCAGCGCGCCCGCTGAGGGGCCGAGGATGTCGTAGGGTTCATGCGGATAATAGAAATGAAGTGAAAGGGCCGGTCCGACGGCGCAGCCGTCCGACCGGTTGGCTGCGTGCTGACGCCCGGGTGGCCGGCACATTGCAGGCGGCCCGGTTGGCTATGTGCTGACGTTTGGGGTGCAACTCCGATAGACCGGGCATGTGGCGCGGGCGGCAACCGGTCGGACGCCTTTGGCGTCGGACCGGGGCGGGCGTTTCCGTAGAACTGGTTACTGCACGGGGCCGAGGAACTTGGTGCGGGTTTCGGCAATGAGCTGGTTGCCGCTGTAGAGGCCCAGGCGCAGGGGCTGGTTGGTGCGGTGCAGGGCCGTACGGGGCAGCTCGGCAAAGAATACGCCCTCCACAATGCCCTGGGCCGGCAGCTGCAGCACCCGGCCGCCCACCAGCGAAACGCGGCCCTGGGCGGGCTCCAGCACCCGGAGCGTAAGCGGGTAAGGCGCGTTGGTTTTGTTGATGACGGAGATGTTGTAGAGGTTGGTGATGGTGCCGTGGGTTGTTTTCTGGTACAGCTGGCCCGGGGTGCGCAGCACGGTGGCCTGCACGTTGGCGCGCGAGGCCAGCAGGCCCGTCAGCACGGCCACCAGCACCAGCAGCACCCCCGAGTAGGCCTTCACCCGGCCCGTGAGGCGGAAGCGGGAACCCTCGGCAATGGCCTGCACCGAGGCGTGCCGGATCAGGCCCGGCGGCTGCTCCAGCAGGGCCATAATGTTGTTGCAGG
The DNA here is from genome assembly GCF_003944715.1 of Hymenobacter rigui. Classification (GTDB taxonomy): domain Bacteria; phylum Bacteroidota; class Bacteroidia; order Cytophagales; family Hymenobacteraceae; genus Hymenobacter; species Hymenobacter rigui. The sequence continues at coordinate 231,374 of NZ_RWIT01000002.1, read as the reverse complement.
CATCAATACAGGCCGTGCAGTTGGTGCACTCCAGCTGGGTGGCCCCGTTGCGGATATCAATACCGGTGGGGCACACCTGCACGCACTGGTTGCAGTCGATGCAGTCGCCGGCGGTGCGCACCTGGTTTTTGCGCCGTTTCTCGCGGGGCTCGCCGCGCTGGTAATCGTAGGCCACTACCAGGCTGTTCTTATCCAACAATACCCCCTGCAGGCGGCCGTAGGGGCAGGCAATGGTGCACACCTGCTCCCGAAACCGGGCAAACACGGCGTAAAACACGCCCGTGAACAGCGTCATGGCCGCCAGCCCGCCCAGGTGCCGGCCCGGCGCGTCGGTGATGATGCGCACCAGCTCCTCCGAGCCAATGATGTAGGCCAGGAAGGTATTGGCAATCAGAAAGGAAATGCCCACGAACAGCGCGTGCTTGGTGGTTTTGCGCCAGAGCTTGTCCCAGTCGAGGGGCCGCCGGTCGAGGGCTTTCTGCTGGGGTCCGTCGCCTTCCAGCCAGTACTCGATGCGGCGGAATACCATTTCCAGGAAGATGGTTTGGGGGCACACCCAGCCGCAGAACACCCGCCCGTACACCACCGTGAACAGGATGATGAACAGCACGAAGGTAAGCATGGCCAGCAGCAGGATAAAGAAATCCTGGGGCCAGAAAATCTGCCCGAAGATGATGAAGCGGCGGGCCGGCAGGTTCAGCAGCAGCACCGGCAGCCCGTGCAGGCGCAGCCAGGGGCCGGCAAACAGCAGGGCCAGCAACCCGTAGCTCAGCCAGGACCGCCACCGGTACAGCGGCCCCTGCGGCTTTTTGGGGTACAGCCACACCCGGTGCCCGGCGGCATCAATGGTGGCAATGGAGTCCCGGTACGAATCGTCGGGGGTGTAGGGAGTAGCAGGCATGGTAAGTAAGGCAACGGTCCGGTCCGACGCCGGAGGCGTCCGACCGGTTGGCTTCGTGCTGAGGTTGTTACCCGGCAGCGCAAGCTGGCCGAGCAGCGCAGATGGCCCGGCTCCAACGGCCTGGTCGCACGCCTCCGGCGTCGGACCAGGCCGTTGGAGCCGGGCCATCGGTCGAGCGGTGCGGGCAGAAACCGGTCGGACGCCTCCGGCGTCGGACCGGACCGCTAGAGCTTGGCTACCGGCTTGCTGGCCGCTTCCTTCTGGCCCTGGGGCTCCTTGGCACCGGCGGGTTTGGAGCCTTGCAGGCTGAGGATGTAGGAGCTCACCTGCAGAATCTGCTTGCCCGAGAGCTTGCCCTTCCAGGCCACCATGCCCTTGCCCTGCACCCCAAACTTGATGGTTTTATAGAGGTGGTTTACTTCGCCGCCGTGCAGCCAGTACTCGTCGGTGAGGTTGGGTCCCACCTTGCCCTCGGCATTCGGGCCGTGGCAGGGCGCGCAGTTGGTGGCAAACAGGGTTTTGCCGCTGGCGAGGTCGGCGGCGGCCGTGAGGGGCTCGTAGGTGGTGAGCTGGTTGGGGTCGTCGGCCGAAACCAGTAGGGCGGCCTGCTGCATTTCGGTTTCGTACTCGGCGTGGCTGAGCTGGCCGGCCTGCGCCACGTGGTAGTAGGCCAGGTACACCAAGCCAAACACGATGGTCACGTAGAAGCCGTACTTCCACCACGGCGGCAGGTCGTTGTCGAACTCGTGGATGCCGTCGTAGTCGTGGTCCAGCATCTCGTCGCGCACTTCGCCGCGCACCAGCACGGCATCGCCCACCAGCAGGCCCAGCACCTGGCCGCTCCAGGAGCGGCGCACCGAGGGCAGCTCGTAGAGGCGGCGCAGCTGGGGCCGCATCAGGGCCAGCACGGCCACAAACAGCGTCAGGAACACCAGCAGCACTGCCCCCAGCACGCCCGCCAGCACCCAGAACAGGGCGGGCAGCGCCGCTTGGGCCGCCGGGGCGGGGGCCGCCGCCTGGCCCAGGGCCGGGGCGATGCTCAGCAGCGCCAACCCCAGCCCGGGCATCAGCATACGGGATACCTTGCTCATGCCGCAACCGGTTCGGGGGTGAATACGGCTGCCGGGGCGGCCACCTCAGCCGGGGCCGGGGCAGCTACCGGGGCCGGCACGGCGGCGGGCTCCGCGGCCGGGGCATCGGCCAGGGCCGCGCCGGCCGTAGCGGCCACCGAGAGGCCGGTCATCAGGCCCATAATCACTACCAGCACGGCCAGGGCACCGGCAATCCAGCTCAGAATATCGGTGGGGCCGGGGCCGGCCGGGGCGGTGGGTTGGGCGGTGGCCGCAAAGCCGCTCAGCAGGGCCAGAGCAGTCAGCAGGAGGGGGCGCTGGGTTAGCATAGTACGTCGTGGTTAAGGTGATACTGGAGCGTTTCGTCGGGCGTGGTATCGGGGCCCGGGTGCAGGGGCAGGTGGCTCATGGCCTGCAGGTGCTGGCGGCTGGTGAGCAGCACAAACACCAGCAGCCCCAGGAAGAAGGCCAGGAAAATGGCCAGGGAAATCAGCGGGTAGATTTCGATGCCGGCAATGGATTGCAGCACTTGCTTTTCCATGGGAAATGAGGAGGTAAAGACATGAGAACCGGGCCGCCGGCCCCGGTCCGACGGTGCAGGCGTCTGACCGGTTGGCTTCGTGCTGAGGGTGTTATCCGGCAGCGCGGGCGGGGCGAGCGGCGCAGATGGCGCGGGCGGCAACCGGTCGGACGCCTGCGGCGTCGGACCGGGCAGGGCTACTGGGCGGCGGCGGTGGCCGGGGCTTGCTCGGGCTTCACCTTGATGTCGGTGCCCAGGCGCTGGAGGTAGGCAATGAGGGCCACGATTTCCTTGTCGGGCATCACGTCGATTTCCTCCTTTTTCAGCTCGGCCGTAATGCCCTGGGCCTGGCGGCGGGCGTCGTCCACGGCCACCTGGTCGTAGTCCGGGGCGTAGGGGGTGCCCAGGTGGCGCAGGGCCTTGATTTTGGCGGGCAGAATCTTGTAGTCGATGTCCTGCTCAAACAGCCAGGGGTAAGGCGGCATAATGGAACCCGGCGACATACTGGTGGGGTCCAGCATGTGGTTGTAGTGCCAGGAGTGGGGATACTTCTGGCCCACGCGGTGCAAATCGGGGCCGGTACGCTTGCTGCCCCACAAGAAGGGCCGGTCGTACACGTACTCACCAGCTTTGCTGTACTCGCCGTAGCGTTCGGTTTCGGAGCGGAAGGGGCGCACCATCTGGCTGTGGCAGTTGGAGCAGCCCTCCCGGATGTACAGGTCGCGGCCCTGCAGCTCCAGCGCCGTGTAGGGCTTCACCGAGGCAATGGTGGGCACGTTGCTTTTCACCAGAAACGTCGGAATCATCTCCACGGCCCCCCCGATGAGGATGGCCACGGTGGCGGCTACGCTCAGCTGCACGGGGCGGCGCTCAATCCAGCGGTGCCAGTGGCCGCCGTGCTGCTCGCTGGCCAGGGTGGCCGGTTGCAGGGCCGGGGCCTGGGCTTTCTCGTTGCGGAGCAGGGCGCCGGCGCTGGCCGTTTTCACCAGGTTGTACACCATGCAGAACACGCCGCTCAGGTACAGCAGGCCGCCCAGGCCGCGCAGGTAGTACATGGGTACAATCTGCAGCACGGTTTCGAGGAAGTTGCTGTATTGCAGCATGCCCTCGTTGTTGAACTGCTTCCACATCAGGCCCTGGGTGAAGCCGGCCCAGTACATGGGCAAGGCGTAAAACAGGATGCCCAGGGTGCCCAGCCAGAAGTGCACGTTGGCCAGGCGCTTGGAGTACAGAGGCGTGCGGTAGAGGCGGGGCCACAGCCAGTACAGGATGGCGAAGGTGAGGAAACCGTTCCAGCCCAGAGCCCCCACGTGCACGTGGGCCACAATCCAGTCGGTGAAGTGGGCAATGGCATTCACGTTCTTCAGGCTCAGCATCGGGCCCTCGAAAGTGGCCATGCCGTAGGCCGTCACGGCCACCACCATAAACTTGAGCACCGGCTCCTCGCGCACCTTATCCCAGGCCCCGCGCAGCGTGAGCAGGCCGTTGATCATGCCGCCCCAGCTGGGGGCAATCAGCATCACCGAGAACACCACGCCCAGGCTCTGGGCCCAGTCGGGTAAAGCGGTGTAGAGCAGGTGGTGCGGCCCGGCCCAGATATAAATGAAAATCAGCGACCAGAAGTGAATGATGCTGAGGCGGTAGGAATACACCGGGCGCTCGGCGGCCTTGGGCAGGAAGTAGTACATCAGGCCCAGGTAGGGCGTGGTCAGGAAGAAAGCCACCGCGTTGTGGCCGTACCACCACTGCACCAGAGCATCCTGCACGCCGGCGTACAGCGAGTAGCTTTTCAGGAAGCTCACCGGCAGCTCCATGGAGTTGACGATGTGCAGCACGGCCACCGTGAGCAGGGTGGCAATGTAGAACCAGATGCCCACGTACAGGTGCCGCTCGCGCCGCCGGGCAATGGTGCCGAACATATTCCAGCCGAACATCACCCACACCAGGGTAATCAGGATGTCGATGGGCCACTCCAGCTCGGCGTACTCCTTGCTGGTGGTGATGCCCAGCGGCAGCGTGGCCACGGCCGAGAAAATCACCAGCTGCCAGCCCCAGAAGTGAAGTTTGCTGAGGACGTTGGAGAACATCCGGGCCTTGCACAGCCGCTGCAGCGAGTAGTACACGCCCATGAAAATGCCGTTGCCCACGAAGGCGAAAATGACGGCGTTGGTGTGCAGCGGCCGGATGCGCCCGAAGGTGGTGTAGGCCGTGCCCAGGTTCAGCTCGGGCCGGGCCAGCTGAAACGCGGCCAGCACGCCCACCAGCATCCCAATGATGCCCCAGACCACCGTGGCCACGCCAAAGTCGCGGACGATTTTGTTGTCGTAGAAAAACGTGTCGACCGCCGGCGGGGGAGTGCGGGAGGTGGCGGGCGGGTGCGGGGCCGCCGCGGGTACAAGAGCTTCAGCTTGCATAGCCTTCAGGAGGAGGTGAATTACTGCTCCAAAGGTCCCGGGAAGCGCTTTCCGGCAGGATGACAAACGTCAGGTGCGCCGGTTGATTGATGTCAGGCGGCTCCGGTCCGACGGCGCAGCCGTCCGACCGGTTAGCTGCGTGCTGATGCCTGCCTGGCCCCCCGGCAAACGGTGCGGGCGGTAACCGGTCGGACGGCTGCGCCGTCGGACCGGACGACGGACGACGTGTAGTAACGCTCTTGTTTTTCAGTAGCTTAAGCTCATGTATTTCGAGGCTGAGCAACTATACCACGTGTATAATCGGGGCAACAACCGGCAGCAGGTTTTCTTTACCCCCGAGCACTATCTGCATTTCCTGCGCAAAGTGCGGCAGCATATCCGGCCGCAGTGCCAGTTGCTGGCGTACTGCCTCATGCCCAATCATTTCCACCTGCTGTTGTACACTACCCTCAATGGCTGCCGGCTCCTGGATACGCCCAGCAGCAACCGGCAACTTCTGACGCGCGGTATTGCCGTAGCGCTGAGTAGTTACACCCAAGGACTAAATAAGCAGCTGGACCGCACCGGGGCGCTCTTTCAGGCTAAAACCAAAGCCATCCGGCTGACGGATGCGTCGGGTACTTATCCCGGTACCTGCTTCCATTATATCCATCAGAACCCGGTGCGGGCTCGGTTGGCCGCATCGTTGGAGCAGTGGCCGTATTCCTCCTACCGCGACTATGCCGGGCTGCGTAGCGGCACCCTCTGTAACCAGGAAATGGCCCACCAGCTGCTGGCGGTGCCACCTACGCCGGAGCTATTCCGGCAGGAATCGGTCCGGGCAATTCCGGTTGAGCACGTAGCCGGCTGGCTGTAACCGCCCCGGTCCGACGGCGCAGCCGTCTGACCGGTTGCCACCCGCGTCGCCTGTTGTGGCACCAGGCAGACGTCAGCACGCAGCTGCCCGGTCGGACGCCTCCGGCGTCGGACCGGGCAGGTGGCCCGGATGTCAGCACGAAGTCAACTGGTCGGACCGGACCGGGGTTAGTCCTCGTCGTCGAACAGCATGCGCACGGAAGGGGTGTAGTCGTCTTCGTACTGGCCCGAGCGCACGGCCCAGAGAAAGGCCCCCAGGAAGGTGAGGGCCACCGAGAGGCTGATGCCAATCAGCAGAAAAATGATGTTCATGGGCGGGCAGGGTTAGAGGCGGCGCCGGCGGGCGGCGTAGCGCACCAGCAGGGTGGCAAACGTCATCACACTCAGGGAGCTGATGGGCATCAGAATGGCCGATACGATGGGCGTGAAGCGGCCCTGTACGGCCAGCCCCAGCCCGATGCCGTTGTAGCAGAACGACAGCACAAACGTGGCCAGCACCACCTGCAGACTGTCGCGGGAGAACTGCAGGAACGTGGCCAGCTGGCCGAAGCTGCTGGCGTCGAGAATGGCGTCGCAGGCGGGGGAGAAGTTGGTGAGCGTGTCGGTGAGGGCCACGCCGGCGTCGGCCTGCTGCAGGGCCCCGGCGTCGTTCAGGCCGTCGCCCACCATCACCACGGTGCGGCCCCGCCGTCGCAGGTGGGCCACGTAGTCGAGCTTCTGCTGGGGCGACTGGCGGAAGTGCAGCTCGGCGGCGGGGCCAAACAGCTCCCGCAGCAGGTCCTGTTCGGTGTCGTTGTCGCCCGAAAGCACGGCTAGGTGGTAGTGCCGGCCCAGCTCGGCCAGCACCGGGCGCAGGCCTTCCCGGTACACGTTGCGCAGCAGAAAGCAGCCCTGCACCCCGTCCACCCGCACGTACACCCGGCTCTGGCGGCCATCGGTGGCGGCGGCCAGGCCTGTGGCATCGTCTGCCGCTGGTGCGGAGCCGGTCGGAGTCTCACTCGCCACAAACGCCGCTGAGCCCACGCGCACTGCCCGGCCCGCCACGATACCCGCCAGCCCCTGGCCCGGCACTTCCCGGAAGTGCTGCACGGCCAGCGAGGTGGCGGGCAGCTCGGCCGCCAGGCGCTGACTGAGCGGGTGGGTAGAGTGCCCCACCACGGCCGCTACGGCGGCCAGCTGGTCGGGCCGCAGGGGCGGGCCCTGGTATTCCACGGCCGACTGCTGCACGTCGGTGAGCGTGCCGGTTTTGTCGAACACGATGGTATCGGCCCGACCCAGGGTTTCTACCACGCCGGGGTTTTTGAGGTAGAACCGGCGGCGGCCCAGCACCCGCAGCGCCGCGCCCAACGCAAACGGCGTAGCCAACGACAACGCGCACGGGCAGGCAATAACCAGCACCGAGGTGAAGGCCCGCAGGGCCATGGCCGGCTGGCCCTGCAGGTGCCAGTACGTAACTGCCCCCGCGGCCAGCAGCAGCGTGACGGCCACAAAGTAGCGGCCCACTTTGTTGGCGTAGGTCTCCAGCGAGGCCTTTTCCTCCTTCTTGAAGGCGGGGTTGTTCCAGAGCTGGGTGAGGTAGCCCTGCGACACTTCGCGCACCACTTCCAGCTCCACGGCCTCGCCGGTTTGCCGGCCGCCGGCGTACACGGTTTCGCCGCTGGCGCGGGCCACGGGCGCACTTTCGCCCGTCACGAAGCTGTAGTCAATCTGGCCCTGGCCCCGCAGCAGCACGGCATCGGCCGGCACAATTTCCTGGTGGCGCACCCGGATGCGCTGGCCCGGCCGCAGCTCCCGCACCGGCACCGAATCCTCCCCGCCACCGGGCAGCAGCCGCGTGACGGCCACCGGGAAGTAGGAGGTGAAGTCCCGGTCGAAGCGCAGGGCGTCGTAGGTGCGCTGCTGCACCCATTTGCCAATCAGCATGAAAAACACCAGCCCGGTAAACGAGTCGAGGTAGCCCGGCCCGCGGTGGGTGAGGATGTCGTAGAGGCTGGTGAGAAACAGGGCACTGAGGCCCAGGCTAATGGGGAAATCGAGGTTGATGTAGCGCTGGCGCAGCCCCTGCCAGGCCGAGCGGTAAAAGTCGCGGGCACTCACCAGCAGCACCGGCAGGCTCAGCACAATGCTCAGCACCCCAAAAAACCGCCCAAACGAGGCCTGGAGCTGTTCGGTGAAAGAGAAATACTCGGGGAAGGCCAGCAGCATCACGTTGCCGAACGCAAAGGCTGCCAGCCCCAGCTGGTAGGTGAGGCGGCGGTTGGCGGGGTGGGGCTGCGCGCCCAGGTCGGCTAGGGTAATCTGCGGCTCGTAGCCGATGGCCGCCAGCAGCTTCACCACGTCGTTCAGACTGGTAGCTCCGGGATTGTAGCTGACGGTAAGCTCCTTGCGCAGAAAGTTGACGCGCGAGGCCGTGACGCCGGGGTTGAGGCGGAACAGGTTTTCGAGCAGCCAGATGCAGGAGGCGCAGTGCATCTGCGGAATGCTGAACGTGAGCCGGGCTAGCGTATCGGAGCGGAACGCCAGCAGCTGCTGCTGCACCGAGTCGGCGTCGAGGTAGTCGAAGCGGCCGGGCAGCTCTACTTCCTTGATTTTCTGACCGGGCTTATCGTCGAGGCGGTAGTAGGTGCACAGGTTGCTCTGGTCCAGCAGCTCGTACACGGCCCGGCAGCCTTGGCAGCAGAACGCCAGCTCGGGCCGGGCGGGCAGGCGGATGGGCTCGGTGGGGCAGGCGTCGCCGCAGTGGGCGCAGGCCACTTGAACGGGCGCGGGAGCAGGGGCAAGGATAGGCACGGGGAGAAGCGGGCTGATTCGACCCCAAAGCTCCGGCCCCCGCCCGCCCCGGCCCCTGACCAAAATCAGCCCCGCCGGCTGATACCTTTCAGCTGCGGCCCACGCCAGGGCCGTCCTCCGGTCCGACGGCGCAGCCGTCCGACCGGTTGTCGTTCGGGGCCGTGGTGGTTCCGCTGAGCCGATGTCAGCACGCAGTCAACCGGTCGGACGGGCTGCGCCCGTCGGACCGGAGGCCGGTTGTCGTTCGGGGCCGTGGTGGTTTAGCCGGGCTGATGCCAGCACGCAGCCAACCGGTCGGACGGGCGTAGCCCGTCGGACCGGAGGACGGTTAGATAGAGTGTTTACCAGTTGGGCTGGCGCAGTTTCTGGGGCTGCAGCACCCGGATGCCCTTGCTGCCCAGCTCCACCAGCCCGTCGTGCTTGAACTCGCTTAGGGTGCGGATAAGCGACTCGGGGGCGGTGCCCACTACGGCGGCCATGTCGTCGCGGGAGAGCTGGATGAGGGCATCGGGCGAGGCCCCGGCTTCCTCGTACATGCGCAGCAGGGTGTCAGCCACGCGGCGGCGCAGCGAGCTGTAGGCCATGCCCACCAGCTGCTGCTCCCGCTCGCTCACGCGGCCGGCCAGCAGGCGGATAAACTGCTGGCCCACGGTAGCGTTGCGGAACACCAATTGGGTGAAATCCTCGCGCGGGATGTAGAGCAGCACGGCATCGTCGAGCACCACGGCCGAGTCGTCGTGGGGCGTTTGCTGCAGCAGGGGCAGGTACCCGAAAAACTCGCCGGGGCCGTACACGGCTGTAATCAGCTCCTTACCGGCGGCGGTGCGGCGCACGGTTTTCACCCGGCCGCTCTGCACAAAGTACAGGCGGGTGGGCTCGTCGCCTTCCTCGTACACCTCCTGCTTTTTGCGCAGCGCGTGGGGCCGGCGGTCGGCCGTGAGGTCGGTGAGCTGGCCCACGGCGGCGGCATCGTCCAGAAACTCGGTTAGGCCGCCGGGCTGCTGCAGGTCGTAGTCGGGGCGCAGGTGGCGGAAGCGGTTGAGGCGGCCGCTCACGGCGCTCAGCAGCTCGGTTTCGTCGAAGGGCTTGGTCAGGTAGTCGTCGGCGCCCAGCTCCATGCCCCGGCGCTGGTCGGCCCGCTCGGTTTTGGCCGTCAGGAAGATAAACGGAATGCCCGACAGCTGGGGGTTCTGGTTGAAAATCTGCAGCACGCCGTAGCCATCCAGCACAGGCATCATAATGTCGCACACCACCAGGTCGGGGCGGGTGCTGAGGGCTTTTTCCACGCCCACTTTGCCGTTTTCGGCCGTCAGCACCGCGTAGCCCGACAGCTCCAGAATCTCGGCTGTGTTTTCGCGGATAAACTCGTTGTCCTCAATCAGCAGGATGGTTTTCATAGGGGATGGTGATGGTAACGGTGGTGCCCACGCCCAGGGCGCTGTGCAGGGCAATGGTGCCCCCCAGCAGCTCCAGGTACCTGGCAATGATGTAGAGGCCCAGGCCGGTGCCGGGGATGTTGGCCACGCTGCGGGCCCGGAAAAACCGCTCGAACAGGTGCTGCTGGTCTTCCTCCGAAATGCCCACGCCCTGGTCCTGCACTCGGATGGTAAGCGCCCCGCCCGCGTTGCGGGCCTGCAGCAGCACCTCGGTGCCGGCCTCCGAGTATTTGAGGGCGTTGGAGAGCAGGTTCACCACCATTTTCCGCAGCAGGGAGGGGTCGAGGTGCACGGTGGCCGGGCCCTCGGTGCTGAGCCGGATGGTTTGGCCCGGCTTCAGCAGGCCCTGCAAATCGGTAATGGTTTCCTGTAGCAGGCCCGGGAGGTGCAGCGCCACCGGCCGGGCCTCAATGCGGCCTTCCTCAATGCGGCCCACCGACAGAAACTCTTCCAGAATATCGTTGAGGTGGTTTACCGAGGCCCGGATGCGTTGCAGGTGCTTCACGCGCTTGTCCTGCTGGTCGGCGGCGGGGTACTTCTCGATGAGGGCAGTGGAGGTCAGCACGGCCGTGAGCGGGGTGCGGAACTCGTGCGAGGCCATGCTCACGAACCTCGATTTCAGCTCGCCCAGCTCCTGCTCGGCGGCCAGGGCCTGGCCCAGCTCCTCGGTGCGCTTTTCCAGCTGGGCCAGCGTGGTCATGAGGGCGTGGGTGCGGTCGGTTACCTTCTGCTCCAGCTCCTGGTTGAGGCGCTCCACGCGCTGGCGCTGCTCAATCAGCTCCCGTTCGGCTTCCTTCTTGAAGGTAATGTCGATAACGTACGACACCACAAACAGCTCCTGGTCGAGGCGGAAGTAGCTCAGGCTGATTTCCACCGGAAACTCGGTGCCGTTGCGGCGGCGGGCCACCAGGTTGCGGTTGTGACCCATGGCCCGCACCTGGGGCTGGGCATTGAACGACTCGCGCAGGCGGGCGTGGTGGTGGCGCACCGAGTCGGGCACCAGCACCTCAATGCGCTGGCCCAGCAGGTCGTCGGCGGGGTAGCCGAACAGCTCCCGGGCCTTCTCGTTCACCAGCACAATGTCGCCCTGCTGGTTGCACACGATGATGCCGATAGTGGCGTGGGCAAATACCGCCTCGAAGGGGCCGGTGGTGTGGTGCAGGCGCTGCTGCATGGTTTGGGGCGGGGGCAGCTCGGTGAGGCGCACCAGCAGGTGCGGGCGGCCCTGGTGCTGCAGCGCCTGCAGCTCGGCCCGGGCCGGCACCACCCGGCCGGCGGGCAGGTGCAGCTCCACGGCCGCGTCGGCCGCGCCGGTGGCCAGGGCCTGCTGCTGCAGCGGCTGCCAGTGGGGCGGGGCCAGCTGCGGGGCGGGCAGCCGGCGGCCGGCGTCGTGGTACAGGGCCTCGGCCGAGGGGTAGCCCAGCAGCGCCACGCCGGCCGGATTCACCTGCGTAAACCAGCCCCGCTCCACGTCCAGCAGCCCCACAAAGTGGGGCGCCTGGGCAAACAGCAGGTCGGAGAGGGATGGGGCGGGCGGCAAAGCGGACATAGGCAAGGCAGTGTGCAAAGAGACGATGCAGCCCCAAGAACCGCAAAAGTAGCCGGATGATGCTTATCAGGCGGGCACCTGATGCTGGTCATACCGGGCCCGGGTGGGGGCGGATACTTTTGGGCTGGCTTACTTTCCTTGCTCATGCCCGCCCCTCTGCTTGCTTCCCCCAACCCCACGCCCCCGGCGGCCGCCATGCTGCTGGTGATGATGCCGCCCGCGGCTGCCCGGCCGGGGCCGGCGGGCCCCTACTTTTCCGCCACCGACCAAAGCCGCCTGCAGCACCTGCTGGGCGCGGGCGTGCAGGTGCTCCGCATCGATGAGGCCGAGTACCCGGCCGTGGTGCGCAGCTTTGCCCCGCCCCGGTTACCGGCCTGCGTGCTGCTGTGGCAGGGCATGGAGCTGTGGCGGCAGGAGGGCCTGCCCCAACCCGAGCTGGTAGCCCCCATCATCCAGGCCCGGCTGCAGGCCGTGGCCGTGGCCGTGGTCTGCCCCGGTCCGACGGCGTAGCCGTCCGACCGGTTGTCATCCGCGCCGTTGCCGGGTGATTGTTTGGTCGTTAGCTCGCAGCCAACTGGCCGGAGTCGTCGTTCCAATGTCATCACGCAGCAACCGGTCGGACGGCTGCGCCGTCAGACCGGACGTTCTAATTTGGATACGGTAGCATACCAAAAAGGCCCGGCGGATGCTTCCGCCGGGCCTTTTGGCTAACAGCTATAAGCCATCAGCTAACAGCTTAAGTAAGCTACACTACAATGTTCACCATGCGGCCGGGCACCACAATCACCTTCTTGGCTTCCTTGCCTTCGGCGAAGCGGGCCAGGATATCGGTGGCGCGCACGGCGGCCTCAATTTCCTGGGGCGTGGCGGTGGCCGGAAACTGCAGCTGCTCGCGCACCTTGCCGTTGATGGCCACAGGGTAGTTCACGGTGTCTTCCATCAGGTACTCCTCCCGGAACTCGGGGTAAGCGGCCTGGCTGATGGAACCGGGCGCGTGGCCGAGCTTCTGCCACAGCTCCTCCGAAAGGTGCGGGGCGTACGGCGACAACAGCACTACCAGCGGCTCCAGCACGGCGCGTTTGTGCGTATCCAGGGCCGTCAGCTCGTTCACCGTAATCATCAGGGCGCTGACGGTGGTGTTGAACGAGAACTTCTCGATGTCCTCCTCCACTTTGCGGATGGCCTTGTGCAGAGCCTTCAACTCAGCAGGCTTGGCGGCCTCGTCGGTTACGGCAAAGTCGCCGTCCTGGGGGTGGTAGAGGCGCCAGAGCTTTTTCAGGAAGCCCGCCACGCCACTCATACCGTTGGTGTTCCAGGGCTTAAACTGCTCCAGCGGCCCCAGGAACATCTCGTACAAACGCAGCGCATCGGCCCCGAACTTCTCAATGAGCGTGTCGGGGTTTACCACGTTGTACTTCGACTTCGACATCTTCTCCACTTCCACGCCCACCACGTAGGTGCCGTTGTCTTCCAGGATGAACTCGGCGTTAGAGTATTCCTCGCGCCAGTTCCGGAAGGCTTCCACGTCCAGCACATCGTTTTCCACGATGTTCACGTCCACGTGCAAAGCGGTGGTCTGGTGGTCGGCTTTCTTGCTCGCCGTAACAAACGTGTTGGTGCCGTTGATGCGGTACACGAAGTTCGAGCGGCCCAGAATCATGCCTTGGTTGATGAGCTTCTGGAAGGGTTCGGGGGCCGTTACCAGACCCAGGTCTTTCAGGAACAGGTGCCAGAAGCGGGAGTATAGCAGGTGGCCCGTAGCGTGCTCAGCCCCACCCATGTATAGGTCAACCTGCTGCCAGTACTGCTCGGCTTCCTGGCCCACAAACCGCTCGGCGTTCTGCGGGTCCATGTAGCGGAGGTAGTACCAGCTGGAGCCGGCCCAGCCGGGCATGGTGCTCAGCTCGTACTCGTACTGGCCCTGGTACTTCCAGTCCTTGGCGCGGCCCAGCGGCGGCTCGCCGGTTTCGGTAGGCTTGTATTCGTCAATTTCCGGCAGCACCAGCGGCAGGTCGGCCTCGGCCACGCCGTAGGCGGTGCCGTCCTTGTAGTAAATCGGGATGGGCTCACCCCAGTAGCGCTGGCGGCCGAAGATGGCGTCGCGCAGGCGGAAGTTGGTTTTGCCCTTGCCAATGCCGCGCTGCTCCAGCTCCTGAATCAGCGTCTGGGTGGCCTGCTTGTAGTTCTGGCCCTGGATGAGGCCGTGCAGGTAGGTGCCTTCCTTGGTGGGGTCGGCCTGCTCGTCAATCTGCTGCTGGTCTACCACCTGCACGATGGGCAGCTGGAAGTGCTTGGCAAACACGTAGTCGCGCTGGTCGCCCGAGGGCACGGCCATTACCGCGCCGGTGCCGTAGCCGGCCAGCACGTAATCGGCAATCCAGATCTGGATGGGCTCCTGGGTGAACGGGTTGATTGCGTACGCCCCGGTGAAAGCGCCCGACACGGTTTTGGTATCGGCCATCCGGTCGCGCTCCGAGCGGCGCTTGGTGGCCTCCACGTAGTCCTGCACGGCCTGCTGCTGCTCGGGGGTGGTCAGCTCCTTCACCAACTCATGCTCGGGGGCCAGCACCAGAAAGGTCGCGCCATAAATGGTGTCAACCCGCGTCGTATAAACCTTGATTTGTGCCTGCTCGTGACCCTGCACCGCAAAGGTTACCTCGGCCCCGATGCTTTTGCCAATCCAGTTGCGCTGCATCTCCTTCACGGCGTCGGGCCAGTCGAGGGTATCGAGGCCCTGCAGCAGGCGGTCGGCGTAGGCGGTGATGCGCAGGTTCCACTGGGGCATCAGGCGGCGCTCCACCGGGAAGCCGCCCCGCTCCGAGAGGCCGTCTTTTACCTCGTCGTTCGAGAGTACCGTGCCCAGGGCCGGGCACCAGTTCACGTAGGTGTCCTGCTGGTAGGCCAAGCGGTAGGGGTGCACGGCCTGCAGCTTCTGCTTTTCCGTAAACATCTTCCACTGGCCCGCCGTGAAGCTGTGGCGTTCCTCCTCGTCGCCGGCCGCGCGGATTCCTTCGCTGCCGTTCTGCTCGAACTTTTCCAGCAGGGTTTTCAGCGGCTCGGCCCGGTCGGTATCGAGGTTATACCAGCTATTGAACAGTTTCAGGAAAATCCACTGCGTCCACTTGTAGTAGCTGGGGTCAGAGGTGCGCACCTCGCGGCTCCAGTCGTAGCTGAAACCCAGGGCCGACAGCTGCTTGATGTAGGTGCTGATGTTCTGCTCGGTGGTAATGGCCGGGTGCTGCCCGGTCTGGATGGCGTACTGCTCGGCGGGGAGGCCAAACGAGTCGAAACCCATGGGGTGCAGCACGTTGAAGCCCTGCAGGCGCTTGTAGCGGGCCACAATATCGGAGGCAATGTAGCCCAGCGGGTGCCCCACGTGCAGGCCCGCCCCCGAGGGGTACGGGAACATGTCGAGCACGTAGTACTTGGGCTTGTCGGCGGCGTTATCGGCCTTGAAGGTCTGCTGGTCTTTCCAGTGGGCTTGCCACTTCTTTTCGATATCCTGGGGATAGTAGCCGGGCATGGGCAGAGGGGGTACGGTTAATCGGAGGGGGCGAAATTACGGAAAAACGGGGGCGGGGCGGCTTTTTTATGCCGGCTGCCGCCCCGCCCCGCCCAACACCCCGGCACCCGATCCGTAGGAGAAAGGCAAATCTGAACCGTATGCCCCTTTCCGAGTACCCGGCTTTGCTGCTGCGCTGGCTGCGTCAGCGGTTTGATTTGCGCGACGATATGGCCTCGCCCGAGGACATTGCCGAGAGCGTAGAATCCAGCACCACTTTCCGGGGTACCAACCTGTGGGTGCTCATCTTCGCCATCCTGATTGCTTCCGTGGGGCTCAACGTCAACTCCACGGCCGTCATCATCGGGGCCATGCTGATTTCGCCGCTGATGGGGCCGCTCGTTACACTGGGCTACAGCGCGGCCACCAACCATCCCGGCCTGCTGCGCCGGGCCCTGAAAAGCCTGCTGCTGGCTGTGGGCATCAGTTTGCTTACCTCGGGCCTATACTTCTGGCTTACGCCCCTGAATGAGGCCCAGTCGGAGCTTCTGGCCCGCACCGAGCCCACCATCTGGGATGTGCTCATTGCCTTATTTGGGGGGCTGGCCGGGGCCGTGGGCCTCACGCGCCGCGAGAAAAGCAACGTGATTCCCGGCGTAGCCATTGCCACGGCCCTGATGCCGCCGCTGTGCACGGTGGGCTACGGGCTGGCCTCGGGACACTGGCGCTACGCGGCCGGGGCGTTCTACCTGTTTGCCATCAACTGCGTGTTCATCACGCTGGCGGCTTTTCTGGTGATGCGCTTTCTGCGGCTGCCTGCCCATCAGTTCGAGGATGAAAGCCGGGCCCGGCGGGTACGCCGGCTGATGCTGGCCGCCGCCGTAGTGGTGGCTGCGCCCAGCGTGTGGCTGGGCTACGGCATTGTGCAGCGCTCCGTGTACGAGCACCAGGCCCAGGAATTTGTAGAGGAGCAGCTCCGCTTCCCGGGGGCTTACGTGGCTACGCGGCAGATTGACGCCCGGCAACGCAGCATCAACGTGCTGCTGGTGGGCCGGCCCGTGGATACAACCCGCCTAGGCCAGGTGCGGCGGCAGTTAGGTCAATACCGCCTGCAGCCCACCACACTGGTGGTGCGTCAGGGCCTGCAGGCCTACGATTCAGCTGATGCCGAGGCCTTCCGCCGCAGCTTGCTGGCCGATGTGCGCGCCCGCCAGACCCAGCAGCCTGCTTCGGCCGAGCTGGCCCGCCTGCAGCAGCTGGCCGCCGGGGCCGACGCTGGCCTGCCGATCCCGGCGGCGCTGTTGCGGGAGCTGCAGGTGGAGCATCCCGCGGTGCGCCGCCTGGCCCTCACGCGCCTGCCCCGCCCGGCTCTGGCTGCCGACTCTCTGCCGGCCGATACGGTGCTGGTAGTGAGCCTCGATGTGCGTGACTCCCTGCCCCGGCCTGAGCGGCAGCGGGTGGGCGAGTGGCTGCGGGTGCGCACCAGCCAGCCAAGGGTGCAGCTGCTGGTGCAGCCGGTAGTGCGGTAGGGTTGAAGTTAAAAATACTTATCAGAACGTCATTCCGAGCAAAGTCGAGGAATCTCGCGTGCTGACGTTGTGATAGTAGTACAACGAAGCGGTAGAGATGCTTCGACAAGCTCAGCAGGACGTTATTTTAGCAACGTCAGCACGCGAGATTCCTCGGCAAGCTCGGAATGACGGGCTAGTGGCTCGTTATCCACTGTGCTTGATTCAACTTGCCAAGTAGCTGCTACAGCGTGGCGGGGTTGTGGCCGTTCCAGGTGCCTTCCGCGTCCAGCACTCGAAACCTGGCAAACAGCTCCTCACCATACCAGTCCTCCTGGCGCGTAAGGCGGATAACTTCCTTGTGTTTGGGGCTACGGTAGGCGTAGTCCTGCATGGCCTGTTGGGATTCCCACAGGCTCACGGTAGCCTGGCGCACCACCGGCAACTCACCCAGCCCGATGGCGGCCCGCACGCCCGGTGCCTCGGCTATGGTGGCGCTTACCGGGGCCACGTAGCGCCAGAAGCGGGGCGTTTTGCGCAGCCGGATAGAGGCCCGCGTCAGCACCATCAGTGGTCCATCGGCCGCACTGGTTTCGGCTTCATAATCAAACGGATTGACCCCATCCCACAGCCCGTGCGACTTGAGCGGGGCCAGCCGGGCCGTCCAGATTTCGGAGGTGCGCTGCCGGTACTGCTGCCACAGCGAGTGGCTGGTAAAGAACGCCCGCGCGGCCTCCTCCGAGTCCCACACGGCCATAAACCCGTAGCGCCGCAGGTTGGGCAGGGCTCCGAAGCCGCCCGCCCCGCTGCCCAGCAGCTTCTGAAACCGCAGGCCCGGCACGCGCTGCAAGGGCCGCTGGGCGGTGCCCATCTGCGCGAAGCCCCAGCGCCGCTGGTCGGGCAGGAGGGTCAGGATGGAAAGGGTAGTGAGTGGCAAGGGGCGGAGCTGAAAAGAGTAGGGATTAATAAGGTGGAAACTGCCATTCAGAACGTCATGCTGAGCGAAGCCGAAGCATCTCTACCGCTTCGTTGCAGCAGTATTCAAAGAAGCGGTAGAGATGCTTCGGCTTCGCTCAGCATGACGTTCTAACATGATGGCAACAACTCCAAAACAACAAAAAAGGCCCGGAATTGCTTCCGGGCCTTTGCGCAGGTTCAGCAAGACAAACCTACTTCACTTCTACTTTAGCGTGCTCGTTCACGTCGTCGGAGGTGCTCCGCTCGCCAGTGGCCAGGGCTTTCACGTAAGCTACGGCCTGGGTGAGGAGGCTGCTGGGGGTATCCCAATACTCGCCTTTCTCGATTTCCACTTTCAGGATGTAGATGCTCTCGTCATCCTTACCTTTGGGGAACCAGGCGCGCATGGGCTCACTCCAGAGCTTGTCGATTTCGGCCTGGTCGCGGTAGGCGTTGGCGCGGCCCGAAACCGACACGTACACGTTGTCGTCGGGCTTGCCATAGCTCAGGTTCACGTGGCTGTCTTTCTTCACCTCGTACACTTTGGCCGAGTCCTTATCGGTCAGGAATACTAGGGCGCTGCTGCCGTCGGGCTTCTGGGTGAACATGGGGCGGCTGCGCAGACTGCCGTCTTCGTCCTGGGTGGTGAGCATGGCAATGCGCACATCCTTGATTTTTTCGAGCAGTTTATTCAGGTCGTTGGTGACGTTGGTTTGGTCAGACATGGGAGGCGGGTGTTGGAAAGAATAGAAAGTTCAACGAAAAGGCAGCCGAATAGCGGCTCTGCCTGTTGCCTGTACGGTCCGGCGCGGTCTTGGGTTGAGCTCAGCCGTGCAGCTGGCCGGATTTTGCCGTACTTCCGTTTTCTATGAATTTCCTGGCTCACCTGCTGCTCTCCGGCTCGCCCGCCACCACTCCCGATTACGCTGATATCGTCGTCGGCAACTTCGCGGCGGAGGCCGTGCGAGGGCGCGCCGCCCTGGAAGCCTACCCGGCCACCGTGCAGCGTGGTATCCGCCTGCACCGCTTCATCGACTCGTTCACGGACCAGCACCCCGTGGTGCGCCGCACCACCGCCCGCCTGCGCGCCGCCGGCCTGGGCAAATGGGCCGGCGTGGTTTCCGATGTCGGCTTCGACCACCTGCTGGCCCGTGACTTCGCCCACTATCATCCCGAGGAGCTGCTGCCGCAATTCGCCCAGCGCCAGTACCAGCTGTTGCACCAGCGCCGCCACGAGCTGCCCGAGCGGCTACGGGAAATGCTGCACTACATGCGCCAGCACGACTGGCTGACCGGCTATGCCCACCCCGAGGGCCTGCACCGCGCCCTGCTGGGCCTGAGCCGCCGCGTGCCCGCCGCCGAAGTGCTGGCCACCGGAGCCGCCGCATTCCTGGCAGCACTGCCGGCGTACGAGGCCGATTTCCGGGAGTTCTGGCCGGAGCTGCGGGCGGGGGTGGAGTTACAAACGGCCATTTAGAGCATTAGCCGCTGCCCAGAATAATGGCGCCAGGGCGCATCTTTGGAGTTAAGTAGCTGGGTAACGATACCGAGTTTGTTGGTCGCCTGATTTCCCAGAATACCTGTCCAATAGTCCAGTATGCTGTCGTGCCTGACTTCGAACAAGAGTACTCTGGTGAACACCCCAACGCCGCCCACATTGTAGGCCAGCAGACAGGTTCTTTGACCTACTCCCAGATAGCGTAACTGCCGCCCGGGTAATCCTTTTTCAGGTGTACAGCCTGCATTGTAGCGGTGTCCATAATCTGCCATGGCAAACGGCTCATTATACAGGCTGTCATTTTGGTGCAGGAAGGCGGAAATAACGGGCGGAATGGCACTGGCTTTTCTGTATTCCACCAAGGTGTCACGCATTACGGCCGCTAAAAGCTTAATCAGGTTTTGATTAGCCAGAATTGCCGCCGTATCCGGCAGGTATTTCGGATATTTCTTTGATGGGTTTTGGCTTGGCTTTACCACAGGAGCAACTGCTACCGGTGGTTTTGTGCCTTCCTGACAACCTGCTAACAGCATGCATATAGCTATGAGTAACCGCTTCATCGGATAAGTGAAATAGTGGAGTGGGCTACCAGCCGCAGGCCTAGGCCCTACCGCGAATACGTAGCCTCAATGGTAACCTTCTGGTTCATGACGATGGCCGGGAGCTGGTAGTGCAGCACCAGTTTCTTACTGGTAAGCTTCCGCACTTCCCGCGAGAGGTCGGTGCGCGGGTTGGTGCTTTGCATGCTGATGGTGGAGCCGGCGTAGGTGTAGGGGGCCGTGAAATAGAGATGGTTGCCCCGGTACTCGTCGAAGGTGGTGGCCGAAACTTCCAGGTAATCGGCTGCCGTGCCGGCCAGGTGCTGCTCCACTATCACCTGGCCCGTGCTGGCATCGGTGTTGGTGCTGTGCTGGGTGACCAGCTGCCAGCGGCCGGGCAGAGGAGCGGGCTTATCGTCATCGTCTTTGGAGCCGCAGGCCGTAAGCGTAGTGAGGGAAAGCAGCATAGCCCAGGCAGCCGGGCGGGAAAACAGCGTAGAAAGAAACATGTGTAAATAGAATAAGAAGGCCCGCAAAGAAAGAAGGAATATCCGGGAAAAGTGACTTCCACAAGCCGCCGGCTTACCCGCGGTTCGTATTGCAGAAGCGTGGGTTTGTGTAGCTCCGGCGGGCTGGCGGGGCCACACCTTTGTGCTGTTCAATCATTCTTCTGATTCACTGCACAATGAGCAACCTCAAACGAGTACCCCTGGGCAGCCAGGGGTTGGAATTACCCATCGAAGGCCTGGGCTGCATGGGCATGACCAGCGGCGTGGGCGGCATGAGCGTGTACGGCGAAGCTGACGAGCAGGAAAGCCTCGCCACTTTGCACCGCGCCCTAGAGCTGGGCGTGAACCTGCTGGATACGGCCGACCTCTACGGCCCGCTGCTAAACGAGCAGCTGATCGGCCGCGCCATTACCGGCCGCCGCCAGGAGGTTATTCTGGCCACCAAATTCGGCTTCGAAGTGGACGACAGCGGCACCTTCACCGGCCGGCTTAACGGCCACCCCGCCTACGCCCGCAAGTGCCTGGAACGCTCCCTGCGCAACCTCCGCACCGACTACGTGGACCTCTATTACCTGCACCGGCAGGACCCGCAGGTGCCCATCGAGGACAGCATCGGGGAGATGAGCCGCTTTGTGGAGGAAGGCAAGGTGCGCTACCTGGGCGTATCGGAAACGCCGGCCGCGGTGCTGCGTCGGGCCCACGCCGTACACCCCATTACGGCTCTGCAAACCGAATATTCTTTGTTCGATAGGGGCGTAGAGGAAACCGGGGCCTTGCAGGCGGCGCGGGAGCTGGGCATCGGGTTTGTAGCCTACTCGCCACTGGGGCGGGGCTTTCTGTCGGGCGACATCAAAAGCCCCAACGACTTCGAGGTCAACGACTCGCGCCGGATTTTCCCGCGCTTCCAGGGTGAGAATTTCTACCGGAATCTGGAGTTAGTGCAGAAGCTCGAAACCCTGGCCGCGGCGAAGGGCGTCACGTCGGCGCAGCTGGCGCTGGCCTGGGTGCTGGCCCAGGGCGTGGTGGCTATTCCGGGCACCAAGCGCCGCAAGTACCTGGAGCAGAACGTGGCCGCCGCCAGTATCACGCTTAGTGCCCAGGAACTGGCCGAGCTGGACGCCATTGTGCCCGTGGGCAGCGCCGTAGGCGCGGCGTACCCGGAAGGCTTTTAGGTAGGTTGGCAGAATCAACTTCGCCGCGCAATGGCGTACTTCGGACTTCAACCCCTGACTACTATGCCTGATTTTGTAGGCTATTGCGCGGCAGAAGTGGCCGACCCGGAACTGGGACTGACCTTCCCGCTGGCCATTCTGTACCCCACCGACGAGCCCGGCCGCCTGCACCCGCTGGGCCCGTACGAGCTGGAGGTTGCACTGAATGCGCCCGTGCGCGTCGGGCGGTGGCCGGTGGTGCTGATTTCGCACGGTACCGGCGGCTCGGGGCTCACCCACCGCAACCTGGCGCACTACCTGGCCCGGCACGGCGTGGTGGTGGCCCTGCCCGAGCATCCGCATAACAACCGCTCCGACGACACGTGGGCCCACACCCCACAAAACCTCATGGCCCGCCCGCGCCACCTGCAGCTGGCGCTTGATTCCATACTGCAGAATGCGCGCCTGGCTCCGGCCTTGAAACCCGACGGCGCAGTGCTGATTGGCCACTCCCTGGGCGGGTACACGGTGCTGGCCGCGGCCGGCGGGCAGCCCTGGTCGGTTTCCCGGGAACCTGATACCGCGCCGCCCCGGCCCATTCTGGTGCCTCCGGCCGATACCCGGGTGAAGGCCCTGGTGCTGCTGGCGCCGGCCGTGCCGTGGTTTGGCGTAGCGGGGGCATTAGCGCAAATGCGCCTGCCGGTATTGCTGCTGGCCGGGGAGCAGGACGAATTTATCCCACCCCAGCACGTGGAAACCGTGTTGCGCGGGGTGCCCGATGCCGCTCAGGTAACGTATCGGATAGTCGAAAACGCGGGCCATTTTTCCTTTCTCAGTCCGTTTCCGGCGGCGCGCACCAGTTCGGCCTTTCTACCGTCTCAGGACCCGCCCGGGTTCAGCCGCAGCCGGTTTCACGAGGAGTTGTATCCCGAAATTCTGGCATTCATCCGGCAAACCACCTGATGTAGCTGTTATCTATCCATGAAACCTGCCACCCCGCCATTTCGCCTGCTGGCTTCGGTCAGTGACTTCACCGACCATTTCGGGTTTCCGGCCCCGGCGCACCCGCTGCTTACGGTTATCGACCTGGCGCAGCACCGCCACCCGCCGGTAGTGGGGCCGGCTTTGCGGCAGCTCTACATCATTGCCTTGAAAAAGAATCTGCAAGGCCGGATTCAATACGGCCACCGCGCCTACGACTTTAATGAGGGCGTGCTGGCGTTTTATGCGCCCGGGCAGCTCTGCGAAAACAACGAGTCCATCGACGTGTCGGAGCTGAGCGGCTGGATGCTGGTATTTCACCCCGATTTGCTGCACAAGTACCCGCTGGGCCGCAAAATTGCCGGCTACGGGTTTTTTTCGTACCAAGTGCATGAGGCCCTGCATCTCTCGGAGCGGGAGGAACAGATGCTGGAGAGCGTGGTGGACGTGCTACGGCGGGAGCATGCCCAGCCCATTGATGCCTTCAGCCAGGATGTGCTGGTGGCCCAGCTGGATGTGCTGCTGAATTACGCCAACCGCTTTTACCACCGGCAGTTCCATACCCGCCGTCCCGCCGAGCACGACCTGCTTACGCGCTTCGAGGAATTGCTGCGCGGGTATTTTGCCGAGGAGAAGGAACAGCCGCTGCCCACCGTGCAGTACTTCGCCGATGCCCTGCACGTGTCGCCGGCCTACCTCAGCGACATGCTGCGCACCCTCACCGGCCAGAACACCCAGCAGCACATCCACCAGGTGCTTATCGAGAAGGCCAAAGTGCTGCTGCTCGGTACTTCCCAGTCCATCAACGAAACCGCCTACCAGCTGGGCTTCGAGTACCCGCAGTATTTCACCCGCCTGTTCAAAAGCAAAACCGGCCTCACTCCGGCCGCTTTCCGGCTGTCGGGGCAGTAGCAGCGGGTAGGGTACTACTGAACTTCAATGCCGACCGTCATGCTAATAGAACGTCATGCTTCATCTGGCGTCCGCTTGTCGAAGCATGACGTTCTTTTTCTGCATCACTAATCTTCTTCGCTTATGAACCTGACCGAATATCGTACGCTGGGCCGCTCCGGGCTGGTGGTGAGCCCCATGGCTTTGGGCACCATGACGTTTGGCACCCCGCGCTGGGGCTCTTCGGATGAAGAATCAAAGGCCATTTTTCAGGCATACGTGGAAGCTGGCGGCAATTTCATTGATACGGCCAACGTATACGCCAAGGGCCGCAGCGAGGAACTGGTGGGCCAGTACACCGCCAGCAGCAGCCTCCGCGACCAACTGGTGCTGGCCACTAAATTCGCCTTCCACAGCGGCGAGGCCGGCAACCCGCACGGCGGTGGCAATGGCCGCAAAAACATCCAGCAGGCCCTGGAATCTTCCCTGCGCCGTCTCCAGACCGACTACGTGGACCTGTACTGGCTGCACGTGTGGGATATGGTGACGC
Source organism: Hymenobacter rigui (assembly GCF_003944715.1). Classification (GTDB taxonomy): domain Bacteria; phylum Bacteroidota; class Bacteroidia; order Cytophagales; family Hymenobacteraceae; genus Hymenobacter; species Hymenobacter rigui. The sequence goes on along the minus strand of NZ_RWIT01000002.1, from coordinate 207,753 downwards.
CGGTGGAGGAAGTGCTCCAAACCCTCAGCGACCTGGTGCGGGCGGGCAAAATCCGCTACTTCGCCTTTTCCGATGTGCCGGCCTGGTACGCCACCAAAGCCGCCACGCTGGCCGCCGCCCATCACGTGCCCGGGCCCATTGCCCTGCAGCTGGAATACTCACTGGTGGAGCGCAATATTGAGCACGAGCATGTGCCCGCCGCCTGGGAGTGCGGACTGGGCATCACGCCCTGGAGTCCCCTGGCCGCCGGGTTTCTGGCCGGCAAATACCAGCGTGCTACGGGCTCCGGTGCCAAAGCTGCCGGCGAAGGCCGCCTCAGCGGCCCCAATCCATTTCAGGACAGCAAGTTTACCGAGCGTAACTGGCAGATTCTGGCGGTGCTGCAGGACGTGGCCCGGGAGCTGGACCGGCCCGCCGCCCAAGTGGCTCTGGCCTGGGTGCTGGCCCAGCCCGGCATCAGCTCCGTCATTCTGGGAGCCAGCAAGCTTACGCAGCTACAGGATAACCTCGCCGCCCTCAATCTGCACCTGACGCCCGCGCACCTGCAACGGCTCAACGAAGCCAGCGCCCCAACGCCGGTTTTCCCCTACGGCATCTTCACCCCAGCCATTCGCAAAGGCATTTTCGGCGGAACGTCGGTGCAGGGCTGGCAGTAAGGTGTTTCTTTAGGTGACATTGAACGTCATGCAGAGCGAAGCGAAGCATGACGTTCATTATCGGTTTAAAAACAAACAGAGCGACCCTGACGAGTCGCTCTGCTGTTTTCGGAAAGTTGGAAACCTAGTGCTGGTGGCCGCCTTCGCCGTGTACGTGGCCGTGGTCGAGTTCCTCACGGGTGGCTTCGCGCACGTCGGCCACTTTACCGTCGAAGTGCATTACCATGCCGGCCAGGGGGTGGTTGAAGTCCATTTTCACGGCTGAGTCGCCAATTTCCACCACTTTGCCCTGCATGTGGTGGCCCTGGTTGTCAGCCATGGGCAGGAAGTTGCCCACCTGCAGCATTTCCTCGTCAATCTGACCGTCGATTTCAAAGACGTTTTTGGGAATTTCTACCACGGCCTGCTGGTCGTAGTCGCCGTAAGCCTGCTCGGGAGTGAGCGAAAAGGTGAACGAGTCGCCGGGCTGCTTGCCGCTGAGCTGGCGCTCAAATTCGTCGGGCAGGCCGCTCATGCCGAACAGGAACACCATCGGCGCATCTTCCTCGGCCGATTCCACCAATACTTTCTCCTGGTTTTCGTCGGTTACGCTCAGATCGTAGGTGATGGTAACGACTTTGTTTTCGCTGATTTGAGTCATGGGGGTAGGATGGACGCTGCTGGTCCGGGCTGGGTTGGGAAATGAATTGAGTGGCTAATTACGGAATTGGCCGGTAATTGTCAGTTACCCGTTGCCAGTTACCTGTTGTCAGTATCGTTCTGGCAACGGGCAACCGATACCTCACTGTAACTCCCAGGCCGTGCGGTAGGCCCCGATGCTTTCCACGTAATCCAGGAAGGCTTTGTAGAATGGGTGGCCGCCCAGGGTGCTGGAGTCGCCCACGAGCAGGAGCTTGCGCCGGGCCCGGGTCATGCCCACGTTCATGCGGCGCACATCCGACAGAAAGCCGATTTCACCCTGGGGGTTGGAGCGGGTGAGGCTGATGGCAATAATGTCCCGCTCCTGGCCCTGAAACGAATCGACGGTGCCGATGCTGAGCATGCGGTGCTCCAGCAGGCCCACCAGCTCGTCGTTGTCCTCCACGGCGTCCTTGAGGTAATTGATCTGGGCGCGATAGGGGGCAATTACGCCGATGGTCAGTAGGTCGTCGGTGTGGTCGGCCTGGTCGTAGGGTTCCAGCAGCTGGGCCAGCCGCTTCAGCAGCAGGTCGGCCTCCTCGGGGTTGGCCGTGGAGCGGCTTTCCTCAATGGTAAGCTCCTGAAAGCCAAAGCCGGCCGTATCCAGAAACTCCACCGCCATATCCGGAGCGAAACGCAGGTCGTAGGCGGGCAAATCGGCGTGGGCCACGCTGGGCGCGGCTTTCAGGCGGCCTTCGTAGAATTGCTCCGAGCTGAACTCCATAATCTGCTCGTGCATGCGGTACTGCACTTCCAGCATGCGGGCCGTGTCGGGCTGGCGCCGGATGCACTTCTCGAACAGCGTTTCGCGCAGGCCCTGGGCGGCGGCCTTCTCGCTTTTCACGGTGGGCGGCAGCTGCTGATGGTCGCCGGCCAGCACCACGCGGTTGGCCTTGCTGATGGGAATCCAGCAGCCCGGCTCCAGGGCCTGGGCAGCCTCATCAATAAACACGGTTTCGTAGGTGAGGTGGCGGATGGCCCGGTTACTGGCGCCCACCAGCGTGCAGGTAATCACCTGCACCTGCTCCAGCAGGTCCTCCGTGATGTAGCGCTCCAGCTGGTCCGACTCCTGCAGCAAATCGTGGGCCTGCTGCTTGAGCTGGCGGCGCTGCTCCCGCTCTTCCCAGCCGAAGTGGCGCTTGAACTTGCCGGCTTCCTCGCGGTACTGCTCGGCCGTCTGGCGCATGCTGCGCAGCTCGGCGTAGCTTTTGTGGTTCATAATCTGGGCATCCAGCGTGTGCTGCAGCAGCAAATCCGACACGCGGGAGGGGTTGCCCATCCGGATGACGTTCACGCCGCGCTCGGCCAGCTTTTCCGTCAGCAAATCCACGGCCGTGTTGCTGGGGGCGCACACCAGCACCCGCCGCTCCCGCCGGATGGTTTCCAGAATGGCCTGCACCAAGGTGGTGGTTTTGCCGGTGCCGGGCGGGCCGTGGATGATGGCCACGTCCTGGGCCGCCAGCACGTGGTGCACGGCCGCCAGCTGGCTTTCGTTCAGGGGCGAGGGGTAGTAAAGCGTGGCTTCGGATTCTGGCTTATAGCGGGCCGGTTTGGCCCCTAGCAGCACGTCGCGCAGCTCGGCCAGGCGGGTGCCGTAAGCGCCCATCACCTTGCCCAGGGCGTACTCCATCTCGCGGTAGCTCACCTCGTCAAAGGTCAGGTCCACGCCCAGCTTGCCTTCCTCCACCCAGTCGGGCAGGTCTTCCTTGGTGGTGGCCAGCAGGATTTTATTGCGCTTGACGCTGGTAATCACGCCCGAGAGCGTAGGCCGGTCGGAGCCCGAGCGGCCGGGAATATTGCCGAACAATGCGGCGTTTTTGCCCACCTGAAACAGGTGCAGCCCGCCGCCGCCCTGGCGTTCCAGCTCAATAACGAGCTTGCCGCCGAAGCCAATGTCTTCCGACGTTATTTTGACCGGGTACCAGGTGAGGCCCCGCTTCTGGCGCTCGGCAACGGTTGCCTGGGCGCTCTTGATTTTGAATTGTTCGAGGTCCTCCTGCTGCTCGAGCTTCATGAGGGCCTGCACCTTACGCAACTCTTTTTCCAGCGCGTACGGGTCGGTATAGGTAGGTTGTTCAGCCAACGGGTTGAGGTCTTGTGCGAATCGTTGGTAACAACGAAAACGGGGAAAAGGTGGCCGAAGGTCGGGAGGATTTTGGGAATCGCTTGACACCAGCCGGGTTAGTTGTAGCTGATGAATTGCGTATGGTACCGTTCAATTTTACCATCGGCCCCCAACAGAAACAGGTAGTGAATGGACTGATCAAACGTGGAAAGTACGTTGCGGACGCCCGGGCCGCCTTCCTGATTGTCACTGACTTCCGCCAGTAACATTCCATTGTTCACGCGCGAAAACAGGATGACCATACAGCCTTTCGCCGCACCGGAAACAGGAGTGAGGCGCGCTACTTGGCTCGAGAAATAGGGCTTGTGGTAACCCAGCTTATCCAGTGTGTTCAACGAATCTAATAAGCGGCTCATTTTTCCGTAACCAATATAGCCCCAGCGCTTTGCCAGAATTTCTGAAAAGCTCGTCGGGCTTTGATATATTAGGCTGTCGAATACCGCCACGCAGCGTTCCGGTCCCAGATGCTGCTGAAATACGGTGTCAGCCCTGATGTGAGAATAGGCTTCTGCGTACAGCTCATCGAGGGCGGGTACGGCGGTCTGGCCTTTGCCGAATAGTGGCGTCAGGACCATGATAACGAGGAGAAATAGTTTCATAGGGCTAAGAAGTGTCACATTGATAGGATGTGAGGCGTAGAGATGCTTCGACAAGCTCATCACGTTTCAGACCATCTGAAGCGCCGCATTAACTGAACGGATTTCTGCAGGAAGATACAGCGGCTTCTGGAACGGTATCCCGGTCCGACGGCGCAGCCGTCCGCCCGGGGAACTGTTTCGGAGGCTGCAGATGCCGAATGGTACGTATTCTGCCTGTAGTTGCACAGTCAAACTAGTACCGCGTAGCAGATATATATCGTACTGCCGCTAACTCGGGGTGGGGTGGGCCGTATGCACTAACCACGCTTTTCCCTTTCCCCTTTTTTTATGGCATTGCACTACATCCGGCGCGGCACTGGCCCGGCCCTGCTACTGGTTCACGGCATCGGCGGCAGCTGGCGCTCCTGGAATACCATCTTCGATACGCTGGCCGCCGAGCACGATGTTATTGCCGTTGACTTACCCGGCCACGGTGCATCGCCCCGGCTACCCGGCGAGCATACCATCGGCACCCTGGCCGATGCCCTCACGGCTTTTCTCACCGAGCACGACCTGCTGGGCATTGATGCCGTCGGCAGTTCAATGGGAGCCCGGCTGGTGCTGGAACTGGCCCGGCGCGGCGGCGTACTCGGGGCCGTGGTTTCCCTTGACCCCGGTGGGTTTTGGGAAGGCTGGGAGGTGCCATTTTTCTACCACTCCGTAGCCGTGTCGCAGAAGCTGGTGGGCGCTTTGCAGCCCGTAATGCCGGCGTTGATGCACTCAGCAGTGTGCCGTACGGCGCTGCTGACGCAGTTTTCGGCCCGCCCCTGGGCCGTGAATGGTGACCAGGCCCAAGATGAGATGTACAGCTTTGCCCACACACCCGTGTTCGGCGAGCTGCTCGACACGCTGGCCCATGGCGAGGTGCAACAGGCCGCTCCGGCCGGCAGTATTACGGCCCCGCTGGTCATCGGCTGGGGCCGCCACGACCGGGTGTGCCTGCCCACCCAGGCCCGCCGGGCCCTGGCCAAGTTCCCCGACGCCCGTCTCTACTGGTTCGAGCACTGTGGCCACTTCCCCCAGTGGGACCAGCCTGCCGAAGCCGCCCGCCTGATTCTGTCCACCCTGCGCCGCCAGCCCTTCCGCGACCAGGACATTGCCCGCAAGCTTGCCCCGCAGCCGCGCCCGGCCGTACCGAAAGCTGCCGTAGCCGCGGCGCTGGTGCTGGGCATTATGGGGGGCTGGGCGCTGATGAAGCGCGGTAAATAGCCGGCAAAGCGCCGCCAGCGAGGCCGCGCACCATGTATCCACAAACAAGCAGGTATTGCCGCCGAGGCAGTGCCTGCTTGTTTACATTTACAGTAGTAGCAGAATGAAACCATCGGCCAGAATCGAAGCTACTTCAGGGGCTTCAGTAGCCGCCGCGTTCTATAGCAGCTGCCGCGACTTCCGGGCCAGCCGATACCTCAGCGTCTTCCGTGAACGGACAACTGTTGTCGGTGTGGCTCAAGGTGCGGGCAGCATTGTAGGTCCGCACGCTGGTATAAGGAGCATTGGGAAATACGAAGAGTTCAGGTAATTAACAAAGCATCAAGCCTTCGTAAACCGCTCCACCACGTCCGCAGCCTGCGGAAACTCCCGTAGCAGCGTTTCCCGCTCGGCCAGCTCGAAATCGGCGAAATCGAAGCCGGGGGCCACGGTGCAGCTCACCAACGCAAAGCCAGGGCGGTGCTTGACCTGGGCTGCAAACCATACGCCCGCCGGAATAACGGCCTGCGGTAGCTCGCCGGCGGCAAAGTCGGGGCCGAGGGTGAGGCGAATGGGCTGGCCGGGCGCGAGCAGGACGATTTCCAGCGCCTGCCCCTGGTGGAAAAACCACAGCTCATCGGACTTGATGCGGTGGAAGTGCGACTTATCCTCGTTTTCGAGCAGGTAATAAATGGCCGTGCTCACGCTGCGGGTGTGGCCCTCGGCAGTGGGGAGGGTGGCATCGGAGCGGTAGGTTTCCCGGTAGTAGCCACCCTCGGGGTGGGGCAGCAGCTGCAGGTGCCGGATGATTTCCTGGGCGGTCATAGGGTTATAGGTGAGTTTGGGAGGGAGTTGTTCAGAAAGTGGTAAATGTCATGCAGAGCCGGAGGCGAAGCATCTCGCGTGCTGATGTTAGGTTACTATTGCAACGTCAGCCGAGCGAGATGCTTCGCCTTCGGCTCTGCATGACGTTCTGGTAGGTTCACGCTCAGCTCTTGTTGAACTCGCCGATGTGCCAGAGCACGCCGGAGGGGTCGTGCACGAAGCCTTCCCGGCCCCAGGCCTCCTGCCGGATGGGCAGCACCCGCACGCCCGGAAACTGCCCGGGCAGGTCCAGCGCCTCCAGCTGTGGCCAGTACTGCTCCACGTCTTCCATTTCCAGGAATAGCATGGTATTGTCTACCCACTCGGCTGCGTAATAGTCCTGCAGGTAGAAGCTCACGCCCGCAAGGGTAAATAATGACATGGCCGGCGACAACACCACCTCTGTGAAGCCCCAGGCCTGGTAGAAGCGGCGCGACTCGGCATAGTCTTTGGCCCCAATGAAGGGGCGGAGGGAACGGATTTTTTGCTCCATAAGGAAGGTCTATTGAGAACAGGCGGTTACTGCAGGCCCGACGCGAAAAGTAAAAAATACAGCAGACACATACTGTACAGCAGCCCGATCAGGTTGAGCACGAACAAGGGAAGGCTGCCGCGCCACTTCCGGGTAAAAGCCAGCGCCGCCGGCATAAGAAAGCTGTAAGCAGCCAACAGAAAAGGCAGCACTAGTAACCCATAACCCATTGGGCCACCTCCGGAGCGGATGGTTAGGAAACCCAGCGTAAGGAAATAGCAGTTGCTGAGCAGGAGCAGACTGGCCGCCACGCGGTTGGCGTACTGAAATCTGACGGGTGAAGCGAGCGTAATGGTTGGCATGGACTGAAGGACGGTAAAAATAGCGCAACGCCCTCATCCAGCGGTTTGGCGGGCCGATGTACGGTTCGCTAAACCACCAACAGCAACGCCCGACGTTTCGGCCGGGCGTTGCTGACGAAAAACAGCCGTTTACAGCTTGAAAATAGCTTTCAGGCCTTCTTTCAGTGGCGTGGGCGGGCGGCCCAGTACATCGGCCAGTTCGGGGCTGACGGTGGATTCCTGGCCGTTTTTGATGTCGGTGAGGAAGCCGGTGATGCGCCGGATGGCTACTTCGGGCAGGCCCTGCGCCTGCAGCCGGGCTTCGAAGGCGGACTGCTCGATGGGCGTGTAGGCCACAGGCTTCCCGGACAGCTCGCTCAGGGCCGCGGCTACATCGGCGAAGGAATAGGTGGTGCTGCCGGTGAAGGTGAAGATGCGGTTGTCGCAGCGGCTGTCGGCCAGCACGTTGGCAATGGCCTCGCCCATATCCTGGCGGAGCGCAAAGGCCACCCGGCCCTGGCCGGCGGGCAGCTGAATGCCCCGCTCAAACACCTGCGGACCCACAAACTGCGGCATCGTGTCCAGGTACAGAATGTTGCGGAACAGCACGTACGGCACCCCGCTGGCCCGGATGTAGTCCTCCGTCTGGAAGTGGCGCTCCATGAGCTGGTTGACCAGCGTGGCGGGGTTTTGCAGGGCGCGACTGGTGTAGGCCAGGCACGCTACGCCGGCTTTTTTGGCGGCATCCACTACGTTGCAATGCTGCTGCAGGCCGTCGTCGTCGCCACCGCCGGAAACCAGCAGCACTTTGCTGATGCCCTGCATGGCCCGGTTCAGGGAGGCCGGGTCGCGGTAGTCGCCCACGCGGATGTGCACGCCCCGCGCCTGCAGGCCGGCGGCTTTGGCTTCGTCGCGCACCAGCCCGGCCACATGGCCGGGGTCAATCAGCTGCAGCAGCCGCTCTATTACCGCCAACCCAATGTGGCCGGTTGCACCCGTTATCAGAATCATACGAAAAGGGAAAATAGGGAAGAGAAATACGATCCGCGCCGGCCGGCAATTGCCTGATTCAGCTGTTCCAGCTCCGACCGGAAGCGGGTGCTGCAAAGGTGGCCCGCCCCCACGCCCGCTGCCAGAGCGAAAGGGCGGGAAGGTTGGGCAAAAAGGCGGGAAGGTGAGGCGGATAAGTGTCAGTAGCAACGGCTGCCACTATTCAGAACGTCATGCTGAGCGAAGTCGAAGCATCTCTCCCGCTTCGTTGCCATGGTAATCCAACGAAGCGGGAGAGATGCTTCGACAAGCTCAGCATGACGTTCCTATATCCTCTAAAGCCTACCCTGCCTGCTTGTACGCCGTAGGTGAGAGGCCGAGGCTGTTGCGGAAGAAGCGGCTGAACGCGGATTGATCGGGGAAGTGCAGCAGGTCGGCTACCTGGGCCACGGAGAGCTGCCCGTGCTGCAGCAGGGCCTTGGCTTCCAGCATCACGGCTTCCTCAATCCACTCGCCGGCGGTTTTGCCGGTGGTCTGCTTCAGGGTGTCGGTGAGGTGCTTGGGCGTGATGCAGAGGCGGTCGGCGTAGAACTTCACGCTGCGCGCGGTGGTGCCGTGCGCGTTTACCAGAAGCTTGAACTCGGCGGTAAGCAGCTGGCTGCGGGTTTGGGTAGCCTGCAGCGCCGCATGCTGCTGGTCGTAGAGGCCCACCACCTCATAGAGCAGGCTGTTGATCAGACTTTTGATGACCTGGTTGCGGTAGGGGTGCGGAGCCTGAAACTTCTGCTGCAGCAGGCGCATGGAGGCCGTGATGCTGGCCGCTTCCGCTGCCGCTAGGGGCAGCACGTGCCGGGTGGCGCTTTCCAGAAACTGAAAGTTGTCGATTGGAATGTGGTTGCGGGTGGTGATGAACTCGGGCGTGAAGAAAACCGACAGGCTGTCGTGGTCAGGCGAGAAGCTTGTCCACTCTTTGATGATGTGCGGCGTGATGAGCATCAGGCTGCCGGGCTGGATGCAGTACGTTTCCAGATTAGCCTTCAGCGTTGCGGTGCCGCGCAGGCAAATCCCGATTTTATAGTAGTTGCCCCGGTACGGCACCCCCAGGGGCGGCCCGGCCGTGTGGGTGTGCTCGTCCATGAAAAACGCATCCGCCGGCTCCTCATCGGGGCGGGAAAAGTGCTGCAGCCGGTAGGTCGGAATCAGGTGGGGCATGAAGGCGGGCTGTTGAAATAGAACGTCATTCCGAGCTTGCCGAGGAATCTCGCGTGCTGACGTTGTGGTAGCAATCCTGACGTCAGCACGCGAGATTCCTCGGCAAGCTCGGAATGACAAGCGGATGCTTAGGTGTAATACTACTGGTTCCTTCGCGAAAACGGCGGTAGTGGCGCGTACACTTTCCGGGTTTCTGCGTACTTGCTACCCCAATCCAACCAACTCCGCTCATGCCCTACCAACCCAGCCCCAGCCGCTACGCCGACATGCCCTACCGCCGCTGCGGCCGCAGCGGCCTGAAACTGCCGGCCGTGTCGCTCGGCCTCTGGCACAACTTCGGCGACGTGGATGTGCTGCATAACTTCCGCGCCATCCTGCACCGGGCCTTCGACTCGGGCGTCACTCATTTCGACCTGGCCAATAACTACGGCCCGCCGCCCGGCTCGGCCGAAACCAACTTCGGCCGTATTCTGAAAGAAGATTTCCGCGGCTACCGCGACGAGCTGGTTATTTCCACCAAGGCCGGCTACCACATGTGGGAGGGGCCCTACGGCGAATGGGGCTCCCGCAAATACCTCGTCTCCAGCCTCGACCAGAGCCTGCGTCGCATGAAGCTGGACTACGTGGACATCTTCTACTCGCACCGCCCCGACTCCGAAACGCCCTTGGAAGAAACCATGGCCGCCCTCGACCACGTGGTGCGCCAGGGCAAGGCCCTGTACGTGGGCATCAGCAACTACGCGCCCCAGGAGGCGGCCGAGGCCATCCGCATCCTGCGTGAGCTGGGCACGCCCTGCCTGATTCACCAGCCCAAATACTCGATGTTTGAGCGCGGCCCGGAAAACGGTTTGCTGGATCTGCTGGGCCAGGAAGGCGTGGGCTGCATCCCGTTTTCGCCCCTGGCTCAGGGCTTGCTCACCAACAAATACCTGCACGGCATACCCGACGATTCGCGCGTAGCCAAGGGCGTGGGTTTTCTCACCGAAAACCAGCTGACCGAAGCCCGCCTCACCCAAATCCGCCAGCTCAACGACCTAGCCCAGGAGCGCAACCAAAGCCTGGCCCAGCTGGCCCTCAGTTGGATTCTGCGCGACGAGCGAATCACCTCCGTGCTCATCGGGGCCAGCAAGCCCGAGCAGCTCACCGACTCCCTGCGCTGCCTGGAAAACCTGCAGTTCAGCCCCGAGGAGCTGGCCCGGATTGAGGCGGTGTTGGGGTAAACGAGGAAGCCGGCTTTATAAAAGCCCGTCATGCTGAGCTTGTCGAAGCATCTCTACCGCTTCGCCTGCACTGCTTCAACGAAGCGGTAGAGATGCTTCGACAAGCTCAGCATGACGGGCAGTAATGTAATAAGTCCTGGCCGCCACGCTACAGGTTCTGTCGCAGAATCTGCAGCGTTTTCTCGTCCGGTTCGCTGCCGAAATACTTATCCAGCACCCGTTGAAAAACCGGGTCAGCACCTTCCAGCACGGCAAACAGCGTCATGCTGGACCGGAGCTTCACGTCGTCGGGGCTGCCCATGATGCGGGTGGCGTCGTTGCTTTCTAGCGTCAGCAGCGCCTCACTGATTTCTCGCAGGCGTGGCCCCAGTACCGGGTGTTTCAGATAGGCCTCAGCCTCTTGCTGGTCTTGGATGGCGTAAAACCGGGCCGTTTCGCTGTGGCCCAGCCCTTGCACCTGCGGGAAAATGTACCACATCCAGTGGCTGCGCTTCCGGCCGCCCCGAATTTCCGAGAGGGCCGTGGCGTAGTCGCGCTGCTGGGCGTCGAGGAAGCGTTGGAGGTTGGGCTGTTGGGGCATGGTGCTGGCAGGTTAGGGCATTCATACTTGACCGTCATTCCTCGGCTTCGCTCGGAATGACGGTTGATTGGAAACGTGGAGGTCGTTTACGCGTCGCCCAGCTTGTCCAGGGCCGCCATGTCCTCAGCAGAAAGCTGAATGGCGGCGGCCTGCACGTTTTCTTCCAGGTGCTTCACTTTGGAGGTGCCCGGAATGAGGAGGATGTTGGGGGAGCGGTGTAGCAGCCAGGCCAGGGCAACCTGCTGGGGGCTGGCCTCGTGCCGCTGACCAATTTCGGCGAGTTTGCTCAACGCCTCCTGGTTGCCGCCGGCCAGTGGGTACCACGGAATAAAGGCCAGGCCGTTCTGCTCACAGTAGGTCAGCTCGGCTTCCCACTTGCGGTTGTCCACGCTGTACATGTTCTGCACCGATACCACCGGCACCGCTTGCTGAGCCTGCTGAATCTGCTCCACGGTTACTTCCGAGAGGCCGATGTGCTTGATTTTGCCCTGCTGTCGGGCCTGCTGCAGGAACTCCAGCGTCTGCTCGAACGGTACGTTCGGATCGATACGGTGGAGCTGGTAGAGGTCAATCTGCTCCAGTTTCAGCCGTTTCAGGCTGCCTTCCAGGGCTTCGCGCAGGTGTTTGGGGCTGGCATCAATGGGCCACTGGTTGGGGCCGGTGCGCAGCAATCCGCCTTTGGTGCCAATCACCAGCCCGGCCGGGTAGGGGTGCAGGGCCTCGGCAATCAGCTCCTCTGACACGTTCGGGCCGTAGCTGTCGGCCGTATCGATGAAGTTGATGCCCAGCTCCACGGCGCGCCGCAGCACCCGGATGGCTTCGGCATGGTCGCGGGGCGGGCCCCAGATACCGTCGCCGGTAATGCGCATGGCGCCGTAGCCCATGCGGTTAACGGTCAGGTCATTGCCCAGCGTGAAGGTGTTAGCGGGAGAGGTGGTGTTGTTCGTCATGGAAGGGAGTGTGAATGGATAAAGTACGCACGCGCTAGTGAAAATAGCCGTGGTAGATAACTGCTGAAGCCGGTAAAAGTCACAAGCTCCTCCGTTCATTCGCACCTGCCGACTGCAAAACTCAATTAGCCGGTTGGGTTTTCCGCAGCAACTCTGTGGCTCGTTGTACGTCGGCATCCTGGCCGGTAGCTACCTGGCGCAGCGTGGGAGTTACCACTTCATCCGGCGTAATGCCCTTGCCCTGGTAGGAGCCGCTCCGGCTCACCACCCGTCGCCCGGTCCAGCTCAGCAGGTAGGCGCGCCCGATGGCCGCAAAATTCATTTCCCCGTTGGTGCCGCCGGTGGGCTGGCCCAGCAGCGCCCCGAGCCGGTGCCGCCGCACCACCTCCGCCACGGTTTCGCCGTAGCTGTAGGTGTGCGGGCCCACCAGGAATACCTTTGGGGCCGCAATAAACGGCAGCTGCGGCATCTTTCGGTCTGATTTCTCTCCCGCAAACTCAGCCTGATTGAAAGCTGGCTGGCGCAGCACCGGCATGGTCAGGCTATCCGTAAGCAGGGGCTGCCGGCTGAAGTGGGGCAGAATGCGCAGCAGGTCGTAGTGTGGGCGCTGGCGCAGGTCAATTATCAGGCCCTGGGCGGACTGCAGCTGCGGCAGTACCCGCTGAAAATCGGAGTAGCGCAGGCGGGTGGCATCCAGGTACACCAGTCCCGGTGCCAGCTCCCGCACGGGTGGGGCCTGGTTGTACAGGCTGCCCCGTAGCTGCTGAAGGGTCCACCGAATATCAGTGCTGCGGCCCAGGGAGTCGCGGAAAGTAAAGCTGGCCGCCGGGGCTCTGGTTGCGAGATTGGTGAGCAGTTGCTCGGCGGCCAGCTGCCGCGCCACGGCCGGGAAAGTGGCTGGTATTCTGGTTTGCAGCGTGTCGAGCAGATTGCCTACCGGCCGGCCGTTTACGTGCGTGAGGATGCTGCCGCGCGCTACCGTTGGCTGCAGTGCCGCCGGCACCTGCCGCAGCACTACCTGGCCTTCAACTAACGCCAGCTGCAGCGCCCACGGTGGGTCCACGATGCGCAGGCCGGTGCGGGTTTTGGGGCCGATAGCCACGTGCCGGTCGGGCAAATGGGCCAGCATCGTGCGGCAAGCGGCGAGTAGCTCGGCTTCGGTAGTGGCCTGGGCAGCTTGTTGAAGCGCCACGGGTAGCGCCGCTTCCCACCGGACTTGCTCCAGCACCGCGCGGTACGGGTAAAAATGCTGGATGATGTTCCAGGTCAGGATTACCGTGGCCAGCCGCTGCTCCGCCGTAGTGGCCGATAACCGCCGTACCCGCCGCCCCGGCCGGTACACCAGCCGCTGCCGATACTGCGCTGCCGGGAGCACCAGCGGTAACGCCAGCCGCACGGAGTCGGTAAGCTCGGCGGTATAGCGGCGCTGCCCGTTCGGAAACAGGCTGTCGGCTACCGCCCGTGTAGCTGCCCGAATGGTGCTGGCGTACGGAATGCCCGCCAGCTTCAGCATCAGCCGGGCCACCGGCAGCCCGGTTTTATCCTGGCCCAGACTATGGTGCTCCCGGAAGTAATAGGACCCGGCGTTTGTTGTCGCTGGGCCAGCAGGTGCCGCGGGAGAGCCGGGCAGCAGCAGCCGGATTTCCGGAGCCAGGGGCCGCAGCAGACTATCAAGCGTGCGGGCCAGGGCGGCATCGGTGCGGGCGCGGCGCACGGCCGGAATGCTGCGCACGAGCACCGTTTCCCAACTCAGGTGGGCCGTGTGGCGGTTGGGGTAGAAATACTTCACGTTACCCACCAGCTTGGTAAGGGCCGTGAGGTTGCGGGTTTCGCGGGCGGTGAGTGGGGTCGGTAAAGCGCTGGAAGCCAATGGTAGGGCCAGCAGCAGGAGTACGCCAGAGCGCAGAAAATTCACGGAAATGGGGTAGGGTAAGCACTTGGAAAGAGCCCGGTGCCCGGCTGGGGGTTGCAAGTTGCGGCTGCAGACCCGCCTTGTATAATGGAAATATCCGCGTCACGGGGGGCGAGAAAACCCGCCCGTTGGTGTCCAACTCCCGACTTCCATTTCTACCTTACCACCACGACTTTATCTTTTTCCTTTCCGCGTGAAAAAACTCTACTCTCTACTGCTTGGCGGCTTCCTGCTGAGTGCGCCCCTGGCTTCGGCCCAAACCCTGGCCGAAAAAACCAAGGGACTCCAGAAGTTTCCGGGTTACTTTCCGTTTTACTGGGACGAGAAAGGTGGGCGTATTCTGCTGGAAATCGACAAGCTCGATCAGGAAATCCTCTACGTGAGCAGCCTGCCCCAGGGCGTGGGTTCCAATGATCTGGGCCTCGACCGGGGCCAGATCGGGCAGACGCGCATCGTGAAGTTTGTAAAGAGTGGGCCCAAGATTTTGCTGCTGCAGCCCAACTACGACTACCGGGCCGTGAGCCCGAACCCCGAGGAACGTAAATCGGTGGAGCAGGCGTTTGCGCAGTCGGTTATCTGGGGGTTCAAGGCTGAGGCCCAGGAAGGCAACCGGGTGTTGGTAGACCTCACGCCGTTTCTGCTCCGTGATTCGCACCAGATCAGTGATAAGCTGGAAGACCTGAAACAAGGCAGCTATAAGGCCGAAGAAAGCCGCTCGGCGGTGTTTCTGCCCAACACCAAGGGCTTCCCCCAGAACTCCGAGTTTGAGGCCATCATCACCCTCACCGGCAAGGCCAAAGGCCGCGAAATCCAGTCGGTGACGCCCGACCCGAACGCCGTGACGGTGCACATGCACCACTCGTTTATTCAGCTGCCCGATGCGGGCTACAAGCCCCGGGCCTTCGACCCCCGGGCCGGCTACTACGCCAACGAGTACATGGACTATGCCACGCCCATCGACCAGCCTATTCTAAAGCGGCAGCTGGTGCGGCACCGGCTCGTAAAGAAAGACCCCACGGCGAACCAGAGTGAAGCCGTGGAGCCCATTGTGTACTACCTCGACCGGGGCGCGCCCGAGCCCGTGCGCTCGGCCCTACTGGAAGGGGCCGCGTGGTGGAACCAGGCCTTTGAGGCGGCCGGCTACCGCAACGCCTTCCAGGTGAAGCTGCTGCCTGAGGACGCCGACCCCATGGATATCCGCTACAACCTCATTCAGTGGGTGCACCGCTCCACCCGGGGCTGGTCGTACGGGGCGAGCATTGTGGACCCGCGCACCGGCGAAATCATCAAGGGACAGGTGTCGCTGGGCTCGCTCAGGGTGCGCCAGGATTTCCTGATTGCTGAGGGGTTGCTGCAGCCTTACGAAGATGGTAAGCCCACCCCGCCCGATATGCTGCAGATGGGTGTGGCCCGCCTGCGCCAGTTGGCTGCCCACGAGGTGGGCCACACCCTGGGCCTCTACCACAACTACTCGGCCAGCACCCGGGACCGGTCGTCGGTGATGGACTACCCCATGCCCCGCATTACGATGCGCCCCGACGGCAGTATTGATTTGAGCGAGGCCTACGCCGTTGGCATTGGCAGCTGGGACAAGCGCGCCATCCTCTACGGCTACCAGGATTTCGGGCCCCAGGCCGATGAAAAGGCCGCTCTGGACGCGGTGATGAAGCAGACGCTGGCCGAGGGCTACGTATTTATTTCCGATGCCGACGCCCGGGCCGCCGGCGGAGCCCACCCCACAGCCCACCTCTGGGACGACGGCCCCAACGCCGCCGCCGAGCTGAACCGCCTCCTGGACGTGCGCCGCCAACTATTGGCCCGCTTCTCAGAAAAGGCCCTGGCCCCCGGCCAACCCATGGCCATGCTGGAAGAAGTGCTGGTGCCCATGTACCTGCTGCAGCGCTACCAGGTAGAGGCGGCCTCCAAGGAGCTGGGCGGCCTCTACTACACCTACGCCGTGAAGGGCGACGGCCAGACCATCACCCGGCTGGTAGAGCCCGCCGAGCAGTGGAAGGCCTTCGACGCGCTGCTGCGCACGATTTCGCCCTGGGAACTGGCTTTGTCGGAAGAGCTCTTGCTGAAGATTCCGCCGCGCCCCGTGAACTACGGCCGCAGCCGCGAAACCTTCCCCGCTCGCACCGGCCTCACCTTCGACCCGCTGGGCGCGGCCGAATCGGCGGCGGCTACTACGCTGGAGTTTCTGCTGAATCCGCAGCGGGCGGCGCGTTTGGAGGAATACCACGCCCGCCACGCCGAGCAGCCCGGCCTCGGGGCGGTGCTGGATAAGCTGCTGGCCGCTACCTGGGAGGCCCGGCCCGAAACCGGCTACCCCGGCGAGCTGCAGCGCCTCGTGCAGATGCTCACGCTGCAAAAGCTGCTGGCTTTGGCCGCCGCGCCCCAGGCTCCGGTCGGCGTGAAAGCCCTGGCTGCCCTGAAGGTAGAAGACCTGAAAAAGCAGCTTCAAAAAGAGCAGAAGGCCAAGGAGGAAGGCCGCCGGGCCACTGCCCTGGCCGCCCTGCGCACCATCCGGCAGTTCGAGGACAACCCCGAGAAATTCCAGCCCGCGCCCGCCCTCCCCATGCCCGACGGTGCCCCTATCGGCTCGAATGACTGTGGGACGTGGTAAGGGTGACAAGGGAAATTCGCAGGCTAGCAATAGAACGTCATTCCGAGCGAAGTCGAGGAATCTCGCGTACTGACGTTGTGCTGGTAATCCGACGAAGCTGTAGAAATGCTTCGGATTCGCTCGAAATGAGGTTCTTCAAGCAACAACATCAGCACGCGAGATTCCTCGGCTTCGCTCGGAATGACGTTCTGGGAAACTGTTCATACTAAACAGAAAAGCGGCGCCACTCCAGCAGTGACACCGCTTTTCTGTTTTAACATACCTTGTTACTCCGCCGCCGCAGTCGGTGTCCAGCCACCGCCCAGGGCGCGGTAGAGGTCGATGAGGAGCAGGAACTGCTGGCGGCGGGTTTGGGTCAGGTTCAGCTCGGCTTCCAGCACGCTGCGCTGGGCGGTTACCACTTCCAGGTAGGAGGCGTAGTTGGCCTTGTATAGGTCGTCGGATACGCTGACGGCTTTGTTAAGGGCGGCTACTTCCTGCTGCTGCAGCTCAAACATGCGCTGGTAGTTGCCAATGCCGCGCAGGCTGGTGCTCACTTCCTCGAAGCCGGTTTGCACGGCTTTCTGGTAGTCGTTGTAGGCAATCTTCTGCTCGGCGGCCGAGCGGCGCAGGTCGGCCTGGAGGCCGTTGCGGTTGAGCAGGGGCGCGCTCAAGCCTGCGAGGAGGCCGTAGGCCAACGAGCCGGGCGTGTTGAACAGCACCGAGGCCCGGTAGGCATTCACGCCCACGAACGGGGTGAGCGTGAGCGAGGGCAGAAATGCCGCCCGGGCGGCCGATACATCGGCGCGGGCCGCCACCAGCTGCAGCTCGGCCTGCTGCACATCGGGGCGGCGCAGGAGCATGGTGGCGGGCAGGCCGGCCTGCACCTGGGTGGGCAGCGGCTGCTGCAGAATGGGCAGGCCCCGGGCAATGTGCTGGGGGTAGCGGCCCAGCAGGCGGTTCAGCTCGTTTTCGGAGGCGGCAATGCGCTGCCGGGTTTCGGCTTCCAGGCTGCGGGTGCGCAGCAGCTGGGCCGTGAACTGCTGCACGGCCAGCTCGTTGGCCCGGCCGGCCTGCTTCTGCACCTTCACAATTTCCAGGGCGCGCTCCTGCAGGCGCTGGTTTTTGGTGAGTACGGCCAGCTCGTTGTCCAGCCCCAGCAGGTTGTAGTACAGCCGGGCCACCTCGGCCACCAGGGCCGTTTCTACCAGATGACGGCCTTTTTCGGAGGCCAGCAGGCGCATATAGGCTGCCTGCCGGCGCTGGCGCAGCTTGCCCCAGAGGTCAATTTCCCAGGAGCTGCGCAGGCCCAGGAAGAAGTCGGGCGTGGGGTTGGGGATGCGCTGTCGGCCCTCCACGTTGGGCGAGAGGTTGGTGTCGTAGTTGCCGATGCCGTTGAGGGTGTAGTCGCCGAACTTCTCCACGCCGGCGCTGGCTACCCCGTTCACGGTAGGCAGCAACGCCCCGCGCTGCACCTGCAGGTTGGCCCGGGCAATTTCGATGCGCTGGATGGCCGTGCGCACATCGGGATTGGCCTGCAGGGCCGTATCGAGCAGGCCCACCAGGTTCCGGTCCCCGAAAAACTGCCGCCAAGATTGGTCGGCCACGGAAGCGGAGTCGGTGGTAGCGGCCGTGGCGGGGAAGGCGGCCGGCATGGTGGCCGCGGCGGGCTGCACGGTGGGCGCGGCCACCCGGCAGCCCGTAGCCAAAGCCAGGGCGGCCAATGCCGGCAGCGTGCGGCGGGTGAGGGAGCGTATTGGGTTGGGTAAGGTCATGGGGCTAGCAAGGCTAGAGCTAAAAGCTAGAGTTAGTTCCCCTCCTTGGAAAGGAGGGGCTAGGGGTGGTTGATGGGCGTAGGTACGACTTGCGTTTGTCGGGCTGAGCATGTGACGTTACATTTATACCGCGGCGTAGGGTGATGTTCTTGTGCATCGTTCTACCGTCATCAACCACCCCCAACCCCTCCTTTCCAAGGAGGGGAGCCACGTTCGTCAGGCGTGGGCGGGTTCCAGGGCTTCGGTGGGCTCGGTGAGCTGCTTACGCTTCTTCTCCTGCTTGCTCTGGCGCGAAAACAGCACGTAGAGGCCCGGAATCAGGATGACGCCAAACAGGGTGCCGATGAACATGCCGCCGGCCGCCGCGGTGCCGATGGAGCGGTTGCCCAGCGCGCCCGCGCCGGTGGCAATGGTCAGCGGAATCAGGCCGGCAATAAAGGCGAAGCTGGTCATCAGAATGGGGCGCAGGCGGGAGTAGCCGCCCTGCACCGCCGCTTCCAGCGCCGACAGCCCCTCCTGGCGCTTGAGCACTGCAAACTCGATGATGAGAATGGCGTTCTTGCCCAGCAGGCCAATGAGCATCACCAGCGAAACCTGGGCGTAGATGTTGTTTTCCAGGCCTAGCAGCTTCAGAAACAGGAAGGCCCCGAAGATGCCGGTGGGCAAACTCAGCAGCACCGGCAGCGGCAGCAGGAAACTTTCGTACTGGGCCGCCAGCAGCAGGTACACAAACAGGAGCACTACCGCAAACACGTAGAGGGCCTGGTTGCCGCTCAGGATTTGCTCCCGCGTCATGCCGCTCCACTCATAGCTGTAGCCGCGGGGCAGCTCCTTGGCGGCCACTTCCTCAATGGTCTTGATTACGTCGCCGGAGCTGAAGCCGGGGGCCGCGTCGCCGTTGAGCATGGCCGAGGTGTACATGTTGTAGCGCGTCAGTTGCTCGGGGCCGTACACCCGCTCCAGGCGCACGAAGCTGGAGTAGGGCACCATCTCGCCCCGGTCGTTTTTGACGTGCATTTTCAGCACGTCCTCGGGGCTGGTGCGGTAGCCGGGGGCGGCCTGCACCATTACCTTGTACATCTGCCCGAAGCGGATGAAGTTGGAGGCGTAGAACGAGCCCATCAGCGTCTGCAGCGTGCTCATGGCCTTTTCCACGGTCACGCCCTTCTTGGCCGCCTGGTCCTGGTCTACGTGGATGAGGTACTGGGGGAAGCTGGCATCGAAGCCGGTGAAGGCCCCGCCCACGGCCGGCGTGTTGGTGAGGGCGGTGATGAACTTATCGGCCACCCGGGCGGTGGCGGGCAGGTCGCCGCGGCCGGTTTTGTCGAGCAGGCGCAGCTCGAAGCCGCTGGAGTTGCCGAAGCCCGGCACGGTGGGCGGAGGGAAGAACTGGATGTCGGCGTCGTGGATGTGCTTGGTGCGCTCGTTGAGCTGGGCAATCAGGTCGGTTACCGATTCCTTCCGGTCGTCCCAGGCTTTCAGGTTGATCATGCCCATGCCGTAGCTGGCCCCGGCCACCTCGTTCATGAGACTGTAGCCGGCCAGCGTCGACACCGATTCTACCGGGCCCAGCTTGGCGGCCACTTGCTGGATTTCGTCGAGCACTTTCTCGGTACGCTCCACGGTGGCGCCGGGCGGCGTAGTCACGTTCACATACACCATGCCCTGATCCTCAGTCGGGATAAAGCCGCTGGGCAGCACCGCATTCACCCCCCAGGTTGCCAGGCAGAACCCCACCAGCAGGCCAATGGTAACAACGCGCCGACTGGCCACGGTGCGCACCAGCCACTGGTAGCGGGTGGCCAGGGCCTCGTAGCGGCGGTTGAAACCGGCAAAGAACCGATCCAGCAGCCCCAGCTTCCGGCCGGTTGCAGCATCGGGCGTGTCGCCCTCAATGGCGTGGGTTGGTTTGAGCATCAGCGCGCACAGCGCCGGCGTCAGGGTAAGCGCATTCACCCCCGAAATGACGATGGATATAGCCAGCGTAAGCGAAAATTGCCGGTAGAACACGCCCACGGGCCCGTCCATAAACGACACCGGCACGAACACCGCCGACATCACCAGGGTAATTGCCACAATGGCCCCGCCAATTTCCGACATGGCTTCCAGCGTGGCATCCATCGCCGAGAGGTGCTTTTCGTGCATTTTGGCGTGCACGGCCTCCACCACCACAATGGCGTTATCCACCACAATGCCAATAGCCAGCACCAGCGCAAACAGCGTGAGCAGGTTGATGCTGAAGCCCAGCAGCTGCATGAAAAACAGCGTGCCCACCAGCGCCACCGGCACGGCCAGCGCCGGAATAAGCGTGGAGCGCCAGTCCTGCAAAAACAGGTACACCACCACGAACACCAGCAGAAACGCCTCGACCAGGGTGCGCAGCACTTCATGAATGGAAGCATCGAGGAAGCGTGACACGTCGTAGGCCACGTTGTAGGTCATGCCGGGTGGGAAGGACGTCTGCTTCAGTTCAGCCATGCGCTCCTTTACCTGCTTAATGACATCCGAAGCGTTGGAGCCGGGGCGCTGCTTGAGCATGATGGCCGCCGAGGGCCGGCCGTCAATCTTGGATACCATGCCGTAGCTGAGCACGTCGAACTTCACCTGGGCCACGTCCCGGAGGCGCAGCACCGAGCCGTCGGGGTTGGCGCGCAGCACAATGTCCTCGTACTGCTTGGGCTCGAAGAGCTTGCCGGTGTAGCGCAGCACGTACTGCAGCATCTGGGCATCCTGGCCCGAGCTTTCCCCCGATTTGCCGGGCGCGGCCTCCACGTTCTGGGCCCGGATGGCCTCCACCACTTCCTCGGCCGACACGTTGTAGGCCACCATGCGGTCGGGCTGCAGCCACACGCGCATGGAGTACTCGCGCTGGCCCATGATTTCGGCAAAGCCCACCCCGTCAATTCGCTTGAGCTCCTGCAACACATTGATATCGGCGAAGTTGTAGATGAACTTCTCGCTCACCTTGGGATCTTCGCTCATCACGTTGAGGTAGAGCAGCATGCTGTTCACCTCCTTCTCGGTGCTCACCCCGGCCCGGATTACCTCTTCCGGCAGCTCATCAATGATGGTTTGCACCCGGTTCTGCACGTTCACGGCGGCCAGGTCGGGGTCGGTGCCCACCTGGAAAAACACGGTTATCACCGTCAGCCCGCTGTTGCTGCTCACCGACGACATGTAGGTCATGCCCGGCACCCCGTTGATGGCCCGCTCCAGCGGCGTAGCTACGGCCTTGGCGCACACCTCGGCGTTGGCCCCGGTGTAGCGGGCCGTCACCGTCACGGAGGGTGGCACGATGTCGGGGAACTGGGTGATGGGCAGCGAGAAAAGCGCCAGCCCGCCCAGAAACGTGATAAACAGGGAAATCACCAACGAGAGAACCGGCCGGCGAATGAAGAGTGCGAGCATAGGGTGTGGGGTATCGGGGAAGGTGAACCGTAGGGAGCGGGGGGAAGAACCAAGGCTTGAGCTAGTTCCCCTCCTCAGATGAGGAGGGGTTAAGGGTGGTTGATGGGCATCATCGTTTTAGCGCCAGTATCATACTTCCCAGCCCCTCAACCAGGAATAAAATCCAGGACCAATACCAACCCTAACGCTCCGGTCAACCACCCCCAACCCCTCCTCATCTGAGGAGGGGAGCTAGTTTTTAGTCCTCTAGCTTTAGACTTATTACCAACCCTACCGTGCTTCTTCAATCAGCTCGTTCATAGCCACGGGCTGGGGACGGATGGTGGCGCCGTCGCGCAGGTCCTGCACGCCTTCGTACACGATGTTGTCGCCGCTTTTGAGGCCGGTTTTCACCACGTAGAAGTCGGAGAGGCGGGTTTGGGGCTGGAAGGCGTGCTGCTTCACCCGGCCCTGCTTATCCACCATGAACACGTAGTTCTTATCCTGAATCTCGAACACCGATTTCTGGGGTACCAGCACGGCATCCTCCACGGTGCTGCTCAGGCGCACCTTGCCGCTGGCCCCGTGGCGCAGCAGGCCCTGGGGATTATCGAAGCGGGCCCGGAAGGCAATGGAGCCGGTGCCCGCCTGAAACTGGCTTTCCACGGTTTCCACCTTGCCCTTCACCGAGTACGTGGAGCCGTCGGCCAGCAGCAGGTGGGCCACGTTGGTGGCCCGGGCCGAGTCGCGGCCGGCTTTCTTCGCATAGGCCAAGTACTCGGCCTCCGACACGTTGAAGTAGGCAAACACCTCGTTGATGTTTGACACGGTAGTGAGCAGGGTGCCGTCCTCAATCACGCTGCCTTTCTTGAGCGGAATGCGGTTCATAACGCCATCGAAGGGGGCCCGCACCAGGGTATAGGAGAGGTGCAAAGCGGCGTTGGCGGCCGTGGAGCGGGCCTGCTGAATATCGGCCTGGGCGGCGTGGTACTTGGCCCGGGCCACTTCCAGCTCGGTTTTGGAGATGATGTCCTTGCTGGTGAGCAGCTGCACGCGCTCCAGCTCCAGGCGGGCCACGCGGGCGGCGGCCTGGGCGCTGCTCAGCTCGGCCTGGGCCCGGCTCAGCCGGCTTTTGTACTCCGTATCGTTGATGCGAAACAGGGGCTGGCCCTTGCGCACGGCCTGGCCCTCATCCACGTAAATCTGCTCCAAAAACCCCTCCAGCCGGGCCCGGATTTCCACGTTCTGCACCGCCTGAATATCGGCCACGTAATCGTGGGTCAGGATGGTGTCGCGGGCGGTGAGCTGGGTGGTGGGCAGGGCGGGCGGAGCTTCGGCTTTGGGCGTTTCGGCCTGGGAGTTGGCCCCGCAGCCCGCCAAGGCGGCCGAGGCCAGCGGCAGCAGGAGCCAGCGTAAGGATTTCAGAACAGGAGCAGGCATAGTCAGGTGTCGGAGAAAAGGCACAGAGAAGGAGCGTGTCCGGCAAAGCTCATCCGCCGGCATTAGAGCCGCGTGAGGCTCACATTAGAAAACATTAAAACCGGCCTACACAAAGGCCGTGCGGCAGGCGTCTTCGCCCCGGCGGCAGGCTTCGGTGCACACCCGGTGGTGGTCGGTGGCAAACTGGGTACACGCATCGGCGCAGGCCCGGCACAGCTCGGCGCACTCGCGCAGAATGTGCACGGCGTGTTCGGCCTCGCGGGCCACGAAGGCCGCCGCCAGCCGGCACAAGTCGGCGCAGTCGCGGCTGAGCTGCAGGCTGCGGAGCTGGGTGGGGGTAGAGGCCAGGGCGGGCAGGCCCAGGGCGGCGCAATTGTCGCAGGCGGCCGCACAGATGGCCAGGGCGTTCAGAACGTGTTGTTGGCGAGGGAGCATGAAGGAAGGGAGAAAACAAAAAAGCCGCTTGGCAGCGGCAAGGCCACCCCGGTCAGGGGTGGCGGGGGACAGTAACGGTGGTGAGCGTGTCGGGCGTAACGGGGTGGCCGGACTGGCACTCGGCCAGCGCGCGGCGGGCCTGCTGCAGCTCCACTTCCGTCACCAGCTCGGGCAGCTGCGCGTCCAGGTCGTACTCGGGAGCGTACTGTGGCCCCTGAAACAGCAGATACAGGTTCAGGGCCGTCGACAGCAGCAGCGTAGCCAGCAGCAACCCGAGCAGAAACCGGTTGCGTGGGGCAGCAGCGGATGCGGTTGGTTGTCCGGTCATGGCGCAAAACACGCCCGCCGGCATTAAAACCGTATGAGAAGGGAATTAGAAGATGTTAAATGGGCGTGATGAGTCACCATTTACCTCGAAGCCGTCAAAAAAGTAGTGCTACGTCATGCAGAGCATGTGGCGCCTCAAGCCAGTGACGAAGCATCTCGCTTGATGACATCTGAATAGCATTGCAACATCAGCACGCGAGATGCTTCGTCACTGGCTTGAGGCGCCACATGCTCTGCATGACGTTCTTTAGGCTGTTATGACTTTCTAAACCGCTTCCCAAATTCAACTACTCCGCCGCCGGGAACTGCACGGTGGCGGTGGTGCCGCGGCCCAGCGTGGAGGTCAGCTCGATGTGGCCGCCGTGCAGGAGCACAATTTTGCGCGTCATGGGCAGGCCGATGCCGTAGCCGGGGGCAGTAGTATCGGTACCGGCGCGGTACAGCGGCTCGTAGATGCGGGCCAGTTCGTGGGGCTCCATGCCGATGCCCTGGTCGGTTACGCGCACCTGCACGGTTTTCGGGGAGAGGTAGCCCAACTCGGCCTGCACGGTTTCCCGGGAGTATTTGCAGGCATTATCCAGCAGGTTGAGCAGGGCCGTGGTGAGTAGCTGGGCGTTGCCGCGCACCATAAACATATCCTCCACCTCGGGCGGCAGCAGGCCAAACTGCAACTGCACCAGGCGGCCGGGGTAGCAGGCCTGGCAGGAGTCGATGGCCTGGGTCAGGCACTCATCCAGCCGCACCAAGTCGCGGCGGGGGGAGGCGTCGGTTACTTTGGCCAGACTCAGCAGGCCGTTGGTCAGCTCAATGAGCTTTTTGATTTCCTCGGTGGCGGAGCTGATGCTCCGTTTGGCCTCCGCTAAATCGGTATCGTAGGCGTAGGCGGTTTCCAGCGTGCCCAGCACCGAGGCCAGGGGCGTGCGCAGCTCGTGGCTGGCGTTGCTCAGAAAGCTTTTCTGCGACTCAAACGCCTGCTCCACGCCGCCCAGCATGTGGTTGAAGGTGCGGGCCAGCTGGGCAATTTCATCGGTGCCGTTGCCCTCGTCCACCCGGGCATTCAGGCGAGAGGCCGTGATGCGCTCTACCTGCCTGATAACCCGCGAAATCGGCTTCAGCGACTCCTCCGCGAAATACCAGCCCGCCAGAATGATGAGCACCAGCGCCCCCAGGTTGGCCGCCAGCAGAATCAGCCCCAGCTTCTGCAGCTGTCGGTGCCCGAAATCGTCGTGACCGGCGGCGAAAATCCAATACGGCTGGCCGTTGCGCTCATAATACAGCCCAATTGATTCCAGCGCCCCATCGGTAAACTGCACCGGCTGGTCGGGCCGGATGCGGCCCAGAAAGCGGGAGTTCAGCTTCTGGCTAAGGCCGTCGGCGCTGGTATAGATGAGGTGCTGGCCGGGCCCGTAGATACTGATTTGCTCGCCCGGCACCGTGAACAGGTCGCGGCGGTGCATGGTGCGCAGCAGGTCGTGGTTGAGGCTGTCGTGGCGCACCAGCACCCGGGCCGTCATGGTGGCCTTGCCGGCCAGGCGGTTGATAAACCGCTGCTCCCGGGTAGTGGCCTGGAAGTAATAAATAAAGACGGAAAAGCACAGCTGAATACCCACCACCAGCAGGGTAAAGCGCAAAACCAGCTTGTTGCGGATGAGCACAGGAGGGGGAATTAAAAATTAAAAGTTTAGTGCGGTGGGTGTTGCAACCTTGGTTCCGTTTGGGCCAACAGCCACAGCGGGCAGTGCAAGACGCAGGTGGATGAACGGCGTAAAGCCATTCGAAGGCAATGCCTTTTAATTTTCAATTTTTAATTAAAAATCACCCTTCCCGCAGTACGTAGCCCATGCCCACCACCGTGTGAATGAGCTTAACGGGGTAGCCCTTATCCAGCTTTTTGCGCAGGTAGCTCACGTACACGTCGATGACGTTGGTGTTGGTGTCGAAATTCAGCTCCCAGACCTTCTCGGCAATATCTACCCGGGAAATGATTTTGCCCCGGTTCAGCAGCAGGTACTCCAGCAGGGCGTATTCCTTGGTGGTGAGGTCGATGCGCTGGCCGGCGCGGGTTACGGTTTTGGCGTCGAGGTTCAGCTCCAGGTCGGCAATGCGCAGGGCTTGTTTCACAGTGGCGGCCTCGGTGTGGCGGCGCGTGAGCACCCGGGCCCGCAGCAGCAGCTCCTTGAACTCGAAGGGCTTCACCAGGTAGTCGTCGGTGCCGGCCTCGAAGCCGGTTACTTTGTCGTCGAGGCTGTCGAGGGCGGTGAGCAGCAGCACGGGCACGCGGGCATCCTGGCGGCGCACCAGCCGGCACAGCTCGAAGCCGTTCACGTAGGGCAGGTTCACGTCCAGAATCACCAAATCGTAGCGGTTCTGCTGAATCAGCGACTGGCCCACGCGCCCGTCGTAGGCTACGTCGATTTCGTAGCCCTCATTCTCGAAGCCTTTTTTCACGAAAGACGCCAGCTTGGGCTCGTCTTCCACCAGGAGTATTTTCATGCGGGCAGTAAAGTAACGCAGTTGGCGTATACGGGCCCATGACGCCAGCAAGCTGTGGTTATATTCTGAGCGGCGCGAAACGGTATCAGAACGTCATGCTGAGCTTGTCGAAGCATCTCTACCACTTCGTTATGGCAGTACTTGATTACCCTCGGTAGAGATGCTTCGACAAGCTCAGCATGACGTTCTTCTGTATTTTCAAAATACGTTCCCGGATTCCTCTTCCTGCCCGGAATGACATGCGGTTTACACCTGTAGCTTGCCGCCCTGAATAGCCGCCGCCATCAGGCCCGGGAACTGGCCCGGCGTGCAGGCAAAAGATGGAATATCGAGGGCGGCCAGCTGCTCGGCCACGCGCCTGTCGAAGCTGGGGGCGCCGTCATCGGAGAGGGCCAGCAGGGCTACGACGGTAACGCCGGCAGCACGCAGGGCAGCAGCTTTCTTGAGCATTTCCCGCTCATTGCCGCCCTCGTGCAAGTCGCTGATAAGCAACAGAATGGTATCGGTGGGGCGGGTAATGAGCTGCTGGCAATAGCCCAGGGCCAGGTTGATATCGGTGCCGCCGCCCAGCTGCACCCCAAACAGCAAGTCCACCGGGTCCTGCAGATCCTCGGACAGGTTCACCACGCTGGTATCAAACACCACCATGTGCGTTTTCACGGCCTTGATGGAGGCCAGCACCGCCCCGAACACGCCCGCGTACACCACCGAGGAGGCCATAGACCCGCTCTGGTCCACACACAGCACAATTTCCTTGAGCGCCTGCCCGCGCCGCCCGAAGCCCACCAGCCGCTCGGGCACGATGGTGCGCTGGGCCGGCTGGTAGTGCTTAAGGTTGACCCGAATGGTGGCGGCCCAGTCGATTTCGCGGTAGCGGGGGCGAGGGTTGCGCACGGCGCGGCTCAGGGCGCCCTGCACGGCCTGCCGCAGAGGGTTCGAGAGCTGCTGCTCCAGCTCCTTCACCACCCGGCCCACCACCTCGCGGGCGGTGTGCTTCACCTTCTGGGGCATCACCCGGCTCAGCGACATGAGCATGCCCACCAGCTGCACATTGGCCTGCACCGTGCGCAGAATCTCGGGCTCCAGCAGCAGCTGGTGCAGCCCCAGGCGGTCCATGGCGTCGCGCTGCATCACGGCCACTACCTCAGTGGGGAAGTAGGTGCGGATGTCGCCTAGCCAGCGGCTCACGCGGGGCGCGGAGCCGCCCAGCCCCGCCTTGCGCTCCGACTGGTCATAGAGCGAGGTCAGCACGTCGTCCATGCCTTTGTAATCGGCATCGAAGGCAATCTGGTTCTGCGCGTCGGCCTCGGAGCCGAGCACGAGCTTCCAGCGGGTGGCGTTGTCGGTGGAGGGGGGCATACATTGTTGTTGGGTTCGAAAATGTTAGTAAGCCATATGCATTTGGCTTACTGCTGATTATGCTTATGGCTTACTGCTGATGTAGAAGACATCTAGGGAGTTAAAAGTTGAATCGATGCCGGGCCGTCTGAGATTTAGGTCCAGTGCAAAGGAATACTTCAAGTGGGCTACATCCACAGGCTGTTTAAATGCTGTCGGATCAGTTATATCGAATGTCACGTAGGCAGTGTCTTGTTGGAGTCTATAGTGGACAATACTCAGTCCTTTACTTTCTGACTTACAAGAGAATTGCAGGTAATCTGTTATTCCATTTGCCACTGCCTGCCGGTACAAGGCACGACTGTTTAGGTACACTTTTACCGTGTGTGGTGTTGAAATTGAGAATGTGTCATGGGTAGCACTGCTGACAGGCATAACAGACACTTCAGTGTCTGGAAGTAGAGGGTTTTGCGGATTTTCTGATTGAGTTGTGCAGGCAGTTAGGGCTGCAATACCAAGTAAAGCACCCCAAAAGGTGACAATAGCAGGGGTGGCTGGCATAGGAAAAATGTCTACTCAAAAAAGTCGCCGGGGTCAGCCTGACTGAGGTACTTGTTGAGGCTGCCCAGGTCGCCGAAAATGGGTTGAATTAGGGCCAGAAACTGCTCGGTGGCGGCGGGGCCGTCGGTGAAGGCCAGGAAAATGTCGCCCTGGCCGGCCAGCTCCACGTGGTCGAGTAGGGCGGGGGCGTGCTCCTCCAGGATGGTTTCGATGTGCTCGGCCCAGCTGGCGCCGCTGCCGCTGAAGCCGTACTTCTCGAACACGTTGTAATAGTCCTCCAGGTTGGTGAGGTTCACCAGGATGCGCTCCTGGCGGCCGGGCTCGGCCTTGTCGGCTAAATCAGCAACCTGGAAAGGGTAGGTAGTAGGCATAGGTGGCAAGGTACGACGGCTGGTAATTGGAACGGTGTAGAGACGCAACATCTTGCGTCTCGTCGTTGCTGATGCTGTTTGATCTGCGCGAAGCCGGTCGTTCAACGACGAGACGCAAAATATTGCGTCTCTACATCGTGCTATGATACGTCAATAGCCCATCAGCTCCCGTAGGCCCGGTAGTACCCGCAGGCCCCGTTCCAGGTCGAAGTCTTCCTCGGCTGCGGCCAGGGCCGGCTGGGCGCCTTGCTGGGCGAGGTCGAGCAGCTGGCGGCGTTCGGGCAGGCTGAAATCGGCGAAGGCACGGCGCAACAGGGGCACGATTTCGCGGAAGGTGTCTTCGGGGAGCGTGCCCAGCCAGTCGTTGAGTAGATCGAAAAGGGGACGGTGATGGAGCAGCAGCAGGGCGCTGCCGCTGAGGAAGCCTTCCAGCCAGGCCGTGGCGTAGCTGGTGGGCTGGGCCGGCGAGAGGGCCAGGCCCAGGGCCGTGGCGGCCTCCTCCGGGCTGAGGCGATGGGCATCAAATAGCAACCGCCCCGCCGCCCCGGCCAGCAGCCCCGACGAAGCCGGGTTGCGCAGCACCACGGCCAGGGCCGCGTACCAGTCGATTTCCTGGGCTTCGTCCTGCAGCAGCCGGATGGCCTGGTGGCTGCCTTCGAGGCGGGGCAGCAGCTGGCGTGCTGCGTCGTAGTCGAGGCCGGTGCAGGCCGGCGGCAGGCCAATGCACAGGCGCGGCACCAGGTGGTGCACCACAGTGGCTACCTGGGCGGTTTCGGTGCGGCGCACGTTGCCGTAGCGTAGCACGTTCACCAGCGGGGGCAGGGCCGCCAGCAGGTGCGTCACGTCGCGGGTGCCGGCAGAGAGGGTTTCGAGCCGGGCCACCAGCGCCCCGATGGCCGGGCCGAGGTCGGCCTGCAGGGCTTCTTCCAGCAGCTGGCTCACGGCTTCCAGATCGGGGGCCTCGGCGGCGCGGCTGGCGGCCCGGGCGGCGGCGGCGGCCAGCACGGTGTTGCCCCAGCGGCCCGCGTCGAGCACCTGCAGGGCGTACTCGGGCTGCCACTGCAGCTCCCACAGCTCGTGGAAGGTGCCGGCTTTGCCGTGGGCCCGGCGCGGCTGGCCCCAGCGGATATCGAGCAGGCGCAGGCGGTGCAGCAGGTGGCTGCGACTCAAATCCAGCTCCTTGCGCAAATCCAGGTCGAGGGTGCGGGCGGTGGCTTCGGGCTTGAGGCGGGTGGCTTTTTGCTGCAGCTGCACGTCCTGCTGCAACGGCGTGGCGGGCTGCTCGGGCGGCACCGCGCCCAGCCGCTCGCCCACCACCAGCTCGCGCTGCACCATATCCAGAGCCTCGGCATAGCCCCCGCCCAGGATGGCCACGGCGGCTTCCTGCAGCTCCTCGATGCCCGGCAGCTCGCGGCCGCGCACGGCGGCCAGGGTGTGGGCCAGGCGCACGCCCTCAATGGCGTGGGCGGCGGAGGCGTCCAGGTCGCGGGAGCGGAGCAGGCGAGCGGCGCGCACCATCCAGTGCGTGACCACCTCGGCGCGGGGCGTAGTAAACAGCAGCTCGTACCAGGCCGGCGACCCCACGCCCGCCCCGTAGCCCGAGGCGGTAGACAGGCGCTCAAACGTCCACGGAATCCAGGTGGCGGCGGTGGCTACTTTTTTCAGGCCCTTGAGACGGGCTTTGTCTTCTTTCTTGAGCAGCTCGGGCCGCAGCACCGGGGCGTGCCAGGCCCCGCACACCACCGCCACGCGCTGGTAGCCCTGGCGCAGGGTGGCGCGCAGGGTTTCGCGCATGAAGGCCTCACGCAGCAGGGTTTCCTCGGTTTCGGGCAGGTTCAGCTCCTCGCGCAGGGCCGTCATCAGGTCCCGCACCACGGCAAAGGTGTCGGCGTGGCCGGGGGCGTGTTCCAGGCGCAGCTCCCACCACCGCTCCCCGTCGGCGTATCCGTCGAGCTCGGCCAGGTAGGAGATGGGGTCCCGGGAGGCTTCAGCCGCTGAGTCCTGATCCGGTGCCTCACCCCCTAACCCCCTCTCCGGTAGAGAGGGGGAACTACCTGCTAATTCCAGCTCTACACCCTGATCTGGCGCTTCCGTGGTTGAGTTGAAGTCAGCTTCCAGAACTGGTTCCGACGGGGCCAAGGGGAGAGACGCAACGTCAGGTACTTCATCCGGCATTCCGAAGCGCAGGGCCATGGGCAGGTCGAAGCAGCGCAGGTGGGCGCCGTGGCGGTGGCACCAGTGGAGGGCCTGCCACTCGGGCGAAAACTCGGCGAAGGGCAGAAACGAGGCCTGCTGGTGCTGTTTGGGGTTGTACACGAGCAGGGCCACCGGCGGCACCATCTCGGGGTGGGTGGCCGCCGCCAGCGCCGCTTCGGCATCGGCGGGGCACTCCAGCAGCACAATGTCGGGCTGGTAGGCATCGAGGGCGTGCACGAGGCTGGCGGCGCTGCCGGGCCCGTGGTGGCGGATACCGAAAAGGCGGAGGTCGGTGGGCATTGGGGTTAGAGAGCAGGCTGATTAAAGGGCGGCCGTTTCATTCGGTCATTTCGGTAGCTGGTGCGGATATCCTCCGGAATCTGTTGCCATACATGGTCCGGAATTCCAGGCTGGCTTTTGTCAAAGACCTGCCGGCCGTTTTTCCGAATAGTCAGATAGTCCCAGAAAACCAGAAAGAACTCACCCGCCAAAATAAATTCCATCCACCCATCGGCTACACATTTGTCGTCAGCATCATATACCGCTATACCTGAATAATTTTCTAGGCTGCTGCCCAAATATTCCTCTAGATGGCCTTCAATGCAGCTTTCTGACCAATCAAATTTCAGCCCCTCCCGAACGACTCCATAGTGAGCCAAATCGACAAGCAGCTGCTGCTCCACTAAGCTTCGTAAGGTGGGGCTCATGGGGCTTGAGAAGCCCAGGTCAGCATAGTTTGGGTTGGATTGCGACATTATCGAAGGGAGGTTATAGCTATCCAATAGTCGGTTGCTATGCTACGCGTTGGGAGGCTATGGATCGGCTTGGCGAGAACTTAAGTCTCAAGAATTATTGGAAAAGCTTCCGAAGCCAAACCAAGAATGGAATGGTGGCAGTAGTTTCTTCTTGGATAGGTAATGCGCTTTCTCTGAGCTTGGTCTTGTAGTTCAGTTGCCAGTGTGGAATTGCCCGGCACATCGTTTCCGCTAGTTCCTTAGTGAGGGAGGAAATCGGGCCAGCATTATAGTGTGACTTCGGGGAATAGTGCTCTTTGAACTTGGCAATGGCAGTAGGGTTGTAGCAGACTTTCGCACGCAGGTTTTCCACCAATCGGACGTCAAGTGACAGCGTTATCAAGCGCTTAGATTTGCGGTGTTGGCCTACTACCACGATGCTTTGACACGTTCCCGGGTACCAGTCGATGATGTATACTTTGGCGGCCGGTGCAAAATGCTTCGTGCCGTAGCGAATTTCAGCTCCGGCCGGTCCGTAGGGCCGTTCCCGAATGATGTTGCCAACCGCTGTCCAGTAGGATTCAGGAGATGTTTCAGAAGCTTCAGGCCCGTTAGTGTCCATATCTCAAATCCATTATTCTAGGTTGTTTTCGAAATGATTTGCTAATCTCATGGCAATAATTCTTTTGACCTCCGTGTCGTCTGCATCAAACAAAATATCACGCAGCGCTTTAGCGGAAACAGCCTCTGCAGCATGAATTAGTGACCATTCTATTCCGCATGCTGATGTGCCGTGCGGTGGCCCTAGATTGATTAAAGCCAGAGAATGATCTGGTTCCAAAGGCTCGGAAAGTTGCTGCACGAGCTCGTCAAATTTCTTCAAGGGAAAGTCGTCAATGGCAGGAGTAGTATCGTCTGGCAATGACCCCAGGTCACGTAAACGGGCGATGATGCTGACGTTATCCATTATTCCACCACCTCCCGGCAGGCGCGGTAGAGGTCTTTCCAGCCGTCGCGCTCTTTTACCACGGTTTCGAGGTATTCGAGCCAGACGGTGCGGTCTTGCACGGGGTCTTTGAGCACGGCGCCGGTGAGGCCGGCGGCCAGGTCGTGTGCGCGCAGGCTGCCGTCGCCGAAGTAGGCGGCCAGGGCCAGGCCGCTGTTCATCACCGAAATGGCCTCGCCGGTGCTGAGCGTGCCGCTGGGACTTTTGAGCTTGGTTTTGCCGTTCTCCGTCACGCCCGAGCGCAGCTCCCGGAAGATGGTCACGAGGCGGCTGATCTGCTCCAGGGCCGGGGCCTCCACGGGCAGCTGCAGCGCCTTGCCCTGCTTTTCCACCCGCGTCTGCACGATGCGCACTTCCTCATCCGCGGAGGTCGGCAGGGGCAGCACCACTGTGTTGAAGCGGCGGCGCAGTGCGCTGCTGAGCTCGTTCACGCCCTTGTCCCGGTCGTTGGCGGTGGCAATGATGTTGAAGCCGCTCACGGCCTGCACCTCGGTGGAAAGCTCCGGGATGGGCAGCACTTTTTCGGAGAGCATGGTGATGAGCGTGTCCTGCACGTCGGAGGGGATGCGGGTGAGCTCCTCGAGGCGCACCAGCCGGCCTTCCTGCATGCCCTTGAACAGGGGCGAGGGCACCAGCGCGCCCAAGGAAGGCCCTTCGGCAATGAGGCGGGCGTAGTTCCAGGAGTAGCGAATGGCGTCTTCCGAGGTGCCCGCCGTGCCCTGCACCAGCAAATCCGACCGGCCGCTGATGGCCGCCGTCAGGTGCTCCGATACCCAGCTTTTGGCCGTGCCCGGCACGCCCAGCAGCAGCAGGGCGCGGTCGGTAGCCAGGGTGGCCACCGCAATTTCCATCAGCCGCCGCTGCCCGATGTACTTGGGCTCGATTTTAAAGCCGTTATCCAGCTTGCCGCCCAGCAGGTAGGTGACAGTGGCCCAGGGCGAGAGGTGCCAGTTCGGGGGCTTAGGCCGGTCGTGGTCGGCGGCGCGCAAAGCGGCCAACTCTTCGGCGTACACATCCTCGGCGTGCGGGCGCAGGACGGCGGTTTCGGGCGTGGTAGGCATATTGGAGGAGAAGTTAAAGGCTAGAGCTAGTTCCCCTCCTTAGAAAGGAGGGGTTAGGGGTGGTTGATGTTGGTAGAACGATGTAAGTGAACGTCATGCTGAGCTTGCCGAAGCATCTCTCCCGCTTCGCCTGATTACCATTGCAACGAAGCAGTAGAGATGCTTCGGCTCCGCTCAGCATGACGGGTGGGGTTTTTGTGGGTGGGGCTGTTCAACGATTGTCAACCACCCCCAACCCCTCCTTTCCAAGGAGGGGAGCTCCGTTCTGATGTAGCCGTTGAATCGGGTGGTTCGAGTAGTACTTCCTGGAGCTGCTGGCGGAAGTGCAGGGTGTTGAGCAGGCGGGCGAGGCTGTTGTGCAGGTAGGGCACGTCCTGGAGCAGAGGCTGCAGGGGCTCGGCGCAGAGGCGGTACTGGGCGGCGGGCACCGCGCGGGCCATGTGCTCGAGCAGCTGCCCGGCCGCATACTGGATGCGGTACAGTTCCACGGGCTTGCTGAGGGTGTCGCGCAGCACCTCCACCACCCGGCGGGTGAGGCGCTCGGGCCAGGGGCCGGGGGTCAGCTGCAGCAACGGCAGCCAGCGCACCTCGGCGCTGAAATGGGGCGTGGCGTTGATGAGGGGCAGCAGTAGGTCGGCGGCCTGCTCCGGCGTGAGCTGGCTTACCAGGCCGCCGGTGGGCAGGGTGGCGGGCAGGGGGCGGGGCTTCTCGTAGAACCAGGCAAGCAGGGTCCCGGCCCAGTCGGCGTCCTGGTGGAGCACAGCGGCTTCGGCCCAAGCCGTGAGCAGCAGCCCGGCCCACTCGGTGGCGGCGGCCAGCTCCAGCAGCTTGCGGGGCGGCAGCTGCCAGTGGGCCGTCCAGCGGGCCGGCGGCAGCAGGGCTAGCACCTGCCCCAATAGCGCGGCCCGCTCGCCCTGAAACCGGCTGTCCTTCTGCTCGATACCGTCGGGGAGCCAGGTTTTGTCCCAGTCGACCGGGGGCAGCTCCACAAGCAGCTTTTTGCTGAGCAGGCCGGTTTTGAGGCGCACCAGGGGCTCGGCCCGCTGCCACAGCCGCGCCAGCAGCGGACTATCGGGCAGGCGGGCCAGCAGCGGCCGAACGGCCTGCCGCACCTCCTTGCTTTTGGCCGTCAGGTACTGCTCCAGCAGGGGCGCGTCGGCGGGGTTGGGGCGGTGGGCGAGGGTCTGGAGCAGCTCGGCCTGGGTGCGGGCGGGCTCCTGGGGCAGGGTAGCGGCCAGCAGCGTCCGGGCCTCGGTGGGGTCGGTTTCGCGGAGCAGGTAGAGGTAGGTGCGGCGCTCGGCCAGGGTGCCAGTTTCCCAGGTGGCCGGGTCAGGGGCCGAAGCGCCGGCCAGCAGCACGGGCTGCCAGGCCGGGTTCTGGGCGGCCAGCCACTCGCCCCGCCGGCCCAGCACCTGGGAAGCGGGGCCGTGCAGCTCCCGGCGGGTGCGGGTAGCTTCCAGCAGGCCCACCAGCAGCCGGGGCGGTACCCGCCGCTGGTGCCGGTGCATATCCTCCAGAAAGCCATAGAGCGAGCCGGCCTCGGTGCCTTCCAGCATCAGCTGCAGCAGCTGCGCGCCCTGCGGCCCCAGCGGCGCAGCCGTTTCGGGCCCGGCTACTGCCGCAGCGGCCGGCCGGTGGGCCGCGCCGGAATCAGGAGGGGCCGGCAGGGATTCGGAGGCCGTCACTGTTGGGGCTTCAGGGGATGCCGCCGTGGGAGCTTCAGGGGATGCCGTTGCCGGGGCGGGCCGGGAGGTTTCCGGCGCATCGGCCCGGGCCAGCGGTGGTCGGAAGCCGGCTTTGCGCACGGTGCTCAGTATCCCGGCCAGCAGCAGCACCTGCTGCTCGCGGTGGTCGGCAGAGTCGGCAGGCAGCGCGAAGCCGGGCACGGTGGGCAGGGCCTCGGCGCTTTGGCGGGTGCCCAGCAGGGCCACGCGCTGGAGCTGCTGCCAGTCGGCGGCGGGGCGCAGGTGGGGGGCGGAAGGGGGCAGGGCGTCGGGCATAAGTCAGGCAGTGAGCGGGTGAAGGGCGACCGGCCAGCTGCCGAGCGGGCGCAGGCCCCGGCCGGTCCATTCCCCGAATACTGTGAGGGGCTGGCCGCCGCTGAGGGCGCGCAGCTCCCAGCCCGCCAGCTCGTCGCAGAGCAGGGGCAGGGCCACAGAATCGGCCGCCGCGGCGGGGCCGGTGTTGGCTTCTCCGGCTTCCATTCCGTCATCAGCCGCCGGAAACTGAAGCTGCCAGCCGCCCGTGGCGGTGCGGGCAGGAATGCCGCCGCGCAGCAACGCGGGCCACTCGCGCAGCCAGGGCAGACGGGCCAGGGCGTCGGCGTAGTCGTTCAGGAGCCGGGTGGGGCCCTGGCCGCCAGTGGGAGCGGCCGTAGCCGATGTCAGACCCTGGAAAGTGAGCGGCCCGGGCACGGCCCGCAGCGGCACCCGACCGGGATAAAACGTCAGCTCGCCCGCGTACCGGCCCGCGGGCAGCAACGGCGTGGCGAAGGCCTGTCCGCCGAAGGAAAATTCCACCACCAGCGCGAAGCGGCCGGTGCGCTGGCCCTGCAGCCAGGAGCGGCGCACGGTCAGGCGGTCTTCCTCGGTGGTAGTCTGGCTGAGTACCTGCCACTCGTCGGCCACGGCGGGCTGGGTGGCCAGCAGGTCTTCCTTCTTCAGGCTCACGCCCAACAGCTGCAGCACATCGGCGCGGGTTTCGTCGGCTAGCTCGGGCAGGCGCTGGAACGTGCGCACCAGCAGATACAGCTCGCCGAGGCGGGCCAGCAGGCGGGCGGGCCAGTCGGGGCCCTGGTGGCGCAGGTCGGGCAGCTCGCGCACGGCCGCCGCCAGCCCCGGCAGTTGGTTGTCCACGAGGCGGGCGGCCTGGCTTTCCCAGTAGGCGCGGGGCTGCTGGTCGAGGGCAGCCAGGCCGGTGCGCACCACGTCCAGCAGCCAGGTTTCCAACTCCTGGGCCCCGCGCTGCATGCGGGCGTGGCGCTGGGTTTCGCGCTTCTGGCGGGCGGCCTCGCTCCCCGCTGCCTGCTCCTCAGCAGCAGGCGAGCCAGCCGCTGTTTCGGGGGAATTGCCGCCTTCCGTCCCGGCCGTAGCGGCGGTTTTGGGGGCTTTTTTCTCCTGGGTCTGCTGGCGCTTTTCCAGCCATTCCTGCAGCCAGGCGGGGGGCTCGGCGGGGTTCAGCAGTTGGGGCTGACGGGCCAGCAGCAGCAGCAGGCCCGCCCCGTGCTTGCAGGGGAATAGGCGGCTGGGGCAGCTGCACTTGAAGGCGGGAGCGGTGAGGTCGAGGCCGGTTTGGTAGGGTTTGCTGCCGCTGCCTTTGCACTCGCCCCAGGCGGCGGTGTCGGTGCGGCCCAGGTTCTGCCACCGGGCGGGGGCGGCCAGCTCCTGGCCCCGTTTCAGGGTGCCGGCATCGGGAATAAGGGCGCGGGCCTGTTCTTCGGTCCAGGTCAAGATAGGTGCACGGTTAGGCCGGCCGGGGCCGGAGGATAGACCGGGGCAAAGTAGGGGTTCAGACCGGAAATTCCGCGCCGCACTGCGGGCATTTGTGCAGCACCGTGCCCGCGTAGTACAGCCGCTGCCACCACGCTGGCCGGGGCAGCGGCGCGGCGCCCTCGGCCCGGCAGCGGGGGCAGCGCAGCACCGGCGGCGTGGCGCGCTGGTGCTCAAAGGCTTCCACCAGCGCCCGGGCCTGCGGCACGTCGGCTTCCTCAATCAGCAGCTGGTAAAACAGCCCGTCGCCGAAGGGAAAGGAGGGCGGGCCGCAGGTTTTCACCAGCGCATCCACATCGGCATCTTTGAGCTGGTTGTACAGCGCCACCGCCTCGGCGTAGGTCAGGAACTGGGCGGCGGGGGTGAGCATGGGTGGAGTAAGAACAATGTAGAGACGCAATATTTTGCGTCTCGTCGTTGAACGACCGGGGGAAAACAACATCAGCAACGACGAGACGCAAAATATTGCGTCTCTACATAGTGCCAAGCCTTACTTCCGGCGTTTTACCGGGGCGCTGCGTTGGCCGCGCAGCTTCAGCACGTAGAACAGCAACCCGGCCGACAGCACGGCCAGGGCGGCGGCCAGCAGCTCGCGGCTGGTGCGGGCGGCGGTGGCTTCGTCGGCGGTGGCTTGCAGGTCCTGGAGTTTCTTGTCGCGCTGCCGGTCGCGCTCCTGCAGGTTGGCAATCTGGTTTTCCAGGTCGTGGAACCGTTCCTGGGTGCTGCTCTGGTCGGTTTGGGCGACGGTGATTTGCTGTTTGGCCTGCTGGTTTTCGGCCACTACAGCGGCGGTTTTGCGCAGGGTGCCGGCCTGCACTTCGCGCACGATTTCGGTGTCCTTGCGGATGATGCCTTTCAGGGCGTTCACCACTTCCTGCAGGTCTTTTTTGCTGGGTTTATCGGCCAGGAAGGCGTTGCGCTGGGCGGCGGCGGCTTCGTACTCCTGCACCAACTGCTGGCGCTCCTGAATCAGGCGAGGCAGCGGGTCGTCGGGAGCGGTGGCGGGCGTTTGGGCGAGGGCGGCGGTGCTGGCCAGGGCAAACAGAGCGGGCAAAAGGCGTTTCATCATATGGGGCAAAGATGGCAGCTTGGCGTAGTTGGCAGGCTGCCCGATTTCTTTACGGCCGGTACTTCCACCGCGTTACCCGGTGGTCCTGCACCACGGTTATCAGGGGCGAGTTAGCTTCCTTGCGCAGCCTGGCCCCTTTTTCCAGGTAGAAGCCCAGCGTTTTATAATACTGAAAACCGCCCCGTACATCCTTCATAAAGTCCAGGCTGTCGGCGGTTACCAGCTGGTCAGTGGCCGCGTCGCCGGGCTCAAACGACCAGAAGTCGTACCTGGTCGATTCGTCGTGGTTGAGGTACCAGTTGAAGTGCTGGCGGTTCACGTCGCGCTTAGTAACCTGGCCGGCCAGTGCCATTTCCTGGTTCACGGTCACCAGATCCAGACCGAAAAAATTATAGAAAAACCACCCCATGAGCCCCAGGGTTAAGACAAACTGCAGCAGGCGCGCAGCATAGCGCAGAATCTGGCGACGCGCTATTTTTTTGCGGAGGTGGGCAGGGACGGGCATAGTCGTATCGGGCCTAAAGATAGACGGCGTTCCAAGATGCCCGCCTACGCCTCCAGCAGCGGCACCGGCTGCCGGATTTCCTTGGGCTTGTGCCGGTAGAACCACAGAATCAGAATCGGCAGCAACGTCAGCTCGGCCACCACCCCAAACAGCAGCGTGAGGCCAATCAAAAGTCCCACGTAGAACGTGCCGTCGAAGGAGGAAAAGATCAGCGTGGAGAACCCGCCCACCAGAATCAGGGAGGTGACGATAACGGCTTTGCCGGCCATCAGGTAGGTTTTGCGCACGGCTTTGAACAGGCTGGGCTCCTGCAGCAGTACCAGTTTCAGCTTGGAGATGAAGTGGATGGTGTCATCCACGGCAATACCGAAGGCAATGGTGAAGATGATGCTGGTGCTGACCTTCATGCTCACGCCGGCCGCGCCCATCACGCCGGCCACAATCAGGATGGGCACCAGGTTGGGGATGAGCACCACCACCGTCATGCGTACCGAGCGGAACAGCAGCAGCACAATCAGGGTCACCATCACGATGTCGATGCTCATGCCCGTAATCATGTTGAGCGTGAGGTTTTCGTTGTTTTTGTCGATGAGGTTGGCCGAGCCGGTGAGGCGGGTTTGGAGCACGGTGCTGTCCACGGACGTGCGCAGGAAGCGGCGCAGGCCGGCGTTCAGCTGGTCGGCCCGGATGCTGCCCACGTCGGGCATGCGGCCGGTGAGGCGGCCCTCGGAGCCATCGGGCAGGGCCAGGGCCCGGAACTCGGGCTTCTTGCGAAACAGCTTCACCTTGCGCAGCAGTCGCTGCAGCTCGGCTTCCGAGTCGGGCAAACGATACTCGGTCAGCAGGCCGCCGTTCAGGGCTTTGCGTACCGATTTGATGAGCGTGACGGGCGAGGCCACGAAGTTCAGGCCGTAGTCTTGTTGCAGGTAGTTCTCAATGTGCTCGGTCTGGCGCAGCACCTGCAGGTCGTAAATCGTGCGGCCGGGGCCGGGCTCCAGGTCCAGCTCGAAGGGCCGTACGCCGGCAAACTGCCGCTCGAAAAACCGGAAATCCAGCTTCACCGGGTCGTTTTTCGACAAATCATCCAGCAGCGCCGAGTTGATACGGATGCGCGAGGCCGAGGCCACCGACAGCCCCAGCACCACGGCGCTGATGGCCACCACCCATTGCCGGCGGGACAGCACCGTGCGGAACATACGGCCCAGCACGCCGTCCCAGCTGTGGCCGGTTTTGCGCGGAATGCGCAGCTGGGGCTTGCGCAGCAGCACCAGCATGGCCGGCAGCAGCGTGAAGCTGAGGGCAAACGTGAGCAGCACGGCAATGCCCGTAAACAGCCCGAAGTTGTAGATGGGCCGGATGGTGCTGGTCATCAGGGTGAAAAACCCAATGCTGGTGGTCAGGGCCGACAGCCCCGAGCCGAAGCCCGATTCCTTGAGGGCAATCAGCAGCGAATCCCGCTTGCTGGCCCCGTAGCCCAGCTCCGTGACGTAGCGCGTGATGATGTGGATGGTATCGGACATGCCCACCACGAACAACATCACCGGCAGCAGCGCCGTCATCAAATCAATGCTCACCCCGAAGGCCGACATCACGCCCAGCCCCCACAGAATGGCCCCCAGCACCACTACTAGCGGCAGCACCACGCCCCACCACGTGCGGAACGTGAGCCACAGCAGCCCCGTCACCAGCAGCACCGAGAGGCTCATGAACACCAGTAGCTCCATCTGCAGCCGGTCCACAAACACCGACTGGGCCACCATCTTGCCGGCCAGGTGGTACTCGTTTTCGGGGATGCCCTGGCGTTGCAGCTCCGTGCGCACGGCCGCCAATAGCGAGTCGCCAGGCGGTTTGCTGAGGTTGGGCGAGGTCTGGAACAGCACCGTCACGGCCCGGGCATCCCGCGAAATCAGGTTGCCCACCAGCCCCGGCGTGCGGTACACCAGCGCCGAGTCTGTAGCCCGGCGGGCGGGCTCCCGGGGGTGCAGATAGGGCACGTTGAACACGCCCAGCCCTTCCACCACCGGGTTGCTGGCCGTGGTGGGCGACGATACCTGCGTAACGTGCCGCCGCGCCCGGATAAAGCGCGTGAGCGAATCGACCTTGGTCAGGAACCGGGGCTCGAACACCGTCTGGCCGGCCGGGGCTTCCAGGCCCAGCAGCACGTAGTCGTTGTCGTTGCCGAAGCGGCCCGAATACTGCTCGTAGTAGTCCAGGTCCGGGTCGCCGGCGGGGTAGAAGTCGTTGAAATTGTAGTTGAAGCGCAGCTGGGCCACGAAGAACACGGCCAGGGCCGTGAGCAGTCCGAGGGCCAGCAGCGTGAGGTGCGCAAGTTTGCGAAGAGGCATAGAAACCAGTACCGCGCCGCCGGGGCCGCGCGCATCGTTGAACGGAAAAAGGCCGCGGGGCAGCCCGGGCAAAGGTAGGGCCGCCCCGGCGCGGGTTTCTGCCGAATCCGCGCTACTTTAGGGCAACCAGAAGCCAACCCCGGCTTTCGGGCTTTTGTTTCCTCGTTTCCCTAGTCTTCGCCCATGAAAAACGCCCTGCTCGCCCTCTGCCTGTTCGCCTTAGCCGGCGCCGCCACCGCCCACGAGGGCCACGACGCCGGTAAGAAAGGCAAGAAGAAAGAAGCCTGCACCGCCGAAATGGCCGCCAAGTGCGCTAAAACTGGTGCCACCGCCGGCACGCCCTCGTGCTGCATGAAGAAAGCTGCCAAAACCACCGCCGCCACGCCGGCCCCGGCTGTGAAGTCGCTGTAAAGTAGTAGCGCGAACTGTGTAGTTCGCGTCCCAGAACGACAACCGTTTGAACGGCGCGGGGACGCGAACTACACAGTTCGCGCTACTACCTGCAGGTGCTTGGGGCTATGCCGCCGCTACGATGTAGAGACGCAATACTTTGCGTCTCTTCGTTGAACGACCTGAAGCCGTTTGAGGCAAACAACGTCAGCAACGAGGAGACGCAAAGTATTGCGTCTTTACGTCGTTTAAGCCGTTGCCTGACAATGTAGCACACCCCCCCATGTAGCTTACTGCGTGAGGGGTTTTATATTGATAATATGTTGACAGGTATGAAATTACAGGCACTGACTTGGGGCGCTATAGTCTTGGTGCTAACCGCCGCCGGGCAAGCTCGGGCGCAGGCTGCGTACAACCGTTGGGAGGCGAAGCCAGTGACTCCCAGGAAAGCAGCAACCACTCCAGCCCAGCGCGGCCGGCAAGTCATGCAGGCAAAAAATCGGCAGGATTTCTTGAATCAGGTACAGGCGCTGCACCGGGATTCCCTACGCATTGTTGCGTCGGGCGCTGCTATGCCGCTTCTGCAACGAGGTATTGGGCAGCGCATCAAGGAAAACCACATTCTTCCCGAAGACAACCAGTATTACGACTACCTGCGCAGAACGATCCGCTACCCAACCCAGGCGTTGCGGGCGCAGGCAGAAGGCAAGATTACCATGCGGCTGACCATCAACACCACCGGCCAGGTAAGTAACCTGGAAGAGGTGGAAAATACGATACCGGCCGGCGCAGCCGGCCGGGCTGAAATGGTGCGGCAAGTGGTAGTAGCGCTGCGTCAATTACGCTTCGAAGCTGGCCCGGTCACAACGGAAGAGCTGACCTTTGGCTATAAATTTCTATAGGTTCATGTGATGGCTTATTGTTATTGAAAATGCCTTAAAAGGTGCATTTGGCGTAGTACGACCTCTGACTTAACTTGACTAGCAGCGTGGGCCTATTCGATTTCTTACGCCGAAAACGGCTGCCGGAATTTTCGTTCGAGCTTCAGACGCTATTTGCCGATAGCCGGTTACTGGCCATTCGGTTACAGAACGATTATATCAGCCCAGAACACCTGATGCTGGCAATGCTGGAGCTGCCGCATGGTTCGGTTTCGGGCCTGCTGGATACCATACTGGTTAGCCCGGCGCTGCTGCGGCACCAGCTGGAGCAAGTTATGTTCGGGCACCGTGCGGCCCCTGACGAGCCGCTGCCCACCGGCAGCATCGCCATTACCACCGAGCTGGAAGCGTGTTTGCATTCGGCCCAAGGCATGGCCGCGGAGGCCCAGGTGCCGGAAGTAGCCCCCGAGCATGTGCTGTTGCCGATTCTGTTTCGCGCCGAGGCCACCGGGCAAACCGGCTATGCAGAAATTGGGTTGACAGTAGCCGTGCTGGCCGCCCGTATCGGCGTACCCGCGCCCGGTAGATAAAGCCAAACTCTTCAGATTCGGTCGGCTGGGCCTCCCGAAACATCCCCCGAAGCCCGACGGTTGCTGAAGCGCCGGCCGCCCCACGCCGGCCCTTATCCGCTGCCGTATGCCCGAAAACGCCCCTTTATCTCCCGCCGACATTGACCGCATCATCGAAATGGGGTGGGAGGACCGCACGCCGTTCGAGGCCATTGAGGCGCAGTTTGGCCTGGCCGAAAAGGACGTCATTACCCTGATGCGCCGCGAAATGAAGGCGTCCTCGTTTCGGATGTGGCGGGCCCGCATGAGCGGCCGCGCCACCAAGCACCGCGCCCTGCGCCCCACTGAGGTGGACGGCTTCAAGAGCAACCAGCAGCGCAGCATCTCCCTCAACAAACTCAGCAAGCGGTAGCGCCCCTTTTCCGTCATGAGCACGCACCTGCGCAAACTCCACGCCGGCCAGGCCCACCCCGAGCCCACCGCCGCCCCCAACCTCAGCTTCCCCACCCGCTACGCGGACATTCTGGACCGCATAGCAGCCATCGACCCGGTGCGCTACGGCCGCTCGCGCAATTTCCTCAACGGAGCCCTCACGTACCTGTCGCCCTACCTGAGCCGGGGCGTCATCAGCACCCGGCAGGTGTACGAGGTCCTGCAGGCCCGCGGCTTCACCTTCGACGACAAGCAGAAGCTGGCCAGCGAGCTGGGCTGGCGCGACTATTTCCAGCGGGTGTGGGAGGCCCGCGGCGACGAGCTGTTCACCGACCTACGCCAGCCTCAGCCCGGCGCGCAGCATCACCAGTTGCCCCGGGCTCTGCCCGAAGCCCGCACCGGCATTGCGGCCGTGGATGGGTATTTGCGCCAGCTGCCCGCCACCGGCTACCTGCACAACCACCTGCGCATGTACGTGGCCAGCTTGGCCTGCTGCATCGGGCGGGCGCACTGGTCGGCCCCGGCGGCGTGGCTCTACTACCACCTGCTCGACGGCGACCTGGCCAGCAACACCTGCAGCTGGCAGTGGGTGGCCGGCGCGTTTGCCAGCAAGCAGTATTACTGCAATCAGGAAAACATCAACCACTA
The DNA here is from genome assembly GCF_003944715.1 of Hymenobacter rigui. GTDB lineage: Bacteria > Bacteroidota > Bacteroidia > Cytophagales > Hymenobacteraceae > Hymenobacter > Hymenobacter rigui. Next base: position 163,871 of record NZ_RWIT01000002.1, on the reverse strand, counting down.
CACCGGCAGCCAGCAGCACCACACCTACCTCGACGTAGCCTACAGCGAGCTGCCCACGCTGCCCGTGCCCCCGGAGCTGCAAGCCACCGTCGCGCCCGACCTGGAAACGCCGCTGCCCGTCACGCCCACGCCTATTATCGACCCCGCTCGCCCGCTGCTGCTCTACAACAGCTACCATCTCGACCCGCAGTGGCGCGCCGACGAGCCGGCCAACCGCATCCTGCTGCTGGAGCCCTCGCACTTCCGGCGTTTCCCGGTGAGCGGGGCGGTGCTGGCCTTTATCCAGCAGCTGGCCACCGACAATATCCCCGGTATTCAGGTGTTCGTGGGGGAGGTGACGGAGCTGCCCCACCTGGCCGATGTGCCGGCCATCTACACCCGCCAGCACCCCACCACCGCCCATTACCCCGGCATCCACGACGCCCATTCCTGGCTGGTGCCGGAAGTAGCCGGCTATTTCCCCAGCTTCTTCAGCTATTGGAAGAAGTGCGAAAAAGTGCTGCGCCGCCAAGAGGTAAATGACACAGTGTAGAGACGCAATATCTTGCGTCTCCTCGTTGCTGATGATGAAGCTGTTTAGGAAGTCAAAACCGTTGTCATCCTGAGCGCAGCGAAGGACCTTCTCACGTCTGGACAGCCGTTGTTCTGACGTGAGAAGGTCCTTCGCTGCGCTCAGGATGACAGATAAGTGGCTAAACCAGAATTCCTAAACAGCTTCGTTGTTGAGATGGGGCGTATCGTTCAACCACGAGATGCAAAATATTGCGTCTCTATGCCGTACAATTGGCAGGGTGTAGAGACGCGACACTTCGCGTCTCCTCGTTGAACGGCTCGTCCAAGCCGCTATAAATAACATCAGCAACGAGGAGACGCGAAGTGTCGCGTCTCTACATCACGCGGACAGCTGCCTGAACACTTAATCATCTAAAGAGAAGCCGTAGCTTTGCGCGCCCGATGCTTGCTCCTAACTTTTATAGCGGGGGGCACGCCGTCTTCACTTCGCTCTGCTTACCCACGTCATGCACCAATACCAAACCCTGCTCCAGCACATCCTCGATAACGGCACCCAGAAAACCGACCGTACCGGCACCGGGACGCTGTCGGTGTTTGGGTATCAGATGCGCTTCAATCTGCAGGAGGGGTTTCCGCTGGTGACCACTAAGAAGGTGCACCTGAAAAGCATCATCCACGAGCTGCTGTGGTTTCTGCGCGGCGACACCAGCAACCAGTCGCTGGAAGACGTGGGGGTGACCATCTGGCGGGAGTGGGCCGACGAGCACGGCGACCTGGGCCCCATCTACGGCAAGCAGTGGCGCAGCTGGGCCACGTCCGACGGCCAGAGCATCGACCAGATTGCCCAGATGGTGCACCTGCTCCGCACCCAGCCCGATTCGCGCCGCATGGTGGTATCGGCCTGGAACGTGGCCGATTTACCGCTGATGCGCCTGACGCCCTGCCACGCCCTGTTCCAGTTCTACGTGGCCGACAGCCGCCTGAGCTGCCAGCTCTACCAGCGCTCCGCCGACGTGTTCCTGGGCGTGCCCTTCAACATTGCCAGCTACGCCCTGCTCACGCTCATGATGGCCAAGGTCACCGGCCTGGAACCCGGCGAGTTCATCTGGACCGGCGGCGACACCCACCTCTACAGCAACCACCTGGAGCAGGCCCGCCTGCAGCTCACCCGGGAGCCTCGCCCGCTGCCCACCATGCGCCTGAACCCGGCCGTGCAGGACATCTTCGCCTTCCAGTACGACGACTTTACCCTGGAAAACTACGACCCCTGGCCCGCCATCAAAGCCCCGGTAGCTGTATAAGGGACGTGTCTGGGCGAAATGCAACTGCTGTGAGGGTGCATGTATCAGATGAAAAGTTCCCAGGGTAGAAAAAAATTTCAATTCAAATTGAGAATTGAAATCTGAAAATAGGATGATTGCCGTAGATAACGGTGTCTGCAATGCTACTGTTATGACTACTACATCATGTGCGAGTTTCGGTCTTTCTCGTCAGCACCGCGCCTGGATTGCCCTTTATGCTCTTCAGATTGCACCTGTGTACCGCAATCAGGTATTAGTGCAAAACAATGTAACCGAAACAGATTTAGCAGAATTCCTGGATAGCTGGCTGCACCTAAAAGAACGGTATCAACTACGGCAGGTAAAGTGATTTTACCGTTTCGGGAAACGGTAGAGTGCAGGCTGATTTGTAAAATCCAATAACAAAGGCGGTTGCGTAGCTGAGGTATGGTGTTACTCTCTACGCTATACTTGTATGACTGCCGTTGTTACTGCTGGTGGGGCTGCTGGTCTGAGCCGTCGGCACCGCGCCTGGATTGCCCTGTACTCACTGGATGCCGGTCGGCAGGACCGTGCTGAAATACTGCGTCAGAACAGCGTAACCGAGGCGGACCTCGCCGAATTTTTTGAGAGCTGGTTTCAGATGCGAAGCCGCACAACCAGCATGGCCGCCTGATCAGCCGGTTTACGCGCGCAACGTAGCGGCTGCAAAAAATTGCTGCAACACCGAGTGCTCACTCGGAAAGCGTTGGCTGCCGATCTGCTTCACCAGCCGAACGCCGGCCACATTGGCCGTGTAAATGGCATCGGCCGCTAATAGGTCGGCGGAGGTGAAAAGACCCTCCTGCCAATTGATACCAATAGTTTCTGCAATACGCCGCAGGTGCCCTACCTGCACCCCTTGCACGCGGCCCGTGGCTTCAGCGGCACTATATAGCGTAGTGCCCCGTAGCCAGAAAATAGCCGCCGTCACCGTTTCGGCCACGTAGCCGTCGACTGACAGCAGAATCATCTCCTCCAGCCCGCGCTGCTCCCGCTCCCGGGCGGCCAGCACGTAGGTTAGGGCATTGGGACCTTTGCAGAAGGATACTGGCGAGCGGTATGTGCGTACCGTTTCGGCAAAGCCGCAGGTAGTGATGGGGAAGTTGTTGGGCTGGAAGGGTTGCGTAGTCATGAGCCACTGGACCTCCTCGGTGGCAGGGGCGTAGAGGCCGGCCCCTGCCCGCCAAAGCTGCAGCCGGATACGTTGCAGCGGCTCCGCAGCAGTACAGGTCAGTTGGCGCACGGTGGCGGTAAGTGCAGCCGGGGTAGAAAGGGCAGACGGTAGCTGCAGGCCCAACGCCACCGCTGCCCGCTGCATTCGGGCCATGTGGTGGGGCAGATAGCGCAATCCGGTTGACTCCCACACCAGCGTTTCGAAAAATCCGTCGTTGAAGTACAGGCCCCGGTTGGGCAGGGGTAGCCGTACCTCGTCGGCTGGCAGTAGCTCACTGTTATAAAGCACCATCATGCCCGCAAAGAAAGCAGCCGGAGCCATATCCCCCTTTTCTACAACCAGTGCCGATGAGCCATGTAGCGAGAAGAAAGGACCTTGCGGTAGGGAGGTGAATATTTTTCGATAAAAAACGTTGCTGTAGTTTTAGCGCTAAGCCGCTGAAAACTTGTCGAAACGCTCTAAAAAGCGGCAAAAGGGTCTGACGTTCCCCGTGGAACATTTTGGTGTTCCACGCTTTTTTGGCTATTGATTCAGATGTCGGATACAGTGGCTAACTGAACGTCATTCCGAGCGAAGTCGAGGAATCCCGCGTGCTGACGTTTGAATAGCGTTGCAACCTTGGCACGCAAGATGCTTCGTCGCTGGTTTAATGTACCCGATGCTCTGCCTAACGTTCTACTGCTTCTACAGCAGCCCGAATTCTACAGCAGCCCGAACCGTTTACCCGGCAAGGCCTTAATCACCGCTCGGAATTCCAGCCCCAGCAGGAGAGAAGCCACCGTATGCACCGGCAACTGGGCTTTCCAGGCCAGGTTATCGAGGTGCTCTTCCCGGTTGGGAGCCGTGAGCAGCACCGTAATCAGCTGAAAATCCTCGGCGGTAAAGTCGTCGGCATCGTAGGTACTGGGGGCGGTAGGTTTGCCTTGCAGGTGCAGAGCCAAATCCCAGTTCAGGGCCTGCTCAATGTCGGCGGGCTCAGCGTACAACGCGGCACGGCTGGTTTTGATGAAGTCGTGGCAGCCTTCCGATGCAACGGAGCCCAAGGGGCCGGGCACGGCCAGCACCTCCCGGTTGTAGTCCAGAGCCAAATCGGCCGTTATCAGGGCCCCGCCTTTACGAGCCGCTTCCACCACCACGGTGCCGTCGGAAAGGCCGGCAATAATGCGGTTACGGGCCGGAAAGTTGTATTTGTCGGGTGGGGTGCCGAAGGGAAACTCCGTGAGCAGGCCGCCCTGGCTGAGCATTTTCTCGGCAGTTTTGCGGTGGGCGTGGGGGTAGATAACATCGAGGCCGGTAGCCATGACGCCCACGGTTTCCAGGCTTTCCTGTAAGGCGGCGCGGTGGGCGGCAATATCGATGCCGTAGGCCAGGCCGCTGACAATGAGGGGGCGGTGGCTGGCAATGCCTTTGATGAGCCGTTCGGTTTGCTCCCGGCCGTAGTCGGTAGCCTGGCGGGTGCCTACCAGGGCCAGTGTTTTGGGGTGGTTGAGGTCTGCGGTGCCCTGATAGTAGAGTAGGGCGGGCGCATCGGGAATCTGCTTGAGCCGGGCCGGAAACTGCTTGCTGGTGTAGAACAGCAGCTGCACGCCTTCCTTCTCCGCCTTGCGCACCGAGTCCTCGGCCTGCTTCAGCGCGGCGGTGCGCTCCGGGCCCGTGAGTATCTTCGACGTGGCCGGCCCCACGCCCGGAATCTTGAGCAGCTTGCCCGGCGGCAGGTGCAGCACATTCCGGGCCGAGCCCCCGTAGCTCATCAACTGCCGCGTCAGTTGCGGCCCCACGCCGGGAAACAGCGTCAGGGCGACTTCGTGGAGGAGGGTATCGTTCAAATCAGTGGGCATAACAATAGAAGTAGAATTTGTCTATAAATCATCAAACCAATACCAAGTGGGATTCTGCTGCATCTTTTGCACAAATTCATCACCTGGTAGCAGGGTTCCACAATCATTGTCGATTAAGTATTCTGATGAATTGGCAATAAGCGTTAATACTTCTTTTACAAATTCGATACCTCTGTAATTTAGGCTATACACATGCGGCTCAGTTGAATAATAATGACGGATGAACTCCAGTTCCATTTCATCCCAGCCTACATCTTCTATAGAACCATCATATCTAAAGTAGATACGGGTCCTACTGCCACGCTCAGTGACAAAATCTCCAGATTCTATTTGGATGGTGACATCAGTATCAGATAGTTTTTGCTGGATTAAGAGCTGAAAATGAGCTAATAAATCACCACGCTCTGAAACTAGCATTACTGATTCCATTATCCCTGCTGCTGCGCCTTGCCAATAGCATCCAGCTCCTTTTTCATGGTCACCATGAATTTGCGGATGCGTTCCAGGCTCTGGATGACGTCGATTTTTTCCTTGAGCTGGGGGCCTTTCTGCTTGAGCATGTCGCGGGCCCCGGGGATGGTGTAGCCGCGCTCCTTTACTAAGTGGTAGATGGTGCGGAACACGTCGATATCCTGCGGCGTGTAGAGGCGGTTGCCTTTTTTGCTCTTGCGGGGGCGCAGCTCTTCAAACTCCGTTTCCCAGAAGCGGATGAGCGAAGGCGCCACGTTGAACTGGGCCGCTACCTCACCAATGGTGAAGTACTGCTTCTCGATTTCACGGTCTTTGTAGGGCATGCTTTAGAACTCAGAACTGAGAGTTTAGAACAGAGAGGGGGGAACAGACAGTGAAAAAGAAGCGCTGAAAAACCAGTCTAAGCTCTTCGTTCTAATTTCTCACTTCTATAAAGTCGGCTACCTTTGCCGTCAGTGCCTTTCCCGGAGGAAAGGCGAAAAATAGCCAAAATCCCGGCGGCCGCCAATTTCCGGTGCCCGCCGCCACGCAATCCGACATGTCACTGCCCACCGCCTCGCACGTCCGCCAGCAATTCCTGGACTTCTTCGCTTCCAAAGGCCACCACATCGTGCCCTCGGCCCCCATTGTGGTGAAGGACGACCCCACGCTGCTGTTCATCAACTCGGGCATGGCCCCGTTCAAGGATTATTTCCTGGGCAACAAGCCCGCGCCCTTCAAGCGCATTGCCGACACCCAGAAGTGCCTGCGCGTGAGCGGTAAGCACAACGACCTGGAAGAGGTAGGCTACGACACCTACCACCACACCATGTTTGAGATGCTGGGCAACTGGTCGTTTGGCGACTACTTCAAGAAGGACGCCATTGCCTGGGCCTGGGAGCTGCTCACCGAGGTGTACAAGCTGAAAAAGGACCGCCTGTACGTGACCTACTTCGAGGGCGACCAGAACGACGGCACCGCCGCCGACACCGAGACCCAGGACCTGTGGCGCCAGTACACCACCGACGACCGGATTCTGCCCGGCAATAAGAAGGATAACTTCTGGGAGATGGGCGATACGGGTCCGTGTGGTCCGTGCACCGAAATCCACATCGACCTGCGCTCCGAAGAGGAGCGGGCCCAGAAGCCCGGCCGCGAGCTGGTAAACGCCGACCACCCGCAGGTGGTGGAAATCTGGAACAACGTGTTCATGGAGTTCCAGCGCCTGGCCGATAAGAGCCTGATTAAGCTGCCCGAGCAGAGCGTGGACACCGGCATGGGCTTCGAGCGTTTGATGATGGCCGTGTCGGGCGTGAAGTCAAACTACGACACCGACGTATTTCAGCCGCTGATTCAGTTCATTGCCAAGGAGGTAGGCAAGGAGTACCACGGCACAGCCCCGGCCACCGTGAACGACCAGCCGGCCACCGAAAACGAGAAAACGGACATTGCCATCCGGGTAATTGCCGACCACATCCGCACCATCGCCTTCACCATTGCCGACGGGCAGCTGCCCTCCAACGTGAAGGCCGGCTACGTGATTCGGCGCATTCTGCGCCGGGCCGTGCGCTACGCCTTCTCGTCGCTGGGCCAGAAGCAGCCCTTCCTGTACAAGCTGGTTCCCGTGCTGGCCGACCAGATGGCCGGCATCTTCCCCGAGCTGAAAGCCCAGACGGCCTTCGTGCAGCGCGTGATTGAGGAGGAGGAAATTGCCTTCCTAAAAACCCTGGAAACCGGCCTGCGCCGCCTCGACGCCCTGGAGGAAGCCACCCGTCAGAACGGCGGCGTGATTGACGGCAAAACCGCCTTTGAATTGAGCGACACCTTCGGCTTCCCGCTCGACCTCACCGCCCTCATTGCCCGCGAAAAGGGTCTGACGGTGGATGAAGAAGGCTTCAAGAAGGAGCTGGAGCAGCAGAAAAACCGCAGCCGCAACGCCCAGGAAACCGAGCAGAGCGACTGGGTAACGGTAACGGAGCACGATGCGCCTAACGTATTCGTGGGCTATGACCACGACGAGGCCACGGCCCGCCTGCTGCGCTACCGCAAAATCGACAAGAAGGGCAAAACCGAGTACCAGCTGGTGCTCGACCAGACGCCGTTCTACGCCGAATCGGGCGGGCAGATTGGCGACACGGGCTACCTGGAGTCGCCGCTGAGCAAGGTGCGCGTAATTGACACCAAAAAGGAAAACGACCTCATCATCCACACCACCCTGGATTTGCCCCAGGACCTGGAGGCCGAGTTCCTGGCCCGGCCCGACGCGGCCCGGCGCGCCCTCATCCGCAACAACCACACCGCTACCCACTTGCTGCAGGCCGCCCTGCGCCAGGTGCTGGGCAGCCACGTACAGCAGAAAGGCTCGTTAGTAAACGACAAGCTGCTGCGCTTCGACTTCTCGCACTTCACCAAAGTAACCGACGAGCAGCTGCGCGAGATTGAGCAGCTCGTGAACCAGCGCATCCGCCAGCAGATTCCGCTGGATGAGCGCCGCAATGTGCCTATCAACGAAGCCAAAACGCTGGGCGCCATGGCCCTGTTCGGCGAGAAATACGGCGACTTTGTGCGCGTTATCACCTTCGACAAAGACTACTCAGTGGAGCTGTGCGGCGGCCTGCACGTGCAGAACACCGGCAGCATTGGCTACTTCAAAATCACCTCAGAAAGCGCCGTAGGCGCGGGTGTGCGCCGCATTGAGGCCGTAACCGCCGAAGCCGCCGAAGCCTACGTGGACCAGCAGCTGGATCTGCTCACGCAAGTGCGCGAGGCCCTGGGCAACCCCCAGCACCTGCTGACCAGCCTGGAGAAGCAAACCGAGGAAATTGCCGGCCTGCGCAAGCAGATCGAGCAGTTTGCCCAACAGAGCATCAACCAGCAGAAAGACCAGCTGGCCGGCCAAGTGAAGCCGCTCAACGGCGTGAACTTCCTGGCCGCCCAGGTGCAGGCTACCTCGGCCGACTCGCTCAAAACCCTGGCTTTCAACCTGCGCCAGGCGGTGCCCAACCTGGTGGCCGTACTCGGGGCCGAAATTGACGGCAAGCCCCAACTGGCCGTGATGCTTGACGACGAGCTGGCCAAGGGTGGTAAGCTCAACGCCAGCACGCTGGTGCGCGAGCTGGCCAAGGAAATTCAGGGCGGCGGCGGCGGACAACCGTTCTTCGCCACGGCCGGCGGTAAAAACGCGGCTGGTTTGGGTGCCGCCATCGGCAAGGCTGAAGAGTTGGTGAGTAAGTCGCTATAGAGTGGCGCTGATAATTGAGTAAGAGCTTAACTAGGCTCGATTCATATGGAATAGCTAAGAACCCGGCTGCATCTGATGCGGCCGGGTTCTTTGTTGTTGCTTAATCGGGCTTAACATATACAGCACGTCATTCCTCGGCTGCGCTTGGAGTGACACGTAGGACGCTCGGTATGCATAGGTGCCCGTACTTTAAGAGCTTAATGAGTTAGAACGCACACTGCCCTCGACGCTACGCTGCCGCTTTCTTCACCTTGATGTAATCATTCACTACCTGCTCCAGGATTTCCAGGGGTAGGCCACCGTTCTTCAACACGGCATCGTGGAAGTCGCGCAGGTCGAATTTGGGGCCGAGCTGCTGCTTGGCCCGCTCGCGCAATTCCAGGATTTTCAGCATCCCCACTTTGTAGGCACAGGCTTGGCCAGGCATAACGATGTACCGCTCTATTTCGGCCGTAACGTCGGAAAGAGCCATGCCGGTGGTGCGGCGCATGTAGCTAATGGCCTGCTCGCGGGTCCAGCGCTGGTCGTGGATGCCGGTATCCACCACTAAGCGGACGGCCCGGAACAGCTCGGCCCGGAGCCGGCCCAGATTATCGTAGGGGTCTTTTTCAAATCCCAACTCTGAGGCCAGCCGCTCGGCGTACAACGCCCAGCCCTCCCCGTAGGTCGGGAAGGGTATCACGGTGCGGAAAGTAGGCAGCCCCTGTAACTCCTGCGCAATACCAATCTGGAAATGGTGGCCCGGAATTCCCTCATGATAGGCCAACGTGCGCATGCCGAATTTAGGCGTAGCCTTCACATCATACAGGTTGGCGTAGAACACGCCCGGCCGCGACCCATCGAGGGCGGCGGGCTCGTAGTATGCACCCGGCGCGGTTTTCTGCTTGAACTCGGGCACCCGGCGCACTTCCAACGCAGCGTTGGGCCGGATGCGGAACGCGCTGCTTAAGCCCTTGTCTACTTCGGCGAGAATGCGCCGGTAATCGGCCAGAATCTGGCTGCGGCCGCTGTCGGTATCGGGGTACGAAAACCGGGGCTCCTCGCCGAGGCGCACCATCGTGGGGCCTACGCTGTCGGCACCGGCCACTTTTTCAGCTTGCAGAATGGTGCGCATCTCGGCTGTGATGCGCGCAACTTCGCTCAGGCCCAGGGCGTGAATCTGAGCGGCGCTGAGGTTGGTGGTGGTGTATTGCCGGAGGCAGTAGGCATAATAGGCCTTGCCGTCGGGAAACTTCCACACGCCCGCATCGGTGGTGGAGCGGGGCCGCAGGGCGGTGAAATAGGCTATCAGCTCCTGATAGGCCGGGTACACATTACCGATTATCTGGCGTTTGGTTTCGGCCAGGATTTCGGCCTGCTCAGTGGCGTTCAGGGCTTTCACCTTGTGCAGCTTCTCCACCAGGGAAGTGTACAAAATGCTTTGCTCGGGCACCTGGGCCACCAGCCCCGACATTTCGGCCAGCACCTTATCAATCACGAACGTAGGTGGTACCACGCCGTGCTGCTCCCGAACTTTCAGCCCTTCCAGCACCTGCGCAAACTTCACGCGCACGGCTGCCAGCCGCTCGTTGTAGTAGTCGGCGTCGCGGCGGCTGTGTACCTGGTGCACGTCGGCCATGAAGCTGGGGAAGTCGTTCTGCACCCCAAACATCTGGTTGACCGGGTAATTGTCGTAGCGGAATGCCGTGCCGGCCACCTCGTTAGTGAGGTACCAATCCAGCACCTGGTAGTTGAGCCGGTCCTGCCCACGCAGGCCGGTGGTGTCGTATCTATGCAACGTGGCCAGCGTTTCGCGCAGCTTGGCTATCTGTCGGGTAGCCTCAGCTTCGGAGGCGTCGTTAAGCTTGCGGTTGTGGCGCTGGATACCTATGCCTTCCACCAACCGCAGCCGGGAAAGCAATTCCGGCGAATCGAAGGCGAATTCGGCAAACACCCGCTCGTAAAAGGCCCGGATGAAAAACGGTTTAAACCAGATGGTATTGACGACCAGCACGGCCAGCAGCAGTAGAATGATAGCCAGCGTGCGGAGAAAAACTTTTTTCATACCTGTGTGCAACAGCGGATTATCTGAGAACAGATGCTAGATACAAGTTATATTCTGTAACTGCCATATAGTATCCGCTACCTCTAGCCCGGCCGTTGTCGTTGGTAGGCGAGCAGCTAGCGGCCACGTAGGCCATGCGCAAGCCTTTTTCACCGGGCCAGCTTGAAGCAGAGTCGGCGCCGGTTTACTACACGGTTCCGCTTACGTTCCAGATTAAATAGTGCGTACTTTGCACCGGAAATCAGCGCCCTTAGTGAAATCAGCGCGAATCTGTGATTCAATGGACGACAGCATCAAATCCAAATACCAGCCCGTTATCGGACTGGAAGTACACGCCCAGCTGCTCACCCGCAGCAAAATGTACTCCTCCGATGAAAACGAGTACGGCGCTTTGCCTAACAACAACCTCTCGGTGATTACCCTGGGTCACCCTGGCACGCTCCCGCGCGTGAACTACTCGGCCGTGGAGTACGCCATGAAGATGGGCCTAGCCACCAACTGCCACATCCGCCGCGACAACCTGTTTGCGCGCAAAAACTATTTCTACCCCGACCTTCCCAAGGGCTACCAGATTACCCAGGACAAAACGCCCATCTGCTACGACGGGCACGTGGATATCCGGCTGGCTGATGGGGAAACCCGCAAAATCGGTATCACCCGCATCCACATGGAGGAGGACGCGGGCAAATCCATGCACCTGGCCGGCGAAACCGAAACCCTGGTGGATTTGAACCGGGCCGGGGTGCCGCTCATCGAAATCGTGTCGGAGCCGGACATTCGCAACTCCGACGAAGCCTACGCTTACCTGGCCGAAATCAAGAAGCTGGTGGAGTATCTGGGCATCTGCGACGGCAACATGGAGGAAGGCTCCCTGCGCTGCGACGCCAACATTTCGGTGATGCTGAAAGGCGCCGAGAAGTTCGGGACCAAGGTGGAGGTGAAGAACATGAACTCCTTCCGCAACGTGCAGCGTGCCATTGAGCACGAAATTGAGCGGCAGATTGCCATTCTGGAAGCCGGGGGCGAAATCGACTCCGAAACCCGGGGCTTCGATGCCACCACGGGTACCACCAGCGGGCAGCGCAGCAAGGAAACCCTGAACGACTACCGCTACTTTCCGGAGCCCGACCTGCCCCCCGTAGTAATTGACGATGAGTGGCTGCACCGCGTGCAGGCCGAATTGCCCGCGTTGCCCCAGCAGCTCTACGCCCGCTTCACCGGCGAGCTGGGCCTTTCGGATTACGACGCTAACGTGCTGACGGCCGACAAAGACGTGGCCCTATTCTTCGACGAGCTGACCCGCCTGACGCCCAACGCCAAAGCCGCCGCCAACTGGGTAACCGGCCCCGTAAAAGCCTACCTCAACGAGCGGGCTCTTACGCTGGAGCAGTTCCCGCTTACCACTCAGCACCTGGCCGACATCATTGGTCTCATCGATGAGAACAAGGTGGGCCACTCGGTGGCCAGCAAACAGCTGTTCCCGTACCTGCTCGACAACCCCGCCCAGACGGCCGCCGCTGCCGCCGAGGCCCAGGGTTTGTTGCAGCAGTCGGATGCCGGGGCGCTGGAAGCTATGATTCAGCAGGTGCTGGACGCCAACCCGGCCAAGGTGGCTGAGTACCGCGCCGGCAAAAAGAGCCTGACCGGCATGTTCATGGGCGAGCTGATGAAGCTCACCGGCGGCAAAGCCGACCCCAAGCTAGCCAATCAGCTGCTGCGTCAGAAACTGGACGCGTAGTCGGTCGTATCCTCATTTTTCAAGAAACCCTCTTGCCTTACGGTTAGAGGGTTTTTCTTTATCCTTGACTTTGTTGTTCCAGCAGTCATTCCAACCTGTCGTATCAGAATGCTTTCCACCCACCGCTATGCTTCTTGGCTGGTTACCACGTTTATCTGGGCCGGTTGTCAGCGCCCGGCGGCACCTTCCGATGCCGCCCAGCCAGTGCCAGCAGCCACCGAATCCCGTGCTGCGCTGGCCCCGGAAATCGACCTGCCCGCTGCCGATGGCTCCCGGTTTCGGCTCAGCAGCCTGCGGGGCAAATATGTGTTGATTGATTTCTGGGCCTCGTGGTGTGGTCCCTGCCGGGCGGAAAGTCCCAACCTGCGTAAAATCTACGGGCAGTTTCACTCGCGGGGGCTGGAAATGGTAAGCGTTTCGTTGGATGATAACCGGGCGCGCTGGCATCAGGCCATTGCCGCCGACGAGCTGACCTGGTACCACGTTTCAGACCTGCGGGGGTGGCAGAGTGCGGCAGCCCGGGCCTACGGGGTGCATGCCATTCCGTACTCCGTGCTGCTCGACCCCGAGGGCCGCGTACTGGCCACCAATCTGCGCGGCCGGGCCCTGGGCCAGAAGATTTCGGGCTACATTCCGCTGGATTAAATCCGGTGAGTTGAGGGCCGGTATGAAATGTATAGGTTCCCTGGACTATATGCGCCGGATTCTGCAGCTTTACGCCTGTATTCTTCATTCCCTATCGTTTTTTCATGCTGACTAGTGTATTGCCCTGGCTGCTGAGCCTGGCCGCCGCTTCATCCGATTATGTAGTGCAGGGCCAGCTGACCGGCGTCGCGCCGGGTACCAAAATCTACCTCACACAGTATAAGGACCGGTGGCTCACGCTGGACTCGGCTACGGTGGATGCAGCCGGCCACTGCGAACTGCGGGGCCAGCTGCCGGCCCCCATCCTGGCTTCTCTGAAAATTCAGGGGCAGAAAGTGCTGTACCAAATGCCCCTGCATCCCGGCGACAACCTCACGTTCACGCTGGCGCCGGAGCCGAAAAAGGAGTTTCTACGGTTTACGGCTCAGGGTTCGGTGGGAGTAGAGCAGTGGCAGCAGTTTCAGCGGAATATTTATCCACAGATGTTCGGGACGGCCCAGCTGCCGGCCAAAAACCGGGGGCTACGGGAACTACGCGCGTTGGTGCGCCACACCTCCGACGACTTTCTGGCTGCCTACCTCACCAAAAACTACCTGAGCCGCCAGGCCAGCCAGCAGCCTTTCGTGGATTCCATGACCACGGTACTGGCCCGGCGGCAGCCGAACATGGCCGAAACGCAGACCCTTGCCGCCCGTACGGCCACGGCTAGCCTGTCGGAAAAAGGCGGAGACGTGGCCCCGGACTTCACGCTGCCCACGGTGGCCGGGCAGCCATTCACGCTTAGCAGCCTGCGGGGCAAATATGTGCTGGTGGATTTCTGGGCGAGCTGGTGCGGACCCTGCCGGGCCGAAAACCCGCGCCTGCGCCGCCTCTACCAGCAGTACCAGGGCAAGGGGCTGGAAATTGTGAGCGTATCGGTGGATGCGGACGGGGCCAAATGGCGCAAAGCCGTGAGCCAGGATCAACTGCCCTGGACGCAGGTATCGGACCTGAAAGGATGGGATTCACCGGTGGCTCAGCTCTATGGGGTGTTGGCCGTACCCACCAGCATCCTGATCAGCCCCACGGGGCAGGTGTTGGCCCACAACCTGCGGGGCGAGGACCTGGAGAAGCGTCTGGCCAAGCTGTTGCCCTAAGCTCAGCCGCCGTACCGGCCAGTGCCCGCCGGGAACCCACTCCGGGCCGGAATGGTTGAGGCAGGCGACGCAATTCCGGGCAAAATCGGCAACTTGCGCCCGATTTCCCCGTCCTTTGCAACTACTGCCGACCCTCGGTCGGTTTTGCTTTCTGAATGATGCACAAAATGAAGAGCCTGCTCTACCTGGGTGCCCTGCTGGGCATGGCCAATGCCTGCAACAAGAACACTACCCCCACAACCGGCGGTACCGACGGTGCCGGCTACCAGTTGAGCGGCCAGTTGCAGAATGCCCCGGCCGGCACCAAAGTGTATCTGGCGGAGCTGGGCGAAACGCAGTTCGTATCCCGGGATACGGCTACTACGGACGAGAAGGGCCAGTTTAAATTCACCGGCTCCCTGCCCGAAGCCGGCCTGTATCAGGTGAAAACCTCGGACCAGAACCAGGCCCTGGTGGTGCTCAGCAACGGCAGCCGCGTGGAGCTGTCCGGCGACGCTAACCAACTGCCCACTACCTACACGGTGAAAGGTTCCCCCGACTCGGAGCTGCTCAAAACCATTACCCGGACGCTGGAAAGCAGCCAGCGGCAGATGCAGCAGGTGATGCCCCGCCTGGAGCAGCGCTACACCCAGGCGGCCCAGGCTGGCCGTCAGGATTCCATGCAGGCCATTCAGCGCCAGGCGGAGGCCCTGCAGAGCCAGGGTCAGCGCGAGGTAGCCCGGCTGGTACGCCAGAATCCTAACTCGGTGGTATCGGCCTTCGTGCTGAGCAGCGTGCTGAACCCCGATGACAACTTCACCCTGGCCGACTCGGTGGCAACCCAGCTGAAGGCCAGTCAGCCCAACTCCCGCTACACCAAGAGCCTGGTGGCTCGCCTGGAGCCGCTGCGCGCCACGGCCATCGGTACTACCGCCCCGGAAATCAGCCTAGCCGCCCCCGATGGCAAAAATCTTCCCCTGACCAGCCTGCGCGGCAAGTACGTGCTCATCGACTTCTGGGCCAGCTGGTGCGGCCCCTGCCGCCGCGAAAACCCCAACGTGGTGAAGGCCTATAACAAGTACAAGGGCAAAGGCTTTGAAATCTACGGTGTGAGCTTCGACCAGGACCGCGCCAAGTGGCTGAAAGCCATTGAGGCCGATGGTCTCATCTGGAAGCACGTTTCTGACCTGAAAGGCTGGGAATCCGCCGCCGGCCAGACCTACGGTATTAAGTCCATTCCCGCTTCCATTCTGCTCGACCCCCAGGGCCGCATCATCGGCAAAAACCTGCGCGGCGAGGCCCTGGAAGCCAAGCTGGCCTCAGTGCTGAAGTAGCGTTGTCAGTTGTATAAAATCAAACAGCCGGCCCTTTGAAGGGCCGGCTGTTTGATTTTAGTGGAAAGCATGATTTTATTCCAGTACCACCCGTCGGGTAGTAGTGCCCTGCGCGCTTGACAGGCGCAGCAGGTATAGGCCCCGGGGTAAGTCGGCGACCGGGAAGGTGCGGTGCTGCGCGGGTAGGGGTACCGCTTTGACTACCCTGCCTGTGCCGTCCAGTAGCGTAGCCTGCAGCAACTCATTGTCGGCGCCAGTGCCGCGGATAACCAGCTGCTCCCGGGCGGGATTTGGGTAGACCTCAAGGCCCGATAAACGGCCACTGGCCGTAGCGGTGACGGTGGTCAGGCTGGTATTCAGGTAGGTGCGCACGGTGTTGTCGCCGGCGCAGGCCACCACTAGGTCCTGGATACCGTCCCCATTTACATCCCCCAGGTCGAGCGTGACGGGGTCGGGGCCGGTGGACAGCACCAGCGGAGTACCATAGCGGGCTACTCCCGGCTGGGTGGTATGCTGGAAGATCTGCAGCTTGTTATCGGCCGTGAGGACCAGCAGTTCAGGGAGATAGTCGTTGTTGAGGTCCTGCAGCAGCAGCCGGCGCGGGGAGCCGGACAGGGAATAAGCTGTTTCCGAGCCGAATCGACCATAACCCACGTTCAGGAAGACGGTCACCTCGTTGCTGCCGGAGTTAGCCACGGCCACGTCGGGGCGGGAGTCCCGGTTCACGTCGGCAGCGGCTACTTGGGTGGGGCGGGTTCCCAAACTGGAGAAATTGTAGTAGTCGCCGTTCCAGGTGGGATAGGTAATGTCACCCGTCGCGTAGGCCATCCAGAAGCGGTTATTGGCCGGGTCGGCCGTTACCACATCCGTTAAGCCATCTTGGTCAAAGTCGGCGGTACTGATACCAGAGGGGGTAAAGTAACGGGTAGTGAACCCATACCGACGACTGAGCGTGTTGGGCCCTTTGTAAGCTTGATATTCAACCCGGAAATCCGGAATGGTGCAGGGGCTGCCATCGTAGGTATAGGCCAGGTCCGGGTAGCTGTCCGAGTCGATGTAGCGGGCCAGCAATTGAGGGGCATTGCTCAGGCAGCCGCCGCTGCCGAAGGCGGGCGGCGCGATAATGGGCGGGGAGAAAGTGGCCTGGCCGTTCAGGTCGTTGCGTAGCAGCGTCCAGCGGTTGCTAGGGCCGCTGAGGCCGACCAGGTCGGCGAAGGGCCGGTTGGGGTCATTATCTAGGCGCACGGCCACCAACCCGGTGGGAGCCGTGCCCAGCGGATAGGTGCGCAGCACCGCGGGAAACGTGCCGGTGGCCGACTGCAGATAAATAGCCGCCACGCCCGGCCCTTTCTCGCACACGGCCACATCGGGCCGCCGGTCTTGGTTGAAGTCCGCCACAGCCACGGCGCTGGGATTCGCGCCAGCAGGTAAGGTGACGGTGGCCCCAGTCTGGATGGTAACAGGTAATGGGCCTTGCTGTGCTGCAGCCGCAATGGGCATACAGTAGAGCAAACATTGAGTAACAAGTTTATTCATAAAGGAAGAAATTGGATGCTAGTCAGAGCCAGACACAATGGCGCTGGAATACAATAGGTAGTGTAAAAGGAAAAGAGCGGAAGGGTACTTTTAACTCAGAAACATCCGCTGAACGGCTTGCCAGAGCTGTTTTTTGCGGCCGGCATCGTACTCCAGCATGTCAATTTCGCCGGCTCCGAGGAAGGCCGTATCGCCGTAGAGGAGTACGGGCTCATAGGGTTGGGTGGTGTACACAGCCACATCGAGCAGGTTCTTGCCGAAAGCCAGGAATTGCCTGGCCGTCAGCTCACGGCGCAGGCTGCACAGGGCCACCGGGTATTTTTCGTGTTCCACATTCACCAGCACCACGTCCTCCATCACCAGGCGCAGGGCCTTGAGCAGGTTATTGAGGAACACGTTGCGGGGCAGCTTGCGGAACTGCTCCGCTGGCATGCGTACCAGAATAACCAACCCATGCGGGTTGCTGCCCAGGGTACTGAACGGAATGTGGGCCACCGGCGACTCGGTGGGCGTAGGCTGCACCCGGCCGGCCGGAGCCTGTGCCGCCGCTGGCAGGCTGGCCAGTGGTAGGGTACCCAGTGGCTGCGCCGGTTGTGGCGGAGTCGGCTGAGCCACCGGAACAGCGGCCGGTGCTGGAGCAACTGCGGGGGGCATAGCCACTATGGGTGGTACGGGCGGCTGAACGGGCACAGGCGCGGACTGCGGCTTTGGGGCTGCGGCAATGGGTGCCGGTGCTGGAGTGGGTTGCGGCTTCTGCGGTGTTGGTACCGGAGTCACCGCAGAAGCTGCAGCCGCTGCGGGCTCCGGCGGGCCGGGAGCCGGCAACGGGGCAGAGGCGGCCGGTTCGGCAACTACGTAGAGGGCCGCGCCGGTGTAGAAGTTCTGAAAAAAAGCAAGGTTGGCAGCAGTATCCATAGAAGCCGGAAGCAGCAAATGGCGAAAAGAGCGGAGGAAACTACGGGTGAACGGCTGGCGGTAGCACTTCTTGACCGACTGGCAAAAGCCAGAATCGTTATTGTTCCAGCTCCCCGAACAGCGCCTTGAGCTCAGTCGCCTCGTGCGGAGCCATACGGCCGCCCAGTACCAGCCGCAACTGGCGGCGGCGCAGGGCACCATCGTACAGGGCTACCTCCTCGGGCGTTTCGGGCGTGGCCTCCGGCACATCAATCGGCCGGCCCGACTGGTCCACGGCCACAAAGGTGAGGAAGGCCTCGTTGCTCTTGATTTTAGTGCCGCTGGGAATGTCTTCGGCCCATACGTTGATGTGCACTTCCATGCTGGAGCTGAAGGAGCGCGTCACCTGGGATTCCAGCGTTACCACGCTGCCCAGCTTGATGCCTTCCCGAAACGACACGTTATCCACAGAAGCCGTTACCACAATACGGTTGGAGTGGCGCTGGGCCGAAATAGCCGCGCATACGTCCATCAGGTGCATCATGCGGCCCCCCATCAGATTGTTGAGCGTGTTGGTATCGTTGGGCAGAACCAGCTCCGTCATTCGCACGAAGGAGTCTTTTACGGACTTTTGTTTACGCAGCATGGGCTGTGGTCAGGGTCAGAAATTACAGAGTGCAAAGGTAGCCCACGCCGCTGATTTACGGGCTACCGGCGCAAAAAAGCCCTGCTTCCAGGGTAGAAAGCAGGGCTTAGCTGATACGTTGGCGAGAGGAAGGCTACCGCACCACTACGCGCAGGTTGTACGGCTGCTGCCCCACGGTGAGCTGCCCCACGTACACCCCGGCCGGCAGCCGAGCCGCCCCCGCCAGGGGCAGGGCGAAAGTGCCAGCGGGGTAGCGGCGTTCCGAAGCCCGCAGCACCTCCCGGCCCAGCACATCCAGTACCCGCAGCTGCACGGCGGCCGGGGCCGCCAGGGTGAAGCGCACGGTGGTTTCGTCGGTGAGTGGGTTGGGGGCTACGCTGATCTGGTGCTGCGCCGGGTCGGCGGGGCGGGTAGCCGTAACGGCCGAGGTGCCCACCCGCACGTTGTCAAAATAGAAGTTGTTGCCGCCCCCGCTGGTCAACTGGAAGCGCAGCTGCAGCCGGGAGCTGCCCTGCACCGAGCCCGGCAGCGGCACCGACAGTCGCCGCCAGTCGCTGATTGAATCGGGGGCGTACCCGCCGAAGCGCTGGCTGCCCTGGGTGTTCAGCTGGCTGGCGGTGTAGGTGATGAGCGGGGTCCAGGTAGTGCCGCAGTTCACGGAATAGGCCACCTGGAGCTGGTCGGTTTCGGCCCCGGAGCGTAGCCCATACGCCCGGTCGAAGAACATCTGCACGCCCGTTGGTACGGCCGCCAGGTTAATACTGGGCGAAAGTAGCGTGCTGATGGTTCCGCTGGTGATGATGGGCGTGCGCACCATCAGATAGGCTGCTCCGTTGCTGGCCACGGCGCCCGTTTGCCGCTCCCACTTGTAGAACGAGGTGCCGGAAGTAGTGCTCTGCCAGTTGCGCAGTGATGGGGCCGCTTCATTTTCCGGAAAGTTCGGATTCTCAAACGACTCCACCACCGGAGCCTGCAGCCCGGCACTCGCCCCGGACCCCGACACCTGAATCAGACTCTGCTGGGTTTGGCTGGCACTGCCGTCGGGGGTGGTGATAGTGAGCGTGACGCTGTAGATACCGGCCGTAGGGTAGGTAACCGTGGGAGTACGGGCCGTGGAAGTGGCCGGCTGCCCACCCGGAAACGACCAGCTGTACTGCGTAGTGGCCGCGTTGTAGGTGAAGTTGTAGGAGTAATCGGTGAACGTAACGGTGGCGCCTTCACAAATGGTCTGTAACGAAGGGCGAAACGCAATAACCGGGGCGCAGGCCGGGGCCGAGTAGCCGTCGTTGGTGCCCGTGGCCCGCAGGTTGGTAGCCGATACCAGGGTGCTGCGGCAGGTGCGCGTGAGGGAGGCCCGCATCACGGCCTTCTGGCCCTCCGTGAACATGCGCGAGCAGCTGGCGTAATCCATGTAGTTCTGCACGTTGGCCAGTACGCCGCAGGGCGCGAAGCTCAGGTTGCAGTCCTGACTGCTGCCGCTGGTGTTGGGTGTATCGGCAATACCATCGTCAACGTTGCAGTTGCTGGGCAGGCCCACGTTGTTGGAGTTGCCCCAGGTATGCGGCAGCCCGAAGTAGTGCCCCACTTCATGGGTAAGGGAGCGGCGGCAGAAGTTGGAGCCGCAGGAGCGCCCCACGCCCCCGAACTGGGCGTTCCGGATAACGATGCCATCGAGGCTGGTGCCGGGGCAGGGCAGGAACGCATAGCCGCCCGCGCCGTTGGCGTTGTCGGATACCCAGATGTTGAGGTAGCGGTTCGGGTCCCAGCGAATCACGTTCTTGATGGTATTGTCGCCCACGGTAGTTTGCGCTGAGTAGGTGCGCGTGATGCCGGTGGTGCAGTTGCCGTTGGGGTCCAGCCGGGCCAGCCGGAAGCGGAAGCCCACGTTGGCATAAATTGGCTGAAAGTCCCGGATAACGTCGGCCGTGTCGGGGTTGGTTTTGCTGAAGTCCTGGTTCAGAATCCGGATGGCATCCTGCACCTGGACATCAGTAATGTTGTTGGCCCCGCCGGTATGCACAATGTGCACCACCACCGGAATCGTCACGTCGGGCTGGGCCAGCAGCCGGGCCCGGTCGGTGCTGCTCATGGCCCCCACCGACTGCAGGAAGGCGCGGTACTCCCGCTCAGCGGCGGGGTTGCGGGCAAACTCGGCCTGCTGGGCGCTGTCGAAGGCGCAGCGGTAGCCGGTGCGGTGCAGCGGGTGCGGGTCGGGGCGGTTGGGTTGCTGCGCGTCGGCAGCGGGGCCGCATAGCAGGCCTGTGGCCAGCGTAGCCAGCGCGAGTAGTTTTCTCAGCATAAAAGCAGACGTGGTGAAAGAGGCGAAACAGCGGGACCTGCCCCTGAACAGATTCGGAAGCAGTAGCCCATGCCTCAGCAAGATACGATGCCTGCTTGCCCCACGGGCTGACCTTCGTGGTTTTTTGCTGTTGCCGGAAGTGCAGGCTCACCAAGGGAGCTGCTACCCCGGCTGGCCCCAGCCGGCCTGGCCCAACAGTGGTACAAACCGGAACTCTTCCAGCTCCTGCCTGGAAAATTCCTCTTCGCTCTCCCGCACCACCCGCATCATGCGCTGGCTGTTCTCGTCGCCTACCGGAATAATCAGGGAGCCGCCTACGCGCAGCTGGCGCAGCAGGGGGCGAGGCAGCACGGGCGCCCCAGCCGTTACCAGTATCTTATCAAACGGAGCATACTGCGGCAGCCCCATCGACCCATCCCCGCAGAACAGATGCGGAGCGCGGCCCATACTGGCCAGTCGGCGGGCCGTGCGCTCAAACAGCACTTTATTGTACTCAATGCTGAACACGTGCGGCGTGAGCTCCAGCAGCACGCAGCACTGGTAGCCCGAGCCCGTCCCAATTTCCAGCACCCGGTCGGTGGGGCGGAGCTGCAGCAGCTCCGTCTGGTAGGCTACCGTGTACGGCTGCGAAATGGTCTGGCCTTCGCCGATGGGAAAAGCCTTATCCTGATAGGCGTGGGGCTGAAAGGCGGTATCGAAGAACAAATGGCGCGGCACCAGCCCAATGGCCGCCAGCACCCGCTCGTCGCGGATACCCTTACGGCGCAATTCCTCCACCAGGGCGCGGCGCATTCCTCGGTGGCGGTAGGTATCAGCGTGCATAGTGGTGGAAAGGTAAGAGAAAATGAAGCTGACGCAGGAACCCCAGGCGAGTACTTCCTGCCGGATTGCGGGGTTTTTCTACCTTTGCGCTGTTTCCCGGAAGGGCCCGAAAGGGCTTGCGGAGCCTGCCCAACGCGCAAAACTACGGTGCCGGGCTCACAAAATTACCCCTGATGCCGGCCCGGCCGGCTAGTTCTCTCGCTCTTGATTCGTACTCTCCAAAAACTGAAGCTGATAGCCGCCGACTTTGGCGCGGCCCTGTTGGCGTGGGTATGTTTTTTTCTGCTGCGCAAGTACCTGCTGCGTGAAATAACGGGGGAGTACCATTTCGCCGCCGACGCGGCTTTCCTCACCGGCTCGGCCCTGATGATTGCCGCCTTCTGGACGGGCCTGTACGCCCTGTTAGGCGAGTACAACGACATTTTTCGGAAGTCGCGCCTGGCGGAGCTGATCCGGCTGGGGCGGGTTTCCATTCTGGGAGCCATCCTGATTTTCTTCGTGCTGCTGCTCGACGACCAGGGGGTGCAGAACTACCGTAGCTACTACAAAACCATATCGGCGTATTTCCTGCTGCATTTCAGCATTACGGCAGTGCTGCGGCTCTGGGCCGTGAGCAGCGTGCAGCGGCTGGTGCGCGGCGGCGTCATCAGCTTCAACACGCTGCTGGTGGGCTCCGGGGCCCTGGCCCGCGACACTTACCACGAGCTGCGCCGCACCGGTCGTCATCTGGGCCTGAAGCTGGTGGGCTTTACTCCCCTCGGCGACGTGGTGGACGAAACCCTGGCGGCCGAGCTGCCCGCCCAAGGGACTTTCCGGCAGCTGCCTGCCCTCATTCGGGCGCTGCACGTGGAGCAGGTTATTATTGCTATTGAGCCCTCGGAGCACCGTACCATCGAGGAAATTCTGACGCTGCTGGAAGGAACGCCGGCCCGCATCAGCATCCTGCCCGACCTCTACCAGATGCTGCTGGGCTCGGTGAAGGTGAGCCACGTATTTGGTACCCCGCTCATCGAAATCAAGCAGGATTTGCTGCCGGTGTGGCAGCGGGTGCTCAAGCGCCTGATTGATGTGGTGGCCTCCTGTCTTTTTCTGCTGCTGGCCTGGCCCGTGTATGCCTTTACGGCCGTTATGGTGAAGCTGTCGTCGCCGGGGCCGGTGTTTTACTCGCAGGAGCGCATCGGGCGGCACGCGCAGCCGTTCCGTATCTACAAGTTCCGCTCCATGTACACGGATGCCGAGAAACAGGGTCCCGCCCTCAGCTCCGACCATGACCCGCGTATCACGCCCTGGGGCCGCTTCATGCGTAAGGTGCGCCTCGATGAGCTGCCCCAGTTCTGGAACGTCATCAAGGGCGATATGAGCATTGTGGGGCCGCGCCCGGAACGCCGTTTCTTCATCGACCAGATTGTGCAGATTGCGCCCCATTACCGCCACCTGCACCGCGTGCGGCCCGGCCTCACCAGCCTCGGCCAGGTGAAATACGGCTATGCCGAAACTGTGGCCCAAATGGTGGAGCGCCTCAAATTCGACATCCTCTACATCGAAAACATGAGCCTGGCTATGGATTTTCGGGTGCTGCTCTACACGCTCAAGATTATTATTGAGGGGCGGGGTAAGTAGGGATTAATTCTGAGAGTTGAATGCTGAATTATGAATTGGGGCCGGCGGCAAACTGTGGCGGGCTTCAGGGGTTAATTCAGCATTCATCACTTATCACTCATAATTCAACAGCTGTGTTTACCGGCATCATTGAAACCCTTGGCACCATCACCGATGTGCGCCGCGAAGGCACCAACATCCATTTTACCGTGCAGTCGGGCTTTGCCCAGGAGCTAAAAATCGACCAGAGCGTGGCCCATGACGGCGTGTGCCTGACGGTCGTAGCCGTGGACGGCATGGCCGGTACCCACGTCGTCACGGCCATCGACGAGACGCTGCAGAAAACCAACCTGAACGCCTGGCAGCCCGGCCGCCGCGTGAACCTGGAGCGGTGCCTCGCGGCCAACGGCCGCTTCGATGGCCACATTGTGCAGGGCCACGTGGACCTCACGGCCGAGTGCGAGTCGGTGGAGGACCAGAACGGAAGCTGGCTGTACCGCTTCCGCCACGCGCCCGGCCCCGGCCGCGTAACGGTGGAAAAAGGCTCCATCTGCATCAACGGCACCAGCCTCACCTGCTTCAACAGCACCGACGACGGCTTTTCCGTAGCCATCATCCCGTACACCTACGAGCACACCACCTTCCAGGACCTGCACCCCGGCCACCAGGTGAACCTGGAGTTCGACATCGTGGGCAAGTACGTGGCCAAGCTGCTGGGGAAGTAGGCGGGAACTGCTTAACCCCGATACGGGACCAGACAGTGGCCTACCTGAGTAATTAACTTAAGCGCCCTGCCCCGGCTACCAACAAGTGTGGGTAGCCGGGGCAGGGCGCTATCAATATGAAATCAACTATAAAGCGTTTGTAGAATGTCGTTACGTCGATACCTGAAATTAGCCCCGCTGCCGCAGCAGCTCACGTACCTCCGCCGCTGGTGGATGCTGCTGGGTGTTATTGTGCTGCTGGGCTGGGTGGATGTGCTGCTTCGGTACAATCCGTGTTTCGATGTACGCTACGGCTTTGTTGGAGTAGGTAGAGTGCATTTGAACCTTGCCTACTTTCACGTGCTTGTGTATGTCTTACTGTTAGCCATCAGTTACACAGAAAAACGGATACTTTGGGGGCTGGCAATCGGGATTATCAGCTATAAACTCTATAACCTTTTGCACTTCCATTTTTCTATTGATTGGCACCTTCTTTCCATCGACTACTACCCCGAACTTACCCGAATCTTCCATCATCAAGTTGTTATCAGCATTCTTGGTGAATTCTTGTCGGGTAGTAATCCGGTTTCAGTAGTGTTCCTGTCGGGCATGTACCTGTACTGGCTTATCGGCTGCGTCCGGATGATTCGGCACCTGACTTATAGTGCTGCCGGTTCCGCCGAGCCGAACCACCGCACCGCCAGCCGCTGATACGCCCAGGCGCAGAGCCAGGCCAGGCCGGTGCCGAGTAAGGCGCCGGCCAGCACGTCGGAGGGGAAGTGGGCGGCAAGGTACATGCGGCTGTAGCTCACTAGGCAGGCCCAGACGAACAGCATCCACTTGGCTACGCGGAAGCGGCGGGGCAGCACCAGGGCCACGAATACGGCCAGGGCAAAGGAATTGGCCGCGTGTGAGGAAATGAAGCCAAATTGGCCCCCGCAGCCGTTTACCAGGTTTAGAGTAGCCGAGAGGTCAGGGTCGTGGCAGGGGCGCAGGCGGGCGAAGTAGGGCTTGAAGAAACGGCTGGAAATGCTGTCGGCCAGCGCTACGCTCAGGGCCAGCAGCGGAATCAGCAGGCGGGCGCGGCGGCCGTACAGGTACGCCAGCACCACCAGCAGCACCAGATAGGCCGGAAACCACACGAAGCGTTCCGTGAAAAATACCATCCACGCGTCCAGCTTGGGCGTGCGGTGGGAGTTGGCGGCTACCAGCAGCCACCGGTCCAAGGCTTGCAGCTGCGCTAGCACGCGGCAGTGGGTTGAGCGCTGAGCCAGTCAACGCCCTTGCGCAGCCAGTGTTGGGTGTCGGCTTCCGCCGAGCCGGGCTGAGGCTGCAGGTTATAGTGCCACTCGCACTGCGGGGGCAGGCTCATGAGGATGCTCTCGGTGCGGCCGCCGGTTTCCAGCCCGAAGCGCGTGCCCCGGTCAATGGCCAGGTTGAACTCGGCGTAGCGGCCGCGGCGCACCAGCTGCCACCGTTTCTGCGGCTCGGTATAAGGCAGGTCGGCGTTGTGGCGCAACAGAGTGGCGTAGGTGCGGCCATACACCTCGGCCACGGCGCGCACGAAGGCGAACAGGCTCTCGGCGTCGGCCTCTTTGCCCACTACCAGCCTATCGAAGAAGATGCCGCCGATACCACGGGTTTCCTGGCGGTGGGGGATGTAGAAGTACTCATCGGCCCACTGCTTGAATCGCTCGTAGTACGCGGGGTTGTGGCGCTGGCAGACTTCGGCAATCTGCTCATGAAACCAGCGGGCCTGGTCCACATCCACGTAAATGGGGGTCAGGTCGAGGCCGCCGCCAAACCATGCCTCGCCGTTGCCGGCCTCGAAGTAGCGCACGTTCATGTGGGAGATGGGCACCCGGGGGCTGCGCGGGTGCTGCACCACCGATACACCGGTGGCAAAGTAATTCGGGTCGGGCATGAGCAGCACGCGGGCGGCCTGCTCGCTCATCTGGCCCTCCACGGCCGAGAAGTTTACCCCGCCCTTCTCGATGATGGTTCCTTCGGTGAGGATGCGGCTGCGGCCACCACCGCCGCTGTGGTGCTGCCAGGCATCTTCCTGGAAGCGGCCAGTACCGTCGGTGGTTTCCAGCTGCTGACAGAGCCAGTCCTGAAACTGGCGCATCCACTGCTCCACGGTGTCGCGGAAGCGGGCGTGGGGCGTGGGAACGGGGAAGGGCGAAAGCGCGGGAATCTGCATGTAAAAGAAGCCGCCGAAGTATAGGGCAGGAGTCCAGGAAAATTGGACTGATGCGCTTACCGCCAGCGGTAAAAAGTGGGGCGGTGATACAAACCACAAAGGTAGATAATTCCGGATGCGGCGCAGTGCCGCCACCATTGTGTCATCCTGGATAAAGTAAAAGGGGCCGCTTTGCGTCTGCCAGTATATCCGGCCCGGTTTGGCCGATTTACTTGTATGCTCCACGTCCTCGGGAAAAATCCCACCAGTGCAATTCAGCGGCGCTTTGCCGGCCTTACTAACTACCAGAACGGCCGTTTCCAGAACCTGGGCGGGGTTAAATTCAGTCCCGGCGAGGCCCCAATGGGTAAGATGCTGCTCGATTTCCTGCGCAAGCCCCGCACCGTAACGCCGTCCCGCCCGCTGCCCACCGTGCAAACCGATTTGCATCACCCGGCCACCGAACTGCCCACCATTATCTGGTTTGGCCACTCGTCCTACCTGATTCAGGCGCGGGGGCTCAATATCCTGGTTGACCCCGTGTTCAGCGGGGCCGCTTCGCCGGTGTCGTTTGCCGTGAAAGCCTACGCCGGGGCTGACGCGTACACCGTGGATGATCTGCCGACCATTGACGTGCTGGTGCTCACCCACGACCACTACGACCATCTCGACTACGGCACGGTAGCTGAGCTTCGTCCCAAGGTAAAGCACGTGGTTACGCCGCTGGGCGTAAGTGGCCACCTGCGGGCCTGGGGCTATGCGCCGGAACAGCTCACGGAGCTGAACTGGCACGAAACCACCGAGCCGGTGCCGGGCGTGCGGCTTACCGCCACGCCGGCTCAGCACATGTCGGGCCGCAGCCTCAAGCCGCAGCGCACGTTGTGGGCCTCGTTTGTGCTTGAGCTGGATGAATGCCGGCTGTTTCTGGGCGGCGACAGTGGCTACGGGCCACACTTCCGGGCCATTGGGCAGCAGTATGGTCCCTTCGACGTGGCTCTGCTCGAAAACGGGCAGTATAACCTGAGCTGGCACGCCATCCATTGCCTGCCCGAGGAAACCGCCCAGGCGGCCCAGGACCTCGGTGCCAAGCTGCTGCTGCCAGTGCACTGGGCCAAGTTCACGCTGGCCTACCACCCCTGGAATGAGCCGATCCGGCTGGTGCTGCAAGCCGCTGATGCGGCGGGCCTGCCCGTCACGGTGCCGCGCATCGGCGAAGCCTACACGCTGGGCACCCTGCCAAAACGGGAGGCGTGGTGGGCGTTTGACTAGGCCAGGGCGGTTATCTTCCCAGGCTCGAAACAACCGCGTAATGCGCTGGGCCGGCAGAACGGGTACTTCACAGCTCCTTACGCAGTACCAGCAGCACCAGCGGCTCTGTTTGGCGTGGGATGCCGAAGCGGGTATCGGTGGGAAAGTCCACGGTAGCGCCGGTGCGGCGGAAGCCCAGCCGCTCGTACCAGGCCAGCAGCTCGTGCCGCACCGAAATAACGGTGATGCGGATGCCGGTGCAGCCTTGGGTGCGGGCAATATCTTCGGCGGCGTTAACCAGTTGCCGGCCGATGCCCCGGTCTTGTTGCGTGGGCTCCACCGAGAGCATGCCCAGGTATAAGTCGGGTCCTTGCTGCTGCAGATACACGCTGCCTACCAGCTCCTGCGCCGCCGTGCGGGCCAGCAGAAACGTGGCTCCGGGGCTGCGCAGCTGTTCCCGTAAGTCGGCCTCATCGGTGCGCTGGCCGGCCAGTAAATGGGATTCGGTGGTCCAGCCCTGCTCGGCGGCCTCGCCCCGGTAGGCGCGGTTGACGAGGCGGTTGAGGGCCGGAATATCGGCGTCGGTGGCGGGGGAGAAGGTCAGGTGGGTGAGCATGGGGCAAAGCTACGCAACGCGGGTGGTCGAACCCGCAAGCCTGAACCACCCGCCGCCGGAGCTGGTTTCCCTCATCGTTGCCTTTGCGTACCTTCGCCCCGCACTCACCACCCACCCATGACTGCTGAAACTGCCGCTGCTCTGGAAACTGAAACCACTTTCACCCGCCCCGATGCGGCCACCCTGCGCCGGACCTACCTGCTGATGCGCACGGCCGATGAAATGGCCCGCCTCTACGAAGAAAACAAGGCCGTAACGGCCCGGTACGTGCACGCCACCGCCCGGGGCCACGAGGCTATTCAGCTGGCCGCCGCCTGCTTCCTCGGCCCCCAGGACTACGCCGCGCCCTACTACCGCGACGATGCCATGCTGCTGGGCATGGGCCTGCAGCCCTACGAGCTGATGCTGCAGCTCATGGCCAAGCGCGACGACCCGTTTTCGGGGGGGCGCACCTACTACAGCCACCCGTCGTTGCGCCGGGCCGGCTTCCCCACCATTCCGCACCAAAGCTCCGCCACGGGCATGCAGGCCATTCCGGCCACCGGCGTGGCCCACGGCATCAAATACCTGGAGGGGCAGGGGCTGCCAATTAAAAATTCAGAATTAAAAATTAAAAATCAGGCGGAAGGAGTTGGTCCGGAGTCTGACAGTACAGAACGACCAATTCTTAATTCTGAATTTTTAATTTTTAATTCCTCGGAGAAGCCGCTGGTGCTTTGCTCCATTGGTGATGGGGCCATGACGGAGGGTGAAGTGGCGGAAGCCCTGCAGATGGCCGTGCTGCACCAACTACCCATTATCTACCTGGTGCAGGACAACGACTGGGGCATTTCGGCCACCGGCCGCGAGATGCGCAGCATGGATGCCTACGAGTTTGCCGCCGGTTTCAAAGGTCTGCACCGCCTGCAGTTTGACGGGGCCGATTTTCTGGCCAGCTACGCCGGTATGCAGCAGGCCGCCGAGTATGTGCGCCAGCGCCGCGGCCCGGTGCTGGTACACGCCAAATGCCCCTTGCTGGGCCACCACACCAGCGGGGTGCGCCGGGAGTGGTACCGGGGCGACAACCTGGCTCAGCACACGCTGCAGGACCCGCTGCCGCGCTTCCACCAGCAGCTGCTGAACCTTGGCTTCGGGGAGGAGGAATTGCAGCAGCTTGCCGACCAGGCCCGCACTACCGTGCAGCAGGACTACGAGCGGGCTCTGGCCGCGCCCAACCCCGATCCGGCTACCTTCCAGGACCACGAGTTTGCCCCACCTGCCGTAACCGAGGAAGCCGGAGAGCGGAGCCCCGCCGGAGCTGATAAGGCCCTGATGGTGGATGCCGCTTTGCACGCCGTGGATGATATTCTCCGCGAGTTTCCGGAGGCCTTATTCTACGGGCAGGATGTGGGTGGAGAGCTGGGCGGGGTGTTCCGGGAGGCGGCGCTGCTAGCCAAAAAGTACGGCGACGCCCGGGTGTTTAATACGCCCATTCAGGAGGCCTACATTGTGGGCAGCACCGCCGGCATGAGCGCCGTGGGGGCCAAGCCCATCGTGGAAATCCAGTTTGCCGACTACATCTGGCCCGGCCTTAACCAGCTGGTGGAGGAGCTCAGCAAATCCTGCTACCTCTCCAACGGCCAGTTTCCGGTGCAAAGCCTGATTCGGGTGCCGGTGGGAGCCTACGGCGGGGGCGGACCCTACCACTCCGGCTCCGTGGAAAGCACGCTGCTCACCATCCGGGGCATTAAGGTGGTATATCCCAGCAACGCGGCCGACATGAAAGGCCTGCTGCGGGCCGCCTTCCTCGACCCCAACCCGGTAATTATGCTGGAGCACAAGGGCCTGTACTGGAGCAAGGTAGCCGGCACCGAGGACGCCAAAACCGTGGAGCCCGCCGCCGGCTATGTGCTGCCCCTGGGCAAAGCGGCCGTGGCCCAGGAGGCCGATGCCACCAAGCTCCGCAACGGCGAAACCTGCGTGGTGATTACCTACGGCATGGGCGTGCACTGGGCCAAAACCGCCAGCCGCCAGCTGCCCGGTCAGGTTGAAATCCTGGACTTGCGCACCCTCAACCCGCTTGATTGGGAAGCCGTACAGGCCGCCGTCCGCCGCCACGGTAAGGCGCTGGTGCTTACCGAGGAGCCGCTCCTGAACTCCTTCGCCGAGAGCCTGGCCGGCCGCATCCAGCGCCACTGTTTCCGGCAGCTCGATGCGCCGGTGTTTACCCTGGGGGCCGCCAACCTGCCCGCCATTGCCCTCAACGTGGAGCTGGAAAAGCAGATGCTGCCCAACCCCGATAAGGTGCTGACGGCTTTGCAGGAGCTGCTGGGATATTAGCTGAGAGGTTAAACCAGAAAAAAAGCCGGTCTTTCCCGCAGGAAAGGCCGGCTTTTTTCTGGCTAGGTCAGGCCAAGCTTGAACTTAAAATGGATAGCCGATACCCAGGTTAAAGGCTGATTGATCTTCCCGTAGGCTGAACTTCTGAATTACCCACTTATTACCCGTGGCGCTGGGGTCGTACACTTTAGTTGCTACGTCGAGGCGCAGAATCAGGAAATCGAAATCGAAGCGAAATCCGATGCCGGAGCCCACGGCAAACTGCCGGTAGAAGCTGTTCAGCTTGAACTCGGACCCCGGACGCGGGTCGTTGCGCAGCGTCCAGACGTTGCCAAAATCAGTAAATACGGCTCCTTTGATGAAGCTATAAATCGGGAAGCGGTATTCCACGTTGCCTTCCAGCAGTACCTCGCCGGGCTGCTCCGTATTGTAGTCGCGCACGATGGACGAGCTGCCATCTTTGTTTTTCACGGTGCGGGTGGTGGCGTACGAGCCCGGCCCCAGGCGGCGCGGTTTCCAGGCCCGCACGCTGGTGCTACCGCCCGCAAACAACGATTTATCGTACGGAATTAGATACAGCGTTTCCGTCACGGCATCGGAGCCATCTTTGTTTTTAGTGGTGAGCTGGGTGCTGGTCAGGGCCGTGGCTAGGCCGCCCGCCAGTCGGTATACAAAGTACGTGCTGGGCGTAAGCTTATAATAGCGCCGGTAATCCGCTGTTATCTTCCCGAAGTCATACACCTTCAGGCGGTTGCTGCGCAAATCGTCGCGGTAGCTGGTAAGCGGCTCCTGCTGGTACAGGCCCCGGGTGAGGCCGCCCAATTCGGCAAACAGCCGCAAGTAGTGCGCGCTGCGGGTCTGGGTGAAGTCGTTGGAGTTATAGAGGTAGGTGGCGTTGAAGCTGGGGATAAACAGGTTGTCAAAGCTGCGGTAAAGAGGGGAGCCCTGGTTGATACGCAGCCGGTCCAGCGTATTGCGGAAAGCGGTGTCAATGGAAGCCGTCCGGATTACGCTCACGTCAATTGGGGTCAGCACAATCTGGGCGTAGGGCGTGGGCTGCCAGAGGTAATCGAAAGTGCCCTCCACGTTAGTGCGCGTGTACTCCGGCCGCTGCACGTAGGTGTAGGAAGCGTTGAAGCGGGTACGCGGGTTGTACTGGCTCAGGTAGCGGTTGGCCCGCCACGGCACCAGAAACTGTGGCAGCACCAGGTTCACATTTGCCCCAAGCTGGGTGGTCAGCTGGCTGGGAAGCTGCCCGGAGCCCACGTCGCCCTGCGTGCGCCCCGTAAGGTTGTACTGGCCTTCAAAACCAGCCCGCACGCCAAATTCCAGTACCTCGGCCCCACCAAACACGTTCCGGACCTTCAGCCGCACATTGCCGAAAGGACCTACCTGACGGGCCACGTAGGTACCGCCGAATTCGGTGGTCTCCTGGAATTTCTTGGCCGGGGAGGCATTCACAACGGCATCCAGAAAGCCCCGGGCAGAGTCGGCGGGAGCCTCCGCACCGCGCACCCGGCGGTAGGTTACGGTACTGAACCGGAACATATCCAGGCCCGACAGCTGGCGCTGGGTTTGCTGAGTTTTGGTGAGGCTGTAGGGCTGGCCGGGCCGCACCTGCAGCTTCTGGTCCAGCGCCTTGGTGCTGAAGCGGTGCCGGTAAGCCAGGTACCGCACCGAGTCACGCACCAGCGTATCGCGCTGCTGGCCGAAGCGAATCAGGCCGGCATCGGTAATGAAGTTGACGTTGCGAATGGTGTACAGCCGGTGCTGCTCGCCCCGGGCCGGCTTGCTGATGAGGGTGCGCAGGCGCACGGTAGTAGGCACGAAGCTGGTATCGGCCTCCAGCGTGATGTACTGCTCCCGGAAATCAAAATAGCCCTGGTTTTTCAGCAGGATTTCAATTCGGTTGCGCTCCGAGCCAATGACTTCCTCATCGTACTGCTGGCCCACGTGCAACAGGCTCTGCGGCTGACTGGCCAGCACCCGTCGGGCCACGGCCGTATCGGCAATGTCGTAGTCCAGCTGTGCGTAGTGAAACGCAGGCCCCTCGTGAATCCGATACACCACCGTCACGCGCTGCGAATCGGTGTGGAAGGGCGACTGCAGGGCGAAGATCCGGAAAGGCGCGAACCGCTCGGTAGGCACCGTATCGGTGGCCGACACGGAGCTGCGGAAAAAGCCTTTGGACTTCAGGGAAATAGCCAGCTGCGTAACCGAAACGGCCGTCAGCGCCGAATCATAAATGACCGGGGCCTCGCCCAGGCGCATAATCGAGTTGCCTTTGTCCAGGGCCAGCTGGTGGCGGCGAGTGTGCCGCTCCCGCTTGGTGAGCAGCTTGCCGACCTGCGCCGAATCGGTGCCGGCGGCTTTGATCAGCTGATCGTACTTGGTGCGGTCCTCATCGAGCTTGCGCTGAATCCGCTCTTGGTTATAAAACGAGCGGCCTAGCTGGTAGATGGCTACCTTTGGCAGCGGAAAGGTGCTGTTGGGCTTTTGCTGTACCAGCGCCTGCAGCCGCTCCGCGTCGGCGTTCTGCGTGCCTTCTACCTTTACGCGGCTGAGCAGGCGCTGGCCTGGTTTCAGCAGCTTCAGCGGTGAACAGCCGCTCAGGCTGCCCGCCAGCAGCAGGCCGCTCAGGGCCAGGCCCGACGTAAATTTTCCAGAAAACAGTGCCCGTTGGGGCCATCCGTTCAATTGCGAATATGATTTCAAAAGCAGTAGCGAAATACGTGCACGCGCTGCACCTGAAGAAGTACCGACTCCGGCACGAAGCTTTCCTGGTGGAAGGGGGCAAAAGCGTGCGGGAGCTGCTAAGTTCCGGGATTCTAACGGAACGGCTCATTGTAACGCCGGAATTCCTGGAGAAAATTCGTGCCGAAGTGCCCGACGCCTTACCCGTTGATGTGGTATCGGAGGAGGAGCTGACCCGCCTGAGCACGCTCAGTGCCAATAATACGGCGCTGGCCGTAGCCCGGCTGCCCCGGCAAAAGCCCCTGCAGCCGGCCCCCAACCAGCTGTTGCTGGCCCTGGATGAAGTGCGTGACCCCGGTAACGTAGGTACCCTCATCCGCCTGGCCGACTGGTACGGGCTGGCCGGCGTGGTGTGCTCCGATACCTGCGCCGACCCCTGGGCCCCTAAAACGGTGGTGGCCACCATGGGCTCGTTCACCCGGGTGCCGGTGTGGCAGCGCAACCTACCCGAGTGGCTGCAGAGCCTGCCCGCGGAGCTGCCCGTGTACGGTGCCGACCTGCACGGCGACAATGTGCACCGCCTCACGCTGCGGCCCACGGGAGTGCTCATCATGGGCAGTGAAAGCCACGGCCTCACGCCGCCCGTGGAGGCCTGCCTGACCCAGCGCCTGCACATTCCGGGCCGGGGCCAGGCCGAAAGCCTCAACGTAGCTGTATCGGCCGCCATTCTGCTGGATAACTTCTACCGTAACGAGCGGTAAAATAGTGAGATAGTGAAATGGTGAGTTTGACGCTCTACGAGGCCTGATGGCGCAAGCAGAACGTCAAACTCACCATTTCACTATCTCACTATTTTACCGCTAATTCAGCAACGATATGCCAAAGCTCAGGGTCTGGGCCTGAGGGCCACGGTTGCTCTTGAACGTGTCGTTGAGGTTGTACTTCACGAACAGGTCGAAGCGGCGGATGCCAACGAGGCCCTGCACGCCGTACTGGAAGTCCTCCAGGTTATAGCTGCCCCGGTCTTTGTCTTTTTTGGTGCTGCCTTCCTGCTCGTATTTTACTTTGGTGTGGGAGCCCAGGCGGTAGCCTACAAATCCGCCGGCCCCGATGCGGAAGGCCTCGTGGCCTTTCTTATCCTGGAAGTTGAGCATAGGCATCAGGGGCAGATTTACGCTGGTAACGGAGAGCTTGCTTTTCTCCAGGTTGCGGCCTGCATCGGGTTTTACCAGGGTGGTTACGCCGTTGGTGTTGGCAAACTGGTAGTTGCCGTCCAGCATGTAGTTGTTGAAGGCCAGCTCAGGGCCGGTGCGCAGGAACAGCACGGAGCCCTTATCACCCAGGCGGATATCGTAGTGCCAGTTAAGGCTGATGTAGCGAGAAGCCAGGGGCCGCAGGTCGGGGGTTACGCCGTTGGCGTCGGCACCTTTTTTTATCAGCGCATTCACGCCCAGGTCGATGTTGAAGTTGCTGTGCACGGGGCGGTTGGCGTATTCTTCGTGTCTGGCCTGGCGCTGGGCATTCCGCAGAGAATCGGATACCGTGGAGGTGCCCACCCGCACCGAAACGTGGTCGGAGCCGCCGTCGGTGTTTTCGTCCACCGTCACCCCAAACACCCGGCCCAGCGTCACGTCCACGTGGTCGGCCGATTTGGTTTTGGAGCCGGGGCCTTGGTTGCGTACCGTGATGCGGATTTGCTCGGGTACCTGCTTGCCGGGCTGCTCTTTGGCGGGGTAGAACTCCATGGTTACCTGGTCCGACTTGGAGTTCTTACCGGCGGCCTCGGCCTGGGTGATGTAACCATCCAGCAGCACCAGCAGCGAGTCCAGCTTGTACTGGCGCAACTCCCGCAGCTGGGCTTTGTTTTTCACGAACAGGGTCATGCTGGCTTGGTTGGGCAGCTTCACCACAATGGTGTCGTCGTTGGCCGCGCGGGGCACGAGGCGGGTGAAATCGGAGGCTTGGGCGGCAGAGGCGGCACCCAGCAGGAGGGCGGTGAGGAGAACGGGGAGGCGTTTCATAACAAAAGACGCTGAAAGCGGGGAGAGTTAGAGTTGAATGACTTTGGTGAGCGTGCGACCCGCCAGGCGGGCCTGCACCGTCACCGATTCGGGTAAGCCGGCGGCCGTGAGGCTCACCTTTTCACCCTGCACCACGTTGCGGGCCTGCCGAAGCAGCGACACCAACCGGGGCCGATGAGCGGGAGCTTCGGGCGCAGCCGCAGCGGCTGCGGGCCGAACTTCCACCTCAATGGGGCCGGTGAGGGCCACCGTGTGGGCGGGTAGCTCCGTGGGGCGGCTGAGCTCCTGCGGTAGCTGCTGCTCGGCAGCGGGCTGCTCAGGAGAGGTTCCCAGAGACCGGGCCGGAGCGGGGGCCGTGGTAGCTACCTGCGCCACGTTTTGGCGCGAGGCCGAAGCACGAGGCCGGCTGGGCCGGCGGGCTGCCAAAACCGGGTCCGGTTGTACACCCTCGGACGGGGTTTTGACAGTGGGCACCGCAGTGGCCACTGCGGTAGTCGGCTCGTTGGCCGGGGCTTCTGAGGGGCTAGATGGAGACGCCGGGGCGGGGGTTGCCTGGGACCGTGAAATATTTTCAACAGCAGGAGCAGCGGAGCGGCGGGGAGTGGTAGCGGCCAGCTCGGGGCGGCCATTGGAGAGGCCCGCGCCGTTCTGCATCGTCCACCACAGGCCGCCCAGTAACGCCAGCAGTGCCACGGAGGCAGCGGCCAGCCATAGTACCGGCCGCCGCTTGCGGGGCTGAATTTCGGCTTCAATTTCGGCCCACAGAAACGCGGGCGGGATGGGGGCATGGTCCGCCAGCTTGTCGCGGAACAGCTTGTCGATATCTTCGGGTTGCATGGGCTTAGTAGCTGTAGAGGGTGGTGGAAGTGGGCCGGGCCTGCGCCCCGGCTACCGCCAGGCGGCGCTGGAGCATGGCCCGCGCCTTACTGAGCTGCGACTTGCTGGTGCCTTCCGAAATACCGAGCAACTCGCCGATTTCGGGGTGGGTGTAGCCTTCCAGGGCGTACAGGTTGAAGACGGTGCGGTAGCCGGCAGGCAGTTCCTGCAGCAGGGCCATCATGTCCTGAGCATTGAGCTGGCTCTCGGCCTCGGCGGCGGTGGCCGGCACGTCGTAAGTCAAATCGTCAATGGCCATGTGCAAAGGTTCCTTGCGGCGGAGCATGCCCAGGGCCTCATTCACCACAATGCGCCGGATCCAGCCTTCAAACGAGCCTTCGTGCCGGTACTGGCCCAAGGCCCGGAATACTTTGGTGAAGCCCACAATCAGGGCTTCCTCCGCGTCTTCGCGCCGCCGCAGGTAGCGTAGGCACACGCCCAGCATCATACCCGCAAACCGCTCGTACAGCAGTTTTTGGG
Source organism: Hymenobacter rigui (assembly GCF_003944715.1). GTDB lineage: Bacteria > Bacteroidota > Bacteroidia > Cytophagales > Hymenobacteraceae > Hymenobacter > Hymenobacter rigui. The sequence goes on along the minus strand of NZ_RWIT01000002.1, from coordinate 127,521 downwards.
CCCTACTACTGCCCTCGCGGCAGGCGGCTATCAGTTCTACTTCGGTCACGGAAAGAAAGGGTAAAGTGCAGTCAGAAGCAGGGCATTTGGGGGGCTAGATGCGCCCGTTGCACCAGTGGTTGCCTGGCAGCAAGAAAAAAGCGACCTTAATTACACAAAATTGGCGGGTGAAGGTGCTGCACCGGCTGCCAATTCCGCAAGCCATAGCCGGTGCTTTCCGCAACCGGCCTCTTGAAAACAGCTGCCGTACGCCTCCACGGGGCACACGTAGCTGAGTTATATCCGTGTATTTCAGTCTTTACCATGAACATATTTCTGCGCCTGTGCGGGCTATTGCTGCTTATTGCGGCGGTGCTGCCGGCCTCAGCCTCCCACCTGATGGGCGGAGAAATAACTTATAAATACCTGGATAATGCCGGCCCGGCGGCCCGGCCATTTCGCTACGAGGTGGTGGTAACGCACTATATCAACCAGAATTCCTTAATTCCGACCGGTGCTACGTCCATTTTTGTGCTGTTCCACAGCCGCTCGGCCAACAACCCGATAGTGGCAGAAGAGCGGTTTGCCCGCACCAGCGTTACTACTATCAATCCCTCCTCCAGTAGTTCCTGCGGACAGCCGCCTACCGGGGTGGTGGGCGTTACGCTGGCCGTGTATAAACAGGTAGTGAATCTGCCGGTGTCGCCTTCCGGGTATTATGCCGTGTGCAACATAACGGCCCGGAACGCGGGGATTCTGAATGTCCAGAACTCGGGCAGCTATTCCATGACCCTGTTTTCGGAAATGGCCCCGCCGCAACTGCCCAATACCTCGCCGGTGTTTCCGGATACGGCCGTGGTCTTTATTTGCCGTGGCGACACCAGCCTGGTACTCAACAACGCGTATGATGCCGACGGGGACCGGCTCAGCTACTCCTTCGGAACACCTTATGGCGTGGTGGGCAGTGCGCAGGATGACAATGCCATGCCGTTTACCTCCCTCACTTATGCCGCCGGATTTAGTGTAAACCAGCCATTTGGGGCTGGCGGTAGTGCCCGCATAGACGCCAATACCGGTGTTACGCGGTACTTTGCTCCACTGAACGGGGCGTTTATTGTTGCGGTGGATGTGAGGGAATACCGGATGGTAAACGGGCAGGAAGTGCTGCTGGGAACCACCCGCCGCGACGTGCAGCTGCTGACCCGAACCTGTCAGCCCAACGCCACGCCTCAACTGGTTACGTCCACCGGCAGCATCCGCAACCTGACTGTGGTAGAGGGGCAGACGCTGGAATTTACCGTCACGGCCTCCGACCCCGAGGGACAGGCCCTGACGTTAAAAGCCAGCAGCGCCTTGCTGGATGGTGCCGGCCCCTTTGATGCGTTTCTGAATAATGAGCCCGGCGTGGTTCCCGCGGGAAGTGCCGTTGGCTCAGTCAGTCTCAGCGGTATTGGCACGGTGCAGGGGCGGTTTCGGTTTGCGGCGCACTGCGGTAATGCCCGCGCTATTCCGTATGATGTAGTGCTGAGCGGTACGGATGAAGGCTGCAACAAGAAGACCGGTGTAACCGTGATCCGGATTACGGTGCTGCCTCTGACGATTACCGGAACTCCGTTCTACTGTACCGCCGGCAGTGGCTCATTGGTTTTTTCCGTCAGCGGTGCGCCCAACGGCCAATTTCAATGGGCCATTGCGGGCGGTGTAATTACCAGTGGCCAGGGTACGGGCACCATTACGGTTGATGTCCCGGCCGGTGCTACCAGTGTGACTCTTACGGTAAGTGAGCCAGGCAGCCAGAGCTGCGCCGCCACCTTCACCATCCGGCCCGACAACGCGGCGGTGGCGCTGAACACGGCCTCGGTGGATGCGGCTGCCCAGGACCGCAGCATCACGCTGGCCCTGCAGGTGCCCGGCAACAGCGGCAACGGCAACCGGGTGCAGATTCTGCGCCGTGACGCCGGCAGCACCGGCGCCTACACTGCGGTAGGCAACGTGGCCAACACCGCTACCAGCTTTACTGATAATACGGTGGATGCCGACAGCAAAGCCTACCAGTACCAGCTCAACCTCACCAACGCCTGCGGCACCGTGCTCAGCAGCCAGACCCACACGACCATCCTCACCAACGCCGTAGCCACGCAAAGCGCCGGCGGCCGGGATGTGGGCAAGGTGCAGGTCACCTGGACGGCCTACCAGGGCTTTGCGGTGAAGGAATACCGCATCAGCCGGGTGGCCGACAACGGCACCGCCGAGCTGGTGGCTACCGTGCCCGGCACCCAGCTCAGCCTCGATTTGCCCAGCAGCACGGCCGGCTTCAACCAGTGCTTCCGCGTGCAGGCCCTCAGCACCGATGCCGTGGCCCGCACCTCCGCCTCCAACGATGCCTGCGTGCGCTTCGACAACAAGCTGGGCTTCTACAACATCATCACCCCCAACGGCGACGGCAAGAACGATGTGCTCTGGATTGACAACGTGCAGCTCTATCCGCGCAACACGCTCACCATCTTCAACCGCTGGGGCAAGCAGGTGTACGAAACCCGCAACTACCGCAACGACTATGGTGGCCAGGAGCAGGCCCAGGGCATGTACTACTACCTCTTCCAGCTCGAGAACGGCACCAGCTACAAAGGCTGGTTTGAGTTGGTGCGCTGACAGGCTGACTGCCCAACACGCAAAGGCCGTGTACCTCAATGGAAGTACACGGCCCTTGCGCGCAGATCTGCGAATGACAGCTTAATACTGCCCCACGCTCAGCATCACCAGCGTGCAGGCCTCTTCAGTTTTGATGCCGCGCTGGTGGGCCAGCTCCTCCAGCTCCGGGTTTTCGGTGCCGGGGTTGAAGATGATGCGCTTGGGGTTCAAGTCCAGAATATAATCGTACCAGGCGGGCTGGTTCTGGGGGCCTACGTACAGCGTTACGGTATCCACGGCCTCGGCCGCGGGCCGGTCGTTACGGATTTCCAGGCCGGCTACGGAGCCTTTCCGGATGCCCACGGGCACTACCTCGTGGCCGTGGTTTTTGAGTTGGTGTACGGCCCGGTAGGCATAGCGGGCGGGGTTATCAGTAGCGCCCAGCACAAGGGTCTTTTTCATGAGTTCAGTTAATGGCTGACGGCTGTTTTTGCTGACAGCTGGTTGGTGTCCGTGAAGGACCCTATCACGCAAAAACAGCCGTATTAGTTTCGTGGTGGCAGATAAGCCGCGCCCGAAAGACCGTGAACGGTGGTGCTGGTTGCCTCTGCTGCAGCCCGCCCTAGTGACCAAACCGGTAGCGCACTCCAGCAGCCCCGGAGGTAGTCACCACGCGCGGCGAGCGTAAATCCATGTTAACCGTGCCTTCCGCCATGGCTTCCAGCCCGCCAACCAAGCGGTAACGCAGGCTCGGCCCCACGCTCAGAGAATATTGGTTCACGTCAGAGGCTCTGCGGAAGGGAATGCTCTCATTTGGATTTCCGGAGGCCGGGTAAAACCCTTCGCTCTGGTAGGTGGCGCGGTCAAGGGTAAAGCCTCCAAGGGCATCAAGCTGGAAGCGGTGGCTCAAGGTGCGGGTAAGCGTGTAGCGTCCCAGCGCCGTTATGCTCAAGGCCGTATTTCGGTAGTCAACATGATATTTACCTGCCGAGCCCCCATAGATGTCCACGAAGTTGGCAGTTCTGGATCCGGGGCTGTTGCTGTAGGCGGCACTTACTTGTACGGCCAGGCGGGGCCGAAGCTGGTAGCCCAGCGTCAGCTGCAGGGGCGGCCATTTGCTGGCATCAATCTCCCGGCTCTGGCGCTGGTTGGAGCTGGTGAAAGCCGAGAGGCCGACGTAGTAGCGGGGAGCTTCCGGCGTAATGGTCTGGGCCAGGCCCAGCAACGGAGTAGTAAGTAGAGCGGCACCAATGCTAATGGAACGACTGAACATAAGGAGGGAAAATGACAAGGAAAATAGAGTAAAGCCGGCTGCGACCTGCAGACGAATAGTAACAGGAGCCCGGCCCGCCCGGAATCGTTGCAATACTCACCCGAAATAGCCTGTCAGGGGCCGCTCAGGGAGTAACGATACCCCGGTATAACCCCAGTGGCGGGCCCGTACTACTACCGGACCCCGCCACTGGGGTAGGAAACCCCCTACACGAGTGCCAGCACGGCTTCTGCGCACCGCTCCCCATCCATGGCGGCCGAAACAATGCCGCCGGCGTAGCCTGCGCCTTCGCCGCACGGGAACAGCCCGCGCACCTCGGGGTGCTGCAGCGTGTCCCGGTCGCGGGGGATGCGCACGGGCGAAGAGGTGCGGCTTTCCACTCCTACAATCTGGGCCAGGTTGGTAGCGTAGCCGGGAATCTTGCGGCCGAAGTTCTGGAAACCCTGCCGCAGCCGTTCCGCCAGGCCCGCACCCAGTACCTTGTCCATCGGCACCGATACAAGGCCGGGCTGATAACTGGTTTCCAGTAGCTCAGCAGATACTTTTTTCTTCAGGAAATCCCCCAGCAGCTGGGCCGGGGCTACCTGGGTGTTGCCGGCCAGCTGGCAGGCCCGCTGCTCAATTTCCTGCTGAAAGCGCAGACCGGCCAACGCGCCGTACTGGCGCACATCCATGTCCTCCAGCTCCACGGCCGCCACAATGCCCGAGTTGGCAAAGCGCGAGTCGCGGCGCGAGGGGCTCATGCCGTTCACCACCACCTCGCCGGGAGCCGTGGCGGCGGGCACAATGAAACCACCCGGGCACATGCAGAACGAAAACACGCCCCGCTGCCGCTGCTGCCACTGCGTCTGGTGCACCAGCGAGTAGGAGGCCGCCGGCAGCTGGCCCCGGTCCTGGCGGCGGTACTGGGCCTGGTCGATGAGCTGCTGGGGATGCTCCACGCGCACGCCCAGGGCAAAGGGCTTGGCCTCGATGAGCACCCCGCGCCGGTGCAGCAGCTCGTACATGTCGCGGGCCGAGTGGCCGGTGGCCAGAATCACGGCGTCGGCGGTCAGCTCCTCGCCGGTGCTGGTCACCACACCGCGCAGGTGCTTGCCGGTCAGCAGCAAATCATCCACGCGGGTATCGAAGCGCACCTCGCCGCCGGCCTCGCGCACACTGTCGCGCAAGGCGGCCACCACGGAGGGCAGCTTGTTGGTGCCGATGTGGGGGTGGGCGTCCACCAGAATATCGGGAGTGGCGCCGTGCTGCACCAGAATCCGCAGAATGCGCTGAATGTCGCCGCGCTTGGTGGAGCGGGTGTAGAGCTTGCCATCGGAGTAGGTACCGGCCCCGCCTTCCCCGAAGCAGTAGTTGCTGTCGGGGTTCACCACGTGCTCCTTATTGAGGGCGGCCAGGTCGCGGCGGCGGGTGCGCACGTCTTTGCCGCGCTCCAGTACAATGGGCTTGATGCCCAGCTCAATGGCCCGCAAGGCGGCAAACAGCCCGGCCGGACCCGCGCCCACAATCAGCACCGAGCGGGTGGCCCGGCTGACATCGGGGTACCGGAACCAGGGCCCGAATAAATCGGCAGGCGGCGCGGCGCGGTAAATGTCGGCGCGGAGGCGCACCAGGGGCTGCCGGCCGCGGGCGTCAATGGAGCGTTTGCGCAGGTGGACAAAATCGGCCTGGCCGGGCACGAGGCCGGCGGCATCCAGCAGGGCCCGGTAGCGGGCCAGTTCATCATAGGCCACTTCCGGGGTCAGAAGCAGCTCAATTTCCTGGGAGGAAGCCATAGCTAAAGAGGTGAAAGGGAGTTAGCCTTTGAACCGAAACGGGTAAACAAGGGGCGGCAAAGATACGCAACAAGCCTCCCGTTGCCGCCGGCCCGGAAATGAAATCCGGCGGGCAGCAGGGGAGGCTTGCGGAAACGGGCGGGGTGGGGCGGCTAGTTATTGGTCAGGGCAGCGCCTGCACTGCTACCCTTCGCCCGGGGCCAGAACTTCTCAATGGATTCGTTGAACTGGGCCAGTACCTGGTTGCGTACTTCGCCGGAGGAGTGGCGCAGCAGCTGACCCAGAAAGTACCGGTACATTTCGGTGGTTACCTCCAGGCCCTTGGCACTTACCAGGCCGTGGTGAAGCAGGTCGCAGTTGGCGGCCACGGAATTGGCCAGTGACTCGGTGAGTTCTTCCCGGGCCTGGTCAGCATCCCGGAACGATTGTTCCAGGCGCTCATTTATTTGAGAAATCGGGGGCTGCTCGTTGGGCATAAGTGCAGTGGTAGAAGAAACGGGGAGTGGCAAGCAAACTGCTGCGCCTGCCTAAATAGTTCGGGATAAATCGAAAAATTCTTGCTTATATCCCATTGTCCTTCACTTTTACGCCGTTATGCCCCCTAAGGGTTGGCCCGATGCCTGCCTTACGCGGGTACTGACTCTACCGGCAGGATCCGGACAGGCTGCTTCTGGTCGTTGATGGCCACGAAGGTGAACAGCCCGGAAACTGCCCGATGGCGCTCCTCGGAGTACATCTGCTCCACAAATAGCTCCACCCGCACCTTCAGGCTGGTAGTGCCCACGTGCTCCACCCGGCCAATGAGCTCCACCAGCGTGCCGCCCGGAATAGGGTGCGTGAAATCCACCTTATCGGAGGAAACCGTGACCATTTTGAGGCGCGAGAAGCGGGTGGCCGTAATAAATGCTACCTCATCCATCAGGTGCAGGGTGGTGCCCCCGAACAGGGTGTCGTAGTGGTTGGTGGTGTTGGGGAATACGGCCTTGAAGATGCGGGTTTCCGCCTGGCTGATTTTCTCGTCGAGGGTGAGCATGCGTGAAAGGGAGAAAAAGGTGAAGGATGACCTTCCCGGCCCGCTTTTCGGAGCCTCTTTTCCTCGGATACCTTTTTGGTAAGCTGCCCACGCCTCCGCCGCGCCTGTCCCACCCGGAACGGCACGAGCCGACGAAAGTCGGCACAAAGTGGCAGCACCCAATAAGGCTCTCAGGTCGCGAAGAGGCCTCATCATCAAAAGCGGCGGGCAGGTATCCTGACTTGTGCCCGGTATCCCGCCCTTCTCACCCGCCAAGGGGCAATGGGCTGCGCGGGGATACCGCTGTGGCCGGTTATAGGGCCACGGGCACTTACAGTAGCGCGTCTGTCCGGGAGTTGCACCCGGTTCCCTTTTCGGGCCTGTTCTCCGGTGAAGAACAAGCCACCACGCCGCTCGTCTGACTGAAAAACACAGGCAAAGAACGTGGCCGCAAGGTACGCACGGAATGGTAGCATTACCTGCTGGAGTTCCCGCACTACTCCGTGTAGGGTTTACATTTGTACGGTCGGATGAATAGTTTCCGCCGGAAAAACCTGTTTATATCCATTCTCTGCATCGAGGGACTGATTTCTTCGCGAATTTCACGCCGGAAAATGCCCGGGCTACCGTACGGTACCGTCCCGAACTCAGCCACAGTTCAGCATGCAGCAACAAGAAACGCCCTTTTCCTGGGGGAGTTATTACCATTCGGGGCGGTTGTCCCAGCATCTGCTATGGCTGGCCTGCGGGGCCGGTGTAGCAGGGCTGCTGGCGTTTCGTATGCTCATTGCCCTGAGTCCGGTGGTGGGGGTGCTGGCGGTGCTGGCCAACCCCCGGCTGCGGCAGGTATTGTCCCGGTACTGGCGCAACGGGGCGGCCCTGCGGGCGGCGGCGCTGGTGGCCTTTCTGCTGCTGAGCGGACTCTATACCAGCCAGTGGGCCGTGTGGCGGCATGAGCTGTTCCGGAGCCTGACGTGGCTGGGCGTACCGCTGGCTTTCACGCTGGCCGTGCCGTTGAGTGCCCGCCAGCGGCTGACGGTGGGAGCGGGGTTTGTGCTGAGCGTGGCGGCCGTGGGCCTGGTGACCATGGGCCAGTACCTGCTGAACCCGGCTGAGGCCAACGAAGCCATCCGGATAGGCCAGAATATGCAGGCTGCCACAGGCACGTTTCATATTGCGTTTGGTACCATGCTGGCCCAGGCCTTTTTCTGGGGGCTGCTGCTGCGGGGCCATCCGCTGGCCGGCCGCGTGCTGCGGGGGCTGTTGCTGCTGGCAGCGGCGGGCATTGTGCTCACGTTGCACGTGCTGGCGTATCGTACGGGGCTGCTGCTGCTGTACACGGGGCTGCTGGCGTATGCCGTGCGCCTGCTGGTACGCCGGAACCTGCTGGCTGGCCTGCTACTGCTGCTGGGCGTGGTGCTGGTGCCCTGGATAGCCTACCGCACGCTGGACTCGGTGGAGCAGCGGGTAAGCGCCACGGTGTACGATGTGAGCCAATACCTTGAGGGGCACGACATCAACGACTACTCCCTGGCCCGGCGGCTGGCGGCGGTGGAAACGGCCGGTACCATCATCCGGCAGCACTGGCTGCTGGGCGTAGGTCCCGCCGACGCCTACGCCGCCATGCAGGACCAGTACAGCTGGCAGGACTTCGGCCTGCGGCCCGAAAACCGCGTGAATGTGCACAATCAGTACCTGAGTACGCTGGTGGGCGGCGGCGTGGTAGGGCTGGCCCTGTGGCTGGCGCTGCTGCTCTGGCCGCTGGTGCAGCCGGCCACCCGCCGCAACCCCTACGTGGCGGTGTTCATCTTCACGCAGGCCATAGCCATGCTGGTGGTGGATATCCTGAGCCTGCAAATCAGCCTGAACCTGTTCGTCTTCGGGTATGGCTTTTTGGTGGTAGCCACTGAAACCGCGCATCTGCGGGTGCCGGAAGCGGCTGATTCACCGGCCGTCTGACGGCTTACTCCTACATTTCGCCCATGACTTTGCCCCCCGCGCCTCGCTCCATGTCCTCCCGCATCCGGTCCATCTTCAGCGGCTCGGTGGGCAACCTGGTGGAGTGGTACGACTGGTACGTGTATTCGGCCTTTGCCCTGTATTTCGCGCCGGCTTTCTTCCCGAAGGGTAACCTCACGGCGCAGCTGCTGAACTCGGCGGCCATTTTTGCGGTGGGCTTCCTGATGCGGCCGCTGGGTGGCTGGCTGATGGGTATCTATGCCGACCGGGCCGGGCGCAAGGCGGCGCTGCTGGCTTCCGTGCTGCTGATGTGCGGCGGCTCCTTGTTGATTGCCCTCACGCCAACGTACAGTCAGATTGGCGTGGCCGCCCCGGCGCTGCTGGTGCTGGCCCGACTGCTGCAGGGGCTGAGCGTGGGCGGCGAGTACGGCACCTCCGCCACCTACCTCAGCGAAATGGCCGACGCCCGTAACCGGGGCTTCTTTTCCAGCTTTCAGTACGTTACGCTCATTGCCGGGCAGCTGCTGGCTTTGCTGGTACAGCTGGCGCTGCAGCAGCTGCTCACGCCCGCCGAGCTGGCCGCCTGGGGCTGGCGCATTCCGTTCGGAATTGGAGCCGGGGCGGCGCTGGTAGCCCTCTATCTGCGCCGTACCATGGAGGAAACCGATGCCTTCCGGCAGGAGGCGGCTCCCGGACCGGCCGCCCGAAAAACCAACCAGATGCGGCTATTGCTGCAGCATCCGCGCGAGGTGCTTACCGTAGTCGGCCTCACGCTGGGCGGCACAGTGGTATTCTATACCTTCACTACCTACGTGCAGAAGTTTCTGGTGAACACCACTGGCTTCACCAAGGACCAGGCCACGCTGGTATCGTTCGGGGCGCTGGGCGTGGCCATGCTGCTACAGCCGCTGATGGGCGCTTTGTCGGATAGGGTGGGGCGGCGGCCGGTGCTGCTGTTTTTTGGCATCGGGGCCACGCTCCTGACGGTGCCACTGCTGACAGGCCTGGCCCGTGCGCACAGCGTGGGGGCGGCCTTCGGGCTGCTGCTGCTGGCTATGCTGGTAATCAGCGGCTATACTTCCATCAACGCCGTAGTGAAGGCCGAGCTGTTCCCGACGGAAATCCGGGCGCTGGGCGTGGGGCTGCCGTATGCCCTCACGGTGGCCATCTTCGGCGGCTCGGCCGAGTACCTGGCGCTGCTGGCCAAAGATCATGGCGTGGAGCACTGGTTTTACTGGTACGTAACGGCCTGCGCCGCTGCCTCGCTGCTGGTGTATTGGCGCATGCCTGACACGCAGGCTACCTCGCGCATCAGCGGGTAGCCCGCGGCCTGTGGCTACTGAATGGTAATTGTATCCGTGAGAGTTTGGGTAATGTTGGGGAACAGCAGCACATAGGTGCCCGGCTCTGCCGCCGTGAACTGATACGTGCCCTGGTAGTCGGAAACTACCTGCGGGCAGCTGCAGCCCTCGTAGCGCACGGTGGGTACCAGGTATATCTTCTTGCCGTCCCGCTGCTCGCGCAGGCCCTGAAACTTCCCGCAGCCGTTCGGAATACTGACAATGTAGGAAACCGGTACCGGGGTGCCCACCGTGCCGGTTTTCGCGCCACCTACCGCCGCAACTGAGCCCACTACTTCCTCCGAGCATTTTGCTTCGTCGGTGGCCGGAAAGCAGGAGGTAACAGCGCCGGTCAGGAACACGCTGGCAGCAAGTGCCCGGATGGCGTTGATAGTCAAAGAACTCATGTGTAGAAAATCAAGTAAAACGGATGAACCTGCACTGTGCGTCGGCTGATAAGAGTCATGACAGTGCGTGCAGGTTGGCAAAGAAAAGTAACTTAACTTTTAACTTGAGGTATAATTATTGATGTGCTCTGCCGCACGCCCCCGGCGTCCACCGCCCGGCGCTTCACCTACTTGCCTTTATGCCCGTTACCCGTACTCTGTCTGTGCGTTTACTCATGGTTCCACTGCTGCTGCTGGCGGCCTGCTCCGAGCAGAAAAAACCCGAGCAGAAACCCGCTCGGCCCAGCCCGCCAGCCACCGTAACGGCGGCGCTGCCCGGCGGGACCCGGCTGTCTATCAGTTACAGCCGGCCCTCGGCCAAGGAGCGGAAAGTATTCGGTGGGCTGGTACCCTACAGGCAGGTATGGCGCACGGGAGCCAACGAGGCCACCACGTTCGAGGTAAATCAGCCGGTTACGGTGCAAGGGCAGCCGCTGCCCGCCGGCAAATACGCGCTGTTCACCATTCCTGCCGAGAAGGAGTGGGCCATTATCTTCAACAAAACAGCCAAGCAGTGGGGCGCCTATGAATATCAGGAAGCCGACGATATTCTGCGCGTAAAAGCCAAACCAACTACGGTAGCCACACCGCTGGAACGCTTCACCATTACCGCCGATAATGCCGGACAGGTAACGCTGACCTGGGAAAAAACGCAGGTGAGCTTTGTGGTGAAGTAGGCCGTATAAAATGAGACAGAAGGCTCGCTGCCCAATTTCCTCACCGGAAATTGGGCAGCGAGCCTTCTACATGATTAGGATAAGCCTAACGCGGGGTTCCACGATAATGGTTGTCCGCAAATGTTACCGGGGCGGGTGCAATTGTTGTCTTAGTGAGGTAGACCACCATAAACCAAAAATTAGGCTCGTATTTATTATCGAAAGAATATCCAATGAGACTCCCCTGTTTTATCTGTTGACCTATCTGCACTATTGAGTCGCTTTGGACAACATTTTCGTAGCTTCCGTAGGTGCCATCAGGGTGATAAATAAGAATTACGTTTCCTTTTTTTCGTTGGCGAGTAGCCTTTTGCGTCTGACGGATGTAAGCCACAGTCCCCTCGCGGGCCGCTAAAATGGGCGTGCCCGGTGGCAGAGCGAATACGTACTGGTTTCTGAATTTTTGTCGGGGCCTAATTGTATCTGCTGAAGCCTTAAAAGGCAGGTGGTAGACTGTATTGCTGTCAGGGACCTGACCAGTGTAGATACCCAAATCAACGAATGTCTTGTACCGATAAGAGCAGCCTGCCTGCTCCGGGGTAAATACAGCTAATACCTGTGGTTCTGTCGTAGGTGGTAGTGCAATTCTGGCTGGCAGTGCCACCGTGCTGCGCATCAGCACAAGTGTGGCATCCAGGGCAACAGAGTACGGAAGAAAGCCATGATTTTCACCCATAATCAATACGCTTCCATCCTCCTGCTTAATGGAATAGACCTTGCAGGGAGCCACCTGGCAACGGACTGGCGTAGGTATAGCCAAGAATAAAATGCCTGTAATAAGTGCTAAAAACTTCACCATGAGCCTGTTACTGGATAGAAACTAACCGGCAATTTTCGCCTTCGCGCGGACGATATCCGCCTACCCGCCGCCCAGCACGCTTTCCACCCAGCCTTTGCCCCAGTCGGCCAGTTCCTGCGCGGTCCAGAGCTGGGGGTAGAAGATGCGGCGCTGGAACTTGGGGGGCAGGTACTGCTGCCAGTTGGTGCCGCCGGTGGCGGCAATGGCATCGGGGTGGCGCTCCAGGTAGCGCACCGCCGACTTGTAGTGCATCAGAGGCCAGTTCACATTCACGTTCACATCCAGCTGCTTAAGCTGGCGCAGCAGGCGCGGGTGCTCCTGGCCCTCGGGGCCGGCGGGCAGGCGCTGCACCACGGCCCACAGGTTGCGGTGCTCGTACTCGCGGGCGTGGGACAATAGCCGGTCGGCGTACTTCTTCTCGAACTCCGTGAGGGTAAGGGCCTTGGCCCCGGTTTCTACTACCGTAGCCCCCGATTTCCAGTAGATACAGCCCATCAGTTCGTCGTGGGCGGCGGCCTCGCCCAGCAGGCGGCGCTGCTCCTCGGGCACTAGGTTGCTGAGGGCGGTGCTGGCCAGTTCAATCATGCGGTACTGCACGCTCTGGAAGCCCGAGGCCGGCATCAATGCCATCCGGAACTCCAGAAACTGCTGCTTATCCATGCCGTCCACCATCACATCGAACGAGTCGATGAGGTTTTCGAAGTAGCGGTTGATGCGGCCCACCCGGCGCGTAACTTCCTCCACGGTGGGCGCGGCCAGGTCGCCCAGCTGCTCATACTCGCAGAGGCAGAGCTTGAAGTAGAGCTCCGTAATCTGGTGGTAAATGATAAAAATCCGCTCGTCGGGGATGGTGGTCAGGGGGCGCTGCAGGCTCAGCAGAGTTTCCAGCTGAATGTAGTCCCAGTAGCCTAGGTACCGGGTGTGGTAGAGGCCCTCGAGGTAAGCGGCCAGATCCTGGTCGTCGGCGGCGTAGCGTTGCTGCAGGCGCTGCAGCTGGGCCAGCACGGCCGGCGTAGGCTCGAATTCGGGAGAGGTCATGAGCGCGGGGCGGAAAGGAGGGTAGTGGGTGCTACAAGGTGCAAAGATGGGAAAAGGGGCGCAAGTGCAGAGTCGGAAGCTGGTAAAGCCGGTTTAGGCAACGAATTGGCCTCGATGAGCATCTGTTTCTCAGCTCACCACTTTCCTTACCTTTACCCCGCTTATGGCAGAAAAATCCAGCATTTTCGATATGATTGGCCCGGTGATGATAGGACCCAGCTCCTCACACACGGCCGGGGTGGTGCGCATTGCGCGGGCCGCCATCCGTATTCTGGGCAGCGTGCCCACCCACGCCACCATCACCTTCTACAACTCCTTTGCCCGCACCTACGAGGGCCACGGCTCCGACCGCGCCATCGTGGCCGGCCTGCTGGGCATGCCCACCGACGATGTGCGCATCCGGGAGGCGTTTGACCACGCCAAGGAAGCCGGGCTGCAGTACACGTTTCAGGGCGTGGGCAACGCCTCTACCATGCACCCCAACACCATTAAATTGCAGCTGCGCGATGAGCGCACGGGCCGGGCGGTGGAGGTAATCGGGCAGAGCCGGGGCGGGGGCGTTATCCGGATTGTGGAGGTGGATGGGTTTCCGTCCGACTTCTCGGCCTCCCTGCACACGCTCATCATTGATGCCGACGACGTGCCCGGCTCCATTGCCTTTATTGCCAGCGTAATTGCCCACGACGACTGCAACATTGCCACCATGTTCGTGAGCCGGAAGGGTAAGAACGACGCCGCCCGGCAGTTCATCGAAGTCGATTCGGGCCTGCGCGACATTACCCTGGAGTACCTGCGGCAGCTGCGCTGGGTGCACCACGTCACGTACATTCCTACCATCGACTAACGGTGGCAATAGCCCGGTTAACGGCAGATTTTGCGCGGTTTGTTGATTTCCCGTTTGGCGGGCCGGGACCATCCGATACCTTTGGTGGCCCCGGCCACCGCGCTACGGTGTGTGCCCGGCCGCCGGTTGTGTTCCGTCAGCCCTCAACTCTCTCCCTATGAAGTGTACTTACTGGCTGCTGCTAAGTTCCGGGCTGCTGGCCGCCGGGCCGCTACAGGCCCAGCAGGTTCCGGTGCAGCCCCCCGCCGGCACGCTGCCGACAGCGGCTCCTACCGGCCCCTGGACGCTGCAGCGCGCCGTGGATTATGCCCTGCAGAACAACCTTTCGGTGCGCCAGCAGCAGCTCAGCTCCGAGCTGCAGAACGCCACCCTGCGCCAGAGCCGGGCTGCGCTGCTGCCCTCGGCCAACCTGAGCGGCACCCAGGCCTGGAACTTCGGTACCAGCATTGACCCGCTCACCAACGAGTTCAAGAGCCAGACCATCCGGTCCAACAACTTCTCGGCCAACTCGCAGGTGACGCTGTTTTCGGGCTTTCAGCTGCGCAATACCGTCCGGCGCAACGCCCTCGACTCGGAGGCCAGCGTGCTGGACATTGAAAAGGCCCGCAACGATTTGTCGCTGAACGTGGCCTCGGCGTTTCTGCAGCTGGTGCTGGCCGAGGAGCTGGTGCGCACCAATGAGGTGCGGGTGAGCAGCACCCGCAGTCAGGTGGAGCGCACGCAGAAACTGCTCAAAGCCGGGGCCATTCCGGAAAGCAACCTGCTGGATATTCAGGCCCAGCAGGCTTCCGACGAGCTGAACGTCATCACGGCCCAGAATCAGCGCGACCTGGCCCGGCTCTCCCTCACGCAGCTGCTGAACCTGCCCACGCCTACGGGCTTCACCATTGAGGTGCCCCAGCTGGCTGACCCCGACGACGCGCCGTTGCTGGAGGCCGACCCCGACGGCACGTACCAGACAGCCCAGAGCCTGCTGCCCGAAATCAAGGCCGCTGATCTGCGCGTCCGCTCGGCCCAGCGCAGCCTCGATATTGCCCGCGGCGGCTACTATCCGCGGCTGGCCCTGGGGGCCGGTATCTTCACGGGTTACTCCTCGGCGCGCTCTTCGTTTATTCAAACCGGCCTGGATTCCACGTTTATTCCGGTAATCAACCGCGCCACTGGCCTGCCCGATCCTACGCTGGGGCTGCTCACGGTGCAGCCGCGCCGCGAGTTCAGCTCCACGGCCTTCTCTCAGCAGATTAAGGACAACCTGGGTAAAAACATCCAGTTTTCGCTGCAAGTCCCTATCCTGAACGGCCTGCAGGTGCGCACCTCGGTGCAGCGCGCCCAGATCAATATTCAGCAGCAGGAGCTGCGCGCCGAGCAAACCCGCCTGACGGTACGCCAGAGCATTCAGCAGGCCTACGCCGATGCCATTGCCGCCCAGCGCCGCTACTTCTCGGCGCGCCGGCAGGTGGAGGCCCTTACCACGGCCTACCGCAACGCCGAAATCCGCTTCAACAACGGCCTGCTCAACGGCACCGAGTTCAACATTGCCAAAAACAACCTGACCGCCGCCGAATCGACCATGATTCAGGCCAAGTACGAATTCATCTTCCGGCGCAAGGTGCTGGACTTCTACCAGGGCCGCCCCATTGCCCTGTAAGCGTGAGCCGGTTTTCAGGAACTGGGCATTAGTTTAAGTAGAAGTTTTGCCAAGCGGTTGTAAGTGGCTAAGAAACTGATTTTTAACATCTCTCCCGAACATGAAAAATAATCGTACCCTGTTCATCCTGCTCGGCGTACTTGTGCTGCTGCTTGGCGGCTTTGTAGTGGCGAAAAAGATGGGTTTAATAGGGAAGCCGGCCGGTACTGAGGTGCTGGCAGCCAAAGCCACCCCGGCTACCATCGTGGAGAAAGTAAGCGCCTCGGGCAAGGTACAGCCGGAAACCGAGGTGAAGATTTCCCCCGACGTATCGGGCGAAATTACCGAGCTGTACGTGCAGGAAGGCGACTCCGTGAAGAAGGGCCAGCTGCTGCTGCGTATCCGCCCCGATAACTACCAGGCCATGGTTAGTCAGCAGAGTGCCGTGGTGGGCACCCAGCAGGCCAATGTGGGGCAGAGCCAGGCCCGCCTGCAGCAGCTCATTGCCAGCGCCCGCCAGACCGAGCTGACTTACCGCCGTAACGCCTCTCTGTACAAGCAGAAGGTGATTTCGCAGTCGGACTACGAAGCCAGCAAGGCGGCGTATGATGCCTCGCAGGAGGAAATCAACTCGGCCCGCCAGAACATCCGGGCGGCTCAAAGCAGCGTGCGCAGCGCCCAGGCCGGCCTGGAGGAAGCCCGCAAAAACCTCAACAAAACCACCATTTATGCACCCGTAAGCGGCACCGTGAGCAAGCTCAACGTGAAGAAGGGCGAGCGGGTAGTGGGTACTTCCCAGATGGCGGGTACCGAAATCATGCGTATCGCCAACCTCAACAATATGGAGGTGCGGGTGAGCGTAAACGAAAACGACATCATCAACGTGGACCTGGGCGACTCGGCCGACGTGGAGGTGGACAGCTACGCCAGCAAGGACCAGAAGTTCCGGGGCGTGGTAACGGCCATTGCCAACACGGCTAAGGATGCCCTCACGGCCGAAGCCGTAACCGAGTTTGAGGTGCGCATCCGGCTGCTGCCTGAGTCGTACCGCACGCTCACGCGCACGGTACAGGGCCGCACTATGGTGCCGTTCCGCCCCGGCATGACGGCCTCCGTGGACATCATCACCAACCGCAAAGCCAACGTACTGAGCGTGCCGCTGGCCGCCGTAACTACCCGCTCCGACAGCGCCAAGACGGAAGACAAGAAAAACGCGCCGGCCGTGCGCGTTAGTCGGGGCAACTCGGCCCAGCCCGACAAGCCAGAGGCTACCGGCGTGAAGGCCCCGGTGCAGGAAGTGGTGTTCCTGATTCGGAACGGAAAAGCCGTAATGACACCCGTGAAAACCGGTATTAGCGACTTCCAGAACATGGAAATCCTGAGCGGTATTCAGGCCGGCGACCAGGTGGTGAGCGGGCCGTTCCGGGCCGTGGCCAAAACACTGAAAGATGGGGCATTGGTAGTGGTGAAGGATGCCAAAACCCTCGACAAGGCCGCCATGAAGGAAGATGCGCCTGAGGAGGATGGGAAATAATATGCCCGAGGCTACTGCCTGAGCAGTAGTTTTTAACCCCAGCCGGAAGGCGGGTTCTCCTGACCGGAGGGCCCGCCTTCCGTTTTTTTTGGCTAAGATTGACGGAGAACTTCACCCGCTCACTCCCTCACCACTTCCCACCCCCTTGGAAAAAATAGCCATGCTCGGCGGCGGCTCCTGGGCTACCGCGCTGACGAAAATCCTCTCCGAAAACGGTAGCCGCGTCCACTGGTGGATGCGCAGCAAGGACGACGTGCAGCACCTGCTGCGCACCCGCCACAACCCGCGCTACCTGTCCTCCGTGGCCCACGACCTGAGCCGGGTGCTGCCCACCACTGACCTGGAAGAAGCCGTGCGCGAAGCCGACTGGCTGGTGCTGGCCGTGCCCGCCGCCTTCGTGCAGAGCACCCTCGACAAGCTGGGCCGCGACGAGCTGAAGAACAAGCGGGTCATTTCGGCCATCAAGGGCATGATTCCGGGCAAAAACGTGCTGGTGACGGATTACGTGGCCGAGCGGTTCCGGCTGCCCCACACCCGCCTGGGCGTGGTGGCCGGCCCCTGCCACGCCGAGGAGGTGGCCCTGGAAAAGCAGAGCTACCTCACCATTGGCTCACCCGACGCCGACCTGGCCGAGGAGTTCTGCCAGCTGCTGCGCAACCGCTACGTGAAAGCCAATCCCGCCGAGGACCTCGACGGCATTGAGTACTGCGCCGTGATGAAGAACATCATTGCCCTGACCGGCGGCATTGCCCACGGTCTGGGCTACGGCGACAACTTCCAGGCGGTGTTGGTGAGCAACGCCGTGCAGGAAATGCGCCGCTTTGTGCATGCCCTCAACCCCCAGCCCCGCGACCTGTCGGCCTCCGCCTACCTGGGTGATTTGCTGGTGACGGCGTACTCGCAGTTCTCCCGCAACCGCACTTTTGGCAGTATGGTGGGGCGGGGTTACTCCGTGAAATCAGCCCAGCTGGAGATGAACATGGTGGCGGAGGGCTACTACGCTGTGAAGAGCATCTATGAGTTGAACCGCAAGCTGCAGGTGTCCATGCCCATTACCTCGGCCGCCTACCACATCCTCTACGAGAAAATTTCCCCGGCCATTGAGATTGAGCTGCTGAAGGAGAAATTCAAGTAGGATGGAGCGGGCGAATTCTGGAAGAAGCTGGCGTACAAGCTGGTATTTTGCTTTGGGAGCCGGCTGGTGCGGTGTGTTGCTGCTGACGCTTTCCTGGTTAGTGCTGGGTAAGCCTTCCTGGCTACACCTGCTGACGGATGATGTAGGTTGGACGATTTACCCACCGCTTACCGCGTTGCCGCAGGCTTGGCCGGGCGGGGACGATAGCCTGCGCGAATGCCTGGAAGCCGTTATTTGCGGCAGCTTATTCCTCGCTGGTTGGTTTCGGGCATGGCGGCTGCGTCGTCGGAATGCGCTACCTGATGGCAACCGGTGGTTTCGTTGGTCGCTGCTGTTGCTACTGCCGCTGCTGGTGCAACTAGGTGGCAACGTGTATGCCGCCTGCTACCTGCGCAACACCGAAGAACAACTTTTACAGGAACTACAGCATAGTTCGCCAGATTCAACTTCCGGCGCGGGGCGGTAGTCGATGCGCAATTTTGCGGCTAAACAAAACCGCCGTTTCTGCGTCTGCTACTCATACTTTTTATATCAACAGCGAAACATAACACACCACATGGGCACCTGGGACTACCATAACTTCGACAACGACGACGCGGCGGATTTCGCCGAAAACTTCCGTCAGGACCCTAACGAGGCCATTTTGTACGAAGCCCTGGCTACTGCTGCCGAGACGGAGGACTCCCTGGAAATACCGGAAGCCGCTGAGGCATTGGCCGCCGCCGAAATTGTAGCCGCCATCCTGGGCCACCCGGCCACTGATTTTTTGCCCGGGCTGCTGCTGGCCGTTAATGGGATGGAAGTGGATGACGACCTGGCCGATCTGGCCGTAGAGGCCGTGGAAGCCGTGGTACGCAAATCGGAGCTGCAGGAAGAGTGGGCCAACTCGCCTGATTACCCTAAGTGGCAGCAGCAGCAACAGGACTTGCTGGCCCGCTTACAGGCTGAATAAGCATGCCCTGGCTCGTACTGGCCCTGCTCACGGCATTTTGCCTGGCGGGCTATAACTTCTTCATTAAGCTGGCCTCGGGGCACATTTCGGCGGCGGCCGGCGCGGTTATTCTGCAGCTGGTAGCGGCGGCTTTAGGCGGCGTGTGGCTGCTCATGCTGCGGCTGAAAGGCCAGCCGTTGGAAATCAGCGGGAAGGGGCTGGGCCTGGCGGCAGCGGCCGGAATAGGTGTGGGCCTGGCCGAAATCCTGACGTTCGTGGTATTCAGCCGGGGCGTACCTTCCTCGGTAGGCACGCCGGTTATCGTGGGCGGCTCGGTGCTGCTGACGGCCGTGCTGGGGCTGGTAGTGCTGCGCGAGGCGTTATCGGGGCCGCAGGTGCTGGGGTTGCTGCTGATTGTGGGCGGTATTGCCTTGCTGGCCCGGGGCCACTAGGCTGGCGGCCTCACCGGATCAGCACCAAGGTGCCGGCCAGAATCAGGCCCGCGCCCAGGCCGGTCTGCCAGGTGAGCTTTTCGCCCAGAAACAGCACCGCCAGCAGAATGGCCAGGGCCACGCTCAGCTTATCCACCGGGGCCACCTTCGACACCGGCCCCAACTGCAGCGCCCGGAAGTAAAACAGCCACGAAAGGCCGGTAGCCAGCCCCGACAGGCCTAGAAACACCCAGTTCTGCCGCGTGAGCTGGTTAAGTCCGCCCAGACCCTGCTGGAAATATACAATTCCCCAGGCCAGCACCAGAATAACCACAGTGCGCACGGCCGTAGCCAAGCTGGAGTCCACGCCCTTCATGCCGACTTTAGCCAGAATAGCCGTAAGAGCCGCAAACAGGGCCGAAAGCAGCGCGTAAAGCCACCACATAAGCAGAGGAGAAAAGATAGACTGAGGAAGGACAAGAAGCACAAATGCGCGCCCTGATGTGACTGCGCAGGCCCGGGCTGCATTGGCAACTGGTGTCGGGCCCCACGTACGCACAACGAACCGCAGAAGGTATTTGTGTACTGTTTTGGTCACGCGCGAGTCACGGGCCGACCACGGAACCGCTCTGACACAGCCCGGCGGCCGTTCAGGCAGCATACTAGATGTCACGAAACTGTACGGGCCTTCCGGTGGGTTGGTTAGTGGTGGGCAAATGAAGTGATTTACAGCGAATAAACGGCGGGAAAAGCTGGCGGATGGATGATGAATCACAATCCGCTCAGCTGGCCATGCCGCGCTTGTCCACCCCATTCATTTTTGCCATGCACGTTGCGTTTCGCTTGCTCTGGCTGCTGCCCCTGGGAGCAGCCGTTCCTTTGTCCCGGCCTGCTGCCCGGCCCGCCGCTCCGGCCCGGGTGCTGGTGCCGGTAGAGCTGTTCACCTCCGAGGGCTGTTCCAGCTGCCCCGCGGCCGATGCGCTGCTGCGCGAGCTGACGGCCGCTCAGCCCGTGCCCGGGGTAGAAATTCTGGCCCTGGGCGAGCATGTAGACTACTGGAATCGCCTGGGTTGGCAGGATGCCTTTTCGCAGCCCGCCTTCACGCAGCGGCAGCACATGTATGCCGAAGGGTTTGGGTCGGGCAGCTACACGCCGCAGGCCGTAGTGGGTGGGCGTACGGAGCTGGTTGGGCACCAGCGCGAAAAGCTGCTGGCCGCCATCCGGGAGGCTGCCCGGGCCCCGCAGGCCACCGTGGTCCTGACGGCCGAAGCCGCCGGCAGCACCCACCGCCTGCAGGTGCGGGTAAGCGGTGCCCCCGCAGCCGGCGCCCAGGTGCTGCTGGCCATTACCGAATCCGGGCTGGCCTCACAGGTGGGGCGGGGCGAAAATGCGGGCCGACTGCTGCGCCACGCGGCTGTAGTGCGGGAGCTGCGGCCATTGGGAACGGCCACTGCGGCCGGCACGTTTGCCGCTACCGTTCCCGTCAACGTCAATTCCGGCTGGAAAACGGCGGGCCTGCGTTACGTGGTGCTGGTGCAGGCGTCCGTTACCCACTACATCACCGGTGCCGCGGTATTGCCGGCGGAGTGAGGGCAGCGCGGCTTGTCGGGCGGGCGGTTCCTCAATTCAGCACTTTCCTGTGATGATTTCGTGATACCTGTCCCGCTTCTTTGTGGCCTCACTTCAGCCTACTCGGTTATGCCACAACTTCTGAAATACCTGCCGCTGCTGGGGTTGCTGGCGGCCGGTTCCACCGCCTGCTCTTCCCACGATGACGCGGCCGACCCACAGCCCGCCGCTGTTACCGACCCTGCGACGCTCACAACGCTCAAAACCGGCTCGGTGGTGGCCCAGGGTGGTACCAGCAGCAAAGGCACGCTGCTGGTAGCCCGCAATGCGGCCGGCAAGGAGCTGGTGCGCCTGAATCCGGATTTCATGACGGAATTTCATACCGGCTCGGTCGCTATTTACCTGGCCCGCTCCGCCGACCAGATTCGGGTGCAGCGTGCGGCCAACCCGGCCAACGTGCTGAAAGTGGGCGTAATCACCCAGAACGGGCTGCAGGACCTGGTATATGAAGGCTCCCACGCGGGCTTTACGCACGTGGTGCTGTACTGCGAGGCGGCGCAGTACAACTTCGGGGCTGCCGAGCTGAAGTAGCATGGTGGCCGCTCCGTTGTTTTGGCGGTGGGTGCTGAGCCTGCTGCTGCTGCCCGCCCTGGCTGAGGCCGGCGGGGGCTGGACGCGCAAAAAAAAGCGCGGCTACGCCAAGGTGGGCCTCACCCTGGTGGGCTCCTCGCGCTACCATACCCTCGGCGGCCAACTCATCGAAACGGCCCGCTACCGTCAGCAGCTGCTGAGCCTCTACGGCGAGTATGGTCTTACC
Organism: Hymenobacter rigui; assembly: GCF_003944715.1. Classification (GTDB taxonomy): domain Bacteria; phylum Bacteroidota; class Bacteroidia; order Cytophagales; family Hymenobacteraceae; genus Hymenobacter; species Hymenobacter rigui. The sequence goes on along the minus strand of NZ_RWIT01000002.1, from coordinate 105,665 downwards.
GACCGCCTCGAAACCGTCGTGAACCTGCCCCTGTATCGCCGCGCCACTTTTCCCGAAACCACTCCCGGCCAAGGTATCGGCGACGCCGAGGTGGGCCTGCGCTACGGCCTGCTCAGGGGCCGCTGGCCGCTGGCCGTGGGGGTGGCCGTGGAGCTGCCCACCGGCAACCCCCGCACCCGGGGCTACAGCCGCCAGGACCCGCGCAGCTTCGTGCAGCTGCCCACCGGTGATGGAGAGCTGAACATCTGGACCCGGGCGGCGCTGTCGCACAGTCTGGGGCCGGCGTTTCTGACGCTGGAAGCCGCCTACAACCAGCGCACCCGCGGTTTCACCAGCCAGTACAGCTACGGGGTGCAGGTGGGCTACCGGCTGGGGCAGCGGCTCTGGCTCACGGCATCGGGGCGGACCCTGGCCAACGTGCGGCCCCCGCGTCCCGACCGGCTGGCCAGCATCGGGCTGGGCGAGGGCGTGGCCTACTCCACGGCCGCCGTGGGGGCCAGCTACCACCTCGGGCCCCACCTGCGCGTCGGGACCGACTGGGCCGTGGGGTTTGGCCGCCTGCGCAACGTGTACTCGGCCCGCCCGCTGACCCTGGGAGCCGCCTGGGAATGGTAACAGAATTGCGCTATTTTCAGCCCGCCGGGGCCTGGGGCGTGCTGCCCTCCACTCTTTTCCACTTCACCGTTCCCTTGTATGTCGCGCGCCCTTATTGTGGAAGATGACGTGGATATCGCCACGCTGGTGCAGGTAAATCTGCGCGACATCGACTGTCAGGCCACCATTACCGGCAACGGCCTCGAGGGGCTGCGGCTGGGGGCGGAGGGGCAGTTCGACGTCATTATCCTGGATATCATGCTGCCCGGCCTCAACGGCATTGAAGTCTGTCGGCGGCTGCGCGAGCAGCGGGTAAGCACGCCCATCCTCATGCTCACCAGCCGCGACGAGGAAATCGACAAAGTGCTGGCTCTGGATCTGGGGGCCGATGACTACCTCACCAAACCCTTTAGTGTGCGGGAGCTGCTGGCCCGGGTGAAAGCCCGCCTGCGCCGTCTGGCCCCCGACGCCGACCCGGCCGCTGGCACGGCCACCCGTTTTCGTCTGCGCGACCTGGCCCTCGATACGGAGCTGCACCGCGTAACGGTGGGCGGGCGGGTAGTGGAGCTCACGGCCAAGGAGTTCGATCTGCTGGCCCTGTTTCTGCGCCATCCCGGCCGCACGTACACCCGCACCCAGCTTCTGGACCAGGTGTGGGGCTATTCCTACGCCGGCTACGAGCACACCGTCAACTCCCATATCAACCGTCTGCGCATGAAGATTGAGCGGGACCCGGCCAGCCCCGAGTACGTGCTGACGGTGTGGGGCGTAGGCTATAAGCTCAACGATGAGCTGACCAGCGTATGAGCCGCGGACTGAGCCGGTGGTGGCCCCGGGGGCTGCAGGCGCGCCTGTCGGTGCTGCTGGTGCTGCTGGTGCTGGCGGTGAGCGGTGGGTACGTGCTGCTGCTGGCCCGCAGCACCGAGAAGTACCTGGCCGAAGACCTCCAGAAAAACAACCGGCTGCTGGCGGCCTCGGTGGCCGAGGTGCTGCAGATTGACGAAGCCACCAACGAAATTCCCCAGCCGGCCCTGCGCCGCACCTTCGATGCGGCCATGACCATCAACCCCAGCATCAAGCTGTACCTGGTGGGGCTGGATGGGCGCATTCTCACCTCATCGGCCGCGCCCCGGGAGGTGAAGCTCACCCGCATTCCAATGGCTCCGGTGCAGGCGTTTCTGGCGGGGCGGCAGCCGCTGCCCATCTTCGGGGCCGACCCGCGCAATCCGGCCGTGGCCCGGCCGTTTTCGGTGGTGCAGCTGCACACGCGCGCCGGCCAGCCGCACTGCTACCTCTACATTACCCTGGGCGGGGGCGCGGCCGGCGACGAAGTGGCGTCGCTGCGCCAAAGCTACATTCTCAGCACGCTGCTGCGTACCCTGGCCGTGGCCGCTGCCGTGGTGCTGGTAGTGGGGCTGCTGCTGATTCCGCTGCTGACCCGCAGCCTGCGCCGCCTGCAGGCGGCCGTGCGCGGTCTGCAGGCCGGCGACTACACCACCCGCGTGCGGGGCATTGGGGCGGGGGATGAGCTGGGCGAGCTGGCCGCCACCTTCAACGATATGGCCGCCCGCACCGAGCAGGCCATGCACACGCTGCAAAGCAACGACCGGCTGCGCCGCGAGCTGGTGGCCAACATCAGCCACGATTTGCGCACCCCGCTGGCCAGCATCGAAGGGTATACCGAAACCATCCTGCTCCGCCAGCACCTGCTCACCGACGCCGAGCGGCAGCAGTATCTGCAGACCATCCTCCACAACACCCGCAGCCTGAAGCGGCTGGTGTCGGAGCTGTTCGAGCTGAGCAAGCTGGAAGCCCGCCAGACGGTGCCCCGTCCCGAGCCTTTTTCCGTGACGGAGCTGGTGCAGGACGTGGTGCTGAAGCTGGCGCCCGAAGCCCGGACGCGGGCCATCAGCCTGGAAGCCCGCTGGGAAGGAGCCGTGCCGTTTGTGTGCGCCGATGTGGGCCTGATTGAGCGGGTACTGCAAAACCTGCTCGATAATGCCCTGCGCTACACGCCCGCCGGCGGAGCCGTGCAGGTGCTGGTAGCTGCCCCCGACGAGCGGCACCGCGTGCCCCTGCTGGTGCGCGACACCGGCCGCGGCATTGCCTCCCACGACCTGCCCCATGTCTTCGACCGGTTTTACCGCTCCGATCAGGTCCGCGAAAAAACCAAGGACGGCCTGGGCCTCGGGCTGGCCATTGCCCGCAAAATTATTCTGCTACACGAGGACGACCTTACCGTCAGCAGCACCGAAGGCAGCGGCACCTGCTTTACGTTCTCCCTGCCCGTTTATGCGCCGGGAGATGAGGTACTGCGCTGATCAGGTGCCCGATACGGCGGGGTACCGGCCGTAGGGCAGCTCACTGTATCCCTGCCTTCTGCTATTCTTTCATCCTGCATCATTCCCTCCTGACACCATGAAACAACTCCGCGAAAAGCATCCGCTGGCAATCCGCTGGTTTCACTGGATTAATTTTCCGGTGCTGGCCCTGATGATCTGGAGTGGACTCTGGATTTACTGGGCCAACGACGTGTACCGCCTCGGCTGGGGCAACACCACGCTGCTGCGCTTCTTCCCGCAGTCGTTTTACGAAGCCTTCGATGTGCCCTACAAACTGGCCCGGGGCATGAGCTGGCACTTTGTGCTGATGTGGGTATTTGCCCTGAACGGCCTGCTGTATGTGGTGTACACGCTGGTATCGGGGGAGTGGCGGGAGTTGCTGCCAACGCGCCGCTCCTTCGCCGAAGCCTGGCAGGTGGTGCTGCACGATGTAGGGCTGCGCAAGCAGCCGCTGCCGCCGCGCAAGTTCAACGGGGCCCAGCAGCTGGCCTACACCGCGGTGGTGCTGATGGGGGCGGGCTCCCTGCTCACGGGGGCCGCCATCTACAAGCCCACGCAGCTGGCCTGGCTGACTACCCTGCTGGGCGGCTACGAATGGGCGCGCCTGGAGCATTTTGCCCTCACCATCGGGTACGTGCTGTTTTTTGTGGTGCACGTGGCCCAGGTGATAAAAGCCGGCTGGAACAACTTCCGCGCCATGGTAGCCGGTTTCGAGGTGGTGGACGTGCCGGCGGGGGACGCCTGAGTCCTGACTGCTGCATGCTAAGCGGTGTCCGCCTCACACGGGCCTCCCTGTACGCAATCTGTATTATGCAACACGCAACAACCACACTCCATGCCTGATACCCCACAAACTCCCCTGACGCCGACCGATGAGGCGGTGCTGCAGGAGGCCCGCCGCCGGTCGCGGCGCTCGTTTCTGGTGGGCGGCACGGCGGCCCTGGCCGGGCTGCTGGGCTGGCGCTGGCTCAGCACCGGCTCCGAAGCCGACGGCCTGTCGGGGCCGCTCCGTACGGTTCTCGATGCCAATGCCCGCGTGGCCGGCCGCTACTTCAGCCCCACGCACCTGGCCCCGGAATTTGCCCGCAGCCGGGCCCGCCGCCCGCGCGCCAATGGCAGCGTGGGCCTGGACGAAGAGCTGGACCCGGCCGCCTGGCGGCTGCGCGTAACGCCGGCCGGGGGCACCATCCCCCGCGAATTCACGCTGGCCGAGCTGCAGGCCCTGCCCCGGGTGGAAATGACCACTGAGCTCAAGTGCATTGAAGGGTGGAGTACCATCGTGACCTGGGCCGGGGTGCGCTTTGCCGATTTTCTGGCCCGCTACCCGCTGGCTTCTGCCGCAGCCCCATTCGTGCACCTTACCACTCCCGATGAGGCCTATTTCGTGGGCCTGGATATGGCCAGTGCGCTGCACCCCCAAACGCTGCTCTGTTACGAAATGAACGGCCAGCCGCTCACTGCCGAGCACGGCGCGCCCCTGCGGCTGGTAACGCCCGTGAAGTATGGTATTAAGCAGATCAAGCGTCTGGGCCACATCCGCTTCCCCGCCCAGCGTCCGCCCGACTACTGGGCCGCGCGGGGCTACGACTGGTACGCCGGGCTCTGAACCGGCCCGCGCCGCGGCTGCCCGATGTGATAAAAGCATTGTTCGGGCGTGATACTCTCGTGATAGGGGGGACGCTTCTTTGCATCGGCTTCCACGGCAGGAGCCGGCCCCGGAAAGGGCCGACCGTGGCGGACCATTCATCATTCCTTACCCCCTTCAACCGTATGCTGCGTTTCCTCACCTCCGCCCCCAAAGCCCTGTTGCTCGCCAGCGCCTTACTGCTCAGCGCCGCTACCCTACCCGCTGCTGCCCACCAGGGCAAGATGCAGGATGGTAAGATGCAGGATGGCAAAATGGCCAAAGGCACCACATCGAAAACCAAAATGAAAACGGATAAAATGAAGATGGCCGACAACAAGATGGCGAAGTCGAAAATGGCGGATGATAAAATGAAGGACGACAAGATGAAAGCTGGGAAAATGTAAAGCCAGGCTTTAAATTGTCAGTACGCAAAAGGCGCGTTGGCTACCCGGTAGCCAACGCGCCTTTTTATGGGGTTGGCAGCGGCCGGCCGCGCCCTGATTCCGCAGGCTGTCCGATACTCTTCTGCTTTCTTCCTGACTCCGGAAGCCGTGGCCGGCCGGAACTCTGCCGCAGGTGACAAGGGCAAACAAAAGCACCACTCCAGTGCTGAAGTGGTGCCCGGGGAATGCGCTGCCGGAACCCGAAGTAGCTTACAGTACCGCGGTGGCCTTAAGCCGGTCGGGGAAGGCCTTGCGGAACTTCTCAACCTTAGGCTGTGACACGTGCCGCAGGTAAGGATTCTCGGGGTGGAGGCGGTAGTAGCCTTGGTGGTAGCTTTCGGCCGGCCAGAAGGCAGTGAAGGCCGCTACCTGCGTTACCACAGGGCTGCTGTAGTGATGCGAGGCATCTACCCGGCGGATGGCGGCCTCAATGAGCTGCCGTTCCTGGGGGGTGCGGTAGAACGCCACCGAGCGGTACTGCGGCCCGGCGTCGGGGCCCTGGCGGTTGCGGGTGGTAGGGTCGTGGGCTCCCAGCAGGAACACCTCCAGCAGCGTCTGGTAGCTGAGTTGGCGCGGGTCGTAGTACACCTGCACCGATTCGGCGTGGCCGGTGGTGGCGCTGCATACTTCTTCGTAGGACGGGTTGCGCACCTTGCCGCCGCTGTAGCCCGCTACTACGGCCTGCACGCCCCGGAGCTCTTCAAATATCTCCTCGAAGCTCCAGAAGCAGCCGCCCCCGAAGGTGGCCACGGCCAGCCCTCGGGTATCGGTGGGGGCCGGACCGGCTGTAGAACGGTCTGATTGGGCGTGCAGTGGGGCTGGCAGCAGCAGGGAGCCCAGCAGCAGGCCGGCCAGCACCCGGCGCTGGCAGAAAGCTAGAAAAACAAAACGCATGGGACAGGGGGAAAAAGGGGGAGGATACCGCCTCAACACCGGGCGGCTGGCAAACGTCCCGCAACCTATCCGCAGGGTATCACAAATACTTCACGGCGGCGTAGCGTTTCTGTACGCACGCAAAAGCGCCAGCGGAAGATGGAGCTTCGGCTGGCGCTTTCTGGTTGTGGAAAAGGGGACGGTGTTGGCCGCTCTTACAGGAGCATTGCCAGAGGGATGTACAAAGGTGCACCAATCCGTTGCCCGCCTCAAGCCCTTTTGTGTTCAGATTGTGACATGCCTAACCAGTTGGCAGGAGCTTTCCATTGGGACTTCTGACAAGGAAAAACTATTTATTCAATCCCGTATACAGGTATATTCGATAGTAAATAAGCCGGGTTGTGACATGCAACCAAGTTGGCTTCACCAGCTAATTCGCTACCGTTCTGATGCCGGCAGCGTGAAGCGGAAGTGGCTGCCCTGTTGCGGGGCACTTTCCACCCATAGCCGTCCGCCCTGGGCCTCAATGAACTCGCGGGAAATACTCAGCCCCAGGCCTGAGCCGCCCTTATGGCCGCTGTTCAGGCCTGGTACTTCCGAAAAGCGCTGGAAAATCCGCTCATGATACTCCGCCGCAATGCCCGGTCCGCAGTCCTGCACGCCTACTTCCAGCTGCCCGTTGCACTCCGTGGCCCGCACACATAAATCGGCGCCGTGGGGACTGTAGCGGATGGCGTTGGCGAGTAGATTGATGAGTACCCAGGTAGTTTTTTCCAGATCGGCGCGGGCGGAAGGCAGATTCTGAGGCAAGTCTAGGCGTAGCTGCAACTTCCGGTCCTCCAGCTGGGGGCGCACGGTTTCAATGGCGTAGCGCACAATGTCGGACAGCGGAATGGGCTGCACGTCGAACTGGATTTCGGCCCCGGCATCCAGCCTCGACACGGCCAGCAGCTGGCCCACCATGCCCAGCAGGCGCTGGGTTTCATCGCGGATGCCGTCAGCCAGGCGCTGACGCTCTTCCGGCTCCGTGCGCTCGTCCTGCAGCAGCATCAGACTGAGCTTGATGCTGGCCAGCGGGGTTTTCAGCTCGTGCGAGATGGTAGCCAGGTAGTTGGACTTCACCTCATCCAGCTTTTTGAAGTCGGACACGTTGCGCAAACTCAGGATGTGGCCCACAAACTCGGTGCGGCCGGTTTCGCGGTTGCGGCTCACGATGTGGTTGAGCGTGAGCTGGTAGTAGGCCGTTTCGCCGTCGGGGCGGGAGAAGGTGAGCGTGACGGGGGCGGGCGTGGTGCCGGCCTGGGGGCCTTCTTGGGCCAGCAGGGGGCGGAACAGGGCGTTGAGCAGCTCGGTTTCCTGGCTCAGGTCCTCGGCCCGCCGGCCCACCAAAGCGGCAGCCTCGCGGCCCAGCAGCTCCCGGGCCACGGGATTGGCCAGCAGCACCGTGCGGTCGGGGTCGAGCAGGAGCAGGCCCTCATCAAGGTGCTCAATCAGGCTTTCCAGGCGGCTCCGCTCCGTAGCCAAAGCCGCCCGCGTGACACTGCGCTGGTCCTGCATGTAGCCAAAGGCGCGGTTCAGGGCCAGGGCCACGGCGCCCACTTCGTCGTTTTTGGCAATGGACACCTGGGTGGCCGGGCCGGGACTGGCCACGTCCTCCACGTCGGCGCGCAGGCGGCGCAACGGGCGCAGCACGGCCCGAGGCAGGCGCACCACCAAACTCAGGCCCACCACCGTGCTCAGCAGCAGCAGGGCCAGCACCGTGCGCCGGGCCTGGCCGGCCGTAGCGGCGGCCTGGTCGGTCTGGCGGTTGAAGGAGCGGGCGTTGAGCTGCATCATGCGGTGGGTAGCGGCCCGCAGCCGGTGCAGCTGGGCTACCTGGGCGCGGGCCGGGGCGCGGTCATCCACCAGGCGCTGGTAGTCGGCCAGCTGCTGGGTGAGCGTGTCCACCAGCTCCAGCTCGCCGGGCTCGGTGATGTTGGCGGCCTCGCGGGTGAGGGCGCGGCGCAGCTGCTGCAGCGGGGGCTGGGCCGTGGGCTGGTCCTGCAGCGCCTCCAGAGCCCGCAGCATCTGCTCGCCGTATTCCACCGAGCGGAAGTTGGCCCGTTGAATGCCCCGGGCCCCGCCTTCCAGCCGCTGCAAACTAAAGAACGTGTACCCGCCCAGCCCCAGCAGCAGGACCAGCATCAGCGCAATGCTCAGGCGGATTTTGAGTTTGAGGGACATGGGATGTGCTAGAGCTAAAAACTAGTTCCCCTCCTTGGAAAGGAGGGGCTAGGGGTGGTTGATGATGAAAGAACGATGATAGAGCTAGTTGCTGGTTGTGTCTGAAAAGTCGTTTGAAACTCGCGGAACGTCATGCTGAGCTTGCCGAAGCATCTCTACCGCTTCGTCAGACGGTTCATGCGAAGCGGTAGAGATGCTTCGGCAAGCTCAGCATGACTGTTTTAGAGTTTTCAGATACAGTCTAGTTGATGTTCAACGATTGTCAACCACCCCCAACCCCTCCTTTCCAAGGAGGGGAACTAGTCTCTAGCTCTAGTTCTCCAAGTAGCGCAACTTCTCCTACAGCTCGTACTCCTGCACCTTCCGGTACAGCGTCGTCAGGCCGATGCCGAGGCGGCGGGCGGCTTCGGTTTTGTTGCCCTGGCACTGGTGCAGCACTTGGCGGATGTGGCGGGCTTCCACGGCGCGCAGGCTCTGGTCGGCGGGGTCGGCGTCGGGGCTGAGGGGGGCGGGCAGGGTGTGGAACTCGTCGGGGAGGTAGCCGGCGGAGAGGGGCTGGTCGGTGGGGGCCAAGATGGCGGCGCGCTCCAGCACATTTTTCAGCTCGCGTACGTTGCCGGGCCACTCGTAGCGCTGCAGCAGCTCCACGCATTCGGGCTCTAGGCCCGGCAGGCGCTTGCGCAGCTGGGCCGCGAAGTGCTGCAGAAAGTGGGCCGCCAGGGCCGGCACGTCGGCGGCCCGGTCGCGCAGGCTGGGCACGTTGAGGGTGAAGACGGAGAGGCGGTAGTAGAGGTCGGGGCGGAAACGGCCTTCGGCGGCTTCCTGCTTGAGGTTGCGGTTGGTGGCGGCCACGATGCGCACGTTCACGCTGGTGGGCTTGGTGTCGCCGAGCTTGGTGAACTGCCGCGTCTCCAGCACCCGCAGGAACTTAGCCTGTACGTTCAGCTCCAGCTCCCCAATTTCGTCCAGAAACAGCGTGCCGCCGCTGGCTTCCTCCAGCAGGCCTTTCTTATCGGCCAGCGCGCCCGTAAACGCGCCCTTCTTGTAGCCAAACAGCTCCGATTCCAGCAAATCCTTCGGGAAAGCCGAGCAGTTGACGGCCACGAAGGGCTTGGCTTTCCGCTCGCTGGCCTCGTGCAACGCCTGGGCAAACAGCTCCTTGCCCGCGCCGGTGGGGCCTTCCAGCAGCACGGTGCTGTCGGTGGGGGCTACCTGGCGGGCCAGGTCCTGGGCGCGGCGCAGGGCCGGGGCCGTGCCAATCATACTCTCGAAGCTGAACCGCTGGCTCATGCGCCGCTCCAGTTCGGCCACGCGGTGGCGCAAGCGGGCTTTTTCGGCGGCGCGCTCTACCACCACCACCAGCTGCTGTTCGTAGTCGCCCTTGGTGAGGTAGTCGAAGGCGCCCTGCTTCATGGCCCGCACGCCATCGGGGATGGTGCCGAAGGCGGTGAGCAGCACAATTTCGCAGTCGGGGGCCTTGGCACGGTAGCGGGGCATCAGGTCCACGCCGTGGCCGTCGGGCAGCTTCACGTCGGAAATGACCACCAGCACCTCGCGGGCGTGCTGCTGCAGCAACTCCAGGCCGCGGCTGGCATCGGGGGCCTGCAGCACGGTGTAGCCTTCCAGCTCCAGCACCCGCGCCAGCAGCTGGCGCAGGCGGGCTTCGTCGTCAATCAGGAGCAGGGTACCGGTGGGCATTTTATGAATTAGTAATGAGGGATTCGGATGCGAAAGTATCGGCTTGTGAGGAAAACTGCAGGCTGGAGTGTAGAGACGCAATATCTTGCGTCTCGTCGTTGAACAAATGGACACGCGTCCTTTAGAACAACGTCAGCAACGACGACACGCAAGATATTGCGTCTCTACAGCCTCCTTATACCTTCTTCTCCATGTTATTACGCTCTACTCTCTATTACACTTTAATCCTACTAGTACTAAGTTTCAGCAGCTGCGCACAAGGCAAAAAACATAGCCGATTAGGGCTGGAAGTTGCAAAGGAAGAGTTGCAGGAAGCACTGAAGAGAACTCCTGAATCGGTCAGTCCCACAATGCAGCAGCCATTGCCGGATAGCATTGCGGCTGTGCGATTTGCTGAGCCCATTCTATTCCGCACGTATGGCAAAAAGCATATCGTGGATGAACGGCCTTATGAGGTGTATCTTATTGACAAATATTGGGTATTGATGGGCACGCTACCAGAAGATTCGATGGGCGGTACATTCACCATCATTCTGGATTCCCGAACCGGACAGATAATTGAGTTGACGCACGGGAAATAAGTATGAGCAATGAGTAATTGGTTCTCGCAGGAAATTTTAGCCCCACTCGCCCTAATTCTTGCAAGTCCCTTCTTTATACTTTCTGGTTTCAAGCAGCGTCAAAAGCGGTTGTACTTGCAGAAGCATGGAACTCAAGCAGAGGGTATAATTATCAGAATGGAAGAGGATACAGGCATGGATGATGCTATAATCTACATTCCGGTGATTGGAATTTGGATTGATCAACAATGGGTAGAATTACGATATGAAGGCGGAAATGCATTCAGCCGTTTGACCCAAGGACAAATTGTGTCGGTACGATATAATCGACTAAATGCCCAAGATTTTATCGTTGTGCAAGACGAAAGAATATGGATTGAATGGCTATTTGGTGTGGTAGGATTGATTTTACTGTTAAGTGGTTTCATATGGAGTGCCCGCTTGTAGCTCGTTTTTGTTCCTAAGCACTGAGCCGAATCTCCTCCTTCAAATGCTCCACGAACCGGACGAACTCCGGCTCGGCTTCCACGTTTTCGTGCCAGGCGAGGCCCATTTCGGCGAGGTTGTACTGGTGCTGGGGGCTGATGGTGGCGCCGGGCAGCAGCTGGCCCGCGGCGTCGCGCTCCTGGCCCAGCAGCCAGAGCCGGTCGGAGAGGGCGGTGGTGGTGGCCAGGTCGTGGGAGACGATGACCACGGTGTTGAGCTCGTCGAGGGTGGTGACTTCGAGGATGATTTTGCGCACCTCGTCAATCATGGCCACGTCGAGGCCGGAGAAGGGCTCGTCGAGTAGGATGAGGTGGTCGGAGCAGAGCAGCTGCTGGGCAATGGCGGCGCGCTGACGCTGGCCGCCTGAGAGGTGGGCCGGGTACTTGCTGCGGTGGGGCGTGAGCTGAAACCGCTCCAAGTATTCTTCGGCTTGGCGGCGGGCCTCGGCGGGGTCGGGGTAGCGGCGGGCAGCGGCCACCAGCAGGTTGTCGAGCAGGGTGCGGTGGTTGAACAGCGGGTAGTGCTGCTGCACGAAGCCCACCGCGCCGGGCGTGGCCGGCTGCTGCGCCTCGCCCACCAGCACCTCGCCGCTGCTGGGGGCCAGCAGCCCCGCCATCAGCCGGCACAGCACCGACTTGCCCATGCCCGAGCGGCCGTAGAAGCCCACCACCTGGCCCTGGTTCATGCCCGGCCGGCACACATCCAGCACCTGCGCCGAAATATCGCGCAGAATGGTTTCCCCATTCAGCGTCAGCGACACATTGTCGAGGGTGAGGACGGGGGATTTGTAGGAGTAGGGAGTCATGGGGATAGAGTGCTTGCTGGTTGATTAGAACGTCATTCCGAGCTTGCCGAGGAATCTCGCGTGCTGACGTTGTGGTGGTGATTCGATGAATAGGAAAGGCTCCTATGCCTAGCTTGGGGCTACATGCTCAGTAGAATGATTACTTCGGCAACGTCAGCACGCAAGATTCTTCGGCTGCGGCTCCGCCTTCGCTCGGAATGACGTTCTTATCCGGCTGACGTTCTTTTAAAACCCCAGCCCACTTACCGCGCGGCGGCCAGGCTGGCGTAGGGGAAAAACACGCGGCGGAGCAGGCCAAAAACATAGTCCTGGGCGGCGCCGGCGGCCAGGATGACGAGCTGGATGGCCACCACGCCGTCGAGGTGGAGGTAGCGGTTTTGCTTGTAGAGCAGCAGGCCGATGCCGCCTTCCGATTGGTAGAGGGTTTCCACCAGGGTTATCATCGTCCAGATGATGGCGAAATTCTGGCGTACCACTTCCAGCATATCGGCCAGCTTGCCCAGCACCACCACTTCCCAGAAGCTGCGCCACTCGCCCAAACCCAGGGTGCGGGCGTGGTCCAGCTCCTGCTGGGTGGTGCCGAGCATCACGGCCGTCATGCCCGTGACCAGGTACACGGTGGTGGCGAAGGTGAGCACCGAGAGCTTCACCTCGTGGCCCGAGCTCACCAGCAGGGCCACGAAAAACGTGAGGCCGGTAAGGGTGAGGTAGCGCATCTTGGAAGCCGCGTAGGCCAACGGCCGAAAGAAGGGCAGGGCCGTGAGGTAGGAAATCAGCAGCGCCAGCACTGTGGCCATGCCCAGCGCCTGCAACGCGGTGGTCATGCTGGCCCACAGCTCCGGCACCAGGCCCTGGGTGGTAGTGAGGTCGGCCAGGGCGCGCAGCACGTCGCCGAGGGAGGGAAACAGCTGCAGCGGGTAAAACAGCCACAGCAGCAGCAGCAGCCCCGCCTGCCCGGCCACCATCAGGGCAAACGTGGTGCGCGGCGGCCGGGCGTTGGGGAGGAAGAGGGTTTTCATGGGTAGGGTGTGAGAGGAAAAAGAACGCCATGCTGAGCTTGCCGAAGCATCTCTACCGCTTCGTTAAACCAATGCAGACGAAGCGGTAGAGATGCTTCGACTTCGCCTCCGGCTACGCTCAGCATGACGGACGACCTGCACCATCTCGTTCATTCACTGCTAGTTCCCCAGCACGATTTCCACGCGGCGGTTGCGGGCTTTGCCTTCGGGGGTGGTGTTGGGGGCCACGGGCTCCTGGGCGCCGTGGGCGTAGGTTTGCACGCGGCCGGCGGGGAAGGCGCTGGCGCTGCGCTGCTCCAGCCACTGGCGCACGGCCTCGGCGCGGTCCTGGCTGAGCTGCTGGTTGCGCTGGGCGTCGCCCACGTTGTCGGTGTGGCCGTGCACGGCTACTTTCAGGCGGCCGGCTACTACCAGGTCGTTGAAGAGCTTGCTGAGCTGCTGCTCGGCGGCGGGGGTGAAGGTGCGCTGGCCGGTGTTGAACTCGATGTTCCAGGCCCGGCGGCTCACGCTCTGGCGGATTTCGTCATCGGCGGCAAACTGCTGCTGCTCGGCCGGGGCCAGGGTTTTGCCGCGGTATTTGTCCTGCAGCTTGCGCAGCGGGCTCAGGTCCAGCATCTGGTCGAGGGGCACGTAGCTGGGCAGTTCCTTGGGGTAGAGCTGGTGCTGCACGTCGCCGAAGGTTTTATACACGGCGGCGTAGATGTTGGTGCCGCCTTCGTTCAGGCCAAACAGGGCCAGGTTATCGGCAAAGTTGAAGGCCTTGGAGCCACCCAGCTCCACCACCTCGCCGTTGCGGTCGGCCTCGCTCACGCCCTTGTAGTAGCGCAGCCAGTAGCTGCCGGGCTTGTCCTTATCGCCGTACACGGAGGCCGAAATATCGGCGGCGCGGCTCAGGGCCTCGGGGTGCGATTTTACCTGGTCGCCGGCCACGGCCAGGGCCGTCATCAGGGCTTCTACCTCCTTCGGGTGGGCGTCGTACCAGCGCTTGGTGGTTACCATGATGTTGGGCATCTGGTTGCTGTAGTCCTTGGTGCTCACGATGTTCACGAGGCCGCCTTTCTGCTTGGCAATGTTCACGTCGCCGGGCGTCCAGGTGGCAACGGCGTCGGCCACCACGTCTACTTTTACGCCGGTGTTCTTGCCTTTCACCACCTTTACGCGCTGCTCGGGCTTGCCGATGATGTATTTCTCGGCGGCCACCAGGAAGTCGGAGGCGGCCATGAAGTTCACGGCCTCGGGGTCGTAGGTAGTTTCGTCGGGGTTGACTTTGAGGCCGTTGTCGGCGCACCATTTCAGGGCAATGTTCTGGTCCCCGTCGCGCAGGTAGCAGGCCACGGTTTTGCCCAGGGCGGCTTTGGGGTTATCCAGCCACTCCTTGGGGCCCATCAGCTTGTCTTCGCCGAAGCTCTTGCCCACCGAGTAGGGAATGATCTGCAGCCCGGTGCCGGCTTTTTCCAGCTGGGGCTGCACCGCCGAGAAGGCCGGCAGCCCGTCGCCCATGATGCTCACCAGCAGGCCCGGCGTTTCGGGGTTGCTTTGCAGGTCGAGGGCGTTTTTCACCAGGTCGGCCTGCATTTTGGCCACGTCGTCCTGGCGCACAATCTGCATATCCAGGCCACCGGCAGCCATGCTGGAGCCCTGGGTGGTGCGGGGGCCGCCGTTGGCCAGCATACCGGCCATCTGCGAGTTCCAGGCCATCACCTCCCACACGAGCGGGCTGCCCTTACCGGCCGGAGTTTCAGAGGGCAGCGGAGCCAGCGGCACCGCTACGTTGGTGCGCGAGCCGCCGGCGCTGCTCGGCAGCTCAATGGAGCTCAGCAGCACCGATTCGGTGGCGGCTTTCTTGAACAGCACCCCGCTCTGCACGAGTTTGTTGATGCCGAAGTACAGCAGCGCTGCCAGCAGCACGCCTAGTACCAGTTTACCACGGGTTGTCATTGTCGTTATTGGTTTTTAGTTGGTTGTTGTTAGTTTTTGGCTCCCCTCCTTGGAAAATGTCGCGCATCAAGCGAGGGTGGGCTGGGGGTGGTTGATGACGTCTGGCCGTTTTAAGCGCTAGTCGCCTCACCCCAACCCCTCTCCGGGGGGAGAGGGGCTCTAGCTGTAGCTTTTAGTTTTTCTAGTGGTTGTTCTGGTGGGTTTACCACCCCGCCCTTCGGGCACCCCTCCTTGAAAAAAGGAGGGGAGTTTGTAACTCTAGCTTTCATGTTTTTCCTAATCCCTAATCCAGCAGACTGCGGTAGGCGTCGTTGGTGGCGGTGCGCTGCTGGGCGGGGGTGGTGGGGGCGGGTTTCTCGTCGAGCAGGGCGTTGAAGTCGCCTTTCTGATATTTTTCGAGCAGGCGCTGGCCCTTCTCGCTCATCACGCCGTTTTGGATGTCCATTTCCTTCACAAACTCCTGCGAGTAGCGCATGGCCTGCTTGATCTGTCCGAGCTGCTGGGCCATGTCCTGGGCCACGCGGTCGGTAGCCAGGTCGAAGAAGTACTTCTTGTCCGGGTCGCCGCGCAGGATGTTCATGGCGGCCCGCATACCCGAGCTGGTGCGTTTCACCAGCTGGTACTCGTCCTTGAGCAGGTTCACCTTGAACTTGCTGCCGTCAATCTGGCGCAGGGCGGCTTTCAGAATCTGACGCATCACCAGGCTCACGTTCTGGGTGGTGGTGAGCATGGGCTGCAGGCGCTGGTTGTAGTCCTGGAGCTGGGCGGCGCGGCTGGCGTACTGCTCGGCCGCGTCGGGTTCGCGCTGGCGGGTGGCGGCGTCGGCCAGGGCCAAGTACTCGCGCATCTGCAGGGTGTTGGCCTCCAGTTTGCGCTTCACCAGCTCGTGGGCGCCTTCCACGTGGCCCACTTCCTCCTCCATCTTGCGGGCCTCCTGCGAGGTGCTGCGGATGTAGTCCTCCATAATGCCGATGGGGTCGGTGTTGACGAAGATGCCCGCCGCGGTGCGGAAGATCCGCTGCCCGGCGTACCACAGCCCTGCCTTTACGCGGGGGCTGGTGAGCACCAGCCAGGCCGCCAGCAGCACGCCCAGCCCGATGCCCAGCTTCACGGTGTCGAACACCATTTCGACCAGGAAGGGTACAATGGTACCCCAGCAGTACACGCCGGCCCCGGCCAGCCCGGCCAGAAACACCCAGCCGGCTACTTTTTCGGGCTGCTGCCACTTGGGCAGCTCGCCGGATTTGAAATCGGGAGTGGAAAGAGAGTTCATGGTTGTAACAGTGAGTAGTTGGTAGTGAGTAGAGAGAAGCGCCCGGTTAGAAGTCGGTGGGGAGGACCAGAATTTTCACCCGGGCCAGGTCGCTTCACTTCAGCAGAAAGGCCTGCACGGCCTGCTGGTGGGCTTTGAGCTCGGCCGAGGCGGTGGCGTGGGCCAGCTCGTAGGAGGCCAAAGCGGCGGTGGCTTTCTGCTGTTGCTGCTGCAATTCCTGGCGCACGGCCTGTAGGCGCTGCTGGGCTTCTTCCAGCTGCCGGGCCAGGTCGGCCAGGCCGGTTTGCAGCTGCTGTTCCTGCTGCTGCAGCTGCACCAGTGGGCTGGGCGGCACGTTCGGAATCCGGATTTCGCCCACCTTCTCGCGGTGTCGCTCCAGAATGCTGTTGCGGTCCGAGGTCAGCTTTAGCTCAAACTGCTCGGCCGATTTCAGGAGGGCCGGCAAGTCCAGGCTGGTGACGGCGGCAAAGGCGTTGAAGGCCGTCTGGTACAGAATGGGGCCCGAGAGGCCGCTGGCCTGCAGGCTGCTTACCATTTTGGTGAAGGCCATGAAGTCCTTGCCGTCGCCGGCGAGCAATTGCCGGATGTGGTCGAGGTGGCGCTGCTCGGGCTGGGTGAGCAGCGGGGCCGCCAGCGGCGCAGCTGGGGCGGCGTAGCCCGGGCCACTGGCTACGGGGGCGGGCTGGCCGGGCAGGGGGCGCGGGGCCGCTACGGAAGGGCCCTCCGGGGAGGTTTCTTCAATAAAGAAGTCCTTGGCGGCTTTTGCTATGTTGTCGAAGAGAGCCATACAGGTCGGCGGTGTTTGGGAGATGGTACCCCAATGCCAAGTCCGGTGCCTGCTTTTGATAAATAGGATTGTTGTTTGTGTAAATAGTTGATTTTTAGATATATAAATTGATAACAAGATGGCCCTAGTAGGGCAGCGAAAAAGAAAACCCTTCCATTTTGGAAGGGTTGGTTACCGGAATGATAAGACCAGCTAAACAAAAACGGCGGCTTGTTGGTAGTTTGCGGCCACATTCTATGCGCCCGGACATCCCTACACTGTATTTCGAAAACCAAGCCGCCCGGATTCTGGAAGATCCTGCCGGCTACCTGCGGGTGATATGGAAGCCGCAGGAGCGGGACCACCTGACGTTCAGCTCGGTGTTTAATCATATGGCGCAGGCTTTGCAGCGCCACGGCTGGTCAAAAATCCTGGTAGATCAGCGGCATATGAGTGCCTTCAATACGGTTGAGCAGCAATGGATTGTGCGCGAGTGGCTGCCCCGGGCCGTGCTGGACGGGGGCTACCGCTTCGGGGCGGTAATAGTAGCGGAAGATGTTTTTACCCGACTGGCCACGGCTTATGTCACCACATCGGTCCAGAACCTACCGCTGGTGTATCGCACTTTTTCCGATGAGGCTTCGGCTGCCGCGTGGCTGCAGCAGCAACGCTAGCTGCGAGCCGGGCCCGACAGCGGATCAGTTGGCAGGCTGATGGTATACTCCGTACCATTGCTGGGCAAGCTGGCGGCTACCAGGGTGCCGCCTTGGGCCCGCGTAATAATGTCGTAGCTCAGTGCCAGGCTCAGGCTGGTATCGGAGCCTCCCGGGAACCGCTGAAACAGGGTAGTCAGTGCCTCTGCGGGCAGGCTTCGGCCATTATCCCGCACCCGGATTTCCAGGGTAGTGCCGGTATTTAGCGTATGCAACTCCACCTGGGGCACGTAGTCTTCATCGGCCTCCGTAAGGCGTTGCTGCACCGCCAGCAGGGCCGCGCTGAACACGCCCACCAGGGCACGGCCAATATCCTGGCGTACTACCTCTACCCGGGTCAGGGCCGGATCGAGGCGCAGGAGCAGGGCCACGTTGAAATGTCGGTTTTTGGCCCGCAAATCGTGGTACGTAAGCCGTAGGTACTCTTCGGCCAACAGGTTGAGGTCGGTTGGCTGCCGGGGGCCGTGGCCACCCTGGGAGTACTCCAGCATCCCGCGCACAATGGACTCGGCCCGCTGCCCGTGTACCATAATTTTGGCTTGGTTCTGCCCAAGGTTCTGGAGCATCTCATCTACCAGCTCCTGCTCGTGCTCCGGCAGCGTAAGCCGGCTTAGCTCCTGACGTACATCTTCGCACAGCTCCACGCTGATGGCGGCAAATTTGCGCACGCAGTTCACCGGGTTTTGAATTTCGTGGGCCACGCCGGCCATCAGCTCCCCCAACGAGGCCATTTTCTCGCGGAGTACCAGCTGGCTCTGGGCAATTTTCAGCTCCTGCAGGGTACGGGCCAGGTCGTCGCGCTGGGCCGTCAGCTCCTGGGCCTGCTGGCTCACCTGCTCATGCAGGGTACGAAGCTGTTGATGAGCCCGCCGCTGCTGCCGGTTGTTGCGCCACAGCAGGATGGAAATCAGCAGTAGTCCAGCCAGGCCGGTGAGCAATCCGGCCAGTTGCAGGCGCGCTACCAGCTGAGTCCGCTCGTCTTCCAGCTCCTGCAGCCGCTGCTGCTCGGTAAATCCAATGGCATCCAGCTGCTTAATGCGGCGCGGGTTATAGAGACTGTCCTGAGCCGTCAGCATGGCGCGCATGTATTTGAGCGTACTGTCGGGCTGCTGCCGCGCCTCAAACGCCTGGGTAAGCAGCGTGCTGTTACGCACTACGCCCACCACAAAAGGCAGGGCATTGGCCAGGGCCAGCGCTTTGCGGGCATA
Source organism: Hymenobacter rigui (assembly GCF_003944715.1). Classification (GTDB taxonomy): domain Bacteria; phylum Bacteroidota; class Bacteroidia; order Cytophagales; family Hymenobacteraceae; genus Hymenobacter; species Hymenobacter rigui. The sequence goes on along the minus strand of NZ_RWIT01000002.1, from coordinate 87,097 downwards.
GTGCACGCTGGAATCGGGCTGGTGAAGCGTCTGGTACAACTCCGCCATGTACTGATAGGCGCGGCTGGCACTACGCAGGTCGTTTTCCGGAAATGCGGCTTTGGCGCTGCGCCGGTAGTACAGTAGGGCCGCTTCCGGGTGCCCCTGCGCATGCTGAAGCAGCCCCAGCTCCCGGAGCACGTACGGCGCCGGATTGCCCCAACTGCTCTGGTGCACCGCGCGGGAGCTGGCCGTGTACCTCCAGGCCTGGTTGAGAAAGAAAGCGGCAGAATCATACCGCCGCAGGCCTTCGTAGCTGGCACCCAGGTTGGTAATCACGCTGATCAGCTGGGACGTGTCGCGGGTGCGGGCCTGCTGGTAGAGGTGTAGTGCCCGAAAAAAGTACTGCAGTGCCGGGCGGTAGTCATCCAGGGCAAAGTAGAGCAGTCCGGTCTGGTTGAGTGTGCGGGCCGTTCCTTCCGTATCGTGACTTTGCTGATTCAGGCGCAGAGCCTGCAAATCCACGCGAAGCGCCTGCGGCAGGTTGCCCCGCTCCCCCAGCAGAATTGCCAGCCGGGAAAGGCAGCGGCCCTCCCCCTTGGGGTAGGTAATGCGGCGTGCCAGCTCCAGGCCCTGCCGGGCATACCATTGCACCGAGTCGAAGCGGGAATAGCGGTAGGAAGCCGCCAGATCGGCCAGCAGCAGTACCCGGGTAGTATCATTGGGGGCCAGAGCCAGGGCCCGCTGCAAGGGCCGGGTCTGGGGGCTCTGGGCCGCAAGTGGCAGGGGCAGCAGCAGCAGTAGGGCCACAAGCCCGCGCAGCAGGCGAAGCATCATTGGGGAGGGGCACAGGTGTGGTATCGGCAGCCGGGTACTGGGCGCATCGATAGTAGTAGGCAAAAGAAGGGCGCAGATTAAAGCAGGAAGCTACGCTATTTCTTCGTAACAAAGAGGGGCGGCGCCGCTCCCGGCCGGAGCGCCGGAAGTAGGCTGCAGGAGGTCGGGGCGCTGCTAGTTTTTCGTCGGCTACCTTTGCCACATGCTGTTCTCACTACCATCCTTCCACCGGAGCGGGAGCAGAGCCTTCTTGCTGGCTGCGGCCTGCTGGGTATCTGCCTGCTCCACCTCGCCCGACCCCACACCGGTTGCGCCCCCCACACCTTCACCGCCGGCCGCTGTGCTGCCCGAGCACCTGACGCTGGGAAACCCCAGCGGAGCCTCGGCGGATGAAAATCAGCCCACCAACTACCTGCTGCTGAAGCCGCAGTATGCCCTCAGTTACCACCGTGACCGGGGTATCCCCAATTGGGTAAGCTGGCACCTGACCATCAGTAACCGGGGCAGTGCTGCCCGCCAGGATGATTTCCGGGCCGATGCGACGCTGCCGGCCGGCTGGTACCAGGTGCAGGCTACCAGCTACTCGGGCTCGGGCTTCGACCGGGGCCACAACTGTCCCTCCGCCGACCGCACGAGTACCGTGGCCGATAACTCCGCCACGTTCCTGATGACGAATATGATGCCTCAGGCTCCGCGCAATAACCAACAGACCTGGGCCAATCTGGAGGATTTCTGCCGTGCTCAGCTCGGCAACGGGGCCAATGAGGTGTACATCATCTGTGGCAGCTACGGCAAAGGCGGCACGGGCTCCGGCGGGTACAAAACCACCCTGGATCAGGGCCGCGTTACTGTGCCGGCCCACATTTGGAAAGTTGTGGTTATTCTGCCCACCGGTGAGCAGGACGCTTCCCGAGTAAGTGCCATCACCCGGGTTATTGCCGTGGATACTCCTAACGATAACACCATTAACACCAACTGGGGGCAGTACCGCACCAGCGTCGATGCCATTGAAACTGCCACTGGCTACGACCTGCTCTCTGCTGTGGCGCCCGCCGTGCAGCAGGTCGTGGAAAGCCGCGTGGACGATGGCCCTATGTAACGAATCCTGTTGATGACTTTACTCAATCACCAAACAAGCGCCCTGACACTAGCCAAGGCGCTTGTTTGGTGACAGGGAGTACTTTTCGATAGTAGCGGCAATCAGTTCAGCTGCCGCAGCCAGGTGGTAGCCGATCCTGCCTCCGTAAAAAGGTGATACAGCAGCACTCCCTCACGTAGGTCCTGCTGTTTAAATTCTGGCGGTAACCGGACGAATACTTCTTCTGAAACCAGCACGGCCGCCTGCATCTCCTGCTGCATGGCGTGCGACACCTGCAGCCACTGGTTGTTCACGAACTCGTGTTCCTGCTCCGTGAATGGGTCCATGCGTCGGTGGTCGCCCAGCATTTTATTCCAGCCCCGTCGTTTCAGCAGATTTTCCAGATGGTGCAGAAACGACTGGAAAATTTCGAAGTGGCGTGGGCCGGAGTTGTAGTCAATGATTACGTAGCCATCAGGGTGTTCGTAAAAACGCCCGATGGGATTCTCAAAGTAGAGCGGCAGGCCCGCAAGCTGTGGCATCGCGCAACGAAAGCAGACAAGTGTTGGAAAGGAGAGGAAAGACCGGCAAGATAAGCGAGAAAATAACTGCTGTATCCTGCTGAAACCGTAAGTTGCCTCCCCGAAAGCCTAAACGCCACCCGACGTGGGAGGTTACATAAAGCTGGAAAGACTAGGCTGGACCACCAGGTTCACCGGGGCCCGGAACAGGATTACGGGCACGCCAGCCAACTTATAACTCATAAAGAACACCCCGATCTGTACAGGCCGGGGCGTTCTTTGCTGCAGAAGTAACCAGCTAGCTACTAGGGCTAAACTATGATTACTGGTCCAGGCGTATCAAGCCAGCCCTGCCAGTAATACACTATGCCAGCACCACCTCTTCGATGGCGGCGCTGATATCTATTTTCTCCACTGGTGGCACCAGAGCAAAGCGGCTTTCGTGAAAGTTAGCTTCCGGAAAACCCGGTGCTACGGCCGCGTTGTTGATCTGGGTGAGCGTGATGCCGAAGCCATTATGCGTATCGTAGATGTCCCGCACGGTATAAATAGGCCCGCGCTTAGGAGTCTGGATATTAGGGTTCTGTGCCAGCAGCAAGGTAAAATCATCATTGGTACAGACTACTTCCTGGCCGGGGTGAAACAGCGGTGCTTTCATGTCAGCAAAGATACTACCAGTGAGCCTACTGTTGCGGCCGAACGGGCAGCGGCACCATGCTCAGCATGTTGCAAGGATGATTATGACCTACTGATTTGCAGTTTGCATTCCGGCTCCCCAGCAAACTTTGCGCTTAAATCCGGCGGCCCGACACGGGAGTAGTACGTCAAAATCCGGCGGAAAGTATCCTTTATAGCTTCGATCCAAGTGGACCATCTTGCCGGCCTGCTTATTCATTTTATCCCATTCTTGCATGAAACATATTGCGTACTCACTGGTCCTGTGCGGGCTGGTGTTCGGCGGCTTGGTTGCTGCACCCGTGCACGCCGCCGTTGCCCCGATCCGGCAACTGACTGCCTCCGTCTCCGATTATTACAGTGGCCTGGCTACCGGTCAGGGCTATCAGGATTACTACGCGCGCATCTATGGTGCCGGGTCGCCGGCTTATACGGCTGCTATCAACAGTGAATACCTGCGCGGGCCAGCCAAGCCCGCTCACAGGCGGCCTCCGACAACGACCAGCAAAACGTAGATTTCTGAACCGACTTCATCGATGGGCTGGGTCGCACGGCCGAGGAGTCCTTCTAGGCCTGCGCGTAGAGCACCCCAGGTCCAACACCCTACAGCTACCTTACAGCAAAAGCCCCGCCCTGCAAAGAGGACGGGGCTTTTGCTGTAAGGTAGCTGTAAACAGCATAAATCCTTGCCAGGATACCGATGAACCCTTTTGGCGCAGATACACGTTGGCCTTATATATGGCAACCACAACAAAATCAACGAAACGCCCCCGCAAAGCCAGCGAGGAAGCTGGGCCGGTGCTCTCCCATGCCGAGCAAATGCAGGCTATGCAGCAACGGGAAGCCGGCAAAACGGTCATGTACCGCTACGATGCCTGGGGGCACATGGAAACGCGCTTTGTGCGCACACAGAACGTGGCGACCTGGGAAGCTAAAGGCTTCATCCGACGCTAGCCTCCGGCAGGTTTTTTTGCAAAAAGAAGAGCCCCTCCACACGTGAGGGGCTTTTTTATGTAAGTAATAGGGGGCTATGTCCTGACTTGGCTAACTAGCAACTCTACGCTATACCGCGCCGTGGCCGCAGAAAATCTACCGAACGATGTAGGGTAAATTGAATTCCCCATCCGTTATCGTTTTGGTTTTTCCATTCGTGCTGCACACGGTGCCTGAGAAGATGCCACTGACTGTTTTCGCCTTCTCATTAAATTCGGTGATCTGAAAAGCCCGGACATTAGACGTGCACCGGTCGCTGGAGAAGTCACCATCCGGACTATTCAGGTATTCGCCCGTTACAATCAGATTGCTGGGTGAACCTGCGCCAAGCGTGATTTTCTCCGCCCGTTTCCGAAACTCGACAATGCGAAAGGAAACACTGGCTCCCTGCACGTCGGTTGTTCCAATATTCACATACAGTTCTCCGGTGCTGGAATTGAGCGTTGCAATGGTGTTTTTCATGACCACGGGAAACGCCGCACCATCCACCTTCACCGAAGCGGTATTAGCCGCTATGGGATTGGCCGGAGTGGGGGAATCGTCATTGCCGGAGCAATCCGTGAGTAGCAGTCCGGATAGGAGTAAGAATGGGAGGTAGATGTATTTCATGATGGTGAAAGATAGTGTTAGCGTAAAAATACAAATTGTAGAGTAGCTACCGCTACGTATGAAAGCCTGCATATAGCGTTGCTGGCTCCTGAAAATAAGTGTATCGACGGATATATCGACCAAACAAAAACGCCTTGCAAATCAAAAATTTACAAGGCGTTTTAAGTGCTGTGAGCCCCCAGTCGGAATCGAACCAACGACCTACTGATTACAAGTCAGTTGCTCTACCAGCTGAGCTATGGAGGCATTCAGGTGGCACAAAAGTAGGAGTTGACGTTGAGCAGGGCAAGTGTTTCAGACAAAAAATGTTGAATAAATCAGTAACGTATTGACTTACCGGGAAATAAAAAAGGGCTCATCCAGTCAGGATAGAGCCCTTTTTTGAAAAGTATGCACGATTAGCTTCTCACGGCGCGTAGCTGGCGTTTCAGGCCGTCGATGCGGGCCTGGGTTTCCGTGATGCGGCCCTGGTACTCCTCCCGCAGCTGCCCCGCGTTTTTGGAACGGGCAAAAAACTCCAGGTTGGTTTTCAGGGTTGAAATATCGTTTTCCAGCTCATTGATTTCCCGGCGCAGGGCTTGCTCCTTTTTGTAGAGCTGCTGCTGGGAGTCGGGAGAGGACTTGAGACGCTCCACCTGCAGGCTAAACAGAAGGTCCGTCCGCTCCGGATAGGAAAGGCCGGGTACCTGGTCCAGGTATTTTGCCATCAGGCTTTGAAATTTTTCTTCAGCCTGACCGGAGGAACGGGCACCATCAAACCCGCGCCACTCCTGCACGTGCTGGCGGAAGCCTTCCAGAGTACCGGGCTGCTCGGGGGTAAGTGCGGCAATGGCTTCGGCCAAGTGGGCAAGATGCTGGATCTGCTCCTGGCTAAGCTGTTGGGCATGCTGCTCCCGCTGGCGGGTTTCTTCCTTCTTACGGTCGAAAAAGGCGTCGCAGGCAGTCCGGAACCGGTTCCATACTTTATCCGATTGCTTTTCAGGCACCCGGCCAATCAGCTTCCAGTCCTTCTGCAGGCGGATAACGGTTTCGCGGGCCCCTTCCCAGTTCGGGTCCTGCAGGGCTGCTTCGGCCTGCTCGCAAAGCTCCAGCTTCCGCTTTAGGTTGGCATTCTTTTCTTCGTCGAGGGCCTTGAAGAACTGGTTCTTTTTTTGAAAAAAGCCCTTGTAAGCGCCCCAGAACTGCTTGTTGAGCTGTTCGGCCTTCTCGCGGGGCACCAGCCCGGCTGCATCCCAGGCTTCCTTGAGTTTCTGCAGCTCATCGGTTTTGGCGCGCCACTCGTTTACCCGCTCCGTCTGAAATTCGCCGTAAGGCCGCAGCTGCTCCAGCAGCGCGGTTTTGCGCTCCAGGTTAGCGTTTTCCTGCGTCTGGCGGGCCGACAGAAACTCCTGCTTACGGTTGTGCACCTGCTCGGAGGCCTGCAGAAAGCGTTGCCAGAGGGTTTCGCGCTGCTCGTTTGGTACGGGACCAATGTGCTTCCACTCCTCGTGCAGCTGGCGCAACTCCTGCAGCGCCTTATTGATGCTGGGCTGTTGTTGCAGAGCATCGGCCCGGCTTATGAGGCCTTCCTTGGCTTCCAGGTTGCGGCGCCGGTCCAGTTCCTTCATCTCGAAGAACAGGCCCCGGTTGTTGTAGTAGATGTCGAGCAGGGCGTGGTAGCTGTTCCAGAGCTCCTGGGCATCCTTTTGGGGTACCGGACCGGTGGCTTTCCAGTCGTTCTGCAGGGCTTTGATGCGGGCCGAGCTATCCTTGGTTTCCGCCGATTCTACCAGGGTGCGCAGCTGGGAGAGCAGGTACTGTTTGTGAGCAAGGTTTTTTTCCCGCTGCTCGTTTTCGGCTTTGGTGTCGCGCGCCCGGGTTTCCCGGAAATCATGGAGGGCTTTGGTAAGGTCGGCGTGGCCGGTGGGACCAGCGTAGGCGAAATCATCCGCCTGGCCGCCTTGTTCTTGGAACTGCTGCCGGGCCGCGGTGCGGTCGGCCTGAATTCCGGTTTCGTACTGCCGGTGCAAATCTGCTATCTGCTTGCGGTTCTGGCGGGCATCCGGCCGACGCAGCAACCCCAGCAAGTGACTAGCCTGACCGGGCAGATCCAGAGAGTTGAAATCAACGGCGGGTACTTCCGGAATGTATTCTTCCTCTTCCTCCGTAGCAGCGGCGTCGGAGGAGGTATGCAGTGAGCCAACGGTAGGGGACTGCTCCAGCGTGGCTTCCACAGAAGCCGCGGTTGGTAACTCCACTACCGGGATTACGTGAGGTGCTTCGTCTTCCATGGGGGCTGCGTCCGGTCCGGTTGTAGCCGCAGGTGGTGTACTTTGGGGCTGCGGGTCAGTTTCGGGGGCTGGTTCATCCGATTCCAAAGTCTCCGTTTCCGGTTGATTTTCGGCGGGCGTAATAGTTCCGTAGTGGGCCATAGCCCGGGCCTCGCCGGCCGAGTGCACGTCGGTGGAGTCAGCTTCGGCAGATACGTGGGTTACCGACTCGGCTGCAGCAGCGGCTTCCGGGGTGCCGGGGGCCGGGTCGGGAGAGGTGGCTTCTGGTTCGGCAGTGCCGGCACCGGCCGGTTCTGCGGGCAGGGGTGGTGTGCCCTGCGCCGGGCGCTCCGTTATATCGTCGGGGGCATTCTGGCGGGAACGAATTTCGGCCAGACGGCGCTCCAGAATGCTTTGTGGCGATTCTCCGTTATCGGCGGAGTTGGAGGTGGGGGTATCTTGGTCAGGTAGCATACGCAATCAGAGGGATGGCCCTGCGCAAGGCAGGGCAAGTGGTGAGGCGTTAATTGAGGCGGGGGTCAGTGGGGTAGTTGGACAGCATCCGGTAGCGGCCGCCTTTTTCGCGCAGAATGGACTGCCAGAAGGCATCGGTGGTCAAAGTAAATACTTTCGCGGCAGCATTGGGCTCCACAATCCAGACATTTTCCCGGACTTCTTCGGCTAGTTGCCCGGCCGTCCAGCCGGAATAGCCCACGTACAGACGGATCTGCTCCGGCGGCACCTGGCCGGTAATCAGCTGATTCAGGAGCTGGCCAAAGTCGCCGCCCCAGTATACCTCACCACCCAGATGCTGCGCCTGTGCCAGGTGGGCCTGCTGGTGGAGGTAGTGCAGGGTATCGGGCTGAACGGGGCCTCCCACGCCCAACGGGAGCCGGGCGGCCGGCAGGGCGTCGCCGCCCTGTAACTCCAGCACGTCACCCAGTTGCAAGGGCGACGGGCGGTTCAGTACCAGGCCAAACGAACCCTCTTCCTCGGAATGACTGCACAGCAGCACCACAGTGCGCTCGAAGTTGGGGTCTCCAAGGAAAGGCTGGGAAATCAGCAGACTACCAGGACGAAGTCGGGACATGGGCTACGGAAAAAGAATAGCGGAAGCGGACAGGAGGCAACAGGAGTAAGTACGGAAAAGATTCGGACTGCGCCCGGAAGCAGCAGCCCGCCGCCGGATAGAAGTACGATGGGGAGGGGGGGCGGGGTTCCGTAGGCCGCCATCATTTGTGCTACCTTGCAGCCGGAATCGGGCGTTACCAGCTTGTGCACCCACACAGCGGCCCCCGGCTCCACCTGTCTGCTTTCGTGTATAAACTCCTGCCCACATGACTGACCAACAGCTGGCCGACCTGCGCCAGACCTACTCGCAACGCACCCTGACGGAAACCGATGTGCAGCCCGATGCAGTGCGGCAATTCCGGGTGTGGCTGGAAGAAGCTCTGCAGGCCCGGCTGGAGGAGCCTTCCGCCATGACGCTGGCTACCGTGAACGAAGCCGGGCAGCCCGCCGCCCGCATTGTGCTGTTGAAAGGCTTGCCGGATGACACCGGTTTTCTGTTTTTTACCAATTACGATTCGCGCAAGGGCCAGGAGCTGGCTACCTGCCCACTGGCCGCTCTCACGTTTTTCTGGCCGGGCCTGGAGCGGCAGGTGCGCATTGAGGGCCGGGTGGAAAAAGCCCCGGAAACTGCATCGACGGAGTATTTCCAGAGTCGGCCGCGCGGCAGCCAGATTGGGGCCTGGGCTTCACCACAGAGCCAGCCCATCCGAAGCCGGGAGGAACTGGAGGAGCGGGAGCAGGCGGTAGAGGCCCGGTTTGCCGGGCAGGAGCCGCTGCCCCGGCCGGAGCACTGGGGCGGCTACCTGCTGCGCCCCCAACGCATCGAATTCTGGCAGGGCCGCCCTTCCCGCCTGCACGACCGGATTGTGTATGAGCGGCACCCCGAAGGCTGGAAAATCAGCCGCCTGGCTCCGTGAGGCTTCGCCACGCCAGAATTCTGAATCAAGAAGTATGAATTTGGACGTACGGGCCGGGTTGCTATCCTCTTAGTTGCGTGGTGCAGCGCCCAGTACCTACTCTTACTTCATGATTCAACTCTCATAACTCATTACTCCACTATTCTTGGCAGAAATTCAACCCATTCGCGGCTGGCGGTACAACGCGGAGCTTAGTCGTCAGATTGATGCGTACGTGTCGCCGTTGTTTGATGTCGTGTCGGTCAAGCAGCGGGAGGCGCTCTACCGCAATCCGCTTAACAGTATTCATCTGTCGGTGCCCCGGGGGCAGGATCCGGCCGGGGAGGCGTGCCGCCGCCTGCGGGAATGGCAGGAGCAGGGCATCCTGCGCCAGGATGCCCTGCCGGGCATCTACGTCTACTACCAGTATTTCCGGCTGCCCGGCAACTCGCACGAGTATTGCCGCAAGGGCTTCATGGCCCACATCCGGGCTTACGACTGGGCCGAAAACGTGGTGCTTCGGCACGAGAATACGCTGCCCGCGGCCGTGAACGACCGGGCCGAACTGCTGGCGCGTACCGAGTTTCAGACCAGCGCCACGCACGGCCTGTACCGCGACGAGGAATTTGAGCTGGAGCAGTATATGGATGAAGCCATGCTGAACCCGCTGTACCAGACGGAAGAGGATTACCAGGGTGCCCGCGACGTGCTGGCCGTTATTCAGGATGCCGGGGTTATTCGGCGGTTTCAGCAGGTGCTGGCCGCGCGGCAGGTGATTCTGGCCGATGGGCACCACCGCTACGAAGGCTCCCTGGCTTACCGCAAAGCCCGGCAGGCGGCGGCCGGGGCGGCCTACTCCGGGCAGGAAACCTGGAATTTTCATTTGATGTATCTGACCAACGCCGCCGCCGACGACCTGCGCATTCTGCCCACGCACCGGCTGCTGCTGGAGCTGCCCGGCGGCCTCACCAATGCGGAGCTACTCTCCCGGCTGGCTCCCTATTTCACCGTGCTTCCCCTTGATGACCCCTACGACCTGCCGGAACGCATTGCGGGCAAGCCGTGGGCGTTTGGGCTGTATCTGGGAGAAGGCCAGGTGTACAAAATCCGGCTGCGGCCGGAGGTGCACGAGCTGCTGGACTGGGACACAACCCCCGAAGTGAAGGCTCTGGACCTGACGGTACTGCACTATTTCGTGCTGGAAAAAGCCCTGGGCGTGGTAGGGCCGGAGCAGCAGCGCCAATGGTCGGGCATTGCCTACGTGCGCAATTTCCCCGAGTGCCTGACCCGCGTTGACCGGGGCGAGGCCCGGGCCGCCTTCATCACCAACGAGGTGACCATGGAGGAGGTGGAGCGGGTATGCCATTCCGGGGCGGTAATGCCGCCCAAATCCACGTTTTTCTACCCCAAAACCATTGGCGGATTCCTGTTCAGCAGCATCCGGGAAGCCGAAGCCAATACCTCCTTTTACGCCGCTTTCCGAGTCTGATATGTCTTTGATTTCGTCCGATTTCCGGCCCCGGCTGGTGCTGGCTTCCAACTCTCCGCGCCGTCGTCAGCTGCTCACGGAGCTGGGCCTGACGTATGAACTCCGACTGCGGGAAGTGGATGAGAGTTTCCCGACCCATCTGGTGCGGGCGGAGGTGGCCGAGTATTTAGCCGCCCATAAAGCCGACGCCTATGCTACCGATCTGGCCCCCGATGAACTGGTCATCACGGCAGATACCATCGTGTGCCTCGACAACGACGTACTCAACAAGCCTGCCGATGAGGCCGAGGCCGTGCAGATGCTCCAGCGCCTGCAGGGCCGGGCCCACGACGTGTACACCGGGGTCTGTTTGCTCCACGGCGACGGGCGGCGGGTAGTTTTCTCCGACCAGACCGGCGTACATTTCCGCCCGCTCAGCCTGCCGGAAATCGAACATTACGTACACCAGTACCGCCCTCTGGATAAAGCCGGGGCCTACGGTGCCCAGGACTGGATTGGTATGGTGGCCGTTACCCGTCTGGAGGGTTCCTACTTCAACGTAATGGGCCTGCCCGTGCACCGTGTGTGGGAGGAATTGGTGAAACTAGGTGCTGTGGCAGTGTAGTAGGTGATGGTTATTGTCCTGTGCATTCTCACCTATGTGGTGGGGCTGAGTATCTATAATGCAGTTCAGACTTACGGTATACAGAACCGGTTATTGACGGATGGAATTTCAGCTGCCGGCCATTTGGTTAATTGGCAGGTGTCAGGCTCCGGGCGTTCCAGGCAACGAAAGGCATTGGTGGAGTTCCGGACAGCTGCTGATGAAGTAATTCAAACCGTAACGGACATGAATACTTCGGCCATTCTGGGATTTAGTGCTGGGGACTCACTGCATGTGCGTTATAACCCTTCAAACCCCAGCGAGTGTAGTATAGATGAGCCTATGTTACTGCCTCTCTGGTTAAAGCTGACACTGCTTATTCTTGCATGGCTAACCCTTCTCATTGGAGGATGCATAGTCACCTGGCAGAACTGGTAGTAGAAAACAAGGCATAATTTCCGGATGGTACTGCCCTCCTTATTCATCTGAGAGTGGCAACTCCGGCAGGGGCTGGTTGGGGCGGGCATAGCCGTAGCGGGCGACAGGCGTCGCCGCATAGTAAGTGTCCAGACCACTAAGGGCTACGGTGCCGGCGGCAGCCAAATCCAGGGAGCCATCGGGACGCTGCACGTTGTCATCAGGCAGATAGACGTGTTCCACGCGGCCAACCAGTAGCACAGTACCATTGGCTTCAATGGGTAGCTCCTGCAACAGCGTCAGGCCAATACGAAGCCGGCTTTCCTGCACGTACGGGGCCGCAAACCCATCCAGATATTCCGCCGTTAGGCCGCAGGCCTCAAACTCCGACACTGCGCGCGGAAAGTTGGCCGATGTCAGGTGAGCCGCCTTCACAATGTCGGCATGCACATGATTGAGCGTGTAGCAGCGGGTTGCCCGGATGTTGTCGTAGGAGTGTCGCTCCACTGTGGGCGGACGCATCACCAGGCCCAGCAGAGCCGGGTTGGAGCCCAGGTGTACTACTGAGCTGATGATGGCCAGATTTGTGTGGCCCTGCTCGTCTATCGTGCCCAGCAGATTGGCTGGCTTAAAGCCAGTTATGGCATTAATCAAATTGAGGCGGTATACCTTTTCCAGGCTGGTAATATCGGCGGCGGTCAGATGGGGCATGGGGGTGGTTGGTAAGGAAGTATCCTGCTAACCAGCAGCCGGGTATTTTGTCTTTATCTGCAGTGAAATTATTTAGATAATAAAAAAACAGGGTAACCCGGTTGAAATTAATTTCAACCGGGTTACCCTGTTTTTTTAGGTCGTAATTTAATTACGGCATCAATACTTTGTCAATCACGTGAATTACACCGTTGCTCTGAATTACATCGTAAGTGGAAATAGTGGAGATATTTCCCTTTTCATCAACCAATACCACGTTCTTCGGGCCATTCATCATGGCTTTCAGCGTGCCGCCGCTTACGGTCTTGAGGGTAGCAGTGCCTTTGCCTGCTTTGATGGCGGCCATAATCTTATCGGCGGTCATGTTGCCGGCTACCACGTGGTAGGTCAGGATTTTGGTGAGCGTGGCCTTGTTCTCCGGCTTCACCAGGGTTTCCACAGTGCCGGCGGGTAGGGCGTTGAAGGCCGCGTTAGTGGGAGCAAATACCGTAAATGGGCCTTTGCCCTGCAGCGTTTCCACCAATCCGGCCGCTTTTACAGCAGCTACCAGCGTAGTGTGGTCTTTGGAGTTGACGGCGTTTTCAACGATGTTTTTGTTGGGATACATGGCCTCGCCACCCACTGAAACGGTGCCGGGGGTTAATTTGGCCTGGGCCGCAGCAGTAGTAGCAGAAGCAGCGCCCATCAGGGCAACCAGGGCGAAAGAAAGCAGGTGCTTTTTCATTGTAAATGCAGACAAATGGGTGAGAAGGTTGAACCTATTTGCCGGCATGTACGCCGCTTTGCTTTTGTCTGGATTTAGAGTAGCTAAAAAATATGTAAGCACAGTGACAGGTGCTAGACTTAGTGGACTGAATATGGGGTATTTAAAAATGAAAAAATAAATACAGATTAGATATCAATTAAATAAAGCCATTTCCAGTGGTTTGTCCTGAGAGTAGATATCGGGCAGAAAGACGAGTTTGCCTTTGTCGGTTTCACAGGTGTAGTAGCGCAGATAAATGGGCAGGCTACGGGTCAGGTCATAGCGTTGCTTCTCATGCTCCCGCACGCGCTGGTACATTTCCGTCAGTTCGGCGGCCCGATTCTCGCGGCGCAGCAGGTATTCGGCCAACTGTAGGGGTTTTTCCACCCGTACGCAGCCGTGGCTCAGCGCGCGGTCTGTCCGGGTAAAAGCGCTGCGGGCCGGGGTATCATGCAGAAATACGGTCTGCTGGTTCGGAAAGTAGAATACCACGTTACCCAGGGCATTGAACGAGCCCGCCCGCTGCCGGATGGCGTAGGAGAATTTTTCCGGAGTCATTTTCTGCCAGTCCACGCGCCAGGGGTTGATGAGCCTGCCCCGCCCATCGTACATCCGATAGTGGTTATCATACAGGTAGCCCGGGTCGCGCTGGAGCTCCGGCAGAAACTCCCGTACCGCAATGCTGTAGGGCACGCGCCACTCCGGGGCCACCACAAACACCACCATGCGGCTGCTCAGCACCGGGGTTGGCATGTCGGGCTTGCCCACAATCACCCGGTGTGTGCGCAGGACCTGGCCGTTGCGGATCAGCTGCAGCCGGTAGGCCGGAATATTAACAATTGCATACTCCGAGTCGGCGGCCGGTTCCCAGCGCAGGCGTTCCAGATTCACGGCCACCCGCCGGAAGCCGGCCGTAGTATCCTGCATCAGGCGCGCCGAATCAGTAGGAGAGGCGTGCAGCGCGCGCGCCCAGGTTTGCTGCAACAGCCGATAGCCCCGTCCCGTTGGCTGGTAGCGCAATAAGGCAGTTACCAGATCGGGCGACTGCAGGGCTTGGTATAGTTGGTCTGCTATCAGTACGGCCGTGAGGCTGTCGGGGGGGGAGGCCGCCGTTAGCGAGTTAGGATGCAGCCGGCCCCGCTGCTGGTGTAGCAAGTATTGGAGCAGTGCATCGGTCAGGTGTAGCTCAGAAAGTGCGAGCTGTTGCCCCCGTCCGGCCCGGGCTGCGAGGCGCAGAGAGTCAGGGAGACCCTGCAAGCCGGGCCAGGCGTAATGGTTTCGGTCCAGACCTACGTCGGCGGCCCGACCCAGCAGGTTCAGGGCCTGCCGGGCCTGCGGGTTCCAACCTGCTTCCTCTACCCAATGCGTGGTAAAGTTGTTGCGGATATAAAACGTATGGGCCGCCGCACCTCCTGTTAAGCCCAGTGCCTTGTAGGTGGCTGCCGGGCCCAGCTCACGGGTATCCAGCAGGCTCCGCAGTGAAGCCCGGGCCACCAGGACAGTGGCTGAAACAGCCTCCTCACTATGTTTTCCGGGATGTGCTTCCACGGATAACGCGCCGCTAGTGAGCAGGAGAATAGATACGGCAGACCGCACAATGCTTCTTAACCAGTTCATAGAGGCAGTGGTCAGAAGTTACGGGAAATGCTGGCAGTACAGGTTTACGACATGTGCGTAGGCAGGAATACGGAGCAGGATAAACCGGGGAGAGGTTTTTGTGATAATTTCGGTAAAAAATGGGGTATATCCTACTGACCGTGCCGTTGGAGTACGTTCCAAGCAAAGAGGTCTGCCGGGCGCGTTAAGATTCTTTCAGGCGCGCATCAAACGGATGCGGTTCCAGGCTGACTGTGCGTAGCAGCCGGTTGTGGTCGGGGTGCAACGGGTTGAGCAGATAATTCCACTCGGAAGGAGCGTGGGCCGAGGGCACACGCATGAGCCAGTAGCGGCCCTCTTCCAGCCAGGCCTGCCCGATTTCAGCCAGCTCGGCCGGGTAGGGCACCTGCTGCCAGTTGGCCGGCAGGTCGGCGGCATTGATTTGCAGCAGAGGCAGGCCGTCGGGAATTTCAAGCGTAAGGGCGAAGTAGTTGCGCGGCAGTACCGGCGAGTTGGCCAATACTTCCAGTTTCGCCAACGACAGGTGCTCGGCGGTGTATAGAATCTGATGGCCGATGCGGTGCCAGCGCCCACCATAATACAAGCCTCCCTGCCCGGAGGTATCCGAAATGTAGGGGGCCTTGCCCAATCGGTAAAGCAGCATGGTGTTTGTGCGCTGGTAGCTGTTGGCTGACGTCGATACCTACTCCGGCTAGCAGCCTATAGCTTAGGAAAAATGTCCGTGCTGAATGCGGCCCAGTACATCCTGCACTTGGTTGCGGCCAATTACGGAATGAAGCAGGTGCTTGGGCTTCTGCCCGCCGAGAGCCGGGACAGGGGAGTTCAGCCAGAAATGAAGGTCTTCCTCATCCTCAAATACCTCCATGCCCTTAGCCAGCACGGCCGAGAGCTGAATAGCCTTTTCGCCTTCGTCCAGGGTGAGGGGCTTGCGGGTTTGCTCACGGCGGGCCAGGGTGCTTTCCGAAACGCCCAGTACCACGCTCATCTCCTTGTTCGAAAACCCCAGATGCTGCTGAAGGGCCCGCACCGCCTGCACCGAAATACCTTTTATGGCCACGGCCAGCAGGTCCATTTCGTTGCGCACCAGCTGCGGAATCACGGCCGGGCCGCCCATCAGCTCTACCATGCTGGATACGGCAGTTTTACGAAGCGTTGTCATTTGAATGAATTTTATTCGTCATTTGAAGGCAATATACGCAGGAACTGATAAAGTGGCTGTCTGGGTTCCCGGTGCGGACATGCGGTCGGAAAATGTGCGGCTGGTGCCGGAAGCCAATATCTTTGCCGCACACTAGCTGCTACTGCATGTCTGCTACCATCACTGAGCATCCCCTGATTACGCGCACCGCCGAATTCATCCGCGAGAAATTCCTCCACGAAGGTTCCGGCCACGACTGGGCCCACATCCGCCGGGTGTGGCAGGTGGCCCGTGCGTTGGCCCGCGACACGCCCGGGGCCGATACACTGGTAACGGAGCTGGGCGCGCTGCTGCACGATGTGGCCGATTGGAAATTCCACGACGGCGACGAGGAGGCCGGCCCCCGGGCGGCCCGTCAGTGGCTGGAAAGTCAGGTGGCCCCGCCGGAAGTCATTGCCCGCGTAGAGGCCATCATCCGCGAAATCAGCTTCAAGGGCCTCGGCGTGGCCACGCCTATGAGCTCGGTGGAAGGGGAACTGGTGCAGGATGCTGACCGCCTCGACGCCATTGGGGCCATCGGGGTAGCCCGGGCCTTTGCCTACGGCGGCCATAAGGGCCGCCCCCTGCACGACCCCGCCGTGCCACCCGTCACGCACGCCACCTTCGAGAGCTACAAGCAGAACACGGCACCCACTATCAACCACTTCTACGAAAAGCTGCTGCACCTGCGGGAGCGGCTCAATACGCCCGCTGCCCGCCGGGTGGCCGAGGAGCGGCATGCGTTTATGGAGCAGTTCCTGCAGCAGTTTCTGCGGGAGTGGGAGGGTGAGGACGTTGCGTCGGCCTAATATCTATCTTTACCGCCATGCGTTTTTCTTCTCTCTTGTCCCGGTGCGTGTTGCCGTTGCTGGTGGTGCTGGCCGCCGCTTCCTGCCGCACGTGCCCTATTGAATCCTGCCACACCCGTAAAGTGCATCTGCACGGCGGCACCAAGTACCGCGGCCAGCCCTGGTTCAAGAAACAGAACCCGGCCATCGGCGAAAAAATCAAGGTGCACAAGCAGGAAACCGGCAAGCATAATAACGACCGGAGCAAGACCCTGAAATAGCCCCGTAAATTGGGTTTTTGGCTAGGTAAAGCGGGTTTTTATCCCTATCTTGCAGGCTTAACGAAGTTCACTCTCACGGGCTGTGACGCCCCGTTTGCACGGGGCCTATGGCCGACTACATGCTCCCTATGGCGGAAGGCGAAAAGATCATTCCGATAAACATTGAAGATGAGATGCGTGGGGCCTACATCGACTACTCGATGTCGGTTATCATCTCCCGGGCTTTGCCCGACGTGCGCGACGGCCTCAAACCCGTGCACCGGCGCGTGCTCTACGGTATGTCCGAGCTGGGCGTATCCTACAACAAGTCCTATAAGAAGAGCGCCCGTATCGTGGGGGAGGTGCTCGGTAAATACCACCCCCACGGCGACTCCTCGGTGTACGACACCATGGTGCGCATGGCCCAGGACTGGAGCCTGCGCTACCCGCTGGTAGACGGGCAGGGAAACTTCGGCAGCATCGACGGCGACTCGCCGGCCGCTATGCGTTACACCGAAGCCCGCCTCAAGCGCCTGGCCGACGAAATGCTGGGCGACCTGGACAAGGAAACCGTGGATTTCCAGCCCAACTTCGACGACTCCCTGGAGGAGCCGTCGGTGATGCCGGCCAAATTCCCGAACCTGCTGGTAAACGGTACTACCGGTATTGCCGTGGGTATGGCCACCAACATGGCCCCCCACAACCTCACCGAAGTGGTGGACGGCATCGTGGCCTACCTGGCTAACCCCGACATCACCATTGCCGAGCTGATGGAGCACGTAACGGCTCCTGACTTTCCCACCGGCGGTATCATCTACGGCTACGAGGGCGTCAAGCAGGCCTTCGAAACCGGTCGGGGCCGGGTGGTAATGCGGGCTAAAGCCCACTTCGAAACCACGCCTTCGGGCAAGGAGCAGATTGTCGTGACCGAAATTCCCTACATGGTGAACAAGGCTTCGATGATTGAGAAGACGGCCGGCCTCATCAACGAGAAGAAAATCGAGGGCATTGCCGATCTGCGCGATGAGTCGGACCGTGACGGTATGCGTATCGTGTACGACCTGAAGCGCGACGCTATGCCCACGGTGGTCCTGAACAACCTGTTCAAGTACACCCAGCTGCAGTCGTCCTTCGGCGTGAACAACGTGGCCCTGGTGAAAGGCCGCCCGATGACGCTCAACCTCAAGGACCTGATCCACCACTTCGTGGATCACCGGGCCGACGTGGTGGTGCGCCGCACCCGCTACGAGCTGGCCGAAGCCCAGAAGCGTGCCCACATCCTGGAAGGCCTGCTGATTGCCCTCGACCACCTCGACGAAGTTATTGCCCTGATCCGCGCCTCCCGCGACGGTGACGTGGCCCGCGCCCAGCTCATCGAGCGGTTCTCGCTGAGCGAAGTACAGGCCCGCGCCATTCTGGATATGCGTCTGCAGCGCCTCACCGGCCTGGAGCGCGACAAGCTCATGCAGGAGTTCAACGAGCTGATGCAGCTTATCGACCACCTGAAAGCCGTGCTGGCCTCCGATGAGATGCAGCGCGACATCATCCGCCAGGAGCTGATCGACATCAAGGACCGCTACGGCGACGCCCGCCGCACCAGCATCGAGTACGCCGGCGGCGACTTCTCGATGGAGGATATGATTGCCGATGAGAGCATGGTAATCACTATCTCGCGCGAGGGCTACATCAAGCGCACGGCGCTGGATGAGTACCGGGCGCAGGGTCGGGGAGGAGTAGGGGCCCGCGGCGCGGCTTCCAAGCAGGATGACTTCACGGAGCACCTGTTTGTGGCCACCACCCACGAGTACCTGTTGTTCTTCACCGAAGCCGGCCGCGTGTTCTGGCTGAAAGTGTACGAAGTGCCGGAAGGCGGCAAGAACACCAAGGGCCGGCCCATCCAGAACCTCATCGAAATTCCGCGCGAAGACAACGTGCGTTCCGTATTGAACGTGCGCGGCCTGCGCGACCCGGATTACCTCGACAATACCTTCCTGATGTTCTGCACCGAGCAGGGCACCGTGAAGAAAACCCCGCTGGAGGCGTACTCACGGCCCCGTACCG
The DNA here is from genome assembly GCF_003944715.1 of Hymenobacter rigui. Taxonomy (GTDB): domain Bacteria; phylum Bacteroidota; class Bacteroidia; order Cytophagales; family Hymenobacteraceae; genus Hymenobacter; species Hymenobacter rigui. The sequence goes on along the minus strand of NZ_RWIT01000002.1, from coordinate 68,341 downwards.
CCGGTATCAACGCCATTACCATCAACGAAGGCGACCGGCTGCTCGACGTGCAGTTGCTCAACGGCAATTCCGAAGTGGTACTGGCGCTGCGTTCCGGCCGGGCCGTACGTTTCCCCGAGGAGAAAGTACGCTCCATGGGCCGCACGGCCGCCGGTGTGCGTGGCATCACCTTGTCGGAGGAAATGGCTGATGACCGGGTAGTAGGCATGGTGTGCATCGACAAAGACAGTCAGGATGAGCTGCTGGTAGTTTCCGAAAACGGCTACGGCAAGCGCAGCCCGCTGGAGGAATACCGCATCACCAACCGCGGTGGCAAAGGCGTGCGGGCCATGAAGCTGACCGATAAAACCGGCCAGCTGGTGACTATCAAAGCGGTCAATGATTCCGACGACCTGATGATCATCAACAAGTCGGGCATCACCATCCGCCTGCGGATGAGCGAGCTGCGCAGCATTGGGCGGGCTACGCAGGGTGTGCGGCTGCTGAAAATCAGTGCCGGCGACGAAATTTCGTCGGTGGCGAAAGTAGCGGCCGAAGAAAAGGAAGCAGATTCAGAAACGGATTTGTTTGCTACGCCGGATCAGAACGGCGCATCGGATGGGGAAGGCCCGGCCGACTCACCGGATACGGACCTGAACGACCTTACAGACCCTGATTTCATCAGCGCTAATTAACTTGCGACGGCAGAACTCGGAAACGGGTTCTGCCGTTTGTCTTGCAATTCCTTTCACTTTACCTGTACATTCTTCAGCAAAACTCCCATGAAGAAGACTCTGTTGACTCTCGTGGCAGCTGCCGCGCTCCACACGGCATCGGCCCAGAACTCGGCTGTTACCAATGCTATTCTCTACCAGCGTCAGGGTACGCTGGATAAGGCTCGGACCGAAATAGATAAGGCTATTGCCAACGAGAAAACCCAGGGCAAGGCCAAAACGTGGTATACCCGCGGGGAAATCTACGAAGGCATGGTTGCCAGCCCCATCTATGGCAAGGCGCTGCCCGCTGGGGAGGGCACCAAAACAGCCTTTGAATCGTATTCTAAAGCTGTTACCCTGGAGGGCAAGGACAGTGAGTATGGCAAAATGGCTAGTGCGAAGCTGGATGGCCTGTACGGGCTGGCCCTGAACGCTGGTGTGGAAAGCTACAATGGCAAAGATTTCGCCAAGGCCATTGAGTCATATCGGATGGCTCAGCAGATTCGTCCGCAGGACTCGACGGCGTATCTGTATGCGGCATATGCTTCGGAGGCCAACCAGGACTTTGTCGGCGCTAAGGAAATGTATGGTAAGTTGCAGGGCATCGGCTATAAGTCGCCCCAGATGTACGGCCGTCTGCTGCAGATTGCTCGCCAGGAAAAAGACGACGCTGCTGCTATGAAAGCCGTGCAGGATGCGCTGGCTGCTTACCCAACCAATAAAGGCTTTATGCTGGAGGAGCTGAATATGTACATCAGCGCCGGCCGTGGTAAAGAAGCCTTGGATAAAATCGACCGTGCCATTGCCGCCGACCCAACCAACTCCAACCTGTATGCGGTTAAAGGCTCCATTTTGGATCAGGATAAGCAGCCGGCCAAAGCATTGGAAGCGTACCGTAAAGCCGTTGAAGTAGATCCAAGCAACTTCGATGCGAACTTCAACCTGGGCGTTTACAATTACAATAAGGGCGCTGATCTGTTCACGAAGGCGAGTAAGATGAGCCTGGCGGAATATCAGAAGAGCGGTAAGAAATATGAGGCTGACGGTAAGAAGTACTTCCAGGAGTCGCTGCCATATTTCGAGAAGGCGCTGCAGATTCAGCCGGATGACCGTTCAACCATTTCCTCGCTACAGAAAGCATATCTGCGAGTAGGTCGCACAGCTGATTCTGAGCGAATGTCAGCTAAGCTGGATGGCCTGAAGAAGTAGCGGAATAGTAGGGGATATTAATCTCCAGACAGCCGAATGTATCCATTCGGCTGTCTTTACGAAACATTACTTAACATAATATAAATTATAAGACAAGCGAAGAACAATGTTTTAGTACTCTATGAGCCAGTTGTTTGAATACGCTAAGAAATGTTGCTACTATACCACCTTTACTTACCGACTCCACTATCTGGACTCTTGTGAGCCAGTAGTTATGTGGTTCGTGGCCGGGCTTGCTAACAGCAGCCAATATCTTGTCAAGGCAGTTGTATCGGCGAGAAACCATTAATGCAGTTTGGTTTGGGCATTGATCTAATATCGGGCATGAATTTATAAAGTAAGCAGCTATAGCATTTTCGAGATACCTGTCGAAACTTTGACGGCACTTGTACCAGAATTTAGTCGGACTTAGAGGATAACTTCGTTTGGACTACTGGCTCCGATGAACTACCGGAAGAGTAGTGTGAGCATAGATACACGTTGTCTTTGATTGGGTTCCTTCTACCCTACTCACATCCCAAACCAGAATTCGATTATTCTGGTTTGGGATTTTATTCTGATTACAAAGATGTTGAGTATCATGCTCTAAAAACGTGTTAGGCATGCCTTAGTGACAACTACACTTCTCAGGCTTCTCACCCTTATCAGTAAGCCCGTTATGCTGGTAGGATGCGCCTTTTGACAATGCATCAACTCGTCAGCTCTCCGACCAGCCCCGGACTTATTTAGAGGGTATTAATTATGTAAGTGTATTTAGTGTTTGATACATATAATATTAATGAATGTAATAAAACAATAATAGTAAAAAAAAGCACAAAAAGTATAAGAAAGTTTAACTATTTTATACTTTATACTACTTTTATATACTATTATTCTTTGTAATTGTCTTTTACTCCTCTATTTTTACCCCACTGATTCATCTCCTACTTATATACCCTCATGCCTAAAACCATAGACTACCCACGCACTTCTTATCAAGGAGCTTGGGAAGTAGCTGAAGTTGTTGATGACACTGGAGGAAAGTGTGCTATCGACACAGCCGCCCGCAAATTGAATCGTAAAGTCAGTGGCTCATTTAAAGCCATTATTGGATCAGCTGTCAAGTTTGGCCTCTTAACCAGTAAGCGGGAGTTCCTGACCACTACAAACCTGTTCAGGCGTATAAAGCACGCCTATGATAAACAAGAGGAACGCATCTACCACCGGGAAGCATTTCTTCATCCCCCCATGTTTAATCAGATTTGCCGGAAGTTCCGCAACCGAGAGCTACCTGTACACATGTTTGATGTAATGCTGATCCGGGAATTTGGGGTTGAGGAAATAAATGCTCAGGGCGTTGCCAAAGCGTTTATCGATGGAGCTCGCATGGCAGGCATTCTGGATGAGAACAACTTCATTGCAGACATTGACCAACTGGCTGCTCAGCAAACTCCCCGCAAGGAGTTAAGCGCCGGAGAGATGCCCGCCAATCTGTTTCGGAGTGGCTCCCCTGCTACACCTTCACCACTACTTCCAGTAAGCACTCCTGTTCCTCTTATACAGCCTTCTGCCAACCTTGATCCGGGTATATCCTCACCAGCGAGCTTTATACCATCTGTGCCGGCTCCAGCGCGTACGCAGGATGCTATATCCAGCTTGTTTGGACTCGATACTGCTGATCTGGATGACGCTGCTTTTCTGCAGGAAGAACCAGAATCTCCCTACGCCGGACCAGAAGCTGTATTTGTACCCCAAAGTCCTCAGCAGGCTCCAACAGAATTGCCTATCCAGTCCGGGAATACATCAACTAAGCCTGAACCACCGCAGACTACTAATACAGCCCCCCGGATAGCAGTACCTGAACAGGAAATGACGTTTTCCATTCATATACAGGGCCCGGGATTGGATACTCATCTGACTATCCATGAAGCAGAGGATCTGGACGTGGTGGAAGTTCTGTTGAAACAGATCCGACGCAGGTTATCCTCATCTTCCTAATACGCTCAGTGAATAATGACACTTTCCAATAAGAGCTTCCAGGACTCTCCTATTGGAAAGTGTCATCTTTTATGAAACTCCATTTATGTTTTTATATTATGTTAATTACTTTAATACAAACAACTCTAGAACACAACAACATGATCAGTCCAAGCTGAATCAGCGAATTGGATCTAACCTGGATATAAGCCAGTATCCGGATTTTTGGTCTCGCCCAAGGTAGAAGCTGTCCTCCTGGCTGATACGCACCCACCGGTGCCAGTCGGGCGGCAGCTTCTTTTTAATGGAAGACCCTGCTACCAATACTACCGGTGAAGAAAGTGCCTTTAGGGATTGAGTACTCGGGTGCCAGATCGGTACCACCCGCCCAGCACTCCAAACCTGCTTGACATGCAGCGTATCGAGACTGCGCCACTCGGACACCCATCTGAAGCCAGGAGCAGCGGCCATATCTTCTACATGGCGTAAGCCGGCGGTGGCCTTGCGGGCCTCCCACACCGGATAAAGGGGCATGAGTAAGCCAATTACAGCACTGGTCATGACCAGCACGGTAGTCATCAGTACCACCGGACGTACTCCCCGCAACAGGTGCATCAGCAATCCGAGGGCCAATAGCCCGAACACCACACTCACTAGCACAAAGCGCATACTGCCCAACTCAAAGCCCGGCAGGTGTACAGTACCCAGCGCCACCGGCAACCCCACACATAACACCAGCAGCAACCACCCCCACCCCCGAATCAGCCAGCCGTCGGTGCGGGACCACCGGCCCGACGGGACCGACTCCCAATACCGCAGCAAGCCCGCTACCAGCAACGCCAGCGGCGGCATGAGCGGCAGCATATACCGCTCCTTTTTCTCAGGCACCACACTCAGCAACACCAATCCGGCCACTAGCCAGCCCAGCACGAACAGATACGGTATAAAGGCCTGCAGCCGCGGACGGGCATACGCTACAAACAGCGAAGCCAGGGCAACCAAGGCCCACAGCCCGGTAAAGGCGAAGAACGACCAGTAGTACCAGAACGGCTGCACATGTCGGTCGGCCCAGGACGAAACTTCGGTACGGGCTACCTGCAGCGCCACCGGTGCCACGTGCAGCCATACATAGGCAGGCCAGCTTACCCCAATCATCAGAGCCAGGGCTACTGCCGCCGTAGTGGCTACACCGTACCGGGCCACTCGCCGCCGGTTCAGGGGCTGACCAATCAGATAGGCCCCCAAGAAGGGCAACAGCACCCCATACAATGGCACCGGACCCTTACTCAGTATGGACAATCCAATAAGCACACCGGCTCCGGTCAGACTCCAGCCACCCGCCTTCGGTTGCTGCCACCCGCGCACCAGCAGCCACACCCCTCCTACCATCAGGCTGTTGGCGAAAATATCCCACTGCCCTTCCCGGCCCGTGGTAATTACCAGCAGACTACTGGCCAGTACCAGCGCCCCCAGCCAGGCAGTACGCCCCGGGGCCGGGGCCTCCGCGGGTTGAAAGCGGGTCAGTTCCCGCGCCAGACCCCAGAAAAACAAGACCAGCAGGGTCGCAGCCAAAGCGGCTGGCAAGCGTAGAAGGCTCAGGTCGGTTGTGGGGCCGGTAACGTGCTGCACGGCGGCTACGGCCCAGGTTGGCAGCGGAGGCTTGGCCAGCCGCAGTTCCCCATTCATGGTCGGAATAAGCCAGGAACCACCAGCCACCATTTCGCGGGCGGCAACGAAGTTGCGTGCTTCCATTAGGCTGACGGCCGGTGCATCGCCGTGGATAAAGAAGCTGCTTACACACACCAGCACCACCACTACCAACCGCCCCCACCGGGACTGTATCAGTTGTTCTGTAGACATATAAAAAGGCAAGCGACTGGAGTAAACGCCCCGGATATTCCCTCCACACTCATTGCCCCAGCTTCCGGGCCGACTCCGGCCATCAGTATACTATTTGGTACTCACAAAGCTTCCGAAACAGGCTACCGCCGTAGCGCAGCCTGCAGATGCCGGACGTTATCAACCTCGTAGGCATCGGGGTTTGCGGCAACTACCCGGCTAACAGCACGGGCGGAGCGCCCCCCGAATACGACTACCTCCCGGCCCATAGCATGCAACACGGCGGAGCGCTCCGGGGTTATTTTGTCCTTGTGCAAGACGGCAACCTGCACCCCCGGCAGCTGACGCAGCGTGGCCAGGTCGGCCGCAAAGTCGTTGTTCATTTCCAGGCCCAGCGGTACCAACGGCAGCAGCTGCCGCAGATACACCAGCGTACTGGCCCGGTTAGTCAGAATCAACAGCCGGGTGGAGGGCACGTGGTAGCGGGTCAGCAGCCCGCGCAGGCGGCGGGCCAGAGCCTGACTGCAGGCGGGGTCGCCCCCGTTGCAGTCATCGTCTTCGTGCAGGTCCAGGTGCAGATACGGAAACTGCGGCCGCCGGCTCAGTTGCTGTAGCAGGGTTTCAAAGGTCACCACCTGCTCGTGCTGAAACCAGTCGTAGGGCCAGCCGCCCCGGTAGTGCAATGCTGTCAGGGCCGCCGCCGGAGTCTGGCTGACACACCCCTCCCCATTGGTCATGGAGTTAAGCAAATTGTCGTGGTAGAGCACCGGTACGCTGTCCTGGCTAAGGCGAATATCCACTTCCACCCCGTCGGCACCCCGGTGCAGGGCGCGCGTAATGCTCCGCAGGCTGCTGGGCGGTAGTGGGTTGAAGAAATGGAAAAACCCGGAACCGGCGTGCCCAATCACCAGCGTGGAGCGGGAAAGTGGTCCCGGGGCCGCAGGCGTATCTGCCGGTGACGCCTGAACCAGGGCACCGGGGAGCAGCAGTGCGCTCATCAGGGCCAGAGCGCAGGCGCGTAGCACAGGAGAGAATGGCAGAGACATAGAGTAAGGAACGGAAAGGATACCCGAACGTGCAGTGAAAACGAAAACCGGAAAAGCAACCTGTGACAACAGTTCTCTGCTCTCCTTGCGGACCTATACGGAGGATAACCGGCGGCGGGTAATTCCGTTTACCTTTGCGCCCTCCCTTTTAGGGCACACTTCTCCTATTCCCTTTTCCCTGCATCTCACGCATGGCATCCATTCTGGTAACGGGCTGTGCGGGCTTTATTGGCTCGCACCTGGCTGAGCGGCTGCTCCACGACGGGCACCGCGTAGTGGGCCTTGATAACTTCGACCCTTTTTATGACCGGGCCCACAAGCAGCAGAACCTGACCGCCTGCCTGGCTCACCCCCGGTTCAGCTTTCACGAAGCCGACTTACGCCAGGGCCTGGATGCGCTGGTAGATGCCCTGCCCGCCGACCCGATTGAGGTGGTGGTGCACCTGGCCGCCAAGGCCGGCGTCGGACCGTCGGTGAAAGACCCTATCGGCTACCTCGAAAACAACGTCATCGGCACCACCTCCCTGCTGGAATGGATGCGCCACCGGGATATTGGTAAGCTGTTTTTTGCCTCCTCCTCTTCCGTGTACGGCAACACCCCGGAACAGCCGTTCCGGGAGGATATGAACCTGCTGGCCGCCTGTATTTCACCCTACGCCGCCTCCAAGCTCAGCGGTGAGCAGCTCACCTACACCTACCACCACCTCTACGGGCTGGGTGTGCTCAATGCCCGATTTTTCACCGTGTATGGCCCCCGCCAACGCCCGGACCTGGCCATCCATAAGTTCGTGCGGCTCCTGCAGAGCGGCCAGCCCATTCCGGTCTTCGGCGACGGCACCACGGCCCGCGACTATACCTTCGTGCTGGATACGGTGGATGGCATTGCCCGCGGCGTGGAGTATCTGCTGCTGCACACTGGCGTGTATGAAACCATAAACCTGGGCAATAACCGGCCGGTATCCCTGCTGCAGCTGATTGCGGCGGTGGGGGAAGCCGTGGGCGTGGAGCCGCAGCTGGAGTTCCAGCCAATGCAGGCCGGGGATGTAGATATAACGTATGCCGATATCAGCAAGGCCCGGCAGCTTTTGGGTTACGCTCCCCAAACACCCCTGCCTGAGGGCCTGCGCGCTTTTGTGCAGTGGCTGGAAACAGTACCCACGGAGCATCTGTAAGTAGTTTGCGGGCGTTAGTGTCCCAAACTTTCTTATCTCTCGTATAGCAGCTCCCCTTTCAGCACAAGCAACGCCACCTGTCCCAGCAGGAACTTACTCTCCCGAAGAAACCCCGATTGCGCCAGCAGTCGGGGTTTCGCCGTTTAACAGGCTACCACGTTGGTGGGGTATGTACCGCTAAGGGTCTATTGAGCAGCACCTGCTGAGTTAACCGGTGCTTTCCGCAGCTCCCGGCGCAGCAACACAATGTTGCGGGCGTACACCACGGTTCCAAATACGTTGCCGATGATAAGTACGGCATCCCAGCGCAGGAACGCATAGATGAGAATCAGAACGGAGCCCACAAAACTGATGACCCAGAAGCTGAGCGGAAGCGTAGATTCTCCCTTCCGCTCGGAATACAGCCACTGGTAGACAAAGCGGAGCAGAAAGATAGTCTGCCCGACAGCACCCAGTGCCAGCAGCCCGCCCGGAATGCGGCTGCCCAGCATGGCCCGCAGGCTGAAGTGCTGGGTGCCGGCCACAAACCAGCCCAGCATAGCCACCGGAAACAAGTAGGCCCCGGCCCGAAACCACGGACTCAGCTTACCCCACTCCTTCAGCAGCTGCAGATTACGGATGTAGATGGCGTAACTAATCACCTGCGCACCCAGAATCACCGGGTCGTGGCGCAGGATGCCGTACACAATCATCAGAAACGAAGAAATCAGGCTGATCTGCCAGAACAAGGTGGGCACCAGCACCCGCTTGGCCCGCTCGCTCTGAATCCACTGCAGCACAATGCGGCTCGAGAACAGCAGCTGCGACACCAGCCCAATTCCCAGGGCAACGGTTTGCGACGTCATAGCCCCTAGGGTTACTTGCCTACGTTGGCTGCCGCACCCACCTCCTGGCGGTGGGCCTCCCCGATTTCGTAGTTCTTCCAGCGGCTGCGGATCCAGCGGAAGCCGAACGTGTCCACCAGCGGCTTCCAGGCCCGGTTCCAGAGGTTGTACTTGGCCGTGCCCGCAAACCGCGGAAAGTGGCGCACCGGCAGCTGCTTCACCTGGCCGCCCTGCAGCTGCACCAGCGCCCCAAGGAAGCGGTGCATGCCGTGAAACAGCGGAATCCGGCGGGCGTGCTCGGTTTTGATGATTTTCAGCGGGCAACCCGTGTCCTGAATGCCGTCGTTGATGAGCGTACGGCGCACGGTGTTGGCCACCAGGGACGACATCTTCTTCACGAATGTATCCTGCCGCTTGGCCCGGATGCCGTTCACCATGTCGAACTCCGGGAAGAACTCGAAAAAGGTCAGGAAATCGAGCGGGGTGGTCTGGATATCGGAATCGATATAGCCGATGAGCGTGGTGCGGGCGTGGTCGATGCCGGCTTTCACGGCCGTGCTCAGGCCCCGGTTCTGGCTTAGGCTGATGAACTCGTACTGGGGCTTCTGGCGGCACACGTCGCGCAGGATGGCCAGGGAACCGTCGGTGGAGCCGTCGTTCACGAACAGGACGGTGGTGGGCACGGGCGTTTTGGCCAGAAACTTGTCCATCTCCACCACAAACTGCCCCAGGCTTTCTTCTTCATTATAGACGGGTACTAGCACCGTCAGACTTTGGGAGGCGAGGTAGGCAGCGCGGTCGGGAGCAGCAGACATAGAAACAGAGGGGGTAAAACGGGCTGCAAGGTACGGAAGGTTTAGCAGCACAATATCTGCCCATACGCAAAAGCGTCCGAACGGATGGGTACGGGTACTATAGACTGCCTGAGTATCGGCCTTGGTTAAAAGTTTGGTACAAATGTTAAACGGACGGCGCAACCACTACCCCGGTCTGGCAATGCCACGTGATTAGTTCCGTTCTTTTCGCCGTTCCTCGAAGACATTGCCGTCACTGACATAGAGCCTGATATGCGACCATCTGCCGCGACTGTCTTGCACAAACTCGGCGTGCGCGTTATCATCCAACACAAACCGGTGGGGGGCAATCGGCCTGAGTTCGGTAATTAGATTACCTGCGTCGGCATTTTTGCAGAACAGCTTGTTGCCCGTCAGGTACATCGTTAGCGGCCCGTAGGTGCCGGTGTACAGCTGCAGCTGGCTCAACGGTTCCTTAGCCGCCGGACGCTGGGTGGCCAGCTCATCCAGTAGGTAGTCCATTTGCCGCTTTTCCTGCTCACTGGTAGCCCTTTGGTGCTGGGCCCGCAAGGCCAGCTCCCGGGCTTTGGTCAGGGCCTGCTGGGCGGCTACTTTCACGTCGGGCACCACCCCGGTTCCTTCCCAGTCGGTGTGCGTAACCGGGTTCAACGAGCGAGCATACGGGATGGAAACCACGAAGCCCTGCCCCACCGACACCGGCCTGGTGGGGTGTGCCCCGCCGCCCGTAGTTTCGCCCACCACCACGGCACGCTTGGCCATTTGCATGGCATACGCAAAGTCCTCAGCCCCGGAAAACGTGTGATGGCTGGTGAGAATATACACCGGCATCGACACGGTAAACGGCACTTTCGCCGGGTCCGCGTAGAAGACCGTCGTGTCGTTGGTGGACCGGTTTATTAGGTCGTTCATATGCGTTTTGATCGGAAAAAAGTAGCTTTCCAGCAGGCTCACCAGTTCCGGGCTGCCCCCCATATTTTCGCGCAGGTCAATGACCAGGGCGCTGGTATTGGCTAAAAACTGCAGGGCCCCGCTGATGGTCGGCTTAGCTCCGGCCACGTCCGGCACAAAACCCGTGAAGGGGAAGTAGCCGATATTGCCGGGCAGCACTTCGGCTTTCTTGAACAGGTAGTTGTTGGCCACCCAGTACTTTTTGGCCTGCGCCTGCTCCTCGGCCGAGGGTTGCGGGCTGCGTCGGCTCGCGGTAGCCAGGGCCGGGTTGTACTCCACAAACAGATGCGGGTCGCGGTGGACGGCTTGCAGGTCTGCCTGCAGCTGCTTCACCACACGTTTCGGGTCGGTCGCCAGCGCGACGTATGCTTGCTTCCGGGCCTGGCCTTGTACATACGTCCCCATGCGCCCGGCTTCTACCGGAAATATGTAGTGCTGTTGGAGGCGCAACGCCACCGAATCCATCAACTGAGGGATGTGTAAGACGGAGGGGGCAGTGGTTTGAGCCTGGCACCAAAGTGGACCGATAACGGCCAGCAGGGGGACGCACAATGTAAGGTAACGCATAAGTAAAGCAGGGGGCTGTATGCTGTATTTCACGCAGCAGTTACTACGAATTATTTCGTAGAAGCAACTATACGAATTATTTCGTAGATACAATTACTCTGCTTACTTCGCTACCTATCTTTTTACAGTGGCGCTTTTGGCCTAGAGGTAAGGTAGGCTAATTAGCCGTTTAACCTTTGGACCAAACTTTTAACCAAGGCCAGTATCCATCAAACTCCTACGTGCCCCATTCCTCCCGCAGCATCGACATCACCAGCTTATCGTGAAATCTCCCATTGCGGAAGCAGGCCTGCCGCAGCCGGCCCTCCAACTGAAACCCGGCCCGCAGGTAGGCTTTCACGCCGCCCTGATTGGGCTCCGAAACTGTGAGCATAATCCGGTTCAGGCCCAGCTCCGCAAAGCCCCGCGCCACTACTTGCCGGGTTACCTCTGTGGCAATACCCTGGCCCCAGTACTGTGTTTCGCCCAGCAGTATGAAATACTCGCCCGCCTGATTGGCCGTAGAGATGCCGGATATACCGGCGTGGCCAATCAACTCCTGCGTTTCGGTCAGGTACACCCCCAGGTTCAGGCAGCGCGGATCAGCCAACGTAGCTTCCAGCCATCGGCTGACCTTCGCCGGCGAATCCATCTGCTGGAAGGCATTCAAGGAGTAAAGAATAACCTCCGGCTCCTGCAGCCAGCGGTGGAAAATTGCAGCCTGATCAATTCGCAGGGGTAATAACTGGATAGCGGCAGAGGGCATTGGAAACGTAGCTTACAGAGTTGCAGAAATGGAAAAACGCTGCCCGAACCTACGGAAGGCACCGGCAGCGTTTTCGAGTTTGTTTGGAAGCTAAGGCTACTCCCGGCGCACCCCGCCGGAAATGGTGGTGTGGCGTTGCTTAAGCACGTCCACCACGTCTTCCATGGAAAGCCCGGAGGCCGTCAGCAATACCAACAAATGGTACAGCAGGTCGGCGGCTTCGCCTTTCAGGCCTTCTAGGTTGCCACCCACAGCGTCGATGACGGTTTCCACGGCCTCCTCTCCCACTTTCTGGGCGATTTTGGGCATACCCTTCCGGAACAGGGAGGCGGTGTACGACTTGGGGTCTTCGTCGGGGTGCTGGTGGCGGCGCTGCACTAGGCGCTCCAGCTCCGCCACGAAACTCACGGCCGGGGCCGGGTAGCGCGTCTGCTGGGGCTGTTCGAAGCAGCTGGTGGTACCCCGGTGGCAGGTGGGGCCGTCGGGGCGGGCCAGGATGAGCAGGGCGTCCTGGTCGCAGTCTTCATGCTCGCTCACCACGGTGAGGTAGTTCCCGGACGTTTCGCCCTTGGTCCAGAGGCGCTGCTTGGAACGGGAGAAGAATGTCACGCGGCCCGTCTGGCGGGTCACGCGCTGCGCTTCCTCGTTCTGGTAGCCCAGCATCAGCACCTGCCCCGTGTGGGCATCCTGCACAATCACCGGAATCAGCCCATCGGGCATTTTGGCAAAATCCATTGGATCTAGTTGTTAGTTGGTAGTTGACAGTTGTTAGTACAGGCACGAGCAGTCAATAAACTGACAACGGACAACTACCAACTGACAACTAAAATTACAGCCGCACAGCAATGCCGTCCTGGCGCAGGTGTTCTTTCAGCTCGCGGATGCCGATTTCGCCGAAGTGGAAGATGCTGGCGGCGAGGCCGGCGTCGGCGTGGGCCTGCTGGAACACATTGGTGAAGTCCTGCTTGGAGCCCGCACCACCCGAGGCTACTACCGGGATGGTTACGGCCCGGCTCACGGCCCCGGTGATGTCCAGCGCGAAGCCGTCCTTGGTGCCGTCGTTGCTCATGGATGTTAACAGGATTTCGCCCGCGCCCCGCTCGGCAGCTTCCCGGCACCACTGCACCGCGTCACGGCCGGTGTTGTGGGTACCGGCCCGGGTGTAGATCTGCCAGCCGTCGGCGTCGTTGTAGCGGGCATCGGCGGCCACCACGATGCACTGGGACCCGAAGCGGGCCGCCAGCTCATCAATCAGCTCGGGGCGCGCCAAAGCGGCGGAGTTGATGCTCACTTTGTCGGCCCCGTTCATGAGCAGGGCCTCCACATCAGATACGGTGCCGATGCCGCCGCCCACGGTAAACGGAATATCCAGCTCGCGGGCCACGTCGCGCACCAGCGCCACCAGCGTGGCGCGCTTCTGGTTGGTAGCGGTGATATCGAGGAACACCAGTTCGTCGGCACCCTCGCGGGCGTAACGGGCGGCCAGGGCCACCGGGTCGCCGGCGTCGCGCAGGCCTTCGAAGCGCACCCCTTTCACGGTGCGCCCGTCCTTCACATCGAGGCAGGGTATGATTCGTTTGGTTAGCATCTTGCTCGTTTTTCGTTAGTGGTTGTTCGTTTTTCGGCTGTTGAGTATTCGTTGGCAGACTTCGTTTCCTCTTGGACGAACCGAGCGAGAAACGAATAACCAACAACGAAAAACGAAACTACAGCCAGGGCTGCAGCTGCTCCAGCGTGATGGTGCCTTCGTAGATGGCTTTCCCGATGATAGCCCCATGCATGCCCACGGCGGCCAGGGCCTCCGCATCGGCAATGGTAGTGACGCCGCCGCTGGCAATGAGGCGGGCGGCGGGCAGCTGCTCGCGCAGTTCGGTGTACGTAGCCAGCGACGGGCCCTGGAGCTTGCCATCCTTGCTCACGTCGGTGCAGATGAAGGTGGTGGCTCCGCTGGCCAAGTAGCCTTCCACAAACTCGCGCAGGGTCCGCTCGCTCTGCTCGGCCCAGGCGTTGATGGAAATGTGGTTGTCGCGGTAGTCGGCCCCGATGATGATGCGGTCGGCCCCGAAGGTGTGGAGCCAGCCGTTCACGGTTTCGGGCTCGCGCACGGCAATGCTGCCGGCGGTAATCTGCCGGGCTCCGGCGTCGAAGGCCTGGCGCACGGCGTCCTCGCTCTGCAGTCCGCCCCCGAAGTCGATGTGCAGGCTGGTGTGGCGGGCAATGCGCTCCAGTACGGGCAGATTCACGGGACGCTTGGCACGGGCCCCGTCGAGGTCCACCAGGTGCAGGCGCTTCACACCGGCGGCCTCGAAGCGTTGGGCCACGGCCAGCGGGTCGGCGTCGTAGGTGGTCTGCTGGGCAAAATCGCCCTCCGTCAGGCGCACGCACTGGCCGCCTATGAGGTCAATTGCGGGAATGATTTCCATGTAGGTTTTGAGCTTGGTGCTGATAGCGAATCAACAGAACGTCATGCTGAGCCTGTCGAAGCATCTCTACCGAGGGTAATCAAATACCACCACAACGAAGCGGTAGAGATGCTTCGACAAGCTCAGCATGACCGTTGTTTTATCACGGGCTTACAGCTTGAGAAAGTTTTCCAGGATGCGGGTGCCGACGGGGCCGCTCTTTTCGGTGTGGAACTGCACGGCGTAGAAGTTCTCGTGCTGCACGGCGGCGCTGAACGGCGCGGGGTACGTGGCCTCGGCAATGGTATACTCACCCACCGGGGCATAGTAACTGTGCACGAAGTATACATAGTCCTCGGCGCTGAGGCCTTCGAACAGCGGACCACGCAAGGCTTGCAGGTTGTTCCAGCCCATGTGCGGCACTTTGTACTCCGGCGTGGCCGGGAACCGCACCACGTCGAAGGGCAGAATCCCGAGCAGCTTGGTGCCCCCGCCCTCCTGGGTGTGGCGGCCCAGCAGCTGCATGCCCAGGCAGATGCCCAGGAACGGCTGCGTGAGCGTGGGCAGCAGCTCGTGCAGCCCTTGGGCACGCAGCTCCCGCATGGCGGAGGCAGCCTCGCCCTCACCCGGGAATAGCACCTTATCGGCGCGGCGAATCACGTCGTGGTCGGCCGTGAGCGTGGCCTGCACGCCCAGCCGTTCCAGCGCAAACAGCACCGACTGCACGTTGCCGCCTTTGTAATCTACTATGGCTATTTCCATTTGAACATATCGAGTGAAGGACGTTGTTTACTCTTTTGCTTAAACAAATGTTTAAAGAGGTTTTTGCTTATAAACCGTCATCCTGACTGGAACCGAGAGCATTCATTATGGTAGCATGAATCGGTGCAAGATGTAAGGTTCTTCGCTTCAGTCAGGATGACAATTATGCGTGCAAATCACGCGCAACCATATCTTTATCCATTTGTATAAACAAATGGATAAATTACAAAATGCCTTTCGTGCTGGGGATTTCCATACGGCCGGCGTCGCGCACCAGGGCCATTTTGATGGACTTGGCTACAGCCTTGAAAATGGCTTCGATCTTGTGGTGCTCGTTCTGCCCTTCGGCTTTGATGTTAAGGTTGCAGCGGGCAGCGTCGGAGAAGCTTTTGAAGAAATGGTAAAACATTTCGCAGGGCATATCCCCTACTTTTTCGCGCTTGAACTCGGCGTCCCACACAATCCAGGAGCGGCCCGAAAAGTCAATGGCGGCCTGAGCCAGCACGTCGTCCATGGGTAGTAGGAAACCGTAACGGGCCAGGCCGCGCTTGTCGCCGAGTGCCTGGGTGAAGGCTTCGCCCAAAGCAATAGCCGTGTCCTCGATGGTGTGGTGCTCGTCGATGTGCAGGTCGCCCTGGACGGTGATTTTCATATCCACGCCCGAGTGCTTGCTGAGCTGGTCGAGCATGTGGTCGAAGAAGCCCAGACCGGTGTGCATCTCGGGGCGGCCGTTGCCGTCGAGGTTTAGCTCGATGCTGATTTTGGTTTCGTTAGTGTCGCGTTGTACCACGGCGGTGCGGGCGGGCAGCCGCAGAAACTGGTATATTTTTTCCCAGCTCATGGTGGTTAACGCAGCGCGCTCGTCGCCCTCCCCTTCCGGCTTCAGCAGGATGGACTGGCAGCCCAGGTTCTGGGCCAACTCCACATCGGTCAGCCGGTCGCCGATAACGAAGGAGTTTTTGAGGTCATAGCCGCTGCCCTCGGCCAAGTACTGGGTGAGCATGCCGGTGCCGGGCTTGCGGGTGGGCAGGTTCTCGTGGGGGAAGCTCCGGTCGATGTGCTCGCGCACGAACTCCACTCCTTCCGAGCGCAGCACGTCGAGCATCATATTGTGCGCTGGCCAGAAGGTATCCTCCGGGTAGCTGGCGGTGCCGAGGCCGTCCTGGTTGCTCACCAGCACCAGCTCGTAATCCAGCTCGCGGGCAATGCGCGCCAGACCGGTGATGGCACCGGGCACAAACTGAAATTTTTCCCGCGTCAGCGCGTCCACCTGAAAATCCGTCGGCGGCTCGATGAGGATGGTCCCGTCGCGGTCAATGAAGAGTACTTTTTTCATGAGTTGGTCAAGCCTGTCATCCAACGACAGGGTTAGCAGTACAAAATGTAAGACAGCTGATTGATTACTTCAGCTTCATGCGTTCCAGCAGTTTTAATAGCGCATCCCGGTTCTTGGCGGATTTAATAAACTGCGGCAACTGCTCCACCATCGTCATGTAACGCGGTTGATTCCGTTCCCGCAGCTTGGCACCGATATACTGCTCCAGATAAAACAAGTGCTCCGGACCATAGGCCCAAAGCAGTTCATCTTTGAAGGGGGCCTGATACTAGAGCGGCAGTTGAAAAAAGGATCGACGCCATCAGAGCTATAGGAATAGCCTACGTGTTCGATATACGTTGGCTTGTACGATTCCTCACAGCCGCAATCGGGGCACCGGACTTTGATGGCTTCCTTCTTATGCCTGACCTCTGGCGTTTCCACCACAATCTTGAAGTTGCACTGTTTGCAATACTCCTTCACCACCATATCAAAAAACACCAATGGTTTGTCCGACTGATAAAAGCAGTTTGGGCAATGAAGGCGGCTATAGTATGAAGTGAAGTCCGTGGAAACCTCCGCCCTCTTTTCACACTTAGGACAGCACACCGCGGTGCGTAGCTGAAAGTGTCGAAGGATTTTATTCTGATCCTTGAACCGAACGGACGAAGCTATTTTCATAACATCAGCTATTCAGATGGAGTGACGGAAGATCCTGGGAATGCTATTCGTGAAACTGCTTTACTCCTTATATATACTACCCCGCTAACTCCCGCAGGGCCTGGAGCAGCAGCTCGTTCTCAGCGGGGGTGCCTACGGTGAGGCGGAGCGTGCCGACGCAGCCGGGCTGGGTGGTGCGGTTGCGCACGATAATGCCCCGGGCGACCAGGAAATCGTACACGGCCGTGGCGTCGGGGTGGAAGCGCACCAGCAGGAAGTTGGCATCCGAAGGGAACACCTCCGCCACGATGGGCAGCGCGGGCAGGCGCTCGGCCAGCCAATCGCGGCCTACCAGTAGCTGCTGGCGTAGCGCCTCAAACCGGTCGGCGTCGCGCAGGGCCTGCAGGGCGAAGCGCTGCGTGGCCTCCGACACGTTGTAGGGCGGCTTGATTTTGTTGAGGTAGCCAATAATTTCCGGCGAGGCGAAGGCCATGCCCAGGCGCAGACCGGCTAGACCCCAGGCCTTCGAGAAGGTTTGCAGCACCACCAGGTTGGGGAATTCGGCCAGGCGGGTAGTCCAGCTGGGGGCGGCGGCGAAATCGGCGTAGGCCTCATCTACCACCACCAGCCCGCGGAAACCGCGCAGGATTTCCTCCATGTACTCGGCGTGGAGCAGGTTGCCGGTGGGATTGTTGGGCGAGCAGAGCCACACGATTTTGGCGTCGGAAGCCAGCACGCCGGCCACGATTTCGGGCGAGAGTTGGAAGTCGGGTGTCAGCTGCAGGCGCTCCACGCGCACATCGTTCAGGTTAGCGGCCACCTCGTACATGCCGTAGGTGGGCGGCAGGATCAGCAGGCTGTCGTGGCCGGGCACGCAGGTGAGGCGCACCAGCAGGTCGATGGCCTCATCGGAGCCGTTGCCGAGGAAAATCTGCTCGGGGCGTACGGCTTTGAGCTGAGCCAGCTCCTGCTTCACGGCGCGCTGCAGCGGGTCGGGGTAGCGGTTGAACTGGTCGGGACCGGCGCTGCCGAGGCTGTTCTCGTTGGCGTCGAGCATGACCTGGGCCTCGCCCTGAAATTCGTCGCGGGCCGACGAGTAGGGCTTCATATCCCGCAGGTTGGGGCGTACGAGGCTATCGAGGTTGAACATGAATCACGGATTTAAACGGATTATTCGGATTTCACGGATTTTGTAGAACGGCCGGCGGCGGTTCAGTAGCCCAGGGTTTAAACCCTGGGCTATTGAGCGGTTGTTGTTTTGGCGTCGGCAAGCGAGATACTTCGACAAGCTCAGCATGACGTTCTACTGTTATCCTATACTTATTCCTCCCCGCCGGCCAGGGCTTCCAGGCGGAGGGTGACGGCGCGGGCGTGGGCGCGGAGGCCTTCGGCTTCGGCCATGGTTTCTACCACGGGGCCCACGTTCAGCAGGCCTTCGGGGGTGAGGCGCTGGAAGGTGATTTTCTTCAGGAACGAATCAAGCGACACGCCGCTGTAGTTGCGGGCGTACCCGTTGGTGGGCAGCGTGTGGTTGGTGCCCGAGGCGTAGTCGCCCACGGCTTCTGGGGTGAGGTGGCCCAGGAACACGGAACCGGCGTTGGTCACGCCTTCGGCCAACTGCTCGGGGTTGCGCACGGCCAGAATCAGGTGCTCGGGGGCGTACTGATTCGAAAAATACAGCATTTCCTCCGGCGTGCGCAGCAGAATGGCGCGGCTCTCAGTAAGGGCCTGGGCGGCCACCTCGGCCCGGGGCAGCTCGCGCAGCTGGCGCTCCACTTCGGCTTTGGTCTGCTCCAACATATATAAGGAGTCGGACAGCAGAATCACCTGGGAGTCGGGGCCGTGCTCGGCCTGGCTGAGCAGGTCGGCGGCCACAAAGGCCGGCGTGGCCGATTCATCGGCAATAACCAGCACCTCCGATGGTCCGGCCGGCATGTCGATGGCCACGCCGTAGCGGGTAGCCAGCTGCTTGGCGGCCGTCACGTAGCGGTTGCCGGGGCCGAAGATCTTGTCCACGGCCGGCACGGAGTCCGTACCGCCGCTCAGGGCGGCCACGGCCTGGGCCCCGCCGGCTTTCACGATGGTAGTGATACCCAGCAGCTGGGCGGTGAACAGGATGATGGGATTCACCGAGCCGTCCTTTTGCGGCGGGGTGCAGAGCACAATTTCGGGGCAGCCGGCCAGCTTGGCCGGTACGCCCAACATCAGCAACGTGCTGAACAGCGGCGCCGAGCCGCCCGGGATGTAGAGGCCCACGCGCTGCACGGGCACCGCCCGCCGCCAGCACGTAACACCCGGCATGGTTTCCACGCGCTCCTCCTGCGGGATTTGCGCTTTGTGAAACCGCAGAATGTTGGCGTGCGCCTGCCGGATGGCCGTTTGCAACTCGGCCGGCAACTCGGCCGCGGCAGCCGCCAGCTCCTCGGGGCCCACGCGCAGACCACTAGAGAGGTCGGCACCGTCGAACTGCCGGGCGTAGTCGAGCAGGGCCGCGTCGCCGCGCTGGCGCACGTCCTCGAAAATCTGCTGCACGCGCTGCTCCACGTCCTGGGCCTGCTGCTGGGCCGCCCGCTGCTGCAGCGCCGCCCACTCCGGCTGGGATGGATATTGGAAGATGTTCATCTGGAATAGTGCTTGGTGCTTAGTTGTTAGTGCTTAGTATTTCATGGCCTACTCACCAGGCACTAAGCACCAACAACTAGGCACTAATCAGGAAATCATTTTCTCAATCGGGAGAACCAGGATGCCTTCGGCGCCGACGGCTTTGAGCTGGCTGGTGATGTGCCAGAAGTCGTCCTCGTTCACCACCGACTGCACCGATACCCAGCCTTCTTCGGCCAGCGGCGTAATGGTGGGCGACTTGATGCCGGGCAGCAGCTGCTTTACCGCATCCAGGGCCGCCACGGGGGCGTTGAGGATGATGTACTTGTTGCGGCGGGCGCGGCGCACGGCCTGCATCCGGAACTGCAACTGCTCGAGCAGCTCCTTTTTCTCGGCGCTCAGGTTCTGGTTGGCGATGAGCACAGCCTCGGAGCGGAACACGGTTTCCACCTCGCGCAGGCCGTTGCCCAGCAGCGTGGAGCCGCTGCTCACAATATCACAGATGGCCTCGGCCAGCCCGATGCTGGGGGCAATTTCCACCGAGCCGCTAATGGTGTGCAGGTTGGCTTTCACGCCGCGCTCCGTGAGGTAGTCGCCCAGAATGCGCGGGTACGAGGTGGCAATGTTCACGCCCTGCAAATCCTCGATGGAGTCGTAAGTGGCGGCGCGGGGCACGGCCAAGCTCAGGCGGCACTTGCTGAAGCCCAGACCTTCTACTTCCAGCGCGGGAAAACCGGCTTCTACCAGCACGTTCTGGCCCACAATTCCCAGGTCGGCCACACCGTCCTGCACGTAGCCGGGAATATCGTCGTCGCGCAGGTACAGGATTTCGAGGGGGAAGTTGGTGGCTTCGGTTTTGAGCTTGTAGGAAGCCGAGAGGAAGCTGATGCCGCATTCCCGAATCAGGTTCAGGGAATCTTCGCTTAAGCGGCCCGATTTCTGGATGGCCAGACGGAGCATATCGTTGAGAATTAGTAATTAAGAATTAGCAAGTAAGAATTGGCCGGAGTGACCAAGGCTTAACTGTAATTCGGGAAGAGTGACTTGGGGGGAACGGACCCAGGCGTTGGGATGGGGCCAAACTACGGCCGGGCCACCGGTTTTTCGGGGGCCGGGGAACCAAATGCGGTTCACCCAACGGGTCAATATGATGCATATATTCCTCTAGAAAGAGGAATGATGCCCGTGGTGATGGTGATGCTTCGACTCAGACGCGCAGGCCTCGGCCAGGCGGCCCGCAACGGGGGCGGCCGGGTGGCTCAGGGGGCACAGGAAAAGCGCGGAGAATGGCATACGGGGCTTATAGTAGCGGGGCAAAGGTAAGCGGCCACTGGCAGGATGAAAACTTTTTCATCAAAATTTTACCTGAAAAGCCGGACCTTTGTGGTTTCTGCTCACTGTTACCCGGTTTCTGGCATTATTGTTTCGGTACTGGTGGCTCCGGAACATCCCGCTTCGATTCTGCTCATCCCTATTGCCATTGCCTATGCATAGTATCCGCTTGATGGTGACCCGTCTGGGTATCGGACTTTGCCTTTGCGGTTGGGCTACATTTGCCCAGGCCCAAACACAGCCAGCCGGTACTCCGGCCACACCAGCGCCGGCCGCTACTCCGGCCTTGCCGACTCCTGCCCCAGCCTCTTCTGCCTCGGTTCCTCCCTCCAGTCCGACAGCCCCGACCGGCACCGCCAGCACGTCAACTCCCCAGCTGCCACTGCCGCAAGCCAGCCCCCGGGCCGTAGTCTCCCAAACGTTTGGGCTTACGGAAGCCACGGTGGAGTATCATGCGCCGGCGGTTCGGGGCCGCAACGTGTGGGGTACGCTGGTTCCATTTGAGCAGGTATGGCGCGCCGGAGCCAACGAAAACACGCTGATCCGCTTTTCTACTCCTGTTTTATTACGCGAGCAGCTAGTACCGGCCGGGCAATACTCCTTCTATGTGCTGCCGCACCAAGACCGGGACTGGGAGCTGATCCTGAACCGCGTGACCACCCACTGGGGCAGTGAAGGCTACGACCAGCGCGACGATATTATCCGGGTACCGGTGATGCCGGAAACGGCTCCATTCCACGAAAACCTGCTGTATTGGTTTTCGGATGTGAAGACCACCGGCGCGCATCTGAACCTGACCTGGGAAAAGCGGACACTCATTCTGCCCATCGAGACGGAAGTACACAAGCAGGTACTGGCGGGCATCGAGCAGGTATTGCAGCAGCAACCCAACGACTGGCAACTGCTGGCTCAGGCCGCCGACTACCTGGTGCAGAACAATATCCAGCCCGAGCGGGCCCTCAACTGGATCAATGAGTCATTGAAGCTGCAGGATGCGGCTACCAATAACTGGATTAAGGCGCGGCTGCTGGCCCAGCAGCAGGATTTCGGCACTGCCATTGTGTACGCCCGCAAAGCCATTAAGCTGGGCGACAAAGAAGATACTGCTTTCAAGTCGCAGCTACCTAATATGCGTATTGCCCTCACTGAGTGGCAGGCCAAGGCGTATTAAAAGTAAAAAAGGAAGAAGTAAAAAAGTCAAAGCGCCTACGCAGTCTTCACCGGACCACGTAAGCGCTTTGACTTTTTTACTTCTTCCCTTTTGATTCCAACCTTAAAACCGGGCAATAACCCGCAGGTTTACCAGGCGACGCGAAAGGAAATTAGGAACTGAATACAGCCGGCCATTCAAATCCTGGACGTAGTTGTAGCCGGCCAGGTTGTCGGCGCCCAGCACGTTCAGCACTTCCAGACTTATCCAGAGCGTTTTAAGCTGCACGGCCGGGCCGTTGGCCTGCTCCACCGCCGTGCGCAGACTCAGCACCTTGGTAAAACCCAGGTCGGCGCGCTTGTAGCTGCGGGTAAGTTTGCTGGTGCCGCGCAAATCGGGCGCGTCGGGGGGGCTGAACGGCAGACCGGTACCGAACACCAGGTTCACGTAGCCTTTCACCGAGGGGTTGCCGGGCAGGTTATCCTGCAGAAACACCCCCAGGTTTACCCGCTGATCGGAGGGCCGACGAATGTAGCCCTTCGGTACCCGACCGGTGACGTTACCCTCGGCATCAAACGTATTGAGGGAGTCGCCGGCCAGGTTCTCGCGGGTAGTCAGCACACCCAGGCTGAACCACGATTCGGTGCCGGGAATAAACTCTCCACTTACCCGGGCATCCACCCCGGCGGCGTAGGCGCGGGCCTCGTTTTTGGCGAAGTAGCGCAGCCGCACATTGTCGATGTCGTAGGGCACCACATCGGTCAGGTACTTGTAATAGGCCTCACCGGTAAACCGGAACGGCCGGTCCCACTGCATGAAGCGCAGCTCGTTGCCCACAATAAAATGCAGGGAGCGTTGGGCGCGCAGCTCCAGGTTCAGAGCACCCTGCTGGGCTTGTGGGGTTCCGGTCTGGTAGCGCAGTTCCCGGTAAAACGGCGGCTGATGATACACGCCCACCGCCGCCTTCCACGACAGGCGCGTGTTGCGGGCACTGGTAAAGGCATACTGCACCCGGGGGCTGACGGTGGTTTGCCCGTTCACTGTCCAGTGACTTACCCGGGCTCCGTACGTAAGCGTCCGCAGCGAATCAAAGCGTACGGTATGCTGCAGATACCCCTGCGTGCGGGTGCTTTCCAGGTTCAGGTCCGACAGCAGCCGGGTCCGGCGGGAGTCGGGCACGAAGTCGGCCGAGTCGGTAAAGCTGTACTCGTTGAGCGCATCCTGAATTCGCTCCCGCCCCACCTTCAGGCCCCAGCGTACCGTGCTCCGTGTGCCCGGCGTCCAGGTACCACGGGTTTCCAGGGTAGCAATGCGGGCGGTAAGGTTGTTGCGGGAATGCTGAAACCGGGAGCCAATGCCCCGGCGGTTGATATCAGCCCCAAAATCGGGCGAGTTCTGGTCCCGGTTTATTTCGGCAATGCTATAGGCCGCTTCTACGTCGCGGTACTCAAACTCGCGCGAGTACAGCAGCCCGGCCAGCAGCTCCACGCGCAGGTTGCGCAGCACATCGTGGCGTAGGTTGAGGCCGCCCTGGTACATATCGTACTGCATACGCTCCTGCCCGGCGTACCCGATATACAGGCGGGAAAGCTGGTTGGTAGCGGTACTGAACGTACTCTGACCACTTTCTGGGTTAAAGCGAAAGTCATTGTGGGATACCGTATTAAAAATACCCAGCGACGTGCGCTCTATATTGTCTTTCGGCCCCAGGTGAACGGTAATCAGGCTTTGTCCGTCGTAGAACGTGGGGTTGTAGCGGCCCTGCTGCTGTTGCAGCGAGTTGAACACGTAGGTGGCGTTCTTGTAGCGTACCCCGGCCAGGTAGCTGATCCGCTTATTGGCTGAGGCGGCCCCGGCGTGTACCGTGCCGCCCACCAGACTAGCCGTAGCCGAGCCTTCAAACTTCTCCGGCTGCTTGTACTCAATGTTCAGCACCGAGGAGAGCTTGTCCCCGAACCTGGGCTGCCAGCCCCCGGTGGAAAACTCCACTTTGCTTACCAGATCGGGGTTGATGAAGCTCAGGCCTTCCTGGGCCGCCGCCGTTACCAGAAACGGCCGGTACACCTCAAACCCATTCACGTACACCAGGTTTTCCTCGTAGTTGCCGCCCCGCACCGAGTAAGTACTGGTCAGCTCATTGGTACTGGCTACGCCGGGCAAGGTTTTGAGCACGGCTGAGAAGTCGCCGAAGGGCGAGGGAATTTCCTTGGCGGTGCGGGGTTCCAGCTGCAGAATGCTTACCTGCTCACGGGTATCGGTGGCATCGGAGCGGCCGCGCACGGTTACGTTGCCTAGGGCGCGACTGTCCTCCTGCATCGTCAGGGCCAGCTCACGTTGGCTGTTCAGGTCCAGTACCACCCGCTCGGTACGGTAGCCCAGCCGCCGGATTACCAGCACGGGGGCTTTAGCACCCAGCGGACGCACCACGCTCAGGGCAAAGCGGCCCCGGTCGTCGGTGGTGCTGCCGCCGGGCATACCCTCCACCCCCACGGCCACCTGTTCCAGCGGCAGCCCGGCCGCGTCGAGCACGGTGCCGGTTACCAGCACCCGGGCCGTTTGCTGGGCCTGCAGCGTGGTAGTGCTTAACCCGGCGGCCAGTGCTACGGACAACGCAACCGGCCGGGGCTGCAACAGCAGCCGCAGCCACATAGCCGACTGAGCGCGGAAAAGTTGAGGCATCCGCAGCAGATTAGTTAAGCTCCCGCTCGGCCGAAACCGTTAGCTGCTCCCGCATCTGGGCCAACGTAGCCACGGGGTCGGGAGAGCTGAACACGAACGAGCCGGCCACCAAGGCATCGGCACCGGCATCTACCAGCGCCTGGGCATTGTCCAGGGTCACGCCGCCGTCAATTTCAATCAGGGCTTCCGAGCCGCAATCCACCAGCAGTTCCTTGAGCGCCGCCACTTTGCGCAACGTGTTCGGAATAAAGGCCTGCCCCCCAAACCCCGGGTTCACCGACATAATCAGCACCAGATCCAGGTCGGCGGCAATATCGGTCAGCACGCTCACCGGGGTGTGCGGGTTGAGAGCCACGCCGGCCCGGCAGCCCAGCTGCTTGATCTGCTGCACGACGCGGTGCAGGTGGGTGCAGGCTTCGTAATGTACTGTAATGTTGGCCGCTCCCGCGTCGCGGAAGGCACTGAGGTAGTGCTGCGGCTCCTCAATCATCAGATGCACATCAATGGGCTGCTTGGCGTGGCGGTGTACGGCCTGCAGCACCGGAATACCAAACGATATGTTGGGTACAAACCGGCCATCCATTACGTCGAAATGCAGCCAGTCGGCGGCAGAGCCGGCCAGCCGCTCGGTTTCAGATTGCAGATTGCCAAAATCAGCGGCGAGAAGCGAGGGAGCCAATAGTGGCGCCATACGACGGGTTGGGTTCATAGCGCGAAAGTAACTGAATAACGCAGGATTGAATAACAGAACTCGACGGGACCAGCTAAAGCACGCAGTAGTTCTAAGATGGCAGCTTCCTGGAAAAGCCAAAGCCTCCGAGCGGAACAGCAGTCTGCTGGGCCCACGAGTACCTACTCCTGAACGCACAAACTGGCTGAACCCGTACAGAGGCTCTGGTAAAAAAATCTGCTTCGGGCTATACCCGGTTGGCAGCTAGCCGACTACTTGGTGGCCGGCTCTTTTTCCCACGCACGCCAGTCGAGCTTGCCGTCTTCCGTCTTGCGCAGGAATACCGTCTTATCATCATCTGCCCGCTTGCCGAACGTCACGTCGCCCCGGCAATCCAGGCACTTCAGGCTAGTGTATTTGAACTTGTCCTGGGCCACGCGGGCCGTCAGGTCCAGGTTATCGGAGCCGCAGAGGCCGCATTTGGCTACATCGGGGAAGCTGAGCCGGTCGTACTCAGCCACCACCTCGTGGAAGTTGGCCCCCTGTACGGTGAAATGAAACTGGCGCTTGCCCAGGCGCTTGGTAACCATCATCTGAAGCATGATTGAAGAATTTAGAAGTGAATCCGGGGGAATGAAGTACTGACTGACAACATAGTCATCTGGTAAATCATTGCCAATTTACTAAAAATATTCGCCATGCCAATCAAGCCAATTTAATTAGCAATATATATTTGAATATAAAAAAACAGGCCAACGCAGCCTGTTTTTTTATGTTCAAATATCCCGCTGTGCATTAAAGCTTTACAAACCGAACAGTACGCTGTTCACGCCCATTGCTTACGCGGCAGGTATAGATGCCTTTGGTCAGCACACCCGGGTGCAGCCGCACGGCCGCAGAGGAGGTGGGCGCAATGCGCTGCTCGGCAACCAGTGCGCCGCGCGCGTCAAAGATCAGCACCTGCAGCGGAGTTGACTGAAAATCAACGGCCAGCTGCAGATATAGCTCATCATCCTTGCTGGGATTGGGATAAATCAGCAGGTCCTGGCGTGGAGCGGGCGGCGCGGCGGCCAGCGGGGCGCTGGGGTTAGCGAGGTTGTAGGCCCGCACGAAGTTGGGAATACCATAGCCGGTATCATCGTTGGGGGTGAGGGCCCGCGTGCCGGAACGCTGCAGAAAGCTGATGACCTGCTGGGCCGTGAGCGTGGGGTTGGCCTGCCAGAATCCGGCCACCATGCCGGCCAGCACCGGACAGGAATAGGAGGTGCCATTGCCCCGGGTAACCACGCCGGAGGGCGTCACAATGGCCGTTTGCACACCCATAGCCGCCAGATTGGGCTTGATGCGGCCATCGGCAGTTGGCCCCCGGGAGCTGAAGCCGGCCACGACCGACAGCGAGTCGGTGGCTCCAACCGTCAGAATGGAGTCGGCATCGGCGGGAGCCGTGATGTAGTGCCAGTTATTGTTACCCTCGTTGCCGGCGGAGCTGACCACCACCATGCCTACCCGTGCCGCTACCGTAGCCGCCCGCGTGGACAGCGCCGTGCGGCCGTTCATGTTGGCGTAGGTATAATCGATGGAAGGATAATCGAACGTGCTGTAACCCAACGAGGAACTGATAATATCTACCCCAGCCGAGTCGGCCTTTTCAGCGGCAATCAGCCAGTTGGCTTCTTCCACCGGATGCTCCGAAAAGATATCCTCGGTGAGGAACAGCCGGAACGTGGCCTTGGGCGCGGTGCCGATAAACAAGCCCGACTGGTCGCCTCCGATAGTAGACAGACAGTGCGTTCCGTGGCTGTCGCGCTGGTACACCTGCGTGGTTTTCTCCACCACGTTGAAGGTGCTGGCCAGGCGTTGATCCTGAAAGATGGAAGTAAACTCCGAGGCGGTATTCACGCCCGGGAAGCCAGCGTCAAACACGGCAATCTGCATGCCTTCGCCCCGGTAGCCGGCATCGTGCATCTGCACGGCCCCCAGCATCTGGGCCTGGGTGTAGGCTTTGCCATACTGGCTGCGGGTACCGCGTTCCAGCGCCTGGGGCTCATCGGCATCGTCGCCTTTGGGCTTGCGGGTACCGGCCACGCCCCGGTTCAGGGTCTGGGCCGAGCGGACGCAGGACAGGGCCTGCACCTGCTGCAGCGTAGCCGAGTCGCAGGCGACAATAGCGGCGTTAAACCACCGGGACGTGTACCAGAGCTGCGTCCCGGGCACGGCTTTGACCTGCTGCACATACGCCGGGGATACCGGCAAATCCCGGGGTAGAATGGCAAT
Organism: Hymenobacter rigui; assembly: GCF_003944715.1. Taxonomy (GTDB): domain Bacteria; phylum Bacteroidota; class Bacteroidia; order Cytophagales; family Hymenobacteraceae; genus Hymenobacter; species Hymenobacter rigui. Next base: position 40,680 of record NZ_RWIT01000002.1, on the reverse strand, counting down.
ATTCTGCCGCTGCCGACGCTGTATGGCCCGGGCCGACAGGAACGCCTGCGGGTTGGTAACGGTAAATGGGGTGCCCGCTTTATCCTTGAAATACACAAGGTGTTTGCGGACGGTGCCTGTTGTTCTGGCGGGCGTATCCACCGGCGGCTGAGAGCCACCACCGGCGGCCTGGGCAAAAAAGGCCGGTAAGCTCAGACCAGCAGTAAGTAAAAGGCGGAATAAAACCATTCGGAGCGCGAATTGACGTGCCGGAAGATACACACGAATCCTGGAAATTCACACCCTAGAAGGGGTTTTAGCTGACCCTGTGCATTGTTAAAAAAGCGCGACGCCCCGCTGAGCTTTCGTTTCAGCGGGGCGTCAGGTCGGGGCCTGGCTATACGGTCGTTACTTGCCGCTCTCAATCAGGACCTCGCTGCGCGACTGACCCAGATAAATAAAGGATGGATTACAGCCGGCCAGGGTGCCCGAGTCATGTGAATACCGCCGCCGCACCCTGTACACCGGCCCGATGCCTTTCGCAAAGGTGGTACGCAGCACGGTGGTCCCACAAATGTTCACGCCATTGGCTGCCGTCAGGTCGTTAAAGGTAGTCACGGTATTGTCGTACGCGTAGCTGCGGCCGTCACGCTGAAGACTCAAGGCCGCACCCGTTTGCGCGTAGTACCGGTTTCTGACCTGGTAGTCCCGATTAGCCTGCCGCGCCGAATCAAGAGGACCGTTTAGCGTGTTGAAAGCATTGCTGTCCCAGTTTTTGCCCTGCAGCGCAGGAAAAACCATCACTACCGTGCGCCGGTTGCCCAGTTGCTCCGTGACAAAGCTTTTGGCTACCGTCACGGTAAGCACAGAGTCCGCGGCCCAGCTATCAGTGGCGGTGGCGCGACGCGACCGAATCACGCGGTACACCGGTTGGCCCGTAGCATCGGGACTGAGTTCAGCCGCTACCTGCTCCCGAAACTGAAAACGGCTAACCGTCGGCACATTGTTGCGCCAGCTGGTATCGGCCACGGCATAAATGCGGTAAGCTCCTACTTCCATGGGGTAATACTCGGGTCCCTGATCGGGTAGTACCTCGGTTTCGTTCTTACAGCTCGCCACGGCAAGCAGCAAGCCACCCAATAGCCACTGGGCAACGCGTAATTGTTGAAAAGAATAGGTCTGTTTCATAGAATTGAATTCACTGGCTGAAAGTACACTTCCTTCGGCAACTTCCAGTTCTGCCCGCTTTGAACGGCCGATGCCCCGGTGCAGTTCCACCGCGGTAATCAGCTGACGTATGAACGTAGAAAAGCCGGTTTCTGCTGCTAGAGAACCGGCTTTTCCTGTCAAATCAATGCGGTTAGCCCACGGCTACGGCCTCGGAAGGCTCGGGAATCTCACCAATGGTGTGACGCTCGATCCAGCCACCGCCCAGCACGTCGGTGCCTTCGTAGAACACGGCGGCCTGGCCGGGCGTAACGGCGTGCACGGCCTCCTCGAAGTACACGTAGATTTTGTCGCCCTTCTGCTCCAGGAAGGCCGGGGAGCCGTCGTGGTTGTAGCGTATTTTGGTGATGCTGGGCACCAGCCCGCGGCCTTCCAGCGAGGCATACTTACCCATGTTGAGCTTGCCCACCACCGTGCGGGTGCTGGCCAGGTCATCAAAGTTGCCCAGCACCACGCGGTTGGTTTCGGGGTCGATGGCCGTAACGTACACCGGGAAACCCAGCGCCACGCCCAGACCCTTGCGCTGCCCGATGGTGTAGAACGGATAGCCCTCGTGCTTGCCTACCACCGTACCGTCGCGCAGCACAAACTCGCCGCCGGCCACGCGCTCCTCCAGGCCCGGCACCCGACGGCGCAGGAAGCCGCGGTAGTCGTTGTCGGGGATGAAGCAGATTTCGTAGCTCTCCGGCTTGTTTACCAGCTCGGTGAAGCCCCGCTCCCGGGCAAAGTCGTAGATGGCCGTTTTGCGCAGCTGGCCCAGCGGGAACAGCGTGCGGGCCAGGCTTTCCTGCGTTACGCCCCACAGGGCATAGCTTTGGTCTTTGTTGTCGTCGAGGCCTTTGCTGATAACGTAGCGGCCGTTTTCGTGGCGCACCTGGGCATAGTGGCCGGTGGCAATGAACTCGCAGCCGAGCTGGTCGGCGCGGCGTAGCAGGGCGTCCCACTTGATGTGGGTGTTGCACAGTACGCAGGGGTTGGGGGTACGCCCGGCCAGATATTCCTCGGTGAAGTTGCTGATGACGAAGTCGCCGAATTCGTCGCGGATATCGATGATGTAGTGCGGGAAGCCCAGTTCCACGGCAATCTGGCGGGCGTCGTTGATGCTGTCGAGGGAGCAGCAGCCGGTTTCCTTCTTACTGCCGCCCGCCGAGGCGTAATCCCAGGTTTTCATAGTCATCCCGACCACTTCATACCCCTGCTCGTGGAGCATCACGGCTGCCACGGAGCTGTCGATGCCGCCGCTCATAGCGACGAGCACCCGTCCTTTCGTTGTATTCATACGTGAATCAAATTGCGCCCGAAGCGTGAAAGGTTCCGGCCGAATGGGCAAAGATACGAAAGAGGGATTGTTGAATGGGTAGATGGCTAGATGGGTGGATAGATAGGCAGCACGCAGGACGGCAGATATGTTCTCACATATACCCATTGAACAATCCAAGCAATTCCCCCCTTCAACAATTCACCCATTCAACAATCCAACAATTCACGCAGAAGTCCCGATTATTGCAGCGGCAACGGCGGAAGCGCCGGGCCTGTTTCCCTCAATTTTCTTTGCTATGTCTTTGCTAGTTCCCGTGATGGTGCGCGGCATCAATAACCTTTCCGATGCCCGATATTGCGCCGGCATGGGAGCCGAATCCCTCACCTTTCGGCTCGACCCGTCTTTTGCCGATTACCTGACGCCGGAGGCCGTACAGGAGCTCAGCGGCTGGGTAGCCGGCGTGCAGCTGATTGGAGAGTTCGATACGCTGCCCGTAGCCGAAATCAATGGCCTGGTGCAGCAATGCGGCCTGCACGCGGTGCTGCTGCACCGCCGCCGCCCCGCCGACGAACTGGCTCAACTGACCGTACCCGTTCTCAAGCTCACGACCTGGATACCGGATATGATGCCCGAGGATGTGGAGCTGCGCTTCCGGGAGCAGGCTCCGCACTATCTGGGCTTCGTACTGGCTACCCCGCCTTCACCCCTGCCGAATCCAGCTGAGCTGCTGCGTCTCACGGAGCAGGCCCGCACTTACACTATCTGGCTGGGTGCCGGATTTGCCCCGGACATGCTGCGCACCTTTGTGGATAAAGTTCGCCCGGCTGGCATTGTACTGCAGGGCGGCGACGAAATCAAACCCGGTCTGCGCGACTTCGACGAAATGGAAGCCGTGTTTGAACAGCTGGAAATCGATTAGACACCCGCTCATTCGTAAAAAGCGTAATGCCTGTTACTGCTGCAGTAACAGGCATTACGCTTTTTATGGCATTCGACAGCTTACTCAGGCCATTACAGTGACCAGTTGCAGAAATGGCTCCGTGAGATGTTGCGGCCCTTCCAGCGTTACCGCTTGCCGGGCTTCCGCCAGCGGCAGGCTCTTGGTGAACAGCCGCCAGGCCAGCGGCGCGGGAATTTCTATCTGAGCTACGGCGGTGGCATCGGGCAGATAGACCAACTCCCACCCGGCTGCGGTGCGCAGCAACTCCCAACTGCCTTGCCCTGGCACCGTAAGGCGCACTACGGCCCCAACAGGGGCTTCTACGGCGCGGTACTGAAAAGGCCAGGCCTGCAGGCTGGTTTCCAGAAACGGCCGGTATAGCTCGGGGTGCAGCAGCGGAGTCTCCTCGCCCACTGCCTGCCGGATTTGCTGCTGGTGGTGCCACTTCTCGGTGTACTCGCGGGCTACGTGGAAATGATTGGTGGAGCGCTCCTCCCCCGCCCAGGCCACCGAAAATGCCGCCGGCGCGGCGGGGTGCAGCTGCGCCAGGAAGGCGTTGTACTGGGGCCCGATGTGCTCCAGCAGGCTCAGCAGCACGGCCGGGCTAAGCCGCCGTCCCGCCTGCACCCAGGAGTTGTTAAGCTGGTTCAGGTACGTCACCACATCCGCATACTCGCCACTGGCGGGGCCCGGGCCGGCAACGTGTCCGTCGCGCAGCATCGACAGGCTGCGTAAGCTGCCGTCCAGCAAGTGCAGGGCTACATCCTGCACCGTCCAGCCGGGCGCCAGCGTGGGCCGTTGCCAATCAGCGGGGCTTAGCCCGCGCAATACGTTTACCAGCAGGTCATCCAGAACCAGGAAGAGCGGCATAGTTTGAGGAATCTGAACAGGCTGCATCAGTCAAGTCGTTAGCAGGCCCAAGTAAAGCAAAAAGGCGTGACCTGCATGGGCCGCGCCTTTTTGGCTGATATCCGGAAGTAGCCGGGCTTAGCTCACCCGAAATTGCAGGTACTTGATGGGTACACCCACGGAGCGGTACTTACGCTCGAAGGTGGTCTGGATGTCCTCGGCGTGGGGCAGCAGCTCGGGCGTGGCGTACAGGTCTTTGGTATGGGCCACGATGGTAGCACCGGAGCGCTGCTGCACGGTTTCCAGGGAGTAGTCGAACAGGTCCTCGTTGTCGGTTTTGAGGTGAATCAGGCCGCCGGGGCGCAGAATCTGCTGGTACAGGTCCAGGAAGCGCGGGGCCGTGAGGCGGCGCTTAATGTCCCGGTCGCGGGGGCGTGGGTCGGGGAAGGTAATCCAGATTTCGTGCAGCTCGCCGGGAGCGAAATGCGTGAGCAGGTCGTGGGCGCGGGTGCGGATGAAGCCCACGTTTTTCAGGCCCAGGGCCTCGGCCCGGGTGCTGCCCCGCCAGATTCTTTCGCCTTTGATATCCAGCCCCAGAAAATTGCGCTCCGGGTACCGCTCGGCCAGGCCCACGGTGTACTCACCTTTGCCGCAGCCCACTTCCAGGGTAATCGGGTTTGGGTTATGAAAGAACTCCTGGTGCCAGCGGCCGCCGAGCTGCTGATAGGTGGCTTTGCCGGGTTCTACTACATCGGGCCGTTCGGCATTATCGGCAAAGCGCTTCAGTTTTACGCGACTCACTGGGTTGGTTTTTCGTTATTGGTTTTTAGTTGTTCGTTGCTCGGTTTCAGTGGTTGGAAGCCGCTGTTGCGCTCTGCAACCAACGAAAAACCAACAACCAAAAATGAACAACAACTTTACAGCTCCTCGATTTCCGCCACCACAAAGGTACTACCCCCAATGAAGACCACATCATCGGGCCGGGCGGCGGCGCGGGCAGCGGCTACGGCGGCCGGTACGGGGCCATACACTGCCCCAAACAGCCCGAAAGCAGCGGCTTTGGCCGCCAATTCTTCAGCCGGTAGCGCCCGGGGAATGTTGGCCTGACAAAAGTAATACGTGGCCTCCGGAGGCAGCTGGCTGAGCATTTTGCTCACGTCTTTATCCTGCACCACTCCCAGCACAAAATGCAGCTGCCGGTACGGGAGCCGCGCCAGTTGGCCGGTAATGAACCGGATACCGGCCTCGTTGTGCCCCGTGTCGCAGACCACCAGCGGCTGACGGCCCAGTATCGTCCAGCGGCCTTTAAACCCCGTGAATCGGCGCACGTCCCGCAGGCTCTGGCGGAGCGCGTCTTCACTGATGATGAAACCCTGGCGGCGCAGCTCGTCCACGGTGGCCAGCACGCCGGGCAGGTTTAGCCGCTGGTAGTCGCCTACCAGGCCAAGCTCCAGGTTATCCAGATAGATGTCGTCGTTGCGGAGCACCAAGAGCTGCTGGGTTGCGTCGTCGGGCGCGGGCGGCTGCCGCAGTTCCGCCCGGAAATGGGCATCGGCGAAGAGTAGCGGAGCTCCTTCTGCTTCGGCCTTCAGCCGGAACACGTCGGCTACTTCGGGCTGGGTCTGGCTGATGATGGCGGGTATGCCGGGCTTGATGATACCGGCTTTTTCGGCCGCAATGAGCGGCAGCGTATCGCCCAGCAGGTTTTGGTGGTCGAGGCTGATGTTGGTGATGAGCGACACCAGCGGCCGGATGATGTTGGTGGAATCCAGCCGGCCGCCCAGGCCCACTTCCACCACGGCCACATCCACCTGCTGCTCGGCAAAATAGTCGAAGCAAAGCGCCACGCACATCTCAAAAAACGAGGGCTGCACCTCGTCGAACAACCCGCGCCACTTCGCCACCCATTGCACCAGGTAGTCGGGGTCCAGGTCTTGGCCGTTGACTTTGATGCGTTCCGTGAATTCCTTGAGGTGGGGCGAGGTGTACAGACCCACTTTGTAGCCGGCCGCCTGCAAAACTGCGGCCAGCATATTCGAGGAGCTGCCTTTGCCGTTGGTGCCGGCTACGTGTACGCAGCGCAGCCGCCGCTCGGGGTTGCCCATGGCCGCCGCCAGTTCCTCCGTCCGCTGCAGCCCCGGCTTGTACCCCGCTTCCCCCACCCGCTGAAACATGGGCAGCTGCTGGTAGAGAAAGTCGAGGGTTTGCTGGTAGGTCATGGGGCCAGAATGTGCGGGTGGACTGCAAAGGTAGCGCACTCCGCCACTCGCCCACGGCCTTAGCCACGCAAAAGCGCCACCCCGTTGCGGAAGTGGCGCTTTGCGTGGCTGAGCCGACAAGACTTACTGCACCGTGAAGCGGAAGGTATAGAAGCCCGTAGCCCCGCCCTCGGCGGCACTGGTCCGACGGAATTCCACCTTTTCCAAAGCATCCCGGCAAAGCCGGTCCTGCGCCGGTGAGACGTTGCCGGACACCTTGGTTACAGCCTCAATCTCACCATCGGCGTTGATTTTGATTTTGTACTTCACAAAACCCGGACTGTTGTCAACCCCAGCTACGTTGGGTCGGTTAACAGCAGCCCAGCCGGACATTTCCAGACCGCCGCTGCCGGGGCTGGTGCCACGGCCGCCGCTGCCCGGCTCCCCGGAGTACGCCGTGCCGGCGTAGGTGCCGCGCGGGTCGCCTTTGTCGCCCACGGTACCGGGGTTGTCGCCGTTGTTGTTGCCGGTGGGTGCGTTGCTGGTGCCGTTTACGCCGTTGCCGCCGCCCTCGGCGCGGTTGGCGCGGGGCGTGAACACGGCGCGCTGGTCCACTTTGGGTTTGGGCGGCTCAGCTTTCACCACTTCCTTCGCGGGGGCTGGTTTCTCTACCGGCGGTACCGTTACGGGGCTTTCCTCGGCCTCACTGGTTACTACCCGCTCCTCGCTGGGCGGCGTGGGTTCGGGTTGGGCGGCGGGCTGAGGGGGCGTGGGGTCGGGCTGGGCCGCGGGTGGGCGGCTGTCTTCCCGGTTCTGCGACTCATTGGCGGGGGCCTGGCTCTGGATATCGCCCGAGCCTACTTCGTCCACGCCGTAGTTCAGTTCCACCCCGTCGCCCCCGAGGGTTTCCAGGGGTGGGTCGGGGCCTTTGAAGACGGTAAAGATGAACAGCGCCGCCAGGGCCGCGTGCACGGCCACGGTGCCGATGAGCGCCTCCCGCCGATGTTCTTCCCGATAGTCAGTTGCCATGATGGTAATATTTCGGAGGCAATGGCCGAGGCCGATGCAGTCAAACAGTACGCCCCGCTCCGAAAAACGGCAGACGGGGCGTGGTGCTATTTCCCGAACGGCAAAACGGCCGCTCCTGGTTCAGTTGGTTTCGGGCTACTTACCGGACGCTTGCTGGGCCTGGGTGGCCATCACCATCTTAATCTTAAGGCGGTTGCCGATTTCGAGGATATCCACCAGCTTCTGCACGTTCAGCGAGGCATCCACGCGCAGCACGGCTGTGGGGCTTTCCAGCCCCTGCACCCGGCGCTGCAGCTCCGGCTCCAGCTGATCCGGCGTAATGGGCTGCCGGTCGATGAAGTAGGTACCGGCCGCATCCACGGAAACGGTGATGGGTTGCTTCATGGCCTGCTTGCCCGAGCGGGCATTGGGCAGCATGAGCTTGATGACGTTGGGGTTCACCATCGTCGAGACAATCAGGAAGAACAGCATCAGGAAGAACATGATGTCGTTCATCGAGCTGGTCTCGACATGGGAAGAAAGCTTACGACGCCGGCTTAAATCCATTTTGCGTTTATCAGTTGCCGGTTGCCAGTTGCCAGTTATTGACGTTGCTTCTTCAGGCTATCCTGCGCGGGCAACTGTTAACTATTAACTGGCAACTGATTAATTGTCCTGAAGAATGTCCATGAACTCGATGGCCGAGTTTTCCATGCGGAATACCATGCGCTCCACCATGATGCTGAGCCAGTGGTAGCCAATGTGGGCAATGATACCCACGATAAGGCCGGCCGCCGACGTCACCATTTTGGTGTACAGACCGCCCGAAATCTGGGCAATGCCAAAGTCGCCGGTGGAGCTGATGGCGTAGAAAATCTTGATTACCCCGATGATAGTACCCACGAAACCGAGCATGGGCGCAATACCGGCCACAATGCCCAATACGTTGATGTTCTTTTCAAGTCGGGCAATTTCAATCTTGCCCACGTTTTCCACGCTGGTTTCGATTTCCTTGAGCGGTAGGCCAATGCGGCGAATACCCTTCTCAATCATGCGGGCCAACGGCGTGGAGTTCTGCGCACACAGCATTTTGGCCCCCTGCAAATCACCCTTCACCATCAGGTTCCGAATTCCGGGCATGAACGACTCCGGCACGGCTCCCGCTTTGCGGATGGTGATGTAGCGCTCAATGATGATGTAAATGGAGATGAACGAGAGCAGGAAAAGCGGCACCATAATCCAGCCCCCGGCCAGAATCAGGTCGATGAGCGAGAGGCCGGGCGCAGCAGCTGCGGCGGCATTGGCGGCTGTAGCCGCGGAGTCGGCAGCGGCGGCGGGCGTAGCGGCGGGGGCCGGTTGCCCTACCTGAAGTTGCAGCAGCAAAGAGAGCAGGTGCGTCATGCGGGAGAGAAAGTAAGAGCAAAAGAAAAGCTAAAACACGAAGGCCCTAAACAGGTTGCCTCCAGCGTTTTAGCTTTTCACAAATGCGTAAGATTAATTCAAGTGGGAGACTAGTAATTTTTGATCCACAGGTCGCCGAGGCGCTTGCGCAGGATGGTAGCCTGACGGTCGGCCGACGTCCGGTCCGGGTAGTCAGCTACCGACAGCATGTACTGGCGGCTGCCGGCGGCGGGCAGAATTACCCGGGCCGGGTGGCCCAACCGAACCAGCGCCTGACGGCCCTTCTCGGCATTGGCGAGGCTGGTGTATGAACCTGCCACAATGAAGTAACGACCCGTGCGGTGATTAATTGTCGAAGAAGCGGCCCCGTTGGTTGCATTGGTAGCCGCAGCTTTTTCCCAGCCCGGCGCTTTCGTGGCCGGCTTAGTGGCGGTTTTGCCTTTTACGGTTTGTACCGCGGGCTTAGCCGCCGGCTTGGCTACCACCGTGGCCGCAACGGCCGGATGAGCTACTACCACGGGCTTGGCTACCGGAGCTTTGGCATCCGCTACAGCTACCGCGGCAGGCTTAGGGGCAGCCGTAACCGGCGCAATGCTGGGCGTGGGCGTAGCGGCGAGTTCCGACGATGGATTGCCCAGGGCGGCCTGCTGGCTGCGCACCGGGACTGCCACGGCCTCAGCCGCCGGGGCGGCAGCCGTGGTGGTGGGCAGCGGCATCCGCAGCTGCTCGGGTAGGTAGCCGAACATATCGGCGAAGATGTAATTGGCCGACAGCACCAGCCCGGCAATAACTACGGTACCAACCGTACGGAAGGCCCGCACCATTTTTTTCGAGCGTGATGCGGCCAGCAGCGGGGCCGGAGCCGGCCGCTCACGGGCCAGCAGGGCATCCGTGGCGCGAACCGGGCGCGACACCAGCTCGGGCAGGCCGAAGCTGGCATTCAACAGGTTTTGCGCGCCTGTGTATTCAAATTCCAGCCCACGGCCGGGCGTGCGGCGGAATATTCCTACCCCGCTCAGCTCGGTACGCGCACCGCTTTCCAGCTCCTGCTCCATACGCAGCACCGCGTCGCGCACCAGTTGGCGGGCCTGGGCGGTGCTGATGCTGAGCTGAGCACTCAGGGCATCAACCAGCAGCCCGTCGTTGCGGGTGAGCGACTGGTTGAAGGCCACGCGTTTGGCCGGCGGGGCCAGCGTGTGCCGCACCGGATGAATCTGGGCGGGCGCATAGTCAGCAATCAGGCCCCCAAAATCAGGAATAATGACGCAGTCATGGTTCCGGAGCAAGGTGCGGATATGGTCAGAAAGCATTCGGTTGCGGGTACTGGTAAAGAAAAAACGCCGAGCGAAAAACAACTAAAATATCCCGCATCCTGAGTACAGCGAAGGACCTTGCCCCGCTTTCACAACCAATCCGGTTATGCGTTCAGGCGGGGCAAGGTCCTTCGCTGTGCTCAGGATGACAGATGATTAGCTGGTTGGTTACGCATTAAATCAGCGCCGAATTAAAAGTCATACGTTACGCCAGCCAGTACGTTGATTCCCTTCACCGGATAGTTCAGGAACCGCTCATACTTGCGGCCAATGAGGTTGTTGCCTAAAGCAAAGATGCTCAGATTTTCCATAATCCGGTAATCAGCCCGCAGATTCAGGTCGATTACCGTGTCGGTCGGGCGCACGATTTGGGCACCGGGAATATAGGCCGGGTCGAAGCTCCCGGGCTTGTAGCCGGCACCGTAGCTGGAGCTGTACGTGTACAGCTCGCCGCCCACCAGCAGCTTGTCGTAGAAGTTGTAGCTACCAAACAGCACCGACTGAAAGGCCGGGCGGTGAAAGGCTTTGGCCAGCGTCTTCACGTTGTAGCCGTTGTAGTCGGCCTTGAAGCCGAGGCGGAACTGCTCGGCGGCGTTGTAAATGATTTCGCCGTGTACGTTCACCAGTTGGGTGGCTTTCTTATCGTACACCAGGTCAAACTTGCTGGAGTCGCGGCGGGAGTTGTTGTAGAAGTACAGGTTCCGGTCGTTGCTGAGCGTGACGCGGCCATTCACCTCCAGAGCCCGGGCCGGAGCAGCCTGGAATCCGAAGTACAGCGTGGGCCCGCGGCGGGTATCGGCCACGCGCACGTTGGGGGCCAGCCAGGGGTTTTCGGTGGTCAGGTCGTACATCGTCACGCGCTGGATAGCGCCGCCCAGGCCCGCGTAAGCCACGAATTTGTCTTCCGTGACGGTGTAGGCCGCCCGCACGGCCGGGTAGGCGTTGAACTGCCGGGCGTTGCCGATGGTGTCGCCGGTGTAGCCCAGCGTGGCTCCTACCGACAGGGCCAGCCGGTCCAGAGTCAGCTCGTAGGCGGGCGTTACCTGCACGAAGGGCCGGCTCACGGTGAGCGAGTCCTTGTGGGAGATAAACGACACGTCGCCATTCACGCTCACGCGGCTGGTTTCGCCCAGCGTGTAGCCCGAGCGCAGAGTGGCGTACACGTTGCTTTCCCGGGCGTTGTAGAAATCGGACCAGTAGTTGAAGCCCAGGCCGAAATCATACTGGAAAGCGGCATCCTTGGCCCGGTTGCGGGCATACACCTTGATGGCCGCGCGCTTGAACACCTGCTTGATGCTGTCAGCCTTGGGCAGCTCACGCAGCACGTTGCCGTTGTAGCCGTAGAAGTTGTACCGCTCCCGGCCCACGTCCACCTTCGCGCCCAGCACCAGCGGGCCCTGGTAGGTTTCGCCGTTCAGGCCCAGGCTGGTCTGGCTCTGGCCGGAGTTGCGACGGTCCACCGGGCCGTTGGCCGACGAGAGGTGCTTAAAATCGAGGCCGTAGCTACCGGCTTCGGAGCGGGTGTTGTGCAGGTAGGCCCGGCCGTAGGCGGTGCCGTAGTTACCCAGGGCCGCCTTCAGGTAGTTGCCGGTAAGCGGGGCCAGCTCTTCCTGCCGGATGGTGAGCACCCGCACCGAGGGATTGAGCTTGTCGGCAGGCAGGCGGAAATCCTGGAAGGAGTAGTTGACGGGCTCGGCGGATTTGGCCGGGGCTTCCACCTTCACCTTCTCGAAATTGCGGGTGGCCTCGGGCAGCTCGTTCACCCGCTCCTTCACAATCTCAATTTCGGCATCCTCAATCTTACCGCGCGTTTTCTGGGCCCAGGCATCGGTACCGTGGGCGGTGGCAGTCAGCAGGGCCGCAGCGGCCAGCAGTTTAGACGAATTTGTCATTCTATCTGGGAAACTTAAGCAAGGAGGAAAGCCGGATTGCAGACCTGCAGAAAGCCTGATGCCCCCTCCTATTACTCAGTGTTTATTTCTTATTAACAACCAATTACCACATTCAGCATCAAGCTGTGCTTGCAGCTACTACCAGCATTCAATTACTCCTCCCGGGGCGTGGTGCTGGGGTTGCTGGTGGTGTCGGTGGGCTGCACTTCCGAGGGGGCCAGGGAGTTGCGCACCGGCGTTTTGCCCGGAGTGGTTTTGCCGGTGGGCCTGGTGGTAGTAGCGGGTTTGGTAGTTGATTTAGGCGGGGTAGCCGGGGCCGACTTAGGCGTGGTTTTGGGCGCGGCCGGGGCCGGCGCGGCGGGGTCGGCGGGCAGGGCGGCGAGGCGCTCCTTGGCCCCGGCCACCACTTCGGCTACCGGGAATTTGTTGTCGATGATGGAGTTGAGCGTGGCCCGGGCCTGGAAGATTTCGTTCTGCTCCCGGTACACGTCGGCAATCAGCAGGAAGGCACGGCCCAGCCACAGGTCGTAGTTAGCGAAGTCGGAATTGCTCTTGTAGGCCGCGTCCAGGGCTTCGGGGTACTTTTTCTGCTGGTAGAGGGCGCTGGCAATGAGGTACTGGGCTTCGGCACCGCTCTCGTCCTTGGCGGTGGCGGCGGCCGTGGTCAGCTCGCCGATGGCCTGCTCCAGACTGCCGGCTTTGTAGCTGGCCTTGCCCAGGTACAGCAGGGCCAGGTTGGTGGCGTTGAGCGAAGCGCCGCCCTGGGCCTGCAGCTCCTGAGCCACCCGGCGGGTGCCTTCCAGGTCGCCGGCTTCGTAGTAGCTCTTCATCAGCCCGATACCGGCGTTGGCCACCTCGCGCTTGTTCTGCGACACCTCGCGCAGGCGGCCGTAGTACTTGGCGGCCTCGGCGTAGTTCTTGTTTTCAAACTCCAGGTCGGCCACCCGGCCCACGGCCCGGTTCACAAACTCGCTCTTGCCTTCCTCCACCACCGCTTTCAGGCGGGGCAGCGCGTCGGTTTTGCGGCCCGTGCGCAGGTAGGAGTCGGCCAGGAAGTAGCGGCCATCGGCGGCCAGGGTGGTGCTGGGGTACTGCTGCAGGTAGCCTTCGAGGCGCGGAATGGCCTGGGCGTACTTCTCGGCCAGATACAGCGACTTGGCGGCCTCAAACTCCACGCTTTCGGTGGCCTTGCTGTCGGGGTTCTGTTGCTTGAACTGGGCCAGGTACTGGTCAAATTCCTCCGTTTTGCCCTGGGCGCTCAGGCTTTCCTGCAGACTGTAGATGGCGCTGCTGGCCGCCTTGGTGCGCGGGAATTGGGTAAGCACCCGCTTGAAGTCCTCGGCGGCCTTGTCGTGCTGGTCCAGGTTCTGGTAGGCCACGCCGCGCTTCTGCAACGCCTGCGGAATCAGGGCCGAGTTGGGGCGGTTGTTGATGAGCTTGCTGAAACCATCCACGGCGGGCTGGAACGAGCCGGCCTCGTAATCAAGTTGGGCCTGCTGGTACACCGCATCGTCGGCGTAGCGCGAGTTGGGCGAGGTTTTGAGCAGGGTGCTCAGCGTGGCGCCGGCTTCCTCCCGTTTGCCCAGCAGCCCCAGCACCACGCTTTTCTGGTAGTAGGCGTAGTCCTTATCGGCGGCGTTGGCCTGAATGACTTTGTTGTACTGCTCCAGGGCCTGCTGGTACTGCTTACTGATATAGTAGGTGTCGCCCAGGCGCAGGGTCACGTCGTAGTAGTTCGGGCTGGCGGGCTTGGCCACGGGGTCCTGCAGCCAGGCCTGGAACTGCTGCCGGGCCCGGTCGTACTGCTTGGTGTTGTAGTAGGCGTAGCCCAGGCCGTAGCGGGCTTTTTGGTCGAAGTCGGTTTCGGAGGCTGAGCCGGTGCGGGCCGTGCGGGCGGCGGCGGTGTAGGCCGTAATGGCGGGCTGGTACTGCTGCCCGATGCTGTAGATTTCGCCCTTCAGCACCTGGGCGGCAGCACGCAGGGCCTCGTCCTCGGGATATTTCAGACTCTTATCCAACACCGGCAGCGCATCCTGGTAGCGGTTGTCGTTGTAGAGGGTGGCCGCCTGCAGGTAGGCCACGCGCTGGTAGGTGGCGTTGAGCTTCTGGCTCCGGTCGTCGAGGTTATCGAGGTAGCTGAGGGCCTGGGCGTAGTCGGAGGAGTTGAGGAAGCTCTGGCTCAGGATGTCGTCGGCGGCGGCGCGGTTTTTGGAGCGGGGGTACCGCTTGCCAAAGTCGCGCAGGGCGTTGATGACTTCCTGGGTGTTGCCCAGCTCGTAGCTTACCTGGGCGTACTTCAGCGTGGCGTTTTCGGTAATCACCTTGTCGAAGGTGAGCTTGCGGGCCGCGTCAAACGAATTCAGGGCCAGCGGCTTCTGGCTGGTTTTCAGGTAACTCAGCCCCAGGTGGTAAGCCGCATTCTGCCCCAGCGAGTCGCGGCGGGCGGCCACGCCCTTCAGGTTGCCAATGGCCCCCTTGAAGTCGCCCTGCTTGAAGTTGGCGTACCCGATTTTGTACTGCACCTCGGGCTCGATTTTCTTGCGGCCGGCGGCGTACTTATCGAAGTACTCGGCGGCTTGCTTGAAGTCCTCCTTCTGGTAGTAGGCGTCGCCCACCAGCAGCTGAATCTCGTCGGCGCTCTGGGGCGGCGGGGTTTGCTGCAGGGCCGGCGTGGCGTAGGCAATCAGCCCGTCGTAGTCGCCTTCCTTGTAGTAAATCTGCGACATAACGGCCGGCACCACGGGCTTGTAGGCGTCGTTCTGCTCGGCTACGGCCAGGTCCTTGCGGGCCCCGGCGTAGTCGCCGGCGCGGTAGGCCAGGTAGCCGGCGTAGTAGGAGCTGGCGAAGCGGTACTGGTGGTTGCCGGCTTTGTTGCGGTCGAACTGCAGCTTGGCCTTGTCGAACTCCTTCTGGGCGAAGTAGGCGTAGCCGAGCTTGAACTCGGCCTCGGCCCGCTGGTCGTCGGTGAGGTTATCGGGCCCCACCTTCTGCAGGTAGTCGATGGCCCGCACGTAGTCCTTCTTATCGAAGTAAAACTTGCCCAGCTCGAAATAGGCCTGGGCGGCTTTGGGGTGGGCCGGGTTCTGGGTGGCGAAGGCCAGGATGCGGTCCTCGGCGTCGGGGTGGAACAGGTAGAGGCCGGCTACGGCGTAGTAGTATTCGGCATCCTGGGTGCGGCCGGGGGCCAGCTCGCCGGTGCGGCGCTGGGTGAGGTCGAGGTAGCGTTGGAAAGCCTGCTGGGCCGCGCCGTACTTGCCACGGTCGAATAGTTCGAGGCCTTCCTGGAAGTGGCGTTCATCAGCGGTGAACACCTGCGTTTGCTGGGCCGAAGCTGCCAGCGGAGCGGCAGCGGAAAGGGAGGCGGCCAGCGCCAGGCGGGGGAATAGTTTCATCAGAAAGCGTTACGCGGAAGAGGAGCCGCGGCGGGAAGCCGCAACGGGGGTAGCCAAAAGTATAGAAAAATGCCCGCAGGTTGCGGCGAATCCATTTTTTGTCTTGGTAAAACGACTATTGCCTCCGTTTCTTACCTAGTTTTACTGGCTTTTTCCGAAGCAGTTCGAATTTCCACGTCTACATTCCTCATTTATTCAGCGTTTTCTATGCTTCAACGCTTACCTCTTCTCCTGGCCGGTAGTTTACTGTTACCAGCCCTGGCAGGCTTCGCGCAGTCATTCCCGGTTTTTCCGCAACCCATCGGCTACGGCGTGGGCTCTCCCTACCCCGAAACGCCCCGCAGCGTGGTAGCCGTTGACTTAAACCGGGACGGCCGCCCGGATGTGGCAACGGCCAATTTAGTGGGTAACAAAGTGGGTGTGCTGTTAAACGGCGCAACCAATACGTTGGGGGCCGTGACGACTTACGCCGTCGGCAGTAGCCCGAATGCTATTGTAGCCGCTGATTTCAATGGGGATTTGTATCCGGATCTGGCCGTAACCTCCTACGGGGGGCAGTCAGTTTCGGTGTTGCGCAACGACCGTTCCGGGCGCTTCAACGCGGCTGTCAGCTACCCTATGCCTAATAGTGCCGCTGCCTACGAGTTGGCGGCCGGCGACCTGACGGGGGATGGCCGGCCGGATCTAGCCGTCCTCAGCTCTGCGGGTGCTACCGCCCAGCTTACCGTGCTAGCCAGCCTGAGTAATGGGACTTTTACAGATGTAGGCACCATGCTCACACTACCGCAGGGGGCGGGCGGCATTACCATAGCCGATATGAATGCCGATGGCAAAGCAGATGTACTCGTCTCGAACAGTACCACCGCTACCTTTGAAATACTGCGCAACTCCGGCACCGGCGTGCTGACTTCGGTGGGGCGCTATCCGGGCGCGCAGGATGGGGTGGAGCTGCTGGTGGCTGATTTCAACGGGGATGGTCGCCCGGACGTGGCGCAGGCCGACTTTGCCAACGCGGCCACTGTTACCCTGGCAACGGCCACTGGCTTTGCTGCCCCCACCACGTACCCGGCCGGCCTAGGCTCTACCGGCATTGCCAGTGCCGATGTGAATGCCGATGGTTTCCGGGATATCGTCGTATCCAACAGCCGCAGCAACGACATCACCATGCTGCTGGGCTCGGCTACGGGCGCGTTTACCTCGGCCGGTTCCTTTGCTGCCGGGGTAACGCCCTACGATGTGGCCGTGGCGGACCTGACGGGCGACGGCCGCCCGGACCTGGTCACGGCCAACTATGTCCAGACGGTTTCCCAGTCGCTCAGCGTGTTGCCGGGCCTGGGCAACGGCCGGTTCACCGCCGCCGCCTCTACCGCCATTAATGCGCCCAATGGCCCGCTCCGACTGGTGCAGGGCGACCTGAATGGCGACGGTCGGCCCGATGTGGTGACGGTAAGCGGCGTTTCAGCCACGGGGAGTAATCTGGCCGTGCTGCTCCGCCAGGCCGATGGTACACTGGCTCCCGCAGTTACTTATCCGGTAGGTCGGCAGCCGGAAGCGGTAGCGCTGGCAGATGTAAACGGAGACGGCCGTTTGGATGCCGTAACGGCCAACCGCGGGGCCGCTTCGCTTTCGGTGCTACTGAATACCACCAGAACGGGCACACTCACAACGGCTACGACCATCAGCGTACCGGGCAACCCCACGGGCGTCGTAGCCGCCGATTTCAATGCGGACGGCCGCCCGGACCTGGCCGTATCCGGGGCTAGCGGCAACTCGGTGGCAGTACTCCTCAATACCGGAAACGGCCAATTTGCCAGTCCGCTGGCGCTACCCACGGGAGCCTTTTCCACCGGCTTGGTAGCCACTGATATGGATGGCGACGGCCGGCCCGACTTGGCGGCGGCCCACTCCACCGGCCCGGTAGCCGTTCTGCGGAACCTCGGCAGCGGGCAGTTTGCGGCCCCCAGTATTATTACCGCCAGCGGGACTCCCGTACAAATTATTGCTGCCGACCTCACGGGCGACAACCGCCCCGAGTTGCTTACCAGCAGCGAAGGCCGGTCGCCGGTAGTTGTGCTGCGGAATGATGGCACTGGTCAATTTCAGGTTGAGCCCCAACAGAACAGCTTTTATTCCAGCGGCCTGAGCGTGGCGAATATCTATGGCAATGCGCAGCCTGAAGTCATTGTCACGAATGCCCAGTATAGGGAGGTATCCATCCTGGGTAATACCAACGGCGTCCTGTCGTTTGGCCTCGTTTTAGTCGTAAGCGGAGCACCGTATGATGTGACGGTGGCGGATGTAAACGCCGATGGCCGCCCCGATCTTACAGTAGCCAACCTGGGAGCCAGCGCGGTGAATACGTTCCTGCAAGGAGGCGGCACTGTTACCAGCAACCAAGCCGTGGCTGCTGCTGCCGACCAGTGGCAGGTGTATCCCAACCCGGCTGCCGACCGCCTGTATCTGCGCTTTTCCGGGGCTGTTGCCACTTCCCCTTATCGGGCAGAGCTGCTGGATGCAACTGGCCGAATAGTGCTTAGCACTAGCTTGACCGGCAACCTGTCAACGCAGGAGCTGCAGGTAGGAAAACTGGCGCGCGGCTCCTACGTTTTGCGGCTCACCAGTACTTCGGCCTCACCTGTTACCCGCCACCTTCTGCTTCGGTAACAACCTTCTTTAACCGTGCTGAACGGCTGGAATGCAGGCTTGCGCCGGTGCATTCCAGCCGTTATTGTTTGTGGGCCGTTCATACTATTTCTGAGTAGCAAGCATACTTACAGCAGGCTGTTGGCAAGGCGCTGATAAGCCAACAGAGCAGAGAAGGGCGCATCCAGGAATTAGGTACCATGAATTATTATGTATTGAGCTATAGAGGATTGGTAACAAATACCATATAGCTCAATTCATTCAGAACCGGCCAGCACTACTCCATTTATTTATGCGCCGCATCTACCTACTATTCCCTTTGCTACTGGCGGCCTGCTCATCGCCTACTAGTAGCCAGTCAGTCTATCCGCAAAACCCGGCTATATCCGATGCGCAGGGGCTCCCGCGGGATTCCAGCACGTTTTTCTTCCCGGCGGCGGATTCCTCTTATACCTCTACCGACTCCATCACGACACAGACAACTGGGAGTCTGCCTTATGAACTCCGTTTTGCCTCCTGCAACTTGTGGCATTTCGGGGCTCCGGTACTGTCGAACTACTACTTTGGGGCCGACCGGTACCGATTTCTGTGGCTACGGTCTTTCGGCCGGCCGGTGCTGCTTACACTCACCCAGCAGGCCGCCGGCGCAACATTGCGGACGCAGTTGTTGGATAAGCCCGCCTGCGGCCCTCGGCTGACACCTATTCAGTTCATCCCGCCGGGAACATCAGCGGAGGAAAAAAGAAAACTGCAACAGGAGTTCCGTACGCGGCAGGCCGACCCGGCTGTGCGACGGGCCGTGGCCGAAGCCAACCGCCCACCGGTTCAGCTGGTGGCCCTGGAAACAACGCGGCCTGTCAGCCCGGCGCAGTGGCAGCATTTTGAGCAGATGCTACGGAATAGCACTTTTCAGCAGCTGCCCGCTTTTGAGGAGTCGTTGGCGCTGGACGGGGCAACCTGGGTCCTGGAAGCACATACTGCCGCCGGGTATCACCTGGTGCTGCGTCACAGCCCGGATAGAGACGCTCCATTTCGTCGGGCTTGCGAGTATCTGCTGGATTTGAGTTCGGCGCGGAATGAAGCAAGGAATTAAAGAAGCCTCGCACCCTTGGAATCCGGATAACACAAGTTGATGTCTTAGGCGCAGAACAACAAGCGGCATATCACATCTTTGTGTATTAAATAAGGCATATATTTTATTTAAAAATTACCGTAAATTACTCCCTTTACCACCACCGTTCAGTGCTGCTTGAGGCTCGTTGGGTGGCCCGGCTGGGTGCCGGGCTGATATATATGTGTGGTGCAGCCCGCGTGGCCGGCACTGGTGCAGGGTATAGTACATCAATTGTAACGGGGCGCCAATAATCGAGCGGCCGGCACAAATGCTTTTCTAACCTCAGAACGGACTTACCGCAGCCTGCTAAAAGCCTGCGGCTTTTGCGCGGACTGCAGGCCGCGCCTTACTCCACCACCCCGTCTTTCTGGCTTTGTTCCGCTGCCCGCCCGGCAGCTGGCCGGGAGGTGGCATGTCTCATCTTAACTCCCCTCCGCTATGCGCTACCGTATTCTTTGCCTGCTCCTGCTAACCCTGTTCTGCCCGCTGGCCCTGCCGGCCCAGGCCCCACCCGCGGGCTTTACGTCCACTGTGGTGTCCGACCAATGGAACGAGGCCGTGGGCCTCACGTTCACGGCTTCCGGCTCGCACATGTTTGTGTGGGAGCGGCCCGGTAAGGTGTGGACGGTGCAGAACGGGCAACGCCGCCTGCTGCTCGATATCAGCGAGGAAGTGGGAGCCTGGCACGACCACGGCCTGCTGGGCTTTGCCCTGCACCCGCAGTTCGAAACCAACGGCTACTTCTATCTCTTTTACCTGGTGGACCGCCACTACCTGCTCAACTACGGCACGGCGGCCTACAACCCGGCCACCAACGACTACTTCAGCGCCACCATTGGCCGGCTCACGCGCTACACAGCCACCCTGAACGGGGGCGTGTACACGGTAAATCCGGCCAGTCGCAAAGTGCTGCTGGGGGCCACCAAAACCACCGGTGTGGCCTCCACGGAGCGCAGCCACGTGACGGGCAGCCTGGTGTTCGGGACCGACGGGACGCTGCTGGTGGCAACCGGCGACGGGGCCAACGGGGCCGATGCCGACTTCGGCAGCAACCCCGGCACCTACTACACCCAGGCCCTGGCCGATGGCATCATCACCGATAAGGAAAACGTGGGCGCGTTTCGGGCTCAGATGGTGGACTGCCTCAACGGCAAAATCCTGCGCCTCGACCCCGAAACCGGCGCGGGCGTGCCCAGCAACCCCTTCTACAACGCCACCGACCCGCAGGCCCCGCGCTCCAAGGTGTGGGCCCTGGGCTTCCGGAACCCCTTCCGGATGACGCTGCGGCCCGGCACCGGCAGCACCTCCGCAAGCGCCGGTAACCCCGGCACGCTCTACATCGGCGACGTGGGCTTTTTTACCTGGGAGGAAGTGGACGTGGTAAACCGGCCGGGCCAGAACCTGGGCTGGCCGCTGTTTGAGGGCTTGGAAGCCAACAGCTCGTTTGTGGCCCAGAAGCGCTACAACTACTACATGCCCAATCCGCAGTACGGCGTGAACGGCTGCACCCAGCAGTATTACTACTTTCAGGATTTGCTGACCCAGGCTACGCCCACCGGCACGGCTACCTTTCTGAACCCGTGCAGCGGGCAGGCCATTGCGGCCACGGTGCCCACCTTCGTGCACTCCCGCCCACTCATCGACTGGAAGCACGGCACCGGGCCTTCGCGCACAGGCACGTTCAGCGGCAGCACGGCCACGGTGGTCAACCTGGGGGCGGCCGGCTCGCCGGTGGCGGGGCCACAGTTCGGGGGCAGCGCCAGCGTGGGTGGCGTGTTCTACCCCTACTCCGACTTCCCGGCCCAGTATCAGAATACGTACTTCTTTGGCGACTACTCGGGGGGCTGGATCCGGAATATGACCGTGGATGGCAGCAACGTGCCCTCCGTGGTGCGCGACTTTGTGCCGACCGGGGCGGTGGTAGTGGGCCTGGCGGTGCATCCTTCGCAGCCGGGGCTGTACTACGTGAATTTCCCGTCCGAAATCCGCAAAATCACCTACAACTCATCCAATCAGCCGCCCGTGGCGGTGGCGTCGTCGGATAAGAAATTTGGGCCCAGTCCGCTGGCAGTGCAGTTTACGGGCAGTGCTTCCACCGACCCCGAGGGCCAGCCGCTGAGCTACCGCTGGGATTTCGGCGACGGCACCAGCAGTACGGCCCCCAACCCGGCGCACACCTTCACGGCCCCCAGCGCGGCCCCGGCGGCGTATTCGGTGCGGCTGACGGTAACCGACAACCAGGGCCTCACCAGCCAGGCTACGCTGCTGATTTCGGCCAACAACACCCCGCCCCAGGTCACCATCACCAGCCCCGCGAATAACGCGCTGTACTCCCTTGCCGCTGAAACGACGTTCCCGCTCACGGCTACCGTGACGGACCAGGAGCACAGCGCGGCCCAGTTGAGCTACCTCTGGCAGTGCTACCTGCACCACGCCGACCACGAGCACCCTGAGCCGGTGCAAACCACGCCCACCGGCAGCCTCACCACTTCGCCCCTGGGCTGCGGGGCCGAAACCTACTATTACCGCGTGGTGCTGACTGTAACGGATGCCGCCGGCCTGGCTACCACCCAGGAAATCCGGCTGAACCCGGACTGCAGCACTGCCCCGGCCTACACCTTCTACCGAGCTGTTAATTTAGGCGGGGCGGCCCTGACGCTGGACGGCAACGCCTGGAGTGGCACGCCGGCGGCCAATTTCACCACCAACGGCACTTTCTTCTCGAATGGTAGCGTAACCCTGCTGCCGGCTACCGATGCCGCCCGTACCGGCATGATCCGCAGCTCGGCCTATAGCCTGACCAGCTTGTCCGCCACCCTAAGCCAGGTGCCCAACGGAGCCTACCGCGTGTGGGCCTACGTGTGGGAAGACAACAACGCGGAAGTGTTCAGCCTCGCCCTCAACGGGCAGACGGTGCAGACTAACTACAACAGCGGCCCGGCCGGCACCTGGCGCAAGCTCGGGCCGTTTGATGTGAGCGTCAGCACCGGCCAGCTGCAGCTCACCACCTCGGGTGGCACCTGCAACCTCTCCGGTCTGGAAGTCTGGCAGGCCAGCGGTACGCCGCCGCCGCCGCCCACCAATCAGTTGCCCACGGCCAATGCCGGGCCGGATCAAACCATCACATTGCCGACCAGCGCCGCCACACTGGCCGGCTCCGGCTCCGACCCCGACGGCACCATCAGCAGCTACGCCTGGAGCCAGAGCAGCGGGCCCAATACGGCAGTGTTTTCTTCGCTGACTACCGCTGCCCCGACCGTTAGCGGGCTGGTGGCCGGCTCCTACGTGTTCAGCCTGGTGGTGAAGGACAACGCCGGGGCCAGCAGCGCCGCCGATCAGGTGACTATCACCGTCGGCTCTGCTCCTCCTACTGGCACTTACACGTTCTACCGGGCCGTGAATTTGGGCGGGGCGGCCCTGACGCTGGACGGCAACGCCTGGAGTGGCACACCGGCGGCCAACTTCACTACCAACGGCACTTTCTTCGCCAACAACAACGTGGCCCTGCTGCCGGTTACCGACGCCGCCCGCACGGGCATGATCCGCAGCTCGGCCTACAGCCTGACCAGCTTGTCCGCCACCCTGAGCCAAGTGCCCAACGGCCAGTACAGGGTCTGGGCCTACGTATGGGAAGACAACAACGCGGAAGTATTCAGCCTTGCCCTCAACGGGCAGACCGTGCAGGCCAACTACAACAGCGGCCCGGCCGGCACCTGGCGCAAGCTCGGGCCCTTCGACGTGAGCGTCAGCACCGGGCAGCTGCAGCTCACCACTTCCGGCGGTACCTGCAACCTCTCCGGCCTGGAAGTCTGGCAGGCCAGCGGTACGCCGCCGCCGCCGCCCACCAATCAGTTGCCCACGGCCAATGCCGGGCCGGATCAAACCATCACATTGCCGACCAGCGCCGCCACGCTGGCCGGCTCCGGCTCCGACCCCGACGGCACCATCAGCAGCTACGCCTGGAGCCAGAGCAGCGGGCCGAACACAGCGGTGTTCAGTTCCACCACCGTCGCCGCCCCCACGGTTAGCGGGCTGGTGGCCGGCTCCTACGTGTTCAGCCTGGTGGTGAAAGACAACGCCGGGGCCAGCAGCCCGGCTGACCAGGTAACCGTAACCGTCAATCCGGCGGGAGGCTCGACCTACACCTTCTACCGGGCCGTGAATCTAAATGGGCCCGGGCTGACGCTGGACGGCAACGCCTGGAGTGGCACACCGGCGGCCAACTTCGCCACCAACGGCACTTTCTTCGCCAACAACAACGTGGCCCTGCTGCCGGCTACCGATGCCGCCCGCACGGGCATGATCCGCAGCTCGGCCTACAGCCTGACCAGCTTGTCCGCCACCCTGAGCCAAGTGCCCAACGGCCAGTACAGGGTCTGGGCCTACGTATGGGAAGACAACAACGCGGAAGTATTCAGCCTTGCCCTCAACGGGCAGACCGTGCAGGCCAACTACAACAGCGGCCCGGCCGGCACCTGGCGCAAGCTCGGGCCCTTCGACGTGAGCGTCAGCACCGGGCAGCTGCAGCTCACCACTTCCGGCGGTACCTGCAACCTCTCCGGCCTGGAAGTCTGGCAGGCCAGCGGCACGCCGGCTGCCCGGCCGCTGGCAGCAGCCACCGTACGGCAGCTGGCTCCGCCTTCGGCCATTTACCCCAACCCGTCGCCCGACGGGCATTATACCCTCACGTTTCCGCCCGCCCAGAACGCCACCCTCACGTACTTGCTTCTTTCGCCGGTGGGCCGCGTACTGGCCCGGGGGCAGCTGCGCCTGCCAGTAGGTAGCACCCAAACTGAGCTGGACATTGCCACCGTGCCATTGAGTACAGGCGTTTACTACGTGCAGCTCACCGGGGCCCGCTCTACACCTATTCACTATAAATTGCTGCATTAGGCTATGTCTAGAAAAGTCGTTTGAGACTCGCGGAACGTCATACTGAGCTTGCCGAAGCATCTCTACCGCTTCGTGCGAACCATCTGACAAAGCGGTAGAGATGCTTCGGCAAGCTCAGCATGACTGTTTTGGAGTTTTCAGACACAGCCTAGTCCGGTACCAGCCGCAGCACGTTGGGTAGTGAAGTACAGGTGCTTCGCTACCCAACGTGCTGCGCGCGACCAGAAAAAGTCCGAAATTTTCGCTGCACACGCAACGCTTCGGGGCGTTTACTACTCCCGGGAGGACATTCCTCCAGTTTATGCGCGCGGCTTTCCTTCTGCTTCTGTTCTGCTGTTTCCGGTTTACCTTATTCGCTCAGACTACCCGGCTGCAGGGCACCGTACTGGATGCGGCCACCCACCAACCAATACCCTTTGCCTCGGTAGGCGTAGCCGGACGCCCCTTCGGTACCGTGGCCGACAGTGCCGGACATTTCCGGTTTCACCTCCCCGATTCGGTGCAACACCCGGTAGTAGTTTCCAGTGTGGGATATGCACCGGCCACGGTGCCAACGGCCAGTCTGCGAACCGCCAGAGCGGCAGTTATTCAACTGAAACCACTGGCCCTGCGTTTGGGCACCGTAACGGTGCGGCCCGGTAAGATGCGCACCCGCACGTTCGGACGCACCAGCAGCTCCACGCTCATGACGGCCCGCCTCTACACCGAGCCCGGCCTGCTCAGCGACGAGCTGGGCAAGGAACAGGGTACCATTGTGCCGCTGACCACGGACTGCCGCCTGCGCGACGTGAACCTGTTTGTGGCCTTCAACCGGTTCCGGGCCGTTACGTTCCGGCTGCTGCTGTACCGGATACGCCACGGCCGCCCCGCCGAGCCCCTTTCCCACCCTGATATCCGCTTCACCGTGACCCAACCCCGAGGCTGGGTAAAAGTTGATTTGCTGCCCTATAGTCTGTATTTGCAGGACCTGCAGGAAGTAGCCGTAACGGTGCAGTGGCTCCGGAGTGAGGCGCAGGAAGGCAACCCCAAAGCCTTCGGCATTGCCGCCGTGCCGCTGCCGGGCCACAGCATTTTCACCCGCGACAAAAGTCAGGCCCGCTGGCAGGAAACTGCTGGCTACCTGAGCATCTACTTCACCGCCGATACCTACCAAACCTCCCGCAACCAACCCGTTGCCGACACAGGGGCAGCGGCGGCGGATACACCCGAAAACTACGCGCTGCCCGACAGCCTGCAGTACACACGCTTCATTTCTCAATCGGGGCTACCACTCACCAACCCTCAGCACTACGGCAGCAACCCCGCCGCCGGACGCTACCTGAACGTACGCGGCGGCCGGCTGTACTACGAGCGGTACGGGAAGGGCCAGCCGCTGCTGCTGCTGCACGGCAACGGCCAGTCCATTGCCGCTTTCCAGCTCCAGATTGCCGAGTTGGCCCGGCAGTTCGACGTTATTGCCCTGGATACCCGCGCCCAGGGCCGCAGTCAGGATTTTACCACCCAGGATTTCAGCTACGAGCTGTTTGCCGATGATGTGCGCCAGCTCCTGGACACCCTGCACCTGCGCCGGGTGAATATTCTGGGCTGGAGCGACGGGGGCAATACGGCGCTAAGTCTGGCGCTGCACCACCCGGAATACGTGGGCCGCCTGGCCATTATGGGAGCCAATCTATTCCCTACTTCTGAAGCCATTGAGCCGGCTGTGCTGACGCAGTTTCAGCGGCAGTTACAGCAGGCCCAGAGCCGTAACGCCACTTCCACCGAAACCCGCTTGGTGCGGCTCCTGGTGCAGGAGCCGCACTTCACCCTGCCGCAAATCAGCACGATTCAGGCCCCGGTGCTGGTGCTGGCCGGGCAGCATGATGTGATTCGGGAGGCGCACACGCGGGCCATTGCCCGGGCACTGCCTAACGGACGGCTGCTCATTTTGGAAGGGGCTACGCACTACGCCCCGCAGGAAGTGCCCGCCGTGTTCAACAGGGAAGTGCTGCAGTTTTTCCGGCCGCGCTAAGCTGGCAGCGGCACCAGCGTTACTTCGTCCTGGGTGAAATCGAACTGCTTTTTATCTACCTGGCCCTGGCAGCTGATAACCCGGGGCGGGGCCAGTTTGCCCTTGCGGCCGGCTTCTACCTGCACCTCTCCGGTAGCCTGCAACGTCACTACGGCCTCTCCGTTGCGCCGCAGCTCCCAATGTCCCGGCTTCACCGGCCCGCTTACATACCCCACAATGAACACCTCCTTCGGCGACATCTGGATAACATCAACGACTTGCATATCGGGCGAGGTCTGAAGCATGGCGGGGCTGGTTGGAATGGTGTAAAGCTGCGGATTTTATCGGGGAAATGAGATTTTGACCGTCATTCCGAGCGAAGCCGAGGAATCTCGCGTGCTGATGTTGTAATAGTAACTCTACCATCAGCACGCACGATTCCTCGGCTTCGCTCGGAATGACGTGCTGTTTCCTCTATCACTCGCCCTCTCCTACCAACGCCAGCAGCTCCTGGGGCGTGAGGGATTTGAGCAGGGCGGTATCGGTGTGGATGAGACCCTGGGCCAGCTCCCGCTTGGACTGCTGCAGGTGCTGGATTTTCTCCTCCACGGTGCCGGGGCAGATGAGGCGCACTGCTACTACGGGTTTGGTTTGGCCGATGCGGTAGGCCCGGTCGATGGCCTGGTTTTCCACGGCGGGGTTCCACCAGGGGTCCAGCAGGTACACGTAGTCGGCCGCAGTGAGGTTGAGGCCGGTACCGCCGGCTTTCAGGCTGATGAGAAACACCCGTACCTCGGGGCGCTGCTCAAACGCCTGCACGGCGGCCCCGCGCTGCCGGGTCTGCCCGGTGAGGTACTGGTAGGGAATATCGTGGACCTCCAGCATAGGCCGCACCAGGTTCAGCATGCCCACGAACTGCGAAAACACCAGGATTTTATGCTCCGGGGCGTGGTTCTGAATTTCCTCCAGCAGCACCGCCAGCTTGGCCGAAGTAGAGCCGTAATCTTCCAGGTCGGGCAGCAAAGCGGGCGAGTCGCAGATTTGCCGCAGGCGCGTGAGGCCCCGCAGCACCGAGGCGTGGTGGCGGGCCGTCATGTCTTCACGGCGGCCCAGCAGCAGGTTCCGGAAATCCTGGCGGCAGGCCTCGTACACGCGGCGCTGCTCGGGCGGCATCTCGCAGTAGAGCACCATTTCCGTTTTCTCAGGCAGCTCGGTAGCCACCTGGGCCTTGGTGCGGCGCAGCACAAACGGCCGGATTTTCTGCTGCAATTCCCGGGCCTTATGCTCATCCCCGAACTTATCGATGCGCGTGGCATACTGGGCCCGAAACTGCCGCAGCGTACCCAGCAACCCGGGGCAGGCAAAGGATAGCAGGGCGAAAATATCGTAGGTGTTATTCTCCAGCGGCGTGCCCGTCAGCGCCACCCGCCCCCGGCTGCGCAGCTGGCAGGCAGCCCGGTAGCGCAACGAAGCCGGGTTTTTGATGGCCTGGGCCTCGTCGAGAAATACATACTCGAACTCCTGGCTTTTCAGCCGGCGCAGATCCGATACCAACGTGCCGTATGTCGTCAGCACCAGGTCATAATCAGCAAAATCAACCGGGGTACGCTGGCGGCCACCGCCGTGCCAGACCAGCACCCGCAGGTTGGGGGCAAACCGGGCAGCCTCAGCCTGCCAGTTGAATACCAGCGAGGTGGGCACTACCACCAGACAGGGCCCGGTCCGGCCAGCTTCACGCAGGCGCACCGTAAAGGCCAGCACCTGCAGCGTCTTGCCCAGGCCCATATCATCGGCCAGGCAGCCGCCAAACCCGAACGTATCCAGGAAATTCAGCCAGTTGAGCCCCTCCTGCTGGTAGTCGCGCAGGGTGGCGTGCAGGCCGGCGGGTACCGGCACGGGCGCAATGCCCGTGAAATCGGCCACGGCGGCGCGGGTTTCGGCCAGCCGCTGCCGGGCTGAGGGCAGCAATTCATCCGCCGCATACAGCTCCTCCACCGCCGCAAACCGGCTGTGCAGGGTGCGCAGCTGGCCATCGATAAGCTCGGCGGCGGCGAAGTAGCGGGCAAATTTCTCCAGCCACTGCTGAGGTAGCACGCCGTGGCTGCCATCATCGAGCACCACGTAGCGGCGGCGGTTGCGCAGGGCCTGGCTGAGTTGCGGCAAGGTGGCGTGCTGCCGGCCAAACCCCACTGCCAGCTTGGTATCAAACCAGTTGGTTTCACTGCTCACCTGCACCGACACCCGGGCCGGGTGCGGATTAAGGCGGTTGCTCTTGAGCTGCCGGAACCCGAGTACCCGAATGCCCTCCTCGCGCCAGTCGGCCAACGCCGGCAGCACCCGGTCAGCGTCCAGAAAACCGCTGCGGGCCAGGTAAAACGACTCCTGAGCCTGCTGCCCGGCCAGCTCGGGCCAGTGCCGGAGCAGCGCCGCCACCAACCGGTCTTCAGCCAGAGCATTGCGGGCCACGGTGAATGCCCGCCCCAGCGCATCAGTAGCCTGTAGCTGCCGTTTGCTGAGCACGGCCACTTCCCGCTCGCCGTAGCGCATTACGGGCAGCAATTCCACGTGGGGGCCGGCATCGGAGAGGTAGAGCACCGGCTCGGGCGCTTCATCGAAGCCTTCGGCCTGCAGCTGCTGGCGGGTAGCGGGGCGCAGGTAGGCGTAGTGAATCTGCAGGCGGTTTTCCAGGTTGGTCAGCACGTCTTCCCGGAACTCCGCAAACTGCGACTGATGAATCAGCAACGCGTTGTTCCGCTTCCGGAAGAACTCCACCACCCGCCAAACATCCAGGTCATCGAGCAGGTATAAATCGTCGTGCAGGGCCACGAAGTAGTCGTAATGTACGGTCAGCAGTTCTAGGTTCAGGGCCTGGTCGTGGAGCAGCAGGTGGCCGGTTATATGGTAGAATTCAGCTTCCTGGGTTACCTGCAGGCGCAGTTGCAACCGGGCGCTATGCAGGCGCACCGGCACCAGCGCCGCGGCCGTGAGCTTGTCGCCCTGGGGGCCGCGGTGGGCGAATACCGGCAGCCGAAACGGGTTCTGCACCACCGCCCGCAACGCCTCCACGGCCACCGGGGTGCGGTTTTCCTCGTAGTTGTGCTGGAAGCGGGCCAGGCCGGTGTAGAACTTCAGCTCCGCCGGGTTGGTCAGCTGCCAGATAACGTCCAGGGGGTTGAGCAGCGTCAGCGGGTTTTTGGGTTTACCCGCCGCCGTGAGGCTGGCCTCGACCAGATGCAGCGTGAGGTGGCTGTAGTACCGGTGCCGGGCCAGCACCAGCAGCCGCTGCCCGCCTGCCCCCGGCACCACTGGTTCCGGCTTCGCGGGCAGTAGCTGCCGCATCAACTCCAGCTTGGAAGCCGGCGTCACGGGCAGCAGATCCGTCCGGCGCGGACTCACCGCCGTAGCCCCGTTGGCAAACGTCAGCTGGAAGTGTGCTTCTACATCAGGAGCCTGTTCCAGGCCATATTCCTGAGCCGTAGCGCGCAGCTTTCGTACGCGCAACTCAGCGTCGAAAAACGCCCGCAACTCCGGCCGGTGCAGCAGCGCCAGCAGCGTCAGCGCCTGGTTTTCGCACAATTCGTCAGCTGCGCCGGTGGTGCAGGTGCAGGCCAGGCTCAGGCCGGCCTCTGTTTGACGCACGTCTACTTCCGGCCCGGCAATTCCGCCCACTACCGCACCAGTCGAAAACCGCCCGACATCCACGGCCAGTTCCAGCGGCGTCACGGCGCGGTACTGGCGCGTATCCGGCACAAAGCTGCGCGGGGCCAGCTTCAGCAACTGGGGTGGCGTCAGATCAGGAAGTAGCTGGGGCAGATGAGTGGTATGCGGCACAATGGGCTTTACTGGAGCCGAAAATTACGTCAAGCAGT
This sequence comes from Hymenobacter rigui, assembly GCF_003944715.1. Classification (GTDB taxonomy): domain Bacteria; phylum Bacteroidota; class Bacteroidia; order Cytophagales; family Hymenobacteraceae; genus Hymenobacter; species Hymenobacter rigui. Next base: position 10,711 of record NZ_RWIT01000002.1, on the reverse strand, counting down.
GTATACTTTGTGGTTATGACGGTAGGACACACCGCATCGTGTTACCGCTGGCAGTACGTATTCTGACTGTCATTCCGACTGACAGTTTGCGTGGAGTTGTTCTTCCACTCACTACCCTACCTCATCGGTCTTGATGCGTGCATCAAACCGAAACTCCTCCCGACTCACAATTTGAATGCGCTTGAAATCGGGGTGGCGGCTGTGCAGCACATAGTTAAATTCCTGAGGCACAATGGACGAGGGCACGCGCAGCACCGCCGAGCTGCGGCGCGTGTACCACTCCGCCCCGAGGGGCTGGCACACGGCGTAGCGGCTGGCCTGCTCCCAGTCCCGGGGTAACTGGGCCAGCGGTATTTCTTCCACCAGCAGGTCGTCGGGCACGTCAATCACCAGTACCCGAAACTGGCCGGTGAGGCCCTCCCCGCTCCGGTGCACCACGTTTTCCAGGCAGGCCAGGGCCCGGCTGGCGGCCGTGTAAATCACAAACTGGTCCTTGAAATTCCAGCGCGCCCGGTAGCCGGAGGCAAACAAGTCGTCCGAGTATTTAGTCAGGCAGATGCGGTACACCAGCATACCCGAAGCCTAGGATAAGTCGCCGTAGGCAATGCGCGTGAGCTCCTCAGCCACCAGATCAATGCCCCCGCTGGTTTCCAGCAGCCGCAGCGGAATCTCCTGGTCGAGGCCGTGGGCGGGCTTATCCAGCCAGCGCAGAAACGCCGCAGCTTCCCCAAATACTTCCACCCCCAGGTTATAAAGGCTGATAATTTTGAGGGTTTTCTCGCTGCTGGCAGCGCTCAGGTTTTTCTTTTCCTGGGAATAGGTGCGCAGGGTTTTGGTGGATAGCTCGTAGATGGCCTCCAGCTCCTGGGCCTGCAACTGGTAGGCCTCGGCCACCTCAAACGCCGTGGCGGCCGGTACGCCCTTGCGGGCCTCCATCACCAAGGCATACGCGTCCTGGCCGGTCCGGCCCCAGGCCGCCCATTTCTTGCGCAAAGCCGCCGGCATAACGGCTGTTATTTTCGGGTGGTGTGCAGCAGTTGCCATGATTACAGATTTGATCAGACGAACTTATGGAATTTTTTCTGCTTAACGTGGAAATTTTTCCCTTGGTTCGAAAGTAGCGCCCAGCTCCGTTTCGCGCACGAGCGAAGCAAGTGTAACGGCACCGGGTAAATGATGAGCCAGATGAATTCCCGCAGGATACTACCATCGGTTATGGAGCAGTTTTCCGTACCCGCGGCGACCAGTGCATACCCGCTATTCAATTACCACCCTAGTAGTCTGGCCCGCCGCCCGCAGCCAGTAGACACCCGGAGCCAGATCTGCTGGTAGTGTAAGCTGCTTTGAAGTGACCTCCGCACTATTCGCTTTCCACACCATGGCACCCAACGCATTATATAGGAATACCGAATGGAAACCGGGTAGCCCGATGATGCGCGCATTACCACGGCTAGGGTTAGGTACCACAGCAAGTGCAGATGCCGGAGCCTGACCAGTAGCAGCCAGCGGCAGGCTAGTGCTGTTGATGTGTGCAACGAAACCCATGCTGTAGGGCAACGTGGCGGCCAAGTGAGCCTGCCCAAAATCCGCTTCCTGTTGGAAAGTACCCGCTACATACACCTTCCCATTCCGGTCTAGTACAATACTTCTTCCCACATCATCCAGCGCCCCGCCGCCGCTCGTCAGCCAAAGGCAGTCGCCCGTGGTAGAGTTAAGTTTGAAGACGTACGTATCTAACTCGCCAATCTGTGGTATTCCCAACAGACCGGCGGTAAAGTAGGCGCTCTGATGGGCACCCGTCACGTATACATCTCCCTGGGCATCCACAGCAATACCGCCCATCGAATCGGATCCGGTGCCACCGGCCCGCTTGGCCCAAAGCCACACACCAAATGGGTCGAGTTTGCCAACGAACACTTCGGCTAATCCGGTTTTATACAAATCGGTGGCCCCAAAATGCGCCACGGCACTGAAAAAACTGCCGGCCACATAGGTGTTTCCCTGGCGGTCAACGGCCAAAGAACTGCCGTTGTCCCAGTTGTTACCGCCACCGTTGTTTATCCACTGTGGAGTTCCGTGAGCATCCAGTTCGGCCACCAACATATTGCAGGATCCGAAATTGGCAATCCGGTCGTACCCGAAGGTTAGGGTTGGACTGGTAAAGTTGCCCATCACGTGCACTTTACCGGCCGCATCAACGGCTATATCCTGGCCAGCTTCATTGCCACTACCGCCAATACCCACTGCCCATTGCCACTGCCCATCGGTATTGAGTTTGACCACAAACATATCCCGGTCAGAGTTGCCGGTGCTAGCGTTGGTAAGTGTAAACGGTCCAAAGTAGGCCGGGCCGTATTGGTAATCCCCCGTCACATACACATTAGCCTGACTATCCAACGCCAGGGCCGCTGGCTCCGCTGCAGTCAAGCCCCCACCTCGTACCGCCCATAGCCAAGTACCCGTCGGGCTTAGTTTGGCAATAAAACCGTTATGCCCGGTCTGGTTCAGCACCCGAATAGAACCGAAGGTGGCGGGGGCGTTGTCAAAGTAACCCGTCACGTACACATTGCCCGCTGCGTCCACGGCCACGTCGTGGCCGGCTTCCCACTGTCCCCCGCCCGCTTGAGATACCCATAGGTACCGGCCCGCCGGGTCCCGCTTAGCCACGAAAATACGGCCCTTCGTATGATCTAAGGTTATGTTGCCTAGTGTTACGGTATCGTAGAAAGCCCCTGTTAGGTAAGTATTACCGGCCTGGTCAACAGCAATAGCAGTGGGCGTGACCGTGCTATAGGGCCCGTTCTGCGTAGCAACGGCCGCCGCCTGGCTGAACGTAACGTATTGAGCTTCTACGGAAGAAGAAACTGACAGCAGCCCAACGATGATAGGCAGTGGGGTAATAACTCGTCGAAAACGGGAAGTATACATCTGGATTGAAGCGCGCTAAGCAGGATATCCTATTTTGTGATGCTGAATAGATAGCTGGCTGATAGTTGCACTACGCGGTTGTAATAACTGGGTGAGATAAAACGGTTGCCGTTGACATCATTATACCGAGGACGCAAATCCCGTAGTCCCAGGCTGTACTCGGCCTGCACCAGCAGATTATTATACCGGTATCCAACCCCCGCCTGCACACCAGCATCGAACCGCTGTGAGTACGCACCCTGCGAAGGATAATCGATAGTTGACGCTGGTTTTATTTTGCTTTCTCCACGGAAAGCCAGTTCTCCAATCACCCGGTTTTGATAGTAGTCATCGTACTGCAACTGCCCGTTGAGTAGCATCCCCACGTAACTACCCGCCAATATCTGCACTCCCTGACCGTCCTCATGCTGAGTATACACTACCTGAACAGGCAGCGTCAGGTAATTCAATCGATAGGTATCCTTCTGACGGCTATAGTCACTGCCCGATTTGTACTCATCATCCAGTCGGAAACCCTTTTGTTCATACAAGGCTGCAGCCTGCAGAGCCAGATGCCCGCGCCGTGCCTCCGCCATCACGCCAACCGAGCCACCGGGTTTGTACTTAGTGGTGAAGGTACGGTCGTAAGAATAATGCGAGGTGCTGGCATTGAAGCCAAGCCGAGGACCAAAACTAATTACTGTTTGTGCTTGAGCAGCACTGCATCCGAATACTACAACGGGAAGAATAAAGCTGAATTTCATCCGGCAAAACTACCTCGCTTCCCTCAAAAAACCGGTTTAAAACCTGTTGTAAGGCACTTTTATACTTCGCAAATTCTGATAAGGCAGCAGTAATCTACTGCCCCACCACCGCGTGCAGCGGCACCGGGTGGATGATGAGCCAGATCAGCTCCCGCAGGATTTCGCCGTCGGTCATGGAGCCCGAGTCGATGCCTTTGCTCTGGGCGTCGGCGCGGCGGATCAGGTGCACGATGTCGCGGGTGCGGTGGAAATCGAATACTTTCAGGCCTACTTGGTAATCCTGGCGTTGGATGGGGAAGCGCAGGCCCATTTTCAGCCAGTCGGCCTCCGCGGGGCTCCCGGGCAGCTGGTGCAGCACAAGCAGACGGGAGAAGTAGTTGAACAGCAGCGTCAGATTCGGGATGAGCGGGTTGTTCTTGGGGTTGGCCTCGAAGTAGAGCAGGATGCGGTTGGCCTTGAGCACGTCGCGGCGCACCAGGGCACTCTGCAGCTCGAAGATGTTGTACTCCTTGCTGATGCCCACCATGCGCTGCACCAGGTCCTCGTCGATGCTGTGGCCGGGCAGCAGGTTGATGAGCATTTTATCTACCTCGTTGGTCAGGCGGCCCAGCTCCCCGCCGATGTACTCGGCCAGCATGGCCGTGGCCTGGGGCGTAATCTGCTGGTTTTTCGAGCGCACGTAGTTGCTCAGCCAGGGGGCCACCTGGTTATCGTAGAGCTTTTTGCTGGTCATGAGCACCGTGCCGGCTGGGGCGGGCTCCTTTTTGTCGCCGGCCAGCAGCTTGCCCAGTTTTTTGCGCGCGTCCAGGGTTTTGTGCTTGTAGCAGAATACCAGCACGGTGCTTTGCAGCGGATTGCGCAGGTACGCCTCCAGAAACGGCCACGTCTTCTCGTTTTCCAGATCGGCCACAGCCTGCGCCTCCTTCACAATCACCACCGAACGTTCGGCCATCATGGGGAAGCGCTTAGCCTGGTTCAGGATGCCGGCCACGTCGGTATCCTTGCCGTACATCACCACCTGGTTGAAGCCCTTCTCATGCTCGGGCAGCACGTGCTTTTCCAGCAAATCGGCCACCTGATCAATGTAATACGGCTCCTCCCCCTGCAGAAAGTACACGGGCGCAAACTGCCGCTGCTGGAGCTGCTTCAGGATTTCGTCGGGCGAGAGAGTCAATTCAATTAAAAATTGAGAATTAAAAATTAAGAATTGACGCAGATGGACCAGTTGGCATCTTCGGTAATTCTTCTCACTCAAAGGTACGTCCTGCCTCTTACCTTTGCGGCTCTCCTGTAAGAATTGCGCGGTTGCTGGCAGAGCTCCTACTCTTCCTGGCCTAAAGGCTACCAGCCGTCTTCCCGCAGCCAATTCTTAATTTTTAATTCTTAATTTTTAATTGAATTGACTTTGAACCTCATAGACGAACTGCGCTGGCGGGGCATGTTTCACGACATGATGCCCGGCACCGAGGAGCACCTGCTGAAAAACGCGCCCATCACCGGCTACATCGGCTTCGACCCTACCGCGCCTTCTTTGCACATCGGCAACCTGGCCACCATTATGCTGCTGGTGCACCTGCAGCGGGCTGGCCACCGGCCCCTGGCCCTGGTGGGCGGCGCTACCGGCATGATTGGCGACCCGTCGGGCAAATCGGCCGAGCGTAACCTGCTCGATGAGGAGGCTCTGCGCCGCAACCAGGCCGGTATTCAGGCGCAGCTGGAGAAGTTCCTGGTGTTCGACGATTCGCCCACCGGCGCGCGCGTGGTGAACAACTACGATTGGTTCAAGGACTTCGGCTTCCTGCAGTTTCTGCGCGAAGTGGGCAAGCACCTCACCGTGAACTACATGATGGCAAAGGACTCGGTGAAGCGCCGCATCGGCGGTAACGAGGAGTCCGGCGCCGAGGGCATCAGCTACACCGAGTTCAGCTACCAGCTGCTGCAGGGCTACGACTTCTATCACCTCTACAAAGAGCTGGGCACCACCCTGCAAATGGGCGCTTCGGACCAGTGGGGTAATATTACCACCGGCACCGAGCTGATCCGGCGCATGTCGGGTGGCGAGGGCAAGGCCTACGCCCTCACCGGCCAGCTCATCACCAAGTCCGACGGTACTAAGTACGGCAAGAGCGAAACCGGCACCGTGTGGCTCGATGGCGCCATGACGAGCCCGTACCAGTTCTACCAGTTCTTCCTCAACGCCGCCGACGCCGACGTGCCCCGCCTCATCCGCGTGTTCACGCTGCTGAGCCAGCCGGAAATCGAAGCGCTGGAAGCCGAGCACGCCGCTGCCCCGCACCTGCGCACCCTGCAGAAAGCCTTGGCCCAGGACGTGACCATCCGCGTGCACGGCCAGGCCGCCTACGAGGCGGCCGTGGCGGCCTCGCAGGTGCTGTTCGGCGGCGGGGAGCTGAGCAGCCTCGACGAGGCCACGCTGCTCGACGTGTTTGCCGGCGTACCGCACGTAGAGGTTTCCCGCGCCGAGCTGGAAGGCCAGGATGCCCTCACGCTGCTCAGCACGGCGGCCGGCAGCGTCATCTTCTCAAGCAAAGGTGAGGCCCGCAAAATGGTGCAGAACAACGGCGTAAAGCTCAACCGCCAGAAAGTAACCCTCGACCAGACTGCCACGGCCGTAGCCCCGCTGCTGGACAAGTATCTGGTAGCGCAGAAGGGCAAAAACTACTTCCTGATTAAGCTGGTGTAACCCACCCACCGGCTCCATAACAAAAAGAGGCCCTGCTGATCATCAGCAGGGCCTCTTACGTGTAAACAGGTTCGCTACGACGGGCGTAGCGCCCAATTACTTCTTTTTGGCGGGAGCAGCTTTCTTAGCAGCGGGAGCAGCAGCCTTTTTGGCAGGAGCAGCTTTAGCAGCGGGAGCAGCTTCGCCACCGTCGTTTTTCTTGTTCTGCACCTCGGTACGGATGGTCTGAGCCATGTTCTTCAGTTCCTGCATGCCTTTACGCACGCGGGTACCAGCGGCCGAGTTGCCTTTGTCATAGAATTTCTCGAAGTCAGCTTCCAGCGACATAACGAGGTCTTTCAGTTGGGCGAAATTGCTCATGGTTGGGAGGGGTTGTATGGTGTGGAAAAAGTATTTAACCGGCTCTAATATACAGGGATTTCAAATACAAGCAAGTTGCCCTATTTTTTTTCTAATGCCCATTTCCAGCATCCACAGGCCGATTTTCATCCTTTACCCCTGCTAAACAGCCCCCAACAGCCACGGCCCGCTATTGAAATAGTCCTAAAAACAAAAGTCAGCTCTCTTACGAAAGCTGACTTTTGCACTTAGCGAAGCCCGGATTAGCGTTGCAGGCCCTCGGGAACTTCTGCTTTGGAATAAAGTCCTTTTGCCAGCTTCTCCTGCACGGCCTCGAAGGCCTTTATGGTGATGGCCACGTCATCGAGGGTGTGTACCGCCGTAGGGATGATACGGAGCATGATGACGCCCTTGGGCACCACCGGATACACCACAATAGAGCAGAAAATGCCGTGATTCTCACGCAGATCGAAGGTTACCTGCGTGGCATCGGGAATTTGGCCTTCCAGCAGCACGGGCGTAACCGGCGAGGTGGTGGTGCCGATGTTGAAGCCTTTTTCGCGCAGGCCGGTTTGCAAGGCGTGCACAATCGTCCAGAGGTTTTCCTTCAGCTCGGGGCGGGTACGCAGCAGCTCCAAACGCTTCAAAGCGCCCACTACAAGCGGCATTGGCAGGCTTTTGGCGAAAATCTGGCTGCGCATGTTGTAGCGCAAATATTCAATTACGTTCTCGGGGCCGGCCACGAAAGCGCCGATGCTGGCCATGCTCTTCGCAAACGTCGAAAAATAAAGGTCGATACCGTCCTGTACGCCCTGTTCTTCGCCCGTACCGGCACCGGTTTTACCCATCGTACCGAAGCCGTGAGCGTCATCCACGAACAAACGGAACTGGTATTTCTCCTTCAACGCCACCACGCCGCGCAGGTCGCCCTGGTTGCCCGACATGCCGAACACGCCCTCGGTAATCACCAGGATGCCGCCGCCGGTTTCATCGATGATGCGCTGCGCGCGCTCCAGTTGCTTCTCCAGGCTGGCCATGTCGTTGTGCACGTACACGAAGCGCTTGCCGGCGTGCAGGCGTACCCCGTCGATGATGCAGGCGTGCGACTCGGCGTCGTACACAATCACGTCGTGGCGGCCCACCATGGCGTCGATGATGGACACCACGCCCTGGTAGCCGAAGTTCAGCAGCATGCACTCGGGCTTCATCACAAACTCGGCCAGCTCATTTTCCAACTGCTCGTGCAGGTTCGAGTTACCCGACATCATGCGGGCACCCATTGGCAGGGCCATGCCGTACTCGGCGGCCGCGTCGGCGTCGGCCTTGCGCACCTCGGGGTGGTTGGCCAGACCTAGGTAATTGTTCAGGCTCCAGGTGAGAACCTCTTTACCGCGGAAAATCATGCGGGGTTTAATCTCGCCTTCCAGCTTAGGGAAGGTGAAATAACCGTGTGCGTAGTGTGAATGGCTACCCAGCGGGCCGCGGTTGGCGGCAATCTTCTCAAATAGATCCACGAGGGAACGGGTTGAATGTGAAACGAAAACAAGCGGTTACGCTCGGGGGCATAACGCTCGGAGAATGTACAAAGTTATGGCAATCCGCAAAGGTAGCCGTAAGCAGGCAGGCATCCAACCTTCCGGAAATTGGCCCGGCGGGTTTTCTGGTGCGGTCGGAATGGCGTTTCTTTGGGTATTGGAACTGTTCAATGAACATAATCGGAACGTCATGGTGAGCTTGCCGAAGCATCTCTACCGCTTCGTTGCAACGGCATTGATTAGCACTGCGGTAGAGATGCTTCGGCAAGCTCACCATGACGTTCTTTTCAATTTATAGTAAAGCCCTTCCCCACCCGCACCCACACTCTCTCCCAATGAAGAAAATTACGAAGCTGCTCGTAGCCAACCGCGGTGAAATTGCCCTGCGCGTGCTGCGCTCGGCCAAGGAAATGGGCCTCCAGACCGTGGCCATCTACTCCGAAGCCGACCGCAACGCCCTGCACGTGCGCTACGCCGATGAGGCCGTGTGCGTGGGCCCGCCCGCCAGCAAAGACAGCTACCTGCGCGGCGACAAAATCCTGGAAGTATGCAAGCAATTGGGCGTGGATGCCATTCACCCCGGCTACGGCTTCCTCTCCGAAAACGCTGAGTTTGCCCGCATGGTGAAGGAAGCGGGGCTGATTTTCGTAGGTCCTTCGCCGGAAGCCATGGACGTGATGGGCGACAAGCTCTCGGCCAAGCAGGCCGTAAAAGCCTACGACATTCCGCTGGTACCGGGCCTGGATGAAGCCATTAGTGACGTGCAGGAGGCCAAGCGCGTGGCCGAGCAGGTAGGTTTTCCGGTGCTCATTAAGGCCTCGGCCGGGGGCGGCGGCAAAGGCATGCGCCTGGTGTATCAGCCCGAGGAGTTTGAGGAGCAGATGCAGCTGGCCGTGAACGAGGCCGTGTCGGCCTTTGGCGACGGGGCCGTGTTTATTGAGAAGTTCGTTACCGGCCCGCGCCACATCGAAATTCAGGTGCTGGGCGACGAGCACGGCAACATCGTGCATTTGTTTGAGCGGGAATGCTCCATTCAGCGCCGCCACCAGAAGGTGATTGAGGAAGCGCCTTCCTCGGTGCTCACGCCCGAGCTGCGCGCCGAAATGGGCCGCTGCGCCGTGGACGTGGCCCGGGCCTGCAACTACACCGGAGCCGGCACCGTGGAGTTTCTGCTGGACGACCAGCGCAACTTCTACTTCCTGGAGATGAACACCCGCCTGCAGGTGGAACACCCCGTAACGGAGCAGATTACGGGCCTCGACCTAGTGAAGGAGCAGATCAAGGTGGCCCAGGGCCTGCCCCTCGCCTTCCGCCAGGAAGACCTTACCATCACCGGCCACGCCCTGGAGCTGCGCGTGTACGCCGAAGACCCGCAGAACAACTTCCTGCCCGACATCGGGACGCTGACCACTTACGTGCGCCCCCAGGGCCCCGGCGTGCGGGTGGATGATGGCTTCGAGCAGGGCATGGACATTCCGATTTACTACGACCCGATGATTGCCAAGCTCGTCACCTTCGGAGCTACCCGCGAGGAGGCCATTGCCCGGATGCTGCGCGCCATTGAGGAGTACCAGATTACCGGCATCGAAACCACGCTGGGCTTCGGCCGCTACGTGCTGCAGCACCCGGCCTTCGTGAGCGGCAACTTCGACACCAACTTCATCAAGGACCACTTCACGCCCGAGTCGCTGAAGCCCGCCGCCCCGGACGAAGCCACCGCCAAGCTCGCCGCTGTGCTCACCGCCATGCTCCTGACGGAGAAAAAGCCCGCCACCGCCGCCTCGGCCGATGCGCCGGCCGCCACTGGCTCAGCTTGGAAGCGGAACCGGTTAGGGGTGCGGTAGAACGAATAGGTTATTATAAAGCAAGACGCCCGACCATCTGGTCGGGCGTCTTGCTTTATGTGTTTTTGGATGATTTACCTGATTGGGAAGCGGAAATAAAACTATTCTATTGGGCTCATGATTACCCCGCTTTTGGCTTTGTAATTTCTGCTGAATCTATGGGCTTGTAGCGTACCATCAGATACCACAGCATAATTGCTGGCACTACATTTACGCCAAAAAACCACTCTTCCTGATTAGCCACGGCAAAGCTAAACTTGACCTCATAGAGAGCATCTAGAGTCAGGCCGATATTACTTGAGGCATCAAGGCCGAATACGGCTAGTACTCCATTACTGAGCACATACTTCAGCCCTCCATATCGAATGAATGGTAATTGCAGGATGGCCATAACGCCCATCAATGTAGGGTCTTGCAGCTTCTGATATGTGATGAACGAGAGAATGGAGAGCACGAAGGCCAATGCCGCATATATAGCGGATTCATGAACGGTATACATGATAGCCGCAATGGTTGAACCAGGCTTTGGCGTCCTTGCTGGAAATCCAGTCCACGGCCGTTTGGATAGCCGCCTCCACTGCTTCACGGGTACGGGCCTGGGCTTGTCGCAGCTTGGTTTTG
>NZ_RWIT01000029.1 GCF_003944715.1 Hymenobacter rigui | reverse complement strand
GTTTTCTTTCCGGTCCGAACTGGCACCCACGTTGCTCCGAAGCCGATACGCTGGAAGTCCTCTGCTACCGGGTCCAGTACGCGCTTCTTAAAATCGGCAAAGACCGGGTACAGCGCTTCGTCGTTCAGCATCCACGCCTTCAACTCGGCCAATTCAAGCTGCTTTTTCGTCGTTACCGATTTGCTCTCCAAGTTGCGGTAGGAAAGCAGTATCCAATAGAGCCGGGCGCTGTTGGCATTGGTGAAGGTCAGGAGCTTTTCAATATTGGCGCTGGTGAAGCTCCCAACAGATTTTAAGTCAAGCAAATAAGGCTTCGCCAACTCATTGAACTGCCCGGTAATGGTACCAGTCCCTAGGTCAAGGTCAATGCTTGCCATTAGGGGCACTTTACGCAGGTTGCCCTTACGGGCATTATGCGGCAGGATATTGAGAATCTGACCAACCAGCGCATTGCAGGCGGTTCTTGCCGCTTCGTAGGCTTCCCCGTTTGGAGACGGACCAACAATGAACGACAGTGGGATTTTGATGGGCTTGAACGCCTTGTCCGTCTGGTGAATCTGGCTCAATGCCCGAATGAAAATCCGCGCTTCCAGTAACCCCATGCGTAGGGGAGTGCGAATCAGGTTGTTATGCTGGAAGGCGAGGGCATTTTCAGTAACTCCGGCAGTAGCTAGTTTCATGGTTTTCAGCAGGTGGGGTCAACAGTGTAGGGTTAAAGGTGGACATTTTTTTTGATATGTCCACACTTAACGGGGGACCTGTCCACGGTTGACGGGGGAGTTGTCCACGGTTGGGGCCAAAATCAACGGGGGAGTTGTCCACGGTTAGACGGGGGAGTTGTCCACGGTTGGCCTTGCAAGTAATTGGTTATCAATGCCCCCGGAGCCTTTAAAGAAGGAAAGAAGAAATATTAAATACTTCTCAAAGAGCGCGAAGCCCTAGAATTACCACTCCAAAGTCCTTACCCGGATACCAAGGGGTATACAAGGTTAGCCTTTGGTTACCCGTTTTTACCCTGTTTTAGCCCCGTGGTTCAACGATTGGCTTTTAAAGGTGACGTTGTACCATCCACACTGCCGAACGTGCCACACGGAGCGGAAAAACAACGTCAGCACGAAGCCGTCCCAAGCTGGCAGATTCATGTACGTACATATTTTGTGCTGCCGGGAGGTATAACTCGGCCCTCTGGTGGGGTCGAGTACCATCTATTGCCGGGAAATACTGCCAAGCGGAAAAAGAATCTGCCACACGGCCAGCATATTACTGGCCTCCTAACTTGTGCCGGGAACAGGAATAGTACAAAGCCGAATTGAGGTAGGAAACAACGAATCTTACCCTTTTTCAGTCTTTATGGACGGTATCAAGCTACTCCTTAAAACCCCTTTCGAGAACGTAACCCATCTGCCGGGATGGAGCCGAACACAAACAGTCCTTGATGGTGGGGAAATTGTTACTGCTTCTCCGGTTTGGCGGATTAAGAACCCATTTGAAACCATTACCTACAACCAGAATACCGAAGAGTTGTACTGGTCAGGGTCGTTGCAGAAGCACTTAAAGGGAAACAACTACTCCGGTTTCACTTACCGGGAGTTTCAGGAGAGCGTGGGTACCCTTGCGGACCTGCTGAATTGCAAGCCGGTGGACCTAGCCGTTATCAATGCCGAAATCAGCGCCACGATTCAGCAGCAGTCCATTCACGAACGCGTTAAATCATTTAATGACAAGCCGTTCAGTCCAATGGAAATAACCAAAGGTGCCTCCAAGGTTTACGGTGCAGTATGTCGCCGGGAGCAGTACGGAGCCAAGGTTTACGACAAGACCATGCTGGAACGGGCAAAGGTTGGGGCGACAAGGACTAACGTCCCCGACAACCTGACCCAAGCGGAGTTTTTGATACGCGACAAGCGTTTTTTTACGGGGAACGGCTTTAATCTGACAGCACCCCCGACACTTGCGGACCTAGTGAAGCCGGAAGTATATCAAACCTCATTTAACCACCTGATTGCAATGACAAAACAGCTACAAATTGATAACCCGATTGATTGGGCCTACGTGGTGGGCAAGCATAATCTGTCCCCTGCTGAATTTGGTAAGGTGCTCACCATGCACGACCCTGCTGCTGCTGCCTTTTTGAAGGAGTATAACTACGAAACGTACAAGAAAAATATGAAGCTCTACCGCTCGGTGAAGTACGACCTTTCCCCTGCTGCTGCCACTACCTCCGAAGCCTTCCAGCGGGCCGTAGAGGACGCCGTGCAGCTCAAATTCGATTTCTAGTATTCCTCCGAAGAGTAGGGGGGAAAAAGGGTACGATTTAAGAGTACACCCGCTTTCACCTAATGAGGGCGACCTTCATTAAATCATTTAACGAAAGTGCATACGTCCGAAGGACGTGCGGAGCGAAGCGGAGCAGTCGTTGAACGGTTGGTACAAGGCCATAGAAGAACGTCAGATAGGCCCATTGCAAGGCCCACAGGCTTTCCCTAGCTTTGACGGACAACTATACCACTATGAGCCGTAAAAGTCGCCCAAAAAGCCCCTTTCTCAACTATGTCATGGGTAATGCAGCCAAGAACGCCTTCGTCTCCGGCGTTCCTAACTGCACCACCTGCAAAAGCCCCCGTACAGAGGTAAAGCGTGAGGATATTCCGGAAGAAACGTGGAACACCGGCCTTGCACCTCTCTGGCAAATGATGGAGGAACAAGGCCAGTCCCCGGCTCAAATTGCCCATTGCCCCAAGTGTGGTGACTATGGCATTCTCGGTGGCTGGGCAAGCTTCTAACCTTAAATGTGCGAACCACCTTTTCTTGTAATTGCCTTAGTGGCTTACACAGAAAAGGTAAAACGCATATTCAGCACATAAGTAAGGCAGAAGGGCACATATAGGCCGTTTTCATGTAATGTGCGCCTGCATTCTAGCTCCCTCCCGATTTTAAATTTAAAATCTGCACCCCCCACAACGAGAAAAGCACCTGCCAACGCGGGTGCTTTTTCATTTTTCAGTAACTGAAAATGCTCCCGTAGTGCGAAGCGGCAGTGCTATAAGACGGATTCCTTGCCTTACCCTTTCAAGTGCTCACTACGGGGCTAAAATCGGAGTGAAAAGGTAGTTGTTGCGGGTGCTTCCACGCCACATATAGTGTTTCGCTCACCCGTTTGTTAGTCCTCCCTATGGCCTGACCCCAACTTTATCCAGTCGCCCCCCATCTCATTCTGCATTTTGGCGGCAAGCTGGCGTTCAGCCTCGGTCCATTCGCCTTTCAGGTCCGAGTAATAGAGGGAGCCGCACATGGTAGACAACACCCCGGCCAGCTCGTAGGCATCTAACCCATTCGCTTGCGCCACTTCCCGAAGGTCCGGATGCAGCTCAAAGACCGCGTTGTGGCTACGGCGGGCATAGCACCACGCGGTCCACTCGTTCGGTAATGGGCCACTGACGGGGACCTGCACCAAGCACTCCCGAAGATAAGTGGGGGCAAACTGGTTGACCGGAGTAGGGTTCAAGTAGCTGACCGTCTGTTGAATAATGGTGTTTAGCTCGGCAATAAGGGTAGAGGACATTCCAGAATATTTAAATTTAAAATTTGCTGGCGGCGTCGCGTTCGTAAAGGCGCTGCACCTGTTTCTGATTGAAGCTACCTCCCCGGCTGGCCTTAAATCCAGCGGAGTTCAGGAGTTGAGCAATTTGGTTGAAGCTCAAATTCTGCTTCCGGAGGGCCGTAATGTAGGCAGTGGCCTTGCGGTTGTGCTCGTTTTCGGTCGCGTTGAGCTGGCGCACCTTCAAGCCCTGCTGCCGCGCCTGTTCCGTCAGGTTCTCCGGTTTGCCCAACCGGACCCCCTTGCTTTTGAGCACGTCGAGGGCAGCCTTGGTGCGGCCGGAAATGAGCTTCCGTTCCTGTTCGGCTAGGGCAGCGAAAATGTGCAGGGTAAAGGGCGTGGCTTCCGGCAGGTCGCAGGCTACGAAGTCCACCCCGGTTTCCATGAGCGTTGCAATGAAGGCCACGTTCCGGCTTAGGCGGTCCAGCTTGGCAATTACCAGTACGGCCCCTTCCTTCTTAGCGTAGGCAATGGCAGCCAGCAGCTCCGGCCGCTTGTTGCTCTTGCCCGATTCCACCTCCGTAAACTCGGTCAGCAGCGGCGCGTCCTTAATGTGGGCCAGGACGGTGTTGCGTTGCGCTTCTAGTCCCAAGCCGGACTGTCCTTGCTTGCTGGTGGATACCCGGTAGTAGGCCACGTACTTCATTGCTTCCGAAAGTAAGGTTCGAAGCGAAGGTAAGTGGAGTTAGTCATTTTACAAACGGTCGTTCTTAAAATGACTAAAGGGCCTAGTAAGGTAGGCCAATGACGAAGAAACTACCAGTGCCGCAAAACGGGTCGTAGACGTTGTTGGTAAGGTGTAGCAATATATTTTTGTATTTCTCTTGCGACGGAATAATCATTTAACCGTAAACTTGGTTGTTTTGCAAAAAATAACCCCCTCCGAGCAGTCGGGCATGACCACAAGGAGAGGGCTATTTTGACGGTAAGGCTTATCAGCGCTTGGAGCTTATTTCCAAGTCTTTAACTGTGACCTTAAAATTTGAACAGCCTTGTGAGGCTAGGGAGAGGGTAAGAAAAATACCGCCTCCGATTAAGAGCTGTGTTACCGACAGGCCCTTAATGCTTCTGAAAAAAGAACTTACTGAATCCAAAATGTAGTGCGCTGTTCGCCGCGCCTGCGTTGAATGGTAGAGAAATCTGCCAAAGAAGGGGCTGCCTAGGAACAGCCCTTTTTCTTTGGCCTTAGTCGAAAGAATTTCGGGGGTAAGGCGCTGTTTTACATTGGTGTCGGACGGGTTAGCTGTGAGAGAAGGGTTATAGAGCAAAGCTCCGAAAGAGTTGTGGGCTATTTGTTTGATGTGAACTGCCTACTGCGCGGCGCTGGCTTTATCCGCATCTACCAAGGGCCTACATTATAAAATACACTAGGCGTAGCGTAAAACCAAGCATCATACAGGTAGATACGCACGCCGCTGTCAGTTTTCATAGGGCCTAGTTAAGAAGAACTGCTGGTGGGCGTAGTCAGCTGCTGTGAAAGTTGGGGGCAGAACCGGACTGGCCCAAGGAACACGGCTGGAAGTTGGCGGCAGAAGCGGTAACCAGCAGAGGTAGTAGGTCAAGGCTTCCGAAGATATCCGCACTGTACGCCTAGGACAAACCCATATCCCGGAAGTTTTCCACAATGGCTGTTCTCGATGCTAATAGGCGGTTTTTAAGTTGATTAATCATCAGCTCCACTAAGTACCGGGTTCGTCATCAGCGCCACAAAATCCCAGGGAGGTTTTGTTGCAACGCCGATGCAGGGCAATATCCCACCTACGCTGCTGGCAAACGGTTGCTGATGAAGTTCCCCCCGAAGGCGGCAGAGGTGTTTTCAGAGCTAGGTAAGCCATAAAGCGAAGGTGGGAAAAGGTGTTGATGCGTTGGTCTGATTGGGTCGGGTTTTCCTACTATGAACCGCAAAGCCATACTCCTAATCGGGGAGAAGGCAGTTTTGATACACTTCCGAAAGGTATATTTCTGGACTACCGGCCCAAAGGACAGAAAGAGCCGACCGTATGACCCACCCTAACCCAGCTGCTCGGCTTTCGTTAGCCCCGCTGCAGAATTTATTTTAATCCTCCTGAGCTGCTTGGGCAGGGCGGAAGACGAGACGATAAATTTCACATGGATGGGTCGTTTTGGGCCTAGGGGGAGCAAAGGCAAGGTACGAAGACTTGGTGGCGCTTTTCCCCGTTTTAAGTAAGGTAAGGTCTAGGGGCAGCTACTGTTACCCAGTCAGCCAATAGCTACTTCGGTAAGCGGCAGATACCAATGTATTCTTGGCAAGTGGAAAGGTTACCAGCCCAATAAAAAAGCCTACCTGTACGGGTAGGCTGGTCTTCTTTAAAACGGCTGCAATTTGAATAGGAGCATAATACTGACAAGGCTATTGCATTGTTACAACTGTCAACATCATTCGTTTACACGACACTCCTAGAAACCTCCGGCGAACGTGCCAGCGGACAGCAGCCACACCAAAGGCTCGGCTTGACGGTCGGGCCTTTTTTAATTAAATGGTTTAACGACAGCTTCTTAAGGCCAGATAACTGAATTGGTAGTTTAGTTATACAAAATTCAAGTCGCCAAACTCTCCTACATTGGCTGTTGAACAAAACGTACAACTAAACTTCCATGAGCCAGCCGGGGACCGAAACTAAACAGAACGAAACCCCTACTCCTTCCGAAAGTGCCGAAACGAAACCAGAGTTCGGTACAACTGAACCGGAAAACGCCGAAACTGAACCGGAGTTAAGTACGACAAAACCCGAAAACGCGGCAGAAACGCCAGAACAGAACGCAGCTAAACCTAAAGGCAAGGGAGGGAGGCCGCGTAAGGCTCCCGATACCGGCGTGTGGGCTGTTCGGGGCGTGGACTTTGAAACGCGGGGTATTGTGGAGAAGGCAGCTCAACGGGCTGGCAAAACGATGGGCCAGTACTTCAATGAGGAAGTGCGGGCTTTCGCGCAGGGGCAGATTGTGAAATCGGAGCCGCAGGTACCGGCCAGCCCGAAGGACGTGCAAAACCAGCTCGACCACCTGACGGCAATCGTCGAGGGCTTGGCAGCACGGATACCAGAGCCGCAGAAACAAGGCTTCTGGAAGAGGCTGTTCGGGTAGTGGCAACATTCCACGTCACCACTACCGAACGTGCCGTGACGGGGCTATTTGAACGCCGTACCTAGCGCTGCATTCAGAGCCGCCAAAGTGAAGGACCGCATATTGGCAATTGGCTCCTTATGGGTTGCTATGCGGTGGCGTGTCGTGTAGAAGCTGGCATGGTGCTCCGGGTGCTCTGCCACCCACCGGACAATCCTACGAGCGCTGGTAGCCGTGAGCTGGTTCTTTTCCTGCAGGCCCGCAAACGCCGCTTGTAGTTTCCGGTCATGCGTCCCTTTCAGCCATGCGTCGAATGCAACAGTCGCATCCTCGACAGTGCCGACATCTAGGGCCTTGGGTTCCGGCTTGTCCTTCGGTATTGAGAAGAGCAAGGCCGTCGTTTTCTTTCCGGTCCGAACTGGCACCCACGTTGCTCCGAAGCCGATACGCTGGAAGTCCTCTGCTACCGGGTCCAGTACGCGCTTCTTAAAATCGGCAAAGACCGGGTACAGCGCTTCGTCGTTCA
>NZ_RWIT01000028.1 GCF_003944715.1 Hymenobacter rigui | reverse complement strand
CGTTGGCCACGGTCACCTGATCTTCCAGGATGGCGTGGCGGCCGAGCTCGAAGGCGTGGAAAGGGATCAGGTCGCGGCGGGCGCGGCGCACCAGCGAGCCGGGGGCGTAGCGGTGCACCAGCGGGTTAGCCAGCCAGCGCACCCAGATGCGGGGCCGGGCGCGGCGGGGCTGGAACAGCAGCCAGCTGGCCAGCTGCTTGAGCCGCGGGCTGCCCTTGATGCGCGCCGACAGGCCCGACAGCAGCCCCGATAGCCGGCCGGCCGGAGTGGCGGAGTTCAGCGTAGTTGTGAAATGCATAACAGCAGAAAAAAAGAAGCGGAACATCAGCGGGCGGCGCGCAGGCCGCGCCAGCAGCCGAATGCAAAGCAGAGCAGGGCCGGCAACGCCACGATTTCCCAGGGCATAGCGGCTAGCGAACGGGAACGGCTGCCCCGGCACTGCCCGTCCGGACGGCGTGCGGGGTGGGTAGAAACGAGTGGCGGGCGCGCTTCAGCCGCAGCAGGGCCAGCACCATAGCCCCCAGGGCCCGCGGCAGGTGCAGCACGGCCCGCGCCACCGGCCGGCCGTAGAGCCGGGCGGGCAGCGCCAGCAGCAGCGCCAGGCCCGTACCCAGCAGCAGCCCGGCCCAGAGCAGCGGCGGCGGCCCCGGCGCCAGCCCGGCGGCCCGCAGCCCGGCCGTGAGCAGCAGCAGTGCCCCCAGCAGCCCCAGCAGCAGCAGCCGCGGCAGCAGCGCCGACTGGATAATCTTATCGGTGAAGGCGTGGTTGCCGCGGCCGAGCTGGTGCAGCCCTTCCCGACCGTACTTGCCCAGAAACTCCCACTGCGCGGCCAGCCAGCGGGTGCGCTGGGTGCTGAAGGCGGCCGCACTGCCGGTCTTCTCATCCAGCACGTACGCCGTGGGCAGGTAGGCAATGGGCTGCCTCTCGCGCAGGATGCGGAAGTCCAGCTCCTTGTCTTCACCGCTGGTCTGGCCGATGTCCCGCAGCAGGTGGCGCAGGTAGGCATAGTCAAAGGCCATACCCGAGCCGATCAGCGAGGCCGGCAGCCCCAGGCGGGCGTGGCCCAGCCGGAAGATGTGGTTGTTGATTTCCTCGTTGCAGGCGTCGAGCACGGCAAAGGGCGAATCCAGGTTTTTGGCCGTGCGGTGGCCCTGCACCACCCGGTAGCCGGCGGCCAGCGCGGCCGCCACCTGATCCAGGAAGCCGGGCACCAGCACGTTATCCACGTCCAGTACCACAGCCGCGTCGAAGGCGGTGGGCGGCAGGGTGCGTAGGGCCGCGCTGAGCGCCTGGCCCTTGGTGCTGCGCTCGAAGGCTACTTCCACTACGGTTACCCCCCCGGCCCGCAGCGCGGCCAAGGTGGCGGGTCGCAGACTGTCGGCCACCACGCACACCTCGGCCTCGCCGGCGTAGGCGCGGGCTTGGGCAAGGGCCAGCGGGGCCGTTTCCAGCACCACGGCGTCGGCGCGGTAGGCCGGCAGCAGCACGCACAGGCGGGGCGGAGTGACGGCCGGCGCGGGTACTGCGGGCACCGGCCGGCGGCGGGCGGGCAGGTGGCCGGCCAGGGCAAATACCAGCAGGTAGACCACGTTGAACACGGCGTAGGCGGCGGCTACGTACAGCGGCAGGCTGGCCAGCAGCAGCAGGATCTTATTCATGGCGGAGGTGTCTGATAACTTTGGCGGGCACCCCGGCCACCAGGGTGTAGGGCGGGACGTCCTTGGTTACCACCGCTCCGGTGGCCACTGAGGCCCCTTCGCCGATGTGCACGCCCCTGAGGATGGTGACGCGGGTGGCAATCCACACATTGTTGCCGATGCGGATGGCCCCCGACTTGCCGGCCGTTTCGTAGCTGCCGGCCTGGTGGTAGTCGTCATCCAGCAGCACCGAGTAAGGTCCGATGCGCACGTTGTCGCCGATGTCGATCAGGTGGCTGGCCGACAGGTGGGCGCCGTTGATGCGGCAGCCTGCGCCCAGGCGCAGCACCGCCCCCCGACCCACAAACAGCTTGGTCTGCTCCACGTCGGAGAGAATGCGGACCCGGTCGCCGAGGATGAGGCGGCCGGCGTTGCGGTAGCGCGGACGGCCCTTCACCGAGACGCGCCGGCCCAGCTCGGCCCTGCGCAGCCAGAGGCGGGCGGCGGCCACGCTCAGCAGCCCATCGGCCAGGTCGCGCAGCAGCGGCAGCAGCAGGGCCGCGCCAGTGACGTCGGGCTGCTGCCGCCGCACTACCGCCAGGCGTTGGTGAAGTAGGGGGCGCAGGATTGGAATGGCAAGCATAGTGCGGGGGAATTAGATTATAGGAGCAGGTGAATCAGGCCGGCAGAAACCGGTTGCGGTGCACGTGGCGGGCGCGCAGGTGCCAGGCCAGGCCGCGCCACATGGCCTGCAGGTGGTCGGCCTGCCGGGCCAGCGCAAAACGCAACGTGTGGCGCGGTACGGCCAGCAGCAGGAAGTAGAGCACGCTCACCCAGAACTGCCCGCCGCGCAGGTTGCGGCGCATGAACAGCAGCCGGTTGCGGAACATGTAGTGCGTCTGCAGCACTGAGGCCCGCCCGATGCTCACCGATTCCTTATGGTGCACGGTGGTGCTGCCCACGTAGTGGCACTCGTAGCCGGCGCGCTGCACCATCTGGCACCAGTCGTGCTCCTCGTAGTAGAGAAAGTACTGCTCCGGCATTAGCCCTACGTGCTGGATGACGGCCCGCGGCAGCATCATGGCCGCGCCGTGGGCCAGGCCGGTGCGGCGGCTGGCGTCGTACTGGCCATGGTCGGCCTCGCGGCTGCCGATGGTGCGGCCCCGCCCCGTCCAGGGGCTGATGCCCCGGCAGCCGGCGTACTGGATCAGCCGGTTGGCCGAGTAGTAGTAGCGGATTTTGGGCGAGGCGATGCCGGCGCGGGCATTGGTTTCGAAAAGCTGCACCAGCGGCTCGAGCAGGCCGGGCTCTACCTCGGTGTCGTTGTTGAGGAAGAGGATATACTTGCCGCAGGCAGCCGGCAAAGCCAGGTTGTTGCCGCCGGCAAAGCCCAGGTTCTGCGCGGAGCGGATAAGCTGCACTTCGGGAAACTGCGCGGCAATGGGCCCGGGGTCGGCGGTGGGCGAGCCGTTATCCACCACCAGAATTTCGTAGTTGGGGTACGTGAGCCCGCGCAGGGAGGCCAGCAGCCGGCAGGTTACGGCGGGCTGGTTGTAGTTGACGGAAACGATGGAAACGAGCGGCAGCGTTGACATGAAGGAAAGCTAGGTCGCTGCCCGGCCGCTTGCCCGAAAGTTTACCTGATGCCGGCTTTCCGGACCCGAATCCCGCTTTTTCTTAACTAAAGATCCTCTGCGGATCCGCTCCCGCTTCGCGCACTCCCCGAGTCTGCGCCTACCGGGCCGCTTCCGGGGACCGGCTCTCTGCCGGCTCACCTACCCCTGCGGGTCCGGTATCAAGCGAGGGGCCGAGAAAGACAAAGGCCCAGCCCAGGTAGACAATCATGGCAGTGGGCATCTGGTTCATCACCTCGTTGCCGTAGCTGCCCATGAGCACGCCGAAGTAGCCGGCCGTAAGGGCCAGCAGCATCTGGCGCAGCTGCGGGTTGCGGGTGCGCCATACAATGCCGCAGCTTTTGCCCAGGATGTAGAGCATCATGCCTAGCCAGATCAGAAAGCCCACGATGCCGTACTCGGCCCAGATTTTCACGAAGTAGCTGTCGGGGGCAATGGTGGAGAGGTAGTTGCCCGCATTGTACTTCTCGCCCCACATGCCGATGCTGCCCACCCCGCCCCCGAAGGGCCGGGGGGCCAGGTACTCGCGCAGCTTGGCCTGGTTGCGCAGGCGCACCTGCAGGGAGGCATCGTTGGGGTCCAGGGAGGTGCGCATGCGCACGATGCTGGCGTTGCCGTTGCCAATGGTGGTGTACTTGAGAATGCCGAACGCTGCCCCGGCCAGCAGCCCGCCCAGCACCAGCACCTTGAGCTGCCTGCTCAGCACCAGCCACATAAACACGCCCGCAAGCAGCACCATCATGGCCCCGCGGGTGCCCGAGAGCAGCATTCCATCCAGGCACAGCGCGGCGGCCAGCCCGAACAGTACCCGCTGCCACCACCGGAAGGGCCCCACGGCCAGCACCAGGCTCACTACCGCCACGTGCGCCTGCGAAGCCCCGAACTGGGCCGCCTCGCTGTAGTACGAAAACACCCGCAGCACCCCGAACAGCACGTGGGTTTTGGCCGCGCCCGTATCCAGCCAGAGCTGCTCGGCCGTATCGGGCCCGAGGAATTTCTGCTTGAGGCCGTACAGCGCCCCGGCCACCGAAAATCCCAGCACCAGCCCCAGAAACAGCCGCAGATCCTGCCGGCGGTAGAACAGCAGCATGGCCAGCGGCACGCTCAGCACCCAGTAGAAGGTGGTGCCGCGCATCTCGTAGTACCAGCCGGCCAGGCTGGCCCCGGCGGGGTTGGCTACTTCGAGCAGGTTGATGACAAACCAGGCCAGCCCCAGCCAGCACAAATCATTGCGAAGCCGGCCCCACTGTACCACCTCGCGCGAGCGGTGAAACAGCACCGCTACCCACGTGAGGAGCAGGAGCCCGTCGATGCCCAGCCCGAACGGCACGCCCTTGATGTGGCGGTTGATGGTCATCACCAGAAAGCAGTACCCGATAAAGGCCAGCACCCCCAGCCGTGGCCGCCAAAACAGCGCCACCAGCCCAAAAACCGCCAGCGGCAGCCCCACCAGCGCCACCGGCACCAGCACCCCCAGCCGGCTCGTGAGCCAGCCCATTGCCACTGTAGCGGCCGCCACCGCCAACCCCTGCAGCCAGCGGCTGCGAATCGCGCGCCGGGCACTTGTGCTAAGGGTAGCGTACATACTCATCAGGCAATATAAACGTCAGATAATCTGAGGAAAGCCGGGGAAAAAGTAAGCCAGTGGTTCCGGTAGTGGCAGCGGCATGCTCACGCCAGAACCTCGCGGCCATCGAAGGCGTCCACGCCGGTGAGCACCACTTCTACCGAGTAGGCGGTGGCGGCGCGCAGGCCCTGCAGCGCCTGCTGATCCTTGGATTCCCAGCGGCGGTCGGCGCGCAGGGCCAGCACCACCACCCTGACCGGGGTCAGCAGCGACACGGGGTAGTCGTCTTCGAGCAGGGCGGGCAGCTCCAGCAGCACCAGCTCGGCAGCGGCGGCGGCCGGGCTCAAGTCGGCTAAAGCGGGCAGCTGCACGGCGGCCCGGGCGGCATCGTAGAACTCGGCGGCGGCCTCCGGGTTTGGCGTTTCGGGCGCCAGCCCAGTGCCGGCGGGGTACAGGGCCACCGTGCGCAAACCCAGGGCGGCGCATCGGGCTGCCAGAGCTTGCGTGAGACTGGTTTTGCCTTCGTGGCGGCGGGTACTGGCCACGGCCACAACAAAGGGCTGGCCGGGCGCGGCGCTGCCGCGCTGGCGCAGCAGCTGCCGGGTCAGGTGATGGAGGCTGCTCTGCTCGTAGGTGCCGGCGGCGGGCACGGGAGCCAGCGGCATGGGCACCACGCCCAGCACCGGCAGGCCGGTGTGGCGGGCGGCAATTGAGGGCTTGCGCAGGCTGCCGTCGAGCAGGCCCGCGCCCAGCACCAGCGCCGCCACGAAGAAGAAGCCCCCGAAGGCCCCGCCCGCCAGCAGCAGCTTGCGCTTGCCGCTCCTGGGGTGCAGGGGCCGGAAGGCCGGGGCCACCACTTTCAGCTCGGTCGTCAGCTCGTTGTTCTGCTGCGAGGCCTTGCTGTCGTTGAGGTGGTTGAGCAGCACTAGGTAGGTTTTCTGGGCCAGGTCAATTTCCCGCTCGATGATCTTGAGCGTGGCGCCTAGCGGGGCCATTTTGTGGTATTCGGCCATGAACTCGCCCTTGCGCTTCTGCATCACGGCCAGCTTGGCTTCGTTCTCGGTGGCCGCAATCAGGTTCTGCAGCCACTGCTCCAGCAGGCTTTTGCTGGGCATGCCCTCCACAGTGCCCACCTGCGCGTAGTGGGTGGTAAGGGTGGTGTGCATGGCGGCGGTGGTAGCGGCCACCTCGGCCCGCAGCGCCGGCACCAGGGCCGAAGAGCTGCCGCCCTCGCGCTGGCGGGCAAACACCTCCTGGTTAGCCAGCTCGGCCTGCAGCGCCTCAAGGCGGTGGCGCTGGCCCAGCAGCTCGCCCGAGCTCAGAATGGCGGCGGCCCGGCCGGCCAGCTTGCCGTTCACGGTCCGCAAAGCGGCGCGGGCGGCGGCGTACTGCATCTCAATCTTGTTGATGTCGGAGTTGAGGTACTCCCGCTCCCCGGCAATGTACTTGGTCTGCTCGTAGTAGTTGATGATGTCGTTGTCCTTGTTGAAGGCCAGAAAGCGGCTTTCGGCGGCGCTCAGGGCGCGCAGGGCCTTATCGGTTTCCCGCTCGTAGTAGCGGATTACGGCCTGGGTCTGGTCGACGCGCAGGCCGCGGTACTGCTCGCTGAACACCTGGGTGGTGAGCTGCAGGGTGTGGCGGCACACGGCCGCGTCGCCGGCCTCGTACTCCAGCCGGATCAGGTCGCTGGAATTGATACGGGCGGCCGCGACCCGGCCCAGGGCTTCCACCGAGTACACGTCGTCGTGGGAGTTGAGCAGGCGGTAGAGCTCGTTGTCGTCGCTGGCGGCGGCGTAGGCCCGCACCCGGCGCAGGGTTTCGGGCAGCGTGGGGCCGGTGAGGCGGGCGCGCAGCCGGACGGGCAGCAGCTCGTGCAGATGACTCAGGGTGGGCCAGCTCAGCAGCTGCGCATCCAGCGAGTCGCCCAGCTGCAGGTGGTGGGCCAGCAGGCGGTAGGCCACCTCCTCCCGCGTCTCGCGCGACTTGATCAGGGAGAGCAGGTTATCGAAGGCGTTGCTGGTGCGGAAAAAGTCGCTCTCGGCGTTGCCGCTCAGCGTGTAGCCCGAGGCAATGCCGGTGTAGATGGTCATTTCCGAGGCGTACACCTTCTTCTCGTGGCGGGTGAAGAAGAAGATGGCCCCCGTTAGCAGCAGGGGCACGCCCACCAGGGCGTAGCGGTAGCGCCAGAGCTGGCGCAGGGCATCGGTGAGACTCATGGCTGGGCAAGTAAATCGGCCACTTTGGCGCCGGTGACCTCCTCCAGCAGCAGCAGGGCGGTGGTGTAGGAGCTGGCGGCGCTTTCCCGGTCGATGCTGGCGTTGATGAAGCGGTCCTGCATCAACGAGAGGTCGGCCAGGGTGGCCTCCCCGGTGCGGAACTGCTTTTCGGCCAGCTGGGCATTGAGGCTGGCATTCACGTAGCTCTGCTGCCGCAGCCCCAGCACCCGGTGGGCCAGCAGCACGGCCTGGTACAGGTCGATGACGCGCTGGCGCACGGCGTCGCGCCGGCTTTGGGCCAGGTACTCCAGGCGCTGGCCCTGCAGCTTCTGGCGGGCAATCTGGTTCGGGCGGCTGGCCAGGCGGTCCAGCGGCAGGTTCAGGTTGAGGGACGTAGCGTAGTGACGGGCCGAGTTATCGGTGCGCACGGGCACCACGCTCGGGTCGGCCAGCGCCACGTTGGCAATGTTGCCGTAGCCGAGGCTGTTGGTGAGCACCACGCTGCCCAGAATAGCCTTGCGGGCAATCTGCAGGTCCTCGCGGGTCACGGCCCGCTCGGCTTCCAGGGCTTTTACCTCGGCCGAGTGGCGCACGGCGGCCGCCACCAGCACGGGCAGCGTGAGTTCCGGCTGATCGAAAAACCGGATTTCCCAGGCGGCCCGCCCGGCCTCCGGTTCGGTCAGTCCAGCGCGGCCGGGGGCAGGACCGGCCGCCGGGCGGGCACCCTGGGCCGCCGCGAACCGGCCGGCGCACAGCAGCAGGACCAGCAGACAGAGGAGCATGGGTTTGTGCATGGCCGTCAGACGTTTTCCTGCTGGAGCAGCGCCGGAATGGTGCGCAGCAGAATGGTAAAATCGGTGCGCAGACTGGGGTGGCGGGCGTAGGCGTTGTCGAGTTCCTTGCGCTCCTGCTCCGAGAGGCCGCCCGCCTTGCCGCGCTTGCTTACCTGCCAGAGGCCGGTCAGGCCGGCCGGGGCCAGAAAGCGCAGGGCGGCTTCATCGGTGGTCAGCTTCTCGGCCTCGTAGAGCGGCAGGGGGCGGTTACCCACCAGGCTCATGTCGCCGCAGAGCACGTTCCAGAGCTGGGGCAGCTCGTCGAGGCTGGTGTTGCGCAGAAAGCGCCCCACCCGGGTAATGCGCGGGTCGTTGGCAATCTTGACGAAGGCCGCCGCCCCTTTTGCCTTCTGCAGCCGGCGGTGCAGCTGCTCGCACACCGGACGGCCCCGCTCATCAATCAGCAGGCTGGCGCAGCGGCCCGGAGCGGCCCCGCAGCCCGGGCATGTACCCTCGTTCGGGCCGGGGGCGGCGTCCGCGGGGGCGGCCGGGGCGTACTGGTTGCGGGCCTGCATACCGCTCAGCAGCTGGTCGGCATCCACCCGCATCGAGCGGAACTTCCAGAACCGGAACACCCGGTAGCCCTGCCCCACCCGGGGCGCGGCGTACAGCACCGGCCCGCGCGACTCGAGCCGGATAAGCAGGGCCACCAGCAGCAGCAGCGGGGCCAGCAGCAGCAGCGCAGTAGTAGCCACCGTCACGTCAAACAGACGCTTGAGCACGGGCGTGCCGCCCACGTAGGTGCCGCCGGCCAGGGCAGCGGATGCGTTCGGGGTAATGAGGTGCATGGCTTTCAGCAGCTAACAGTGGATGATGGGAACACTCAGGTGCGGGGCTGCCGGCGCAGCATAGCCTGCAGGCGCAGACCCAGCTCCTCGGGGCTGAAGGGCTTGACCAGGTAGTCATCGGCCCCGTGGCGCAGGCAGCGGATCTTGCTGCTGGTTTCCTCCAGGCCCGAGAGCACCAGCACCGGCACATGGCGGTGCAGCGGGTGGCGGCGCACCTGCTCGATAAAGGCGGGCCCGTCCATCACGGGCATCTGGTAATCGGCCACGATGGCGTCCACGGCGTGGCCGGCATTGAGCCACTGCAGGGCCAAGGCCCCGTTAGCCCGGGTTACCACCGAGTATTCGGCGCTGAAATAGTGCGTGAGAATGAGCTGGATGGCGGGCTCATCATCGACTACCAGTAGCTGTTTTTTCATGACTGGGGCAGTTAGGTGTGTGAAACGGGGCAGTGGGGAAGAGAGAAATGGCCCGGAACTCAGGCGGCGTGGCGGCGGTAGAGAGCTTCCACCTGCCGGGTCATGGCGTGCACGCTGTAGCCGGCGTGCACCGTGCGCTCGGCCTGGGCGGCCAGCGCCGCCCGCAGGGTGGGGCTGGTTACCAGGTGGGTCAGCGCGGCCGTAAGGGCGGCGGGGGTGGCGGGGGGCACCAGCCAGCCGTTGCGGCCGTGGGCAATTACCTCGCGGGTGCCGTCGACGGCGGTGGCCAGCACCGGGCGGGCGCAGGCCATGGCTTCCAGCACCCCGATGGGCAGGCCCTCCCAGAGCGAGGGCAGGCAGTACACGTCCAGGGCGCGCAGCACCTGCGGCACATCCTGCCGAAAGCCCACGAAGCGCACCCGTTCGGCCACGCCCAGCTGCCGGGCCAGGGCCTCGGCCGGGGCGCGCAGCTCCCCGTCGCCCACCAGGGCCAGCACCACGTCGAGGCCGGCGGGCAAAGCGGCCACGGCCCGGATCAGGGCCAGCGGGTCTTTCTGGGCGGTGAGCCGGGCCACGCAGCCCACCAGTACGGTGTCAGGCCCCACGCCCAGCTCGGCCCGGAAGCCGGCGTCGGGCGCGGGCCGGAACCGGGTCAGGTCGATGCCGTTGCGGATGACCGTGGCCCGGGCCATGCGGCTGAAGGCCCGCCCATCCTGGTAGTTGCTCTGCGAAACGCAGATGGTGCCGGCGGCCTGCCCCATCAGCAGCTGCTCGCTGAGCTGGCGGTAGCGCCGGTGCAGCGGGTTTTGGTCGGGGTGAAACGACCAGCCGTGCACCGTATAGAGCAGGGGCAGCCCCCGCCGCCGCGCCGCCCAGAACGTGTTCGACTGGGCCCGGGTGCCGTGGGCGTGCACCAGGTCGATGCGCTCCTGGCGCAGCAGCGCTTCCACCCGGCCCCAGCAGCGCACGTCAAACGGTACTTCGGTTTCGATGACGTGCACCGGCACGGCCAGCTCCGCCAGCCGGTCCACGAGCGGGCCGGGCGTGAAAGCCAGCACCACCGGCTCAAACTGCCGCTTGTCGAGGGCCTGCACCAGGTCGAGCACGTGGGTTTCGCCCCCGCCGATGCGGCCCTGGCGAATGGTCTGGAGTACGCGGATTTTAGCAGGCATGGCGCGGAGCAAACGGGAGGTGGGAAGCAGTAGGGGCCGGGACCGGGCCAGCGGTCAGGCCCAGGGCGGCGGTGAGGCGGGCCACGCTGGCGGCCCAGGTGTGGCTCCGGGTGAAGGCCCGGCCTCGCTCGGCGGCCTCCGGCGGGCGTGGTTCCAGCGCGGCGCTCAGGGCCGTCAGCCAGCCGGCGTAGTCGCGGGGCAGGGCCACGTAGTCGGCGAAGAGCTCCATGGTGCGGGTGTAGGTGGCCACCACCGGCTTGCCCATGGCCAGGTACTCGTCAATCTTGAGCGGGTAGTTGCCCTGGGTCACCTCGTTTACCGCCTGGGGGTTCAGGCACACGTCCAGGTGCTGCACGTAGGCGGGCAGCTGCTCCGGCGGCTTGCGGCCCAGAAAGTGCACGTTGGGCAGCCCGTGCAGCGGGCTGCGCCGGAACTCCTCGTCCTCGGGGCCCACCAGCACCAGGTGCCAGTCGGGGCGCTGGCGGGCCAGCTGCTCCAGCAGCGGCAGATCCAGGCGCACGGTCGTCAGAAAGCCGGTGTAGCCCAGGCGCGGGTGCGGCACGGCGGCTAGATCGGCGGGCTCGGCGCAGCCCGGGCCGGGCCGGTAGAGGTCCAGCTGGCAGCCCTGTCCGATGTCGTAGCTGCGCGGGGTAAAGCGGCGGGCGTAGTCGGCCAGGTAAGCTGAGTTGGTGGCCACCACGTCGGCCTGGATAAGCAGGCGGGCCTCGGCGGCCGGGCCGTGCCGGCGGAAGTAGGGCACGGCCAGCATGTAGTCGCGCAGGTAGTACACCAGCCGGGCAGGCCGCAGCCGGTGCCGCAGCTCCGTGGCCGGAAAGATGATGCCGTCCACAAGCAGCGTAGTCTGGTCCAGCCCCAGCGTCCGGCTGGCTTGCCGGATGCTGCGGGCCAGCAGCCAGGCATTCAGGTCGTTGAGCCGGGCAAACAGTCCGGCCCAGGGCACCCGGTTGATGGACAGCAGCAGGCAATCCGGGGTGAGCACCCACAGGTTGGGGCCAACCTGCTCCAGGCCGGAAGTGCGGCCCAGCAGCCGGCGCAGCAGCGGCCTGACCGGCCCGCGCCACAGACGCTGCACCAAGGTGTTCAGATCCAGTGGCAGATTCACGTAGAGCACCCGATTGTGGGCCGAAAGCTCCCGGGCCAGACTGCGGGCGTTGGTGCCCAGCGGCAGGTGCCAGTCCTGCTGGCAGAGCATAATGATGTCTTGCTGATGCATGGGGCGGCGGATTGGGCGGCAGAGCAGGCCGGAGAAACCAGCGGGGATCAGCGGATAACCGGGGCGAATCTGTCGGCCCGGAGCTCCTGCTGAAAGGCCAGCAGCACCGGGGCTACCGCCAGGCGCAGGCGCCGCAGCCAGCCCCGCAGCTGCGCCCGAACCGGCTGTGAGGCGGCGGCCAGCTCCATCTGCCGCAGCAGGTGCGCCGGCTCCGGCAGGCCCAGCTGCCCCATGGTTGACTTCAGGCTGTGGGATTCCCGGACCACCCGGGTCCAGTTAGCCGCGGTAACGGCCGCTTCCAGGTCGGCCAGCCGCTCGGGCATTTCCTGCAGCACCAGCTGCTTGAATTCCCGGACAAAGCCGGCATCGTGGGCCAGGCGGCCCAGCGCACTCAGGTTGTAGAGCGGGGTGTGGTTAGTACACGCGGGCTCAGCGGGGTGGGAACTGGACATGGGCAGAGCAAACTAGGTGTGTGAATGGGGGCAGCGCAGGCGGGCGGGGGGCCGGGCAACGGTTTCCCGCCAACTCTGTTCTGAAGTTGGGTACCCGGCAGCGGCAGTGCCTGAATTTTTACTGAACTGCCCCCTCGCGTGAGTGAACTGGCCCAACCGACCGGTGAAGCTTACCCGCCAGGGGCCCGGGCTGGGTGGATTGCCGGCTTATCCGTATCATGGGGCCAGGTTAGTTATATGTCTACCGTTGAGCTTATGTCCGCCGCCCCGCTTTCCTGCATTATCGTCGATGACAACACCATGAACCGGCTCACCCTGGAGCAGTTCGTGCGCATCACCGCGGGACTGGAGGTGCAGGCCTCCCTGGCCGACCCGGTGGCCCTGCTGCCGCTGCTGGAGCAGGAGCCCTTGCCCCAGCTGCTGCTGCTCGACATCGAAATGCCCCAGCTCTCGGGCCTGGAGCTGGTGCGGCTGCTGCCCTCCCCGGGCCCGGAAGTGGTGCTCATCACCTCCCACGCCCAGTTTGCCGTGGATGCCTTCGCCCTGCGCGTCACCGACTACCTGCTTAAGCCACTCGAGTACGCCCGGTTTCTGCAGGCCGTGGCCCGGGTGCGGGAACGGCTGGCCAGCCGCCCGGCTCCCCCCCAGCCCGACTTGGACGCCGACGACACGTCCCTGTTTATCCGCACAAACAATAAGCTTGTACGCCTCGACTTCGACCAGGTCCTCTACATTGAGGCCATGTCGGCCTACTGCGTGCTGGTCACGGCTACGCGCAAGCACATCGTGCATGCCACCCTTAAGGCGGTTGAGGAACAGCTGCCCTTCGCCCACTTCCAGCGGGTGCACCGCTCCTACATGGTCAACACCCGCCTGATCGACAGCGTGGCCGACGGGCACCTGCAGCTGGGTAGCTTCGAAGTGCCCATCGGCAAAAGTTACGAGCAGGCCCTGATGGCCCGGCTGCGCAGCCTGTAATCTCTGGTGGTGCCAATTCAATTCAACGGACAGATCTACACTTGTTGGCCGCACGCAAGGGCATGACCAACTACTGCCAGGCCATGCTAGTGCTGGAGAGGCTCAACAGCCACGTACAGGTGCCGGGCAGCTGGGGAGCGCATTGTCGATGTGCACGAACAGCGCTTATTCGAACTGCTACAGCCCCACCTACCGGCGCTACTCACGGCCCAGCTATTCGTTTCAACCGACCGTTTCCGGCTGTCAGCACCATTTTGTTGGCCGGGTAGCCACGGACTCGCATCTTTGTCGCCGTTTAGTACTCTTGCCGCCGGGCGTTGTCGATGGGAAAGCTCTTATCTCGTGTTGCTGATTCGCCCCTGCGCTTTTACTTATGGCCGCATACCCGGCTGGCGCTTGGCGTGCTGCTCATTTACTGGCCCATCCGGCTCTACCAGAACGTACCCGTGTGGAGCGGCGCGGTGCTGCTGCGCAAGCTGCCTTTTTTCCTGGTGGAGGGGCTGCTCATCTTTGGTCTGCTGCTGGGCTGGGTACTATTGATGGACGGGCTGCAGGACCGGCTGGGCGGGACGGCAGCTAGCCTGCGGCGGCGGCTCCCCCCGTTAGTGCTGACCCTGCTGCTGGCGGTGGGCCTGGCCATACCAGTCAACGCGCTGTTCGGGCGCATTCACGCCCGCATGCAGCAAGGGCTCGAACACGAGCTACCCACCCTCGGGCGCGCCCCCGACGAGCCGGCCAACAACAACCGCCAGCGGCGGCGTATGAACAACGGCCTGACCGTGCTGGCCCTGCTCGCGGCCTTCTACCTGACGGCCAACCGGCGCTCGGCCCGGCTTATTCAGCAGCTGGGCCGGCACGCTGAACGCCTGGAGCTGGCCACCGTGCAGGCCCAGCTTGAGGCCCTGCGCAACCAGGTAAACCCGCATTTTCTGTTTAACAGCCTCAGCATCTTAGCCGCTTTGGTGGACACCGACGCCCGGCTGGCGGGGCAGTTCGTGGCCCGGCTGGCCACCACCTACCGCTACCTGCTGGAGCAGCACGACCAGGCGCGGGTGCTCCTGCGCACGGAGCTGGACTTTCTGGCGTCCTACACGTTTCTGCTCACCTTACGCTTTGAGGGCAAGCTGCTTGTGACCCTCGAGGTGCCCGAGGCTGCCCGCAACGGCTACGCCATTGCCCCGCTCACGCTCCAGCTGCTGCTCGAAAACGCAGTTAAGCACAACCGCCTCTCCGCCGCTGAGCCCCTGCGCGTGAGCATCGCGCTGGCTGGCAACTGCCTGCGGGTGGCCAACCCCGTGCAACGGCGGCTGGTGCCGGAAGCCTCCACGGGCGTGGGGCTGCAAAACATCATTGGCCGCTACCGGCTGCTCACCGACCAGCCCGTGCGGGTGACGGAAACGGACGGTTATTTTATCGTTGACTTACCCTTGCTGCCGCTGCTGCCATGAACGTGCTCATCCTCGAAGACGAACCGCGCAGCGCCGAGCGGCTGGCCGGCCTGCTCCGGCAGTGCGACCCCGCCATCCGGGTGCTGGCCCAGCTGCCCTCGGTGGCGGAGGGCCTGGCCTGGTTTGCCGCACCCGGGCAGGGCCCCGGCCAGCCCGGTCACCCCGACCTGCTGCTGCTCGATATTCATCTGGAAGATGGCACCGGGTTTCAACTCATCGAGCGGGCGCAGCTTACGCTGCCCATCGTTTTCACCACGGCCTTCGACGCCTACACCCTGCTAGCCTTCAAAACCAACAGCGTCGACTACCTGCTTAAGCCCGTAGCCCCCGACGAGCTGGCCGCGGCCCTGGCCAAGTTCCGGACGCGGCACGCCGCGCTGGCCCCCGACCTGACGGCCCTGCTGCGGCTGCTGGGGCAACTGCCGGCAGCGCCTCCCCCGTCCCCCGCCTACAAGCCGCGCTTCATGGTGAGCAGCGGCACGAAGCTGCGCAGCATTGAAACCGCCGACGTGGCTTACTTTTTCTTCGCCGACAAAGCCACCTGGCTTATGCCCCGCCAGGGCTCCCGCGTGGACGTGGAGTACAGCCTCGACAAGCTGACCGAGCTGCTCGACCCGGACCGGTTTTTCCGGATCAGCCGGAGCTTCCTCGTGGCGCGGGAGGCCATCGGTACCATTCACGCTTTTCCGGGGGGCAAGATCCAGCTCGAGCTACTGCCGCCGCCCCGCCAGGAGGTGTTCGTGAGCGGCGACCGGGTGACGCCCTTCAAGGAATGGCTGGGCAAATGAGCCTCGCGGGGCGGGCGTTCAACCTCGCAAACGCCCGCCCCAACCTGGCTTTTCCGGCACTCGACTCCTTTTATCATTAGGGGCGGCAGCGGCCCGGCAACTTTGTGTGATTCTCTCACCTACACTCCCGTTGCCATGAAAACCCGCTGCTTTTCCTGCTGCTTCTTGTCTTGTCCTAACATAGGTTGACCATCACTCTCCGTCAGCTGGAACACTTTTTTCTGTTTGGTAAGCAGACCCACGAGCTGGAGATGCGCCAGGTGGTGAGGGAAAATTACCTGCGCCTGGCCTACGATTACAGGACTTGCGGGAACAAGGCATCAGGTTGGTACGGGATGCCCTGTTTTCGCTGCTGGCAGCCGATAGCCTGCTGATCGGAGAAGCGCCGTCACAAGGACCTGACGATCTTCTCGGTTGCCGTCGCCGACCCCCTGGCCACGATGCACGCGCGACGTGCGTTGGAAATGCCCTTGCGACAGATCAGTACACGGTTAATTCACCACAGTAACCGGGGCAATCAATACTGCCGTCAGGAATCCCTGGACGCGCTGGCTCCCTTTCAGATCCGGGTCAGCATGAC
The DNA here is from genome assembly GCF_003944715.1 of Hymenobacter rigui. Classification (GTDB taxonomy): domain Bacteria; phylum Bacteroidota; class Bacteroidia; order Cytophagales; family Hymenobacteraceae; genus Hymenobacter; species Hymenobacter rigui. Next base: position 2,680 of record NZ_RWIT01000028.1, on the reverse strand, counting down.
AGAGAACTTTAATCAGCGTGAAAAGGCCAGTGCTGAGCGCGTGAGCGGCATTCTTAAACAGGAATGTCTGAGCCCGCAACCGGTCTGCTCGGTGCGGGAGGCGGAGCAGCACCTGCGAGATGCCCGCGCCAGTTGGGGGTGTTGAGGAGCAGAGGGAAAAACCACTACAAGCCCGCCATTCCGGTGAGCATCAAATGAGCTGACTAAGAACTACCGCCGGAGTGCTTAACCCGGCGGCAGACTACTACCAAACGGTCGACTTTTTTCAGGATGAGGCGGCCTTCTCATCACTGCTGGCCTTTTCTATACCAAGTACTATGACTTCACATTTACGTTTGTTTTTCTTGGCCGGACTGCTGGCCGCGCCTGCCTTGGGTAGGGCTCAATCCATCAGCGGCACCCTGTTTGAGGACCTTAACTATGGTGGGGGAGCCGGCCGCAGCCTAACTGCGGCCAATACCGCCCTGGCGGGTTCGGCTGTACCGCTGACCGCGCCTGCTACGGTAGAGCTATACACCAGTGCTGGCACCTACATCAGCAGCACCACCACCAGCACCACTGCCGGCAGCCTGGGTCAGTACTCGTTTACGGGGCTGGCAGCGGGCTCCTACATCGTGCGGGTAGTCAGTGCTACTGTGCGCTCTACCCGGCCCGGCAGCGCTGCCGGCCTGCTGCCCGTGCAAACCTACGTAGTGCGCAACGGGGCCGCCGATGTCAACCGCGTTGGTGGGGAAACGCCCAGCCAGGCCGATGGGCCAGCCAATAGCGCCTCGGGGGTAGTGCTCCAGATTCAGGGCCTCAACCCCAACGGCGGCGACAATACCGCCTTCGTGGATTTGGTGCAGGTTCGCAACTCGTCGAACCAAGTGGTGGCGGGAGCCGTGGCAAACGACAACTTTGAAACGCCCAGCCTGGGCAACGGTGCGGCGTATAACCCTACCGGAGCCCAGTGGAGCTTTGTGGGCTCGTCGGGCATTGCCGCCAACGGCAGTGCCTTCAACTCCACGGCGCCCTCGGGCGGAGGCACGCAGGTAGCCTTTTTGCAGGGAGGCGGCAGCGTGCAGCAAAGCCTGCCGCTGGCGGCCGGCACCTATACCATTCGCTTCGTGAGTACCCAGCGGCCGGTTAACAACGCATCTTCCCAAACCGTGCAGGTACTCGTCAACGGTTCGCCCGTGGGGCAGATTCAGCCCGCCAACGGCTCCTACTCTACTTTCACTTCCAGTGCCTTCACGGTTTCGACGGGCAACCTGAGCACCTTCGCTGCCCAGAGCGTGGCGCCCGTTACGGTGAGCAGCACGGCCGTTACGGGGCTAGATTTCGGCTTCAACTTCGACGTGATTACGAACACCAACGACGCGGGCCAGGGCTCGTTGCGGCAGTTTGTCCTGAACGCCAACGCGCTGGACAATACCACGCTCCGGCAGCAGGGCCGCGCCCCGCGCCGCGAAACCTCCCTGTTCATGATTCCCGACGGTCAGGCCCACCCCGGCCTGCGGGCAGGCCTTGCCGATCAGCTCACGGGCTCCACCGGCCAGCGCGTGGCGCAGTTCTCGCCGGCCTCGGCGCTGCCCTCCATCACCGGGCCCGGCACCGTACTTGATGGCACCACGCAAACCACGCTAGTGGGCAACTCTAACACCGTGCTGCTCGGTACGGGTGGCACCGTGGGTACCGATGCGCTGGCCCTGAGCCAGGTAAGCGGCCCCGAGGTGGAGCTGGCTGTAACCCTGACCGGGGGCACTGCCCTCACCCTGGCGGCTGACTCCAGCACGTTGCGCGGCTTTTCGGTACACGGGGCCGCTTCGGGCGTGCAGGCAAGCGGCAACGGCCTGCTGCTGGAAGGCAATGCGCTGGGCATCACGCCAACGGCCGTGGGGCTGCCGGCCACGGCCCGCACCTCGGGTGTAGCACTGACCCTGAACGCGCCCACGGCCACTGTGCAGAACAACCTGATTGGCTACGCCGGCGGTTCGGGCCTGAGGTACTTGGGCGCGCGCACGACCACCGGGGTTGTTATCCGCAACAACGAGTTTGTGCAGAACGGGCAGGTTTCGGCCGGGGCGGATGGCATTTCCATTGGCGACAACGGCTCCGCCGTGGGGCCGCTGCTTATTGAGGGCAACCTGATCAGCCTCAGTAACAGCAGCGGTATTCAGCTGGAAATCGGCCGGCTTAGCAACAACCTCATCCGCAACAACACCATCAGCGGCAATGGCACGGGCGGCACCAACTCGCGCCTGGAGGGCTCGGGCATTCACTACCTGGCCCGCACCGGTACCGTTAACAGCACCAACACCGACCTGATTACCCGCAACGTAATAACCCGCAACCAGTCGTCGGGCATTGTGCTCAACTACGGCCAGCGCAACGTGCAGATCAGCCAGAACGCCCTCTTCCTGAACGGGGACGGCTCCATTGCCGGGGCGGCCGGGCTGCTGTCCATCGACTTCACCGGCCCCAACGGCCGCGTGGGGGGCGACGCCAACTACGGCCAGGGCGACGGGGTAACGGGCAACGACGGGCTGCTGGACGTGGCCGGCACCCCCACCTCCCAGATTCCGCCCTACCGCCAGGCCAACGGCGGCATCGACTACCCGGTAATTACCAACATTTCCAAGGACAGCAACAACCGCCTGCGGGTGCAGGGCTACGTGGGCTCGGCTGCCGGCCAGCCGCA
>NZ_RWIT01000027.1 GCF_003944715.1 Hymenobacter rigui | reverse complement strand
ACTGTGACCTTTCAGCAGCCGCTGAAAGTCATACTTTTCCTGCAACTGGGTTTGCAGCTGCTGCACCTGCTGACGCAAGCGACTGGTTTCCCGTATTTTGAGTACCGCATTCCAAAGTAGATCCTTGGTGTACTCGTCCTTCACCAGGTAATCGGAGGCACCCAAGCGCAGCAGTTCTACGGCGGTGGCAATCTTACTTTGGGCGCTGATGATGATGACCGGCAGTTCGGGCTGCTGCTCGCGGATGCGGCGCAGCAGCTCGCGGCCTTCTATATCGGGCAAGCCAAAATCGAGGGTGACCACATCAGGAAGCCGATGCAGATTACGCAGCAACTCCTGGCCAGAGGTGTACAGCGTCACCTGGTAGTCGGGGTTGAGCGATAAATGATACTGTAGTAGTTGCCCGTACCACGGGTCATCCTCTACAATCACGATGGAAAAAGGTAGTGGTGTACTCATGCACGAAAAAAACTATGGCTCAACAACGCAACTCAGCCATCGCGCCCTACCAGGGCAGCAACAGCCGTAAGCATCAACAGCAAAGACAATGGAAACCTGACCAAACGAGCAGCAGCCGACCCAACTGGCTCGGTGGGTGGGGGAAGCAGGCACAGCCCCCGCTGAAAAAATAGCGTATGGGGTACGCAAAGTGAATGAATACTACACGCGTGTCATTTAGGTTGAAAAAACATCACTAAAGACAGAAAAAAATCAATGGTTTTCCCTGCGTTTGGTATAACACAAAGATGCATTTTAATCCCATCAAGTTCAAAAACAGCTACTTGCACTAAGATTGCAATTCAATTTAGCAATTAGATTTTTCTCATATTGAGACTAACTAACAAGATATTTATATAAATATTTTTTTAAAAAATTGTACTTTAAAGGCAAATGAAGCACTTTTTTCCCAATAAAAGAACTTGAGCACTTTATCGGGACTGCTAAAAACAGTTGAGTGAGAGGTACTCCTGCCCCCTCCCTAATCTTCCTCATAAAATGGCGTGAGCACTTGGTAGTGAGCCAACTGATGCTGCAGCAGCTCCTGCGTACCGAGCTGGCTAATGTGCGGAACCAAGTTGGTGCTGGGCCGCTCCGAACACACCTTCTGAATCAGGTAGCTGTACTTGCGGGCTACCACTTCCCAACGGTAGCGGCGGTGGGCAATTTCGCGCATGTCGCGGGCCAGAGCCTGCCAGGCCTCGGCCGGGGTATTGGTGAGATGGGCGCGCAGCTCCTCGGCGTTGCCGAAGTAGCGGGCCTTGTGCTCAGTGGTGGCTTTGTTGAAGGATACGTGGAAGGCCAGCACGGGCAGGCCCAGGTGCATGGCCTCCACCAGCGAGGGATTGGTGCCGCCGGCGCTGTGGCCGTGCACGTACACGTGGCAGTTGCTGCGCAGCACGTCCAGGGTGGTCTGGTCATAGATAGGGTCGAGCAGGTGCAGGTGGTCGCAGCCCTGGTAACGGGCCCGCAGTTGGCGGCCAAACTCACTGTTGTTCCAGTTACCCACTAATACGAAGGGGTAGGCCGGCAGATCGGCAAACACGCTCAGAATCAGCTCCACGTTGTTTTCGGGCTCGATGCGGCACACCTTGAAGGCGTAGGGTTCCTGCAAAAACGGGTACTGCTGGCAGTAGGCCGGGGTCTTGGGCTGGGGCTGGGCATGGTCGCCGCCGTACTCAATCACGCGGCTGCGGGTGCTGTAGGCGCGGGCCGTGTAGTTCTGGATGGCGTCGTTGTCGGAAATATCGGCGTGGCTGAAGCGCACGGCTAGGTATTCGGCAAAGCGCAGGTACCACTTAGCCGGCTTGCTCCACTTGGCCCGCCGCCACTCAATGCCATCAATGGAGATGATGATGCGCTTGCGGGTAAACAGCTTCACGAAGGGCAGCATGATACCGCCCGGTACCCCCAGAATCAGCAGTACATCGGCAAAGAACAGCGCGTGCAGAATAGAGAGGCAGTCGTAGAGGATGCTCTGGAAACCGTTGGCTTCGAGCGGCAGGTAGCGCAGGCGGGCGCCCTGGTAGTGCGTCTGGCGCTGCTCCTTGGGGTATTTCTTGCCACTGCAGTATACGGTCAGTTCGTGCTCGGCATGCAGGTATTTCACCAGATAGGCCGTGAGGGTTTCGAAGCCGCCATAGCAGGCCGGCAGCCCCACCGTGCCGATAACGGCTACTCTTTGAGATTTCATGGATTGAGAGAAAATAATGCGAGGATAAGAAGAATGGTGCCGATGGGCCGACGCAGAGACGCACTACTTGGCGTCTCATGGTTGCTGATGTTGGGTTCAGGGCCAGCCGTTCAACGACGAGACGTTGAACAGTGCGGCTCTACACCGCTCAGGCGGCCTGGGAGGTAGTGTAAACTATCGGGCTCAGGGCCGGAGACTCAGTAGTGGCAAAGCACTGCTGCACCTGGCGGGCAAAGGCTTCGGGGGCGAAGGCGGCGGCGCGTTGCCGGGCGGCGGCGGCCATGCGGGCGTAGGTTATGGCATTGCGGTGCAGTAGCTCCAAGGCCTGCACCAGCCGGGGTAGTTCCCGACCGTTGAGGGCGAAACCCGTCTGGCCCACCACATTCACCTCGGCCACGCCGCCCACCGGGGGCACCACCACGGGCCGACCGTAGCTCAGGGCCTCCAGCACCGTCATTCCGAAGGTTTCGATCCATTCAGTAGGGCGTGAGAGGTTGAGCACTACGGCTGCCCGCTGGTAGAAGGTGTGCATGTTGCCGGTAGTGGAAAATAGCGCAAGGTTGGCCGGAGCTGGGTGCGTGAGCCGGTAGGCCTGCACAGTGGGCGCGTCGGCGTTCAGCACCAGCTCGAAGCGCATATCGGGCAAGGCGGCGGCCAAAGCGTAGAACTCGGGCACGCCCTTGTAGTCTTTCAGGGAACAGGCCATGAGTACCGTGAACGGCGCAGCGGCTGGCGCGGCCTGGGCGGCCTGCCGCACAAAAGCCGGGCTCAGGGCGTTGTAGATTACCCGCTGTCGGCGCACCCGCAGCTTCAGCGTTTCCCGCACGTACTCCGACACGAACACGACCTCGTGGGCCGTGCGGTTTACCACGGCGCACAGCAGCCGCTTGAGCAGCGCGGGCCGGATGGATACTTCGTGCACATGGTACACCACCCGCGCGCCCCGGCACCAGCCGGCCAGCGCCGCCGCAAAAGGCAGCAGCGAGTTTACGTACACCACCGAGCCGGACCGGGCTAGCCACAGCACTTTCCAGAATATCACCAGCTGTACCCAGCCAAAGCGCAGCAGCGTGCGCCACGCGCTGGCCGACCATCGGTAGGGCAAGGCGTGGATGCGCACACCGGGCAGGTGGCTGAGGTGCCCCACCGGGCCGGGCGTGGCCGTGAGCAGCTCGAGGTGATGACCGGCCTGGTGCAGGGCGGCCAAGGCCTGGCGCAGCACCAGCGGGCTGCCGCTCCGGTCGTTAAGCAAATGAACGGCGATGATGTGGCTCATGAGGCAAGAACGTGAGTGTAAATGTCCCGCAGCTGCTCGCCGCGGCGGTTCCAGGTGTGGTGGGCGGCTACGTGGCGACGGGCCAGGGTAGCCTCGGCGGCCCGCAGCCCGGGGTTGCGCAGCAGGGCCGTAAGGTGGGCGGCAAACTCATCGGCGTTGCGGGTGAAGGAGCCATAGCGCACCTTCAGGCCCGAGGCCGGGGGCACCAGTTCGCCGGGGCCGGCGTTGGCGTAGCACAGCACCGGCACGCCGTAGCTCAGGGCTTCGGGCACCACCATGCCCGCGCCTTCGTGCGAAGGAAAGAAGAACACCGACGCCTGGGCGTAGCTGGCCAGCACCTGCTCGCGCGGCAGCCAGGCCTGGTGCCGGGCGCAGTGCTCCAGGCCGTGGCGCTGGAGCAACTGGTGCAGCCGGGCCTCCTCGGGCCCGCTCCCGATGAGCTGCAGCCGGCAGCTGCTTTGCTCCTGCGGGCTGAGGGCGTGGTAGAAGCGGGCAAAGGCGGTAATTACCATGTCAAAGCCCTTTAAGGGCACCATGCGGCCGGCAATCATCACCACAAACTCATCGACCGGGGCGGCGGGGGCCGGGGGCAGGCGGGGCAGCTCCACGGCCACGGCGGGCATCAGCGACGACTGCCGGCCGCTGAGGCCCAGCACCGGGGCCACCGTGGAGTTTACGCAGAGCACGTGGCCGGCGCGGCGGCGCGTGAGGCACAGAAACGGGTCGAAGCGCCAGAAGCCGCGCTTCATCGTCCAGAGCAGCCGGTCGCGCAGGTAGGCGCGGCGGCCGTGGCGGGTGAGATGGTTGTGGGGAATGGCCGGGTGATGCCCCACCGGCCCCCACACCAGCGGCCGGCCTAGCAGCCACAGAAACGAGGGCGTCCAGTCGCTGTGAAAATTGAGACTGTGCACCACATCCACGGCCGGGCGGCGCCAGCACAGCCACAGGGCCAGACTCAGCTGCCACATGTAGAAGTAGAGCACCGACAGCAGCGGCCCCTTCTTCCACCACCGGCACCAGGCCGGCAAATCGAAGTAGCGGAACTCGATGCGGGCGGCCCGGGCGGCCAGCTCGGGGTGGGCCTGCAGGTACCGCTCGATATCGGGGCGGTTGTTGCGGCGCGTGACGGCCACCACCAGCTGGTGGCGGGCGGCCTGCAGCAGGAAGTTCCAGCCGGTGGCATCCTCGGAGCCTTTGTAGGGATTCACGGCGTAGGCTGTAATGAGTACACGGGTTTCCATTTAGGCGGGTTCAGGCTGAAGGTGAGCGGCGCGCACCGGACGGGCCACGCGGGAGCTGATGACGCGGGCCGGCACGCCGGCGGCCACGCAGTTGTCGGGCAAAGAGCGGGTGACTACGGCCCCGGCGGCCACCACGCAGCCCGCCCCGATGCTCACCCCGTCGAGCACCGTAACCTTGCTGCCAATCCAGCAGCCGGCCCCGATGTGGATGCCCCGCTGGGTGGTGCCCTGCAGCCGGATGGCCGTCTGCACGTCGGCGTGCACGTGGTTTTCGGGGTGGCAGCTGAAGTACTGGCCAATGATGCAGTCATCGTCGATGCGCAGCCCGCCGCCGCCGCCCAAGTAGGCAAACTCCCCGATGCCCACCCGGTTGCCGATGAAGATGTACTGGCCCGGCGCCTGCAGCGAGGTGGACACAATCACCTGGCTGAAGGCCCCGATGCTGACGTGGTTGCCCAGCTGCAGGCCTCCAGTAGAAAGGCCGCTGAACCGCACCTGCTCGCCCACCTTCAGCCACTGGCCAAACCGGATGCTATTCAGGTACTCAAACCGCACGCCGCGGCCCAGCATAGCCCCGTGGGGGTTGCGGCCGCGCAGCCACAGTAGCTGCCCGCGCAGCAAAGCCCGGGCCGTGCGCCAGCCAAAGCCGGCCACCCCGCTCAGTCCCACGGCCGGGTGGATGGAAAAATCGGGGTTGCGAAGGCGTACCAGCCGCGTGAATAACTGTCTCATTGGATTTCCTGCCGGATATAGGTGCTGATGGTGGATAAAGTGGCGTCGAGGTCGTGGTTGCGGATGGGGATGTAGCGCGAGTGGCGGTAGCGGCTGCCCAGCTGCCGGAACAGCTCCTGGTACTTGCGGGTGAGCAGGGTGATGTCGGCGGCGGGCATTTCCTGCTTGCGGCGCAGAATCTCGGCCGCGTCGGCGTAGAGGAAGAAGTTGAGCCGGGGCTTGTGCACGAAGCGGTACAGGGAGCGGGTGAGCCCCTCGGGCAGGCGCAGGTTGCTGCGGCGGCTGTCGTTGATGAAGTCGAAGTAGTACCGGTCGTAGAGCACGATGTGGCCCCGGCGAGTGTGCTGCAGCCACACCACGGCCTGGCCCACCACGTAATCGAGGTAGTAGTAGGCGAAGCGCGCCAGCGAGGACAGCTGGCTCTGGTTCTGGCCCTGGCGGGGCAGGCTCTGCACGGCGCGCTGCTCGGCCCCGGCCTTGCCGTACTTCCAGGCGCTGAGGATGGGCAGCACTGAAGGCCGGTGCCGAATCACGACCACCCGCTTGCGCCACTGCTTTTCCAGCCCGTGCCGCACGTGCTCAATCACCGTCGATTTGCCGGCCCCATCCACCCCGCTGAAGGTGATGAGCATGCCCTGGGGCCGAAAGTGCGAGGCCAGCGTGTGCCAGCCGTAGGCCAGAGCCCGCCGCCCGCGCTGCAGCCACCCGTTGCCAGGCTGCCGCCGCACGGCCCGCTGCAGTGCCGGCAGCAGGGCCGCATCAAACTCGGCCGCCTCAGCCAGGGAGCCAAACGAGAGGCCATAGTCACGGCGCAGATTATCCAGCAAGGCGCGCTGCTCCGCGGCGGGCTGCTGCTCGAAGTGCCAGAGGTGACCGGCGGGTACGGAGCTGGCGTTCAGCCAGTAAAACAGCCAGGTGTAGGCGAAATCGTGGGCCAGGGAAGGCACCGGTACGCCGGGGGCCACAGTGCGCGCTGCGGCCAGCACGGTCGGGGCCGGCAGCAGCCGCAGAGTTTTGCGCTCTACCTCGTGCAGCAGATCAACCGACAGAAACGTGTCGTCGTGCAGGTGGCAGTCCACCGACAGCATGTGGGCCTGGGGGCGCACGGTGGCGGCGCGCACCAGCGGGTGGCGGCGCAGGAACCGGGCGGTGGCCCGGGCCGCGGCGCGGGGCAGCAGCGCGTCTACGTCGGAGGTGGGGCGCAGCTCGTAGGCGTCGGCGGCGCGCAGCTTCAGCACCACCCCGCCCCGGCCGGGCAGCGCGTCGAGCAGCTCGGCCAGCACCAGCCGGCGGTGGGGCTCGGTGGCGGCCAGCTCCAGGTTCACGAGGCCGTGCCAGCCGGCCAGCAGCCACTGCACCTGGGTGTGCCACTCGGGCTGGGCGTGGTAGAGCAGCAGGCCGCTGCTCACCTGGTGCAGCAGATACAGGTGCCAGGCCAGCCGCACTTCCGCCGGGGCCAGGCCGGGGTCGAGCTGGGCGGCCAGGGCCAGCGCCTGGTCGCGGATGACGGCCGGGGCCAGCCGCTCCACCAGCAGCCCCTGCTGCACCTGGAAGTGGAACAGGTCGTAGAGCACCGGGGCCTGCTCGGTGGCAAACTCCAGGTCGTAGAGGGCCAGGTGGCCGGGAGTGGCCTCGTCGGGGCCGGGGGCTACCCAGCAGTTCCAGGGGGTAAAGTCGCCGTGGGCGAAGCCGAAGCCAAGCTGCTGCTGGGGGCTGAGGCCGGCGAGCAGCGTGGCCAGCTGGCGGCGCAGTCCCACGGGCAGGCGGGTATCGGGCAGGTTCAGCAAATCGGCTACCTGGTGGTGCACGGTGTGCCAGAACTCGGTGGCGGCCAGCGGCAGGCGGCGGGCCGCGGCTGCAGTGGCGCACAGATAGGCGCGGTGCGGCAGCTCCAGGGTGGCGCTGCGGATGGCGTGGGCGGGCTGCACATCGGTTTGCACCAGCAGGCCGGGGGCGCTGGCCAGCAGCTGGGGCAGCGGCACGGCCCGCAACGCGGCGGGCCGGGGGCGGGCCAGCACGGCGGCCTCGCGGGCTATTTTGGCCTCGGCCTCGGGGCCCAGGGCCAGCTTGGCGAATACGCGGCGGCCCTGGGCGTCGGGGGCGCAGCACACGGCTTTGCGGTTGGGCCCGGGCGTGCCGGTAAACAAGGCAAACGAGCCGGGCAGCCAGCCGGGCCGGGATTCGGCCTGATAGCGGCCGGGCAGCACCGGGAACAGCAGCCCCTGCAGGCGGCAGGCAAACGCCAGCCGCACGGCCTGGCTGAATAAGCGGGCCTTCCAGGTGGTGGCGTTGTAGAAGGCCAGAAACAGCGGCTGCTGCTCCCCAGCCGGCCACACCCAGCGCAAGGAACTGTCGGGGTTGCGGATGCCGCGCAGCTGCAACTCGCCATCGGGCCGGGCCGCGAAGCCCAGCCGCCCCAGCAGCCCAGTCAGCAGGTCAGAATCAGAAGAAGTAGTAGAGGTTTGGCGCATGCCAGCCTTGTTGCCAAGTCAGTGCCAAGTCAGATTTAACTGTTAAAACATTGCAAAACAGTATTTTATATCAAAACCTCAACTTATAGCTGTCCACCTGCCGGAATACACTCCAAAATCTGGAATAGCGGAAGCGGGCGGGTGCTTCGATAAGAATAGAAACTCCGTGCTTCCACCATTCCGTAACACCTCCCGCTTGTCTGCTGTGCCAACTCATTCCCTGTTAGTTTTCGCCGCCTCACGTGCTGCCCATGTGGCTGTTCTGGTCTGGTTGGGCTGATGCCTCCACAGCTTAATTTACCCCGGGGCGTACCACTTCGTCATCGAAAGCCTCCCCCTTTGCGGTAGTGTACTGGTGGATTCATTCATCCGCTTGCAGCCGACCGACGTACAGTGCAGGCTTATGCGGTGCTCAGGCCGGTTTAAATCCGTCTGCAAAGTGTAGCGGGGCAGTTGGGCCGCCATCGAGGAAAATAGATGCGGGCCACCGAAATGGCAACCCGCCAGCAGACCCAGACCAGCAACGTGAAAAATCCGGGTATTGCGCTGGAAAAACCTCAACGGCGGCACCCTGCAATTCTACTTTTTCCACGGACCGTCATTGTTTTCCCATCTCCAGGCCGAGCCGTTACCAGTGTTTCCCGCCAGGGTTCAGCAGCCACCACGCGGTGGCCAAGTCGACGATGCGGTAGTGGATATGATAGGCCCACAGTCAGGCTGGATACCGGCTAGCTCGCTCACTTCGTGCCCGAAAAACAACATGTATTCGCACTTCCATCATGATGCCCGGTGCCAAAGTAAATTGACGATGCCCAACTGCAGCCCTATCCTCAAAACCGTGCTCCTGCAACGCGTGGCTGACCGGTTAGTGCGGACGGTGGTTGGCCCACCAGCGCTGGGCCCGGACACTGAACGAATCGGTCTTGCGCTGGCTGGGCAGGCGATGGGGCCGGAAATAGTCGCGGCCGGTGCCGGCAGCAGGGTTGGCGTCGCGGCGGAGGCGAGCCGTGCGGTGACGCAATGATGGCGGCGTGCGCAGGCGCGTCTCGGTGGCCGCCTCCGGAACGTCACTCATCAACGGGCGGGCACAGACGTGGCTTGGAACGGCCGATTGCAGCACGAGGCACAACCCCGTGAGCCCCCCCATCCGCAGAACGTACAGCAGCTTTTGCATGAGATTGGGTATGTATTAAGTAATAGGGACATGAGTTTTGGTGACCAGGGCCGGCGCTACCGAATCATCAGGGCCGCTACCCGCGGTGCTATTCCGGCCACGGGTCGAGTAGAAGTTGCCTGGGAGGCTTCTGAACGAACGGCGGCTTGGCGAGCCAGGGCTGCTGTAGCCGGGGGCTGCTGGTAGCTGTTGTACTTGCCCACCACCAACAGCAGTAGCATAAGCAGACAGACGAAAAAGTGCTTCATGGAGAAATCAGTGTTGAAAAAGACAAAGCAGACGTATTGCTAAATGAATCAGCCTCGGGGTGCGTTGCCTGCGTAGCGGGCCGGTGCCGCAGCCAGTGGCAGGCGGGGCCTTCTTCGGCAAACACCCGCAGCCAGGCGGGCTCTGGGGCCGGCACGGCGGCCGGGTCGGCGCGGGCCGGGGGTAGGCTCAGCACGGCCAGGGCCAGCGGCTCGGGGTGCAGCCAACGGGCAGCCAGCGGGTAGAGCGTATCGGTAAGCCAGCTGGTCTGGTGCGGGCAGAGCGGGTCGTGCCGCCGTACATCCAGCAGCCAGCGGGCGGCGTGGTGTCGGCGGGCCGTTTCCAGGCTGTGCAGACACACTTCCCGTAGTTGTGGCGACCCGCCCGGCTGCTGGCAGCGCACCACCAGAATGCCCAGGTCGGGGCGGAAATGGATGGAGTAAGCGTCCGTCATAAGCAGGGAGCAGGAAGAGGGAAAAGCCAGAAAAAAGCCGCCCAGTACTAGCCAGGCGCAGCACGCGGGCTGGACCGGCCTGACGCTCCGCCGGGAGGCTAGCCGGCCGCGGGCAGCAGGACCAAGTCGGGGCGGCGCAGGCGCAGCACCCGGCGCTCGGGGGCCGTGAGGCGGGGGTTGAAGCGCAGGCAGGTCAGGAAAATGAGCAGCTGGTAAAACAGGATGCCGAAGTTGGACTGGCCGAAAATCCCGAACTCGGTGAAGGAGTTGATCAGCAGCGGAATCAGCAGCCCCACAAACAGCAGGCGGGCCTGCCGGTCGGGGCTGAGCAGGGCCCCGCGCACCAGCAGCAGCAGCTGGGCCAGCACCACCCCGAAGCCCACCACGCCCAGGTTCAGCAGCACCTGAATGAAGGTGTTGTGCGTCATTTGGGCGGCGTAGGTGTGGGTGCTCTGGAAATACTCGCCGTAGGCAATGCGCATGAAGCCGTAGCCCAGCAGCGGCTCGCGGGGCAGGCCCTCGGTGAGCAGGGCCTGCCAGAACGGGAGGCGGCCGGTGAGGCTGAGCACTTCCTCCAGCCCGCCCTGCTTCACCACCAGCCCGGCCAGCAGCGGCAGGCTGGCCCCTACCCCACCCAACGCCAGCAGCTGCCAGCGGCGGCCGGCCTGGCGCAGGTGGAAAAACAGCACCAGCCCAAAGCCCGCCAGCGAGGAGCGGGAGCCGGTGAGCACCAGGGCCACCACCAGCGGCAGCAGCTGCAGCAGGGTGCGGCGCAGGCGGTATTTCTGATAAAAGTTGAAGCTCAGGCAGGAGGCCCCCACCACACACAGCATGCCCAGCTCGTTGGGGTTCATCATGAAGCCACCCAGTCGGGCCTCCTCGCCGCCGTGGGTGAGGCGGTAAAACGTATCGGGCGCGGCCACGGCCCCCACCAGAAAGCCCAGCACCAGCCAAAAGCAGGCGTTGCCCACCACCCGGGCAAAGTGGATGTTGCTACCCTGATAAAACGTATCCAGCAGCACGAAGCACTGGGCGTAGAAGTAGGCAAACACCAGCGTTTCCACCACCATCAGCAGCTGCAGCAGGGAGTAGCCGGGGTTGCCCGACCACAGCAGCGAGGCCAGGCCCAGCAGCAGGTAGGCCCCGTAGAGCAGCACGGCCAGGCTGTGCTGCCACCGCCAAGCGGCCACCGCCCCGCGCCGCTGCAGCCACTGGCTTACGCCGGCGGCGGCCAGCGTCATGGCCAGGCGGGAGCCGGTTTTGAAAATGCGGGTCAGGCCCACGTCCTCGCTCCAGGTGAAGAAGCCGGCCAGCTTAATCAGCAGAATCAGGGTGAGCAGCACCTGCACGATGCGCAGCAGCCACTGATGGTTGGAAGGTGTAAAGGTTTTATGCATAGTAGGCGCGGCGGTACATGCGCTGGTAATCATTGAGCAGCGTGGGCCAGTAGAAGGCCGTCGTCACCATGGCGTGGCAGCGCTGGGCCAGCTGCCGGCGAGGCACCGTCAGCCACTGGCGGCGCAGGCGGTCCAGGCCCTCGGCCAGCAGCTCGGGGTCGGCGGTGGGCAGCACCAGGCCGCACTCGAAGTCGCGGATGTAGGAGCCGAAGTTGGTGGCCTCCGTCACCAGGCAGGGCACGCCCAGGGTGGCCGCTTCCAGCACGGCCGTGGGCAGGCCCTCGTAGTGCGAAGGGTGGGCAAACACGTCCAGCTGCGACAACAGGCCCATCTTCTCGTCGCCGAACCGGCTGCCCAGCAGCTTGATTTTACCTTTGGGAGCCTCGGCCGCCCACTGCTCCACCCGCTTGCGGTCGGGTCCGTCGCCGATAATCCAGAGCTCCACGCCGGGGGTGCGGCGGGCAAACTCGGCAAAGCCCTTAATCAGGCAGCTCAGGCCCTTGTGCCGCTCGTCGAGGCGGCCGCAGAAGCCTACCCGGAAGATGCCCCGGGGCTCGTCGCGGTCCGGCAGGTTCAGGGGTGCGGGAATCTCGAAGCCGTAGGGCAGCAGGCAGGTGCGCACCTCGTTGGGCAGTTGCTGCAGGCCCCGCACCTCACTGTGGCCCAGGCACTGCACCTGGGCGGCATGGGTGAGCAGGTACCGCTCGTAGAACTGCATATACAGGCGCTTCATCAGGCGGCTTTTGTGCATGGCCGCCGCGCTGTAGCTGCCGTGGGGCGTGAGCACGTAGCACAAATTCAGCTCGGTGAGCTTGCGGGCCAGCGTGTGGTACACCGGAATAAAGCCCCCGTGCAGGTGAATTACCGTTTTGCCCTCAATGCTTTCCAGGGCGGCTACCAGCTCCTCATCCAGCTGAAACGGACTGCGGCAGGCCCGGAACAACGAGGTGGCAAACTCCCGGGGCGGGTAGTTTACTTCCCGGTCGTGGGTGATGCCCCACACCTCCACGTTCCAGCCGGCGCGGTGCTGCTGGGTGGCCAGCGCGTGTACCACCTTGTTCACGCCGTTCATGCGCTCGGGATTGGCCTTGCCCAGAATCAGGTGGATAATGCGGATATCGGGTTCGAGCTCGGCGGGCGCGTCGGCCTGCGGGAGTATCAGGGATTCGGGAATACTAACCATGAGGGTGTTGAAAAGAAGGTCGGCGGGATAAAATCAGACTCCAGTACAGGCCCAGCACCAGCTGAGCCCCAATCCAGCCCAGCACCACGCCCGTGGCCTGGTAGTGCGTGAGCAGCCAGCGGGCACTAAGCACCGAGAAGCCGATGCTGAGCGCGTAGCCCACGAAGTAGGGCCGGGCACTGGGCAGCAGCCGCACCGTGAGGCGCAGCGGGTACACCAGCAGAATCACCACGTACAGCAGGCAGCACCAGCGCAGCACGCTGCTGTGGGCCGCCTCCTGCGACTGCACCCAGCGCACCAGCGGCTCGGCCAGCAGCGCCAGGGCCAGCAGCGGGCCGGCGGCCAGTCCCAGCATGAGGCGGGTAAGGCGGGCGCGCTGCCGCCGGAACTCGGCCTCGCTGCGCTGCCGGCTCTGGCTCAGGCGGGGCAGCACGTAGTTTTCGGCCGCCTGCAAACCCACGTTGAACAGGCCCATGATGGTTTGGGCCAGCCGCAGAATACCCAGCGTGGCCAGCGGCGTGCTCAGGCCCGCCAGCACCAGCAGCACGTTGCCCGACGACCACTGCAGCAGCGCCGTGGGCAGCAGCCAACGGGCCTGGGGCCAGTGCTGCCGGACTACCGCCCGCCAGCCCGGCCCCGCGGCCGGGCCCCGCAGCAGGGCCGGCAGCCCCAGGGCCAGGGCCGGCAGCGTGGTCAGCCCCATCACCCAGAACACGGCGGGCAGCGTGGCCGCCCGGCCGGTGGCGGCCCAGCCCAGCAGCACCACCAGCTGCCCCCCGCACGAAACCGCGTCGGTGAGCAGGGCCAGCGGCACCCGGTCTTCGGCCAGCAGCAGCTTGCGCACCGTGTCCTGTAGGGTGGCAGCCCCGAGGTACACCAGGAAGGCCACCAGCACAGCCCCGGCCTGGGGCCGCAGCAGCAGCCCGGCTCCCACCGTCAGCCCCGCCGCCCCCACTCCGAAGGCCGCCTGCAGCCCCAGGAGGGTCCGGCGGTAGGCGGGGCGGTGGGCGGCCGGCACCGTGGCCAGCACCACCTGCATGGGCTGGGTGATGAGGGCGCCCTGCACGGCCAGCAGCAGCAGCAGCCCCATCTGCCAGGCACTGAACTCCCCGAAGATGCTCAGCCCCAGCCCCCGGGCCACAAACAGGTTGGTCAGGAACGTGGTGCCGCTTACCAGGGCCTGGTCGGCCAGGGCCCAGTAGCGGGCGGGCACTTGCGGCCAGGCGCTACGCCGTAGCGGGAGCGCCAGCACGGACGTCAGCACGGCGGGAGGCGGGGGCGGCTACGGCCAGGCGCGGCCACAGGCAGGCCAGGAAGCCGGGGCGGTAGCCTTCCCGGTTCAGGCAGCACTGTACGTTGGGCAGGTTGTATTCCTCCATCAGCTGCTCCAGCTCGGCCAGGCGCGTGAGGGGCGTACGGTGGCTGTCCACCACTACCAGGTTCACATCGGCTCCGGCCATTACGGCCAGGCTGTGGCTGTCGGCGTCCAGCGGCAGGTTGCGCACCAGCACCACCTCGTTGGGCAAAGCGTCGGGGTTGAGCGAGTTGCGGTCCTGCAGCGTGATGCTGCGGAAGCGGCGGCCCTGCTCAGCCAGCGCCGCCGAGAGGTGGCGGAAGAAGAACGCCTGGCCCTCGGAGCCGGTGAAATCCGTCACCACTACTTTGGCCCCGTCGCGCAGCAGGCCTTTCAGCTCCAGGCGCGTGACCAGCTGACGGAAGTAAGCCAGCTGCATCTGCGGCTCGGGCAGCAGCGGAAGGGCGGCGGCCACGGGCAGGCGGGTGTTGCGCTGCAGGCGCAGGGTGTCCTGGGGCGTGGCGCGGGCCGTATCCAGCACGTACACCAGCACCACCCCGGCAATCAGACCCAGCAAGCCGGCCACGGTGTAGATGAGTACGGGGTTGGGGGCAATGGGCTCCTGGGGCACCATACCGGTAGCAATGATGCGGTGCGAGGAGCTGGGCGTGGCCTGGGCGATGCGGGCCTCGGTTTCCTTCTCGTGCAGGAAGGTGTAGAGCTTCTCGTTGAGCTGGCGGTTCCGTTCTAGCACGGCCAGGTCTTTCTCCCGGTCGGGCAGGCCGGTGAATACCTGCTCGGCCTGGCCGATGGCCACGTCCAGCTGCTGGCGCTTCACCACCAACGTGTTGCGGGTGTTGCGCACGCTTTCCAGCAGGTGGTCGTTCAGGTCGGACAGCTTCTGGTCTAGGGCCTGCACTTTCTCATCCTCGGGCGTGAAGCGCACCAGCAGGTCGCGGCGCTCGGCCTGCAAATCCTTCATCTTGCGCACGATGTCGCCGGAGGCGTTGTCGCTGAAGGCAGCGAAGCTTGGGGCCAGGTCCAGCACATTGCGGTGGCCGGCCTGCATCTGGCGGTACACGTCCTCGGCGGCCGAGAGGCTCATGTCCAGGGTGGCGCGCTGCAGTTTCAGCTCGGCCACTTTGTGCAGGTCGGTATCCGTCTGCTGGTCGATGTTGACGATGCGGCGGGTGTCGCGGTAGCCGGCCACCGAGTTTTCGGAGCCCGCCAGGCTGCGGCCCACCGTCTGGAGCTGCTTGCCGATAAAGTCCACGGTGGTGTTGGCAACCTTGTACTTGGTTTCGAGGTAGTCTTCCATATACACCTGGGCCAGCGCGTTTACCAGGTCGGCGGCCTTTTCGGGCACGGCGCTGCGGTAGGTGATGCGCAGCACGGGCGTTTCCTTATCCACGCTGGTAATATCGAGGCGGCTGAGAATATCCTCCTGCAGGCGGGCCGGCGAGTGGCGCACCACCTCGTAGGTATCCAGCAGCGGGAAATCGGGCTGGGCGGCCAGCAGCTCCAGATTTTTCTCCACCACCACGTCGCCTTCGCTCAGGTGCAGCAGCGCGTTGAACTCGCCCTGCACGGTTTCGCCGGCGGGGCTGGTTACTTCCACGCTCTGGGGCGAAAGCACCATTACCTGGAATGCCTCATCTTCCCAGCGGTGGCCGCGCAGCGCCATGTGCACGCTGATGGGGCTGTCGTGGTACAGTTCCGTTTTGCGCAGCGTGCCCCGGCGGTACACGGTGGTGCCCAGCTCCAGCCGGCTCAGGGCCTTGCCCAGCAGCAGCGGCGACTTGAGCAACTCCACCTCGGCGGCGGTGCGGTTGTCGGGCGAGAATACGTCCTGGGTTTTAAGCAGGGTAGTATTCACCACGCCCTCGTTGCCCTCGGCCAGCTTGATTTTGGCGGTGCTTTCGTAGAGCGGGGTAGCATAGCGCAGGTACAGGCCGGCCAAAGCCAAGGCCGCCACCGTGCACAAGGCAATCAGGGGCAGGCCGCGCCACACTGGGCGCAGCAGGCGCAGATTTTGCTGAAACTCGTTCATCAGATGGAAAGAAAAAGACGGGTGATAATGATAATGGCGCTCAGGCCGGACGCCACGGCCAGCATGCCGCCCGATTTGCGCTCAAACTCCTTGGAGGACTTAGCCGGCACGTACACCACGTCGCCGGGCATAATGAGCGTGTTGCTCTGCACGTAGGTGTCCATGCGGGTGAGGTCGAACACGCTTTCCTGCACCTTGCTGCCCTGCTGGCGCAACACCTTCACCAGGCGCTTGTCGGCGTAGTTGTTGAAGTCGCCGGCCCGGCCCAGCACCTGCACCAGGCTGGTGCGGTCCTTGTCGAGGACCAGCTTGCCGGGGGTATTCACCTCGCCCAGCACGGTTACTTCTTTGTTGAGCACCTGCACCGTGACCAGCGGGTTCACCACCGATTTGCCGAAGCGGGCCTTGAGTGTTTCCTCAGCCTCGGGCACCGTGAGGCCACCCAAAGCCACCTTGCCCAGCTTGGGCACCGTGACCTCGCCGTTGCTATCCACCAGCAGAAACCGGGCGTCGGGCTCGGTGCTGGGCTGGGCGCTGTACACCGAGCCCACGCTCAGCTCCTCGTGGTCCCACACGCTCAAACTCAGCTTGTCCTCGGGGCGCAGGCGGTACTGGTAGTCGAGGGGGGCCTGCAGGGGCGCGGCGTCGGGCCGGCGGCCGGCGGCCTGAAACAGGTTCTGGGTGCAGCCCGGCAGCAGCAGCAAGGCCAGCAGCAGGAAAAACAGTTGGAACAGGGAGAAAAACCGGTTAGTGTGGACGGGCTTACGCTGGTTCAGCCGCTGGCGCACTCGCATGATTTTCTCCAGCACCGAACTGACCTTGGTGCGCTGGGATTCGTTTTTTACGATGTAATCGAAGGCACCAAACTTGAGCGACTCTACGGCCACCTCCACCTGCTGCTGCCCGCTCACAAACACCACGAAAATGTCGGGATTGAAGCGCTTGATGGCCTTGAGCGCATCCATGCCCGAGACGCTACCCATCATCTGGTCCAGGAAGATAATATCGGGTTCCTCGGTAAGGCTGTTCAGGCAGTCAGAGCCGTTCTCGAAGGTCTGGATATCGTGGTAGCCCTGGCTGCGGATGGCTTGCTCCATCAGCTTCAGGCAGAACAGGTCGTCGTCGACCAAGAAGATTTTGGGTTGATCTGGTTGCATAGCAGTACGTTTGGCCTGCCAAAGGCGAGGAACGTGCCAGCACTCCTAAAAACAGCCAAACAAGCTCATTAACAGTATTTTACCCCCATGCCATAAAACTCATCAGCTCTATATTCTGGAGTTGGATCCAAAATATAGAGCTGGTTTTATGGTTCATACCGACTCGTGAAGGACGTTGTACCAATAGGGCTTAACGCGGATGCGCCAGCACGGAACAGATAGGTGCTACTGTGACCAGTAATTTAGCTAGCCGCTGAACTGAAGCAGGATAAGGATATTGCACAACGTCAAAATGCCCGGGGTCACAAGCCTGACCAGCAAGGCACTGTGTGCTTCCCGCCTTCTACCACACACCAGTGAACCGGAAACGAACGGGTAGCGCATACAGCACCGCGGCGTTCAATGGAGTCAAGGCCAACTTTTTTCGAAACTGTATTACCTAAAAAAGACGGTCTGGCGCCTCCCCAATACAGGCCCTCGGTAAAACGCCAGGAACCGCCCGGCTATCCGGGCGGTTCCTGGTCAGATTGGTTGGTGCTGATGCAAGATATAACCAGGCAACTGCCGGCAACCGATGGGCTAACGACGGCACACCTGCTCTATGGCTACTGCGCCGCCGCGGCCGGGCGGCCGGCCACCGGCCCAGGCAGGCCACCACCAGCCGTTACCGGAGCTGCGGGCCCGGCCGGTGGCAGCTGGCACTGGCCTACAAATACCTGAGGCGCAATACCGGCAGCGAAATCCGTTCCGCTGAGTGTGCCGCCCACCAGCAATTCCCCGTTGGCCCCTAGCCCCAGGGCGGTGCCCTCATCGGCTCCGGCTGTGCCCACGGTGCGCACCTCCAGCCAGCGGCCGTCCACGGTGAGGCGGCCCAGCAGGACATCCAGCCCGCCCTGACCGGGCAGGCGGATACCAGCGCACACTGCTTCCCGGCTGCTGCTGCCCACCACACCCAGCGTGCCGGGAGCCACCCAGGCCAAGTCGCGCACTGTTTCGAGGGCCGGCCCCTGCACGCTACGTACCCAGTGCCATTCGCCGGTGGGCGTCAGGCAGGCTACGAAGGCATCGTCGCCGCCGTGGCTGGTTAACTGATGAGGTCCGAATGCAGTCGTTCCGCTGTAAGAGCCTGCCACGAATACCTGGTTTTGCTCGTCCACCACCACCGCCGAGGCATAGGTGGTGCTGGTACTCAGGCCGCCGCTGGCCCATTGCCAAGTACCGCTGCTGCTCAGGCGAGCCACGTAGCCGTTATGGGTACCTTGGCTTACCAGCGGATGCTCGCCGAAGCGGGCGGTACCGCCCACGTACCCGGTCACAACTACCCCACCCTGAGCATCCACCACCATGCGTCGCACGGCTCCTTGCTCGGAGGCATCGAGCTGGCGGGCCCACTCCCAGGTGCCGGTCGGATCCAGACGGGCCACAAAGCCGTCGTTACCGGCCGCCGCCTGCAGGTGATGCCCTCCAAACACGGCGCGGTCCTGAAAGCGCCCCCCCACCCACACAGCATGGTGGGCATCCACGGTCACGGCCATGGCCTCATCCTGGCCGGGGCCACCGGCCGTGAGCACCCCCCGCCAACGGCCTTCGGGCGTGAGGGCGGCCACAAATACATCCTGTCGGCCCTGGCTGGTAACTTTCTGCAACCCAAACGTGGCTATGTCCTCAAACGCACCGGTCACCAGCACATTACCAGTAGCATCCAGGGCCAGGTCGGTAGCTTCGTCGGAACCCGACCCGCCCGCCGCTACGGCCCAGGCCCACTGCCCCCCGCTGGTTAGCTTGGCCACAAAAGCGTCGCTGCGGCCCTGGCTTACCAACCGGGTAGCGCCCAACCGCAACTGCCCCGAGAACCGCCCGGTCAGGTATGTGTTGCCGGCTGCATCCGTTACCAGCCGCTGCAGTACCGCTGAGCGGGCTTCAGTTCCCTGCTGCAGCCAACGCCAGGGCAGTTGCTGGGCTTGCGCTACAACCGGACCACCTGCCGCCAGCGTGAGCAGCAATCCGGCCCGGCGAAGCCAATAGGAGGTGATAGAACGCTGAAAGCGCCCTGAATAACCGACCGATTTGCCGGCATCTAGCCGGCGTGGAACAATGCAGGATAACATGGAGTGTGCTGGTTTGAAATTATTTTCTGCATGTGGTACAAGCCAGCTTCACTCCATTTATACAACCGCCTGCAAATCAATGATTAAGCAATTATTATTCACATCAGAATTGTCTAGAAACCAGAGGCTACTCCAAAATCTGGACGAATCTGGCTTTTGTAGATAATCCTGCCAGAGTGGCAGCCGGGCAGCTTGCTTTTATCGTGCTTAGTCACGTGTATCAACGCCGCGCCATACTCCATACTGCCTGCTTTGGAGTATGGCTTTTCATGTCAATTGGCAAATTATATATCTGAATTCGTATGTTGTCGTAGCGGAAGCCATTTACTCCACCTTGTTCCGGTAGATAAATTTCTATGTATCAAAGAACCACAAGGACCTGCAAAGCAAAAATGGCATAGCCATCAGTGTCGAATTATTGTCTTTTTCCTTAGGTGTAGAAATACAGTAATGATAGGTGAACCAGTAAACAGATTTCGGATAGGCATCATTGAGGATGACCCATGGTATAATCAGCTACTGTACCATCAACTGAATACTGAGATGGGTTTCCAGGTCAACGCCTACGACACGGCGCAGAAATTCTTTCAACAGGAGCTAACGGCCCCTGACCTGGTGACCATGGATTACTCCTTGCCCGATATATCGGGCGAGCAGTTGCTGAAAAGGCTGCTGGCTACGTTTCCCGGCCTGCCCGTCATTGTTATAAGTGGTCAGCGGGACATTGCTACGGCGGTGCAACTGATTCATCTGGGAGCCACTGATTATCTGGCAAAAGATGAGTACACCAAGGACTTGCTGTTAACCCGAATCCAGCACGCTTTCGAAAAAGACCGGCTGCAACAGCAGATTACTCAGTTGCAGCAGCAGCTAACCGACCGACATTCATTCCGCGCCATGTTATTAGGCAACAGC
>NZ_RWIT01000026.1 GCF_003944715.1 Hymenobacter rigui | reverse complement strand
CTTGTACTACCGCGTCGTGGGCCTGCCCATCGAGCTGCCCCCGCTGCGCGAGCGGGGCCACGACATTCTGCTGCTGGCCCAGCATTTTCTGCTCGAGTTCTGCCGCGAATATCACCGACCCGTCCCCACACTCTCGACCGAAGCTCAGGCTCGGCTGCTGGCCCACAGCTACCCGGGCAACGTACGGGAGCTGAAAACGGTAATGGAACTCGCCGCTGTACTTTGTCATCAGAACACAATTGAACCAGCAGACTTTCAGTTTTCTAGATCTTCAATTGCGCCCAGCCTGCTAGATGAGGAAAAAACGCTGCGGGAGTACACTAACCTGATTGTCCGTCATCATCTTCAGAAATATGACAACAATGTACCCATGGTTGCCAAAATGCTGGACGTGGGTCGCTCTACCATCTACAAAATGCTTCAAGAGGGTTTGCTATGATACCGCAGGAACATGAGATAGATCTGCTCCGGCAGGAGAATGAGTTGCTCAGAGCCCAGCTTGCAGCGGCGCAGAGCGGTTTGCCATCAATAGCCGATGCTGACTCACGTATTCCGTCTGAAACCAAGCTTATTGCGGAGTCACTGCTGCCTGGTATTCTGTGCCTGGACACCGCGGGCATTATCCGGCACCTGGATGAGCGGGCTCAGTGCTTCGTGCCTGCCGGGTTGAAATCAATAGTGGGGCAGCACCTGCTGGATATATTACCGCCGATGACCCGGCCCGGCCCGGTAGCCGACCTGATGCAGCAGGGCCTTGATTTTGCGTATGAAGTACACCGGCCGGAGTCGGGTGCACCAACCCACTGGCTGCGTGTGCGGGCTCTTGCTCATCCTGCCACGGCCGAAAATCCGGCGGGTTTTGTAGCTACCGTGGAAGATATCACGGCCGCCATGGAGGAGCAGCTGCGACTGGCCGCCAGCGAACTGCACTGCCGGAACCTGATTGAAAATGCGCCGGTGGTGCTCTACGAATGGCGCGAAAACTTCGACGGCAGCTACGAGTGGCTGTACGCCAGCCCCAAACTAAAAAAGCTGTTCGGACTCTCGCAGGAGGATGTGCAACGGCTCGGCAACTACATCCATCCGGACGATATAGGCAGGTGGCGGCAAACCGTTGAGGAGTCGAAGCGCACGAAGCAGCCCTGGCATTTCGAGGGCCGAATTCAGGTACCGGGGGAGCCGCTGCGCTGGTGGCGGGGAAGCTCCATAATCACGGCGCAGGATGAGCAGGGAATTATTTTCCAGGGTATTCTGGAAGATATTACCGGAGCACACACAGCTCATCAGCAGCTGAAAGACAATGAGCAGCGCTGGCGAATGGCAATGGAAGGCGTTGGCAGCGACATCTGGGAGTTTGACCTGCGCACATTCAGCATCAATCTGTCGCCTAAATTCGGGGAGTTGCTCGGCCACCGCCGACGGGAGGACCCTGACTCTGCCGAGGATTTCGAATACGCAAACGTTGCGCCCGCCGATATTGAGCTGGCCCGCGCCAACATGACTGCCTACTTGCAAGGGGAACTGCCATTGTTCACAGCTACGTACCGGGTACAGGATGCGCAGGGCCAGTGCCGCTGGATTGCCTCCCGCGGCATGGTTACAAAACGCACCAAGTCCGGAAAGCCCGAAATTATTACGGGTACGCACTCCGACATAACAGAAATCACGCAGGCCAAGCTGGCTCTGGAGGCCTCTTCACGGCGGCTGACCAGCACGGTGGCCAATCTGCAGCGGGGGGTGCTGCTGGAGGATGAAAACGAGCGGGTTGTACTCGTCAATTCGGCATTGTGTGAGCTGTTTGGGTTACCCGTACTAGCGGAAGAACTGATTGGCACCACCTGCTTCGACCTGTTTGCCCAACTGCAGCAACGGGTGCGCGATGGAGCGCTGTTTGCCAGACAAGTGAAACAGCGCCGGAAGCACCATCTGGAAGTTCATAATCAGCCTATTGAACTGAAGGACGGGCGAATACTGGAGCATACTACCCTGCCTTTGTACGTGGAGGGACAGTACATTGGCCGCCTATGGAAATACGAGGACGTAACCAAGCGGCGCACCGAAGCCGAAGCACTGAAGCGACGGGAGGAGAAATACCGCAGCATTCTGGAGAACATGAATATGGGGCTGGTTGAAGCCGACATAAAAAGCTGTATCCAGTTCGTCAACGACAGTTTTTGTGAGATTACCGGCTACACCAAGTATGAGCTACAGGATAAAAACCTGGAAGAGCTGATTCTGCTTCCGCCAGATTCGCGCCTCTCTTATCCCCTGAGAGGACAGTATCCGCATAATACGTACGAGCTGCACGTACGCACCAAAAGCCAGGGCATGAAGTGGCTGCTGGTAAGTGAGGCCCCTCTCTGGAATGATGAAAAACAGGTGGTTGGCACCATTGGTGTATACCTGGATATCACGCACCAGAAACAGTTGGAGAGTAAGCTTCGTGACGCCAAGCGTTCAGCGGAGGAGTCGATGCGGGCAAAGGAAATTTTTCTGGCCAACATGAGCCACGAAATCCGCACGCCCATGAATGCTATTCTGGGTATGAGCCAGTTGCTGGCCAAAACGCCGCTTACTACGCAGCAGAACAGCTACCTGTATGCTATTTCCTCGTCGGCCGAAAATCTGCTGGTGATTATTAATGACATCCTGGACCTGTCGAAAATCAATGCCGGCCAGATGACGCTCGAAGCAATTGGCTTCACCGTGGCCAAGCTATATGAGCAGGTTGAAAAAACCCTGCACTACAAGGCCGAAGACAAAGGCCTCACCCTGCGCATAGAGGTTGACCCAGAATTGCCCGACGTGCTGCTCGGCGACCCGTACCGCCTCACCCAAGTTCTGCTGAATCTGGCCGGGAATTCAGTGAAATTTACGGAGCGGGGTGAAGTATGCGTGAGCTGCCGCCTTACGGGCATAACTGACCGGGAGGCCATTGTGCAGTTTCAGGTTCGGGACACCGGCATTGGCATCGACCCTATTTACCTGCGCAATCTGTTCAAGAATTTCAGCCAGGAAGATGCCTCCGTATCCCGCAAGTACGGCGGTACCGGGCTGGGCCTGAGCATTACGAAACAACTGGTAGGCCTGATGGGCGGCGAGTTGTTTATTGAAAGTGAGAAAAACCGCGGCACAACCAGCACTTTCTCGCTGCAGTTTCCCATTGGCCGGCCTCAGGATATGCCTCGCAAGGAGCGCGCGGGCACCACACGCCTTGTGCGGGAAAGTTTGCAGGGCAAACGGGTGCTGCTGGCTGAGGATAATGACTATAACCGGTTGCTGGCGGTGTCGTTGCTCAACCAGGCAAATATTTCCGTAGTAGAAGCCGAGAATGGTGCCATAGCCGTAGAAATGGCCGCCAGCCAACCATTCGACATTATTTTAATGGATGTGCAGATGCCCGTGATGAACGGGTACGAAGCCACTGAGAAAATCCGCCAGGAGCTACAGCTGCAAACCCCCATCATTGCTCTCACGGCCAATGCCATTCGGGGCGACAACCAACGCTGCCTGGATGCGGGCATGAATGATTATCTCTCCAAGCCTTTCCAGGAAGACGACTTACTGAAGATTATGTACGAGTGGGTTGCAGTGCAACAGCAGAAAAAAGACGTTAGCCGCCGCCTGTATTCCCTGGAAGCACTGGAGCATGTTGCTAACCACGACCAGAAATTCATTGCCGTAATGCTGCAAACGTTTATTCGCAGCAGCCAAGAGGTGTTGGTCAGCCTGCAGCTGGAACTGGCCCAGCATAATGTGGCCGGCATCAGGGCCGCGGCGCACAAGCTGAAACCGAGCTTACACCACCTGCAAATAATCCCCGTTCTGCAGATAATAGAAGACTTGGAGAACTCCCCCGATGTACTGGATGAACAGCTTACTCATCAGCGGATTGAGGATGCCCGACGAATGATTGGACACGTAGTAACCCAGATGCGACAAGATCTGGAAAAGCTCTCATCCTGAGCACGGATACCCTGCCCTCAGTGCTAGTGCTTCGCCTCTAGTGTTTTACCGATATTATCTGACTCTGCAGCCAATGTGCGCTGTTACATGGCGACAACATCCCCAATATTCTGTCCTTACTAGTCACCGAGGATTTTTTCGGCGCGCAGTCAGGAAGTGGATAGGCTCGTAGACAAGGAGTCTTCGGAACGAGGGGTTGTGCTGACGCCATCCGGGTTCAGTTCGACAAACGACTCAACAAATTCAAGCAGCAGATGCACCAATGCCGGCCGGTTGGCTGCCAGCTGGGGTAGTAAGGTTGGCAGGTGCTGCAGCGATACGCAGGTGGCCTCTGCAACCTGACAGGCAGGGCCGCAATCAAGATTTGTACTGCAAAACCAGTATGAAAAACTGCGCCGCGCCCAGGGACCACCGCTGATTACGGAACAGCCGGTTGGCTGTAAAACACCCAGCGTATTCTGCTCCACAAGTTGTTGCAGAGATTCCTCGGGACCTTCTAACACGTGCAAAAAGTGTCCGTCTGGTCGGTAAACCAGCAATCCGGATATTTCAGCATTTGCCATGTAAGTATGGCTTCGTGCAATGATACTAGCAAGGTCGGCGGCAGATATCTGAACAGTATCTGAGCTTTTGTAGATGAGGTGATAAAAGCGCGGCATGGTCAGCGAGCAGAACGAAGCAGGCGGATGGGATGTCGAGGCAGCAACAGTGAGTAACCCAGAAGCATTAGTGCAATAAGCCAGGGCACGCAACCCATTGGCACATTGGATTGTACGGAAAAGAATAGCCTACACTATTCAGCATTCAGATCCAGATTTTCACTATTTGCCGTGGGCTGAGGGGCTACTGTTGGTAGGGTGGAGAACGTGTACTATCTCGCCCGGAGCTGCCAACAGAGGGACGCAACCTGAGCGCAGGTGGAAAGTCTCCAAGATGGACTTTCCGTCCGAAATATGGATAAAAAATGGGAGAACCGTGCGGCTTTTTAGGGCTCACTCAGGCGTCGGCCGCAATAAACAATTTGGCACGGAGGTAGTAACGCCGCCGGCATTGCGGCGCACAGAGTTCCAGGAATGCTCTGTATCTGCACCTCAGTTGCATGTTTCCTCGCCAATGATGCCGGGCCACGGTGCAGACGTTTTGGACAAGTGAAACTGTAGCTGCCATTTCGCTTTTCCGGTATGCCTCCTCCGAATCAACTCGAATTACTGCAGTGTGCATCGGCCCTGGCCGACGGGGTACTGCTGCTGTCAGCCGATGACACTATCCAATTCCTGAGTTCCGCTTTCTGTACACTATGGTCGCTGGAGCAGCGGGCCGAAAGCTGGCAGGGACGGCCCCTACTGGAACTGACGCAAGCCCTGACCGGCCGGCTGGCCGAGCCAGCCAGCACGAACTACTGCGTACTGCCTCCTGACGGCAGCAGCCAGCAGGTGCAGCTGCAGACCGGGCGCCGGCTGGAGCTTTGCGCGCAGCTGCTGCCAGTTACCCCCGCCTGCCAGCTGATCCGGGTTCGGGACGTAACGGCTGAACAACAGCAGCAACGCCTGCTGCACGACCTATCCATGGTGGTGGAACAGTCGCCCAACCTGATTCTGCGCTTTGATGCACACGGCAGCCTGCTGTATGCCAACGAGCGGGCACACCAGTTTTGCCTTGGCCTGGGCGCTGCCGAGTGCGACTCGCTGCAAGTGCAGCTGCGACACCTGGCCGCAAGTACCCTGGCGCAGGCCCAGCCCCACGAAAGCGAAATTGGCGCGGGCCGTCATTATTTCAGGCTGGTGGTAAAGCCCATGCCGGAACTGGGATACGCTAACCTGTACCTGAATGATATAACCTACCAGTTTCAGGCAGAACGCTACCTGAAGCAGCAGCAGGTTTTTTACACTTCTATCTTAAACGAGCTACCCGGCGACATTGCCGTTATCGGCCCCGACCGCCGGTACCGGTACGTGAACCCGGCAGCTATCCGCGACCCCACCATCCGGGCCTGGATTGTGGGCAAAACCGACGCCGAGTATTGTATTTACCGCAACGTTCCCATGGAACGGGCCAGTTTTCGGCAGGCGCTTTTTGATGAAGCCCTGGCCACCCGTGCGGCCGTTGAGTTTGAGGAGGCCATCGGCCACGGCGAGGAAACTGCCTACTTTCTGCGCCGGCTACAACCGGTTTTTAAAGCCGATGGCAGCCTCGACTTCATGATCGGCTACGGCATGAACATCACCGACCGGCGGCTGGCCCAGGAAAAGCTCCGCGTTAGCGACCAACTGCTCCGCGAACAGCAGGCGTTTCAGCAGCTGGTGCTGGACGTGATACCAACGGCGGTGTACGTACGAGAGCAAGGTCAGATTACGTTTGCCAACCGCGCCATGCAGGAGCTGCTGAACCAAACCCAGCAGCTGGCTGAACTGATACGCCGCGAGCCGGATGGCCCGGCGGCGCTTGCCGTGGCCGCTTACAGCCGCATTGACGCCGAAGTACTGGCTACTGGAAGGGAAGTGCACACCCAAGACTCGCTGACCCTGGACTCGGGTGAGGTGCGATGGTTTCAAACCGTCAAATATCCCTTTCCCCGGCCCGACGGGCAGGTGCAGGTGCTGGGAGCCAGCACCGACATTACGGCCAGCAAACAGGCGCACTTGCAACTGGAACGCAGTGAAAAACGCTACCGTGACCTGCAGTACTACGCCCAGGCCCTCATCTTTACCCATGATCTGACGGGCTACCTGCTGACGGCCAACCCCGCCTGCGCCCGCCTGATGGGGCGCACCATCTCCGAACTAGCCGGGGCCCGACTGGCCCAGGTGCTGCCACCGCGGCTGGCGCGCGAGGTATCCCGTTACCTGGAGCAGGTGGCCGAGCACGGCGAGTTCCGGGGCGTGCTGCAGTTGAACGCCGGGCCCGGTCGGCGGCGGTTCATCCTCTGCCACAGTCACATGGTGAACACACCCAACGAGCCCCCGTACGTGCTCGGCTACGGTCAGGATATTACCGATCTGATGCTCACAGAACAGCAGATGCGGCGGGCGAAAAACGTGGCCGAGAAGGCCGCGCAGGCCCGTACCACCTTCCTGGCCAATATGAGCCACGAAATCAGAACTCCGCTGAATGGTGTGCTGGGTATGGCGGCCCTGCTGGCTCGTACTCCTCTGCTGCCCGAGCAGCGCGAGCAGCTGGCCATCATCCAGGCTTCCGGGCAGCATTTGCTTGGGGTCATCAACGATGTGCTGGACGTGGCCAAGATTACGGCCGGTAAGCTGGAGCTGGAATACACTCCTTTTTGCCTGAATGAATCCATTCAGCAAACGCTGGCCCCGCTGGAGCGGCAGGCGGCAGAGAAGGGCCTGGGCTTCAGCGTGGAGCTGCCCCCCGTCAGCCCCTGGGTACTCGGCGACCCGTTCCGCCTCAATCAAATCCTGTTGAACCTGACCAGCAATGCCCTCAAGTTTACGCCCGCGGGCAACGTGCGCGTAGCCTGTCGGCAGGTGGAGCACACGACTCAGCAGCTCACCCTGCACTTCAGCGTAAGCGACACGGGCATCGGTATTCCGGCCGATAAGCGCGACAAGATATTCGACAGCTTCACGCAGGCTAATGCCGACACCACCCGGCAGTTTGGTGGTACCGGGCTGGGCCTGAGCATCAGCCAGGCACTGGTGGAGCGCTTTGGCGGCCGGCTGACGGTGGACTCGGTACTGGGCCAGGGCAGTACGTTTGCCTTTTGCATCACACTGCCCCAGGCCGCCGCGCCCAACAATACCGATGAGCTGCTGCTGGATACCGAGCCCCTGCTGGGCATGCAAATACTGCTGGTAGAAGACAATACGATTAACCGGCTGGTAGCCCGGGAAATGGTAGTGGGCTGGGGCGGCCACGTCGATGAGGCCGCCGATGGTCCGGCCGCCGTGGCCCTGTTTGAGCAGCGCACCTACGATGCCGTGCTGATGGATATTCAGCTGCCCAGCATGAGCGGCCTGGAAGTGACGGTCCGGTTTCGGCAGCACCCTGATCCGGTGCGGGCGCGCACGCCCATTCTGGCCCTGACGGCCAACGCTTACGTGTCGGACATGCAGCAATACTTGGCGGCGGGCATGAACGACTGCTTGGCCAAACCCTTCGATGAGCTGGAGCTGTGCCGCAAGCTGAAGGCCCTGCGCCCTCCCACGCCGGCGGCAGTATAGCCGGCTCTACTCCAGGGGCTAGACGAGCCCTCTAAAAATTGGACTTTTTGCAGGCCACATTTAGATCTAAACACCAATACATCAATTACTTAACTCTTAATAAACAATCTGGCACGGCGCTGGAAATAGGCACAGCAACAGGTTTCACAATGTTGGCCCGCGGCCGAGTACGGCAGAATGCCTCCGCTCCTCCCGCCCCGCCCACTACAACTACAATTATGGTTTTCTCCTCTCCCCACCCCGCCCCGGAAGTACCGCTTTACCATTTTGACCGCCTAGGGCGGCTGGGCCAGAATCCGGCCGTTGTGCGCGAGATTAAAGCCTTATTCGTGCAGCTGGTTCCCGGACAAGTCCGGGAGCTGAAACTGGCCGTGGAAGCCGGTGAGTGGTTGGCTGCCGAGCAGGGGGCCCATAGCCTGAAGTCCATGTTCGGCAACCTGGGCATGGATGAAATTGTGGCCCAGCTCCGGCAGGTGGAAGACTTAGCCCGACAAGGCACTGACCAGCGCCAGCAGCAGCTGATTGTGCAGGCCATTGACCACACAGCTACCGTGGTTGCGCAGTGTTTCACGCAGGATCTGCAGCCGGCCCACTAGTCTCATGCACCAGCAGGATATCGTTATGGTGTGCCAGCAAAGCTGGTCGTTGCCGCTGGGCACCAACGCCCGCAGCCTGGCCCGGGAGTTTGCCCGCACCAACCGGGTGCTGTACGTGCAGATGCCTCTGGACCTGCACGCCCTGGCAACTCGTTTCCGGCGCCCGGATGTGCAGCACCACCTGCGCGTACTGCGTGGCCAGACCGAAAGCCTGACCCAGGTTGAGCCGAATGTATGGGTGCTGATGCCGGATTGCCTGGCATTGTCGGTCAACAAGCTGCCGGCGGGGCGACTGTTCTGGTGGGCCAACCGCCTCAATGCTACCTGGCTGGCCGGCCGTATTCAGCAGGCGCTGCACCAGCTGCAGTTTGCCCGGCCGGTACTGCTGCAGGATGGCATTATTTATCAGGGCACGGAGCTGAAGCGGCTTTTGCAGCCGCGCTGCTTTGTGTACTACGTGCGCGACTACATGCTGGAGGTACCCTATTTCCGCCGACACGGGGCGTGGGTGGAGCAGCAGCTGCTGCGCCAGGCCGACGTGGTGGCCACCAACTCGGGTTACCTGGCCGACTATGCCCGCCGCGAAAACCCCAACAGCGTGGACATCGGGCAGGGCTGCGTGCTGGATTTGTACCAGGCTGCCGTGCAGCACCCCGAGCCCGCCGACCTGGCTGCCATTCCGCACCCGCGCATCGGCTACACGGGTTTTCTGACGACGGTACGGCTGGATTTGTCGCTGCTGCTGCGGCTGGCGCACCAGCGGCCCGACTGGCAGCTGGTGCTGGTAGGGCCGGAAGACGAGGATTTTCGCCGCAGCGAGCTGCACTACCTCACCAACGTGCATTTTCTGGGCAATAAGCTTCCCGCCGAACTACCCGCCTACGTGCAGCACCTGGATGCCTGCATCAACCCACAGCTGAACAACGCTACCACCGCCGGCAACTACCCACTCAAAATTGACGAGTACCTGGCTATGGGTAAGCCCATTGTGGCTACCCACACCCGCACGATGGAGCTGTTTGCCGCCCACGTGTACCTGGCCCGGCATGCCGGCCAGTGGCCCGAACTGCTTGAGAAAGCCCTGGCCAGCCCACTGCCCCAGCGCACGGCGGCAGGCATTGCCTTCGCCCGCAGCCATACCTGGGCCGCCAGTGCCGCCCGCCTGTACGACGCCGTAACCGACTGGCTGACGGCCCGCCCCACCATACCCGGCATTACGGCCTTACAGCTGGCCTCCCCGCATTTCACCTGACCTCCGATGAACGACAAAGTCCGCATTCTGCAAACCATCCGGCAAGGCCAGGTTGGTGGCGGTGAAAGCCACGTCCTGGACCTGATTGCTCACTTGGATACCCGGCAGTTTGATCCCGTGGTACTCTCATTTACGCCGGGGCCCATGGTGGAGGAGCTGCGCGCCCGCGGGGTTACCACCCATGTCATCCAGACTGAGCGGCCGTTTGACGTGCGCGTGTGGGGGCAGGTGGAGCAACTGCTGCGGCGCGAGTCCATTGACCTGCTGCACGCCCACGGCACCCGGGCCTTCAGCAATACGTGCTGGGCAGCCCGCCGCCTGCACCTGCCCATCATTTACACGGTACACGGCTGGTCATTTCATCTTGATCAGCCGGCCCTGGTTCGGCGGTACCGGCAGCTTACGGAGCGCCTGCTGGTTAGCCAGGCCGACGTGACCGTGTGCGTATCGGAAAGTAATTTTCAGGATGGGCGCGCTTTCTGCGACATGCAGCGGGCCGAAGTCATTCGCAACGGCATCAACCTAAGCCGCTTCAGCCCCCGGGAAACTCCTGACCCCAACGTGAGGGCCGCACTGGGCGTTGGCCCCGACACGCTGCTGGTGGGGTTCCTGGCCCGGATGACGGCCCAGAAAGACCCGCTCACGCTGTTGCGGGCGGCCGCTCTGCTACCCGCTCACCTACCCGTAAAGTTTCTGCTGGTGGGCAATGGGGAGCTGGATGATACCGTCCGGGCGCAGGTGCAGCAGTTGGGCCTGCAGGACCGCGTGATTCTGGAAAACTTCCGCTCCGATGTGCCTGATCTGCTGCAGGCCCTGGATGTGTACTGCCTGCCTTCGCTCTGGGAAGGGCTGCCGCTGGGCGTGCTTGAAGCAATGGCCATGGGCAAGCCGGTGGTAGCCACGGCCATTGACGGCACCTGCGAGGTAATTACTACCGGGCACAACGGACTGCTGGTAACACCCCGCCAGCCGCAGGTGCTGGCCGATGCGCTGCATCAATTGCTGATCAGCGAGCCGCTGCGCGCCAGCCTTGGCCGGCAGGCCCGCCGCACCATTGTCAACGGCTTCGGGGCCGAAACTATGGTCCGGCAGGTGGAATCCCTTTACCGTCGGCTGGCTCAGCCTACACCCGTCATGGCTTTCTCATTTTAAAAATCCCCCTTGTACCCTTTGTTGCCCCTCCCGATTGTATGAAAAAGACACTCCTCGTTGTCGATGATGAGCAGGTAATTCAACTGATTTTGCAGCGCTACTTCACTTCGCAGTACACCGTGGTTACCAAGCCCAATGGGCTGGAGGCCCTGCGCTGGCTGCAGGCCGGCAACTTCGTCGACGCCATCGTGGCCGATTACAACATGCCCGTGATGGATGGCCTGGCATTCATCCGTCAGCTACGCAGCAGCCTGCTGCACCAGCAGATTCCGCTGATTATGCTTTCGGGCAAAGAAGAAACCAGCAATAAGATTCAGTGCCTGCGTCAGGGGGCCGATGACTACATGGTAAAGCCCTTTAACCCGGAGGAACTGGAGCTGCGCCTTCAGATCATGCTCCGCAAAGTTCAAATCTGATGCAGGTACGTAAAACCGTCATCTATATTTCGGCCGATCCGCTGGCTGCCGCCCGGTTCCAGCAGCATTTTACCGACGACCTGGCCGTGCTGCCGGTGGGCAACACCACCGAGGTGCTGACTCTGTGCGAGGAGCGCCTGGCCTCCTTTGAAGCCATCCTGGTGGCGGCTCCTCTCAATTCCCCGCTCGGGCTGGGGTTGATTCGTGCCCTGAAGAAGGAGCGCCGGATCAGCTGCCCCGTATTTGCCCTGGTTGAAGCCCCGGTGAGTGCCCAGGCGCGCAGCCTGCTGCTGGAGGCCGGCGTGGCCGACGTACTGCCCCAGCACCTGTCGCGGGCCGAGCTGCTCACCCGCCTGTACCTGCTGGCCCGCCCCAGCCCCGAAACCAGCCACGGCCCGTTTGCCTTCCGGATGTCGCCGGCCAAACGGGCGCTGGATATTGTGGTCGCCGGCTCGGCCCTTCTGCTGCTGCTGCCGCTGCTGCTGCTGGTGGCCCTGCTCATCAAGCTGGAGTCGCGCGGGCCGGTGCTCTATTACTCTTACCGGGTAGGTACCGGCTACAAGGTGTTCCGGTTTTGGAAATTTCGCTCGATGCGCCAGAATGCCGACCAGTTGCTGGCCTCCGTGAAAAACCTGAACCAGTACGCCCGCCCGACGGCGGCCGCCAACACCCCACTCACGCCGGCCACCATGGCCCAGCTGGGCGTGTGCAGCACGTGCGCCGCGGCCGGCACTCACTGCCAGCAGTTGCTGGTGAGTGGCCAGGGTGAGCTGATTTGTGAGCAGCAGTATCGGGAGCAGAAGAAGGCCACCGAGGGCGCGGCCTTCGTCAAGATTGCCAACGACCCGCGCATTACCCGGGTGGGGCGCTTTATCCGCAACACCAGCATCGATGAGCTGCCTCAGCTCTGGAACGTGCTGCGCGGCGACATGAGCATTGTGGGCAACCGCCCCCTGCCCCTCTACGAGGCCGAGAAGATGATGCACGACCAGGCCGCCGCCCGCTTTATCGCCCCCGCTGGCCTGACCGGACTCTGGCAGGTCAGCAAGCGAGGCAAGGGGGGCAACATGTCGGAGCAGGAGCGCATTGCCCTGGACGTGGAGTATGCCCGGCACTATTCGCTGTGGGAAGATATCCGCATCATGCTGCGCACCATCCCGGCCATGTTCCAGAAAGAAAACGTCTAATTCTGCCTCACAGGCTCTACTTCTCACCTCTTCGGGTATGCGTATCGTTTCTCTGCTCTGGATGGGGCTGAGCCTGCTGCTGAGTGCCCGGCCCGCGGCGGCCCAGGCCGTGCTACCGGCCGGGCAGTGGCAAACTACCCTGCTGGAGGAGCCCGACCGGACCCTGCCCCTGCTGCTGGCTGCTGCCCTGCGGCACGCCCCCGAGCTGGCGGCCATGCAGGCCGAGAAGGCGCTGGCCCAGACCGACCTGCGCCTGGCGCGCCGGGCACTGCTGGGCAGCGTGCAGCTGTCGGGGGGCTACGGCTACGGCAACGTGGCTAACATGACCGTCGCCGACCCGAACCTGCCCAAAGCCTACTCCACCACGGCCTCCAACCGCTACGCGGCGGCCCTCAACCTGAACCTGCCGCTGGATAAGCTCCTCAATTATCATCAGCTGGTGCAGCGCCAGCAGCTGCAGGTGCAGCAGGTGGAGCAAATGACCCTGGCCCGGCAGCTGAGCGTGCGCCAGCGCGTGATTGACCAGTACCAGGAAGTGGTGCTGGCCCACCGGCTCCGCCAGCTTCGGCAGCAGGCACTGGTTTCGGCCCAGCTCAACCACCAACTGGGCGAAAAGCAGTTCCGCAGCGGGGAGCTGGTGCTGGGCGAGATGTCGCAGCTGGCCGACCGGCTGGCCACGGCCCAGGCAGACTTTGCCACCGCCGAAAACCGCCTGACCACCGGCCTGCTGCAACTGGAGGAGCTGGTGGGCGAACGGCTGCCCGAGCTGCTTGCCACACCATGAGCCTGACGGATGCCCTGCGCCTGCTGCTGCGCCACTGGAAGCTTTTGCTGGCCGTGCCCCTGGCCCTGGGCACCACGGCCTTCCTGCTCACGCGCCACGAGAAGAAAGTGTACACCTCCGAAACCACGCTCTACACCGGCATTGCCTCCGGCTATACCCTGAAGGGCAACGCCGAAACGGACTTTTTCACCACCAATAACGCGTTTGACAACCTGCTCAACCTGATCAAGTCGCGCGAGACTAAGGAGGAAGTGGCCTACCAGCTGCTGGCCTGCCACCTGCAGATGAAAGACCAACTCGACCCGGCCCTGCTGAACTGGAACTCGCTGATGCGCCTGCACGGCCTGCTGCCGGCGGAGCTGCGCCGCCGCCTCACCGGCCCCACCCAGGCCGCCACCGTGGAGCGCGTGCGGGCCTACGCCAGCGCCAACGATACCAACGAGCTGTACCGGCTTATCAACTCCTTCGACCCGGTGTACTCGGTGGATGCGCTGGGCCACGTGAATGCCGCCCGCATTCAGTCCAGCGACCTGATCAAGCTGGACTACGAAGCCGAAGACCCCGCCATCTGTCGGCACACGCTGCTGCTGACCACGGAGGTGTTCATTGGCAAGTACCGGGGCTTGCGCATGGACCAGACGGCCACCGTCATCCGCTACTACGAAGCCGAAACGGCCAAGGCCCTGCAAGTGCTGAACGCGGCGGAGGAAAGGTTTCTGGCCTTCAACCGCGACAATAACATCATCAACTACTACGAGCAGACCAAGTACATCGCCGGCGAGCGGGAAGGCCTCTACGCCGATATCACCAAGATTCAGATGCAGTACGCGGCGGCCAAGGCCCGGCTGGGAGCCATCGAGCAGAAGCTGGCCGGCCGCAACCGGGCCCTGCTCAGCACCGACGAGCTGCTGCAGCAGCGCCGCGAGCTGGAGCAGGTGCAAGCCGAGCTGGCCCGGCAGCAGCTCTACGGCCGCCTGCGCGAGCCTGCCGCCCCCGCCGACGTGCCCCGGCTGCAGGCCCGCATCGGCGAGCTGACCCAGACCATGCGCACCACCCTCAACGACCACTACAGCCAGCTAAATTCGGTGGAAGGCATTCCGAGCAAGGGCCTGATCGACGAGTGGCTGCGCAACATGCTGGAAACCAGCGACAACAAAGCCAAGCTGGACGTGATGCTGCGCCGCAAGCAGGAGTTCATGGAAGAATATCACAAGATGGCCCCTCTGGGCGCCACGCTCAAGCGGATTGAGCGCGAGATTGAGCTGGCTCAGAAAACCTACTTCTCGCTGCTGACCAGCCTCAACGACAGCCGGGCTTCGCAGCAGAACAACGAGCTGACCACCGATCTGAAAGTGGTAGCCCCGCCGTTTTTGCCCCTGCACGCCAAGGGCGGCAAGCGGCTGATGCTGGTGGCGGGGGGCGCGTTTGGCGGGTTCTTCTTTGTGGCCACCACGCTGCTGGGCCTGGGCCTGCTGGACAAGTCGCTGCGCAAGCCCAGCCTGGTGGCTGCCCGCACGGGGCTGCCGGTGCTGGGGGTGCTGCCGCCCCCCGCGCCCACCCCGCCGGCCCCTGACAGCTACGCCGACTCGGCCCTGGACCACCTGGCCCGCCAGGTGATCCGCCGGGCCAGCAGCCAGGATGCCCCCACCCCGTACGCAGTGGGCGTCATCAGCACCCGGCGGGGCGAGGGCAAAACCCACCTGGTCAGCTCGCTGGTGGCCCGCTGCCAGCGGCTGGGCCTGGAGGTGGTGGCTGCCTACCCGGAAGGGGCCGCGCCCGACGCGCAAGCCAGCGAGTATCCGCCGGTGGTGGCCGCCGTGCAGCGCTGGCCCCTGGCCCGCATCACCCAGAACCGGCCGGCCCACCTGCTGGTGGTGGAGCTGCCGGCCCTGCTGGAAGACACCTACCCGGTGGCCCCGCTGCCCGAGCTGCACCTGCTGCTGCTGGCCGTGCGCAGCTCGCGGGTGTGGGAGCCCAAGGACGGACAGGCGTTGCAGGACATCCGCAGCCTGACGGCCGCCCCGGTGGAGGCCGTGCTCACCGGCGTGGAGGCCTACGAGAGCCGCGAGCTGCTGGTGCAGCACGAGTCCCGGCCGCGGCGGCCCCGGCTGCGGCTGGCCTTCTGGCGCCGCCGGGCCACGGCCTGAGCCCGCCCGGTTGATTCCTTCTCTTACTGCCTGATTTTCATTCATCTTCCCGCGTTATATGCAGCTTCCGCTCCCCCAATGGCTTACTCCGGCCCTGACCCGGCAGCTGCAGCTGCCCGGCGCGGTGCTGCTGGCCGCGGGTGCGGGCTGGCTCACGGTGCGGCTGGGCCTGCTGGTGCCGGGCCTGCTGATCGGGCTGCCCATCGGCGCGTTCTGCCTCGCGGTGCTGTTTCAGGTGCCGCGGGTGGGCGTAGTGGCCTTTATTGTGTACTGCTTTCTGGTGATGACCATCAACCGGCACCTGAAGGGCGCCCCCTTCGGGCTGGGCATGGATGGGCTGCTGGTGCTGCTATGGGTAGCGCTGGCGTTTCACCGCAACCCCCGGGTGGTGCACTGGCCCCGCATCGACAACGATTTGTGCTGGCTGGGGCTGATCTGGTTTATTATCAACATCCTGGAAATCGGCAACCCCGCCGGGGCCAGCCTGGCTGGCTGGTACTACGAGATGCGCGGCACCACTTTCTACTGGGCGCTGAGCGTGCCCTTGGTGTTCATGCTGTTCTACCGCCCCCGCGACCTGAACCTGTTTCTGGGACTGGTCATCTTTTTCTCGGTGGCCGGGGCTTACTACGGCATCAAGCAGAAGGTAATCGGGCCCGACGCGGCAGAGCAGCTGTGGCTGGATACGGGCGCGGCCAAAACCCACGTGCTGTTCGGGGTGCTGCGGGTATTCTCGTTCTATAGCGAGGCGGCGCAGTTCGGAGCCTCGCAGGCCCACATTGCGGTGGTGTGCCTGGCCCTGGCCACCGGGCCCTTCCGGTGGTGGAAGCGGCTACTCTTCGGGTTTGCCTCGGCCAGCACGCTCTACGGCATGCTCATCTCCGGTACCCGCGGGGCCATGTTCGTGCTGGTGGCCGGCATCTTTATGCACCTGGTGCTGAGCAAGCAGCTCAAGGTGCTGGTGCTGGGCGGGCTGCTGGCCGGGGCGGCGTTCGGCATCCTCAAGTACACCACCATCGGCAACAACAACCCCAGCGTGGCCCGCATGCGCACGTCGCTGGACCCCAACGACGCCTCCCTGCTGGTGCGCCTGCGCAACCAGGCCAAACTGCGCGAGTACCTGGCCAGCCGGCCCCTGGGCGGGGGCGTGGGCGTGATTGGCATGTGGGGCGAGAAATACAACGCCGACAAGTACCTCTCCACTATTGCCCCCGACAGCTACTTCGTGAAAATCTGGGCCGAGTACGGCATTGTGGGATTTCTGATCTGGTTCGGGATGATGCTCTATATCCTGGGCAAAAGCTGCGGCATTGTATGGCGCACCCGTAACCCCTTACTGCGCCAGAAGCTGCTGGCCCTCACGGCCGGCTACTGCGGAATTCTTATGGCCAGCTACGGCAACGAGGTCATCAATCAGATGCCCTCGGCCATGATCATCTACCTGGGCTGGGGCTTCGTGTTTCTGGGCCCTACCCTGGATACGCCCCTGCCCGCCCCGGCCCTTCCTCTGCCTTCAACCCGCCGCCCCTCGGCCATTCAGCCCGCCTGACCTATGCTGCCGCTCGTTTCCATCATTACCGTTAACTACGACCAGCCCGAGGTGACGTGCGCCCTGCTGGCCTCGCTGCGCCGCCTCACCTACCCCCGGGTCGAGGTGCTGGTCGTCGACAACGCCTCGCCCACCCGCGACCCGGCCCCCATTGCCGCCCGCTTCCCCGAGGTGCAGCTGCTGCGCTCGGCCCGCAACCTGGGCTTTGCCGGCGGCAACAACCTGGGCCTGCGCGCCGCCCGCGGCGAGTACGTGCTCTTCGTCAACAACGACACGGAGGTGGAACCCGGCCTGCTCGAGCCCCTGCTGGCCGTCTTTGAGAGCCAGCCCCGCGCCGGCATCGTTTCGCCCAAGATCATCTATCACTATTCGGCCAACCGGCTGATCCAGTACGCGGGCTGCCGGGGCATCAGCCCCTGGACGGGGCGGGGGCGCACCATCGGCAGTCAGCAGCCCGACCACGGCCAGTACGACGACAGCTACCGCACACAGCTGGCCCACGGGGCGTGCATGCTGCTGCCAATGCGGGTGATTCGGCAGGTGGGGCTGATGCCGGAGCAGTACTTTCTTTACTACGAGGAGCACGACTGGTGCCAGATGGTGCTGCGCGCCGGCTACGAGTGTCACTACGTGGGCAGCACATGCGTGTACCACAAAGAGTCGGTATCGGTGGGGCGGGCCTCGGTGCTGCAGACGCGCTACCAGTTCCGCAACCGGCTGCTGTACATGCGCCGCAACCTGCGCGGCGGGCAGTTCTGGGTGGCGGCCCTGTATTTTCTGCTGGTGGCCGTGCCCTGGCACACGCTGCGGCTGGGCCGGCGGGGGCAGTGGGGCCACCTGCGGGCGCTGTGGCGGGGGCTGGCCTGGCACCTGCGCGCCCGCCACGTGCACCGCAACCAGTTTCTGGCTGCCCACTCCCGGCCCGGCAGTATAGCCGCCTAAGCCCGCGAACCGGCTCCCTCCCATCCCCCACAATTTCAGCCTGTTTCCCCATGACTACGACTGCTGCGTACCCCCTCTCCACAACGTCGCGGCCCGATAGCGCCGCCCCGCGCCTGGGCCAGCTGCTGCGCCAGCGCTGGCAGCAGGTAGCTGGCCGCTACCCCCACCGCACCGCCGCCCGCCAGGGGCTGGCCTTCGTGGCCGACGGGCTGGTGGGCGCGCTGCGGCTGCTGAGCACCGGGCTCTACCTGCGGGGCGTGCAGCGGGGCCGGTTCGTGTCGGTGCGGGGCCGGCCGCTGCTGCGCAACGAAGGCCGCATCGAGCTGGGTCACCGCGTGCGGGTATGGTCGCACGTGAGCCGGGTGAAGCTGTTTGTGGCCCCCGGCGCCGTGCTGCAGGTGGGCGACGACAGCCGCCTCAACGGCGTGCACATTTCGGTGAGCCGCCGCGTCACCATTGGCCGGCACGTGCGTCTGGGACCCAACGTGGTCATTCTCGACGATGACTTTCACGACGCAGCCAACCACCAAGCCACGGGCCAGCAGGCCCCCGTGTGCATTCACGACCACGCCTGGGTAGCCATGAATGCCCTGATTCTGCAGGGCGTAACCATCGGCGAGGGCGCGGCCGTGGCGGCCGGGGCCGTAGTTACGCGCGACGTGCCGCCCTACACGCTGGTGGCCGGCGTGCCCGCCCGCGTCATCCGCCAGCTACCGAGGCCCGATCAATCCGTTTCCGTTTCCAGCTCCCTTGTTTCATGAGCGAACTACTACTCGGTCTGGCCGACGTGCTCCGCGCCGGCGCCGGCATCGGCCACCTGCTGGTGCAGGGCACGCTGTATCTGCTGGCGGGCTACCTGCTGGCCAACGTGGCCTACCTGCTGTTTTTTGCCTTGGCTGGCCACCTGCCCGCCGCCGCCGCGCCTACCCCGCCCCCGAGCTCTGCGGCTCCGCCCCGCTCGGTGTGCGTGCTGCTGCCCGCCTACCAAGCCGATGCCGTGGTGCTCCACACCGCCCCCGCCGCCCTGGCCCACCGCTACGCCGGCCCTCACACGGTGTGCGTGGTAGCCGATGGCCTGCAGCCCGCCACGGTGGCGGCACTGCGGGCCCAGAGCGTACTGGTGGTGGAAGTGCAGTTTGAGCGCAGCACCAAGGGCCAGGCCCTGCAGGCGGCCCTGGCCGCGCTGCCTGTTACCTGCGACGTGGCCGTGGTGCTGGACGTGGATAACGTGATGGCCCCGGGCTTTCTCACGCATGTGAATGAGGCCCTGGCCGCCGACTACCGGGTGGTGCAGGGCCAGCGCACGGCCAAAAACCTGGACTCGCCCTTCGCCGTGCTCGACGCCTGCAACGAGGCCATTAACAACCACATCTTCCGGCTGGGCCACGCCCGCCTCGGCATGTCGGCCTCACTGATCGGCTCGGGTATGGCCTTCGAGTACGCGTACCTGCATCAGCTGCTGGAAAACATCGGCCAGACGGCCGGCGAAGACAAAGAGCTGGATTTCCGGATACTGCAGCAGGGCGTGCGCATCGGGTATCTGCCCCAGGCGCGCGTGCTCGATGAGAAAGTGGCCAGCGCCCGGGTATTTGGCACGCAGCGCACCCGCTGGATGGCGGCGCAACTGGAGTTTTTAGGCAAGTACGCGCCCGAAACCCTGCGCCAGCTCCGGCTGGGCCGGCTGGAATTCGTGGAGAAGGTACTGCAGTCGGCCCTGCTGCCGCGGGTGCTGCTGCTGGGGCTGCTGAGCCTGCTGCTGGCCTCCTCCGCGGTGCTGCCGCCGGGCTGGGGGCCGCCCCCGCAGCTGTGGGCGGGCCTGCTGGCCGGCACAGCTTTGGCCCTGTTAATAGCCCTGCCCCGGCGCTGGTACCGCTGGCCGGTGCTGCGGGCCCTGCTGCACCTGCCGCTGGCCCTGCTCACCATGATCCGGGCCGCTACCCGCCTCCGGCAGGCCCGCCAGGGGTTTCTGCCCACTCCCCACTCGGCCACGGCCCCGCCCCCCCAAGTCTGATGATCATCCCATCCTTCACTTTTAACTCCCCCTTAGTATGCCCTGGGAAATTATTGCTCTGCCCGCGCTGGTAAGTCTGCTGCTGGGAGTGCGCAGCGGCCTGCGGGCTGCCGTGGCTCCCCCGCCGCCCGACCTCTACCCTCCTGATCCGTCCTGATTTCTGATTTCTGCCAATCTAACTACCTGCCTCACATGAGTTCAACTTCTACTTCCATCCCATCTTTTGCGGGGGGGCTGCTGTCGGGCCTGTCGGCGCGGATTAAAGGCAGCCCGCGGCTCAAGCAGCTGGCCAGCTGGCTGCTGTTCCAGCCCCGCCGCGCCCGGCCCCGCATCTGGGTGCGCTGGCTGGCCAACCCGCTGGTGCACCGCTACGCCCCCGGCTCGCTGGTGCGCCGCGCCCGCCGCGACCTGATCCCTTTCCACGCCTTCGAGCTCGGCCGCCACGCCATCCTGGAAGATCAGGTGACCGTGGCCAACG
>NZ_RWIT01000025.1 GCF_003944715.1 Hymenobacter rigui | reverse complement strand
CAGGCCCGTACCCGTGAAGCAGTGGAGGCGGCTATCCAAACGGCCGTGGACTGGATTTCCAGCAAGGACGCCAAAGCCTGGTTCAACCATTGCGGCTATCATGTACACCGTTCATGAATCCGCTATAATACCGAGTGCGATTACCATATGCTTACCCCCAGGACTGACCTTCCGTTGGTTCGGGCAACTACTCCAAATAGATAATATTCACTTCTGCTTTTCCCGGGCGGGTCGCATTTCCTTGCTAATGGCCGTCACCGCCAGTCTAGCTGCTTAGTGCCCACGCAACAGTCAGCCGCCGTAGCCAATATCGACTTGGGGCATGGTCGTTTGAGTTGGGTTAGTATGGATCAGGTAAGTGGTCGTGCGTTGCAACTTTCACGCTCCGCTAGCTCCGCCAAGTAATCCTGCGCGCTGGATGGGCCCGAAGCCCGAATTATTTGTTTTGGACCGGGTGGGAATTCTGCGCAGGACC
The DNA here is from genome assembly GCF_003944715.1 of Hymenobacter rigui. Taxonomy (GTDB): domain Bacteria; phylum Bacteroidota; class Bacteroidia; order Cytophagales; family Hymenobacteraceae; genus Hymenobacter; species Hymenobacter rigui. Next base: position 41,872 of record NZ_RWIT01000025.1, on the reverse strand, counting down.
ATTATACTTGTGCACCAGGAATCAGCTAATACCTTTCCCGGTCCCCGCCCTCCTTTCCCAGTACTGCACACCTGTTAGTAGCCCAATTACAGAGCCGGAAAATTCCGGGGGCTCCGGTGTGAAGTATGTGCGCAACCCCTTTCCCTTTCCCGGTTTACGCCTTCCGGCTGCTGATGCACCCGGCCGCTTCGGCTGAGCACGCCTTCCGTCCTCGCCGGCGGGTTGAACGTGACCCGCAGGCCGATCGGAGCCATACAGAGCCCGGCTTCTTCTTATCTGATGTTACTGCGGCAGTACTGCTCCCGCCGGCACTTCGCCGGTGCGGAAGCTTGTCCGCATCTATGCTATATGTTCGGCCGAACAGGGGTTATTGTGTCGGTACCCTATCACGTGATAAAACCAGCACTACTTATCCATCCATTCTTTCCAACTTAGTTAGTACCATGAGCAAGCCATTAAGTAACGTCGGAGGCCAACTCAGCCGAACCCAGATGAAAAGCATCATAGCCGGCCGGCCAATTGACCCCGCCCGCTGTCCTTATCCTTGCTACTGCGAGGGTGGTGCCATTCCGCTGGCCGCCAACGATGGCCCCGGTGGAGCCATCTGCTATTGTCCCGATGATTCCCGCATTTATGGCGATTCCTGCCCGTGGGTATAGGCACTCCGTTGCCTAAATAGTACGCGCAGGGCCGCAATCAACCAGATTGCGGCCCTGTTGCCGGGCTGAGTGCGTATCCTTATCCAAAAGCGTGGCGAAATTCCCTTATTATAAGCAGTTCGATACCATGGACTGCGGCCCGACTTGCCTGCGCATGATTGCCCGGCACTACGGCCGCTCCATTCCCGTGCAAACCCTGCGCGAAAAAGGCCAGCTCGCGCGGGAAGGAACTTCCCTGCTGGGCTTGGCCGAAGCGGCCGAGGCCGTCGGCTTTCGCACGCTGGGCGTAGAATTACCCTTAGACAGCTTGGTAACGGAGGCCCCGCTGCCTTGCATTGTTCTCTGGGACCAGAACCATTACGTGGTGGTGCACCATGTAAAACAACAGCGATCCTGGCTGCGTCAACGCCGCAAACGGCGGGGCTTCCCCAATCAGGCCGCTGATCATCCGCACACGTTCTACGTGGCCGATCCCGGCCGCGGCCTGCTCACCTACTCGGCCGCAGAGTTTCAGCAGCATTGGGCCGCCGCCACCCAGCAGGGTATCCCAACCGGTATTGCCCTGCTGCTGGAGACAACCCCGACCTTTTACGAACAGGACGAGCCGGAGACGGTAGTCCCCACCTACGGCTTCAGCCGGCTGCTGAGCTACGTTACCCAGCACAAACAGTTGATTGGACAGCTGTTGCTCGGATTGGTTGTTGCCGCGGGTTTGCAATTGCTGTTACCCTTCCTGATTCAGGCGGTAGTGGACGTGGGTGTGAATACCCAGAACGTATCTTTCCTGTACCTGATCCTGACCGCCCAGCTCGTACTGCTGGCCGGGCGGCTGGGCGTGGAGTTTGTGCGTAGTTGGATTTTGCTCTACATCAGCACCCGGCTGAATCTGAATATCCTCTCTGACTTCTTTATGAAGTTGATGCGGTTACCCGTGGCTTTCTTTGATACCAAGCACTATGGGGACTTGATGCAGCGCATCAACGACCATAACCGGATTGAAGCGTTCCTGACCGGGCAGGCGCTGAGCATACTGCTTTCACTGCTGAATCTGCTGGTGTTCGGAGTCGTGCTGGCTCTCTACAACACGACCATCTTCCTGGTCTTTGGGGCCAGCAGCCTATTATACTTGAGTTGGATTCGCCTGTTCCTGCGCCAGCGCCGCAAGCTGGACCAGCAGCGGTTCGGAGCCTCCGCCCGCAGTCAGAGCATGCTCGTGCAACTTATCCAGGGCATGCAGGAAATAAAGCTCGCCGGCGCGGAACGCCCCATGCGATGGGCCTGGGAGCGTTTGCAGGCCCGGCTATTTAAGCTGCAGATGACCTCCCTTTCCCTACAGCAGTACCAGCAGGCGGGGGCGTTTGCGCTTAATGAAGGTAAAAATGTGCTGATCACTTTCCTCGCCGCCAAGGCCGTCATTGACGGGCAATTGAGCCTTGGTGGCATGCTGGCTATGCAATACATGGTAGGTCAGCTCAACGGGCCGGTTGAGCAACTGGTCGGCTTTATGCAGAGTCTGCAGGATGCGCACATCAGCGTGGAGCGTCTCAATGAGATTCACACCCTGGCCGATGAGGAGCCGGAAGGCACGCTCTTACCGGCCCCAGTCCCCACCCCTGGCCAGCCGGCCGGCGAGCACCAACAGCTGCAGTTACGGGAAGTCTGCTTTACCTATCCCGGCGCCGGTCAGGCTCTGGTTCTGGATCAGGTCAGCCTGAGTGTGCCAGCCGGGCGCACCACGGCGATTGTAGGCATGAGCGGGAGCGGGAAAACAACACTGTTAAAACTGCTGCTTAAGTTTTACGAAGCTTCGGCGGGAGATATCCGGGTGGGCAACCTACCGCTGCGCACAATCAGCCACACCAGCTGGCGACGCCAGTGCGGGGTGGTAATGCAGGACGGCTTCCTGTTCTCGGACACGATTGCCCGTAATATTGCCGTGGGCGTAGACGCCATTGATGCTACCCAGCTGGCCCATGCTGTGCATGTGGCCAATCTGGATGATTTTCTGCAGGCTCTACCGTTGGGATTACATACCAAGATCGGGCCGGACGGCAGCGGTATCAGCCAAGGGCAGCGTCAACGCATTCTCATTGCCCGGGCCGTGTACAAGAACCCGCAGTATCTGTTCTTCGACGAGGCGACCAATGCCTTGGACGCCCACAATGAAGCCGTAATCTGGGGACGGTTGCAGGAGTTTTTCCGGGGCCGTACCGTCATCGTGGTGGCCCACCGACTCAGTACCGTCAGCCACGCCGACCAGCTGGTAGTCCTGGACAAGGGCCGGCTGACAGAAAGCGGGACTCACGCTAGCCTGATTGCCCGCAGGGGCCAGTACTGGCACCTAGTAAAGAACCAACTCGCCCTCGGAGCCTAGCCTGACGTACATGCCCACTGCAACCCGTTTTGAGGAAGTGCGCGCCGACGAGGTGCAGGACCTGCTAGCGCGCCAGCCCACCTGGATGCTCCGCTGGAGCATTACCCTGCTGGCCGGGCTACTGCTGGCTATATTTTACGGTAGTTGGCTGATTCATTTTCCCGACTTGGTCCCAGCCACCTTTACGCTTACCTCGGTTAACGCCCCCAAAACCGTCCCATCCCGCAGCGAGGGTCGCCTGGTTCGGGTTCTGGTCCGGGATGGACAAGCCGTCGGGGTAGGAATGCCGCTGGGCTACATGGAAAGCACGGCCCGCCCCGAAGAAGTTACGGAGCTCTCCCGGGAGTTGCAGCAGGCCTGGAACTTGATCCGAGGCGGTCATTTGGAACAGGTTGCCCAACTGCCGCTAGATCGCTTCCATCAGCTCGGCGAGCTGCAGGTGGCCTACCAGCCCTTCGCCTTGGCTCACCTGCAGCTGCGCACTACCCTAACGCGGGGATACTTTGCCCGCCGGAAGGCCCTGTTGCGCCTGGAGCTGGCGGACCTGCGGGCCATGGGTCAGAACCTGACCCAGCAGCAGAGCATCCAGCAGGAAGCGCTCAGCCTGGCCACTGCCGAGTATGCGATGCACCAACGGCTGGCGCAGCAGAAGGTCATCGCCCCGTTGGACCTGCAACGCGAGAAAACTAAGTTATTGTCTCAGCGCATGCCCTACCGGCAAACGCTGGCGGCGGTGCTAAGCAACTCGTCCGCCCAGCGCAGCAAGCAGCAGGAGCTGTTGAGCCTGGACCTTTCCCTAACCGAACAGCGCGATCAGTTTCTGCAAGCCCTCACGACCTTGCAGAGTGCCACAGCCCAATGGGAACGCACATTTCTGCTCCGCTCGCCTATTGCTGGACGGGTATATTTTCCTCTACCCCTGCAGGATAATCAGCAGGTGGCAGCCGGGCAGGACCTGTTTTACGTGGCTCCCGGCAACACCGCTTACGCCGGCCAGATGCGCATTCCGCAGCAAAGCGCGGGCAAAGTTCGCGTGGGACAGACCGTGCTGATTCGCTTCAACGGATACCCTTACCAGGAATTTGGCTTGGTACGAGGCACTATTCAGGCCGTAGCGCAGGTACCCCTGCAGGATGGTTTTGTCGCCCAGGTGCGGCTACCCCGGGAACTGGTCACGACCCGGGGCCAGAAGCTGCCTTACCGGGTAGGTATGACCGCCTCCGCGGAAATTATCACCCGCGAGCAGCGGCTGCTGCAACGCCTGTTTCAACCGATCCGGGCGGCTTTATCGCCCGCTCACTAGGCTATCCCTTTCGTCCTTTCTTCGCACTTGACTTTCCTTGTTCCATGGAGCAGATCGTTGCCCGCCTGCTGCAGCTGCAGCACCTGCCAGTTGCCCGGCAAGAGTTTAGCGAACGGGTCCACACCCACCCGGATTACCCTTCCCTGCTGGCCGTTGCGGATGTGCTCGACAGTTTTGGCGTTAACCAATCCGTGGCCCAGGTAGCCGACGAGCAGCTGGCCGAGGTTGGCTTTCCTTATCTGGCCTATCTGGAACGGGGCAGCGGGGAACTTGTGCTGATCCGCTCGGCGGCAGAGCTGGCGGTGGCCCGGGCGGAGCCGGCGCAGTGGAGTGGTATCCTTCTCAGGGTCGAAGGAATGCGTACCCCCCCGAGTGAGGAGCAACTGGCCGCGTACAGGCAAGAGCGGACGGTTACCCGCCTTGCACGCTGGAGCGGCACGGCACTAAGTCTTGGGCTACTGGCAGTTTCGGCTTACCTACCCTCCTGGTGGACAACAGCACTGTATCTGCTGGCCCTGGCCGGGGTAGTTATCGGATACCTGCTGATCGGGCGGGAGGTAGGTGCCACACCCGGTCTGATCGCCGAATTCTGCGGGGGCGATGCCCAGCCCGGCTGCGACAGTGTCCTGGAGGCGGACCCGGTGCACCTGTTTGGCCTTTACGGGTTGCCCGACGCTGTGGCCACTTACTTTCCCTGGCAGGCTGGGTTGCTAATTGCCGTGGCGCTGGCGGGACAACCGGCGGCGGGCGCTGCGTTGCTCTTGGCCGGGCTGGCCCTGGCTGGTCCAGTCGTGATCCTGGCCTCTATCTACTATCAGGTCGTGGTCGTGAAAGCCTGGTGCCGGCTGTGCCTGGTAGTTGATGGAATTTTAGGCCTGCAGGCCGTTGTGGCCTTGCTAGCTTTCTCCCAACAGCAAGTAACCCTTCGTGCTCTGTCACTGCCAACCCAATTATTTGCCGGGGGCGGGTTGCTGGTGTTGACCGGCGGACTACTGGCCCTCAAGCAGGTACTGTTGCGGCAGCAGGCTACGCGCCAAGAGAAGCGAGCCTTGCTGCGGACCAAGAATTCGGTGCCTTTGTTTACGACCTTGCTGCAGCAGCAGTCCAGGGCGGATGACTGGGAGTTCAACCAGGAAATGGTATTCGGGGCCGCTGACGCGCCCATCGACATAATTATGGTCAGCAATCCCTACTGCGTACCCTGCCAGCGTACCCACGCGCAGCTGGACCGGCTGCTGGCTTTATTTCCAGAGCTGATTAAAGTGCGCCTGCGTTTGACGGGCAGTAACGCCGACGTGGGCCGCTTCCCCACAACCACGCAATATGTGTTGCAGCACTGGCTTACGCACGTGCGTGGCCAGGAAGATGAGTGCCTGCGGACGGCTGAAATGCTACGGGCCTGGTACCACACTATGAATCTGGATTCGTTTGCCGCCACGCATCCGGCTGACTTTACAGGTGATTACTCATCCAGCACGCACCTGCTCACACGTCACTACGCCTGGAACCGGCAGCAGGGCATAACCCGTACCCCGACCTTGTTTGTCAATGGCTACCTGTTACCCCCGGGTTACGCCGCCGAGCAGCTTGTCTTACTGCTGCCCGGCCTGGCAGAGTATTTTCTAACGCAGGAGCAAATTCAGCAACCTGTTTTTGCAGAGGCGGCAACCTATTCTAAGCAGTAGCTGGAAAGTGTTGGTGCTTGCAGGAAGCGATGGCAGCCCGCTACGAGTTAACGGCTAACTGGTGGGCCGTGGTGACAGCCACGTTACCGGCGCAGGGAATTGGCTGATCGCGGCGCGATGACTATCTGTAGCGGAATACTCTGTCGAGAATTCTGCGCACTGGCTCGTTCCAGCCGGATTTGCCGGCTGTTTTTACGGCTGTGCAGCTTAAGCAATGGACCTTTCTGCTCGGACGATTAAGGTAGTGGCCCCCCATACCTCAAGCGGGGGGCACATAACTAGTAAAATCACTACTTGTATAAATATATTAAATTACATATGTTTATACGATTGCTCTGTTTATCCTCCCTAGTGCACCTATTGCTCCAATGGAGCCCAGCCACCATTTTAAAAAACGGGGCGAATCTGAAAAGCCTTACGAGTAGGACCGTTTAGTTATCCCTTATCTGATGAAAACTTTTTCATCCAGTCCCAACCTGGCCTTCGGTTACCCCACGCCCGGTCCACAAACTCCCACCCCTCAGAAGGTGATGGATCATATCTTCTTTCTTTCCGAAGAGGCGTGGAAGGATGTCCGGGAGCAGGAGCAGTTTGACTATATCATTATTGGAAGCGGCTTTTGCGCCCTGGCTTTTGCCGAGCGCGTACTCACGCAAATGCCCATGGCCCGAATCCTGATACTCGAGCGGGGGCCTTTTTTTCTGCCCGAGCATTTCCAGAACCTGCCCATTCCTTACCAGCGCACCCTAGGGCATCTCTCCGAAACGTTTCCCTGGACGCTATCGGCCCGCACGGCTACGCAGCCGCAGGGCAACATCCAGTTTCAGCATGGCATGGTACCCTTTTTTGGCGGCCGCAGTATCATGTGGAGTGCTTGGTGCCCACGGCCTACTCTGGAAGAGATGCAGTACTGGCCTGAGCATACGGTGGCAGCAGCCCGCGCTCACTTTGCTTCGGCGGAAAAGCTGCTGAATGTTATCCCGGCTGATGAGATTGATCAGAATCTTTCTCCCAAGTTGCTGCAGTTAGTAGCACAGCAGCGGCCGGTCTACAGCGTGTTGCAACGGGAGCTGCAAGCCATGTTAAGCGCCAACCTTGGCCGAATTCCTTCGGCCACCCGGGTGATGGCCGCGCCACTGGCAGTCGGCAGCAGTGTGCAGGCCGGGATTGATTTTGCCAAATTCTCTACCCCATCGGTACTGCTGGATCTGGTCAGCCACCAAGCCGATCTGCAGAGCCGCGGCGAGGGTAACCCGCTCAAGATTGCCGGGGAATGTATTGTTCACCAGATCTATCAGCAGGATGGGGTTGCCACCGCACTCAATACCTCCCGGGGGGTGGTGAATATTGGCTCGGCCAAGCTGATTCTGGCCATGGGCACTGTCCCGCCTGCTACCTTGTTGATGAACTCTTTCCCAAATCTGGAAAAGGTGGGAGAGCGGTTTACAGCGCATTTTATTACCTCCGTAGTAGCCCGAATTCCGCGCCAAGATTACGCATTTGCGGCTGACCTGGAGGAATTAGAACTGGCTGCTATCTACCTGGCTGGCGTCAATCCAACCAGTGGTATGCAATACCACGTGCAGTTGTCCGTTCTCTCGGACCGCAACCCGCTGAAAAATGCCAGTATGGCCGCCCGCTACATGCCTGATGTAGTAGCCACCGCATCCCTGGCTCAGCTTACCAGTTCCGAGGACTACCTGGTTTTCGTGTGTGCGGTACTTGGGGAAATGGATTTTCGCAATCCCGATAACTACATCCGCCTCAACGGCCAAAGCGACCCGACAACGAACATCAACCTGCAGGCCATCGCCAGCGAAACGGATCTACAAACGTGGGATACGATGGATGAGGGCACCTTCCAGATGCTGGAGCAAGCCCTCTCTCCCATTGGCAGCGAGCGGGTGGAATACTGGCATGGCACGCCCACTCAGGGCAGTTGGAGAGCTCATCGTCCCGCCCAGAGCCAGCGCCGTGTCGGCGGTCTGGTGCACGAAGGATCTCCGCTGTGGATCGGTGAGGGAAGTGAGGGAGTGGTAGGCCTAGATTACCGGCCGCACGGTATCGAGAATGTGTATGTAACCGGGGGAGCCCTATGGCCCGCCAGTGGCTCCTGGAATCCCACCATGACGATGGTAGCGCTGGCTCAGGATTTGGCCGACAACTTGGTGCAGGAGAGTGAGCAGGCGCCAGCCGCTGCATTGAACTCGTTGGAAAACACCCTGGCGTAATCTCTGCCCGACGATGGAAAACCAACCCCTTGCCCTGGATATTGCTGACCTTAACGAGGTCGTCCTTGACACGCAGCCAGCTATGACGGTGGCGGACGTACTCTCGCGAACGGACGGTGTGTATTTCTGCATTAAAAATCACGACTCCGTATTCCTGTGGGTCAATGAGAACTTTGCGCAGCTGGTTGGCCAGACCCCGCAGCAAATCATTGGTACCCGGGATTCCCGGGCAGCCCACGTAGCGCATGACCAGCAAGTGATGGCCAGCGGGGTGCCATTGCTCAACTTCCACGAAACCATTCAGGTACCGAACCCTGACGGCTCCTACTCCGATCTGGAGATTGTGACGCAGAAAGGCTTGTTGCGCAAGAAAGGCGGCACGGATATTATTGGCATCACTGTTTGTTTCTCCAAGCGCTTCCCCGAACCCCAACAGGAAGTGCAAGCCTTAATCAGTCATTTCGGCATGAAACCAACGGGGGTGGGCGGTTACCTGGCCCAGGGACCCAAAGGTGACTTTTCCTTGTCACAAGGAGCGCTTCCTGATCGGTTTTCGGGGGAGCGGGCAATCTATTCCACGAACCTGTTCCTGCTTTCTGCGGGGGAGGTGCTCCGGCTGCACACGCTTGATCAGGACGAACAATGGTTTTTTCACCAAGGCAGCGCCATTCAATTACATGCTTTTTCGGACGAAGGCATCTATTCCACCTTCGTGCTGGGCAGTGACCTCGACCAAGGCCAGTGTTTGCACGGAGTAGCCCGGCACGGTCAATGGTTCGGAGCCGAGTTGCTGGGCTCGGGATATGCCTTGGTCAGTTGCAGCTTAGCTCCGGCCTGGACCGCGTCGGATTCGCACCAGCCCAGTCCCGTGGCAATTGAAGCATTGACAACGCGTTTTCCACAGCAGTCAACCATCATTGACCGGTTGCGATAAGTAGCTCTGCTTTAATCGTCCTTTGCCGTTTAGGTGATCCGGTTTCAATGTATTTGTTATTGAAACTGGATCACCTAGGCTGGGGTGCAAGCGGGAACCCATGCAATTTATCCGGTGCGCATCTGCCCTATGCCTGTGAAGCAGACCAGTTACTTCTTGAACTTCTTCCTCAAAGCGCAAGCAGCAAGCCAATTAGAGTCATGATTCTTGAGTAAACATTGCCAAACTGTTAGCAAGCAGCGCAACGCCTAACAAAGCACCTTGTCGCCTTGTGATAGGCACCTACCATCATACCGCCTTTAAAGTCAGTCCTGCCATGAAAACCTTGGTCCGCTTAGCTGCACTTTACCTTTTTGCCGTTCCATTGCCCGCCAAGGCGTGGAATATGGTTGGACATCGGGTAATCGGGCAAATTGCTGCAAACCATCTGCTGCCGCATACCAGGGAAGAAATTGGCAGATTACTGGGTACGGAGAGTCTGGCGCTGGCCAGTACTTGGGCAGACGACTACCGGGAAACGCCTACCGGGAAAGCCTCTGCGAATTGGCATTTTGTTAATGCACCGGCGGGACTTAACCACGCTCAATACAGCGTCTTCCTGCAGAATACCCCTACCGGGGTGCAGACGTTGTACACCGAGTTTCCCCGCTTGCTGGCAGAGTTACGTAATCCGGCCACTTCCGCGATCCAGCGCAAGCAGGCCCTGCGGCTCATTGTTCACTTGGTAGGGGACGCGCACCAGCCCTTGCATGCGGGACGGGCGGCTGACAAGGGCGGAAATTTGATTAATCTGGTACTGCGAAAAGATACGGTCAGCCTGCACAAGTACTGGGACCGCGACATGGTAGAGTATGCTGGTCTTTCCTATCAGGAACTCGCAACGGCGTGTGATCACGCTTCTGACCGGGAGGTTTCCCAATGGAGCAAGTCTCCCATAGAAGAATGGCTCTTTGAATCGTATCAGCTATGCGAGCCCATTTACCACGCCGCGGAAAACCCTGATTTTCTGGTTTTGTACTATGACCAGCAACTTGTCGTAAGACAGCGCTTGTTACAAGCCGGCGTGCGACTAGCAGCGCTCCTGAGTAATACTTTCTCCCTTAAATAAACACGTGTTCCGTCTAGCGGGGACAGCGTGGGCCGAGGGATCTGACGCTACTTTGAGCGTCTGCTAAGACTAGGGCGAAAGTACTCAGTAAATTGGTCCGCACGTGTTATCTGGTGGACTTTAGACCAGCTTGGTTAGCCCCGCTTCCTGGTACTGAGCCATTACTTCTGCTGATGCCCGGTAATCCGTTATCAGAGTGTTGATCAGAGAAAGGGGAGCGTACACCATTATTAAGGAATCCCTATTATCCTGTCTATAGGCAGTATCCTCTATCGCCCAACATGTAGAGTAGAGCAGTTATAGATAATTTGGAGACAGAGGTGGGTAGGTTGGGTAGTAGGCATGTGCGACAAATAAGAAAACAGCATCGGCCGTTGGGCCGTTCTCGACCGGGGGACGGGGGACTTCGTGGGTTGGTCGGGTCTGAAGTTGATTCCGAACCTTTTTCAGCCGGATACCACCGTTTATGAGCTGGGCTACCACTTTTTCCAAAGGCATTGGGGACGTGGGTACGCCACGGAAGCGGCACACACGGTACTGCGCCATGGCTTTAAGACGCTTGGCTACGATTTACAGCATGGCCGATGTGCTGAATCATGGCCTCTGTTAAAAGTTTGGTACAAAGGTTAAACGATGGGCTGGCTATTGTCCTCTCCTTTGCTTTGCCACGATAACTGGTTAATATGATGAGATGAGGGTTTACAAAATTCGTTCTGCCCTGCGAAGAGCTATTGCCATCGGGTGCGCGTCAACAGCTAGGTGCTCACTAAACGGAGCGTTAGTTCGGCTTAGACGACTATCTTGTTGCTGTACATATTGCCCTTCTTGTTCTGCTTCACTGATCATCCCCGTCTATGCGACCATTTTTACTATTGGGCGACATCACAGGGGCTATTGCCATATTGGGGCTGGCAGTGTTGGCATTCGGAGGGCTGCTCGTGTTTGGAGGAATACAAATCCAACGGACGAGTGCCTCAAAGATGGGGTGCATAGCTATTGGAGGCATAGCCCTGGCCCTTGGAACCCTAATGGTACTGATTGCCCTGGCCTTTCTCTTTGACGTCTGGGATACGCAGCCGGACCGAGCTTTACAACACCAAATAGGAGAAGCGGAAGCGGCTCATCAAGATACCAGTTGGAAGGCTCAAGCACGACAATCTCGGCAAGAACTCACGCGATTTGAGCAGTCTTTTGACTGGCAACGCCACCCCCTACCCGATAGCTCCCAGCGTGACTGGATTCGTCAGGATTCTATTCTGCCGGCATATGATAAAGATGCTCTTTCTGAACTAGAATGGTAATTTCCAGGTGTCTTCCTGCCAGTTAAAAGGCTTTGTTTGCTGGTGCAATAATTCGACGAAACGGTGGCTCAAGCAGGCAGTGCGACTGCACGTTTAACCTTTGTACCAAACTTTTAACCGAGGCCAATCATGCCTCCAATCACGTGCTTCGAAAGCTGAACTTCGTGGTTGTGGATCGGTTCGATCTCCATGGCGCGCCGCACAACTGGTACCAGTTCTTGCGACCGCAACAAAGAAGGGCATTGCTTCGCTCGTTTGCTTAAAATCAGCTTGTTTAAGGCGTAAACCCAAGTGAAATAACTACGCTTCGGGGGCCAATCGATAGCTGGTGCTGCGCCCACCGGCACCTTCGTGCATCAATACGCCCTTGGCCACCAAGTCAGCAATATCGCGGCCGGCCGTGTCCTGCGAACAATGGGCCATGCGCGCCCATTTCGCCGTGGTGAATTTACCTTCGAAGCCGTCGAGCAGGCGCGTGAGCAGTTGGCGCTGGCGTGCGGTAAACGCCATATCCCGGTGAAGGTCCCAGAAGCGTGCTTTGGCCAGCACCTGGCCCAAGGTGTGCTCGGCGGCCTCCAAGGCTCGCCCCAAGCACTCGAGAAACCACGTCAACCACGGCGTGACATCTAACGGGCCACGTTGGCTGGTTTCGAGCAGGTCGTAATAGGCTTGGCGCTCGGCCTGGATTTGTGCCGACATGCTGTAACAGCGCTGGCCTGTGCCGTCGGCACGGGTCAGTTGCAAATCGGCGATGGCACGAGCGATGCGGCCGTTGCCGTCGTCGAAGGGGTGGATTGTCACAAACCAGAAATGGGCCAGTCCGGCTTTCAGCACGGGATCCAGGCCCTGGTCGGTGTTGAACCACGCCAGGAATTGCTGCATCTGCGCGTCCAGAGTCTGCGCGGCGGGCGCGTCGTAGTGCACGCGCTCACGGCCCAGCGGCCCGGAAACGACCTGCATGGGACCCGTGCGCCAGGCACCCACCTGCAACGGATACAGGCCGCTGTAGCCCGTGGGAAACAAGGCGGCATGCCAGCCGAACAGGCGCGCCGCCGTCAACGGTGCCGCGGCCTGCTGGGTGGCATCGAGCAGCATGGCCACCACGCCTTCCACCCGCCGGTCTGCGGGTGGCAAGGCGGCCTGCTCCAACCCCAGGCGCCAGGCAATGGAGGAGCGCACCGAGGCCGGGGGCAGTAGTTCGCCTTCGATTTCGCTGGACTTGAGCACGTCGAGCGTGAGTGTACGCAATGTGGCCTCAGCTCGCAGGTCGACGCCCAACGCCTCGAGCCGTCCCAGCAGCCGCCCCTGTTGATGACGCACTGTGCCCAGCAGCGTTTCCAAGGCGGCCGGGTCCCAGGTAAAGGTTGGCCAACCCGTCAACTGATGAATGTATGGCTGTAATCTCCGCATAATATGCGGCGAATATACCCGTTATTCACCGCATCCCGTGCATGGCTGGTTCAGTGACTTGGGATAGTAAAGAGGCTGGGCAAGGCATTGCACGGTGCCGTTGGCATCTTCGGCTTGGCAAAACCATTTTGATACAGAAAAGCCCTTCCCACGTCTATGGAAAGGGCTTTTCATGTTTATCAGTCACGAAAGGACTAGGGGTTCACGTGCTTCAGCTTGAGGCGACGACGCTCCTGAGCCTTCTTTACGCGACGGTAGATGGTCTCACGGGTGATTTCAGACTGCTGGGCAGCGGCGGTATTTTCCGTGGTGGTGGTTTTGTTCGACATACAGATGAAAATTATGTTCAGCTCAAATATACCCTTCCCCGGCACATTGGGTTCTACCCTCCTCTTACAAAAACGGGCAGTGCCTGATAAGCAGCGCTGTAAAATTCCCTGAATGTATGTTACCTGAATAAGGCTGACAGCCACGCGGCAGGCCCGGCATCCGGTTGTCATCTCTGGCCAAGATTCTCAACGCTGGTTCAGCGACACCATCTACAGACCGCTACTTAAACCCACTGCAATACCAAATTAGAGTGTGTCTTCGCGTGCCGGGGCGTCATGTTACAGCCATACAAAACAAGGCAGCTCAAGCATCAAGGCCGCGCCCTGCGGCAGGCGGGCTACCTGGAAGTTAGTGTTTAAGGCGGCGCAGCACGAACTCTTCCAGCGTGTTGACCGCGGCATTGTTGGCTACGTGCTTGATGAGTGAGGTGTGGGTATCGGCCAGCTTTGGCAGGACGGCCGCGTCGATGGCCTGCAGGTCGGGGGGAATCATGGTCTGGGGCATAACGGAAATCCCCATACCCGCCCGCACGGCCGCCACCGCGCCGGCGTAGCTGGGGCTCGAAAATACCAGGCGCCACGACCGGCCGGCCTGCTCCAGCGACTTAATGGCCGATGCCCGGTACACGCAGGGCTGTGGGGCCATAATCAGCGGCACTGGTCTGGTGGGGTCAATCAGACTCGGGTCACCAACCCATTTGAGGGGCTCCGACCACACGTCCAGTCCGTTGGGAAAATCCTCCGGCCGGTTCATTTTCACCAGCACCAAGTCGAACTCATTCTTCTTGAAACGGTCGAAAAGGTTAAGAGTCAGGTCACACTCGATGTTGAGCAGAATACGGGGGTGAATACGCGAGAAGTCGGCCAGTATCTCCGCCAGGTAAACGCTGGCAAAGTTCTCGGGCAGCCCGAAACGCACCTCCCCCTCGAGCTCCGGCTCCTTGAACCGGTCCAGCGCCTCACGGTGCAGCGCAAAAATCCGGCGCGCATACCCCAGAAAGATTTCGCCCTCGGGCGTGAGCGTGAAGGCCTTGCCCCGCACCAGCAGCAGCTTATCCAGCAGCCCCTCGAGCTTGCTAATCTGCTGGCTGATGGCCGATTGCGTGCGCCCTACCCGTTCGGCCGCTCTGGTAAAGCTGCCCGTTTCGGCCACGGCAATGAAGCACTGCAGGGCGATGGTGTCGATGTTCATAAGAAGCTCTAATGCAAAGTATAAGAATTTCGAGTTTCTCTAATATTAGAAGAGCTAATACTTTTGAGCACTCAAGCAAAAATAACTTATAACCGGATTTGGCATGACACCTTTTGTACTCGGCAGTCTCTTTCACGTCGACCGGCTGGCCCTGATCATGATGGGCCTGGTCGCTTTTATCGGACTCTGCGTGGGCAGCTTTGCCCGGCACTATCTGAAGGGCGACAGTTACTACCGCTCGTTTTTCGGGCGGCTCACGCTGCTTGTGGGCACGGTTATGGTGATGGTAAGTGCCGACAACCTGTTGCTGCTGCTGCTGGCCTGGTGCGCGAGCAACGCGCTGCTGGTGCAGCTGATGATGCACAAAACCGGGTGGCGGGCCGCCCGGGCCGCCGGCGTGCTGGCATCCAGAAACTTTGCCCTGGGGGCGGCCGGGGTAGCCGGCGCTTTCGGGCTGTTCTACGCCACCACCGGCCAGGCCAGTATTCAGGCCGTGCTACAGGAGCCGGCGCTTACCCCGCCCCTGCTGCTGGCCCTGGGGCTGCTGCTAATAGGGGCCATGACCCAGTCGGCCATCTGGCCCTTCCACCGCTGGCTGCTCAGCTCCCTGAACTCGCCCACTCCGGTTTCGGCCATTATGCACGCGGGGCTCATCAACGGGGGCGGCTTTCTGCTAGCCCGGTTTGCGCCCCTGTATCTGCGCAGCCCCGACCTGCTGACGGTACTGGTGGTGCTGGGTTTCCTGACGGCGCTGCTGGGCACTTTGTGGAAGCTCATGCAGCCCGACGTGAAGCGGATGCTGGCCTGCTCCACGATGGGGCAGATGGGGTTCATGTTCGTGCAGTGCGGGCTGGGTTTGTTTCCGGCGGCAGTGGCGCACCTGGTGTGGCACGGTCTGTTCAAAGCCTACCTGTTTCTCTCCAGCGGCAGCGCCGCCAAGGAAAAGCGCGTGGATCAGGCCTACCCGCCCACTGCGGTAGCCTTCGTGGCGGCCCTGGCCTGCGGGCTGGCCGGCAGCTTCAGCTTCGCCGCGGCCAGCGGTAAGCAGTGGCTGGCCACGGATTCCACGTTGGTGCTGATTGCCGTGGCCTTTCTGACCACCAGCCAGTTTGCCCTGCCCTTGCTCCAGGTCCGGCCACTGCACCAGTTGCCGGGGGCACTGCTCGGGGCCAGCCTGTTTGGGCTGGTGTATGGGGGCAGCGTCCAGCTGATCGGCTGGCTGCTGGCTCCGCTCAACCTGCAGCAGCCCCAGCCCCTGAGTGCCTACCACGTGGCGGGCCTGCTGGCCCTGACGCTAGCCTGGCTGACCCGGCTATTCTTCAGCGGGCAACCCAAAGACAAAGAAAGCTCGACTCCCAACTGGCTGCTGAAAGGCTACGTGCAGGCGCTCAACGCCAGCCAGCCCCACCCGGCCACCATCACCACTCATCGCAACCAGTACCACTTCTAAGTAGCCGCCCCGCCATGGAAACAGCCGTTAAAACCAAGCCCGCGCGTAAAAGCAAACCGCCGGTTGAGCTCGGCACCACTGCCGGCGTAGCCGAACAGGTTACGCGCAGCTTCGCCACCATTGCGCCCTTCTGGCCCCTGAAAAACCTGATTGCCGTTAACCCCCTGCAGGGTCTGGAGGATCTGCCGGTGGAGGAAGCCCTGCCCCTGGGCCGCGCCTACTTTCAGCGGGCCACGCTGCCCGGGCCGCTGGAGGCCGTTAACCGGCAAACCATTAAGTGGCTGCAGGTATTTTTCGACGACGGGCAGGCCACCCTGCCCATGCCGCTGCGCCACCAGGGCCTGTACGCCGCCTGGCGGCAGCTGGCCGTGCACGATGCCGCCCTGCACCAGCACGACGCCCAGCGCGTAGCCTGGCTGACCAATCTGCCCGAAAACCCGCACCAGGCAATTGGTGACTGCCTGTTTCAGCTCGACATTGCCCGGGCTGAGCGCCAGCAGTTTATGACCCTGCTGCTGACCACGCTGCCGGGCTGGGCCGCCTTTGTCCGCTACCGCACCGACTGGGCGGGCCTGGACGCCCACCACCCGCACCCGGTAACCCAGGCCGACTACCTGGCCCTGCGGCTTGTGATTACCCGATTGCTGTGGCCGGAAGCCGCGGCCCTGCTTGCCTGGCACCGGCAGGCGCTGGCGCAGGAGCGGGCCCAACCCGCCGCCCTCGAGCAGCTGCTGCAGGCCGAACGCGCGTTCCAGCAGCCGCTATTGGCGCAGCTGGCCGCCCAGCCCGTGCAGGCTCCCCGCGCTGCGGCCGCGCAGGTGGTCTTCTGCATCGACGTCCGGTCGGAAGCCTTTCGCCGGGCCCTGGAAGCCACGGGGAATTACCAGACGCTGGGCTTTGCCGGCTTTTTTGGGGTGCCGGTGCAGATTGCCGACGCGGTGACGGGCGAATCGTACGCCTCCTGCCCCGTGCTGCTCGCCCCCAAGCACACCGTTACGGAAGCCCCCTGCTGCGGCCCGGCCGAACAGGAGCAGGACCGCCGCGGGTACGGCCGCCTCACCACCCTCAAGCAGCTGTACCAGTCCGTGAAATACACGTTTACCACCCCGTTTGCACTGGTGGAAGGCCTGGGGCTGGCTACCGGCACGTGGATGGGCCTGCGCAGCCTGGCCCCCGGCCTGGCCGCCGGGCTCAAGCGCCGCGCCGCGCAGGCAGTGCGTAAACCCGTTGCCAAAACGCCGTCCCTGAGTCCCCTGCCGCTGGCCGATCAGTGCGCCTACGCCGAAGGGGCGTTGCGGCTGATGGGCCTGACCGATCATTTTGCGCCGCTGGTGGTGTTCTGCGGGCACGGCAGCACCACCCAGAACAACGCCTACGCCACGGCGCTCGACTGCGGGGCCTGCGGCGGCCGGCACGGCGCGCCCAACGCCCGCATTCTGGCCGGCATCCTGAACACCCCCGCCGTCCGGGAGCATTTGTACCACAACGGCATCGTAATTCCGGAGGCTACCCGGTTTGTGGCGGCCGAGCACAATACCACCACCGACGAGGTCACGCTCTTTGCGGATTCCCCGTCGGCCGCGCTTGAAGCGCTGACGCAGGATCTGGCCAAGGCCCGGCAGGCTACCAGCCGCGAGCGGCTGGGCCGGATGCAGCAAACGGCCCGCCCCGGCCAGGAGGCGCGCAACACCTGGCTGCGGGCCCAGGACTGGGCCCAGGTACGGCCGGAATGGGGGCTGGCCCGCAACGCTGCCTTTATCGTCGGGCCGCGGGATCTGACGGCGAACCGGAACCTGGAAGGGCGCGCGTTCCTGCACTCCTATGATTACACCCAGGACCCGACGGGCAGCGCCCTGACGACCATTCTGACCGCGCCCATGGTGGTGGCCGAGTGGATCAACACGCAGTATCTGTTTTCGACGCTGGATAACGTGGCCTACGGCGGGGGTAGCAAGGTAACCCAGAACATCACTGGCAAAATCGGCATCATGCAGGGCAACGCCAGCGACCTGATGACGGGCCTGCCGCTGCAATCCGTGTACGCCACCGACGACCAGGCATACCACCAGCCCCAGCGCCTGCTGACGGTAGTCTACGCCCCCCGCCCGCGGCTGAAGGACATCATCAGCACCCAGCCGGTGCTGCAGAAACTCTTCGGCAATGGCTGGGTGCAGCTGGCCTGCCTCGACCCGGAAACCAACACCCCCTACCTGCTCACCCGCGACCTGGCGTGGCAGCCCGCCCCCCTCACCCCTCACCCAGTCACTGCAGAAGCAGTGGCGTAGCCCGCCTTCACCCACCTATTGCCCGCTCCGCTTGGTTGATTCCACCCAAAAGCCTGCCCTCCTACCTGGATTGGTAATTTCGGAGAGTCTACCACGCAACAGTGCCCCGTAACCGCCTGCCACCGGCTTAATCAGCCGGGCAACAGACGAGTACGGGGCACTTGTTTGTAGATCAGGTACGGCTGCTAGATCACTCCGTCGGAGCCTTATCCGCAGCGCCCGTCAGATCGGCCAGCGTCAGCTCGCTTGCAAAATCCTCCAGCGGCGTGCGTACCTTCTTCATGTTTACCAGCCAGTCTTCCGACTCCTGTCGGTAGCCCAGCGGCAGCAGCACCGTGCTGCGGTAACCGCTGCCCTTCAGCTGCAGCAGCTCGTCCAGCTGCTCGGCGTTGAAGCCTTCGATGGGCGTCGCGTCCACGCGCTGTTCGGCGGCGGCGGCAATGGCCATGGCAAAGGCAATGTAGCTCTGCTTGGATGCGTGGTGGGCGTGCCACTCCTGGCCCAGGGGCTCGTACATGGCCAGCAGATTCTGCTTGTAATCGGCCATAGTCTGATAAGGCAGGCCGCGCTGGTCCATTGTGTAGTTGAACACGCGCGTGATGCGCTCCTCATTGTAGCCGTCCCAGGCCGCAAACACCAGCAGGTGCGAGCAGTCCGTCACTTGGCTCTGGTTAAAGGCCACCTCTCGGATCTTGGCCAGCAGCGCCCGGTCCGAAATGACAATCACCTTATAAGGTTGCAGGCCCGACGAGGAAGGGGCCAGACGGGCGGCTTCCAGGATGTAGTTCAGCTTTTCGGCGGGGATACGCTCGCCATTCATTTTTTTGGTGGCGTAGCGCCACTTCAGGTCTTCGAGTAAGGACATGGGTACAGGTGTGTTCAGAAACAAATTCGGAGCAAAGGTAAAAGCACCTGCTGACAAGTCGTACCTTTGGGACAAAAGGTAACCGGGACATGCACGTCCCTTTGGTGACATTTAAGTAACCACTATCCTATGCCGACAGCCGCAACCGACCACGCCCTCTCGCCCGAGTGTACTTTGCGGATGCGCGCCATTGATGACACGCTGGACATCCTGAGTGGCAAGTGGAAGCTCAGCATCATCGCCCGGCTGTGTCACCAGCCCATGCGCTACTCGGCCCTGCTGCGCGAGGTAACGGGCATTTCCGGCAAAGTGTTGAGCCGGGAGCTGCAGGACCTGGAAACCAACGGGCTCATCGTGCGCCACGTTGCCACCAGCAAACCCCTGACGGTCACCTACAGCCTCACTGAAACCGGCCGCTCCCTTACCGCCCTGACCGATAGCCTGGCGGAATGGGGCCTGGCCCACCGCGCCCGCATGATGCAGGCCGGCGAGTAAGCTGACTGCTCCCATTTGGATTTGGGTTGTTTCGCCCGAGCCCTACCAACTAAAACAGAGCACCTACTAAAGGAAGTGAGTGCTCTGCATACTGAAACAGAACTATTGCTCAAACACTGCCTACTGTAACCCGCTAACTCCGTGCTGGCAGCGACGGGCACTTAGTTAGCAGCCGGGTACCAGTTGCGCAGTCGAACGTCGGTTTTCTTGTTCTTGGCCTGCACCATCTTTTGAAACGCGGCTACGTCGCTGAGCCCGTTCTCACCGCGGTAATGGTAAGGATACACAATCCCCGGCTTGAAGGCCAGCACCCCCTGCGCCGCCTGCTGCACGTCCATGGTATAGGGCAGGTTCATGCACACGAAGGCCACGTCGATGTTACGCAGCGCCCGCATCTCGCGCGTGTCTTCGGTATCCCCGGACAGGTACACGTTTTTGCCGCCGAGCGTGAGCACGTACCCGTTGCCCCGGCCTTTCGGGTGCCGGGAGTCCGGCGTTTCCGGCAGGTTGTACATCGGCACGGCCATCACGCGCAAGCCCAGCGTGTCCAGCTGCTGACCGTTACTTAGAATGCGCACCCGACCTTTATATTCGGCCGGCAATTGCTGGGCCACGGCCGCGGGTACCAGGAACACCGCATTGCTGGTATTGAGGCCCGAAAGCGTTTTCGGATCCATATGATCCGGGTGGATGTCCGTTATTAACACCACGTCGGGCGCAGTCAGTCCTTCGTACGCGGCCGCTCCGCCATAGGTGTCTACGTAAATCGTTTTCCCGCTCCAGCTCAGCACCACGCTGCCGTGGGTAATGGGTTACACGGTAAGCGGGCCCTAGGCCGTGGTAATCTGGTCGGCGGCGGTCCGAGTGGGTGCCGTCTGGGCTTGGGTTTGCAGGGTAAGTGCTGCCAGTGTAGCTGTAATCAGGAAGGAGCGTTTCATGAGGTGAAGCGTTGAGAAACTGGTAAGAGTGAATTGACTTACCCGGTGAGAAATACCTTGTTGGCCGCACAGTATAAACTGTCCGACCCGCTGCTACTCCCCGGTGTTAGTCGGTGGCCCGTACTGCTACTTGTCAGGCTGCGGGTATAGCGTATACGGGTAGAGTCTGCCTCATGACCGTATCACGTCCGCGTCAAGAAATTTCAATCGATGCGAATTGCTTAGATCCGAACTCTGCCCGATCTGTAGCTCTGATATCTGTGCAATCCCACCAGCTGTGAGGTGGGAACAGGGCTCTGAGGTATATCTCCCTTTCACGGCGTTTTGCTCCATTCGACCCAGTCGGTTGTAGAACATACTATCGTACTTCCGCATTTTTGCAATGTCTTTCACCCGGGCAGGAGCGAGTTGTTCGTGAGCAATAAGCTTGGAATTTAACTGGGCTATCTGCACATCAGAGTGGGCATCCTTAGCGGCCATCTGCTCCGGGGTAAGCGGCTTTACCCCCACCCCCGCGGTTAGGAGTAGACTTGCTTGTAATCTCCTCCACTTTCTCGACTACGTGTTCCAAGCAGGTCGGCGTTTTAGTCGCCATTCCCAGCAGCACCGCCTAGCCAAACTGCTCTTACATATGGGTGTGGGCTTAAGGCCGGCCCAGCGGAATGATGTGAATTTCTGTTCGGCGTCGCAGACAGGTATCATCAATCAAGTTCGAATTTCCAGCCCGTCCTTCTTTTCATCATGCACGCTCTGGTCGATGCCGCAGCCCTTGCGTTCTATTGAATAATGGCCGCCCATGCGAGGTTCTGCTCGCCAACTCCCGTACGTTTTTCAGTTTGATTTTTATGACGCACAAGTCCGCCACGCTACGGGTGTACTACTCCAACGCCATCGCATTATTACCGATCAGCAGCAACTCATCCTGACTCGGACCCAGTACCGGCGAGTGAAACTCGGGGTAGTGTTTTCCTGTGCCTTTCACGTTGCTATCAATCTCGGCCACCACCTCGGCGGCTGTCTTATGCTCGGTGTCAGGAGTTCAAAAAAACGCAGCATTACCTTATGTTACCTTTACTTCTTTGGCCAGATAATCGATGTACCGCTGAGAGCTTGCCATTGCTATCGTATACTTTTCGCTCGTCATTTTTTCGGATTGACTACTATGACAGGTGGCGAATAAATCGGAGACGGAGTGGAGATAAGAACGGCCTGATAACCCCGATTACATCAAAGTCGTCAGGCCGAAAAGTTGCCGCTGTATCCCCAGTTGCTCCATCAGCTGCACGGGCACAACACGCTGTTTTACCTTGCCGGTCACGCGCACTTTTTGGTGCAGTTCGGTTGGAAACAGCTGGGGCGTGTGGTCCTATTTCGGAGTTGAATCTGCTTCCGGCATTGCGGCTGCCGGAGCTACGGGAGCTTTCGGGGGAACTGCCGGCACTGCGGGTTTGGGGGCCAGCGTTGGCACGGGCACATTATGGTTTTTGATGAACTCACGCATCTTCACGACCACCTTCTGGTCGCGGTCCTCATTGAAAGCCTTATTGAGAGCCGCCCAATCCGAGTCATTTTTTCTCGTGACGGCCAGGTTGGTATGCTCGCCAATCGTGCGCCCGGTATTGGCTTCCACATTGGTCTGCACCAGCATCTCGACCAGCGGCATGAGGTAGTTGGTTTCAAGGGCGACCTGGTGCCGGAGTATGCCGCTTTCAATCTGCTCCAGGTAGTTGAGCGACCCACCCTGCTGCTGCTGCATGAACCCGTAGAGCGATTTCTCGAAGGTGCGAATTATCGCAATCAGTCGGTTGCCAATGTCCACGTTCTGCACCCGAATCGAGCGTGCCTCCTGCGCCACCGTCTTGGTGACGTGGGCAAAACTCTGCGCCGCCGCCTTCGTCGGGTCGAGTCCGTTCTCGGCAAAATAGGCGATGGCCGCGCTGGCATATTTGCCTTTGCTCATCTTGAGCTTCTTGGCTTGCTGGGCTAGAATACGGTCAGTATCCGATGTTATGCGAAGCAGCGTGCTCTGCGTTTCAGCCACGCTTTGTTCACGCGGGCGGCCTGCTTTTCGTTTGGGTCTTTCCATAAAGGAGTAGGCGAAAAAGACGATTATTATTTACTTTATATATGCTGTAATTCAATTAGTTAGTAAATTACGTTTACAATTATCCGTAACTACTACTAATTGAGCTTCTCTACACAGCAAGTTTTTTAATTAAAATTTACTGTATTACTACTGACTATCAATGCGGTAGCAATTGTTATTTACAGACAAACTCTGTTTGTCCCTGATTATCAGCGCGGTAGTGATGATTTCAGGTACTCCTCTTGCTAACTACTGCTATGGGCCGTGTTTTAAAAACATATGTCGTCCCCAACCTATGGCGTGGCACCTGAACTTAGAGGCTATGCTACGGGCTAGGTTAGAAGCTATGGCTTAGGGGCTATGTTACTCTACACTATGAGCAATCCGGAGCCGCACTATGCTACCCTGGCGTCCACTGTTACCGCCGGCCCCTTCGTATCTGCCGGCACCCAGCTACCTCTCTGCCGGGCCTTGTAACACTTCGCGCCCACTGAGCCCGCAGCATCACTCAGCAGCTACTCCGAATCTGTGGCGGGCTTCATTTTCACTCCTGTTGCATCCGGGGACCTAAGCGACTTTTCCCGACTGACTGATTGCTACCCTGCCCCAGTTTCAGCCTATGCTGCTACTAACCGGGTCTGATGATTCTGCCAACTCCAGAAGTTTCTCCCAGCTGGCCTCCTCCCCCTTTTTTGCTACTGGCTCTCTGCGCGCTTCACCCGCTAACCTGGTATACTCCCCACTACTGCTCTGGCTCCTGTTGCGGCTGACGGCTCTACTGCATCCGTCCATTCTGATGCTACCCATTATAGCGGCTTTCGTTGCCACCGTGCCCACCTGAGCTACCGGCCGACTACGCCTACCCCGGCAATTTCTGAAACGGCTCCAGTCACACTTTCCACATTCAGGCGACTGCCCACCTTTACGCAAGTCCCGGCTCTGAGCACTTAAGCTGATGTTGCTGCTCCCGCCACTTTTGCAGCCCGCTGCTTTGTGCCGGCTACCCAATTTTCAGAGGCTGCCCGGTTTAGCCTAGCCCATGGATTTTGCTGTTACTCCGCTGACCAGGTAGCTCCGATTTTCCCGACGCTGACTTTACCACCTCGCCTCATTTTCCTGCGAGTCTGTTCTGTACCCAGGCTTCAATTTTCGCCCAACTGCTCCATGGCGGCTATCCCGGTTTTCCGCCCGAGCCGCTGACTGGCCACTGACCAATTTTATGAGCTGGCCCATTTTGCGCGGCCCCAATTTTCAGTCAATTCCTTCTGACACGATGCTCACAAAATCCCGGACCTGCTGTAACTGTCCTCCTCCAGATTTTGTCCCTTGGCCTGCTGATTAATACCGGCAGAAATTGCCTCCGCTCGAAATCTTCTGCTCCTCTCAACCCGCCCGACTTCCCGAATTCCTAACTTCCGCCAAACTGCTGGTCGTGTGATTTTCGTCCGGCTCCGGTTGCTGCACCTCATCGAAAATCGTCAGCCTGGAGCAGAGCCCTTCCCTGCCAAAAAGTACGCCGCCCCATCTTGTTCACGGCTCCCAAAAATTAGCGAACCTGCTCCAGGCGTCCCTTCCGAAAAACCCGACTTGTCCCTCCCCGACTGTTACTCGAAGCGGGCTTCTTCTCCCGGTAGCAACTCCCAGCTTACCCGCACTTACCAGCTCACCCGCGCTGACTGTCTGGTTCACGCTCCCTTCAATTTTGCCCAGCTGCTCGCTCCCCGCTATCCGGAGTCGTGGCTGCCCTCGTAATTCTGGCCTTAACGGAATTTTCACCGCCCGCCCATTATCGGGGCTACCCACTTTTTCGGCTCATCCCGGATTTTGCGGCCGGCCGAATTTTCGTCGCCCGCCATTTTCGGGGCTGGCGGATTTTTCAGCTCATCTCGTTTTTGAACTACACCGACTTTTCGGCTACCCCCGGATTTTGCGGCCACCCTACTTTTTCCACCCACTACATTTTGGCTTGGCTTTGGATTCTGCGCTGGTCGGATTCTACGGGTCTGCTGCTGTTTGCCTGCCTCCTGGTTTTGTCGCCGGCTGTCGTCTGTGCTTCATGCTATAACTACCAGACCCCGGCCAAACACTTGCCTCCAGATTTTCCCGACGCCGGCGTTTTTTGCCTCCCACCAAAACCACGCTGTCCCCGTTGTACCCGGTACGCTCCACCTGCCCCGACTACCCGGTATGCTTTCGCCCCTTCCTCACTTTACCACCTACCATCAGGCCGCGGGGAACTATACGTATAGTTGGCTCGAGCTGTGCTTTTCTGGGTAGCTTGCATTCTGACCGGCACCACAAATTCGTACTGGCCATGTTGCTTGACCTCCACTCTATTACGTGGTAACTCGAGTATCCCGGACAACTCGCATCCGTCAAATAACGGGATAATGTTCAGGTAAGAAGTCTCTGGTTGCGGCTTAAAACCTAAAAGATCGAACCCAGATAGAGGGGCCGTTTCCGCAACCTAGCTGATGCCTGGTAAAGCGTCGACACCTGTTTGGCCACTAGAATTAACAACGTAACTGCTCCGCGCTTATCTGCCAATTCCGGCAAACGTATTGACGCCGAAACCTAAACAACATAACCTCAAACCATCCGGCCTAATATAGCCACCGCGTTCAGTTGATGACCCATCTTACATCATCAGCGGCGAAGGATGCTTTCCTGAACTCGGTGCGTTGAAAGCAAAGTCGTCTGGGACTACCGCATATCGGCAAAGAAGTCCGCCAAGGTCAGTTGATGAATATTCAGCAACCGCAACAGGCTCTTCATAGTAAGGTTGCTGCCTTGTTCGTGACGACCATACCCGACGCGGGGCAAGCCGTGTTCAAATGCAAACCTCGTAGGAAGAATACCCTCTGTCCAACTGCAATTGCTTAATCTTTTGGGCAATCTGTTTCAGGCGGGGGGCAGAATCGGCTACTATAAGCACACGTGTCGGAATGTCCAGTGCCTGATTAATATACCTTACCTGTTACAATTAACATGATTTATTAAATATACTATAGCATGTTTGCATCTAGAAAGTTCAACGGCTCCCGTGTCGCTTCACACTCTATCTTATCCCCCACAATAGAGGTGGTGACAGGTTGTGCGGGAGTATTCTCTATTCTTCCTTAGCATGACCCCTGATCCAGAAATCAACCCTTGCCCTGGTTACCGCCCCTTACGGTTTGCTGACGCTTCCTCGCATCTGGTGGTGCGGGCTTTCACGGACGCTCATGCGCGACTTCTGTTGCGGTTCCCGAACTTAAGCTGTCCGACCTGGAGTGATGCACTCCGGGAATTACAATCTGACATTCTGGTGAACGGCAGGGAGGTATCCTTCGACTGGCAGGCCCTTACCACGCTGGCTCAACAACTGGCGGCCTCTACCCAGCACCTTCCATATCTACCTGGTTTGCTGGGAGAGGACATTGTAGCTGCGCCTCAGAGTGAAAACGAATTACCCTCGTCGTTAGCCGGCCCTGAAGTCAGCGGCTCTATAGCGGAAGCAGAGCTGGAAACGGCCACCATACTACTGGCTGACGGGACACCACAATCACTGCAACAACTCCTCAAACATAGAGCTTCGCGCAACCGCACTTTTCATGCTATTATCAAACGCCACCCGCGGGGCAATGGTAAATTTGGCTTCACGGTGCGTGAGTTGTGCCGTTCTATGCGCATCGGTGCAGAAACGCTTACGAAAGCCAAGAAAGACCCCGGCCGACTGTCCATAAACTCACTCAGGGGTCTGGCCGATGCCATGGGTGAGCCCCACCCTGACGTTATAAACGATATAATGCTCCAAACAATGGCGAAGAAGGCCAGAGCGGATGCCCGGTTGAAAAGAAACTCCAACCAGTAAGGCATTTTGTGTGCGAATGCAACGCAACGCCTACCACAGTAATGTCATTAGAGAACAGATAAGCAATTAAACGCTGAGAATAAGCTAACTGGTGAAAGTTCATGTACCACGGGCAAGTTCACGTCAGCGGCTACTGTTATCTCACTATGTGCTCGTGAGGCTAAGCAGGTTTACTCTCCGTACTGCCAACCATCTCAGCCAGTGTCTGGTAAACTGGCAGAACAGATTTGATCTGACTGAGTGTGTAAGCAGCTACTGACTTGATGTTATTGGGGTTCACCAGCGCTATGCGCACGTCGTAGAGTACTTTCGTCACCAGCGTGTAAGCCGTCATATCCCGCACGTTGCTGACCACTTCCCGTGCCTGGTACTCCTTCAGTTCAAAGTCCAGCCGTAGGCGGTCATACAGGGCCGGAAGCTCTGTATAGATTGCGGCCAGCTCCTCCCGGTACCTGGCAATCTCCGTCAGCGTGAGCGTACGCTTCGCCGGACGAACGGCAGAGTCCGTGTCGGGCTCCAGCGTACTGGTCATCTTGAAAATCAACGCCTCTACCCGTCGGCCCTGTTTCTGGACTCGCATCTCTACCTGCCAGCCAATTTCCAGAAACTCTGCCATTGCGGGCTTGAGTACGTAGCGGTTGAAATCCGTCCAGTTCCGGTACTGCTCTGAATCCTCCCCGAACAGCCACTCCCGTAGGGTCTCGAAGGCCAGTGGCTCTTCCCAGGTCTGGTTGTGGTAGCTGCGCAGAATCCAAAACAGCCGCTGGGTGTGGGCGCTTTTGAACGAGAGTAGAGACTGCAACTCAACGGTGGTAAAGCGCCCGGCCAGGTTCAGCAGATGCTCCCGTAGCAGGGGATTGAACTGTCCCGTGATCTGACGGGAGCCTTCGTTCAAACTCAGAATGGCGAACATGCTGATGGCATCACGTTGCCGCCGACCGGACTTGCCTCTGGTCATCATCAGAGGCTGCGTAAGCTTGGTTTGCGCTTCCATCAGCTCCGCGTAGGCACTGCCGCCACGGCGGCCGCTGGGCGTGATATCCTGAAAGTGAATGGTGAACTCGAGCGAGTCCTGCTTCTGGTGAAGACATCCCAGGGCCAGCGCGAAAATACGCGCCTCTACATTGCTGAGAGCAAGCGGAGAGCGGATCACTTCGTTGCTCAGAAATGCAACTTCATTAACGCGAGTGAGCAGTGTGTTGCTGGCCATAACCGGAAAATATGGCGCATAATACGGAAGACTTCCGAGTTCTTCCGCTCTTAACGCCTTTTTTTCCGGTGTTGACGCCTTTTCTTCCGCTGGTCGCGCCTTTTCTTCCGCTCTTGACGCCTTTTTTTCCGCTGTAGTACGCCATATTTTCCGGCTTAAATCGACATAGGCGACTGTTATTCATAATGTTACACCTCCCTCAAATAGATAAAAAGCCTTTAAACACTTCAAAAACTCAAAACAACTTGACTCGATTTTTTTTTAGGAAGGCTTTCAGAAGTCGTTCATCAACCGGATCCGCCAGACCGCGCGAATGCAGCTTCGCGCACTGGTCGAACCATGTGCGTACATATTTTTTTCTCAGATCGACTCTGGTGAGCCCGTCGTCCCGACGTAGGCCAAGGTGATAGAACGCTATTGATCAGGCGTACGGGCCGTTACCTGCCCGCTGGTTATCCGGGCTACGACGCTCGCAACGGATAAATCATACTCCTCCTCTGAGTCAAATACGGGGTGTCGGAAGGGAACATATGAACGCGGGGTCGCAGCCATTTTTCCCGTAGAGCGTACGAGCAGCAGACGTTTTTTGGTTGTCTTTTTCATTTCGCTGGATACATGGCCCCTCGAAGAGCGGTGACAGGACAGTCCAGGGTATACGGAAGCGGCTTTCCGTATGCACTAATGACTACGTTTCAGTAAGGTAAACTACGCTATTCCGGTTTTATTCCGCTGGAACGCCTCTTTGCGCTTATTGACCCTTCCCGGCTTGCGGTGGTGACTGGTGAGGCCACTCTCTGACCGCTGGCTCACCTAAGTGGCTGTGCGGGATCAGTAACGAATAAGCCGAGCTTACCATACTGAGTAGTACACCTACGGAAACGGGGGCCAGCCCAGCACACTTGCCAGCTATTGCCGGCACCTGGTCCGGTGTGGATTGCGTTCTGCAACTACCTGCTTCAGCCCGAGGACAAGGTGCTTGCAACTCCACAGGGATTATCTGGACGAAAAGGTCATGACCACGCGTCTGGTAGTAGAGCAGCAGTATGGGAAAGGTAGGTAGTGCTGAGCAGGACAAGCTTAGCGCGGCGGCACGGAAAACTGCATGAGCTCGCTGAGGGAGATTTCCAGCCCCTGGGCCAGAGAAGCCAGTACGTCGAGCGTCACGGAGTAGCGGGCCGTCTCCAGCCGGTAGATGGTTGGCTTGGACACATCAGCCACATCGGCCAACGCCTGCTGGCTCCATCCTCGCGCCTCGCGCAATTGCCGCAGGTGCTGGCCAAAGGCCTTTAAAACCTCCTCGTTTTTCACCTTGGCAAGCTGGTCCTAAAAATCGCCCGCCTTATAGTCACATATGATTACAAACGTAGATTTTCCGCTATCTTGCGCCCCTCCGCACCCTTTTCCGTTCACAGGTTTATGCCCCTTACTTATTCTCATCTCCCAACACCCGGTGCCGAGCGCATCCCGTTTGCGCAAGCGACACCCGGCCAGGTATCCCAGGCCAGGGACAACGCCCGGCAAGCTTTGGGCAGCAGGTTCCTTCCCATGCGGAAAATAACGTGGATCAACGCGTTCCAGACTCTGCAACCCGACCTGTGGGTGGGGCCGGACACGGCCTGCATTGATACCAGTGAGGTGGACCGCCTGACGCAGCACCTGGAATCCCTACCGTCTGATTTCCAGGCCCGGTCGGAGTCCGATCCGCGCCAGTTTTACTTCAGACGGCAGCCGATGAACTGCCCGGATGAGATTCTGCGCGCGCTGGCCGAACTCGAGGCCGATCCGTACGCTTGCGGCCCGGCCGTCTACGCGCTGGTTGCGGGGCTGGTCCGGCACCACGCCGAGGCAGAAAACTTCTACTGGACCAGAATTTCCGACCCGCATGAGGAGAACGGCGAGGACCCGGACCAGGCACGCGCTACGCTGCTTGCACGGGTACAGGCACTGGATTGCCTGCGGAACGCATCAGGCACTGCGTAACGTGCCTGGTGAGTTGCCAGCCCGTTCTCTACTGTTCAGCATAAAGTGTTGTTATTCCCGGGTGACCGGCAGACGCCCGGCGGCTGTTGCCGCCTATTACGGCCTTGGATAGCTCATGGCCAAATCCTGGGAAACACCCGGCACCGGCCGCCTCAGCACGACTTACTCTACCGGCCGGGTGCGCTGACTGGCTACGGAGGAAAGCGGGCAGCTACTGCGGTTCCGCGGGGGGATGCTCATCATCGTACAACGTGTCGAACTCCAAAGCCGAGGTATCCAGCGCAGCCCTGATGAGTTGTTCTACCCGCGCCAGCTTCGTTCGCTCCTTGGCCTGGGGATGCTCAAGTACCTGCAGCATCGCGCGCAACTGTTTGCGCAGGCGATACGCCTTCTGCTGGTGTTCTTTCGGCAGCTGTCGTGCCGCGGCTAATTCTTCCGCGAGCTGACGATTAGTGGCCCGCTGCTGCTGCAGCTGGCTGCCAAGGCTTTCCATCTCATCCTGCAGCCGGTTGCGCTCCCGCCGCAGCGAGTCGGCCTGACTGACCTGGGGTATCTGGTGATACAGCTGATTTGCCAAGGCTAGGGCCCGCCGGCCCGCCTCCAGGGGAATGCCCGTGGCTTCCAGCGCCAACTGAGCTTGTCGAAGATGCGGTGGCATTGCGAGCGGACCGGTACTCATCTGATTGGGATGACGGACTGAGGTAAGACGCATTCTGAACGCCGACCGAACTTTCGGCACCCGGGCAAGTGCGCAGGAGTATACACTCGGGCAGGGGTAAGTAGGGCCCTGGTTAAAGATAACGGAATTTTTCGGCCGTGAGCAGCCGTGGATGCAGGCCCGTGACCCGGTACCGCGCGGCCCAAAACACAAGCCGGCGGAGCAGGTGATACTATCACGCCTAAGTCAAGTCCTGCTGAAGCCGGCCTGGTATCAAACTGCTCGATTGCGCTGGTTTTTCCGGTCCTGCAGGGGATACGTCTCAAACCGGCCACTGCCTTGTCTGCTCTGACCTCGGTAACCATTCACCTGACCACTTCGCACGCCATCTACAAACAACATCCCAACAGTGTCCGGCTCAGCTAGACCGACTTAACAACGACTGGCTGAATCAGCGGAGCAACAAGCAAGCATTTATTTCCCCACTGTCTTGAAATCTGCCACCTGCTTGTGCTTTGTCGATTTCCCATCGGAGTGCGCAAATGCTTCCATCCAGCGGATAGCATCCTCAACGGGTTCGGGTGAGGAAGCAAACATCGTATTGTGGCCCAATACCGGGTACAGGCGGTACTGGTAGCGTTTACCCTGCGCGCGGAGGGAATCAAGGTGTTCCATCGAAATGCCTGCCGGGGCCTGAATATCACGCCCGCCATACAGCCAGAGGCCGGGTATACCCAGCATACTCAGCACTACCTGCGCATCCGTATCCTCAAACTGGTAACGGTCAGAGTCATGGAGCAGATGCCGGCGGGCTTCGGCTTCGGTGTGCGTGTCCCAGAACTGTTCATTGCCGGCCGTAAAGAACTGGAACCGCAGCTGCTCCCGCACGCTCACGACGGGCCCGCTGAAAATCACCATAAACCGCACTATCGGGCTCTTCTGCGCGGCCAGGGGAATCACCCAGCCGGCCTGGCTGGCCCCCAGCAAACCCACCCGGCCGCGCAGGGCCGGCAGCCGGGCGGCCAGGGTGGCGCTGGCGGCGCTGGCATCGGCGGCCAGCAGGCTGAGGTTGGCGGCATCCACGTTGTTGGTCCCGACTTCTGGCCCCGCGTACACCCCGCCCGACTCGCCCACCCCGCGCTTGTCGTAAGTGAGGGTCGCAATGCCCCGCCGAGCCAGGCGCAGCGCCAGCTCCAACTGCCGCTTTTCCTGCCCCGACCCGTGCACGATGACTACCGCGGCAACGGGATGAGGGGGAGTTACCAGCGAGCCGGCCAGGGTAACGCCGGCACTGGTAAAGCTGATTTGCTCAGTGCGGATGTCCGTTGACTGGGCGGCTCCCGAACGGGCAGCGGCCAGCAGCACAGCAACCACGGCCAGCAGCCAGACATACTGGGTGCGTTCGGCGGTGGGACGCGGAGTAGTGTGTATCATATTGCTGATCCGGAGAAGTAGCTGAGGGAGGAAGCGTGGTTAAGGGCGGGGAGTGGTCACGGACCGGAGCAGGTAGTACGCCACCACCAGGCTGAGGCCGGCGAACAGGAAGATGGTGGCCGGGTACACGTAGCTCTGGTTGCCCACGAGCCGGGTAAGCCCCGCGCCGGCCACGATGCCGGCGGCAATGCCCACGCTGAGCACGCCAAGCAGGAGCAGCAACGGCAGATAGCTCCTAGATTGCAGCCCCGTGAGCGGCAGCCCCTTCTCAATCAGGGCCAGGCGCTCCCGGGATCGGGTCGTCAGGTAGTAGTATGCAATGCCAAACCCGGCCAGGGTCAGGCTGATGGTGATGGGAATTGCCGCAGCAAAAACAGTATCCATGAGCAAAAGCAGAAGAGGTTTGCGCTTAGACGCGGGTGGCCCGGGTTCGGTCACATGGTGTGACCAGACCGGGACAATCGGCGTCTAAGCCTTCGCATGGATTTCTTCTCCCCTCCTTCCGCCGACGACCGGCTGCTGCGCCAGGCGGCCCAGGGCCAGGCCCAGGCCCTCAGCCAGCTCGTGCGCCGCCACCAGGCCCTGGCCTACACGGTGGCGCTGCGCGTGGTGGGCAACCGGCAGGATGCCGAGGAGGTGGTGCAGGACGCGTTCTTGAAAGCCTTTACCGGCCTCAGCGAATTCAGGCGGGCCGCCAAATTCTCCACCTGGCTCTACCGCATTGTCTACAACACGGCCCTGTCCAAGAAGCGCAGCCGCCCGCCGCTGGTTGACCTACCGCCGGAGGCTGACCCGGTGATGGAGCCAACGGCCACCGCGGATGGCTGGGAGGCCGTACGTCGGGCCGACCAGCGCAAGTACCTCACGCTCGCGCTGGCCCGCCTGCCCCCGGAAGATGCGCTGGTACTCACCCTGCATTATTTGGGCGAGCAGAGTATCGCCGAGCTCTGCGTTATCCTGGACAAGAAAACCTCGGCCGTTAAGATGCAGCTGCTGCGCAGCCGCAAGCAGCTGGAGCAGGCTCTGACCGACCTGCTCCCCACCGAATTCAAGCACCTCCTCTAGCCCCATGAGCCCACTGCCGCCCTCCGATCCACTCAAAGAGCTCCTGCATGCCCACGGCCTGGACGAGCCCTCCCCCGAGTTTGCCACTATGCTTACCCAACAGGTGGTTGCCCGCTACGCTACGCCCCCCGCTCCGCCCTACCAGGCCGGTATGTGGGTGGGCCGCGCAATTCTGCTGGTACTGGCCGGCCTGCTGGCGCTGGCGGTGTGTCTGCTGCCTTTCCGGGTGTCCGTCGTGCCGGTCACCTGCTCGGTAGCGGTGGTACTGGGCACGGGTGGGGTACTCTGGCTGCTGGAACATCACTGGAAGCAGCTGCCGACCCTGGGGCTTTCGTCGCCGGTAAATTCAATGAGAAAGTAGTAACTGCGGACGCGCTGGCTGAGTTTGAGACTCATGCTCAGGACGTGATATCCGGTGGGGTGGCGTTCGGTTAATAGTTCCGGGCATTAGGCGGAGGTTGGCCCCGTTGCGCTTCTGGCAGCCGAAATGTCCCAGTAAGCCGTATCTTTTCAGGCCTTTACCACCTTTTTGGTGGACTAACCAGGGCATCTCACCCAGGATTGCCGAGCGTTTGGCTTCGAGGGGACGGGAAGCGGATTGTGCACCGGGTTAAGAAGTGGGTATAATCACAGAAAACAATAAGCGGGGTAGCTTGCTCCATAGCACGAATAAGCGGCTAAAATGGACCCGTAGCGGCGTTCAAGTTTGGGAAAATTTGCCGGGCAAGCTGAGGTGGTGCAGAGTAGATCAACAGAAGTTGGCGAGCGGAGGGAGCATTTGCGAGAGTCGGGAGAGGGACATGGTTGGCAAATACACTGAAGGGCGCAAGCTCAAATTACCGCTGCTGTCGGCTTAGTTCAGCGAAATGCGGCGAATCAACTGGTTTTTGGTGTCCGTTACATAGAGCGTGGTGCCATCGGCGGTAAGGGCTACCCCGAAGGGAAACTCGAACCGGGCCTCCGGGCCGCTGCCGTCCTGGCTGCCCCAACTGCGGGGGCTGCCCGCCAGGGTGGTGGTTTCGCCAGTGAGGGTGAGGCGGCGCACGGTAGAATTGACGTTATCGGCCACGTACAAGGTGCCGGCCGCATCCAGGGCAATACCGTTAGGCCAATCGAAGCGTGCGGCAGTCCCCGAGCCATCGGTGCAGCCAGCCTTGCCGGCCACGCCGGCCAGCGTACGCACGTCACCGGACACGGAAATGGTGCGGATGGTATGATTGCCGTTGTCGACCACGAAGAGGGTGCCCGCCGCGTTGACAGCCAGGCCCGAGGGACGAAAGAAGCGCGCCGCCGCTCCCACCCCGTCTGCCGCACCTTTCTTACCGGCGGTACCGGCTACCGTGGTTACCTCTCCAATAGCTGTAATGCGTCGGATGGTGTGGTTGTCGGTGTCGGTTACGTAGATAATCCCGCTGGCCGTTACGGCAATGCCGTGCGGGTAATGGAAGCGGGCCTGCTCCCCGGGTCCGTCGGCATTTCCTTTCGTGCCTACTCTACCAGCTAACGTAGTGACCACGCCCGCCGGCGTGATTTTTCGGATGGTCTGGTTTTCCGCGTCGGTGACGTACAGCACCCCCTGAGCGTCCAAAGCGAGACCGACCGGGGAGTTGAACCGGGCAGCCGCCCCGACGCCGTCGGCGCTGCCCTGAGCCCCCGCCGTCCCGGCGAAGGTGGTTACCATACCGGCCGGGGTGATTCGGCGAATCGTGTGGTTGTTGGTGTCGGCCACGTAGAGCGTGCCGTCCGGGGCCAGGGCAATACCCATGGGCCGGCTAAAGCGAGCAGCAGGCCCGAAGCCGTCGGCGCTGCCGGCCTGCTTGGCCGTACCGGCAACCGTAACAACTGTGGGGGAAATGACTTGCGCAGCCCGATCAGCGGGGATGGTCGGCTGCGCCAGCGCGGAATGACACCAAAGCAACAGCGCAAAGCAATAGATAGAAAAGGCAAATTTCATGGTGGTGGACAGGTAGCGGGTATGGCAACAGGCCAAGAGAATGATTCAGCGACCAGTAAGGGGTATGACAGCTATTGGGTAGGCTCAACAGAGTACAAGCGTACGCGCTGGGAAAGGTATATACCAGCCGGACGGAACAGCCACCCGAGCGGGTAGCCATTCTGCTATTCAGAATAGCTCTCTGATCTACCGAGTAGAAATCAACCAGCTATGTGCAGCCTATGCGTACTGGCGGGCAGCATGGCCGGAAGCCCTGGGGCAGTACTCCGCCATCAGGGCTGGACCTACCGAATAACCGTGAGCCAGCCCCGGTAGACGGCGCCGGCGGCTGATTGAGAAAGTTGATAGTAATATATCCCAGGCGCAGCATCCCTCCCCCAATCGTTGCGGTATGCGACCGTCTCGTACACCTTCCGCCCCCAACGGTTGAACAGACAGAGCGTCCAGGCCCCCTGCAGTCCGTCAACCTTAAATTCGTCATTGTAGCCATCACCGTCAGGCGTGATGATGTTTGGGACGGTTAGGCAGGGAGTAAACGTCACCTGGCGGCTGGCGGTCTGCACCCCACAACGGGTAATTACCTGCAGAGAGTACGTACCAGCCTGCTGCACGCGCAGCGTGGAGGTGGTAGCCCCCGTTGACCAGCGGTACGTAACGGGAGCAGGCAGCAACCGGGCCGGCAATGAGGGCCGAAGCAGCACATCGGTGCCGGCACACGCAGTAGTATCGGCGCCCAACTACAGGATCGGAAGAGTGGGCAGAATACGTACAAGGTGGCGGGCAGACTGCTGACAGCCTCTGCCATACGTAACCAGCACGGAGTAAGTACCTGACTGGCTGACGGTGAGAACGGAATCAGCAGCGCCCGTATTCCACAGATATGCGGTGGCGCCGCGTTGCGTTGCTCGCAGGCGCACTGGCTGACCGGCACACCCAACGGAATCCCCCGCAATGCGAGCAGCTGGTACGCTTACCTGGTAGGAGGCCGTAAGCCGGCACCCGGAAGGAAACAGGGCCTCGACGGAGTACGAGCCGGGCTGGGTGATGGGCAGAGACGCGGTGGTAGCGCCCGTATTCCAGCGGTAAGCAGTAGCGCCGGGGGCTACGGCCGTCAGCAGGGCCGGGGCACCGGCACACAGAGCGTCGGGCCCCGTAATGGTCAGAGAGGCAGGCCGGACTAGTACTTGTTGGGTACGGGTGCAGCCACTGCCGAATTGGGCGGTAACGGTATAGGTACCCGGCTGGAACATGGATAGCGTAGCGGTGGTAGCGCCCGTATTCCACCGCCAGGCGGTGGCGCCCGCAGCAGTGGCCTGCAGCTGACCGGTGGAACCGCTGCACAACACGGTGTCACCGGTTACCCGGATGACAGGGGCTGCGGATGTCACCGTGTGCTGGGCCGTACGGGTTTCACCAGAGTTAAACGTTACGGTAACGGAGTATACGCCGGGCTGCGAGACAGTTATGGAAGGAGTGGTGGCACCCGTACTCCAGCGGTAGCTCTGCACCGTAGGGGAGGCTTGGGCCGTTAGCTGTACCTGGCTCCCGGTGCACACCAGCGTATCGCCGGTAATGCTTACCCGCAGGGACGGGATATCAAACAAAACCGCCAGGTAGCCGACCGGAGCCGAGCTGGAACCAGATAAAGTAAGGGCGCTGAACTGCGCCGGCGGGGTAGCACTACCCCCCATGTAGAACCGTTCCTGGAAACCGGGAAGCACTGCGCAAGCTTCGTCGGCACCGGGCCCACCCGCCCGCTGCGCCCACGCCGGGGCGGCTGACGAGCCGAGCTCCTCCACTTTGGTGATGAAGGCATCGGTGGCACCCGCACTGGTCAGGCGGTGCGGGCCGATGGTGGCGATACCCTCAAAATCTCCCACCCAATACAGGGTGTTTGACCGCAGTATTCGCCGGCCCCGGTCATTGCCGGCGCCCCCCGCTTTCAAGGCCCAGGCAAACGTGGCCCCCACCCCATCATCACTTGCTTTTACCAGGAAGGCGTCCGAGGTGAGGCCCGATGGGTCCGTGTTGGTCAGCGTCAGGGGGCCGAACCGGATGTTTTGGCCCCGGAATGAGCCCGTCAGAGCCAGCCCGTTGAAGACAGTAATACTACTTGCCTGATCATCGCCGGGGCCGCCTACGGCGTAGGCCCAGGTAGGGGTTATGGTAATACCCGACAAGGCTACGGCCCCCATGAACAGGTCACGTCCCGCGCCGGGGCTCGAATGGGTCAGGGAGCGGTTGTTCACCAAACATTGGGAGCTGGTAAACTCTCCCGCGAAGTACAGTCCCCGGGGTTGTAGGGTAACGGCGGTTACGCTTTCATCGCCGGGTCCCGTAACAGCCTGCACCCACCGAAAGCTTCCGGCTACGGAATTGTCGTCGAGCAGGGCCACTATTCCTTCCCGGCTCCCGACGACACCCGTGTTGGTCAGGCTGAACGTGCCGAGCGTTGCCGTCGCGCTGGAGAATTCCCCCCCTACTACCAGAAGGCGCCCATTGACGTAGATGCTGGTGAGGCGTTCCTCCTCGGGTCCTTGCACCGATTGCGCCCATGCGAAGTAGGGAGTCCGGTCAACTTCATCCAACGATACAACGAATCCATCGGACTTGCCCCCCGTGCCAGTCAGGGCAAGGGACTGATTGCCGAAAGCGGCGGTAGGACTACGGAAGGAGCCGACTATGTAGGCCTGGGTACCATTTACCTCGAAGTCGGCCACCTGCTCAGTGCCCACTCCCCCAAATCGGGCCGCCCAGGTAAAAGAATTCGAAAACAGATCCCAGCGGGCAACGAACCCATCCACTCCCCCGGCACTGGTCAATTGGGTACCCCCCAACTGAATGGTTCCCTCAAACTCTCCGGCTACATAGATAGTCTGCCAATCATACGCATCCTGGGCCGTTATCCGGCTGCGGGCTCCATTTACATGGGTAATGGAGGAAAGCTGCTGCCATGTCGGAGGAGCCTGTGCGCGGAGCCCAGCAGGGATAATAAGCAGCAGAAACAGTAGAAAGAGGAAATATCGAACCATCGATGATTCAGAGGTGATGACACATAATCTGATAGCTGGCAAAGATAACCAGTAGATGTGCTGCTGATTTGTCTGGCACCTGATTTCTGGCTGAGGCGCTACCACGGCGGCTTGAAGCAGATGACGCGGGCAGTTGGCAACAGTTGAAAAAACCGCAAGCAGGTGCCCACCTGACTGATCATTGTGCTGAGCCTAAGGGCCTGAAAGTGGTACCTGAACTACCGGACAAACCAGTCCAGATGACCTTTCCGGCAGCTGGCACCCCGTGAGTATACAACGAACATGTCCTCCAGTCGGGTGGTAAACGTCTGGCTTTTGTACTGGGCCTTGCCCTACCAGAGCGCGGGCTGGCCGGTGGCCGTACCAGAGGCGGCGGGACGTACGGTACCGCGGCCGAGTCGGCGGTTGAGCATGTAGAGGGTGCGCATGAGCTATAGGGCGCGGCCGGTTTCGGGGGCAGGTATCAAGGTTGCGGGGGCGCACCGGCTCAGTTGCTGGCCCAAGGCTGTCGGCTGGCCCATGCTCGAAGACACGCTGGCTACCCTGTACGCCCCCCGTAGCATTACATCAATCTGGGCTTTATTGGCTATTGGGCCTTGGCTTAGGAGGTTACGCGAGCGGGCGGGCCAGGCGCTTTCACTGGAAGTCTAAAAGAAACGCTACCTCGAAGCAGGGCGAGTATTTTAGGGTTCTATCAGGAAAGTCAAACGCGCTGTGTCTGTTGACGTACTGGCATCACACGGGTGAACTGACAGGGATGTATCAGCCACCGCCGGGCGCTTGTCTGCCGGGTCATGGGGTAGATGCAGGTGTCGCCAATTCCAGTAATCAATTACGTTTTGCACTGCCCCTGGCATGCACTATATAACTGCTACGGCTCCAGGCTCTTTGCAATGAGCGTCCGAAGTCGTTCCTCGTGCTGGTCCGCCCACTGGCCGATTGCGCCAATGACGGGAATGAGGGAGTAGCCCAACTCGGTGAGGGAGTACTTCACTTTCGGCGGCAGCACCGGATAAATCACCTTCGTCACCAGCTCGTGGCTTTCCAGCTCCTTCAACTGCAGATTCAGCACCCGGCGGGTGGCACCCGGAATTTTGCGCCGCAGCTCGCTGGGCCGTTGAAAGCCCTGATAAATAAACCACAACAGACGGATCTTCCATTTTCCGTACAGCACTAGGGCCGTCCCCAGCTGCCGGCCCCGACCGGCCCGTTGCGCCTGGCCATCGTAGAGGATTTATGTATGCTTATTTTCGTATCAACAAGGAACAACCACCTGGATGCAAGTAGTTTGATAGGAGCTGATTGCTAGGTACTGAACAGCTTTTGCAGCCCACTATCACCCAACTCCATTTTTTATCATGCGCAGGAAACGATTTAGCGACGATGATGAGCTGGAAGATGCCGGCCTGATTCAATCTATGGCTCCCACTGAGGATGAGCTGCGGGAAATATCCTTGTTCATAGCCGAGAGCAAAAGACGTTGGGCAAGCCAGCTCCAAGAAGGGTCCCAGACTGCTGATGAAGGCAACACCCCTCAGAAGAAAGACGAATAGCACCAGCTTGCTCACTCGCTAAGGGATAGGTCCGTTGATCAGGACGAGAAAAGCGGTGGCCCCGCGCTGTGCTCCTGAGGCCGGCCCAATGCCAGCACGTCGAGGGAGTCGAGCACGGTGGCATCGTGGTGGATGTCGAACTTACGAGCCCAGAGCTTGCCGCAGCCCAGCAGCTCGGGCAAATCGTCGCTGGTCAGCAGCTTGGGCGTGGCCCCGCCCGCCCGCCAGTCGATGTAGCGCAGGCTGTCGTTGCTGACCGTGGCGGCCAGCGGCGAGTTCAGCAGCACGGTGGGCAGCAGAAACTCATCGGAGCCCCAGGTCAGGTGGGCAAAGCGGCGCAGATCGGCGTGGTCCGCCAGAAAATCCACCAGGTAGCGGGCCGCCGGGCGGGCCAGGGTCGACCAGCTGCAGGTGGGGCCGCCGTAGAGCGGCCCGGCGAGCGGCAGCCGGCGGGCGGGCAGCAGGGCATTCAGGGCCTGCTGCACCAGGTAGCGGCCCG
The DNA here is from genome assembly GCF_003944715.1 of Hymenobacter rigui. Lineage (GTDB taxonomy): Bacteria > Bacteroidota > Bacteroidia > Cytophagales > Hymenobacteraceae > Hymenobacter > Hymenobacter rigui. The sequence continues at coordinate 1,989 of NZ_RWIT01000025.1, read as the reverse complement.
GAAAGGCGTACTCCGTGAGGTGGTAGCGGCTCAGGCGGCCGTGGTTAGCCTGCCACCACGGCCCCCCGGGCGGCTCGGTGGCCAGAAACGACTCGCCCCGCCGCCCGGCCAGGAAGGCCAGCGCCCGGTCGGGCGGCGCTAGCGGGTAATCCTGCCCACTTAGCACGTTGATAAACTCGCAGGCCGGGTCGCGGGTCAGGATTTCCCCGAGGCACTCCACCGTGTTACGGGTCTGGCTGTAGCCGCCCCAGGTAATGGCGTTGCGGGTGCGGGTAAAGTGCACCCGGGACCGGTTAGCCAGCCAGAGAAAGGGCGCGGCATCCGTTTTCCGGTCCAGGTGCACGTAGCAGGTTACATCAGGGTGGGCCAGAGCGCCGAGCAGCCGGCCCAGCTGCCGGGAGTTCTTGTGGGCCAGGATCAGGTGGGCAATTTTCATGGCAAGGGCAGCGCAGGTGTGGACGGATTGGGGCGGCGGAAAACCACGGACGCCAGGCGGGCAAGCCGGCGGCCGGCGGCTCGCCACCCGACGCGCAGCATGCCGCCGGCTTCCACCGGCAGATCCCGCCGCAGCAGACGGAAACCAAAGACAAACCCAACCAGAATGGTGGGCAGACTGGCGAGGGCGACCCCGTAGATGCTGTGGGTAAGGTGAATGCCCACCAAATCCCCAACCACGTTCACGGCCAGCATCAACAGCACTTTCAGCAGGTTCAGCTGGGGGCGGCCCAGCACGTCGAGGGCCAGGCCCGTAAACCGGTCGAGCGGCAGCAATACGGCCATGCTGATGGTGAGTCGCAGCACGCCCGCCGCCTCGGTGCCCAGGTACTGCCGCCCCCCGATCAGGGAGATGGGCACCTCGGCCAGCAGCACCGTGCCCACCACCACGGGCAGCAGCAGCCAGGTAAGCAGCCCGGCCTGCCGCTCCAGCAGCGCCGCCATGCCGGCCCGGTCGTGGCGGTTGGCGGCGGCGGCCAGCCTCGGCAGGGCCGTGGCCGTAACGCTGCGCAGCGGAATTTCAATGAGCTCTTGAAAGCGCTGCGCCAGGTTGTAGACGGCCAGCGCGGCCGGGCCCAGCAGCAGAGTAATGAGCACGGTATCGGAGCTGCGCAGCAGGTAAGAGCCGATGTAGCTGCCCACGCTGTACCGGCCGAAGCGGGCCAGCTCCCGCACGCCGGCCGCCGAGCCGTGGCGCAGGCTGCACAGTCCCGCCCAGCCCCGCCCGAGCACCACGGCGCTGGTCAGGGCGGCGGCGCCCAACTGGCAGTACACCACCCCCGGGAGCGACACGCGCCCCAGCAGCAGCAGCCCACCGATACCGGTCAGGAACGCGACCTGACCCAGCAGGCGCAGGCCCAGCAGCCGGTCGAAGCGCTGGCCGGCCTGCTGGGTGCAGGTGGCCATGAACGAGGGCAGCGTCAGGGCGAGCAGCAGCGGAAACCAGCGCAGGAACAGCCCGAGGCTCAGGGAAGCATTCCAGGCGGGCCACTGACCAGCCAGCAGCCCCAGCAGACCGGGGCCGGCGGTAAGAACGAGTGCCAGCATCCAAGCCGACCCCTGCACTTCGGCCGCCCGGGCCGGGGCCGCGCCGGCGTAGGCCCGGATAAAGGCCGTGGTCAGCCACCCCGACCTAAACGCCTCCATCAGGCCCTGCATGGCCAGAAAAAACACCCAGACCCCGAGCTGGGCCGGGGGCAGTAGCCGGAACAGCAGCGCCACCGACGCCACGGTAAAGCCCGAGGCCGCGAGGTTGCCGGCCAGCGACAGCAGCTGCGGGTTGCGCAGGTAAGGGCGGCAGCGGAGCAGGAATCCGGGCATCAGCGGTGAGGGGTAGTACAAGTTTGAGTGAATCAGGCGGTAGCCAGCGCGGTGCGCTGGGCTTTTTCCCAGGCGGCGGGCTGGGCCCGGCGCACAAAGCGCCAGAAGCCCTGGAAGACGGCCACCTGCATCAGGGTGAAGTACAAGGGCACCAGCAGCGGCCCCGCCGCCCGG
>NZ_RWIT01000024.1 GCF_003944715.1 Hymenobacter rigui | reverse complement strand
CCTTGCTCGCCCCAGGCTCGCGGCAGGCGGCCGCCACGCGGCTGCGCAAATCAAGCGAATACGGTTTCATATTCCATTCTACGCAGCTGCACGGAGCCAGGACGAACTGTTCACGAATCTGCTATAATTTTGGCAAAATCGAGGATTTGGCGCAAAATTCAGCAGTTGTTCTTCGGTTCAACTTTTGTGAAAATTTAAAGTTTTGTGCTTCGATTGCCCCCACTTCGCCAAGCTGAAAACCATTGTACATAATAAATCGATATAAATTAAAAAAGGCCCCGCTGCTCCACCTGAAGCAACGGGGCCTTTGTGCGGCTGCCGAAACTAGCCCTGTGCCTGAATGGCCGTCAGCAGCACCGTGTTGTAGATGTCGTCGACGGTGCAGCCGCGGCTCAGGTCGTTGACGGGCTTGTTCAGGCCCTGGAGCATCGGGCCGATGGCCAGGGCGCCGGTTTCGCGCTGCACGGCTTTGTAGGTGTTGTTGCCGGTGTTCAGGTCGGGGAAGATGAGCACGCTGGCCTGGCCTGCTACCGGCGAGCCGGGTAGCTTCTGCTGGCCCACGGCGGGGTCCACGGCGGCATCGTACTGGATGGGGCCTTCCACCAGCAAATCGGGGCGGAGCTGGCGCACGAGCTGGGTGGCCTGGCGTACCTTGTCCACGTCGGCACCCTCGCCGGAGGTGCCGGAGGAGTAGGAGAGCATGGCCACCCGCGGCTCGATGCCGAAGCGCCGGGAGCTGTCGGCCGAGGAAATGGCAATTTCGGCCAGCTGCTCGGCGGTGGGGTTGGGGTTCACGGCGCAGTCGCCAAACACCGCCACCCGATCCGGCAGACACATAAAGAACACCGACGACACTACCGACACGCCCGGCCGCGTCTTGATAAACTGCAGCGCCGGCCGGATGGTGTGCTGCGTGGTGTGCACCGCTCCCGACACCATGCCGTCGGCCAAGCCCTTGTACACCATCATCGAGCCGAAATACGACACGTCGGTCATCAGGTCGCGGGCCATTTCCAGGGTCACGCCTTTGCTGCGGCGCAGCTCAAACAGGGTTTCGGCGAAGTCCTGGAACAGCGCGGAATTGGCCGGGTCGAGCAGCTGCACGCGCTGCGGGTCCAGGGGGCGGCCGAGGCGCTTGGCGGCGGCCAGAATCTGGGTCGGGTCGCCGAGGATAGTCAGGCTCACCACGTCCTGTTCCAGCAGGCGGGCCGCCGCGCGCAGCACCCGGTCGTCGTTGCCTTCGGGCAGCACAATGTGCTTGCGCTGGCTGCGCGCCCACTGCAGCAGCTGGTACTGGAACATGTGCGGCGTGAGGCCGCGCGGCGCGAACGTGCTGAGCTGCTCCAACAGGCGGGGCGCATCCAGGTGGCGCTCAAACGTCTGGATGGCCAGCCGGATTTTCTTGGTTTGCTGCGGCCCGATGCGCGCCTGAATGTTGCCGATGCGGGTGGTGGTCTGGAACGTGCCCGACTCCACCAGTAGCATGGGCACGGCCACGGGGAGGCCCTCAATCAGGCGCAGCACCGAGTCCTCGGGCCGGTAGCCGCTGGTGAGCACCAGCCCCGCCACGCGCGGGTAGTTGGCCGACATATTGGCCTGTAGGGCGCTCAGAATAAGGTCGGCCCGGTCGCCGGGCGTGATGATGAGCACGTTTTCCTCCAGGCGCAGCAGAAAATTGGGCACCTGCATCGAGCCGTTGATGAAGTGGTCGACGGGGTTGGCGAGCTGGTCGGCCCCGAACAGCAGCTCCCCGCCCAGCTGGTCATGGATTTCCTGCATGGTGGGGCTGCGCAACGCCGGGCTTTCCGGAATGAGGGCCAGCTGCGTTTCGGGCGGCAGCTGGTCACGGAGCAGGGCGCGCACCTCGTCCAGCTGTTCCGGGGCCACGCGGTTGAGCACCAACGCCAGCACCTGCACCTCGCTTTCCAGCGCATCGCGCCGGATGGACAGGGCGGCGTTGACGAGCTGCTCCACGGTTTTGCCCAACCCCGAAATCAGCAGCACTACCGGCACGCTCAGGTTGCGGGCCACCTGCCAGTTCAAATCCAGCTCCAGGGCCAGGCTGCTGCCCACGAAGTCGGTGCCTTCCACCACCACAAAGTCGTGGGCGGCTTCCAGCTGCTTGAAGCGGTGGATGATGGTGTCGAGCAGCTCCCCGGCGCGGCCGGCTTCCACCATGCGCAGGGCCTCCTGGCCGGTGTAGGCGTAGGTGTCGGGGTAGGCGAGGGGCAGCTGGAAGTGCTGCAGCACTGTCTGGATGTGGTAGTCGGGCTGGCCGTCGGCAAGGGGCGTGATGATGGGCTTGAAGTAGCCGACCCGCTGCGCCTGCCCCAGCAGCAGGTGCACCAGCCCCAGCGTCACAACGGATTTGCCGCTGTACGGCTCAGCAGTGGCAATGAAAACGGCTTTGCTCATAGGTAAGTCGAGAATAGTCAGAAGCCCTTACGGATGCGGGACAAGATAGTGCTGAAGTGGTCGGCAGCGTTATTTACCCTATTCAATGCTCAGCGTGGCCCGCTGCGCTCCGCACGACGGTCTTTTTGAATTCTCAACGCGTTAAGAATGCCAGCCTCACCGTTGCAACACCTTCACCAGTTCCGGACTATCGAACATGGCAACGGGGGAAATGACCGGCTCATTCAGGGGCAGATGGCTACCGTACCGCTCCCGCAGCTTGGCCTGCACGGCGGGGTGGGAAAGGTCGAACTCGCGCAGCCGTTGGAGCTTCCCGATTTTGCGGCCGGTGGCCTGCTGATAGGTTTTCCAGAGCAGCTCGGAGCAATACAGCCGCTCGTCGCTCCAGCCGAAATACAGGTCGTAGGCGCGGCCCTGGTAGTGCAGGCCGGTGCGTCGGAGAAGGCGCCGGGTGGCGGGGGTAAGCACTTGGTCCGCATCGTGCAGGCGCTTCACCACGAAATGGCTCCCCCGGCCGCGCCCAATCCACTGCTCCAGCGGGGTGAGACGCACCGGCTGCACGGCCTCCAGTACCTGCCACTCGCCGCCCTGCCGCAACAGCATGCCGCAGTGGCTGTAGGGCGAGTGGGTAGCCAGCTGAATAGCCTGGCTTTGAGCGGAGCGCGAAGTCTGGAAAACCAAATCCCCCTCGCGCAACTGCAGTGAAATGGACAGAATCGTCAGCTCGCCCCGGTGCCGCCGCTGAAACCGGCTAAACCGGTGCCGCAGGTACGTGGCGGACATAGCGGCTACAATCAACAGCAGGGCCAGCGCAATGGATAAAGGGCGACGCATGTACAATTAATTATGAGCTGTCGGGGCCAGTGTATCTATTTCAACTGCCTGCCGGGTTATATTCTCCTGATTAAAGCGCTGTATCGTGGCAAGAACAGCTTTCCTCTGCGCATATGGCCTGTAGAATTGTATTCCAATCCAGACTAGCATGCATAAAAAAAGAAGCGTAATCGGTATCAGAGATAAGAAGCAAAGAGTACGCTTCATAGTATTGCCATACAAAAAAACGTCATGCTGAGCTTGCCGAAGCATCTCTACCGTAGTGCTATTCTATCTGATTAGCTTCGGTAGAGATGCTTCGGCAAGCTCAGCATGACGTTCAGTGAAGTGTTTTTTAGACTTAGGTCAGCATGCCGCCATCCACCTGCAGCACCTGGCCGGTGATGTACGACGAATCATCGGAGGCCAGGAAGGCGGTGGCTTTGGCAATATCCTCGGGCTTGCCGCCGCGCTTCAGCGGAATAGCCTTGCGCCACTCATCCACCTGCTTGGGGTCGAGGGCGTCGGTCATTTCGGTTTCAATGAAGCCAGGGGCAATGGCGTTGCAGCGGATGTTCCGGGAGCCCAGCTCCAGCGCCACCGATTTAGTGAAGCCAATGATACCCGACTTGGAAGCCGCGTAGTTGGCCTGACCCGCGTTGCCCTTGATGCCAACTACCGAGGTCATGTTGATGATGCTGCCGGCTTTGGCGCGCATCATGGGCTTGGTGGCCGCCTTGGTCAGGTTGAACACCGACTTCAGGTTCACGGCAATTACCTGGTCCCACTGCTGCTCGCTCATGCGCATGAGCAGGCCATCCTGAGTGATGCCGGCGTTGTTTACCAGAATGTCCAGCTTGCCGAACTCGGCCACCACGTCGTCTACCAGCTTTTCAGCTTCGGCGTAGATGGAGGCGTCGGAGCGGAAGCCTTTTACTTTGGTGCCGTGAGCTGCCAGCTCCTGTTCCAGCTGCTGGCCTTTCTCCACGCTGGAAAGGTAGGTGAAGGCCACCTGAGCGCCCTGTTGGGCGAAATACACCGCAATGGCGCGGCCAATTCCTTTGGAAGCGCCCGTAATCAGGGCCACTTTTCCGTCGAGCAGTTGAGTCATGAGGGCGAAGATAGGAATAGAAGCTGTTAGCTTTTTTAGTTCGCCGGATACTACCTGCTTTGCTGTAGCTTGCGGCCCTATTCTCTTTCATAAGCTAGCAGCCAACAGTTACTAGCTAGTAGCTCAAAATGACCGATATCTGCATCCTCGGGGCCGGACCGGGCGGAGCCACAGCGGCCCTGCACCTCGCCAACGCCGGCCACCGCTGCCTGCTGCTCGACAAGGCCACCTTCCCCCGCGACAAAGTGTGTGGCGACGCGCTCAGCGGCAAAGTCATCAGTGAGCTGCGTCGGATAGGGGAGGAATTGCCGGCCCGTTTCGCCGCCGAGCCCATGCAGCTGCCCAGCTGGGGCATTGATTTCTACGCCCCCAACGGCCGCCGCCTGGCCGTACCGTTCAAGCCCCGCTACAACCCCGCCCTCGACCGTGCCGCCGGCCACATCAGCAAGCGTATCCACTTCGATAATTTCCTCATCGAAGAAGTGCGCCGCCGCCCCGAAATCGACTTTCGCGAAAATACCGACGTGGCCCGCCACGAGCCGTTGCCCGGCGGCGGCTGGCGGCTGCTGGCGGCCGACGGGCAGGAAATTGCCACCTGCCGGCTGCTGCTGGTGGCCAACGGGGCCCAGTCGCACTTTGCGCGGGTAGTGGGCGGCCACGAGCTGGAGCCCGAGCACCATTGCGCCGGTCTGCGGGCCTACTACCGGGGTGTGCAGGGCCTGCACCCCGATAATTTCATCGAGCTGCACTTTATCAAAGACTTTCTGCCGGGCTACCTCTGGGTATTCCCGCTGCCCAACGGTGAGGCCAACGTGGGCGTGGGCATGCTCACCGAAGCCGTATCCCGGAAGAAGGTGAAGCTGCGGGAGCGGCTGGAGGAAATGCTGCATACCCACCCGGCCCTGAAGGACCGGTTTGCCATGGCTGAACGGCTGGGTCCGGTGCGCGGCTTCGGGCTGCCGCTGGGCTCCAAGCGCCGCCCGCTCTCGGGCCCCGGCTACCTGTTGCTCGGTGACGCTGGTTCCCTTATCGACCCATTTTCGGGGGAAGGTATCAGCCACGCCATGGTATCGGGCCGGCACGCCGCCGACTGGGCCGCCCGGGCCCTGGCCGCGCAGGATTTCTCGGCTGGTTTTCTGAAAGGTTACGATGCAGCCGTGTACAACCGCCTCTGGCAGGAGCTGCGCCTGAGCCGGGCCATGCAGCGGCTGCTGGGCTACCCCTGGCTGTTCAACTTCATTGCCAACCGCGCCGCCAACAACCCTACACTGGCCGAAACCATCAGCAACATGTTCCTGGACCTCGACCTGCGCGAACGGCTGCGCCAACCCAGCTTTTACGTGAAGCTGCTGCTAGGGAAGTAGTGGTCATTGCGAGGACGGAGGACAAAGTAATCCGTCCTTTTCAGGGCGCAAACGCAGAAAAGCAGAAAGCCCCTGCCGTCCGTGCTGGCGTCAGGGGCTTTTGAGTAGAGGAAGGATTGGTGCTGCGGGAAGGAAGGATTACTTCGTCCTGCGTCCTCGCAATGACGGTTATTTACCAGTATAGCGGCGCAGGCTTTTTTCGGCTTCGGGGTTTAACTGGGTGGCTTTTTCCAGGTCGGCTTTGGCCTCGGCGGGCTTGTTGATGGAGGCGTAGCTGATGCCGCGGTACTCGTAGGCGTCAGCGTAATTCGGGTCGATGCTGATGGCTTTGGCGAAATCCGGCACGGCTCCTTTAAAGTTGAACAGCTGCATTTTGGCCGCACCCCGCCCAAAATAGGCCTCTTTGTCCTCGGGGTTATACTTCACCGCTTTGCTAAAATCCACAATGGCGGCGCTGTACTCCTTCATTTTCAGACGGTTCAGGCCCCGGTTGTAGTACGCTTCAGCACTGGCGGGTTTCAGACGCAGCGCCGCGTTGTAATCGGGCATGGCATCTTTATAATCCTTCAGATGGCTTTTGGCTTTGGCCCGCATCAGCAGGGCATCGTAGTCACGGGGCTTTACCTTCAGCTTCTGGTCCGCTATCCGGATTTCGTCCCGGTAGTCGGCGTTGGTTTTGCGGGCGGCGGCTTCCACGGGTAGGGGTATTGCCGGGGCGGCCGAAGCTACCATCGTAGTCGAGGCAGGCCGGGCAACAGAGTCAGCACGCTGAGCCAGGGCGGTTTCGCGGGCTACGTTGCGGGCGGCAGAGGTAGGGCGCTCCACATCGGCGGTGGTGCCCCGGGCACAGGCGCCAGCCAACAATAGGGTGGAGCCAGCAAATAGGGAAAGTAAGGGTAATTTCATGACGGTGAACGAGAAAGGCAGTCAGAAGCAAGGTGTTGGCCGATGGTCAACGGGCGTTGTACGCACCGCTACCCGTAAAGGCTGGGCTCCGGCACAAAATTTTGTCCGGGCCGGTTCGCCTCACTTCCCGGGCGCAACGTGGCAGAGTAGCGCGGCCTGCCTATCTTTGCCCGGCCCTTGTCCCGGCGTAGCCGCTGCGGGTGGGTCTTCTTTCCTCACCTTCAATTGAACATACTATGGCATTGCAATACGACCTGGTCGTTATCGGCAGCGGCCCCGGTGGCTATGTAGCCGCTATTCGGGCTTCGCAGCTGGGCTTGAAAGTAGGCGTGGTGGAGCGCGAGTCGCTCGGCGGAATCTGCCTCAACTGGGGCTGCATTCCTACCAAAGCCCTGCTCAAGAGCGCTCAGGTATTTGAGTACCTCAACCACGCCAAAGACTATGGTCTGTCGGCCGAGGGCGTTGGGTACGATTTCGGCGCGGTAATTCAGCGCAGCCGGGGCGTGGCCGATGGCATGAGCAAAGGCATCAACTTCCTGTTCAAGAAGAATAAGATTGACGCCATCATGGGCACCGGCAAGCTGCTGGCTCCTGGCAAAATTGAGCTTACCAAGGCCGATGGCGGTAAAGACACCATTGAGGCCAAACACATCATTCTGGCCACCGGTGCTCGCGCCCGGGAGCTGCCGGCGCTGCCCATCGACGGCAAAAAAATCATCGGCTACCGCCAGGCCATGGTGCTGCCCGAGCTGCCCAAGCGCCTCGTAGTAGTGGGCTCCGGTGCCATCGGCGTGGAGTTTGCCTACTTCTACCGCACCATGGGCTCCGAGGTAACGGTGGTGGAGTACCTGCCCCGCATCGTGCCCGTGGAGGACGAGGAAGTATCGCGCCAGATGGAGAAATCCTTCAAGAAAATCGGCGTAAACGTGCTGACTTCGGCTGAGGTAACCAAAGTGGATACCAGCGGCGAAGGCTGCAACGTAACCATCAAAACCGCCAAAGGCGACCAGCAAATTGCCTGCGACGTGGTGCTGTCGGCCGCCGGCGTGGTGACCAACCTCGAAAACATCGGCCTCGAAGAGCTGGGCATTAAAGTAGAGAAAGGCCGCATCCTCGTGGACGACTTCTACCAGACCAACGTGCCCGGCATCTACGCCATCGGCGACATCGTGCCCGGCCCCGCACTGGCCCACGTGGCTTCGGCCGAGGGGATCATCTGCGTGGAGAAAATTGCCGGCCACCATCCCGAGCCGCTCAACTACCAGAACATTCCCGGCTGCACTTACGCCTCGCCGGAAATTGCCTCGGTAGGCCTCACCGAAGAAGAAGCCAAAAAACAGGGCTACGATATTCTGGTGGGCAAATTCCCCTTCTCCGCTTCGGGCAAAGCCTCGGCCGGCGGCGTGAAGGATGGCTTCGTGAAAGTTATCTTCGATAAGAAGTACGGTGAGTGGCTGGGTGCCCACATGATTGGCTCCAACGTAACCGAAATGATTGCCGAAGTAGTGGTAGCCCGCAAGCTCGAAACTACCGGCCACGAAATCATTAAGGCCGTGCACCCGCACCCCACAATGAGTGAGGCTATTATGGAGGCCGCCGCTGCTGCCTACGGCGAGGTAATTCACCTGTAAGCGCATCAGCCAATATTCAGGCAATGAACCAAACGCCCCCAACTACATACGTGGTTGGGGGCGTTTGCTATATTTGCTCATCTACTAATCTATTCCCTTTCAGCTATGTTCAAACTTCCCTCTTTTACCGCCCTCTTTCTGGGCACCATCGTCGGGCTGGCTGCCTACATGGGCGCCACTATCTGGACGCTGGAGCATTTCTATGGTAATACCAGCAAGGCACTGGTTGATGCCATGACTTTCGTGCGGCTGTTCGGGCTGTTCATTACGGTAATGGCCCCACTGCTGATTTTGCTGAAGTTCTTCCGGCGGATGGATAAGCCTGCACAGCACTAACGCCGATTTTTTGGCTTCTTCAGCAGCTTTCTGCTGATCTGGCCACCATCCGAACCGGCCATAAAAAAGACCGCCACAACCCGGAGTTGTGGCGGTCTTTTTTGCATCTTAGGCTATCCGATGTAAATATATACTGTATGAAAACTGCGTTATGGCTGGCCGTGAGTGTCTTTATCTTGGGCTTTGGGCTGATTCTGCTGGGCAGCCTGTTCCGTATTCAGCACTGGACGGGTGGCTCAGTGCTACTGGTAACCGGGACGGTTCTGCAAAGCAGCGCACTAGTAATTCTGGTAGTGCAGTTTCGGCGCAATTACCGTTCCCGCCAACAACCCTGAGCTACTACTACTCCTGACGAGCGTACTTCTGCTTGATGAAATCCAGCATGCCCTGGCCATGCGCATCATCGGTTTTGGTGGCTTCCTGTTTCCAGAGCGCCTCTACCAGCAGCAACAGCAATTCAGTTTCCTTGTCAGGGTCAGCATAACCCAGCTTCTTGAAAGCCTCACGCAGCAGTGCCGGTACCGGCTTCATGAACCGCTCGTGCTGCTGCCGGGCCATTTCGGAGTCGGCCAAGCGGTACTGTAGCTTCCAGAAGTGCGGTTCAGCCTGCACCAGCTTAAACGGCAGTTCAATCACGCTATAGATAAACGCCAGCGGATCAGGCTCGGCCAGTCCGCCCCGGTTATCTTCAATAATGCGCTTATAGCCGTTCCGGATTACGAATTCCAGTAACTGGTCTTTGGAGCCGAAGTGCTTGAAAATAAGGGCTTCGGATACTCCGGCGGCTTTGGCAATCAGCTGGGTAGATGTATTTTCGAAGCCCTTGTCCCCAAATAGCTGCAATGCTATGTCGGCAATGTGCTGTTTGCGGTTTGTCATGTAGCGGTTGGTTTAGCGCGGCGAAGGGAGACAGAAGCGGATGGTGCCTGAAGGCCGATTGAAGGCGCAAGTTCGGGCTCTATTCGCTAAAAACGCGTTTTTTTTCAAAAAACCAGTGGGATTCGTAAAACTGCTCAGCAAGCGGCTAAACAGAAGCCGGCCGACTCGGAGGTTCCGAATCGGCCGGCTACGTGGTTTCCGAAGATCAGCTGGCGAGGAGCCGGGGGCAGACTCGCGCGATTTTTCGGAAAGGCCGGCTGAGGGTGGGAGTACAGCCGGATTAACAGAGCGTGGGAATTGCTAAGCAGCAGCTAGTGGGATTCGCTACCGTTAGTGGGACAATATTACGCAAGGATTCTGAAACAAGTAAGTATTAGCTTACTTTTTTTCGTGAGTAATCACTCACCATGTTAATGTTTATGTTCAATAGCCTTTATATCAGGGGTTTGCACGTATTGTATATAATTTTGTCATTTACTATATAGCGAATCTGGTCAGGGAAATCACGCTTATAACTGCCTTGGCAGTGACTATACGCAACAGACCGCACCACCATAATACGGAGGTGCGGTCTGTGCTGATATTGAGTCCTGAAGACAGGTAATCGGCGCTACATCAGCCGGCTGCCCTGCCGGAACCGCGCCACTTTTGCTCGGATTTCCTCTAGCCCGAGGTTGTGCACGCTGCCGAGGTGGGTGGTCTGGAATTGCTTGTGTGGCACGTACGAGCCGTCTTCCACGGCTAGGCCCACCTGCTTGTAGGCGGTGCGGAAGGGCGTGCCGGTCTGAATCAGCTGGTTGATGTTCTCCACCGTAAACACGGCGTCGTACTTGGGCTGGTTGAGCAGGTCGGGCTTAATGCGCAGTTGGGGCAGGGCAAACAGCACGATGTCGAGGATGTCGAGAAACTGCGTCATCGGCTCGAACAGGATTTCCTTCAGAATCTGGAAGTCGCGGTGGTAGCCGCTGGGCAGGTTACCGGTGGCCAGCATGAGTGTGTTGGGTAGGGCCTGCAAGGCGTTGCAGCGGGCCCGGATCAGCTCAAACACGTCGGGGTTCTTTTTGTGGGGCATAATGCTGCTGCCGGTAGTGAACTCCTTGGGCAGCTCCACGAAGGCCATGTCCTGCCCGTTGTAGAGCACTAAGTCGTAGCTCATTTTGGCTAGGGTGGCGGCCATGCCGGCTAGGGCAAAGGCCACGGTTTTCTCGGTTTTACCGCGCAGCATCTGGGCCCCCACGCTGCTCACGGCCAGGTTGTTGAAACCCATTTCCTGCGTGGTCTGCAGCCGGTCGATGGGGAAGGAGCTGCCGAAGCCCGCGCCCGAGCCCAGCGGGTTCTGGTCGGCCACGGTGTGGGCCGCCTCAAACAGGGCCAGGTCCAGCAACAGGTGCTCGGCGTAGGCCGAAAACCACAGCCCGAACGAGCTGGGCATAGCCGCCTGAAAGTGGGTGTAGCCGGGCATCAGGTCGGTTTTGTGGACTTCCGCCTTTTGCAGCAGCACCTCCACCAGCTCCATCGTTTTGGCCGCCGCGCGCCGGGTGTAGTCTTTCAGGAACAGCTGAATGGCGGTCAGCACCTGGTCGTTGCGGGAGCGGGCGGTGTGAATTTTCTTGCCCGCGTCGCCGTAGTGCTCGGTCAGGTACGCTTCGATTTTGGAGTGCACGTCCTCGAAGTCCTCACCGATGGTAAACGTGCCGGCTTCCAGCTGGGCGGCCAGCTCCTGCAGGCCCTGCTGCAGCTGCTGGTTTTCCGCCGCGGAAATCAGCCCCGCCCCGGCCAGCATGTTGGCCTGGGCCCGGGAGGCCTGCACGTCGAACTGCGCCAGGTACATATCCAGCTCCCGGTCACGCCCGACGGTGAACTGTTCGATTTTCTTGTCAACGGCAATGCCTTTATCCCAGATTTTCATGGTGTGGTGGTGCTAAAAGCTAAAAAGCTAGTTCCCCTCCTTGGAAAGCAGGGGCTAGGGGTGGTTGATGGACGTTGGAACGTCATGCTGAGCTTGCCGAAGCATCTCTACTGCTTCGTTGAGTTGGCATTGCAACGAAGCGGTAGAGATGCTTCGGCAAGCTCAGCATGACGTTCTTTTATCGGCAATATTCTTACAGCTCCAGCCCGTCCAGCAGCTCCACGTAGCCCTGCACGCCGGCGCGGATTTCGCTGAGCAGGATGTACTCGTCGGGGGTGTGGGAGCGGGCCGAGTCGCCGGGGCCGATTTTGACGGTGATGAAGGTCATCATCGACTGGTCGGAGAGGGTGACGGAGCCGAAGGTACGGCGGCCCAGCGCCACGCCGCGCTGCACCAGCGGGTGCGTGAGCGGGATGCGCGAGGAGTTGAGGTGGGTAGATCGGGGCGTCACCTCAGCCCCGATGAGGCCCCGCACGAGTTCTACCACTTCGGGGTTGGTATACAGCTCGTTGGTGCGCACGTCGGCCACGAAAGTGCAGCGGTCAGGCACCACGTTGTGCTGGGTGCCGGCCTGCAGCTGCGTTACGGTCAGCTTCACTGGGCCCAGCAACTCCGACACCCGCTCGAACTGGTAGTCGCGCAAACGCTGCACGTCGTCGAGGGCTTTGTAGAGGGCGTTTTCGCCTTCCTCGCGGGCGGCGTGGCCGGTGCGGCCGTGGGCCACGCAGTCGAGCACCACCAAGCCTTTTTCGGCCACGGCAAGGTCCATCTGGGTTGGTTCGCCCACGATGCCTAGGTCAATCCGGGGCAGTAGCGGCAGCAGCCGGCGGATGCCGTTCGCGCCCGATACCTCCTCCTCGGCCGTAATGGCGCAGATGAGGTTGTAGGGCAGATTCTCCTGCTCGTGAAAGTAGAGGAACGTGGCCAGCAGACTTACCGCCGAAGCCCCCGCGTCGTTGCTGCCCAAGCCGGTCAGCCGGTCGCCTTCCACTGCGGCCCCGAACGGGTCGGCGGTCCAGGATGTGCCGGGCTTCACTGTATCGTGGTGGGAGTTGAGCAGGATGGTTGGTTTGCTGGGGTTGAAGTGCTTCGAAACGGCCCACACGTTGTTGGCGTCGCGCTGGGGGCGCGCCCCGCGGAACGCCAGAAACCGGAAAATCAGCTCGGCCGTCTGGTCTTCTTCCCGCGAGAAGGAGGGCGTCTGCACCAGTTGAATCAGCAGCTCAATGGCGGCGTCAGTAAGGGCGGTTAGCTCCGGCATAGCACGGTTCTTACGGGCTCGTTGATGCGCAGGGCGTGCTCGATAACCACCCGCTCCACGCCGGCTTCCAGGGCGGCAAAGGCGTTATCCAGCTTGGGCACCATGCCGGCCGCAATGATGCCCGCGGCCTTCAGCTGCTGGTATTCGGCGGCAGTTATCTGCGGAATCACCGAGGCGTCGTCGGCCACGTCGCGTAGTACGCCGTCCTTCTCGAAGCAGTAGTGCAGCTCCACGGCGTAGTGCGGGGCAAGGGCGCAGGCCAGCACGCTGGCAATGGTATCGGCATTGGTGTTGAGCAGCTGGCCCGTGCCGTCGTGGGTGATGGCGCAGAACACGGGTAGCAGGCCGGTTTCCAGCAGCTGGCGCAGCAGGGGCACGTTCACGGCATCGGCCGGCAGGTCGCCCACGAAGCCGTAGTCGATGTCGCGCACCGGCCGCCGCACGGCCCGGATGGCGTTGCCGTCGGCGCCGGAGAGGCCCAGCGCCTGCACGCCCGCGGCCTGCAGGCCGGCCACCACCTGCTTGTTGGTTTTGCCGGCGTAGAACATGGTTACGATGTCGAGGGTGGCCGCGTCGGTGATGCGGCGGCCCTGCACCATCTGGGGTTCCTGGCCCAGGTCGCGCAGCATCTGGCTGGCGCCTTTGCCGCCGCCGTGGACCAGCACCTTGCGGCCCGGCACTTGCGCCAGCTCCCGCAGAAACCGCTGCAGCTGGGCGTCATCATCAATAATGCCGCCCCCGATTTTAAAAATTTTCAGGCCTTCGCTCATAGGATGCAAGTAGGGAGAAATGCGGCATTGCGTGCCGTACGCTGCCAAAATGAGGCTCATCGGGCCCCGGCCGCAACCGGGCGGCCTCACTGTTAAGAAATTTATTTTGCTCCCGGAGCGGCAAAGTTTCCAAAAAAAATCCTCTAGTTTTGCAACGATTTAGCGGTTTAAACGATTTAAACCGTGAAAACACTCCCCAGCCGCCCTGCGGCACCCGTCATGATTCAACTCTCTTCTATTGCGCTTCTGCGACGACCTAGGCTGGTCGTGCGAATCATGCCAGCTTAACCGCTGGCTGCAATAGTACGTCCGGGTTCCGCCTCTACCGCGAACCGACGCCGGGTCCTCCCTCCGGAGCCCACCCCAAGAGACCATCCACGAATCAACCGACCGTAGTCCGAGTGTAATTTCCAGTGCGACTTCTTCCGGCCCCCAGCCGGAACGCCCCACTTCCCGGCCCCACGTGCCCACCTCGCTTTCGGGTTTCTGATGCTTCCGGCTCCACCGCCGGAGCCCGCGCAGCCTCGCCTGCTCCCTTCCTTTTTTGTCTTTCCGAGTCTGTAGCCGTATAACATCGGCCACTAACCGAGTCCTGACCATGATTTTACGAGTCGCCAATGCTGCCGATGCGCAGTATGTGGAAACCCTCTGTCAATGGTATGCCGAATCCGCCAAAACCCGCGGTGTCGGCATTGCCAAGCGTGACCCTAACTATCTGATTAAGAAGATGGAAAAGGGTGACTCGATCATCGCCTTCGTTGATGACCAGCTGGCGGGTTTCTGCTACATCGAAACCTTCGAGGACGCGAAATTCGTGGTGAACTCGGGACTGATTGTGAACACCGAGCTGCGCAAAGAGGGCCTGGGCCGCGCCATCAAGCACCGCGTGTTTGAGCTGTCGCGCACCAAGTACCCGGCGGCTAAGATCTTCGGTATCACCACCTCGGCGGCTGTGATGAAGATCAACAACGAGCTGGGTTACCGCCCCGTGACCTTCCCCGAGCTTACGCAGTCGGACGACTTCTGGAAGGGCTGCTCCAGCTGCAAAAACTACGGCATCCTGATGGAAAACCAGCGCAAAATGTGCCTCTGCACCGGTATGGTGTACGATACGCTGGACGACAGCTTCACGCAGCAGTCCATTGAAATTCTGGAGCAGAAGCAGTAATCGGTAGTCACCAGAACGTCATGCTGAGCTTGCCGAAGCATCTCTACCGCTTCGTGCTCACGATTGAGTTAGCCAGAGGTAGAGATGCTTCGACTACGCCTCCGGCTTCGCTCAGCATGACGTTCTTTTTCCAACAACATCAGCACGCGAGATGCTTCGGCAAGCTCAGCATGACGTTCTCATAATCTTCAGCACTCAATGAAAAAAAAGGTAGTTCTCGCCTATAGCGGCGGCTTGGATACGTCCTATTGCGTGGTGTACCTGACCCGCGAGTTGGGTCTGGAAGTCCACACGGTGATTGTTAACTCGGGCGGTTTCTCCCAGGAGGAGCTGGCCGGCATCGAGCAGCGCGCCTACGAAATGGGCTCCACGCGCCACGAGGTGATTGACGTGACCGAGCGGTTCTACCAGCAGTGCCTGCGCTACCTGTTGGCCGGCAACGTGCTCAAAAACGACACCTACCCGCTGAGCGTGAGTGCCGAACGCATGTTCCAGAGCCTAGCGCTGGCCGAGTACGCCCGCGAGAACAAGGCCGACTACATTGCCCATGGCAGCACCGGCGCCGGCAACGACCAGGTGCGCTTCGATGTGGCCTTCTCGGTGATTTCGCCCGACACCGAAATCATCACGCCCATCCGCGACCTGGGCCTCTCGCGCCAGCAGGAAATCGAATATCTGCAAGCCAATGGCGTGGAGATGAGCTGGGAAAAAGCCAAATACTCCATCAACAAGGGCATCTGGGGCACTAGCGTGGGCGGCGTGGAAACCCTGACCTCCCGCCAGGGGCTGCCCGAGTCGGCCTGGCCGACGCAGCTGAGCCAGCACGAACCGCAGGAAATCAGCATCACCTTCGAGAAAGGCGAGCCGGTAGCGCTGAATGGCGAAGCTATGAAGCCCGTGGACCTGATTGTGGCCCTCAACGAGCTGGCCGGCCAGTATGCCATCGGCCGCGACACCCACGTGGGCGACACGATTCTGGGTATCAAGGGCCGCGTGGGCTTCGAGGCACCCGCGCCACTGATCCTCATCAAAGGCCACCATTTGCTGGAAAAGCACACGTCCAGCCGCTGGCAGCTGCTGCACAAGGATTACATCGCCAACTGGTACGGCACGCTGCTGCACGAAGCGCAGTACCTCGACCCGGTGATGCGCGACATGGAGGCGTTCCTGGAATCGTCGCAGGAGCGGGTGTCGGGCACGGTGTACGTGACGCTGAAGCCCTACCAGTTTGAGCTGCTGGGCGTGGAGTCGCCGTTTGATATGATGCAGTCGAAGGTGGCTACCTACGGCGAGGAAAACAACGCCTGGGACTCGCGCGACGCGAAAGGCTTCATCAAAATCTTCAGCAACCAGCTGCGGATTCACGGCTCGTTCAACGATGAAAATTAAGGCTGGTATCGTCGGCGGGGCCGGCTACACGGCGGGGGAGCTGCTGCGGATTCTGCTGCACCACGAGTTTGTGGAGCTGGGCGGCATCGTGAGTTCTTCCAACGCCGGCAACCCCATCTACCAGGTGCACGACGACCTGGTGGGCGACACGGAGCTGCGCTTCGCGGCCGCGCTACAGGGCGACGAGGACGTGGTGTTTCTGTGCCTAGGCCACGGCAACTCCAAAGCCTGGCTGACCCAGAATACGCTACCCGAAACCACCCACATCATCGACCTGAGCAACGACTTCCGTCTGGAAGCCGACGCGGAGTTTGAAGGCCGGGAGTTTGTGTACGGGTTGCCGGAGCTGAACCGCAGCCAAATTCAGCAGGCCCAGAGCATTGCCAACCCCGGCTGCTTCGCCACGGCCATTCAGCTGGCCCTGCTGCCGCTGGCCCAGGCCGGCAAGCTCCAGGACGACGTGCACGTATCGGCCATTACGGGCAGCACGGGCGCGGGGCAGAGCCTCTCGGAGACGGTGCATTTCTCGTGGCGCACCAACAACGTGTCCATCTACAAGCCCTTCACGCACCAGCATTTGGGCGAGATAGGGGAGAGCCTGGCGCAGCTGCAACACGAGCTGGACGTGGACATTCACTTCATCCCGTACCGCGGCAACTTCACCCGGGGCATCTTCGCCAGCGTCTACACGCCATCGGACCTGACCCAGGACGAGGCCCGCGCGCTGTACCAGCAGTTCTACCAGGATGCCCCGTTTACCACGGTGTCGGACAAGGAAGTGCATCTGAAGCAGGTAGTCAACACCAACAAATGCCTGCTGCACGTGCAGAAACTCGGCAAGCAGCTGCTTATCACCTCCGTTATCGACAACCTGGTGAAAGGCGCTTCCGGCCAGGCCGTGCAGAACATGAACCTGATTTTTGGCCTGCCCGAAACGACGGGTTTGGGGTTGAAGGCCGGGGTGTTTTAACGCGGCATTAACTCGTGAATCATGTCTAGCGAAATCCGCCTTCTTTCTGAAGTAATCCGCTGCGTGCCATCGGGGGCCATCTGGCATATATCCAGTGACTCCTGGGCTGGAATCAAGACAGCTTTTGGTGGACTCTTAGTTGATGATGCCGGTGATTGGCAGATAATGATTACGGATGAAAACAGGGGTTCGGTAATTCAAAAAACTGAGGAGGAGGAAGTAGCTGAAAAAGGAATTCATATGGATATAGAGTCAAAAGATCAGACTACTCTATTCAGAAGCTACGACGCAATGTCATTCATCGGAATCAATAAGGGGCTATACGAGAGGTTAAATTCAGACAATATTCCAGCTGATTTAGAGATATCACTAGACTAGTTTCTTCTAAAATTTAGTCTTCAAGACAACTGCTAAAAGACCATGGAGCTTTTCAACGTGTATCCGCTCGTCAACATCACGCCCGTGAAGGCGCTGGGGGCGAAACTCTGGGACGACAAGGGCCAGGAGTATCTGGACTTCTACGGCGGGCACGCCGTTATCAGCATCGGTCACAGCCACCCGCACTACGTACAGCGCCTCACCGGGCAGCTGCAGAATATCGGCTTCTACTCCAACTCGGTGCAGATTCCGATTCAGCGGGAGCTGGCCGAGAAGCTGGGCCGGGTTTCGGGCTACGAGGACTACACGCTGTTTCTGTGCAACTCCGGGGCCGAGGCCAACGAGAATGCGCTGAAGCTGGCTTCCTTCCACACTGGCAAAAAGCGCGTCATTGCCTTCAAAGGCGCGTTCCACGGCCGCACCTCAGGCGCGGTAGCCGCCACGGATAACGCCAAAATCGTGGCGCCTTTCAACGCCGACCACCACATCAGCTTCCTGGAGTACGATCTGGCGGCGGTGGAGCAGGTGCTGCAGGGCGGCGACGTGTGCGGGGTCATCATCGAGCCCATCCAGGGCGTGGGCGGCATCATCATGCCCTCCGATAGTTTTCTGCAGGGGCTGGCGGCGCTGTGCCAGCAGTACGGCGCGCTGCTGCTGGCCGACGAGGTGCAAAGCGGCTACGGCCGCAGCGGCAAGTTCTTCGCCCACCAGCACGCCGGTATCCGGCCCGACGTTATTTCGGTGGCCAAGGGCATGGGCAACGGCTTCCCCATCGGCGGCATCCTGATTGCCCCCGAGCTGAAAGCCTCCTACGGACTGCTGGGTACCACCTTCGGCGGCAACCACTTGGCCTGCGCCGCCGCGCTGGCCGTGCTGGAAGTCATTGAGCAGGAAAACCTGGTGCAGCACGCCGCCGAGCTGGGCGACTACCTGCGCACGGCGCTGGAAGCCCACGCCGGGGCCGAGGAAATCCGCGGCCGGGGCCTGATGGTGGGCATCAAGTACGACTTCCCCATCAAAGATCTGCGCGACCAGCTGCTGGCGGAGCACCACATCTTCGTGGGCAATGCCTCCGACCCCACGGTGCTGCGCCTGCTGCCGCCGCTGAATATCACCAAAGCCGAGGTAGACCGGTTTTTACAGGCGCTGTACGCATTAATTCCGGCCGAAGTGAAAAAGTAAACGACCTGTGGCCTAACTTGCAGCCCCAATGAGTAGCACCCTGAAGTTACCGAGCCACGCTCCCCTTCTGATAAGCTGCCCGCTGCCATTGGTGACTCCTGCGCAGCAACCGGCCGGTTCTTTCCCCGAAAGAACAGCCTCCCCCTTTTCCTTCCAGCAGTTGTGCCCGCCCGACTTTCCGATGCCCGACATCTGGAAGTGGCAGGGTGCGGGACCGATTGATTTAGTTTCTTTCTCTCCCGTTTGGCTTACCTCATTGTTCGGCTGGAATAGACCCTCGGTATTCGGTTCTGTTCCAGCCGAAATTGTATCCGGACGGTTGCAAGGCCTTTGCCACAAGGGTTACTCTAACCAAGGCTAAAATATGCTTCTTCAGAAACCTCCTTTCCGTTGTGAAACTAGGCAAGCAATTGATGAGCTGGCAAAGGAGTTGAACTTGCCCAATGAGCCGCATATGCAGGACTGGTCATGGGAAGTGGCAAATCCACTTGATATTGACAAATACGTTCAGCACTACCTCTCCTTGACCGACGAGGATAAGAAGTTTGCCTTGATGGAAATCATTATTCAAGCGGTAGAGAATCAAGAAAAAACGGTGGAATTCTCAAAATGCTGGGGAGTTCTGGAGCCAATCTTAAAAGAGAATTTCTCCTTACATAAGTGGAGCATATGGTACTGGTCATTTTTCGAAACTGATGATTTAGCCAACTGCTGGCTTATTGCGCCTTTCATGCGTGAAGTTTGGTATAGTGCCAATGGCTTTTTCGATAAGTCATCTATTGGTTAGAAACTCACTGACAACACAGGTCTTTTTCACCTTACCTAAATGTCCAAAACAGTAAAACTCGTCCTCGAAGACGGTACTGAAATCCAGGGCCAGTCGTTCGGCGCCTTCACCTCCGCCGCGGGCGAGGTGGTATTCAGCACGGCCATGACCGGCTACCCCGAAAACCTCACCGACCCGTCCTTTGCCGGGCAGATTCTGGTGCTGACCTACCCTATGGTGGGCAACTACGGGGTGCCGGGTGAGGAGCTGTACGAGTCGATTTCGAAGATTTTCGAGTCGGACAAGATTCACATTGCCGGCCTGGTGGTGAACTACTACTCCGAGGAGCACAGCCACTGGAACGCCGCCAAGAGCCTGGGCGACTGGCTGGCGGAGTACAACATCCCCGGCATCTTCGGGGTGGATACCCGCATGCTCACCAAGAAGCTGCGCGAGAAGGGGGCCATGCTCGGCAAGATTGTGGCTGAGCGGGACGTGCCGCTGCACGACCCCAACCTGGAAAACCTGGTGGCCCAGGTGAGCCCCCAGGGCGTGCAACACTACGGCACGGGCCAGCACAAGATTGTGCTGGTGGACTGCGGCACCAAAACCAACATTATCCGCTGCTTCCTGGAGCGCGACGTGGAGCTGATCCGGGTGCCTTGGGACTACGACTTCACCCAGCTCGATTACGACGGCCTGTTCCTGAGCAACGGCCCCGGCGACCCGAAAATGTGCACCGCCACCATCGGCCACCTGCAAACTGCCCTGACGCAGGACAAACCCATCTTCGGCATCTGCCTGGGCTCCCAGCTCATGGGCCTGGCCGCGGGGGGCGACACGTTCAAGCTGAAATACGGCCACCGCAGCCACAACCAACCGGTAAAGCTCACGGGTACTCAGCGCAGCTACATCACCAGCCAGAACCACGGCTTCGCGGTGGACACCGCCACGCTGCCAGCCGAGTGGGACATGCTGTTCGAAAACCTCAACGATGGCACCTGCGAAGGCATCAAGCACAAAACCAAGCCGTTCTTCTCCACCCAGTTCCACCCCGAAGCCGCCGGCGGCCCCCAGGACACGGAGTTCCTGTTCGACCAGTTTCTGGACTCCGTGAAGGAGTACAAGAGCGGTAAATAACGGCCCGTCGGCGGGCTACGCGTTGCTTCCTTTCTCTTCCGGGCCTGGAGCCTGCTAATCTGCTGCGTGCATGAAAGTGAAAGATACCGGTATTCCAACCTGGGTGTACCTGCTGCTTGGGCTGGTGGCCTTCGTCATTTACTATGGCAGCAAGCAGCTGACGGGCGAGGACATGATGCGCTTTGCGCTGGGTAAACAGTCGGAGGTGGTGCTCTCGGCCATGGGGCGCGGGCCGGTGTCGCCGCGCATCCTGCGCCGCACCGGCAAGATTCTGCACCGGAAATTCAAAGCCGGTAAGCCCGGGCCCAAGCAGGATTCACTCACGTTCTACCTCACGCTGCAGGGCGAGAAGGCCACCGCCACCGTCCGGGCCCGCATGCAGCGCCTGCCCTCGGGTACCTGGAAAATCACCAAAAGCGACACGGTGTATTCCAACTAATCGTCCAACGCCTTTCACCACACTCATC
Organism: Hymenobacter rigui; assembly: GCF_003944715.1. Taxonomy (GTDB): domain Bacteria; phylum Bacteroidota; class Bacteroidia; order Cytophagales; family Hymenobacteraceae; genus Hymenobacter; species Hymenobacter rigui. The sequence continues at coordinate 27,807 of NZ_RWIT01000024.1, read as the reverse complement.
AACCACCAATCGTCTGGCCCCTGCCCTCTACCGGGGGGAGGAGGCCGGGGGGCTCACCACATGAACAAACCCAACAAAGTTCTCATCCTTGGTTCCGGCGCGCTCAAAATTGGCGAGGCCGGGGAGTTCGACTATTCCGGTTCGCAGGCCCTCAAGGCGCTGAAGGAGGAGGGCATCCGCACCATCCTCATCAACCCCAACATTGCCACCGTGCAGACGTCGGACAACATTGCCGACGACGTGTACTTCCTGCCCGTGACGCCTTTCTTCGTGGAGGAAGTTATCAAGAAGGAGCAGCCCGACGGGATTCTGGTGGCCTTTGGCGGCCAGACGGCCCTGAACTGCGCCGTGGCTTTGTACCGCGCCGGGGTGTTTGAGAAATACAACGTGCAGGTGCTGGGTACGCCCGTGCAGGCCATCATCGACACCGAGGACCGGGACATCTTCAAGGAGAAGCTCGACCAGATTGGCGTGCTCTCGGCCCGCAGCGTGGCCGTAACCAACATGGACGACGCGCTGGCGGCGGCCGAGAAAATCGGCTTCCCCATCATCGTGCGGGCGGCGTTTGCGCTGGGCGGCCTGGGCAGCGGCTTCGCCAACAACATGGAAGAGCTGCGCGCTTTGGCCCAGAAATCCTTCACCACCTCCGACCAGATTCTGGTGGAGGAGTCGTTGAAGGGCTGGAAGGAAGTGGAGTACGAAGTGGTGCGGGATGCCTACGACAACTGCATCACCGTCTGCAACATGGAGAACTTCGACCCCATCGGTATCCACACCGGGGAGAGCATCGTGGTGGCTCCGTCGCAGACGCTCAGCAACCGGGAGTACCATAAGCTGCGCAGCATCGGCATCAAAACCATCCGCCACCTGGGCATCGTGGGCGAGTGCAACATTCAGTACGCGCTGGACCCCGTGTCGGAGGATTACCGCGTGATTGAGGTGAACGCGCGCCTGTCGCGCTCCTCGGCGCTGGCCTCCAAGGCTACGGGCTACCCGCTGGCGTTTGTGGCCGCCAAGCTGAGCCTGGGCTACTCGCTGGCCGAGCTGAAAAACAGCGTGACGCAGACCACCTCGGCCTTCTTCGAGCCGGCCCTCGACTACGTGGTGGTGAAGCTGCCGCGCTGGGATTTGGGCAAGTTTTCGGGCGTGAACCGGCAGATTGGCTCGGCCATGAAGAGCGTGGGCGAGGTAATGGCCATCGGCAAGTCGTTCGAGGAAGCCATCCAGAAGGGCCTGCGGATGCTGGATACCGGCAAGCGCGGCTTCGTGGCCAACAAGCTCGAGCAGGTGGACAACGCCACCATCGACCAGCTGCTGAGCGAGCCGAACGAGGAGCGCATCTTCGCCATCAACCTGGCCTTCGAGGCCGGCTACACAATCCAGCAGGTTCACGATCTGACCAAGATTGACCTGTGGTTCCTGCAGCGCCTGCTCACCATTTTTGAGCTGGGCAACCAGCTGGCCGCCCGCCGCGGCAGCGGCGTGGATGCGCTGGAAACCAGCCTGCTGCGCGACGCGAAAAAGGCCGGTTTCTCGGACCAGCAGATTGCCGTGAAGCTGCTGGGTGAGGGCGACGTGAAAGCCGACGAGCTGCTGGTGCGCGCCCGCCGCAAGGCCCTGGGCGTGCTGCCCGTCATCAAGCAGATTGACACGCTGGCGGCCGAATTCCCGGCCAAAACCAACTACCTCTACAGCACCTACCACGGCACCGAAAACGACCTGGAGCCGGAAGCCGACAAATCCATTGCCGTTCTGGGCTCGGGCGTGTACCGCATCGGCTCGTCGGTAGAGTTTGACTGGTGCGGCGTGAATGCCGTGCAGACGGCTGCCGAGGAAGGCTACAAAACCATCATCATCAACTACAACCCCGAAACCGTTTCCACCGACTACGACGTGTCGGACCGGCTGTATTTCGAGGAGCTGAGCTTCGAGCGGGTGATGGACATTCTGGAGTTCGAGCAGCCCGAGGGCGTGATTCTGAGCACCGGCGGCCAGATTCCGAACAACCTCGCCACCCGCCTGGCCGACGCCAACGCGCCCATCCTGGGCACCGCCCCGGCCCGCATCGATGAGGCCGAAAACCGCCACAAGTTCAGCAGCATCATGGACGAGCTGGGTATTGCCCAGCCCCGCTGGAAGGAGCTGACCTCGCTCGACGCCATGTTTGAGTTCGTGAACGAAGTGGGCTACCCGGTGCTCATCCGGCCGAGCTACGTGCTGTCGGGTGCGGCCATGAACGTGGTGTCCAATGCCTTCGAGATGGAAGCCTTCCTGCAGGCCGCCGCCGAGGTAAGCGCCGAATACCCGGTGGTAGTATCGGAGTTTATGCAGGAGGCCAAGGAAATTGAGCTGGACGCGGTGGCCGACAAGGGCGAAATCGTGAGCTACGCCATTTCTGAGCACGTCGAGTTTGCCGGCGTGCACTCCGGCGACGCCACCATGTACTACCCGCCCCAGCGCGTGTACGTGGGCACGGTGCGCAAGCTCAAAATCATTGCCGAGAAGATTGCCAAGCGCTTCCAGATCAGCGGGCCGTTCAACATCCAGTTCCTGGAGAAAAACCGCGAAATCCGGGTAATTGAGTGCAATATCCGCGCCTCGCGCTCCTTCCCGTTCGTGAGCAAAGTGTCGGGCAACAACCTGATTAAAAAGGCCACCCAGGTGCTGCTGGGCAAGGACGTAACCCGCGACGAGAGCGAGCGGGTGTACGATTTGCCCTTCGTGGGCGTGAAGGCCCCGCAGTTCTCCTTCACCCGCCTGCCCGGCGCCGACCCGGTGCTGCGCGTGGACATGGTGAGCACCGGCGAAGTAGGCTGCCTGGGCGACACCGCCGAGGAAGCTTTATTGAAGTCGATGCTGAGCGTGGGCTACAAGATTCCGCAGAAAACCGTGCTGATTTCCGGCGGCCCCATCAAATCGAAAGTCACGCTGCTTTCGGCCGTGGAGCTGCTGGTGCAGAAGGGCTACCAGATTTACGCCACCCAAGGCACCCACCGCTTCTTCGCCGAAAACAGCGTGCCCAGCAGCCTGCTCTTCTGGCCCGATGAAATGCAGGAGCCTAACGTGCTGACCTACCTCAAGGAGAAGAAAATCGACCTGGTCATCAACATCCCCAAAAACCTCTCGAAGGGCGAGCTGGACAACGACTACAAGATCCGCCGCACGGCCATCGACTTCGGTGTTCCGCTGCTCACCAACGCCCGCTTGGCCAAAGCATTCATCCAGGCCTTCTGCCGGCTGGAAATGAAGGATCTGAAGATCAAGAGCTGGAACGAGTACAAGGCGATGTAAATAGTAGAGCGAGAGACAGAAAAGAACGTCATGCTGAGCGAAGCGGAGCGGAGTCGAAGCATCTCTACCGCTTCGCTCAGCGTGTCGGGTTATTTTTAAAATACAAAATACCTTGTGAGCATGGGCAACACTACCAAGAAACAGCTTTTTGCCATCGTTATACTGGCTATTCTCAACTTTTTAGTTAGCACTTTTACGGTCGGAGATGGTCGTGACTTGGCAGGTCATGTCGTTGAGGGGCAAAGTGAGGCAATGCGCGGAGCAACAATCAGGACGTTGTTTCTTGGGATACAGCTGATAAGCTTCCTGCTAGGTTCATTGCTTGCTTTAGTTCCATACAAGGGAAAACCATACAAAGTGAAAGTGGTGCCCTTTTCTCTGACAATTGCCATTTGCCTACAGTTAGCTCTGTTGCTGATGGGGGTTGTCAAACTTTTTCTCTGATTAAGACAGACGTAGAATGTACGTCTATATCCTGACCAATACGACCAAAACCGTTCTGTACATCGGCGTCACTAACGACTTGGCCCGCCGCCTTTACGAGCACAGTCAGAGCCGCGGCGACACGGGCAAGTTCACCGGACGGTATCAGACCGACTTGCTGGTGTATTTCGAAGCCTGCCCGGATGCCATGCAGGCCATTGCCCGCGAGAAGCAGCTGAAAGGCTGGACGCGCAGCAAGAAAGACGCATTGATTTCAGCTTTCAATCCCAGCTGGAATCCTATTGATCTGGAAACTTTGAGCGACTGATTTGCTTGCGAAGCGGTAGAGATGCTTCGACAAGCTCAGCATGACGTTCTTTTAGCTTTCGGAACCAGGTTATTACCATACCCCCACATGAAAAATTTCACCTCCTTCGCCGACGCGGGCGACTATAAAGCCCTGTTGCAGCAAGCCCTGGAAATCAAGGCTAACCCATACGGCTACCAGCACGTGGGGCGCAACAAAACCGTTGGGCTCATCTTCTTTAACCCCAGTCTACGCACCCGGCTTAGCTCGGTGAAGGCGGCCTACAACCTAGGCGCGCAGGCCTGGGTGCTCAACGCCGGCGCCGACTCCTGGACGCTGGAAATGGCCGATGGCGCGGTGATGAACGGCGGCACCCAGGAGCACATCAAGGACGCCATTGCGGTGATGAGCCAGTACTGCGACGTGCTGGGCGTGCGCACCTTCCCCACGCTGAAAGACCGGGAGGCCGATTACAGCGAGGAAGTGTTCCGGAAAATCATGCAGTACGCCACCGTGCCCGTTATCAGTCTGGAAAGCGCCACGCTGCACCCGCTGCAGAGCTTCGCCGACCTGATTACGGTGGCCGAAACCAAGCGGAAGGAGCGGGTGAAAGTGGTGCTGACCTGGGCCCCGCACGTGCGCGCCCTGCCCCAGTGCGTGCCCAACTCGTTCTGCGACTGGTTTTCGGAAATCGACTGGGTGGATTTCGTCATCACCCACCCCGAGGGCTATGAGCTGGACCCCAAGTTCATGAAAGGGGCCCGCATCGAGTACGACCAAAAGAAGGCCCTGGCCGGGGCCGATTACGTGCAGGCCAAGAACTGGAGCAGCTACCAGCAGTACGGCCAGGTGCTCCAGAACGACCCCGCCTGGATGCTCACGCCCGAGCACATGGCCCTGACCGACGACGCCAAATTCCTGCACTGCCTGCCCGTGCGCCGCAACGTGGAAGTCTCGGACGCGGTGCTGGATGCGCCCGGCTCGCTCATCATTCAGGAAGCCGGCAACCGCACTATTTCCATGCAGACGGTCCTGCACGAGCTGCTGAAATAAAACCTGGTAAAGTGAGAAAAAAGGACGTCAACCTTACGGGGATAAGCGTGTAAAATATGGGCATTTGCGGCTAAAAGACAAGGCGTAGCGTTAAAGGCTCAGTCGATAGGTTCTCCGGCAGGGGAGCCGCCTGATTTTTTACCCTTCCATTTGACCTGCTATGAAAAAGTTTCTTGCCATTGCCGCCCTTCTCGTGACCGGTGCTACTGCTGCTAACGCTCAGACCAGCACCACCAACACGACGACCACCACCACGCAGCCGGCCACCACGGTGCCAATGCAGGGTCAGCCCATGCAAAGCCAGGGCACTATCAACCAGACGACCACTACAACTACGCCCATGTCGACCACGCCGGTACCGGCTACTACCACTACGGTAGAAACTCAGTCGACAACCAACGGCACGTATCGTCCGGCCACTACCACCACTTCGGATGTAAAGGCCAAAGACAAGCGGAAAAAATCTAAAATGAAAGCTGACAACTAGGAGGTTCTCCTAACCTGTCAGTTTTCTGGAACCGCCCCCGATACTCTACAGTATCGGGGGCGGTTTGCGTTATAGCAACAAGGCCAACTGCTTGCCTACGGTGTCATCGGGCGTTTCGAGGTTGGAGATGGAGGCCCCTAGCAGCCGGATGCCTTTGGGAGTGGGCAGGAGGGTAGTGAGCAGTTCCTGGGCCAGCTGTTCAAACGCTTCCTGACTGGTGAGCAAGCCAAACAGCGTGCGGCTGCGGGTAATCTGCTGGAAGTCGACGTACTTCACCTTCAGCGTAATGGTGCGGCCCCGTAAGCCGGTACGCTGGCAGTGGCCCCAGATGGATTCCAGGCACGGCTGCAGACCGGCCCGCAGTTCCTCCGGCGTCAGCAGATCCTGCTCGAACGTGGTTTCGGAGCCGATGGATTTGCGCAGCCGGTCGGGCACCACGGGGCGGTTGTCCTGGGCGCGGGCAATGCGGTAGTAGTGGGAGCCGGCTTTACCAAAGTGCTGGCGCAGAAATGGTTCGGTTTGCTGCCGTAAATCGAGGCCGGTGAAGATGCCCAGGCTGTTGAGCCGCGCCGCCGTGGCCGGCCCAATTCCGTGAAACTGCCCCACCGCCAGCTCTGCCACAAACTCCGGGCCCTGGCTGGGCTTGATGACGAACTGCCCGTTGGGCTTACGGTAATCAGACGCCAGCTTTGCCAGAAACTTATTGTAGCTGATGCCGGCCGAAGCCGTGAGCTGCGTTTTCTGCAGAATCTCGGCCCGAATCTGCTCGGCAATGCGCGTAGCCGACGCAATGCCCTTCAGGTTTTCGGTTACATCTAGGTAAGCCTCATCCAGCGACAAAGGCTCAATGAGCGGCGTGTACTCGGCGAAGATGCTGCGGATCTGCCGGGATACTTCCTTGTACACCTCAAACCGGGGCTTCACGAAAATTAGCCCCGGGCACTTGCGCAATGCGGTAGTGGAGGGCATGGCCGAGCGGACGCCGAACTGCCGGGCCTCGTAGCTGGCGGCGGCCACCACGCCCCGGGCCCGGGAGCCGCCCACGGCCACCGGCTTGCCGCGCAGCACAGGGTTGTCGCGCTGCTCCACGGAGGCGTAAAACGCATCCATGTCCAAGTGAATGATTTTGCGGGTTTCGGGAAAGTCCACGGCTGAGGAAATGCAGCCTTAAAGTTCGGCAGAGTGACCCAATTGTCCCAGGCCTGAAGTCCCGGTGACAATTGGCCGTCAGTCCTGCACTGGCTCCAGCGGAACCGGCTGAGGTGCGGCTTTGGGCTTCTGGCTGACGAGAAATACGCCCCCAAAAATCAGCAGGGCCTGCAGCGCCTTGGTGAGCGTAAGCGTGTCTTTGCCCGCGGCTACGGCAATAAGTACCGCCAGGGCCGGCTGTAGGTAGATGTAGGCTCCCAGCAGGGCGGGTGAAGCGTACTTCAGCGCCCAGTTATTAAGCAGATACGCCATAATAGTGAGGCAGATAACCATGTATGCAATAGCCGCCCAGATGCCCGGCGGGAAGCTGGCGTAGTCGGGTTGCTGGATTTGCTGCCAGCCGGCCGGCACCGCCAGAAATGCCCCCACCAGAAAAATGCGGGCCAGCACCGTAAACGGATGATACTTGCGCATCAGGGGCATGACCAGCACCAGGTACACACCAAACGCCGTGGCGTTGAGCAGAATAAACACGTTGCCCAACAGGCCATCCTGCCCGCCCGCCGCCACCGGCCCCCGACTCAGAATAATACTGGCCGCGCCCACGCCCGCCAGCCCGATGCCGGCCAGCCGCGGCAGCGTGAGCCGCTCGCCCAGCAGCACTACCGAGGCTAGTACCGTGACCACCGGCGCAATGGTTTGAATAAGCGAGGCGTTGATGGGGGAGGTGAGGTTCAGGCCCGAAAAGAACAGCAGCTGATTCAGCCCGATACCCAGCACCCCGCAGGCAATGGCCCGCAGGTTATCGGCACGGCCGATGATACGGTCCTGCGGGGCAATGAGGCGGCTGAGTACACCAAAAAACACCGCCGCCCCCACAATGCGCAGCAATACCAGTCCGAACGGCCCCATGTAGCGCGGCATCACGTCCTTGGAAATACTGTAGTTGGCGGCGTAAATCAGGGCCACGATAAATAAGGCGCTGTGCACCTTCACGGAATTCTTCATTGGAAACGAAGGTAGCAGCGCGAACTTTGTTATGCGCGTATAGCAGCTACTCTTCCATACGCGGACTACACAGTTCGTGCTATTTTCTGCCTTCATGTCCACTGGCTCCCTTTTCGATTCTGATTCTACGCCCGCTCCCCAGCCGTATGCGCCCCGCTCCGGTGCGCCGCTGGCGGAGCGGATGCGTCCTCAAACCCTGGCCGATTATGCCGGTCAGCAGCACCTGATTGGGCCGGAAGGAGTGCTGCGCCGCTACCTGAACGCGGGCCGGCTGCCCAGTCTCATTTTATGGGGGCCGCCGGGCGTGGGAAAAACCACGCTGGCCAATCTGCTGGCCCAGGAGCTGGGCAAGCCGTTTGCCTCACTCAGCGCCGTAAATGCCGGCGTGAAGGATGTGCGCGAAGTGATTGAGCGGGCCAAAAAGCAGCGCGGCACGGTGCTGTTCATTGATGAGATTCACCGCTTCAGCAAAAGCCAGCAGGATGCCTTGCTGGGGGCCGTGGAGCAGGGCATCGTTACGCTTATCGGGGCTACTACCGAAAATCCCTCGTTCGAGGTGATTCCGGCCGTACTGAGCCGGGCGCAGGTGTACGTGCTGGAATCATTGGGCAAGGATATCCTCACGGGCCTGGTAGATAAGGCGTTGGCTGAGGATAAAGTGCTGAAGCAGAAAAAAGTACGGGTGCAGGATTACAACGCCCTGCTCACCATTTCGGGCGGCGACGCGCGCAAGCTGCTGAACCTGCTGGAAATTGTGGTGGAAGCCAGCCGCCCTGATGCTACAACCGGCGAAATCGTCATTACCGATGAAGGCGTGCAGCAGCTGGCCCAGCAGCACCTGGCGCGCTACGATAAGGGTGGTGAAATGCACTACGACGTCATTTCAGCCTTTATCAAGAGCATCCGCGGCTCCGACCCCAACGCGGCCCTCTACTACCTGGCCGTGATGCTGGAAGGTGGTGAGGACGTGAAGTTCATTGCCCGTCGCCTGCTCATTCTGGCCTCTGAGGATGTGGGCCTGGCCAATCCCAATGCCCTGATGCTGGCTCAGAGCTGCTTCCAGGCCGTAACGGTCATTGGTATGCCGGAGTCGGATATTATTCTGGGGCAGACAGTGGTGTACCTGGCCACCTCGCCCAAGAGCAATGCCAGCTACAAAGCCATCCGGGAGGCGCGGGCCTTGGTGCGCCAGCAGGGCGTGCAGCCAGTACCTATTCCGCTGCGCAACGCGCCCACCAAGCTGATGAAAGAGCTGGGCTACGGCAACCAGTATCAGTATTCTCACGACTACCCCGGTAACTTCGCCTACCAGGAATTTATGCCCGAAGCCCTCAGCGGCACCACGTTCTACCACCCCGGCCAGAACCCCGCCGAGATCAAAGCCCAGGAGCGCCTGCGCCAGCTCTGGGGCGAGAAATACGGGTATTAAATCAGATTATCTCTCAAGCAGAAATATGAAAGAACTTCTAATACTTATTATCTCTTTGCTTTGCTCACTACCATTACCAGCTCAAACGAACAAAGTAGTTTGTCAAAAGTATAGAGGTGCCCACAGCCGAATTCTTGTTCTTGAGAAGAAAGGAACTGTAGACAGTATTCTTGCCTTAGTTTCAGGGCGTATTGTTTCGCTGAGCTCTGCGAAAAAAGCTTACAAGTCTGATATGGTTGCTAAACAATGGGTTATTGAGGCTCGCAATACAGCAACAAACTCTACTCAGCGGATAACAACAAACGAGTTGGGTGATTATAATCTATGGCTTAGAGAAGGTTCTTATCGATTTACTGTCAGTGGTATAGGCTTTCCCGCAACTACTTTTAAACTCATTACTGTGTCCAAGGGCACTTTATGGCAAGTTGATTTGGGAATAGGAACAGGTAAAGTCTGGATAAGAGAATAAGAACACAGGGCGAGTTGAATTTCTGTAGATCATCTACTCTCTCAGGCGTTTTAAGTCCCGTTCCACCTCCAAACCGGGCTGTTGGTTGAATACCCGGCTATGGGCGCGAAAAGCGGCTACTTTTGCTTCAGATACTTAATCTGCTACTTCCATGAGACAATTTTTCAAGTACGTACTGGCCACCCTCACCGGCCTCGTACTGTTTGCCGGGGTTGGCCTGCTGGTACTGGTCCTCATCATTGCCGCCGCCGCTTCCTCCGATAAAGAAGTAACCGTCGCCAGCAACTCCGTGCTGGAGCTTACCCTGGATAAGCCCATCGGGGAGCGGGAGTTTACCAATCCGCTGTCGGGTTTTACGGGCGGGCAGAGCAGCACCATCGGGCTGGATGAGCTGAAGGCAGCTATCCGCCGGGCCAAAGGCGACAACGACATCAAAGGCATCTTCCTGAACCTGGAGCTGGTGCAGGGCGGTATGGCCTCTATGGAGGAAATCCGCAATGAGCTGCTGGACTTCAAAAAGGCTGGTAAGTTCATCGTGAGCTACACCGATGCGCAGTCGGAGAAGAGCTACTACCTGGCCTCGGTGGCCGACAAGCTGTATCTGAACCCCCAGGGTACGCTGGAGTTCAACGGTCTGTCGTCGGAGACGATGTACTACAAAAACCTGTTCGATAAGCTGGGCGTGCAGGCGCAGATTTTCCGCGTGGGCTCGTTCAAAAGCGCCGTGGAGCCGTTCTTCCGCACCAGCATGTCGGATTCGGCCCGCCTGCAGACGTCTTCATTCCTGAACTCGCTGAATAACTCCATGCTGGCCGAAGTGGCCGCTGCCCGCAAAATTACGCCGGCCCGCCTCAAGGTTATTTCTGACTCCATGCTGGTGCACAACGCCGATGACGCCAAGCGCCTCGGGCTGGTAACCGACCTGGGCTACTACGACCAGGCCACCGACTATATCAAGGGTAAGCTGGGCGTGGAGAAGGACGAAAAACTGAGCCTGATTGAACTGTCGGACTACAAAAAGTCGGCCGGTGATGACGAGGGTAGCACCAGCGGCAACCGCATTGCCGTAGTGTACGCCGAGGGCGACATTGTAACGGGTAAGGGCGGCAACGAAAGCATCGGTAGCACCCGCTTCGCCGAAGCCATCCGCAAGGCCCGCCTCGATAAGAACGTGAAAGCCGTGGTACTGCGCGTGAACTCGCCCGGTGGCTCTTCGCTGGCGTCCGATATCATTTACCGCGAGGTAATGCTGACCAAGAAAGTGAAGCCCATCATCTGCTCCATGTCGGACGTGGCGGCGTCGGGCGGCTACTTCATTGCCATGGGCTGCGACACCATTGTGGCTCACCCGACCACCATTACGGGTAGCATTGGGGTGTTTGGCGTGCTGCCGAATATTGAGCCCTTCCTGCGCGACAAAATCGGCATTACCACCGACCGGGTAACCACCGGTAAATTCTCGGATTTTCCTACCGTAACGCGCGCCCTCACGCCGTTTGAGCAGCAGCAGTTTCAGGCGGAAATCAACCGCATCTACGCCGACTTCACCACTAAAGCCGCCGCTGGCCGCAACATGCCGGTGGAGCGCCTGCGCCGCTTGGCCTCGGGCCGGGTATGGTCGGGCACCGAAGCCAAAGCCCGGGGCCTCGTGGACGTACTGGGCTCCATGGACGATGCCCTGCGCATTGCCGCCCGCCGTGCCAAGCTGAAGGAAGGCGACTACCGCATCCAGAAGCTGCCCCGCCAGAAGTCGTTTGCTGAAAACCTGTTCAGCTCATTCTCCGAGGAAGCCCGCCTGCGCATGGTGAAGGACGAAATGGGCCCGATGTACCCCATGTACCAGCAGTACAAGAAGCTCTCCGAAATGAAAGGCGCGCAAATGCGGATGCCGTTCGAGGTGAACGTGCAGTAACGGTTTTTGCTTCACGTAGAAAACCACCGGCGCAAGTCGGTGGTTTTTTGTTTTCACGCAATGGCCCGTTGAACGACGCTGTGCTTTCCACCGCGCAGCCATAGCGTGAAGCCGTACCTTGCACCAAAAAACTGATGATGAAAGAACTGAACGAAGCCGCCACCTACCTCCGCCACGCCCTGCTGGAATTCCGGCCCCAGGCGGGTATTATCCTGGGAACCGGGCTGGGCGCTTTGGCGCAGGAAGTTGAAGTACAGTACCGCTTCAGCTACGCCGATATTCCACACTTTCCGGTATCCACGGTGGAAAGCCACGCCGGCGAGCTGCTGGCCGGTACGCTGGCCGGCAAGCGGGTACTGGTGATGCGCGGCCGGTTTCACTATTATGAGGGCTACACCATGGAGCAGGTGGTATTTCCGGTGCGCGTAATGAAGCTGCTGGGCATTCAGCACCTGTTCGTGAGCAACGCCAGCGGCGGCCTCAACCCCGACTACAACTACTCCGACCTGATGCTGCTGGAAGACCACATCAACCTGCAGCCTACCAACCCGCTCATTGGCAAAAACCTGGATGAGCTGGGCCTGCGCTTCCCCGATATGATGGAGCCCTACAGCCTGAGTTTGCTGCAGCTGGCCGAGGAAGCCGCCCAAGAGCTGGACCTCACGCAGTATCTGCGTCGGGGCGTGTACGCCAGCCTGCCCGGCCCCATGCTGGAAACGCCCGCTGAGTACCGCTACCTGCGCACCATTGGGGCCGATGCCGTGGGCATGAGCACCGTGCCCGAGGTAATTGCCGCCGTACACATGGGGCTGCCGGTGCTGGCCGTATCCGTTATTACCGACCTGTGCGCCCCCGGTAAGCTCAAGAAGGTGGACATTGCCGACATTCTGCGCACGGCTGCCGTAGCCGAGCCTCGCCTCACGGCGCTGCTGCGCCGGGTACTGGAGAAGCTGTAATTCTCAAATACATCTTCATAAATCGAAGAGGCCCGCCACCAAGTGGTAGCGGGCCTCTTTTTATGTAAATCAGCTTGTTTACGCGCAATAGCCAAGGGCTATTTACAGTACACTGGTGAAGCGCCGCTCTTCGGTTTCTCCGCTTTTATTCACCCAGGCATAGCGCAACTCCTGGTTGGATACCTTGCCTACGTTGTAATCCTGCGCCGTGCCTTTGTGGTCCACCAGGTTCAGCAGCATTTTGCTTTCATCCAGCTTCCAAGTGCCGTTGAAGGTGGTGCCATCGGCCATGAGCGTCTGTACGTAGGTGCCATCGGCCTTGAACTGGATAGTGTACCGGTCCTTGATAGCGCTGCCGCTGCCTGCCGGCTGGTTGTTCAGGTACACGTCGTCGAGCCGCCACTTCTGGGCCATCTGGGCCGTTACCACCGACGTAGTAGCGGCGGGCTTAACGTCGTCTTTGGAGCAGCTGGAGGATATCCCGGATACGGCCAGCAATCCAAGAACAACAAAACTGAATCGATTCATAAAAAGAGAAAGAAATAGGGGGTAAGAAATGCAGTTGAAAGATAGTGCTTCTGTAAGAACTCTATACTTAAGAAGGCAGGCAGATTATCGGGAGCAGCAGCGCTTTGTACCGCAGGTTGGGTATAGTAGAGAGCCCGCCGTGGCGGCTGCGGTTGCATAATACGTATGCTGCCGCTATTTCAAAATCACCATGCGCCGATCATAGCTGAGTATCGTAAACACGCCGATTCCGCCTTCCACGGTGCTCTTGATGGCGGCGGGCTGACCGAAGGGGTTGCCATTGGCGTTGCGCGCATCCTGCACTGACTGCAAAAACCGGAAGTACGGCTGATCGATGTGGTAGAGCGAGACGAATAAGGTGTCGTTGGTGTCGAACTGGTAGCTGGTGCCCAGCGTAAATTCCTGGCCGTTGCTGAGGCGGTCCTCGGGAGTGTAGTCGATGGTGGGGGAGGTGGCCAACCGGCTCTTATGAATCTGCAGGCGGTAGTAGTCGGCGGTGGCGGCGGGGTCCTGGAAGCGGGTGAGTACGTAGGCCTTGCGGAACTCGCCCTGCTTGTCGTTGAATTTCCATTCCACCGTATCAATGGGCACGGTGGCGGGCATGGTGGCCGAGCCCGTCACGCGGCGGCCCTGCGAGTCGGTGAGTTCCAGGCCAAACGTCTGGCCGGGCAGGGCCGTGAGCCGGCGGCTGCCGGTGTGGGTGTACACTTTGCCGGTGCGCCGGTCGGTGCCGGGGCTGAAAGGCAGCTCCAGGCGCTGTCCGTTGGGCAGCGTCAGCACGGCTTTCACATCGGTGGGCACCTGCGGGGTAGGCGTGGCCAAGTACGGCACCGATTCCGACACGGTAAGGCGCGGCACCTGCCCGTTTTCGAGGTAGCCCTCCACCACCAGCTGAGGCGGGTAATCGGGCAATACCACGTCCACGTCCTTCTGCAGCCCGCAGCCCGCCAGCAGCCCCGCGAGCAGCGTCCCCGCGGCCCACCGGCCCACAGCGCCCCGCCGGCTGCCCAACGGGTTCGGCTGAGCCTCATGCCCAAATGCCAAAACCAAAATCCGCGTAATCTGAGAAATCTGCATACTCCGCGCTCAGAATTTGAAGTTATAGGTTACCGACGGAATGACGGGGAACAACGACACCTGCCGGGCTCGGAAGCGGATTACCTCGTCCGTCTGCTCGTCCTTCACCTGGTCGAAATACACGAAATAGGGGTTGCGGCGGTTGTAGGAGTTGTATACGCTGAAGGTGAGGTCAGCTTCCGGAATCCAGCGGGTGGGCCGCATCTTCCACACCACACCCAGGTCGAGGCGGTTGTAGGGGGCCAGCCGGTAGGTATTGCGCTGCGGGTACACAGGCACACCGGCCACCTTCTCGCCGTACAAATCCTGGAATGCAAACCGGGCCAGCGGCAGGGTAGTGGCCTGCCCCGAGCTGAATACGAAGGAGCCCGTGAGCTGCACCCGCTCCGAGAGGCTGTGCAGCACCACGACCGTCAGGTTGTGGCGCCGGTCGTAGGTGGGGTAGAAGGTGTTGCCGTTGTTGACGCCAGTAGTGCCGCGCTGGGGCGGAAAGCGCCGCTTCGTCCAGGCCAGGGTGTAGCCCACCCAGCCAGTAGTGCGGCCCTGCTTTTTCTCCAGGTATATCTCGTTGCCGTAGGCCCAGCCCTTGCCAAACAGGAACTCCGAGTCCAGGTCGGGGTTCACAAACAGCTGGGCTCCGTCTTTAAAGTCAATCTGCCGCTGGGCCCACTTGTAGTACACCTCGTTGGTGATGAGGTAGCGCCCGTCGCCCAGCAGCCAACTGATACCGGCCGCCACCTGCTGACTCCGCTGCGGCTTTACTGACTTACGCGACGGATACCAGATATCCGTAGGCAGCGAGGCCCCGGAGTTGGTAACCAAGTGCACGTACTGATACATGAGGGCGTAGCTGCTTTTCAACGACACGGTGGGCGTGAGTGAGTAGCGCACCGCTGCCCGGGGCTCCAGCCCGCCGTAGTGGTCGGTTCCCGACTGGAAGCCCGACAGGCGCAGGCCGTACTCCAGCTGCCATTTCTGGGTAGGCTTATAGGTATCGGCGGCGTAGAGGGCGGCTTCGGCACCGGGGTAGGTGGTGCTGGAGCCCAGGGCCAGGCGGCCGTCCTCGGAGCCGGCCTGCAGCGTGCCCGTGCCGAAGCGGTGGGCGGTGGCCGTCAGCCCGAATTTCAGCGCGTGCCGGTCGTTGGGCAGGTAGTC
The DNA here is from genome assembly GCF_003944715.1 of Hymenobacter rigui. Classification (GTDB taxonomy): domain Bacteria; phylum Bacteroidota; class Bacteroidia; order Cytophagales; family Hymenobacteraceae; genus Hymenobacter; species Hymenobacter rigui. The sequence continues at coordinate 12,563 of NZ_RWIT01000024.1, read as the reverse complement.
GAGGTCGGAGCGCAGCGTCAGGTCGCGGATGTTCGACGACAGGTTGAAGGCAAACTGGTCGAGCTGGTTGCGAATCTGGTACTCGTAGCGCGTGACGGAGGCCGTGGTATTTAGAAACAGCCGCGGGTTGAACACGTGGTTCCAGCGCAGCGCGCCCACGGCATTGCCCCAGTTAAACTTGAAGTTAAAGCCGTTCTGCGAGCTGAACCCAAACTTATCATTGCCCAGATACCCGGACAGAAACAGCTCATCCTTGCTGCCCAGCTTATAATTGGCCTTGGCGTTGAAGTCGTAGAAGTAGTAGTCGGGAATGGGGTTGTAGTCGTCCTTGCCCTCGTTGAGCTTGTTGATCTGGCGCGTGAATACATCAAAATAGGTGCGCCGCCCCGATAGTAAGAACGCACCTTTGCCCTTCTTGATGGGGCCTTCTACCGTCAGGCGCGACGAAATCAGGCCAATACCGCCGCTGACGCCCAACTTCTCGGGGTTGCCGGGCCGCAGCTTCACATCCACCACCGACGACAGCCGCCCGCCGTACTGCGCCGGAAACCCGCCCTTGTACAAATCCACCGACTGCACGGCATCGGGATTGAACACCGAAAACAGCCCGAACAGGTGGCTGGGGTTATACACCAGGGCATCATCCACCAGCACCAGGTTTTGGTCGGCGGAGCCGCCGCGCACAAACAGGCCCGAGGTACCCTCGCCGCCGTTCTGCACGCCCGGTTTCAGCTGCAGCGTTTTCAGGATGTCTACCTCCCCGAACAGGGCGGGCAGCAGCTTGGCTTCCTTGGCCGTAAGGCGCTCCACGCTCATCTGCGCGGTTTGGAGTTTCTGCTGCAACGAGCCGCGGCCTTCCACCACCACTTCTCCCAGCTCATTGCCGGCCCCAGCCAGCTGAAACGACTGGCGCTGGTTACGGGTCAGGTTGATAGTCAGTGTCTGGGTCTGGTAGCCGATAAAGGAAACCACTACCTGATGCCGACCTTCTGGCAGCCGGAGCGAATAGGCGCCCTGCTCATCGGCGGTGGCACCCAGGCCCAGGGCGGGTACGGCTACCGTGGCACCGGGCAGCGCCTCGGCCGTGCCGGTAGTCCGCACGGTGCCACTCAGGGTACGTTGAATCTGTGCCCAGGCCGCGTTGGGCAGCACGGTCAGCAAAACCAGAAATCCAGAAATCAGAAACTGAACCACCATTCTACCCTGTCTATCCATGAGCCCCAAAGTACGGGCACACGCCGCACACGACCGAATGAGTCGATAAATGATTCAAAAGTGGCGGCCGGAGTTGCCGGGCCTGGGAAAACGCCATAAACAGCTTCAAGGCATAGATTTTGGGGTAAAACCCGCAGAATCCATTGGCTTAGCGAAGCACGCCCTGTACCACTTGGCTGATTTGTGCGGCGGGCACTACGCCTGCCTGCCGCCATACCGGCTGCCCCTGGTGGAACAGAATAAGCGTTGGAATGCTCTGTACTCGAAACTGCTGCGCTACCGCTTGGTTGCGGTCCACATCAATCTTGATGACTTTGAGCTTGCCCTGGTGCTGATTAGCCACCTGCTCCAGAATGGGAGCCATGGTTTTGCATGGGCCGCACCAGTCGGCATAAAAATCAACCAGTACCGGCATGCCCGGACTGTTAATCAACTCAGAAAAAGACTTTTTGGGCATATACAGGGTCGTTGCATCTGCCGCACCATGCGGCTGTATTCCCCGTTATACGGTGGTTTCGCCGGAACGGTAAGCGGCTAAAATGAACTAAAAAGGCCCAAAAAAGCCCAGTGCTGCAACACTGGGCTTTTGGGTGTGGGTGAGTGCGGGTGAAAAGAGGAGTTAATTCTTGCCCACCAAGGTAACATCATTTGCGACTTCAGAAAAACCGAAGCGGCCACCAACTACTTTTTTTCCGCCAACCTGACACTCCCAGGTATAGCGGCCAGGAGCTGCTTTACCCGCTTCGCCACGGTCAGTTTTGAAGTACTCGGATTCAGTTGCTTCGGAAGGGAATATCACATCAATGCCATTCTGGCCTTTGGGAACCTGCTTAACCAGTACGTATTCCTTACCGGTTTCCTGGTTAATCACAACGAATTTGGCCGTGTAGCCGCCTAATTGGCCGAACTTATCCATTACCCCAATCTTCACGTAGGCATCCGTGGATACCAGCCAGGTTTGGGCTTTTGCCTGTGTAGGCGAAAAAACTACCAACGCCAACAAAAAGCCAACGGTTTGCAGCAAACGGCGGAGGGAGAGAGCAGGAGTAGAAACGCGCATACGGGAAACGATAAAGGTGAAAAACCGACTTTTTAAAAGAAGACGAGAGAAGACGAAAGCACCCGGTATCTACCCACTTCACATGATCATACAACTGAGGCGCAATCAAATATAAATGATATTCGACAACTCCAATAAGATTTTGTGCTGCTTTCAAAAAAAATCCCCTCTGACTATCAATCTGGTATCTGATGCCACTCCGTAGATGCTGAAATGCAGTATGCGAAAAAAGAAGATTGAATGGCCGGTTGCTCCTGCGGCCCATGCGGGGGCGGGGCAGTGTGGTTTGTGTGGGCGGGAGGTACAGCATACTTCGCGCCACCACCTGGTACCCCGGGAGGAGGGTGGCCGCTACGGACCTGTGGTTGAGTTGTGCCAGCCTTGCCACAGTACCATTCATTTGCTGCTCGATAACCGGCAGCTGGCCCGGCAGTACAACACCATTGAGCTCCTGCGCGAAGCACCCGAACTGCAGGTTTATCTGCACTGGGTATGCCGCAGCAAGGTAGAGCGCATCAGTAACCGCCGGCCCCGTCGGTAAAGGGCTGAAGTCGGCAACCATGCCGGTCAGTACCTTTGCCTTGTACCAGACTGTTCCCGCATCATCGTGAAATATTTTGTGCCCTTCCGCCAGATCCGGCAGCAGCCGACTATTGTAGTGGACAGTACCGGGCTGGGTGCGGTACTCACGCTGGCGCACTGGCGTGGAGCCGCCACGCCGGATGGGCTGCGCGACGATACCAGTGCCGGCTCGGTGCTGCGGGCTTTGCACCAGCCCAACACGCCGGGCCTGGAAGCCGCCGCCGTAACGGCCAACCACTTTGATATTGACGGGTTTGTGGGCGTGTGGGCCTTGCTGAATCCGGCGCTGGCCTTGCGCCACGAGCACCTGCTGCGCTTGGTCGCCACCCTCGGCGACTTCCGGGAAATGAATTGGCTTGATCCGCAGGCCGACCACGCCCTGCAGCTGGTGTGCTGGCTGAATGCCGAGGAAAAAGCTCGGTTCTACGAGCCGTTTGGAGCCCCGGCCCGGCGGCGGCGCGAGGATGAGGCATCGGCTGAGAAGTTCGCGTGGTTTCTGCCCCGCTTCGCGGCGGTGCTGGAGAACCCCGAAGCCGGCCGTGCTGCCTGGGAGCCGGAATACCTGCGCGTGCAGCAGGGCGTAGCCACTGTGCAGCGCCCGGCCACTACCATCCGCCGCTACCCGGAAATTGGGCTGACGGTGGTGTGCATGCCGGAGCCGCTGCCGTACTACGCGCTGTTCGGGGCCACGGCGGGTACCGATGTGGTGCTGAGCCTGTACAGTGGGCAGCGCTACGAGTTCGAATACAAGTACACGACCTGGGTTGATCTGGAAAGCCGACCCACGCTGCCCCGCTTACCCCTGGACGCCCTTACTGCCCGCCTGAATCAGCTGGAAACTACCCCGCGCCGCTGGACCTTCGACGGCATTACCGATACCGGTCCGCTGCTGCGGCTGAGCGGCAAGAGCCTCACCAAAGTGCAGCGCTACGCCGACCCCGACCAGCGGCCCATCTATGTTTCCTCCATCACCCCAGAGCGGCTGGAGCAGGAAGTAGTGGCGTTTTTCCGGGCGGGCTACGCCGGTATTGAGCCGAAGCGCTATTGGACCTGGGCCGAAATCCGGACTGCCGGCCAGCGCGAGGAGGCTTGAGGTGTGTCTGAAAAGTCGTTTACAACTTGCTGACCGTCATGCAAAGGCGCAGCCGAAGCATCTCGCGTACTGGCGTTGCCAGGCTATTCAGACGTCAGCACGCGAAATGCTTCGCCTTCGGCTCTGCATGACGTTTCTTCACGTCTCAAACAGCTTCGCTCGGAATGGCAATGCATAGTAAGGCATTACACTTCCTCCCCAAAGCCAACCACCCGCAGCGAGCTGACGCCGCCGGCCTCTTTCCGCACGCTGATTTGGGTGGCAATCCGCTCCTTCAGCCCCTCGACGTGGGAGATGATGCCGATGGTTTTGCCCGTGCCCTGCAGCAGCTCCAGCGCCGAGAGGGCCACGTCCAGAGTATCGGGGTCGAGGGTGCCGAAGCCTTCATCAATGAACAGCGTGTCAATTTGGGTGCGGCGGCCGGCCAGCTCCGAGAGGCCCAGGGCCAGGGCCAGACTCACCAGGAAACTCTCCCCACCCGATAACGAATTCATGGTGCGTACAGCCCCGGCCTGGTACTCATCCTGAATCAGCAGATCGAGGTGCTGTTCGGCGTTGCGCAGGATGCGGTACCGGTCGGTGAAGCGGTGCAGGTGGCGGTTGGCCAGGTCCGTGAGGCGGGCCAGGGTGAGGCCCTGGGCAAACTCGCTGAACTTCTTGCCATCGGCGGAGCCGATGAGGTCGGCCAGCTGCCGCCAGCGGCGGGCTTCCTGCTGCTGCTTCTCCAGCTGTGCGGCCAGTGCGGCATGGCGCTCCTGCCCAACCTGGTGAGCATTCAGGCGCTCCTGCCGCTGACCTACCTGCTGGTGCAGGGTAGCCAGCTGCTCACCGGCAATACTGAGGTAGTGGCTCACGGCTTCCATAGGTTCGGCGGTGAGGTGGCGGTTTTCCTCGGCGGTTAGCTGCTGCGCGGTTTCCTCGGCGGTTTGGTTCGCTACCTGCACGGCCTGCTCGTAGCGTTGCAGCTGGGCCTGCACAGCCGTGGCCTCGGCGTGAGGTAACAGCAAAGCCGGAAGGGTAGCAGGCTCGGGGTTCAGGCCAGCGGCAGTGAGGTTTTGGGCGAGAGTAGTGCGGCGCTCCTGCAGCTCCTGTTGCTGCTGGGTAAGGGCCTGCTCGCGCTGCTGCAGCTTATCTACGGCCACCGACAGAGTGGTGCGGTGCTGCTGGAGCTGCTGATCGAGGCGCTGGCGGTGTTGGTCAGTATGGAGCAAAGTCGTTTCCAGCCGCTGCCGGGCCTGGGCCACATCGGCATCGGGGAGCAGCTCCTGGCGGCGCTGCTGGAGCTGCAGTACCTCCAGGTGGGCTGCGTGCAGCTCGGTTTTGCGCTTATCCAGCCACTGCTGCAACTCCTGGCGGCGCTGCAGGGCGGCGTTGGCGCGCTCCTGGGTCAGGTCCAGTTCCCGCTCCAGTTTTTCGACCTCCTGCAGCTTCTGGCGGTACTCGGTACCGGCTTGCTCTAGCCGGCGCATCAATTCCGGTCCGTTCTCACCCGAAAAATCCAGTCCAAAGGTTTTGAGCAGGCTGCTGATAATTTCCTTGATTTTGGGGGCCTGCTCCTGAGTATCCTGCAGGCGCAGGGCAAGCTGCTGCAGTTCCGTCTGAAGCTGCTGCTGCTGCTGACGGGCGTTGTGCTGGTCGGCTTCGGCTTTGGTCTGGGCCAGGTGGGCCTGCTGCTGCTGCTGCTCCAGGGTGCGCAGCTCCTGCACCAGTCCGCGCACAATGGCGGGCACGGTGGTTTCCTCTTCCTCCGAAAGCCAGCGCAATACGGTGCTTTCCGGGGCAGTGGGCAGCGTATCGGTTTCCAGTAGTCCGCTGATGCTGACCAGCCGGTTGATGCGGCCTTTCAGCGTTACCATCTGGCGGGTAAGCTCCTGTTCCCGGTCCCGGTCGCGCTGCACCGAGTCTTCGCTCACGCCCAGCACCCCGGCGGCGTAGGGGTGCTCCAGGGCCCCGCACAACGGGCACGGCTCGCCGGCCTGCAGCTGCTGGCGGGCCTGCTCGTGGGTCAGAATCAACTGGTGGGCGTGCATCAGCCGTCGTAAATCCTGCAGGCTGGTTTCCAGAGCCGTTTCCTCGTGGTGCAGCCGGGCTACGTGGTGGCTGAGCTGGTGGCGCCAGTCGAGCCGGGTGGCGGTGGCGGTGGTTTGCTGTTCGGTGGCGGTAGCCAGCTGCGTTTGGGCCGTGCGCAGCAGCTCCGAGCTGGCCTGCTCGGTGGCCGTGGCCGCGGCCAGCTGCTGCCGCCGCACCTGCAGGTTGCGGTTCAGCTCGGCCAGCTCCGTCTGGATGTACTGCCAGTCCTGGAGGTAACCACTCAGGGGGGGCAGGGCATCGGCTACGGTACTCAGCACCGTGCGCGGCAGCAGCCACTCGCGCAGGTCCCGGGCCTGCTGCCGCTGCTGCTTGCTTTGCTGGTCGGCGGTGGTGGCTTCCTGGTTTTGCTGCTTCCAGAGTTGGTTTTGCTCCTGGTATTCCTGTTTGCCCTGTTCCAGCTGCTGCTGCTTTTCCCGGAGCTGGTGGTCCAGCAGCTCCGCTTCGCGCAAGCGCGGCTCCTGGGTGCGCAAAGTAGCTGCAGCCTGCTCGTACGCCTGCGTAGCGGCCGTGCCGGCGGTTTCGGCGGCGGTGGCAGCCTGCTGCAACTTGGGCAGCTGGGCCTGGAGCTGCGCTACTTCCTGCCGAAGAGTAGCTACCTGTCGCTCGGTTTGCAGAAGCAAAGCGTGGTCGGTGGCGAAGGGCGCGGCCTGCTGGTGCAGGGCCAGACGCTGACGCAGCGGAGCCAGGGTTTCAGCCTGGGCCGTAAGTTCCTGCTGCCGCTGTTGGGTGATGCGGAGCTTCTCGCGCAACTCCTGCAGGCGCAGGTGCCACTGCCGGGCCTCGCGCCATTGTTCCTGCGTGGCAGTGACTTTGGTGAGCTGGGCGTTGAGGTCCTGCAGCTCGGTTTGCAGGTGCGCCACTTCCTCCGCCGACAACAGCGCCACGCCTTCCAAACCCTGTCGCAGCTGGTCCACCAGCTGGGTTTCCTGCTTGGCCCGCTCAAACGCGGCCCGGGAAATATCGGAGTACTTGCGGGTGTCGGTAATCTTTTCCAGCAACTGCGCCCGCTCCCCGGCCGGGGCCTTCAGGAAGCGGGTGAAGTCGCCCTGGGCCAGCAGCACGGAGCGCAGAAACTGCTTGTATTCCAGCCCGCTCAGCTCAGCAATGCGCACGGGCACGTTGCGCTTCATGGTTTCCAGGAAGGGCCAGGTTTCGGTGCCATCCTCGGCCATTTTCCGTTCGCTCAGCTCCATTTTGGGGTCCTGGAGCTTGCCGCCGGGCTGCTTGCGGGCCCGGTATTGGCCCCACTTGCTGCGGTACTGCTGCCCGTTCACCTCAAACTCCACTTCGGCCCAGCTTTCGCCTGTGCCGTGGCTCATCACGTGCTCGGGGCCGCTGCTCTCGTGGCGGGGCACCTGCCCATAGAGGGCCAGCGTAATAGCGTCCAGAATGGTGGTTTTGCCCGCGCCGGTGGGACCAGTGATGGCAAACAGGCCGGCGTCGGAGAGGGGAGTCTGGCTGAAATCAACGGCGTGCTCCCCGCGCAAAGAGTTGAGGTTGAAAAAACGGACGCGAAGAATTTTCATGCGGGCAAGAGCAACAACCAGGAAGCAACCGGGGCTTCCGGTACGCGAAAACGCCTTTCGGGCTCCTACAAAGATAACTGACCAGTGCCGCAATGCATTCCTGAAACCCCATTGGCTTTGGGGCAAAGTCCACGAATTCTATATTCTGGTTTTACTATGGTATCTTCTGGTACGGAATAGTTCCGGGCAGCTGAACTGGTGGCGGCAGTGTTTCCGGACCGGGCTACAGTTCGTCGATTTCTTCGCGCATTTACCGGCCGATGCTATGCAACGTCGTCACTTCATTCGCACTACTCTGGCAGCCCTGCCAGCCGCCACGGTCGGGCCCCATGTTCTTCAGAGAGAAGAACGCAACGCCAAAGGGTTCAGGGCCCGCGCCGGCGAAGGGCGTCGGCATGGCCATATTCAACTCAAGGGTGTGAATCAGAACATCCTGGACGTGAAGGTATCAGGCCACGATACCAACGGCGACTTAGCTATTTTCGAGCAAACCAGCCTGTCGCAGGGCCGGGGCACGCCTTTGCACGTGCATCTGGGGCAGGATGAGGTTTTCTATGTGCTAGACGGGGAATATGCGTTTCAGGTAGGAGAGGATAAGTATCGACTCAAAACCGGCGACTCCATCTTTCTGCCCCGTCAGGTGCCCCACGCCTGGACGCAGGTAAGTGCCCGAGGCCACATGCTGGTTACGATGCAGCCGGCCGGCAAACTGGAGGAGTTTTTTGTAGCCATGGCGGCCCTGACAACCGAACCCACGCCCCAGCAGGTTGCGCAGCTGTTTGCCGCCCACGAAATGAAAGTGATAGGCCCGCCGCTGAAGGTCGATTAGCCGGCCGCCAGTCAAGCTGCGCAATTCCCAGCCTAAATACTTCTGTTAGAAGCCAGCGTGTCAGAAATCCAGCGGAAGCTCTACCTTGCCACCATTCAGGCCTCCGCCAACGCACATGAAACTCCCGCTACCCGCGCTGCTCCTGCTCCTGGCCGCCGCCTGCGCCCCGGTAGGCCCCGCCGCCCCCGCCACGGCAGCGGCCCAGCCGCCGGTGTCGCCGGAACTGTACCGCACCATTGCCCGGCAGGACAGCCTGATGTTTGTGGCCTTCAACCGGCACGATGTGGCCACGCTGCAAACCTTCTTCGCCGAAGACCTGGAGTTCTACCACGACAAAGGCGGCTTGGCCAACTTCCAGCAAACCATGCAGGGCTTCCGGAATCTGTTCGAACAGAACAAAACCACCGGCCTCAACCGCCAGCTCGTGCCCGGCACCCTGGAGGTGTACCCCATCCACAACTACGGTGCCGTGGAAACTTACCAGCACCGCTTCTGCCACGTAGAAAACGGCCGTGACGACTGCGGCACCTTCAAGAACATGATGGTGTGGCGCCTACGCGACGGGCGCTGGCAGGTGACGCGGGTGGTGAGTTATGGGCACTGATATACTGTCAATAGATTTATGAAAATTTTACTCGATATTGATGGAGTATTGGTAACGACACCAATCTGGCGAAAAGCGGAGGTGTTAGCCGATGGATTCTTGAAATTTGATGAAAGTGCATCGAAAAATTTAGCGGATATTATTTCTGCAACAAATTCGACTATTGTGCTAACAACAACACATAGAATAAATTTTTCTTTAGAGCAGTGGTATATATTGTTCAGGGAAAGGGGTGTGGTAGCAAGTGATATTGTAAAAATTAATGAAAAGGATTCGATTAATTTACTGGGTAATAGGAGTGAAGAGATTAAGGCTTGGGTGGATCAATTCGGCGCAGCTGAGGATTACGTAATTATTGATGACGACCTCTCAATAAACGGTTTACCCAATTATATTAAAAAAAGATGGGTGATGACTAAGCCAATGATTGGGTTGAATGAGGAAGCAACTAGTAAGGCATTAAGTATTCTGCTAGGTCAGACCAGATAGGAGAAGCTAGAAGTTTACTGTAATAGTATTGTAACACCTCCCTACCTTACCAGCTTCTACGCCACCTCCCGAAGCTGATGCCCCGCCTTTCCATCCTTGCTGCGCTGCTCCTGGCAGCCGTTCCCACATTAGCCCAGAAGGCCAAAACCACCGAAAACCTGGTGCAGTACGCCAAGCCGTTGGTGGGCACGGCCCGGATGGGGCACACCTACCCGGGGGCGACGGTGCCCTTTGGCATGGTGCAACTCTCGCCCGATACCGACACCATCGGCTACGAGCTCAGCGGCAAGTACAACCCCCGCGTGTACGAGTACTGCGCCGGCTACCAGTACGCCGATAAAACCATCGTGGGCTTCTCGCACACCCACTTCAGCGGCACCGGCCACTCCGACCTCGGCGACTTTCTGGTGATGCCCACCACCGGCCCGCTCCAGCTCAACCCCGGCACCGCCGACCAGCCCGAGCGGGGCTACCGCTCCCGGTTTTCGCACCAGAACGAGGTGGCCGAGCCCGCCTACTACCGCGTGAAGCTCGACGACCACGACATCCTGGCCGAGCTGACGGCCTCCAACCGCGTGGGTATGCACCAGTACACGTTTCCGCAGTCGGAGCAGGCGCATATCATCCTCGACCTCACAGCCGGCATCTACAACTACCCCGATAAGAACGTGTGGACGTTTGTGCGGGTGGAAAACGACACGCTGGTAACCGGCTACCGCCAAACCAACGGTTGGGCCCGCACCCGCACCCAGTATTTCGCTATGAGCTTCTCGAAGCCCTTCGTGAGCTACGGCAGCCGCAACCTCTCCAAGAAGCAGGTGTATCGGGGCTTCTGGGGCCGCTTCGACCAGAGCCAGAACTTCCCCGAGCTGGCCGGCGAGCAGTTGCGGCTGTTCTTCGATTTCAAGACCACGGCGGGGGAGAAGGTGAAGGTGAAAATGGCCCTGTCGGGGGTGAGCACTGAGGGGGCGTTGCGCAACATGCGCGCCGAAGTGCCGGGCTGGGACTTCGAGGCCGTGAAGCGGGCCGGGCAGGCGCTGTGGCAGCAGGAGCTAAGCAAAGTGGTAATTGAGTCGCCGAAACGGGTGGACAAGGAGAACTTCTACACGGCCATGTACCACGCCGCTCTCAGCCCCACTACCTACATGGACGTGGACGGCCAGTACCGTGGCCTCGACCAGAACATCCACCGGGCCGAGGGCTTCACTAACTACACCACCTTCTCGCTCTGGGACACCTACCGCGCCCTGCACCCGCTCTACAACCTGCTGCAGCCCCGGCGCAACGCCGACATGGTGCAAAGCATGCTGGCCCACTACGACCAGAGCACCCTGCACATGCTGCCCGTGTGGAGCCACTATGCCAACGAAAACTGGTGCATGATTGGCTACCACGCGGTGCCGGTGGTGGTAGATGCCGTGCTGAAAGGCGTGGTGCCCGCCGACCAGGCCCAGCGCGCCCTCGACGCCTGCGTGGCCACCGCCCACCAGCAACGTTTCGACGGTATTATCCTCTACGAACAGATTGGCTACGTGCCCGAGGACAAAAGCGGCTCCTCGGTATCGAAAACCCTGGAATACGCCTACGACGACTGGTGCATTGCGCAGTTGGCCCGTAAGCTGGGCAAGACGGACATCGAAGCCGAGTTCAGCAAGCGGGCCCAAAACTGGCAGAACGTGTACGACCAGCGCATCAACTTCATGCACCCCCGCCTCACCGACGGCTCGTTCCGCCCGCGCTTCGACGTGCTGAGCACCCACGACCAGGGCTTTATTGAGGGCAACGCCTGGAACTACAGCCTCTACGTGCCCCAGGACCCCGCCGCCCTCATTGCCAAGATGGGCGGCGAAAAGAAGTTTCTGCCCCACCTGGATTCCCTGTTCACGATGCACCTGCCGGATAAGTTCTTCGCCGAAACCGAGGACATCACCCGCGACGGTATCATCGGCAACTACGTGCACGGTAACGAGCCCGCCCACCACGTGGCCTACCTCTACAACTGGACCAGCCAACCCTGGAAAACCCAGGCCCGCGTCCGGATGATTCTGCCCAAAATGTACCGCCCCATCCCCGACGGCCTCGGCGGCAACGACGACTGCGGGCAGATGTCGGCCTGGTACATCTTCTCGGCCCTGGGCTTCTATCCCGTAGCCCCCGGCTCGCCGGAATACGCCCTCGGCAGCCCCGCCATCCACGGGGCCACGCTGAATCTGGAAAACGGCAACACCTTCCGCATCACCGTCAAAAACCAGAGCGACAAAAATGTGTACGTAAAGGAAGTGCGCCTCAACGGCCAGAAACTCACGCGGCCGTTTTTGCAATTTGCGGACGTGGTGAAGGGCGGGGAACTGGTGTTTACGATGGCGGCGCGGCCGTGAGGCTGCATAGCCGTAAAAATTCTAGGTAGTGAATCGATGAAGATAAATAGGGTTTTACTAATAACGTTTTTAGTATCGTCTACTTTATTAATAGCCGATATAACCACTCCATTGGATATCAATAGCTTGTTGATAAGCTTGTGTATTTTGGTTGTTGCACTTGCCGCTGCAGCCGTCTATGTAGGTAAAGTGTTCTTTCGCTGGAGCATTACTACAGCAGTAATATTTACTGTGGTACTAATTATTACAATGATTGTCCTCAAGCTGCTTTTTATCTGGAGAGGTGATTGGAAAACTCAAACTATTGAATATCAGAATATACATTCAAGTAATAGGGTGATAGAATATCAAATGATGAACCCTGGCCCCGGTAGTTATAGACAGCGTCATGTGGATAAAATAAGGATACTGCCAGGAATAAGCTGGATTAAAGAAGTTGATAATAAGAATATTGATTCTGAAAACTGGAAAAAAGTTGATATCGAAGTGAATGAATTAGAACTCAAGTAGCTCCAATAGTGACGAATAGTAGAGTCTGAATTCCTCTTCAGATTACCACAAAGTGTATCCTTATAGCGGATTCATGAACGGTGTAGCTGCCGTCGCCTAGCGTACGTAAGCAGGTATATGCAAGCGTATTCGATGGATTTGCGCCAGCGCGTGGCGCAGGCGCTGACTGAGCCCGGAGCCCGGCAG
>NZ_RWIT01000023.1 GCF_003944715.1 Hymenobacter rigui | reverse complement strand
GGCCCGTACCCGTGAAGCAGTGGAGGCGGCTATCCAAACGGCCGTGGACTGGATTTCCAGCAAGGACGCCAAAGCCTGGTTCAACCATTGCGGCTATCATGTACACCGTTCATGAATCCGCTATATACTTGGATTGATTAGCGAAAATATCACTCAAAATCAATTTTCTATATGCCATATACACGGATCATATAGATTCATGAAATATTTTGGAAGAACGTATAAAACCATAGGAAACTTTATTAATAATGAGCCAGTAATGGTTTTCAATCAACCGGAATCAAAGGGCCATATAATTAAAAATGACAATGTGTTAAACGAATATTTCAGATATTTAAAACTTCTACTAAAATCAGAAAATACATCAAGACTTGTCATATTAGGCAACTCTATGGAGGCGGAACCCCATTTAAAAGCAGTTATTAAAGAATATTTCAATCGCCCAAACACTGAAATAATTGTTTCATCTAGAGCACCTCACAAAGTAAGCAACGAATTAAAGGAATATTATGATTATGATATAAAGCAAATTGCAGTTGGTGAAATCAATACAGAGGAAGGAATAATTAACTTATTCAAAGATTATCTAACACTTTCCGAATTGAAGCGCAATAAGTAGTGACCCCACACTCGCTCAGCTGTGCCGAGTGAGACCTATGCCTGAGGGGCTGCGCCCCGAATCCGGCCGCACCACTAGCTCAGTTCCGGCAGGCGCACGCAGCAGAGCTGCTGGGGCATAGTGGTCACTCGGCGCAGCCGAGCGACTGCCCGGATAGCCCGGGGAAGCGGCCGGAGCACCGGAACGAATGGGTTGGGGCTGCCAGGCCGCCCGATAGACCGGGGCTAGTACGAAACGGGCCCGACCAGCACCAGTGGTGTCAGTCGGGCCCGTGTTTGTAGGGTGGGGCGGTGAAGCTACAGGATTTCGTAGCAGGGGTAGCGGCGCTGCCGGAAAATCAGCCCGTCCTTGAATTCGAAAATGAGGCAGAGAAACGCGCGGATTCGCTGGCCGCGCAGCAGCGGGCCAAGGTCGCTGGCGGCGGTGGCCTCCCACTGCCCTTCTACGTGCACGCTGCCGTCGGCGCAGAGGCGGGTGTGGCTCACCTCGAAGTGCGGCTGCTGGAGCAGCTCGCGGCCGAGGCGCAGGTTGTCGAGGATATCGGTGAGGGAACGGGTTTGCAGCGACTTATAGAGGGCATTAGGATATTCCGTCTGCACTACCTCCGGGTGCAATACAGCGGCGTAGGCCGTAGCATCGGTTTCAAACGCATCAACCAGCGCGAAATATTCATGAACAACGGCAAGCGGGGTAGGCATGGCGGGTTACTGGAAATAAAGACTGAACAGAAAAGAGGTATTAGCTACCGGGCGAAAGTACCAGATTACCCCCGAGAACCGCATCTTTTTTCTGCCTGTGCAGCTTGTCAGCTGCTAACCGTAGCCCGTCCCCTCACACTTACCCGACACAGCCAAGCGATTATCCGGAGAAGTGCAGCCGAAGCATACCACTCGGTTTATCTTCCTGCTATCCGGCTACTCATTCAGCGGGGGCAGGCGGAGGCGGGCCCGGAACCAGCCGTCGGATTCCTGGAGCTGCAGGGGGGCACCGTGCAGCTCGGCCAGCTGGTTGCTGAGCCAGAGGCCCAGGCCCGCGCCATTGCTGAGCACGTCGGCCTGGTAGTAGGCGGTGGTGAGGCGGCCCAGGTCGCCGAGGGATTGGCGGATGGGGTTGGCTACTTCCACGTAGAGCCAGCCGCTGGCGGCTTCCCGGTCAACCGATACGCGCACCTCGCCGCCGGGCAGGGCGTGGCGCAGGGCGTTTTCGAGGAGGTTGCCCAGTACGGTGGTGAGCTTATCGGCATCGGCCGACACGGTGTAGGCCGGCACGTCGTCGGCTACGGCCAGGTGCAGGGGGCGGCCTGCGCTGCGGAACTGGGGCAGCAGCCGGTCGACGGTAGCCACTGCCAGTTCATCGAGAGGCACCGGGGCGCGGTGCAGCGGCAGGGCCCCGGCCCGCAGGCGGCTGCTGAGCAATAAATCATCGACGAGGCGGCTGAGGCGGCGCACTTCGTCCTGCTGGGCGGCCAGCTCCCGCACTCGCTCGGCTGCGCCGAGTGAGACCTACGCCTGAGGGGCTGTGCCCCGAATCCGGCCGCGCCACTAGCCTAGTCCCGGCGGACGCATGCAGCAAAGCTGCTGGGGCGTAGTGGTCACTCGGCGCAGCCGAGCGACTGCCGGGGGCGGAATAACAATGACCGTCCTCGCATTATGTAGCCTCCTATGCCGCCGCCGCCCGGAGAAATCCGGGCGGCGTTTTCATCCATGCAGAAGCCACCAACGCAATCCTGGCACAGTTTTCTATATAGGGTTTTTACACCCTCCTATCCCCTACTCTATGAATCACAACGCTACTCTCTCGCTACTGATGGGCCTGACGCTGGCTTTCACCGCAAGCTGCTCGAAAGACGACCAGGAACTGCCCGCCCCCGCGCCGGAGCCCACCATGACGTATAGCCGCGCCATTGTGTATCAGGATAACGGCCAGCACCGGGATACCACGTTTCAGGCCGCGCAGCTGAAAGCATTTGTTACCCAAACGGCCCAGAGCCTGACCGTGGGCGTGCAACCCGCTACTACCACCGAGGGCATCAGCTTCGAGCTGGACCGCACGAAGCTGCCTGCCGCGCTTGCTGGCACCTACACCCTGCAAACCCTGCGCGACAAGACACTCGACGCGGCATCGAGTTATTACTACGACCTGCCCGAAAGCCTGGGCGGCGGCACCGTCATCTACCCCAGCAGCATGCAGCACGTAACGGGCAGCTTCGTTATCAGCGGCTACGATGCGAAGCGGCAGCTGCTGAGCGGCACCTACACCGCCACCCTCACGGGAGCCAGTGACCCTACCGTGGCGTACAGCACGTTCCCCAAGCGCAAGTGCGACATTACCGTATCGGGCACCTTCGCCAACATTCCCGTGCGGTCGGTGCAGTAGGTTCGGCGCAACAGGCTTACACCACAACGGCTTCCTCGGTTGAGGAAGCCGTTGTGGTTTCTGGTGGATGCAGGAATGGATGTTACACTCAACTGAACGTCATGCAGAGCCGAAGGCGAAGCATCTCGCGTGCTGACGTAGGATTACTAATGCTAACATCAGCCGAGCGAGATGCTTCGCCTCCGGCTCTGCATGACGTTTTTATAGCGTGAATTAGCGTTCAATGTCAGCACGCGAGATTCCTCGGCTCCTGGCTTGATGCACCTTATGCTCAGCATGATGTTCTACGATAGTGCTCCTGTCTACCCCGCAGCAGCTGCGTCGGCGGGCTTATTCTCGGCCGGCCCCCCGGTAGCCAGGGCGGGGTTGGTTTCGGGGACGCAGAGCCAGAAGAACACCAGCGCGGCGGCGGCCACGGCGGCCAGGCTCAGGAAAGCAGCACGGTAGCCGAACTGCTGCACCACGTAGCCGGCCACGGCCGTACTCAGCGCCGCCCCGATGCCCAGAGCCGTGGTAACGGCCCCCTGCACAAAGTTGAAGCGGCCGGAGCCCCGGGTCAGGTCGGCAATCATAATCACGCTGATTACCCCGAAGATGCCCCCGGCCAGCCCATCCAGGATTTGCACGCCCACCAGGTAGTAAGCATTACCGCTGAGAGTGTAGAGCACGCCCCTAATGGGCAGGGCGGCAAAAGCCAGCAGAAAGATGGGCTTGCGGCCGGCCTCGGTGGGCCGCTTGCTCACCCAGGCCGCCACCGGAATCATCACCAGCTGGGCCACAATAATGCAGGCCGACATAAACAAAGCTGAGGCTTTCGGGTGGCCCAGGGCCAGCAGCTGGCCCACCAGCGGCAGCATGGCCGCGTTGGCGAAATGGAACAGCACCACCGCCCCCGCAAACCGCAGCAGCCGGGGGTTGGCCAGCACCTCCCGGAAACCCGCCGCCGCACCCGTTGCTTCGGCAGGAGCATCGGCATCCTCGGTGGGCTCATCGTCGGGGCCGCAGCCCCGGGCCAGGTCGTGGTTGATGGCCGGGGGGGCAATGCGCAGCGCCGACCAGCTGCCCAACACGCACATGAGGGCCACCAGGTAAAAGATACCCTCGTAGCGCCAGTAGTAGCCGATGAGGCCAGCCAAGGCGGCGGCCAGCACATTACCGGCGTGGTTGAAGGCCTCGTTGCGGCCGGTTTGGTGGGCGAAGCGGCGGTGCCCCACCAGCCCCAGCGTAATGGCGGCCACCACCGGCGCGTACACCGTGGTAGCCGCCCCGGTGAGGGCCTGGGTAAGGTAGATAACCGGCCGGATGGTGAACGTAACGGCCGCCACGCAGCTCAGGGCCACCACTATGGAGGCCAGCACCAGCAGCTCCCGCTTGCGTTTGGTGGTATCCACCAGCGTACCGGCGGGCGTCTGGAGCAGTACGGCCACCAGCCCCGGCAACGCCATGGCTACGCCAATGGGGCCGGGGGCCCAGTGCCGCACCGTGAGCAGATAAATAGCCAGGTACGGGCCCACGCCGTCGCGCACGTCGGCCAGGAACAGGTTCAGCGGGGCCAGCGCCCGCACACTGCGCCGCTTAGCGGCGGCCGAGTCAGAAACCGGCATGAGCAGCAGAGAAGAAAGTAGCCGTAGGCGCTTACGCGGCGCGGGCTACCACTTCTTAAAGATGAAAAACACAGCCAGCACAATCAGCCCGAAGCCTACCAGGTGGTTCCAGGCCAGCTTATCGGTTTTGAAGACGTACACGGTGATGAGCGTAAACACAATCAGCGACACGGCTTCCTGAATGGTTTTCAGCTCAAACATGGAGAACGGGCCGCCGTCTTCCTTGTAGCCGATACGGTTGGCCGGCACCTGGAAGATGTACTCGAAAAAGGCCAGCCCCCAGCTGATCATAATTACCCCAAATAGGGTGATGTTGCGGAAGGCGGGCATGGTTTTGAACTGCAGGTGCCCATACCAGGCCAGGGTCATGAACACATTGGAAAGAATGAGCAGGCCGATGGTGGAAAAGACTTTCATGAGGGGAGAAAAGGATGGAAGATGACGGGCGAAGTACCACAGGGCACATTAAGACCGGCTGACGCTGATCTGAAGAATTCTTCAGATCAGCGTCAGCCGGCTTTTTTTCCGTGTACATACGTTAATCAGCCAGCCAGGCCGGGCCGGTTAGCCGGGTTCCGGCAAAAAAATTTTGGCTTCGGGCATTGCATCTGCCGCCTCCGACAGGCTCCTAAACCCCTTCCTGATAAAGCAGCAAAGGCTCCTGCGCACTGCAGGAGCCTTTGCTAAGACGACCGTATTTCCCGTTTTAGTGCCGGCCGTGACCATGTCCGTGGCCCCGGCCGTGTCCGTGTCCGTAGCCGCGGGGAGCGTAGTACACCGGCTGGGCGGGCACCAGCATTACGGGGCGGGGCTGGTAGTAATACCGTTTGGGAGCTTTCCACTTACGGGGCTGATGATACTCCCGCACAACAACCACCGGCGGAGGCGGGGCCGGCCGGCCGACATTGATGATTACCTGCGCCCGGGCCGGGGCGGCAAAGACCAGCGCCGCAGCCGTTAGCAGCGCCGCCGGAAGAAAGAACTTAGGCATACATAGGAGGGTGAAGGAGAAGAGAAAAGCCGGGGGAGCCGGGCTGAATCCTACTCAAAAAACACGCCAACTTCATCTGCAGCCCGTAGCTTGACTACTGGTTCAACCCTGGCGCTGCACTGCCGCGTGCAGGAGCTCAACCCTTATATCTCACCACTTTACCCCGCACAACTATGCTACGCACCGCTTTTCTGGGTTTACTGCTGACGGCCGCCGTCGCTACGATGGCCCAGACCACGCCCGCCCGCAAACCCGCGCCGGCCCGCATCCGCCCTACGGCCCCGGCTCCGCGTCCCCAGCCCGCGCCCACCAAACCCGCCTCCGGCGGCCAGGGTGAATACGTGGCCCCCGACATGACCGGTGCCCCCGACGACCGGGTAACCACCGATTACTCCAACCGCCCGCTGAAGAAGCCGGCCAAAGGCACCTCTACGCTGTCCTCGCAGCCAAAATCTGCACAGACTCAAAAGCAGTAACGCCTATACCTTGCCAGCCAATAGCACCGGCCCGCCTCTGTTTCCTGTGTTCAGCGGGAAATAAAGGCGGGCCGGTTGTGGTAAAAGCCAGCATGGAAAGTAGCAGAAACGCTTACGGCCGCTTGCGGCTGGCGGGGGCACTCCGGCGGGGCTGCGGGGTGGGCGTTACCTGCACCGAATCGACGGTTACCTGGCCGGTGGGCAACTTGGGCTGGGCCAGAAGGCCGTTGGGTTTTACATCGGTGGGCACGGGCAGCGGCTCGGCCTTCCCCTGGCCCACGCCCGAGGGCAGCGTAACGCCGGGCACCGGACTGATGCGCTCCGTAGGATTGTGGCGGGTGGGCGTTACGGCTGGGCGGTTCTGGGCCTGCACGGCCGGGCAGGCAACGCCACAAAACAGCATAATGGAAAGGAAGCGGCGCATAGTGGTGGGAACAAGGAGGAAGGTGGCGGGCATGGCCGGTAGCGGCCGGCTAACCCTTTCCCGATTTACGGTCCCGCCCCGGTGAATGTTCCCGCCCGCCCCGGCCGGAAACGCCCGGGCACATCGGTGCGTACTCAGCTGGAAACCCGATACTCACCCGTACTTCCCTCCTGCCATGACTCGTTTTCTGCTACTGCTGCTGCTACTCGTTGGCAGCGCCACCTTTACGGCCAGGGCCCAGTCGGCCAACGGCCTGCCGGCCCGGCCCGCTCCTTTCCGCTTTATTACTGATGAAGCACAGCTGCTTAATCCTGCCGACGCAAAAACCCTGGAAACCGGCCTGCGCCGCTACGCTGACCAGAACGGCACCCAGATAGTGGTGGTTACCGTGCCGTCGTTGGGCGGGCAGTCGGCGGCGGAATACGCCCGGGCGCTGGGCACCAGCTGGGGTATCGGGCAGCGTGATAAAAACAACGGCGTGGTGGTACTGCTGAGCAAGCAGGAGCGCGCCCTCAGCATTCAGGCCGGCTCGGGGCTGCGCAGCCGCCTGACGCCGGAAGTTACTGACCGGGTTATCAGCCAAATGACGCCGCGCTTCAAGCAGGGAAACTATTTTGCCGGACTCCGCCAGGGTCTGAACTCTTTGATGTACGCCGCCGACCCCAGCTCGGCCCCGCAAGCCGCCGAAACGCCCGCCGCCGCGCCTGGCTCCGATGCTTCGGCTTCGGCCGCCGACTACGCCACGGCCTCCGGCTCCGATGAGCTGAGTGCACCGGCCTCTGCTCCCGTAGCCACCGCGCCGGCCGCGCCGGTTGAGCCGGAATCGTCGGGCTTTGGGTTGGGCACGCTGGTACTGGCCGTGGTGGTCATTGGCGGGGGCCTGTGGCTGGTATCGAAGCTGTTCCGGCGGCGCAACAACCCGGCTGCTACGGGTGGCACGCCCGACTTCCTACCCAACCAGCCCAATGCCCCGGCCGGTAACTACGGCCGCGCCGGCTACAGCGGGCAGCCCGGCCCCGATTTTCTGCCGAACCGGGGCAGCAGCGGGGGTAGCGGCATGGGCAACGTACTGCTCACGGGTGCCGCCGCCGCCGCCGGAGCCTACTTGGGCAACCGGATGGCCGACCGCAACGATGATTCCACCACCCACCTCTCCCCCGATGCCCCGGCCCGGCCCCTCGATACGCCCGCTAACGACACTGCGGATGGCAGCGGTGCTTTCCCGTTTCTGGGCGGCAGCACCTCGGAGACGGATAATGCCCCGGATTATTTCGCGCCCGACAACTCCGGCAGTGAGCCGGACTACTTTTCATCGAGCGATACTTCTTCCTACGATGACTCCTCCTCCGGCGACACCGGCGGTGGCGGCTTCGATGATACCAGTGACAACAGCGGCTCCTGGTAGATACGCCTGCATAGCCTAAGCCTGCAGAGGCTCGGTTTACGCCGAAGCCGATGGGTAACAAGAACTTTTGCTGCCAGTATAGCCCGTCATGTAAGGCATGACGGGCTTTTTATTTACTGCCCCCGCCGCTCCGGCGGCAGCTTACCGCTGGCTTTCCAGACTCTCCGCAGGCGCGGGCAGCTCCACGTTGGGCGTTTGTGGGAAGGCCAGGAATCGGGTTACGCAGGGTGGCTCCGGCCCGGCATGAAACTGCAGTACCTGCTCCTGCACGGCCTGGTCCTCGCGCGTGAAGCGGTGGTGCTGCCGCTCATACTCACCCCAGGTAGCCACGTAGTAGAACTCCGTAATGCGTTCCGGCCGGGTGACATCGGTAAACACCCCGGCCCGCAAGGCCCCGTTGCGCAGCCGCAGGCGGGTAAGGGGTGCCACAGCTTCCCGGAAGGCCGGCTGATCAGCCACCAGCACCTGATACTCCACCATTACCACCACCGGCCCATCATCGGTTTCGATGACGCCGGGCACTGCCGGGGCCGGACCAACATCGGCGGGGTCCAGGTTGAGACCTTCGGCGGAGCGCATGGGGAAGGGCCAAGCCAGCGCCAGGCTCAGCAGCATCCAGAGGGCCGCGCCCAGCAACGCCGTCAGCAGCGTAGCGCGGTCGGCCAGCTCACCCCACACGACGCTGCCCAGGGCCAGCCCCGCCTGAAATACCAGCATATAGATGCTCACTACCCGCGCCTGCACCCACCGGGGCACGTGCAGCTGCACGGTGGTGCTGAAGCTGGTCATCACCATCAGCCACGCCACCCCCGAAAGGAACATCACCGGAAACAGAGCCACCTCCGTGGGCAGCAGCGCCAGTCCCAGGTTGGTGCCTACAAATACGCCGGAACCCAGCAGCACGCGCTGGTTATAGGTGAGCCGGTGGCCGGCCCGCCCCATCAGAAACGCCCCCGTAATGGCTCCCGCCCCCAGCCACGACAGCAGCACGCCGTAGGACCCGGAGCTCAAATGCAGCCGCCGGGCCGCCACCACCGACAACAGGGCCCACATGGCACTGGCCCCGAAGGCAAACGCAAAAGTGCGCACCAGTACCGCGTAAATGGCCGGCGAATACTGCACGTAGCGGAGGCCGGTGCGCAGGGCACCCGCAAAATCTTCGGCTGGCCCCCGGCTTTCATCGGGGCGGCGCTGCCAGTTGCGCACCACCCACCACGTACCGATGAAGGAAACGCCGTTGAGCAGGAACACATACCCCGGCGAGTAGTGTGCAATGATGAGGCCGCCCAGCGCCGGCCCAATGGCCCGGGCAATGTTGTTGCTGACGCCGTTCAGGGTAATGGCGAAAGGCAGCGCCGGGCGGGGCACCAGTTCCACCGTCACGGTTTGCCAGATGGGCATGTTCACTGCCGCCCCAATGCCCAGCAGAAACGTGAGTCCCAGCACACTCGGCGCCGATACCTGCCCGGCCAGCGTAAGCCCGCCCAGCACCAGCGCCACCACGGCCATAAAGCCCTGCGTAAACAGCAGCAGCCGACGGCGGTCCACCAGGTCGCCGAGGGCCCCGGCGGGCAGACTGAGCATGAAGGCAGGGAGGCTGGTAGCCGTTTGCATCAGGGCCACCAGCAGGGCCGAGGTAGTCAGCGTGGTGACCAGCCATACGCCCGCCACGTTCTGCATCCAGGTACCAATGTTGGATACCACCGATGCCACCCAGATGGCCCGGAACACCGGATACAAAAATGGGGTACGCAGCGAAGGTGCGGCTGATACCGGCGCAACAGAGGAAGCAGACATGGCGGGCAGTAAGTCCACTACATAACCGCCGGAAGCAACGCCGGGTTACAGCCTGCATAGCTGCCGCCAGCAACCACAAAAAACAGCCGCCCCCTGGTGCAGGAAGCGGCTGTCTGGCTAGTTATCAGGAAACTCCAGGAAAGTGCTGGCTTACTTTTTCAGGGTACGTACTGGTGCGCCCACCTTCACGCTGGGGCTCAGCACGCGGTTGCGCTTTTTCTTCTGGGCTTTCACCCGCAGGCGCCACCGCTTATACACGCCCAGCTTCTTCATTTTGTGGCGGCTATTGCCCCGGTACGGCTTGTAGTTGGGGCGGCCCCGCTTGTACGATTTGCGGAATAAGGATGTGCCGCTCACCATTTCAATCCCGGCAGGACTGGCAACAGTGGCTGGGCGGGCCAGAACCACCTCTGGTTCCAGCAGCATCACAAAAGCCAAAAGCAACAAGAGTAGTGTTTTGAACATAAGACAGAAAACAGAGGTGAAACAGAAAACTCAGCAGACTCAAGTAAGACAGCAAACAACCCATCCATCTTACTAAAAGTGAAGATATAGTAAACTATTACGCTATAAAAATTCATATTTTCATGAATATTTTGCACATCAAATATTCCAAATAAATAATTGTATTTATCTCATATAATAAAATGTAGCTACTGATAATATATACTCTTTATCAAATACTTTATTTTCTCAGTACCACTCCCGGCTCAGGCCGTCTACAAAAAAACCTTCGCCCGTTTGAGCGAAGGTTTTTTTGTAGACGGCTGGTAGCAGCACAGGCTATACCACTCGGGAGCAGAGCCAGCGCACGGCCTCGCCTTCATCTGTGAACTGATTCAGGGAGCAGTAGTTGCCGTGGGTATAAGGTAACGTAGGCAGGCTTTCGTCGCGCACATCATCGGCCTGATAGGGCGCAATCAGAAACGCCAGGTACACGTGGCCACCCAGGTGCTGGCGGAGGGTGGGGTAAAAATCGGTAGTGAGCCAGTGCACATCCCGGGTATCTACCTGCACGCGGCGGCGGGCATCAATCAGCCAGCGGCAGCAGGTGTCGCAGGAGGTGGCATAGCGCAGCAGTTCCTGGTAACCGGCGCGCAGCTCACCGGATTGAGTGGGCCGAGTCCAGCGGGCGGTTACAATGCCCAGATCAGGCCTGTGGGTGAGCTGCAGAAAATCGGCAAGCGAAGTAGAAGTCATGCAAGCAACGCTACGTGGCACATAGGGAAAGGAGTACCCGATACGGGCCGGCGGGCCGTTGCGTTGGTACGGCGGAGCTTCCCGGCAGTTTCAGCGTTACGGCCGGGCCGACGGCACCGGCGTTTCCGTGGGCCGGATATCGTAGCGGCGGTTGAACTCGGCCACGGCCTCGGAGCCTATGTTGCGCTTGGTTACCACAATCATGACCCCATCGGCAGCTTCCGCCCCAAATATGCGGGTAGCATCGGGGCCTTTCACTACGTTCACGCTGGCAATGGTGCGGCGGTTGAGCTGGTTAATAGCTTGTTGGGTGGAGGGCTGCCCATCCAGAAAGTACAGGCTGGGGCCGGTGGCCTGGGCCGGCGCGGAGGGGGCCGTTTGAGCGTTGGCAGTGGGGGCAGCAAGGCCCAGCATCAGCAGCAGGCCGGTGCCGAAGGCGGTAGAGCGGAAGGCGGTAAGAATACGCATAGGCCCCACGCCCCGCAAAAGCAGTGCCGCAAGCAGCCATAAAATTCGAACGACTGGTATTTAGTCGAATTCCTTGGTTACCGCGGCACGAGCCAAATGATACGTCCACAATTATTTGGTCATAACCACTACTGCGCCATTCTGACCTTTTGCCCCGAATTTTTCGGTGGCACGCTTTGCATCAAGCACATACACGCTCTTCATATTACCAGCGGGCACGGAGAAATTTTCTACAGCCGTTTCTACCCCATTCACGAGCAGAATCCGCCCCTGCAACTCAGCCGGCGAAATCGTTCTGCCCGCCACCAGCGCGTCCGTTATAGCCTTCTCGTTTGGGTTTTGCTCCTGAAACGTAATGTTATACTTGGTAGTGAAAGCCTGCAACGCTTCAGAGTTTTCTCCCTGCTTGGTGACAAGCAATATCACGCCTTTGTCATCCATTGCACCAAAATCCTGGCGAAATGCCGCTTCATTAAAGCCCGGCATGAACTTGCGCCCTTTGATAACGTGCATACTCTTCAGAGCGGAGGGGTCCACTTGGTGGGCGGCGGCCTGTGAGGAAGGAGTACCATCAATAAAGTACAGTGCTTGATCAGCCGTTGTTCGAGCCTGTTGTTCAACGGAAGCCTCGGGCTGGGGCATTTCGGCTATCTTGGGCGTGGCGCACCCCACCGCCACCAAACCCAGCAGGGTAAAGCCGGCGGCGTAGCGCAGCAGCTGCCGACGAGTGGAGGGCTGGGAATTCATCATACGAATACGGTTTTTAAGGGTGATAAAGGAGAAAGGTGTAACCAGCGCCGGCCCCGCGGCCAGCGTACTCAGCCGCACCAGGCTGTATTGATACTGTTTCGGGGCCAGCTGACTTTCGCGCAGCACGGCGGCATCGGCAATGAATTCCAGGTTTTCCTGGGTGGCCCGCAACCACAGCCACGCGGCGGGGCTGGCCCAGGCCATGGCCCGGTGCAGGTGGCCAAGCAGCACATCCAAGGTGTGGGCCTGGCGCACGTGCACCAGCTCGTGCAGCAACACCACCGGCAGCTCGGCCGGGGCGTGGTGGGCCGGGTTGAGGTAGATGGCCCGCCCGAACGAGAACGGACTCACCTTCCCCGCCACGGCCCGAAACTTCATCCCATCGGCCTCAGCCGGCCGGGACGCCCGGTGCAGCCGCCACAGCGCGGTGCCCTGCACCAGCAGGAGCAATAGCAATGCGCCCACGCCCAAGCCGTAAGCAGCCAGCAGCCACACGCCATAATCGGGGCCGGAATTGGTTGGAATAACCGCGCCGGATGCGCTGGTCCACACGGGCACTTCCGCCAGGAGTGGAACGGTTGGGACTGTGGCCGGGCGCAGGCGGCTCCAGTCAAGCGCCGGGTACAGGCCAGCCAGCAGCAAACTTCCCAGCAGATAGGCCCGGTTAAGCTGATGAAACGTAAGCCGTCGCAGCAAGCCGTAGTACACGCCCAGCAGCAGTAGCAGGGCCACCTGGGTTTTCAGTAGGTACAGCAGCACAGACATCAGGGCCGGGATTTGCGGTTTTCAATCATGTCGATGATATCCTGCAGCTCCTCGGGGCTGATTTTCTGCTCCTGCGCAAAAAACGACACCAGCTCTTTATAGGAGTTGCGGAAATAGTTGCCCACGAACGACCCCAGAAAGCGCCGCCGGTACTCCTCAGCCGACACGCTGGGCACGTACCGGAACGTGTTGCCCAGCTTACGGCTGGTGAGGTAGCCCTTGCGCTCCAGGTTGCGCACCGTGGAGGCCAGCGTGGTGTAGGGCGGACGGGGCTCGGGCAGCAGCTCCAGCACTTCTTTGATGAAGCCGCCCCCCAGCTGCCAGAAGCCGCGCATGGCGTCTTCCTCGGGTTGAGTTAATCGTTCCATAAGGTTACGTTTCTTATTACGAATATTTCGTAATTCTACGAATAAATCATACTCATTGGTTATCAGTCAAAATAAATTTTTCAACAGGAAAACAGAAAGGCCGCCTGCACAGCGCAGACGGCCTTTTATGGTTCTGGTTTGATAGGTGAACGGGGTAGCGACGCGACACTCCACGTCTCGTCGTTGAACAACCGTAACTGCCCCGGCAAACAACTTCAGCAACGACGAGACGCGAAGTGTCGCGTCTCTACATAGTTCCTAAGCCCATGGCCCGGCCGCCACTATAGCGGCCGGGTTGGGGCGTTTCAGGCTACCAGATGCGGGCTCGTTCGGTTTGGGTGCGCACCATTTTGCCCTGGTCTTTGCAGCCAAAGGCTTCATAGAACTCGGGCATGTTCATCAAGGGGCCGTTGGTGCGGTACTGGGCCGGGGAGTGCGGGTCGGTGAGGACCTGCTGGCGGATGTACTCGGGGCGGGCGTTGGTGCGCCACACCTGGGCCCAACCCAGGAAGAAGCGCTGCTCGGGCGTGAAGCCGTCGTAGCGGGGGCGCGGGTTGCTGCCGTATTTCTTCTGCAGCTCCTTTTGCAGGGCCGAGTAGGCCAAGGCCAGGCCGCCGAAGTCGGCCAGGTTTTCGCCCATAGTCAGCTTGCCGTTCACAAACACCGAATCCAGGGGCTGGAAGGCCGAATACTGGGCGCCCACCATGTCGGCACGCTTCGTGAATTCGGCGGCGTCTTCCTTGGTCCACCAGTCACGCAGGTTGCCCTGGGCGTCCGACTGCCGGCCCCGGTCGTCGAAGCCGTGGGTGATTTCGTGGCCGATTACTGCGCCCATGCCGCCGTAGTTTACCGCGTCATCGGCCTTGGGGTCGAAGAACGGGGGCTGCATGATACCGGCCGGAAACACGATTTCGTTGAGCGAGGAGTTGTAATAGGCATTCACCGTGGGAGGAGTCATGCCCCACACTTCACGGTCAATCGGCTTGCCGTAGCGGCTCAGGTTGTCCTTCGACTCCCACTCGCGGGCGGCCAGTACGTTTTTCAGGTACGATTCGCGGCTCATCGAGAGGGCCGAATAGTCCTTCCACTTGTCGGGGTAGCCGATTTTGACGGTGAAGGCGTTGAGCTTCTTGAGGGCTTCCTCCTTGGTGGCGGCGCTCATCCACTCCAGCCCGCGGATATGCTCGCCCATGGCTTCCTTGATGTTGGCCACCATCTGCTGGGCCTTCACTTTGGTTTCGGGCGAGAAGGCCTTGTCCACATAGAGCTGACCGAAGGCTTCACCCAGCGCGCCGTCGGTAGCGCGGAGCATGCGCTTCCAGCGGGGCTGCTGCTGCTTGGCCCCGCTCAGCACCTGCTGAAACCGGAACGACTCATCGCCAAACGACTGCGGCAGGGCCGACATCACCGACGAGGTGAGGTGCCAGCGCAGGTAGGTTTTCCAGTCGCCAAGCGGCTCCTGCTTCAGGGCCGTGCTGGCTTCCTGCAGGAACTCGGGCTGGCCCACAATCACCTCTTTGGCCGAGCTGAGGCCCAACGCGGGCAGCATCACGGGCAGACCCAGGTTGGGGTATTTCTGAGCGGCCTCGGCCACCGTCATCTTGTTGTAATTGGCGTACGGGTCGCGCAGAGCTACTCGGTCCTTGCTGGCTTTGGCGAGTCGGGTTTCGAGGCGCAGCACCGTGGCGGCACTTTTGGCGGCCACGGCCGGGCTTTCACCCAGCATCTTGAAGGTGTTGGTGAGGTAGGTGGTGTAGGCCGTGCGGATGGCTTTCGAGCGGGCGTCGTCCTTCAGGTAGTAGTCCCGGTCGGGCAGGCTGAGGCCGCCCTGGCTGAGGTAGAGGGCGTACTCGTCGCTCTTTTTGCGGTCCTGGTTCACGCCCAGCCCGAATACCGAGCGGGTTTGCAGGCGCTGGGCGCGCACCAGCTCGGTCTGCAGGCCACGCAGGTCCTTCACCGCGTTGATGCGGGCCAGTTCCGGCTGCAGGTACTTCAGGCCGGCTTTGTCGATGGCCATGGAGTCCATGGCCGTGGCGTAGTAGTCGCCAACTTTCTGCAGGTTGGTGCCCTTGGCGGCGGTTTTGTTGGCGGCCGAGGTTTCCAGAATCTGGCGCATCACGGCCTCATTCTGGTTGATGAGCCCGTTCCAGGAGCTCCAGCGCGACTCGGCGGCCGGAATCGGGTTGTTCTTCAGCCAAGTGCCCGAAGCGTACTGGAAAAAGTCGTCGCAGGGACTCACCGACTTGTCAATGTTGGCCGGATCAATGCCGACGCCGGGCAGCACGGGGCCGAGCTGGGCCGTAGCCGCAGCATCGGTGGTAGCCGGAGTAGCGGCGGGCGGCGTGGTGGCGGTAGTAGCGGGCGTGCTAGCCGCGCAGCCGGCCAGGGCCATACCGGCTGCCGTGCCCAGGGAGAGCAGGAAGGTGCGTTGTGGGGTCATTGGTGGAAGATTGGAGGTTGTGGAAGAAGTTGAAGACGTTACGAATTAGAGCTAGTTCCCCTCCTTGGAAAGGAGGGGCTAGGGGTGGTTGATGGCCGTTAGAACGGGTTTTAGAACTAGCTCTAGATGATGTTCAACGGGTATCAACCACCCCTAGCCCCTCCTTTCCAAGGAGGGGAACTAGTCTTTAGCTTTGGCTACCAAATCACCGCCCGCTCGGCGTCGGGGCGGACCATTTTCTGGCCGGGCGTGCAGCCGAAGGCCTGGTAGAACTCGGGCATGTTCATGAGCGGGCCGATGGTGCGGTACTGGCCGGGTGAGTGCGGGTCGGTGAGGATTTGCTGGCGCAGGGCTTCGGGGCGGATGTTCTGGCGGCGCAGCTGGGCCCAGCTAAGGAAGAAGCGCTGCTCGGGCGTGAAGCCGTCGATGAGCGGGCGGTTGCCTTTGCCGTACTGCTTGTCGAGCTGCTTCTGGAGGGCGGCGTACACGATGGTGAGGCCGGCGAAATCGGCCAGGTTTTCGCCCATGGTCAGCTTGCCGTTCACGTGCACTGAGTCCAGGGGTGAGAAGGCCGAGTATTGGGTGCCCACCACGGCGGCGCGCTTCGTAAATTCGGCCGCGTCGGCGGGCGTCCACCAGTCGCGCAGGTTGCCTTCAGAGTCGTACTGCCGGCCGGAGTCGTCGAAGCCGTGGGTCATTTCGTGACCCATTACCCCGCCAATGGCGCCGTAATTCACCGCGTCGTCGGCTTCGGGGTCGAAGAACGGGGGCTGCAGGTAGCCGGCCGGAAACACGATTTCGTTCATCGGCGGGCTGTAGTAGGCGTTGATGGTGGGCGGCGTCATGCTCCACTCGGTGCGGTCAATGGGCCCGCCAAACTTCTTCACGTTCTGTTGGTAGGCCCACTGGCGGGCGGCCAGCACGTTTTTCAGGTACGACTCGCGCGTAATGTTCAGCTGCGAGTAGTCCTTCCACTGGTCGGGGTAGCCGATTTTCACGCGCAGGGCGCTGAGCTTCTTGAGGGCTTCCTGCTTGGTGGCGGCACTCATCCAGGTGTTGGTCTGGATGTGCTCGGCCATCGACTCGCGGATGTTGGCCAGCATATCCAGGGCTTTCTGCTTGGCGGCGGGCGAAAACGCCTGATCCACGTACAGCTGCCCGAAGGCCTCGCCCAGCGTACCATCGGTGGCGGCCTGCATGCGCTTCCAGCGGGTGGGCTGCTGCTTGGCCCCGCTCTGCACCTGCGCAAATCGGAAGGCCTCGTCGCTGAACGCCTTCGGCAGCGCCGAGGGCACCGACGATACCAGCTGCCAGCTCAGGTAGGTTTTCAGGTCCTGCAGCGGCTCCTCTTTCAGCACCGCGCTGACCTCCTTGAAGAACTCCGGCTGGCCCACAATCACCTCCTGGGCCGCGCCCAGGCCGTTGCGCTTCAGCAAAGCCGAGGGCTGCAGGTTCGGAAACTGCTTGTCGGCCTCGGCCACCGTCATCTTGTTGTAGCTGGCGTAGGGGTCACGCAGCGAAACCCGGTCTTTGCTGGCGCGGGCCAGGCGGGTTTCCACGCGCAGCACCGTGGCGGCTTTGGCGGCGGCCGTCGGCTCGGGGTCACCCAGCAGCGTAAAGGTGTTGGTGAGGTAGGTAACATAAGCGGTGCGCACGGTTTTGGATCGGGCGTCGTCCTTCAGATAATAGTCCCGATCGGGCATGCCCAGGCCGCCCTGGCTCATGTTCACGGCGTATACCGCGCTGTTTTTGCGGTCGGGGCTCACGCCGGCCCGGAAGAACGCGCCGGTACCCAACGTCTGCTGGCGGGCAATTTCGGCAAGCAGGCCGGGCCGGTCTTTCACGGCGGCAATGCGGGCCAGCTCGGGCTTCAGGTAGGTGAGGCCGGCTTTTTCCAGCCCCACCGAGTCCATGCCGGTAGCGTAAAAGTCGCCCACTTTCTGGCGGTTCGAGCCAGGGGTAGCGGCGCGGTCGGCGGCGGCATCTTCCAGAATGCGGCGCAGGGTGGCCTGGGTCCGGTCGCCGAGCAGGTTGCGCGGGCCCCAGCTGCTGGCGTAGGCCGGCACGGGGTTGTTGCGCAGCCAGTTGCCGCCCGAAAACTGATAGAAGTCCTCGCACGGCGACACCGAGCGGTCCACGTCCTGGGGGTTGATGCTGCGGCCGCCGGTGGTGGCGGCCACGGCCGTCGGCGCGGCGGGCGTGCTAGTTGTGGTGGGCTGGGTGGCGGCGCAGCCGGCCAGCGCCAGCAGCAGGGCCGCCGCCCCAGCCGTGTGCGGAGCAGAAAGGTGTTTCATTCAGCGAAATACAGGATAGGCTTCGCCTAAGGTCGCACCCCGCCGGGAAAGGTTGCCGCCACCGTACTCCAACGCAGCACGGCCCGTAACGCAGGGTGCATTACGGGCCGTGGAAGAAGTAACTGGTTCAGCATTACGCCAGCTGCAGCTGCTGCTCCCGGAGCCAGGCAATGGCCTCGCCCTCATCAGTAAACTGCACCGACAGCGGCTCTCCGGTAATGGGGTGTATCAGTTCTGGAAACGGGGGCGATTCGGTGGAAACCAGTAGTTGGTGAGGGGCCAGCAGAAATGCCACCCGAATTTCCGCGCCCAGCTGCTCGAGGGCCAACTGCGGTACGTGCTGGTTTACCCAGCCCGTGATTTCGTGGGTAGTGCGAAACCGACGGCGGGCATCCAGCAGCCAGAACCGGCAGTTATCGGCCGCGGCGGCAGCCCCAAACAGTTGCACGTAGTTTTGCTTCACCTGTTCCGACCGGCTGATTTCCACCATCCACCGGCCCACCAGAATCTGCAGATCGGGGCGGTACACAATAGGGAAATCAGGGGTTGAAAAGGCATTCATCTGGCAAAAGTACGCGCGTCTGGTTTTGTAACGCGGCACCCGGGCCCGGGGTTCAGTCTGGTTGAGCTTAGTGGCGCGGTTTGGCCCGCTCGTACTGGGGCGGCCAAGCCACCTCGGCCCCCAGCTCGTGGGCCGCGTGCAGCGGGAAATAGGCATCGCGCAACGATTCCCGGGCCAGCAGCACCACGTCGGCCTGGCCCTGGGCAAGGATGTCCTCGGCCTGTTGGGCTTCGGTAATCAAGCCCACGGCGCCGGTGGGCAGGCCGGTTTCGCGGCGCACCTGCTCGGCAAAGGGTACTTGGTAGCCGGGGCCCACCGGAATATCGGCCTGGGGCACGTTGCCGCCGGTAGAGCAGTCGAGCAGGTCCACGCCGTTATCTTTCAGAATGGCCGCCAGCTGCACGGTATCCTCAGCCGTCCAGCCGCCCGCGGTCCAGTCGGTGGCCGATACGCGCACCCACAGAGGCAGATTTTCCGGCATTTCGGCGCGGGTGGCGGCCACTACTTCCAGCAGCAGCCGGATGCGGTTTTCAAAGGACCCACCGTAGGCATCGGTGCGCTGGTTGCTGAGCGGTGATAGAAACTGGTGCAGCAGGTAGCCGTGGGCGGCATGAATCTCCAGTACCTCAAAGCCAACCTCCACCGCCCGTCGGCCCCCCAGGCGGAAGGCGTCAATTACTTGTTCAATACCGGCAGCGTCCAGGGCGGCGGGGGCCGTTTCCCCGGACGTAAAAGCCACAGCCGACGGAGCTACCGTAAGCCAGCCCCCAGCCTCAGGACCAAGCTGTTGCCCGCCTTTCCAGGGGCTGGCGTGGCTGGCTTTGCGGCCGGCGTGGGCTAGCTGAATACCTGGCACGCAGCCCTGGCTTTTGAGAAACGCGGCAATGCGGGCCAGGCCGGGCAGGTGGTCATCGTGCCAGATGCCCAGATCGTCGGGGGTGATGCGGCCCTCGGGTACCACGGCCGTGGCTTCCAGCAGAATCAGGCCGGCCCCGCCCACGGCCCGGGAGCCGAGGTGCACCAAGTGCCAATCGTTGCTGAACCCGTCCTGGGCGCTGTACTGGCACATCGGCGAGATGATAAGGCGGTTTTTGAGCGTGATACCGCGCTGGGTAAGCGGCGTGAATAGTTGAGCCATAGGGTTGAGGTGCGAGTTACCGGATGTCAGTTGCCGGGTGCGTATGCATACCCGGAGCTGACGTGAAAGTTTCGGACCGAGGCCGGCCAACCGATATCGGTTCGCAGGCGTGCTCCTCGCCCCGCTGTCATTCACTGAAAATATCGACTGAGCTTAAAGTAGTTAGGGACCCGACTGCGTCTGCCAGTGCGGAGCTGCTTTTTCCAGCTCTGGTAACGTATGGCAGCACCCCGACCCGCAATTTTTCAACAATTGATTGTGTCCAATCAATTAGTGTCGTATATTTGTAACCGAATTTGTTACGTATTCCAGTATGAACACCCGTTTCGCCGTGGCAACGCATATTCTGGCGTATCTGGCGCACGCCGAGGGCCAACCGGTTTCCTCGGAGGTGCTGGCCAGCAGTGCCGGCACGCACCCGGTGGTGGTACGGCGGCTGGTGAGCACGCTCCGCGAGGCCGGCTTGGTGCAAAGCCAGCGGGGCGCCGGCGGCGGCACGGTACTGGCCCGCCCAGCCACGGATATTTCGTTGCTGGATGTGTTCCGGGCCGTGCAGGAAACCGAGCCCGACCTGTTTCAGGTGAACAGCACCAACCCCAACACCCACTGCGACCTGGGCCGGGTAATGCAGGAAACCCTGGAAGGCCTGTTCGGGCCCGCCATTGAAGCCATGCGGACCGCCCTGGCGGCCGTGTCGGTGGCGCAGGTAAAGCAGGAACTGGGCAAGCATTTGCCGCAGGGCTGCCCCGGCGCTTCGGGCTGAGCATTTTTTATTTCTCAGGAAATGTAACCAAATCGGTTACTATCTGTTTTTCACGCACTTCCGCGGCTTGTTTCGGCAGGTTGCGGGTTTTTCCCGGTCGTTTGCAGCTTTCCGCGGCAAATGGCCTCAGCCGGACAACCCGGCATGTATTCCATGAAAAAGATAGTTGGCATGGGGCTGATTTTCTTTGTTGCAGCGGGCAGCTCCGTCTTCCCGCTGTGGCTCACGCCCACCGACACCCAGGCTGAAATAGTACCAGCCGAAACCACCCGCTTTCTGGCAGTTGCCCATCGGCCCATCAACACCGACTCACTATCCGGGCAATTAATTACGGCCGGCAAAGTGGGCCGTGTACACGAGGTGTACTTCCACGAAGGCCAGCACGTCCGGCAGGGCCAGGTGCTGCTGAAGGTGCTGGAACGTCTGCCCAGTGTGCAGCAGCAACAGCTGCAGGCCCGGCTGCAACGCCAGCAGCAGGCGCTGAGCGCGCTGGAAGGCCGTACCCCGGCGGCGCAGTTGCTGGCGGCCCGCCAGCAACTGGCCGACACACGCCGGCAGCTGGCGCACTGCGTTCCGATGTTCAGCTTCGTGTACGTAACCGCTCCTGCCGACGGCATTATTACCCGCCCGACGGCCGCCCCCGGCGATGCTCTATCGACGCATACTCCGGTGGCTACGCTCACTCAGCCGCTTCCCGCAGATACCACATTGCTCCTTACCAGCGTTGAGTAGTTTCCTTACGGAGGCTCTTCGTCTGCTTTTTCCCTTGTTTTTGCTGCCGCACCGTTTCTTATGGAACAGCTCATTCGTCATCAGGTAGAGCGTATGCTCCGCCGCAAGCGTCGTAACCCGGCCCTTTCGCTTACCGCTACTTCCCGTCTGCAGGAAGATATCGGCCTCGATTCCATTGACTTGGTTGAACTGGCCATTAATCTGGAACACCGCTTCCACATCGAAATTAAGGATGCAGAAATGGAGCAGATGCGTACCGTACAGGATGTACTGGACTGCGTGGATCTGCACCTGAGCAACCTTATAATCGACTAGTATCACGGCGCATACCCGCGCAACGGCTCCGGTTTTGCGCACGGTCTGGCTTGTACCGGGCACCCGTTGATGGTTATGGGTGCCGTTGGCAGGCCGGGTCTGTGCGCAAAGCCGGAGCCGTTGCGTTCTACGCAACTCAACTCATCACCGGCAGGCAAACAGGCTATTGCGCCGCCTGCAGCCAAGCCATTGCTTGCTGCTCATCTACAAACCGTTCACTCATAAATGGCTTGTCTTCGAAAAAGTGGGCTGGCGGAAAAGCGGCATCGGCTTCCGCGTCCCGCATAATTACAGGCATCAGCAAATATGCCAGATAGGTGCGCCCCCCCAGCCGGGCTGCCAGCGTAGGCAGAAACGTCGTTACCATCCAGGCGGCCCCTTCCCGGTCGGTGTTGAAGCGGCGGCGGGCATCCAGCAGCCAAAAGCGGCACTGGTGCTGCGCAGCTACCTCCAGCAGATACAGGTACCCCTGCTGCATTTCGGCCAGCGTTACCAGCCGCATCCACCGCACCACCAGTACGTTCAGGTCAGGGCGGTATAGTGCGTTCAGGTAATCAGGGGTGGGCAACGGCATTGGCACTATTCAACTAAGGCGGGAGAAAGGCACAAAGGTAGCTGCTGCGCTCAGTATTCGATTAATCATATATATACAGCACATCCGGCTTTCGACAGAAATGCGGCCGACTTCGTATAGTTGCGTATGATTCCGCTGATTGCCTACACTCCCCGCCTCACCCTGATAGCCGCCAGCCGCGCCCTGCTTACGGCCGAAATTTCGAAACCCCACTACTTCCCCATCCTGTTGGGAGCGGAGCTACCCGCCCACTGGCCCCCCGGCGAATATGACAGGGACGCTCAACAGTTTTTTCTGGACCAACTCACAGCCGGGGGCCGCGACGCCGCGGGCTGGTACGGCTGGTACGCCATTCTGCGGGCTGGAACGGAGGCTCCGAAGAACACAATAGTCGGAGCCGGCGGCTTCCACGGTCCGCCTATTGATGCCACGGCCGAAATCGGATTTTCGGTGGCCGATGATTGGCAGGGCCGCGGCATAGGCAAGGAGCTGGTAGCCGGCTTGGTCCGCCACGCGGCCGATACAGGAATGGTACGTTACCTCACTGCCCGCACCCCTCCTGCTAATGATGCCGCCCGCCGTACGCTGGAAGCCAACGGCTTTAAACGCATTTCGGATGCGCTGGACGCTGAGGGCCGCCAACTTTACGGCCGCGACCTGACGGAAGCCGATAAAACACCGCCAAAAGCTTAGAGCTTAGAGCTTAAAGCTTAGACTGTATGCAACAGGCTCCATCGGGTTACGGTGGAGCCTGTTCTTTTATCCGTTTCTCATTATCAACTACTGCCTGGCAGGCACTAAGAACCTGTTTTGGGGTTTTCCGGGTACTGCGGATTGAGCTTTACCAGCGCGTCGCGCAGGGCAAGGGCCACCACGTAGGCCTTATACCAGTTCTGGTCGGCGGGCACGATATGCCAGGGGCAGGTAGTGGGGCTGCAGTGCTGAAACACATCTTCGTACACTACCTGGTACTGCGGCCACTGGTTTGCCTTCTGCTTGTCGGCGGCCTCGTATTTCCACTGTTTGGTGGGGTCGGTGAGGCGTTCCTGCAGGCGCTCCTGCTGTTCTTTTTCGGATACATGCAGGTAAAACTTCAGCACCGTGGTGCCGGCCTGCTGCAGTAGTTTCTCGAAGGCATTAATGGCCGTGAAGCGGCGCCGGGCTTCTTCCGTGGTTATCAGCCCTTCTACCCGCGTAATCAGCACATCCTCGTAGTGGGAGCGGTTAAATACCTGTATCATGCCCCGGGCGGGCGTCTGTTGATGAATGCGCCAGAGAAAGTCGTGGGCCAGCTCCTCTTTCGTCGGTTCCTTGAAGGCCTGCACCCGCACGCCCTGCGGATTGATACCACTAAAAACCCGGCGAATCAGGCCGTCTTTGCCGCTGGCATCCATGCCCTGCAGAACGACCAGCACGCTGTGGCGGTTTTCAGCATAGAGGCGGTCCTGCAGGCCTATGAGCTCCTGACGCAGCTTTTTCAGCTCCCGCAGGGTAGTGGTTTTGTGGTAGTCGGCCGGAGCGCGGGTTGGCAGTTTGGTGAGGCTGGTGGTGGGCATGGCTAGCTGACGATAGGTTGTAATTGGAAGAAAATATGGCAGTTTTGCTTTGCTGATAATGCTCTGCTCACTTACCCGTTACCCTTATGCTGCAAGGACTGCGCACCATTGTATATCCCGTGGGCAACCTGGCGAAAGCCAAAGCCTGGTACAGCCAGGTACTGGAGCAAGCGCCCTATTTCGACGAGCCTTTTTACGTGGGTTTCAACGTGGGCGGCTATGAGTTGGGGCTTGACCCCGACGGCCCCGTAGCCGGACAGTGCGGCCCCGTAACATACTGGGGTGTTTCGGATGCCGACAGTGCCTTTGCGCGCCTGGTAGAGCTCGGTGCCCACCCCCACGAGCCCGTGCACGATGTGGGTGGCGGCATCCGGCTGGGCACGGTACAGGACCCGTTCGGGAATCTGTTCGGCATCATCCAGAATCCACATTTTCAGCTGCCTGTTGCACCCTAGCGTCGCTGTGGCCAATCTGTTGCAACTCTAGCGGCGCCAGGGTGGTAATTTGCAGCGTATCTCATCCCGATTCCTGCTTATGACCACGCCTCCCGGCGCACCCCTCGCTTACCGTCCCGAGCTGAACGGAGTGCGCGCTATTGCCGTGTGGCTGGTAGTGGTCCAGCACTGGGCCGCGCCGCCTATCATGATGGGCGAAATGGGCCGGCTGGTATTTTTCGTGCTGAGTGGCTACCTGATTTCGGGCATCGTGTGGAAGCAGCAGGTCTACCCCGGTGCTCCAGGCCCCTGGCGCCGCCGGCTGGGCACATTTTACCTGCGGCGGCTGCTGCGCATTATTCCGCCTTATTACTGCGCCCTGGCCCTGAGTGCGCTGTTGCCCCTAACTACCGTCCGCGAGTACCCCTTGTGGTTTCTGCTGCCGGCGGCCAATCAGCTGTTCTACCACCTGCAGCGCTGGGGCGAGGGTTGTGGCCACCTCTGGACGCTGGCCGTGGACGAGCAGTTTTATCTGCTATGGCCGGCACTGCTGGCTGTGGTTGGCCGACGGGTGCGGTGGCTGGTATTGATAGGAGCCTGCGGATTGCTCTTCCGCGTGGGTTGGAGTCTGCTGGTCACGCCGGGCTTTGTGCTGCTGCTGCTGCCCGCATCCCTGGATTTATTTGCCGCCGGCACTCTGTTGCGGCTACTGGAAAACTCGGCGGCGCTGAAGCAGTGGGCACGGGGCCGGTATGTGCTGCTGGCCTGGGGGGGGTGGTGGACGCTGTGGGCCTGGCTGCACCCCGTACAGGGCGGCAATATCTGGCTTGTGCTGTTCCCGGCGGTGGGGGCCGTGGCGGCATTTCTTACCCTAGCCTGGCTGTTGCGCAACCCGGCGGCCGCCCGCCGCAGTAGCCTGCTGCACCCGGCGCTGGTCTGGATGGGACAGCGCAGCTTCGGGGTGTATCTGTATCATTTGCTGCTGCCGGTATTCTGGCAACGGGCCGTGTACACGCTCTGGCCGGCCGGCTCCGAATGGCGCACTATTCTGCTGGGGCCGCTACCGACTTTGCTGGTCCTCACCCCCTTGCTTATTGGCCTTAGCGCCGCTTCCTGGCACTTTATCGAAGGGCCGCTCGACCGGATGAAGCGGCATTTGCGCTACGACTGAGGCGTGGGCAGGCTTGTTTCGCGAGCAACCGTCCGGCCATATTGCCATGCTTGAATAAGCTAAAAGCGCATAAAGCGGACTTTTTGGCGGTTACACAAGCTCTGTCGGATACTTTCCAGATTGGTACGGGATTTGGAAATACTCCCGGTACAATAGAAAGGAACCTCCTCATGAACTTAATCAGCAAGGATTTCATCCGTAGCCTCATGCCTCACCTCGACCTGATGAACACCATTGGCGGTGGGGTTGCGCAGGCGGCTATGCGGATCGACAAGCGTGAAAAGGGTGTAGTTGTGCGAATTGCCGCTCCATCCGTTAGCTCTGAGAAATTCCACGTGGTACTGAATGAGAACGTCCTGACGGTGTACGCCGAGTTCCGGCACACGCCCGAGGACGAGTTGGCCGCCCCGCTGTTCAGCCGGGTGCTGCAGCTACCCGCCGGCCTCGACCTCACCCGCATTGATGCGGTATTTGAGGGCCACGAGCTGCAGGTGCGCATTCCGTATCAGTCGAACGCCGAGCCACGCGAAATCAACATCAAGCAGCGCTAACCTTTGTGTAGCTGCCTATAACGCCGGGACCGACCGGCCCATGGTTTCACCAGCCACTGCCAGCCGCAGTGGCTTTTTTATGGCCGCTAGGGGTTGAACAGCGGCCACAGCAGTACAAAGGCCAACACCAACGACACGTAAAACCAGCCCATAATCTGGCCCCGGTAGCGCCGGGGCAGGCGGTTGCTGAGCACCAGCACGGCCACCACCACTATTGCCAAGTACAGCAGCAGAAACACCACGGCCTTCACCCAGTTGCTCACAATCGTATTTTCGGGCTGCATCTGGTCGGCCATGCCCATCCCGGAGGTGGCAAACTTCAGCACGTAGTAAGTAACTACCTCAAACACCACGAACAGCGCGGCTCCGGCCAGCAAGGCTAGAGGCCCGTTTTTTTCCTTCACGTCGGCCATGTGATGTAGTTATTTGCTGTAATAGGGGTACAGGAAAAATGAAAAGCGCCGCCGGACTACTTTCGCCTCAACACCTCCGCCGTGCGGGTCTGGATGTAGAGCTCCTCTACCTTCGTGCGGGCCCAGGGCGTGCGGCGCAGAAACGTGAGGCTGGATTTGATGCTGGGATTCACGGCAAAGCAATTGATGCGGATGCGGCGGTCCAGCTCCGGCCAGCCGTACGCAGCTACCAGATATTCCAGAATCTGGGCCAGCGTTATGCCGTGTAGCTCCCGGATCAGGTGCCCCGACTCGTCGCGGGCATCTTCAGATGAATGTGATTCAGTTGGCATAAGTAGAAGGAAATACAGCTGCAAAAGTGCAAAAAAGGCCGGGGCTTCCAGTGGAAACCTGCCGCCTTTTCGGGCGGTTGGGGCACCAGAAAAGCGCCTTGTTACGTTACCTTTGGCAACTACCGCCCTGCGTATGCCTGCTTCTGCCCGCACCCGTCGCTCTGCTGCTGCCCCCCGCCCCTACTGGCGGCGGATGCTGCCGCTGGCACTGCTGCTACTGCTAATGGCCGGTTTGGTGTGGTACGGCCGGCATCAGCGGCAGGTAAACCGTTACGCCCGCCGGGTGTACGCCACCCTCATCAGCCGCTACCTTACCGGCCACGAGAAAACCCCGTTACTGGAAGGCTATTCGGTGCATGGCATTGACGTTTCGGCTTACCAGGGGCGCATCGACTGGCCGCTGGTAGCGAATCATCGGGTGCGCTTTGCTTTCATTAAAGCTACGGAAGGCGTTACCCTCCGCGACAACCGGTTCCAGCGCAATTGGCGGGGAGCCAGGGCGGCCGGTATTTACCGGGGTGCCTACCATTATTTCCAGCCTAATTACGATGCGACCAAACAGGCCAACCTGTTCACGCGCACCGTGCCGCTGGCTCCCGGCGACCTGCCCCCGGTACTGGATGTAGAGCACGCGGAATTCCATGATGTGGCCCAGATGCGACGCGGCGTGGCCACCTGGCTGCGGCTGGTAGAGCGGCACTACGGGGTGCGGCCCATTCTGTACTCCAACTACAGTTTTTACAAGCGTCATTTGGCTGGTCATTTCGATAATTACCCCTTGTGGCTGGCCCACTACGAGGTAAGTCAGCCCAGCCTCCCCCGCGAAAAATGGATTATCTGGCAGCACTCCGACGAGGCCTACGTCCCCGGTATCCGGGGCACCGTGGATTTCAACGTATTCCAGGGAAATTTTCAGCGGTTGCTGGCCATGCGTATTCCGGCACGCGGCCGGGGTGCGGTTCCTAACTAACTTTTATCTATGCCTGTTTCTGTTTTCACCGTTGGGCGCGTACTGTTGCTACTGGCTGCGGGGCAGGCGCTGAGTAGCTGCGCCGGTAGCACCGGAACTTTCACCCAAAGTGGACAGGCCTCTTACTACGCCGATAAGTTCAACGGCCGCGAAACCGCCAGCGGCACCATTTACCGCCCCGGCAAACGCACTGCCGCCCACAATACACTGCCCTTCGGAACCGTGGTGCGCGTGACCAACCCCCGCAACCACCGCTCTGTGAAAGTTACCGTTACCGACCGGGGCCCCCACGCCAAAGGCCGCATCATCGACCTGTCGAAAAAGGCCGCCCGCAAGATTGGGATTGTAGATGCCGGCGTGGCCCCCGTGCAGCTAAAGGTGGTGCGCAAGGCGCATTAAGTTCTTTTTTCCCTTCTCCGATGCGTATCCGCAAGAAAGTACAATGGACCCTTCCCGCCGAGGCGGACCGGTTTACCCAGCTGGGAGCCTTCGTGAAAGCCGCCGAAACCCAGGGCTGGAGCGAAGCTGAAATTCAGTTTGTGATGGATGAGATAGTAGAAGCCCGCGACGAGGCCGAAGTGCTGCTCATTTTCCAGGACTACACGGCCCGCCGATAACGCACATCGACTGCCCCGACTGGTGCGCCAGAGCAGCCGATGTGGCTGTACAGCAGGGTATTTTACTGCTTATTTCTTTTTCATTTTCATTTTACCCTTACCATTTTTGGCCAGGGCCATCAGGCTATCCTGCTCGGCTTTCATGGCCATAGTAGTGAGGCGGCCGGTCAGGGACATATAGTCGCCTTCCTTAAGGGTAGTGGAAGTGCCATCGGGCATGGTAACCACGCCGGCTGGGCTGATTTTGGTGCCGTTTACTACGCTGGTTTCCGTGGCCAGCGTTTCGGTGTGCGCGTCGCGCGTCACCATCACCTTACCGTCCTTCACCACAAAACCGTCCTTCATCGTCATGCCAACGGGCGCCGCAGCCCGGGGCCGGGGCTGAACCGAACGACGCGGCGGCGCGGTTGTTTGCGCTTCAGCCGTGAGAGTAGCCAGCCCCGTAAGCAGGAGCGCGGCGGAGAGAGTAGGATACCATTTCATACGAGTGGGATTGTGGGAATGAAAGGGGTTGGAGAATAAAACGCCCGGCGGCGCCTTCTAAACTACGCAACTGTTGCCGGTTTGGCTACTTAGTTGGGCCGGTAACCCCTTGCCCATTGATTTCGTTTCAAAATAGTCGGCGTGGCGGCTTTTTTTAGCCGTTTTCACCCGCACCTCTCTCCTTCTGTTCTCTCTCCAGATAACTCTCCGTGGATTACAAAGACTATTACAAAACGCTGGGTGTTGAGAAAACGGCCAGCAAGGACCAGATCAAGAAGGCCTACCGCAAACTGGCCCGGCAATACCACCCCGATGTAAACCCCAACGACGCGGAGGCGGAGCGCAAGTTCAAGGAAATCAATGAGGCCAATGAGGTGCTCAGCGACGACGAGAAACGCCAGAAGTACGACCAGCTGGGAGCCGACTGGCAGCGTTACCAGCAGGCAGGCGGCGGCCGGGGTGGCCAGCAGGCCGGCGGGGGCTTCGACTGGAGCCAGTACGCGCAGGGTGGTGGCTTTGGTGGCGGCACCGACGACCCGTTTGGCGGTGCTGATTTTTCGGATTTTTTCAGCTCTATGTTCGGCGGCATGGGCGGTGGAGGGGGCGGCGGCAGTCGGCCCCGCGCCGGACAGGATTATCAGGCCGAGCTGGAGCTGACGCTGGAAGATGCCTACCACGGCGGCCCGCGCACGCTCACCGTAAACGGCAAAAACCTGCGCATTACCATTCAGCCGGGCGTAGAGGACGGGCAGGTTATCCGGCTGCGCGACCAGGGCGGCCCCGGCCGTAACGGTGGGCCCAGTGGCTCCCTGTACATCACGCTCCGCATTCGGCCCGATGCCCGCTTTTCGCGCACCGGCAACGACCTGACAATGGACGTGCCGGTAAACCTGTACACAGCTTTGCTGGGTGGCGAACAAACCGTGGAAACCCTTTCCGGCCCCGTAAAAATCAACATCAAGCCCGAAACCCAGAATGGTACCCGGCTGCGGCTACGCGGCAAAGGGTTTCCGGTGTACCGGCAGGCAGGCCAGTTCGGCGACCTGTACCTGCGCCTGAGCCTCACGTTGCCAACTGGCCTCACGGAGCAGGAAAAAACCCTGTTCCGGCAACTGGCCGATTTGCGGAAGTAAGTGAGGGAACATAAAAAAGGGAGCGTGAGCAGAAAGCGGACTCAACCGGTTAGCCCAACCCTTTTATCATAATTCAATCATTCAGACGCCCTACTATTTACCTGTTTATTCAGCCTTCTTTTCAACACAATGGAAACGCACATCATCACCATCACTTTTCATGAGTGTGCCGCTCAGTATGGCCTCAACGAGGCAGATGTGCGGGAGTTTGTGGAGCTGGGCCTGCTGCAGGCCGCACCGGATACGCCCAATGCCCTGCGAGAAGAACCTCTGCACGTAGCCCGCCTGTCCCGCCTCTACCACGACCTGGGTCTGAGCAAGGACAGCCTGGAAGTGGTGCTGGCCATGCGCCAGCGCCTGGAGCAGTTGCAGCAGGAGCTGCGTCAGCAACGGGCCCGGGTACGGCAATTGGAGGTGTTTTTGAGCGGTTCCGGCCCATTGCTGGACATAACCGGACGGTAGCTCGGGCAGCAGGCTAAGGATACAGAACTCTGCATCCTGCAAAGGTGGAGTTGGATAACAAGCACAACCTTTCTCGATAGTTGAGGTATAAAAGCCCATTCCGCTCGGCGGACTCTTTTCCTTAAAGCCACCTTTTTCACCTGTATATGCCTCCACGCATTCCTCTCCCGAAGGTGCTGATGTTGGGCCTCTCGGCCTGTGCCTTAGCGCCCCACCTTACCAACGCCCAGACAGCTGACCGCAAAACGGCTATTGGCCTGAACGTAAGCGCCATGCAGTACAAGGGCAGCTTCGGTTCCGACTTCTGGAAATGGGGCGAAAACAAGTACGCGCCGGGTATCACCTTCAGCCAGTACCTCACTAAAGGGCTGGATCTGCAGCTGAGCGGCAACTACGTAGAGTTCAAGAAGACGGCTCCCAACAGCGCCCCCTACTTCGGCAGCAACTTCGCCACCAACGTGGTGAACGTGAACCTGGGCCTGAAATTCAAGCTCTTCAACGACGACTCACCCATTCGGCCCTATCTGCTGGCCGCGCCGGGCTGGACCTACACCAGCCGCGAGGGCACTATCAACCGCAATGGCCAGTCCCTGCGCACCGATGAGGATAAGAGCTACTTCGACCTGTTTGGCGCGGCTGGTATCGACTTCCGCCTGGGCGACGCCGTAACCCTGTTCGTGCAGACCGGACAGCACATTCCGCTCAACGCCAACCTGGATGGTGAGCCGGTGCGCGATGGTGACAAGTTTGACGACCGGTTCCTGCAGCATACCGTGGGCCTGAACGTAGCCCTGGGCAAAGCCAAGGACGAAGACAACGACGGCGTTTCTGATAAAAAAGACAAATGCCCCGGCACCCCGGCCGGTGTAGCCGTGGACATGAACGGCTGCCCCCTCGATGGCGACGGTGACGGCGTGCCGGATTACCAGGATAAATGCCCCACCGAGAAGGGCCTGGCTACGCTGGAAGGCTGCCCTGACCGGGACGGCGACGGTGTGCGTGACGGCGACGACAAATGCCCCGACACCCCCGGTAAA
This sequence comes from Hymenobacter rigui, assembly GCF_003944715.1. Lineage (GTDB taxonomy): Bacteria > Bacteroidota > Bacteroidia > Cytophagales > Hymenobacteraceae > Hymenobacter > Hymenobacter rigui. The sequence goes on along the minus strand of NZ_RWIT01000023.1, from coordinate 30,607 downwards.
GCCGAACTGCAAGGCTGCCCCGATTCGGATAACGACGGTGTAATTGACCAGAACGACAAGTGCCCCAATACCCCCGGCGGTGTTTCGGTAGATGCCAACGGCTGCCCCCTCGACAAAGACGGTGACGGTGTGCCCGACTATCAGGACCGCTGCCCCAACCGTCCCGGTCCGGCCTCGAACAAAGGCTGCCCCGAGATGAAAGTTGAGGAGAAGAAGCGCCTGCAGGAAGCTACCAAGTACATCCAGTTTGAGTTCGATAAGGCTACGCTGAAGCCCATTTCGTTCCCGACCCTCGATGGCTTGGTGAAAATCCTGAACGATTACCCGGATTACTTCCTCGGTATTTCGGCCCACGCCGATAATAAGGGTGATGATGCCTACAACCTGCGTCTGTCGGATGAGCGTGCTGCTTCGGCCCGTGCGTACATGCTGCGCAAAGGCATTCCCGAAGACCGTATCGTGTCGCATGGCTACGGCGAAACCAAGCCCATTGCCACCAATGCTACCGAGGCGGGCCGCGCCCTCAACCGCCGCGTAGAGTTTGACGTGTACCTGCCCGGCGACCCGAACCCCGCCGAAACCAAGTACGGTCCGGCTCCCGAAATTCCGGCTGCTCCGGTGAAAGCTGCGCCCGTAAAAAAGGCCCCAGTGAAAAAAGCACCGGTTCGTAAGGCACCCGTACGCCGGAAATAACTAATTCCAGAGTTCGTACAAAAAAAGCGGCCTGCTCAATTGAGCAGGCCGCTTTTTTTGTAGTTTGGCCATCCGCTTCTATCTGATCCGCTTACCGTATTGCATCTGATTTTTCATTACTCTTCTCTCATTCCCTATGCTTTATACCAGCTTTCTGGTAATGGCCGGCTATCTGGCAACTACGCTTGCTTCCTCAGCAACCACGGCTCCGGCCATACCCTCCTGTCAGTTGACAGGCACCATTAAAGGCATTGGCAGGCAGCCTATTCTTTTTCAATACCGCTACCACGGCCAGGAGCACACTGATACTGTCCGCGCCACCCACGACCAGTTCCGCTACACCGCTCACCCCTCCGACGACGGTACCATCGACCTGATTATTGACCGCAGCCAATGGACGTCGTTCTGGTATGAGCCCGGCAAGGTGCAGGTGAGCGGCTCCATCAGCGCCCCCTACCAGCTCACGTTTACCGGCACGCCCAGCAACGAGGTGCTCACGAAGTACCGCCGACAGATTGAGTGGCCCTATTACGCCAACGTGCGAAAGGCCATGGCCGCGAAAGAATCCACACTACCGCTGCGGCAGCAACGGGTGCGCGAGTCGCTGCAGTTTGTGGAGCAGCACCTCTCTTCTCAGGCCAGCACCGATATTCTATTGTGGCAGACCCACTACGATGATACGCAGGCGGAAGCCTACGGCCGCCTTCTGGCCCGCATGCCCAAAGCCCGGCAGACCTCCGTGCAGGGCCGGGCAATTGCCCAACGGCTTACCATTCTGCGCAATATGCCGGTGGTAGGCAAGGTGGCAGCTGACTTCACCATGCCGGACACCGCCGGTGTGGCCACCTCCCTGGCCAGTTTTCGGGGCCGCTACGTGGTGCTTGATTTCTGGGGGCACTGGTGCGGACCCTGCATCCGGGTGATACCCCAGCTCAGCGCCCTGCACCAGCAGTACGGGCCGCAGGTAGCCTTTGTGGGAATAGCCGCCGAAAGTGCCCAGGATAAGCAGCTCTGGCTCCAGGCCATCCGGAAACACCACGCCGGCTGGACTCAGCTTTCGGAGTTGGCCGGCGACGAAAGCCCCGTGCTTACCACGTACAATATTTCGGCGTTTCCTACCTACCTGCTGCTGAATCCGCAGGGCGTGGTGGTGGAGCGCACCTCCGATGTGGAGCAGCTGGAAAAGGCGTTGGCGAGTCTGCCTAAGCCGTAAGTATTACACCAGATCCACGGCCAGGGCCAGCAGCAGCCCCGCCAGCGTGGCCACCAGCTTGCGCACGTTCAGGCTGTGGTCGGGGCTGGTTTCGAAAAGGATGGTGGTGGAAACGTGCAGAAAGTTGCCGGCTACCAACCCCAGCAGAGCCGCGTAGAAACCACCGGTCAGAAGCTGCTCCAGCACCACAAAATTGCTGACCACAATGCCCGCCGGCCCCGCCACCGCGAACAGCAGCAGGTAGGGCACGGCCCGCCGGAATGAGCCCAGACGCAGCAGTAAAGCGGCCATCAGGGCAAAAGCGGCCGGAATGTGGTGCAATGCTACCCCCGCCAGAATAGCGTAGAAATTCTGGCTTACGTCGCCGGCCTCCGGGGTTTTAACCAGAATGCTGCCTTCCAGAAATGAGTGCAGCACCAGGGAGAACAGCAGCAGAAACGGTACCCGCCCGGCATGCTCGGTGTGGTGGTGTACATGCCCGTGCTCCACGCCCTGCGAAAACACCTCCAACAGCATCTGCCCGAAAAAACCTGCCAGCACAAAGTATCCCACCTCGTGCCCCGGCCGCATCTGCAGGGCCTCCGGGAGCAGGTGGGTGACGGTCAGCGTGAACAGGTAGGCCCCGCTGAAAGCCAGCAGCGGCTTCATCCAGGTAGTGCGGGCCGTGGGCAGCAGGCGGGTAAGCCAACCAGCCCCCAGCACCGTCAGAAATAAGCCAGCAACAGCAAACCACATAGCAACAGGTAATGGTGTAGAATCGGGTGAGGCAGTAAGTGATAATGGACAGCCCAAAGCCGTCAGCCACAGCTCTGGCACTTTGCATTCCTGTTATCAGTTACCGGCTCACCGTTTCACTTCTTTAACACAAAAATCATTCGGGGGCTGGTGGCCGGGTCGAAGCTGCCGAGTTGGTAGTCGCCCAGCACCTCAGCCAACCGCAGCCCGGCCATGCGGAAGTATTCTTCAAACCGCTCCCGACTGAGGGCCCGCACCCGCTCCTCGAAGTATTGCTCCTGGCCAGCCTCGTCGCGGAAACGGATTTCCTTCACGATAAAATCGTTGTGAAAATGCCGGTGTAGCTGAAATTCAGTATCATCTACTGTCTTGGCTTCATAAGGCACCAGCGTTTCGATGGCCAGTTCTGTGTTCAGAAAGTCAATAACCAGCTTACCGCCCGGCCGTAACGCCGCAGCGGCGTTACGCAGTGCCACCACATTCTCCGCTTCATGCTCGAAATAGCCAAAGCTGGTGAACAGATTCAGCACGAAATCGAAAGGGCCGTACGGAAGCGGGTCGCGCATATCATGCACGTGGAAGTGCAGCTGCGCGTGGGCAAACTGCCGGGCGGCCGCAATACTCCGGGCCGATAAATCAACGCCTGTCACATCAAAACCCTGCTCACTCAAATAGCGGGAATGCCGGCCTTTTCCACAGGCCAGATCCAGCAGATGAGCCGCTGGCTTAGGGTGCAAATGAGCCAGCAAACGGCTCAGAAACTCCCGGGCTTCCGCGTAGTTACGGTTCTGGTAAAGGCGGTGATAATACGGCGAATCGAACCAGGTACTGAACCATTCGGCGGCGTCAGGAAGCATAGGCGGGGAATGCAACGAAACAGAAAAAGGGCACAACAGCGCCCTTTTTCTGTTTCAGGAAAGCAAATAGGGGCTCCATACTTGCAATGATGTTGCAAAGATGAAGCCCCGCGAGGTCAAATCAAAGCTGAGCGGCCGGTTTCGCTGCCGGGTTCGGCTCCAGGTCCATACCACACACGGGGCATTTGCCGGGCTTACTGCTGGCGCTACCCTCGCAGCCCATGGGGCAGAGGTAGGCAGCATTTACGACCGGTGTAGCGGCCGAATCAGCAGGAGCCGCCGCGGGCGTAGTGATGGCAGCTTCCTGCGTGGCCGGCTTGGATTCGCAACTGATCAGGCACATGGCCGGAGCCAGCCACACTACCAGGGCGGCCCGTTTCCAGAGGGTACGCATCAGCATACTTACTTCTTGGTGCTGGTTGAGTCCGTTTTGCGCACGCTCTGGATAGCCTCTTTGCTGTTGGTTTCAGCAGCATCTGCCGCGTCAGCCGTCCGGACTTCTTCGGCGCTGGTGCGCTTGGTCTGGTTGGGCTCGTCCAGGGTTACGCCGGAGCTGATGGGCTCTTCAATAGCGCCCCCTTTGTGCTGGCTGGCCGATTCCGCCGTGTGCTGGTCGAAGTTGTCCGAGGAGCGGCTGCCGGGCTCTACCGTATCTACCGATACTTTTTTATCCGGACGCCAGTCCGATGGTTCGCTGCTGCAGGCGTTCAGGGCCAGAGTGGCTACGGCCAGGGCGGAAAGTACGAGTTGCTTGGTCATGAGAAGGATTCTGTATTCTACGGTTCGTTAGTCAGAGAAAGAGCCAGGCGTAGTACTAGCCGCCGGGCAGTAGGTTTTTGCGCCGCAACATAGCATCAAACAGCTTCTGGTCGTTGGGCGAGTTGAAAATCCGGTCCGGTACCTGAATGAAAATAGGCGTGTCGAAGGTTTTGGCCATCCACAACCGCCAGCCCTTCAGGTCCTGAGGCATCTCCGGCGCTTTCAACGACAACAGATACCCGTCGGCTTCGCGCTTTACATTGCCAATCATATCCCAAGTCAGGCGCATGCCTTCCTTGTCGTTGCGGCGCAGCACCACTTGCTTGTTATCGAACTCATAGCTGAGCTTTTCAAACAGCGGCTTGGTTTGCTCTACCTGCGTTACGCCCGTTACCTGAGCCGAGCGGAACAGTACGTACAGCAGCGTGAGCAGCAGCGCGCCGCTCAGCCACCACCACGAGGGCCAGATGAGTGCCGGCAGCAAACCCACCGCAAACGGAATAAGGGCATACCACCACTCACGCCGCCACACCCGGGCCATAGCCAGTTTGGTATAGGTGTCGGTATCGAGCTGGTGTTTCTTGGTGCGGATGGCCAGTGGTGAAGCAGCCTGTTGCTGCTGCTGTTGCCGGTAGCCACCGCGTTGGTTGGGGAGTTGCATTGTATGTTAGTTGGCAGTTATTCGCTAACCGTTGTCAGTTGTTCGTTGTCAGTTATCAGATAAGAGCGTACTGACAACGAACAACTGACAACGGTTAGCGAATAACTCATTAAAACGCTTTCAGGCTCATATCGAGGCTGCGGATGGAATGGGTAAGGGCCCCCACCGAAATGTAATCGACGCCGGTGGCGGCTACCTCGGCAATGGTTTCCTCCGTAATACCGCCACTGGCTTCCAGCGGGTAACGGCCGGCTACCAGTGCCACGGCTTCGCGCAGTTGGGCGGGGCTCATGTTGTCCAGCATAATCCGGGTAACGCCGCCGGCATCCAACACCTGCTGCACCTCACTCAGGTTGCGGGTCTCCACTTCAATGGGTAGCTGGCGGCCGGTGCGGGCCAGATAGGACTGGGAAGCTGCAATAGCCTGCCGGATACCGCCGGCGTAGTCCACGTGGTTATCCTTGAGGATAATCATATCGAACAGGCCGTAGCGGTGATTTACACCGCCACCAATCAGCACGGCCCATTTCTCGCAGAGGCGGAAGTTGGGGGTGGTTTTGCGGGTATCCAGCAGCTTGGCGTTGGTGCCGGCCAGCAGGCTGTTCAGGTACGCCGTGCGGGTCGCAATGCCGCTCATGCGCTGCATGCAGTTGAGCACCAGCCGCTCCGCCGTCAGAATACTCTGGGCCCGGCCTTCCACGATAAATGCCACATCCCCGTGCTTCACGCGGGCCCCGTCCTCCAGCCGCTGCTCAATACGCAGATCAGCATCCACAGCCCGGAAAATGAGGTGCGCCAGCGCTACCCCGGCCAATACGCCTTCATCCTTGATCAGCAGGTGGGCGCGGTTCTGCGCCTCCGCCGGAATAGCTGACAGAGCCGAATGGTCACCGTCGCCGATGTCTTCGGCCAGCGCGGTGCGGATAAAGGTGTCGAGAGCTTCCGGGGTGAGGTAGGGGGGCGTTTGCACGGTGCAAAAATAGCAAAAAGGGGCCGTTCCATTGCCCTGGCTCCGCAAACCCGGCCCAGGGAAGTGGAAGGCATAAAAAAAGCGCCGTAGCTGGTTGCCACGGCGCTTTTCTTCAACGGCAGTTGCCGCTACGGGGTTGGTTACTCTTTGGTAAAGTCGATGGTGGCAATTTTCAGACCACCTCCCGCCTGTTTCATTTTCACAAACATGCGGTACGCCCCGTCTTTTCCGGCGTATTTGCCCACGGCATAGGGCGTGCCCTCGTTACTTCCGCCATAGTGAATAAAGTCAAAGGAGGCAGGCGAGTGTTTGGCGAAGAAGTCCTTCATCACAAACTCCGCCTGCGTGGCGCTGTAGCTCTGCTTGTCGCCATCGAAGCTCAGCTCCACGGTAGGGGCAAAATACTGCGCCAGATCACGGGAAGAAGAGCTCCGGATAGCAGTGCGCACGGGCCCGAAAGCTTCGCCCTGGGCCAGGGGGCCGGCGGTCAGCAATAAGCTCCACACCAGCGTAAGGGCCAAAAGGAATGTACGTTTCATGCTAGCGGTAAAGGTTCGTCATGCAGGGTGCTAAAATGATGCCAAGCTGATGGCAGGGCCGGCGGCTTCGCCGAATGGGTAATTCTGCGCCACCAAGTTAGGTAAAACGTGGGCGTTTCGCTGTAGCCGGCCTATCTTTGCCCTCATGAACAAACAGGTATTGCTGGTAATTCTGGACGGCTGGGGGCTGGCGCAGAATAAAGAGGTTTCGGCTATTGACCAGGCTCGTACGCCATTTGTCGATTCGCTGTTTCAGCGCTTCCCGCACAGCAAACTCCAGGCATCCGGTGAGGCCGTAGGCCTGCCTGACGGGCAGATGGGCAACTCCGAGGTGGGCCACATGAACATTGGGGCCGGCCGCGTAGTGTACCAGGATCTGGTGCGCATCAATAAGGCTATCCGGGAGCGGAAGCTGGCCGGTATGCCCGCGCTGATGAAGGCTTTCGAGTATGCCCGCCTCAACAACAAGCCGGTGCACCTGATGGGCCTGCTCTCCGATGGGGGCGTCCACTCCCATATCGAACACCTGAAAGCCCTGTGCACCATTGCCCACGACCAGGACGTGCACAACGTGTTCATTCATGCCTTCACCGATGGCCGCGACACCGACCCCAAGGGTGGCGTGAGCTACGTGAACGACCTGGAGCAGCACCTGCAGCGCGGGGCCAGCGGCCGGATTGCCTCCATTGTGGGCCGCTACTACGCCATGGACCGTGACAACCGCTGGGAGCGGGTGAAGCTGGCCTACGACCTGCTGGTGAACGGCAAGGGTGCGCCTTCGCAGAACCTGATTCAGAGCATGCTGGACTCGTACAAGGAAGGCGTGACGGATGAGTTTTTGAAGCCGATTGTGAAAACCGGAGCCGACGGCCAGCCGCTGACCACCATTCAGGAAGGCGACGTGGTGCTGTGCTTCAACTTCCGCACCGACCGGGGCCGGGAAATCACGCAGGCGCTTACCCAGCAGGATTTCCACGCCTTCGAGATGCACCGCCTGAACCTGCACTACCTCACCATGACCAACTACGACGCCACCTTTACCGGCGTCACGCCCATCTTCGAGAAGGATAACTTGGAAGAAACCCTGGGCGAGGTGCTGGCCGCGCACGGCAAAACCCAGATCCGTATTGCTGAAACCGAGAAGTACCCACACGTGACGTTCTTCTTCTCGGGGGGCCGGGAGGTGGAGTTTGGCGGGGAGAAGCGCATTATGCGCAACTCGCCCAAAGTAGCCACTTACGATCTGCAGCCCGAAATGAGTGCCTACGAGCTGCGCGACGCCCTGGTGCCGGAGCTGCAGGCCAAAACCACGGATTTTGTGGTGCTCAACTTCGCCAACACCGATATGGTGGGCCACACCGGCGTGTTTGAGGCTGCCGTGAAGGCTGCCGAGGCCGTGGATGAGTGCGCCAAAGGGGTAATTGAGGCCGCGCTGGCCTCCGATTATGCCTGCATCATCATTGCCGACCACGGCAACGCCGACATGATGATTAACCCCGATGGCTCGCCCAACACGGCCCATACTACCAACCTGGTGCCCTGCATTCTGGCCAGCAATGACTACACCGGAGCCGTAGCCGATGGCAAGCTGGGCGACATTGCTCCCACCGTGCTGGAGCTGATGGGTATTCCGCAACCCGAGGCTATGAGCGGCCAAAGCCTGCTCCGCCCGGAAACTACTCCGAATGCATAAGTACACGCCGGTACTGCTGGGCGGGTTGCTGGGGCTGGCGGCATGCGGCTCCGGCGACACGGCCACCGTACGCCCGAATCCGGCCAACCACAAGCCGGCTTACTTTGATTTGCCTGGCTTCCTGGAACAGCAAAGCCAGCAGTTGAACCAGCAGCAGCCAGCCGTGGAAAAGCAGGTACTGCTGCGCGACGGCAAGCAGGAAACCACCCGCGTCCCAAAAACCGACTGGGCCAAGGAGCTACAGATTTTTCAGCAGGCCGATATCAACAAGCCCGCCCTGCGCGGCCTGTATGCCGTCGACTCTATGACCCTGCCTTCCGGCCTGCTCCAGCGCACGTACCGCCGCCAATCCGGCACCGACCACCCGGTGGAAAAACTCACCGTGATTAGCCGGGATTCTATGGTACAGGATGTTACCGCTATGGTAGCCCAGGACAATCCACTGGTGTATTCAGCCAAAGCCCTGGAGCTGCATTGCCAGAACGGCCGGCTGGTTAGCTATTCGGTGAACGGCGTGCAGAAGCTGATTCTGTTTGACTCCGTGCGGTACGCGGTGCGGGGACGGGTGCTATAAACCGCTAATCCACGTACGGCTCCACGTGTACCGTGCTAAGGCGGCCACTCTGGTACACGACCGACACGTAATTGGTCCGCTCTGAGTCACCGATGCGCACTTTATCGATGGTAGTGGCGGCGGGGCGGTGGGCTTTAGCCAGGCGGGTACGCAGGCGGCGGCCGTACACCGGCTCGAAATTCACTACGACGGCATCGCGCAGCAGGTCCTTTTCCGGCGCCCGGTAAAACTCGAAGATGTTTCCTTGATGCCGCACCAGCAGAATGGTATCCACCTGGCCGGCCTCATAGAGGTTGCGGTACGGTTTGCGCGCTACTATTCGGCCACCATTGCGGAGTAATTCCTGCACCGTCGGCTCCTCGCCAAATGGCTGCCCGGCCAACGAATCATTGGTAAGCCGGACTTGCCGCGTAGCCAAAGGCGGTGCGGCGGGCCGGGTAGCACGCGTAACCTGGGCAGCAGGCTTGCGGCTGGCTGCTTTGCCGGTTTCCGGTCCTGAACCGGGCACACCCAGCCACAGCGCCACGTACAACGACGCAGCAGTGGCAGCTTTTACGGCAGAAATCAGGAGGACGACAGGCATTCTGGCTTTTTTCAACCCTATACGCGAAAGTCAGGCCAGCGGCTTGTTCTCAGCGGAATATTTCGCTCAGCCTGTGGCGGTTGCCGGCCCAATCCGGCCTATTGCCCCATCAGCGTAGCCAGCACCCAGCGGCGGCCGCCGTGGTTACGGTGCTCCCCCAGATAAATACCCTGCCAGGTGCCCAGGGCCAGCTCTCCGCGCATAATAGGCACCTGCACCGCGTGCCCCAGCAGACTGGCCTTGAGGTGGGCCGGCATATCATCAGGCCCTTCCATGGTATGCCGAAAATAGGGTGCATTTTCGGGTGCCAAGCGGTTGAAAAACTGCTCGAAATCGTGCCGCACGGTGGGGTCGGCGTTTTCGTTGATGCTCAGGCTGGCGGAGGTATGCTGAATAAAAAACTGCGCCGTGCCCACCTGAATCTGCTCCAGTTCCGGCAGCTCGGCCACCAGCAGATCGGTAATCAGATGAAAGCCCCGGCTTACGGCCGGCAGCCGCAGGCGTTTCTGGATGAAGTGCATGGGTTAGTGTGGTAGTGAGTAAAAAGTAAGGAGTAATGAGACATTCGCCCGACAGCCAAAGAAAAGATCAGTAGAATAAACGTCTCATTACTCCGTACTTTCTACTCACTACGCCCCTACGGATTCACACGCTCGTAGGCTCCAATATCCGGGGTGGTAGAGTTGCGGGAGCGGTTCAGCAAGTCGCGGGTCAGGCCGGGCAGGGGCACGGCTTTGTTGCTGGCAGGCGAGAGGGTGTCGAGCTGGAAATCCAGGGTTTTGCCCCGGAACCGCAGCGGGGTACTCTTGAACAGGTAGCCCGGGCCTTCGGTGGGGTTCAGAATATTGCCGTTTTTGCGCTGGCCCAGCGTAGCCGTGTTGTCGTACTTCTTGGTTTTCAGTACGCTGCTACTGATGCTGATATTGCCCGCGTACTGTTCCCCATCCACAAACTCCAGCTCCTCCCCTTCCCGCATCGAGCCCCACACGATGGAGTTGCGCATCGTCAGGCTGGGAGCCGCCGTTTTTACCTGGTTGTTGATTTTGAGGGAGGAGGCCAAAATGACCGACGGAGTCAGCCGATTAGCCAGCGTGGTGTAGTTGGCAATGGTGCAGTAATCCAGCTGCAGACTGCTTCCCAACAGCCCTTCCACGGCATATTGCTCACAATTGGCCATCAGTACGTTACGGGCCGTGAAGTTACCCGATAGGGCCAGTAGTGCCGCTCCGTCCAGCGCAATTTGTACGCCGGCGTTGGTGAAGGCCTGTTTGGCGCTGCTGATGTTCTGAATGACTGAGTTTTCTACCGTCACGCTCGGAAACGGGCGCAATATTTTGGGGTTGAGCACCAGCAGCCCAAAGGCACTGTTCTTGATTTCAGTAAAGCGAACCACGTTGTCGCGGCTGCTCGACAGGAACCAGATGCCGCCCCACTGGCCCGGCGTATCCTGGTACTGCTCCTCGCGCCGGTCGGCTTGGAAACGCACGAAGTTGCGGTCCGTGGGTTTCAGCTCGGCGGTGGGCCGGAAGTCGGCATTGCAGCGCAGGGTGCCACCCACCAGCAGGGCCGCGCCGGCGTGGCTATAGATGCGGGTGCCCGGCTCAATGGTCAGCGTCACGAGCGAATCCACGAAGGCGTAGTCGAAAATGACGTGGGGCTTATCGGCCTTCCAGATGGTATTGCGGCGGATTTCTTCCTGATTGTGGAAGTAGGCGTTCTGGCCGTAGCTGAGCACTTTTACCACCTGCTCGTTGCCATTGGTGCGGAATTTCAGGTCATCCACCACCAGAAACGGCTTGAGGTCGGAGGGCGTGGGGTCGATGGTGGCGCGCACCAGTACCAGCAGGCTGTCCTTGCCCCGGATTTCTACGTCGCGGGCTGTGAGCGTGGGCTCCCCGTTCACCAGCAGGCTGTACGTTACGCCGGGCCGATTCTGCAGGCTGATTTCCGACACCCGCACGGCACGGGCGTTGCGGTTGTACACCCACAGCCGCTTGCTCACAGTGCCCACCGAGGTGAATACCGTGTCAAACTTCACCGTGTCCTGGGTAAACTCCAGCCGGGCGCTGCTGTCGGTGGTGATGATGTCCTCCTTGGGCTCGCAGCCGGGCAGCAGCACCACCAGGAACGAGAGCAGCAGGACAAGCGGAAGTAGGTAGTAACGCATGCTTTAGCTTGCGCCGATTGGGTAGCTACGGCGGTGAATACAACAACTTCAAACGCAAACTGCCCCACCCGGATTGCATCAGGCGGGGCAGTTCCGGAAACAAGCTACAGCTTGTTCTACAGTTCTACGCTTATCCTACGCCTTCCTGCAGGCGCTCGGCGCTTTCGGCAATACGCAGCTGCTCCACAAACTCGTCGATGTTGCCGTCCATTACCGACGACAGGTTGTACACCGTGAGGCCGATGCGGTGGTCGGTTACGCGACCTTGGGGGTAGTTGTAGGTGCGGATTTTGTCCGACCGGTCGCCGCCGCCAATCATGCTCTTGCGGGCCGCACCTTCGGCTTCGTTCTTTTTGGCCAGCTCAATTTCGTAGAGGCGCGAGCGAAGTACCTGCAGGGCCTTATCAAAGTTCTTGAGCTGCGACTTCTGATCCTGGCACTGAGCCACGATGCCGGTGGGCAAGTGGGTGAGGCGCACGGCCGAGTAGGTGGTGTTTACCGACTGCCCGCCGGGGCCCGACGACATGAACAGGTCTTTGCGCACCTCGTTCATATCAATCTGCACGTCCAGCTCCTCGGCCTCGGGCATTACTACAATAGAAGCTACCGAGGTGTGAATGCGACCCTGGGTTTCGGTGGCTGGCACGCGCTGCACGCGGTGCACCCCCGATTCGAACTTGAGCTTGCCGTACACGTCCTCGCCCTTCACGGCCAGGATAATTTCCTTGTAGCCGCCCGACGTGCCCTCGGTGGCGTCTACCAATTCCATTTTCCAGTTCTGCTTTTCGGCGAAGCGCATGTACATACGCTGCAGGTCGCCGGCAAAAATAGCCGCCTCATCCCCCCCGGCCCCGGCCCGGATTTCCATGATGATGTCCTTGCTGTCGTTGGGGTCTTTGGGGATAAGCAGCTCTTTGATAACGGCTTCCAGGCGCTCCTGCTCGGGGTAGAGCGTTTCCAGCTCGTCCTTGGCCATCTGGCGGAAGTCCTCGTCCTTTTCGTTGGCAATGACCTCCTTGGCGCCTTCGATGTTGGCCAGCACGTTCTGGTAGGCCTTGTACTCGGTCACGATTTTGCCGAGGTCCTTGTATTCCTTATTGAGGGCCTTGAAGCGTTTCATGTCGCTCATGGCTTCGGGTTGGGTGAGCTGCTCGCTCACGTCCTCAAAGCGCTGTTGGATGGCCTCCAGTTTATCTAGCATCTTGCCTTCAGAAAATGTATGGGGAGTGCAAAGGTACGGAAACGAAGTCGTTGGTAAATAAGCAGGAAGTATCCGACGGCGCCGATGCGGGCGGAACCGCTAGAACTGGTGTAGAGACGCGACACTTCGCGTCTTCTCGGTGAACGACCAACCCCATACCTATCAAACAACATTGGCAATCCTGAGACGCGAAGTGTCGCGTCTCTACACCAATTCTGCGGTTCGTATCATTCGGTAGAAATCGTAAATAATTCTGTTCCGGAAATGCGGGCCGTTTGGAATAATTCCTACTTTGGCCAGCGTTAATCTCCTCAGGTATATGGTCCGGCCCGGTGCTGCTCCTGCTTTTTACCCCGCTTCGCCCCTCACTCTGATGGGTACCGGCACAACTATTACCACAACCCGCTAGAGCGGGCTGCGGAACTCCTTACCCTTCTGATTCGCCGCCCGCTTCGCCGGTACGCCTCCCGCCCAGGAGGCCCCGGGCCGAAAGCGGGTTTTTTTACGCCCATCACGCAACGACCTACTATGCAGATACTGAAATTCGGCGGCTCCTCCGTCGCCACGGCCGACAACATGCAGCGGGTACTCGACCTGGCCCAGGCCGCCGCCCGCCAGGCTCCCACCGTGGTGGTGGTATCGGCCCTGGGCGGCGTTACCGACCAGCTGATTGCGGCCGGCCGCCGCGCCGCCGCCCACGACGACTCCTACCGCCCCCTGCTGCGCGAGCTGGAGCAGCGCCACCTGGAGGCAGCCCGCGGCCTGCTGCCCATTGCCGGCCAGAGCGCCGTGCTGAGCCAGGTAAAAACCAGCTGCAACGAGCTGGAAAGCCTCTGCGACGGAATTTTTGCCCTGGGCGAGCTGTCGGCCCGCACCCTGGATAAGCTGGTGAGCTACGGCGAGCTGCTGTCGTCGCGGCTGGTGGCGGCAGGGCTGGCGGCCCGGGGAGCGGCCCACCAGTGGCTGGACAGCCGCCAGCTCATCCGCACCGATGCCCGCTACGGTCACGCCGCCGTAGATTTTGCCCGCACCAACCCGCTCATTCAGGCGGCCGCGACGGGCGAGGTGCCGCTGTACGTGGCCCCCGGTTTTGTGGCCGCCGCCCCCGACGGCAGCACCACCACCCTGGGCCGCGGCGGCTCCGACTACACGGCGGCCATCTTTGCCGGGGCGCTGGGCGCGTCCACGCTGGAAATCTGGACCGACGTGAGCGGCATGATGACGGCCGACCCGCGCCTAGTGCGCGCGGCCCGGCCCATCCCGCGCATCAGCTACCAGGAGGCCATGGAACTCTCGCACTTCGGGGCCAAGGTGCTGTACCCGCCCACCATTCAGCCGGTCATGCGGGCCGGTATTCCGCTCTGGATCAAGAACACCTTCGCCCCCACCGACGCGGGTACGCTGGTGGAAGTTGCCCCGCCGGCCAACCAGGAATTTGTGCGGGGTATTTCCAGCATCGGGCCCATTTCCTTGCTGCGGCTGGAAGGCAGCGGCATGGTGGGCGTGCCGGGCTTTTCCAGGCGGTTGTTTGCGGCCCTGGCCCAGGAGCAGGTCAACGTGGTGCTCATCACCCAAAGCTCCTCCGAGCACTCCATCTGCGTAGCCGTGAGCACCCCCGATGCCGACCGGGCCCAGCAGGCTGCCGACCAGGAGTTTGCCGCCGAAATCGGCCGCGGCCTGCTCGACCCGCTCGACCGGGAGGATGAGCTGGCCGTGGTGGCGCTGGTGGGCGAGCAGATGAAAAACCACCCCGGCATCAGCGGACGGCTGTTTGGGGCGCTGGGCCAGAACGGGGTGAACATCCGGGCCATTGCCCAGGGCTCATCAGAGAAGAATATTTCTACCGTTATCCGCCAGCAGGACGTGCGCAAGGCCATCAACGTGCTGCACGAAACCTTCTTCGAGGCCACTACCCGGCAGGTGAACGTGGTGGTGGCGGGCGTGGGCAACGTGGGCCGCAAGCTGCTGGAGCAGCTGCAGCGCCAGCAGCCCTGGCTGCGCGAGAAGCTGCGCCTGCACCTGCGGGTGGTGGGCTTGGCCAACAGCCGGCAGTTTGTGCTGGATGAGGACGGCCTCGACCTGGCCAACTGGGAAGCGGCCCTGGCCGCCGGCCCGACCCTGGACCTGCCCCGCCTTACCGACGAGCTGCTGGCCCTGAACCTGCGCAACACGGTGTTCGTGGACGTGACGGCCAGCGCCGACGTGGCCCAGGTGTACGAGCAGCTGCTGGCCCGCTCGGTGGCGGTGGTGGCCTGCAACAAGGTAGCGGCCTCGGCCGAATACGCGCGGTACGCCCGCCTCAAAAGCCTGGCCCAGGAGTTCAACACCCAGTTTCTGTTTGAAACCAACGTGGGCGCGGGCCTGCCCATCATCGGTACGCTGGGCGACCTGCTGCGCAGCGGCGACGAGGTGCAGCGCATGCAGGCGGTACTGTCGGGCACGCTCAACTTTGTGTTCAATAACTACGACGGCACCCGGCCCTTTGCTGAGGTGGTGCGCCAGGCCCAGCAGGAAGGCTACACCGAGCCCGACCCCCGCCTCGACCTGACCGGCGTGGACGTGGCCCGCAAAATCCTGATTCTGGCCCGGGAAGCCGGCCACCCGCTGGAAATGCCCGACGTGCAGAACGACTCCTTCCTGCCCGCCGCCTGCCTGGAAGGCGACGTGCCGGCCTTCTACGAGCAGCTGGCCGCCCACGAGTCGCACTTCCGCCGCCTCTACGACGAAGCCGCCGCCCAAGGCTGCAAGCTCCGCTTCGTGGCGAGCTTTGAAGAAGGCCGGGCCCGGGTGGGCCTTCAGCAGGTAGCCCCCGGCCACGACCTATACAGCCTGCAGGGCAAGGACAACGCCGTGCTGTTCTTCACCAACCGCTACGTAGAGCAACCCCTGGTCATTAAAGGCGCCGGCGCCGGGGCCGAAGTAACTGCCTCCGGGGTATTTGCCGATGTGTTGCGGGCCGCACATTGACCCCACCCCCGGCCCCTCCCCTCCGGGAGAGGGGTGCGTGCAACAAATCAGGAGTTTAACTCGCGTCTGGCACCCCTCTCCAGGAGGATTCTGCGCATCAAGCAGAGTAGGCCGAGGATGGGGTCCTCGTTGACACTGCTTCCTTCCATTAGTTCTTACCTATCAACATGCCGCTTTCCACTAACACCGTCTCTCTCCTTGCCCCGGCTACCGTGGCCAACGTGGTGTGCGGATTTGACGTGCTGGGGTTTGCCCTGCACGAGCCCAACGACGAAATGCACCTGCGCCTGACCGACGAGCCGGGGGTGCGCATTCTGAATGAGGATGACTTTGGCCTGCCTACTGAACCCGCCCGCAACGTAGCGGGGGCAGCGCTGCTGGCCATGCTGCGGGCCGTGCCCGAGGTAACAGGCGTGGAGGTGCGCATTCGCAAGCACATCAGGCCGGGCAGCGGCATCGGGAGCAGCGCGGCCAGCGCGGCGGGGGCCGTGGTGGGGCTGAACCACCTGCTGGGCAACCGATTCACCCGGGCCGAGCTGGTGGAGTTTGCCATGTACGGCGAGGAAGTGGCCTCCGGCGTGCGCCACGCCGACAACATTGCCCCAGCCATCTACGGCGGCGTCACGCTCATCCGCTCCACCACGCCCGCCCCCGACGTGGTGCCGCTGGATGCCCCGCCGTTGTTCGTGACGGTGGTGCACCCCCAGATTGAAGTAAAAACCTCCGACGCCCGCCAGATTCTGAAGCAGCAGGTGCCTTTGCGCGACGCCGTGCGGCAGTGGGGCAACGTGGGCGCGCTGGTGGCCGGCCTGCTCAAACACGATTACGCCCTCATCGGCCGGGCCCTGGAAGACGTGATTGTGGAGCCCGTGCGCAGCATTTTGATTCCGGGGTTTGAGCAGGTAAAGAGCGGCAGCCGCGCCGCCGGGGCGCTGGGCGGCGGCATTTCCGGCTCGGGCCCCTCCCTGTTCATGCTCAGTCAGCACGAAGCCACCGCCCAGGCCGTGGCCGAGGTGATGCGCACGACCTACGAGCAGCTGGGCCTGGATTACTACGTGTACCAAACGACAATCAACACAACCGGCTGCCGGATTCTGCCCGCCTGATGCCTGCCTGATGTAGAGACGCGACACTTCGCGTCTCGTCATTGAACGACCCGAACTTGCGCCAACCAAACAACATCAGCAACGAGCAGACGCGAAGCGTTGCGTCTCTACATCGGCCTTCACCACTCAACCGCCATGCATTACTATAGCCTCAACCGCCAATCGGAGCCCGTTGATTTTCGGACGGCGGCCGTGGCGGGACAGGCCCCGGACGGGGGCCTGTACTTCCCCGAAACCATTCCGCGCTTCCCGGCCGACTTCCTAGCTCAGCTGCCCCACCTGACGCCGGCCGAGCTGGCCCTGACTGTCCTGCGGCCCTACGTGGGCAGCGCCATTCCGGAGCCGGAGCTGGCCCGCATCTGCGCCGAAACTGTGGATTTCCCGCTGCCCGTGGTGCCCGTGACGGACCGCATCAGCGCGCTGGAGCTGTTTCACGGGCCCACGCTGGCGTTTAAGGACGTGGGGGCGCGGTTCATGAGCCGCTGCCTGGGCTACTTCTCCCGCCACGAAACCCGGCCCGTTACGGTGCTGGTGGCTACCTCCGGCGACACCGGCGGGGCCGTGGCCAGCGGGTTTCTGGGCGTGCCGGGCGTAGAGGTGGTGATTCTGTATCCGCAGGGCCGAGTGAGTCCGGTGCAGGAGCAGCAGCTCACGGCGCTGGGCCAGAACATCCGGGCCCTGGAGGTGCGCGGCAACTTCGACGACTGCCAGCGGCTGGTGAAGCAGGCCTTCCGCGACGACGCGTTGCGGCAGCGGCGGCAGCTCACCTCGGCCAACTCCATCAACGTGGCCCGCTGGCTGCCCCAGCAGGTCTACTACGTGGCGGCACTGGCCCAGTGGCCCCACGCGCACCCACCGGTGGTGGCCGTGCCCAGCGGCAACTTCGGCAACCTGTGCGCCGGGCTGCTGGCCTACGCCTCGGGGCTGCCGGTGGCCCACTTCGTGGCCGCCTGCAACCAGAACGACGCCGTGCCCCGCTACCTGCAGTCGGGCCAGTACGCGGCCCAGCCGGCCGTGGCTACCCTTTCCAACGCCATGGACGTGGGCGACCCGAGCAACTTCGGCCGCATTCTGGAGCTGTTCGGGCACCAGTACCCGGTGCTGCGTGAGTTGCTGAGCGGCTACACCGTTTCGGACGCCGACACCACGGCCACCATTGCCCGGGTGTTCCAAGAAACCGGCTACGTGCTCGATCCGCATGGGGCCGTGGCTTACTTTGCGCTGGAGGAGTATCTGCGCCACCACCCGGCGCAGCGCGGTCTGTTCCTCGAAACCGCTCACCCGGTGAAGTTCCCTGAAGCAGTGGAAGCCGCCACCGGCCATCCGGTGCCGCTGCCCGCCGAACTGGCAGACCTCATGCGCCGGCCTAAACAAAGTATCCTACTGGAGCCAGAATACGACGCCTTACGGACATATTTGTGGGAGTAAATGCGTTGTTGGCTGTTACTATATCCGTCATCCTGAGCGGCCCGAAGGACCTTATCACGTTGGAACGCCCTGTTTGAGAGTCAACCAAACGTGATAAGGTCCTTCGGGCCGCTCAGGATGACAGGTAATTTCTCTATTCCCCCCTCCCATGCGCCCACTTCTTTGCTCCTTTCTGCTTCTACCCCTGCTGGCGGCCTGCCGGCCCGATCAGGTGGAACACCTCAGCAACACCAAGGAGCTGGCCGTGGAGGCAGCGAACTGGGAGGTAAAGCGCATCATGCCCGCCGACTTGCTGCGGGCTACCCGCTGGGCCGGCGACTCGCTCACACGCACTGCCGAGCGGGAATTGCGCACGGTGCTGGCCCAGAAGCTGCAGGAAGGTGGCGTAGCCGCGGCCCTGCCCTATTGTCACCCCGAACGGTTACCCGTTACCGATTCGCTGGCTAAGGTGCTACAGGCAACGCTCCGCCGTGTCTCGAGCCGCCCCCGTAACCCTGCCAACCAGGCCACGCTATCTGCGGCCGAGCTGAACCCCGCCGACACAACCCGCCGAGTGGCCCGCCCCGGGGCTGAGGAGTTTACCTACCAGCGCCCTCTAGTGCTGAACGACCAGCTGTGTCTGCGCTGCCACGGCACCGTGGGCCAGGATATTGCCGCCGCCGATTACCCACTTATTAAACAGCAGTTTCTGCAGGATCAGGCCACCGGCTACCAGCTGGGCCAAGCCATGGGCGTGTGGCGCGTGAGCCTGCAGCGTCCCGGCGTGGCCGAGTTCTGGACGATGAAAACCCGCAAGGTGATGAAGAAGCGTAAGCCGCTGTTTTAACGCTTCATGACGCTGCTCTCTACCGAAACACTTGCCCAGGCTCATCGGGCCGTTCAGCGCGGCGAGTATTTTCATACCGACGAAACGCTGCTGCTGGGCTTGCCCATACTGGAGCCGTTTGCTACCCTCGCTGATACCTCTTTCTTTTCAATATCGAGTATCAAAAGCGTATTCCCTCAGGAGCAGCCCGCTATAGGTAGCTTGCTGTTGACGCCGGAAGCTCTTTACCTGAAGCTAGGCGAGCAGGCTGAACAGTTGATAGTGGATGGCTATACGCCGCTTCGGCTTACCATTGCCGAGCCGGAGGTTACCCCACTTGACACCAGCCTATTTCCGAGCCGCATACAAGCCAGTAACTATATCCAGGCTGGTTCCTGGCATACGTATTCCTTTCGGCTGCGCCACCAGCGGGAGCAACAGCGCCTGATTCAACTGCTGCACTGCTGGTATGAGCAGCGCATTCCGCTGAAGGAATCATATGAGGGCCAGCGCACCTTCCTGCTCAACCCGACTATGAGCTACGAAGAAATCCAGGCATTTAAGCAGCGCTACGGCGTTACGCTGTACGGCTAGCCCAACCTTGCCGGTGGTTTTGCAGTTTGCTGTGGTATGAACACTGCCGACGCTACTCAACTTCCAGTTATTATTATCGGCGCGGGCCTAGCGGGCTTGTCGTGCGCTTGTTACCTGCACCGCGCCGGCCGGCCCGTACTGCTGCTCGAAGCAGCCGACGCCGTGGGCGGGCGCGTGCGCACCGACGTAACGCCCGACGGCTTCCGCCTCGACCGGGGCTTTCAGGTGCTGCTCACCCGTTACCCCGAGGTCGAGCGTCTCATCGACTACGGTGCCCTCAACCTGCAGGCATTCCGGTCCGGAGCCGTTATCAGGTTGCCCGATGGTCAGGAAACCACCTTGGTGAACCCGTTGCAGCAGCCCACCGCCGCCTTTTCGGCCCTTACATCCCGCATTGGCACCCTGCCCGATAAGCTCCGCATTGTGAGCATGGTGCAGCACGTGCGGCGCTTCACCAGTCAACAGCTCTTGAGCCGCAACTCCACCACCGCCCTTTCCACGCTGGAATTTCTGCGGCAGTATGGCTGGAGCGAGCAGATGATCAATAACTTCTTCCGCCCGTTCTTCGGGGGGGTGTTCCTAGACCGCACCCTGAGCACGGCGGCCAACTTCTTTGAGTTCGTGTTCAAGCAGTTTGTGGAAGGCGAAGCTACCCTGCCCGCCCTGGGTATGCAGCAGCTTCCCGAGCAGCTGGCCGCCCGCCTGCCCACCGGCAGCCTCCGCCTGAATACCCGGGTGCAATCCATCCAGGGTACCAGCGTGCAGCTGGCAAGCGGCGAAACCCTGACCGGCGCGGCCGTAGTAGTAGCCGTGGATGGCGAAGCCGCCCGCCACCTGCTCCCCGCTACTGACCAGCTTCCCACCGACCAACCTACTACCCGTTGGCGGCATACCACCTGCACGTACTTTGCCGCCCCCGCCGCCAAGGGCCGCCCCGATAAACTACTGCGGCTGAATGCTGCTTCCACGGGCCTGGCCCACAACGTGGCTTTCCCCTCGGATGTGGCCCCCGCCTACGCTCCAGCCGGCCAGCGGCTGGTATCGGTGAGCACCCACGGCGAGCATGGCCTCCCGGAAGAAGAACTGACGGCCCGGCTACAGCACGAGTTGCCGCAATGGTTCGGAGCCGAAGCGGCCCAATGGCGGCACCTGCGTACCTACCACATTCCGCACGCCTTACCCGAGTACCCAGCTGGCCAGGCTGCCCGCCAGTCGCTGCGCGTGGAGGACCGCCTGTTCCGCTGCGGCGACTACGCCGCTTACCCCTCCCTCAATGCCGCCTTAGCCTCGGGCCGCGAAGTAGCCGAGATGATTCTGGCCGGGTAATCCTGTACCCCGGCCCAGATGCCGTAAGTACGAGTACCCCGGAGTTGTGCTTCGTCCCGCGGTAAAAGGCAGATTTCCTCTTACGCGGGACGAAGCACAGCTCCGGGGTACTCGTACTTGTTGGCTCTAGGCTAAAATGCCAACTCCACCACCGCTGGGCAGTGGTCGGAGTGCACCACGTCGTGCAGCAGGTCGGCGTGGCGAATGTGGGGTACCAGGGCGTTGTCCACCAGCAGGTGGTCGAGGCGCCAGCCCACGTTGCGGGCGCGGGCCCCGGCCCGAAACGTCCACCACGAGTACCGGTCGGGCACGGGGCCGTGGTGGTGGCGGAACGAGTCGGTGAAGCCGTCGGCCAGGAAGTCCCGAAACCACTGCCGCTCCTCGGGCGTGAAGCCGGGGCTGTTCAGGTTGGTCTTGGCATTGCGAATATCAATTTCCTCCTGACAGCAGTTGTAGTCGCCGGCAATAACCAACGGGGGCACCCCGGCCCCCTGCAGCTCACGCACGTAGCGCCGGAAAAAGTGCAGCCACTCCACCTTAAACGCCTGCCGCTCGGGGCCGCTGGTGCCCGAGGGCATGTAGGTATTCAGCACCGAGCAGTGCTCGAAATTCAGCCGCAGCACCCGGCCTTCATCATCGTAGCAGCTCTGGCCGCAGCCTTCCACCACCGCCAGCGGTTTTTGCAGGCTGAAAGTGGCCACCCCGCTATATCCGGGCTTCTGAGCCGGGTGCAGGTAGGCGTGGTAGCCCAGCCCGGTCAGCGCCGACACGTCGAGCGGTTCCCGGCCGGCTTTGATTTCCTGCACGCACAGCACGTCAGGCCGGGTTTCGGCTACCCAATCGGCTAGTCCCTTGCCCATGGCCGAGCGGAAGCCGTTGAGGTTATAGGAAATGATCTTCACTTAGTCCTGCTCGTCGAAGTATTCCAGAATGTGCCACTTGAGCATGCGCTCCTGCTCCTTCAGGTTGCTGAATGGCAGCTGCTGCAACAGCCGGTAGTGGGGCCAGCCTTCCTCGTCCACGCGCTCCAGCTCGTAGTAGCCCGAAATGCTGAACAGCCGGCACGTGGCAATGTGCATCAGGTCCTGCTTCTGCTCCTTAGTGAAGGGACCAGCCCCCTGGCCCAGCTCCTGCACCCCAATCAGCAGCAACAGCGCGTTTAGGTCGGGCTTCTTGCCGAAGCGGATTCGCATGTCGTTCATCAGCTCCCACCAGCGCTGCTCAAACTGCGCCTCGGTTTCCTGCGGATCCAGCATTATGCCTCGTGCAGATGCTCGGGAGCCGGCGTGGCCGCCTCTTCTTTCAAAGCCTCCCAGTACTCCACCGCCCGGCGGAAGTGCGGAATTACAATGCTGCCCCCAATGAGGTTGGCAATGGCAAACACCTCGTACACTTCCTCGTCGGTGAGCTTCTCCTCGAAGCACTTGCCCAGATGGTATTTGATGCAGTCGTCGCAGCGCAGCACCATGGAGCAGGCCAGGCCCACAATTTCCTTGGTTTTGACGTTGAGGGCCCCCTCCTGGTAGGTGTTGGTATCGAGGTTGAAAAAACGCTTGATGACCTTATTATCGGCCGCCAGGATTTTTTCATTCATCCGCTGGCGGTAGTCATTAAATTCTGAAACGAGGCTCATCTGAAAAACCGGTTATGTATAAGGCAGGCAACGCTCCGGGCTATTCCGGAAGTCGGCTTTAAACCTTAAAATTAGGGAGAAGTTTCCCGGTCCCCACGGCCTGCCTGCTATTCCTACGGTATTCTGCCTACGTCCATGTTATTACCCGCCGTTTTATCCGATTTTGTTGGACTGCTTTTCCCGCGCGTGTGCCTCGCTTGTCAGGAGCCCTTGGCTCGCGGCGAAGACCACATCTGCACCAGTTGCCGCGCGCAATTGCCTTACACCGACTACCACCGCCTGCCCACCGAACAGAATCCGTTGGCGCGCCGCTTCTGGGGGAAACTCCCTGTTCAACATACGCTCAGTTACCTGCGCTTCCAGAAGCACGGTCGGGTCCAACATCTGCTGCATCAACTTAAATATCGGGGTCAGCAGGAAGTTGGCCGCATTTTGGGCCGCTGGTATGGGCAGGAACTGACGGAGGCCGGGCTGCGCGCCAGCTTCGACCTGATAGTGCCCGTACCGCTACACACCCGGAAACTGGCCCAGCGCGGCTACAACCAGGCCGACAGCTTTGCGGAGGGCTTGGCTGCCGGCCTAGGCGTGGTGTGGAAGGCCGAGGCATTGCGGCGCACTACCTACACCAATTCCCAAACTCGCAAAAACCGCATGCAACGCTGGGAAAACGTAGAAACGGTGTTTGAAGTGGCTAAACCGGAACTGGTGCGCGGCCAGCGCATTCTGGTGGTTGATGATGTATTGACCACCGGAGCCACACTTGAAGCCTGTGCGGCCGTGCTACTGGCCGCCGGAGCCTTGGAGGTCAGCATCGCTACCATTGCTACTGCCGACCGCTAGGCATTGCCTAGACAGATGCATTCCACTTTATTGACCGTACCGAAAACAGCAAAACGAAACAGGCCGCCCAGATTGGGCGGCCTGTTTCGTTTATCAGAATCGTCCGCGAAATCCGCGGAATATCCGTGTAATCAGTGGTCCTTATTTGTTGGAACCGGCGTTGATCATGGCGCACCGGAAACCGATGGTAGCCGTGGCCGAGTCTTCGGCCATGAAACGACGCGTACCGGGCGAGAGCCAGTAGGCTACATCGCGCCACGAGCCACCTTTGTACACGCGCACGTGGTCATCGATGAGCGACTGGTAGCCCTTCTTGTCGTATTTCTCCGAGGGGTCCAGGAAACCGTTCCGACGGAAGGGGTTCAGGTCTTCCACATCTTCGTACGACAGCGGACGGTAGATATCCTGCACCCACTCGTTCACGTTGCCCGACATGTTGTACAGGCCGTAGTCGTTGGGCGGATAGTTGTAGATATACTCCGTAATCATGGCACCGTCGTTCAACGAACCGGCAATACCGGCATAGTCACCACGGCCACGCTTGAAGTTAGCAAGGAACTGGCCCATGTTTTTGCCATAGGGGTTCCGCACCTGACGACCATCCCAAGGATAGATCCGCTTATTTTCCTGGTTTTCGTTGCCGGTTTCCTGCGTACCAATGAGGGCCTGAGCAGCATACTCCCACTCAGCCTCCGTGGGCAGACGGTAGTTCGGCAGCGTATTGCCGTTTTCGATGGCAATTTTGGTTCCGCCGCCGCCTTCCGAAGTGCCTTCAGCAGCATCGCCGCCTTTGTTCTTCTTCTTGCCGAACAGGCCACCGCCTTTGCTGCTGCCACTGTCTCCTTCGTCACTTTCGCCAGCCAGACGCTCGTTCACCTTGGCGGTGCGCCAGGTGCAATAGTCGTTGGCCTGCAGCCAGCTTACGCCAACTACCGGGAAATAACGGAAACCGGGATAACGCAGGTAGTAATCTACATAAGGGTCGTTGAACGACAGCTCACGTGCCCACACCGTCGTATCGGGCAGCGCCGACTGATAGAACTCCTCGGAGGAGTCCTTCCGCACGTAGTGCAGGTATTCCAGCCAGTGAATGTTGGCCACCTCGGCCTCGTCCATGTAGAAGGATGCCAGCGTTACGGTACGCTCCAGGTTGTCGTGGGTCATGGCAATGTCCTCTTCAGCTGACCCCAACACCGTGCGGCCACCTTCGATAAACACCAGACCGGGACCATCCGGAATGCCTTTGTAGTCAGACACCTTCATGCCTTCCTCGGTATTGTACTCAATGCCCGTGGTGGAGCTGTACTTACCGGGTTTGGTAGCCGTGGGCGGTCCGCCCTTACAAGCGGCCAGTGCGCAGGCTCCCACTACAGCAAAGCGCAGGTACTTGGAAAAATTCATGATCAAGTTGAAACTACCTGTTAGAAAAGCGTTTAGACAAGGCAAGTCGGCTGCAATAATACAAAATTTTAGAAGGCTGGGCAAGGAATTGTCGGGTAATTCCGGCGTTTTAGCCGGCGCCAGGCCGCTTCCAGCGAATCGAACTCCCGGAGTGCCAGGGAAATTTCGTGTGCGCCGCCCAAATCTGAGCTGAACTGGCTGAGGCTCATATCATAGCTGTAGCCCAACCGAAAGCTTCCTACGCTGACTCCGGCAATAGCCGTCAGAAGCTGCTGCGGTTGCAACGAACCCGGCAGTGGAACTCCCCGATACACAGCCCCTAAGGTGAGGGGTGTAGCCGTAAAGTACAAACCAGCCTCGGCCCGTTGGGAGCCCCCCTGCCGGGTATAGTTCACCACTGGCGCCAGACTTATTTCCCGATGTTCCTGCTTTATCGTAGTCCGTACGAAATACACCTTGTAGCCCCCCTGCAGGTTGAGCCGCAATGGTAATGTGGACTGCGTAATGAAACCTAAATCGGGCTGATTCAAATGATGCGCGGCTGCGCCCACCCAGAATCGGTCGGTGTACAGCAGGCTGCCTACGCCCGCCGTGACATAATGTACCGGCTTGTAATCGGCTACTTCCAGACTGTAGTCACGCGTTACTCCGTCATCCGAAAGCTGGTCGCCGAAAACCAGGTTGCCGTAACTCACCCGTTGCAGGCCATAGCTCACCGAAGCCCCACCACTCAGACTCAACTGCTCGTTCAGCCGCAGATGGTAGGCGTACACACCTCCGGCCTGAAAACGAGTATAGCCCACGCCGCCGGTCCGGTCATAGTTTACCAGTAATCCAGCGGCGCTGTGCTGGTCCCGAAATCGGTAGTCGGCGGCTAGTTGGCTGGTTTGAAAGGTGCCGGCCAGGGTCGGAAACTGATTGCGGTAGCTCAGCGTGATGCTGTAATCATCGAGCAGGCCGGCATACGCCGGATTTTGCTGCATGCGGTTGGCGTAGGGCTGGGCAAAGTAGAGATCTTGGGCCGACGCACTGGTGGCTCCGGCTACGCAGGCAGCTAGCAGCAGCCCCCGTTTCCGGAAGCGCAGGCGCTGACGCTGAGCATGCTGAACCTGACGTAAACCTCTCATAAGCTGCCACTATAACGGGTGAACCGCAGGCTTTGGTACGCGCTGGTTTGCCGCTACGCATCTAAAGTGGGATTTTCTTTCCTGATTTTCGGCACCAAGCACTGTGGCTGCCGCGTTTATAGCAACTTCTGGCCCGGTTTTTTACTCTTCCTGCCGGGCTTCCGGCTGGTTTCGTTCTACTTTTGCCAACTACCTTACCCGGCTGACTGCCACCTTTTTCCGCCGTCACGCCGGTTTCTGCTTCTCCCTTCCTCCTACCACTATGCGCAAATTCTTTGTCGGATTGCTGATTTTCCTGGTTCTGCTGGTAGCAGGCCTGGCCCTGGCCCCGGTACTGTTCAAGGATAAGATTAAAGCTGCTTTCGACCAGCAGCTGGCCCAGCGGGTGCGGGCCAAGGTGGAGTACGATCCGGCCAACGTGGACGTGACCCTGCTCAGCACCTTTCCCGACTTGGCTCTGCGTCTGAACCAGCTCCGCGTCATCGGCCAGGATTCCTTTTCCCGCGATACGCTGGCTTACCTGCCCGAAGTGCGGGTGGGCCTGGACTTGATGAGCGTGGTGCGTGGCAGCCAGATCAAAATCAAGAACATCACGCTGGAGCAGCCCGACCTGCATATTAAGGTGTTGAAAAGCGGCCGGGCCAACTGGGACGTGTACGTATCGGACTCGGCGGCGGCAGCCAAGGGGCAGGATACCACGGCCGTGAGCCTGGCTATTCAGGGCTGGCAGATCAACAACGGCCGCCTGCGCTACGAGGACCTGAGCATTCCCTTCGGCATGCAGCTGCGGGGCGTGAACCACTCGGGCTCTGGCGACTTCGAGCAGAACATCTTCGATATGGTCAGCCAGACCACCGCCGAGAGCTTCTCGATGCAGTACGACGGCACCGAATACGTAACCAACAAGCGCCTCGACGCCGACGTGACCCTGGCCATGAACCTGGACAAGATGTTGTTCACGTTCAAGGACAACAAGGTGAAGCTGAACGACTTTCCGGCCACCTTCCAGGGCACCATCGGGCTGCCCAATGACACCGACATCACCTACGACCTCACCTTCAAAGCCCTCGAAACCGACTTCAAAACCCTGCTGAGCCTGGTGCCCGGGGCCTACAATGCGCAGTTCAAAGACCTGAACGCCAGCGGCAAGGTAGCCTTTGATGGTTACTTTAAGGGGTTGCAGAACGACGTGAAGATGCCCGGCTACGGCGTGAACCTGCAGGTGAAGAACGGCAGCTTCAAGTACCCGCAACTGCCCCAGCAGGCCCGCAACATCAACGTGGACATGGTGGTGGATAACCCCTCGGGCTTTACCAACAACGTGAAGGTGAACGTGAAGCAATTTCACCTCGACCTGGGCACCAACCCCATCGACGGTAACGTGGCCATCGACGGACTGGAGCCGATGAAGGTGGACGGCCGCGTGAAAGCCAACGTGGACCTGGCCGAGATGATGAAGGTGTATCCCGTACAGGACCTATTGCTGCGCGGTAAGCTGTTCGTGGATGGCACGGCGAAGGGCGTGTACTCGAAAACCCAGATGCCCGTGGTGCAGGCTCGCCTGAACCTGACTAACGGCTACGTGAAGAGCAAGCAGTTCCCCGCCCCTATCGAGAACCTGACCCTCAACGGCACCGTCACGAACCCCACCGGCCAGCTGAACGACACCCGTGTGAGCATTCCGCAGTTCCGGATGCTGCTGGATGGCGAGCCGCTGGAAGGCCGCGTGGCCACCCAGGGCGTGGATAAGCTGGCCTTCGATACCGACGTGCACGGCACCGTGGACCTGACCAAGCTCACCCGCATCTTCCCGCTGCAGGGCATGACCGTAACGGGCCGCCTCACCGGCAACGTGGCTGCCAAGGGAAACATGGCCGACATCGAAGCCGGCCGCTATCAATCGGTAGTAGCCTCGGGCACGGTAAATGCCCGCAACGTTACCTACAAAAGCACCGACCTGCCCCAGGGCATGAAGGTGACCCAGGCTACGGCCACCTTCAACAATAACCAGATTGCCCTCCAGAACATGACCGGCTCGGTGGGCTCGTCGGATATTGCGGCCTCCGGCACCCTGTCCAACTACATGGGCTACCTGTTCACACCCGGACAGCCGTTGCGCGGCGCCCTCACCGTGAACAGCTCCCGCTTCAATGTAAACGAGTGGATGGTAGATGAAGTAAGCGGCCAGACCACTGCTACCGGCGGCACTGCCCCCACCACCGCCCAGGGCGTTCTGCAGATTCCCAAGTTCGTGGATCTGACCCTCAACTCTACCGTGGGCCAGGTGGTGTACGATAACCTGAAGCTGGATAACGTGAAAGGCACCGTCACGGTCCGTGACGAAACGGCCACGCTCTCCAACCTGACCTTCAACACCCTCGGCGGCGCGTTTGCCACCAACGGCAGCTACAGCAGCAAAAACCTAGCACACCCGAAATTTAACTTCGGACTCAATATCAAAAACCTCAACTTCCAGAACGCCTTTAAGGCCTTCAACTCCATCCGGACGCTGGTGCCGCTGGCCTCGCAGGTTGATGGCATCTTCTCCACCAACTTCAACGTGAGCGGCGAAATGGGCCCTGATATGATGCCCGTGTACAGCACCCTTACCGGTAAAGGGCTGTTTGAGGTGGTGCGAGCCGCCGTGGGCAACTCTACCGCCCTCAACCAGATCAGCAGCCTCACCCAGTTTCAGGAGTTGAAACGGCTGGTGGTGGAAAATAAGGATGTGGCCGCCGAGATGCTCAACGGCAACTTCATTGTAAAGCCTTTTGATTTCACTGTGGGCCAGATTAAGATGACCGTGGGCGGCTCCAGTAACGTGAACGGGAACCTCGAGTACGTTACGGCCCTAAACGTGCCCACCGGCCAGGTCGGCAACCAGCTTAACAGCAAGCTCACCCAGCTAACCGGCGTGCAGAACCTGAAAGGAACCGACCGTGTGACGCTGGGCCTCAACATCGGCGGCAGCATGAAAAACCCAGTGGTTAAGCTCACCACCGGCAGCGTGAAGGCCCAGGCTAAAGACCTCGTGCAGAACATCGTGCAGGCCAAGGTAGATGACGCCAAGCTTAAGCTACAGGCCCAGGCCAAAGTGGCCCAGGACAGCCTCCAGCGGGAGCTGCAGCGCAAGCAACAGGAGTTAACCCTCAAAGCCCAGCAGGAACTGGAAAAGAAGCGTCTCGAAGCGCAAGCCAAGCTGCAGGATAAAGCCAAGCAGGGCCTCAATAATCTCATCTTCGGTAAGCCCAAGCCTGCTGCAAAACCTGCCGAAACCCCGAAATCGGCTCCTGTACCCACCGAAGAGCCCAAAGTACCTACCAAAGCCGATAGTACGGGAACAGGGCAATAGGATTTTAGCATACGCGTTGAAGTGGTTCTACTTGGCCAGCTTCTTGCTACCCCAGACAGCTGATGCCTCATATAGGTGTCAGCTGTTCTTTTTTTCCCCAAACCGTTCTTCTCATGACTGTCTTTCGCCCCTTGGCTTACGCGCTTCTATCTGCTCCACTGTGGCTGGCCGCCTGTAGTAACGACAATGACTCTGCTGGTAACGCCAAACTGGAAGTACGCCTGATGGATGCTCCCGGTGATTTCCGGTCCGTGGTACTGGACGTGCGTCAGATTGAAGTGCACAAGCTGGATGAGGGCAACCCCGACGGCTGGCAGACGCTTCCCTTCCAGGCTCAAGCCATCAATGTAATGGAGTACGTCAATGGCCGGTCGGCGCTGCTAGTTAATACCGACTTCGCAGCCGGCGACCTGAAGGAGATTCGCTTGATACTCGGCCCCGGCAGCTACGTCATCGGCCGCGACGGTCAGCGCTATGATCTGAAAACACCCAGTGGCCAGACTTCAGGGGTGAAGCTCAAGCTGGATAAAGCCACGCTCCGCGACCGGGAAACCTATCAGCTCCTGCTGGACTTCGACGTAGCCAAGTCCATTGTGGAGCGCGGCAACTGGAACCCCATCAATGACAAGAAAGAGCGGTATCTGCTCAAACCCGTGGTACGAGTAGTTGCTCAGGATATTAAAGGAGGTCTACGTGGCACAGTAGCACCGGCCGCCGCGCTACCGCAGGTGCTGGCCATTCGCTCATCCATTACTACACCCGATACATTCAGTACCACCGCCGATGCATCCGGCGCATTTCAGCTCTATGCCCTACCCTCCGGCACTTACCGCGTAGAATTCTATCCTACAACCGCCGCCCCAACCGGCCAGCCGGTCTACAAACCCAAAATCCTCACAGGAATTACCGTGGTGAATGATCAAAGCACTAACATAGGTCAGGTATCATTGAATTAGAAAAGTATTGGCTGTAGCAGTATTTCTTTGACTGTATTGAAAACAGCACCACGAAAAAGGTCCGCACTACATTTAGGTAGTGCGGACCTTTTTCGTGGTACCACTTGGTAACTGGCTTTGTGGTGGTACTACCTAAAGCTATTCCCACTTCCTCGGATAGTACTTCTCGCGCTGTCTTCGATCTACTAACCAATAATGAGCCCATTAACCCGGCATTCCCTATACCAGTTAGAAGACCGCGCAATGTGGCAAATATAATGATTGCAGCTACCTTCAACTCAAGCGTAAGAGCCCCAAGAACTACGCGGGTGGTCGTAGACAGCAAGCGGCCAGGCGCGCGGCGACCGTACCACCGGGGGGGTAAGGGAAGAGCCCCAAACGCAACACGCCCCGCGCATTCCCGGATGAGGGGAACGCCGCGGGGCGT
>NZ_RWIT01000022.1 GCF_003944715.1 Hymenobacter rigui | reverse complement strand
GCCTTGCTCGCCCCAGGCTCGCGGCAGGCGGCCGCCACGCGGCTGCGCAAATCAAGCGAATACGGTTTCATATTCCATTCTACGCAGCTGCACGGAGCCAGGACGAACTGTTCACGAATCTGCTATACTGTTCTGTATGCCCGGTTTTCTGCTCATCGGCTGCGTCAGTTGCCGGATGCCTGCCCTTGTTGCATCAGTGACGAAGAAAACCGGGTGCTGTTTACCGTGCCGCTGGCCGACCTCAGCGAGAAACAGTTGCGGCGCTATGCTTTCAAGGCAATAACGACTTGGGGAAATGCGGCCGACTTTCGGTATTTCTTTCCCCGGCTGCTGGAATTGCTGCTGTGTCCGGACTCAAAGCTGGAGAAGGATGCTTTTTTCGACAAGATGCTGTATGCCGGCTGGGATGGTTGGCCCGACGCGGAAAAAGCCGCTGTTCGGCAAGTCCTGAGGGCTTGGTGGGCGCAGCATATTCAGCACGAATGCTTTTTTGAGGAGGAGCTGATAGGCTGGTTGATTCGACTGACCGGCTCACTAGAACCCTTACTGCAAGCGTGGCAGCCGGCCGAAACCGATTGGGCCTTTGAAAACCTGGTTCGTACCATTTCACGGCTTCCCGATTTGGAAAAGCGTATTCGTGTGCTCACTCCCGATACCGCAGCGCACAGTATTCTCACGTTGCGTCGGTGGCTGATCCAACAGGCTTCGGTGCTGGAAACTAGATTCTTTCAGCAGGAAGCCGAAAACGAGGAATTTACCCAGGCAATTTCCCTGGCTCACATGCTGGTTATCGGCCTCCTGGCGGATGGAACTACGCACTAACTCATCTAAAAATCCGCTTCTCGTGTATCTTGCGGCCCGCTGGCAGCTTCGGCTACGGCGGGCCGCCCCGTTTGGTCCCGCTCCGAAACCACCAGCATCCACCGAAACTCTTCCCACCCCATGACGCTCCGTACCGACTGGACTCTCGACGAAGTACACGCCATCTATAACCAGCCCGTGCTGGAACTGGTCACCCAGGCCGCCGCCATCCACGCCCAAACCCAGGCCACCGGCGAAGTGCAGGTATGCACCCTGCTGAGCGTGAAAACCGGCGGCTGCCCCGAAGACTGCGCCTACTGCCCCCAGGCCGCACGCTACCACACCGGCGTGCAGGCCCACAAGCTGCTACCCGACGCCGAAGTGCTGGCCTCGGCTCAGCGCGCCAAAGACTCGGGCTCCACCCGTTTCTGCATGGGTGCCGCCTGGCGCGAAATCCGCGACAATAAGGACTTTGACCGCGTGCTGGGCATGGTGGAGCAGGTGAACGGCATGGGTCTGGAAGTGTGCTGCACCCTGGGCATGCTGAACGAGTACCAGGCCGAGCGCCTCAAGCAGGCCGGCCTGTACGCCTACAACCACAACCTCGACACCAGCCGCGAGAAGTACGACGACATCATCACGACCCGCACCTACGACGACCGGCTGAACACGCTGGAGCACGTGCGCAAGGCCGGTATTTCGGTGTGCTCGGGCGGCATCATTGGCCTGGGCGAAACCGACGAGGACCGCATTGCCATGCTGCACACGCTGGCTACCCTGCCCGCCCACCCCGAATCGGTACCGGTAAACGCCCTGGTGCCCGTAGCCGGCACGCCTCTGGCCGACCAGCCCCGCGTGAGCGTGTGGGAAATGCTGCGCATGATTGCCACAGCCC
The DNA here is from genome assembly GCF_003944715.1 of Hymenobacter rigui. Taxonomy (GTDB): domain Bacteria; phylum Bacteroidota; class Bacteroidia; order Cytophagales; family Hymenobacteraceae; genus Hymenobacter; species Hymenobacter rigui. The sequence continues at coordinate 61,374 of NZ_RWIT01000022.1, read as the reverse complement.
GCATCCTGATGCCCCACACCATGGTACGCCTCTCGGCCGGCCGCCAGGAAATGCCCGTGACGGAGCAGGCCCTGTGCTTCCTGGCCGGTGCCAACTCCATCTTCTCGGGTGAGAAGCTGCTGACCACGCCTAACCCCGACTTCGACGCCGACAAGCAGATGTTTGCCCTGCTCGGCCTCAAGCCCCGCAAGTCGTTCAAAGACATGCCCGAGGGCGCTACGGTGCTCGGCCGCACGGCGGCAGTGGAGGCCTAGCACTCACCATTAAACCCATTTTACAGCTTTCCTGCATGGATATTGCCTTCGACCTTAACCTCGACCACGCTTATGCCGAAACCTTCCGCCAGCAGCACGAATCCCGCGAGGCACACGAGCTGATTTCTGAGCTGGAAGACAAAATCGGGGCCGCTATTAGCCTAATTATGCAGCGGCACGACGTGCTGCCCGGCATCGGTGACCGAATAGAGGTGGATTCGGAGTGGATGGTTATCAACGCCCGTACTTTTGGGCAGAACGGCAACGTCTGGCTCTCGGTGAAGCGCTTCGAGGTGTAGCCCGAGGTACTTCGGTACCGAGTCGCACAGCCACGGTACAGCCTGATTCGGTTTTCCCCATGAAACGCTCCTTCGGTCACGCTTTCTGCGCCGAAGGAGCGTTTTCTTTGTGGCTGATTTACTTTCCTCCTATGGGCAAAAGACTTGTTTGGCTATTGCTAATGCTACCCTTTTTCAGTCAGGCTCAGAGCAGCAGTACGTGGCCACTCCAGTCGCTTGACTTTGCTTATGCTGTGCACGGCTTGGCGTTCGGAGCAGCCGAAGGGACCATTCCTTACCTGCTGCCCCGATTTTCCGGAACCGGAAAACGCTGGAAAACCAGCCGGGTATATGGCCTGCTGCCCCAGACTGATACCGTAACGTTGGCAGGCCAGCCTGTGCATCCGGAGTTCTGGTTTCGGGGCGGAAAGTTTATAGGCGTTACGTATCGGTTGCGGAAAGAGCAGAAAACTCGCCTTATTCTACAGGATCTTACCCGTCGCTATGGTCCGCCCAAGCCGGGCAACGTGGCTGGTATGTGGTATTGGCTGGGGCAGCGCACCTATATCCTGTACGAAGATGCGTTGCCCGATGTATCCCTGCACATAGCCAGCTTGGACATGCTCAATGAGCAGGTGATAGAAACGGCCGTCCGGCAGGAAGCCCGCCTGCAGCTGGGATGGCAGCCCGATTCACTTGGCTTACCCCGCCAGTTTCTTTTACCCGGCGAGAAAACGAAGAAATAATGTCCTCCCCTCTCCACGAACGACTTGCCGCCGAGTTAGCTAAGCGCGAAGCCGCGGGCACCCGCCGCCGCCTGCCTGCGCCGCCCGCGGCCGGCCTCGTCGATTTCAGCTCCAACGACTACCTGGGACTGAGCCGGCACCCGCAGGTACAAGCAGCGGTGCAGGCCGCCGCCCACGCGCCTGCCGGCAGCACCGGCTCGCGCCTGCTCACCGGCAACTCCGTCGCCGCCGAGGCGCTGGAAACCCTCTTGGCTACTTTCCACGGGGCCGAGGCGACGCTGCTGTTCAACTCCGGCTACGCAGCCAATATGGGCTTCTTCGCTGCCGTGCCCAAGCGTGGCGACACGATTCTCTACGACGACGCTTCCCACGCCTCGGTGAAAGACGGCATCCGCGGCTCTTTTGCTACCGCCTGGAGCTTCCGCCACAACGATGTGGCCGACCTACGCCGCAAGCTGCAGCGTGCCACCGGCAGCATATTCGTAGCAGTGGAGGCACTGTATTCGATGGATGGCGACGTGGCCCCACTGACGGAGTTGGCTGAGGTGTGTCAGGAGCAGGGCCTGTATCTGGTGGTGGATGAGGCCCACACCAATGGACTCTACGGCCCGCATGGTGAAGGTCTGGTGGTGGAGTTAGGACTGGAAGAAGCGGTATTTGCCCGCATCCTCACTTTCGGCAAGGCCCTGGGCAGCCAAGGCGCGGCTGTGGCCGGCCCAGCCGTACTGCGCGACTACCTGCTGAGCTTCAGCCGACCCTTCATCTACACCACCGCCCTGCCCCCGCTCACGGTGGCTGCCCTCACCGCCGCCTACGCGCTTCTGCCCGACCTCGGCCCGGAGCGCGCCCGGCTCTTTGCCCTCTCCGACTACCTGAAAGCCCGCCTGAACGCGGTACCCGGCCTGCATGTGCCGGCCGAAAGCCACGTTATTCACCCGGTGTTCTTCACCGGTAACCCTGGCCCGGCCCACGTCCGGGCCGTGGCCGCCGCCACCCAGGCCGCCGGCTTCGACGTGCGCGCCATCGTGTCGCCGACGGTACCAGTTGGTACCGAGCGGCTGCGGCTTATCGTGCATTCTTATAATTCGGAAGCTGAAATTGATGGGTTGGCGGCCGTATTGGCAGCAGGAAACAAAACCAGATTCAACTATAAAATAAATTCACCAACTCGTTATATTTAGCGGCTTATTTAACCAGATTTTATTCCAAAAAATTAAATATTTTTCTAAAAATCTTTATGAAAAGTAAATCAGGCATAATTCTTCTTCTATTTTTAGGTATATTGTATACATCCTGCAAACAGGAATGCAGAGTAGTGGTATCAACTTACGATAATAAGCAAGAACGCATAGTTATACTGTATCCTAACTGTAATGATACCACTTACTATAAGCATCAGGAATTTTACGACAATGGGCAAATAGCTTCCGAAGGCTTTTACAAAAAAGGGAAGAAAGCAGGCCACTTTAAGAGTTGGTCAGTCAGTGGGCATCAGACAGCTAACTGGACAATGTTAGACAATAAGGAGCATGGGCATATTACCTGTTGGTATGATGATGGAACAAAGAAACGTGAATCAACTCTAAACAGAGGTGTCAGAAATGGATTCATCAGAGAGTGGCATAGCAATGGAATGCCAGCAAGTGAGGGCACTTATAAAAATGGCCGGCAGGTAGGCACATGGAAAACATGGGACGAAAACGGCACTTGGAGAGTAAGACGTTATAGAAATGACACTTTATGGGGGAATACCATCGAGCATTTGGTTGATTCTGCAGACATCGTTCTGGTTGCTGGTCAGTATGAAGAAGGAAGAGAAGTGGGTGTTTGGAAATGGTTTGATAAAGACAGTACTCTATACGAAACTTGCACTTATGATAAGGGCAAATTAAATGGAGAATGTATCGAATATTATAAAAACGGCAGTATCAAATCGAAAGCAAATTTAGTAAATGGTAAATTCAATGGAATAATATATCACTTTAACAGTAATGGGCAAATTACCAGAAAATCATTATACAAGCTCGGCATGCTAATAACAAATAAATAGACTCATGTATTTGCTTTGATTTTATTAGGATATTTATAAAAATATCCTAATAGCTAACTTAATCTACTGCGCGCAAACTCGTTCACCACCACTACCCCAAACGCTTATGAACGACCACGAAGTAGGCGAATACTGGAACCGCAACGCCCCGGCCTGGACGACGTTGGTCCGCGCCGGCTATGACGTGTACCGCGACCTGCTGAACACGCCCGCCTTCTTCGCCTGGCTGCCCCCGGTAGCCGGTCTCGCAGGCCTCGACATCGGCTGCGGCGAGGGGTACAACACGCGCCTGCTGGCCCGGCAGGGCGCCCACGTCACGGCCCTCGACATTGCGCCGGTGTTCGTGGAGGCGGCGCAGCAGGCCGAAACCGCCGAGCCGCTGGATATCCGGTACCTGGTGGGCAGCGCCGCCGCGTTGCCGTTTGCGGCCGAAACGTTTGATTTTGCTACCTCCTTCATGTGCCTGATGGACGTGCCCGACCCGGCGTTGGCGTTGCGCGAGACCTTCCGGGTGCTGCGGCCGGACGGGTTTCTGCAGTTCTCCATCAGTCACCCCTGCTTCACCACACCCCACCGCCAGAACCTGCGCGACGCCCAAGGCCGGCCCTACGCCGTGGAGGTGGGCGGCTACTTCGACTATCAGCACGGCCAGCCCGAGGAGTGGATTTTTGGGGCCGCCCCGTTCCGGGAGCAGGCCCGCCACGCCCCGTTCCGGGTGCCGGTGTTCAACCTCACCCTGAGCCAGTGGGTGGCGGCCGTGGTAGCGGCGGGCTTCGTGCTGGAAGGCCTGCAGGAGCCCTGCCCCACCGACGAGCAGCTGGCGGCGCACCCGTTTCTGCGCAAGGCCCGGGTGGTGCCGTACTTCCTGCACCTGCGCTGCCGCAAGTCGGGGTTGCCCCAGGTATAGGCTACTCCCCCAACATTACTCCGAATTTTCGCCAATCCGTTTACTCATGGACCCAACACAGGTTTCGGTGACGACATTCGACCAGTGCGCGGAGCAGTACCAGACCCGTTACATGGACGTAACGGCCTACGCCCCCGCACTCGACCAGTTTTGCGCCGCGCTGCCGGCGGGCCCGGCCCGGGTCCTCGACGTGGGCTGCGGACCGGGCAACGTCATGCGTTACCTCACCGACAAACGGCCTGATTTGCAGTTTACGGGCGTTGATCTGGCCCCGAACATGCTGGCCCTGGCCCGCCACAACTGCCCCACAGCCACGCTTCGGTCGCTGGATTGCCGGAACATCAATCAGCTGTCGGGGCCGTTTAATGGCGTGTTGTGCTCCTTCTGTCTGCCGTATCTGGATCAGCCGGAAGCAGCCGCCCTGTTCCGCCACGCCTGGCAGCTGCTGGCTCCGGGCGGGGTGGTATATGTGAGTACAATGGAAGGCGAGCGGGCCCGTTCCGGCTGGCAGACTTCCAGCAGCGGCCACCGGGTGTACACGCAATACTACCCCGCGCCGATACTGCTGGAACTCCTCTCGGCACAAGGGTTTGCGCTGATTGCGCTGCACCGCCAGACCTTCCACCGACCCGACGCCCCACCCGACCAGGACCTGCTGCTGCTGGCCCGAAAACCCTGAGTGTGGACGGACAGCCGAGCGGTAGTTGGTAGCTTGTCGCCAACTTATGGGCCATTTGCTTGTCTTAGCTGCTGAATTGCCCGTTTTGTGGGCTTTAATTAACGCTTTCGTCTCTTTGGAACGACTCTTCATTACCGGCATTGGCACCGACGTGGGTAAGACCTTCGTCTCGGCCATTCTCACCGAAGCCCTGCAGGCCGATTACTGGAAGCCTGTGCAGGCCGGCCTCACCCCCACCACCGATGCGGCCACCGTGCGCGAGCTGGTGCAGAACCCCGTCAGCCACTTCTGGCCCGAGCGGTACCGGCTGCAGCTGCCGGCCTCGCCCCACGCCGCCGCCGCTGCCGAGGGCATCACCCTGCGCCCCACCGATTTCCAGCTGCCCGCCACCAACAACCACCTGCTGGTAGAAGGCGCAGGCGGCCTGCTGGTGCCCCTGGCCCCCGGCTTCCTCATTGCCGACCTGGCTCAACAGTTGGCCCTCGATGTGGTGGTGGTGTCGCGCAACTACCTGGGCAGCATCAACCACACCCTGCTCACGCTGGAAGCCCTGCAGGCCCGCGGCCTGCGCGTGCGCGGCCTCGTGTTCAACGGGGAGCCCACGCCCGCCACCGAGGAGTTCATCACCGCGCACACCGGCGTACCCATTATGCCCCGCGTGCTGCAGGAGCCGGAAGTAACCCCCGCCGTGGTGAGCCGCTACGCCGCCGAATTCCGGGCATGGTTTGGGTTGTAGAAAAGCCAGCTAACAGGGTAGAGACGCAATATCTTGCGTCTCGTCGTTGAACGTCCTGCATACTGACAATTTCACGCAGTAACCAGCGCTTGAAAGCCCGTCATGCTGAGCTTGCCGAAGCATCTCTACCGCTTCGTTGCAATGCCAGCCCAACGAAGCGGTAGAGATGTTTCGACTTCGCTCAGCATGACGGGTGGCTATGGACCTTCTGGCCAGGTGCAACATCAGCAACGACGAGACGCAAGATGTTGCGTCTCTACACCCCGTCCACTCTGCCTCAAACCGCCGCCAGCGCGGGCGTTTGTAGCTTTGTAGCGGCTGGTACCTCCGGCCCCACCCGTAATGCCTCAACCTACTTCCCTTGCCCTCCGCGACGCCGCCGTGCTGTGGCACCCTTATACCCAGATGCAAACCGCCCCGCTGCCCATCCCCGTGGTGCGGGGCGAAGGCAGCTGGCTGATTGCCGAAGACGGCACCCGCTACCTCGACGCCATTTCCTCGTGGTGGGTGAACCTGCACGGCCACAGTCACCCCGCTATTGCCGAGCGCGTGAGCGAGCAGCTGCGCACCCTGGAGCACGTGCTGTTTGCCGGCTTCACCCACCCCGCGGCCGTGGAACTGGCCGAGCAGCTGCTGGCCCTGCTGCCTGCCAATCAGGCCCGCGTGTTCTACTCTGACAACGGCTCGACGGCCGTGGAAGTGGCCCTGAAAATGGTGCTGCAGTACTTCCACAACCAGGGCCAGCCCGCGCGCCGCACCTTCCTCTGCTTCCGCAATTCCTACCACGGCGACACCTTCGGGGCCATGGCCGTGAGTGCCCGCGGGGCCTTCACTGAGCCCTTCTGGCCCCTGCTGTTCGACGTGGAATTCCTCGACGTGCCGGTACCGGGCCACGAGGCCGAGACGCTGGCCCAGCTCGACGCGCTGCTGCTCCGCCCCGATGTGGCCGGCTTCATCTTCGAGCCGCTGGTGCTGGGCACGGCGGGTATGGTGATGTACGAGCCCGAAGTGCTGAGCGAGCTGCTGCGCCGCTGCCACCAGGCCGGGGTGCTCTGCATTTCGGATGAGGTGATGACCGGCTTCGGTCGCACCGGGCCGCTGTTTGCCTCCGAGCTACTCACGGAGCAGCCCGATATCATGTGCTTCTCCAAGGGCCTCACCGGCGGCACCCTGGCCATGGGCCTGACCACCTGCGCCGCGCCGGTGTACGAAGCGTTTCTGAGCCACGACAAGATGCGGGCCCTGTTCCACGGCCACTCCTACACGGCTAATCCCGTGGCCTGCGCCGCCGCCCTGGCCAGTCTGGAACTCACGCGGGCTGACGAGTGCACTCAGCAGCGCCAGCGTATCGAGGCCGCCCACGCCGCGTTCCGGCAGGAAATCGAGGACCAGTCGGGCATCCGGGCGGTGCGGCACCGGGGCACCATCCTGGCCGTGGAGTACGACCCCGGCGAGGGCACCAGCTACTTCAGCCGCCTGCGCGACGCCTTCTACCAGCTCGCCCTCGACCACCGCGTGGTGCTGCGCCCCCTCGGCAACGTGGTATACCTGCTGCCGCCCTACTGCACCACCAACGCGGAGCTGGGCCTGCTCTACGACGTGCTCCGCCGCATGCGTGAGCTGGTACTCGACTTCACCCCCGCCCCCAACCTGCCCGAAATCCTGCATGATTAACTCCCGCACCGAGGCCGAGGCCGTGACCGTTATCCGGGGCCGGGGCCGGGTATCGGCGCTGGGCCTGGCGCTGCCACCCTCCGGCGCCGCCCCCGCCTCCCCCTTCACCACCCACCCCACCGGCGTACCCGTAGCCACCCTGCCCGCCCCCGCCGAAGCGGCCGTAGCCGAGCTGCGCCGTCACCCCAGCTACCGCCAGCTCGACCGCACCGTGCTACTGGCCCTGCTGGCCGCCCGCCAGGCCACCGCCCAGGCCGGGTGGGGAAATGGTGAAATGGTGAGTGGTGAATTGGTGAGTGATGGTCAAGAACGTCACCTTACCAATTCACCAACTCACCAACTCACCGTTTCACCGCTGGCCGTGAGCATCGGCAGCAGCCGGGGGGCGACGGGGCGGCTGGAGGAATTTCACGCCGGGTTTCTGGCCGAAGGCAGCGTGCCGGTGGCAGCTTCGCCGCTGACCACGCTGGGCAACGTGGCCAGTTGGGTGGCCTACGACGCCGGTCAGCACGGCGGGGCGGCCCTGAGCCACTCCAGCACCTGCAGCAGCGCATTTCAGGCTCTGGGCAACGCCCGGGCCTGGCTGAAAGCCGGTATGGCCACCCGGTTTCTGGCCGGCGGCACCGAGGCCCCGCTCACCGATTTCACGTTGGCTCAGATGCGCGCCATCGGCATCTACTCGCCTTTGGCCGCCGCTGACTGGCCCTGCCGGCCGGGCGCGGGCCGGCCTTCCTCGTTTGTGCTGGGCGAAGGCGCGGCCGTGTTTGCCCTGGAGCAGCTTTCCGCCGCCCAGGCCGCGGCCGAAACCGGGCCGCTGCTGGTGCTGGCCGGAGTGGGCTTCGGGTTCGAGGCCATCGGCAGCAAAACCGGCCTCTCACCCGACGGCCAGCACTTCCAGCAGGCTATGCGCGAGGCCCTGGCCCAGGCCAGCCTCACTCCCGCCGACATTGATGCGGTGGTGCTGCACAGCCCCGGCACCCCCGCCGGCGACGCGGCCGAGCGGGCCGCCCTGCGCGCCGTGTTCGGCCCTGCGCTGCCCGCGCTGCTGTCCAATAAATGGCTGGTGGGCCACACCCTGGGGGCCTCCGCCGCACTCAGCCTCGATTTCGCCTGCCACGTGCTGGAAACTCAACAATGGCCGCCCGCCCCCTTCACCACCGACCTGGCTACGGCAGCTGACAAACCCATCCGGCGGATTCTGGTGAATGCGGCGGGTTTTGGCGGCAACGCGGCCAGCGCCGTGGTGGAGCTGCGGTAACGTCATTGCGAGGCGCAGCCGAAGCAATCCTTCCTTGATTACAGCACAAAGCTCAGACCTATTCCAACGCCCCGCCCCCCAAGGCGTTGCGTTCATCAGGGATTCGCGCCTTGAAAAGGAAGGATTGCTTCGGCTGCGCCTCGCAATGACACCGCTTTCCGCAACGCTGGCCGAAATCCTGCGTCTATAGCCTTCCCAACCACAACCAACCTATGCGTCGTTTTTCCCCGTTGCTGCTGGCCCTCGGTATGTCCGCGCCGGCTTTTGCCCAAACCAAGCCCGCTACCACCCCCGATCCGCTCATCACCCGCATGGTGCAGGAGGTATCGGAGAAGAACCTGCGTGAGGACATTGACAAGCTCGTGAGCTTTGGTACCCGCCACACCCTCAGCGACACCAAAAGCAAGAAGCGCGGCATCGGGGCGGCCCGCAATTGGGTGGAAGGCGAGTTTCGCAAGTACAGCAAGGCCAGCGGCGGCCGGCTGAAAGTGGAGCAGGACACGTTCACCATCAAGCCCGACGGCCGCCGCATCGACCGGCCCGTGGTGATGGCCAACGTGATGGCCACCCTGCCCGGCACCGACCCCACCGACAAGCGCGTGTTCATCGTGAGCGGCCATATCGACTCGCGGGTGACTGACGTGATGAACGCCACCGCCGACGCCCCCGGAGCCAACGACGACGGCTCGGGCACGGTGGCCGTGATGGAGCTGGCCCGCGTGATGTCGCAGCAGCAGTTTCCGGCCACCATCATCTTCGTGGCAGTGCAGGGTGAGGAACAGGGCCTCTACGGCTCCACCCACCTGGCCAAGCGCGCCAAACAGGAGGGCTGGAACTTGGTAGCCATGCTCAACAACGACATCATGGGCAGCTCCGTGGGCCACGACCCGGAAATCCGGGACGACAAGCGCCTGCGCGTGTTCAGCGAGGGCGTGCCCGCCACCGAAACTGCCGATGAAGCCCGGGTGCGCCGCACGCTGTCGTCGGAAAACGACTCGCCCAGTCGCAACCTGGCCCGCTATACCCGCGTGGCCTGCCAGCAGTACGTACCCGGCCACGAGGTGGTGCTGGAGTACCGCCCCGACCGGTTCCTGCGCGGCGGCGACCACACGCCCTTCAACCAGCAGGGCTTCACGGCGGTGCGCTTTTCGGAGATGAACGAGGATTTCCGCCACCAGCACCAGGACCTGCGCACCGACAACGGTACCGAGTACGGCGACTATCCCAAGTTTATGGACTTCGCCTACCTGCGCAAAAACACCGGCGTGAACCTGGCTACCCTGGCCGCCCTGGCCCTGGCCCCCGCCGCCCCCGAAAACGTGGGCGTGCTCACGGCCGAGCTCACCAACCGCACCCAGCTGAAGTGGGAAGCCCCCAAAACCGGCGAGCGGCCGGCCGGCTACTACGTGCTCATGCGCGAAACCAGCGCCCCGGAGTGGCAGCAGAAGTTCTTCGTAACCGACCTTAAAGCCGACCTGCCCCACAGCAAGGACAACTACATCTTCGGGGTAGTTTCGGTGGACGCCGAGGGCCATGAGAGCCTGCCCGTCATTCCGAAGCCGGTGCGGTAAAGCTTTTAGAATATGAGTTCAACGAAAGCCCGCTGTGCGTTGCATGGTGGGCTTTTACGTGTACTTTGCAATTGTATGTGGCGTAATTCAGCGTATCCTTTCTACTGTCTTTTCCTCTTATTTCAGCTGCTGGACCATCGCCCAGCACGTGGTCAGTGTATAGGGACACCTTGGATAACTGTGTGGCCCGATGAACGGGCGGCTACTATCCAGCCTCTGCAGGTATTTTTATTATCGGAGGATGCTTCAAGTGGTAGTATAGAGAATTTTCTGAAGTTGGGTAGCCAGATTCCACTCTATCTACGGTCAACACATGACTCGGTACCACTTCGCATACTGGAACGCCCTATTAATCCTGTAAGTAGTACTTCTCAGCTGATATTACAACCTGTACGACCCTTGCTGGCAGATACTGTGTATAGACTGCACTATGCTACCAGTTCTTTAGTCTATGACCCATTTCGAATGCAACGGGCCCGGCCCAGCAGCAAGCAACTGGTATCCGTGTACCGCTGGCGTGTGGCTGCCAAGACTGATACTGAAGCTCCGCACTGGACGGCTACACCTGCCGTGGTCCACCAGGAATATTCCGAAAACAGTGAAGGAATCAACAATTACGTATTCTTCTCCAACCCATTAGAGGACGCCTCGCCGGTGCTGGTGCGGGCCACCATACAGTCGGCGCGGCTGGCTGCTCCGGTGGTGAGCTACCTTATTCCTTGGCAGAACCAGCTAGGCATTGGCTGGTTTACCTGCGGCGGCAACTTTCAATTTGCCTTTGGGGAAGAATGCACCGTGCTGTTTGAAGCCATAGATGCCGCCGGCAACCGCAGCCGGCCAACGGGCCGCCCAGTGCCCTTCCAGGCTCCGCCGCGCCCGGCATCTTACCGATAAACTCCACCCGCTATGCAGCCCTTACCCGGCCATCTGCTCAACCGCCTAGCGCAGCAACAGCTGCCGTGGGAATGGGCCTGGGCGTGGTTTGCCGCGTTGCCCGCGGCGGCGCAATTGGCCCGGTTGACGGAACTGGCGAGCTACATTCAGCAGGCGCACCCCACCCCGGCACTGGTGCAGCAGGCTGTGGCCGAAGCCCCCGTGAAGCCGACGGCCACTCCGCTGGTGCTGCTGCGGGTGCACCCGCTCCCGCAGGCTTTCACCCGCATTCAGCAGCTACCGGCCACCGAATACCCCAACGCATTTCGGGCGCTGCTGAGCGTATTTCGCGTAGCTGATGACCACCGCCGCCGTACCCAGTGCCAGCACGGCTGCTCGCACGAGTGGCATAATCTGCCACCCCTGCCCCCTACCGTTCTGACCGCCTGACCCTACCAGAATGGTATGGTGCCGGGCACCGGAGGCACTGGCTTCTGTGTCAAAACAGCCCGTAAATGGCCGCAGAGGCACCTCATCGAACTAACTTGACCGCCTGGCACGGCCTGTGCTCCCGTTTCTATATCTGTTTCACTTATTGCGGCCGGAGGCCACTGTTACCATGACGACGCTGGTTGTTTTACTGGGTTTTGGATTGATTTTACTGTTTATGGGCCTGTGCGTGGCCCAGGAGTACGAGCGGGCCATTGTGTTTCGGCTGGGGCGCTACGCCGGGCGGCGCGGGCCGGGGCTGTACTGGATTATCCCGTTCATTGAGCGCCGCACCACCGTGGACATCCGCACCAAAACCGTGGACCTGGAGCAGCAGGAAACCATCACCAAGGACTCGGTAACCATCAAGGTAAACGCGGTGCTGTGGTTCCGGGTGGTGAACCCCGAGGATGCCATTATCAAAGTGGCCAACTTCAACCAAGCCGTGTACCAGCTCTCCGTTACGGCGCTGCGCAACATCATCGGGCAGCACCAACTGGATGAGGTGCTCAAGGAGCGTCAGCAGATCAACGCCACTTTGCAGCAGCTGGTGGATGCGGCCACCGAAACCTGGGGCGTAAAAATTGAGATGGTGGAAATCAAGGACGTGGAGATTCCCGAATCCATGCAGCGCGCTATGGCCCGCGAGGCCGAGGCCATCCGCGAGAAACGGGCCCGCATCATCAAGGCCGAAGCCGAGCTGGAAGCGTCGCTGAAACTTACCCAGGGGGCTAAGCAGATGGAAGAAAGCCCCATGGCTCTGGAACTGCGCCGCATGCAGATGCTCTCCGAAATCGGCATCGACAACAATACGACCACCGTGGTGCTCATCCCCTCGGAGTTTACCAACCTGGCCCGCGGCTTCGCTCAGGGGCAGTCGGCCACCACAGTTTCTTAAGCAGCTACTTTCCTGCCCTGGAAACACCGATCCGGCATTGCACCAGATCGGTGTTTTTTTGTGTGGATTGCGGCGCACAAGCCGACGGATTTTTCGATAGGTTTATACACCCCCGGTCCGACGGCGCAGCCGTCCGACCGGTTGCCGTGTGCTGACGTCCAACGAAGGCAGCGGCGCGGCTGACAACCGGTCGGACGGCTGCGCCATCGGACCGGGGGCGTCAGTCAACCACCGTATCGTTACTCGTTTATCCCGTTGCTTCCGATGAAAAAACTACTCCTATTCTCGGCTATCCTGCTGCTGACCACGGCTTCGGCAGCCCGGGCCCAAACCAGCTACAAGGCTCCCACCGGCTTCTCCCTGCAAAGCCCCGACGACTACGCCGAATACGAGCCCCAGGTAATTGCCACCGTGAACTGGCTGGAGCACACCCCGCTGGGCCAGCAGCCCGACGTGCGCAAGCAGGCCGATCAATTTCTGTTCCAGTGGATCAGCGGCAGCTCGGCGGTATCGGTGCAGCTGCAGAAATACGTGGCCGACCTTGCGGGCCAGGAGTCGGAGCTGCTGATGCTGTTTATGGGCGGCTGGGCCCGTTACCAGCTCCAGCACCCCGAGGTAAAAGACCCCGTGCAGCTCAACACCGAGGGCATCCGCACCATGTTGCGTGCCTACCAGGCCGGCGGCTACAAGAAAAACAAGCAGCTGGGAGAGCTGCAGAAGCTGGAAGCCGCCGGTACACTGCCGGCCTGGGTGAAAAAGCAGCTGGCCGGCTAACTTGACGAGGATGAAATTATGCTTCTACTGCAGCCTCCTACTGCTTGCCTTGTATCTCACGGGCTGTACTCAGGAGAAATCCACCAATACCCAACCTACTGCGCCGGCGCTGTCTGATAGTACGGAAGCAACAACGAAACCGACATCGGTTCAGCATGCCGCCCCGGCTGCTGAAGCAGTAGTGCGTAACATGCTTCGGTGGTATGCTCGCAACATGGGAAAGCTCCCGGTTGACTTCGTACTGAATGCTGACGCGGCGGATTCAACCACGTTTTATGCCGTAAACTTCCCTGGTACCGAGGCGTGGCTGACTGCGCTGAAGGCATCGGGCTATTTCTCCGATACCTATCGAAACTCGTGGCGCACCTACTTCCGACGGCAGGCGGATACCCTGCGCATCCACCCGCAGAACGACGGCCCACCGGCAGGCTTCGAGTATGATTTCATCCTGTATTCGCAGGACTCGGAGGCAACACTGCAGGAACTACAGGCCGGCAACAGTTCCTCTAAGCTCACTGATGCAACACATGCATTGGTAGAAATCACCGGTCATCCGCACGATGCAGATGGCGGCTCTCGTCAAGAAGGTTTGTCGTTTAAAGTAAGTCAAACAAAAGACGGGAAGTGGATAATTGATGACATAAGCAACCTGATATATTCGTTGGAGCGAACGTAATGTGTTTGGATTATTCTGATTCGCATCCGTACTTGCGGCCGCAACACGGGTTCCGTCCTTCTAGCTACCCGCTGCTGACTTCATCTGCTATGCTGCTTTCGGCTATTTCGTACACTTCTTCTGCTTCGCTGGCTTCGGCTGGTACGGGGGTGGCGTGCCGCATGCCCAAGGGCTGCAAACAAGCCGGCCTGACCCTGGGCCTGATGATGGACAAGAAATCGAAGAAACGTAACCCGACCTGACCGTCGCAACCGTTCGTCGTACCTCTACCACTGAACTTCCAAGCGCCGGTCCTCCCCAGGGTCGGCGCTTCTTTTTTGGCCTGATGTTTCACCTTGCCCGCAACCTGGCGGGCGCATTTCCCGACTCTCCGATTCGGTTTCCTGCACTATGAAAGTTCTCAAGTTTGGCGGTACGTCCGTCGGGTCGGCGCAGCGGATGCGCGAAGTAGCCGAGCTCATCCACGCACCCCACCTGCAGCGGCGTATCGTGGTGCTGTCGGCCATGAGCGGCACCACCAACGCCTTAGTGGAAATCGGCCAGCTATTGTACGCCGGTGATGCCAACACCGCCACGGCCCGCATTGAGGCCCTGCGCCAGCGCTATCACGAGGTGGCCCGCGAGCTGCTGCCCGAGCCAGCCGTGGCCGAGCAGGCCATTCAGGACCTCAACCAACACTTCGACACGCTGCTGAGCCTCACCACCGCCCCTTTGTCCGGCGACGGGGAGCGGGTAATTCTGGCCCAGGGCGAGTTGCTGAGCACCTTGCTGGTGCACCGCTACGTAACGCAGGTGCTGGGCCGCCCGGCCGTGCTGCTGCCCGCCCTGGACTTTATGCGCCTCGACGTGGACGAGGAGCCTGATGCTGCCTACATCCAGGAGCACCTGGCCGCCACTTTGGCCCCACATGCGGCTCAGCAGCTGTTCATCACGCAGGGCTACATCTGCCGCAGCGCCCAAGGCTCCATCGACAACCTCAAGCGCGGCGGCTCCGACTACTCGGCCTCGCTGATTGGGGCCGCCGTGCGGGCTGAGGAAATCCAGATCTGGACCGATATTGACGGGCTGCATAACAACGACCCGCGCGTGGTGCAGGGCACCTACCCCATCCGGGAGCTGTCGTTTGACGAAGCGGCGGAGCTGGCGTATTTCGGGGCGAAGATTCTGCACCCCAGCTCCATTTTGCCGGCGGCCAAGCACGGTATTCCGGTGCGCCTGCTCAATACCATGCAGCCCGAGGCACCCGGCACCATCATTTCCAGCCGTACCGGGGCCGAGGCCATCAAGGCCGTAGCGGCCAAGGACGGCATTACGGCCATCAACGTGAAATCGAGCCGGATGCTGCTGGCCCACGGTTTCCTGCGCAGCCTCTTCGAGATTTTCGAGCGGTACCGTACTTCCATCGACATGATTACCACCTCCGAGGTGGCCGTGTCATTGACCATCGACGATGCCACCCGCCTGCCCCAGATTCTGGCGGAGCTAGGCCGCTTCGGCTCGGTGGCCGTGGATGAAAACCAGAGCATCATCTGCCTGGTGGGCAACCTGGAGCAGGATTCGCACGGGGCGGCCAACCGCGCCTTTGCGGCCCTGAAGGACATTCCGGTGCGCATGATCAGCTACGGCGGCTCGCCCAACAACATCAGCATCTTGGTGAGCACCGATGACAAAACCCGCGCGTTGCAAGCCCTGAATGCGGGGTTATTTCGGCAATAGCGGGCAGTTACTGGCCCAAGCACTAGAGCTAGACAACTAGCTCCCCTCCTTGGAAAGGAGGGGCTGGGGGTGGTTGATTTGTTGAACAGCCACTAAAAACTAGCTCTAGTTATCGTTTACACGTTATCAACCACCCCCAGCCCCTCCTTTCCAAGGAGGGGAGCTAGTTGTCTAGCTCTAGCTCTTTCTCCCTGATTATCTGCCATGCCTTTTCAACTTCCGGCCGAGCTGACGCAACAGCCGACGCCTTTTTACTTCTACGACCTGCAGCTGCTGGACCAGACGCTGGCGGCCCTGACGGCCGCGGCCCGGCCCGGCAACTTTCAGGTCCACTACGCCCTCAAAGCCAATTCCAACCTACCCGTGCTGCAGCGCATCCAGGCCGCCGGGCTGGGGGCCGACTGCGTGAGCGGCGGCGAGGTGCAGCGGGCCCTGGAGGCCGGTTTTGCCGCCGACCACGTGGTATTTGCCGGCGTAGGTAAGTCGGACGCGGAAATTAACCGGGCCCTGGCCGCCGATATTTTCTGCTTCAATGCCGAATCGGTGCCGGAGCTGCGGGTGCTGAATGAGCTGGCCGCCTCCCAGGGCCGCACCGCCCGGGTGGCGTTGCGCATCAATCCCAACGTAGATGCGCACACGCACGCCTATATCACCACCGGCCTGGAAGCCAATAAGTTCGGAATCAGCTTGCAGGATCTGGGCAGCGTCATCGACAGCCTCGACAGCCTGCCGAATGTGGAACTGATTGGGTTGCACGCCCACATCGGCTCCCAGATTACCAACCTGGCAGTATTTGCCGACCTCAGCCGCAAACTTAACGAGCTACAGACCTGGCTGGAAGGCCGGGGCCACCAGTTGCCCCACCTCAACGTGGGCGGCGGCCTGGGCATCAACTACCAGGACCCCGATGGGCATCTGATTCCGGACTTTGCGGCCTACTTCGGCATGTTTGAGCAGCACCTAATGCGGCGGCCAAACCAGCAGGTGCACGTAGAGCTGGGCCGGGCTGTGGTGGCGCAATGCGGCACGCTGGTAAGCCGGGTGCTGTACGTGAAGGAAAGCCAGCAGGTGCGCTTCGCCATTCTGGATGCGGGCATGACGGAGCTGATCCGACCCGCCCTCTACGGCAGCCACCACCACATTCAGAACCTGAGCAGCCAGGGCGAATTCCTGCCCTACGACGTAGTAGGCCCCATCTGCGAGTCGTCGGACACCTTCGCTAAGGGCATGCTGCTACCCGAAACCCGGCGCGGCGACCTAGTGGCCATCCGCTCGGCGGGGGCCTATGGGGAAGTTATGGCATCGGGCTACAACCTGCGCGAGAAGGCCGCGGCCGTGTACCGGTAAGTGGCCGCCACCCTTCGCCGGTTGAAAAGTGGCATTGGCTTGGCAGGAGCACCTGTTGGGCAAAACTTCCGGCACGGCAGCAGGTGGCTCCCCTATATTTGTTTCAATATCATACGGCGCTGGGAAGATGAATTGGAAAGGAACATCTTTCGCAGTGAAGCGTTGCGGTTGACGCAGGAATAGGGTGGATATTAGTAAGATTGCGCACCGCAACCCCGTTGAGAAAAAGCCGCTGCCTCTGGCAGCGGCTTTTCTGTTTTCATCCCTTGGTGGTCCGGCTGAGCAGCCGGTACGATAATAGACCACGGTGCCGGGCAGCATGACCGGTTTGCGAGACGCTTACTCCTGCTTACTCCACCGTCAGGCGCAGAGCCGTAGCTGCCACCCGCACCACGTACACCCCGGTGGCGTGTCCGGCCGGCAGCACTAGCGTGGCCGTCCCGGCGGCATCGGCCGTGGCGCGCAGCACCTGCCGGCCCACGGCATCAAATACCGTTACCACAGTGCCGGGCTGCGCCCCCGTGAGCGTGGTAGCTTGGGTGGTCGGGTTCGGGAACAAGGCCAGGCCGGGCTGGGCGCTGACGGTCACCGTACGCACGGCCGAGTAGCTGGCGGTGCCGTCCCGGTCAACCTGGCGCAGGCGGTAGTACACGAGGCTGGTGGCGTAGCGGGCCACGGCCGGGTCCAGCAGCTGATACGCGTGGGGCTGGCTGGTGCTGCCCTGGCCCACTACCTGCCCGATGCGCTGGAACGTGCGCCCGTCGGGGCTGACTTCCACCTCGAATCGGTCGTTATTGATTTCCGAGGCCGTGGTCCAGCGCAGTAGCACGTCGGGCCCCTGGGCGGCGGCGGTGAAGTTCGTCAGCGTCACGGGGAGCGGGGCGCTGCCCAGCGGCGAGTCGGCGGTGCTGACCGTGAAGAAGGAGAAGCTGGTATTCGATGGAATGGTACCCGTGACCGTGCGGGTGCCGGTGGCATCCTGGCTAGAGCTGATGCGCGACCAGTCGGAGCCGGCTACGGGCGCGGCGGTACGAGCCCAGGCCTGTGCTTGGCTGAAATTAGTTAGGCCATTGTCGTTATCGGGTAGCCAACTCAGTTGCACCGTGCCGGTTACGCCGGTGGAGGTAGCCCAAATTCGGTCGACGCCCCGGTTGGTAGCGCTGGCATTGGTGCCGTAGCTGATCTGAGCCGAGTTCAGGCCTGCCCGGCGGATTACGCTTAGGTTGCTTAGGGCTGTGGTGGGTGTCAGGGTGAAACCGTTGGGAAACTCAGTGGCTGAGCCGGCCGGCACACTGGCCTTTACCGCGGCTAATGGCCCCCGCACATACCGCCCGCCTTGCTCACCCACAAGTGTAGCCCCCGTGAGCAGGCGCAGTACGGAGCCAGGGTTAATTGTAACCATCCCACTGCTCAGTAGCAGTTGGCCTGTCACCTCGGCGTTGCTGCTGGCGGGTACGTTTACGCCGCCGTTGGTATTGTTGATGGTGAGGTTGGCTAATTGGCCGCCCTGTAGATCCAGCTGCTGGGTGGCCGCGCCGTTCAGGGTTACGGTGCTGGCGGTGCCGGCTTGCAGGGTGGCCCCGGCAGCGTTGGTCAGGCTGCCGCCCACGTACAACTGGTTGCTGCCGCTGCTCAGATCCAGGGTGCCGCTGGTGTTTTGCAGCGTACTGCCCACCCACAGCACCGCCCCGTTGGTGAGGCTGATGGTCGCGCCGTTGTTGGTCAGGTTCTGGGCCTGGGCGGCCGCTGCGGGCAGCGTCAGCAGCAGGGCAAGGGGTAAAGCGTGTTTCATATAACGAAGAGCGTAAGCGCCGAAGGAGAGGAGGCAGGTGAGCGAACTAGCGCTGCGCCTGAACGCTGGTGGCCGCCTCCAGCCGCCGCAGCCGGGCCTCGAAGGTTTCGAGCGTGGCCGTGGCTTGGGCCGCCTGGGCCTGGGCTGCGCCGGCGGCGCTGGTGGCTCGGGCGGCAGCGGCCTCCGCCGTGGCGGCGCGGGCCTGCAGGGCCGCAATTTGGGCCTGTTGCTCCTTGAGGGCCTCAATAAGCACGGGCGTCAGCTGGGCGTAGTTCACGGCTTTGTAGCCTTCGGCATCGGTGCTCACCAGCTCGGGATAGATTTTCTCCACCTCCTGGGCCAGCAGGCCTACCTGCCGGGCTCCGGCCGTGCCGCCGTGGCGTATGCCCAGCGCGTTCCACTCGTAGCGCACCCCGCGCAGGGCCAGCACCGAGGCCAGAGCGCTGCTAATGGGCTGCACGTTGGTCTTGAAGCGCTGGTCAGAAGTCACGGCTACGTTGTTGGCCCGCACCTGACCGTTTACGTCCAGCTTGTAGTTCGCCGTAGCCACCCCGATGCCCACGTTGCCGTTGCCCTGCACCCGCAGCAGGGTGGCGCCCGCCGCGTCCTGGGTGGTGCCCTGGCTCACGTCGAAGGCGGCGGTGGTACCCGTGGCGGCTATCTTAACGGCCAGGCCGGTGGCATTGGTGGCCGTATTGGCGTTATAAAACATGCCGGCGTAGCCCGACTGATTGGCGGCCCAGGCCAGGGAGCCGGGGTTGCCCCCGGTACCTTCGCTGCCGATGATGTTGGTGGCGGTATTGGCCAGCTGCGAGTAGGGTGTGGCGGTATTAATGCCCACCCGGCCCGCGCTGGTAATGTCAATGCCCGTGGTGCCGCCATTGCCCACCAGGGAGTAAGAACCCAGGTTGAAGTCGCCCCCGGCCGCCGTGATGGCCTGCCACCGGCCGTAGCCGATGCCATCCGAGGTCAGCACCTTGCCCGCCCCCTGCGTGCCATCCACGATGCGGATAGCCGAGCCAGTGCCGTTGTAGCCCGGGTTCTGGCAGATGCCCACCCAGCGCAGAGGCTCTCTATTGGCCCCGTAGCCCGCCGCCGTAAAGAAGCCGGCCCAGCCGCCGCCCCGGTAGGCCGTGGCCCAGATGCCGTAGTCGTTGGCCGTGGAGGTGCCCTCGGGCAGCTTGCCGTAGCCGGAGAGGATGACGCGCGAGTAGCGGGCCCCGAAGTTGCTGCGCGTAATAAGCGCGGCGCTCTGGGTGCCCACGCTGGCGTTCAGCTCTACCTGGGCCGTGGAGTCGCCCAGGGAGTTGCCGAGGGTACCCAGCAGGCGCTGCGCGTTCAGGTCCAGGGTTTGGGTGGCGGTGTGGTTACCCAGGTTGTCGGCCCCCAGGCGCACCCAGGTGGTGCCGTCGTAGGCATACAGGCCGGGGGTGCTGTCGGTGAGGTAGATGAGCAGGCCCGGCACGGGCGGGGCCGTGGTGCTGGCCGTGAGGGCGTCGCGCTGGGCCAGGGTGAGGCGGGGCAGCAGCAGCCCCTGGGTGGTACTGCGCACTTCCAGCGCCGCCGAGGACGCGGGGTTGGTGGTGCCGATGCCCACCGAGCCGGTCTGGGCCTGGGCCTGGTAGGTGCCCGGCAATAGCAGGGCGGCGGCGGCCAGCACCCCGCGCAGGCGGTGGGTGGGGCGGGCAATTGGGGTAAGCGTCTGATGCATAGGAAAGAAGAAAGGAAAGAACGAAGGTACACGGCTCGAACGGGCCGGCCAGCACAAACGGGCCGCACTGAGAAAAGAAACATGGCACCCGGCGCGGGCCGCGCCGGGTGCCGGCGTAAGGGCAGGCCGCCCCCCCCGACCAAAGGGCAAATTCCTGCCAATCTTCCGCCCATCGGCAGTCTAACAGAAATATATCCTCTTGCGACGGCGCAGGCCCACCCGCAGGGGCTACTTGCGGACCTGCGCGGCCGGTGCGGGCGCGCCGCCGGTAGCCGCCTCCAGCCGCCGCAGCCGGGCCTCGAAGGCATCCAGCGTGGCCGTGGCCCGGGCGGCCGTGGTTTCGGCCAAGGCGGCGCGGGCTTGCAGCGCGGCGTTTTGGCGGCGCAGTTCCTCCACTTCCGTCACCGGCTGCTGTACTGGCGCGGGCGCGGCCGTAGTAGTAGTTACCTGAAGCTGCCGGATAAGCTGCTGCTGGCGGGCGTTTTCGGCTTCCAGCAGCAGCACGCGGCGGTACAGGGCCTGAATGGCAATCAGGTTCACCCCATCGAAGTCGGCCTGGTTGATGGTGGTCTTTTTGCCGCTACGGCCCACCCCGTCGTGGCCGAAAGCAGCGTAGAAATCCTGGGCCATGGGGCCGTAGTGGCGCATGGTGTCGGGGCTCTGGCCCCGGTAGTTCCAGGAGCCCAGGCGCATGCGGTTGATGCGGGCCAGAAACAGGTTGCCATCGGCCAGCACGCGGCGCTCCTTCAGGGTAGAGTCCGACATCATCGACCAGGAGTTGCTGCCGGGGGCAAGCTCGGCCCAAATGGGCGTCTGCACCTGGCCGTTATTGTTGCCGTTGGTGGCCGTGGTGGTAAACAGCCGGTAGCCCCCGGCAAAGCGGGCCGAGAACTGGTTGCGGGTCGTGCTTACCAGCGAGTCGTTGACATAATCCGTCCGGAAGGGCGAATAGTCGGCCAGCGTAAAGCAGCCCTCCCAGCCGCCGGTACGGGCGTAGTAGCCCAGGGCGTAGCAGTTTGCCTGGCTGCTGCGGGCCTGGGCGCGGTAGCCGAAGGCCAGCGAGGGGGCTTCCTGGGTGATGCTGGTCTGCACCTTGCTCTGGTAGCCGCCCACCAGGCCGTTGCGGCCCCTCATCTGGTTTTCGCTGCCCATCATCACGCCCTGGAAGGTCTGCACGGCCCGGTTGCTCGTGCCCGTAACGAAGGTGCCCTCCCCCGCCCGGATGGAATGGTTGTTCCCGAAGGCCGTGCTGAATCGGTCCCGAGTCAGATTGTCGAGGCCGAAGGCCACCGAATACTGGCCTATGTTTTGGCTGTCCCACTGGTTGCTCGTGGGTGGGCTGCCGACGTTGAGAGTGCCGTTGCCCGACACCCCGCCGGCCCGGAAAGCGCTGTAATAGGAAAGCCACATCACCCGGTCGCCCACCCCCGTCACGGGAAGAGTTTTGGTTAAGCCGGGCACGAAAAAGCCTTTCGACGTAAGCACGAAATCCTGGTCGAAGTTGAGCAGACGCGCGCCAAAGGTGGTAACGGAGTCGGTGCCAGGGCGGGCGGCACCCACCGCCAGTAGGCCGTTGCCGTCGAGGCCCAGGCCCCCGCGCACGGCGCGGGCGGTGGTGCCGCCCACCAGCTTCTGGCCGTTCAGGTTGAGGTTCTGGGTGGCGGTGTGGTTGCCCAGGTTATCCCCGCCGCCGGTGCTGCCGGTGGTGGCCAGTTGCTGCCAGCTGGGGGTGGTGGCCGTGCCGGCGTTGTAGTAGAAGCCGGCCGGCGCGCCGGTCTGGTACACCAGCAGGCCGGGGGCGGGGCTGGCAATGCCGGTGGCGGCGGCCACGCGGGGCAGCAGCAGCCCCTTGCTGCTACTCACAATGTCCAGGGCGGCCGAGGCATCGGGGGCGGTGGTGCCGATGCCGACGGAGCCGGTGGTCTGGGCATGGGCGAAGCGGGGGGCGGCGGCCAGCAAAAGCGCGGCGGCCAGCAGGTAGCGGTGGAGCATCGGAAGCAACAGGAAGGAGCAGAAAGAAACGGGGCATACAGGATACCGGCCGGAGCAGCACCCCACAAAAGTATCCTTCTCCCCGCCCGGCCGCCTAATAGGGCGCGTAGACAAAGTGTAGACAGCTTTCATAAACATCTGACTTTCAACCTCATCCCCCGCGGGCACTCGGCCCGCGCCGGAGCATGCTAGACGGTGTCTGAAAACGCCGAAACGGTCATGCTTCGGCAAGCAGATGCCAGATGAAGCATGACGTTCATACGGTTACTTATGAACTAGTACTTACTGCCGCGCGGCGGGCCGGCAAGGGCAGCCTGGGGAGTAGCAGCAGGCAAGGGGCGGCACATCAAACCGGGCGACGCTTTTTCTGGGAAGCCGCGGGGCGGGCCGAGCCGCCGGGTGGGCCGGAGGAAGCGAAGTAGGCATACGAACTGCGAGGGAGAAGTGAACAAAGGTCGAGCCGCCGGGGGGAGCGGCTCCCTGGTAGCCACCCCGCAGCCGAGGGCTGACCTCAGACTACGGGGTGCCAGTAGCGCCGACCGCACGGGGCAGCTGGCGGCGGCAACGGTCCTGGCAAGCCTGGCTCATTCCCACACCACAAAAGTCCATCGGGGCTTGGTAGTTTCCCTCACCGGAGGCATAGACAAAGCGTAGACAGCCACAGCCGTACCCGGTTTTCCCGGTCGTTTTCCTTGCTTCAGACCGGGCATGGGGTCCAAGGGTGGGGGTTATTCCCCGGCGGGCGGCTCCGGCTTCGGGGCTTCCGGGGCCGGAGGCTGCTGGCCGTTGTCGGCGGCGGCTATCTTCTTGTAGAGCCGGGTTTTGGCCCGCCGCACGCTGGCCGGGTCGATGTTCAGGAGGGCGGCAATTTCCTTGGTGGCGAGGTTGATGTGGAAATAGCAGTAGAGCCGCTGCTCGTGCTTGGTGAGGGCCGGGTAGCGGGCCTGCAAGTCCTCGAAAAAGCGCGGATGCACCTGCTCGAAGTGGAGCTTGAACCGTCCCCAGTCCTCATCCAGGTAGAGGTTGGTTTGCAGAATGGATTTGATGCCCGACAGCTCGCTTTGCGTCGCAGGGCTCTGGGTGTTCAGCTCCCGGATCTGCTGCTTCAGCTCGGCCAGCAAAGCGTTTTTCTGCTGCACGTAGAGGGAGGTGGAGGCCAGCTCGCGCTGGTTGGCTTCCAGTTGCTCCTGCAGCTCCTGGTTGGTGGCTTGCTGCTGCTGGTGGTCAGCGTGCAACTGGTGGGCCTGCTCGTCGTGGGCCTGCTGCCGCCGTCGCATCGCCAGCAGGGCCGTCTGGATGTGGCTGTTTTTGAGCACGATTTCCCGGTTGCGCAGCTCCTTCTGCTGAATATCCAGGGCCAGAGACTGGGCTTCCCGCTCGGTGGTAAGCAAGGTGCGCTGCAACTGCTGCAGCCGGATACTGAGGGCGGCGGCGAAGCATAGCGCGTGGGCCACTACCGCCAGGTTGGGCAGCAGCCGCAGGTTACCAGCGGCGGCATCAGAGCCGAATACCACGTTGTAGCCCGCCACCAGCAGGATGGCCAGCAGCGGCAGCGAGTTGGCCAGCAGGTAAATCCGGGCTGAGGGTAGGCGGCGGCGATAGGCTACCAGGGCAATGGTCAGCAGCAGCCCCACCACCCCCAGAGCCAGCAGGTTGTGAAAAGGCAGGCTGTAATACTCCAAGTAGAAACCGCCGCAGTTGACCAGTACGACCATTATCGTAAACGCACAGTAAACCCCCAGCGCGTAGCGCAAAGCCGCATCCAAGCGGGGCAGCCACCGGGGGGTACTGAAGTAGGCCCGCGTCATCTGCCCGATGCCTAGCAGCAGCACTACCACACTCAGGTGCATGACCACGTTGTTGAGAGTGTAGGCGTAACCGTAGCCGTCGGGCCGCGCCAGCCGGCTGAACACAGGGGCCACAAGCAGCTCCTTGAAGTACCCCTGAAGCGCCGTGACGTACAGTGCCGCCCCCACCTGTGTCCACAGGTAGTACCAAGTGGCACGGTCGCGCCAGCGTCCATACGCGTGCAGACTGGCCAGCCCCAGCAGCAGCAGCACCGCCAGTGACACGGCCCAGGCTGCGTCGTAAAATCGGTCGGTGGCCTGCGCGGCTTCGGCCGGCTCCAGCAGCACCCGCAGCTCAATGGCATGGGGCAGCGCTGCCCCAGCCGGCAAATCTATCCGCACGTAGCAGATGGTAGAGGCATAACCCGGCAGTTGCAGCGGCTGCCAGCTCACCCGGGTTACGCTCAGGGGCTGGGTTTGCCAGGCGCGGGAATCCTCGTCGAAGTAGAAGAGAGTGTTGGCGAGGTTGGGCAGTACCGTGAGCCGGGTGGAGGCGGGGTAGCGGCTGGGGTTGCGCACCGTCAGCCGCAGCCAGAAGCGGCGGGCCTGCGCCGTCCGCAGCGAGTCGGCGGACCGGAACGCCAGGGTGGTATCGGTCCGGATCTGAGGCCAAGCGTAGTTATGGTCGGGCAGAACGCCCACGGCTATTACCTCAGGAGCGGGCGCGGCACCTCGGGCAGGTAGCGCCAGCAGAGAAAGGAAAGCGACGAGAGCGAGAAGCAGGGGCATAGAGATGGTTGTGCGGACCGCAGCAGCAGGCCCCGGGCACAATAAGTCAACGGTAATTAGGTCCCGCAAATATCCCGTTTATCCGGGGAAGGTGCTTTTCAGCCTCGGCCTGCTACCACCAGATGGTCCACTTACCCAATTGCCGCTGCTGGCGGAAATAGCGCAGCATCCAGCGCCGCTCAGGCTTTAGCTCGCCTTTGGCCAGCAGCACCGGATGTTGCAGCAGCAGCGCACCCAGCGTGGGCTCCTGCTGCGGGTCCTGGAGGTAAATGAGCTGCCGCCGCCAGGCATCGTTGGTTTGAAACTGGGTTTCCCGGTTAAGGCTGGTATTACCGTCGTTCAGGGAAACCGGCACCTGGCCCAGCTCGAATGCCAGGGACGGCAGCAGCTCGTTGTATACCAGCACTGGCCGGTTCGTGAGCTGCTTGCTTTTGATAAACTCGGCCAGCGGGCGGCTGCCGTTAAAAGTCAGCTCGTTTTGCCGCATGATGGGCTTGGCCGAGAGCAGCAGAAACGCCGTGAACAACGTTGTAGCCACCAGCAGCCGCGGGGCAATACGTACCTGGTTCCAGAGCGTGAGCGTGAGCACCAGCGTAATAACCCCGGCCGCCGGCCAGATAGCCGTGAGCGGCTTCACCTCCAGACCCAGCGGCAATACCGTAGCGAAAATGGGAAGTAGGCACAAGGCCCCCAGCAGCAACCCGAAAAACGCCACGATGCCCACGTACCAGCGCAGCAGCACGGCCTCGGTGCAACGGCCCAGGTAGTACACCGTGAGCAGCACAATGCCCGGGAAGATGGGCAGCACGTACAGCAGCAGCTTTGACTTGGACAGGGAGAAGAACAGCAGCGGCACCAGCACCCAGAAGATAAGCACGTTGCGCCACTCCCGCGGCACCGAGCTCCAGGGCGTGCGCACGGCCCGCACCACCAAAGCCACCGCCCAGGGCAGACTGGTAGCCGGGGCCAGCACCAGGTAAAACCACCACGGCTTGCTGCGGTTAAAGGTAGCCGCATTGGCAAACCGCTCCACGGTGTGCTCAACCAGGAAATACCGTACGAAGGCGGGGTTTTCGGCCATCAGGTACAGGTACCAGCTCAGCCCCACCAGCACAAACAGCCCGAAGCCCAGCCAATGATGCACGGTGAAAGGCCGCCGGGTTTGCTTCTGCTGGAAATAATACCCGATAACCGCCATCAGTGGCAGCACGAAGCCCACCGGCCCCTTCGTCAGAAAGGCCAGCCCCAGCCCTACCCAGAACAGATACAGCCACCGTGCCCCACCTCCATGATAGTAGCGCAGTATGCCGTAGGTGGCGGCCAGTTCCAGCGTGGCCAGATACGCATCGGTAGTAACATTCAGGGCCGAAATGAGCACCACCGGCAGCGTGCCGTAGATAACCGCGGCGGCCAGCGCGCGGGCTCTGTCCTGCTGGAACAGCAGCAGCCCCAGCCCGTACACCAGCACTACCTGCAGCAGCACTGCCAGCACCGGCAGCACCCGCACGCCCCACGTATCAGTCCCGAACAGGCCCAGCCCGGCGGCCGTGAGCCAGTACGTGAGCGGGGGCTTGTGAAAATGGTAGATACCCAGTAGCTGCGGGTGCAGCCAGTCCTGGCCCGTGAGCATTTCACGGCCGATTTCGGCGTAGCGGGCTTCGCTGCTTTCCAGCGGCCCCCAGCTGCCCAGCTGCGTACCGAAGGCCACGCCCAGCACCAATACAAAAATCCAGAGCCAGCGGCGCGAAGTCATGGGAAACGGCATAGGGCAGAAATCAGCGGCAGAGTGAAAAACTGCTGCGAAGGTAGCCACAAAGCCTGCTCGCCCGCCCTATCGCACCCGTTTCCTATCGACCTTTGCCCCTATGAACGATCCCGAAATCCGAACGTTATTGTACCCTATGCTGCAGGGCGGGGTGTACGTGGATGAGCTGCCCACCGGCACCACCCGCGCCGATGTGGTACACATTACGGAGCAGTTCATGCACGGCTACGAGCTGAAGGGCGACCAGGACACGCTGCAGCGGGTGGCCCGGCAGCTGCCCTGCTACGCTGGCTGCTACGATTTCGTCACGTTCGTTGTCACTGAGAAACACCTGCCTAAGCTCCTTACCCAAGTGCCCGAGTGGGTGGGCGTAGTGGTGGCTTCGCCGGGCAACCTGCATCTGCACCGCCCCGCCCTCTACAATGCCACCGTGGAGCGCCCCGCCGTGGCGAGCTTGCTGCGGGTGGAGGAAATCAAGCAATACCTATTGGCCCGGGGCCTGCCCGGCGTGAGCACCCTGCGTCGCCGCGACATCCTCAGCTTTCTGCGTACCACCCGCTTGGTGCCCCTCTCCGACCTGGCCCACTACGTCCGGCGGCAGTTGATGGGCCGCATGGACGAGCGGCTGCTGATGCGGGCCGAGCGCAAAGCCGAGCGGGAGCGGCTGGCCCGGATACGCCGAAAAAAACACCCCGCAGGTAATTAACAGGCAGATAAAGCGTTAACCCGCAATATTATACATAGACTTATTTCCATTCCGGAATTTATATCGACACTAGATACTCCGGGCCCGACTTTTGTGCAGAGCGCGCCCGGCGGAGTTTCGCCCTACCTTTCCTGTATTTAGCTAGCTGTATTTGTGAGAAAACTACTATCCGCTGTTGTGGCTGGCCTATTGGTCAGTGTGCTCTTATTGGGAATAACGACCAGGGCCTGGGCCCAGCCGGAAGCCTACAACTGGAAATTTGGCGAGCAATCGGGTATTCGGTTTCCGGCGGGTGCGGGGCCGGTTATGTCGCCGGGAGCAATGGGCACCTATGAGGGTTGTGCCAGCATCTCCGACGCCGAGGGCGTATTGCAATGTTACGCCAACACAGAAACCGTATGGGACCGAAACGGAACCATTATGCCCAATGGCCGCCTGATGGGCAGCCACTCCTCGGCTACTCAAGGTGTATTGCTGGTGCGGGGTCCGGGGCAGGCTAGATGGTACTACCTGTTTACGGTGGACGCGTTGGAAAACAACCTAAGCGGCGGACTACGCTATTCTATTGTGGATATGAGCCTGCGCGGAGGCCTGGGCGACGTGCAGGCTACCAACTCCCGGCCGCTGCCGGTGCCGGGCAACGGGCTGGTTGCCGAGAAGCTCACGGCCATCCGCCACGCCAACAACCGTGACTATTGGATTGTGGTGCACGGCTGGAACAACAACTCCTTTTACGCCTATTTACTCAACGGACAGGGTATTTCTACTACGCCGGTTGTCTCGGCTATTGGCTCGGTGCACAGCATGGCGGGTGGGCCGCTTAGTGCCTTGGGCTACCTGCGGGCCTCGCCCAACAGCCGGCGGCTGGCCTCGGCCCAGATGCGGCCGGGTGGTGTGGAGCTGTTTGATTTTAACCCCACTACCGGGCAGGTAGTGGCTATGCGCAATCTGCCCCCTGTGGGAGCAAGTCCCTACGGGCTGGAATTTTCGGCGGATAATAGCAAGCTCTACATCGGGGATGACCGTCTGATTCATCAGGTAGATATTACCAATAATCTGTTCATCAGCACCCTGCCCATACCCAGCAACCGGGTGTATGCCCTGCAGCGGGGCCCCGATAGCCGCATTTACGTGGCGCTGGCCGGCACGCCACTGCTGGGAGTTATTCAGCAGCCCAACACTGCCGGCCCGGCCTGCGCGCTGGATGCCAAGGGCTTCACGCTCAGCACGGGGCGGGTTACGGGTGGTCTGCCAAACTTTCCCAATGCGTTTGCCCCGGCGTTGCTCATCAACCCGGTTGCGGCAGGTTGCCCCGGCAGCGTGGTTGAGTTCAGTACCTCCACTGTGCCGCCCGCCGGGGGCATTTTTACCTGGATATTCGATGATCCGGCCTCGGGGGCAGCCAACAATGCCACCGGGCCCACGGCCACGCACCGCTACACCAAAGGCGGCACCTACACGATTACGCTGACGCTCACGGCCCCCGGCCCGATATTCGAGTCAACCCAACGTACCATCACAGTGCCCGATGCCCCTGGTTTTAGTCTGGGGCCACGCCAGCAGTTGCTTTGCCACGGCCAGACCCTGACGCTGAGTGCCGGTACGGTACCGGCAGGTACTACTTTCCGCTGGCAGGATGGTAGCACCTCACCTACTTACATAGTGCGCACTCCCGGCCGGTACAGTCTGCAGCTTACTTCGCTCCAGGGTTGCACTGCCCATGACTCCGTAGAGGTACTGGCGGCCGATGCTCCGGTGGTCCGCCTCGGCCGCGACACCACGCTCTGCGGTGGCTGGCAGTCGGTGGTGCTGCGGGCTACTGCTCAACCAGCCGGCAGCACCTATCAGTGGCAGGATGGGGCCACTACTGCAGAATATACTGCCCGGCAGCCGGGCGTGTACTGGCTGGAAGTGCGCAACCAGGCCGGCTGCACTACCCGCGACTCAGTAGTCATCCAAAACGCTGCCCCCGGAAATTGCCCGACCGTCACGATTCCCAACATCATCACCCCCAACAACGACCAGCGCAACGACTTTTTTGTACTGCAGGGACTTACTGCCTCGGACTGGGACATTACCATTTACTCCCGCTGGGGTCAGCCCGTGTATGAGCAAACGAGCTACACCAATTCTTGGGCAGCCGTTGGTCAGCCGGCCGGGACGTATTACTATTTGCTGCGCAACCCTGCCACTCATCAACAGCTACGGGGCTGGGTTGAAGTAATTCGGTAAGCAACGGCAGCCAGCGCCAGCAACCTCGCACTGTAACTTGGGGCACTGGGCACAACCTCCTTGCTGCCTGAGCAGTTAGACAGAAGTACACCGTCTGGATGCTGCCATGAACATTCTGCTCACAGGGGCCAATGGCTACATTGGCCAGCGCCTACTGCCGCTGCTGGTGGAGGCCGGCCACCACGTTACCTGCCTCGTGCGCGACGCCCGCCGCTTCGAGCTACCGCCGGGCTTGCGCAGCCGCATCACCGTGGCCGAGGGCGACCTGCTCAAGCCCGATTCGCTGGCTGATTTGCCCCTGGACGTGGACGCGGCCTACTACCTGGTGCACTCCATGAGCGGCCACGACAAGGACTTTTTCCGGCTGGAGCAGGAGTCGGCCCGCAACTTCACGGAGTACCTTAACCGTTCCGGCTGCCGGCAGGTCATCTACCTCTCGGGCATCGCCAACGACCGGGCCCTGAGCGTGCACCTTCGCTCCCGTAAAGCCGTGGAAAAAGTACTGCGCAAAGCCACCCACGCCCAACTCACGGTGCTGCGGGCCAGCATCATCATCGGGTCGGGCTCGGCGTCGTTTGAGATTATCCGGGACCTGGTAGAGAAGCTGCCGGTGATGGTGACGCCGCGCTGGCTGAACTCGCGCTGCCAGCCCATCGGTATCCGCGACGTGATGCACTACCTCACCCACGTGCTCAACAACCCCGCCTGCCTGGGTCAGTCGTTTGATATTGGCGGCCCCGATGTACTGACCTACCGTGAAATGCTGCTGAAGCTGGCCGCCGCACGCGGGCTCAAACGGTACATCATCACGGTACCGGTGCTCACGCCCCGGCTGTCGTCGTGGTGGCTGTATCTGGTTACCAGCACCACATTTTCCCTGGCCCAAAGCCTGGTGGAAAGCCTGCGCAACGATACCGTGGCCGACCCGCGCCGCAGCATTGCCCAGGCCGTGCCGCACGCCTGCATGCCCTACCGGGCCGCCGTGGAGCTGGCCTTCCAGCGCATTGAGCAGAACGAAGTAGTAAGCAGTTGGAGCGACGCGCTGAGCAGCGGCGTGATGCCCCGTAACTACATGGACCACATCCAGATTCCGCAGCACGGCCTACTGCAGGACCGCCAGACGCTGCGCTTCACCCGCCCGCCCCGGGAGGTGCTGCAAAACGTGTGGAGCATTGGGGGCGAGCGGGGCTGGTACAAGGTAGATTGGCTGTGGCGCATTCGGGGGCTGCTGGACAAGCTGGTGGGCGGCGTGGGCCTGCGCCGGGGCCGCCGCTCCCCCACCGACCTGCGCGCCGGCGACCCGCTCGACTTCTGGCGGGTGCTGGTAGCCGACCGCGCCGGCCGCCGCCTGCTGCTCTACGCCGAAATGAAGCTGCCCGGCGAGGCCTGGCTGCAGTTCCGCATCCTGCCCAATGAGGATGGATCCCACACCCTGGAGCAGTTGGCCGCTTTCCGACCCCACGGCCTGCTGGGCCGGCTGTACTGGTACTCGCTGGTGCCGTTTCACTTTATCATTTTCAAGGGCATGATTGAGAACATTGTGCAGTACGGCGAAACTGTGCCCCTGCCCGCCCCTGGTTCCAGCGCTGCCGCCGAAGCTCTCGGACCGCAGTAACGGAAACGATTGGCCCCGGACTGGAGGGCGCAGATGCTTCGCAAAGACTACACGGTTATATAAAATCCTTTTTATAGCCAATTAAGCCATTCAAATTCAATCATATATAACAAACTAATCCTGTTTGCAAAGTCTGATAAAACCATAAATTGGTTGCTATGACCGGATGGATAGAAACTACCTTTCCAGCAGTTATTCATCCTTCCTATTCCTCCGTGTCGGGTCACACCGCCCCCGCTTAGCTGACTGGTTTTTATTGGCGCATCCCGGCCGCCTTCTGTTACCTTGGTTTGAGGAAGCGGAGGCGGCCTTTTTAGTGCCCCAGCACGGCTGGAAAACCGGTTTACTTTTCCCATACCTATGAGTTTTCTGTTACTTACTGCATCCTACACGTGGGCCGTACCGGCCGATGCCGGCTATGATTTCTACTCGATTTTCTACGTGCTGGCCTTTGCCCTGAACTTGGGGCTGCTGGTGTGGGAAGGCCACCGCCGGGGCTATGCCCTGCGCCCCTGGCTGGTACTGTTGGCCTGCACCACGCTGGCCTTTATCCTGGGCACCAAGCTACTGGCCCTCAGCGGCCCGGAATGGCGCAGCCTGCTGGGTACCGGCCGCTGGCCCGGCTCGGAGGCCCGCACGGTACTGGGCGGGGCGCTGGCCGGCACGATTACGCTGCTGGCGCTGCGGCGGCCGTTCGGGTTCAGCTGGCATGTGTTCGATGCCTTTACGCTGCCCATGTGCGCGGCCCTGGTGGTGCAGTGCGTGGGCTGCGTGCTTACGGGCTGCTGCTTCGGCGAGGTTACGCCCGGCGGCTGGGGCCTCACCTATCCGCCCGATACGCTGCCCTATTTGGTGCAGGTGGTGCGGGGCGCTATTCCGGTTGGGGCGGCGCAGTCGTTGCCGGTGCATCCTACGCAGCTGTACTCTTTGCTGCTGTGCGCGGGCGTGGCTTTGGTGCTGGTGCTCACCCGCCACAAGTCCTGGCCCGGCGGCAGCCGGCGGCTGTTGCACCTAGGGCTGCTGCTCACGGGCCGGCTGCTGATTGAGTTCTGGCGCGACCCGGCCGGCGAGCAGGTGGGCGCCACCACGCACGTACACTTGGGTGTGGCTCTGAAGCAGGTACAATGGGCGCTACTGCTGCTGGGACCGGCCGTGCTGGGTCTGTGGGCCTGGCGGCTGCGGCAAGCCCCAGCCCCCGAGCGTCTGCCCACCCAAAACCCGGTGCGCAATCTGCTGGCCGTGGCGGGTCTGCTGCTGCTCACGGCCTGGCTGGGCCAGCAGGCTCTTACCCTCCCTGAGGTACTGGTGGTTAAAGCTCTGCTGCTGGGCGTGCTGGTGCTGGAAGGCGGCGCGCTGCTGCTGGGGGCCGCCGGCCAACTACAGCCCTTGCGGGTGGCCCTGCCGCTGGGTTTGGCTACCGTGGTATTCGTGCTGACGAGCCAAGTGCCGGCCGATTCGGTGCGGCGGGGGCTCGAATCCTACAATACCGTGAGTGGCGGCTTCAGCGCCGGCTCGTTTCAGCGGCAGCAGAATACCGGCGGGGGCTGCGGTGGGGCTTCGCCGCTGGTGGAATACCGCCACCGCTACGCCACCGGCACGTTCGACTACGCCCACACCCGCCTCCCAGGCACCGATGTGGATGGCCGCATCCACAAGGCCGAGGCCACCTGGGGCGTTCGGCTGCATGCCGGCTCCGACCACCTGAAGCCTACTTCCGACAGCTCCTTCTATCAAGCTTACAACCAGCCAGACAACTTACTCATAGCCATTAACCCCTACGTGCAGCTGGACCGCCAATGGCTGGGCGTGGGCATAGGCCTGATGGCTGGCAACCTGGGGTTTCACCGGATTTATTACGGCGACAAACAAAGCGTTCTGGATGTCCAGGCATCGTTGCGGGTAGGGTCCCGTCCTCAACTGTTTGCCATTGCCGACTACAACTTTCTGGGCTACGGCTCGGCGAATCCCCAACACCGGCTGGGCCTAGGCACTGGCTTTGGCGGTACGCGCTGGCAGGTAATAGGCGGCGCGGCCCGGGCCAAAGATTACAACATTGCTGAAGGCCAGAGCCGGTGGTCGGGGTTTGTGGAAGCCCGAGGCACCCTTACACCGCAATGGCAGGCCAGCAGTTTCCTCACGCTGGGCAACCCCAACCAGCAGCAGATCGGTCTCCGGTTCGGCTACCGATTGCCTGGCAAAAGCACCCGCCGCTGATAAGCCGACGGTACGCAGACTATAAACACGAAGTGAGACTTCCGTTCCGGCATCATGCCTCAGGAACGAAAGTCTCACTTCGTGTTTAGCGCCTTTACTTGCGGAACGCTACGCCTAGATTTTCTCCGGCAGCAGCGTGGATTCGTTGAAGTTGCCCAGAATTGGCTTTTCGCCTTCGGTCACGGCTTCCACCAGCAGGGCCCCGCCCACGAAAGCCCCTTTCCAGGATTCACCCAGGCCGCCGAATACTTCCTCCCGGTCGCCGCGGCTGCGGAGCTTGTTGATGCCCATTTTAAAGGCGCGCACCTCTTTGGCCGTGCGGGCCGCCCACTTCTCGTCGTCGGAAGCCAGGGCGCCTACCAGGGCACCGTTGCTGATGTTCATTTCGCCCACCAGCTCCTCCACCCGATCCACCAGCACAATGCTGTCGATGGGGCCGAAGGGCTCTTTGAAGTACAGTTCGCTCTGACGCGGCAGGTTTACCAGGGCCCGCGGGGCGCGGTAGGCCGAGCGGTCCTGGCCGGGCAGGAATAGGCTGTCGTCGAGCTTGCCTTCGTAGATGGGCGTGGCGCCGGTTTTCAGCGCGTCGGCGTAGAGGCGGTCCAGGTCTTCGGCCTGGGCCCGGTTGATGACGGGACCGAAGGCCAAATCGGGCAGCTTGTCGTCGGCCGAGTCCACCAGCGTGGGGTTGCCCACTTTCAGCCCTTTGATGGTGTTCCAGTAGGTTTCCACGAACTGCGGGAACAGGCGGCGCTCCACCACGAAGCGCACGTAGGCCGTGCAACGCTGCTTGCCGTAGTCGTAGCCCTTCTTGAGCTGGTCGGAAAGGCCGTCCCAGTCACTAAAATTCCAGATGCCGTAGGTGTTCACGCCTTCCATTTCCAGCATGTAGCGCTTGTGCTCCTGCGAGAGGGCATCGGCAATGTTGCGGCCGTTGTAGCGCCCGCCCACGAACGAGAGGCAATCCACGGCTTCGTTTTTCACCAGCACGTCGCTCAGCTCGCCGCCCGAGCCGCTCACCAGCGTCACGGGCAGGCCGCAGCGGCGGGCAATGGCAAAGGTGAGGCTCAGAGAGATAAAACCGCCATCAGTGGGCGTTTTGGCAATAACCGAGTTGCCGCACAGCGCCTGCACCAGCACCGCGTGCAGCAGCACCGACATGGGGTAGTTCCAGGAGGCAATGTTGCTCACCAAACCCAGCGGCTTGCGCGAGCCCAGCATGCCTTCGATGTTATCCACGTACCACTGCACGCCTTCAATAGCGCGGTCAATGTCGGTGAAGCCCAGTTTGTAGGTTTTGCCGATTTCCCACATCAGCAGCTTGCCAATGAGCTCCACGTTGTCGCGCAGCTGGCCCAGGCAGTCCTGCACGCGGCGCTTGCGCTCGTCCAGGTCCACGCGGGCCCAGTCGGCGGCTTCTTTTTTGGCGGCCGTCACGGCGCGCAGGGCGGTGGCGTGGTCGAGCATGGGCAGCCAGCCGAGCTGGGTGCCATCAATGGGCGAAATGAACTCGCGGGGTTTGCCGGGCTCCTGCCAGCGGCCTTCCATCAGGTTGAGGAACCCGTGGCCGTCGGGGGCGAAGATTTCGGGGGTTACACTTTTGGTCTGTTGCAGCAGGAAGTTAAACTCAACCTGCGGAGAAATCAGTTTTGCCATGAGGGGGAAAGGTGTAGGGTTGCAGTGCGCTCCGGCGGCGGGAGGCTTGGCCGGCGCGTTGCGCGTCAAGGTACACGGTTCGAGCAAATCGCCTAAACCACAAGTATAAACTATCTGGAGTTTCTACGGGTTTACCTCCGCTTCGGCCGCGCCGGCCAACAGGCTGGCTACCAGCACCGGAGAACCCACAAATAATGGACTACGCTGGTGAAAGTCGGTGGGCTCCACGTCGAGCACCGGCCCGGTGCCGGTTTCGGCCCGGCCGCCGGCCTGCTCAATCAGGTAGGCCAGTGGGAAGCCTTCGTAGAGCAGGCGCAGCTTGCCCTGGGGGTTCTTGCGGGTGGGCGGATACAGGTAGATGCCGCCCGTGAGCAGGTTGCGGTGGTAGTCGGCCACCAGGGAGCCCACATAGCGCCCGCTCTGGCCCTGGCGCTTGCACTCCGTCAGGTACTGGCGTACGTACTCGGGGTAGTCGAACCAGTAGCCTTCATTGCAGCTAAACACGGTGCCGGTGGCCGGAATCCGGATATCGGGGTGCGAGAGGAAAAATTCGCCCAGGGAGTTTTCGTAGGTGAAGCCCGCCACGCCGTGGCCGGTGGTGTACACGAGCATGGTGCTGGAGCCGTACAGGATGTAGCCCGCCGCCACCTGGGTGCGCCCGCCCTGCAAAAAATCCTCAGGACCAGCCTCCTGCCCCACCGGCGTTACGCGGCGGTAGATGCTGAATATGGTGCCGATGCTGATGTTCACGTCGATGTTGCTGGAACCGTCGAGCGGGTCGATGGCCACCACGTACTTGCCCTGGCAGTTGCCGGTGTGGATGATGTCGTCTTCCTCCTCGCTGAGCACGGCACAGGCCTCGCCCCCGTTGGTCAGGGCCCGGATAAAGCGGATGTTGGCTTCCACATCGAGGCGCTGCTGGGCCTCGCCCTGCACGTTCTGCTGCCCCATACTCCCGATGATGCTGGTGAGGCCGGCGCGGTTCACCTCCCGGTTCACGATTTTGCCCGCCAACGCAATGTCGCGCAGCAGCTGGCTTAGCTCACCGGTGGCAAACGGAAACTCGGCCTGCTTGCGCATGATGTAGCGCTCCAGGGTGGTGCCCACCGGCTGGGCAATGGTGTTTTCGGTGGAGATATTCATGCGGAAAGGGAATACAGAAAATGCCCGGCGAGCATACGGCGGCAGGCCTGTAGCGCGAAGCCTTTGCTTCGCGCATTGTCAGGCAATTTTGAGGCTTTGGCTATTCAAGTAGCCGGGCAGGCGCGAAGCCTTTGCTTCGCGCTACAGGCCTTTATCGGGCTGTTTCTGGCTTTGCCAGAGCACCACCTGCCAGCCTTTTTTGGGGTCTTTGATTTGCACCACCACGTACTTGAGGTGGGCTAGGTTGGGGTTGCCATCGGGCTTGTTGGGCAGGGTGATGGTGATGGTGCCGTTGACCACGGCGGTGCGGCCGTCGTTATAAGTGCGCACGTTCAGGGCTTCCACCTCAATCCGGTCGTACTGGCTTTTGCCGTCCCGGATGCTCTGGAGGTACTCCTGCTTGTTGTTCTGCTTGCCGTTGGAGTGCGTGTATACCAGGTCATCGGCAAACACCCGTTCCAGCACGGCATAGTCCTTTTTCACCTGGGCTTCGAAGCGCTGGCGTTCCAGCATTTCCACTTCTTTGGCGGCGGTTTGGTCTTTTTTGGAAGCCTGCGCAACGGCACGCAGCGGCCCGGCCAGCCCCATCAGGACCAGCAGTATCAGTACATTTTTCATGGTGGAGAGTCTGCTTGTGGCCGCCTTGTTTACTTGGCGGCGGGTTCGTCGAAGCGAATCATTTGCATGCGGGGGGCAAACACCTGCATCAGCACCCAGGCCAGCAGGTAAGCCCCGCCACAAATCAGGAACATAATGAAATAGGCCTTATTCAGCTGCCCGATGCTTTCGTAGTACACAAACATGCGCTTCTGTACCAGGGCCGTGAGCAGGATGCCGCCCAGCCCGCCGGCCATACCACCCAACCCGGTGACGGAGGCCACGGCCCGCTTCGGGAACATATCGGAGGCGGTGGAGAAGATGTTGGCGCTCCAGGCCTGGTGGGCAGCGGCGGCAATACCAATTACCAGCACGGCCAGCCACATATTCAACTGCCCCAGGTACTGAGCAAACACAATAGGAAACACGCACAAGGCAATAATGAGCATGGAAATCTTGCGGGCCTGGAAGGCCGGCATGCCACTCTTCATCAGGCGCAGCGGAATCCAGCCGCCGCCAATGCTGCCCGCGCTGGACAGGATGTACACCAGGGCCACGGGCAGGGCTACGGCGGTATTCTGCAGGCCGTATTGCTTGTTGAGGAAATCGGGCAGCCAGAACAGGTAAAACCACCAGATGGGGTCGGTCAGGAATTTGCCGAAGATGAAGGCGTAGGTCTGGCGCACCCGCAGCAGCTGGCCCCAGGAAATCTTGGGCTGGGTTTCCACGGCCACGGCGGCCATATCGTCCACGTCGCTGTGGATGTAGTCGAACTCGGCTTTGGTGAGGCGGGCGTGGCGGGCCGGCACCTCGTAATACACCAGCCACAGCGCCAGCCAGATAAAGCCCAGCCCCCCGGTAATCAGAAACGCCCATTTCCAGCCGTTGGCGCTGGCGGCGGCAATAAATGGCACCGTGAGCGGGGCCAGAATAGCCCCCACGTTGGAGCCCGAGTTGAAAATACCGGTAGCCAGGGCCCGCTCCCGCTGCGGAAACCACTCGGCCGTAGTTTTGATGGCCGCCGGGAAGTTGCCGGCCTCCGTAACGCCCAGAAACGCCCGCGCCACCGAGAAACCCACCGTGCTACTCACCAGGGCGTGGCCCATGGCCGCCAGGCTCCACAGCAGCGTGGAGAGGGCGTAGCCGGTTTTGGTGCCCAGCCGGTCAATCACGCGGCCCACGCCCATCATGCCCACGGCGTATGCCACTTTGAAGGCCAGCTCAATGTTGGCGTAGTCGCCGGCATTCCAGCTGAACACCTTTTCCAGGGTGGGTTTGAGCAGGGAAATAACGGCCCGGTCGAGGTAGTTGATGGTGGTGGCGAAGAACACCAGCGCGCAAATCGTCCAGCGGTACCGACCCACCGCCGGAGCGGCCGAAGCGGTAATGGCGGGAGCAGGAGCAGTGGGAGTTTGGAGCATCGAGTTCGGGAAATTCGGTGGGAAGTACTCAGATGGAAAGGCCACCCGGAGGCAGCACTGACAGGACATTCCGTTTTGTCATCCTGAGCGGAGCGAAGGACCTTATCACGTGTGCCATGCTATTGCATAGCTGGGTCTAGCGAGGTAAGGTCCTTCGCTCCGCTCAGGATGACAGGGCAGCGTGCGTGAAGGCCAGCAGCCGGGCAATCAGCTGCTGCAGGGCTTCGGCATCGTCGGCGTTTTTGAACAGCTGGGAGCCCATGCCCACCACGTTCACGCCCGCGTCAAACCACTCGCGTAGGCTGTCCTCGGTGGACTCTACCCCACCGGTTACCATCAGGGGCACCGTGGGCATGGGCCCGCGCAGACTTTTGATGAAGCCTGGCCCCAGTACGTTGCCGGGGAAAATCTTCACCACGGCCGCGCCCAGGCGGGTAGCCTGGTACACCTCCGAAACCGTCATGGCTCCGGGCAGCCAGGGCGTGCCACGGCGGCGGCACACATCGGCCACTTCTTCCGTGAGGCAGGGCTGCACCACAAAATCGGCCCCGGCCTCAATGAACCGCTCGGCGTCCTCAGCCGTGTACACGGTGCCGATGCCCAGCACCATGCCGGGGAAGTGAGCCTGCACGTGGGCTACCAGCTCCGTGAAAACTTCAAAAGCGTTGGCCCCGCGGTTGGTGAATTCAAACACCCGCAGCCCACCGGCGTAGCACACCTCCACAATCTGCTTGGCGTAAGCTGCATCAGCGTGGAAGAACACCGGCACCACCGGGTAGCGCAGCACGATTTCGAGGAGTTGGTCGGGGGAAAAGCGGGGCATATGTTATGGGTGGTTGGGTAATTGGATGGTTTTGTCATGCTGAGCGCAGCCGAAGCATCTCTACCGCTTCGCCTGGTACATTAGCCCGGGGTTTAAATCCTGGGCTATAGAGCTGTTCACGTCCAGTGCAACGGAGCAGTAGAGATGCTTCGGCTGCGCTCAGCATGACGTTCCTGGCCGCCACCGCTATCTGAGCAGGCGGCCGGTGGTGTTGCCGGCTACAATGTGTTCGACTTCGGCGGCGGATACCAGGTTGATGTCGCCGGGGATGGTGTGCTTGAGGGCCGAGGCGGCGGTGGCAAACGTGAGGGCCTGCGGCACCGTGGGGTAGGTCAGCTGGCCGTAGATGAAGCCGGAGATGAAGGAGTCGCCCCCGCCGATGCGGTCCACCACGGGGTTGATGTCGAAGTCCTCGGTTTCGAAGTACTCGCCGCCGCTGTACGCCAAGCCCCGAATTCGCTCATGGGAGGCACTTTGCGTGCTGCGGCGGGTGGCAATGACCTGCTTGATCTGCGGAAACCGCGCCATCAGCTGCCGGCTCACCGACACGAAGCTGTTATCGGCCCCGGCTTCGGGCCGGATGCCGAACAGGTCTTCGGCGTCGCCTTCGGTGCACACCACCAGGTCGCAGCCCGCTACCAGCTCGGGCATCACGTCCTGGGCGCGCTGGCCGTACTGCCACAGGTTGCGGCGGTAGTTCACGTCGGCCGATACGGTGAGGCCCCGGCGGCGGGCGGCGGCAATGGCCTCGCGGGTGGCCTGCGCGGCCGTGGCCGAAATGGCAGGCGTGATGCCCGTCCAATGCAGCCACTGGGCATTTTGGAATACCGCGTCCCAGTTGAACCACTCGGGTTGCAGGTTGGCAAAGGCCGAGTCGTACCGGTCGTACACGATGCGGCTGGCCCGCAGCGAGGCCCCTACTTCCAGGAAGTACAGCCCCAGCCGATGGCCCCGGAACACGCAGTGCTGCATATCTACGCCGTGGTGCTGGAAGTGCTGGGCGGCGGCGCGGCCCACGGCGTTATCGGGGAAGCAGCCGGCGTGGGCGGCCGGCACGCCCAGGTAGGCCAGCCCGGCGGCCACGTTGGCATCTCCCCCACCATAGGTCACATCCAGCGAAGCCGCCTGCGACAACCGTTGGCACTGCGGGGGCGACAACCGCATCATAATCTCACCAAAGGTGACAACTTGCTTCATGTTCCGTGGCTTCTATCAACTGCTTCAGCACTTTGGGCTCCGAAATTAGCCTTTGCTTACACAATCGATTGTGGTGAGTTGGTAAAGATGCTTGGACTTTAGGTAGTAGCCCAGTGTTTTTGCTTCTTTTTTTACTTAAACCGCGACTGATGAGGCGTTTGCCGGCGCATTCACGAAGCCAAAATAGGCTTTCGCGTTGTGGTAGCAAATATTCTGCACGATGCCGCCCAGCAGGTCCATGTCAGCAGGCAGCTCGCCGTTTTCCACGTCCTGGCCCAGCAGGTTGCAGAGCACCCGGCGGAAATACTCGTGGCGGGGGTACGAGAGGAAGCTGCGCGAATCGGTGAGCATGCCCACGAAGCGGCTCAGCAGGCCCATGTTGCTCAGGGCGTTGAGTTGTTTTTCCATGCCGTCCTTCTGGTCCAGAAACCACCAGCCCGAGCCGAACTGCACCTTACCGGCCACCGAGCCGTCGTTGAAGTTGCCCACCATAGTGGCCAGCAGCTCGTTGTCGGCGGGGTTGAGGTTGTAGAGGATGGTTTTGGCCAGCTTGTCCTGCGAGTCGAGGCGGTCGAGGAAGCGGGCCAGGGCGCGGGCCTGCGAGAAGTCGCCGATGGAGTCCCAGCCGGTATCGGGGCCGAGCTGACGCAGCATGCGGGAGTTGTTGTTGCGCAGGGCCCCCAAATGGAACTGCTGGGTCCAGCCTTTTTCCCAGTCCATTTCGGCCAGCAGCACCAGCATGGCCGATTTGAACTGCACCACTTCGGCCGGACTCAGCTCCTGCCCGGCCCGAACTTTCAGGAACAGGTCGTTGATTTCCGCCTCGGTGTAGTCGGCGGCGTAGAGCTGCTCCAGGCCGTGGTCGGAAAGGCGGCAGCCCAGGGCGGCAAAGTAGTCGTGGCGCAGGCGCAGGGCGGTGTGCAGGTCGTGGTAGGTCTGGATGTCCACGGCCGCCGACTGGCCCAGCTTGTCGAGGTAGGCGTTGTAGGTGGCGGCGTCTTCCACGGCCATGGCCTTATCGGGGCGGAAGGTGGGCAACACCTGAATTTCGAAGCCGCCGGTCTGCAGGGCGCGGTGGTACTCCAGCGAGTCGGCCGGGTCGTCGGTGGTGCAGAGGGCCTCCACGTTCATGCGGCGCAGCAGGTTGCGCACCGAGTACTCGGGGGTTTGCAGCAGGGCGTTGCACTGGTCGTAGATGCGGCGGGCCGAGGCCGGGCTCAGCAGCTCCGTGATGCCGAAGTAGCGCTGCAGCTCCAGGTGCGTCCAGTGGTAGAGCGGGTTGCGCACCGTCTGGGGCACAGTTTCGGCCCATTTCTCAAACTTCTCCCAGTCGGAGGCGTCGCCGGTAATGTAGCGCTCGGGCACGCCGTTGGTGCGCATGGCCCGCCACTTGTAATGGTCGCCGTAGAGCCACACCTGGGTGATGGTGTCAAACTGCCGGTCTTCGGCAATCTGCTCGGGCAGCAGGTGGTTATGGTAGTCGATGATGGGCATCGGCCGGGCGTACTCGTGGTAGAGCGTGCGGGCCGTGGCGGCTTGCAGCAGGAAGTCGTCGTTGAGAAAAGGCTTCATGGGTGGGAATTTTATACTCTTGTCATCCTGAGCAGCGCGAAGGAGCTTATCCCTCATGCACGATTCACTCAGGCACAATCCGGTCGTGATAAGGTCCTTCGCAAGCTCAGGATGACAGATAGGTATCAGGTTACAGGCTCACCCCGCGCTTCCAGGGAATGAAGTCGGTTTGGTCGTGGCGGACGGCGGCTACTTCCTCGCCGCTGGCCACGCGCACCACGTAGTCGAGGATGCGGGCGCCGGCCTGCTCAATAGTTTCTTCCCCGTCGATGACGGTGCCGGTGTTCAGGTCGATGATATCGGGCATGCGGCGGGCCAGGGCCGTGTTGCTGCTGATTTTGACCACCGGGGCAATGGGGTTGCCGGTGGGCGTGCCCAGGCCGGTGGTAAACAGCACCACCGTGGCCCCCGAGCCCACCTCCGCCGTAGTCGATTCCACGTCGTTGCCGGGGGTGCAAAGCAGGTTGAGGCCGGGCTGCGTGACCAGCTCGGGGTAGTCGAGCACGGCCATTACCGGCGAGGAACCGCCCTTGCGGGCCGCCCCGGCCGATTTCATGGCGTCGGTAATCAGCCCGTCGCGGATGTTGCCGGGCGAAGGGTTCATGTCGAAGCCCGAGCCCACGGCCACGGCCGAGTCGGCGTAGGCTTTCATCAGGGCGCTGAACCGCTCGGCCGTGGCCGCATCCACCGAGCGGTCCACCAGCTCCTGCTCCACCCCGCACAGCTCGGGAAACTCAGCCAGAATAACCGAGCCGCCCAGGGCCACCAGCAAATCGGAGACGTGGCCCACGGCCGGGTTGGCCGATATGCCGGAGAAGCCGTCGGAGCCGCCGCACTCCAGCCCGATGCACAGCTTGCTGAGCGGGGCCGGCTGGCGGGTGGCCTGGTTGGCCAGCATGAGGCCGGCAAACGTCTGGCGCAGAGCCGTGCTGATGAGCGCCTCCTCGGTACCCAGCTTCTGCTGCTCCAGAATGTAGAGCGGCTTCTGCAGCCCGCCGGGGCTGCGCCGGTCAATTTCGGCCTGCAGCATGCTTACCTGCGCGTTCTGGCAACCCAGACTGAGCACGGTAGCACCCGCCACGTTGGGGTGGGTGATGTAGCCGGCCAGCAGCCCGCACAGCGTCTGGGCATCCTGCCGGATACCGCCGCAGCCGCCCTCGTGGGTCAGAAACCGCACCCCGTCCACGTTCGGGAACAGACGGGGCCGGGGCTGGCCGTTCTCGGCCGATTGCAGGTCGGTGGCCAGGATTTCCTCCACGGTTTTGCCGGCCCGCAGCAGCGCAATCAGCTCCTGGGTCTGGGGCTGGTAGCTGCGGCGGCGGGCGTAACCCAGGTCATTCACCAGAGCTTCTTCCAGCACCTGAATGTTGCGGTTCTCGCAGAACACCAGCGGAATCACCAGCCAGTAGTTGGCGGTGCCCACGCGGCCATCGGGGCGGTGAAAGCCCTGGAAGGTGCGCGTCTGCCACTGGCTCACCTCGGGGGCGGGCCACTCCGGGCGGCGTTGGCGGTGCTCGTCGTAGCTGTCGGTGGCGTGGCGCATGTTGGCGGTGGTGAGCAGGCCGCCCACCCCAATGGCCGCGGCGGCTTTGCCCACCAGCACGCCGTACATGTGCACCGGGTCGCCGGGGGCCAGGGCGTGCAGAGCCAGCTTGTGCTTGGCGGGTATCCGCTCGGTGGTGGTTACGGTGGTGCCGTCCCACGTCACGGGCGTGCCCACCGGCAGGTCCTGCAGGGCCACCAGCACGTTATCGTCGGGGTGAATTTTGGCTACCAGATGCTTCATCTTGGAGAAGTGAGAAGCTAGAGGAAAGAGGGAAGAATCGGGAATTGAAGCGGCCCGGTCCGACGCCGGAGGCGTCTGACCGGTTGGCCTCATGCTGATGTTGCTGCGGCCTTATCTGAGCGGCTTTACTCAGGCGGCGCGGACGGCAACCGGTCGGACGCCTGCGGCGTCGGACCGGAACGGCTCAACTTGCCACTGCTTTGCGGTTGAGGGCCTGGGCCACAGTGGCGGCGGCGCCCTGGTGCAGCAGCTGCTCCATGTAGCGGGTTACGCAGTCGGCCAGGCCGGGCAGGGCCAGCAGGTCGTGGCCCCACAGGGCCTGGTTGTGCAGCACGGTGCGCACCAGCTCGGCGGGCGTCACGCGCTGCCAGAGGTCGGCGAAGTACCCGGCCTTTTCGTCCTGAATCGGGTACTCCTGACCGTTTACTTCGCCATACCACACGCCCTGCTCCTCGCGCTCGGCGCGCATGAAGCGCAGGTAGGCGGCAAACCCCAGGGCCATGTAGTGGGGCACGGCGTGCAGGCGGCGGTAGTAGTGCAGCAGCGTGGGCACGCAGCGCATCTGCAGCTTGGCCGTGAAGTTCATGCTGATGGACAGCCAGCGGTGCTCAATAGCCGGGTTGCGGAACCGGTCGAGGACCTGCATGCCGAAGCGCTGCCCGGTTTTGGCGTCTACTGCGTATGGGATGCCCGGCAGCAGGTCGCCCAGCATCAGGTTGTGGATGAAGCCGGCCACGTCGGCGTCGTCCATGGCCGCGCGCACGGTGGGTAAGCCCGCCAGGAAAGCCAGGCCGCAGCTGAGCGTGTGCGTGCCGTTGAGCAGGCGCAGCTTCAGCTCCCGGAACAGGTTGATGTCGGGCTGCACCACCACGCCGGCGTCGGCCTGTTCGAAGCTCAGCACGCTTTTCACCCGCGCATCGCCCTCAATGGCCCACAGCGTGTACACTTCCGACATGGTCAGCAGCTCATCCTCGTAACCCAGTTCGGCTTCCAAGGTGGCCTGCGTGGCGGCGTCGGGGTGGCCGGGCACGAT
The DNA here is from genome assembly GCF_003944715.1 of Hymenobacter rigui. GTDB lineage: Bacteria > Bacteroidota > Bacteroidia > Cytophagales > Hymenobacteraceae > Hymenobacter > Hymenobacter rigui. Next base: position 16,617 of record NZ_RWIT01000022.1, on the reverse strand, counting down.
GCGGTCCACCAGGGAGTTGCACACCTGATTGGCGGTTTCCAGCCAGTCAATGAAGTCGGCGTCGAGGCCGTTGCGGTGGGCCTGCTCCAGCAGAATGCTTTCCAGCTTGGTGCCGTTGTCCGGAATCAGTTCGGTGGGCACAATCACCAGGCCTTTCGTTTTATCACCCGAAAACGCGCGGTAGCGGGCCAGCAGAAACGCCAGCAGCTTGCCCGGAAACGACTGGGGCGGCCACTGCGTGATGTCGTCAGAAACCAGCTGAATGCCGACTTCGGTGGTGTTGGAAATGACAACCATCAGCTCGGGGTTAGCGGCGCAGGCCAGGATGTCGGCCCACTGGCTTTTGGCCGACAGCACCCGGCTGATGGCTCCGCACACCACGTTTTCGGAAATTTCCCGGCCGTCCTCAATGCCCCGGATGCCGAGGGTGTAGAGGCCGTCCTGGCGGCGGAAGGCGTCGATGTCGCCGCCGTCGGTGCTTTTCACCACCACAATGCGGCCGTTGAAGATGCCCTGGCGGTTGGCTTTGTCGATGAGGAAATCGGGCAGGCCGCGCAGCAGCACGCCGGTGCCAAATTGCAGCACTTTTTCGGGCAGGGCCAGCAGGTGAGCAGGGGGAAGTTGCACGTTCCCGGTGGGCGCCTGGGAGAGTAGCTGGGTGGATAGTTGCGGCATGAGAAAAACCGTTATTGCTTGGGTGCAGCAGGGGCCGCAGGGTTCCATTTCTGCTGCCAGCGCGGATAGTCGCGGCTGAGCAGCTTTTCGGGCCAGGTGCCGGCGTAGGCGTAGCCGGTGCGGCGCTCGTACTCGATGTCGGCCAGGGCCGGATACGGCCGGGAGTCGCGCCCCACGTAGAGGGGCTGGTTGGTGGTGAGGTCGTAGAAGCGGGCCCAGATGGTGGAGCCGGCCTCGGGCACAATCACCCGGTCGTAGCCCTTGGGCAGCTTGGGGTTGGGCACATCTTTGATAGTGTAGCCGGTGAGCTGCACGGCCTGCAACCAAGTCACGGCGGCTTCAATCGACTTTTTAATGGCGGGCGTGGGGTTTTCGGTGTCCATCAGAAAGCGCACGATGTTCACGGTTTCCATGCCGCTCAGCGAGGCCAGCTCGAAGGCCCGGGCCTTGGCCGGCAGCAGGGTTTTCTCGTCGTGCTGGGCGCACCAAGCCGTGAGTTGGCCATTCTGCACGTACTGGGTTTTCAGGATGCAGTCGATACCCCGGGCTACGGCCTGTTTGGCGGGTTCCAACAACGCGGCATCCACCACCGAAAAGCCGTTGGCACCGCGGGCCACGTCGCGTAGCACCAGCAGGGCCCGTACCATAGCGTCGTCGTTGTAGGTAATCTGGTGGCGGTAGCTGCTCAGGTCGGGGTAGTACTGCGGGAAGCCGCCGTTGGGGTACTGCATCTGCAGCAGGTAGCGGATGCCTTTCTCGGCGGCGGCCCGGTAAGCCAGGTTCTGAGTGCTGCGGAAGGTGGCCACCAGGTAGCGGATTTCGCGGGTGGTAGCCTCGTTATCAATGGTAGCATCCGACTTCGGAGTAGCAGCCCGGGCAGCGGCGCGCTCAGCGGCCGTCAGCGGGTGGTCGTATTTCACCTTCACGTCGTTCACCATTTTGGGCCAGCCGCCCACCGTGCGCTGGTACACCAGCATGCGGTCGGCCACCGAGTCGCGCACCGGTGTGGCGGGGGCCACGGCCCCGGCGGCCACCACCGGCAGCGGAGCCGCCGTGCTGGTTTCGGCCGACACAATCGTCTGGCGGGGCAGGGCCGTGAACTGGTCTTTATTCAGATTGGACGGCTTCAGGGCCACCGTGGCGGGCTTCTTCGACTTCGGGTACCAGCGGCCCCCAAACGTCCAGTCGGCAGTGATTTGCTTGGGTTTAGGGCTGCCTTTGGCCGTGCTCAGGTTGTCCTTATGCCAGGCGTAGTCGCCCCCGTCGCGGTGGCAGTTCTGGTAGTACACGCGGCGTCCCCACTGCTGCGCCCCGGGCCCCGACTGCGCCCAGTAGATATCCGCGTCGGCCATTTCCTTGGCGAAGCGGCAGCCTATGATGTAGAATTGGGATTCGCGGTGGAAGCGGCCCAGCTTGAAGTTCGGGTCGCCCTCGAAGCGGCAGTTTTTCAGCACCGTTTTCTGGTCTACTTCCCCGGTGCCATCGTGCCAGATGGCGGCGTTGGGGTTGTGGCAGATGAAGCGGCAGTTTTCGGCGTAGGCCCAGCCCCGGGGGCAGTAGAAATCCACCCCGCCCTCCATGGTGCAGTCCTGGAAGTAGTACAGGCCGGCGTCCACGTCCCAGGGGCTCACGGTGTCGCCGCCCAGGGCCCGGAAGGTGCAGTGCTTCACGGTGAGGCGGGTGGTGCCGGGCATGGTGCGCAGGGCAAACTGGTGGCCGGTTTTGCTGACTTTGCGCTGGCCGCTGGCTTCCTGGGGGCAGGGCAGCAGCACGTCGCCGGCGGCCTCGAAGCCGTAGGGGTTCAGCACCGTCAGGTTTTCCAGGGTGATGTCTGGGGAGTTGCGCATGTTCAGCGTGGCCGCGCCCCAGTCGTCGGGGCTGCCGGCCGGGTCGCAGCGCCAGGCGTCGCGGGCCTGGCTGTAGGTCAGCACCACGCCCTGCTCGCTCTGCCCCTTCAGCGTCAGGTTCTGCTTGTTATCCAGGTACACCTTCTCGTGGTAGGTGCCGTTTTTGATGTAGATGGTGCGCGGCTGGGCGGCCTCGTCGGGCAAGCTGTTGATGGCCGCCTGGATGGTCCGGAACTGCCCCGAACCATCCGCGGCCACCGTCACCTGCCGGTCATGGGCCGATACGGTTCCCATTTCCCCAACCCCGACCAGCAGGCACAGTAAAATCAGTACTCGTTTCATAAGCAGTGGGCGTCAGCCGCCGCGTTTACACAAAATCTTCCCGCATGGGGCTGAACGAATCGAGCAGCACGCCGGCCTCCAGGCACTCCACCCCGTGCCACACCAGCGGGGCGGCGTAGAAGGTTTCGCCGGCGCGCAGCACCACTGCCTCCTCCCCCACCGTGCACCGGAACACCCCGCTTTCCACGTAGGTAATCTGGGCGTGCACATGCTGGTGCCGCACCCCCACGCCGCCGGTGGCAAAGCGCACTTTCACCAGCATCAGGTCGGGCCCGTAGGTGAGCACCTGCCGCTGCACACCCTCGCCCACGGTTAGCCAGGTTTCGTTGTTCATGGTAGTTGGGATGAGGTGGAGGAACATTAGAACGTCATGCTGAGCCTGCCGAAGCATCTCTACCGCTTCGTTGGATTATTCTACTGCAACGAAGCGGTAGAGATGCTTCGACAAGCTCAGCATGACGGGCTGATAGCTAACAGCTAACTTTTAGTACCCGAAATTCTGCTTCAGGGCCGGGTCGGCGGCCAGGGTGCTTTGTGGGAAGGGCAGCAGCTCCTTGCCCATGCCGGGCACGTACTCGGCGGCCAGGCCGGTGCCGGTGCTGGCGGCCGTGGTGGTACCCACGGTGGCCGACGTACCGGTGGGCCGGGTGTTGGCAATGTAGGCGGCATCAATGGCCTGGCGCCAGTTTACGCGGGTAGTGCCAGCGGGCGTGGCGGCCGGTGAAGGCCGGTAGAACGACCGGGCCCACTGAATGGCACCGATGGCCGTGGGCGTTTTGAAGTACATGTACTGGGGCACCGTCTGGTACGGGGCCTGGTTCAGGGCCAGCTTCAGCAGGTTGGCTTTGGCCTCGGTCAGCTTGGCCTCAAACAGGTTCCAGCGCAGCAAATCATACTTGCGGATGCCTTCGCCACCAAACTCCAGGTACCGCTCGTTTACCAGGGCGTTGAAGAAGCTGGCTTTTGAGGTCAGGTCGAGGCCTACCAGGGCGCGGGTGCGGTTGCCGCCGAAGCCGCGGGTGCGCACTTCCAGCAAAGCATTCTGGGCGGCCGTGGTGGGACCGTTCAGCTCGTTTTCGGCTTCGGCAAACATCAGCAGCACATCAGCGAAGCGGATGAGCGGCCAGTTGTAGCCCAGGTAGTTGCCGGTGCCCGGAATGGCGGGCGTGTGCCAGTCGCGGCGGAACTTGCCGTCGGTAATAGCGCCCAGGGCCACGCCGGTCTGAAAGTTGGTGTTCGGAATGCTGTACGTGGTGATGGTCACGTCGCGGCGGGCATCCAGCGAGTCGAAGGCGTAGAAGTACGTGGGCACCACCGTTACCGCGCCCTGGGTAGAGCCATAGATGGGCGAGGCGTTCAACCGGGGCCCGTTATAGTAGCCCAGCTTGCTGTCCGACACGGCCGTGGAGCCGCCCATGCCCACCTGAAACATAATTTCGTTGGCCGATTCGGCGCGCTGCTCGTTGATGCTCTTGAACACTTCCAGGAAGCTGGTATTCAGGGTGTGCTCCGCGCGGTTGGTCAGCAGCGAGGCGCACTCGTCGCGGGCAATGCGGTAGTAATCGAGGTAGTCGGCAGGGCGCGTCATCTGGTTGCCCTGCAGCGAGTAGCCGCCGCGGTACAAGGCCAGACGGGCGCGTAACGCCTTCACCGCGCCCTTCGTGATTCGCTCACTGGCGGCCCCGGCTTTGGTGCGCCAGGGCACCAGCTTCTCGGCCTGCAGCAAATCGGCAATCAGCTTGGTGAGCGTGGCATTACGGTCGGCGTTGGGCAGGTTGAAATCCTGACCCGATACCGAGGGCGTGAACTGCGCCGGCACATCCCCCCAGTTTCGAATCAGCTCAAAGTAGTACTGGGCCCGCAGCGTGAGGGCCTCGCCGTGCAGGCGGTGCAGGGCCGCCGTATCGGCGGCGGCGCCGCTGTTATACAGCTCCATTTGCGGAATCTGCTGAATGCAGATGTTGCTGCGCTCCACGCCCTGGTACAGCGTGTTCCAGGGGTTGGTGATTTCCGTGTTGGTGGGCAGCGACTTGTAGCGGGCAATGCTGCGCCGGGCCCCGTCGGCCGCCCCCACCGAGCCAATCATCTCATCGGAGTCGTAGGGGAAGTACATGCTCACGCGGGTGCCGTAGCTCTGGTCGCCCGAGAGCGGGTCGTAGGCCCCGATGATGGCGGCCGTTGCACCGGCCACGGTGCTGAAGGTGTAGGCCGTGGTGTTCAGGGCCACGGGCTCCACGTCGAGGTAATCTTTGCAGGAAACCAGTGCTCCGGCGCTGCCCGCCAAGGCCAGCCCAGCCAGTGCGGCCCGAAAAGTGAATGCGGATTTCATATCAACTGGGAGTGGGAATTAGAGGGACAGGTTCAGGCCGAACAGGAAGGCGCGGCTGCGCGGGTAAGCGGCGTAATCGACGCCCGGCGTGAGCGGGGTGGCGCGGCGCGTGTTCACCTCCGGGTCGTAGCCCGAGTACCGGGTGAAGGTGTACAGGTTGTTGAGCGTCACGTAGAAACGCAGCTGCTGCACGTGGGCGCGGGTAGTGAGGGCCTTGGGCAGGGTGTAGCCAAAGGTCACGTTGTTCACGCGCAGGAACGAGCCGTCCTCCACGGCCCAGGAGTGCAGGAAGTAGTTGCGCGTGGGCGTCCAGATGCTGGCGTTCTGGTTGAGCTGGTTCAGCGCATTTATATCCGTCACCAGCACCCCTTCCGAGTTCACCAGCCGGTACCGGTCACTCATCACGTCCAGCACGTTGCTGAACACGGTGTTGGCCGTGTTGGAGGTGAACTCAATCTTGTTGGCGTTGTAGATGTCGTTGCCCAGCACGAAGTTCAGGAACACGCTGGCGTCGAAGTTCTTGAACGTGAATTGCTGGTTCAGACCGCCCGCAATTTTGGGGTTGGCATTGCCGATAACCGTCTGGTCCTGGTCGTTAATCACGCCGTCGCCGTTCAGGTCCTTCAGCTTGATGAGGCCGGGGCGGAAGGCCGTTTCGCCGATGATGCCCAGGTTGTTTGCCAGCCCGGCTTTGGGCGTCCAGGTCTGGGTGGTGGCGTTGTAGCTCTCGAAGTCGTTGGCCGTGAGGAAGCCATCCGTTACGTAGCCGTACATCTGGCCCACCGGCTGGCCCACGCGGGCCACGTAGTCGCGGTTGAGGGCGGTGCCGGCCCAGCCTGAGGCAATACCCGGAATTTCCTGCAGGCCCGAGCCCAGACTTTCAATTTTGCCGCGGTTGAGCGAGGCGTTGGCCGTGGCCGTCCAGGTGAAGTTGGGCTTGTTAAAGATGGTGCCCGTCAGCTGCAGCTCCAGGCCCTTGTTGGAGGTTTTGCCGATGTTGCGCAGCTGGCTGGTGTAGCCCAGAAACGGCGGAATGGGCTGGTTGATGAGCAGATCGGAGGTGGTGTTGTAGTACACGTCGCCGGTAAACTGCACCCGGTTATCCCACAGCGAAAGGTCCACGCCCAGGTCGCGCGAGGTGGTTACTTCCCACTTCAGATCGGGGTTGGGCAGGGTGGTAGCGGCGGCCCCCAGCACCTGCAGGTGGTTGAGGTAGTAGGGCGCGCTGCCGGCCGAGTACAGCTGGTCGTAGAGGAAGTCGTTGATGCGGTTGTTGCCGGCCTGGCCGTAGCTCAGGCGCAGCTTCAGGTCCGACACGGCTGGCACGGCCTTGAAGAATTCCTCCTTGGAAATACGCCAGGCCACCGAAGCCCCGGGGAAGTAGCCCCAGCGGTTGCCCCGCCGGAACTTCGAAGACCCGTCGCCCCGGAACGTGCCCGTGAACAGGTACTTGTCGTCGAACGAATACGTGAGGCGGCCAAAGCCCGAAAGCAGGCGGTAATCGGTGGGGATGCTGGTGCCGGGCAGCACGGGCTGGGCTGTTACGCCGGTGGGCAGCACGCCCTGGTTGATGTTAGCCAGGGCCCGCTCGGCGGTAATATCCAGGGGCAGAAAGTTGGTCTGGATGTACTGCTGCTTGGTTTGCTGCTGGTAGATTTCCTCGCCAATCAGCGCGCCCACCTGGTGCTTGCCCTTCTCCCAGCTGTAACTCAGCGTGTTGGAGTTGTTGAGCGTGCCCTGGGTAGCCGTGGTGATGGTGGCAAACGGCAGGCTAAGGTAGCCGCCGGCCGCCTGCCGGATGGTGGGCGAGTACCGCCCGTTGAAGGTACCCAGCTCCGAGTTCGTAATATCGAAACCCGCCGTGGAGCTCAGCGTGAGGCCCTTGGCCAGGGTGAGGGCCGCGTTGGCCCCCACGTTGAAGGTGCGGCGCTTGTCGCGGCGGTACTCGTTGTCGATGGTGAGCACCGGGTTTACCAGCGAGGAGTTGGTGAAGAACTCGTCGTCGAAGGTGTTGGGGTCCAGCACCTGGCCCGAGGAGTTGGGCACCATCAGGGGCATGTACTGCAGGGTGTTGCGCAGGCGGGAGGTTACGTTGGAGCCCGAGGTGGAGGTGCCCGCCCCGTTCACCGTCTGGTCGTTGAAGCGCATGTTCAGGCCCACCCGCAGGCGGTCCATGGGCTTGGTGTCGAAGCGGAAGTTGATCAGGTTGCGGGTGAAGTCGGAGCCGCGCTGGATGCCGTCCTCGTTGTTGCGCGTGAGGCTTAGCGAATACGTGGTGCCCTTCACCCCACCCGACACCGACAGGTTATGCGTCTGCTGGAAGGCATCGCGCCCGAACACCTCATCCTGCCAGTCCACAAACGGGGCCTGGCGGGCCCGTGTGAGCGTGTCGCTCATATAATTACGCGAGCCGAACAGCTTGCCGTAGGCGGAGAGGCCGCCCTGGCCGGTGGCCCCGGCCAGCTGGGCCCGCTCGTACTGGTAGTTCAGGTAGTCATCGGGCCCCAGCACGCCCAGCTTCTTGCTGATACGGCGGAAGCCAGCAAAGCCGTTGTAGCTGATAACGGTTTTGCCCTCAATGCCTTTCTTGGTGGTGATGATGACCACGCCGTTGGCCCCGCGGGCCCCGTAAATGGCCGTGGCCGAGGCATCCTTGAGCACGTCCACCGAGGCAATATCCTGGGGCGCAATCACGCTCAGCGCGTTTTCAATCTGGATGCCGTCCACCACGTACAGCGGGGAGTTGTCCTGGGTTACCGAGCCGCCGCCCCGCACCCGCACCCGCACATCCAGGTTGCCGGGCGTGCCTTCGGAGGAAGTGAGCTGCACCCCGGCCAGCCGCCCCGTGAGGGCCTCGGCGGCGGAGTTTACCGGAATGTCCTTGATTTGCTGGGAATTCACCGACGATACCGAGCCCGTCACGTCGCGGCGCTGCACGGCCTGGTAGCCGATAATCACCACGTCGTCCAGGGTTTTGGTGTCTTCCTTGAGGGCCACCGTGAGGTCGGTTTTGCTGCCCACGGCCACCTCGTAGGGCAGAAAGCCAATGTAGCTGAAGCGCAGCGTGGCATTATCGGGCACGGCCAGGCTGAAGCGGCCTTCGCCATCGGTAGTGGCCCCGGTGCTGGTACCTTTCACTACCACGGTTACGCCGGGCAGGGCCTCGCCCTTGTCCGACTTAACCACCCCCTGCACGCGGCGCTGCTGGGCCCAGGCGGGGGCCACGGCCAGGGCCAGCACGGGGGCCAGCAACAGTAACTTTCTTTTCATGATGGAGTTGGAGTGGGAATTGAAACAGGAAGCCGAGCGGGGCCCGGCAGTACGGCCCGGGCGGGGCTCAGCGCGTGGTGCGTGCGGGAGGCGCGTCCGATGCAGAGGCGGCTCCGGCCGGAGCGTTCTATACTTTTCGGAGAAGCAGGCGGCTCTGGGGAAACTGCCCGCGGCTATTTGGCTTGGTTAAGGTTAAAGCAAGCCCCCGCGAAAAGGAAGAAATTGACCTGATTAATTTGTGCAAACGATGTCGGGAACGTGACCACCCGGTCACCCGGGCTGTTTTTCAGGGGCACGTTTCCGGTTATTGGGGCAGGATGCCTATTTTTCGGACCATTCGGCACCTTTCTGGCCGCCCGCGCCTTCTTGTACTTTAGTAAGTACCCACTCCCCTGCCTACCTTCGCCTCTATCACCTAGCAACGCTTCTTCCCGTGGAAACCTACACTATCAAAGACATTGCCCGGGAACTGGGTATTTCTACCTCCACGGTGTCGAGGGCGCTGCGCGGCAGCTACGAAATCAACGCCGAAACCAAGCGCCGGGTAATGGAGTGCGCCGAGCGGCTCAACTACCGCCCCAACCCCATTGCCCTCAGCCTGAAAGGCAGCGCCAGCCGTGCCATCGGCGTTATTCTGCCCCAGATTGCCAACTACTTTTTCTCGCAGGCCATCAACGGCATCGAGGCCATTGCCTACAACCGGGGCTACCACGTGATTATCTTCCAGAGCCAGGAAAGCTACGAGCGGGAAGTAGCCAACGTGCAGCAGGCCATGTCGCGGAAAGTAGATGGGCTGCTGATGTCACTTTCCAGCGAAACCGCCGACGTGGAGCACCTGCAGGAAGTGCTGGACAGGAACGTGCCACTGGTGCTGTTCGACCGGGTTTCCAGCGAGCTGAATGTGACGAAAGTAGTGGCCGATAACTTCGGCGGGGCCTTTGCCGCCACCGAGCACCTGCTGCAGGAAGGCCGCCGCCGCATTGCCCACCTCACCATTCAGCCCTGGCTCAGCATCACGCAGGAGCGCCTGGCCGGCTACCGCGCCGCCCTGGAAAAGCACGGTGTGGAGTTCGACGAAAACCTGGTGCGCTACGGCACTTTCGGCCCCGACGAAGTAGGCCCCATGATTGACGAGCTGATGCGCCTGGATACGCCGCCCGACGCATTTTTCACCGCCTCCGACCGCCTGGCCGTAGGCTGCCTGCAGGCCCTGCGCCAGCGCCACCTGCACATTCCGGAAGACGTGTCGCTCATAGGTTTCACCAACCTCAACGTGGCCGATTTGCTGAACCCGGCCCTGAGCACCGTAGTGCAGCCCGCCCAGGAAATCGGCCAGCTGGCCGCCGAGCGCCTCATCGACCAGATTGAGCGCAAGCATCGCGCCCTGCCCATCGAAACCGTGCGCATCCCCACCGAGCTCATCGTGCGCAGCTCCACCCGTACGGAGGTGGTAAACCAGTAAGCTGAAACAATAAATACTGTCATCCTGAGCGCAGCGAAGGACCTTATCACGCCAAAACGATTTTCTCTGGCGTAATAAGGTCCTTCGCTGCGCTCAGGATGACAGTGATACAGTCGTGGAAACTCGAGCCAGCTGCTTATTCACCTACGCAACTAGCCCAAAAACACGTCCTTTATTTGCGGCCGGACTGTTGCAGCAGCCAGGTCGCTAGGTCGCGGGCGGCGTTGTAGTTCTCGAACGAGGCGGGAATCTTGCGGCCGTCCACGTACTCGTTGTACAGCCACGGGTCGCCCACGGCCAGCACCGTGCCTTTGCCCACTTTGGCGGTGGCTATGATGGTGTGCCCGCTCATCTGCACCAGCGGCGTGGCGGGCGCTTTCACGTCCAGCGGGGCCAGCTCTTTGATGTAGGCCGATTTGGCGATTTTGAACACCGGGCCGCCGGCCGGCAGGTTCACCCGGCCCTGCTCAAACTCGCTGCCTTTCACCATGTTCAGGTTCAGGGGTAGAAACTCTATCCCGAAGGCCCGGGTCAGGGTGTTGAAGCGTGGAATTTCGCAGTTGCTGGTGTCGTTGGCCATCAGCACCAGCGTACCGCCGTCCTTCACCCATTTGGTGAGCACCTGCACGTCGGCGGGCTGCACGAAGTTGGGCTGCGGAGTTTCCTTGCGGGTGTCGGGGTCCACGATGATGAACACGTCCACGCCTTTGAGCGCGGCGGCTGTGGGCGCGGTGCGGATGGTGGCGGTTTGCGCGCCCAGGTCGCGGAATTGCTGGCCCCAGAAGTAGAAGCCGCCGTGGGTGCGGTCATCCCAGGTGTAGTGCCAGGTTTCGGGCTGGCCGCTCAGGGCGTTTTTGCGCAGCTCGTGGTTGAAGTAATTGTCCACGGCCACAGTTTTGCCGGTGCACACGGCGCTGGCGGCGGTTTCCATCTCCACGCTGGCCAGAATGAACGGGCCCACGCCTTTCAGGTCGTTTTTGCGCAGCGGCTCGGTTAGGTAGTACTCGAAGCTGCCGTCGCGGTAGGGCTTGCCGCCGAGGCCGCCCACGCTCACGGTGCCGTTGAAGGCCAGCGCGCCGTTTTCCTCGGCCACGAATTGCTTCAGCAGGCCATCATACCCCTTGCGGGCGGCGGCGGCGTACTTCTTATCGAGGTAGCCCATGCGCACACCTTTCTGCAGGAAATACACGAACATGCTGCTGCCCGAAGCCTCCTGATAGTTGCCCTTGCGGGCGGCCTGGTCCATCACCAGCGCCCAGGTGCCGGCGGTGGCATCCTGGTACTTCACCAGCACCGGCGCGAGGCGCTGCACGTTTTGGATAAGCTGCTGGCGCTGCGGGTGGTTCTGGGGGAAATAATCGAGCACATCCACCAGCGCCATGGCGTACCAGCCCAGGCCCCGGTCCCAGAAATTGGCCGATTGACCGGTGGTTTTGTTAGCCCACTGCTGCTCCCGGCTTTCGTCGTAGCCGTGGTATTTCAGGCCGGTTTTCGGGTCGGTGAGGTTCTTTTCAATCAGGGCAAACTGCTTGGCTATATCGTCGAAGCCGGCGGGCTGGTTGAATGCCTGGCTGTACTCGGCGTAGAAGGGCTCGGCCATGTAGAGACCGTCCAGCCACATCTGGTTGGGGTACACTTTCTTGTGCCAGAAGCCACCGGCCTTGGTGCGCGGCTGCGTTTCCAGCTGCTGGCGCAGCAGCCGGGCCGCCTTCTGGTACTTTTCGGCCTGCGGTACAGACAGCTGGCTGAGCGTGAGCAGGGCGTGGCCGGTGGTCAGGTTGTCGAGGTTGTAGTCGTCCAGCTTGTAGGTGCGGATGCTGCCGTCAGGGCGCACGAACTGGTCGAGGTCTTTCTGGATGTAGATGAAGTAGCGGGCGTCGCCGGTGCGCTGCCACACCCGTTCCAGCGCCTTCAGCATCAGCCCCTGCTCGTAGTCCCAGCGGGCGGTTTTGCGGCTGCCGATAAGGATGGAATCGGGGTGCCAGCTGATAAACGCATCGGCCATGCGCTGCGACATTGGCCGCGCCGCGGGTGTATTCTGGGCCTGGGTGGAAAGCGAGGCCGAGAGTAAGCCGGAAAGCAGGAAAGGACGGAAGGACATGGATGGGAAGCTAGAGCTAGAAAACCAGTTCCCCTCCTTGGAAAGGAGGGGCTAGGGGTGGTTGATTCGTTGAACAATTGGGAGTTAAGTCGTTCAGGTAAACAACATCAGCACGCGGGTCAACCACCCCAGCGTCGGCTGCGCCGCCGCGTCCCCTCCTTTCCAAGGAGGGGAGCTTTGTTCATTACAGCTTGCTTACCGTCACCGTTTTCTTGGCCACCTTCTCCCCTATTTCCACGCCTTTTTTAGCGGGTTTGGTGTCGGTGTTGCGCAGGGTGACGGCTTTGCTGCGGGCACCAGTTACGCGCAGCAGCAGCTCGGCGCCGGGCGTGTAGCGCAGGTTGTCGAAGCTGATGTTGCGGCTGTTCTGCACTCCCAGCACGGGCCGGGTTTCCTGGGAAAGCAGGGTCACGTTGCGCAGGCGGATGCCGTCGGCTTCCTGGCACACAAGGCCTTTGTTGCACTCCAGCACCGTGTTGTCTATTTCCACGTTCTGCACCGCCATTTCAGGTAGGCCGCGCACCAGGATGCCGGTGTTGGCTCCCTTACAAGTCACGTTGGTGATGCGGAAGTTGCGGAACTGCGGGGTGCCCTCGTTCAGCGGCTCGGCCTTGATTTCGGGGATGCCCTGGGCCTCGCCGTTGGTTTGCACGGGGTCTTTGGCGGCATAATACATATCGAACAGGATGGCCTCGCCGGCAATGTCGGTCATGTCCACGCCGTCCACGAAGATGTTTTCCACCACGCCGCCCCGGCCGCGGGCCGTTTTGAAGCGCAGGCCCACGTCGGTGCCCATGAAGGTGCAGTTGCTCACGTACAGGTTGCGCGCCCCGCCCGACATTTCCGAGCCAATCACGAAGCCGCCGTGGGCGTGGTACACTTTCGTGTCGCGAATGATGAAGTTCTCGGTCGGCACGCCGCGCCGGCGGCCTTCCGCGTCACGGCCACTCTTGATGCATATGCCGTCGTCGCCTACGTCAAACGTGCAGCCTTCCACTAGGCCGTTGCGGCAGGATTCCAGGTCCAGGGCGTCAGTGTTCTGGCCGTACCAGGGGTTGCGGGCCGTTACGTTGCGCAGGGTGAGGTTGTCGCAGAGCAGTGGGTGAATGGTCCAGGCCGGGGAGTTCTGGATGGTGAAGTCTTCCAGCAGAATCTGCTTGCAGCGCTGCAGGCTGAGCATGTTGGGCCGCAGGAAATCCTTGAACTCCTGAAACTTGCTGAAGTCGGGCTCCTGGCCGGCGATCAGCGTCCAGGGTTTGTTGAGCGTGGAGCCTTTGAGCGAGCCGACCGAAGGGTACCAGGTGGTGCCCTTCTCGTCTACCACCCCGCCCGATTTCACAAGGCGCTGCCACTGGCCGGGGTTGAGCTTTTCCTTCTTCACCATGCGCCAGGCGTCGCCGGCTCCGTCGAAGGTGCCCGGGCCGGTAATGGCAATGTTTTCGAGGTCGTAGCCGGAAATAGGCGACTGGTTACGCACGGCGTCCTCGCCTTCCCAGTTGGTTTTGATGAGCTGATAATCAAAAAGCCGGTTGCTGAACTGCACCAGCGCGCCCTGGGCCAGGTGCAGGTTCACGTTGCTTTTCAGCTGAATGGGGCCAGTTAGCCAGAGGCCGCGCGGCACCAGCACCACCCCGCCCCGCTGGCTGCAGGCATCAATGGCCTTGCGGAATGCCTCGGTATTGAGCTGCTGCCCGTCGGCCACCGCCCCGTACCGGGTGATGTTGAAGGTATCCTTGCGGAAATACGGCTGCAGCACCACGGGCAGCTCGTAGGCGTACTTGCCGGCGAAGGCCAGCGGCCGCAGGTGGACAGCAATACCGAGGTTCTGCTTTTTCACCTCCTGGGCCACCAGCTGGGCCACCCGCTCGGCGCCGTAGGCCGAGAAATGGGTGTTGTCGAGCTTGGGGGCGTCGGCTCCGTTCTGGTAGCTCCAGAACAACGGCCTGGTGCCCGCGTCACCTAGTTGGGAGTACAGCGTCCAGCTCAGCTCGTGCAAGTCAATCAGCGGTACTTTCTGAGCTTTGGCTACTTCGCGCACCACGCCGGGGTATTCGCCGTGGTCGTCCTTGCGCTTGCCGGCCTCGTCGAAATAGCGCCGGCCCACGGGCGTGAGCAGCACCGGGTTGGCACCCTTGGCGCGGGCTTCCTGCACGTAGCGGGTCAGGTTCTGGCGGTAGGCGGTTTGGGGGGCGGCGTAGCGGGCGGTGTCTTCCTGCTTGCTGTCGTTGTGGCCGAACTGGATGAACACCCAGTCGCCGGGCTTGAGCTGCTCCAGCACCTTGGCCCAGCGGCCTTCGTGGCGGAAATTGCGAGTGCTGCGGCCGTTCATGGCATGATTCTGCACTGCCACACCGCCGTCGAAATACTGGCGGAAGTACATGCCCCAGCCCCGCTCGGCCTTGTCCAGCGGCTTATCCGACATGGTAGAATCCCCCACGAGGAAGATGGTGGGCTTACGGTCGTCGGCGGGCGGGCGGAAAGCCAGCAGCAGCACGGCCAGCAGCAGAACACAGAGTTGCTTCATTTCGGGCGGGAGTGGGAAGGCGCGTGGAACGGGATTCAGCCCCGGAACTGCAGTTTTCCGGGAAACCGGACGGGCAGCGCTGGCCTGAATAGTCGTTAAGGTTAGCGGAATAGTTGGCCCCCACCGCACCCCGGCCGGCTATTTTTTGCGCAAACGTTATCGGGCACGTTGCCGGTCCGGCGTAATGCCTCTGCCCTATTCTGCTTTCAGGAAGCTACAGCCCCGGCGTAGCCCGACGTAGCCCATCGGGGCTAGTTGCATTCAGAGGTTATCGGACAGCTGTAGAGACGCAATACTTTGCGTTTAATCGTTGCTGACAATGAAGCTGTTTAGGAAGTTATCAGATTACTCAGAACGTCATGCAGAGCGTAGCATCTCGCGTGCTGACGTCTGGATAGCGTTGCAACGTCAGCACGCGAGATGCTTCGCCTTTGGCTCTGCATGACATTATTTTCGACTTCCTAAACAGCTTAATTGTTCAGGTGCCGACGTTCAACGAGGAGACGCAAAGTATTGCGTCTCTACACCGTTCAATCTGCCCCGCGCATAGCCAAAAGCGTCAACGGCTCTTACTGCCACCCAAGCATCAGGCGGCCGAGTTGCGGCGGCTTAGGTAGCGCCGCACTGGGATATCCACCGTTACCAGCACCACGTACGCCAGCCCCACCAGTGCCAGCGTGGCGCTGGGCACCAGCCAAGCCAGCGTGCTCATCGGGGGCTTCTCGGCGGCCATGTAGCTCAGGAATACCCACACAAAGGGGTAGTGCACCATGTACAGCGGGTAGGAAAGCTCCCCGAACCACCGACACGTTGAGGCCAAGCGCGGGGCTACCTGCGTACCGGCCCCCAGCGCCACCAGCAGCGGGAAATACCCAAGCACCAGCACCATATCCGTCAGCCCGGCCACCTCTTTGCGGTAAGGAAACAGCAGCCCCGCCGCCAGCAGCAGCCCCACGCCCACGAACCCGAGGCGGTTGGGAATGATCCAGCGGGAGCGGTACAGCACCATGCCCATCAGAAACGAGAAGCTCACGCGGGCCGCCCCGCCCCAGAACGTGTTGGCATCCCAGCCGATGCTCAGGTTGGGGTTGTGGGTGGCCTGATACACAAGCCAGCCGGCCGCTCCCAGCGTGAGTAGGCGCAACACGCCAAGCCGCAGCCGCACCAGCAGCACGGCATAGGCCACGTTGGCGAGGTACTCCCAGAACAACGACCAGGTAGGCGCGTTGAGCGGGAACAGGTTGAACGTGCGCTCGGGCATCACCGGCAACGGAATCAGCAGGCAGGACGCCAGAAACAGCTGCCACGCCCGCGACGCGTACGTGGTAAACACCGCGCTGAATGGGTCGAGCCAGAACGTGAGCAGCCCCAGTACCGACCCCACCACCACCAGCGGGTGCAGCCGAATCAGCCGGCGCCGCAGAAACGTCAGGATGCCGAGGCTGGCCAGCCGCGTATCGTAGGCGCAGGCCATCACGAAGCCCGAAAGGCAGAAGAAGAAGTCCACCGCCAGGTAGGCGTGGGCAATGAACAGCTGGTCGTAGTCGGGCACCACAATCTCCATGAAGTGGTACACCACCACGGCCAGGGCGGCAATGCCGCGCAGGCCATCCAGCACGGCAAAATGGGCTGTGGGGGAGTTTGTGGCGGAAGCCGGCCGGTCAGGTGAGGTCATGCGGGCGGGGGTGAAGTGAGTAGCGGCCGCGCAATTTACCACTGCTTGGCAGGGTTGTCCCGGCACCGGCCAGGCAGTGGCCCACTTCCCAAATACGCTATCCTGCCTAATCCATTTACAATCAAACCAATCCGTAAAATAATCACCTGACTGGCTCTGTACGCAGTCAGCAGATTTAACGCTCATTATGCTATGCGCTGCCCAGCGGCCAGCGTGCGCAAATTATTTGCAGCAGCTATACACCCAGTTAATGGCCACAGACGAACTATAGCGGATTCGTGAACGGTTCGTCCGTTCATTTAGCTGGTTGAGTGTGATACCCACAGTGGTCAAACCAGTTGCGCGCATCTTGGCTAGTAATCCAACCGATGGCCTCGTGCAGAGCCGCTTCC
>NZ_RWIT01000021.1 GCF_003944715.1 Hymenobacter rigui | reverse complement strand
TGCCGTTGACCTTGAGCTGCAGCGTGCTCACGCCCTCTACCGTTTTGGCGTAGGAAGCCAGCCGCTCGGCCTGGGCGGCAAAGGGCGGGGCCAGCGCCAGGCCCAGCAGGCCGCCGGCCTGCTTCATGAACGTACGCCGCGAATCTTGCTCGGGTCGCAGGTCATCCGGTTGCGCGTCGGGGAATAGTTCAGTGGGCATACATGTGTAGTTGAGTTGCGGAAAAATTTGGTTCAACGCTTCAGCACCGCGGGCAGCGCAGGTACATATGGCCACCCGCTTAGGCTACCAGCCAGCAGCACTCAAAAGGTTTATCACGGAACGATACTATAAAGTACGAAGAGTGTTCAGAAAAGTACCGGCGCTTACGAATGCTATTCCCGCAACTTTCAAATGGACAGGTACAGTTTTCAAAGAATTGACTGCTGCCGTATTGGTCCCGTTTGTTACCCTACTGATACGTGGGCCCGGCGGAAGGTCAGCGGTGTGGTACCGGTTTGCTTTTTGAAGAAGCTGTTGAAGTAGGTGGGGTATCCAAAGCCCAGGCTATAGGCAATTTCGGCCACCGTCCAGTCGGTGTGGGCCAGCAGCAGCTTGGCCTCCGTTACCAGCCGCTCGTTGATATGGGCCGTAGTGGACTTGCCCGTCACCTCCTTCACCATGGCGTTCAGGTGGTTGACATGGATGGCCATGCGGTCGGCGTAGTCGCTGGCCGATTTAAGCACCGGCTCCCGCAGCTGGGCCGTGATGGGAAACTGCACCTCCAGCAGGTTCAGAAACAGCGACGTGATGCGCTCGGCCGCGTTGACGGGCGCGTGCTGGGCCGAAGCCGGCTGCAGGCGGGCGGCTTCGTGGATGATGATGGAGAGCTGGTTGCGCAGCAAATCCTCCTTGTGGGCATAGTCCGATTCCAAGTCCCGGCGCATGCGGGTAAAGGCGTCGGTGAAGTAGCGCACCTGCTCGGCGTTGAGGTAGTACACCGGATTGCCTTCCACTTTGTAGAGCACCGTATCCTTCAAACTCACGCCGCGCATGGCCGAGTGCAGAAATGACTCGGAAAAGCAGCACAAATAGCCCTGCTGCTCGTGGAAGCCGGGCGTCACTTCCCAGGCGTAGGGAATCAGCCGGTTGGTGAACACCAGCGCGGGCCGGTCGACGACGTAGCTGCGGGTGGTGTAATACAGCTCATTGGCCCCTTCCACTACCAGTACCACCTTGAAAAGGTCGCGGCGGTCGAAGTTAGCCATGCCGCACCGGGCCTCGTGCATGGTCATTACCTCCACGTCGTTGCTCGGGAAGGGGCTGGCTCGTAGTGGAAAAGCGTGGGCGTCCGTCATGGGGTTGCTCAGCGCCTTGGCCAGTAAGCGCTGTTGGTGGTGTGCCAGTACAGACGCCGGTAAGCGGGGATTTGTTTCGGTCATAGTGGAGCGCTACGGAGAGTTGCTACAGGTAGGCGGCTATTTGGAAGACCGGAGCCCCTTGCCTATTGATAGCTGGCGTATTGCTGGTCGGTTACGGCCCGGCACTGCTGCCGGGGGCATTAGAGGTGCTTGACAACCCGGGCCGGTACGCCCGCCACGATGCTATTGGCCGATACATCCTTGGTGACGACGGCACCGGCACCCACAATGGCGTTTTCCCCGATGGTGACGCCGGGCATGACCGTCGCGTTGGCTCCGAGCCAGGCGCCTTTTTTGAGCACAATGGGCCGCGAATACGTGGCACGCCGCTGGCCGGGCTCGGTGGGGTGGTTACTGGTGATGAGGTTCACCTTGGGGCCCACCAGCACGTTGTCTTCCAGCGTAATGCCGCCCCGGTCCATGAAGGTGCAGGCGTGGTTCACGAACACATTTTTGCCGATGCGGATATTGTGGCCGAAATCGGTGTAAAAAGGCGGAATCAGGAAGAATGTCTCATCCACGGGCTGGTTGATGAGCTGATTAAAAATGCGGTTCACCTGCTCGTTATCCTCCACCGCAATGGCGTTCAGCTCCGAGGTAAGGCGAATGGCCTTGCGGATGACGGCGTAAATCTGGGGGTAGTCAGGGTCGTCGAGGGAAATGACCTCGCCGGCCAGCTCCCGCTCGAAAATGGTTCGGGTTTCCGGCGCCATATAGTCGTTTAGCAATAAGTGATTGAACATTGTGCCGAGGCGCATTGACTTGCCGGCAACCGCGCGGGCCGGCGCCCGGGTACCCGTTAGGCCTGGGCAGCCCGATATTCTTCGTCCGTTACGGGTTCCAGCCAGTCGGCTACCCCTTGGCTGACGTTGGGGTTGATGGCCAGGTGGGTAAAGAGGCTGTCGGGGGCAGCCCCGTGCCAATGCACCACGCCGGGCGCAATGCTGACCGCATCACCGGCCCGCAGCTGCCTGGCCGGCTGCCCCTTTTCCTGGTAGTAGCCCAGGCCCGCCGTCACCACCAACAGCTGTCCGGCCGGGTGAGAGTGCCAGTTGTTGCGCGCCCCAGGCTCGAAGGTAACGTCGCCGACGGTGCAGTCGGTGGGGTTGGCGGCGGCCAGCATGGTCACCCAGGCAGTACCATTGAAGTTTTCCGCCGGGCCGCGTTTTGTGCCGGCCGGGGTTTGGGAGGTGTTGGGGAGAGTGCTCATAGACAAGATGTTTTGAGTTAGTGGGGTAAGGCCTTTGGCTATACCGCCATATGGGGCATTAAGCAGGCAGGCATAAGAGCTGCCGCCAAGCACCGCTGCTTCAGCTAGCCCAATCCGCCGCACGGTAGCTCCTGTTCATTTCGTGCCGGACGGCGTCAAAGTTTATACCTACCAAGCCGGGCTATCAGCGGCCCCAGGGTAAACCGCACCTGCTAACCTGCTAAAAATCAACAGCACAAAGTTCCACCGGTAACAGCAACAAGTGTTAGCGGGAATCAAAGCAGTCAGTATACATTTCAAAGAATGCTGTGTGCTGCAATCAGTAAAATGTGAAACGAGCTATTATTGGGAAGAACGAGGCTGTTTAGATACAATTCCGGGTCGAACGGTGTGTCGTCCTTCGTCTGCCAGTCAGCCAAACGCCGGTTGTGCGGAATAATCACCTCAGTGACGCGCCGCCTCCCCTGCCGCAGGCTCGTGACGTCGAAAGCTTGGCTGGTCGGCAGTGAGAAATTAGACTTCCTGGCACAGCAGGGCAGCGCCCGGCCGGGCGCTGCCCTGCTGTGCCGATGGCTGCTCCACCATTTTAGTCAGTGTGTAGTTACCGGCCAGTTGAATGCCAGACGGGTCCAGGCACTGCCAATACAGATACAATACGCTGATATATAACTATTTACAGATACCCTATTTATCCTATGCGTTGAAGTGATAATATACACCCTGCCACCGTCTCCTCCTTCAGTGAGGCCGCCAGATGCGCTACAGTCTTTTTCACCTTTGAGGCAGTGGCCGCCTTCCGGGCCGGTGTTTAAGCTTGCACCACGCAGGCCATCAGCAACCCATCCGCTAACAGCAATCTGGAATGGGGCACGGATTAGACAGGCAGTACAACGATAGGTACGCGTGCGCTTTTATGGTTGCGTAGGGGCCGTGAGCGAATTGGCATAATTTACCAGATAAGCCAACTCGTGTGCCTTGGTAAAATGCAGTTTGTTGCGCCGCGCAAATTCGCGCAACTGAGGGGCACAGCGTTGGAAGTAGGCATATATATCCTTCTCCGGGTTTTGCAGAAACCATAAGCGCCCGTCAGGTTGTACCAAGTACAAGCCGTCTCGTTTTACGTTTTGAGAAACGGCGGCTCCATACACGTAGCTTGTTTGTTTTTCCAGCGCCAGTCGGTTGAGTAATACTACAGGGCCCGCACTCAGCTGCTCAAAAAATCCTAGCGTTTGGAAACCCTGGCGGCCTTGGTTTCTGCTCCAACGGCATACATGGAACACTCGGGTTACGCCTTCCGATGGTTTGTTGGGCCGTTGCAATTCCGGCCCGATTGGAAACAGTGCGTTGCCAGGGAAATACCCTTGGCGCATTAACAGAAAATCGTAGCGTCTTTTACTGTCGAAAGAAGCTGCCTGAAGTTGCCGTACCGAAAAGCTTTTTACCAGTACGGCAGGCAGCGTGTGCTTGCTGGGTTGCAATACCAGTACATCCTCAGGCCAGTAAAGCGTAGCGGATTCTCGTACCGTATCCCCGTTGGCCAGGATTATCTCAGCCCAGGCAAAATCCTGCGCGAAATGCAGGGCCTTGAGTTGCTCCGACATCTGAGCTTGCGCATTAAAGCTGCCAGTCACCAAGCCTGCCAATGTCACTAATCGGGCGTAACAGATTTTCAATTAGGTAGATACTAGAGGTATAGGAAACCCGCAGTTCCGCAAATACATGCAGAACTGCGGGTAAACCGTAGAAAAACAATAAAATATTCAGTTACTCGGCGGCCGTATCCGGGTGCGGTGTGCGGTCCTTGTGTGGGATGGTATGGCCTAGCTTGTCGCATCTGAGGCTGAATATTGGCGGTTGCACCGAATGAAGTGCCTGGCATGTACCGCTGCTACAGCACAGGCCAATTTCTCAATACGTTCGTAACTACCCGTTAGCGTGGACTGCCAGCGCATTAATATAGCCTATCACCTGTGCTATATCCTGTGGCGCTGACCAGATAATATGATGCTGATGGGCAAAAGACAATACTTCTCGCTTATAGAGCGGAAAGCAGTTCAACAGGTCTTTGCGGGGATTTTGCAAGAAATGGAGTTCTCCATTCGGCATTGATACGTAAAGTCGTGACTTTAACTCTCGGCCCGTGGCCCCGCCTGCTAAGCGCACAAATGTATCCGTTGTAGTTGTTGGAACGTTACTGTTCAAATTCGTCTTCACAAACTCGGTAGTAGGTCGCCGGTAAATCGTACGTAACGGTTGTGCAGGCACCGCGTCAACTTGGCGCTGAAGCAGCATCGCATTGCCAGAAACCAGTACTTCGAAAAACCCCGCTTTGCTTCGGTATCGTTGCATCTGGCTGGCGGGCCACCGGTGCGAAATGAACACCCTGTTTTTGTCGTGATGCAGTAAAGAGGGAAGCAGTGAACTGCGGGGGTCAATGACGGGTACTTTGCCAGCCTCAATATGAACGGCTGTTGGTGCTGAAGCCTCAATTAGCCGGAGCATTTCGGGGCTTATTTCTCCATTCACCACAAAAGCACGCAGTGCCATTGGCGAAAACGTACGACGCGTCTGATCGAGCATTGTCAGGATGATAATATCCTGCCTGGGAAGATACGTTAGTGGGCCACGCAGTGTGTCGCCGGAGTGCAGAATAACCAACGAGCCGGCAAAGCTCTTTTGCAACTCCTGTGCAACGCTACTTTTTGCTATACTCAATAGAATTCCTGCACTCAGGAACAGTTTTCTGATATTCATTCTGATGGCTTATAAAAGCCTGATAATACTTATTTTTTATCTGTCGGAAAAACTAAAAAAAACGACCTTGCTCAACTACTATAGTTGAACAAGGTCGCTTTTCCTTTCTGGCACTCAGAGAAACTACATTGTGGAGGCTGCCTCGGTATCCGGGTGCGGGGTGCGGTCCTTGTGCAGGATGGTGTGGCCCAGTTTGTCGCGCTTGGTGGTCAGGTACCGCTCGTTGTGCTCGTTGGGCTCCACTTCAATGGCTACCGACTCCACAATTTCCAGGCCGTAGCCGATGAGGCCGGTGCGCTTGCGGGGATTGTTGGAGAGCAGGCGCATCTTCGAGATGCCTAGGTCACGCAGGATTTGAGCACCCACGCCGTAGTCCCGCTCGTCCATGCCGAAGCCCAGCTCTAGGTTGGCCTCTACTGTGTCGCGGCCCTGCTCCTGCAGCTTGTAGGCGCGCAGCTTGTTGAGCAGACCGATTCCGCGGCCTTCCTGGTTCATGTACACGATTACGCCGCGGCCTTCGCGCTCAATCTGCTGCATGGCGCGGTGCAACTGGGGGCCACAGTCGCAGCGGCAGCTGCCGAAGATGTCGCCCGTTACGCAGGAGCTGTGCACACGCACCAGTACCGGCTCGGGGCCCGAAATATCGCCTTTCACCAAGGCCAGATGCTGGGCGTTGGTGGTGCGCTGGGTGTAGGCCACCAGGTCGAAGTCGCCGTAGTCGGTGGGCAGCTTCACCGAAATTTCGCGGGTGATGAGGCTTTCCTTTTCGAGGCGGTACTTGATCAGGTCCTGCACCGAAATCAGCTTCAGATTCCACTTGGTGGCAATTTCGCGCAGCTCGGGCAGGCGGGCCATTTCGCCGTCTTCCTTCAGAATTTCCACCAGCACCCCGGCCGGCTCGAAGCCCGCGAGGCGCGAGAGGTCGATGGCGGCTTCGGTGTGGCCGGCGCGGCGCAGCACGCCTTCCTTGCGGGCCTTCAGTGGGAAGATGTGGCCGGGCTTACCCAGCTCCTCGGGCTTGGTATCGGGGTCGATGAGGGCCAGGATGGTCTTGCTCCGGTCGGAAGCCGAAATGCCGGTGGTCACGCCGTTCTTGAGCAGGTCAATGCTCACGGTGAAGGGCGTAGCGTGCAGGGCCGTGTTGCGGCCTACCATCAGCTCCAGGCCCAGCTCCTCGCAGCGCTGCTCAATGAGCGGAGCGCACACCAGACCGCGGCCGTGGGTGGCCATGAAATTGATAACCTCAGGGGTGGCGCAGCGGGCGGCGCAGATAAAGTCGCCTTCGTTTTCACGGTCTTCGTCGTCAACGACTACTACAACTTTGCCGGCGCGGATGTCGGCAATGGCGTCTTCAATGGAATCCAGCATGGAGCGCGGATTAAACGGATTAAAGGATTTCGCGGATTTCGGTTACGGCCTGGGTGAGCCGTTTTCCATGCGCGGTACGCCGCTACAACCCGTAACGGTGCCGCGAAGTTACGAGAGAGTAACGGAGTAGCGGAGTAACTGAGTAAAACCCTACGAGCCCGGCACTGGAGGACGATGATAAAACCCTGTCATGCATGGCTGTCCGGGCCTGATGCGAAACAGCACCTACTCAGTTACTCCGCTACGCAGTTACTCCCTGGCCAGCTCGGTGGCGCGGTGCTGGGCGGCTTTGATGCCGGCAGTAAGCGTTTCGGCGAGGTTGCCGGCCCGGAATTCGCGGAGGGCGGCTTCGGTGGTGCCGCCTTTGGAGGCCACGGCGGCAATTAGCTCATCGGGGGTTTTATCGGAGGTATTGAGCAAATGGTAAGCCCCCAGCATGGTCTGCTTCACCAGCAGCCCGGCCACCGACTCCGAGAAACCCAGCTCCTGTCCGGCCTGCATCATGGCCTGCACGATGTAGTAGAAATAGGCCGGGCCGCTGCCGCTCACGGCCGTCACGGCGTCGAGCAAGCTTTCATCTTCCAGAAAAATGGAGCGGCCGGTGGCATTCAGCAGGTTTTCTACCTGGTGCAAACGGCTGCGCTCCACCTCCGGCGCGGCCGAAAACCCGGTGATGCCCATGCCCAGCAACGCCGGCGTGTTGGGCATGGCCCGCATAATTTGCCGGTGATTCAGCTCCCGCTGCAGCCGGGCAATGGGAATACCGGCCATGATGGACACCACTACCTGCCCGGGCTGCAGCACGGCCCGCAGCCCCTCGGCCACTTTACCGAAATCCTGGGGCTTCACGGCCACTAGCACTACATCGTAATTGCCCACAGCGGGCGTCATTTCGGCCACGGGCAGGCCGGGGTGGGCATCGGTGAGGCGCTGGCAGTGGTCAAGGTGGCGGCCCAGCAAGAGCAAATCGGGGCGGCTGACGAGATTGTAGTGCAGAAAGGACTTGGCGAAGGCCATGCCCATATTACCGCAGCCCAGAATGGCAATACGCAGTGGTTTCATGGAGGCAGGGGCCGACCGGAAAATTCCCCGGCAGCCGGGCCAACATAAGCAGGAAAGCCCACAAACCGCAACCAGCACCTCTTCCGGTTACACTTCCTACCTCTATTTGCCTGCTTGGCTGCAGGTGCGGCAGGTCAGCCATTGTGATTTTGTATATATATATTTCCATCCGAATATTTCTCTTCCCCTACCACACCACTATGAAAACCCTCGTTTTTGCTTTGCTGGGCACGGCCCTGCTGACTACTGCCTGCGAACAGGCTCAGAAGGCCAAAGAATCGTATTCCGCCATTTCCAAGCTGAAAGAAGCTGGCGAGAAGCTGGAAACATCTATGGAGGAAGTAAAAACGCAGCGCGAGGATCGGGTGAAACGCGGCGACACGCTTTCCTTGCCTTACAAAGACCTGCAGGCCTACCTGCCGGCTGAGATAAGCGGCTACACGGCCGCCAATCCCAGCGGCCAATCCACCAAAATGAGCGGCATTGCCTTCTCCACCGCCGCCCGCGACTTTACCAAGGACAACTCCACGGTGAAGGTGGAGCTGATGGACTATAACGGCGCGCATCAGTTGTACCAGGGTGCGGCCGGCCTGCTGGGCATGGGCCTGGAAAGTGAAAACGACGAGGAGCTGGTGAAATCAACCGACCTAGGCGTGAAAGGCGTGTCCGGCATGGAAACCTACCGCAAGAAGGACCGGCAGGCCGAGCTGATGCTGGCTATGGGCGGCCGCTTCATGGTCAAAATCACCGCCGACCAGCAGCCCGATTTGCAGCTGGTGGAGTCCGTAGCCAAACAAATCGACCTGGAAAAGCTGGCGGAAATGTAATTTAGAACTTAGATGTGAGAGCTTAGAAATTAGAAGCAAAAAGTGAAACGAGTTTGGGAAGCAGAAAGACGATGCTCACGCTTTTTAATTCCCGAACTCGTTTCGTCTTTTATACAGTCAAGCTCTCGGTTCTGAGTTCTCACATCTAAGCTCTATTTTTTTCCCTTACCGCTTGTGCTGAAAGCGTTGCGTGGGCTCCCAAACGGTGGTTTTTACGCCCCCCAGAAAACGCCACAGCCCCAGCAGCAGGGCCCCGTTCATACTATAGAAGTGCGTGATAAAGCGTAGCAACCGCAGGTGTACACCCAGCCGGTGCAAAGCTCCATCGAGCAGCAGCAGCGCGGGGGCGGCTACCTGGCCGGCCAGCATGAGCTGGTAAAACCAGCTCCCACCCCGCAGCACCAGTACCACATTGCAGAGTAGCATAAGCAGCAGCAGCAGCGGCGTAAGCCAGCGCAGCACCTTGTGCGACCAGTACGCGAAGCTTACACCGCGCCAAGGCGGCCACAACAGCCGCCGGAACGCCACCAGGTTCTGGAAATTGCCGGCCGAAATGCGGGCTTTGCGCCGGAACTCCTCCGGTAGCTTGTCCGACACATCCTCGTGGCACACGGCCGCCAGCTCGTTAATGGCCTGGTAACCGTCCTGCAGCACGGCCATCGAAATGAAGAAATCATCGACGATGAAGGAAGCCGGGGCCGGATGGTAGCAGCTGCGGCGCACGGCAAAGCAGCCCCCAAAGGCTCCAATCATGCTGCCCCATACCACGCCTTCTTGGTACTTAATCATGTTTTCCCGCTCCAGATAGGCCTTCTCCTGACCCGAAATACCGTCCTGGCGGTGGTCGGGGTTAAGGATGTTGCCGCCCACCTGTCCGATGGCGGGGTTGCGGAAGTGCTTGACGAGGTGGTAGAGTGTATCGGGCGTAAAAAATACGTTGGCATCGGTGAGCACCAGCACCGGGGCCGTGGCTTCCAGGGACAGGGCCTCCATTATGCCGGGCTTGCCGGTGCGCTGCCCAAACGGCCGAAACCGCAGCCGCGGATACTCGCGGGCCAGTTGCTCCACTAGGGCGTTGGTGCCGTCCTGGGAGTTATCGGAGCCGATGTAGAAGGTAAGCTTTTCCGGCGGGTACGAGGTGGCAAAAGTGGAGCAGATTTTCTCCTCAATTACCTGCTCCTCATTGTATACGGCCAGCAGAATATCCACCGCCGGCAGTTCCGCGCTGTCGGGGGCATATACGTTGGCGTTCTGGTGGCGGCCCCGGGCCAGGCGGCTTAGCAGCACCGGAAACCCCACGTAGGTATGTGCCACCAGGGCCAAGCCGCCCCACAGGCCAGCCGTTGCCAGGGCCTCAACGAGCGGCGGCACGGGGCGCGGGCGTCAGAATGGTGTACAGGTCCAGGAAGCTTTCCACTACCCGGCGGTTATCGTAGAGGCGGGCAATAGTGTGGGCAGCTTCCTCGCCAATGGCCTGCTGGCCCAGCTCGCCGCGGTAGTAGCGGCCCAAGCGCTCCACCCACTCCGAGGGTTCATCACAGAGCACAATATCAAACCCGTCGCGCACATGAATGCCTTCGGAACCCAGCCCGGTACTCATGATGCATTTGCCCAGCGCCATGCCTTCAATGATTTTGATGCGCATGCCGCCGCCACTCAGTAGCGGCACCAGCATCAGCTCATACTCCTGCATGAACCGCGCGGCCGACTCCACAAAGCCATGAATTGTTACACCGGGCAGCTGCAGGTTTTTGATACGCTCCGGGGTGTCTTTGCCGGCAATGTGCAGCTCCAGCTCGGGGTATTGCGCCCTGGCCTGGGGCCACACCTGCTGCAGAAACCAGTCGAGGCCCTCCAGATTGGGCAGCCAGTTCAGCGAGCCAATCATGAACAGCGTGCGAGGCCGGGGCCGAATGGTTGGGTCGCGCTGAAACCGGTCCAGGTCGACGCCAGCGGGCACGAATACCACGGGCTCCTGGCAGCCCAGGCGGCGCAGCCGTTTCTGGTCGGGCTCGGTAATGGCCGCCACGGCATTGAAGCGCGGCAGTACGCTATGCTCAAACTGCTGCAGCCGCCGGGCCAGATGCTGCAGGTACGCGCGCTTGAGCACGTTGTGTTCCCGCTCGGCCAGCATCTGCCAGATAGTGTATTCTACGTTGTGTGCCCGCAGCACTACCGGCAGTGCGGGAGCCAAACGCTTAATCGTATCCACGTACCAGGCCATGAATGTGCCTTCTATCTGCACGGCATCAAACTGCTCAGTACCCAGCAGCTCCGCCAGCCGGGCTTCCACGGCGGGGCTCACAAACCGCTCTACGTTGTAGGGCAGCTTGCCGAGCAGCAGGTTGCGCAGCGCCCGCATCGGCGAAAGACGCGTGTCCACATCCACCGTCAGCAGCCGCACATTGGGACCCAGATGGTGGAAGGCAGTAGCGGGCTGGTGGTGTTTGGGCGTGTTAATGGCCAGCACCGTAACACGGTGCCCGGCGCGGGCCAGGCCGGCGGCTACGTCGTACATAGCAATAGCGCCGCCATCATGGGGCGGGTACGGAACGCGCGGACAAAGCTGCAGAATATGCACGAAGGAAAACGGCTGGTCAGACTGCAAAACTACGCAGTAACGCGCAGCCCCGCTTCGCGCACAAGTAAAGTGCGTTTTGGAGTAGAGGGTACATATGCCTGTTACTCGCTTGGCTCATGCGCGAAGCGGAGCTGCGCGCTACTGGCGGAACTGCTCCAGCAGCGTGATGATCTGAGCCTCGGTACCCAGGAACAGGAAAATGTCACCGGGGCTGGGAATGATGTCGGCCGAGGGGCTCACCGTGAATTCGCCGTTCAAGTGCTTCAGGCCGATAACGGTAGCCCCGGTGCGGCTCCGGATATTCAGGTCCCGGATGCTCAGGCCGCGCCACTCGGGCCGTAGCTCATCGGAGCGCAGCTCTTCCAGCCGTAGCTTATGCGGCCCCAGCCCCGAAATCATATCCAGAAACCGGATTACCTCGGGCCGCATAATCAGGTTGGCCATGTGCGAGCCGCCAATTTCATCGGGCATCACCACGGAGTCGGCCCCGGCGCGCAGCAGCTTGGTTTCGGAGCTTTTGAGGCTGGCCCGGGCCACGATGGTAATATCGGGCGACAACTCGCGGGCCGTAAGCGTCACAAACACGTTATCGGCGTCCTTGGGCAGGGCAGTGATGAGGGCCCGGGCCCGATCCACGCCGGCCGCACGCAGGGTGTCGTCGAGGGTGGCATCCCCGAATACGGCAGCCACGGCCTCACCGGTGCCTTCCAGGGCTTCCTTCAACAGTGCTTCGTTCTGCTCCACCACTACCACATCGGCCCCGCTGCTGCGCAGCTCATGGTAGGCTTTGCGGCCATTGCGCCCGAAACCGCACACAATCACGTGGTCGGAGTAGCGGCGGATTTCCTGGTCGTTTTTGAGCATGGCGAACATACTGCGCAGGCCCCCGTCGAAGATGTAGGTGGTAAGCACCGACAACAGGTAGGCCAGCATTAACAGGTTGAAGAAAATATAGAATGACACAAACAACCGCCCGGCCGGCGACAACGGGTGCAACTCCCCGAAGCCCACCGTTGAAACGGTTATCATCGTCATGTAAAAGGCGTCCACGAAGGTGAACTTCTCCAACCACATGAACCCCACCACCCCCACGGCAAAGCTGATGGCCGTGAGGATAAGCGCGCCCACAAACCGGCTCAGGTTGAACCGGTGCCAGATGTCGCGCAGGTAGCGCAAAGCGGCAGCTTGAACGGGCGGGGGCGCGGGCATGGAGGGGAGTTGAGGCGGCAGAACTCTTGCAGCAGCAAGTACGCGAGGATGCTGCAAAGCCGCAACTCAACGGTAGCTACCGGCTTCCAGAGCACAGTACGGCAGTCGTTACATAGCCGCTCGCGGAATAACTGTACCCAGCATACCAGCCAGCTGGTTGTCCATCTGTTTGAGCAGGTGAATGGTTTGCAGGTTTTCCATCATGGTGGCCTCGTCGGTGGGGTGGCGCAGGGCTTCCAGGCGCACGGCCAGCTCCCGCTCCACGTTCACTTTATTAAGGCGCAAAATGGCGTTGTCGCAGGCGGTTTGCAGCAGGTCCAGCTCCCGGGGCACGTGAATCTGGTGGGTGGTCCAGTTGGGGCTGAGCTCGTACTTCTCGGTAGCCAGCTCGGCCACCAGCGCCCGGATATCGGAGCGGCCGTGCTGGATGAGGGTGCGCACTTCGGGCCAGCGGCCCTGCTCCAGCTCCTGCCGGCACAGGTGCAGCAAATCGGCGTAAATCCCGGTTTTGAAGCCGGTACCTTCCAGTTGCTCCAGCAGGTACTGCGCCACCGATACTTCCGGGGCCAGGGGCTGGGGCGAGTACAGCAGCAGCAGCCGCACCACTTCCCGCTCGCACTGCTCCAGCACATCGGGCACGGGCTCCAGCTCTTCGCGGGTGAGGTTCTGCAGGTCGCCGCCGCCGCCCATCAGGTCCTCGGGCGAGGCCCCGTACATCAGGGCTTCGGCTTCCTCTTCGGGGCTCATGGGTCGCGGAGCCGGGCGTTGTCCGCCGCCGCCGCCCGACACTTGTTGATTCCCGCTGTAGCCACTGGCACTGCCCGCCGCCCCGCTCCCACTGCTATTCTGGCCGCCGGCGGCTTTCTGGGAAGCGTTGCGCACCAGCTTGTTGTACTCCGTAATGAGCACCTGCTCATCAATGCCGAAAGCCTGCGAAGTCTGCTGCAAAAACACCTGCCGCTTAATCGGGTCGGGTACTTTGCTGATGCTTTGCAGCACGTCGCGGATGGCTTCGGCCTTCTTCACCGGATCCTGGGCGGCTTCGCGGCTCACCAGGTCGGTTTTGAACTGGATGAAGTCCTGACTGGCTCCTTCCAGATGCTCCTTGAAGCGCTGGTCGCCGACTTTGCGGATGTAGCTGTCGGGGTCGTCGCCGTCGGGGAACAGCACCACGCGCACGTTCAGGCCGCCTTCCAGCAGCATATCAATACCGCGCAGCGAGGCCCGGATGCCGGCCGCGTCGCCGTCGTAGAGCACCGTTACATTGTCGGTGTAGCGCTTAATGAGGCGGATCTGGCCGTCGGTGAGCGAGGTACCCGATGAGGCCACCACGTTCTTGATACCGCCCTGGTGCAGGCTCAGCACATCGAGGTAGCCTTCCACCAGGTAGCACAGCTCCTCCGAGCGGATGGGCTGCCGGGCCTGGTACAGCCCGTAGAGCACGTCCGACTTGTGATAAATCTCCGACTCGGGCGAGTTGAGGTACTTGGCCGTTTTGTCGTTGGGCTTGAGCGTGCGCGCACCGAAGCCGATAACGCGACCCGACACGTTGTGAATCGGAAACATCACCCGGCCCCGGAACCGGTCGTAGCGCCGGCCGGTGTCCTGGCCGTTGTCGTCTTCGCGGCGGATGACGAGGCCGGTTTTTTCCAGGTACTTCAGCTCGAAACCCGCCGCCGTGGCCGATTTCAGCAGGTCGTCCCACTGATCCAGGGAGTAGCCCAGCTCAAAGGTTTTGATGGTGGCCTGGTTGAGGCCGCGCTGCCGGAGGTAGCTCCAGCCGATGCTCTGCCCCTCCTCGTTGTCCTGCAGCAGCTTGTGGTAGTGGTCCTTGGCCCAGTTCGAAACGATGAACTGGGAATCCTTTTCGTTCTGGGCCAGTTGCTGCTCGGGCGTCTTTTCCTCCTCCTGAACGTCGATGCCGTACTTTTTGGCCAGGTATTTCAGGGCCTCCACGTAGCTGGTGCCCTCGATGTCCATGATGAACTGCACCACCCCGCCGGCCTTGCCGCACCCGAAGCACTTGTACAGCCCCTTGGCCGGGGCCACCGAGAAACTCGGCGACTTTTCGTGGTGAAACGGGCAGCAGGCCCACATATTCTGCCCCTTGCGCTTCAGGCTCACGAAGTCGCCCACCACCTCCACTATGTCGGCGTGGTGGATGATCTGATCAACGGTTTCTTTCGGGATACGGGCCAAGGCGGTGCGGGCAATAGGGTAGCAGCGGAACGGAACCCCAAAGGTAGGCAGGATCGGCCGCGAAGTGGCACACCTTAAGTCGATAGAGGTTTCGCAATGAGCCTCTCTACGACGAAAACAGTAATAGCGCGAACCGCACGGTCCGCGCTATTGATGCTAGAAGTTGCGGCTAGCGGTGGTTTCGGGAATGATGACGACGTAATCGTAGCCCAGGATGGTGGCTTCGAGTTCGGGGCTGCCGGCGGCCAGCTTACCCTGCAGCAGGGCCCGGCGCAGGGGGCGCACATCGAACACCTGCCAGGCCGTACCGGCGGGGGTAGCTGCGGCAAATGGCTTAATCATATCGGCCTCCGCCATGGAGTATTTCGCCACATTTTTGCTGAAGTCGTCGGGATTATTGCCGCCGTTCTGGATTCCCTGCTTGCCGATGACGAAGATGTGCAGGCTCTTCTGGTCGTGTACGTCGGCCAGATTCATGGCCAGGTTACCCACGTCGTACATGTCGCCCCAGATGCTGCGGCCGCGGCCGGCGTGGTAGGCCCCGAACTTAAACAGCATGGGCGGCAGCGGCTGCCCGCTGGCGGTATAGGGCTGCAGCTCTTGCAGCAGGTTGCGCTTCATCAGGTTGATGCGGGCCCGGTGGCCGCCGGGCTGGCCCGCCGCGTTGGTTTTGAAGATGGCCGAACTGGCCTCGAAGTCCTGCAGCATCTGGCGCACCGCCGGGCTTTCGGTCCGGGTGAAGGCGCGCAGGCTGTCGAGGGTGGCGGGACGGATGGAATTGACGGTGGTGTGCTCGAAGGAAGCCCGCACCATGTCGGCGCGGTCCTGGGCCTGGAACTTGGCGGCCATCCGGAGCAGATAGGCTTTGGTCGCCTTGCTTTTCACCTGCTCCGCCATGAGGCCGAACAGCCGACCGGGCGTGGCGCCGCCCACCTGCTCCACCCCCACGAAAGCGGCGTTCTGGGCCCGCAGCGTCCGGGCCAGCTCAAACTCCTCGGCCCAGCTATAGAAGGAAAGCGCCATTGGGTACTGCCGGCTGAACGCCGTGGGCAGGCCGGGCTGCGCGGCCAAGCGGTGCAGGTCGCGGGCCTGGTACTTGTCGATTTCGGCCACGTACACCTTCGGCTTCAACACCTGGGCCACGGCCTGGGTGAACTGCGGAATCTGAGCCATGCCGTGGTCTTCGCCCACCAGCACCACCTGGCTCTTCTCGATGTCCTGGCGAAGCTTGTCCCAGCCCGCGCCGGAAAACTGGGTGCCCTTCTGCTCCAGCGCAAACTGGTATTTGTGGGTGAGGCGGGTGAGCGTGCTGTCTTGGGCCTGGGCGGGCAGGCTGAGCAGGCCGGCCAGCGCAACGCCAGCGGCCAAGCGCAAACGGTGGGCGGCAGTGGCGGTAGAGAAGCAGAGCGGGAGGCGGAAGGAAGCGTACATCAGGAAATAGTTAGTTGGCGAGTGGAAGAGAACTGGAACAAAGAAATTGCAGAGCTTTAGGCTTCCGAAGTTTCTTCGACCAAGCGCGGGCCCCACACCACCAAAGCCCAACTTGGTCTGCTGTTTTGCTATGCCAGAATCTGTTTTGCGGGCCGCCGGGCGCTGGCCGGCCCTAAGTGCCCGCACCACCACGCTGCTGCTGCAGGTGCTGCTGTGGCTGGTGCTGGCCGGGTTCTACTTCGCCTGGAACAACCGCCCCAACTTCCGCTTCGAAGGGCCCATCTGGCCGCTGGTAGGGCTGCATATGGGCTACGCGGTGCTGCTGTTCAATGCCCTGGTGTACCTGATTATTCCGCGCTGGCTGCTGCGCGGGCACTACGGCCGGGCCCTGCTGGGCGGGGTGGCCCTGCTCTATGCCTTTCAGTTCTGGATGTACGCCGGCACCCGGCTGGCCGAAGCGTACGTGCCGCTGTCGGGGGTGCTGCGGCGCACCCTGCACGGATTTTACGTGGAAGGCTTCTGGGCCGGGCTCTTCAGCCCTGGTCAGCAGCTGAGCGTGTTTTTCGGGCTGCTGGCCATCTGTCTGTTTCCGGTGCTGATCAGCTTTCTGGCCTACGCGCTGGTGGTAGACCGCCGCCGGCTGCAGCTGGAGCGCAACCACCTGCGCCTGGAGCTGGGCTACCTCAAGTCGCAAATCAACCCGCAGTTTCTGTTCCACACCCTCGGCAGCCTGCACCAGCTCACCCGCACCCGCGACGCCCGCGCCGGTGACGTGGTGCTGCACCTGGCCGACCTGATGCGCTATACGCTCTACGAAACCGATACCGAGCGGGTGCTGCTCAGCCGGGAGCTGGAGTTCCTGGAAGACTACCTGGCCCTGGAACGCCTGCGCCGCCCCGATACCGTGCGCATCACCCACGAAACCACCGGCACGCCCGCCCACCAGCAGCTCGCGCCGCTGCTGCTGCACCCGTTTCTGGAGCGCCTCTGCGCCGGCCTCGACGCCGCCCCGCCCGGCACCGCCGCCACCCTGCACAGCACCGTGGCGGTGCAGCCCGACGCCGTGACGTTCACCCTGACCCGCACCAGCGCCGCACCCCTCACCTACCGCCCCGACGCGGCCGTGGACGCCGCCCTGCGCCGCCTGACCCTGCTCTACCCCGGCCGGCACACCGTGGCCCTCACCGAAGACGCCCACCACGTGCACCTGCACCTCCACCTTCAACTCCCGCCCGATGCGCCGCTGGCTCGCTGATACCCGCGCCGGCGCCAGCCGGTTTTTCGCCACGCCGGGCGGTCGGGGGCTGCGGCACGTGGCCTGGTGGCTGCTGTTTGTGGGGTTTGAATACTACGTGTTCCGCGGCTTCGGCCAGACGCCAGTGGTAACCTGGGGCTTCGTGCTGAAGGACGCGGTGGCCACCATCGGCAGCTACTATTTCTTCTCGGAAGTGCTGCTGCCGCGCGTGTTGCTGCGGCGGCGCTGGCTGCTTACGGCCCTGGGGCTGGTGGCCATCTACTACTTCTGGGCGCTGTGCTCCTACGCCTGCTACGCCCTGCTGGACCGCTACGGCCTGATTTCCGCCGACCTCTACAGCTACGCGCACCGCTTCCTCGACGGCAGCCTGTGGGCCGGGGTGTTTTCGTGGCGTAGCGTGAGCATGGGCCTCAACGACTTCGCCGTGACGGTGGTGCCGCCCATTCTGCTGCGCTTCATCCGGTTTCTGCTCCGCAGCAGCAACCACAGCCTGCGCCTGGAGCGCGAAAACCTGCATCTGGAAGTGAATTTCCTGAAAGCCCAGGTGAACCCGCACTTCCTGTTCAACACCCTCAACAACCTGTATATGATGGTAGTGAAGCAGGACGAGCGCGCCCCCGACATGGTGCAGCACCTCACCCGGCTGCTGCACTACACGGTGTTCGAGTCGGATGCGGCGCTGGTGCCGCTGGCGCGGGAGGTGGAGTTTCTGGCGGCCTACCTGCAGCTGGAGAGGCTGCGCTACGGCCAGAAGGTTCGCATCGACTACCAGCAAACCGGCCCGCTGGACGCCTACCGCGTCACTCCTCTGCTGTTCTTCCCCTTCGTGGAAAATGCCTTCAAGCACGGCGTGGATAGCAGCCTCGACGCTTCCTGGGTGGCCATTTCCCTCACGGCGGCTGATGGCTGGCTGCAGTTCGAGGTCAGCAACAGCTTCAGCCCCGATGCGCCCCGCCGCGAGGTAGGCGGCGTGGGCATTGCCAACGTGCAGAAGCGCCTGGCCCTGCACTACGCCCCGCAGGACTACCAGCTCCACCTCACCCACGACCCCGACGCCTACACCTACCGCGTAACCCTGGCCCTGCGCCTGGCCCCGGCCGCCGCCGCTGTTCCCGCTGCGGCTTCCCTCCTGCCCATCTCCCCGATACTATG
This sequence comes from Hymenobacter rigui, assembly GCF_003944715.1. Taxonomy (GTDB): domain Bacteria; phylum Bacteroidota; class Bacteroidia; order Cytophagales; family Hymenobacteraceae; genus Hymenobacter; species Hymenobacter rigui. Next base: position 44,664 of record NZ_RWIT01000021.1, on the reverse strand, counting down.
ATTAACTGCCTGATTATCGACGACGAGCCCTTTGCCCGCGAGCTGCTGCAGGGCTACATTGCCCAGATGCCCGGCCTGCACCTGGTAGCCAGCTGCGAGCATGTCTTCGAGGCCCTGGAGGTGCTCCAGCAGCAGCGCATCGACCTGCTGTTTTCCGACATCAACATGCCGCAGGTGAACGGGTTGGAGTTCATTCGGTCCCTGCACAATCCGCCCTACGTCATCTTCGTCACGGCCTCGCCCCACCACGCGCTGGAAGGCTACGAGCTCGACGCCCTCGATTACGTGGTGAAGCCCGTGTCGTTTCCGCGCTTCATGAAGGCCGTGAACAAGGCCCTGGCCGTGGTGGGCAGCCGCCCGGCCGCCCCGGTAGCTGCCGCGCCGCAGTTTCTGTTCGTGAAGGAGGGCCACTCCCTGCGCCGGGTGCTGTTCGAGGAAATCTACTACATCGAGGGCATGAAGGACTACATCCGCATCGTGCTCAAAAACCAGATGATCATCACCTACCTGCGCATGAGCCGCGTGGAGGACCAGCTCCCGCCCAGCCGCTTCATCCGCATCCAGAAGTCCTATATCGTGCGCCTCGACGCCATCCGGGCCATCAGCGGCAACGAAGTCGAGCTCTACGACCTGCCCGAAAAGCTGCCCATCGGCAAGCAGCACAAAGAATCCCTGCTGGCGCAGTTCGGGCTGTAGTCTGCCCCAAAAAGAACGTCATTCCGAGCAGCGTGAGGAATCTCGCGTGCTGATGACGGGTTCACAGGAACGATGTAGAGACGCAATATTTTGCGTCTCGTCGTTGCTGACTTTGGGTTCGCAGGAACGATGTAGAGACGCGACACTTCGCGTCTCGTCGTTGAACGACCGAAACCGCGTCACTTAAACAACGTCAGCAACGACGAGACGCAAAATATTGCGTCTCTACATCGTTCCCACGGCCACAACGTCAGCACGCGAGATTCCTCTCTCCGCTCGGAATGACATTCTATGGAAACCATGCCGCGCAACCGCCGCCCCGGTTTCCGGGTTATCTTTGTGCTTTGCATCCGCACTTTCTTCGCTGACTATAATGGAACCCATTACCAAAGAAGCCGTCCTCAAGGCCCTGAGCTACGTGGAGGAGCCCGACCTGGGCAAAGACCTCGTGACGCTCAATATGATTGAGGACGTGCAGATTGACGGCCGCCGCGTGTCGTTCACGGTGGTGCTCACCACGCCCGCCTGCCCCCTCAAACAGCTCATCCACGACGCCTGCGAGCGGGCCATCCACACGATGGTGGACAAGGACGCCGAGGTGGTAATTGTGATGACCTCGCGCGTGACCACCATGCGCCAGAACCGCGACCTGCTGCCCGGCGTGAAAAACATCATTGCCATTGCCTCGGGCAAGGGCGGCGTGGGCAAAAGCACCGTCACGGCCAACCTGGCTATTGCGCTGGCCAAAACCGGCGCCAAAGTAGGCCTCGTGGATGCCGATATCAGCGGCCCCAGCATGCCGCTGATGTTCGGCGTGATGGACGAGCGGCCCCACGTATTCCAGGGCCCCGACGGCAAAAACCTCATCCAGCCGGTGGTAGCCCATGGCGTGAAGCTGATGAGCATCGGCTTCCTGGCCCCGGCCGAATCGGCCATTGTGTGGCGCGGCCCGATGGCCTCCTCGGCCCTCAAGCAGTTCATCACGGAGGTGGACTGGGGCGAGCTGGATTACCTGCTGCTCGACATGCCCCCCGGAACCTCCGACATCCACCTGACCATGGTGCAGACGGTGCCCGTCACCGGCTCGCTCATCGTGACCACACCCCAGAAAGTAGCTCTTGCCGACGCCGAAAAGGGCTTGCAGATGTTCCGCCTGCCGCAAATCAACGTGCCGGTGCTGGGCATCGTGGAGAACATGGCCTGGTTTACACCCGCCGAGCTGCCCGACAACAAGTACTTCATCTTCGGTGAAGGCGGCGGCGTAGGACTGGCGGCCAAGCACGAGGTGCCGCTGCTGGGCCAGATTCCGCTGGTGCAGAGCATCCGCGAAAACGGCGACCAGGGCACGCCCGCCATCCTGCAGGACGGGACGCCGGCCGCTGAGGTCTTCGCCCAGCTGGCCGAGGAGCTGGCTCGCCAGGTGAGCATCCGCAACGCCGTAGCCCCGAAAACCAACATCGTGGAGATGAAGTCGTAACTGGCGGAACGAACCAGAACGTCATTCCGGGCAGCGCGAGGAATCTCGCGTGCTGACGTTGCCAAAGTAATCCAACCTCAGTACGCGAGATGCTTCGCTGCGCTCTGCATGACGTTCTCCGTAGCTACGCTTCCCCTAAACTTCTCCCCGCTCCGGCCGGTTTACCGTAGCGTCGGGCGAATGTTCTACCTTTGCCTTCGTATTGCCGACGCTGGTGGGCTCATTGCCGCCCGACCAGCGTGAAACCCAGTGAAATTCCCATTATGACCGTATCGCCCGCCGTGGAAACCCATCCGCTCCTGCCCCGCATCGAACAGGCCCTGGATACCATCCGGCCCTACCTGGCCGCCGACGGAGGCAACGTGCGCGTGCTGGAAATCACCGATGACATGGTGCTGCGCCTGGAGCTGCTCGGTGCCTGCGGCACCTGCCCCATGTCGCCGATGACGCTGAAAGCCGGCGTGGAGGAATCGGTGAAGAAGGCCGTGCCCGAAATCCGCGCCGTGGAGGCCATCAACGTCACGCCCATGAGCGAGCAGCCCGCCGGCCAGGTCCGGTAGGTTCGTTTCCTGAGTAACATAGCAGCGCCCCGCTCCTGCCGGTTTCCGGTTGGGGCGGGGCGCTGTGGGTCTATTGCTTTGCGTTTGAGCAGCATTCGACTAACGTTTTGCGTGTATGAGAAGTAGCAGATTAGAAGTCACTTCACCTTCAGTTTGACACAGAGATTCATTAAAAACACTGAATTTTGATTTATCACTAAATCTGCTATTTGTTATACATGCCGTTATCTATTTTTTCTTTTTAGCAAATTATCAATTCGTCTCTTGTTCTCTTGTTGCAACAGAGAAGGATACAAATTCATTAAAGAATTTGGAATCATCATTGTCGCTCCAAAAATTATTCCTGCACTAAAAATTTTATAAGATGCGAAAATTACCACAAAAACGAATCCGATTAAATGACTTATTTCAGAAATGACCATTTCCTTACGTATTTCAATCAAATCATCATTTTGGCTTTCCACCTTAATTTTTTGATTAAAGTATTTGAAAAATGTATTTTTAACAATCCACTTAAAAGGTTTCATTCCGATTTTTTTGTTAAAATCTTTACTCTTAATAAAATTCAGATTCGAGAGCTTATAATGTAATTCTGTTTTCATAAGAAGACTGTTAACTATCATTCCCACTATCCAAGATATGAATGACATTGATATTCCAAATACAAATCCCTGTATTAAGTGTTTCATTATCATAATTTTTTGATCAAATTGCAGCCAACATCATTATTACCGAAACCACATCTGCTCCCAGTTTCGGTTATAGCTCCAGCGGGTACTCTATAACAGAAACAAACACTCCCGCAACAATTGCGGTAATACGTGGCGGGAGCTGCGGCACAATATAGCGGCTTCGCAGGATTCCACCCACCGGCCGCATTCCGCCCGGCCCGCTACCTTTGCCGCTCCTACCATCAACTTTCCACCCCGAATGGCTAACCCCAACGACCCCGCCCTGCACTCTTGGATTGATATTGTCCCCGGCAGCGACTTTCCCATTCAGAACCTGCCGTTTGGCGTGTTTGAGACGGAGGAGCGGGGCCCGCGGCTGGGCGTAGCCATCGGCGAGTACGTGCTGGATCTGTACGCCGTGGCCCAGTTCGGCTTCTTTGATAACCTGGACCTGGGCAAGGCGCTGCCCAAGGTGTTCCGGCGTCGCTCCCTCAACCAGTTTATTGCCCTGGGCCGGCCGGCGTGGCGGGCCGTGCGCCAGCGCGTATCGGAGCTGCTGCGCCACGACAACGCCGCCCTGCGCTCGGATGAGGCGATGCGCGAGTGCCTGCTGCGCCAGCATGAGGTGCGGATGCTGCGCCCCGTGAAGTCGCACAACTACACCGATTTCTACAGCAGCATCGAGCACGCCACCAACGTGGGCATGATGTTTCGCGACCCGGCCAACGCTTTGCTGCCCAACTGGCGCCACATTCCCATCGGCTACCACGGCCGGGCCAGCAGCATTGTGGTGAGCGGCACCGATATCCGCCGGCCCAACGGCCAGCGCAAGGCTCCCGATGCCGCTGCGCCCACCTTCGGGCCGTCGCAGCAGCTGGATTTCGAGCTGGAAGTGGGCTTCATCGTGGGTAAGGGCACGCACCTGGGCGACACGGTTCCGATTCAGTACGCCGAGGAGCACATCTTCGGGCTGGTGCTGTTCAACGACTGGAGCGCGCGCGACATTCAGAGCTGGGAGTACGTGCCGCTGGGGCCGTTTCTGGGCAAGAGCTTCGGCAGCAGCGTGTCGCCGTGGGTGGTGACGCTGGATGCCCTGGAGCCCTTCCGGGTGGCCGGCCCTGTGCAGGAGCCCGAGCCGCTACTGTACCTGCGCCAGCCCGGCCAGCACAACTTCGATGTAAACCTGGAAGTGGCTTTGCAGCCCGAAAACGGCCCCGAAACCACCATTTCCCGCTCCAACTTCGGGCTCATGTACTGGAGCATGGCCCAGCAGCTCACCCACCACGCCTCCAACGGCTGCAACCTGCAGGTGGGCGACCTGTACGCCTCGGGCACCATCTCCGGCCCCACCCCCGACTCGCTGGGCTCGATGCTGGAGCTGGCCTGGCGCGGCACCCGCCCCGTGCCGCTGGCCGATGGCTCGGAGCGCAAGTTTCTGCAGGACGGCGACCGGGTAACCATGCGCGGCTACTGCGAGAAGGATGGCCTGCGCATCGGGTTTGGGGAGGTGACGGGCCGGGTGCTGCCGGCCCCGGCATTGTAGGGCGGCCGTTTTATTTTCGGAAAAGTCTGGACCGGGCTTCGGGTTGGCAGCGGCTGGCCCGAAGTCCGGTTTTTGGTATCCTCCGCCCTCAATTGGGCCGGAGCGGCGGCGAACGGCGGGCCGCATTTGGCACGAAATTGCCTGATTTTCAAGCTCAACCCTAACAACCTTACCCGGTAGCCGGGGTATAGCCTTGCATCACGCCCCCGGTATTGCGGGGACCAGTGCCGCAACAGGCGGCCCACACCATTTGCGTGCTGGCGTGCATCTCACTTCTAACGCCAGACCACTATGCTAGCCATGGACTACCGGGGCCCCAAACGGGTCCGCGCCGTGCAGAAACCCATGCCGGAAATTAAGCACCCGCAGGACGCCATTGTGCGCGTGCTGCGCACCTGCATCTGCGGCTCCGACCTGCACCTTTATAACGGTAACGTGCCCGACACCCGCGTGGGCTCCACTTTTGGCCACGAGTTTGTGGGCGAAATCGTGGAAATCGGAGCCGATGTTACCAAAGTAAAAGTGGGCGACCGGGTGCTGGTGCCCTTCAACATTGCCTGCGGCGAGTGCCACTTCTGCCGCCAGGGCATGTTCGGCAACTGCAACGAGTCGAACACCGAATCGACGGCCGTAGGGGCCATTTTTGGCTACTCGCACACGGCTGGCGGCTACAACGGCGGCCAGGCCGAATACGCCCGGGTGCCCTACGCCAACGTCGGGCCCACCATCATCCCGCCGGATATGGACCTGGATGATGCCGTGCTGCTCACCGACGTGGTGCCCACCGGCTACCAGGCCGCCGAAATGGCCGGCATCCAGACCGGCGACACGGTGGTGGTGTTCGGGGCCGGGCCCATTGGCATCATGGCCGCCCGCTGCGCCTGGCTGTTCGGGGCCGGCCGTGTCATCATTATTGATCAGGAAGACTACCGCCTGGAGTTTGCCCGCAACTACTCGTACTGCGAGGCCTACAACTTCAAGGAAATGAACGACCCGGTGGTGTTCATCAAGAAGATAACCGACTGGATGGGGGCCGACTGCGTGATTGACGCCGTAGGCGCCGAGGCGGCCGGCAACACCATGCAGACCGTTACGGGCCGCAAGCTGCTGCTGCAGGCCGGCTCGGCCACGGCGCTGCACTGGGCCATCAACTCCGTGAAAAAAGGCGGCGTGGTGAGCATTGTGGGTGTATATGGCCCCACCGATAACCTCGTGCCCATCGGCAACATGATGAACAAGGGCCTCACCATCCGGGGCAACCAGACCTCGGTGAAGCGCCTACTGCCCCGCCTGATTGAGCATGTGCAAAACGGCATACTGAACCCCAAAGGGCTGATTACGCACCGCCTGCCACTGGAAGAAGTAGCCGACGGCTACCGCATGTTCTCCGCCAAGCTGGACAACTGCATCAAAACCGTGCTGATGCCCCCTACCGCCAACCAGTAACGCCCCCTCCTCATGGAAACCAAACAGAACAACCGGCCCATCGACCCCAAGCAGATCAAAGGCTGGGGCATTGACGCCGACCCCAAGAACGACCCCACCTACCCCATGCGTCAGCGCATGAACGTAGGTCAGGACCCCGACAGCAAGCACCGCCCCGACCACCTGCAGCCCGAAAATACGGAAGTGCTACGCTCCATCGAGCGGCCCGATGTATCGGCCGTATTCGGGACGCCGGCCCCGCCCGTTGGCCTGAGCGGCCTGATTCGGCGGGCGGCCTTCAAGTACAGCGAGAATGAGTACAAACACTGGCTTCCGCTGATTGTGGCCGACCGGGTGGGCGTGGTGGAAGGTATCTTGAGCGACCTGGCCCACGGCAAGCTGCCCAACATCTGGGCCGAGAAAGGCTACGACATGGAGTGGAAGTACAACCGCACCGCCTTTATCACGAAGCTGGCCACCATCGGCGCGGTAACGGCCGGCGTGGTGGTATGGCTGTCTTCGGGCAAAAAAGAGAAAAAACGCCCCGTGAAAAAGGACTATTTGGGCCGGTTTTAACGGCTCGGTACTCTTTTGCCTGTTCCGAAAACAAAAAAACACCTCAGCCCGAAAGCTGAGGTGTTTTTTTATTGACCAGCCTTGTTGCCGGAGTACTCGCAGGGGTCAGCCTGCCGCCCCGCTACTTCTTGCCTTTGATAATCTCATCCACCACGGCCGGGTCGAGCAGGGTGGTGGTGTCGCCGAGGGAACCGGTTTCGCCTTCAGCCACTTTGCGCAGGATGCGGCGCATGATTTTGCCCGAGCGGGTTTTGGGCAGGCCCGATACCAGCTGAATCTTGTCGGGCTTGGCAATTTTGCCGATTTCGGCCACCACGGTTTCGATGATACTGGCTTCTACGTGGGCTTTGTCGGCGTCCCGTTCGCAGGCTCCGTCGCGGCAGATGACGTAGGCGTAGATGCCCTGGCCCTTCACGTCGTGCGGGTAGCCCACCACGGCCGATTCCACCACGTTGGGGTTCTGGTTGATGGCATTTTCGATTTCGGCCGTGCCGAAGCGGTGGCCCGATACGTTAATCACGTCATCCACCCGGCCAATGATGCGGTAGAGGCCGTTTTCGTCGCGGCGGGCCCCGTCGCCGGTGAAGTAGTAGCCGGGGTAGGCGCTGAAGTAGGTCTGCACGGCCCGCTCATGGTCGCCGTAGGTGGTGCGGATGATGCCGGGCCAGGCCTGCTTGATGGCCAGGTAGCCCTCCTGGTCGTTGCCCTGGATTTCCTGGCCTTCCTGGGTGAGCAGTACGGGCAGCACGCCAGGCAGCGGCAGCCCGGCCCGGGCCGGTACGCTGGGGGTAATGCCGGCCAGCGCCGAAATCATGATGCCGCCGGTTTCCGTTTGCCACCACGTATCCACGATGGGGCAGCGCTCCTTGCCCACGTGGGTGTGATACCAGTGCCAGGCTTCCTCGTTGATGGGCTCCCCCACCGAGCCCAGCACCCGCAACGAATCGAGCGAGTAGCTGAGTACGTTATCCAGCGGGGCGGCCATGAGGCTGCGGATGGCCGTGGGCGCGGTGTAGAAGATGCTCACCGAGTGCTTATCAATCACCTCCCAGAAGCGGCCGGCATCGGGGTACGTGGGCACGCCCTCAAACATGAGCGAGGTGCTGCCGGCCAGCAGCGGGCCGTAGAGCAGGTACGAGTGGCCCGTTACCCAACCAATATCGGCGGTGCACCAGTAGATGTCGTTTTCTTCTACCTGAAACACGTTGCGGAACGTGTAATCGGCCCACACCATGTAGCCGGCGGTGCTGTGCACCACGCCCTTGGGCTTGCCGGTGCTGCCCGAAGTGTAGAGGATGAACAGCGGGTCTTCGGCGTCCATTTCCTCGGCGGGGCAGGTTTTGGCCACGCCTTCCACTTCCTCGTGGTACCACACGTCGCGGCCTTCTTCCATCTGCACGGGCCAGCCTAGGTGCTCCACCACAATTACGCGGCGCACCGAGGGGCAGGTTTCCAGGGCCTCATCCACCACGCGCTTCACCGGAATCTGCTTGGGGCCACGGTTGAGGCCGTCGGAGGTGAGGACCACGCTGGCCTGGGCGTCGTTCACACGGTCGGCAATGGCGGTGGCCGAGAAACCGGCAAAAATCACGGAGTGAATGGCCCCGATACGGGCACAAGCCAGCACAGCAATGGCCAGCTGCGGAATCATGGGCATGTAGATGCACACCCGGTCGCCCTTCTCCACGCCGTTGTTGTGCAGCACGTTGGCAAACTGGCACACCTGCTGGTGCAGCTCACGGTAGGTCAGGCGCAGGTGGCGCTGCTTGGGGTCGTTGGGCTCCCAGATGAGGGCCAGCTTGTTGCCGCGGGTAGCCAGGTGGCGGTCGAGGCAGTTTTCGGTGATGTTGAGGCGGGCGCCCTGGAACCACTCGTTGCGGCCGGCGGGCATATCGGAGCTGAGCACTTTATCCCACTTGCGCCGCCAGGTGAAGGGGGCGGCTACGGAGGCCCAGAACTCTTCGGGGTGGTTGATGCTGAGGTGATACGCTTCGTGGTAGCCTTCGATGCTACGGATGCGGGCATGCCGGGAGGGAGTTTCGGGCATCATTGCGAAAAAGTGAGATGAAGAAGTTGTAACGGAGGAAAAACGGCTGGAGCCGTGAACAGGAATACCGGGCGACTACCCGAGCGGCACCCGGGGCGCAAACGCCTGCCCGATACCGCGGGCAGCCAGTACCGCCCGGATTTCGTCGAGGATGGCGGGGTCGTCGATGGTGGAAGGTAAGACAAACGGCTCACCATCGGCCAGCTGGCGCAGGGTTTTGCGCAGAATTTTGCCCGAGCGGGTTTTGGGCAGCCGCTGCACCACGGCCGCCTGCCGGAAGCAGGCCACGGCCCCAATTCGCTCCCGAATGCGGGCCACCAGCTCCTGCTGCAGCTGCTCTTCGGGCAGATTGTAGCCGTCCTTGAGCACGACCAGGCCCACCGGCACCTGCCCGCGCAGCTCGCAGGCAATGCCCAGCACGGCGCACTCGGCCACGGCGGGGTGGGCAGCCAGCAGCTCCTCTATCTCGCCGGTGCTGAGGCGGTGGCCGGCCACGTTTATCACGTCATCCACCCGACCCATAATGTAGAAGTAGCCCTCGGCGTCCTGGTAGCCCCCGTCGCCGCTGGCGTAGTAGCCGGGCAGCGCGTCCAGGTAGGAGCTGCGGAAGCGGGCATCGTCGCGCCAGAGGGTGGGCAGGCAGCCGGGGGGCAGCGGCAGGCGCACGGCTACCAGCCCGGTGGTGCCAGCCGGCACGGGCCGGCCGCTTTCGTCCACAATCTGCACATTGTAGCCTGGCACGGGATGGCCCGCCGAGCCGGCCCGGGGCGCGGGGGCATCGGCCAGCCCCACCGGAGTAGCCAGCATCGGCCATCCTGATTCCGTCTGCCACCAGTGGTCCACCACGGGCACGCCCAGCGTGGTGCCGGCCCAGGCGTAGGTGGCGGGGTCGCACCGCTCGCCGGCCACAAACAGGTGGCGCAGGCTGCTGAGGTCGTACTGCCGGGCCAGCTGGGCGGTGGGGTCTTCCTTCTTGATGGCCCGGATGGCGGTAGGCGCCGTGAACAGCACCCGCACCTGATGGTCTTGGATAACGCGCCAGAACGTGCCGGCGTCGGGTGTGCGCACGGGCTTGCCCTCGAATAGCACCGTGGTGCAGCCGTGCAGCAATGGCCCATACACGCTGTAGCTGTGGCCCACAGCCCAGCCAATATCGGAAGCGGCCCAGAAGGTTTCGCCGGGCTGCATGCCGAAGATGGCGGCCATGCTGTATTTGAGGGCCACGGCGTGGCCGCCGTTGTCGCGCACCACGCCCTTGGGCCGGCCGGTGGTGCCGCTGGTGTACAGGATGTAGAGCGGGTCGGTGGCATCCAGCGGCACGGCGTCTACGGGGGCGGCCTGCAGCAGGTAGCGGAAATCCACGTCGCGCTCCGGCACCAGCTCGGCCGGGCAGAAGTCCCGCTGCAGCACCACCACATGGTCGGGGCGGTGGTTGGCCAGGGCCAGGGCGGCTTCCACCAACGGCTTGTAGGGAATCACCTTATCAAACTCCAGGCCGGCGGAGGCGCACACCAGCACGCAGGGCTCGGCATCGTTGAGGCGCACGGCCAGCTCATGGGGCGCAAAGCCGCCGAATACCACCGAGTGCACCGCCCCCAGCCGGGCGCAGGCCAGCATGGTTACCACGGCCTCGGGCAGGTTGGGCATGTACACAATCACCCGCTCGCCCGGACCCACACCCAGCTGGCGCAGGCCACCGGCAAAGCGGCTGGTGAGGTCCAGCAGCTCGCGGTAGGTGTAGCGGCGTACCTGCCCGGTCACGGGCGAATCGTACACCAGGGCCACCTGGTCGGCGCGGCCGTGCTGCACGTGGAAATCGAGGCAGAGCCAGCTGGTGTTGAGCTTGCCGCCCCGGAACCAGCGGTCCAGGCCGGAATCGGGGTCTTGACTGAGTACGGGCCGGGGCGGCTCCTGAAACCAGTGGAGCTGCCCGGCCAGCCCGGCCCAGAAGGCTTCGGGGTCGTGGAGGCTGGCGGCGTACTGGGCGGCGTAAGTGGGCGTTTTCATGCGGGTGGGTGGGAATGAGGAAAGAACGGGCGGGAAGTATCAGGCGGGAGTAGCCAGCAGCTCTTTTACTTTTTCCATGAGCTGGCGGGTGCTGAAGGGCTTGGGCAGATAGAGGTCGGCCCCGGCTTCGTAGCCTTTTTGTACGTCGGCCTCCTTGCTTTTGGCCGAGAGCATGATGACGCGGGTACCGGCCCGGTCGGGGCGCTGGCGCAGGTGGCGGCACACCTGGTAGCCATCCACGTCGGGCATCATAATATCGAGCAGGATTACCCCGAAGGCCGTTTCATCAATGGCAGCCAAGGCCTCGGTGCCGTTGCGGGCAATGCTGACCTGGTAGCCGTTTTTGCGCATCAGAAATTCCAGGGACATGACGATGTTGGGCTCGTCATCCACGATAAGAATGTGCGGAACCGTGGCCATGACTAAGGGGTGAAGTGGTAGCGGGAAACAAACGGGGCCGCGGCAAAGCCGCCGGCAAGATGCCGGGCGCGGAGGCCGATTCGGGTCAAATATCCTCTCATTTTACAAAACAGAACTCTCATCCAGGGGCAGCTCCACGGCGAAGCGCGCGCCCTGCCCTACCTGGCTTTCCACCCAGATGCGGCCGGCGTGCAGCTCCACAATGCGGCGCGTAATGGCCAGGCCCAGCCCCGAGCCCTCCGGTTTGCGCATGGTTTGGTGGCGGGCCTGGAAAAACTTATCGAAGATGAGCTGGTGAAACTCCGGGTCGATGCCCTTGCCGTTGTCCTGCACTACCAGCCGCAGGCCCCCGGGCACCACCTCCACCCCCACCGCCATGCGGCCCGTGCCATCGGCCCGACACGATTTCACGGCGTTGCTGAGCAGATTCACCAGCACCTGCATCAGCCGGTCCCGGTCGGCGGGGAGGGCGGGCAGGCCGGGCGGCACGGCCAGGTCCAGCCGGATCTGCTTGTCGCGCAGCAGCTGGCCCACGGCCTCCAAGGCGTCGGTTACCACGTCGGCCACATCCACCGGGGCCAGCTCCAGCGTGGCTTTGCCCGATTCGTACTTCTCCAGGTCCAGCACCAGCGTAATCAGCCGGCTCAGCCGCTCCGACTCCCGGGTGATGGTGAGCAGAAACCGTTGGCGTTCCTCCTCCTCAATGTCGGGCGTATCGCTCAGGATTTCGGCCAAGGCCCGGATGCTGGTGAGCGGGGTGCGCAGCTCGTGCGTGACGGTGTACAGGAACTCGTCCTTGTGCTGGTCGAGCTCCTGGAGCTGGTCGTAGGCCTGCTGCAGCTGCTGGGTGAGGCGCTGGAGCTGGCGCTGCTGCTTCTGGAGCTGGCGGTTGGCTTCCAGCAACTGTTGACTTTCGCGCAGGATGCCCACCACGTTGTCGAAGCTGATATCCTCCACCCCCACCGAGGAGCGCAGCAGCAGCCGGGCCGAGGCCGGCCCGATGGAGCCGGCCAGCAGCTTTTCGGCGTAGGCCAGCAGACGCGGGTCGGCCTGGGGCGGGGTCACGGAGTCGGTGGCGTGGGCGTCGGGGAAGCGCGTCTGGAAGGTTTTGAGGGCCTGGGTGGTGCGCTTCCGGCCCAAAAAGCCGGTGAGCAGGGTGCGTACATCGGGCAGCGGGGCGGCGCTGTGCCAGCCGGCCGGCCCCTCGAAGCCGGTACCGTGGCGGAACACATCCACGAACAGCTGGGCCTGGCGCAGCTCCAGAGCCGAGGGCTGCCGGCGCAGGGAAATGCCCACGTACAGCCCCAGGTTGAAAAACCAGCTCCAGAACAAGCCATGCGAGAGGTAGTCGAGCCCAGTCAGCCCGAACAAGGCGAACGGCCGCAGCCAGCTTTGCTCGAACAACCCGTCGGTGAGCAGGGCATCGGGTAGCAGCGCGGGACCCACCATGGTGGGCAGCACCAGCGTGTAAAACCACACCATGAAGCCCGCCAGAATACCGGCCGTGGCTCCCTGCCGGGTGCCGCCCTTCCAGTACAGCCCGCCCAGCACCACCGGCACAAACTGCGCCACCGCCGCAAACGACACCAGCCCGATGTTCACCAGCGGCAGCAGGTGGCCCACGGCGGCGTAGTAGCCAAAAGCCAGCAGCAGCACCAGCACCACGGCCATGCGGCGGCTATTAAGGGCCACCTGCCCCAGGCGCTCAAACCAATGGGCCGCCTGTCCCCGGGCCGCCGGAATGCGCACCAGCAAAGGCATGAGCAGGTGGTTGCTCATCATCACGCTCAGGGCAATGGTTTCCACTATAATCATGCTGCTGGCCGCCGAGAGGCCGCCCACGTAAATGAGCAGCGCCAGCCAGGGGTGGCCGGCCTGCAGCGGCAGGGCCAGCACAAACGTATCGGCGTCGAAGCGGCCGGTGGGGTCCAGCAGACGCCCCCCGAAGGCCAGGGGCAGCACCAGCAGATTGATGATGATGAGGTAGAGCGGAAACAGCCACATGGCCTTGCGCAGGTGGTCCTCGTTCACGTTTTCCACCACGGCCACCTGAAACTGCCGGGGCAGCAACAGAATGGCGGCCATGCTCAGCAGCAGCAGCGTAAACCACTGCCCCGGCGTGGTGCCGGCCCCATCCAGCGTAAACAGACGGCGCAACTCGGGCAAAGCGGCGGCCCGCTCAAACACATCGGCAAAGCCGTTGAACAGGCCGTAGGTGACGAACAGGCCGGCCGCCAGAAAGGCCACCAGCTTCACCAGGCTTTCCACGGCCACGGCCAGCACCATGCCTTCGTGCCGCTCGGTGGCCTCAATAGAGCGCACCCCAAACACGATGGTAAAAAACGCCAGCGCCACGGTGGTGTAGAAGGCCGAGCCCGCCGCCGCCGAAGCATCCTGCACCGGCTGGCTGAGGGTAGCCACCCCGCGGGTGAGAATGTCGAAGGAGGCCGCAATGGCCTTGATCTGCAACGAAATGTAAGGCACCACGCCCAGCACGCACACCACCGTCACCAGAGCCCCCAGCCCGGCGCTTTTGCCGTAGCGGGCCGAAATGAAGTCGGCAATAGAGGTGAGGCGCTGCCCGCGGCAGATGCGGATGATTTTGCGCAGCACCAGCCACGAGGCCGGGGCCATGAGCGTGGGCCCCAGGTAAATCCCGATGAACTCCAGCCCGAAGTGCGCCGCCCGCCCCACCGAGCCGTAGTACGTCCAGGCGGTGCAGTACACGGCCATGCTCAGGGCGTACACGTAGGGGTTGCTCACGAGGCTCCGCCGTGCCGCCGACCGACGCTCCGCCGCATACGCCACCCCGAACAACAGAGCGAGGTAGCCGCAGGAAAAGCCAATGACAAGCAGGGTGGGCATGCGGGGAGGTGGTGAAATAGTGAAGTGGTGAATTTGTGAGGTGGTGAAGTGGGGTGCTGAAATGGTAGCCTGTAGACGCGAATTGCGCGGGCAGAATGGCCATTCACAACTTCACAATTTCACCTTTACCAGCCGCCCGGTTATCAGCACCAGCAGGCACCAAGTCAGCAGCACGTAGAGGTAGAGCACCGGGATGCCGGCCACGCGGCCGTCGTGGTTGAACACGGCCAGAAAGGGGAAATTGAGCAGCACGGCAAACAGCAGGCCCACAAACAGCAGGCGCTGCCCGCGGCGCTGTTCGTGGCGTTCGGGCGGGGAAGTAGCCATTGGCGGGATGGGAAATCAGTCTGACAGAAGGCACGTGCGGAGTTGGGATGCCGGGCAGAAATGTAGGAGAATCAGCCGGGGAATTCGGCCCCTCCGGCGCGCAAAATCCGCCGAACCAACGGCACGGCGGATTTTACTGACTTACTAAACTGCCGCGGTGCCGCTAATCCATGATGCGCACGTTGCGCACGTCGCGCATGTAGGCCACCCCGATAAAGAAGCAGATCAGCGCGATGATGCACGGATAAGCCAGCCCGATAAGGCTGCTGTGGTCTTTGGCGAAGGTGCCCTCGGGCTGGGTGGCAGCCCATACCCCAATCCAGGTAGCCACCAGCGGCACGAAGCCCCCGAATACGCCGTTGCCGATGTGATACGGCACCGAGAGGCTGGTATAGCGCACTTTGGTGGGGAACAACTCCACCAGGTAAGCTGCAATAGGTCCGTACACCATCGTCACGAACAGCACCAGGATGAACGTGAGGGCAATCATGGCGGGCACGTTGGGCGTGAGGGCCTTCTGTACTTCTGGAATTGCCTTACCAGCAGCATCAATGGCAGCAGGGGTTACAACTGAAAGTGGACCCGCAAATGCCTTTAGTCCATGAAATAGCGGAATGGTAAACAGCGCCCCGCAGATCATACCCGTCATGATGATGCGCTTCCGGCCTATACGGTCTGAGAGGGAGCCGAAGTACACGAACAAGGGCGTGGCCAGCAGCATGGATACTACCAGAATGGTGCTGGAGTCCACCAGGTCCAGCTTTAGGGTATTATTCATGAAGGAATAGGCCTGGAACTGGCTGGTGTAGAAGATCACGCCCTGGCCCATCGTCACACCGAACAGGGCAATGAGTACCAGCCGGCGGTTCACGGGGTTCACGAAGGAGTCGCGGAGGGGGTTGGTGCTGGTGGTGCCAGTGGCCTTGGCCTTGGCAAACAGCGGCGACTCATGCAGCTTCCGACGGATGTAATACGAGGCAATAACCAGCAGGCCCGACAGCAGGAACGGCACGCGCCAGCCCCACTCCTTAAACGCATCCTCGCCCATGATCTTGCGGGTAATTACAATGACCGAAATGCTGAGGATGAGGCCGCCGGTGGCGGTAATCTGGATGAAGCTGGTGAAGTAGCCCCGCTTTTTATCGGGGGCGTGCTCGGCCACGTAAGTGGCGGCCCCACCGTACTCGCCGCCCAGCGCCAGCCCTTGCAGCAGGCGCAGCACCACCACAATCAGGGGCGCGGCAATGCCAATAGTATCGTAGCTCGGAATCAGGCCCGTGACGAAGGTGGCCCCGCCCATAATCAGCAGCGTGACCAGGAAGGTGTACTTGCGCCCGATCATGTCGCCGAGGCGGCCGAAGAACAGCGCCCCAAACGGCCGCACCACAAACCCGGCCCCAAACACGGCCAGCGCCCCCAGCAACGAATCTTCCAGCTTACCGGCGTGCCCGAACAGCACCGGCCCGATAATGGCCGCCAGTGAGCCGAAGATGTAGAAGTCGTACCACTCAATGACGGTGCCCACCGATGAAGCGGTAATCACCTGCCAGATTTTACTGGACGACACCGTGTTGTTGTCGTGGGCCAGGGTGTCATCGGCGACGACGGGCGCGCCGCCCAGGGGCGCGGCGCCGGCGTAGGCGTCGCGCTGGGGTAGGTTCTGGTGCATGATGGGTGAGAAGTAAAGTGGGAAGATGAGTTGCGGGTTGCCAGTTGAGTGTTGCCAGTTGTGGGAGGACGACATGCCGTGCTGGCTCCGGCCGCGGCCAACCGGGTGCTTACAGGAAAATCTGCGTCTGGAGCGTGATTTCCGGCTTATAACTCACGCTGTTGACCACGCCGGTCGTCAGGTTCAAACCGGAAAAGTCGGGGCGGGCGCGGTAGTTAAGAGTCACTTTGGCGTTGTGCCCGTCCAGCAGCACGTTTACCCCGGCATCGTACACGTTCACGCCCTTGGTATCACCGCTGCTGTTGTGCAGCCCCTCGTAGTTGCTGTGCAGATAGGCCACATAGGGCTGCAGCCGGGCTTTGGGACCCAGCACCCGCTGGGGCAGCAGAAAGCCCGCCTGCCCGTAGAACGACCCACCGGTACCCGACTGCGGCACGGCATTACCGCGTACCGGCGAAGTGCCGTAGCCCGGGTTTTCGGGCCCGATAAAGCGGACGTGGTTGGGGCCCATGTTGTAGTTATAGTACACACCGTACAGCGTAAGCGCCGTACGGGCGGCCGTGTCCAGGGGCACGTCGTAAAACGCATCCACCCCAAACATTTTCATGCTGTGCTTTTCCGTCGGAATCAGCCCGAAGGGGTCGGCGGTAACGGCCGGCGTAATCGTGACTGCGCTGGAGGTGGGACGCGAGTACATGGCGTTCTTGTTATAAAGAAACCCCGCTCCTACGCTGAACACGCGCTTGGTTCCCAGGTAGGTTCCCTGAAAATAGGGCAGCAGGTTGGCCTCCGGCTCCAGGAAGTTGTAGCTGACGTAGCCCTGATAGACGTGGCTGGTGTTTTGCGGATTATAAGCCGCAATGCCGGTACCGGTATTTGTGGTTACGCCGGCCACCGTACTACTGGTGCCCAGGCTCAGCGGCGTGCTGGTCTGGTTGGTCAGAAAGGCGTCGCTGACGGAAAAGCGGTAGTCCAGCTTCTGAATCCGGCCTTTGGCATACACGCCCAGCCAACGCGCAAACTGGTCGGTCTGCTCAATGGTGGGGAAGTTGGTCAGCGGCAGGTCAATAGGCAGAATGCTGGTGGTGCTGGCGCTGGACAGGCGCGAGATGCCGTTGTAGTAATGCAGGCCGGCCCCCAGACTCAGGTACTTGTTCACCTTGTACTCCGTCACGGCTTCGTGAATGAAGAACTGCGGCTTTTTCCCGTCGGTAGTAGGGGCCACCCCGCCACTCACGGCGTTTTGGTTGTTGATACCCAGGTGAGTGTACACCAGGAACCGGGGGTTCAGCTGGGCCAGAATTACCAGGCGGGAGCGGCGCAGGCCAAAATCGAGCTGGCTATTCTGTGGTTTGGCCGGAGCCCGCAGGGTACCGTTGTTGTTTTCCGTGTAGCGGGCATACACCTGATGCCACGTCATAAAGCGCAGATACTTGGAGCCATCAGGTGAAATATTCACCTTCATACCCGCTCCATAAGGCACTGATTTGGCGGGTGCTGGCGGCGCGGGCGGCGGAGTGGGGGCAGCGGGTGGCGGGGCCGGCTGCGGGTTGGCCGGCGCAGGCTGCACCTGAGCTGAAGCAGAAGCAGCGGCTAACAGCGCACTTAGTGCCAGCGCGTAACGAGCATTGTGCATAGTGGGTGGGGCTTGAGGTGAGGGAAGTCAGGTGGTGACGTAGCCCAGGTGGCGGACTACTGTTACCAAGTAGCTGAATCCCTGCCGACCGGCCATATCCCGGCTATACTTCCGCTAACCTACTATAGCCTCAGGCCTGCTTAAACCGCTCCCACCTTATCATCATGTACTTATCTCCCAGCTCCGTTACAATCAGGCCGGCTTCCTTCAGGTTTTCAGGTTTTTGGAAGAACTCGGCTAGTTCCTTTTGATTGAGGATTTTGTAGGTCGGGTGGTAGTCGGTCTGGCGCGGGGCCTTCACGCCGTACTTTTTCACCCAGTTCATCACCGAGACGTGGCTCACGCCCAGCAGCCGCTCAATTTCGCGGTAGCTCACCCCTTCCACGTACAGCTGCAACGCCTTAATTACGTAGTAAGGACTGGTTTCCTTGCCTGTTTTAGCCACCGAGTAGTGGTAGCCGCAGTTCTTGCACTTGAAGCGCTGCCGCCCTCCTACTACCCCGCTCTTGGTAGCTTCCATCGATTCACACTTGGGGCAACGCAGTTGGGACATACACGCATGAGTAAAGACTTACTTACAAACTATACTTATTTAGTAAACATATACTAATTTAGCAACAAAAGGTTACTACTGCCTACCTATCCCATGCGAGCCAACAAACATAGACGCGGCACTTACCATCAGGAAAGCAAAAAGATACGCGGCGGCAAACGGCATCTGCGGCGGCTACAAATCGAAAGCATAACACCTTCACCATTAAGCATCTATTTACTAGAAGAGTACCAGTACATGGATAAGAAGCTTGGGCTGCACCCCTGGCACTGGCACCACCGGCAGCCCCCGAAGCGGGTGCGGCAACTGGCGGCGCAGCATCTGCTTAAAACCTTCTTCGCGTGGCAGCCAGCCCTAATGGCATTATCCGAGCCGGTGTATGCCGCCGTATGGCTGGTGGGGCCGGAGTTTGCACATAGCTCTGAAGTAACCGTAGGGATTCGACAAAGCATTGAGCGCCATCAAAACATGTTCGGGCAACCGGCTCCCGAAGGCCCACTCCTGCCAGCGGAATACCGGGAACTACCCGGCGCGGATAAGCTGACGTGGCAGACGCATCCCTGGCACATCCTGGTTGACTCGTTTGACTATCCCGACGGCTGGCCGGCGTGGGCGCTCGAAAAACCGCATTTCCTGTGTCAGCCCGAAGACAACGACGACTACCTGTTGGTGCAAACCGGCTGGGTGTGGGTGGGACAGCTGGCCGATACTACTGCCCGCTAAAATCCAGGTTATACAGCACGTTGAGCCGCACGCCCTGGTTGAACTCGAACACGGGCCGGCCCGACACCGGCTCCGGCGTGGCGTGCTGGCTGATCTGGTACAGGTAGTTCAGCTCGATTTTGGCATTCTCCGTGAACTGGTAGCCCACACCGCCCGACAGCCGGTTTTGGTTGAACACGTTGTTTTGCACGTTGCGCCCGAAACCGATGAACAGCTCATCGAAGGCATTGAGGTACCACTCCCCGTCTTCCACCGTGGGGCCCTGCAGCGGCCACTCGGCGGCCAGCTGGTAACGGATGCGGTTCTGGTACTCCCACGCATTCACTGGCCCCCGCCCCTCATCGGCCCGGCTGCCCAGCCAGCGCTGCTCCAGGCGCAGGCGGTGGTTGAGGGCGAGACGACCCAGCTGGTCGTGCAGGGTCACGTCTTCGTAGAGGCGGTTTTCCGGCTCGGGGCGGTTGGCCACGGTGGGGTAGCGGCCGTAGCGGTGCGTCTGGAAGTAGGTGTAGCCCCCCGACACCGTTACCCGTTCCGACAGCCGGCGCACCAGCCCCAGCCGGGCCAGCTGCTGCTGCGGGGCCCCGTTGATGCGCCGCCACTGGTACTCGGTGTGCACCGCCCACTTGGGCGTGAGCTGATGGTCGCCGGCGTATACTGCCCAGACCAGCGTGTTGGGGTCCGTCAGCCGGGCCTGCTGGCCGAATCCGGCGGTAGTCAGCAGGCAGCCGGCCCCAATTAGTACGTAGTTCTTCATCCGTTGCGGCCCGGAACAATAAGGCCAGATGCCAGGAAGTACGCCGCCTACTGGCTAGAGTTGGTGCCAACCCCGAATTACGGCCCCGCCACCACAGCCAGCAGGGCATCCACGGCCAGCCCTAGCCGGCGCATATCCAGGCGGGCCAGCGTATCGGTAGGCTCGTGGTAGTGCTGGTTGCGGTAGAAGGCGGTGTCGGTGAGGAGCACGGCCGGGAAGCCGAAGTGCCAGTAGTTGAGGTGGTCGGAAAAGTCGATGCCGGGCAGCCAGGCCGGAGCTTTGAAGCGCTTCACCGGCAGCGCTGCCGCGGCCCGGTAGCGGCGCGCAAACTGCCGGCCGAAGCGCCCGTTGCCGAATTTCTGGGCCACCGTCAGGTAGTTGCCCCGCGTACCGTACACCCACTTCAGCAGCCCCACCGGATAGCGCTGGGTGTGCTTCCGGTCGTCGAAGTAGCCTAGGGTTTCCAGCGCCACCATGCCCCGCACCGGCACGCCGGCCTGCCGCAACGATTGGGCGTGCACGTAGCTGCCCATGTGCGGGGTCCGGAAAAACGGCGGTTCTTCCAACGTATAGGCCACCATATCAATCCGATACAGCAGGCCCTTTTGCCGACCCAGCAGCCGCGCCAGCTCCAGCAGAGCCGCCACGCCGCTGCCGTTGTCGTCGGCCCCGGGCTGCTCGCCGCACACGTCGTAGTGCGCTCCGATGATGAGGCGGGGCCCGTCTTCCGGCCCGAAATGCCCCAGGATATTGCGGTAGGTACGCCCCTTCACTTCATAGGGCTGCTCGGTGGGCCGGGCTCCGGCCGCCCCCAGCTCCGCCCGAATGTAGTCGGCAGCCTGGTTGAGGCTGGCCTCGTGGAGGTAGTTGCGGGGCTCGGGCGTGCTGGTGAGGGCTACAATGTGGCCGCGCAGCCGGGTGGTATCCGCCGATTGGGCCACGGCACTTAGTCCGGCCGTCAGCAGCGCGCCCGCCAGTAACAGCCGCTTCATAC
Organism: Hymenobacter rigui; assembly: GCF_003944715.1. Lineage (GTDB taxonomy): Bacteria > Bacteroidota > Bacteroidia > Cytophagales > Hymenobacteraceae > Hymenobacter > Hymenobacter rigui. Next base: position 23,721 of record NZ_RWIT01000021.1, on the reverse strand, counting down.
GGTGGCGGGCGTATCGGGCGTCAGGTAGCGGGGCGGCACGGCGGCCGTCAGCCACACCCCGTTGGCCGACTGGTAGAATTCCGTTCCGGCCGCGTGCATGGCCCCGGCGGCCACCCGCAGAATGGCCGGCTTACCGTGGCGGCGGCCCACTGTTTCGGCCGTGACGGGGTCGGGCGAGAGATGCACATGCTGCCGGCTGCCGGGCCGCAGCCCCTCAGCCATAATGCTGGCCAGAAACCGGGTGGCCGTACCATGGTACAAAGTTTCGGGCGGTGCTTGGGGCTCCAGGCCCAACTCCACGGCTACCGAGTGCCCCTGGCTGGCCCGAATCTGTTGCCCATCCTCCGAGAAGGCAAACCGCTTTTTATCGTTGGAAGCTACCACCTCCTCCACCTGCGCCCGGGTAATGCCGGCGTCACGGGCCTGCAGCGCCACCAGCAGATCCGCTACCGACACCCAGCCCTGGGCATCGAGGGTGAGCCCCAGCTCATCGGGGCGGTGGCGCAACGTGTAGCTCAGGAGCTTGCTCAATTGGGTATTCTGCATCAGGATAATGGCAGTATAACAACGGGAAAATCACCCCAAAGAAACGCGCTGGTAAGCAGTTCTGAAAACCAGCTCCGGGCCCGTAACCAATGCTGAACGGTCACTGCGAAACCCTGCGGAAAATCCGGCCACGGATAATTGCCTGCCAACGCCGAACTTCGCCCCCATGACTTCTCCCACCCCGTTCCGCAGCATCATTCCGTCCGACCTCTCGCCCTCCGACTGGCACCCGTTTATGGTGGGAGCCATTGCCCCGCGCCCGGTAGCCTTCGTGAGCACTGTGGCCGCCGATGGCAGCGTGAACCTGAGCCCCTACAGCTTCTTCAACTGCTTCGGCTCCAACCCGCCCATCCTGGCTTTCTCGCCCGCCAACCGGGTGCGCGACAACTCCCAGAAGCACACCCTGCAGAACGTGCGCGAAGTGGCCGAGTGCGTGGTGCACATCTGCAGCTACGACATGGTGGAGCAGATGTCACTGGCCAGCACCGAGTATGCTAAGGGCGTGGACGAGTTCGTGAAAGCCGGCTTCACCGCCGTGCCCAGCCAGCAGGTGCGGCCGCCCCGGGTGCTGGAAGCGCCAGCCGCCTTTGAGTGCGTGGTAGAGCAGGTAATTGAGCTGGGACAGAACAACGGGGCCGGCAACCTAGTGCTGTGCCGGGTGGTGCTGGCCCACTTCCGCGAAGACATCATCCTGCCCTCCGGCATCGGCATCGACCCCGTGAAGCTCGACGCCGTGGCCCGCCTCGGCGGCGACTGGTACAGCCGCTCGGCCACCACCCTGTTCGAAGTACCCAAACCTAACCGGAACCTCGGCATCGGCATCGACCAACTCCCGGCGCACATCCGCACCTCCGATATCCTGACCGGTAACAACCTGGGCCGCCTCGCCAACATCGAGGTGCAGTCGATTCCTTCGGCCGCCGAGGTGCAGGCCTTCCGCCAGGAGCCCATCGTGAGCTACACCCTCAGCAAGCATCCTGAAGCCAAGGAAAAGAAAGCCGCCCTCATGCAGCTGGGCAAGCAGCTCCTAGAAGAAGGCCGCCTGCTGGACGCCTGGAAAGTGCTGCTGCTGGCTGAGTAGTTCCTGTTAAGCTCGTTTATACCGGCGGCATCATCCGGAAATACTTCGGTCTCAAACGCCGCGTGAGGTACTGCGGTAGCGGGCCACCCTGAAGGTAGATATTGAGCACTCGCTGGTATTGCTGCGGCCCGAACCGGCTGAGCCGCAATAGGCCGTAGCCCGTTATCAGGCTACCCAACAGAATGTCGCCGTTGGCATTCTGCTGCCGGCTTTGGTAGTATTGTTTATCCTGCTTCCGAAGGCTGGTAGTGGCCAGCATTCCTTTTTCCACAACGGCCGTAGCGGCCAAGCCTGTACCCGCCTGCAACCACCCCCGGGTAGCTTGGCTGCGCCGCATAAACAGGTAGCGCACGGCCCGAAGCGTGTCGGAACGGTCGTAGCGGGCGGTGCTAAGGTCCGAATGCTGCGGCACGGTCTGGGCCACGCTTGAAGTAGCTAGTCCCAGTAAGAAGAAGGCAGCCAGTACAGTAGAGGGTATCGACATAGAACAGCAGTAAGTAGCCAGATAAAACCAGCTTATCGGGCGCAATATTCAGGCCAGTCATTAGGATTTTCACCTGCCGCCAGTGCCGGACGCCGCATACCAGCAGGCCTGCGCAACGAGCGGGGCCACTCCATCCCCCAATTTCCGGTGGTTTATTACGGAGCCTGGTCGTTTGCAGAGGCTTTCAGGTCCAGCACTCGGTCAGCCAGTACGGCCAGTAGGACGCCGGCCACCGGAGCAGCTACATAGATCCAGACGGCCGTGAAATTACCGCTCAATAATGCCGGGCTAAGTGAGCGGGCCGGGTTCATGGATGCTCCGCTCAGGGGGCCACCCACCAGCGCCTCCAAGGCCACGGTACTACTGATGGTGATGCCCACCAGCAGTCCCTGCTCGTAGTAGCTGCAGGTGACGCGCAGAATAATCAGCATGAGCCAGAAAGTAAGGCCCAATTCCACCCCAAAGGCCTGCCAGGCACTATGCGCCGGCAGCGTGGCCCCCAGCGAGGAGCACGGCTCAGCCAGCAGCCACACTGCCCCGCTACCAAGGCAAGCTCCTGCCAACTGGGCCAGCACGTACGGCACCACCCGCCGCCCCGGAAACCGGCCCGCTACCCAGAATCCAATGGTAACCGCCGGATTGACGTGCGCACCACTGATGTGCCCCAGGCCTTGAATAAGGATGAGCACAATCAGTCCGAAGGCTGCCGCCACCCCACCGTGACCAATGGCGTGGGTTTGCTCATCTACCACTACTGCCCCGGTCCCGAAAATCAGCAGAAAGGCTGTACCGAGCATTTCGGCCAACAGGCATTGTCGTAGCGTAGCAGTCATGAATGCGGGGTGGGTGCATGAAGAAACGCATAGATCAACTAATCAGCCTGGTGTGGGCGGATTGAGCCAATTCATGCGCCGTACATCGGCCAGATGACTCCCAGCCACCATGCCAGCAAGTTATACTATCCAGATAGTTACTCCTGAATCGGTTATATAGCAGGAATTGTCCAGTAGACGGTGAAGGTAGTTCCTTCGCTTAATGTACTATTTACCGTTACGTGTCCGCCCTGGCTGGTTACGATGCGCTGTACCAGGTACAGCCCTACACCCGTGCCATCAACGTGCGTGTGCTGCCGGGCGAAAAGCTGAAATACCGGGTGCGCCGGATTGTCGATGTGCATACCCAGGCCATTGTCGCGCACTTCCAGCACAGGCTGGTCGTCGGCCGTGAGGTAGCTGCGCAGAACAATATGGGGCGGACGCACCGGATGACTGAACTTGAGAGCGTTACTAACCAGATTATGCACTACAGAGCGCAGGTTGGCACGGCTGTAGCGCAGCCCGGGAGCTTCACTCACCAGCACTTCCATCCGGGCTCCTCGCTGCATGATTTCGGGGCGCAGACCCAGCAGAATTTCCTCCAGCACCAGGGCCAGATCCAGGACCTCCACCGGTTCCTGCAGCTGCCGCTGCGTACGCACGGTGGTCGCCAGGTCAACCAGCGTGGCATCCAACTGCGAGAGGGCCGTATCCACCATCTGCAGCATCAGGGCCTGCTCGGCATCAGCAAACGTGACGGAACGGCGCAGTTCCTCGAATAACCCGCGAAGGTTGTTGGTAGGCTGGCGCAAATCGTGGGAGGCCGCGTACACAAACGTATCGAGGTTGTGGTGAGCCCTGGACAACTCGTCGTATTGAGTTTGCAATACCTGGCGTAGGCGGTATTGTTCCTCAATATCGGAGCAGGTGCCAAACCAGCGCGGGCCGCTACCGTCGCTCAGCTGCCTGGCCCGGATGGTGTGCCAACGGTATACCCCATCGTGGCGACGCATGCGGTATTCGCCTTCAAACTCGGTACCGCTGGCCACGCTCTGAACCCAGCGACGGGCCGCGGCGGCCTGCTCATCAGCCTGCAGCAGGCCTACCCAGCCGGTTGGGCCCAGTTCTTCCTTGGTCAGGCCGGTATATTCAAGCGTGTAATGATTGTAGTAGTCCACCAACCCTTCAGCCGAGGCCGTCCAGACCAGCTCGGGGATACTATCGGCCAGAAACCGGAGCTCAGCCTCTCCGCGCCGACGGGCTTCGCTCAGTTCTCGTTCCTGATGTACTTCCGTCAGGGCACCGTGCCAGAAAACCGGCGCCTCGGGTGGGTGCGTTTCAGGCAAAGAGCGACTCAGCATCCAGCGGTACGCACCATCATAGCGCCGCAAACGGTACTCGAAGTTCCAACCGGTTCCAGTTCGCCGGCCGGCTTCGGATTCGAACAGCACACGCAAACGGTCTTCGGGGTGCACCAGCAAAGGCCAGATAGCCGTCAGATCGGCCGTGGGCGGTTGCCCCGTAAAGCGGTACCACTGCGGACTAACATAAATAACCTTCCCACCGGCATCAGTGGTATAGGTTATCAAGGGGGCCGTTTCCGTCAGCACCCGCAAGCGGGCATCCAGGTGGCGGGTAGTGAGGGCCAGCTCGTGGGCCCGTTGGCGGGCAGCTTCCTGCTCGCTCACATCCACGGCCAGCAGCAGCAGCCCGGCTACTACGCCTTGCTCGTCGTGATATGGCTGCACCGATAAATCATAGCAGTGCTTTGAGCCACAGGTACACGCTTGGGCCGTATAGTCCTCCCCGGCAGCGTACAGACGCGGCAGTACCTCCAGGAAGTACGCTGGTAACTGACCGGGCTGATCGGCAACCCGCTGCCCCAGTGGCTCCTTACCCACCAACTCCAGCATCTGGTCGTTCACGAAGCTGTAGCGAAGCTCAGGGCCTTCCAGCGTAGCAACGCCGGCCGGCAACTGGCGCAACATCTGCTCAAAAGGAAGAGTAGGTATCAAAAGCAGGCGTAAAATGACCTACCCTGCTGTGCTTGGCAAAGGCTGGCCAGTAAGAGATAAGGCGCAGTAGCATCAACAGCGGACCACTGCCGCTAACTGTCAAAATGTAGGAACCGTGGTCTGGTAGGGTTGCGACGGATCGGGGCCGAACACGGCCAGCCGCACCAGTTCCACCAGTAAGGCATCAGCCGTGGGCAGCGTAGCAGGAGTGGGCGGCACGTGGTGGGGCAGCAGGAACCCTTGCAGTGCTTCAAAGCTTTCGGCGGCCAGCGGATGAAAGGCCATTGACCACTCCGAAAAACTGCGGGCAGCAATGGGCCGATCTATCAGCTTACGGACATGTGAATGCCGGCCATCCTGGCTGATGCGTCCAAATAGTTTATCCGCTACCTCAGCTTCGCCTTCGAATAACTGGGCGATGTTGCCGTGACTGTAGAACAAAATACCGGTAATTCCATTCCGGGCATTGTCTTTCCGACTCTGATCCAGTAGCGTTTGTAAATCAAAGTCGGTTAATGGATGTACGGCCCGACTCAGGTACACAATATGCTTCATGATGCTAATTTACAACGCATTTTACTAACGCTTTCTACCGGACTGCATCGGGTAAGAAGGAATAAGGTTTTACCCCCCTGAGGTCTTGGGCCTCAGCCTGGAGTCAGGCAAGCAGACTGCCGCCGCCAAATGAATGCGGCGATGTATGCTACTGTCCCTGTAGCACACACATACGCATTTACTTGCCAGCCAGCCAAACCAATACAGGCTGCTCAATTCCCAGCCTACGCCACGGTGCCGCCGCAGCTGGAGCCGGCGCCGGCCGTACAGCCGTAGCAGTGCTGATTTACCACCACCGTCCGCTGGGCCAGAGCCGCCGCGTCGAAGTCGCGGATGTGCTGGCTGGGGCTGGCCACGTGCAGGTCGAGCATCTGGTTGAAGTCGCAGTCGTAGAGGCCCCCGTCCCAGCCCACCGAGATGGTGTCGCGGCACATCACGCCGGCGGCAGCGGTGGGGTTGAAGGCATTCACCAGCTTCTCCATATAGCCCGCGTAGTTGCCCGATTCGATGAGGTAGTCCAGGAACCGGCTCACCGGAATGTTAGTAATAGCAAACAGACTGTTGAATACGATGCCGAAATCCTTCTGCAACGCGCGCTTGAACTGCAGCTCCAGCCCCGCCTGCGGGCCGGGCATGAAGGCCCCGGCCGGGTTGTACACCAGGTTTAGCGTAAGGCCGCTGCCGGGCTGACCGTAGCCCACGGCGTTAAGCATCTGCAGGGCCCGGATGGAATCGGCAAACACCCCGTCGCCGCGCTGACGGTCGGTTTTATCGGCGCTGTAGAACGGCAGAGAACTCACCACCTCTACCCCGTGCAGGCGGAAAAACTCGGGCAAATCGTGGTATTTCTTGTTAGCCACGATAATGGTGAGGTTGCAGCGCACGATAACCTTGCGCCCCAGCTTGCTGATTTCCTCCACAAACCACCGGAAATCGGGGTTCATTTCGGGCGCACCACCGGTCAGGTCCACCGTCGGAATGTCGGTCTGAGCCAGCGCATCGAGGCAGAGCTGCATCGTTTCGCGGGTCATGATTTCCTTCCGGTCGGGGCCGGCGTCCACGTGGCAGTGCTTGCACACCTGGTTGCACATTTTGCCCACGTTGATCTGCAGCACCGCCGGAGCTACGGGCCGGAGCGGAAATAGCCCGGCCTCCCCCATCTTCTGATGAAAAGGCGGCAGGTGCAGCACGTCCACCACTTCCTGGCGCAGCACGGTTAGTTGAAAAGCCGAATCGGCGAGCTGGTTGCCAGTGGCTTTGAGGGATTTCGTCACGGGTTAGTTATTCGTTTTTCGTGGTTGGTTCTTGTTGTTCGTTTCCTGACACCCGGGCGGACCCGGCCGGCTGAGCATTCCGCGCCTCAAGCGACGAAGCCCGAACAACGAAAAACCAACCACAAAAAACGATTAACTCAAACCGGCTACATGGAAAGTTCCTTCACCTTATTCATCATCTGCACGCCGTGCACCAGCGTGGCCCCACCCCGGATGGCAGCGGCCACGTGCACAGCTTCCATCATTTCGGGCTCGGTGCAGCCTTTCTCCAGCGTATCAGCCGAGTAGGCATCAATGCAGTACGGGCACTGCACGGCGTGGGCCACGGCCAAAGCAATCAGGGATTTTTCGCGGGCGGTGAGGGCACCTTCGGCGAATACGGCCCCGTAGTAGGAGAAGAACTTATCGGCAAACTCTTTCTGAAACTCGCCGATGTTGCCGAATTTCTTGAGGTCAGCGGGGTTATAGTAGGTTTCCATGAGGGAGGGTTTGGGAGGAAATACGAGGAAAGCAGGAAAAACAGATTGATAAGCGGCGGCTACTCGTAAAAGTTGCGCAACCGCCGCTGCGAAGTGCGCACTACCCAGTCGCCGAAGCGGGGCAGCACCGAATGGACCACTAGAATCAGCAGGCCCAAGGCCGAAATGACGGTGCGCTGCCGCCGCCGCTGCACGTGACGTAAAATAATAGCCGCCACCTGGGCCTGCGACTTCTGCCAGCGGGGCGGGCGGTGGGCAATGGGCACGGGCAGGCCGGCGGCATCGAGCACGCGCTTCTCGGGGTCGTTCTGGGTGAAGCCGATGTGCACCACCCCGAAATGGACGCCGGTATCGGCCAGCTCCAGGCGCAGGGTGTGGGCCAAGTTGCTGAGGGCCGCCTTGCCGGCGCAGTAGGCCGAGCCGCTGGGCATCCCATTCAGGGCCGAAATCGAGGAAATGAACGTGACGCTGCCCCGGCTCCGGATCAGGTGCGGCAGGGCGGCCTTCAGCGGAAACACGGCCCCGTACACGTTACTATCCAGCACCTGCCGGAATACGTCGGGCGTCATGTTCAGGAAGTAGGCTCGCATGGAAATACTGGCGTTGGCCACCAAAATATCGAGCCGGCCAAACTCCCGGATGGCCACGGCCACCAGTTGCTCACAGGCGGCGTAGTCGGTCACGTCGGCCACGCAGGCGGCTACCCGGTAGCCCTCGGCGGCCAGGGCCTGGCGGGTGTTTTCCAGCCGCTCGGGCTGGCGGCCATTGAGCACCACGGCCGCCCCCTGCCGGCAAAAAGCCCGGGCCGTTTCGCGCCCAATGCCCGACTCGGAGCCGGTTATCAGGGCCACCTTGCCGGCCAGCGGTTGCGGGGTTGCGTTACTGAACATAGCCGTGGGCGGTAAACCAGGCAAAAGACTCCGCAACGGCCTGCCGGATGGGCGTTTGGGGCAGCAGCAACTCGGTGCGGGCTTTCTGGGCGGTGAAGTAATGACCATCGTTGGCCACGGCGGCCATGGCCGAGTTGAGCGTCGCCGGACGGCCCGTGAGGCGGGCCTGCACGTCGCAAAGAGCACCGTAGAGGCGGGCGGCGGCGGCCGGCAGCGGCCAGCGGGGCGGGGCCGCACCCACGGTTTCGGCAATCAAGGCAAAGGCCTCGCGGTAGCTCAGGTTTTCGTGGCCGAGGATGTAGGACTCCCCCACCCGCCCCCGCGTCAGGGCGTTGACGGTGGCCACGGCCACGTCGTGCACATGCACGTAGTTTTTGCCGCCGGGCGGGTAGCCGGGCAGGCGGCCGGCCCGCAGCTCCAGCACGAGGGCGTTGGAGGTGGGCTTGGCATCCCCGGGCCCCAGCATAAAGGTGGGGTGCACCAGCACGGCCGGCAGCTGCTCGCGGGCTACGGCCTGCAATACTAAATCGGTGGCGGCGCGCTTGCTGTCCATGTAATCGAGGCCGTAGCGGCGGCCGGCGTAGGGCCGAGTCTCGTCGCCGGGATGCGTGCGAGAGCCGAAGCCGAACACGTTGGCCGTGCCCACATACACCAATCGGGGCCAGCCTAGCAGGCGGGACAGGGCCAGCACCTGCCGGGTACCGCCCTCGTTAGCGGCCCACACGGCCTGGTTACGGGCCGGGTTCACCTGGGCCTGCGCCGCCGTGTGCACAATAGCACCACACCCGCGCCCCAGTTCGGCCAGGGCCGCCAGCTCCAGCGGCCGACTCAGGTCAGCCTCTGCTATTTCAATTGGTAGGGTGGCCAGCGGCGGCAGACCGGGAGCCGCCCCAACGGCCTGACCGGGCCGCACCAGGGCCCGCACGGGGTAGCCACGCCGCAGCAGCTCGGCCAGCACGTGGCGGCCCAGAAATCCGTTGGCCCCGGTCAGGAGTACACGCGGCAGCTTGGCAGCCTCCATCAGCGGTAGTTGAGCAGGGCCTTGTAGGTGCGCGCAATGCGGGGCGGCGACACGCGCAGGAAGAACAGGGAGAAGGCCGTGAGGTTGGCCAGCTGCACCCGCAGCCAGCTGTTGGTTTCGTACTTGCGGGCCGATACCACCACTTCCTGAGGCACAATATGGAAGCGCGCCACCCGCCGGATGCGCTGGATCAGCTCGAAGTCCTCCATAATCACAAACCGCTCATCGAAACCGCCCAGCTCCTCAAACAGAGCCCGGGTGATGAACAGCGTCTGGTCGCCGCCCCGGCTCATGATGCCCTTGAAGCGGGTGCCGTAGCTGTTGAGGCGCAACAGCGGGTGGCGGGAGTTGAACCGGAACCGGTAGCACCCCGCCGGGTAGCCCTGCGCCACGGCGGCCGGCAGCGTGGCCACGTAGTCGGGGTGGATGCTCACGTCGGCGTGCACGAAGTAGAGCAGCGAGCCGCGGGCGTGGCGGGCCCCGTGGTTCATCTGGGCGGCGCGGCCGGCCCGCGGGGCTAGCAGCACGGTAGCCCCGGCCGCCCGGGCGGCGGCGGCGGTGCCATCGGGGCTGTGGGCATCCACCACCAGCACCTCCACGGTTCCGGGTGGGGCGTAGCGGCAGAGCTCCGCCACCAGCCGGGCAATGTTGTCGGCTTCGTTATAAGTAGGAATGATAACGCTAATCATTGGGCAGAAGCAGGAAAGGAAAGAGGGCGCGAACTACAGAACGGTTGTAGGGGTACAATAGCGGGAAAGCGGCGGCAACTTCCGCACAGTTTTCGGATAAGCAAGCGGCCGGGGGTCAGAATGCTTCACCCACGGTTAGGTAGAAGCCGGTGGATTGCCGGCCCAGACCGTAGTCGAGGCGGACGTTGAGGTGGTCCCGGCGGTTGGCGATGAAGCGCAGGCCGGCCCCGTAGGCCGCTTTCGGGTCGCGGAGCCGCAGCAGCGTCTGCTGGTCGCCCAGCGCGCCCACGCCCCCGAACACCACTGCGCCCAGCCGCTTGTACACTTCCAGGCGCAGTTCCGACTGCACCAGGGCCGAGTTTTGGTCGCGGTAGCGGGCTTCGTAGTAGCCCCGCAGCCGCCGCGAGCCGCCCAGCTGCGACAGGGCGTTGAACGGGGCCGTGCCCACTATCAGGCTGCCGGCGTAGTTGAGGGCCAGCACGGCGCGGCGGCCCAGCGCGTGGTACTCGGCCACGTCGGCCACGTAGCGGCTGAAGTGGGTGGTTTCACCAGCCGGCCCGGCCCCGGCGGCCCGGTTGCGCAGGAAGGCGCCCACGTCGGCCACCACGCCTTTGCGGGGGTAGAACACGTTGTCGCGGGAGTCGAAGAACAGGCCCAGCCCGCCCCCCGTGAGGCGGCTGCCTTGCCCACCCGGCACCGTGCCACCGGCCAACAGCCCACCGGGGGCCACGCGCGTCACTTGGTAGTCCTCGTACTGGTAGCGCAGGCCGGCGTAGAGCTGGCCCCGCTCGCCCAGCAGGCGGCCCACTCGCCGGAAGGCATTCACCCGCACCCGCGGAAAGTTGACGCTGTACAGCTCGCGTGGGACTTCCTGCCGGCCCAGCCCGTAGAAGTAATAGGTGTAGCGGTAGTAGCCGGCCTCACCGTAGGCATAGTAGGTGTTGTGGTCGTAGAACACCTGAAACGGCAGGTACAGCAGCAGCTGGCGGTTCTGGGTGTAGGCCACGGCCAGGGTGGCCTGCGAGGGCCGGGCGGCGGCAAAGCCGTCGTCGCGGCGGAAGCGCAGGGTGGCGGTGGCGGCGGCTCCCACGGCCAGCCGGGTTTCGGGCGTGTAGTACACCAGCGGCACCGGAATGAGAGCCAGGCGTTTGGGCCGTAGCGTATCGGGCGGGGCCAGGACAAAACTGCCTAGCAGCACAAGGGACAAAAGCATACGGGCAAGGTGGTGTAGCAGATTCTACGAAGTTGCGCCGGCCCAGAGTTTGCCGAAGGGCAATCTTTTTTGGGGCTAGTTGTCGTATACTGCTTTCAATGAAGCAGCTCCTGACCTTTTCCTTCCTCGGCGGCGCACTGGCGCTGGCCGGCCTCGCCCCTGCCCTCGGAACCCCTCCTGCCCACCCGGCAGCCGCCGTCCGGCCCGTTGCCACTCCGCTTGACCACGCGGCCTTCGATAAGCTGCTCAAAAAGCACGTGAATGCTCAGGGTCTCGTCGATTACAAAGGCTTCAAGGCCGATGAGGCGGCGTTCAACCAGTACCTGGCCCAGCTCAGCAAGAACCGTCCCACCAGCAGCTGGCCCAAAAACGACCAGATGGCCTTCTGGATAAATGCCTACAACGCCTACACCATCCGCCTGATTCTGGACCACTACCCCGTGCAGAGCATCAAGGACATCGGATCCAAAATCAAGATTCCGTTCGTGACCACGCCTTGGGCGGCCAAGTTCTTCAGCATCGGAGGCGAGAAAATGAGCCTCGACAACATCGAGCACGGCATTCTGCGCAAGCAGTATAACGACCCGCGCATTCACTTTGCGCTGGTGTGCGCGTCCATTTCCTGCCCCCGCCTGCGCAACGAAGCCTACACCGCCGACAAGCTCAACGCCCAGCTCGACGACCAGGGCCGCGACTTCCTGAATAACCCGGCCAAAAACAAGCTGGCCAAGGACCAGGCCCAACTCTCCAAGTACTTCGACTGGTACAAGGGCGACTGGGAGCAGAACGGGCAGTCGGTGGTGAAGTGGGTGAACCGCTACGCCACCACCAAAATCGACGGCAGCACCAAGATTGACTACCTCGACTATAACTGGAATCTGAACAAGCAGTAGCCGGCTCTGCTCACAGTTTTCTGACCCTTTCTGGCCTGGGTGGGCTATTTTGAGCTCCCGGCTACCCAAGCAGGGTGGCTCATCACCTCACGCTTCCCTTTCGTTGGTATATGCTCTTAGCGGCATTCGTTCTGTTTGTTCCGGCACTGCCTCCCCCTGGCCCGCCGCCCGTGGCAGAGGTGCGGCGTTACGCCATTGAGGTAGCAGGCCTGCGGGTTGGCACCATGACGGCCACCCGCCAGCCGCCGGTGGGCCCCGAGGTGACGTACTCACTGGTAAGCGACGTACGGGTGAATTTTCTGTTCTACCACGTTATCATCTATTACCACGTTGTCAACCGCTTCCGCAACGGCCAGCTGGTGCTGTCCACGGTGGAGGCGCGCACCAACCAGGGCAACTTCAGCACCCGCACCGAGTGGAAGGGCGACCATTACGACATTGTGGCCCATCAGTACAAGCACGACTACCAGGCCACCGAAACCCAGACCATCCGCTACGCCGTCACGAACCTGTTCTTTGCCGAGCCGCCCGCCGGTCAGGCGCGGGCCTTTGCCGAATACTTCGGCGACTACTTCACGCTGCGCCCGGGCCGCCCCGGCCGTTGGCTCGCCACCCGCGACGGCCGCGAGGATGAGTACCAGTATACCAACGGCCAGTTGGTCACTCTCATCAAAAAGAACCCGCTCAAAAACTTCATCATCCGCCTCCTGCCACCGGAAAGCTGAGCTAAGGCAGTGCTAGTAAGAGCAGTTGCAACCAAAACGTTATACTGCCCTCTGCGGCCAGTTCAACGTCAGCGGTAATAGAAGTCGGATGGTAGGGATATTGCGGGAAAAAGTTATCAGCGTATCTAAAATCCGCGAAATAATCACACCGAGTTAGCTAATAGAGCAAATCAACATCTGCAAGTCACCAACAACGGAGTATTGCTGCTGATGAAGCTACAGTGTCTGGTTTTTATATAAGGCCAATAGGTACGCCCCGGCATGGGCAACAAAAAACACGCCGTATACAGGCCAGCCCACCTGGAACAGTAGCGCCATACTGTCGTCCTGAAGCCAACTATGCGCCCGGAGCATTACGAGCATTGCGGCGGCCGTAAATACCATAAATCCCTTGCTGAATTTCACCCAAACGGTGTATCGGTTCAGAAGGGCGAGCAAACTCATTGCAGCCCAACCAATCAGGTATATTGGCAAGAGGAGGATTGCAAAACCAATTTTACTGAATACTCCACAGAGTAGTAATAGTAAGACAAATGACAACAGGGAAGCGGTAATAATGGCCGACCTGTACATACTAAACCATCTACTAATTCCGGACGGCAATCATCAGGGCCAGCTCCTTATAGCGCATGTTGAACTTGCGGGCAATGCTGGCGTTGGTGAGGGAGCCTTTGTACACGTACACACCCGAGCGGAAATGCTCGTTGGTGAACAGCACCTCATTGATGCCGCCGTGCTGGCTTATTTCCTGCAGAATGGGCGTGAAGATGTTGCTCAGGGCGTTGGTAGCGGTGCGCGGCACCCGGGACGCAATGTTGGGCACACAGTAGTGAATGACGTCGTATTTGCGGAAGACGGGCTTGCTGTGGCTGGTCATCTCGCTGGTCACGAAGCAGCCACCCTGGTCGATGCTCACGTCAATAATCACGGAGCCCGGCGCCATCATCGACACGGCATCCTCCGACACCATAAACGGAATGCGGCCTTCCTCGGCGTTCAGTGCCCCAATCACCACGTCGGCGCGGCGGATCTGCTGGTTTAGCGCGAAAGTATCGAAGGTGCTGGTGTAAAGCTGAGGCTGTCCTAAGTTCTGCTTCAGCCTACGCAGCTTATACAGGTGATTATCAAATACTTTTACCTCAGCCCCCAGTCCAATGGCCGCCCGCGTAGCATATTCCGCTACCGTACCGGCCCCCAGGATAACTACCTGCGACGGCGGCACGCCCGTGATACCACCCAGAATAATCCCCTTGCCCTCGTTGGAGCGGGCTAGGTACTCGGCGGCAATCAGCATGACGGTGGAGCCGGCAATTTCCGACATGGCCCGCACCACTGGTCGGGCCCCCGAGGGGTCCTTGATCAGCTCGAAGCTGATGGCGTTGACCTTCTTGCGCAGCAGAGCCGTGATGTACTCACCGGTGAGGGAGCCGAACTGCAGGGCCGAAATCAGCGTCTGGCCGGCCCGCAGGTACTCCATTTCGTCGTAAGTGGGCGGGGCCACTTTCAGAATGATGTCGGCCTCGAAGACCTCCTTTTGGGAATACGCCACCGTGGCTCCGGCTTCGGAATACTCGTGGTCGGAGTATTTGCTGGGCTCCCCCGCCCCGCTTTCCAGCAGAATCTCGTGGCCCGCCTCCACCAGGTGCTTCACGGCCTCGGGCGTAAGGCAGATGCGGTTTTCCTGCAAGGACGTTTCCCGGGGCAGCCCGATGAACAGCTTCCGCTTCCGGGTTTCCACGGCCAGCATGGATTCCTGGGTGAAGTAGGCGCGGCTGGTGGCCAGCGACTCGAATCCGGAGGGCACTGCGTCGGGCATTTTCTTGAATTAAAAATTATGAATTAAAAATTAAAAATTGAGCACATGGCTAATGTCGCAGAAAGCAGAACCAACCATTTTTAATTTTTAATTCTCAATTCTTAATTCCCTGGAGGAGGGTCCGGTGACGGTGAGGGTAATGAGTAGCCGATCCGGGGGCAGCAACGCTTCAATACGGCTGGGCCACTCAATCAGGCAAAGATAGCCAGAATCAAAGTACTCAAGGGCCCCGATGCCCTCGGCTTCGCGGGGATGGTCGAGGCGGTAGAAATCGAAGTGGTAGATGGGCTCATCCTGGGCCGTCCGGTATTCGTTCACCAGCGAGAAAGTGGGGCTGCTCACGTCTTCCTGCACGCCCAGGCTGCGGCACAAGGCTTTGATAAACGTGGTTTTGCCGGCCCCCATTTCGCCTTCAAAGCAGATAATGGTGTGTCCCTGCAGGGCGGCGCTTACCTGCGCGGCCGCTGCGGGCAATGCTTCGAGGGAAGGAATGTCGATGGTCTGGGTCGTCATCTGAAAAAGGCCGGGTGAGTACGCCTAAATAACCTGAGCCCGCAAATTTGGTTAATCTGCCTCAGAATTGTGGGCCCAGGCCTGATTTTCGTGGTTTTTGCCGGCGACACCGGGCCCGGCAGCCGCAGCCTTCTATATTTGGCCGATCCAAACCACGACAGCCCATGCAAGTTTCGAGAATGGCCGGCAGCCTGATTGGCTCCGAAATCATCAAAATCGGGAACGAAGTAAACGATATGATTCGCAAGGGGGAGCAAATCTGCAACCTCACCATCGGCGACTTTGACCCGTCCATCTTCCCCATTCCGGCGGAACTGGAGGCCGAAATTACCAAGGCCTACCAAGCCGGACACACCAACTACCCGCCTGCCAACGGTATGGCCGCCCTGCGCGAAGCCGCCGCCGCTTTCACCGAAACCCGGCTGGGCCTCTCCTACTCCCCCAACGATTTTCTGGTGGCCGGGGGCTCCCGTCCGCTCATCTACGCCACCTACCTGGCCTTGGTAGACCCCGGCGACAAAGTGGTGTTTCCGGTGCCCAGCTGGAACAACAACCACTACTGCCACCTTTCCTCAGCCGAGGCCGTGATGGTAGAAACGCGCCCCGAAAATAACTTCATGCCCACGGCCGCCGAACTGGCTCCGCACCTGGCCGGAGCCACTTTGCTGGCCCTGTGCTCCCCGCTCAACCCCACCGGCACTGTATTCAGCCGCGAGGATCTGGAAGCCATCTGCGACCTGGTGCTGGCCGAAAACAAGCGTCGCGGCCCCGAGGAAAAACCGCTCTACCTGCTCTACGACCAGATTTACTGGCTGCTGACCTTCGGCAACACCGAGCACTACGACCCCGTGAACCTGCGCCCCGAGCTCCGCGACTATACCATTTACATTGACGGGATTTCCAAGTGCCTGGCGGCTACCGGCGTGCGAGTAGGTTACGCCTTCGGGCCGGCCACGGTAATTGATAAAATGAAGGCCATTCTGGGCCACGTAGGTGCCTGGGCCCCCAAGGCCGAGCAGGTGGCCACGGCTAAGTACCTGCCCGAAACCGCCGCCGTGGATGGGTTCCTGGGTTCATTCAAACAGAAAGTGCAGCGCAGCCTGGAGGCCCTGCACCAAGGCTTGCAGGCTATGAAAGCGGCCGGCCTGCCCGTCGATTCCATGGTACCGATGGGTGCTATCTACCTCACGGCCAAGCTGGACGTACTGGGCCGCACCACCCCCGGCGGCCAGGTGCTTACGTCAACCAAGGAGCTGACCTCCTACCTCATCAGCGAGGCGCGGCTGGCGCTGGTGCCCTTCAGCGCATTCGGCACCGATGGCTCAGCCCCCTGGTTCCGCATGTCGGTAGGCGGTGCTTCGCTGGAATCCATTGAGGCCGCGCTGCCCCGGTTGCAGGCTGCGCTGGAAGCGTTGCGGTAACGCCTAATACTTGATTGTGGCAGTATTACTGGCTGGCCGGGGCGCAATGTCCCGGTCAGCCAGTCTTTTTTGCGGCTACCCGAAGCAGATTGGAAATTTTGGAAAACCTCGTAGGCGTCATGCTAAGCGGAGTCGAAGCATGACGTTCTTTTCTATTACTAATCATACCTGTCCCTAGGGCTTCCCTGCTTTTTAGTGCTGCTGGCTTTGTCCAACTCTCCGGTATTCTTTACTATATTTCGCTGATTGTTCAGCGCTGTAAAGCGGTGCTGAACGGTTTCTGCCCTTATTGAATGGTACCTGCCTGCCATTCTACCTTACTTCCCCTATTGCACTTTCCGATTTCCACAACCAACCGGAACGTGTATCTATGCTTTTTATCCCTAACCGGCTTGCCGCCGGTTGTTTAGCTGCTGCGGGCAGTATCCTGGCCTGCTCCGAAACCAAGGCCCAGGCGCGGCTGATTCCGATTTCCGGCACGGTACTGAGTACGGCCGGGCCGTTGGAATTTGCCACCGTTACCCTGCACCAAGCCACCGATTCGGCCGTTATTAAAACTGAATTCAGCGACCAGGCTGGTCACTTTACGTTGGCGGTACCCACCGAAGGGCGGTATCTGGTATCGGTGAATCAGCTTGGCTACGGCCGATACTGGCATGGCCCGGTGGTGGTTGGTAGTCAGCCATGTGCGGCACTGGAATGCCAGCTGAAACCTATAGCCACCCAACTGCAGAACGTAACTGTAACCGGCCAGCGCCCCCTGTTTGAGCGCCTGCCAGACCGCACGGTGGTGAACGTGGAAGGCAGCGTGCTGAGCGCCGGCAACACCAGCCTGGACGTGCTGGCCCGGGCTCCCGGCGTAACCCTGGACGCCAACGACAACCTGGGTCTGCGGGGCCGCCAGGGGCTGTTGGTGGTGCTGGACGGCAAGCGGGTTCCCCTCACTGGTTCCGAGTTGGCCGCCATGCTCCGGGCCCTCCCGGCCGAGCAGGTCGCCACCATGGAGCTGATTACCAACCCGCCCGCCAAGTACGATGCCCAGGGCGGAGCCGGCGTTATTGTCATCAACCTCAAGAAAGACCAGCGGCTCGGCTTCAATGGCAGCACCAATGCGGCTTACGGTCGGGGCCGGT
Organism: Hymenobacter rigui; assembly: GCF_003944715.1. GTDB lineage: Bacteria > Bacteroidota > Bacteroidia > Cytophagales > Hymenobacteraceae > Hymenobacter > Hymenobacter rigui. The sequence continues at coordinate 6,158 of NZ_RWIT01000021.1, read as the reverse complement.
ACGGTAAGTTCACCAGCGGCCTGACGCTGAACTACCGCCGCAAAAACCTCAACCTGTTCGGCTCCTACGCCTACGCCGACCGCCAAACCTGGCAGCAGCTGACCATTGACCGCATGTATCTGCAGGACGGCCAGCCCGCGCGGTTTCTGGAGCAGACGAATATTCCACGCGGGCACCTGCAGTCGCACACGTGGCGGGCCGGGGCCGATGTTACGCTCAGTTCCCGCACCAGCCTGGGCCTGGCCGTAAGCGGACTGGAAAGCCAGCTGCCTTCCATCGGGCCCAACGAATCGCGCCTGTATGATGCGCAGCACCAGCTTACGGATGTGGTGCTGGCCCAGAACCAGCGCAACCTGCTCACGCCCAATACCACGGCCAACGTGTTGCTGCGCCACCTGTTCCAGAAGGACTCGCTGGGTACCCCGGAGCTGACCATGGACGCCGATGCGGGCCGGTACCGCCTCACCCGCACCCTGGACCTGGCCTCGGCTTCCGCACTGCGGCCCGGCGCGCTGCCCAACCGGCTGCTGGGCGACCAGCAGGGCACCCTCACGCTGCTCAGTGCCAAAACCGATTATCTGCGCAACCTGCGGCACGGCCTACGGCTGGAAACCGGCCTAAAAGTCAGCCGCGTTACCTCCCGCAACGACGTACTGTTTGAGCGGGAACAAAACGGCGGGAGCCGGCAGCCTGATACCAACCTCAGCAACCAGTTTCGGTATGAGGAAACCATTCGGGCGGGATATTTCACCTTGAGCCGTAGTGGCCCCCGCCTGAGTATATCGGCGGGGCTGCGGGCGGAGCAGACCAACACGCTGGGCCAACAGGCCGTGGGAAATCAGGAGTTCAGCCGCCGGTATTTCCAGCTCTTTCCTTCACTCAGCCTGCAGCGGCCCATCAGCGAGGTGCATCAGCTGGCCTTCTCACTCAGCCGCCGCCTCGACCGACCCACGTATAATCAGCTTAATCCCTTCCGCTCTTACGTTGACCCCACCTCTTACCGCGTGGGCAACCCCGGCCTGTGGCCCCAAATCAGTACCCAGGCCGAAGTGAGCCACACCTACCGGCACCAAACCACCACCGCGCTGCGCTACACCTACACCCGCCGGCCCATTCTGAGCGTGTACTTGCTGGACCCGGACGGGCTGATTGCCGCTACTGACGTGAACCTGGCCAGCCAGGACTATTGGGGCCTGACGGTTTCCTCGCCCTTTACGCCTACGGCCTGGTGGAAGCTATATGCCAACGCGGAGCTGTTCTACATCCGGTTTCGGGGCCGGTTGCAAGGCTCCCCGCTGCCGCCCAGCCAACCGGGAGCCATCCTCAGCCTGAACTCCACGTTCATTTTGTCCAAGGGCTGGAGCGCTGAGCTGAGCGGCAGCTACAACTCACTGGAGCGCTACGGGTACCAGTTGGTGCGCTCCTACGGGCAACTCGGGATGGGTGTGCAGAAAACCCTGGGGCGGGCCACCCTGAAGCTCAACGCGGCCGATGCGCTATACACCCTCCCGCTCCGGGCTACGTCCCGCTACCAGCCCCTGTCTGAGTCGTTCCGCTCGGCCCAGGATTCCCGGGTAGTCACGGCCTCGGTGACCTACCGGTTTGGCAACGATAAGGTAACGGCAGCCCGCCGCCGGACCGGTAGTGCAGAAGAGGAAAAACGGCGCGCTTCGGGCGTTCAGTAGAGCACATGGCACTCAGGCCGCCGTAGTCAGCACTACTAGCTACGGCGGCTTGAGCGGCAAAAGCCTAGTGGTATAAGTTACTACAAAGCTGATTGCACAAATTTTTTGACGGCCGGGCAACCTTAATGATATATCATGAATCTTTATAACATATCATACACTTATGCTGTCATCCATTCTTTTTTACTCGCTCGATAAGGCCATCCGGCAGTATCGGCGCATGGCCCAGGCCAACATCGATCAGGCCGGCGTGGCCATCACCATCGACCAGTGGCTGGTACTGCGCGTGATTGAAGAAACCGACGACCTAACCCAAAGCGACATTGCCGAGCGGGTCTTTAAAGACCAGGCATCGGTGGCGCGCATGATCCGGCTGTTGCTGGACCGGGGGATGCTGCAGGCGGAGCCCCTCCCCCAGGATGGCCGTCGGACCCGGCTGCGGGTATCGGCCGAAGGACACCGCACGCTGGCGGCCGTGGAGCCGGTGGTGCTCAATAACCGGGCAGTTGCCCTGCAGGGCCTGAGCGAGAATGATCTGAACACTCTCCGATTTCTGCTGGAGCAGATAGCCACCAACTGCTCAAAGCAGCCCGAATAAGCGGAGCCCGGAAAAAATCAGCATAGCACTGTTTTAATATACGAAATACTTCGTACGTTTACTACGAAATCATTCGTATTACTTCTTCTGCTCCTCGCTCCCGGCAAAAAAAGGCTTGCCCGTGGTAGCTGGCGGAGCGTTGCCCTCACTTTCCACTTCTCCTCTGCTCACTATGAAATCAACGTATGGTAGCTGGTTGATACTGCCAGCACTGCTGCTCTGCTCCGGTGCCTGGGCCCAAAGCCTGACCGGACAGGTAAAAACAGCGGCCGGAGCCCCCATTGAGTTTGCCACGGTGGTGCTGCACCGCGCTACCGATTCGGTGGCGGTTAAAACCGAGTTCAGCGACGAGAAAGGCGAGTTTCGCTTTGAGTCGGCGGCCGGCGGGCAGTACCTGGTATCGGCGGCGCAGGTGGGCTACACCCGGGCCTGGGCGGGGCCGTTTCCGCTGCAAGCACAGGGCGCGGCGGCTCCGGTAGTGCTGACGCTGCAGGCCAATGCCGCCACGGCGCTGAAGGAAGTAACCATTACCGGCCAGCGCCCCACCTTCGAGCGGGAAGCCGACCGCACCATTGTGAACGTGGAGGGCTCGGCGCTGGCCGCCGGCAACACCTCTTTGGATGTGCTGCGCCGCTCCCCCGGCGTTACCATTGATGGCAACGACAACCTGGCTCTGCGCGGTAAACAAGGCTTGCTGGTGCTCATTGATGGCAAGCGTCAGCCCATGACGGGCACTGAGCTGGCCGATTATCTCAGGGCCTTGCCAGCCGAGCAGCTCAAGAGTATTGAGCTGATTACCAATCCGCCCGCCAAGTACGATGCCCAGGGTGGGGCCGGTATTATTGCCATCAACCTGAAGAAAGACCAGCGGGTGGGCACCAACGGGAGCCTGAACACCAGCTACGGCCGCACGCAGTACAACAAGTACAATGCGGGCCTCAGCCTGAACCACCGCCAGCAGAAGTACAACCTCTTCGGCTCGTATAACTACACTGACCGGTCCGGGGAGCCCCGCCTGACCATTCACCGGGACTTTTACCGGCTGGGCACCACCGGGGAGGCCAACCGTCAGCTAGTACAGGTGACGGACCAGGCCAACAGCTCGCCTTTCCAACTGCGCGCCCATACCTGGAAGGCGGGTATTGATTATAACCTGATGGAGCGCACGGTGCTGGGCGGGGCAGTGAGCGGGTTGACCAACCGCAACGTGCAGCAGGGCCGCAACAGCACCATCATCAACGATGTACTGCGCAACCAGACCCAGCAGTATAACTCCGACAACTACCGCGTGGGCCGCACGCCCAACGTGGCCGGTAACCTCAGTCTGCGCCACACTTTTCAGGATACGATGGGCACACGGGAGCTGACGGCAGATGCCGACTACGCCCGCTACCGCACCAGCCGCGACCAGCGCCTGGAAACCCGCTTCAACGGGGCCGAGCAGGTAGGCGAGGTCATCACCGGCGACCAGCAGGGCACGCTCACCATTCAGTCGGCGAAGGTGGACTACACCCAGTTCCTGACCAAGCAGCTGCGCGTGGATGCCGGGGCCAAAGCCAGTTTAGTCACAGCCGATAACGACGTGCAGTTTCTTACGGATGGGGAGCTGGACCGGAACCGCTCCAACCGGTTTCGGTATGATGAAAACATCAACGCGGGCTACGTGAACCTGAACTATACCCAGCCCAAGTACACGCTGCAGGCGGGCCTACGCGGGGAGCAAACCAATGCCGAGGGCCGGCAGGACATGGTGCAGGGGGGCCAGCGGCCTAACTTCAGCCGGCACTATTTCCAGCTGTTTCCGAGTGCGGCCCTGAAGCGTGTGTTTTCCGAGCAGCACGAAACCAGCCTCTCCCTGAGTCGCCGCATCGACCGGCCTTCGTACGGGCAGCTGAACCCGTTCCGGGTGATTATCGATAAGACAACTTCCGGCGGGGGCAACCCGAATTTGCGGCCTCAAACCAGCTACAACCTGGAGCTCACGCACACCTTCCGGCAGAAGTACAACCTGGGCCTGAGTTACAGCCTCACCAACCTGCCGCTCATCAGCGTGGTGCAGCCCGAAACGGACAGCACAGTACTATCTACCACCCAAAACCTGAGCCGCCAGCACTACTACGCCCTTACTCTCACGGTGCCCGTAGAAGTGGCCAAGTGGTGGACGATGTACAATAACGCCGTGTTCTACTACAGCCGCTTCGAGGGCAGCCTGGCCGGCACCAACCTGAACCGGGGCCGGGGCTCCTTCAACTTTACCTCCAACCACACCTTCACGCTGGGCAAAGGCTGGAGCGCCGAATTGAACGGCAACTACCAGGCCCGCGACTTGTACGGTTTCCTGCGGGTACAGCCCAACGGAGAAGTAAACGCCGGCGTGCAGAAGACCTTCTGGAACCGCAAAGCCACCCTCAAGCTGAACATGGCCGATATCTTCTTCACCAGCCCCATCCACGCCATATCGGAGTATGATACCTACGTGGAGCGGTTCTACCAGCGCCAGGATTCCCGGCAGGGCACGCTGGCCTTCACCTACCGCTTCGGCAACGACAAGCTGGCTCCCGCCAAGCGCAGGGGTGGCGGGGCCGAGGACGAAAAGCGCCGCGCCGGTGGCCAGTAACCGGCTATAACGTGTCATTCCGAACGAAGTGAGGAATCTGAGTCGACCTCAAGAAGCTTTAACCCAGATTCCTCACTTCGTTCGGAATGACACGTTGTGCATCAACAACTATTCTTAATAATAGCCCCGCCCCTCACCCACTGGTTCAGGTTGCTCGAGGGCGGAGAGTTGTTCCAGAAACTCCCGGTGCGTAACGGGCCTAGAAAACATGGGGTAGTTTTTCTCGCAGGCCATGCGCTGTTCTTCCTCACTCATGGTGGCAGTGCAGTCAGTAAGGGTATACACCTGATAGCCCAGTTCGTAGGCCGTGCGCATCGTGGATTCAACGCAGCAGTTGGTAAGGAACCCGGCCAGGGCTACGTGCGTGATGCCGCGCTGCCGCAGCACAAAATCCAGGTTGGTAGTCGCAAAGCCATCCAGGCCCCGCTTGCCTTCAATGACGATGTCATCGGGCTGAGGCTTCAGCACGTCCACAATATCAGCCCCCCAGGAGCCCTGCCGGAACGAGTTGCTATCCACTACGCCTTTCAGGATGCCGTAGGGGCGCGGGCCCAGCTCCCGATAATTCTCAGTGAAACTGATGGGCACGTGCAGGATCAGGGCTCCGGCATTGCGGGCCTGCCGCACCAGTTCCTCGGTATTGGCCAGCATATCCGTTTTTTTCATCACCGTTTTCACCGCATCATGCAGGGAGCCGCCGGGGGTAGTGAAATCGTTCTGAAACTCAATGAGTATAACGGCAGTGGAGGCTGGTTTCATAGTAGCGGGGCGTTAGGGTTGCGGGAACTTCAAGTTACTGAACAGCTGTCGCTTCCGCAATAGCACACTGATTGTTACCATGTTATGAAAAAATTACAATTCAACTACCGGATTGAATCTTGATTTGCTGCAGGATTTTATGGAATGTGGCCGCGCTTGGCATCAATTAGCCGATAACCTGATCTACGCTACTGATGATTCTTTCCCGATTGGTTGCATTGAGTGCCCTGCTCCTGCCGTTCACCGCTGCACACGCACAGACACTGCAGCCACACGTACCCCACTTGCAGATGCTTTCTGACACAACAGTCTCTCGCATCCTTAGCCAACTCAGCACCCCGGGTACGCCTCCACTAAAAATTGGCCCTCTATATATATAGCGGATTCATGAACGGTATACATGATAGCCGCAATGGTTGAACCAGGCTTTGGCGTCCTTGCTGGAAATCCAGTCCACGGCCGTTTGGATAGCCGCCTCCACTGCTTCACGGGTACGGGC
>NZ_RWIT01000020.1 GCF_003944715.1 Hymenobacter rigui | reverse complement strand
CCTGCCGGGCTCCGGGCTCAGTCAGCGCCTGCGCCACGCGCTGGCGCAAATCCATCGAATACGCTTGCATATACCTGCTTACGTACGCTAGGCGACGGCAGCTACACCGTTCATGAATCCGCTATAGTGCTTCATACTGCCACCCTTTGCCCACGCCACAACGCCCACAGCCCCAGCGCCGGGCCGAGGGCCAGGGGCAGCAGCAGCAGCTGAGGCGGCAGGCGCGGGGCCAGCCAGCCGGTGAGCTGCACGCTCCCGATGGTGAGAGCAAATCCCAGGCAGTTGACGATGGTGAGGGCCGCGCCGCGCGATTCGGGTGGGGCGTGCCGGGCCACCAGGGTGGAGAACATGGGCGAGTCGGCCACCACCACCAGCCCCCAGAACGCCAGAAACGCCACCAGTCCCGCCGCCGAGCCCAGGCCCAGCACCACTCCTGAGGCCACGCAGCACCCGCCCGACAACGCCAGCGCCCCGGCCGCTACCCGCTCGGGGCCCAGCCGCCGGGCCAGCAGCCCCGCACCCACGCAGGCCAGACTGCCCCCGCCAATAATCCCGAACGAGAGCAGCGGCACCGGCAGCCCCGCCGCCGGGTGCCGCGCCTGAAACGCCGCCAATACCACCGGCACAAACGCCCAGAACGCATACAATTCCCACATGTGCCCGAAGTACCCGAACGCCGCCGCCCGAAACGGCGGCTGCCGGAACCCTGCCAGAAACGCCGTGAGCCGGGGCTGCTGCCCGGGCCGGCGGTAGGGCCCATCGGGCACTAGCGCCCACAGCGCCAGTCCGCCCAGCACCGCCAGCCCGGAGGTAGCCCCCGTCACGTAGTACCACGGCAGGGCCGCCGTGAGGCTGCGCAGCAGGTGTGGAAACGCCGTGCCCAGCACCAGCGCCCCCACCAGCCACCCCAGGGAGCGGCCCAGGCCCTCCTGGTAGTAGTCGGCGGCTATTTTCATGCCCACCGGGTAAATGCCGGCCAGGAAAAAGCCCGTGAGGAAGCGGCAGGCCAGCAGCTCCTCGGCCCCGAGGCCGCTCAGGTGCACGCCCAGGTTGGCCGTGGCGGCCGCCAGCGCACTCACAAAGAACACCCGCGAGGGCGAAAACCGGTCGGCCACGGCCAGCAGCGCAAACAGCAGCGTGCCGCTGATGAAGCCCAGCTGCACGGCGCTGGTGAGGGCGGCCACGGAGCCGGGCGGCAGCCGGAACCGGGCCGCCAGCTCGGGAGCTACGGCATTGCCGGCAAACCACAGCGAGGTGCAGCAGAACTGCGCCCCCACAATGGTGGGAAGAACACGGGACATGAGAGCGGGTGGGAGAGAGGGCAGGTGAGAGCGGCGAAAATACCAATTCCCCCCAACTGCGTAGTTTCGTCACCGTTTTGCCAGTGGTTATAACAGCTCGTTATGCTCCGGCAAGCGGATGCCAGATGAAGCATGACGGCCCGGGAAGCCTCGGATAACGCTTCCGATTACTGTTCACACAGCCTAGGCCAGCTGCCCCTGCAACCGCCGCGCCGCCGTGCTGATGCCGGCCTGCACACATTCGGCCACGGGAGCCTGCCGCATCCAGCTTGTCAGAAAGCCGGCCCAGAAGGCGTCGCCGGCCCCGGTGGCATCCTGCACCTGCACCGGGGGCGCGGCCTGGTGCTGCCAGTCGCCGCCCCGGCTGCGGTACCACACCCCATCGGAGCCGCAGGTGAGGCAGAGCACCCGGGCGGGCGTGTCGCGCAGAAACTCCCGGGCCGCTTCGGGCGTGGCCGGCACCTTGCCGAAGCGGGCCACATCATCGAGGCTGACTTTGAGCAAGGGCTCGTAGGCCAACAGGCGCTGCCACACGTCGGGGGCGTTGTCGGCGCGCCGCCAGATGGGGGCGGCGTAGTTCCAGTCCACCGATACCGCGCGGCCCTGGTCGTAGGCCGTTGCCAGGGCCTCCAGAATGTGGTCCTGGGCTGGCTGGCGACTGAGGGCAAAAGCGGTAGTGTGCACCAGCGAAGCCTGCGCAATCAGGGCCGGGTCGATGGGGGGCAGGTACCGGTCGGCGCTGCGGTAGGGGATGAAGGCCGGCGTATCGCGGCTGCGGCCCACCACAATGATGCTGGTGGCGCGGTCGGGCAGCTGGTGGACGTGTTGGGTGCTGAGGCCGGCGGCCGCCAGGTTGCGCAACAGAATCTCGCCCAGCCCATCCTGCCCCACGGCCGCTACCAGCGTGGCTGTACCGCCGCACTGCTGTACAAACCGGCACAAATTGGCCGGACTACCGCCCGCCACGGCCTGCAGGGTCGTCACCTGGGATAAGTCGCCCACGAAATCGGTAGTCAGAATATCCATCAGCGCCTCGCCAATAGCAAGCAGGCGGCCACTGACGGGCTTCGGGGTAGTGGCCGGAGCAGCAACGGAAGCAGAAGTAGAGCGCATCGGCAAAGAAAATGAGAAGCGTGTTGGGGGTATTACCGAAATCAGGTTTGCAACGCCACGCGGAGCGCGTGAACGTCATGCCGGGCGCGTGACCATCATGGGTGACATGTGACCGTCATGCTGAGCGGAGCCGAAGCATCTCTACCGCTTCGCCTGCACTGCTTCAACGAAGCGGTAGAGATGCTTCGGCTCCGCTCAGCATGACGGTCTGTGAAGCGTACACATTCATTAACAGGACTAACTCACATGAACAGAACTAACTCAGGAGGATGGAAAGTATAGTCGCCCGCCTCCGGCGTAGGCTTCGGCCAGCAGCTGCCCGGCGGCGCTCCAGGTGCAGTAGGGTACCCCGATGGGGGCGTGGGTGAGGCCGTGGAAGTTCTCGTAGAAGCCCCAGGCCGGGCCGTCGGGGTTCTGCCGGTTGGCCGTGTGCAGCAACCCGGTGAGTTGCACAGCCAGCGCCGACTGGCCATGCTGGTGCAGGGCCGCCGCCAGCCACCCGTTCCAGACGGGCCAGAGGCCGCCGTTGTGGAACTCGTGGGGCCGGTTGCGGAACTCGTAGGCGTAGTTGTCGGTCAGCTCGGCCATAAGGCCATCGGCGGGTGTAAGGGCCGGGGCGAAGGCCGGTAGCAGAAACTGCCGCTGCCGGAGCTGCTCGTGCAGATAGGTTGTGAGGGTTACCTGCTGGGTTGCCGGGCCCAGGTTGAGCAGCAGGGCCAGGGCGTTGGCGGCCAGGTCAAACTGCCCGTACACGCGGGCTGGGTTGAAGCCCATCAGCCAGAACGTGCGCGGCGCGGCCCGGCGCTGGTGCACGAGGTTGGGCGCGTAAAGCGGTTCGGCGTCGGAGGCGGTGTCCTCGTTCCAGTAGTTGCGTTCCAGCACCTGCCGGATGGTGGCAGCCTTGGCCAGCCACTCGGGGCGCTGGTAGTGGTGGCCGGCCAGCTCCAGGGCCCACACCCGCAGCAGCTGGTCGTAGAGCACGTAGCCGTGCTGCACGTACTCATCGGCCCAGTCGCCGCTCTGGGGCACGTACACCAGGTGCTTGCCATTGAATTCCCAGGCCTCCAGCACGGCCAGCCCCCGCTCCACCTGGGGCCGGTAGGCGGTAGCCAGAGTGTGGTGGCCCGTGAGGAGGGCATATTGCAGCAGCCCGATGATGGCCCAGCTCACGTTATCGACGCGGCCGCAGTTGCCGCCGTAGCTGGCCTGGCCGGTGCGCGGGTCCACATTCGAGGCAAAAAAGCCCACCGGGTGCTGGGCCCCGAAAATGGTGCGCAGCGTGGCTTCGGTAGCTTCTATAAGACCAGCTTCACCGGAAAGCAGGGCGGCCAGGCCGGTAATCACACCGTCGCGCGTCCAGATGCGCTGGTAGTTGCTCACATCCTGCACGCTGGCCACAAAACCGTACGGCGTGGCGGCGCGGCGCAGAAGCGCAAGGGCGGGTTCGGACTGAAGTGACATGAAGGAAGATATGGGAGTGGGGCCGCACGAGGGCAAAAGCGGAGAGTCGTCTGTAGAGACGCGTATTCGCGTATCTACGGGCCGCTGGTTTGGCTCAGGTAGCAGCCGGCTCCTCAACCCGTAGATTCGGACTGGTGCGCGGAATGAACAGCACGCAGACCGCGCCGGCCAGTAGCAGGGCCCCGGCCAGGTGAATGGCATTTTCGGGGCGGGAGCCGAGCAGGTGGCGGTACACCCAGGAAAACGACACCGTCTGGAGCAGCATGGGCAGCACAATGAACATGTTGAAGATGCCCATGTACACGCCCGTGCGCTCCTTCGGAATGGCCCCGGCCAGCATCACGTAGGTGGTGCCCATCATGCTGGCCCACCCGATGCCCAGCCCGATCATGGGGGCCAGCAGCAGGTTGGGGTCGGCAATCAGCGGCAGGGCCAGCAGCCCCAGGCCGGCCAAGCCCAGGCTCAGCATGTGCACCGCCCGCGGGCCCCACTGCCGGGCCAGCCACGCCAGCCCGAACGCCGCGCAGAACGTGACGATGTTGTAGGTGCCGTTCACGCGTCCGGTCAGCAGCTGGGCCTTGGCAAACTCCGGCGCGGCCGAGCTGCTGACGCCGTACACGGTGCTGGCCAGACTCAGGGTGATGTACTGCCAGTAGCAGAACATGGCGTACCAGGTGCACAGCATCATGGGGCCCATGCGGCGCATGGTAAGCGGCATGTCGCGGATGGCTCCGCCAATTTCGGCCAGCGTGTGGCTAAGGCCTTTGGGCTGGGCCCGGATGGCGGCTACTTCCTCGTCGCTGAGCGGGTGCTCTTTGGTGGTGAATACCGAGTACAGAATGGCCCCGATGCTCACGGCCGCCCCAATCAGGAAGGCCGCGTAGGTGGTGTGCGGGATGTTGTTCTGGCTGCGGGCCGTGGCGCTGACCAGCCCCAAATACACCAGCACCGAGGGCGTGAAGTTGGCCAGCGTGATGCCCAGGCCGGTAAAGAAGCTCTGCGTGAGGAAGCCCACGCTGTGCTGCGGGGGCGGCAGCTTGTCGCTCACGAAGGCCCGGTACGGTTCCATGGTGATGTTGTTGGCCGCGTCCAGAATCCAGAGCAGGCTGGCGGCCATCCACACGGCCCGGCTGAAGGGCATGGCCAGCAGGCACAGGCTGCACAGCACCGCGCCCAGCAGGAAATACGGCGTGCGCCGGCCCCAGCGGCTCAGGGTTTTGTCGCTCAGCGCCCCGATGATGGGCTGCACCAGCAGGCCCGTCATGGGCCCGGCCAGCCACAGAAACGGCAGCTTCTCGGGGTCAGCACCGAGGTAGCTGTAAATGGGGCTCATGTTGGTCTGCTGCAAGCCGAAGCTGTACTGAATCCCAAAAAAGCCCACGTTCATGTTCAGAATCTGCCAGAAAGCCAGCCGCGGCTTGGGTACCGACGCCACCGCCGAGGCCGCGCGTGAAACAGTAGAACTGAGCGCCATATGAGAGTGGTATAGTAGGGTGGGAGGGTGTGGGGTAGAACATAGAGGATGGGGGAAGTGCCGCCCACCTTGCGGCGGGCGGCGGGCAAGCGGCCCTTCCCACAAGGCCTCCTGCCACTCCCCATCCCGGCAGCGCCGCACGGCCGGTTGCAGCCAGCCCGAGCATTGCGGAGGTGTTTTCGTCATGTCGCCACGCCTTCTGCCTGATTCGCGGAAGGGCGGAACAGCCGTCAGCGCGTGACGGAGTAGGTTTTGCGCTGCGGGCCGACGCCCGTAATGCGCACCGACTGCCAGCCCGTGGGTAGGGTGGTTTTGCGTTGCGAAATGCCGGTCGGCGTGATGTCGAGGCCGCCGAAGCCCATCAGCACGGCCTGCAGCACGCCGCCCGCGCCAGTAGCGAAGTAGGGGTTGGTGCCGCCCTTGGTTTCGGCCACCACCCGGAAGGGCGGCAGCAGGTTGGGCACGTAGGCATCCTGGAAGAAGTGGGCCGCCTTGTCGGCGTTGCCGAGGCGGGCGTACAGCAGCGCGAAGATGGCCTGCGTCATGGCGGGAGTGCCTTCGGTGGGGACGCGCGTTTCGTAGTAGGCCAAATCCTTCCGGATTTGCGCGGGGTCGGTGATGACACCCAGCGGGTAAGCCAGCAGGTTCACGTCGCCCTGCTTGATGCCTTCTCCTTTGTACGTAGCGTGTTCCTGGGTAACGCCGTCGGCCATCTTCAAAATCGGAATGTTCTGGGCCACGTGCGCCCAGTCGGGGTTGGCCTTGAGGCCCAGTAGCCGGGCGGCGGCCGTGGCGTTGCGCAGGTTTACCTGGGCGGCGGCGTTGGTGAAGGCGTTGTTGTCCACGTTTTCGGCCCACTCGTCAGCCGCTACCACGTTCTTGATGTCGTAGTGGCCGGGGCCGTTGCGCTCCACCCGGCTGGCCCAGAAATCAGCCGTGGCCGACAGGATGGGGTAACCTTTCTCGCGCAGCCAGTCCTTATCCTGCGTCACGCAGTAATACTGCCAGGCCGCCAGGGCCACGCAGGCCGAAATGTGGTGCTCAAACGGCCCGCTCAGGGCCCACACCGGGGTTTCCTCCACGCCCGTATCGGCGCTTTCCCAGGGGTACTGCGCGCCATGGTAGCCGTGGCCGAAGGCGTTGCGCCGGGCTGCTTCCAGCCGCCGGAAGCGGTACTCAATCATCGATTTGGCCATGTCCGGGTGCAGCACCAGCAGGGCCGGGAACATCCACACATCAGTATCCCAGAACACGTGGCCGTTGTAGCCCAGCCCCGAGAGGCCCATGGGCGAGGGCGAGAAGTCGGTGCCGGCGCGGGTGAAGCTGTAGAGGTGGTAGAGCATGCTGTGCACGTCCTGCTGGGCCTGGGCGTCGCCGGTAATCTGGATGTCGCTCTGCCACAGCTCCTGCCAGGCTTTGGCGTGGTAGGCCAGCAGGCGGTCCTTGCCTTCGAGGCGGGCGAAGATGGTCAGGCGCTCGGCCTCGTTGAGCGGGTCGGGGTGGTGGCTGGAGGTGATGCTGGAGCCTGCCACGGCGTAGGAGTAGGTCTGGCCGGCCTTCAGGGCCTTCCCGAACTTCATCAGGTGCATGTTGTTGTCCCACATTTCATGAATCACCTTGGGCTCCTGGCCGTGGCCCTCCCCAAACAGAAACGTGTTGGAAGCGCACAGCTGCATCTTGCCGGTGGGGCTGCGGGCCGATGACGTGAGCAGGCTCAGCGTCACGTGCGGCCGGTCGATTTCGTTGTAATAATTCTGGGCGTCGCGCAGGGCATCGGGGGTTTCCATCACGCTGGCGGCCCCCAGCTGCAGGTCCTTTTTGGCCGTGATGCTCACATCCAGAAGTACCGTGAAGGGCAGGTGGCGCAGGGCGTAGTAGGTGTAGCGGATGGTGGCCTTATCAGCGTACTCGAAGCTGGTGGTGAGGCTGGCGCGCTGCATGTCCAGCTCCTGGCGGAAGTTGCTGGCGTCTTTGCCCGAAAGCCGGCGGCCGTCCACTTCTAGGTACATGTTCAGCAGGTTGAAGCTGTTGAGAAAGTTGCTTACCCGGCCCCGGCCGTACTGGTCGTAGGCCCCGGCCAGCACCACGCTCTTCACCTGAAACGGCTCCGGTGACGACACAATGCCCAGCATCCCGTTGGCTACCGTCACGCCGTAGTAGTTTTTGGGGTCGATGGCGGTAGCCGTCAGGCGCCACGGGTCGGGCGCACCGGGCTGGGCCGCGGCGGACGTGGCCAGTAAGAACAGTAAGAGAAAACGAAAGCAGGTGGACATACGGAGTGGGTGGGGTGGAGCGCGGAAGAAAGGAATTTACCGGGTAAGGTGGAGGCGGGTTAGCGCAGCGGTACCACCACGGCCTGCCAGGGCTGCAGCGCCAGCGTAGGCCCCGCCGTGAAGCTGGGGTAGTTGTTGAGCCAGGGTGCGCCGTCCAGGATGAGGCCGGCCGGCAGGGCCCAGGTGCGGTTTTCGGAGGAAAAGTTAAGCACCACCAGCACTTTCTCGGGGCCCTGGGTACGGGTGTAGGCGTAGACGTGAGGGTTGGGCCCGTCCAGCAGTTGGTAGGCCCCATACACCAGCACTTTGTGCTGCCGGCGCAGTGCCACGGCCCGGCGGAAGTAATTCAGCACCGAGTCGGGGTCCCGCTCCTGGGCGGCCTGGTTCACGGTGCGGTAGTTGGGGTTTATTTTCAGCCAGGGTGTGCCGGTAGTGAAGCCCGCATTGGCCGTGCTGTCCCATTGGAAGGGCGTGCGGCTGTTGTCGCGGGAGAAGCGCTGCAGGTTTTTGAGGTAGGCCGGCAGGTTACCGCCCTGGCTCTTTACCAGGGCGTAGCCGTTCAGGGCCGCCAGGTCGCGGTAGTCGGTAATTCTGTCGAACCGGATGTTGGTCATGCCCAACTCGTCGCCGTTGTAGCAGTAGGGCGTGCCGCGCATGGTGAGCAGAAAGGTATTGAGCAGCTTGGCTGAGGCCACCCGGAACGCCGGCCGGTCGTCGCCGAATTTGCTGGTCATGCGGGGCTGGTCGTGGTTGCCCAGGTCCAGGGCCTGCCAGCCGGTTTGGGCGAAGGCGCTGTCCCACTTCGTAAATACGCGCTTCAGCTCCGTAAGCTGATACGTTTCTGAGTTGCTGCCCACGCCGGTACCCTCAAAATGGTAAGTCATGTCCAGCTCCTTGCGGTCGGGGTCCACAAACAGGTGGGCTTCCTGGGGGTTGCGGCCCGCGCCTTCGGCTACGCTCATCACGTTGTAGTGGCTGAGCACTTCCCGGTTCATTTCCTGCAGGTAGTCGTGCAGGTGGGGGCCATGGTTGTAGGCGTTGGCGTAGTTCTGCTCCGTGAGGCCGGGCATGGGCGGAAAGCTGGGGTCCTTGGCCACAAACTGAAAGGCATCCATCCGGAACCCATCAATGCCCTTATCCAGCCAGAACTTCATAATGGCGTACACCTCCTGCCGCAGTTTGGGGTTGTTCCAGTTCAGGTCGGGCTGCTTCCGGGAGAAGATGTGCAGGTAGTAGGAGTTGGTGGGCGCGCTGAACTGCCAGGCGTTCTTCTTCACATCGAAGGTGCTGTAGCGGGGCGGCGGCGTGCCTTTCTCGGCGGGCCACCAGTAGTAGTAGTCCCGGTACGGGCTGCTGCGCGAGGCGCTGGCCGACTTAAACCAGGCGTGTTCATCGGAGCTGTGGTTCACCACCAGGTCCATCACCAGCTTCAGGCCGCGCCGGTGCATGCTCTGGAGCAGCGCGTCAAAATCCTGCATGGTGCCAAACTCCGGCATAATCCGGCGGTAGTCGGAAATGTCGTAGCCGTTGTCGTCGTTGGGCGAGGCGTAAATGGGGTTGAGCCACACGGTGCCCACACCGGTGCTTTTCAGGTAGTCAAGACGGGAGATGATGCCCTTCAGGTCGCCCACGCCGTCGCCGTTGCTGTCCTGGAAGCTGCGCGGGTACAGTTGGTACACCACCGTCTCCTTCCACCAGCCGGGCTTCTTGGCGGTGGCACTATCGGCCATAGCGGCGGTAGCGGCAGCGGTGGTAGCTTCCGTTTTCGGGCTTTGGTTGCAGGCGGCAGTCAGCACGGCCAGCAGCGGGAGCATGCAAGAAAAACGGTGGGGTTTCATCGGACAGAAAATGCAGTGCAGAATACACCCAAACAGGCCGCCGGCGGCTGCCAGCGCGGGCAGCAACCAACGGCCTGCTTGGATGGGGTCAGGCAAAAAGTTAGTAGCCTGGGTTCTGGGTGATGTTGCGGTTCACATCCACCTGCGTTTTTGGTACGGGATAAATCAGGTACTTCGGGTCACTCTGCGGCTTGTCTTTGCGCGCCTGCAGAAACTTGCCGAACCGGATCATATCGTTCCGCCGCCACGACTCACCGTACAGCTCCCGGCCCCGCTCGTCCAGCAGCACATCGAGCGTAAGAGAGCCAAGGGCGCTGGCCCCCCGCGAAGGATGAGTGCGCAGCGAGTTGACGATGGCCAGCGGCGTGCCGCCGTAGGGGCCGGCGCTGGTGGGGGTAGCCCCGCGCAGAATGGCCTCGGCCTTCATCAGCAGTACATCGGCCAGCCGGAAGGTCACGTGGTCATTTTCGCAGCCGTTGCCGCCCTTGGCCTCGCTCACGTAATCAACCGGGTACTTGATGGGCCGGATGCCTTTGGCTTCCAGGTCGGAGCCGGTTTCCACCAGGTTGATGTCCTTGGTGAAAACCAGCGGAGCACCGCCCCGCGTAGTCAGAGGCGCATCGGTAAGCAGGTTGTACTGCTGCCCCACCAGAAAGCCCACGTTGATGCGCCGGCCGGGGTTGGCCGGCCCGCCGGCTATATCGTAAGCCACGCCCCGACGCTTGTCGGTGGCCTCAAACAGGTCGTAGAAGGCGGAAGTGGTAGCCGGGCCGTTGTAGCCGTCCACGGGGCGCATGTTGTAGTGCGACACGAACTTCCAGAAGTCGCGCGTGGGGCCGCTGTTGCCGAAGGTGTTGGCCTGGGTGAAGATGTTTTCCAGCCCGATGGCCCCGTTGTTGGGCGCGAAGTTGTCGAAGAAGTTGGGCGTAAAGGAATATTTGCCGCTGTTGATGATCTGGTCAGCGAGGGTAACCACCTGGTTCATATCGGCCGCCGCAAAAGTGGGGGCGGCCCGGTTGGCATACACGCCTTTGTTGAGGTAGCACTTCATCAGCAGCACCCGGGCGGCATCCTTGGTGGCGCGGCTAACGGGGGCATCGGGCAGGTCGTTCTGAATGGCATTCAGCTCACTCACAATAAAGTTAAGCGCTTCGCTGCCCTTGCGCACCTTGGAAAACTGGCTCAGGTCTTCGCCCGGCTCCCGGTACAGCACCTGGTCGTACATATCGAGCAGCAGGAACGTGGCCCAGGCCCGCAAAAACCGCGACTCGGCCTGCTGCTGCGGGGTAGGGTCGAAGCGCAGCAGGTCGGTGGAGGAGTAGATGATACCTTCCAGCTGGTTGAAGGTGTCGCGCACCCGCTCGTTGTTGGGGTCCCAGGTGTGGTTGAACAGGGCCCGCCATTTGCCGTTGTCGTCCCAGTCGGGCCCGCGGGTAGGCATAATGCGCGCGTCGGTGGATACCTCTTCCAGGGCAAACACGCTCACGCAACCCTGAATCGGGTCGCGCTGGGCGTTGTACACACCCTGGAGCAGGGCGGCCGGGTCGCCGCGCGGAATCTGGCTTTCCGTGAGCTGGCCTTCCAGAGTTTCGTTCAGCTCGCAGCTGCTGACTAGCTGCAGCAGGGCCATAACGGCCGCCGCACGCGTAATAGTGGCGTATTGCATGGTGGGAAGTCGTTAGAGGTTACAGGGAGAAATTGACGCCGAGCGTGAAGGTGCGGGCACTGGGGTAGGGCAGGTAGTCAATCCCGACGGATGGTACCTGGTTGGCTCCGCGCTTCACGGTGTTGATTTCGGGGTCAAACCCATCGTATTTGGTAATTACGAACAGGTTCTGCCCCGTAATGTACACCCGCGCCCCCTTCACCACGCTGCCCATGTCGCCGAAGGAATAGGCCAGCGTCACGTTAGACATTTTCAGGTAGTTGCCTTTTTCCAGGTAACGGGAAGAGGCCGAGCCCGCATTGCCGATGGACTCCTTAATGGGGTTTTCGAACGTGGAAAGGGCAATGTTTTTCTGCGCCCCGATCTGGCCCACGTTGCCCACCGCGTTAAGCGTGTTGTTGTAGATATACTGACCAAATACGCCGGTCATGTTGGCTACCAGCGAGAGTTTGCCGAAGCGGGCATTGGCAC
Source organism: Hymenobacter rigui (assembly GCF_003944715.1). Taxonomy (GTDB): domain Bacteria; phylum Bacteroidota; class Bacteroidia; order Cytophagales; family Hymenobacteraceae; genus Hymenobacter; species Hymenobacter rigui. Next base: position 58,907 of record NZ_RWIT01000020.1, on the reverse strand, counting down.
CCACGCCCAGCAGCGTGCGGGGGTTGGGGCTGCCCGAGTAGGCCACGGCCCCGCCGTTGGCGTACGTCGACTGGCCCTGCTCATTGAGACCGGTAAACTGGGGCAGGAAGAAGGCGTTGATGGGGTAGCCCTTGGTGATAAGCTGCGCCGTGGAGCCCGACAGGCCCTGCCCGTTAATGGCCCCGGTGATGATATCCGCGCCCACAAAATCCGTCACCTCGTTGTGGATGAAGGTGGCATTGGCATTCAGGCCTATTTCCACTTTCTCCTTGTTCACCAGCGTGGTGTTGAGGGCCAGCTCCACCCCTTTGTTCACAATCTTAACATCCTTCAGGTTCTGCCACTGAATGGTTTGCACCGGGGGAGCCGGCTGGCCGGGCACTGTGGGGAACAGAATGTCGCTGGTGGTTTTGTTGAAGTAGTCAGCCGTAAAGGTCAGGCGGTTATCGAGGGCACCCACGTCGATACCGACGTTAAACTGTGCATCAGCCTGCCATTTCAGCTTGGGGTTGGCCGCGTTGAGCGGAGACTGAGCCCCGTTGTTGTCCAGCGAGAAGCGGCCCTGCGCCGAGCCGGCCGGAAACTCCTGGTTGCCGGTGAGGCCGTAGCCGGCGCGCAGTTTCAGCTGCGTCAGCTTTTCGGCCGGAAAGAAGGATTCCTGGCTCAGGTCCCAGGCAATGGCGAAGGATGGAAAGTAGCCCACGCGGTTGTCGCGCCCGAACTTGCTGCTCTCGTCGCGGCGCACGGTACCGGTCAGCACGTAGCGGTTCCTGAAGTTCAGGATGGCCCGGCCAAACACCGACTGCAGCTCCGACGACGGATCGATGAACGACGACACGTTGCGCGACCCGGTGGCCGAATACTGGATGTAGTTGGTGTAATCGAGGCCGAACACCCCAAAACCACCGGCCGAAGGGTTACCAAAGGCATTCACGTTATTGCCCGAGTTGGCAAACTTGGTGTACTCGTACCCCAGCACCGCGTTCAGGTTCAGGTCGGAGGCCACGGCTTTGTTGAAGCTGAGCGTATGGGCCATCTGCTGGGTCGTCAGCTCGTTGTTGCCAATGCTGGCGAAACCCTGGTTTTCAATGCCGGGGTAGTTGATGAGCCGCTGGTCAATGGACGTACGGCGGCTACCCGTATTGTAGTTGATGCTCAGCAGGGCTCGGTACTCCAGCCAATTGGTAAACTTGAAGTAGGGCGAGGCACTGGCCAGAATGGTGGTTACCCGCGAGTTGTCGTTGAAATATTCCTGCGCCGCCAGGGGGTTCACCACGTCGCCGGCCTTGATGAAGAGGGAGCCATCAGGGTTGCGGAGCGGCTGCGTGGGGTTCCACTGCAGCGCCTGCCCGATGAGGGAGCCTCGGAAGCCGGCGTCGGTGGTAATGTTGGCCAGCTCTTCCCGGAACTGGCTGGTGGAAATGTTCATGTCGAGGCCCAGCTTCTTACTCTCCAGAAACTGCAGGTTAGTGGAGAGGTTGGCGCTGTACTTCTTAAAGCCGGTTTTGCGCACAATGCCTTCCTGATCCAGATAGCCCAGCGACAGACGGTAGCGGCCGGTTTCGCCACCACCGCTCATGGCCACGTTGTAGTTCTGTAGGTAGCCTTTGCGCAGAATGGCATCCAGCGCATCTACGTCGCCGCCCTTGTCGGTAGCAGCGGGCACGCCGTAGTAGGCAATGGCCCGGCGGTACTGACCGGCATCCAGAAACTCCGGCCGCCGCAGCAGCTGCGAGAAGCCGTTGGATACGCCCACGCTGAGCACTGGTGCCCCCGAACGGCCTTTTTTGGTGGTGATGAGCACTACCCCGTACGCGGCCCGGGAACCGTAAATAGCCGTAGCGGAAGCATCCTTCAGCACGGTCACCGATTCCACGTCGTCGGGGTTCAGGAAGTTGAGCGGGTTGCTGTCAGCCCCGGTTCCTACGTCGGCGGAGGCCACCAGACCGGGGCGTGCCGAGCGGCCGTCGAGCGGCACGCCATCCACCACGTACAGCGGCTGGCCCGTACCGGTCACGGCCGAGTTACCCCGGATGCGAATGGTTGCTGGTCCGCCGGGCTGGCCACTGTTGTTGCTCACCTGTACCCCCGATACCCGCCCCTGAATGAGCTGGTCGGGCGAGGCGTAGGTTCCTTTGTTGAACTCCTTAGGGGTAAGGGTAGTAACGGCTCCGGTAAGGTCGCTTTTCTTGGCGGTGCCGTAGCCAACCACCACTACCTCACTCAGCGCCTGGGCATCCTCGGAAATGGTTACGTTCAGCGCTACCGGCTCGGTGCCCACGGTAACGGTGCGGGTCTGGGCTTTGTAGCCTATTGAGGACACGACCAGCTCATAGCTGCCGGGCGCTACCCGCAGCTCATATTTACCGGTAACATCGGTAGGCGCAGCCTGGGTAGTGCCCTTTACCAGTACCGTGGCACCCACAACGGGTGTCCCGTTGGGCTCCGTTACCGTACCCCGGATCAGACCTTGTCCCAGTACGCTGCCAACCAGCGTCAGAAAGACGACCAGCAGGCCGGCGCGCAATAGCAGGGCGCGCGGTTGTAAAAATACAAACATAAGCAGTTGGTTTTTTGGTGGGAACTGTTCTAAAGGTGGGTGATTACTCACCACAAAATCAAGCAATTAAATACCAGCAAAAGCGTGTTTTTTTCCGAAATCGGTAACGTAATCGATTTCGGAATCCAAAACTTTTTTAGCTTGAGTCACATTTTTCCCCGCTCCTTGTCAGCCGTAGCCCTCGGCCGACCGATTGCCCGTTGCCGCGCCCCTGCCACACACACCAGGGATGATGGATTCCCACCTCCGTTCAATCAGCCTCATACCATGAAAAGAGCGACCCTGCGCGACATTGCCCAATCATTGGGCGTTACAGTAGCCACCGTGTCGCGGGCCCTGAAAAACTACCCGGACATCAGTAAGGCCACCAAGCAGACTGTACTGGCCGCTGCTGAGCGGCTACACTATGCCCCACACCCAATGGCCGTTAAGCTGCGCCAGCAGGCCTATAAGGTGGTGGGCGTGGTGATTCCCGACATCATCCACCCGTTCTTCTCCGATGTTATCAGTGGTATCGTGGACGTGATGGAAGATCTGGGCTACCACATTATCCTGAGCCAGAGTAACGAGAGCTACGAGAAGGAAATCCGGGTGACGCAGATGCTGCAGGCCACCGGAGTAGATGGCCTGCTGGTATGCCTCTCCAACGAAACCGTGGATGTTGGTCATCTGCAGGCCTTGCAGGAGTATGATGTGCCCGTGGTGCTGTTTGATAAAATCAGTCCGCTGCTGGAAGCTAGTAGTGTGGTAACCAATGACTTTCAGGGTGCCTATGATGCCGTGGCTCATCTACTCGACCAGGGCTACACCCGCGTGGCGCACATCAAAGGCCCGCCGCACCCCGAAAATACTCGCCAGCGCTTTGCCGGCTACCGGGCGGCACTGGCGGCCTACGGGCTGCCCTACCGCGCCGAGTATGTGGCCGAATGCACACACGTAACCCAGGATGAGGGTGCCTTTTTCAATCGGCAGTTTATGGCCTTGGCCGAGCCGCCGGAAGCTCTGTTCGCCGTTACCGATTCCGTAGCCATCGGGGCTATTACAGCCCTGAAGGAGGCCGGCTGGCGGGTGCCGCAGGATATGGCCGTCATCGGGTTCAGCGACTGGGCCGTATGCCGGCTGCTGGAGCCCAGCATCAGTTCAGTATCCCAGCCCGGCTACGATATCGGCCGCCGGGCCAGTGAGCTGCTATTGCGGGAGATTCGGCAGCTGCGGGAGGCGCTGCCGCTGGAACACAGCCAGCTGGTGCTCGATGCCCGGATACAGATCCGGCAGTCGTCGCAGCGGCCGGTATCGGTCTGATTTTCTTATCCTACATCAAGGCACCGCCGCTTAACGCCGGGTACTTTTGTTATCGTTATTTCGATAACCATATACAACGACGCGCCTTCAGTTGGTAGGAGCGTTGCCGGTTGCCACTGCCATGAACTCCCTGCAAGACCTCCACAAAGCCGCCAGCGGCTTCCAGAAAACGGCCAAAATGCCCGTGCTCTTCGTGGGCCACGGCTCGCCCATGAATGCCTTGGCCGATAACCCGTTCACGCAGGCTCTGCACCAGCTGGGGCTGGATATCCGCAACCGGCAACCACCCCGGGCGGTGCTGGTGGTGTCGGCGCACTGGCTCACGCGCGGCACCTTCGTGGCCGTAAATGAGCGGCCCGAAACCATTCACGACTTTGGGGGCTTCCCGCAGGAGCTGTTTGAGATGCAGTACTCTGCACCCGGCGCGCCCGATGTGGCCCGGGAAGTGCTGAAAGCCCTGCCCGACGCGCACCCCACCGACGAATGGGGCCTTGACCACGGCACCTGGACGGTACTGCACCACATCTTCCCGGAGGCCGATATTCCGGTGTTCCAGCTCAGCATCGACTATCACCAGCCCATTACCTACCATGCTGAGCTAGCCCGGCAGCTGCAGTTTCTGCGGCGGCGGGGCGTGCTGATTCTGGGCAGCGGCAACATCGTGCACAATCTGCGCCAGAGCATGCCCAAATTCATGCAGGATGACGCAACGCCCTACGCCTGGGCCTCGGAGTTTGATGAGTGGGCCAAGCGCAAAATCGACCAGCGCAACCTGCTGGCCCTGACCCACTACCAGCAGGCCGGCGCCAGCGGCCCCCTCGCCGTGCCCACCCCCGACCACTACATTCCGATGCTCTACAGCCTGGCTCTGGCCGAGCCCGACGACGACATCCGCCACGCCTACGAGGAGGTGAGCTACGGCGGCATGAGCATGCGCACGTTTGTGGTAGGGTAATACCACCAGTATCGTATTCAGAGTCAAATCCGCCTGTTTTCATGTGACTTGAAAGCAGGCGGATTGCGTGTTAGGATACGGTGCGGTCAGCCAGCTGATTAATGCGCGGCTGGATAAACCATATACCTACCGGGTAAAACCAGAGCAGAAAAAACTCGCCCACACACTCACTGAACTGAGCCTGACGCTGCAGCTCCACGCTGCGCAACGCGCGGGCTACGTAATACAGGCTGTAAAATATGCAGGCCATGGACAGCAGATGCAGCGGCACAATAGCCAGCGCCCATGCCGGCTGAAAAGAAGACCCAGTTGTCGAAAACCCGCGCGGTAGTACAGCCAGAATCAACAGGATGTACAGGCCGGGAATGGTAAGGGCCGTATGCAGCCACCGCACGGAGGCAACAGTTCCGGCAGGTAGCAGCCGGGTCAGGTAAGCACCCAATGCCCATAACCACCCGAACAGGCTGCCAAGCATCAGTAGCATAACGCAGGAGTAGATGGCAAAGAAAATGGGGAGCTGTAGCTGTAGTAAAATCAGGGCCATACTGCCCCCCATCATCACGCCAAATGGCAGAACAAACGTGAGTAGGAATAAAGCCCAGGGCTGTAGGCGTAGGAAAAAACTCATCTGCGGAACATAGTAGAAACTCCGCCAAAGATAGAGCCGTACCAGAATGCAGTTTGTGACGATGAAGGAAGATTTCTCTGAACAATGCCAGCCGGAGGATGCACACCCATCCGTCGGCATTGACCGGTTTTGGTGCTGTATGGCCCGAAACCGTGCAAATCCATAACCAGCCGCGCCCACAACCGTACCTTTGCGCTTGGAGCATTCCTTCAGATGCCATGATGCAAGAACAACTACGCCTACAGGAACACAGTACCGGGGCGGCGGCCTGGAAGAAATTCGGCCCCTACCTCACCGAACGGCAGTGGGGCACGGTACGCGAGGATTACAGCCCCGACGGCAACGCCTGGAACTACCTCACCCACGATATGGCCCGCAGCGTGGCCTACCGCTGGGGCGAGGAGGGCCTGGGCGGTATCTCCGACGACCGGCAGCACCTGTGCCTGGCTGTGGGCCTCTGGAACGGGCAGGATGAACTGCTGAAGGAGCGGCTGTTCGGTCTCACCAACGGCCAGGGCAACCACGGCGAGGACGTGAAGGAGTTGTACTACTACCTCGACAGCACCCCCTCGCACTCCTACATGAAGATGCTCTACAAGTATCCGCAGCAGGAGTTTCCGTACGAGGAGCTGCGTCAGGAAAATGCCCGCCGCACCCGCCAGGAGCCCGAGTTTGAGCTGCTCAATACCGGCATCTTCGCCGAGAACCGCTACTTCGACGTGTTCATCGAGTACGCCAAAGCCGGCCCCGACGATATTCTGCTCCAGATAACGGCCCACAACCGCGGCCCAGAGGCGGCCCCGCTGCATGTGTTGCCCCAGCTCTGGTTCCGCAACACCTGGGCCTGGGGTTACCCCAACCAGTCCGCCGCGCCGCTGCTGCGGGCCACTGGTGCGGCCACGGCCCAGGCCGAGCACCCGGCGTTGGGCCGCTACCACGTCTACTCAGATCAGCCTGCCGCCTTGCTGTTCTGCGACAACGACACCAACTACCACCGCACTGGGGGGCCCTCGGGCACGCCCAAAAATGGCCGCTACTTCAAGGACGGCATCAACGATTACCTAGTAGAGGGCGACTACACAGCTATCAACCCCCACCGCCAGGGCACCAAAATGGCCGCCCACCACAGCCTGGAAATCGGGCCGGGGGAGGCGCGGGTGGTGCGGTTCCGGCTGAGCTTGCAGGAGTTGGCCATGCCCTTTGCCGATTTCGACGCCATAGTGGCCGAGCGTCTGCGCGAGGCCGACGACTTTTACAGCTGCATGCAGCAGGAAGTGGCCGCTGATGCCGACGCCCGCAACATTCAGCGGCAAGCGTTTGCGGGCATGCTCTGGAGCAAGCAGTTCTATTATTATGATGTAACGCAGTGGCTGGACGGCGACCCGGCGCTGCCCCGCCTGCCCGCCCGCCGCCGCAAGGGCCGCAACAGCAACTGGCGCCACCTGCACAATGAGGACATCATCTCAATGCCGGACAAGTGGGAGTACCCGTGGTATGCGGCCTGGGACCTGGCGTTTCACTGTATCCCGCTGGCTATGGTGGACGCCGACTTTGCCAAAAACCAGCTGCGGCTGCTGTGCCGCGACTGGTACCTGCACCCGAGCGGGCAGCTGCCGGCCTACGAGTGGAATCTGAACGACGTAAACCCGCCCGTACACGCCTGGGCTACCTGGCGGGTATATCAGATGGATAAAAAGCTCCACGACGGCGAGGGTGATACTGCCTTTCTGGAAGCGGTTTTTCATAAGCTGACGCTAAACTTCACGTGGTGGGTAAACCGCAAAGACAAGAGCGAGCGGAACATCTTCGAAGGGGGCTTTCTGGGGCTGGATAACATTGGTGTATTTGACAGAAGCGCTCCGCTGCCCACCGGCGGCTACATCGAGCAGAGTGACGGCACCAGCTGGATGGCCATGTTTGCCCTGAACATGATGCGCATGGCCATGGAGCTGGCCCGCACCAATCCTGTCTATCAGGAAATTGCCGGCAAGTTCTTTGAGCACTTCCTCTACATTGCCGATGCCATGACCCGCGGCGGCGACGGGCAGTTCAATCTCTGGGACGACGAAGACCAGTTTTACTACGACGTCCTCCACACCCCCGACGATGCCCGCACCAAGCTGCGCGTACGCTCCATTGTGGGCCTGATTCCGCTGTTTGCGGTGGAGGTAATTGATGAAGAGCTGCTCAACTCCCTGCCCGAATTCACGGAACGAGCCCGCTGGCTGCTGGAAAACCGCCCCCACCTGGCCCAGTTGGTGGCCCGGTGGCAGGAGCAGGGCAAAGGTGCCCGCCACCTGCTGAGCCTGCTGCGCCGCAGCCGCCTGCGCAACCTGCTCAAGCGGATGCTCGATGAGCAGGAATTCCTGTCCGATTTCGGCATCCGGGCCATGTCGCGCTACCACCTCGATAACCCTTACGTGTACAGCACCCCCGATACCGACTTCACGGTGCAGTACGTACCCGGCGAGGCCGAAAGCAGCATGTTTGGCGGCAACAGCAACTGGCGCGGCCCCATCTGGTTTCCCATCAACTACCTCATCATCGAATCGCTGCAGCGCTTCCATGCGTATTACGGCGACGCTTTTCAGGTAGAATACCCGACCGGCTCCGGCAAGCGGTTTAATCTGGCCGAAATTGCCGAAGCGCTGTCGGGGCGGCTTACGCGGCTATTCCTGCAGGATTCAACCGGCCGCCGTCCCGCTTTTGCCGATGACGAACTGCTCCAGACCGACCCCCACTTCCGCGACTATCTACTCTTCCACGAGTACTTCCACGGCGACACCGGCCGGGGCCTGGGGGCCAGCCACCAAACCGGCTGGACGGGCCTGATTGTGCGGCTGCTGCGGTATCAGCAACCACACAGCCAGGAGCTTAATTCGACGGCGGGAGCAGCCACGGCAACGCAAGCGCCTGCTCAATAGGGCCGTTAAACACCAATCGGCTCTGACGTAGCGTACCCGCGTACACCTCTATACCCGAGCCATCGGCCGGAATGAAGATGCGCACAGTTTCGTTGGCCTGGGGCCGCACGTAAGTGATGCCGGGCTGAGGCGGTTCAACTGGACCGGAAATCTCAAAAAAACCGGCGTTAGTCAGTTGGGAATCAAGCATGTACTTAAGTATGGTTGTTTCGGGAGCACAAAGCCCAATTTGCCCTTACTTAGTTCCGTGGTTCTGGAATATTTACTAATCAATTGTCATATTGTACAGCTTTGAGTGCTTATTCTGAATAGAACTAAAGCCGGATAAAGTAAAACAAGTAGCCCAAAGTTTAATACGTACTCAAGCCTGCAAAACAAAGGGCCGGACAGAAATGTCCGGCCCTTTGTATATAAGCAAAATGCAATATTATTGCTTGCTCTGGATCAGCTTGAGTACCTCGGCATTGCCGCCTTCCTTGGCATTGGCCAGTACGTCTTTACCGTCCTTATCCTTGGCTTTGGGGTTAGCCCCCCCGGCCAGCAGGGCCTGCACAATCTCCAGGTTACCCTTGGCGGCGGCGGCCATTAGGGGAGTGGTTCCGAATGAATCGGGCTTATCTACCTGGGCCTTGTGCTTGAGCAGCGTTTTTACCACTTCAGGGTGGCCATTCTCAGCGGCCAGGAACAAATAGGTCGTCGGGAAGCCCGGCATCATTTCCACCGTGGCGTTGACATCGGCCCCGGCGGCCAGCAGCGCCTCAACGGCAGCGGCCTGGTTTTTCACCACGGCGGTATATACTTTCTGGGTTGGAGTCTGGGCCTGGGCGGCAGCTACGGTTGCGAGAAATAGGGCAAAACCGAGAAGAAATTTTTTCATGCCGGGAAATACACGCGGAAAGGAAGAGCAAAATCAAAGATACACCCAGCCTGCCGGAATATCCCAATTTCGCCGCCCGGCTTCACCGACTGAAACGGGTAGTCCTTCCGGACTTGCGTAATGACAACCAGAATTGCACTATGCCTCCGTTTGGCGGCCCATCTGCTGGGCCATCATGCTGGCCAGAATAATCTGCAGCGCGTGGTAAAGCATCAGAGGCAACAGCAGCAGCCCGGTGGCGGCCATGCCCGGAAACAGCAGGCTGGCCATTACGCTGCCGTGCACCAACGACTTCTTGGAGCCGCAGAACAAGGCCGTAATCCGGTCTTCGCGGGAGAAGCCCAGCAGCCGGCTCAGACCCCACACTACGCCAAAAATAGCGAGGTACAGCCCCACCATGCCCAAAGCCAGCAGTGCCACGTCGCGGGCGGCGTAGCTGCGGAATATGCCTTCCTCAAACGACTCGCAGAAGGCCGTAAACACAATCAGCAGAATGACCACCTGATCGGAAATGCGAAGGGTGACTTTGTGCTGCTCGGCAAAGGCCCCGAAGCGCCGGTTGAGCAGCACGCCCGCTACCACCGGCACAATCACCTGCCAGAGCAGGCTCACAGCCAGGCTCCAGAGGTGGCCACTATCGGCGGAGGTTTGCAGGAAAAGGCTGGTCCAGAGCGGGGTAAGCACAATGCCCAGCAGGCTGCTGATGCTGGCATTGAAAATAGCCGCTGGCAGGTTGCCCCGCGCCATGCTCACCATAACTACAGACGAGGATACCGTGCTGGGCAGCGCGCACAGAAAGAAAATGCTTTGCCACAGCTGCTGGCCTTTCAGCCCGTCAAACAATGGCCGCACTGCCAAAGCCAGCACCGGAAACGCCACAAATGTGATGAGCTGCACCACCACGTGCAGCCGCCAGTTGCGCAGGCCCGCCCGCAGCTTATCAAGGCTCAGGCGCAAGCCATAGAAGAAGAAAATCAGGGCTACGCCGGCCGTAGTTATGGCTTTCCACGGTATAGGGCTGGTTTTGCTCCCTACCGCCGGGAAGAAATACGCCAGTACCACCATGCCCAACAGCCCCAGCAGAAACCAATCGAGCAGGCCCGCCCGGCGCAGCAGCGCTACCAGGCGGTTTTCGGTGGGGGGCAGGGGTGTGGGAGCAAGTGGTTGAGGCATCATAGCGGGCAAAATAAAAGCGTCGGGCTAAATAGTAGCCCGACGCTCCGAAAACGTACGATTATAGCCGCCGGAAGGTTAATTCCGCCTCCGACTACGCAGCCATGGCCACGCGGCGCAGTTTCCTGCGTTCTTTCTTTAATCGGTTCAGCCACAGAATGAGGCCGGTGATGGGAAATGTGAAGCCCAGTACGCACACCACCAGGCTGATGATTTTGGACGGCCATCCAAAAATAGCCCCCGTGTGCACCGGCTTGAACATGCCCCGTACGCGCTGGCCCAGGTTGCGCTGCTCGTAGGTTTGCTGGCGCAGCACCTGCCCCGAATACTGGTCGAGGAATACCTCGTCGGTAGCATTTTCATACACCGCATTGGGCCGCAGCGTGGCTACCCGGATGCTGCCGGTGGGCTCCTTGGGAAGTTGCAGCGCATAGGAAACGGCTAGGGGAGCCAGCTGCCGGGCCCGGCTGAGGGCCGCGTCAGGGGTAAGGGCACCGGTGGGGGCGGCTACGGCTGGTGTTACAGATACGGGCGGCTCGGGCCGCTCCATAGGCGAGTTAGTAACGGCGTAAATGCTCTTGTTGAACCACTCAAACGACCACGCCAACCCCGTAAAAGCAAACACAAACAGGAACAACGCCGAGTAAAAACCGAGCACAATGTGCAAGTCGTGGTTGAGGCGTTTCCAGCCCCCGCTCCACTTTACCTTCAGCCGCTGCTTCACGGCTTTGCGGGTAGCCGGCCACCACAGCACCAGGCCCGTACCGATGATGAACAGGAACATGAGGGTACTCACGCCCACGATGAGCTTGCCCACGGGGCCGCCCACCATACCCCGGTGCAGGGTCATAACGGTGAAAAACACCGTTTCGCGGTAATTCAGCTCCCCCGTTACGGCGGCAGTGTAGGGGTTCACGAAAACCACTGGGCCCCGGCCGCCTTCGCCGCCCTTACCTTTTTCTCCTTTTGCACCCGTCCCTTCCCGCTGACGGCTACGGCCTTCCTCAGAGCGGCCGGCTGTAGCTTTGTTGCCTTCCGGCTTTTTGCCGCCCTCCGGGCCGCCTGCCAGACTGAACTCCACGGTGCGGGTGGGGTCGGCGTATACTTTCACGCCCGCAATTTTGGCGTCGGCTTTGTAGGCTTTCACCGCTTCCTGCAGGCGGACCAGGGGTAGGGCTGAAGTAGCGGCGGGCTGCACAAAGTACCGCTCGGAGTGCCAAGCCTGCTCCAGCTCTTTCTCGAATACCAGGATACCGCCCGTCAGGCACACGGCGGCAATAACCAACCCCGAAACCAGGCTGAGGTAGAGGTGAATGTTGCGGAAAAACGTCTTCATAGCGCAGAAAAACACAGATCTGAAAAGTTGGCCTAAAACCCGGAGGCCACTGGTTGCAGCCAGCCGCGTCCGGGTTTTATTCACTCACCAATTACCTACAGGCGGTAGCCCACGGTGGCCGCAAACTGGCGGGGAGCAATGGGGTTCACGCTGTTGTCGTCGTGCACGTTGTAGCTGAGTTGGTTGAGCACGTTCGAGAGCTTCAGGCGCAGGCTCAGGCGGTCGTAGGTGTAGCCTACGGAAGCGTCGAACTGAGTGTAGGCAGGCAGCGGAATCAGGCGGTAGTTGTCGTTCACTATGTTGCCGCGGGTGCTACGGCCGGCCTGCCGCTCGCCAATGTACAGGGTAGTTATGCCCAGGTTCAGCCCATTCAGCACGCCGCCATCGAAGGTGTAGAACACACTGGCGTTGGCCGTGTGGTTGGGGTTGTAGCGCAGCAGGCTGCCCACGGTGTACACGTTGCTCTTGGTGTAGGTGGTGCGGTTGTAGCTGTACCCGCCAATCACCGACCAGCCCTGCATCGGTTTGCTCTGCACGTCCAGCTCCACACCCTTGCTGGTTACCTCGCCGGCCAGCTCCTGGGCCGTCGGAAACGTCTTGTTATAATTGGGCGCATCCACCAGAATCGTTTGGGCCAAATTGCTGTTCACGATGCGGTAGCCCGTGAGGTTGGCCGAAAGCAGACCGTTGAACAGCTCGTTCTTCACGCCCACCTCGTACTGGTTGATGAGCGAAGGCGGCAACGCGGCCCCGGTGTTATCCTGGCCGGCGTTGGTGTTGAAGGAGTTTGCGTAAGAAGCGAAAACCGACATGGTTTTCAGCGGCTGATATACCAGCCCTACCCGGGGCGAGAAGGCGTCGTCGTAGCGTTTGGTGCGGGTTTCAGTTTGCTTGGCGTAGCCGTACAGGAAGCTGCCGGTTTCCTGGTAGCTGTAGCGCACCCCAGCCAGCAGCTTCAGCTTCTCGGTAATTTCGATGAGGTCCTGCACGTACACGCCCACCCGGCGGATAGGGGCGTACGTGCGGGTGTTGCGGGTGAAGTTGGGTACGGTGCTGTTCTCGGCGTAGCGGGCCGGCTCGAACACGTTGATGGAATCGTACCTGGCAATGGGGTTGTAGGCAATGGAGCGGGTGTTGTACTTGTCGGCGTCCATGCCCACCAGTACCGTGTGCTTCAGGAAGCCCGTCCGCACCTGGCCCGTTACGTCCAGCTGGCCCAGGAAGTAATCCTCCTTCGCCTCACTGGCCTGCAGGTTGCGCACCAGGTTACCGTATAGGGCCGGACTGCCGGTGAGTACTTTGATGGGTTTACCGTTTTTGTCCACGCCGCTGAACACGTCCACCGAGTCGCGCACACTGCTGGGGCGGGCGGCGGAGCGAAGGTTGTTGCTGAAGCCCTGGTAGGCCGCCACGCCGCGCACCTGCCAGGTGTCGTTGAGGTGGTGCGTGAGCGTAGCCGTAGCCGATTTCTGCTCCGTGGCAATATTGGCCCAATCGGTGTTCAGGAAACGGCCGCGGGGCACATCCGGAATGCGGTAGTTGATGGCCCCCACCCCGAAATCAGGTGTGCGGTTGTCCTTCAGGTAGTCGCCTTCCAACAGAAAATCGGTCTTCTTGCCGATTTTGAAGAGCAACGACGGGTTCACGTAGAACCGCTCGCCCTTCACCGCGTTGCGGAAGCTGCGGCTGTTTTCGTAGGTGGTGTTCACCCGGAAGGCCACATGCTCGCTGCCATTTACGGCCCCGTACACGTCCAGCATGGGCTTATAGAAGTCGTAGCTGCCCACGCGCAGACCAATGGAGCCGCCCGACTCGAAGCGGGGCTTCTTGGTTACCAGGTTCAGCACGCCCCCGGCGGCCACGTTGCCGTACAGAATGGCGTTGCTGCCCTTCAGCACCTCAAACCGCTCCAGCGAGCTGGTTTCGGGCAGAATGCTGTTATTGTAGCGCACCCCGTTCTTAAAGGTGTTGCTGCTGCCAAAGGCAAAGCCCCGGCCCGAAATTTCCTCCTGGTAGCCGCCCGTGTTGCCGCTCACGTACACGCCGCTCACATTAGCCAGCACGTCACTCACGCGCAGCACCTGCTGCTGCTCCAGCGTCTGGCGCTCTACAGTGAAGGTACTCTGGGGCAAATCGAGGGGTGCTATGGCCACTTTGCCCACGGCCACGGGTCGCTCGTTGAGGCTGCGGCTGCCCGTTACGCGTACCTCGTTGAGCTGCTGCTGGGTCTGCTGTACCGTAAAGGCCGGGAGGGTAGTGGTTTCGCCCGCCACAATGGTAGCGGTAATTTCCTGGGTGCCGTAGCCGAGGCTGCTGATAGCCAGTTGATAGGAACCCGCCGGAGCCGAGAGGCGGAAGCTGCCATCCGTGCCCGTGCTGGTACCGAATGCGGTGCCTTTCAACGCCACCATCACACCTTCCACCGGCTGGCCCTTCTCATCCAGTACCCGGCCCGCGAGGCGGCCGCGCTGGGCCGTATCGTCGTCACCGTGATGCAGCTCAGTAGCTACAGCTTTGGAAACGACAGGGGCGGTGGTTGTCAGGGAAAGGAGAAGCAGGAGGGGTAGCGGGCGGGCCATCAGAGCAGAAAGATTGTTTAGACTGATTTAAAACAATGCAAAGCTCGGCTCTATTTAGATAGATTCAAAACAGTTACTTAGAAAAAATCTATATAGTTAAATTACACATTAGCAAACAGGCTGTTACTGCGCAAAATTCGAAGATGGGTAAGTCGCTTCAGACCGGCGGTAGTAATCCGTCAGACCGGGTTCTTTTAGCTGACACCCGCACGATGGCACCTGCCGGCATCCATAGAACGACGTGCGGCCCGCTTCAAAAAGCAACGCCCGGCCCCGCAGTACAGCGAGGCCGGGCGTTGCCGAAACAAGTAATTCAGGTAAGGCGGTTACGCTTTTACGTCGTAGCGGTCCAGCATCATCACTTTATCCCAGGCCTTTACAAAGGCTTTCACGAAGCGCTGGTGCCCATCCTGCCCGGCATACACTTCCGCCACGGCCCGCAACTGGCTATTGGAGCCAAACACAAGGTCGGTGCGGGTAGCTGAGAAGCGTTTCTCACCGGTTTTCCGGTCGTTGAGCGTGAGGGTATGGCCCTTTGCATCGGCCTTTTTCCACTCGTAATCCATGCTGGTGAGTACGGTGAAGAAGTCGTTGGTGAGTACGCCCACACGGTCCGTGAATACGCCGTGGTGAGAATTATCGTGGTTGACGTTCATGGCGCGCAGGCCACCGGTCAGCGCTACCCACTCGGGAGCAGTGAGGTTGAGCAACTGCGCTTTGTCCAGGAATAACTCCTCGGGAGCTACTTTCGCTGCAATCTTATTAAAGTCGGCGTCGAGGTAGTTGCGGAAACCGTCGGCCACGGGCTTGAGCCAAGTGAACATTTCCACGTCGGTCAGCTCCTGGGTCGTGTCGCGGCGGCCGGGAGTGAAGGGTACGTTGGTGGGCACACCGGCATCGGCGGCGGCTTTTTCCAGGGCCGCGCAGCCGCCCAGCACAATCAGGTCGGCCAGCGAAACCTGCTTACCGCCGCCAGCCTGCTCGTTGAATTTCGATTGCACCGTGCGCAGCTTCTCGATAACCGGAACCGTACGCTGGTTTACTTCCCAGTCCTTCTGCGGAGCCAGGGCGAGGCGGCCACCGTTGGCACCGCCGCGTTTGTCACTGTGGCGGTGGGTAACGGCCGCCGAGAAGGCCGTGAATACCAGATCCGAAACCGATACGCCCAGGTCCAGAATGTCCTTTTTCAAAGCATCCACGTCCGCGGCGTCGATGATGGCGTAATCGGCTACCGGAATCGGGTCCTGCCAGAGCAGGTCGTTTTCGTTGCGCTTTTCGGGGCCCAGGTACCGCTCCCGGGGACCCATGTCGCGGTGGGTGAGCTTGTACCAGGCTTTCGAGAAGGCCTGGGTGAAGGCGTCAAAGTCGTTGAGGAACTTCTCGCACACCTTGCGGTATTCGGGGTCTTCCTTGAGGGCCAGGTCCGTGGTCATCATCATCAGCGCGTGCGTCTTACCGGGGATGTGCGCGTCGGGCGTGCGGGGCGCATCGGAATCCACGGGCGTCCACTGCAACGCCCCGGCGGGGCTGCGCGTCTGCTTCCACTCGTGGCCGAAGAGATTTTCCAGGTAGCTGTTGTCCCACTGCGTGGGGTTCTGCGTCCAACTGCCTTCAATGCCGTTGGTCATCGTGTTTTCGGCGTTGCCCGAGCCCACGGGATTGTGCCAGCCCAGGCCCATCTGCTCCAGCGGGGCAATTTCGGGCGGCATGCCAATTTTGGCGGACGGTACCATGCCATGGCTTTTGCCGAAGGCATGGCCGCCGGCAATCAAAGCCACGGTTTCCTCGTCGTTCATGGCCATTCGGGTGAAGGCCACCCGAATGTCGCGGGCTGAGCCCATCACGTCACCGTCGGCATAGGGGCCTTCGGGATTCACGTAGATAAGGGCCTGGTGCGTAGCGGCCAGCGGGTTTTCCAAGTCGTAGTCGGCGTCGCCGTTCTGGCCGCGCCAGCGCTTGTCCCGGTTCACCATCTTGTCGGGAGACTCGGCGGTGCGCAGGTCATGGATTACTTCCGGACCCCAGTACGTCACGTTGTCGGCCTCCCAGGCATCTTCGCGGCCCCCGGCAAAGCCGTAGGTGGGGAAACCCATAATTTCAAGGGCGCAGTTGCCGGTCAGCACGATGAGGTCGGCCCAGGAGAGGGAGCTGCCGTACTTCTGCTTGATGGGCCACAGCAGGCGGCGCGATTTGTCCACGTTGCCGTTGTCCCACCAGCTTTCGATGGGAGCGAAGCGCTGCATGGCCTGGCCCGCGCCGCCGCGGCCGTCGGCAATGCGGTAGGTGCCGGCCGAGTGCCAGGCCATCCGGATCATCTGGGGGCCGTAGTTGCCGTAGTCAGAGGGCCACCATTCCACGGAAGTAGTCAGGAACGACTTGATTTCCTGCTTCAGTGCCTCCAGATCAATGCGGCTGAAAGCCTCGGCGTAGTTGAAATCTTCCCCCAGTGGGTTGGCCTGCGGGCTGTTATTATGCAGCAGCTCCACCTTCAGGCGGTTGGGGTACCAGTCGGACAATGCGGGCGGGGTGCCCGTGGCACCGCCAATCCGGTCGCCGCCGAAGGGGCACTTACCCTGCATGTCAAAGCTTGTGGTGTCGGTCTTGTCGTGGTTGATATGAAGCATGGGGTGTTGATGGGTAAGAAAGGCAGTTCAGTATGCCTAACGTAAAGCCTTGATTATGAAGAATAGATGGAGCTGACGTCCCGGAAAGGGGGTAACAGGCTAAACTGTACGCGAATTGACGAGTCAGGGAGGTGTCGGATTCCTACATAATTCCGGCATTTGCGACCTTGTCCCGGTTGCTTCAATCCCGACTATGGTCCGCAGTGAGTTGGTCTTGACTACAAATAGTTGAAGGCGAGTAGAATGTAAAAAAACACCCCGGCTGATGGGCCGGGGTGTTAAGCAGGATAAGAATGCAGCTGCTAGGACTGCTTTACACGAACTGGGCTACAGAGCGCGGGGTCGAGTGGTTAGGCAGGGCAAAGGCATCGGCCAGCAGCTCATAGGAGCGGAGCCGGTCGTCGTAGTCGTGGGTGATAGTCACGGCTACTACTTCATCCACGCCGTAGGCGGCGGCCAGGGCTTCCAGCTCGGCTTTCACCTTATCGGGAGTGCCGCTCACGATGCGGGTGTGGTGGTAAGCCAGGCGGGCCTGCAAATCGGCGGAGAGGTGGCGCACGTTTACCGTTTCTACCGCCTCAATGGGTGTAAACTGGCCGGTTTCCAGCTTCAGCATCTGCAAAGCCAGATTATCGGCCAGGGCTTGGGCGTGGGCGGCCGTGTCGGCGCACACTACAAAGGTGGCCACGCTGGCCTGGGGCGCGGCCAGTTCGGGCGAGGGCCGGAACCGCTCCCGGTAGGTCTGCACCATGCGGGGGCCGCCGTTGGGATTGATGAAGTGGGCGAAGCTGAAGGCCGCGCCCACGTGGGCCGCAAACAGGCCACTCTGGCCGCTGGAGCTCAGCAGCCACATTTCCGGCACGGTATCCACAAACGGGGCAGCCTTTACACGGGCATGAATGGTGTCTTCCACCACCTCATCCCGCAGAAAAGCCCGCAGATCCATGAGCTGCTCGGCAAAGTCCTCGTCGCGGAACTGGTTGTGGGGGTTAAGGGCGTGGGCCGTAATCCGGTCGGTGCCGGGGGCACGGCCGATGCCCAGGTCGATGCGGCCGGGGTAGAGGGCTTCGAGCAGGCGGAAGTTCTCGGCCACCTTCAGCGGGGCGTAGTGAGGCAGCATCACGCCGCCCGAGCCCAGCCGGATGCGCTGGGTTTCGGCCCCGAGGCGGGCCAGCAGCACCTCCGGCGAGGAGCCGGCCAGCGTGCGGGTGTTGTGGTGCTCCGACACCCAGAAACGGGTGAAGCCCAGGCGGTCTGTCAGGCGGGCCAGCTCCACGGTGTGCTGCAAAGCTTCGCGCGGGGTGCGCCCCAGCGGCACCGGCGACTGGTCGAGCACGCTGAGTTGTATAGTCGGGGAAGTTGAGTCAGTGGAATTCATAGCGTCTATAACCACCGAACGACGCAGTTAGTTTAGCCGGGCCTCAACAACGGCTTATGCCCCCGGTCGGACAGGTGCGCCGGCGGCTACAGGGCCTGTTCCAGGGCGTCGAGGTTGGGTGGGGAAGCGCTGAGCCGGGCCAGATGACGGGTGATTTTGTCGGCCGGCCAGTGCCACCACGCCAGCTTTTCCAGCCTAGCAATGGTGTCTTCATCGAAGCGGTAGCGCACCACCTGGGCCGGGTTGCCGGCTACCACGGCGTAGGCGGGCACGTTTCGCGTTACAACCGCTTTGGTTGCCACCACGGCCCCATTGCCGATATGCACGCCCGGCATGATGGTGGCCTCGTGCCCAATCCACACGTCGTGGCCGACTACCGTGTCGCCGCGGGAAGGATACTTCTCCGCCACCGTCTGCCCCTGCATGGCCGCTTCCCAGCCGCCCCCGAAAATGGCGAACGGGAAGGTGGAAACCGGAGCCGTTTCGTGGTTGCCCCCGTTCATGATGAACTTCACCCCCGACGCCAAGGCGCAGAACCGGCCAATGATGAGCCGGTCACCAATGAAATCGAAGTGGTAGAGCACGTTCCGCTCGAAGTTAGCCGGGTCGTCCAGGTCATCATAGTAGGTGTAGTCGCCTACTTCGATGGTGGGGCGGGTGATGCGGTTCTTCAGAAATACCAGCTTGCGGTGGTGGGGCAGCGGGTGCAGGGTAGCTGGGTCGGGACCAGTCATAAGCAGGAGGGTAAGGGCTTAAAAGTAGGTGGTTTTGGATGGTCCGCGGTGTACCTTCGCGGCTTATGATTTCAGCATTTACTCTGGCTCTGGTTTGCGGGGCGGCGTTTCTGGCGGGTTTGGTGGATGCCATTGTGGGTGGCGGCGGCCTTATTCAGCTGCCGGCCATGCTGCTGCTGCTGAAGGGCGTGCCCACACCCACTATTCTGGGAACCGGCAAGGTATCCTCGCTGATGGGCACGGCAGCGGCTTTCCGGCGCTACGCCGGGCAAGTGCCCATTCAGTGGCGGGCGGTGGCCCCGGCGGCCGGGGTAGCGGGGGTATTCTCGTTTCTGGGGGCGCGGGTGGTGAGCCAGCTGCCGCAGGAGCTGCTGCCGAAGCTGGTGCTGGGCCTGCTGGTGGTTATTGCCGTGTACACCTTCTGGCGCAAGGATTTTGGCTCCCTGCACGCGCCCAAGCTGCCGCCCCGGCGCGAGCCGCTGTACGGCGCGCTGGTGGGCATGGTCATCGGGTTTTACGACGGATTTTTTGGGCCCGGAACCGGCTCGTTTCTGCTGTTTGCCTTTGTAGGGCTGTTCGGCTTTGATTTTATCACGTCCTCGGCCTCGGCCAAGCTGGTAAACATTGCCACCAACCTGGCGGCCCTGGCCTACTTCGCCTATACCGGCCAGATTTTGTGGGCCGTGGCCCTGCCGATGGCCGTCAGCAACATCATCGGCTCCACGCTGGGCGCGCACCTGGCCCTGCGCCACGGCACCGGCTTCGTGCGCGGGCTGTTTCTGGTCGTGGTTAGTGCGTTTATTGTGAAGCTGGGCTGGCAGATGGTTCAGGGCTGACGGCCCGCATTGGCCGGCTGCGGCTATTCTACCACTAACACCGAGTTGGTGTTGCCATTGCTGTCCTGCTCGGTGTTGGGGTTGGACGGGTCGGGCTGCCAGCGGCCATCCACCACGAGGCGGTAGGTGTAGCGGCCCTTGGCCAGCGGCAGCGTGCAGCGCCACTGGCTCCCTTCCTTCCGAAACAAGGTATAAAGTGGCTGCCACGCGTTGAAGCTGCCGGCCAGCGTAACCAGTCGGGCATCTGCAAAGCCCGGTACCCGCAGCGTGACGTTTCCCTGGTCGGGGGTGGTGAGTTGGGCCAGCAGGTGGGCGGCAGTCGCATCGGTGGGCTGCATGGCTAGGTAGCGGCGGAGCGCCGCGGTGGCGGCCGGGTAGTTGCCCTGCTTCAGGGTCCCGTAGGCGCTGGCCCGCACCATAGCGGCTGAGTTGGGGTAGGCTGCGGTGCCCAATGCCAGCAAGGCGTTGGCTTGCGCCGGGTGTTGGTATTCGGTGAGGTGTTCGGCTATATCCAGCACATCGACTTCGGCCAGCTGCGGCGCGGCTGTTGGCTTCAGAAATGGCCCGGCGGCGGCTTCCGGGCCCACTTTCAGCACGCGGCGGCTTACCTGCACGGGTGGACTCTGGTAGGCGTCGTACTGCAGAAAATCGGCCACGGGCCGTACCGATTGGCCCAGCACCCGGGCCGGCAAAGCGGCCAGCAGGCTTAGTCCCGCCCGGCTATTCGTGAAATATACCATGCCCTGCCCACGAGTGCGCGACACGTAGGCAAAGCATCGGAAGTCGCCATTGTCGCCCCAGTGCCAGAAGGCTTGGGCATGAGGCTTCTGCGCTAGCCCTACACCTAGCCCCCACCCGATAACCGTTGATGCCTGGGTGGTATCGTGCAGGGTGCGGCCGGTGGCTACCTGGGGCGTGAACAGGGCCTGTGCAGTGGCCGGCTGCAACCCCTGCCCGTTCAGCAGGGCCACCAGAAACCGGCCGTAGTCGGCCGCCGTGGTTTGCAGGGAGTAGGCCGCATTGGGCTCGGTGAAGCGGGTGAGGGGAGTTACCTCGCCGAAACGGTTGTGGGGCGAGGCGTGGTTTGCCTCAAAAGCGGGCTGCCACTGGTAGCTACTGCGGCTCATTCCCAGCGGCTGAAACACGTACTGCTGCGCCAACTCCTCCAGGTTTTTGCCCATAACGGTCATCACCACGCCCTGCAGGTACACAAACCCTTCGCCGGAATAGCTGAAGCGCTGACCCGGATCAGCAATGAAATTCAGCTGCCCGTTGCGCCAGTTGGGCAGGCCTGATTGGTGCGTAAGTACCATGCGGGCCGTGATGCGCCGGCCGCGGGCATCGTGCTCCAGGGCCCGATACGGCACATACTGGTACAAGGGCTTGTCTAGGTTCAGCTTGCCCGCATCCACCAGCTTGAGCACCAGATAGGCAAAAACCGGCTTGCTCAGTGAAGCAGCGGAAAATACGGTCTGCGCATCTACCGGCTGCGGTTTGCCTGCTTCCCGCACGCCCAGCCCTTTCGCCCACACCACACCTTTCTGGCTGATGACCGCCATGCTGACTCCCGGAACGCCCGCACTATCGAGCAAGGGGAGCAGACGCGCTTCTGGAACTGCCGCTTTTTGGGCAAAGGCTGGGCTAACAATCAATACAAGCAGGGCAAACAGGCAGCTTTTCATACAATAGGAGAGTAGCAGTGCTGAATATGTAGCTACAATGTATAATACACTACTATGTAATGCAAGGTATAGAGTTAAAAAAAATATCGATAGTTCACGCAGGACTTCTTTCTGTACAATCAGTAGGGCAGGGCATACCATGTTTTATGCAACAATGGCCCTGCTCACACAACCTGTTGTTGTGGGGCAGGGCCATTAGCTGCGGTAGAAAATCCGGGAGATTATTCGCCACCCGGCAGACCGGGAACGACATTGCCCTGCACACCCTGCGTGCTTGGAACGCCCATTTTCTCCTCCCGTTTGCGCTGGTATTTATCAAACTGCGCGGCAGTGAGGGTTTCCTTCAGCATTTCCAGGCGCGACTGGCCAATGTCATCCACTACGGCGGCCATTTTGCGCACGTCCTGGCGGTATTTCTGGCGGGCTGTTTCCACTCCCCGCACACTGATCAGGTTGATTTGCCGCACCTTTTCTACCTGCTGTGGATTCAGCCCCAGGGCCTTTTGCATGTTGTCGGTGAGGGCGTTGGCGCGGGCGGTAACCTGCTGCTCATTCAGGGCAGGAGCTGCCGGCCGGGTAGCGGTGGCCGCTGGCTTTGGTCGGGCAGGAGTGGTTTGAGCGAAGACTGCCGAAGAGCCGGTCAGGGCCAGTACAGCCGTCAGAAGGGAAATTTTCATAGAAAAGTCAACAAGAAACGAGCCGGGAAAACGGGTGCCGGACCGTAAATGCATCAGTAAAGATGGTGCCAGTTTTGGCGAAGTCGACTGCCACAACGCCGAAACGTCTGAATCTATTCCCCAGGCCCCGCAAAAATATGCGCGCCACCAGATATAGTGCGTAACCTTTCCGCCCGATTTGCTTACAACGCATATCCTGTTCCCTGTTTTTTCTGCCCGATGAAATCCGATACCCGCAACTCCCTGCTGGTGGCTGCCGCCAGTGCCATCGGCCTGTTCGCCGCCACGCTCTACGCTAACCGCCGCGGTTCCTACGACCTGCGCGGACGAGTCGTGCTCATTACCGGAGGCTCCCGCGGACTGGGCCTGATTCTGGCCCGGCAGGCCGTGGCCGAAGGAGCCCGCGTCGCCATCTGTGCCCGCGACGCTGACGAGCTGGAGCGGGCCCGCCAGGAACTGGCCGCCGATGGAGCAGACGTGCTTGCCCTGGCCCGCGACCTGTCGGAACCCACCGAGGTACGCACGCTGGTGGCGGAGGTGGAGCAACGCTTCGGATCGGTGGAGGTGCTCATCAACAACGCCGGCCTCATCAGCGTCGGGGCTCTCGACCACATGGAAGTGCGGGATTACGAGGATTCCCTGAAAGTGCATTTCTGGGCCCCACTACACGCCATGCAGGCCGTATTGCCCGCTATGCGCCGCCGGGGCGAGGGGCGTATTGTGAATATTGCCTCGGTGGGCGGTAAGGTGGCGGTGCCGCATCTGGTGCCGTACAGCGCCGGTAAGTTTGCGTTGGTGGGCCTTTCTGAAGGCTTTCGGGCCGAGCTGCTGCAGTACGGTATTCAGGTAACCACTGTGTGCCCCGGTCTGATGCGTACCGGCAGCCCGCGCAACGCTACGCTGAAAGGCCAGCACGAAAAGGAGTACGCCTGGTTCAGCATTGCCGATTCCTTGCCGGCCATTTCGATGGATGCTGAGCGGGCCGGCCGCGAAATCTGGAATGCCTGCCGCCGCGGCGACGCCGAGGTAATTCTGGGGCTGCCAGCCAAGCTGCTCTCCCTCTTCCACGGCTTGCTGCCCGGTACCACCGCCGACCTGCTCAGCTGGGCCAACCGCAGCCTGCCCGGCCCCGCCGACGTGGTCGGCAATGAGCGGCGCTTCGGCTACGAGGCCGAATCCGAAGCGACTAACTCGTGGCTCACCACCCTCACCCGCAAAGCCGAAGCGGAAAACAACGAGCGGTAATTGAGTTGCTGGTTGTTAGGTGCTGGTAGTCAGCAGCCGAATTAGCTTTACGAAAGCATGTCATTCCTCGGCTTTGCTCGGAATGATATGCTCCAGGGAATGACGTTCTTCGTATCATTGCCACCGACAACAGACCACCAGCAACCGGCAACCGATTTGACTTATCCTGTCCATCTTTCGCTAGGGCCGCTAACCTTGCCCGTGCATTTGTTGCTGGAGGTGTTGGCCTATTCAGTTGGTTTCAGGGTGTATCAGGCGCTACGTCGCCGCACGCACGACCCGATTTCGGAGGAAAACCGTCTCTGGATATTCGTAGGCTGCGCGGCCGGGGCGCTGTTGGGCTCCCGGGTGCTGGGGCTACTAGAGCACCCGGAGCTGCTGGCGAATCCGCCCGGCGGCTGGCTGTACTACTTCACCAACAAAACCATTGTGGGCGGCCTGCTGGGCGGGCTGGTAGGCGTGGAGCTGACCAAAAAACAGCTCGGCGTCACCACGTCCAGCGGTGATTTGATGGTATATCCGGTCATTCTGGGCATGTGCATCGGCCGCCTCGGCTGCCACCTTTCGGGCCTCGAAGACGGTACCTTCGGCACGGCCAGCAGCTTACCCTGGGCCATCAACTTCGGCGACGGTGTACTGCGCCACCCCACCAACCTCTACGAAATCCTGTGGCTGCTGCTGCTGGCGGCGCTGCTGTGGCTGGCTGAGCGCAGGGGGCCGCTGCCCAACGGCTGGCGGTTCCGGTTTTTCATGGTAGGCTACCTGCTGTTCCGGCTGCTGGTGGAGTTTCTCAAACCCACGCCCGCCCCGGCCGGTTGGGGCCTCACGGCCATTCAATGGGCCTGTGTGGCGGGGTTGGGTTATTACGTCTGGTTATTTATACGTAAGCGGCAGCCGGCTCCGCAGGAAGCTTATGCCTAACCAGGGGTAGTCCGGGCCGTTTTTGCGTCATCATCTGACCCATGGTGCAGTTACGGCACTTTGGGCAGGGCTTTGAGGGGTACCATTACTTTATCCAGCACCACTTGGTACACGTCGGGCGTTACGCTCACGTCGCCGAGGTAGGGGTGGTCGAGGGCCACAATCAGGAAGATCATCAGGCCAACCATCAGGGCCAGCATACCCGTCAGTAGGGCATGGAAGCGTAGGTTTTCCACTACGAAGCAGTAAGAAAACGCAATGGTAACGAGGGCTCCCACTAGCACCACCGCCCACAGCACCCCCGGCACTCCGTTACCAATGCTTTCGATCCGCTGCCGCCGCAGCTCCACCAGTCGGTTAAAGGTTTCGATGGCCTCGCCATGCAGCACCTGCTGAGCCGACGTGTTTACATTGGTACGCAGCAGCTTCAACTGGAAATCGGTCAGCACGGCCCGCTCGGCGTCGTTGGCCATGCCTCGGCGCTGCGCCGGCCACGACTGCTGCACAATGAACTCAGTGTATTCGCGCAGCTCGCGCTGCAGGGGCTGGCTTACGCTGTCGGGGTAGCCGCTTAAGTCGCGGTAAAGCACAGCCAGCTGGGCGGCTTCCTCGGAGGCAATACCTGAGGCGTCGGAGTAGTTCTGCCAGGTAGCCACCGTGAGCAGGCCCAAAGTAAGGCCGTAAAGCACCGTGACGCCCGAGAAAAACCAGCCTACGGTGCCGTTATCAATCAGAGCGGCCATACGGCTGGAATGCAGCCGACGGTGCGTGATAGACAAGCCTAACAGGGAGATAACAACGGTCAGCCCCACAATCAGCAGCGCCAGCAGCCAGGTGGGCATTTCGTAAAGCCAGATCATATAGCGCAGGGAGGGGTCCACGGAATACAACGCGGCCTCCCAAAACGGCTTGGTTTCCATTGGAAGGAATGAAGTGAGGGAATAGACAGGGAGACAGGAGGCGGTATCATACCGCAAACGGTTGGGTTTGGTTGCTGTCGGAAGCTTGGAGGAGTGTAGCTGGAAATCTGAAAATTTATAAGATCTTCAGCCCCAACCTTTCCTCCCTATTCGGTTTCCTGCGAGTATGCCCGAACGTCCCTATACCTACTACGACTTTACCCTGAGCCTGTGTCCGCATTGCCTGCGGCGGGTAGAAGCCAAGATTGTGTTTGAAGATGGCAACGTGTACATGCTCAAACGCTGCCCCGAGCACGGCCGCCAGCGCGTGCTCATTGCCACCGACGTGGAGTACTACAAGAGCATCCGCAACTACGTGAAGCCCAGCGAAACACCCCGCCGCTTCAATACCGCCACCCACTACGGCTGCCCCTACGACTGCGGCCTCTGCACCGACCACGAGCAGCACAGTTGCCTCACCGTCATCGAAATAACGGACCGCTGCAACCTCACCTGTCCCACCTGCTACGCCGAAAGTAGCCCCCTGCACGGCCGGCACCGCACCCTGGAGGAGGTGGAGGCCATGGTAGATGTGCTGGTGGAAAACGAGGGGGAGCCCGACGTGGTGCAGATATCCGGCGGCGAGCCCACGCTGCACCCGCAGTTTTGGGAAATTCTGGATATGTGCAAGCGCAAGCCCATCAAGCACCTGATGGTGAACACCAACGGCGTGCGCCTGGCCAAGGATGAGGAGTTTGTGGCCCGCCTGGCCACCTACGCCGGCGCTTTTGAGGTGTACCTGCAGTTCGATTCGTTCCGGAAAGAGGTGCTGGAAAGCCTGCGCGGGCGCGACCTGCGCGAGGTGCGGATGCAGGCCCTGGAACACCTCAACAAGTACAACCTCAGTACCACGCTGGTGGTTACCCTGCAAAAGGGGCTCAATGATGATGAAATGGGCGAAATCATCGACTTTGCCCTGAAGCAGAAGTGCGTGCGGGGCGTTACGTTCCAGCCCACTCAGGCCGCCGGCCGCCTCGAGCACTTCGACCCTGCCACCGACCGCCTCAGCCTCACCGAGGTGCGCCAGGGCATCATCGACCAGAGCCCGGTGTTCACGGCCGAAGACCTGCTGCCCGTGCCCTGCAACCCCGATGCGCTGGCCATGGCCTACGCCCTCAAGCTCGACGGGGAGGTATTCCCGTTGACCCGCTACGTGGACCCTGCCGACCTGCTGCAGAGCACCGGCAACACCATCGTGTATGAGCGGGACCCGCGCCTGCGCCAGCACCTGCTCAAGCTGTTCAGCACGGCCAATACCGTGGACACCGTGCTGCCCGAAATGAACCAGCTGCTGTGCTGCCTCCCGCAGGTGCAGGCCCCCAATCTGGGCTACGACAACCTGTTCCGCATCATCATTCTGCAGTTCATGGACGCCTGGAACTTCGACGTGCGGGCCATCAAGAAGTCCTGCGTGCACATCGTCAGCAAAGACCTCAAGATTATTCCCTTCGAGACGATGAACATGCTCTACCGCGACGAGGAGAAACTGGCCCGCCTGCAGGTGCTGCGGGATATTCCGGTGCTGTAGACATGGAACCAACCCCCGCTCCCAAACACTACATCGGCCGCATTCTGCTCATCAACCTGGCGCTGGTACTGGTGCTGCACATTGGTCGGCAGCTGCTCACCGGCGGCTATGAGGGTATATTCATGCTGCTCTTTGTTTTGGCTTACCTGAACGTGATGGGATGTATTGGCTGCCTGGTGAGCGGCCGGGGCAAAACCAGCATCGGGTTTCTGCTGGCGGCGCTGCTGGTGTTCGTCATCGGTTTCGGCGACTGCGCCACGCACCTGCGTCTGGGCGGCATGCACTAATTCCCCTCGCTACGTTAGAGCCAACGCCGACCTCCCGTAAAGTCCCCCACGATGCAACAACCCGAACCGCCACCGAAACCCGAAGAAACGACCAGTGACCTGCTAGCTAAAATTGTGGCCGCCAACTTCGTCGTTTTGTTGGTATTAGGAGCGGTTTGGGGCATGGGGATAATGCTGGCGCTGCCGGTTCTGAATATGCTCATTGGTTTGGGCCTGCTGTTTACCCGGCACCGAAAACTGGGTAAGATTATGCTGCTGTCGGGGCTGACGGTGGCGCTACTGGGCCTGGGTACCTGTGCAATCATTCTGAGTAATCTGCACGTAAACCACTGAGTCGTGCTGTGCGTGTCAGCAATACAACAGTTCACTAACTCCTCTCCTTATGTCGGAGCCAACGCCCACTTCCCGTATTCTGCGCAACAACCTGCTGGCCGTGTTGGGTGCGGCCGTGCTGCTGGGCCTGTTGGCCAAGCCCACCGATGGCGCTACCGTGGTACTGTTTGTGGTGGTGTACCTGGGACTGGCGGTTGTCAATATTGTGCTGGGGTTTGTACACTGGAAGCAGGGCCCCGCCGCTTATTTTCTAAGCGCGCTGCTGGTATTTCTGATTGGGTTTGGCTCCTGCGCGGCTATGTTTATGCTGGGCGGGCTGGGCAAAATCTGAGATGCCCGACCTGAGCAAACCGGCCCTGAAAACAACACGGCCCCGCTGGTGCCAGCGGGGCCGTGTTGCAAATTGTGAACGGTGGTTGGAAATCAGGGAGGCGCTTAGCGCGAGAATACGGAAGTGTAGGTGGTAGCACCCTGGTCGCCCTTCTGCGTGAGCTTCACGCGCAGGGTGGTGGTGGTCAGCTCTTCCACGAAAAAGTGGCGGGTAACATTGGGCTGGCTGACGGTGAGCGAGTCGCCGGCTAGTTTCCAGCTGCCGGTTACCTGCTGCGGTGCTTCGGCATAGGCTTTCAGTGCTGCTTCATCCAGCACATAGCCACCATCGGTTTTGAACGTGTGCAGATTGTCGCGCTGGGCGGCTTTCATGCGGGGCAAAATATCCACGGCGGGGGTAGCGGCGGCTCCCTGAGCGGCGGTGGTCAGCGTGAGGCTGGTGAGATGCCAGGGGCCAGCGGCCAACAATTCCGGCTTCGACTGCACTGTTTCAGCGGCAGCTGCCACTTCCTGGGCGGGGTCCTTAATCTCCTCAATCTCTTTCTCACACGATGCAAACACCAAAGTGCTTGCCAACAGGCTCAGGAATACGGGCAGTTTTTTCATGAAAAGGGTTTTTGGTGAATGTGCAACAACACGCTTTTCGGCGTAGTACAACTTCGGCATGTGCCTCACAATTAAACGTCCAACTTCTCTACTACAGCGGTTGCCTTCGACTGCCGCTGTGCAAATCTAACTAATTATAAATCGTACTGGTTCAGGTGGTTGTAAAATTTGGCCGATTCTTCCAATGATGTATCTAAGAAGTGCTATAATTGGTGTATTTTCTTGATTATTTGACAGTTAAATCCATGAAAAACAAAATAGGCCGGTTCTGCAAGCAGGCCGGCCTAAGTAAGTTGCTAGTTGTATTATTCTATGGTTGAATTTCCGGCTGGCACCGTGGGCAGGTGTAGGTGGCGCGGCCGCCCACATAGGTTTTTACTATTTGCGTGCCTGGGTGGCGTGGGCAGTACAGGTGCTTATCGGTGCCGGGAGTCGCGGAATCATCCCATTCACGTGCATGAATAAGAAAGCTGGCCGGGAAATTCCGGTAAGTAGCTTCGTGAGTAATAGCCGTTTTAAGAACCAGCTGGATGGCCGCATGCAGCCGCTTGAATTCAGCTTCGGTAAGCGTAGCCGCAATTCTTTCCGGATGGATTTTCGCCTGAAACAGCACTTCGTCTACTATCCAGTTACCCAGGCCGGCTGTTATGTGCTGGTCGAGCAGCAGCGGCTTGAGCAGGGTTTTGCGGCGGCTCAAAGCCGTGCGCAGCTGCTCGATGGTAATGGCAAGGGCATCGGGGCCGAGCTTCTTGGCTTTCTGGTAAGCCTCCGGACTTTCCGCCAGCCGGATACGGCCAAACTTGCGCGGATCAACAAAGGCAATGCGCATCCCGGAGACCAGGTGCAGGGCCACCCGCGTAAAGCGGGGCGCATCGGCCTCGTGGCGGTAAGCGCCCACGTCGCCGGTCATGCCGAAGTGGAACACCAGCACCTGCCCGCTGCTCAGGTGCAGAAAGCAGTTTTTGCCAAGGCGGCTCGTGCCCGTAATGGTGTGCCCAATTAAGGCTTCGCGCAGCACCTCCTCGCTCATCGCCAGCACGTGGTTGTCTTTCACCTCAAACGCAGCAATGGTTTCAGCTACTACCAACTCATCCAGAAAGCGTCGGTAGGTTTCAACTTCGGGTAATTCGGGCATCAGCGTACAAGTAGAAGGGAGAGTATTGCCCCAACGGCGGACACAGGTGGCGGGTTGAGGTGAGTTGCAAAACAACAAAGCCGGCCTCCCCGCAGGGAAACCGGCTTGTGAAAGCAACAGCGGCGGACCGCCTATACTATATGAGGGTACTAAGAGGGGTCAGAAAGCGAGGCTACCTGCCGGCCGCTGGTATCGAAAATGCTGCCCGACCGGCTAACATACAGGCGGCGCTGCCGCCCGTCAATTAGTACGTACGGGTAGTTTACGCTTTCGGAGCGGGTGAGGCGGCCAACTACCTGCGCCGTGCGGGCCCCGGCATCAAAGCGCACTACGCTCAGGCGGTTGGTAATGTAGTAATCCTCACCGGGGTTGTCGCGGAAGGTGATTTTGCCCAGTACGCTAACCGGCGCCGCCGAAGCTGCCGCTACCGTCCGTACGGGAGCAGTAGCCCGGTTGGCTAATACGGCCGGGGTGGCAGAAGGCGCTGCCGCGCGGGTAGTGGCTACAATCTGCTGGTTAGCCCGCAGCCAACCGTCGC
The DNA here is from genome assembly GCF_003944715.1 of Hymenobacter rigui. Classification (GTDB taxonomy): domain Bacteria; phylum Bacteroidota; class Bacteroidia; order Cytophagales; family Hymenobacteraceae; genus Hymenobacter; species Hymenobacter rigui. The sequence goes on along the minus strand of NZ_RWIT01000020.1, from coordinate 28,760 downwards.
TGATGGCCGTAAGGCGGGTGCTGCGGCCGGGGTGCGTAGGGGAGGCCTCATCATCGGATACGACGGCCATGCCGGCCTGGGCTTCCGCCATGCTGGCCCCCATCTTCCGCAGCACGAAACCGGAGAATTCATCGGCTTCCAGCTCGTCGGCCGGGTTGGAGCCCCCGGGGCGCAGGGTATGACCGTTGAGGTGGTGGCCCATTTCGTGGGCCAGAATGCTGATGCCGGCCCAGTCAGTACGACCCGCCCGGTTCACGGCGGCCACAAACTGCGGGTTATATAATAGGTAGCGCTGTCCGCCATACACTACGGCAGCGGCATTTTGCACCTCCGTAGTAGCCCGCAGCTGGAAGCGAGGCTTCAGGCCCACCACATCGGTGATTTCGCGCAGCACGTCGCGCTGCCCGCCAGTGGAGGACTGTGCCTCAGCGGTGCCGGATAAACAAAGCCACCCGGCAAGCACCAAGCCTGCGAAGCGGCGGAAAAAGCGGAGGTGGTTCATGGAAAAGTGCTTTTTAGGAACTAATGAGTTTGCAATTACCTTGCCGAAAGTGCCTGCGCGGAACTGATTGATTCTGTATCCGGAGAGGATAAATTGGACGGTTTTTGTTATATTATGAAATCTTAATATAACCTTGCAGCCAAGGAGGAAGCGGAAAGAAGGGTAGCTGGCAAAATTCGTCTCTTATGAAAAAAACACAATTGGTTTTGGAAGGGTTCCTGCGGAGTTGCTTGCCGGTACTGGTATTGCTGCTCCTGACTGGGCCACTCCATGCCCAGGAAGCCTGCATGCTGGAGCCGGTGCCACTGGCACAGCGCGTGGCCCAGGCTACCCTGATAGTGGAAGCACGCGTGGAATCCACTCACAGTCAGGATACCGGACCGCACATCCTCACCTTCAACGAACTGGAGGTATTTAAAGTATTCAAGGGAACGATGCCTGCCGGAGTGCTCAGCGTGGTTACCGCTGGCGGCACCGTGGGCCTGCGGCGGGAAGAAGTATCGAATGAGCCCGGGTTTTCCCTCGGGGAGCAGGGGATTTTCATGTTGCAGCCAAATCCTGTCCAGTCAGCCAATTATAGGTTGACGGCTGGGCCGCAGGGGCTTATCCGTTATAACCTGGCCACGGTAACGGCTGCTGACCCGTTCCGGCGGTATGCTTCCATTACGCAGGAGGTGTATCCGGCCCTGGAGCAGGTGGTGGGGCGGGCTTATACCGCTATTCACCCCAACAGTACCCTAGAAACTCGCCTGAGCCAGTCGGCCCGCCCCGGTGCCACGGCTGGGATCACCGGATTCAGCCCAGCTACGGTTACGGCCGGCACCGGCACAGTTCTGACAATTAGTGGATCCGGGTTTGGTGCTTCGCAGGGAACCAGTACCGTGGGGTTTGCCAATGCCAACAACGGGGGTAGTTCTTCTGTAACCCCTCTGGCAGTGGATTATCTGAGCTGGTCGGATTCGGAAATCAGGGTGCGGGTGCCAGCTGCTTCAACTGGTAACGCGGGCCCGGCCGGCACCGGCAAAGTAGAGGTGACGGTGGGCGGCTCGGCCACCCTGAGCACAGATGTGCTGACCGTAAATTATGCCCTGAGCAATGTGCTGTATCAGGATGCGGCTTACCAGGTAGCCATGGTGGGAAACAACGGGGCCGGAGGCTACACGCTGACATACAACGAGAATTTTGCGGCCAACACGGCGGCCAAAGCTTCTTTTGAACGTGCCCTGACCACGTGGCGCAACGGGGTGGGAGCCAACCGGATTATTGCTCCCACTACTACTGCCATCAACAGCAACGTTGCTAATGATAACGTGAACGTAGTGTCATTCGACGATGCCACGGAGCTGTCGGCGGGCGTGCTGGGCGTTACGTATTCCTATTACTCCGGATGCATCAGCGGCGGCACAGTGAGCTGGATTCTCACGGGCACCGACTACATATTTGATGGGGAGCGGAACTGGCAGTTCGGGCCGGCCGCCCCCACGGGCGGTCAGTTTGATTTTGAGAGTGTGGTGCTGCACGAGCAGGGGCACGGTATCCAGCTGGGGCACATCATCAAGCCCGGAGCCGTAATGCACTACGCCATTGCGGCCAATACCCAAAACCGGGTGCTCAATACTACTACTGAGGTAGGCGGCGGCAATGCCGAAATTGATTTCAGCCTCGCCGCTCTGCGCTGCGGTAATGCGCTGTACGTGCGGCTGGCTTCCACACTGCCCGTTACGCTAGTGCGCTTTGAGGCCGTCAGCACCACGGCCGGCGTGCAGCTCCGCTGGCAAACGGCCGCCGAGGTACACAGTGCCTATTTCGCCGTTGAAACTACTCTGGATCCGGCCGGGGAGTGGCAGGAGCTGACGCGCCAGCCGGCTGCCGGCACCAGCAGTACGCCCCGCTCGTACCAGTATCTGGACACGCAGCCTCTCACTGCGCAACGCTACTACCGACTGCGGGAGCAGGATACGGATGGCACGGTGCAGTACTCGGGAGTGGTGATGGTGGTACCGGGCCGGGTAACGGAGTTGAGTGCATTTCCGAATCCATTCACGGATGCCCTGCAGGTACTGCTGCCCGGCACAGGGGCGGCTACGCTACGGCTTTACGATGCCGCAGGCCGCGTGGTGACGCAACAGCTGGTGCCTGCCGGGCAGGTGCAGCACACGCTGGACGGTACCGCCTTGCGGCCGGGCATGTACGTGCTGGAATACCAGGACCAGAACGGCCGGAAAAGCCATACCCGGGTATTGAAGCAGTAAAGCTGGCCACAACGGGCCTATTTCACCAATGCGCCTTTCATCACCTCCCGCTCGCCAATCTGCTGGCGCCACATGGCGTAGTACAGGCCACGCTGGGCCAGCAGCTCATCGTGGCGGCCGGCTTCGGCAACGTGGCCGCGCTCCAGTACAAAAATCCGGTCGGCGTGCAGGATGGTGCTGAGGCGGTGGGCAATGAGGATGGTAATGTGCTGGCGGGAGCCGGATAACTCCCGCACCGTCTGGCTGATTTCTTCCTCGGTAAGCGAGTCCAGCGCGGAGGTGGCTTCATCGAACACCAGCAGCGTGGGATGGCGCAGCAGGGCCCGCGCAATGCTGAGGCGCTGCTTTTCGCCGCCCGATACCTTCACGCCGCCTTCACCGATTACCGTATCCAGCCCCAGCGGAGCACGGGCCAGCAATGAGTCGGCCGCGGCCTGGTGTAGCGCCAGCAGGCACTGGGCATCGGTGGCCTGAGGAGCCACAAAGCGCAGGTTTTCCCGGATGGTGCCTGCAAACAGCTGGGTATCCTGCGTCACGAAGCCAATCTGCTCCCGCAGGGCATCCAGATCCAGCTCCGGGCCGGGAATACCGTTGTACAGGATGTGCCCCTGCGCCGGCGGATACAGCCCCACCAGCAGCTTTACCAGGGTGGTTTTGCCCGAGCCCGAGGGGCCTACGAAGGCAATGGTTTCGCCCAGCTTGGTGCGGAAGCTAATGCCATCCAGGGCCGGCGAGCTGGCCGTGAGATGCTGGAAATGCACGTCCGCAAATTCCAGCGTTTCAATTTTATCAATCACCTTCGGGTGAGTTGGCTTCACTTCCTTGGGTGTGTCCAGAATCTGCTGGTAGTTGGCCAGGGAAGCTTCCGTTTCGCGGTACACGTTGATGATGTTCCCCAACTCCTGCAGGGGCCCGAAGACGGCGAAGGAGTAAAAGAAGAACGAAATAAACTTGCCCGGCAAGATTACCCCCTGCACCACCAGGTACACCAGCATGAGCAGAATCACGTTGCGCATCAGATTCACAAATGTGCCCTGCACAAATGACAAGGACCGCAGATAGCGCACTTTTTTCAGCTCCAGCTTCAGGATTTTCTCCGTGGTATTATTCAACCGCTTTGTCTCCTGCTGGGCAAGCCCGAGGCTCTTGATGAGCTCAATATTGCGCAGACTTTCGGTGGTGGAGCCGGCCAGAGCCGTGGTTTCCGCTACAATGGTCTTCTGAATAACCTTGATGCGCTTACTTAGAAAAAAGCTCAACGAGCCCAGCAGCGGGATGGTCAGGAAGTACACCACCGCAATGGGCCAGTACACGCTGATGGCGTACCACGTCACGAAGATGATGCCCACCAGCGAGATGAACAGCACATTCACGAAGCTCTGAATGAGCTTTTCGACATCGGTGCGTACCTTCTGGAGCTTGCCCAGCGTCTCGCCCGAGCGTTGGTCCTCAAACACCTGATACGGCAGCTCCAGGGAGTGCTGCAGGCCATCCGAATACAGCTCGGCCCCCAGCCGCTGGGTGATGACGTTGGTGTAGTAATCCTGGAAATTCTTGGCAATGCGCGACACCATGGCCACGCCCAGGGCCTTGAGAATGAGCAGCCCGGCTCCACCCGTGAGAAACACCCAGAACGTAGGGTGCTGAGTAGTTTTCAGGGCCGGCGATACGTACCGGTCAATAATCTGCCCCAAGATATAGGGGTCGAGCAGGGAGAAAATCTGGTTGATGGCGGCCAGTAGCAGCGCCAGCGCCAGCAGGCCCCAGTAGTGGCGCAGGTAGCTGTAGAGTAGTTTCATTCGGAAACGAGAGAGGGGAGAGGAGTCAAAAGCCGGAAGCCCCCAGGAAGGTTTTGTGCCGGGTTGCTTCCGGTACATTACCCAGGGACAAAAGTACCTGAGTACGGCGCATGTGCCTGCGTAGTACTTGTGTTTAGGTAGCCTCGCCGGCCGTACCGGCTACCAGCCGGGTGCTGCCGGGCACCATAGGCAGCGAATCGGGAATGGGGCGGTAGTGCTGGGCAAGCAGGTGGGTTACGTGGGGCGGCTCCGGGCCTTCGTGCAACTGCCGGATCTGATTTTTCAGGTCGGCTTCGTCGCGGCTTACGCCCCGCTCGTGCTGCTGGGCGTGCTCCTCCCACGATTCAACCATGAAGTATTCCACCATCCGGACAGGGTCGGCCAGGTCGGCGTACAGGCCCCAGCCAATGGCGCCTTCGCGCCGCCGGATGCGGCCCAGCTGTTCCATCAGGTACGTAAAGGGCGGGCGGTTGCGGGGCTCAATGCGGTAAGTAGTGGTGATGATAACCGGACCCTCAGTGGGAGTGGGGGCTTCGGCCAGCACTGGTTCCAGTCGGGGGCGGGCCGGTGTGTGGTCAAGGGTTTCGGGGGACGTGCGCAGAGAGAATTTCAGCACCAGCAGCGTGGTTAGACCCAGCCAGCCGGCCGCCCCGCTGAGGGCCACCGTCACGCCCAGCCGCTCCGCCACCGTGCCCCACACCACCGAGCCCAGCGCCATGCCGCCCTGAATGGTTAGCAGGTACAGGCTGATGGTACGGGCCTGTACCCAGCGCGGCACCACCGTCTGTACGCCTACACTGAAGGAGTTCAGCACCAGCATCCAGGCCATGCCCACCAGCGTGAGCAGCCCGTACAGCAGCCACCGGTTATCAGCGTAGCCCAGACCCAGCAAGCCGCCGGCAAACGCCGCCGTGGCCAGCGTTACGCGCCAGTCGATGCTGAGGCGGCGGTTGAGACGGGGCAGGGTTACGGCGGCAATTACGGCACCCAGGCCCATGCAGGAGAGCAGCATGGAGTAAAACGATGTGGGCAGTTGCAGGCGGCGTGCCACCACGGCCGGCATCAGGGCAAACAGGGCGCTGGCTCCAAACGTGAAGCTCACGCCCCGCACCAGAATATGCTGCACGGCCGGCGCAAACCGCGCGTAGCGCACCCCGCCCCGAATAGCGGCTATTACCCGTTCGGTAGCCAGGGTGGAGGTGGCCTGGGGCTCACGCTTCCAGCTATACACCATGTAAATGGTGGCCAGAAATGACAGTCCGTTCAGCAAAAACGCCGCGCCCGCCGAGAAGTATCCGATTACTAAGCCGCCCAGCGCCGGCCCGAAGGCCCGGGCCAGGTTGAAGCTCACGCTATTCAGCGCAATGGCCTGGGGCAACTCCTGGCGGGGTACCAGCTCCGGGGTTACTGTCTGCCACACCGGGTTGTTCAGCGCCCCGCCCAGGCCCAGCAGAAACGTGAGCGTGAGCAGCAGCCAGGGGTTGTTGAGGCCCAGCAGCGTCACGGCGGCCAGCAGCAGCGCCACGGCGGCCATCCACGTCTGGGTGGCCAGCAGCATCCGGCGGCGGTCCACCAAGTCGGCTAGCGCGCCGGCGGGCAAGCTCAGCAGGAACACGGGCAGGGCCGAGGCCGTCTGGAGCAACGCCACCAGTACCGGCGAGGCCGTCAGCTCCGTCATCAGTCCCACGGCCCCCACGTTCTGCATCCAGGTGCCAATGTTCGACACGAAGGAGGCAATCCACAGCATCCGGAAAAACGGAATCTTCAGCGGGGTGAAGGGCGACGTGGACGTGGTTGGCGGCGCGGGGGCAGTAATCGGAGCAGACATATTCCGTTCCTACGTAAGCCCGTGTCTAGAAGATGGCGCAACGCACTACCCCTCACCCGGCAATGAGTGCTAAGCGGGCGGTGGTAGTTAGGCTAGTACCTGCGTGTATAGCTACAGCCGCAGCCCGATACCGGGTCCAAGAAGAATAAAAGGCTTGCCTTCAGAGAGCAGATACCCCCCACCCAGGTATAGCGGAAAGGTAAGTTTCGCATCCCGCCGGGTTGGGGAAATAGAGCCAATAATTACTAAGCCTAAGTCACGACTAGCCTCTTTGTTACTGCTGTTTGTCAGGTTGAAAGCATTCAGCGCCACAAAGCCAGCTCCCACCTTATAGGGGCGCAGCCGATTGATTTTTTCGGGATGGTAAAAGCTCAATTGCCCTAACATGGCCAGCGAAATACCACCAAATGAAGTGTAGCTGGATTGCCCTGGGTATTTGGTAAGCAAGCCGCCCGGGAAACTTACATCAATATCAAACTTCATCCGGCGTTGTAGCACCAGCTCCAGCTTCTGCGAGAAACCGGGCTCCGAATACTGGCTTTGCGTGTGGCGAACCGTAATGATGATGGTGCTCCAGTCGTCGAGGTCGTAGGTTTTGCGGGAATTCAGCAGGCTGTTAAGGCTGATGTTGCCTACCTGGCACTGCTTGTCTTGGTAAAAAGCGGCCCGCACGGAGTTGCCATCGGGGCAGATAACCACATTATCCACAGTGCGCATCTCTATCAGCTCGCCCTTGGCATTCTGCGTTCGAATATCAAACGTCAGATACTGCTTGCCGTACAGCTGCTGTTCGGTATCAATGGCGCTGGCATTAAAGCTAAACACCACGTCGCGGATGGTACGGTCGTAAAGCACCGGACCATTGAGGCGGGTAACGGGGCGGGGGGCTTCGCCGAAAGTAACGCCCACAAAATCCAGGGGGTGGGGGCGCTGAAACTCTCGCACTGCCAGGCTCTGGCCGGTAGGCTGCCCCGTGTTGAAAATAGTAATCCGCTTCTTATCGATGGTGATGGGAACCTTAACCCGGTACACCACGGCCGCATCGGAGCGGATGCTGGAATCAGAAGGAATTACCTGAACATCCTCGAAGTGAAACCGCCCCCGGGTCAGCGACTCGCCTTCTAGGCGCACATCCACGGTTTCGCCGGGGTTTACGGTGGTGTTAGTAGTCCAGTCGCCGCCGCGGTGCCGCACGCTCACGGCGTTGATGGTGGTTTTGGGCGAGATGTTAAAGTTGGTTATATACTTGGCCAGGTCATTTTCCTTGATGTAGAGGTAGCTCTCCGTCTGGCGGTGGGTGTTGTACACGCGCAGCCAGCATAGCACCCGGTCGTTGGTGAGGTACTGACGCGTAAACAGCTCGGCAATCAGCGCGCCCCCGGCCTCTTCCTGGTCCTCGATGCGGTAGGTGCGCTTCAGGTCGAAGGTGCGGCCATTATCCAGAATCAGCTCCACTCCCTTGCGGCGCGAGTTTTCATCCAGGGTAATTTCCTTTTTATCGACGCTCAGAAACCGCAGCCGGGAGGCCTTCACGGTAAACTCCTGCCGAATGGAGGGCAGCGCGTAGGTTACGCGGCGGTTGTTGTCGGTGAGAAAGGGCCGCTCCGTTTGGGGCCGCAGGGTGAGCTGGCGGGTGCCCAGGGCATTAGGCAGCACATGCAGGCGCAATACGCCCTTTTCCTGCTCCAGCCGATAGTCGATATCCTGCCCGCGCGTCCATTCGGGCGTTACCCGGATGTTCTTGGCATTGTTGCTGCTGAGTTCAAACACCTTTTCCTCGCCCACAAACAGCTCCGTATCTGCGGGGCGAAACTCCAGCGTGGTACGCGTAACGGGCAGCAGCTTCACGGTTTCGGAGCGCGGGGCAAAGCCTACTGAGTCGGAGGGCTGCCGGAAGGTGAGGCTCAGGAATTTGTTGCTGCCCAAGTCTTTGAAGCGCAGCTTGGCCCGGTAATACTGGGCTCCATCCACGGGCGTGAGGGAATCGAGCAGGGTGAAATCGGCGGAGCGTTGCAGGCGCAGGCCCGCGCGGCCGGGCGTTTCGGGGTACACCAGTAACTCGGCGGTTTCATCGTCCTGGCGGTAATAGAAGTACAGTTGGGGCTCGCCCTGAACCTGCACCGTGTTGTGGCTGAGGCTGTAGCGGGTGGTATCGGTGCGCAGGCTCAGGTCGCGCAGGAGAGGGGCGCGCTGGGCGCGGGTGGTCTGGGCACAGAACAGCAGCAGGCAGGTGACGAAAACGCCCACCAGCCCGCGAATCCCGGAAAGATGTAACACGGCAAACAAAGGAAAAAGCGGCTCCCGACCCACCGGAAGCTATGCAAAGGTAGGACTGCGCGGCGGGCGGTTGCACGGCCCATCGGGGTTTTTATGATAAAACGAATAGGATAGGAGGCAGCCAGGAAAGCAAAAAAGGCCTTCCGCTGAGTAGCAGAAGGCCTTTTGAAGTAGTCCGTAGGGGAATCGAACCCCTGTTGGTAGAATGAAAATCTACTGTCCTAACCCCTAGACGAACGGACCGGGTAACCAGTGGCGGAGCGTTGTTCCGTTTTGGTGATGCAAAAGTAGTGCGTTTCCGGCTTAATGCAAATACCAGCAGCTAAAAAAACTATTGGAAATGGCTAACCGCCGCAGAATCAGATAAATTATTTTTGTTTTGCCCGGCGTCGGTCCCACCACACGTAGCCGGCAAACAGCACCACACTGACGCCCGTGACCCAGAGCAGGCCGGTTTTCAGCCGCTCACTGTCTTCGCCCAGGTAGGCCAGCAGGGCAATGAGGGGCACCACGCCGGCTACGGTAGCGGCCATAAATTTCCAGTAGCCCATACGCGCCACGCCGGCCACGAAGCTAATGGCATCGTCGGAAAGGGCGGGGGAGAGGCGGGCGATGATGACGGCCCACACGCCGTAGCGGTCTACCACGTCCAGCACTTTCTGCTCGGTTTTGCGGCCCAGCAGCTTCTGCACAAACGAATCGCCCAGCATCCGGCCCAGTGCGTAGCCCACCGAGGAAGCCGCTACCACGCCCACCAGCGCCAGCAAGGAACCCCACCACGGCCCGTAGGCCAGAATGGCCACCAGAATCAGCAGCACCACGTTCACCACAAACAAAAACATCTGCGCCACCATGCCCACCACCAGCACCACCGGTCCCCAGTACCCGAATTGCTGCATCCAGGCGGCAATGCGCGGCTGCTCGCCCGATTTGAGTACCGTCCAGGCCTCCCGGACAGTTTCCTGAAACGCGGGCCAGCCAAACCAGCAGCCCGCTAGTGCGGCCAGCAGGGCCAGGGTAATGTACAGTGGTAGACGACTGGTGCGTTTTTGGGCAGAAGGCGAGGCGGCAACGGTAACAGGCAAGGCGCAGGAGAAGCTAAGGGTGAAGACAGGACAAATCCGGCTCGGAACGGCGGGTTTCCCAGGGCATACGCACCCGGCGAATCGGTGGCTGACACAACCTCTGCGGCGCGGGCGGGGTACTATCAACTACCATACGGCGCCCGCAGCCTCCGGGACGCCGGGCAAATTCCCTGCTTCATGATAAAACATACCTATGATTTCGGCCTGATCGGCAACTGCGCTTTCCTGGGCCTGATTGGCACCGATACGGCCGTGCGCTGGCTCTGCTGGCCCCGCTTCGACAGCAGCTTCGTGTTCGGTTCGTTGCTGGATGAAGAAAAAGGCGGCGAATACAGCATCCGGCCCGCCGATTCGACGCAGGAGTTCACCTCCCATCAGACCTACCTGGCCAACACCAACGTGCTGCAGACCGACATTGCCACGGCCGACGGCAGCTACCGTGTTAAGGACTTTGCGCCGCGCTTTCCGCAGTATGAGCGGTACTACAAGCCGCTGATGTTTATCCGGAAGGTGGAGCCGCTGCAGGGCACGCCCCGCATTCGGGTGGCGTGCCGGCCGGTGGGCCAGTACGGCGAGCTGGAGCTCACGCGCCGCCGCAGCTCTAACCACATTGCGTTTCTGGGCCTCGAAGAAGAAATCCGCCTCACCACCAACATCCCGCTCACCTACGTGCTGGAGGAGGAAGACTTTGTGCTTAACGAGCCCAAATACCTGGTGATGACCTACGGCGCACCCCTGGAAGCCCCGCTGGAAAGCACCGCCGAGCGGTTTCTGCGCGCTACCATCGACTACTGGCGTACCTGGGTGAAAAGCACCAGCATCGGCAGCTTCCAGCAGAGCCAGGTGCTGCGCTCCGCTTTGGCCCTCAAGCTGCACCAGTACGAGGATACCGGGGCCATCATTGCCGCCACCACCACCAGCCTGCCCGAGGCCCCCGGCAGCACCCGCAACTGGGACTACCGCTACTGCTGGATGCGCGACACGTACTACATCCTCACGGCCTTCAACAACATCGGGCACTTCGAGGAGATGGAGCGGTACTTCCACTACATCGTGAATATTTCCAGCAAGGTGCAGGACCGGTACCAGCCGTTGTACGGCATCAGCGGGGAGTCGAAGCTGGTGGAGCAGGAGCTGCCGCTGGCCGGCTATCAGGGCAACCAGCCGGTGCGCATCGGCAACGACGCCTACACACACATTCAGAACGACGTGTACGGGCAGGTGCTGGTGGCGCTGCTGCCGCTGTACGTGGACTGCCGCTTCCTCGACCCCGAGCGGCGGGCTCCCGAAAAGCTGGTGTACGACACGCTGGCCCTTATCGAGCAGACTATGGACCAGCCCGACGCCGGCCTGTGGGAGTTCCGCAACCTGGCCCAGAAGCACTGCTACACTTACCTTTTTCACTGGGCCGGCAGCCACGCCGCCCGCAAGGTGGCCCGGGCCGTGGGCAACACCGAGATGGAAGCCCGCGCCGAGCGCCTCATGCGCGTGGCCGCCGACCACATTGAGCAGTGCTATAACCCCGAGCTGCAGGCCTACACCAACGCCATGGGCTCGCCCCACCTCGATGCCAGCGGGATGCAGCTGATACTGATGGGCTACCTCGACCCGGCCTCGGAACGCGCCCGTAAGCACCTAGAGGCACTGGAAAAGTCCCTGAAAACCCCCGAAGGACTGTTTTACCGCTACCGCCACGCCGACGACTTCGGCACGCCCGAAACCACCTTCCTCATCTGTTCCTTCTGGTACGTGGAGGCCCTGGCCAGCGTAGGTCGGGTGGAGGAAGCCATCCGGGAGTTCGAGAAGCTGACCACCTATACCAACCATTTAGGTTTGCTGGCGGAAGACGTGGACGCCAAAACTGGCTCGCAGTGGGGCAATTTTCCGCAGGCCTACAGCCACGTGGGGTTAGTAAATGCCGCCTACCGCATTGCCCAGAAATTGGCGAAACCCAATTTCGTGTAGGCAGACGCTGGCGAGTGAGCGTCATTGCGAGGAGGCACGACGAAGCAATCCGTCCTTTTTAGTGCTTCAACCGTTGACCTAAACAAAAGCCCCTGACGCCAGTGCGGACGTCAGGGGCTTTTGCATGAAACAGAGTTGGGCGTAGGAAAAGGACGGATTGCTTCGCTTCACTCGCAATGACAGGTGCCCTTTCGCAATGACGAGTTACAGCAGGGCCCGGAGCAGCTTGCGCACGTCGGTAGTAGAGGCGACGTGGTAGCGGGCCAGGGAGCGGCTGGCGGTACCTACTTTGATGGTGTAAGCTTCGGGCGGCATGGCCCGGAAGGTGTCCTCGTCGGTCCGGTCGTCGCCCAGGGCCAGGGTGAAGGCGGGCTGGTACGTAGCCAGCCAGCGGGCGGCGGCCGTACCCTTATGGATGCCGGCCGTCTTGATTTCGATGACCTTATTACCTTCCATTACCTGCAGGTCGGTGTTGGCCGTCATGAAGGAGAGGTGGTTGAGCAGGTCGCGGGCCCGTACGGCCCCCAGCTCGGCGTCGGCACGGCGGAAGTGCCACACCAGCGAGTACTCTTTCTGCTCAATGAACGAGCCGGCGGTGCGGGCCACGTACAGCTCCAGAATCGGCCGGATGTCGCGCTGCCACTCATTGCTGAGTGTTTGAAACAGCTGCCAATCCTCGCCCGCGGCCCGCAGCCACACGCCGTGCTCAGCAATAAAATCAACCGGTAGGTGGCCCAGCCATTCCTGCAGGGTGGCCCGGTCGCGGCCACTGATGATGACCACGCGGTTCTGCGGATTATCGGTGAGGGCGCGCAGCAGCAGCAGCAGCTCCTGGTCGGGTTGGGCGCGCTGGGGATTGGGGTGGAAAGGAGCCAGCGTGCCGTCATAATCGAGCAGCAGCAGGCGGGATGGAGCGGCGTGGTAATCGGCCAGCAGCTGCTCCACTACCACCGGTTTCAGGGTTTCGGTATCCAGCGTGTGCTGCTTCATTTTGCTGTAGGCCAAGCGTGCCATGAACAGCTTGGTCCAGGCAAACACATTGTACTGGCGCACCAGGGCCTGCATGGCGCTCATGCGCTGCTGCTGCTCGTCCTCGGGCATCACCAGCGCATCGTGCATGGCCTCGGCCAGTTGGCCGGTGTCGGTAGGGTTGATGATGAGAGCATCTGACAGCTCCCGGGCCGCACCGGCCCGCTCACTCAGAATCAGTACGCCTTTCTGATCAGCCTTGCTGGCCACGAACTCCTTGGCCACCAGATTCATGCCGTCGCGCATGGGCGTCACCAGGGCCACTTCGGCCAGGCGGTACAGAGAGGCCAGCTCTTCCAGCGGGAAGGAGCGGTAGAAGTAATGAATGGGCGTCCAGGAAATAGTGCGGTACTGGGCGTTGATGCGGCCCACCAGTTCGTCGATTTCCTCCTTGAGACTGGCGTATTGGGCCACCTGGTCGCGGGAGGGTACCACCACCATAATCAGGCTGACCTGTTCGCGCCACTCGGGGTAGCGCTGAATCAGCAGCTCAAAGGCCCGCAGCCGCTGGGCAATGCCTTTGGAATAGTCGAGCCGGTCGATGGAGAGAATTACGCGCACGTCGCGCAGGGCCTCACGGTAGGTGGCCTCGTGCTGCTGTGCCGCCTCCGAAGCCGCTGCTTCCACGTACCGCTCGTAGTCAATGCCCATCGGAAAAGCATCGACCAGCACCGTGCGCGAGCCGGTTTCTATCTGTCCGTTCTGGGCCGAGAGGCCCAGGAGCTGAGCTACCGCACTCAGGAAATGGCGCATGTAGCCGAAGGTGTGGAAGCCCAGCAAATCAGCTCCCAGCATGCCTTCCAGCAGCTCGGTGCGCCAGGGCAACACCCGAATCAGCTCGTAAGACGGGAACGGAATGTGCAGGAAGAAGCCGATGGTGGCCTCGGGGCGGGCTTTGCGCAGCATGGCCGGCAGCAGCAGCAGCTGATAATCGTGCACCCAGATGGTATCTTCAGGACCGGCCAGCTCCAGCACGGCCCGGCAGAATTTCTCGTTCACGGCCACGTAGGCATCCCAGTGGGCCTGCTCGTAGGTAGCGTACTGGGTGAAGTAGTGAAAGGTGGGCCAGAGCGTGGAGTTGCTGAAGCCCTCGTAGAAGTCCCGGATTTCGGCTTCGGTCAGGAACACCGGCACCATGCTATCTTGGCGCAGTTGCTCGCACACGTACTCTTCTTCGGCCGCATCTTCCACAAAGAGCCCCGGCCAGCCTACCCACACGTTGCCCTCCTGGCGGTAAATGGAGCCCAGACCGGTTGCCAGCCCGCCTTCGCTGGGCTGAAACGTGAGGCTGTCATCAGTGCGAAGGATTTTGGTAGGTAGTCGATTCGAGACAATAATGGTGCGCGACATAGGCCATTTTGGATTGGTGAACCCATGGGTTTACGGGAGAAAACCGGCGGCGGCCATTAGTTTGTTTCCCGGTTTCTGTTATCACCCCCGTCTCGTAAGTAGCTAAGCTCAACCATACAAAGGAACTGCCCGCCCCACATCTAAGCCTCCACCAACTCCCGGCCAACACGGCCCAGGTGCGTATCCTGAAAGCCGGTTTTATACTTGAGCCCGTAGCCCAGCAGCCGGTCGAAGGCCGAATGAAACAGTAGCACCGAGCCGGCCAGCAGCAGCAGCGGCTGCCCCAGCACCCAGCCGGCCAGCCCCACCAGCAGGGCCAGGGCTTTGTGGTGCACTATGTTGTAGGTGAAGGCCCCCACGCGGGGGCCAGCCAGGTAGCCCAGCATGCCCAGATCGGGCACCAGAAACAGGGCCGGCAGCCACCACCACGCATAGGGTAAGTGGGCAAAAATCAGCATTGCAGCCAGGAGTTGGGCCAGTTCTTCGAGTTTGAGCAGGGTTTTCATGGGGTTTTGGAATGTAGTAGAACAACATCCCAAAGGTCAGCCTCCAGCCCGCCGCAATTCGTTAACAAACGCTAAGAAATCCGGCCAAACCGCCGTAGAGACGCGACAGTTGAAGTCTCGTCATTGAACGACTCAATCAGCACTGCCTACGCAACGAATCTGCCTACGAAGTTGCTGAAACCAGTAGAATGGTCATGCTGAGCTTGCCGAAGCATCTCTACCGCCTCGCTTGAATAGTATTGCAGCGAAGCGGTAGAGATGCTTCGGCAAGCTCAGCATGACCGTTCTAGGTATATCTTCAGTAAATTCAACCTCAGCAACAAAGAGACGCAAGATATTGCGTCTCTACATTGGTCCAGCATCGTTGGACAACAGGCGGGCCCGGATGCGGCTGAGCGACACGGGCGTTACGCCCAGGTAGGAGGCCACGTACTGCTGGGGGATGCGCTCCAGAATCTTGGTTTTGTGGCTGCGGAGCAAAGCGTGGTAACGCTGCTCGGGGCTCAGCAGCAGCAGCTCGGTCAGGCGGGCGTCGGTGCCCAGCAGGTGATACTCGGCCAGCAGCCGCCCAAACCGCTCGTACACCGGGTACTCATCGAACAGCCGGCGCAGTAGGGCGTACGGGAACGTAACCAGCTCCGTGGGGACCAGGGCCTGAATACTGAATTGGCTGGGCTGGCCGGTGAGGCAGCTTTGGTAGCTGCCCATCAGGTGGTTTTCGAAGAAGAAATACGTGGTGCGCTCCTCGCCGTCGGGCCGGGTGTAGTACAGCCGGCAAGCCCCGGCAAGCACCAGCGCCAGCTCCGGAGCAGCCTGTCCCTGCGTTACAAACTCCTGCTTCCGCCCCAGCTGATGCATACGCAGCCCGGCCGCCAGTGGGGCCCACTCATCCTCGGTGAGAGGCACAAACCGGTGAATGTAGGCGCGGAGTGGGTGCATGCGTGCAAGGTAGCGGCAAAACCAGCAACCCGGTTGCAGGCAGGTGCGGGATGAGAGATGGAAAAGGACGAATAAAAGAACGTCATTCTGAGCTTGCCGAAGCATCTCTACCGCTTCGTCTGAATAACGTTGCGACGAATCAACAGAGAAGCTTCAGCTCCGCTCAGCATGACGAACATATAAGGAACTGGCCCTGACGACTACTCCACCCGCGTTACCCGCAGGTAGTCGAGCATGGCCTGGTTCACCTCCCCGTTCATGTTCTCGTTGGCAGGCTCGAAGCTGAGCGTCAGCGTATGCGTGCCCTTGGGGAGCTGCACCAGCACGGGGTTGGTAAAGCCCCAGTTCGACCATTCCGCCACGCCGCGCTGGGGCAGCACCACGGTGCCCAGCGGCTGCCGGCCCAGACGCAGCGTGCGGATGGCGCACTTGTTGTCGGTGTTGAGCGGGCCGTTGCCGTTGGCGTAGCGGAAATCCAGGGCGTAGAGGCCGGTTTCGGCAACGGTAACCGGAATGGCCAGGCGGGTATTCACCGTTTTGCTGATTTCCACGAAACCCGCGCCGCTGAACCCTCTGTACAGCTTGCCCGATTTGGGGGCACCGCTTTCCAACTGCACCAGCTGGGCCGGGCGGGCGGCCACCACCAGCGGCTCACTGGCAAACGACTCTAGGCCCTGCCCGTCCACGGCTACCACTTGGTACTCGGCGTAGGCGGCCGGCGTTACGGCCACGCTGGTTTCGGTGGTGCGGGCCGCAAACTGGCCGTTGCGCAGCACCTGGTAGGCGCTGGCCCCGGCCACCGGGGCCCAGCTGAGGCGGCCGGCGGCGTAGCGCACGGCGGGCGTTTCGGGGGCAAACTGGTTGGCTACGCGGTTGGTGCCCGCTGCCACCGGGGCCTGGTTTTTCAGAGTGATGCGCACGGTGTGGCGGCCGGTGAGCGTAGTGGGAATTGTGGCGTCGGGCAGGGGCTGGCCGTCGAGGGTGATGGTGCTGATGTCGCGGCCGAAGCCCTGCAGCTCAATATCCAGCACTGCGTTCCGGTAGCGGAAGCCGGTCAGCTCCCGGCGGCCCTGCAGCGCCTGGGGCACAAACGGCCGCAGCACCAATCCTTCGGGCTCGAAACGCATCCCGAACAGCACCTTGTACACCAGCCCCAGGCTGCCCGATAGGCTCCAGAGCATGTTGCTGCTGTTGATCTGGGTGCCGGCGAAGTCGCCGTTGTCGGCCACGAAGTTTTCCTTGTTGGTCAGGAACAGCGCCGCCGGCCGGTACACCGCCGCCATACTTTCCAGCACCGACGCCTCATTGCCAACCTCAGCTCCCGCCAGCGCCCAAAAGCTCTGCACGAAGGGCCACACCGCATTATTATGGTAAGGCGGGATGCCGGCAATCTGGGGGTAGATGCACGGAATGCCGTAGGCCGTCACGGGCGTGCGGGCCACTACCTGCCGGGCCCGGTCGGCGTCGGCCACGCCGTAGAGTACGCTCAGCGCCTCCCCCAGGGCCTCGGCTTTGGGCGATAGGCTCAGGAAATTACGGCCGTACCGGAACTGCCCGTAGTAGCCCTGCTCGGCCAGCCAGAGGTGCTCGTTGATGCCTTGCTTGAGGCGCGCCGCCTGCTCGCGGGCCTGCCGGGCCACCGTGGCCTCGCCCAGTCGCTCGGCCATTTGGGCCAGCACTTGGTTGGCCTGAAAATGCACGGCGTTGGTGCCCAGGTTTTCGCTCTGGTAAATATCCACCGGCTGCATCCAGCGCGGGTACGTTTGCTCCCGCCAGTCCAGAAACGACGACTCCCCGCGCACAAGGCCAGATTGCGCGTCGTAGGCATTCTGCCGGTCGTCATCCAAAGAGTTTTTGATGATCGGGTAGACCTTGCGCAGCCAGTCCTCGTCGCCCGTCACTAGGTAGATTTCCCAGGCGGCCACGGCCCAGATCATCCGGTCGGTGGAGCAGGGGTAGGCCCCGCCGGTGCCGGTGTCCTGGATGATGCGGCCGTTGGCGCTAACCTTGCGCAGCAGGCTGGTCATGGCCACTTTCGGCTGCAAGACCGCCTGCGCCAGAATAATAGAGTAGCTGATGTCGCGCGTCCACACGCCGGCCCATTCCTGGCCGGTGCGGAAGGTGCCATCGGGCTCCACGGCGCGGCGGGCTTCCTCCAGCGCCAGGTTGTAGAGCGCGTCAGGGAGGGGGTAGTCCGACGAGTACTGGGGTAGGTCGTCGGTGTTGAGGGTCTTTTTCCAGGCGGTGGCCGTGGTTTTGGCGGCGGCGGGCTGGTTCAGCACCAGCGTGACTTCGTAGATACCGTTGTCGTCGGGGTCCTTCAGCTCCAGCTCCTGTTTGCCGGCCAGGTTGGCAAAGTCCCAGCTCAGTGGGGCCGTGTTGCCGGCCACGAACACGCCTTTAAAATCCTGAGCGTAGAGCTTCTCGCCGGCATACGTAGTAAAGTAGCCCTGCTTCTTGAACGCCGCCAGCACCGGCCGCAGATCCAGCCGGATGGTCAGGGGCGTGTTGGGGGCCAGGTAGGTGTTGGCGGGCACCTCGGTTTTATCGACAAACTGCTGCCCGAACGTGAGCACCGGCGTTTCTACCGCCGTGCTGCCGGCCCGGGGAATGGCCACAATGCGGTGGTCCTGGCCCGGGGCCATTTCGTTGTCGGTGCCGTTAAGGCTGAACTTGAACGTGATGCGCGGGTCCTGGTAGGCGTTGGCCGGGCTTTGGTAGCTGGAGGTCAGTTCCGTGCGCGACACGGCCCGGGCCACGTGCGGGCCCTGCTCCACGCGGTCGGCGTAGAGGGCAAAGGCTTCGTTTTTCCAGATCAGCGGGGCTTCGGCCGGGCGCGGCGAAGCCGGCAGGGCGGCAGATTTCACGGAGGTAGCGGGTTTGGGCGTCTGGCAGGCACCCAGCAGGGCCAGGGCCAGCAGGCCGCCCAGCGCAGGGGAGGTAGTGGACATCACCCTTACCAGACGCAGAAGCCCACCCCGCGGTTGCGCGGGGCTGGAGAGCCAGCGCCGGGAAATAAAAAAGCCTTCCGCTGAGTAGCAGAAGGCTTTTTGAAGTAGTCCGTAGGGGAATCGAACCCCTGTTGGTAGAATGAAAATCTACTGTCCTAACCCCTAGACGAACGGACCGTGTTATCAGAAGCGGAGCGTTTTTCCGTTTTGATGATGCAAAGATAGGAGGCGGAACTTTCAGCGCAATACCTGGTTTTGAAAAAAATAGTCGATTCCGGATAAATGAGCTGATTTTCAGGTGGAAATTTTTTGCTGCGGGAGGGTGTGAGGGCCGTATGCCGGTCTGCCCGGCCCAAACCGGCCCGGCCCCGGCCCGCTACTTTGGCTTTGATTTGGCGAAGTACCCCCAGCCCGTTACCTTCGCTCCGCGTTTTCACCCGGCCCCTCCGGACCGATAAACCTCCCATTTCCCCATACTACTATGGCTAAAATCAAAGTTGCCATCAACGGCTTCGGCCGCATCGGCCGTCTCACGTTCAAGGCGCTGCTTCAGCGTGAGAACGTGGAAGTCGTGGCAATCAACGACCTGACTGACAACAAAACGCTGGCGCACCTGCTGAAGTACGACTCCGTACACGGCCGCTTCGACGGCACCGTAGCCTACGACGAGGAGAGCCTGACCGTAAACGGCCAGCGCATTGCCGCTCTGGCCGAGCGTGACCCCAAGCTGCTGCCCTGGGGCCAGATGGGCGTTGACGTGGTGCTGGAATCGACCGGCCGCTTCGTGGACGAGGCTGGTGCTGGTCAGCACCTGACCGCCGGTGCCAAGAAAGTGGTTATTTCGGCTCCCGCTACCGGCAACATCCCCACGGTAGTGCTGGGCGTGAACGAAGACATCCTGACGGGCTCGGAAACCATCCTGTCTAACGCTTCGTGCACCACCAACTGCCTGGCCCCCATGGCCAAGGTGCTGGATGATGCTTTCGGCATCGAGAAAGGCTACATCACCACGGTGCACGCCTACACTTCCGATCAGAACCTGCAGGACGCACCCCACAAAGACCTGCGCCGCGCCCGCGCCGCTGCTTACAGCATCATCCCCACTTCGACGGGTGCTGCTAAAGCTGTAGGGCTGGTACTGCCCCAGCTGAAGGGCAAACTGGATGGTATTGCCATGCGCGTGCCTATTCCAGATGGCTCGACTACGGACCTGACCGTAATCCTGAAAAAGGAAGTATCGAAGGAGGAAATCAACGCCGCCGTGAAGGCTGCTGCTGAAGGCCCCCTGAAAGGTATCCTGGAGTACAGCACCGATCCGCTGGTGAGCATCGACATCGTGGGCAACCCCCACTCGTGCATCTTCGACTCGGAGCTGACCTCGGCCAACGGTACGCTGGTGAAAGTGGTAGGCTGGTACGACAACGAAACCGGCTACAGCACCCGCACCGCCGACCTCATCCAGAAGCTGGGCGAGAAAATGAACGGTTAAGCCTTCGGGTTTTTGCCTAAAGTAAAAAGCCGCCTGTCCGGGAAACCGGGCAGGCGGTTTGTATTTTGCGGCCCGACGACTCTCTTACTCGATTATTGATTATAGGATGCTTTCCCCTGTAGTAAGGTATATCTACGTGAGTAGCTGCTTGCTGATAATTTGTTGCGGTGGACCAACTGATAATAAAACTGCCGCAGAGTACGGTATTTCCGTCTCACCATCCAGCAAAAACGAGGCTGGTCTGAAGAGCGCCGCGTATTCTGACCAGCAACTAGAAGCTTTTCTAGACAGCGTGGGGCATTTGCCCTCACCGCCATTAACCGATAGGGCAGCATTGTATGCCGATTCGATTTTCTACCATCAAACGTCGCGGAGCCAAACATTAACAACACAGGACTTTACTCTATTGAAGCAGGCGGCGTGGCTGGGGAGAATGACCCGAACGGAGGCGCAGCGTATTTTTAGAGATGCTACAATCGGTCAAGGCTGCAGTCGGGAGGGCTTGTTCAGAAAGTTTGCGGCGGATAGTATTTCAGTTGCGTTTTATCCTTTTAGAAACAATTCTTTCGAGGAGTACGCCATTGGTATTGGTTTTTTGGAGCGTTGCCAGCCTGCGCCTCTGTTCTTTTTTAAGAAAAATAAGTTAATAGCTATTCATGATGGTTATAGACATTACGGACTTGATTTAAAACACTACCAAGATGAAAATAATAAAACTGTTGTATACTACACTCGTGAATTTCGCAGGGGTTCTGGTATCTGGTGGAATAACCTCAATTTCTATAGGTATGATGGTGACAAACTTCTGCCAGTTCTAAACGAGCTTAAAGACGGTAATTCTCAATTATTCTGGGGATTCCGTGCATGGTGGTTGGTATTCACAATACAATCCACCAATCCCCTTCGAATAAAGATGGTGTACGATGTCACCTTACCTGATACTACAAGAGTGAATTCCGAATCGTTTGTAGTGAACGATTCAACTGTTGTTGAATATGTATGGAATGATATACAGAAGAAATTAGTAGGCCGTTATAAAGCTTCCAAATTGAGTCGAGCACAAATACTTTCCTACACTGTTCAGGAGAATGAAATGTTATTCATAAATGCTCATTACCAAGAATTGAAAAGTTCTCTACATGATTCGGTTACTCGGCCTGCTGTGCTAAATTATTTGCAAGTAATTATGAATAGTCACTGATTTTATCAGGAGATTGAAATGTAGTGTTTTATAAGCCTTTTGTTTTTTACTTTTCCTTACTCGTAGCCTTCTCCCTGTGCGCATCTGCTTTGTTCTGAACCCTACGTCCGGCACCAACCGCACCCAGGATGTGCCGGCGCTGCTCACGCGCTACGCCACGGCCGCCGGGGCCGACTTCGAGATTCAGCTGACCCAACGGGCCGGGCACGCCACCGAGCTGGCCCGGGAGGCCGCGGAGCGTGGCTGCCGGGTGGTGGTGGCCGTGGGCGGTGATGGTACCGTGAACGAAGTGGCCCGGGGCCTACTGGGAACCGGGGCGGCCCTGGGCATCGTGCCCCGGGGCTCGGGCAATGGGCTGGCCCGCCACCTGCGCCTGCCATTGGATTTGCCGGGAGCCGTGCGCCGCGCGTGTCAGCCCACGTTTCAGCGCATTGATGCGGGCCAGATTAACGGCCACTGGTTTTTCTGCACGGCCGGGCTGGGATTTGATGCCCACGTGAGCAAGCTGTTTGCCCGGGCCGGCACCCGCGGTCTGAGCACCTACGTGAAGGTGGCCCTGCGCGAGTACCGCCGCTACCGCCCCACGCCGGTGCAGGTGGAGCTGGAAAACGCCCAGCTGCTCGATACGCACTGCTACGTGCTGGCCTTCGCCAACGCCGCCCAGTACGGCAACAACGCCTACATAGCACCCCAGGCCAACATTCAGGATGGCCTGCTGGATGTGTGCCTGATTGATGCGCTGCCCATGCTGCGGGCCGTGCGGGTAGGGGTGGGGCTGGCCCTCGGTACGCTGGCAACCTCTAGCAGTGCTGCGTACCATACCAGCCGCCGCATCCGGGTGCGCGCCGCTCAGCCCTTGGGCTTCCACGTCGATGGCGACTACGTTGCCGATGCTACCGACTTCGAGGTAGAATTGACACCGCTGGCGCTGGAAGTAGCCGTGTAGTGATAAGATGGTGAACTTGTGAAATGGTGAGTTTACTTGTCTCTTTGTACCGGCTGAACGACAACTCTCCATCTCACAAGTTCACCATCACATTGTATGAAATCCAAGAACAACCGCCGGGAAGGGGTAGTGTATTCCACTAACCCCGACTTCGAATACCAGGACAACACCGAAGAAACCGCCGCCACGCTGCCCCCGCAGCAGCAGAATCTGCGGGTGCAGTTGGATAAAAAGTCGCGGGGTGGCAAGCAGGTCACGCTCGTGACGGGCTTCGTGGGCCAGGATGAGGATCTGCAGACGCTGGGTAAGCTGCTCAAAACCAAGTGCGCCGTGGGGGGCAATGCTAAAGACGGCGAAATCATTATCCAGGGTGACTTCCGCGACAAGGTCATGGCTGTGCTGCTGGAGAAAGGCTACAAGGCCAAGAAAGCCGGCGGGTAGTCGTAGAGGTCAAAGGATGGCGGCTGGTGTTTTGACGTTAAAATCAATACCGCGGGGGAATTGGGTAACGGCAGCGTAGTGGTTCCGGCTGCAGAGTGGCAACTTGCGGCGCATAACTCTTTCCTAGCCGCTGAGGCCACTACGCACTTCTATTTCATCCGCATGAACCCACTCCGTAATCCTGTTTCCACTCGCCGCCTGGGGCTGCTGGGGCTGCTGTGCCTGCTCTGGGGCACGCTTCGGGCCGAAGAAATCAAGTCGCCGAACGGGCAGCTGACGCTCAACGTCACGCTGGCCGAGGGCGGTGTGCCCACTTACTCGCTAACCTATAAGGGGCGGCCGGTTATCAAAACCAGCAAGCTGGGCCTGGAGCTGAAAAACACGACCAGTCTGCAAGCCGGCTTTACCCAGACCGACAAACAAACCCGCTCGTTTGACGAAACGTGGACGCCGGTGTGGGGTGAGTCGAAAACCATCCGCAACCACTATAATGAGCTAGCGGTGACGCTCACCCAGGCTGCCACCCAGCGCACCATGCGCGTGCGGTTTCGGGTGTTCGACGACGGCTTGGGCTTCCGCTACGAATTCCCGCGCCAGCCCAAGCTCGACTACTTCACCATCAAGGAAGAACGCACCCAGTTTGCCTTGGCCGGCGACCACAAAGCCTTCTGGCTGCCCGGCGACTACGACACGCAGGAGTACAGCACCGTTACGTCGAAACTCTCGGAAGTGCGCGGCAAGATGAAAGCCGCCACCACGCCCAACGCCTCCCAGACGCCTTTCTCGCCCACCGGCGTGCAGACGCCGTTGATGATGAAAAGCCAGGACGGCCTCTACATCAACATCCACGAGGCGGCCCTCATCGACTACAGCTGCATGCACCTGGAGCTGGATGACAAAAACATGGTGCTGGAAAGCCACCTGACCCCCGACGCCGTGGGCGACAAAGGCCTGATTCAGACGCCCGCCAACTCGCCCTGGCGCACGGTGATTGTGAGCGACAAAGCCGGTGATATTCTGCTCTCCAAGCTGGTACTGAACCTCAACGAGCCCACCAAATACCCGGACGTATCGTGGATCAAGCCGGTGAAGTACGTGGGCGTGTGGTGGGAGATGATTACGGGCAAGGGCACGTGGTCGTACACCAACCAGGAGAACATCAAGCTTGACTCCATCGACTACAAAACCGTGCAGCCCAACGGCACGCACGCGGCCAACAACACGCGGGTGAAGCAGTACATCGACTTCGCCGCCAAGCATGGCTTTGATGCGGTGCTGGTGGAAGGATGGAACATCGGCTGGGAAGACTGGTTCGGCAAGCACAAGGACTACGTGTTCGACTTCGTGACGCCTTACCCGGACTTCGACGTGGTCGAATTGAACCGTTACGCCGCCAGCAAGGGCGTGAAGATCATCATGCACCACGAAACCTCGGGCTCGGTACGCAACTACGAGCGGCACCTGGATTCGGCGTTTCAGTTCATGAACAAGTACGGCTACAACGCCGTGAAAACCGGCTACGTGGGCGACATCGTGCCGCTGGGCCACCACCACTACGACCAGTGGGTGAACAACCATTACCAGTACGTGCTGGAAAAAGCAGCTGAGCACAAGATTATGGTGAACGGCCACGAGGCCGTGCGCCCCACCGGCCTGGCCCGCACCTTCCCCAACCTTATCGGCAACGAGGCCGCCCGCGGCACCGAGTACGAATCGTTTGGGGGCAATAACGCCGACCACACTACCATTCTGCCCTTCACCCGCCTCATCGGCGGCCCGATGGACTATACGCCCGGCATCTTCCAAACGCGCATCAGCACCTTCAACCCGCAGAACACGTCCTTCGTGCACAGCACCCTGGCCCGCCAGCTGGCCCTGTACGTGACCATGTACAGCCCCCTGCAGATGGCGGCCGACATGATTGAGCACTACAACGAGCACCTCGACGCCTTCCAGTTCATCAAGGACGTGGCCGTGGACTGGGACGACACCAAAGTGCTGGAAGCCGAGCCCGGCGACTACATCACCTACGCCCGCAAGGCCAAGGGCAAAAGCAGCTGGTTTATCGGCAGCACCTGCGACGAGCAGGGTCGCACCTCTAAAATCGACCTGAGCTTCCTGGAGCCCGGCAAGAAGTACACGGCCACCATCTACGCCGACGCCCCCACGGCCCACTACGAGAAGAACCCCCAGGCCTACCAGATCCGCAAGCAGAAGGTAACCAGCAAAACCAAGCTGACCCAGTTCTGCGCCCCCGGCGGCGGCTACGCCATCAGCCTGGTGGAGACGAAGTAGAAAGGCAACGCCCGTCATTGCGAGGCGTAGCCGAAGCAATCCTTCCTTTTCAGAGTACGAATCCTTGATCTACACAAAAGCCCCTGACGCCAGCACGGCCGTCAGGGGCTTTTCGCATTTCAGGGCCTTGCGCTTCGTGAAGGAAGGATTGCTTCGCGCTGCTCGCAATGACGAGCCGCTTTTACTTTTTCCCTTCGATTTCACACAAGTGCCGCAACGCCCTTTCCACATCTTCCGGCGTGTCGATGCCGATGGTTTCCAGCTCGGTTTCGGCGGTCTGGATGCGGTAGCCGGCTTCCAGCCAGCGCAGCTGCTCCAGGCTTTCGGCCAGCTCCAGCGGGGAGGGGGGCAGTTGGGTAATGGCGTGGAGCACGTCAGGCCGGTAGGCGTAGAGGCCGATGTGGCGCAGGTAGCGGTGGTGCCGGAGCCATTCGGCCTGCGGGTGCTGGCGCTGGTAGGGCAGGGGGTGGCGGCTGAAGTAGAGCGCCTCGGCCCGGGCGTTGAGCACCACCTTGGGCAGGTGGGGGCTGAACAACTCCTCCTCGCTCACCACGGACTTCACCAGCGTGGCCAGCTGAGGCGGCTCGGGCGTGGCAAACAGCTGCACCAGCGCGTCAATCTGGGCGGGGTGGATGAAGGGCTCGTCGCCCTGGATGTTGACAATGCAGTCGGCCTGCACCTGCAGCTGCTCGTAGGCGTCGCGCACCCGGTCGGTGCCGCTGGGGTGGTCGGGATGGGTGAGCACGGCCTCGCCCCCGAAGCCCCGTACGTGGTCCAGAATACGCGGGTCGTCGGTGGCTACTACCACCCGGCTCAGGCTCGATTGTTGGGCCTGGCGCACCACCCGCTCAATCATGGAGCGGCCGGCCAGGTCTACGAGGGGCTTGCCGGGCAGGCGTGTAGAGGCGAAGCGGGCGGGAATAATACCGATGGCGAGCATAGGAAGGGGAGTCAGAAGGTGAGCGGCGCAAAAAACGGGAAAAACCAACAGACCGTCCTGCCCCGGAAGCCCACAAGGTGGTTTCGGGCGGGGTTCTTCCTGAAAATCATCAACTCCATACTGCTCCCGTCCTAGAATGGCGGTGGCTTCAACCTGAATCCGTAACTTTCGGCAAATTGTATGTAAGCGGGGCATTCTGTGCCGATATTGCTTTGCACCCGCTTTGTGCCTGCCGACAAGTATGTTCCGATTTTCGTTGCTGACTGCCGCGTTTGTTTTTACTGGTGTTTCTGCCTGGGCCGCTACCGGCCCCATTGCCCCGCCCGATTCCATTGGCGTGGAGTATCGGGGCAATAAGCTGCTGATCAAGCACCGCGTTACCCCCGGCGAAACGCTGTACGGCGTGGCCCGGCGCTATAAAGTACCGGTGGAGGATATTGTAGAAGCCAATTCTGGCCAGAAAGGCGCGTTGGTAACCGGCCAGGTTATTTTGGTGCCCCGCAACCGGGTGGTGCTCACCCAGCCGGCCGCGCCCAAAGCCACGGCTGCCGCCCCGGCCGCTACCCGCGCCCTGGCTACCGATGCTCGTGGCAACAAGGTGTATAAGGTGGAGCCCGGCGTAACGCTGTTCGCCATTGCCCGCCGCTTCCAGACAACTCCCGCCGAACTGTCCCGCCTCAACGGCTTTCCGGCCAACTACAACGTGCGCGTGGGCGAATCGGTGATTGTGGCTGGTACGGCTGCGGCCGCCCCGGCCGCGCGACCCAGCACGCCGGTGGCCGCCACGCGCCCGGCCCCCACGGCCCGCCCCGAACGGGATGAGGAAGCCGAGCGGGATGCCCGCGAAGCCCGGGAAAAGGAAGCGCGGGAACGCGCCGCCCGAGAGCGGGCCCGCGACTCGGCCAGCTCACCGGCCATCACGCCCGCCACGCCTGCTACTACCGCACCGGCTGCCGAGCGGGAAAAAGCCCCCACCCGCGCCAGCGAAATCGTGCGGCGCGTGTCGGAAAGCGGCCTGGCTACGGCCATCCAGACGGATGCTTCCGACAAGTACCTGGCCCTGCACAAAACGGCTCCGGTAGGCACCATCATGGAAGTAAAAAACATCATGAACGGGCAGTCGGTGTACGTGCGCGTAATTGGGCAGCTGCCTGATACCGGCGAAAACACCAACATCCTGGTGCGCCTCTCCAAGCGGGCCGTGCAACGCCTCGCCACCCCCGACCAACGCTTCCGCGTAGAAACCAACTACGTACCGTAACGGTGAGTTGGTGATTGAGTGACTTAGTGAGTTTGCCGTTCTAATTGCGCCAATGACCTCGATAGAACAACAAACTCACTAAGTCACTCAATCACCAACTCACCACTTCACCCCATGAATCACGCCCAGGTTCGGGCTTTGCTCGACGAGAAATACCGGCACTACGACCAGCCCGGCTTCATACCCCTCGACCCCATCAGCATCCCGCACCAGTTCACGCAGCGGCAGGATGTGGAAATCAGCGGGCTGTTTGCGGCGCTGCTGGCCTGGGGCCGCCGGCCCACCATCATCAGCAAGTGCCGGGAGCTGATGCAGCGCATGGACAATGCGCCCTACCAGTTCATCCGGCAGCATCAGGACGATGACCTGAAGCGCCTGCTGGGCTTCTGCCACCGCACCTTCTGCGACACCGACCTGCTCTACTTCGTGCACTGGCTGCGCTGGTTCTACACCCGCCACGACACGTTGGAAGATGCCTTTTTGGTAGGCCGCACCCAGAAGGAGCGGCTCGAAAACTTCCATAACCTGTTCTTTAGTCTGGACGATGCGCCCCAGCGCACCCGCAAGCACGTGGCCACCCCGGCCCGTGGCTCGGCCTGCAAGCGCGTGAACATGTACCTGCGCTGGATGGTGCGCCCCGACGCGCACGGTGTGGATTTCGGCCTCTGGACGCGCCTCTCGCCCGCCGACCTTATCTGCCCCTGCGACGTGCACGTGGAGCGCGTGGCCCGCCGCCTGGGCCTGCTGGAACGCAAGCAGGTAGACTGGCTGGCCGCCGAAGACCTCACCGCCCACCTCCGCACCTTCGACCCCCAGGACCCTGTGAAGTATGATTTCGCTTTGTTCGGACTAGGGGTAGAAGGGGAGATGTAAGATAACTAGCAGTGCTAAAATGAGAAATTATACGGTTCGAGTTGCGAGAGTTAAACGGGTAGTAGTCATTTGCTTGGGCTGTATAATCTTGTTGATTGCCGGACCATTCATAGTAGACTTGCCAAATACAAACTATACGTATGGCATTGTTCTGTTTTGGTCGTTTGCTTGTATGGGTATTGGCTACTTCCTGTTAAAGCAGTTAGCAATGGAACCTTTGCAAGTGAGTTTAAGTGCAGAGGAGCTGATTATTGATTCACCTCGGTCAGGGAGTAAACAGGTTATCAAACTTGATGACATTGCGTCATTTGTGAGTCAGGAATTCAACGGCAGCAAATCCCTGCGGTTGCGGCTCCATTCCGGAAAAAAAGTAACATTAGGCCGCAGTGATACCTTTGCTGCGAATGATGAGTTGCCAACTTTGATTGCGGATTTCCAGGAATATATATGCGGCCGGGCCGCAACCAATGAGCATCGTCACAAACCTGCCATTATTCGGGAAATGAGCTTTTTCGAGAAGCCAATTGCTAGTGTATTAGGTTGGATTATTGTAGCAGGTCTGGCTTGGTTCAGTATCGATCTACTGATGCATGGAGTGAGAGATGGAAAATGGGGGGCATTATTTATGATTTATGGCAATGGTTTGGCTTACCTGGGCTCATGGCTGGCTGTCCGCCGGAACGCCCGAAATTGATAATTACTATTCTATATAGCGGATTCATGAACGGTGTAGCTGCCGTCGCCTAGCGTACGTAAGCAGGTATATGCAAGCGTATTCGATGGATTTGCGCCAGCGCGTGGCGCAGGCGCTGACTGAGCCCGGAGCCCGGC
>NZ_RWIT01000001.1 GCF_003944715.1 Hymenobacter rigui | reverse complement strand
GCCTGCCGGGCTCCGGGCTCAGTCAGCGCCTGCGCCACGCGCTGGCGCAAATCCATCGAATACGCTTGCATATACCTGCTTACGTACGCTAGGCGACGGCAGCTACACCGTTCATGAATCCGCTATAAGACAAATTCTATATAAGTAAATTTCTCACCCAGTATTCATAGATCATATGTCGGCAAAATTTTTTACATCCAAACAATTTGTAATATTATTATTAATGTTGCTTATTATACTTGCTTCAGAGTTTTATAAATTTAAAAACCCTATTAGCAGTTTAATACCATATATAAATATAATATCAAATATTTCAGTTGCAATATTAACCGGCGTTTTGGTTGGCTTGTATTTTGAGATATTTACAAGACAGGAAGTGTATAATAATATGCTTCACCATTTTAATATATCAAAAGAAGTAGTTAGCGCTGGATTAGTAAGTTACTATTCCAGTTTCAGTGATTTTGATTTTAGAAAATATTTATCAAAATCAAATAAAATTGATATGTATTTAACCTACGGACAAACTCTATTCAACACATACAATGATACATTAATCAAATTAGCAAAACAAAAAGGAAATCAAATAAATATATACATATATCATGAAGATAATATTTTCATCGAGGCGCTAGAACAACATTGGACAAGTGGAGGTCCAAGAGGAAATACAAGGCAGAAGATTAAAGATACAAAAGATATGCTGATAAATCAGTTCAAAGAATTGAGACGGCAGAAATTATTAAAAGCTAAGGTAAAACTTATTTTATTAAAAAGACACCCTGTATTCTATTCATTTTACAGGTTCGATGATCATATTTTATTGTGCCCATCAAAAATTTTTCACATTAAGGCAGTAAAACCTTTCGCATTTTTGTTTAAAAGCACTGGTGACGATGATGGAGTATTCAATAAGTGCATCATGGAGCTTGAAAGCGTAACGAGTGATGCTAATTTCTTTGAAGAGTATGAATTCTAGCATTGATCTTCAACTCGACACTCCCGTTTGCTTCATAGATTTTGAAACCACAGGAGTTGATGTATTAACCGACCAACCAATTGAGTTTGGGGCGGTGTTAGTTGACAAACATGGTGTGATTGAAAAAAAATTACAATCACGCATTATGCTTGAAAATATAAATAGTTTCAATAAAGAAGCAGTTAAAATTCATGGAATTAAGTATGAGTCTCTAAAAGACAGCCCTACCCAGCAACAGGTTCTGTCTTTTTTCTTCGAAGAATTTGGATATAATTATTGCTTTGGTGCATGGAATGCTAATTTTGATGTATCATTTTTCAAAAAAATGTGTCACGAGAATGGAATGTCAGAAAATTTTAATAAGATACATTATCGACATTTGGATGTGCAGTCAGTAGCCAAGTTATCTAAATCGTTAGGAATAATTGATAAAAATATTAAATCATTATCTGATTGCGCTGAGTATTTTAATATATCAAGATCTTCCAATCATAATGCGCTTGAAGATGCTTTGATATGCTGCAAAGTGTATGGCCTGATTTACAGCAAATTTGCTGAAGCCATTATCCACAATAACACGACAAGTTTTTAGACGAAAGATCAATGCGCATTCACGACATCGACCAGGAGGACGCCGACATTGATTACTTCGCCACCGATGCGGCCGGGCACATTGTGCACGTAGCATCCGGGGGCGGGGTGCTGCCGGAATCGGTGGCGGCGGATGAGGTGGCGCTGCTGGAGCTGCACCAGTATTTCCTGACGCGGCCGGAAACCGATTCGGCGGTGGCGGCCGCGCCGGCTTTGGCCCAGGATGGTGCCTACCCGGGTGCCGCTCGCTACGCCCGGCGCGGGCTGTTCTCCTTTGCCAAAACCCGCCTGCATGAGCGCGCCGATACCCGCTACTACGCGGTAGCCCGGCCCCTGCAGCCCCTCACCCTGGCCGAGCTACCGCCGCCGCTGGCGGAACTGCTGCACCGCACCCAGCTGCCCGGCTCCGCCGCCGAGCTGGAAACGCTGGACATAGCCAGCATTGCCTGAAACGAAAACCGGCCCGCTGCAGCAGCGGGCCGGTTTTTCTTTAGAACTAAAAGCTAGTTCCCCTCCTTGAAAAGGAGGGGCTAGGGGTGGTTGATCTTGCGTTAGAACGGCGTTTAAAACTAGAGCTACTTCTAAAAACCGTTCAACGATTGTCAACCACCCCTAGCCCCTCCTTTCCAAGGAGGGGAACTAGCTTTAGCTCTAGCTTAATTCCAGCCCCGCTACTCCCACCACCGCCGCTGCGGCAGGGGCTGGCCGAGGGTGACAGGCTGGCCCAGCTCGGGGGTGGTGATGGGTAGCTGGTGCAGGGCCGCGGCGGCCGTGGCGCGGCGCACGGGTTCGTTCCAGGTATGGTGGGCTTCCGTGAAAGCGCCCCAGTGCACCGGCAGCATGGCGCGGGCCCGCACGTCGAGGGCGGCCTGCACGCTTTGCTCGGGCATCATGTGAATCTGGGCCCAGTTGGCGTCGTACTGCCCGCATTCCAGCAGGGCCACATCAAAGGGGCCGTGTTGCCGGCCGATAGCGCGGAAGTGCTGGCCGTAGCCTCCGTCGCCGCTGTAGAACACGCGGTGGGTGGGCGTTTTCAGCACCCAGGAACTCCAGGAAGTAGAGTTGCGGTTGGTGAGGCCCCGGCCCGAAAAGTGCCGGGCCGGCGTGCTGATGATGGTAAGGCCCGGCAGCTGCACCGAATCCTGCCAATCCAGCTCCTGCACTTTGGCGGGGTCCACGCCCCAGGCCAGCAGGTGCGCCCCCACGCCCAGCGGCACTAGGAAACGGACCGTCATGTCTTTGAGCCGGCGGATGGTCTGGTAGTCGAGGTGGTCGTAGTGGTCGTGGGAGATGAGCACGGCGTCGATGGCCGGGAGCTGCTCGGCTGTAATGGCGAGGCTGGGGTTATACCGCTTGGGCGTCACCCAGGGCAGCGGGCCCATCTGCACGCTCAGCATGGGGTCGAGCAGCACGTTTTTACCCCCAATTTCCACCAGACTAGCCGAATGCCCGAACCACGTGACGCGCACCAACTCCGGCGTTTTGTGGGTAATGGTAGCAGAATCGAGGGGTTGGGTGGGGAGCGGGGCCGCCGGGGCCGCGTTAGGCACTTTGGCGAACAGGAAGCGCCACAGCACCGAAAACGTGCTGCCGCCCGTCATCACCTCCGTGGGCTCCAGGTTGCGGAATTCACCATCAACGTAACGGCCGGTGCGGGCGTAGGCGACTTTCTGGGCTTTGGTAGGCTTGCCGCCCAGCTCGGGGCTGAGGTTGGCAAAGGCCACGCCGGCTACCACCAATACGGCCAGCAGCACCAGGGCCAGGCGGCCGGTTACTTTCAGAAATCTGCGCATCAATTCAAGCTATAAATGCCCGCCTGCGAGGCGGGTGTTCAGGTAGTCGGATTGATACGGGAAATATTGGAGGCAGATGGCTTACGGATGGTAAAACAAAGCCGTCATTCCGAGCGAAGTCGAGGAATCTCGCGTGCTGATGGCAGGATTACATTTACAACATCAGCACGCGAGATTCCTCGGCTACGCTCGGAATGACGGTCTGCTTAGTCAGGAACGGGCAAGCAGCCTAGCTCCGGCCGTTGACGTCGCGGCGTCCGGAACCGCCGCGCCGCTGGTCGCCCTGGCGGCTTTGCATCTGGCGCATCCGCTCCTGGCGTTTGGCTTCAAACTGGGCGTACTGCTTCTTCGACAGCACGTCTTTCAGCTTCTTATCGGTGCTTTGCCGGATGCTCTGGGCCTGGGCATGGCGCTGGCTCCGGTCCTGGCCCGACTGGCCGCGCAGGGCCTGCATCTGCTGCTGCTGCTCCTGGAAGATTTTCTCCACTTTGGATTTCTGCTTGCTGCTCAGGTCCAGCTCCTTGGCCATGGCATCGAGGCGCTGCTGGCGGCGCTGGCCGTCCTGGCGCGGACCCTTGCGGCCCTGGCGGCCGTCTTTGTCACGGTGGTCATCCTGGCGCTGCTCCTGCCCGAAAACGGCGGGGGCGGCAAAGGAGGCTTCGGAAGCGGAGGCAATCAGACCGAGAAGCAGGGCGAGGCTCAACAATTGCTTTTTCATGGGTACTTGAACTAAAGGTGAAAGTCGAAGGAAAGTGTGTGTCAGAACCGTGCGTTCTGATCTGCCTTCATTCAAACCCAGTGCCGCAGATGGGCCGCGTTGGGCCGGAATCCAGCAAGCCCGCAGAAAAACCGACCAACCGCCGCATTTCTTCGCCCACGCCCCCGGCCGCTAATCCGGCCTGCGGCGTTACTTTGCTGCTTCTGCCCTCTATTCCCGTTTTATCCGCTTATGACCTCTGCCTCCACGCAGCTCCAGCTACTCGGCCACGCCAGCTTCCGCATTACCACGCCCGAGGGCCGCGTCATCCTGCTAGACCCCTGGCTCAGCAACAACCCTTACGTACCGGCAGAGTTGTGCCACCCCGAGCGCGCCGACCTCATTCTGCTCACCCACGGCCACGACGACCATATGGATGCCGACCTGCCGGCCCTGCTGGCCCGTACCGGAGCCAAAGTAGCGGCCCCCGCGCCCGTGCGGTTTTACCTGCAGGAACAGGGCGTGCCGGCCGCCCAGTGCGAGGCCATGAACGTGGGCGGCAGCATTGACCTACTGAATGTGCGCCTGACCATGACCGTAGCCCACCACGCCGCCCACGTAGACCGCCCCGACGGTACCACCAGCCACCAGCACGAGGGCGTAGGGTTTATCCTGCGCTTCTCTGATGGTACCGTGCTCTACGCTGCCGGCGACACGGCTTTGTTCGGGGATATGCGCCTGCTGGCTGAGCTGTACCAGCCCACCGTGGCCCTATTGCCCATCGGCGACCGGTACACAATGGGGCCGTTGGAGGCCGCCCACGCCGCCCGGCTGCTGGGCGTGCGCCACGTGGTGCCGTTTCACTACGGCACGTTCCCGTCGTTAGTGGGCACGCCTGAGCAGCTGCGGCAGCACTTAGCCGCCGAGGCGGCCGTAACAGTGCACCCGCTGCAACCCGGCGAAACGCTGACGCTGGGTGAGTTGTAATTTAGTTCGGCAGGTAATTGTGCTACCCAGAATGTCATGCTTCGCTGCGCTCTGCATGACGTTCTGGGTAGCAGCAAACCACTTCGGTACCTACTCAGTCTACTAGGTGGCCGACTAGGCCTGCGGGAGCAGGGCCAGGGCGGCTTCGTTGTTTTGCTGCGCGGCCACGTCGCGGGCGGAGCGGCCCTCGGCGTCGCGCAGGGCGGCGTTGGCCCCGGCGTTCAGGAACAGCGTGATGAGGTGGTGGCGGCTGAACATCGTGGCAAACATGAGGGCCGTGCCTCCGGTGCCGTTCCGGGCGTTCAGGTCGGCTCCGTTGTCGATGAGCAGCTGGGCCATTTCGGGGTAGCCTTTGAAGGCCACGCCCATCAGGGCCGTGTTGCCGGCGGCGTCGCGCAGGTTGGGGTTGGCTCCGGCTTTCAGCAGCAGACGGGCGGCCTCCAGGTGGTTTTCGTAGGCGGCCAGCACCAACGGCGTGAAGCCACGGGCATCCTGGGCATTTACGTTGAGGCCGGCGTGCAGCAGCTGTTGCAGCATAGCTACATCGCCCTGCCGGGCGGCATTGAACAACTGGTCTTCGGGACGGGAAGCAGTAGAATCCATGAATAGAGAAGAGTGACAGAAACGGAATCAGCCGAATGGCCGGTCTGGGCAGTACGCAGCCCACCCGAAATGGATAGCTCGACAGATAAAATAGCGGTGGCTCAACCAACGGAAAAACCGGCGGACCTGCAGTAATCTACCTCCAAGCTGCCGCGCAGCCCCTACCCTACCGCCCGCACCAGCCGCCGTTGTAGCCAGGGCCACCGACTCAGCCGAAAAGCCGCCTCCACCACCCACGGAGCGCGGGCCAGCCACCGCATGAGCCCGTAACGAAACCGTAGCTCAGACCCGAAGCGCTGGTCCACGGCTACGGCATACTTTCTCAACGAAGCCGGGCTGAAATCCTCTGCCTGACAGCAGCGCCGGGCGTGCTCAGCCGCCAGAATACCGCTGATAACCGCCTTATCAATGCCGTGGCCCTGCAACGGGTCGATGAGGGCGGCGGCATCCCCGCAGAGCAGGGCCCGCGGGCCGGTAAGCGGCCGACGGGAGCCGCCCAGCGGCAGCCCGAAGCCCTGCACCGGCCCCAACTGCCGGGCGTGCCGGAAGCGCGTGGCCAGGTCAGGATGAGTGTTCAGCAGCTCGCTTAGTACCAGTTTCAGATCCACTTTCCCGCGGGCAATATCCTCCGACAGCATCCCGAACCCGACGTTATAGAGCCCACTTCCCACCGGAAACACCCAGCAGTACCCCGCCCGGTAGCGCCGCAGAAACAGAAAGTCGCTGGTGGTTTCGGGGGCATCGGTTACGCCTTGGTAATACGCCCGCACCGCCGCGCAGTGCCGCTGCCGGTTGAGCGGGTGCGGTACCAGGCAGCGGCCGACTACGGAGTTGGCCCCGTCGCACCCAATCACCAGCCGGGCCGATAAAACGCGGCCATCTGCAAGGGTTACGACTACACCCGTTGCGGTTGCCACCACTTTTTTCACCGGGCTGTTTTCCCTGATTTCGGCGGCCGTGTGGCGGCGCACCAGCGTGAGCAGGGCCTCATCGAAGTGCAGCCGGGGACTGTTGAACGCTGGTGCCTGCCAGCTTACGCGCATCTGCTGCCCCTGCGGCGACACCAGGCGACTGATGCAGACATCGGTGCGGTGGGGCCGGGTAAGCTGGCGCAGCTCCTCGGCATAAAGCGGATTGAGGCGGGCCAGGGCTTTCAGGGTTGGGCCCGGAATGGCGTCGCCGCACACTTTGTCGCGGGGGAAGCAGGCCTTATCCAGCAGCCCCACCCGCAGGCCGCTGCCCGCCAGCGCCAGCGCGCAGGCCGAGCCAGCCGGCCCGGCACCTACAATCAGTACATCATACTCCGGAGCGGTTACCACGGCCCGAAAATACGTCCTATACCTCAGCCGGGGCCCACTTAGTTGCTGCGGCGCATTTCCTGCTGGCGCATGGGCATGGCATCAATGGTTGAAAAGAGCTGCGCCGGAAGCAACGGAGTTGTTTCCCGGCGCTTTACGCCCCCATCCTTTCCCAGCAGCAGCACAACGAATCCACTCGTTTTCACACCCAGCCGCTCCCGCAGATAGCGCAAATCGGCGGCCGACAGCTGGTCGTACACCACCTCGCGTACCAGCAGGTCGCGGGCAGTGAGCTGGGGCTGCACGGGGGCCAGCAGGCGGCGCTGCCGAAGCAAGGCGGCATTGTCCGGTTCCGGAGCGCACAGCAACAGGATGCGCCACTGCCACCTGGCAGCGCTGACGGTAGCCGCCAAAGAGGCATTAGCCGGTACCTGGGCCTGGGCCGCCAGTGCGCTCAGCCCCATCAGCAGGAGCGGAAGCAATCGGCAGGTTTTCATAGGGCGGTGGTAACAGCTGGGGCTGCAGCCAGTTCTACCGCCAGCCACTCAAACAACTGGCGGTAGGCCTCCGCCCGCACGGCCGGAGCCGACAGGAACACATCATGTACTGCCCCTGGCACGGCCTGCACGGTTACATGTGGGCCGAGGCGCGGAGCCAACTGCCGGATGTGCGCCACATTCAGCACAATATCGGCCCGCTGAAAGTCCTCGTGCCAGCGGCGGCCGGAGGCGGTGTGGTCGGAGTGCAGCACCAGCACCGGCAGGGGCAGCTGCAGGCCCCGCCGCACCTGGGCCTGGCCCTGCCGGATGGCCCGCAGCCAGCCGGCATTTACCGGGAATACGTGGTTGGGCTTCCAGGCCAGCTCATACTCCCACTGGCCCCGGTAGGCCCGGTGCAGGCTCTGGCCGTAGGTATCGGGCAGGCCGGCGGGCAGGGACATGGTGGGCCAGTAGGCACCCAGGGCTACGGCCACCGGTACCGCCACGTGCCGCCGCAGCCACGACTGATGCAGCTCCAGAAACGGACTATTCAGCACCAGCGCCTTCACCTGCGAAGGCTGCCGCTGGGCTACATACAGCGCCGTAATAAGGCCACCGGTAGAATGGCCGCTCAACAGCACCTCGGTGTAGCCTTCCGCCTGGATCTGGGCCAGGGCTGCATCCAGGTCGGGAAAATATTCCTGCAGGTTACGCACCGTGTTGGGCTGCTGATGGGGCAGCAGGGCCCGGCCGTACTTGCGCAAATCGAGGGCGTAGAACTGGTAGCCGTGCGCCGTGTACTCCAGGGCCATTTCACGCTGGAAAAAGTAGTCGTTGAAGCCGTGCACGTACAGCACGGCCCGGCCCGCTGCGGGAGTGGGCAGAACGCGGCGGCAACGTACCAGTACCGCCCGTACTGGCCCCTCATAATCGGGCGGCTGCATCA
Source organism: Hymenobacter rigui (assembly GCF_003944715.1). GTDB lineage: Bacteria > Bacteroidota > Bacteroidia > Cytophagales > Hymenobacteraceae > Hymenobacter > Hymenobacter rigui. Next base: position 945,463 of record NZ_RWIT01000001.1, on the reverse strand, counting down.
GATTCAGCTGTTCAAAATCAGGACCCAGGGGGTCGGGCTGGTAAGAAACGGGAGGGACGGCGGCAGACATAAGGGCGGTACGCAAAACGGTGCTGAAGGATAATTATCTTTCTTGAATATCTATTCAGCGCTATACGAAACCGGTACCTGCTGCCGTTTTGAGGCCAGGCCGCTGCGCTGGCCACTATATCTCCCCCCTACATATGCGTTTGCTTCTATTGCTGGCCGCGGCGTTGCTGGCGGCGTTGGCCGCGCGCTCCTCGGTGCGCACCCCCGAACCCGACCCGGTCTTCCGGACCAACCAGCTGCAGTTTCCGCGCGTGCGGGCCGCCTACTCTGCCTACGAAACGGCTACCGCGACGCTGCTGCGCCGCAATGGTTTGGCCCCCGGCAGGCTGGAGCTGTTTCTGCGGGCGTTCAAAGTAGGCCGCCGGGTGGAGGCCTGGGGCCGGAATGCAGGCGAAGGGCAGTTTGTACTGTTGCGCACGTTCCGGCTGGCGGGCACCTCGGGCACGCTGGGCCCCAAGCGGCAGGCCGGCGACGGACAGATTCCGGAAGGGTTTTACACCATCAACCGCTTCAATCCCGACAGCAAATACCACCTCTCCCTGGGCCTCGACTATCCCAACGCCGCCGACCAGTTTCGGGCCGGTTTCCGGGACCCCGGCAACGACATTTTCATCCATGGCTCCAACGAAACCATCGGCTGCCTGCCCATCACGGATGAGGGAATCCGGGAGCTGTACGTGCTGGCCGTAGAGGCGCGCAGTGCCGGCCAGGCCAGTATTCCGGTTCATATTTTCCCGTTTGAGCTGACGGCTGATAACCTGGCTCGGCGTATGGCCAGCCCTCATCTGGGGTTTTGGCAGCAACTGGCCGTTGGGTATGAGGCTTTTGAAGCCACGCATGAGCTACCCAGCATAACCGTTACGGCCGACGGAGTATACGCCGTGCGCTGAGCTGCCGGAACGCACGGCCAAAGCACTGCGTACTTTGCACCATGTCCGAGCTTTCCATTCATGATTTCCCGATTCCCGCACACCTGCGGGCCTCTGCCGTACTGGTCCCCGTTTTCCGTGATGCGGCCGATGAGCTGCAGGTAGTAATGGTGCGCCGGGCGGCCTTTGGCGTACACGGCGGGCAACTGGCATTTCCCGGGGGCAAGCACGAGCCCCAGGACGAAAATCTGCAGGCTACGGCCCTGCGTGAAGCATTCGAAGAGGTGTACCTGCCCCCGGCCAGCGTGGAGGTTCTGGCGGCCCTGCCCACGGTACCGGTACCTTCCGGATTCCGTATCAGTCCGTTTCTGGGCCGTATCCGCCGGCCGGAAACCTGGCAGTGGCAAACTTCCGAAATTAATGAGGTGCTGGAAATTCCGCTGCGCTACCTGGCCGACGCGGCCAACCATACGGAAGAAATCTGGGAACTGGCCGGCTGGCCGGGTCCGCGCCGGGTACCCTTCTACCGGCTGGAGGGCGGCTACCAGCTGTGGGGGGCCAGTTACCGCATCATCCAACCCCTGATTCCGCGGCTGCTGGCCGGCGAATTTGCCGTCTAGAGCCGGTCGTCTTGGTCATCGTAGTTGACGGCTACAGTACCATCTTATTCCGATTATCGGCTGGTAAAACTCTGGCACGAAATTGCATATCTACGCCTCCACACACTTTCTGCTCTGTATGAAACGACTTTCTTTCCTGCCGCTGCTGCTGGCGTTGCTGCTGCCGGGCGCGGTTCTGGCCCAGCGCGAGCAATCCATCTGGCTGTTTGGGCAGCAGGCCGGGCTGCAGTTTCCGGCCGATGGCAGTGCGCCGACTCCGCTGCTCACCAGCAAAATGACCACCTACGAGGGCTCGGCCGTGGCCACCAACCAGCAGGGCCAGCTGCTGTTCTACACCAACGGCGAGTTTGTGTTCAACCGCCAGCACCAGGTAATGCCCAACGGCCGCAAGCTGATGGGCTCCAACTCCAGCACCCAGAGCGCCCTCATCGTGCCCGACCCCGGCTCCGGCAACGTGTTTTACGTGTTTACCGTGGGGGCCCAGGGTGGCTCCAACGGCCTGCGCTACTCAGTGGTAGACATGACCCGCGAAAACGGCCTCGGTGACGTACCCCGGGCCAATGCGCTGCTCATTACGCCCGTGGCCGAGAAGCTGGCCGCCGTGCGCCACCAGAACGGCCGCGACGTGTGGGTGGTGGCCCACCGCTGGAACTCCAACGCCTTCGTGAGCTACCTGGTAACCGCCGACGGGGTGCAGAGCAAGCCCATCATGAGCAACGTGGGCAGCATGCACGCCGGCCCCGGCCGCAACGCCATTGGCGCCATGAAATTCTCCCCCGATGGCCGTAAGCTAGCCGTGGCTTTGTGGCGCGAGGCCAACAAGTATGAGGTGTTCGACTTTGACCGCAGCACCGGCCAGGTGAAGAATGTAAAAGCCTTTGCCCCCTACCCCGAAGCCTACGGCGTGGAATTTTCGCCGGATGGCTCGAAGCTCTACGGCTCCAGCAACGGCGAGGGCGGCGGCCAGGCCCAGGTGTACCAGTTCGATCTGAAAACGGGCAAGGCCACCGTCATCGGCAAATCGGCTAACCGCAAAGTAGGCACCCTGCAGCGCGCTCCCGACGGCAATATCTACGTGGCCCGTGAGGACAACCAGTTCCTGGGCATCATCCAGAACCCCAACTCTGACGCCGCCAAATACGTGGACGACGGTCTGAAACTAGGCGGCCGCCGCAGCAAGCTCGGCCTCCCCAACTTCATCACTGAGCCGGGGAAGTAGGTTAAATTGTGAAGGGTGAAATTGTGAGGAAAAACCGTCATTGCGAGGCAGAGCCGAAGCAATCCTTCCTTGACGCAGCGCTGAACCCTGACCTATTCAAAAGCCCCTGACGCCAACACGGACGTCAGGGGCTTTCTGCTTGTTTAGGGCTTAGCACCCTGAAAAGGACGGATTGCTTCGCTTTGCTCGCAATGACGGTTCCGCCACTCACAACTCGTTCAATCACCACTTCACCGCCTACTGGCTTTTCCCGCCGAGCTTGAACCGCAGAAACCCGCCGGCCGCCGACAGGTACGGGTGCTCGGAAGTGACCAGTCCCGCCACGTCACGGGTGCTGAGGCCGGCTTCGTAGAAGGAAGTAACCAGTGTGAAGCCCAGCGGCACACTGAAACCGTAGCCGGCCCCGCCCGTGAGGCCGCTGCTCAGGCGCAGCCATTTCACCGGCTTGTAGTCGATACCAGCCCCTATGAAAGTGGAGGGGATGTTACCGGCTACTGCGTTGAGCGGCATGGTCACATCCAGGCCCACTTCAAAATACTCGCTCAGGCGCAGGCCGGCCCCGGCCCGCAGCTTGGTAGGCAGGTCGGCGCGGCGCTCCTGGCCCGTCTGGTACTGAAACAGGCTGTCGGAGCCGGAGGCGAATATTTCGGCGGCTTCCTTGATGAAGTTATAGCTTCCTACACCGCTTGATTTCAGCCGTTTCAGCTTTTGGTCGTTGGCCGTGAGCAGGTTGCCGGTCCAGGTCATCTGGCCGATGTCGGTAACGGCCAGGCCCAGGCGCAGGGTTTTGCCTACCTCGGCCGCCACCCCCAAATCGAACCCGTGGCCTTTGCCCACCGGGTTCAGGCCGTTGCCGGTGCGCAGGTTGAAGTTGGGGTTAGCCACGAGGTTACCGTAGTCGATGTCAAACACCGGCGACATGGAGCTGTACGCCTTCAGGTCGCCGGGCTGCACGCGCACATCCACAATGCCAATGCCCTGAATGTAGCGGTAGCCTGCCCCGGCCGAGAGCTGGAACAAGGGCAAATCGAGCAGGCGCGTGCCCCAGGCAATGTTGTACTCATTCAGCACCGAGAACTGCATTTCGGTACCCGCCAGCGCCTCCGTCACCAGCGGCACATTGCCGGCGGCCGTGGCGGTATAAATGGGCGCATCCCGTCCCAGAAACAGAATATCGGCGGCGTTTTTATTCAGCCCCACGTGCCCGGCCGTGCGCACCCGGTTGCTGATGGCAATACCCCCGATAACCGGCAACTGTACAGCCAGAGCCAGGCTGGTCGCATCGGCATTGAAGTTAAGCGCGTTGCTGGAGTTGAACGAGGTAGCCAGCGCCTGCTTCTCGGCGGGTGTGAGCTGCTGATTTACATCGATGATAAACCGACGCAGCTGCTGCCGCGTGAGCGACTGGGAGGCCGCCCCCGCCCCTACTTCGCCAATGGTAAATGCCACGGTGGCCCCGCCCACCCGGCCCAGGTTGGCCGGGTTAATCCCAATGGCCTGATAATCGGAGGCGAAGGTGGTGGCCACGCCGCCCCGGCCGGTAGCCGTGAAGTTGCTCAGCTCATTCTGGGCGTACAGAGGCGTGGTGCTGAGCGTGAAGGCGGCCAGCGCGGCGGCAATTCGGGGGAAGTTCATAGCGAAAATGAGGCGTAAGCTTTAGCTTGCGCTGGTAATTGACGGCTGCCAGCTGCTGAAAATACAGGTTTTCGGTGGCGTACGGCGCAAGCTAAAGCTTACGCCACATTTATTTCTGCCCGTGCCCAAACGCTTTTCCCCTACTGAGTACATCGACGGCGTGCTGGCCGGCAACCGCGTGATGCTCAGCCGGGCCATTACGCTGGTGGAAAGCACCCTCCCCTCCGACCAGGACCTGGCCCGGCAGGTGCTGGATGCGGTGCTGCCGCACGCCGGCCACTCCGTGCGGCTGGGCATTACGGGGGTGCCAGGCGTGGGCAAAAGCACGTTTATTGAAGCCCTGGGCCGGCATCTGGTGCGCGAACAGGGCAAGCGGCTGGCGGTATTGGCCGTGGACCCCAGCAGCCAGCGCAGCGGCGGCAGCATCCTCGGCGACAAAACCCGCATGAATGAGCTGGCCGCCCATCCGCAGGCCTTCATCCGGCCCAGCCCGGCCGGCCGCAGCCTGGGCGGCGTTACGCGCAGCACCCGCGAAGCCCTGGCCCTGTGCGAAGCGGCCGGCCACGACGTCATTTTTGTGGAAACCGTGGGCGTGGGTCAGAGCGAAACGGCCGTGCACGGCATGGTGGATTTCTTCCTACTGCTGATGCTGGCTGGGGCCGGCGACGAACTGCAGGGCATCAAGAAAGGCATCATGGAAATGGCCGATGCCGTGACCATCACCAAAGCCGACGGGGGCAATGAGCAGGCTGCCCGCCGCGCCCGCGCCGAATACCAGAATGCGCTGCACCTGTTTCCGCTGGCGGCTTCGCAATGGAGCCCGGTGGTCACTACCTCCTCGGCCCTGACCGGAGCGGGCGTGCCCGAAGTGTGGCAGGTGGTGGAGCAGTACGTGCAGCACGCCCAGGCCAACGGCTATTTCCAGCAGCGGCGGCAGGAGCAAAACCTGCACTGGCTTCACGAAACCATTCGGGAAGCATTGGAAACCCGCTTCTACGCGCGCCCCGAGGTAGCCGGCAGCCTGCCGGAACTCCGCCGCCAGGTGATGAACGGCACGAAGTCGGCATTCGGGGCAGCCGAGGAGCTGCTGGGGCTATAGGCGGTACAGCCGGGCTTACCTAACCCTTCACTTCCAGCAGCAGCAGCAGCGCGTTGTTACTAAGGGCCTCTATTTCTGCGGCCTGCGTGGGCCACAGGGCCAGCCCATCGTTTGGGTGCAACAGACGTCCCTCTATCTCAAAAGCGCCGGCCAGCGCGTAAGCGAAAATCAGATTGCCGGGCTGCTGCACCGGATGTGCCGTTTCCTGTCGCCCCTGAAACCGCCCCAGAAGCAGAGCAAACGGCCAGTCATCCGAAAAGTCCATTACCCTGGCCAGCCCCTGCTCCAGCTCCTCGAAAGTGTACGCCAGTACCGGTGCGAGCTGCGTTGCCGCCGTCTGGTTGGGCTCCAGCCAGATGTGCAGGAACTGCACGGCATCTTCAGGAAACGGGTTATGCAAGGTTACCGACTGCTGAGCACTTAGCCGGCTTACCCAAACCTGCTCTACTTCCACCTGCACCGGTTCGGCGGATACCGCACACTGTATTGCGCCGGTGAGCGGCAGCACCAGGCAGCCGACATCCTGCGGGGCATCCAGGGTAAGCTGTTGCCCGCCGCCGAGCGTTTCCTGGTTGAAAGCCAGCAGGCGGCCCAGGGCGGGGCGCTGGGCATCCTGATACGCCCCGAAGGAAAACACGCTGCAACGGCTTGAATGCGGTGTGCAGTGCGTACCATGCTGGTCGGCCAGATAAATGCGACCGGGCGTTTGGAGCATCATGGGGCAGGAGGTTGTTGAATGGAATACACGCTCAAATAGGGCTGCACCGGCACCAGGTGCGTCAGCCACTCCCCGCTTTCGGACACCGCCGCTGCCTCCGACACCAGCAGCAGCGTGCCAATAGTATCGTGCCAGCACAGAGCGTCGGAGTAGAAGTTGATGGCTACCTGATGACGGCTCCGGTCCCGTAAGTCGGAGTTGATGATTTCGAACTGAAACCGGCTGAATTTCAGAAAATGCCGACCCAGGTTATCTACTATATCCGGTATTAGGCCATTTAGCTGGGGCAGATAGCCGCGCACCACAGCACTGACCAGAAACGGCAGCTGCCCGGCCCCTGGTACCTGGTGCAGCAGCTCGGCATAGGTGCGGAATCGGCCATCGGTGTTGAATACCTGAGCCTGCAGCCGCAACTCCCCGTAGGTATCCTCAAACACCAGCTTATCCCAGGGCCGCGGGGAGGTGGCGTCGATGATTTTCCGGTAACAGAGAGTGATAATGCGCTCGGCCATGGTTAGGCATGTTTAGGCGTTTTGCGGCGTGGCGAGTGGCCAGGTAAAACAGCTCCTGTACGAACTCATACCGGCCAGGCTAGGCGGGTACGGCGAAAGAAATATTCAGCTGAAAACCATCAGTAGTATTGCCGGTGACGGTGGCCAGTTCCTGCGCCACCCCGTCGCTGAACACGTTGTCTTGGGCGTTGTAGGTGTAGCCGCTCATGCCCTTGCTGTAGCCACCCACCGCCGCCACGGCCGTACCGGAACCTTCCGGAAAGGCAATCTGGGTGACTTTGAGCGAGATACCGGTGGCCGAGTACACGTGCACGTGAATATGGGTGGCCCGGCCCGAGTACCAGCCCGGGAAGATGGTGGTAAACTGCACCTGTCCGCTGGCGTTGGTGGTCTGGCGGCCCCGCAGGAAGTGTACGCTCTGGTAGTTGGTGCTCTGCATGCCCGAGCCGCCGTACTCCGAGTAGTTGCCGTCCTTATCACAGTGCCAGATATCCACCAGGGCACCAGCCAGGGCGGCGCAGCTGGCGTTGCTGTTCATGAGGGTGATAGTAGCCGTGAGCTTGTAGCCCGTGCGGTCGTCGCGGATGTCGGAGCGCACGTACGACGACGGCACCTTGGTGGGAAAGGGCCCTTCGGTTTCGGTGGGGGCCACCGTGCAGCTGCCGGCGGTAGTGCCGCCCGTAGTGCCCCCGGTAGTGGCGGGCGTAGCAGTATCCGCATCGTCTTTGCTGCAGGCAGCTAGCACTGCCGGAGCCGAAACAGCGCCCACAAACAGGCTTTTCAGAAAATTCTTGCGTTCCATAAGGCAGTACGGGTTAGGTTGTTGTCTGATTCTCTACCCTAAGTTGCTCTGCCTCCGGCTGGTCGCCAATTTCAATCGATGGAAGTCCGGCAATTCCCGATAAACCCGACACCTTCTCATACAAACGGCCCGGCCGCCAGTGCAGGCGACCGGGCCGTTTGAATAGCCAGGCTTTTACTGTTACACCTTCGAGCGGCGCTTCAGCATCAGGTAATCCAGGTAGTACAGCACCTTCACGCTCACGTTGTTGTTGTGGGGCGTGTTGATGGTGTTGCTCAGGTTATCAAAATATAGCGGCGTGGCCTCGTTGGCCTCCAAGAATGATGAGCTGGCGTTTTTCCACACGATGCTCACCTGTGAGCCGGGCGCAAACCACCACGAGTACACCGCGTCCACGTTGAAGGCGTTGAAGGTATTGTCGCGGTTGCGGCGGTAATCCACGGGTGCTTCCTCGCCGTTTTTGCTTAGGCGGGCAAATTCGCTGTAGTTCACCGTGCTGGTGTAGTGGCGCACCCGCACCGTCAGCGACATGCGGTTGTTGAACGTGTAGCCGCCCGACACCGTGTTGGTCACCGTGAGCACGCGCCGCACGCCCAGCAGCACGTCGTTGGGATGTTCGTCGCGGAAGCGGGCATCGTCGGGCAGGCTGGTATCAATGCCGCCGTTCACGTAGCCCACCTGGTGCTGGCGCAGGTTCCAATCAAAGCTATAACGGAAGTTGAGCTGATTGCTCACGCGGTAGCGCGGCGAAATGCCCAAACCGTAGCCCATGCGGCGAGGGCGCTGAAACCGGTCGTCCTGGGCGTACCACCGCACGCCAGCGTTCAGGTCCCAGGCCAGCTTCTTGCGGTAGTCGCTGGAGATGAAGCCGCCCACGTTGGCATTCACCGGTACCCGCACGTAGTAGTCGCCCAACGGGTACTGCCGGGGCTCGAAGTAGTCGTGGGTTACGGGGTTCACGTCGAAGTTCATGCCCGTAGTCAGGAAGCTCTTGGTGAAGGTGGTGTTCCAGCCGCCGGCCAGGTTGGCGTTCTGATAGCGCGTGGGCTTGTAGAGCAGCGAGTGGTTCACCCCCATCCATGAGTAGAAGTTGTTCACCTTCCAGAAGGGCTGGTACTTGTTGTAGCTGATGTTGGCGTACTGCGAGATGTTGTTGTTACCGAACAGAATGCCCAAATCGTTGGGGTTGTAGGTGTCCGACTCAATGCCCTGCCCCACGCTCCAGGTAAGGTTGCCGCTGATTTTGCTCAGGCCAATTTGGTACTTATAGCCGTTCTGGTCGTCGATGTGCAGCGTGTCGGAGCCGAACACATTACCGCGCCGCCGCGAGTACACCACCCGGCCATCAATGGCGTAGGCGTTCTTCTTATCGGCGAAGCGGAACAGGCCGCCCGTTACGTTGGCATCGTAGGTGCTGCCCCAGCGCGTGACGTTGGTGTTGATGAGCGACACGTACGAGTTGTTTTTCAGGCTCTGGTCAAGCACCACAATGTTGTAGTTGCTGAAGGGCTGGGTGAGAATGTCCCGCTCCCGGCCGCTGGCCGAGTCGCGCACGGTGGCGTACACGTCGTTGCTCAGGGCGTTGAACACGCCCACGCCCAGCCCGTTCTTGGTGCGGCCCGATACTTTGGTGGCGTTGAGCAGGCGCGTTACGCCGGGGTTGCTTACCACGGCCTCGCCCGGCCGCCGCTTACCGTCGGGGCCCATTTCGCCGGCCCGCAGCTGACTGCTCACGTCGTAGAAGCCAATGGGCTGCGCACCCACCCGCCGCGAGTAGAACAGGTTGCCCTTGTTGAACAGCTCGGTACCTTCGGTGAAGAACTGGCGGTTTTCGTTGTACTGCACCTCAAACGGCGAGAGGTTGAGCACCTGGTTGTCGCTCTGCACCTGCCCGAAGTCGGGCACCAGTGTGGCGTCCAGCGTGAAGCTCTCGTTGATGCCCCACTTCACATCGGCCCCGCCGTTGAAGCTGGTGCTGGCATTGCGGGTGCCCTGCACGTTGTAGGGGTAGTGGTTGGCGTAGGCCGAAATGTAGGGCGTGAGCGAGAGGCGCAGCGGGGGCTGCACGTCCTTGATGCCCAGCAGCTCGCCCCACTGGTTCACGAAGCCATCCACGGCGGGCTTCACCTCATTCCAGAAAAAGCCCTGGTTTTCCTTTTTGCGCTGACGCATGAAGTTCACGCCCCACAGCTGCTCAGGGGCTTTGCTGAAGCGGATGGCCGAGTACGGAATGCGCATCTCGCACACCCAGTCGGTGCCGCGCAGGGCCGTGCGCGAGTCCCACACGGCGTTCCAGTTGAAATCCTCACCCCCGGCCGGCGAGTAGCGGGCATCGGCCTGTACGCCGCCGGTGGTCACGAAGAAGCCGTAGCCGTTGATTTTATCGTGGTAGGTATCCAGGAAAATCCCGAAGAAGTCGGTGTTGCCCATGTTGTCGCGGCCCGACAGTTCCCGCAGGATGGAATCCTGGCTCACGTCGTGCATGAGGGCACCCACGTACAGGTTGGCGTCATCATAGAGGATGCGTACCTCGGTTTTGTGCTTTTCGCGGGGGCCGGGATTGGGGCGGTTCTGGATGAAATCGGTGGCTACCGGGGCCTGCTGCCACACGGCCTCGTTCAGGTCGCCATCCAGCTTAATGGCTTCAGTAATCCGCACGGCCTGGAGCTGGCGCTTGGCCGCGGGCACGGCGGCATTGGCGGGCGTTTCGGGGGCAGTCTGGGCCTGCGCTACGCCAGCTACACAAAGCCAACCAACCAGCAGCAGGAGCACACGACAACAGTTCACGGCGCGACGACGAGAGAAAAAGTACAACAAGCAGAAGGTGGTAGAGGGGATGAAATTGCCCGGTAGCCAGGGCGGTATAATTGAGGTGGGTGGTACCGGTTCGGAGGGTCGCCGCCCAGGCCACAGCCGGGCGGAATGCTGCAATAGATGCAGGCCGTAGCCTAACCGTTGCCTCTTCACAAATTCTTCACACTAAAAAAAATCGGCCGCCGTTGCAGCGGCGGCCGATAGTGACGGGCAGCTTGCTTACTCGCTTATCGAAATCTGCACATTACGGTGGGTATTGCGGCCGTTACCATCCGACTCATCCACCAGTTTCCGATACTTGTTGGCCAAAGCATCTGACTGCTTTTTGCCGTTGACGGTCAGGCCTTCGTCGTTCAGCTGAAACTGGAAGCTTTTCTCACTGGCTCCAATCACCCCGTCTTTGCGCAGCTCCGCCCGAATATTGTCGGAGTTGAAGCGCGGGGCGCGGGGCGGACGGGGCGGCGTGGGCGGAGCCGGTACGCCGGGTGCGGGCGGTGCCGGGGGTGCGGGTGGCGCACTAGGCCCGCGGAAGGTAGCCGTGGTGCCGGACGTCTGGCGGTTGAAGTTGTAGGAGCCTTTGAAGGGCCGGCCCGTCTGCTGCTCCACCAGTTTCAGGTACTTGTCGCGCACGGCGGCGGGCTGCTTTTTGCCGTTCACAGTGAGGTTGGCGGCGTTCAGGCTCAGCTGCACGCTGTTAGGGCTGGTGATAAGCCCATCTTTGCGTAATTCACGCAGCAGGGCGGCTTCGTCGGTCCGGTCATGCTCGGTGCGGCGCATCTGCTCCTCTTGACGACGCAGTTCGGATTCGGTGCGGCGCATGTCCCCTTCGTGCTTGCGCATATCGGCTTCCAGCCGGCGCATCTCGGCTTCGTGGCGGCGCATTTCAGCCTCTACCCGGCGGTGGGCGGCCTCATCGTCGCCGCCGTTACGGCTGCCGTCTTCGGCATCTTCCAGCTGGTCGCGCAGGTCTTCCTGGAAATCCTGGCGGGCATCCTGCTGCTGCTCCCGGATGTTTTCCAGCTGCTCCTCAATCCGCTCCCGCTGCTCGTCGTTCAGGTCCTCATCGGCAAGTGTACTGCGGAGTGATTTTTCAGCACCCTGCAAAGCTTGTAACCGGCTTTTCAGGCCCTGCGCACGGGCTTTCATTGCCTGGTTGGCCCACGCATCGGTACCGCGCTCCATATCCATGCGCCACTGTGAGTTCTCGCGCAGCTGGCGGCGGGCATCGGCGGCGGCACGCTGGGCATCGGCCTTGATGCGGGTTACTTCGGCGGTACTCAGGCCCGCCCCCGGGAACTGGAAGCTCCGGGCGAAACTATTGTCGAAAGTAGAGCTGAAGCCCCGGCCGCTGGCCCAGGCTTGCCGGCCGGCCGGCAGCTGAATCACCTCAACCTGGCTGGCCGCTTTCCGGCCTTTCGATTTGCCGGTGCTGGCCGTTTCTACCGGCTGCCCGTCAACCGACAGGCTGGTGATACGGCCTTTTTTATCTTTCTCAATTACCACCGTGCCGGGGCGGCTGCGGCCGGGGCCGGGCACTACCACCACCTGCTGGCGGGTACGCTTGCGTTTTTTGCCGTCGTCCTCTCCCCCATCATCCTCCGCCATCGAAGTATTGGCCTCAGCAAAACTCTGATTCGGAGAAGCGGCCGGCGCACTTAGCGCGGCCAGGTCATCCTCGCCGGCAATGGGCGGCAGCGTGGCCGGAGTGCCGGGGGCCAGGCTGGCGGCTTTCTTCTGCATCGTATCGGGCTCTGAACTTAGGAAGGGTAGCTGTTTCAGGCTGCTCTCCAGACCCGATTCATGGGCCGGCCGGGGGTCGGCCAGTGCCACGGCGGAAGTCAGCAGCACCAAGCCACTCAGCACCACGCAGGCTGCCATAAAACCTTCGGTGAAGGTGGGAGCCGTGCGGCCCTGCACCAGCCGGCGGATGCGGCCCAGCACTGAGCCATCGGGGCCCAGGGCCGACATGGCCAGGCGGGCTTCACTAGGTTCGGGAGTGGCGGTAAGCTCGGCCAGGGCCGCCAGGGCCCGGGCCACGGTGAGTGGGTTGCCACCTACCAAGGCTATGGCGGCGTCGTCGCAGCAGTTTTCCCGCTCCGTGCGCAGGCAGGCCGTAATAAACCACACGGCGGGGTGGTAGAAGAACAGCGTTTCAGCTACCGACTGCAGCAGGTTCATCAGGTAATCGCGGCGCTGCACGTGGGCCAGCTCGTGGGCCAGAATAGCTTCCAGATACGCTGCACTGAGGCCCGAAACCGTACCCAGCGGCAGCAGAATCACGGGCGACAGGTGGCCTACCACCACCGGCACCCGCACCAGCGCCGATTCCAGCAGCTGTACCGGCTGCGTGAGCCGGGCTTTGGCGGCCAGGGCCTGCAGGCGCTGCTGCCATTCCTCGGCCAGGGGCTGGACCCGGTAGCGGCGCAGGCGCTGCACATAGGCCAGCCCACCCAGCAAGCGGAGCGTCATGGCCAGCAACCCCAGCAGCCAGGCGGCCACCAGCACCGGCAGGTTGTTATCGAAGTAAGTAATCCAGGCCTGCAAGCCGGTTGGTGCGGCTGGCTCTACGGTTACTGTGGCTTCATTTGCAGCCGAGGCAACTACCGTGGTAGCCGCGGGCTTTACGCCGTCAGTCCGCATGGCAGCATCACCCACCACAAAGCCAGCCGTGGCCGACTGCGCTGCGGGCGGGGTAGCCGTGTAGTACCGGGCAAAGGTGATGCTCGCCAGCGTGAACAGCACCAGCAAGGCCGCCGCCGCCGTCCGGTAGCGGATTTCGGCCTGATGCTTACGCAGCAGCAGTAGCAGCCCGGCCAAGGCCAGCGCTACCACCGCCCCCTGCCATAGGGAGTGCACCAACGTCCAGCCCAGGGCGCGCACCAGCGCAGGGGGCAAAAAGGATTCCAGCCAGTTCATTGCGCGTCGGGAGTAGAAGGTGGAGTGGTATCGTTTTGAATTTCGATGTCGTTGAGCAGGCGGCGGATCTGGGCCAGCTCCTCGCGGGAGGTGCGGCGGTTACCCAGCGCCTGCATCACCAGTTTCATGGCCGAGCCCCCGAAGGTGGAATCCACGAACCGGTCGAGCAGCAGACCCTGGGTTTCTTCCTCGCGCACGGCAGCCCGGTACACATGGGTTTTGCTGTCGTCGTCGCGCAGCACCAGGCCTTTGTCCAGCATCAACTGCAGCAGCTTCAGGGAGGTGGTGTAGCCTACCTCCCGCCGCTGGTTCAGCTCGTCGTTCACGAACCGGACGGTGCTAGGGCCGTGCTGCCAGAGCACCTGCAGAATTTCCAGCTCCGATTCGGTGGGTTTGGGAATGGGTGATTTACTCATGAGAAAAACCTAAGGCACTAAATGAATGACTACCGAACCACCCGCCACCGTTGCCTGCCCGCCCCTACCTACGCGCCGGCAGAGCGTGACCGAAACACTACGAATCAGTTCGTACATCAAACATATACGAAGCATATCGTAGATGCAAGTTTTACCTACGATTTTTTTCGTATAATATTTCAACCACTTGTATATTAATGAAATTACAACAAAAAGCCTGTTAGGGGATAAGGATTCGACATTGTGCCGAATCCTTATCCCCTAACAGGCTTTTACGTTCTATGAACTACTCTCCTACCGCCGCCGCTCCAGCGTAACACGGGCCCGGTGACAGATGCCGCCCAGCGGTGGGTTGAACTTTGATACGCTCACCCGCACCCCGTTAACGTAGGGAAACTCCTCCAGCACCCGATCCAGCACTCGGTGGCCCAAATGTTCCAGCAGGCGGGCCGGGGCCTGCATTTCTTCAGCCACTACCCGGTACAGCACCTCGTAGTTCACCGTTTCGCGCAGCTGATCCGATTGCCCGGCGGCGTGCAAGTCCGTGTCGATGTATAAATCAACGCCGTACTTGTTCCCGATTTTCTGCTCCTCGTCGTAGTATCCGTGGAAGGCGAAAAACTCCATGCCTTCCAGTGCAATCTGGCCCATATGGTGAAATGGTGAGTTGGTGAAATAGTGAGCTTGACGGGCCAGTGGCGCGGTCACAAAAAAAACGAAGCCCGCCCCAACAGGCAGGCCTCGCACAATAGTCATTCACAAAATCCGTGAAATCTGCTCAATCCGCAAAATCCGTGTTCTAGATTTCGTCAAAAAACGACTTCTCGCCCAAATTGGCCGTCTGCATGCTGGGCTGGTCCGAGTGGCCGGGATGTGAAGGGGGCACGGGCTGCGGAATTTCCGGGCGGTCAGGCTGCCCCGGTTGGCTGGGCTGGCCGGGTTGCACATCGGGGTTGGGGGCACCGGGAATCGGCGCGCCGGGGCGCTCAATTTCGGGCTCGGGCCGCTCAGGATGATTAGGATCGGGTTGCTGGCCGGGCTTGGGGTTGTAGCCAATGGGGCGGCGCTCTGAGGCCTCAGCCGACGAGCCTCCGTGGAAAGCAGCAGTGCCGCCGGCAACGGCTGCGGCCGAAGAAGTAGCAGAAGTGGAAACGTACATGGCAGGGTCAGGTTTAGGTGATGGGTCCGCAGACTGCGGCCGGTTCACTTTTACGCTGGCCGCCCGCGAAAGGATGGCCGCCGTGCTGGCTTTGGGCCGGTTGCGGGCTTTTTCCACCTTATCCAGCGCTTCAGAGGCCAGATTGTGCAGGTCGCGGGTGAGGCCGTCGAGCAGGTTTTCCAGCCGCTGGCACTCCTGGCCCAGGCCGTTTACTTCCTTCTGCATGTCGGCCACGGTGCGCTCGGCCTGCTGGTAGGCCTCATCCACCACTGAGCGGGCCTTCTGGCGGGCATCGTTGAGAAGCTGCTCGGCCTGGAGCTGGGCTTCGCGGATGCGGAGCTGAGCGTCGCGCTGGGCTTGCTCGGTAATGCTGTTGCCGGTGTCCTCGGCGGTTTTGAGGGTGCGGTAGAGGCTGGTTTCCACCTCGCGCATCTTGCTTACCTCCTGGGTGGCGTGGTCGAGCTTGAGGCGCAGCTCCCGGTTTTCGTCGCCCATCCGCTCCCACTGCTGCGAGAGAGTAAGCAAAAAGGCCTGTACTTCATCCTTATCCAACCCCCGGAAGGCTTTTTCAAAGGTTTTCTGCCGAATATCGAGGGCGGTAATTTTCATAGGTACTTGGGAGCTAGAAGCCAGAAGAGAGGGGCGGCGGCACGAAGAGGCTCCAAGTACGAGAGAAAGACATTGAGTGTAGCAGCTGAGAAAAAGCATGGGGCCGTATGGGCTGCCCTTTACCAGCTCCTAACTCCTGACTACTCACTACTCTGGATTTCCCACACTGCCAGGCTCCGGTCGTCGCTACACGAAACTAGCCGTTTCCCGCTGCCCGGCCAAAATAACTTGTTTACGGAGGTGCCGTGGCCGGCGTGCCGGGCTTTGTCCACCACGCGCAGCAGCTGCCAGGTTTCGGCGTCCCAGAGCTTGATGCTTTTGTCCATACTGCAGGTGGCCAGCAGGCGGGCATCGGGCGAAAAGGCCAGGTGGTTGATGGTGAACATGTGGGCCACAATGCTGCGGTGTTCCCGGTAGCCGGCGGCCACGTCCCAGATGCGCAAATGCGCGTCGCGGCCGGCTGTGAGCAGGTAGCGCCCATCGGGGGAGTACGCGCAGGTGAATACCGAGTTGGTGGCTCCTTCCACGACCTGCTTCACTTCCAGCGACGCCGCGTCCAAGATGCGCACCTTGTGGTCGGAGCCGCCCACGGCCAGCTCGCCGCGCTGCTCATGCAGGGCCAGGCAGCGCAGGCTTTTATCGGCGAGGCGCAGCAGTTTTTCCACCCCGAAATCAGTGCCCCGCAGTACGGCCAACGTGCCGTCGCCCAGGGCCACGTACAGCCGGTTGTGCACCGCGGAATACGCCAGGTCGAAAATGGCTACCGGAGGAAGCGCCGTAGCATGCAGCAGCGTTTTGGCACCTAACTCCAGCACCTGTACGCCCTGAAAATTATGCCCCAGCACCAGCAGATTACGCTCCGGCAGGTGCAGCAGCGCATACACTGAGTTTTCCACGCGGGCCAGCAAGTCGCCATCCTGTTCGGGCGCATCGGCCTGCCAGGCTACCACCAGCCCATCCGCCCCCGATGAAAATACGGTTTGCTCACCGGCTACGCCCGAGAGGGCATACACACAGTCGCGGTGGCCGGTAAGAGAAGCTGCTTTGTGAACCTGCGGACGGGAAGACAAGGGTGAGGTTGTGAAAGGTGAAGTTGCGAAACCGCAGGGCGAAGATACCGCCCGGCAGCTACTCTGCCCGCTACACAGATATCAGGCCCTTATTTTCCCTCGTACCTTCACCTTCGCATACCTTCCTCTTTCACCACTTGCCGCTTCACGCCCTCTCCCCTATTTCCCAAACGGCCGCCCTGGGCCTGTGGCACCTGACGGAACCAGCTGAAATGCTTTGGGACCTGCTGCCTGCCCAGCCGCACTACCTGGCCCGCTTCCCCCAGGGCCGCGACGAGCTGCGGGCCCGGCAATGGCTGGCCGGCCGGGTGCTGGCCCACCACCTGCTGCGGGAGCTGAACGACACCCCCGCCACCCTGCACAACGACAAAAACGGCCGACCCTACTTCCAGGAGCTGCCCACTTACGGCGTTTCCCTCTCGCACTCCGGCGAGTGGGTAGCGGCGGTACTTTCCACCCAAGAGGCGGTTGGCATAGATATTGAACTGATCCGTCCCAAAGCTAAAAAGTTGGCTCCCCGGGTTCTAGCGGAATCTGAGTTAGCCGACGCTGGCAGCGACGCAACGAAGTATTGTCTGTATTGGAGTGCCAAGGAGACGCTGTATAAGCTGCATAGCCGCCGGGGCCTGGTGTTTAAAGAGCAATTGTTGCTCAGCCCGTTTGAGCTGCGGGAGGCAGGTGTGCTGACGGGGCACCTGCTGCTCGAAAACTCCCGCAGCCAACACCAGATTCAGTATCTGCACCCCCAACCCGACTACATTCTTACGTACACCATTGGTGAAATCAGGAATGAGTAGCGCAGACAGGCTACGGTCCTTTCTTTCTGCCTTTTTTGCGTAGCTATACGCACCCTTCCCTCGCCTCACCAGTTTCCCGCTCCTCATGTCTCTACGCCGACTTTCTATTGTTGCTGCCGCGGCCCTGCTGTTTTGCACGGTGGCCGTAAGCGCAGCCCGCGCCCAGGGCACCCGCTCCGTGGCCGATTTCAGCCTGAAGAATGCCTCTAATGCCGAAGTAGCACTGAAAAGCTACGCCGATAGCAAAGCCGTAGTAGTGGTATTTCTGAACCCCAGCTGCGCTTTTTCCAAGCTGTATCAGAGCCGACTCAGCGCCCTCAGCGCGGAGTATGGGGCCAAAGGGGTGCAGTTCCTGTTCGTGAATGCGCCCATCAACCTGGAGGCCAGTGCCGACGCCGGCGACGCGGAAAAGCTGAAGGTGAAATCCACCGGTGCCGATTTGCCTCTTCTTACCGATGAAGGCCAGAAAGTGAGCAACCTGCTGGGAGCCAGCAAAACCCCGGAGGCCGTAGTGCTGCAGCCCGTGGGCGACGGATTTGCCGTGCGCTACAAAGGGGCTATTGACGATAATCCGCAGGTGGAGGCTTATGTGAAGGAAAAATACGTGGAGCAGGTGCTCAACAACCTGCTGGCCGGCCGTCCGGCAGCCGTAGCCGATAAGCGCGCTGCCGGCTGCCTGATTAAGAAGTTTTAAAGTCCGTTGCCCGTTGTGAGTTGCCGGTTGCCCGTATACAAGAACGATACGGGCAACTGGCAACTCACAACGGGCAACGGAACCTACTCCTCGTCCGGCGAAGCGTCTGAATTGTCGGCTACCATTTCCACCGTCAGGATGGCCAGTAGCTGGCCTACTTCCGCGGCTTTGGCGGGCTCCTGCAATTTCTCGAAGCTGAGCTGCAGGTTACGCAGGGCGCGGCGCACAATATCCAGGTGTGAGCAGGGCTCGAAGAATATTTCGTTAGGCGTAAGATTGAGCTGCGCGATGTAGTGCTCAATATCAGTGCGGGAAAGCACCAGGCCTCGGTTGTAGCAGTTGATATAGAACGACTCCAGCGGCGGCTCCTGCCGGTACGTGAGTACAAACAGGTTGGGTAGGTTCACGCCAAACACCGGCAGTTTGAGGCGCTGGGCTACCAGCAGGTAAATTACGCAGAGTGTAAGCGGGTTACCCCGACGGGTTTCCAATACCCGGTGCAGCATGGAGTTGGCCGGGGAATGAAAATTCTGGGTGTTGGCAGCAAACTTATGGGCCCGAAACAGCACGTGGTTAAGGGCCTGTACCTGGTCGGCGGGGTGCATTTCGGGTTGCAGTAGCGTCCACACCTCAAAGCGTAGCTGCTCAATGGCCCGGTTCAGCACCTGAAAATCAGCATCGGGGTACTGGTAGCTGTTCAGCAGCCACATGCCTTCCAGCAGGTTTTCGCCGCCGGAGTCGCGCCACACGCGCAGGCGCTGCTGCAGGCCCTCAAACTGCAAATGGTGGATCAGATCTTCGAGGCGCTGCTGCTGCTGAGGATCCAGGGTTTCCTCCCAGCTTTCCTCCAGAAACGGAATAATAGTTTCGCCCAGCGTCTGGATTTTCTCCTGAATCTGCGGGGCAACTTCGGGGTCGTCGAGCAGGGAGATGAGGGCTTTTATTTCTTTGTTGGTCATGGAACGGCAAAGTGACGGCCGCAGCCGCGCAAGGCAGAAGTAGCAAATAAACACAACCCGCGCGTTTCAGCCCGCAGGCGTATCGGGAAATAACAGCCGATAAAGACCTTTTTGTTCGCTCACAGAGATTTTTAAGAAGTACATAGAACGTCATTCCTCGGCTGCGCTCGGAATGACGTTCTATTGCATCTCGTTACCGCAGCAGATTGGTTTTGGCCAGTTCCAGCACTTCATCCCCTCGCCCGCTCATAATGGCTTTCAAGGCGTAGAGGCTGAAGCCTTTTACCTGCGCAGCCTGGATGGTGGGCGGCATTGATAGCTCGGTGCGCTTTACCACGGCATCCAGCACCACCGGACCAGGGTGCGCCAGCATTTCGGCAATGGCTCCGGGCAAATCAGCGGGGTCCGATACGCGGATCCCCCGCACACCGGCCGCCTCAGCCAGGGCCGCGAAATTGGGGTTATCCAGCTCGGTACCGTACTCCAGAATACCCGCCGCCTTCATTTCCAGCTCCACAAAGGCCAGGCTGGCGTTGTTGAAGATGACGACTTTGACGGGCGTTTTCAGCTGCTTCAGCGTCAGCAGCTCCCCCATCAGCATGGCAAAGCCCCCATCACCGGCCAGGGCAATTACCTGCCGGCCGGGACTGGCCATTTGCGCCCCGAAAGCCTGGGGCATGGCGTTGGCCATACTGCCGTGGTTAAAAGAGCCAATCAGGCGCCGCCGGCCGTTCATGCGCAGGTAGCGGGCGGCCCAGATAGTGGGCGTACCCACGTCGCAGGTGAAGATGGCATCCTCGGCGGCCTGCTCGTTCAGGAGGCGGGCCACGTACTGCGGGTGCATGCTGGTGTCGCCGGCCTCCCCGGTAGCCAGCTCATCCAGACTCTGGCGGGCTTCCTGGTAATGATCCAGGGATTTCTGGAGGTGGTGGCGGTCCTGCTTGTGGTTGAGAATGGGTAGCAGGGCCTGCAGAGTAGCCGCTACATCACCCACCAAACCCACTTCCACCCGGGTGCGGCGGCCGATGTGCTCCCCGCGCAGGTCCACCTGCACCGTGCGGGTTTCCTGGGGCAGAAACTGGGTGTAGGGAAAATCAGTACCCAACATCAGCAGGGCATCGGCGTCCATGATGGCTGCATAGCCGGAGGTGAAGCCCAGCAGCCCGCTCATGCCCACATCGTAGGGGTTGTTGCCCTCCACGGATTCCTTGCCGCGCAGGGCGTGCACGATGGGGGCGCCCAGAGCTTCGGCCACCTGCAGCAGTTCAGCGTGGGCCTTGGCGCAGCCGGCCCCGGCCAGAATAGTCACCTTATTAGCGGTGTTAAGCACATCGGCGGCGGCGCGCAAATCGTCCATAGCCGGCACTAGCGTAGCCTTGCTGCGCAGAGCCGGCACCCGGGGTTCGGGGGCATCGGCTTCCTCGTACTGAATGTCGCCGGGAATCACCAGCACTGCCACGCCACGCTGCGTAAGGGCCGTTTGCACCGCCGATTCCACCATGCGCACGGCCTGGCCGGGGTTGCCCAGCAGCTCGCAGTAGGCGCTACACTCTTTGAAGGTGTTTTCGGGGTGAGTTTCCTGGAAGTAGCCGGTACCTATTTCGATGCTCGGAATCTGAGCCGCAATGGCCAGCACCGGCACGCGGCTGCGGTGGCAGTCGTAGAGGCCGTTGATGAGGTGGGTGTTGCCGGGGCCGCAGCTGCCGGCACACACGGCCAAGGAGCCGGTGAGGTGGGCCTCGGCCCCGGCGGCAAACGCGCCGGCTTCCTCGTTGCGCACGTGCACCCAATCAATGTTGTCGCGCTTCCGGATTTCATCGGTGAGGCCGTTGAGCGAATCGCCCACCACGCCGTACACGCGCCGCACGCCGGCCGCCACCAGGGTATCTACCAGTATTTCCGCTACGGTTTTCTTTGCCATAATCCAGGGGTTAAGTCCGGAAGGCTATACGGCAACTTTTGCTTTTCTGACCATCAACCTCATGCATCAGTATTTCCTCCCACAATCTACTTCCCGACCGTGCTCCTTACTTTTTCAAGTACTTCCGCGACTCCACCACCCGGAACTCCGGGTCACTGGCGAAGATGCTTTGCAACGAGCCAATGTGGGCCGCCCCAAACAGGGCCAGCACCCGCTGCGGCCGGATCTGCAGCGCCTGCGTGACGATGTTGGAGTAGATTTTATAATCTCGGTTCTTGAACACCGAAATCAGTTCCGCCCCAATGTAGCGCGGGTTTACAAAGGCCGTGTCCACGGCTGCATCGGGGTTGGTGAAGCGGCTATTGGTAACGCGGGCCGGTGTTACGTAGCGCAGCCGGTACACCAGGTTGTATACCTCCGGCTGGTTGATGGCGGCCAGATAGCGGGACAAAGCCAGGCTGCCGTCTTCCAGCGCAGCCTTTTTGGCCCCGGCTACTTTGCTCAGCTCCGCCCCGGCCTGCTGGTATAGCGCAATGTTCTGGCCGGTGCGCAGAATGCCCTGCGACGTGCCGCCGGGGGCATTGGCGCAGTAAATCCGGGGCAGCTGCAGCTGCTTGCCCAGCCGGAAAGCCACCTGATACACCTCGCTACGGCCGCCGGGCAGCGTGGCTAGGTCCAGCTTATCCTGCCGGTACAGAGCGTACAGGCTGTCGAGGCGGGGCTGCTCCTCGGGCAGCATTTCCACCACCAGCATATCGGGACGGAACCGGGCAATGGCGGCGGTGAAGCGGCCGATTTCTTGTTGCCCCTGGGGCGTCAGAACATCGGTGGCGGGCTTATCGGGTTTGTAGATCTGGTTGAGGTGGTCGCAGCCGACAATCATCACCTCGGCCGGTTTTTGAGCGAAGCAGGTGTGAGTAATGAATCCAAAAAGGATGGCAAGACAGATCGATTTCATGAATAAAGATTGAATACTGCGTTAAAAACACGATTTACAAGCTGCTTTCGGTTTATTCACCAGCGTGCTTAGGCGGCCTGCTTCGGTACCGGTAGCTGCACCAACCAGATTGGGCATACGCGGCACCCAGTGGCTTTCTGTACAGCAGACGCCAACCGCCTGTCCAAACGTTGCCTCAATACATTTTTAACGGTTTCCCGAATGGTACCACCTGGTTCGAACGGCGGCGCAAGACCGTAGATCTGAGCTGCTGATTGTGGTCAGGCCAGGCAGTTGCACAGGTGAGAAGACGCTTCTGCTGAGAAAGAAAAAGCCCGCCTCCTCAAAGGAAGCGGGCTTTTCAATAAGCGTAATTGAGAAAATGCTTTTAGGCTGTGTCTGAAAACTCCAAAACAGTCATGCTGCGCTTGCCGAAGCATCTCTACCGCTTCGGATGAACCGTCTGGTGAAGCGGTAGAGATGCTTCGGCAAGCGCAGCATGACGTTCAGCGAGTTGCAAATGACTTTTCAGACACAGCCTAATTCTGGCGCACGATGGTCATGTTGCCGTTTCCGGTCTGCGTCACGTCGCTACGGTTACTGGTGCCGCCCTGGTAGGTGCGAGCCTCGTTGCTGCTGCCAACCTGCAGCTGGCGGGCGTAGGCGTCGTTGCTGGCCTGACTGATGGAGCCGTAGTTGCCGCCGGATGCTCCATCCCGCTGATCCTGCAGGGCGGTGTTGCGGTTTCCGAGTTCCTCTACCACAGCCCGGTGCCCCTGCCCCTGCTGGCTCTGCGCAGCGGTATTGTTATTTCCCTGCTGCATGGTAGATGCCTGCACAAATCCGCTGAAACCCGCCGTGCCATGCTGCTGCGTGGCGGCGTTATTGTTGCCCTTCTGCTGGATGCTGGCAATGGAAAAACCCGCGTTGGCCTGGGTTTGAGTGGCCTCGTTGCGGTTGCCGGTCTGGGTGGCCGTGGCCCGCACCGATGTCACGTCCGTCTGGCTCTGGATAGTGGCGTTATTGTTACCATTCTGATAAGCCGCGGCTTCCACGCCCCCATACCCTCCAGCATGATTCTGGGTTTGGGTGGCGGTATTGCCATTACCAATCTGCTGAATCAAAGCCGTGGAATAAGCACTGCCCCGGCTGCTTTGCGTCTGGCGGGCCGTGTTGTTGTTACCCTGCTGCTCAATGCTGGCCGTCATATAGGCATTTGAGCTTTGATTTTGCTGCTCCTGGCGGGCCGCATTGTTATTGCCCTGCTGCAGTACACTGGCGCGGGTACTGGATGAGCCCGAGGCATATTGCTGCTGACCGGACGTGTTGTTGGCTCCCAGCTGCCGGGCCGTAACACTGCCGCCGTACACATTGGTAGACTGGGCCTGCGTAGCGCGGTTATTGTTACCTATTGCCTGATAAATTTCGGCGTAGGCGTTGCGGCCATCCTGGTTTTGCGTGGCGTAGTTGCCGCCGCTACGCTGGTCAATGGAGGCCGCGTGACTGAAGCCTCCCTGAAACTGACTGGCGTAGTTCCCGTCGCTGCCAGCCGCGGTTGAGCCTTGGCGAATGTACGCTCTGTTGGCACCTCGGCTTACATCAGATGATTGGTTCTGCACAGCCTGCTGGCGGTTACCCATCTGGTCAGTCTGGGCGAAGTGCTGGCTGCCGGCCTGCGTTTGGGTTACCTGATTGTTGTTACCGCTGCTGCTACCACCATTGACGGCAGCATCATTCTGACGGGCAATGGCCGTGTTGTCCCGGCCCGTTTGCGTTACCGTCACCCGATTGTCGTTGCCGTAACTGGTGGAGGTTTGGGTGTTATTCTGCGCTGAAACAGCGCCGCTCGCCAGTAAAGCGGCGAATAGTACTGGGGTTGATTTCATGCTAATGGGATAGAAAATGAAAAAATGAGACACGCCCGATAGGCTGTGGGTCAGTTATCGGCAAGTCAATCTATATAAATATTTATAAAAAAAATACTTTAAATACCTTTTAACAACCCATTATTTCAAAGAGCACGGCAGTGTATCACCCGACTGTTACCTTTTTTCAAACCTGCCTACTCTACTCAAAACTACCTAAAACACAAGCTCCGGGAAGAGGCATGCCAGACTCCCGTTAGCCGGATAAGTCATGAATTACTGTATTCAAGCACTGGTGCTTTCTCACAAATGCAACGGCCCGCCGTACCAGATGGTAGCGGCGGGCCGAGGATTAACGAGCACAGCGCAAAGATGGTATTTGGTTCTATGCGTCTAGCAGGTTTCGCAAGATTTGTCCGTCAGGAAACACCTCCAAGAATCGATAACCGAGCTTTTCATCTCTAAACTTTATCAAAGTGATGTCACTATCAAAGCACACTACTTCTATTTCAGAGGCGGCCAATTGGAATGACTCTGGCTTAGTCCACAGTTCCCCGTTTCCATCAGCGTAAGGCACCTCTTCATTCGACAGATTAGGAACCTCACCTGATACACCGCAGAAGACGCCCCATACTACCTGAATGTCCTTACCTACCATAGCTTCATATAGCGTTTTACCAGGTACTACTGCATATGAGTAATAATGCTTCATCTGGTCTTCCCACCCGGCAACCATTGGTATATTCTCTCCAAGGTGCAAGCACTGCAGGTTAGAAATAATCCAACTTAGTTCTTCAACCTGCGGACGAAGAGCAGGTAGTAGCCGACCTAAATCGGTCTGCCACCTAAACTGCGGTGGATTCTCCAGCAGAATTGTCATCACACCTGAATCACGCCCACGTTATAGGCCTTTTCAATCGGCGCGTGGTTGGCCATGCTGATGCCCTGGGAGATGACTTTGCGGGTTTCCAGCGGGTCAATGATAGCATCGACCCAGAGGCGTGCTGCCGCGTAGTAGGGCGAGAGTTGCTCGTCGTAGCGGGCCTTGATGTTGTCGAACATTTCCTTTTTGGCTTCGTCCGTCAGCTTTTCGCCCTTGCCCTCGGCGGCGGCTACCTGAATCTGCAGGAGCGTGTTGGCGGCGGCGGCCCCGCTCATCACGGCTAGTTGGGCGGTGGGCCAGGCCACAATCAGGCGGGGGTCGTAGGCTTTGCCGCACATGGCGTAGTTGCCGGCCCCGTAGCTGTTGCCCACGATGACGGAGAACTTCGGCACCACGGAGTTGGCCATGGCATTCACCATCTTCGCCCCGTCCTTGATGATGCCGCCGTGCTCTGATTGCGAGCCAACCATAAAGCCCGACACGTCGTGCAGGAACACCAGCGGAATCTTCTTCTGGTTGCAGTTCATGATGAAGCGCGCGGCCTTGTCGGCCGAATCGGAGTAGATAACGCCGCCCATCTGCATGGCGCCCTTTTTGGTCTTCACGATTTTGCGCTGGTTGGCCACAATGCCCACGGCCCAGCCATCAATGCGCGCCAGCCCGCAAATCAGGCTCTGGCCGTAGAGGTCCTTGTAGGGCTCGAACTCGGAGTTATCGACCAAGCGGTTGATGATGTCCATCATATCGTAGGGCTTGGCGCGGTCGGCGGGCAGCAGGCCGTAGATTTCCTTCTCATCCTGGGCCGGGGCCTGGGGTGCTTTACGTGAGAAGCCGGCCGTGGCCTGCCCGCCCATCTTATCGAAGATGTTGCGGATGTGGTCGAGGCACTCTTCGTCGTTGGCAAATTTGTAATCTGTCACGCCCGAAATTTCGGAGTGGGTGGTAGCCCCGCCCAGCGTTTCGTTGTCGATGGATTCGCCAATGGCCGACTTCACCAGGTAGGAGCCCGCCAGGAACACCGAGCCGGTGCCGTCCACAATCATGGCCTCGTCGGACATAATGGGCAGGTAGGCCCCGCCGGCAACGCAGGGGCCCATAATGGCAGCCAGCTGCACAATACCCATGCTGCTCATCACGGCGTTGTTGCGGAAGATGCGGCCGAAATGCTCCTTATCCGGAAAGATTTCGTCCTGCATCGGCAGGTACACGCCCGCCGAATCGACGAGGTAAATGATGGGCAGCTTGTTTTCGATGCTGATTTCCTGGGCCCGCAGGTTCTTTTTGGCGGTAATCGGGAACCAGGCCCCAGCCTTCACCGTGGCGTCGTTGGCTACTACCACGCACTGCCGGCCCTGCACCCAGCCAATCACCACCACCACGCCGCCGCCAGGGCAGCCGCCTTCCTCCTTGTACATCCCCTCCCCGGCAAACGCCCCGATTTCCACGGTTTCGGTGCCCTTGTCGAGCAGGTACTCAATCCGCTCCCGGGCCGTGAGCTTGCCCTTGGCTTTGTGGGCCGCAATGCGCTTCTCGCCGCCACCGAGGGCCACTTTCTCCAGCCGCTTTTTCAGCTGGAAGTTGAGTTGCTTGATGCTGTCTTCGTTCTTGTTGAATTCGAGGTTCATTGGGGGTGGGAATGGGTGGGAGCGGTGAGATAGTGAAGTGGTGAAATGGCGAGTTTGGCGTTCCGAGCAAGCCATAAGCCCGTCAAACTCACTATTTCGCAATTTCACTATTCCACCTTTGGGTAGAAGAGCAAAAAAAATCCGCCCCTCGCAGGGCGGATTCAAAGGTAAGAGGATTGCTGTTTGTGGCAGACACCTACTTCACGGTGGTTTTCACTTCAGTTTCGGTGGTGGTGCCGTTAGGTTTCACGGTCGTGGTTTCGGTTTCCTTTTTGGCTTTACCTCCGCCCCCGAACACCGAGAAATGCACGTAGTTTTTGGGGTTAGCCTTCAGATCCTGCAGCAGCGCGTTGGAGCTGGCGGCGGTGGCGTTGAGGTTGTTATACAGCGTGGAGTCGCGCAGGAGCTTGCCCAGGGAGCCCTGCTGGTCCGAAAGGGACCGGTTGAGCGTGGTCATGGTTTGCTGAGCCTCGCCCATGGTGGCGTTGAGCTTGCGCATGGCCGGGCCGACCGGGGCCCCCTTAAGCGAGTCGCTGAGCGTGGAGAAGTTGCTGGCAATCCGGTCGAACTTGGCGCTGGTTTTATTCAGCTCCGAGGTCAGGCGGGCCATATTGGTAGTAATCTGGTTGATGTTCCGCTGGTTCATCAGCAGCAGGTTTTTCAGGGCCTCGGTGCTGCCCTGGGCATTGAGCAGCGTGGCCTGCAGGCTCACGCGGGCGTCTTTATTTAGGAAGCCGTTTACCTTAATCAGGGTTGAATCGACGGTACCCAGCACGGGCAGGGCCTTAGCCTGGAAGGCATCGGTAATGCTGGCTACGGTGTAGGACTTCAGCTCCTGGCCCCCGTCGTACACCTTGCTGTCTTTACCCAGAAACAGGGTAATGGTTTTCGAGCCCAGCAGCGAGCCGCTCAGGCTGGCCACCGTGGAGTCACCCACGGTCACGCCTTTCTGCAGCTCCACGGCCACTTTCACGCGGTTGCCCTCTTCCGGCACCAGCGTCATTTCCTTTACCTGACCTACCTTGATACCGTTCAGAATTACGGGGTTGCCCACGTTCAGGCCGTCCACGTTGTCGTACTTGGCGTAGTAGGTGCGGTCCGAGGACAGCAGGTTGCTTCCTTTGAGGAATTGAAAGCCCACGATGAGCAGGGCAATGGCCACAATACCCAGCAGGGCTACTTTAATTTCTTTCGACACGGTGGTCAGCGGTTGGTTGGAGGGAGAGTCAGGAGGCTGGGGCCGGGTTGCACGGCCCGGCAGGGTTACTCACCCGAGGCGGCTTCCAGCTCGTTTTTATAGTCGCGGAAGGCCCGGTAGATGCCCGAGGCCATATACGTCTGATTGTCCTTATCGTTCAGATACAGTTCTTCCTGCCGGTTGGTAAGAAAGCCCGACTCGATGAGTACGGCCGGCATGGTGGATTTCCAGAGCACCAGAAAGCCCGCCTGCTTTACTCCACGGGAGGGCCGGCCCACGGTAGTGCGGAACTGCCGGTCCACCTTCTGGGCAAACCGGATACTGTTTACCATATGGGCGCTCTGGTAGAGCGAAAACAGAATATGGCTCTGGGGCGAAGTCGGATCGAAGCCGTTATAGCGCTCCTTATAGTTGTCTTCCTGTAGAATTACCGAGTTTTCGCGCTTGGCCACCGCCAGGTTGGCATCGGTCTTGTGCGGGCCCATCGTCCAGACCTCGGTACCGTTGGCAGCCGCGGCGGAGGCGTTGCAGTGTACTGAAATGAACAGATCGGCGTTGTTCTTATTCGCAATACCCGCCCGGTCGGCCAGCTCCACAAACACGTCGGTTTTGCGGGTGTATACAACCTTTACGTCCGGCATGTTCTCTTCTATCTGCCGGCCCAGAGCCAGAATTATTTTTAGCGCCACATCGGCTTCGCGGGCTTTTACGCCGGCGCAGCCTCTATCCTTGCCCCCATGCCCCGCATCCAGCACCACCGTACGCAGCCGATACCGCACCGGCGACGGCGCCGCAGTAGGCTCCGAATGCTGAGGAAAAGCAAAACCGGCGAGGGAAAACAGGGCCGCCATGCCCAGAGCGACAATATTCCGCACGGAGTTCGTTAGTTGGGGCAGCGACCCGCTACCTTTGCAAACCGCCACAAAATAAACGATAAAAACTACGTGGCCTCATTCGCGCCTGTGTTCCCTACTGTATTGCGTGTGTTATGGCCGCTGCGGCGGCTCTCCGGCCTGCTCACGCTGGTGCTGAGCCTGGGCCTGCTTGTGCCGGCCGTTGCCCAGCAGCGCCCGAGCACTACCAACGTGCCCGCCGATGTGCGGACCACGGCGCCCAAAATTCTGAACCCGCCCCCCGCCGGCCCGGTGCGCGATACTACGGGCCTGCAGGTATCGGGCACGCCCGACACCATGCGGGTGGCCGCCGGCCGGAAAGGCGCGGTGGAAAGTACGGTGAAGTACAAGGCCCAGGACTCCATCCGGTTTGAGGTGCAGAACAAGCGCGCCATTCTCTACGACAAAGCCAACGTGGACTACGGCGAGATGAACCTGAAAGCCGCGCTGATTACCGTGGACTACAGCAAGAACCTGGTTACGGCCGAGGGCGCCGCCGACTCTACCGGCCGCGTGCAGGACAAGCCGGTATTTGTGCAGGGCGGCACCACGTACCAGGCCGGCCGCATCGACTACAACATCAAGAGCAAGCGGGGCCGCATTACCGATGTGGTTACGCAGCAGGGCGAAGGGTACATCCACGCCGAAACCATCAAGAAGAACGAGCTGAACGAAATGTTCGGGGTGCACGGGCGCTACACCACCTGTAACCTGGAGCATCCACACTTCTACATCAACGCCAGCAAGATGAAGGTGATACCGGGCCAGAGCGTGGTTACGGGACCTTTCAATCTGGTTATCGGGGATATTCCGACGCCGCTGGGCTTTCTGTTCGGGTATTTCCCCTCGCCTAAAAACAAGCGCCGCTCCTCCGGCCTGATTATTCCCACGTTCGGACAGGCCGCCGACCGGGGCTTTTTCCTGCGCAACGGGGGCTACTACTGGGCCGCCAATGAACACATCGGCGTGCGCCTCACCGGCGACATCTACTCCGGCAACGCCGACCGGTTCGGGGGCTGGCGCGGCACCGCCGAAATGCAGTATATCACCCGGTACCGCTACCAGGGCCTGTTCACGTTTAATTACAGCTCCCAGCCCACGGAGCGCCTGCTGGGTACTACCGACGCCAATACCAATCCCGCGTACAACGTCCCCCGCTCGGCCCGCACGTTTGCCCTGATGTGGAACCACACGCCGGTACCTCGTCCCAACGGGGGCCGGTTCTCGGCCAATGTAAACGTGAGCAGCAACAACTATTTCCGCCAGAACTCCTACAACGTGCGGAATTACCTCAGCTCCGCGTTCCAGTCCACCATCACCTACTCCAAGCAGCTGCGGTACGCGCCCATCAACTACAGCGTAAACCTGAGCCAGAGCCAGAATAACCAGACCGGCACCATGGACTTCACGCTGCCCGACGTGTCGGCGCAGCTGGCCCGGCAGTACGTGTATGATATTCTGAAAATTCAGCCCCGCAAGGCGTACGAGCAGCTGGCCTTCTCCTATGATCTGACGTTCCAGAACAAACTGTCCAATAATATTGCCGCCCGCCAGATTAACGGCGGCGCCATTCCGCTGCTGGGTGGCTCCAGCACGGCCCTGATTATGCCCGTGAAGCTGAAGAACATTGATAAGCTGCTGCGTAACTCTCAAACGGGCATGCGCCATAATTTCGGCATTACGCTGGGCAGCTTCAATTTTGCCCACCTTAATTTCAGCCCCACGGTCACCTACAACGAAATCTGGTATTTCAAGCGGCTGGACTACTCTTATAACGAAACGGCCAAAGCCATTCGGGTGGATACCACGGTCAGCTTCAACCGTCTCAGCGCCGTATCCTATGGGGCCAGCATGAGCACCAACCTCTATGGGACCCTTGTGCGCAAAGGCACTCACAAGATTCAGGCCCTGCGCCACAAAATCACGCCCAGCCTCACCTACAACTACACACCCACCAGCTCGGCCAGAAATTCGGGGCTGGAGCGGATTGCTACCCCCGGCCTGCGCGACCCCGCCACCGGCCGCCTATACGAAGAGGGCGAGACGTATATTGCCAATGGCAATGGCTTTCTGCTGCCCCAGTACAATGGATTCATCTACGGCTACCCCACGGCCACGCGCGTCAGCCAGCTGAGCTTCTCGCTGCAGAATGCCGTGGAAATGAAGGTGCGCAACTCCAACGACACCACCGGCAATACGCCCTTCAACAAAGTAAGCCTGATTGACGGGCTGGACTTCAGCACCGGCTACAACTTTGCGGCCGACCGGCTGAACCTGGCGCCGCTGTCGTCCACGTTCCGGACGCAGGTTGCCCGCAAGCTCAACGTGACCCTGAACGCCAACTTCGAGTTCTACCAGCGCGACTCCACCGGCACGCTGATTAACAGATACCTCTGGCAGCAGGATAACATCCGGATTGCCCGCCTTTCCACGGCCAATGCCTCGCTGTCGTATCAGTTCAACCCGGCGCAGGGAGCCAAAAAATCGACCATCAAGCGGGATGCGGCTCCGGTGAATGACCCGCAGCTGGGTTCTCCCCGCATGATAAACCCCTACGAGGATTACGTGGATTTCTCGATTCCGTGGGAGCTGAATACCAGCTTTACGGCCTCCTACGCCAACCAAGGCCCGTTGCCGGAGCTGACCTCACGTCCCCGCAGGTCGCCGTACACGGCGGCTACGCTCAACCTGAACGGCTCAGTGAAGCTCACCGAAACCTTCCGCTTCGGCTTCAGCACCAACTACGAC
The DNA here is from genome assembly GCF_003944715.1 of Hymenobacter rigui. Taxonomy (GTDB): domain Bacteria; phylum Bacteroidota; class Bacteroidia; order Cytophagales; family Hymenobacteraceae; genus Hymenobacter; species Hymenobacter rigui. The sequence continues at coordinate 914,416 of NZ_RWIT01000001.1, read as the reverse complement.
TTCATCAACCGTACGCCGGCCTTCACCTCGCTCGACTTCACCAAAGATCTGCACTGCTGGCAGATCAACGGCAACTGGCGCCCCTTTGGCACCACACGGGGCTATTTCGTTACTATTGCCGCCAAATCGACGCTGCTCCAGAGCCTGAAGCTGAGCCGCAACCGCACCTTCCTGAACTACTAGCCACTGTAGCTGCTCAGGTCCCGTAGCCGGCAAAATACTCGTGGTGGCCCGGCCGATTAAAAGAAATTAGGCACTTTTGCCCCGCCCCTGGCAATGGCCACCGGTTTCTTTTACTTTCTTTTCCCTACCTCTATGTCTCAGCACAAAGAAGTCAAACTCGTGACCACGCACCAGCTGCTGGCCATGAAACAGCGCGGTGAAAAAATTTCCATGCTCACCGCCTACGACTTCTCGATGGCGCAGATTCTGGACGGCGCGGGCGTGGATGTACTGCTGGTCGGCGACTCGGCTTCCAACGTCATGGCCGGCCACGAAACCACCCTACCTATTACCCTCGACCAGATGATTTACCATGCTCAGAGCGTGGTGCGCGCTGTGAAGCGGGCGTTTGTGGTGGTGGATATGCCGTTCGGCTCCTATCAGGGCAACTCCTCCGAGGCACTGCGCTCCGCCATTCGCATCATGAAGGAATCAGGCGGACACGGTATCAAGCTGGAAGGCGGTGCCGAAATCAAAGACAGCATCACGCGCATTCTGACGGCCGGCATTCCCGTAATGGGCCATTTGGGGCTTACTCCCCAAAGTATTTATAAATTTGGCACTTACACGGTGCGGGCCAAGGAAGAGGCCGAGGCGCAGAAGCTGATTGAGGACGCGCTGCTACTCCAGGAAATTGGCTGCTTTGCCCTGGTGCTGGAAAAAATTCCGTCGTCTCTGGCCAAACAGGTAGCCGAGAAGCTGACTATCCCGGTTATTGGCATTGGGGCCGGCCCCGATGTAGACGGGCAGGTGCTAGTGGTGCATGATATGCTGGGCATTACCAAAGAGTTCAAGCCCCGCTTCCTGCGCCGCTATGCCGAGCTGGGCGACCTGATGCACGATGCCGTGCAACGGTATATTCAGGACGTAAAAGCCCGCGACTTCCCCACGTCGGAAGAAGCGTATTAAACCAATTAAAAATGAAGAATTAAAAATTAAAAATTACGCTACTGGACTTGCAACACGAACTTCACAGTCCGCTTGCTTCACCCCATTCTTAATTTTTAATTTTTAATTTTTAATTCTTTCTCAAAGAGTGAACCGACCAAATCTGTGGGCTGAAGGACGGGAAATCCTGTTCGAAGACAACCATCTGCTCATCATCAACAAGCCCGCTGGTTTACTGGTGCAGGGTGACGCTACCGGCGACGAGCCCCTCTCGGCCAAAGCCGAGGAATACCTGCGCTTTAAGTACAAGAAGCCCGGTGCCGCCTTCGTGGGTGTAGCGCACCGCCTTGACCGGCCCGTGAGCGGCGTGGTGGCACTGGCCAAAACCAGCAAAGCCCTGAGCCGCCTCAACGAGATGTTCCGCGACAATAAGGTGCATAAAACCTACTGGGCCCTCACTGGCAAATGCCCCGCTCCTGCCCAGGGCCACCTCACGCACTGGCTGGTGAAAGACCCCATCCGGAACACTACCAAAGCCTATACCGAGCGCCACGGCCAGGGTCTGAAATCGGAGCTGGACTACCAGGTGCTGGGCCAAGCCGGCTCACGCTGGCTGGTGCAGGTGAATCCCATTACCGGCCGTCCCCACCAGATTCGGGTGCAGCTTAGCTCCGGCCTCGGTACGCCCATCGTCGGCGACGTGAAGTACGGCTTCCTGGCTCCCCTCCCCGATGTGAGCATTGCCCTGCACGCCCGGCAGCTGGAGTTTCAGCACCCCGTTACCAAGGAAGCCATGTGCTTCAAAGCTCCCCTGCCGGATATAGCCCACTGGGAAGCCGCCGAAGCTTACTATTAGCAGATATCAGGCAGGAAACAGCACGCAGGAGCAGTGGCATGGGAATCGTGTAACGCGTCTTTCCATCCCGCTGCTCCTGCGTGCTGTCTGCCGCCTTCAGGCACCGGCTTACCCTGTCCGCTGACTTTCTAATAACATTTTGTCCTTTTGATAAGGCGAATTGCACTTGGGGCAGGCAGGGCAGTAGTTTTGTGGCACGGCGCTTGAACTTTAGCTGAGGATTTGGGCTTTTGCCCTCAATCGTGCCCGCCGTTTCTGGTTTCGACCTCTAATCATTCTGCCCCAATGGCAATACTCGTTTTCTTTGTAGCGCACTATTACTTGTCGCTCTTCACGCAGACGTTCTACCTGCACCGCTACGCCGCCCACAAAATGTTCACCATGAACAAGTTCTGGGAGCGGTTCTTCTTCCTGTTCACCTACATCTGTCAGGGTTCTTCGTTCCTCTCACCCCGGGCCTACGCGCTGCTGCACCGCATGCACCACGCCTACTCCGATACCGAGCTGGACCCCCACTCACCCCACTTCTCGTCCAATGCCTTCAGCATGATGTGGAAGACCAAGGTGATTTACGGGGAGGTAGTGGAAAACCGCTACGAGGAAGCCAAGCGTTTTGAAGGTGATACCCCGGAGTGGAAGGCGCTGGAGGCCTTCGGCGGTACGGCCGTTTCCCGTATTGGCTGGGGCGCGCTGTACGTGCTGTTCTACGTGCAGTTTGCTACCGCCTGGTGGCAGTTCCTGCTGCTGCCCATCCACTTCCTGATGGGTCCCATCCACGGCGCCATCGTGAACTGGGGCGGCCACAAGTACGGCTACCAGAACTTCGACAACCACGATAAATCCATGAACACCCTGCCCTTCGACTTTTTGGCGTTCGGCGAGCTGTTTCAGAACAACCACCACAAGCTGCCCATGCGCGTCAACTTCGGCGTGAAGAAGTGGGAGCTGGACCCCACCTACGCTTTCATCTGGGTACTGGATAAAGTGGGCGTGGTGAAAGTGAAGCGCAAATGGCAGCAGGATGTGCCCATGGCAGCCTAAGTTGAAAGTATATTCTCAGTAGTGAAGAGGCCCTTTCGGAAACGGAAGGGCCTTTTTGCTGCTTACCCCGGCTTCGTGACAGGATACACAAGTGCCGAATCCGGGAAATACTTTTTATCCGCGAAATCTGTGCTTACCTTTGCACCTCATTTTTCAACCAGACGCACGGGATGCGTCGCTTAACCAAACCGGTTTATGGCAGTTAAAATCCGCCTCGCCCGTCGTGGCCGCAAGAAGGCCGCAATGTTCGACATCGTTGTTGCTGACTCCCGCTCGCCCCGCGACGGCCGTTTCATCGAAAAAATCGGTACCTACAACCCCCAGACCAACCCTGCCACCATCAACTTCGATGGCGAAAAGGCATTTGACTGGATCATGAAAGGTGCCCAGCCGACCGATACCGTTCGTGCTATGCTCTCTTACCGTGGTGTACTGTACCGCAAGCACCTGCAGCTGGGCGTAATCAAAGGCGCCATCTCGCAGGATACTGCCGACCAGCGCTTCACCGACTGGAAAGAGCAGAAAGACGCTAAAATTGAAGGCAAGCGCACTTCGCTGGGCAACGCCAAGGATGAAGCTCGTCAGCAGCGTCTGGCCGCCGAAACCAAGGTAAAAGAAGCCCGTGCTGAAGCTCAGCGCGCTAAGCAGGCTGCCGCTCTGGCCGCTGCTGCTCCGGCTGCTGAAGGCGAAACCACTGAGGCTGAGGCTCCGGCCGAAACCACGGAGGAAGCCGGCGCTTAATTTCCGGCTCACGTAGGAAGGTGATGGGGTAACGAGGATGTCGACGGCTCTGCCCGCCGCTGCCTGGTTCCACTCCATCACCTTCGCACGTTTCCCCCCTTTCCACTCCTCCGCTCATGACACTCGACGACTGCTACGAACTGGGTTCCATTGTGAAGCCACACGGCCTGAAAGGCTTCGTGGTAGCCACCTTCGATGTGGATGACCTGGAGCCGTACCGGAAGCTGAAATCGGTGCTACTGGAAATACCTACGGCCCCGGGCAAGCTCACGGAGTATGCCGTGGAGAAACTGCAGCCCCAGAGCGGTGAGCGGGCTCTGCTCAAGCTCAAAGGCATTGACCGGATAGAAGAAGCCGAGCCGTTGCGGAATGCCAAACTGTGGCGCCCTGTGGCCGAGCTTCCTGATCTGGCCGAAGACCAGTTCTACTTTCACGACGTCATTGGCTTTACAGTAGTGGATGAGCAGCTCGGAGAGCTGGGCACCGTGGAAACCTTCTACGAGCTGCCCCAGCAGGATGTGCTGTCCATGCGCTACAAAGGTCAGGAGGTACTGATTCCGGTGGCCGACGAGCTGATTTCGCACGCCGATACCGCAGCACGGAAGCTGCACGTGAATCTGCCGGAAGGCTTGCTTGACGTGTATCTGACGCCTGCTTCGCGGGAGCGGGACGAGCCCGACGAAGTTGTAGAGCCTTAGCCGGCCGTCCAGAAACCATGCGTATTGACATTGTAACGTGCCAGCCGGATCTGCTGGCCAGCCCCTTTGCCCACTCCATTGTGAAACGGGCTCAGGATAAAGGTCTGGCCGAAATTCAACTGCACGACCTGCGGCGCTACGCCATCAACAAGCACGGTCAGATTGATGACTACGTGTTTGGCGGTGGAGCCGGCATGGTACTGCGCGTGGAGCCCATTGCTGCTTGTTTCGACGAGTTGATGGCGCAGCGGCCGTACGATGCGGTTATCTACATGACCCCCGATGGCGAAACGCTGCGGCAGCCACTCGTGAACCGGTTGTCGTTGGCGGGAAACCTGCTGATTCTGTGCGGCCACTACAAAGGCGTGGACGAGCGGATCCGGCAGGCCTACATCACCCACGAAATCAGCGTAGGCGACTACGTGTTGAGCGGAGGCGAGTTAGGAGCCGCCATTCTGGTGGATGCGGTGGTGCGGCTGTTGCCCGGCGTACTGGGCAACGAAGAATCGGCCCTGAGCGACTCGTTTCAGGACAACCTGCTGGCCCCACCCGTGTACACCCGCCCGGCCGAATGGCGGGGCATTGCGGTACCGGATATTCTGCTTTCGGGCAATACCCCGAAAATTGACGTCTGGCGCCACGAACAAGCCCTGGCTCGCACCCAACAGCGGCGGCCGGACTTATTGAGTGACTGATAAATAACCGGAGAGTGTGAAATATACCGTTTCGACGGGCTTCCGTTCGGGCAATCCGGTATTCATCTGGTCACTGACTTGTAATCATCAAAACAGAGGGCTATATTTGCGCCTCTTTACCTGAAACCCTTCAGGGCGGCGCGGCCGTCCTTCACAGTTTTTCCAGCCATGAGCGTACTACTCGATTTTATCCAGCAGGAATCCCAGGAGCGCCGCGCCAGCTTCCCCAAGTTTGCCGCCGGTGACACCATCAATGTCCACGTAAAAATCCGCGAGGGCAACAAGGAGCGCATTCAGCAGTTCCAGGGTGTAGTTATCCAGCGCAAAAACACCAACTCGAACGGCGAGACTTTCACCGTTCGTAAGATTTCGAACCAGATTGGCACCGAGCGTATTTTCCCGCTCCTGTCGCCTAACATCGACAAGATTGAAGTAATCCGTCGTGGTCAGGTACGTCGTGCCCGTCTGTTCTATCTGCGTGGTCTGTCGGGCAAAGCTGCTCGTATCAAAGAGAAGCGTCGCGTAGTGGCTACCGTAGCCTAAGCTACCCGCTCTCCGTTTCCTATAACAGTAAAGCCGGTTTCCTACGTAGGAAACCGGCTTTACTGTTATAGGACTTTTTCAGCTCGGCTAGCGGCTTTGGCTGGAATCCTGTTGCAAATCCTGTTCGGGAGAAGCTTGGCCGCCCTGTACCTGTCCGGCGGCGGCCGTCAGGGCCTCGCCCAGTTTGGTGATGCGGTCAGCCGTATTCGGGTTTTCCGAAAAGATAGCCGCCTTGCTTGTGGCAGTACCCAATCGGTGCAACAGGCGGCTCACCACATTCTTATCGATGGAGCCCCCGCCGAAGTGCGCTTTCAACTCCTGCAAGTCAACGACCAGCTGGTGCAGCTCCGGGTTGTTGGCATCCTTCAGGTCCTCAATCCAGCGCTGGAAGTGATTATCGAGACCGGACCGCTCAGCTTCGTCCTGCAGGTTTCCCGTGAGCAGGTTGATGGCGCCGTCGAGGTGATTCTGGTGCTGGGTATCGTCTTTGGGCTGTTTGTGGTATGACATAGGAGAAATGAATGGAGCTACCAAGTAGCGTGGTGGATGGGTGTATGTGGCAAACGTGCGCTTTTCAAGAAGGTTCTTCGGGGGTCTCGCCCCGAACGGCTACTTTCGCTGCCGCTTTGTTCTCTCCCCCTTCATTTTATGTTGCGAATCCGACGACTACTTTACCTGGCCGGCCTGATGGTGGCTCCAGCCTTTACCCAGGCTCAAGCCACCGCGACCTGGCAACAGCAGGCCGATTATTCCATCGACGTAACCCTCGACGACAAGCAGCATCTGCTTAGCGGCCGTGAGGAGCTGGTATACACCAACAACTCGCCGCAGGCGCTGCCTTACATCTGGTTTCACCTGTGGCCGAACGCCTACCGTGACAACAATACCGCCTTTGCCCGGCAGCAGCTGCGCAACGGCAGCCGGAAGTTTCAGTTTGCCAGCAGCAGCCAGCGCGGCTACATTGATGGCCTGGAGTTTCAGGTGAACGGGCAGCCGGCCCGGCTGGAGTACGACGCCTCCAGCCCCGATATGGCGAAGCTGATTCTGCCGCAGCCGCTGGCCGCCGGAGCCCGCGCAACCATTACCACGCCCTTCCGGGTTAAGATTCCGGATTCCTTTTCCCGGTTCGGGCACGTGGGCCAGAGCTACCAGATTACGCAGTGGTACCCCAAGCCGGCCGTATTTGACCAGAAGGGCTGGCACCAGATGCCCTACCTCGACCAGGGCGAATTCTACTCGGAGTACGGCTCCTTTGATGTGCGCATCACGCTGCCGGCCAACTATACGGTAGGTGCTACGGGCGTGCTGCAGAACCCCGACGAGCAGCAGCGCCTCGACCAGCTGGCTACGGCCACGGCAGCCAAGAAAACCCCGCAGGACTTCGGCTCCGATTTGAAGTTTCCGGCTTCAGCGGCTGAAACCAAGACCCTACGCTACGTGCAGGATCGGGTACACGATTTTGCCTGGTTTGCCGATAAGCGGTTCAATGTGCTGAAAAGCGGCGTCACGCTGCCTTCGGGCCGACAGGTGACCTCATGGGTGCTGTTCACCAATAAGGACGCGCAGAAGTGGATTAAAGGCCTGCAGGACGTCAATGATGCCCTGACCTACTACTCGCAGTGGGTGGGCGAATATCCGTACGCTTCCGCCACGGCCGTAGACGGAGCGCTGAGCGCCGGCTCGGGGATGGAATATCCGATGGTGACGGTAACCCAGCCCTCAGCCATTGTGCATGAGGTGGGCCACAACTGGTTTTACGGTATTCTGGGCTCCAATGAGCGGGACTTTCCGTGGATGGATGAGGGAGTGAATTCCTATGTGGAAAACCGCGTGGCGGAGCGGGACAACCCCACCGCCGGGCAGTTTGATTTCCTGGCGAAGTCGCCCAAAATTGCCGGCAAGCTGGGTGTAGATGGCCTGCCAGCGGCGGCGCTCAACCAGATTCCGTACCAGGCAATGGCCTCCCGGGGCCTCGACCAGCCGGTGAACGGGCCCACTTCGGCGGAGTATGGCAAGCTGAATTATGGCCTGATTGTGTACGGCAAAACGGCCTCACTGCTGAAATACCTGGCGGGCTATCTGGGGCAGGAGAAGTTTGACGAGGCCATGCATACCTACTATCAGCGGTGGCAGTTCCGGCACCCATATCCGGCCGATATGCAGGCCGTGTTTGAGGAAGTGAGCGGCCAGAAGCTGGACTGGTTTTTCAAGGATATGCTCGGCACACAGAACCACTACGAGGTGGCCCTGTCGGATATGCTGGTCCAGAACGGCACGGTAAAGGTATTGGTGCGCAACGACTCTCCCGCCCCCCTGGCCGTACCCGTGGCCTCCCTGGATGCGCAGGGGAAAGTGCTGGAGTTGAAATGGACACCTGTGTTTGGCGGTACTGAGGATGAGGAGCAGGATGAAACGCAGCTCAACTTCCAGCGCCAGGGCGTGGCTTCCGTGGTGGTTGACCCAGGCTACCTGACCCCTCAGCTCAACCGCCGCGACGATATGCGTCAGGTAGAGGGTAGTTTCCCGACCTGGGAGCCCCTGCAGCTCAAACCCCTGGCCAGCGTGGAACGCTGGGACCGGCACTTTATCAACTGGGTGCCGGTGCTGGGGGCCAATACCACCGATAAGTTTATGCTGGGCGCGGCCTTCTATACCAACCTGCTGGCCCCGAAGCGCCTGAATTTCTTGGCAATGCCCATGTTCAGCTTCAACCGGGCAGCCCTGAACGGTATCGGCAGTATATCCCTGAATGTGCTGCCCCGCAACAATGTGCGGCAGCTCATCACGAAGGTACAGCTGACGCAGTTTGCGCGATTCACCAAAATCGAGCCCAGCATCACGCTGCAGCTGCCGCACTCGGCTTATAACCGTGCTCAGCACTGGGTACGCTTTGCCACTACCTCCGTGCAGAGCGACAACCTGAACCGCACCAGCAGTATTCAGACGGCTGAGTACCGCATCAGTGACGGGAATGCTCTACAGAACTGGTCGGGACACGTGGAATTGAACTTCCTGTCATCGGATGCCTCCAGTGACAACAGCGCCCGGCAGGCCAGCCTGCTGCGGGCTACGGCCACCTACGGCCGGTACTATAACGCCCGGAAGCAGGTGCGCGCCCGTGTATTCGGAGGCACGTTCCTCAAATCCAGCACCGACTTCCGGATGGGCCTGAGCGGCAGCTACGACTATCGCTACCAGAACACCTACTTGGACCGGCAGCAGATTTCCGATGCCCTGACCGCCCAGGTCCACCAGACTGATGACCGGGACGGGGGCTTCAAAGGCTACGTGCCCGTGAGCACGCAGCACTGGCTTACTACGCTTAACCTGGAAGCTGACCTGCCGGTGACTTCACTGGCCGTGTATGGTGACTTCGGACTGGGCAAAACGGTGGCCGGGCCTTCGTTCAGTGCCCGGGCCCGGGGTTACTACGGCGCGGGACTGGTATTGCCACTGGCCAAGAACATTCTGCGCCTGTACCTGCCCGTAGCTGGTTCCCAGTATAACAATGGCCTACCTGACAGCGGGAAAGATTTTGTGCACAACATCCGCTTCGTATTGCACCTGGAACAGTTGAGCCCCTTCCGTCTCCTCGACGAGCAGCTGGCCCAATAACTGCCGCAGCAGTGCGCTGTACCGGTAAGCCCGGATGGCATAGTACATGCTGTCCGGGCTTATTATCTTCATGACCAGTCCACCGGCTTACTCTGTCAACTTCATGCGTGCATCTGCCCTGCTACTCCCTGGCCTGCTACTCACCCACCTACTAAGCAGCTGCCACACCAACTATGCCGAGCTGCCTACTTTTTCGGCCGAACGGAAGCTGCTGCAGGTGGTAGTAGAAATGCCCGCCGGCACCAATCATGAGCAGCAGTACAACCCTGCTACCCACGCCTTTGAGCGTCATCACGAAGCCGGCACTGAGGAAGTGATTGAGTTTCTGCCGGTGCCCGGCAATATGGGTTTTGTACCCGGTACCCGGGTAGCTACCGGAATTGGCTCGGCTGAGGCTCCGCTTACCGCGCTGGTGCTGGCCGAAACCCAGCCAGAGGGTACCATACTGGAAGTGACGCCCATTGCCCTGCTCACGCTGGATGTAAAAGGAGCCCTGCAAACGGTGCTGCTGGCCGTGCCCGCCCGCCCCGCACAGCGCACCCTCCCGGATGCTACCGACTGGGCCACGCTCAACCAGCACTACCCCGGAGTGCGGCCCTCTCTGAGCCTGTGGTTCCAGCACCGCTACCGCCCGGCCGAAACCCGCATTGTGGGTTGGAAAAATGAGAAAGAAGCCGAGAAATACGTCCGCAGCCGGATGCAATAGCCACCTGACAAAACGCAAAAAGGCCCCGCTGAAAATTTCAGCGGGGCCTTTTGGTGGGTAGCTGTTTACTGACTACTCAATCTTGTTCATGCGCTCCTTCACGGCTTCCAGCGCTACGCGCATGTTCACAATGTCGGCGCGGGCGGCTTCCTGCTCTTTCAGGTTCAGATCCACCTGGTTGTTGTACTGCTGCAGCTCAGCGGCGTTCTGAGCCAGCTGCTGCTGGATTTCAATCTTACGCTGCTTGTTCTTCTCGATGTCCTTCTTGATGGCGTCAGCCTTGGCAATTACGGCCATGTGGTTGTCCTGCGACTGTACCAGAGCCTTCTCGGCCGTAGCAACCTGCAGGGCCAGGTCTTCACGGTACAACTTGCGGGCAAAATCCTTCAGGTAGCCTTCTGCCGACTTCCACTGTACGGGAGTCGCATCTTTGCTCAGGTAAGCGTTACCAAGGTCAATCGACCACCATACGGTAGTACCCGTGGGCACGGCATCCACCTTGCTGATTACGCGGATAGGAGTTTTCGAAATGGCTTCGATAACAACACCATCCATCGTGTATACACCTTTGTCGGCTTTCACTTTGCTGCCAAACTGCTCGTCCAGCTGTTTTTTCCAGGAATCTTCCACGCGCTTGCTGTCCAACTGCATGGAAACACGTTGCCCCTTACGCGGAATGCCTTTGATGGCCATATCCGTTTCGTCAACGGGCGACTTTTGCGCGAAGCTGGTCACCGTTGTTGCCAGTAGCAGCAGCATGGAGAAGAGTAGGCCTCGTTTCATAGGGGAATGAAATAGAGTGAGAAAGAAGTTATGTGCAGGAAGTAAATGCCGGCTTACTGTATCCGACTGATCAAATTTAACCAGACTCCCAGCATCATGCTAGGCCCCCGATTGATTTTTTTGAAGAAAGCTGTGTTTTGCTTGAAAATTACTATTCCTCATTACTTAGGTACCATAAAACAATTCCGATATACCGATATGAATTCCCTTGATGCGTTGCCCATCTTTGTGAGCATCACAAACAAACGCAACTCCACCCTGTTCATTGGCGACTATGACCATTACAATCTGTCGAAAAGAGCATTTTAATGCCGCGCATCGCCTGCACAATCCGGCTTGGGACGATGAACAGAACCAAGCCGCTTTCGGCAAGTGCAATAACCCTCATTACCACGGACATAACTACGAGTTGATTGTGCGCCTGACAGGCAGTATCGACCCGGAAACCGGGTACGTGTATGATATGAAGCGTCTCAGCGACCTGATCAAACGCGAGATTCTGGATACCTTTGACCATCGGAATCTGAATCTGGACACCGAAGAATTCCGCCACCTCAACCCCACGGCCGAGAATATTGCCGTGGTCATCTGGAACCGTTTGCGTCCTCATCTAAAGGACAGCCTAGCCTTGTCGGTTACGCTGTATGAGACTGAACGCAATTTTGTAGAATATCATGGATAACCCCGTGCCTGTGGCCTCTGCCGCAGACGGTGCCCACCGCTCCGCCGTTGATACCCAATTACCGGCCGACCTGCGCACCCCCCTTCGCCCCGATGCTTTTCACCTCAGCGACGACGAGAAGATAACGGCCATTGCCGGGCACTTTCACGAGATTATGCTGCTGCTGGGCCTGGACCTGACCGACGACAGCCTGAGCGGCACGCCCCGGCGGGTAGCTAAAATGTATGTGCAGGAATGGTTCAAGGGCCTCGACCCCAAGCACCGCCCGGATGTACGCCTGTTTGAGAACCGTTACCACTACCGGAATATTCTGGTGGAGCGCGACATCACCGTTTTTTCATGCTGTGAGCACCATTTTGTGCCCATCATCGGTAAGGCACACGTGGCCTATCTGCCGGGGGAGCATGTGGTGGGCCTGAGCAAGCTGAACCGCGTAGTGCAATACTTTGCCCGCCGCCCGCAGGTACAGGAACGCCTTACCCGGCAAATTGCTGAAGAACTGAAAACGACGCTGGGTACCGAGGATGTTGCCGTGCTGATTGAGGCTGACCACCTGTGCGTAATGAGTCGGGGCGTGAACGACACGAACAGCAGCACTATTACGGCTGAATATAGCGGCGCTTTCGGGCGCGACGAAACGCTGCGGCAGGAATTTCTGCGGATGTTGGGAAAATAGCAGCAATTAGCTAATTGCTATTAGCTTGCGCTTGATTTCACCCGTTTTTGCTTACTCCGAACTACGCAGAAACCACTGTTGACAGTACCCTATCCATGTCCCGTAAAGTTTTAATTACCGGTGGTACCGGCATGATTGGTACCCGCCTGGCGGAAATGCTGATTGATGGCGGATACGAAGTGGCTTTGCTGAGCCGCACGCCCGGCAGCGGCCGGTTCCGCAGCTTCCGCTGGGACCCCACTGCTGGTATCATCGACGAGGCGGCCGTGCCCTACGCCGATTTTATCGTCAACCTGGCGGGCAGCAGTGTTTCGGATGGTAAATGGACGCAGGAGCGCAAGCGCGAAATCCTGTCGAGCCGGCTGGCGGGTACGCAGCTCGTGGCACGGGAGTTGGCTAAGCAAAATCACCACGTGCAGGCCTTTATTTCGGCCTCAGCCATTGGTATTTATGGCGACCGGGACGACCAGGTGGTAACGGAGGAAACCCCACCCGCCGCCGATGACTTTCTGGCTGAAGTGTGTCAGCAATGGGAGGCCGCCGCGCAGGGCGTGGCTACCCACGACCACATTCGGACAGCTATTTTCCGCATTGGTATTGTGCTGAGCCCCGAGGGTGGCGCACTGGTACCGCTGGCCCGCACCGTGAAAATGATGGCCGGGGCCCCGCTGGGCTCGGGCAAACAGTATATGTCGTGGATTCACCTCGACGACTTATGCCGGTTGTTCATGCAGGCCCTAGAGCAGCCGCAGTGGCAGGGCACCTATAATGCCGTGGCCCCGAATCCCGTCACCAATCAGGAGTTCACCGAAACCCTAGCCGAAGTGCTACACCGGCCACTGGTGTTGCCTAAAGTACCAGAATTCGGGCTGAAGCTGGTAATGGGCGAGATGAGCGAGATTGTGCTGGCCTCGCAACGTGTAAGTGCCGAGAAAACATTGCAACAAGGCTTCCGCTTCGAGTTCCCGCAGTTGCGTGGGGCGCTGGAGTCGTTCTATAGTGAGGAGTAGCCAACACCGATGCGCACGTTTCTTCGGCTGCCGCTGGCCGGGCTGCTGCTGCTGATAATATACCTCAACTATCAGCTTTACTATAACCCGCCACTGGCGCTGGTGCGGGACCGCCCGGTAAACCAGGATGTAGTGGCGCAGCTGCAGTTTCTGCGGGGGCGCATGCACCAGGGAGCCGGGGCGCAGATGCAGGAACTGTACCCTGAGGGATTTGTGTACCTGAATACGCTGTATGCGCTTACTTGGACGGAGCTGCTCCCCCAGTTGCCCCCAGCGTCAGCGCTGCATACGGAAGCGCTGACCGAAGTAAAGTGGGCTCTGCAGGAAATCCAAAGCCCGGCGGCGCAGACTATCTTCGAACACGACCTTCCCCTGCCCTTTGGGGCGTTTTATCAGGGCTGGTCGGCGTACGCATTGGGGCGTTACCTACATGCGTTGCCGCCTTCCCAACGGGATACGGCCAGTCTGCGCCTTTTCAACCGCCAGTGCACTGGCATTGCCACCGCACTGGCGGGTAGCCCTTCACCGTGGCTGGAGTCTTACGCAGGCGCAGCCTGGCCGGCCGATGGGGTGATGTGCGTGGCTGCGTTGGCCTGGCACGACCGGCTGCAGCCGCCTCGGTACCAGGGTGTAATTCAGCAGTGGCTCCGGGCTGTGGATTCCCGACTGGATGCCAACCGGCTTATTCCGCACGAGGTAAAGGCGGGCAGTGGCATGGTGCTGACGCCCGCCCGTGGGTCGTCGCAAAGTCAGCTGCTCAACTTTCTGGTGGAAATTGACTCTCCCTACGCCCGACAACACTTCCAACGCTACCGGGCGTTGTTCCTGACAACGCGCCTGGGGTTACCGGGCGTGCTGGAATCGGCACGGGGCGTGGCTGCCACCGAGGATATTGACTCCGGACCGGTTATCTGGGGCGTGGGCGGGGCCGCCTCCATCGTGGGCCGCCGCACCATGCAGCGCTATGGTGATACTACTACGGCAGTAGGCCTGCGCAACAGCATTGAGGCCTTTGGCTTGCCTTGGCACAGCGGTACCGGCAAATCCTACCTGCTGGGGCAGCTACCTATTGCCGATGCCTTCATTGCCTGGAGCAATTCATTAGCGCCACATAAGCAGCTGGTTGCGGCTACTGGATGGCGTACTGCATTTCAGGTAGCATCGGCGTTGATTATTGCCTGCATTACAGTCCTGTGGCGGCTTACCAAACGCCCATGATAAAGCTTTGACAAACTCTAGGGTCAGGGCTTTTTTCATTTAAGCCTGTAAGGATTACTGTCCGCCCAGGCTGTCGGGTAGTGGGACGGAGCCGTTGTTGAGGTTTTCCAGCAGGTTATCGACCACAATGGTATCCACGGACTCCTCGCGGCGGCGGCGACGCGGCTCCTCGGTGGTGCACACGTACTTTTTGGTGATGTTGACGGTGGGTTTCGGGAATGGGCCCATCCGGATATCGAGGTCAGGGTCCTGGTACACTTTCTCCATGTAGGTGCCGAAGATGGGCAGCGCCATCCGGCCGCCTTCGCCCTGCTGGGAGTTCAGGAAGTGGATGCTTCGGTCTTCGCCGCCCACCCATACGCCGGTTACCAGGTCCTTGGTAATGCCCATGTACCAGCCGTCGGAGTAGTTGCTGGTGGTGCCGGTTTTGCCGCCAATTTGGTTGTTTTTCTTCCACAGCTCATAGTCCCAGAGCGCCTGCGAGGTGCCGCCGGGCTCCTCCATACCGCCGCGCAGCATGTATGTCATCAGCCAGGCTGTTTCGGCCGGAATTACGCGCTTCTGCTGGGGGTCGAACTGGGCCAGTACGTTGCCGTTCACGTCCTCAATGCGCGTGACCAGCATGGGCTCCGTCCGGAAACCCTGGTTGACGAAGGTGCTGTAGGCATTCACCATCTCAAACACGCTGACATCCCCGCCCGAGCCCAGCCCGATGCTGGGCACCGGCAGCAGCTTGCTCCGGATACCTACTTTGTTGGCATATTTGGCCACGTTGTCCCAGCCAACTTTCTCGGTGAGCTGGGCCGTGACGGAGTTGACGGAGCGGGCCATGGCGTAGCGCAGCGTCATGTTCATGCCGGTGTACTCGCGGGTTACGTTGTCGGGCTGCCACTCCATGGGCTTGCCGTTCTCTACGTACTTGATAGTGACCCGCTCATCCCGGATCCGGTCACAGGGCGAGTAGCCGTTATCCAGGGCGGTAAGGTACACGAAGGGCTTGAAGGTAGAGCCCGCCTGGCGCTTGCCCTGCTTCACGTGGTCGTACTGGAAGAAGCGGTAGTTGAGGCCGCCCACCCAGGCCTTCACCTGCCCGGTGAAGGGGTCCATCGTCATCATACCGGCGTGCAGGAAGTGCTTGTAGTACGCCAGCGAATCGAGGGGGGACAGCATGAGCGTGGTGTCGCCGTCGCCCTTCCAGGTGAATACTTTGGTGGGGTGCTTACGGTGCAGGGCCGAGTCCAGGAGGTCGGGGTGGCCTTTGTAGCGCTCCGCCAGCTCCTTATACTGCTCGGTGCGCTTCATCTGGGTTTCGATGAAGTCGGGAATTTCCTTGCCGTCCTCATCCACCCAGGGGTTGGAGTCCCGGTTGCGCCAGAAGTTGTCGAAGGAGCGTTGGAGCGTCTTCATCTTCTTCTGCACCGCTTCTTCGGCGTAGCCCTGCATGCGCGAGTCGATGGTGGTGTAGATGCGCAGGCCGTCCCGGTACATATCGTAGCCGTTTTTCTTACACCACTCGTTCACGGCCTGGCTTACGGCCCCACGGAAGTAGGTTTCGGGGCCATCCACGTGCTTTTCCACCTGATACTTCAGGGCAATGGGCGTGGCCTGCTCCTGCTGCACCTGGGCGGCCGTGAGCACGCCGGCCTGGCCCATGCGCGTGAGCACCAGGTCGCGGCGGCGCTTGGCGGCCTGGGGGTGAAACTTGGGGTTAAACGCCGTAGGGTTGTTGAGCATGCCCACCAGCATGGCCGCCTGCTCAATGGTGAGGCTATCAGGAGAAGTGCTATAGAAGGTTTTAGCCGCCACCTTCACGCCGTAGGCCTGGGAGCCATACTCTACGGTGTTGAAGTACAGGGCCAGGATTTCGTCCTTGGTATAGCGGCGCTCCAGCTCCACGGCCGTGAGCCACTCCTTGGTTTTGCTGATGAGCGTGCCCACCAGCGGCAAGTGGCCCAGCAGGCCGGTATTTTCCTTGCGGCGGGTTTTATAGAGGTTTTTGGCCAGCTGCTGCGTAATGGTGGAGCCCCCGCCCCCGCTGCCGCCGGTGGCGGCCCCCGCTACGGCCCGGGCAATGGCAATAGGGTCGATGCCGGAGTGGTTCTGGTAGCGCACGTCTTCCGTGGAAACCAACGCCTTAATCAGCCAAGGCGACATTTTGCTGAGCGGCACCGGGGAGCGGTTTTCGCGGAAGTAGCGCCCGATGAGCACCCCGTCGGCGGTGAACACCTGCGAAGGTTGCTCCACCCGCGGGTTTTCCAGCTCCTCCAGGCTCGGCGACTTACCGAACAGGAACAGGAAGTTCATGCTCACCAGAATGGGATACAGCAGAAACAGCCCGGCTCCAATCACAAAAAAGCCCCACAGCGCCCGGGAAAGACGGTTGGGCCAATGGCGGGCAGGAGCGGCGGCGGCAGGAGTATTCGACGGTTGAGGAGCGGACATGCAGAGCGCAGTGAGGCGAACCAGGCCAGCAGGGCCGACTTGGGAGCCGCAAATATACCAGTTGCGGCCGGGCCGGAAGCTATGGCGTTGCGGAACAACCCACAACCCGCTGATCGAAGTGCCGCAGAAGAAGGCAGAATGGTACTACGCGGAGAAACCTTGCTTACTTACAGGTGACAGAATACTTCCTGCCGAAGGCAAATCTCCGGTATGCCTCCGGCAGGAAAGAATGGGTTTGTAGTGATAAAATGACAGCTCCAGGCCGTTGTTATGCGCTGCGTATGGCAATACATCCAAGAACGATAAATAGTACTGCGGAGAGTACGGCCAGGAAATACAGTCCCCATGTCAGGAACTGCCACAGCAGCTTCCACAGCCCCGTAACCTCCCACGATATCCGGGCAGCCGCGCGGGCGGCCAGCCATGGCAAACTGAATACACCGCCCAATATGCCCACGCAAAACGCATTTCCAATTTGCTTGTGGTGCGGCCAGATTTCCTTTTCGAACACCAGGTTCAGGATGCAGAAAAGCATGCTGCCGGCAATCCACCACGCTGCCCGGGGTACGGCGGGCAGCACCGTATCCAGCCAGAACTGCCACAGCCGTCCGGGCAACGCGTCCAGCCAGCTCAGGAGGGCCATAACGGGTTCAGCGACAATTGGCCGGCTCCCACCAACAACAATAGCAGCAGACTGGCCAGGTGAAAGAATGTGCATAGCCAGAACACCGCGCCCGCCAGAGAGGACTGAGTATCCAGCAGGCTGGCCGGCGACGAGGGCAGCGCCAGCGGCAGGGTGGCCCGGTACAGCACCACGGCGTTGGCTGCCGTTACCAGCAGGGCCAACAGCCACGCTTGCTGCCACAGATGTACCAGTTGGGCCAGGGTAGCTTCATCGGCCGCACCCAGCCGGTACCAATTCGGAATTTGCCACCACACCCACAGTACAGCGCAGGTGGCCAGCAGCACCGCCAGGCTGCGGCCGGCGGAATGGGGTTGTAGGAATGCAGGAGTAGCTTCCATGTTAGCGAATAGCAATAGGTTGTGGCTCATTTTGCCCCCACAGCAACATCACGTGCAGCAGTGTCCAGAGCACGGAGCCGAGCAGCAGGGCGGCGCAGGGTAACACTACCATCAGCAGGCGCTGAGTGCGGGCGACGAAGGTGGCGGCCCGCTCCCGCCAGGTGAGTAAGGCGGCCAGGGCGGCCACGCTGCCGGCGCACCAGAGCAGGCCCAGCAGCGAAAATCCAAGTTGCAGCAGATTCATCGGTAGAGAAATTCACAGGGAGAATTAACGGTCTGACAGTGCCTCATAAGCCGCCGATTCGGCGTGGGTCCAGCTTTGCCAGCTGTGGTACTCCGGGTAATTGCGCTGCCAGGCCGCCACGCGGTTCTGGATGGCGGCTTTAGCCTGCTCAGGCGTGGCCGTAGTTTCAGTATAAGAGCCGGGTGGGCTGATGATGATGCGGGTGGCCCCGTCGAGCATGCTTTGCCGGGCCACCAGTTCGGGCAGTACCCGCTCGGGCATTTCCAGCAGGAAACCCAGATCCACGGTGCGGAAGCGGGGGCTGAGGTTGTAGCGCGCAATCCAGATTTCCCAGTTGCCCAAGGCCAGCACTAGCAGCAGTCCGTAGGCGGCCAGCCCATTCAGCCGCACCAGCGAGTAAGCGGAACGCCGCTGCCAGATTTTGAGCAGCACGGTAAGCAGCCCAAACAAGGTGAGCAACAGAAAGCCGTACACTCCAATGCGCTTGTAGGCAAGGCCGGTATAGAGGATGTAATAGTAGTTACGCAGTCCCACGGATATCGTCAGCACCACGTTTTGCAGCACCCACACGGTGGCACCCCAGCGCAGCGTCGGCAACCCACGCTGGTAGAAGTTCAGGTTGCGGCGGAAAAACCACAGTACAATGCCCATGGCCAGCAGAATACTCAGGATGAGCACGTAGGTACCCTCGTGCACAAACTGCGTCAGGTCGAAACCGGGCTCCGGGGTGAAACCCAGCCAGATCCAGCGCACATCAATGACGTTGACGACCAGCAGCAGCGTATTTATCAGTCCAAACACGGCCAGGGCCGCTAGGTATTCCTTGCGCAGATCCAGCGGGCCAGTGGTCCGCACTCGGAAATCGGGGCGGCGCACCCCGAACGAGGCTACCCGGTCGCGCTGCCGCCGCACAAACTCTCCGAAGCGCGACTCTTGGTCGAGAAAGAAGTGCAGGGGAATAATGACCAGCGCGCCGGCCGTAACCGCCAGCCCCAGCAGAAAGAACAGCAGATGCGGTACTGAGAAGGCTGGCCACAACGCCAGTAGCCATTCGCCCAGCTTCTGAAACAAAGTATCGGTCAGGGCCTCGTAATGCGGGTTGGCCAACACGAACAGCACGTGAAACACGCCCAACACCCCTAGCGGCAGCAGCAACAGGCGGCCGTAGAACCGGACGCGCGGCCAGCGGTTGGCACTGCCCTGCGGTAAGCTCAAGGAGGGCACCAGATGTGGCAACACCCGTACGGCCGACACCAATGCCGTCAGCAGGGCGTAGGCCACCAGCTTCAGGTGGGGCTGATTTACGTAGCCCAGCACCATCAGCAAGGAAGCCACGCAGGCCAGCCGGGCGGCCCCGGAGCCGTACCACACCACGCAACCGGCACTGATTACCGTGCCCGCCACCATCAGCCAGAAATAGCCGGAGCGCCATACGGCCGCCTGCCGGGGCTGACCCAGCCCCGTAGCTACCAGCACAAACACCGTGTATAGCGCCAGATTCAGGCCGGTTTCCTGGTTCCAGAATAACACGTCGAACAGAACGGCCCCGGCTGGAATCAGCAGTTTTTGCAGGGCAGTCAGCACCACCGGTACCCGGTGTATGGATGGAGCCGGGCCGGTAGCAGGCACAGCGGCAGACAGTGTAGCCATGATTTTTGAGTTAATTAAAAGAACTTTGTATTTCAAAGTTTAGAGACAAAAAAAGAGAGCTGCTACCCCCGCAGCAGCTTTTCCAGGGTCGACAGATGCTCCTGAAAGGCCGATTTTCCCTCCACGGAGGCCGCATACGTGGTATTCGGCTTCTTGCCGATGAACTGCTTACTGACGGTCACATAACCAGCTTTTTCGAGGGCTGCCACGTGGCTGGCCAGGTTGCCGTCGGTCAGGTCCAGAGCCTCTTTCAGCTCATTAAAGCTCACCGACTCATTCGCCATCAGCACGGCCATCACGCCCAACCGCACCCGGTTGTCGAAAGCCTTATTAAGCGTGTGAATCAGGTGTTTCAAGAGAAGAAGCTGGAAATTAGGAGCTGGTAGTTGGAACTTAGCAGTCAGAAGCCACAGAGAAGCTGGGAGGAATTACCTATGACTTCTCTCCTGGCCTCTAACTTCTGGCTCCTGACTCATTACGCTCATACCGATTATACATCAGCAAGCCGTAGCCGATGTGGCCCAGGCCGAAACCGAGTGCAAAGAACGCCAGCCCGAAGCCAGGGAACAACATAGCCACTAAACCCAGCAGAATTTCGGTCAGGCCCAGCCACCGGATTTCGTCGAGGGTGTACTTGCTGCCGTTGAGCAGGGCCAGGCCGTAGAACAGCAACATACCGGGCACCACCAGCCCCACCGCCCCCTGCACGAACAGGGCCAGGCAGAACAGCCCGCCCGCCACCAGCGGAATAGCCAGGCTGACAGCCAGCCGCCGCCCCAGGGCGCTCCAGACCGGCTGCCTGGCCCGGCGGGCCCGCCGCACCGTGAAGTATGTAGCCACGGCCAGCGCCGCGCCCACAATGCCTACGGCCAGCAGCAGCAAAAACGGCAGCACCAGCATCCGCTCCTCGGGTGTACTTTGCAGCAGCCGCATAAAACCGCCGTAGGAATAGCCCTCGGCCGCGTAGCGCTGCTGCAGGTACCAGTGCCCCACGCCCGCGCCAGCCAGTGCCACTACCCCCGCCCCTACCCCGGAAAGGCCGCTGAGCGAGATAAAACGCGACGACCGTTCCATGATGGAGCGGATTTCGGTGAGTTGAGCTAACGGATCAAGGGCGGGCTTGGCCATATCATCTAAAGAACTTTGCGTTACAAAGCAAACACAATACTCCCATAGTTCCAACAACTCAGCTCGTTTATTCTGCGCGACTCTATTAAGCCACTTACGCGCAGGTATTTCTAACTGTCGTGGTGGTGGGGGCTGGGGCTAGTGTGGATGGGCTGTGTGGTGCTTGCCATCCAGCTCAACCAGGGAAATCTGTTCAAGCTTTTCGGTGTGCTTTTCCGATTCGATACGCTGATGGGCAGCTGTTGGGCTCTTTTTGGCACTATCGGCTTTCTGTGAGTACCGGCCTTACTGAGCGGCCTGCTACGGTGGCCGCTGAGGCCTCGGCCTTTACTACTGCCCCACTCCACAAAACCCTGATGCTCCGTACCGCTCTGGTGTTGGAAGGCTCCGCTATGTTCTGCTGGCTGCTGTGGGAGCTATATACCCTGGCCACCAGCCCTCTGGCTTTTCGGATGCTGCCCGAACAACACTGGCAAAGCTCAAGCATAGCTTTCTTTGGCCAGAGCTTACCATGGCTGATATCGGCAGTAGCTGCTACCGTGGCGACTATATCCGTCTCATTCTGACACTAATTGTCCCAACAAAAATATGGTTTAATGCAAACCCAGCCATTTTCAGGGTTCGTAGGTCTTTGCAGGTTGCCCGGGACGCTGCCGCGTTGATTTCACTACTCTCATGCTACGGTTATGCTTCATCACTACGCTACCACCAGTCACTCTACCACTATCCGGACGCTAATTCTGTGGCTGCTCAGCAACCTGGGCGGCACCTTGTGGCTGCTGCTGGACTTCGCATCCGACCGACTGGCGGATTATTCCATTGCCCTGATGGCGGGCCTGCTCAGCGCGTTGGTATCATTGGCCATAGTACCGCTGGTGGTTCCCTTTTTCACGCTCATGAGCGGCTTCCGCGCCAACTGGTCGCGCCGCACGATGGCCTTGGCGGGTGTAACGCTGTTTTTCCTACTGGCTAACCAACTGCTCCTGCTGCTGATTCCCATTGATTCGCTGGGCGGATTGCTGCCGATGTCGCTGCCATATTGGGGAGCGGCCGTGCTGGCCGTACTGTGGCTGTATGGCCCGGCCCGGCGGGTGGCAGTGGTGGCGTAATCATTATCTGGTCTGAGAGGTACTATCCTGATAAATGTAGCTTTGCTTAGGAGCAGTGTTCGGGTATGATGGTCTTTGACTATCATACCCGAACACCGCACGCTTACGATACTTGGTTTTTCGCAATGCAACCTAATCAGCTTACCTCCCAGGCATTTTATATAGCAGTCAAACAATGGGTTGGAACGGTACTGGGTGGGTGTTTTCTTTTCGGGCTGTTTCAACTGCTACTACATCCCCCTGGTTGGCAGCTGTTAATTTCGGTACTGCAAGCCTGGGCAGGGGCAACTGCAACCTGCTTTATTATCACATTTTGCGTAGTGGTACCTTACATGTTCGTGGTTCGCTTGGTACTGCGAGGCACTGCGGACTTTTCGTCCCGGCAACGGCAATGTGCGCTGAGTATCAGTGCAGGCTCCGTTAGCTTATTGGCAGCGGCACTGTTGACTTGGGCGGCAGCCGCACCTGATGATACTGCTAGGGTACTTATCTACTTGTTACCTTGGGTACTGGCAGCCGCACTATCGGGATGGTATGTGCGCCCTTCGTGCGGCGGCTAATCTTCGGTATGCTTTCCGCGTAAGAACTTCCTTGATGAAGCTTCGCCTCCAGTTGTTTGAGTTTGAAGACCTGCCCTGGTTTCCCCGGGTTATCCGGGCGGGCATGATGGACTACCTGCGGTTTATGATTTCGGCGCTGCGCACGTATCAGCCCATCGTACCACTGCTGCAGGCTGCCCTCCAACGGACGGGGCAAACTCAACTTCTGGAGCTATGCGCCGGGGCCGGGGGCGGCACAGCGGGCGTGCTGCGGCAGCTACGCGCGGCCGGAATACCCAACGCCCGGGTGCGCCTCACCGATCTGTATCCGCAGCCGGCGGCCTGGCAGCAGCTGCAAGCCGCTACGCCGGGGCTGGAGGCCGAGCTGCAGCCCGTGGATGCTACGGCCGTACCCTCCGCTCTGGCTGGGTTTCGGGTAGTCTTCTCGGCCTTCCATCATTTCCCACCGGCAGCGGCAGAAGCCTTGCTGGCCGATGCCGTGCGGCAGCAAACGGGCATTGGCGTGTTTGAGGGGGCCGGTAAGCATTGGCTGGAGCTGGTGCTGGCCGTTACGGTGCTGCCCGTGGCTCAGTTGCTGATTACACCCTTCATCCGGCCCTTCAGCCTCAGTCGGCTGTTTTTCACGTACGTCATTCCTCTTATCCCGCTGTTCACCATCTGGGACGGGTGCGTGAGTATTCTGCGCATGTACCCGCCGGAACAGCTGCTGCAACTGGCCCGCCGCGCCGATCCGGCCGGCGCGTTTGTGTGGCAGGCCGGCAAAGTACAGCACCGCTGGGGCCCGCAGGTAACATACCTCATCGGCACGCCCGTTGGCACTGCCGGATAACCTGTAGCTTGCAGGCGGCGGCCTTTTCATGTGGCAGCCGATGTACTTCGCCTCTCCGAGCTTCTGTCCCCTCATGCCCTCCTTTGCTGCTTACCGCCGCGCGCTGCCCTTGCTGCGCATCCCGTTTTCGGTGTACCTGATGCCGGTGTTCTGGTTTGGACTGAGCGCCCTACGGCAGCCATTCAGCGGATGGCGGGCGGCGGGCGTGTTCGTGGTGCTGCATCTACTGGCTTATCCGGCCTCCAACGGCTACAACAGCTACTACGACCGGGACGAGGACAGCATCGGGGGCCTGCGCCACCCGCCCAAAGTCTCGCCGGAGTTGCTGCATCTGGTGTGGCTGTTTGATGTGCTGGCGGTGCTGGGCGCAGCTCTGCTGAGCCTGCCGTTTGCCGGGCTGGTGGCCGGTTACCTTCTGGTATCGAAAGCCTACAGCTATGAGGGCATCCGGCTGAAAAAGTACCCGCTCATCAGTACCGCGGTGGTGGTGGTATTTCAGGGGGCTTACACCTTCCTGATGACCCAGGTGGGCGAGGGGGCAGGGACCGGGCAGCTACTGGAACCCACCAATCTGCTGCTGGCCCTAGTGAGCAGCCTGTTTTTGTGTGGCTCCTACCCCCTTACGCAAGTGTACCAGCACCAGGAAGATGCCCGACGCGGCGACCGGACGTTGAGCCTGCGGCTGGGTATCCGGGGTACGTTTGTGTGGGCCGGGCTGGCGCTGGCGGCTGGCGCGGCGCTGCTGGCGGCCGTGTATGTGCAGCGCCAGGAGCTGCGGCATGTGCTGGTGTTTCTGGTAGCTACCGGCCCGGTGGTGGGGCTGTTTGTTTCCTGGGCCCGGGCCGTGTGGCAGCACCCCGCCGCTGCCGATTTCGACCACACCATGCGCATGAACCAGGTGTCGTCGGTGTGCATGAGCGTGGCATTTTTCCTGATGCTGGTGTGGTAGCCGGGCCCCAACAGTGAAGCTGCCGGCTGCGTACAACCAGCCTCACCCTACTTCCTATACCACATGCGCCTTTCCCGAATCCTGCCGCTCCTGCTCGTTGCCGCCGCCTGTTCCTCGCCCGAGCAAAACGCCGCCTCCACCGTCACTGCCACTGCGCCTGACTCGGCGGCGGACCGGCCGGAACCGCTGGATACGGCCCGACCCGCGCCTGTTGATGCACAAGCCGATACGCTGCTGACCAGCCGCACTAAGCACGTCTTCTCAGCCGCTTCCACTCCGGATGTATTCTCGCTGGTACTGCGCGGCTCTTCGGTGCTGAGCGGGGAAGCTACGCTTACCATCACCACAGCCAGCGGGCAGGTCATTTTCCGGGAGGTGCTGTCGTCGCCGGATCTGGAAGCGGCAATGGTGTATGAGATGAAAGGCCCCACCGCCACCCAGGCCGAGCGGGAGGCGTACGTGCGGAAGCGGGTGAAGGAATTTTTTGCCGATAAGAACTTCCAGCGGCCCGCCGTAGCCAAATCGGCCACGTTCCCGGCCGCTGCCGAGGCGCCCGCCGGCCTCGACCGCGCCGCCTGGGACGACCTGCACCGCCGCCCCGAGGCCATTGCGTTTCACTACCTGGTGGGCAAGGAAGACCGTCGGACCATTGCCTGGTCGCCGCTGCGCAAGCAGGTTGTGCATATCCCGTAGTAGCTACACGTAGCAACCCGTTACCACGTACTCAGGCACATTACCAAGACTGCCGGGAGGAGAGTGCGCTACTATGCACACTCTCCTCCCGGCAGTTTTGCTTTCTGAACGTCAGGGAAATTATTCAGCCTGCCGGAGGGCTTCTTCCAGATTGGCCGCGAAGGTGGCGTAAGGCTGATAGCCCCGGGCCAACACAAAGCCCTGGGAGCCAACCCGCAGAATTACCGTTGGGAAGCCCTGCACGCCGATTTTACCCACTGCCGCAAATTCCAGAATAGTACCCCGGATAACCTCCCGACTCTGAATTCGCTCCCGAAAATCAGAGGCATCGAGGCCGTAGGAAGCAACCAGCGCATCGTAGGTAGCGGGGTTGTTGAGGTCGGCACCGTCGCGGAAATAAGCCTGCTGCACCTCGTGGGCGAACTGCGCGGCTTCGTCCTGCCGAAGCTGCCGAAACGCGTGAATGGCCCTACTCGGCGGCTCCGAGTTCAACTCGAAGCTACCCTCCTGCCCCAAAGCCCGGAAAGCGGGGCCGAATTCTGCGCCGGTTACCGTTTGCACCTGTCCCAGTGCCCCCGACAGCTGGGGCCATTGCACCCGGATGGGCTCCACCTGCTCGCCGGTAATCATACCGCCGCACAGCACCGATACCGCCACACGGCCCGCAAATTCCTGCTGTACACGCTGCAGCACGGGGCTCATGCCGTAGCACCACGCGCAGAGCGGATCCGATATAAAGAGCAGTTCGGGGAGGTCAGGTTGTTGTTCCATGCCGGCAAAGGTAATGCGCCGCTTCAACGGTCCGCTGCTGTTCTGAGGCAGGTGTGGATTCTGCTACATGCAGGGCCGGAGTTGTATGCTGATTTTCCGAGCAGAAACCTAAGCTGACGCAGGCTCAGGTCCCCGGAAAACGTCGGTACCCATAACGGCGGGCAGCTTCACGGGCCGGCCCTCCCGCGCCGACTGGTAAATGGCTTCTATGATGCGCTGGTCCTGCAGGCCTTCCTCGCCGGGTGTATGGGGTGGCTTGTTTTCCAGAATGCATTCGGAGAAGTGGTCCATTTCGGCCGCAAATTGGTTTTTGGCCGGAATAACTATCTGATTCTGCATTTTGGCGGGCCCCTCGGCGTGGGAGGTTTGCAGTTGCTGCCCCGTGTAGGCGTAGCCGTTGTTGAGGTGCATCCAGCCTTTCTCGGCACTCACGCGGTAGAAGCGCGAGTCGTGGGTGTCGTAGTGCGTAATACTGTCCACCACCACGCCATCCGGGAAGCGCATTTGCCAGCTCATCATCTCCTCCACTTCCTTAAACAACGGGTTGCCGGGCGTGCTGTGCATGTAGCCGAACACCTCCGTAGGCTCAGTACCCAGAATGAAGCGGGCCGTATTGAGGCAGTACAGACCAATATCAGGCAGCGCACCACCACCGGCCAGGGCTTTCTTGTGCCGCCAGTGGTCGGGGTTGGCCGAGCTTTGGCTGTTCTGGGCCTGTATGTATTTGGGCTTACCAAACTTGTTTTCCCGCACCATGTCGCGCACCAGACGGTTGTAGGGCTCGTACTGAATGCGGTAGGCAATCATGAGTTTCACCTGGGCCTTTTTGCAGGCCTCAATCATCAGCTCACACTCCCGCACCGAGTTGGCCATGGGCTTCTCGCAGAGAATGTGCTTACCGGTTTTGGCTCCCCGAATCACGTACTCGGCGTGCATGGAGTTGGGCAGCACAATGTAAATGGCCTTTACCTCGGGGTTGTTCTTAAGCTGCTCGTAATTCTCGTAGCTGTAGCAGCTTTCAGGCTTGATACCGTACTGCGCGGCCACTTTCTTCAGCTTCTCCGGCGAGCCGCTGACCAGGGCCACCGGCTTCGATTTTTTGCACTCCCCAAAGGCTGGCAGCAATTCCTCCAGCGTCAGGTGGCCCAGGCCCACCAGCGCGTAGCCTACCCGCTCATCGGGCGGCAATGGCGTGGGCGTGGGGCCCGACTGCGGATCAACCTTCGATTTCCATTCCTCCAGCACAATCGGCTTGTCAGTAGCCGCCGGCACCTTCGCCGGTGGCGACACAGCCTCCGAAGAAGCAACTTTTGCGCCTTCCGGGGAGGTGTAGGCAGTGCTGGCATCCACCTCACTGGCGGGCGTGCCGGTAGTAGGCACAGCGGCTTTAGAGCTGGCGGCATTGTCGGGGCTGGTATTGCAGCTGGCTAGTGTACCGGCCGCCACGCTCACCGCCAGCCCCCGCCCCGCCAGACTCAGAAACTCCTTGCGTGATACTTCCTGGCCGGCATGGCGCAGAACGGTGTTCAGTAACTCGTTGGTGAAGGACATGTGGCGTTACACGTTAGTAGTGGAAAGGCAGATCTACTTGGTCAATCCTGCTCTTTACACCATACGGGCGTCGCTTACCCCCAGGTTATCGTCGGCTGAACACTATTAAGGTTGTTATGACAATACGAAATATGACAACAGCATCATTATAGTCCAATATAAACCTCTCTTCCCTAAATGACACACTCACTCGCAGAATACTGTCCATGGTACTACCAATCAAATATTTATACTTTATATATTATTTCCAAATTTGGAATCACCTACTATTGAACTCATAAAAATTGTTAGTAAAGTTTCATTTATAAACATACATTCGTATGGATAATTCTGAATTTCGCTCATCTTCCTGGCTTAACGGCACCATTTACTCGCTTAACACACCCTTCTGGTTTGCATATGAATAAGTCGTACAAAATACTAGCCCTTCTGATCGGGTTGATGCTCAGCACCTATGGTGTGGCCGTTGCACAGTGCACCTATACAACCATCAAGGCTGGCAACTTTAATGATCCGAGTATTTATAGTATAGTAGGGACAGGCTGTTCTACTCTTCCTGGATCAGGAAGTAACAACACAATTAATATCATTATAAATCACGCAGTAACATTAACAACTGACTACACTATAGGACGGAATACCACGCTTACTATCAACGCTACCGGCTCTTTGGTTCAAGACAACATAAACCGGACGTTAGTGGTTGATGGCAACACGGCTACTGATCAGAATTTAATTATCGCCACTTCTACAGCCCGTAGTACTCCGAGGCTTAGTGTTGCCGTACTGAATCTTGCCAAAACAACCGTTGTGGTTGGCAACAACTCAATAGTTTCAATCGGCTGCACCTTATTTACTGGCAATCAGGCAACTATCAATCTAGGCAACAATGCTTTGCTTAACGTATTTGGCAACGTAGATGTCTCAACAGGTAACCCTGGCATTAATGGCCCTGCAACCGGTACTGTGGCAGGACTTCGTATTTCGGGTAATATTGTTAATAACTCTGGTGGCGGGGCCAAGCTATTCACGACGGCGGGCCTGACTACCTGTGTTCAAGGCAACGCTTATCCCAGCGGATGCGGTACTGCATCCAGCAATTCGGTAGTAACTCCGCCCAACTCTAACGATCCTACCTGCTTTACTGTACTTCCAGTTACTCTCACCAGCTTCTCAGTCACAGCCAAGAATACGGGCGTGCTAATTAGATGGTCCACGGCTTCAGAAGTCAACAATGCTTATTTCGAGCTAGAACGTAGCTCCAACGGGCGGCTTTTCACAGCTATCGGCAAAGTACAGGGCACCGGTACTACCAACACGGGAGTTGTGTACAGCTATTCTGATACTAAGCCTTTAACTTCGTTGACCTATTATCGGCTACGGCAAGTAGACTTTGACGGCACGGCTACATCTTCTTCAATTGTCGTAGTCGCACCTACCGATGAACTGCAAGCCACTTTCTTCCCTAACCCCAGTAATTCCAGCATCACGCTGCCGGCAGTTAGCGGCACCGTTGAATACCACATTTACTCGGTTACGGGGAAAGTGCTGGCCAGTGGCAAAAGCACTGGTGGTTCAACCGTAGCCGTACAGGAAATTCCGGCTGGTATTTATTTTCTGGAGTTAACGGCGGGCGGCAAGCGCAGTGTGCAGCGCTTCGTTCGACAGTAAACGACCACACAAAAAAGCCCCCGCTGCAATTGCAGCGGGGGCTTTTTGTAGAGAGAAACTACTTAGCCGTTCATAGCCAGCAGGAACTCCTCGTTGTCGCGGGTGCCTTTCATGCGGTCCTTCAGGAACTCCATGGCTTCAGAAGCCGTCATATCGGACATAAACTTGCGCAGTACCCAGATGCGGTTCAGCTCATCCTTGCTCATGAGCAGGTCTTCGCGGCGGGTGCCGGAGGCCGGTACGTCAATGGCGGGGAAGATGCGCTTATTGGCCAGTTTACGGTCCAGCTGCAATTCCATGTTGCCGGTGCCTTTGAATTCCTCGAAGATAACCTCGTCCATCTTGGAGCCGGTTTCGATAAGGGCCGTGGCAATAATAGTCAGGGAGCCACCATCCTCCACGTTGCGGGCCGCCCCGAAGAAACGCTTGGGCTTGTGCAGAGCATTGGCATCTACACCACCCGACAGGATTTTACCCGAAGCCGGCTGCACCGTGTTGTAGGCGCGGGCCAGGCGGGTAATGGAGTCGAGCAGAATCACCACGTCGTGGCCACATTCCACGAGGCGCTTGGCCTTCTCCATGGCAATAGTGGCAATTTTTACGTGGCGGTCGGCCGTCTCGTCGAAAGTAGAGCTGAGCACTTCGGCTTTCACCGAGCGGGCCATGTCCGTTACTTCTTCCGGGCGTTCATCGATGAGCAGAATCATCAGGTACACCTCGGGGTGGTTTTCCGAAATGGCGTTGGCAATTTCCTGGAGCAGCACCGTTTTACCGGTTTTGGGCTGGGCCACAATCAGGCCGCGCTGTCCTTTGCCAATGGGGGCAAACAGATCCAGAATGCGGGTGCTGTACTGGCTGGGCTTCGTCGTGAGCTTGAGGCGCTCTTCGGCAAACAACGGCGTGAGGTTGTTGAAGGGTATCCGGTCCCGGGCATCTTCCACCGAGCGGCCATTGATACCTTCCACGCTTACTAAGGCAAAATATTTCTCCCCGTCGCGCGGGGGCCGGATGGTGCATTTTACCGTGTCGCCGGCTTTCAGCCCGAACTGCTTCACCTGCTGCGGGGCCACATAGATGTCGTCGGGCGAGGCGAGGTAGTTATAGAAAGGGCTGCGCAGGAAGCCGTAGCCGCCGTCGGGCATCATTTCCAGCGTACCTTCCCCCGGAATGGTAATATCAAATTCCTGGCGGGCGGGGCGCTGCTCCTGCCGGTCGGCGCGGGGCTGCTCAGTAGGGTTGTTGAGGCGCTCTGCCTGGCGCTGCTGCCGCTGCAGTTCGCGGGCAGCGTAGCGTTCCTCGCGGCGCTGCTCCCGCTGCTCACGGGCATCGGGGCGGCTGCCGTCGCGCAGGTTGCGCGGCTGGTCGTTGCGGCCTTCACGCAACGCGCTGCCCTCCTGGCGGAAGTCGGCGCGGGGCTGGTCGGCCCGCTGGTCACGAGACTGCTCAGCGCGGCCGTTGCTTTCCGTGCGAAGCTCGTTCCGGTTTTCACGTGGGGCATCGTTGCGGTATTCGCGGCCTTCCCGGAAAATGCGGGGCTGTTCGGTCCGCACTTCCCGCATGGGCGCCGGGGCGGTTGGGTCC
Organism: Hymenobacter rigui; assembly: GCF_003944715.1. Lineage (GTDB taxonomy): Bacteria > Bacteroidota > Bacteroidia > Cytophagales > Hymenobacteraceae > Hymenobacter > Hymenobacter rigui. The sequence goes on along the minus strand of NZ_RWIT01000001.1, from coordinate 883,841 downwards.
ACTGGGCGCAGGTCGCGGGCCGGTGCCACGGCAACCTCAGCTACCACTGGTGCAGCCTCAAACACTTCGGTGCTGACGGCCACGTCCGAAGCGGCAACCGGGGCCGTTACAATGGGCCGGCCGGCGCGGTCGGTGCGCGTGCGGCGCTCCGGACGCTGGTACAATTTCACAGGGCGGTCGGCGCTGGGAGCGTCCTCATTCAGGGCAGTTTCCTCTGTTGCAACTGGAGAAGTTTCTGCTATCGGCTGCACGGGCTGCTCAGCCATGGCAGGGGCAGTTTCAGCAGCTGCTGGAACCGGCGCAATTTCGGTGGGGGCAGCTGCTTGCTCAGCGGCAGGCGCAACGGTAGCCGGCTCAGCACTTCCAGCGGCGGGCGCTTCGGCTGAAACCGGAGCAGCCTTGGCGCGCGCCGGCCGAGTGGCCGCCGGCCGAGCGGCACGGGTAGCGGCTGTTTTGGGCGCGGCAGCCGGCTTGGCTGCCGGCGCAGAAGCCTCTGCTTCCGGAGCCGGAGCAGCGGCCTCGCCGGATTTCACTTTTTGGGGAAGTTTGTCGGCGGGCGTAATAGCCTGCTGATCCAGAATCTTGTAGATCAGGTCCTGCTTGCTGAGTTTCTTGAAGTTGCCGACTTTCAGATTTTCAGCAATTTCTTTCAATTCGGACAGCAAACGGTCCTTTAACTCGTCAATAGTGTACATATAAACAGCGGAGCGAAAAGGGGGCGGCTAAAAAGCCTACAACAAGGCAGCACAGGCCATTCCGGGCACAGAAGGTAACCGCAACGCGGCGCCCGACGCAGAAAAAAGCGAGAAGTAAAAACCGTGGGTGGAACCAGCTGGTGCAAAAAGCAAAGCGCGGACCGGGCTCGGTAAAAACTGCCACGGGGTCCGCCAACCAGAGCTGGCTTGTATGTGCAATGTTAGCGGAATACCGGGGAACTGCCAAATCGTATGGCAGATTTCACAGCCTGATTCCTTTACGCGCATTTCGGGACAAAGGATACAGCGTTCCAACCTGTTAGCAGGCTGCTTGCTCGAAGAACCCCGACCGGTAACCAAACAGTTCCGTTTGCAGCGGGCAGGCGCATGGGCGGCTAAATTCCGGGGTGCGGTTAATTTCTACGGCATCTGCCGCGGCAAACTTCTATTTTTGCCTATTCCGTTTTCGCATTTCTGTTGTTATGCTGCAAGTTTCCGTCCTGAAAGAACATACCGCCGCCGTGCTGGCTGGCCTGGCCAAACGTAACTATGCTACCGCCGAAGCCGACGTGCAGTCCATTCTGCAGCTGGATCAGCGGCGCAAGGAGCTGCAAACCTCCCACGACCAGGCGCAGGCAGAGGCCAACGAGCTGGCCCGGCAGATTGGCGGGCTGATGAAGGCCGGCAACAAGGCCGAAGCCGAAACCCTGAAGGCGCGTACGGCCGAGCTGAAGCAACATACCAAGGCCCACGCCGAGGAGCTGGCCGAAGTGGAGAAGGAACTGCAGCAGACCCTCTACAAGCTGCCCAACGTACCGCACAGCAGCGTACCCGCCGGCCGCTCGGCCGATGACAACGAGGTGGTGCGGGAAGTGGGCAGTAAGCCGGAACTGCCGGCCGGGGCTAAACCGCACTGGGAGCTGATTGAGCAGTACGATATTATTGACTTCGCGCTGGGCAACAAGATTACCGGAGCGGGTTTTCCGGTGTACAAAGGCCAGGGTGCCCGCCTGCAGCGCGCGCTCATTAACTTCTTTCTGGACGAGGCCCGCAACGCCGGCTACACCGAAATTCAGCCCCCGATTCTGGTGAACGAGGCCAGCGGCTATGGCACCGGCCAGCTACCCGATAAGGAGGGCCAGATGTACCACGCCACCGCCGACGACCTGTACCTGATTCCGACGGCGGAGGTGCCCATCACCAACCTGTACCGCGACGAAATCATTGCGCCGGCTCAGCTTCCCATTCTCAATACCGGCTATACGCCCTGCTTCCGGCGGGAGGCGGGTAGCTGGGGCGCGCATGTGCGCGGCCTCAACCGCCTGCACCAGTTCGATAAAGTAGAAATTGTACAAATCACGCAGCCCGAGAACAGCTACGCGGCACTGGACGGCATGGTAGCGCACATCGAGAATCTGCTGCAGAAGCTGGAGCTGCCTTACCGCGTGCTGCGCCTCTGCGGCGGCGACATGGGCTTCACCTCGGCCCTGACCTATGACCTGGAAGTATGGAGCGCGGCCCAGCAACGGTGGCTGGAAGTAAGCTCCGCCTCCAACTTCGAAACCTACCAGGCAAACCGCCTGAAGCTGCGCTACCGCACCGAAGGCGGCAAAACCCAGCTGCTCCACACCCTCAACGGCTCGGCACTGGCGCTGCCCCGCATTGTGGCCGCTCTGCTGGAAAATAACCAGACTGCCGAGGGAATCCGGCTGCCCAAGGTGCTGCACTCTTACTGCGGCTTCAGCCAGATCGGTTAACCGACCCATAGTTTTCCGAACGCAAAAGCGCCGCTCTGCAACAGAGCGGCGCTTTTGCGTTCGGAAAACTAGATTTTTTTAATCGGCTTCGTTCAGGTACACTCGGAACGTGGTGCCTTCGCCTTCACGGCTTTCCACTGCTATGTGGCCGCCACCAGCCTGCACCAAGCGGTTTACCAGGAAAAGGCCCACTCCGGTTCCTTCCACCCCCGGATGAAACCGCCGGAACAGCTGAAACAGCTCGGCCCCGTGCCGGTCAAGGTCAATTCCCATTCCGTTATCCTGCACCTCCAGCACGGGCGCGCCATTGTGCAGCAGCGTCCGGATAGTTACCTCGGGAGTACGCGCAGGATGATGGTATTTCAGGGCGTTGGAGACAAGATTCAGTAGAATGGTGCGCAGATTGGCGCGCACGTACTCTACCTGTTCCATCTGCTCCATTTCCAGCCGGATATGCGCCTTGGTACGGTTAATCTGAGTACGCAGGGAGTTGCGCACTTCGTCCATCAATTCCCGAATGCTGACCTGCTCAACTACTTGGGTGCCGGTTGCGCGCTGCTCCTGTACTACGGTTGCCAGATCGGTAATAGTGGTGGTAAGGGCCTGCAGCGACATATCTACCAGCCGTAGTACCTTGGCTTCTTCCGGATCGGGGAAAACCGCTACCCGGCGCAGCTCATCAAATAGCCCTTGCAGGTTATTTACAGGCTGACGCAGATCGTGGGAAGCGGCATATACGAAGTTATCCAGATCAGCATTGGTGCGGGCCAGTTCCCGGTTGATGGTAGCCAGCTCTTGATTGCGCGCCTGCAGTTGCTGCCGGGTATCGGTAAGCTCTGCCAGGGAGTCACGGAGCTGCTGATTGATGGTTTGGAGCTGCGCGTGGTAGCGGGCCTGGTAGTGCTGCCACTCGCTTTTCTCCATGGCATGCGTAACCGTTTTGATCAGTAGCTCCCGGTCGAACTGCCCCTTTACTAAGTAGTCGGAAGCGCCACCGTTCAGCGCGCGCACTGCCAGCTTCTCATTGCCGCTACCCGTAATCATGACCACGCACATGCCCTCAGAAGGGGCAACCTGCCGGCATTGCTCCAGCACCGTCAGTCCGTCGGTGTCCTGCAGGTTGTAATCCAGCAGCACACAATCGGGTCGCAGGCTTTTGTACAGCGCAATGGCTTCCTCACCGGACGTGGCTTCGTGGAACTCCAGACTCTCGTACCCCAACTGCTTCCCCAGGAAGCGGCGGTAGAGCATGCGGTCTATCTCGTTATCGTCGGCCAGCAGGATTTTTTTCACAGAGGATGCAGACTTAAGCGACGGGCAGCTCAACTGCTTCCAGCCAGTACTGCACAATCAGCCGCACTTTCTCTTCCATAGCGGCGTAGCCAATTGGCTTGGTGAGGTAGCTGTTGGCTCCCAGCTGATAGCAGTCGTCAATATCCTTTGAGTTGGAAGACGTGCTGAAGATGATAACGGGAATAGTGCTCAGAATATCATCCTGCTTCACAATTTCCAGTACCTGCCGTCCATCTGTACCGGGCATATTCAGATCCAGCAGAATAATGGCAGGTAACACGGATGGCCAGTTGGTACTACGGCCATACCCTTGCAGATATTCCAGTGCCTGGTCGCCATCGGCGCAGCGAAGCACAGGGTTTTGCAGCGCGTGTTTGCGGAAAGCCCGGCCCAGGGCCGTGAAATCCTCTGCGCTGTCTTCAACAACTAAAATGGGCTTGAGGGAAGCTGAACTCATGGTGTTATTTCGGAACCGAGAAAAAGAAGGTGGACCCTGCTTTCGGCTGTGATTCAACCCAAAGCTGCCCGCCATTCTTTTCAATCATCTTTTTTGCAATGGCTAATCCGGCACCGGTGCCACCGCCATACTTTTCCTGGCTATGTAAGCGCTTAAATATTTTAAAAATGCTTTCGTGGTGCCGGGGGTCTATTCCGATGCCATTGTCACGCACGTAAAGAACGTGATATTCAGCCGAATTAATGGGCCCACGCGGTCCAACAACCTTTCCTGACGCCACTCCGACTTCTACGGTTTTCACGTCACTATCGTTGTAGCGCATGGCATTGGTAAGCAAGTTATTGAATACTTCCCGCAGGCGTACCGGATCGGCGTGCACGGTGGGCAGCGGACTGGCTACTGTCAGCTGGACGCCCGTTTGCTCCAGGCGGGGCCGCAGTATCTCCGTTACCTCCCGCAGCACCAGGTTTACATCTACCGGCTGCAATTCGGGCTCCAGGCGGCCTACCCGGGAAAGCTGCAGCAAAGACTCAATAAGCGCCTCCATGCGCTGACTCAGGCGCACCAGGGTTTCCAGCTTATGCACGCCGTCGGCATCCAGCTTATCGGCGTAATCTTCCAGCAGAAAGATGGAGTAGTTGTGGATGCCCCGTAGTGGCTCCTTGAGGTCGTGGGAGGCAACGTAGGCGAAGGAGTCCAGCTCGTCGTTGCTGCGCTCCAACTCGGCGTTGAGACGGGTAAGGGTGTGGGCCCGCTCCTGAATTTCGTTGAACAGCCGCAGCCGGATATCGGCAATGCGCAGCCGGATTTCCTGGGCGGCGTCCACTTCGAGGGGTTTCCACTCCGAGGCCGTATTCTCCACCGACTCACTCCAGGCCGCGAAGGAGTTACGAGGTGATAGGTACAGCTGCCCATCCTTCAATACTTCGGCCTTTTGCTGCTGCCCGGCCCAGGTAACGGTTTGCAGCACTTCCGGCCGTAGCCAGATGAGGTAGTCGCCGGGGGTGTGGCTCAGCCGGATGGCCAGAATGCCGCTGGCCGTGGCGCGTATAGCTACACCGGCGGGGTTATGCCGGGCGTAGGAGTTGGTGTGAAACAGCTCGCCCTGCATAGTGGTATTCAGCCAGGTTAGCAGGTCCTGAATTTGCGGACGCGCGGGGGCACCGCCGTACGTGGCCACGTCCCCCTCGAAGCTCACGATGACGCCGCCACAGTCGAAGATGTCCTTCACGGCGGGCAGATGGTCGTAGAGCGTTTTGCGGAAATCCGGAAACTCCGCCAACAGGCCAAACAGCCGGGCCTGTTTTTCCTGTAGCCGGAGCTGGTAGGCGTACGCATCGGCCTGTTCCTTGCTTTTGAGCAGCGCCGAGAAGGTTTTGCCGATGAACTGGCACAAGTCGCGCAGCTCGTAGCTGACCAGGCGCGGCGAGTAATGGTGACACACGAGCAACCCCCACAGCTTTCCATCCCGAATCAGGGAAATGGTCATGGTGGCTTCTACGCCCATGTTCTGGAGGTACTCCACATGAATCGGCGACACGCTCCGCAGCACGGAGTACGTCATATCGGGAGGACGCTGGCTGGCGGGGTTGCGCACGGGTACCAGCGGTACGGGAGTATAGCCGACATCCGGAATAAAGCGCAGCCAGTTTTTGAGGTACATGGCCCGCGCCTGCTTCGGAATATCGGTGGCCGGGTAGTGCAGCCCCAGGAACGAGTCCAGGGAGGAACGCCGGGCCTCGGCTACCACTTCCCCACTTTCGTCCTCGGCAAACCGGTAGGCCATTACCCGGTCGAAGCCCGTAATGGCGCGCACCTGCTGCACGGCATGCTCACAGAACTCCACTACCGAGGTAGCGGCCAGCATCTGGCCCAACGCATCGTTCAACGACGGCATATCGAGCGGCCCATCGGGAGAAGTTTCGACGGGCTCAAATTCCAGCCACAGCAACGCATCGAAGCGGTGCAGAATAAGCTTGTAAAAGGGCTGCTCCGGCAGGTAATCAAGCCGCACACCGATAAGACGGTGGCCCTCCCGCAGTTGGTCCAGCTGGGCATTGATTCCGATAAGACGGTCCGCCTCAAACAGGCAGTTCAACCCCTGCCCAATCAGCTCTGCAGCCGGAATTCCCAGCAGCTCCTGCGTATTGGCGCTGGCCTGCACTACACGGCGCGTATGCTCATCCAGGCACAGCAAAAAGCCATAGGGCTGAATCAGGCCGGGAATATGAATGGGCTCCCGGTCGCAGTTGGTAAGGGTTATTTCCTGGCCAACCAGACTTTCATCGGTAAGGGTTACGCCTGTTCTATCCACTGGTGTAAGCGTTGAAACGTGAGGGAAGCCGAGGCAACAATGGCATCAGCGTTTTCGGGGGTGGCAGCGGCGGCCAGCTGGTGTACAAAGGCTTTCCAGAGCGGACCGGTTTGCTCGGCGTGGCCACTGAAATAGGCCCGGGCCGGGATGCCGGCTTTAGCCAGTTGCCGGGCAATTACCTGCCCGCCCAGCGTGGAGCCTTCCAGCACGTACAGCGCCCCCAGCAACTGGGGCCAGGTATGCAGCGGCGGCAGGTTGGGTGCCAGCGGCAGCGTATCGGCGGCCGGCAAATCCTGGCGGAGCAGGGGGCTGCGGAAGCGTCGCTCCAGCTCCCACTCGGGACCAAACAGGCTGCCATGTGCCCGTACAGCCTGCTCAAACGGTACTACAAACCCATAAAGCTTAGCCAGAAACCGGGCCGTTTTCTCCTCCGTGATGGTGCCGGCACCCAGGGCCTGGTTGAACTCGTTGGCTTCCAGCACATCGTGGTACGGGCGGGTTTCCTGACGAAGACGGGAAAGAATATCAACGGGACCAGAGGAGGAATTCATTCAGAAATTGTCGGTTGCCGCTTATCCGACAACCGACCTGGGTGAGTTAAACAAATGTAATACAGAACGGGCAGTGCCACCCGCCATAGCCGGTGGGGCGGTACCGCGTACGGGGGAAATCTAGTATTCAGCCAATTGCTGGTGCACGTAGCACCACGCCCATTGCTCGCCGGACTCCGCCGACGTAACTACCGGGTGTCCGGCAGCCTGAAAGTGGCGGGTAGCGTGCTGGTTCTTGGACGAATCGCAGCAGCCAACGTGGCCGCATGCCTGGCACACACGCAGGTGCACCCACTCGTCGCCCAGGGCTACGCATTCCGGGCAGACGTGCTCGGCGGGAGCAGGCAGGATAGTTTCAATTGCCTGGAGGTGAGTACACAGTGCCATACCCAAAAGTTGCTGACAAGCAGAAAATATACCTATTCGGCTATTACCGTTACAATACGCAGAGCACCGCCGGTCAGTGTTTTCTGCACGGGGCACTTCTCCGAGATGCTATGCAGCCGCTGCCGCTGCTCCACCGACAGTGGTCCCAGCAGCCGCAGTTCTTTACGTATTTCATCTAGCATCGTACCGGGTTGCTCGCACTGGTCACAGTCGGTGCGATGTACGCGCTGGTGGGTCAGGCTCACCTCCACGCCTTCCAGCGGCCACTGCTTCTGCGAGGCGTACAGGCGCAGGGTAATGGCCGTGCAGGCACCTAAGGCGGAGAGCAACAAACTGTAGGGCGTAGGCCCCTGGTCTTGGCCCCCCACCGTCAGCGGCTCATCGGCTACCCAAGTGTGCCGGCCGGAGTGAATATCGGCGGTCAGGTCGGTGGGGCCAACCCGTACCACCACGGGCTGGGGAGCAGAATCAGAAGTGGCCATGGCGGATGGGGTTGGTTGCAGGAAAGCGGATACCGGAGCGCAAAAGCCGCCGATTTATTTGCTTACGTATGCCTAGTGGCGTGGTTGAGCTTTACTTATCCAACCGGGGGCAGTTCCACATCGAAACGGATGTCGCGCATGCAGCGGAAGTGGCCCTTGGGACATTTTTCGTAGCCGATTTTGGAGCAAGGCCGGCAATCCAGCTCTTTCACCTCCAGGGCCCGAAACTCGGTGCGGTACGGGTACATGCCAAACTCCGGCACCGTATTGCCCCACACGCTGATGATTTCCTTCCGGAAGGCCGCCGCAATGTGCATCAGGCCCGTGTCGTGGCTGACCACCAGACTGGCCTGGCGTACCAAAGAGGCCGACTGATTCAGGTTGAATTTGCCGCAGGCGTTGTAGATGATGGTAGCTGGTGGAGTGGTTGGCTCCGGGAAGTAGTACGGGCTGTCCGGAATACGGCCGGGCGCGGGCGGCGAGGTAGCCACGCCCTGGTCGAAGGCCAGCTCTACCACGTGGCCGGTAGTTTCGTCGGTAGGGCCGCCCAGCAGCACAATGGGCCGCCGAAGCAGGCCGCACAGCTCAATGATGCGCTCCACGGGCAGGCGCTTGGTGGCGTGCTGGGCCCCGATGGCAAAGGCTACGTAGCCTTGCTGAAACGCCGGGGGCAGCGCCCCTCGGATATCCACCTCATCGGCGGGCGGAATAAAATAATCGAGCCCCTGCCCATCATTACGCACTCCCAGCGGAGCCGCCGCGGCCAGGTACCGCTCCACAATGTGTACGCGGGGCAGCGTATCTACTTTCAGGTTTACCAACAGCCACTTACGCCAGTTCAGCTTATCGAAGCTGCGCGACTTCACCCCCAACTGAGCCTTAATGAGAGCAGTGCGCAGGTTGTTGTGCAGATCCACCACAAAATCGAACTGCTCGGCTTTCAACTCCGCCACCAGCTCCTGCAACGTGCCGCTCAGGCAGTGCACCTTATCTACGTACGGGTTGGCCTCCAGAATACCTCGGAAAGCCGGTTTGGTGGCAAAGTGCACCTGCGCATTTTTCACCTGGCGCTTCAGGCCACGCACCACCGGCGTAGTCAGCACAATATCCCCGATGGAGGAAAAGCGCAGAACGAGAATTTTCATGAAAAAGGAGGTGGAAGTTGTGGAGGTGAAGGGAGAAGAGGAACCTCTTGATGCCGTGTCATCCTGAGCGGAGCGAAGGACCTTCTGACATCCGGACAATCGGTTTAGTCGTGAAAAGGTCCTTCGCTCCGCTCAGTATGACATGGGGTTTACTCCGCATTCCCCGTCGCCTTTACCCAAACAGCGAATCCTTAAACTCAAGCGGGGGCTTGATGGTGGCTTTGCGGCGGGCGAAATACTCCGCCACCTCCCCTACCGGCTTAGCGTTGAACGTCATGGCGGCGGTGAGGCCCCCTTTGCGGCCCATCAGCACGCCGTAGCGCATATCGGCGTAGCCGTTGGTGTGGTGGGCATCGGGGTTGATGCTGAGCTGCACGCCTTTGTCGAGTGCATAGTGCACCCAACGCCAGTCCAGGTCGAGGCGCCAGGGATTAGCATTGATTTCGATGATGACGTTGTGCTGAGCGCAGGCGTCGATGACGGCTTTGTGGTTGAGCGGATACCCCTCGCGGCGCAGCAGCAGGCGGCCAGTAGGGTGGCCCAGCATGGTGGTATAGGGGTTTTCGATGGCCCGCAGTACCCGCGTGGTGGCTTTGCGCTCATCCATTTTGAGGTTGCTGTGCACCGAGGCCACAATGAAATCAAAGGTTTCCAGCACGGCCGGCGGGTAGTCCAGCGAGCCATCCGAAAGGATATCCGACTCAATTCCTTTGAAAATGCGGAACGGAGCCAGCTCCTGATTCAGCTCGTCGATTTCGCGCTGCTGCTGGCGCACGCGCTCCGGCGAGAGGCCGTTGGCGTAGTGCGCCGCCTGTGAATGGTCACAGATGCCGAGGTACTCATAGCCCTGGTCGCGCAGGAACGTGGCCATTTCGCGCAGGCTGTGGCTGCCGTCGGAGTAGGTGCTGTGGTTATGTAGGGAACCGCGCAGGTCGGCATCCGTCAGCAACTGGGGCAGCTTGCCGGCGCGGGCCAGCGCCAGCTCGCCCAGACCTTCGCGCAGCTCGGGCTCCACGTATTGCAGGCCGGCCCGCTCGTACAAAGCCTGCTCGGAGGCAAACTGCTCCCGTTTCAGCCAGTGACGCAGCGTGGCGGGCTGGCCAGCCCGGGGCTCTTCGCTAAGGGCTTCGGCCAGGTGAGCCTCGGCGGCGGAATGTAGCAGCAGCTGGTTGATGTACTCCGCCGGGGACGTCAGCAGCACTTCTACTTTCACGCCGGAGGCCGTAGCCGTACCCCGCCAGGCAAATGGTCCGCTCCGGCGCGGATCGGGGGTGAGACCATCCAGGCCGTTGAGCAGTGCCTGCGCGGCGGCGGGCTGGCTGGTACCTACTACCAGCGTAATGGTTTCGATGGTTTCGAGGCGGCGGCGTACTTCTCCCGCTACGGCCGCCTGCTCCACGCCGGCCGCTGCCCGCAGGTGCTTGGCCAGATCTTCGGCCAGCTCCTCCGCCTGCGGATACAGCAGCTTGCCCCGGCTTTGGTCGGTGAACTCCAGGGCTTCCAGAATGGCCTGCTGGGTTTTCTGCCCGAAGCCTTTGAGCTTGCTGACTTCGTCGCGCTGGGCGGCCTCGCGCAACTGCGCCGGGCTTTCGATACCCAGCTCCTTCCACAGGCTCCGGATTTTCTTCGGCCCGATTCCCTTCACGCTCAGCAGCTCCACCACGCCGGGCGGAGTGGCGGCCAGGAGTTTGGTCAATTCCTCGAATGAGCCGGTATCCAGCATTTCGGCCACTTTGGCGGCGGCCGTTTTGCTCAAGCCGGCACGGTCGGGCAGACCGGTGCGGTCCATATCAGCCACCGGGGAGCTGAGCTGCTCCAACGCATTGGCCGTGCCCTCATAGGTCCTGATTTTAAACGGATTTTCCTCGTGCAGCTCCATGAGCTGGGCAGTAAGGCGAAAGGCTCGGATGAGGGCGCGGTTGTCCATAGGAGGGTAAAGGTACGGGTGGGTAATTACTTGTGTGCAGTTTACGGCCAGTTGTTACCGTGGGGCAACTGCCGCCGAACAACTACCTTGCAGTTGCCCTCGTTCTACGTTCTACTCTCTACCTTCACAACCATGCGCCTATTCACCCTGCTGGCCTGCCTGAGCGTGCTGCTACTGGCCGCCACCTGTAACCCCGATGCCAAAACTACCTCCCAGATGAAAAGCCTGGAACGGACCTGGCTGCACGCCCACGAAGAAGATCAGGGCGACGTGCGCGTATACCGGCCCAATACCTACGCATTTCCGCCCTCCCGGGGCCGCACCGGCTTTGCCTTCGACCACAACGGGCTGTTCACGCAGTACGATATTGCCCCCACCGACGGCATTGAAGGCCGTAAAGGCCGCTGGACGGCCGAAAACGACCACACCCTGCGTATCAGCCTCGACGATAAGAAGGACCCTGACTATAAGCTGGAAATTGTGTCGCTGGAAAACGACGTGCTGAAAGTGCGTCGGGTGGAGCTGTAAACTCGGTCGTAACGGTTCTTCTCCCCTTTTATACTCCCACTGTATGCGTATTTCTTTGTTTGCGGGGCTGCTGGCCACCCTGAGCGTAGGCGGCTGCCAAACCGAAAAAAGCACTTCTGCGCCTTCCGTTATTTTCGGCAAAGACTGGTACTACACCCACCAGCAGCCGGAACCCAAAGAAGGCTTTCTGACCTACCGGCTCAAGGGTACGGCCGACATAGTGCCCGGCATGGGCATTGATGGCTTCCGACTAGACCAGGGTGGCAAGTTTGTACTGCACACGCAGGGCCCCGCCGATGAGGTGCTGGACGTACCCGGCACCTGGCAGGCGGAAGAAGGCGGCTCCTACCGCATCACGCTGCAAAACGAGGAGCCTCCGTATCAGCTCACCATTCAGGTGCAGAACGACACCACCCTGCTGGCCCGCAAACAGTAACCATCCTTTCCGGCATTTTTCAACTTCTCCATTCATTCCTTCATTGAATTACTGGCTCGTTAAATCAGAACCGGCGGCGTACTCCTGGGAGACTTTCGTGCGCGACGGCGGCACCGACTGGACCGGGGTGCGCAACTTCCAAGCCCGCAACTTTCTGCAGCAGATGCAGCCCGGCGACTTGGTGCTCTACTACCATAGCGTAACTGAGAAGCAGGTGGTGGGCATTGCCGAGGTAGCTGCCCTGGCCGCCCCCGATGCTACCGCCGAAGCCGGGAGCGGCTGGGTAGCGGTGCATCTCACTCCGCAGCAGCCCCTGGCCCGTCCCGTCGCGCTGGCCCAGATCAAGCAGGATGCGCGCCTGAGTCAGATTGGTCTGCTGCGTCAGTCGCGCCTTTCCGTGATGGCGCTGCGCCCCGAGGAGTTTGACACAATTCTGGAGCTGAGCAGCTAACGGCTTACTCACCGACTACTCTGTGCCACGGCCCGCCCAAAAATTTGGGCGGGCCGTGTGCATTTTTCGGCTTTCCGGCATCCTGCTTTATAGCGTAGGCATTAGGTGATACGCAAGTTTCGCAGTATCTTCCTAATGCCTTGACTGCCTTGGCACTTTTGGTTTGAGTTATGAAATATGTGTACCTTTTATTCTGCTTTCTGGTGGGTGGCGCAGGGGCGTACGCGCAAAAAAAGCCGCCTATAAAACCAGATATTGAGCCCCGCCAGGCATACCGTGCGGAGTTGGAGCTGGAAACCTACAGCAGCGACGTACAGGTACAGCCGCTGGCCGAGGACAGCAGTGTAGTGGTGCTGGTGGAGCGTGACCCGCGTATCGCCGGCAAACCGGAATACTTCTTCCAGAAATTCGACCACTCCCTGCAGCCTCGCGCCAAAGTGGATATTCCGGTACCGCGCGGCTATGACTTTCAGCGGCTCTGCTCCGAAGGCACTGATGTATACGCTGTGTTCAGCGGCACCGACCCCGGCACCCTGTGGGTAGCGGCCTATGATTCGCGCACCGGCGAGTTGGGAACCGGGGAGTTCAAAACCAAGCGGGCCCGCGAAATCCACGAACTAAAAGCCCTGGACGGCAACCTGTTCGTGACAGTGGTGGTGGATCAGCACCTGACCATTCTGCTGCTGAACCTGCACACGGCCCAGTTCCAGTTTCTGCCCTCGGTATTCGAGCCGCTTCCTACCCGGTTTACTTTTCTGGCCGATTCCGTGACCAAGCGGGCCGAGCTGATTCTGAGCGAGTCCAACGGGTTTAAGTCGCGCCTGCAGCTCAAGCAGCTGGGCGACGATGGACGGCTGCTGCGCTCCGAGTTTGTGCAGGCCGGCAGTGAACGAGGGCTACTGGATGCCCAACTCAGCCCCGGCGACAGTGCCGCGCGCCTGCTGGCCGGCACCTACACCCTGCGCGACTCGCGTTATTCCCAGGGGCTGTTTGCCTCCGACCTCACGGCCGGCGTAACGCCTACCGGCCAGCGCCGCTCCCTGCGCTACTACGATTTCCTGAACCTGAAGCACTTCTTCGATTTCATGAAGCCCGCCAAGGTGGCCCGCATGCGGCAGCGCAGTGAGCGGATGCGCGCCTCCGACCGGCAGTTCCGCCACCATTATCAGCTGCTGATGCATGATATGCTGCCTACTCCGGAGGGCTTCGTACTGGTATCGGAAGTGTACTACCCGCGCTACAACAACACTGGCTACGGCTATGGCAACTGGGGCATGCCCTACAACTATGGGCTGGGCGGCTACAATGGCTTCGGCTATCCTTCCCGCTACAATAATTTCTACAATGCGCGGCGCGGCTCCGAGGGCTTCCGTACCTCCCACGCCCTCATCTGCGGCTTCGACCGGCAGGGCAATCTTTTGTGGGACAACTCCTTTATTCTGAAAGAAATCGAACACTCTCAGCTTCAGGAAACCGTGCGTATCCGGCCGCTGCCCGATGAACAGCGCATCGCCATAGCCTATCTGAAAGACGACGAGTTTCACTACAAAATAGTGGACCGGGCCGCCACTACGCCCAACGACTGGCAGGTAACGCTCCAGACGACCAACCCCACCGACAAAACCAACGACACTTCTCAGGAGCACCTGCTGGAGTGGTACGGCAGCCGGTTTGTGGCCGTGGGCTACCAGCACGTCCGCCCCGAAAAAGGTCCCGGCCGGGACGTATTCTTCCTGAATGTGCTGGAGTTTTAGCTGCTTTAGTTGCCCTGGCACACAAAAGGCCGGCTGCCTATGCGCAGCCGGCCTTTTGCCTGTTTCAGCAGCAGCGCGAAGCTAGTTTACGCCGCTGATTACGTTGGGGAGAATTTTGCTCAGGGCCGTTACCTGCTCGCGGGTGAAGCTGCCGGACACCGCCATCAGCACAAACGAATCGGTAGTTTCCTGCTTGCCCACAGCTACCAGCTCCGTGATTTTGCCGCCCTGCTCCCGCACGGAGTAGCGCAACTGGTTGGGCATATCGGAGTTGACGGTAGCCAGGGGCGTGTACCGCTCATTTGCCAGCAGGCCATCCACTTCCTTGTTGAGACCTTCCGCCACCAGGTCGCGGGCACTGCCGGAGGTGGGGGTAAACGTGAGAATACGAGCCGTACGAATGGACGTGAGGGCCTGGCTCACATCGTTGTCACCCCCGATTTTGGCCACGCGGCCCAGGATAAAGCGGGTGGCCAGACCGGCATTCCAATCGGTAGCTTTAAAGCCGGAGCGATTTTCATACTTATTGAAAAACTCAGCCACGGTGCGGGCGGGTGTACCGGGGCCGCTGGCGCGGCAGCTGGCCAATAGCAACAGCACAACAGCCAGCAGATAGGATGCGGAACGAAGTTTCATAGAGGTTTGCGGGGAGAGAGAATGGAGAGAAATGAGACAAACAAGCTTACAAAAAAAGCGGCGCACCAACTGGTACGCCGCTTTTTTCGGTTGGTTACTCCACTCGCTTAGGGCTGGGGAGCATTAGGGATGAAGAATTCAAATTTGAATTCTACCCGACGGTTCTGCGACATACCGGCGGCGGAGGTGTTTGGAGCAGCGGGCTCCGATTCGCCACGGCCTTCCGTTACGATGCGGGCGGGGTCCACCTGCTTGCCGGTGAAGTAGCGTTTCACCGAGCCGGCCCGGCGCTCCGAGAGGCCCTGGTTGTACTCGTCGGTACCACGGGAGTCGGCGTGGCCGATTACGCGCAGGCTGTACTCAGGGTGGTCTTTCAGCGCCTTGGTCATTTTATCGAGCGTGCCGTAGGAAGTGCGCTTGATAACGGTGCTGTTGGTTTCGAAGCGGATGGGTTGCTCCAGTTTGCGCACACCCGGATCAATTTCCATGGGGCAGCCGTTGGCATCTACCTTGGCACCACGGGGGGTATCGGGGCATTTGTCAGCCGAATCCGGAATACCGTCACCGTCGGCGTCCACTACCAGCGGGCAGCCGTTGGCATCTACCTGGGTGCCTTTGGGGGTGTCGGGGCACTTATCGGCGCTGTCGGCCACACCGTCACCGTCGGCATCGGGGCAGCCGCGCAGAGCAGCAACACCAGCCTGGTCGGGGCACTGGTCATCTTTGTCAGCTACACCGTCACCGTCACGGTCGGGGCAGCCTTGCATGGCAGCGGTACCGGCTTCGGTGGGACACTGATCCTGGTAGTCTGGCACACCGTCTTTGTCGCCGTCGAGGGGGCAACCGTTTTCGTCAACGGCTACACCGCTGGGCGTATCGGGGCACTTGTCTTTGCGGTCAGATACACCGTCGCCGTCTGTGTCTTTGGCTTTACCAAGGGCAATGTTTAGGCCCACGGTGTGCTGCAGGTACCGGTCGTCAATCTTATTACCGTCGCGCGCAGGGTCACCGTCAATGTTGGCGTTCAGCGGAATGTGCTGGCCGGTTTGCACGAACAGCGTTACCGCTTCACCCAGGCGGAAGTCGATACCAGCGGCCCCGAACAGGTCGAAGTAGCTCTTATCCTCGTCGGTACGGATAGACTGGCCGTTGCGGTTGATAGTGCCTTCGCGGCTGGTGTAGGTCCAGCCCGGTGCAGCCAGCAGGTAGGGCCGGATCCGCGACTCATCCTTGAACGCCTTGAATTTCAGGCCCAGGTTCACGTTTACCACGTTGGTAGCGAAGTTGCTGCCGAACAGAGGAGCACCGGCCGGAGCCGTCTTCTTAAACTCTACGTAGTTGCCGCTCAGCTGCAGATCCACGCCTTGCGAGAGGTAGCGGCTGAAGGTGATGCCGGGAGCGTACTTGTTTTCGCCCCACTTCCAGAAGTCAGAGCCGAAGTTGCCCTTGTACTGCATGGCGCTTACGTTCAGGCCGATGGCCGTCTTCCGGTCGGCCGTCTGGGCCTGAGCCCGCGGGGCCGCCGCCAGAAGCGTCAGACCCAGGGCCGTTGAGGTTGCTAAAAGGTGTCTCATGAGGGCGAAATTAGGTGGAAGAAATGGCTTGGGTGGAAGCAAAAGGCCATTTACCGGCCTGGCTCCGAACTACCCGCCTATACCTTTCCTACGAAAATAAAGTTGTCCGGGCCCCGCTAACAGGCCGTTTTCCAGCCGAAGCATTTTGCCGCAATTATTACATATTCAATACGTTATATACTTGATTAGCGTTATAATTTCCGGCACATGACGGGTTCCTCTGCGGCAGAAGTCAAACCCAAAGCCGGGGGCGAAAAAAAATGCAAAAACCCCTCTGTTCCAGCCGGAGCAGAGGGGTTTTTAAATGATTTTGTGACTGGGCGGCCCGTTACCGCTGCTGCATCAGGCGTTCGATATCGGCGGCTTCCAGCGGGATATTCTTCATCAGGTCCTCGTTGCCGGTTTTGGTGATGAGGATGTCGTTTTCGAGGCGGATGCCCAGGCCTTCTTCCCGGATGTAAATACCCGGTTCCACGGTGTACACCATGCCTGGCTCGAAGGTGCGGTACTTAAAGCCCACATCGTGCACATCGAGGCCCAGGTAGTGGCTGGTGCCGTGCATGAAATACTTTTTATAAAGCGGGGCGGCGGGGTTCTGGTTGCGCACGTCCTGCTCATTCAACAGGCCCAGCTTGATGAGCTGCTGCTCCATGTGCCGGCCCACGGCGGCATGGTACTCCTCAATGTTGCCACCGGGCACCAAGCGGGCCGTGGCAAACTTCATTACGTTGAGCACGGCCTCGTACACCTCGCGCTGACGCTTGGTGAAGGTGCCGTTTACCGGAATGGAGCGGGAAAGGTCGGCGGCGTAGTTGGCGTACTCGGCTCCAAAGTCCATCAGCAGCACGTCGCCGTCCTTGCACTCCCGGTCGTTGCTCACGTAATGCAGAATGCAGGCATTGGCCCCGCTGGCAATGATGCTGCCGTAGGCCGGGCCCCGCGAGGCATTGCGCAGAAACTCGTGGAAGATTTCGGCCTCGATTTCGTACTCCATCACGCCCGGCTTCACAAAGCCCAGCAGGCGGCGGAAGGCCTTTTCGGTGATGTCGGCGGCGCGCTGCATCAGCCGGATTTCCTCGGGGCTCTTGATGGCGCGCAGCTGGTGCATGATGCGGGCCACCCGGCGGTACTGGTGCAAGGGGTAAGCCTCCTTGATCCACTTGATGAAGCGGGCGTCGCGGGTTTCCACCTCCACCACGGCCCGGATGTGCTCGTTGGAGTTGAGGTATACGTTTTCGGCTTCGTTCATCAGGGCCGGCAGCACGCTCTTAAAGGAGTCCAGCCACATGATAGTGGGGATACCCGACTGCTGGCGCGCCTCGTCCTTGGTGAGCTTGTAACCTTCCCAGACCAGAATATGCTCGCTGGTTTCCTTCAGAAACAGGATTTCACGGTGCTGGGGCAGCACGGCATCGGGAAAGATGACCAGGATGCTTTCTTCCTGATCCACGCCCGAGAGGTAGAACAGGTCGTTATTCTGGCGAAAGGCCATCGTGCCGTCGGCATTGGTCGGCATGATGTCGTTGGAGTGGAAGATGGCCAGCGAGGCGGCCGGCAGCTGCTCGCGGAAGCGGCGGCGGTTTTCAGTAAACAGATCGGGCGAAATAGAGCCGTAGCGCATGGGCGGAAAGCAAAATGGGTGGCACAAACGGAAACCAGTGGAAGCCGCCGAAGCGGCCGGGGCAAGTTAGGCAGAAGCGCGCGGCTTCCGGCAACCAGCGTACCAGGAGTGCCCGCCTGGCCGCATCCAGCCGAATTGGCACCGCTAATTAGACGAAAAGGTGGCAAGCCTGCGCTGAACCGGTATCTTTGTAGTCTGATATTGCACTATGCCCGAATCTGCCACTCCGCCCGCCATCCTGTTGATTCAGACTGCCTTCATCGGCGACGTGATTCTGGCCACGGCGCTGCTGGAGTATCTGCACCGCACAGAGCCTGCTACGCCGGTGGATTTTCTGGTGCGCAAAGGGAATGAGGGACTGATCAAGGGCCACCCGCACGTGCGGCGGGTACTCATCTGGGACAAAAAGACAAATAAGTACGGTGGCCTCTGGCAGTTGCTGCAGAATATCCGGCAGACGAAGTACGGCCGCGTGGTTACGCTGCAGCGCTTTGCCAGCACGGGTTTCCTAACGGCTTTTTCGGGAGCACCAGAGCGTATTGGGTTTAATAAGAATCCGCTTTCGTTCCGGTTTACGCGGGCCGTACCGCACACAGTGGCGGCGGGTCTGCACGAGGTGTCTCGCAACCTGCACCTGCTCAACCCCGCTTATGAAGGCCCGGTAGTACCGCCCCGCCTCTACCCTACTCCGCAGGATGAAGCCGCTGCCGCCCATTACGCCGCCGCGGGCCCCTATCTCTGCATCGCGCCTACTTCAGTGTGGTTCACCAAGCAGTTTCCGGAGGAAGAGTGGCTAAAGCTGCTGGCAGCGCTACCACCTCAGTACACCGTATATCTGCTGGGCGGCCCGCCCGATACGGCCGCCTGCCAGCAGTTGCTGGAGCGCACGCAGCGACCGGGCGTGGTGAATCTGTCGGGCAAGTTGTCGTTGCTGGCCTCGGCGGCTCTCATGCGCGGGGCGGTGCTGAACTACGTAAACGACTCGGCCCCCATGCACCTGTGCTCGGCCGTGGGCGCGCCGGTATGCGCCGTGTATTGCTCCACGGTCCCGTTTTTCGGGTTCGGGCCGCTGAGCTCGTTTTCGCGCATCGTAGAAATTAAGGAAGACCTGGAGTGTCGCCCCTGCGGTTTGCACGGCTATAAAGCCTGCCCCCTCGGCCACTTCCGCTGCGCCCACGGCATCCGCACGCAGCAGCTGCTGGCCGTACTGGCGGAAGCGGTGAATGAGTGACGTACCTTTGCAACTACATGCCACCCTGCGTGGTTATATCGGGCCGGGGCCGGGACTGGCCGTTGCAAGCAGGTTCCCAAAGCCCCACGACCCCAAGACCCTACCAAATGTCTGATTACGACCTGTACGAGTTGCCCAACGGCATCCGGGTTCTGCATAAGCAAGTTCTGCACACCAAAATTGCCCACTGCGGCTTCCTGCTCGACATTGGCTCCCGCGACGAGAAGCCGCACCAGCTGGGTCTGGCGCACTTCTGGGAGCACATGGCCTTCAAAGGCACCGAGAAGCGCAAGAGCTTCCACATTCTCAACCGCCTCGAAACCGTGGGCGGTGAGCTGAACGCCTACACCACCAAAGAGAAAATCTGCTTTTACGCCTCTCTGCTCAGCACCCACTTCGAGCGGGCCTTCGAGCTGCTGACCGACCTGACTTTCAACTCGGTGTTCCCCGAGAAGGAGATTGAGAAGGAGCGCGGGGTGATTCTGGAGGAAATGGCCATGTACCACGACGCCCCCGAGGACGCCATCATCGACGACTTCGACGACGTGGTATTTGCCCGCCACTCGCTGGGCCACAACATCCTGGGCACCCGCGAGAGTGTCTCGGGCTTCCAGCAGGCCGATTTTTACCAGTTCCTGCAGGAAAACGTGCGCACCGACCGGCTGGTGTTCAGCTCGGTGAGCAACCTGCCTTTCAAGGAAGTGAAGCGGCTGGCCGATAAGTTTCTGGCCCCGCTGCCCGCCCGGCTAGGCGCGCGGCCCCGGCTCTCGTTCAGCGGCTACCAGCGCCTGGAGCGTGTGGAGCGCAAGCCCATTACGCAGGCCCACTGCCTCATCGGCGGCCCGGCCTACGCTTTGCACGACGAGCGGCGGATTCCGTTTTTCCTGCTGAGCAACCTGCTGGGCGGCCCCGGCATGAACTCCCGTCTCAACCTGGCCGTGCGCGAGAAGTACGGCTTGGTGTACACCATCGACGCTACTTACTCGCCGTACACCGATACGGGGCTGTTCGGCATCTACTTCGGCACCGAGAAAAAGCAGGTAAACCGCACGGTTTCCTTGGTGCAGAAGGAGTTGAAGAAGCTGCGGGAGCGGGCCCTGGGCACCTCGCAGCTGCACACCTCCAAGGAGCAACTGATGGGCCAGCTGGCCATGGCCGAGGAAAGCAACGGTGGGCTGATGCAGCTGCTGGCCAAAAGCACCCTCGACATCGGCCGGGTCGAAAGCATCAACGAAATCTTCGACCAGGTGCGCCGCATCACCGCCCCCCAACTGCTGGAACTGGCCAACGACATCCTGACGGACGACAATCTGAGCATCCTGCAATACTTACCAGAAGAGAAGGTCAAAAAGGTAAAATAGCCCCCGTCATTGCGAGCAGAGCGAAGCAATCCATCCTTCACCACGCTTCCAACTCCGACCTATCCAAAAGCTCCTGACGCCGGGGTTTTTCAGGTCTTCCGGGTTTTGCGCCCTGAGTAGGACGGATTGCTTCGGACACTGGCTTGATGCGCCACATGCCTCGCAATGACACTCACCAATTCACTAACTCACTAAATCACCATTTCACCACCTCACCGCTTGCCCGTTTTCGGTCATATCAGCTACTACCGGCCCGGCGACGTGCTGGAGAACCGGCTGGCGCTGAGTCGGGCGGGGCTGCACCGGCCGCCGCGCACGGGCGTGAGCGGGTCGGAGGCGGAAGGGGCCGAGTCCATCATCCTGGCCGATCAGTACGAGGACGACGATTTTCAGGAAGCCGTTATCATCTACTCCGGCAGCGGCGGCCGCAACCCGCGCACCGGCCGGCAGACCACTCACCAGGAAATGACCGGCCGCAACCTAATGCTGCACCGCAGCCTGGAAACCGGCCGGCCGGTGCGCGTCTTTCGTAAAATCGACGACGAAACCGGCCGTGGCTACCGCTATGAGGGGTTGTACCACGTGGTGGATGCCGTGTACGAGCCGGGCAAATCGGGCTTCCGGGTGTGGAAGTTTCGGCTGGAGCCTTATGTAAACTTAGCTCCATGAAATACCTGGACGCACTGTTTGTGGCACTCTATCAGCGTCGCCCAAATATGCTGAGTATTGTATTTATAGTATCCGCACTACTCTTACTAAATGAATTAACGCTGGCAATCCTGTTGCATCGTGTCTATGCATACCCGAAGGCGCTTTTTCAGTACTTTTTCGAGCTATTACCGTTCACTAACGCTCTTTTCCTGGCCTTCCGTTACCGTCGTGGGGCCCGCTCATATTATCTGCATGATGCCAATGCCCCCTCCATTTCGGGCTGGCATATCGTAGGGTACATAACCCTCACGGTGGTGTTGTTTTGTGTGGCTGGGCGACTATAAAATCTTCATTCCTTTACCGGAAAGTTCAGGCTTACCATAAACCCGGCTTTTTAGGTAAATGCACGTCATGCAGAGGCGCAGCCGAAGCATCTCGCGTGCTGACGTCCGAATTACTCTTGTAACGTCAGCACGCGAGATGCTTCGGCTGCGCCTCTGCATGACGCCCTGTTTATTCCTACGATTTCCTGAACAGCGTCAATTCCCGATTTCTCGCTTCGCTCGGAATGACCGTTTTACCTTTGCCTGATGTACTCCCCCGACGACGCCCAGCTTTACGCCGACCACCACACCACACTCGAAAGCCCACTGCTGGCCCGCCTCAACCGTGAAACCCACGTGCAGCTGCTGCACGCCCGCATGCTCAGCGGCCACGCCCAGGGCCGGCTGCTGAGTATGGTGAGCCACATGATCCGGCCGCGCCGGGTGCTGGAGCTGGGCACGTTCACGGGCTACTCGGCGTTGTGCTTGGCCGAGGGCATGGCGGCGGATGGCGTGCTGCATACCGTGGAGCAGAACCCCGAGCTGGAAAGCCGCATCCGGCGCTACGTACGGGAGGCCAGCGCGGAAAGCCGCATTCAGCTGCACATCGGCAACGCTCGGGATATTGTGCCCACTTTGGCCGAAACCTGGGACCTGGTGTTCATCGACGCAGACAAAATCAACAACGACGCGTACTACGAGCTGGTGCTGCCTCAGGTGCGCCCCGGCGGGTTTCTGCTGATTGACAACGTGCTGTGGGGCGGCAAGGTGCTGAACGGGTACCCCGTGAAGCCCTCTGACAAAGACACCCACGCGGTGCGGGCGTTCAACGATAAAGTACAGGCCGACGAGCGGGTGGAAAACGTGTTCCTGCCCCTGCGCGACGGATTATTTCTGGTGCGCAAAAGATAGAATCCGCCGCTTCAGCGGATGATTTACGGCGGTTCATCGGTTTTTCCGGGCACGGCGGGTGGCAAAAGCTAAACGCCGCGCCCGGTTTTGCGTCTATTGCCCCTGTAGTCTATTCCTTCCGACGAATGCTGAGAAATTTCCTCCTGTTACTTGTGCTGCTGACCACGCTATCGGGCGCGGCGCAGGCCCAGACCACCGTATCCGGCCGGGTGCTGGATGGCAAAGACCAGTCGCCGCTGATTGGGGCCAACGTGCTGCTCACCCAGATACCGGACTCCACCAAGCGCGGCGCGGCCGTGGACGCGGATGGCTCCTTTACCGTGCCGGGCGTGCCAGCCGGGCGTTACGTGCTTACAGTGTCGTTTCTGGGTTACCAGAATCTGCGGCGCACAGTGGAGGTGAGTGGCCAGCCGCTGAACCTGGGCAGCCTCACGCTGCAGACCGGGGGCGGCATTGCCCTGAAGGGCGTGGAAGTGGTGGGCAAAGCCGCCGCCGCCGTGCAGAAAGGCGACACGGCCCAGTTCAACGCCGGCTCCTACAAAACCAACCCCGACGCCAACGCCCAGGACCTCATCACCAAAATGCCCGGCGTAACGGTGGACCCCGGCACCGGCAAGGTGCAGGCTCAGGGCGAACAGGTGCAGCGAGTGCTGGTGGATGGCAAGGAGTTTTTCGGCAACGACCCCGACGCCGTGCTCAAGAACATTCCGGCCGAGGTAATCGACAAGATTCAGGTGTACGACCGGTCCTCGGACCAGAGCCAGTTCACGGGTTTCGACGACGGCAACCAGCAGAAAACCATCAACATCGTCACCAAGCCCAGCTTCCGCAACGGTAAGTTCGGGCGGGTGCTGGCTGGCTACGGCCCGCAGGACGACCGGTACCGCCTCAGCGGCAACCTGAACGTGTTTAAAGGCAAGCAGCGGTTTTCCATCGTGGCCCAGAGCAACAACGTGAACGAGCAGAACTTCGGCACCGAGGATTTGCTGGGCGTGGTGGGGGCTTCGCGCCAGGGCGGCGGAGGCGGCCAGGGCCAGCGGGGCCAGGGCGGCGGCCGGGTAGGCGGCGGCGCGCAGGGCGGCGGGGGCAACAACTCCGGCGACTTTCTGGTGAGTCAGCAGGGCGGCATCAGCAAAACCCACGCCCTGGGCCTGAACTACTCCGACACCTGGGGTACCAAAACCGAGGTGCAGGGCAGCTATTTCTTCAACCTGAGCGACAACACCAGCCGCACCAACCTGCTGCGCCGCTACGTGGCCCCGGCCGGTCAGACCCAGGACCTACGCTACAACGAGCTGGCCCTGAACACCAGCCGCAACATCAACAACCGCTTCAACCTGCGGGTGGAGCACAAATTCGACTCGCTGAACTCGCTGCTGTGGCGGCCCAGCCTGTCGGTGCAGCGCAATACCGGCAACAGCCTGCTCAACGGTAACACGTTTCTGGTAAGCCCCGAGGCGGCCAACACCGACCAGGGCGCTAACAACAGCTCGTTCCGCTCGGCCCTCACGGGCATTACGGCCGCCAACCAGTTGCTGTACCGGCACCGGTTCCAGCGCCGGGGCCGCACCTTCTCGCTGGGCGTGAACACCACCTACAACGACAAAAACGGCGACAATAATCTGCTGTCGAACACCACGTTTTTCCGCAACGGCCAGCCCATCAGCACCGGTCTAAACCAGTTTTCGGAGCTGACGCAGACGGGCTGGGCTTGGAGCGGCAACGCCAATTACACCGAGCCGCTGGGCCAGAAAAGCATTCTGCAGCTGGCGTACTCCCTCAACTACACGCCCAACAGCTCCGATAAGCGCACCTATAATTTCTCGCCCGGCGAGCAGCAGTACAACATCCTCAACGACACGCTCAGCAGCGTGTTCAAAAGCCGCTACCTGACTAACTCCGGCGAAGTAACCTACCGCTTCCAGGATAAGGCGCTGCAATGGTCGGTGGGGGCGGCGCTGCAAAGCGCCCAGCTCCGCTCCGACCAGGAGTTTCCGCGGCCCGGCCTCACTCGCCGCACGTTTGTGAATGTGCTGCCCAATGCCCAGCTGCGCTACAATTTTTCGCGCCAGCAGAACCTGCGCCTGAACTACCGGGCCAACACCAACCCGCCCAGCATCAGCCAGCTGCAGGAGGTGGTAAACAACGCCAACCCGCTGCAGCTCACCACCGGCAACCCCAACCTGCGCCAAGAAACCCGCCACAATGTATTTGTGCGCTACTCCTCAGCTGTGCCCGAAAAATCCACCTCGTTTTTTGCGCTGCTGGGTGGTTCCTACGTGAACAACTACATCACCAACAACACCATTTACGCCGGCACCGCCCCGGTTACGGTGGATGGCGTGGTCATTCCGGCCGGCGGACAGCTGACGCGGCCCGTCAACCTGAACCAGCAGTACACGCTCCGCTCCTTCGTGAACTACAGTCTGCCGCTGGCCTTTATCAAATCGAATCTGAACGTGAATGCCAGCGGCACTTACTCCCAGACGCCGGGCCTGGTGTTCAGCGAGCTGAACTACAGCCGCACGCCCACGGCCGGCTTGGGCGTGGCCCTGAGCAGCAACATCAGCCCCCAGCTGGATTTCACCCTGAGCAGCAACTCCAGCCAGAGCTACGTGCGCAATACCCTGCGCCAGCAGCTCAACAGCCAGTATTTCCGCCAGAACACGGCCCTGCGTTTCAGCTGGATTATCGTAAAAGGCCTCACCGTGCAGTCGGATGTGAACCACCAGCTGTATTCGGGTCTTTCGGCGGGCTATAATCAGAACTTTGTGCTGTGGAATGCCTCGGTGGGCAAGAAACTGGGTCAGAAACAGCAGGCCGAAATCAAGCTGTACGGCTTTGATTTGCTGGGCCAGAACAACAGCATCCAGCGTAACATTGCCGCCGCCTATACCGAGGACGTGCAAACGAATATTCTGCAGCGTTACTTCATGCTGATGTTCACCTACAACATCCGCAGCTTCGCGGGCGGCAGCCGCGGCGACGCGCTGCCTGGCTCCGAGGAAGGCCGCCCCGAGCGGCGCGGCT
Organism: Hymenobacter rigui; assembly: GCF_003944715.1. GTDB lineage: Bacteria > Bacteroidota > Bacteroidia > Cytophagales > Hymenobacteraceae > Hymenobacter > Hymenobacter rigui. Next base: position 858,325 of record NZ_RWIT01000001.1, on the reverse strand, counting down.
CCGGTGGTTTCGGGCAACCCGGTGGGGGTCCGCCGCCCGGTGGCTTCAGCCCTGCGCCCGGCGGTGGTATGTAGCCTGTTGGCATTTAGCGCTAGAAAACTGTCATCCTGAGCCGAGCGAAGGACCTTACTACGGTGGAACAGATTGCTCCACCGTAGTAAGGTCCTTCGCTCGGCTCAGGATGACAGTTTTCTAGCCACTGGCCATGACTGCCACTGTTTGGGCGTCGCACTATACCAATTCCACCATTCTGTTGCATTTGATGCAGAGAGGCCGATTCACCGGCTTTTTTTCCGCTATTTTGTAAGCTAACGGGGCCGGCCAAGCAAATCAGCGCGCACGAGGGCTCCGCTTGTTTGCTTTTTCCGCTTATGAAACGAGTTATACTGCTGGTGTTTCTGCTGCTGCCGCTTCTGGTAGCGGCCCAAACTGTGCCAGTACCGGCCCAGTTGAACGTAGCGGGCCTGCGCCTGCGCCTTACCGATGGTGGCCGGGCCGCCCTGCAGCAGAAAGTTGATGCCCTGCGCCGCCATCCGGCTTCCTTCCAAGCCCGCGTGGTGCTGGCCGACGCCTACTTCCCCATCATCGACCGGGTATTTCAGCAGGAAGGCCTACCGCTGGACTTCCACTTCCTGGCCCTGCAGGAAAGCGGCCTGCAGGGGGATGCCCAGAGCATTCACGACGCCGTGGGCTACTGGCAGTTCAAGCGGGAATCGGCCGCCGACTTTGGCCTGCTGATGAATGAAGTGGTGGATGAGCGCAAGCACATTACGGCTTCTTCGAAAGCCGCGGCCCAGTACCTGCTGCGCAACAACAAAACCTTCCGGAACTGGGCTAACACCCTGCTCAGCTACAACCTGGGCCTCACCGGCACCAAGCCCTATACCCTGCCCACCGATGCCGGGGCGGCCGAAATGGAAATTTCGGAGCAAACGCACCCGTACATTCTAACCTTCCTGGCTCACAAGATTGCCTTCGAGCCGGCTATTGGCCTTAACACCAAGCCCCCACTGATGCTGCAGGAGTTTCCGGCCCCGGCCGGCAAGCCCCTGAGCATTATGGCCCAGGCCATGCAGCAGAACCCCGATGACCTGCTGAAATACAACCGCTGGCTGCTGGCTCCTACTGTTCCCACCGATCGGGTGTACACCATGCTGGTGCCCATTACCGACCCGGTTCAACTCACTGCCCTCGCCGCGCAGCAAAAAAACGCCACCGCCGGTCAGCTCCTCAACCAACCCACTCCCGACCCCGAAAACGCTGACTTTGTGCGCGTGAATGGCCTGAAGGCGGTGGTTGCGCTGCCCGGCGACACGAAAGAAAGCCTAGCTAAGCGGGCCGGCGTGAAGCTGCGTAAGTTCATGCAGTTCAACGACCTGTTCGCCTTCGATAACATCACGGCCGGACAGCCCTACTTCGTGCAGAAGAAGCGCGACAAAGCGGCCGTGGAGTATCACGCCGCACAGCCCGGCGAGAGTGTCGTGACCATTTCGCAGAAGTACGGCATCCGGGCGAAGGCCATCTGGAGCAAAAACCGCATGGCCCGCAACGAGGAGCTGCGCCCCGGCCGCGTGCTGTGGTTGCAGCACACCCGCCCCAAAAACGTGCCCGTGGAGTATGCCGACGGTAGCAACTCGGCAGCCTTGGCCGCCTTCGAAAAGCCGGTCAGTGCCGCACCGGCGGCCACCCCGCAACCTGCCAAACAGCCGGAAAAGAAAAAGAAGCAAGACGATACGGAACCCTACATGGGCGGTACGGCCAACTCCAGTCGGATACTGGAGGATGCCGTAGAGGACGACAATTCCACCGTGGTAGTGCAGCCCGACAGCGCCACCGACGAGCACACCGAAAACCTGAACGAATTGCCCCCCGCACCAGTCCGGGCAGTACCCGCGCCGACCCCGGTAACAGCTGCTCCCCTGCCCAAAAAGTCCCTGCCAGCTTCCGCTCCCATTGCCGACGAGCCCACGGATGCGGAACCAGCCCCGGAACCCGCGCCCCGGCCGGCTGCTCCGGCTCCGCGCGTGGTAACGGCTCCGGCCGCTACTACACCGGTAGTTACGGCCACACCGGCACCCACGCCGGCCCCGGTTGTGGCCCCAGCCCCGCGCCCGGCTACTCCTGTGTCCGCCCCGGCAGCACCGCCAGCAGCCGTTGAACCCGTTCCGGCCAACGGCCTGCACACAGTTCAGCCCAAGGAAAATCTGTACTCCGTAGCCCGCCGCTACGCCCTGCGCCCGGCCGATATTGTGCTCTGGAACAACCTGCCCCAACAACCGGCTCTGCGCATTGGTCAGGTGCTGCGGGTTACCGCCCCCAACCCTGAGGCTGCACCAGCACCCGCTCCGGCCAGCGCTAAGCCCATCCCAGCCGCTGCCAAACCAGCCGTATCAACTCCCGTAGCGGCTCCGGCCGAGGTGAAACACACGGTACAACCCGGCGAAACGATGTACAGCGTGTCGCGCAAGTACGGCGTTACCATCAAGCAGATAATGGAGTGGAATAATAAGCCGGACTTCTCGGTAAAGCCCGGCGAGGTGCTGCTCATCAAGCCAGCCAACTAGTTTTTAATCCCGTTTTCTTTCCGGCTCATTTTTATGCGCTTTCCTTTTTGGCCCTCAGTGCTGGCTGTGGCCGGCCTTCTGGCTTCTTTTTCCGCTCAGGCTCAACAAACTACTCCTCAACCAGCCACTCCAGCCCAGACTCTTTCCGAGGATTCCGTGCGGGTAATGTCGGGGTTGGTGGAAACCAGCGTGCGGCGGCTCCGGGCCATCTACTTCGAACCCAATGATGCCAAAGCAGCCCAACTGATTGACGCCGCCCTGGTGGAAATTCCGGTGCTGAATCAACGGTTGAGCCATTATACTGCCAGCCTGCCCCGTGACCAACAGCTGCGCCTGGCCCAGCGGCTGCGCCAACAGCCCTGGCAGGTAGAGCTGAATACGCTGCTGCGCAGCTCTCAATACACCGGCTTCGACGCTCGCGCCGCCAAAACCCCCGAGCTGCAGGCCGCGGCCGAGCGGCTGCACGCCTCCGGTTTCATGGGCACGGCCAAGCCCGTGGCGGCCAAAGCTCCAGCAGCTGCCCCCATGGGCACCATAACCATGCCCGCCGCGCCAGCAGTTGCGAAGGCCAAAGCTCAGCCGAACACCAACAGCCTCGTCCCGGCTACTGCCAAGCCGGCCACCGCTCCCGCCGCCAAAGCCGCGGCAGCCCCGAAAACCAGCTTAGCTGGTCATCATCATACGGTGCAGAAGGGCGAAACCCTGTTCAGCATTGCCCGCCAGTACAACACCACCCCCGCCCAGCTCCAGCAGTGGAACGATAAGACAGAACCCTCAGTAAAAATCGGAGAAGTGCTGGTGGTAGAAGGCGGCCGGTAAGCACAGGCATAGTCCAGGGTTTACACTGGCAGCATGCTTCAAAAGAGGACGGCTATATAGCCGTCCTTTTCTTTTATGATACGCCAAAATCCCTTGCCGCGCACTCTTTCCCGGCCGCGGATTCGTGGGTAACTTTACTTTCCGCTTCGGGCCCTAACGGCGCGGAGCTGCTTGCCCATGCCCGTTTTCTCGCACCTGCACTGCCACACCCAATACTCCCTGCTCGATGGTCAGGCCAGCATCGGAGCTCTGATGAAAAAGGCCCAGGCCGACGGTATGCCGGCCGTAGCCCTCACCGACCACGGCAATATGTTCGGGGCCTTCAACTTCGTAGCCGAGGCCAATAAGTACAACGTGAAGCCCATTGTGGGCTGCGAGTTTTACCTGGTGGAGGACCGCCACAAGAAAAGCTTCAGCCGGGAAAAGGGCGAGCGGGATGTGCGCCACCACCAGCTGCTGCTGGCCAAGGACCAAGCCGGCTACCAGAACCTGGCCAAGCTCTGCTCCATGAGCTTTATTGAGGGCGTGTATAGCAAGTACCCCCGCATTGATAAGGAGCTGCTGCTGCAGTACCACGAGGGCCTGATTGCCACCTCCTGCTGCATCGGGGCCGAAATTCCGCAGGCGCTGCTCTGGAAATCGGAAGAAGAAGCCGAGAAGCAGCTGCGGTGGTGGCTGGATGTGTTTGGCGAGGATTACTACATCGAAATCCAGCGCCACGGCATCGAGAACATCGACAACACCGGCAAAAGTCAGGAGGACCTGAACCAGATTCTGCTGAAGTGGGCCCGGAAGTACAACGTCAAGGTCATTGCCACCAACGATTCGCACTACGTGAATCAGGAGGACTTTGCGCCCCATGATCTGCTGCTGTGCGTGAATACCGGCGAGGAGCACAGCATTCCGGTGGGCGACTTCCAAACCAAGTATTTCCGGCTGGTTTCCGGCGAGAATAAGGTGCTCTACGACCACCTCGACAACCTGCGCCCCCTGGCCAGCTCCGATGACCAGGTACGCCGCCAGCTCATGCGCATCGACGAGGAAGCGCAGATGCCCCGTCCCCGCTCCCGCTTCGGTTTCCCCAACGACCAGTTCTATTTCAAGAGCCAGGAGGAAATGGGCCGTCTATTTCAGGATGTGCCGGAAAGCCTGGACAACACTAACGAGATTGTCGATAAAATCACGCCCCCGAAGCTGGCGCGCGACATTCTGCTCCCCAACTTCCCCATTCCCTCGGCTTTCGCCAACGCCGATGAGTTTCTGCGCGAGCTGACCTACGTGGGAGCATTCGGGCCCTCGGCCGGCAAGGGCATCGTCACGATGACCAAGCCGCCCCGCTACTCCGAGCGCACGCCCGAAATTGAGGAGCGCCTAGATTACGAGCTGCGCATTATTGAAACGATGGGCTTTGCGGGCTACTTCCTCATCACCCAGGACTTCATCAACAAGGGCCGGGACATGGGCGTGGCCGTGGGACCGGGCCGGGGCTCGGCGGCGGGTTCGGCCGTGGCGTACTGCGTGGGTATCACCAACATCGACCCCATCAAGTACAGCCTGCTGTTCGAGCGTTTCCTGAACCCGGAACGCGTATCCATGCCCGATATCGACATTGACTTTGACGACGTAAACCGTCAGAAAGTCATTGACTACGTGGTAAATAAGTACGGCAAAACGCAGGTAGCCCAGATTATCACCTTCGGCACCATGGCCGCCAAGTCCAGCATCAAGGACGTGGCCCGGGCCATGGAGCTGCCCCTGCCCCAGACCAACGAGCTGGCCAAGATGGTGCCCGAAAAGCCCGGTACCACCCTGGCCGGGGCCTTTGCCGAAAACCCGGAGCTGGACTATATCCTGCGCGATATGGCGCCGGACAACCTGCGCGGGCAGATTCTGCGCCTGGCCCACAAGCTGGAAGGCTCGGTGCGCAACACCGGCATCCACGCTGCCGGCGTCATCATCGCCCCCGACGACATTACCAAGTACATCCCCGTTTCCACCTCCAAGGACTCGGACCTGCTGGTGACGCAGTTTGACGGCAAGGTGATTGAGAGTGCCGGGATGCTCAAGATGGACTTCCTGGGGCTGAAGACGCTGACGATTATCGTCGATGCCCTGGAGCTCATCAAGAAAAACCACGGCGTCGAAATCAACATCGACGACATTCCGCTCGACGACCCCAAAACCTACGAGCTCTACCAGCGCGGCGACACCATCGGCACGTTCCAGTTCGAGAGCGAGGGCATGCGCATGTACCTCAAGGACCTCAAGCCTACCAACATTGAGGACCTGATTGCCATGAACGCCCTGTACCGTCCGGGCCCCATGCAGTTCATCCCGAACTTCATCAACCGCAAGCACGGCCGCGAGGAAATCGACTACCCCCACGAGCTGCTGGAGCCCATCCTGAACTACTCGCAGGGCATCATGGTGTACCAGGAGCAGATCATGCAGACGGCCCAGATTCTGGCCGGCTACTCCCTGGGCGGGGCCGATTTGCTGCGCCGGGCCATGGGTAAAAAGGACATGAAGAAGATGGCCCAGGAGCGGGAGAAATTCTGCGAAGGCGCCGAAAAGCTGCACGGCATCAAGGCCAAAAAAGCCAACGAGGTGTTCGACGTGATGGAGAAGTTTGCGGCCTACGGCTTCAACCGCTCCCACTCCGCCGCCTACTCGGTGGTAGCGTATCAGACTGGTTATCTGAAAGCCAACTACCCCGCCGAGTACATGGCCGCCGTACTCACCAACAACATGTCGGACATCAAGAAGGTGACCTTCTTCATTGAGGAAGCCCGCCGCCAAGGCGTGCCCGTACTGGGTCCCGACGTGAACGAATCCATCCTCAAGTTCAACGTAAACGAAAAGGGCCAGATCCGTTTCGGCATGGCCGCCGTGAAGGGCGCGGGCGAGGCCGCCATTGAAAGCATTGTGGCCGAGCGGGACAAAAAAGGCCCCTACACCGATATTTTCGACTTCTCCAAGCGCGTGAACCTGCGCGCCGTGAACAAGAAGACGTTTGAAAGCTTGGCCCTCTCGGGGGCGTTTGACTCGTTTGAACGGTACCACCGCCGCCAGTTTGTGGAGGCCCCGGCCGGCGACCAGAACCTCATCGACAAGGCCGTAAAAATGGGCCAGCAGTACCAGGCCGACCAGGACTCCGCCCAGCAAAGCCTGTTTGGCGGCGGGGCCTTCGGGGCCGTGGCCATGCCGTTGCCCAAAGTGCAGGACATGGAGCCCTGGCCCACCACCGAGCTGCTGCGCCGCGAAAAGGAAGTGGTAGGCTTTTACCTCTCGGGCCATCCGCTCGACGACTTTAAGCTGGAAATCGACTCTTACTGCACCTGCGGGCTGGACAAGGTGGAGAACTACAAAAACCGCGAGGTAACGGTAGCCGGCCTGATTTCCAACGTCATGTTCAAAACCACCAAGACCGGCCAGCCCTTCGTGTCGTTCAGCGTGGAAGACTACGAGTCATCACTGAACCTGGCTTTGTTCCGCGACGACTACTCGCGCTTCAGCAACCTCATCAACCCCCGCAACTACGATAAGGAGCAGGTGCCGCCCATGTACATCCGCGGCAAGTATGCCCAGCGTTTCCGCGACTCCGACCAGTTCGAGTTCAAGATTCTGACCATGGAACCGCTGTTCAACGTGGCCGAGAAGCTCGCCAACGGCGTGCGCGTGCAGCTGGACCTACGCACCATCACGGAGCCCTTCATGGACCGCTTCATGGAGGCCGTGGAAGGCTGCGCCGGCTCCAAGAAGCTCGAAATCAAGTTTGCCGAGCCCCACGAGCACCTCACCGTGGACACCTACTCCCGCCGCTACCGCATCGAACCCAAGGAGTTCATCCGCAAAATGCGCGAAATGGAAATCGACGCCTGCCAGCTGATATAGGTTGGTAGCATACCATTAGTCACATGAGGCGGCTACTGCTTATATTCAAGCAGTAGCCGCCTTTATTTTCATCAACACCGTTTTCAATGACTATATATATTTTATTGGTGTTAGGTAGCTTGCTTTGTATGAGTAGCTGCACCAAGCCGCATTCTGTTGCTGAAGCGGCAGTGCTGGGAGCATGGCGTCCGGTTTCAACAGCTTCTTTATCAGGCGAGCCAAATGAGAGCATCTGCTTCATAAAGATCAAGGAGCGCATTCATTTAGTGACTGTACACTTTTCGGGGGTTCGCACGGCACAATTCAGCCCCTCTGGCGACTCTATTACACTTACTCAAGGCTGCACAGGCTATAAACTTCCTATAATGTTCAGCAGCCTGGAGGATACCTTGATATTTGCTGGAACTATACGCTATGTGCGTATGGATTCTGCTGATTTCAATGATGATAGGCGTGCATTCCTAAAAGCACACAATGATGCCACAGCACTAATGAAATAGTCTTTCTGCAGAGCACTGTACTCATCTTGAAATATTCTTTCAATTTTTATTGAAAGTTTGAAATACTCTACTACATTTGAACCATGCAACTCGACGAAGCCAAAAGCAAGTTCATTGAAGGCTGGGGCACCCTGGGCTCGGCCTGGGGCGTGAGCCGGACGATGGCGCAGGTGCACGCGTTGCTGCTGGTTTCCGTAGGCTCGCTCAGCACCGAGGATATCATGGAGCAGCTCCAGATTTCGCGGGGCAACGTGAACCTGAATGTGCGGGCCCTCATGGACTGGGGTATTGTGCGCAAGGAATTGCGGCCGGGCGAGCGGCGGGAATTTTTCTCGGCCGAGAAAGACATTCACCGCGTAGCCACTCTTATCCTGAAAGAGCGCCGCAAGCGGGAGCTGGAACCCATCATGCGCGTGCTAGGCGAAATCAGCCAAGTAGAAGCTACTCCCACGGCTACACCAGAAGAAACGGCGGCCTTCACCCAGATGATTGGTAGTATCCAGAACTTCGCCGAGTTTGCTGACAAAGCTGCTTCCACCCTCATTAAGGCTGATGAAAACTGGTTTTTGAGCACGTTCATGAAGCTGATGCGTCCCGGGTAGCGGGCGGCTTATTTTTTTGCTTGTTTATTTCATTTTTTATTGAAAGTTCGAAACTATATATCATTCTAATTTCTCAATTCATCTCTCATGAACCAGCCTCTTTTGGTACTAGCCGGTGGCACGGGCTTTTTGGGTCGGCAGTTGGCGCTGCATTTTCGGCAGTTGGGCTATGAGGTGCTCACGCTTACCCGCCGGGCCAAGCGGTTTGGGGAGGTAGCCTGGGACGGCCGCACGCTCGGGCCCTGGGCCAAGATGCTGGAAGGAGCGGCGGCTCTCATTAATCTGGCCGGTAAATCGGTGGATTGCCGCTACCACGCTGTCAACCGGTACGCCATTGTACGCAGCCGCACCGAGAGTACGCGGGTGCTGGGCGAAGCTGTAGCGCAGTGCCAGAACCCGCCGGCCGTGTGGCTGAACTCCTCCACCGCTACCATTTACGAAGACACGACCGGCGCGGCCCCGGCCAACACGGAGGCTGCCGGACGCATCGGGCGCGGCTTCTCCGAGATGGTGGCACAGCAGTGGGAAGCAGAGTTCAACCTCGCCCCCGTGCTGCCCACCAGGCGCGTGGCGCTGCGGACGGCCATTGTGCTGTGAGCCGATGGTGGGGCGCTGCCCGTGATGGCCCGACTGGCCCGGCGCGGCCCCAGTACCCCCCAGGGCACCGGGCAGCAGTGGATAAGCTGGCTACACGCCACAGATTTCTGCCGGGCCGTGGAGTTTCTGGTTGCTACTCCGGCTCTGGAGGGCGTATTCAACCTGTGTGCCCCACACCACATCCGCAACGATGAGTTCAACGCCCTGCTCGACCATCACTACCGCCCCCGCTGGCACCTGCCGCAGCCCCGGTGGCTGCTGGAAATCGGAGCCTTTCTGCTACGCACCGAAACCGAGCTAATCCTGAAAAGCCGCAAAGTGGCACCGCAGCGGCTACTGGAAGCGGGCTTCCGGTTCCGCTTCCCCAACTGCCCCGCCGCTCTGCATGAGTTACTTCCGCAGATTGGTTCCGCTGGCTAGCTGGCTTTGGAAGAGACTCCAGGCACCAACTGAGGTCATCAGCAGCAAAATCGGCTCAGCTTCTCCCGCAAAACACCTTACCTGTCACTTATCATTTTTTCACCCTCAAACCTTTCAACGTCATGAACTACTATCTGCTGGTTTACGGAGTGTATTTGCCCGTTACGGTGCTGCTGACCATCTGGGTGGCCCGCACGCTGTTCAAGAACGGCCGGCTGTTTCTGGTCGATATTTTTCATGGCAATGAGCAGCTGGCTGACTCCGTGAACAAGCTGCTGCTGACGGGCTTTTACCTCGTCAATATCGGCTATGCCACGCTCACGCTACGCACCACGGAGGCCGTAACCAGCTACCAGGGCAGCGTGGAAACGCTCAGCATCAAAATCGGCACCATCATTCTGATTCTGGGCGGCATGCACTTCTTCAACCTCTATGTGTTTTATAAGCTACGCAACCGGGCGCAGGAATATGCCCGGGCTTATCACTCCTAATCTAATATCGGGTGCCGAATACCGCCCGCTACTACCGGCCTGCATGCGGGCCGGTAGTAGCGGGCAACTGCGTTGACTCAGCCAGACTTCTGCCACTCTGGCCGAAGTGAACTTTCCGGCGCGCTGCTTGTTGGAACGCAATCTGCTACCTTGCGGCCCGCTTGTACGTACAAGGTGCTCAGACAAGCGTACAGACACATTTCATCAAAAACCCTACAATTATGGGACATAAAGCCATCGAAATTACCGATGCTAACTTCGACCAGATTATCAACTCCGATAAGCCGGTACTGGTAGACTTTTGGGCCGAATGGTGCGGCCCCTGCCGCATGGTGGGCCCGGTAGTAGAAGAGCTGGCCGGCGAATATGAAGGCAAAGCCGTTATCGGCAAAGTTGACGTTGACTCGAACCCCCAGACTTCCGCCAAGTTTGGCATCCGCAGCATCCCCACGCTGCTGGTGTTCAAGAACGGCCAGGTTGTGGATAAGCAGGTAGGTGCCGTTCCGAAGCACGTATTGGCCCAGAAGCTGGACGCGCAGGTTACGGCCTAAGCCCTAGCCTGACACATACCAAAAGCGCCCCGGTCTGCTGGCAGACCGGGGCGCTTTTGTATTTCCTTGAATGAGTTCAGGGCCAGAGTTAGCGTACTATCCGCGTCTGACCGTCGTGCTTCTGGCGGTACAGGGCCCGGTCAGCCTGGCGTTCTTCGCGGCGTACTACCTTCCGCTCATCGGGTGTTACTATACCATCGGCGCGGGCACCCTGGCGGGCCTGAGCAGCTTGTGCCTGCTTGGCTTCTACGCGTACTGCCTCAGCGCGGGTCAGCTGGCCGGAGCGTACGCCCTGCCGGATGCGGGCCTGGTCGTGGCGGCGGGGAGCAACCTGCGCACTGGCGGCAAGGCTGAACAACAGAGCGGTAACGGCGAGAAATGAGAAGCGCTTCATGGTAAACTGCGTGTGTAGTGAGGGTTGCTTTTGCCAGTAAGAAGGACGCCGGTTACCGAAGTTTAATCCCCACTACAGATTTTTCCGGATCAGCTACTCAGTTTCCGGGTCGGGAGCCGCTGCCCGGGCCTCGGAGGGCGGCACCTGGGGTGGCTTTACACCGGAGGTTAAGGAAAAATTCGGGGCAAAATGAATAGGGATAGTGAACGTCATGGCTGTGGGCAGGTTGTACTCGCGCCCCGGCTCAAACGGTGGCAGGCTGGCCACTACCCGCCGGGCCTCCTGGTCGGCATCAGGGGCCAGGCCCTGTACCACGCGCACTTGCCCCACGCGGCCATCTTCTCCCACCGTATAGCTGACATAGACGTTGCCAGTAATTCCCTTTCGGCGAATGTTGCGCGGGTAAGCCGTGTTGCGCTCAATATAGTTCAGCAATGCCGCCTCGCCCCCCGGAAACTGCGGATACTCCCGGGTGCGGACGCGGCCCATGTAGGGCGAGCCATCTTTATTGAAGAAAGCCAGGGCCAAAGGCTTACCGTGGCGGTCAGGCATTTCAATAGCACTTAGTTCTCCCGTATCATAGTAGTAGCGCCACTCCCCCACTGGTCGGCCGTTGTTGTAACGCCCTTCTGAGCGTTTCTGGCCGTTGCGGTGTACGGTAATCCAGCGGCCTACGCGCTGTCCGTCGGCATAGTCGCCGCGCTGACTTACGCGGCCGTCGTCGTACCAGCCCAGATAGAGCCCGTCGGCTTCATCATCGTGGTAATGTACCTGCGCGGCTTTACTACCCGTAGGATGGTACCACGTCAGCAGTCCGTTGCGTACCGGGGGGTCAATGGAAGAAAGCGTGCCTTTCAGCAGCAGCGTACCCGACAACGCGTACTCGCGCATGGCGTACGTGCCCAGCAGCTCATTTTTGCGGTCCACAAGCCGGTAGTGGGTAGCACTATCGGGCACCGTGGCCTCATCTCGGTCATTCAAATACACTGCCGGCAGGCTTTGCCCCTGGCCTGACCGGGCAAACAGTGCTACAGACAAGAGAAGCGCGTACTGAATCCTCATGGAGTTGCCAGATTAAAATACCTGCACGGATATACGAAATATAACCCTCTACGAATCAAGGCCCAAGCAAGCAATCAACTTCAACCGAAAAATGCTATTCTGGCTGGGAGCCCGCCTATTTTCAGGCAATGCGGGCTGCTACGGAGCCGTGTAAAACACAGAAGCCGCTACTCCACAACTGGAGCAGCGGCATACTGCTGAGAGGCAATCTGAACCCAGATTTAGCCCGCGTCCTCCTCTATTTCCTGCAGTTGGATGGGCCGGTTAAAGGCTTCTTCCAGCGAAATAAGCGTTTCCGTGCGTTCAATACCTTCAATCAGCTGAATCTGTTCGTGCAGCACTTCCCGCAGGTGGTTGGTGTCGCGGCAGATCAGGCGGGCAAAGATGCCGTAGGCACCCGTCGTGAAGTCAATGCTCACAACTTCCGGAATCAGACGCAGGGCCGTCACTACACTTTCGTACACGGAGCTTTTCTGCAGATAAATTCCCAGAAATGCCCGCACACCGTAGCCAAGCTTCTGGTAATCAATCTTAAGCGTTGCGCCCTGCACAATGCCTAGTTCTTCCAGTCGGGCCATCCGAACATGTACTGTTCCGCCTGAAACATGCACCTTTCGGGCAATTTCAGTGTACGGCATTTTTGCATCGTCAATCAACAGGGCCAGAATCTTCCGGTCGGTGTCGTCAAGTTCGTAATTACGGGCCATTTTTCAGGGTGTTGATTACCTATATTTCAATGAAAGTTTTTCTTTTTTAAAAAGTATGTAAATTTTCCTGCAAATGTCTGAAATTATTTTATTACTTAGATCAAGCTAGTACATTTGTCATAATCCAACGCAAGCGGCGGCGGATTGTTTTCAACAGTGTAGAATGGTGAAACTGGCAGACACGCCCTCCTCTCTCGGGGGTGGAGATTCGGGAAAAACTGGTCCGGCGGCCGGCTAACCACTCCGTGGAGGTTCGACTCCTTCTTCTACAGCAAAAAGGGTGGATTATGTGAGGAGGAAAAACGGGGCGTATCTGGGTGGGTACGTTCTGAATCGAGAGGCGGCATCTGGGTGGGTGCCGCCTTTTCTTTTTCTCTCTGTACCCGTACCGTTCTATCACCTTCCACTTCGTTTTCTGTCGTGGGCCGGTTTTCCTTTTCGGCCGCAAAGGTCAGGTTTTCTTGTAAGAATTGCACAGTATATAGGCAAAAAAGGCCTTACCTGGTTGCATTACTTCCGTAGAATGCTGTAAGCTTTCAATGCAAAAAACTCCTCCTGAAAATTATTCGGGAGGAGTTTTTTGCATTGAAAGCTTGCATGGGCCGCTTAACGGGCGGCTACCTGCTGCTTGTAACGGGCCAGGCCGGCATCCAGAAACTTCACAAAGTTGCTCACATTATCCTCGTATGCTACCGGGGTGGCGAGGGTGTGGCTTAGGTCGGCGGGGGAGTTGGGGTCGAGCAGTACGTAGTAGGGCTGGGCATTTACGTTGAAGCCGGTAAGCTGTAAGTCGGCGTTCTTCTTGCCCAGCGTGGTTTTTTCCTTGTGGTCGTGGGCGGAGGTATACCACTCGTTGCGGGGCAGTTCCTGCTTGTCATCCACGTACAGGGCTACAACCACATAATCTTCGCGCAGGCGTTTGAGCACCCGCGGGTCGCTCCAGACGGTAGCTTCCATTTTGCGGCAGTTTACGCAGGCGTGACCGGTGAAATCAATGAACAAGGGCTTATTGGCAGCCTTGGCGCAGCGTTTGGCCTGCTCCAGATCAAAGTAGCCAGACAGGCCGTGGGGCAGTTCCAGAAAATCGGCATAGCGGGGCGCTTCGCACTGGGCGCTGGGCAGGGAGGTCGGCACGGCAGCCGCACCACCGCCGGCCACCGAAAAATCGGAGCGGCTCTGGGGTGGCAGGTAGCCTGCCAGCAACGGCAGTGGGGCCCCGAACAGGCCCGGAATCAAATAGGTCATGAAGCTGAAGGCCAGCACCGCCATCAGAAGGCGCCCTACGCTCAGGTGCGTCAAGTCGGAATCGTGGGAGAGCTTAAAGTGGCCCAGCAGGTACACGCCCAACAAACCCGACAGCGCAATCCAGAGGACCAGATATAAGTCGCGGGGGAGCAGGTTCCAGTGGTAGGCCAGGTCGGCCATGCTCAGGAACTTCAGGGCCAGCATCAACTCCACAAAGCCCAGCGTCACCTTTACCGTGTTCAGCCAGCCGCCGGAGCTGGGCAGGCCTTTCAGCCACGTTGGAAACAACGCAAAAAGCATAAAGGGCAACGCAAAGGCCAGGGAAAAGCCCAGCATGCCGATAACCGGCTGAATTCGCTCGCCCTGGGCGGCCATTGCCAGGATAGAGCCTACAATGGGCCCGGTGCAGCTAAATGACACTACTACCAGGGTTAGGGCCATGAAGAACACACCGCCCCAGCCGCCTTTGTCCGCCTGCGCATCAATCTTATTCACCATCCCGTGGGGCAACGTAATTTCAAACAGGCCCAGAAAGGACAGCCCGAATACCACGAACACCACGAAGAAAATAAGGTTGGGCAGCCAATGGGTGCTGATGAGGTTCAGACCGTCGGCACCGAGCAGCACCGTGGTAAGCAGGCCCACCACTACGTAAATAAACACGATGGAAAGGCCATAGAACACGGCCTTCAGGATACCCTGCTGTCGGTTGGCGGAGCCCTTAGTGAAGATGGAAACCGTCATCGGAATCAGGGGAAATACGCAAGGCGTGAGCAGTGCGCCTAACCCTGAAATAAACGCCAGCAGCGCGAAGCCCCACAGGCTGCCACCCTGGCTTGAAGCAGCGGCAGCCGCAGTAGCTGGTGCTGCCAGAGCCGCAGCCGGTGCAGTTGCAGCAGCCGGAGCCGCCTCAGTGATGGGGGCTACGGCAGTTGTTGTAGCTGCAGCTGCGGCCGTAGTAGCCGCCGTATCGGCAGCGGAAGCAGTGCTGGTTGCCGTAGCTGGCGTTGCAGCCGGTACTACCGTGCCGGTGCTGCCTTTGGCCGGAGCCGGAGTGGCAGGGGCTGCTGCGGTGCCGGTTACCTCAATGGGCCCGAAGCTTAGGCTTTCCTCACCGGGAATGCAGCGGCCGTCCACGTCGGTGCAGCTCTGGAACTCGGTTTCGGCTTTGATGGTGAGCGGACCGGGCTGCAGCACCCGGATGCGCTGGGTAATGCGACCGGTCTTCTCGAAATATGTGACGTTGCCCTTGAAAATATCGTCGTAGTGCTTGGTGGCCCCGATGGATTTGGGTTTACCCACCAGTTCATAGGCAGGACTTTTGGCAAAGGTGAACGTGAAAACCGTAGGCCCCAGGTCAGGGTCGAAGTCGGTGGCGTAGAGGTGCCACTTGTCATCGATGCGGGCCGTCACGATGAGGTCCAGCTCCTCGCCTACTTTGGCGGTGGGCTTGCTGAGGGCCGTGGATAGCTTGGTAGGCTGTAATACCTGCGCCGTAGCCCCCAGGGACAATAGCACGATGAGCAGCAACGAAAACAGAAAAGAGGATCGGCGGAGCATGAAGCGAAAGTAAAACGACGGACTAGTCGGAACCGAAACGTAAAGGTCGGCAGAAACGGCAACAGCCAACTGTGAAAAGTAGTTTTTCCGCATGAAGGCCAGATGTAGCTTCCGGCGGCCGATGCGGATATATTTAGGTAAACCGCGGTATTTTCCAACCGCTTGCGTCGAATGTCGTATTTTTGCCTTACAATGGAAGGCCGACCGGTCGAGTCAGGCTTCCGCACCTATGGCTTTAAATGTAGTATTGACCATTCTGCTGGTATTGCTGAATGGCTTTTTTGTAGCAGCAGAATTCGCCTTCGTCAAGGTTCGGCCGTCGCAGATAGATATCAAGGCCCAGAGCGGCAACCGCCTGGCCAAGCTCGTGCAGAGCATGTTGCACGACCTCAACTATTACCTCTCAGCTACGCAACTAGGTATTACGGTAGCCTCACTGGCCCTGGGTTGGGTAGGCGAGAGTGTAGTAGCCGAAGTAGTGCTGGCCATTATTGACAAGCTGGGGCTTACCGTGAGCCCGACACTGGTTCATCAGATTGCCATTGGCACCTCCTTCACGCTTATTACTACCATGCACATTGTGCTGGGCGAGCAGGCTCCGAAGGTACTGGCCATCCGAAAGCCGGAAAACGTAAGCATTGCCATTGCTATTCCGCTGCGGGCCTTTGCCTTTATTACTTTCCCCTTTATCTGGCTGCTCGATAAGCTCTCGAACCTGGTGCTGGGCCTGTTCGGGGTGGGCTCCGTGCACGAGCATGAGGTGCATACCTCGGAGGAGCTGCGCCTGCTGCTGGACCAGAGCAAGCAGAGCGGGGAGCTGCAGGAATCGGAGCACGAGCTGCTGGAAAATGTGTTTGAGTTCAACGACCGGATGGTGAAGCAGATTATGGTGCCCCGCACCAAGCTCTCGGCCATTGATATCAACACGCCGCAGGATGCCGTGCTGGAAACCGTGTACAACGAGGGGTTCTCGCGGATTCCAGTGTATGAGGGCAACATCGACAACATTGTGGGGGTGCTCTACGTGAAGGATCTGCTGCAGATTATCCGCCGCCAGGAGCCCATTGAGCTGGCCAAGATTATGCGCCCTGCCTACTTCGTGCCCGAAACCAAGAAAATCAACCGCCTGCTGCGCCAGTTCCAGCGCAAGCACATGCACATGGCCGTGGTATCCGATGAATTCGGCGGCGTATCGGGCATTGTGACCATGGAGGATATTGTAGAAGAGCTGGTAGGTGAAATCCAAGACGAATATGATAACGAGGTGCCGGTAGTAGAGAAGGTGTCGGAAAGCGAATACCGCGTCAATACCTCTACGCCCATTTCCGACGCCAACGAATACCTGCCCTATCCCCTGCCCGAAGGCGACGACTACGAAACCGTGGGCGGCCTGCTCAACGTGCTGTATGGCAACATTCCGGAAGTAGGCGACGTGGCTGTGCTCGACAATTACGAGTTCCGGGTGCTGAAACGCGCCGGCCGCGCCGTGGAACTGGTGCAGCTGCGGGTAACCAATGCCGAGGAACAGGTAGAAGATACCGGTGAAGCATTAGCGCTGTAAGTCCGGTAGCTAAACCGCAAAAAAGCTCCGTCAGGAACCTGACGGAGCTTTTTTTATGGGTGCCTATCGTTACCGAAACATAGCCGGGTGGTACTACTACTATGGCTGGAACCACCCGGCGTACATCTGGTAATTGGCGGCCGTCTGGCGCATGCCGGTGCGCTGCTCCTCGGTTACCGGCTTGATTTTGCGGGCCGGGATACCAGCGTACAAATAGCCCGGCTCACACTCGGTGCCTTCCAGCACTACGGCTCCGGCGGCCACAATGCAGCCAGCCCCCACCACAGCCCGGTCCATCACAATGGTCCCCATGCCAATGAGCACGTCGTCCTGCACGGTGCAGCCGTGCACAATGGCCTTATGTCCGATGCTGACGCGGGAGCCGATAACCGTTGCCGCTTTCAGATAAGTGCAATGAATCACGGCACCATCCTGAATGTTGGTTTCGTCGCCGACCCGGATGCTGTTCACATCCCCGCGCACTACGGCCTGAAACCACACGGTACAGCCCCGTCCCAGCGTCACGTCGCCCACCACGGTGGCATTATCGGCAATAAAACAGTCGGGGCCGAATTGCGGGTGTTTGCCCTGAACGGGCAGAATGAGAGCGGGCATGCGGTGGTCAGTGTATGGTGAAAAAATCTAGCGGGCCAGCATCCGTTTCCAGGTGCCTTTCTCCCAGTTGTACTTGAGGGTACTGGGCAGCGCCTGCCAGAAGTATTTGCTGGTTTCGACGGCGAAGCTGGGCTGCATGTAGCAGTTGATGGTGCAGCCTTCGCATTGCGGCAGCCGGCCTTCCAGCGCCGCCAGCTGCTGCACCGGCGCGGAGTTGTATAGCTCGAGCAGGCGGCCCTCAATCGGGAATTTCTGCTCGCCCAGGTGGTAGCAGGGCAGCACCAGTTCGTTGCTGGGCGAAATAACCAGCGTAGTGCTGGCTGCCCGGCACACCGGCGCGGCCACGTGGTTGCCCCCGTCGCGCCGGAGCTGGATAAAGGCCTCGTTCAGGTACACGCCCGGCCGCTTCCCCAAGGCCGACAGGTAATCCAGCTCCTCCGCCGTGAGCTGCTCGCCGGTTTCCACCGAGTTGTACTCGAAGGCCGGGTTCAAAATCAGCATCAACTTATTGGGCTGCGTAATCTCCCGGTACACCTTTTCCAGGTCGGCCAGGTTTTCGCGGAATACCGTGAACAGAATATCCGGCCGCTCGCCCAACTCCCGGGCTACCCGTATGCTTTCCAGCACAAAATCAAAGCAGGCTACGCCCCTACCCTTGTCGTGCACTTCCTTTTCGGAGGCATCCAGAGAGAAATGCAGCATATCCACCTTGCCCCGCAGCCGCTCGGCGTATTTGGGGTACAGCAGGCAGTTGGTGGTAAGCGTGGTGATAAAGCCCATATCGTGGGCCAGCCCTACAAACTCGTGAATCTGCCGGTGCAGCAGCGGCTCGCCGCCCGTAAAGTCTACCACCGATACGCCCAGCCGTTTCAGGTCGCGCAGGTTCTGCTCCACATCGGCCAGGGTAATGTAGGGCGAGGGTTTTTCCCAGATGTCGCAGAAGGAGCACTTGGCATTGCACCGGTACGTGACGTAGTAATTGCACAGGACCGGGTGATTTACGAAGCGCATTTTTTGAGCTGTTAGCTGATGGCCGTTAGCTGTTAGCAGCAATGCCGCCCCAAAGCTAACAGCTAACCGCTATCAGCTAACAGCAAAAAGATTAATGCGGCAGTTTACCCCACGCCTCATCCCAGTGCGCCGGCGTGGCCGCCAGGGCCTCCAGGGTAGCGGGGCCGAAGTGCTCCTGATAATAGTTGCAAAAGCCTTTGAGCGGGCACCGGGCACAGTTGGGTTTCAGAAAAAAGCAGATCTGCTGCCCGTGCCAGTAGTTGTGCTTGTGAAAGTTGAGCAGCGTGAGGGCATCCTTGGGTAGCTGCTCCAGCAACAGCTGGTGCGCCTTCTCCACCGATACTTTGGGTCCTATCATGCCCACGCGCTGGGCCACGCGGTGCACATGGGCATCGACGGGCAGCACGGGCTTATGGAAGTTGAACAGCAGCACCAAGGAAGCCGTTTTCAGCCCGATGCCTGGCATATCGTTCAGCCAGTCCATAGCCTGCTCCGTCGTCCAGTCAGATAGAAAATCCAAGCTGAACTCGCCCCGCTCCGCCTTGATGCGGCGCAGAATTTCCTGGATACGCGGGGCCTGGGTATCGGGCCAGCGGGTGGTCCGGATGGCGTGGGCCAACTCCGCGGTGGGCGCAGCCAGCACGCCGGCCCAGTCGCCAAAAGCTTCCAGCATCCGGTCGTAGGCCAGCTCCTCGTCGGCGTGGGTGGTGCGGTGCGACAACACCGTGGAAATTAGCTCCCGCATGGGTGAGCGGCGCGGCTTATCCAGCGTCAGGGGCGGGTAAAACCGGTTGAGCGCGGCGTGGTTTTCCTGGGTTTTCTCGGCGGGCGAGGAAGCGTAGGTGGCAGGCATAGGGCACAAATGACAGAAGCACTGCAAACAGTACGGCCCCGCCACCAAACCGGTGACGGGGCCGCCTGAAAAAATTCTGACTACTATGCTTAGATGGTGCCTTTCTCAGCAGCCTTCTTCAGCTTTTCGTTGGCGAAAATGGCTACCTCTACGCGGCGGTTAGCCACGCGGCCAGCTTCCGTCGAGTTATCAGCAATAGGCTGAGTAGAGCCGTAGCCGGTTACCGTGAAGCGCGAGGCATCAACGCCTTGCTGCTGGGTGTAGTTGGCCACGGCCTGGGCCCGGCGCTGCGACAGGGGGTTGTTGATGGCATCGGTACCGGTGTTGTCGGTGTGGCCTTCTACAATTACGTTGGTGTCGCCGTACTTGATGAGGGTCTTAGCCAGCTCCTTGATGTTGTCCTGGGCGGTAGCCGTCAGGGCCGACGAGTTTTTGGCGAACAGCAAACCCGAGTCGAAGGTGATTTTGATACCCTCACCTACGCGCTCTACTTTAGCGCCTGCCATTTCGCGCTGCAATTCAGCGGCCTGTTTATCCATGCGGCGGCCAATCAGGGCTCCACCGGCACCACCTACGGCGGCACCGATAATAGCACCCTTAGCCGTGCCCGACTTACCGCCAATTACGCGGCCCAGCACCGCACCACCGGCTGCACCACCCAAGCCACCAATTACGGCACCCTTGGCGGTTTTGCTCCAGGGCTTTTTGGTAGTAGTGGTCTGAGCCTCGGCATAGTTGCTGCCCAGCAGCAGCACTGCCAGCATCAGGACGAATAATGAACGAAGGTTCTTCATGAGGTTTGGGGGAGGTTAGTGTGTTGGTGTGAAGTAAAGGGAAAAGCAGCAAAAAGGATCAGTACAAAAACCAGTGAGAGGCTGCTGCCTTTGTGAGGAAGGTTTTGCAACCACCTTGCCAAAAACGATTCTGCAGTCGGAAAATTATCAAAATACTGCGCAAATATGCTTTCAGCACTATTTTACCATTCTCGCAACTTGATTATCTATCCTTAGCATCAACCAGTTAAATCACCAGTAACCGGTATTGCAAGCAGCCACTCTGGTTAAGCAAATCAGTACCCGGCAACTCCCTGGTGCTTGAGGGGCACAAAAAAAGCCACCTCCGAAGAAGTGGCTTTTCTGTTGGCAGGTGCCTCTGAATTACAGCGTGCCTTTCTCGGCAGCCTTCTTCATTTTTTCGTTGGCGAAAATGGCAATTTCTACGCGGCGGTTTGCCTGCTTGCCTTCCACCGTGCTGTTGTCGCCGATGGGCTGGCTGGAGCCGTAACCCTGGGTAGTGATACGGGCCGCATCGACACCCTGCGAGGTAGTGTAGTTAGCCACGGCCTGGGCCCGGCGCTCCGACAACGGCTGGTTGATGGCGTCCGAGCCGCTGGCATCGGTGTGACCTTCAATCAGTACGTTGGTATCGGGGTACTTCTTCAGAACCTCAGCCATTTTCTGGATTTCGGTCATCGAAGCAGGGCGCAGGTCGCTCTTGTTGGTATCGAAGAGGATACCCGAGTCGAAGGTGATTTTGATACCCTCGCCTACGCGCTCCACTTTGGCGTTCTGCATGTCGCGCTGCAGCTCTTCGGCCTGCTTATCCATTTTGCGGCCGATGAGGGCTCCACCGGTACCACCCACGGCAGCACCAATAATAGCGCCGGCAGCCGTGCCGTTTTTACCGCCAATTACGCGGCCCAGCACGCCGCCTACCACGGCACCGCCACCGGCCCCGATGATGCCGCCCTTAGCGGTTTTGCTCATGCCGGTTTTGCGGGGACCCGTACCGTTGGTATCAGCCTCCGGAATGTTAGGGTTGCGGGTAGTGGCGCAGGAGCTTACGAAAAGCACGAAGGCCATCAACAACGTCAGAAGCGAATTGCGAGAAGTCATAGGAAGAGAAAACTTGGTGGTGAGAAGAGAGCAGTTTGATTGGTTTTGCAGGTTCTTACTGCGGTTCGGTTAAAAATGTTCGGCGAATATAGATTTGATTCTATACCATTCCTGAAAAGAATGCCCAAGCCTTGGCCTGATTCAGAAAAAGCCCGTTAAATGCGCCGAATGCGCATCTAACGGGCTTTAGCCAAAAAGATTGCCGAAAATTTTCAGCAAAGCGCAGTACTGCCTATCCTGTGATGGTAGCCGGCTCAGCAGCAGCTACTTCCACCGGCTTCAGCATCGTCAGCAGCTCGGTGAGTTTATTTTTCAGTTCCTTCCGATCCACAATGAAATCGAGGAAACCGTGTTCCAGCACAAACTCGGCACTCTGGAAACCCTTGGGCAAGTCCTTACCGATGGTTTCCTTGATAACCCGGGGGCCGGCAAACCCGATAAGCGCGCCCGGCTCAGCAATGTTGAAGTCGCCGAGCATGGCGAAGGAAGCCGTTACGCCGCCCGTAGTGGGGTCGGTGAGCAGGGAAATGTAGGGCAAACCGGCTTCTGAGAGCAGCGCGAGCTTGGCCGAAGTTTTGGCCATCTGCATCAGCGAGAAGCCAGCCTCCATCATACGGGCCCCACCGGAGCGCGAAATCATGAGAAAAGGCAGGCGGTTCTGGCGGGCGTAGTCAATAGCCCGGGCAATCTTTTCTCCTACTACTGAGCCCATGGAGCCGCCAATGAATTTGAAATCCATAGCGGCTACTACCAGGCCCATCCCGTTCATCTGGCCGTGGGCCGAGCGCACGGCATCCTTCAGGCCGGTGCTGCGCTCCGTGGCCGCCACGCGCTGCGGATAGGCTTTGGTATCCACGAAGTGAAGGGGGTCGGCCGAGTGCATATCGGCGTCCAGCTCCTGGTACTGGTGGTTATCAAACAGAAACTCGAAATAGTCGGCGGCATCAATCCGGTCGTGGTGGCCGCAGTTGCCGCAGGTAGAAAGCAGGCGCTTATGCTCGGCCATGGTGGCCACGGTTTTGCACTCTGGGCACTTGTACCAGAGGCCGTCGGGCGTCTCTTTTTTCTGCTCCGTGGGCGTTACAATGCCTTTTTCTTTGCGCTTAAACCAAGATGACATATGGAGAGGGGTGCTTGAGTCAATGGAGAGGAGTGCGTACAGGCCGCAAACAGAGTACGGCCTGCACTGCCGAGGTGCAAGTTACGGCAGAATCCAACAGTGCGAAATGCGAATAAAGGTAAAGATAGTGACGCAGGTAACAGGTGGGTACGTCATTCCGAGCGCAGCCGAGGAATCTCGCGTGCTGACGTTAGGAGTACCTTTGCCGCATCAGCACGCGAGATTCCTCGGCTGCACTTGAACTGACGTTCTGTCCTACGCCAGTGTAATCCGCTTATCCAGGTACACATCCTGAATGGCGTGCAGCAGGTCAACCCCTTCCGCGAAGGGCCGCTGGAAGGCTTTGCGGCCCGAAATAAGGCCCTGCCCACCGGCGCGCTTATTGATGATGGCCGTGCGAATGGCGGCGTCCCGGTCGCCGGCCCCCAGGCTTTCCCCGCCGGAGTTGATGAGGCCGATGCGGCCCATGTAGCAGTTGGCCACCTGGTAGCGCGTCAGGTCGATGGGATTTTCGGTGCTGAGCTGCTCGTACATGGCCGGGTGGGTTTTACCGAACTTCAGGGCCGAGAAGCCGCCGTTGTTTTCCGGCAGCTTCTGCTTGATGATATCGGCCCCGATGGTAACACCGAGGTGGTTGGCCTGCCCGGTCAGGTCGGCGGCCACGTGGAAATCCTTGTCGGCAGTTTTGAATGCGTTGTTGCGGAGGTAGCACCACAGCACCGTGGCCATACCCAGCTCGTGGGCCCGCTCAAACGCCGCCGACACCTCCTGAATCTGCCGGCCTGACTCTTCGGAGCCAAAGTAAATGGTAGCCCCCACGGCCGTAGCACCCAGGTTCCAGGCTTCCTCCACCGAGCCAAACAGAATCTGGTCGTACTTATTGGGGTAGGTCAGCAGCTCGTTGTGGTTGATTTTGACCAGAAACGGAATTTTGTGGGCGTAGCGCCGCGCCACCGTCCCGAACGTGCCGAACGTAGTAGCCACGGCGTTGCAGCCGCCTTCCACGGCCAGCCTGATGATGTTTTCGGGGTCGAAGTACATTGGGTTGGGCCCGAAGGAAGCGCCGGCCGTGTGCTCAATACCCTGGTCGACGGGCAGGATGCTCAGGTAGCCGGTGCCGGCCAGGCGGCCGTGGTGGTAGAGCTGACCGAGGCTGCGCAGCACCTGTGGGGTGCGGTTACCAGGCACGAAGCACCGGTCCAGAAAATCGGAGCCGGGCTGGTGCAGCTGTTCTTTCGGGAAGGTGTGGCACTGGTAGTCCAGTAGGGCGGCCGTTTCGGCGGGCAGTTTATCAAGGATGGAAGCCATGAGGGAAGATGTTAGGAAAGATGCGGAACCAGCCGTTTACGTAATTGCTGCTCCGGTAGCTACCGGTAGCACATCCGCCGCCGGGGCCTTACCTTGCCGCCCGGAAGCCACTAACCTACACGTTCGGCCTTTCCGCTTTTCTCGCTTGATTTCTTTCCGCCTGTGAAACACTTTCCCGCTTTTGCTTTCTGTACGCTGCTGGCCGCCTCGGCCCTGCCCGGCTGCGTGGCCTCCAAGAAATACGACGACCTGAAAGCCCGCCAAGCCGCCACCGAGCAGGCCAAAACCGAATCAGAGCAGCAATACCGCAAAGCCGTAGCGGAGCTGAAAAAATCCTCGGATGAAGTGGCCCAGCTGCGCCTGGAAACCCGCCGCCTGGTAGATGACTCCACTGAAACCGGCCGCAGCCTGCGCCGCACACGCCAGCTCAACGCCCAGCTTACCGACAGCTACGACAAGCTGCTGAAGAACTCGGACCGGGCCATGGCCGATAAATCGGCCGACTATAATAAGGTTGCCAAGGACCTGGCCCGCCGCGAGGCCGAGCTGGGCGAGCTGGACACCAACCTGCGCAAGAGCCGCGCCGACATCGACAAGCTCACCGCCGACCTCACAGCCCGAGAAGCCAGGCTGGCTGAGCTGCAGAAAGCCCTGGCCGAAAAAGACCGGGCTGTGGATGCCCTTAAAGCCAGCGTGAGCAACGCGTTGCGCGGCTTCCAGGGCACCGATCTGCAGGTGAAGATGAAGGACGGCAAAGTGTACGTGTCCCTCTCCGAGCAGCTCCTGTTCAAATCGGGCTCCACCAAGGTTGACCCCAAGGGCCAGGAAGCTCTGAAACAGCTGGCTACTGTGCTGCAGCAGCAACCCGATGTGAACGTGGTAGTGGAAGGCCACACCGATAACGTGCCCTTCAGCCGTCCGGCCGGGGCTATGCAGGACAACTGGGACCTAAGCGTGCTGCGCGCCACCGAAATTGCCCGCCTGCTCACTACCGGCGGTGTAGCCCCGGAGCGCGTAACGGCCTCGGGCCGCAGCCAGTACGTGCCCGTTGCCGCCAACGACTCGCCCCAGAACAAGGCCCTGAACCGCCGCACCGAAATCATCCTGACGCCTAAGCTCAACGAGCTGCTGAAGATTCTGGACAGCAACTCCACGGCGGGTGGGAAGTAGAACATTTTAGTTTTTTATTGCTATTATTCAATATACTAACATCTATCTAGCTATGCAGCCCTCTTTTATTCCCCGCCTGATTATCTGCGCTCTGTTGCTATGCGGTAGCTTGGCCGCTCATGCCACGCACTATCTGGCTGGTACCATCACCTACCGCCACCTTCCACAGCCCAATCAGTATGAGGTGCAGGTTATTTTGTACACAGATGCTTCGCCCAACGTGGCCGATGAGCCCTTAACAAACCTGCATTGCTTGCCCAATCTGGAGAATGGGTGTGCTACCGCCTTGCAACATGATGTTACGCTACAAATACCTCGGCAGCGTGTCGAGTTACTAGGGTCCACTCAATGCGGCTCATTTGGCATCAAAAAAAACCTGTACACTGGTATAGTTACTCTTCCACCAAACCGGTGGACACTCTTGATTGATAATGCCAACCGAAAGGAAGGTATCATCAATATCACGTACTCCGTAACTACCAGTGGCACCATCTTCGCAACTCTGGATAACTCAACTGGCTTGGTTAACAATTCGCCTGAATTTGTTTCTACCGATATACTCAACCTCAATGGCAGCCAGTATCATCAGTTCACGGCAAAAGCGGCCGAAGTTGATGGTGATTCTGTTGCCTACGAGTTTGTAACGCCTAAGCAGGGATTTACTGCGCAAAGCTGCCCTCAGCCAGCCGCCGGCTTCTACCAACCGTCCCACTTTCGGCTCGATGCCATTACTGGCGTACTGGAGACGGTTCCCTTCACTCTTGTACAAGGCTACTACATAGTTGTCATTCAGGCTAATGAATTTCGACGCCTCAACGGTATCTGGACTAAAATCGGCAGTATCCAATATGATATGCTATATACTGCACGAGCCGCTTTGGCAACTAATAGTAATCCTCATTTCACCACACTGCAGCGTGGGAATACCACTCTAGACTTCACGCGGCCCATTCCTGTAAACCCTGGGCAAACCATTGACCTGACCCTCACAGCTACCGACCCTGATGTTGGGCAGCCGCTTCGTTTCAGCAGCTCTGCGCCTTTGCTGTACAGTGCACTGTATCCTTCCACTACTTTCCCCACCATCCAAAACATATCCGCTACGCAGGGACGTTTTACCTGGCAGGTGCCCACGTCTCTACCGTTGGGCCGTTATTCGTTTGCAGTGTCAGTTACCGATGATTTCTGCCAACAGATTGGTCGAGAAATTCGGGCCGTTACAATTGAAGTGACAAACCGGGTCGTTACAGGCTCTGCCGTACCCAAAGCCACGCTGCTTGCGGCCTACCCCACCCCCTTCCGCGAACAGGTACAATTTACCTTGCCAAAGCCCGGCACGCAGCTCATTACAGTATTTGATGGTCTGGGCCGCGCAGTAGCCCACCTTACCAGCCGCTCCGATGGCCACGTGCAGTGGCAACCTACAGCCGCACTGGCACCAGGCCTGTACATAGCCCGCACCGCCGATGGACAGCAGCAGTTCCGGTTGCTGCGCGAGTAACTCTACATCATCAGATACAAAACGGCCGGCTCCCTGCACAGGAAGCCGGCCGTTTTGTGTTCAGCCGAAAAGCCATCCAGCCATTAGAACGACACATTCACGCGGCCGAAGTAAAAGGCGCCGCTGTAGCCGAACTGGTTGGAGCTGTAGGGGAAACGGCCCCGGTTGGTAGCGTCTAGTGTGGAGTAGGTCAGGCTTTGTTCATTGTTGTTGGGGTCCTGGTAGAGCCGGTCGGGGTAGATATTGAACAGGTTGTTGACCCCGATGCTGACGCCTACATTCTTGATTACCTGAGCACTGAGCACCAAATCCGTTACCCACTTGGCCGCAAAGGTCTGGTCGATAAAGGACCGGTCGGGGTTGGCATCCTTGGTCTGGATTTCCCCAAAGCGCACGGTGCGCAGGTTCACACTGAAAATCTTGTAGCCATAGTCGGCGCTGAGGTTAATTTTGCTGCGGGGCTGGCCGTTTTCGAGGCGGGCCCGCTGGGCGCGGTCGAACAGCGTGTTCTGCAGGCTGGGATTGGCATCAATGAAGGGCGAGCTGTTGAAGCTGCGCACCTTAGTTTCATTGAAGTTGGCCGCGGCCGTGAGAGTCAGGCGGCTGTCAGGGCCCAGTTGCAGCCGCTCAGCCGCCACAATATCCAGGCCACGGGTACGGGTGTTCACCGCGTTGGCGAAGAACTGGATACCCTGTACCGGTAGCGTGCC
Source organism: Hymenobacter rigui (assembly GCF_003944715.1). GTDB lineage: Bacteria > Bacteroidota > Bacteroidia > Cytophagales > Hymenobacteraceae > Hymenobacter > Hymenobacter rigui. Next base: position 831,175 of record NZ_RWIT01000001.1, on the reverse strand, counting down.
CAGAATCTGGTTGACGGCGGCGTTGCTGCGGTTGAACTGGCTGCTGAGCACAATCCGGTCCTTGATGTCAATCTGGTAGGCGTCCACCGTGAGGGTAATGGTCCGGAGCACGCGCGCCGTGAGGCCCAGGCTGTAGTTCTTCGATTTTTCCTGCTTCAGCGAGCCAATACCGAAAGCCCGGGTCAGCGGGTCATCGTTGTTGGTGGTAAGCACCTCGCGCAGCTCCCCGCTGGTAAACTGGGTGCTGGAGTTGGTGAAGTAGCGCTGCTGCAGCGAAGGGGCCCGGAAGCCGTTGCCCAGGTTGCCACGCACCGCCACATCGGGCAGAATGCTGTAGCGGGCGGCCACTTTGCCGCTCACGTTGTTGCCGAAATCCGAATACCGCTCGGCCCGGCCGGCTACGCTCACCAGCAGCTTCTCGGTGATGTCACTTTCCAGATCCACGTAGCCGGCCACGTTGGTGCGGGTGTGACTGGCGGCGTCCTGGGGCTTGTAGCCGGGGAAGCCCTGGGCTCCGAAGGCAGCGCGGGCCCCGTTCACGGTGCGCGTGCCGGCCAGGTAAGATCCTTCCTCGCCCGCCTCAATCTCAAACATATCCGCCCGGAATTCGCCCCCGAACGCCACGTTCAGGGTACTGAGCACGGGTACGCTGGTGAACTTGCGCGAGAAGCCCAGGTTCACGGTGTTCTGCTGAAAAATGAGCGTGCCCGCGTAAAACTCCCTGGGGCTGGTTCCCTGGGGCAGCGAGGCGTTGAGCGAGTTGGTTACGTCGTAGCGCAGGCTGTTGCGGCCGTAGGTGTTGCTCAGGTCGGCCGCGAAGCCCAACACCTGCCCCCGCACCCCGGTAATGAGAGAGGCATCATCCACAGTACTGTTGATGAAGGGCAGGTAGCCATTGGGGTAAATCGTCAGGTCGCTTTGGGTGGCCTGGTTGGGCAGGCGGTAGAGGGCTCCGGCCCGGCCGGTGCGCCGCGTGAGGCCGCCGGTTACGTAAGCTTCCAGGCCCAGGCCGGGGGCCAGATCATAGGCCGCATTCAGGAAGCCCCCGTAGGTGCGCACGTCGGAGCTGCCGACGCGGATGTTGCGGCGGTTGTAGCCCCGCTCCGCCACCAACGCATCGTCCTGAGCCTTCAAGTCGCGCTTCTGCTGGTCGGAAAGACCGCCGGGGTAATTGCCGTTGCTGCCCAGGTAAATCAGCGGGGCCGTATCGGGGCGGCTGCGGTCCACGTAGCTGCGGTTGCTGAACTGCCCGCTCACGTTCACGAAGCCCCGGCGGCCCAGCCCGAAACCGGCGTTGGCGTCGGCCTGCACCAGTTCCCCGTCGCCTTCCACCGTCTGGCCCACGGTGCTGCTCACGTTCACGCCGGTAGTATCGTCCTTGAGCTGGATGTTGATAACGCCCGCAATGGCATCGGAGCCGTACTGGGCTGCCGCACCCTCGCGTAGTACCTCAATGCGCTTAATGGCAGCCGGCGGAATTACGTTCATATCGGTACCCACCGAGCCGCGGCCTGGCGTACCGTTGATGTTCACCAAGGCCGAAGTATGACGACGCTTGCCGTTCACCAGCACCAGCACCTGGTCGGGGCCCAGGCCGCGCAACGTGGCGGGGTCCACGAAGTCGGTGCCATCAGTTACAGTCTGGCGGCTACTCTGAAACGAGGGAGCAATGTATGTCAGAATCTGGGTGACGTCGGTCTGGGCGTAGGCCCGGATTTCGCGGGCTGCAATTACATCGACGGGCGACGTGGTCAGGATATTGGAGCGGCCCTCGGTGGCCCGGGAGCCGGTTACCACCACTTCATTCAGGGCCGTTTCATTGTCCTGCAGGCGCACATCCAGGCTGGTGCGGCCGCTCAGCGGGAGTTGCTGAGTGGCGGCGCCAATGGCCGAAAATACCAGCGTGGCGGTGGGCGCAACTTCCAGGCGGTAGCGGCCGTCGGCATCGGTGCTGGTGCCGTTGCTGGTGCCACGCTCCAGTACCGTTACGCCGGGCTGGCCTTCGCCGGCCGCATTGGTCACGCGGCCCGATACGCTGATAGTTTGGGCAACAGCAGCAAAGCTGGTCAACGACAATGCCGTTACCAGCCCCAAACGTGGGGAGAACAGGTGCTTCATAACAAAAGAAAAAAGGGAATATCAACTGCCACGGCCACCTTAGTAGCACTCAGAGACAGAAGCAAACAACATCACCAACACACTGGCCAAGTCAGCTTCCGGCAACAGGGAAGCCGGTTATCAGTCAGTAACCGCAGGTCAGTAAAACAGAGGCCGGTTTCTTTCAAGGGCCTTTCAAGCCGCATACGCACTACATCAGCACTAGGCTGGCCGCACTCAGCTCAGAAATACTACCGGTAAAAAAGGCTCAGACGTTTTTAACCCGGCCATTGACTCATCTCAACAACAGCAACAGCACCCCACGCCTACCCGGCAACCGGGCTGAACGGTGATGACAGAGGAAAAGCGGGCGGTTGTCAACCGGCTATCCTGCGGGGCAAGGGCGGCTGAGAGGTAATTTTTCACGCGGCAAAGCTAAAAACGCCCCCGAAGCCAGCGGCTTTCGAGGTAAGTGCGAGTAGTACAACCAGCCGGCGGTTTTGTTTCTCGCCAGTGGGCTGGGATTAGAAATTCCGTTTGCTGACACCCGAACAACGACGAAACAACGGCATCCGGCCCGACGGCTTCCAGCGGCCGAACCGATGTCTGCTTCCCCCTCATCAAAACGATAATTTATGACCGATGCTGCGCGCTTACTTCACTATTTGCCGCACAACGGGCAACGCCCGGCCGGCCCACTGACGCATATGCAGCCCGGAGTAATGCAGGCCATCCGGCGCAAACTGGGCCGGGTCGAAGTTGGTGGCGCGGGTAAGGTCAGTAATGTCCACAAACTCCACTGTGGCTTTTGCGCATTCCTCCCGGGCGGCGGCGTTGAACTGGTCAATTTCCTGACTGATACGGGCCTGGGAGTAGCCACGCCCGGCCGGGGTCTGGCCCCAGTCGGGAATGGACAGCACGAATACGCGGCGAGACTGACCGCCGGCAAACCCAATGGCAGTTTGAACCAGCTGCCGAAACTCGGTGCGGTATGTGTCCAGTGGCAGGCCCCGGTACTGGTTGTTGACGCCAATCATCAACGACACTAGTCCGTATGTTTTCTGCACATTGGCCGCGACAATGGCCTGCTGCAGTTCCCCGGTGGTCCAGCCAGTCTGGGCAATGATATCAGGTGGTTGCACGCCTTCGGCCTGAGCCAGTTGGGCCAGCTGCACGCACCATCGGTCGGCGGCCGGTACGCTCTGCCCGATGGTGTAGGAGTCGCCCAGCGCCAGGTAGCTGACCGTATTGGTCGGGGTGGTGGGCACAGGAGCGGGCGGAGCCGGGCTGGGGGCGGGTGCCGAAGATGGCTCCGCGCACCCCACCAGCACCAGCAGTAACAACCAGATACAACGAAAATGAAGCAGCATTAGCAACGAAATTAACCCGGACACATACGACAGCCCGTTGCCGACAGATTGCCCGGCTCCGACGGCACGTCACTAACGCAAAGCGCCCCCGCACCTGTTTGGTTGCGGGGGCGCTTTGTATTGCTGGCAGCAGCCAATGGCTTAGCCAATGGCCTGCTTCAGGTCGTCGATGAGGTCTTCCACGTCCTCGATGCCCACGCTCAGGCGAATCAGCGAGTCGGACAGGCCGGCTTTGCGGCGCTCTTCGGCCGGAATGCTGGCGTGCGTCATGGTGGCGGGGTGGCCCGAGAGGCTTTCCACGCCGCCCAGGCTTTCGGCCAGAGAGAACAGCTGGAATTTCTCGAGGCAGGCAATGGCGTCCTCCTTCCGGTCACCCTTCAGCACGAAGGAAATCATGCCCCCGAAGTCGCGCATCTGCTTGGCCGCCACGGCGTGGTTGGGGTGGTCCTGGAAACCGGGCCAGTACACCTTCTCCACTTTGGGGTGCGCCTTAAGGTACTCGGCTACTTTGCGGCCGTTTTCGCAGTGGCGCTGCATGCGCACGTGCAGAGTTTTGAGGCCGCGCAGCACCAGGAAGCAGTCCTGGGGGCCGGGCGTGCCACCGCAGGCGTTCTGGTAGAAGCTCAGGCGCTGATGCAGTTCGTCGTCGTTCACCACCACGGCACCCATTACGGTATCGGAGTGGCCGCCCATGTACTTAGTCAGCGAGTACATCACCATATCGGCACCCAGCTCCAGCGGGGTTTGCAGGTAGGGCGTGCTGAATGTGTTATCCACCACCAGCAAAGCACCGGCCTTCTTGGCCACGGCCGAGGCGGCAGCAATGTCAATTACGTTAAGCAGCGGGTTGGTGGGCGTTTCCACCCAGATCAGCTTGGTGCGCTCGGTCACGGCCGCTTCCACGGCTGCCATGTCGTGCATGGGCACGAAGTGAAATTTGATGCCATAGGTGGCGTACACCTTGGTAAACAGACGGTAGGAGCCGCCATACAGGTCGTTGGTGCTGATGACCTCGTCGCCGGGCTGCAGCAGCTTCACAATGCAGTCGATGGCCGCCATACCCGAGGCAAATGCCAGGCCGTGCTTACCGCCATCCAGCGCCGCCAGCGCATCCTGAAGCTGGGTGCGGGTGGGGTTGTGGGTGCGCGAGTACTCAAAGCCTTTGTGGTCGCCGGGGGAGCGTTGCACATAGGTCGAGGTCTGGTAGATGGGCGTCATGATGGCCCCGGTTTCGGGGTCGGGGTGCACGCCAGCGTGGATAGCCTTGGTTCCGAATTTCATGAAAATGAGCGTAGAAACTATGGAGAAATGGGTGGCAGACAGATTGCGGGGCAAAGGTAGCGGGGTTTTGGCAGTATGTTCTTTGCTGCCCCTGAGCCCGTGTAGCCTTCTGTACCGTTCATACGTTCTTACCTTCGGGCCGGCCGGCTACTGCCGGCCCGTTTGCTGCTGCCTATGTCCTTTTTCAAAGAGCTCTTTTCTCAGAACAAGTCCACCCTGCTGTCTTTGGTGCTGCTCACGCTGCTGCCGCTGCTCGGCGACAGCGCCCTCGCCTGGGGTCTGCACGAAAACCAGAACTGGCTGGCTCACCCCACCGCCTGGCAGATGCTGCTATATTTCGCCGTGGTGGCCTTTACCATGACGTTTGCCCTCACCCATACCACTGTGGTGGTGCTAGTGACGGGCTTCTACTTCGGCTGGGCCGGCTTTCCGGGCATGCTGCTCACGTACATGGTGGCGGCCTACGCGGGCTACCTCATCGCCCGCTCCCTCGACCAGGGCAAGCTCATCGGGCTGCTGGAGCGGTTTCCGAAGGCCCACAACGTCATGCATGAGCTACGCCAAGATAGCTGGCGACTGGTGCTGCTCACGCGCCTCTCCCCGGTGCTGCCGTTTGCCCTCATCACCTTTATTCTGGCCGTGGTAGGCGTACCGCAGCGGCAGTTTCTCACGGCTTCGGTGATTGGCATGCTACCGCGCACCCTGTTTTTCTACTGGCTCGGCACCAAAGCCCAGGACGTGCTGCTGCTCATTCAGGACCCCGACACGGGCACAATGGGCAAAGTATTGGTGGCGGTGCTGCTGGCCGTGTCGGTTTTCGGGCTGTATTACCTGTTCAACCGGGCTTTGAATCGCGCATTAGCGAAAGGCGCAGAAAAACCCTGAAAAAAATCCAGCTGAAATTCAGCATCTTGCCATCTTTAGCCGGATTTTTTCGAACGTATTTTAACTAGCGGCTTGCACCGGCGGATTTTTCCCTGCTATCTTTGCACAACCAAAACGGAACAACGGTTTCGCAGCGGTAACCAAAACGGTTGTGTAGCTCAATTGGATAGAGCATCTGACTACGAATCAGAAGGTTTAAGGTTCGACTCCTTACACGACCACAAAAGGCTCTCAGCACTGCGCTGGGAGCCTTTTTTGTTGCTCGCAGGGGCTACGGCCGCGTTGCCGGAAGGGCAGCATCGCTCACCGGCTGCATATAGTTTAGACTTCCTGTCAGGGGCTGGAAGCTGACTGCTATCTTTGTCCCCGCGTAACGCGCTGCGACCACCAAATCGGGGCTTAAGGCCAACGATTTGGGGTGTTTGGCTGTTATGCCTGGGACATCAGAGCCCGTTTGTTTCGTTTTTCGCTGTTGCTGCATGACCAATTCCATTTCCACCGATATCTGCATTATCGGGGCCGGCCCGGTGGGGCTGTTTGCTGTGTTTGAAGCCGGACTGCTGAAGCTGCGTTGCCACGTGGTAGACGCCCTGCCCCAGGTAGGTGGTCAGCTTTCCGAGATTTACCCAAAGAAGCCGATTTATGACATTCCGGGCTTTCCGGAGGTACTGGCCGGTGATTTGGTGAGCAACCTGATGCGTCAGATTGAGCCTTTCCACCCCACCTTCACGCTGGGCGAGCGGGTTGAAGGCTACCGCAAGCTGGAAGATGGCTCGTTTGTGGTAACCACCATCGACGGCACCGAAATCAACTGCAAAGCCATTGCCATTGCCGGCGGCCTGGGCTCGTTTGAGCCCCGCAAGCCCGCCATTGAGAGCCTTACCGATTTTGAGGGCGGCAAAGGCGTGTATTACATGGTGCGCGACCCGGAAACCTTCCGCGACCAGCGCCTGGTCATTGCCGGCGGTGGCGACTCGGCCCTCGACTGGACCATTTTCCTGGCCGACGTGGCGAAGGAAGTGACGCTGGTACACCGCGGCACCACTTTCCGCGGCGCAGCCGACTCGGCCGAGAAGGTGCAGCACCTGCACGAGGCCGGCAAGGTGAAGCTGGTGCTGAGCAGCAACGTAACGCACGTGCACGGCAACGGCCGCCTCAACGCCGTGACCATCACGGCCAACTCCGGCGAGGCAGAGCAGGTAGACGTGGACTCGTTTATTCCGCTGTTCGGCCTCACGCCCAAGCTCGGCCCGATTGGCGACTGGGGCCTGGAAATTGAGAATGACGCTGTGAAGGTGAACACGCTGGACTATTCCACCTCGGAGCCCGGCATCTACGCCATCGGCGACATCAACACCTACCCCGGCAAGCTCAAACTCATCCTCTGCGGCTTCCACGAGGCGGCCCTCATGTGCCAGGGTGCCTTCAAGTACATCTACCCCGACAAAAAATACACCCTTAAGTACACCACCGTAAACGGGGTACCTACTCTGTAAGCAGTTGCCAGTTACCGGTTGTCAGTTGTCAGGTTGTTCTTTAGGAATACCTGCACTGGCAACCGGCAACTAGTAACTGACAACTGAATACTTATGACTGACGACGTACGCGTATATGTGGAGGAAGCGCCCGGCCAGCGGCGCGAGATTCAGGCCCCGACGGATATGGGTCTGAGCCTGATGGAGGTGATGAAGGCCGATGGCTACGATATTCAGGCTACCTGCGGCGGGATGGCGCTGTGCGGCACCTGCCACGTGGAAGTGCTGGCCGGCCCCGAGCTGCCCGAGCCCTCCGACGACGAGCTGGCCATGCTGGAAAGCCTGCCGGTGATGACGCAGGGCAGCCGCCTCTCCTGCCAGATCCGACTGCACCCGCGCATGGATGGGCTGGTAGTGCGCCTCATGCCCCAGGACGCGTAACAGCGGAAACCGTACGAACGAAAAACAGCACGCAACTCATACTGTGTGCTGTTTTTTTATAGCTATATAAGAGTATTTACCATCTGGCCGTTAGCATATCGGTTTGTTACCCGATTGTATATGAGAATCCGCTTTATATCCCAGTGCAGCGGGCTGCTGATACTTAGTAGCTTGATTGGTAAATCGGCCCAGGCCCAGCGCACTCCAGAAATTAGCGGCAGTATAGGAATATCGTTGACTGCTGCCAGCCTTGGACCTTCTGCTGTGCCACCGGGTTTTAGTGCCGGGGGCTCATTCCAGCTGGCCGCACAACTACGGGCCATGCTGCCGTTAACTTCGCGCCTGGGCCTCAGTGTAGCTCAACATATTACCGGCTTATCGCCCATGCTGCACTACCGGAGCGGATACGGACGGCAGAGTGCGGGTTTTGGCTCCGGAGGTTTGCTGCACACCAGTGTAGGGCTACAGTATCTCGACGTTTTGACCTGGGGGCCGCGCTGGCACGTGGATGCCGGCCTGAGCGTTGGTTACGGCTATCAACTCAACCGATTCATGACCGATGAAAACTGGATTTTCACGGTGGGCGGTAATACTACCGGCTGGCCCGAGCCTGATCAGCCGCTGGTACTATTGCACACACAGTACCCTCGCCGTTGGACGCCGTTGATAGGAGCCTCCTTCCAGGTTCAGTATGCCCTCACGAGCCGGCAATTTCTACTGGTAAGCCTGGATTACCAGCGCGGACTATTGCCGCTGGCCGAAGTTGACACCCGGCGGCTGGACTACCTGGATGCCGCGGGGGCTGTCCAATCAGGCAACCTTACTACTCGCCACCGGGGCTCCTACGCCACAGCACAGATTGGATACGGCTGGCGGCTGACTTCAGTGCAAAACCGTTTAGCCCCTTGGCGTACCCCACGCTACCACGTCGCCCCGCCCGATCCGGCGGAAGACGACACAGATGCGAAATGACAGCATCATCAACGGCCCCGTACCAGCCACTATATTGTTCAGCAAAAAGCCCCACCGATGATGCATCGGTAGGGCTTTTTGCTGGGGTTTGAGTAGGCGCTAACGGCGACGCGTGCTCTTTTTCCGAGTACTCGTTTTCTTGGAGCTCGTTTTTTTCGCCGTGGTCTTCTTGCGCGAAGAGGTCCGGCTACTACTGCGGTGCGTACTGGTGTGCCGACGATGCGTGCTGCTGGTACGACGGTGCACAACGGCTGGAGCGGCTTTGGCTTCGGGGGCCGCTACCGGAGCCAGTTTTTCAGCTTCCGGCACGGCTGCTTCCAGGTTGTGGGCCGTGGCTTCAATGGCGGGTTGGTGCACCCCAACTTCCTCTGCGGTGGCCCGCAGCTTGGCGGCCTGCTTGCGGCGTACGGGCATCAGAAAATCCCGCTCGGCGCGCTCCTGAGCCGATAATTTTTCCTCGCCGGGCAGGTGAGTAGGGGTAGCGGTGGCTTTGGCTTCATCCTGAGCGAAGGCCGTGGCAGTGCTTAATAGCAATGCCAGCAGTAGAAAAGCAACTCGTTGTAACAACTTCATCCTTACTTAAAACCAAACGAACTGCAAATGTACAATCCGTTGGCGGGCAGGCCAAACCTTGCGTGTTTTCACGCAGTGGTTCGGGGTGGAATACGCGGGGTTTTGCAGTGGCGGTTTACGGCAAAACCCCGCGTACTCTGTTTCAGCACGCAATAGCGCTTCCCTCTCCCTACTGCCCGACAATTTGTACCCGCGTGCCGGCCGAGTGGGCCGTAAACTCGGGGGCGTACAGGCACTGCAGCTGCGAGAGGCCGCCGGAGAAGTTTCCGGCCTGGGCCGCCCGCAGGCGGTACTCGAAGGTGTGGGTGCCCTTGGGGAAGTAGCTGATGAAGAAATTGGTGGCTGCGTCGCGGGGGCTCTCGTAGTAGCCCAGGCCGCTCTGGTAGCGGTAGCCGGAGGTCTGACCGATGAGCTCCAGGCCGGCGGCGCGCTGGTCCTTCATGTGCACGTACTCCAGGTCCCGGTCGGCGCGCAACACGAGGCGCACCACCAGCACGTCGCCCACGCGCAGGGGCGTGGCGGCGGTGAGGGGTTCCAGCACGGGGCCGGCGGCGGTGCGCTGCTCCCGGTACAGGCGGCGCTCCAGCTGCAGGCCACCCACGGCGGCCGTTACCTTATCGGGCTGCTCGAAGTACTGCCAGTACAAGCCGCCCCAGGCCACGCCGGCGTCGGGCTTCTGCACCGTTATGCGGCCCTGGGCGGGCTTGATGTCGGCGGCGGGCCAGGTTACTTTGTAGTAGCCGGTGCCGGCCTGCTGGCTGGTGGGATGCACGGGCTTCCCTCCTACCGTTACCTGCAGGGGTTGGGTGGATTGCAGCCAGTTGGAACCCCGCAGCAGCAAAGCGTAGCAGGCATCGGCGGTGGCGCGGGTGCTTTCCCAGTTCTGCACGCGCTTCTGGCTGAGCAACCACAGCTTCATCTCATCCACCGATTTCTGGTCGCTGAGCACCTCATCGAAGGCTTCAATGAGGGTAGCCTGGGTTTCGGTGGGGGCTTCGCGCCAATAGTAGCCGCCGCGCACGTCTTTCCAGTACATGCCCAGCTCGGGCGAGTGGAGGGCGTTTTCCTGTAAGGCTGTGAGAATATTTTTGACGGCGGCGGGCTGGGTTTTGGCGCGGTGCAATGCCAGTGCCATCAGAGCCTGCTCGTAGCGGGTGCGGCCCGGCCAGTAGGTGGCGGCCTGCTGCTGGTAGTACGCCTGGGCCGGCTGGGCCTCCTTTCGCACGGCCAGCGCGGGCCAGAAGCTGCGGGCGTACAGGGCCTGCACCTGCAGATCGGCGAGGTGGTCCTGCTTCAGATCTACCTTGGGCTGCTTGCGGAGCTGGGTGTAGTCATCCTGCAACTCCCCATCCAAGTAGGCCACAGCGTTTTGCAGCATTTGGCGGGCGGTGGGGTCCTGCCCAGCATCGAAAGCCCCCAGCTTCTGCAGCTTGCCGAAGCCGGCCACGATGAGCTGGGTGATGTACCGGTCGGCGGGCATGCGCTCAAACCAGGGGAAGGAGCCGTCGGGCAACTGCATCTGTTTCAGCTTAGTGAGGGCGCGGGCGGTTTCGGCTTTCAGGCGGGGCTCATCAAACAACTCGGCGAGGCGGCGCATCCGCTCGGTTTCGTTCTGGGCGTCGCGCACCCAGGGCGTTTCCTGCAGCAGTATATTTTTCAGCTCCTGGTTTTGCTCCAGCTTGCTGGTAAGGACGGCTTTGTCGCCGGACTGGGTGGCGCGCTGCCATTCGGCCAGCGTGGTGCGCAGCTGGGGGTTGCTCTGCAGGATTTTAGCGGCCAGCAGGTTGGCGTAGAGGCGGCTGAAAGTCTGCTCCGAGCACTCGTAGGGGTACTCCATCAGGTAGGGCAGCGCCTGTACGGCGTACCAGGCCGGGTTGGGCGTCATTTCCAGCGTGAGCGAGTAGTTGCGGCGGGTGCCGGAGGTGGTGCTGGTCAGCTTCTTCAGCTCAAACTCCCGGGTAGCCGGCCCCACCACCGCCAGCGGCAGAGTTTCGGTTAGCAGCACCCGGTTCGGTAGCACCGGCAGCGTGTTTTCCTCGCCATCGGAGAAAGTTTCTAGTTGCTGGTTTCTAGTTGCTTGTTGCTCGTTTTTGGCCTCTTTACGGGCCTTTCGTCCAGCTTTTAATTTTTCGTTTTTAATTTTTAATTCCTCCGATTTTCCTTGTGCTACTACCCGGTAGGTAATGGCTTCGAGGGGAAGCTGGCCTTCGGCGGTTTCGGGGATGGTCAGCTTCCAGCTCACGGCCTGGCTTTGGTTGCCGCTGAGGCTGAAGCTGACCTGGGCGGGGCTTTTGAGGAGCTGGCTTTCCAGGGGCTGCTGGGTACGGGCGTCGAGCAGGAGGAGCTGGGCGGTGCCGCTGAGGGCCTGGGCGGTGAGGTTGCTGAGCTTGGCCGAGAAGGTCAGCTGGTCCCCTTCCCGGAAGAAACGGGGGGCGTTGGGCGTTACCTGCAGGCTCTTTTGCGTGACCAGCTCCCGGCGCAGCAGGCCGGTATGCAGTTGCTGGTCGTGGGCCAGGGCCAGCAGCTGCCAGCGCGTCACGGCTTCGGGCAGCTGGAATTCCAGCACGGTTTCGCCCTGCGCGTTGGTGCGCACGGCGGGCATCCACAGGGCCGTTTCCCGGAAATCCTTGCGGGCCTGCACGGTGCTGAGGTCGGGCTGGGCAGCGGGCGGAGCAGGGGCAGCTACAGCGTCGGCCGCATCACCAAACCTAGGAGAACTGACAACACCTTTCTTCTGCGCAAGGGCCACAGCACCCCGCAGCATTACCCGGCCCGCCGGAGCTGCTGCTACTGGATATGCCTTGGTCTCAACTACTTCTTCCACTACGAGCGTGTGCTCTGAGGTATACCCCCACAAGTTCAACTCTGGGTATAGCACACCATCTGGATAGCCAACGTACGACTGCCCGTCAAACAGCTCCTCTCCTTCCTCCGTGCCGAAGCGACCCTGCCAGGCCAGTGTGGGCGGGAAGTAGGGTCGGTAGAACTCCGGGGCGGTGAAATCGTGGGGGCGGAATACGTCCAGCGACTTATCGTAGAGCGTAGCCAGCAGTTCGGCATCGGCGGGTTTACCATTCGTTTGGTGGATGGTGACGCGCCAGGTTTCCTTCTGGCCGGGCTGCAGCTTATCGCGGAAGGTGGCAATGCTGAGCACCAGCGGGGCGGGCGGCGTGGCTACCTGCACCTGGGCCGTGTGGGTGTAGAGGCGGTTGTCGCGCACCTGGGTGAGGTGCACGTAGAGCTGGGTTTCGCCGAGGGCGGCAGGCACGGGCACTTCCACCACGCGCTGCTCACCGGCACGAAGCGTCAGCCACTCGTGGCGCAGGGTCTGGCCCTTGGCCTCGGCTTCCAGCAGCACGCGGGCCCCATCCAAAGAGCTGCCCACCAGGAAGCGGGCCGTCTGGCCGGGCGCTATGCTATCCTGCAAGGGCACAAACCAGTCGGTGGTAGGCACGGGCAACGTGGTGGCGGCGGGGTCGAACAGGGTGAACCGCTGCTCGGCGCGGGCCTCGGGCTGACCAGCGGCGGCCGAAGCGGCCGTGGCTTCCAGCAGGTAGCGGCCGGGTTGCTGGGCCACCAGGGCCGTTTGCAGGGCGGGCAGCAGCGGGGTTTTATCGGTGTCGAAGTCCTGGGTGAGCACCAGCGTGCGGGCCCAGGTGCTGTCGTTGTCTTCCCGGCCGTAGGCATCCAGCGGGAAGCGGCGTTTAAATTCTTCCGGGCTCAACGCTTCCTGCGCGGGCTGCTCCCAGAGGCGGGGGCGCAGCGGCCGGGCGGGGGGAGTGAGGCGGTAGAGGCGCAGCTGGCCCCGGGCGGGCTGGGCCTCGCCGGCGGCGTTGGTGCTGAGGAGGCGGGGTGTGGGCAGCTCGGCGCGGTTCAGCAGCTCGGGCAGCTCCAGGCGCAGCGTCAGGGCCTCGGTGCCCAGGCTCACACGCTGGGTGCCAGTGCGGGTTTCGCCGGCGGCATCCGTCACGTCGGCCGTTACCTCGAAGGCGTAGCCGGGGCCCCAGCCGCCGCGCTTGCCCTGTTTCCGGTCCTCGCCTTTGGCAACGAAGGTGATGGTAAAGCCCCCGGCCGAATCGGTGCGGGCGGTGCCACTGAGGATTTCCTGCTCGGGCCGGCCGCCGCCGTAGATGCCCCGGCCGAAGAAGGGCCAGAACGTGCGCCGCACCACCCGGTAGCTCACCGTGGCCCCGTCGATAGGCTGACCGGCGTAGGCGGTGGCCTTGCCGCGCACCGTTACAGGCTGCCCCAGCACCGGGGTGCCCTTCACCGGCTCAAACGTCACCTGGAACGTGGGCCGCTTGTAGTCTTCTACGGCGAAGCTAATGCTGCCAAACTGGGTCTGAATCGTCATTTCCCCATTCATCAGCCCCGTCGGCAGCACAAAGGAGCCGTGGAAGGAGCCAAACTCGGAAGTGACGAAATCGAGCGACTTGACCATCTGCCCGTTCACATCCACCAGCCGTAAACTCACGGCCCGCTTGGTCAGCAGCTTCGATTTGCCGGCTAGCGTTTCCGTCAGAATCCCTTTGAAATACACCGTTTGGCCCGGGCGGTAGATGGCGCGGTCAGTGTACAGGAAAGTGCGCAGTTGGGCTTCTTCCGGCCTAGTGTGCTCATTGTATCGAGAGTAGAAATGACCTAGGTCTTCCGTCCAGAGCGAGTCGGCACCCTGGCTCAACAGGGCCGGATTGAACTGCGTGTAATCTGACGAGGTGCTTACTGGAATCTTCACCTGCCCTTCGGTACTGGTTTGCGTAGGCTGTCCGCGCCGCACTTGATGACGACGAGCCTCCTGATTGTAGGTAGTTAGGAACGGTAGCACCTGCACGCCGGGCCGGGGGGCACCGCTCTGGCGGTGCAGTACCAGCAACTCGGGACCTTCGGTGCGGTCGGCGCTGCGGCGCACGTAGCTCAGCTCGCTTACCTGCACTTGGCTGTAGGCCGTTACCGCGCCGGCTTGCTCTTTGGTGGGGTTGCTGGCGGCGGTGCTCAGCACGATGAGGTAGTGCCCCAGCGGCAAAGCCGGGCCGGCGTGCTGCACGGTGTGGCTGCGGAAGTCCCGGGGGCCGGGCACGTCCAACGTCCAGGTAGCGGCGGGTTGGGCCGCCAGGGCGCGGGCGTAGCGCTGCTGCCAGGTTTTATCCTCGTACAGTTCGGGCCGCTCCAGCTGCCGCAGCACCTGGGCATTGCTGATGCGGTAGGCCGTGGCGTACAGGCGAGGGGCGTTGCGCACCGTCAGGCGCAGCTGCCAGGGCTGGTTGGGCAGCAGCACGTCCTCAGTGGTGAAGGCCAGCTCCATTCGCTCCTGGCGCTGGCGCAGGGCGGCGGCCTGTTGCGCGCCCCGGGATTTTGGGAACTGCTTCTCGGCAGCTACGGCCAGCGCGTGGGCTTTGGCGGGGTCGGTTTCTTCCCAGGTACCGGCTTCCAGCACCCGCAGCTCCGTGCTGATAGGTAGGGCTTTGTACGTCTCGGCGGCGCGGGCCAGGGCAGCGCGGTACAGCTCGGCTTTGGTGGCTAGCGTGGCATGCTCGTGCACGAATTCCAGCCGCAGCCGGTCGGCGTCGGCCAAAGCGGCGGGGTTGGCGGCGTCCTGGAGGCGGAACGCCAGTAGCTGCTGCATCACCTGCAACGCGTGGAACTGCCCGTTCAGCGAATCGGCGGCCGGAGCCGTCAGCTTTAGGCGGGCAAACTCCGGGGCGGGGCCGAACAAAGCGGCGTCCATCAGCTCGAACTGCTGGGCGGGCTTGGTGATATACAGCTCATCGTTGCCGAGACCTTCCACGGCGCGGTGGGCCAGCAAATCGTAGAGCGTGGGGCGTAACGCGCGGCCTTCGGTGCTGCCGCCACGGCTGAGGTAGCCCAGCGTGGCCAGTTTCAGCTGCTGCTGGCGGCGGGGCTCCTCCTGCACCGAGGCGCGGTAGTGCTGCACCACCGCCGCGCCGAGACGGGCGGCATCCCAGGTGCGCAGGTCCTGGCGGCTTTGGTCGGCGGTGTCGGGTTTGGTGCGGGTCCGGTCGTAGAGCTGGTAGCGGTGGTTGTCGTAGTAGCGGGCGTAGAGCTGGGCCAACAGGCTATGCAGCACCGGCCGGGCCGGAAACTGGGCCGTTTGCAAGTCCTGCTCCACCAGTTGAATGGCCTGCACGTCGGCTTCTTCCTCCCGGGCTTCCAGCAGGCGCAGCTTGTATAGCAGCGTGCGCAGGTGCTCGGGGGTATTCTGCTGGCGGCGGGCCTGCTGGTAGAGTGGCTCCAGCAGTTTGGCGGCCGAAGCCGTCTGGTCGCGGGCCAGCAGTTGGTCAATCTTTTTCCAGGTGGCAGGACTGGGGCCGCCCGCGCCGGGCGGGGTCGTCTGGGAGGAGCCGGTGGCAAAGAACATCAGCAGGACGAGTACACTTAACAGGAAAGGACGCATGCAGTAGGAACGAATGAGCGGGGCAAGTTGGTAAAAACCCAGATGCTAGGCTGAGCCGGATTCCATACGGATATCAGCGAAATCTTCGGGCATCAACTAAAAAAGTCCCGCCGGCACACAGCCGACGGGACTTTTTTGATAATAGTGAAACGTCATGCTGAGCTTGTCGAAGCATCTCTACCGCTTCGTTGAATGCTATCTAACGGAGCGGTAGAGATGCTTCGGCTGCGCCCAGCATGACGTTCTTCTGGTTCTGATTCAACAACTCCTTACAGCTCCCGGCTGTCCAGCACCCGCTCGGCCTGACCGATGTGGCGCTTGATGTGCTCTACCAGCAATTCCAGCACGTCCGTCAGGCGCGGAATCAGCAGCGGAATAATGGGATTGGGAATGCGCACGGCGTTGGCATTGATACGGCGGGCCTGCTCGATGAGGTTGCTCAATTCATCCAGCTGTCGGCTGAATACCTCAATAACCGTACGGGGCAGCCGGGAGCCGCTGGGCGCGTATTGTTGCGGGGCTTTCATGGGTTTCTCGGTGGCCGAAGCCCGCATGGCCTCCGTCATTTTCCGGCCAAAAAAGCCGTGGGCTACCGTATCAGCTGGTGCGGAGCCTCGCTCTTTGGCGGCTTTTACTTTGCGGTTGATAACCGGTAGATATAACCCACCCACAATATTGAGGTGCTCCAGGCACTGGCCTACGCTCCATTTGCCGGGTCCGGGTCCCCGGTTCAGCTGGTCGTCGGTGAGGGGGCGGAAGCGGCGGTTGGCCACTTCCCGCACCCGCTCTACATCAGCAGCCAGGGCATCCAGAAAATCGGTTGTACGGGTGGCAGTGGCCATAGGAAATAACGAGTGGGTAGGCAGAATATGGTGTAATGATACGGGCCCGGCGCGGTTTCGGCAATGCAAACTGCCATTTGGCCGAGTGTTTTGCCGAATTTACGACGCGGGCGGTACTTTCGGGGTATGGCATTGTCTTTTCTGCGGGCCCTGGGTGGCTTCTTGTTGGCTGCTTTTCTTTTTGCAACGCGGGCGGCCCACGCCCAGGCCGTACCCAATCCCGGCGAGAACATTGCCTTTCTGGTCACCTTCGGCAATCAGGCCGATAAAAGCTGGGGCGACGACGATTTCACCCAGACCTTCTTTTTCCTTGTCCCGAAGGAGAACCGCCAGCCCGTGTATATCCGCGTGTTCGACCCCGACTGCGGCGGCCAGTACGACGAGGCCAAGTTTGGGTGGAATACCACCACCGAGTTCAGCCTCTACGGCGGCCCCGGCACTCACTCCGCCCCCGATGCCCGCGCCACCGAGCCCAAAGGCCAGTTCCGGGCGGGTACGCTGCTGAAGCAGGTCAAGTTCGGAGCTGAAAAAACCTACGACAACAAGTGGTATACCTTCGGGCCACTGAATCCGCTGGAAGGCGAGTTTGTGAAAGAGTTTGACGGCTACGTGTTCAAGCTCATTGCCCAGGGCAAAGCCGGCGACGACGGCAACCTGTACCGCTACTTCCTAAGCACCTCCCCTACCCAAAACGTGCCCGTGGAGGGCGGCAACGCCTTTACCTACGAGTATAGCTTCCGTCTCTCGCCCCAGAAACGGGCCAAAACCCACCTCTATCCTTTTGTGAATGACCAGGTGGTCAGCATCAAGCAAAGCAACTTTGATGTGGATGGCGACGTGGGCCTGAAGATCTTCAGCGTGGCCAAAAACGGCCACCCCGCCAAGGTGAGCGAGGATAACGTGTGGGCCAGCAGCACCCACCAGATAGCGGAAAAGGAGCACGGCCTCTCCCTGGACCTGCAGCTCACGTCCCTCACCAAAGCTACCAACGACCTGGTTTTCTACGTCACGGATCAGTACGCGGTGGCGCTGCCCTTCTTCGCTATTCCGCTGGGCGGCCCGCCGCGCTACCGCTATGAGGTGGACGTGAAAATCAGGAAGTAAGCGCACGGGCGCGGCTTGGTTTTGTGGGGATTTCCTTCTAAACTCAGGAGCCTTATTTGCTACTAACGCTTATCCTGTTATGCCTGCCCCCGCCCAGCGCCCGGCACCTGCTCAACCGCCCGTACCCCGCCGTTCTGTTCTGCAGCCGCTCCAACGGAGGCTGCGCCGCTACTTCGGCTTCTCCCGCCGCGAAACGTCCGGCTTTGTCCTGCTGCTGCTACTGATGGTGCTGTGGCTGTGGCTGCCCACGCTGCTGCGGCCGGCCCTGCCGCAGTACAACCCGGCCGCGGATCAGCAGCAGCTTAATCAATGGGCCGCCGAGCTGGCCGCGCGCCGCACCACGCGGCCCCGGTCTACCAGCCGCTACCCGAAGCGGGCCTACGCGGCCCGTACCCGGGTGCCGCAGGTGGCGCTGGCCCCGTTCAACCCCAACGCCTTTACGGCCCTCGACTGGCAGGCGCGGGGCTTGCCGGTCTGGCTGGCCGAGCGGCTGGTGAAATACAGAACCGCAGTGGGCGGCTTTAAAGCCAAGGAGCAGATTCGTAAAGCCTACGGCCTTTCCGATACCACCTACGCCCGATTGGCCCCTTACATCCAGCTACCGGAGCAGCTGCCCCCGCACGAGGCCGGAACCTACGCCCGCACGCAGCCTGGCCAATATCCTAACCGCTACCCCGACCGGAAGCCGTTCGAGGCTACGCCCGGCCGCTTTGCCCGCAAGCCGACGCGGCTGGCTGCTTTTGATGTGAACACGGCCGATACCACCCAACTGATGCAGATTCGGGGAATCGGGCGCGGCTATGCCCGGCGCGTGGTGGAGTACCGGCAACGGCTGGGTGGCTTTCTGCGGGAAGATCAGCTTGCCGAAATCTACGCCCTGCGCGACGCCCCCGACCTGGTGGACAGCTTGCGCAAGTACACGTTCGTAGCCCCGGGGTTTGCGCCTGCTTTTATTGATGTGAACAATGGCTCATTTGAGGAGCTACAGGCGCACCCGTACGTGGGTAAGCGGCTGGCGCGCGTGCTGGTGGCGTTCCGGCAGCAGCACGGCCCGTTTCGCCAGCCCGCCGACCTGCGGCAGATCCGCGTGCTGGATGAGGCTACGCTTGAAAAGCTGCAGCCATACCTGATGTTGCGCTGAGGCCATAACTTTAAGATGGTAATGAAGTAGGTAGAGCCAAGCCGCCAAGCCTTACCGCCCCGGGTAACCGTCAGGTCAGTTGTGAAGCATCAACACGGCTCCCACGGTGCCGCCGGGAGCGTACGTAGGTACTAATAGCAGCTTCTGCCCCAGCTTGCCGGGCAGCAACCGCGCCGCCGCCGGGTACACGCGCCACACGGCTTCGGCCGAGAGAAACCCGATGCCGGCTCCGGCCAGTACATCCGTTACCCAGTGCCGGTTGTTGAGCATGCGCATGGCCCCGGTGGCCGTAGCCACGCTGTAGCCCGCCACCGATACCCAGGGGCGGTCCTTGCCAAACTGCTCATGCAGCAGCGTGGCCGTCATGAAGGCCTCCGCCGTATGCGCCGAAGGGAAAGAGCTGAAATCAGCGGGGTTGTCAGGGCGTTGCGTGCGACTGATGTGTTTCAGGTGGCTGACAATACCCG
This sequence comes from Hymenobacter rigui, assembly GCF_003944715.1. Classification (GTDB taxonomy): domain Bacteria; phylum Bacteroidota; class Bacteroidia; order Cytophagales; family Hymenobacteraceae; genus Hymenobacter; species Hymenobacter rigui. The sequence continues at coordinate 812,115 of NZ_RWIT01000001.1, read as the reverse complement.
TACTCAGGGCGTGCGACAAGCCGTAGCACACGGTAAATGGCACCACGCCCCGATCCCCCTTCATCCCAACCGCATACAGCCCGTACGCCCCCCAAATGGGTAAATGCCGCGAGTAATCATCGAGGCCGGTGTGAAAATTGGGAAAATGTTCGCGGGTTTCTTCGTGTACTTCCTCCTTCATTTCATCCAGCACATTCTCATTGCGGCTGAGGTAGCCCAGTGTTACGAGTGTTACGGGCACAGCCACCCGCCACACGGCCGGCCGTTTCACCCAAGCGGTAGCCGGCAGCAGACGGGCCGGAGCAGCCACGGAGTCGGGGGCGGCGGGCACCTGGGCCAGAGCCGCGCGGCTCACTGCACAACAGCCGATAAGTACAGAAAGAAAGGTGCGCATACCAGGCAGCCAGCGAAGTGTGAGGAGGTTCCTGCCAACAAGATACCGGTTTACCCCGCCAGACCCTAACGGCCGAAACCGGTAAAATTCCCAATTTCGGCGGCTGAATTCACCTGCTCGGCGTAAGCTGACAGAAACTCGGCTGATGTAGGCGGCCGGCCCCGTTTGCTATGCTTGTTTTCGCACGCTTCTCTATTTCCCTTCTGCTGGTTTCGGTCGTGGGCTGCTCCTCCGACCAGGGCCGTGGCTCCTTTGCCGATGCCACTGACCAATACACTGTAACTGAAATTGGCCGTATCAACTCCCGCGCCCGGGAAAGCTCCGGCCTGGAAAACGCTGGCCCCGAAGGCGACCTGTGGACCCATGCCGACGGGGGCAATACGGCCCGTCTTTACCGCGTAACGCGTCAGGGCGACCTGTTGCAGGCCCTAGACCTGGAGCCGCTGCAGAATATCGACTGGGAAGATCTGACGCAGGATGAAACTCACCGCCTTTACATCGGCGACTTCGGGAACAACCAGAACAAGCGCCGCAACCTGCGGGTGTACCGGCTCAGCGGCCCTGAGCTTCGGCAGGTAGATACTATTCATATCACTTATCCCGATCAACACGCCTTTCCGCCCCGCAAGCCCCGCCGAAACTTCGATTGTGAGGCCTTTTATTATTATCAGGATAGCCTCTACCTCTTTACTAAAAACCGGGGTACCAGCGGCATGGTAAAGCAATATGTGGTGCCCGCCCAGCCAGGCCGCTACACTGCCCGCCTCATTGACAGCCTGCGCCTGCCTACCTGGGTTACCGCCGCCGATATTAGTCCCGATGGGCATCGGGTGGCACTATTAGGGGCCGGTTACGTATTTCAATTTGAGCGGATGCCTGGCCGCCGACTGTTTGATGGGCTGAAAACCACGGTTGCCATTCCGAAATCCGGACAGGCCGAAGCGCTGGTATTCATTAACAACCACGATTTTATTTTCAGCAACGAGAAAGGCCGACTGTTTCTCACTAGTCGGAAATCAACCAGCCTGCCAACTCAGCAGTAAAGCTGGCGCAGGCAGGCTGGTTGATGGTAGTACAGTGACAGACTGTATATCCCACTAGTCAGGAGAGCCGGAATGGCCGGGGGCAGCACCGTAATCCGGCGACTGTTCAACCTGCGTACGGTCGTCCGAAGCACCGCCGTAATTTCGGGCTCCATCTTTCCGGTCGAAATCACCCCGGGCAGGTGAGCCGCTTGGCTGATCGGGAGCAGCGGCATCGTACTCATCGTTATAGGAGCCGCCTTTGGAGCCAAAGCCCTTTTCAGTGCCGCCTTGCGCGTCGGGTGATCCGGCAGCAGTGTACCCGCTGCGAGGCCCGGTGGCAGGCGCTCCTTCGGCTTCGTCGGCCGCATCCTCCGTGTTGTTTGTAGGTGCCGCGCCGGTGCGCAGGCCCTGCGGCCCGCCTTCGGGGTGGTTGGGGGTATAGTCTTCGCGCTGATTGCGCCGGCCGGCATCAGGCTGAGCATCGAAAGCAGTTGTGCCGCCCAATGAGGAGGTACCGTAGTTAGCCGCAAAGCCAGAGTCAGGACCCTGGGGTGCGGCATTATCGTTGGCGAAGTGGGTGCCCACCGCGGAGCCTGCCGGCACTGCTGCCCCGGCGGCCTGCGTCCCAAAGCTGCCATTCTCTTCGGAAGCAATTCCGGCCGGGCGCTGCTCCCGCTCGCCAATGTAGCCGGTAGTAGCCGCCGGTGTATCCACAGTACCGGCATAGGTGGCCGTACCCCGGCTGGCCTCATTGCCGTAGCCGCCCTGCGTAAGTCCCTGGTCCGACTGCCGCCCAAATTCCCCCCGACTGGCTCCGGCTACTTCGTTTTGCTCGTGGTTGGCATCCTCGGCAAACGGTTGCTGGCCGGTAGTATTTGCGGGGGTGTGCAGCTCGGATGGCATACTGGCCTCCGGAGCGGAAGAAGGGGTAGGTTTCTGATTGGCCGCCTGCTCGTTGGCGGGCGTATCGGGAGTGGTTGCGTCAGACATGGTGCGGCGAGACAAGTGAAAACTACCCGTTTCATACGCAGCCTACGCCAGGGCGTTCCGCTCACAGGCTTTTGCCAATCTGGAAAACGGTGTAGATTTACCGCCATTCTTTCAACCCACAACCGCTTACACCCGCTATGAAAACCGGCAAAGTGAAGTTTTTTAATGAATCGAAAGGCTATGGCTTCATCGTCCAGGATGAGAATGGCCAGGAGATTTTCGTGCATCAAACCGGCCTGGTTCACGAAATCCGGGAAAACGACCGTGTTTCTTTCGACGTGATTGACGGCCGCAAGGGCCAGAACGCCGTGAAGGTGGAGCGGATTTAGCTGCTGCTCCATATGCCATAAAAAAGCCCATTGGTGCATCCAATGGGCTTTTTTATGGCATATGGAGCAGCATTATGGACGCTTCACCACCCGCACACCCACGGCCATAATACCGCGCAGTTGGTCCTGGCGCATGTACTGCTCCAGCATAATCTTGTAGGGGCCCGTCTGGTGAAACTTCTGGTTGGGCAGGGCCAGAAACCGGTGGTCGAAGATGTCGCCGGATCCGTCGCCCCGGGGTTCCCCGGTCTGGGGGTCCATCAGCAGCATCTGGTGCAGCAGCCGCGACACAGGCTTGCCATCGGGCCCGGTCAGCGTGTGCCGCACGTAGAGGTTGTAGTACTCATAATCGGCCGCGTTCCGAACGTTGAAATACACGTCGTACCGTTGCGTGGTATCCGGAATTTCGAACTCGAAAGTCGGCTTGTCCTGTACGGCCCACACGTAGGCATCTCCCACGGCCGACTTCAGGTCCTGGTTCTTCTCGTAGATCTCATTCGGGTTGCAGGATGCCAGCAGGCCAACGAACAGAACCGGAGTTAAACGGAGCAGAAAACGCATAAAAACACGGATTAGGAAGCAGTTGGCGTAGATCCTTCAGCAGCACCGCCCCTACCGGAGCGGCCGCCCCGACGACCAGAACGCCCCCGGCGTCCTTCGCTGCCCTCGCCACCCGAACGCGCCGCGCCGCCGGAGGTTTCACCGGCCGCGCGCGGCGGCCGGCTGCTCGCCTCCCGGGTGGGCCGGGGCGTATCAGAGGGCGGGCTACCACCTTCGGCGGAGCGGGGAGTGTCAGAGCGTTTGCCTTCGCCGCGGCCACGACCACGGCGGTTGAGCGGCCGCGCGGCGGCTCCACGGGGCCGGGCGCGCTCCTCCGGAGCATCAGCCCCGGCAGTTTCCTCAGGTGCTTCGGGTAGGCTGGCGGCCCGGGGCTCAGGAGCTACTCCTGAACGGCCGGAGCGCCCGGCCCGGCCCGGCATGCTGGCTGCGGCCGGAGTTGCTACCTCATCGCCCTTCTTCTTTTTGCCACGCTTGCTGCGTTTAGAAGCCTTGATCTTATCATCGAGGCGCTCCAAGGAGCCTTCTACGATGGCCGTTACTTCGGGGGCTTTTTCTTCCTCCCGCACGGGTGGCAACAGGCTTTCGGGCTTTTCGCCGCGCTTGTTCATCTCCAGCACTTCCCGCACCCGCTCCGTGGGCACTATCACCCAGTTGTTGTCGCCACGGATGGCAAACCACATCTTGCGCTTGAAGATGTCGGTCTTCTGCAGCATATACTCGCCTTTCTCCGTGAGTAAGGGGCGCTGCACCTGCGGAATGTCTTTGAGCGCATCCAGGTACGTATCCAGCTCATAGTTAAGGCAGCACTTAAGGCGCCCGCACTGGCCCGAGAGCTTGGCCGGATTCAGACTCAGGTTCTGGTAACGCGCAGCGGTGGTGCTTACGCTCTTGAAATCGGAGAGCCAGGTGGAGCAGCACAGCTCCCGTCCGCAGGAGCCAATGCCGCCCAGGCGGCCCGCCTCGTGGCGTAGCGAAATCTGGCGCATTTCTACCCGTACGCGGAATTCATCGGCCAGACGCTTGATCAGGTCCCGAAAGTCCACCCGGTCGTCGGCGGAGTAAAAAAAGGTGGCGCGGGTACGGTCGGCCTGGTACTCTACGTCGGAGAGCTTCATTTTCAGGCGTAGCTCATCTACTACGGCCCGGGCCCGGAACATAGTGCCGGTTTCCAGGTCGCGCACGGCCTGCCACCGTTCGGCATCCTGCTCGGTAGCCACGCGCAGAATGGGCCGGATATCCTTGGAGTCCAGGGGCACTTTTTTCTTCTTCATCTGCAAGCGCACCAGTTCGCCCTTCAGCGACACGTGGCCCAGGTGCCAGCCATTCCCGGTCGCTTCCACCACTACGGCATCACCCGTAATGAGTGGCAGGCGGCTTTTGTTGCGGAAGAAATCCTTGCGGCCGCCCTTGAAGCGGACTTCTACAAGGTCAAACTCTTTAAAGTCGCTGGGAACATCCAGGTCCTGGAGCCAGTCGAATACATTAAGGCGGGTGCAGCCACTGCTACAGCTGCCTTTAGAGCCGCAGCCCTTAGCAGTAGTAGAGCAGCCCCCACCGGAGGAGGAGCAGGATGAGCAAGCCACGGCTTGGAAGATCTATGGTAAAGCGGCCGGGAAAGGGAGCCGCACGAAATCGGTTGTTTACAAAGATAGAGAAATAGCCGGGGCCGTGTCTGAGCGTAAAAACCGGGGATCCGCAGCATATTTTTTTTTACCTGCTGATCCACCACGAAACCAGTCCGAACGAGCTTGTATCCCCCCCCTGCGGCCACGCCAATTTCAGGGCCTCAGGCTGTGCAAATGCTATTTTCATTAAAAATTCATAAAGCCATATAGTACTATTCACCACAGCCCAGCAAACTCAACCATAGACAAAAACTGCGTATATAATTTTGATAATTATACAGGCAATATTTTGAAATATCATCAATATAAACCTATGTTTACCACGTTCTTCAACCAATCCACAACCAAAACACATGAAAACACTTAAAGTACTCGCCCCGCTCGCTATGCTGGCAGTTGCCAGCCTGTCGCTGTCTTCGTGTCAGGAAAAAGCCAATGTTGAGGTAAAGAATGAAATTTCGGAATCTACCATGGCTCAGATCAAGGCACTAGGCTTCACGACGGCTGGTGCCCAGAAGGTAGACGGCGGTGTGCGCGTAGAAGGCGACATCTTGCTGACCAACGAAATGCTGGCCAGCAAGCCCGATTACAAAGTATTGCGCGTTGGTGAAGATGAGCAGTACCGCACGACCAATCTGGTAACGCGCCTGCCCCGCACCCTGACGGTTACGCTTATTGGCAGCTTCCCCTCTGCCTACGTATCGGCCGTTGATGAAGCCATCCGCCGCTACAACGCCGAAAATCTGCAGCTGCGCTTCACGCGCATCACGTCCGGCACTGCTGATCTGCCCATCACGTCGCAATACCTGGGTGCCGGCGTACTCGGTCAGTCGGGTGGCTTCCCCTCGGGTGGCAACCCTGCTCCCGGCTTCAAACTGTCGCCTTCGGTAATCAACAGCACCAACGTGGGCTACATTGCTACCATCATGGCACACGAGATGGGCCACTGCATTGGTCTGCGTCACACCGACTACTTCAACCGTGCATATAGCTGCGGTGGCGCTGCCTCCAACGAAGGAGCCAGCACGGTTGGTGCTATCCTCATTCCCGGTACTCCTTCGGGCGCTGATCCAAACTCGTGGATGCTGGCCTGCGTGGGGAACGGCGTTAGCCGTCCGTTCAACACCAACGACCGGACTGCCCTCAACTACCTCTACTAGGCTACCCAGCTTAGCGTAAACACAAAACGCCCCCGACTCAGCTGAGTCGGGGGCGTTTTGTGTTTACGTACGGGCGGCTCACTCTGCCGTTTACCTGCGTTACCGTGAGGAGCGATTCAGACAGCCATCAGCACGGCACAAGAATATTCCTTTGGGTGTCATCATTTGCATGAAACTGCTCAGCTACGACATGCAGCTACGCCCCTCGGCACTGCAGTTGATTCATCCAATTGAATTACAACATATTACTTATCATAATAGCTTCACGCAAATCGTTTACCGATGCGGCCGGCGGCAACCTGCAGGGTGGAATACCGGGAGTTGAGTAACCTCCGGAGCCGTTTTTGTACAGCCAACCGGCTGGCTTATAATATCAGGATGCGCCGGGTAATTTCGCGGCCACCCGGTATGCTTATGCGCAGCAGGTAGGTCCCGGGCCGCAGACCATGTGTATCCAGTGCTTTAATAATGCTGTCGTCGGTGGTCAGGTCACGTTGCAGGTGGCCTACCACATCAAACAACCGCACGCGCAACGCTTTATCGGGAGGCCCCACCACAGTAAGTGGTTCTCCGGCGGTTACAGGCACCGGATACACCTGCACATCGGTCACAGTTGGCACGAAATACACTTCTTCCACTTGACTATACACCGTCTGGCCGGTGCTGAGCTGTAGCCGGACGCGGTACCCCGCCCCACCAGGTAGCGGCTGCGGATCGGTGAGCCGCGTGGCGAGCGGCAGGTTGGTCGTGAGGGTCTGCACGCTGGTAAAGCTGCCATCGGGGTTGCGGCGCTCCAGTGCAATGGTCTGGAGCCGGTAGGTGGTGCCCAGTATCAGATTGAACTGCACCGTGTCCATTACTGCCTGCCGGGGCAGAAACGAACGGATGTAGCAGCCATACTCAGCCTGCGTGACATTTACCGTGCTGCCTCGCTCACCGGTGCGCCCCCGGATAACCGGGGCTACGGCATAGTACCGGGCCGCAGCCTCAGCGGGCGTAAGCAGCAGCATTGTATCCGACAGCAGCCGGAAGGGCTCCAGTTGGGTGGCCCCCAGCACATATACCTGATAGTGCGACGCGCCGGGCACCCGGTTCCACGTAAGCAGGGTGCCATCGGGGCAATTGTAGCCTACATCCAGCATGAGGGGGCGCGCCACGAAAAATGTATCCGACTCGGTGGCGCCTGCGCCGGTCAGGAGCCGCAGCTGAGCAACTTCGGTGGTGGCGGGAGCCGTCCAGCGGAAGGTTTGCTGGGCCAGGTCCAGCGAAGGGCTGACTACACTCCAAGCTGTCTGCCCGATGGGTCGGTACTCCAGCCGGGCTGCCGTGGCCGGCCCCGCCCACTGCCAGCGCAGCAGCGCCGACTCGGCCGCCCGCAGGTTACGGGCTTTGGAAGGATGCACCCACGTCAGGTCCGATTCGAACTCGTAGGTAAGGCTGTACGCCTGTGGGCCCTGCGCCACCCGAAATCCACTGATCTGCACCATATAGGCACCTGCGGCCGACGGATTCTCCAGGGTAATCTGCTCCACATTGTCGCGGTGGTTGGGTCGGCGGCGGGCGGGCAGCGCCAGCGAATCGAGGTGCGGATACGAGCTGAGCGTCCAGGGCTGCCATACCTGCGTACCGTTCCTGTCCACCAGGGTCATATCCAGGTCATTTACCAGCGCGGTAGCCGCGTTGGCAGCCGCTTCCGGGTCGGTCCAGGCCAGAGTGATTTTCAGGCGGTGGGTACCGACCGGCACCGGAATAGATATTCCCTGCCTGTCGCCCTGCGTAATTGTTCCTTCCCGAAAACGACCTTCCAGCATTGTTTTCACGGCTCCCAGCGCGTCCAGCTGGCCATAGCCCGCCGTAAAGTCCACATTGGGGCGGCCGGTGTCGTCGGCCGTATTCAGCAGCACCGCTTTAACCAAAGCAGCTGAAGGCAGCGTCCCGTACCGCTCCTTATAGGCGTGCTGCGTGAGCAGACTAGCTCCGGATACCAGCGCAGCGGCATCGGAGGAGCCCCCGTCGCCGAAGGCTACCAGTTCGGGCTTCACGCGGCCATCGGCGGCGGGGCCGCGGGAACTGAGCGGCGCGACTTGGCCCAGGGCATCGGTAGCGCCCACGCTCAGGCTGTTTTTGGAATTCTTGAACTCGCCAGTAATGTTGCCGGTACCCGCCAGGCCCGCGTACGTACCAGCTGGTCCCGGCTGGTTGCCAGAGTTGCCGGCCGAAAACACGTGTAATAGGCTGGGATACTGACGGGTCTGCTGGTCGTAGGCACGGGCCTCCTGGCCGTAGAAGTTCTCCACACTTACCCCGTACGAGTGGTTCTGCACCGATACCCCCTGCGCCGCCAGCCCCGGTCCATCGTCGGGCAATAGGTTATCATAGCTGGATTGAGCTATCCGGGCCTGCCAGGCCGCCCCTTTGCCGTTGGGAGAGGAATTACCACCGCCCGCAATCAGGGTAGTCATGATGGTGGAGTGCGAGTTCAGCAACTGGGCCTGCGGATCGGGATTTACCAGACGCCCTTTGAAGTCAATATCATTGATATCTAACGGACTTTCCTTTACTGAAACCGTAAGCCCCTGACCCGTAATGCGGGGGTAGCGGGCGTGCACAGCGGTTACTTTGTTGGCCGTAAGGTCGGCACCGTTGAGCTGGCGCTCGGGCCGGGCGGGTCGGTCAGCGGCCTGCACAAACCCTACCCAGGGGCAGGCCGCCAGCACCGAGGCGGGCACTTGCTGTACCCGCAACAGCCGGGCGTAGCCGGCCTCGGGCCGCACTACAGCCTGCGGATACGCCTGACCCAGCCACTGCCGAAAAGCCGCCTCATCAGTAACGCTTACCCGCAGCACCCGGCGCGTGGTGCCGACATCCAGACCGGGTGCCAGCCGGTTGGCAGAGGGCATTACCTTTTGCTGCGCCCACGCCGCCACTGTGCTTGTGCTAAACAACAGGAATAGCGTGCCAGTGCGGCAAAATTCGGCAATGGACATACGGGCAGAGTTGGTTGTGACAGAGCAGAGTGGCGGCGGGTAGCCACCAAGGCGGCTACTTTCAAATGTAGGCAGAAATCAAGCGGCTCGTTTCGCCCAGGGGCTGCCAACCAAGGCGAAATTTTGGCATTGCAACTCGTTGCACCGCAGGCTTCACCAACAAGGCCAACGAATGGATAACCTTTTGCTTTCCCAATGAAAACTGTTGTCGGTAGCCGTAGCACCACGGCCTGCATCAATACCCATCTTAGCAACCCTGGCCCCTGCAATCAACTTCTAGTTGTTTCCCGCAGAAGAAGGCTACGTTACTACTTGCGTTTTATCCGGGAGTAGCCTCTCAGGCGGGCAGCCTACATTTTGTACACCTGCACTCCCGTAGGTAAGCTCAGATACAGGTACTGCTCACTCATCAGCACTTGCGTGGCACCCGCGACGGGTAACCGCAGCATCCGCTCCTGGAATGTGTATAAGTGAAAAAAATGCACCTCGTCGGCGGTCTGATAATAAAGCTCGTCGCCCCGGAAGCCCACGTGCGTCAGACCAGTGAACGGTAGCTTTTTGCGGTAGTTGCCCAGGTTATCGAACACATATACACCGCTGGTGCGGTCCACCAGGTACAGGTTGTTCTGATACTCGCGCAAAAACCGGAAATCGGGCCGGGAGCGGCCAATCAGCAGATCCAGCGGCGTGGTAATGGTGAAGCGCTTCTGGTTGACGTCTAGTTGCCGCAGCGTCAGGTCCGATTCGTTGAGCAGCCAGAACCGGTCGTCGGGGGCCAGTGTGGCCACGCGGGCCTGCCCGTCGAGATACTCCGGGAGGGCCAGCTCCGAAATAGGGGCCAGAAACCGGTCAAGAAGCACCAGTTGCTGCCGGTCATCATAAAACACCAGCACTTTGGCCGTATTCCAGGCTTCTACCTGCATAGTATGGCCTGGCTGCGCCGGCGAGTACGTATTCAGGGCCTGCCCATCGGGACTGTACTGATGCAGGTTGTTTTGCGCATCCGTCACGTAGAAATTGCCGCGCCGGTCGAGGGAAGCGGCGCCCGGCTGCGGCAGGCTGATGGTGCGCACCAACTGCCACCCTGCGCCGGCTGGAGCAGCGGTGCCGGGCAAGCTCACCACCGGAGCCGCCTGCCCGGCCGGAGCAACAGAATCGGCGGCCGGGGCAGTAGTCTGAGCCAACAATTCAGCTACCGGCAAGACAAGCAGTGCCAGCGCGGCCCCAGTGCATTTCCACCGGCTAACGGACCGTTTCATAATGCCGAAGTGCCAGCTGTTGCCCATCATATACGCCGTAGGAGCAATAATTGACCCATTCTCCCAGGTTCACGTAACGGCTGCCGGGAGCTACTTCCACATCCAGGGGTAGGTGGCGATGACCGAATACATAATACTCGTGGGGAAACTGCTGCTGCACTTCCCGGCAATAGGTCAGCAGCCACTCATCTTCGCCGAAATACTGCTCGTCGGCCACGCCGTTCTGCAGGCGGCTGTGCCGGCTCCAGCGGTTAGCAATGCCAATGCCTAGGTTGGGATGCAGCCGTGCAAACAGCCATTGCGCCACCGGCGAGGCAAATACCCGCTTCAGCATTTTGTACGTGTGGTCGCCGGGACCCAGGCCATCCCCGTGGCCGATGTGGAATTGGTGCCCACCGATGCGCTGACTCACCGGGTGCCGCAGGATCGGAATATTGAGCTCCTGGGTGAAGTAATCGAACATCCACATATCGTGGTTGCCGGTGAAGAACGTCACCGGAATACCGGCGTCCGTGAGTTCCGCCAGCTTACCCTGCAGCCGGATAAACCCACGCGGAATGGCGTGGCGGTACTCAAACCAGAAATCGAAGATGTCGCCCAGCAGGTAAATGGCCGCCGCGTCGCGGGCAGCCGCGTCGAGCCAGCGCACAATACGTTGCTCCCGCTCCCGGGAGCGGGCTGCATCGGGGGCACCCAAGTGAAAATCGGAAGCAAAGTACACCCGGCGGCCGGGGGGCAAAGCCAGGTCAGGTAGTTGCGGCGGGCGCGTCATCCAGTAAAAAGAGCACAATGCTGCGCGGGCCATGCGCGCCCAGCACCAGCGTTTTTTCAATATCCGCCGTGCGGCTGGGTCCCGTGGTCAGGGACATCATGGAGGGCAGCTTGTCGGTCCCGTACTTTTGCTGCAGCAGCTTCAGGCCATCGGCAATGTCGGTTACCACCTGTGAGGTGCGGGCCAGAATCAGGTGCTGATCGGGGTAGATGCTCAGGCGGCGGCCACTACCCGTAGCGGCCGATACCAGCACACTCCCGGTGCGGGCCACCAGGGCCTCACACGTGGTTAGTCCGGCTTCCGCGTGGTCCTGAAAATCGGTTTCGTCGCCTTGAAATACGATGTTGCCCTCGTGCAGCAGCTTTTTCAGCTCCGGCTCCCACACGTACAGGTACTCCAGGTTTTTCTCCTGCTTGTAGGCAAAGAGTTGATCGTAGAAGTGCTCTACCGACTCACAGAAGAAAAAAACACCCCCCACCCGTACAAAGCTTTGGGCGAACAGCACCGCTAGGTCGTCGCCGGGAGCGGGCCGGGGATGCAACGGTTCCGCAAAATCCGGCCGCTCCGGCTGCGAAGCCGGCTGGCGTAACGATTCCCGAATGCGGCGCAGCACTATATCACGCGAGGTATCCGACATGGCAGTAAAGGTACGGGGTTTCGGGCGGGGCTGAAATCAGGAGCAGAAGGTAGCACGCAAAAAGAAAAAGCCCGCCGTTGCGGGCGGGCTTTTTCAGAAATTCAAGCAACAGCTTATACAGGTGTCACTGCAGAACCGTTTGGCTCGGAAGGAGCATCCGACGGGTTTGAGTCGTTGGGTACGCCGGGCAGGTTAAGGTCGGGCAGGTCATTACCCAGGGGCAAACCGGCGTGTTCCTGCTTCCGCTCGCTCAGGGTTTCCGAGCGGTCGGTGCCCGCCATGTGGGCCTGATACGTCGTCTGACTGTCGAAGGGACGCTTGCCCACGAGACGCTCCAGGTCATCCTGTAGCAGGATTTCCTTTTCCAGCAGCTCTTTGGCCACTACCTCCAGCTCGTGCCGACGCTCGGTCAGCAACTCTTTGGTACGAATGTACGCCTGCTCGATGATGGTGCGAACTTCCTCGTCAATCATCTGCGACGTGGCCTCCGAATATGGCTTGGTAAAGCCGTATTCGTTCTGGCCTTTCGAGTCATAGAAGGACACGTTGCCGAGCTTGGCGTTCATGCCGTACATCGTTACGATGCTGTAAGCCACCTTGGTGATGCGCTCCAGGTCGGATAGGGCACCGGTCGAAATCTTGCCGAATACGAGTTCCTCGGCAGCGCGGCCGCCCAGTGTCATGCACATTTCGTCCATGAGCTGCTCGGTGTTGTACAGGAACTGCTCGCGGGGCAGATACTGCGCGTAACCCAGGGCGGCCACACCGCGGGGCACAATGCTCACCTTTACCAACGGGTCGGCGTGCTCCAGGAACCAACCGGCAATGGCGTGGCCGGCTTCGTGGTAGGCTACAATCCGCTTTTCACCGGGGCTGATGATTTTATTTTTCTTCTCCAGACCGCCAATTACGCGGTCCACGGCATCGGTGAAGTCCTGCATGGTCACCATCTTCTTGTCGCGGCGGGCGGCAATGAGGGCGGCTTCGTTGCAGACGTTGGCAATTTCGGCACCGGCAAATCCGGGCGTCTGGGCGGCCAGCTTCTTGGCTTCCACATCGGGACCCAGGGTTAGCGGCTTCAGATGCACGTTGAAAATCTGGGTCCGGCCGTTGATGTCCGGCTTGTCGATGCTGATTTGCCGGTCGAAGCGGCCGGGACGCAGCAGGGCCGAGTCCAGCGTATCGGGGCGGTTGGTAGCGGCCAGAATGATAACCCCGGAGTCGGTACCGAAACCGTCCATTTCTACCAGCAGCGAGTTCAGCGTGTTTTCCCGCTCATCGTTGCCGCCCGGCATATTGCCTTTGCTGCGGCTGCGGCCAATGGCGTCAATCTCATCAATAAAGATGATACACGGCGCTTTGGCTTTAGCTTGTTTGAACAAATCACGTACCCGGGCCGCGCCCACGCCCACGAACATCTCCACAAAGTCAGAGCCCGACAGGGAGAAGAAGGGCACGTCGGCCTCGCCGGCTACGGCTTTGGCCAATAGAGTTTTACCGGTACCGGGAGGACCTACCAGCAACGCACCTTTCGGGATTTTACCACCCAGAATGGTGAATTTTGAGGGGTTCTTGAGGAACTCCACAATCTCCTGCACCTCTTCCTTGGCTTCTTCCAGACCGGCTACGTCTTTAAAGGTGATTTTCACCTTGTCGCCACCTTCAAACAAAGCCGCACGCGACTTGCCGATGTTGAAGATCTGGCCACCGGGCCCGCCGGCTCCGCTCATGCGGCGCATCAGGAACCAGAAGCCAACGAACAGCAGAATCATAAAGCCCCAGGTAGTGACAAAATCACCGTATCCCTGGTCCTGCACCACTTTCAGGCCTACCTGCCGGTCCGGCGGAATAGTAGCCTGCAGCTTGTCGAGGTCTTCCTTGAACGTCTTACCATCTACTACCAGAAACCCGTATTGCGGGCCACCCTGGTTGAGGGCCAACGGGCCCCGGGTGCGGAGGTCATTGCTATAGGGCGGTTTTTTGGCGGCATCCGGCTTAAGCGTTACCTCCACCTGCCGGCCATTGAGCGTTACGTCGCGCACGTCGCCGTTCACGAGCATCTGCTCAAACTGCTTCTGGGTAATATCTTTCGGCGGGTTGCTGCGCGAAACGTACACCATCCCCAGGATGAGTACCACTAAGCCAACCAGCACCCACAGCTGCATACCCGGCCGAGGAGCAGGGTTAGGCAACGCAGGCTTTTTCTTTTTGGGCGTCGTATCAGACATGTATTGAGGTTGCTAGAACAAAAAACAAAGGCGGAACACGCCAACCGCGCGTTTGTTGGCGAGCCCACCTGCCTATAGCAAGACGTAAACGGCCGCAGTTTACTTTACGGCCGCCGGAGTTACTTCGTCTTCCACGTACGTAATTTCGGCATCGCCCCACAGTTCTTCCAGCGCGTAGAACTGGCGCCGGTCGCGCAGGAAAACGTGTACGACTACATCCACGTAGTCGAGCAGTACCCATTCCCGGTTCATGCGGCCTTCCGTTTGCCAGGGGTTCTGGCCGGTGAGCTTTTCTACTTCTTCCTCGACGGAGCGCGCAATGGCGTCAATTTGGGTATCTGAAGAAGCCGAGCAGATGATGAAATAATCCGCAACGGCATTTTTGAGGTCTTTCAGGTTGAGCACCACAATGTCGGAGGCCTTCTTCTCCTGCATGCCGCGCACTACTACATCTGCCAACTTGTCCGAATCCTGCCGAACCAGGGTACTTTTCATAGGGTATTGTTAGGTTTGAACGTCACAAAGTACGAAAAACAGGTGGAGGCACTATTCCCCCAAACGCTCTTCACGGGCCAACAGCTTGTCTGGTTGCCCGAATGCCCCTCCACGAACACGGAGGCACAGCTATTGGCTGTCCAAAACCGGGCCACGGATGGTTGTTGCGTGATTACCGACAAACAGACCGCCGGACGCGGCCAACGTGGCAACCAGTGGGAAGCTGCCGCCGGCGAAAACCTGACGATGTCGGTAGTCTGGAAGCCAGCATTTCTGCCCGCCGCCGACCAGTTTCTGCTGAGTCAGGCGGTAGCTCTGGCCGTGCACGACTGGCTGGCCGCGCTGCTCGGCCCCGACCCACAGCTGCGGGTGAAGTGGCCGAACGACCTGTTCTTTGGCAGCCAGAAGCTGGGAGGCATTCTGATTGAGAACACACTCAGCGGGGCAAAGATTCAGCACAGCATCGTGGGGATTGGAATAAATATTAACCAACAACAATTTGCCGTGCCTACGGCCACGTCGCTGGTCACTATTACCGGGCGCGTATATAGTGTGTCTACGCTGGCCGCCCGTCTGCTCGAGAGCCTGGAGCGACGCTATCTGCAGCTGCGCGGCGGCCGCATCGGGGCGCTGCGCACCGAGTATCTGCGGGTGCTGTACCGGTTTCAGGAGGAACATGACTATGAGGCTGACGGGCAGCGGCTGCGCGGGCAGATTGTGGGCGTGGATGAAGCCGGCCGACTGGCATTGGCTACTACCAGCGGCCTGCGGTACTTTGACTTAAAAGAAATTAAGTACCTGCACTAGTTTTCAGGCAACCTTTTGGCACGCGGCTCCGAGTAGGTGGATATGTTTCAGTAATCTACCGCTATCCTCCATGTTTGCTCCCGCTGCCCACCGCCGATCCGCTAGCTCCCGCTCCAGCCACTCTACACTGCTGCATCACCAAACCGAATTTACCAGCTTGGGTGGCGAGCTGGTGCCCTACAGTGTAGGGCAGGCTGCCCTACGCAACGGAAAGGCACTGTTGGTTGGGGGGCTGCTGGTATACGGCGGCACTGCCTTGTAATGCCGTGATTTTAAACCCGGATGCAACGCAATTGTCTGATAACGCATCTGGCTGGTACGTTCACCTGCTGAACGGGCACGATGATTGTCCATGTACGACGGCAGCCGTTGCCAATTGCGTATCTTGCTTACGCAGCGGCGGCCTCCACCAGTTTCTGCACCTTCTTTTCCATTCCCTCATGAAAATTTCTACTCGTCTTACCCTAATGGTGGTTTTGCTGCTGGCCCAGCTCTCGGCCCTGGCAGCCACCGTGACCATTGAAGTGGGCGACAATTATTACAGCCCCGAAAACGTAACCATCAACCCCGGCGACGTGGTGGTATGGCGCAATGTAGGCAGCGGCGTACACCCCACCGTATCGGAAACCAGCGCGTGGTCTACGTTCATCATTAGCCCTTCGAATACCACCAGCACCATTTCCTCGCTGGCGGCCGGCACCACGTACAAATACTATTGCTCGGCTCACTCGTTTGTGAGCAATGGAACGCGTCAGGGCATGATTGGCAGCATTACGGTACGCACGGTGGCCACGCCCACGCTGGCAGCCCGGGACCTCGCTCCTACCCTTTCGGTATACCCCAACCCAAGCCGGGGCCTGGTAACAGTGTCCGTAAGCCAGTTATCAGCGAAAAGTGACCTGAAGCTGCGCCTCAACAACATCATTGGCCGGGAAATCCGCACGGTAGCCGTCCGCCCCGAAGCTGCCGACGGAGGCATGAGCATTAACCTCTCCGATTTGCCTGCCGGCATGTACTTCTACAGCCTGGTGCAGAACGACAAGGTCTTGGCTACCAAACGCCTGATTTTGCAGAATTAGTCCTGACGCTCATCCGTTTCTTCTGTAGGTAAAGCCCTGACCCTGTGGTCGGGGCTTTTTGCTGTTGCGCCGCGCCGCCCACCCGAAAGGGCCGGGTGTTTGGCGGGTTGGTTGAGGTCAGCGCGGGTGTTGGTTGATTTAAGGGTGCGCGGCTCAGTACTTATTCTCTATTTTTGACCTTTCACTGATTTCCTTTCAGACTTACATCCCGTCGTTCAGCAACGGGCCGGCTGTGGTCGGCCACCCCTACCCCCACTTATGCGGAGTTACACACGCCTGAATAACCTTACCGGCTGGCTGGTTTTTGCTATTGCCACCGTCGTTTATTTCCTCACGCTGGAACCCACGGCTTCGTTCTGGGACTGCGGCGAGTTTATTGCCTGCTCCTACAAGCTGCTGGTGCCTCACCCTCCGGGCGCGCCTACCTTCCTGCTGCTGGGCCGTCTGTTTTCCCTGCTGAGCTTCGGCGACGTGACCAAGGTGTCGGTGCTGGTAAATATGCTGTCGGCCCTGAGCTCCTCATTCACAGTATTGTTCCTGTTCTGGAGCATTACTATGCTGGCCAAGAAGCTGGTGCTGCACCGTCCCGGCATGCACGACGACCGGCCCCTGGAACCCACCTTCGGCCAGAGCCTGCTGATTCTGGGCGCGGGTGCCGTGGGCGCGTTGGCTTATGCCTTCTCCGATTCGTTCTGGTTTAACGCCGAGGAAGCCGAAGTGTATGCTATGTCGTCGCTGTGCACGGCGGCCGTGGTGTGGCTGATGCTGAAGTGGGAAAACCGCGCCGATGAGGCCGACTCCGACCGGTGGCTGGTGCTCATTGCCTACGTTATCGGCCTCAGTATTGGGGTGCACTTGCTGAACCTGCTGGCTATTCCGGCCCTGGGCTTCATCTACTATTACCGCCGCACCCAAAACCCCTCAGTCGTGGGCGGCATCATTACGCTGGTAGTAAGCAGCGTGATTGTGGGCCTGATTCTGGCCGGTATCATTCCGGGCCTGCCCACCTTGGCGGGTGCCTTTGAGGTGTTCTTCGTGAACAGCGTGGGCCTGCCCTTCAACTACGGGCTGGTGATTTTCCTCCTGCTGTTCGTGGGTCTGATCTGGCTGGGTTTTCAGCAGTCGTTCAAGCGCCGCAGCCGTCTGCTGAACACGGCCATGCTGAGCTTTGTGTTTATTCTGATTGGGTATTCGTCGTACCTGATTGTCCCCATCCGCAGCTCCTACCACCCCACCATCAACGAAAACGACCCGGAGGATGTGCTGTCCTTCGTGAGCTACCTGAAGCGCGAGCAGTACGGTGACCGTCCGCTGCTCTACGGCCCGCAATTCAACGCCCAGCCCATTGCCCAGGAAGACGGCGCGCCCCGCTACGTGCGCCAGGGCGACAAGTACGTGGTGGCCGAGTACCGCCCCGTGCTGCAGTACAATCCCGAGGACAAAATGCTGCTCCCGCGCCTGTACAGCAATGACCCGCTGCACATGTACAACTACAAGAAGTGGGTAGACATTCAGGAAGGCGTGAAGCCCACGATGGGTCAGAACCTGTCGTTCCTGTTCAAGTACCAGATGGGCCACATGTTCTGGCGCTACTTCATGTGGAACTACGTGGGCCGCGAGGGTGACATTCAGCAATCCGGCATTCTGTGGGGCAGCGGCAACGGTGCCGGCCTGCCCGAGCGGGTAGCCGACAGCCCGGCCCGCAACGCCTTCTTCGCGCTGCCGCTGCTGCTGGGTATCCTGGGCCTGTTCTTTCATGTCCGCCGCGACGGCCGCAATGCTTTCATTGTGGGCCTGCTGTTCCTGTTCACGGGTCTGGCCATTGTGATTTACCTGAACCAGCCCCCCATTGAGCCCCGGGAGCGGGACTACACCTTTGCGGGTGCCACTTTCGCCTTCGCCATCTGGATTGGGCTGGGCGTGCTGGCCCTGGCTGAGCTCCTGGAGAAAGTAGTGAAGTCGGACACGGCGCGGGCCGGCGTGGTAACAGCGCTGGGCCTAGTGGTACCGGGCATTATGCTGGCCCAGGGCTGGGACGACCATGACCGGAGCAACCGCTACAACTCCGTGGATTCGGCCAAGAACCTGCTCAACAGCTGCGCCCCGAATGCCATCCTGTTCACCAACGGCGACAACGACACCTTCCCACTCTGGTACGCACAGGAAGTGGAAGGCATCCGGACGGACGTGCGCGTGGCCGTGCTCAGCTACCTGAACACCGACTGGTACATCGACCAGATGAAGCGCCGCGCTTACAAGTCGCAGCCGCTGCCCATTTCCATGCAGAACGGCAACTACAAGCAGGGCACCAACGACTACCTGCCCTACGCCGAGAACCCCTCGGTGAAGGAGGTGAACGTGAAGGAGTTTATGCAGCTGGTGAACCAGAATAGCCCGTTGCTGCAGGTAAGCTACGGCGACGGTTCGAAGACCCTGCTTTCCTTCCCCACCCGTAACTTCTACCTGCCCGTGGATACAGCCGCCGTGGACAAAATGGGCATTATCCCGGCCGAGCGCCGCAAGCAGCTGGTGCCCCGCATGGAGTGGCAGGTGGGCAAAAGTGCCATCGAGAAGAAGAGCCTCGTGATTCTGGACATCCTGGCTACCAATAACTGGCAGCGCCCGGTGTACTTCAGCAGCACTGTGGACTCGCGCGACTTCATGGGCCTGCAGCCCTACTTCCAGCTGGAAGGCATGGCCTACCGTATCCTGCCCGCCAAAGACCCCAACTACGACCCCAAAGGCGGTTCGGAGGAAGGCTACGTGGCTACGGGCCTGATGTACGATAAGCTGATGAACAAATTCGCATACCGGGGCCTCGACAACGCCAACATCTTCTACGACGAGAACAACCTGCGCTTCCCGGCCAACTACCGCGACAAATTCTCGCGTCTGGCCGATGCTTTGCTGGCCTCCGGCGACAAAGCCCGCGCCAAGCAGGTAATTGACAAGTGCTTTGAGGTGATGCCCGATAAGGCCGTTCCCTACGACTACTACGTGCCGCAGTTCATTCCGGCGCTGGTGGCCGTGGGCGAGCAGCAGCGGGCCAACGAAATCATGGATACCATGACCGGCCGCGCCGAGCGGGCTCTGGCCTATTACAGCACCCACAACCAGGCCCTGTTCGACCAGGAGTTCCAGACCTACCTGCTGGGCCTCAACAGCATCGGCCGCGCCGCCGACGCCATTGGCGACCAGAAACGCGCCACCCGCGCCCTTACGCTGCTGCAGCAGTATTACCGGCAGTAAGCCGCACGGTTTTTGCGCACGAAAAGCCGGCTCCGGAAACGGGGTCGGCTTTTTTCGTAGAATCACGTTATATCCAGCGTTACTGCCTCTGCCCGTGAAATACGCTCTGCTCCTTTCCCTACTGTTTACTTGGGCCGCTGGCGCGCTCCACGCCAACCCGCGCCGGGACTTTGCCACCCAGTACCGACCCGAGCGGCGCATTCTGGTGGATACCCGCCGGGAAGGTGATAGTGTGCGGGTGTACTTGAAGTTCGCCAATCCCAGCGACCAAACTTCTGTACGCTCAGGCCAGCCCTTGCATGTGCTGATCTGGCCATCAGTTGATGCCAAAAGGCCCTTGCGGCAATTGGTCATAGAGCCTATGCGTATTAAACGGTTTTCAGTTACTACCGTGGCATTCCTCTTACCGGTTAGCTACCTGCGGGCGGGATGGGATATGAGTGTGGGCATCAGCACCGCAGAAAATGCCGCCTCGGGTGACGCAGCTTGGTTGCACCTCACGCCCGAAAGCCTCACGCGCCCTTTTATTCTTATTGACACAGTAAGTCAACCACTTATGCGCCGCTATGTGCATGCGCAGGAGGTCTTTTGTATAGGGACATATTCTCTTGAGCAGACTTTGATGACCGTGTATCGATATCCGCTTAGCTCGGTAGCAGCGGCTCCACCTATGGCAGCCAGCAGCACCCAAGGGATACCGTCGCGCATTTTACGTTTACAGGATTCCGCTGTATTCCAGACTAACCTGGGCATGAAACTACCGGCCGGGCTGTTCTTGCTGCGCGTGGGTGGTAGCCCGGTGCGTAGTGGCCTGCTGGTGGAGGACAACCAGTTTCCGGAACTGACGACGGCCGATGAGTTGATTGCCCCCCTGATTTACCTGACCACCTCCCAGGAGCGGCAAAAACTCTTCGATGCTCCCGACCCCAAAAAGGCTGTGGACCAGTTCTGGCTGACGGTGGCCGCCAACAGCCAGCCCATTGCCCGCCAGCTGATTCGTACGTACTACGGGCGGGTAGCGGAGGCCAGCCAGTTATTTTCGGCCCATAAAGCGGGCTGGCTCACCGATAGAGGCCTGTTATACCTCGTGCTGGGGCCGCCGGAAAGCGTGTATCGGGAGGCCGGCATCGAGCGGTGGGTGTACCGCGCCGACGTGGAACGCAGCGGCACGTTCATCTTCCGCGCGAAACCCAGTACCTTTGCCCCAGACAACTACGAACTGGTGCGCCGCCCCGAGTACGAACAACTCTGGTATGCCGCCGTGGAGCAATGGAGAAAAGGACGAACCGCCCGCCCCGGCCGCTAACGGAGCGCCGCCAATTTTATGATTCCGAAAACCGCCCGGTGCCCAACCGTCGCCCCGGTGGGCGCGACGACGATGCGCGCCCCGAAGGTGGCCGCTACGAAGGCAGCCGCGCCGAAGGAGGTCGGTTTGACAATAGCCGCGCTGAGGGTGGCCGTTTCGAGGGCAGCCGCTCGGAAGGCGGCCGCTCCGACAAGAGCCAGTACCACCGTCCGCCCCAGGACCGCAGCATCGACATGATTTTCGGGTTGCGCCCCATCCTGGAGGCACTGAACGCGGGCCGCACGCTGGACAAGATTTTCCTGCTGCGCGGTACCAAAAACTCCATGACCCAGGACATTACCGCGCTGGCCAAAGCCGCCAACGTGCCCGTGTCGATGGTGCCTGTGGAGAAGCTGGACAACATCACCAAGAAAAACCACCAAGGTGCCGTAGCCTTCGTGTCGCCCATCGACTACATGCCCCTGGACAGCATTCTGGCCGGCTTGTACGAGGAAGGCAAAACGCCCTTGCTGCTGGTGCTGGACCGCGTAACCGACGTGCGTAACTTCGGTTCCATTGCCCGGAACGCCGAGTGTATGGGCGTGCATGCCATTGTGGTACCCAGCCGCGGGGCCGCCCAAATCAACGGCGACGCGCTGAAAACCTCCGCCGGTGCCCTCAACCTGATTCCGGTATGCCGGGAGCCCAACCTGAAGGACACGCTCACCTTCCTGCGCGAATCGGGCGTACAGATTGTGGCTTGTACCGAGAAATCAGACGCCAGCCTGGAAGCCGAGACCGTGGACCTCTCCGGCCCTTTGGCCGTGCTCATGGGTTCCGAGGAAGACGGCATCAGCCCCGAATACCTGCGCCTCGCCGACCACAAGCTGCGCATACCGATGGCCGGCCAAATCAGCTCCCTCAACGTGAGCGTGGCTAGCGGCATCATGCTGTACGAAGTGCTGCGTCAGCGGCTACGCGCAGAAGAATAGAACTGGTCCGTTTTCGGTAAAAACACCCGCAGAGACTTATTTCTGCGGGTGTTTTGCATTTTGCGCCTTGGCAATCAGCCATTTGCTCTGCGACACGCTAATGGTCAGTATTGAGCTGCAACCGGCAAAAGAGTTTTTGGCTCACTAGGGAAATCCATCATTACACACTTGATTCCCCCTTCAGCCATTCAGTATGTTGAAAGCTACTTGTACTATTGCCTTTATAGCCGGTCTGAGTATTTCCGCTCGGGCCCAGGATCAGCCTCACAAGGTTGAAGTAGGCTTGGACGTTGTTAATTATTCGCCGTTCACCTCCGGCTACAATTACTTCTACAACGCCTATAACAACAACAAAACCCAGTGGCTTTCCGGCGTCACCTTCCGCTACAACTTCGACCGTTTCGGGTTGCGCGCCGGTGCTAACTACACTACCAATACCGACAAGGTAGATGGCAGTGGCTGTGCCGATTGCTTGGTCGGCCAGACCAAGGGTAAAGAGTTACGGCTCAAGCTCGGCGGGCAATATTCGCCGTTCGCTAAGGCCCCGTGGCTGTACGTATTCACGGATGTATACTACCGCCGCTACACGTCGGAAGGCAATTTCAGCGGAGGCTTTACCGGCAATCAGAATGTAGTGCTGGGCTTACGCTCGAACGGCGTTGGCTTTAATGCGGGTGTAGGGGCCAAAGTCCGGCTGCTCAATCATGTGCACCTAAATCCTGAGGTGTACTACGACGCAGCCCGCGCCCGCAATACTACAACGAATAACGACCCTGCGTCGGGCACGACTTACCTCGGCTCCAATCGTACTCGTTTACACGCTCCAGCAGCCCGGCTTAATCTCCTTTTCGCCTTTTAGCCACAGCCTACTCTCCGATACCATAAGAGGCCCGCTCTGCAGAAAATGCGGAGTGGGCCTCTTATGGTATCGGCATTTGAAGCTGGCTTAGTTATAGCCCACACCCTTCTTCGATTTCACGTCGGCTACGAAATCCTTCACCCGCTGCTCCTCGGTGCGTTTGCAGATAAGGAGCACGTTGTCGTACTCGGCCACGATGTAGCCTTCCAGCCCTTGCACTACTACCAAGCGCTCGGAAGGTGTTTTGATAACGCACTCCTTGGTATCGTAGAGCAGAGCGTTGCCATCCACCACGTTTTCATCGGCGTCGTGCTGGCCCATGCGGTGCAGGGAATCCCAGGTACCCAGGTCGCTCCACCCAAAATCGGCGGGCAGCACGTACACGTTATCGGCCTTTTCCATCACCCCGTAGTCGATGCTGATGTTGCGGCAGTGGCTGTAGGCGCGGGCAATGAAGGCTTCCTCCTGCGGGGTACCCAACTGACCTTCGCCTTCATCGAATACCTCGGCAATATCGGAGAGGTACTGGTGGAAGGCTTTGATAATGGCATCGGCTCGCCACACAAACAGGCCGGAGTTCCACAGAAAGTCGCCGCTGGAGAGGAACATGCGGGCCAGTTCCAGATTCGGCTTCTCAGTAAAGGTCTTGACTTTGCGAAGTCCGGCCGGGAAGGTGCCA
This sequence comes from Hymenobacter rigui, assembly GCF_003944715.1. Taxonomy (GTDB): domain Bacteria; phylum Bacteroidota; class Bacteroidia; order Cytophagales; family Hymenobacteraceae; genus Hymenobacter; species Hymenobacter rigui. The sequence goes on along the minus strand of NZ_RWIT01000001.1, from coordinate 788,703 downwards.
TGTTCATGGCCCGGCATCGTCTGCACGTCTTGGGGTTTCACGGCATCATCCAGAAACTGGATGTAGCCATAGCCGGTATCGGGGCGGGAAGGCTGAATCCCCAGTGTGATGAGCACATCATGGGTCTGGGCACCGTGCAGCGCCGTGCGGATGGCCGCCCGGAAGTTCTCCTCGTGCATCACGGCGTGGTCGGCGGGCGTTACCACGATGACGGCCTCCGGGTCGCGCTGGGCAATCCGGTAGCTTGCGTAGGCAATGCAGGGAGCCGTGTTGCGGCCAATCGGCTCGCCCAGAATCTGACTGGAGTGCAACTCCGGCAGGTGCTGGTGAACCAACTCCATATAGTCCCGATTAGTCACCACAAACACGTTTTCAGGCGGACAGATGCCCCGGAACCGGTCCACCGTCAGCTGGAGCATCGACCGACCCAGGCCGAGTACATCATGAAACTGTTTGGGGTGATGGGTGCGGCTGAAAGGCCAGAACCGGCTGCCAATGCCACCGGCCATTACAACAAGGTATGTGTGCTGTTCCATCGGAGCCGGACCAGAAGCCCGTGATTGGAGAGAGAAAAAGTAGGTAGAGCAGATACTATAGGCCGAAGCCCAACCGTAGCCATACTACCGCATCCAAGGTACGGAAGTAGCAAATGCTATGTATCGGTTAGGGCAATAATAACTGATCGATATTTTATATAATAATTCTTTCAAAAATTTATATTAAAATAATCTACACTAAACCCTCTCGCAGCAGATCGTGCAGGTGGATAAAGCCGTTGAAACGACCCTGTTCCAGCACTACCAACTGCGTGATGTTGCGCTCCTGCATCCGGGCCAGGGCCTCCATGGCAAAATCATCTACGTCGATGGTCACGGGAGCCGGGGTCAGAATGTCCTGGGCCCGTACAGCTTCCAATCGGCCGGCGTAAGTAGTGAGCATGCGGCGCAGGTCGCCGTCGGTGATGATGCCAACCAGTTCGCCACCCTCCGCCAGCACCGCCGTAGCCCCCAGCCGCTTACCCGATATTTCCAGGATGATATCCTTCAGCGGGGCCGTATCGGGTACCTGGGGCTGCTGATTCTGGCGGCTCAGGTCGCCCACTTTCAGATAGAGCTGCTTGCCCAGCGTACCACCTGGGTGCAGGCGGGCAAAATCCTGGCGGGAGAACTCCCGACTTTCCAGCAAACACACGGCCAGCGCATCGCCCAGGGCCAGGGCGGCGGTGGTACTGGTGGTGGGGGCCAGGTTGTTGGGGCAGGCTTCGCGCTCCACGGGGGCGTGCAGCACGTAATCGGCCTGCACGGCTAGGTAGGAATCGGCGTTGCTGACCAGAGCCGCCAGCGGTACACCTTTTCGCTTCAGCAAGGGCACCAGCACCTTGATTTCGGGCGTGTCGCCGGATTTGCTGATGGCAATAACGAAGTCCCCGGGCTGAATCATGCCCAGGTCGCCGTGGATGGCATCGGCGGCGTGCATAAACAGGGCAGGCGTACCGGTAGAGTTGAAGGTAGCCACCATTTTGCCCGCAATGTGGGCACTCTTGCCGATGCCCGTTACCACCACCCGGCCGCGTAAAGAGAGTATGGCCTCTACGCATTGTGCAAAATCAGGGGTCAGGCTAATGGCCTCAGCCACCCCCATAATTGCCTCAGCTTCTTGCTGAAGCACTTTTTTTGCAAGATTGTTGAGTTCGTTCTGCGGTTTCAATCTAAATTTGATATTGTATTTCGGGAGCTGGACCGTAGCGGCAAAATTTGGGTAAGACCGAATTCTTTCACTTAACTCCTTAGTACCGAATTCCTAAAATCCCTAGATTGTAAGAAGCAACACTGTTGTGCTGCCACGCCAATCTGCCAACCAACTGAGTAAGTGAGGATGTCCATGCCAGCCGTGAAACAACAAGTGCAGCGAGAGGCTGATTTGAAAGGCAAGTTAAAGGAAGTTTTTGGGTACGGTCAGTTCCGCGGCGTGCAGGAAGACATCATCCAGAACGTCATTGCCGGCAACAATACCTTCGTTATCATGCCCACCGGGGCCGGTAAGAGCCTGTGCTACCAACTCCCCGCCCTCGTATTGCCCGGCACGGCCATCGTTATTTCGCCCCTCATTGCCCTGATGAAAAATCAGGTCGACCAGCTCAACGCCTTCGGGGTAAATGCCCAGTTTCTGAACTCGACCCTGTCGAAATCGGAGATGAACCGGGTGAAGAAAGACGTTATCAGCGGCGAGGTGAAGCTGCTGTACGTGGCTCCCGAAAGCCTGACCAAGGACGAAACCATCGAGTTTCTGAACAAGGCCACCATCAGCTTCGTGGCTATTGATGAGGCGCACTGCATTTCGGAGTGGGGCCATGACTTCCGGCCGGAGTACCGCAAAATCCGCAGCATCATCGACGGACTGGGCGTGCAGGTGCCCATTATTGCCCTCACGGCCACGGCTACGCCCAAAGTGCAGCAGGACATCCAGAAAAACCTCCAGATGGATGAGGCCTCCGTGTTCAAGACCTCCTTCAACCGCACCAACCTGTACTACGAGGTACGGCCCAAGCACAACACCAAAAAGCAGCTGATTCAGTACGTGAAGCAGCGTAAGGGCCTGGCCGGCATTGTGTACTGCCTGAGCCGCAAGAAGGTGGAGGAAATTGCCGAGCTGCTGAAGGTGAACGACGTGCGGGCCCTGCCCTACCACGCCGGCCTCGACCCGCACGTGCGCATGGCTAACCAAGATGCCTTCCTGAACGAGGAGTGCGACGTGATTGTGGCCACCATTGCCTTCGGCATGGGCATCGATAAGCCCGACGTACGCTTTGTGATTCACTTCGATACCCCCAAAAGTATTGAGGGCTACTACCAGGAAACTGGCCGCGGCGGACGCGACGGCTTGGAAGGCGACTGCCTGATGTTCTACAGCTACGACGACATCGTGAAGCTGGAGAAGTTCAACAAGGATAAGCCCGTAACGGAGCGCGACAACTCCAAGCTACTGCTGCAGGAAATGGCCAACTACGCCGATTCGGCCGTGTGCCGGCGCAAGCAGCTGCTGCACTACTTCGGCGAACATTTTGAGCGGGACTGCGGCTTCTGCGACAACTGCAAGCACCCCAAGGAGCGGTTTGAGGCGAAAAACGAGGTGCTGATGGCCTTGAAAGCCGTGGTGCAGACTGACGAGCGGTTCGGCCTCGACCACATCGGCACCGTGCTGATGGGAATGAACAACCCCCACGTGGAAAGCTACGGCCACGACAAGCTGCCGGTGTACGGCCAAGGCAAAGCGCACGACGCGCAGTTCTGGCATTCCCTGCTCCGCCAAAGCCTGCTGAATGGCTTCCTGGAAAAAGATATTGAAAACTTCGGGGTGGTGAAAATCACGCCCAAAGGCATTGATTTCATTGAGAATCCGCATTCAATCAAGCTCACCAAGGACCATAACTACGAGGAAGAGGTGAAAGAAGAACAGGAACAGGAAGAAGTGCAGCAGGCAGCCGGCCACGATGAGGCCCTGTTTGAAATGCTGAAGGCGCTCCGCAAGAAGGTGGCGCAGCAAAAGAACCTCCCGCCCTACGTGCTGTTTCAGGACCCCAGCCTGAAGGAAATGGCCACAACGTTCCCCACCAAGATGGAGGACTTGTCGCACGTATCGGGTGTGGGTCAGGGCAAGGCGCAGAAGTTCGGCGCGCCTTTCCTGGACCTGATCAAGAAGTACGTGGAGGACAACGACATTATGACGGCCGCCGACGTGGTGGTGAAATCGGCCGTCAACAAGTCGAAAATCAAGATTTACATCATCCAGCAGATCGACAAGAAGATGGACTTGGAGGAAATTGCTTCCTCCAAGGGCATTGACATGCGGGAGCTGATGGAGGAAATCGAGCACATCTGCTACTCCGGCACCAAGCTCAACCTTGATTACTACATCAACGGGGTGCTGGACGAGGAGCGGCAGGACGAAATCTACGATTACTTCATGACGGCCCAGACCGACAACATTGCTGTGGCACTCAAAGAACTAGGCACCGACGACTACACCGAGGAGGACCTGCGCCTGATGCGCATCAAATTCCTGAGCGAAGTAGCTAACTAAGTTATTGAGAGCTGAATGATGAGAGCTGGGTTATGAATTGGTTATTCGATCAACCAATTCATAACCCAGCTCTCATCATTCAGCTCTATAACCAGAGGTGGTATACATGCTCTTCGTGGATGCGTTCGAAGCCTTCCCGCTCGTAGAAACGACAGGCCCCTTCGTTATCGAGTTGGGTGGTTACCTGAATTTCGGGGAGTTGCCAGGCGTGGGCGTAGTGCATAGCGGCATTAAGCAGAAGCTGGCCGATACCTTGACTACGGTAGCCTTCCTGCACGGCTAGCAGCCCGATAATGGCGTGCGTGGTTTGGTAGCCCAGCGTGAGCAGACCCAGCGCATTGGGCTGCGTTACGGGCTGGTAGATGAGAACCTGCCGGGCCGTCTGACCGGTTACGCTGCTCCGGATCCAGTGTTCATACAGCCGCTCGTACACGCCGGCCTGAAAGACCGGATCAACCCGGAACCGGGAGTGGTGGCCGCTCTGGCGAGCCAGCTCCAGCAGCCGGGGCGTTAGCTCATCCGTCGGGAACACGTCCTCGGAGATGGGCGGAGGTGTAGTCGGCACGGCCCGGGCAAAGCGGGCTTTGCGGTCGGTGAGCGGAATACCAAGGGCTTGGGCACTGGCCGCCGATAATGCATCGGTGGGCTCAGCAAACCAGTACACCAGCCGCCAACCGTCCTCGCGGGCCTGCCGGATAACCTCGCGCAACTGAGCCTCCGTGAACCGCTTGCCTTTCAGCCGGCCCACCGGAAACCCAAAAAACTGCGTATCCCACGGCAGCAATTGTACCCCGTATTCCATCAGTAGTTCCATAAGCTGTAACCGGCTCTCAGCGCCCTAAACGAAAAACCGTCCGTAACAATAGTTACGGACGGTTAAACGATTCAATTACAGAAAAAGCCAATTAATTAGCAATATTCTTCAAAAGCACCTTGTAGGTTATTTACAATCCGCATCAGGTCGTTGCCTTCGATGTGGTAACGCTCAATCATGTGCACCAGTTCGCCATCTTTGAACAGGGCGATGCAGGGGCTGCTGGGCGGATAGGGCAGCATGTGCTCCCGGGCTTTGGCTACGGCTTCCGTTTCCATACCGGCAAACACAGTTACCAGCTTGGCAGGCTTCTTCTCGGAGCTGGAAACGGCCATTTTCAGGGCCGGACGGGCTTTGGCGGCGGCGCAGCCACATACCGAGTTAACGGCTACCAGCACGGTTCCGCTCTGGTCGTTGAGGGCGGTATCAACCTCCTCGGGGGTCATCAGTTGCTCGAAGCCGGCCTCAACGAGGTCCTGGCGAATGGGAGCTACCATGTATTCGGGATACGTGGCCATAGGTGAAAGCTAGGCTTTAAGATGAACTTCTGCCGGGGCGAATTACCCAACGGCCGTACAAAATTACGCAACTGCGGCCGCACTGCCACAGTTGGCGTATAGAACTGCGGCCAGCCAACGGAAGTTTACCGCACGCTGGTATTTTTCTTCTGCAGCTGCTTTTCCGAGTCCGAATATGAAATACGCCGATTTTCTCACCTCCCAGACCCAACCTGAGCCACCTGCCGGCCTCTCGCCCATTCTGGAAGCCCTATGGTATGCCGGCCGCGACGAATGGCACCGCGCCCACACCATTGCCCAGGACAATGAGCACGATGCCCCGCATAACTGGCTGCATGCGTTTCTGCACCGGCAGGAAGGCGACGCGGGTAATGCCGCTTACTGGTATCGGCGGGCCAATCGGCCGGTTTTCAATGGCTCCCTGCGCCGCGAATGGGAAGAAATGGTCCGGAATCAGCTACCGGATTAATAGGGCAGAAATAGGATTGCGGGCTACTATTTCATCTTGCCAAAATTCAATGCAAATACATTTAACTGATTCACTTACCGCCTATTCCGTAAATAAAATTACATTTACCCCGCGCCTCTATAACGGGCGGGACAGCATGAATCAGACGTATATCCTTACCATTGGGCTTCTGCTGACTACGGCTGCGGCCCAGGCTCAGGTCGATACGGTGCGGGCCTCCACCCTGCCCCCGGCCCAGCAGGCCGAGAAACTCTATAACAGCGGTGTAGCCAAATTCAACCAGAAAAGCTACCGCGCCGCCCTCCAGGATTTCGATAAGGCCCTGGCCGCCAAGCCCGATTTTGCCAAGGCCTACTACAACCGCGCCGCCGTGCGCTACGAGCTGAAAGAGTACCCCACGGCCGTGCAGGACTACGACCAGGCCATCAAGCTCGACCCCAACACCTTCACCTCCTACTTTGGGCGGGCCCAGGCCCGGGAAGCGCTGAAGCAGCCCGCCGAGGCCGAGCAGGACTACGGCAAAGCCGCCGAGCTGAAGGCCGACTACGCCCCCGCCTGGTATTACCGCGGAGCCCTGCGTTTCGAAAAAGCCGACTATCAGGCTGCCAAAGCTGATTTCGACGCCGCCATTAAGGCCGACCCCACCTACGCCTACGCCTGGCACGACCGGGGCAGCGCCCAGCGCCAGCTCAACAACCTGCCCGCCGCCATTCAGGACTACACCCAGGCCCTGAAGCTGCAGCCCGAGCTGTTACCGGCGCTGCTGAACCGAGCCGCCACCCGCCGCCGCGCCGGCGACCTGAAAGGTGCGTTGCAGGATTACAACGACTACCTGCGCCAAAAGCAGGACAACGCCTTAGCCTACACCAACCGCGGCGCCGCCCGCTACGAGCAGGGCGACTACAAAGGCGCCGTGGACGACTTCACCAAGGCCATTGAGCTGGACGCGCAGTACGCCTTTGCCTGGAATAACCGCGCCGCCGCCTACCTCAAGCTGGAAGACTACAAAAAAGCCGAAACCGACGCCAGTAAGGCCATCGGCCTGAACGCGCAGTACGCCGAGGCCTACCTCAACCGGGGCCACGCCCGCGAAATGCTGCGCAACCCCGACGCCGCCTGCCAGGACTGGCGCAAGGCTGCCGAGCTGGGCTTGGAAGTGGGTAACACCCACGCCGCCAACTCCGGCTGCGGCACGGCGGAGTAAGGAATAATGAAAAATAGAACGCCATGCTGAGCTTGCCGAAGCATCTCTACCGCTTCGTTGCATTGCCATTAATTAGTCAGAGGTAGAGATGCTTCGACTTCGCCTCCAGCTTCGCTCAGCATGACGCCTTTTTATAACGCATCAGATCCTCATGCACAAATACCTACTCGCCCTGCTGCTCCTGAGTACCCCGGCCACCTTGCTGGCCCAGGATGTAGAATTCAGCAAAGACCGGTTCGGCAACGATAAAGAAGGGCTGAAAGCGGCGCTCAGGGAAATCAAGCTCGGGGACGAATTCTACGACTCCGACCCGGCCCGCTACGAGCAGGCGCTACCGCACTACCTGTCGGCCCAGAAGTTCAACCCCAACAACGCCCAGCTCAACTACAAAATCGGCGACAGTTACCTGCACTCCGGCTTCAAGCCCCGGGCGCTGGAGTATCTGCAGAAAGCCTATCAGCTCAACCCCGACGTGGACCCGCGCATCCATTACGCGCTGGGCCGGGGCCTCCATCTGAACGGGAAGTGGGACGAAGCCATTGCCGAGTACAAGCGCGCTACCCCCGCCAGCGGTACCAAGAACACGACCGCCTTCACCCAGGACATCCAGAAGAAAATCCGGGAGTGCGAAAACGGCCGCAAGCTGGCCGCCAGGCCCACCCGGGTGTTTATCGATAACGCCGGGCCGGGCGTGAACTCGCCCTATCCCGAGTACGGCCCCGTAATCACTGCCGATGAGGCCGTTATCCTATTTACCTCGCGCCGGCCGGGCGGCACCGGCGACCTGAAGGACCCCGAAACCGGCGGCTTCATGGAGGACATTTACACCAGCACCCGCACCGCCAAGGGCAGCTGGGTGGATGCCCGCAACCTGGGCGAGGGCGTGAACACCGAGGGCCACGATGCCACCGTGGGCCTCTCGCCCGACGGCCAGCGCCTGCTGGTGTACATGGAAGACAACGGCGGCGACCTGCACGAGGCCAACTTGCGCGGGGCCGAGTGGCGCAAACCTCAAAAATTGGGCTCCCGCATCAACAGCAAGTACCACGAGTCGTCGGCTGCCTACACGCCGGACGGGCGCAGCCTGTACTTCGTGACCGATAAGGAAGGCGGCCTGGGCGGGCGCGACATCTACAAAGTGGAGATGGAAGGCCGCGGCCCGGCCCAGAACCTGGGCTCCGTCATCAACACGCCCTACGGCGAGGAAGGCGTGTTCCTGCATCCCGATGGCAAGACGATGTACTTCTCCTCGGAGGGTCACAACTCCATGGGCGGCTACGACATCTTTAAATCGGTGTTCGAAAACGGCAAGTGGAGCTCCCCGGAAAACCTGGGCTGGCCCATCAACACCCCCGACGACGACGTGTTCTTCGTGATTTCGGCCTCGGGCCGCCACGGGTACTACTCCTCGTTCCGGGAAGACGGGCTGGGTTCCAAGGACATCTACCAAATTACCTTTCTGGGCCCCGAAAAGCCACCTGTGCTCAGCCAGGAAGACCAGCTGCTGGCCTCGCGCGTGCAGCCGGTGAAGGAAACCCTGCTGGCCCCACCGGTAGCCATTGTGGCCGCCCAAGTAACTATTCTGAAAGGTATTGTGACGGATGAAGCCAGCAAGCAGCCCATCGAGGCTACCATTGATGTGGTGGACAACTCCCTGAACCAGACCATTGCCTCCTTCCAGAGCAACGGGCAGTCGGGCCGCTACCTGGTGTCGTTGCCTTCGGGCGTGAACTACGGCATTGTGGTGCGCAAAGACGGCTACCTGTTCCACTCCGAAAACTTCGATTTGCCGGCCGGGGCGGCGTATTCGGAAGTGGTGAAGGACATTGCCCTTAAGAAGTTGGACGTGGGCGTGAAGGTGGTGCTCAACAACATCTTCTTCGACTTCGATAAGGCCACGCTGCGCAAGGAAAGCACTAACGAGCTGGAGCGCCTGCAAAAGCTGCTGACCGAAACCCCCACCCTGCGCCTCGAAATTTCGGGCCACACCGACAATGTGGGCAAAGCCGAATACAACAAGGACCTCTCGCAGCGCCGCGCCAAAGCCGTGGTGGATTACCTCGTGGCCAAAGGCATCGACAAAGCCCGCCTGACCTTTGCCGGCTACGGCGACACCCAGCCGGTGGCCTCTAACGCTTCCAAAGCCGGCCGCCAGCTCAACCGCCGGACGGAGTTCAAGGTGACGGGCAAGTAATAGCTGGTTTTCGCGCAGGGTCTCGCAGTGGGGGGCGCAGGGTTTCGCAGGGTCGTTCAACTACCACCGCGAAACCCTGCGCCCCCCACTGCGAGACCCTGCGCGAAAAAATACCAAGCTTAACGCCAAAACGCCCGCGTCCGCCGAGAAATAGCCCAGGCTGCACTGCCGGCCTGTATCTTGCCCATTGTGATACACCGTCTGCTGCTCCTTTTCTGCCTGTTTGCGCACCTCGCCACTGCTCAGCGCCTGCCCCAACGGCAGTTCCTGAAGCAGTTCGGGGCCGCCGAAGGGTTGCCGCAGCCATTTATTTACGCCCTGGCCCAGGATAACTCTGGCTACCTCTGGATTGGCACCGCCGAAGGGCTGGTGCGGTTTGATGGCACCACGTTCCAGACGTTCACCACCCACGAAGGGCTGGCCGAAGACTTCGTAACCGGGCTATACGTGCATCCGCGGAACGGCCAACTGTGGGTAAAGCATTACCAGGGCCGCGTATCCATCAGCCAAGGCCGCCGCTTTCGGCGCGCCACCGCCGCCGATGGCAAACAGGTTCGGATAAAAGGCTTGCCCACCCCCGATACGGCCGCCATCGGCCGGTTCCGCCACCGGTTCCGCCCCGCCCTGCCCCCCAATGCCATTATCAGCCAGGTGTTGCGCGACGCCGAAGGCACTTACTGGATTGGTACCACCGGTCTGGGCCTGTGGCGGCTGACGGATGCCCACGTGAGCTTCTCGCCAACCCCGGCGCGGTTGACGGCCTTGGCTGGGCGAGGTGCTTTGATAACAGCAGGAACTGCCGCTGGACAGCTGGGCCGTCTTTTACCCACTCCTGACGGACTAACGTTACGCTTTCAGCCTGAACGACAAAGTGGTTCCGTAACGGCATTGCTTCCGGTTAGTGCTTGGAGCTTGGCAGGAACTGACGGAAAGGGTGTACATCCTTTTGTATCGGTGACCACGGACATCGACGCTCCGAATCTGGCTGACTTGCCCACTGATCTTCATGTCACTGCTCTGGTTTTAGATAAATCAAATGATACTCTCTCTCCCGGCAATAGGAGTTTTTGGGTAGGCACCATTGGTGAAGGCGCTTTTCACGTGACAGGCCGGCAGGTGCGCCACTACACCACCGCCAACGGCCTGCTGCAGAACGATGTGTACGCCATTCTGCCCGACCGGCAGGGCCGGGTGTGGTTTGCCACTGACGGTACTGGCCTGGCAGTGCTGGAAAACGGCCGCTTCCGGGTGCACCGCTTGGTGCCGGGCGGCGTGGATGCCACCGCGCTGGCCCAGGACGCCGCCGGCCGCGTCTGGATTGGCACCGAGGGCGACGGGCTGTTTTGTTACGAGCAGGGCCGGTTCCGGCAGTTCACCACTCACAACAGCGGGCTGGCCAGCAACTACTGCTACGGTTTGCAGCCCACGCCCACCGGCTTAGTAGTACAGCACCGCAACGGCCTCTCTCTGGGCCAAGGCACGCAGTTCACCCCTATTTCCACCCCCAACAACCCGATTATCCGCGACCTGCTGCCCAACGCCGCGGCCCTGCTCCCTCCATCCGATTCGGCGGTGCTGCTGGCATCCCGCACGGGGCTGGTACAGGTACGGCTAGCGGTGCCGCGTCGCATCGCCACGCCGGTAACGCTGACGGGGGCGGAGGTGGATGGCGTGCGGCAGCCCGCGGGGCCGCTGCCGGAGCTTTCGGCCCAGCCCCACCACGTCACGTGGTTTTTCCGGGTGGCCAGCCTGGCTCCCGCTGGCACCTGGCAGTACCAATACCGGCTGCGGGGCTTTCTGAATACCTGGAGTCGCCCTACCGCCACCGGCGAGGCCGATTTTCCGCGACTGGATGCGGGCCGATACGTGCTGGAAGTGCGGGCGCGCCGCGGCGCGGAAGGCCAGTGGTCAGCACCGGTTGCTACCCGTTTCAGCATTGCTACTCCGTTCTGGCGCACGTGGTGGTTTGCGGCGCTGGTGCTGCTGGGGGCGGCGGGGTTGGCCTACGCCTTTGCCCAGGCCCGCACCGCCACCCTGCGCCGCCAGAAGCTGCAGTTGGAAACCACCGTGCGCGAGCGAACTGCCGAGCTGCGCCACCAGAAGGCCGAAATCGAGCAGATCAACGCCGACCTGGTAGTGGCCCGCGACGCGGCCGAGGCGTCGCGCCGGGCCAAGGCGCAGTTTCTGGCCAACATGAGCCACGAAATCCGCACGCCCATGAATGCGGTGATTGGCCTCACCCATTTGCTGCGCAACACCCCCGTCAGCCCCGAGCAGGGCGAGTACCTGCAGGCCATCCAGTCGTCGTCGCAGAACCTGCTGGTGATTATCAACGATATTCTGGATTCCTCCAAAATCGAGGCCGGCAAGCTCACCCTGGAGCAGGCCCCGTTCCGGCTGCCGGAGCTGGTGGAGCGGGTGGCGCGCATGTTCCAGTTTGCCACCGAAGCCAAGGGCCTGCACCTGCGCACCGAGGTAGCCCCCAACGTGCCCGCCGCCATCCTCGGCGACGCCGTGCGCCTTAATCAGGTGCTGGTGAACCTAGTGGGCAACGCCGTGAAATTCACCACCACCGGGGGCGTTACCATCCGGCTGATGCTACAGCCTAGCACCAGTGAAATGCCCGAAATGCTCCGCTTTGGGATACAGGACACTGGTATTGGCATCCCAGCAGAGAAGCTGGACACCATTTTTGAGGATTTCTCGCAGGCCAATACCAGCACTACCCGGCAATTTGGCGGCACCGGCCTCGGCCTGAGCATTGCCCGCAACCTGGTGCAGCTGCACGGCGGCCGACTGTGGGTAGAAAGCCGGGAAGGCGTGGGCTCTACCTTCTGGTTTGAAATTCCCAGCCACCCTGTCGATGCCGTTGCTGTACGCGCCGAAGCTACCGGACCGCTGGCCCCTTTCGAGCCGGCCCTACGGGTGCTGGTAGCCGAAGACAACGACCTGAACCAGTTGGTGGCCCGCAAAACCTTGGAAGCATGGAACGTGGAGGTAACTATTGCCGCCAATGGTCGTCTGGCCGTGGAAGCTGCCCGCCAGCAGTTGTTCGATGCGGTGCTGCTGGACGTGCAGATGCCCGAAATGGATGGCTACGAAGCGGCCCGCCAGCTGCGTAGTCTGTTTCCGGATGCTATGGCGCTGCCTCTCATCGGCCTCACTGCCTCCGCCCTGCCCGAAGACCGGGCTCTGGCCATGGAAGCCGGCATGAACGATACCCTCGCTAAGCCCTTCGACCCGGCTGTGCTGTACGCCCGCCTGGCTTATTTCACCGGCCGCACGCTACCGCCAGAGACACCACGCCCAACCGGTGCCACCTTGCTCAACCCGACTATGGCTCCGGAGTCAACCTCCTTTTCTCCCTCACTCCACGTCCAGACTGATCCACTTCTGCAGCCCGATTGGAGCCTGTTGGAAGAACTTGCCGGCGGCAATGAGGCCTTTGTTCAGCAGATCGTGCGCACTTTCCTGGCGCAGGCCCCCCCGCTGGTTGAGCAGCTACAGCAGCTTGCCGGCTCCGAGTTGAGTCAGACGGCTCATCGGCTCAAAGGCCAGGTAGCGTACTTTGGCCTGAATGTTCTGACTGAGCAGTTGGAGTACATAGAGCAACAAGCCAGAGCTACTGCCACCGCTGACAGCCTGACCGAGGCATCTGAGCATATTCATCGACAGCTACTTATCATCTATCCTATGCTGGAACAGCGTTTATCGGCAGCTGAACATAAATAATAGGCTTTTTTCCAGTCAGCTTGTACCTTTGGCGCTATGGCTGAATCTACTGTACCACTGCGTTGCCTGGTTGTTGATGATGATCCGCTGGCTATTCAGATTGTGGAAAACTGCATCAGCAATACTCCGTTTTTGCAGCATGTAGCCAGTTGCGAAAGTGCCATTGCCGCCGCCGAAGTGCTGCGTCAGCAGCCCGTTGACCTGCTGTTTCTCGATGTGGAAATGCCCCTGATGTCGGGGCTAGATTTGCTGCGCACTTTGCAGCATCCGCCACTGGTGGTCCTCATCACCAGTAACAAAGGATACGCGGTGGAAGCATTTGAGCACGATGTGCTCGATTACATTGTGAAGCCCATCAGCTACGCGCGGTTCCTGAAAGCCGCCCAGAAAGCATTGGAAGCGGTAGAGGCCCGTAATAATCCTGCCGCCGACGCCATTGAAGCACCCCAGAATACGGAGTTTACTTTCGTGAAGGTGGATAGCCGGCTGGTGAAAGTGCTATTTGATGACGTACGCTACGTGGAGGCCCTTGGCGACTACGTGCACATCGTAACGGGCCAGAGCAAGCTCATTGTGTACAGCACCATGCGGGCCGTGGAAGAGAAATTTCCGGCCACCCAATTCGTGCGGGTACACCGCTCATTTATAGTCAACCTGAAGCGTGTGCAAACCATTGAGGATAACACTGTTATCATCGACAATAAGCACATTCCCATTGGCCAGACCTACATGCGCGAGGTTTTTCAGCGGCTGAACAGGTTCTAACGCTCTGCCCTTCATTGCCCATGACGCTTCGCGGCCTGGTACGTTTTCTCTATGGTCTTATGGTGCTGGTGGGCCTGTTGGCGGCCGGCCCCGCGGCGGCTCAGCAGGCTGGCGATACCCTGAGCGTAGACTGCCCAGCTCCGCGCGTACTGGAAATGTGCGTGGAATTGGATGCTCGCCGGGCCATTGACCCCGACGCCGGCCCCCTCACCTTCCGCTGGACCATGGGCGACGGTACCCAGCTCACCGGCCCCACTGTGCAGCACTGCTACCAGCGGCGCGCCAGCTACACCATTCAGCTGGATGTGATAGAAGAGGCTACCGGCGAAGTGCGCACCGCCGAAAAGCTCATCCCGGTTGATTTCACCAAGGAAATCGTGCTGAATTTCCGGGCCGTTGACACCGTACGCGTGGGCCAGCCCGTGACCTTCGATGCGCTGGACTCGCAGCTGCCGCTGTGCCAGAATGTGGTAGTGCTCTGGGATTTTCGGGACGGCTACGTGACAAATGGCCGACTGGTACAGCATGCTTTCCGCCGGCCCGGCCGGTACGCCGTGCGCATGAGTCTCCGCGGCAACGGTCCCGATGCCTGCCCATCCAGCCACTGTGTCAGCCGCATAGTTCAGGTTATTCCCTGATGTCACAACCGCAGCGCTTAGGCTGCCGCCGAGCGAGTTGTTGGCCCCGTTCAGCTTATGCACCATGCACTGTACACAGCCGGGTTATATTTTAGCGGCTGCTTATTGCCTGGCGCAGCAGGCAGCCTGTTTTTACTTTCATCCAGAACACCCGTTTGCCTTTCCCTATGAACAACCTCTACTCTTGGCTGCTGGCCGCTTTTTGCCTTTTTTCATTCACGCAGCTACATGCCCAGGAGGCCTCTCCTGCCTTTAAAAGTGAGGCTACGGCGGCTACCCGTCAGCTGGCGGCCCTTATTTCGTTGGATGATGCTCGCCAGCTGCCGGTGCGCCGTTTCACGCAGATACGGCTCACGCAGGAAGCCGAAGCGCGGCAGCTGTACGCCAATGATGCCGATATGCTCGGAAAAAAATTAGCGGATATCGGCCAGGAATACACCCGGCAACTGGAGCAGGTCCTGACGGCAACTCAATATCAGCGCTTTCTGGCGGCCGCTCCCGGCATGCTGCCTGCTTCCGTAGCCGCTGTTGCGGCCCCTCAACCGGCCGCTCAACCGGCCGCTTCCGTAGCCCCGCCCCAGCCAGCTGTTCCAGCCATAGTGAGCAAAAGCCAACCCAGCCGACCGACCGCACGGCCCACGGCTCCGCGCTCAACACCCGCCAAAGCCGCCGCCCGGCGTTAGTCAGTCACGCAAGCACAAGCACGCCGCCCCGGCCAGCACCTGCATAACGGGTTGCGGCCGGGGCGGCGGCATTTAGGTACGGTTGCGCTCAGCCTGCTCAGCTGCCGACTGCTCCAGCTGCTGCTGCCGCAGGATACCCAGCGTCAGTTCCCACAGGTCTTCGTAGGGAATGATTTCGATTTCGCCGTAGGCTTCGCCGGGCTGCGGCGCAGCACGTAAGCGTTCCAGCAGTGGGGCGCTTTTCTTCTCACACGCGGCCAGCACAAAGTTTTCCTTCACCGTCGTCAGCAGCATTCTAAAAAACAGCTGACTGCGGAGCGTTGCCGGGTCACGCAGGTGGCGCTGCTCGTATTTGCGCAGGCCTTCCAAACGGGCCAACAGCCCCTCAATATCCCGGCGCTGCAGGAAGTACAGGAACTGTAGAATCAGGATGGCCACGTTGTATCCCTGCTTGTCGCGGCCGTAGTCGGGCACCGTTTGCACAAACTGCGTGAAATGGCGCATTTTCAGGGGTGACTGCTCGGGCCGGACAAACTGCACGTACGCCTCGTACAGCTCCCAGCGCTGCTGGGCCGCCACCCGCTGTTTGCGGTAGTAAGGGTTTTTGCGGGCCTGTTGCAGCAGCTCAAACGCCTGACCATACTGCCGGGCATGCACGGCCAGCAGCAGGTAGGTTTCCAGGAAATAGAACCAGTTGCCGGACGAATAATGAAAATCTTTGAAGTACTCCTCGGCCAGCGCTAAGCCCTTTTCCGATTTACGGCAGCGCAGGTGCGCATACACGCTCATATAGTTGTTGAAACGCTTGTCGAAGCGTTTTTCGTTGATTTTACCCTGTTTTCGCGCTTTCTCCGTGGCGGAGGTAATGTTGATAATCTCCTGATAATTACCCACCAATTCCTCTTTCGACATTCTGATGAAGTACAGGAAGTGGAACGTATTGTAGCTTTTCACCTGCTTGTGCAGCTGTTCCAGTCGGGCCTCAAACGCCGGCATCTGGTTCACCAGAAACTTGCGTGATTTCACCTTGTGGTTGAGGGCCATCTTGATGTCGGTGTACAACGTCTCGGCCTCTTCCTCTAGGGCCAGCTTTGCTTGGTATTTGCTTAGCTGTTTAACGATATGCTTATACTTTGCCGGCTGCCGCATTTCCGCGTACAGATTCCGTAATATACGGGCACCAAGCATTGTATAAGCCGTGAATTCAGCAGCTTCTGCTATTCGGATAAATCTTCGGAAGAGCTTTTCCGCCATATTGTACTCTCCTTCACCGGCCAGTATTTTGGCTTGGTGCAGCAGCCCCAAACACTGCTGCTCATAGCGCCTGGACGCAATGTGGCGCGGATCAGTCTGGTCCAGAAAATACAAGTGGTTCAGCAGCTTCTGCTGTACTCTCGACTTGAGTTTGCGGTACGTAGCCTGGGTTTTGGTATCTGTTTTTCCGTAGAGACTCTTGACTAACTGCGTCTGGGTAATCACCGGCCCTTCCAGCAACCTGACGAGCCGCAGATCTTTTTGCGAAGAATTTCGGTCTGAGAAATCAAGAAAAGGTAAAACAGCTTGTCGCCTGTCTGTCACAATTCTTACTAGTGTTGTCAATTCATCCATAGTAAAATACTGTTTATAGGCTGTTTTAGCCAATATACTACAATATACGCACGCCGTTACCTATGTCACATTTTTCGAATGCCCTGCCTTTATCCATTGGGAAAATCCATCGGACTTTTGTAAACGGTTAATTGTGTTTTTTTTCGGAGGCAGATGTCACAAAATCATCTAATCTGGGCTTAAACTATTCTGCATTTCTATCTTATTCCTCACGCTACTTACTAGTTCCTCCCGGATTATTTCCCGGTAATACGCGCCTGTTTCAGGTCACATTTATAGCCTGTATTTCCTTTACGGCGGCTGGTTTGGACCCCACATTTGTGTCATTCAATCACTTGACACACAAATATTTCCAAGCCATGTTAGAGCTCATCACCATCGCCCTTTTCCAGTTCGCCAGCCTTGCTTCTACCGACGTTACTACCGTTGCGGCGACAGATGCTTCTACCGGCACCACTGCATCGGCGGATACTGACCACGGCACCGGCGGCTGGGGCGACGGCCACGTAGTTGACGACCACGGCACCGGTGGCTGGGGCGACGGCCACTAGGCAGCACCAAGCTGCTGGTATTTGCAAAACGTGGTAACTTGCCCGGACGTAGGTCTTATGCGGTTACCCGTTCATGAAGCAGCTTTTCTCCGGAGTACTCATGCTGGTTTGGATGGGGTTGCTGTATGCCTGTACAGCCCCTACCACCCGCTCGCCAGAAGGTACCGTACGCATCCGCTGGGCTCGTGACCCGGAGAATCTGGACCCGCTGATAGTAAGCAATGCCAGCGCCTATGAGGTTGCCAATCTCACGCATTGCAGCCTGCTTATGGGCCGCGAAGAGGCGCACGACTTTGTGCCGTGGCTGGCGGAGTCGTTCCCCACGGTTAAGCACCTCGGCGATACGCTGCTACAGGTAACCTACCGTATCCGGCCGGAAGCTACCTGGGATAATGGTACGCCAGTGCTGGCCCGGGATGTAGCCCTTACTCTCAAAATAATGAACTGCACGGGCCTGCCTACCGAAATGGCCCAGGCTATGTTCGGGTTTATCCGGGATATTCGGCTTGATAGTGCCGATGCCCGCCGGTTTACCCTGGTGTGCGCGGGCCAGTCACCGGAACACATCCGCTCGTCCGGCGACTTCTCGGTATTACCGGAATATATACTGGATCCGCAAGGGCAGCTTCGCACCGTTTCTCTGGCCGACATGCGCCGGCAGCCTACACTGGCTGCTGCGCAGGCACTGGCCCGGCGGTACCAGCGGCTGCAACTGGCTCGTCATCCGGAAAACCTGCCGGGATGCGGCCCGTACCGCCTGAGTGCCTGGCAAAGCGGCCGTTACCTTACCCTTCGCCGCAAGAAATCCTGGTGGGCCGATGTATATCCGGCTCCGCCCTACCAGCTACAGGCCTATCCGGCCACCCTCATCTATCAGGTTATTCCAGATGCGGCTACCGCAACCCTGGCCCTGCGCCGGGGCGAAATAGATGTGTACGGCCTGATGCCCGCCGCCGAATTCACCCGGTTGCAGCAGTCAGCCGACGACCGGCAACGGCTGGCTTTTTATACTGCCGATGCCTACGAGTTTCTCACGGCCTCCTTTAATGTGCGGCAACCGGTGTTACGTGACGCAGCAACGCGCCGGGCGCTGGGGTTTCTGTTTGATGTGCCGGCGCTTATCAAAGCTACCCAACAAGGTGCGGCCACGCCCAGCGCAGGCCTGATCAGCCCACGCATGAAGGAATATTACAATGACAGCCTGGCCTTACCGGCTTTTCGGCCTGCGCAGACCGTGGCGATGCTCCGGCAGGCGGGCTGGCAACGGCAGCCCACTGGCCGTTGGCAGCGCACTTCAGTTCAGGGTACCCCGCAGATATTACGTTTTGGCGTCAGCTACCGGGCCGGGGAGCCATCCTTTGAAACGGCCGCCCTGCAGTTTCGGGCGGCTGCCGAAGCAATTGGAATCGAAGTTGAATTGCGCCCTACCGAGCAGGCAGTTCTGAGCCGCCAATTGCAGGCAGGAGAAACCGATATGTGCATCCGCAACTACTCGGGCAATCCGTTTTCATATGATTTTACGGCGTTGCTGCACTCCCGCGGTATCGGGGCCAGCAACACTACCCAGTTTTCGTCGCCGCTCACCGATCATCTGATTGAGCAGATTACCACGACGGAAGACACCCGCAAGAAGCGGCTGCTACTGCGGAAATTTCAGCGCGTTATGGCGCAGGAAATGCCGTTCATGGTGCTGTATTTCCTGAAATACCGGGTTGCTGCCTCCCGTGCTATTGGTGTAGTTCCCGTTTCCGGCCTAAAGCCCGGCTATGAGGCGGCGCGCATCAGCCCCATCAAAACTCCACTGTAGTTTGTATGCTGGGGGCAGTTGCACTACGGCATATTCTCCGGACCATAGTTGCCGCCTGGCTTATTCTGTCCGTACTGTTTCTACTGAGCCGTAGCACTGCTGACCCGGACAGCCAGTTGCGAAATATGGTGGAAAGCAACAGCCGCATGGGAGGTTTGCTGGAGCAGCCGGCCACCAGCCAACAATTGCTGCACCGCTACGGATTGTATGAACCCCTGTTTTACGCAACCTGGCAGCCCGCTACCGGCTGGCACTGGCACGGAGTGCAGACCCAATATCATAGGTGGCTGAAGCAGCTTCTGCATGGTGACCTAGGCTACTCGTATCGGTTGGAAGCACCGGTGTGGGATGTGGTGAAGCAGGCACTGCGCTACACGCTGCCGCTCACACTGTTGGCTGCGGCCCTCAGCATTGCTCTGGCGCTGGGCGTCGCAACAGCCACCAGCTACCGGCCCTCCGCACGCCGATGGTTTATCCGGGTAGCGCACATACTGCAGAGTTTTCCGCTGTTTCTGCTGGCGCTGGGGCTATTACTGCTACTGGCAAACCCCGATGCGCTCAGCTGGTTTCCGGCATTCGGCCTGGGTCCGGCTGACCAGGAGAGTACCGGCTGGAGCCGGCCGGGCCTGCTGCTTTACCAGCTCACTCTCCCCATCATCAGCCTGGTTCTGGGCAGCTTTCCGGCATTGGCTATTCAGCTGGATGGGGCTCTACGCCACGAGTTCAACCGCCCTTATATAGCTACGGCCCGTGCGAAAGGCTCCTCACCGGCAGGCATTGTGTGGCGTCATGCGCTGCGCAACGCTGTTTTGCCAACCGTTACGCTGCTTACGGAGCTGCTACCCAGCATTGTGGCGGGCTCGGTGGTGGTGGAGGTGGTATTTGCCCTGCCAGGGATGGGACGCTTACTAGCCGATGCGGCCCTGAATCAGGACTTTCCGGTGCTGCTGGGGGGCGTGGGCCTAGTGGCCATGGTCCGGCTGGGGGCGCAGCTACTGGCCGATGTGCTCTATCCCATTCTGGACCCTCGTATTCGGCCAGAAGTATGACAATTCTGCTACCTCCAGTTAAACAAAGGCTTGCGGCTGGTTGGCTAGTACTGGTGGTGCTGGCGGGCCTCTTTGCCCCTTCGGCTGTTTCCCCCCCCGATCTGGCAAATATCAACCAGCCCCCGTTTCAAGGCGGCCACTGGCTTGGCACCACTTCACAAGGGCTGGATGTAGGCGTAAGTCTATGGCAAGGTGCTCGCACACTGCTGTTGGTAAGCCTGCCCGCCGCATTTTTTACCTTGCTGGCAGGTGCCGTCTTGGGAGGAACAGCTGGTTATTGGGGTAATACTCGTCTGCGGATTACTCACTTCCAACTGGCACTGGCGCTATTTGCACTTCTACTAACGGGCCTTCTGCTCACATATTTCCCAAGATTTGCTTTCTGGATTCTGGCGGGAGTACCAGCCGCTGCTGCAGTAGCATGGGCTTTTTTGCCCGGAAGCACACGTTCCGCCACACGCCTGGCGCTACCCCTCGACAGCAGCATTCTGGGCCTGATTGCGCTAGTGAATTCGGTGCCGCTGCTGGTGCTGGTCGTTGCCGCCGCCGCCGTGCAGCGCCCCTCACTGACAGGAGTAGTTGCGCTGCTGAGCGCAACGTGCTGGCCAACGCCGGCCCGCCTGATGCGGGCCGCCACCCTGCAATGCCGCACGCAACCCTATGTAGAAGCGGCCCAGGCGGCGGGCATTCCCTCATTACGGATTTTGTGGCGGCATATCGGCCCGAACGCCCTGCCAGTGCTGCTGGTTCGCTTTCCGCTGACGGTAGCTGTATTGATCAGCCTCGAAACTACACTTTCCTTTCTGGGAGTAGGACTGCCTGCCGAAATGCCCAGCTGGGGGCGCCTGTTAGCCGCTGTGCGTCAGGCCCCTCCCGATTGGTGGCTTATTCTGTGGCCAGGCCTCGCTATTACGCTCACTGTCCTAAGTCTGCAACGAATTAGTGGGTCAGAAAATCGCCGCTAGATGTCACAAATCAGCTATAAAACAGCTGGTTTTTTCGCTGTACTTCGTGGCACACCACACCAAATTGTGTTTCCAGACTAAATCAAGCCACTATCATCATATTTTATACTTAAAAAAAGTACTACTTATTTTTACTTAATAACAAGTCACAATTATAACAGAAGTGTCCTTTACAAGGCATTATTACTCCCCTAATATTGTCATAAGAACGGCGCCAAAAAGGAGTCAAGCTGCTCTAACAAGACCCATTAAATCCCCTGAAAAACAGGAATTTACTACAGATACAGTTATTCTGACAGACATCTGTATTCTGCGTATAGCGCCACCAGCCGGGTGGCTTTTTAACTCGAATAATTCATGTACGAAGCTGCTGCGTCTGCTCGCAGCAGGCTCCGCTACATATAGGTTGTTGCAATAGGTGTGTGAAAATCCCGCGGGCGTTGTTCGCGGGTTTTTTGCGTTTCAGACCATTTGCGAAGTCAGCAACGCAATGCCTTCGGCCAGGGTGCGTGGCTGATAGCCCAGGTCGCGCTTGGCTTTGTCAATGATAAAGCCGGTACGCAAAGGGCGCCGGGCAGGCTGCGTGAAGATACTGGCATCAACCGGAGTAATGAGTATAGCATCCAGGTTGAAGTAGGCCGCTACTGCTTGCGCAATCTGGTAGGGCGTGTATTGCTCCTGCCCGCTGATGTGGTAGATGCCCGTGGCATTGTGGCGGGCGGCCAGCCAGCAGCCCATGGCCAGGTCTTCGGCCAGCGTGGGCGTACGGAACTGGTCGTTGACGACCTTAATGGGTTTACCGGCCTGCAAAGAGTCGCGCACCCAGGTCACAATATTGGTACGGCCGTAGTCATGGGCAGTGCCATACACCAGCACCGTGCGCAAAATAGCCCAGGGCGCGCGACAGGCCTGCACCAGCTGCTCGGCTGCTAACTTGCTTTGTCCGTAGAAGTTCACCGGCTCAGGCACGGCCTCTTCAGTCAGCGGCCCTTCGGCCCCACTGAAAATAAAATCGGTGCTGAGGTGCAGCACATGCACCTGATGTTGCTCGCAGGCCGCTACCAGGTTGGCCACAGCTTCCACATTCTGGTGCCAGCACTCCGCCTGGTTTAGCTCACACTCATCTACGTTGGTCATGGCGGCCGTGTGCATGAGGTGGGTGGGCCGCTCCCGTCCGATTACCTCGTGTACCTGCGCCGCGTCGGCAACATCCAAGGTCACAAACTGCACTTCCGGATACACATCGGCCAGCTTGTTGGCACCGCGCGACGTGGCCACCAGCTGCACCTCGGACTGCTGGCGGAGCAGAGCCACCAGCTTCTGCCCGAGTAAGCCATTGGAGCCCGTTACCAGTATTTTCATAGCCGAAAGCGGGTTAATACTGGTAGCCGTACAGCTCCGTGATTTTCTTCTTCTTCAACTTCTCCACTTTTACGGTCATTTTGATGTCCGTGACGGGGCGGTTTCGTTCGGCGGCGGGCTGCTGGGCAATCTTATCCACCACCTCCTGCCCACTGATAACCTGTCCAAACACGGTGTACTGCCCGTCCAGATGCGGGGTACCCAGCGGATTCTGCACGATGTAGAACTGCGAGGCGCTGCTCATGCGCTGTGGGTTGATAAAATCGGGGGTGCGGGCGGCGGCTACGGCCCCGCGCTTGTGCGTGAGCCCGGGCCGGATTTCGGCCGGAATCATCTTTTCATCCGTTTGCCCGGCACCGTCGTTGTTGGGGTCGGCATCCTTGGAATTCGGGTCGCCGCCCTGAATCATGAAGCCCGGAATGATGCGGTGGAAAGTGGTGCCGTTATAGAAGCCGCTCTGGGCCAGCTTCAGAAAATTGGCCTTGTGTAAGGGGGTCACATCAAACAGAATCAGCCGAATATCACCCTGGGCCGTGCTGATAGTTACGATTTCATCTTTACGACTCTTACGGGGCTTTTTGGCAGCCTGCGCGACCGATACCACAACGCTCAGAATCAGACTTACCCAGAGGGCACGACGCACTATGTTACTCATAACGACACACTATCGGAGATGGAGGAAGTCCGGCGAAGTTACGCGGTTTTACCGGGCCTCAAACGGCCGAAACCCGGGAATCCCGCACCATGGCCAGTAGTCTTTTTGATTTTTGGCAGCGAATACAGGCCATTTACGTATGCCGCTAAGCTCAACCTTATTTCTTGCCTTCGCATGACCCAACCTCTCCCCTCTTCCACCGCTTCGCACTGGTTTCCGAAAGTACTCCTGGCCATTTACCTCATTGAGTTTGTGGCGCTGGGCATCAACCCCACCGACCGGGGCACGTGGTGGGCTGAAAACATTCCGATTTTGCTGATTGTGGGAACCTTGGTCGTACTGTACGTACGCGGGGTGCGATTTTCCAACCTGGCGTATGCCCTCATGAGCGTGCTGATTTTTATGCACACCGTGGGCGGACACTACACCTTCGAGAAGGTACCCTTCGACTGGTTCAACAACCTGTTCGGGTTCAAGCGCAATATGTACGACCGGGTAGCGCACTTCTCGGTGGGCTTCTACGCCTACGCCCTCATCGAGTACACCGACCAGCGCGACCTTATCCGGAGCCGTTTCCTGAGCTATTTGCTGCCCCTGTGCGTTATTGGCACCGTAGCCATGAGCTACGAACTGATTGAATGGGTGTACGCCGAGCTGGCCGGCGGCGACGCAGGAGCCGCCTTCCTAGGCAGCCAGGGCGACATCTGGGACGCCCAAAAAGACATGCTGGCGGACACTAGCGGGGCCGTGTTTGCGCTGATACTGTACGCGCTGTTTGGCCGTGGCAAAAGAGAATAGAAACTGAACTTGCCATCCTGTTCAACACAAAGGACCTTACCACGTCAGAACAATCTGTTCCAGCGTGATAAGGTCCTTTACGTTGCTCAAGATGACGTTTTTTTTCTACGCCCGCTCCCGCCGGATATCATCGAGGATTTGCTGGCCGCCGCGGACTAGGATGCTTTCGGCCAGCTGAACGCCGGTTGCTTCGGCCTCGGCGGGGGTGGCGGTGCGGGTTTCTTCAATGAACTGCTGGCCATCGAGGCTGATGAGGCCGGCATGGAGTTGCAGGGTTGCGCCGTCGGGGCTGAGAGTGGCCAGGGCGAAGCTAGGGATGCTGCAGCCGCCTTCCATGGTGCGCAGAAACGCCCGCTCGGCGGCCAGGCATACGTGTGTGGCGGTGTGGTCGAGGATGCGGTGCAGCTCGGTTTTGAGGGCGGGCTCCAGATTGCGGGCGCACTCAATGGCTACGCTGCCCTGGCCGGTGGCCGGAATAAACTGCGTTTCGGGCAGCACGTGGCGGATGAGGCCATCGTACTCCATGCGGTGCACGCCGGCGTAGGCCAGCACCAAGGCGTGGTATTGGCCTTCTTCGAGCTTACGCAGGCGGGTTTGCAGGTTGCCCCGGGCCTCGGCGGTGGTAGCGTGGGGCATAAACCGCTTCAGCATAGCCTTGCGCCGGGTGCTGCTGGTGCCCAGCACTAGGTCGGGGCGCTGCAGGTCGAGGTTGGCGTCGAAGCTCACTACCACGTCGTTTACCTGCTCGCGCTCCATAAAGGCCAGCAGTTCCAGGTCGGCGGGAATGGTGCTTTGTACGTCCTTGGCGCTGTGCACGGCAATATCAATGTGGCCGGTACGCAGGCTTTCTTCCAGCTCCTCAGTGAACACGCCCTTCGCTCCAATCTTATCCAGGGAGCGGTCCAGCACCACGTCGCCTTTGGTGGTGATGATGACGATTTCGGGCGAGAGGCCGGCGGCGGTGAGGCGGTCGGCTACATGATTAGCCTGCCACAGCGCCAGCTTGCTGCCGCGGGTACCGATACGAATGGAAGTTTTCAACTTGGAAACGAATTCAGAAACTGTGATACTTGGGAGCCTAAACAGCCCCAGGCCTTCGCCTCTGCAAAGATACGCACCCCTGTTAAGCCAGCCGGCTATACGCAGTTTAGCAACAGCTATACTAAGTTAGCAAACTGTATTTTTGGCTTTTAATTAAGTATAGGGGCATTTTTCCAGCAACTCAGCGTACTTATTGACCAGTCATGCAGAGCGTAGCGAAGCATCTCGCGTGCTGATGTTGCGAAAAGTAAGGCAGGTGCCAGCACGCGAGATGCTTCGCTACGCTCTGCATGACGGACTTACTTCAGCCACAACTCATCTGCCTCAGACTAGGCGGAGCAGCTCCGCCACCCGCAGCGAAATATCTAGGAATACCATGCGCGGATTGGCGTTGCGCTCAATGTGGTAGTGCGCTTCGTTAAGCTCCTCGGCCAACTGGGAAGCGTTACGGGGCGTTACAAACGGACTAAAGCCCTTCACGAAGCCCTGCTCCTGCTGCGGTAGGTGGGGCACCAACTGCGCATCCAGCCCGAACAGCAGCACCTTGCGTACCAGCGTGAGGGCGTACTGCAGAAACTCCTTCTGGTTTTCGCGGCCCAGCTTCTGAAACTCGTCGCACTTTTCCAGCATATCGGCCACCTTGTTGGCGTAGCAGGTGCGCATCCAGCTCACAAACAGCGCAAAATAGTCGTGCTCTTCCTGGCCGGAAGCCTGGGCAGCCAGGGCCGCGCCCACGTTGCCTTCCGTGAGCTGGGCCAGCTGCCGGGCTTTCACCTCGGGTACGTGCTGCACGTCGCGCAGCCAGGCCGTCAGCTCCGGCTCCGGCACGGCGCGCACTACCACCGGCTGCACCCGGCTGATGATGGTGAGCAGCAGCTGCTCGGGGGCGTTGCTCACCAGTAGGAAAATGGTGGCGGGTGGTGGCTCTTCCAGCAGTTTCAGCACGGCATTGGCGGCGGAAGGGTGCATGAGTTCCGGCAGCCAGATAATCACCAGCTTAAAGCGGGCCTCAAAGGCCTTCAGGCTCACCAGCCGCAGCAGGTTCACGCTTTCTTCCTTGGAAATGCTGCCCTGCTTGTTTTCGGCCCCGATGTGCTGCATCCAGTCGTTGAGGCCCTGGTAGGGGTTCTGGAGCACAAACTCGCGCCACTCGACCGCAAACTTGCTGCTGACGGCGTCTTTGGTTACGGCCTTGGTGGTGGTAACCGGCAGGATGAAGTTGAGGTCGGGGTGAATGAGCTTGTCGATTTTCTGGCAACTCGGGCAGTGGCCGCAGGAGTCTTCGGCTTCGGACGGGCGGTTCTCGCAGTTCAGAAAAGCTGCAAAAGCCAGCGCCAGCGGCAGCGCCGCCGAGCCCTCGGCCCCGCGAAACAGCTGGGCGTGCGCCACGTGGTTTTGCTGCACGCTGCGCACGAGCAGCTGCTTCACCTGTTGCTGGCCGGGAATGTCGGAGAAACGCATATTGTATCAGTTATTACCCGTTTCCCACAATTCATGATTGCAATGGTGCTGCCACAGCAATTTCATGGATTGAGAGTAATCGTCACCGAAAACGATAAGCCGTATTTCGTGAAAAGCGAAAGGCTTCTCGTTTTCTTCACGGATATCTTTAGTACCATTCGGCTCTAGCGTATCAATCCAGAAATGCACAACATCTGCCTCATTCAGCCACCCGAGATACGTACTATCCTCCTCCTCTACGAAGTGTACCAAGCCATATTGCTGTTCGGTCCAGCGTAGCAATGAGAGAGTATCAGCAAATCTGAAGTCCGAAGGCAAGTCTTGCTTGACACCTTTGAGGCGCAGCACCAGTTCTGCTTGCTGTTGACTCTTATTGGGTATACGGGTGGCAATATGCGCCTTCGAGATTAGCACGTAACCATCCACTACATAATCAACTGGGATGTAGTGCAACAATAGCCATTCCTCATTCTCGGCTAGCCACAAGCCTACAATTTCTGCGTCCCAACCATGCAGCTGAACATATTCTACCTGATATGGTCGCATAGCGTGTAATTCTTACAACTCCTGGCCAGTAACCGGGGCCGTTGGGGCAGCTTTCTCCCACACCCGGTCTCTCACGGTTTGCTCGTACACGTGCTGCATGATGCCTTGTTCTACGGCATCGTACTGCAGCTGGCGGCGGGCCATGACGCGCTCCGCTACTTCAGCTACTTTGGGCAGCTTGAAGGTTTCGAAGCCGGCGGCCCCGCCCCAGCTGAAGCTTGGAATGAAGGTGCGAGGGAAACCGGCTCCGAAGATGTTGGCCCCCACGCCCACCACCGTGCCGGTGTTGAACATGGTGTTGATGCCGCACTTGCTATGGTCGCCCATCATGAGGCCGCAGAACTGCTGGCCGGTGTTCACGAAGCGGCCGGCCGAGTGGCTCCAGATTTTGACGGGGGCGTAGTTGTTCTTGAGGTTGCTGGTGTTGGTATCAGCCCCCAGGTTGCACCACTCGCCAATAACTGAGTTGCCCAGGTAACCGTCGTGGCCCTTGTTGCTGTAGCCCAGCAGGATGCTGTTGCCTACTTCGCCGCCTACTTTCGAATAGGGGCCTACGGTATTGTCGCCGCGCATTTTGGCCCCGGCGTTGATGTGGCTGCCCTCGCACAAGGCCAGCGGCCCGCTGATGATGGCCCCTTCGTGCACCTGGGAGTTGCGGCCCAGATAAATGGGGCCGTTTTCGGCGTTGAGGATGGCAGCCCGGATTTTCACGCCCGGCTCAATGAAGATGTTTTCGGGGGCGTACACGATGGTGTGCGCGTCACCGATGGGCTCCGACTGCCGGCCTTTGGTGAGCAGGTCGAAGTCACGGCGGATTTCGGCCCCGTTGCGCAGGAACAGGTGCCACACCGCCTGAATGGCCGTAACGGGCTCCAGCACGTCGCGGGTTTTCTGGAAGCCTTCCTGAATCAGCTCGGCTACCTGGGTGGCATCGGCTAGGTGGGCAGCTACCAGCATTTCCTCATCAAACAGCGCCTCACCGGGTACCAGGGCCTGCACCTGCTGCACCAGCAGATCATCAGGGCAGATGGCACCGTTGATAACTAGGGCGGGACCCTGGGTGTCGCCGGCCGGGTATTTAGCCTGCAGGTAGCTTTCGGTGAGGTAGCCTACCTGTTCCACCCCCAGGCGATGCTGCCACTTCTCGGCCAGCGTGAGAATTCCGCAGCGCAAAGCCGCCACGGGCCGGGTGAAGGTAAACGGCAAGAGGTGGGGCCGAATGGCGGGGTCGTCGAAGAGCAGAACGTGCATAGGAAGTTTAGCTGTTAGCTACTGGCTTTTAGCTGATAGCTCCGGCAGGCCAAGCAGGCCGCCAAAGAAATGAATGCTCAAAAATGGCAAATAAAAAACTCCCTTCGGATGAGGAAGGGAGTTTCTTGAAGAAAGCTATCAGCCAACGGCTAGTAGCTAACAGCTTACGAAAAGCTATTTTTTCTTGTAGCGGTTCATGAACTTCTCTACGCGGCCAGCCGTGTCGAGCAGTACGTTTTTGCCGGTGTAGAAGGGGTGCGACTCCGAGCTAACTTCCACCTTGATTACGGGGTAAGTTTTGCCGTCTTCCATGGTGATGGTCTCGTTGGAGTTCATCGTGGAGCGGGTAACAAACTTGAAACCGCTGGAAGTGTCCTGGAATACCACTTCGCGGTACTCGGGGTGAATGTCTTTTTTCATGGTCGTAGGGCCGTTTTACCTTGTTGCCTGCCGATTTTGCGGAAGGGACTGCAAAAGTACACGTTACGCCGGAATTTCAAAAGACTTCCCGGGCTTTTGTGCCGCGTAACTCATCCTTAACACGGGCGGCATCGGCTTTTCGGGTGAATACCTGTATACTTACCCCGCTTTCCTTCCGCCGCGCTACCGTTTCTATGCCCCGTACCTTTATACTCCTTGCTGCGTGCCTGCTGGTGTCGTTGCTGGCCTACGGGGCCACAGTTACGCTGTTCCGGGCCCAGATGCAGGGCGACAGTGTGCACTTGGAGTGGAACGCGGCCAATGAGCAGGGCATCAGCGGCTATGAGGTGTACCGGCAGGATTATCCGGCGGACGATTTCGACAAAATCACCAGCCTGACGCCAACCGCTCAGCCCCACTACCGCTACATCGACCAGAATGTGTTCCGGCAGGAAATGGGCCGCGAGGGGGTTACCTACCGCCTAGCGGTGCGCACGGCCACTGGTACCCGGACTTACCAAACCACGCCCGCCCAGCCGGAGGCCAACGTAGTCCTCCGCTCCTGGGACACAATTAAGCTGATGTTCCGGTAGGCTACGGCTGACGACATTCTCCGCACTTCTCCCGCAAACCGGCTCCTGCCGGTTTTTTTATTGCCGTACTTTTGTATTCAATTCACCTGCTCCACTCCTATGCGCCTCTGCTTCGCCTCCAACAACGCCCATAAGCTGGATGAAATCCGGCCGCTGCTGCCCGCTTCCATTGAATTACTCAGCCTGGCTGACATCGGCTGTCAGGAGGAGTTGCCCGAAACGCAGGATACGCTGGAAGGCAACGCCCTGCAGAAAGCCCGGTACGTGTGGGACCACTACGGTGTGGCCTGTTTTGCCGATGATACCGGCCTGGAAGTAACGGCCCTGCACGGTGCTCCCGGCGTGTACTCGGCCCGTTACGCTGGCCCTCAGCGCCGCTCCGAGGATAATGTGCAGAAGCTGCTGCAGGAGCTGCAGGGTGCTACCGACCGCTCAGCCCAGTTTCGGACGGTGGTGGCGCTGGTGCTCAGCGGCACCGACGTGCATACGTTTGCCGGTGCCGTGGCTGGAAAAATAACGGAGACGCTGCAGGGCACCGATGGATTCGGCTACGACCCCGTGTTTCAGCCGACGGAAGCAGACGGCCGCACGTTTGCCCAGATGACGCTGGCCGAGAAGAACGCCATCAGTCACCGGAGCCGGGCTGTAGCCGGTTTGGTTAGCTTTCTTAGCTCAGTTCAGGCCGGCTAAGCTCGTACCTTAAGGTATCCGGACTTGGGAAGCTGAACAGCCCATCCGGGTATTGCCAGCCTACAATTTCACTTCCTGACCGCGCGCCTCAGCTAGATTTCTTACTTTTGCAGGGTTGGCCCTGCCGGTACGGGCCTATTCCCCCCACCATGCAACACCCCTTCATCGTCGGTATCACGGGCGGCAGCGCCTCCGGCAAAACCACTTTTTTGCGCCGGCTGCTGGCTTCGTTTCCCGAAGAAGAAATCTGTCTGATTTCGCAGGATAACTATTACCACCCCCGGGAAAGCCAGACGGTGGATGCCCAGGGCGTCACCAACTTCGACCTGCCCGGCAGCATCGACTCGGCGGCTTACGCGGCCGACGTGCTGCGCATCAGCCAGGGCCTGGAGGTACGCCGCCAGGAGTACACCTTCAATAACCCCAACGTGGTGCCTGCTGAACTGGTGTTCCGGCCCGCGCCCATTGTAGTGGTGGAGGGCATCTTTGTGTTCTACTTCGAGGAGGTGGCCAAGCTGCTGGACCTGAAAGTGTACATCGACGCCCGGGAACATGTGAAGCTGCAGCGCCGCATTGTGCGCGACCGGGACGAGCGGGGCTACGACCTGGAGGACGTGCTCTACCGCTACACCAACCACGTGGCGCCTACCTACGAAAAGTACATCAAGCCCTTCAAGCACGACGCCGATATCATCATCCCGAACAACCGGCACTTCGATAAAGGCCTGGATGTGCTGGTGTCATTTTTGCGCAGCAAGGTGGCTGCCGGGGCGCAAACCCGCTAGAAATCAACCGGCTTCACTGCCGCAGGGAATAGCCTCCGCCACTCGCGGGGGCTTTTTCTTTGCGGTATTGCCACGCATGCGAGCGGGCTTTTGCAGCGCCGGGGCCAAAAACCTATATTTGTAGCTCTTACCCCACTGCATTGCGTTCCTTTACCGCCCTGTTGCCCCGTTTGCGTTTTGCCCTCATCACAGCTACCCTGCTGATGGTGCTGGGGCTGAACCACCAGGCTGTGGCCACGCTACGGGTACTGCCGGCCGGCCACCAAACCCGGCTGAACGTGGCTCCCCGCACGGCGGTAGTCAAGCAACGGGTGAACCTTGAGGCTACCTCGCCGCTGGGCTTTTACGTGGCTCCGGCCGCCGATGCCTGGCTGCCGCTTCCGGTGCTCCTGCCCGTGGCGCAGTGGCGGCCGGCCTGCTCTACCGGGCCACAGGCCCGTCCCAGCGCCGTTCCCGATTTTTTCCGGACGCGGCTTTTGCTGGCGGCACTTTCGCCGCAGGCCCCCTAACCGGCGGGCCGCCCGTTGCCTGATGAGCGACTTCTGCCCCGGCTGATGAGGCAGAATCCTGCGTGTTGTTGGTAGTAGTAGCGTGCGGCCCGGCTTACCAAATCAGCCTCCCACTTGCCTTCCTGGATTATCCAACCCTACTTTTTTCATGCGTAATAAAGGACTCATCATCACGCTGACCCTTCTGGTATCGGCGTTATGTATTTACTTCCTCTCGCTGACCCTCGTTTCCAGAGGCGTGCAGCGGGATGCGGCGCGCTATGCCACGCGCGGCGGCCAGATCAACGAAAAGCAACGCCAGCACTACCTCGACTCGGTGTGGCGGGCTCCGGTATTCGGCCCTCTTACTTACAAAGACGTACGGCAGTCGGAGCTGGGCCTGGGCCTTGACCTGAACGGCGGCATGCACCTCACCATGGAGGTGTCGCCGGTGGAGATTGTGCGCGCCATGAGCGGCAACTCCAAGGATCCGGTGTTCAACAAGGCCATGGCCCAGGCGCAGGAGTTGCGCAAAACCAACCCTTCTACTCCCTTCACCACGCTGTTTGCCCAGTCGTTCCAGCAGATTGCCCCGAACGACAAGCTGGCTCGCATCTTCGCTAACACTGTCAACAAAGGCTCCATTGACATCAACGCCTCGAATGACAAGGTGATGAGCGAAATCAATAAGCAGGAAGAGGAAGCCATTGACCGCTCGTTCAACATCCTGCGTAACCGGATCGACAAATTCGGCACCAGCCAGCCCAACATTCAGCGGGTAAAAGGCACCGGCCGCATTCAGATTGAACTGCCCGGCGTAGACAACCCCGACCGGGTGCGCAAGCTGGTACAGGGCCAGGCCAAGCTGGAGTTCTGGGAAGTATGGCGTCAGGATGAGTTTGCGCCTTACCTGAACCAACTCAACCAAGTGCTGAGCGCCAAGGAGCAAGCTGCTCCGGCCGTAGCCGCCGCTGTTACCACCGATACTGCTAAAACTGCTACTGCTGCCGCCGGCGACTCTACTTCCCTGGCCAGCCAGCTAGCCAAGAAAGGCACCAAAGCCACGGCAAAAGCCGACTCGGCTGCTCCCCAGAAAAACGTTCTGGCCAGCCTGTTCACCATGCCCGGTACGCTGGGTGCCAACATCCGGGACACGGCCCGCGTGAATGCCATGCTGCGCAGCCCCGAAACCCGCTCGGTACTACCCTCTAACCTCACCTTCCTGTGGGGTGCCAAGCCCGACGTAGTGGACGGCCAGGAATATCTGCAGCTGTACGCCATCCGCAAAGGCAGCTCTACGGAAGCCCCGATTGGTGGCGAGGTAATCAGCGACGCCAACGGTGACTTCGACGGTCTGACCGGCCGCGCCGAGGTGACCATGCAGATGAACCCCAGTGGTGCCCGCAAGTGGCAGCGCCTGACGGCTGCCAACATTGGCCGCCAGATTGCCATTGTGCTCGACGATTACGTGTACTCGGCCCCGAACGTGCAGTCGGAAATTGCTGGCGGCAACTCCAGCATCTCGGGCAACTTTCAGATTGAAGAAGCCAAAGACTTGGCCAACATCCTGAAAGCCGGTAAGCTGCCCGCTCCTACCCGCATTGTGGAAGAAGCCGTAGTAGGTCCGTCGCTGGGCCGCGAGGCTACCAACCAGGGTCTGTTCTCGGTAATTGGCGGTCTGGCTATCATCATGCTGTTCATGGCCGTGTACTACGGCCGCGCCGGTATGGTAGCCGATGCCGTGCTGCTGTTCAACCTGTTCCTGATTATGGGGGTACTGGCGAACTTCCAGTTTGCCCTTACCCTGCCCGGCATTGCCGGTCTGCTGCTGGTAATTGCGGCTTCGGTGGATGCCAACGTACTGATTTTCGAACGGATCCGGGAAGAGCTGGACCACGGTCTACAACCGACTGACGCCATCAACAAAGGCTACTCGCGCGCTACCACCGCCATTTTCGACTCCAACGTAACGCAGCTGATCATTGCTGTTATCCTGGGCTTCTTCGGTACGGGTCCGGTGCAGAACTTTGCCATTACCCTGGGTATCGGCGTATTCACCTCGTTCCTGTCGGCCGTGTACGTGTCGCGCCTGATCATTGAGCGCATGGTGAAGAACAACAACGCCAACTCGCTCAGCTTTAGCACGCCTTTCTCGCGCAACCTGTTCAAGAACATCAACCTGGACATTGTAGGCAAGCGTAAGATTGCCTACACCCTCTCCACCGTGTTCATCATCGTTGGCTTCGCGCTGATGTACGTGCAGGGTGGCCCGAACCTGGGCGTTGACTTCCGTGGAGGCCGTGAGTACATCGTGAACTTCAGCAAGCCCGTAGTGGCTTCGGATGTGCGCGACCAGCTTACCCAGGATTACTTTGGTGGGGCCGGTACGGAGGTGAAAACCTTTGGTGCCGAAAACCGCCTGCGCATTACGACCGGCTACCTCGCCGCCGACGAAAGCGCCGACGCCGACAAGCAGGTGGAAGCGGCCATGTTCAAGGGTTTGAACGCTAAATACGGCGCGCTGAATCCTACCAAGGTAAGCTCCTCGAAAGTGGGCGCTACCATTGCCGACGACATTAAGCGCACCTCGGTACTGAGCCTGGGCCTTACGCTGCTGGCCATTTTCGTGTACGTGTTGTTCCGCTTCGAGAAGTGGCAGTACTCCATGGCGGCGGTAGTGGCCCTGTTCCACGATGCCCTGATTGTAATTGCCTCCTTCCCGATTGCCCGGGCCCTGGGCCTGAACTACGAGATGGACCAGGTATTCGTGGCCGCTGTGCTGACAACCATCGGCTTCTCCATGAACGATACCATCGTTATTTACGACCGAATCAGGGAATACCTGCGGGAAAACAAGCACCTGACCTTTGCGCAGGTGGTAAACCCAGCCCTGAACAGCACGTTCTCGCGCACCATGATTACGTTTACCACGGTATTCCTGGTGATGGTGGTACTCTACATCTTCGGGGGTGAAACGCTCCGCTCGTTCTCCTTCGCCATGATTATCGGTATCATCTTCGGTACGTACTCCTCGCTGTACATTGCCGCTCCGCTGATTCTGGACACCTACGGCCGCAAAGAGAAAGAGCGCCTCAACACCTCCGAGGCTGGTGCTCCTAAGCTGAACACTGCCGCGCAAGTGTAAAACGAGTTTCTAGTTTTTAGTTGCTGGTTATAACGTCAACTAAAAACTAGAAACCAGCAACTAGAAACTTTAAAAAAGCCCGACCTGACCGGTCGGGCTTTTTTTATTAACTTTTTTACGCGCTCAGGGCAACCTTTTCAGGAACCGTTCCGAGTGGCCTAATAACTCAGACGCTTCGCTCCCGTGGCCGCCCCCGCACCCGATTCTGCGCTGCTTACCGACCTGTTGGCTGGATGCCGGCAGCTGGACCGTGCGTGCCAGCGCCAGTTCTACCGCCAGTATTTCGCCTACGCGCTCAGTATCTGCCTGCGCTACCTTCACGACCGGGACCTGGCGCAGGAAGCCGTAAACGACGGCTTTATGAAGGCATTCCAGGAACTGCCGCGCTTTGATGCCCGCCGTTACCCCGAGGACCTGGCCGGCTCTCTGCGCGGCTGGCTGCGGCGCATTATGGTGCGCACGGCCATCGACCAGTTCCGCAGCAACCACCGCCACGCTTTCCAGACGGATTTGGAAGCAGCGGAGCATTACCCGGCCGATGTGGGCAGCACGCCCCTGGATGCACTATCGTTTGAGGAGCTGCTACGGCTGATTGGGCTGCTACCACCGGCCTACCGGGCCGTATTCAACTTATTCGCCATTGACGGCTACTCCCACGAGGAAATAGCCGAACACCTGGGCATCACAACCGGAACGTCGAAATCGAACCTGTTTAAGGCCCGCACGCAGCTGAAAACGCTGCTTAAACAGCAACATCACCATGCCTACGCCGGATATGTCAGATGAGGAATTGGACCGCCTGTTCCAGCGCGGTGCCGAAGCCTACCCCGACGAGGTATCCCTGTCGGGCTGGTTACAACTGGAAGACCAACTAAATGCCGCCGACCAACAACGGCTGGTGCAGCAACAGGTGCGCCGTCAGGTAGCCCGGTGGTTTGCCGCTGAGCTGGTGCTGGTAGCATTGCTGGCCTTACTTTGGAATCAGAAGTCGGGGTGGCAGCTGCGGCAACCTACTAGTAACACTCCGGACGCCACCGCTGCGCAGACACTCCGGCCCGCAGCTGCTCAACAGCTCAACCGCCGTGTTCAGCAACAGCCTGAGGCGGCAGCTACTGCCCGCAATACTCCTCCCGATCAAATTGCACCAGTAGCAGCACTGGCTGCTGCTGCCAGCGCAACGGGTGTTACTGGCTCACCTGCGGCTTCTGAAGCGTCTGTAGGCTCTTTCCACAAGTCGCGCCGGGTTTTCGTACTGCCCAACGTAGCGGGCCAATTGGTTGCCTCATCCGGCCGCAGCAGATCCTCTTTTCGCGCTGATGAGCCAGGGAAGCAGCATACTGCCTCTGCCATCGGCACCGCTGGTACGGCAACGGCGCTGGCAGTTTCCGCAACAAATCCGCCTTCCATCATGACGAAGGCATCCGTTGAGCAGTCCGTTTCACTAAGTTCTGCTGCAAATCCGGCTGTGCCAAATGCCGGTGTTGGCAACACCCCTGCTATTACTGCTGCTCCCGGCTCTATCTTAGCTCCTGAAGCAATTACCGCAACAGACGCTGCAGCGGGCACGGCGGCAGTGCTTCCGGCAGACTCAGCGGCCACTGCCCCACGTGTAGCACCCACCGACAGCACCACGCAGAAACCGTCACAACCAAAACCTGCGTACCGCCTGCTGGTAGGCCTGATTGGCGGGCCCGAGGCAACGGCCGTACTGCCTGGTCCCACGCCGCGCGTGGGGGGCACGATGGGCGTTGCGCTGGAGTACCGACTGACCCCGCGTATCCGGGTGCGGACCGGCCTCACGCGCAGCATCAAACGATACGCCGCCAAAGGAGCTGATTACAACCCGCCGCCCACCTACTGGACGCATCGGATTCCGGTCGACCAGATAGATGCCAACTGCCGCATTCTGGAAATTCCGCTGGATGTGCGCTACGATGTGGCCGTGCGGCCCGGGCACACCTTTTACGCCTCGGCGGGTCTCACGTCCCTGCTGATGCGCCATGAGCGGTACCGTTATCTGTATGAGCTCAACGGGAATTACATAGACCGAACCTGGAGCATTGACCGCAGCGGCAATGCCGCTTTCAGCCTGCTGCAGCTGAGCGTAGGAATGGAGCGGGCAGTAGGCAGCCGCTGGCTGGTGCAGGCTGAGCCTTTTGTGAAAGTCCCGCTGGGCGGCGTGGGTTTTGGACAGGTTAAGCTAAGTAGCTCCGGCATATTGCTAGGGATTAAATACGGCCTGTTTCGGCCCCGCACGGCCGCACCGTAAGTGCTAAGTCCGGGCCGCCTGCCCGGTTTTCAACCGCTTTTGCTTTCTGTTTTGCCTGGGGTATTGCCGCAGTGCCCAGCTGATTAGGGCCCGTTCCAGAGCGGGTCAGGCAGGCCCTGTGCCCACTTTTTCACCCACCTTTTCCCTGTTTATCATGACAACTTTCCTATCTCGCCGCTTCCGACTGGGAGCGGGGGCTGGCTTTGCCTTGCTCTTTGGCTGGCTGCTGACGGCCTGCAGCAGCTCCGATGACAAACCTGCGCAGCCCACGCCCGACCCCACTATCAAGCTGGCTACCTCGGCTACTATGGGCAGTTTCCTGACCGACAAAGCCGGCAATACGCTGTACTACTTCACCCGCGACGTGGATGGGCAGAACGTGTGCACCGGGGGCTGCGCCGCCGTGTGGCCCATCTTCTACGAAGCTGATATTCAGGTAGGTGACGGCCTGCAGGCGTCCGACTTCAAAACGCAAATGACAGCCAGTGGACAACCGCAAACCACTTACAAGGGCTGGCCGCTGTACTATTACGCCCCGGCCGTGAACGGCCAGAACGTGCGCGAAGCCAGCGGCCAGACCACCGGCAACGGCGTGGGCAACGTGTGGTACGTGGTGAACCCCGGCTACTCGGTGATGGTGGCTACCAAGGCCGTAACCGATAAAACTACCAACCAGGCTTCTACCAAAAGCTTCCTGATAGATGGCAAGGGCCGCACGCTTTACTTCTTTCACAAAGACGACCTGAACCCCAACACCCTGCCCACGAACTGCACCGGCTCCTGTGAAGCATTGTGGCCTCCTTTCACTACCTCGGGTCGGGTGTTTCCCTCCCTGCTGAAAGCATCGGATTTTGGTACCATTACCCGCACCACGGCGGGCGGCGGCGGGCCGTACGGCGACGGAACGGCTTCTACTTCTCAGCTTACCTACAAGGGCAAACCGCTCTATTACTACACGGCCGATAACCTGACTCGCGGCCGGGTAGAAGGACACGGACTCGTGAGTGAGGGTGACCAATGGCTGGTGGCTACGCCATGAGCCGGCAGGTACCTCCGGGTGGCCGGGCAGTTCGCGGGGGCGCACGCTCGGCCACTTTGCTCACCCCCCGCCGGCGGCCGGCGTGGTGGCTGCTGCTCATTCTGGCAGGGCTACTTTACACCTCTGCCTGCACCTACGACAACGTGGAAGACCTGATGGGAAATGCGCCGCCCGCTCCCACCTGCGACTCCACGGCCGTCACATTCGCGGGAACCGTCGCACCGCTGTTGCAGCAGCGGTGCGTGAGCTGCCACAACAACGCCCTGCGCAACGGCAACGTGAGCCTGGAAAGCTACGCTCAGGTGAAGCAGGTAGCCGCCGACGGCCGGCTGCTGGGCGTGGTGAAGCACCAGCCCGGCTACCCCGCCATGCCCCAAAATCAACCGCAGCTGGCCCGTTGCGACATTGCCCGTTTGCGGCAATGGGTACAGGCCGGAATGCCCAACAACTGAGCTATGCCCCGTTTGATTCGCTTTATGCTCCTGACCTGGCTGCTTGGCCAGGGTTTCCATAGTATGGCCCAGTCTGCCCGCTACCAAACGCGGGCCGGCATGGTGAGCTTCTTCTCTTCCAGCCCTTTGGAGGATATTGAAGCGCGCAGTCAGCAGCTGGCTGCCGTGCTGGATACCCGCAGCGGGCAGCTGGCTTTTACGGTCCCCATCCGCTCATTCCAGTTTAAGCGCAGCCTCATGCAGGAGCATTTCAATGAGAACTATCTGGAATCGGAGAAGTACCCGAAGGCCACGTTCAGCGGGCGGGTGCTGGAATGGAAACCCGAAACATTAACGGCCACCGGGGCCGTGCAGGTGGTGGCCGAGGGCGACCTGACCATGCACGGCGTAACGCGCCATATCAAAGTGCCCGGCACGCTCACGTCGCTGAGCAACCAAGTGTTGATTAATGCCAGCTTTCCGGTGGCTCCGGCCGATTACAACATCGAAATTCCGGCCCTGGTGCGCGACCATATTGCGAAAAGCGTGCTGGTAACGGTGCGACTGGCGTGTGCTCCGGCAGCAGGTGCTACGACCGTATCTCAACCCTGATTTGTGTATGCACCATCCTTCTACTCTACGCTTCTGGGTGCTGCTACTGGCCCTGTTGCTAAGTGCGGCAGCCCAGGCCCAGGACAGCCTGCTGGCCGAGCTCAATGCCCAGGCTCCTGATAGTACCGGCCATGAGCTGGTGCAGGCCACCTTCAAGGGCACCCGCATCATCAACGGCCATTCGGTGGAAACGCCCGGTCCAGGTACGCTGGTGTTTCTGATTTCGCACCGGTTTGGGCGCCTGAACAGCGGGCCCTACAACCTGTTCGGGCTGGACCAGGCTACCATCCGGCTGGGACTGGAGTACGGACTGACCGACCGGCTGGCCGTGGGCGTAGGTCGCAGCTCCGTGGAAAAAGCTTTCGACGGCTTTGTGCAGTACCGGCTCCTGCGCCAGCGCAGGGGTGGCATGCCGCTCAGCGCCACGTTGCTGGCTAGCTCCGCCATCAATACCCTGCGTTATTCGGCCACCGCCGACGGGTTCGAGCACACCTTTTCGCGCCGCCTCACCTACACCTGGCAGGCCCTGTTGGCCCGTAAGATGAGCCCGAGCCTCTCGGTGCAGCTCATGCCCACGGTAGTACACCGCAACCTGGTAGGCGAAAAGGCAGCGCCCAACGACGTGTACGCCCTGGGCTTTGCCGGCCGGCAGAAGTTCACCAAGCGCATGGCCTTCACCTGGGAATACTACTACC
This sequence comes from Hymenobacter rigui, assembly GCF_003944715.1. GTDB lineage: Bacteria > Bacteroidota > Bacteroidia > Cytophagales > Hymenobacteraceae > Hymenobacter > Hymenobacter rigui. Next base: position 749,345 of record NZ_RWIT01000001.1, on the reverse strand, counting down.
GCCTGCCCAACTCCCGCACTGCCGGCCTGCGCGACGCGCTGGGCGCGGGTATCGACATCGAAACCGGCGGCCACGTCTTTCAACTACACGTGACTAATGCCAACAGCATGATTTCGCAGCAGTTCATCTCCACCACCAGCGGCCGGTTCTTCAAGGGCGACCTGTACTTCGGTTTCAATGTAGCCCGCAATTTTACGCTCAAGTCCGGTTTGTAGCCGCAGCACGTCATACATGCTCCTGGTTTGGTGGTAACCGTCATGCAGAGCGCAGCGAAGCATCTCGCGTGCTACCGGCTCCCAACAACCCCAACCATAAAAGCAACGCGCCCCGCCAGTTATGGCGGGGCGCGTTGCTTTTATGGAAGTCGTTTCGACTAGAAGCCCTGGGCGGTTACGCCTTCGGCTACTACTTCCTTCACCTCGGGCACCATGCGCTTGAGCAGGTTTTCGATACCCGATTTCAGGGTAACCGTGGCCGAGGGGCAGCCCGAGCAGGAGCCCTGCAGGTTCACCGTCACGATGCCTTCGTGGTAGCTTTTGAAGGTGATGTTGCCACCATCCTGCTCCACGGCGGGGCGCACGTAGTTATCGAGCAGGTCGATGATTTTCTGGCTGGTCTGCTGGTCGGCCTCCGAGGCGTCGCCGGTAGCGGCGGCCTGCTGGGCGGCTTTCTGCTCGGCAGCGGGGTCCACGGTGAAGATGGGGCCACCGGCTTCCACGTACGACTTCAGGAAGGTGCGCAGCTCGGGGATGAGCTGAGCCCACTGGTGCTCGGTGGTTTTGGTGATGGTTACGAAGTTCTGGGCGATGAATACCCGGCCCACGTAATCGAAGTTAAACAGCTCCTGGGCCAGCGGCGAGTTGGCAGCGGCTTCCAGGTTAGGGTAGTCCACGCTCACACCATCAGCCAGCAGCTGGGTGTTGAGCACGAACTTCATGGATTCGGGGTTGGGGCTGGCTTCGGCGTAGATAGAAACCGGCGCAGCGGGGGCAGTGAGTTGTTCAGCCATGTTTGAAAGACTTGGAGACAAGCGGAGAGAAGACCCGCCAAAGCGGCGCGGCCTGAAAGCATAAACCGCCAGGGGCGGCAATAGTTGCAAAGGTAACCAGGAAATACAGGATGGTGGCGGTGCTGCCTTTTCAGGAGGCCTCGGGCGCAGCGGGCGTAGTGCGCAGCAGCAGAAAGCCCATAGTACCCGACAGGAACGAGGCCGTCAGAATAGCCAGTTTGGCCACCGGCTCGCCCGCCGACTGTTCGCCCAGCGCCAGCAGCGTAATAAACAACGACATGGTAAAGCCAATGCCGCCCAGCACGCCGGCTCCCCACAGGTGCCGCCACGTCACGCCGGCCGGCAGCGAGGCCCAACCCAGCCGCACGCTCAGCCACGACAGCGCCCCAATGCCCAGCGGCTTGCCCACCACCAGCCCCAGCAGAATGCCCAGCCCCAGCGGCGTCAGCAGCTGCCCGAACACGCCGGCGTCAATTATCAGGCTGGTATTGGCGAAGGCAAACAGCGGAATGATGCCAAACGCCACTACCGAGTGCAGGCGCTGCTCCAGCTTCTGGGCCGGTGAGCTGATGGTATCGGAAAGGTATTCCAGCTCCTCACTGATGATGCGCGGGTTGGCCTCGGCCCCGTGCACCTCATGCTGCAGCATGCCCAGCCGGTCGTTCAGCATCCGCAGAATTTCGGGGCGGGCCTGCCCGATGCGGGCCGGAATGGCCAGGGCCAGCAGCACGCCCGCCAGCGTGGCATGAATACCCGATTGGTGCATAAAGTACCAGAGCAGTACGCCCAGCGGCAGGTAAAACGCTAAACCGCGCGCACCCAGGAAATTCAGATTCAGCAGTAAGGCCCAGGTGCCCAGCGCCAGCAGCAGGTACGTCAGGTCGAGGTTAGTGGTGTAGAAGCCGGCAATAACCAGCACCGCGCCCAAGTCATCGACAATAGCCAGGGCCGTGAGAAACACCTTGAGGCCCAGCGGCACGCGCGGGCCCAGCAACTGCAGCACGGCCAGGGCAAAGGCAATGTCGGTGGCCATGGGAATACCCCAGCCGTTCTGGGTGGGCAAGCCCCGGTTTACCAGAAAATACAGCAGGGCCGGCAGCAGCATGCCGCCCAGCGCCCCCGCAATGGGCAGAGCCGCCTGCCGCCACTCCGACAGCTCGCCTTCCATTACCTCGCGCTTGATTTCCAGCCCCACAATCAGGAAAAATATGCTCATCAGCCCGTCGTTGATCCAGTGCAGCAGGCTCATATCGAGCACAAGCCCATTGAGCGACAGACGCAGGTGCTTTTCCCAGATGTCGGGGAAGTACGCCGCCGGCCCCCAGCTGGTATTCGCCAGCAGCAGGGCCAGCGCCGCACTGGCCATCAGCATAATGCCGCCGGCCGCTTCGCGGCGGAAAAATTCGGTGAAAGGCCGCACCAGCGGACGCACGAGTTGAGGAACAGCCATAGGCAGCAAAGCGAAAAAGCCTCCGGGGCCCTGGCAGAGCCGCGCCGGAAGCGCAGGAAAAACGGAAGCCGGCGGCCGCCGCACAACGTGGGTGGCCGCCGGCCTTCAAGTATAACGGCAGTTGCTTACACCCGGTTGGCGCGGGCACGCAGGAGCATGTCGGCCAGCACCAGGGCGGTCATGGCGTCCACGATGGGTACGGCGCGAGGCAACACGCAGGGGTCGTGGCGGCCGCGGCCGGCCAGGCTGATGGCCTCGCCTTGGTCGTTGATGGTTTGCTGGCTTTGCAGGATGGTGGCCACGGGCTTGAACGCCACCCGGAAGTAGATGTCCTGCCCGTTGCTGATGCCACCTTGGATGCCGCCCGAGTGGTTGGTGCGGGTGCGCACCTGGCCGGCCTCGTCGGTGTAAAACGCGTCGTTGTGCTCCGAGCCGAACAGCAGCACCCCGCTGAAGCCCGAGCCATATTCGAAGCCCTTCACGGCGTTGATGCCCAGCATGGCCCGGCCCAGCTCCGAATGCAGCTTATCGAACACCGGCTCGCCCAGGCCGGCGGGCACGCCCTGCACCACACACGTCACGTAGCCGCCCACGGTATCGTGCCGGTCGCGCACCTGCCGGATGAGGTCGGCCATGCGCTCGGCCGTTTCGGGGTGGGGGCAGCGCACGGGGTTGGAGTCGATGAGGCCCAGATCCAGCTGCTCATAGCCCACCGGCACGGCCACCGCCCCCACCTGCGACACGTAGCTGCTCACGCGGATGCCGTGCTGGTCGAGCAGCTTCTGGGCCACGGCGCCGGCGGCCACGCGGGCAGCCGTTTCGCGGGCCGAGCTGCGGCCCCCGCCCCGGAAGTCGCGTCGGCCGTACTTCTGGTCGTAGGTGAAGTCGGCGTGCGAGGGGCGGTAGGCGTGCTCGATGTGGGAGTAGTCGTGGCTGTGTTGGTCCTGGTTGCGGATGTAGAGGCTGATGGGCGTACCGGTGGTTTCATCCCGGAAAATACCCGACTGCACCTCTACCCGGTCGGCCTCGGAGCGGGGCGTGGTCAGGTCGCTCTGGCCGGGCCGGCGGCGGTCCAGGGCTACCTGAATTTCCTCGGCCGTAATGGGCAGCCCCGCCGGACAGCCGTCAATAATCACCCCGATACCCGGCCCGTGCGATTCTCCAAACGTGGTAATGCGAAACAGCGAACCGAAGGTATTCATGGCAGCAAACGGGTAAAAGGTGAAGCAGCGGCAACCGGGCCGCGCCGCAAGTTCACCCGAAAACCGACTATTTCACAATTTCTAGCGTTAGCGCCGGGCCTGCCACCAGCCCACCCCCGCTACGGCCAGTAGCACTACCAGCAGCAGGTTGGCATAGCGGCGTACATCCCGGTACATATCCCGGGGCTGCAACTCCGAATCGGCCTCGGACAGGGCCTCACGGTAAAAAGGATCATCGGGAAGAGTACGGAAAGCTGTAGTAGCCTGCCGGGCACCGCGCACTACTGGCTGAACACCCGCATGCAGGGTATCGTAGCGGGCTTTGATTGGGTTGAAGAATATCAGCCGAAACAGTGTATCCAGCGCAACCGGGCCGGGCCGCAATGCTACCAGCCGGAACCGGAAGCTTTTGCGCCCGCCCACGCGCCCGTTCTGACGCGTAAGGCTTTGCTGGATTTCCGGTCCGTACACTTCCAGCGCCGGGCTGGCCGCCGGTGTACTCACGTTCACCGTAGCCAGGTTGCCTTCCCCTTCCACCGTAAATGTGTACGCAAAGGCCTGCCCCGTCCGGAAAGTGGTGCGGTCAATAGCCTCTTTCAACTCATAGTTGCCCACCGGCACCTGGTCGCGCAGAGGATGGGGCAGCAATGGCAGCACCGGCACCGTGCGGGCTGCCGAGCGGTAGGTTTTGTAGCCCTGCAGACGGTTGTCGAGGCCGGCGGCGGGTTTTTTAGCCAGTCGGTACTTCAGCATCTGCAGCTCCACGGCCGGAAAGACCAGCGGCTGCGTGTTGAGCGGATACAGCTCCGCCTCCCATAAGCGGTAGCGTAGAAACGGCTTGCCGCCCACCAGCACGTTTTCCGGCACCACCTCCTGCTCATCGAAGCTTTCCTCCCACACCGTGCGCTGCCGCAGCTGCCGGATGATACCGGGCAGCTGGCTGGCAAAGTTGTAGAAGTTCAGCACCGCCTGATCCTGAGGCGTAAGGTAGAAATACAGCCCTACATGCAGCCCTTCCCCCACGTACAGCTGCGCTTTATCGGGCACCAGAGCCAGAAACGCCTGATCCTGCGGTTCCACGTATTCCTGAGGCTTGGGTTTGCCAAACAGCTGATCCAGCAGCCCGATGCCCTGCAATGGACTGGCAGCAGCGGGTGGCGGGGTGGCTTGCTGCGGCCCCACTTTCAACGTTGCTCCCCCCGACTCTACCGTGAGGCCGTTGATTTTCATGCTGAAGGGCTTTACCACGTAGCTTCCCTCTGCATAGGCGGCGTATCGCTGCGTAATTGTCAGCTCTGTGGAGCTCTGCCCATTCACAATGCGCGTGGTGGTGGTGCTTGATTTGCCGCTCTTCTTAAATCCCTCTAAGTCAGGAAAGGCAGAATAACGCTCCAGCGGCGCGCCGCGCAGCTTAAAGCTGATAGTATAATACTCGTTGACCGGGAATGAGGGTGCTCCGAGTACAATAGTGGCACTGGGCGCAGGCACCTGCGCCTGACCAACTGCCGCTACCAGAAACAGTCCCCAGAAAAAAATGAGAAATAAACGCATGAGCCAGTGGCAGCAGGTAGGGCGTCAAAGCTACAGAAAAACCCATGTAGGGCGCTACCGATGCGTTTATCGTCAATTACCTTACATAATAAAGATCAACTATTTAAGAAATATCACTAACAAGATTTTGGCATTCACCAATCCATGCTAAACACCGTCGCGTAATTCCTCTCACATCCACCTACTCTTTTCACTTCCCTTCGATTTCCGGGATTTTTTAAAGAACTGCCTGCGGGCAGGTGGCTTCGTATTGCCTTCTGTTTTTATTCACCCAACCAGTTCTCACCATGTCCGATAACAAACTCTTCGGCACCGACGAAGCGGAATTCGCCAAGCCTCTGTTCGTGCCCATCAAGCGGCGCTCCTTTTTTATGTACGCCGGTGCCACGGCCGGTGCCACGGCCCTGTTGCTGGCTGGTTGCGACGATGACGATGACGACAACACTACTACGACGGGCACGGTGAGCCTGGGCTCCGGCGACGTAGGCGTACTCAACTACGCGTATGCGCTTGAACAGCTGGAAGCCGCTTTCTATGCTCAGATAGTAGCGACGCCTTATACCGGCATTACTGCTGACGAGAAGACGGCCCTCACGGCTATTTCCCGCCACGAAGCCATTCACCGTGACTTTTTCAAGGCGGCCATTACGGCGGCTGCGCCCACTCAGATTATCGGGGGGCTGACGCCGGATTTCAGCAAGGTTAATTTCTCTGACCGTAGCTCGGTACTGAACACAGCCAAAACGTTCGAAGATCTGGGAGTAGCGGCCTACAATGGCGCTGGCTCGCTCATCAAAACCAACGACTACCTGCTGATTGCCGGTAAAATCGTTTCGGTAGAGGCTCGCCACGCCGCTTATATCCGCGACCTGCTCAGCAACGGCACCTTCGCCGACAGCACCGTGGTGGACAATAATGGTCTGGATAAAGCAATGTCAGTAGCCGATGTGCTTGCTGCTGCTCAGCCGTTCATCAAGGACAAAATCAACGGCGACAACGTAGGTAAATAAGCTTCCCACTCCCATTCTGACATTCCTTCGATATGAACCTGTTTCAAATAATCCGCGAAATTGAAAAAGTTGATCCAGAAATTATGGATCGGCTGACCCACCGCCGCAGTGCCCTCACGGCGCTGGGTGATATCAGCAAGAAAATGGCCCTGGCCGCTGCGCCCATTGCCATCGGCTCGGCCTTCAATAAAGCCATGGGCCAGCAGACGCTTAGCAACGTAAACGATGTGCTGAACTACGCGCTGCTGCTGGAATACCTGGAAGAAGACTTTTACGCCCAGGCCCTGTCGGCTACTACTCTCTCGGCAAACCTGAGCACCGGCAGCGCTGCGCTGGGTGCCATTCAGACCATTAAGGCCCACGAAACGGCGCACGTTGCGCTGCTGAAGTCGGCTCTGGGCAGTGCCGCCAATCCCCGGCCTGCCAGCTTTAACTTCGGTACTGCTTTTGCCACGTACGCGTCGTTCCTGACATTTGCCCAGGCTTTCGAAGACACCGGTGTACGGGCGTACAAAGGCCAAGCTACCAAAATCAAGGATGCCGGCAACCCCAACAACGTCCTGACCACTGCCCTGCAGATTCACTCGGTAGAGGCCCGTCACGCTTCGCACATCCGCTATATGCGCCGGGCCGCTGCGGCCGGCAGCATTTCTCAGTTCGGCTGGATTACCAATGCTGAAAGCAATGGTGCCCCGGCTGCAGTATACGGTGCTGGAAATCCTGCCGCTACCTTCCCTGCCGAAGGCAACGTAGTGCAGGGCGGCCTCACCCTCACGTCGGTGGGTGGTAATACCTACACGGCCGCTGAAGTAAGCGAAGCTTTCGATGAGGGCCTCGACAACACGACCGTAGTAGCCATTGCCCGTTCGGCCGCTACATTCTAAACCGCCGCGCGTAAGCGCTTCGCTGAGAAGGCACCTCCGTTTCGGGGGTGCCTTTTTTCGTGCAACCTTTCGGGGCAGAGCGGCATCCTCCCGGAACAGGTTATCTTTGCTGAACTAATGCAGCTGCCGTTGTCTGGCGGAGGCTGGTATTACCTTTCCTATGCACCTTACATCTTTTCTGGAGCGTACTCTGCAGCGCCGCTCTTTCCTGCGCGTAGCCGGGGCTACGGCCGCTTCCTCTGCACTGGTGTTGGCCGGCTGCGGTTCCGACGACAACCCCAAGCCCACCAATACCACTGCTTCGCTCACCTTTTCGAGCAATGATAATGGGCTGCTGAACTTTGCCTACCTGCTGGAGCAGATTGAAGCCACGTTCTACCAGAAGGTAGTGGATGCCTTTCCGAGCGACTTCACCGCCGAGGATAAAGCCGCTTTTATTGACCTGCGCGACCATGAAGTAATTCACCGGGAGTTTCTGCGGTTTGCGCTGGGTGGCAATGCCTACGACCTGAGTCTGCCGGGTGCCATCATCTTCAACTTCTCATCCTTCACCCTGACCACCCGTGCGGGGGTGTATGCTGCCGCCCGGACGCTGGAAGATATCGGGGTGGCCGCCTACAATGGTGCCGTCAAACGAATTTCTGACGCCGGGTATCTGGCCTTGCTAAGCAAACTGTCGTCGGTAGAGGCCCGGCACGCCGCTTTTGTGCGGGAGCAGGCACAGCCCGGCTCCTTTGCCGGTGCCGATGTAATTGGCACTACTGATGGGCTGGACATAGTGAAAACGCCAATGGAAGTGGCCGCACTACTTGCTCCTATTGTTCCGCTTACGCTCGTGACGGACGGCCTCACCAATCTTTCGTAAGCTCTGCCTGCTTCTCTTATGGATTTCCTGCATCTGCTGGCTCGGCTGGCTACTCTCGATACTGACAATACGGCCCTCACCCAGGCACCGCGCCGGGCGGCTCTTTCGCGCCTGGGCCAGGCCGGCACAGCCATTCTGCCCGCTCTGCTGACCAGCCTCGCTACCCCGGCAGAAGCCGGCAAAAAGGACGTCCGCACCCGCCTGGATGCCCTGAAGCTGATTCTGAAGCTGGAAAATCTTCAGAATGTGTTTTACTCCCGCGCCCTTGGCCTGCTGCCCGGCGGCCCGGCCAATCCCACGGCCTTCTTCGGCACTACGGCTATCAAAGCGGCTATTCAGACCATGCAGAGCCACCAGGCGCAACATGCTGCACTGTATGGCCAGTTGGTTACCAACGCCGGCAGCACCCTCGATGCTATGCCCAATTATGACTTTACGGGTAGCCGCAATGGTGCGCAAGCCAGCGTGTACCCGGATGTCTATACCAACCTGGATACGTTCCTGAAAATAGCGCAGCTGCTGGAAGATGCCAGCGTGCAAACGTACAAGGGACAGGCCGCCTTCCTGCAGTCGGATAACTATCTGCTGGAAACCACCGTGCGCGCCCACTCCACCGAGGCCCGGCACGCCGCCCAGATCCGCACGATGCGCCGGCAGCGGGGAGCCACCGTAAAAAGCTGGGTTAGCGCCACTGATACGGCCATAGTCCCGACCGGCTCCTCCTTGAATGTGGTGTACACCACCGAAACCAACATTTCGCAATACGTCACGCTCAATGGTGCCGTAACCAGGGTCCCGTTCGATTCTACGCTGCCGATTAATGTGGGCACACCCGCCCTTAGTGCCAGCGCGCTTCTGGCTAAAGTCGCCGAAGCCTTCGATGAGCCCATTGAAGCCGTTACAGCGGAAAGCGTCCTGCAGGTATTCACGTATTAGTAACCGCCAGGAAACGCTCCGTACACACTAGCTTTCGAGCTTTGCCATCAGAAAAAGGAACGTGTTCAGCGTTCCTTTTTTCATGCCTTCGGGTACGGCCTACTGGCCTATGGAGACATCTTTGCTTGTATTCACCAGTTATTTTTTTGTATCTTTCAACAAAGCGCTGTAAAAACTTCTAACACTTGTTAGCCTTTTTTACAGTGTTCCGTACAAGTGCCTGCCCACCTTTCCCCGTTCTGTTTACCCCACTACCCGCTAACCACAATACCCATGCTTGAGTACGCTAAAACCATCCTGCTCAAAGTGAGCTTTGACCGAATTCTTTTCGAGAAAGAACTACGCAAAGCTCTCCGGAACCTGGTGCCTGCAGAGCTTTCTGAATTGAAAGCCTGGTGCTACAAGCAGTTCTCCAAACTGTACCGTCGGGTGCTGAACCGCGTGTTCCGCCAGCCGGTTGCCGCTTAACTTCCCGCTTTCCTTTCCACTACCTCCCACACGCCGGAGCCGGACGCCCCCTGCCACTACAGCAGGCCAGCGTCCGGCTCCGGCGTTTTTGGGCGGTTACATCCGTGGCTCCTCGGTGGCCCCTGTTTCGGGCGCTGCTCTAGTCTCCTCGCCCAGCACAAACCGAATGTTGCGTTGCAGCCCCGCGTAACCCGTGCGCTTCACCGCCGACTGCCGGAACAGCTCCGAGAATAACTCATGCGTAATTTCCCGCCAGTCGCCGGGCGTGAGGTTTTTGAGGGCCGGGTGGGCCGTAAACTGCGGCTCCTGGTGGGGCTTCGCGAAGCGGTTCCAGGGGCACACGTCCTGGCAGATGTCGCAGCCGAACACCCAGTTACCAAACTGCCCGTTCACTTCCCGCGGAATCTGGTCTTTCAGCTCGATGGTGAAATAGCTGATGCACTTACTGCCGTCCACCATATAGGGCTCGGTAATGGCCTGGGTGGGGCAGGCGTCCACGCACTTAGTGCAGGTGCCGCAGTAGTCCTTGATGGGGCCATCATAGTCCAGCTCCAGGTCCACAATCAGCTCGGCAATGAAGAAGAAACTGCCGGTGCCGGGCCGGATGAGGTTGCTGTTCTTGCCCACCCAGCCCAAACCGCTTTTGCTGGCCCAGGCCTTGTCCATCACCGGGGCCGAATCCACAAAGCACCGGCCGCCCACCTCCCCTATCTCCTGCTGCATATCCTGGAGCAGGGTTTTGAGCTTGTCCTTGATGACGAAGTGGTAGTCGCGGCCGTAGGCGTACTTGCTGACTTTGAGCGTATCGTCGGGCTGCTGCTGGTCCTCGGGCGGGTAGTAGTTCAACAGCAGGGAAATGACCGATTTGGCCCCATCCACCAGTAGGCGCGGGTCGAGGCGCTTATCGAAGTGATTGGCCATGTAGGCCATCTGCCCGTTCATGTTGCGGTTCAGCCAGTTCTCCAGCCGCGGCGCCTCCTCTTCCAGAAAGCCAGCCTTACTGATGCCGCAATACATAAACCCCAGCTCCGCCGCCCGGCGTTTGATGAAAGCAGTATAGTGGGCAGTGGGCAGCATGGCGGTTGAATAGGCGAACGACAAAAATACGTCATCCTGAGCACAGCGAAGGACCTTATTCCATCTGAACGATACGATTCAAACGGGATAAGGTCCTTCGCTGTGCTCAGGATGACAGAATGTGGTTTTAGCTGAACAGCTCGCCCGTGGCTGTATTCCCGCGCAGGTGCTGGGGCATAGGCCGACCGAGGTGCTGGTAGGCCAGCTCGGTAGCCTCACGGCCGCGGCTGGTGCGCTTGATAAAGCCTTCCTGGATGAGGAAAGGCTCATATACCTCTTCAATGGTTTCGGCCTCGTCGCCGCAGGCAGTGGCGATTGTGCTCAGCCCCACGGGCCCGCCCTTGAACTTGTCGATGATGGTGCTCAGGATGCGGATATCCATTTCGTCGAGGCCGTTCTGGTCCACGTCGAGGGCGTTGAGGGCAAACTCGGCAATTTCGCGGGTGATGGTGCCGGTGCCTTTGATCTGGGCAAAGTCACGGGTGCGGCGCAGCAGATTGTTGGCAATACGCGGGGTACCACGCGAGCGGCGGGCAATTTCGAAAGCCGCATCCTCGTAGATGGGCGTGCCCAGAATTTCGGCGGAGCGCAGCACAATGCTGGTCAGCAGCTTGGAATCGTAGTACTCCAGGCGGGAACTGATGCCGAAGCGGGCCCGCAGCGGGGCCGTGAGCATGCCCGAGCGGGTAGTAGCCCCGATGAGCGTAAACGGCGACAACGAAATCTGCACGGAGCGCGCATTCGGACCCGAATCGAGCATAATGTCGATGCGGTAATCCTCCATGGCCGAGTACAGGTACTCCTCCACCACTGGGTTCAGGCGGTGAATCTCGTCGATGAACAGCACGTCATTGGGCTCCAGGTTCGTGAGCAGGCCGGCCAGGTCGGAAGGCTTGTCAAGCACCGGGCCGCTGGTCATTTTGATGCCCGACTCCAGCTCGTTGGCAATGATGTGCGAGAGAGTGGTTTTACCCAGACCGGGGGGGCCGTGCAAGAGCACGTGGTCAAGGGCTTCGCCGCGGTGCCTGGCCGCGGCCACAAACACTTTCAGGTTCTCGACTACCTTACCCTGGCCGGTGAAATCATCGAATGAAAGCGGCCGCAGGGCTTTGTCAATGTCCTTTTCGGAAGCGTCCATGTGGTCGTTGCTCCCGGTCATATACGGTTCGCGCATAAGCGTAATGAGTAGTTCAGCGTGTCGAAAGGTAACACTTTGGGGCCGGCGTTGGTGCCTTTTTTAGCAAAAAATATTACTCATTATCCATATTTACTAACAAAATTAGCAAATATGGGTTTACAACAGTGCAACGGGTTGGCAACAGCGCGTAACTTGCGGCCTCATCTGCCCTCGTTCTCCTATGCCTGCTGCACCCTGGCTTGATGCCTTACCATCCGATTTCTATGACCAACTGGCGCATTGCCTGAGTCTGCACGGCATGGCCACGGCTGAGCTGCTGAGCCGCCCCGAAGCTCAAGCATTAGCCGCTCTGACAAGCCTGAACTCCCGCAAAGTACAGGTGCTGAACCAGATTCAAACCCATCAGAAACTGCTGGAACAGCTGCGCACGGAGCCGCTGGCTTTGTACCATTTGCTGCTGCTGGGCCGTCTGACGCTGGATACGTCGTTGGCGGTACCGGTGCTGGCCTATGTGCAGCAGCAAATGGGCATTGATGCTGCCCAGCTCGATTCCCTCAAAACCTATTGTCTGGAGTTGAGCGGCGCATTTCTGACTACGCTGGAAGAACAAGTGGCCGCTCCGGTGGGTGTGGCCTCGCTGGGGCTGCACCGCCTGCTGGTTGAGGAAGCGTTTGCGCAGGTACTGGCCGCGCAGCCCGCGCCGGCCCTCCCGGCGGCAAACCTCCGCCTGGCCGAGCCCCAGCTCCAGATGCTCCGGCTGGCCCTGCTGCTGGTGCACAGCCTGCCCAATACCGCCGACCACCCATTTCTGCGGGCCGTGGCGCAGCTACCGAATCTGCAGCCCGCTGCTTTGGAGCCGCTGATTGAGCATTTAGGCCGGGTGCGGGCGCAGGAACAGCTTACCCTCACTATGCCCGAGCTGGTGCAGCTCTACCAGGGCATGCAGGTATGCGGGATGGTATTCGTGTCGGATGTAATGAGCCGGATTGGGCTGGAAGATGCCTTTCCGGTACTCTCGGAAGAAGAACAATCGACGATGGAGGCGGCACCGGTAAGCAACCGCCAGGCCGTGGGCGAAATGGTAAGCGGCTTCACGCACTGGGTGCAGCACACCTTCCCCGACGCCCCCGAAATTCAGCATGCCCGCCAGGAAATTCTGGCGTTGGCCGATACGTTGGGGTAGAGCGGTGAAATTGTGAAAGGGGAAGTTGTGCCGGGTCATTGCGAGGAGGCACGGCGAAACAATCCTTCCTGTTCAGCGAGATGAGTTGTGAAAAGCTGAAAAGCCTTTACTTCTACACTAAGCGCAAGGACTTTTGAGTAGGTCAGCGTTTCGTGCCACGTGAAGGAAGGATTGCTTCGCGCTGCTCGCAATGACAGCTTTCCACCACTTACCGCGCCAGCAGCACTTCAATTTCCAGGTGTAGCCACTCTTCCTCCCAGGCTTTGTGGGTGAGGCGGGCCGTGATGGGGAAACCGGCGTCCAGCATACGGGCCACAGTTTCGTTGTGGCCCTCGGGCAGGTAGCCTAGCCAGAAGGCATCCGGGCCGGTAGTGTATACGCGCACGGCCCAGTCATCGTAGGAGCTGTCGGGTTCCCGTTGCAGGGCCAGCGGCTGGTTAGGCTGCAGCTGCGGCTCGAAGGCACGCAGCCCCTCGCGGTGGGTAGTACCGGCCACGAGGCATTCAAGCAGTACGAGGGGGCCAGCGGCGGGAGCAGACATAGGCGAAGCAAGTTGGGTTGAGGCCGTAAATTACACGTTGGCGCGGGTTTACGCATCATTCCACCCCGTAGTTAGCTTACCGAACCACGGGCCGCGCCAGCCCGTACTTTTGCGCTACGATGTACAGCAAGAACGAAGTCACCCAACTCCGCCAGGCTTTCTGGACCACTTTCGGGCAATACATGCAGCCCGTGCCCTCAGCCGAAGGCGTGCCCACCAACTGGATTAACTACAAAACCGGCCTCAAGCACGTGTATTTCCGCATGCAGGCCGATAACCGCCACGCCACCATCAGCATCGACCTCACCCACCCCGATGCCGGTCTGCGGGAGCTGTTTTTCGAGCAGTTTCGGGAGGTGCGCCCGATGCTGGAAGAAGCCACCGGCGAAACCTGGACCTGGGAGCCGGATGCCGTGGATGCCAACGGGCAGCCCTTTAGCCGCATTTACCAGGAGCTACGCCCCGCCAACCTGTTTAACCGGGAGCAGTGGCCGGAGCTGATTTCCTTCTTTAAGCCGCGCATCATGGCCCTGGATGAGTTCTGGAGTACCGGGCAGTATGCGTTTGACGAGCTGCGGTAGGTAGCGGAGGGAGGCATCTTATATAAGGAGGACTGAATATCGGCTCATATTTTGCTACTTAGCCGCTGTTCACTTTTCTCTCTCCCTATTTCCTACGCGTACCCATGAAAACCCGCATGATTTTGCTGGCGCTGTTACTGAGCACCGCCGCAGCTGCTCCCGCTGCTACTTCTGCTCCATTTGCAGAACCTACAACTACCGTAGCTGCCGGCGGCTATATGATGATTATTTCCCGCGTGTCGATGGGCTTCAACGCCCAAGCCAGCATCGTTACAGTGTCGCCGGATGGCAAGGAGCAAGTAAAGGAAATTGACTTCAGCCGCTTCAGCGCCAAGCAAATGGCGGCCAACATGACGGAAGTACACAAAGCCGCTATGGCCGCCGTAAACCAGTACACCGCCGACGGCTGGCGCCTGGTAAACGTGTCGCCAAGCGACGTAATCAGCGGCGGTAACACCGTCTTCAGCCAGACGATTTACTATCTGGAGAAGAAATAACCTTATTTTTCTCTGCCTGGAAAAGCCCCGAAGTGCATGCTTTGGGGCTTTTTTTACTTTTCAAAGGTAGATGAGCAAAGCAGCCGATTCACCCGCCGCACCGCCCACAAACTTTGTCATCTGTATAAAACTGCTGGTCATCCACTCTACCATTTCCTGTGGATTTGCCTCCTGGCTCCAACCAATCGGATAGATTTCCAAAGCATCCATCCGCGCACTGTTATAACGGGCCTGAAATTCTGCCTGTGTTATCGTATCAAGCGCATTGGCAAACTGCTTGACTTCAATGTCGGTTAGGCCACGCGCTGGCCCATAGCCTACGTCATGTTCTTCATCATTACCGATAGTATGGCCGCCGGCCAGTAAATAGGCTAACGGTTCTGCTCCTTCCCAAGCAGTACCTGTCAGCATGAAATGCAGCCCATGCCACGCTTTGTCTAAATCCAGCTCTTGGCCCTGCGTAACATCATTATCAATAAAATCAAAGATACCATCAGGGTTGATCAGCAACTCACGCAACTCCACCTTGCTGACCTTCCTGAGTGTCATTCTCATCCCCATACTTAAGAAATATTCATAGGTGTATTTATACAAAAACGGCCGCCCTGCCCAGCAGAACGGCCGTTTGAAGATACGCGGGCGGCGGTTTATTTGAACGCCTGGATACCGGTGATGTCGGCGCCGGTGATGAGCAGGTGGATGTCGTGGGTGCCTTCGTAGGTTACCACCGACTCCAGGTTCATCATGTGGCGCATGATGGGGTACTCGCCCGTGATGCCCATGCCGCCGTGAATCTGGCGGGCTTCGCGGGCAATGTGCAGGGCAATTTCCACCGAGTTGCGCTTGGCCATCGAAATCTGGGCCGAGGTGGCTTTGCCGGCGTTTTTGAGCATACCCAAACGCCACACCAGCAGCTGAGCCTTGGTAATTTCGGTAATCATTTCGGCCAGCTTCTTCTGCTGCAGCTGGAAGCCGGCAATAGGCTTGCCGAACTGCTCGCGCTGCAGCGAGTATTTCAGGGCCGACTCGTAGCAATCAATGGCCACACCGATGGCGCCCCAGGCAATGCCGTAGCGGGCCGAATCGAGGCAGCTCAGGGGACCTTTGAGGCCGTCGATGTTGGGCAGGATGTTTTCCTTGGGCACCTTCACGTTGTCGAACACCAGCTCGCCGGTGATGCTGGCGCGCAGGCTCCACTTGTTGTGAATTTCGGGGGCCGTGAAGCCTTCCATGCCTTTCTCCACGATGACGCCCCGGATGCGGCCGTTGTCGTCCTTGGCCCACACCACGGCTACCTGGCTCTGGGGCGAGTTGCTGATCCAGAGCTTGGCCCCGTTCAGCAGGTAGTAGTCGCCCATGTCCTTAATGGTGGTGGTCATGCCGCCGGGGTTCGAGCCGTGGTCGGGCTCGGTGAGGCCGAAGCAGCCCAGCCACTCGCCCGAGGCCAGCTTGGGCAGGTACTTGCGGCGCTGCTCCTCCGAGCCGTACTGGTAGATGGGGAACATCACCAGGGAGCCCTGCACCGAGGCCGTGGAACGCATGCCGGAGTCGCCGCGCTCAATTTCCTGCATGATGAGGCCGTAGCTGATGTAGTCGAGGCCGCCGCCGCCGTACTCGGTGGGAATGGTGGGGCCGAACGCGCCCACCTCGCCGAACTTGCGCACAATTTCCGACGGGAAGTGCGCCTGCTGGGCCCACTTCTCAATGTTGGGGCTGATTTCGCGCTTCACAAAGTCGCGGATACTCTGACGGATGAGCTTGTGCTCCTCGGTGAGCAGCTCGTCGATGTCGTAGTAATCGGTGAAGCCGGCGGCATTCAGGGAGCCTTTGTTGCGCTGCACCTGGGCCTTGGTGGACAGTACGTCGGTTTCTGAAGACATGATAGTAAGTGGGTGGGAATGATGCCCAAAGATAGGAATTCCACTACGGACAACCGGCAGGCCCGGTCCCGGGTTCCGGGCACCAAAAAACCCTGACCGGCAAGGGGACCAGTCAGGGTTTTCGGAGGGCGGAGCGGATGGCCCGGGAATGCCAGAAGCCGGCTCATACAACGCTACGCCCACAAAACGACCGAAAGGCAGATTTCCGGTCGGGAAATTCACTGCCGCTTCGTTACAAAGCGTATGCCGAAAAATAGCGTTTCGCTAATCTATTCGCAAAAAATCCTGACAATGAAGTGGTTTTAGTTTACGAAGTCGTCATTCCGAGCATGTGGCGTATCAGGCCAGGGACCGAGGAATCTCGCGTGCTGACGTTAGCGAGTATCTGTCATGCAGAGGCGCAGCCGAAGCATCTTGCGTGCTGACCTCAGATTACCATTGCAACGTCGGCACGCGAGATTCCTCGCGCTGCTCGGAATGACGTCCTAATAAATGGCGGGTCATAAACCGCCAACCCATCTTAAAACTTCACCCCTACCGAGGCCAGGAAGTTGCAGGTGGCCTGGGGGTAGTAGTAGTTGAAGGTGAGCTGCTGGCCGGTGGCATCGGGGTAGCCATAGGTGTAGCCGTTGGCCACGTATTCGCGGTTGAGCAGATTGTTTACCAGCAGGCCCAGCTCCAGCTCGCGCATAAACCGGGGCTGCACGGTGTAGCGCAGGCGCAAATCAAGCACCTGATAGGCGGCAATGGCTTTATTGGCCGACTCCGTGTTGTCGAGGTACTGGCGGCTCACGGTTTTGTAGAGCAGGGCCGCGCGCAGCCCCTTCACCGGCATCACCTCCACCGTGTGCGCCGATACGGCGCTGGGCGAGTAGGAAATGGTAGTGGTGCGGCCCTCCGAGGCAATGACCGGGTTGTAGTCCTTGTCGTAGGTAACGGCGCGGTAGTCCAGAATGCGGTTGCGGCTCAGGGTGAGGGTGCTGCTCAGGCTCAGCCACGTGAGCGGCTGGTACGCGCCCGTCAGCTCCACGCCGGCCCGGTAGCTGCGGGGGGCGTTGGTGCGCAAGGGCGTGCCCACGTCGTTCAGCTGGCCGGTGTTCACCAGCTGGTTGCGGTAGCGCATATAGAAGCCGTTCACCTCGGCCCGCAGCACCTGGTTGTTCACGGTGCGGTTGAGGCGGTAGCCGCCTTCCAGATCGTGGAGCTGCTCGGCTTTCGGACCGGCGTCATACAACGGACGGTCGGTGAAGTCGGAGCGCACGGGCTCCCGGTGAGCCACGGCGTAGCTGGCGTACAGCGTCTGGTAATCGGAAAGCTGCCAAGTAAGGCCTCCTTTGGGGTTGAAGAAGGTGTAGTTGGCCTTGGCCGATACGGGCACCTGCTTGTCCTCAATGCCGCCCAGCTCGTAGTTGATGCGGCGCACCTGCACGTCGGCATACACGCTCAGTTTCTCCGCAGCCTGCCAGATGGCGCGGGCGTAGGCGTTGTAGTCGGTTTTGGTGGCGTCGTTGAAGTACGACCGGTGGCGGATGTTGCCCGTGGAAGCGTAGCGCGCCCAGATTACCTCGCCGTAGTGGTCGTTGAGGAAGCGGTTCCAGCCCCCGCCCAGCGTAGCCTGCACCTTGCCCTCAGTAGGCTGGTAGTTCAGCGCGAAGATGCCGCCGAAAAAGTAGTTATCCAGCCACTTGCGGTCCACCAGATCAGTGCGCTTAATGACGGTGGTGTTGGGCGCGGTGCCCAGCACCACGTCGGGCAGGTTGTAATCGGCCAGCTTACGGTTGGCGCGGAAGCTCTCGTAGTAGCCGAAGCCCCGGGTGAGGTGGGCGGCGGCGGCCATATTCCAGTTGCGGCCCAGACCCTGGGTAAGGTGGAGCTGGTAGTGATTCTGCTGGTAGTTGTCGGTTTGGTTGTCGTAGGTGTAGTAGGCGTAGCGGCGGCCTTCGCGCAGGGCCCGCTCGGCATCCTCGGGGCTCAGCTCGTAGTTGTCCACGTACTGCTGCAGGCCGGCGGCATTGCGGGTGAGGGCGGGCTCGGGTACCCCGTTCCAGGCCTGGTAGGTTTTCTCGCGGCCCGAGAAGGTGATAAACTTCAGCAGGGTATTTTTCTGCTGGTAGCCGGCAGCCAGGTAGTACGATTTCAGATCCGAAGCCCCGCGCACCATATAGCCGTCGGAGCTGATGCGCGACAGGCGACCATCCACCGTGAAGCGGCCGTTGATGAGGCCGGTGCCGAACTGCACGTTGTTTTTCCAGGTATTGAAGGATCCGTAGCTGTTCTGGCTTTCGGCGTAAGCCTGCTGCCGGCTTTCCAGGGTGCTCATGTTGATGCTGGCCCCGAAGGCAGCGCTGCCGTTCTGGCTGGTGCCCACGCCCCGCTGCACCTGCAGGCTGCTGGTGCTGGAAGCCAGGTCGGGCAGGTTCACGAAGAACGCGCCGTGACTTTCCGCATCGTTCAGCGGCACGCCGTTCACCGTCACGTTAATTCCCTCTATACCCGTGCCCCGCACCCGAATTCCGGTGTAGCCCACGCCGTTGCCGGCGTCGGAGTTCACCACCACGGAGGGCGTCTGGTCGAGCAGGTAAGGAATATCCTGCCCGAAATTGCGCTTAGCCAGATCTTCCTTGCTGAGGTTGGTGTAGGCCGTAGCGGTACGCTCATTGGCGCGGGAGGCCGTTACCAGCGCCTCGCCGGTGAGTACGCCGCCGGGCTGCAGCGTAAGGCGCAGCTGTTGCGGACTGGTCTGGCCTTCGAGGCGCTGCACCAGGGGCTCGTAGCCCACAAATGTGACTCGCAGCTCGTGCACACCCGCGGCCACGGCCGGCAGCGTGAAGGAACCATCCGTAGAAGCGGCCACGGCTACGCCGTCCAACAATACGGTGGCATTGGGCAGGGCCACACCCGTACGGGCATCCAGCACTGCGCCCGACACGGGGCCTTGCGCCCATGCCGCACCGGTAGCGGCCAGCAAGGCTACTCCGGTTACTACAAAATTTTTCACTGGTGAAAAATGAAAAAGATGGAACGGACCCGGTGCCAGGGGTCGGCACCCTAAGGTTTTTCGTTCGCGGATCGTTTGTTCCCTTCGCCGGCATTACCCGGGCAGGTTCAATGGGTATGATCTCAGCCATCCTGTGCAGGAGGGCACCCCTAAACTATGCGGCAAAGGTAAGCGGGAGTCTGGTTTTTGCGGCACCGGGCCCAAAATTCTCCTGATTGGCACCGAATACACGGCCGACAGTCCACGCCGTAACTGCCCGGCAGCCTCCCGCGGTATCCGGTCAAACAGCGGGAGTTATTGATCGGCAAAAGGCTACTTTATTTCCTGACAATCAGGTAAATTAGCTAACCCTCAATTTCACCCAAAGAAAAACCGACCCAACCAAAACAACCCGGCTTGCACCTCCGTTTCTTGCTGTGACACCAGTTGATTTCCGGTTTGATGTTGCACTTCAGCTCTCCCTGTCATGACCGTTTCCAGTATACTCTACCTACTTGTTGCGCTGATATTTGCCGGGGTACTGCTGATGCTCCCGCGCCGCCGCCAGCGCCACCCGCCCACCCCTGATAGTGACGACGACGGGGGCGAACCGCTGGACGACGGCCTGCCCGATTTCGACCTGCCGCCCGGTATTTCCCGTCCCATCAACGACTGGGAGCCGGACTATAACCGGCGGCGCCCAGTGGAGGTGTGAATTGTAGAATTTAGAACTGAGAACAAAGAAGTGAGAGGTGAGCCCTTCGTTCTGGCAACGTGCCGATAGAACGAAGGGCTCACCTCTCACTTCTTTGTTCTCAGTTCTGAGCTCTAGATTCTCAGCTCTGCCACCTACAGGTCCTTGGCCATGCGGATATAGGGAATGGTGCCGCGGTAGAAGCGGTTACCCTCGGGCTCCAGACCGAAGGCGCGGTAGAAGTTTTCGTTCACGGCGCGGGCGTCGCACCAGATGCGCTGGGCCCCCTTCTGGCGGGCATCGTCGAGTACCTGGCGCAGCAGCTGGGAGCCGATACCCTGGCCCTGGCAATCGGGGCGGGTAGCAAATTTGCGGAAGCGGGCCACGCTGCCGTCCATAAACAATGACAGCACCGATACGAGCTTGCCGTTGCGGAAAGCGCCGTAGTGGTGACCTTGCTCGTCCTGATTCAGTTTTACGTAATCGAGGGATTCCTGGGGCCACAGTACTTCGTGGCGAAGTGGGTAGGTTTCGGCCGCCTTGATGGGGCGGATGGTAATTTCGGAGGTCATGAAGTGGTTACTCAACGGTGATGCTATGCGAGGTGATAAACTGCTGCCCGGGCTGCAAATACAGAATGCCTTCTTTATCGGCTAGCTCCCGGGAGCCGGTGGTGGCGCTGGCAATGCCGTGCCAGGGCTCAATGCACACAAACGGTGCGCCGGGCCCTTTGGTCCAGAGGCCCAGGTACGGAAACCCATCGAAGCGCACCCGCACCGCGCGGCCCGAGCGGCGGCTACGCAGCGTGAGGTGGGTGAAATCGAAGTGCTTAAACACCAGCGCATCCTGTGCAAACAGCGCGTAGTGGAGCGGCAGCGTGGTCTGCTGCTCCAGCACGGGCGCGGTGTGGCCCGTGAGCAGCCCCCCATCCAGCAAATGCCGGTGCAAAGTTACGGGCTGGTCGAACACGAACTCATAATCCTCGAAGGTTTCCTCGGGCAGCAGTGGGCAGCGGAAGGCCGGGTGCGCGCCAATGCTGAACAGCAGCTCATCGGCACCGAGGTTTTCCACTTCCCAGCCAATGGTGAGCGTGGGGCCCGCCAGCCGATAGCTGATGCGCAGGGCAAAGGCAAACGGATACTGCTGGCGCGTGGCCTCGGTATCACGCAGCTCAAACGTCAATTCGGCCGGCCCCTGGTGCAGCAGCTGAAACTCCTGGTCGCGCGCGAAGCCGTGCTGGGTGAGGCGGTACTCCTGGCCGCGGTACTGGTAGGTATCCTGCGGAAGGCGGCCCACAATGGGGAACAGTACCGGCGCGTGGCGGTTCCAGTGGGCAGCCTCGGCGGGCCAGATGTATTCCAGACCATTCAGATCTTTGCGGACAAAGCTGTGCAGCTCGGCCCCGTGGGTGTCCACGGCCACCCGGCACAGTTCATTTTCGAGGGTATAGAGCATATGGGAGGGATTGGCAACCAGCCTCCCCAACGGCAAGCCGGCCCCGAAGGTTAAACCCGCAGACTGGCCGGAGCCCGCCAGTAGCCGGTTTTGCCCAGCAGGGTGTCTATGTGAAAGCAAGCCTGCTCCAGCCGCTCAGTGAGGTCGCCGCTGATTTCGGCGAAGTTGGACATTTGCTCCCGCAGCTCGCGCAGGTACAAATCGTAGAAATACTGGCGGTGGTGCGGGTGCTCCCGCAGCGGGTCCGGCTCCCAGGGCAAATCCACATTCAGCAGCAGCACCAAATCGTACTGCTGTTGCTCAATCTGCTCCAGAATCCACTGCGGACACACGCCAAAGGCATGTTCGGCCCAGATTTTAATTACCAGCAAATCCGTGTCGCAGAATATGATGGGCCGGCCCTGCAGCTGCGCGGCCTGCATGGCATTCTGCTCGGCCCGCAGCTGGCCACGGGCAATGCGCTCCAGGTCGGCGAGGGTGTAGCCGGGACCGTGCTGCTCCAGGTAATAACGCGCGTATTCGGGGGCCCAAGTGGTGGTGTAATGTTCGGCCAGCAAGCGGCTCAGAGTAGTTTTACCCGTCGATTCGGGTCCGGTAAGGGCAACGCGCAGCACGTAAGGGGGGAAATAATCAGCAGTGAAGAACGAAATATACGGCTTACACCGCCTCCGGCAAGGCAGCCTGTTCCTGCCGCATGGCCCGGCGCCACTCCCAGTACCCGTACACGGCCAGCCCCAGGTACAGGACATACAGCGCACTGGTGGGATACAGGTGCTTGTACCAGAGAATAGGCACGTAGATGATGTCCACCACAATCCAGAGCCACCAGTTTTCCAGCCGCTTACGCATGAGCAGGTACTGCGCCACCAAGCTCCCGGCCGTGGTGAAGGCATCCCAGTGGGGCAGGGCAGCATCGGTGTGGTGCTGCAGGTGGTAGCCGACGCCCAGCGTGTAAGCCGCCGCAAACAGTGCCCCACCCACCCACTCGGCGCGCCGGGTGCGCGTCACGGGCAGCTCGGTGCGGCCCCGGCCGCCATACAGCCACCCGTACCAGCCATACAGACTCAGGGCAATAAAGCAGCCCTGCAAAAACATGTCGGAATACAGGCCGGTTTGATAATATACCAGCACGTACAGGCCACAGCTGATAATAGCCACCGGGAAATTCCAGAGCGACTCGCGCGCCGCCAGCCACACGCAGGCAAACCCAGTGAGCACGGACACCCACTCCAGCGGACTACCGCCGGCAGCGGCCGTCCAAAAATCGTACAACGCTTGTAGCACAGCAAAAGAACCGTAAAAGCCCCTCATCATCTTCCGCAGCAGCGGGCCGACACGTGGGCCTGTCCAAAACTACTGAGTAGCGTGGTAATTTTGCAGCTTCTACAGCACTTTCCCTTTCTCCACGGCTGCTATGCTCCCCGAACTCACCGCCTCCGACCTACACGCCCGCCTCCAAAGCGGCGAGGATATCCAGCTGATTGACGTGCGGCAGCCAGAGGAGTATGCCTACTGCCGCATCGAAGGCAGCCAGCTGATTCCGCTGGGCGAATTGGCCCGTCGCGCCGAGGAAATTGACCCCGACCGACCCACTGTGCTCATCTGCCACCACGGGGTGCGCTCCATGCAGGCCCTGGCTTATTTGCAGCACCGCCACGAGCTAACCAACCTGCTCAACCTGCGGGGCGGCATTCATGCCTGGAGTGTACAGGTAGATCCATCGGTGCCGGTTTATTAAGCGGCTGCCCAAAAGCACACCAGCCAGCCCAAATTGCTTCGGGCCGGCTGGTGCTTTTTATATTATGATTATGCAGATGCTGCCACGCTGGCTTAAGGCATATTCAGCAGGTAGCCAATGGTGAAGTTGGCATCCCAGTCGAATACGAACTGCTGGCAGCCGGTAGCATCGACCAGGGCTTTGTAAATGTTGACGCCCGATTTGATTTTGGCCCCCGGCAGTTCGGCATAGGCAGCGGGTGCTTTCAGCACAGTGTAGCGCTCCTTGCCTTGGCGGCTGGCTTTGGCTAATTCATAAGGCACGCCCCCAATGATAAAGCAGGTCTGGCGCAGCTCAACGGGTACCTGATGGGCATTATCCACAATGTCGCGGGTTACGGCCTCGTCGGCAATGCCCTTTTGGTAATACTTGGCCCCGTACGAGTCAAGAGCGGCCGGGATACCATGCTGCAGCCACGATATTTTGGTGTTGCCCGAGCCAATATCGGCCACAAATGCCTTTCCCGTAAACGTGGGGGGCAGAGCCGCTTTCAGGGCCAGAGCGCCTTCCTGCTCAGGAGTTACGGTATTTACCACGTACCCTAGCTCCTTGAGCGTACGCACAATCCGGCGGGTTACATCGGCCATGGTGGCCCCCGAGCTTACTACGAAATGAATGTCGCGGCCGCCTACACCGTAGTCCAGCATCTGTCCGATGTAGCCTTTCAGGCCTTTCCGAACATCTTCGTCGGTGGCTAGGTTTTCAAATACCAGACTGGTACCGAAATCGGCCTTCTCCAGCTTCCAGTTCTGCTGCTTATCTACCCGAATAATGAAAGAGTTGAACCCACTGGCTCCCAGTTCTACCACTCCTTTCAGCTTGCCCTCAACGGGCACCGGTGGCTGGTAAGTGAACGGTGCCGCAGTAGCAACGGCCGCAGAAACCGGAGCAGTAGAGGTCGGAACAGCAGGGGCCGGAGCAGCAGCGGCGTCCCGACGCATGTTGACGGCCGCCGGAGTAAGCCCCATTTGCTGAGCCCGCTGGCTTCCCACCAGCTCCCCGTTTTGGCTCATTGCCTCTCCATCCCGCAACGGCATACTGCCTCCGGTCAGCAGCTCTACTTTGCCATCGGTGTGGCTGATGCGAGCCCCGTTGGCCAGCACCACGTCCCGGTCCATGGTCATCACTACAGTACCACGGCGCACCACCATATCCGGCCCTTGCTTGATGAACCAAGTAAGCTGTGGGAGTGGGGGAGTATCCGTTACGGCCGGTCCTTGGGCCAGGCTTAGGAGTGGCGCGCACGCAGCCAAAAGCCACACGCACAAAATGCGACGGAGTAAATGTGTCAGCATGAAGTGAATAGAAGAAATAAATGGACAGAATCGGGCCAAATCAGGCAGCCCACACTGCGCAAATCTGTAATTTTTTACACTAAAATTTATACATATCGGAAGAAAAATATTATCACACCTTCCATAATTACTATTCTGGTAGTTGTTCGTCGTCTGCTTGCCTATATTCGGCGAGAGTTGACGGGGCTTTAGCCAATTTTGCCGCTGCATATCTCACTCGTCTGCTATGGCCCCCACCCTCCTGCCCGATTATCTCCGCGCTTTGCAGCTTCCTATTCTGGAGGCGCTGCCGGAACTGCTGCGCACGCTGGACAACCATACCACTGCGGTGCTGCAGGCCCCACCCGGTGCGGGCAAAACCACGGTAGTACCGCTGGCCCTCTTGGAAGCTGCCTGGCGCAACGGAGGGCGCATCCTGGTACTGGAGCCACGTCGACTAGCGGCCCGGGCGGCAGCTACTCGCATGGCGCAGCTGCTGGGTGAGCCAGTGGGTCAGACGGTAGGCTACCGCATGCGGCTGGAAAGTAAAGTATCCGCCAAAACACGCATTGAGGTAGTTACGGAGGTGATTCTGACCCGCCAGCTGCAGGACGACCCCTCCCTGGAAGGCGTGGCGGCTGTGCTGTTCGATGAGTTTCACGAGCGAAGCCTGCAGGCCGATCTGGGGCTGGCTTTAGCCCTGGATGCCCAGCAGGTGCTGCGGCCCGATTTGCGGCTGCTGATAATGTCGGCCACACTGGACGCTGACCGGCTGGGCCAGTGGCTTGGGGCGCCGGTGGTACGCAGCCTGGGCCGCATGTTTCCGGTGGAAACCCACTACCTGAGCCCACGCCGCGCCGCCACCGTTTCCAGCCGCCCCCACGAGAAGCTCCAGGACCTCACGCCCGCCATCATCCGCGAAGCCCTGACTACCCACGCTACCGGTGACGTGCTGGTGTTTCTGCCCGGCCTGGCCGACCAGCGTCGCGTGGCCGATAAGCTGGCCGGCCTGCCCGAGTACATCGATATTCACGTGCTGCATGGTGAGTTGCCGGCCGAGCAGCAGGACGCCGCTCTCCAACCAGCGCCGGCCGGCCGGCGCAAAGTGGTACTAGCCACCAGTATTGCCGAAACCAGCCTTACCATTGAAGGCGTAACCATTGTGGTGGATGGCGGCTACGCCCGCGTGCCGCGCTTCGAGCCCCGCACCGGCCTCACTACCCTGGGCACCGAGCCCGTGAGCCAGGCCGCCGCCGACCAACGCCGGGGCCGGGCCGGGCGCCTCGGCCCCGGCACCTGCTACCGCCTCTGGACGGAAGCCGAATACCAGGCCCTCCCCCACCACCTCGCCCCCGAAATTCTCACCGCCGACCTCAGCCCATTGGCTCTGGAACTGGCTTTGTGGGGAGCCTACGACGCCACGGCTCTTCGTTGGCTGGATGCGCCACCGGCCCCGGCTTTGGCTCAGGCCCGCGAGTTGCTGGTGCGCTTACAGGCGTTGCAGCCCAACGGGCAGCCCACGGCCCACGGCCGGGCTTTGGCAGGCCTCGGGCTGGCCCCCCGGTTGGCGCACTTGGTGGTACGGGGGCAGGAAATCGGGCACGGAGCCACGGCCTGCGCCTTAGCCGCTTTGCTCACGGAGCGCGACATCCTGCGCCCCGCCGATGGGTCGTTCGGGCCACCCGATTTACGGCTGAGGCTGGAGGCACTGAGCACCGGGCGGGCCCCGCTACCGGGCCTGCAGCCCGATGGGGCCGGGATGCGCCGGGTGCGGGAAGCCGCCGCCGTGCTCCGTAGCCGGGCCGGGGCTAAAGGCACCATTGAGCCCGATGTAGCCGGGCTGCTGGCCGCCCTGGCTTACCCCGACCGGCTGGCTCAGCGCGAAACCCCGGAGCGGGTGCGCCTCATCAGCGGGCAGCGGGCCACCCTGCCGGCCGAGTTTTTCGGGCAGCAGGATGTATTTTTTGCCGTGGCCGCCCTGGATGGTATTGCCGCCCAGCCCCGGGCCAGCCTGGCGGCCCCGCTGAGCCGGCAGGAGCTGGAAACGCATTTCGCCGGGCAGATGGATACGCAGGATGAAGTGCGCTGGGATGAGGCCGCCGGCCGTGTTACGGCCCGCCGCCTGCGCCGCCTCGGGGCCCTTGTTCTCTCCGACACCAACCTGCCCAACCCTGAGCCCGCCACCATTACGGCGGCACTGCTCGGAACCATTCGGGCGGGCGGGATTGCGCGGCTGCCGTGGAGCGAGGCCGCGCAGCAGCTCCGGGAGCGGCTGGCGTTTCTCCATCATCATTTTCCCGACAACTGGCCCGCTGTATCGGACGAGGTGCTGCTCACGGAGCTGGAAGAGTGGCTGGGGCCCTACTTGACCGGCATAAAATCGATGGCGGAACTGGGCCGGGTTGATTTTCAGGAGGCGCTGCTGGGGCAGCTGCCCAATGGCTGGGCACAACGCCAGGAACTGGAACGGCTGGCTCCCTCGCACCTGGAGGTGCCCACCGGCTCCCGCATTCGGCTGGATTACTCGGAGCCGGCCGCCCCGGTACTGGCCGTGCGCCTGCAGGAAGTGTTCGGGCTGCTGGATACGCCAATGGTGGCCGGGGGCCGCGTGCCGCTTACCCTGCACCTGCTCAGCCCCGGCTACCGCCCCGCCCAAGTTACCCGCGACCTGCGCAGCTTCTGGACCAACAGCTACTTTGAGGTGCGGAAGGAGCTGCGCGGCCGTTATCCAAAGCATTACTGGCCCGAAAACCCGCTGGAAGCCCAGGCCATCCGGGGCACCAAAAAGCAGAACGGGCTGTGATATATGGCCTCTCTTTTCGTCTCCTCAGCACATTCGCCCGCCGCTGTACAGCATTCACCGAGAACTACTTAAAACTTAACATTAACAATTAGGTAACACAGGCAACAATTCGGTAACATTACTCTATGCAAACATCTACCCTGCTTAAACGGGGCCTGATGCTGCTGCCGAGCCTGATGTTGCTGCTGCACCCGGGCACGGCCCAGCAGCTTTCCGCCCCTTCTTCGTCCCGGCTTCGTCAGAATACCTGGCTTATGCTGCTGAGTGATGCCCGCCTGAGCAAGCGCTGGGGTCTGCACACCGAGGTACAGGTATTGCGGACCCGCACCTCGGAGCTGGGCTACCAGAACGTATTCCGAGGCGGGGCTACGTACTATGCCACCGATAACTTATTGCTGACGGGCGGTTACGCCTACTCGCAGAACGTGGCCGAGGACAGCTATGCCGGCGCTACCGGCCCGGAGCACCGGCTTTACCAGCAACTGCAGCTCCGCGACGCCAAGAACCGGGTACAGCTGCAGCAGCGCTACCGGCTGGAACAGCGCTGGGTGCAGCTCCGCCCCGGCCAGGATTTCACTTACCTCAACCGCCTGCGCTACCAACTGCGCCTGACGATACCGTTGCTTGGGCGCGAACTGACCAGCGGCGTGCCGTTTGCCGTGGTAGCCGATGAAATTTTCCTCGGCTTTGGGCATCAATCCAACGGCCGGCTCTTTCAGCAGAACCGGGCGTATGCCGGCGTGGGCTATCAGATCAGTAAAGCCTCTTCGCTCGAAATCGGCTACCTCAATCAGTTTGTGCAGCTGCCTCAGGAAGGCCGCCCCGAACTGAACGAGAATATGCAGATCAGCCTCTGCTTCAACCCCGACTGGCGGCGAGTACTGGCAGCGGCTGGCAACTAATTTTTCTACTGGAATTCTGGTATTTATTGCCCAGAAAGGAACCCTTTGTGGTTGAATAGTGAAGGGTGGCACTATCATTGGTTAGGAGGAATTGTACATCACTTTTCCTTCATCAGCGTGCTATGAAACACTTTTTTACTGCTATTGCTCTGTTGGGCGCTTCAATTGTCGCTCACTCAGCCGCGGCCCAGGATACAGCTCCTAAATGGCGCTTTTACTTTGAAGCCGGTCCTAAAATCAGCGACTTTCGCACCAATTCGTCAGGGGGTAGCTATTTTCCTACCTCGGGCCGGTCGTCTCCGGAAGAAGACCGGCGGGTTTCTGTGCGCAACACGTTTTCGGGCTTTATGCAGGTGAAAGGCTTCCGCGCATTGTCGGAACACCTCATGCTTTCAGGCACGGTGGGGCTGGATATGCAGCACCTGAACTACCGCACGGGCTACACCCAAACCGGCAGCAACGGCATTATTACGGCCTATGGCAACCAGCACATCAGCCGCCTGATGAGTCGGGCCCGCACCGATTTCGGCCTGCATTATGCCGTACGCCTGGGCCAGTCGGGCCAGCTGATGCCGGGCGTATCGGTGGGGCAAATGGTGAATCTGAGCAAGGACGGCTATAGCTACACTTTCATTCAGCCCGGCCTGTATTTCACCACCGACCGGCTCCTGCTGGGGGCTACCGTTTCCACTACTCCCTACAACGTGCTTATTCCGGGCGCTTCCCACTTCGAGGGCGACCTGAATGGCCCTTATACGTACGATGCGGAGTACAACATCCGGGAGTTTCAGCTAAGCGTGGGAGCTAAGTTCTAGGCCCGTCTATCAACAAAAAAGCCGGCTGCCAGCAACGGGCAGTCGGCTTTTTTGTGGGCTACAGAAATCGGGCGCTATTCGCCGGCGGGGTAGTCGGCGGAGTCACCGAGGTCGGCCACCTGGGCCAGTTCATCCACCAGCTTCGTGAACTTCTCGCGGGCACCTTTCACGGCGGCTTTGCCCAACGGCAGGTGCAGCGGCGGGTTTTCCTGGCGTACCACGTCGAACATGATTTTGGCGGCGCGCTGCGGGTCGCCGGGTTGCTTGCCGCTGTAGCTCTGGATGCCTTTCAGGTTCTCGCCCACAGTGCTGCGGTAGTCCTCAATGTTGGTATCCACATACGTAGCCGAGCTGCCGGCCCACTCGGTGCGAAAGCCGCTGGGCTCAATGTTGGTCACCTTGATGCCAAGTGGTGCTACCTGCTGGGCTAGACTTTCGCCAATGGCTTCCAGGGCAAACTTGCTGGCGTTGTACACGCCCACACCGGGGAAGGTTTTCAGCCCGCCAATGCTGGTGATGTTGAGCACATGGCCGCTTCTCCGTTCCCGCAGATGCGGCAACACCGCCCGCAGCACCCGCAGCGGCCCGAATACGTTCACGTCGAACTGGCGCTGCACTTCGGCGTCGTCAATTTCCTCAATGCTGCCCAAGGAGCCATAGCCGGCGTTATTTACCACCACATCCAGCTGTCCGAAGAACTGGATAGCATCCTGTACGGCCTGCTGCACCTGCTGCTCGTTTACCACGTCGCACACGAAGCCCCGAGCCCGGTTACCATCTTTTTTCGTGAATTCATCAGCCTGTTCCTGTTTGCGGAAGGTGGCGGCTACGGAGTCGCCTTGGCTCAGGCAGTATTCGGCCAGCTCTTTGCCGAAACCGGTGCTTACACCGGTAATAAACCAGGTTTTAGTGGTTGTCATGACTATTCGAGGGGAATGTTGAAAGGATAAGTAGCCGGTTGAATGCGGCTGGCAGATGTAACCGCAAAAGCTGCCCTGGGGTTTTCACCGGCTCACCTCCTGCCCGGTGTCAACCTACTTTCCCGGTATCAACGCCTCTGTTCATGCTCCGCTCATGAAGGAGGCAGAAATTTGTCCTGCTCTGTTTTATCCGCTCCCCTCAGACTGAAACGTCCCGTGAAATTCCCGGGACGTTTTTTCTGTGTCAAAAACGCCCGGCACACGGGTCTGCTTTACCAGATGAAACTACTGGTATGCCTAAAATAGCCTGACTAAAAAGCGGAAAGCCAATATTTCGCCGTAGATTTGCCCGGCAATAAGTAGAACCTAACCTTCTTGTTGCCATGGCTGATTTCGCTGCCAAAATTGCCTTCGAGGCGCTTACCTACGACGACGTCCTGCTGCTGCCCGGTTATTCGGAAGTACTGCCCCGTGACGCCGACCCCAGCACCCAGCTTACCCGCAACATCCGGCTTCAGCTCCCCTTTGTTTCGGCGGCTATGGATACCGTAACCGAAGCCGAAATGGCCATTGCCCTGGCTCAGGAAGGCGGTATCGGCATCATTCACAAGAACATGAGCATCAAGGCGCAGGCTGAGCTGGTGCGCCGCGTGAAACGCTCGGAAAGCGGAATGATTCTGGACCCCTTCACACTGGAGGAAACCGCCACCCTGGCCGATGCCAAGAAGCTGATGCGCAACAACAACATCGGCGGCATTCCTATTATTGACAGTCAGCGCCGCCTCAAGGGCATCCTCACCAACCGGGACCTGCGCTTTGAGAAGGACATGACCCGCTCGGTAACGGAGGTGATGACGGCCGCTCCCCTGGTAACGGCCAAAGCCGGCACCGAGCTGGCCGCCGCCGAGGATATTCTGCAGGACTCGAAAGTGGAGAAGCTGCCGGTTATCGACACGGAAGGACGGCTGGTGGGCCTCATTACCTATAAAGACATCCGGAAGCGCCGCCGCACCCCCAACGCCTGCAAAGATGAGCTGGGCCGCCTGCGCGTAGGCGCTGCCGTGGGTGTAACTGCCGACCTCACGGACCGCGTAGCGGCACTGGTGGAAGCCGGCGTGGACGTGGTAAGTGTCGATACGGCCCACGGCCACAGCAAAGGCGTGCTGGATGCTGTGCGCAACCTCAAGCACCAGTTTCCCAAGCTGGAAGTAATTGCCGGCAACGTGGCTACCGCCGAAGGTGCCCGCGCCCTGGCCGATGCCGGTGCCGATGCCGTGAAAGTTGGCGTGGGCCCCGGTTCTATCTGCACTACCCGCATCATTGCTGGCATTGGCGTACCGCAGCTCTCGGCCGTACTGGAAGCGGCGCGCGGCCTAGAAGGCACCGGCGTACCCCTTATTGCCGATGGTGGCATCAAATACTCCGGCGACGTAGTGAAGGCCCTGGCCGCCGGCGCCAGTACCATTATGATTGGCTCCCTGCTGGCGGGTACTGAGGAAGCCCCCGGCGAGGTGACGCTGTTCGAGGGCCGCAAATACAAGAGCTACCGGGGCATGGGCTCGGTGGAGGCCATGGAAGAGGGCTCGAAAGACCGGTATTTCCAGGATGCCGAAGATGATGTAAAGAAACTGGTGCCCGAAGGCATTGTGGGCCGTGTACCCTACAAAGGCCTGGCAGCGGAGGTGTTGTACCAGCTTTCCGGTGGGTTGCGCGCCGGCATGGGCTACTGCGGAGCCGCCACCATCGAGGCCCTGCAAACCGCCCGCTTCGTGCGCATTACCGGGGCCGGCCTGCGCGAGTCGCATCCGCACGATGTGCAGATTACCCGTGAAGCGCCCAACTACAGCAGCCGCTAACGGTCCGTCAGGGTTTTACCTGCAGTACCGGGCATTTCTCCCATAAACTTGCCGACGGTCCCTCGGGTCGTCGGCTTTTTTTGGCTTGTTACCGTAGGGGGCAAAGCTATCTGCTTAGGCCGGTTGCAACACTTTTCCGCTGTACCCTGTATCTTGCTACTCTGTTCAGCCCCCCGCCCTGCCTTTTTTTTCAGTAGGATTACTGCATGTCATTTCTTCGGAAGCTCCACCCCTTCCTGTTCCCAGTTTCCCTTCTGACGTGGTTCGGGCTTCTGGCCTGTACACTTTTGTACGCGCATCCGCAGCTACTACCGGGCACCAGTCCGCAGCCCAACTGGCCCATGCTGGTAATGCAGGCAGTATTTACGGCGGCGGTGTTCATTCATGAGCGCAGCATGCCCGAACGGCTGCGGGGCCTCGATTTTGTGGGGCTGCTCCGCCGGCTGGTACTTGGGCCGGGCTTGCTGGCCACGGTGTGTATGGGCCTGCATCTGCTCCAGCAATTAATTGCTACCACCCTGCCTGAAACCCGCTCGGTGCTGTTTTCGGTGGTATACACTGCCAATGTTGGCCTGTTCGTAGTGCTGTTGGCCCGCACCAACTATGCCTGGCGCTCTTTGGTCCTGTTTCGCGCGTCGGCCAGGCTTCGGCAGCAATGGGTATGGTTTGAGGTGCTCCTGGGCATCACCCTACTGATTCACCTGTTTGCCCGTACGCCCACGTGGGGCTTCAACACGGCTATTTTTGGGGCTTTGGCGGCATTTGGGGCTTACCTCAGCAGCCATCAGAAATGGGTGGCATACCTGAGCCGGCGGCAGAAAATAGAAGCCGTCCTACTCCAGATTGCCATCATTCTGGCTATGGCTGCCTTCACCGCCTACTTCCTGCAGACCCAGCACGACCCACAGCTGATTGCCCCCCCCACCCAGCATACCTTTCTGGTTCTGAACGCCTTCTTCGCCGGCTTCTATGCCCTGATGGGGTTGCTGATTACGCTGTTCAACCTTCCTACTGCGGGCGTATTTGAGCAGAAGCGTGAGGAAATTCTCAGCCTGCAGCGCCTGACACAGCTTATTCAGCGTGGCCAGACCACGGAGGAGGTGTATCGCATGTTCTTCGACTCGGCCATTCAGACTGTTGAAGCGGATGCCGCCTGGCTGGATATTGCCGTTGACGGGGAGCCGCATCTGTATCATCATATGCAGCCGGAGCGGGCCCAGGCCATCCGCAACCTGCTGGCCGATTACAACCTCTCGCACATCGAGTACCTGAACAATGACCTGTTCAACAGCGCTGGCTTTCGGGGACTGAATCTGCCCTTCGGCTCGCTGATTGTAATGCCGCTGCACTCCAGCAAAAACCAGTACGGCAGCATATACATGCTGAAGGAGCACCCGCAGGGCTTTGACCGCGAAAATCTGAGCATTCTGCAAACCTTCGCCAGCCAGACGGTACTCAGCATTGAAAAC
Source organism: Hymenobacter rigui (assembly GCF_003944715.1). Lineage (GTDB taxonomy): Bacteria > Bacteroidota > Bacteroidia > Cytophagales > Hymenobacteraceae > Hymenobacter > Hymenobacter rigui. The sequence continues at coordinate 716,131 of NZ_RWIT01000001.1, read as the reverse complement.
CTGCAGCTGGTACAGGCCTCCATGCACACGCAGCGGGTGCAGGATGAGCTCAAAATTGCCTCAGCGGTACAGGACAGCCTCATTCCGAAAAACCTGCCGATTGACAACTGGTTTGAAATCAGCTCCCACGCCCTGGCCGCTACGGAGGTAGGAGGTGATTTTTACGACTTTCTGCATCTGCCGGGTCGCCGCCTGGCCGTGCTTATCGGCGACGTCTCGGGCAAAGGCGTAACGGCAGCCTTCCACGTGGCCCAGATGAAAGGCATTTTCCATGCCCTAATGCAGGAAAATCCGCTGGCCCGCAACGAGCGGGAGAAGTTTCCGGTGCCCAGCAAATTCATGGCGCAGGCCAACAACGCCCTGGCCCGCTGCCTCGAGAAAGCCGCCTTTATTACCGCCTCACTCTATATCATTGATTACGAGCACGGCGGCTTTGTATTTGCGCGAGCCGGACATTGCCACACGCTCTATTATCACTCCATCAAGGAGGAAGTTTCCTACTTCCGTACGGCTGGATTAGGGCTCGGTATCATCCGGAATGACACCTACGAAAAACACATCAAAAACCAGTTTTACGATTACAACCCCAGTGACGTGATGGTGATATACACCGACGGCATTGTGGAAGCCCGCAACGGTGCTCAGGAGGAATATGGCGAGGAGAGGCTGCAGCAGATGCTGGAGCGCACCTACTACCTTGACGCCGAACAGATTAAAGAACAGATCCTGACCGACCTCACGGAATTCAGCAAAGGCCAGCCCATGCACGACGATCAGACGCTGCTGGTAATTAAATTCAAAGCCTCCCAACCCGAAGCCGGCCTTTAACGTAGCACGGAGCTATGAAAATAACACAACACGCTACCGAAAGTACTCTTACGCTTAGCCTCGACGGGGAGCTGGACGCCAGCTCATCTGTGTTGCTCGATACGGAACTCAGCAAGCCGGAAATCCTGCGCAACCAGAAGGTGTTGATTGACTGCCGTCAGCTCAACTACATTTCCTCGGCCGGTCTGGGTGTGTTCATTTCGCACCTGCAAAGCTTTCAGGATGCCGGCGTAAAGTTGGTGTTCTTCAACATGCAGGAAAAAGTGCACAATGTGTTTGAGATTCTGGGTCTGGATTCGCTGATGACGATTGTACCGTCGGAAGCCGAAGCCGAAGCCATCTGATAGCGCCGCACGGAAACCCGAGTAATGAAACACGCAATCCGAATTAGCTGCACACGCCGCAACCTGAAGGTGGTGCGCGACTTCGTGAGCGACTTTTTGACAAATCAAAACCTGTCTGAGCTTACAATTAATCAGATTGTGCTGGCCGTTGATGAAGTAGTGGCCAACCTGATTATTCACGGCAACGGGGAAGACGAGTCGCAGTTTCTGGATGTACGTGTACAGTTGCTGAACAAGGAATTCAGCATTGAGCTGGAAGACAAGAATCTTACCTCCTATTCCCCTTCCAGCTACCAGGAGCCCGATCTGCAGGAATATGTTCGCATTGGTAAGAAAGGCGGCGTGGGCATGATGCTGGTTAACCGCATAATGGACCGGGTAGAATTTACTACGCACGGAACCCACAACCTATGCCGTTTGTATAAGAATCTGGCCTGAAGCAGCGTTACAGGCTTGGGCTACAGGAAAAGCACTCCGCTTAAGGAGTGCTTTTTTCATGATCATCCAGCCCACATACTTCGCCTCCGGCACCCGGAAAAAAATCCGTAAAATTGCGACAGGCAGCCTTCCGAACCCGGAGTTTTTCCCGGCCGGTTTCCCTGCTTCGTCTGATTCCTACCTCACTGTATGCACAAACGCATTTTGCTTGTCGGCACCGCCGCGGCTGCTTTCCTGGCCGGGTGCCAAACTACCAAACCTACTACCAAGGCAATGGTGCCCGCCGTCGAAACCCTGGGTACCACCGAAGTTCCGGCTTCGGAGTTTGCGTACGTGTACCGCAAAAACAACAGCACGGCTCCGGAATACGGCACCAAGGCCAGCGTACAGGAATACCTCGACCTTTATACCAACTTCAAGCTGAAGGTGCTGGAGGCGGAACAACGCGGCCTCGACACCACCCAGGCGTTCAAGCGTGAGCTGGACGGCTACCGCCAGCAGTTAGCCCAGCCTTATCTCACCGAGAAAAGCGTGACGGATAAGCTGGTGCGCGAAGCCTACGACCGGATGAGCAAAGAGGTAAGCGCCTCCCACATCCTGATTCGGATTACGCCCGACGCCAGCCCCAAAGACACGCTGGCGGCCTACCAGAAGATTACAGCCCTACGCCAACGTGTAACCGGTGGCGAGGACTTCGCCAAAGTGGCCCGCGAAACCTCTGAGGACCCCTCGGCGGCCGAAAATGGGGGCAAGTTGGGCTACTTCACGGCTATGCAGATGGTGTACCCCTTCGAGTCGGTGGCGTACAGCACGCCGGTGGGACAGGTGTCGCAGCCGGTGCGCACGCGCTTCGGCTACCATATCATCAAGGTGAACGATGTGCGGCCGGCCCAGGGCGAAATCAAAGTGGCCCACCTCATGGTTCGGACCACGCCCGGTATGCCCGCCGCCGACTCCGTGACCACCAAGAAGAAGGTAGATGAGCTGTATAACCGCCTCACCAAGCAGGGTGCCAACTGGGAGAAGACCGTAGCGCAGTTTTCGGAAGATGCCGGCTCGGCCGCTAACGGCGGCGAGTTGCCCCCCTTCGGCACGGGCCGCATGATTCCGAGCTTCGAGGAGGCCGCCTTCAAGCTCCGTAAGCCCGGTGATATTTCGCAGCCCATCCAGACGCCCTACGGCTGGCACATCATCCGGCTGCTTGAAAAGCAGCCCGTGCCCACGTTTGCGGCCATGGAGCCCACGCTCAAAAGCAAAGTAGCCAAGGATTCCCGCTCGGAGCTGAACAAGGCCGCATTCCTGAAACGGGTGCGCACTGAGAACAACTTCACCGAAAACCAGGCCGCCAAGGACTACATGTTCAGCCGCGTGGATACGGCCCTGGTAAATGGCCGGTATGCCTACATGGCCCCGACCGTACCCGTGAAGGCCAAGCAGCTGCCCACGGATAACTCAACGCTGTTCACCATCGGCGGCAAGCCGTATCTGGTGAAGGACTTCCTGACGTACGCCCAGCAGAACCAGCGGCCCCGCCCCGGCTCCGAGGCCCGCTTCGTGGCTCAGCAGCTCTACGACCAGTACGTAGAGCAAAGCCTCACCGACTTCGAGAAGGCCAACCTGGAGAACAAGTATGAGGATTACCGCATGCTGGTGAAGGAATACCGGGACGGGATCCTTCTGTTCCAGCTGATGGACGAGAAAGTGTGGAGCAAAGCCATTGAGGACACCGTGGGCCTGCAGAAATACTTTACCGAGAACCAGGCGAAATACCAGTGGGAGCCCCGCGTGCAGGCCACCGTTATCAGCGCCGCCTCGCCGGAGCTGCTGGCCAAGGCTCAGCAACAGCTGAAAAACGGCCGGTTTGTGGTGCGGCAGGGGTTGCCTGCGGCGGCCACCTTCCGGGCCGGTACCGCCGAGCTGCTGAAGGCCAACTGGGCTCCGCTTGATTTCCTGGCCAGCCGCTTCGCCTCCGACCCCGCCCTGACCCTTACGGTAACCGGCCAGACCAAGCGTGGCGAAAAGCCCGCCGTAGCCGCCAGCCGCGCCGCCAACGTGGTAAAATACCTCACGGCAAAAGGGATACCCGCTGACCGCATCAAGACCACCACGGCCAGCAAGCCAGCTACTGAAGGCAATGCTTTGCTCACGGTAACCACTACCAACCCTACGGCCCTCGAGGAAAGCTTAAATGCGCAGAATCCGCTAGCGGTACAGGTGCAGCAGCGTAACTTCCAGAAAGGCGACAATAAAGCCGTGGATCAGTTCCTGAGCAATGCGCCCGGCACGTACACCACGCAGCAGGATGGCCGCTACTATGCCGTACAGGTAGAAAAGCAGCTGCCTGCCGGCCCCAAAAACCTGTCTGAAGCCCGCGGCCAGGCTACCAGCGACTACCAGAATTATCTGGAAAAGCAGTGGATTGGTCAGCTGCGTGAGAAGTATCCGGTAAAAATCAACCAGCCGGAAGTTGATAAGCTGGTAACCAAATAACGCCGCTGTCAGAATTCAGGAAAAGTCAACGCTCTGGTTAGCCCGTTGCTGGCGGCCGGGCGTTGGCTTTTTTCTTTTCCGGTAGCTTGGTTGGTATGGACTGCAACCCCTGGCCGCAAATGAGGCTCTGTCCGGTGTAATGCGGCACAACCAGGGGCGAAGTCGTTGTTTTTGCCGGAGAAAGGATTTATGATGAAATTTACGGGCAGCTTTTGGCGTTTTGCCTGCTGTCTGGCTTCCACAACTCCGGTTGCATTCGGAAGCATTACGGAACATTCCATGATTCAAGTATTGCGAGTATCGGCCCGTAAAGCACTGCTGAGTGCCATGCTACTGGCCGTTTCGGTCACCGCCAGCTATGCCCAGTTAGGGGTGGGCCGCCCGGTAGGCCTGAAGGTAGTTGACGGTATCATTGCCAAGGTGGACAACCAGATTGTGCTGCGCTCCGACCTGGAGACGATTTATGCGCAGGAAGTAGCCCGCGCCGAGGGCAAAATGCTGCCCCCCGATACCAAGTGCCGCATTCTGCAGAGCCTGGCCCTGAACAAGCTGCTGCTGGCCAAAGCCGAAACCGACTCGGTGGTAGTGGAAGACTCGCAGGTAAAGAGTGAGCTGGACCGGCGTATGGCCTACTTCGTGCAGCAGATTGGCTCGGAGAAAAAGCTGGAGGAATACTATAACAAGCCCCTGAAACAGCTGAAGGAAGAGCTGCGGGTACAGGTGAAGGAGCAGCTGATTCAGCAGAAAATGCAGGACCAGATTGCCGGTAAGGTTTCCGTGACGCCCCGGGAGGTGAAGCAGTATTTCAGCCGTATTCCCAAGGACAGCCTGCCCTATTATTCCACCGAGGTGGAAATTGGGGAAATCGTGAAGGTGGCCAAGACCAACACAAAAGCCAAGCAGGCCGCCCAGGCGAAGCTCAACGATATCCGGGCCCGCATTGTAGCCGGTGAGGATTTCGCTACGCTGGCCAAGCAGTATTCGCAGGACCCCGGCTCGGCCGTGGAAGGCGGTTACCTGGGTTTCTTCAAGCGCCGGGAGCTGGTGCCCGAGTACGAAGCAGCGGCCCTGCGCCTGGAGCCCGGCGGCCTGTCGCCCATCGTGGAGTCGCAGTTCGGCTTTCACCTGATTCAGCTCATTGAGCGCAAAGGCGACTCGTACAGCACCCGTCACATTCTGCTGAAACCCGAAACCGGCACCACCGATACCAACGACGCAGCCCTGGAGCTGGCGAAGCTGCGCCGCCGGATTCTGGCCGACAGCGTGTCCTTCGCCAAAGCCGCTAAGGATAATTCCGATGACAAGACTACGGGCGGCAACGGTGGTATGCTGCAAAACCGCCGCGACGGCAGCACCTACCTCCCGCTTGACCAGCTGGACCCCGCCATTTTCTTCACCATTGATACCATGAAGGTGGGCAGTATTACGCCCCCGCTGCCGTACCGGACTGAAGATGGCAAGGATGCCGTGCGGATTCTGTACCTGAAGTCGAACTCAGCCCCGCACCAGGCTAACATTCAGGACGATTATCAGAAAATCGCCGCTGCCGCCCTCAACGAGAAGAAAAATAAAGCTCTCGACGCGTGGTTTGCCCAGAACCGTGGCACTGTATATCTCGAGGTTGACCCCGAATATTCCGGCTGTAAGCTGCTGAATTCCGTTAATTAGTGCATAGTTGTCAGTGCCTAGTGCTTAGGTTGTTCGTCAGCCCAAGCACCAAGCGCTGGTAACTTTGCATTATCTAAGCACTATCATCCAAGCACCAAGCACTACCTGATGCCTTTCGCCTCCGATAAAGAAGCCGCCGACGCGCTGGCCCAGTCGTACCAGAAACTTCGCCAGGAAATCGGGAAGGTCATTATCGGGCAGGAAGACGTGGTGGAGCTGGTGCTGACGGCCGTGTTTTCGCAGGGCCACTGTCTGCTGGTGGGCGTGCCGGGGCTGGCTAAAACCCTGCTCATCCAAACCATTGCCGACTCGCTGGACCTGTCGTTCAACCGGGTGCAGTTCACCCCGGACCTGATGCCCTCCGATATTGTGGGTTCTGAGACGCTCAATCAGCAGAGGGAGTTTCACTTCGTGCCGGGTCCGATTTTCGCCAACATTGTGCTGGCTGACGAAATCAACCGGACTCCGCCCAAAACCCAGGCGGCCTTGCTGGAAAGCATGCAGGAATACGCCGTAACAGTGGCCGGTAAGCGGTACCCACTGGAGCGACCGTTCTTCGTGCTGGCTACCCAGAACCCTATTGAGCAGGAGGGCACCTATCCCCTGCCCGAGGCCCAGTTGGACCGCTTCATGTTTAATATCGAGCTGGATTACCCCAGCTACGAGGCGGAACTGCAGATTGTAAAAAACACCACCTCCGACCGGAAGCCCACGGTAAGCAAGGTGCTACACGCTTCCGAAATTCAGGCGTTTCAACAACTGGTGCGCCGCGTGCCCGTGGCCGACAACGTGGTGGAATACGCCGTGAGTCTGGTCCACAAAACCCGTCCCAACACCGACCGGGCCGCGGCCCGCGCCACCCAGCTGCTGGAATGGGGCGCCGGCCCCCGGGCCTCGCAGCACCTCATTGTGGGGGCCAAATGTCACGCCCTGCTCCATGGCAAGTATTCGCCCGATATCGAAGACGTAAAAGCCGTGGCGCTGCCCATTCTGCGGCACCGGCTGGTGCGCAACTTCAAGGCCGAAGCCGAAGGCATCACCGTGGCGCAGATTGTAAAAGAACTTCTCTGAAATAATTAAAAATTTAAAATGAGGAATTAAACGATGTATCATCTGCGGCACTTGGCCGGTAATACGTTGCCCCATTTTTTATTTTTAATTCCTAATTTTTAATTCCTCAAAAAATGGAAGCAGCCGGTTACTACCAGCAGTTTGAGCGCAACCTGGAAATCATTCTGAGCGGCCTGGAAGCCGGCCTCGATGTGCGTACTACGGCCCTGAATACCTCCCTGCCGCTGGAAGTGTACGTGCTGAGTGAAGTGCTGAACCAGGGCGGCGGCCAGTTTCGCCTCACCACCGAAACCCCGCTGGAGCGCCTGCGCGAGTTTTACACCCAGTTCCGCCAGAACGAAGCAGGCAATGAGGCCCTGCTTCAGCGCATCCTGGATGATAAAAAAGCCATGATGCGTACGCCCGAAGGCCGCGTCCTGACCAAGGAAATGTTGATTCGCCGCCTGGAGTATTTCAACGAAGCAGCCCGCCAGATAAACGTGATGCGCAACCAGCGCGCCCTCGGCAGCCCGCCCCAAAGCCGCTCCGGCGTAGGTACTGCCTTGCAGAAAGGCTAACCCACGGTTGAAGACCTAAAACGAAAAAGACTTGCCATGCTGGCAAGTCTTTTTCGTTTTCCGAACAGCTTGAAGCAGAATAAATCGGCCACACAATCCGTAAAATTCGCGGCATAGCCCGCGTAATCAATGGGCTTAGTTCATGGATGCCAGTGCCTCTTTGCGCACTTTGGTGTTGCCCTCTTTGGAGTGGCTGAGCTGAAGCTGGCCGGCGGGTTCCTGCTTAAGGTGGGTGGGCACCTCGTCGCCGGCGGCGCTTTTGGAGATGGTTACGCCCCCATCCACGAAATAGGTAGCACCGGTTACGTAGCTGGCTTCGTCGGAGGCCAGGAACAGGTACACATTGGCTACTTCCTCGGGAGTGCCACGGCGGCCCATGGGTACGCCGGATACCGTATTCTTTTCCATTTTCTGGTTCATGGGGCCGCTTTCCTTGTGCGTCCAGGCGGTATCAATGGGGCCGGGGCCTACGCAGTTCACGCGTACCCCGTGCTTGGCCTGCTCCACGGCCAGGCCCTTGCTGAACGTCATCACCCAGGCCTTGGTGCCGCCGTAGGGCGTAATCATGGGGGAGCCCATGTGCCCGGCTTCCGAGCCGGCTGATACGATGTTGCCCTTGGTTTTCTGCAGCTCCGGCAAAGCAGCCCGGCTCATCATAAACACCGAGTAGATATTATTCTTGATCATGTACTCGAAAGCCTCTACGGGGTACTTATCCAGCTCCGAAGTGGCCGGAAACACGCCGGCGTTATTTATCAGGATATCCAGCTTGCCAAACTCCTTTACGGCAGCCTTCACGCAGGCTTCGGCGGCTTCCTGCTGGGAGATGTCGCCGAGGTAGCCGATGGCGCGGCCCCCTTCAGCCTGAATCTCATCTACCACCTCCCGCACGGGGTCCGACTCGAGGCCTACTACCACCACGGCCGCCCCTTCGCGGGCAAACCGCTTGCTGATGGCTTCTCCAATACCGGAGCCGCCGCCGGTTACAATGGCTACTTTATTCTGAAGTCTGGTTGACATAAGACAGATCGTAAAAAATGACAAAAACCGGCTCGTGAAAGTTGGACCATTACCGTCCAGCTTACTTCGTAGCCGCTGCATTTTCAACGATTTGCCGGCGTTGGAGTTACTGTCCTGTTAAGATGCCACGTCATTGGAATGCCGTTTTCTGCAGTTTCTGCGTAGTATCGGTCGTCTCAGCTCCCCGAAATCATGTACGCTGCCCCGCCCTTATCTGCCCCTGCGGATACTCCGCTGCTCACGGCCCGGCTGGAGCTTCGTCCGTACCAACCCACCGATTCGGACACCTTTTTCGCGCTGATTGACCAGAACCGGGAGCGGCTCCGGCCTTCGTTTCCAAACCGAGAAGCCGCCGTGTCGAATCCGGCCGCGGCCGGACAGGTCATTAGCCAGTTTCGCCACGACTGGGTGGCGGGCCGCTTGTACGTGTTCGGCATCTGGCACCAGCAAACGCACGAGTACCTCGGCGACATCAGCCTGAAGCCCAATTGGACCGCTCCCATCACCGCCGAAATTGGCTATTACCTGGCGCAGGCGGCCGAAGGTCAGGGCTATGCCCGGGAGGCACTGGCCGCGGCCGTCACGTTTGGATTTGGGGCTCTTCAGGTTGGTCGGCTACTCATCCGGTGCCGGGCCGGCAACCCGCGCAGCTGCGCCGTGGCCGAAGCCGCCGGTTTTCAGCCATTGCCGCCCCGCCCCCGGCCCTGGCCGCTGCGGGCCTTTACAACTTCCGATATCCTGTATTTCTCGTTGCGGCGGCCGACGGACTTACCAGTTGCCTGACTGAATTACTCCCCGCGCACCGTACCCAGTAGAAAGCTCTGGCTGAAGTTCAGGTACAGCGCAAAGGAGAAGTCGAACAGCCCGTTATTCAGGTCGTACAGCGGTTCCAGGCGCGTTGTAAGCACCACATTGCCAGGCAGCTTATAATCTTTAATAGCCCGCAGAATCAGCAGCTGCCGGCTCTTTTCAGTGTAGTTCGGGTCGGCCACTGATACGGATACTGACTGGTACAGCCGCCCGCCGATGGGCGAGATGTAGCCGCTGCCCTGCCAATACGCCAGCTGCAGGTTGGTCAGGCGGGTATCGAGGCCGGCGTTCAGGTACAGGCCGGTGCCCCGCTTGTAGGGCAGCTCGTAGGTGAAGGAATAGTCATGGAAATAGGTGACGTAGCCATCAAAATGGGCCGCCTGCACAAAGCGAGAAGCTAAAGCCCGCCGCACCCGCAGGCCGGTAGCCACGTTGAACAGCGTCTGCAGGGGTCGATCCACGGTATCCAGCTGCCCGCCGCGGTGGGTGGCCGTAAACTGGAACGGCAGCTTCAGCAGCCACCCGGTAGAGTCGCCCAGCAGCCGCCGTTCCACGCTCAAGCCGCCGGCCACCTGCTCCTGGTAATTGCTGAAGCGGTACTGCTGCCGCCGCCAGTTCACCCAGGCATCCAGAAAGGTATAGTTCGTCAGGTATTGATACTGGGTACCTTCCTCCAGCCGGTCGGTCAGTACCCGCTCAAAGTCATACATCGGCTCAATGTAGCCGTGCTGCAGGTTACCCTCAATGTTGCCGAATAGCAGCCGGTGGGGGCCGTTGGCGTATTTCAGCGTAAACAACGGCCGTACCTGCCGAAACCGGAGCGTACCGTAATCCTTCTGCAGAAAGATGCCTGCTTCCAGCCGCAGGTTGGCCGCCGGAAAATAGACCAGCCGCGGAGCCAGCTGCGCCCCGAAGTAAGTCAGGCCGGGGTCTATCTTGTTGAAATACTCATTGTCCTTATTGAACAGCAGCCCATGCACATCCAGCCGAATCTGCCGCTCATAGCCCGGGCCTAGGGGCAGCCGATTATAAAAAGCCCGGTTATCCAGCTGCGCCCAACCGGCCTGCACACTTCCCAGCCACGCTACTACCGTCAGTATCAGGACAGTAGCCAACCGGTGTTTTTCCAAAAATTTTAGCACGGAAAGAATCTGCTAAATCCGACGAATTTTTTTAGCATTGCGGGCACAAAATATAGTCCGGCGGCGTTACCATGAGCCTACCCACTCCGGCTACTCCGGTGGGTTGCGCGGGGCCCGCAAAAGGCCTACATTCACCAAACCTACGCATTTCCAATCCAACCCCTCTCTATAATGGCTGCAACCACTGAAAAGGCCGAAAAAGCAGAAAAAACTGCCGCAAACCCGCAAGCTGAAAAACTGAAGGCGCTCCAGCTCACCCTGGATAAGCTGGATAAGAGTTACGGCAAAGGCACCGTCATGAAGCTCAGCGACAACAAGGTGATGGACGTAGAAGTCATCAGCACCGGCTCGTTGGGTCTGGATATTGCCCTCGGCGTAGGTGGTCTGCCTAAAGGTCGCGTAGTGGAAATCTACGGCCCGGAATCGTCGGGTAAGACCACGCTGACCATGCACGCCATTGCCGAAGCACAGAAGAAGGGCGGCATTGCGGCCTTCATCGACGCCGAGCACGCCTTCGACCCGCTGTACGCCAAAAAGCTGGGTATCGATACCGAGAACCTGCTGATTGCCCAGCCCGACAACGGGGAGCAGGCCCTGGAAATTGCCGACCAGCTGATTTCCTCCGGTGCCATCGACATCATTGTAATTGACTCCGTAGCCGCCCTGGTGCCGAAAGGCGAACTGGAAGGCGACATGGGCGACTCCAAGGTGGGTTTGCACGCCCGCCTCATGAGCCAGGCTCTGCGGAAGCTGACTGGTACCATCAACAAGACCAACTGCCTCTGCATCTTCATCAACCAGCTGCGGGAGAAGATTGGGGTAATGTTCGGCTCGCCCGAAACCACTACCGGTGGTAACGCCCTCAAGTTCTACGCTTCCGTGCGCCTCGACATCCGTCGGATTGGCCAGATCAAGGAAGATAAGGACAACGTAACCGGTAACCGCACCAAGGTGAAGGTGGTGAAAAACAAAGTGGCTCCTCCCTTCAAGGTTATTGAGTTCGACATCATCTACAACGAAGGCATTTCCAAAGTAGGTGAGATTCTGGACCTGGGCGTGGATATGGGCATTATTGCCAAATCCGGCTCCTGGTTCTCCTACGAAGGCAACCGCCTCGGTCAGGGCCGCGAAGGCGTGAAAACCGTGCTCCAGGACAACCCCGAGCTGGCCGACAAAATCGAAGCCCAGATTCGGGCCAAGGTGAAAGGCGCTCCGGAGGAAGCCCTGGCCGCCATTCCCGAGGACCGCTCCATGGACGACGACGAAACTGCCGAGCTGTAAGCCACTGCATTCGAAGAAAAGCCCGCTGTATGCTACAGCGGGCTTTTTTATTGGCCGGAGTTGTACAGCTAACAAAGCTTTTGGTACTACCCACCCCGCTGGGCAAAGCATGGTGAAGCATGGCGCGATGAGAACTTGCTCATCCTACCGGTTGACCCGATGCCCGGGAAGCGGCGGCAACCAGGCAGAAAACCGGTTGCGGGGCCGGCCCGTACCCCAGAATCCTACGCGACTACGGCCCGGTAAACTGCCTGACCTCTAAAAGGCGTAATCTGCGCCGCGAGAAGATATTTTTGCCCTGCCAGAATCCGACTATCTTTGCTGGCACCGCATTTGAGTAGGTACCGGCTACACTCCAACTTGCCGATTGTTCATGAACCGCCGCTGGCTTCCGTTTACGATACTCGCGCTGCCGCTGGCAGCTACTCTTACTGCGTTTGGCCCGGCCTCTGAACCCACCCGTACCATTGCCAACACCAGCTTTGAGCGGGGCGAAGTTTTGCAGTATAAAGTGCACTACGGCCTGATAAACGCCGCCGAGGCCACCATTGAGGTGGATGAGGATGTGCACCGCGTGAATGAGCGGCCGTGCTATAAGGCCACCGTTACGGGCCGCACTACCGGCTCCTTCGATTTTTTCCTGCGCATCCGGGACACGTGGCGTTCCTACATCGACACCACCAGCATTCTGCCCCAGCGCTTTTTCCGCAACATTGAGGAGAACAACTACCGCAAGCGCGAAACCGTGGACTTCGACCACATCCGGGACGTAGCCGATGTGGAAAGCCATAAGAAGAATAAAAACGACGTCAAGAAGGGCACGTTCAAAGTGCCCAACAACGTGCAGGACCTGGTCAGCGGATTTTACTACCTGCGCACCCTCAATTACGACCAGCGCAAGATTGGCGACGTTATCAAGGTCCAGGGCTTTTTTGACGAGGACGTGTTCAACATGGACGTCATCTACAAAGGCCGGGAGGTAGTGGAAACCAAGGCCGGCACCATCCGCACCATTCGGCTGGTGCCCAAAATGCCCAGCAATAAACTGTTTAAAGGAGAAAACGCCATTTCGGTGTACCTCTCCGACGACCGAAACAAAGTCCCGGTCCTGATTCAGGCGGAAATGTTCGTGGGCTCCGTAAAGGTGGACATGTACAAATACAAAGGCCTCCGAAACCGGCTGAATCTGGTGGCTCAAAAATGATGCTTGTGCGAAGCGGCTCCCGTTGGGGGCCGCTTTTCTTTTTTTCTGATTTGCCCTTTTGCTCTTACCAAGTACCTGATGCAAACAACGCTAGCCACCCGCCGCCGCCTGGTGATGCCGCCCCGCCGCCTGCCGGTAGCAGTGCCGGTACCCGCGCCGCCGCCCATTGTCGATTTTGTGTGGCCCATTCCGGGGCCGGCACCTCGCAAGGAAGCGGTTCGGCCGGTTGGTAACGAAACCATAATACGCCGCCCGCGCCGCCCGGCGGTACTTTTGTCGTCGCGCATTCTGTTTTACCCTAAACCTCCCCGCTCCGTGCAACCAACCGCCAACCCCAACGCTTACAAAATTCTGGTAGTGGACGATGACCCCGACATCGTGGAGCTGCTGGAGTACAACCTGCGCAAGGAAGGCTACGAGGTGGCCAGCGCCCCCGACGGCCGCAAGGCCCTGGAAGTGGCTCCCCAGTTTGGTCCCGATATTATTCTGCTGGACGTGATGATGCCGAACCTCGACGGCATTGCCGCCTGCCGCCAGCTGCGGGAGCAACCCAAGTTCAAGGACACGTACATCATCTTCCTCACGGCCCGGGCCGAGGAGTTTTCAGAGGTAGCGGCGTTTGATGCCGGGGCCGACGACTTCATTGCCAAGCCCATCAAGCCCCGGGCCCTGCTCAGCCGCCTGGCCGCCTTCGTGCGCCGCGACAAAGACCCGCAGCAGACGTCGGATACCATCGAAATCAACGGCCTCAAAATTGACCGCACCGGTTTTGCCGTGTACCAGGACGGCCGTAAAATCTCGCTGCCCAAGAAGGAGTTCGAGCTGCTGGCGTTCCTGGCTGCTTCTCCCCACAAAGTATTCGGCCGCGACGAGCTGCTGCAGAACATCTGGGGCAACGACGTATTTGTGCTGGCCCGCACCGTGGACGTGCACGTGCGCAAAGTGCGCGAGAAAGTAGGGGACCACCACATCCAGACCATCAAAGGCGTCGGCTACAAGTTCAACACGGATAATTAAGATTGCACGAACCAGCAGAACGTCATGCTGAGCTTGTCGAAGCATCTCTCCCGCCAAAGTAATTTCTAATTACCCTCGGTAGAGATGCTTCGACAAGCTCAGCATGACGTTTTTTTGTATTCTTCATTGCAAGCCATGAGATTCAACATTTCCTCCCGCACCATTGCCATCATCCTGTCGCTGCTGGTGGCGGCCGTGCTGACCACGCTGGCCTGGTTGGCCCCTACTCTACCGTTTGAGCAGGGCGTATTGGCGGCGGGAATTACCATAGCGGCCTGCTTTCTGCTGCTGTACCTGATGTTTGAAGCCCTGATTTTCCGGGAAATCAACAACATCTACGAAGGCCTGGAGAATATCAAGCGCAAGGAGTTTCGGCGCATGTCGAACAAGTTTCTGTTCCGGCCGGAGCCCCTCAAACGCATGCGCGACGAAATTCTGGACATGGCTCAGCGCAAGCAGCAGGAAATAGACGAGTTGAAGCGCCTACAGGCCCTGCGCCGGGAGTTTCTGGCCGATGTATCGCACGAGCTGAAAACGCCCATTTTTGCGGCCCAGGGCTTCGTGCACACTATTCTGGACGATGATGACGTGGATGAGTTCACCCGCAAGAAGTTCCTGCAGAAAGCCGCCACCAGCCTCGATGCGCTGGACGCGCTGGTGCAGGACCTGGTGACCATCTCCCAGCTTGAAAAGGGCGTGGTACGTATGCGCCGGCAGCGGTTTGAGCTGGGTCAGCTGGTACAGGATATTTTTGAGCAACTGGAACTGAAAGCGGCCCGCCGCCACGTGATGCTGGAGCTGATGCCCCAGACTACCTCCAGCCTTGTGGTTGCCGACCGGAACCGCATCCGGCAGGTACTCATCAACCTGATTGATAACGCCATCAAGTACGGCCGCGAAAACGGCCATGTGCGCGTGTCCTTCGCTGAAACAGGCAAACGCCTCCGGGTACAGGTGCAGGATGACGGTGAAGGCATTCCGAAGCAGCACCAGAACCGCATTTTTGAGCGGTTTTACCGCATTGATAAAAGCCGCACCCGTGAATCACGAGAGGCCGGCGGGTCCGGACTGGGGCTGGCCATCAGCAAGCACATTGTGGAGGCCCACAAGTCTGCTATTCGGGTGCGGAGCGAGCCGGGAGAAGGCACCACGCTGGAGTTTAAGCTGCCCCGCCCCCGCCACATACCGGAGCAAACGGCCTCAGGGGAAGTGAACGTGCCAGAGTAAAAGCCCCTGCAACACGTCCGTGGCTTTGCCTTTTTACTTTTTCACGTTGACTTGCGCCCAGCCCCGTACCTTTGCAGCTCTCTATGAAGCTGCCCAATTTCGACGACCTGATTCTGTTTGAGGACGAAGATTTCGTCATCATCAACAAGCCCCCCTACCTCGCCACCCTCGACGAGCGGTTTGGCGGTGCCCCCAACATTCTGCGCCTGGCCCGCGAGAGGTACGACGACGTGCAGGCCTGCCACCGCCTCGACAAGGAAACCAGCGGCGCTTTGGCCCTGGCCAAAAACCCGGCGGCTTACCGCCACCTGGCCATGCAGTTTGAGGACCGGCAGGTGAAAAAAGTGTACCACGCCGTGGCCTGGGGCGTGCACCAGTACGACGGCCTGCGCGTGGACCGCAGCATTGAAACCACCACGAAAGGCAAAGCCCGCCTGGCGTACAAGGGCAAGCCGGCCGTAACGCTGGTGCGCACCTTGGAGGCCTACGCCCGCCATACGCTGCTGGAATGCCAGCCCATTACCGGCCGCATGCACCAGATCCGCCTGCACCTGGCGTACCTGCAGGCCCCCATAGTGGGCGACGGCATGTATGGCGGCGACGACTTCTACCTGTCTTCCCTGAAAAAGAAGTTCAACATGAAGCAGGGCGAGGAGGAGCAGCCGTTCATCAAGCGCTTCGCGCTGCACGCCCGCCAGCTCACCTTTACCAAAATGGACGGTGAGCAGGTAACCATTGAGGCACCCTACCCCAAGGATTTCCGGGTACTGGTAGAAACGCTGCAGCAGTACCAATAACCCGCCTAGGCTCTCTATCAGACGCAGAAAAAGCGGCTCCTACGTATGGAGCCGCTTTTTCTGTATTGGACAAAATTAGATTTTCTCGAACACAGCTACTCGCACTGAGTCGGAAGCAGGCTTGCGGCGGTTGCGCGGCATGGCCTTGTACCAGCGTAGCCGCAACTGAGGGTTGGCTTTCAGCGCTTCCAGGGGGGTGCTGCCTTCTACCACGGCGTACCACTCATCCCAGAACACCAGACTACCGGCGGACAATGGCCACTGCTGCTCGTGCAGGGCTTCCGGCGCGCTATGGCGCGGGCCGAACGGATCCAGCTGCGTGGCTCTGGCTACGTACGGATGCCAGTACACCAGCTGCGCATTTGCGTGCGCATGGGTGGCCCACCGGGCAGCCTCATCAAGCAGCAGCTGGTCGGAAGCGCGGCCGAAGTCCCGCTCCCAACGGAAGGCAATGCGGGAGCCGCTGAACAGAAAACCCACCACCGCTACCAGCAGCACCACCCTGATCTGCCGCTGCCGCGTGGGAGCGTCGGAGAGCTGGCTGCACACCCACACCCCGCGCAACACCACCAGGCTCAGCAGCGGCACCAGGCTGCACAGCACCCGTATCAGGCCCAAAGACCCGAATAAATTAAACATCCAGAAGACCGTGTGGGCCGCCACAAACACCACAATACTCCCGTACACCAGCAGCACCTCCGCCGTAAATAAGTTGGGACGCAGCCGTTTGCCAGGCTTCAGCCACGCCCACACCATACCGCCGGCTCCCAGCCAGAACAGCCCGTACTGCACCCAGCCGATAGTGTCGGCCAGGCCCAGTACGAAATGCGTGATTTGTCCGGAGGCAAACGCATAGTCGGTGTTGTGAACCGGATAGGCGTTGCGCGTGAACACCCACAGAAAATCCTGGTAGACAAACAGTCCGGCCACGCCATACACTACAAAACCCAGCCCCAGCCACGGCAGTGCCCGCCACTGGCGGATAAGCAGCACATAGAGCCCATACACGGCCAGCAGCAAAAACCCCTCGGAGCGGGCAAAAGGCAGAAAGGATATAACAGCTGCGCCCCACGCTACCCGGCTGCGCAAGGCCAGCGCCACGGCCGCCATCAGCACAACGCTGAAGGTAGGCTCCGTCAGGCCCGAGAACTGAATGCGGAAGTAGTCGGCCGAAGCGTAGCAGAACACCATAGCCAGCCAGGGCCAGGGTAGCCGCAGCTGGCGGGCCGCATCGTAGGCCAGTCCGGCCGCCGCCGCTACCAGCGCGCACTGCAGCACCATCACGCCCCGTAACCCCAGCTGCGCCGGCCCCGCCATCAGCTGCACCACCAGCGGCTTCGACCACGACTCCAGGAAATTAACGGGGTGCAGGAAGGCGTAGCGCGCAAACAGGTAGTGCATGATACTGTCGCTGGAATCATACGTTCCCTGCGTCAGGCAAGCAGTGACCACCGAAAGGCCCAGTAGCAACCCGAGCAGCATATACGCATATGAATTGCTTGGCAGTGGCTCTCTGTTGCCAGAGCCAGAAGCGGAATACAGCATAGTACTCGTAAAAATATAACTACTCCCAGGGTTAGCCTACTTTTGCGCTTCTACTCTTAAAAATCACCTGGTGCCCCGTTCGTTTTCCTTGCTATCTACCATTATGAACTGGCCCCGGGGCTGGTTCTGGCCTTTGTTGATTGGGTTGAATTTCCTGCTACACGCGCCCTTTTTCAACCGCCCGCCCTCCAGCATCCACGTGTGGCGGCAGTGCAATACGCTGGCCGTAGCCCGCAACTTCTACGAAGAGGATATGAACATCCTGCGCCCCCGCGTAGACCGCCGCAACGATACCGACGGTGTAACGGGCATGCAGTTTCCCTCCTACGAGTGGGCGGTAGCGGGCAGCTACAAGCTATTTGGCTTTCACGAGGCCCTGCCTCGCCTGATCAACTGGCTCATTTACATGGCCGGGGTGGTGGCGTTTTACTTGCTGGTCCGGCAGATCAGCGGCCGGGCCTGGCTTGGGGCCGTGGGCGCCTGGTGCATGGCCTGGAGTCCGGAGCTGTTCTACCACGGCATCAACGCCCTGCCTGATATTCTGGCCCTGACAGCTTCCATTGCCGGCTTGTACTGGTTTGGGCAGTGGCGCACCACGCAGAAACCCGGCAACTTAGTGCTGAGCATGTTGGCCATTACGCTGGCGGGCCTGACCAAGCTGCAGTTTCTGGCCGTTGGGTTCCCGATTGCCGTGTTTGTGGTGCAGGATATCCTGAAGCGCCGGCTTGGTTGGGCACAACTGCTGCAGCTGGCCGGATTTGCGGTAGTAACGGTGGCAGTACCCTTAGCCTGGTATGCCTATGCCCTCCGTCTGATCGAAGCCTCCGGCCTTGCCGATTTCGGCATTGAGTTCCGCCCTGCCACCGATGCCGCCACAGCCCTCAATATCATCCGCAAAAACCTGATTTCCGACTTACCGGAGCTGCTGGTGGGTTACGGTACGCTGGGCCTGCTGCTGGCCGGCCTGTGGTTTCTGGCGCGCCGCACACCGGTGCGCCATCCGTGGTTTCTGCCGTTGTTGGTCTGGGGTCTGGGCGTGAGTGCCTACTATTTCATCGAGCTGGCCCAGATGAAGCTGCACACGTACTACCTCATGCCCCTGTTGCCCTTACTGCTGCTGATAGCCGTGTGGGGAGCCGCGCAGCTAGCGAGTATCCCCCGGGCCCGCCCCTGGCTGCTGGCTTTTCTGCTGTTTCAGCCGCTGTGGGCCACCATCCGCATCGATTGGGGCCGTTGGCTGCACCACAGCCCCGATGTAGCCCCGGAGCTGTTCAACCCCGTTACCCGGGCTCAGCTGGAAGCTGCCACCCCTGCCAACGTGCGCTGCCTTGTTGGCCCCGACAACTCGGGCTGCATCAGTCTTTACTACCTGCACAAAAAGGGCTTTGGCTTCGGTACCGCGGCCGATTTGCTGGCCCCCACCGCCTCAGGGCAGCTCTATATTGAGAGCTGCATTACCAAGGGAGCCCGCTACCTCTACACCAACGATTCAACGGTCCTGACTCATCCTACGCTGCAGCGCTACCTGGGCCGGCAGCTCAATCAAACCGGGGCGTTCCGGGTACTGGAGCTGCGCCACCCGGCCGTGTCAACGGCGGCGCTGAGTCCTGTTATCCAACCGGTTCAGAGACAATAATTACCTGCTGGCTTGCATATTGGCAGAAAGCCGGTAACTTTGTGTCCGTTTTCCCCGAACTGTGTTCGGCTTCTTCTTCATTTTCAAACGCTTATCCTCCTCCCCAATGGATCATTTGAGCTTCAAGACGGTATCCGTCAACAAAGCCAACGCCAACAAGGGCTGGGTTGTGGTTGACGCCGCCGACGCTACCCTGGGTCGTCTCGCCAGCCAGATTGCCAACATGCTGCGTGGCAAGCACAAGCCCTCCTTTACGCCCAATTCAGATTGTGGCGACAACGTAATCGTTATCAATGCTGATAACCTGCGCGTAACCGGCAAAAAGCTGACCGACAAAATCTACATCACCCACTCGGGCTACCCCGGCGGTCAGAAGCGCATAAACCTGCGCGACAAGAAAGCCAAGGACTCGACCCGCGTGATTGAGCACGCCGTACGGGGCATGCTGCAAGGCAACAAACTGGGTGCCGAGCAGTTCCGCAACCTGTACGTGTACGCCGGCACGGCTCACCCCCACGAAGCTCAACAGCCCAAAGCTGTTTCTTTCACGAATCTCTAAGCCGTTAGTCGGCCCCCCTTTTAACTCTTCACTTAATGGAAATCTCCAATACCTCTGGTAGAAGAAAAACCTCGGTGGCCCGCATTTACATGCAGGCCGGGCAAGGGAATATCACTATCAACGGCCGGGACATCAAAGCGTACTTCAGCAATGAGCTCCTGGAAAACATCGTGAACCAGCCCTTGGCTACGGTCGAGCAAGTCGGCCAGTACGACATCAAGGTAAACGTGCGCGGTGGTGGCATCTCGGCCCAGGCTGAGGCTATCCGTCTGGCCATCTCGAAAGCCCTCGTAGGCGACAACGACGAAGTTCGTCCCGCCCTGAAGAAAGAAGGCTTCCTGACCCGTGACCCGCGCATGGTGGAACGTAAGAAATTCGGTAAGCGCAAAGCTCGTCGTTCGTTCCAGTTCTCGAAACGCTAATATCTCCAGAGGAACCCTATCATGGCTCAGACCACCACGTATAAAGAACTGCTGGACGCCGGTGCCCACTTTGGTCACCTTACGCGTAAGTGGGACCCGAAAATGGCGCCGTACATCTTCATGGAGAAGAACGGCATCCATATCATTGACCTGAACAAAACCCTCGTTTCGCTCGACCACGCTGCTGCGGCTATCCGCAACATCGCCAAGAGCGGCCGCAAGGTGCTGTTTGTGGCCACCAAGAAGCAGGCGCAGGAAATTGTTACGGAAGAAGCCAAGCGCCTGAAAATGCCTTTCGTTACGGACCGCTGGTTGGGTGGCATGCTCACCAACTTCGCTACCGTACGCAAGTCGCTGAAGAAGATGAGCACCATCGACAAGATGGTAAAGGAAAACACGGCCTACGCGGCCCTCGCCAAACGCGAGAAGCTGATGATGTCGCGTGAGCGGGAGAAGCTGGAGCGTGTACTGGGCGGCATTGCCGACCTGAGCCGCCTGCCCGCCGCTCTGTTCGTAATCGACGTGAAGCGTGAGCACATTGCCGTGAAAGAGGCCCAGAAACTGGGTATTCCGGTATTTGCCATCGTGGATACGAACTCGAACCCCGAACTGGTGCAGTTCCCCATCCCGGCCAACGACGACGCCTCGAAGTCGATTCAGCTGATTGTCAGCGTAATCGGCAAGGCTATCGAAGATGGTCTGTCGGAGCGCAAAGTCGACAAGGAAGACGCCGACAAGAAGCAAGCCGAAGAAGAAGGCATCCAGGAGAAGCAGGCTGCCGACGAATAGGCTAGCGGCCCTCCACCGAAAAGGGAACATGCGAAGCACTCGGCTCCGGTGTTCCCTTTTTCTTTAACCAGCAGCGGAGCTTATCCGCTACGCTGCTGGTCCTCCCCGAAATACCCTCTCAAACCACATACAACTCACAACAATGGCCGCTATTACCGCCGCAGACGTGAACAAGCTGCGCACCATGACCGGTGCCGGCATGATGGATTGCAAAAAAGCTCTGACCGAGGCTAACGGCGACTTCGAAGCCGCCCGCGACATTCTGCGTAAGCAGGGTCAGAAAATTGCCGATAAGCGTGCTGAAAACGCTACTGCCGAAGGCCTTGTGCTGGCGGCCGTGAGCGAAGATGGCACCAACGGCAAACTGGTAGCCCTGGCTTGCGAAACGGAGCCCGTTGCCAAAGTAGAAGACTTCAAAAACCTGGCGCAGCAGATTCTGGCTACGGCCGTGAAAACCAACGCTGCCACCAAGGAAGAGCTGCTGGCTGCTTCGCAGGAAGATGGCCGCTCGCTGCAGGAGCACATCACCGACCTGATGGGCAAAATCGGCGAGAAGCTGGACGTAGTGGCTTACGAGAACGTAACCGCTGAGAAAGTAGCTTCTTATATCCACTCGGATAACAAGAAGGGCGTACTGGTGGCCATGAAGAACGTAGGCGGTGCCGACGTTACGGCAGTAGGCCGCGACGTGGCTATGCAAATTGTTGCCATGAAGCCCGTAGCTCTCGATAAAGACGGCGTTGATGCTGCTACCATCGAGCGGGAAATTGAAATCGGCAAAGAGCAGGCACGTGCCGAAGGCAAGCCTGAGGCGATGCTGGAGAAAATTGCCCAAGGCAAGCTGAACAAGTTCTACAAAGAGAACACCCTGCTCAACCAGGAGTTCGTGAAGGACAACTCGGTTACCATCAGCCAGCTGCTCGACAAAACGCAGAAGGGCCTGACCATTTCGGACTTCAAGCGTGTAGCCATCGTAGGCTAAACTCGCTGAGTTTACCATAGAAAAAGCCCCACCGGCAGCTGCTGGTGGGGCTTTTTTTGTCTTGTAAGGTTCATTACTGCCCGTTCATGAGCATGCGGTAGGCACGTACACGGGCTTCGGCATTCTGGCGGATATTGGTGTAGAACAGAGAGTAATCGGCAATGTGGAAGGAGTGGCGCAGCTCGGGGTGGCCGGGCAGCAGAAACCGGGGGTAGCCTTTGGGCGCGGGCGGATGCACCCATACCAGCCCATCGTGCGCTTTGGCATCCACTACGCGCTTATCCTGCCGGTCAAAATCTTGGGGGACGCCGCCGAGGTTGAGACGGGCCGGGGCTGTGGCGGTGTCGCGCGTCCAGGTAAGGGGATTTACGGCTACGCCGTTGGCGAAGGGCTCGTAGGTGTTTCCCCAGGCCACGGTATTCCAGGCCACGAAGCAGCCCGTTTGGGTGGAGTCTTCACAGGGGCGGATGGTCGTGTACTCGTCAGGCTTCACTTTAAAGCCGATAAGGTACGCGGCAACCAACCGGCGGCGCAGTTTGGGATTTTGCTCGAAAAAGTCGTGCAGGAGCCGCGTGGCATGTACCGTGCCCTGGCTATGCCCCGCAATAATAATAGCGCGGCCGTGGTTGTAATTGTCCAGATAAAACTGGAAAGCCGTTTTAATATCGTCGTAGGCCACCTCAAGGGCTTCCTTACCGTTTAGCTCCTTCTCGTCGAAAAAGGAATACAGCGTAGCCTGCCGGTAGCGCGGCGCGTACACGCGGGCCGTGCTATTGAATGCCGAAGCCTGGCCCCGGATGACGGACTCATCGGTAAACCGATTAACCCGCTCATTGCTGAGGCTGGCGTTCCACTGCTTGCGCCAGTAATACGTGGTGGGATGGACAAAGAAGACGTCAACCGGGGCATTGCGCTGGTTGTCGCGCAACAGCGTATTGCGCGGCACTACATCGGCCGAGTCGCGCCGGTCGGGCAGAGCGGCCCAGTTATCCTCCATCCGGTAATCGGGTGCTTCCGGTACCGGCGACCGGGCAAAATCCCGGCCGGGCTTGAGTATTTTCAGACAGGAGCTTAACGAGGCCGCTCCGGCCAGTAGCAGGAAGAGAAAAATGACGCGCATTGACAGCAGAAACGTAACCGGCGGGAGATATAAACACCAACGCACGCCACCGGTTGCAGGCAGCGTGCGTTGTACCGCTGTGGCGGTGCGGGGGTTAGTCGCTGAAAGTATTTTCGAGCAGCTTTTCCTGTCGCAGGTATACAATTTTGAAGTTCTTATCGAACCGTACGCGCACCTGTGCGGCCGTTTGTTGATGCTTCTGCATGGATTGGCGCAGGGCACTGCTTTTCTCGATGAACGTAACAACGCGGGACCCGTCGGCTACGGGCGGGCTCACCTTCAGGGTACCCGGCTCGATAGTGCTCTGAGCCTCCAGGAATTCGGGGAAATGCGTTTTTTCCAGTTCCGCGTTGATGGCGGCTGGGGTTGTATTCTGCTGCAGATAGAACCGCTCCACCTTCGGGGCGAAGTAGGAAGAGGCGGAAAAAGGCGACGCCTGTAAATCGGCATAATAATTCTGCAGCACGCCTTCGATGCGGGCCTGCGCGGCACTTTCATCGGCGGCCGATGAAACCGCCGGAGCTTCGTCGACAGGAGGTGTTGCGGGAGCCGCCACCGAATCGGCGGGGGGAGTTACGGGCACGGCCGGAGCCACGCGGATAGTCTCGGGCGCGGCGGCCGGAGGCAGGTCAATCTGCTCCGACTGAGGCCCGATTTCCGGCGGCGTCGCCACTGAATCGGCAGCGGTGATGGTGGTGCTGGTGAGCCGCTCCGAGTCGCGGCTGCCCAGCATCAAATACGCTACCAGTGCCAGCAGCAGCAGCACTCCGCCAATGATGAGAATGGTACCCAGCGGACTTTTGGCAGGCGCCGTGTAGGGGGCATCCTCGATGTACTCCTCTTCGGTTTCAGCAGTAGCCGGGGTTACGAAGGTATCTTCCTGACTGGGCGAAGTGCCAGGCCGGCCGGCCTCCAGCGGGTGCGAGAAACCGGGCATGCCGGTGGGGGGCGTCGGCGGCACGGCCGGCTGGGATACACCGCCGGGCTCCGTCAGTACGGGCGGCAATAGTGGGTCTTCGATGGGCGCAATAGTGGCAGTGGGCTCAGCAGTAGCCGGGGTACCCAGCGGGGAGTTGCTTATGGGCGGCACCGGGGAAATGGGTGGCTCGGGTGCGGCCGGGGCAACGGGAGCCGCTGGGACCGGGTTGTTGAACACCAGCTTCTGCTTCAGCTCGGCGAATTCCTGGGGGGTGATGGCACCTGCATCCAGCCATTCCTTGAGCTGGCGCAGGGTATCGAGGGATGAATCTTTTTCCATGAACGATGGGCCCGAATGGGCGGCAACGGCGCGTTATTTACGGTCGAGGTTGGTGAGACGGGCGCGGCGGCGCTCCAGCTGCTGTTTACGCAACTCCATGAGGCGGGCGTTGTCCAAGAGCTTTACCGAGTCTTCGGCCGACTTGAGCTTGTTGTCGATGTTCTGCTTTTTGAGCTGCTCAATCTTTTCCAGGTTGGCCTTGGTGTTGTTGGCCAGGCTCACCCGCTCCTTTTCCATCTTCTCCTTATCCTTCTCGGCTGCCGTCAATTGCTTTTCGGCCTCGGTAATCTGCTCCCGGTAGGCTTTCAGGCGGGCGGCGGCGGCAAAGCTCTGCACGATGTTGCGCAGGGCGCTGTACTCGGAGGGCGTACCCGCAGCCGATAAAAACGAATCGGGGCCCATGGCTGCCCACACCGACAGCTCCGCTACCGTATCGGAGGGGGCCGTGACGGTAGAATACATATCGAGGAGCTTACCGCTGATGCTGGACATGGGCACCTGCTTGGCCGCCAGCACGTCCTTTTTACCGACGCCAAACACACCGTCGCCTTTCAGCTTGATGTTGTAAGTGTCTTTGAGCCAGCTCTGCCAGAAGTCGCGCGTCCACTGGGCGGTGCCGTCAATCTGCACTTTAAGCGCTTCCCGCTCCTTTTTTTCGAAGTTGACGCTGCTGCTGCGCACCTCGTAGAGCTGGGCCCGGGCGGCCGATGCTACGAAGAGCACCGCCAGCGTGAGCAGAAATGTGATTAGCCGATTCATGCTGATAGGAATTAAGGAATGGGGAGTACCGGAAGCACCTCAGATACCGTGCCGGTCGAAGGCAGCCTGCAAATCCTGCTGCATGGCTTTGAAGCGCTGCACGGCTGCCTGCACGAATTCTTCGTCGAGCAGTAGGTGAATGTCGTCCTCGCTGGTTAGGTCCAGCTCACTCACCTTATAGGTCTGCTCCAAAGAGCCTTTTTCGAGCTTGATCAGGTATTTCCCGTTCCAGCTGAATAGCGTGATTTTGGCCTCTGGGTGTGGAATTATGGCGAGCTGACGCATAGGAACTGCACGAGGTAAGTTGAGCGGGGCGAAGATACGGAGCTGCCCGCTACCCCGGCCGCAAGCTCAGCATAACACCACTACCACCAGTGCGTACAGTCTGACAGTACCTCATGTTTCACCTTTTAATTGATTTGCCTTATGCCACAGGGAGATAAATCGTCCTATACCGACAAGCAAAAGCGGCAGGCTGAGCACATTGAGGAAAGCTACGAGAAACGCGGCGTGTCGGAGGAAGAAGCCGAAAAACGCGCCTGGGCCACAGTCAACAAACAGGACGGTGGCGGCAAGAAAAGCGGCTCAGGCCGAAAGAATTGATCTACTAAGATTCAGCAAAAAGCCCTGCCGGAACGTCCGGCAGGGCTTTTTGCTGAATCTTAGTAGAATTGTTGTTAAGCGTGCAGGATAACGTACAGCGAAACCGAGGAAATAACCAGCCACAACAGCACGCCCAAGGCAAATGGCTTTGGACCCACGGACTTAATGGCCCGCACGGATAGCCCGGCCCCGATAAAGAACAGGGTGATGGTAAGGCCTATATGAGCCGACTTTACCAGCCAGGGCCCCACATAGTGCGTGGCGGGCAGGTAGGTATTGAGCAGCATCGCCCCGATGAAACCCAGGATAAACCAGGGAATTTTCACTTTCACATCCTGCTGCTTAAACAGGATGGCAGTGCCCAGCGCCACCGGAATAATCCAGAGGGCCCGGGCCAGCTTCACGGTGGTGGCTACCTCAAGGGCATCTTTACCGTACGCCGCCGCGGCCCCGACCACCGAGGAGGTATCGTGAATGGCAATGGCACACCACAGCCCGAATTGCTGCTGGGTGAGGCTGAAGGCGTGCCCGATGGCCGGAAACGCAAACAGTGCAATGGCATTCAGCACAAACACCGTAGCCAGTGCCACCGACATTTCCTCATCCTTGGCGCGCAGCACCGGGCCTACCGCCGCAATGGCCGAGCCGCCGCAGATGGCGGTGCCGCAGGAAATCAGGTGCGTAAGATGACGCCCCAGCTTCAGCCAGCGCCCGGCCACATAGCCCAACAGCAGCGTACCGAAAATGGAGCACACCGTGAACAGAATTCCCTGCCGGCCGGCCTGTACCGCCGAGTACGCATTCATGCCAAATCCCAGCCCGATAACGGAGAACTGCAGCAGCTTCGCGGTGTACTGTTTGGTGAAGGCCGGAAACGGATTACCTACTGTTTGAGCCAGTACCAGACCCAGTGCCAGCGCAACGGGCGGCGAGGCCCAGGGCGTAAGACAAAACACCAGCAGCAGCCCAAATACCAGCCGGGACAGCCATACTTTCTGGTTGGAGGAAACGTGGGTGGCCGCCGCGGCAGCAGATGCAGCGCGGCCGGATAGCGGGAGGGTGGATTTCATACTCAGGAAGTGGGTGCTTCGCTTCAAAAGTACGCTACCCCCTACCCTTTCGATAATCCAAAATAGTTATCAGGTATTACTTGAAGTTATAACGTGTTGCGCATACCGCAAGAATCGTTCTGCCGACTTTATAAGGGGCTGGCCCTGTACCCACAGCGCCTCGAACTGCCGGGGCAGCCGCAAACCCTGAATGGCTACTTCCTCCAGCAGCCCGGCGGCCAGCTCCCGCGTGAGGGCCCGCCTGGATACAAAACCGAGGGCCTCGGGGGCAGCTTCCAGATAGGTTTTGATGGCCTCGGTGTTATCGAAATAGAAGGCCACGTGCAGGCTGGCGAGCTTGATTTTCTGCTCCCGCAAAGCAAATTCCAGCACTTCCAGCGTGCCCGAGCCCCGCTCGCGCAGCACCAGCGGGTGGGCCAGCGCCTCGGCCAGGGGCATGGGCTCGGGTGGCGGACCGGCGGGCGTGGCCCGGCGCACGGCCACCAGCTCATCGGCCAGTAGCGGCTCATAGTGCAGGTCCCGGCTTTTGGAGCGACCTTCCACGAAACCCAGATCCAGCTGCCCGGCCAGAATAGCCTCCGCAATCTGTTCGGAGTTGCCGTTGAGGAGCGTCAGCTCCACCTGGGGGTAGCGCTGCTGAAACCCTGGCAGAATGGCGGGCAATACGTACTGGCTGAGCGTGGTGCTGGCTCCCAGGCGCAGGCGGCCGGCCGCCTCGCCGTGCAGGTTATGCAGGTGCTCCGTAAGCTGTTGGTGGAGCTGCTCTACTTCATCGGCGTGGGCGAGCAGCAGGGTGCCGGCTTCGGTGAGGCTCACGCGGTTGCCGCGCCGCTCAAACAGCCGCTGCCCGTAGGTGCGCTCCAGCTCCCGGATGTGCTTGGTAATGGCCGGCTGAGTGATGTACAGCTCCTGGGCGGCCCTGGTAAAGCTCAGGTGCCGGGCCACTGCCTGAAACACGCGTAATCGAAAATCAGGCATAGTAGCGCATGCTTTAGCTTGCGAGAAGAGGAACGGCACGGCTGAAGTACCAGCCGGCGGGTAGCAGTCAGGCGCGGGAAAAGTACCTTTGCCCTTCTCCCACCCTTATTGCCCTTGCCTTCGCAAGCTAAAGCATGCGCTACATGAAACGAAACCTATTAACCGCGCTGGCGCTGCTGCCGCTGGCCGCCGCTGCCCAAAACGGCAGTACCTACACCCCCGAACTGCTCTGGAAGCTGGGCCGCCTGGGCGAAATGCAGGTGTCGCCGGACAAGAAAACGGTGGCTTACACCGTCACGCGCTATAACCTGGCCGATAACAAAGGCCAGTCCGACATCTGGCTGGTACCCGTAGCCGGTGGGCCGGCCCGGCAGCTCACCAACACGCCCGCCGTGTCGGAAAACACCCTGAACTGGCGGCCCGACGGCAAGCTGACCTTTCTGAGCGGGGAAAGCGGCACCGACCAGCTCTACGTGATAAGCCCCGACGGCTCGGGCAAACAGCTGCTGAGTGAGTTCCCCGACGAAGGCCTGAGCAACCTGAAGCTGGCCCCCAAAGCCAACTTCGTGCTCTACACCCAGGACGTGAAAACCGGCAAATCGGTGCAGGACTGGTACCCCGACCTGCCCAAAGCCGACGCCAAAATCATCGACGACCTGAACTACCGCCACTGGAACGTGTGGGACGACTACAAGGCCTCGCACGTGTTCTTCCAGCCCCTGGGTCCCGATGGCAAGCCCACCGGCTACGGCAAGGACGTGATGGCCGGGGAGAAGTTCGACTCGCCGTTGCAGCCGCTGGGCGGCTCCGAGCAGCTGAATTTTTCGCCCGACGGCTACCGGCTGGCTTACACCTCGCGCAAGCTCACGGGCAAGGCCGAGGCCGAAAGCACCAACTCCGACATCTACCTCTACGACGTGCGCTCGGGCCAGACCCAGAACCTGAGCGAGGGCCTGGGCGGCTACGACACCGAGCCGGTGTTTTCGCCCGACGGCTCGAAGGTGGCCTGGCTGAGCATGGCCACGCCGGGCTTTGAGTCAGACCGCAACGGCATCGTGGTGTATGATTTCAAGACCCAGAAGCGCGAGGACGTAACCAAGGGCTCGGAGCAGAGTGCCGCCAACCTGCGCTGGAGCCTTGATGGCAAAACCCTGTACTTCGTGAGCCCGCTGGAAGGCACCGAGCAGCTGTTCAGCGTACCGGCCAAGGGCGGCAAGGTGCAGCAGCTCAGCAAGGGGGCCTTCAACTATAACAGCTTCGAGCTGGCCGGTCCCGGCGTGGCCATCGTGAGCAAAACCACCCAGGCCACGCCCGCCGATTTAGTGCGCGTGGACCTGAAAACCGGCCGCGAAACGTCCCTCACCACCATCAACGAGCAGGAGCTGGCCGGCGTGAAAACCGGCAAAACGGAGGCCCGCTGGGTGAAGACCACCGACGGTAAGCAGATGCAGGTGTACGTCATCTACCCGCCCGATTTCGACCCCGCCAAGAAGTACCCGGCGTTGCTCTACTGCCAGGGCGGCCCGCAGAGCCCGATTACGCAGAGCTTCTCCTACCGCTGGAATTTCCAGCTGCTGGCGGCCCAGGGCTACATTGTGGTGGCGCCCAACCGCCGCGGCCTGCCCGGCTTCGGCACCGAGTGGAACAACAGCATCTCGGGCGACTGGGGCGGCCAGCCCATCCGGGACTACCTCTCGGCCATCGACAACGTGAGTGCCGAGCCCTACGTGGACAAAGCCCGTCTGGGCTGCGTGGGCGCCAGCTACGGCGGCTACTCGGTGTACCTGCTGGCCGGCAAGCACGAGGGCCGCTTCAAGACATTTATTGCCCACTGCGGCCTCTACAACCTCACCAGCTGGTACCCCAGCACCGAGGAAATGTTCTTCGCCAAGCACGATTTGGGTGGTGCGCCGTGGGAAGTTCCAACCAAGCCGTTGAGTGAGGAAGACAAGGCAGACATGGTAGAAGATGCTGCTGATGCTATGGCGGATGCTATGGAAGATAAAAGTGGCAACAATGATCCATTGGTGGCGCAGTCAAAGATGAAAGACGTCCAAGCGCAGATTAATCGTAAAGCCAGCGTGGCCCGCACCTACCAGGAGTTCAACCCCCAGTTGTTTGCCAAAAACTGGGATACGCCCATCCTGGTGATTCACGGCGGCAAGGACTTCCGGGTGCCCGAGGGCCAGGGCATGGAGGCCTTCGGCACGGCGCAGCTGCGCGGCATTCCGAGCCGCTTCCTGTACTTCCCCAACGAAGGCCACTGGATTGGCAAGCCCCAGAACTCGGTGCTCTGGAACCGGGTGTTCTTTGAGTGGCTGGGCCGCACGCTCAAGCCGGAGGCCGGCCGCTAAGGCTGTATGCCGCTTCTTTTCACTGGTATTCCTGGTCTGCTTAGCGGGCCAGGAATATTTTTTTACTCTGATAGTCAGCCCGTTAAAATTTATGTAGAAACATACATATAGTTTACCCTATGTAATTGGCCCTTTTTTTAAAAAAGGCACTATCAACGCCGGAATGCAGCGAATGATTCCCGGCGGAGCTACTTTTTTTATTTCGTTCTTCTTTCTGTGCTATGAAAAAGCTTGTACTCTCGTTCGTATTGTTGGGTGGCCTGACCACCGCCCGCGCTCAGCAGCAACCTTCCCTGCAGCAAACTCCTACCGCCCCGGCCGCTCCCCAGGCCGCCCCTGCTACGTCGGCCGCTCCGCGGGCCGTAGTGCCCACCACCCCGGCCCGGACGCACGTTCTCAAAACCAACATTCTGAGCCCCCTGGTACTGTCGGGCACGCTGTTCTACGAGCAGGCCATCAACTCCCGCTCTTCGGTGCAGCTGGGCGCATTCGGCTCATTCCTGCACGCGGCCGGCACCGATTACACCGGTTTCGGCCTGACGCCGGAGTACCGCCGCTACCTTACCGGGGAGGTGCTCAACGGTCTTTACGTGGGTTCCTACCTGCGCGTGCAGCATTTCCGCCTGACCATGGATGTATCGGACAACTCCGGGCAAACGGCCAAGGCCACCGGCAAGCTGACTACCCTGGGCGGGGGTCTGTTGGTAGGCCGGCAGTGGATTTTCGGCCAGCGCTTTGTAGTAGACCCCTACCTGGGCATCGGCTACGATGCCGGCCAGCTGGAGGTAAGCACCCAGGGCTACAGCCAGAACGTGTTCGGCAGTGTGCCCATGCGGGGCCTGGGCCTGCGGCCCGGCATCAACCTGGGCTTTGCGTTCTAGCACTTCCGAACCGCCACTGCCCTTTTCCGATTTGCCCCGCACCACCATTGGTGGGCGGGGCTTTTTCGTGTAGCTTTCCTTTTTCACGCAGTGGCGCGCGGTGGCTGGCGCAGTGGTTCGCCGTGAACGACCACCCCGGGCCACTGCGTATTCCACT
The DNA here is from genome assembly GCF_003944715.1 of Hymenobacter rigui. Classification (GTDB taxonomy): domain Bacteria; phylum Bacteroidota; class Bacteroidia; order Cytophagales; family Hymenobacteraceae; genus Hymenobacter; species Hymenobacter rigui. The sequence continues at coordinate 685,124 of NZ_RWIT01000001.1, read as the reverse complement.
GCGAAACTCTGCGAGAAATCAACCATATGCTCAACCTATCCATTCGCCGGCTGCTGCTGGCCGGTTTGTTGGCGGCGGCGCCGCTGCTGGCCCCGGCCCAGAAAAAGCCCGCCAACGCCCTCGGTGCCATCAGGGAAGCCGATATCAAAGCCGACCTGTTTGCCCTGGCCGACGACAAGTACCGGGGCCGGGAAGGCGGCACCCTTGATGAGCTGCGGGCCAGCATGTGGCTGGCGGAAAAAATGCGCGCCCTGGGCCTGCAACCCGCCGGCGACGACGGCACCTTCTTCCAGTTCTTCAACCTGCAGCGCACCCGCCTCACCAAAGCCAGCCGCCTGAGCATTGGCACACACCAGTTGCGGCCCAACCACGATGCCCTGGTGTTTGCGCCCACCACCTACGCCGTGCAGGCCCCGCTGGTGTACGTGGGCACCGGCACCGCCGCCGAGCTGGCCAAAACCGACATCAAGGGCAAGGCCGTGGCCCTGCTGTTCTCAGGTCAGCCCGCGGCCGACATGAGCTTCCGGCGCTACCTGAGCCAGGTGCTGCGCGATAAATCGGCGGAGCTGCTGAAGGCCGGGGCGGTGGCCGTGGTGTTCGTGGCCGACGACCGGGCCCAGAACATTTACGAGCACTGGGGCCACACCTACGAGCGGGGCCGTTACGGTCTGCCCGGCGACGCCAATGTGGCCGCCGTGACCACCGCCCCCACCCTGCTGCTGCCCAGCAGCGCCCTGAGCTGGGTGCAGCAGGCCGGTCAGCAGTTCACGGCCGATTTGCGCACGGAGTCGTTCCAGTATCCTTCGGTGAACATCGTGGCTACCGTACCGGGCACCGACGCCCAGCTCAAGAACGAGTACGTGCTGTTCAGCACCCACCAGGACCACGACGGGGTGCGCGAGGCCGTGCAGGGCGACTCCATCTGGAACGGGGCCGACGACAACGCCACCGGCTGCGCGGCCTTGCTGGCCATTATGCGCGCCTACAAGCAGCAGCCCGCCCGCCGCTCGGCGCTGTTCGTGTTTCACGGGGCCGAGGAACGGGGCCTGCTGGGCTCCCGCTACTACTCGGCCAAGCCCACCGTGCCGCAGAAGAGCATTGTGGCCGTACTGAACGCCGAAATGATGGGCCGCAACACCCCCGATTCGGCCGCGCTGCTGGGCTCCATCCCGCCCCACCTGAACTCCTCCGACCTCGTAAAAACTGCTTTGGAAGCCAACCAGCAGGGCCCGAAGTTCAAGCTGGATACCAAATGGGACCAGGCCAGTCACCCCGAGGGCTGGTACTTCCGCTCCGACCACCTGCCCTACGCCCGCCTGGGCATTCCGGCCGTGATGTACACCTCCTGGCTCCACCCCGACTACCACACGCCCAAGGACGAAGCCAGCCGCATCGATTACGGCAAGCTCCTGCGCATGACGCAATGGATGTACCTCACCGGCTGGGCCGTGGCCAACCGCCCCGTCCCACCCGCCCGGGAACCCGGCTTCAAGCTGGAACGGTAAGCACTACGTGATGAAAAACGAGGCGCTGGCTGATGCATGAGCATCGGTCAGCGCCTTTTTTTGAGGATGCCCCCGGTCCGACGGCGCAGCCGTCCGACCGGTTGGCTGCGTGCTGACGCTGGAACGATGACGTTGCAATGGCCCCAGACGGCAACCGGTCGGACGGCTGCGCCGTCGGACCGGGGCGCTGCTTGGCGTCTCTACAAGCAGGCATCTGGAGGCGGAAGAGCAGGAAATCAACAACCTGCCGGGATTGTTTTATTTAGATATTTTCTAATCAGTTATTTAAAATCAATCTGAACAGTAGTACTTTTGCAGCCGAAAAGGGGCCGTATGCCCCGGTATAGTGTATGCGTACTGCTTCTTCTCTGCTGCTTTCTTCCTTGCTCACGGCCACGGCACCTGCTCTGGCGGCCACTACTACCCCGCCCACGCACCTGAATGGTCATGACGAAAACGGCCGCGGGGCCACCCTTACCGGCACCGTGCTCGACCGTGCCGGGCAGCCCGTGGAGGGCGTGCTAATAAGCGTCGCCGACCGCTCGGCCACCACCGATGCCCGCGGCAGCTTCCGCCTCTACGGCCTGCCGGCCGGCGAAGCCACCGTAACGGTAACCGGCCTCAGCACCAAACCCCAGACGCAGACGCTCACGCTGCAGAACGGGCAGGTGCACACCCTGCGCTTTACCCTGGAAGAAGCCCTGCAGGAGCTGGCCGGTGTAACGGTAGCCGCCAAGGCCACCCGCTACGCCCCCGAGGTAGACGGTACCACCCTCACGGCCGGCAAGAAAAACGAAATCATTCAGCTGGATAAGCTCGATGCCAACCTGGTGGTGAACTCGGCCCGGCAGGTGTTTGCCAAGGTGCCCGGCATTACGGTGTGGGAAAGCGACGGCTCGGGCCAGCAGATTAACGTGGCCAGCCGTGGCCTCTCGCCCAACCGCAGCTGGGAGTTCAATACCCGCCAGAACGGAATGGACATCAGCTCCGACCCCTTCGGCTACCCCGAGGCATACTACAACCCGCCACTGGAGGCTGTGGACCGTATTCAGATTATCCGGGGCGGCGGCTCCTTGCAGTATGGGCCCCAGTTTGGCGGCATGCTCAACTACGAGCTCAAGCACGGCCCCCGCGACAAGAAAATCGAGTTTGAAACCAGCAACTCGGTGGGCAACAACGGGCTGGTGGGCACCTACAACTCGCTGGGCGGTACGGTGGGCAAGGTGAGCTACTTTGGCTACTACCAGCAGCGGCTAGGCGGCGGCTGGCGCGACAACTCGGAGTTCAACATCCGCAATGCGCACGTGAACGTGCAGTTCCAGGCCACCAGCAAGCTGCGCCTCGGGGCCGAAATCAGCCACCTGGGCTACGAGATTCAGCAGCCCGGCGGCCTCACCGATGCCCAGTTCTACAACGGCAACGTGCGCAACAGCTCGCGCGGCCGCAACTGGTTCAGCACGCCCTGGACGATTCCGGCTTTCACGGCCGACTACCAGTTCTCGGACCGCACCCGCCTGAGCCTGAAAACCTTTGGCCTGCTGGGCGAGCGGAACTCCATTGGCCTGCCCAGCAGCGTGGGCGTGGATAAGCCCGACGCGGTGAACCCCGCCACCGGCCAGCCCGCCAACCGCCAGCTCGACCGGGACCGGTACCGCAACCTGGGCTCGGAGCTGCGCCTGCTCACCGATTACGGCCTGCTGGGCCAGCAGCACACGCTGGCTGCGGGTGTGCGCGTGGCCGCCGCCAACCTGGGCCGCCGCCAGCAGGGCAAGGGCGACACTGGCTCCGACTTCAACCTGGACCTGCAAGCTGCGCGCTACGGCCGCGACCTGAGCTTCCGGACCCGCAACTACGCCGCCTTCGTGGAAAACATCTTCCGCTTGGGCTCCCGCTTCACTTTCACGCCGGGCGTGCGCTACGAGGTAATTGACAACGAAGGCCGCGGCTACCTGAGCCTGAACGCCGACGGCTCGGAAAACCAGATCAAGCAGGACTCGCGCCGCCGCGTGTTTCTGTACGGGGCCGGGGCCGAGCTGCGCGTAACCGACCAGACCAACCTCTACGCCAACTACTCGCGGGCCTTCCGCCCCGTAACCTTCGGCGACCTGACCCCGCCGGCCACTTCCGACGTCATCGACCCCAACCTGAAGGATGCCCGCGGCTATAATGCCGAGGTGGGATACCGGGGCACCTGGGGCAAGGTGCTGACCTTCGACTTGGACGCATTCTGGCTGAACTACGATAACCGCATCGGGACCATCCGCCGGCTGGTGCCGGGCAGCACCACCCAAACCCAGCAGCTGCGCACTAACATCGGCACCAGCGTGCACAAGGGCGTGGAGGCCTACGTGGAGCTGGACGTGCTGCACGCCCTCACGCAGAACTTCGACCTGCCCCACCTGGACGTATTTGCCTCCTCGGCCTTCGTGGATGCCCGCTACACCCGCCTGCTGACGACTACGCTGGCTAACGGCGGTATTCAGGAAGGTGATTTGAAGGACAACCGCGTGGAGTACGCCCCCAAATACTCGCACCGCGTGGGCGCCACCTTCGCCCACAAGGGCCTGTCGGCCACGGCCCAACTCACGCGGGTTTCCAGCGTGTTTGCCGATGCCAACAACACCGTAGCCGCCAATGCTGCCGCTACCACTGGCCGCGTGCCCGGCTACTCGGTTACCGACCTCTCGGCTACTTACCGCTTCGCCAAGCGCTTCACCGTACGCGGCGGCCTCAACAACGTGTTCGATAAAAACTACTTCACCCGCCGCTCGGGCGGCTACCCCGGCCCCGGCCTGCTGCCCGCCGATGGCCGCACCTGGTTTGCCTCGGTGGGCGTGAAGCTGTAAGGTAGCTGCAAGCGGTAAGCCACAAGCCACAAGCCACAAGCCACAAGCTCCGGATAGCAGGGAATCCTCCCTTGTTGTCCGGAGCTTGTGGCTTGTGGCTTACTGCTTGCAGCTCTATCTACTTCAGCACGGCTTCCGTGACCTTGCCAATGTCGCTGCTGACTTTCTGGATGAACTCCAGCTGTTCGCCCAATTGGGCATCGGGCGAGTGGGCCGGGGCGGGTGTGGGCAGGTCGGCGGGGAGGTTGTCGGGCTCCTGGACGTCGAGGCGGCGCAGGCTGCGGTGCAGGATTTGCTGGGACTGGCGCAGACACTTCAGGCTGCTGGCCGAAAGCGCCGGGCGGGTTTCGCCGTTGAGCAAAGAGGAAGTGATGGACGCCACGTTGGACGACAGGATGTGATTGAGCACCACAAACTCGTGCACCTCGGTGGGCCGGTGCTGCTTGGCCTGGGGCTCCGACATCATGCGCTGAAATGCCGCCCCCAGGTTGGCCGACGACACGTACACCTCCTTGCGGGCCAGCTTGTAATCAACCAGCGCCACCGGCGAGCCGATAAGGGCCTCCTGCAAGGTGCGCAGGTACTTAAGGTTGGCCCGCAATACAGCTTTGAAGTAGTCCTGCAGCTGGTCGGACTCCCAGCGTGGAAACAGCAGGTAGCCCACCGAAAACGCAATCAGGCAGCCCAGCACGGTATCGAACACGCGCTCCTCCACCACCTGCACGTACCCCAGCCCCAGGAAGCTGAACAGAATGAGAATAAAGGGCGTCATGAACGTGACGGTAACCAGGTAGTTGATGCGGACGAAGCTGTACGACACCACCATAAATACCACCATCAGCCCTAGCAGCACCTGCCGGTCCGGAATCAGCCACAGCAGGCCGGCTCCCAGCACCCCGCCGGCCAGCGTGCCCAGCACGCGCTGTACGTTGCGCTGCTTGGTGAGGCTGAAGGCGGGCTTGAGCATGTAGGTAATCGTCATGAGTACCCAGTAGCTGTGGTGGCCGGGCAGCAGCTTGGTGATGATAAACCCAATCAGGCAGGCCACCAGCATGCGCACCGAGTGGCGGAAGATGCCGGAGCGCATAGTCAGGTGGTCGCGCAGCACTTTCACGTCGTAGCTCTGGTGCGTCACAAAGCGGCCGAATTCCAGCTCCCGCCCGGCCGGTACCGGCGAGCTGGCATCGAAGTAGGCCAGAATATCCTGAAGGCGGCCCACCAGGTTGCGCAGGTTCACCAGAATCTTCTTGAGCATGCGCGTGTGGCCGGGGCGGGCTGGGTCATCCAGCGCATCGATGCGGTTTTTCACCCGTTCCAGCCCGGCCGGCAGGTCGCGGCGGGAGGTGTAGCCGTGGTTGGCCTGAATGGCAAACCCGATGCTTTCCAGCTCGGCGGCCACTTCGTCAATTTCGCGGGCCACCACGTCCAGTACGCCCGTGGACTCGAAGCGCCGGTGCAGGTCGGCGTAGTCGTAATAAGTGATGGTAATCTGCTCGTAGAGGTCCACCAAATCCACGAAGGTGAGCACCAGGCGGCGGCCGGTACCCGTGGAATCCTTTACCAGCTGGCGGGTTTTGAACAGGATTTCGCGCACAGCGTCCTGCTTTTCGCTTACCGTTACCTGCTGCTGCATCAGCCGGCGGTAATCAGCCTCCAGATTGGTACCCGTGCGGTAGAACTCGGCTTTGAGACGCAGAAAATCGGCAATGGCCCGGATACAGTCGCCGAGGGCCTGCTGGGCCACCCGGTGCGGCCGAATCTGGTTGAGCAGGCCCGCAATACCGGCGTACCACAGGCCGCCCAGCAGCACTAGGCCCGCGTAGGGCAGCACTTTCCCGGGCGGCAGCGGCTTATCCAGCATCAGAATCATAATGAGTAGGCCCGCCGTGCCCACGGTGCCGGCCCGGTTGCCGTAGGCCAGCAGCAGCGTAAACACGAAGCTCGCTCCCACCACGGCTGCCCCCAACAGCCACGGATAGGGCTGAATAAAGCCGGTGATTAACGCCATGAGGCCCACAAGAGCCGTGGCGGCCAGCATGCCATTACGCTTTTGGCCGGGCGGGCCGGGCAAATCGGCCAGACTCACGCACACTGCCCCCAACGACACCGTAAGCCCGGTTTCCACGTCGCCTTGCCACCCCAGCAGCAGGCCAGGCAGCAGGATAGACAGCGTGGTTCGGATGCCATCCGAAAATTCCTGACTGGAAAAAAAGTAGCGAAGCTTACGAACAGAGTCGGTCATGGGGAGCAGCGGGGCGCCTGGCGGCGGGCGCACCGTCAAGCAAGCAGATTTGGGCATTAAACGCAACCTTCCCGCGAAAGTATGCCGCCATCCGACCAATGACAGCCGCGGCGGGGTCAGACAGCACAAAAGGCAGACGACGACTGCCGGAGGGGCGAGTCGTCGTCTGCCTTGCAGGGCCGCGGGCGGGCCGCTTAGTACAGGATGTCTTCTACCGGCTCCAGCTTGGGGGGCACTTCGGTTTCGCCCAGCATCTGGCGCAGGTCAATTTCAATGCTGCGGCAGATGGCCGTCATCGACACGTCGTTCATGTTGTTCTCAAACGGATTTTCGCTGCTGTGGCCCACTTTCTCAATGGTAGTGAACACCCAGGAAACCATCACTGAGAAGGGAACCGTCAGCCAAATATGCGTGGGGCCCATTTTGGCAAACTCCGTGACCAGACCCAGTGGCATCAGGGCGGCAAACAGGTACACGAATACCATGCTGAAGAAGGCGTACTGACGCGGAAACGGCGTGTTTTTGATTCGCTCGCAGCCGCCCTGCAGGTTGTAGAGCACCTCCAGCGTGTTCATCATGGTCACGTGCTGGAAGTCGTTGAGCAGGCCCCGCTCCTCGCGCAGCCTGCGTAGCTCGGCGGCCTGCTGCCGGATCAGCTGGGCCGGCGGGTTGGCCATCTGGCGCAGTTTTTCCGATTCTTCCTCTTCCAGAAAAGGCCCCACGGCGGCGTCCCACTGCTCGGGCTGGCGACGCAGGTGAATGCGCAGCGCGTTGCACCAGGCAATCTGGCGGTACACCATGCGGCGGTGGCGGTGCGTGAGCTCCTCGGCCGAGGCGGCGGGAGCATCCACGCCCGGGGCATCTACCACGGAGGTAACGAACTCCAGAATCTGCACGGCCGAGGTGCGGCTGCTGTTCACGATACCGCCCCAAAGCTGCCGGCCTTCCCAGAAACGGTCGTAGGAGCCGTTGTTTTTGAAGCCGATGTAGAAGGCCACGGCCGTACCCAGGGTAGCCACCGGCTGCCACGGAATGGCCACCGAGTGAAAGTTCAGGGGACCGTACACCAGACAAACCAGGGCACTGTACACGGTGAAAATAGCCACCGATTTCCAGCCTAACTTCCAGATAATATGCCAGCGGAGATTTTCGCGTATATACACAGAGCGAGGGGATAAGCGTGAGGAGAGCAGGACAAGCAGGTAAGGTAGAGGGCCAACATTAACCTCCTATTAAACCCGATAATTCTGTACGTACATACGCAGCCTCCCCCTGCGCGAGTTGCTCAACAGTAGCGCAATCTGCTCAGGCCGGCTCGTCTACCACAATACCCATCAGGCGCATTAGCTGGCTGGCGTTGAAGGAGCGGCACACGCCGGGCGTGAGGCGGTAATCGAAGCGCAGGGTGCCGTCGGGGTTCAGAAAGCTGTTGAAACTCACGTTGCGCACGTGGGCCGGCAGGTCGGCTTCCAGGGCGGCCAGCTCCAGGTCGTGGGTGCTGATGAGGCCGCTGGCGGCGCGGTGGCGCAGCTGGTATACTAGGGCCCGGGCGCCACGGTGGCGGTCCTCGGAGTTGGTGCCTTTCAGAATCTCATCGAGCAGGTAGAAAACGGGGGAGTTAGTGCCTGGTGCTTCGTTGGTAGTGCCTAGGGCGGGGCTGCCGTCCGTCAGGTCCAGCAGCAGGCGCAGGCGCTTCAGCTCGGCGTAGAAGGAGGAGGTGCTTTCGGCCAGGTTGTCGTTGGAGCGCATGGCCGTGAACACCTGGGCCGGCCCGCAGCGCAATGCCTCGGCAGGCACCACGGCCCCGGCCTGGGCCAGCACCAGGTTCAGCCCCACGGTGCGCAGGAAAGTACTTTTGCCGGCCATGTTGGAGCCGGTTACGATAACCGTTTGGCCCTGGCCACTGGTCTGAAAATCGTTGCGCACGCCTTCCCCGCCGAACAGCAGCGGGTGGCCCAGCTGCCGGGCTTCCACCGTCAGGGCGGGAGCTGTTACATCAGGTTCGGCAAAGGCGGGGTTGGCCGCCCGGAAGGCAGCCAGGCTCACCAGCGCATCCAGTTCGGCGGCGGCTTCCAGCAGCGGCTCCAGGCCGCCGGTAAGGCGGCGCTTCCAGCGCTCCAGCTGCCATATGCCCCACAGGTCCCAGAGCAGCAAGGTATTCAGCACGCCCGCTACGGCCGGGTTCTGCCGGGCCGAAAACCAGCCCGCCACCCCCGACAGCCGCCGCAGCAGTTGGGCCGCGGCCGTACCGCCCGTATCGTGCAGCACCCGGTGCAGGCGGCGCAACGCCGGACTTTTCCACTCCCCGGCTTCAAACAGGGCCAGCTGGTCGTGGGCGGCCCGTAGCGCGTCGCGGATGGTAGTGGTCTGCTCGTAATACTCGGCCCGGATGGCGGCCAACTGGCTGTTCAGCACCACCGCGGGCAGCAGCAACAGCAGGGCCATACTGTACCCGTTGAGTGTTGCCAGTATAGCCCCTACGCCCAGCACCGGCAGCACGGCCATCAGCGGCACCAGCCACGCCCGACTGGCGAAAAAATCGGGCTGGCGCAACCAGCCGGAAAAGGCGCGTGGGTCCTGCTCCTGCCGCGGATAGTGCCGGGCGCGGGCCTGCCATTCCTGCTGCCAGGCCACATCGGGGGCCAGCTCGACGGCGGCCTGTTGCCGCTCCTGTACGGTGGCGGGGGACGCCGGGGCCAGCAGCCAGCCGGCCAGCCAGTCCTGCCCCAGCCGGGAGGTGCTGCGGTTCAGCAATTGAAACACCGAGTGCGGCCCGAACACGTCGAGGTCGGCGGCGTAGGGGTGCTGAGCGTCGAGGTAGCGCAGGCCGGGGTCGAAGCCGCTGAGCTTGCCGGCCAGCCGCGCCAGCTCGTCCTGGTTCAGCCGGGCCAGCAGGCGGTGATGCTCGCGTTGGTAGCCCACCTTGCTGTGCCATTGCACCAGCCCCAGAAACACCAGATACGCCGCCAGAATCACCCCAAAACCAGCCAGCACGCTGCCGGCGCTAAACAGCACCCAGGCCCCCACGGCCGCCCCGCCAAACACCAGCAGCCGCACCAGGGCTACCAACCGGTGCCGGCCGGCAAAGTAGTTTTCCTGCTCGGTATGGTGGGCGAGATTTTCCTGAAACAGCTCGGCAGGGGCTACGGCAAGCTTGCGGAATTCGGTGGAAACGGGCACAGGGTATGGGTAAGCTGATGAAGCTGCGAAGGTACGGCTATGCTGTGCTTTCGCCCTCTGCAAACCAAGGCTTACCGGAGCTCCGGTTACAACAGGCGGCGCAGCGGGCTGTTGGGCTTCAGAAAGCGGGCCATTTCCGCGAAGGTAAAGGCCACCCGAAACTGCTGAGCGTACATTTTACGCGTGAAATTTGACAGGCCGTCGTACTCTACGAAGTGATTGAAGGAAATCCGGCCGTCTTCGATCAGCATGTCATCGGGCGGATTATCGGGGCCGATGTGCTGGCTGCTCAACCCGGCAACATCCACTGAATCCTGTTCCTCACTATTGGGGTCTGAAGGGTCGAGGTAGGCAGCTATCCGCTCATGGAGCTTTGTGTTGCAGGCGGCCAGGAAGGCGGCTTTCCGGGTGGGGTCAACTTCATCCAGCGCCAGTGGTTCGCCGGTGCGCAGATCCACCACTACCGACCAGAAACGGCTGTTCACGTTGGCCGCCGTGTACTCGTCGCGCAGGGCCACGCTCAGCAGGCCCCGGTTATTATAGGTCACCCGCGAATCTATACCGCCGTAGCCCTGGTAGCTGCCGGCCGCGTGGTTCCGGTGCTCCTCCTCCAACATTTCCAGCCCCTGTTCCGACAGGGCTTCGATGTCGAACAGCCAGTACAAATCCTGCGTCACCTTCATATCCGGCACCGTGAACTGCGGGGTCGTAAACTCGCCGAAGTACGTTTGCTCGCTCACGTGTGCCTTTTGCACCGGCGTGCGGCTCTGGTACGGCCGCAGCTGAGCCGCCAGCCGGCGGCCCGACTTGGCAGCCAGCCAGCTGCCCGTCAAACTACCCTGCCCGCCTGGCCGCAGCCGGAAGTAGGCGAAGGGCTGCATGGCTTTCCCGGTTTGCCCCCAGCCGGCAGCCACCGTGTCGGGATGCTCCGGGTCCATTTCCCGCAGCCATATTTCCCCGTCCGGGGCCCGAAACCCCCACAGGCGGATTGGTTTCTGCTGGCTGAGGTAGTAGTAGATGCCGGTCAGGCCGGCTGTATCGTCCTGGAAGTTGATGGCCAGCCGGAAGGGATACTTGCCACCCAGCGTGCCTTCGTAATCACCCAGGGCCGTAGCTGCCGGCTTGTTATCCGTTGCCGCTGCCAGATTTTTTGCGGGCGGGAGAATGTTGGCAGCCTGCTTCGACTCACAGCCGGTCAGCAGTAGCAGTCCAGCCGCTGCAACTAGTAGTATTCGCACGATAATCAGCGTTAGAGTAACCGGCGCAACGGACTATTCGCCTTCAGAAAAGGCTTGAGTTCAGCATGCGTGAACGTCACCTCGAAGCTGCCCCGCAGTGTTTTCCAGACATAATTCGACAGGCCATCATACGACACCTGATGGTCGAACACGAGGCCGCCGGTGCCAATGGTATATTCTTCGGTGCTGCCCAGATCAAACTCCTGACTCAGTACCCCAGCCTGGTCCTCAGCCGACAAAAAGTCACCTTGCCCCGCCACGCACTCTTTGTTTTTTACCGCCAGTTTTCGTTGTCCCAGCGCCAGAAACTGCGAAAGTAATTCCGGCTTCAACTCATCGGCCAGCCGGATGGGAAAGCCCGTTATCAGGTCCAGGTTGTACGTCTTACTGTCGTACCACACGCCGGCTCCCAGCCCTTCGGTCTGAGCAGTGAGGCTCAGCAGACCTCGGGCATTGTAGCTAACCGAATAATCGGCGCTCTGCGTGCCGCTGTGCTCGGCCAGCTGCTGCCGAAGCCCAGTTACGTCGTCGGTAGTCAGGTTCTGTAGGGAAAACCAGTGCGCCAGCAGTCGGGTCACGCCAGCGTCGGGTACCGTTACTACCGGCACCCGGAACGACTTGAGGTAGACTTTGGGGGTGATGTGCGCTACCAGGCCCGCCGGACGGGCGGCCCCGCCCACGCGTCGGAGCTGCACGGGCAGCAGCGTGGTGCCCGAGGCATTAAACCACTGGCCCAGTAGCTCCGGCTCATTGGCCTGGCCCAGCCCAATAGTGAACCATCCGGTAGCCTCCGCCGCGGCCGACGTGTTTTCGCGCAGCTCCAAAGCTTGGGTGGGCACACTGGGGCGGGTGAAGCCCTTCAGTTCCAGCGGCTGCCCTTTAGAAAGATAGTAGTACATGCCCGTCAGCAGCGTATCGGCTTCCCCCGCACTGAGCTGCAGCCGGATGGCATACTTGCCGCCAATCCGGCCTTCGTATGAGCCCGCCAGGGCCTGCAACTTAGCCACCTGCTCAGCCCGGAGGCTGGCGCGGGTGTCCTGCGCCCACGCCGCCGACTGACTGCCCAGCAACGCCAGCAGCAGCGCGCGCCCCACTTTTCTATTCAGACACATCCGATACACCACTAGTTACTTATTACTGTTCCCTATCCCGGCAACGCCGCCACGCACTTTAGCTCAATGGCAATGGGTGTGGGCAGGCGGTTGATTTCGACGGTAGTGCGGCAGGGCTGATTGGTCTGGAAATACTCGGCGTAGAGGCGGTTGTAGGTATGAAAGTCATCCTGCATGTTGGTCAGGAATACCGTCACGTCCACCAGGTCTTCCCAGCGGGCCCCGGCGTCTTCCAGAATGTAGCGCACGTTCTGAAACACGGCGTGGCACTGGCTTTCGAAATCGTAGCGCAGGATGTTGCCATCCTCGTCCAGCTCCACGCCGGGCACGTGCTTCTGGCCCCGCTGGCGCGGCCCCACGCCCGAGAGAAACAGCAGGTTGCCCACGCGGCGGGCATGCGGGTAGAGGCCTACCGGCTCGGGGGCGCGGGAAGAGTTGTGCGCAGCGGAAGTTACGTCAGGTTCCATAGCGTCAAATCTACCGAAAACCCGAACTTTTCGTACTTCCCTGAAACTGGTCCATGAGCTGGTGCGGTTGTTGTGCCAGCCGGCTGCCGTCCCGTTTATTTCTCCGTTGCTATGAAACACGCATTCCGCTCGTTGCTTCTCACTACTGCCGTCAGCATTGCGGCCCTGGCTCCGGCCACCGCCCAGAAGCTGAAGTACCCCAAAGCACCGGCGGCCTCCGAAATTTACGATGCCGTGGAGAAGCCCGCCGTGCCGGTGGGCGGCGTGGAAGCCTATGCCCAGTACCTGGCCGATAACCAGCAGTACCCCACGGCGGCGCTGCAGGCCGGGGCGAAGGGTACGGTCACCGTGTCGTTTGTGGTGGAGAAAACCGGCTCTATTTCCAATGTGGCCGTGGCCCAGCCGCTCAACCCGGCCCTGGATGCCGAAGCCATCCGGCTCATCAAGGGCGGCCCGCGCTGGACACCTGCCCAGCACCGCGGCGGCGTAGTGCGCCAGCGGGTATCGGTACCCATTGCGTTTGAAATTCCGGCGGAAAACGGCAGCGGCGCTGCTACCGCCCCGGTTGGCACCGCCGCCGCGGGCCCCGTTACGCAAGTGGTTAAGCCTGACCAGCCGGCCCGCCCGGTGGGGGGCACGGAGGCATTTTTCGAGTGGATTCAGCAAAACCAGAAGTACCCCGCCCTGGCCCGGCAGAAAAAAATTCAGGGCCGGGTGATGATGGAATTTGTGGTGCAGAAGGATGGCTCCCTCACCGACATAAAGCCCGTAAAACGCCTCGGCTCCGGCCTCGATGAAGAAGCCATCCGGCTGATTAAGGCGGCCCCCAAGTGGGATCCCGCCACCTATCAGGGCCAGCCAATGAAGCAAAAGATGGTGTTGCCGGTTGTATTTACGCTGTAGCAACGCCGCTATTTCTTCGGCACTGTATTTAAGTATTTTCTGCTTTCACCCGTCAGCCCGTTTACCTGCGCTGATGCACTACCAGGCCCGCTTTGCGCGCCGCCTGCTTTCCTTCCCGCTATGTTGTCGCCCCTCCCCCTGCTTGCTGCTCCTCCCGTTGCCTTCGGAACTCCGTTGCCCGTGCCGGACAGCTTTACCATCTGGCCGTATCAGGCGCGGTTCCGGCAGGCCGCCCAGCTGATTGCCAACGGCGTATTTGAGGCGCTGGACGAAGACCTCGACCCGTATGTGCTACTGCTGGCCCTGCCGGTAAACGATGCCGACCAGACCGACCCAACCCCGATTTGCCTGGAGCCGGCCGACTATAACCTCGATGGGCAGGCCTTTGCGGAAGCCCGGGCGCGGGGGCGCTATTACCAGATGCTGCAGCCTTGGTCGTCGCCCGATGCGGAGTTTATGAGCGAGGAGATGGTGCTGCGCAAGCAAACCGCCCTGGGCCTGCGCCTAGCCGTGCAGGAAGTGTTCGATGATTTGCCCACGGGCAAGCACCTGTACTTTGCCGGGCCGGGCGTGCGTATTCAGCAGCATTATGTGATGCCCGTGCTGCGCCTAAACCGCAAACCCGCGCAGGCGCACCCCACCCTGCAGAAAAACCGCTACTACACCGACGGCCGCTTTCTGTCCTACTCGCTGCTGATGTCGGCCATTCTGCGCTTCCACGAGGAGTGCTACAAGTCCTTGACGGAGCCGGAACCCGGCTCGGGCCTGCTGGTGCGCCCCCGCGACACCGATGAAATCATCCGCTCGGCTGGCAAGCTGTTCATGGATACGCCGGCTCAGGACCTCGGCATGAACCCGGCCGCCACCAAGCTGTTTGCCACCTGCAACACTATTTCTTCGCTGCGCTACGAAGGAGCCGAGGGCATTGGCAAGCTGCTGCTGGCCCGGCGCGGGCACCCCAACCTCTCGGAGGTATTTGCCCTCACCTGCCCCACTCCGCTCACCGACTACCGGGCCGTGCGCAAGCTGCTGGAAATGACTACCTCGGATGTAAGCCTGCTGGCCGACGGCGAAAACGTGTACGCTTTGGGCCGGCAGGTGGGCCAGTACGATGCCTCCCGGGAAGATCTGTTCGTTATCAACTTTGTCACGCACTACGCCTGGGAGTTTCAGCACGGCGGGCAGGTGCTCATGCGCGCCCACTACGGCCTGCCCAGCCTGCCCCGCACCCGTCTCAACCGCGCCCGGTTCCGCCGCGACCTGAAGCAGACCTTTCAGCTCACCGACAATGTCAGGATTGAGCGCCTTTGGGATGTGGTAGTGGAAGCCAGCCGCCAGAAGCACGGTACGCTGCTGGTCATTACCACCGAGGCCCTGGCCGAAGCTGACCGCCTGAAGCTGCAGTGCACCCTCATCGAGCCGGTGCCCCTCACGCCCCTTATTACCCGCCTGGTAACGGCCATTGATGGAGCCGTACTCCTCGACCCCGACAGCTACTGCTATTCCATTGGGGTGATTCTGGATGGCAAGGCCTCGGGCCACGGCACCAGCACCCGCGGAGCCCGCTACAACTCCGCCATTCGCTACGTGGACAGCTCGCCCTACCCCTGCCTGGCCATTGTGGTCAGCGAAGATGGCCTGGTGGATGTGATTACGAAAGAAAGCCTGCGGGAAGAATAGCTTGGTACGTACGACAACAGCGCGGTCCGCTCCATAAAAACAGATGGAGCGGACCGCGCTGTTGTGGTTTAAGGAATCTTTTATTTAGCCCATCTCAGCGTTGGAGTAATGTCGAAACCATTGCCATAACCCGGAAACTGTTGCTTCACAACGGGTTCGATTGGTTCGCAGCTGAATATATTATCACGGCACCTGAATACGCTGTAACAGGAATCGGCTTTAGCATTATAGGGGTTTACATCGAACCAGAAAACTTCTCTGAGCCTCTTAGGACGCATGGACGCATACTGAATCGTATCGGAAAAGCCATCAGCCTGATTATCCCGGACTGCCTTCGAAAAACCGTAATACCACTCCTGGTACGGATCTCCCCCATGGGTAAGGGCTATATCCAGAAACAGCCGGTGGTAGCGGGGCTTGTTCTGCGGCCAGTTTACCGGCTTACCATTGTACCCCGGCCTCAGTTTACCACTGATAACCCAGTAGCCCTTACTATCGTGGCTGGCGTACTGGAAGGTGTACCGGTGAGTCGGAATCTGCCCTAATTGAATGCGGCGGCTAAGCGTATGGCTGGTTGCGCCAAAGGTGGATGGTTCCGAGATGTACAAGCCGTACCCGTTTTTGGTGAAGCTCAGCCGGTGCTGCCCGAACACGGCAGCCTGCAAAGTATAGCGGCCGTCGGAGGTAGTTTTGGTGGCAATTTCCGCGCTGTCTTCCAGTGCTACGGTCACCCCGCCGTTATCGGTCAGCGGGTCGCCGTATTGGTCGTAAAGCTGTACCTGGCCCTCGAAGGTTTGGGTTTGCGGTTTTTCCTCGGATTTTTCGCACGATGCGAGACTCACGGCTAAGGCCAGACCAGCCAATGCGTACCGTAACTGAGAAGAATAGTTTTTTTGCATATAACAGAGCTTTATCTACGCAACTGTGACCATACAACGACTAGGATGGTTGCGTCTGTGACACTATATATTTTTCGCTACCCGCGCTTCGCCCGAAACGACCACGTAATCCGGAAAGTAGCCACGGTGTCGCCGGCGGCATCGGTGCCTACGCTGGTGCACACCACGGTGCGGCCCTCGCCGGTGGCCCGGCTTTCGGCAATGGCCTGCCCGATGGCCGCCCCATCGTGGCTGATGAAGCGAATCAGGCCTACTGCCTTTTTGGTGAATTCCGCTTCCAGACCCGTTACCAGCATGGAAACCGGCGGGCCAGCCTGCACGTGCATCATGCTCAGCAGGCCGCTAGCCATTTCGGCCGCCATGCTCAGGCAGGCAAAATAGATGCTGCGAAACGGATTTTGGGTGAGGTATTTATACGGCACCGTTACGGTAGCCCGCTCCGCCGTCAGCTCCGCCACGCGCAGCCCGGCCAGGTAGGCCATGGGCAGCCGCCGCAGCATAAACAGCTTCAGCTTGAGTGGATTGCTGATGTTGCGGCGAAACGAAGCAAGGCGGGCGTCGTCGGCCGGAATGGTGGCGGGCGTTGAGTTCATAAGACAGGCGGTTGAACATTTGCAATGAACAAAAAATACTCGGCATGCTGAGTATTTTTCACTCCGGAGTCTGCCCGAAAACGCAGCAGCCCCATCCTCAATTGAGGATAGGGCTGCATGTATAAGCAAACGGCAGGCGAACTAGCCCTTCTTCTCCATCACCAATACTACTTTGTTGAAGTTGGCGGCGGCATTTACCACGCTCCGGAAGGCTTCAAAATCCGACTTGGGCCAGCGGATCTGGCGGTAGTACTCCCGAATGGTTACGGTTACCTTCTGGCCCTGCTGCTGGTAGCTGGAGTTGAACAGGTATTCTGGGCCGTTGGCAGTAGGGCCGGCCGTTACGTTCATGTTCAGATCCTGCAGGTTGCGCACCTGGTAGCCGGCGGGTACCTCAAACGTGATAGTACGGCTGTAGCTGCGGTTGAACTCGTTTTCCACGTCGAACTGCCGCTGCTCAGCCTGGTACAGCTCCGACTGCGGCCCGAGCAGTGTGCCTACTTTGAACAGGTACTTAGGGCCGGCCCGGTCCAGCAGCGCCACCGATTCCACGGTAGCATCCACAATAAATGGCTTCTCCAGCGGGTTCAGGCCGGTTTCGCCGTTTTTGACCTCCAGCTTCAGGAAGTTGGCATCGGGCACGTTGCTTTTGATGATGCCTTGCAGCACCTCGGGGCGCTTATCCTCCGGAATCAGGGCGTAGAAGGGCTGGATCTGCTGGGCACTGTAGCCGCCCAGCGTTTCGCGGATGGTCACGGTGCTTTTGTCGAGGTTGGGCGCAAACTGCACGGCAATATCCAGGTCGTTGGGGCTTTGCTCAGCGCCCATCGTTGGAATATCCCCGATTTTACCCACCGCCGTTTCAGTAGTTCCCAACTGCACGCGGCGCACAAACAGGCCTTTATTATCGGTCCAGTCGGCCGGAATCAGGGGCAGACGGTAATCGGGGCGGCCGGGAGCCAGCCACTGCTTGGTGCCAGGGAAGTAGAAAACCGGGTGGTCGAGGTAGTTCCAGGTATCGAAGGTGTCATCGAAGGGAGCTTCGGTCCGGTCGTTGGTGAGCACCAGCTCGTGGGCAATATTCAGCTTGCTCATCAGAGCGGCAAACAGCCGGGCAAAACCAGTTTCCGAAGCCGATTTGGACGCAATAACCCGCGTCAGGTTCACATCACCGGCACTTTCATTCAGGCGAAAATTGGTTTTGAGGTAGTTCTCCAGGGCCGGCAGGGGCTGGGTAGCGGGCAGGTTCATCTGCTTGAGCAGCTTGTCCACGGCCTTCAGCTCATCCTTGTCCCAGTTGTACACGCGGTTGTAGAGGAACTGACTGGCGGCCGCCCAGGTAAACAGGCGCACCCGACCCTGCGAGGCATTGTAGGCCAGCTTGTACTCCAGGCGCTGGCGCTGGGCCTGCAGGTTGGAGAAGCCTTCTTCGCGCAGGCCGGGCACATCGTGCAGCACCACGCGGCTGATGCGTTTTTCCTGCAGCACGGTGTCGCGCACGAGGGTGCCGGGGTAGCGGCGCACTTCGAAGGTCAGCGCTTCGGGCGTAATCAGCTCCACCTGCACGTCGCGGGCGGGCACCTGGCTCTGCAGGTACATGCGGCCGAAATAGTTGATACCCCGCTCCCGGGTGAACAGGTACTCAATTTCGCTGCCTTTCTCCACGCCTTCCACGGCAAACACTTTATAGCCGCGGCTGCCGTCTTCGTCCTTCAGCTCCTTCATGTTGCTTTCCTGCACGTCCACAATTTCGCCCCAGGGGCTAATGGTGCGGGCTTTCAGGGACAGGATGCGGCCGCCATCCTGCACGGGCAGGTAAATCTTGTTGAACTGCTCAATGCCGTCGGAGGTATTCACGCGCACAATGCGGTGGTCCACCGAGTACAGGTGCATTTCGTTCTTGGCATCCCGGGCAAACTCCTCCACCCGAAAGTCGCGGAGTACAATGGCGGGCTGCTTGGCCTCAGCAGCCGTAACGGTCATGGGTTTGCGCTTGGCATCCCAGGTGTAATTGGCGTATGTGAGCGTAGAGGGCGCGCTCTGGGCCTGCACGGCGGCCGGCAGCCACAACAAGGCAGCAGCCAGCAGAGCCCGGCCGTATAGGGTAGCGGTAGTTGTCACGAGGAGGGAGAAAAAGGATATACTGAGGAATGGCAGCGGGTGAGGCATGCCGGAAAATTAATCGGAACGTCATGCCTGATCTGGCGTCCGCGGAGGCGCAGCTTGATGGGCCTTTTTGCGCTGATGATCAGGCTTTTTTGCGCTTCAGAATGATGGCGTCGCGGTAAGCGGCGTTCAGTTTATCTACCACCGTGTTCCATTTGCCAAACTGCGTGGGCTCCAGCATCAGGTAGTTCACGAACAACTCCTTTTCCTGGATGATTTTGTTGCCCTTCCGCTCGTAGCGAATCGAGAAGCCCAGCATCTGGTCCTGGCCTTCCACGTTGGTGGGCAGGTAGGTTACTTCATAGCCGGCAGGTACCTCAAACTCGGTGCGGGTGCGGGTGGTGTGGTAGAAGTCGTTGGTGCGGGCCAGGGTGCGCTTGGCGGGGTCGAGGCGGTCAGAGGCGTAGCTCTGGTCGAGGTTGAGGTTAACGTACACCTCGTCGTCGAGGCGCTGCACGTAATCCTGCAGGCGGTACTCGTAGTCCACCGTGAGGGGCTGGTCGCGGGAGTCGAGGTGCTGCACGGCGTACTTATCCACGAAGAACTTGTTGTTGCCGCGCTCCACCAGGTTTTTCACCAGCTTGGCCTCATCGGTAGAGTTCAGCCCATCCAGCGCATACGACTGCCGTACTTTGCTGTAGCCGCTCAGGGCCAGGCGGCCGGTACCGCGCAGGCCGGTGTTGCCATCCAGCACCACCACGGAGCTATCCACAGTGCGGCTGCGCTGGCGCTCCATTACGGGTACGCTCACCACTTTGCAGTTCTTGCCATCCAGCGCCAGCAGCGCATCCTTGCCCTGAATCATGGACGACGGCATGCCGTAGGGCGTGTACTTGCTGGTGGCATCCAGGAATACGTACTGGCCGGGACTGGGCTCGTAGGTGGTAATCATGTGGTTATCCACGCCGGGCGTGGCCAGGTCGGCGTAGTGGTAAGGCAGGTCGCGGGTGCCAATCCAGGTGCGGTATGATTTGATGCCGGCCATGCGCAGCATTTCGTGCAGTAGGTTGGCCATATCCTTACAATCACCGTAGCGGCTGGCGTACACCTTGCCGGCATCATGCGGAATAAAGCCGCGCAGGCCGTTTTCAAAAGCAATGTAGCGCACGTGGTCCTGCACCCAGTAGTAGATGCGGGCCACTTTTTCGGGCTCCGTGCGGGCTCCTACGGTCAGCGAGTCCACCACGCGGCGCAGGGCCGGAGCTTCCTGCTTATCCAGATTGGTGACGAAACCGGAATACAGGCTGTACAGCTCCGGTACGCCGCCCAGCAGCTTCCTCGACTGGCCGTTGATCTGGGCTTCTTCCAGGAAATACACCAGATGGGGCACGTAATAGCTGGACTCCGGCGCATCCGACTCGCGGGCGGCGGCGGGGATATTCTCGGCCGTCCAGCGGTAGATGACGTTGCTGCCCTTTTCCTGCCGGGCCTGCGCCACCATGCCGGCCGGAATGTTGAACTGTTTGGTATTGAGGCGCACCGTGCGCGGCGCCGTAATCACCAGCTCGGCGTGCCGGATGGGCACATAGCTGGCAAAGTAGAACGGGTTGAGGAAGCGGGCATCGGGGTGACGCACGGTGTAGTCGCACACGGTACGCACGCCGGGGGCCACGGCCGGGTACGTGAAGCTCACGGAGCGGGCATCATCAAAGAAGATACCCGGCCGGATTTCAAACTTATCCTTGAACTCCGTCACCTTCACCGCCTTGTAGTCGTTGGTGCCGGGCAGCAGCGTGCGGGCCTCAATCTTCTGCAGGCGGTTGAAGTGGGAGCTGTACACCTGGTCGGGGGCGTACATATCCGACTGCGCGGCCAGGTGCAGCATATCGTAGTGGTGGCGGGCCAGCACCTGCACCGAGTCGCCCTTCAGCTCCACGGTTATTTCCTGCCGGTAGTCGAGATACACGGCTTTTTCGGTGGGATACTGCTGCTTGAGCTGCATGAGGTGCTGCAGTGGCTGCTGGGCCCGGACCTGCTGCCCGGCTCCCACCACCACGCCCAACACCACGGCCCAACGGCGCAACTTAGCGAGCTTCATATACATGGGTATTCCAGTAATAATCGGTGCGGAGTGGTTTGCCCTGGGCATCATAATACACCGTAGGGCCGGCTTTTTCGCCGGCCTGGAAGGTTTCTTCCCGCTCCAGAGTACCATCGGGGCGGTAGTAGCGGCTGCGGCCGTGCAGTTCGTCGAAGGCATACGCTTCCTCTTCCTGCACTTTGCCGTTGGGGTAGTAAGTGGTTAGCTGCCCGTGGAGCTGACCGTCGGCGTTGTTCTGCGTCCGGCGGAATACCTGGCCGGTGCTGTAGTAATAGGTGCGCGGACCGCTGAGGATGCCTTTTTGGTAGGTTTCGGTGGCGGCGGGCTTGCCATTGGCAAACGTGGTGCTGATGGCAGCGGCGGGTTTCAGGTCACCGGTGCCTTTACCATCGGTGCCCGGAGCCCGGTAGCCGGTAATTTCGCCGTTAGCGTAGTTCTTTTCCACCAGTAATTCGCCCTGCATGTTGAACACGCGCAACGGGCCCTGCAAATCCCCCTGGTGGTACGTGGTGGTGCGTTCCAGCTTACCGTTTTCGAAATACGTCAGCCACTCGCCTTCCCACTCGCCGTGCTGGTAGGAGCCTTTGCGCTCCAGCGCGCCCGAGGGGTAATAGGTTTTCCACTCCCCTTCCCGGCGGCCTTCCACGTATTGGCCTTCCGCAATCAGCTTGCCGGTGAACGGATGATATGCTTTGTATGCGCCGTGCTGCTTGCCCTGGTCCATCTCCATCACTATTTCCTGCTTGCCGCTCGGGGTTAGCCACGTTTCGGTGCCCTGGCTGTCATAGCAGAGCCAGTTGCTTTCCACCAGCGGCTTGCCATTGGGATAGTGCTTGGTAATGGTGCGCGAAGTGGGCAGCAACGTCAGGCGGTCCACCACCCGGCCCGTAGAGTCGTAGGCCGTCACGTTCAGGTCGCGGCCGTACTCTACCCAGCGCTCCTGCGTGAGTTTGCCGCCGGGCGTGAAGCTGCGCGTCTGGCCGTGCAGAGTGCCGTCCTGCAGGTTGTATTCTTCGCTTACCTGGCCCGTAACGTAGTACTGGCGCCAGGTGCCCTGCTGCTCACCGTTGGCATAGTAGCCGGAGCGGCGCAGCTGGCCATGGTCGAAGAAGGCTTCGGTGTAGCCGTTCAGCTCATCGTTGTGGTACTGATTGCGCTGGCTGACCTTACCGGCATTGGTGAAATGCTCCTCCTTGCCTTCCTGGCGGCCTTTTTCGTACTGGCGCACGAGGCTCAGGTTGCCGTTGGGGCGGTACCATTTCCACTCGCCGCTCATGTTGCCATCTACGTACTGGCCGGTGAAGTGCGTGCCGCCATCGGTGTAGGAGCCTTTCACCTCGGTGCGGCCTTTTTTGGCTACGGCCACCGTATTCAGCGCCTTGCCGGCCGCATCAAAGTTGGTTACCTTCACTACCCGGCCCTGGTTGTATTCCAGCTCGTTCAGCAGGCGGCCTTCGGAGTCATAGTCCTTGAAGCTGCCGTGCAGCTCGCCGGTGGTTGGGTCCAGGTTTTTCTCCTCACTGATCTTACCGGTATCGTAGAAGGTCTGCCAGCGGCCTACCTGCTTGCCGTTGCTGTAGCGGCCGGTGTGGGCCAGCTTCCCATTGGCGAAGAAGTCCTGATAGTCACCGTGCAGTTCGCCCTGCTCATAGGAGCCTTTGCGCTCCAGCGTTTTGTCCGCGTAGAACACCTCAAACGGCCCCTGACGCTTGTCGGCGACATAAGCGGCCGTCATTTCGGTGGTACCATTGGGGTAGTAGTTGGTGGAAGCTCCCTCCAGCTTATCGGCCTTGTAGATGGCCCGGCGCTGCAGCTTGCCGTTGGGGTAGTAGAACAGCGCTTCGCCCACGGCATCCCCGTTCACATAGGGTCGCACTTCGCGCACCTCGCCGCAGTAGTGATACAGCTTGGCCGTGCCCGCAAGCTGGCCTGCTTTGTAGGTTCCCTCTACCGATAAGCGTCCGTTGTCGTGGTATTCTACGTAGCGGCCGTCGAGACGACCTTCGGCATCATAGTTCAGCTCTTTGGAAACCTGCCCGTTGTCGTGGTACTCGCGCCAGAGGCCGGTCCGCTTGCCATCGGCCGTGAAAGTACCCTGCTTGACGATGGCACCGGCTTTGTCCACAATCAGCCAGGGGCCGCTCAGGCTTTGCAGGTCGCCATCCTTGGATACCCCCTGCCCGATTCCCTGCAGCCTGTTTTCATGAAACCAGCCCTGCAGGCGCTTGCCCTCCGGCTGCCCTGCTACCGGCTGCTGCACGCGCAGGCTCAGCAGTGCCCGGGCCACATCCTGGCTCATGCGCTCCACCTTGCTTTTGTTCGACTTCACCCACTGGGCGGGCCGCTTATCATCGGCGGAGTATAGAATGAGGTAGGTGAAGGCCGTCAGGTTATCGTCGCGGCGCAGGGCTTCCACCATGGGGCCGTAAGCGCGCAGCCACAGGTCGGTTTCGTTGGGGCCGGCCGCCGGAAACTTCTCCACCAGCAGTTGCGCCTGCTTCACAATGTTGGCATCGAACTTCACCTTCGACTTATAGTCGCTGCGCAATGCTACTTTCGACGTAATCAGTAGGTCCAGGTCCTGGAACGCGTCGTTGGGCACGAAGGGCTTTTCCTGGTCCTTGAGGTCGATTTCCTGGGCGTTGCGGGCAATCCGCTCAGCCAGAATCAGCACTTCCTGGCTTTTCTCGCCATCGGGGTTGATGGCCAGATACGTGAGCAGACTGATGAGGGCCCGGGCCGTCTGGCCCTGCTCCAGGGCCAGCCATGCCAGCTGATAGTGCGTGCCCGGGTGGGTGGGCGCCAGCTCCAGACTGCGCGTCCAACTGGCCAGGGCGGCGGGGCGCTTTTTCAGGGCATCGTAGCTTACCCCCTGGTTAAACCACAGCAGCTGGTTGTACGGGAAGCGCTTCAGCCCATCAGCGTAAGCCTGAAACGTTTCGGGCTCGTGCTTCAGGTTTTCTTCGGCCTCTGCCAACACGTAGTACGGCTGGGGGTCGTGCATGTACAGGGCAATGGCCCGGCGGCTGGCTTCAGCCGCCTCTTTATACTGCTTGTTCTGCAGATACGACAGCGCCAGTTCACCCTGAATATTCACATACCCCGTATCGGAGGACGGCACCAGCAGATACTGGCGAATGGCACCGGCATAATCTCCTTTATCATGGAGAGCAATGGCCTCGGGCAGCACCTGGGCGGCGGTAGGCAGAGCGGCAGGCTGTTGTTGCCCGTACGCGGCAGCGGCGGCTCCGGCCCACAGGCTCAGGAGCATACCGTACGTAAAAACACGCATTACTATAGAACTGAATAAAATACTCCATCGGCCTCTCCGCCCCTGCGGTGGCACGTTGATAGTTCCACAAGTATACCTGTTTTGGGTGGCTTGAAAAAGTCCTACCCTCACCAGGGAAGCGCTATTTTTTGCGGGCCGGTTTCGGAGCGGCCGGAGCCGGTTTTGCGGCGGCAGGTGCGGGGTACACGGCAAGTTCCTGATACCCAAAGGTGGCATCCGTTTCGCGCCGGAATTCCAGTTCCGGCAGTTCGCCAATTATCAGTTCCAGCGTGGTATACACAATGTTGCCTTCCAGCAGGTGGCCCCCCAGCGTACGGCCGGTAGAATCGGCCACGGACAGGTGCAGGTGGCTGCCATTTACGGAAAGCGTCCCTACCAAAGAAACTACCTCGAAATGGCCGTGGTACGCCGTAGCACCTTCCTGATTAGCCAGCCGCAGGGTGGCCGTAGTCAGGCTGCCCACGGCGGTCAGGATGCCGGCGGCCCGCAGGTGGTGCTGCTGGGCAAAAGCCTGCAGCTCCCGGCGCACATCCTGGCCCGGCCGCAGGCGCAGCGCATACGTGCGCAGTGAGGAAGCAGGGGCAGCAGGCATAACCGAAGAAGATTGAGCAGTGGCGAAAAGGTGGCTACTCAGGAGCAGGAACACCAGCAGGAAAGTACGCATCGGCAGAGAAGGCAAAAAGAAAAGGTCAAAAGTAACCGCACGGCTACTTCTGACCTTTTCTTTTTGCGTCTTCTTGGCTTACCGGTTGAAGCTCACGTTGCCGTAGCGCACTTTGATGTTCACGTTACCGGCATTACGGGCAGGCAATGCCCCAAACGTGCCCTGCATGTCACTGGAGGAAGCACTGGTTTCCTCAGATTCCACTTTCACCAGGCGCTTATCCACCAGCAGCTTGCCGTGGTCGGTGTTCACGTCGAAGTCGAAGCCGGCGCCATCGGGGAAGTTGAGCAGAATGGTGCTGTAGCCGCCGTCGAGGTTGATTTGCCGGAAATTTTTGCCGGTGTTGCGCACCTCAAAATTGGGGCAATACTGCAGCTTCATATCCAGCTGGTTGCTGAGCTTATCAATGCTGAAGCGGGAGTAGCCGGAAGTGCCGCGCAGGTTGCGCACGGTGCCCAGGGCCACATCACCATACTTGCTGTGCACCGTCAGGTCCTGCACCGTGCCAATGTCAATATCGGATGAGTTGTTGCGCAGGTCAATAGTGCCGCCGTCGGTGAGGCGCAGCTTGGAGTAGGATGCATCCACCACCATGCGGCCGGCAAACGGCACGGAGCACTGGGCATTGCACAGGCGCACCGTATTGCGGGGTCCTTCCAGCCGGGCCGTACGCAGGCTGCCGTACTCCACGGCCAGCTCAGTAGCGCCGCTTACATCACTGGTCAGGCTGATTTCCCCAAAGGTATTGTGCAGAGCCAGCGGCGTATTCTTCGGCACCCACACCGTGTAGTTTACTTCGTAGAGCTTGGTACGGGTCCAGCACTCCCGTGGCATGACCCCGAAGCGGGAACGGGCTACCGTACCGCCCGTTACGGGGTCTTTGTCCTGCAGCTGCACCTGAATCATATCCTGCAGCTGCTGGGCTTTTTCCTCGGTTTCAGCGCGGGTGATGATGTCCACATCGGTCCGCACCTCGGGTCGGTTCCACACGTTCACTTGGACGCGGCCGTAGCGGGTATCCAGTGTGTACAGCTTGGTGGCACTGGCCGGAAAGGTGCGGCTGATTTTGCGCACTTTTTCTACCGCCAGCGTCGGCTGGGCTTCTTCCTGCGGGCCCTGGCCGGTGCCGCCCTGGCGGGCATCGGGAGTACCCTGCTCATTGCCAGGCAGCGCAGGAATAGTCGGCTCACAGTAGTACGCGGCGGCTACAGACGGGCCTGTTGGCAACAACTGCGCCTGTCCGCTGTGTACGGCCACACTCAGCAGCCCGGCCAGCAGTCCTAAACGCCCAACCTGACCAGAATTCAGTGAAAAAAGGCGCATAGATCACGGAATCCGGCGGCTGTCGGCCACCATGTACGGTTGGCTATGATAATCCCGGATTCGTTCCCGCGTGTGCAGCTGCTGGGTAAGCAGCTCCAGCCGGATCTGCATGTTGCGGTTCATGGCTTCCAGCACCACATCGGGCTCGGGGTTGCGGTACAGCTCGGTTTTCAGTTGCTGGTAAGTGGAGTCCAACGCAGTCAGCTCCTGCTGCCAGTCGGCTTTGGGGGCTTGGCCCACGGTTTCGGCCGTTACTTCACGCAGCTCCTGCTGCCGCTCCGAAATCTGGGCGGCGTAATAGGATTCCATGCGCTTCACGGCACTGGCCAGGCGCTGCTCCGGGCCATCGGCGGCAGCAGTGGCCGTCAGGGCCGGACCGGAGTACAGGTCATGGTCGGGGTCTGAGGGCGCCGCCATGGTCAGGGCCGGCTGCCCGGTGCGCGTCCAGATGGTGGCTTCGGTACGGTGCTGCCAGAACCAGGTACCCACCATCAATAGTGCGGCCACGGCGGCCGCTACGCCATACGGCCGGGCCGAGCGAACAGCAGCAGTATCCGGGGCGGCAGCCGGGGTCAACGGCTGAGTTTCAGCCACCGGGAACAGCGGCACTACGCGCAACGGCGCGGTTTCTTCTTCCGGCGCGGCGGCCAGATCCAGGTCAAGCGCAATATCATCCCACAGATTCGGGCGGGGCTCGAACACATCGAAGTCGGCGCGGTGGTGTTCCACGAAGGCTTCCAGTCCGGTTTTCTTCTCGTTCATGTCAGGTGGTAATGGAGCGGTGTAAGCCGGGGCAGGCTGAGTAGGCAGATGGGGTGGACCAGCGTAAATACCGGGCCAGCAAACAACGCGTGAGGTCGGGTGAAGGATGGAAACAGGGCTCTTTTATGCTACAGGCCGTGCTGACGGGCCAGCTCCAGGAGCTTTTTCCGGGCCCGGCTATACTGCGACTTGGAGGTGGATTCCGTGATGTTGAGGATACCGGCAATTTCAGCGTGGTCGTAGCCTTCCAGCAGGTAGAGCGACAGTACTACGCGGTACCCATCGGGAAGCTCCTGCACGCAGCGGCGCACCACATCGGCCCGCCAGCCAAGCTCCTCCGAGTCCAGCCCGAGCGGCTCCGAGTCGGCGGCGGCCCCATCGTGCTGCTCGGCCAGCGGCACCAGCTGCAGGCGCCGGTTGCGCAGGCAGTTAATGCTTTTGTTGATGACGATGCGCTTAAGCCAGGAGCCAAACGACGAATCGCCTTTGTAGCTGTGCAGCTCCCGGAAAGCACTCAGAAACGACTCCTGCAGCACATCCTCGGCCTCGGCATAGTCGCCGGTAATCCGCAGGGAGGCGTTGAACATAGCCTTGGAGTAGCGCTTGTAGATTTCGGCCTGGGCACGCCGGTCACCCAGGCGGCACCGCTCGACTAGCGGCGCATTGATGTCAGTGTACGCAAATGCCTCCATTGGTTGCTCTGTTGGCGGATGTTCGGAAACGGGTGAATCGTAAATATCCAACTTTCCGGGCTAAAACGGCTCGTGCTATCAGGTAAGCAGGTGAAAGACAGTAGGCCACCGCGCAGGGTTGCACTACCTTAAAAAGACAACGGCTCGTTTCAGATTGTTCAATAGCTTTGGCTACCTACTTCCATCCGGCACCGTAACGCCGCCTTTTTCTTCCAATTGGCTCAATCCTTGCACCCCCGCTGGCTTCTATCACCCGTATTCTCCCATGAAAAAAATTCTATTCGGCCTAAGTCTCCTGACTGCCCTGACAGCGTGTTCTAAAAAGGATTCCACTCCGACCATCAACTTCGGAGCAGATGGCGGTATCACGGAGCGTGATGCCAGCAACCGCTCCATCGGCACAACCGACCCCACCGACTGGGCCCGCGACGACACCTGGAATGAGCAGGAACTGGCGCTATTTAAGCTGCCCTTCAACCTGAACGTGGCCCCTACTGCCAACACGCAGCCCCGCACCTTTTTCCCGAATCCGGCTACGCTTCAGGGGGGCGGGAACTTCGGTTTTTACAACATCCCCGGCGGCGCCATGCTGAAACTGGTGTACGTTGACCGGAAGTATCAGATTGTCAATGAACAGGAATACGGCACTTTCAGTGTTCCTGATATTCTGTTTCACTTTGAGTTTCCGGCCGACAAGTTCAAGGCTAATACTGTGTACCGGGTATATTACGTCATCTACAATCCTGTTCTGAGGAGCATGTACATAAAGGGCCACGGTGATATCAAGTTCGGAGGCTAAACCGGCAGCCGCCTACGTACCGCAACGGCCCGCCCGGATAAACCGAGCGGGCCGTTGGTATTCGAAATAAGGTCGAAGCAGACGTTACACGTCGAACTTGATGCCCTGGGCCAGCGGAAGCTGGGTGCTGTAGTTGATGGTGTTGGTCTGGCGGCGCATGTACACGCGCCAAGCGTCGGAACCCGATTCGCGGCCGCCGCCGGTTTCTTTTTCGCCCCCGAAGGCCCCGCCAATTTCGGCCCCGCTGGTGCCGATGTTCACGTTGGCAATACCGCAGTCGGAGCCGGCGTGGCTGAGGAAGGCTTCGGCCTCGCGCATGTTCACCGTGAAGATGCTGGACGACAGGCCCTGCCGTACCCCGTTCTGCACGTCAATGGCGTTTTCCACGCCGCCGCTGTACTTAATGAGGTAGAGAATGGGCGCAAAGGTTTCTTCCTGCACGGTGTGGTACTCGTTGCGGGCTTCCACAATGGCGGGCTTCACGTACGTGCCGGTTTCGTAGCCAGTACCGCTCAGCACTTCGCCGCCAATCAGCAGCTTGCCACCTTCGGCCTGCACGGCTTCCAGGGCTTTCTGGAAGCTGGTTACGGCGTCTTTGTCAATCAAAGGGCCTACCAGCGTGCCTTCCTGCAGTGGGTGGCCGATGGGCAGGTTGGGGTAGATTTTGAGCAGGCGGGCCTTCACATCCTCGTAAATGGAATCGTGAATGATGAGGCGGCGGGTGGTGGTGCAGCGCTGCCCGGCCGTACCCACGGCCCCGAACACGATGCCCGGCATGGCCAGGCCGAGGTCGGCGTTTTCGGTGAGGATGATGGCGTTGTTGCCGCCCAGCTCCAGCAGCGCGCGGCCCAGGCGGGCACCAACTACTTCACCTACCTTCTTACCCATGCGGGTGCTGCCCGTGGCCGATACCAGCGGCACGCGCGTATCAGCGGCCATTTTGGCCCCGATTTCGGCGTCGCCGATAATCAGGTTGAAGATACCCTCGGGCAGCTCGTTTTCACGCAGTACGTCCTGCAGGATGTGCTGCACGGCTACGGCCGTGAGGGGCGTTTTTTCGGAGGGTTTCCAGATGCAGGTGTCCCCGCACACGGCGGCCAGCATAGCGTTCCAGCTCCACACGGCCACCGGGAAGTTGAAGGCCGAGATGATGCCCACCACACCCAGCGGGTGGTACTGCTCGTACATGCGGTGGCCGGGGCGCTCGGAGTGCATGGTGAAGCCGTGCAGCTGCCGCGAGAGGCCCACGGCAAAGTCGCAGATGTCAATCATTTCCTGCACTTCTCCGAGGCCTTCCTGCAGGATTTTGCCCATCTCGTAGCTCACCAGCTTGCCCAGCGAGTCTTTGTACTCGCGCAGCTTGTTGCCAATCTGACGCACGATTTCGCCGCGCTTGGGGGCGGGCATCAGGCGCCAGGTTTTGAAGGCTTCCTGGGCTTTCAGCACTACCTGCTCGTAATCGTCGGCGGTGGCCAGGACTACGGTGCCAATGGTGCGGCCGTCGGCGGTGGAGGTGATGGTGCGGGTGTTGCCGTTATCGGCACCGCCCCAGGTGAGGCCGGTGCTCCAGGCCGCGTTGTGGGCCGTAATGCCCAAGTCGTGCAGTACCTGCCGGATGCCGTGGTGGTCGTGGTCCTGTACGTCGGTGCCGGTGGCAACGGCTTCTTCGAGAGCTTGTTTCATGAGGGTGAAAACGGGTATGGTTGGGTGGGAATGAGAAGTTGAATGAGGTGCGCCGGGGCGTTCAGCAAAGCTAGCAAAAGCATTCTGAGCACGCGCCCACTCCGTATCTTTACCCTATGTCCTCGGCCCTATCCATCACTCCCCGCCCCGATCTGCACATTCTGGTTGCCCGCTGGGCCGATGATGGCCTTACCGTGCAGCTACAGCAGGATTATGCCCACATTCTGGCCCTGGCTCAGGAACACCACCTAGCGCGGTGGCTGCTGGACGTGCGCCGCCGCGACCAGCTAAACCCCGAGCTGGGCCAGTGGACTACCCATGTATTCTACCCACAGGCCGCCACGCAGCTGGAGCCGCAGCACCTGCGTATTGCGGTGCTCTGTTCTCCCGGCCGGCTGGCCGTGTACGAGGCCGACCCAGCCCAGCAGCAGTACCTGGCGTATGGCCTGGAACCCGGCCGCAATTACGACCTGCGCCTGTTTATCGAGGAAGGCGTAGCCATGGAGTGGTTGCTGGCTACTGTCTGAAGACTTCGAAACGATTATACTAAGCAGAGCCGGAGCGGCTTTACTGCAGTGTTAGTCAAAGAAGTCAGTCAGAGGTAGAGATGCTTCGGCTGCGCTCAGCATGACGTTCAACATAGTTGCAGATGGTTTTTCAGGCGCAATGGAAGCTTTACAATAAAAAGGCCCTCCGCTGCTGCAGCGGAGGGCCTTTTTTGTTCTAGAATAAGCTGGTGGTTACTGGGCCTGCCCGATGGGGTAATAGGCTTTGCGGCCGTCGGGGTACACGCCTTCAACCAGCGCGCCTTCGGTTTCCTTGGCAGCTTCGAGGTAGCGCTGCACGTCCTGGGGCTTCTGTACCTTGTTCTTGTCGATGCGGGTGATGATGAAGCCGTCGGCAATACCAGTTTCGCGGAAGTTGGAGCTGCGGATGCCGCTGATTTTGGCCCCACCTTCGATGCCCAGCTTGTTCTGCTCCTGCTTGGTTACGGGCGTGAGCGAAGCGCCTTCGTACTTAATCACCGAGGCTACTTCCTCCCGGATAATATCGGTGGTGCCGGTGGAATTACGCAGGGTGGCACTGGCGGTGTTTTCGCGGCCGTCGCGCAGGTAAGTCACCTTGATTTTGTCGCCGGGGCGGAAGCGGGCTACCTGCTCCTGCAGCTGTGAGGAGGTGTTTACCTTGGCTCCGTTGATTTCCGTGATGATGTCGCCTTCTTTCAAACCGGCATCAGCGGCCGAGCTGGTTTTGTTGAAGCCCATCACGTACACGCCGTTCAGAGTGTTAAGCTTTTTCTCGGAAGCCAGCTGTGCATCCACTTCCCGGATCTGCACGCCCAGCAGGGCGCGCTGCACCACTTTATACTTGAGCAAGTCATCCACCACCTTGCTCACAATGGAGCTGGGCACGGCAAACGAGTAGCCCACGAACGAGCCCGTTTGGGAGGCAATGGCCGAGTTGATGCCAATCAGGTCGCCATTGAGGTTTACCAGCGCACCGCCTGAGTTACCGGGGTTTACTACGGCGTCCGTCTGCAGGAACGACTCTACGCCCATGCCATCTTCGCGGCGCAGGATATTGATGTTACGCCCCTTAGCCGAAATAATACCGGCCGTAACGGTGGAGTTCAGATTGAAGGGGTTGCCCACGGCCAGTACCCACTCCCCTACCTTCACCTGGTCGGAGTTGCCGTAGCGGATGAAGGGCAGGTTATCGGCCTTCACCTTCAGCAGGGCCAGGTCGGTGGTGGGGTCAGTGCCCACCAGCTCAGCCTGGAACTTGCGCTTGTCGTCCATCACCACCTCAATCTTATCGGCCTTGTCCACCACGTGGTTGTTGGTCACGATGTAGCCGTTGGCGGCAATGATAACGCCCGAGCCCGAGCCCTGTTGCGGCCCCTGCTGGCGGCCCCGGCCCTGATACTGGTCGATTTCATCCCCGAAGAACTGCCGCAGGAAGGGGTCCATGCGCGACACGTCGTCCTGGTTATTTTTTGGAGCATATTCCGTCATTACGTGCACTACGGCCGGCGTTACGGAGGCAGCAGCGGCCGTGAAGTTGAGGCCTTCAGGCACCGTGTAGGTGCTGCTGCGCAGCTCACTGGTGTAGCGCACATTCGGGTCAGCGGCAATGGCCTGGGGCGAATACGGACGCGCCGGCTCCAGCAGCTTGTACCCACCTACCGCCACGCCACCACCGAGAATGGCGGAACCGAGCAGGCCGAGCATCATTTGTTTTGCTTGCATGGGTAAGAAAGAGGTGAAAAATGAACTAGATGACTTGAAAATACAACAGAAACGTGAGCAGACCATGAATACCGACTGCCCGGCTGGGGCAGCAGGGCTGCTTTTCTACTCTCCTAACGCCAGATACCACCTGATTGGTGTCCGGTTGCATGGGCGTTGAAGGAGGAAAAGCGCCCGTTGGTAGATTATCCGCTAAGCTGCTCAGCTACTGCACGAGCAGTCATGGTATAGGCAGTAAACAAAAAGGGCACCGTTTCGGGTGCCCTTTCGGTAAACTACTTAGCGCACCTCAATCTGGTGCTTGGTGACTTTCTTACTATCGAAGGGCAGTTGCAGACGCAGGATGCCGTTGGTCAGCTCGGCCTGGATGGCAGTTACATCCACCGTATCGGGCAGGCGGAAGGTGCGGGAAAAGCTACCGTAGCCCGACTCTACGCGGCGGAACTTGGGCGCATCCTCAGCAGCTTCCGGGGCTTTTCGCTCCCCACTGATGGTAAGCTGGCTGTCCTGGAAGTCGATTTTCACATCTTCCTTAGCAACCCCTGGGAGCAGCAAGTGCAGCTCGAACCCAGCGGGGCTTTCCAGCACGTCGGCCTGGGGGACAAAGGTTTTTATCGGCTCATTGAGAGCAGGCAGCGTGTCGCGCAACATGTCGTTCAAAACGGAGTTAAAGGCGCGGGCGGGGCGGTTGTTATACAGCAGAGTTGCCATGGTACTATCGAAAATTTAGAGTTGAAGTGTCACTGTCCGCCGCAACTGGTGCGCGGACACTCCTGTACTCTATAAAATCTGTACCAATCAACAAATAGTGACTTTTTGTCTTATTTTATTCTTATCCGATATTTTACTTATTTATATTTATCAAGCAATCTTCATTCATTCGCC
Source organism: Hymenobacter rigui (assembly GCF_003944715.1). Taxonomy (GTDB): domain Bacteria; phylum Bacteroidota; class Bacteroidia; order Cytophagales; family Hymenobacteraceae; genus Hymenobacter; species Hymenobacter rigui. The sequence continues at coordinate 651,903 of NZ_RWIT01000001.1, read as the reverse complement.
GGAAACGCAGTAAAACACGCCTTATAACAAATGACAATATGACACTAATACTGCGTCGGTAGCTGACGCCGGCTGGTATCAGTAGCACGCTGACCCAGCGTCACGCGCATATCTAGGCCGAGTACCGGCTGCACAATCCGGCCGTTGCCGCCCGGGATTTTCACGCTACCGTCGGGGTTGAACTGGGGCTGGCCGATGAAGTAGCTGTTCTGCCAGGCTACCCAGGGCGTAAAATCAAAACGGGGCGAGAGACGCACACCCACTTCCCCACGCAACTCCGAGAAATCCAGGAAGGGCTCCTTCGCCTCATAGTCTTCGCGCTGGAAGCGCAGGTAAGCCTCGGGCTCCACAGCCACGCGCGGGCGCAGGGCCAGGCCGCTGCTACCCAACGGGAAAATCCGGTCCACATCCAGGCGCAGGGCTGCCAGGAACCGCCCAGAGTTGGCTACATCCAACGGCCAGTTGTAGCCAATTGCCAGCCGCTGCCGAAAATTGACGCTACCAAACGTATTCCAGTGGCGGCCAAACACCTCCGGCAGCAGCGTGTGGGTATAGAAGGAAGAGTACAGCGTACTGTTCTGCACACGCTGCCCATTCAGCACCGCCCCCCAGCTCCATTGGTCATTCCAGAAATGCTCGTACCCCAGTCGCACGATTTGCCCCGAAAACAGCGGCGTGGCCTCCAGCTTGGTATCGAAGTGTTGCACACCCACGGCACCAAACAGGTAGTCGTTGCCGCTGAGCGGCAGTTCTACCTGGGCCTGGGGCTGCAGTACCGTAAAGCTTTTGGTGCGGCGCTGGGCCTGAGCGGTGGTAGCCAGTGCCAGTGCGGCCACCGCCGCGAGTAGAATAGAAAAGTTGCGCATCGGATACGGGTGATGACAAACTACTCCTGGGTTAAGAGTAGGCTATAGAAATTAACTACTCCGCCAGCTCCCGCAGCGCCAGCCAAGCCATCAGGCCGGGACCAGTTTCCAGGGCAGCCGCGTCGATATCAAAAGTGGGCGTGTGCACGGACGAGGTGAACCGGCCGCTGCCGTCGGCGGCGGCGGTGCCCAGGCGGTAGAAACAGGCACTGGCGGCCTGGCTGAAGTAGGCGAAGTCCTCGGCGGCCATCCACTGGTCCAGCTCCACCACGTTTTCGCGGCCCAGGTACTCCACGGCGGCCTGCTCGGTGCGGGCGGTGAGGGCAGGCTCGTTTTCCAAATAGGGGTAGCCGCGGCGGATTTCCAGCTCGCAGGTGGCCCCCATGCTCTCGGCCAGCCCCTCGCAGAGGCGGCGCAGGTGCTCGTGGGCCTCGTTGCGCCATTCTTCATTCAGGGTCCGGAAGGTGCCTTCCAGCAGCACTTCGTTCGGAATGACGTTGGTGGCACCCTGGGCAATGACCTTCCCGAACGACAGCACTGAGGGCAGCTTGGGATTGGCGCGGCGGCTCACAATCTGTTGGGCAGCCACAATGATATGGGCGGCCACCAGCACAGGGTCGATGTTCTGCTCGGGCATGGCCCCATGGCCGCCTTTGCCGCGTACGGTCAGGTACAGCTCATCGGTGCTAGCCATGTAGCGGCCGGCGCGCAGGCCCACCTTTCCGGCCGGCAGGCGCGGAAACACGTGCTGCCCCAGCACGCTGGCCGGTTTGGGGTTTTCCAGCACGCCCTCTTTAATCATCAGGGAAGCGCCGCCGGGCAGCAGTTCCTCGCCGGGCTGAAACATAAGCTTCACAGTGCCTTCAAACTCTTCTTTCAACGCCACCAGAATGCGGGCCACGCCCAGCAGCGAGGCCGTGTGCACATCGTGGCCACAGGCATGCATCACGCCGGGGTTCGTGGATTTGTAGGCCACTTCGTTTTGTTCGGTAATGGGCAGCGCATCCATATCGGCGCGCAGGGCTACGGTACGCCTGCCCGGATTACGGCCTTCAATGAGGGCCACCAGGCCGGTACCGGCAATGGGCCGGGGCTGCAGGCCCAGCTTCTGCAGCTGCTCCGTAACGAAAGCAGCCGTATTGTGCTCCTGAAACGACAGCTCCGGATGGGCGTGCAGGTGTTGGCGCAGAGCTACGGTATCGGCGGCGGCCTCAGCGGCCAGGGTTTTGATGCGGGCTATCAGATGAAGCATAAGGCAAGGCTGCAACTGCAGAACAAGTGAGAAATAAACGGTCAAGCTGGCGTACAGGAAACCCACCAGCTGGCAGCCGGCCGGCTAAGGCTACTCGAACAGGACGCTGGGATACGGGCGCACCGTCAGGAGCATGGGCCGGCCAAAGGTATTGGGATTGAAGGCGGCCTCATCCTGCTCCAAAGAAAACGAGATACGGCTTACCAGCACGCAATCCGGAAACTCCAGATACTGGCCGCGCTTGTCGTTGTTGTAGCGTATACGGCCGCGCACAGCCACCGTAAAATCCAGCAGAATGGACCGGGTAGGCTGGTGAACCAGCGTTACATCCACCACACCGGCGTGCGACCAGAGAGTTACCAGCAGCTTCAGACCGGCCTGCTCCACCTCAAAATGCAGCCCGCCGTTGTCGTTTTCAGTAGGAATGACTTCCAGCCCCTGTAACAGGTCCAGCTCATCCCATTGCAACTGACGCATACTTGCCATACCGAACGTGCATTGGCCCGACGCAAGCCGGCTGGTTAGTAAGCGGTTTTGTTGATGATAACCTGCGCCGATTCCAGCTCGGCCTTGGGTGCCAGGGGCCGGATGCGCAGCAACGCCTGCTCCGCCTCCAGCCGGGTGAGGTAGTCGCCAATCCAGAGGCGGAAAATTGGCTGCTTGAACGCCAGGTAATCGGTTTCCTCGGGGTAGCGGCTGATAACGGCTCGGCGGACGGCCATGGCCTGGTCCTTCTCCAGCCCCACGTACGCCAGAATGCGGTAGCCCTGGGCATACTTCACGTTCTGGTTGGTGTAGGCCTGGTCACGAAGGCGCTGCTCCACCTGCGCATTCACCTGGTTGGTGGGCGTCACGAAGCGGGCGGGCGTACCCGAAACCGTGGCCGAAGCCTTGGGAGCTGCAAATACCGGCCGGTACCGGCTCAGGTCTTCGGCAGCGGGCGTAGCGGGTACAGAAGTGGCTTTGCGCGTGGTATCGGGAGCAGTGGAAGCGGCCGGAGCCGCGGGCCCCGAGGCGGCACAGGCACCGAGGGAAAACAGGGCAGACAGCAGCAGCACGTTACGTAGCAGATGTTTCATGGGAAGATTCGGCTATCAGGGCCAGACTATTAGATGAGCCAATCCGGTCGGCGCCGGCTTCTACCAGCGCCAGTGCAAACGCCCGCTCCCGAATGCCGCCCGAGGCCTTAATACGGATGTGCGCGGGCAACGATTGGCGCATCAGGGCAATATCGGCCACCGATGCCCCCCGACTGGCAAAGCCGGTGGAGGTTTTCACGAAGTCGGCCCCGGCTTCCTCGCACAGGTGGCAGGCCGTTACAATTTCCTGCTCCGTCAGCAGGGCCGTTTCGATGATGACTTTGAGCAGGGCCCCGCGCAAATGGCACAGCTCGGCCAGCTGCCCGATTTCCTCCTCCACTTCTTCCAGTCGGCCGGCTTTCAGCGCACCTACGTTGATGACCATATCCAGCTCCGTCGCGCCTTCGGCCAAGGCCTGGTGGGCCTCAAAGAACTTCACCTTGGCCAACGAGTAGCCCAACGGAAAGCCAATAACGGTGCACACCGGCACGCCGGTACCGTGCAGCTGCTCGGCGGCCAGCCGCACGTAGCAGGGTGGCACGCACACACTGGCAAAATGGTATTCGGCCGCTTCGGTGCAAAGCCGGGCAATCTGCTCCGGCGTGGCATCCGGCTTCAGCAGCGTATGGTCGATGGTTGAGGCGAGGTTCACAAGGGCAAAGGTACGAGGGGAAGTTTACCCCACCCCCGGCCCCTCCCCTCCGGGAGAGGGGTGCCAGACGCGAGTTTATGAATCCTGATTCATTGAACACACCCCTCTCCCGGAGGGGAGGGGCCGGGGGTGGGGTAAATGCTACAAAAAACCGCCCCGGCTTCCTGCCAGGGCGGTTTAAAAATCGTCCACAAAATTCGTGGAAATCCGAAAACGAATCCGAAAAATCCGTGAGCCTAGTCGATGAGTACGGCCCGGTCGTTGAGCAGGTCGTCTTCCACCGATTTGTACTTCACGTCGCGCACGATGCGGCCGTCCATGTACTGCACACTCACCTTATCGTTGCGGTTGGCTACCTTCTGCGACTTGGCGGGCTGTTGCTTTTCCAGCACCTGCGGCATAGCACCGTCCTGCTCCAGGTCCTCGGGGCCGGCGCCCAGCGACACGGAAGAAACTTCCTTCTCGGCTTTCAGGCGGGGCTGGGGCGGGGCTACAGGCAACTCATCCTCGGTGAAGTACTCGGGCTCCTCATAGCTACCGTCCGGGCTGGCCTGCATGGGCACATCGGCGCGGAACAGGAACTGGATGGTGTCCTCGTTCACCTTGCTGATCATCTGCTTGAACAGCTCAAACGACTCGAACTTGTACACCAGCAGCGGGTCTTTCTGCTCGTACACGGCATTCTGTACCACCTGTTTCAGGTCGTCCATGGCGCGCAGGTGCTTGGTCCAGGCCTCATCGATAACCGACAGCACCACGACCTTCTCCATGCCCCGGATGATTTCCTGGCCCTGCGAGGCCTGCGCCCGGCGCAGGTTGGCTACGGCCTGAATCTGCTTGCGGCCATCGGTGAAGGGAATGGCAATATTCTCGTAAGGCGAGTTCTGGCTGAGCAAATCGTTGATCAGTGGCATGGAGTTGCTGCCGATGAACTCGTTTTTGCTGTGGTAATAGCCAAGGGCTTCGTCGTAGAGCTTCTGGGTGAGCGGACCGGCGGCCATGCCGTTCAGGTCCTGGGCCGTCAGGTGCGTATCGTAGCCGAATACGCGGATAACCGCCAGTTTGAAGTCCTCGAAGTCGTTGTTGCCTTTATGGCCCACCACGATGTCCTCGCAGACGTCGTAGATCATGTTCCAGATGTCCAGCTCCAGACGCTCGCCGTGCAGGGCGTTGCGGCGGCGCTTGTACACCACTTCGCGTTGGGCGTTCATCACGTCGTCGTACTCCAGCAGGCGCTTGCGGATGCCGAAGTTGTTTTCCTCTACCTTCTTCTGCGCGCGCTCAATCGAGGACGTAATCATGGAGTGCTGAATCACTTCGCCTTCTTCCAGACCCATCCGGTCCATGAGCTTGGCAATGCGGTCGGAGCCGAACAGGCGCATCAGGTTGTCTTCCAGCGAAACGAAGAACTGCGAGGAGCCCGGGTCGCCCTGGCGGCCGGCGCGGCCCCGCAGCTGGCGGTCAACCCGGCGCGACTCGTGCCGCTCGGTGCCGATGATAGCCAGCCCGCCCGATTCCTTGGAGGTTTCCTTCAGCTTGATGTCGGTACCCCGGCCGGCCATGTTGGTGGCAATGGTTACGGTGCCGGGGTAGCCGGCGGCGGCCACAATTTCGGCTTCGCGCTGGTTCTGCTTGGCGTTGAGTACCTGGTGCGGGATGTTGCGCAGCTTGAGCATGCGGCTCACCAGCTCCGAAATTTCCACGCTGGTAGTACCCACCAGCACCGGACGGCCGGCTTTCACCAGCGTCTGAATTTCCTCGGCTACAGCGTTGTACTTCTCACGAACCGTCTTGTACACCTTATCGTGCTCGTCCTTACGCTGGATGCCGCGGTTGGTGGGAATCACTACCACGTCGAGCTTGTAGATTTCCCAGAACTCGCCGGCCTCGGTTTCGGCCGTACCCGTCATGCCGCCCAGCTTGTGGTACATGCGGAAGTAGTTCTGCAGCGTTACGGTAGCGTAGGTCTGAGTGGCGTCTTCCACGCGCACGTTTTCCTTGGCCTCAATGGCTTGGTGCAGGCCATCGGAGTAGCGGCGGCCTTCCATTACGCGGCCGGTCTGCTCGTCCACAATCTTCACCTTACCGTCGTCGGTGAGGATGTACTGGTCATCCTTCTCGAACAGGGTGTAGGCTTTCAGCAGCTGGTTGATGGTGTGGATGCGCTCCGACTTGATCTGGAAGTCATCCATCACCTTCTCCTTCTGGTGCAGCTTTTCTTCGCCGCTCAGGCTCTGGTCCTTCTCAATGTTGGCCAGCTCCGAGCCGATGTCGGGCATGATGAAGAAGCTGTGGTCTTCGCCCTCGCCGGTAATCAGGTCAACACCTCGCTCGGTCAGCTCAATCTGGTTGTTTTTCTCGTCGATGGTGAAGAACAGCGGCTCATCGGCCTTGGGCATCTGGCGCTGGTTGTCCTGCAGGTAATAGTTCTCGGTTTTCTGCAGCACGGCACGCATGCCGGTTTCCGAGAGAAACTTGATGAGGGGCTTGCTCTTGGGCAGGCCGCGGTGGGCGCGGAACAGCATCAGGCCGCCTTCGCCTTCCTTGGGGCCGTCGTTACCTTCTTTGATGAGCTTGCGGGCTTCCACCAGGTAATTCTGCACCTGCTTTTTCTGGGCTTCCACCAGCTTCTGGATGCGGGGCTTGAGCTGGTAGAACTCGTGCACATCACCGCGGGGCACGGGGCCCGAGATGATGAGCGGCGTCCGGGCGTCGTCAATCAGTACCGAGTCCACTTCGTCCACCATGGCGTAGTGGTGGCGGCGCTGCACCAGTTCCTCGGGGTCGCGCGCCATGTTGTCGCGCAGGTAGTCGAAGCCGAATTCGTTGTTGGTGCCGTAGGTAATGTCGGCTAGGTAGGCCTTGCGGCGGGCGTCGGTGTTGGGCTGGTGCTTGTCGATGCAGTCCACGGTAATGCCGTGGAACTCGAACAGCGGCGCATTCCACTCCGAGTCACGCTTGGCCAGATAGTCGTTCACCGTTACCAGGTGCACGCCGCGCTTGGCCAGCGAGTTCAGGAAGGCCGGCAGGGTCGAAACCAGGGTTTTGCCCTCGCCCGTGGCCATTTCCGAAATCTTGCCCTGGTGCAGCACCACGCCGCCGATGATCTGCACGTCGTAGTGAATCATGTCCCAGGTTACCTCGGCGCCGGCAGCCAGCCACTTGTTGCTCCAGATGGCTTTGTCGCCCTCGATGCGCACGTTGGGCTTGCGGCTGGCGTATTCCCGGTCGTAGTCGGTGGCGGTAACCACCAGCTGGCCGTTCTGGGTATAGCGGCGGGCGGTTTCCTTGCAGATGGCGAAGCCCACGGGCAGCACTTCCATCAGCACTACTTCCAGCTCCTTGTTGCGCTGCTTTTCCAGCACGTCAATCTGGTCGAACAGCTCCTCTTTCTGCACGGCATCCAGCGTAGCGTCATCGTTTACGCGGGCGTGCAGGTTGGCAATCTGGTCGTCGATGGCTTTCAGGTGAGCGTTGATACGGGCCCGTACTTCATCGGTGCGGGCGCGCAGCTCGTCGTCGCTGAGTTGTGCCAGTTTGGCATATTCGGCGTTTACAAGCGCCACATACGGTACAATCTCCTTCAAATCCCGGTCCGATTTGGAGCCGAAAATTTTGGCGACGGTTTTCCCTAGAAAATCAAACATGCTGGTTTTACCTTAATTGAAACGCCGGGGCGCAACTCAAATTTACGGCGTTTTTCGGGAAAGTCCCGGCTGCTTTACCGTAAACACGTCGCCCTGGCCCCCAAAACGACAAACCCCGCACCTCAAAGAGTGTGCAGGGTTTGGCAAAGCGGCGAAGTTGTCAGGTTGTGTGTTGTCATTGCGAGGACGCAGGACGAACCAATCCTTCCTTCACGCAGTGCTGAGCCCAGACAGATAAAAAAGCCCCCAACGCCTGATTCCAGCGGTAGGGGCTTTTTAGAAAATCAACGCGTTTCGCTACGAAAAGGAAGGATTGCTTCGTCCTGCGTCCTCGCAATGACCGCTACTCCTTGGCTGGGTCGCGGGGAACCAGCTTATCCATGATGGACGTGGAGCCGACGATGGCGGGCTTTTTGGGCTTGAGGCTTTCCTCCTTCTCCGTGAGCTTCTTGTAGAGCGTGAGGGCCTGGGCTACTACTTGGTCCATGTTGTAGTACTTGTAGGTAGCCAGGCGGCCTACAAAGTGCACGTTGGGGGTTTCGTCGGCCAGCTTCTTGTACTGGTTGTACAGCTCGGCGTTTTCCAGGCGCGGCACGGGGTAGTACGGGTCGCCCTCGGCTTTGGGGTACTCATACACCAGCGCCGTTTTGGGGTGTTTCTGGCCGGTGAGGGCCTTAAACTCAGTGATGCGGGTGTAGAGGTTGTCGTTGGGGAAGTTCACCACCGGAGCGGCCAGGTGCTGCTCCACATTCAGGGTTTCGTGCTTGAACTCCAGGGAGCGGTAGGGCAGCTTGCCGTACTTGAAGTCAAAGTACTCATCCACCGGGCCCGTGAAAATCATTTCCTTGAATGGAATGAAGTCGATGATATCGTGGTAATCGGTGTTGAGCATCACCTTGATGTTGGGGTGGTCCAGCAGACGCTCAAACATGCGGGTGTAGCCGTGCAGGGGCATGGCCTGGTAGGTATCGGTGAAGTACCGGTCGTCGCGGTTGGTGCGGGTAGGCACGCGGCTCGTTACCGATTTATCCAGCTCCGAGGGGTCGAGGCCCCATTGCTTGCGGGTGTAGTTCTTGAAGAACTTCTCGTAGAGCTGGCGGCCTACTTTGCTTACCACCACGTCTTCCGAGGTACGGATAACGGGTACTTCCTCCGCCTGCGACTCAAAGAACTGCTCCACCTCAAAGCTGTTCAGCGAGAGGCCGTAGAGCTTGTTGATGGTATCGAGGTTGATGGGCATGGGCACCAGCTGACCATCCACGGAGGCCAGCACGCGGTGCTCGTACGGGCGCCACTCGGTGAAGTTGGAGAGGTATTCGAAAACGTCCTTGGAGTTGGTGTGGAAGATATGCGGGCCGTATTTATGGACCAGAATGCCATCCTCGTTGTAATGGTCGTAGGCATTGCCGGCAATGTGGCTGCGCTTATCCACGATAAGCACTTTCTTGTTGGAACGCGTGGCCAGCCGCTCGGCCAGCACACTACCGGCGAAACCGGCCCCTACGATGAGATAATCGAACATAGCTAGCGGTGTTTGGGAAGGATGAAAGAATGGGGGGGGGGGGAAATCGGGGCGGGATGCGGATAACTCAGCGCGGATGAACAGGTACTATCGGGTAGCCGACATGGCGGCCGTAACGGCCGGGGTCAGCTTGCGGGTCATGAGGTCCACCATCTGCTGCCAAGTCTGGTCCCAGCTGATGGTGGCGAGGTAGTCGTCGGTGCGTTGACGCCAGTCGGCGTCCTGGGTTTGGGTCAGGGCCTTTTCAATGGCCTGCCCAAATTCGGGGGCGGTAGCGGCAATCTGCACGAGGTTCAAGTCGCCGTAGGGCCGCACCACGTCGCGGATGGGAGTGCTCACCACGGGACGGCCAGCGGCCAGGTATTCCGGGGTTTTGGTGGGCGAGATGAAGCGCGTGCTTTCGTTATCAGCAAATAGCAGCGTAGCTACCTCCCAACCCCGCAGGTAAGCGGGTAGTTCCTGATAATCCTTGCCGCCCAGATAATGTACGTTCTGCTGGCGAGGCAGCGTGGCGGGGTCAATCTTCACCACCGGCCCGATGATGACAAACTGCCACTCGGGGTGGGCCTCGGCCAGCTCACGCAGCAGCTCAATATCCAGGCGCTCATCTACCACCCCGAAGAAGCCCACGCGGGGGTGGGCAATGACGGCCTGGTCGGCGGGCTCGGGCATTTCCTGGCGGGCCTGACCGAAGTGGGCTTTGTCGATGCTGCTGGGGAAGGGGTGGGCGTCGGGGTGCTGCTGGCGCTTGGCCTCGTAGAGCGTGTGGCCGCCGGTGAAGACCAGGTCGGCCTTCTCGAACAGCTCCTGCTCCCGCTCGCGCAAAGTGGGCGGCGCGAACTTGAAGGCGGCCAGCTCATCCATGCAGTCGTACACGGTGAGGGCCGGCTTGAAGAAGCGCGACTTACCCAACGCCATGGGCGTGTAGTACCAGAAGATGTACTGCGTGAGGCCCTGCTCGGCGAAGTAGTGGCTGAGCACCTCAAACTGAGCTTGGTCCGCGGCGGCTTCGTGCTCGGGGCCGCGCAGGCGGTTGGGCAGGTGCACCACCAGCACCTTCAGGCCGTGCTGGCGCTCCTTCACCTCCATGTGGGGCTCAATGAGGTCGTCGGCGTGAAAGAAGGCCTCTTCCACGTAAAACACCCGCCCGTGCTGGGCGAAGCGCGACATCAGGTGCTGGGGCCGCTGCCATACAAAATCCCAATGCAAGTGGGCAAAGCAAACGAGGTCGGGCAGAGAATACGCAGGCGTGGAATCAGCCTGGGGGTTGGCGGAGGCACGCACGGGCGACTCCACCGGCGGGGTCAGCGGCATAGAGGGGAAGGAGTAAAATGTACAGGTGCAGCCCGGTTGCTACACTGGCCTAGTTACCGGGCTGCTTCATCCTATACGCCCTTCAGACAATAAGGATATTGTCGAGGTTCGCTAATTGTCTTGGAACCGACAATCCAATCCTGTTAGTCCCCTATTCCCTGCCTTTGCGGCAGGTGTTCGGCCCCGGGCCAGAGGGCTGGCCTGTGGTATTGCGCCCCGATGGGCTACTACAGCAGCCGCTGTAGTTCCACGGCATCCTGCCAGCCAGCGGCCGTGCGCAGCCACTCCCGGCGCACCCCCACTTCCCGAAATCCGGCCGCCGCAAACAGCTGCAAGCTGGCCGCGTTATCGGCGGCTACGGTGCAGTAGAGCTGGTGTAGGCGCAACACCTGGCGGGCGTAGGGCAGCAGTAGCTCCAGTGCCGCCCGGGCGTAGCCGTGCCGCCGGTGCTCGGCCAGAATAGTGATGCCCACGCCGGCGCGCTGGTGCAGGGGCTCAAACCCGAATACATCCAGCGTGCCCACGGCCGCGCCGGTGGCCCCCTCCCCTATCACCAGCCGCAGCTGCCGCACCTCGAATAAGTCGGCCGCGGCGCTATCCAGGTACTGCCGCAGCACGTGCCGCGACACGGGAGCCAGTGTATCCGACACGCCCCAGACCGCCGGGTCGTTTTCCAGCGCATACAGGAACTCCAGGTCATCGGCTTCCAAAGGGCGCAGGAAAATCAGGTCGGAGCGGAGCATGTAGTGAGTAGTGAGTAGTGAGTAGTGAGTAGTGAGTAGTGAGTAGTGAGTAGTGAGTAGTGAAAAGCTACGCGTGTTGGATGTTATGCACGTGTTATTTTCTGCTTTTACAATACGAATCCGCGCAATTATCTCCCCACTTTTCGCCTACTCCGCCACAAACGCCAGCGCGGCACCGGGGGCCGGGGTTACGGCTACGGCGGTGCCCACGGCGGGCGGTTCGGCAGTGACGCGGACGCGCAGCTGGGTGCCGGCCGGCAGCTCCACTTCCACCTCATAGTAGCTTCCCAGAAACCGGACGGCCTGCACGCGGGCCGGCACGCCGGCGGCCCCGGCGGGGTGAAGCACGAGGCTCTCGGGGCGCAGCAGCAGCACCGGCGCGGGCAGACGACGGCGCGGGGCGGCCAGCAACGCGCGCAGGTCGGGGCCGTGGAGGCGGTTGTAGTCGCCGAACAGGGCGGCGGTGTACTCGTTTACGGGCTGGCGGTACACCTGCTCGGGCGGGCCCTGCTGCACCAGGCGGCCCTGCTGCAGCACCAAGATTTCCTCGGCCCAGGGCAGCGTATCGGTGGGGTCGTGGGAAACGAGCAGGCAGGTGATGCTGAGCTGCTCGCTTACTTCCCGCAAAATGGCTTGCAGCTGCTGCTTGTGCACCCGGTCGAGGTTGGAGAAGGGCTCATCGAGCAGCAGCAGGCGCGGCCCCGAAAGCAACAGCCGCGCCAGCGCCACCCGCTGCTGCTCGCCGCCCGACAGCTGATCGGTGCGGCGGGGCAGCAGGTGCGTAATGCGGCAGACCCCGTACACGGCGGCGGCTTCGGCGGCGGGGCGCTTGTTGGCGTAGCGCAGCACCTGCTCCACCCGCAGCGAGTGGGGCAGGTCGGATTTCTGCGAGAGGTACACGATGCCGTCGTGGCCCGGCACCAGCACTTCCTGCGGCCCCTTCACGCGCCGCCCCGCAAACCGAATTTCGCCGCCCGTGGGCTGTACCAGGCCCGCAATGCACTGCAGCAGCGTGCTTTTGCCAGCCCCCGACTCGCCCGCCAGCGCCAGCCGCCGCCCGGCCGGCAGCCGAAAGCTCACTTGCTGCAGGGCCGTAGCTCCGCGCTCGGTCAAGCTCAGGTCGGTAACGGTCAGGAATTCTTCGGAATCGGGCATAAAACAAGGGAGAATGACGGTTGCGGTGATACGCGAAGCCTTTGCTTCGCGTATCACAGAACAATAGAAGTACAGGCGTTTCTATCCCTTGTTCAACGATACGCGAAGCAAAGGCTTCGCCCTACTGGCACAATGCTACACGGCAACCGTGCCGCTGAAAACGTGGGTGGCGGGGCCGCTGAGGAAGACGTGGGTGAAGGAGCCGTCGGGCCGGGCCTCGAAGGCCACGCGCAGGTCGCCGCCGGGGGTGCGCAGGTGCACGGGGCTGCTGGCGCCCCGCTTGCTGGCGGCCAGGGCCACGGCCGTGACGCCGGTGCCGCAGCTCAGGGTTTCGTCTTCCACGCCCCGCTCGTAGGTGCGCACCTGCCAGGGCTGGTCGGGGGCCGAGGGGCTTTCCACGAAGTTCACGTTGGTGCCTTTCTCGCGGAACCGCTCGTTGTAGCGGATGGCGCGGCCCTCGGCAAACACGTTCAGCTCGGCCAGGGTGCTGGCGGGCTGGAAGCGCACCAAATGGGGCGAGCCGGTATCAAGGAACACGCCGTATTCCTCCACCTCTTGCTGGCCCAGCACGTCCTGCATGCGCAGGTGCACGGTGCCGTCGGCGTCGATGCGGGCCTCGTGGGGGCCGTCGGCGGCCAGAAAGCGGGTGCTGGTCTCGATAACGCCCAACTGGCGGGCAAACGCCACGGTGCACCGCCCGCCGTTGCCGCACATGGAACCCACGTAGCCGTCGGCGTTGAAGTACACCATCTCGAAATCGTAGGCGGCGTGGGGCCGCAGCAGAATCAGCCCATCGGCCCCGATGCCCCGGCGTCGGTCGCAGAGGAAGCGCACCAGCTGGTGGTTGGCAATATCAAACGTCTGGCCCCGGTCGTCCAGCATCACGAAGTCGTTGCCGGTACCCTGGTATTTGTGGAAGTGCAGCGTGGTGCTCATGGGGCAAAGGTACGAAGGGTTAGGTGGGTGGATGGGTTGTTTGGTGGTTGGATGGGTAGGTGATTGAATGGTTGGGTTATGATTGGTCATAAATCAAGCACGTCATTGCGAGGCGGAGCCGAAGCAATCCGTCCTTCACTATATCTGGCATTCAGACCTGTTCCCAAGCCCTTACGTTTGAGCTGGCGTAAGGGGCTTTGGAAGAACATAGGGTTAGGAGCGGCGAAAAGGAAGGATTGCTTCGGCTCCGCCTCGCAATGACGGTTCACCCAACCACCAAACAACCTACCCACCCATCCACCCATTCAACCATCATTACCTTTGCGGCATGTACACGTTTCTGACCACTAGCCCCTGGGCCGATTACGAGCTGATAGATGCCGGCAACTTTGAGAAGCTGGAGCGCTTCGGCAAGCATATTCTGGCCCGGCCCGAGCCCCAGGCCATCTGGGACCCGCACCTGCCCGCCTCGGAATGGCAGCGCGCCAACGCCATTTTCACCCGCGAAAAGGGCAGCCAGGAACGGGGGCAGTGGAAAATCAAGCCCGGCACGCCCGAGCAGTGGGTCATTGGCTACGAGCGGCCTGATGGGTTGAAGCTGCGGTTCCGCCTGGGTATGTCGTCGTTTAAGCACGTGGGGCTGTTTCCGGAGCAGGACCCCAACTGGCAGTTCATCTTCAACCAGACGCGCAAGCGCCGGGCCGCCACGCCGCGCGTGCTCAACCTGTTTGCCTACACCGGAGCCGCCACCCTAGCCGCCCGCGCCGCTGGCGCCGACGTAACTCACCTCGACTCGGTGAAGCAGGTGAACTTCTGGGCCCGCGACAACATGGAGGCCAGCAACCTCGACGGGGTGCGCTGGCTTGTGGAAGACGCCATGAAGTACGTGAAGCGCGAAGTAAAGCGCGGCAGCAAGTACCAGGGCCTCATCCTCGACCCACCTGCCTACGGCCGCGGCCCCAACGGCGAGAAGTGGCAGCTGGAAGATGAGCTCAACGAAATGCTCAAGCTCTGCAAAGAGCTGCTCGACCCCGAGGACCACTTCTTCCTCATCAACCTCTACTCGCTGGGCTTCTCGGCCCTGATTTTGGAAAACCTGGTGCACGAAATCTTCCCCCAGGCCCGCCAGAACCGCGAAATCGGGGAAATTTACCTGCACGACCGCGCCGACCGTAAGCTGCCCCTGGGCACGTTCTGCCGGTTTGGCAATTAATTTTAGCTGTTAGTTGCTGGTTGTCAGTTGTTAGTGTCGCTATACAACAAGCAGCCCATAACTAACAACTGACAACCAGCAACTAACAACTGATATGCTCCACCGTCGCCTGGCCCTGATTGATATGGGCACCAATACGTTTCATCTGCTGATTGTGGAGTTGCCTGAGCCGCGCCATGCCCAGCCCGTTACGCTGCTGCGCACCAAGGTGGGCGTGCGCCTGGGCGAGGGTGGCATCAGCAAGGGCCACATTGCCCCCGAGCCCTACGCCCGGGCCCTGCACACGCTGGCCGGCTTTAAGGAGGAAATGGAGCTGCACCAGGTAACCGACGTGCGCGCCACCGCCACCAGCGCCATGCGCGTCACCAGCAACGGCCCCGAGCTGGTAAAGGACATCTTCGAGCAGACCGGCATTCGGGTGGAGGTTATTGCCGGCGACCGGGAAGCCGAGCTGATCTGCGCCGGGGTGCGCCGGGCCGTGCCCCTGGGCCCCGACAAGCACCTGATTATGGACATCGGCGGCGGCTCGGTGGAGTTTATCATTGCCAACGAGCACACCATTTTCTGGAAGCAAAGCTTCGAGATTGGGGCCCAACGGCTGCTGGACCGGTTTTTCCCAGAGCCCAGCGGCGTGTTCCCGCCCGAGGCCGTAGCGGCTGAGCAGGCTTACCTGCAGCAAGTGCTGGCCCCGCTGGCCGCCGCCGTGCAGGAGCACCGGCCGGTAGGGCTGGTGGGCGCGTCGGGCTCGTTTGACAGCCTGGCCGACATGCAGCTAGGCCAGTTGCGCACCGAGGCCGAGCTGCCCCCCAGCACTGAGCTGGCCCTGGACAGCTTCCGGCGCAGCTACGCGCAGCTGCTCACGCTGCCCCACATGGAGCGCGCCGCTTTGCCCGGCATCCTGCCCATGCGCGCCGACATGCTAGTGGTGGCCTCCGTGCTCATCGACTACGTGCTTACCCTTACCGGCATCACCCACCTGCGCACTTCCGCCTACGCCCTCAAGGAAGGACTGCTGGCCGAAATGCTGGCCGGCTCCGCTGCAGAGTAACCTGTCATTCCAAGCGAAGCGAGGAATCTGGAAAACGGCTTCAGGCACTAACCCAGCTTCCTCGCTTTGCTCGGAATGACAGCCTTGTTTACGCATTCCACCCGAAGGCTTCCGATACACGCCTACGCCACTCATGACTCCGACTCTCTTTTCCTACAATCAGCTGTTTTCCTTCACCAAGGCCGTATTTCGCGGTATGGGCTGCCCGGAGGCTGATGCCACGCTGGCTACCGAAACCCTGTTGTCGGCCGATTTGCGCGGGGTGGACTCGCACGGGGTGGCCCGGCTGATTGGCTACGTGCGCCTCTGGGAAGCCGGCCGCATCAACGCCACGCCCCGCATCGGGGTAACCTACGAAACGCCCAGCACCGCCGTGGTGGATGGCGACGGGGGCCTCGGGCTGGTGGTGGGTCCGCGCGCCATGCAGGTGGCCCTGGAGAAAGCCCGGCAGGTAGGCACCGGCTGGGTATCGGTGAAGAACTCCAACCACTTCGGCATTGCCGGCTACCACGCCATGCAGGCCCTGGCCCTCGACATGATTGGCATTGCCATGACCAACGCCTCGCCGCTGGTGGCCCCCACCTACTCACTGGAGCGGCTGCTGGGCACCAACCCCATTGCCGTGGCCGTACCCGCCGGCGAGCAGCCCGATTTTGTGCTGGACATGGCTACCACCACCGCCGCCAACGGCAAACTCGAAATTGCCCAACGCAAGAACCTGCCCATTCCGGAAGGCTGGGCCCAGGATGCCCAGGGCACGGGCTCCACCGATGCCAACGCCGTGAAAAACGGCGGGGCGCTGCTGCCGCTGGGCGGGGCCACCGGCTCGCACAAGGGCTACGGGCTGGGTGCGGTGGTCGATATTTTCTCGGCCGTGCTCAGCGGGGCCAACTACGGCCCCTGGGTACCGCCCTTCGTGGCCTTCCTGCAGCCCTCGGCCAACCCCGTAGGCCAGGGTCTGGGCCACTTCTTCGGGGCCATGCGGGTAGATGCCTTCCGCCCCGCCGACGAGTTCAAGGCCCACATGGATAACTGGATTACCACCTTCCGCCAGGCCCAGGCCGTGGACGGCAAGTCCGTGCTCATCCCCGGCGACCCGGAACGCGAAACTTCCGCCGTGCGCCTCATCGACGGTATTCCGCTGCTGGAGCCGGTTCTGAAAGACCTGGAAACAGTGGGCAGCAAGTTTGGAGTGAAGCTGTAAGCAGAGCTGCGCGCGACATTAACGCAAACGGCCCGGCTGCATCTGCAGCCGGGCCGTTTGCGTTAATGTCGGTTGTACTAAATCATCTGATTGTCGCGCTCCAGCAGCGTGGTTACCGCCACGTCCTGATTCAGGTACTTAGACGAGTACGCTTGGTCGGGACCGTTGAGGAACAAGCAGGTCTGGCCTTCCACGGCTTCAATGATGGCGTCTTTCTGGTCCATGGGTAGGGCCGGGCAGCCGAGGCTGCGGCCCAGGCGGCCATTCTGCCGGATGAACTCCTCACTTACGTAGTCGGCACCGTGCATGACCACCGAGCGGCTGAGGGCATTGGTATTGTAGCCTTCGTCCAAACCTTGGAGCTTGAGGCTACGGCCGTGCTTGCCCTGATATTCGCCCTGGGTTACGTAAAACCCCAGGCTGCTCATGTTCGACTCGTTCTCGTTGGAGAAGTTGGTGGCCATGTTTTCGCCGGAGTTGTGGCCGTGGGCCACCAGCGTGTGAAACTTCACCTGCTTGGCCGCCAGGTCCAGCACCCACAGGCGCTTCTCAGTGGAGGGCAAGCCGAAATCAACCACGGTCAGCAATTGCTTATCGGCCAGTTTACCCTGCTTTTGCAGGTTCAGGTAGCCGGTCATGGCCTTTTCAAACACATCAAAGCGCAGGCCCTGCTGCTCCACCTGCAAGTCGCGGTAGAGGTCGTGCAGGCGTTGGTCGAACAGGCCGGCTTTAGTGACGGCCGCAACAGGCAGGCGCAGCTCGGAGCTTGGAGTAGCCGCTTTGGATTTGGTGACGGGTGCTGCCAGGGGCGTGGCCAGAAACAGCGAGGCGACGAAGGGCAATACCCGGCGCGCCATCCGACGGGCCCGGCGCTTCAAACGCTGACGACGCACTACACTCTGATTTTCCATCGACACAGTTCAGTTTCGGTTGCGAATCACGCAGCGACTCCCAAAGGGAGCTACCGTGCACGTAGGCTTCTACGAAAGCCCGGCCCGGCCGGATGCATAGCAGGCGGTCAGTCACGGGAAAATCTATAATGCAGTTTTCAAGATATTAATTCCCTCGCTTCCCGAAAACCTGTTAAAAGACTATCATCTTCCAGCAATACAACACCGGTATTTTCCTATTCAACTTCAGATATTAGAAACCCCAAAACTGCTCTTTCCGACGCTCCCACGCGTCGTTTCTTTTCCTACCAACCAATTCCCCCAATTCCCACATGTATACTGGTACACACTCCTGGTGGCGCAAGCTCACCCTGGCCGCGGCTGCCCTTTTAGTTCTGGGCGGCCAGCCTGCCAAAGCTCAAAAAGTAATCCTGCAAGGCTATTGGTGGGATTACTGGAACTCTAACTACCCCAATGGCTGGGCCAACTACATTGCGCTGCTGGCCCCGCGCCTGAAAGCCATGGGCATTGATGCCGTGTGGCTGCCCCCGAGCATCAAAAACGGCAACCAGGGCAATGGCTACTCTCCCTTCGATAACTACGACCTGGGGGATAAGTACCAAAAAGGCTTCACCGCCACCCGCCTCGGCACCAAGGATGAATTGTTGCGGGCCGTGGCCGTGCTCCACGCCAATGGCATTGAGGTGGTGCAGGATATCGTGCTGAATCACAACGACGGGGCCGGCTCTCAGACCGGGGCCGGCGGCCAGGACCCGGCGGCCTGGGAAGATTACTCGACCAGCAAGTACAAGAACTTCCGGTACGTGAGCTACAGCAAGCCCGCCTCGGCCGAAGACGCGGCCAACTACCTGGCCCGCAACGGCCGTTTCTCCAAAAACTGGCAGAATTTCAACCCTAATCCCGGCAATAACTCCACTTCCGGCGACTGGAACGCCGTGTACTTCGGGCCCGATGTGAGCTACTACAACGGCTCCTACGGCCAGAGCTCCAATGCCGCCTACAACCCCGTCCAGGGCGCCGACTACATGCGCAACGGGGTGCGCGACTGGCTGGTGTGGTACAAAAAGCAGGAAGGCTTTGACGGGGTGCGCATGGATGCCGTGAAGCACTTCCCCGACTTCGCCTCCGAGGATTTCCTGTATAACCTGCAAAGCAACGCCGGCTGGGCCTCGGGCGGGGCCACCATGTTTGCCGTGGGCGAATGGGTAGGCAGCAGCGGTCAGATGGACGGCTGGGTAGCCAACGTGCAGAACCGGGCCGGCACCTTCGATTTTAGCCTGCGCAACGGCCTGTACAGCATTGTGAGCGGGGGTGGCAATTTTGATCTGGGCAGCCTGCCGGGCTACCAGCAGGGCACCCGCGTGGTGAACATTAACGGCACCTACGTGCACCGCACGGTGCCCTTCGTGAATAACCACGACACTTTCCGGCCCACCACCGACGCCAACGGCAACTACACCGGCTGGAACACCGGCTCGGAACTGGCCCCCCACATCGACCCCTTCGACCCGCGCCTCTCGGCGGCGTATGCGGCGGCACTGGCCGTGGATGGCTCCCCGCAGATTTTCTTTGAGGACCTGTTCAACGTGGGCAGCACTAGCAAGCGGTACTCGCACCTGCCCACCAGCACCACCGATTTGCCGGTGCGCGACGACCTGAACAACCTGATCTGGTGCCACCAGAACCTACACTTCAAGGACGGCGCCTACAAGGTGCGCTATCAGG
This sequence comes from Hymenobacter rigui, assembly GCF_003944715.1. Classification (GTDB taxonomy): domain Bacteria; phylum Bacteroidota; class Bacteroidia; order Cytophagales; family Hymenobacteraceae; genus Hymenobacter; species Hymenobacter rigui. The sequence continues at coordinate 632,636 of NZ_RWIT01000001.1, read as the reverse complement.
CCGCCGACCACCTAGTAATTGAGCGCAGCACCAAAGCCATTATCGGCATCAACGACAACTACAGCGCCTGGCAGAACAATACCGTTTCCTGTGATTTTGCGCCCGGCACGGTGCTGAAGGATTACTCCGGGGCCAATGGCACGGCTACCGTGACGGTTAGCGCCTCGCAAACGGTGAGTATCAACACGCCACCCTGCAATGGCACGGCCAGCGGCGGCCGGCGTGGCTACTCGGTGTGGGCACCTACCGGTATCGGCACCAACTACACCCGGGCGGCTATGGCCACCACCCAGGAATGGGAGCTAGCCGATGATCTGGGCGATTCGCACGCCTCGTCGCTGAAGCAGGGCGGACAGCTGCCAGCTTCGTCCACGGCGTACCGCACGGCGGGCCGCATTTATGTGGCTTCGGGCAAAACGGTTACTTACAACCTCTTCCCCACCGATGCTACCCGCAGCCTCACGGTGGAAGTAGTAAGCAGCACGGGCACCATTCTGAGCAGCAAAACCGGCACGGGCAACCTTAACGGCACCTATGCTCCCACGGCAGATGGCTGGCTGACGCTGCGTGCCAAAAACGCCTCTACCACCAACCCCGCCCAGCGGGCATTCGTGAAGGCTATCTACACCGCGCCGGCCGTGCTGAACACCACCGCCATGCGCGAAACCACCGTCACAGCTACCGCCAAGGAAACCGCCGCGCTGGGTGCCGACCTGGCCGTGTACCCCAACCCCACCGCCTCTGACCGGATTGACGTGGTGATTCAGTCGCCAAAGGAAATGACGGCAACTTTACACCTCATTGACCTGCTGGGCCGCCCGGTGCACGAACAATCCATGCGCCTGTATCCCGGCTCCACCGAGCAGCGCCTGAGCGTAACCCGCACCCTGCCCGCCGGCGTGTATCAGCTCACCGTACCCGAGCTGAACCTGAGCCGGAAGGTGGTGGTGAAGTAACTGCTGGCCCTATCGTATAAAAAGCCCCGTCGGAATATTCCGGCGGGGCTTTTTTTCATGGAAACGAGGTGATGTGGGCCCGAACGTACTCACTTAGTTTTTCGTCAATTAACACTCGTTGACCTTGATAAACATCCTCATACTGCTGTAGCTCCGGGTCTGCTGGCGCGTAGCCTTTTTGCCGCAAAGCTTCGCGATAACTCGTAGTCAGCCTTACCTGCTGATAGCGTTGGTTCGCCGCCCGTAGATTGGCTGCAACTGCCGGCAACTCCAATTCTTGCTCGAAAACCTCAAGCACAGCCTCCATTTCGAATGATAAAGCAGCAGGAAAACTTTCCCATTCTTCGTACGTCGTCCATTCCTGAATAAGCAGCAACGCGTACTGGGGCCGATTCAATCCTGCCAGATCTGTTACACGAAACCAATACTTGCGCTGCAGTTGGGCCGCCTGCTCTACCACAAGAGCTATATCGCTAAGTGCCTGACCGTTTTGTGTGCATTTGCAAAGAATACGCTCAGATACAGAATACTTACTGTTTTCTATCTGTATAAGGGTTTGGCGAATGTCAAAGTGGTTCACCTTCAGACAGTGCAGACAAAGGCTGACATCAGCCCCAGTCTTCTCAACCACAAGTGCGAGCCTTTCAGCTTTGAACCGCTCAACAGCGGCCGGCACATCACCTTTGGTCTCCGCTAATAGCCGCAGGCCCTCCCGCATCTCGACGGGTACTTGCTTCCTCATGGCTGATAAAGCAATTAATTCTTCTTTCATGGCGAAGCTGTTCTCTTTACCGCCACCCCCGCGACGCCAGTTGCTGCGCGGCGGCTTCGGGGTTTAGCCACTTTGATTCCAGGCCAGGGCCGCTGAGGTAGAGGCAACCGCCCTCCCCTACCGTGCGGATGATGGCGCGGTACTGGTCAGGCGGCAGTGCGGGGCAACCACGGCTGTAGCCGGCCTGGCCATGGCGCTGCAGGTGTTGCCGGCTCACATAGTCGGCGGCGTGAAGCACCACGTAGCGGCGTAGGGCGTTATCGTTCTGGCCCGCGTCGAGGCCACGCAGGCGGCGCGAGAGACCGTGCTTACCGCCGTAAGTATCTTGGGTGCGGTAGAAGCCCAGGGCCGTGCACGCCGATTTCATGACGTTGGAGAACCGCCGGGCGCGCAGGTGGCCAGAGCCCCGGCCGTGGGCTACGTGGCTGTTCTGGAGTACCTCAGCCTTCCGCAGATCCAGCACCCACAGCCGCTTTTCAGAGGACGGCAAATCCATATCGGCCACGGCCAGAATGCCCGGCTGGCTGATTTTGCCGGCTTGCCGCAGCGTCAGGTAACCCACGCAGGCACGTTCCAATACCTCGGGGCGCAGCGCTTCTGCCGCGGGGCCCAGCTGTGCGTGCAGCTGCTGCACAGCCTGGTGCAGCGAATCAGGTACGCTGGCCAGCGGCTCCAGTGGCGTCAGGCGCAGCGAATCGGGCAGAGCGGGCGCAGCAACCGTATCTGCCGGAACCGACCGGGACCGGACGGCCGCCGTCTGGACCGCTTGTAGCTCGCCGGCTGAGGATTGACAGCCCGCCAGCACACCACCCAGCAGCAGCAGGGCAGCGGCTGACTGCCAACGGCCAAAACGGGAGCGGAACGTAGCGGTAGAGAGCATAGCATTGGGGTAAATACTGCCCGAAAATCCGCATTCGGTAAGCTGTATCCAAGCCATCAGCCCCGACACGATGGTCGGAACAGTACTAAACTAGATAAAAAACCTCTTTCCTGCTACGCAAAGAGGCTTTTGCATTACCAACGCTTGCCGGAATAATACGGCGCGGAGCGGGCATGACTCCGGCAGCGCGCCGCGGCCTGTTGCTCCGTCAGCCGCCGTCGGGTGGGTAACGGTACCGGCGGCGGCCCACCGGGCCCCGACGAGGCAGCTGGCAGTTTCAGTTCAGAGGAAGCCAGACCAACAGAAAAAGAAGGAATCGAGAAAATTGCCATGAAGAAGAAGATTAGAGAAGAACAAAAATGGTTGGCTCCGTTCCGGAGCCGCTAAAACAATACGCTGGCGTTGAGCTTGGCGTAAAACGGCGTGCCGGGCGTGAAGTGCAGCTCCGATACCGGCGCGGCCTCGTTGCGCAGGCGGGTGGTGGTATCAAACTGGGCCTGATTCCACTCCACGTTCAGTAGATTCTCCACGGTGGCCCCTACCTGAAAATGACGCCTAGTGTAACTGGCCACGGCATCCAGCAGGAAGTAGCCCCGGGCCCGCACCGAGTTGTCTTCGTTGGCGGGGCGGGAGTCGATGTGGCGGTAGCGCAGGCTGGCGCTGAAGCCGCCGGGCCGGCGCAGCGTGAGGCCGCCTACGCTGGTGAACGTGGGGGCCAACGGAATCCGGTTGGCCGTGCGCGGTTCGTCCACCAAGCGGCCCCGGTTGAAATTCAGGTCCACATCGGCAAAAAGGGTGCGAGTGAACTGATAGCGGGCGGCCACATCGAGGCCAAAGCGGCGGGTGCGGCCGGCGCTTTCCACCACGCCTTCGTCGCCCACGTACACCAGCTCATCCTGCAGGTGCAGGGCCCATAAGGCCGTATTCACCACCAGCGTAGGCACTGGCTTAAAGGTGCTGCCCGCCTCGTAACCAATAGCGCGGGGCAGCACGTTAGCTCCAGGGTTGGTTACCACAGCCCGGGCATCGTTGGAGTGAAACCCGAAGCCCGAGCGTACAAACAGCTGCACGGCCGGCGTTACATCGTAGTACAGGTTCAGCTTGGGACTCACCCGGCCCTTCCCGGCCCGCCCCGACAGCGAATCCACCCGGTCTTCGCGGAACCGGAAGCGGAAGTAATCGGCGCGCAGCGCGGCGTTGAGCGTGAGCCGGTCGGTGAGGCTGAGCGTGGCATCGAGGTAGCCGTTCAGGTTCTGCTCGTACACCCGGCCCGTCACGATGGTATCCGTCACGGTGCGCCGCACCGAGTTGCGCAGAGCCACGTCGATGTCGTCGAGGCGGGTGCCCAGACCGGCGGTAGTGCGCAGACTGCGGCTACCGAGCTGGAAATTCCGCTCGTAGGTGCCGGTGTAGCCGTAGATGTTGCGGCCATCGGTCTGCCGGATCTGGTCCCCATCTACCGGATTGTTCAGGAAGAAGGTGAAGTTGGAGAACAGATTGAAATCGTAACGGGAGTAATACACCTGCTGACGCAGCACGGCCGCGTGGGGCAGCTCGGTGGTGAGTACCGCCGAAGCATTGGTACGACTGGTGGAACCGCCTTCGGTAGGATCAATACTGCCGAAGCGCGAAATCAGCCCTTCCCGAATGCCCCGCTCCGGCACCTGCCCCGAGGCATCCCAGCGGGAGCTGAACCGGGAAGCCAGCAGCATTAGCGAGGTGCGGTCGGAGAGCTGACCGGTGTACTTGGCCAGCCCGTTGAACCGCTTGAAGTGCTGTTTGGCGTCGAAGTAAGAGTTGGTGAAGGTGTACTCGGCGGCGACGTAGGCGTTTTCAGGGCCGGTGCCCAGCAGGTGGCCGTTCAGGGGCAGCAGGTTCACCAGGGCCACGGTCCGGCGGGTGTCAAACTGGCCCAGCTCTACTTTCACCTGGCTCTGGTCGAGGCGGGTTTTGGTGGTGAACTCACCGGCCCCGGCCGTGGCAAAATCCCCGAACCGGGCCGTATAGGGGCCTTTGTAGACCCGCAACTGATCCACGGTTTCGGGAATCACGAAGTGAAAATCGGCGTAGCCCTGCCCGTGGGCGTGGCTGACCATATTCACCGGCAACCCGTCGATACTCACGTTGAAATCGGTGCCATGGTCACAATCGAAGCCCCGGATGAAAATCTGCTCGGCTTTGCCCCCGCCCGCGTGCTGGGCAATGACCAGGCCCGGCACCAGCGGCAACAAATCCTGCGCCGAATTCACCGGCCGCAGCAGCTTATCGATGTTGGAAATGGCGGCCAGGCTCTGGTTCGGGTCGCGGGGCTGAGCCACCGTCACCTCGGCCAGCGTGAGGGTGGCAGTAGGCAGGCGCAACGCCACCGTGGCGGGTTGCCCGGCCGTTAGCGTTACCGTTTGGCTGCGCGAGGCGTAGCCCAGCCCGCCAGCCCGTACTGTGTAGGTACCCGCTGGCAAATTGCCCAGCTGAAAGCGGCCCAGCTCATCGGCTGTGGTACCGCCGACGCGGCTTAGTAGCTGCACGTGCATTCCGCTCAGCGGCCGGCCGGAGGCCGAATCGGCTACAGTGCCGCGTAGCGTACTTAGCTGGGCCTGCGCCGTAGTGGCGCACCCCAAAGCCGCCAGCCCCAGGCTGACGGCGAAAATCCCGTAAAAAGTAGAACGCATACAGCCACAATGCGACGCCCCGGTCCCGGCCGCAACGGCAGGAAGAGCAGGGGGCGTCGGGTAGGAAGAATAAGGAGATGGGCCCGATGGCGCGGTACGCGTCGGTTTCCGGAGCTGCCGCACGGGCGGACACCGGATGCTGCTTATGCTTCCTGGGGAGGCTGATAGATAGAGCGGCCAGCGCCCGCCAACACGTGCGGTGCCGACAGCAGCCGGTAACTGGCGGTGTAGCGCACCCGCAGTAGCTGCAAACCGGGTAAATCCGGCAAACAGTGCAGGTCGATACTCTGAAAAGAGGCCAGCAACTGTGCAGCGGTGCCGGCTTTATGCTGGGCCTGCACGGCGTGTTGGTCGCCATTGCAGGTATCAAAACAGTCGAGGCGCAGGTAGTTCTGCCGCTGGCACTCGGCACTGTGTACGTATGGATGGGCCGCCGTGGGGCCCGCAGGTTCCGGCCGCCCCACCAGGCCCGCACTCAGCCCCAGCAGGTAGGGCAGCAACAGCAGCAGGATGAGACAGTGACGGAGCATCTTTTTAGTTTCTGGTTGCTTGTTTCTGGTTGTTGGTTGTCAGTTTTTGGAAAGAGTTGATAAAACCTAAAGTAGAGTAGATGGAAGCTGAATATTGAAGGTTTGACAACTGACAACCAGCAACTGACAACCAGCAACTGACATCTATCAACTGACAACGAAAAACTAACTCAGTCGCTCAATCGTCCAGTAGGCAGCCATGAGGCCGATGGCGACAGAGGCGGGTACCAGTACGCGGCGCTTGTACCAGGGCTTGTTGGCAGCCCAGCGGCCAATAAGCAGCCAGGCCAGTAGAATTACGGCCACCTGGCCCAGCTCTACGCCCACGTTAAAAGCCACCAACGACTCCACAAACATAGCCCGCGGCAGCCCCAGACTGGTGAGTGCCCCGGCAAAACCCAGGCCGTGGAGCAGCCCAAAACCAAACACCACTACCACCCGCCACGGATTCAGCCGCTCCACTACAATGTTCTCAATGGCCACAAACAGAATAGACAGGGCAATAAGCGGCTCTACCAGCGTGGGCGGCGGCGATACCACGCCGTACATGGCCAGGCCCAGCGTAATGGAGTGCGCCACCGTGAAAGCCGTAGCCTGCCATAGCACCGGCTTCAGGCGGGGCTCCAGCAAATACAGACTCACCACAAACAGCACGTGGTCGAAACCCAAGGGCAGAATGTGTGTGAAGCCGAGCTTGAGGTAGGTCAGGAAAACGTCGGTGCGGGAGAGCTTGCTCAGGTCGGCATCCAGCACATGCGCGGCGGCCAGCCCCGGCAGCAGCAGCAGGGCGGCGGGCAGCGCATACCGAATGAAACGCACGGAAGGCATCGGTTAAGTGGATTGTACGACCTTACTACTGGCAGTTTTCATCTGTCCTCCTTCGCTTGCTCAGGATAACAGGCAACACGCATTAACGCACCGCCAGCAGCTTGCGGCCCTCATCGGCCAGATCCAGCGTGAGGTATGGATTGATGGCCAGGGCCTGCTTGATCAGGGCCTGCCCTTCGGCGGTGTGGCCATTTTTGGTTGCAATAAGCCCGGCGCGGCACAACAGTGTAGGGTTGCGGGAATTGGTACGACGGGCTATGCTCATGTACTTCTCCGCCTCTTTGTATTCGCCGCGCTTGTAGTGTACCCACGCCATGGTTTCGCACACATCAATATTGTCGGGGCGGCGCTTATATTCAATATTGGCGTGCTGGAGGGCCTTGTCCAGCTCCCCGGTTTTCACGTACGCGTAGGCCAGCTCCCGGTCGGCATAGTGGCCCATAGCCTCATTCTCGTCGGCTTCGTTGGCGGCTGCCGCCAGCATGCCAATAGATTCCTGCGCCATTTTACGGGCTTCGGCCGGCTGGTTGTTCTGGTGGTAGAGGTCGGCCAATTCATCCGCAAAGGCGTAATCCTTCACCGTAATGCGGGCGTCCTGCAGGTATTTGATGGCAGTGGGGTAATCCTGTCGGGCCTGTGCCACGCGGCCCAGTCCGGCCAGGGCGTAAGCATAATGCGGGCGCGCCAGCAGGGCCTGTTGGTACTGCTGCGCGGCGCGGTTCAGGTCACCGGTGGTTTCGTATAGGTGACCCAGCATCACGCGGGCCCATTCCGTTTGTTCCAGACCGGCGTAACCGGCTTCCACAGCCATCTGCATAGCTTCAATGGCCCCCGGCAGGTCGCCGTGGATTTCGCGCAGATAGGATACGCGGGTGTAGGAGCGTAAATCGGGCCGCACTTGGTTCATTTTGTCGGCCATGCGCACGGCCTCGGGGTAGCGGCCCAGCTCCACATTGGCATCACAAAGCAGCCCATAGACAAACGCGTTGTTCGGGTTCACGGCCACGGCTTTTTCGGCTACGGCCAGCCCTTCGGAGAAGTGGTGCTGAGTCAGGCTCAGGGAGGCTTTGCAGCACAGCGCTTCAAAATTCTCGGGCTCCTGGCGCAGAGCCTGGTCAAGCAGCTCCATAGCTGCCGTATCGTAGTACGGATGGTCGCCGGTGATACGGGCCTCCTGCATGTAGGCTTCGGCCAGCAGCACCCGAGCCTGGTTATCGTGGGGTTTGGCGCGCAACCGGGCCAGCAGCCCGTTAATGGCGGCTTTGGTATTCAGCCACTCTCCCCCGGCCGCCAGGTCGCCGTGGCGCTCCTTGAGGGTGGGCACCGGTTCGGGCTTCTGCGTCAGGAAAATGACGGCAATAAAGCCCAGGAACAGGGTAACAAGAACAGGGTAAAGATATTTTCGCACAGCAGTCTGATTGGTTTAGCACGGGGAGCAGCAAGGAAGGGAACCGGCTCAGCAGCCGGCTCCCTTCTTCAGGCAGTGGAAAAGATAGCCGAACTCACCCAGGGTCCGGCTATCCATCCGTGGCAACCAGCCGGCCCGCCATGGGAGACCAGGCCAGTCAAGTAACACGGATTTATCGGGTATGCACCAGCTTCACAGACTGTAGCACGGTATGGCCGGCAGCCACCGTCAGCACATAAGTGCCGGCTGCCAACTCAGGGCCGGCTTTCCACGTCATGTCGTAGGCACCGGGTCTGTGGGTTTTACCGCTCATCAGGGTTGCTACCCGCCGGCCATTCAGGTCGCTCACATACATGGTCAGCACACTCTTCTCGGCTACTTCATAGTGTAGGTTGGTAACATCGGCGAAGGGGTTAGGATAGTTCTGCGCCATTGCCACGATAGTGGGTTTCAGGCCTAGCCCAACAGCGCCGCGCTGCGAGGTGATGGTACCCTGGGCCTTGGTGCCGCTCCAGGGCGTCTGCACGTAAGGGAACCCGCTGCGGAAAGTGGTGTCGTTGGCCTCGATACCCGTCCGGAAAGCCAGCACGTTGCCCAAGCCGTTGGTAGTTTCATAGGGCAGTCCAATAGCCGCCAGCACTACACCGCCCACGGCCTGCAGCTCGATACGGGTAATATCATCCTCCAGTCGGCGGCCGTTCGGGAAGCCGTCCATGTTCGGAATAGCCTGTAGCGCGGTGCTGGTGTTGAAGCGGGCATCCGTCAGGCCCAGTACCGCGGCTGCCAACAGCCCTTCCGAGCTGAAATCAGCGGAATTACGCGGCGTAGCGGGCACGGCCATGTTCAGGCGGAGCATATCACCACCCACGCCACCGGCGGCAGCGGGGTTATCAATAAGCGGCAGGAAGTTGTTGATGAAGGGCTTGCCGGCGGCCAGTGGGTTGCCGGTGGGCTTGCCCGTAGCCAGCTGATACGGCCGCACGTTGGGAACCCCCGTGTGGAAAATCGGCAGAATATCCACGGAACGAGGCTTGCCGGGCCGCAACAGGTACTCCGCATAGCCGCCGTCGGCAATTTTGGCAAAGGCCGTACCCGCCACATCGGCAGCCGGCGCATTCAGCAGCGCCGAAACGCCGTTCTTATTATTAGCGAAATCAAACGTATTCAGCGAATTGCGCTGAATACGCAGCTGCCCCAGGCCGGGTACCGCGGCGCCGTAATAGCCGGTTCCTTCGGCCACGTACAGGCCCAGCTCCGGGTTGGAGAGGTAATCTTCGGTAACGGCAGCCTCCGTGTAAGGCGTGGCCGCATTCCAGGCATCTTTAGCACCAATTGGCTGAATCACCTCATTGGTGAGCGGCATGCCAATGCGCGACACCTGTACCCAGTTGCCACTATGGGTCTGGCTACCGTCGGTGTTCAGAGTACGCATAGCCGGGCGACTGGCTGAAGCCCATACCCCGATTACATAGTCGCTATCCAAGATGTTAGCGGCCTGTGCACCGGTTTTACCATCTTTCTGCAGCACCGAAATCGGAATCTGCAGCGCAATGGTGTGCGTATTTTTCTTGGCCAATCCGTCGCGGGCAGCCGCCGTCCGGATACCGCCCAGGTCGAAGATGCCGCCCAGGTCTGTGAAGAACGGGTCATCTACGGGCCCGCAGAATACTTTAAGAGTGCCCACTGTCTGAATGGCGCCGGTCATCAGGCTTTCGTAGCTGGGCGCATTCAGCCCGGCAGCGCCCTGAATGGAGCGCGGGCCGATATTCGGGGGCGGTACCACGCCGGTACTGGTCAGCGTGGTGAAGGCCCCCCCATTGCGGCTTACCTCCATGGTGTAGGTCGCCTTCAGGTTCTGCTGCCCCAGCCGGATGTTGAAGAAAGTTCCGGGGTCCTGGTTGGTGCGCGTGAAGGTGAACCGGTAGGTAATGTCGTCCTGGTTCGGATTGGCACCTGAGTTTTTGATGTGAATCTCGTAGCGCACGTTCTGCCCGAACGTGTTGTAGTTGGGCCCACCCTGCGGCAATTCCAGCGGAATGTAGTTAGCCACGATGTTAATCATCTCCGCATTATTCGGGTCGCGGAAGGCGTACAGGTCGGTATTATCGGCCAACGGGTCGTCGGCAATGAGAGGAGCTTCGCGGTGGCTGGAAGCTTCCAGGTACGTGTGTTGTCCACTCCAGACCAGCAGGCCTGCTACCGCAGTAGCAGCTAACGACAATTGGAGAATCGGACGCGTAAGCGTTTTTTTCATAATGGGTATATGGTGGAAATGGGTGAGAAAAACTGCCTGCAGCAGGCAGCAGGAAAAGCGCCGTAACTACGGCCGCTGGAAATTGGGAATGGCAACGGTGGGCGCAAGGCAACCTTCTCGTAAGCAGATCAGGCTGAGAATGATAAGATGCTCCAGGGTGCGACTGAAGCGGACAGGTATGTAGCGCGGGATATGTACTAAGGCCTACGGCTACGCTCCCATCAACGGATTTAAATAGTCAGAATCTTATACAACTATTTTAAGCCCCCACGGAACTTTTCCGGGCGGCTTGCACTAAGCCGGGATTACAGAGCTTCCGACCAACACGTTGGTAGGGCGGCAGTCAACGGCTGCCGCGCTTTTGTTGCGTATTTTTGTGCCTTTCAGGCCCTGAGCTGGTTGTAGCTACTTCAGGGTATCATTCCGCCTTTTCTGTTTACGCTTCGGCGTACTCTCTCCATATGGCCAAAGTCGCAATCAACCTCTCTACCGGGAGTATTCAGCAGGAAGAAATTATTGTGGGTATCGATCTGGGCACGACCAACTCCCTGGTCGCCTACATTCATCCCGAGGGCCGGCAGCCGGTAGCCATCAACGACCAGGGCCGGGGTACCATCGTGCCGTCCGTTGTTCATTTTCCGGCTGCCGGCGAGGCACCGCTGGTGGGCAATGAGGCTAAAGAATACTTGCTCACTGACCCGCAAAACACCATATACTCGGTGAAGCGCCTGCTGGGCAAGAGCTACCACGACCTGGGCCAGCACGCGCAGGAGCTGGGCTACAAGGTGATTGATGATAACTCCGAAGGCCTGGTAAAAATCCGGGTGGGCGACAAGTTCTACTCTCCCATCGAGCTGTCGGCTGAAATTTTGAAGGAGCTGCGCGCCCGCGCCGAGCACGCCCTCAAAACGCCCGTGAACAAAGCCGTTATTACGGTTCCGGCTTACTTCAACGACTCGCAGCGCCAGGCCACCCGCGACGCCGGCCGTTTGGCGGGCCTGGAGGTATTGCGTATTGTGAATGAACCGACGGCCGCCGCGCTGGCCTATGGCATCGGCCTCTCGCCGGATGAGGAAAAAACTGTGGCCGTGTATGACCTCGGCGGCGGCACCTTCGATATCAGCATTCTGCACCTGCACCAGGGCATTTTTGAAGTGCTCAGCACCAACGGCGACACCTACCTGGGCGGCGACGACCTAGACCGGGCTATTTCCGCGCATTGGACTACCCAGTACGACCTCGGTGCCCGGCTGCAAAACAATGGCCCGCTACAGCAGGAGCTGCGCCTGCTGGCCGAGTCGGCCAAACGATACCTTAGCCAGCACGACGATTTTGCCGGCAACCTCGGCGACGACGTGGTGGTGCGCCTCTCTAAAACCGAGTTTAACCAGCTAGTGCAGCCCTTGGTGGACCGCACCCTGGCCGCCTGCCACCAGGCCCTTGCTGATGCCAAGCTCACGCCGCAGCAGCTGGATGCCGTGCTGCTGGTGGGCGGTTCTACCCGCGTGCCGTTGGTATACGATGCCGTGTCGGAGTTTTTCCAGCAGCCTGCCAACAACTCCCTCAACCCCGATGAAGTTGTTGCCCTCGGCGCTGCCATTCAGGCCGATATCCTGGCTGGCAACCGCCGCGACGTGCTGCTGCTGGACGTGACGCCTCTCACGCTGGGCATCGAAACTATGGGCGGCCTGATGGACTCTATCATTCCGCGCAACTCCAAGATTCCCACCAAAGCCGGCCGCCAGTACACTACTTCGGTGGACGGGCAGGTAAACCTGAAGATTTCAGTGTATCAGGGTGAGCGGGATTTGGTGAAGGAGAACCGCAAGCTGGCCGAGTTCGACCTGCGCGGCATTCCGGCCATGCCCGCCGGGTTGCCCAAGGTAGACGTCAACTTTATCCTGAATGCCGATGGTATTCTCAAGGTGGAAGCCATCGAACTACGCTCCAATACGCGCCAGGCCGTGGAAATCAAGCCTCAGTACGGCCTCACCGATGAGCAGGTGGAGCAGATGCTGATGGACTCACTCACCCACGCCCGCGAGGATGTGGCCGCCCGCATGGTTATTGAGGCTCGCACCGTAGCCGAGCAGATGCTGTACCAGGTGGAGCGGTTTGTGGCCAAAAACGGCCAGCACCTTACTCCCGAGGAAACCACCCAAACGCAGGCCGGTGTAACCACGCTGAAAGCGGCCCTCGAAACCAAGGAGAAGGATACCATCCTGAAAGCCGTAGATGAGCTGGAAGAACTCACCCGCCCGTTTGCCGAGCGGGTCATGAATATCAGCATCAGCCAGGCTATGGCCGGCAAAAAAATCGGCTAAACGGCCGCCCGGTAGTTCACTGGTCCTATATCAGCCCCGCTGTCAGTTACTGGCGGCGGGGTTTTCGTTTTCTGTCTACAGCTTTACGCCCCCGGACGGCCCGCCGCGCGGCACTAAAGAGTACAAATACCGTTTCGACCCTGAACCGAGTTCGGCCACCGGCAGTAGCCAGCACATAAAGTTCCCATGAATCCGCACCTCCACCGCCTGTACCAACTGGCCCAGCAACCCAGCCGCCGCATCGTCGGCCTGATGTCGGGTACTTCTCTCGATGGGCTGGATGTGGCCCTGTGCCGCCTGCACGGGCACGGCACTAACACGCGACTGGAGTTGGAGCAGTTTGTCACGGTGCCGTATACTGATGAGGTGCGCCACCGCATCCGGCAGGTATTTGCCCGGGAGCAGGTGAGCCTTGAGTACCTGACGCTGCTGAACCCCTGGCTGGGCCATTTGCACGCCGATATGGTACTGCAGTGCCTACAGCAGTGGCAGATTCCGCCCGCCGAAGTTGACCTGATTGCCAGTCACGGCCAGACGGTGTACCACGCCCCGGTGCATCAGCATCAGCACCCCGATTTCCCTGGCACGAATGCCACGCTGCAGCTCGGCGACGCGGACCACCTAGCCGTGCGGACCGGCATCATCACCCTCAGCGACTTTCGGCAGAAGCACATTGCCGCCGGCGGCGAAGGCGCTCCGCTGGCGGCCTACGGGGATTATCTGCTGCTGAGCAGCCCCCAGGAGGAGCGGCTGCTGCTGAACCTGGGTGGCATTGCCAACTTCACGTACCTGCCCCGCGCCGGCCAGGATGCCCGCATGGCCTTCAGTACCGATACCGGCCCCGGCAATACGCTGCTCGACGCCACCGTGCGTCGGCACCAGCCGGCCCTCAGCTACGATGAAGACGGCCATCTGGCCGCAGCCGGTACTGTGCAGGAGGCTTTACGGACGGAGCTGCTGGCGCACCCATTTTTTCAGGCACCATTGCCCCGAACCACCGGCCCTGAGCTGTTCAACTCAGCCTACGTACAGGCAGCTCAGGAGCGCACCCGCACAACGGGCTTGCCGCTGGAAGACCTGCTGGCTACGCTGGTGGAAGTCAGTGCCGCCGGGGTAGCGCAGGCTGTACGGCAGGCGTTTGGCGCCACGCCGACACTAGCCGTGTACGTTAGCGGCGGCGGTGCCCACAACCCCACGCTGATGGCCGCGCTGCAACAGCAGCTACCGGCCTGCCGGTTCACTACCACGGCCGCGCTGGGCATGTTACCTGATGCCAAAGAGGCCATTCTGTTTGCAGTGTTGGCCAACGAGGCGGTAGCAGGTCAACCCCTGAGCATCGGGAGCGGACGGCAGCGCGTACCGGCCGTCAGCATGGGAAAGATTTCCCTGCCGGCGTAGCCCCAGGCATCAGGGCCGCAGCCGAATCAAACCGAAACTTTGAATCTGACGGGCCGCAGAGTCCTGAAAGGTCACGTCGAGCTGCACATGCGGCCCCGGGCGCAGACTATCGGCGCGGTAGCTGAAGCCCACGAACGGCTGAATCGTTTCTTCTTCCCGGAGCCGGTAGCCTAACTTGTACAGGTCGATAGTGGGGCCGTAGGTTCGGGCCTGCTCAATAATCGGCTGCGTGGCGGCTCTGAAGGCCGGCATCGGCAGTTGCTGCCGGGTAGCCGGACTCAGGAGCTGATACGCCGCCTCCCAGTTGCCGGCCAGTACCGCCAGCAGAAACTGCCGCGCCACCTGCACCTGCGAGTTGGCCACCTGCTGGCGCGTCACCGCCGCCGACAGCATCCAGCCGGATAGAATCAGTAAAAAGACGCGAAAAGTAGCAGGCTTGAGCATAACCGGTAGGCGGGCAAGTACCACGCCACTTGTCAGGCGGGTTATTCCTTTTCCTGGGGTACCAGCACAAACACATCCTCGCCGGGGCGCTTCATGATGTACTTCTCACGGGCGAATTTCTCCAGTAGCTCCGGGCTACTCAGCAGTTCCGCCCGGTCCTTCTTCACCTTGTCAATCTCGCGCAGGTAGTATTCTTTATCGGTATTCAGCTCCTTCCACTTCGCGTACATATCGTACTGCTTGATGAAGTCGTTGGCATCGAACAGGAACATCCACACCAGAAAGGCCAGCCCGGTCAGGAAGTAAAAGCTGCGCAGGAAGCGTGGGACCCGCTCAAATATTTCCGAAGCACTCATGGCAGTTGGTCTGTGGGAAGCTGATGGTTGGTGTGGCTGGCGCAGGTTTCCGGAGTCAGCCTACGCAAATATCCAGCATTTCTGTCACTCCCGCTTCATCTGATTTCGCCCGGCACGGGCCACAAAAAAACGGCACCGCCGCCCCCAGGGCAACGGTGCCGTTCCACAGAAATCCACGTAATCCGGGAAATCTTGTTACCGCCGTGACTTACATTTTGCGGCCGGGGAAATAGGCTACCTCGCCCAGTTCCTCCTCAATGCGAAGCAGCTGGTTGTACTTGGCCATCCGGTCGGAGCGCGAAGCCGAGCCGGTTTTGATCTGGCCGGTGTTCAGGGCCACGGCCAGGTCGGCAATGGTGTTGTCCTCCGTCTCACCCGAGCGGTGGCTCATGATGCTCTTGTAACCGTTGCGGCGGCCCAGGTTGATGGCATCAATGGTTTCCGACAGCGTACCAATCTGGTTTACTTTGATGAGGATGGCGTTGGCAATCTTCTCATCAATGCCGCGCTGCAGGCGGTTCACGTTGGTCACGAACAGGTCGTCGCCTACCAGTTGCGTGGTCGAGCCGATGCTGTCGGTCAGGTTTTTCCAGCCGGTCCAGTCGTCCTCGTCCATACCATCCTCAATGCTCACGATGGGATACTTCTTGGTCCAGTCGGTCCAGTAGCTCACCATTTCCGAAGAGGTCAGCTTGTCGCCGGTGCTCTTCTTGAAGTGGTAGTGCGTGCCATCGTAGAACTCCGAAGCGGCGGCATCCATGGCAATCATTACGTCGTCGCCTGGCTTGTAGCCGGCCGTTTCAATGGCTTGCAGCACCACTTTAATGGCGTCTTCGTTGCTCTTGATGTTCGGTGCGAAACCACCTTCATCCCCCACGTTGGTGCTCATGCCCTGTTTTTTGAGCACGTTCTTCAGGTGGTGGAAGATTTCGGTACCCCAGCGCAGCGCCTCCGAGAACGAAGGAGCGCCCACCGGCATAATCATGAATTCCTGGAAGTCGATGCTGTTATCAGCGTGCGAACCGCCGTTCAGGATGTTCATCATGGGCACGGGCAGCGTGGTGGCATTTACACCGCCCACGTAGCGGTACAGCGGCATGCCAGCCTCGGCGGCAGCAGCGCGGGCAATAGCCAGCGAAGCACCCAGAATGGCGTTGGCGCCCAGGTTGGCTTTGTTCGGCGTGCCATCCAGCTCCAGCATGATTTTGTCGAGCAGACCTTGCTCAAACACCGAGAAACCCACCAGCTCCTCGGCAATTTTGCTGTTCACGTTTTCCACCGCTTTCAGCACGCCTTTGCCCATGTACTTGGACTTGTCGTCGTCGCGTAGCTCTACGGCCTCGTGCTTGCCCGTGCTGGCTCCCGAGGGAACGGCGGCGCGGCCTACAGTGCCACTTTCAGTCGTTACATCTACCTCAACCGTCGGGTTGCCGCGCGAATCGAAGATCTGACGAGCGTGGATTTCGGTGATAATGCTCATAGGGAAATGGGTTTATGAAACAGAATGCAGTTTTGCGTAATGGCTCCCACGCCATTAGGCCGCAAGGTAAATAGTATCACCGACCTTTCCCTGCCAGAATTTGGTTCCGCCCCGAATGCAGGTTATCAATCTGCTAGGCCACTAGCTTCAGCACCTGCCAAACCTGGCCTAGCAGCCGTTCTCGTGCTAGCTCCATCCCCCGCCGCTCTTCCCCTCCGCAAGTACCTACCAAACCCGGTAGCCACCACGGACCACACGACACAAAAAAAGGGCGTTCCTGTTAACAGGAACGCCCTTTTGCTATCAGCCCGAAGGCTGGATACTACTACTCAGCAGCTTTCTCCTCGCGGGTTTCGCCGTCTTTCAGGGTTTCGGTAGCCGTGTCCTCGGGGGCCGAAACCTCCGTGGTGGCAGCCTTGGCCTTCTTAGCGGGCTTGGCTTCAGCTACTACTTCAGCCGACGTTTCGCCTTCCGAAGCTTTCTTGCTGCCGCCACGACGCGAACGACGGGTAGTAGAAGCTTTGGCTTCGCCAGCGTTTTTGGCTTCCAGCAGCGTATCGTTGAAGTCAACCAGCTCGATGATGCACATCTCAGCGTTGTCACCCAGACGGGTAGCGCTCAGCTTGATGATGCGGGTGTAACCACCGGGACGGCCGGCAATTTTAGCCGAAATAGTGCCGAACAGCTCTTTCAGCACGTCCTTGTTGCCCAGCTCCGAGAACACCAGACGACGCGAGTGCGTGGTATCGTTCTTGGATTTGGTCAGCAGGGGCTCTACGAACTTACGCAGGGCTTTGGCTTTAGCAACCGTCGTGGTGATGCGCTTGTGCAGGATCAGCGACGAAGCCATGTTCGACAACATGGCATTGCGGTGCGAGGCCGTGCGGCCCAGGTGGTTGATGGTTTTACCGTGACGCATAAAAAATGAAAAAGTGTAGGCTTGCGGGCAACGACCACGGCGGAAAACAGCCGATACAGCAGACTGTTCTCACATTAGAACCGTTACCCCTCCGGGCCTACTAGGTTAAAAGTGTGAATGGGGTGCAAAGGTAGGAAATACCCAAGCAAAAAAAATGTGCTGCTGCGAAATTGTGCAGAACGCACTAATTCAGCAGCAGCACATTAACAAGCCGAAGCCTATTCTTCGTCGAGCTTGTAGCGGCTCAGGTCCATCCCGAAGGTCAGGCCTTTCTCCTCTACAAGGTTCTCCAGCTCCGTCAGCGACTTCTTACCGAAGTTGCGGAACTTCATCATGTCAGCCATGTCGAGCTGCACCAGGTCGCCGAGGGTTTTGATATCGGCAGCTTTGAGGCAGTTGTAGGCGCGCACGCTCAGGTCCATATCCGCCAGCGGCGTTTTCAGGACTTTGCGCATGTGCAGCGTCTCTTCGTCCACGGTTTCCTCTTCTTCGGCTTTCACCGTTTCGAAGGTCATGGTGCTGTCGGAGAACAGCATGAAGTGTTGAATCAGAATGTTGGCCGCACCTTTCAGCGCGTCCTCCGGGTGAATCGAGCCGTCGGTGTGAATCTCAATAACGAGCTTCTCATAGTCGGTCTTTTGCTCTACCCGGGTGTTTTCGATGCTATACTTTACGTTTTTGATGGGCGTAAAGATGGCATCAATGGCAATCTGACCGAAAACTTGGTCAGCAGGCTTGTTCTCCTCAGCGGGAACGTAGCCACGGCCTTTCTGAATCGTGAATTCGAATTCCAGCTCGGTGCTGGGGTCCACGTTACAGATTACCAGATCCGGGTTCAATACCTGGAAACCGGTGGTGAATTTGTTGATATCGCCAGCCGAGAAGGTGTCTTGGCCCTTCACGCGCACCGTGATTTTATCCTCGATGGCGTCGCTCACTTTCTTGAAACGAACCTGTTTCAGGTTCAGGATGATTTCGGACATGTCCTCAATCACACCTTCAATAGTCATGAACTCGTGCAGGACGCTGTTGGTGCGAACCGACGTGATGGCATAGCCCTCCAGCGACGACAGCAGGATGCGGCGCAGAGCGTTGCCGATCGTGACGCCGTAGCCTTTCTCCAGCGGCTTGAATTCAAACGTTCCGTAGAAGTCGTCGGATTTCTCCATTACCACCTTCTCCGGCATTTGAAAAGCTAAGATTGACATAAGTGGGGCGTTTGAAGTAGTGAGTAGCAGACCGTAAGAACGCGGCTAATGTAGCCTGATTTCTTACCGCCTGCTACCCATTTCCAGATATAACAAGGAAAAAAGTCGAAGCAGAGAAACGGCCCGGACTGCCGGGCCGTTCCATAAATTACTTCGAGTACAGCTCGACGATGAGCTGCTCCGTGATTTTCTCCGGAATCAACTCACGCGAGGGGGCACTGATGAACTTGCCCACCATTTCTTTGCCGTCCCACTCCAGCCACGAGAAAGCACGCGCGTTGCGGGCGCTCAGGCTCGTAGTGATGGCCTCCAGCGACTTCGACTTTTCACGCACGGCAACAACGTCACCAGCGCGGAGTTTGTACGAAGCAATGTTTACAATCTCACCGTTCACGGTGATGTGCTTGTGCAGTACGAGCTGACGAGCGGCGCGACGCGTAGGAGCAATGCCTAAGCGGTATACCGTGTTGTCAAGACGCGACTCGAGCAGGCCCAGCAGGTTGTCGCCGGTGATGCCGGGCATCGTGGCAGCCTTGTGGAACAGGTTCTCGAACTGCTTTTCCAGTACGCCATACATGTACTTCACTTTCTGCTTTTCCATCAGCTGGACAGCGTACTCGCTCTGCTTCTTACGACGGCCACGGCCGTGCTGGCCGGGGGGGTATGCTTTTTTGGTGAGTGCCTTGCTTGGGCCGAAGATCGGCTCATTGAAGCGACGGGCAATCTTGGTTTTAGGACCAGTATAACGTGCCATTTCGGAGTTGTTGAGTGTTGAGGGGGTTGAACCGTTCGAACCGGGCAGAAACAGGCTTCGCAAGGGTGAGAAGCAGCTGCAGCAACCGGCTCAGGTAGTCCGCCAGGCGAACAGGTTCAATAAATCAAACGCGACGACGTTTGGGAGGACGGCAGCCGTTGTGGGGCAGCGGCGTCACGTCCTTAATGGTCGTTACCTCAATACCCACGTTACCCAGCGTACGGATGGCCGATTCACGACCAGCACCCGGACCTTTCACGAATACTTCGGCTTTGCGCATGCCCAGGTCGTGAGCAACTTTACCGCAATCCGTCATAGCCATTTGAGCGGCGTAAGGCGTGTTCTTCTTCGAACCACGGAAGCCCATTTTACCAGCCGAAGCCCAGGAGATTACCTGGCCGTTGTTGTTGGTAATGGAGATGATGATGTTGTTGAACGAGGCCTTGATGTGTACCTGACCTACGGGTTCTACAACGACAACGCGCTTCTTGGCTTTGTCTTTTCTTTTTTGTGCCATTTGGTTATCGCAAAATACTGCGGAAGGTGTTGAAGCCCGCCCCTACAAGAGAAGCTGGGCTCCGATTCCCGCTACAGATTATTTAGTAGCCTTTTTCTTGCCAGCAACGGTCTTCCGCTTGCCCTTACGGGTACGCGAGTTGTTCTTGGTACGCTGACCACGAACCGGCAGACCTTTGCGGTGACGCAGACCGCGGTAGCAACCGATGTCCATCAGGCGCTTGATGTTCAACTGCACTTCTGAGCGCAGTACACCTTCGGTCTTATACTCAGCGGCAATCACGCCGCGGATTTCGCCAGCTTCGGCTTCAGTCCAATCTTTCACCTTCTTGTTCAGGTCAACGCCTGCTTTGGTGAGGATCTGCTGAGCAGAAGGACGGCCAATGCCGAAAATGTAGGTCAGCGCGATTTCGCCGCGCTTGTTGTCTGGGATATCTACCCCTGCAATACGAGCCATGTGCTTTCTTAAAAAGGTCTGGTGCTACTAGCCCTGACGCTGCTTATAGCGCGGGTTCTTTTTGTTGATCACGTAGAGCTTGCCTTTGCGGCGGATGATTTTGCAATCAACGCTACGCTTCTTTACGGAGGTTTTGACTTTCATGTCGTCGGGTTATTTGTAACGGTACACAATGCGTCCCTTCGACAAATCGTAGGGCGACATTTCGAGTTTTACCTTATCTCCCGGCAGAATCTTGATGTAGTGCATCCGCATCTTGCCCGAAATGTGGGCAATCAACTGGTGACCATTTTCCAGCTCCACGCGGAACATGGCGTTGGATAAGGCTTCCAGGATGACACCGTCCTGCTCAATGGAAGTTTGTTTGGCCATAAGGCTACTGTAAGGCTTTTTCTATGTATTCGAAGGAGGTAAGTATTTCCGCCTTGTCTTTACGAACAACTACGGTGTGCTCAAAGTGCGCGGATGGCTTCAGGTCTTTCGTCCGAATTGTCCATCCGTCCTTTTCCTGCACCACGCTTTTGGTACCGAGGTTTACCATAGGCTCAATGGCCAGCACGAGCCCCGTCTGCAACTTGAGTCCCGCTCCACGCTTACCGTAGTTCGGAACCTCGGGCCGCTCGTGAAGCTTTTTACCAATCCCGTGGCCGACCAGCTCCCGAACTACTCCGTACCCCTGTTTCTCAACATGGTTCTGAATAGCGTAGCTGACGTCGCCCATCCGGTTGCCCGCCACTGCCTGTTCAATGCCCAGATACAGTGACTTTTTGGTTTCCTCCAGCAACTTCGTTACCTCTGGTGCCACCTCCCCTACTGGGTGGGTGTATGCACTATCGGCGTGGTATCCATTGAGCAGTACTCCGCAGTCTATCGAAACAACGTCTCCGTTTTTCAGCGTGTAGTCGCCCGGGAAACCATGCACTACTACTGAGTTCGGCGAAATACAGAGGCTGTACTCGAATCCATTGTAGCCTTTGAAAGAAGGAACCCCGCCATTATCCCGGATGAATTCCTCTGCGCGCTGATCCAGCTCTCGCGTAGTAACTCCTTCCTTGATGAGCTTAGCTACTTCTCCATGAGCCTGCGCCAATACTTTTGCACTGGCCCGCATGAACTCGATTTCTTCCTCGGTCTTGTAAAAAATCATCTTACGAAGCGAGGGCAATGTTCTGAGAACGACCCCGCGTTTTACCAGTCTTCATCATGCCATCATAATGACGCATGAGCAGATAGCTTTTTACCTGATTCATGGTATCCAGCACTACCCCTACCATAATGATCAGGGAAGTACCACCATAGAACTGAGCAAAGGGACGGGTCACGCCTGCTACCGTTGCCAGTGAAGGTAGGATAGCAATGACGGCCAGAGCAACTGCACCGGGCAGGGTAATCCGGGTCAACACATCATCAATGTATTCGGAGGTATCACGACCAGGCTTAACACCTGGAATGAATCCACCACTACGCTTCAGATCATCCGCAATCTGGTTGGGATTGACGCTGATTGCCGTGTAGAAGTACGTGAAGATGATGATGAGCAACCCGAACACGACATTGTACACCCAATGGTTTGGCTGAAACCAAGTACCAATGAGAGTAGCCGTGTCGCTGTTCTTGTTCCAGGCAGAAGCAGCAATAGCCGGCACGAACATCAGCGACTGAGCGAAGATGATCGGCATTACGCCAGCTGCATTCACTTTCATCGGAATATACTGACGCTGCGAGCTAAGGCTAGCAGCACCACCGATTTGCTTGGCATACTGTACGGGAATCTGACGAACCGCCTGCGTGAGGATGATGACCGCCATAACTACCAAAAACAGTACTACCAACTCAATCAGAAAAATCAACGAACCGCGCATAGTACGAGCCGTTGCCTCTCCGATCAAAGCACCTGGCAGGCGCGACACAATCCCAATCATAATGATCATGGAAATGCCGTTGCCAATGCCTTTATCGGTAATCTTTTCCCCCAGCCACATGCAGAACAGCGTACCCGCCGTTACAATCATGGCTGTAGAAATGGTAAAGAAGACACCGGGATTAACGATGGCTTCGGCATTAATTGTAGCAATAAAGCCGATTGACTGTAGTGCTACAATTGGAATGGTAAGGATGCGCGTGTACTGGTTGATCTTCTTACGTCCCGATTCACCCTCTTTCTGGAGCTTTTGAAAGTAAGGAACGGCAATTGTCAGCAGTTGCAGAACAATTGACGCGGAAATGTAAGGCATGATGCCCAGCGCGAAAATCGAAGCATGGCTGAATGCACCACCGAGCAGAGTATCTAGGATACCCAGCACGCCAGTAGCACCGCCCTGTTTTAACCGATTCGGGTCGACGCCGGGGAGCACCACGTAAGAACCCAGCCGGTAGATGGCAATGAAAAAAAGCGTATTGAAGATCCGCATACGCAGATCTTCAATCGCAAAAATGTTCTTAATCGTGGTGATTAACTTGTTCATTGCCAGTCAGGCTTACAGCGTCACAGCTTTGCCACCAGCCTTCTCAATAGCCTCAACGGCCGATTTGGAGAAAGCGTGAGCATGCACTTCCAGAGCCTTGGTGATTTCACCACGACCCAGCACTTTGATTTTGGCGTTCTTCGAAGCCAGACCAGCCGTTACGAAGAAAGCGGCATCCAGTGTAGCGGTGCCATTCTCCGTTAGAGCAGCCAGCACATCTAGGTTGATGGCTTTGTACTCAACACGGTTAATGTTCTTGAAACCAAATTTAGGTACGCGGCGCTGCAGAGGCATCTGGCCACCTTCGAAGCCCGACTTCTTGGAGTAACCCGAACGGGACTTGGCACCTTTGTGACCACGCGTCGACGTGCCGCCGCGGCCGGAACCCGTACCACGGCCAATGCGCTTTTCGTTGCGCGTGGCGCCAGCGGCGGGTTGGAGATTGCTGAGATTCATTTTCGGGAGATTCCTAGAGTTCGGTTACTTCCAACAAGTGCTTAACGGCATTGATCATGCCAGCAACCTGAGGCGTGTTTTCCACGCTCTTGGTGCTGCCCATTTTGCCAAGGCCCAGGGCCTGCACAGTGCGTTTCTGACGCTCGGGGCGGTCAATAACGCTTTTTACGAGTTTGATTTGGATCTGCGCCATTTGCTCTTAACCGTTAAAAACTTGGGAGAGAGTAATGCCGCGAGCTTGTGCGATTTGCATGGGGTCACGCATTTTCAGCAGGGCATCGAAGGTCGCTTTTACCACGTTGTGGGGGTTCGACGAGCCTTTCGATTTGGCCAGTACGTCTTTGATACCGGCGCTTTCGAATACGGCACGCATAGCACCGCCAGCAATTACACCCGTACCAGCAGCAGCCGGCTGAACCAGCACATAACCACCCGAGTACTTACCTTCCATGATGTGGGGAACCGTGTGCTTGTACAGCGGCACCTTCACCAGATTTTTCTTTGCATCGTCAATGCCTTTGGCAATGGCGTCGGTTACTTCGTTGGCTTTGCCGAGGCCGTAGCCTACGGTACCGTTGCCGTCACCTACTACTACGATAGCCGAGAAGCTGAAGCGACGACCGCCTTTTACTACCTTAGCTACGCGGTTGATAGCAACCACTTTCTCTTTCAAATCGGAGTCGCCAGTGCGCGACTCTTCTTTGCGGTCATTGCCGCCGCGACGGTCATTGCCACCACCACGACGGTCATTACCACCGCCACGGTTGTCGCCGTTGCCACCACGTGGGCCGTTGTTAAATTCTGCCATGATGATTTAGAAATTGAGGCCGCCTTCGCGGGCTCCTTCTGCCAATGATTTTACGCGGCCGTGGTAGAGGTAACCGGAACGGTCAAATACCACTTTCGAAATTCCTTTTCCTGTAGCACGGGCAGCAAGTTCTTTGCCGACTGCGGCAGCGAGGGCGACTCCGTTGCCCCCTTCCACCGATACGTGCTTCGAGGAAGCAGACGCCAGCGTGTGACCGGTCGTGTCGTCAATAATCTGAGCATAAATGCCCGTATTGCTGCGGAACACCGACAAACGTGGACGCTCGGACGTGCCAGCCACCTTAGTGCGGATGATGCGCTGGATCCGTTTTCTTCTAGTTGCTTTATCGAAAGCCATGGTGTGATGTTATTTCGAAGCCGTTTTACCAGCCTTACGACGAATCTGCTCACCCACGAAGCGCACGCCTTTGCCTTTGTAGGGCTCAACTTTGCGCAACGAGCGAATTTTGGCAGCCACTTGACCCAGCAGTTGCTTGTCAATGCTGGTCAGCGTAACGATAGGGTTTTTACCTTTCTCCGTTACAGCTGTAGCCGTTACTTCTTTCGGCAGCGACAGGAAGATGTTGTGCGAGTAGCCCAGCGACAATTCCAGCGTAGTGCCGGCCATCGAAGCTTTGTAACCTACACCTACCAGCTCCAGCTTCACTTCCTGACCGTTGCTCACGCCATTGATGGCGTTGTTGAGCAGCGAGCGGTACAGGCCGTGCATGGCTTTGTGGCGCTTCTGTTCGGTGGGGCGGGTCACTACCAGCTGACCGTCTTCGGTTGCTACGGTAATGTCGCGGTCAACCGGAACCGTCAGAGTGCCTTTCGGACCCTTCACGGTAACCGTGTTTTCGTTGCTCACTTCAACCTGCACGTTGCTGGGCAGGCTGATGGGCAGTTTACCAATGCGTGACATAGTCTCGTTTTCCTTTCAGATTAGTAGACGTAGCACAGCACTTCGCCGCCCACGTTCTCGGCTTTCGCCTCTTTCTCGGTCATCACGCCTTTCGACGTCGACAGGATTGCAATACCCAGACCGCTGAGTACACGGGGAAGGTTCTCCACGTGAGCGTAGGTACGCAGACCAGGCGAGCTGATGCGCTCCAGCTTCGTGATGGCGGGCTTTTTAGTAGCCGGGTTGTACTTCAGCGCGATTTTAATCGTGCCCTGTACCGCGGCATCATCAAACCGGTAGCTCTGAATGTAGCCCTTTTTATAGAGCACTTTCGTAATCTCCTTTTTGATGTTGCTGGCCGGGATTTCTACCACCCGGTGATTTGCCTTGATGGCATTGCGTACCCGGGTCAGGTAGTCGGCAATTGGATCTGTGTTCATTCGATTATGAAAATGAAGCGCCCATTTTTAGGGAGCCGCAAAGATATGAAAATTTCGCCGCCACGGAAAGAGGCGACGAAATTTTCGGTTAAGACTACTCAACTCGGCTTTTGAGGGCTCGGCTGATGGTTTCTTTTGGCAACCTGCCAAGTAACAATGCCTTACAGAAAGCTCTGTGTTGGCAGGAAGAACAGTGGGATTACCAGCTGGACTTGGTTACGCCGGGGATTTTGCCGGCGAGAGCCATTTCGCGGAAACGTACGCGGCTGATGCCGAACTTACGCATATAACCACGGGGACGGCCGTCGATTTTGTCGCGGTTGTGCAGACGCACAGGCGACGCATTGCGCGGCAGTTTGTCCAGGCCTTCAAAGTCGCCAGCCTCTTTCAGAGCCTTGCGCTTCTCAGCGTAACGGGCTACGGTAGCAATACGCTTCCGCTCCCGTGCTTTCATTGATTCCTTAGCCATTGTTCTGTTTCTTGGCGTTAGCGAAAGGCATTCCGAAAGCGCGGAGCAGCTCGTAGCTCTGCTCGTCGTTCTCAGCCGTCGTTACGAAGGTAATATCCATACCGGCAATCGACTTGATTTTGTCAATCGAAATTTCCGGGAAGATGATTTGCTCTTTGATGCCCAGGGTATAGTTACCGCGGCCATCGAAGCCTTTGTCGTTGATGCCTTTGAAGTCACGAACACGGGGCAGAGCCACGGTCAGCAGACGGTCAAGGAATTCATACATCTGCTCACCGCGCAGGGTAACGCGGGCGCCGATGGGCATACCTTCACGCAACTTGAAGTTCGAAACCGAACGCTTGGCGATGGTTGGAACAGCTTTCTGACCGGTGATGATGGTCAACTCATCAACACCGTTGTCAACCAGCTTCTTGTCAGCTACAGCAGCACCAATACCGCGGTTAATGCAGATCTTGGTGATGCGCGGTACCTGCATGATGCTCTTGAACTGGAATTTCTCCTGGAGCGCCGGTACTACTTCTTTCTGATATTTTTCTTTCAGTCGAGCCATGGTCGTAGAGCGGATTAGGCGTTAGCCGAGTCTACGCGCTTCACGTTGCTCACGTGAATCGGTGCCTCGATCTTGGTGATGCCGCCCTGGGGGTTCTTAGCACTGGGTTTGTTGTGCTTAGTAGCCAGGTTCAGGCCTTCCACGATAACACGCTGCGTCGAACGGTTCACCGATTTGATAACACCGGTTTTACCTTTCTCGTCGCCGGCAATCACCAGAACGGTGTCACCGGTTTTCACGTGCAGTTTCGCGGGCGTTGCTTTGGTTTTCGTTGCCATTGCTTAGAGAACTTCAGGAGCCAGCGAAACAATCTTCATGAACTGCTTTTCACGCAGTTCGCGGGCCACTGGGCCGAAGATGCGGGTACCGCGGGGCTCGTCGTTATTGTTGAGCAGTACGGCAGCGTTGTCGTCGAAGCGGATGTACGAACCGTCTTTGCGGCGTACTTCCTTCTTCGTGCGAACAACTACTGCTTTCGAAACTGCGCCTTTTTTAGCGTTGCCGGAAGGAATAGCCGATTTGATGGCTACTACAATCTTATCGCCTACGCTGGCGTATTTCTTGCCCGTGCCACCGAGGACACGGATGCAGAGAACTTCTTTGGCGCCGCTGTTATCAGCGACGGTCAGACGGGATTCTTGCTGTATCATCTTACTTGGCGCGTTCTACAATTTCTACCAGTCTCCACCGCTTGTTCTTGCTCAGAGGACGGGTCGACATGATGCGAACCGTATCCCCTTCGCCACATTCGTTGTTCTCGTCGTGAGCCATAAATTTGGTCGACTTGGTAACGAATTTGCCGTAGATCGGGTGTTTCATTTTGCTTTCTACCATCACCGTAATGGACTTGTCCATTTTCGAGGAGGTAACGCGCCCGATGATTTCTTTGCGCAGGTTCCGCTCAACGGCGGTAGTGCCTTGCTGTTCTTCGTTGCTTGCCATCGTTAGTTAGCAGTGTTAGTAGCCTGCTCGTTCTCGCGACGCTTCAACTCGGTCAGCAGACGGGCGACATTTTTGCGGGCTTGCTTCAGACGGAGGGGGTTCTCCAAAGGCGAAATGGCGTGCGCAAAGCGCATGGTCTGGCCGTTGGTCTGCTCCGACTTAATCTGGTTTTTGAGGTCCTCCAGGGAGAGGGCGCGGATTTCTGCGTTCTTCATCTTTTACTTGCTTTCTACGTAGTCGCGACGAACAACAAAAGAGGTCCGAACTGGCAGTTTCTGCGCAGCCAGACGCAGCGACTCCTGCGCTACTTCCAGGGAAACCCCATCCGATTCGAACATGATGGTGCCGGGCTTCACACAGGCTACCCAATACTCGGGCGAACCTTTACCCTTACCCATCCGCACTTCAGCGGGCTTCTTGGTGATTGGCTTATCAGGGAAGATGCGGATCCAAACTTGACCTTCGCGTTTCATGGCGCGGGTCATGGCAATACGAGCCGCCTCAATCTGGCGAGCCGTAATCCACGCTTGTTCCAGCGACTTGATAGCGAACGAACCGAAGTCAATGGAGCTGCCGCGGTGGGCTAAGCCATGCACGCGACCCTTTTGCATCTTGCGATACTTGGTCCTTTTCGGTTGTAACATGAGTTATCTTGAATTAAAATTCGAGAGAAAAGAAAAGGACTAGCGACGGGGAGCACCTGCGCCCTGACCGCCACGGTTCTGGCCACCCTGGCCACCGCGACGCTGTCCGCCACCTTGGCCACCACGGTTGTCACCGCCACGGCCTTCGCCACCCCGGTCATTCCGGTCGCGACGCGGGCCACGGTCACCACCACGGTCACCACGCTCACCGCGTGGGCCACGGTCGTTGCGGCTGTCGCCACCCTGACCACCCGCAGGCTGCTGGTTAGGGGAGAGGTCGGGCTTGCCGAATACCTCACCACGCATAACCCACACCTTGATGCCGATTTTGCCATATACCGTCTGAGCTTCCGACAGAGCATAGTCGATGTCAGCGCGCAGGGTATGCAGCGGAGTGCGTCCTTCTTTGTACTGCTCGGAACGAGCAATTTCAGCACCGCCCAAACGGCCACCGCACTGGATTTTGATGCCTTCGGCACCAACGCGCAGAGCAGCCTGGATAGCCATTTTCATGGCCCGGCGGAACGAGATACGTGCTTGCAGCTGCTGAGCAATGCTCTCACCTACCAGTTTCGCGTCGAGTTCCGGGCGCTTAATTTCGAAGATGTTGATCTGAACGTCTTTGCCAGTGATCTGCTTCAGCTCGTCTTTGATCTTATCAACTTCCTGACCGCCTTTACCGATTACCACACCCGGACGAGCCGTGTTGATGGTGATGGTTACACGCTTCAGGGTACGCTCGATTACGATGCGGCTGATGCCACCTTTCGGGATACGAGCGTTGATGTATTTGCGGATTTTCTCGTCCTCAACCAGTTTGTCGGCAAAGTCCTTGCCGCCGTACCAGTTCGAGTCCCATCCTTTGATGACGCCCAGACGGAAGCCAACCGGATTTACTTTCTGTCCCATAGTGCTTATGCGGTGGCTTCTGCCGTGGTTTCAGTGGATTTTTTAGCCGAGCTGCGACGGGTCGATTTTTTCGGAGCCTCGTCAACACCCGTGGCAGCTGATTTAGTTTCGGCAGCTTGCTTAGCGGCAGCTTTGCTACCGAGGGGCTCCACTTTCGAATCGATGATCAGCGTCACGTGGTTGCTGCGCTTGCGGATGCGGTGGCCACGACCCTGGGGGGCAGGGCGCAGGCGCTTCAGCATACGGCCTTCGTCCACGAAAATCTCTTTGATATAGAGGTTAGCATCTTCGATGCGCTCATCCTCGTTTTTCTGCTGCCAGTTGGCCAGGGCCGACAGGAGCAGTTTTTCGATTTTAGGAGCACCCGAGTTAGCCTCGAATTTCAGCAGGCCCAGAGCACGAGTCACTTTCTGACCGCGTACCAGGTTGGCCACCAAGCGCATTTTGCGCGGCGAGGTGGGCACGTTCCGGAGTTTAGCTACTGCTTCCATGATTAGCGCTTGCCTTTATCTTTCTTGGCGATATGGCCGCGGAAGTTACGGGTCGGGGCAAACTCACCGAGTTTGTGTCCTACCATGTTCTCCGTTACATACACCGGGATGAACTTATTGCCGTTGTGCACAGCGAAGGTGTGGCCAACGAAATCAGGCGAAATCATCGAGCGGCGCGACCAGGTCTTCACCACCGACTTTTTGCCGGATTCGTCCATTGCCGATACTTTCTTCTCGAGCCGGAAGTCAATGTACGGCCCTTTTTTTAGTGAACGTGCCATTGCTTATTTCTTGCCTTTCCGGCTTACGATCAGGTTCTCGGAATACTTATTCTTGTTACGGGTCTTCTGGCCTTTCGAGAAGATACCGTTACGGCTGCGTGGGTGACCACCCGACGACTTGCCTTCACCACCACCCATGGGGTGATCCACGGGGTTCATGGCTACACCACGAACACGGGGGCGACGGCCCAACCAACGGTTACGACCGGCTTTGCCGAGGCGCACGTTCATGTGGTCGCCATTGGAAACAGTACCAACCGTGGCCATGCAGGTAACGAGTACCATGCGCATTTCGCCGGAAGGCAGTTTCAGGGTGGCGTACTTGTCTTCGCGGGCTACCAGCTGAGCGTAGGTACCAGCCGAGCGGGCCATTGCAGCACCATTACCGGGCATCAGCTCGATGTTGTGCACAATGGTACCCAGCGGAATCTCGCGCAGGGGCAGGGAGTTGCCTACTTCCGGAGCTACGCCCGAACCCGACACTACCGAAGCACCTACGGCCAGGCCGGCAGGAGCAATGATGTAGCGCTTCTCACCATCGGCGTACTGCAGCAAAGCAATACGGGCGGTGCGGTTAGGATCGTACTCAATCGTCTTCACCGTGGCCGGAACGCCGGCTTTGTCACGCTTGAAGTCGATGATACGGTACTTGGCTTTGTGACCACCGCCGATGTAGCGGTTGGACATTTTGCCCGAGTTGTTACGGCCACCGGAGTTTTTCAGGGGTGCCAACAGCGACTTCTCCGGCGTCGACGCGGTAATCTCGTCGAAGGCCGGGGCGATGCGGAAGCGCTGACCCGGTGATGTTGGTCTTAGTTTTTTGAGTGCCATTACTCTTGCTTAGGAAAAAATTCTTGGCGGGAAGGCAGGCTTACAGCGTGCTGTAGAAGTCGATTACGTCGCCTTCTTTCACGGTCACGATGGCTTTTTTGCCATGCGGACGACGGCCGGAAACGGCGCCGCCTTTCGTGAACTTCGATTTCACTTTACCGATGGTGCGGATGGTGCTGATGCCCGTTACCGTTACCCCGTACAGTTGCTCAATCTCTTTCTTGATCTGAACCTTGTTGGCGTCGATAGCCACTTCGAAAGCGTACTGGCTTTTCTCGTTCAGACCCGTAGCCTTTTCAGTTACGATGGGTTTCTTCAGGATGCTCATTACTCAGCAGTGGTATAGAGTTGTTCCAGTGCGTTCAACCCATCTTCCGACAGCAGCAGGGTGTCGGTGTTCAGCAGATCGTGGGTGTTTAGAGCTACGGGGGTAGCTACGCTCACGCGCTGAATGTTGCGGGCCGACAAAACTACGTTCTTGTCAACCGAACCAGTTACCAGCAGGGTCTTGCGGCCGTTGTTCAGCTTCAGACTAGCCAGAATGGCGGCAAACTCTTTGGTTTTGGGGGTCGACAGGGAAATGTTTTCCACTACCGATACCTTGCCGTCTTTGGCCAGTGCCGACAGAGCCGACAGACGAGCCAGACGCTTGGTTTTCTTGTTCAGCTTGAAGCCGTAGTCGCGGGGCTGAGGACCGAAAATACGGCCACCACCTACGAATACACCTGACTTCATAGAGCCGGCACGAGCTCCACCAGTACCTTTTTGCTTTTTCAGCTTCTTGGTGGTGCCGTGTACTTCGTTGCGCTGCTTCGACTTGTGCGTGCCCTGGCGCTGGTTGGCCAAGTACTGCTTAACGTCGAGGTACATCACGTGCTCGTTCGGCTCCAAGCCGAAGATGGCGTCGGACAGGGTAACCTTACGGCCGGTGTCCTCGCCTTTGATGTTGATTACTGACAGTTCCATCTTGCTAGCTTATTTTTCCAGGACCACGAAAGAGTTCTTGGCACCGGGAACCGAGCCGCTCACCACGATGAGGTTTTTGTCGGCTACAATGCGCATCACCTTCAGGTTCTGCACTTTCACACGGTCGTTGCCCATGCGGCCACCCATGCGCATTCCTTTGAATACGCGCGAAGGCCAGGAGCAGGCACCGATAGAACCGGGGTGACGGCCGCGGTTGTGCTGACCGTGAGTCTGGCCACCAACACCAGCGAAGTTGTAACGCTTTACAACGCCCTGGAAGCCTTTACCTTTGGAGGTACCTACTACGTCAACGAATTCGCCTTCTTCGAAAAGGGTAGCGTCGATGGTAGCGCCGGCAGCGAAGCTGCTGGTCTCGTCGGTGCGGAACTCAACGAGTTTTTTCTTGGGGGTGGTTCCGGCTTTAGCGAAGTGACCAGCCAGTGCTTTGGTGGTGTTCTTCGCCTTTTTCTCGCCGTAGCCGAGCTGGATGGCCGTGTAGCCGTCCGTTTCGATGGTCTTAACCTGCGTCACTACGCACGGACCCGCTTCGATGAGCGTGCAGGGAATGTTCTTCCCGTCCGGAGTGAAGAGGCTTGTCATACCGATTTTTTTACCGATGATGCCAGGCATTCGATTGGGGTTTTAGAAAAAGACACACTTGAAAACGCCCAAGTGGCGTTTTCGGAAATGGAGTGCAAAGCTAGGAAATTGTTAGGTCATAATCTAACTACCTCCCGAAATATTTTAAGAGCTAGATAGTTAGCTCCTCGCTGCACGCTTACAACCGAAGACAATACGGTGTATTTACCAGAGTATAAAGCCGAATGCCAGCCGGTATGCGTACCAACTGGCATTTGTTTACCCAATTTTACAGGAGGTCTATACCGGCCGCCACTCCCCTTCCGGCTGCGGAACCGGCTTCTGGCCTTCCAACGCCAGCAAGATGAAAAACAGCGCATACCCCAATCCTATCTGCGTTTCCAGCGTGTATTCAACCAGAAAGGAAAGTGTGACGATAACGTACTGCGCCAACAGCAGTGGTGCGTACCGGGGCCATACACTCAGGCCCGCGTAGTAGAAGCCGACGATAAACACTACCAAGCCAATCAACCCGAAGGCCACCGCTGAGAACAGAAACTGGTTGTGCGGCTGGATATAGAAATTCGGACGAATATTGGGATAGTCGCGCTGGTACCGTAGGGCCATTTCCGGTTCAATATCGGCGCGGCCTACGCCAAACCACGGGTTATCCTTCACCACTTCCAGCGCCACTTTATAGGAGTACACCCGGCCAACCAAGGAGTAATTGTTGGCGGAAGCTGTATTATCCACCTGGCCCATGTCCTCCCGGGTGTTGGCTGATTTATTCCGTAGCGTCGGAAACAGTGAGTAGCTCACGGCCGGAACAAAAACCAACCCAGCAGCCAGCAGCAGCGCCTGCTGATACTGCCGCGTCCGGAAAACCAGCCACAGCAGTGCCACTACAGCCATAACGTATAGCGTGACGAGCCCGCTGCGTACGGCCAGCAGGTGCTGGTAGAAAGCCAGACAGATGACAAGGGCCCATAATCCCATGGCTCCTTTTCCCACTACGCTCCGGTGGGCCAACAGGCAGACACCAGCGGCTACGGAAAGCGTGACCAAAAGGCTGAAACGTATGTGGTCCGGCTCGGTGGGCATTACTTTGGAGCGCAGGTACATCTCGTTGATCTGGTCGAAATGCAGTAGATAGTTGCCTGTGCTTAACAAGGCTGCCAGCGCTGTTGTACCAATCAGCAGCAGCCACAGAAACCGCAGGTTACGCGTCGGCAATGGCGGCAGCAGCCAGAATGCCAGGGGCAGGACGAGGAATGGCAGTTGTAATACCAAATCCCGAATGTACTCCCCTATCCTGGCGGAGGAAGTAAGGACCCCGGCGCTGGCGTGGACCAGAAAAATCAGCAGGAACGGAAGGTAGTTGCTTCGGTTAGTGCGCTGGTAATGTTGGCCGTGCAGCAGGAAGCAGGTAAGCCCCGTAGCCGCCATACCAATCATGCCGATGCTGGGCAGCACCCGAAAAAAGCTACTGGTGAATAAGCCCACGATGGTGCAGGCACTGAAAAAAGTGGCTGCGACCAACAGCCGGGGAATAGTCAATTCGGACCTTAACGAAAATGCCATGAAATGGAGTAAGGAGCCTACTGGACGGCGGTGCTACGTAACGTCGGCCGGAAGCTCCACGGTACAACGAGCCTTTACTTAAGGGACAAGTTGCATCAATAAAAACAGAAAACGCTCCACCGGTTCCGAAGAACCAGTGGAGCGTTTGTCTTACCTATCGGTTGAAATCAGTCCTCAGACTTTGATTTCAACGTCAACGCCGCTGGGCAGTTCCAGCTTCATCAGGGCATCTACCGTCTTCGACGAAGTCGAGTAGATGTCCACGAGGCGCTTGTAGGTGCAGAGCTGGAATTGCTCACGCGACTTCTTGTTCACGTGGGGCGAACGAAGAACGGTGAATTTTTCCTTGTCGGTCGGCAATGGAATGGGGCCGCTTACGATAGCGCCCGTGGCCTTTACCGCCTTCACAATCTTCTCCGACGATTTGTCCACCAAGTTGTGGTCGTAGGATTTGAGTTTGATGCGAATTTTCTGGTTCATGTCTTTGAATGAAAGCGGTATTAGCGAATGGCGTTACCCTTTTGCTTAGCAATGATGCCTTCGGCCAAGTTAGCAGGCACTTGGTCGTAGTGCGAGAACGTCAGCGAGGCGGAAGCACGGCCCGAAGAGATGGTACGCAGCGACGTTACGTAGCCGAACAGCTCCGACAGCGGAACGTCAGCCTTGATAACGTTGGCACCACCTTTCGTGTCCATACCTTTCATGATGCCACGACGACGGTTCAGGTCACCCGTTACCGAGCCGGTGTACTCGTCCGGCGAAACAACTTCTACAGCCATGATCGGCTCGAGCAGTTTTGGACCAGCTTGCTTACCAGCTTCACGGAAACCACCACGGGCAGCGAGTTCGAACGACAGGGCGTCCGAGTCAACGTCGTGGTACGAACCGAAGAACAGACGCACGCGCATGCCTTCGATGGGGAAGCCCGCCAGCGGACCGTTCTTCATGGCTTCTTCGAAACCTTTCTGAACCGGCGCAATGAATTCGCGGGGGATAACACCACCCGTGATGTCGTTTACGAACTCCAGACCGGGTTTCTCCGGATCGGTCAGTTTCGGACCGAGTTCGAATACGATGTCACCGAATTTACCACGACCACCCGTCTGCTTCTTGTAGGTCTCACGGTGTTCAACCGTTTTGGTGAGAACCTCTTTGTAAGCTACCTGGGGAGCACCCTGGTTGATTTCAACCTTGAACTCACGACGCATCCGGTCGATGATAATTTCAAGGTGAAGCTCACCCATGCCTTTCAGTACCGTCTGGCCCGTCTCGGGGTCCGTCTGCACTACCAGGGTGGGATCTTCTTCTACCAGTTTGGCAATAGCCATACCCATTTTATCAACGTCGGCCTGAGTTTTGGGCTCAATGGCGTAGCCGATTACGGGCTCGGGGAAGCTCATCGACTCCAGTACCACGCGCGACTTCTCGTCGGTCAGCGTATCACCGGTTTTGATGTCTTTGAAACCCACGCCGGCAGCAATGTCACCAGCCTGGATTTTGTCGATGGGGTTCTGCTTGTTGGAGTGCATCTGCATCAGGCGCGAGATACGCTCCTTCTTGTTCGTGCGGTTGTTATGCACGTACGAACCAGCGTCGAGCTGACCGCTGTAGCAGCGGAAGAAGCACAGACGACCTACGAAGGGGTCGGTAGCAATTTTGAACGCCAGAGCGGTAAAGGGCTCCGAGTTGTCAGGGTGACGCTCTACTTCCTCGCCGGTGTCGGGGTTGGTACCGATGATGGCGGGCATGTCCAGCGGCGAAGGCAGGTAAGCCATTACCGCGTCCAGCATAGCCTGAACACCTTTGTTCTTGAAGGCCGAGCCGCACATTACGGGCGAGAACTTCATGTCGATAACCGCTTTGCGGATTACCGTCATCATTTCCTCACGGGTAATGGAGTCCGGATCGTCGAAGAATTTCTCCATCAACGTGTCATCGTACTCGGCTACGCTTTCCACGAGCTTCTCACGCCACTCGGCTACCGTGTCCACGAGGTCTTCGGGAACCGGAACTTCCTTGTAGGTTTTGCCCTGGGTGGCGTCGTCCCACACGATGGCTTTGCCAGTCAGCAGGTCAACTACACCTTTGAAAGTATCTTCAGCGCCAATCGGAATCTGCAGAGGCACGGGGTTAGCACCCAGCTTGTCTTTGATTTCGTTTACGGCTTTGAAGAAGTCAGCGCCGGCACGGTCCATCTTGTTGACGAAGCAGATGCGGGGCACTTTGTATTTGTCAGCCTGACGCCATACGGTTTCCGACTGCGGCTCAACGCCCGAAACGGCGCAGAACAGAGCTACGGCACCGTCCAGTACACGCAGGGAGCGTTCCACCTCTACGGTGAAGTCCACGTGACCGGGGGTATCGATCAGGTTGATTTTGTATTGCTTGGTCTCCGGAGTCGGGTCGCCCTGTACGGTCGGGTAGTTCCAGAAGGTAGTAGTAGCAGCCGACGTGATGGTGATACCACGCTCCTGCTCCTGCTCCATCCAGTCCATCGTGGCAGCACCTTCGTGCACCTCCCCGATTTTGTGGGTTTTACCGGTATAGTAGAGAATGCGCTCCGACGTGGTGGTCTTACCGGCGTCGATGTGCGCCATAATCCCGATGTTCCGGAGGTATTGCAGATCTTGATTAACAGCCATTGCTTTTGTTGTGACGTAGGAAGTTTCGTAGTTGAGCTGGCAGAACGCGAAAAATGCATTTCGCATTCCAGCCGCGCCAAACTTCTAGTCTTCCTGCTGGTCTGATTAGAAGCGGAAGTGCGAGAAAGCCTTGTTGGCTTCTGCCATCCGGTGCGTGTCGTCTTTTTTCTTTACGGCAGCACCTTCACCTTTGGCGGCGGCAATGATTTCGCCAGCCAGCTTGTCTTTCATGGTTTTCTCACCACGACGACGAGCATATTGAATCAGCCACTTCGAGCCAACAGCAATACGACGGTCCGGACGAACCTCGGTGGGCACCTGGAAGGTAGCACCACCTACGCGGCGGCTTTTCACCTCCACGGTCGGCATTACGTTGTTCAGGGCCTTACGCCACATTTCCAGGCCGCTTTCTTTGGTGCGCTGCTCAACCAGTTCGCAGGCATCGTAGAAAATGGTGTAGGCCAGGTTTTTCTTCCCGTCGTACATCATGTAGTTGACGAAACGGGTTACCAGCGTCTCCTTGAACTTAGGGTCGGGCAGGAGAATACGCTTTTTTGGTTTTGACTTTCTCATGGGTGTAGAAATGAGCGACGGACAGCAGGCAACAGGCTAAGAACCATTTGCTAGCCGGCGCCGGGCGCTGCCGCCCTCGGTTTCACTTATTTTTTCTTGCCGGGAGCTGGTTTGCCGCCTTTGCCAGCTGCTGCAGCCTGGCCGGGCTTCGGACGCTTAGCGCCGTATTTCGAGCGACGCTGCAGACGGCCGTTTACGCCGGCGGTGTCAAGAGCGCCACGGATGATGTGGTAACGTACGCCGGGAAGGTCTTTCACACGGCCACCACGGATCAGCACGATGCTGTGCTCCTGCAGGTTGTGGCCTTCACCGGGGATGTAGGCGTTAACTTCTTTGCCGTTGGTGAGGCGCACACGGGCCACTTTACGCATAGCCGAGTTCGGCTTCTTAGGCGTGGTGGTGTACACACGGGTGCAAACGCCACGGCGCTGCGGGCACGAATCCAGAGCCGGCGACTTCGACTTAGTCGTCAGCTTCTCGCGGCCTTTTCGTACTAACTGGTTGATGGTAGGCATCTACGGTAGGTTTTGTCAAGGAGGGTTCTCTCCCAAAAATTAGGCTTGCAAAGGTAGGTAAGTTGGCGGCAAATAGCAAACAGGTTGAATTAGTTAATTTTAGAGTGCTCCCATGCCCGCCAACCTGCCCTCTCCCACCGGCTCATGAAGCTGATTCGGCTGGTAATGCCAAGCGGCCACTCACCGGCAGCGCCGCAGTGCATTCATTCAGCAGGTTTTGCACTCAACGCAGAAGCGGCTTCTATCTTCCCGATAAAAGCCGCTCCATGTGCTGTATTATTCCGAGGTTTTATGCCTCTCCCATCTTTCCGCCGAAGCCCATCGGGTACAATGGCCCGTCGGTGGGTTGCTCTTTGATGGTACCGTTGGCCTGCTCGAACCGTTCGATGTTCTCATTCAGGGCGGCTACCAGCCGCTTGGCGTGCTCCGGCGTGAGGATGATGCGGGATTTAACCTTGGCTTTGGGCAAACCGGGCATCAGCCGAATGAAGTCAATCACAAACTCGCTGTTGCTGTGGGCAATCATGGCGAGGTTGGCGTACTCGCCCTCGGCAATTTCCTCCGACAGCTCAATGCTGATGGCGTTGGGGTCTTGGGGCTGGATGGTTTCGGGCGTGTTTTCGGGTTGGGTTACTTGGGCCATAAAGTAGGGCAGAATGTGGCGCCGCCAAGCAGCGCATGAAGTTGCAAATACGAATAAAAGAAAAAGCCGGCCGGGTTTCCCCAGCCGGCTTCTCTTATTTACTCCGATTCAGATTACTCCGAAACCGACTCGCGACGCGAGGCGCGGGCGCCACGCTTGGCGGGAGCAGGCGTCTCGTCGGCTTTGGCAGCCTGAGCGGCTTCCAGCTCTTCCTTCGAGCCCACAATCTGACGCGTGTACTCGCGCAGACCGGTACCAGCCGGGATGAGGTGACCTACGATTACGTTCTCCTTCAGGCCCAGCAGCTCGTCGGCCTTGCCACGGATGGCAGCTTCCGACAGCACCTTGGTCGTTTCCTGGAAGGATGCGGCCGAGATGAACGACTGGGTACCCAGCGAAGCCTGGGTGATACCCTGCAGCGTGGGGCGAGATACGGCCGGCTGAGCGTCGCGTACTTCTACCAGTTGCAAGTCGCGGCGGCGCAGGCTGCTGTTCTCGTCGCGCAGGCGACGAGCCGTTACAATCTGGCCGGGCTTCAGGTTCGACGAGTCGCCGGCATTCGTTACCACCTTCATGTCGATGATGGTATCGTTTTCCTCCATGAAGATAATCTTGTCGATTACCTGGTGCTCTAGGAAGGTCGTGTCGCCGGCATCGAGGATAACCACTTTCTGCATCATCTGGCGAACTACCACCTCGATGTGCTTATCGTTGATTTTCACACCCTGCAAGCGGTATACTTCCTGAATCTCGTTCACGAGGTATTCCTGCACCGCGCCGGGTCCCTGAATGTTCAGGATATCGGACGGGGTAATGGCACCATCGGACAGCGGCGAGCCAGCGCGGATGAAGTCGTTGTCCTGCACGAGGATGTGCTTGGACAGCGGCACCATGTACTTCTTCTTCACGCCGTCTTTCGACTCCACGAAGATTTCACGGTTACCACGCTTCACCGTACCGTAGGTTACTACACCGTCGATTTCGGCCACAACGGCCGGGTTCGAGGGGTTACGGGCTTCGAAGAGTTCCGTAACACGGGGCAGACCACCGGTAATGTCGCGGGTTTTGCCCACGGCACGCGGAATCTTAGCCAGGATCTGACCAGCCTTGATTTTCTCGCCGTTCTCCACGTTCAAGTGAGAACCCACCGGAATGGAGTAGCCTTTCGAACCTTCCATGTCGCCCTTTTTGCCGGGGCGCACGATGATGGCCGGGTTTTGGTCCTTGGCCTTCGATTCGATAATCACTTTCTCGCGGTGACCGGTCTGTTCGTCCGACTCCTCGCGGTAGGTGATGCCTTCGGTGATGGCGTCGTACTGAACGGTACCATCAAACTCGGCCAGAATAACGGCGTTGTAGGGGTCCCAGTTGTTCAGCTCCTGGCCTTTCTCTACTTCCTGACCTTCGTTTACGAGCAGGAATGAGCCATACGGTACGTGGTTCGAGATGAACACCTTGCCGGTGCCTTTCTCCACGATGCGAATCTCGCCCGAGCGACCCATCACTACTTTCACCGGCTCGCCATCGGCGTTGGCGGTTTCCACAGTGCGGATGTCTTCGAACTCAATTACACCAGCGAACTTGGCGCGCAGGCTGGCTTCAACGGCAATGTTGGAAGCCGTACCACCTACGTGGAAGGTACGCAGGGTCAGCTGGGTGCCGGGTTCACCGATCGACTGAGCAGCAATTACGCCTACAGCCTCCCCTTTCTGTACCATGCGGCCCGACGACAGGTTACGGCCATAGCACTTACCGCAGATACCACGCTTGCTTTCGCACGTCAGTACCGAGCGGATTTCCACCGATTCGATGCTGGTTGCATCGATACGACGGGTTACCTCCTCGGTGATTTCCTCACCGGCGGGCAGAATCACTTCGTCCGTCAGCGGGTCCACGATGTCGTGAACGGCTACGCGGCCCAGGATACGCTCGGCCAGGGGCTCTACGACGTCCTCGTTGTCTTTCAGCGCGAAGGTTTCGATGCCACGGAGGGTACCGCAGTCTACTTCGTTCACGATTACGTCCTGCGACACGTCTACCAGACGACGGGTCAGGTAGCCGGCGTCAGCCGTCTTCAGAGCCGTGTCAGCCAGACCTTTACGAGCACCGTGGGTCGAGATGAAGTACTCGATTACGTCGAGGCCTTCTTTGAAGTTCGACAGAATCGGGTTTTCGATAATCTCACCTACCGAACCCTGCAGCGACTTCTGCGGCTTGGCCATCAGACCCCGCATACCGCCGAGCTGACGGATCTGCTCGCGCGAACCACGGGCCCCGGAGTGCATCATCATGTAAATCGAGTTGAAGCCTTGGTTCTCCTTCTCGAGGCGACCCATGAGGGTTTCAGTGATTTGGTTGTTGATGCGGGTCCAGATGTCGATAACCTGGTTGTAACGCTCGTTGTCCGTAATCAGACCCATCTGGTAGTTCTGGGTTACGGCTTTCACGTCGGCTTGCGCCTGCGCTACGAGGATATCTTTCTCGGCGGGGATGTTGATGTCGCCCAGACCCATCGACAGACCACCTTTGTAAGCCGACTGGAAACCCAGCGTCTTGATGTCGTCGAGGAACTGCGCGGTGCGGGCCATGCCGGTCCGCTTGAACACCATCGAAATGATTTGCTGCAGCTTCTTCTTGGTCAGTAGCTCATCCACGAAACCTACCTCAACCGGCACCAGCTGGTTGAACAGTACGCGGCCGGCTACCGTCTCGATGATTTTCGTGACGAGGTTATCATCCTCGTCACGAACCTGCGTGCGCACCTTGATATAGGCGTGCTTCGACAGCTGACCTTCGTTCAGAGCAATTACAACTTCCTCATCCGAGTAGAACATGCGGCCTTCGCCCTGGATCTGCTCGTCTTCGGTGCTGCGCTTGCCTTTGGTCACGTAGTACAGCCCGAGTACCATGTCCTGCGACGGTACCGCAATGGGTGCGCCGTTGGCCGGGTTCAGGATGTTGTGCGAGGCCAGCATGAGCATGGAGGCTTCCAGAATAGCAGCCGGCCCGAGGGGCACGTGCACAGCCATCTGGTCACCGTCAAAGTCAGCGTTGAAGGCCGTACAAACGAGCGGGTGCAGTTGGATAGCTTTGCCCTCGATGAGGCGGGGCTGGAACGCCTGGATACCCAGACGGTGAAGCGTAGGGGCCCGGTTCAGGAGCACTGGGTGGCCTTTCAGCACATTTTCCAGGATGTCCCATACCACGGCGTCCTTGCGGTCCACAATCTTCTTGGCCGACTTTACCGTTTTCACGATGCCGCGCTCGATGAGCTTGCGGATGATGAACGGCTTGAACAGCTCGGCGGCCATGTTCTTGGGCAGGCCGCACTCGTGCAGTTTCAGCTCGGGGCCTACCACGATAACCGAACGACCGGAGTAGTCGACACGCTTACCGAGCAGGTTCTGACGGAAGCGGCCCTGCTTGCCTTTCAGCATATCGGACAGCGACTTCAGGGCGCGGTTGCCTTCGGCGCGCACGGCATTCACCTTACGCGAGTTGTCGAACAGGGAGTCAACGGCTTCCTGTAGCATGCGCTTCTCGTTCCGCAGAATCACCTCGGGAGCCTTGATTTCGATCAGGCGCTTGAGGCGGTTGTTGCGGATGATGACGCGACGGTACAGGTCGTTCAGGTCGGAAGTAGCGAAACGGCCACCATCCAGCGGAACGAGGGGACGCAGCTCCGGCGGAATAACGGGCACCATGCGGATGACCATCCACTCGGGCTTGTTTTCCACGCGGGTAGCGGCGTCACGGAAAGCTTCTACTACACGCAGACGCTTCAAGGCCTCAGCTTTACGCTGCTGCGAAGTTTCGTGAGCGGCAGAGTCACGCAGCGAGTAGCTCAGCTCGTCCAGGTTGATGCGCTCCAGCAGGAGTTGCAGGGCATCGGCACCCATGCGGGCGATGAACTTGTTGGGGTCCTCGTTCGGCAGCATCTGGTTCTCGCGGGGGAGCTTGTCGATGATGTCGAGGTATTCATCTTCGGTGAGGAAGTCGAGCTGCTGCACGCCTTCTTCGCCCAGTACGCCCGGCTGTACTACTACATACCGCTCGTAATAGATGATTTGATCGAGCTTCTTGGTGGGCAGGCCCAGCAGGTAGCCGATTTTATTGGGCAGGGACTTGAAGTACCAGATGTGCGCTACGGGCACCACCAGTTCGATGTGGCCCATCCGCTCCCGACGTACTTTCTTCTCGGTCACCTCCACGCCGCAACGGTCGCAGATGATGCCTTTGTAACGAATCCGCTTGTATTTGCCGCAGTGGCATTCCCAGTCCTTCACGGGACCGAAAATCCGCTCGCAAAACAGGCCGCCCATCTCGGGCTTGTACGTCCGGTAGTTGATCGTCTCGGGCTTTACTACTTCACCGTTCGACCGCTCCAGAATGGATTCGGGCGAGGCCAGCGAAATGGTAACTTTCGAGAAGTCCTGTACCAGTTTCTTGTTTTTTGCAAACGCCATGTAGGGTAGCTGTTGTTAGCTGGTGGCTTGTTTTCTGTCCGTTGGCTCTGCCCCTCTTAAGAGAGGTCAGAAAGAACGTAACAGTTCGACTCTGCGAAAAGTGCTCTGCGGGTCGGATAGGTACGCCGCGCAGTAGTTCTTCGCCAGGTCTGGTATGCGGGTGGCTCAGCGAGCTGAACCGGTTTGCGGCGTTGGCTGTCGGCGTTGATGTCGTTCTGACCTTATCTCGGAACGACACCGACGGCTTCAACTGCAGTACTCTATTATGAGAAGACTTGAAAAGTGGCTGCCGATACTTGCGCATCAGCAGCCACTTCTTTCAAACCTTAGTCAAGCGTGATTTCCAGGGCCAGACCACGCAACTCGTGAATGAGTACGTTGAATGACTCAGGGATATTCGGCTTGGGCAGTACGTCGCCTTTTACAATGGCTTCGTACGCTTTGGCACGACCTACCACGTCATCCGACTTCACGGTGAGGATTTCCTGCAGTACGTTGGACGCCCCGAAGGCCTCCAGCGCCCACACTTCCATCTCACCAAAGCGCTGACCACCGAACTGCGCTTTACCACCCAGCGGCTGCTGCGTGATGAGCGAGTACGGCCCGATGGAACGGGCGTGCATCTTGTCGTCAACCAAGTGACCGAGCTTGAGCATGTAAATCACGCCCACGGTTACCGGCTGATCGAAGCGCTGACCCGTCAGACCGTCGTGCAGGTAAGCACGGCCGAAGTGCGGCAGCCCG
The DNA here is from genome assembly GCF_003944715.1 of Hymenobacter rigui. Taxonomy (GTDB): domain Bacteria; phylum Bacteroidota; class Bacteroidia; order Cytophagales; family Hymenobacteraceae; genus Hymenobacter; species Hymenobacter rigui. The sequence continues at coordinate 589,585 of NZ_RWIT01000001.1, read as the reverse complement.
GCTTCCGCCAGTTCTTTCGATACTTCCTCTTCGGTAGCACCGTCGAAAATGGGGGTAGCGTAGGTGCGGCCCAGCTTCAGGCCGGCCCAGCCCAGTACGGTCTCGTAAATCTGACCGATGTTCATCCGGCTCGGTACACCAAGCGGGTTGAGTACGATGTCCATCGGGGTGCCGTCGGGCAGGAAGGGCATGTCCTCGTCGCGCACGATGCGGGCTACTACCCCTTTGTTACCGTGACGACCGGCCATCTTGTCACCTACCTTCAGCTTGCGCTTCTTGGCGATGTACACTTTGGCCAGCTGTACGATACCGGCGGGCAGCTCGTCGCCAACCTCCAGCGTAAACCGGTCACGCTTGAAGCGGGCCGTGATGGTGTTGCGCTTCTTGGTGTAGTTTTTCACCAGTTCCAGCACCATACCATTCACGCGGGCATCGGCGGTCCAATTTTCCAGAATGAGGTCTTTGAACATGTTCACCTCTTCCGGCACGGCGTAGTTGCTCTCATCCTTGTAGGGGTTCTTCTCGGGGAAGAGGGCATCAGAGATGTTCTTCTTGCCGAATTTGGCCCCTTTGGTCAGGATTTCGTCGCCGAACTTGTGCTTTACGCCCTGTGAGGTTTTGCCTTCCAGCAAATCCACCAGCTTCTCGATCATCACTGCCTTAATACCACGCAGTTCACGGGCATAAGACTCCTTCAGCTCCTCTACTTCCTTCTTCGACTTGGCCCGCAGGTTTTTGTCTTTCTTCGGACGCGAGAACAGCTTGGTGCCGATTACCACCCCGTTCAGGGACGGTGGCGCCTTAAGTGAGGCATCCTTCACATCGCCGGCTTTGTCGCCGAAGATGGCACGGAGCAGCTTCTCTTCCGGGGTCGGGTCGGTTTCGCCCTTAGGCGTAATCTTACCGATGAGGATGTCGCCTTCGCGCACCTCAGCACCCAGACGAATGATGCCGTTGTCGTCGAGGTTACGCACGGCTTCTTCGCTCACGTTCGGAATTTCCGATGTCAGCTCTTCTTCGCCACGCTTGGTCTCGCGCACTTCCAGCTCAAACTCCTCAATGTGAATCGAGGTGAAGATGTCGTCGCGAACTACACGCTCCGAAATAACAATAGCATCTTCGAAGTTGTAGCCTTGCCACGGCATGAAAGCCACCTGCATGTTGCGGCCCAGAGCCAGCTCACCTTTGTTCGTGCCGTAGCCTTCGCACAGGGGCTGTCCTTTGCTCACCCGCTCACCCTTCTTCACGATGGGGGTAAGGTTGATGCAGGTATCCTGGTTGGTACGACGGAACTTGATCAGGTCGTACGAAATCTTCTCAGCGTCGAAGCTTACGAGGATGTCGTCGGCCGTCAGATCGTACTTCACCACAATCTTATTGGCGTCTACGTAGTCAATCACGCCCTCACCTTCGGCAACTACCAGGGTGCGGGAGTCAATGGCCACGCGGCCTTCCAGACCAGTACCTACGATGGGCGCTTCAGCGCGCAGCAGCGGTACGGCCTGACGTTGCATGTTCGAACCCATCAGGGCACGGTTGGCGTCATCGTGCTCCAGGAATGGAATCAGCGAAGCAGCCACCGATACAATCTGGTTCGGAGCAACGTCCATGTAGCTGTATTCATCGGGACCAACCACGGGGAAGTCACCTTCGAAACGGCCTTTTACCAAGTCGTTGATGAAGTTACCTTCCTCATCGATGCGGGCGTTGGCCTGCGCAATGTGGTGGGTATCTTCTTCTTCGGCAGTCAGGTATTTCACGTTTTCCGTGGTGTCTACCTTGCCGTTTTCTACCGTGCGGTAGGGCGTCTCGATGAAGCCCATCGAGTTAACCCGGGCGTGCACGCACAGCGACGAAATTAGACCGATGTTCGGGCCTTCCGGCGTTTCGATAGTGCAGAGGCGGCCGTAGTGCGTATAGTGAACGTCACGTACTTCAAAACCAGCCCGCTCCCGCGACAGACCTCCCGGCCCCAGAGCCGATACGCGACGCTTGTGCGTCACCTCGGCCAGCGGGTTGGTCTGGTCCATGAACTGCGACAACTGGTTGGTGCCGAAGAACGAATTGATAACAGACGACAGCGTCCGGGCGTTGATCAGGTCAACCGGCTTGAAGTCCTCGTTATCACGCACGTTCATGCGCTCCTTGATAGTACGCGCCATCCGGGCCAGACCTACGCCGAACTGGGCGTAGAGCTGCTCACCCACGGTGCGCACCCGGCGGTTGCTCAAGTGGTCAATGTCATCGACAATGGCCTTCGAGTTGATCAAGCCAATCAGGTATTTCACAATGAGAACAATGTCCTCGTTGGTCAGTACACGGGCGTCCCAACCGGTGTCAATACCCAGCTTCTTATTGATACGGTAGCGGCCTACGTCCCCAAGGTCGTAGCGCTTATCCGAGAAGAACAGCTTCTGGATGATGTCGCGGGCCGTCTCTTCGTCGGGAGCCTCCGTGTTCCGGAGTTGACGATAGATTTGCTCCACGGCTTCTTTCTCCGAGTTGGAGTTGTCCTTCTGCAGCGTGTTGTAAATAATTGCGTAGTCGGCAATGTTTACGTTCTCGCGGTGCAGAATCACCGACTTGGCCCCGGCGTTCAGGATCGTGTCGATGTCCTCCTCTTCGATGGTAGAGTCGCGCTCCAGCAGTACCTCGTTCCGGTCGATGGACACCACTTCCCCGGTGTCCTCGTCCACGAAGTCTTCCGTCCAAGTGCGTAGCACCCGGGCGGCCAGCTTGCGGCCAACGGCTTTTTTGAGGTTCTTTTTATCGGCCTTCACTTCCTCCGACAGCCCGAACAGGTCGAGGATGTCCTTGTCGGTGCCGTAACCGATGGCGCGCAGCAGCGTAGTAACCGGAAACTTCTTCTTCCGGTCGATGTACGCGTACATCACGTTATTCACGTCCGTGGCAAACTCAATCCACGAGCCTTTGAACGGAATGATACGGGCCGAATACAGCTTGGTACCGTTCGTGTGCTTGCTCTGGGCGAAGAATACGCCCGGCGAGCGATGCAGCTGCGATACGATAACGCGCTCAGCGCCGTTGATAACGAACGAGCCCTTTTCGGTCATGTAAGGAATGTTCCCGAGGAACACTTCCTGCTCAATCGTTTCGAAATCCTCGTTGTCCGAGTCATTGCAGACCAGGCGCAACTTGGCTTTCAGCGGAACCGAGTACGTGAGGCCGCGGTCGATGCACTCGTCAACCGAGTACTTGGGCGGGTCAACGTGGTAATCGAGGAAGGTCAGCACGAAGTTTTCGCGCGAGTCCGAAATCGGAAAGTTCTCGGCGAATACTTTGAACAGGCCCTCATCGGTACGGTTCTCAGCAGCCGTTTCCAACTGGAAGAAATCCATGAACGAGCGAACCTGCACGTCCAGGAAATCCGGATACTCAATAACCTTTTTAATCTTGGCGAAGTTGATCCGCTCGTCAGCAGCTTGCAGCTTTTGCAGACCTGACTGTGCTTTCGGTGTAGCCAATGTATGTGGGGTTAGGAAATGGACACTGGGAGAATCCAGAACAGGATGGCCGCAAAGCCGCCATCTTGAGAGATGTTAAGGGAAGTAACGGGCGCACGAAAGCGCAAAGCAGAACCTTGCGCTTGGGGCGTCCGTAGGCACGAAAAGCCGCAAAGCGGCGTGCAAACGAACTTCCTATTAGTTTGTTGCCTACAAACAGGAAAAGACCTGGCTTAGTTGCCAGGCCTCTCCCTTATTTGCTGGTTTTAAGAGCAGGCAGCAGAAACTACTTGATTTCTACTTCAGCGCCGGCTTCTTCCAGTTGCTTCTTCAGGCCTTCAGCCTCGTCTTTGGCAACACCTTCTTTCAGGGCTTTAGGAGCACCGTCAACCAGTTCTTTGGCTTCTTTCAGGCCCAGACCGGTCAGGTCTTTCACCAGTTTCACCACAGCCAGTTTGCCAGCACCAGCCGACTTCAGGATTACGTCGAACGAGGTTTTCTCCTCAGGAGCGTCAGCAGCAGCACCAGCACCACCAGCAACCATTACGGGAGCAGCAGCAGCAGGCTCGATGCCATACTCGTCTTTCAGGATAGTAGCCAGTTCGTTTACTTCTTTTACCGTCAGGCTAACGAGCTGCTCGGCGAATGCTTTCAAATCTGCCATTTCTGTAGATTGTTAAAAAGGGGGTTGTTGAAGGAAATTGAAAGTGAAAAAGATGAGCAGCGGTTAGCCTGCAACCTCTTCTTTCTCGGAAAGCGTTTTGAGGATACCAGCCAGTTTGCTGCCGCCGCTCGACAGAGCAGAGATAACATTCTTGGCGGGCGACTGGAGCAGACCGATAACGTCACCGATAAGCTCGTTTTTGCCTTTCAGCGTGCTCAGGCTAGCCAGCTGGTTAGCGCCGATGTAGATGCCAGCATCTACGTAAGCACCTTTCAGAGCGGGCTTAGGCTCTACGTTCTTGCCGTAGTTCTGCGACTTGTAGAAGTCTTGCAGCAGTTTGGCAGGAGCGTTACCCGACTCTTTCGAGAACAGGATGCCCGATTGACCTTTCAGCGCAGCGTCCATCTCAGCGGTATCGGCACCTAGGGTATCGAGAGCTTTGCGGATGAACGTGTTTTTGTACACTTTGAACTCCAGGCCGCGCGTAAAGCACAGGCGACGGAATTCGTTGATTTTCGCCACCGACATTCCCGAAGCATCGGCAATGTAGAACGCGTTGTGCGATTGGAACTTCTCGCTCAACTCGTCGACGAGGGCTTGTTTGTCTTCCCGGATCATATCGTCGTGTTGATTAAAATTAGGCGGAAGTTACCGTGGTGTCAACCGGAACGGCGGGCGACATCGTGCTCGAAAGCGTGATGCTCTTGATGTAGGTACCTTTAGCCGACGAAGGCTTCAGACGGATCAGCGTCTGGATAACCTCGATGGCATTCTCAGCCAGCTTCTGGTCATCGAACGACACTTTACCAACCGAGCAGTGGATGATACCGGTTTTGTCAACTTTGAAGTCGATTTTACCAGCTTTCACTTCCTGCACAGCCTTGGCTACATCCGTGGTTACGGTGCCCGACTTGGGGTTCGGCATCAGGCCACGGGGACCCAGTACGCGGCCCAGACGGCCAACCTTGGCCATTACCGACGGCATCGTGATGATTACGTCGATATCGGTCCAGCCTTTTTCGATCTTGGCGATGTAGTCATCCAGACCAACGTAGTCGGCACCCGCTGCAGTAGCTTCGGCCTCTTTGTCGGCGGTAACCAGGGCCAGAACGCGAACCGTTTTACCGGTGCCGTGGGGCAGCGTAGCTACGCCACGTACCATCTGGTCAGCTTTGCGGGGGTCTACACCCAGACGAACATCGATGTCAACGGAAGCGTCAAACTTGGTATAGGTGATGTCCTTTACCACTTTAGCAGCTTCCACCAAGTTCCGAACTTCGGTCAGGTCGTGCTTGGCAAGGGCTTCCTTGCGCTTTTTGCTAATCTTTGCCATGTGTCTTCTCCGTTGTTAATTATTCAGCAAAGGGAGAAGTACCCGAGATGGTGATGCCCATGCTGCGAGCCGTACCAGCCACCTGCTTCATAGCCGACTCTACCTTGAAGGCATTGAGGTCCGGCATTTTCGTCTCGGCGATGGTGCGCACTTGGTCCCATGATACCGACCCTACCTTGTTACGGTTCGGCTCTTTCGAGCCGCTCTGGAGCTTGGCTGCTTCCATGAGCAGAACCGGCACCGGAGGAGTCTTCACCACGAAGTCAAACGACTTGTCGGTGTACATGGTGATGAGTACAGGACAAACTTGGCCGGCCTTATCCTGGGTCCGCGCATTGAACTGCTTGCAGAACTCCATGATGTTAAGGCCTTTGCTACCAAGTGCAGGTCCAACCGGCGGCGCAGGGTTTGCGGCGCCTCCCTTTATCTGAAGCTTCAGATAACCTCTGATTTCTTTGGCCATTTGGTTTAAAAGGCTTCGGGTTTCTACGGTAACACGTAGTAGCCCTCAGATGAAAATTGCTCCAAAAGTGGAAGCACCACCGGTCCGGAGCGGATAACCGGTGACGTTGTTATGGCAGTTATACTTCCTTCTCGACCTGCGTGTAGCTAAGCTCCATGGGAGTGCTACGGCCGAAAATTTTCACGATAACGTTCAGTTTCTTCCGTTCCTCGAATACTTCGGACACCGTGCCCGACATACCCGCGAAACCACCGTCCACAATCTTTACCAGTTCACCTACCACGAATGGAGTTTCCAGCGTAGCTGCCTGCTCCTCCACTTCATCTACAATCCCAAGGATGCGGTTTACTTCGGAAATGTGCAGGGGAACAGGTTTGGTATTCTGGTTGGCGGCTTTGCCTTCCTTGTCGCTGAGGAAACCAATTACGCCAGGCGTGCTGGTGATAATGTGGTCTACTTCCCCGTGAGTCAGGTCGGCGTGAATAATGATGTAGCCAGGGTACAGGTTACGCTCACGCACGCGCTTCTTACCGTTGCGCATTTCGAATACCTTCTCTACCGGAATCAGTACCTGCGGTACCAAATCAGAAAGACCATGACGGCCAATTTCCGTTTCCAGATAGGTTTTGGCTTTTTTCTCCTGTCCGCTAACCGAGCGAACTACGTACCATTTCAACTCACCCATTGTCGTCGAATATCTCCCGATTAACGGACTGAGTTATAAAATGCTTCTAGGCTTTCCTTGAAAGCCACGTCCAGCACGCCTACCACGGCAGCAAACAACAAAGAACCAATCAGCACCAGGCCGGCGCTTTTCTGCAGTTCCTCCAGCGAAGGCCACGTTACTTTGTAACGCATCTCCTCGGATGTCTCCTGAAAGTATCTGGTTAGCTTGCTCATGATAGAAAGCACCGGTTTGGGGTGTAAAACTACGGCTGCCGAAGCAGCCGTAGTTTTTTTGTGGCACGGGCGGAGAGATTCGAACTCCCATCAAAGGTTTTGGAGACCTCTATTCTACCCTTGAACTACGCCCGTGTATGCGTCCCAGCCAGTCAAGGTGCTGGATTGGGACTGCAAATGTATGGAACTCTTTACACAAAACAAATCCGCCCCCGAAATTTTCGGAGGCGGATCTGTATTATTTCAACGGCAGTTGGTTAAAACTACTCGGTGATTTCGGTTACCTGACCGGCACCTACCGTACGGCCACCCTCACGGATAGCGAAACGCAGGCCTTTTTCCATAGCTACCGAGTTGATCAGCTCAACCGAGATAGTTACATTGTCGCCGGGCATTACCATTTCCACACCCTCGGCCAGCGTGATGATGCCGGTTACGTCGGTGGTGCGGAAATAGAACTGGGGACGGTAGTTGTTGAAGAACGGCGTGTGACGGCCACCTTCTTCTTTCGACAGCACGTACACCTCAGCTTTGAACTTGGTGTGGGGCTTAACCGAACCGGGTTTGCAGATAACCATACCACGACGGATGGCTTCTTTTTCAATACCGCGGAGCAGCAGACCTACGTTGTCGCCAGCTTCACCACGGTCAAGGATTTTGCGGAACATCTCAACGCCCGTTACGGTCGACTTGAGGTTCTCAGCACCCATACCGAGGATTTCAACTTGCTCACCCGAGTTGATGATACCACGCTCGATACGGCCGGTTGCTACCGTACCACGACCGGTGATAGAGAACACGTCCTCTACGGGCATCAGGAAGGGCAGGTCGGTCAGACGAGCAGGAATTGGAATGTAGCTATCAACAGCAGCCATCAATTCCTCGATTTTGGGAACCCAGTTGGCATCACCGTTCAGGCCGCCCAGAGCCGAGCCCTGGATAACCGGAATGTTGTCACCGTCGAAGTCGTAGAACGACAGCAGCTCACGGATTTCCATTTCCACCAGCTCGAGCAGCTCGGGGTCATCCACCATGTCCACTTTGTTCATGAACACAACCAGCTGAGGAACACCTACCTGGCGAGCGAGCAGGATGTGCTCACGCGTCTGGGGCATCGGGCCGTCGGTAGCAGCTACCACGAGGATAGCGCCGTCCATCTGAGCAGCACCCGTCACCATGTTCTTCACATAGTCAGCGTGACCGGGGCAGTCAACGTGAGCATAGTGACGGTTTTCGGTAGCGTATTCTACGTGAGCGGTGTTGATGGTGATACCACGCTCTTTTTCTTCGGGAGCATTGTCGATCGAAGAGAAGTCGCGCTTGGCAGCCAGACCCTTGTTAGCCAGAACCGTGGTGATAGCAGCAGTGAGGGTGGTTTTGCCGTGGTCCACGTGACCAATCGTGCCGATGTTTACGTGCGGCTTGGACCGGTCAAAATTTTCTTTAGCCATTGTAAAGAGATTAAGAGGAATTTTGAGGTGATGAGGGGGAAACGCGACTAGACTATACAGTAAGAAAGCGAAACACAGCTCCGTTTAGTCGGGACTGCACGTCGCTTTACTTTGCTGACAGTTTCCAAACGGTGCAGTCGCGCTGCCCCGTTGGTACTCGTAATTCTGAGCCATTTATGGGATTTGAACCCATGACCTCTTCCTTACCAAGGAAGTGCTCTACCACTGAGCTAAAACGGCTTGTTTTAATTTGTTTGGCAAAGATACAACAGGAGAGAAACATTTACCAGCTATGCTATCTATGTAACTTCTCACTGCCATTCCTGGCACCGAGCGGGAGACGAGGTTCGAACCCGCGACCTGCAGCTTGGAAGGCTGCCGCTCTACCAACTGAGCTACTCCCGCGTGCGAAGCAACTGAATGGCTGGCTATTCGGTTTGCGTTCCAGACGAATGCCTGAAGCCAGCTATACAGATACTTTGTGGGGGCGAAAGGACTCGAACCTTTGAACCCGAAGGAGGTGAGTTACAGTCACCCGCAATTGCCGCTATGCGACGCCCCCAGTTATATTTTTCTGCCGGTTGCAGAAAACCTTCCCTTTCAAAACTGCAGCGGTGAAGCCGTTACTGTGTCGATTGGAGTTGCAAAATTAGTGGCTTTCTGATGTAAGTCAAGTGCCCGCGCAAAAAGGTTTTTACTTTTTTGCGCCGATAAGCATTCTGCGAACAGCATTTTGAGAGATAATTACCTGACTACCTATAACAAGCATCACTATAAAAAAAATGTACTGCACCTGAAAAAAAGTTGCGCTTTTATTGAATCAGGCTGTACATGGCTCTCAAATTACCGTCCTTCTCCTTATTTCGGATATCCTGTAGCGTAGCTTTCAGAGTGGGCATGCTGGCTATTAACTCATGCAATCCTTTGTAGGCTCCCAAGCGCACATACAATTGCGGGTGAGTACGGGCTAATGCTTCCAGCCGCTGGATACCTTTCTCGCGCTCAATGGGAGGAATACGCTGCATGAGGATGCCGAAATTCTCCAGCATTACATACAGAACCTCTGCCGGCGCATCTTTACTGCGCTGCAGGAACCACTGGTAGTCGTCCAGTGTGCCGTTTAACCCATAGTAGTTGGAAAGTGCTGTAAGAAGCGCCGGGTTATTGGTATTCTGCAGTGCAGCCAGCTGGGTACGTGTGGCAGGTGTGGGCGCATGCGCCAAGGCATTCACGGCAGCGCTGGCCACCAGATAGGAGCTATCTTTTAGTGCTGAGCTATACACCTCACTGTAGTCCTCATTAAGGAAGGAAGACAGCACGCTGATGGCCGTAGCACGAACGGTACCATTCTTTTCGTTCATGGCAATACGCTGCAGATCCTTGCGGACGGCATTGCCTTCGGCCCCACGGTATCTGCGCAGGCCATCCAGTGCGGCCACTCGGGTCGCCCAAAACGGGTCGTTGAGTGCTCCGCGGAACGCCGAACTCACCAGCAGATCGGAGGACTTGGCGCGAAGGCCTTGGATAGCCTGATACTTCTGTAGGTAACCGCGTGCGTGGCTGAGCTGATACAGCAACTCTTCCTGACTTTGAGTTTCGTCAATATCGGCCAGCAGGATGCCTTCATCGTCAAACTTGACCAGGTTGGGACGCTGGTTGACGGCCAGCCGGAAGGTCTGGTCCGCCTTGGTTATCATGATTCGGTGCTCAGTAGGCTGATTGCCGTTCCAGGTAGCTACTGTGACGGGCAGACGGTATACGGGCTGATAGAGCGTATCCTGCACCTGCTGCACGTGTACTACTACCTGGCTATTCTCGTAGCTATGCGTAACGCGCAGCTCCGGATGGCCGCGCTGCAGAAACCACTGGTCGAAAAACCACATCAAATCCTCCCCCGTCGTTTCCTCGAAGGCAATGCGGAGCTTTGCCAGTTCGGTAGTGGAAAGCTTGTTGTGCGTTAGGTACCGGGTGAGGGAAGCATAAAAGGCTTCTTCGCCCACATAATTACGCAGCATGTGTAATACGCGGCCTCCCTTATCATAGGAGTGGCGGTCAAACATGTCTTCCCGTTCCGCGTACCGGTACCGGATCAGTGGCTCCCGCTTCGTCTGGGCTTCGTCGAGGTAGTTGCGCAGCTTGGTTTGCTGGACCAGCGCCGCGGCATCGGCCCCATACTTATGCTCGGCCCATAGCAGCTCAGAGTAATCAGCAAACGATTCGTTCAGGGGCAGATTACTCCAGGATTCGGTGGTTACATAGTCGCCAAACCACTGGTGAAACAGCTCGTGCGCAATAACCGACTCTGAAGCGGCATAGGTTACATCAGCCAGCTCGCGGGGCGTAAACTGCACTAGCTGTTGCTGAAAAGTGGAGGCCGTGGTGTTTTCCATGGCTCCCGACACGAAGTCGTGCACGGCTACCTGGGCGTACTTGTCCCAAGGATAATCAACGGCCAGCTTTTTGGAGAAGAACTCCAGCATTTCGGGGGTATTCCCAAAAACGCGCTTGGCGGTGTACTGGAACGCGGGGTCCACGTAGTAGTCCACAGGTTTACCGCGCCACGTGTCCGACACCACGGCAAAATCGCCTACGGCCAGCATAGCCAGATATGGAGCGTGCGCCTGGCTAAGCTTCCACAGGTCGGTGCGGGTACCATCGGGGTTGCGACGGGAGGAAACCAGCAGGCCGTTGGACAGGGTTTTCTGACCACTTTCTACCGTGAGGCTGATTTCCTGCGTCATGCGCTGGTTGGGACGGTCGATGGTAGGGAACCAGCAGGAACTCCCCTCTGTCTCACCCTGAGTCCAGACCTGCCGAGGTTTAGTTTTATCGGTACCCAGCGGGTTGATAAAATACAGGCCTTTGGCATCGGTAATGGCTTCGCTGCCTCCTTTGGGCAGTTCGTTGGGTTTGGCTACGTACTGAATCCGGATCTGGTATTGCTCAGTGCGCTGGTACAGCCGGTCAAGACTGATAGTCAGCTTCTTCTTATCATAGCTGAATTTCAGATCCTTGCCTTTACGGGAAGCATTTACGAGCTCCACGCTTTTCACATCAAACCCCTTGGCATCCAGCACCAGCTGACTTTGCGGATAAAAATGAGGGCGAACTGTGAGCGTAGCCACCCCAAGCAGCCACTGTTTGGGCCAATCGAAGCGCACATCCAGCTTGGTATCGATCAGGTCACTCAGGATGGTGGCCGAGGGTTGTACCGGATTGGTGGAGGGCAACCAGTTGGGCACGGCCGCACTGGCCGCCACTGACGCCGGCGCGGCAACAGGTTCCGTGACTTTTTTACGGGCCGGGTGGCTTACCGATGAGGCGGGACGACTGGATTTAACTACCTGAGCTGGAGCGTATACAGTACACATCAGCACCAGAACAACGGTACCGAGGAGCGGATATTTCATGCGGAAAGGCACTAGGACATTGGAGGGTCAAGTTCCGAATTTATTTCAGAATTGGCCTATCTTTAAGCCCTTTTCCGCCCTACCCCTGCTCTGTTCCCGATGCTCCAGATCCGCACTGCCCCTACCCTACCCGCTTGGGAGGTTGATTATCAGCCTAACGGCACTACTACCGTCAACGGGCAGCCGTTCAGTTGGGATATTGCCCCGCTGGGCAACGGGCGCTACCACGTACTCTACGAGGGCCGCTCCTACTCGGCAGAGCTAGTATCGGCTGATTACGCCAGCAAACAACTGGTACTGAAGCTGAACGGCCAGCGCGTGGAGTTGGAGGCAAAAGACCGGTTTGATCTGCTGCTGGACAAGCTGGGCATGAGCAACGCGGCCAGCCAGAAAATCAACGAGTTGAAAGCCCCAATGCCCGGCCTGATTGTGGATGTGCGCGTTGCCCCGGGCCAAACCGTACAGAAAGGCGACCCACTGCTGGTGCTGGAAGCCATGAAGATGGAAAACATTCTGAAAGCGCCCGGTGACGGCACCGTGGCCGCTATAAAAGTCAATTTGCGCGACAACGTAACCAAAGGCCAGGTGCTGGTACAGTTCAGCTAATCAGCACTTTCTTTGCCCGGGGCCGTAAGCGGATACCGTGCGGCTACAACCGCCGGTACTTGCTTACGGCCTTGCTACGTACAGTCGTGTTTCACGCTTAACCTCTCTCATCTTGAAGTACAACCGAATCCTGCTGAAACTAAGCGGCGAGGCTCTGATGGGCCAGCAACAGTATGGCATTGACGCCACCCGCCTTATGCAGTACGCCGAAGAAATTAAGGCCGTAGCCGAAACGGGTACTCAGATAGCCGTAGTAATCGGGGGGGGCAACATCTTCCGGGGCGTGCAGGCCGAAGCCTTCGGGCTGGACCGTGTGCAGGGCGACTACATGGGCATGCTGGCCACCGTCATCAACTCGATGGCCCTGCAAAGTGCCCTGGAAAAGCTGGGCGTGAATACCCGCCTGCTTTCCGGTGTTACCATTCAGCGGGTATGTGAGCCTTACATCCGCCGCCGGGCTATGCGCCACCTGGAAAAAGGCCGCGTGGTTATCTTCGGGGCCGGCATTGGCTCTCCTTACTTCACTACCGATTCGGCAGCCTCCCTGCGCGCCATCGAAATTGAAGCTGATGTGGTGCTGAAGGGTACCCGTGTGGACGGCATCTACACCGCCGACCCCGAGAAAGACCCATCAGCCGTACGGTTTCCGGAAATTACCTTTGATGAGGTGATGGAAAAGAACCTGAACGTGATGGACATGACGGCCTTCACGCTGTGTAAGGAAAACAACCTGCCTATTATTGTCTTCGACATGAACAAGGAAGGTAACCTGCAGCGGCTGCTCGATGGGGAAAGCGTGGGCACGCTGGTAAGCATGCACGGCAGCAAGGCCACCAACCTCGACCCCAACCACAGCAGCCTGCAGCCAACTACGCACGACAGCACGCCGGAGCAGGCGTAACGCCGCCGCGGTTCTCACGCAAATTCAACACCTACATCCAACACTCAACCTTTTTAAGAAGTGGACGAAGAAATCAAGTTTTACCTGGACGAGGCCGAGGAGTCGATGGGCAAGGCCCTGCAGCACACGCAAGTGGAATTTGCCCGTATCCGGGCCGGCAAAGCCAGCCCGGCCATGCTCGACTCGCTCCGCGTTGATTACTACGGCACGCCCACGCCCGTGGCGCAGGTAGCCAACGTAGCGGCTCCCGATGCCCGTACGCTGTTCATCAAGCCCTGGGAAAAGAACATGATCAGCGAAATTGCCAAGGCCATCAAGAACAGCGACCTGGGCCTGAACCCCCAGTCGGATGCTGAAGGTGTGCGTCTGAATATTCCGCCCATGACGGAGGAACGCCGCCGCGACCTAGTGAAGCAGGCCAAAAACGAATCGGAGAGCGGCAAAGTCCGCATCCGCGGTATCCGCAAGGACGTGAACGAATCGTTGCGTAAGCTGCAGAAAGACGGTGCCTCGGAAGATGCCGTGAAGGATGCCGAAGCCAAAGTGCAGAAGTTCACCGATATCTACATCAGCAAAGTCGATGAGCTGCTCAGCAAGAAGGAATCGGAAATCATGACCATCTGATTTCTCCTGCTGCCCTATAACAAACAGAAAGCCCCGGACCTCAAGCTGAGGTCCGGGGCTTTCTGTTTAAGGAGTACGGCTTACTACTGCCAGTAGCCGGCCGCGGCAATCTGGTGCTCAACGGCCTCAGGCACGAGGTAGCGGATGGATTTGCCTTCCCGTACACATTCGCGAATGAAGGTAGCCGAAATGTCCAGCAGCGGAGCCTCAACTACCCGCACACCAGGGTGGGCATTCACCTCAGTGGCATCTACCCCGGGGCGCGGATACACGTAGATTTCGTTTTCAGCTAAAATCCGGTCGGCTTGCTTCCACCGGGGCAGGCCGGGCAGGTTGTCCTCCCCCATCAGCAGCACAAACTGATGAGCCGGATATTGTCGTCGTAATTCGTCCAGCGTATCAATGGTGTAGCTGGGTTTGGGCATGACAAACTCCACATCCAGGGCGCGCAGCCGATTATTGCCGGCAATGGCCCGCTCCACCAAATCAAGCCGTTCCGTTTCACCTAATAGTTCCTGCCCTACTTTAAACGGGCTTTGCGGCGATACAACCAGCCACACCTCATCCAAGTCGGTATGGGTAGCCATAAAGTGCGCCAGAATCAGGTGCCCGGTATGGATGGGATTAAAGGAACCAAAAAGCAGTCCTACTTTCCGGCCCGTATGGGTTTCGGTAGCAGGACTGCTCACAGAATGGCTGACTCGGCAGTAATGAAGGCGCGCACCAGTTTCTCGGCCTCGTCGATGGCACGCTCCAAGTCGTCGTTCACGATGACCACATCGAAGCGGTCCTCAAACGTGAGTTCAAAGTTGGCCTTATAAATCCGGGCCGAAATGCTCGCTTCGGAATCAGTAGCGCGGTTGCGCAGCCGTTGCTCCAGCACCTCCAGCGACGGAGGCTTCACGAACACCGCAAGGGCACGGTCTTTGTAAAACTCCTTGATGCTAAGGCCACCTTTCACATCCACATCCAGCGTGGCGTGCTGCCCATTATCCCAGATGCGCTCAATCTCTGATTTAAGCGTACCATAGAAGGCTCCCTCGTACACTTCTTCCCATTCCACGAAGTCATCGTGCCGGATCTTCTCCTGAAACTCCTGTACGGAGATGAAGTAGTAGTCCTTGCCGTTGGCTTCGGTGCGCCCGCGCTTATCGCGCGTACAAGCTGAAATTGAGAAACTTAGCTCCGGAATACGTTCCAGCAGCCGATGTACGATGGTGGTCTTACCAGCTCCGGAGGGAGCCGAAAAGGCGATGATTTTACCCTGCATCGGGCAAAATTAGGCCATTTCTCCCTGAAGTTTCGCAAGAATTGAGTTTGACAGCGTAACGGGAGCCTTTTTGCGGCCTACGTGCGCGCTGAGAAAGTCAATAAAGATGTGCTGTTTTTCGAGGCTATCGAAGCAGGGAGAACAATCTTCACCGTGGTTGATGAAGTATTCCGCGTCCTCCGCCGTGGGCTCCTGCCCAACAATGATTTGGTCGAGTATCGTATTCACACGTTCACAGTCGGGGCCGCTGGTAACAGGGGCGCCGCTCTGGTTGGTTTGCTTTGTAGAAGTAGTTTCCATAGCGGGGGCTTGGCTGAGGGGAGGTTATTCAGACTCTTCAGTAAAGGTGTAATCTTCTTCGCCGTCGCCTTCGGAGCCGTAGCCCATCGACTTAGCGTACTTCTCAAGTTTCTCTTTCAGGAAGTTGCGTGCCCGGTGCAAGCGGGAGCGCACCGTACCGATGGGGATGTCCAGCACTTTTGCCATTTCCTCGTACGTGAACCCTTCCAGGTCGCAGAGGATAATGACCGTGCGAAAATCCACGGGCAGCGAATTCAGCGCGCGAGCCACCTCATCACCGATAAGGTCACGCACGGCCTGTTGCCGCATGTCGGTTGAGGTAGAGCCGGCATCACTGTCGGCTTCCACATCTTCCGAGTTGTAGTACCCTTCGATTTCGCTGTAATCAACCTTGGCTGGTTGCTTACTCTTCTTGCGAAAATCGTTGATGAACGAATTTTTCAGGATGCGAAACAGCCACGCTTTGGCGTTTGTTCCCGGTTCGAAGTACTCAAAGAAGCGATATGCTTTCAGATAAGTTTCCTGTACCAAGTCATTTGCATCATCTTCATCGAGAGTGAGGCGGAAGGCGAAGTTATACAGGGGGTCGAGCACGGGCATTAGTTCGGCCTGAAAACGCCGGTCCTTTTCCTCTTTGCTCAGTTTTGGAATCCGCTCGGGAGAGTCGCTCATGAACGCTAATTATTGCGGCTGAATATTAAAAAAATACCGCCGTTTGACAAATGCTTTGGGTTATACCGGCTCCGGCGCAGAAGGTTTCCGCACCAGCCATGTGCGTACATGTATGCCGGAGTGCGCAGACCTGACCTGTTCCCGACGCGAAGGTTGCACTTCCTTGGCCGGAAAGGTGTATAAGGCTGGCTGAATATACCTACGGGCCGGGCGGCATTTCAGGTTGCATGCTGATTTTTTCAACCCAGCCACGCTAGGTCTGCTCTCGGCCAACGCTGTTTCCGGCTCAATGATAAAAATCGGGTAGCGGCCTTCAGGCAGGCAGCGAACTGCCAGCAACGGGCAAAGGCTGCCATTGCTGCACCCGGGCCAGCACCTGCAGCGGCTCCAGCGCCTTAATACAGGTACAAGCGGCAGGCTGCACCCGACACTCCTGGCAGTCGGGTTTATCGAATACCAGATAGTCGGCGTGCGAGCCCAGCGGGGCCCAGCGGCCGGGGTGCATGGGCCGGATGGGCGGATACAGCCCCAACGCGTACCGGCCCAAAGCAGCGGCCAGGTGCAGCGGGCCGGTGCTACCAGCCACCAGCCCATCGGCGGCGGCAATGAAAGCCAGAAACTCCGGCAGCTCCAGCTGTCCGGTTAGGTCGGCGGCGAGGAACGGCTGATGTTCCATGAACCACTCGCGCAGCTCCTCGCCTTCCGCAGCCGTGCCGGTGATGAACACGCGGTGCCCGGCTTGGTGTAGCAGCCGAGCCAAGATGCCGAAATGCGCCAGACCCCACTCCCGGGCACTGCCCCGACTGCGTGGATGCAG
Organism: Hymenobacter rigui; assembly: GCF_003944715.1. Taxonomy (GTDB): domain Bacteria; phylum Bacteroidota; class Bacteroidia; order Cytophagales; family Hymenobacteraceae; genus Hymenobacter; species Hymenobacter rigui. The sequence goes on along the minus strand of NZ_RWIT01000001.1, from coordinate 572,710 downwards.
AATGACGTTGAGCTCCTCTGGCTGCCGGGCGGCAAGTAATTGCTGCAGCTCCGGCCGCAACGGCACGACAGGCTGCAGTTTTACCAGCGGCACCACATCGGTCAAAGGCAGAACCGCCGTTTCGCCTATGCCGCGCAGCAGCTGCAGATTCAGTTGGGCTTCGTGCAGCGGGGAGTGGCGGCGGCTCAGGGCTACCAGGCGGTTGCAGGTGAGCCAGTGAAACCACCGGCTGCGAGTACCCACGCGCTGCCGGATATCGGCTTTACGGGCCAGTTTAGCCAGCAGTTTGTTGGGGAAAACGTGCAGAATAGTATCGGCGGCGGTGGCCTGCAGGGCGCCTATCTGGGCGGATTCCGGCAGCTGCCGCAGCTCATCAAAATTCAGAAAGCCATCCAGCCAGGGACATGCCTCGGCCACGGCCTTGGTATAGGTGCGGCCCAGTAACAGCACCCGGCACCCGGGATACAGCTGCTTCAGGCGGCCGGCCACGGGCAGCGTCAGCACCACGTCGCCGATGGCATCGGTGCGGCTGAGGAGGAAGGTGCAACTCATGGGCGCGGCTTGGTTTTGAGCTTGGCAAATTTCAGAAATACGCCCCAGGCCGAAATAACGGCAATGCTCAGCCCGGCAAAGCCATCCAGGAAGCCCAGCCGCAATACATAGCCGTGCACGAATTTCCACCACGGCTTCAGTAGCAGATGAAACAGGGACACGTTACGCCGGCCGCGCAGCCACAGTTCGTCGGCGGCTATGCTGGTGAAGCGGTTGAGCTGCTGTACGTGCTGCTCCACGGAATCATAGGAGTAATGCAGGGCGTCGCCGACCAAGGGCAACGGCGCGGGCTGGCCGGGTTGCAGCTCGTACCGCTCGTGCAGCAGCAGGCCCTCCCAGCGGCCCAGGCGCCGGTCGTAGAGGCGCAGCTTCCGGTCGGGGTACCAGCCGCCGTGCCGCACCCAACTGCCGCAGTAGTTGGTGAGGCGGGCCAGGGTGTAGCCTCCACCCTGCCAGTTGGCTTTGGCCGCCTGAATGCTCTGGCGCAGCTCTTCGGTCAGCACTTCGTCGGCATCCAATTGTAGCACATAGTCATGGCGGGCCTGGGCGGTGGCGTAGTTTTTCTGCTGCACATAGCCTTCGAAAGCGTGCTGCACCACCCGGGCCCCCAGCTGTTGGCAGATTTCCACGGTGCGGTCGGTGGAGAAGCTGTCTACTACCAACAGTTCGTCAGCAATAGGCCGAGCTGCTTCGAGGCAGCGGGCAATGTTAGCTTCTTCGTTGAAGGTGATGATAACGACGGACAGCGGAACCTGGGGCATAGCGCAGACAAATATCGGGGTTTTGCGCGGGTGGGTTACCTTTTGCTTAGTGAGCTAATTCACGCAGGTATCTGCTATCATACATCCGGCCATGACCATTTTCCGAATTATCCGCTTAGCCTTGGTGAGTTGCGTTGGGTTGCAGCTGGTGGCATGTGAAACTCACACAGCCGCCCGGTTCGCTCCGTTTGAAGTTACCTCTCCGCGTAATCTGACCGAAGTGCTAGGAACAGCCGGGCAGCTGGTTGGGCCCGACACAACCAGCTTTGTGCTGCGCTATGATCCGCAAACTATGTTAAACAGCTTTTCACTGGTTACTGCGGCCGATACAGTACCCTGGTTTGCCGCGCGGGCGTTCCGGTATCGGGGGCTGTACTATCTGGTAACGCCGGGCCGCGACTCAGTCAGTAGCTGGGTACACGCGGCCCGCATCACCACCCGCCGGGTACAGGGCCTGGGCACCGATTACTCACAGATGCAGGACTTATCGGCAGCCGTGAAGGATGGGCAGTTTGCGGAGCTGGTCCGGTTCCGCAATTTTTCCGCCGACAGCGTGGTGCTGCGGTTTGACAAAGCAGCCCTGCATCGGTTTTACCGGACCTTGCCGGATAGTTTTCCAACTTATCGGGTAGTACCGGGCCGCGCCGCCGTCAGCGCACCGACGGCGGCACGTAAGCAGCCTGTAAACCATTCATTTACTGTATATCCAAACCCGGCTACAGAAGCGGCCACTGTACAATTTACTCAGCCAGCACCGCGCACAATTCAAGTTCTGGATGAAGCCGGGCGCGAAATCCTGGTAGTACCCAGTTCGGAAACCGTTGTCAATCTGCCCTTAAGCAATGTCAAGGCCGGTTCCTATCTGGTTCGGGTAGCAGCCGGCCAGGCTTTGCCGCAATCCAGCCGCCGCCTGTTAGTAGTAAAATAGCCTGACCATTGGCTTCAGGACTATAAAAAACTCCGGTTGAATTGGTTGCAGGAATGACGGATGCGTATACAGCCCGGCTAATCTGCTTCTGTCTATGACCTCATCTTCCGAAAAAATTGCGCTGGTAACCGGCGCCACTGCCGGTATTGGCACCGTTACGGCCCGGGCGCTGGCCCAGGAGGGCTACCACGTGGTGCTGCTGGCCCGCAACGCCGATAAGGCCGCTCACACCCGCCACGAAATTCAGCCCCTAGCCTGGCCCGGCCGCCGCGTAGATGTGCTGCTCTGCGACCTGTCGGACCTGAGTCAGGTACGGCGGGCAGCTGAGGAGTTCCGCCAGCGCTACGGCCATCTGGATGTGTTGGTAAACAACGCCGGGCTGGTGCTGGGCGACGAGCGGCAAACATCAGCCGACGGCTACGAGTTGACGCTGGCGACCAACCACCTGGGGCCGTTTCTGCTTACCAATTTGTTGCTGGACCGGCTGCAGCAAAGCCCGGCGGCCCGCATTGTGAATGTGGCCTCTATGGCCTACCAGTTTGCCAAGCCAGATTTCAGCACGCTGGAAGTAGCGGGCGGATACTCGCCCATGCGAGCCTACGCCAATTCCAAGCTCTACAACATCATGTTCACGCAGGAGTTGGCCCGGCGGCTGCGGCAGCACGGCATCAGCAACATCACCACCAACAGCCTGCATCCGGGCGTAGTGGCCAGCAGCTTCGGACAAAGCTCCAACTGGTTTACCAAGGCATTCTACAAAGTAGCCGCGCCGTTCATGACGTCCTCGGAAGAAGGTGCGCAAACCAGCATCTACCTCGCCACCACCCCGGAAGTAGCCGACACCAGCGGCGGCTACTTCGTGAAGAAGCGGCCGGCAGCCGTGAAATCAAGCTACAACACGCCCGAAAACGCCCGGCGGCTTTGGGAACTGAGTGAGAAGTTGACGGGCGGCAGCTTCCTGTAGTATTCTGCTGTTTGCGGCCTATAGTCATCAACGACCAACCATTCCGGTTGGTCGTTTTCGTTTGGGGGCCTAGCTTTAAGGTTTGGACGCCGTTAACTATCCCTGTTTACCATTCTACCAATGCCGCTTTCTACCGCAACTACTACCGAATACAGCTACGGCACCGCCAAAGGCTGGCGCATCTTCTTGTATTTGCTGGTTCCCCCGCTCATTGTAGTCATGTTGATCTTACCCTTCCTCATGACTGAAGAAGGTTGGAACGGCATTACCATTGGCTTCGGAATCCTGGGGTGGGGCTTGGCGCTATTCTTTGTGTATGGGTTGGTTGAAACGTACAAGGCCCGGCATATTTTTAGCGAGCAAAGCATCCGCTACAAAGGCGCGTTGCGGCGCAAGGAGCTTCCGCTGGAAGCCGTCCGTGGATACCGCGCCGACGATAAGTACACGTACATCGTGCCCGTTTCCAACGCCTATCCATCCATTCGGATAGGTTACACGAGCGAGGGATACAAGGAAATTCAGCTTTGGCTGGCCGAGCGGTTCCCCAACCTGGATGTGCAGCAACAGGAACTGGAGGCCCAGGAAATTCTGCAGGATGAGACGCTGGGCCGCTCCGTGCCGGAACGGGAGGAAAAGCTAGCCCAGGCCCGGCAGGTAGCCCGCGTACTGAACACACTGGCCTGGGCCGTGGCTGCATGGTTGTTCTTCTATCCCAAACCCTACGACGTGGCCGTGCAGGCCAGCCTCGGTCTGCCTCCGGTAGCCGCCCTGGCTTTGCTCTGGTACCAGGGCCTGTTGCGGGCCGATGAGCGAAAAGACAGTGCCTATCCGGCTCTGGGTTCTGCATTATTTATACCGGCGGTTGCTCTAATGCTGCGCGTGCTGCTTGACTTTGAGCTGCTGGATTACTCGGCGGCCTGGCAGCTGGCGGCGGCCGTAGCCGTACTGTTTGGCGGGGTGCTGGCCTACGGTAACCGCCGTTTCATTAAGCTGCCCGCCAGCCGGTGGGGAGCCGTAGCCACTGTATTCTTCTGTGCGCTGGTGTACGGCTACAGCGCGGTGGTGGCCATCAACTGCGTGTTCGATGAGGCCACGCCGCGCGTGTACGCCGCCAACGTAATCAGCAAACACATTTCCTCCGGCAAAACCACCACCTATTATCTCAAAGTAGGTGCCTGGGGCCCGAGAACCGCGCCCGAAGATGTAACCGTAACAGAAGAAACCTACGACCAGACCATGCCCGGCGACTCCGTGCGGGTGTATCAGTTTCCGGGCCGACTGGCTATGCCGTGGTTTACGGTAAGCGAGTAGCGTGAACAAAGCGGCGTTCTACTGCGTTAGGCTACCAGATTCATGTACCTACCTGATTTAAGCAAACAATGGAACTTGGCATCAGCTCATTTGGCGAGGTAGCCCCCGCCCACGTAGCCGGCGGCGACACAGCTGCGGCCCAACGCACCCAGGAACTCGTGGCCCTGGGCCGCCGCGCCGATGAGGCCGGGCTGGATGTGGTGGCCATTGGCGAGCATCATCGGGCCGACTATGTGGTATCGTCGCCGGAGATGGTCCTGGCGGCGATGGCATCCGTTACCAGCCGGGTGCGGCTCAGCAGTGCCGTCACGGTACTCAGCTCCACCGACCCGGTGCGCACGTTCCAGAACTTCGCCACCCTCGACCTGATTTCCAACGGCCGGGCCGAAATCATTGCCGGCCGGGGCTCCTTCATCGAATCGTTTCCGCTGTTCGGGCAGGATTTGAAGGACTACGATGCGCTGTTCACCGAAAAGCTGGGCTTATTGCTGCAGCTGAACGAACAGGAAGTAGTAACCTGGCAGGGCAAGCTGCGGCCCGATATTAAGGGCAAGGGCGTGTATCCGCGCCCGTTGCAGTCCAAACTACCCATCTGGATTGGCGTGGGTGGCACGCCCGCCTCGGCGGCGCGGGCCGGCTCCTTGGGCTTGGGGCTGACCATTGCCATTCTGGGCGGGGCACCGGCGCAGTACGTGTCATTTGCCGAGCTGCACCGCCGCGCTGCTCAGCAGGCGGGTCATACCGAAGCACTGCCGCTGTGCATTAACTGCCACTTCCATATTGCCGAGGACTCAAGGCAAGCCGCTGATGAGTTCTTCCCGGCTTACTCTTTGGTAATGAACCGCATTGGCCGGGAGCGAGGCTGGCCTCCTATGTCGCGGCAGCAGTTTGATTACCTGCGCGGGCCGCAGGGGCCGCTGTTCGTGGGTACGCCCCAGGAAATTATCGAGAAGCTGGTGTATCTGCACGGGCTGTTCGGCAACTCGCGCTTCATTGGTCAATTGATGCTGGAAGGCATGCCTCACGAAGCCGTACTGCGCTCCATCGAACTGTTCGGGCAAGTGGTGGCCCCCGCCGTGCGGGAGCGGCTGGGCGTGGAGGCTGCTGCGCTAGGCTAACTATTCGGGCTTTATCCTTCTATATTGTCCTATCTCAGTATCATCCTTTACCCTATTCCTATATGCTTACTCTTCTGTGGACTATTCTCAACGTCATTCTACTTGTATGTGTCGTGTTTGCCTGGTTTAAGGTTCTTATACTCTTAAGGCGCCAGCTTGGCTTAGGGTTAGCCCTGTTGTTTCTGATGAGCCTGTCGGTGAAAAGTAGTCAGGAGCCGGAAGGTAATATTCCCAACCTGCTGGCTCCCGCCAACAACGGGCAGCCCCTCGGCAACTGGAGCCAATCGACAACCGTTACCCTGAACCCGAACAATAAGCTTCATTTAATATTTGAAGGCACCCGCACCGATTCAAGTTTTGTCGTCAGCGGCTTATATCCTACCATTTCGGGATTGATGCTCGGGCATACTTGGAAGCCGCTGGGTGGCACCGCTAATGTGCAGCAGCATCAGGTAGCGTACGACGTTATATTGCTACATCAGTGGAAACTTCTGGGTATTCCGCTATATACTTCAAGCGGAGAATACAAAAACCGTTTCCCAGTTCAGACTCAATAACTAAAAACCCCGCCCGGCATTGCGCCGGGCGGGGTTTTTAGTTGAAAGCCGTAGCTTATTAGTAACGGTACAGGTCCGATTTGAACGGGCCTTCTACGGGTACTTTGATATAGTCAGCCTGCTTGGGCGTCAGCTCGTCCAGCTCCACGCCGATTTTGGCGAGGTGCAGGCGGGCCACCTTCTCATCAAGGTGCTTGGGCAGGGTGTACACTTCGTTTTCGTACTTATCAGCGTTCTGCCACAGCTCCAACTGAGCCAGCGTCTGGTTCGTGAAGGAATTCGACATAACGAACGAGGGGTGGCCAGTAGCGCAGCCCAGGTTCACCAAGCGGCCTTCCGCCAGAATGATGACTTCTTTACCGTCGATGGTATAGATGTCTACCTGGGGCTTCACGGTGTCTTTGGTGTGGCCGTAGTTTTTGTTCAACCACGCCATGTCAATCTCATCGTCGAAGTGGCCGATGTTGCAGACAATGGCTTTGTCGCGCAGGGCACGGAAATGCTCTTCCCGGATGATGTCGCAGTTGCCGGTAGTGGTAATAACAATGTCAGCGCGCGGAATGGCATTTTCCATCTTCTTCACCTCGAAGCCGTCCATAGCGGCCTGCAGGGCGCAGATGGGGTCAATTTCGGTCACGATAACGCGGGCACCAGCACCAGCCAGCGAGGCGGCCGTGCCTTTTCCTACGTCGCCATAGCCAGCTACCACGGCTACTTTACCAGCCATCATCGTGTCGGTAGCGCGACGGATAGCATCCACGGCCGACTCTTTGCAACCGTACTTGTTGTCGAATTTCGACTTGGTTACCGAGTCGTTGATGTTGAAGGCGGGCATAAGCAGGGTACCAGCTTTCACGCGCTCAATCAGGCGCAGTACACCCGTGGTGGTTTCCTCCGAAATGCCTTTGATACCAGCGGCCAGCTCTGGGTAGTTATCGAGCACCATGTTGGTCAGGTCGCCGCCGTCATCCAGAATCATGTTCAGGGGCTGACGCTCCTCGCCAAACCACAGGGTCTGCTCGATGCACCAGTTGAACTCTTCTTCGTTCATACCCTTCCAGGCATACACCGGAATACCGGCGGCGGCAATAGCCGCAGCGGCGTGGTCCTGAGTGGAGAAGATGTTGCAGGACGACCACGTAACGTCGGCACCCAGCTCAACGAGGGTTTCGATGAGCACGGCCGTTTGGATGGTCATGTGCAGGCAGCCGGCGATGCGCGCGCCTTTCAGCGGCTTGCTGGCACCATACTCCGCCCGCAGCGACATAAGGCCGGGCATTTCGGCTTCGGCGAGGCGGATTTCCTTGCGGCCCCACTCGGCGAGGCTCATGTCTTTTACTTTGTACGGAACGTAGGCCGTGGTCTTAGTCTCCATCAGTCAGATACAGAGGTGAAGTAGTCGGTTTCTAACCGCAAAGATACTCGATTTGTTATCCTTTTCTTTTCAAGCAGCAATGCTCCTTACTATACGCAACGAAGCCCGCCCCGCACGGATGGCAGGACGGGCTTCAGCACTCAAGCTACAGATGCCGAGTTAGTTATTCTGAATCAGCACCGCCTTGGGCTGCAGGTCGGTGTTGAGGCTGCCCAGGCTGCCGCGCACCAAAACGGTGTATATCTTACCGGCCTCGTAGTTTTTGGTGCCCGTACCGGAGCCATTACCGTCGCCGACAGCTACAACCTTGGCAGAGGTAGCTCCCGTCGTAACCAGCAGGTTATACGTGCCGGTGGGAATGGAAGCAAAGGAAGAGGCTGCACCAAACGCCGCGCTGACACCGGGCACATCAGTAGAGCCGGCTACCGTTTCCTGGGAGAGCTTCACGGGTGAGGGCGCATTCAGGCCCAGATGCACCACGCGTACTTTTGCCTGATTGGCCGCAGGAGCTGTCAGGTCGTCCTCTACCCAGATGGCACTGATGGAGTTGGCCTGGGTGGTAGGGCTGTAGGCGAAGAGCGAGTAGTTCTTATCCTTGGCAACAGTCTGGGTGGCGGTGGCTACGGTGGTAGAAGTGCCTGCCACGTTGATCTTGAAGACCCGGCTTCCTGCATCCACGGCCAAGTAGCCGGAGTTGTCACCATAGTTCAGGTCTTTCACCGATTTATCGTCGACCAGCACCGATACCTTGACGTTGGCATTAGGGGCCGCATGTACGGCGGTAACTCTGCCCTGATCGGGCACCGGAGTTGCATTATTATCGTCGTCGTTAGAGCAAGCCGAGAATACCAGTGTAGCGGGCAGAACAGCCAACAGAACGGCCGGGCGGAAAAGAGAAGTCAGCGTTTTCATGAGCAGAGAAATTGGTGAACTGCCTGCCAGAACGAAGGCCGGAGTGCTTTTGTTGGATTGGCTCTAAAACTTTTCCTCGATGAATTGCACTTTTTTCTCGCTCAAACACTTAGCAACCTGACTATATATGCACTAGTTTTGTCCACATGCCCCAACCCCATCTGAACCGTATTTCCGGCGTTTTACGTCGCTCTGCCTTCGTTGTCTTGTGTGCTGTAGGCTTCTCTGTATCTGCCCAGGCACAGCAGGCCTCCACTGTTATCCGGCTGGCTCCGGAGGACAAGGACCGGGGACTGAACGGCGTGCAAAAAAACTTCTATTTCGCTACGGGTCTGGGAGATGCAGGCTCCGACTACCAGAGTGCCGGGTTCTTCGGGCAGCGGCTGCGCCCTTACCTGGCCGGCAACCAAGAAGCGCTGGACAACCTGAACCGGTACCGGCGGCAGAAATGGCTGTTTCTGGCTGAGCGCCTCACCTTTGTAGGAGCAGTAGGCGTGTATGGTCAGCAGGTACTGGCCAAAGACGAAAAACAGCAATATTTCAATACGCAGCAGCAGGCTGCCATTGGTGTGGCCGCTTTTAGCCTGCTGAGTAACATCTTTATTTCGCGAAACACCAACTCGCACTTTCAGCGGGCGGTAGAGGCACATAATGCCGGGGTGCCGGCAGCCCGCACGGGGGTATTGTATCAGCTGCGGCCTAGTGCGGTAGGTCTGGCCGCCAGCCGGAGCGGTCAGCCGCTGCTGGCCCTCAGCTGGAACCTACGCTAGCCTAACTCGCGTTTTCAGGCATTCCGGGCAGGAATTGGAGTTGCAGCACGCCTTAAGCGGCGGCGGCCTCCTTCCCTGTCCGGAATGCCTGTCTTTATATCCCAGTGGCCTACACGCGAGCAGAAACTGGCTGTTGCCGGATTTCCTGCTTACGTTTGATGCTGCTTTTCGCCAGGGCTGGCACCGGATCAGCGTCCGGCGCCGGCCTGTTTTTCGTAGGAACCCTACATGGAATACCCGCTGCCGACTGCGGCCCGCCGATACGTTGCTGAGCACCTGCACGACGACCCCGCCCAACTAGCCCTGCAGGCCCGACGCTACCCCGGCCTGCCGGTACCCGACCTCATCCGTCAGATTCAGGCCCGTCAGAAGGCCAAGACCAAAATCCCGGCCTGGGCCGAAAACCCCGACCTTGTTTTTCCGCCCACGTTGTCCGTGGAACAGGCCTCGTCGGCCCGTACGGCGGCATTTAAGGCTTCCCTGGTACAGGGGCAGCGCCTGGCCGACCTGACGGGTGGCTTCGGGGTAGATGTGGCTCACTTTGCGGCTACTATTGCCGAGGTGCATTACGTAGAGCGCAACGCGGCCCTGGCAGATGTAGTGCGCTTCAACCTGACACAGCTGGGCATTGAAAACGTGCAGTGCCATACCGGCGACGCCGTACAGTTTCTGCGTAACACCCCCGATACATTCGACTGGCTGTACCTGGACCCCGCCCGCCGCGACACGGCTGCCAAGAAGATTTTCCGCCTGCAGGACTGTGAGCCGGATGTGCTTCGTCTGATGCCGCTGCTGCTGCATAAAAGCCGATGTGTACTGCTCAAAACTTCCCCCATGCTCGATATTGAGCAGGCTATTCAGGAGCTGCGGCAGGTACGCCGCCTGTGGGTGGTGGCCGTGGATAATGAGTGCAAGGAAGTGCTGTATGAGCTGGGCCCTGAGCCAGCCGTTGACCCTGAACGGTACACTGTGAACATGCTCCGCAACGGTCAGCAGCAGGAATTCCGGCTGAACCGGGCCCGCGAAACCCGCGCCGTAGCCCGGTATGCCGAGCCTCAGCAGTACTTGTATGAGCCGAACGTGGCCGTTCTGAAAGCCGGGGCATTCAAGAGCATCGGCACAGCTTTCGAGCTGCTGAAACTGCACCAGCACAGTCACCTGTACACTTCGGATGTGCTGCGTCCGGATTTTCCAGGCCGGATTTTCCGGATACGGGCCGTGGAAAAGTATGACGGCGCGGCCCTGCGCGCCCACCTCGGCCCCGACAACCGTGCCCACGTCACCACCCGCAATTTCCCAGACTCAGTAGCCGAGTTCCGGCACCGCACCGCCATCAAAGAAGGCGGCGACCTGTACCTGTTTGCTACCACCAATCTGGAAGGCAAGCTGATGGTACTGGTGTGCGAGAAGTATCACTGATTACTCGATGTTAAGCGGATTTTGTGGATGAGGATTTGTGGTAGGTGCGGCGTGTTGGCGAGCTAACGCACAGTCAGAAAACCAGTATACTCCATCCAGATTTCACTTCACCGGGCTGGTCCATTTGCTGTCCTTGATGCGGAAGCGCCAAGGCAGCGTGGCGGCCGTTTCGCCTGCGTAGGCCAGGCCCACGCGGGGGCTGGCCACAATATCGGCGTCGGCAATGGTGTCGCCTTCATCTGTTAGCCAAAGTACCGGGCCCTGCAAATCGGTGCCGCTGAGGGCGGGCGTAATACCGAAGGCCTGGGTGAACAGCCCTGGTCCGGCCGTGAGTTTAGGCGAGTCGGGGGCCAGGCCGCCTCGCCGAGCCGCCATAACGTCTAATCCCACCAGTGGTTCAACAGCTCGTATTAGTACCGTATCGGGCTTTTCGGCGGCATTGGTGCTGATGTTGAACAGCGTATGGCGGTTGTACACCTGATACAGATAGGCTCGTCCGCCGGACTCGTGTAACGCCCGGCCATGGGTTCCGCGCCGCTTCAGGTGCAGTTGCATGGAGTCGTCGCCCTCGTGGGAATACGCCTCCGTTTCCACGATACGGCCGCCGGTTAATTGGCCATCCAAGCAGGAATACACGTGCTTGCCCAGCAGCTCACGGGCAATCTGAACGGGGTCGGGGCGGCGGTAGAAGGCCGGAGGTAGTGTGGACATAGAGGTAGCAGGAATTTCAGCCAGATAACCAACCTATACGTGGCATTGCCTACCTTTGCCGCTGTAGAGGTGGCCAGACCCCAAGTGCGGGGCGCGGCTGAAAAGGGAATCCGGTTAAAATCCGGAGCTGTCCCCGCAACTGTACGCTTCACGAGTCGGCGCGTCAACACCGGCCACTGTTTCACGGGTGGTTTCCTGCGGGAAGCCATGAAATGGGAAGGCGACGCGCCCGGAGCAAGCCAGGAGACCTGCCGCTACATTTCCCATGTTCAGCGCCTTCGGAGGAAGGGCGGAGAATGAAATCAGTGGTCCGGCTTCGGTCGGGCAGCATACTCTTCTGTTTTCGGCCTCGGCTTCGGGGTTTGGCTGTGCGTAGCGGCCAGGCAACGAGGTTTTGAACTGAATTTTTCGATTTCGAAAATTTTGGTTCACCAGATGGATTTTACGGCCTTGCGGCGCAGGTGGCTACTTCGGTGGCTCACTAGTAGTTTGTGCGTGTTGACTTTGCCGGCGCTGGCCCAAACGCCTACCGCCGATACTGCCCGCGTTCAGCAACTGCCCACCGTGCGGATTCCCGGGGTGCGCCCGGAGCGGTTTGCCGTGGGCAGCCGGCGGCTCATGCTGGATTCATTGGCCCTCACCAACTACCGCACCGGTACCCTTACCGATGCGCTGAGCGCCCGCACGGCCATTTATCTCAAAAACTACGGTCCGGGTCAGCTGGCTTCCATCACGCTGCGCGGTACTTCCGCCCGGCACACGGCCGTACTCTGGAATGGCTTCAACATCAATCTGCCTTCTCTGGGAGAAGCCGATTTTTCCCTGCTGCCCGTCAGTGGCAATGCTCAGATAGAAATTCAGCCCGGCCCGGCCGGGGCTACTTACGGCAACGGCGCGGTGGGCGGCACGGTGCTGCTGTCGTCGGCTACGCGGTGGGGGGCTGGGTGGCGGGGCACGGCTCAGGCCGATTACGGCAGCTACGGACTGGGAGCCGGCACCGTAGAAGCGGCTTTCAGCAACCAGAAGCTGGCCGTGCGCACCAGTCTGCTCTACCGCCAGGCCGAAAACGACTTTCCGTACTACACCCGGGAAGCCCAGGGACTAGTACGGCGACGCCAGGAAAATGCGGCTTTCCGGCAAGCCAGCCTCACGCAGGACGTAACGCTCCGGCTGGGGCAGCGCAGTGAAGTATCGGCGGCAGCCTGGCTGACGGATGCGGACCGCCAGATTCAGCCGGGCATCGGCACCAACAATACGCGCGCCCAGGAGCGGGACCAGAGCCGAAGGCTGATGGCCGGCTACCGGTACGTAACCCAGGCGCATGAGTGGGCCGGCCGCGCCGCCTGGTTCGAGGATGTGCTAAATTACCGCGACGAGGTGAGCGGCCTGAGCGAATCACGAGTGCGCACCAGCCAAGCCCAGGCCGAGCACACCTGGACCTTCGCGCCGAATGCGTCAGTACGCGCGGGGGCTGAGGCTCAGCATTTTGCCGCACAGGTAGATGGGTACGGCAGCCAGCCACGCACAGAAAACCGCTATTCAGGCTTTGCCCTGCTCCGTTACGACCCACGCCCCCGGTTACGCCTGTCCCTAAACCTGCGGCAGGCCATGCTGCCTGGTCGCCGGCCGCCGCTCACTCCCACCGCTGGCGCCGAGTGGATAGCCCTGCAGACTGCTCAGCACGCTATTCAGCTCAAAGGCAATGCCTCACGCAGCTACCGGGCCCCTACCCTGAACGAGCGGTACTGGCGCCCCGGCGGCAACCCCGGGTTGCTGCCCGAGCAGGGCATTGGCTACGAAGGCGGCGTAACGCATACTCTCACGGCAACCCCAGCCCACCTCCAACTGCAGACGGAGCTTACCGCCTACCGTCAACTGGTAGATAACTGGGTGCAGTGGACGCCAGGTGCTTCGTATTGGTCGCCGCGCAACCTGCGACAGGTGCGGGCTCAGGGTTTGGAGGCCAGCACGCAGCTTACCTGGAAACAGGGGCGCTACACGGCAGCGGCCCGGGCCAGCTACAGCTTCACGCAGTCGGAGAAAACCAAGGGAGTAGCTACGGATAATGACCCCGTGGGCCGGCAGCTGCCATTTGTGCCGCTGCACACGGGGGCTTTCAGCACCGACCATACCTGGCGCAGCTGGCAGCTGAGTACGGCCCTCACATTTACCGGCTACCGCTACACCGATGCGTCGGCTACGGAGTTTCTGCCCAGCTATCTGCTACTGAATGCCACGGCCGGCTACACCCTCACGGCCCGGCCCGGCTGGCGGCTGCAGCTGCTGGCCCAAGGCTACAACCTTACTAACCGCCTGTATCAAAGCTACCAGAACCGCGCCATGCCGCCCCGCCACGGCAGCCTGAGCCTGCGGCTGCTGTGGCAATAACCCGTCATTTTTTTCACTCCCTATTTTCTCATGAAACTACTGAACGCCTTTTCCGGTCTGCCTGGCCGGCTACTGCTGGGCAGTGCTGCTACCCTGAGCCTGCTGGCCTGCGACCCATCTACTGACCCGAAACCAACCGAACAGCCCATTGTAACCCGCAGCGTGTTTGTGGTGAACGAAGGCAACTTCCTGCGCTCAAACGCCGACATCAGCCTGTTCAGCAAAGCCAGCAGCGCCGTTACGGGTAAGAGCCTATTCAGCACCGCCAATGGCCGGACCCTGGGCGACGTGGCCCAGAGCATGGCCGTGCAGGATAGCCTGGGATACATTGTGGTGAACAACAGCAACAAGCTGGAAGTAGTGTCCCTGGCCAAATTCCGCTCGAAGGCTACCGTTACCGGCCTGAAGCTGCCCCGCTACTTTGCGGCGGCCTCGGCCGGCAAAGGCTACGTTACCGAAACCGTATCCTACAGCGGCAGCAATGGCCGCGTATCGGTGATTGACCTGAAAACCAATACTGTTACCAAAACCATTGATGTGGGTGTGCAGCCGGAGCGGCTGCTGGTGGCCGGGTCCCGGCTGTACGTGACCAACAGCGGTGGCAACACGGTTACCGTTATCAACACTGCTACCGATGCCGTGGAAGGCGCCATTACGGTAGGCGACTCGCCAAACAGCCTGGCGCAGGATGCCAACGGCAATGTGTGGGTACTGAGTGGCGGCAAAGTATACTACAACGCCGACTATAGCACCGACTACACCCGCACCACCAAAGGCAGCCTCTCGATGATTGTGCCGGGCCAGCTGACGGCCATCACCCGCGAAGTAGCCTCCAACCGTAGCACACCCAACCGCCTCACCATCAACGGGGCCAAAAACCAGTTGTACTTCACGTACCTGGGCGGCGTGTACACCCTGGGCACCGGTGATGCCACGCTGCCGGCCACGCCCCTCATTAAGCGCAGCTTCTACGGGCTGGGGGTTGATCCGCAGGATGGCACCATTTACGGCGGTATAGGTTCCTTCACGGCCGCCGACAAGGTAATTCGGTACCGTACCAACGGCACGGCCATCGACTCCTTCACGGTCGGAATCGGCCCCAATGGCTTCGTGTTCTACTAAGCCCGTGCACCGCTAGTAATATTCCCGCTTCCAGCTTCCGAAAACAACTTAGCTCTCTTTACCCGCCCGCCTACCAAACAGAAAAGCCCGCAACAGCTGTTGCGGGCTTTTCTGCTTAGGCACGTACTGTACTGCTGCCTAATCGGCAATGCCGTCGTGGTTGCGGTCCTTGGTATCAGCAGCCTTCTCATACTGCTGCCGGCCGGTGGGGCCGGTGCTGGTGTCGCGGCTAAGGCCGGAAGCAGCCGAGTCAGCGGCAACGGAGGCGTTCTGATGAGTGGCCGGATCGAGGCTTTTTTCAGCCCCGCGCTCCACATTTGTGTCGCCGTTGCCGGTACCCGTGTTGCAAGCCGATACAGTACCGGCCAGGAGGACTGCCATGGCCAGTGGCCGGAATGAGATGAGCGTTTTCATGGGTCTGGAGTTGGAAGAGCAGTAAGAGAGGAACTATTTTAGGCTGTACGGCTGGCCGCAAGGCTGGTTTTTGCGTATGATGATTTCCGTTCCTCAACCACTGCCAATTCACCACTTTCAGCCGTTTCCTTCCATGCCTCAGCAGTACCCTTAATCTTCCGCCACCAGCTGGTTTCTGGCGGGTATGCAACAGTCGGTTATCTTTGCCTGTCTGTATAGCCTTTATGAAACGCGCCTCCTCATCAGCCGCCTACCAACCGCTTCTGCGGAAAGTCGCCTATCTGGCTGGAAGCAGTCTACTGCTGGCTCTGCTGCTGATTGGGTATCTGTACGGAACGCAGGACCAGTTTTTTGGTCGGCTTTTCGGTGCTTTTTTCGTATTTTTCTGGCTACTGGCTGTAACATTCCTAGGGGTGGTTCCCTTTGTGAATTGGGCGGCAGCCAACTGGTTTGGGAAGCAGTGGGCCGAGCCTGCGCCGGAACGTACCCGGCGGGCAAAACCCACCACAACCCCACCTTCTCCTCGTAAATCTACGCGTACCGCAACGCGGTTGAACTCAACTCAACATCCGTGAAAACGACGCTTCTGCACATTAAAAACATGGTTTGCCCACGCTGCATTGATGCCGTGCGCAACCTCCTCGAACAAGCCGGCTACCGCCCCACCGACGTGACGCTGGGCCAGGCACAACTGGACCAGAGTACGCCCGCCGACCCCGTTTCCGTGGCTCCGATGCTACGCGAAGCCGGTTTCGATGTGATTATGGGCCGTGCCGACCAGCTGACCGAGCAAATCAAATCGGCGCTGGTAGAATACTTGGAGCACCTGCGCACCGCGCGCATGCCCCTGACTACTTCAGCCTTCCTAACTGACCGGTTTGCGGCCACGTACTCGCACCTGAGCAAGGTATTCTCGCGGACGGCCAACCTCACCATCGAGAAATACCTGATTCGGCTGAAGATCGAGCGGGTGAAGGAAATGTTGAGCTACAATGAAATGACGCTGAGCGAAATTGCTGAACAGATGCGCTACAGCTCCGGCCAGCACCTGAGCAACCAGTTCCGTCAGGTCACCGGCCGCTCCGTAAGCGAATTCCGCCGCGACCTGATGCCCCGCCGCCTTTCGCTGGACCAGCTGGCCTAAACAGCAAGCCAGCAACGAAAAAAGCCGACCTACATTCCGTGGGTCGGCTTTTTTCGTTGCTGAGGTCAGGACAAGCATCAAAACCCTTTAAACATCATGCTTCGCTCTGCATGATGTTCCTTCCTGATTGCATTCAGTTTCTGAAAATCTAGGCCCGAACATCGTACGCATTGGGCCCGGGTTTTATAGAACCCAAAGCCACCAGCGGCAGTAATGTTGCTCACACAGCTGCTCCTACTTTGCCCGGTTCATTATGCGCACCTTTCTCCTCCATACACTTGGCCTGAGCCTGTTTGCCCTGCAGACCGGTTATGCCCAGCATCAGCACCATACCACAGCTCCGGCCCCTACTACCGCCCCGGTAGATACCACCCGCCGCGCCGCGCCCATGGACCACAGCCAGCACGCGGGCCATAATATGGCCATGCCCGGTATGGCCCCCACCGATACCACCCGCCGCCCCATGCCCGGCATGCAGCACGCCGGCCACGACATGAGCAGCATGGGCCAGATGGGAGCTATGGAAGGCATGGAGCACATGAGCCATGCCTATTCGCGCAACCTGCCCATGAACCGCAACGGCTCCGGTACAGCCTGGAACCCCGATAACACTCCTATGTATATGTGGATGAGTCACCACGGCAAGTGGATGGTGATGAACCACGGCGCGCTGTATCTGCGCTACACCAACCAGAACATCGGGCGCGACAACGGGCGGCGGGGCGGTAGTACCGTAGATGCCCCTAACTGGTTTATGACCATGGCCCAGCGCCCCATCGGGGAGAAAGGGCTGCTGAACCTTACGGCCATGTTCTCGCTGGACCCGCTCACGGAGGGCGGTAACGGCTACCCGCTGTTGTTTCAGAGCGGTGAAGCCTACAAAGGCCGGCCATTGGTGGACCGCCAGCACCCCCACGACCTGATTTCGTCCCTGAGCATTGGCTACACCCACGCCTTTTCTCAGGATGTGGACCTGACGGCTTACGTGGGCTACCCCGGTGAGCCCGCCATTGGGCCGGTGGCATTCATGCACCGCATTTCGGCCATGCCCAACCCCGATGCCGCCCTGGGCCACCACTGGCAGGATGCTACCCACATTACCTTTGGCGTAGCGACGTTGGGCCTGCGCTACAAGCAGTTTAAGCTGGAAGGCTCCAACTTCACGGGTCGGGAACCGGATGAGCACCGCTACGGCTTCGACAAGCCCCGCGCCGACTCGTGGGCGGGCCGCCTGAGTTGGAACCCTACCGGGGCACTGGCTTTGCAGGTCAGCCGGGCCTTCATCAAAAGCCCCGAGGAGCTACACGCGGATGAAGATGTGAAGCGTACTACCGCCTCCGTTATTCAGAGCAGTCAGTGGGGTGAAGGGCGCTACATCACCTCGGCGCTGGTGTGGGGTATGAATCAGCACGTGGAGGGCGGCCGCACCGATGAGGCCGCGCATTCCGTACTGGCCGAAACCAACGTACAGCTGGGCAAACCGGCTGTATATGGCCGCTATGAATTCGTGCAGAAATCGAATGAGGAACTGCAGCTTCCTCCTCAGGATTTTCCGCCCTACAACCAATCGGTGTATAACATCCATGCCCTCACGCTGGGCGCAAACTACCGGATAGCACAACTCGCCAAAACCGACCTGACACTGGGTGCCCAGGCCACCGTATACCGCCCTGAAGGCAGCCTGCTGCGGGACGTGTACTACGGTTCTACTCCGGTTTCGGCGCAGGTGTATCTGCGGCTGAACCCGTCATTGATGAAGATGGGACGGTAGATAGTTATCAGTTGTTCGTTGTCAGTTGTTAGTGCAAAGCCATCATCTGACAACGAACAACTGATAACTGGCAACTGAACGCCGTACCTTTGCGGGCACCTTTGCCGCCGGTTGGCGGTTGTTGTCTCCGTGTCGATTTCTGCCCAGCCCCGCATTCTGCTTATCACGCCGCCGCTCACGCAGCTGAATACCCCGTACCCGGCCACGGCCTACCTCAAGGGCTTTCTGGGCGGGCGGGGCTACCAGGTCACGCAGGCCGATTTAGGGCTGGAGCTGGTGCTGAAGCTGTTTTCGAAGGAAGGCCTGACGCGGGTGTTTGCGGAAATTGAGGCCGGTCACTTCGAGCTCAGCGACAACGCGCGCCGGATGCTGCGGCTTAAAAACAGCTACCTGAGCACCATCGAGCCGGTTATCCGGTTTCTGCAGAATAAGGACAATACGCTGGCTCCGCGCATCTGCCACAGCCGCTTTCTGCCCGAGGCCAGCCGCTTTGATAACGTAGCCGACCTAGAAACGGCTTTCGGCACTATGGGCCTCACCGATCAGGCCCGCCACCTGGCTACGCTGTATCTGGAAGATCTGGGCGACCTGATCAAGGAAACTGTAGGGCCGCAGTTCGGCTTTTCGCGCTACGCCGAGAAGCTGGCCATGTCGGCCACCTCGTTTGATGCCCTGCACGAGGCCTTACAGGCGGCCCCCAACCTGCTCGACCGGATGCTGCTGGAGCTGCTGGACGAGTTGCTGGAGCGCGCCCAACCCGATATTGTGGGCTTCACGGTACCCTTTCCCGGCAACCTGTACGGCGCGCTGCGGCTGGCTCAGCGCGTGAAGCAGCTGCGCCCGGCCACTTATACCAGCATGGGCGGGGGCTACCCCAACACCGAACTGCGCACTATCCAGGAGCCCCGCTTTTTCGACTATATCGACTTCCTGACCCTCGACGACGGCGAAGGGCCTTGGCTGCGGCTGTTGGAATATGTTTCTAGTTGCTCGTTGCTGGTTTCTGGTTCTGATGGAATTGCTCCCGAAGAGCAGCAACTAGTAACCAGAAACCCGAAACCCGAAACTTATCCCCTCCAACGCACCTTTCTGCGCAACGCGGCGGGCGAAGTGGAGTACCGCAACGATGCTACCACCGCCGATATTCCGCACCCCGAGGTAGGCACGCCGGATTATTCCGATTTGCCGCTGACGGAGTATCTGTCGGTGATTGAAGTGCTGAACCCCATGCACCGGCTCTGGAGCGACGGGCGCTGGAATAAGCTCACTATTGCGCACGGCTGCTATTGGAAGCGTTGCTCCTTCTGCGACGTAACGCTCGATTACATCAGCCGCTACGAAACGGCGCCGGCTACGCTGCTGGTGGACCGTATCGAGCGGATTATTGCCCAGACCGGCCAGACCGGGTTCCACTTCGTGGATGAGGCCGCGCCGCCCCTGGCCCTGCGCGACCTGGCTGTGGAGCTGCTCAAACGCCGCGTGAGTATTACGTGGTGGGGCAACATCCGCTTCGAGAAAACCTTCACCCCCGATCTGTGCCGCCTGCTGGCTGCCTCGGGCTGCATTGCCGTGAGCGGGGGCCTGGAAGTAGCTTCCGATAGACTGCTAGCCCTGATGGAAAAGGGCGTAACCATTGCGCAGGTGGCCCGGGTAACGGATGGCTTCACCCAAGCCGGTATTATGGTGCACGCTTACCTAATGTACGGCTTCCCCACCCAGACTGCTCAGGAAACCGTGGATTCGCTGGAAGTGGTGCGACAGCTGTTTCAGGCCGGTATTGTGCAGAGCGGCTACTGGCACCGGTTTTCGATGACGGCCCACTCCCCCGTCGGCAAAAATCCCGCGAAGTACAAAGTAGCGGCCGTGGGGCCCGAGCCCGGCCCCTTTGCCTGGAACGACCTGTGGCATGACGACCCCACCGGCACCGACCACGAGCAGTTCGGGCCGGGGCTGGCCAAGGCCTTGTACAACTACCTACATGGTGTGGCGCTGCAGGAGCCGCTCAGCTTTTGGTTTGATTTCCGTACGCCCAAAACCACCGTGCCGCGCCACCTCATCAGCCAGGCCGTGCAGGAGCCTGGCAAGCCCGATGCCACCCGCCTCAATAACCGGCTGTTCTGGCTGGGCAATACGCCGGAGCTACGCTATGAGCCAGCCAAAAAAGGCCAGCGCGCCGTGCTTACCTTCTATGAGCAGGCAGAGGATTTCGAGGTAAAAGTGCCGGCCGAGCTGGGTCCGTGGCTGCACACGCTCCTGACCCAACTGGCTACCGACTACGATTCCAAAGTGCTGCTGAAGGAAGCCGCCGCCATCTACCCCGCCGGTGGCCAGCCCTGGGAGCAGTTCCTGCTAAGCCCCGCCTGGCAGTTGTTGCGCGAAAAAGGCTTGCTGACCCTGTAGCTGATGCGCTTCAGCGCTGCCGGAGCCACTCCACCAGTCCGGACCAGTAGCCCGCCGCCGGCTGGGGCCATTGCCACTGTCCATCGGGGCGGGTACGGCCGGGCTGAATAAAATCGGGAGTAGCCTGCGGCACAATGCGCACCTGCGTGCCACGCCGGAACCCCAACGCCGTGCGCAGGCGGCGGGCACTTTCGCGCACCTGCACCGTGGTATCCAGCGCAGCGTACAGGCCCAGTACCGGAACCCGCAGCTGATTGAAAACAGTGTAGGGCTGTGCTTCCGCCCGCGTGTCGGCACCAGCTCCTTCCAGCACTACAAACGCCGGACGGGGCTCCCGCGCAGCGGCGGCCGCCACCACCCGCGTAGAGCTGCCGCGGGCCCAGTAGCCGGTTTTGCTGGAATCCACGCCGGTCTGCCGCCGTAGTGCCACCAATGCGCTGCTCACCGTGGCCCCCGCTATCGAATCAGGGGTGGTGCTTTCAGTAGGAACCACCAGCGCCGCTACTCCGTGCCGCGCCAGATACATGGCTCGCTGGGTGGCAGCGGCGGTTGTTGCGGGAAAAGCCACCAAGGCCAGCGCCGGATGGTGGGTTAGTGTATCATCGGGAAGCAGCAGGCGAAGGCCCTTGCGGCCGGGGAGGACCTGCTCCCGAAAGCCGCGCGCAGGCGCAGTTCCGCGCCGCACCCACACAAAATCAGCCTGTAGGCTGTCCCAATTCAGTACGCCCCGCAGGAAGTCGCCTTCCCGCACGGCCTGTACGCTGATGCCGCCTTCTGCCTGCTGCACCAGTCGGAGCTGCGGGGCTTTATAGAAGGCTTGTACCGGCTCAAAGGCCAATTCCGGCATCTGCGGGAAAGTCACTTCTGCCTGTAATTGGCCGGCACTGGTTTCCCGGAGCTCTAGTGCCACCCGCAGTTCGCTACCCTGATACGTAACGGGCCCCTCATAATGACCGGCCGGCAGTGGAGTAGCGGCCGTTTCCTCTGCTGAGTCCGCATTACCTGAACATGCCGCTACTCCGCACAGGCTTACGCTCACAGCAAGGCACCAAGTAATAGAGCAGACAAACCGGGAACAGCGCATACGCAGCAGACGGAGGTAGCTAAACAGAAAAGCCGGAATTGAGGCAGCGGTGGTACAGCGCCTTGGCACGTTAAAGGCCCTTACGCAGAATCAGGTCGTTCTGCACATCAGAGCCAATAGTGAAGGTATGTTCCCCAATCTGTTTGAAGCCAAACCGCTGATAGAACGTTCGGGCCCGCTCGTTCTTCTCCCACACGCCCAGTACCACCGCCCGACTGCCCTGCTGCCGCGCTTCCTCAATGGCGCGGCGCATCAGGGCCGCACCCAGGCCGGTCCCAATCCAGTCTTCGGCCACATACAACCGCTCAATTTCCAGACGGTCCTCGGGTGTTTTGGCCGGGTCGAGCCCCAGCGTAGAATGGAGCTTCAGCTTGGCATACCCCACGGCCTCCTGCACCATGTAGGCTACCAGAAACACGATATCCGGATCCTGCAATTCTGCCAACTGAATCTCCGGGCCAAATGTGGCCGCTTCATACGCTGCCATGTCCTCGGGGCTGTTCTGGTCGGCGTACGTGTCGTGAAACATGCGCCGGCCTATTTCGGCCAGTTGAGCAGCAGTGGCAGCAGTGCGCTTGGCTACCTGAATACGGAGCGGAAAAGACATACGGAAGAGATGTGCTCAGGAATTGTTGGCCCGCAAAGGTACAGGTCTTTAGTCCACCGTATCGTTGCCGCGCCGCTCCCGCCAGCCGTAGCGCAGCATCATCAGCGCCCCAATCATCATCATCAGGTACACTACCAGCTGGGTTGAGGCCACGGCATCAGCACCAAGCCGTTGGTAGGCGTCATACACCACGTACAGGCGCAGGACAACACCCAGCAGTAGCATAAAGCCTGCTATCAGAAACAATACGCCCACCAAACGACGGGTAGCAGAAGGAAGCGGCCAGGGCATAAGCGGTAATCAGCAAGGTAGTGTGCGGCTATACCGCACTGCGAAGAAAAGCAGTTTTCTTCCGATACGCAGACAGTTGGATTTTGATTTTTCGCCCGTACTTTTGCCTAACTCCAGAAGCGGGAGTAGCTCAGTTGGTAGAGCATCAGCTTCCCAAGCTGAGGGTCGCGAGTTCGAGCCTCGTTTCCCGCTCACTGATAATCAGCCACTTATGCATCAGCATAAGTGGCTGATTTGTTTTTGGTTTACATCATGGTTTACACAAAAACACTTCTGCCACGCCTCCGCTTCAGATGTGTTTGTAATAGCCCTATATTCCTTGATATTTCGACTAGGCAGTTAGCAGTTATTTAATAGTCACTTTTGCATTGCACATCGAAGCACCAACACATGCAGTACATCTCAGGTAGCTTAGGCCACAACAGTTCCGCTGAAGAGAAGATTATAGGAACACAGATCAATAGTGATTTTGTGTCATTTGAAGGTACCCTTGGCTATAGAATGCCCTCTGTTGGAATGCAGGGTAAAGACATTCCTTCATTCATAGCTCAAATATATGAGCATGGTATTTTAATAATAGATATCGTATCTGAGCACATACTAGGGCCAGCTGACGATAGTGATGAATATTGGATCACAGAAACTGGGGTAACAATCCCCTCGCGTGATATTGTCATTGACAACTTTGAACGCGAGATCCAAAATAGACTTAAGCAAGATGGCAGAGTTTACGATAGAAGAACCGGACAATTAAAAATTGTCATCGGCAAAGTATTAGTATTCTGCAATACTCCAGCTGACAAAATAGCCTCTCTTAACCTAATAAACCCACATATCGATCGAAATTCAATAACATCATATATAAGATCATTTATAAGAAACAGCAATAATTCCATATATGTATCTAAACAATCTCAAAGCCTTATAGAAGGGACTAAAGTATTTGCAAAAGCTCGTAAAGCGGTCTTAAATCCTGAGAGTACATTGTTAGGAGATCTTATTGACAGATCGATGGACAATACTTTTACTCTTGATGAAGAACAGCGTAAAGTTTCAATGCAAATACCTTCTGGCCCGCAAAGGATAAGAGGGCTTGCGGGAACAGGCAAGACAGTTATTCTCGCCCTTAAGGCTGCCTTGACACATAAGGAAGACGAAAAGTTGAGAATCCTATCTGTGTTCAATACTCAAAGCATGTATAATCAGATACATGACCTTATAACTAAGTATTATACCTATGAAACAAGGAGCAGCCCTGATTGGTCAGTTCTTGAAGTAATGCATGCTTGGGGAGGTAAAGGTAGGGCTGGCTTTTACTATTCCGTCTGCAAAAGATTTGGATTAAATCCGTTTGCATATGGCGATGTTAAAAATCAATTAGATCCTCTAGAATTCATTTTTACCGATCTATTAAGAAAGCTAAAATCTTTAAACCCGGATCCATACTATGATATGGTACTGATTGATGAGGCCCAAGATTTTCCACAGCCTTTCTTCGAAGTCATATATTTACTCACAAAAAACCCTAAGCGTATAATTTGGGCATACGACGAATTTCAATCGTTGAATGAATTAAAGATAAAAGAGCCTAGAGATCTTTTTGGACTAGACAATGAAGGTAATCCAAATATCCCTAATACAGAGCTTGAAGGGACATATATTGGTGGCATTGAAAAAGATTTTATATTATCCAATTGCTACAGAAATCCTAGAATTACTTTAATGACTGCCCACGGGCTAGGATTAGGAATATATCGCAAAGAAGGAATAGTCGATATTTTATCAGATAATAAATCATGGAGTGCCATTGGATACAGAGTACTTAAACCTAATAAAAGCACCTTCAAAGAAGGTGATCAGGTTGAAATAGAAAGACCAGAAACTTTCAGCAAAAACATACTTGAAAAAATATTAAAAGAGAAGGCTGCTGATGACAAGCAGCTAGTGTCTTTTGAATCCTATAGCAGCTGGAAAGAGGAGTATGATTCTGTAGCTCAGAAGATACATACACTGATTTCGACTCAGGGCATTAGCCCTGAGCAGATCATGGTAATAACACTTGCGACGCTAGGAACAGGAGAACTTTTCGGATACATGCGCCAGCAGTTAGATTTTCTTGGCGTCAAGAGTATAACTCCTGGATATATTGAATCTGCTGATACTTTTCAGGAGAAGGGGTTTGTGAACCTTCTCACTCCATATAGAGCAAAAGGGAATGAGGCAAACATTGTATTTGTAACTGATGCCCAATTCGCTATAACAAACACTTCGTTTCGTTCAAGAAACGCAGCATTTGTGTCCATCACACGCTCTAGAGGATATTGTTATATAAGTGGCAACGGGAGAAGAATCAACGAACTTGCAGAGGAAATAAGGCATATAAGTAACGATTACCCAAGGTTCAATTTCAAATTCCCTAGTGAGGAAGAGTTAAAAAGAAGAAGGGTCATCTTAAACAAAGCCGAAAACGAAATAGAAAAATCACAAAGACAGATAGATGAATTAATAAGTAAGAACCCAGAAATTTTAATTGAAACGCTAAGACAGAACCCTGATTTACTTAGCAAAATTATCAAAAAGGATGATTCCAATTAATAATGTTTTTGAAAATCTAGATGCCACTTATAAGGCATTCAAAGACTTCATAATAGACAGGAATTATTCCGAACAAAACAATGAGATATGCTGGCCCAGCTATAAATCTGGCATATCTAAGCAGGTATACTCAAAGCAGTACGAAGACTTGATTGCTAACAGACAATTTACATTTCTTCTAACAGACAGATCTGCTGTACAAATATATTATAGCTATGATAATACTGGCCTTAAAAAGATAAGACTAGCTTATTACCCAGCACCTAAAACAATCAATATCGAAAGAGAAGATATTGACACTTATTACGGAGAAACATTTAGCGAAGCTCTTGAAGCTCACTACATGTTATTGCATGATTTAATGGGACAGGGCATCTCTGTTAGCAATACAACTCACGTTCGATTTGACTATGACAGAGACGTCACATCACACAATACTAATCATCTACAGATTGACGGCATACAAGAGTTAAGAATCCCATTTAAACATATAATACTTCCGTTTCATTTTGTAGATTTTATAATACAAAACACATATAGCGATGAATATTTTAAGATAAATAAATCTCCGAATATAGTTTATCTGTTAGCATCATCCAACAAGAACTTAACTGATGTTGATATAGGACATGATTATTATTCAATATTCATGTCTATGTAGACTAAAAAGCTCGAAAGAACGGAATATTCCACAAACTATTGATTGTGGAATATTCCGTTCTTTCGAGCTTTTTATATATCTGTATCTCGAAGGACAGTAAAAACGCCCGTTTTGTTGGCGCGTTCTTCATTGTAGAAGGGGGGATTTTGTGATTTCCTTGGCTTCTTATGCTCGTTATCGAGTAGGAAGTTCGCCAGCTTACGGCCAATAGTGGGAAGCGCCTCTAATTGCTTTTGGTTGAACTGGCTAACCTTGCAGCTATTCAAGCTATGCGAAAGCAGCCTAGCTTCTGCGACGGTGAAAGAGATCATTGCCATGTGCTTACTAGTTATCGTGCCACTGTCCAGTAACCCCTTTGCAGATGCCACCAACTAGCACCCAACCTACAATTGTGTCCGGGCCTGTTGTAACCGTGTAGCCCTGAAACTGAAAAGTTACTTTTGGTAGCACTTGGCAGCACATGATTCTGTGGCCTTGTACGGTGTACTGCATGTTACTTAGAGGCTAGGAAAGCGGCCAAATGGTGTGGCCTCACCTTCTCGAACTCAGCCAAAAATTCCGCTTCGGAATTGACGCCCCGTAGTTTGCCTTTCTTATGCTCGTAGACATTGCGAGCATACTCCACTACGGCCTCCCATTCATAACCATTGCTACCTAGTGTAGCCCCGAGCCGGGCCCGGCTTTGCTCTAGGCTTTTGCCGGGGCCTAATGCTACAACGGCGAAATGCTGAGGTAGGAGTACGTATAACGTGCTCAACTCTACCGTAGGAATATGAGGCTTAATCTCGATGTGCTGATTGCTGGAACCATAGCCAGCGCCGGGATTATTCCCGCCAAATTGAAATGCCATGAGTGTACAGGGTTAGGTGAAAAAGTTACTTTTTAAATCAAGCCGGGGGTTGTTCCGTCTTGGAAAGAGATCGGAGAATTGTTGTCCTGATTGACATGCCCCGATAGGATAGGCAAGGGTTCGTCGGTGAAGCCCTGGACGGCTCGGCTTGGGTTATCAAAGGCGGACAACATGCCTAACTCTCGCATCTTGGCCGTAAGCGAAGCAATTGTGAAGGCCGTTGTATCTCTTTCGCTGCTGTCGTCTGGTATCTGCTGCGAGAAGTTGATACTGCTGAGTAGGGCCGTAATAGCCCCTGGTTTCATGTAGGGCTCTAGTTGTTTGGCCTGTTGCTGTAGCTGGATTTGGTAGCCTTTGACCTCCGCTAGTTCTTCACTGCTGAGAAGATGAAAGCCCCCTGCTTCAGATGCTACGCGGGCAATACGAGCCGCATAGTATTGAATCATGTATGCCGTCGCTTGTACATAGGTGCGGGCCGTTGTCAGGAGTAGCCAGCTGAGGCCCTTCACCTTATTGGCTATGGTGGAGAGGGGAATTTCTCGCTCTAGCGGGTTGGCGCTGTCCAACGCTTGTGCAAATGCCTCTTCCTGTTTTTGTGCCTCTAAGACCTGTGCTAGGGTATTCTCCCAATCGTGACGGCGTGCGTGTTGGAAGATAATTGCAGGCTTTACGTTAGCTCGCACGGCCATATCTCTAATCCGGTCTCTGTATCCGAATCCTGTCGGATAGTCGATGAAAGCTTCGAAAAGCACTTTTTGCCGGTTCTTCTGACTCAACTTATTTACATACAGAAGTTTATCCTTCTTTTTATCTTCTGACTTTTCCATGCTCTCTATCGTGTTTTGAGGTTTGAGAGGTATTTCAACTTCAAAAGGCTACCGCTCCTGTCTTCTGGGATTGCGTCTGTGTTTGGCGTTTCCATGCTTTCTAGCTTCTGAGGGTTTCCTTCGTTACTAGCTGATTCTGTGAGCCTGCTCTTTGTTACTTTATGCTGCTTTTGGTGGGGCTGCTTTGGGGTGCTTGTCGCGTGTATGATGACAGATTTCCGGTTATATACAAGTCGAAATCGGCCCTTTTAGGCCAGTTCCGACAAGGCCGCTTTTAGACGTGCTAGCAAGACATGCTTGTGGTTTGACAGCAGGGCCTTTTCGCGGGCCTGAGCTGCCAGCTTGCGGCGTCGGGTTGCCCGGTCTTTGTTGGCTCGGTTAGCGGCGTAGGCGGCGAAAAGCGGGCTGCTTACAAGAGCTAGCGCCTCAATTTCATCGGCTGACAGTAGTTCCCCATTAAGTTGTTCGGTAAAGCCGCAAGCTCCTAGCCGGTCCTCTAGCTCGGCTCCTGCTGCTATGAAAAATTCGGGGCTTGCTAAGTCGGCTACTGTGGTGGCTCCTAGCCGCCGTAGGTAGCTCAGCTTGCGGCTTGTCAGCTCAAAGCGGAGGGTGGCACTAGGCAGCAGAGCTTGACGCTTTTCGGCTAGTTCCCGCTGTTTGTCATACAGCTTAATTTCTAGCTCTGTGAGTAGCCGCTTTGCTCCTGTTATGCTCTTGCCCTTTTCGTACTTCAGAAACCGCTTGCCTTTATAGTCAGCAAGGGCTTGCAGCGTGGCTTGCACGTCTAACCCGTTCAGGTTGGAGCCAAAAGCTACTTTAGTAAGCTTACAACAGGAAACATTGAAGCCTAGCGTATCCGATAGGTTTTGAATAGCAGCGGCAACATCGGCGCGGGTGAAGGTGCCGCCGTTGTGGCCTTGGCCAAAGCGGTGCAGGCTGTTTTCGCCTACGTACTCTCCTAACGCGTTGCGGCGTAGGTTCAGGTTGCCCACTGTTACCGATACCCGGCGCTGTGTCAGGGTTTCGCCTAAGGCATGAGGCGTCGCAAGGGGGCTGTCTAGCTCAGCACGTAGCCAAGAGGGTACTAGCCGCTCTGGCACTACAAACCGGATAGTATCAACCATCTTGCCCGCCTTCATAGTGCTAGGCCGCTGCCCGGCTGCCAGCCGCTACCCATTCAAGTAGTTCCTGACGGTTGAAGAAAAGCCGGTTACCGCGCTTGGCGTGGGGAATAGCCCGCTCCGATACAAGCGTGTAAATGCGAGCTTTGGAAAGACGTGTAAGCTCTTGGGCAAGCTCTATGCCGCCCACTTGAGGCGCGGGCTGGGCAATGGCTTGGCGTAGGCATTGCAGCGTCTCTAGCTGCAATGCTTCTAGGTTGCTCAACCTAGAATTGATGGTTTCAAAAGGGTTAGTCATTTGCTTGGGCCGTATTGGTTTGATGCCAGCAAATGTATTGACCCACAAAAAGTTAGACCGGTCTAAGACCGGTCTATAATTTTGCTTTTCAGCGTTTTTAACTCACTTTCAACATATTCCTTTTGCTGTCCGCTAAGCCAGGGTAATACGGCTTGCACGTCTTTGATTAGAGGCTGCAATGCTTTTCCATCTATGCAAGTGCGGTTTTCAGTCTTAGACAAGTTGTTGTAGTGCTTGTATAGCTTTTCACCACTGGTATGACCGTTGGCCCGCGCTATGGCATTTGCCTCACTGTTAGATATATGCTGCCTTGTGTAGATATATAAGAGGGCTACTTGACGCAAGGACAGCTTGGGAGCATCTGCTACTTCCGGCGTAGTTGCTTCCGCTGCTGGTGCGCTAGGATGCGTCTTCCCCTGCCAGAAAGCTATTTCCTCCTCTAGCAAAGCTACTAGCCCCTTTTTAGCTTGGTATTGAGGGGGCCGGCCTCCTTTGGGAAAGTCGCTTTTCCACTGTGCTACTAGTCGTCTGGCAAAGGTTAATTCAGGTTGATAGATGCTCAGTACATCAATTGGATTTGATGTATTTGGAAATCGGGCTTGCACTTTGGCAGCCACGCGCTCAAATTCAGCCTCTATGGTAGCACCGTGAATTTCGGAGATTAGTTGGCGAGCGTCAGACATAGCGAGAAGGTGTTAAAAAGACAGATGTATTTACTTTATAGAAGCCCGTCAAACAGATTATCCATTACCTCTGAAGCGAAGGAATCCAAGTACACAGCGGTAACTGCTTCAGACTTGTGGCCCATTGCTTGCGAGATTTGGCCCGTTGCGGCCCCGCTCAGCTTCAGCGTAGTTGCGAATGAGTGACGGGCTACGTAGGTAGTGAGCGGCGTAGCAATGGCAGCCGCTTGGCCTAAGATCTTGAGGTCTTCGTTTACTTGCCCTAGTACCTTGTGGAGCCGGTTTTTTACCTGTTGAGGCGTTTGGTGCTTGGCTGTGTCGAGCACTGGAAACACATAGCTTTCGGGGCCGGCGTAGGTAAAGGGCCGATACTTGGCTACAATGGCAGCAGCAGGAGCCAGGAGCTTCAGACTGAACTTGCCGCCCGTCTTTTGTCGGGTGTAATTGAGCCGTAGCCCGGTTTCCTCAGTGCCGGCTAGGTCTTTCCAACGTAGCTGCCCTAAGTCCACGAAATTGATTCCACCGCAATAAAAGCCGAATAGAAACACGTCTTTGGCAAGCTGCTGACGCTCTTTAGTGGGCTCTAGCGCCTCTAGCCGCCGTAGTTCTTCCCGACTGATAGCACGCTTAGCCGTGCTCACGTCAAACTTGCCCACCGTGAACTTGTGCTTTTCAGCCACCGTGCGGGCGAAGGGGTAGCTCTCAGCTTTCATTAGACCGGCTGCAATGGCTTGATTGAGCACGGCCCGCAACGTGCGAAACCGTAGGGACAAGGTTATTTCCCGAATACCTGTAGCGCGGAGCGTGGCCTCCCATTCGCGGCAAAAGTTCACGTTTACACGGTCTAAGGTTATGTCGTGCTGACTAACCCATGCTGCCAGTTCTTGGCCCTTGCCCCGGCCGCTAGGGGGCGGGGTTACGTCGGCTTCAGCAGCTACGAACTTGGCTAGCTGGTTGGCAAGGTCCCGATAGACAATTGCGTTGCCTGTCTGGCCCGTTTTGGTGTAGCCCTCACTCAATTCGTAGCAGTAGGCTAACAGCTTCACGCGGCGCTGGGCTTTGCGGCTCTCAATGGCTTTAGCGGCTACTGCCGGCGCGTCGTGCTGTTCGTCGGCTTCAGCTAGGGTATCGGCTGCGCCGCTGTACTTGGCTTCCCACTCAGCCAGCTTGGTTATCAGCTTGTCTCGTTGGGGCTCGGGATAGCTCTTGCGAATGGCGTCCCTGTAGTTACTTTTTTCGGCGTTCCAATACTTAGGCAAAAGGGCCTGCCCCGTTGCCAGGTACTTGCGTTTGCGGTCTTTGGTAATGCAAACAAGCAAGGGGTGGCTTCCATCGGCTAGCGTCTTGCTAGTGAAGTAAACGATTCGGACGGTTGCCTTTCCCTCTTTGTGCTCTGTGGTTTTGCTGTTAGCCATAGTGTGTAAACCGCCAGTCGGTTTACACGACGGTTTACACAAAAGTAACAAGAAACCTCATACCCACAACAAGCCACAATAAGCAAACTTGTTGAAAAACAAGTTTTTAATACTCTAACAGGGGCAGCTAAAGAGAGGCAAATGCGCTAGTTACACAGCTTCCCAAGCTGAGGGTCGCGAGTTCGAACCTCGTTTCCCGCTAATTGTACAAAGGCCCCTGTGCTAGCCGGCACAGGGGCCTTTCTGATTATCCATTCAGAGCCTGCTGGAAGGCTTCCATAAACAGGCCTACATGGTAGCCGTCGGCCAGGCCGTGGTGCACGTTGATGGCTACGGGCATCAAGTGGCGGTTACCTTCAGGGCGCAGGCGGCCGACAGATATCTTAGGGATACTATCGGGGTGAGAGAATGAGCGGGCGTGCGTAAGACCAGTGAAGGACAGCCACGGAATAGCCGAAAAATGAATGACATCGGGGCGGGCAGTTTCGGGGCCGAGGCGCAGGCCGGTGCTATGCTGCACAGCCTCCATTTCGGCCCGTAAGCCGTTTCCGAATGTCTGCAGATCGGGATGATAGGGTACGAAACCGAAACCAAACGTATGGTCGGGGCGGCCGAGAGTAGGCGACGCATGAATCTGGTCGTAGCAGACGACCTGGGATTCCTCAATGCGGTAGCGCAGGTTTTCGACCCGGTTTACGGCCGTAAGGGCACAGTGCAGATACAGCTGAAAAAAGGAACAGTTTAACTCCCGGGCCCGGCGCAACGCCTGCGTAGCGTCCACTTCCGCTACCACACCCCAAAACGGCTCTTCAAAGCTGGAAAAGAAGGCAAAATGCTCTTTTCGATTCCAGGTATCCAGGTCAATCAGCTGCTTCATGGGCGGCAAGTTCGGTAACTTTGCTCGTCTATCTTACTTCTGCTGCCATGCCCGCGCCCCGCCTGATTGCCTTCGATGCCGACGATACACTCTGGCCCAATCAGCCCCAGTTCGATTTGGCCGAAGCCCGGCTCTACGAACTGCTAAGCCACTACGGCACGGCCGATGACCTCAGCGCCCGGTTTTTTGAGGTGCAGCGCGAAAATATGCCCTTGTTCGGATACGGGGCCAAGTCGTTTATGCTGTCGATGATTGAAACCGTCATCCGGCTCACTAATGGACAGGTCAGCGGCCAGGAAATCCAGCACATCCTCGACCACGGCAAGCGTCTGCTCGATTATCCTATTGAGCTACTGCCCCACGTACCAGAAGTACTGGCGGAGCTGAAGCAGCGCGGCTACCCGCTGATGCTGCTCACCAAGGGCGACCTGTTTGATCAGGAAAGCAAGCTGGCTCGCTCCGGCCTCGGCGACCTGTTCGACCATGTGGAAATTGTCAGCGAGAAGAATGAAGCTACTTACCAGCGCATCCTCAGCCGCCACGGCCTGCAGCCCGCAGAATTTGTGATGATTGGCAACTCGCTGAAGTCGGACGTGCTGCCGGTGGCGCGGTTGGGTAGCCAGGCCGTGTACGTGCCGTACCACACTACCTGGGTGATGGAACGGGTTTCGGAGGCGGATCTGATGGGCGTGGCATTTCAGGAAGTAGCCTCACTGATCGAAATTCCCGGCTGGCTGGCGCAGCAGTAGGCCCGGCTACTGCTTCAGAAAACGGGTGTTGCGGCCTGTGGCCTCATTGCGCACAATGTATACTCCGGCCGGCAACTCGGCCAATGACACCGGGTCGCCACCAACGGTGCCTACACGTACAGCCTGGCCCAGCTGATTGATAATCTGAAACGGAATCCCGGCCGGGCCGCTGATGGTTATCTGTGTCCCGGCCGGCACCGGAAACACCGCAAGCTCCGATGCAGCGTTGGCCTGGACGGTTATTATTGAGCTCCACGTTGCCCTGCCGTCGTGGTCGAGCTGACGCAGGCGGTAATAAGCCAGTGACAGCGGGCGGGCATCGAGGTAAGTGTAGCGCTGAGTCTGGGCTGTACTGCCTGCTCCGGCCACCCGGCTCAGCTCCTCGAACTGCTGCCCATCGGCGGAGCGCTCCACCACAAAGGCTTCGTTGTTCAGCTCCTGCGCCGTGGCCCAGCTCAACTCTACTCCACCAGCGGCCGGCCGAGCCTTGAAGTGCGTAAGTGTTACGGGCAACGGGGCCACTGCAGAGGCGGCGTAGGCCTCATGCACCCGCAGTGAGTAACTCAAACTTACCACACCCCCCACTGAAATTTCTACCTGATCAAAGGTCTGTTGCACCGGAAACTGCACCAGAGCTGCCGTGGTGCTCAGTACATTCACCGTCAGCAACGACGACAGCGCCATCGTCTGGCGGGCAGTGCGACTTTTACCCAGGTAGGTGCTCACATTGATATTACTGAGTACCCCTACGTCCAGCAGGTCGCTGCCGCTGGACAGCAGCAGGGCGGCACTGGTACCTACCGGAGCCGCCGACTCGAAGCGCAGCCCCAGCACGGCCTGCCCCAGGGCCAATGGCGGTGAAATGCGGGCCGCCGTGTTCGGATCCGTATCGGCGGCGTTACCAGCCCGGCTAATACTGCCGCAGATAATAAGCACGCAGCCGGGGTCAGTACGGCTTACGGAGGTAGCTGTTTGCATAGCGGGCGTCTGGGCCAAGGCGGTAGACTGCAGTCCGGTTATCAGGACCAGTAAACAGACAATAATCCGGAGGAAAGGCATAGCAGTAGTGGTTTATGAACCACTATATACCTGACAACAAAATCCGCTGGATTTACCTTTATATCAACTATTTACACATTCTAAAACCTGGAAATTTCTGTTTCAGAATGCTACTTACTGCATAAGCTGAGAAAGTTGGAAACACAGGCTATCCGCGCTTTTATTGCCCATATATCTGCCTAGCAAGTTTTATCTATATAGACTATTTACCAGACCAAATTGGGATAAAAAAAGAATAGCTTAACCGTTTAGCCACGACTATGCTACTGCCAGTTCCGCGCCTTGGCAGCTGAGCCGTACGGGTATTAACCAGCACCGCGTGCTACTGGCGGTACAGATACACCGCATCCCGGTTGCCCTCCTTGTCGTTATCGAAAGTCCTGCTGACCGATTGCCCGGTTACTTAGCGACAGTTCGTTGAGCAGGCAGCGCATGGCCTCCCAGCCCAGTTTCTGCTGGTCGGACAATGCGACACACCCACCTAAATGCCGCGTCGCTTTCAGCATTCCTCCGTTTTGCTGGGCCAGGCAGAAAGCGGATGACTATACGCTATGCTCACGTGCGCAAACTGGTGTTTATCAACAACCTGCCGGGCCCGAACGGCATTAAAAAGCCACAATTTCACAAACCCAACACTTTACGAATCAACCACATATACCCACAAGAAAAATAAGCTACCAACCACTAATGGCTGGTAGCTTATCGGGGGCAGCAATTGCAGCCGCTCAATGCACAGGCGGTTATTCCCGCTTGGTTTTAAGCACTTGCTTCAAAGCGGCTAGCTCGTCGCGGAGCTTGGCGGCGGAGAGGAAGTCCAGGTCCTTGGCGGCGGCTTCCATCTGCTTTTCGGTTTGCTTGATGAGCTTCTCCAGCTCCGGCCGCCCCATCATCGAAACGACTGGCTCGGCCGCAATAGCCAACGCAACATCGGCGTCGGGGCCGGAGTAGGCCGCACCTTCCTGGATGCGGTAATCCGACAGGGAGGTTTGCTCCATGATGGCCTCGCGCGACTTGCGCACGGTGCGCGGCGTGATGCCGTGAGCCTCGTTATAGGCCAACTGGGTGGCGCGGCGGCGGTTGGTTTCATCAATAGCCCGCTGCATGGAGCCCGTAATCCGGTCGGCGTACATAATTACTTTGCCCCGGTCGTTCCGGGCAGCGCGGCCCATCGTCTGAATCAGGCTGCGCTGGTCGCGCAGGAAGCCTTCCTTATCGGCATCCAGAATGGCCACCAGGCTCACTTCCGGCAAATCGAGGCCTTCGCGCAGCAGGTTTACCCCGATGAGCACATCAATTTCGCCCAAACGCAGCTGACGCAGAATTTCCACGCGGTCCAGCGTTTTTACATCGGAGTGCACATAGCTGCTCTTGATGCCCAGGCGCTCCATGTACTTCTGCAGCTCCTCGGCCATGCGCTTGGTGAGGGTTGTCACCAGCACCCGGTCGCCCATCTTCACGCGGTTGTCCACCTCATCCAGCAGGTCGTCAATCTGGTTGGCGCTGGGGCGCAGGTCAATTTCGGGGTCGAGCAGGCCGGTGGGCCGGATAATCTGCTCCACCACGACACCGTTGGCCTGGGTCAACTCATAATCGGCGGGCGTGGCCGACACATACACGGCCTGCCGGTACATGCTTTCAAACTCATTGAACGTGAGCGGGCGGTTATCGAAGGCGGAGGGCAGCCGGAAGCCGTACTCGATAAGGGCCGTTTTGCGGCTTCGGTCGCCGCCCCACATGGCCCGGATCTGGGGCATGGTGGCGTGGCTTTCGTCCACTACCAGCAGGTAATCATCGGGGAAATAATCGAGCAGGCAGAAGGGGCGGCTGCCGGGTTCCCGGCCATCAAAGTAGCGCGAGTAGTTCTCAATGCCCGAGCAGTAGCCCAACTCCCGGATCATCTCCAGGTCGAACTCCGTGCGCTCCATAATGCGCTTGGCCTCGGCGTCACGGCCTTCCTTTTCAAAGTACGCGTGCTGCTGCACCAGATCAAACTGAATTTCCTTGATAGCCTGGTTGAGCGTATCCTTGCCGGTCACGAACAGGTTGGCCGGGTACAGCGTCACCGATTTTTCGTCGGACAGCTTCTTGCCGCTCTGCGGGTCAATCTTGTGAATGGCCTCGATTTCGTCGCCGTAAAAGAAGATGCGGTAGGCATAGTCAGCATAGGCCGGAAACACATCCACCGTGTCGCCCTTCACCCGGAAGCTGCCGCGCGTAAACTCCATTTCGGTACGTGAGTACAGAATCTGCACAAACTGGTAGAGCAGGTTATTGCGCGAGTACCGCAGGCCGGGAGCCATGTAAATCACGTTTTTACTGAACTCCTCCGGGTTGCCGATGCCGTAGATGCACGACACCGAAGCCACCACAATCACGTCGCGGCGGCCGGAAAGCAGCGTGGAAGTGCAGTGCAGCCGCAGCTTCTCAATTTCCTGGTTGATGGCCAGATCCTTCTCAATGAAGACGTCGGTGCTGGCAATGTAGGCCTCGGGCTGGTAGTAGTCGTAGTAGCTGATGTAGTACTCGACGGCATTGTTGGGGAAGAACTGCTTGAACTCGCCGTAGAGCTGGGCCGCGAGGGTCTTGTTGTGGCAGAGCACCAGAGCCGGCTTGCCGGTTTCGGCAATGACGTTGGCCATGGTAAAGGTTTTGCCCGTGCCCGTGGCCCCCAGCAGCACCTGAGCCGGCTCGCCGTTGTTAACGCCTTCCACCAGCTGCTTAATAGCCGTGGGCTGGTCGCCGGTGGGTTTGAATTCTGAGGTGAGTTGATACTTCATGCAGGGGAATAAAAACAACAGACCGACGGGCGGCACGCTGAAAAACGTCAGCCTTTGATAACTACAGTAGCAAAGTGTAGGTTTCCCCGGAAACAAAAAAACCTGCCCGTTTGGTGAGCAGGTTTTTGGGAAAGCGCTTTGTTTAGGCATGTATCAGCCGGCCCGCTGCACAAGCCCGATATGGTTCAGCTGCGCCCATCTGACCAGGGCGTTGCGCGGCAGAACAGCTAGCCAGTATTTTTCGTTACAGAGGGCCACGTTCAGATGGCTGGACTTCACCACGGTGGGTTGCTCCTGCAGACCGAGGCGCTGCACCGTGGCGGCCCAGTCCTGCTGATTGGCCACCGTCATGTTCATCAGGTGCGGAATAATGGTTAGCGCCTTAGTCTGGTGGTGCAGATATACGTTGCCATTTTTCACCGCTTTCCATGCGCCCGAATTGATATCCGGCTTCTGGTTCAGCTCCCGGATGATATAATCAATACTATCACCCGACAAGGAAGAAAGGTACAGCGGCCCCATTACCGACTTGATGGCCGGGGCATGGCTATTGGTATCTATTGCCCTGACTTAGCAGCACGACTACCGCGGGTCGCGCCAGATGAGCTGGGGATTGGTGGCAGTGGCGGCAAAATCGGGGCAGCGGCCGTCACCGGTACTGTTAGCGCCCATTGCGGCTGAACAGATAACCTGGCCACACGCATCAAACACGTAGCTGGTATTGCCGCCGGTTACCAGATATACGATCTGGTAACGGTAGGTGTACTGGGTCACCTCAGCCGCCGGAGTTTGCTTAGGTTTCTGCTTGAGCTGCTCAATGAGTGTATCGGCAAAGTTGCCGGCACACGAGGGCGCCGCGGCATCGTTGGTGGAAGAACAGGACGTAGCTCCTCCCAGCAGAAGGAGCCACGACAGACAAATAACTATGATGCGGTTCATGTGAGGTACGGCTACAGAGCCGCTGGCTACTTATTGAACGCCGGGCATTGGCTTGGGCGTCCCGAATTCTACACTGGCCTCAATTCCCAGGCTATAGGGGCGGCTTTGGTTGATGGCTCGTTGGTTGGGATGCGCGTTGAGCGTCGTGAAATAGGTTTCGGCTACCGGGCCCACGGACAGGCTCCAGCCTGCCGAAGCCGGCTGATAGCGCACCCCGGCACCACCCCGGCCAGCCACCAGCATCTGCCGGTACGGCGAGTCGGTCGACTTGGCGGTGTAGTTGCGGGCGGCTTCCGGCGAGCCATCCAGCTCCGAGCGGCTGCTGAGTAGCACACTCACCGCTGCCCCAACTTTGGCGTACAACGACAAGCCTGCTTTGCTGGAGCCATACTGCACGCCTACCGGCACAGAGGCCGTACGGTAGCGGTACGACGTAGTGCGGGGCTGTGCCGGAGCGAGGTTGTACGCGGCCGGCCGGCTGAAAATATCGGCGGCCTGAGGGCCCACCTGCTTGCCATCAATGAAGCCATACGTGGTGGCAGAAGTAGCCCGCTGTTCGGCGGCTTCGGCCCCCGTGGTTAATGTCCAGTGCTTGTTGAGGGCGTAGGAAGCCGTAATAGCCACGCGCTGGCTGAAACCGGCCCGCAGGTTGCGGCGGTATTCATCCTCAGCTTCTTCCTGATAGTAGGAGCGCAGGGCGTTGGATACCGGGTCAGCCTTTACGCGGCCATCGGTGCGCGAAAAGTTGATGTTGGGGTTGAAGGCTCCCGCGGCGTAGCTGCCGCCCAGGCGCAGACGCTTCCACAGCTTTGGCGTTTCTTTCTGCTCCTGTTCAGGCACAGCAGCGGCCAGGGCCTCGGTAGCGGCGGGCTGGGGTACGGCCTGCAGCGCGGGCTTCAGTGTATCGGGACGGCCCAGGCCCAACAGGCGGCGCAGGTAAGCAGCCCGCGGAGCCAGCAGGCCGGCCTCCGAGAGAGAGTACGTTTGCAGACCGGCACCACCAGCGTTGGCATTCGTTAGTTGAATGCCTGCGGAGCTGTTTGCGTATTGGTTGTTGGCGTAGCCGGCTTGCGTGTAGCCATACCCGAAACGGCTTCCCTGCGCGACTACAGCCTGCCCGGCATCATTGGTACCATAATAGGCTCCAGCGGCTGAATGAGAACCGGCGTTGCCAGTCTGCGGCACACCGGTACTGCTACCGGCTACTGCCAGCAGCTCCTGCACCGCTGAGGTGCTGGCTGCGGCAGTCATGTCTTCAGCAGTGCGCTGCGAGGCGGTGCTACCGGCAGTTGCGGGCAGCTGCCCGGCGGCGTCACCGGTACCCAGTTGCGAGGCAAAATCCGGAGCAGAGCCCAGCGGCTGAGTCCCCAGATACGCCCAGCTGCCAAAGCCCAGGGCCAGCAACAGACAAGCCGCCGCCACCCAGCGGTGCAGCACCAAGCGGCGGCGGTAGGCCGTGTTTTCCTGCACCACCTGCTCGTGCTGCTGTACTACCAGCTCGTGGTCGAGCTGGTCCCAGAAGCTGGCGCGCGGAGCCACCTCTGCATCGGCGAATTTCTGCCGGAACAGGTGCTCCAGGTCGCCGGTGGGCTGCGGCGGCTGGTGGTTGGAGTTGGTATC
Source organism: Hymenobacter rigui (assembly GCF_003944715.1). Taxonomy (GTDB): domain Bacteria; phylum Bacteroidota; class Bacteroidia; order Cytophagales; family Hymenobacteraceae; genus Hymenobacter; species Hymenobacter rigui. The sequence goes on along the minus strand of NZ_RWIT01000001.1, from coordinate 533,640 downwards.
GTTAGGAGCGGAAGCTGCCATGGGTGCGGTGCGCGTCGAGACGCTCGACTTTACTTTTCAAAATGGCCCGGGCACGGGAGTATTGTGATTTGCTGGTGCCTTCGGAAATTCCCAGCATCTCGCCGATTTCCTTGTGCCCGTAGCCTTCAATGGCGAACAGGTTGAACACCATGCGGTAGCGAGGGGCCAGTTCCTGAATCAGATTCAGCAGCTCCTCGAAGTTGTAGTTGGAGAGGGTGAATTCCTCGCCGGCCAGGTCTTCGGGATACTCACCTCCGTCGCTGACGGCTACCAGCGGGGCATTGCGGCGGTGCTGGCGAAGAGCGGCATTGACCATAATACGGCGAATCCAGAATTCCAGCGGACACTCCCTACGGAAGCTGCCCAGGTTCTTGAAGACCGTCAGAAACCCTTCCTGCAGCACGTCCTCCGCCTCAAAGGTGGTTTGGGCATAGCGCAGACACACGGTCATCATGCGGCCGGCAAAACGCTCATACAGATATTTCTGCATCAGGCGGCTGCCCGCCAGGCAACCGTCAATCAACTCCAGGTCGGAAAGTTGGGAAGGCGGGGTAAGAGTGCGCACAGGAGCGGATACGGACGACGATAGGGACTCCCGGCGCTCAGTAGCACCGGGCAGCAGGCTACGCAGCCCGCCCCCACCCAACGTGGCCGAGAGGGCGCTCATCGACGGGTCCGACCCTGGCAGGGGTCGGCGTTAGGGTGTTCACCTACGGCTGCTCCTCCGGCAGGAAGGCTGAAACCGTGCAAGTAGGAATGCTGCATACGCTGCAAAGTGGAATAAACTAATCTGGTGGCCGGCCCTGCAGCCGAAACAACCGTTACGCACCCAAGAGGCTGACTGCCCACGGGAGGTTGCACGCGGCAAATGCTTTTTTAGGGAATACAAGATAAGTTTCTCAATGACAGGTTTTTGCCGTTATAGAATTTCGGCTTTCGTAACCTGGCCCGGTCTTACCGTGTAGTTACATGCATTGCGGGCCGAAAGCGGCCTGCGCCTTGTTTTTCGTCTTTCCCAATTCATCTCCTAAACCCACTTTCTATGAAAACGCTCGTGCTGTTTTACTCCACCTATGGCCACGTGTACAAGCTGGCCGAAGCCGTGGCCGAAGGCGCCCGCCAGGTAGCCGACAATGAGGTTATCATCAAGCGTGTGCCCGAAACCCTGCCCAAGGAGCTACTCGACCAGATTGGCGCTACCCAGGCGCAGAAAGCATTTGAGCATATTCCGGTAGCCAAGCCCGAGGAGCTGGATCAGTACGATGCCATCATCATCGGTACGCCCACCCGCTACGGCAATGTGTGCAGTCAGATTCAGGCTTTTCTGGATGGTACAGGGGCGCTGTGGGCGCAGGGTAAGCTGGTAGGTAAAGTAGGCGGGGGCTTCGTGAGCACTGCCACCCAGCACGGCGGCCAAGAAATGACTCTGCGCAGCCTGCACACTGAAATGCTGCACCACGGCCTCGTAATTGTGGGCCTGCCCTACGCCTGGCAGGGCCAGATGGGCCACACCGACGTAACCGGCGGCACGCCCTACGGTGCCAGCACCGTAGCCGGCGGCCAGGGGGAGCGGCAGCCCAGCGGCAATGAGCTGGAAGGCGCCCGTTTCCAGGGCCGCCACACCGCCGAAATTGCCAAGAAGCTGGCAGCGAAGTAGGAGTCAAGAGATAGGAGTTAGGGGCTAGTACTCCACCTGTCATCCAAAGTTCAAAAAGGACCTCACGACGCTAGAACAGATTGTTCTAGCGTCGTGAGGTCCTTTTTTCGTTGCGCAGATAATGAACTGTACCCTAGCTCCTGTCTCCTGACTCCTAGCTTCCACTCTACAGCAGATTATACGCCTTAATCAATGCGTTGAATGAGTCCCGATAGGTGTCGCCGATGGGCAGGAGGCGGCCGGCTACCTGCACCTTACCGCGCTCCACGTGCTCAATGCGGCTCAGCGCCACCAGAAACGACTTATGGATGCGGGCAAACCGCTCGGGCGGCAGCACCTCCTCCACCCGCCGGAACGACTGCAGCGTGAGCACTTTGCCGGTAGCGGTGTAAATCATCAGATACTCTTTCATGCCCTCGATGTAGAGAATATCATCGAAGGCGACACGCTGGAGGCGGTGGTCGTTTTTCACGAACATGGCATCAGGCGCGGTGGGCGTGGCTTCGGGGTGCGCGGGAGCTGCGGCCGGAGCGGCCGTTACGGGCGCGGCGGGCTGCAGCTGCTGGCGGAGTTTCTGCACCGTTTGCACAAACCGCTCGAAGGCAATGGGCTTGAGCAGGTAGTCGGCGGCATTCAACTCGTAGCTACGCACGGCGTACTGGTCGTAGGCAGTGGTGAAGACGATGCGCGGACCGGGCTGGGGCAGCAGCTGCGCCAGCTGCACGCCCGTGAGCCGGGGCATGTGAATATCCAGAAATACCACATCCACGGGGTTATCCTGCAGATAGGCCAGTCCTTGCAGCGCATCGTCAAACTGCGCTGTCAGTTCCAGGCCGGGCACCTGGGCGCAGTAATCGGCCAGCAGGTCCAGGGCCAGGGGCTCATCATCGAGGATAACGCAGGTCATCGGTGAGTTGGTGATTTAGTGAATTGGTGAGTGAGCAGCTTGGCTAGTCAGCAGCCGCGGAAAGATATGCGGGAAGCCTGTCATTCCGAGCGGAGCATGGAACCTCGCGTGCTAATGTTCCAGCGTAATCCTAGCGTCAGCACGCGAGATTCCTCGGCAAGCTCGGAATGACGTTCTGTTGTCTTTACTGCAGCAGCACCAGCGTTACAACGTGCTGGCCGGGGGGCGTTTGCACATCGAGGGCGTAGCGGCCGGGGTAGAGCAGCTCCAGGCGGCGGTGCAGATTCACGAGGCCCACGCCGCCGGGCTGCTTGGGCAGCTCCCGCTCGGCATCGGCGGGGGCCACGTGGTTGAGCACCGTAAAGCGCAGCAGCCCATCGGAGGCCAGCAGCAGGGAAATGTGCACGGCCACGGGCCGGGCCGTCAGGTCGCCGTGCTTGAAGGCGTTTTCTACCAGCGGCAGCAGCAGCAAAGGCGCAATAGGGTGGGCGCAATCGGGGGAGGTGCCTTCCACGTCAAACTGAATGGCATCCTGGGCCGAGGCCGATAGCCGCAGCCGCTGCAAATCCAGGAAGCTGCGCAAATGGGCAATTTCCCGGCTCAGCGGTACGGTATCGGTGCTGCTTTCATACAGCAGGTAGCGCATAATTTCGGCCAGGCGCAGCACCGCCTCCGGGGCTTTATCCGACTTGCGGCTGGTGAGGGAGTAGATGTTGTTGAGCGTGTTGAAGAGGAAGTGCGGGTTAATCTGGGTTTTGAGCATGGCCAGCTCCGTGAGCAGCTGCTGCCGCTCCATTTCGCGGCGGTTGCGCTGGCCCCGCACGTAGTCGCCGGTGATGCGCAGGGCCGAGCTGCTGCCGATGATGAACACGCCCACAATGGCCGAGCTGAAGATGCGGGCCCACACCTCAGTGGTATCGGCGTTGGGTTTGCGGCCGGGTACAATGGTAGTTACCTGCCGGCCCTTGGTGCCCACCGGACGCGTAACGCGGTAGGCCGAAATCTGCACGCCCTTGCGGGAAGTCTGGGCCGTGAGCCAGCCGATGGCAAAGGCGTAGGGCAGCACCAGAAGGGCCGTGAGCAGGCCGTACTGCAGTACCCGGGCCCGCCCGAGGGTGCGCGGCACCAGCCAGCGCCAGGTCAGGTAGAACAGCGTGGCCGCACAGATATCCTCCACCACCAACCGCCCCACCATGGGCCACAGCGGCTGCCACTCGGCCAGGGTGGCCGGGAAGCGCGGCAGCACGTTAATCACGCTGCCCAGCTTGAGGCCATCCAGCAGCACCAGCACCACCCACAGCACCACGTGAATCCAGCGGGGGACGCGCAGGTTTTCCTGGGCCGCCGACCACGTATCGGGGCGGAGCCAAGCGCGCAGGCGCTTGCGCCAGCCGGGGCGGGAGCCAACGGCCTCTTTCGCCGACGATGCTTTTAAGGGAGCGGACAGAACTTCCATCATCGAAAATAGCACGCGGCCGGTCCATTTTGGGCTTTTTTTCAATCAACCCGCCCATTACTGCCCCCAACGCCCACGTTGGTAGCCTTAACCTGCAGCAAGGCTGGGCAAGGGGTTGGAAATGGGGTTTAGTCGAGAAAAACCGTCGTTTCGGGGCCGGGCCGGTGGGTTGGTTGAATTGAGCGAAGAAGATATAGCAGGGCCGCTAGGTTTGCTGCCGTTCTCTCTGTCTTTCTGCGCTATGAAATCAACTACTCCCCTGCTGCTGGAAACCCGCAGCCTGCATTTCCGCTTCGGCCAGCGGCCTATCCTGCACGATGTAAACCTGCAGGTGGAGCCGGGCAGCCTCTACGGTTTCCTGGGGCCGAACGGGGCCGGCAAAAGCACCACCATGCGGCTGCTGCTGGGGCTGTTGCGGCCCGCCAGCGGCTCGGTACACCTGTTCGGCCACGATTTGGCCCGGCACCGGGTGGCTTTGCTGGACCGGGTGGGCGCCCTCATCGAAAACCCTTCGCTCTACGACCACCTCTCGGGCCGCGAAAACGTGGAAGCCACCCGCCGCCTGCGGGGCGTGGCCGCCAGCCGCACGGCCGAGGTACTGGAGCTGGTAGGCCTGACCGATAATGCCCACCGCCCCGCCAAGGAGTATTCCTTGGGCATGCGGCAGCGCCTGGGACTGGCCATTGCCCTGCTCTCCGACCCCGACCTGCTGCTGCTGGATGAGCCCACCAACGGCCTCGACCCCAACGGCATTATTGAGATGCGGGAACTGCTGCAGCGCCTCTGCAAGCAGCACGGCAAAACCATTGTGGTCAGCAGCCACCTCATCAGCGAGATTGAGAAAATGGCCACCCACGTGGGCGTGATTCAGCAGGGCCGGCTGGTGTTCCAGGGCAGCCTGCCCGATTTGCGTCGCCTGCAAACCGGTCGGGCCCGCCTGGTAGTAGAAACCCAGGACGCCGAAAGCTGCCGCAACCTGCTGCCCCGCCTGCTGGCCGGTGCCACCGTGGCGGCTCCCGGCACGCTCTGGCTGCCCTGGCTGAGCCAGGAGCACACTGCCGCCCTGGCCGTGGAGCTGGTAGCCGCCGAGCAGCCGCTGTACGGCCTGCGCCTGGAGCAGCCTACCCTGGAGGACACCTTCCTGCACCTCACCGAAACCCGCGTGGCCGCGGTGTAACGCATTCTTCCTTCTTTCCTCGCGCTGCCTGGAATGCCACTTACCTCCTATCCACTTTTTCCTATGGAAGCTACTCTGCCCTCTACCCTTGCCGATTTTCCGACTTTGTCCGCCGCGCCGGCTCCGCTCCTGCAACTGCAGCGCACCCTGGCCTCCGATACGCTGAAGCTGAAGCGCACGGCTGCGCTGCGGCTCACGCTGCTCAGCGGCGCTTTTCCGGTGCTCATTACGTTCCTGATTTTCTTTTTCAAGGGCGACATCATCATGAAGGCCGGTGGCAGCGCGTGGCCCCGCTTCATCAACGCCAGCTGGCAGACGGCAGGCACCCTGCTGCTGCCGCTGTTTGTGGTGCTGCTCACCAGCCTGGTCGTCAACATCGAAACCAAAGCCACAGCCTGGAAGCACCTGTACGCTCAGCCCGTGGGGCGCGGGGCCGTGTTTCTGTCCAAGCTCCTGCTGATTCTGGCGCTGAATGCCGTGGCCCTGCTGCTGTTTGTGGGCCTACTGCTGGGAGCCGGGATGCTGCTGAGTGTGCTTAAGCCCAAGCTGGGATTTGCACTGTCTACTATTCCTTTTGATACCGTTGTGTGGATGCTGCTGCGCACTTATGTGGCCACCTTGGGGCTGCTGGCGGTACAGTACGTGGTGAGTTTGTTCTGGCGCTCCTTTGTGGTACCGGTGGGCGTGGGCATGGGCGCGGTGGTGGCCACCATTGCCCTGCTGAGCTGGGAGCACGTCGATAAAATTCCCTACGCCGCGCCGCTGGGTACTGCCATGGCTATGAAGATGGGAAAAGGCACCCTCACTGTGGCTCACGAGCTGGCCAAGCACGAGTGGTACTCCCTGGGTTGGTTTGCCGGGGTGCTGGTGCTGGGCTACCTCGTGCTGCTGCGCCGCAACGTGACCAACTAAAATTACCGGCGGCGGCAACGTAACAGCCATTTTCTGGTCCTTGGCGCGCCTTATCCGCGCAGCTTACCCCGCTTTTCAAACGCTTCAGGCGCTACTTTCTACCGTTCGGCAACCTTCGTTTTCTGCGCTGCCGCCGGCCCCCTCTCTTTGCAACTACCTCTTCTTTATTTCTCGATGAAAACTGTTACCCTTCCGCTGCTTCTCACTGGCTTACTGGCTACTCCGATTCTGGCTCAGACTACGCCGCCGGCTGGTGCCCCCACCACGGGTCAGCGCCCGGCCGGGGCTCCGGGCCAGCCGGGCGCGGCGGCACCGGCCCGGCCCATTCTGCCCACGGCACCCAAAGGCACCGGCCGGCTGGAAGGCACCGTGCTGGACGCCGCTACCAAGAAGCCCGTGGAATTTGCCACCATTACGCTGCTCCCGTTGAGCGGCAATACGCCTATTGACGGTGGGGTGTGCGACGAGCGGGGCCGCTTTAAGCTACAGGGCCTGGCCGCCGGCGAGTTCCGGCTGCAGATCAGCTTCATCGGCTACGCCACCCAGACGCGCAACGTCACCATCACCAGCGGGCTGACCACGGTGCCCACCATCAGCTTGGAGGGCACGGCCCAGAAGCTGGGCGAAGTGACGGTAACCGGCGAGCGGGACGTTATCGAGACCAAGCCGGACCGCATTGTGTACAACGCCGAGAAGGACCTGACCAACACCGGCGGCACCGCAGCCGACGTGCTGCGCAAAGTGCCCCTGGTGAACGTGGACCCCGACGGCAACGTGGAGCTGCGCGGCACCAGCAACGTGCGCGTGCTCATCAATAACAAGCCCTCGGGCATTGTGGCCTCGTCGGTGGCCGATGCCATGAAGCAGATTCCGGCCGACCAGATCAAGAGCGTGGAGGTAATTACCACGCCCTCGGCCAAGTACGACGCCGAAGGCACGGGCGGCATCATCAACATCACGCTCAAGAAGAACAACCTGGAGGGCATCAACGGCTCGGTGGGGCTGGCGGCCGGTACGCGCAGCTCCAACAGCAACGCCTCGCTCAACTACCGCAAGGGGAAAGTGGGCCTCACCAGCTCCCTGAGCGGGTTTGCCTTCTACAGCCCCAACCGGAATGACCTGAGCCGTTACCTGAAAGACGGCAGCGGCCAGGAGCGCCTCTCGCTGGAACAGCAGGGCGACGGGAATACTATCGGGGGCGGCGGCTTCGGGCGGCTGGGACTGGACTACGACCCGGCCCAGTATCACAACCTCACGCTGAACGTGCAGGGCAATCTGTTCCGCAACAGCGGCAACTACGACCAGTACAACAACGTGCTGCTGCCGGTAAGCAACGAATTTACCCGCGACACAGAGCGCCGCTTCCGCACTCAGAGCTACGACATGAGCGGCTCGTACACCCGCACCTTCGAGCAGAAGCGCCGGGAGTGGAGCGTGCTGGCCCAGCACACCCGCAACCGCAACGTGCAGGCCTACCACTTGGATCAGTTTGCGGGTAACACTACCGAGAACCTGGCCAAGAACTACCGCGAAGAGTCGGATAACCTCTCGCGCAACCTGGAAACCACGCTCCAGACCGACTACGCCCACCCTTTCTCGGAGACTGCCCTGCTGGAAACCGGGGCCAAAGCTATTCTGCGCCGCGTAAGCAGCGACTATGACGTGTTCAACAGCCCCGCTACGGGCGGCACCCTCGACCCGGTATACAACCCCAGTCGCTCCAACCTGTTCGACTATAACCAGGATGTGCTGTCGGGCTACGGTACCTACGGGTTTTCGGCCAGTAAGAAGGTGAGCCTGAAGCTGGGGGCCCGGGTGGAGAATACGCGCATCAACGGCAACTTCCAGCAACAGCAGAGCGAAAACTCGGCCGTGAAGCAGAACTACACCAACCTGCTGCCCAACCTGAGCCTGAGCTACCAGCCCCAGAACCCTAAGAAACCGGGTCAGACGCTGCGGCTGGCCTACTCCAAGCGCATTCAGCGCCCCCAGATTTTCTACCTGAACCCCTTCCGCAACACCTCCGATACCCTGAACGTGAGCTACGGTAACCCCCAATTGGAGCCCGAGCTAACGGACAGCTACGAAATCAACTACACTACCTTCATCAAGGGCTCGGTGCTGAACATGTCGGCCTACGCCCGGCGCACCGGCAACGCCATTGAGAGCTACCGGTTTGTGGAGAATGGCGTGAACAACCAGACGTTCCGCAACATCGGCCGCAACGCCACCTACGGCGTCAGCCTGTTTGGCTCGGTGAAACCAGTGCCGAAATGGGACGTGAGCGGCAACGTGAACGTGTACTACGTATCCCTGAAAAGCGCAGCGCTGGACCTGAACAACAGCGGCGTGATGTACAACCTGAACCTGAACTCGGGCTACAAATTTGAGAAAGGCCTGAGCCTGCAGTTCTTTGGGGGCCTCAACTCGCCGCGGGTGCAGCTGCAGGGCCGTCAGGCCGCCTGGACGTTCTACTCAATGGGTCTGCGCAAAAACCTACTCAAGGACAAAGCTGACCTGACCCTGAACGCCGACAACTTCCTCTCGGCCACCCGCAACCTGAAATCAACACTGAACACCGACCAGTTCCGCCAGGAAAGTAACAACTACATCTACCTGCGCGGGGTACGCCTGGCCTTCAACTACCGCTTCGGCAAAGTAACCCAGCAAGCCCCCAAACGCCGCCGCAGCATCCAGAACGACGACGTGAAACAAGGCGGCGACGGTAACGGCCAAGGCCAGCAGTAGCCCACGCCCGTCATTGCGAGCCAGAGGCGAAGCAATCCTTCCTTATCTGAGCACAGACCTGCGACCTACTCAAAAGCCCCTGACGCCAGCACGGACGTCAGGGGCTTTCTGCTGCTTTTGGGTTTGGAGCAGGGTGAAGGAAGGATTGCTTCGCTTCGCTCGCAATGACGGCTACAGCTTTCCGTGGTAGCGCAGCAGCTCCAGGAACGCCTCCCGGTAGGTTTCGCCGATGGGCAGCTGGGCACCATGCACCTGCACGCGGTGGCGCTCCACAAACTCCAGGTGGCGCAGGTTGATGAGGTAGGATTTGTGGATGCGGGCAAAGCGGCCGGTGGGCAGCAGCTCTTCCAGCTTGCGGAAGGACTGCAGGGTGAGAATTTTGCCGGTGGCCGTGTAGTACATCAGATATTCCTTCTGCCCCTCGGCGTAATACAGCTCATCGATGGGCACCCGGCGCAGGCGGCTGTCCTGCTTCACAAACAGCGCCTCGCCGGACTCCACGGCTTCCGTAGGTTCCGCTGGGGCCGCAGCTACAGGAGCGGGCTGCAGCGCAGCGCGGGCCCGGTGGGCGGCCTGCACAAACCGCTCGAAGGAAATGGGCTTGAGCAGGTAATCCAGCGCCGGCAGCTCGTAGCTCTGCACGGCATAATCAGGGTGGGCAGTGGTGAAGATGATAAGCGGGCGGGGCGAGGGCAGCAGCTGCGCCAGCTGCAGGCCCGTGAGCCGGGGCATCTGAATATCCAGAAACACCACATCCACGGGGTTATCCTGCAAATAGGCCACGGCCGCCAGTGCCTCCTGGAACTGCCCGCGCAGCTCCAGAAACGGCACCTGCGCGCAGTATTCGGCCAGCACCTTCAGGGCCAGCGGCTCATCATCCACCACCACGCAGCTCATCGGACGACGGGTAACAGCAGATTCCATGCGGGAGGTTTGGGAGAAGGAATGGATTTAACTGAACGACTACAACCAGCCGCTGATTTGTAATGACAGCCGCACGGCGTATTCCTGGGCATTGGCGGTAACAACCAGCGCGTGTTTTTCGGGATAGAGCAGCTCCAGACGACGGCGCAGATTGGCCAGGCCAACCCCACCGGGACCGGCGGCCTCCGGGGCAACCCGGTTGCGCACCAGAAACTGCAGCTGGCCCTCGGGCGTGAGCTCCAGCTTGAGGCGCACGGCGTGAGGACGGGCCGCTAAGTCGCCGTGCTTGAAGGCATTTTCCACCAGGGGCAGCAGCAGCATGGGCGGCAGGCGGCAGGCGTGGTCGGCACCGGGCGGCAGTAGCACTGTGAACTGAATGGCTTCGTCGGCATCTTCGGGGGGCAGGCGCAGGTGCTGCAGCGTGAGGAAGCTTTGCAGGTGGTGGATTTCCCGGGCCAGCGGCACTAGGTCCTCGGAGCTGTCGTAGAGCTGGTAGCGCATCAGTTCGGAGAGGCGCAATACCGCTTCCGGGGCCTGGGGCGAGGCATTGAGCGTGAGGGAATAGATGTTGTTGAGCGTGTTGAACAGGAAGTGCGGGTGCAGCTGGTTTTTGAGCAAAGCCAGCTCGGTACGCAGGTGCTGCTGCTCCAGCTCCCGGCGGTTGTCCCGCTCCCGCAGGTAGTCGCCAGCCAGCCGCAGAAAGAAGCTCAGCGCCAAAATCAGCCCGCCCAGCAACAGGTAATAGCTCTGCAACACCTGCACGTAGAAGCCCAGCGGCTGGTTCTGGCCCTGCACCTTCACTTCCTCGAAATAGTAGCTCACCCCGATGCGCGTGGTGCAAAACGCCCCCAACCCCAGTGCCAGTACTAGCAGATAGGCTCCCAGGCGCCCGCGCCGGAACAGGGCCGGCATGGCAAACCAGTTGAGGTAGAACAGGCCCGAATCGAGGGTATTGGTAACCAGGGCCAGGGGCCAGAAGTGGTCCTTGAGCGGCGGAATGAGCACCCCCTGGTTCAGTAGCCAGCCCTGGGCATCAAAGTATAGTAGCAACGCAAACCACCCCAGGTGCACCCAGGGCAAACGCCGCAGCCACGGGGGCAACTGCCAGGCGGGCCGGCGAGCGGCACGGGCGGGAGAAAAAAACCGGTTCAGAGCGAAGTAAGATAATGGCAGGCTCTGCCGCCTACCCAATGCATTGGCAACATACAACCAGCCGGGCACTTTCGGGCGGGTTTTCAACCAACCTCGTAGCTGGCTTCAATCAATACGTGGCTCCTGCTTACCAGTCGGCACCGGTTTTGCCGGCCGCGCTGCCGGAGTGGTAATTTGGGCTGAATTGCCTGTTGGTTGATGCCGCCTGCAACGTTGGTTGATTTTCTGTGCTCTTGGCTCCAATACTGGCTAGGTTTACGTCGTTGTATTCCCGATTTCTTCGGGCCTCAACTGGTCCCTGATCATATTCTCTTTCCTCTATTTCTATATATGAAGCAATTCATACCGGTGCTTTTACTGGTGACCACTGCTCCCCTGGCCGCGCACGCCCAGGTGTCTGTTACCGTTTCCGCCACTAAAGGACCCGGCCGGCTCACGGGCCGGGTGCTGGATGCCGCCACCCAGAAACCCGTGGAGTACGCTACCGTGGCCCTGCTGCCCGCTACCGGCACGGCCCCGCTGCTGGGCGGCACCGCCGATGCCGACGGCCACTTCGAGCTGCAGAACCTGCCCACTGGCTCGTTTCGGCTGCAAATCAGCTTTGTGGGCTATGGCAGCCTGGTGAAGCCGGTAACTATTACGGCTGAGCCCCAAGACCTGGGCAGCCTCACGCTCACGGCCTCGGCCCAGAACCTGGCCGGCGTAACCGTAACCGGGGAGCGGCCCGTGGTGGAAACCAAGCCCGACCGCCTCGTGTACAACGCCGACCAGGACGCCAGCAACGCCGGCGGCACGGCCGCCGATATTCTGCGCAAAACCCCGCTGGTAAACCTGGATGGCGACGGCAACGTGCAGCTACGTGGCACCAGCAACGTGCGCATCCTCATCAACAACAAGCCCTCGGCCCTGCTGGCCGGCAACCTGGCCGAAGCCCTGAAGCAGATTCCGGCCGACCAGATCAAGGCCATTGAGGTAGTTACGGCTCCCTCGGCCAAATACGACGGTGAGGGCTCGGGCGGGGTTATCAACATTGTGCTCAAAAAGAGCAGTCTGCAGGGTACCAGCGGCAGCGTGGGGGCCAGCGGCGGCAACCGCAACCAGGGCCTCAATGGCAGCCTGAATACCAAGCGCGGCAAGGTAGGCGTGAATACCAAACTCAGCGGGTTCCGCAACCTGTACCCATTCAAAAGCCTCACCGAGCGCACCAGTTTTCTGCCCGGTGGTGGCACCGGCCAACTCACGGAGCGCACCACTTCCCGCAACCAGGGCCAGGGCGGCTACGGACAAGTGGAGCTTACCTACGACCCCTCACCCCTGCACAGCTTCACGGTGAGCGGCAATGGCAACCTGTACCGCAACAGCACACCCCAGGAGCTGTTCAACCAGTACCAGGGCCAGCCCCAGCTGGACACGCTCTATACCCGCGACATTCTTCGCCAGGATGAAAGCCGCAACTTCGACCTGAATGCGGGCTATACGCGCACGTTTGGCGAACAGCAGCCCCGCCGCGAGTGGAGCATACTGGCCCAGCACACCAACAACCGCAGCCGGGGCCAGTACCGCCTCGACCAGTTCCCAACGGCAGAGCTGTTTGGCGGCCCCGTGGAGTACCGGGAAGCCAGCCGTAACTTGGCCCGCAACCTCGAAACCACCTTCCAGACCGATTACACGCATCCGTTTGGGGAAAAGAACACGCTGGAACTCGGGGCCAAGCATATCGGTCGGCGAGTAACCAGCGACTATACGCTGGATACGCTGCTGGTAAGCCGGCAAACCGATTTTGCGCGTAGCGCCCTGCGGTCCAACCGCTTCGACTACACCCAGAACGTGCTGGCCGCGTACAGCACCTACAACTTTTCGGCGGGCAAGAAATACACGTTCAGCCTGGGGGCCCGCCTGGAGCGCACGGATATTGCGGGGGAGTTTCAGAACGAGGCCGGCCGCTTCCAGAACGACTACCTGAACGTACTGCCCAACCTCAGTGCTACCCGTACCCTCAAAAAAGACGGTCAGACGCTCCGTCTGAGTTATTCCCGCCGCATCCAGCGCCCCCAGATTTACTTTCTGAACCCCTACGTCAACCAGGTAACGCCCAGCTCCGTCAGTTTCGGCAACCCCCGCCTGCGGCCCGAAACGGCCGATTTGCTGGAGTTGGGCTACGGTACGTTCGGGGAGAAAAGCTCCTTCAACGCCTCAGCTTTCGTGCGGCGCACGGGCAACTCCATCGAGCGGTTCAGCTCCTACAACCAAGCGTTGGCCCGCAACGAAACCACCTACGGCAACCTGGCCACGGTGTACAACTACGGCGTGAACCTGTACGGCTCCTGGAAACCCCTGAAGGACTGGGACCTGAGTTCCAACCTCAGCGGCGACTACACCCGCCTGTACAGCTCGGTGCTCCAAGGCACTAACAGCCGGGCCAGCCTGTATATGAACGTCAATTCCTCGGTAAAGCTGAGCAAAACGTACTCGGCACAGGGTTACGGCGGTTTCTGGACGGGCGGCGTGCAGCTCCAGACGCGCTACTCGGGCGGCGTGTACTACGGCCTCAGCGCGAAGAAGCTGCTACTGGCCGAAAAAGCCGACCTAACGTTGGGCGTCAACAACTTCCTGGCACCCGGCCGCGAGTTCCGCAGCACCACCACCACCCCCGATTTTGTGAACTACGGCAGCTTCTACTCCTACCAGCGCAGCTTCCGCCTCTCGTTCAACTACCGCTTCGGCAAGCTGGACGCCGGCCAGCGCCAGCGCCGCTCCATCCGCAACGACGACAGCAAAGGCGGCGGCAGCGGCGGCCAGCAGGGCGGATAGACAATGGGGTGATGGGGTAAATGGCAATGAAGTAAAAACGTCATTCCGAGCGAAGCCGAGGAATCTCGCGTGCTGATGTTGGGGTTACTACCACAACGTCAGCACGCGAGATTCCTCGGCTTCGCTCGGAATGACGGTCTATTATCCTCGTCATTTCATCACCCATTCCAGATTTCCCAGGCGGCTTCGGCTTGCAGGCAGAGCATTTCGAAGCCGTTTTTAGCGTGTGCTCCCTGAGCGTGGCCGCGCCGCATGAATTCGGTTTCGCGCGGATTATATACCAGGTCGTAGAGGTAGTGCTGGCTGGTAAGGGCCTCGTACGGGATGGACGGGCACTCCTCGGTGGCGGGAAACGTGCCCAGCGGGGTGGTATTGATGATGAGCTGATGCTCCTGCAGCAGCCGGGGCGTGAGTTCCTGGTACGTCAGCCCCGCCCCCATGGCATTGCGCGACACCACCCAGTAACCAATACCGAGGTCTTTCAGCGCTACTTCCACCGCTTTTGAGGCTCCGCCGCTGCCCAGCACCAGCGCCCGGAACTCGGCCAGGTTGCCTTTAGGCAGAAACGTGCGCAGAGAATCCCGGAAGCCGATGTAGTCGGTGTTGTGCCCCACCAGCCGCCCACCAGCCCGAAACTCGATGACGTTGACGGCCCCGACCCGCGCGGCCGTGGGCGCTACCTCATCCAGAAAGGGCCACACCTGCTCCTTGTACGGAATAGTGACGTTGAGGCCCCGCAGCTCCGGGTGGGCCGCCAGCAACGCCGGCAGCTCGTGTATGGTAGCCAGCTCAAACAGCTCATACCGGTGGTCTTCCAACCCCAGGTTATGAAACTTCTGGGTGAAATAGGTCTGCGAGAAGGAGTGCTTGAGGGAGCGGCCGAGGAGTCCGAATTCGGGCATAACGGAGGAGCTGGGGTTCAGAGAGGTAAGCAACAAAAAAAACCGCCCCGGCCAAAGCAGCCCGGGCGGTTTCTGGAGGAAATACAATGGTTTCCGGTTACGCTACCGGGCGCTTGCTTTCCTGCCGGGCTTTGAAAAACTCCCATACGGCCGGCAATACCGAAATCAGAATAATGAGGATGGTGAGCAGCCCGAAGTTCTTTTGAATCCACTCGAAACTGCCCAGGAAGTAGCCGGCCCCCGTCAGCAGCACCACCCACAGCACCGCCCCAATCAGGTTGTAGGAGAGGAAGCGCGAGTAGCTCATGGTGCCGATGCCCGCCACAAACGGAGCAAACGTGCGGATAATGGGGATGAAGCGGGCAATGATGATGGTTTTGGCCCCGTGCTTGTGGTAGAAATCCTGGGTGCGGTCTAGGTGCTCCCGTTTCAGCCAGCGGGAGTTTTCCCGGAACACGCGCGGCCCCAGAAAGTCGCCGATATGGTAGTTGAGCGTATCGCCGAGCACGGCGGCCAGAATCAGCAGTCCGATGACCGCCCACACGCTGAGGCCGTTGGCGGGATTGGCGGCCAGGGCCCCGGCCGCAAACAGCAGCGAGTCGCCGGGCAGGAAGGGCAGCACCACCACCCCGGTTTCCACGAAGATGATCAGAAACAGGATGGCGTATGTCCAGGTACCGTAGTCCTGAATGATTTCAGCCAGGTGCTTATCAAGGTGCAGAACAAAATCAAGCAGGTGCTTCAGAATTTCCATAAGGGCAGTGATGAGGCTGCAAAGAAAGGGGTTTATCTGTTGCCCGCGTCACGGGCTCCGGTCGGGTGCGGCACCGGCCAGGCTTCAGCCCCGCGCAATCAGCACCAGGTTGTACTCCACCTCCAGCTCCTTCACCCGCAGCCCCAGCCCCGCCAGATACTCCGTAGCCACCTGTCCATCGATGTAGAGTGGCGCCTGCTGCAGCGTATTCAGCACTACCGTGCCGCCGGGCCGCAGCACCCGCCGCAGATGCTGCCAGAACCCAGGATTAGAAAGCTGCGGAGGCAGCAGCAGATCCAGAAACAGGTCCACCACCACCAGTTCGTAGGCCGCCGTGGGAGCCGTGGGCAGCCAGGCAAAGGCATCAGCGCACACAATCTGCAGCGTATTGTCGGGCCGGATGTTGAACTCCGTGGCGGCTACTTCCACAATGGCGGGGTCCAGCTCCACGGCGGTAATGGGTCCGGTATGGGCCCGCTCCTGCCGCAGCAGCTCAATAATACCGCCGCCCCCCATACCCAGCACCAGTACCGGCGCATCGGGCGGGCCGGCCGGCACGTGCATGAGGGCGTAGCGCAGTACTTGGTGCAGGGGGCCGTAGCTATAGTTGGCGTATTGGGTATCGAGCACCTTGCGGCCCTGGTGCTGGCGCACCACCAGCCCCGGACTGTAGTGCGAGGGCACGCGCCGGGCCAGGGGCAGCGCGTAACTGACCCAGTTGCGCAGAGAGGCAAGCAGCTTGTTCATGGGGCGTAAACATACGGCCTCCCGGCTGCGCAGCACGCGCTACGCCGCCGGGAGGCCGTTGGAAATCGAAACACCGGAGGCTTACTGCAGCACCGGCTTCACGCTGTAGCCCTGCTGACGCAGCAGGTTGAGCACACCCTGCGAGCCGCCCAAGTGGGCCGCTCCTACCGCAAAAAACGTAGGCTGCGCGGCAGCCTGCTTCTCGATGCGGGCAATCCACTGCTGGTTGCGGCCGTCCAGCAGCAGCTGCTCGTACTCCTGAAACCCGAAGCTGCTTTTGTTGCTCACGGTACGCAGCTCCTCAATGTTCTGGGCTTTGTACAGCGTCAGCATCTGCTGGAACTCCTGCTTGGCTTCAGCTTCCTTAGTCACCATATCGGAGAGCATCTTGCTCTGCACCGCGTACGGAATCTTATCGAAGAAGCCCATCTGCTCCTGCACCGTTTCCAGGCCGGTTACTTCCTTGTGCTGCTCCTGGGCCAGTTTTACGAAGGTGGTTTCGTAGCTAGCCGGGGTGCAGCCCAGCAAAGCCGGGTACATAATAGAGGTTACAATGAACGGCTTGAGCATCCCCAGCTGGGCAATGGGAATGCCGGCTTTGGCTTTGAGGTAGTCGCCCACGCGGGTATAGTCGGCAGCGGGCAGCAGCTTTTCCAGCGTCTGGCCGTCGGTCATCATCATGCCGGCCTGCATTTCCTGCATCATGGTGGGGCTGTCCATATCCAGCTCCATCACCACCTGCTTGCTGCTCCCGAAAGCCCGCTTCATGGGCTCGGTCACCTGCAAATCCTGAGGACAGATGAGGTGAATAGTGCCGTAGATATAGGAAGGTTGCGCCAGCCCCTTGCCCGACACTTCCCACAGCAGGGAGTTGGCCGTGGCCGCCGCTACCGGTGCCTTATCCGCGGCTTTCGTCTTGATTTTGGTTTTCTGGGCCTGCGTGCTCAGGGAAGTAAGGGCCAGGGTACCGGCCAGCAGCAGCGTACGGAACATAGTCATGGAAGTAGTGAAATAAGAAGTGGCGGAAGAATGAAGTACCCAAATATGCAGGGCTACAGTTCAGCTAGCCTGATTATTGCACCAACGCTATGCTCCGGCGCCTAAACGCCGCAAACCGGCCCACCAACCGCCGTAGCGGAGGCAGGCCGGTTTGCCTGAATCGGAACTCTGGGCTCTACTGCGCCGCCACCCGCCACAGGGTATCGGCGGCGTCATCGGCTACCAGCAACGAGCCATCGGGCAAGGCGGTAATGCCCACGGGGCGGCCGTACACCTCCTTGTCGTCTTCGTTGGCAATAAAGCCGGTCAGGAAATCCTCCATGGGGCCGCTGGGCTTGCCGTTGCTGAACGGCACAAACACCACCTTATAGCCCGAGAACTTTGAGCGGTTCCAGGAACCATGCTGCCCAATGAACGCGCCGTTGCGGTACTTTGCCGGAAACTTATCGGCTTTGTAAAACGCCAGCCCCAGAGAAGCCGTGTGCGGACCCAGCGCCACTTCGGGCACCACGGTTTGCTTCACCAGATCGGGCCGCTCACCTTTGCGGCGGGGGTCCTCCTTCTGGCCGAAATAGGCGTAGGGCCAGCCGTAGAACTTGCCGGGCTGTACGCTGGTCAGGTAGTCGGGCACCAGTTCGTCGCCCAGCTCATCCCGCTCATTCACCGCCGACCAGAGGGTTTGGGTACCGGGGGCCCAGTCCAGGCCCACGGGGTTGCGCAGGCCGGCGGCGTACACCCGCTCCCCGCTGCCATCGGGGTTTATTTCGAGCACATTGGCGCGGCGTTCCTCTTCCTTCATGCCGTGCTCGGCCACGTTGGAAGCGGAGCCCACCGATACGTAGATTTTCTTGCCTCCGGGCCCGGCCAGCAGGTTGCGCGTCCAGTGGTTGTTGTAGCCCCCGGCTGGCAGCGTCATGATTTTCTTACCGGCCGCGCTGATTTTGGTTTCGCCCGCTTTGTAGGGGTAGCGCCACACGCCATCGGTATTGGCCACGTAGAAATTCCCATCAATCAGCACCATGCCAAACGGCTGGTTCAGGCCCGAGAGAAAGGTCGTACGAGTATCCGGCTTGCCGTCTTTATTGGTGTCGCGGAGCAGCGTGATACGGTTGGCGCTGCTGGCCCGCAACGATTTAGACGGGTCCAGCTCCAGCTGGGCCGCTACTTTTTCCTTCACGTCGGTGGGTATGGTGTTGGCCTCGGCCACCAGCACGTCGCCGTTGGGCAGTACGTAGGCGTTGCGGGGGCTGATCAGGCCATCGGCGTATTTGGTTACCACGAAGCCGGCCGGCGCGGTGGGCATTTTGCCAGCCGGCCAGCCAATGACTTTGCTGCGCTTGGTTACGGATTTGGTGGCGTAGGGCTCGGGCAGACTCACCGGGTTGGCGGCCGTGGCTACTGTATCGGCGGGTGTAGTGGCGGCGGCTTCGGCTTTTTCCTCTTTTGAGGGGCCGCCGCAGGCTGCCAGTAGCGCGAGGCTGGCCCAGGCAGAGGTGGAGGTAAAACGGTTCATGGTGCGGGTGATTGGGTACAAGAAAAGGCCGGACTGCTGAGCGGTCCGGCCTTTTCTTGTACTTGGTTTCGCCTGCTGGGGTTAGCGCCGCCTAGCCGCGAGGCATAGAGGTACCGGGTTTGCCCTGAGCTTTGGGCTCGGGCTTGAACATTTCGTCCACGTTTTCCAGGTCCAGGAAGTCCAGGAACGTGTCGCCGCGCAGGCCCAGCCGGATGGTTTCCAGGCTGATGATTTCGTTGGGGGCAATGTTGCCCAGGTTCACGTTGGGGCCCAGCAGCTTGATAAACCACACCTGCTGCGCCTTCTGGGGAGCTTCCCAGATAATTTTCTCGAACGGAATCTGGGTCAGAATTTCTTCCACCAGACCCGAGCGTACCTCGCCGGTGCTGCGGAACAGGCCCACGTTGCCGGCCTCGCGGGCTTCGCCAATTACCTTCACGGCCCCGGCTTCCAGCTCGGTTTTCATCTGCGAAATCCACTTGTAGGGCGGAATGATCTTCTCCGCATCCTTCGAGCCTACTTCGCTCAGCACCTTCACATCCTGCGACAAAGTGCGGATGAACTCCAGTTTCTTGTCGTGGTTCAGGTCCAGGGAGCCGTCCGATACCTCGGCGTATTCCATCCCAAACTCCTGTAGCAGCCGGCGGTAGTCATCGAACTGGTTGCGGATGATAAAGGCCTCAAACAAGGTTCCGCCGAAGTACACCGGAATACCGGCTTCCTTGTACACAGCTAGCTTGCGCTTCAGGTTAGGGTTCACGTAGGACGTGGCCCAGCCCAGCTTCACAATATCAGTGTACTCGGCCCCTACTTCCAGGAAATCCTCTACCTCCCGCACGCTCAGGCCTTTGTCCATGACCATGGTGAAGCCTTGCTCACGGGGTTTCTGCGTCCGCTCGGGGAGTTGGTTAAGCGTGTAGTTCATAGTTGGAAACTTGGGGACTTGGGCGCTCAGGGACTTGGTCGTTAGCCAGTCGCCGCGCCCGGAAAAACAACGGCGGTAAAAGTACGCCCGAATTCTGTAAGCAAGCAGAGAAGTAAGAAGTGACCGGTAAAAAGTAAAAGTGCCGGTGCAGACCATTCACCTGGCGCACACCGGCACTTTTACTTTTTCTCTTTAACTCCGGCCCTGCTATTTCCGGTACTGATCAATCAGGCGGGCCAGGGCCTTCTGCGACTCCAGCTCCGGGAAAAACTCGAACAGCAGCCGGTGCTTGTCGAAATCCAGCACCAGGGCGTTTTCCAGGCACTGGTAGGCCTCCCGGTAGCGGCCGGCCGCCAGCAGGTACGCGCACAGGCGGTAGTGCAACTCTGCTTCCATTGGCTGAATTTCCACGGCGTTGCGCATCAGGTCGATGGCCCCGTCGAAGTTGCCCTGCTCATAAAGCAGTATGCTCCAGTTCAGCCAGGCATCCTTGCTATCAGGCGCCGTTTCGGTAGCCTTCTCGTAGGCCTCCACCGCCGAAACGATGTTGCCAATTTGATACTCCGCCGCCGCTAGGGCCAGCCAGTATTCAATGCTCTCCTGGTACAGGCTCACGGCCTTGCGGAAAAAATGAATGGCCTCGAAGTATTTCTCCTGCGCATTCATAATAATCCCTATACCAAACCAGGCCTCGTCCATCTCGGGGTCCAGGTCGATGGAGCGCTGGTAGAAGCGGCGGGCTAGGTCCCATTCGGCCAGTTTTTCGTGGCACTCGCCAATATTGCAGAGCGCCTCCGGACTAGGCTGTCCTTCGGGGTAGCTGAGCTCAAACTCGGCAATGGCGGCGCGGTACCGCTCCATGTTCACGTAGGTACTGGCCAGGAAGCCATGTGCTTCGTAAAGCTTGCTGTCAATCAGAATGGCATACTCGAAGGCGCTAACGGCATCATCGAGCTTATTAGCGCGGTAGTAGGCTTGCCCCAGATTGTACCAGGCAATGGCCGAGTACGGGTCCTCGTCGGTGAAGCGGCGGAAAAAGTCCAGATTTTTTTCCAGCCGCTCGCTCACCTCCAGGCAATACAGCAGCTCCTGCACCGCCACATCATTGTCGGGGTTGAGGCGCAAACTCTGCTTGTAGTACTTGGCCGCACTCTTGAATTTCTGCCAGCTCTGGTAGGCCAGGCCCAGGTTGAAGAAGATATCATCCCGGTCCTGAGCCCGCTCGGCCGCCTGCTGGAAAAAGGCTACGGCCTCGGCAAAATCGCCCTTCTGGGTGGCAATGATGCCCCGCGTTACGGCCACGTCGGGGTTGTCGGGGTCCAGGTGGGCCACGTCTTCGATCTGGGTACTGGCGGCTACGTACTCACCCTTCATGGCCAGCACCTGCGAACGGTCAATGAGCAGCTCCGTACTGAATGGGTACTGCGCAATAGCCGCCTCACAGGCCTGCAGGGCTTTATCGTATTGAGTGGTGGAAGTATAATGGTCGATGATATTCTCGAAATCGGCCAGATCAAAAAACACGGACTCGTTGTGGGCTACCATCTGCTCAAAGCGGCGTACGGTGGCCAGCACTTCGTCCCGGTCCTCAAAATTTTCGTTCATTCTCATGCGGCAACAATCGGCACATGGCTGCCACAACGGCAGAACCATGAATAAGCAGGCAGCTTTTACGCCCGTAAAGCTGCTTTGCCCTTAATATACAACAACCACACCGGACGCGGATGGGTTCGGGATGAAGACGTACGCAGTGGAGCAGCCAGGTAATTGCAGGACCTGGGCAGACCGCTCTACTCCCCCACCTTCCGCAGAAGCTCCTGACAACACCACTGAATCGTTTCCGACAAAGGTCGGAACTCGCGGCCCAACTCCCGCTTAATTTTCTCCGTGCGGTACTCAATGGGCTTGCGACCGGCGCGGGCAGTATCCCGGGTAATGAGGGGGCGGGCACCGGTAAGCAGGGACCGGGCGTATTCCAGCCGCCAGATGATTTCGGCGGCCCACTCCGGGACTGCCACGGTGGGCGGACGCTTCCGGAAATAGCAGGCGGCCTGCGCCAGCAAATCGTGCAGCGGCATACTGCCCGCGTTCAGCACGTACCGCTCTCCACTGATGGTAGTATCCAGCGTGAGGCGAAGCAACGCGTCCACCACATCGCGCACATCCACCACGTTAATGCGGCTGGGGGTATAGAAGCGGTGTTCCTGGTAAGCATACCGAAACAGGCGGGTGCTGCTTTGCTCCCAGTTGGCCGGCCCCAGAATCACAGAGGGATTCACCATTACTGCCTGCAGGCCCTCGGAAATACCGCGCCACACTTCCAGCTCGCCCAGGTATTTGGAAGTGGCATATTGGTTGTGGGCGGCACCCAAGTCCCATTTTGCCTGCTCATCCAGCACCAAAGGACCAGCGGCTTCTTCAGTAGTACTGGCACCGCCGCCCAGCGCTGCTACCGACGACACCACGCCCAGCCGGATACCAGGCCGCTCGAGGCAGGCGTCTACAAGTGCAGCCATGCCTTCCACGTTCACCCGCAACAACTCCTCCTCATCCTGGGGGGCGTAGGACACCAGTCCGGCACAATGGAAGACGTGGGTTACGCCATCCAGCGCCTGCCGCAGCAGCAGCGCGTCGCGGATATCTCCTTGCACCCACTCTATGGCATCGGCCACCGGAAGTGCGGGTATCTGCTGGCGGTAGAGTGCCCGTACTGGTTGGCCTTGCCCTACCAGCGCAATCAGCAAAAAGCTGCCTACCAGCCCACTACCACCCGTGACGAAGATCATAGTGTTTGAGGGGTAAAAGTATCGACGCGGGAAATCAGTTACAGCGTATTATTCAGCAGCGGCAGGGCCAGCGCTTTAGTCAGGTAAGCATTCAGCAGTACCTTCTCCCGGATGTTGTCCAGGTGCTTCATAGTATGCGCATCCGTACCTAACAGGTCTACCATGCCGCCGTCAATCAATTTTTCAGCCACACGCTTGGCCCCGGCAGAATAATACCCAATCAGGGAGTTCAGATTCACCTGCAGTAGTACGCCCAGTTCCCGGATTTTCATCAGCTCTTCGAACCGGCCATACAGGTAGGTGTAGCGCTCCGGGTGGGCCAGTACGGGCTGGTAGCCCGCCGCCCGCAGGTTGAACACTATTTCCGGCAGGTTAAAAGGCTCGTTGATGTAAGAGGTTTCCACCAGCACCATTCGTCGCTCACCGCCAAAGCTCAGCAGTTCCTCGCCACGCTCCAATCGGGGCAGAAAGCTCTCATCCAGGTAGTATTCAGCAGCGCATTCCAGTGTTACATCCACCAATCCGGCCGTTGTTGCCGCCTGCCGCATTGCCGCCAGCGCCGACTGGACGCCTTCCGGCGTGTTCCGGTAGAAGTCGCCCATGATGTGCGGCGTCATGATAAGCTTGCGGTAACCCAGGCGGCGCAACTCTCGCAGCATCTCTACCGACTGTTCCAACGTTTCAGCACCATCGTCTAGGCCAGGCAGCAGATGGGAGTGCATATCCACTTCCAGCACGCCAAGCGAAGGAAGTTCCGTAGCAGCAGTTTCCCGCCCAAACAGTTTCTGAAAAAAGGACATGTGCTGACAGCTGCTAAATCAGGAGAACCGCTTGCGCACACGGGCCAGGAAACCACCCGGTGCGGCAGACTCCTCGTAGTAGCCCTGACCATAACCGTAGCCATAGCCGTAACCGTAGCCATAGCCGTAGCCACCGGTAGTTTTCGCGTCGTTCAGAATGGTAGTCAGCTTGGTAAAGCCATTCACCCGCATCAGCTTATTGATATTCTTCAGGAACGACTTCTTGGAGTAGTTGGCGCGCACGATGTAAATCGGCACGTCGGCTTTGCGCATAATCAGAATCCCGTCCGTTACTAGCCCCACCGGCGGCGTATCAATCATCACCACATCATAGTGCTGGTGCAGTTGGGTAATCAACTCATCAAAATGCGAGCTGATAATAAGCTCCGAAGGATTCGGCGGAGTAGGACCAGCGGAAATAAAGTCCAGCGTGGGAATGCTGGTATGCTGAATGCACTCCTGCCAAGTGTGTTTTTCAATCAGGATGGTACTGATGCCCTTTGTGTTTTCTGCGTCAAATGCCAAGTTCACCTTCGGCTTGCGCATATCCAGGTCCAGAATCACTACCCGCTGATCAGACGCGGCAATAATACCCGCCAAGTTTACCGTTACAAAGGTTTTGCCTTCCCCGCTGATGGTAGAGGTGATGGAAATCAATCGCTTCTTCTTAGAGCTAGCCATGAACTCCAGATTGGTGCGGATAGAGCGAATAGCTTCCGAAATAGCCGATTTGGGGTTCCGATCCACCACCAGCTTCGATACGGCCATCTTCTCCTTTTCGTACGTGGGAATGATACCCAGCATGGAAGCGCCCGTGCTCCGCTCCAGCTCCCGGACACTAGTTACGGTATTGTGCATCAGGTAACGCACGGCAATAAGCCCCAGCCCCAGCACAATCCCGGCGGCCAGCCCAATGGCATATATCATGGCCTTCACCGGCGAAATGGGCGCACCATAGCTCGCAGGGGAAAGAATCTGAAAGTCGGCAGTAGCGCCGGCCATGGTAATGCCGTACTGAATCTTACTGTCCATCATTGTAAGATTGTACTTTTCATACAGTTCCAGCGGCCGTTGCAAACGCGCCTGCTCGGTCTGCAGTTCAGGCAGCGCGCGCAAGCGGCCTTCCATTTCCGCTCGTTTGGCATCCAGCTTATTCAGCTGTTTCTGTAGCAGCTGCTGATCTTTCCGAAGTAGCTGTCGCACAATTTTTTTCAGATCTGCTACAAACTGCTCTTTGGTCTGCATGGCCGTGGTAGCTCCCGGCTGATATGAGAGCAACGCCCGCTTCAGGTCCAGTTGCGCATCACTGAGCTCCTGAATCCGGGCCACCAGCTGGCCATCTTTCGCATCTGTCAGGGCTGGAATACTCTGTAGCACATCCCCGTCGGCACGGTCCGTCAGACGGTCCTGCTCTATCAGACGGGCCACATCATTCAGCATGTCCACCTGCTCCTGCAGTTTTTCCCGTTCAGTCTCCTGCTCTTTCAGCGCCGTCATGATCTGGCCGACGTCACCCTTTACATCGTACGTGCCGTTGCGCTTCACAAAGGCCTGCATGTTTTCTTCGGCCTGACCTAGCTTCTGGTTATTTTCGCCCAGCTGCTCATTAATATAGCTCATGGCCCGGGCCGCCTGCTCCTGTTTTCTCAGTAGCTTCTCAACTAGGTACACGGAGTCAATCTTATTTACAATTGCCCGCGCCTTGGTAGGATTATGGTCCGTGAAGGAAATGCTGATGGTATTAGCATCCACATTTACAATATCTACCAACAGATTCTTGTTAAAATAGGCATTCAGCGCCCCATTGCTGTTGATAGTAAAAAAGTACTCCCCCTCAAAAGCCTTATCGTTGAACTGGGGCGTTTTGCGCACTTCCATCCGGAAGCCCCCGGCGGTAAATGGGGTGCCAATGGTATGCTCCTGCACGCCTCCGCCCAACGACTCCGGCAGAGTCAGGCGGAAGGTGGTGGGCGACATAAACTGAACGGCTATTTTCTGATCATACGCAGCGTCGTCCGTAGGCGTGTACACTACCTTAAAAGGGGAGGTATTGTACATTTCCGTTTCCAGCACGGTCCCCTGCACGTAATAGTTTACGTCCAGCGTCAGGGAGTCCTTTAGTCGACGATAGATGATATCCGACTTAATCAGTTCAATTTCACCGGATAGCTTATTGAGATTTTGCTTTTGCTCGACAGCACCGCCCAGCCCGCCCAATCCCAGCACACCGGCTTCGGTCTTCTCGTCGATTTTTAACGTCGAGCTGGACTGGTACAACGGAGGTGTGTAACGCAGAAAAAGCCATGCGGCCGTGAGGCCTAAGGCTATCAGCAACAGCATCCAGGGCAGGCTCTTGCGAGCGACGGTCAGTAAGGTGGTAAAGTCAATTCCACCTCCATCATCCTCCCCATCTGACTCGTTTCCGCCTGCGTTGCGGATCATCTCTTCTAGTTCAGCGTCTTCGTTCGCCGCCATGTACAGTTCGGTAATGCCAAGAATGGATGAGACCTAGTCAGTTCTATCTACTTTATCCTGCTGATAACGTAAATACTGCTGATGACTGCCGCCAGGCTGCCAATCAGCGAAAACAAAGGTGCTGCATCTTGCAGGCCTTCGTAGAATGGTCGTCGAATCGGCTCAACATACACAATGTCATTTGGTTCCACCTGCAGGTTGGCCCGACGCATCCCGTCAATGGTTGTCAGATCGATAATTTGAACCTGCGGGTTTTTCAGGTTACCCCGAATCAGGCGGATGTTATCGGCCCGGCCGGCCCGACCGGTACCACTAGCCCCCACAAAGGTGCCTTCAATGCCACCTGCCTGTGCCAACACTTCCAGCAGGTTCATATTGTCGTTGTACATTTGAATCACCTGCCCTGATCCACCAGAAGTGGCTCCCAGCACAATAATGCGGTTATTGTTCACCCGGGTAGTCACAAATACATCCTTGTAGAACTCGGTGTATTTACGCTGTAGCAGACTATCGGCCTCCAATAGTGTAAGCCCGGCCAGTTTCTGGTAGTTCACCATGGGCAGCTTCACAATACCGTCATGCTGCACAATAAACTCGTTCAATCCTCCCTGGCCCTGCTGATTCTGCTGCTGTTGGCGGTTCTGATTGCCTCCTCTGCCTAATTGCGTGGTTTGGCGGCTGGTACCGGTGGCACCGTTTACCCCACCCGGAGACCCAAACATTAGCTCCCCGTTCGGGTCTAATATCCGTTCCCCGTTATTGGTGTATACTCGCACCTCCAGTGCATCGTTGGGCTGAATAATGTAGTTACGCTCGGCTCGGTTTACCACGTCGCGGAGTTTTGCCGTGTCCATCCGCCCTGAGCCATCAGTGCGAAAAAGAATATTCTGCTGGTGTACGCGCGCCGTGGCACAGGAATCCAGCAGGAACACCGCTGGCAAACAGATAAGCCAAAGGCTCAGGAAGCGACGAAGAAGTATATTCTGCATGCAAACCGGTTTACCCGGAGTCTGATTTCGGAAGCAACGGCATACCTGCCGTAATTATTGAGCAGTTTTTGCCTAAAAACCATCAAAGAAACCGAATTAGCCGGCCCCATCAAAATTCAGCCCGTGAAGGCCTTAATCCTGCACTGGCTTGTGCGGCTACAAAACCCTACTTTCGCGGACCCAAATTTGAGTGCGATGAGTTGTATACACGCCTAACTTCGCTCAACATCCCACCCCCACCTCCCTTTACTTATGGAATTGGTAGCTACTGAAAACCAGACGATGATTGCCCAGATGGTGCGCGACTTCGGTGCGCAGCACATCAAGCCCCACATGATGGAATGGGATGAAACTCAAGAGTTCCCCAAAGAGGTATTTCACAAGCTCGGCGAGCTGGGCCTGATGGGTGTACTCGTGCCGCAGGAATACGGCGGTGCCGGTTTCGGCTACACGGAGTACGTGACGGCCATTGCGGAGCTGGCCAAGATTGACGGCAGCATCGGCCTGAGCATGGCGGCCCACAACTCGCTCTGCACCGGTCACATTCTACAGCATGCCTCCGAGGAGCAGAAGCGTAAGTACCTGCCCAAGCTGGCTTCCGGCGAGTGGATCGGGGCCTGGGGCCTGACGGAACCTAACACAGGCTCCGATGCCGGCAACATGCGCACCGTAGCCGTGGAAGATGGCGACCATTACGTGCTCAACGGAGCCAAAAACTTCATCACGCACGGCAAAACGGGCAACGTAGCCGTGGTTATTGCCCGCACTGGTGAAGTAGGTGACTCGCACGGCATGACGGCCTTTATCATTGAGCGGGGCACGCCGGGCTTCGAGGCCGGCCGTAAGGAAAATAAGCTGGGTATGCGCGCCTCCGAAACCACGGAACTCATCTTTACGGATTGCCGCGTACCCAAGGAAAACGTAATTGGCAAGGTAGGCGACGGGTTCGTGCAGTCGTTGAAAGTGCTCGACGGTGGCCGTATCAGCATTGCTGCCCTGAGCCTGGGCATTGCCCAAGGTGCTTACGAGGCCGCCGTACAATACTCCAAGGAGCGGCACCAGTTTAACCAGCCCATCAGCAACTTCCAGGGCATCAGCTTTAAGCTGGCCGATATGGCGACGGAGATTGAAGCGGCCAGCCTGCTCACCTACCGTGCCGCCGATATGAAAGACCGGGGCCTGAACGTGAACAAGGAGTCGGCAATGGCCAAGCTCTATGCCTCGGAAGTATCGGTGCGGGTGGCCAACGAAGGCGTCCAGATTTTCGGGGGCTACGGCTATACCAAAGACTACCCGGCCGAGAAATACTACCGCGACGCCAAGCTCTGCACCATCGGGGAAGGCACCTCCGAAATTCAAAAGCTGGTTATTGCTCGTACCCTGCTCAAATAAAATCACGGTTTTCGGAAGATATGAGCCGATTTTCTGGGGTAACGGTTCAGTACCACGCTGGTAGTGATGGAAAAACCCGGGAATGATTTTCAAATCTTCCAAATCAATGATTATCTTTGCGGCCCCTCCAGATTGGGTTTCCTAGTTCACTGAAGATATGATCATCGTCCAAATCAAAGAAAACGAGTCGGTTGACCGTGCGCTGAAGCGCTTCAAAAAGAAATTTGAGCGCACCGGCGTTCTGAAAGAGCTGCGTCGCCGCACCTTCTTCCAGAAGCCCTCGATTACGAGCCGCAAGCAGAAGCAGAAGGCTATCTACAAGCTGGCTACGTACGGCCCCGACGCTACCAACGCGTAAGCTACCGCTGCGCTGTTGCCAGGACGAAAAAACCGGCTGATTTGCCCTTTATGCGCGAATCAGCCGGTTTTTTCGCGTCCATACAATTCTATTTTTTTCTTCCGTTGAATTCCATACATTGGGTATCCGGCCCCAGCGGCCGGAACCCTTGTGTATGGAATTGTTTTTTGACTACCTACGGTTTGAGCGGCGATACAGCCCCCACACCGTACTTTCTTACCAGACGGATTTACGCCAGTTTTCAGATTTTTTGAAAGCCACTTTTGAAGTAACTGATGTGGCCCAGGCGGATCATACCTTGATTCGCTCGTGGGTGGTGGAGTTGATGCAGCAGCACCGCGACCCGCGCACCGTGAACCGGAAAATTGCCTGCCTGCGCTCTTATTATAAGTTTCTGTTGCGCACCGGTGGTATCCAGAAGAATCCCATGCTGCGCATCACGTCACCGAAGGTGGCCAAGAAGCTGCCGGACTTCGTACCCGAAGATTCGTTGAACGGCCTGCTGAATTCATTTGAGTTTCCGGACACTTTTGCCGGCCTGCGTGACCAGCTGATTCTGGAACTGCTGTACGGCACGGGTATTCGCCTATCGGAATTACTTGGTATTAAGCACGTTGATCTGAGTCTGCCGGGACGGGCCGTGCGCGTTACGGGCAAAGGCAACAAGCAGCGGATAGTGCCGCTCAACCCCACGCTGCTTACGGTATTGGAGCGTTATATAGCATTTCAGCAACGCGAATTTAGTACTGTGAGCAACGCCCACGGCGTACTCCTCGTTACGGATAAGGGAGAGCCGCTCTATGAAAAGTTCGTGTATCGGACAGTAAAGCACTATTTGAGTCAGATAACTACTGCTCCGGGGCAGCAACATCCTCACGTATTGCGCCACTCCTTCGCCACGCACCTGCTGGGCAAAGGGGCCGATCTGAATGCCATCAAAGAGCTGCTCGGGCACGCCAACCTGGCGGCCACGCAGGTGTATACCCACCTTAGTATTGACAAGCTAAAATCAGTGTTTGAAAAGGCCCATCCGAAGGCCTGATTTTTGTTCCCTTTCTTCCCATTTAACCCCACGACCGATGAAAGTACAGATGCAATCGGTGCACTTCGACGCCGACCAGAAACTGCTCGACTTCATCCAGAAGCGCCTCGACAAACTCGAAACCTTCTATGACCGCGTGACAGAAGGCGAAGTGATTATGCGCCTCAACAACAAGGATGGTATTGCCAATAAAACCGTGGAAATTAAAGTGCACGTGCCCGGCAGTACGCTATTTGCGCAGGAAGATGCTGCATCCTTTGAAGCCGCTACAGACGCCGCCGCCGAAAGCCTGAAACGCCAGATAACCAAACACAAGGAAAAACTGGTTGCTCATTAATTTTATGCTGTTAGCTCGTAGCTGACAGCCATTCTCTTACCACTAAAAAGCCCCGTCTGAAAGCTTCAGACGGGGCTTTTTAGTAGTGTAGTCAGCTCTGCTTACAGGAAGCTAACAACTCTATAAACCTACAGGCCGAACTCGGCTTTGATTTTATCCACGTAGTCGAGCTTCTCCCAGGTGAAGGTTTCCACCGTGCGGGTATTGCCTTTACCATCCTGAACCTGCTTGGTACCGGGCTGACGACCCATGTGGCCATACGCCGCCGACTCGGCAAAGATGGGGTTCTGCAGGCCCAGACGCTGCACAATAGCGTAAGGGCGCAGGTCGAACAGGCGCTGCACCTTTTCGGCAATCTGACCATCGGTGAGCTTGTGGCCCTGGCCATTGGTAGCATTGGTGGTGCCGTAAGTAGTTACGAACACCCCTACCGGCTCGGCCACGCCAATGGCATAGGCTACCTGCACCAGTGCTTGGTCGGCTACGCCGGCGGCTACCAGGTTTTTGGCAATATGACGAGCAGCATAGGCAGCGGAGCGGTCTACCTTGGATGAGTCTTTGCCGGAGAAAGCGCCACCACCGTGCGCCCCTTTACCGCCGTAGGTATCCACGATGATTTTACGGCCGGTAAGGCCGGAGTCGCCGTGGGGGCCACCGATGACGAACTTGCCGGTGGGGTTGATGTGGTGCTTGATGTCGGCGGTGAACAGCTTCTGCACCTCGGGGCCGAGTTGGGCCTTCACACGCGGAATCAGGATGTTGATGATGTCCTCCTTGATGCGAGCCAACATCGTCTCCTCGCTGGCATCAAAATCATCGTGCTGGGTGCTTACCACAATGGTTTCAATAGCCTCGGGCGTATTGTCGTCGGCGTAGCGGATGGTTACCTGGCTTTTGGCATCGGGACGCAGGTACGTCATTTCCTGACCGGCTTTGCGGATGGCCGACAACTCGCGCAGCAGACGGTGCGAAAGGTCGAGGGCCAGAGGCATATAGTTGTCGGTTTCCTTGGTGGCGTACCCGAACATCATGCCCTGGTCGCCTGCACCCTGCTCCTCAGCCGTAGCGCGCTCCACACCCTGGTTAATGTCGGCCGACTGCTCGTGCAGGCGGTTCATCACTTCGCAGGTATCAGCGTTGAACAGGTATTCGGGCTTGTTATAGCCAATCTGGCGGATAACTTCCCGGATGATGGGTTCGGCCTCTACGTGGGCAGTTGATTTGATTTCGCCGGCTACCAGGGCAAAATCGGTAGTAACCAGCGTTTCGCAGGCCACCTTGGCAGTAGGGTCCTGCCGCAAATACTCATCGAGGATAGCGTCAGAAATCTGGTCGGCTACTTTATCGGGGTGGCCTTCCGAAACGGATTCGGAGGTGAACAGGTAGGGCATCAGCTTGTGAGGTAGAAGTACGCAAGGGGCCGGCAGCCCCTGCCCTGCAACAGGCAACCAGCCAGGCAGGGCCGCAAAGCTACAAGTTTTCCGGCGGTTACTTACTTGTCGGCGGCGTCTTCTGCATACAGGTATTTGTCGTTCCATTCAACCCGCGGCGCGGCTACGCGTTTAGGGCAACAGACTCCCGTTTCTACGTTTTTCACTCCTGGTATGAAGAAATCCGTTGCTCTAGCCTATTGCGTTTCACTCTTATCTGCGTTTTCAGTGAAGGCCCAACAGGCACCTTCGCCTTATCAAACTCGTTTTGCGGTTGATGCGCCGGTTTCTGCCGGCCTGGGCGCGCTCAGCATTACAGGCCTCTTGCTGGTGCAGAAAAAGGATGGGTTGACGGATGCGCAGCTAGCGGCGCTCAATAAGAACGATATTCCCAAGTTCGACCGGTTTTCGGCGGGGTATTACAGCGACAAGGCTCAAACGGCCGGCGACTTGATTGTATATCCTTCGTTGGTTATTGCGCCGGCCCTGCTGGCCCTGGATGCTGATGTGCGCGGACGCTACGGACAGGTGCTGGGATTATATCTGCAAACGATGCTGGCCGCCGATGCCACTTTCACCATGAGCGTGGGAAATATTACCCGGTACCGGCCGTTCCTGTACGGCACGCAGGGCGGCGGCGACCGGAACAGTAAGATTTCTACTAACTCATTTTTCGCCGGACACACTGCCCATACCGCCGCGGCTTCGTTTTTTGCCGCCAAGGTGTACCACGACTTCCACCCCGACTCAAAGCTGAAACCGTTGGTGTGGACGGCGGCGGCACTGGTACCGGCTGCGGAGGGCTACACGCGCATCAAAGCCGGGAAGCACTTTCTTTCCGACAATATCGTGGGCTACGCAGTGGGTGCCACGGCGGGTATTCTGGTGCCGCAGCTGCACAAGAAAAAAGGCCGCACGCTGAGTATTGCCCCTCTGCAAGGCATCAATGTAAATGGCTACTCATACAGCGGCCTGTCGTTCACCAAGCAACTGTAGCACACACCTTTCTGGTCAAGCCTTTACGGCGTTGATTGCGCCGAAACGAGTGTGCAACTCCTGGCAGACGCGCGGCGGCACCCGCAGGTATTCCACTACATCGGTAGTTTTCTCGGATGTCTTGCCTTTGTTATCCAACTCGATAGTCACATTTTCCAGGGATAAATAGCAGCACTCCGGGTCAGATGGTACCTGGTAGAAATGCAGCCGGCTGAAGGGTGCCGTTGCGGAGGCATCCTCCTGAGGGAGGAGCTGCAGGTGGTTCCAGTCGGCAGCTTCAAGGGCTGCTTTAGTGGCGGCTGCATCGGTGAAGGAAGCTGCGGGCTGGGGCAACGTCGTTTTTTCGGCCCACTCCTGCGTCAGCTCCGAGAAGGGCGTGGCCGCCTGGGTGTTGGGCAGCATGGCCGCCAGCACGTTGATGATCAGAAACTCGGCCAGCCACACCAGGTATAGAAAAAAGCCGCTGACGGTTACGCCAAAAATGCTCCAGGTACCATCGGCAGCCAGGCGCGGCAGGATGCTCAGCACATCTACCGGGTCAGAAAGAAAATGTAAAAAGGCTTCCGGCTGAAAAGTGGTGTGCGTAAACGACATGCGGCTGCCTACCTGCTCGGTTTCACCGGCCCCGGCCAGCAGCGTCAAATACACGCACCATTGCACGTACCACGTCCAGAGGCCCACCGCAAACCCTAGCCACCCTGCCAGAGCGGGGTTACGGAGCTTTCCGGCGCGTGCCAACCGTTTCAATACCCAGCCAATACTCAGGCCCAGGCCCAGCGTCACGAGAAAGTTGACGTAGAGCAGTGGAATGTACCAGATGGCGTACACGTACATAAAAGCCAGCGGAAATGCGGCCAATGCACCGGCCAGTATCATTGCCAGCACGCCGCCTACTGTAAAGCGGCCGGAAGGTTGATAATAAGCAGTCATAAGGAAGGGATTGAGGGAGGAATATAGTGCGCTAAACCTATCCTTTTTCAGCGAAATCCCGCCAGCCTGATGTTATACCGGTCATCGGAGCAGTACCTATGAAAAGGGGCCGTACGACACTACCTGCATAACATGCCACGCGCAGGCCATCAGCAGCAGCACCCATACAGGCCAACGAGAGGCCCGCGTGCCCGGCATCACCACTACTACCACCAGCAACAGAATGGGTACCAGCATCCAAGTGAGGCGTTCCTTATAATAGCCCAGTCCGGCCAGGAAAATCAGCAGCAACAACACCACACCAAGCAGCAGCAGCATGGGCTCCGGCAGCTTTTTTTGCTTTCTGATTGCCCAGTCAACGGAAATTAGTGCTGCTACTACAAATACTTCAATGGCCGGCAGTGTCTGCAGAAACTTGCTGATGTTGGTGCTCAACAACTGTAAAAACTCGGGGAAAGGCTGCTGCCAGATGGCCTGCAGCCACACTACCTGTCCATACGCGGCGGCCTCGTGGTTATAGTATGACACGCCCTGCAGCTTCAGAATACCTATCCAGATAAGCGTAGGCGCGGCAAACATCAACCCAACCACAATAGCCCGTCCTACTACTACCGGCCAAGGATGGCGGCGTTGCTGACAGAGCCCGTACAGCAGCACCGGCAGCACCAATACAAAGCTGCCGTACACTAACGATAATAAGCCTCCCAGTACTGCCAGCCCTGGCAACCATGCCCGCCACTGGGCTGAGCCGCGCAGCTGCAGCACCAGATACACCAGCACCAACGGTACCAGAAACGTGAACATCTGCTGGTGTACCGTCCAAAAAAAGGCTTTGGTTACTTGGTTGGACACCAAAAAAACCAGCAATGCCCACAACACACCAAGACTGCCTAGCCCATTGGTTACCCGATAGTACAAGTGCCGAAATAGCAGCAGTGCCGCCAGCAGCACGGCGTAGTTCAGCAGAACATACCCCAGGTAAAACCCCAGCAGCGGCTGGTACTTGGCCGGCAGTTTCTGCATGACCCGCGCTGGCAGCAGACCACTGGCCTGCAGGCCCTGCACTACCCAGGTACACGGATACCCCACGGCCGTGCCCAGCAGAACAAACAATGGCCGCGACTGGCGCACCTCGCAGGGCTCCAGTAAATGAGCAGGGTGACGAGCATCCTCCATGTACACAAACCCGTCGCAGTTGGCCGTGAAGCCCGCCCACGGCGCGAGGTGTAGGTAGGTGCCGCAGTATTCCGCTTCGGTGCGCGGGGCGGGCGAAAACCAGAAGGACAGTGTGAGGCTCAGTATGAAAGCCGTGTACGCCGCTACCCGGCGAAACCACGCACCCCGAATGCCTGCACCAGCCGGGGCGCTAGTGGCCGCCACTGCTGCCGGAAGTCCCATTCGCACCCGCTGCATTCTGCCGCAGATTGGTTTCGAACAGCTTCAGAATACGCTTGTATTCGTCGGTCCAGGAGGAAGCTTCCACAAAGCCGTGGTCTTCCACCGGATACACGGCCAGCTCCCAGTTTTCCTTTTTCAGCTCAATCAGCCGCTGCGACAGGCGCACAATATCCTGGAAATGCACATTGGTATCCACCATGCCGTGGCACATCAGGAGGGCCCCTTTCAGGCCGCCGGCGTAGTTGATGGGCGATGAGCGGGCGTAGGCAATGGAGTCGTTGTAGGGCTCGTTGAGGATGTTGTCGGTGTAGCCGTGGTTGTAGTGGGCCCAGTCGGTAACGGAGCGTAGGGCAGCACCGGCCCGGAATACCTCGGGCTGGGTGAACATGCCCATGAGCGTGATAAAGCCGCCGTAGCTGCCCCCGTAAATACCAATGCGCTGCGGACTTACGCCATATTTCTCCGCCAGCAGCCGGGCCCCATCTACCTGGTCGGTGAGGTCTTTGCCACCCATGTAGCGGTAGATTCCCGTGCGCACGTCGCGGCCGTAGCCGCTGGAGCCGCGATAGTCAATGTCCAGCACCGTGTAGCCCCGGTCGGCCAGCAGGTTATGGAACATGTACTCGCGGAAGTACTGGCTCCACCACTTATGCGCATTCTGGAGGTAGCCGGCCCCATGCACAAAAATGACGGCCGGGCCTTGCGGCTGCGTAATGGCGGGGCGGTAGAGCCGGGCGTATACATCGGCTCCGTCGCGGGCTTTGTAGCTGATTACCTCGGGGGCGCGCCAGGGGTAGCTTTCAAACTCCGGCGTGGTGCTGTGCGTGAGGCGACGCATCTGTGCGCCGGGCTTATTTTCCATCACATACAGCTCCCAGGGCTGGTTGCTGGTGCTGTAGCGCAGGGCCAGGGTTTTCTCGTCGGGGGAGAGGCTCACCTCATAGCCCCCTGGTTTGGTGGTGATTTGGGTAAGCGGGCCGCCTTCCAACGGCATAGAATAGAAATGCTGCTCGCCGGGGTGAGTTTTGTTAGCCGTGAGGTACCAGGTTTTCCGGTTGCGGCTGAGCTGGGCTTTCTGCACCTCAAACCGGCCGCTGGTTAACGCCTTTTTCTGGCCCGAATTCACGTCCACCGTGTACAGATGGGAGTAGCCGGTTTCCTCACTTTGAAACCAGATGCGGCGCGAATCGGGCAGCCAGCCCACGTTGCCCTCATCGTAACCGATGCCGGGGCCGTTAATCCAGGCATCATCGTGCTGGCGGTCCAGGAGCTTGATGTGCTGCGTAGCGGGGTCCAGGGCCACAATCCACCGGTCTTTGTTATCAGTGCTCCGGATGACAAGGAAGGCCTGCTGGCCGTTGTCGGACCAGAACGGGCCGTAGGGCACCACGCGGCGCTGCTCGGTGGCAGGTGTTGACTTTTTCGCGGCAGCCTTGCTGGTGTCGGTCGGTACGGGGGCTTTGGCTTTCAGCTGATATTCCTTGCGGTAGGCCGGCTGCTCATCCAGGCCCTTCAACTCCTTATAGCCCAGCACAAACGTTGTGTCGCGGCCTACGTCGTACAGCCCCAGTTGGTAGGCCGTTTGGGCAGCGCCTACCTTGGTGCGGGTACTGATGTCCTCGGTGAAGCCGGAAGCCGTGACGAAGTTGGGCACTATAGCCACCTTTTCACTGGAGGGCTCCTGCGTGAGGGTGTAGGTTACGTAGCGGCCATCGGGCGAGAGGCGCAGGTTACGCACCGTCTGCTGGCCCAGGTATATGGCTTTGGGCCGCAGCCGGGCCAGGGCTTTCTGCTGACGCTGCCGGGCCCGGGCGTCCTGCTCTTTGCCGCGCAATACGTCAAACAGAGCCAGTTGCTGAGCTTTCAGGAACTTCTCTTCCTTATCAATAGGCTCGTTGGAAGCCGGCCGGGGGCCGCGCCGGAAGTCG
Source organism: Hymenobacter rigui (assembly GCF_003944715.1). Classification (GTDB taxonomy): domain Bacteria; phylum Bacteroidota; class Bacteroidia; order Cytophagales; family Hymenobacteraceae; genus Hymenobacter; species Hymenobacter rigui. The sequence goes on along the minus strand of NZ_RWIT01000001.1, from coordinate 497,174 downwards.
GTGCGCTGCACGGTTTCGCCGGTAGCGGGGTCCCAGGTAAACAGGTTGCCGCCCCGGGTGTAGCTGATGGCCCGTTCCTGCAGGGCAAACTGGGGCTCCGTCTCGCGCTCAGCTGTATTGGTTACGCGGCGGATGCGCTGGGTTTTGAGGTCGAGCAGATAGATGTCGCCGTCCTTTTCATACACTTTGCGGGTGTAGCGCTGGTCGTACTCGCCGCTGGTGGCGGGCAGGCTCATCTGCTCCCGCAGACTGACTTTACGCGGGGTCCCGCCCTGGGGCGCGAGGCGGTAGAGCGAGTCGCGGCGGGCTTTTTCGGGGTTCCAGCTGAAGTAAATGGTTTTGCCGTCCTCGGCCCACTGCACATTGCCGGGTGAAGTACCCAGCCACTGCGCCGGCTCGCGCATTATTTTCTCAACGGTAAGCGGACTGAGTTTCTGGGCGTAGGTGGGCAGCGCCAGCAGCAGGCCGGCGGATAAGAGTAGGTGTACAGATTTGAGCATACAGGCAGGGTGGTTGCAGTACCGCAACTTACGACGCTGTAGCTGATGCATAATACTGGATGAGAGTAGAATTTACCTCTACACTCCTTACTATTCTCTTATGATGCTATTACCTTATTTTCGGATTCTTTTGTTGAAGAAATTCACAAGGCAATAAACGGCGAGAGTGGCCGCAAAGGGCGCAACACCAACGAGCAGGTTAAATACATCAGCAGATTCTCGGAAGGGCACATTAATAAACATGGCCCATACCAATAATACGGTTAAAATATAGGCCAAACTCATCCAGGCTTTTGTAGCATACGCCAATCGGCTGAGCAGAAGAATTGCTGTAAATAAGACAACCGAGCCGAATTGAATAACGAACGGTACAAGTACGTCCTCGCCGTGTGCAAACGCCAAAGCAGGCGTTAGTAGAAAACCTAATAACAGGCAGGCTTTCCTCTGATACGGCATAAGGAACGATTAAAGTGTTTGGATTGCACCCTGAACAGCTTCTGAACTACACACCGCCCTTCTCCCACGCCTTCAGTTCGGCCTGCAGGTTGCGGCGAGCCTGAGCATCCAGTTGCTCCCGGAACGTGACGGTGTGGTAGAGCAGAGGCGTATGGAGCAGCTTTTCGAGCACCTGGCGGCGGCCCCGGCGGTACAGGAAATCAGGGATGAGGCGGTACTCCTGCCGCACCTGCCGGGCATACTGCCAGTAGTCGGCCTCGGGGGCACCCAGTATCTGCAGGTCGGCATCCAGGAAGAAGTGCAGGTCCGGGTCGGCGGGCTGGGGTTGAGTATGGTCTTTGGTCCGCTCAATGAGGAAAGCCACGCGCTGGCGGCGCTCCGCCGAAAGCGTGGTATGCTGCAGAAACTCCAGTGCCAGAGCCGCGCTGCGGGTTTCGTTGTCGTCGCGGCGGGTGTGGTACACGGCATCATGAAACCAGATGGCCAGCTCCACCACCTCCCGGTCGTGCACCAGCGCGGGGTAGCGGTCCACGGTTTCCAGCAGCGCCCGAATGTGCGGCAGAGCGTGGTAGTGCCGGTCGGAGTTGCCGTAGGCCGCCGCCAGTTGCTGATAGGTAGCCGCGCGCAGGGTATCTTCGGCCAGGATGGGCGTGGTGAGGTGCTGCCAACGGGCCGCCAATGTGGTATGCATCGTGTGGATTCAGAATAGAAATATGAGGCCCGGCTAATTGGCCGTAGGTATGCCGTACGGATTAGCCCGCCGCACTTCCAGGTACCGCTCCGGCGCGGCCAGCTCTTGAAACCCAAACTGCCGGTACAGACCATGCGCATCCAGGGTAGCCAGCAGGTGCCGCCGCTGGTTCTGCAGGTCCGGATGGCTCCATACCGTCTGCATCAGCTGCTTACTGAGCCCCTGACCCCGGAACTCGGGCAGGATGAATACGTCGCAGAGCCAGGCAAACGTGGCCCGGTCGGTAACCACGCGGGCGAAGCCGGCCTGCCGGCCATCGGGGGCATATACTCCGAAATTGAGGGAGTTAGCAATGGCCCGCTGCACCGTTTCGAGCGGAATACCACAGGCCCAGTACGAGTCCTCGGTCAGGTACCGATGAATTACTGCCACATCGAGGCGGGCCGGGTCGGTGCTGATGGTGAACATAGCCGGATACTGGGTTGGGTGAGCAGCAAGAACGAAAAGCCGCTGCAAACCGCCCAGTTTCTAATCCAAAAATCTTCCCCTTACGTTATTCCTATACTCCACCACCATTTTAACTACCTGACTATGAAATACCTTCACACACTACTACTGGGCGCCGTTGCGTATTGCAGCCCATTACTGATGCAGGCCCAGACGGCGCCGGTACTCACCACGTTTCCGGTAGGCAGCACTACGGTTTCTGTTTCGGCCCTGGCCACGGGCCTCACAGTGCCCTGGGAGCTGGTGTGGGGCCCCGATAATTTCATCTGGATGACGGAGCGCGGCGGCCGCATCAGCCGGGTAAATCCGGCTACCGGGCAGGTTACGCCGCTGGTCACGCTGGCAGATGTGGTAACATCATCGGAGGGTGGCCTGCTGGGCATGGCCCTGCACCCGGATCTGCTCACCACCTCGCCCTACGTGTATGTGGTGTACAACTACAACGACGCGGGTGGCCAGTACCGCGAAAAGCTAGTGCGCCTGACCTACGCCAACGGTGCGCTAAGTAGCCCGCTGGTGCTGCTCGGCGACATTAGCGCAGTGAGCACGCACAGCGGCTCCCGCCTGCTTATCCTCCCCGACCGTACTTTGCTCATGACCACCGGGGATGCCCAGAACCGGCCCTCCGCGCAGGACCGGGCCTCGCTCAACGGGAAAATTCTGCGGCTGAATCTGGATGGTACCATTCCGGCCGATAACCCGGTGGCCGGCAACGCCAGCTATACCTATGGGCACCGCAACCCCCAGGGCCTGGTACGGGCCGGCAACGGCAAAATCTACAGCTCGGAGCACGGTGAGAATGCCGAGGATGAGGTCAACATCATCGAACCGAACCGCAACTACGGCTGGCCCACGGTGGAAGGCCTCTGTAACCTGGCCAGTGAGCAAAGCTTCTGCGCGGCCAACAATGTGCGGGAGCCCATCTTCACCTGGGCCCCCACGGTAGGCTGCTCCGGCATTACCTACTACGACCACCCGGCCATTCCGGGCTGGCGCAATAGCCTGCTGGCCCTGTCCCTGAAAGGCAGCAAGCTCACCCAAATTCCGCTGGATGCCACGGGCAGCACGGCCGGTACAGGTGCCTTCACACTCACCAGCTTCGGGCGACTGCGCTCCATCTGTATTTCGCCGCAGGGCAAAGTGTACGTGGGCACCAGCAACCGGGACGGCCGCGCCACGCCCGGTGCCAACGACGACCAGATACTGGTGCTGGAAAACAAGCTGTTTACCAGTACTGTGAAAGCCAACACCAATCAGCTCAGCCTCTGGCCCAACCCGGCCCGCACTTCGCTCACCCTACAGCTGGCCTCCCCTGCCCCACACATCACCCGCGCCGATATCCAGGATGCCGTGGGCCGGGTGGTACGCACCACGCAGTTCAGCGCGGGCCAGCGGACGGTGCAGGTACCGTTACAAGGGCTGACACCAGGGCTGTACTCCATCCGCAGCAACAACGTGGTGCAGCGTTTCGTGGTGGAATAAGCTGCCGAGGCTAGTGACAAACAAAAAGGGCGACGCAAATGCGTCGCCCTTTTTGCTGTTGGAAGGTACCGGGATGCTACTCCAGCACTACTTTCCGGATGATGGTGTATTCGCCAACCTGCACCTGCAGGTTGTAGATACCCTTGGCTAGGCCCTGAACAGCCAGCTGCTGCTCCAGAGAGCCGCCACGTACCGCCAGTTTCTGCGTCAGAACCTGCTGACCCAGCAGGTTTACCAGCGTAGCCTGTACGGAAACGGCCTGCGTAACGCCGCTCATACGCAGCGTGAGGCTACCCATGTTGCTGGGGTTCGGGAAAACGCTCACCTCACCGCCCGGCAGCTCACTGCGGGTGCTGGTGATAACACGTGAGGCACAGATGGTAAACGGACCAACCGGATCCGATGAACCGTAGCCAGCCACCATTACCATGTAGCGGGTAGCCGGCTGCAGCCCACTCACCTGGAAGGTACCAACCGTCTGGCCGGTAGCCACGGCGTTACATGATACGGCGGTGAAGGCCGTTGAGCAGGAAGCCGCCGTGAACAGACGTACCTGACCGGCCGCCGAACCCGTGGTAGTAATGCTGATAGTCTGGGTGCCCGTACCGCTGGGGGTAGTCATGCTGAACCATACGTCGCGGGGGTTAAGCGAAGTGGAGCAGCCGGGGTTTACATAGCCGTTGGCAGGCGTAGAGGTAGCGCCTACCGTGGTAGCCGACAGCGGCGTGCAGGAAGTGCCTACCGGCAGCACGGTGGCGTTGCAGGGCTCGTCGTTGCTGGCAGGTGGGTTAGGCGTAGTGAAGCAGGTGGGACCTACGTTGGTGCTGCTGCCGCTGGTGCCGCAATTCTGCCGCACATAGAAGCAATACGTGGCGTTAGGCGTGAGGCCCGTAATAGTGGTAGAAGTACCACTGATGTTATTCACAACGGTACCTGTGCCGAGCGTGAAGCCCTGCAAACCGTACTCTACCCTGAAAGTGGCGCCCGTCGTGGGCGTAGCCACGCTCCAGCTCAGGACTGCCGACGTACCCGTGAGGGAACCGGCAGAAGGCGTCATCGGAACCGGGCAGTTGCTGGTGGAGCGGGCGCACAGCTTAAACGCGCCAAACGTATCATTGCCGTACTCCCACACCCGCACGTACAGCACCTCACCGGGCGTACGGCCGGTCAGTTCCACCAGCGAGAACAAGCCGTTAGGGCTACTGTCATCGTCGCAGTCCAGCTCCGTCAGCGAGCCGCAGGTTCCCGAGTACACCGACATACCGGTGTCGCGCACCGGGCTGGAGGTTACGGAGTCTGTTTCCAGAGTAATCACCCCCGAAGCCGGCACAACCACCCGGAACCACACGTCGCCGCCCTGGTAGTTGCCGCAGGTAGGAGCCGGAGCACCCGCTGAAGTGGTAGCGCCGCTGTTGACTGCCCGCGCAGGAGCCGTGCAGGTACCATATTCCACGTTAACAGCCGTAGCATTAGCGCAGTCATCATTAGCCGGCGGCAAAGTCAGCGTGGTGAAGGCAATGGGGCCGGTAGCGCTGCTGTTGCCGCTGATGCCACCGCAGTTCTGGGTTACATAGAACTGGTATTGAGTACCGGCAGCCAGGCCCGTTACTTTGTAGCGCGTGGTGGTAATGTTCGGGATGATGGTACCCGTACCCGGCGTGAAGCCCTGCCGACCATACTCCAAGGTAAACGGTCCTACTCCCGAAGGCGAGGTCCATTTCAATACGGCAGAAGTAGTCGTCAGCGTATCGGCCCGCAGTGCCGTGGGTGCCAAGCAGGTTGGAGGCACAGTAGCGCAAATAGTAAAAGCGCCCTGCGTATCGCCCGAGCCGTAGCCCGCTACCATTACATAATAAGTAGTGCTGGGCATAAGACCGGTCAGGATACCCTGACCCGCCGAGGTGTTATTGGTAGTCCCAGCAAAGCAACCTACCTGCGTGAAGGGGCCGCTGCAGCCGTTGGTGGTAGAGAACAGGCGTACCAAACCGGCCGGAGCACCCGTTACCGTCATGGCAATGCTGGTGCTGCCCAGGCCTGAAGCAGCCGTAGTAACCCTAAACCATACATCCTTGGGCGAGGTAGCAATACCGCAGGAAGTACCGGGGTTGCTGTAGCCGTTGGTGGTGGTAGTCGTGGCCAAGTCGTTAGTGGCGCTCAGGGGCGAGCAGGTAGCACCCAGCGGCAGCACAATGGCACCGCAGGGGTCATCATTGACGGGCGGCGGCGTAGGCGTGGTTACACACACCGTGAACTGGGCCGGAGTACCCGCCTGAGCAGTAGCCGAATACGAGTATACCCGCAGGTAATACATCGTACCTATGGTAAGGCTGGTGTAGGTCTTGATATTCGGGTCAGAGTAGGCAATGGACGTGAGGGCACCGCAGGAACCGCCCAGCAGCTGCTGCACATAGTCGCCAGTACCAGTAAGGGTAACCGTGTGCGCCGTGGAAGTAGCCATGAACTTGTACCACACGTCATCATCGGCGTTGCCTACGGGAGCCGCCAAGCCGGTTGTGGCCAGGGCATTTTCCAGCGTGCCGCTGGTAGCGCTGGCACAGGCCGCGTTAATGGCTCCCGGCGTCAGCGTTACGGCACTGGCACACTCATCATTTGCCGGGGGCAGGCCACGGGTAGTGAAGGCCACGGGGCCGGTTCGGGTACTGTTGCCATTGGTGCCGCCGCAGTTCTGCGTTACATAGAACTCGTAAGCGGTGGCCGGGGTGAGTCCGGTTACGGTGCGGGAAGCAGTGGTGAGGTTAGGAATGACGGTGCCAGTACCGGGAGTAAAACCCTGAGCACCATACTCCACCGTGAACGGACCGGTACCAAAACCTACTGCCCACGACAGGTCGGCCGTGGTGCTGGTAAGGTTAGCCACTGTCAGGCTGCGCGGAGCGGAGCAAGCCGGCAGCGGAGCCGGAGTAAACGCGTAAATCTGACCGTCGGCCGGCTTGGTATTGATGCTGGTAGTCTCGATAGTGGTGCTGGCTGTGGGTGTGGCCGCCGTACCGTTCAGCGACAGGTAAGAGCCTGCACCAGTACCAATACCCGCCAATCCGATTGAAGCACTACCACTATTTACACCTCCTGCCTCGGGATGATAGATAAACTCAACCCGGTTACTGGTTTCGTACAGTTTTACCTGAAAAGAAATGACAGCGGAGGAAGCCGCGTAATTCCACTCCCAGTTCTTCCATTCAAACGTGAATACCCGGTTAGGGGCCGTGCCCGTTACCAGATAAGAGCCTGTGCCGGTGGCACCGGTCGGGCGCCCGTCCAGGTCATCCCACAGCGGAGCTACCAACGGCCGGTTGGTGGCCGAACCGGTTGCCAGGTTGTTGGTCAGCGACGAGGTCGTGGCGGTGCTGCTGAACGTGAGGTAGCCGTCAGAAGCTGCTTTCACACTGGTATAAGGAGCACCGTCGAAAATGAAGGTGAAGCCCAGCGGAATAGCTGGTGACAGATACGTATCGGCGGCCATCCCACTGATGACGGTACTCCCTGCCAATGGCGTGAAGGTGCCGGTTGAGGGCGCTAAAGTGTACGTATCTACCTGAGCGGCAGCTGGTGCAGCCAACCCCAGCGCCAGTGCCACGCCGGCAGCCAGCTTGCGCCAACTTTTCCAGCGTGATCCGGCAGGCAGACTACAAGAGGGTAAAGGTTTTGTCATCATGCGATGCGGTTAAGGTTGAAGGAAAGGAACAGGCAATAGGCATAAACCAAGAAAAAGCCAGCTCACAGAAAGCCAATATTGGTTTCATTATGGCATTCACACAGTAAGCCCAAAGTATTTTTCGACTCATTTTAGGGATTTTCCTTTGAATAATTGGCACCTTTTTACATTTATTTTCAATTCAACGCAATTGAAATATTTATAAATTACCACTAACATTGCTTAAACCCACCCGCTCTATCTGCTTCCTTTTTTACACTTTTTTCAATCAATTCCCTTCCGCATGAAGAAACTCTTACACGCACCTTTAGTACTGTTTCTGAGTTGGTGTATATCCTTGCTGGGTATACAGGAGGCGCAAGCGTCGCACGCGCAGGGTGGCCAGCTCACGTACACGGCGCTGGGCAATAACCAGTACCGCATTTCCTGCCGCTTCTTTCGTGACTGCTCTGGTCTTGTTGCAGCACCTACTACTCTTTCACTGAGTGTAAAAAATGGCAGTTGTTCCGCGGCGGCTACTACCTATACCCTCAACCAGGTGGGTGCGCTGGAAAATGGCTCGCCCTATTGTGCCAGTGTGCCTGGAGGCCCATCACAATGCACTACCTCTGGTCGAACCAATTTTCAGACTGCTAAGTACGAAACTACTATTACGCTGCTTCCGGCGGCCGAGTGGATTTTAAGTGTTTCCGTTAGTTCTCGTCCGAAAATCAGCAATTTGGTTGATGCTGATTCTGAGAATATGTATTACGAAGCGCGCTTAAATAATCTTATTTCGGTAAATGGTGTAGCTACTATTATTCAGAATAGCTCCCCCCAGTATCAGGATCAGGATATTCCTATTCCTTTTGTGTGCTTTCAGCAGCGAACCACTCTTACCTTTTCAACACAAGAAGCTGACGGGGACTCGCTGGTGTACTCGTTGGACCGCCCTCTGGCCGGCTGCAACGATACCATTGCATACAGCACTTTCGCTAGCGGAGGCATCCAGATTATTTCAACCAATCCCCCCTGCGTACTGCAGTTGCCCTCCAATGGCCGTTACAGCCCCCTGTTCCCCATTACTTCGTTCACCACTACCGGCGCGTGCCCGGTAAAAACGGCGGTACCGGATTTCCGCTTTGATTCGCAGTTGGGCAGCATGACGTTCACGCCCGGCGTATACATTCAGCCCAACGCCGCCGGCAACGCCGACAACTACCTCAACAAGTACTCGCTGGTAGGTAAAGTAACCGAATACCGTCGCATCAATGGCCGCTACTACAAAGTAGGCTCCGTGCGCCGCGACTTCCTGGTGATTGTCATTGACTGCGGCGGCAACACTACTCCCGCGCCGCCCATTGCCTCGGGCCCGCCCAAAACCGGTGTGCAGATCATCAATACCGACTCGACCCTGATTACGGCGTACACCTGCAACTACTCGGAAGTGCGCATCAAATTCAGCGACCCGAACCCCGGCGACCTGCTGACGGTGACTTACCCCAAAGAAACTGACCCAGTTTTTGCCGCTGAAGTGAAGCAGAGCATTCTGCCGGTTGACGTGGCCCGCTTCTCCATCGTAGGCAACGGCACAACTACTCCCTACGGCATTCTGAAGATTCAGCCGGATGTACTGTTCACTGGTAAAACCTACCGCATCCCGGTTCAGATTACGGACAATGCCTGCCCCATTAAAGGCGTCCAGAACCGGATTCTGGTACTGAAAATTGCCAAAGGCAACTTCGCGAAAGTAGTACCCTCGGTAAACAACCCTTATGTGTGCGCCGGCACGCAGGTTGACCTCACCGCTACGCCTTTCCGCCCCGACTCCGTGGGCCTGCAACTGGCCCAGTATGACTACCGCTGGAAGCTGGGCAACGGCATGGCTCCGGCCGATACTGTGAAGCAGACCCTGAAAGTAACGCCCACGCAGACTACCCGGTACTACGTGCGCATCATCGGCAAGAACTTCCGCCTGACGCCTAAGCCTACCTGCGTGGATACGGCCTCAGTACTGGTGCGTGTAGCCCCGGCTCTCACGGCCAATTTTTCGGTAGCCATGCGCAATGGTGGCACCAGTGCCAGCGTACCGCCCCGCATCTTCACCTTCACCAACACGTCCGTTTCGCGTGTAACCACCGACTCAGTCCGGTGGACGTACCAGCAGGTTAAGGACGGTGACGGCAACCCGGTAACCGGCCCGGTGGTGGTATTCTCCCGCAAGTTTGATCCAGGTGCTGATGCCCTGACCATCCGCGAAGGAGGCACCTACAAATTCACGCTCAGCATTAACAACACGGCGGGTATTGCGCCCAACAAAACGCAGTGCGCGGCCTCTACCAAATCGATGGAAGTGGTGGTGCCCAAGCTGGAAATTCCGAACGTGTTTACGCCCAACGGCGACGGCAAGAACGAAACCTTCGTGCTGACGGCCGGCCAGGAAGGCAACAAGGTGCAGATTTTTAACCGCTGGGGCCGCCTGATAAAGGAGTACACCAACTACCAGAACGACTGGACTGGCGAAGAGCAACCCGCTGGTGTGTACTACTACCTGCTCACCGATAAAGCTGGTAAGACCACAAAAGGCTGGGTGCAATTATCCCGCTAATCCATCGTCTTCTTGACAAAAAAGGCCCGTTCGCAGAGTGCGAACGGGCCTTTTGGCTTTAGCTGTGCTACTGTGTCACGCCATTATGCAGGGCCAGCTGGTGCCGCTCGTTTTTGGCCACGTTGGCCAGCGTCCAGGGGATTTCCTGGGCGAAGGCGTGCTGACGCACGGGGCAGTCGGGCATGTGGCAGTGAGAGCAGGCGGCGAAGGTGCAGGGGTCGGCGTGCACGAACATTTCCACTTGTACTTCAAACTCCTGATCTACCAGCCGCTCAATGCGGTGCACCTGCTCGTGGGTTTGTTCCAGGCTGAAGTAGTAGGGCATGGTCACGTGGCAGTCGATGTGCATGTTAGCCCCGTAGCGCACCACGCGCAGGTTGTGTACGTCAATCCAGGCGGGCTCCCGGTGCTCCTGCAGCTCGGCCACCACGTGCTGCACGGTAGCCGTGTCGGCCTCATCCATCAGCCCCGATACCGAGCGGCGCACCATACGCCAGCCGTTCACCACAATGAACACGCCCAGCCCCAGAGCCGCCACCGAGTCGTACACCACGTTACCAGTAAATACCACCAGCAGCAGCGCTACGCAGGAAACCAGCGTGCTTACCGCATCCAGGTACAGGTGCTGCCCATCCCCCACCAGCGTGGGCGAGTGGTGCTGCCGGCCCGCCCGAATCAGCAGAAACCCCGTGGCCAGGTTAGCCAGCGCCGTGACGAATAGCAGGGCCATTCCCCAGTCGGGGCGGGCAATGGCGTGCGGGTGTAGAAGGGAGTTGAGGGCCGAATAGAAGATGTACACCCCCGCCATCAGAATCAGGCCGCCCTCAAACCCTACCGAGAGGTACTCAATCTTGCCATGGCCGTAGGGGTGGTTTTCATCCTTGGGCAGGCTGGCCAGGTAGATACTGTACAGCGCAAACCCACTGGCTACCACATTGATAATGGATTCCAGCGCATCCGTCAACACGGCCTGGGAGCGGGTGAGCAGCCAGGCATAAAACTTCACGGCAATCAGCACCACGCTGACTACCAGCGACAGAATGGCGAAACGAGTTTTGAGGGGCAGCGAGAACATAGGCGGCTAACGACGAAACGGGGCGCAAAATTCCGGGGAAAAATCGGGCTTTGGCAGGTATACGCAACTTTTCTGAACAAAAGCAGTATGCAGACTGTCTTAAATTTAAATTTAGACAAGCCTAAATATTTCCTTTCTTTGTGAGTATCAACTCCTCTGACTCCACGCCGACGCCCTCGGCCGACGATATGCCTACAGTCTTACCTTCTCCTTCCACTGCTCCTGACCCAACAACTGCCCCACCGGAAAGTGGCTGGCGACGGGCCCGCACGGCTCCTTCCCTGCAGGAAGTATACGCCTCAGTGAAGGTGCCGGCCGCCAGTGCCTCGTTCTGGCGCAAGCTGCTGGCCTTCTGGGGGCCGGGCCTGATGGTGGCAGTGGGCTACATGGACCCCGGCAACTGGGCCACCGATATTGAGGGTGGCTCCCGCTTCGGCTATACGCTGCTGTCGGTTATTCTGATTTCCAACCTGTTTGCCATGCTGCTGCAGCATCTGGCGGCCAAGCTGGGCATTGTAACCGGCCGGGATTTGGCCCAGGCCTGCCGCGACCATTACAGCAAGCCCGTCTCCCGGGTACTCTGGGTGCTCTGCGAAATTGCCATTGCCGCCTGTGATTTGGCTGAGGTTATCGGCTCGGCCATTGCCCTGAACCTGCTGTTTGGCCTGCCGCTTACCTGGGGCGTGGTGCTCACCATTCTGGATGTGCTGGTGGTGCTGCTATTCCAGAGCAAGGGCTTCCGGGTGCTGGAAAGTATTATAGCGGGGCTGATTGTGGTGATTTTCGGCTGCTTTCTGTACGAAATCATTGTATCAAAGCCCGATTGGTTCGGGATTCTGGGTGGGCTGGTGCCCCAACCCGAGGTGGTGACTACCCCGCGCATGCTCTACATTGCTATTGGCATTCTGGGCGCTACGGTAATGCCCCATAACCTATACCTGCACTCCAGCATTGTGCAGACCCGGGCCTTCGACCAGGATGAACCCGGTAAGCGCATGGCCATCAAGTTTGCCACCATCGACAGCACGGTGGCGCTGTTCCTGGCCTTCTTCGTGAATGCTGCCATCCTGATTACCTCAGCGGCCACCTTCCACTCCAACGGCCTCCACGACGTGGCCGATATCAGTGACGCGCACAAGCTGCTGGCCCCGGTGCTGGGCGCGGGGGCGGCCTCGGCGGTGTTTGCCATAGCCCTGCTGGCCTCGGGCCAGAACTCCACCCTCACCGGCACCCTGGCCGGGCAGATTGTAATGGAAGGCTTCCTGGATCTGCGCCTCAAACCCTGGCTGCGGCGGCTGATTACGCGCGGTATTGCCGTAGTACCGGCTTTTCTGGTAGCTCTGTTTTACGGCGAGAAAGGTACCGGCGAGCTGCTGGTGCTCAGCCAGGTGATTCTGTCGTTGCAGCTCAGCTTTGCGGTGGTACCGTTGGTGCTGTTCACGGGCAGCAAGGCCAAAATGGGCGTTTTCGTGAATAAGCCCTGGCTGCAGGCCGTTGCCTGGGTAGTGTCAGGTATCATTATCGTACTGAACGTGTACCTGCTGTACCAGACTTTCTTCGGATAAACTGAAATGAGTTTTCGAACAGGGAGTGTAATTCAACTGTAACTCCGGATTTCTCCCTGCTCAGATTGAAAAAAGGCGCGGACACTCCGCGCTTTTTTCAGCCTTCCTGATTTAGGCTAATCTAAATAAATACTACTGCCCTTTCTAAAATGAAACAGCTTCTCCTCTTGTTTTTTCTCCTGAACCCGGTGCTGGGCTGGGCCCAGCAAACCGGTACGGTGCAGGGCGTAGTACGGTCAGGGGGCCAGCCGGTGGCCTTTGCCAGCGTGGGGCTGAAGAGTAGCAAGCTGGGCACCACAGCCGATGAGAATGGGCGCTTTACGCTGGCCGCCGTGCCCACTGGCAACCACCGGCTGGTGGCCAGTGCCGTAGGCTTTCAGCCGACTGAGCACAGCGTGGTGGTAACGGATGGTACTACTGCCACGGTAGAGGTGCATGTAGCGGCAGTACCGGCGGCTTTGCAGGAAGTGGTGGTAACGGGCGTAAGCCGGGCTACCGAAATCAGGAAAAGCCCGGTACCCGTGGCCGTGCTCAGCAAGCGGGAGGTGCTGCTCAACAGCAACAGCAACATCATCGATGCGGCCGTGCAGGGTGTGCCGGGCCTCAGCGCCGTAACTACCGGACCCAACATCAGCAAGCCGTTTATCCGGGGCCTGGGCTACAACCGGGTACTTACGCTTTACAACGGTCTGCGCCAGGAAGGCCAGCAGTGGGGCGATGAGCATGGCATCGAAATCGACCAATATGATATCGAGCGGATTGAAGTAGTGAAGGGCCCGGCCAGCCTCATGTACGGCTCCGATGCCGTAGCCGGCGTAATTAACATGCTGCCCCGTCTGCCCACCGGCACGTCCGGCCGCCTGCACGGCGACGCACTTACCGAGTATCAGACCAACAATAACCTGCTGGGTACTTCCCTGGGGCTCACCTACCACCAGCGCGGCTGGCAGTACGCAGCCCGAGCCTCGTACCGCCGGGCCCAGAACTACCGCAACGCCCTCGAAGGCCGGGTGTACGGTACCGCGTTCCGGGAACTGAATCTGACGGGAATGGCCGGGGTGGAAAAAGCCTGGGGCAGCACACATTTCACAGCCACGCTCTACGACAACTTCCAGGAAATTCCGGACGGTAGCCGCGACTCTTTGAGCCGGCGCTTTACCCGGCAGGTATTTGAAGGAGAGCAGGACGACATCCGGAACCGCCCGCTGGTGCCACAAGCCGACCTGAGCACTTACCGCCTCAACCCGCTGCACCAGCACATTCAGCACTACCGGCTGCTGAACCGCACGCGCCTGCGCCTGGGAGCCGGGGATCTGCACACGCTGCTGGGCGTGCAGCAGAATCAACGCCGGGAGTACAACCACCCCACCGCGCCCAGCCAGCCGGGCCTGGCCGTAGCCCTCACCACGACAACCTACGACATACGCTACGCCGCGCCTGCCTGGCGAGGCCTGGAAACCACTGTGGGCCTGAACGGCATGCACCAGCGCAACCAGAACCGCAACGCCACCGACTTCCCCATTCCGGACTATAACCTGACTGACGTAGGCGGCTACGTGCACCTGAAAAAGGCCTGGGGGCCGCTGGAGCTGTCGGGCGGGCTGCGCTACGATACCCGCTGGCTGCGCTGGGACGATTTTTACGTGGGCCCGGATGCGCGCACCGGTTTTGCCCGGCAGGTGAACCGGGCGGAGGCAACCGGCACGGAGCCGCAGTTCAGCGCCTTCCGCACGCGGTACCAAGGCGTATCGGCCAGTGCGGGGGCCACGTATTCTTTTTCTGAGAAGCTGCTGCTGCGGGCCAACGTGGCGCGGGGCTACCGGGCTCCGAACATTACGGAAGTGGGCTCCAACGGCCTGGACCCCGGCGCGCACATCGTATACCTGGGCAACCGCACATTTGGGCCGGAGTTCAGCCTGCAGGAAGATATTGGCCTCAGCGCCTATCTGCCCGACGCGGAGCTGAGTGCCAGCTTGTTCAACAACGACATCCGCAATTACATCTACCAGGCCCGCCTGACCGATGCCGACGGGCAGCCGGTGGTGATAGTGCCGGGCAATGCTACCTACCAGTATCAGCAAGGCCGGGCCCGGCTGTACGGGGCCGAAATAACGGCCAACCTGCACCCCCGGGCTTTGCCCATGCTGGCTTTCAACAACAGCCTGGCCTACGTAACCGGCCTTAATAAGCAGACGGGCCTACTGGAAACTCACGGCCGCGCCGCCCGCTATCTGCCCCTGATTCCGCCCCTGCATACCCGCTCCGAGCTGCGCCTTACCCAGCAGCGGGCCCGGGGACGGCTGAGCAATGCCTACGTGCGGGCCGTGCTGGACCTCCACGCCGCCCAAAACCGTTTCTACGCCCTCGATAATACCGAAACCCGCACCGGCGGCTACGCCCTGCTGGGTCTGGGTGCGGGCACTGGGCTGCGCAACCGGACCGGGGAACGGGAAATCGTGCAGCTGTTTGTGCAGCTTGACAATGCCCTGAACACCGTGTATCAGTCGCACCTCAACCGACTGAAATACTTTGAGTACTATGCGGCCTCGCCCAACGGG
The DNA here is from genome assembly GCF_003944715.1 of Hymenobacter rigui. Lineage (GTDB taxonomy): Bacteria > Bacteroidota > Bacteroidia > Cytophagales > Hymenobacteraceae > Hymenobacter > Hymenobacter rigui. The sequence continues at coordinate 482,080 of NZ_RWIT01000001.1, read as the reverse complement.
CGACAAGGCATCTACAATCAAGGCCGCAACCTGAGCCTGAAAGTGGTGGTGCCCTTCTAGCTGTTTTCGGCGAGGGCACGTACAAGCCGCACTGTTCCGCTTTTCTCCCCTCTCCCCATGCTTCTATCTCTCCTCCTATCGGCCGCGCTGGCCGTCCCACCCGATACGCTGAAGCGCCCCGAGCAGCCGTACTCCCTGCGGCACCGGGCCCCCACCCGCCTGCTGCGCCCTCTCAGCGCCGACCGGCCCGGCGTTACGGAAAGTCCCATCACCGTGGACCCCGGCCACTGGCAGCTGGAAACCGACGCCGTGCGACTCATCAGCAGCAAACCAGGAGCCGAAGACCGTACCCGGACCCTGCGCTTCAATGCCTTTGCCTTCAAAACCGGCCTCACCGACCGCACCGATGTGCAGGTATTTGTAGATCCGTTTGTAGTGGAGAAGCAGTGGGCCAGCGACGGGGGCGCGCCCGAACGCAGCCGGGGTTTTGGCGACGTGGCCCTGCGCCTGAAGCACAACTTCCTGGGTAACGACTCCATCAGCGCGGGCCGCTGGGCGGCGGCGGCTATCGGCTATACCCGCCTGCCCACCGGTGGCAAGCTGGGCGCGGGCGGGTTCGAGTACGGTGTGCTGCTGCCCATTACGTATACCTTCAACCATGATGCTCACCTGAGTGCCCAGTGGGAAACCTCCCTCAACTTCGACCGGGAAGCCCACCAGCACTTTCTCGACCTGGCCCCTTCGCTCACCTTCGACTACGGCTTCACGCCCTGGCTGGCCGCCTTTATTGAAGGCACCAGCCGCCACGATGTGCGCACCAGTAGCTGGCAGTCGGCCCTGAACCTGGGGCCCATTTTCCACGTGAGCCGCAACGTGCAGCTGGATTTCGGCCGCCACTTGGCCCTGAGTCGCAATGCCGAACGGGAGTATTTCGCCGGGTTAGTGTTGCGCCGATAGCTTTTTTAGTTGGCAGTTGTTGGTTGTCAGTTGATAGTCCCGTTTCGGCCTGACAACCGACAACTACCAACCGACAACTACCAACTGACAGCCTACACCAAGCCCGACAGCCGCTCAAACCGGCTGCCTAAAATGGCCGAGTCGTCGGCTTCCAGCCAGTCGTGCAGGATGGTGGCGTAGAGGCTGCGGAAATCGAGCTGGTGGCGCAGGTCGCCGTCCTGGAGGTTGGCCAGATCAGGAGCGGCGTTGAGGATGCCTTTCTGTTTGAGGCCGCCGCCCAGCAGCAGCACGTTGTTGGCCGTGCCGTGGTCGGTGCCGTTGCTGGCATTCTGGCCCACACGGCGGCCAAATTCCGAAAACACCAGTACCAGCGTATCGTCGAGGTTGCCGGCTTTCTGCAGATCTTCCACAAACGAAGCCAGCCCATCCGATAAGTCGCCCAGCAGCTTGCCCTGCTGCTCGCGCTGCCGAACGTGCGTATCGAACCCGCTCAGCGACACATAGTACACCCGCGAGGCCACACCGGAGTTGATAAGCTCGGCGGTGGTTTTGAGGTTGCGGCCGAACTCGGTGTTCGGGTACGCTACCGCCGATTTATACACCTTGGCGTTCTGGTACAGGTAGTCGGCGGAGGACGAGGTTTCGGCCAGCGTCTTGTACAGGTAATCCAGTTCCGACAGGTTGCCCTGAGGCTTCTCACCGCTTACCTGGGCAATGAAGCGGTTCTGGGTTATCTGGTGGAATTTCTCCGGGTTTTTCAAGGCTAGGCCCTTCCGCTGCTGCCCCTTCATGGCCAGGCTCAGCGTATCATCCACTTCCAGACCATTATAAGGCAGCTGGCAAGCCGCGCAGTTCGAGTCGAGGTAGCGGCCGAGCCAGCCGGTGCTCAGGTACTGGTCGGAAGCAGACCCGCTTTGCCAGATATCCATGGAACGAAAGTGCGACCTATCCGGATTCGGGTAGCCGACGGAGTTGAGCACAGCCATCTGGCCCTGGTCGTAGAGGCTCTTGAGGCGGGTCATGCTGGGGTTCAGGCCCAAGCCTTGGTCAAGAGTCAGGATGCCGCTTTGCTGCCGGATGCCGAGCGTGGGCCGGGCCTTGTAGTACAGGTCGTTTTCGTAGGGAATGATGGTGTTCAGGCCGTCGTTGCCGCCACCCAGCTGCACCACCACGAGGCGGCGGCCCCGGGCGTCGCGCAGGTCACGCAGGCCCTGACGGTCCAACGCGTGCAGGAACTTGGGCACAAACAGCAGGCTGCTGGCCAGCACGGAAGATTTCAGAAAGTCGCGGCGGGAAGTCATGGGGTTAGTGCTTAGTGGGTAGTGCTTAGTGCTTAGGTGGTAGTGCTTAGTAATTAGCACTTTACAATACGTAGTTAGTGAGTAGTGCTTGGTGGCTGGGCCGTAGCAATTATATCGAACGACCTAAGCACCAAGCACTATCCACTAAGCACTACATCAACTGGTATTCCGGCAAACTCAATAGGGCCGTTACCATAGTGCGCAGGCGGCCCTCGGCGGGCGCTTTGTCGGCGGCTTGCTGAATGAGGGCAAGGTTATCGGGCCGGAGCGGAGCTTGCAGCAGGAACTGGCCGAGCTGGGCCGTCTGCTGGGCGGGTGGGGTCTTGGCCAGCAGGGCCTGCACCGGAGCCAGCCGCACGGTCGTCTTTACCGGCTCCTGAAAGGTGCGGTCGGCGCGGCTGAGATTGGGGGCAATGTCGTTTTCATCCTGCTTCAGCGATACACTGAACTCGGCGTTTTTGAGTAGCACCGAGGGCAGCTGCAGCCGGTACAGCAGGCTGGAAGAGTCAATCCAGTTGCGGCCACCGGGCCAGCCGGCTACGTTTGGCGGCTCGAAGAGCGTTTGGCCCAACGCCTTCTGAAACACAATCAGCGGCTTATCATCCACCAGCTGCAGGCCCAGGGTGCGTTTGATGCCCGCCAGCAGCTCCACCGGCGACTTAATGCGCGTGCCTACGTTGGCCGAGTCGTAAAACCAGTCGGCCGAAAACATCTGCTCCAGCAACGCCCGGATATCGTAACCGCTGCGGAAGAACGCCTGCGCCAGCGGCCCGATGTGCTGAGCGTTCGGCACGTCGTTCACGAAAAAGCGGTACAGCTTGGTGGTGATGAACTCAGCACAGGCCGGCTGCTCTAGAATGATGCTGAGCACCTCCTCGCCCCCGAAATTGCCGGTGCGGCCCAGGAAGGTTTTGGGGCCGTCGTCGTGCTGGTTGGCCCGGAACACGAAGGCCCCCTGGTTGTCGTAGCCCCAGCCGGTAAAGGCGCGGGCGGCTTCCTTTACGTCGGTTTCGGCGTAGTGGCCCCGGCCCAGCGTGAACAACTCCATCACCTCGCGGGCGAAATTCTCATTGGGGTGCTGCTTGCGGTTTTGCTGGTTGTTGAGGAACTGCAGCATGGCCGGTTCCTTGCTCACGGCCAGCAGCAAGTCGCCAAACTTGCCCAGGGCCAGCTGCCGGATGGTGTTGTTGAGGTGCAGGGCGGCATCGGGGCGGCGCACCCGGCAGGCAAAGTGCCCGTGCCAGAACAGCGTCAGCTTTTCCCGCAGCTGCGCCGGCGAGGTGGCCATGCGCTGCATCCAGCCGGTATTCATGGCATAAAATGCATCTCGGATACTCTGGTTCTGCATTTTGCGCTCCTGCGGCGTCATCTCCTTGCGGCGCAACAGCGGCGGCTGGCTGCGCCCCTTTGGCAGCGCCGAGCGGGACGGGACGGCGGCCACCGGCGCAGGCTGCCCATTGCCCGTCATCGTCTGATCGGGGGTAGTGACCATGCTGTTCTGCGGGGTACCGCTGCCCGGTGCCACCGGCCGGAACTGGGCCAATGGCTCCATATAGCGCATCTGCGGACTGTCGAGGAGCTCTACTTTGTCAGAGTTCTGGAGCAGTTGACGTAGTGCTTTACGCGGTGAGAGTCCCGCGGCCACGTCTTCAGGCCGGGGCCCGAAGCCGGCGCGCCAGTACAAATGCTGCAGTTGCTGTTGCGTCGTCATATCCGGTTGGACGCAGGAACGAGGCTTGGGTTTAACCGAGAGTGTCATTGCGAGCGAAGCGAAGCAATCCGTCCTTTTCAGGGCACAGACCTGCGACCTATTCAAAAGCCCCTGCTTGCACAGTAAACGGGGGCTTTCTGCTTTTCAGGGCTTGGAGCAGAGAAAGGAAGGATTGCTTCGCTCTGCTCGCAATGACGGCTTCTTATTGCCGCGCTCCTACTACCACCGTTTTGCGATACTCCCGTTTCTGGCCGTTGCTGGGGCGCAACAGCTCCACGTGCAGAATGTAGTAGCCCACGCTGGCTTTCTGGCCCCGGTCGGTGAGGCCGTCCCACTGCCAGGTGCCCTGGGTAGCCAGGGTTTCGTTGCGCACGAGGCGTCGGGCCAGGCGGCCCTGGGCATCGTAAATGGTGACGGAGCCCGCGTAGCCGGGCTGGTCGAGTTGGTAGGCCAGGGTGGTGAAATCCTGCTGGCCGTCATCGTCGGGGGTGAAGATTTCCGGCTCCAGCGTGAGTACGCCGGTACCATTCACATCGGGCTGCTGCTGGGAGTTGGGGCGGCCGGGCGTGGCGTAGCCCACGCTGCCCGCCGCCGAGTGGAAGTTGCCGACCTCGCTAGGCCCGGCAGCCCGAATTCGCTCCAGGGAAACGCCTTCCGCATTATCCAGCAGCTTCAGGTGTTGCGTGGCGGCGTAGGCGTATTTATCCAGCACTTGCCCCCGGCTGTCAAAGAGCACAACCGTGCCCGCATCGTCGGGGAAAGTGGGCAAAGCCGGCAGTTGCAGTAAGTGCGCCACATCGGTGCTGTTCGGGTACTGCTGCTGCACAATATCGGGATGGGTGGTGAAGGCCAGCAGGCCACCGGGCGGTAGCAGTACCGGCCCGCTGCTGATGGGCTCCGCATCTACCGAGTTATCGGGCCGCTGATTGCCCAACTGCCAGCCCTGCAGGTCCAGAAACTTGCCGGAGCGGTTCACGACTTCCACAAAATCGACGCCCCCGGTGCGCGGGTTGAACAGGATTTCATTGATAACCACGTCGCCCGCCACAACGGATACCGGCAGGGCAAACGTGGCGGAGGTAGCAGGGCCGCTGGCGTTGCCGGCGCAATCCACGGCCCGCTGCGTAGTTACCGTCAGTGGCTGATTGGCGGTGAGCGGGGCGGCCAGCGTCAAATCGACCAACCGAAAATCAGGTCCCACAGGCGCGGCACGCAGAATACCGGCGGTTGGGCTGATGGTGTACAGCGCCACGTTAGCCGCGGCCAGGCTGTCCAGCTTCTCACCGAAATAGAGCCGCACGGTGGTGGGGCTTAGCGCCAGGGCCCGAAGCAGGGCAGGCGCAGTACGGTCGGGGTTGGGGGTGCGCACGGAGTTGGCGCGGCCGGGCGTGCCGCCGCTGGCATCTTCGCTGGCTTTCCAGTTATCGGCCCCGGCGCATGGGTTGGCGGTATCCAGCATTTCCAGCGTCCAGCCCCCGTCTTTTTTGCGGGCGTCCCGGTACCACGTGTCGGAGTAGCTGACTTCAAACAGCGTGCGGCCATCTTTACCGCGTAGCACCAATTGGTCGGCGGCATTGCTGAGGCTGGGAAAATTGGTCAGGCCGAATACTTTGCCATAGGCGGCAAACAGCGCCGGGCGGGTGCTGCCGCATACCACGGCGTACCCGCCGGGCAGCAGCACTGCCCCGGCCGGAAATACCGCCGGGTTGCTGGTGCTGCCCGGTTTCAGCAGGCGCACGCCGGCCAAATCCACTACCGCCGTTGCCGAAGGGTTGTGAATTTCGATGAACTCCGACGCGGGCAGCCCTACCACCGGCGTTTCATCGGCTAGTATTTCGGTAATGAGCAGCTGGTTGAACGTGGGCGGCACCGCAAAGCCGTTGTTCTGAAAAGTAGCCGTAAGCGGCCCGGCTGCCACATTACCAAACGCATCGGCCACCTTGCGGGCCTCCACCGTGAGGCTACCCAACGGTAAATCGGCGACCAGGGTGAGATGCACCACGGTAGGGTCCTGCACGTCGCGCGCGGCGGCCGTTACGGCCGGGCTGCCAGTGCTCAGCCGGTAGCTGGCCCCCGGCTGCGCGGCGGCTACGGCCTCGTTAAACGTAAGGTCTAGCTGACGGGCAGACGACGCGCCGGCTTGTAGCAGCAGCGGCGCGGTGGCGTCCGTCACCCGGAAATCATCGAAGTAGAACGCCCGGCTGTTGGTGGAGGAATACGTGCAGTACACCCCGAAATACGCGCTGCGCTGGTGCGTAGCATCCGTTGCACTGCCCTCACTCACGTAGGTGGTGTTACCGGTCAAATCCCGCTCCAGCGTCCAGAGGCCGGCCGTGCTGCGCGTCACGCGTACCCGCACCAGGTTGTTGTTCGTGGAGCTGAGCGTGGCGTCCTGCCCGTTGATGACGTATACCGGGCTGCCCGTGGCATCCTTGCGGAACAGAGCTATCTCATCGGGGGTGCCACCCAGGCGCACAAAGTAGCCTTTGGTGCCGGTGGCTTTCAGGTCGGGCTGGTCGGCCATGAGCCACACGTCGGCGTAGTTGCCGCTGCTGGTGGTCAGCTTCAGGTTGGCCCAGAACTCCCAGGTGGTACCGATGGTAGCCGTGCAGGGCGTTACCAACTGCAGCTCGGTGCCGGTGGTAGCGGGGCCGTTGGTTTGCAGCTGCAAAGCGGCGTTTACCTGAAAAGAAGCCGCGTCGCCGGTCCAGGCGGGATTTTGGGTAAAGTTGCCGTCGGCGAAAGTATCGGTAAGCTGAGCCGTAGCGGTACGCGCGAAAAGCAGCGCCACGAAGGGTAGCAGTAGTTTTTTCACATCGAATACGTTTATCGGAGCGAGGACCTAATACGCTGATCCTACCCCTCCTTATCGTCTGAAATATACCCAGAAATCAATGCCCGCGCCACCGTACCTTTACGGCTTCTTAACCTCGCAACTCCATGAAAGTAGCCGTAGTAGGTGCCACCGGCCTGGTGGGCACCGAGATGCTGAAAGTGCTGGCCGAGCGCCAGTTTCCCGTAACCGAACTGCTGCCCGTGGCCTCCGCCAAATCGGTGGGCCAGGAAATCGAATTTCAGGGCAAGAAATATAAGGTGGTGAGCATGGACGACGCCATTGCGGCCCGGCCCGCCGTAGCCATCTTCTCGGCCGGTGGCTCCATCAGCAAGCAGGAGGCCCCGCGCTTTGCCGAAGTGGGTACCGTGGTCATCGACAACTCCTCGGCCTGGCGCATGGACCCCACCAAGAAGCTGGTAGTGCCCGAAATCAACGCCCGGGAGCTAACCGCCGCCGATAAAATCATTGCCAACCCCAACTGCTCCACCATTCAGATGGTGGTGGCCCTTAACGAGCTGCACAAGCGCTACAAGGCTCAGCGCATTGTGGTGAGCACCTACCAGAGCGTAACCGGCACCGGCAAAAAGGCCGTGGACCAGCTGCTGGAAGAGCGCGCCGGCCAAGAGCCCACCAACCCCGCCTACCCCCACCGCATCGACCTGAACGTGCTGCCCCACATCGACGTGTTCGAGGACAACGGCTACACCAAGGAAGAAATGAAGATGGTGAACGAGACGAAGAAAATCTTCGGCGACGACCAGATTCGGGTAACGGCTACCACCGTGCGCATTCCCGTAATGGGCGGCCACTCCGAAGCCGTAAACGTAGAGTTTGCCGAGGAATTTGACCTTGACGAAGTGCGCGCATTGCTGCGTCAGACGGAAGGCGTAGAGCTGGTAGACGACGTAAAAAATAACGTGTACCCCATGCCCAAGGACGCTCACGGCCGCGACGCCGTGCTGGTAGGCCGCCTCCGCCGCGACGAAACTCAGCCCCGCACCCTCAACCTGTGGGTAGTGGCTGACAACCTGCGCAAAGGTGCCGCCACCAACGCCGTGCAGATTGCCGAAGCCATGCTGAAAATGGGCTTATTGCAGTCGTAACTGTTCCGTGATCCACAAAGAAGCCTCAAAGTGTTTGCTTTGGGGCTTTTTTGTGGCCATATCCTCAGATTCGCGCATATTTGCTGGTCTTATCACTTCACTTTTATTCCATAATGTATCGTTTTTGTTGGCTGCTGTTGGCGGCTATATGTGGTACTACGGTTGCATCTGCTCAAACCACCTCTCCCTCAGCTACTACCACGCCAGTCTATACCTATGTAGAGCAGATGCCCGTTTTCCCGGGTGGGCAGGAAGCCTTGCTTCGCACCTTGGGTGAAACAATATATTACCCCACCGAAGCACTGCAGCAGCACTTGGAAGGACGCATATTTGTGCAGTTCGTGGTAGGCGTTACCGGCAATGTGCAAGATGTACACGTCAGCAACACAACAATTCCTGTGCTGGATGCCGCTGCGGTGGAGGCAGTGCAGAAGCTCCCAGCCTTCTCACCGGGTCGGCAGCTCGGCAAGCCAGTGCCTGTGGCCTACACGGTGCCTATTACGTTCAGAATTCCTTCAAACGTGAAGGAAATACTGGCTGCCCGGGCCGCACCGAATACTTCAGTTACTCCGGCTTCCAGCCCTTTGCTTTTTCCAGGCGGCCCGGAAGCGCTTCGCACTTACCTTTCTAACCACCCCTGGCCGGCAGATTATTCTTCCACGCTCCCCTCAGGCACTCCTGCTTTGCCTCAAATAGTATTTGTTTCGTTTGTGGTGGACACCCTGGGACAAGTGACACAAGCTATGGCAGTGCAACCAGCCGAGCCGGTGGAACGGCGCCGCTCCCATCAAAACCCCAAAGTGCCCGCAGCGCCGGCGGCGCTACTATTGGCGGCGGCCAGCCACATCAACGCCATGCCTACTTGGATACCTGCCCGCAAGAATGGCCAGAAGATACCTTTCCCTCTAACGCTCCCCGTGTATTTCGGGCCGACTGATTCGGTGGCGACACCGCTGGCGTATGTTGACGAGATGCCCGTTTTCAAGGGTGATGCCATCGAAGGACACTACATGGCTCAACGCCTCCGTTACCCGGCTACAGCGTTGCGAAGCCAAACTCAAGGCACCGTATTGACTTATTTTGAAGTATCAGAAGCTGGCACTATTGAGAATATTCAAACCATTAAATCAGCTTCTCCTGACCTTGATACAGAGGCACGTAGAGTTGTTCAAATGCTTCCCGGCTACATTCCTGGCAGGCATAACGGCAAACCAGCCCGCGTATTCTACGTGGTACCCGCTACTTTCAGTATTAAGTAGCAGCGCACTTGAAGGCCAATACATGCCAAACCTGTCGTAGCAACACTCACTAGGGTATGCCAGGTTTAGTAAGTGTATTTCCACTGACCCTGAGCCTTCACTACCATAAAAAAGCTCCTCCGGATACCCGGAAGAGCTTTTTTATCAAGTGAAGTACCAGCAGCTTACTTAGCCAGCTTCTTCTTCAGGTTCTCGTCTAGGGCGGCCAGGAACTCCTCGGTGTAGAGGTAGTCTTTGCCGTGCTCTACTTTGTTGCCGTGGATGCAAACGGCCAGATCCTTGGTCATTTTGCCGCTTTCCACGGTTTCAATGCACACCTGCTCCAGGGCGTGGCAGAAGTCAATCAGCTCCTGGTTGCCATCCAGCTTGCCGCGGAACTCCAGGCCCCGCGTCCAGGCGAAGATGCTGGCAATGGGGTTGGTGCTCGTGGGCTTGCCTTTCTGATGGTCACGGTAGTGGCGCGTTACGGTGCCGTGGGCAGCTTCGGCTTCCATCGTACCGCCGTCGGGCGTAACCAGTGTAGAGGTCATCAGGCCGAGCGAACCGAAGCCCTGGGCCACGGTGTCGGACTGCACGTCACCGTCGTAGTTTTTGCAGGCCCACACGAAGTTGCCGTTCCATTTCAGGGCCGAGGCCACCATGTCGTCAATCAGACGGTGCTCGTAGGTGATGCCGGCGGCCTGGAACTTGGCCAGGTAGTCCTGCTCGTAAATCTCCTGGAAGATGTCCTTGAAGCGGCCATCGTACTTTTTCAGGATGGTGTTCTTGGTGCTCAGGTACAGCGGCCAGCCTTTGCTCAAGGCCTGGTTGAAGCAGGCATGGGCGAAGCCACGGATGCTTTCGTCGGTGTTGTACATGGCCAGGGCCACGCCGTCGCCTTTGAAGTTGTACACCTCAAACGACTGGGCCTCGCCGCCGTCTTCGGGCTGGAAGGTAATGGTGAGCTTGCCTTTGCCTTTGGTCACGAAGTCGGTGGCACGGTACTGGTCGCCGAAGGCGTGGCGGCCGATGCAGATGGGAGCCGTCCAGTTGGGCACCAGGCGGGGCACGTTCTGCATCACAATCGGCTCACGGAACACGGTACCGTCCAGGATGTTACGAATGGTGCCGTTCGGCGACTTCCACATCTGCTTCAGGTTGAACTCCTTCACGCGCTCCTCGTCGGGGGTGATGGTGGCGCACTTGATGCCCACGCCGTACTGCTTAATGGCATTGGCCGCGTCGATGGTCACCTGGTCGTTGGTCTGGTCGCGGTACTCAATGCCCAGGTCGTAGTATTTAATATCGAGCTCCAGGTAGGGCGTAATCAGCTTGTCCTTGATGAACTTCCAGATGATGCGCGTCATTTCGTCGCCATCCAGCTCAACTACCGGGTTTGCTACTTTGATTTTGGTCATGAGTAAGTGGGGATTAAGTGGTCTTTCTGGTTATGCCAAGGGTATGGCGGGGAGTGCCTGTTGCCTTATCATCGACCCAAGCTACGGCCCCGGCAGCTAACAACACCCGCCAAGGCCAGTGGTTATTACGCGCCGGGCCCGGACGTGGGGCACAGACCGGCAAAGTTGCCCAGATTTTTGATTAGCAACGCACTTCGCCCATAAAATCGACTGCGGCATTTCCGTCGGGGGTATGGTGAGAAAGGTGAGCAAACTTGCAGAATGCCTTACCTGGGCAGAAAACAAGCCCAAAAAACGTCATGCAGAACGCAGTGAAACTGCTTGCTCTTCTCATAGTCTGGTAACGCGTTGCTTGCCGTACACGCTCCATGCTGCTCGGTTTACTGCTGAGCTGCAACATCGTGGGGAATCCGTTGTCAATAGCCGCGAATTGAAATATTAAAAAACATATACTAAAGTGAAGGGCCGCTTCTCACCGTGTCAGAATATGGATTAACCTATATAACCACCGAATTGATAGAATAAAATTGCACTTTCGTCAGGATATCGTCAACTTGTTATGCTACCCGGCCAACCCCGCTAACACCGGATAATCCTACAGTATACCGACTTATTCCCGCCCTGCTTTTTTGCCTGCCGATTACCACCTATGCTTCCCTCTGCTCTCCTGTTGGCTGCCGGCGTTCTGCTGGCGGCTCCGCCCCCCGATGGCGTTCCGGCCGCGACCCGTCGCCCACTACTGAAGCGTCAGACGCCCACTCCTAACCAGATGATCAGCGGGGTGGTTCTTACTGAAGAGGGACAACCTCTTCCCGGGGCTACGATTTTTGTAAAAGGCACCTTTATCGGCACCAGTACCAATGCCAACGGCGAGTTTGTACTGGCTCGTGACGCCCGGCCGCTGCCGTTTACGCTGGTGGTGGCCTACGTAGGCCACGTCACGCAGGAGGTAGCCGTAACGGATGCTGCTGCCCCGCTTCGGGTAGTGTTGCCCTATAGCACTGAGCAGGTAAGCCAGGTGGTCATGTCGGCTTCGCGGATTGAGGAAAACATTCAGCTCAGCCCCGTGACGGTGGATAAGGTGAGCCGCACCGACCTGGAGCGGCAGGCCACGCCCGAGCTGCTGACCAGTCTGGCCCGGCTGAAAGGGCTGGATATCAGCTCGGCGTCCATGCTGTTCACCAGCCTGAGTACGCGGGGCTTCAACACGGCCAAATCGGAGCGGGTGGTGCAGCTTACCGATTACCAGGACACCCAGCTGCCTTCCTTGGGGCTGAGCCCCGGCAACCTGCTGGGTTTGCCCGAGCTGGACATTGAAAGCGTGGAGATTATCCACGGGCCGGCCTCGGCACTCTATGGGGCCAACGCCCTGAGCGGAGTTATCCTGTTCAACTCCCGCGACGCGTTTGTGTCGCCGGGGCTGGGCGTACGGCTGCGCGGCGGCCAGCGCGACCTGCTGGATGCGCAGGTGCGCTACGCCCACAAAATCAATGAGCGGTTGGCGGTAAAAGTGACCGGCAGTGCCCTGCGGGCCCGCGACTGGCTGGCCACCAACTACGCCGCTGCCGCTACTTCCGTTAATCCGGCCGGCTCGCCGCTGGGCTACGACCCTATCAACTCCTATGGCAACTACGGGGTGCAGTTTACGCCCGCCCCCAACCCGGTGCTACCGGTGGGCATCAACCCCGAGCTGTACGGCCAGACGGTGTACACGCCCGGTTTCTCGGAGCGGGAGCTGGTAGCCGGCGACGACCATACCAGTGCCTACCGGCTGCAGGGTACGGCTGCCTACCTGCTGCGGCCCAACCTGAAGCTTACGGCCGAAGCCCGTCTGGCCCAGGCCACGGCCACCTACCAGAACCTGAGCCGCTTCCGGGTGAAGGACTTGCAGGCCCAGCAGTACCGCGCCGAGCTGAAGAGCAGCCGGGGCTTCGTGCGCCTCTACACTACCCACGACGCGGCCAACCGCTCATATGAGCTCAACCAGCTGGGCAACCTGTTGCAGGAAGCCCCTGACAACGATGGAAGCGGCCGTTCGTTCGCGCAAACGTATTTCGCCACTTATAACACCGAGTATACCCGTCAGCGGCAGGCCGGCACCAGCGTAGAGGCTGCCCGACAAGCGGCCCAACAAGCTGCGGATGCGACCCGACTGACGCCGGCTAACCCGCGCTTTGCCAGCCTGCACCGGCAGATTATCAACGACGATAAGCCCGGCCGGGGTGCCCGCCAACGCTTCGGCTCCCAACTCACTGACCTTAGCGCCCAGTACAGTTTGCCGGTGTCTGACTTCGGGACGGTGCTGACGGCCGGGGCCGCGTACCGGCATTACCGGCTGGGCTCGGGCGGACAGCTGTTTGCCGATACCACCGGCCGATCCATTACCAATTACGAGTACGGGGCCTACGGGCAGGTTATCCAGACACTGCTGCACGACCGGCTGAAGCTGTCGGCGGCGGCCCGGGTCGATGAGTTCCGCAACTTCACCACGGCCCTCTCACCGCGGGCGGCGGCGGTGTACTCCGTAGGTCCCGATCAGCGCCATAACTTCCGGGCCAGCTACGGGCAGGCGTACCGCGCCCCCTCGCAGCTGGAGCAGTACGTGTACGAGGATCTGGGCTACGCCATATTCCTGGGCAACGTGCGCAACGGCTACCAGGGCTACCGCGCCACCAACGACCAAGGCCAGGCATTCGGCACTACGCCCGACCTCAGCAGCTTCCGGACTACGCTGGCCCCGCTGGATCTGGAGCGGGCTACTACCTGGGAAGTAGGGTACCGGGGGCTGGTGCTGCCCAACCTGTATCTGGATGCCAGCTACTTCCGCAGTGAGTACCGCAATTTTATAGCCACACAGGTTATCCTGGGCAACGTGGATGGCAGCCTCCCTACCCTGCCGCAGATTGCGGCAGGCTGGCCCACCTACTCCAACCGGACCCAGCCCACGCGTATCCTGTTCACTTATTTCAACAGCCGGCAGCAGCTGCACACGCAGGGCGTCACGGCGGCCCTCACCTACACCGGCTGGCGGACAGTGGTGCCCACGGTCAATTACTCCTTCAATGACCTGAACAGGAGCGAAGTACCGGCCGGGGTAGCTACGTATTTCAACACGCCCCGCCACAAGTTCAACGCGGGAGTTTCGGGTACGATAAGCCGGTTTGGTTACCTGCTCAACTACCGCTGGGCCCAGGGCCATTACCAGGAAATGCCCTTTGCGGCCGGCTACGTGGCCAGCTTCAGCAGCACCGACGCCTCCGTCCGCTACCAGCTACCCAAGCTGCACGCGGTACTGCAGGCGGGCGTGTCCAATGCCTTTGATGCCCGCAACGTGCAGGTAATCGGCGGCCCGCAGATAGGCCGGCTGGCGTTTGCGGGCGTGGAGCTGAATCTGCCTTAAGTTGAACGGGGCGAATTGACATTGAACGTCATGCAGAGCGTAGCGAAGCATCTCGCGTGCTGACGTCTGAATAGCTTGGTAACATCAGCACGCGAGATGCTTCGCTACGCTTTGCATGACGTTCGTTTTCACGCTTTCAAGCCCGGTGTACGCTCATTTTCCGAACACCCCGCCCGCAAAATCAACCACGGCGCGGCGCGTCAGCTCCGGTTCCTCGAAATAGCCGAGGTGGCCAACGTTGCTGAGCAGCAGGGCGTGGCTCTGGGCCGGCAGGGTCAGCTGGGGCAGCAGGCTGTCGGTGGGCACGGCTACGTCATCTTTGCCGGCAATGAACAGCACCGGGAAGCGGGCTTCTTTCAGCACCTTGGTACGGTCGGGGCGGTTTTTCATAGCTTCCAGCGCCCCCAGTACAGTAGCCTCGGGCGTGGTTTTGCCAATTTCCTCCAGAAACTCCCGCTGCTCCAGCATACACTCCCGGTTGGCCGGCGCAAACAGCGGCCGGATAAACGACTCCATGAACTTCTCCACCCCGTGGCGGCGCACGAAATCCATGTTCTTCGTGCGGTTGGCTTTTTTCTCCTCGGTATCGGGCAGGGCAGTACTGTGGAACAGCACGAGGCCCGCCACCATTTCGGGGTACCGTTCAGCAAAGGCCAGGGCCACGTAGCCACCCATGCTGTGGCACACCAGTAAAGCCTGGTCCACATTTTTCTGGCGCAGCTGCTCAGCCACATAGCGGGCCTGGGCCTCCATGGAGTAGTCCCGGATATCGTGCACGTTGGTGCCGTGGCCGGGCAGGTTGAGCGTGAGCAGGCGGTAGCCGTCGGGAAAGTCGCGGGTGAATTTCGTCCATACTTCGCGGGATTCAGCAAAGCCGTGGAGGAACAGGATGGTGGGCTGGGCAGTGGTCATGGGGAAGATCCGCCTTGCAAAGCGGGAAAAACTGGTTGAATGGCCACAATTACGCACTTTTGCCCGGTTCGTTTTTTTAACTGTACTCCTATGTCCTTTATTGAGCGTCGATATTATCACTATGCCATTGCCGTGGCGGCGGGCTTACTTGTGGCGCTACTGGGCCGTTTCGTGTTTGGCAGCACTGGTTTTGCCAATGGCGGCGGGCTACTGATGCTGTGCTTTCTCCTACTGATTCCGATGGCCCTGGGCGCAGTTACCGCGCATTTCACGCCGGGGTACATGTCGCGCACGTGGCGGGCGGTGTGGGGACCACTCTGTACCGTCCTGCTGTTTCTGTTCTGCGCGTTGCTGTTCCACCTAGAGGGGATGATTTGCGTGCTGATCATTTCGCCGCTTTTCCTTTTCACCTCCTGGCTTGGGGCCATCCTCTACCTAGCCATAACCAACGACAAACCCGACAAAAACCGGACGTACACGGTGGCGGCATTTGCGCTGCTACCGTTTCTGCTGGCCCCACTCGAAGCCCAGCTCAACACCCCTACCGACAATCGTCGCGTCGAAAACACTATTCTGATTCAGGCTCCGGCCGCCGTAGTGTGGCAGCACATCATCCGGGTACCGCCTATTCAGGCGCAGGATTTAGGCCCCAGTTTGGTTGATAAAATCGGGTTTCCACGTCCGGTGGAAGCCACGCTCAGCCACGAAGGAGTTGGCGGGGTACGGCGGGCCACATTCGAGCGAGGCGTCGAATTCATTGAAACGGTGGATTTGTGGGAGCCGCAACGGCGTTTGTCGTTCAGCATTGTGCCCAACACGGCCACTATTCCACCCACCACCTTCGACGAGCACGTAACCGTGGGCGGCCGGTTTTTCGACGTATTGCGCGGCACATACGAGCTACAACCCGCCGGCCCCGGCCGCACCCGCCTCGTGCTCTATAGCCAGCAACGCCTCAGCACCCGCCTCAACCCCTACGCCGGCCTCTGGACCGATTATGTGATGAGTGAAATTCAGCGCCGCATTCTGGAAGTCATCAAGCAGCGGTGCGAAAACACGCAGCAGAGCACCGCCCGCCGCTAACGCCAAAACGCCCGTTTCCGGAGCAGGAAACGGGCGTTTTGCAAACTCCTCGTCGCGGCGGGCGGCCCGACTGAACGGGCCGTAGGTGTGCGGCCCGGCGCGGGAGGTAAAGCGGCTGCTTAGGCTTGCTTGGCAAACTGCACGCTGGCAATCAGCTTCACATCTTCGCCCACTACAATGGAGCCGGCTTCGGTAATGCCTTCCCAGGTCAGGCCGAAGTCTTTGCGGTTGATTTTGCCGCTCACTTCAAAGCCAGCCTTGGTGTTGCCGTAGAAGTCGGTAGCGGTGCCGCCGTACTCCACATCCAGGGTAACGGGCTTGGTTACGTCCTTGATGGTGAGGTTGCCGGTGAGCTTATAGTCGGAGCCCGATTTGGTCAGGCTCGTGGATTCGAAGGTGATGTTAGGATAGGTACCTACGGCAAAGAAGTCGTCGGCTTTCAGGTGCTGGTCGCGCTGTTCCTGGTTCGTATCAATGCTGTCCACGTCGAGGCTCATGCGTACCTGGGCGTTGTCGAAGGCGTCGCCTTCGGTTTCGGCCGAGCCTTCAACCTTCTTGAACGCGCCGGTTACCGTCGAAATAACCAAGTGCTTGATCTTGAACTGTACTTCGGAGTGCATCGGGTCCAGAACCCATTTGGTAGTTGCCATATCGGTACTCAGTTGAGAGGTGAAATTGAACACTATACGAACTCAGGCAAGCTACACCGCCGCGCCGAATTCCTGACAAATGTACGTACTTATTTTACAAATGATGTATGTACATCAATTTATTTTTCACTTATACATCCTGCCTAACCGTCAAAACAAAAAGCCCCGCCGGACGAATCCAGCGGGGCTTTCTGTTTTGTATACCTTCAGTTTACAGGAGAACCGTTTCCAGCGGCGCGGCAGCAGCTACCTTCCCGCTCATCTCGCGCAGGGCGGCGGCAATGCCGGCAGCGTCGAAGCCGCACTCTTTATACAGCTCATCCTGGGTGCCGTGCTCCACAATGCGGTCCGGAATGCCAAGGCGTTTCACGGGCAGCGAGTAGCCATGGTCAGCCAGGAACTCCAGCACGGCCGCGCCGAAGCCGCCGGGCAGGCAGCCGTCTTCCACGGTCACAATGGCTTTGTACCGGCGGGCAATACTATGCAGCATTTCCTCATCCAGCGGCTTACAGAAGCGCATGTCGTAGTGGCCGGGGTTGAGGCCCTCGGCTACCAGCAGCTGGGTGGCTTTCACGGCATAGTTGCCGATGTGGCCGATGCTGAGCACCGCCACGCCTTCGCCTTCGCGCACTACGCGGCCCGTGCCTACGGTAATTTTCTTCAGCGGCTTGCGCCACTCCGGCATCACGCCTTCGCCGCGGGGGTACCGGATGCTGAACGGGCCAGCGTTTTCGGGCAGAGTGGCCGTGTACATCAGGTTGCGCAACTCCTCCTCGTTCATCGGGGCCGATACCACCATGTTCGGGATGCAGCGCATATAGGCCAGGTCGTAGCAGCCGTGGTGGGTGGGTCCGTCGGCACCGGCGAAACCGGCGCGGTCGAGGCAGAATACCACGTGCAGCTTCTGTAGGGCCACGTCGTGCAGCACCTGGTCGTAGGCGCGCTGCATAAAGGAGCTGTAAATGTTGCAGAACGGCACCAGGCCCTGGGTAGCCAAACCGGCTGAGAACGTAACGGCATGCTGCTCGGCAATGCCCACATCGAAGGCGCGGTCGGGCATAGCCTTCATCATGATGTTGAGCGAGCAGCCCGAAGGCATGGCCGGCGTCACGCCCATGATTTTATCATTCTGCTCGGCCAGCTCTACGATGGTGTGCCCAAACACGTCTTGGTACTTGGGCGGTTGGGGCTTCTCGTAAGTTTTGGTGTGGATTTCGCCCGTCACCTTGTCGAACAAACCAGGGGCGTGCCACAGGGTCTGGTCCTTTTCGGCCAGGGCGTAGCCTTTGCCCTTCACCGTCACGCAGTGCAGCAGCTTGGGGCCCGGAATGCTCTTTAGATCCTGCAGAATAGTGGCCAGGTGCTGCACGTCGTGCCCATCCACCGGACCGAAGTAGCGGAAGTTCAGGGCCTCGAACAGGTTACTTTGCTTAAGCAACGTGGCCTTCATGGCCGACTCTACCTTACGGGCAATCTGCTGGGGGTTGGGACCGAATTTGCTGAGCTTGCCCAGCACG
This sequence comes from Hymenobacter rigui, assembly GCF_003944715.1. Classification (GTDB taxonomy): domain Bacteria; phylum Bacteroidota; class Bacteroidia; order Cytophagales; family Hymenobacteraceae; genus Hymenobacter; species Hymenobacter rigui. The sequence continues at coordinate 463,954 of NZ_RWIT01000001.1, read as the reverse complement.
TTCCACAGCTCGTCGCGCACCTTGTTGTAGGTGCGGGAGGTGGTAATGTCGGTGAGGTATTCCTTGAGCGCGCCCACATTGGGGTCGATGCTCATGCAATTGTCGTTGAGGATAACCAGCAGGTTGGATTTCTCCACCCCGGCATGGTTCAAGGCCTCGAAAGCCATACCGGCTGTCATGGCCCCATCCCCGATTACGGCAATGTGCTGACGGTCGAATTCTCCTTTGTAATCAGATGCCACGGCCATACCCAGCGCCGCCCCAATGCTGGTGCTGCTGTGCCCTACGCCGAAAGCATCGTACTCACTTTCGCTGCGCTTGGGGAAGCCCGACATACCGTTGTAGCGGCGGTTGGTCGGGAACCGGTCACGGCGGCCAGTGAGAATTTTGTGGCCATACGCCTGGTGGCCCACGTCCCACACCAACTGGTCGTAGGGCGTATTGAACACATAGTGCAGGGCCACCGACAGCTCCACTACGCCCAGCGAAGCGCCGAAGTGGCCGCCGTAGATGGAAACCGTATCAATAATAAACTGCCGCAGTTCCTGACTAACCTGCACCAACTGGTCGGGGCTGAGCTTTTTCAGGTCATCGGGCGAATTGATTTCCGCCAGCAGGGCACCAGGTTCGACAATCATGTGCAGGAGGTAGGAAGAGGGAATATTTGCTAGGCAACCGATAACCAGCCCTAAAGGTTAGGCAGTTACCAGATGAGTAAATGTACAACAGGCAAAGGTACGGGTTTTCCGCACGGCCGGTTGAACCACCGAGTTACGAAATTCGGCTGCTTATGGTGCAGCAACCGTATCACAACCCGGCCTTAATGTCACTTTAACATCCCCGCCTACGCAAATCCGTACCTTTAGCCGCACCCACCCTCTCCCGCGTAATGCCCCAGCTCACCCAACCTCAGGCCGAAGACCAGCAGCTGCTCGATAAGCTCCGCCCCTCGCGGATTGTGCTGCCGGTGCTGATTGGGCTAAGCGTGGTGGGCTTTATGTTCTGGCGCAGCTACAAACCCGGCGACCTGGCCCCGCTGGCCAACGCCAAGCCGCTCTGGCTGCTGCTGATGCTGGTAGTGCTGGTGGCCCGCGACGCCGGCTACGTGTACCGCATCCGCTACCTAACCGAGAAAGTGTTGAGCTGGCGCGCCGCCCTGGACGTAATTATGCTCTGGGAATTCTCGTCCTGCGTGCTGCCTTCGGCAGTGGGCGGCACGGCCGTGGCCCCGGTGCTGTTGCACAAGGAGGGCATTCCGCTGGGCAAATCGGTGGCCTACATTATGGCCACGGCCATGCTCGACAACCTGTATTACGTGCTGATGGTGCCACTGGTGGTGCTCATTGGGGGCGACGCGCTGTATCCGCACGAGGCATTGCAGGGCGGGCTGGTGGCTACGCTGCGGGTGGGATTTGTGCTGAGTTACGTATTCGTGACGGCCTACGCGTTGCTGATGCTGTACGCCATTTTCGTAAATCCGCAGTCGGTGCGGCGGCTGTTTATCCGGCTTTTTTCGGTGCGGGGCCTGCGGCGCTGGCGCAATAAGGCGTATCAGCACGGCAACGAGCTGGTGCTGGCCTCGGCCCAGCTGCGCGGCAACGGATGGGGCTACTGGCTGCGGGCCGCCCTGAGCACGGCGTTTGTCTGGACGGCTCGCTACCTGGTTATCGGCTGCCTGATTGCGGCGTTTATCAACGTGAGCTGGCCGGAGTTCTGGCTGATTTTCGGCCGCAACCTCACGTATAAAGTCATCCTGCTGATTGCCGTTACGCCGGGCGGCGCGGGCATTGCCGAGGGCGCTTTCCCTACGTTCTTCGGCAAGTTCATCGGTACGCCCACCATGACTAATTTCATGGTCTTGCTCTACCGCATCGTCACGTATTATCTGTATCTGGTGCTGGGGGCCGTATTCCTGCCCCGTTGGATAACCCGCATCTACGGCAAACCGAAAGCTGAGCAGGTAATGCATTCCTAGTTATTACTACAGGATAACGGGAGAAATCCGGGTTTATCGCATCAACGACTTAACCCGGATTTCTCCCGTTATCCTGTAACAACTCGTCTATTTCGTGGCTTCCAGCACCGGGGCCGCTTCGGCGGGTACCGGGCGCTGGTAGGTTTGCCAGAACTCCGGGTGGTAAGGCACTTTGGCACCACTGCCATATAACTCCGGATGTTCTTTGAGGGTCTCTAATTCAACAACCTCCATCAGGACTGGTGGTGCATAGTAGATGTCGCAGGTTTTCTGGTTGTAGAACGGTTTACGGCCTAGCGTGTGGCCTACCTCAATAGCTTGGGCTATGCTGGCAGCCGCGTAATAGCGGCCGTTACTGGCTTGCTGATACGTTACTACGTGAGTAGCCCGGTGGTCTTGGTATACTGAGGTGAAATAGTACCGAATCCTGCTTTTAGTACCGTAGTACTTATGCGCAATGGCATTTACCTCGGCTGTATCATGCTGCCAGAGACTTTCATAGCGCACTACAGCGTAATCCTGCTGCCGCACGTACACCTTCCCAGAGTACCCCGCCTCAAAACCCAGCCCGGTTGTACGGTGACTGGCCCGCTTTGCGGCAAAGCTGATTACGTAGTAAGTATCCGCACCGCGCTGTTCAATACTATCCAATTGCAGCCGGAACTTACCCACAGTGCCCGTTTTGAAGAGCGGGGATATCCGCACCGGATCAAAGCCGCCCGAAAAGCCATAGCCCGGCTCACGATATGCCGGGCTGTCTGCTGAGCCCGCTATTACACGCTTTTCCTGCAACCGTAACGCTGGTCGCTTTTCCAGCATCAGAAATCCACCGGCCCAATGATGATAGCCAGTGGGCACCCACTCCCTGCCAGTATATTCTATTTCGTGGCGTACTGTATCAAAGCCCGTAACCCGACGGTGAGCATACAGCTGCTGGGTGTAATCCTGTTGCTCGTAGTTCTTCTCAATGGCCTTGATGACCTTTTGCATGATGCGCTTCGGGTCCTGCGACTGGGCGCTTACGCGTACATCGGCCAGGGCGAAGGCCGCGGACACCAGCCGCACATTCAGAGCCGATGTATTTTGGGCCGTTAAAGTGGTGGGTTCGTAGCCGATACTGCTTATCTGTACCAGCTCGCCCGACCGCGCCTCCAACCGAAACCGGCCCTGGGCATCCGTAATGGTACCGGCACTGCGGGCGGGCACGGCTACGGTAGTGAAGGGAACGGGCTGGCCGGTTTTGCGGTCCAGCACCGTGCCGCTTAGCAGCAGCGCCGCGCCGGCTTTACCGGCGGCCGGGCGTGTATTGGCATGTTGCCGGCCTAGCACGGCGGGCGGCGCGGCAGCAGCAGCTTCGGTGGGTGGAGCGGCTGTAGCCAGCGCAGGCTTAGGCGGGGCTATGGTTTTTAGGTAGAGCAGTCCATCAATGGCCTCACTCCAGGGGCCAGAAATTGGCGTGAACTCAAAGGCGTAGGTGGTGAGTCGGCGGCCCGGTGCATCGTGCTTCAAGCTTACGAAGCTGTATTCCTGACCTTGAGCCAGCAGCTCAGCTTCCAGCGTACCGGGGGCGGGCGACGGCACCGTTTTATGCTTGCCCCAGTAGCCGAACCCGTGCGTGCCGCTGCCCGCAATTGTGCTAAGCGTATACACCGCATCCTCGCCCAGCGCGGCTTTCACCGCTTGGCCCATCGGGCGGAAGTTTTTCAGCTCTCCCTCGTCCAGCCCGGCCGTGGTGTTGGACAGGTGCCCGATGGCGCCCCAGCAAATCACCTTTTCCTGGGGATGTCGGCGCAGATACCAGAGCAGATTATCAGCCATCTGGGCGTCGCGGGCGTTGCTGTCGGCAGCCTTGAACGTGGCCGAGTCCTTGGCAGCAGGGTCGTTGGTGGAGTAGTCTTGGGCCAGGGCCTGTATGCTGCGGAGCTGCTGCTGCCAGAATGCGGCCTGCTCCCGGCGCCTGGCATCGGGGCCGGCGGCTACTTTGTCCAGAATTTTCCGGGCCTTCCCGAGCTGCAGCTTGAACACTACCAACTGGTGCGAGGGTGGGAAGATGTTATGCTCGCCCATGGTGCTGATGCACTCGTCTAGGTAATCGTAGGCAATATCGGAACTGCCTTTCTCAGGCTTCAGAAAGGCTTCCAAATCTCCCAGCAGGTCATCGTGGCCCCAGCCTACCTGCGAGTCGAAGCCGGCTACGTGCAGCTGGCCCTTACCCAGTAGCGGCAGCAGCGCCTGAAACTCCCGGGTTTCCGTCCAGACCGGATACACCGATGCATTGATGGCCTCCGCCACCGGCGTGCCCGCTTGCATGGCCCGTTCAGCGCGGTCCAGCGGATACAGACCGCTTTCAAACGCCACCGTGGTGAAGCCCATTTTCTCCTTCAGGAACCGGATTAGCCGGATTTTGGCCTCCGTGGCCGTGCCTACGCCGTGGGTAGGCTCTCCCAGCATCACCACCCGGGCACCACCTATTTCCTGGCGCAGAAACTCCAGGTCAGCAAAATCGGTATCAGCCGGATTAATACTGCGCACCGGGTGCGTCTTGAATGGCACATTTGCTGCCGCTGCACTCGGGGCATTTTGGGCCAGCATGGGGCCAGCCAACACACTCAGCAGGCCCGCCAGGGCCAGCACTCGGATAGAAAACATAGTAACAACGGTATGTAAGGAGCCAGCAAGCTACATACTTCCGCGAATACTCATCAAAAAAGCCCTTCCGCTTGAGGCAGAAGGGCTTTCCTGAGTTTTTGGACTGTTATACAAACCTAACAGCGGGGTTATTCTTTTTCAAGCTTCAGCTCAGCACCGGTGGGCGCTTTCAGGGTCAGCTTGTCGTCGGTGAGGGTTACCACGGTGAAGGTGTTGCTCTGAGCGGCACCGTCGGGCATCATGGTGATGGTTTTGGCACCCTGATCGAAGGTATATTTACCGTTTACGGCACCGGTGGGGGCGGTCATATTGTACTGGCCGTTGGCGAAGAAGGTGATGCGCTCATCTTCCTGAGCGTCGGTCTGCTTCACTTTGTCGCCGGTAGAGCTCAGCTCTTTATCGGTTTTCCAGACTTTGCTCTGGGTGCCGTACAGCATATTTACGCCTTCCACTTTGCCCTCTTTGCTGCCGCAGGAGGCAGCCGTGAAGAGAACCAGCAATACCAGCAGGCTGGCCAGGAGGCGGAAGGGGGAAGTCAGGGTTTTCATGGGGAGAGTGAATAGGGTGAAGGATGTGGCAGAAACTGCGGCAGCGAGGCCGATAGTGCGTCTAGTACGCAACCCCGCCGCAAGATGTTTGCCCATCATCGTATGGTTTAAGCAGAATATAGTGCCGCTACAACTTATTGCCTGCCACGGCGTAATAAGCCTGTGACTGCCCGCCTCCCGGCCGGTGGTCGGTGCTTCCCCTCCCACTCTTAACGATTCTACTCCTATGGGACTGTTTGATTTTCTCTCGAACGAAGGCGAAAAAAAACCCGTTGAGCCCGCTGCAAAACCAGCAGCCGGCGGTGCTACCGATTTCTTCGGAAACGCTAATAATGCTGCCGCTACCGAAGGCGAAACCTACACGGTAGTAAGCGGCGACTCGCTGTCGAAAATTGCCCGCAACCACTACGGCGACGGCACCAAGTGGCACCAGATTTATGAGGCCAACAAAGGCATCATTGGCTCCGACCCCGACAAGATTGAAGTAGGCCAGGTACTGACGCTGCCCAAGATTTCCGCATAGCACTACTTCTTAGAAATATTCAAAAAGCCACTCCTGAATGAGTGGCTTTTTTTGTGTCTGATCAGCATGGCTTTTCATCTTATCTGCTACCCACAGCGCCTCCTTGCACAGCCAGCATAGTACTCACGGTTTAGCTGACCATCACACTGGCTTCCTAATTACAGAGCCTTCTCTAAAAAGACATTTTTTTGATTATCAATCAACTGCAAGCTACTCCAGAACAGCAGCCGGATTATCGGGCTGGTTGAAAATATTTTCATTTATTTTCAACCAGCTATTGCAGATATCAAATCTGCACCTATACCTTTGCAATACCAACCCGGTACTCCCCCGTTTGCGGCGGGGAAGTTTTCATAGGATTTATACAGAAGTGGCGAGAGAACAGGCTCCGTGACCCACTGGCAACCTTCGACCGCGCGAAAGGTGCCAATTCCTGCCCGACCAGCCATCCGGCGGCGGGGCATATAACTCAGGAGTACCATGGAAAACACCCTCGCTTTCGCCCTTGTGAACCCCACCGCCTCAGCCTCCTTCGGGCCTGCTGCTTTGCCGTGGGGTGTTTGTGTTGCCCCGGCCACTGTGGCCGCCGCCGGCCGAATGCGAATGCGCTGCTGTAGCGGCGCGTGTTGTTGCTGTTGCTAGCCGCCAGTCAGGCTACGCAGCCCCCCTCCCCCCTCAATAGCTCCGGCCGTGCCGGTGGTGTCCGGTAGCCGGCACCCGGCGGCCCCTCCGCATCCCTATCATTTTCACGCTCAGTACATTGCTGCGTGGCCCTGGTGCGGCTCCTTGCCCGGTTTACGGGCCCTTTGCGGCGGTTTTCGCCCTCCTGCTTACATCCCTACCTCTTCCTAAACCAGCAGTACCATGTCCACGCAGAACCTCCACTTCGAAACCCTGCAACTCCACGCCGGCCAGCAGCCCGACCCCGTTACCGGTTCCCGCGCCGTGCCCATTCACCAGACTACCAGCTACGTATTCAAAAACGCCGAGCACGGGGCCAACCTGTTTGCGCTGAAGGAGTTTGGCAACATCTATACCCGTCTGATGAACCCTACCACCGACGTGTTTGAGCAGCGCGTGGCGGCCCTGGAAGGTGGCGTAGCAGCTCTGGCGGTATCCTCGGGACAAGCGGCGCAGTTCATTGCGCTCAACAACATCCTGCAGGCCGGCGACAACTTCGTGTCTACCTCGTTCCTGTACGGAGGCACATACAACCAGTTTAAAGTGGCGTTCAAGCGTCTGGGCATCGAGGTGCGCTTTGCGGATGGCGACAAGCCGGAAAGCTTTGAGGCGCTGATCAACGAGAATACCAAGGCCCTGTACCTGGAAACCATCGGCAACCCCGGCTTCAACGTACCTGATTTTGAGCGTATTGCCGCTATTGCTGAGAAACACGACCTGCCGCTCATCGTGGACAACACCTTCGGGGCGGGCGGCTACCTATTCCGGCCGCTGGAGCACGGGGCGCACATTGTGGTAGAATCGGCCACGAAATGGATTGGCGGCCACGGCACCAGCGTGGGCGGCGTGATTGTGGACGGCGGCAAGTATGACTTCGGCAACGGCAAATTTCCGCAGTTCACGGAGCCTTCCGACGGCTACCACGGCCTGGTATTCAACGACGTATTCGGCAAAAACGGACCGTTTGGCAACATTGCCTTCATCATCCGGGCCCGGGTAGAAGGCCTGCGCGACTTTGGTCCTTCGCAGAGCCCGTTTAACTCCTTCCTGCTGTTGCAGGGCCTCGAAACCCTGAGTCTGCGCGTTGACCGCACCGTGGAAAACGCGCTGCGCATTGCCACCTGGCTGGAGCAGCACCCGCAGGTGGAAGCCGTGAACTACCCCGGTTTGCCCAGCAGCCCCTACCACGCCCTGGCCCAGAAATACCTGAAGCGCGGCTACGGCGGGGTGCTCACCTTCGCCATCAAAGGCAGCAAGGAAACCGCCATCCAGTTCATCGACAACCTGAAACTGGTGAGCCACCTGGCCAACGTGGGCGACGCCAAAACGCTCATTATCCAGCCCTCAGCCACTACGCACCAGCAGCTTTCCGACGAGGAGCAGCGCGCCGCCGGCGTAACGCCCACGCTGCTGCGCCTGTCCTTGGGCATTGAACACTTTGAAGATATCCGGGCCGACCTGGCCCAGGCGTTTGACGCGGTGCGCAACGCCGCTACCCCCGACCACGGCAGCACCCTGCTGCCCGAGCCGGAACCCGAACACGCTGCCCCGCTGGAAGTCTAGCAAAACTTGAGAGGGGTTTAGATAGTGGGCGGCAGGTGAGAGAGCTGCCCGCTACGCAGCTTCCAGCACGCAGCGCGGGCACCTGTTCCGGTTTTTGTGAGAGAAAAGTCCGGAATACTAACGGTGCCCGCATCTTTTTCTGAGAGTTGAGTGATGAGTTATGAAGGATGAATTGGCGCGAACAAGTCAACAGTCATAGCTCATCATTCAGCACTCATCACTCATCACTCCAAAACAATGTCTTCCGCAGAATCCCACGTGTTTCGCCTGCCCCGGCCGTTGCGGCTGGAAAACGGCAGCGTACTGCCGCACGTGGAAGTTGCCTACCACACCTACGGGCAGCTGAGCCCCGCCCGCGACAATGTGTTGTGGGTGTGCCACGCCCTTACGGCTAACTCCGATGTGCTGGAGTGGTGGCCCGGCCTGGTAGGCTCGGGCTGCCATTTCGACCCGAGCGAGTGGTTTATCGTGTGCGCCAATGTGCTGGGCTCCTGCTACGGCACTACCGGTCCGCTCACCCCCGACCCGGTTACCGGCGAAGCAGCCTTCCAGCAGTTTCCGCTGGTTACCATCCGGGATATGGTAACGGTGCACGAGGCCCTGCGGGAGCATCTGGCCCTGGCCCGAATCAATACCCTGATTGGGGGCTCACTAGGCGGGCAGCAGGCAGTGGAATGGGCCGTGCAGCGGCCAGATCTATTTGAAAACCTTGTGCTGCTGGCTACCAGCGCCCGGCACTCGGCTTGGGGCATTGCCTTCAATGAGGCGCAGCGCCTAGCTATTCTGGCCGACCCGACCTACCACCAGGCCACCCCGGCCGGCGGTGCGGCAGGCCTGCGGGCGGCGCGGGCCGTGGCCCTGCTCAGCTACCGCAGCCACGATGCCTACGGCCGCACCCAAACCGACGCGGACGAAACCAAAACCACCGATTTCCTGGCTAGCTCCTACCAGCGCTACCAGGGCGACAAGCTGGTGGCCCGCTTCGACGCCTACAGCTACGTGACCCTCAGCCACGCCATGGACTCGCACCATGTGGGCCGCGGCCGGGGCGGGGTGCAGGCGGCCTTGGGCCGCATTCGGGCCCGCACGTTGGTGCTGGGCATCACCTCCGATGTGCTGTTTCCGCCCCAGGAACAGCAGTTACTGGCCCGCTACATCAAGGGAGCCATGTATGCCGAAATGGATTCCCAGTACGGCCACGACGGTTTCCTGATTGAAACCGCCCAAATCACCCACTTCCTCGAACGATTCTACGTCCAGACGTATGTCCATTAACCTTGCTTCCCTGCCTGTTTCCTCCGCATCTGCCCCGGCCCAACCCTGGCGCGTGGGCCTGATTGGGTTTGGCTGCGTGGGCCAGGGCCTGTACGATATTCTGCAACAGCGGCCCGAAGCGGGCTTCACCATCAGCCGCATTGCTGTAAAAACGCCGGACAAGGTTCGTCCGCTGCCGGCCGGGCGGTTTGAGTTCGATGCTGAGGCCCTGCTAAACGACGATTCGCTGGATGTGCTGGTGGAGGTAATTGACGACGCTGATACGGCTTTCCGGCTGGTGAGCGAGGCCCTGCGCCGGGGCCGACGGGTGGTAACGGCCAACAAAGCCATGCTGGCCCGCCACCTGCCCGAGCTGGTACAGCTGCAGCGCGCCGGCCAGGGCACCTTATTATATGAAGCGGCCGTGTGCGGCAGTATTCCCATCATTCGGACGCTGGACGCCTATTTCGGGGCCGAGCCCTTGCGCCGCCTCACGGGTATTCTGAACGGCTCTTCCAACTACGTGCTCACCCGCATGGGTGAGGATGGCTCCGATTACGCCCCGGCTTTGCTGGAAGCCCAGCACAAAGGCTTCGCCGAAACCGACCCGACCCTGGACATGGGTGCTTTCGACCCGCGCTCCAAAGCCGTGCTGCTGGCTGCCCACGCCTACGGCTCCTTCCTGAACCCGGAGGAAGTGCTGAATTTAGGCATTGAGGGCATCAGCGCCGTGGATATTGCCTTTGCCGCCAGCAACGGGCAGAAGATTAAAGTAGTAGCCGGCCTGCAGCGCCTGGCCGATGGCCGCATTACAGCCCTGGTTACGCCCCAGCTGGTAGGGCCTGAGTCGCCACTGTATTCGGTGGATCGGGAGTTTAACGGAGTGGTAATTGAGGCGGATTTTGCGGGTGAGCAGTTTCTGCAGGGCCGCGGGGCCGGTGGGCACCCCACGGGCTCGGCCGTGCTGGCCGATCTGGCTGCCTTGCGCCAGGGCTTCACCTACCAGTATTCCAAAGCCACCACCCCCGCCGAGTACGCCTCCGACCTGGAAGTGGAAATCTACCTCCGCACCGATGAGGACCGCCTGATTGACCTGCTGGACTTCAGCGAAATTTCGGAGGAGGCCGACGAGGACGAATACGTGGTGGGGTACGTGGCCCTGGCTAACCTCATCCGGCACCGGGACACCCTGCGCAAGTACGGCGCATTCATCGTGCGCACCGGCCGCCTCCGCCCCGTCAGCACCGAGGTATTCACGGCCGAAATCCTGGCCTGATTCCAGCCGGAAAGCAGTGTAGTGTTTCCTGTCAGCCCCGCCACTTTATTGAGAGTGGCGGGGCTGCTGATTTCTATCGGGGCGGGGCCGCACCGACAGCTTCCGCCGCTGCCGGCACCGGCCGCTGCTGCACCGAATCAGGTGCCGTTTTCAGCAGATCGGGCTGCCATTCCAGCGTGGGGAGCGGCAGCGCGGGCACCAGCTGCACCCGGCGCGGCAGCAGCATAGCCGTTATCTGCGCTTCCCGGCGCGGGTTCAGGGTGGCGGCCAGCAGCGGCCCCGGCGCTCCACTGCCCAGCAACGGCCGCAAAAAGTCACGCATGGCAAAGAAAGCCGAATCGATGTAGGTGGGCTCGAAGGAGTACGGCACGTGCCCCGCCCCGCGCAGACGGCGCAGTACATTGGGCACGCCTACGGCGTTGGCTCGCAGGCGCAGCGCCCCGCTACCGTACACCAGCTGGGCCGGCAGCTGCGCCCCAATGGTGCCTTTGGCGTAGGGCACCAGCCCGTCGCGGGTGCCGTGCACGCTGCACAGGGGCGGGTCGCCGGGTTCCAGCCAGCTGGCCCGGGCCAGGGCGCCGCACAAGTTCACCACGCCCCGGGGGCGGCTGCTGTAGCCCGCGTGGCCGCCCGTGCCTTCCAGTCCGCCCAGCGCGGCCAGGTCCAGGTAAGCGGGCACTTCGGAGGGTTTGTTGAGGTAGCCGGTTTGCAACGCCATGAAGCCCCCGGCTGAGGAGCCGCCCACAAACACGTACTGCGGGTGTATCCGGTACTTGTGGGCCGTAGCGGCATCGTGGCGGAAAAAGCGCACGGCCGCCCGCATATCCTGGGTGGCCCGAATGGCCGCCCGCCCAATGCCCACGGTGTCGAATGGGAAGAAATAGAGCCGGTAATCAATGGTGGCTGCCACGTAGCCCAGGCGAGCCAGGCGGGTGCACAGGGCCGTCATGACGGCGTCGTCGCGGGTGCCGGTGAGGAAGCCACCTTCGTGCGCCAGCACCACCAAGGGGCGGCGGCGCACGGTGTCGCCCTGGGGCTCGTACACATCCATGTACAGCGTCTGGGGCAGCCCAATCATGGTAGTCACGTGGGCAAACTCCACGTTGCGGCGCACCTGCACCTGCCGGAACACCGGCCGGTGGTAGCGGCCGTGGGTGGTATCGATGGGCGTGGTCGGCTGCGCCTGCGCTGCCAGCAGACAGCAGCTTAGCAGCAGCAGCAAGAGGTATTTCATAGCAAAAGGCAGCCACCAGTAAAGCAGCTGCCTTTTCAAAGATACTCAAGTCGCTCGACGGTCATGCTGAGCTTGCCGAAGCATCTCTACCGCTTCGTTGAAATACTATTGGTTAGTCAGAGGTTGAGATGCTTCGGCAAGCTCAGCATGACATTCTTTCTTCATACTTCCCGAACAGGCTCACTACCGAAAGGCATCACCTGCTTTACAGAAACACAATGCGCCGGACCGCTAGCCCCTGCGTGCGCACCAGATAGGTGCCAGCGGGCAGGGCACCGCGCTGAAGCAGCAGCGTAGGCTGCTCCCATTGCAGCCGGCGCACTACCTGTCCGGTAGCATTCAGCACTTCTACCGGCTGCCGACGAAACGCCTGCGTGGCGGGCCACTGCAGCTGCACGGTGGCACTGGCCGGTACCGGAAATGCCTGGGGCGTTGCAGAGGCAACCGACTTCACGGCCGTAACGGTGGATGTTTGCCGCAGCAGAGGCCGCAGAAAGTCGCGCACTACGCGCGTGGTGGTATCCAGATAGGCTACGGCGGCGGGGCTGCTGCCGCTGTACGGCACGTGGCCGGCCCGCTTGAAGGTGTATAGCCGGTTGGGTACGCCCACGGCCGTGGCCCTAGCTTGCAGAATAGCACTGCCGTACACTTTCTGGGCGGGCAAGCCACCACCCACCATGCCCGCACCATAGGGCACGGTGGCATCGGCGGTACCGTGCAGACTCACCAGGGGCACATTGCCGGCTTCAATCCACCAGGGTCGGCCCAGGGCACCACACAGGTTGACGACTCCCTGTACCACACTGCTGTAGCCAGGGTTGCCACCGTTGCCTTCCAGTCCGCCCAGCGCCGCCAGCCCGATGTAAGCGGGCACCTCCGCATCCTTATCCAGATAGCCGGTTTGCAGCGCCATAAATGCTCCGGCCGAAGAGCCCCCGGCGTAGATAAAGCCGGAGTGGATGCGGTAGGTTTTGCTGGTGGCGGCATCCTTTCGGAAGAAGCGCACAGCGGCCCGCATATCCTGGGTGGCCCGGATAGCGGCGCGGCCAATATTTACGGTATCAAACGGCAGGAACAGCAGCCGGTAGTCGATGCTGGCCGTTACATAGCCCATCCGCGCAAAGCGGGTACACAGCTCCACGATATCCGCGTCGTTCTTGTTGCCGGAAACAAACCCGCCCCCGTGAGCAAATACCAATAAAGGCCGGCGGCGTACGGTGTCGCCGGCGGGTTGATACACATCCAGCCGCAGATTCTGGTTGTTACCCAGAAAGTCGGCGGCGGCCCCGTAGGTGACATCCTGCGTGCGAGTTACGTTGGCAAAAATGGGCCTGTAGTAGCGGCCTCCGGTGGTATCAATGCGGCTTTGCGCCGCGCCTTCCAGCACACTTCCCAGCCACACGCAAAACAGAATCAGAGCAAGTTTTTTCATAAGGCGGCATGATATGTCTTATGCAATATAAAATATAACTCTTTCAATCAAAATTTTTCTTTTTCCAACAACCTGTTGTAGCACAACAGTAGAAGATGCTTCTACTCGTTACGTTTGCCCGCTCAGTTACTTTCCAGCCATGCCTACCACCGTCCCTCCCTCCCTCCGTCCCGGCGACCAGGTTGCCATTGTGTGCCCGGCCCGCAAAGCCTCCCACGAGGAGTTGAACGCCGCCGTAGCTACCCTGGAAAGCTGGGGCCTGCGCGTGGTCCTGGGGGCCAGTACCAACGTGGCCCACCACCAGTTCGGGGGTGAGGACGAAATCCGGCGGCAGGATTTTCAGCAGCAGCTGGATAACCCCGAAATCCGGGCCATTCTGTGCGCCCGGGGCGGCTACGGCACCACCCGCATCATTGATGGCATCGACTTTTCGCGCTTCGGTGAGGCCCCGAAATGGATTGCCGGTTTCTCGGATATCACCACGCTGAACTGCCACTTGCTGCGGCTTGGGCACCAGAGCATTCACGGCGTGATGCCGCTGCTGTTTCATGTGGAAGGCGGCGAGGATTCGCTGGAAAGCCTGCGCCGGGCGTTGTTTGGGGAGGCAATCAGCTATGCGGCTCCCGCGCATCCGCTCAACCAACCGGGCACGGCCACCGGCGAGCTGGTGGGTGGAAATCTGAGCATTCTGCAAACCCTCACCGGCACCCAATCCGACGTATCCACGGCCGGCCGCATCCTGTTTCTGGAGGACATCGACGAGTACCTCTACGCCATCGACCGGATGATGGTGCACCTGGACCGCACCGGCAAGCTGGCCGGGCTGGCGGGGCTGGTGGTGGGCCACTTCACCAATCCGCAGGACAATGCCGTGCCCTACGGCCAGACACCCCAGGAAATCATCGACCACTACGCTGGCCGCTATAATTTCCCAGTGGCCTACGACTTCCCGGTAGGCCACGAGCCCCAGAACCAGGCCCTAATTGTAGGTCGGGAAGCTCGCCTGACGGTTGATGCCAGCGGTACCCGGCTGGAGTATATATAACCCGAACAACTCCCTAAATAGACAATGCCTATCACCATCCGCCGCATACCCGCGCAGGAGTTCTCCCAGCATGTGGCCCATTTAGTGGAGCTACTACGTGATGCCGTAGATAATGGCGCGTCGGTGGGCTATTTGCCGCCACTGCTTACGGCGGAGGGTTTGGCGTATTGGCAGGAAGTTGGAGCCACTGTGGCCGCCGGCACCACACTGCTATTGGTGGCCGAAGAGGCCGGACAGCTCCAGGGCACTGTGCAGTTGGTACTAGCCATTAAGCTCAACGGCCTGCACCGGGCCGAGGTATCGAAGCTGCTGGTCCACTCCCGAGCTCAGCGCCGGGGCATCGGCCGGCAACTGATGCTGGCGTTGGAGGCTGAGGCCCGGCAGCACAACCGCTCCACGCTGGTGCTGGATACGCTGCAGGGTGCCGGCTCCGAGTTGCTCTACCAAGGTCTGGGCTATACGGCCGCAGGCGTTATTCCGCAGTTTGCCCGCACGGCCGGCGGGGCGCTGGAGGGTACAGTGGTGTATTATAAGCTGCTTAGTTGAGTCATTTTCTTCTTGAGCAAAAAAGCCCCGGCAGCTTGTGCTACCGGGGCTTTTTCGTGAGGTACTTATAGGCAACTTACTCGCCGTACAGAACCGTCAGCAGCGTCTGGCCGACGGCTTTGAGGGTGCGCCGGTCGATGATGCTCATGTTGTCCTGGGTGGTGTGGTGGTAGGGCTGGAACTCGCCGTTGGGCAGGAAGTCGATGATATCGATGGTGCGGATGCCGGCGTTGTTGGTGAACACGTGGTCATCGGTTATGCCGTAGCCATCAACGAACAGGAAGTAGTCGGAGAAACCCAGTTGGGAAGCCGTGTTCCACACTTTGGCCACCACATCAGGGGCTTTCTCGCGGGAAAGCTGCTCACGGCTGAACTTACCGCCTTTGGCCCCTACCATATCCAGCAGGATGCCGTAGTTGGGCTTGTAGTTGACAGGCATTAGGTTTTTGGCCCAGTACTGAGAGCCCAGGCACCAGCTTTCCTGGTTGCCCAGCAGATTCTTTTTCTCGCTCTGGGTGCTGCCGTCGTAGCCGTAGTCCTCCGAGTCGAACAGGATGAAATCGACACCTACGCCGGGGGCCAGGCTATCCTTCTGGGCACCAAGCACGCGGGCCATTTCCAGGGCCACGGCCACGCCGCTGGCCCCGTCGGAAGCACCATCGAGGGGCGCGTTTTTCTTCTCTTTATCCTTATCGGCAAAGGGGCGGGTATCCCAGTGGGCGAAGATGGCCACCCGGCGTGTGGCCTGGGGCATGTACTGAGCAATAATGTTGCGCGACTTGAGCATCTTCCCATCAAAGGCCATGGCCTCGAAGGGCTGCTCCTTCACCGTCAGGCCCGCCTCCTTGAACTTGCTGATAATCCAGTCGCCGGTTTTCACATGGGCCGGCGTGTTGGGCACGCGCGGGCCAAAGCTCACCTGCTTGGCCGTGAAGGCATAGGCCGAATCGGCGTTGAAAGCCGGGGCTTTGGGCAGCGCCGGCTCCTCGGTGGCGGTATCAGTGGTGGTTTCGGCGGTGTCGTTTTTGCTGGGGCAGGCCGTGAGCAACAGCAGACTGGCCACAGCGGCCGGGGCAAGACGAGAGAGGTTGGACGTCATAGAAAATGAATGAAGAACGTCATGCAGAGGCGCAGCCGAAGCATCTCGCGTGCTGATGTTGCACTGGCAATTTAATTACTCACGAGCGAGATGCTTCGGCTGCGCCTCTGCATGACGTTCAAACAAGTCGTTTTACTCCTCGCTATACGCCCAGTCGATGCCGGCCTTGGTGTCTTTCACCACGATACCCTGCTCCTTCAACGCCGCCCGAATCTGGTCCACTTTGTCGTAGGCCTTGGTGGCTTTGGCCTCCTGGTAGAACTCCAGAGTAAGGCGGAGCAGGTCTTCGGCGCTGGCCCGGGGCTCGTCGCGCAGGCCCAGCACATCCTGCACCATCGCCTGGTAGGCCGTGGTGGCCTCGTCCAGCGCGGCGGCACTGACGGTGGCCAGCGTGGCTGGATTGGCGGCGAAACCGTTGAGCTTGCGCAGCAGGTTGAACAGACTGGCAATGCAGCGGGCCGTGTTCAGGTCGTCGTTCAGGCCCACAAAGCAGTCCTGCACCAGCTTGTGCAGTTCCGCGTCGGCAGCGGTGGTATCGGGCGTTTTGCCTTCCGTAACCGGAGCCACGGTACGGGCTTTGATTACATCGGGTGAGAGGCTGAATTCGCGCAGCTTATCCAGCAGACGCAGACCGTTCATCAGCTTGCGGTAGCCTTTGCGGGCGGCCTGCAAACCTTCATCGGTAATATCCACGGGGCTGCGGTAGTGGGCTTGGAGCAGGAAGAACCGGGCCGTCATGGGCGAGTAGGCCTGGGCCAGGGTGGTATTCTCGCCCGAAAACAGCTGGCTGATAGTGATGAAGTTGCCGAGCGACTTGCTCATCTTCTGCCCGTTCACCGTAATCATGTTGTTGTGCATCCACACCTGCGCCTCGTTGGTGGGGTGGTTGCAGGCCTGGCTCTGGGCAATTTCGCACTCGTGGTGCGGGAACATCAGGTCCAGCCCGCCGCCGTGAATGTCGAACTCGGCCCCGAGGTACTTACGGCTCATGGCCGAGCACTCCAAGTGCCAGCCGGGGAACCCGTCGCTCCAGGGCGAGGGCCAGCGCATGAGGTGGCGCTCATCGGCCTTCTTCCATAGGGCAAAATCCAAGGGGCTGCGCTTTTCTTCCTGGCCCGCCAGGTTGTCGCGGGAGCCGGCCAGCAGCTCTTCCACCACGCGGTTGGAAAGCTTGCCGTACTCGCGGCCGGCGGCGTTGTAGGCAGGCACATCAAAGTACACCGAGCCATTGGACTCGTAGCCGAAGCCGTTGTCGATGATTTGCTGCACCATTTCCACCTGCTCCACAATGTGGCCGCTGGCCCGGGGGGTGATGTCGGGCGGTAGGCAGCCCAGGGCTTCCATGTGGGCCTGATACAGGTTGGTGTAGCCTTCGGCCACCTGCATGGGCTCGACTTTTTGGGCCCGGGCAATCTTCCCGATTTTGTCCTCTCCTTCGTCGGCGTCGCCTTCGAGGTGGCCCACATCGGTGATGTTGCGCACGTAGCGCACGGTGTAGCCCAGGTAACGGAGGTAGCGCGTCAGCACATCAAACACCACCGGCCCGCGGGCGTTGCCCACGTGGGCTTCGTTATACACCGTTGGTCCGCAGAGGTACACCCCTACAAAGGGCGCATTAAGAGGCTGGAACGGGGCTTTGCGGCGGGTGAGGGTGTTGTAGAGCGAGAGAGGGTGCTGCATGAGTGCAAAAGTAACCGCCGTAGCGGCATGAAATGGCGGCGGTGCCAGATTTTATCACCTGCTACGGCCGCCGCCGGCAAAGGGTATCTTAACAGCGCAAACCAACTAAAAGTCTGCTATTAGCCCCGTATTTCCCGAAACTTAGTTTATAAACCAGCCCAAGCAGTACAAACTACTCGCTTCGTAGTCTATAAAGTTCGGTAGGTAGTACAAACGGTTCCACTACCGGTACATATATCTACCGTTTGGCTCCGGGTGGGCGTAGCTGATAGGTGGCGGTGGTAGGGAAATGGTCGGAGTAGGGAATTTCGTAGTGCACCTGGAAATCCTCGACGGAGAATCGGGAACCGGCAAACTGATTATCGATGCGTACGAAGGGGAGCCGGCCGTTGTAGGTGCTGCCCACGCCGTTGCCCACCGTGGCCCAGGCGTTCTGGAAATTATCGGCCAGCTGGTCGTAGCTGTAGCTGTAGGGCACGTCGTTGAGGTCAGCGCAGAGCAGGATGGGGTAGCGGCACCGGTTGAAACGCTTTACTAAGGTATCTACCTGCCAGTGGCGGGCAATGGCCCCGCGCTTGAAGCGCCGCAGCAGCCCGGCTCCTTTCTGCCGCAGCCCGGCCTTGCTGGAATAGCTGTCCACAATGTCCTTCTCATCCATGCTCATGCTCTGCAGATGGAAGCTGTATATCCGGATGGTATCGTGGGAAGGCAGGCGCACGTCGGCCCACATGGCGTGGTTCTGGGTGAGCTTGCCGAAGTTGATGGTGCCCCGATGCACGATGGGGAAGCGCGAAAAGATGGCCATACCAAACTCGGCCCCGGCACTGTTGGTGAGGGTTTTGGACAGAAACGCCTCCCGGCCCGCCTCGCGCCCGATCTTATCGACTGTACGAAACACGGTACCATCCTGGGTGCGGGTACCAGCCGGCTCGTTGTAAAACTCCTGCAGGCACAGAATATCGGCCGGGGTATCCTGCAGCCATTTCACCATGGCTTTCGACGACTGTAGCCCCTCATTGCGCAGCTGCGGATACACGTTGAAGATCCGCACGTTGGCCGACAGCACCTTTACTACCGGACCATTGGCCGGCACGGGGGCATTGCTCAGCTTGAACGGGTGCAGGGCCAGCCCCCGCTGAAAGTGCGGCCACGTGAGCACCGCCACGGCCAGCGGCAGCAACGCCACCGGCCAGCGCCGCAGCAGCCAGTAGCCCACCAGCAGCAGGTTCAGGGCCAGGGCCACCGGCAGCGTAAGCGCCCCGAATATGGCCGGCCAGAAGGTGTACGCCGGAATCTGGGCGCAGGCAATGGCCGCCAGCACCCACCCCATTACCAACACGGTAGTCTTGAAAGCAAACGAACGACGCACGGGCAACCTTTCAGCGGCAGATTTGGTCAGGTCAGCAAAGGTAGCCGTTCCAGCGAAGCACGCTACTACCTGAAAACGGCCCGAGTTTTGCGCGCCGGAGTATGTATATTTCGTGCCGTTCTTCAGCCCATTTCTATGTTTCGATTTTTTACCTGTATTACTCTCTGTGTAAGCTCTTTGCTGACAGTTGCCGCCCCACGTCCCGTTCGGGCTCCGGAACCCGATCAAAGTCTGGAATTTGTGGAAAACAAGGGGCAGTGGCCTAAGCCCGTATATTTTCAGGCCGAAGTACCCGCCGGCCAACTCTACCTGACGGCCACAGGTTTTACCTACTCGTTGCTGGACCCGGCCGGGTTGCGGGCTGCCTCGCACCAACACGATGCTGCTGCTACCGGGCCGCTTCAGCCGGCGCCGGCCGCGGTGCGGGGCCATGCTTACACAATGTCGTTTGCGGGGGGCAACCCGCGCGTGGTGCCGCAGGCCCTGCAGCCTACGGCCGGCACCCGCAACTATTTCCGAGGCAGCAACCCGGCGGAATGGGCCAGCCAGGTCCGGGGCTTCCGGCAGGTGTACTACAAAGGGGTGTACCCGGGTGTGGATGTGCGCCTGTACGAAAACCGTCAGCAGCAGCTGGAATACGACCTGGAAGTGGCTCCCGGAGGCCGCCCCGCCGCCATCCGGCTGCAGTACACCGGAGCTGATGCCGTGCAGCTGACCCCGGAGGGCCATTTGCGCATCCGGACCTCGGTGGGCGACGTGACAGAACAAGCACCCCGGGCCTGGCAGACCCTGCCCTCGGGCGAGCAGCAGCCGGTAAGCTGCCGCTTCGAGCTGAGCGGCCAGACGGTGCGGTTCCGGCTGGGCAGCTACAATCCCAAACTGCCGCTCACCATTGACCCCACGGTCTTGTTTTCGTCGTTTACCGGCTCTACGGCCGATAACTGGGGGTTCACGGCTACTTACGACGCGCAGGGCAACATGTACTCCGGCGGGGTGGTGTTTGCCACGGGCTACCCGGCTTCCGTAGGTGCGTTCCAGCAGGTATTCGCTGGCATGGGCGACGTGGCCATCATCAAATACCGCGTTACCTCTTCCGGCCCGGCCGCCCGCCTGTACGCAACGTATCTGGGCGGCAGCAACACCGATGCTCCGCATAGCTTGGTAGTGAACAGTCTGGGCGAGCTGGTTGTGCTGGGCACTACCGGGTCAGCCAATTTTCCGGTTTCAACCGGCGTAGTGCAAAGCACCTTCAAAGGGGGGCCGGGCATCAACCCGCTGGGTGGGCAGCTTACCGGGCAGATGGGATACTCAGCTGGGGCCGACCTGTTTGTCAGCACGCTTAGCTCCGATGGCTCCCGGCTGATGGCCTCTACTTTTCTGGGCGGCACCAGCAACGACGGGCTTAACCTGGGGCTGGTGAACAACTATGGGGACGCATTCAGAGGGGATGTACTTACCGATGGAGAGAACAATGTGTACATAGCCTCCGTCACACAAAGCCCGGATTTTCCGCT
The DNA here is from genome assembly GCF_003944715.1 of Hymenobacter rigui. Taxonomy (GTDB): domain Bacteria; phylum Bacteroidota; class Bacteroidia; order Cytophagales; family Hymenobacteraceae; genus Hymenobacter; species Hymenobacter rigui. The sequence goes on along the minus strand of NZ_RWIT01000001.1, from coordinate 443,566 downwards.
GGCCCAGCCGGTTCAGTCAGCGCGCCAGGGCATTTCTGATGCGCTGGTATGCAAGTTGCCCCGCACCCTGAACCGCCTGATCTGGAGCAGCTATCTGGGAGGTTCCAGCGCTGACGCGGCCTTTTCGCTGCAGCTCACCCCCGACCGGCATCTGTATGTAGCCGGCGGCACCGACAGCCACGACTTCCCCACCACTGCCGGCGCGCTGCAGGTGCCAGCAGCAGGCGGGCGCGACGGATTTATAGCCTGCTTCACGCCGGCAGGTACGGCGCTGCGTTATGCTACCTACGTGGGCACCTCAGCCAATGAGCTGGCTTTTTTCCTGCAGCTGGATGCAAACAACGATGTGTACATTCTAGGGCAGACCACTTCCAGCAATTACCCCATCACGGCCGGGCGCTACGGCGTGCGGGGCGCACATCAGTTTATTCAGAAGCTCAACGGTGATTTGAGCGCCACCCAGTACAGCACCACCATTGGCTCGGGGCGGGATGGATACGATATTTCACCGACGGCTTTTCTGGTGGACGATTGTGAGCGGGTGTACGTGTGCGGCTGGGGGGGCAACGTAAATGCCACCTACGGTGGCGGCTCAACCATAGGCTTACCTGTAACAAATGGGGCCATGCAGACGACTACCGATGGCAGCGACTTTTACCTGGCCCAATATGCAGCGGGGCTCACGGGCCTGGAGTACGCTACGTTTTATGGGGAGCGGGGAGCCCGGGGTGAGCATGTGGATGGCGGCACCTCCCGCTTCGATAAAAAAGGCGTGGTGTACCAGGCCGTGTGTGGCGGTTGCGGTGGTACCCAGAGTTTCCCGGTACCACAGGGAGCCAACTATTACACCACCCGCAACGGCAGCAGCAACTGTAATAACGCCGCCTTTGCCATCAGCTTCGGCCTCACGGTAGCCGACCCCGGCCCTACCCGCTACGTGTGCGTAGGCAGCAGCCCGGTTACGCTGGGCGGCCAGCCCAGCGGCGGCATCTGGAGTGGGCCGGGCGTTACGCGGCAGTCCAATGGCACCTATCAGTTTCAGCCCAGCGCGGCGCTGGTGGGTCGCAACCTGTTGCAATATTCCGTGCAAACCACCGGCATCTGCCGCAGTATCCGCCCGCTGGCCATGATTGTGACGCCCCCCCTTACCGTAAATATCAATCCGGTACCGGCGCTGTGTGCCAATGGGACCTCCGTTACCCTGCAGGCCCAGCCCGCCGGGGGCACCTGGAGCGGCCCGGCAGGCTTGTCGGGCAATGTGTTTAATCCGCAGCAGGCGGGGCCGGGTACCCATACCATCACCTATTCCTATTCCGATACGCTGGGCTGCGGCACCGCAACCCGCACGGTCGTTGTCAACCCATTTCCCAAGCCGGTGGCCGGGCCCAACCTCACCTTCTGCGCCTACGAAACCAAACCCGTACAACTCACGGGTGCCACCCCGGCCGGCGGCACCTGGAGCGGTACCGGCGTAACGCCGACGGGCCTGTTCACTCCGCCCAACACCAATCTGCGCGGCGGTATCTTCACCCTCACTTACTCCGTTACCGAAAGCGGGTGCACCAACACGGCCACCCGCCAGGTGCTGCTGGCACCTTCGCCATCCGTAAATTTTCCGCTGAACGTGCCGGAATGCAGCAATTTTCCGCAATACACAGGACTGGCCCCGTTCAGCTGCCCGTTTGTTCCGGTATTGACCGGGGGCAGCTACACCTGGGATTTTGGCGACGGTAGCCCCGTATCGACGGAGGAAGCACCCACGCATATCTATCAGCAGCCGGGCACGTACACGGCCAAGCTTACGGCCCGCTACGCCAATTGTACCGTGGAAACCAGCTTTGTACCGGTGCTGGTGGGCGAGGTATTCGTGCCCAACATCATCACGCCCAACCACGACGACAAAAACGAAACCTTCATACCGCGCTTCAGTTGCCGGCCGGCCACGCTGCGCGTATTCACGCGGTGGGGAAACAAGGTGTTTGAGACGGATAACTATCGTAACGACTGGCGCGCCGACAACCTGCCCGACGGCCTGTACTATTACCAACTGAAAGATGCCGACGGCCGCTCGGCGAAAGGCTGGCTGACGGTGGAGCGGTAACGCCATTTTTCCCGCTGAAACAAGCCGGATAACCAGTAGCTTTGCGGCTATTAGCGTTATTCGGCTTGTTGCGTATATGAAGCAATTGTACCTGATTATGGGCCTTTGGCTGGCCCTGAGTGTAGTGAGTGAAGGCCGTCCGGCCACCCCGGAGCCCCATCATCTGGAGTTCATTGAAAACAAAGGCCAGTGGCCCACCCCGGTGCTGTACGCCGCCGATATACCGGGTGGGCGGCTGTTTATGGAGCCCCAGGGCCTTACCTACGCCCTCACGCGGGGCCTAGAGCATCCGCACCTGGCTCAGCCCCGGCCTGCTGCAGCCCCAGCTCTAACGGGAGCCCATGCGGTGCGGGTAGAGTTTGTGGGGGCCGGCTCGCAGCCCAAGGTGCAGCCCACGGAAGCTACCGGCGAAAAACGCAACTACCTGCAGGGGCCGGATCCGGCCCGGTGGGCCGCCGGCGTGAGTAGTTTCCGGCAGCTGCAGTACCAGGCCGTGTGGCCCGGCATCAACGCCCGGTTCTACGAAAACGAGCACCAACAGCTGGAATACGATTTCGAACTGGCCCCGCACGCCAGTACCGCCAGCGTCCGGCTGCGCTACCACGGGGCCGATGCCCTGAAGCTGACACCGGAAGGCCATCTGGAAATTGCTACTTCCGTGGGCACGCTGCGGGAACTGGCCCCGCGGGCCTGGCAATTGGATGCTCAGGGCCGCCGCCAGCCGGTGGCCTGCACCTACGTGTTGCGCAACCAGGAGGTGAGTTTCCGCCTGGGCACGTACGACCCGCAGCGGCCACTCACCATCGACCCCACGGTGGTATTTTCCACGTTTACGGGCTCCTTGGCCGACAACTGGGGCTTCACGGCCACCTACGATGCGCAGGGCAACCTGTACTCGGGCGGTATTGTGTTCAGCACGGGCTATCCGGCCAGCCCCGGGGCCTACAGCACGCAGTTTGCCGGCTCCACCGATATTGCCATCATTAAGTACAACACCACGGCCCGGGGCCCGGCGGCCCGGCTATGGGCCACCTACTTGGGCGGCACCGGGGCCGATTTTCCGCAGAGTATGGTAGTGAACGGCCAGGGCGAGCTGCTGGTACTGGCCGCTACCGGCTCTATCAACTTCCCCACCACGGCCGGGGCCCTTGATCAGAGCTTTAATGGCGGCAGTGCCATCAACCCCTACTATAACTACTCGCCCTCCAACATGCCCAATGGGTCTGACCTGGCCGTTGTCCGGTTCAGTGCCGATGGGAGCCGGCTGGTGGCGTCCACCTATCTGGGAGGTATTGGCAACGAAGGCGTGTTGCCCTTCATAGCGGGTTTCAACCTGCTGCACAACTACGGCGACTCCTTCCGGGGGGACATTCTGGTTGATGCGCAGGACAACGTGTACCTGGCCTCCAACACCTCCTCCCCCGATTTCCCGGCCCGCAATAGCTTTCAACCATACACGGCCGGCCTCAACGGTGTGGTAACCAAGCTCACGCCCGGTCTGAACCAGGTTGTGTGGAGCAGCCAGCTGGGTGGCAACCAGCCCGATGCCGCCTACTCGCTGCAGCTGGATGCAGTGGGCCGCCTGTACGTGGCAGGCGGTACCACCAGCCTCGATTTCCCGGTAACGGCCGGTGCCGTACAGCCCGCGCAGCGCGGCGACGCGGATGGTTTTGTTACCCGCATCAGCGCCTCGGGCTCGGTTCTCGAAAAGTCGGCTCTGGTGGGCACTTCGGCGTATGACCAGGCCTATTTTGTGCAGCTTGATCAGAGCGGTGGCGTGTACCTGCTGGGCCAGACGCTGGGCACTTACCCCGTAAGCGGCAACCGCTACGGGGTGCCAGGCGGCCGGCAATTCATTCATAAACTCAACGCCGACCTCACTGCCACCGAGTTTGCCACCTCCTTTGGCAGTGGCCGGACCACCATTGACATTTCGCCCACGGCTTTTCTGGTGGACCAGTGTGAGCGAATTTACGTGAGCGGCTGGGGTGGCGGCAATAACACCGGCTACGCGGGCAATGGCACCGTGCTGGGCCTGCCTACCACTGCCAACGCCACCCAGCGCACCACCGATGGCAATGACTTCTACCTGATGCAGCTGTCAGCCGGGGCCCGCAGCCTCGATTACGCCACCTTCTTCGGAGGTACCGGGCAAGACCACGTGGATGGCGGCACCTCCCGCTTCGACCCGCGTGGGGTAGTGTATCATGCCGTGTGCGGCGGCTGCGGCGGCTCCAGCGACTGGCCCGTTCCGCCGGGTGCCGGGTACTATTCCACCGTCAACAATAGCGTAAACTGCAACAACGCGGCCTTCAAGTACAACTTTGAAACCGTAAACGTGGTGGCCGGCACCGACCGAAACGTGTGCGCGGCCTCGGCCCCCATTCCGTTGCAGGGCAGCCCGGCCGGCGGCGTCTGGACGGGGCCCGGCGTATCGGGCTCGGTGGCATCGGGCTTTTTCTTCACTCCAACCGTTGGCCTGCTGGGCACGCAGACGCTTACCTACACCGTTACGGGGGTGGGGCCATGCGGCGGGGTTTCCACGTTGCGGCTTACCGTGGTGCCGGCTCCGGCTATTTCGTTCACCACGCCCACGCAAACCAGCTTCTGCCTGAACCCCGGTACTTCCACTGTGGTGGGGTTATCGGCTACGCCGGTCGGGGGCACGTTTTCAGGGCCGGGTGTAAGCGGTACGTTGTTTAACGCCGCGGTAGCCGGTCCTGGCACGCACACGCTGGTGTACTCAGTGAATACGAACGGCTGTCAGCTGCAAACCACTCGCACGGTTACCGTAGTGCAGGCCGTAGCGGGTGCGGGCCTCTCCACCTGCACCGGAGCCGGGCCACAGGCCCTGGCAGGCAGCCCGGCGGGCGGCGTGTGGTCGGGCCCGGGAGTGTCGGGGTCAGTAGCCTCGGGCTTTGTATTCACGCCTACGCCTGCTTTGCTGGGCAGCAGCCTGCTTACCTACACCATCACCGCGCCTGGTGGCTGCACCAGCTCCGGCACCATGATGGCCTACGTGCTGGCCACACCCACGTTCAGCCCGCCCACGCTGCCAGCTTACTGCAGTACCAGCGCCACCGCCGTAACGCTGCCCGGCACCGTCCTTTGGAGCGGCAACGGCGTCCGGGGGCCGTTCAGCACAGGCTTCACCTTTACACCGGCTCTGGCCGGGGCCGGTACCCACACGCTCACCTATCGTACTGGTTTCGGCCTCTGCGACTACACCGGCACCATTACTGTGCAGGTCAGCGCGCCCCTCTCTGTCAGTGCCGGATCCGATACACTGCTGTGCCCCGGCAGCACCCAGCCTTTCCGGCTGCGCGGAGCACCGGCCGGCGGTACCTGGAGCGGCCCCAACGTCACCTCCGATGGCCGCTTTACTCCACCAGTTGGCTTTAACGGTAGCGTAACGCTTACGTACACCCTGCCCGATATCTGCCAGAGTACCGGCATCCGCCGGGTATCCATAGCTGTTCCACCCACCACTGCCCCGACTTGGAGCCCAGCCAGCTGCCCCGAAAACCGCTTGGCTCCGCTTACTGTCAGCTTCGGCGGTGGCGTCCCCACTTCCACCTGGGATTTTGGCGATGGGTCCGCACCCGTCACCGGCAGCAGCGTTACGCACACCTATGCGCAGGCCGGCACCTACCGGCCGCGCGTCACTACGTTCTTTAATACCGGGCGCTGCTCCGAATCCGCTACGCTGGCCACCGTAGAGGTGCTTCCTCAGCAACTGCCGCCCAACATCATTACGCCCAACCACGATGACAAGAACGAGTTTTTCGTGATTCGCACGGCCTGCCCGGGGCAGTTGCAGGTGTTCACACGCTGGGGCAATAAGGTGTTTGAAGCTGCTTCCTATCGTAACGACTGGTCCGGCGCCGGCCTGCCCGATGGTATCTACTACTACATTCTGCGGCTGCCCGATGGGACTCCCCTGAAAGGCTGGCTCACCATCCAGCGCTAGGTGGCAACCGGCTTGCTTTCCGTGGTTTTGCGTTGTATCTTTGCACCAGCAAACTAGAACACGAACAGAGGGGACGGATAGTCCCCTCTTTCTTTTATCAGGTAACCCGCCCATGAAACTCGATCAAGCCCGCCTTTCCGAGCTGCTCCAGGACAGCCTACCCACCGACGGTAGCCTGTTTGTGGTAAGCCTGGCCGTGTCGGATGCCATTCGGCCTAAAGTCACTGTCACCCTCGATGGGGAGCAGGGCGTTGGTATTGACGAGTGCGCGCAGGTGAGCCGCCGACTGGCCCGCCGCGTAGATGAGGAATACGGTGAAGACGCCAGCTACACGCTGGAAGTAACCTCGCCCGGCGCCGACCAGCCCCTGCGCGATGCCCGTCAGTATACCCGTCACGTAGGCCGTACACTCAGCCTGAAAATGGCCGACGGCACCGAGAAAACCGGCACCCTGGAAGCCGCTGATGCTACCGGCATTCAGCTGGCCGAGGTAGTGAAGGAAAAAAGCAAGAAAAAGACTCTCCCCGCCGCTTTCGTATCCTTTGCTGATATCAGCGAGGCCAAAGTGGTGATTTCGTTTAAGTAGTATAGCGTTGTCCGTAGTGCGTTGTCAGGTAGCAGGGCTCCGTAGCCTTCATACAACCTGCCAGTCCGCCACCCAACCACCAGCAACAAATCACTAATAATCAGCATGAACAGCAACGTCCTGATTGAATCGTTTGCCGAATTCGCCCGGTCGAAGAACATCGACCGCCCCACGATGATGAGCATCCTGGAGGAAGTGTTTCGCACGATGATCCGCAAGAAGTACGACGACGACTCGAACTTCGACGTGATTCTGAACGTGGACAAGGGCGACTTGGAAATCTGGCGCAACCGCGAAATTGTGGATGACAACTCGGAGGATATCTGGGATTTCGACAAAATTCCGCTGGCAGAAGCCCAGAAAATCGAGCCCGACTTCGAGATTGGCGAACAGGTAGCCGAAGAAGTAAAGCTGGAAGATTTCGGCCGTCGTGCCGTGCTGATGGCCCGCCAGACGCTGATTCAGCGCGTAAAAGACTTGGAGCGCGATAACCTGTACCAGGCTTACAAAGACCAGGTAGGCGAAATCGTAGTAGGTGAGGTGTACCAGGTATGGGGCCGCGAGGCACTTATTCTCGACAAAGACGAGAATGAACTGGTGTTGCCCAAAGGCGAACAGATTCCGAAGGACCGCTACCGTAAAGGTGACAGCATCCGGGCCGTAGTACACCGCGTAGATGTCCTCAACGGCACGCCCAAAATCATCCTGTCCCGCGCGGCTCCGGCTTTCCTGGAGCGTCTGATGGAACAGGAAGTCCCCGAAATCTTTGATGGTTTGATTACCATCAAAAACATCGTGCGGGAACCCGGCGAACGGGCCAAAGTAGCCGTAGAAAGCTTCGATGACCGTATTGACCCGGTGGGTGCCTGCGTGGGCATGAAAGGCTCCCGTATTCATGCCGTAGTGCGTGAACTGGAGAATGAGAACATCGACATCATCAACTACACCGATAACCTGGAGCTCTACATTGCCCGGGCCTTGTCGCCGGCCAAACTCACGTCGATGAAAATCAACGAACAAACTGGCCGGGTTTCGGTGTTCTTAAAGCCCGATCAGGTTTCGTTGGCTATTGGCCGCGGCGGTGCCAACATTAAGTTGGCCTCGCGCTTGGTAGGTATGGAAATCGACGTATTCCGGGATGCCGGCGACTTCGAAGAAGATATTGCCCTGGACGAGTTCCAGGACGAGATTGAAGGCTGGATCATCGATGAGCTGAAGAAAATCGGCCTCGATACCGGCCGGGCCGTATTGGCAGTCAGTAAAGAGGACATCGTGCGTCGCACGGAGCTGGAGGAAGAAACCGTGGAAGAGCTCTTCCGCGTCATCCGTCAGGAGTTCGAAGACAGCGACGACCAGGACGACGAAACCCCAAATTCCGGCGACGCGCAATGAGTGCGCGGCGGCCGGTACGGCACGGGCGCTAAAATCTAACCGGGTGGTTAGATTTTAGCGCCGCCCGGCAAGATTTAAGTTAGTACCTTTGCACCAAGATAAGAGTATCGTTCGCGAGCATAGAATGGCGGAAGCAGCAACCAAACGGCTGAATCAGGCGGCCAAAGACCTGAACGTTGGACTTTCCACAATTGTGGATTTTCTGGCGGGAAAAGGGCATTCCATCGAAAACAAACCCACGACCAAGCTATCATCAGAGCAAGTTGCTCTGCTTGAGAAGGCCTTCGCGTCGTCGGCACAGGACAAGATGGACGCCGCCAAAGTAAGCCAGGCCAAGCGCCAGAGTGAGCTGGAAGCTGCGGCTACCCAGGCCGCTCAAGCGCGGGCTGCTGCACCCGCCCCGAAACCGGCAGCGCCGGCCCCTCAGCCTGTAGCGCAGCCGACTCCGGCCGTTGAGGTTCCTCAACCGGCACCAATATCAGCACCAACATCAGCACCAGCTCCGGCAGAAGAGCCCGCGCGCGTGCCCGGCCTGAAGGTATTGGGCAAAATTGAACTAGATGCCAAAGGGCGTCCGGTTCCTCCCAAGCCCACTCCGGCTTCGGCGGCTCCACAGCCAGCGGCTGAAGCGCCCAAGGCTCCAGAGGCTCCGAAAGCTACCGAGGCTCCCAAAGTGGTGGAAGCCCCTAAAGCTCCCGAGGCCCCGGCCGCTCCGACTCCTGCACCCGCCCCTGCTCCGGCAGCGGTTCCGGCAGTCGAAACGCCCCACCCGGCTCCTACCCCGGCCCCGGAAGCTCCCAAAGCAGCCCCGGTGGCACCGGCTCCGGTAGCGGCAACTCCTAAGGCTCCCGAAGCACCGGCTGCTCCGGCGGCTCCCGCACCAGCGGCTGAAGCTCCTGAAGCCGCCACGGAGGAAGGTACCATCTTGGCCAAAGCCGACCAGCTGAAAGGCCTCACGGTACTGGGTAAAATTGAGTTGCCCCTCGATTCGTCGCGCCGTGGCGGTGGTGGACGGGGAGCCCGCCCTGTGGCATCATCGGATGTGCGCAAGAGCGGCCTCAATGCCAACGATAAGAAAAAGCGCCAGCGCATCCCGATGAGCGGCCCCGGCCAGACCGGCGGTCAAGCCGGTCTGGGTCAGCAGGGTGGTAACCGTGGCCCTGGCCAGCAAGGCGGTGGTAACCGTCCGGGCGGCCCCGGCCAGCAAGGTGGCAACCGTCCGGGTGGCGGTCAGCAAGGCGGCAACCGGGACAACCGTGGTGGCAACACCCGTCAGCCCGCGGTTCCGCTCACGCCTGAGCAAAACGACAAGCAGATTCAGGAGCAGATCAAGGCAACGCTGGCGAAACTCAGCGGTGGCCGTGGTGGTCAGCAGCAGAACCGCGCCAAGTACCGCCGCGACAAGCGGAACATGGCTGCAGAAGACCGTGAAGCTCTGCGCGCGCAGAACGAGCTGGACGCCAAAACCCTGAAAGTAACCGAGTTTATTTCGGCTAACGACCTGGCTTCGCTCATGGACGTGCCGGTAAACGAAGTTATCAAGGTGTGCCTGAATATGGGCATGTTCGTTTCCATCAACCAGCGCCTCGACGCCGAAGCCATTACGGTTATTGCCGATGAGTTTGGCTACGACGTGGAATTCCTGAGTGCCGAGGAAGAGGATACGACCATCGAAATTGAAGACAACGAAGAGGACCTCCAGCCGCGGGCTCCCATTGTGACCATCATGGGTCACGTAGACCACGGTAAAACCTCTTTGCTTGACTACATCCGGAACGCCAACGTAGCCAAAGGTGAAGCCGGCGGTATTACCCAGCACATCGGGGCCTACGACGTAATGACCAAATCGGGCAAGCGCGTCACCTTCCTCGATACGCCGGGTCACGAAGCGTTTACCGCCATGCGTGCCCGTGGTGCCAAGGTGACGGACATTGCCATCATTGTGGTAGCCGCCGACGACTCGGTAATGCCGCAGACGAAGGAAGCCATCAACCACGCGCAGGCAGCCGGTGTACCCATCGTTATTGCCCTCAACAAGATTGATAAGCCCGGTGCTAACCCCGACAAAGTGCGGGAAGAGCTGTCGGTTATTAATATTCTGGTAGAGGAATGGGGTGGTAAGTATCAGAGCCAGGAAGTATCGGCCAAAACCGGTCTGGGTATCGACGACCTGCTGGAAAAGGTGCTGCTGGAAGCCGAGATTCTCGAGCTGAAAGCCAACCCCGACCGCAACGCCGTGGGTACGGTTATCGAAGCCTCGCTCGATAAAGGCCGGGGTTACGTGACCACCATTCTGGTGCAAACCGGTACCATGCAGGTGGGCGACATCGTGCTGGCTGGTCCGCACTTCGGCCGCGTGAAGGCCATGACTGACCACCGCGGTAAGAAAATGAAGCAGGCTGGTCCGGCTACGCCGGTGCAGGTACTCGGTCTGACCGGGGCCCCGCAGGCTGGTGACAAGATTCAGGTGATGGAAACGGAGCGCGAAGCCCGTGAACTGGCTACGCAGCGTCAGCAGCTGGCCCGTGAGCAGAGCATGCGCACCAAGAAGCACATCACCCTGGATGAAATTGGTCGTCGTCTGGCAATCGGTTCGTTCAAAGAGCTCAATGTTATTGTGAAAGGCGACGTGGACGGCTCGGTAGAAGCACTGGCCGACTCGCTGCTGAAGCTGAGCACGCCGGAAGTGGCCGTGAACATCCTGAGCAAAGGCGTAGGTGCCATTTCGGAAACCGACGTACTGCTGGCCTCGGCCTCTGACGCCATCATTATTGGCTTCCAGGTGCGGCCCTCGCAGAGCGCCCGCAAGCTGGCCGAGCAGGAGCAGATCGATATCCGCCTCTACTCGATTATCTACAACGCCATCAACGAGGTGAAGGATGCCATGGAAGGCATGCTGGCCCCGACGGTGAAAGAGGTTGTAGTAGCCAACGCCGAGGTTCGTCAGGTATTCAACATTACCAAAGTGGGCACCATTGCCGGCTGTATGGTAACGGACGGTACCTTCACCCGCAAAACCAAAGTGCGCCTGGTGCGCAACGGTATTGTGGTGTACTCGGGCGAAATTCAGGACCTCAAGCGTTACAAAGACGACGTGTCGGAAGTACGCCAGGGCTATGAGTGCGGTATCTCGCTGAAAGGCTTCAACGACCTGCAGGAGGGAGACAACATCGAAGGCTTCGAAGAACAGGAAGTGAAACGAACGCTGTAAGGCATTCCGATATTCGTTCAACACCAAGGCCCCGGCTCTCACGAGTCGGGGCCTTGGTGCGTTTTGAGCCCTTCACATCATCATGCTATTGACGCAAGAAATGGCCGCGTGTAATTTTGTATCAGATCAGGAAATTATTGCACTTCCTAATCAACCCTGACACAGTTCTCTGCTACCTCACCTCCATCCTATGAAAGCGACACCTCTACTTCTTTCTGTTGCAGTGCTGGCTGCCAGTTCCGCACTGGGCCAAACGAAACCTGCCACCAAGCCTGCTGCCAGGCCAGTGGCCACTGCCGCTCGCACTACTACTGTAACTCGGGCAACAGGCCCCGCCACAGCAAAACCGGCGCCCCGTACTGCTGCCGTAGTAAAGACTCCTGCTAAACCAGCCGCTGCACCGGCAACCAAGCCCGCGCCCGTAGCGGCGGCTCCGGCTACTCCAGCCCCAGCTACTTCGCCCGTAGCAAAATCAGCCTCCCAGGCTACCGGCAATGCGTTATTTCAGAAAGGCACTACCATGGTGAACCTGGGTATCGGGCTGGGACTGGGGTACGGCTATGGGTTTGGCGGCAGCCTGAAAGCTACCCCGGCCGTGAGCCTCTCACTGGAGAAAGGTATTCTGGAAGGTATCGGCCCTGGCGTGATTGGGATTGGGGGCCTGATCGGGTATAAGGGCTACCACTATGATTATCCGGGTACCGACTACAAAGCCCGCTGGAACAATGTAATTGTGCTGGTGCGGGGCACGTACCACTACGACTTGTTGCAGAACAACAAGCTGGATACTTACGCTGGCGTAAGCGTTGGCACCCGCATCGAAAGCTACAAAGACACGTACTACTCAGAGTACCTGGGTGGGCGCTACGACAACTCGTATGGTGGGGCCAGAGTAGAGGCGGGAATCTTCATTGGGGGGCGCTATTTCCTGACGGACAACATTGGGGCGTTTGCGGAAGCAGGCTATGATATGAGTTACCTGAAGCTGGGTCTGACGGCTCGTTTTTAGGTCAGGTGAGGGGTAGCCGACGAGTTGAATAACTCTACGTTTTCATTTTCTGAGGATGAAGATAAACCGCTACATATTAGGATTACTGCTTCTGGGAACAGTTGCCTGTACGCATCTTCCTGATATGGCTACGACGGCCAACAGGAAGCAGGAAATACTACCTATGCGCCCCGATACCAACGCCATACGCTTCACTACCCGGCCATTAGTTCCCCTCCAGCCCTCACTCCCCGGAAAAGCATTCGTTACCAAAAACACCCGACTCAACAACGGGCCTGCCCTGGCCCGGCCCCGACATTAAGCATTTTCCCCTGCACCTGCTGCAGGAGCCCATCTTCTTCGGCTGGGCTGGGGGCGAACGGTGGCCCTGGTACCGCTGAAGAAACAAAAAGACCCGGAGCATTGCGCCGGGTCTTTTTTTATAGCTACTGAAAGCACTGCCTTGCTTAGAAAAACAGGAAATGCTTTTTCTTTTTATGACTGAGGGGCTTGCCTTTTGGATCCACGAATCCGGCTGGACGAGTCTGGCCGCGCTTCTGGCGGGCCGTGCCAATGCGGTTATCCTTGAATTTGCGCACGGTGAACCCACCGGCTCCCTTCTCGTACTGCCGGGCCGGACCGGATGCCCGCCCGAAGCTGGTGTTGGCTGTCCCCATACCCGAACGGGCCTCCAGAATTTCCATCTGCTGGTCACGCTTGGCTTCGTCGGGGTTCATGCTCATACGGCGCTGCACGCGGGCAATATCCGTGGCGGAAGCTTTCCGTTTTTTACGTAGTCCTTCCTCATTGGCCCGTTGCAGCTGGCTGGCGTTGTCGGCGCGGGCGGAGGCGGTACTTTGCGCCTTCGCGGCAGGAGCAACCAGCACACCAGCGGCAAGAGCCAGAATAGAGAGAAACTTCTTCATACTAGGACAAACAGAGCAAAAAACCGTGGGCAATACCAACGCGGGCGGAAGGAAGTGACTCCTGATTTCTGCGGCCAACGGGCAGGTAGTAAAGTTAGTTCAATTTCGGTTAAAACTTGTAAGCCAGGCCGATTCCCAGGGTTTCCTTGAATTGGATACGCCGACCCCGGTCATCGGGCACCCCGTCTTCGTTGCGGTCCAGCGGCACCCGAATATCGTCATCGTATACCAGCAGCGTGGTGACGCTGGCGCTGACAAACTTGTTCACTTTGAAGTCAATCAGGTTTTCCCAGTTCACGTCAATGTTCTGGGGGTTGTGAAAGTAGTTGCTGAACAGCTCCAGCTTGGTATTGTAGGTGATATTGGTAAACAGCACGTGCCGATACCGGGCATTCAGGTACGCTCCCAGCTCCTGCCGTAGCCGCTGCCCAGTGCCGCGCACCAGCTGACCGTTGGGGCCCAGGCGGGCGGCCCGCACCCCAAACGAGCCGGCATCGGCCAGAGTCTGGTCGGCCACTACGGTAAACTTACCGGTGGCTGGCGACAGAAACAGGGAGAAATCGGTGTTGGGCTTGTATTCGATGCCCAATGAGACCAGAATGTAGGCGGGCGCAAAAAACCGGGATAACAGGGAGTCCGGCTTTTCCGGGGCTTTGGTGGGCGTCAGCTGGGTTTTCAGGTTTACCTGAGCCGCGTACGACAGGGTTTGGGTAAACTGCCGGGCATAGCGGCCATTGAGCTCCAGCCGGTCGTCGTTTTTCCGGATGCGGCTCTTGCCGGCTTTCAGCAGGCCGTACACCATGTTGCCCGCCAGATCAAACGTGTGTTCCGGGCCGCGGTAGTGCAGGAACAGGTTGCCCATAGCCAGCAGCGACAATGAGCTTTGGCCACCCGGGGCCCAGTTACGCAGGCTCACCTGGCTGAAATTGAGCGTACCGGCCCCACCCCGCTGCCACCCGCGCGCGGTATCCACCTCCGCCGAAATCTTGTAGGCGGGCAACGGCGTGGGGGGACGCTGCGGATCATCGGTTTGGGCAACGGCCGCGGTAGTGTGCAGCACCAGCAACAGAGCCCCCGAACAGAGCAGTACAAAGTGTTTCATTGCAGTGAGGGTTGAGGATAAAAAAAGCCGGCTTCTGCTCAGCGCGCTGAACAAAAGCCGGCTTCGTAGGCGGCTGATGCGCTTACAAGCGGGTCCGCAGCGCGTCGCGGATTTCCATCAATAGTTGCTGGTCTTTGGTTGGGCCGGGCTCCGCTACCACTACTTCCTGGGGTTTTTTAAATCGATTAGCCAGTTTGACCACCCAGAAAATCACGAAGGCAATAATGAGGAAGTAAATAATAGCATTGATGAAGTTGCCGTAGCTCACAACCGCCGCTTTAGCATCCTGCGCCGCTTTGAGGTCGGCATAATGCTCCCCATTCAAGGCGAAGAATTTTTCCTTAAAGTCAATACCGCGCGTGAACAGGCTTAATATGGGCATGATGATGTCATCGGTGAGCGACGAAACAATCTTGCCAAAGGCCCCACCAATGATAACCCCGACGGCCAGGTCGAGCACATTGCCTTTAGAAATGAACTCCTTGAATTCGGAAACAAAGCCCATGTTTTGGAAGTGTTTGAGGGTGAGAGATGTAGAGACCTGCGGGTAAATATAAAATTTTCCCCATCCGATACTAGCGCTTTGCCAGTGCGGGGCAAAGGTGCGGCGCGGGTGTCTGGCTGCTTGTCTACTTTCGCTCAACCCGGTGTATGGCGCGTTGTATGCCCGTTTTACGCGCCAGACCAAGGGCGCTACCATTTCCAGTATCTTTACCGCCTCTGCATTTCCACTCCTGCACTTACATCTCATGACCACCTTCACTAACCTGCTCTACCAACCCGAAGCTGAAACCGGCATCCTGACCCTTACCATCAACCGCCCCGATAAGCTCAACGCCCTGAACGCGGCTACTATTGAGGAAATTCGCGCAGCTGTGCAGCAGGCCAGTGATGACCCTTCGGTGCGGGGCATTATTCTGACGGGTAGCGGAGAGAAGTCGTTTGTGGCTGGGGCCGATATTGCGGAGCTGACGAAGCTGGACGAGGTATCGGGGCGCGGAGCGGCCGTGCAGGGGCAGGATGCTTTCCGCCTGATTGAGCGCAGCCCCAAGCCGGTTATTGCGGCCGTCAATGGGTTTGCCCTGGGCGGTGGCTGCGAGCTGGCTATGGCCTGCCACATGCGTATTGCCGCCGAAAATGCCCGCTTCGGCCAGCCCGAGGTGAACCTGGGCCTGGTGCCCGGTTACGGCGGCACCCAGCGCCTCACCCAGCTTATTGGGAAGGGCAAAGCCATTGAATTGCTACTGACCGCCGACATGATTAAGGCCGATGAGGCGCTGCGCCTGGGCTTGGTGAACCATGTAGTACCCCAGGCCGAGCTGCTGACCTTCACGCGCCAGCTACTGCTGCGCATTCTCACCAAAGCTCCCATTGCCGTGGGCCTGTGCCTGGATGCCGTGGATGCCTACTTCGACAAAAGCCGGGACGGCTACCAGGCCGAGGCCGACGCCTTCGCCCGGTGTTTTGCTTCTGACGATTTCAAGGAAGGCACTACTGCATTTTTGGAGAAGCGCCCCGCTACATTTCAGGGGAAATAGATGCTTGGTGAGCAACCAGTCGAGAAATGTCATCCGCACCAAGCCGCCCAGCCAGCGGCGTCGAAGGATGACATTTTTGTGCCTTTGAATATCTCTCATTTTTATTTGAAGTAAATGAGTATTGCCAAGCGGCTGGCGTCGCAAACGGCCATTTATGGCGTAAGCAGTATCGTAGGCCGTGTGCTGAATACCTTTTTGGTACCCGTGTACACCGCTCGGTTTGCGGCAGCGGAGTACGGTATCGTGACGGGGCTCTATGCCTACGTGTCGTTTCTAAACGTGCTGTTTACCTACGGCATGGAAACAACCTATTTCCGCTTTGCTAACCGCCCCGATACGAACCGGCAGGAGTTGTATGATCGGGTAATGACGCTACTGCTGATAAGCAGTGTGGTGCTTACCGCTGTGCTGGCCGCATTGGCCCGCCCCCTGATGAGTCTGATTGATCTGCCCCCCGGGCACGAGCAATATGCCGTCTGGATTGCCCTGATTCTGGGACTTGATGCCGTGGCGGCCATTCCATTTGCCCGGTTACGACTCGAAAACAAGGCCCGTAAGTTTGCCACCATCCGCACGGCCAATATTTTGGTGAATGTGGGGCTAAACCTGTTTTTCATCGTGTTCTGCCCCGATGTGCTGGCGGGCAAATACTTGGCTGGGCTGCGGCCGCTGGTGGAAAGCGTGTATAATCCTACCATTGGCGTTGGCTACGTATTTCTGTCGAATCTGGTAGCGTCGGGGGTTACGCTGCTGTTGCTGGGGCGGGAGCTGCTGGATTTCCGGCCGCGCCTGAACCTGGAGCCACTCCGGCCCCTGCTGCGCTACGCCTACCCAATTCTGCTGATGGGCATGGCGGGTATGGTAAACGAAATGCTGGACCGGGTGATGCTTCCAAAATGGCTGCCCAAAGGCTTTTATCCGGGCCAGAGCAACCTGACGGCCGTGGGCATTTATGGGGCTTGTTACAAAATCAGCATTTTGATGAGCCTCGTGATTCAGGCTTTCAAATACGCCGCCGAGCCGTTCTTCTTCGCCCAGAGCACCGAGAAAAATTCGCCCCGCACCTTTGCCCTGGTGCTGAAATGGTTTACCCTGTGCTGCGCCATGCTGTTTGTGGGTGTAAGCGTGAATGTGGATCTGGTGGCCCGGATATTTTTGCAGCGGGCCGAGTATCGGCAGGGCCTGAGCGTAGTACCGGTACTCCTGCTGGCCAATCTGTTTCTGGGTGTGTACTGGAACCTCTCGGTGTGGTTTAAGCTCACCGATAAAACCTATTTCGGCACCTACCTGGGCTTTGCCGGCGCAATTCTTACAGTTGCCCTCAACTTCCTGCTGATTCCGCTTCTGGGCTACATGGGGTCGGCTATTGCCACCCTGGCCTGCTACTTTATGATGGCAGCTCTGTGCTGGTGGCTGGGTGAGCGGCATTTTCCGGTGCCCTACCCCGTGATGCGCCTGCTGGCCTGGCTGACCATAGCCGTGGGCGTGGTGGCCGTGAGCTGGTGGACTCCGGTAGCCGCCGGCTGGGCCCGCTACGGGTTCCACGCCCTGCTTACGCTGGGCTTTGTGGCGCTGGTGGCGGCGGTGGAAGGCCGGCGCCTGCGCACTATCTGATTTCGTGACCTGACTAGCGGAAGAAGTAAAATTCCACTAGCTTGAGCCGTTTCTGCGGGCAATCGGCCATCGGAATCTTCCTGCTTTTCCCCGCAATCCGACAATTGAAAGCGGCTGAACTTCGCTGCATCATCTTCTCACCACCGGCAACTGCCTGTGGCTCTTTACCTCATGCTCATTCCCATTATCAATCAGTCGCGGCACCCCCTGCCCGAGTACCAAACGGCCCACGCCGCCGGCATGGATGTGCGAGCCAACCTCGCCGAGCCAATTACGTTGAAGCCCCTGCAACGCGCCCTCATTCCCACGGGTCTGTTTCTGGAAATTCCGGTTGGCTACGAAGTCCAGGTCCGCCCTCGTAGCGGGCTGGCCTACAAACATGGCATCGGCATTGTCAACAGCCCCGGCACCATTGATGCGGACTACCGGGGCGAGCTGAAGGTGCTGCTGGTAAATCTGTCGGATCAGGACTTTGTGGTTCAGGATGGGGAGCGAATTGCGCAGCTGGTAGTGGCCCGCCACGAAACGGCCGTGTGGCAACCCGTTGACACCCTCAGTGAAACCCAGCGCGGCACCGGCGGTTATGGCAGCACCGGACAGTCGTAAGCAGCAGCTTTGTTTCCGCTTTTCCACTCTCAACCTTCACTTTCCAATACCTCAGTTTTATGAAGATTATCGTCCCGATGGCTGGCATGGGCAAGCGGATGCGGCCTCACACGCTTACCGTTCCTAAACCCCTCATTCCCATTGCCGGCAAACCCATTGTACACCGCTTGGTGGAAGATATTGCCAAAGTGTGCGGCGAGCCGGTAGAGGAAGTAGCCTTTATTATCGGGCGTTTTGGCAGCGAGGTAGAGAAAAGCCTGATCAAGATTGCCGAATCAGTGGGGGCCAAAGGCACCATTCACTACCAGGATGAGCCCCTGGGCACTGCTCATGCCATTCTGTGCGCGCAGTCGGCCCTGGATGGCCCCGTGGTAGTGGCCTTTGCCGATACGCTGTTTAAAGCCGATTTTATCCTGGATGCCTCGGCCGAAGGCACCATCTGGGTACAGCGCGTGGACGACCCCAAGCCCTTCGGCGTGGTAAAGCTCGACGAGCAGGGCCAGATTACCGATTTCGTGGAAAAGCCCCAGGAGTTTGTCTCGGACTTGGCCATCATCGGCATCTATTACTTCAAGGACGGTGAGTACCTGAAGCGGGAACTTCAGTACTTGCTCGATAACGACATCAAGGACAAAGGCGAGTACCAGCTCACCAACGCCCTCGAAAACATGAAAAACAAGGGCACCAAGTTTGTGCCCGGCCGCGTAACCGAGTGGCTCGACTGCGGCAACAAGGATGCCACGGTTTTCACCAACCAGCGGTACCTGGAGTACCTGCAGGAGCGCGGCGAGAAGCTGGTGGCCGAATCTGCCAAGGTGACGAATTCCGTACTTATTCCGCCGGTGTACATTGGCGAAGGGGTAATCATCACCGATTCGGTAGTAGGCCCGCACGTTTCCCTAGGCGACCATACCAACGTGCGTCACTCCGTCGTTTCCAACTCCATTGTGCAGCAGTCGGCGTCGGTTTTGCACGCCAACATCAGCAATTCGATGGTGGGCAGCCACGCTACCGTAGCCAGCCAGCCTACTGATTTAAGCGTGGGCGACTATAACACGCTGCGCGTGTGATATTTTTGCGTCTCCTGACGTTTCAAGTAGCGCGGACCGTTGCCGGATTCCGACGTGTTGGGGGTTAGGTTTCCTCGTTTCCAATTCGCGGGCCGCAGGGTCCGCGCTACTATTTTCAATGAGTCGATTCGGTGCGTTTTTCCTGCTTCTGCTGGGCCTGCTGCTGGCTGGGCCGGGCTATGCCCAGCAACCAACGGCACCCGCGGAAAAAGCCGGCCCCGTAAAGCCGCGTAAGCTCACCCGCAAGGAGCGCAAAGAACTGGCGCGGCGCGCCGCCCTGGATGCCGCGTCCCGGCAACGGGTCAATCTGTCGGAGAAAGACCGGGAGATGAGTGAGGCCTTTTTTGTGGATGGGGTGCGGTTTCTGCTGCTGGAGGATTATAACAAGGCTTTGGAGCGGCTGTTGAAAGCCTATGCTCTCAACCCTACCAATGCGGCCGTTAATTATAAGATTGCCGAAACCAACCTACTGAGCGGCAACCTGAAAGATGCCACCAACTTCGCGCAGGCCGCCGTGAAGCTTGATCCGCAGAACCCCTACTATTACCTGCTACTGGCCCAGATTTACGCCTCGCAGAAGCAGTACGACGAAGCCGCCCAGACCTATACCACCCTCATCAAGACGGTAAATAACTCAGGTCCCTATCTGTTTAACCTAGCCGATTTATACCTGGCCCAGGGCAAGCTGAATGAAGCCTTGGCTACGTTTGAGGAAGCCGAGAAGAAGTTTGGCCCGCTGGATGAGGTATCGTTCAAGAAACAGCAGATTTACCTTAAGCAGAATAACCTGGATAAAGCGCTGCAGGAAGGCGAAGCATTAATTACGGCCAACCCCGACGAGGTACGCTACGTGCTGGCCCAGGCACAATTGTACGCCACCAACAACCGCCTGCCCGATGCCATTCGGGTGGCGGAACAGGCCCTCAAGCAGGACCCCGACAACCCGCGGGCCCACATGATTCTGGCCGATGTGTACCGGCAGCAGAAAAATGCCAAGGAGTCGGAGCGGCAGCTGAAGCTGGCCTTCGAAAGCCCGGCTCTCGATATTGATAATAAGGTGCGCATCCTGATTGACTACATCAAGCAGCTGCCCAACCCCGACCTCAACCAGACGGCCCAGGAGCTGGCTGCCATTACTACCCGAGTGCACCCGAAAGAGGCCAAAGCATTTTCCATTGCCGGCGACATCCAGACCGTAACCGGTAACCGCCGCGAGGCCCGTGAGAATTACTCGAAGGCTATCCGGCTCGATAACTCCCGCTACCAGATCTGGCAGCAGGTGGTGTTGATTGATGCCGAGCTAAACCAGGTGGATTCTCTTTTGGCGCACACCGGCCAGGCCCTGGAGCTGTTCCCGAACCAAGCTCCGCTATGGTTCTACAACGGGGTAGGCTACCAGCTGAAAAAGCAGCCGGCCAAAGCGGTAAAGTCGCTGGAGTACGGCCGCAAGCTGGCTACCGATAACCCGGAGCTGCTGGCCCAATTTGATACCCAGCTGGGCGACACGTACCACGAGCTGAAGGACTTTGCGAAGTCGGATGCAGCCTACGAAGCCGCCCTGACGTTCGATGCCAATAATGCGCAGGCACTCAACAACTACAGCTACTACCTTTCTTTGCGGGGTGAAAAGCTGGAGCGGGCGAAGGAAATGGCCGGCAAGCTGGTGAAGCAAAACCCTGATAACGATACGTACCTGGATACGTACGGCTGGGTGCTCTACCGCCTGAAAGACTATGCCGGCGCCCGCCTGCAGTTCGAAAAAGCCCTCAAAACAACCACCGATGCCACTGTGGTGGAACATTACGGCGACGTACTGTTCCAGCTGGGCGAAACGGATAAAGCCCTGACGGAATGGCAGCGCGCCAAGAAGCTGGGTGGTGCCTCTTCGCTCATCGACCGAAAGATCAAAGACAAGAAATTATATGAGTAACCGCCTTGTGCTGGTGCTGCTGAGCGCCCTGATGCTGCTGGGCAGCTGTACCCGCAAACTGCTGCCCGGCCGTAAGCCAGCCGCCACGGTACCCATGCCGGAAGCCATCAAGGTGGCTAACGTCGACTTTCGGTTCCTGGCCGCAAAAGGCAAAGCACAGTTCGGCGACCAGGGCGGCAACATCAACGTCCGCATCCGCAAGGACAGCGTTATCTGGATTTCGGCCTCGCTGGTGGGTATCGAAGGCGGCCGTATTTACATCACCCGCGACTCGGTGCAGGTGCTGGACAAGCTGCACAAGGAGTATTACGCCGGCGACTTTGAATACCTGAGCAAGCGGCTGAACGTACCCGTGAACTTTGCCACTATACAGGCGCTGCTGCTGGGCAACTACCTGGCTCCGCAAAGCGCCACCACCCAGCCCACCGTCACCACCGAAGGCCCTATGCAGCGCGTGAACTACGAGCAGGCCGGCCTACTGGTGCAACAGCTCGTGAACCTTGAAAGGGGCCGTATCCAGCAGCTGCAGGTACAGGCACCAGCCAACCAGAACACGCTGACGGTGGATTACTCCGACTTCCGGGCGCTGGAGCGCAACCCGCAGCAATTTGCCTTTAACACCCTCGTGCAGGTACAACAGGGCCAGACGCCGCCTACCACCGTAACTATTACCTACCGCTCGGTGGATGTAGACAAGGAGCGGCTGCAGTTCCCGTTCTCGGTTCCGAAAGGCTATGCGCGCAAAAAGTAACGGCTGGCTCCTGGGCTTGTGTGCGCTGCTGCTGTTACTGGCAGTGCAGCCGGCCTGGGCACAGCGCAAATCCAAGGCGCAGCTGGAGCGGGAGCGGCGGGCTACGCTGCGCCGTATTCAGGAAACCAGCCGCATTCTGGCCCAGACGCAGAAGCAGAAGCAGGCATCCGTAGGACAGCTCAATGCCCTGAAGGAAAAGCTGACGGTACAGCAGGGCGTCATCAAAAACATCAGCAACGAGCTGCATTACATCGAAACCGATGTGCACCAGACGGAAAACCAGGTCCAGCAGACCAAGCAAAGCTTGGAGCAGCTAAAGGCCGAATATGCCCGCCTGATTTACGCCGGCTCCAAAACGGCCAACGGCTACAACCGGCTAATGTTCCTGTTTGCCTCGGAGTCATTCAACCAGTTTCTGCTGCGCCTGCGCTACATCCGCCAGTACACTGAAGTTCGCCAGGCCCAGGCCGCCCAGATTACTCACACCCAGCAGCGGCTCAGCAGCCAGCTAGTGGGCCTGCGGGAAAAACAGGAAGAAAAAGGCAGCCTGCTCAACAATCAGATTTCAGAAAAGAAAAATCTGCTGACCCTTAAAACCCAGCAGGCCGAAGTGGTTACCAAGCTCACGCAGCAGGAAGAAGGCCTGCGCAAAGAGCTGGCGGCGCGTCAGCAGGCCGTAAGTCGTCTCGATAACCTGATTGCCCAGCGCGTGCGGGAGGAAATTGCCCGGGCGGCCCGTGCCGCCGCCCGACGGGCCGCCGCTACCGCGGCCGCCCGTTCCTCCTCGGCAGCCTCAGGCTCCAACCGTAGTCCTACATCCACGTCTCGCACCAGCCCAACGGCCGAAGCAGAAGCCGCGGCCGCCTCGGCCGCCGAACGGGTAGACCGCGTCACGCTGACCCCTGAAACGGCCGAGCTGGCGGCCTCTTTCCACGATAACCGGGGCAGCTTGCCCTGGCCGGTGGGTCGTGGGTTTATCAGTCAGCGCTTTGGCCGCCATAACCACCCGGTGCTGAAGAATGTAATAGTAGAAAACCGGGGCGTCGATATTCAGACCAGCGCGGGCGAGCCGGTACGGGCCGTGTTTGGAGGAAAAGTGCTAACCGTGGCCAGCGTGCCAGGCATGAACACCATTGTGATGGTACAGCATGGCGACTATTTCACCGTGTATGCCAAGCTCCGGAGCGTGAGTGTGAGTGAAGGCCAGACGGTGCAGGCCCGGCAGACTATCGGCACGGTTTCCACCGATGCGGAAGGCACCTCCGAAGTCCAGTTTCAGGTGTGGCACAACAGCTCCAACCTCAATCCCGAAAACTGGCTGGGGCGCAAATAACAGCCTGAATACGGCGAAAAGCGGGAGAAAAAAAAAAACACCGTGCAATGCGCGGTGTCTTTCTGAGCTATGAAAACAAACTTAGCTATCAGAATCCCTCCCCCAGCGTAGAGCGGCTCAATAAAGAGCGGCCACTATCCCCAGGGTTAATCCCCGATAACCGTTCGAAAGATACGGGGGATATCACCAGTCGGATGAGCAAATTCGCCGAACTGGTTTTTTCCCTCGGTGAAATATCCAAATCCGGATACTGCTGTTTCAGGGTCGGATTTTAAACCAGATTCAGCCGGTTCAGCAGGGCCGCTTTAAACGAGTTGCCGATTGGCACCGGCAATAGGGTGCTTCCCTGGTCGGCATTACGGCCGGCTTCCACAATCAGCGCATCACTTTCAATGGAAATGATGCGGTCCAGGCGCACAATATATTTGCGGTGGACGCGGGCAAACTCCCGGCTGGGCAGCTTGGTTTCTAACTCCTTCATGGTGCTGTACACGGTGTACCGCTCCCGGCCGGAATAAATGTTCACGTAGTCGCCCAAGGCCTCCACGTAGCGGATGTCCGAGGTTTTGACCCGCACCAGCTTATGGTCCTGCTTGATAAAGATTTCGTTCTGGCCTCCGTTCAGGTACAGGGATTCGGCCGCGTCATTCGCCATGCGTAACAGTCCTTCCAGTTTGGCTTTTTCCTCTTCCAGCTGCCGGTGCATCCGGCGCAGCTCCAGATGGGCCACCACCTCTCGCGCCAGAATGCGCAGGGCCTCCCGCTGCGCTGCATTCAGCCGCCGGGGCACCTGATCAATAGCGCAGATAGTACCCAGCGCCTGCCCTTCCGGCGTAATCAGCGGGAAACCGGCGTAAAACCGGATGTGCGGCTCCCCCGTCACCAGCTCGTTCTCCTGAAACAACGGATCCGCCAGCGCATCCTCCACTTCATAAAGCGAATCGGCCTGAATGGTATAGTCACAAAAAGCTATGTCCCGGGGGGTACTCTGCACGCCGGGCAGGCCGGTTTTGGCCTTGAACCATTGCCGCTGGCCATCCAGCAATGACACTAGTGAAATAGGCGTGTCACAGATAAATGCCGCCAGACGCACCAAATCATCAAACACCGATTCCGGCGGCGTATCCATAATCTGATAGGTTTCCAGCACCGCCAGCCGTTTCGCCTCCTCCAGCCTTGCAGGCTTCGACTTTGTTCTCCGGGAAGAAATCTGTTTTGTGGGCATTGGGCAATAGAGAGCAGGATACTGGAACGAGGGGAGTGAACCGAAAAACTTTTCTCAAAATAGCATATTGCTCAAGGCATTCCATAAGCTCAACCGCTGAATAAGTGCATTTAGCCGCCTAATGCCGGCCTTTTCTGGTTAGGGTTACTGCTACTGAATGAATATTCAATGAAAGGGCCAGCCCTGGTACCTGACGGGAGAGGAAGGAGGCAAAACGGGAACTGATTTTGAAATTATGCGGTACCTTTATCAATCCTAATGCGCATAAAGCTGCGTATAAGTAGCTTTGCCACCCCAAACCGGCCCCACGGCCTGCTCACTGTATGAATTTTGCCACTCTTTTACTTGGTATCGGCGGCTTAGGCGGCACCGAGATTCTGCTTATCGTTCTGGCTATTGTCCTGCTGTTCGGGGCAAAACGTATTCCGGAGCTATTCCGTGGCATGGGCCAGGGTATTCGCGAGTTCAAGGATGCGTCGCGGGATGAGAAGCCCGAGTTCCGTGACCGGCCGGTCAACCCCAATGATCCGAACGCTCCCCGCGTATAACTGCCCGTACTCATGCACACTCCTTTGTTTTTGTTTCTGGAAGGTATCGGTGGCGGTGAGCTGATGGTCATCGTACTGTTCATCCTGATTTTCTTTGGTGCCAACAAGATTCCGGAACTCGCGCGCGGCCTGGGTAAAGGCATCCGTGAGTTCAAGGACGCATCCCGCGAAATCCGCAGCGAAATTGAAAACGCCGGTGCTCCGCCGCAGCAGCCTTACCAGCAGCAGTTTCAGCAGCAGCCCTACCAGCAGCAGCAGCCCGTGTACCAAGCTCCTCCGGTAGCCGACGCGCCGGTTGCCGCTCCGTTGGCCCCGCCTATGGACGGTGGTATTACCCCTCCAGTAACGCCCGCTCCCGAAGCACACCCTCGCCCCGACCAGTTGAACTAAATCTTTATCGTCTTGAGACGTTTTAACTCCCTCACGGAAGTTCGCCACGAGCTGACGGCAGGCACTACGACCTGCCGTCAGCTCGTGGAGTATTATCTGGATAACATCCGCCGCAAAGAACACCTTAACGCTTTTCTGGAAGTGTGGCCCGAGGAAGCACTGGCGCAGGCTGATGCCGTGGACGCCAAGCTGGCCGCTGGCACAGCCGGCAAGCTGGCGGGCATGGTGCTAGGTCTGAAGGACGTGCTGGCCTACGAAGGGCACACCCTGCAGAGCAGCAGCCATATTCTGGACGGCTTCAAATCCTTGTTTACTGGCACGGCCGTGCAACGCCTGCTGGATGAGGATGCCATTATGCTGGGTCGTCAGAACTGCGACGAGTTTGCCATGGGGGCGTCCAACGAAACGTCTTATTTCGGACCAGCGCGTAACGAAATTGATCCTGACCGTGTACCCGGTGGCTCCTCCGGAGGTTCAGCCGTGGCCGTGCAGGCCGATATGTGCCTAGCTTCCATCGGCTCCGATACGGGCGGTTCGGTGCGCCAGCCGGCAGCGTTTTGCGGCATTGTGGGCTTCAAACCGACTTACTCACGCATTTCGCGCTACGGGCTGATTGCCTACGCCTCGTCCTTTGACCAGATTGGTACGCTGACCCGCTCGGTGGAAGATGCCGCGCTGCTGCTGGAAGTAATGGCCGGCCCCGACACCTTTGATAGTACCGTGAGCCAGCGGGAGGTGCCCGCCTACAGCCAGCAGCTCACGCCCGCCCCGCATTACCGCATCGGCTACATCAAGGACTGTTTGGAGCGGCCGGGCCTAAATCCGGAAATCAAGGCGGCGACTGAGCAGGCACTGGACCAGTTGCGTGCTCAGGGCCATGTGGTGGAGGCCGTGGATTTTCCTTATCTGGATTTCATTGTACCCACGTACTACATTCTGACCACGGCCGAAGCCAGTTCCAACCTGAGCCGTTACGACGGGGTGAAGTTTGGCTACCGCGCGCCGGATGCGACGGACCTGGAATCGTTGTACAAGAAGACGCGTGCCCAGGGCTTCGGCCCCGAGGTGCAGCGCCGCATTATGCTGGGCACCTTCGTACTGAGCGCCAGCTACTACGATGCATACTACACCAAGGCCCAGCGCGTCCGCCGGCTCATCAAGGAAAAAACCGACGAACTGCTGCGGGAATACGATTTTCTGGTGCTCCCCACCACGCCCACCACAGCTTTCCGCATCGGCGACGTGAACAAGGACACGCTGGCTATGTACCTGGCGGATATTTTCACGGTGCAGGCTTCTCTGGCGGGCGTCCCGGCTATTTCGGTACCTAACGGTACCGATGCGCAGGGCCTGCCCATTGGTCTGCAAATCCTGAGCGGGGCTTTCCGCGAGGAGCACCTACTGGCCTTTGCCGGTTCCGTAACGAAAACACTCACGCCCGCCGCAGTCTAGCCTGAGTCCCAGAACGAGTACCCTCCACCCTCGTGGCAAGCCTGACTCGAACGATTTTATGCAATTGTTCGTAGGGCTGCCAGTTGGTCGGCGGGTACTCGTTCTGGCTTTTCAGTAATTCTGCGCTATTTTTGAAAATACGCTGGGCTGAAACTCAGCGTTTTGTGTCTCTGGCTGCTTTGCCCCAGCTTCTATGTAAATGATGAAGAAGTCGTTGTTGCGCGTTGCGGTACCCATTTTACTGGCTTCGGCCCTGGCCCGGCCCTCGGCGGCGCAGGTGCGGCCCCAGCTGCCCCCTGTGCCACAGCCTGCCGCCCCCAACGACTCTGTGCAGGTGAACCTGGAGCTGCTGCCCGATTCGCTGGCCGCCGCACCTGCCCCCATCGACTCTTCCCGACTGGCGTGGCTACGCACTCCGCCGGAGCTACGCGACCTGGTGGGGGACCGGATCGGCTGTATTGATACAGAAATGCCGCATGCCTTCAACAACCACGTGCTGGCCTTTGTGCGGCTGTTCACGGAGCGGCAGCGTGGCTACACCCAACGAGTGCTGGAGCGCGAAAACCTGTATTTCCCGCTGTTCGAGAAGTACCTGGCCAAATACAACCTGCCCACCGACCTGAAGTATCTGGCCGTGGTGGAATCGGCCCTGATTCCGACGGCCAAATCACGGGTAGGCGCTACCGGCCTGTGGCAGTTCATGGGCCCAACCGCCAACGACCTGCGACTGCGCCGCGACGAGTGGGTGGATGAGCGCATGAACCCGGAAAAAGCCACCGAAGCCGCCTGCAAGCATCTGCGTTACCTGTACGGCGTATTTCACGACTGGGAAATGGTGCTGGCCGCCTACAACTGGGGTGCTGGCAATATGCAGAAGGTAGTGCGGCGCACCGGCAAGAAAACCTACTGGGAAGTGCACCCCAACCTGCCGGCCGAAACCCGCAACTACGTGCCCACCTTCACGGCCATCATGTATGCCATGAAGTACGCCAACGAGCATCAGCTGCACTCCCCCACCCTGCGCTACCAGCACGCCGAAACGATGGACACGCTGCAGCTGGGCGGCCGGGCTTTCGATATGACCCGCCTGGCCCGCGCCTGTGGCTACTCCGACTCCATGGCCTTGATGCGGCTGAACCCGGAGCTGCGCAAGCCGTGGCTGCCCACCGGGTATCGGCCTTATACAGTGCAGCTGCCCGCCGCCGCCCGCCCGGCCTTGGCTGCTGTGGACCGGGAAACGCTGTTCGACTATTGCCAGCCCCAGGCTGAACTGCCCGCTCCCCTGCCTTTGCGCTCCGTAGTGCTGGCCGGGGTAGAGCCATTTCCGGCGCGCGGTAGCGCAGTAGCAGCCTCCGGTACCGCAACGCAGCCGCGCTACCGCCGGGTGCGACATACGGTGAAGCGCGGCGAAACGGTAGCTTCGGTGGCGGAACAGTATGCCGTGAGTTCGGCCCAGGTACGGCGCTGGAATGAGCTTGGCAGAAGTAACTCCCTTTCTTCGCGTCGGCAGGTGGTAATATTTGTGCCCCAGGCTCAGACTACCGAGGCCCCTGCTCCGCCACGTAGCGCCACCGCCGCAGTACCACCAGTGAAGCGCCCGGCTCCGACGCGTCCGGCAAAAGTTGCACCGCTGCCCGAGTCTGAAGATACCACTGCCGCACTGGCCCGTACAACACCGTCCCGGCAGACAGTGCGCACCACGACCCGAAAGGCACTGTCGGCAGAAGCAGTTGCTGCTAAAGTGACGGAAGTGGATGACAGCGTACCCGCTACCTACCTGGTGCGCTCCGGTGACTTTCTGGAGAAAATAGCCCGTACGCATCACCTCACCATTGCCCAGCTGAAAGCCTGGAATAACATCAAGGGCGAAACCGTGCAGCCCGGCCAGAAACTCAACCTCAGAGCCACTGCCGAAGCCACTGCCGAGCTGGCCGCCGCCACCCGTGAGATGGCCACACAGCGCCCAGCCACCCGGCCGGCACCTGCTGCCACTGGCGGCAGCCCGATACCGCAGGTGCACCTGGTGCAGCCCGGCGACACGCTGTATAATATCTCCCGCCGCTACCAGGGCCTGACCGTGGAGAAGCTACGGGAGCTGAACCACCTCCAGTCGGATGAGGTAAAGCCGGGTCAGAAGCTGATTGTGCGCAGCTAAGCCTTGGCATAAGATTAAGCTGTACATCAAGCCCCGAGCCCATCTGGTTCGGGGCTTTTTTCTATCCGGGCGGTGAGGCGTACCTTTGACGCGGGTTGATTTTGCCCCATCTTGCTTCCTTGCTCTTTTTCAGGAAGCCCACCCACCGCCCCGCGTATGCTGAAAATCAATAAACAGGACGCCCTCAACTACCACTCGCAGAGCCCTGCCGGCAAAATTGAGGTAATTCCCACCAAGCCCGTCAGCACCCAGCTGGATCTGGCCCTGGCCTACTCGCCGGGCGTGGCTGAGCCCTGCAAGGCCATTGCAGCCAACCCCGACGATGTATATAAATACACCGCCAAAGGTAACCTGGTGGGTGTTATCAGCAACGGTACCGCGGTGCTGGGTCTGGGCAATATCGGCCCAGACGCCTCCAAGCCGGTAATGGAAGGGAAAGGCGTACTGTTCAAGAAGTTCGCCGGCATCGACTGCTTCGATATCGAAATTGACGCCACCGACCCCGACGAGTTTATTCGCATTGTGAAGTCGCTGGAGCCTACGTTTGGCGGCATCAACCTGGAGGACATCAAGGCCCCGGAGTGCTTCCGCATCGAAACGGCGCTGCGGGAGCAGATGAACATTCCGCTGATGCACGACGACCAGCACGGCACGGCCATTATTTCCTCAGCCGCGCTGCTGAATGGCTTGGAGCTGGTGGGCAAGAAGATTGAGGAGATTAAGATGGTGGTGAGCGGCGCGGGTGCCGCCGCCATCAGCTGCCTGCGCCTGTACGTGGCTCTGGGTCTGAAGCGGGAAAACGTGGTGGTATTCGATAAGGACGGCATCATCACGCCCCAGCGTACCGACCTGGCCGAGCTGCAGCTGCAGTTTGCCACCACCCGCGCCATCAGCACCATGGCTGAAGCCTTGGATGGAGCCGACGTGTTCCTGGGCCTCTCGGCGGCCAACGTGCTGCCGGCCGAGCTGCTGCTGAAAATGGCCCACGACCCCATCGTGTTTGCCCTGGCCAACCCCGACCCGGAAATTGCCTACGAGGTGGCTATGGCTACCCGCCCCGACATCATTATGGCTACCGGCCGCTCCGACCATCCCAACCAGGTGAACAACGTGCTGGGCTTCCCCTACATTTTCCGGGGGGCGCTGGACGTACGGGCTACCGAAATCAACGAGGCCATGAAGCTGGCCGCCGTGAAGGCGCTATCGGACCTGGCCAAGGACGCCGTGCCGGACATGGTGAACAAGGCCTACGGCGACAACACGCTCAGCTTCGGGCGCACCTACCTGATTCCGAAGCCTTTGGACCCGCGCCTGATTACGGCCGTGAGTCCGGCCGTAGCCAAAGCCGCTATGGACAGCGGCGTGGCCCGCATCCACATCGACGACTGGTTTGCCTATGAGGACGAGCTGCGCGCCCGTCTGGGCGTGAACCAGAAGCTGATGAACCGCATCACGCAGGCCGCCCGCAGCAACCCCAAGCGCGTGGTCTTTGCCGAGGGCGACACCTACAAAATCCTCAAAGCCGCCCAGATTCTGCACGATGAAGGCATTGCCCTGCCCATTCTGCTGGGGAACCGGGAGAAAATTGCCCGCATTGCCGCCGAGAATTCGCTGGACCTGGAAGGCTGCCAGATCATCGATATTCTGCAGGAGGAAGCCAAGCGCGAGGAGTTTGCCAACCTGTTTTATGAGAAGCGGCAGCGCCGGGGCATTACGCTCTACGAAGGCCGCCGCCTGCTGCGCGAGCGGAACTACTTCGGCTCGATGATGCTAGAAACCGGCGAGGCCGACGCCTTCATCACCGGTTTGAGCAAGGATTACGGTAAGAGCATTGTACCGTCGTTGCAGGTAATTGGCGTGGCCGAGGGTGTGAAGCGCGTGGCGTCCATGTACATCATTCAGCACAAGAAAGGCCCGTTCTTCTTCGCCGATACCACCGTGAACATCGACCCCACGGCCGAGGAAATGGTGGAAATCATCGGCCTCACGGCCCGGGCGGTGAAGTTCTTCGATGCCGAGCCCAAGGTGGCCGTTATCAGCTACTCCAACTTCGGCTCCAACCCCGGCGAGCTGCCCGACAAAGCCCGCCGCGCCACCGAGCTGGCCAAAGCGCGCTTCCCCGAGCTGATTCTGGACGGGGAAATGCAGGCCAACACCGCCCTGAACCCCGATTTGCTGCGTGAGCAGTATCCCTTTTCGGAGCTGGCCGCCCACGGCGGAGCCAACACGCTCATCTTCCCGAACGTGATTAGCGGCAACATCGCCTACAAGGTCATTCAGGAAATTGGCGGGGCCGAGGTAATCGGGCCCATCCTGATGGGAATGCGCAAGCCGGTGCACATTCTGCAGCTGGGCGCGTCGGTGCGCGAAATCGTGAACATGGCCGCCATTGCCGTGGTAGACGCCCAGCAACCCGACGGGAAAGGGCTGTAGAATATTGCGCCGACGCTGGCAGGGAACTGCACTACCCGTCGCTCCCAACTTGTCAATCCTGAAGCCTCAACTGCTACGCTGGCAGTTGGGGCTTCTTTTTTATCGTCCTCCTCACGGCTTCTTCATCTGATAACTTTCAATGTTTTGATTCCGACCAAAATCGGCGCAACTTGCCCAAACGGCCGCGTGTTGCATGGCGGCAGCTAATTTCGTTGGAACCACTAATTGGTTTGGCACAAAAGTCCGTGCGCTGGTGTTCTGCTGGTTCTGACAACTCCCAACTTCACCACCCCGCATGATTGCCTACGTCGACGGTAAACTCGCTTATAAAGACCCCACCCAAGCCATTCTGGATGTAAATGGCATCGGCTACGAAATCCGGATTTCGCTGGCTACCTACTCCAAGCTGGCCCCCGAGGGCGAAAAGGCCAAGCTCTACACCTACCAGCACATCAAAGAAGACGGGCAGACGCTGTACGGCTTTCTGGACCCCAACGAGAAGGCGCTGTTTATGCAGCTGATTTCGGTGTCGGGTATCGGGCCGGGCACGGGCATTGTGATGGTATCGTCGATGTCGGTGGGTGAGATTCGGCAGGCTATTGTGAACGAGGACGTGCGCTCCATCCAGAGCATTAAGGGCGTAGGGCCCAAAACCGCCCAGCGGGTGGTACTGGAGCTGAAAGACAAGCTCCGCAAAGACGAGCTGCTGGCCAAAGCCGGCATTGATACCGTGCCGCTGGCTAAGGCGCACAATACCAACCGCAGTGAAGCGTTAGCAGCCCTGGTAATGCTGGGCTTCGCGCGGGCGGCGGCCGAGAAAACCCTCGACCAAATTCAGCACAAGCACGGTAACGACCTGAGCGTGGAGGAATTGATTAAATTCGCTCTTAAGTCTCACTAGGCCAGATTCGTTTTTAGTTGTTTGGTGCTCGTTTTTGCTGCTTTTCACCGGAAGCCGCTGGGCTTTCCATGTGGATGAAGGCGTGACAAAAACGAACCGCAAACAACGAGCAACGAAAAACGCACTCCTCTCCTTTCGCCCTTCGCTTATTGACGCTTGAATACCGGTAAGAAGTCTTTGGCTGCCTCAGCGGTGGCCGTTGTGTCGTTGGTAGCGTGGTGGTCTCAGGCCCGACCGTTAGGCGGGGCGTCCGCGCCGTTTGCTATGCGTCAGCTGTGGTCCGACTGGCTGCCTGCCGGGCAGCGGCTGCCGCGCCTGTCGTTCGGTTTCAGCCCCGATACGCCCCGCACCGATACCACCCGCTACCGCCCCAGCACCCGGCCCCGGGTAGCACCGGAGGATCGGGTGGGTACGCCGTTTTCGCCGCAGCGCCGCCGTTCCCCGCTGGTACTGCCACTGCCTTCTAACGTACAAATGGACGTGCAGGCCGACGACAGCCTGCAAAACTTTGATATCCGCGAAAAAGTAGGACCCGAATTCGACTTCCGCGACCCAAGTCGGATGACGTTTGAGGAGTACTCGCGCTGGCAGCAGCAGCAGGCCGTGCGCAACTATTTCCGACAGCGCTCCAACGGGGGCGTAGCCGGCGACGCCAACCAGCCCGAGAACCGTCGCCTCATTCCTAAAATCTACCTGGGCCCCATGGCCGACCGGATTTTTGGGGGCAGCTACGTAGACATCCGGCCCCAGGGTGCCGTGACGCTGCGCATGGGCTACCGGGGCAACCGCAACGAAAACCCCACCCTCACCCTGCGGCAGCAGCGGGTGGGCGACTTCCAGTACGACCAGAACCTCAACCTCAACCTGACCGGTCAGATTGGCGAAAAGCTCAAGCTGACCTTCAACTACGACACCCGCGCGGCCTTCGATTTCGAGAACAACATGAAGCTCGATTACACGGGCTACGAAACCGATATCATCCGGAAGGTGGAGCTGGGCAACGTATCGTTGCCATTGAACAACTCCCTTATTACGGGCGGCCAGAACCTGTTTGGTGTGAAAACCCAGCTGCAGTTCGGGCGGCTGGGTGTAACGGCCCTGGCCAGCACCCTGCGCGGGCAGGCTGATGCCGTGCGCATCCAGAACGGGGGCCAGAGTCGGCAGTTCGAAATCAAGGCCAGCCAGTACGAGCGGGACCGGCACTTCTTCCTGAACCAGGCCTTCCGCGACCGATACGACGCGGCCCTGCGCAACCTGCCGACCATTCAGAGCGGGGTGGAAATTACGCATCTGGAGGTATGGGTAACCAACGATAACCGCCAGAGCGACAACCTCCGCAACGTGGTAACGCTCATGGACGTGGCCGAGCCCAAGCGCCTGTACCGCCGGCAGTTTATCAAGCCCAGCGGCCCCAACGCCCTGGCCGACAACAATAACAACACCCTGTTCAGTCAGGTGCGCGGCACGGCTGGCTTCCGCAACAACCTGACGGTGGACAATGCGCTGGCCAGCCTGAACCTGACCAAAAACGTGGACTTTGAGCACGTGCGGGCCCGCAAGCTCGACCCGCGCGAGTACACTTACAATGCGCAGCTGGGCTACATCTCGCTGAACACGCAACTGCTGCCGGAGCAGGTGCTGGGCGTGTCGTACCAGTACATTTACAACGGTAAAACCTACACCGTTGGCGAAATCCAGAACGATTACACCAACGTGGGCCAAGAGGAGGTCATCTTCCTGAAGATGCTGAAGGCCACCAACCCCGGTGTGGGGCTGGCCAACCTCAACGACCCGACGGTAAACGTACCGACTCCCGGCGCGCCCAACAGCGGCAACGAGAACCTGCTGACCCGCAACCTGCCGACCTGGGATTTGATGATGAAAAACATCTATCCCCTGAACGCCAACCAGCTCAACCGGGACAACTTCCAACTCCAGCTCATCTATAAGGATGACATTACGGGGGTGGATTTGATTTCGCTGAAGGAAGGCCAGCGCATTGCCAACCGCCCCCTGATTGAGGTGCTCAACCTCGATAACGTAAACCCCAACAACGACCGGAACCCCGACGGCAACTTCGACTTTTTCCCGGGCGTGACGGTGGATACGGAGCTGGGCAAGATCATCTTCCCGGAGGTGCAGCCCTTCGGCAGCTACCTGGCGGCGCAGTTTGATACCACTGCCTCCACCGCCGAGCGGGACCTGGCCCGCAAATACGTGTACCGGGAGCTGTACAACCAGGTGCAGAGCGACGCCCAGCAGCGCCAGGAGAAGGACAAATTCTACCTGCGCGGCCGGTTCCAGGCCACCTCTACTGATGAAATCAACCTGCCCGGCATTGGCATTGCCGAGGGCTCGGTGCGGGTATTTGCCGGCAGCACCCTGCTCACGGAAGGCACCGACTACCAGGTTTTCTATGACCAGGCCAAGGTCAAAATTCTGAACCCGGCCTACCTGAACTCGGCCAATGAGCTGCGGGTGGAGTTTGAAAAAAACGCCCTGGTGCAGGTGCAGCCGCGTAAGCTGCTCGGAGCCCGCTTCGATTACCGCCTCTCGCCCGATATCAACTTCGGGGCCACGGTGCTGCACCTGCGTGAAAACCAGGCCCCCGGTATCAACCGCGTGAACATCGGCGACGAGCCGGGCAACAACACCATCTACGGCTTCGACGTGAACATGCGCCGCGAGTCGCGGGCCCTGACCAAGTACCTGGACGCGCTGCCCTTCGTGAGTACCAAGGAAATTTCGACGGTAGCCTTTAGTGGGGAATTTGCGCAGCTGCTGCCCGGCCAGAGCAAGCTGGGCACCAGTGATAGTGGCGGTGAAAACGGCGTTTCCTACCTCGACGACTTCGAAAATGCCCGCACGCCCTACACGTTGGGCGGCGTCAGCTCGGCTACTACCTGGCGGCTGGGTTCCACACCGGCTCCGCTGGTAGGCACGGCCCAGGGCCTGGCCGTGGCTTACAGCCGCGCCAAGCTGGCCTGGTACACCATCGACCAAACCTACTATACCAACGGCCAGAGCAAGCCCCGCAACATTGGCATCAACGACCTGAAAAACCACTATGTGCGCGGCATTAAGCGCACGGAGGTGTTCCCGAACAAGGACGTAGGCACCACCGGCAACTCCTTTGAAACCACGCTGGACTTAGCCTATTTTCCTGACCAGCGCGGCCAGTACAACTACACGCCCCAGGTTAACTCCACCAACCCTACCTTCTTCTCGACTACCACTCCGGCCGCCAACGCGGCCCGCCACGCGGGTATTTCGCGCGAAATCACCTTCGATACCGACTTCGACAACGCCAACGTGGAGTTTCTGGAGTTCTGGATGATGGACCCCTTCCTGGCCGGCGACAATGGCCGGGTAGTGGATTCCGACGGGCACAACGCCAACAACACCACCGGCGGCGACATGTACATCAACCTGGGCTCGGTGTCGGAGGATGTGCTGAAGGACGATAACCAGTACGAGTTTGAAAATGGCATTCCGGTAGACGCGGCCAACCTGCCGCTAGAAACCGCCGCCACGCTGTGGGGCCGCGTGACCAAGCAGCAGTTCCTCACCGATGCCTTCAGCGCCGCCCCCGGGGCCCGCGCCCGGCAGGACGTGGGGTTGGATGGGGTGAATGACGGCGAAGAACAGCAGCTGACCGGCATCAGCCCAGTCTATCAGTCTGTACCCGACCCGGCCGCCGATAATTTCCGCCACCACCTGGACGGCAGCTACGACCAGCAGGACGCCAAAATCCTGGCCCGCTACAAGAACTTTAACGGCATGGAGGGCAACTCGCCCGAGGGCAGCCAGCTCAGTTCCACGGCCTTCCCTGATAAGGAAGACCTGAACCGTGACAACGTGCTGTCGGATACGGAGCGGTACTACGAGTACCGCCTGCAGCTGAACCCCACCAGCATGGAGGTGGGCCAGAACTACATCGTCGACAAAATCACGAATACCAACACCGACACCAACAACGAGCCCGTTACGTGGTACCAGTTCCGCATTCCGGTGCGGCAGCCCACGGGTGTGGTAGGTGTACCGGCCGGCCAGGATTTCGGCTTCAAGTCTATCCGCTTCCTGCGCATGTACCTCACACGCTGGCAGCAGCCGGTGGTACTGCGCATGGTGCAGCCCCAGTTTGTGGCCAACCAATGGCGCCGCTACCTCAACAAGCTGGCCGAACCTGGCCAAACTATTGTGAATCCCGATACGGACGCCGACGGCTTCAGCATCTCTACGGTAAGCATTGAGGAAAACGGCGTTTCGAGCACGGCTAATGATGCTATTCCCTACGTGTTGCCGCCCAACATCCGGCGTGACCGGGAGTACGGCTCCAGCACCGTAAACCGCCAGCAGAACGAGCAGAGCCTGCGGCTGGTAGTGGACGGCCTGCGCGACGGTTTTGCCAAAGCCGCTTACAAAAACGTGAGCCTGAACATGCTGCGCTACAAGCGGCTGCGCATGTTCATGCACGCCGAAAGCGAAGACCGGACGGTGCGCGACGGGCAGCTGCGCGGCTTCGTGCGCCTCGGCACCGACTACATTCAGAACTACTACGAGTACTCCCGTCCGCTGGTGCTGACTCCCCAGCCGGGCACCTCGGGCGCGCCGGCCCGTTACACCGCCGACGAGGTGTGGCCACTAGATAACCGAATTGACTTGCCCTTCCAGGCTTTCATTGATGCCAAATCGGCCCGGAATAAGCAGGCCGCTTCCAGCATCGACTACACCAAGCCGTTTACAGTAACGCTGGCTGATGGCTCGACCATTACAGTAGTGGGTAACCCCGACCTCTCGGCGGTGCAGGGCGCTATGATTGGCGTGCTGAACCCCAAGAATGACGGGGCTAACAAGTCGGTAACCTTCTGGGCCGATGAGCTGCGGGTGCTGGATTTCGACAACGAAAGCGGCTGGGCCGCCACGGCCCGCTTCAACGCCAAGCTAGCCGATGTGGCCAACGTAACGGCTACGGGCAGCTTCATCAGCACGGGCTTCGGGGGGCTGCAGGACAAAGCCCAGCAACGCTCCACCGACAACATCACCCGCGGCGACATCAACGCCACGGTAGCCGCCGAGAAATTCTTCCCCGAGAAGCTGGGCCTGCGGGTGCCGGTACTGGTGCAGGCCGGCATCGAAACCCGCGCCCCCAAGTACGACCCCCTGGACCCCGATACCAAGCTGACCCAGTCACTGGAGAAGTTTAAGTCGAGTGAGGAAAAAGCCGCCTACCGCAAGGAGGTGATTGACCAGACCAGCCAGCGTAGCATTTCCCTACTCAACGTGCGCAAGGAGCGCACCAACCCCGAGAAGAAGGCGCGGCCCTACGACATCGAAAATTTTGCCGTGAGCTACTCCATCACGGAGCGCCTGCACACCGATATCCGCACCGACCGGGACTATACCCGCACGTACACCGGGGCCTTGGCTTACGTGTACCAGGCCACGCCCAAGAACTACACGCCCCTGGCCCGCGTCAAGGCATTTGACTCGCCCTACCTGGCCATGTTCAAGGAGGTGAATTTCACGCCCCTGCCTTCCCGCTTCTCGTTCCGCGCCGACCTGGACCGGCGGTATAATGAGCGGTTCCTGCAGCGTACCCTAGAGCCCGGCCAGGTGCCCGTTACCACCGGCATCCCGGGCGTGTTTCAGAAGTCGTTCTACTTCAACCGCATCTACGACCTGCGCTGGGACCTAACCAAGGCCCTGGCCCTGGACTACACGGCCAACAACCGCGCCGTGGTGGATGAAGGCACCGGACGCAGCATCGGCAGCTCCGATGAAGCCCAGCGCAACCGCCAGCAGCTGCGCGACAACCTGTTCCGCAACGGCGGCCGCACCACCAACTTCAACCAGACGGTAGCCCTCACCTACCGCCTGCCGCTGGACAAGTTCCCGCTCACGGACTGGGTTTCCTCGGATGTGCGCTACGCGGCCAACTACACCTGGCAGGCTGCCTCTACGGCCCTGACAGCTCCCGTATACCCCGCGCAGCCCGACAGCACCCAGACCCGCGAGCTGAAGCTGGGTAACACCATCCAGAACAACGGGGAGCTGAGCGCCAACGGCAAGATTGACCTGGTGAAGCTCTACAACAAGGTGCGCTTCCTCAACATCATCAACAACGCACCCCCACCCCAGCCCCGCGTGAAAGCCGACGAAGCCGGCAAAAACGACCCACGCGCTGCTCTGGGCCGCAAAGGCAGCAGCCAGGC
Source organism: Hymenobacter rigui (assembly GCF_003944715.1). Classification (GTDB taxonomy): domain Bacteria; phylum Bacteroidota; class Bacteroidia; order Cytophagales; family Hymenobacteraceae; genus Hymenobacter; species Hymenobacter rigui. Next base: position 405,129 of record NZ_RWIT01000001.1, on the reverse strand, counting down.
TACTGCTGATCAGGCTGCCGCCGCTGACTCCAGCAAAGGCCCCGAACTACGTGTATTGAAGAGCATTCTTCGCTCTCTGATGACGGCCCGCTCCCTGAACTTTACGTACGCCCGCTCCAACGGCACGCTGCTGCCCGGCTACCTGCCGCGTACCCGCTTCTTCGGGATGAACAGCAGCTTTGACGCGCCGGGCGTGCCGTTCCTGCTGGGCAAGCAGTATGACTTGGATGGCCTCTTCGACCGGGCCTACAGCCGTGGCTGGTACACCACCGAGAGCCAGTACCTGAACACCCCGCTTAGCTCGCTGCTCACGGAAGCCCTGACGTTGCGCACCACCCTGGAGCCGTTCCGCGACTTCAACATTCAGCTGGATGCCCGCCGCAACTTGGTGCGCAACCGGGAGGTATTCTACCGTAATCCCGTGGATACGACTACTCTGCTGCCTGTTACGGGCGCTATACCCACGGCCAGCAATGCCTTGGGTTCCGGCACCTTCACCACCTCGTTCATTTCCATTCAGACGCTGTTCGGGGACCTAAGCAGCGGCGGTGAAATATCGAAGGCGTTTGACCGCTTTATCGATAACCGCGTGTCTGTGCAGCAGCGCCTGCAGGAAGCCCGGGGCGGCTATACCGTTGCCGGTCCGCTTCGCCAAGGTCTGTACGGTTACAATTCCCAGGACGTGCTGATTCCGGCCTTCTTGGATGCATACCGGGGTAAATCTTCTACCAACTACAAAGCCAAAGGATTCAACCCCTTCTCTCTGCTGCCCGTGCCCAACTGGAATATTCAGTACAATGGCCTGGCGGAGTTGCCATTTATGCAGCGGTACTTCCGCTCGTTTACCATCAACCACGTGTACACTTCGCAGTACAACATTGCGGGCTACACTACCTCGGCTAATTACACGCGGGAGCCGGGCAAGGATGACTTCTCGTCCATCACCAACCAGTCGAACCAGTACATCCCGTACTTCATTCTGGGGCAGGTAAGCATTGCCGAGCGACTGGCTCCGCTGATTGGGGTGAATTTCCAGACCACCGGCAAAATAACAGGCGGCGTGGAGTACCGCATCGACCGGACCATTGGCCTAAACACGCCCATTGCCCAGGTTACCGAGCTGCACCGCTCCGATATCGTTATCCGCTTCGGCTACTCCACCAACCGCCTCAAACTGCCCTTCCGGGTGGGTGGGGAGCAGCGCATCCTGCGCAACGAGCTGACCGCCCGCCTCGACCTGAGCATCAGCGACAACTACGCCGTGCAGCGCACCATTCTGGACGTGGTTGACCCCAATGCTACCTCCACCGGCAATAAGGGCCGCGCCTCCAGCAAGGTAACCAGCGGTACCCGTCAGATTCAGCTGCGCCCAACTATTGATTACGTGCTGAACCAACGCCTGAACCTGCAGTTCTTCTTTACCCAGAACATTACTGAGCCCCGCGTACAGAACGCTTTCCGCAACACGGCCACCGAGGGTGGCATTCAGCTGCGCTACAGCCTTTCGCAGTAAAATACTGAGATGGTGAAATAGTGAGTTTGATGTTCTTCTTGCGCTACCTGCGTGGATTGAACAGCAAACTCACCATTTCACCATCTGACTATTTCACCGTCTCACCGCTTCCCTGTACTTTTGACCTGAAGCGCCATCGGGCGTTTTTCCTCACTCACCCTTCAAGTACCGCACCCCATGAATCTGCCTGCCAGCCTGAAGTACACGAAAGAGCACGAATGGATCCGCGTGGAAGGCGACGTTGCCTTCATCGGCATCACCGACCACGCCCAGAAGGAACTCGGCGACATCGTGTATGTGGATATCGATACGCTCGACAAAGAAGTAGCCCAGAACGAGGTATTTGGCACTGTGGAAGCCGTAAAAACGGTTTCCGATCTGTTCAGCCCCATCACCGGCACCGTGCTGGAAATCAACGATAAGCTGGACGGCAGCCCCGAGCTGGTAAACTCCGACCCTTACGGCGACGGCTGGATGATTAAAATGTCCATTGGCAACCCGGCTGAGCTGGATGCCCTGCTGACCGCCTCTACCTATGGTGAACTGGTAGGCGCTTAGTCTACCACTTCTTCTTGTTGGCCGTGTTAGCCACTGCGCCGCCCCCGCCCCGCCGCCGAGCCTTTGTGGTTCTGCCGCTGGCGTGGGCGGCGTTTATTTTAGTGAGTACTCTCACCCCGGCCCGTTCCATGCCCGAAACCCCGCACTGGGAGTTTCTGTCCTTCGACACGGCGGCGCATGCGTTTGTGTTCTGGCTACTGGCAGTGCTGGCCGTTTTCTCAGCGGGCCGGCAGCGGTGGTTCGCCGGGCTCCGCAAGCATGCATTCCGGGCGGTATTCCTGGGCACCGTAGCCATGGGCGCCGGTATTGAAGTGCTGCAGATGTGGATGGATCTGGGTCGTAACGGTGAATGGTCGGATATGCTCAGCGACTCGCTGGGCGTGGTGCTGGGCCTGTTGCTGATGTGGACCGTCAAACGGTTCTGGCAATGAAACGGGCTGCTACCTTCAGCACCTTGGTGGCACTGGCGCTGCTGGGTTTCCACCCTGCCCATAGCCAAGATATGCCACGGGTGCGGCGCACCATCTCCACGCTGGCTTCGCCTGCTTTTCAGGGCAGGGGTTATGTTCGGGATGGAGATAAGAAAGCCGCCCAGTATCTCTGCCAACGGTTTGAGCAGCTCGGCCTGCAGCCGCTGGCTCCCGGCTACCGTCAGTCGTTCACGCTGGATGTAAACTCCTTTCCGGGGGCGCTGAAGCTGGAGCTGAATTTAGGCATGCTCCGTTTCCCGGTACTGGGCAGTACGCGGCGGCTCCGGCCGGGCATCGACTTTATTGCGGCTCCGGCTTCCGGCAGTGGCAAAGTAGGTGGCCCGTTCTCCGCCGTACCGATATGGCGTTTCGACACGCTTACTTTCACCAGCAGCACGGCGCAGCAGCTGTTGCTGCGGCACCCCTGGCACGGTGGTGGGCTGGTGCTCCGGGCCGCCGATGAGCGGCGACTGATTACCCTACCGTTGCCCTTACGCCAGCACCTGGATTCGGCTGCCCTACGCCTGACGCTGGTCCCAAAACTCACGGCCTCACTTGCCCCTGACCAAGCTACTCAGATGCGGCTGGAGGTACTAGAGCCGGTGTGGAATAGTATTCCCTCTACCGCCAGTGGCCCTACCGTAGCATTAGTAGCTGCGCGCGTTGAAGCCAAATTACAGCGCCAGTACCACACCCAGAATATTGTAGGCTACCTGCCCGGCCGCATTCAGCCTGACTCCTTTCTGGTTGTAACGGCCCACTATGACCATCTGGGCACGATGGGCCGGCGCACCTACTTCCCGGGGGCCAACGACAACGCCAGTGGTACAGCCATGCTCTTGGAACTTGCCGCCTACTATGCCCGACCCGAGAACCGGCCGGCTTATTCGCTGGTCTTTATCGGGTTTGGGGCCGAAGAGGCGGGCCTGATTGGCTCCCAATACTTCGTAGAGCACCCACTCGTACCGCTTAACCGTATCCGTTTCCTGCTCAATCTGGATTTGCTGGGTACTGGTTCCGAGGGCGCTACCGTGGTAAACGGCCGCGTATTTGAGCGACAGTTCCAGCAGCTGCAGCAACTCAACGCGGAGCACCGTTACCTCCCTGCCTTGGGAGCCCGCGGCCGGGCCGCCAACTCCGACCATTACCACTTTTCGGAACAGGGAGTACCCGCATTTTTCCTCTACACCCGAGGCGGCACCACGGCTTACCATGATGTGGAAGACCGGCCGGAAACCTTACCCCTTACGACTTTCCCGCAAGTCTTTCAGCTCCTACGGGATTTTTTGAATCTGCAGGGGGCCGCTATGGTGAAGTAAGCCCGTGGTATCAGCTTACCGGATGGGGCATCAACATAAGTAGCCCTCTAAAAGCCAAGCTGACCTTACATCCAGCCTGCTTATGACTAATGACACAAAAACGCCCAGCCTGCGCACGCAGACTGGGCGTTTTGTATGAGGTGGTAGTGCTACTAGCTGTTGGCTTTGAACGAGCCCATGATCTGCTTGGCAACGTTTTCCCACTCCGGCTTCTGACGGTCGGCGCAAGTGAAGGTGCACATCAGCAGCTTACCTTCCACATCGGTGAAGAAAATCAGCTGATACACCTCGTGACCGAGCTCGGGCTTCATCAACTCCATATAGCCTACTTTGCGGCCGTTCACTTCCTTCACGCCGTGGTTGAACCACTTGGCTTCTTTGAACTGCTTGGCGTAGATCTTATAGAAGTTGTCCGAGTACATGTCAATCATGTCCTGGTCAGCCGTGTTGTCGGTGTACGAGAAGGCAATGCTGGCCTCCTTATTGTTGGTGTAGATAACGCTGGGGCGGCTTTGCGCCTTTGCGTAGTTGAAGTCCATCTGCTGCTCGCTCATTACCTCAAAACCCTTGGGAATGAGGATTTCCACACGCTCGCTCAGCACGCGCTTCTTTACCAGCTCTACTTCGGCAAAGGGGCGGGCAGCCATCAGCAGCAGCATCAGGCAAAATAAAGGGGCAGAGAGTAAGACTTTTTTCATAATCCTAGACTGAAAAAAGATGAGATTCAAAAGCAAGCTGATGGTCCTACGAGAGCAAAGTCGCTCTGTTTGGATAACACAATTTACGCACAAAAACGTAAGCTGCAAGTATTTTACAAAAAAATAATCAAGAGTCTCATCCACTCTCCCGTCATTTTTTGATCAAAAACGGCTTACATAACTCAGAAACAAGGTTTATCGGATTTCATCAGGTTATACCTTCGAAAAACACAACCTCGAAAAATCCCAATGCTGTATCAAGAATAGCCAATACGATATAGTACCAACAAAGTTCAATTTACAGCGCTGACCGGCGGGTGGTGTGGGGTGTAGTATTTACAGGATGTTATTGATCTGTTCCTTGATTTTCTCGAGTTCTTCCTTCATACTCACCACCAGATGCTGGATGGTAGAGTCGTTGGCTTTGGAACCAATGGTATTGATTTCACGACCAATTTCCTGCGAAATAAACGCTAATTTCTTTCCGGTAGGCTCAGGTAAACCGGCCGTTTCGGTGAAGTAGTGCAGATGGTTGACTAACCGCACCTTTTCCTCGGCAATGTCAAGCTTCTCGATGTAGTATAGCACCTCCTGCTCAAAGCGAATCGGGTTGAAATTCTCGTTGGCGGAGATGTCGGCCAGATGGCCTTCCAGTCGCTGCCGCACCTGCTCGATACGGGTAGGGTCGTGCTTCTCTACCTCCGCCAACAGAATCCGAATCCGGTCCACGTATCCCAGTATTTCGCTGGTCAGGGCCTGCCCTTCGTCGCGGCGAAACTGGTTGACGCGGTCCAGGGCCTGTTGCAGTAGTGGCAGCAGCTCTTCCCAAGGAGTTTCTTCTTCCTCCTCAGTAGCAGCTGTGGCATCGGCCGGGATGCGCAAAGCACCAGGCAGTGCATGAGCCACGGCTGTTACCTGCTCCAACGACAGGCCGGTGGCCAAGCTCACCTGCAGCAGCTCCTGGCAGGCAGTGGTTACAGCAGCCTGGTTGACAATAGAACCCTGCGCACCCGTTGCGCGCGGGCGCGCGAAGTCCAGGTTCAGGTTCACTTTCCCCCGGATTAGGCTCTTAGTGACCAGGTTACGGATTTCCAGTTCCCGGTCCTGCAGGAAGCGCGGCAGCCGCAGACTCAGATCAAGAGTTTTGGAGTTGAGCGACTTGATTTCGACGGTAGCAGCATAAGAATCGGTTTCGCGGGTGGCGATACCGTAGCCGGTCATGGACTGGAGCATGGGCAGAAGTGGGCAAAGTGGGCGCAAAAGTACAGGTTTCACGCAGACGGTGAACCGCTTAGCTGGGCGGTAACACAAGCATAACGTGGCCGCAATATTAGCATAACAGGGCCGGTCTAGCTTTGTGAAACCTTTTTACGACCCTCGTATGCGGCGTTCTTTTCTCTTATTTTTTTTCTTGACAATCAGCCACTTGTTGTGGGCACAGCAAGGTACGCTGATTGGGAAAGTAACGGATAAAAAAACCGGCGAAGGTGCCATCGGGGCCACGGTGCTGGTAACCGGTACCACGCAGGCCGCCCCGGTGGAGCTGGACGGTAGCTACGCCCTGAAACTGGCCGCCGGCACCTATAACATTACCATCCAGTCTATCGGCTACAAGCCGCTCACGTTCAGCGGTATCAGTATTCAGGCCGATCAGAAAACCACTCTCAACGGGGCACTGGAAGAAAATACCCAGGCCCTGAAAGAGGTAGTAGTGACCGGCCAGAAGCAAACCGGTACCGAAGTGGCCATGATTCAGGACCTGAAGAAGGCCGAAGTGGTGGTAAGCGGCATGAGCAACGACCAGATTGTGAAAACCCTGGACCGTGACGCGGCCGAAGTGGTAAAGCGCATTCCGGGCGTAACGGTGCAAAGCAACAACTTCATCGTAATCCGGGGCCTGGCCGAGCGGTACAACACCGTGATGCTGAACGATGCCCTCACGCCCTCGGCAGAGGTGGATACCCGCTCGTTCTCGTTTGATATTCTGCCCAGCTCGGTAATTGACCGGGTGCTGATTTTCAAGTCCGGCTCACCGGAGCTGCCGGGTGAAATGGGTGGCGGGGTAGTGAAAGTATTCACAAAGAACTCGGTACTGGAGGATGCTACCAGCCTGAGCGTTTCGGGATGGGCCCGCAGCAGCACCACCTTCCAGAACAACTACCAGGTAAGCCCCGGCCGCGGCACCGACTGGCTGGGCTACGACGCCGGCAACCGCCAGCTGCCCGAGGGCACGCCGGAACAGGTGAGCACCAGCAACCAGCCCACCTTCCGCAACGAGTGGTTGCCCCAGCGCATTACGGCCCGTCCCGATTTGCGCGTGTCGTTGGGCCTGAGCCGCAAGTTTGAGCTTGGCAAGGTGTACCTGAGCAACGTTACCTCGATTTCGTACTCCAACACCCACGAGCAGAACAACATCACCCGCAACCGCTACCTCATTGAGCGGGACCCGGCTACCAACCTGCCCGTGCAGCAGTACGCCTACAACGATGAACGCTCCCTGACGGGCACCCGCCTGGGTATCATTCATAACTGGCAGGCCCGCCTCAACGACCGGAACCGTCTCGAGTTCCGCAACTTCCTGAACCAGTACGGCACCGATGAGGTGACGCACCGCACCGGCCAGACGCTGGACCAGGGCTTCGACCGGGACGACTACGCGCTGCACTACCAGAGCCGCACCATTTACTCGGGTCAGCTGCAGGGCTCCCACGATTTGGGGGCCGGAGAGCACACCAACATAACCTGGGCCGCCGGCTACAACTACGTGTACAAGGATGAACCCGACTACAGCCGCTACCGGAGCCAGCGCATCACGGCCCAGCCCGGCGAAACGCCCCGCCCCTTCCTGGTGGTAGTGCCCCCGGACGGCAACCCCTACGACGCCAGCCGTTTCTTCTCCGACCTCAAGGAAAACACCTACATGGCCAGCGGCCAGTGGGAGCGGCGCTTCGCCGGGCGTGATACCACCAAGGAAAACGCCTTCAAGCTGCGCGCCGGGTTCTATACCGAGCAGAAGGAGCGCACCTTCCAGAACCGCTACTTCTCCTACGTAATTGGCAACCCCAGCACGTTTTACCGGGACCAGGCCCGCGCCAACCGCCTGCTGACGCTGCCCATCAACCAGATTTTCGCCCCCGAAAACCTCGATCCTAAAACCGGTTTTGTGCTGGATGAGGGCACTTCGCCCAAAGACCGGTACACGGCCCAGAACACGCTGGTAGCCGGCTACATCGGTGGCGTAGCGCCTATTTCGGACCGGCTGAGCATCTCGGGCGGGGTACGCGTGGAATACAACCGTAAGCACCTGCAGAACGGCGACCCACAGGATACCGCCTACCTGGAGCGCCGCGTCATTCCGATGCCTTCGTTGAACGCCACCTTCAACTTCAACCAACGCTCTTTGCTGCGCCTGGGCAGCAGCGTGACGGTAAACCGTCCCGAGTTCCGGGAAGTGGCCAACTACCCCTACTTCGACTACAACAGCAACGCCATTATTACGGGTAATAAAAACCTGAAGACGGCCACCATCTATAACGCCGACCTGCGCTACGAGTTCTACCCGACCCGCTCCGAAATGCTGTCGGTGGGCGTATTCTACAAGTATTTCAAGGACGCCATCGAGCAGACTACGCAGTCGGTTTCGACGGAGCAGATGTACCTGACGTACCAGAACGCCGACCACGCCTACGACGTGGGCGTGGAGCTGGAAGCCCGCAAATCGTTGGTGGAGCTAACGGAAAACCCGGTACTGCAGCGCTTTTCGCTGGTGCTGAATGCCTCGCTCATCAAGAGCCGCGTGAAGCTGGCCGACAACGCCACCAATAACAACTTCGCCCTTACCGACCGGGCACTGCAGGGCCAGTCGCCCTACGTAGTGAATGCCGGCCTGTTTTACCAGGATGATGAAGGCAAGTGGCAGGTATCGGCCCAGTACAACGTGGTGGGGCAGCGCATCCAGTTTGTGGGCGACAAGCAGTTCAACTACTCCGTTATTGAGATGCCGCGCAACGTAATTGACCTGGCCGTGACCAAAGGTATTGGCAAGCACCTGCAGGTGAAGGCCGGTATCCAGGACCTGCTGAACCAGAAGGTGCGCCAGTTCTACGACTTCAACCGGGACGGCAAGATCGGGCGCAACGAGCGGGGCGCGTTCGGCGAGTACCGCCGGGGCAACTACTCCACGCTGGGCCTGACCTACAACTTCTAAACAATACGATAACATACGCGCAACGAAAGCATAACGCCCATCCTTACCGGTGGGCGTTTTGCTTTAGGACCTTTGCCTCACCGAAATATCCTTCCTCTCAGTACACCCGCACTACCCATGAAAAAGATTCTACTTCCTGCTTTGTTGGCTTGCGCTATAGCGGCTGTGGCCCCCGTTACCCAGGCGCAGGCCCAGACGGTTTGCCCCACCGCTCCTACGGCTACGGTGGTTTCCGGCAACATCACCCAGAACACTACTTGGTCCAGCTCGAACGTGTACTTGCTCTCGGGCTTTGTGTACGTGAAGGCCGGCGCTACGCTGACCATCCCGGCCGGCACTATTATTAAGGGTGAAAAATCCACGAAAGGCACGCTCATCATCGAGCAGGGCGGTAAGCTGATTGCCGAGGGTACTGCCAGTCAGCCCATCGTATTCACCTCCAATGAACCGGCCGGCTCCCGGGCCCGCGGCGACTGGGGTGGAGTTATCATCTGCGGCCGGGCTCCGGTGAACCTGGCGGGTACGCCGGTAGTGGAAGGCGGCGTAGGCTCTACCTACGGCGGCACCGATGCCAACGACAACTCGGGCATCATTAAGTATGTGCGCATCGAATTCCCCGGTATTGCTTTCCAGCCCAACTCCGAAATCAACGGCCTGACGCTGGCCGGCGTAGGAGCCGGTACCCAGATTGACTACGTGCAGGTATATGGCTCCGGCGACGACTCGTTTGAGTGGTTTGGCGGCACCGTGAATGCCAAGCACCTAGTGGCAGTAGCCGCCACCGACGACGACTTCGACACCGACAACGGTTACCAGGGCAAAGTACAGTACGGCCTCATCATTCGGGAGCAGAACACGGCCGACGTATCGGGCTCCACGGCATTTGAGTCGGATAACGACGCCGGCGGCTCCACCAACACGCCCCAGACGGCCCCGGTTTTCTCGAACGTAACGGCGCTGCTGCGTACGCCCATCGGGGCGGCGGCCAACTTCACCCGCGCCATGCACCTGCGCCGGAACACGTCCATTTCCATCTTCAACACGGTACTGAGCGGCTGGCCGACCGGCCTCACGCTGGACGGTGCCGCTGCCCAGGCCAACGCCACCAACGGCGGGCTGGTGTTGAAAAACAACGTAATGGCCAACATGACCACCCGCAACTTTGAGGCGGCCGGCGTTACCACGTATGACGTGGCGGGCTTCTGGAACGCGGCGACCAACAGCAACACGCTGTACACCAACGCTTCGGACCTGGGTCTGGATGCCGGCAATTTCACGCCGGATGCCGACGTAACGCAGAATTTTGTTCCTACTGCCACTTCGCCCCTGCGCACCGGTGCAGCCTTCACCGATGCCAAGCTGGCCGACAGCTTCTTCGAGAAAACTGGTACGTTCCGCGGCGCTTTCGGCACCGTGAACTGGGTGGCCGGCTGGACCAACTTCAACCCCCAGACCACCTGCTACAACCGCCCCGGCCAGACGCTGGCCGTGAAATCCGCCTCCGACCAGCTCCAGCAGCTGACGGTTTCGCCGAACCCCTCGGCCGGTGAAGCTCTGTTGAATTTTGAGCTGAAGCGCAGCGGTACAGCCTCCGTGCGCGTGCTGGATGTAACCGGCCGCACCGTAGCCACCGTGCTGACGAACGGCAAGCTGGCCGCCGGTGCCCAGCAGGTTGCGCTGCCCACCACGCTGAAAGCCGGCGTGTACATGGCGCAGGTAACCACCAATGAAACCAGTCAGTCGGTACGCTTCGTAGTTGCCAAATAGGCAGCTAAAAGGTCTGTCTAAAAAGGAAGAAGCCCGGGACTAGTCCCGGGCTTCTTCCTTTTGTGGCCTATCCATCGGCGCGACGGGCCCACCACAGCTGCGCGGCCAGCAGCACCAGCAGCACGCTGGTGCCGGTCCAGAGCACCCCTGCTTCGGATAGGTAACGGGCCAACAGTTCGTGCAGCAGCAAGAGTCCGCCCCCGAAGCTCAACAGCTGCAGCGCCCAGGTTCGCAGGGGCAGCATGGCAGCCCACCGCACCTCCATTAGCCGGGCCGTGTGCCGAAGGTAGTAGCCCGCCTGCCACCAGGTACTGATGACAAACGCCAGGGCCACCCCGCCCAAACCCAGCCAGCGGTAGAGCGGGTACATGAGCAGCAGGGCCAGCAGCAAATCGAGGACGGCTCCGGTGGTAATGATGCGGCCGTGACCTTTATGCTGCAGCAGGGCCGTGAAGTTGTAGGCCCGCAGCGGAATGACCAGCGAGGAAAACAGAAACAGCGGTACGGCCGCATCGTAGCGGTGCGCAAACACCACCCCGAACAGCTCCCGCCGAAACAGCACCAGAAAGAAGAACAGCGGAAACACCAGCCGCCCCAGCAGCGCGGCAGTTGCTTTCAGCAGCTGCACCCGTTGCGCATCAGATACTTCCGACTCATGGAAGTGCAACAGCAACGCACTGCCGGCTGCGCCTAGCAGCAGCGGCAAAAACGGCACGTCAATAGTGCCATTGAAGTACAAGGCAAACAACGCGGCGGGCAGCAGGAAGCTTAGAACCAGCTTATCCACCCACCGGAACAGAATCTGGACCACTTCATTCAGAGCGGTGTGCAGCCATACGTGCCGTAAACCAGCGGGTAACTCAACTACCGGCGGCTCCTGCCGGAACTGTTGCCGTGCCAGCAAAGCCAGAGCCAGCAGCCGCAGCCCGCTGCCCAGCAGCAGCAGGTTCATCAGGTTCGAGAAGCCAATCAGGGGTATCGCCCGTAAGCCGTGGCTAAGCACAAACAAACCCGCGTACAGTCCGCTTACCAGCACCACAGCCCGAAACTGGCGTCCCAGCAGTGCGTAGGCTTCCAGCACCGCCACCGGTACGTTCAGAACCAAAAACAGCGCCGGCTGCCAGCCAGGAAAAAGTGCCATATCATCGTGCTGCGCCAGCATAAGCCCTTTCGCGCACAGGCATATCCAGGCAATTGCTCCCAGCCAATGCAGCCCGGTCAGCCGTCGGAGAAACGCGTGTACCTGACCCTTTGAATACGTCAGCATCAAGGTAGGCATGCCCAGGCAGGCCACCACGTGGGCTACCTGCCACTGCACCCAGAAGCCCTGGTAACTGCCGTACCAGATCGGATCTATGCTTCTCGAAAGCCACACCAGCGCCACTACGCTGGCCAGCGTCGGGAAAAACCGGATCAGGAAGATGGAGGCGCTAGTGCCCAGCAGCGTGCTGCGCGTAGGTGCTCCGGGCTTGGGCATCACAGGCGGCGGGGTCAAGGTGGCGGATAAGTCGGGCGGGGTTACCGGCCAGTACACAGTGGCCTTCAGGAAAGCTGCGCGTTACCACGGCGCCGGCTCCTACTACCGTAAAATCACCCAGCTCCACGCCCGGCAACACCACGGCCCCCATGCCCAGCCAGCAGAAACTACCGATGCGCAGCGGGGCGGCCGGAACTCGCTCGGCATTGGCCACGGGGTCGTGGTTGGCGGAAATCAGCCCAACCTGCGGGCCCAGGTTGGTGAAGTCGCCCACGTACACGCCATTATCGGCGTTGATGTACACGCCGGGCGAGTCACCAGGAAAAGAGCCGCGGCCGGCCGTGAGCCGTTCAGGGCTGCGGATGGTGCTGGTATGATGCACTGCCCACCGTACGCCCGCATTCTGGCGCAGAACCCGCCGGAACACCGCATCCAGCACGTAGAAGCTCAGCGGCATTTCCGGCCGCAGGTGCAGCCTGTGGTACAGCCACCTTTTCAGGCCCTGCCGCATGGCTTAGCTGATTGGAACCTTGCGCAGAATAGCCTCAATCATATCCTGCGTCCGGATGCCGTCGGCTTCGGCCTCATAATTCAGCAGGATGCGGTGGTTGAGCACATCGGTAGCCACTTCCTTAATGTCCTCGGGCAGCACGTAGTCCCGCTCGTCCAGGTACGCCACGGCCTTGGCGGCACGGTGCAGGGCAATGCTGGCCCGGGGGCTCACCCCAAACTGCACATACTGCTGAAAATCGGCCAGATCATAGTCAATCGGGCGGCGGGTGGCAAATACCAGCTCAATGATATACTTCTCCAGCGTCTCCGAAATCTGCACCTGGTTGATCTGCTGGCGGATGCCGAAGATATCTTCCTTGGTGAGTACCGGGTTTACTTCGCCCACGTAGCTCATGTTGGCCATGCGCCGCATCACCTCCAGCTCGTCGGCTTTCTTGAGGTAGTCCACGTGCACTTTCATCATGAAACGGTCTACCTGCGCCTCGGGCAGCGGGTAGGTCCCCTCCTGCTCCACGGGGTTTTGCGTAGCCAGCACCAGAAAGGGCAAATCCAGCGGGTAGGTGGTCTCGCCAATAGTCACCTGTTTTTCCTGCATAGCTTCCAGCAGGGCACTCTGCACTTTGGCCGGGGAGCGGTTCACCTCGTCGGCCAGCACCAAGTTGGCGAAGATGGGGCCCTTTTTCACCTCGAACTCCGACTGGCCCTGATTGTAAATCATGGTGCCCACCAAATCGGAAGGCAACAGGTCGGGGGTAAACTGCACGCGTTGAAAGTGCAGGTGCAACACCCTCGACAGCGTACTGATGGTAAGGGTTTTAGCCAAACCCGGCACCCCTTCCAGCAGAATGTGGCCACCCGTGAATAGCCCGATGAGCAGGCGGTTCAGCATGTACTGCTGACCCACTACCACCTTGCCCACTTCGGCAAATACCTGCTTGATTTTCTGTGGATAATCGGGAGCCGAACCAGAATGCGGAGGCGTCATACGGGAGCGAAACAGGTAGAATGAGCTTAAAGGTAGAAAAATGGGGCCATTAGCCTTCTACTACCAGCTCCCGCGGCCGTCCTGCTTTTACTTTCAGGAATAGTGTAGCGGCAAAAGACCGAATAATATTTATAAAAAAATCATTATTATTTATGATATAAGTAATAATGATTTTCTATCTTCAAGCTAATAAGCTGCTGATTCTGTGTGCTGTGGCCCTGCATGGCCATTCCTGACTGCTACCGTTGTGGTGGCCATCTGCCTGTTGTTCTGTTCTGCTCCGGCACCGGTTATCGGTTGGCTATGCCTTCCATCATTCACTGCACCCTTTACTCCACCACCCTCTTATGAAAGCAATTCTTCTGTTTGTATTTTTTGTAAGCAGTTACGCTGCTTCGGCCCAGGCTTCCTGGCAATGGGTTAATCAGCTGCACAGCACCGGCGGCGCCGTTTCGGCCAAGAGCGTAGCTGCCGACGGCTATGGCGGCAGCTTCGTTACGGGCTCATTTCGGGGCACCATCCGTTTCAACCAGTTTACGCTTACCAGCCGGGGCCAGAGCGACTTGTTTGTGGTGCGCTATGATGCAGCGGGCCGGGCACTATGGGCCATCCAGCTGGGCCAGGACCCGGCCGTGCAGTCGTACTACCAGAGTACTGCTTCCGGTGCTGACATCTCCCTGGATGCTGCTGGCAATGCGTATGTCGTCGGCAATTTTACAGGGGCAGTATCCTACCAGGGCGGGGCGCTGCAAGGTTTTCAGGATGGGTTTAATACCGGACTGGTGCTCAAGCTCAACGGCCGCGGGCAGGTGCAATGGGCTCAGCGTTTCGGCATCACTCAGTTTGGCTGCTACGGCTACGCCATTGCCACCGATGCCGCCGGCAACAGCTACATTACCGGCCAGTCGGACTACGGCAATATCCGTTTCGGTAACCAAGTGTATGGCCCTGGCAGCCGCCGCGTGATGTACGTGGCCTGCTACCGCACTACCGGTACCGTGGCCTGGGCACAGTTGTCCTCCAATTTCACCACGTACGGCGCCAGTGGGTCGGATATTGCACTGGACGGACGCGGCAACTGCTACGTGGGGGGCTTCTTCAATAACGACATGACGCTGGCCGGCAATTCCATAACCACTGTGGGTGCCGATTCCTACCTGGCCAGTTTCAATGCCACTTCAGGCAGCCTGCAGTGGCTGCGGCAAGGGGGAGGTACCGGTACTTCTTCGGCCAATAACAACACGCACATCAGCACGCTGGCCACCGACCGGCTTGGCAACATCTATACAGCAGGTGATTTTTCCGGGACCAGCTCACTGGGCGGTCAAATGCTCACGGCCGTTGGTCAGTCGGATATATTCCTGGCCCGCTATACCCCGGCCGGCACGGTGCAGTGGGTAAAAACCATAGGTACCAGTGCGCCGGAGTATAGCAATACCCTGGTAACCGATGCCGCAGGCTACACCACACTCGTCGGCCGCCGATTGGACGCCAGCTACCAGCCCCGGCTGTTACTATACGGCTTCCAACCCGATGGTTTTCAGTATTATACCAATACAATTGGCACTAGCGGCAGTTGCCTCGGCAACCGGCTGGCGCAGGAGCCTGGCGGTCAATTGTATCTGGCCAGTGATGTAAGCGGAACGGCCTCGTTCGGCTCCACCACGGTGCAGATTTCCACCGGAACTGATGGGGTTGTTGGCAAGTTTCGTGTTCACACTCCTATGGCAAGTGGAGGAAGTGGAGGCCAGCCAAGCTTTGAAGTTTTTCCGAACCCTGCCCGGGGCCGCATGATTGCCCGTCTTTCCTGGGCCCGGCCCGGTATGCCCTTGCAAGGGTACGCCACTCTCAGCACTACCATGGGCCGAGTAGTGGCTTCTCAACCACTACAAGCCAATAGTGCCGTTCAGTCGCAGTCTGTTTTTGATGCTTCTGCACTGCCTACCGGTCTGTACGTTGTGCAGTTTCACACCGCTGATGGAATGAACTACACGCAAACAATAGAAGTGAAATAAGGACCGATTGCCCTGAACGCAAAAAACCCGGAAAACTCCTTCTACGACGTGAGAAGGCATTTTCCGGGTCTTCCGGTTGTAAGTAATTGTACCAGAGACGGGACTCGAACCCGTACGTCCGTGAAGACAAGGGATTTTAAGTCCCTCGTGGCTACCATTACACCACTCTGGCAATACTGATATTGGCTACCGCAACAAAGTAACGGCAAATTAGGCAAACGTCGGCTTTAACGCCGGGCCTTTTCTAAGCCTGACATTCGGGAACCGATTTACCATAAAGCAAAAGACCCTGCGTTTCGGCAGGGTCTTTTTTGGAGCGGGAGACGAGGTTCGAACTCGCGACCTCGACCTTGGCAAGGTCGCGCTCTACCAACTGAGCTACTCTCGCTTTTGATCTTGGCGCCGTAGTGGCGTTTTGATGTGACAAAGGTAGTACAGGAATCCTTGAAGTCAAGAGCACACCCTAAAAAAAATAGCTACCAGACCATACAAAACCCATTGTCAGCTGATTTTCAGGGAGAAAAATTTCAATAAAAATCAGCTGTTTTCTGACCTTCGACGGATTTCGCCCCACCCGACACCGGCACATTCCTATGCGAACAGAGGAAAACCGAAGCGAATGGGGCGAAAAAAAGCAGTGAAATGTGGAGAGGTTTACTTCTCCCCAACGGCCAGCTTCAGCTCGTTCAGCTTCAACAGGGCCTCAATGGGCGTGAGCGTATTTACATCAAGGTGCTCCAGTAGCTCCCTGATTTTCTCCAGGGCCGGGTCGGCGGGCTCGAACATGCTCAGCTGCAGACTGGGCCGAGGGGCGTTGTGGACGGCGGCGGCAGGCTGGGCTTTGGGGCCTTTGGCTGCTGCGGGGCGGGTTGCGGAGGGCTGTCCGTTCAGGGGCACCACCTTGCCACCCGTTTCATCATCCAGGCCAGCCAGTACGTCGTCAAACTCGGTGGGCTGGTTGGTATCTACACCGGCGGAGGTACGCTCCTGCTCCAGGTGGTGCATGATTTCGTTGGCGCGCAGCACCACGGAGGTGGGCATACCGGCCATGCGGGCCACGTGAATCCCGAAGCTGTGCTCGGAGCCGCCCGCCCGCAGCTTGCGCAGGAACAGGATGCGGCCATCGGCTTCCTTTACGGCCACGTTGTAGTTGCGCACCCGCGGGCAGTCGTCGGCCAGCTGGTTGAGCTCGTGGTAGTGGGTGGCGAAGAGCGTTTTGGCCCGGGCTTTGGGCGAGTTGTGCAGGTGCTCCACAATGGCCCAAGCAATGCTGATGCCGTCGTAGGTGCTGGTACCGCGCCCGATTTCATCCATCAGCACCAGGCTCCGGTCGGAAAGGTTGTTGAGGATGGAGGCGGTTTCGGTCATCTCCACCATGAAGGTACTCTCGCCCTTGCTCAGGTTGTCGGAGGCACCCACGCGAGTAAAAATCTTGTCGATGACGCCCACGTGCGCCGCATCGGCGGGTACGAAGGAGCCGATCTGGGCCAGCAGCACAATCAGGGCCGTCTGGCGCAGCAGGGCCGATTTACCGGCCATGTTGGGGCCGGTAATCACCACAATCTGCTGCTCGTCCTGGTTGAGGCAGATGTCGTTGGGAATGTACTGCTCGCCGGGCGGCAGTTGGCGCTCAATTACCGGGTGGCGGCCGGCCTTGATGTCGAGGTTAGTGGAGTCGTCTACCACCGGCTTCACGTAGCGGTGCTGGCGGGCAGTGGCGGCGAAGGAAGCCAGGCAGTCGGCTACGCCAATGGCGCGGGCGTTCTGCTGAATCTGGGCCACGTACTCGGCGGCAAACAGCACCAAGTCGTTGTAGATTTTCTGCTCGATGACGAACAGGCGCTCCTCGGCGTGCAGGATCTTCTCCTCGTACACCTTCAGCTCTTCGGTGATGTAGCGCTCCGCGTTTACCAGCGTCTGCTTCCGGATCCAGGTAGTGGGCACCTTGTCCTTGTGGGCATTGGTGACTTCGAGGTAGTAGCCGAACACCTTATTATAGGCTACTTTCAGCGACGAAATGCCGGTTTCCTGAATGGCCCGCTGCTGCAGCTGAAACAGGTAATCCTTGCCCGAAAAAGCCATCTGGCGCAGCTCATCCAGCTCCTTGTCCACCCCGTCGTGCAGCACCCCACCCTGGTTGGTGAGGATGGGGGCATCGGGGCGGATTTTAGTCTGGATTTCCTCGCGCAGGGCGGCGCAGGGGTTGAGCTGGTCGGCCAGCTTCTGCAAAGCCCGGATGCCGGAGGCGGCCAGCTGCGCCCGAATAGGTCCAAGGGCCTCCAACGCCCGGGCCAGCTGCAGCAGCTCGCGGGGGTTGATGCGGCGCACGGCCACCTTGGAAATCAGTCGCTCCAGGTCGCCAATCTGGCGCAGGTGATGCAGCAGGTTTTCCAGCAGCTCGGGGGTTTGCAGCAGGGCCTCCACCGTATCAAGGCGGCGCTGAATCTGGGCGGGCTCCTTGAGGGGCAGCACCACCCACTTGCGCAGCAGGCGCGCGCCCATGGGCGTCACGGTCTGGTCGAGGATGTCGATGAGGGGCACGCCGCCGGGGTGCTGGGGATGCACCAGCTCCAGGTTGCGCACGGTAAACCGATCGAGCCACACGTATTTGTCCTCCTCCAGCCGCCCGATGCTGCCGATGTGGCCTACGTCGGTGTGTTTGGTTTCGGCTAGGTAGTGCAGAATGCAGCCGGCGGCCGTAATACCCTCGCGCAGCCCGTCAATGCCGAAGCCTTTGAGGGACGTGGTATTGAAGTGGCGGGTGAGCAGGTCATAGCCGTAATCGAAGCCGAACACCCACTCTTCCAGCGCAAAATGGCAGTAGTCAGGCCCAAAGTTTTCCTCGAAGTCCCGGCGGCTTTTCTTGCAGAACAGCACTTCGGCCGGCTGGAAGTTCTGCAGCAGCTTGCCCAGGTACTCCAGGGTGCCTTGGGCAACCAAGAACTCGCCGGTGCTGATGTCCAGAAACGAAATGCCGGCCTCGTGCTTACCCAGGTGCACGGCGCAGAGGTAGTTGTTGCTTTTACGCTCCAGCACGTTGTCGTGCAGGCTCACGCCGGGCGTCACCAACTCCGTTACGCCCCGCTTCACGAGGCCCTTGGCCTGCTTGGGGTCTTCCAGCTGGTCGCAGATGGCCACGCGCTGCCCGGCCCGCACCAGTTTGGGCAGGTAGTTATCGAGGGCGTGGTGGGGGAAGCCGGCCAGCGGGGTTTCGGAGGAAGTACCGGCTCCGCGCTTGGTGAGGGTAATGTCGAGGATGCGGGAGGCCGTAACGGCGTCCTCCCCAAAGGTTTCGTAAAAGTCGCCCACCCGGAACAGCAGCACCGCGCCAGGGTACGTCTGCTTCAGCTGGTAATATTGCTGCATCAGGGGCGTATCGGCCACGGGCGCGGGCCCCAGGGAGCCGTGCGTGCGGATGGGCTTTTTGGTAGAATCGGCGGATTTGGTTCTCACGGAAAGCAGGGATTCGGGGAAGAGCAGCCGGGCCGGTTGCCGGGTTGGCACACCCAGTGGCTGGAGGTTCTGCCGTCAGCAACGCCGCGCAGGCGCGCCGGTGTTCCTACCTTTGCCGGTATGCGCAAACTTTCGATGGAAGAGCTGAACCGGCTGACGGTGGCAGACTTCAAAAATACGCGAAAATTCCCCCTCACCCTAGTGCTCGACAACGTGCGGAGCCTGCACAACGTGGGCGCTGCCTTCCGCACCTGCGACGCCTTTGCGGTGGAAAAAGTGTGGCTCTGCGGCATTACGGGCCGCCCGCCCCAGCGCGAAATCACCAAAACGGCCCTGGGCTCCACCGAGTCGGTGGTGTGGGAGTACGCGCCCACTACGTTGGAAGCCCTGCAGCAGCTGAAAGCGGCCGGCTACCAGCTAGTGGCCGTGGAGCAGACCACCGGCAGCGTACCCCTGCCTGCCTTCACGGTAACCCCCAACCAGCCCTATGCCCTGGTAATGGGCAACGAGGTGTTTGGGGTGGATGATGAGGTGCTGGCCCTGTGCGACGCGGCCGTAGAAATTCCGCAGTTCGGCACCAAGCACAGCCTGAATGTGAGCGTAGCGGCCGGAGTAGTGCTGTGGCACTTCATTGGCAAAATGACTGCCAATGCTCTGTCTGAAACGGCGCAATAAATAAAAAGCTGTTAAGTTTTTATGGACATAAGCTGAAATACCTGTAAAAAATCAGCCATTTCTTGCGTAAATTTGAAACGGGCCGCCCACCAAGCGGCCCGCTTTTGTAATTGCCACCTCCGTTTCACACCTCTACCCACGGTTAATGAAATCAACCTTTACTCTTCCCTCAGCTCGGGTGCTGGGAGTAGCGGCCATGCTGGCCCTGCCCGGCCTGGCTACGGCGCAGAATGCTCCGCTGGAGCAGGCGCTGAATGCCCTTAAAGCCCGCCAGGCCCGCCTGGGCCTGGTGGCTACCGACGTAGCCGATGCGGCCGTAACCAGCCAGTATACCGACCAGCACAACGGTACTACCCACGTGTATCTGCGCCAGCGCGTACAGGGCGTGGAGGTATACGGTGCGGTAGCCGATGTACACTTCAACCAGGCCGGCAAAGTAGTTGGTTTGCACAGTAACTTCCGGTCCAATGTAACGGCGCAGGCCCGCAACGCTACCCCTTCTCTCACGGCGGAGCAGGCCGTAGCGGCAGCAGCCAAGGCCCTGGGCATGCCGGCCCCCGGCAACCTGGAAATCCGGAAAGCGGGCTCCGCCACCGCCGGCATGGAGTTCAGTGAAGGCGGTATTTCACTGGATAAGATTTCGGTGAAGCTGATGTATCAGCCCCTTTCCGACGGCTCACTGCGGCTGGCCTGGGATGTGACGCTGGCTCCGCTCAACGCGGAGCATTACTGGAATGCCCGCGTGGATGCCGCTACCGGCGCGCTACTAGATAAAACCGACTACACCATTTCGGATAGCTTCAGCATGTCGGCCCTGACGCGGCCCATTGCCCAGGCAGTGGCGGCCGATGCCCGCGGTGCGGCCCCGGCTACCGCCACCACGGCGGCTAAACCCACGGCGGCCAACACCTACAACGTGTGGCCCATCACCACCGAAAGCCCCGCCCACGGGCCGCGCCAGTTGGTGGCCAACCCGGCCGATGCTACGGCTTCGCCCTTCGGCTGGCACGACATTGATGGTGCTCCCGGTGCCGAGTACACCATTACGCGCGGCAACAACGTGCATGCCTACGATGACCGCTCCAACCGGAACGTGTACATCGCCAATACCAGTGTGAGCCCCAACGGCGGCGCAAACCTGGAGTTCAACTTCTCCTTCGATAATGCCCTGACGGCTACCGCTACCAACAACCTGAGCGCGGCAGTAGTCAACTTGTTCTACTGGAACAACATGATGCACGACGTGATGGCCCGCAAGGGCTTTGACGAAGCGAGCGGCAACTTCCAGTATAAAAACTACAGCGGCCAGGCGCTGGGCTTTGACCCGGTGCAGGCAGAAGCACAGGACGGAGCCGCGGCTACACCGGCGAAGCTCAATAACGCCAACTTCTCGACCCCCGTGGACGGTTCGCGCCCCCGTATGCAGATGTACCTGTGGGATGCTAAGGACCAGTCGTTCACCATCACGGCGCCGGCCGCACTGGCGGGTAGCATTACGGGCCAGGAAGGTTCCAACGGCCGCACGTTGGCTCAGGTAGGCCCCATCACCGGCAATATCGTGCTGGCGAATGACGGCTCGGCCAACCCGGCCCGGGGCTGCAACCCACTGGTAAATGCTGCCGCCATCAGCGGCAACATTGCACTGATTCAGCGTGGGAAGTGCAACTTCTCTTCGAAAATCAAGAATGCCCAGAATGCTGGCGCCCGCATGGTTATCGTGATGGACAGCATTCCGAACAACCCGCTGCTGACGATGGCCGGTACCGACCCCGACTCCATTGGCATCCGTATTCCATCTATCTTCATCAGCAAAGCCGATGGCGACCGTATCCGGACCGCTCTGTCGGCCGGTCAGACGGTTTCCTTCTCGGCCAGCAGCACGTTGTACTACCGCGACGGGGACTTCGATAACGGGATTGTGGCACACGAGTACGGCCACGGCATCTCTACCCGCCTCACGGGTGGCCCCGGAAACTCCAGCTGCCTGAACAGCGCCGAGCAGATGGGTGAAGGCTGGAGCGACTTCTTTGCCCTGTGGATGACCACCAAGCCCGGCGACGTAGGCGCTACGCCCCGTGGCGTCGGGACATATGCGGTGTTTGAGGCGCCTACCGGCAGCGGTATCCGCCGGAAACCTTACACCACCAACTTTGCGCTGAATAACCATACTTACGCCTTCGTTGGTACGGGCTCGGGCCAGTACAGCGAGGTGCACGATATTGGCGAAGTATGGGCCACGGTGCTGTGGGACCTGAACTGGGCGCTGATTGACAAATACGGCTACAACGCCGACCTGAAAGCGGCATCCGGTGGCAACAACGTGGCCCTGCAACTGGTGCTGGATGGCTGCAAGCTGCAGAAGTGTAACCCCGGCTTCATTGATGGCCGCGACGCCATTCTGCAGGCTGACTCCCTGAACAACCGCGCCGCCAACTCGGCCGTTATCTGGCGTGTGTTTGCCCGCCGTGGCATGGGCTTCAGCGCCCGCCAGGGCAGCTCCAACAGCCTCACCGACCAGGTAGTGGCTTATGATCTGCCGGCCGTACTGAGCGCCAGCAAGCAGCTGAACGAGAAGCTCCTGGAAGTGTATCCGAACCCAGCCAACGGCCAGGTGGTAGTACGCACGCAGGTTGGCAGCTCGGTCCCGGTACAGGTAGAAATGGTGTCGTTGCTGGGACAGCGCGTGAGCACGCAAACCGTACCGGCCGCCCGCCTGCAGCAGGAAGGCGTAACCCTGAACACCAGCAAGCTGGCTGGTGGCGTGTACATGGTGCGTCTGACTACTTCGGAAGGTATTATCACCAAGAAAGTAGTAGTGCAACACTAGGCATCTACTTCATTAAGCGTATGAAAACCCGTCCGGCGCTGTGCCGGGCGGGTTTTTCTTTTCTCTATCTTCCGACCAATGACTGATTTCTCCCGCTCCGAGGCCGCTTTGCTGGCCCTACGCCCTACTTTATCCGTTGCCGTATCCGCTGATGACACACCGGTAGCCCGGTTTCTGCACACCACGCTGCGCCCGGTCCTTAAGATGCAGAACCAGCTGCTCCTCGCTGTAGTAGCCGATTTTGTGCGCGACTATCATGTACCGCTGGCCGCTGCCGCCGGCACGGAACAGCAGCGGCTGCTGGCGGAGCTCCTGAGCCGCAATACCAAGCTGCGCTATCTGGTAATCGGGCTGGTGCTGGGTCAGTTCACCGAACCGGAGCTCCACCTCTACCGGCAACACCGCCCCGAGCTGAACCGCCGGATTCTGGAGCTGGCCAGTCGTCGGGTGCAGGACCAGGCCGTTGTGGTAGCTGAACTGAGTGATGCGCCTTAAACCCCGCCATGACGCCAATCCAGCATTTCCGGCTGATGCCACGCCGGAGCCAGGAGCCCCCCATAAGCAGCAAGGCCCGCAACCATCGTTGCGGGCCTTGCTGCTTATGGGGGCGGTATTGGCGCGACTTAATCGTACTGCGAGTCGCGCAGATGTACAGGTTCGGCTTTTTTGCGCAGGCGCATGTTCAGCACTTCCACAATCAGCGAGAAGAACATGGCAAAGTAGATGTAGCCTTTCTCGATTTCCTTATGGAAAGCTTCCATCACCAGCATCACCCCAATCATAATCAGGAAAGACAGGGCCAGCATCTTGATGGTGGGGTTCTTGTTCACGAAATCGGCCACCACGCCCGAGAAGGCCAGCATCACGCCCATCGACAGGATAACGGCCAGAATCATAATCAGCACATTATCCACCAGGCCCACGGCCGTCAGGATGGAATCGAAGCTGAACACAATGTCAATCAGAATAATCTGGAAGATGATGCTGCCCATGGAAGCACCGCCTTTACCGGCTTCGGTTTCCTCTTCCTCACCCTGCAGCTTGGTGTGGATTTCGGTGGTGCTCTTACCAATCAGGAACAGGCCGCCGGCCAGCAGAATCAGGTCCCGGCCGGTTACGCCGAAGTCATGGTCGGCCCATGGAACGTCCAGGTGGAACAGCGGTGCCTTGAGGCCCACAATCCAGCTGATGCTCAGCAGCAGCCCGATGCGGCACAGCAGCGCCAGCAGTAGCCCGATGCTGCGCCCGCGCTTCTGCAGCTCGCGCGGCAGCCGGTTTACAATGATGGAAATGAAGATGATGTTATCAATGCCCAGCACAATTTCCATGAACGTAAGCGTGAGCAGGCTTACCCAGGTTTGCGGGTTAGAGAAAACCGAAAAATCGAAGTGCATGAAGTCGGGTGGTGTGGTGATGGAGAGGAAGCAGCGGAAAACCCGCCGCCCTACGACTTCATGTTGATGAACTGCAGGGGCTGGCCGATGCTGGCCTGCCGCACGGCCGCAATGGCGGCCTGTAAATCGTCAATTTTCTTGGCCGATACCCGCACCTGGTCGTCCTGCATCTGGGCTTCTACTTTCACTTTGGCATCCTTAATGGCCTTGATGATTTTGCGGCCCGCTTCCTTATCAACGCCGGCGCGCACTTTCACCAGTTTCTTTACCAGAGCGCCGTTGGGCTGCTCCTCGGCCGAGAAGTCCAGGGCGGTGCCATCAATACCCTGCTTCACAATGCGGGTGAGCAGGATATTCTCCAGGGCCTGAATCCGCATCGAGTTTTCCGATGACAGGGTAATGGTATTGGCCTTCTTATCCAGCTCGATGCCGCCTTTGGTGTCGCGCAGGTCGTAGCGGGTTTGCAGTTCTTTTTTGGCTGTATTTACCGCATTTTCGAGGGTTTGCGGGTCCACTTTGCTTACAATGTCGAAGGATGCCATGGGGAAGAGAGAAAAATCAGAGACGAAAACAGGCCGGTTGGGGCGCCAAAGATAGTGAGGTGAAGATACGGGGAACCGCCCGCGCCGAAATTGTACGTTACTTGGCAGCTTTCCGCTGCACTCTACCGTTCAGCCCACCACTATGCCCGTAAATAGCCCGCAAACGCCCCCCGAATGGACGACCTACTACCATCTGCGCTATACAGTGCTGCGCCAGCCCTGGCAGCAGCCCGAAGGCTCGGAGCGCGCCGATGATGACGACGACGCCACGACTACCCACGCCCTGTTGCTGGCTCCCGAAGGCTATGCCACCGGGGTAGGCCGACTACACCCCTCGGGCCCGGCACAGGGCCAGATACGGTTTATGGCCGTGCATCCGGCGTGGCAGGCCCGGGGCGTGGGGCGGCAGGTACTCGAGTATCTGGAAGCGGCTGCCCGCCAGCAGGGCCTGACTGAACTGGTGCTGCACGCCCGCGAGGCCGCTGTGCCGTTTTATGAGCGGATGGGCTACACTGTGGAGGCACCTTCACACACGCTGTTCGGCAGTATTCCGCATTTCCTGATGCGAAAAGCACTGGTGTGAAGCAGCCGGCTTATTGGCTGCCAAACTTCTCCCGACCCCGCAAAAGGTCCCAGTACAGCCGAAAATCACCCAGCAGCGACAGGATCGGATGCTGAAACGTGGCCGGGCGGTTGTGTTCCATAAAGAAGTGTCCTATCCAGGCAAAGCCATATGCCGCCACCACGCCAGCCGCCAGCAGCCACGGTTGCTGCTTCACCACGGCCAGTGCCAACAGCACCAGAAACAGGGTGGTACCAATGAAGTGCAGAATACGTGTACCCCGACGGCTATGCTCACGCAGGTAACGCGGGTAAAACTCAGCGAAAGAGGGAGAAGCCGCCATACAGTACGGTAGGTTTTCCTGAAAGTAGCTACTTTCCCGGCCTTTCAATAGTCCCCTCCCACCCGCATGGAACAAATACCCGATGTAGCCACCCTGGTGGCAATCTATAACACCATTAACCACTACGGTCAGGCCAACGGCATGGAGCTGCTCGTCAGCCAACCCGGCGACGTGCGCTATACCATGACTGTCCGCGACGAGCATCTGTCCTCCCCCGGCACCTGCCACGGCGGTGTACTGGCCGGCCTCATGGACTCCTCGCTGGGTGCGGCGGCGCTGTCATTGGCCTTTACGGCCGGAGAGCTGGTGTCAACGGTTGAGTTCAAGGTCAACTACCTGCACCCCGTGCACCTGCACGACCACCTGGTGGCCCACGGCGTGGTGGAGCACAGCGGTAAAACCCTGATAGTAAGCAGCGCCGTTATCACCTGCCCTACCCGCAACGACCTGGTGGTGGCGCGGGGCATGGGTACCTTCAACCGTTACCCCGCCACCAAGCGCGACTTCCACGACCTGCTGTTTCCAAGTGCGGAGAGCAACTGAGCCGCCGCGTACCTGTACAGTCCTGCTGCTGGCGCGAGCCATGTAGCCTGCCTGAACAGCCTGTCCATAAGGGCGTTCAAAACCGTAAAAGCCGCCGGGCGGCCCGCAGTAGCGGGTTCCCGGCGGCTTTTCAACTACCGAACCTGGTGTTTGCGTAGGTTACAGTCGTTCGGGCGAGTCAGCCGATTCGTGCTCGTGCTGGTCGTATTCATCATTTTCGTCCATTTCAGGCGCTTCTACTTTGCGCACGTTACGGGCGCAGTCTTCGTCACGGTGGTTGCGGCCCACAGTGAATTCCACCCAGTCGCCTTCCCGCAATTCGTTGAAGTCGCCCTCGGCCATATCAGCATAGCTGAAGAACAGGTTATTCGGCGGCATCACCACGAAACCGAAACCATTTTTCAGGTTTTTGATGGTGCTGATACCCACCGTGCCTACCGGACCGGCGGCCGTGGGACCCGTGGGCCGAACCGGTTTAACGGTGGGGTAAGCAGCCGGCTCAGGCGTATTCACGAACATGGCATCAATCAGCTCGTCGCCGCTATTCAGGCCCTGATCAATGATGTCGTGCATCTGTACCGGATAGGTAGACTGATCCAGCAGCTGCTGCG
Organism: Hymenobacter rigui; assembly: GCF_003944715.1. Lineage (GTDB taxonomy): Bacteria > Bacteroidota > Bacteroidia > Cytophagales > Hymenobacteraceae > Hymenobacter > Hymenobacter rigui. Next base: position 378,657 of record NZ_RWIT01000001.1, on the reverse strand, counting down.
AAGCGCGGGTAACGCGGTTTTCGCCCTTGAAGTCGGTGTATTTGAAGTCCCAGTTCAGCAGCATGACGCGGGTGCCCACGGTGTTCAGCTTCTTAATCAGGGGAGCATAGTCGGAGTCGCCGGCAATCAGCACTACCACATCAAAGCTCTTGTGGATGGCCAGTTCCAGTGCTTCCAACGACAGCCATACGTCAATGCCTTTTTCCTGCAAACGGCCATCACGCGTTTTCAGGGGCATGTAATGGGTTTGAATACCCATGTTCATCAGAATATCGTCGAGCAGCCGGTCGTGAAACAGGCGGTCTTTGTCGCGGGCTTCGGTAGCCGACAGGCGGCCCCGGAAGAAGTGAGCGTCAATAATCTGGCTCAGACGTACGTCTACGTCTTCTTCTTCGGCTACCTGATGACGGATAAATTCATGGAGTCCTTCCAAGCTAATACGGGCTTTACGATCATGCTGGAAGTAGTAGTAATCACTGATTTTCAGGAAATAATTGCCGTCGTAGAAGACGCCGATCCTGATCAGGGGGCTATTCATCTGGTTCATACAAGAAACGGTTTGAGCGCAAAAAGGTGTGTGTGAGTAAGAGCAGGTATGTTGGTTCGGTGTGGCCCAATAAGTAGCTGGGGCCGTTCAAAGATACAAGTTGTCAAACTTCCGGTATTGTTATAATCCATAGAACCAATTAATTTATCACATGTTCATGTGAGGCTTGGGTAAATAACTTAACCGAAAGCTGGTCTTCAACGCGCAAAAACCATTGTCTGGATGAGGAGTGCATGAAGCCAACTGGCTTGCCACTCAAAATGAGCGCACTGCCTGTCTTTTTCCCTATCTGGCTGCTTTGGTTTTCCATCACAATATTAAATATTATATATCTTTTAAGCGAATTTACAGAATACAAATCGCATAGGATTAATATAAAAAAATAACCCCTGCTAGTTTCCCGTTAGTGGCTGTTTTTCTTATTCAGCTTCTCTATTAAGTCCAATAATTGAGAAGCTCCTATGGTGATTTGTCTTATCAAAAGTATCAGGAAACTGTTCATTCAGACCGGATATTCGGCCGACTAAATGTTTTATCGGGCCAAGCCCTTACAACTACAGACCAACAGACACTTTCCCAGGCCGAAGATTGCATGGCAAATATACAGGCCGCCTACTTTTTTAGAATCAATCTAAAAGTTTATTCTGCCGATCAGCGCGCCTGCCACCAGCAGCGCGTAGCCCACGCAGATAGCCACTTCCAGCAAATTACCACTTTTGGAGCCCGTCCGGATCAGCGGAATCTTCAAGCACACATCGGACAGGGGGCGAAACCACTTCACGCCGGCTTTGGTGAGCGTATCAGCCAGCAGGTGCGAAAGGTAACCACCGCCGGCAAACAAGGCTACGCCATGCCAGCCCAGGCTTTGGTTGGCCAAGTGCCCGATGTAGGTCCAGAGGCCGGCGGCCCAGATAGTGTGCGTCCAGGAGCGGTGGCTGGTAAACGGGGCCACCGCCACAAAGCAGCCGAGCATGCTCAGCCATACAAACCCGGTGTACAGCCCCGCCACTACCGTACACAGGCCCGTAAACAGCAGCGCCAGCTTGCGGGTGGAGTCGCCTTGCATGGCCGCCCCGATGAGGCCGAATGCCAGCGCCGCCGTGAAACCCATGCGCCTATCGGGGCCCAGGGGCAGTTGGAAGTGCGTGTACAAAGCCAGTGCCGCCGCCACTACTACAAAGGCCCAGCGCACGTAGTTCTGCGCAAAGCCTAGGCGCTTGCTCAGGCGGGAGCCGGGGTGGTCGAGGTCGGGTGCCAGAGAGGAGAAGCCAGCCAAGGCAATGCCAGCGGGCGAAAACGGAATGCCCGGCACCAGTGCCGCCACGGCCACACCGGTAATCAGGCCAATGGCCAAATGAGAAGAGCCGCGCACGGAGAATCGGGATACGAAATAAAACGGGTAGCAAAGATACCACGCCAGCCACGCCCCTGACCGAATTTACCGGCCCGGTGCCGCTACCACTTGCCGGAACTGCCTTTGAGCGTAGTGCGGATGCCCTGCACTTCACTTTCAAGATGGGCCAGCCCCTGGCGGAAGGCGTCTTCCACCGAGGCCCTTTCCTGCTCGGGCAAGGGGCCGTTTTGCTGTACCTGCTCGCGGATCTGGCGCAGGTGGTTGAGGATAGAATCCCACTCGTCGGCGGGCTGGTTGGTCGCGGGGGTAGTCATGAGGTAGGCAAAAGGCCGGGAAAGACAAAGACTAGCGCGGGTGGGGGTTGGGAAGGTACAACCAATCGGTCGGAATAGTTCGGAAACTTTCGGGGCGCGGCGGTGGTATTGAGAAGCGCGGTTGTCTCCGCACCAACTGTCATGCCGAGCGAAGCGGGAAATCCGGGGTAAAATCGTGGAACGTCTTCACCCGCATTCCTCTCTTTGCCCGGAATGACGACTACTTCTGCCCGACCGGATTTTCATTCGGCCGGGCTTCTACCTTTGCCTCCTCCCTAGCCGATACTCGTTTTGAAGGTTTCTGATTTACTCAAGCTCTACGCCCTCGACCCCACTGGCATGACCGTGGGCGCGCGCCTGAACCCGGCCACCCGCCACTCCCTGCGGCCCGCCGACAAGGCCGAAGCGCCCGTGCGCCTGCACCTGAAGGGCCTGGTGGGCTCTCAGGATGCCGTGCTGGCGGCGGCTCTGCACCAGGAATTCCCCGACCAGCACCACCTGTTCATTCTGCATGACCGGGACGAGGCCGCCTACTTCCTGGCCGACCTGCAGCACCTGCTCCCCGACGAGGAGCCGCTCCTGTTCCCGACCTCCTACAAGCGCCCCTACAGCTTCGACGAGACGGAAAACGCCAACGTGCTGATGCGGGCCGAGGTGCTGAACAAGCTCAACTCGCACCGCGGCCCCAAAACCACCGCCGAACAGGCCGCCGACGACGCGGCCGACGCGGCAGAAACCGACGGCCAGGGCAAGAAGCGCGGCAAGGCTAGCGCCAAGGAAACGGCTGGCGTGCTCATCGTCACGTACCCCGAGGCCCTGTTTGAGAAAGTAATCAACAAGAAAAGCCTCGTCGCCAACACCTTTCTGGTAAAGGTGGGTGACAAGCTGGACGTAAACTTCGTGAGCGACATGCTGGCGGAGTACGACTTCGAGCGGAGCGACTTTGTGTACGAGGCCGGCCAGTTTGCCGTGCGCGGGGGCATCGTGGACATCTTCTCGTACGCCAACGAACTGCCCTACCGCATCGAGCTGTTCGGGGATGAGGTGGAGACGATTCGCACGTTTGACCCCGAGAGCCAGCTGTCGGTGGAGAAGCGGCAGCAGGTGAGCATCATCCCGAACGTGCAGACCAAGCTGCTGCAGGAGACGCGGGAGGCCTTTCTGGAGTTCATTCCGAAGAACACCGCCGTGTGGGCCAAGGACGTGCGCCAGACCCTGGACGTGGTGGACGAGTACTTCGACAAGGCCGAGGCGGGCTTCCAGGAGCTGCTGGCCGTGGCGGGCGGCACCCAGGTGGTGAGCAAGCCGGCCGAGTTGTTTGAGTCGGCCAAGACGCTGCGCAAGCTGCTGGAAGGGTTTGCGGTAGTGGAGTTCGGCAAGCGGTTCCACTTCAAGACCGGCGCGGAGGAGTTCCAGTTCAGCGCCAAGCCCCAGCCCAGCTTCGGCAAGGACTTCAACCGCATCGTGAAGAACCTGCACGACAACCAGGCCAAGGGCTACACCAACATTATTGCCGCCGAGCAGGTGCGCCAGGCCGACCGCCTGCGCACCATCTTCGACGAGCTGGACAACAACGTGCAGTTTCAGCACCTGCTGCTAGGGCTGCGCGAGGGGTTCATCGACGAAACGCTGCGCTTGGTGGTCTACACCGACCACCAGCTGTTCGAGCGGTTCTACCGGGCCCAGGAAACCCGCAAGTTCTCCAAGAAAAAGGCCCTTACGCTGAAGGAGCTGCGCACCCTGGTGCCCGGCGACTACGTGGTGCACCAGGACTACGGCATTGCCCGCTTTGCCGGCCTTACGCAAGTGGAAATCAACGACCGGCTGCAGGAAGCCATCCGGCTAGTGTACCGCGACGACGATGTGCTGACCGTCAGCATCCATGCCCTGCATAAGATTGCCAAGTACAGCGGGGCCGAGGGCACGCCGCCCACCATGAGCAAGCTGGGCTCGCCGGAGTGGGAGAATAAGAAGAAGTCGGTCAAGAAAAAGGTGAAGGACATTGCGGCCGAGCTCATCCGGCTGTACGCCAAGCGCAAAACCGCGCCCGGCCACGCCTTCGCCCACGACTCCTTTATGCAGGCCGAGCTGGAATCCAGCTTTATCTACGAGGACACGCCCGACCAGGCCAAGGCCACCGAGGACGTGAAGCGCGACATGGAGGTGCCCCACCCCATGGACCGCCTCGTGTGCGGCGACGTGGGCTTCGGCAAGACCGAAGTGGCCATCCGGGCCGCCTTCAAGGCCGTGGCCGATGGCAAGCAGGTGGCCGTGCTGGTGCCCACCACCATCCTGGCCATGCAGCACTACAAAACCTTTCGGGAGCGGCTCGGCAACCTGCCCGTGACGGTGGAGTACGTCAACCGCTTCAAGACCACCAAGCAAATCAAGGAAACCCTGGGCCGGGTGGCCGACGGCAAAACCGACATCCTCATCGGCACCCACCGCCTCACCAACAAGGACGTGCAGTTCAAGGACCTGGGCCTGCTGGTGATTGACGAGGAGCAGAAGTTCGGGGTGAAAACCAAGGACAAGCTCAAGGAAATCAAGGTGAACGTGGACACGCTCACGCTGTCGGCCACGCCCATTCCGCGCACCCTGCACTTCTCACTGATGGGCGCCCGTGACCTGAGCGTGATTGCCACGCCCCCGCCCAACCGCCAGCCGGTGCAAACGGAGCTGCACGTGTTTGATGAGCTGCTGATCCGCGACACGATTTCGCGGGAGCTGAAGCGGGGCGGGCAGGTATTTTTCGTGCACAACCGCGTGAAGGACATCGAGGAGCAGGCCAGCATGATTCTGCGCCTCGTGCCCGATGCCCGCGTGACCTACGTGCACGGCCAGATGGACGGCGACCTGCTGGAAAAGCGCATGATGAAGTTCGTGGACGGCGACTACGACGTGCTGGTGGCCACCACCCTCATCGAGTCGGGCCTCGACATTGCCAACGCCAACACCATCCTCATCAACCGCGCCCACATGCACGGCCTCAGTGACCTGCACCAGATGCGGGGCCGCGTGGGCCGCTCCAACAAAAAGGCCTACTGCTACCTGCTCACGCCTCCGGTGGCCGGCCTGCCCTCCGACGCCCGCAAGCGCCTGAGCACCCTGGAGGAATTCTCGGACCTGGGCGCGGGCTTCAACGTGGCCATGCGCGACCTGGACATCCGGGGGGCGGGCAACCTGCTGGGCGGCGAGCAGTCGGGCTTCATCAACGACCTGGGCTTCGAAACCTACCACCAGATTCTCGACGAAGCGGTGCAGGAGCTAAAGGAAACCGAGTTCCGCGACCTGTTCCTCGGCGACCCCACCCAGCGCCTGCAGCAGGCCGCCGGCACCGGCCGCCCCAAGGAGTGCAACATCGAAACCGACTTGCAAGTGCTCATTCCGGACCGCTACGTGAGCAGCGTGTCGGAGCGCCTGCAGCTCTACAGCAAGCTCGATCGGGCCAAAAACGCCGAGGAGCTACGCAAGCTGCTCACTGGCATCGTGGACCGCTTCGGGCCGCTGCCCGCGGAGGTGGAGCAGCTCGCCGACATCGTGCGCCTGCGCTGGCTGGCCTGCCAGACCGGGTTCGAGAAGCTCACGCTCAAGAAGAACCTGCTCAAAGGCTTCATCCCGGCCACCAACAACGAGCCCTACTTCCAGGGCGCCACCTTCGGCAACATCCTCAGCTACGTGCAGACCCACCCGCGCTCCGCCTCCATGAAGGAGCGCAAGGAACAGCTCATCCTCAGCATCGAAGACGTGAAGAACGTCCAGGCCGCCAAGCGTATTTTGAGCGAGTTGGGTAGTGAGGAAACGGTGGGGATTATATAAATACAGCTATACGTATAGCTTGTAAATTTATCAATGTTATGTTTGAGAACATCTCTGCTAAAAATCATTTCTAAACACAATCTGCGCACGTAATGAGCATTCCTAACATTGACTACTTCAAAGATCCATTAAAGTCACTGTCATTTACAAAGTCCACTAATGAGCAGCAGGAAGAACTAATAGCATTTGAGGGAGGGATTGGAGAGCATAACACAGGCAAATTAGACCGCATTCCAAAATACAGTATTTGGTATTCATCAAATTATAAAGACAATATTGATTCACTATTTACAAAAATAGAAAAAGAGTTAATCAACAAAAAACATGTAGCGAATAATAAAATAATAACAACTATATTATACATATACACAAGTCACCCAAATAGATTAGAAAATCCGGTTGATTCACTTAACGATTTAATAAATCTAATTCAACCCGTAAAAGTATCTCAATATTTTATAATGCCTCCCATACACGGCGAAATGCCAAAAGAGTTTGAATTTGGCGACTTTTTAATTGGAATACTTAACAGCAACGAACTTGCGTATAAATGCAAAAAAGCTGGCTCGGATTTTTATGAAATTAATAAAAATAAGTTCACAAATAGACTTTCTGTAAAAAGAAAAATATTTGATGTTAACATTATCAACTGGCATCAATTTTTATTTATACATGGAAAATACATTAACAATCACAGCCTAATAGATAGATCACTCATATATTTTGAACACTTGTCACACAGTTTATTTGAAGATTTCTGGAACGATTTTAACGAACAACAAAATCTGCAAATTGCTTTAGGTTTACCAGATATGCCGAGTAAAGTATTTAGAGAGAGGCTTGGCTCTCAATCAGTAACAATATATTCGGATATACGATTTAATAATAAAGTATATGGATTTGTAGTTCCTGAAAATATAGGATCACTCACCATATCTATATATCCTGATGCGTCAAAAATATTAAAAATAATAAAAGAAGAGTTGAAAAAATTTTATGATTTTGAAAATTTCAATGAATCTGAAATTCATCAAACCATAAAATCATTTGCAAAATTTATCGCAAAAGGCTATAGATATATTGATGAACAAAGATATGATGAAGGTTTTTTGCATTTTATAATAGCCCTAGATTTAGTCTTCGGAGACGCAAATACTATAACAAAAGCAATTTCAGAAAGAGTTTCTGTACTATTAAGTATTTATAACAAAGAAAATTATAATGAAAACAAAACCATGATATCCAAACTTTATGCAGCAAGAAGCAAATATGTTCATGCAGGAAAATCTATTCCTTATGATTATATAAAGGAAATAAAAACAGTATGCAGAATCATAATTTTAATACTATTAAATTATCAGAAACAAGCAAAAATCAAAAATTACAATGACTTTAAAGACTGGAAAAAGAAATTAGATTATCTAGCCATAGGCTTTGAAATTGGCAGATCTGTTGAAGATTCTTTTGCAATAGAAATAGGTGCCAAAGAGCCAGAGAATAATTCCCCGGCTGGCGTGAAAGTGTAGCTCGTGCCTGCCTCTGACAATGAGGTTGTACCTCATTGTCAGAGGCAGACTGGGGTTGTGCCATCTGGACCTATCGGGTGAGGCACCGCCTCACGTCAAGGGCAGGCACGCACTACAAGCTCGCGCCAGAAAGGGGCTGAAGTTTCGGCGGGCGGAGGACGTTGCGCCTCCGCCACTGTCCCTTGTCATCCGGTCAGAAGGGCTTGTCACCCCGCCAGTGGGCGTTGTCACCTGGTCAGCGGCTCTTGTCACGAGGGCAGCAGGCGTTGCCACCTCGTCAGCGGGCTTTGTCACGAGGGCAGCAGGTCTTGCCACGTGGTCAGAGGCGCTTGTCACGTGGGCAGCGGGCGTTGCCACCAGGGCAGGGGCGCTTGCCACGCCGGCAGCGGCCGTTGCCACCCCTACCGAAATAAAGTACGGTCCAGCTTAGCGGATGCTGCCCGCCACCGCCTATCTTTTGGAGGTACTTAACACTTATGCTCTTATGACCGATAAACAACGCGCCCGCCTCACTATGATGCAGGCCACCCTCGCCGTCCTCGACCAGTATGCCGAGGTCTATGCCGCCAACAAAGCCCTGGGCACGGCCCGCGCCGAGCTGGCCGCCCTGGTCCAGGAACTGGACCCCACCGCCGACACCCAGCAAAGCGCCGCCGCCCCCCGCAGCGCCGGGGCCGTGAAGAAGGCCACCAAGGAGCACCTGGCCCAGCGCGCCGCCGAAGTAGCCGCCGCCCTGCTCGCCCACGCCGACGAGCAGCAGGACATCCGCCTCCACACCGACGCCGACTACACCGAGCGCCAGCTCCGCCGCGCCCCCGACAACGACCTGGCCCGCATCAGTAAAAACCTCCACGAGCAGGCCACCGCCCACTTCGCCGCCCTCCAGAACCAGGGCGTCACGCAGCAGGAGCTCACCGAGCTGGCCGCCGCCCTCACCGCCTTCCAGGCCGGCCAGTCGGCCCCCCGCCTCGCCTCCGCCGACGGCAAAGCCCACACCCAGGTCCTCGCCGCCGACCTGCGCGCCGCCGTGGCCCTGCTCCGCAACCGCCTCGATAAGTATCTGGTGCGCTACCAGCGCCCCGAGCCCCGCTTCTACACCGCCTACCAGTCGGCCCGCCAAACCATCAACACCGCCCAGCGCCCCGGTAAACCAGTCCTCTCCCCCATCCCCACGTCCAGCTAGGGCTACAGACTAAAAACTAGTTCCCCTCCTTGGAAAGGAGGGGCTAGGGGTGGTTGATAGATGCCAGAACGATGACTAGAATCTATTTCTAAAAACCGTTCAACGCTTGTCAACCACCCCTAGCCCCTCCTTTCCAAGGAGGGGAACTAGTCTTTTGGCTTTCCAGCATTAGCCTGCTACGGTCAGCACCTGGGCTACTTCCGCCAGCTGTTTGCCGATGGGGGTTAGCAGCGTTTCGGGCACGGGTACTTGGCCGGCCCCGCGGGCTTTGAGGTAGCGCACCATGGCCATCTGGTTGTGCAGGATTTCTTCGGCTTCCCGGCGTAGCTTCTCCCAGGCCGTGGGCGTTTGCGCGGTTCGGAGGTGGCGGCGGGCTTCCAGCGCCTGCATCACCAACGCGGCCAGCTGCCGCAGCAGGCCCTGCTCGGCCACCGTAAACTGCCGGGCCTCGTAGCCGGCCAGGCACAGCGTACCCAGGCAATGGCCCTGGGAAGTTTGCAACGGAGCCCCGGCATAAAACCGCAGGTTCCGCGCCCGCATGGCCGGGGTACTTTGGTCGGGCGTGGCTTCCAGGTCGGGGTACACCAGCACCGGCTCGGGGGCCACAATGGCCCGGGGGCAGAGGCTTTGCTCGGGGGCCAGCACCTCCTGGGGCTCCATGCCCGCGCTGGCTTTGTGCCACACGGCCTGCGGCTGCACAAAGGCAATACGCGCTACCGGCACGCTAAAAATGTAGGAAGCCAGTTCCACTACATCATCAAACAGCTTCTCCCGCGCCGAATACAGGATATCATATGAGTCGAGGGCTGCCAGGCGGCCGGGGTCATCAGGATTCATATGACGGGAAAAACACGGTGGGAAGGGATGGCATAGTATACTACACAAACATACGAGGCTGGCTCCCACTTCCGGACAGCAGCCCTGCTAAAAGCCGGATTCGGATGGCAGCGGTACACGGGTCTGCCCCGTTTCTTACCTGCCCCTTCACCATAACGCCCCCGACCAGTCGGCCGGGGGCGTTATGGTTGTCGGCCCGTTGCAGCGGGTCGGCAAGCTGCCGGCATTCACGCGGCAGCACAGCAGGACTATACCAGCTGCGGAATCTGGTTCGGTGCCTTCTTCGGGAATTTTGGGCGGGGTTTGGTGCCGCACCGCTCAAACTCATCCAGCATCGTGCGGCTGGCGGCAGCAGCCACACCAGCTGCCAGGTGCAGCAGCTCCTGACTGAAGCCGGCTTCGCTGGTCAGGGAAGCTACCTGCGTGAGCTGGTAGGCCAGCTGCACCTGCTCGGCGGCAGGCAGGGTTTTCCAGGGGTCCGGCTGCGGTTTGAGCACCTGATCCAGCTGCCCCAGCCATTCCAGGCCGTGGGGGTGCGGGAAAGGCCAGCGCCAGGGTGGGCACAGCTCGTCGCCGGGCTCCCAGCTAGCGGCCAGAGCCGATGCCGCCGAGCGGGCCATCTGCTGCGACACGCCAAACGTCCGCTCCCGCAGGCCGGTGTCGGCGAGCTGGGTGCTGATCTGGCGTACCAGGTCGGCCGCCAGCAGGTTTACGTGGGCATCGGTGAAAACAAAGTGGGAATGCGGAATCAAGGCATCCCAGGCGGCCGGGTTGATGGCGCCGACCAGTTGAATTTTGGAAAACAGGGCAACAGCTTTGGCGTTCATGTTCATAGCGAAAGGTGACTTTCTGCGCAAAGCAGAAAGCCGGGGGTGAAATACACTGACGTGGTGCCGCCTTTCTCACCTGTTGTCGGCACGGCGCCTTGCCTGAAACCGGGGAGCAGCAGCAGGACCAAGTTCACCATTCCACCGCCCCGGCACAACCGCATATACATGTGAATCAGGCGCATCAGCCGACCCCGGCCTGGCCGTCAGCTGTTCCGGCCCCGACCGGCAGGTTGCAGGGATTCAGCTTATCACTACGCGCCAGCATAGGCTCCCGCATTCACAGAACCGCCGGCTACGAGTGCCACGGCACAATAAGCGCGGGGTAAAGGCTACGGCCGGTTATCAGGCAGCCCAGAATGGTTGTCAACTGGTATGAATGGCATGCCAAGTAACTCTCCTACACCATCCCGATGACAAGTCAGCCGGCAGCGCAACGCCTTTCCGGCGGTTGGTATCCATGCGTTTCAACCGCTCCGCCGGAAGCTGTACAGTAGTAGAAATATGGCCCGAACGTAAGCTCAAGCGTGGTGTTGTAGAATTTTGGCTTTCTAACTGCTTCACCAACTCCCCCCCTCAGCCGGCGTATATACGGACATCAAATTCATCCTTTCCGTACTCAACCAACGCCATGAAAATCTTCTTTGCCTCCGCCGTTGCCCTGTTGCTCGGCATATCCGCTGCTTCAGCCCAAACCACCCAGAGCACGCCCACGGTAAACGGCAGTGTCAGCCCGCAGTCGGCTCCACCGGCTCAGCCACAAGGCTCACTGGGTACGCTGCCAGCCAGCAATACCCAACCCGCCAGCGACCGGGCTACCATGACGCCTAACACCTCGCCCACCATGACGCGTGAGCAGCGCAAGAACAAAGCCATGGAGAAGCGTGACAAGAAGAAAATGAAGACTTCCAACGGCTCAACGTATTAGTCAGAGCCCGCTCACTCTCCTTTCCTGTAAAGGCAGTTCACTTTTCAGTGAACTGCCTTTTTTTGCGCACAACTGATTGACGCGTGACAGGAAATCAGCTTTGGCTTACACGTAGATTGCCGGGATTCTGACTTGGGTACGCCACGAGTGCCGTTTCCTGCTGCTATGCCTCGCGCACCCCTTGCCCTGCTATATATTCCCTGTCTCGGCACCTGTTCTTGCTTCGTATCCGGTCCTTGCTGATGTCAACCGTAGAATCATGCGGGGTCACGGGCTCCCGGGAGGCCCGGCGTAGGTCGGTACTATACCGAAAAGCGGGCTAACTACGCCGGAAGCAGCGTGCAAACCTACTCGGATGGCGGGCTGGCGGGGCACTGTGCGGGACGAAAAGCCGGTAGCCTCCTGCAGCGTCCGGGGTTATTTTGCGACTTTGCTTCGCTTTTACTCTTTCCTTTCTCTGATGCTGCGCATGAAACGTGCCTGCCAGATAGCCCTGCTGCTGGCAGCCAGTCCCGGTATTCCCGCTCTGGCCCAAACTATTTACTCGCCCGGCCATACGCTTGCCCTGCAATTTCAGCTCAGCCCCGCCGGTGAGCCCACCTACCAGTTGAGCCTGGGCAAAAAACAGGTGCTAAAGCCCAGCCGCATGGGGCTGCTGCTGCAAAACCAGCCCGGCCTGAACCAGGGCTTCCAGATTACCCGCATTGACTCCCTGACCCACGACGATACCTGGCAACCGGTATGGGGCGAGCAGAAAAACATCCGCAACCACTACCGCCAGCTCACCGTGCACCTGCGCCAGACGGCCGCCCCCGGCCGCTTGCTGGATGTGGTGTTCCGGGTATTTGATGATGGCATCGGCTTCCGGTACGAAGTGCCGCAACAGCCCGGCCTCACCTACTTTGTGGTACAGCAGGAGGCTACTGAGTTCAACCTGCCCGCCAACCACAAAGCCTTCTGGATTCCGGGCGACTACGACTCCAACGAGTACACCTACAGCACCACCCGCCTGAGCGAGGTGAATACCACGCCCATCGAGCCCATCCAGCTCAAGGCCGACCCCACCCGCGTGCAAACGCCGCTGATGCTGAAGTCGGATGACGGGCTGTACGTGAACATTCATGAGGCCGCGCTGGTGAACTACCCGGCCATGATGCTGGACGTGGATACCAAAGGCTTCGGGCTCCGCAGCCACCTGGTGCCGGGCGCAACCGGCGCGGCGGCCTACCTGCAGGCCCCGGAGCACACGCCCTGGCGCACCGTGGTGGTGAGCGACAAAGCCCCCGAGGTACTGGCCAGCAAGCTGATTCTGAACCTCAACGAGCCTACCCAGCTAACCTCCACCGACTGGATTAAGCCCCAGAAATTTGTGGGCGTGTGGTGGGAGATGCACGTAAACCGCGCCAGCTGGAACTACGCCGATACCAGCAACATCAAGCTGGCCGGCACCAACTGGAGCAAGCTACGCCCCAATGGCCGCCACGGTGCCAACACCGCCAACGTGAAGCGCTACATTGATTTCGCCGCCAGAAACGGGCTGCAGAGCGTGCTGGTGGAAGGCTGGAACGTAGGCTGGGAAGACTGGGCCAATAACTGGAAAGAAGAGGTGTTCGACTTCGTGACGCCCTACCCCGATTTCAACGTGACGGAGCTGCAGCAGTACGCCGCCAGCAAAGGCGTGAAACTGATGATGCATCACGAAACCAGCAGCTCCGTTACCAACTACGAGCGGCGCCAGGAAGCCGCCTACCGCTTCATGAAGGAGCACAGCTACGACGCCGTAAAAACCGGCTACGTGGGCCGCATCATTCCGCGCGGGGAGCACCACGACGGCCAGTGGATGGTGAACCACTACAACCGCACCGCCGCCCTCACCGGTCAGCATCAGCTGATGGTGGACATGCACGAATCCGTACGGCCCACGGGGCTGCACCGCACGTACCCCAACTGGCTGGCCTCGGAGGCGGCGCGGGGCAACGAGTTTAACGCCTGGAGCACCGGCAACCCGCCCGAGCACGAAACCATTCTGCCCTTCACCCGTCTGATGGGCGGCCCAATGGACTACACGCCCGGCATCTTCCAGATTCAGCTGGAGCCCTGGAACCCCGCCCAGAACAAAGGCCGGCAAGTTCATACCACTCTGGTAAAGCAGCTGGCTTTGTACGTGACGATGTACAGCCCCGTACAAATGGCCGCCGACCTGCCCGAGGCTTACGAGAAACACGCCGACGCCTTCCAGTTCATCAAGGATGTGGCCGTGGATTGGGACGATACGCGCATTCTGGCCGCTGAGCCCGGCGACTACATCACCATTGCCCGCCAGGCCAAAGGCACGCAGGACTGGTACGTAGGTGCCATTACCGATGAGCAGGCACGCCAGCAGACTGTAAAGCTGGATTTTCTGCCCGCTGGCCAGCAATATGAGGCCACCGTGTACACCGACGGCAAAGGGGCCAGCTGGGATAAAAACCCCATGGCCTACCAGATCCGCAAGCAGAAGGTCAACAGCAAATCGGTGCTGAAGCTGCAGCTGGCGGCCGGGGGCGGAGCAGCCATCAGCCTCAAGCCCGTAGCCCGGTAACCACGCTGTATTCGCTCGAAAAAGCAGAAAACGTATTTCGCCGGAACGCCACACGGGGCCGCTACGCATAGTGCGTGGCGGCCCCGTGTGGCGTTCCGACAACCCAGTGCTATTGTTTCTCTACCGGGAATTTGTCCAGGATATCCTTGGCCGACTTGGCAAACTCTTCGCCCAAGCGGGCCGGATTATTCACCGCATCCGCCATGGAGCCCCGCCATACCAGGTTGTTTGTGCGGGCATCTACCATATCCAGAATCATGGTGCCTTCCTGGTACGTTTCGGTACGGTAGCCGGTGTTGTAGTAGGGTGTGGTATACCAGTAGCGGTAGTTGATGGGCAGGTAGGAGCCCCGGTAAGAGAAGGCATACGGATACGCAAAGCCCGGTGCCGGCGGGTTGGCCACCGTCCGCTCCGCTTCTTCAATGTAGAGGTGATATGTCAGATACAGATCGGGCTTGGCATTGCCCTGCACCTGCCGGATGCCCCGTTTGCCCAGCTCGCTATTGATGGCACTCTGAATCTGCTCATCATTGAGGGTACTTTGATAAATGGGGTTCTTGGAGTCAGCCGATTTTACTTCGGTTTTAGCCCAGTCGTACGTGCGGTACTGATTGAAATCGGTACCGGGTTTCTGCTGAACAGCCACCGGCGACGAGCAGCCAGTCAGCAGCAGTATCAGCAGCAAAAAAGAAGAAGCCAGGGTAGTTTTCATGAGGTACAGGGTATGGAAAGGACAACAGTGTATCCTTTCTATACCTTGGCCATTTTCAGAAAGTTACCCAGCTGCCGGAATTATGTAGCCCGCAATCCGGGACTAACGGCCGACTTATTTAGGGCCGACTACCTGCAGCTCGGCCGTGCCGCTGCCAACCTCGCCGGTTACCGATATGCCTTGCACTGTTATGATGTAGCTACCCACGGCCGTAACCTTATCCAGCGTAAGGGTGGCCGTACCGGCTTCGTTGGTTTGTACCACCGGGTTCCAGTACAGGGCATCGGAAGCAGCAGATGGCTGGAAAGCCCGGAGGCGGGCATAACGAGGCGGTGCATACAGGGGCGGCAGCACAGGGGCCTTGCGGGTGGGGTCGTAGTTGGGATTGCCGCGCTTGGTCAGGAAGGCAATAGCTCCCCCACCGGCCCTATCCCCGAAAATAGCTGCCGTGGCTGGTTTCAGTACTTCAATCGTTTCAATTTCATTAACAGGAACTGAATTGATCATGTTGATATCGGTGGATACACCATCCAGTAGCAGCAACGGGCTTTTACGTCCCATGTTGTCTACCGGGCTTTCGGAAGCCGACGGTGCGGGTACCCGCGCTCCGCGGGTTGCGGTGGCTGGGGCCAGCCGGAACTGCTCCATGGAGGAGGAGCTATTACCCCGCATAATTACCTGCAGAAAGCCCTGATTGGATATCACCGTTACACCCGGCACCCGGCCCTGCAACACCTGTATTACATCCCGGTAAGCACTAATACCCACAATATTCTGCACCTGAATAACGGCGTCGGCACGGGTGTAAATACGACGGGGGTCGGGTTTGAGGGCGGGGCGGCCGTTGGCTTCCACTACCACGTTGCGCAGCTCAATGCCACGGCGCCCTCCGGCACTACCGGTGCCAGCATCGGTAGTGCCGGTACCGGACACGTCGGAGGCAGCACCCAGTGGCAATTGCGCTTCAGCTTCTGTCAGCGGAGCCACTGAGGCCGCATCAGCATCCAGCAGAATACGTGGCCGTTTCAAGCCTTTTATTGGTAATGCTTCCACGCGTACGGGCACCGTATCCTGGGCGGAAAAGCCAGTGAAGGCAAAGTGGCCCTGCGCATCCGTCAGAACCTGCTCGGTTTTCTGGGTAGTGGGACGCGTGATGACCACCGGCACACCGGCCACCGGCTCCTGCCGGTCGTTGGTTACTTTGCCTCCCAGCGTCAGGCCACGCTCCGGCGCAAACGAGGTGTTTACTGGCTCGCCCCCTCCGCGCCAGCTCTGCGTGAGCAGCCAGTCATCCAGCACCTGCCCGGAAACGTTGTTTGCTGCTTTAAATACGTCGGAGGCGGCCACTGGCCCTCCTATTTCGGAGGTAAGCGTTAGGTAGGAGTAGATATCGGGAGTGGCGGCAGCAGCCGGTTCGGCTTTGCTCACGGCCACTGAGAACCGCCCGGCTACCGGCTGTCCGGCCGCATTCAGTACCTGGAGCTTCAGCGTCGGCCGCTCGGCTGGGGCATACGGGTTTTTGGCAGGCGTCACCCCCACACTCAGTTTGCCCGCGGTGGCCCCGTTCAAAACCAGCCGCTCACTGCGGGGTGTTTGCTGCGCATCCAGCACCACCAGCCGTATCAGGCCGGCGGGAAGCTGCTTTTTGGTTACCCGGAACACCATAACATCCTGGAGCTGCCCCTGCTGTGATGCCACTACCCGTCCCTGCCCCTGCGCAGCCAGAATTATTGGCTCGGGAGGGGCCTGCGGCTGTAAGGACCGGCGGCGCACCGTTACTACATAGTCGCCACTGGCATCCTGCACGTGCATGGTTATCCCGGCTGGTTGCGCAGCCGGCAGCGCATATACGCTAACGGGTTGCTCGGGGGCACGCCGGATGCGGGCTTCATACTGGTGGCCTGGCACCGGCACAAACTCGAAACGGCCCACCCCGGCAGCCGCTCCCACCAGTTTGGCCACTTCCTTACCCTGGTCGTCCTGCACTACTCCGTTCACGGCCTGACCCCGACCAGCTGCATCAGTCGCCGTAAAGGCTACCACGCTGCTTAGTCCGTTTACCAATGCCCCGCCCTCCGGAAAAAACCTTACGGCACTGACAGGCCCGGCCGCAGGTGCCTTCCTTTCCGCAGACTGCACCAGAAAAGTACGCGTGAACAGGCTGGCCGGCACATTGCGCATTTGGGCAGTATAGGCCCGAATGAGGTAACGCCCCGGGGCCAGACTGGTGGGCAGCGGTACATCACCGGGGGCACTGCCCGCGTGCACATCCAGTATGCGGTGCGCCAGCAGCTGCCCGTCGGGGGCTACCACATCCACATACATTACCTGACTTGGACTACCGGCCGGCAGTACGTATGCCGTGAACCACAGCGTTTCGCCAGCTGTATAGGCCTCCTGGTTCAGGTGCAAATACGCCTTTTCAGCCCCCAGCCCCGGGCTAGCGGAAGTTGCCTGGCCCAGGGCCGAGAAAGAAATTACCGGGGCTACTGCGCCGGTCAGCACCCCGGCTACATAGAGAATTGATAGTGGACCGCGAAATAGCATGACAGAGGATACGTACAGGGAAACGATACCTGTAAGTATAACTGGTTTTGGGGTAGCACCGGGTGGTTGGGCTGCCCGGCGTAGCAGGTTATGCTATCCAGGCGTACTTTCTAGCAGGCACCGCCATCCAGGCCGCAGGAGGCTCCATCGGCCCCAGCCAACTGCACGGGCTGCGGACGGCCTTCGGCCCATACTTTCTCCAGCACTTCCAGAAACAGCTCCGTGGGCTGAGCCCCTGATACGGCATACTTATCCTCGAACACGAAGTACGGCACGCCGCGCACGCCAATTTGCTGAGCCTGATATTCATCGTAGCGCACCTCTTGCTCCAGCTGATTGGAAGCCAGCAGCTGCTCCACCTCGGCAGCGGGCAGCTGCAGCTCAGCCGCCAATTGCGTGAGAGTAGGCACATCGTTGATATCGAGCCCCTGCTCCAGATACGCTTTGAACAGGCGTTCCTTGGCGGCATCCTGTCGGCCGTGGCGCGCGGCCAGGTGCACCAGCCGGTGCGCCCGCAGAGAGTTGGCCGGCACTACCGTATCGAAATTGAACGCCAGGCCCTCTTCACCGGCCATCTGCGTCATATTGGCGCTCATTTGCCGGGCCCAGTCTTCGCTCTGTCCATATTTATGAGCCAGGCGGGCATACTGGTTTTCGCCGGGGGTAGGGTTGGCCTGCGGATCCAGCTCAAAGCTGCGCCACTGGATTTCCACCTCCCCGGCATGGTCAAAGGAAGCCAGGGCTTTTTCCAGGCGGCGCTTTCCGATGTAGCAGAACGGACACAGAATATCCGACCAGATTTCTATTTTCATGACGCGTATTACGTTGGTGCGAAGTTGAAATGCCATAAGCCCATCGGGCGGCAAAAAGTTTTGCATCCGACCATTCTCCTCCCCTATGCACCTGCACACCTTCGAAGCCACGCTGGAATCGGGCGGCCCCAGCTTTATGCCCACCCAGGTTGTGGTGGTGCCGCCGCTGGTGCTGGCGGCGCTGGGCGGCAAAGCCACCCGGCGGGTAACGGGAACCCTCAATGGCTACCCGGTGCGGCTGGGCCTGCTGCCGCTCACGGGCGGGGGCCGCTACATCATGGTAAACAAGGATTTATGCCACACCATCGGAATTCAACTGGGTCAGCGGGTAAGCGTGGCGCTGGCTCCTGACCCGGAGCCCGACCGGGTAGAAGTGCCGGAGGAACTGGCAGAGGCGCTGGAGGCCTGGCCCGAAGCCGGCGCCCGGTTCGAGCAGCTTTCGGGCAGTATGCGGCGGGCCGTGGCCCAGCACATCAGCACTGGCAAGCAGCCGGAAACCCGGGCCCGCCGGGCCGTGGAAATTACGGAGCGCCTGGCCCGGGGCGGGCACCCGTTCCGGAAAGCGTAAGCGTTACTTCGTCAGCACAATGCTGACTACCCGGGCGGGTCCACCCACCGTGAATTTGCACTCATCAAATGCGGGCGGGGCAAAGCGGGGGCGTACGTTATTGGAAAAGGCAAAAGGCTCCGTCGGAATGCCCATCAGGTTTTTATCCAACCGGTCGTTGTTGTTCACGTCCTGGGTAATGGCCACGGCCCAGTCGCCGGGGGGCAGATCCACCGGCAGGCTCACCTGCCGCTGGCCACCGGGCTTTACCACCTTCATGAAGGCATAGCCACCCTTCGTCAGGAACTTCTCCCGCACATTATAGAAGTACAGCTTTACGGCGGAGTTGGTAGATGCCAGGGCCGACACCACAACGGTAATGGAAGTGGTATTATTGGCCGAGGCCGTGGCGGGCAGTAAAAGTCCCAGGGCGCAGCCCGTTGTCAGGCAGAGGTGGCGGAGTGCTTGCATGGCAGAAGGTAAGCGGTGGAACGATGTTCCGCCAACAGCGGCCCGCTAAAAAACATTCAGCCCCGGCGCTATACCCGGTCGGCCAGTTGCCACCGGGCAGCCTGCACCTGTTGGCCGGCACCCTCCAGCGAAGGCGCGTACATGGCCCGCAGGCCGGTAGCATCGGTATTTGTCGCGTGCATGTATTGCTGCAGCGCAATCTGGCCAAAGATGTTTTCGGACGCGAGAAACAGGAGGTGGCGAATGCCGGCCGCGTAAGCGCGCGGGTTCCAGCTGCTCAGAAGCCATTGCTGGTCGACGGGGAGCATGGCTCCAAACCGGCGGGTATCGGCCACCCAGCCCAGGCACGGGTAGTGAGGGGCGTGGGCCTGGTAGAGGGCCAGGCCTTTATCCAGCAGCCGCCGGAGGTTTTCGCTGTTGGCGAAACCATGCCACCGAATCAGCAGGCACGGGATATGGGGTAATAACAGCAGCTCACCGCACGCTTCAGTATGGAGCCGTAATTCAGACATGATATTGGGTACCCGGAGGGCATAACCGGCCGGCAACTGGCTGCCCGCCTGACCGGATGTACGCGGCCCTGCCACGAGAGGAAATCCGGCTTCGGTCAACCGGGTAGTGCAGCCGGCCAACCAGGGCTCCGGCTCGGCCGGGTGCGTCAGGGCATCTGCCGCAGCCACTCGGCAGCCGGGGCATACTCTTCGAAGGTCAGAATGAGCGGCCATCTGGCTCCGGCCACTGAGTTGTCGGCATAGGAGCGGCCCTGGGGCACCGGCGCGTACACCCAAGCCAGGTAGTGCAGGCCGGCCTCGAACAGCAGATGCAGGATCTGATAGCCCCGTTGCTCTTCCTCCGTGAGGTCGAGAATAGTTACCTGCGTGTTGTCGTTGAGCAGGCGCTGGTAGCGGTGGGCTCGCACCAGCTCCAGCACTTTTTCCGAGCCTTCCTGCACCAGAGCCAGCGTCAGGTGGCCGCGCCACTGCACATGCAGCCATTGGTTGACGGAGTCATACGTCAGGAGCAGAAATGGCTTATCAAATAAAATGCACTGCACCGGTACCGGCCTTAGTAAAGTGAGAATAGAGAACAGCTAAAGAAGCTGGATCGGACCGGAGCCGGGAGACGTTGCATCCCGAATGAGCCGTTAACAAAACGTTATACACTGTCCATTTCTACGCCTGCGTGTAGCTGGCACAACGCGAAATGAAAGATACTACGCCTCTGAGAATTATACCTAGTAAAGCAGCAAAAAATCATACACATCCATCTCTGGTCCAAGCTGCGGCCGGCACGGTGCGTACCCAGGCCCCGGCAGCCTGGACCAAGCCGGACCGGAGACGAATGATAAAGTAAGTGCGCGGAAAATACCCAGCGCAGGATAAGCCGGCTCCTGCTTTCCGGCCAATACCGACTGGCAGAACAGACATAGGCACAAAGGTTGCAACCATTCTGCACCGCACTGCCTCCCTGGCATACGGTTTCCTGTCTTCCTCCCCCGTTCCCGGCATTATGAAAGCCCTTTATTACTCTTCGTTTCTGTTTGCGGCGGCCCTGCTAGGTGGCTGCACTAAGGGCAATGAGCCCGTACCGGCTCCGGTGTATCTGCTGGATCAGCGGTGGGTGCTGACGGAGCTGGAGGGCCAACAGTTGCAGCTGCCGGCCGGTAGCACCGCCACCGACCTCACCCTGAGCTCCGTGGAGGGTACCAGCCGGGGCCGTGCCTTCTGCAACCAGTACGGCGGCAAGTATACCCTTGCAGGTAGCACGGCTCAGCTTACATTCAGTGCCCAGGGAAGTACGTATGCCACCTGCGGCAGCCAAAGCCAGGAAACCCGCTACCTCCAGCTACTGCCCGGTATTACGCGCTACACCATTGAGAATCGGCAGTTAGCTCTCTACGATGCCACTCACGCTGAGCCCCGGCTGGTATTCAACGCGGCCGAGTAAACCGCGCACTGGTATGCTAATGGTTGCTTGACACGGTTATATTGGTCCGGGCCTGCACTGGTTGCCCATCGTGTGTAATGCCCTCTAAACGCGCAACAAACGCCCCGGCGGCATCTGCAGTATAGAAGGTAACACGGGCTTTACCAGATGCGGGTACATGCAGAGTAGGTTGCCAATACAACGTTGTCAGGCGTGGATCCGGGCGATTCGTGCTAGCTGGTAATTCGTACCGTGGGGCATAGAACTCCCGGGCACGGTAGTACGCCGGCAAGCGACGAGACGCCATACTGGGCGGCGTGGGCACATTAGAGGCGGATGCGCCAGCACCAGGTATTCGGGTAAATACGGCTATTACACCATTCTGCCCGCGCATCCCGTAAATAGCCGCCGTTGCGCCCTTCAATACCTCAACCCGGTCTACGTCCTGAATGGGTACGTTCACCATAGCTGCTGAATCAAGCGGCATCCCATCCAGCAGATACATAGGCGAAGTACGATGTGAGGTGGAGGCCATTCCTCGAATTCTCACCGAATACGTTTGCCCATCACCAAGTACCTCAACTCCAGCAACCCGGCCCCGGATTAATTCAAAAATATTGCTGAGTACATTGGCCCCGGGAATACTTTGCGGACGCAACACAGCAGAGGCAGTAGCGTGTAAAGAGCGAGGATCAGATGCCGGGCGCTGGGCCCGAATGGTCACATTTCGCAAGACGATACCACTGGTGGTATCGGGTCGGAATTGCTTTTCCAATACTTGTTGGCGCCGGCTTCGCTGACCATAAGCTACAAGGCTGCTCATAGTTTCGGGGGAGTCCATCAATGGAGGGCGTGGCTGCCACGCTGCTGCACCGGGCACCGGCCACCGGTCCCACAAGCGTAACAGAACATTATTCCCGCCTCTGGATGTGCGGGCTTGCAGCAGCACGCGGGCCGAATCAACACCTGGGAAGCCCAGCAGCAGGAAATTCCCCTGTGCATCGGCCGTGAATTCCCCCACATCGTTCACTCCTTTTTGCAATACCGTAAGCTGGCCATTGGGCACTGGCTTACCATTGCTCCGGACCAATTGACCGCCCAACGACAAGGTCTGTTCCAACGGATAATCAAACGTACTGGTAACTGGCACCGCACCCAAAATTTCCCGCCATACAAAGCGGCTCCATCCCTGGGTGAGTAGCAAATCATCGAGAGCCTTCTCTTTTTCCGGGCTCTTGCCCTGGAAATACCACGCCGGGTTTTCTACATATCCGCGTAGCTCGGAGGTTAGCAGCAGGTGTGCCTGTATGGTGGTTTCCTGCCGTCCCTTCATGGGTAAGCCAGTCTCAGATGCCACCGCCAGCGACAGTTCAGCAGCCGTAGGCTGCCCTTGCGCATTCTGTACGGCTACCTCCAGCGTAACCGGTTGATGGACATCATATGCAGACTTATCCGGCTGCAGCAGGGCAGTAGACTCGGGAGCCGATGAAGAAAATACCAGTCGCTCGGCCTGGGCTGCGTTTTGGCCATCAAGTACACTTACATGTACCAGGCCGGCTGGCAACCGCTCCTTTGGTATTGTGGCGGAGAAGGTTTCACCGGGCGCAATTGTTCCGGCGCCAGCATACACCGGGGTACCGCGCACGTGGGCCACTACTTGCAGTGGCTCTTGCCCAGCCGCACCAGGCCGACGTACATACACTATGTACCGGTTGCCAAAGTCGCGCACGGTTAGGAGCCAGCCACTTGCCTGGACGTCCGGAAGCGGATAACTAGCCTCCGTACCATCTGGTAGCGTAACCCGGGCCTGATACCGGCGCCCGGGCTGCGGCGTGAAGGCAAACGAACTCATACCTAAAGCAGGAGTTTTGAACTCCACTACTGCCTGATCAGTATCGTCGTATACCGTGCCTTGGAGAGCCAATCCCTGCCCACTGGCAGCTACGGCTTTCACCCCTACTATTGTGTGTGCTCCCTGCACATAGTTACCTCCTTCAGGAAAAAATTGCACATCAGGAAGGGCGGCGGCCGATACGGCCCGGCTTGTTTGCCGGGCCAGCGCCGCCTGCCGTGATGCTGATGCATGCGCCATGCCAGCAGCGGGCGGCACTGCCTGCCAAACCGGTACCCGACGGGTAAAAAACAGCTCTTCGGGCCAGTTACGCATCCAGGAGGTGTATGCCCGGATTGTGTAAATGCCGGTGCTTAGTGTATCAGGCAATACAATATCTCCTTCAGCCAGGCCTTCATTCAAGTGTAATGTGCGGCAGAATGCCACGGTACGTTGAGGACTAATGACATCCACATACAACACCTTGCTCAAAGTATCTAGCTGATGAGTTTCAGCGCCCACCACATAGGCCTTAAACCACAGCGTTTCTCCGGCAGCATACGCCTCCTGGTTTAAGTGCAGATAACTTACTTCAGGCTGTACTTCGGCATAGAAGCGCCGTACTTGCTGCAATGCTTGTTGCGGATCAGGTAAGGCCGTAGTAAAGGCAACCGTGCCACCGATTAGTGCGACTACTCCGCATAAAACCCACATTTTCCGAATACTCCTATGCATAACTTTCAATGAATTGAATAAATAATCTTTTAAAATGTATAAATACACCGTGGCTTTATTATTACGCAAATTTTTTATCTAAAAAATATAACGTCACTAGCGGCTGCAGCTGCCAGCGCTGGTGGGAGTCGTACACCGTGCGCACGCCTACCAGCGCTGGCAGCTGCAGCCGAAGCAGATTGAAATTGAACACCGCCGATACATCGAAATCCGTGAAGTGGTAGGCGCAACGACAGGTAGAGGACCTACGCTACCTGTGGCAGCCAAAACCAGAAACTGCGCTACTTGCAGAAGGAGCCTAGCATCACGCCATATACTATCGGGCCCGGCAGCTATTCCTCAAAGAAGCCAGGCATCCCGGGCTACTGCTGGTGTATGTGGCCGATCAATAGCAGGCCAAACCTGTTACCGGCCGGGCTCTACCACCACGCGGGCCTGGGCACTTACCGGCTCCCCATCGGCGGCTATGCCTTCCAGCTGGGCCAGAAATACTCCCGCTGCATCGGCCGTGTAAAAGGTAATTCGGGCTTGCCCCGAAGCGGGTATGTGGAGTTGCGGCTGCCAGTACAGAGTCGTCAGGCGGGGGTCGGGGCGGGAGGCCGGAGAGGCCGTTTCGTAGCGGGGCGCGTAGAACTCCCGCGCCCGGTAGTACGCCGGCATATGGCGGGCGGCTATATTGGGTAAGGCCGACCGGGAAGCGGCATCAGGGCCGCGCTTAGTGAATACGGCTACGGCCCCATTGCTGCCCCGGGAGCCGTACACGGCGGCTTCGGCTCCCTTTAGTACTTCAACCCGCTCCACATCCTGCACCGGCACGCTCAGGAGTGCATCAGCATCCAGGGGTACACCATCCAGCAGATACAGCGGCTCCGATGACATACTGATGGACGTCAGGCCCCGGATCCGGACGGAGTAGTGCAGGGCGCTGCCTATAACCTGCACCCCTGGTACCCGGCCCCGGATCAGCTCAAAAATATTGCTGAACGCATTGGCCCCGGGAATGTCGCGGGTGCGCACTACGCTGGAGGCGGTGCCGTGCAGAGACCGGGGGTCGGGCTCGGTCGGGCGCTGCCCCTGTATCTTAACATTGCGCAGCACAATGCCGCTGGTAGTATCGGGCCGGTAGCGGCGCTCCAGCACCTGCTGGCGCCGGCTTTGCTGCCCATAAGTGGCCAATATGCTCTCGTTTTCGGCCACGGCAACCAACGGGGGGCGCGGCTGCCAGGCGGTGGCACCAGGTACCGGCCACCGGTCCCAGAGCCGCAGCAGCACATTGCTCCCCCCTTTAGGCGTGAGAGCCTGCACCACTACGCGGGCCGTATCGGTGCCGGGGAAGCCAGTCAGCAGAAAGTACCCCTGCTCATTGGCCGTCAGCTGCTCAACGCTGGCAACACCCTTCTGCAGCAGGGTAAGCTGACCTTTAGGCACGGGCCGCCCCCCACCGCGCACCAGCTGTCCACCCAGGGCAAGGGTGCGCTCCAAAGGGTACTCGAAGGTTGCCGCAAGGGGAGTTGGTGCCAGTACCTGCTGCCAGCTAAACCGGCTCCAACCCTGGGTGAGCAACAGATTATCAAGGGCGCGGCGGGTTTCGGGGGAGGCGTCGCGGAAGTACCAGGCAGGGTTTTCCACGTAGCCGCGCAACTCCGAAGTCAGTAGCAGATGCGCCTGCACGTTGGTTTCCTGGCGGCCCTGGGGAGGCAGGCCGGTTTCCGTTACCACCGTTACGGAGGCCTCAGCAGCCACCGGCTGGCCCTGGGCGTTGCGCACCGTTACCTCCAGGGTAACGGGTTGGCGCAGGCTGTAGGCCGCTTTATCGGCCCGAAGCTGGGCAGTTGGAGTAGCTGGTAACGGGGCGCAAACCAGCCGCTCGGCCTGGGCCACACTTTGCCCATCGAACAGGGTGATATGCACCAGCCCGGCCGGCAGCCGGTCTTTAGGAATCCTTGCTGAAAAAGTATCTCCTGGCTGCAGCTCACCCGTGCCCAGGTACACGGGTGTACCCCGCACATGCGCCACCAGCTGCAGCGGCTCGGTAGCCACTGCCCCCGGCCGGCGCACTACTACCAGATAGTGAGAGCTTAACTCGCGCACAGTCAGAAGCCAGCCACTAGGCTGGGCAGCCGGCAACGGATACAGGGCCTCGGAGCCATCGGGTAAGGTCACGCGGGCCTGGTAGCGGCGCCCGGGCTGGGGTGTAAACGTGAAGGAGGTCATCCCCAGAGCAGGAGTCCGGAACTGCAGCACGGGGTGATTTTCATCGTCGAGCACAGTGCCACTTAAGGCCAGCCCCTGTCCGCTGCCGGCCACGGCCTTTACTCCTACCACCGAGGCGGTGCCCTGCACATAATTACCACCTTCGGGAAAGAACTGTACATCAGGTTGGGCGGCAGCCATTACAACTCGACTGGCCTGCCGGGCCAGAGCGGCCCGCCGCATGCCGGAAACCGGCGCGGCACCTTCGGCTGGCGGCACCGCTTGCCACACCGGTATACGGCGGGTAAAAAACAGTCCTTCCGGCCAGTTACGCATCCAGTTAGTGTACGCCCGAATAGTATAAATACCAGTGCTTAACGTATCCGGCAGCACAATATCTCCCTCGGCCAGCCCCTGGCGGAGGGGCAGCGTACGGCGAAAAGCCACGGTGCGGGCAGGCGTTACCACATCCACGTAGAGCACGCGGCTCAGAGTATCGGGCTGGTGGGCGCGGGCATCCACCACGTATGCTTTAAACCAGAGCGTTTCGCCAGCCGCGTAAGCCTCCTGATTCAGGTGCAGGTAACTGACCTCGGGCTGGGTTTCGGCGTAAAAGCGCCGCAGTTGCGCAACCAGCTGCTGCGGATCAGGCAGCGCCGGTCGGAAACCAGCCGCTACTCCTCCCAGGACCAATACTACGGAGCTTACGGTTGTTGCAACTAATGGGCGGATTCGTCTGGTCATAGAAAAGAGAATAGTGGTAACAGAGGTTTGGCCTTGCCTCAACTATAATGCCACGCAGCCGTGTAATCTTCCTTTCTTAAAAACAAACTACAATTGGTTCTCAGTATAGCCCAATCAGAAGAATAACGGCAGAGTGCGGATCAGAATCCCACGTTCAACACCAGCGGCTGCAGCTGCCAGCGCTGGTAGTAGGAGTCGTACACCGTGCGCAGGCCTACTTCCAACGGGGTGCGCAGCCGGAGCGGGTTAAACACCGCCGACACATCGAAACCGGTGGAGTAGTAGTTGCGGCGCAACCCACCCGATACGGCCCGTACCCCATCATAAAAGGCGTTGCCCTTCAGACGCTGGATGTACAGTACCCGGCCCAACTCCCAATGCACATCGGCCAGGGGCAGGCGGTACTCGGCACTGTAGGAGGTGAGGCGGTTGGCACTCAGGTAGGGCAGGCTACGCGGGTAGAAGATGGCCGACCCAAACCGGTACTCCTGCTGCTGCTGGTACTGGTAGCCGGCCCGCAGCCGCAGGGCGTGGTGCCAGCCGATGCCCGGCAGAAACAAGCTGCCCTGCGCGGCTACCTGCCGGGCCTCCAAGCCGTTGCCGAAGGGTGTGTCCCGCAACGTTAGCGCCACACTCTGGCCCCAGCGCGGGGCTACGTCGCGGTAGCTCTGGCGCAGGGTGCGGGCGAAACTCACGGTACCCAGCAGTACGTGGAGCGGCCGGCTGCCCACTTCGCTGAGGTAGCGCGTTGTAAATGGGTAGTTACGGGTCTGCTCCAGCTGGTAATAGGCCCCTACCGAAAGAGACGTGAGCATGCGGGAGCGGGTGAGTACCAAGGGCAGGCGGCTGCCCACCTGCAGGCGGGTGTACTGCCAGTTTCTCTCAGCAGCCCCACCCGTTGGCACGCTCCCGATGGCCCGGCGGCCGCCGTGTTCCACGCCCACATCCAGCACCGGCCACAGCCCCTGGTAGCTGACATCGGCAAATACGCGGCCGGTGCGTTCCACGCCATCAAACCCCACGCTGGCAATGGCCTGGGTGGTGCTGAGCACGTCCTGCGCCCGAATGCCTAAGTTCAGGCCGTTGCCGGAAGGGCTCTGTACCAAACCCCAGCCGTACAGGTTGGGCGCGTGGGGCAGGCGGCGGTAGCGCCGGGCCACCAGCACCGGCCCACTCACCGAATCCTGAGGCAGCACGGGCCCCATAGTGCGGGCGCCGGGCTCCCGGGCCGTCAGCTCGTCGGCGTAGCGGTTGGGGGCCGGGGCAGTGGGCGGCAGCCACTGCTGAGGTTGCAGGGGCATTTCCAGTACCCGACTGCCCTGCGCCCTGATTTCGTGGAAGACCAGCCGCTGGCCGTCGGGGCTGAGGGCGGGATG
This sequence comes from Hymenobacter rigui, assembly GCF_003944715.1. Classification (GTDB taxonomy): domain Bacteria; phylum Bacteroidota; class Bacteroidia; order Cytophagales; family Hymenobacteraceae; genus Hymenobacter; species Hymenobacter rigui. The sequence continues at coordinate 350,847 of NZ_RWIT01000001.1, read as the reverse complement.
GTAGCTGCCCACCGGGCGGCTGGTTACCTGCCGAATTTCCCCGGTGCTGAGGCGCACGGCGTACACCTCCTCCTGCCCCGAGCGGGGCGAGGTAAACAGTACGTAATCGGGGCCGGGCTGGGGCTGGCTGATATTGTCGTTGGCGGCGGGCAGCACGACGCGGGCCTGACCGTTCTCGGTATCCAGCAGCTCCAGGCGTTTCCCCTCTGTTTCCAGTCGTACCACGGCGGCCGTGCGTCCATCGGGGGCAAAACGCGGGTGCAGGTAAGGCTGGTTTTGAGGATTATCGAAGGTGCGCAATACGCGGCCGGTTTCGGTATCCAGCAGGTGCAGGCGGTGCCGGTAGCTGGAATCGGTGCTCACGGCCAGCAGGCGGCGGCCATCGGGGCTGAGCACGGCGGTGGTATAGCGGGTCCGGCGGCCGGGGCGGCTCAGGCGGCCGGTAGCCACGTCCAGCACCCGCAGCTCGGAGTACACTTGCTGCTGCCAGCGCGCGTTGTACCGAAACTCCAGCCACGCCACCTTGCCCCCGCCCGCCGACAGCTGCTCGGGGTTGTGGTGCAGGCCCAGCACCAGCAGCTCCCGCTCGGGCTGGCCCCGGCGCAAGGCTACCAGCCGGGGCGTGTGGCCCAGGCCGCTTTTCAGGGCCACCACCGTGTTATCATCCAGGTACTGCGGGAGCTGATACTCGGTGAAGACTTTTTCCGACGCGGCCACGGGCAGCTCGGTAGCGGGCGTGAGGGGGCGGTTGGCGGCTTCCACGCGCCAGAGGCTATCCAGCTCCCGCACGGTTTGTCGGTACAGGTCGTCGGTGCGCAGGCCGGTGGTGCGGCGCAGCTTATCGGAGAAGGACAACGGGTACACCGGGAAGCGGTAGTAGCGGTTCAGCACCGTGCCCCACACGCCGAGCTCCGGGGCCGTGCGCTTGAGGCGGGTGGTCAGGAAGTAGCCCAGTACGTAGTGGTTAGGCACATTATCCCGAAAGGAGCCGGCCACGGCCTTGGCGTAGGAGTACTGGCGGCCGGCCAGCAGGTTGGCCCGGAAATAGGCATCGAAGTTCGGAATTCGGCCCCGGCCGCTCCGGGTCAGGGCGGTTTCGGTGCCCACGGCGTCGCCCTCGGCAAACCAGTCGGGCACGCCCAAGGTAGTGAGGCCCAGCCCGCCGTAGCCGCCCAGCAGATACCCCAGCTGCCCAATACCCTGGTGGGCCTTATCAAACTGCACCACGTGGCGGTACTCGTGCACCGTCAGCTGGTCGAGCCAGTCCAGCGTGCCGGGCAGGAAGGGGTCCTGGGGAAAGGTGGTGTAAAACTCAGAGTGGCGCGGCAGCAGCGTCACAAAGCCATTGCCAATGGTGTTACGGGCCTGCAGCACCACCGTAATGGGCCGCCCGGCCAGCCCCAGGGAGGCCCCGGCCGGCTCGTGTACCTGCTCCAGCCGGGCCGCCGTGCGCCGGGCGCGTTCCTCAAATCCCGCCGGGTACACCACCCGGAAGTGCGGAGTACGCACCTCGTACCAGCGCACCGAAGCAGGCACCTGCTGCTCTACGGGCAGCAGGGTTTGGGCCGAAGCCGCAGCGGGCAGCACTGCCAGCCCCAGGGCCGGCCACAGAGTACGCAGAGGGAATTTCACGGGAATACACACGGTTGGGATACCCGAAGAAACTACCTGCACCGCCCGAAACCAAACAGGCGGCTTTGGAGCCGGGCGTCCGGTTGGCGGGTTGCTGCGTATGTAGGTTTTTCCGTTTCGCATCACCCCGACTTCCCTTCCCATGAACCTGCTGAAAAACGGCCTTGCGGCCCTGCTGATTCTGTTACTGGCCTCCTGCTCGGAGCGCCGCCCCGCCGAGGCCCAGGCCCAAACCGGCCCGCTCACCCGCTCCACCGCCGGCCCTGCTCCCACCAATATGCAGGGCTTGGCTACGGCCACCTTCGCGGGGGGCTGCTTCTGGTGCACCGAGGAAATATTTGAGGAGCTGAAAGGCGTGCAGGCCGTGGTATCGGGCTACAGCGGCGGCAAAGAGGCCAACCCCACCTATGAGGAAGTAGGCAGCGGCCAGACCGGCCACGCAGAGTCGGTGGAAATCTACTACGACCCCAAGCAAATCAGCTTTGCCACGCTGGTGGACGTGTTTTTCCGGGCCGCCCACGACCCGACCACCCTCAACCGCCAGGGCCCCGACGCCGGCCGCCAGTACCGCTCCATTGCCTTCTACCGCACCCCCTCCGAGAAGAAAATTATTGAGGACGCCATCAGCCGCGTGAATGCCAGCAAGCAGTACAGCAGCCCCATTGTTACGCAGGTGGTACCGTTCCAGAGGTTCTGGCCGGCCGAGGGCTACCACCAGGGCTACTTCCGCCTCCACCCCGGCGAAGGGTACGTGCAAAGCGTATCCACCCCGAAAGTGGAGAAGTTCCGCCACAAGTTTCCGCAGCTGCTCAGGAAGCCGCTGTAACCGCCAAACCAGGGCGGCCGGTTGAGCAGTCAGCACAGGCACCCCACCGTCATGCAGAGGCGTAGCCGAAGCATCTCGCGTGCTGACGTTGGCACCAACCTCAGCCCCTTTGAAATAGAGCCGTCCTGCTGCGCGCAGCAGGACGTTCTGGTAGCGGATACGCACTCAAAAAGCCCGTCAGAAACTACCTGATGGGCTTTTCTGTGCATATCCGCTACCAACTCAGTCACGTTCCAGCACAAATTTTTCTCCTCTTTGGAACTTTTTGAGGGAAACTGGCACCGGGTTTGTAACTATCTGTTCATCCTACTTCTGGCCAGAAGCTGACCCATTGCCCGCCCCTGTGCTACCGGCGCGACGGGCACATCCTATCCGGTTATTTCTCAGCTTCTGTTGCCATGAAAAAGCTTCTCCCCTTCCTGCTGCTCCTGTGCCTGGCCGCCTGCGCACCCCGCGTATATACCGCCCGCGACTTCCGCCAGCAGGTGCAGCCCCGCCACCACACGGTAGCCATCCTGCCCTTCAACGTCCACATCCGGCCCGCGCCGCAACTGCTGGGCCGCGGCCCCCGGCCCTCGCAGCGCGAGCTGGCCGAGCAGGAATACCAGACCGGCCTGGCCGTGCAGAACAATGTGTTCAGCTGGCTACTGCACCGCGCCGATAAGAAAGGCGGCTACACCGTGGAGTTTCAGGATGTGGCCCGCACCAACGCCCTGCTCCAGCAGGCCGGCCTCAGCTACGAGGATATGCAGCTGAAACCCCGCGAAGAGCTGGCCAAGCTACTGGGCGTGGATGCCGTGGTAACCGGCCAGTTGATGCTCAATAAGCCGCTGCCCCTGGCGGCGGCCGTGGCCATCAACGTCTTCACGCCCTTCTATGCCATTTCCGATGAGGTGACGGCCTCCCTGAGTCTGCACGACCAGCAGGCCGGCCGCCTGCTCTGGAAGTACGACTGCCAGCTACAGGGCGGCGGGGGCCTCACCGATAATGCCCAGAACCTCACCAACGCCCTCATGCGCAACGCCGCCAAGCGGTTCCCTTATCAGCGCAAGGGGTAAGAGTAATTTCCGTATTGAATTGTCTGAGGCGGGGCGCTGAGTATATTTCAGCGCCCCGCTTTCTGTTGGGGCCGCTTTCACATCTGTTCTTATGTCCCAGCCTGCTCTGCTTTCCAAGCTGCCCGATGTGGGCACCAGTATCTTCTCGGTGATGACCCAGCTGGCCCAGGAAACCGGGGCCATCAACCTGGCGCAGGGCTTCCCCGATTACGACCCGCCCCGCCCGCTGCTGGAGGCTCTGGCCCGGCAGGTGCTCACGCCCGGTCATCAGCAATACGCGCCCATGCCCGGCCTGCCCCGTCTGCGCGACGCCATTGCCGCTAAAACCGCCCGCCTCTACGGTCACCTCCCCGACCCCGCCACCGATATTACCATCACCAGCGGGGCCACCGAAGCCCTGTACGCCGTGCTGGCCGCCGTGGTGCGCCCCGGTGATGAAGTGCTGATTCTGGAGCCCGCCTACGATTTGTACGGCCCCGCCGTGCGCCTGCAGGGCGGGGTGCCGGTGTACGTACCGCTGCAGCTGCCCGATTTCCGGCCCGACTGGGACCAGGTAGCCGCCGCCCTCACGCCCCGCACCCGGCTCCTGATGATTAACTCGCCCCACAACCCCACCGGGGCCGTCCTCACGCCCGAGGACCTTGATACGCTGGCGGCCCTGCTCCGCAACACCGATACCCTGCTGCTCAGCGACGAGGTGTACGAGCACATGGTGTTTGACGAGGCCCGGCACAGCAGCGTAGTCGGCCACCCCGAGCTGCGGGAACGGGCGTTTGTGCTGTCGTCGTTTGGCAAAACCTACCATGCCACCGGCTGGAAGGTGGGCTACTGCGTAGCCCCGGCGGCCCTGAGCGCCGAGCTGCGGCGGGTGCACCAGTTTGTAACCTTCAGCGTGAGCACGCCCACCCAGCACGCCCTGGCCGACGTGCTGCCTCTCACTGAGCTGTACGACGAGCTGCCCGCCTTCTACCAGCAGAAGCGCGACCTGTTTCGGGAGCTGCTAGCTCCCACGGCACTGCGGCTGCTGCCGGTGCAGGGCGGCTACTTTCAGGTAGCTGATTTCAGTGTGCTGGCTCCCAGCGTTTCCGATGAGGATTTCGCCCGGCGGCTCACCCGCGAAACCGGCGTGGCCGTGGTGCCGCTGTCGGCCTTCTACCACAACCGCCAGGATCACCACCTGGTACGGTTCTGCTTTGCCAAGCAGGAAAGCACCCTGCGCGCCGCCGCTGAGCGGCTGGCGAGACTGGGTTGAACGGGTGTGGAAATGACTGCAATTCCTTGGAAGAAAACTCAAACACCAAAATGCTCTTCCACTAGAACGTCATTCCGAGCTTGCGGAGGAATCTCGCGTACAGTCGAGGCATCCGTACCGCTTCGTTAGATAGCACCACAACAGTAGCACACTATACTCATCGACTGTGGCTGCGCACACTGGCTTTATGCGCCACATACTAGGAATGACGGGCGGCACGCATAAGCTACCATCATATAAATATTTCCTTGTCATATAGTATCTTTTTTTGTAAACTTCACAGCTAATCTGTCTGCTTAACACCTGCTGCCGTGTCTGATCTAACTGTTTCTTTCGTGCAGGCCTCTCTGCATTGGCACGATCCTGCTGCAAACCATCAGGAAATGAGCCGCCACATTGATGGCATTTCTATTGCCACAGACCTGATTGTGCTGCCGGAAATGTTTACTACCGGCTTCAGCATGGACGCTGCCGCTCTGGCCGAGCCCATGGATGGCCCCACGCTGGAATGGATGCGCCTAGTGGCCGAATCCCGCGACGCAGTGGTGACCGGCAGTATTATTATTGAGGAGGATGGCCGCTACTACAACCGGCTGCTGTGGGTGCGCCCCGATGGCTCGGTGAGTTACTACAACAAGCGGCACCTGTTTACGCTGGCCGGCGAGCAGAACGTGTACACGGCCGGCACGGATCGCCTCATTGAGGAGTGGCGCGGTTGGCGCATCTGCCCTTTGATCTGTTACGATTTGCGCTTCCCGGTGTGGAGCCGCAACCCTATGGATCAGCCCTACGACCTGCTGCTGTACGTGGCCAACTGGCCCTCGGCCCGGCGCACGGCCTGGATAACGCTGCTACGGGCCCGCGCCATCGAAAACCTGGCCTATACCATGGGCGTGAACTGCGTGGGCATTGATGGCAACAGCCTGCCCTACACCGGCGACTCGGCCCTGCTGGATATGCGCGGCGAGTACCTGGTGGAAGTGGGCAATCAGGAAACCAGTATTACCCGCACCCTGCGCCACGCTGAGCTGACTGCCTTCCGGGAGCGGTTTACCGCCCTGGAGGATGGCGACGCCTTCGAGCTGCGGAGTACAGTGGAGTGCTGAATGGCTGAATAGCTGAATGGATAAAACGAGCGTCATGCTGAGCGAAGCCGAAGCATCTCTACCTCTGGCTAATTTTCTGATTATCCCCGGTAGAGATGCTTCGGCTTCGCTCAGCATGACGTTTTTATGCCCACCCTTTGCTCAATACTTCTCTATTTCACTTCCAGCCGCCGCACGCTGGTTTCGCCGGTGAGGGCCTGGATGCGCACCAGGTAGATGCCGGCTGGCAGGCCAGCTACGGACAGCTGATGGGTACGGGCGGCGGCTGTAGCCGGGCGCACCACCCGGCCGGCCAGGTCGAGCACCGTCACGTGCACGGGCTGGGCTGCTTCCAGCGTGGCCGTGAAGGTGGCAGGATTGGGATACAGTTGCAGGGGCAGCGCAGCCTGGGCCGGGTGACTGGCCGTTACCAGCCGGTTGCGGGTGCTGAAGCTGTTGATGCCCCCACCTTCCAGGCCCAGAAACAACTCCGGCGCTCCGTCGCCATTCACATCGGCGGCGGCGGGGGCGTAGCGGAATCTATTGGCCCAGCCCCACTGGCCGACTTGATATTGGGCAGTCAGGTTGTTATAGAAAATATCGGTGCGGGCCAGGAAAGCGCCGCTCTGCGTACGGATGTCCGGGAAAAACCGGATGTCGCCGGCAGCATCGGCCGTGAGCAGGTCGGGGCGGCCGTCCCCGTCGAAATCAGCCACCACGGGGCTCAGGGAACTGGGACGGCTGCCGCTGCTGGTCCGGATGCGGCCAAAATCGTTGTCCTGCACCACGAAGGCCTGGCTCAGATCAGCCGCGCCGGTATTGCGGTAGTAGCGCAGTGCCTGGCCCGGGTAGTCGATGGAGTTGGAATTGGAGCCCAGCAGCATGTCCACGCGCCCGTCGCCGTCGATATCCGCGAAGCAGGGCATATCGAATACCCGCTGGGGCATGTTGGCAAAGTAGCTCACTGAGCTAAGGTTTAAGGCCACCGGCCGGCCGGCCGCCGCTGTATTCAGCACGAAGGCAATGGGGTTATCACTGGTGCCTTTCCTATAAGCCGAATACACCATATCCAGCGCCCCGTCCCGGTTCAGATCCACTAGCACCGGCTTAATAAAGGCCAGCTTCTGACTCATCAAGCCCAGATAATCGGAGGTGATGAGCTTGAAGACCGGCGCGGTGCGGGTGCCTACGTTGCGGTAGTAGCTCAGGCCGGCCCGGTAGAAGTGGGCCGTGTTATTGCGGCTCACCCCTCCTACCAGCATATCCACCAATCCGTCGCCATCAATATCCCCGAAGGTGGGGGCAGCCAGCTCACTCACGTCCACCATATCCCGCTGCAGGAAATCGGACTGCTCCCGCACCAGGCTAGGGGCCGCGCCAGTGCCCGTGTTGCGGTACAGCACCACCGACTGCCGCGTCTCGACGGTATCAGTATTGTCGTACAGGGCCGGGGCCAGCACTACGTCGGGGCGCCCATCGAACGTTACATCCACGGGAAAGGCGGCCGGGAAGTTGGGTACCAGCGCCGAGGCGGTAAAAGGGGCCACGCTGTTGACGCTGGCCGCCGTGAAGCTGGCGGTCTGGGCCGTGCCGTTGTTACGGATAGCTGTGAGCTCCGGGCAGTTGTCGCGGCCCGTCAGCAGGTCCTTGTCCCCATCCCCGTCCAGGTCAAACAGCCCCACGTTGTAGCCGCCGGTGTGGTTGGGCTTGAGGGTGCGGAAGGGCGGGCACAGGTTGGGCGCAAAAGCAAACTGATTGCAGCCGGTCAGGCAGGCCGAAATGCCGCCCCAGTAGCTGGAGGCCTCGCGAAATTCCAGGCCGCCGCACCCGGTGGCGGTGGTATTGCGGTAATAATAGATGGCGGGTGAACTGGCGGAGAAGTCGTAGGTCAGCACGTCCAGGCGGCCATCACCGTCCACATCTTCCACGGCCGGCATATTGTAGCCCCCAGTGGCAATATTAATGTCCCCCCCGAAAGGGCCAGGGTCGAAGTAGGTGAGCTGGGCGGTGATGAGCCGGAAGCCGGGCCGACCCTGGGCGTCGGGCACCTGCCGGAATACCCGGATGTTGCTGCCCGAGGCATCGGCCGTAAACAGGTCGGGGCGGCCGTCACAGTCGTAGTCGCGCAGCAGCACCCAGCCGGTAAGGTCCTGAGGGAACAGGGCGGCATAATCGGGGGCAAACTGCCAGGCCCGGCCCGCTGCCGTAGCCACGTTCAGGAAGGGAAATACCCGGTTAGTGGCCCTGTCAAACACAAATAGGTCGGGCTGCTGGTCGGCGTTGAGGTCAATGTTGGAAAACTGCGGCGAATTCAGCCCACCGGCCCAGGCATTGCGCAGGGTATCGGTACCTTGCACTACTTTTGCCACGGCCTTAAACTCAAAGCCAAAGGGTGCTCCGCCCTGCGCATGGGCCGCGTAACAACCGCTGCCGGCCAGTGCAGTCAGTATTGCTCGTAGTAGTAATTGACGCATCAATCAGGCGACGTTCGTGGCACGCTTTCAGTTCCTCTCGCTTCCAAGTTACACACAAAACCCTATGGCAGATATTGCGGCGCTTTATGCCCGGTTTCGGGAATCCTCGGCCGTCAGCACCGACTCGCGCCAGCCTCAGGATGGCACCTTATTCTTTGCCCTGAATGGTCCCAGCTTCCGGGGCCGTGACTTCGCGCCCCAGGCCCTGGCCGCCGGGGCCCGTTACGCCGTGGTAGATGACGAAGCGCTGGCCGCTTCCGACCCCGACCATTATACCTACGCCCCCGACCCACTGGCCGCGCTGCAGGAGCTGGCCCACCATCATCGTCGGCAGCTGATTATGCCCGTACTGGCCATTACCGGCTCCAACGGCAAAACCACCACCAAGGAGCTGGTGCATGCCGTACTCAGCCGCCGCTACCGGGTGCAGTACACCAAGGGCAACCTCAACAATCACATCGGCGTGCCGCTCACGCTGCTCAGCATCCGGCCCGGCGAGCATGAGTTGGCCATTGTGGAAATGGGGGCCAACCACCAAGGCGAAATTGAGCTATTGTGCCGCATTGCCGAGCCTACGCATGGCCTCATTACCAACATCGGCAAGGCCCACCTGGAAGGCTTTGGCGGCGTGGAAGGTATTGTGAAAGGCAAAGGCGAGCTGTTCCGGTTTCTGGAGCGGGTAGATGGCACGGCCTTCGTAAATACCCTGGATACCCGCTTGCCCGGCATGGCCGCCGGTATTGCCCACCAGGTTACCTACCCCGACCCCACCGATACCTACCCCGCCGAGCTGGTTGGCACCACGCCGCAGGTAGTGGTACGCCTGTTTAATGGCACCACCGTGGAAGCGCATATTACGGGGGGCTACAACTTCCCGAACTTGGCCGCCGCTGCCGCCGTGGGCGCTTATTTTGAGGTACCCACCGATGCTATTAGCGAAGCCCTGGCCGATTACGCCCCCACTAATAACCGCTCCCAACTGGTACGCACCACTCACAACGAGGTACTGCTGGATGCCTATAATGCCAACCCCAGCAGCATGGCCGCCGCCGTGCAGAGTTTCGCCACCCGCCCCGGCAGCCCCGAGCACAAGGTGGTTATCCTGGGCGACATGTTTGAACTGGGCGAGGAAAGCACCGCTGAACACCGCAACCTGGGCCAGCTGGTGCAGAGTCTGCCGTTGGGTACCGTAGTATTGGTAGGAGCTGACATGCAGCACGCCGCAGCGGCCAGCCCCGCTTTCCTGTACTTCCCGACCAAGCCCGCGGCCGCCGCCTGGCTGCAGGCCAACCCATTACGGGGTCGGCAGATACTCATCAAAGGCTCCCGGGGTATGGGCCTGGAAACGCTGCTGGAGCTGGTGTGAGGTGATTCAGCGAGTTAGTGAAATGGTGAGTTTGATGTTCTGCCGGACCTAATGGTAGAACATCAAACTCACCATTTCACTAACTCACTGAATCACCTATTAAAACGGGCTATCCAGCTCAGCCAGCGTGGGCAGAATCTGGTCTTTGGCGGAGATGGTGGGGTTTTCTACGCCCCACTGAATGTTCAGCGCCGGGTCATTCCAGAGCAGCCCGCCTTCCGACTGAGGCGCGTAGTAGTTGGTGCACTTGTAGAGGAAGAGAGTACCATCTTCCAAAGCCGTAAAGCCATGCGCGAAGCCCACCGGCACGTATAGCATGTTGAACCGCTCCGCATCCAGTACCACCGACACGTGCTGGCCGTAAGTGGGCGAGTCGCGGCGGATGTCCACGATGACGTCGAGGGCGCGGCCAGCGGCTACGCGCACCAGCTTGGCCTGGGCATAGGGCGGCTTCTGAAAGTGCAGCCCCCGCACCACGCCCCGATCGGAGCGCGACTGGTTGTCCTGCACCCAGTCGCCCACAATACCGGCGGCTTCCATCTTCTGGGCGCTGAACGATTCAAAAAAGGCCCCACGGGCATCACCAAACACGCGGGGCTGAATTTCTACCACGCCCGGAATATCAAAATAGGTAAACTCCATGTAGCTGAAATTGGGAGGCTGAGCGGCAACCGTGCCACAAGGTAGGCAGATTTAGCCGCGGCCGGAAAGCGGAGCGGCTACTTCCTGCACAATGCGCAGGTACTTATCCAGCACTAGTCGCTCATCGAACTTGGTTTCGGCCAAGCGGCGGCCAGCGCGGCCCATCTGCTGCAGCTCCGCCGCCGATAGGCGCAACACCTGCAGCATTTTGGCAGCCAGATCTTCGGCACTGCGCACTTCGCAGAGCAGGCCGTTCTGGCCGTCCACCACGGTTTCGCGGCAGCCGGGCACGTTGGTGGTCACAATGGGTTTGCCCATGGCAGCAGCTTCGAGCAGAGTTTTGGGCGTGCCTTCCCGGTACGAGGGCAGCACCACGCAGTCGGCCTGCCGGATCTGGGCGGCTACGTCGTCGGAGGTACCCAGATACTCGATGTTACCCGCCTTGAGCCACTCCTCAAATACGGCCCGCTTCACGCCTACGCCCCCGCTTTCATCAACGCCGCCCAGCAGCTGCACGCGGGTACCGGGCACGGCTTCGCGCACTAGGCGGGCGGCCTCAAAGTATTCCTCTACGCCTTTCTCGTACAGCACCCGCGCAATCATCAGAAACACGAATGGCTCTTGGCGCTGGTAGGCGGGGTCGGGGCGGAAGCGGTGGGTATCGACGCCGGAACCGGGCAGCAAATCGGTAATGCGCGGGTCAACCAAGCCGTTTTGCAGGAACAGCTGCCGGTCGTCGTCGTTCTGGAAAAACACCCGCTTGGGGAAGCGAAAAGCGAAGCGGTACAGCCCCAGGGCCACCTTGCTCACCAGGTTTTTCACGATGAACACCGTGCCCAGGCCCGACACGTTATTGACGCTGGGAATGCCGGCCATGCGGGCCGCAATGGTGCCGTAGATGTTGGGCTTGATGGTGTACTGCAGCACCACATCGGGCCGCTCCCGGCGGTAGATTTTGTAGAACCGGCGGGTGAGGGCGGCATCCTTCACCGGGTTGGTGCCCTTGTTTTCCATCAGAATAGGCACGAAGCGGCAGCCCAACTCGGTTTCCAGCCGCTCGGAGTAGGCGTCGGGCGGGGCAATGGCCAGCACCTCGTGGCCGGCCGCCTGCAGGGCCTTCACCAGGCTCCGACGAAAATTCCAGATGTTCCAGCTGGTATTGATAACGATGGCAACGCGCATGCGGGGCAAAGGCAAAGGGGAGAAAACAAACCCGGATGGGCCCGCAAAGATACGGGCCTCCCGGCGGCCCTGTACGTAGCAGCCCGGTTTTCGGCCGGATGCCGGCCACGGTTCTATCTTCGCGGCTACGTTTCGTGCTTTTTCTTCTTTTGCTCCTATCCTCATGCCGAGTCCGTTGCTGCTGCGCCTGCACCTGCTGGTAGTGCTGGCATTCCTGCTGTTTTACGCCCTGAAAGCCGGGTTGCTGCTCACCGGCCGCCTGGAGCTGCTGCGCAGCCTGCGGGCCCGCACCCGCGTAGCCGACTCTGTATTAGGCCTTCTGATTCTGCTGAGCGGTGGGGTGATGCTGTGGCAGTATCCGGCTCCTACGCCCGCCTGGCTGTGGACCAAGCTGGCCCTGGTGCTGGTATTGTTGCCGGGAGCCATTGCTGCCATGCGCCGCCAGTCAAAAATTGGCGTGGCGTTGTCATTTGCGGGCTTTCTGTACGTGTACGGATTAGCGGAAACCGGCTCACTTACCCTGCGGCCATCTACTGCCGCCACCCAGGGCCCGGCGGCCCCCACCCCCGGCCGGGCCGAGGCCGACGCCACACCCGATGCTGCGGCCCCGGTTGATTCCACGGCTATTTCTGCGGCTAGCTTAGCCGGCATCGACTCGGCTCAAACGGCGGAAATAGCGGCCTCAGGAGCTACTTCTGAAGCCACACCCGCGCTGGCCGCTGGTAAGGTGCTTTACACCCGGAATTGCGCCGTCTGCCACGGTACCGATGGCAAGCTGGGCCTCAACGGGGCCCGCGACCTGACCCAGAGCAACCTTAACGAAACCGGCCGCATTTACCAGGTTACCCATGGCAGCATCAGCAAAAAGATGCCTGCCTTCCAGGGCAAGCTTACCGACGAGCAGATTCAGCAAGTAGTGGCGTATTCTCTCACGCTGCAGTAAATCAGCCCGCTCACTCGGCCTGCCAAAAGCCGGCGGCACTGCGTGTAAATGCCGTGCTGCCGGCTTTTAGTGTTTCTTATAAGATGTTTCATTGAATATTCTGCAACGCTTATACGCTATTCTGTATCTTCACCGTTGACCACTTTTTAGCTTATTCCCACTTTACGTATGAAAATATCTTTTCTCCTGGCTCCGCTTGCGGCGGGGCTGCTGGCCACGAGTGCCCGAGCCCAGACCACGGCACTGCCCGCGGGCATCACCCAAACCACCTCCGTGGAAGGCATCACGGAGTACCGCCTCGCCAACGGCCTGCGGGTCCTGCTGTTCCCCGATCAGTCGAAGCCCACGGCTACCGTGAACATCACCTACCTGGTGGGCTCCCGGCACGAGGGCTACGGGGAAAGCGGCATCGCGCACCTGCTTGAGCACATGGTGTTCAAAGGCTCCACCAAACACACCAACATCCCGCAGGAACTCACCGAGCACGGCGCCTCGCCCAATGGCACCACCTGGTACGACCGCACCAACTACTTCGAAACCTTCTCGGCCACCGACGATAACCTGAAGTGGGCCCTCGACCTGGAGGCCGACCGCATGGTGAACTCCTTCATTGCCAAAAAGGACCTCGACACCGAGTTCAGCGTGGTACGCAACGAGTTTGAGAGCGGGGAAAACTCGCCCCAGCGCGTGCTCATGGACCGGGTACTGAGCACGGCCTACCTCTGGCACAACTACGGCAAGAGCACCATCGGCTCGAAGGAGGACATTGAGCGCGTGCCCATTGACAACCTCAAGGCCTTCTACCAAAAATATTACCAGCCCGATAACGCCGTGCTGCTGGTGGCCGGCAAAATTGACCCTGCCAAAACGCTGGGTCTCATCAAGCAGTACTTCGGCGGCATTCCGAAGCCCACGCGCCAATTGCAGCCTACCTACACCGTGGAGCCCACCCAGGACGGGGAGCGGAGCGTGACGCTGCGCCGCCCCGGCGACACCCAGGGCCTGGCTGTGGCCTACCACGTGCCCGCCGCCGCCCACCCCGATTTTCCCGCCACCGATGTGCTGGTGGAAACCCTCACCAACGAGCCCTCGGGCCGTATCTACAAGGCCCTGGTTGAGTCGAAGAAAGCGGCCTCTGCCTGGGGCTTCACGCCCGGCCTGCACGATGCGGGCTTTGCCTACTTCTACGCCGATGTGCGCCAGAACCGCTCCCTCGACTCGGCCCGCACTACCCTGCTCACCACTTTGGATGAGGTAACCAAAACGCCACCCACGGCCGAGGAAGTTGAACGGGCCCGCACCAAGCTGCTGAAAAACGTGGAGCTGATGTTCCAGAACAGCGAAAACCTGGGCCTGAGCCTGAGCGAGTACATTGCCAGCGGCGACTGGCGGCTGGTGTACCTCTACCGCGACGCCCTGCGCCGCGTGACGCCCGCCGATGTGCAGCGTGTGGCTACTGCCTACTTCAAGCCCAGCAACCGCACCGTGGGCCTGTTCCAGCCCGACAACACGCCCAGTCGCAGCCCCATTCCGGCCACACCAGACGTGCTGGCGCTGGTGAAGGACTACAAGGGCGAAGCCGCCGTGGCTACCGGTGAAGCCTTTGATGTAGCGCCGGCCAACATTGATGCCCGTACCAAGCGCGGCCAGGAGAAAAACGGCCTCAAATACGCCTACCTCAGCAAGCAGAACCGCGCCAACGCCGTGAATGCCGAGCTGAAGCTGTGCTACGGTACCCAGCAGACCCTCCAGAACAAAGCCGTGGTGGCCAGCCTGACGGCCTCCATGCTGGAGCGCGGCACCAAAACCCGCAGCTACGCCCAGATCAAGGACGCCTTTGACAAGGCCAAGGCCCAGGTATATTTCTATGGGGGCGGGCAGATGACGACCATGGGCATCCAGACCGATAAGGAGCACCTGCCGGCCGTGCTGGATGTGGCCTTCGACTGCCTGCGCAACCCCACGTTCCCGGCGGCTGAGTTTGAGAAGCTGAAGCAGGAGCGCCTGGCCCAGCTGGAAGCCCAGAAGCAGGAGCCCCAGGCCCTGGCCTTCAACTTGGCCGAACGCTTGGCCAACCCATACCCCGCCGGCCACATCTTCGAAACGCTGAGCTACGACGACGAAATTGCCCAGCTCAAAAAGCTGACGGTGGAAGACGTGCGCCAGTTCTACAAAACCTTCTACGGGGCCCAGAACGCTACCCTGGCCGTGGTGGGCACCTTCGAGGAAAAGGCCGTGCAGCAGCGCGTGGGCAAGCAGCTGGCCTCCTGGAAAGCTGCCTCGCCTTACACCCGCGTACCCCTGATGGCCTTTGAAACCAAGGCCCGCCAGGAAAGCATCCAGACCAACGACAAGGCCAACGCCCTGTACGTGACCATGCTCAAAATGCCCCTGCGCGACGACAGCCCCGACTACGCCGCGCTGTTCCTGGGTAACTACATCCTGGGCGACGGGTTCCTGAACTCCCGCCTGGCCACCCGCATCCGCCAGAAGGAGGGCGTGAGCTACGGCGTGGGCTCCCAGGTGTACGCCGACGACAACGACCCCATGGGCGGCTACTTCTCCTACGCCATCTACAACCCCGACAACTCGGCCCGCCTGGAGCAGGCGTACCGCGAGGAGCTGGAGCGCTTTATTAAGGATGGCGTAACGGCCGAGGAGCTGAAAGCGGCCAAATCGGCGGCGCTACAGAACTACCAGGTGCAGCGCGCCCAGGACCGGTACCTGGCCAGCACGTGGGCTCAGTACTTAGGCCGGCCAGAGGCCCGCACCTTCCAGTACAACGCCGAATTGGAAAAGCAGCTGGCTGCCCTCACGCCCGCGCAGGTAAACGCCGCCATTCAAAAATACTTCTCCTATGACCGACTCGTGCAGGTGAAAGCCGGTGACTTCGCCCGCTCGGTGAAGGCGAAATAATCGTTAGGTGGTTGGGTGGTTAGTGGGCAGGTAGTGGTTGATAGGCCCTGTCATCCTGAGCTTGCGAAGGACCTTATTACGTTATAACAGTTCCTTTCAGGCAGGATAAGGTCCTTCGCAAGCTCAGGATGACAGAACCTCCCCCCCCAACCATCTAACTATCCAACCACCTAACCACCCAACTCCTACCTTTGCCGTACTACGTTATCGGAAGCCTGCCGCTTGGTGGGCTTTCGTTTTCCCTCCCGACCTTCCCGACTATGGCCAAAGAATCTAAACCCCGCCAGAACAGCACCCGCCATCCCGGCACCGTTGACACGGTAAAAGGCCGCGCCGGCCGCATCCTGGCCAAGGGCAACAAAGACGCCACTTACGAAACCCAGCAGGAAGCCGAAACCGCCGTGCTGGTGGCTGTGCCCGATAAGCGCCAGGCCAACGCCCGCACCCAAGAATACCTGGATGAGCTGGCGTTTCTGGCCGAAACTGCTGGCGCTACCGTTACCCAACGCTTTGTGCAGCGCCTCGACAAGCCCGACATCCGCACGTTTGTGGGCGAGGGCAAGCTGGAGGAAATCAAGGCCTACGTGCAGCACAGTAAGGCCAGCATGGTCATCTTCGACGACGACCTCTCGCCCTCCCAGCTGCGCAATCTGGAAGCCGAGCTGAAAGTCAAGATTGTGGACCGCAGCCTGCTCATCATCGACATCTTCGCCAGCCGGGCCAAATCGGCCACGGCCCAAACGCAGGTGGAGCTGGCCCAGTACCAGTACCTGCTGCCCCGCCTCACCGGCCTCTGGACTCACCTGGACAAGCAGCGCGGCGGCGGCGTGGCCCAGCGGGGCCCGGGTGAAACCGAAATTGAAACGGACCGTCGCGTTGTGCGGGACCGGATCAGCTTCCTGAAAGAGCGTCTCAAGGACCTGGACAAGCAAAGCCAGACCCAGCGCAAATCCCGCACCGGCATGGTGCGCGTGGCGCTGGTGGGCTACACCAACGTGGGCAAAAGCACCATCATGAACCTGCTGAGTCGGGCCGATGTGTTTGCCGAAAACAAGCTCTTCGCCACCGTCGATTCCACCGTGCGCAAAGTGGTACTCGACACCGTGCCGTTCCTGCTGTCCGACACCGTAGGGTTTATCCGCAAACTGCCCACCCGCCTCATCGAGAGCTTCAAAAGCACGCTGGATGAAATCCGGGAGGCTGATTTGCTGGTGCACGTAGTGGATATTTCCCACCCCTCGTTTGAGGAGCACATTGCCGTGGTGAATGATACCCTGAAGGACATTCAGGCCGCCGACAAGCCCATGTTGCTGGTGTTCAACAAAATCGACCAGTACAACCCCGAAGCCGAAACGGAGCACCACGGCGGCTTCGATGAGATGAATGAGGATGAAGATGAGGATGCCCCGGCACCCCGCCCCTCCCTGGAACAGCTCAAAGCCACCTACATGGCCAAGCTCCACGACCCAGTAATTTTCATTTCGGCCAAAGACCGGGAGAACATCGATGAGCTACGGGCTCTGCTGGTGCGCCACGTAGCGGCCCTGTCCCCGAACAGCTGGTACACGCCCGCCTCCGATACCGGCTATTCAGCAGAGTAGTAAAACAGTATTTGCCTGAGCAACAAGGAACCCGGTTAAATAGCCGGGTTTTTTTGTGACTTATTTTTCAACTCTATTAACATTTCTCCAAACATTCCGTAATGCAACAGGCATTTGTTTGAAAAATTTTCAATCAAATCGTATATTCACTGCACACTTTAATATTTCACAACCACCCGTTCCGTTTACACATGAAGAAAACCCTCTACTCCCTGTCGTTAGGCCTGGCCTGCTTTGCATCCGTATCTGCTTCGGCACAAACCAGCCTGCGGGCGGCACTCCCCACCCTGGGTCAGCAGCCTGAGGTTACGAAGGGCCGCCCCTGCGCTACCATGGATGTGCTGAACGCCCAGCTGGCCGCCGACCCGGCCATGGCTACCCGCATGGCCAGCATTGAAGCCCAGACCAACCGCTTCCTGGCCAACGGCGTGGCCCAGCGCACCGCTGCTACCGTTAGCATTCCAGTGGTAGTGCACGTGCTGTACAACACCTCCGCCCAGAACGTATCCGATGCCCAGGTGCAGTCTCAGATTAACGTGCTGAACCAGGATTACGCTAAGCTGAACGCCGATATCAACAAGGTACCGGCCGCCTTCTCCGGACTGGCAGCCAATACCAACATCCAGTTTGTTCTGGCTAAGCGGACTCCCACCGGCGCCGCCACTACGGGCATCATCCACAAATCCACGAAAGTGAGCTCTTGGAGCACTAATGACGCCGTGAAAAACTCCAAGCGTGGCGGCGACGATGCCTGGGATACCAGCAAGTACCTCAACATCTGGGTGTGCAATCTGGGCCAGGGCCTGCTGGGCTACGCGCAGTTCCCCGGCGGCACGGCCAGCACCGATGGTGTGGTAATTCTGTATTCCTCGCTGCCCGGCGGCTCATCCGTACCCTACGATAAAGGCCGCACGGCCACGCACGAAGTGGGCCACTGGCTGAACCTGCGCCACATCTGGGGCGATGCCAATTGCGGCAACGACCTAGTATCGGACACGCCCACCCAGCAGACCAGCAACTACGGCTGCCCTTCGTTCCCACACGTGACCTGCTCCAACGGCAGCAACGGCGACATGTTCATGAACTACATGGACTACACCGATGACGCCTGCATGTACATGTTCACCACGGGTCAGTCCAGCCGCATGAACGCGCTGTTTGCTACTGGCGGCGCCCGTGCTTCTCTGCTCACCTCCAACGGCGCTACGGCTCCGCTGGTGGCTACCGCCACTACCATGGAGTCGATGAAGCTGTACCCCAACCCGGCTACTGACCAGATCAGTATCCGCACGGCCATGGATACGCCCGCCAGCAACTGGACTGCTAAAGTGTATGATCTGCGCGGCTTCGAGATGAAGCAGGCCCGCACCTCCGACAATGGCACCCTGGACGTAACCAACCTGCCCGCCGGCTACTACCAGGTAGTGCTCACGGATGGCGTGAACGTGCAGCACCAGCGCTTCCAGAAGCAGTAACCAAAACCAAAAACAGTCCGCCCGGCCTGACAGCTGTCAGGCCGGGCGGACTGTTTTTGGTTTTACGACCTTCTATAACCAACAGCCTTTTTCAACCAATATTTTATCATATCAATCAATGTATGTGTTATTTATTTGAATATTTTCAATAATTTGCCCATTCGTTCCCTTTTCTCACAACCAACACACCTGTTTTCAACCCGTTCCTTTTCACCCTCTTACCACAACCTTCTACACAACACGTATGAAAAAAACTATTTACTCCTTGGCACTGGCTTGCCTGGGTCTGGGGGCTTCGCTCACGGCGGAAGCCCAGAAAGTACGGCAGTGTTCCACCATGGAAAACTTAGCCCAACAGCTCGCCGCCGACCCGGCCATGGCCCAGCGCCTGGCAGCCATTGAAGGCCAGACCCAGAATTTCATTGCTAACCCCGTAGCCCAGCGCACCTCAGCCGTAGTAACCATTCCGGTGGTAGTGCACGTGCTGTACAACACGACTGCTCAGAACATTTCGGATGCCCAAATTCAGTCGCAGATTGCTGTGCTGAACGAGGACTTCAACAAGCTGAACGCCGACGCCAGCAAAACGCCCTCGGCCTTTGCCGGCCTGGCTGCCAACGTGGGCATCCAGTTCGTACTGGCCAAGCAGACCCCGGCCGGGGCCTCCACCACCGGTATCGAGCGGAAATCGGTAACTACCACCAGCTGGGGTACCGATGACAAGATGAAAAGCACCGCCACCGGCGGCCTCAACGCCTGGGATGCCACCAAATATCTGAACCTGTGGGTGTGCAACCTGTCGGGCGGTGTATTGGGTTACGCGCAGTTTCCCGGCGGTGCCGCCAGCACCGATGGCGTAGTTATTCTGAGTTCAGCCTTCGGACGGGGCGGCTCGTCGTCAGCTCCGTTCAATTTGGGCCGCACGGCCACGCACGAAGTGGGCCACTGGCTGAACCTGCGCCACATCTGGGGCGATGCCAATTGCGGCAACGACCTAGTATCGGACACGCCCACCCAGCAGACCAGCAACTACGGCTGCCCCTCTTTCCCGCACGTGACCTGCTCCAACGGCAGCAACGGCGACATGTTCATGAACTACATGGACTACGTGGACGATGCCTGCATGTATATGTTCTCCAACGGCCAGTCGGCTCGCATGAACGCGCTGTTTGCAGCCGGTGGTGCCCGCGTAGGCCTCACTACCTCCAACGGCGGCACGGCTCCCGGCGGCGGTACCACGCCTACTACGCCCACGTATTGCGCCAGCAAAGGCACTAGCGTATCGTATGAGTGGATTGATTTGGTGCAGCTCGGCTCCATCAGCCGCACCTCGGGTGCCAACGCCGGCTACTACGACGGCACGGCCCTGGGCACCACGGTAACGGCCGGTTCGTCGCAGACCATCAGCTACTCGGCTGGCTACGCCTCTACGGCCTACACCGAGTACTGGAAAGTGTATATCGACTACAACCAGGACGGTGACTTCATCGACTCGGGTGAGTTGGTAGCCAGCCGCAGCAGCGCTTCGGCCAGCACCCTCACCAGCACCTTCACGGTACCTACTACGGCCAAGAGCGGTAAAACCCGCATGCGCATCGTGATGAGCGACGCTTCGGCTACTACCAGCTGCGGCAGCTACAGCTACGGCGAAACCGAGGACTACAGCATCACCATTTCAGGCGGCGTGGCTCGTCAGGGCGTGGCTACGGCTGAGTCGGCCGGCTACCGCATCTACCCCAACCCCGCTACCGACGTGCTGAACATTGAGGTTCCCTCGGCCATCGACAACAAAGCCGTGCAGGTAACGGTGTACGATGTGCGCGGCGCGCAGATGAAGCAGGTATCCTTCGACGGCAACCTGCTGAACGTAGGCAACCTGGCCAAAGGCGTGTATACCCTGCGCATTGCCGATGGGCAGCAGGTAACGCACCAGCGCTTCGTGAAAGAATAACCAGGAAAAACGCCCTGTTTCAGGCTGTTTTTCAGATAAAAGACCTGCTCCTTCGGGGCAGGTCTTTTTTTGCGCCGGCTCCGCTGCCACAACCCGCCGGCGGAGCATAACCTTTTTGCAAAGTCGCAGTAAAGAGGCCTGCCTACCGTTCCGCTCCCAACTCCTATGAAGACCCTCTACTTAATGCGCCACGCCAAATCCAGCTGGAGCTTCGATGACTTGAGCGACAAGCAGCGCCCCCTCAACGACCGGGGCCGCGACGATGCTCCGCTGATGGGCCAGGCCCTGAAAAAGCGCGACATACAGCTGGATCTGCTGGTATGCTCCCCCGCCGTGCGCGCCATGAGCACCGCCGCGCTGGTCGCCCACGAGCTGGAGTACCCGGCTGACAAGATTGAGGTGGTGGAGAACATTTACGAAGCCTCCGTGCCCGATTTGCTGACCGTAGTGAAGCAGCTGCCCGATGCGGCCAAGTCGGTACTACTGGTGGGCCATAACAACACCCTCACGGAGTTTGCCAACCTACTCTCCCCCAGCGAAATTCCCGAAATGCCCACCGCCAGCATCGTGTGTCTGAAATTCAACACCGCCAGTTGGGCGCAGGTTGACCGGGCCAACGCCGAATACTACTTCTTCGACAAACCGAAAAACCAGTAAGGAGTAGGAGCTAGGAGCCAGGAGTCAGGAGCTAGAAGGTAAAAGTTGGAAGTCAGCAGCACTTGGGTGTTCTACTACTTCTGCTTTCCCACTTCTAACTCCTAGCTCTTGGCTCCTAGCTCCTCACTTTTACCTCCTCCCCTATGTCCGAAACCAAACAGGCGCAGCCCCGGCTGCTGAACCGCGAGCTGAGCTGGCTGACGTTTAACCGCCGCGTGCTGCAGGAAGCGCAAAACCCTGAAGTGCCCCTGCTGGAGCGCATCAAGTTTCTGGCCATCTTCAGCAGCAACCTGGATGAGTACTTCAAGGTGCGCGTGGCTACGCTGCGCCGTCTGGTGAAGCTGAAAAAGAAAACCCGCGCCAAGCTGGGCGAAGACCCCACCGAACAGCTCCACGACCTGCTGCAGGAAGTGGGCCGCCAGCAGCAGGAGTTCGGCGACACGTTCCGCAACCAGATTCTGCCGGGCCTGCGCCAGGAGCACATCCACCTGATTTCGGAGCACGACCTGGATGAGGAGCAGCACCAGTGGGTGCAGCAGTATTTCCGCGACAACGTGCAGGATTTGCTCTCGCCTATCATTTTGGACGAGAACCTGCACCACTTGTTCCTGCGCGACCAGAGCGTGTACCTCACCTTTCTGCTCAGCCAGCCCGAAAACCGCAAAAAGCACGACGCTGAGCGGGTAGTGGCCATGGAGCTACCCACCAAGCGCCACGGCAGCCGCTTCGTACGCCTGCCCGATGTGGGCCAGGAACACTATGTAATGTTCCTGGACGACGTAATCCGGTGCTGCGCCTGGGAGCTGTTCCCGAAGTACCAGAAGGTGCAGGTGCACGCCATCAAGCTCTCCCGCGACGCCGAGCTGGACATTCAGGAGGAGGTATCGGGCAACCTGCTGGCCAAAATCAAGAGTAGCCTGCAGAAGCGCGAAACCGGCTTCCCGGCCCGTTTGCTGTATGACCCCGCCATGCCCAAGGAGGTGCTGCGGGCCGTGATGCAGAAAACCGGCATCGGCAAGGAGGAGCTGGTGGAGGGCAGCCGCTACCACAACTTCCGCGACTTCTTCGGCTTCCCCGATTTCGGGCTGGCCCGGCTGCAGTACGCGCCCATGCCCCCGCTGCCCCAGCCCACCCTGCCCCGCACCGGCCCCATGCTGCCCGCCATTGCCCAGCGCGACCATCTGCTGCACCCGCCCTACCAGTCGTTCGATTACGTGACGCGCCTGCTCACGGAGGCTGCCAAGGATCCGCAGGTCAGCGGCATCAGCATGACGCTGTACCGGGTGGCCGGCAAGAGCGAAGTAGCCAAAGCCCTGCTGAAAGCCGTGAAAAACGGTAAGCAGGTAACGGTGGTGGTGGAGTTGAAAGCCCGCTTCGACGAGGAAAGCAACATGTTCTGGGCCGAGAAGCTGCAGAAGGCCGGAGCCAACGTCATCTTCGGCATCCCGGACCTGAAAGTGCACAGCAAGCTGTTGCTTATTACCCGCGCCGAGGAGGGCCACAACCAGCTGTACGCCTATCTGAGTACCGGCAACTTCAACGAGAAAACCAGCGAGATTTACGCCGACCACGGCCTATTTACCGCCAACCCCGAAATCACGCGGGAGGTAGCCGAGGTATTCCGCTACTTCCACGACCGGCAGGACAAAGCGGGCATGTTCCAGCATCTGCTGGTGGCCCCCTTCGAGCTGCGCGAGAAGCTGGTGGCGCTGGTGGATGCCGAAATTGAGCGGGCCCGCCGCGGCGAGGATGCCTACATCATTCTCAAGCTGAATGCCCTGCAGGATGACCGCATGATTCTGAAGCTCTACGAGGCCAGTGAGGCCGGCGTGCGGGTGGAGCTGCTCATCCGGGGCATTTCTTGCCTGATTCCGGAGCTGGCCGGCCAGAGCACCAACATTCAGCAGCGCGGCATGGTGGACCGGTTTCTGGAGCACGCCCGGGTGTACGTGTTCGGCAACGGCGGCGATGAGAAGGTGTATGTGGCTTCCTCCGACTGGATGGCCCGCAACCTGGACCGCCGCGTGGAAGTAGCCTTCCCCATTCTGCAGCCCGAGCTGAAAGCCGAAGTGCGCCACCTGCTGGACCTGCAGCGCCAGGACAACGTGAAGGCCCGCGACTGGCAGAACAACTTCCTGGGCCAGGACCAGGCCGCCGAGCAGGGCCGCATCCGCTCCCAGTTCGATACCTACGCCTACCTGAAAACCCTGAATAAAAAGCCGGCTGCCCGCCCCCGCAAGCCGGCCGCCCCCAAAGGCTAGCCAGCAGCAGTGTAGCAGTACCGCACCGGTCCGCCAGGCTAACGCCTGCCGGACCGGTTGTCGTCTGGAGTAGTTGAACTATCCGCCTCTATTATCCGTTATTACTCCTTGCTTCGTATATTCAAAGCAATACGGCATGATTCTTTCGGATAGCTGCCCTTTCACACTCTGACGTTTACACCTATGGTACATACCCTCACCTCCGCTGTTGCCCCGTCGTCCGTGGCTCCCCGGGCCCACGAGCTGAAAATCTGGCCCACCTGTTTTAGTGCCGTAGCCGCCGGATCCAAGCCCTTCGATGTGCGCCTCAACGACCGGGACTTCCAGCTCGGCGACGCGCTGCTGCTGCGCGAGTACGAGCCCGAAAGTGAGCAGTACACCGGCCGCACCCTGGAGCGGTGGGTAAGCTACCTGATGCCCGGCGGCACCTTCGGGGTAGAGCAGGGCTGGTGCGTGCTGGGCTTCTCGGAGCACCCGCCCCTGCCCGCCGGCGTGCACGATACCCGCCTCTGGTAGGGTAGGTGCGTGCTTTCACCTTGATGCCCCTGCCCCGTCCGGCCGGGGCTTTTTTTGCGGTGGCGGTAGCCAGTAGACTGCCCTGGAAAGGCCAAGACTTTGTATGTAGGTACAACAACACCCCTTAGGGTCGGCTCGTACTGTGAAACACTATTCTTCACAACCAACCCTACCTGCATGGAAACGATTAAAGCCAAAGGCTACGGCGCGAAAGGCTCCTTCTTCAATGGCCTCTCGGAAATGGATATTGAGCGCAAAGCGCCCGCCGAGGATGAAGTTCAGATTGATGTGTTGTATTGCGGCGTCTGCCACTCCGATTTACACCAGGTGAAAAATGACTGGGGTAACACCCTGTACCCCTGCGTGCCGGGCCACGAGGTAGTAGGCCGCGTGGTGCGGGCCGGTTCGGCCGTCAGCAAGTTCAAGGTGGGTGACTTGGTGGGCGTGGGCTGCATGATTGACTCCTGCGGGAGCTGCGAGCCTTGCCAGCACCACGAGGAAAACTACTGCGAAGGTCCGGTGAGCTTCACGGCCACCTACAACGGCTACATGAAGCCCGACGGCAGCGGCTTCAACACTTACGGAGGCTACTCCACCACCATCGTGGTGAAAGAGGGCTTCGTGCTGCGCATCCCCGAGAACCTCGATGTAAAGGCCGTGGCCCCTATTTTGTGCGCGGGCATCACCACCTACTCGCCCCTCAAGCACTGGGGCGTGAAGGAGGGCAGCAAAGTGGGCATTGCCGGCCTGGGCGGCCTGGGCCACATGGCCGTGAAGCTGGCTAAAGCTTTGGGTGCCGAGGTAACCGTACTGACCACCAACAAGGATAAGCAGGCCGAGGCCGTGCAGTTGGGGGCCAGCCACGTGGTGCTCACCACCGATGCCAAGCAGCTGGAAGCCCACGCCCTCAGCCTCGATTTCATTCTGGTGACCATCCCGGACACCTTCGAACTGAACGACTACGTGCCCCTGCTCCGCCGCGACGGCGCGCTGGTAACAGTAGGCCTGCTGGGCGAATACAAAAAGGCCCTCAACAACATGGAGGTAGCCCTGCACCGCCGCTCCATTGCCGGTTCCCTCATCGGAGGTATCAAGGAAACCCAGGAAGTGCTGGATTTCTGCGCCGAACACAACATTCTGCCCGAGGTGGAGATGATTCGGATGCAGGACATCAACAAAGCCTTCGACAAGCTGAAAGACGAGCAGGTACGCTTCCGCTACGTCATTGACATGGCCTCGCTGAAGGAAGAGTAGCCGCTCCGCCACCAGTACCAGAAGCTCCTTCAACCGCCGTAACTACCCACGATGGTATGCATTCACAAAGAAGCCCCCGTTGCCATGTGCAACGGGGGCTTCTTTGTGAAAATGAGTAGTTGCCGCCGTAGGGCAGGCTACTTGTTCACGGTCTTCTTCAGGAACTTGCGGGGCGGCACAATGAACAGCTCCACCGAAGCGTACGGCGCGCCGGCCAGCTTGGAGTCGATGATTTTGGTCCGGTCGTTATTGGTGCGGTCAAAGGCGTCGAAGGCGTAGTTGTAGCGGTAGCCGCCTTCCAGTCCGAACCAGAGGAAATCATAGATTTCCCGCTCCCAGCGGCCCCGGAACTTCACTTCGGTTTCGCGGAGCTCCAAAGTGCGCAGGGCAATGTTATCGGCCCGGCGCAGCGGCTGCCGCAGCTTAATGATGTAGTTAAAGCCATCAACGGAGTACCCAGCAAAGAACAGGGACTTGGGCGAAGCGTTGTAGCGCATTGTGATACGGGCCGGGAACAGGGCCTCTACGCCCCAGTGGTTATTGAAGGTACGGTTGTACAGCACGGCCGGGTAAATACTCTGCCGCCCGAAGGTGTACCCCAACTGCAGGCCCACGCCCCAGGAAAAAGTGGGGCTGCGCTTCCAGCCGTACAGAAACTCCGACGACACCCGCAGGTAGTCGCTCACATTCACTCCCTGCGAGGTGTAGTCACCGCTCAACTCGCCCTTCACCCGGAAAATGTACCAGTTCACGGCATTCACCGGCCGGATAATGGCCAACTGTGCGCCCAGCGTTTTCAGGCCTTTGTTCTCAATGTTGTCGTAGAGCTCGTAGCCGGTGGGGAATTGCTTGAATTTGAACTCCTCCCGCTCGTAGTTGATACCCAGCAGCATTTTCAGGTGCGGGCGGTTCCAGAACGGGATGTAGCCCTTAATCACCAGCCGGGCGTTCTTCTCCGCATCCGACTTGTAGTCCTGCAACCCCACGGCCTGCCCGTCAGAGGAAACCCCGAAGCGGGGCATCCGCTCATAGTGGAAAATCAGGCCTTTGCTGGGCCCCATGCCCACCACGGAGGGCGTGGCAAACTCCTGGTCGCGGCCCACTTGGTCGGCGGCAACGGTATCGGAGGCAGGCGGGGCGGGCGGTGGATATACGGGCGGCTGCGTAGGCGTTACCTGGGCCTGGGCCACGGAAGCCGCTAACACGCAGAAACAAACAGTCAGGGGTCGGGCGACGCGCCCAATCAGCGTCGAAGATAGGGGCATAAGAAAGGATGAGGGAATGCGTAAAAACGACGAAAAGACGTCAGGCTAGCCTTAACGTCTTTTCGTGGAAAAGGATGAGATTTTAGTTGTTCGTTGCTAGTTGTCCGCTGTCAGGTATTGGCAGAGCTAACAACGGACAACTACCCTAAAACAGGAAGTCAAAGCCGACAAACACCAGTTTCTCCTCGCCCACCGAGTAGGTAGCGTTGATGACGGCCTGCTTGAGCACATCTACCCACACGCCACCGCCCACAGCGGTGTGGAAGGCGTCGAGGCCTTTCTGGGTGTCGCGGGAGGTGTACACCCGGGCGGCGTCGGCCAGGCCCAGGACACCGAACTTACCGGGTACCAGGTAGGCGTTAAAGGTGAAGAGCTGAATGCGCACCTCCGCGTTGCCGTACACCGACGAGCGGCCGGCGTAGCGGGTGCGGCGGTAGCCGCGCAGGTTGGTGGTGCCGCCCAGCGTGTTGGCCTGGAAGAAGCGGTAGTCGCCCAGGTTGCGAGTGGCCCCGATGCGCCCGGCCCAGGTGAGCTGGAAGGGGAAGTTGGGCGAGAGGTAGGCCCGGAACTCGGTAGCTAGTCGGCCGTAACTCAGTTTCTCGTCGTTGAGCTGGCGGTTATACTCCACCGAGTTGTACCAACGCAGCCCGATACGGGGGTTTTTGGGCGAGCTGGCCGCATCCAGATTCAGGTAAGCCTTGCCACCCAGGTAGCGGCTGGTGCCGAAGTCGGAAGCCCGGATGCCGGCCGCGGCCGTACCGTCCTGCCCGTTACCGGCGGCATCGAGCCCACTGGCTATTTCACTGCCAATCCGGGCCCGGTCGATGTGCCACTGGTCGTACTGCGGGCCAAAGCCGAATTTCAGGAAGCTGAACAGGTCCTTTTCCAGCATGGGCGCCACGTACAGCCGCGAGAAGCGGATGCGGTACAGTTCGTTGATGTCCCGGTTACGGGCCGGTCCGTCGTCATCGTCGCCGGCCAGGGAGTTCTTGGTGTCGTTGCCCAGCCCGAAGAAGTTGTACAGCAGCTGCGGGCCGTAAAGCTGGGCCGTGAGGCGCAGGTCCGTTTTGCCGATGACATCCACAAAATGGCCCAGGTAACGCACGTTGTAGGCGCTCTGCGAAGGTGAGTAGTTGGCGGCCAGGCTCTGCTCGGTAGCGTACGGGGCCTTGCGGAAGCCGTAGGTGCGGTAGGTGACACCGCCGCCCACAAACACCCGGTCGTCAATGTTGTAACCGAAGTAGGCTGTAGGGCCGAAGTAGTTCAGGGTGTAATCCTTGCGGTCGGAGCGGGTATGTACGTCGTAGCGGCTTACATCAATACCGGGCTCCAGGCGCAGGCGGGCGTCTTTGCCGGGCACAATCACGTTGCCCGAGTCGGCATCGTACACGTGCAGACGGTGGCGGAAGCCAGCTACGTTCGAGCGGTCCACAATGGAGTCCCGGTCGAGGCCGCCAATGATGCGTACCAGCGGGCCGTTTTTCACGTCGCCTTTCACCTCGTACTGGTCCTCGCCGGCAAAGCCGTAGAGGCGCAGCTCCTTGGTCACTTTGTTATCGAAGGTGCGGTCGAAGAGCATCTTGCTCAACTCGCCTTCCTTATTGATTTTCTGAACGGTTACGCGGGTCTTGTTGTCGGGCAGGCGCTCTACCACAAACTTCTCACGTTTCTTGGAGCCTTTCACCTCCGTTACGCGGCTGAGCATTTCGTAGTAGTCGGCGGCTACCTGAGGCAGCAGGTCGCGGCGGCTTTTCAGCTTGGCCATGATTTCGGGGCCGTGCAGATCGTAAATCTGCTTGGGCCACCGTTCCTTAAAGGCTTTCTCAATTACCTCGTCGGTGAGGCTGGCTTTCATCTCCTCGGCCTGCTTCACCCACTGCTCCTTAGTTACGGAGGCCAGATACACCCGGTCGTTGCTGAGGGCGGTCAGGTTCAGGCCCTTCCAGTCGGCGTAATCCTTGCCGAAGTTCTGGAAGTTACGGATGGCCCACTTGCGCGAGGCCAGGTACGGGAACAGCCCGTCGCCCTTGAAGAAGGCCACGTCCCGGTCCTCGGGCACGGCCGTGAACTTCCGGTCGCCGTCCTTGTCCTTCTTCTCGGCCCAGCGCCACTGGTCCTCGTGCCGGTCCCAGTCGCCAATCCACATATCGAAGAGGCGGGAGCGGGCAAAAGCTTTTTCGTTGACGCGGTTATCGTTGTCGTCGGTGATGCGCTCAAACACCTTATCGGTGCCCACCAAATTTTTGGCGTTGCCCAGGCTTTCCACGTTGCTCTGGTCGTCCTTGGCATCTTCCTCAATGGCTCCCGGCGTATTACCGAACCGCTCCAGGTACTGGCCCAGCAACGGGTCCTGCGGAATGTAGCGCAGTTCGGGGTTGGTGTGCAGAATGCCGGCCGCATCGGCCAGAGGCGGAATTACGATGGAGTTGAACGGGTGCTGGGCCGAAATCTGGTCCTGCAGAATGTCGGCCGCCGCGCCGGTGCGCAGGGCTTCCGGCAGTACCGCCGAGGGGTCTTTGTTGAGGCTGCGGATGGTGAAGTTCCGGCCCTCCTCGTTGCGTACTTTCAGCGAGGCCGTTTGCTTGCCGCCGCCAATCTTGTAGGGCGTGAGGCCGCCCTTTTCGGTGGCCAGATCCAGCACCGGGAATTTCACCGGCGTAGCCCACTCCTTGCGGTAATGCTCCCCGAACAGGAACTTATGAAACTTGCCTTTATCGTCGTAGCCGGGGTTAACGGCCACCGTCACGGTGGAGTCGCGGAAGTTGGGGCGGGGACCGGTGGCTTTGCCGGGCCCTTCGGCCACGGCATCCTGGCGGGCGTACATGGGCGTGCGGAACACCAAGCGGCCGGTTTCACCCACGCCGTTCGGGATGTAGAACTCCGTCCACACCTCGCCGTTGTCGTAGTAGTTCACGCGGGCAAATCCCTTCTCCTTGTCCGAGAACATGGCATCCCCACCCGAGCCGGGCTTAACGTGCTGGGTTTTGCAGCCCGAGCCACTCACGATGTGGTTGAGGTTGCCCTCCTTGAAATACTGCAGGTTGTGCTCGTGGCCGGCGGCGTACACCACGTTCGGGTACTTCTGGAAAATCTCCAGCAGCCCCTTTTTATACGCCTGGTACAGCGGGTGGGCAATATCCTGGCTTACCCCGCCGTATTTGCGGGCAAACGGGTAAATGGAGCCGATGATGGGCAGCGGTACGAAGGCGTACTTGTACACGATGCTGAGCGGGAAGAAATGGTCGCCCAGCGTGAAGTAGCCCCCGTGAATGCCGTCGGAAAACAGCGGGTGGTGGGCCACCACCATGATGTTCTTGCCCGCGTTGCGCTGAATGATGTCCTCTACCTGGGTAAAGAAGTCGGTTTCGTTGGCTACGCCGCAGCCGCTGTTGGCCCCGTAAGGCCGCTCGCCGGAGGTTTGCAGAAACCACTGCGAGTTGATGGCAATCAGCACCAGATCATCCTGCAGCCGGATTTCAACCGGCCCGGGACAGGCGTCGCGGGGCAGAAAGAAGTCGCCGGTGTAGGGGAAGGCAGCCGAGTCGCTCTGCAGGTAGTTCTCCACGAAGAACTGCTCCCGATTCACCTGGTCCACAGCGCCGCGCTGGCCCTGCTTCCAGTCGTGGTTACCCGGAATCATGTATTTCTCGCCCTGGTAGTCGCGCAGCACTTTCAGCTGATCAATGATACGCTGCTCCGATACTTTCCGGTCGTAGGCCTTCTCCTCGGGCATACCGTACTCGTAGATGTTGTCGCCGAGGTAGATGGTAGTGCTTTTGGCCCCAGCCGTCAGAATCTGCTTGCGCAGGTAGTTTAACGACGGCTCACCACCCTCCGACTCCAGGGCGGGCTTGCCCACGTCGCCGATGAGAAATACGGTGTAGCGAATGTGGGTGCTATCGGGCGGGGTTTTCGACTCCCAGTTCTCGCCGCCTTTGCGGTAGTTGGGGCGGGTAGGGTGAGGCGTTTGGACTTTTGCCTTTTGCTGGGCCCGGGCCGCAGGAGTAGCGGCCCCAAGCAACGTCAGCAGCAGGCAACACGACAGAAAATGTCTGCTCATATACACAGAAGAGAAAATAGCACGAAGGCAGTCCAGCCCGGCACATCAGCGCAGGAAACCACATCAGTTGGCAGTACGGTAAAATGCCGGTATTGGCTATCTTTCAGTACCGGCCACCGGGCCGTGCGCTGCCGTACGCAAATTGCTAGTGTACGGTTGGGCTGAGCGCTCCGGATTGCGGCCCGAAGTTACGTCCTCAACAACCTGCAGCGGCAAAACCCGTTGTAAGCGGCACAGCCCGTTGCTGCCCGCTTTTCCGTTCTGTTCTATCCCGATGGAGCCCATTCTTACGCAAAAACCGGCCAAAGCCGAAATTCTCAAGCAAGCCAAAGCCTACGTGCAGCAACTGCTGGAGGAAAAGCTACCCGCCCAGCTCGTGTACCACTCCCCCAAGCACACGACTACGGTAGTAAAGGAAGCCCGTGCCCTGGGCGAAGCCGCCGGCCTGAAAGACACCGACCAGGAAGCCCTGCTACTGGCCGCCTGGTTTCATGATACGGGCTACATTGATACCTACGACGGCCACGAGTTCCGGAGCGCCGAGCTGGCCGGCGAGTGGCTGACCCAGCAGGGCTACCCTGCCGAGCGGGTGACCTTGGTGCAGCAGCTCATTAAGGCCACCCACCGCGACGCTACCCGCGAAACCGAGCTGGAGCAGCTGCTGGTGGACGCCGACATGAGCAACATGGGCCGCGACGACTTCTTCGCCAACGGCGAGCTGCTGCGGGCCGAGTGGGAAGCCACGCTGGGTAAAACCTACTCCAACCCCGACTGGGCCGAAAACCAGCTGGCCTTCCTCTGCGCGGGCAAGTACTACACCAAGGCCGCCCGGGAGCGGTACGAGGACCAGCTCAAAGACAACATCAAGGACCAGCGCAAGCAGCTGAAGAAAACCGAGAAGAAGAAAAAGAAGAAGGAAGAGGAAGCCACGGGCACCTTTGCCGAGCCCAAGCGCGGCATCGAAACCATGTTCCGGACCATGTACAGTAACCACATGAAGCTCTCGGATATGGCCGATAAAAAAGCCAGCATGATGATTTCGCTGAATGCGGTGCTCATGTCGCTTATCATCACCTACTTCGGGGCCAAGCTGGGCAGCAAATCGGCGGCCCTCAACAATGTGGGCCTGATCCGGAACCCGGTTATTGCGGTGCCCATGGGCATTCTGCTGGCTACGGCCCTGGGCTCGGTTATTACGGCCATCCTGTGCGCCCAGCCCGACGTAACCAGCTTCAAGTGGCTGAAGCGCAGCCCCCAGATTGCCACCAACCGCCGCGTAAACCTGCTGTTCTTCGGCAACTTCAGCAAGCTTAGCCTCGACGATTTCCAGCGCGGCATGACGGAAATCATGGGTCAGAAAGACGCGCTGTACACCAACATGGTAACGGATATCTACTACCTCGGCGACGTGCTCACCAAGAAATATCGGCTGCTGCGCCTGAGCTATACCATCTTCATGGTGGGCCTGATTCTCACCGCTTTATCATTCGGTATTGCACTGCTATACAAGGCGTAAGCTTGGAGTAGGCGGGTAATACAAAAGCTGTCATCCTGAGCAGAGCGAAGGACCTTATCACGTACCAACGGTTTCGTTCAAACGTGGCAAGGTCCTTCGCTCTGCTCAGGATGACAGCTTTTTTCTATTCCCTCACCCCTCTTACCCTCACTCCTCCTATTCTATTCCCTCCTACCCTCTTACTCTCACATACTGTCACCGCTCCCCCAGCAGCCGGGCCAGCTGTTGAATGGAGCGGCCCATGAAGCGGTGCAGCCGGTGCAGCTGCCCAAACCGAACGAGACGGTGGTTACTGGCCACGTGGCCGTAGCGCAGCTCCAATGTCAGCAGGCAACTGTCCAGGTCCACGGCTTCGAGGCAGCAGAACAGCAGGGCGTTGGGAAACAGGCGGAAGTGGGAAATCTTCTCCACGTAGGTAATGCGGCCTTCCTCGTCTTCCAGGCACTGCACCGTCTGGAAATCAATCTGCCCGCTGAACACGTCCACTTTATAGCTGGTGCCCAGGCGGCCGGCCTTGCTGACATCGTAGTGCACGGCGGTGGCGCCTTCCATCCAGCGGGGCCGCATCCGGAAGTTGCTGATGACGCGCAGGGCGTAGGGGGCGGGCACGGGCAGCACCCGGCGCACCTTCAGGGCACAGCCCGGGCGCGGGGCTTCCTCGGCGTTGGTGGGGCCGGCCAGCAGCAGCCGCAGCGGCGAGAGATGAGCGTAATGATAGGGAGCTTCGCCGATGTGCTCGTAGTAGGTAGAGCCCGGCAGCAGCCGCGTCCAGGAAAACGCCCGGGACAGCGCCCCGGCCGACTGCGTACTAGTGTACCCCTCCGACAGCAGGATGTATTCGGCCCCGGCCACGTTGTTCTTGAGCAGGCGGTGCACCACAATCACGTCGCGGCCCATAAGCTTGGTGTATTCCCGAATGCGGGCTACACTCACGCGGCCGTAATGCACCACTATTTTCAGGGTGAGGGCCAGCTCATGCAGGGAAGCCGCCAGGGCCGAGCCGGTGTCGCGCTCCACCAGGCGCAGGTAGTTCTGAAAGTCGAGGTAAATGCGGCGGCACTGGCGCACCAGCTCCTCGGCCGTGGGTGGCGGCCCCAGCCGGTAAAACAGCACCGCGTCGCCCTGAATTTCGTTTACCTCCAGGTCCAGGATATTGGCCTCAATGAGAATTTCCAGCAAATCGGCCACCAGGAACGGGGCCTGCGGATTGCCTGACTCCTCAATAAACCGCGTGAAGCCGCTGATGTCGGGGATGAGGAGCAGGGCCGGTTGCTGCCCATCAGCGGCGGAAGACGACGCTGACCCGGCTGCCCGGCGCTGGTTCCGCAATTCATCCAAAACACCCATACACCCGAAAAAAGCGAAGATTCAGAAATAGCCGCACGAAGATACCGGGCCTCTGCCCCGCTTCCTATACGCGGGGCCGACCGGTTTGGGCAGCCCGGGCTTTCGGCGTAGCTTTGTACCTGAATATTTTGGCTGCGTAGTTCAACGGATAGAATAGGCGTTTCCTAAACGCTTGATATGGGTTCGATTCCCGTCGCGGCTACTAAAAACCCAGTTCATGAATCCGAAACGGGGTTTTCAATTTTTCGGGGGACACTTTGGGGGACAACTCAGAGCTATTTTAGTTTTTGGGGGACAGGATGCCGGCGGGGCCCGCGCATTTTTGCGTCGGCGGGCTATCTTTGTTTTACCCGCCGGGTAAGTAGTTGCCAGCTCCTACCTACGGGCAAGGGCCGCCGCGTCAATTGACGCGGCGGCCCTTCTCTTTTCCCGGTAGGGTGTCCAGCAATCCAGGCACCTTACTTCCCGCCGGGCGGGGTACTTCTGCTCACCTGTTGCACCCTACTCCCGGAGTAGCCGCCGGGCGGCCTGCTGGTTGGCTTCGCGCTGCTCCGGGGTGCCGCCGATATGCAGGGTAACTGTTACCGGGCGTTCCTCATCATCAGCAGCCAGGGCGGTGCGCTGCAGCTTGGGTGTTACAAATTCGGCCAGCTTTACATAGGCGTCTATAAAATCCTTTCCCCTTAGGCTGAGCAGGTGCGTCCGGAGCGTGTCGGCGTCGAGGCCGGCGAGGGCCGCGCCGATAAGCTCCCGGGTGTGGGCGGTGGCTTTATTGGCGCTTCCTTTCGGGCGGCCGGAGGGGTTGCCGCTGGTTCCTTTTTCGTACTGCATACCTGCTGGGGCCGGCAAGGGGTATCCGAAACGGTTACGCCTGTTCCTGCCTGTTGTTTACAGCAAGATACGGCCAGCAGCGGCGGGCCCATAGCCCACGGCCGGGGCCGGACTTTTGGGGTTGAGTTTTGCACGCGCACGGCGGCGGAGGTACTCTGCGGTATGCCGGGGGCCGCTAACAAGATTTACCCCTCCCCTCCCGGCCAGTTCTCAAATGCTCCGAATTACAGGGCTTTGGTAACAGCCAGCAGTTTCAAAACCTAACAAATCAAATGTTAAGATTTCAGCAGATCTTACCGGCGTCCCCCTTCACGGTAATTTTGCACGCACGAAAAAACGGGTATCTGCTACGGTGGGCCGGCGGCCACGGTAAAGGATTTACCCCTCCCCTGGGGGCCTTAGGATGGTAGGGGTTATGCTCCGTAAAATTTACGGAATAAGGCACTGGCCTATTTATACTGTCAATTCAGTAGATAGCGCCGTTTCATAAAACCGGGCATTTCCGGTTTTATGAAACAGACAAAATATAGTTTTCCCCCAATATCCGGATAACCTGCACGAAAGCAGATTTGCTTTCTGCCCACGGGCAAGAAACGACAAAGGGTATAACGATTCGCTATACCCTTTGCGCTGCAGTAAGTATGTGGCCCCAAGGTGAGGGGGTATCATTTAAAGTTACAACAGGTGTTTTTATTCTGCTACCCGGGGCGGCGGATACTTAGCCAGGTAGGAGCATCCATTTCTTACGTTTGATAAAAGTGAAGATTGTAAACGCTACGCCGCGTAGGCTCCTTCCTCCGTTTGGCGGAGCAGACTTAGCGCGGTAAGGGTATCCAGTAGGGGCTGCACGCGTTCCGGCTTGGTACGCTTGAAGCGGGCGGCTACTTGGGCGGCGCTTACCGACTGGCCGGCCTGCTGCACAGCATCCCGAACGGCCTGCATCTGTTGGGCCAGTTCCGTAGGCCACGGCTGGGGGCCAGTGGCTTCTGCGGCGGCGGCCACCTTGGCAGCGGCGGCGGGCAGGGCCAGCGCCGACTGTTGCAGCTCCGGGGCTTGGTAGGCGGGGCGGAGGTACCGAACGTGGCCGGCCTGTTCCTCCTGGGCGCGCTCGTGGTTGAGGCGTACCAGACGGGTCAGGATTTCGGCGTCGGGAAGGTCGGCGGGCCAGCCGTAGGCGGCGGCTACGGCGGCGTCTAGCTGCTGGTGCAGACTCAGGACCACGGAGGCCAGGCCCTGCTGGTTGGTGGCTTGCTCTTTGGCCGTGGTGAGGGGCTGGCCGGCGCGCAGCTTTTCCACCACATTGTAGAGGTCGGTGAGGGTGAGGGCGGGGTGTTGGGCCTGCTGGCGCTTGCGGTGGGCGTCGAGCTGTTCGGCCAGATCCCGGATGCGCGCCTGCTGCTCCGCCGTGGCCGCCGGCAAGGGGAACGGGTCGAAACAACGGGATTTATTGTAACGCGGCGTATTTCCGCCCAAGTCGCCACCTGCTGCTAGTGTCCAGACAATATGAAATTTGCTAGAAAGAACACCTAAATAATAAGCGTCATCAAGAGCAATTGCAATTAGTGCGTCATCAGGTAATACTTCCTTATCTAGAAAAGTAAAAAACCTGTGTTTTGATACGTAGACAGTTGATATGTAACGGTCAAGACCTTGGAGCATATTCCGCAATTTTGGATTGGGCTCACCAAATACCCACCAATTTTCTCGTCTAATAGCCCTGTTATTTTGGTCTCGCTCAGGCTTGACGTTTTCAACTACATGTTGGTAAACAGCTGGGTATTTTTCAAGAACCTGATTCGAGGAGAGACCATATAAATCAATGACCATTACTCCTCTTGGCTTATCTGTCAGGTCGCGCCCATTTCTATAAGCTCGGATATGATTTTCAATTCCCGGTATTTGACCTAATCCGATTTCTTGCGCTTTAACGGGCGTCACGACGAATCCAGTACCAAACAAGCAGACGCCTCTATTAGCAAGGTTAAGATTTGATTTTAGCAGCTCAGAACTGTCCAAATCAGCACCAATACTTAGGTCTGGAAGTATATGACCTTCTTCTTCAATAAAAGTCACTTCAGCAGCATCGTCACCTTCTGGTGTTGATTCGGTTTTGACTGTTAACAACCGTCCTGTAGTTACAGTACCATTGTTTCGTTCTGCTACTGTCATAGCAATGCGTACAGCAGCTCCATCAGCACCTTCAACCCAAGGATGGTCAGGAACTGCAAAAACCAATGCAAGCGGGGCCGGGTCACCTTCCAAGAAGGGCTGCATTACCCGCCGTGCAAAAATCTGTTTGATACTGTTGGTGGTGATGAAGCCAAACCGCTCGGAGGTTCCGCGCTGCACGGCGGCGGCGGCGTTGTGCCACCAGTACATTACCAGGTCGGCCGAATCGGGCACCTTGCCTTTGTAGGCTTTGCGCAGGGCTTCGGTGTACCCGTCCCCTAAGGCGTCGCGCATCCGGGCCGGGCCTACAAACGGCGGGTTGCCCACAATGAAATCGGCCTGGGGCCACTCGGCGGGCTGGGGGTTGGGGTAGTCGAGCACGGGCGTGCGGGCGGTTTCGTCGGGCACGGGCTGGCCGGTGGCGGGGTGCAGCTTGGTAGTGCCGTCCCAGCGCGTTACGGGCTGGCCGTGGGCATCGAGGCGGGGCACGGGCGGGCCGTGCTGCAGGGCCGCATCCTGCTGGCGGATATTCTGGTACTCATCCAACAGCGGCTCCCGGAGTTCGGAGGGGCCGTAGGTGCGCAGGTGCCACTGCAGGTAGCCAATGCGTAATACCACGTCGGCAATGGCGGCCGCGCGCGGGTTCAGCTCCAAGCCCAACAGCTGGTGCGGGCTTACGGTGGTACCGCCGCCCAATTCCAGCAGGCCCGTCTGGCCGTAGCTGTTAATAGCGGCCAGCACTTCGCCTTCCAGCCGCTTGAGGTGTTCCAGCGTCACATACAGGAAGTTACCGGAGCCGCAGGCAGGGTCCAGAATTTTGAGGCTGGTGAGGCGGCTCAGGAAGCGCACCAGCTCGGCGCGGGCGTCTTTGGGCTGGCCTTCATCGAGGCGGCGGGCGGCGGCGGCTTGCGCGGCGGCCCACTCCCGGCGCAAGGGTTCCAGCACGGTAGGCAGCACCAGCCGTTCCACGTAGCGGCGCGGGGTATAGTGGGCTCCCAGGCTGTGCCGTTCCTTGGGGTCGAGGGCGCGTTCCAGCAGCGTGCCGAAAATGGCCGGCTCTACCTCCGTCCAATCTGCCTTAGCCGATT
Organism: Hymenobacter rigui; assembly: GCF_003944715.1. Taxonomy (GTDB): domain Bacteria; phylum Bacteroidota; class Bacteroidia; order Cytophagales; family Hymenobacteraceae; genus Hymenobacter; species Hymenobacter rigui. Next base: position 313,480 of record NZ_RWIT01000001.1, on the reverse strand, counting down.
GCAACAGCAGCTCCGCCTGTCCGGCGTTCAGCGGCAAGGCGGTGGCATCGTGGAACAGCTTACCATTGAAGCGGCGGATATGCTCATTAATTACAATAGAATCCCCGCCAGTATCCATTGTTTGCCAGAGGTTAGCTAGAGCCGCTGGCAGAAACTTTAAGCGTTCCGGCTTACTGTACTCATTCAGCATCCCGGTAAAGCTCTGCTTCGGAATCAGGTTTACATCTTCCGCAAACATGGTGAACAGGCAGCGCATCAGGAATTGCGCCACCACGTCGGGCGCGTGCCCGGCCCGTTCCAGCTGCTCCGATAGTTTAGCCAGGCGGGCGGCCAGCTCCCGCGTCACGCGGGCGGCGCGGCGGCTGGGGTCCAGCTCTTTCGGGTCGAGGAAGATTTGGCGGAGCATAGCCCGCGTTTTCTCATCGGCCAGCGAGGCCAGCGGCAACCGGAACTTGGTTTGATCGGGGAAGGGCACAAACGAATCCCCCACCCCGGCGAAGTTGCTATACACGTCGATACAGTAGCCCACATCGGCCACCAGCACAAACAGCGGGCGGGGTTCCTCCGGCGGCAGGGCGCGCACGTAGCCAAGGGCCTGCTGGCGGGCGGCCTGCATCATTTCGGCCCACTTGGCGGAGCCGCGTACGGCGTGGCCCTTGCGGCGCTTGCTGGGCTCCAACCCCAGCTCAGCGCGTTCCTGTTTCTTTTGTTGGTCGGCGGTGTCGGTGCCCTGCTTGGTTTCCAGCACGAAGCAGCCGCGCTTATACAGGTCAATCCGGCCGGTGCTTTTCTTGGGACCGTCGTTGAACTGTACGGCCCGTTCCAGCACGTAGCTATCCTGGGCGGGGTCGTCGGTGGTGGGGTCGGGGCGGGGCACGCCTAGCAGGTCGCAGAGGTCTTGCAGAAACAGGCCGTAGTTGGCGCGCTCCGCGCCGCCGGCGGGTTTCCAGCGGGCTTCAAAATCGGGGTAAGTCAAAGCGGATAAGGCTAGAGTAGCGAAAGGGCGGGGAAGATAGGCAGCTATGTCGTTATTTGGCGGGGAATATCGGATAATAGTGCCTTATGAAGAAAGATGCGTACGTCAGTGAGTGCGAAAGGTACCGTTACACGTTAGCGCGGTGCTGGAACGAAGCCGGCCCCGTGGTTTGCTTCGTTATGCTGAATCCCAGCAAGGCCGACGCATGGCAGGATGACCCAACTATTCGCCGTTGTATCGGGTTTGCCAAAGCCTGGGGGTTTGGGGCGCTAAACGTGGTCAACCTGTACTCATACCGCGCCACAAAACCCGCCGACTTGAAGGCCACCCCGGAGCCTAACGGCCCCGAAAGTAACCAGCATCTTGCCACGGTGGCGGCGGGTGCGTCACTAATTATTGCCGCTTGGGGTAACCATGGTGAGGGCGAAAGAGTAGCCGAAGTGCTGACCTTACTACAGGGCACGGGCCGGGAAATTCACTGCCTGGGGCAAACTAAGACCGGCGCGCCCCGGCACCCGTTGTACGTGCGGGCTGACGTACTACCGGTGAGCTATGCGTGTTGAGTATCGTACCGTACCAAAAATGGTACACGGTACACTACACCCGGAGCCACCGGGCGGCGGTATTGAAGGGTACGCCGGTTTGGGCCTCTATTTCCCGGAGGCTTAGCCCTTGCCCGTGTAGCTCCCGCACGCGGGCTTCCTGCTCCGCTTTACCGGCGTACTTGCTAGCCGATTTGAACGCAGAGCCGGCGGGGCGGGGTAGCCGTTCGTACAATGCCAGCGCGTGCCGGCGGTACACGTCGGCAATAGCCAGGGCGGCGGTTAAGTCGGCATCTTCGCAGGTAAGGATGCGGCCGGCGGGAGCTTCGCCGTTCTCGAAACAGCGTAGCAGCGTCAGCAGCATACAGAGCCGGAAGCAGGCGCGGGCATGGCGTTTTACGGCACTACCGGAGCCTTCGCCAAAGTCGGCTATTCCGTCGCTTAGCCAGGCTTCCCAAGCCGTGCTAAAGCGTACCTGCTGGGACTTGGTAAGGCGCACCAACACCCGCCCGGCACCGGCGGCGGCTATCATTTCGGATATACGCACCGACAGCGCATCAAACCAAGTATCGAGGGAGCCGCCGGCGGGTTCGGCAAACGGGTTGTCCCACTGGTGCGGGGCTTCAAAGGCGTAAAACCAGAAGCGCGAAAACAACCCATCCTCCGCATTGGGAATAAGCCGGGCTACCTGCTCCGGCGTACCTCCCAAGGCCACCGACAGGGCCGGCCGGCTCAGCTCGTAGGTGCCGGCTGTTTTACGGTCGTATAGGTGCGGTTCGTGTTCGGAGCATTTGCGTAGCAGGGCGGAGTAGTCGCCAAAGTCCTGCTTTAGCGCGCCGCTCAGCGTGTCGGCTTCCGTGTCGCAGATAATACCCCGTTCTTCGTTTTCTGCTAGCGTCTTTACCACGTTGGCCGCGCCATTATCGGCCGGAATGAATAGCCGGCGGCGTGCCGGTTCCACGGGCCGGGGTGGCAGCGGCCCGCCGGCTTTGGCGGCCCGCTTCTGCTGCTCGTATTCCTGTAGCTGCAGCTCGTACCCTTCCCGCTCCCGCTGGCTGGCTTCGCGCAATGCTTGATGATGCGGCCAGGCCAGCCGGCGGGCCCAATCCAGCGCGCCCTTACCGGAGGCCGCCGGGGCCACTACAAAGGCGTACACGTTGGCCCCTATAACCTTGTTTCGGTATAACCCTTCCAGCGTCGGGAAACACCCCGACAGCACGGCCAGCGCGCCGGTTAGTAGCACGTCCCGTTCCCGGGCGGTTGGCAAAGGCTGGCAGCACTGCTGCAGAAACTCCGGAAGCAGCTGGTACACCTCCGGCGGAATGGTAGGCGTGTTGAGGGGTACGGCCGGAGCCACCGGGGCCACGGTAGCGGCGCGCTGTTCCTCCCTAAAACTAGGGCGAACGGTAGGCGGCTCCCAGGGCTTGCTGCTATGGTGGGCAGCTTCGCGCTGATAGATACCCCGGATGGTGCGGGCAATTTCGTCGGTGGTAAAGTCGGGGCCCGCGTACCCGGCGGCGTGGCTTTCCAGGTCGGACTGGGGCACGCCCTTTTCGTTGCAGAAGAAAGCCAAAGCCGCAAGCCAGGCATTACGCCCACCCCGGGCCGGGAAGCCGCCGTGCCGCTGCTCATACTGTAGCACGCACCAATCCAGCGCCGCCCCCGGCATTATCGGACCAGTACGCGCGGGCGCGCCCGCGCGTGTAGGGGTGTCCTGTTTTGTCCTGTCGGGAGTTTCGACCCCAGTACGCGCGGGCACGCGCGCACGCGTAGGGATGTCAATAGTTGTCAAGTCCGGCGCGCCCTCGCGCGCGGGCGCGCACCCGCGCGTATTGCTCTCGAAACTCCCGGCGGCCCCGTCGGCGGGTTGCCCCGTGCGCGTTGATGTGTCGGGTTTCGTCGGGTCGGGCGGTGGGGTCGCGGCCCGGAGGTCAGCTAGGGTAAGAGGCATTGCCAGCTCGTTAAAATGTAGTGTTTTGTATAGTTCTGGGCAGTTGTTAGCCGGTTGGATAAAAACCCCGCCGGCCAGCTGACAGAGCATTACCCGCCAAAGCGCGGGCTTAGCCAGGCGTCGGCATCGTGGCAGACAAAGCAGGCGCGGGCCACGTCTTTGCCGCTGGGGTCGGGCTGCAGCTCCGGGCCGTAGCACCCCGCCAAATAGCCCGACAGGGCCCGGAAGTTGTCGAGGTGCGACGCGGCGGGGTCGGCTTCCAGCAGGGCCTTTAGCCCTTCGCCGCCGGGGCTGGTAAACAGCAGCACCAGGCCCGGCTGCAGCAGCGCATCCGACAGTAAGACAGCGCGGGCGGCGGCCACGTCGGGCAAGTGGTCAAAGTCCAGCACCAACAGGCCGGAAGATGTTTGCAGGTTGCCGTTGGCACGGGTGGGCGCAAAGGTGCCGGCGGGCGTAACGTAGTCTAGGGCCTTTTTCCGTTCGGCCCGCTGCTCACTACCGGCCGGAGCTTGCCGGAGCCACTCAGTAGCCGCCGCAAACCGGGGCCCGTGTACCACTTCCCAAAGTTGGCGCGGGGTTACGGCCGCATACGGAGCCGCTGTGCGGATACCGCCCCGGAAGTAGCTAAACCGGGGTGGCTCCGGTATGCCCGGCGGCGGGCTGTTTGTTACTGTTTCGTTACTGTTATCCGTTGTCAAACATGACAGAATCGACACAATTGCCGGGGCGACTGGCTTACCTGTTTCATGCCTGCTATCCGGCTGCTTTGGCTGTTGGTTAGGTATGGATTCAACGCCGCTTCCAGCTTCGCCCGGAGCAGTAGCCGCTGTTCCTGCTTCATTCCTGCTATTGTCCGGCGTTTCGGACAAATTACCTGCTAATTCCCTGCTATTATCAGTCCTTTCAGGAGCACCAAACACCCCACGACGCGGCTCCCGTAGGCCACCGGCCCGGAGTATCGGCAACCAATCGGCCAGCGGGCCGGCATACCCACGCTGGTGCAAAGCAGCTTCCAGTTCTGCAGCCGTGCGGGTAAGGGCTGGGCTATAATCGGAGAAAAGGGCCCGCACGGCGGCGGCATCTATAGCGGCGGGCGGTGTAGCGTTAGCCACGGCGGCGGCGGGCCGGGCCCGTTACGGTGGTGGGCAAGGTATCGGCGGCCGGGTTCAGCAAGTACAGCCGCTTTATTTCGTCAGCCTCAAACCGAAATACGGGGTCGTCTCCGGGGCTGGGGTCGGCGGGTACGAACGCCAGCGCACCGCCCCGGTAAGAGGTAAGCAGATTGGTAACAGCGCGGCCTACCCACAAAATGCGCGGGCCGTAGTCTAGCCCCTCCCCCGTTGTGAGCAGGGCCACAGCGGCCCCGGCCGGCACGGCGGGCCAATCCCGGCGGCGCACGGGATAAGCCAGACACGGGAGCCCGCCGGCCAGTAGCAGCACCGGCGGGGCATCGAGTAGCAGCACGTTATTAGCCACGGCGCGCCCCTCCTTTCTTGGCTGGCTTTGCCGTGCGCTGATGTGCCTGTAACGCGTTCAATACGTCGGCGCGTTTGATGTAGGATCGGCCGCCGATTTTGTGGTAAGGCAACATTCCACGCCGCTTCCAGTCGTGAATGGTGGCCGGGCACACATCTAGCAATGTTGCCGCGTCTCGCACGGTTAGCAGTTCAGGCCCGGCGGCTTCCGCCGTTTCCGCTGGGGCCGGGCCATTACTGGTTACTTCATGCCGAATAATTGCCCTTAGATCCTCTAAGAGCTGGGAGTAGGATACTCCGGTAGTTAGTATGGTTTGCATAGTGCATCATGCCCGCCGGGGAATTGTCCGGCTGGGATGGTGCAAAACAGCCTGTATTAATCGGGTTGAAATAGAGCAGTAATAAATCCCCTGATTTTACCCTGATTCTTACTCCCTCCCAAAGTTCTCTATAGCCTTCTCAGTAAATTCCTCAAATTCCTTGAAAACGTCAGAGCTTCTATTAACAGTTCCTTTCACTGCCTTATGATATCTTATTCCAAAATAGTTTCGCAGTTTTTCTAAACTCCAACCCTTTCTTTTGATTATTTTTTTATCTCTTAAAGTATTATAAAAACCCGCCATACTACTCAGTGCCAATCCGGGCTTACCACAATAGATACCATCCGACGATATCAGCCCTATTCCAAAAGCTATTTTGTCGATATCCATCATAGTAAAGGGATAATTATTAGGATCTTCTTGTGAACTTATAGCCTCATAGCTTATGGCTACATCTGATTTCATACTACTCCTTTTTAATTTAATCCACCTTTCTGCATAATTTTTATTATTTGGCTTAATTGGCATTATACGCAACCCTCTTTCCAATTCATTTAGAAAAATGCAACCAAAATTCATATCAATTTTGAGAGCATTTTGATAAGCTGATTCAAGTGTTACAAATATATAATCCTTTGAAAATTCACAACTAGACAAAGACATAAATATACTCCCACAATGATGGCATATATTATTTTTATTAGTTAATTCAAAATTCTTATAAACAGTATTTTTCACTGACTCAAATAGATGATATTCTTCTTCACTTATTCCCCCATTATCAAACTCTAATTTTACTAAGCCTGATAACACCTGTGAAAACAGGTAAAAATCACCACTATTAAATCTTGATAAATAGCTAGTTATCAGGCTTCCCAATGATCTTTTTGGGGCAATGCGAGCAGTCGGCAGGCTAACTCCTGATGGTTTAAAAGGTTTTTCCCAGGATTTGAAAGGAATAACTATTGGCTTCACAATAGAGTTGGGCAAACTCTTCGATATGCCTGTTGTATTATAATTAGACATACCTAGCGCACTGTCATGGTACTTCATATTGATACTATGCTATTTTCAAAGACATTGGCATTTCATAAACGCGGGCAAACTCTCTTTCTACAGCTTGTTCCGTAATGTTCACGTACCGTTTGAATGACTTCCAGTCCCGGTGCCCGGTAATCTTCATTACCAGTTCCGGCCGTAGGCCCCTTTCCAGGCTCAGGGTTACAAAGGTGCGGCGGCCGGTGTGGCAGCCTAGCTTTTGCCACTTCGGAAGCGTAGTGCTTTCCCGGTTGCCGCCCCGGTAGCGGATAACCTCAATGGGTTCCGTAATACCGGCCCGCTCTCCTAGCTCTTTCAGGTAATCGTTTAGCTTCTGGTTGGACACCGCCCGCACTTCGCCGGCAATCATTCTGCGCACAATCGGCAGGGCGCGGGACTGCAGCGGTATGGTAACAGTTTCGCGGGTTTTTTGAGTAGTAAGGCGCAAAGTTGAGCCGCGAAGGTGCTCCGGCCGGATGCTCACCAAATCGGAGTAGCGCAGGCCCGTGTAGCAGCTGAGCAGGAACAGGGCCCGGGCGTTGTCGAGGTAGCCGCCGGCCGGGAGTTCGAGGGCTTCCAGCTGCTCTACTTCTTCCGCCGTTAGCGTCATTATATCGGGTTCCTGACGCTTCCAGGTAAGACGCGTGTAGCCGGTGGTTTCGTGGTAGCCCCGTTCGGCGGCCCACTTCATAAACCGTTTCAGGCGCGTTACGTGCTTCTGTATGGTGTTATCCGTCTGGTGTGCGGTATGCAGCAGGTACGCGGTGAATTTGTCGCCCCAGGCGGGCGTAATGAGGTCAAAATCTACGGCCGTGCCACTGGCTTGCCCAAACTCCCGGAGGTGCCGGGCGGCGGTGGCGTACGTTTGGGCCGTGCGTACCTGTCCGGCGGCGCGGGTCAGGCTAATCCATTCGGTGAAATAGTCCCAGAACACCCGGGCCACGGGGGCCGGCTCCGCTTCTTTCAGGGCCACGGCGGCGCGTAACTCATCGGGAGAAGGCAGGCGGCCGGCCGCTACGGCAGTATCATGGCACTCCGTTAGGGCGGTTTCGATTGCGTCTAGCCGGTCGTTGGTTGAGCCGTTGGGGTTGTTGCGCCCTTTGGCTTGCCCGCGCTGGTTTTTCACTATCCACTGGTGGGGCGCAATCCGCAGGCCGGTGGGCACTTTCACGCGGTGCCCGTTGAAGGATGCAAACGCAAAAATCGGGGTCGGCTCCGGGCTCTTAGGCTCCCGAAGCAGGAAGGATATAGTTATCATGTGTACGGGTAAGTAGTTGCCGTACGAAAGATAAAAAGTTTGTCCCCCGAACCCGAATCCGGGGGACAGTTTGGGGGACAAAAAATCTGATTATAGCGGATTTGGCCCGACTTATCCCGACTACCTATTTTTAAAAAAGCCCTTTCCAGCCTGTATATGGGCATTTTTCTGTAAGGCTGAATCGGGGTAAATCGTGGGGTGCAAGTCCCGTCGCGGCTACTTTTTTTCTGCTTGTATAGTAAAGCCGCCAGCCTCTGTACCCGAGACTGACGGCTTATTTATTTTGTCAGAATACACTGCCTTCGTATCTGCTGCCCGGATTTCAGGCGGAGTAACGGCCCAGCACATTATCGAGGTACTTCTGACCGGAGCCGGTGTTGAGTAGCACTACCTCTTCGTTGGGCTGCAGCCAGCCGGTAGCCAGCAGGTGCCGCGTAGCCATCCAGACGGCAGCGCCCTCGGGCGCTACAAACAAGCCTTCCAGCCGGGCCAGCTCGCGCATGCCTACCAGCATATCCTCGTCGCTGATAGCCAAAGCCGTTCCACCCGATTCGGCCAGCACCTGCAGCATGAGAGCTTCGCCCAGCGGACGGGGCACGGCCAGGCCGTTGGCAATGGTGGGGCGGCCCTGGTACTGCTGGCAGTTGGGCTGGCGGCCGGCCAGGATTTCTACCAGCGGGCAGCAACTGAGGGCCTGCACCGCCACCATACGCGGCAGCCGGATGTGCGCGGGCAGCCAGCCCAGGGCCTGCATTTCGCGGAAGGCTTTCCAGATGCCAATAAGGCCCGTGCCGCCACCCGCCGGGTACACCAGCACATCGGGAAGCTGCCAGTGGCCCTGCTCGGCCAGCTCGTAGCCCATGGTTTTCTTGCCTTCTAGGCGGTACGGCTCCTTGAGCGTGGACACATCGAGCAGGTGGCCGGCAGCGTTCAGCTCCCGCACCCGGGCGGCACAGTCGTTGATGAGGCCATCTACCAGCTGCACATCGGCCCCGTACCAGTAGCATTCCTCCTGGAAGGCCGTGGGCGTATGGCGCGGCATGACTACCGTGGCGGGCAGGCCGGCCTTGGCACAATACGCGGCCATGGCTACCCCGGCATTCCCGGCAGTGGGAATGATACAGCCAGCCGTGCCTAACTCCTTGGCCATGGATACAGCCATGCTCAGGCCCCGGGCTTTAAACGAGCCGGTAGGGTTCTGGCCTTCGTCTTTGAGCCGCAGGGAGCGAAGCCCGTAGCGCGCCGCCAGATTATCTAGGGTGAGCAGCGGCGTCATACCTTCTCCCAGACTCACCCGGTTGGCCTCGTTGAGTAGCGGCAGTAGCTCCCGATAGCGCCACATGGTAGCCTCGCGGCCGGCCAGCACCGTGCGGTCCGGTCCGGCATCGGTGGCATAGCCAGCCAGCAGGGGCACGCCACAGCAGCCGGAAAGGGCGTGCACCGTGGCGGCAGCGTGTGGGGCCTGGCAGCGGCTGCACCAGAGCTCAGTGAGCAGGCTAACGGAAATGGCAGGAGTAGATAACATGAGCAGGCAACAACGCGGAAGCTCCTTCGTGGCGGCTTCCTTGGGGGTAGAAACGCCTGCAAGTAGGGCATCAGTTATGCCTGCAGCAAATGGTATTTCGGCATAGGTTATTCCGCCTAGGAATAGTGGCGTAGCGCAAACTGCATAAACCCACGGAAAGGGGCCAGATTCTCGGTGCCGCGCCGCTGAATGAACTCGAAGTGCCGCTTGAGCTGCAAGCCGCGCACCACTACTTCGGCCAGCTCGCCGGCGGCCAGCGCCCGGGCCACGGCCTGCCGGGGCAGGAAGGCGAGTACCTGATCATCTACCCGTACAAAGTTTTTCAGGGCCTCGGTGCCACCCAACCGTACCTGCACCCGCAGGTCGGCCAAACGGATGCCCTGGGCCTGCAGCGCCTGCTCCAGCACGGCCAGGGTGCCCGAGCCCGCCTCGCGTAGCGCCAATGGCACGTGGTACAAGTCGGATACCGCCAGCTGCCGATGGCGCAACGGGTTACGCGCCGAGCAGACGGCCACCACATCATCGGTCAGCAACGGCGTGTAGGTTACGTTGCTGACCCGGTGAATGCCCTCGATAACGCCCAGGTCGATTTCGTGGTCGAGCAGGGCTTTGAGTATATTCTCGCTGTTGCGGTTTTTGAGCGTAAGCTGGGTATGCGGGTGCTCCGCCAGATACGCTGACAGTACCGCCGGCAACACGTACAGCGACACCGTGGTACTGGCCCCGATAATCATCTGAATGTCGGGGATGAAACGGGGACTCAGGGCAGCCATTTCCTGGCGCAGCTCGGCCTGCAGCTGCTGGGCCAGCAGCAGCTTGCGGTACAGCAGCTGGCCGGCCGGCGTGAGGGCCACCGTGTTGCCGAGTCGCTCAAACAGCCCTACCCTATAGTATTCTTCCAGCGCCTTCACCTGCTTGCTCACCGCCGACTGGCTCAGGAACAAGCTCTGCCCGGCCTTGGTAAAGCTCAGGCGGCGGGCTACTTCCAGGAATACTTCGTGCTGAGTGGAAAGCATAGAGGAAGACAGGTGCCTGGGGAAGGAAAGCAGGCAGGAATGTGCAACAGGCCCCGAAATTGGTTATTACTCAATCAGCCCGTGGTTCATGGCGTAGCGGATGAGGGCGGCCGTATTTTTGGCCTGGGTTTTCTCGATGATGTTCTGGCGGTGCGTTTCGATGGTGCGCTTACTAGTGAATAGCTTCTCGGCTATTTCAGCATTGGTCAGGCCCTCAGCAATCAGGCGCAGTACCTCCAGCTCCCGCCCCGACAGCTCCACGGGGTTAGTAGACCGGGCCGCGGCTGGCGTGGGGCCGTACCCGGGGCTGCTGCCCGGCGTTTGCTGCACCAGCCGCTGCAGCATGCTCAGGCCGATTTCCGTACACAGGAACTCGCGGCCGGCGGCCACCGTCCGGATGGCGTGGGTAATTTCGGTGATGTCGGCATTTTTGAGCACGTAGCCCAGCGCCCCGGCCTGCAGCATGCGGTACACGTAGTTTTCGTGGTCGAGCATGGATAGCACCAGTACCCGTACCTGCGGAAACTCGGTGCGTATGAGGGAGGCGGCGGCAAATCCATCCAGTACCGGCATGTTCACGTCCATCAGCACCACATCAACGGGGGTAGTAGCCAGCAGGTCAAGCAGCACGCGGCCGTTGGCGGCTTCGCCCACCACTTCCATATCGGCCTCCCTGGCCAATAAGGCCCGGATACCGTCGCGCAGGATGGCATGGTCGTCGGCCAGCACAATACGAATCATACTTTTACTGGCCGCTACACTTGCGCCGGCCGGTCCGGCAGCAGGCAGCGGCGCCCGGTAGTAGTACGCAATACCACCGGCCACGGCTGCACGGCGGCCGCCCCAAATTTCGTCTCTGTTTCTTAACTGCTGCTATGTCCACCACCCCTTTCCCCCATAACGCGGTATCCGAAGCCCAGCAGCTCCGGGCCGAGCTGGCGGCGGCCCGTGCGGCCCTGGCCGCCGCCGAAAGCCGGGCCGAATACTACCAGCAGCTATTCGAGCAGCCTTACAAAGCCGTGCTCATTATTCGCAACGGCGTGTACACCGACTGTACGGCTACCGCGCTGCAGCTGCTGGGCCTCACCAGCCGACAGCAGCTGATTGGCAAACCGATTGGCTCCTTTTCCATGCCCGTGCAGCCCGATGGCTGCCCAACCCCGGTGCGCGTGGCCGAAGTGCTGGAGCAGGCCCGCCGCCTGGGCTGGACCCGCTTTGCCTGGCTGGGTCGCCGGTTGAATGGGGAAGAGTTCTGGGAGGATATTGTGATTACCGCCGTTCAACTCCCCGATGACGTGCTGTACCACGTCAGCTGGGAAGATACCTCTGACCGCCGCCCCACGCCCGGCAGCAGTTACGAAAGCGAAACCCGTCTGCAGCTGATGCTGGCGGCTACCAACTCCGGGCTCTGGATCAGCCACCTGCCGGCCGGTAAAACGTACTGCGACCAACGTGCCCGAACCATCCTGGGCAGCCCCGAAGCCATCAGCCCCCACGAAGCCCTGCTGCATCTGATTTACCCCGACGACCTGCCGCGCCTCCGGGCCGCGTTTCAGCAAGCCGTTCAGGCCCGTCGGCCCTTCGATGTGGAGTTTCGGGTGCTGCACCCAACCGAGGGCCTGCGCTACCTCATGGCCATGGGGCAGGTGCAGTTTGATACTCAGCAGCGGCCGGTGCGCATTACGGGCATGCTGCGCGACATAACGGACCACCAACAGACCCGCCACGAGCTGACCCGCAAGAGTGAGCTGCTGGAACTGATGCTCCGAAACCTGCCGCTGGTCTTGTGCCGCTTTGACCAACAGGGACGCATCCTGGAGCTGACTGGGGCCGGGCTGCAGCACCCCAACACCGCCGATGGCGTGGAAATGAGCCCACCGGCCGGCTACCTGCTGCAGGATATGCAGGAAGCCATTGCCCAGATTCTGGCCGGACAGCACGTGCGGTTTATTGCCCGAGGTATGGTAGCGGAAGCACCCGTGTTTCTGCAGTGCTTTGGCTTTTACGATGAAAGCCAGCAGTGCGGCATTATCTTCTCCGTCAACGCCACCGAATCGGAGCTGAGCAAGGAACGCCTGCGTACTGAGAAGGAGTTTACCGAGCGTTTGCTCAATTACAGCCTCGATGCCATTATTGCCTGCGACCAGCACGGCCGCGTAACGGCCTGGAACCGGGTAATGGAACAGCTTTCGGGAGTAGCAGCCCCTACTATGCTGGGCCAGCTGCTTACCGAGTTTCCCATTTTCGCGCCGGATACAGTGCCGGGGGCACCATTGCACAGCATCCTGGCCGGCCAGCTCACGCCTCATTATAACGTGCCATTCCACTGCCACGACCACGACTGCGAGGCCAACCTGATGCCACTCCAGATGCCGGAAGGTACCGGCCTGGGGGTTCTGGTGGTTATCCGCGACGTAACGCAGCGCAACTATCTGGCGGCTGAAGCCACACGCCTGCAGCTGCGGCGGCAGCAGGAAATACTCTCGGCGGTGCTGGAAACGCAGGAAACGGAGCGCCGCCGCATTGCCGAAGGGCTGCATAACGGGGTGGGCCAGCTGCTGTACGCCGCCAAGCTCAGCCTCCCGGCCGGTACCGAGGTGCAGGCTACCCGCACAGTGCTGGAAGAAGCCATCCGGGCCACCCGTACCATCTCCTTTGAGCTCACCCCCGGCGTACTGGCCGACTTTGGACTGAAGACGGCGCTGCAGGAGCTACTCAAACGCATTCCGCACCAGCATCTGCAGGTGCGGCTCCAGGTTCTGGACCTTCCTCACCGGCTGCCGGCGGCGGTTGAAATGGCTGCTTACCGCATTGCACAGGAGTTGCTGAATAACATTCTCAAACATGCTCACGCTACCACCGCTCTGCTGCGCGCTACCTATCAGGCTGGCGGGCTGCACCTGACTGTGCAGGATAATGGCGTAGGCTTTGAACCGACCTCGGGGCCGCAGCAGGGGCTGGGGCTTATCAGCATCCGTAACCGGGTAGAGCTACTGCAGGGTACGCTGCAGCTAACCTCCCAGCCCGGCCGGGGCACCACCGTTCAGCTTGCGCTTCCGTGCAGCCCACCCACCGGTCAATAGAATTACTTATCTAAAAATCAGTATTTTACACATCAACCACTATACTATCAGCCCGTATATACGAGCAGCCCACACAGCCGACTACGGCTCACAGACGGATGGCGGCAATAGTGGAGGATGGTTTCTGTATATATGATAGGCTATGGAAGTATATCGAGAAATTCTGCCCGACAGCTACCTGCTGATACTCACGGAAGCCCAACTACCGGCAGCCGAAGCCCAGTTGACCGAAGCGCTCCGGATGGCCAGCCGCAGCGGCAAGCCCAGCATCTGGGTCGACTGCAGCCAGCTGCACTCGTTGTCGTTTTCGGCGCTGCGGGTATTGGCCCGCTACTACCGGCGGCTCCGGAAGCGCCAGATCCCGCTGGTGCTGTGCCACCTCGGCAACGAAACCCACCAGCTCCTGGCGAAGCTGCCTACGGCTTTGTGCCCGCCGGTGGTGCCATCATTGCTGGATGCGGAACGCTACTGCCAGCACGTGCATCCGCTGGCCGGGCACCAGCGGCTGGCTTCATAGCAGCCCCGCCAGCCCGTTGATGGTAAGCGCCACCACGGCCGTGTTGAACCCAAACGACAGTAGACCGTGTATCAGGGCCAGCCGCCGCATCTGCCGGTCTGTTATGCCTATGTCGGCAGTTTGCGCCGTCATACCAATCACGAAGGAGAAGTAGGCGAAATCCAGATAATCGGGCTCGGGCTCCTTGCCCGGAAACTCCAGCCCCCCCTCCGGTCGGTGGTTATCGGTGTTGTAGAACAGATGAGCGTAGCGTAGCGTGAACAGCGTATGCACCAGCAGCCAGGCCACCAATACGGCCACGGCACCTACGGCCACGTGCGCTACCAGCAGCGGGTCGTGGGCAGTGCGGATGGATGAGAGCAGCAGCACCACCGCCAGCAGACTGGCACTGGCCGCCGTGAGCACAAACCCGAACGACAGTACCCGGCCGGGGTCTTCGCGGGTGGCAATGCGGCGGATGTGACCCACATCTGCTGTCAGAATAATCACCCAGGCCACCAGCAGCGTGGTCACCGCAAATCCATCCCAGGCCGTGAGCAGGCGCAGCATAACCGGCCAGCCAGCTGGCGTGTAGCCGTACAGCAGCCCCGCCGGTACAATGCCAATGGACAGACGCAGCCAGGCAGGCAACAGGGCAACGCGGTGAGAAAAGGAAGAATGACGTGTGGGCACGGAACCGGCAGCAATCAGGACCAAATAAAATATTCTGCGTAAGCTACGGCATCTCAACCGTTGCATTGCATGAATTCAGCCCCGCTTTCCGGCTTGTACGCCCCCTCGCTCAGCCTCCTCACCGACCTGTATCAGGTTACCATGGCCTACGGCTACTGGCAGCAGGGCCTGCAGGATCGCGAGGCCGTATTTCACCTGTATTTCCGCCGGGCACCGTTTGAGGGTGGCTACGCGGTAGCCGCCGGCCTAGCCTACGCCGTTGATTACCTGCAGAATCTGAAGTTTTCGGAGGATGACCTTACCTACTTGGGCAGCCTGAAAAGCAGCGCCGGCGGGGCCATGTTCCCGCCCGAGTTTCTGCAGTACCTGCGCGAGCTCAAATTCACCTGCGACGTGGACGCCATTGCCGAGGGCACCGTGGTGTTCGGCAACGAGCCGCTGATTCGGGTGCAAGGCCCGCTGCTGCAGGCCCAACTGGTGGAAACGGCTTTGCTCACGTTGGTAAACTTCCAGACGCTGATTGCCACCAAGGCCGCCCGCATCCGCGAGGCCGCCGGCTCCGATACGGTGCTGGAGTTCGGTCTGCGCCGCGCCCAGGGCGTGGATGGCGGCCTGAGCGCCAGCCGCGCCGCCTACCTGGGTGGGGCCGATGCCACCAGCAACGTACTGGCCGGGCAGCGCTTCGGCATTCCGGTGAAGGGCACCCACGCCCACAGCTGGGTAATGGCCTTCGAAGACGAGGCAACCGCCTTCACCGCCTACGCCAAGGCTTTCCCCGACGATTCGGTATTTCTGGTGGATACCTACGACACGCTGGAAGGCGTGCGCCACGCCATTAAAGTAGCCCGCGAGATGCGCGCCAACGGCCACGAGCTGGGCGGCATCCGCCTGGATTCCGGCGACCTAGCCTACCTCAGCCGCGAGGCCCGGGCCCTGCTCAACGAGGCCGGGTTCAACAACGTGCGCATCGTGGCCAGCAACGATTTGGAGGAAAACCTCATCACCAGCCTCAAGCAGCAGGGCGCCAAAATCGACACCTGGGGCATCGGCACGCAGCTGGTAACGGCCTACGACCAGCCGGCGCTGGGAGGCGTGTACAAGCTGGCGGCCCTGCGCAAACCCGACGACTCGGGCTGGGACTTCACCATCAAGCTCTCGGAGCAGCTGGCCAAAACCAGCATTCCCGGCATTCTGCAGGTGCGCCGCTACGAAACCGACAAAGGCCAGCCCCGCGCCGATATGCTCTACAACGTGGCCGAGCCCCTGCCCGAGCAACTCACGCTAGTAGACCCGCTGGACGCCACCCGCCGCCGCGCCGTGCGCCTCGACGCCCCCTACCGGGAGCTGCTGGAGCCCATTTTCCGCCGGGGCGAGCTGGTGCACACGCTGCCCACCCTGCAGGAAAGCCGGGCCCGCGCCCACCGCGAAGTCCTGAGCCTCGACCCCAGCATCCGCCGCTTCCTCAACCCCCACACCTACCCCGTAGGCCTGGAAGAGTCGCTGAACACCTTCCGCACCAAGCTAATTCTGGAGAAGCGCACCGTACGGCCGGCGTAAGCGTCACGGCTGCTGTAGAGACGCGACACTTCGCGTCTCCTCGTTGCTGATGTTGTTCTGACTAGTGCGGTACCAGTCGTTCTGGCGGGAGACGCGAAGTGTCACGTCTCTACAGCGGTGAACAGCTTATCTGTAGATTAAAATGAAGGCCCGGCTATTACGAAAGCCGGGCCTTCTCATTACCATTCCGCAGCACCCAACTCATTTAGCAGAGCGGCAATCTTTTTTTCCAGGCTACGCTTTTCCTGCAAATACCGCTTCACCTCCAGTGCTCCTGCATTCCGCTGCTCAGACAAAGCCTCCAATTGACGACGTAGACACCTTACGTCGGTTGCTTTCTGACGCCGGACAAAGTCCACTGTTTTCAACCGGCTGACTTCTGCTGACTCCGCGAAATCCACATCCGGCGTCACGTCGAAGCAGGAAGGTCCACGTTCTTCGGGCATGAGCCGTTGACCAAGCTGGAGTGTTGGTGGACGCCGTATGATTTGGCGGAAACTTTCAGCGGTGACGAAAATACTTCCCTGATGTGTTTCGATGTGCCACTCGGTAGCTCCGACGGCGGAAGTCTGGCGGTGGATATGCTCGATTTCCAGTTCCGTACCCAGCCGAAAATCAACGTTTATCGCAACATTAGCTACTTCAGGAAACATCAATGTTACCGGCGCTACCCAGAAGGAGAAGAAACTATCTTCATCCTCTCGTACCCACTGGAAGATGTAATCAATATCAAAGCTGATTTCCTTGCCGAACTGAATGGCATATATTCTGGCATCGTGCCAGCCCATGTGCTCAAAATCGGCTTCCGTCCAGACCCATTTTTCAAGTTGATAAGCAGCTGACATATTACGCCACGCCGAACTTCTTCCACAGCTTCGGCAGCAGCTTGGGGAGCTGGCTTTCGGTCCAGTCTTCGCCTTTGGTTTCGGAGCCGAGGTCATAGTCCAGCCCTTGCGCACTTGCCACGTTGCGCGGGAAGGTGTCGTCCTCCTCGGTTTTGCCGGTGCGCTGCTCGAAGGCCTCCGTTGCCACGTATAGCAGCTCCTCGAAATCCTGATAGCCTTCGTCCATGACGCTGGCCAGAGAATCGGCGTTCTGCAGCGCGTTGGTGAAGACGGTTTCGCCCTGCCCGATCAGCCAGCACCGGAAGTACAGATAGGGGTCGTCGGAAACGTAGCCGTCGATGATTTTCTGGGCGGCTATGATGTGGAAGTGGTCAGCCTCCAGCAGGTATTCGCGCAGGCGACATTCAAACCCGATAATCTGCTCCGGCTCCAGCTGCGCCAGCTGGCTGATGAGAGCGGCTTCCTGTTGCTGCTGGTCGCCGTGAGCGGCCGTTTTGGCTTCCTCAATGAGTTGCCAGAATTCTTTCTTATCCATAGTACCAACGTATAGCGCCTGCGCCCCGAAATACGGCAAAATGTGGCACACTGGCGGCTAAAGTCTGTACCGCGGACAGCGGGCGGGGTGGCTACTTTTGCCCTGGGTTCGTTGTTACCCGTATCATTCCCAGCAGCCGGCGGCCTTCCGCCGTAGGCTGCTGCCTAAATCTGCCGCTTTTATGCCTACTCTGCACTTCAAAACCAGCATCAACTGCGCCAATTGCGTGCGCGCCGTTACGCCCTTCCTCGACGCCGAACCCACCGTGGAAACCTGGCGGGTGGATACCGACAACCCCGCCAAAATCCTGACCGTGGAGGGTCCGAACGTGATACCCGAGCAGGTGCTGAAAGCCGTGGCCCAGGCCGGGTTCGATATTGAGCCCGTGGCTTAGCCGCCCCCGTCACGCCCAAAGGCCCGCCCGGTTCGGAGGAACCAGGCGGGCCTTTTCTTTTTTCGACATCAACTACCTACTGATCAACAGTTTTCACAGGTGTGATAGTGTCACCCGGGGCACGAGCGGCGCGTATACAGTTTCTTTGCGGCTGTATTGGCCTCCACCCAGGTTCCCACCCGTATGAAACGCTTGCTTTTGGCCGCCGGACTGCTGCTGAGCCGGTTGGCCCCGGCCCAGGAAACGCCGTATCAGTTTTCCCCGCTCCCGCTCGATGCCCACTCGCACCGGGTGGTGTACGCGGGCACACAGACCACCCCCGACGCCTCGGCCGATGCGCTGCTGGCCCGGGCGGCGGCCTGGCCCGCGACCGGCCCCTATCAGGCCAGCAACCGCCGCACCAACGCAGCCGCCGGCACCACCAGCACCCACGTGCTGCTGCGCCGGGGCCAGGAGCATTACGCCGGCCGCCTGACGGTGCAGGTGCGCGAGGGCGGCTATTCCTACCGCCTCACCGACCTCACCCACACCCGCCCCGACTACGCCCGCGCCGGAAAGCACAGTCCCGGGCTGGTTACAATCCAGTTGGAAACCCTGGTGTACACCCGTCCCAGCCGGCAGCGCACCCGGCGACTAGCCGAGATAAGCACGCTGCTGCAACAGCTGCTCACCCATTTTCACCAGGCCATGCTGCCCGAAGGCCAGCCCACCGTCAGCACCGGGCAATAGTTCGTTTATCGTTGTTCGTTGTTTGTTTTTCGCTGCAGGCGGTTGTCGTCCGGAATTTTGAATGACAACAACCAGCTGCAACGATAAACGAAACCCGGGCTATTCCACCCCGGCCAGCTCTTTGCGGTAGGTGCGCTCGAACTCTTCGTCGACGTGGTAGGTGGATTCTTCGTGCTGGCTCAGGTCGAGGCCCAGTTCTTCTTCCGACGACTTCACGCGCAGGCCGAACAGGGCATCCGTCAGCTTCAGCAGGCCCCACGATACCACGAAGGTGTAGCCGATGACGATGGCCAGCCCCAGCAGGTGGTAGTTGAATACGGTGGCCGTACCGTTGACCAGGCCCACTTTGCTGGCGAAAACGCCCGTCAGCAGCATCCCCACGATGCCGCCCAGGCCGTGGCAAGGAAATACATCGAGCGTATCGTCGATGCCGGTGCGGCTGTTTTTCCAGTACACGCCCAGGAAGCTCACCGCCGAGCCAATTACCCCAATCAGGATGCTCTGGCCGTAATCGACGTAGCCGGCAGCGGGCGTAATGGCCACCAGGCCCACTACCGCGCCAATGCAGGCACCCATGGCCGTGGGCTTGCCGCCCCGGCTGATTTCCAGCAGCATCCACACCACCAAAGCCGAGGCCGAGGCCAGGTTGGTATTCACGAACGACAGGGCCGCCATTTCATTGGCCCCCAGCGCCGAGCCGGCGTTGAAGCCAAACCACCCGAACCACAGCAGCCCGGTACCCAGCAGCACAAACGGCACGTTGGGCGTGGAGAAGGCCGATTCGCGGTTGTTGCGGCGGGGCCCCAGCACCAGCGCGCCGGCTAGTGCCGCCACGCCCGCCGAAATGTGCACTACCGTACCCCCGGCAAAATCAAGCACGCCCCACTTGCGCAGGAAGCCTTCGGGGTGCCAGGTCCAGTGGGCCAGCGGGCAGTACACGCACAGGCAAAACAGGATGATGAAGGCCAGATAGCCCTTGAAGCGCACCCGCTCGGCAAACGAGCCGGTAATCAGGGCCGGGGTGATGATGGCGAACTTCAGCTGGAAGGCAAAAAACAGAATAAACGGAATGGTGGGCGACAACAGCGGGTGCGGGGCCGTGCCCACGTCGCGCAATAGCGCGAAGGTGAGCGGGTTGCCAATCAACCCGTGCCAAGAGGTACCGTAGGCCAGCGAGAAGCCCACGAAGTACCACACCAGCGAAATCACGCCCAGGGCCACGAAGCTTTGCAGCATGGTGGAAATGAGGTTTTTGGGGCGCACCATGCCGCCGTAGAAGAACGACAGGCCCGGCGTCATCAGCAGCACGAAAGCCGAGGCCGTGAGCATCCAGGCCACGTCGGCGCCGTTGAGGGCGCTAGCCGATTCGGCCGCCGGGTGCGGCACCGGCACAAAGGCCGCCACGCCGCTCAGCACCAGCAGCACCAGCAGCGCCACCGTACCATAGTTCAGCCTCGATTTAGGAGCAAGAGCAGTTTCCATTGTTCGATTGGGAGTGAAAAGGAGGTGAAGGGAAGAAGCAGGTCCGGCGTAGGCCAGCCCGCCGAAGTCTTAGAACTTGTACACGGCGGCCAGCAGCGCACCCATGGTGGTTCGGCGGGCCGTGCCGGCTTTGTCGGCAAACAGGGGGGCTCCCTGGGTGCTACGGTCCAGGCGCAGCTCCGGAATCAGCGTGAAGCCGTCTTTGCGCAGGTTGGCGGCCAGGGTGGTTTCCAGCACTTCGCCGTCGAAACCCAGCACGTTGCGGTGGTCGGAGAAATACTCGGTGCGTAGCGTGAAGCCCAGCCAGGGGCGCGGGTCGAGGTTGGCGTAGAAGGCCGAGCCCCACCAGGCCCGGCCGCTCTGCCAGCCGGTTTCGGTGCGCTGCTGGCGGTACTGCACGCTGCCGTTGCCGGAAAAGCTCAGCTGCTCCGACAGCGCGTAGGTCAGTACCACATCGGCCTGCTGCAGGCGCAGCGAGTCCTGCTGCCGCCCGCCCTGGTAGTTGAAGTAGGCCTTGATTTTATCGTCGGCGGTACTGGTGGCTACCTGGGCAATTACCGTTTTGGGCAGGTTGCTGGCACTTTTAAGGTCGGTGGGGTTAGCCACGCCCAACATCAGCAGGGTTTTGGGAGCCACCTGATATTCGGCCTTGATGCCCGTGTGGAAGAAGGGCCCGTACGAGAACAGGTAGCTCATGCTGTATGTCCGGTTCAGGTAGGGGTCCACTGACTCGTAGCCCACATGCGTGGCCCAGCTGCCCCCCGTAAGCTTGAGCTTGTCGGTGAGGGCGTAGGTGAGAAACAGCTGCTTGATGATAAAGCGGGTGTTGGCGTCGGTATAGGAGAATTCCTCGGCCCGCCGCCCGAAACCCAGGTCGGCCACCAGGCCCACTTTGCCCACCGTGTGCTCACCCTTCAGCGAAATCATGCCCAATTCAAACGAATTGTGACTGTTAGTAAAGCTGGTAAGGTTGTTATAAGGCGCTTCGCGCGGATTCTGAAAATTGTACCGGTAATACCCATCGGCGTAGCCCGACAGCTTGTAGGGACGAGCCGGCACGGAATCGGCCGGGGCCGCCGACACAGGCGCACACAGCACCGCCAGCGCAGTAAAAAGTAACATAGAGTCCGGGTTAAGAGTGACACACTGAAGTGCAGAAACCCACCCGCCACCACTGGGCCCGGGGTTTCCGATACGCTTACTCTCACTACCAGGGGCCATCGGACGAACGAGTGCCGGCGCACCCACTCTTCGCCCCGCCACGGGCAGCGTACTCGGGTAATAGGGGGAATTATGCTGACTGGTCCTGCAGTACCAGTAAGGGCCTGTGCGTAACGGGCCTCACCTCACGAGCCAGGGTGGGATGGTACCTGGGGAGGGTGTTCAGAGCAGTGTAAGGATTCAGGAGCGGCAATTCGCCGAAAACCTACCCTTGCAATTGTAGAGGCAATATATAAAATCATTATACAATCACAACAATACCCCTATCAATTCGACAGTCATTTTTTAGAAATTTGATATACAATTCAATAAAACACCCATAAATCGATAGTATTTTTAGATAAAGAGACTATTTATTAAATACAGCATTTCTGAACCGAAGCCCTTATCAGCATCTATGCAGTATCTGATACTCAGCCCAGACGACGGAATGCCCGAAAGGTGCCTACGAAGTCCAACGGAACAGTCCGGCGGCCACTGCTGGTAATATGCAAAAGCCCCCAGCGTCGGAACGGACGCTGGGGGCCTGGTGTAGTTGGGGCGGCAGGTGGGCGGGGCCGCTGGTGTTATCCCTCGTAGCGCAGCTCGCCGGCGGCTACGTGCAGCGTTACGCCGGGCTCGGGGGTGATGCGGCCGGCTACCTGGGCCTGGTAGCCCTGGGCGCGCAGGGTTTCGGCTACGGCTTCGGCCTGCTCGGGCTCGGTTACCAACAGCATGCCGTTGCCCATGTTCCAGTAGAGGTAGGCTTCCTGGGGCGTGATGCCGGCCAGCTCGGCCAGCTGCTGCATAGCAAGCAGGGGCTCGAACAGGTTATCCAGCTCGGCCCCTACCCCATTCTTGAGCACCCGTTTGAAGTTATCGGCAATGCCGCCGCCGGTGATGTGCGCCGCCGCGTGCACGGGCAGGCCCGCATCGAGCACCGCCGCCACGCCCGGCGAGAAGATGAGCGAGGGCGCCAGCATCACCTCTCCCCAAGTGGTGGCGTTTTCGGTGGTCAGTTGCTGGTTGTTGGTTGCTGGTTGGTAGTTGTTCGCCTCTGAACCACCAATTGCTAATTCTTCATTGCTAATTGCTAATTGCCCGTAGGGCGCCTCGTGCCACTTGTCGCCGAAGGCTTTGGTGAGGGCGCGGCGGGCCAGGGAGTAGCCGTTGGAGCGGAACGACGGGGAGCGAAGCGCCACCACGGCCTGGCCGGCGCGCACGTTGGCCCCGCTCAGGGGGCGCTCCAGGCTCGGGTGCAGCACGCCTACGGCCGTGGAGCACCAGTTGAAGTTCATTTTTGCACCGGGGTAGCCGCCAATGCGGTTGCCCAGCTCAGCAATTTCGCCGCCCGTCACCGCAATCTGGCTGAACTGGGCCGCGTCGTGCAGGCCGCGCATGAGCTCATCTACCACCTCGTAGTTGAGCGTGTTCACATCGATGATGTTGGAGAGGTTGGTGGGCACGAAGCCGGCCACGATGAGGTCGTCGGCCACCATGGCAATCAGGTCGTAGCCCAGCGTGTCGTAGCGGTCCAGGCGCTCGGCCACCTCAATCTTGGTCCCGATGCCGTCGGAGCCGATACCCAGCCGCTCATTGCCGAAGCGGATTTCGTTGGAGAAGCCCCCGGCTAGGTTCTGGGCCGGCTCGCCGGGCTTGCCGGCGCGGGTGCTGAAGGTTTTCTGGGCCCAGTGGAAGGCGTTCTTGGAAGCGGCGTTGCCTTCTTCGATGGAGTAGCCAGCGGTGGCTTTGAAATCGTTCATTCTATAGAACTTAGAAATTAGAGCTTAGAACTAAGATGATAGAGTTTAGGATTGAGAGTTCAGCGTTTAGAGAAAAGTACTTACCGGAATAGGCGCTTTCCGAAGGTGTTTTTCTAAGTTCTTACTTCTCAGTTCTAAGCTCTCACATCTAAGCTCTCAATCAATGCTCAGTCGGCTCGGGGGCTTTTGCACTCACGGACGGAATGACGTCGGGGCCTTTTTTGTCGGTGCGGTGGCTCTGGCGTTCTTCCTGGATGTGGCGCAGGTACTTGGTCACGTCGCCTGTCGGGTACTGGCCGGTGAAGCAGGCGAAGCAGCTGCCGCCGTGGCCTTTCTCCTCGGAAAACAGCGCCTGCAAGTCCTCCACCGACTGGTAAATCACCTTGTCGGCCTCAATGTAGCGGCAGATTTCTTCCTCGGTGTAGTTGGCCGCAATCAGCTCGGTGCTCATGGCCATATCGATGCCGTAGATGCAGGGCGCAATGATGGGTGGGGCGCTGCTGATGAAGTACACCTCGGCGGCTCCGGCTTCGCGCAGAATGCGCACGATGCGCCGCGACGTGGTGCCACGCACGATGCTGTCATCGACCACGGCCACCTTTTTGCCTTCCACAAACTCGCGGATGGGGTTGAGCTTTTTCTTGACGATATCCTCGCGGCCGGCTTGGCTGCTTACAATGAAGGAGCGGCCCATGTGGTTGTTCTTCACCAACGCCCGGCGGTAGGGCACGCCAATGGCCTCGGCCAGCCCCGATGCCGAAAAGTAGCCCGACGACGGCACGTCAATCACCATATCCGGCTGAATCCCCGACTCGATGACCTTCTTAGCCAGCATCTTGCCCAAGCGCACCCGCTCGCGGGCCACCAGGCGGCCGTGGATGGTGGAATCTTCGCGGGCGAAGTAGATGTGCTCGAACACGCAGAAGTTCTTCGGCTGCTCCTGCGGGTTTTTGTGGTGCACCTTGAAATCCTTATCGATGAACACCGCCTGGCCGGGGCCTACGTTTTCCACAAACTCAAACCCCAGATAATCAAAGCAGGTGCTCTCGGAGGCGAAGGCGAAGACGGGGCCGCGCTCGGTTTCGCGGCGGCCCAGCACCAGCGGCCGGATGCCCAGCGGGTCGTTGAAGGCCAGCAGGCCGTGGCCGGCAATGATGGTGATGGTGGCATAGGCCCCCTTCACCAGCTCCTGCGTCGTCTCCACGGCGTCGAAAATGTCGATAACCGAGAGGTTGTCGAGGTTTTTCAGGCGCAGCTCCGAGGCGAAGGTGTACATGATGAGCTCCAGGTCGTTGCTGGTTTTGGGCAGCACGTGGTACTTCTCATGCAGACGCTTGGCGGCCGAGCGGAAGTTGATGACGTTGCCGTTGTGCACCATCGACAGCCCAAACGGGTAGCTGGTGGTAAACGGCTGCGCCAGCTCGGCATCACCAGAGCCCTGAGTGGTGTAGCGGGCGTGCCCGATGCCGATGTTGCCCTTCAGCTTCTTGAGCTGCTTGGGGCGGAACACGTCGGAGATGAGCCCGTTGCCCTTGCAGAGGTGGAAGTTGTCATCGAAGGTAGCAATGCCGGCGGCGTCCTGGCCGCGGTGCTGGAGCGCGGTGAGGCCGAACACGATATCGTGCGCAACATCATCAGGACCGTAAAAACCTACTATTCCGCACATGTTGAGTTGTCAGTTGTCAGCTGCCCGTTGGCAGGCCGCTGGGGGTGGTGGGTGGGGTGGTGATGTTCTAACGATTCGCCTCACCCCCCGGCCCCCTCTCCGGCAGAGAGGGGGAGCCAGACGACAATGGCGTTGAATGAACGGGTGAAGCAGCTGCTTGGGGAACTGCTGTTGGGGCCAGTTGCTGCTTGATGAGCTGCGCCAGGGTGTCGGCGTACACGCGGTGCTCCACGGCCAAGCCGCGGCGCTCTACTTCGGCCAAGGTATCGGCCCCGCGCAGGTCAACCGGGTGCTGGGCCAGGATGGGGCCGGTGTCGAGGCCTTCGTCCACCAGATGCACCGTGATTTTGGTTTCGGGCAGGCGGTTCTCGAAGGCCCACTCGTAGGCGTGCAGGCCCTGGTGCTGGTGCGTGTCGGCGGGGTGAATGTTGAGGATGCGTCCCACAAACGCCCGGATGAACGTGGGCGACAGAATCCGCATGTAGCCGGCCAGCACCACGTAATCGGGCTGGTACTGGCGCAGCACCTCCACTACCTCGGCGTCAAACTCGGCCCGCTTGCGGCCCTGGCTGCTGCGGCTGGCGGTGGGGCAGCCCAGCCCGGCGGCCGTGGCTAGTCCGGGTGCGTCGGGCACGTTGCTGAACACCACGGCTACTTCGGCCAGCTCCTGCAGCACGCCGTGTTGCACGGCGTTTACCAGGGCCACCATGTTGGAGCCCCGGCCCGACAGCAGAATGGCCAGGCGCGCTTTGCGGGTGCTATGGTTACCAGTTTCCTGCAAGGGTCGGTTCCGGCCGCTGGCCGATGTCGGTGCGGATGTACACATCCTGGAAATTCACTTTTTCTGCTTCGCGGTACACGTGCTGCACGGCGTCCTCCAGCTCCTCGCCGTGGCCCACCAGCACCAGCACCCGGCCGCCGTTGGTCACCAGCTCGCCGGTTTCGGTGCGCTTGGTGGCCCCGTGGAAGGCCAGGATGCTGGGATGCAGCTGATCGAGGCCGGTGATGGGGAAGCCGGTGGGGAAGCTGGCGGCCGGGTAGCCGCCCGAGGCCAGCACCACGCCCACGTAATGGCCGCGCCGCTGGCGCACCACCGTTTGCTGCAGCGTGCCGTCGAGGGTGGCTTCAATCAGCTCCAGCAGGCTGCTTTCCAGGGCGGGCAGCAGCACTTCGGCTTCGGGGTCGCCGAGGCGGGTGTTGTACTCGAGCAGCTTGGGGCCCTGGGGCGTGAGCATGATGCCGAAGTACAGGAAGCCGTTGAAGTCGAACTGCTCGTTTTGCAGGCCGCGCAGGGTGGGGTCCACAATATCGGTGCGGATGGCGGCCAGTACGTTGTCGTCGCAGAAGGGTACGGGGCAGTAGGCGCCCATGCCGCCGGTGTTGGGGCCCTGGTCGCCGGCCAGCAGCTGCTTGTGGTCCTGGGAAGGGCTGAGCAGCCGGATGCGGTTGCCGTCGGTGATGCCGATGATGCTGATTTCGGGGCCGGTGAGCTTTTCTTCGAGCAGGAAGCTAAACCAGCCGCTGTGCAGGCGGGCCAGGTCGTCGAGGGCGGCGTGGGCTTCCGCTACCGAGGAGCACACGTACACGCCCTTGCCGGCGGCCAGCCCGTCGAACTTCACCACTACCTGCCCACTGAGCTCGGTAGCTTTGGCGCGGGCGGCGTCCAGCTTGTCGCTGCGGAAAGGCCAGGCCTGGGCCGTGGCCACGCCGTGGCGGCGCATGAAGTCTTTGCTCCACACCTTAGAGCTTTCCAGTGTAGCGCCCGCCCGCCCCGGCCCGAACACCCGGATGTCGGAGCCATGGAAGAAGTCGGTAACGCCCGCCGCCAGCGGGGCTTCGGGGCCTACTACCACCAGCTTCACGCCGTGCTCCTGGCAGAAAGCCTGAATGGCCGGGAAATCGGTAGCGCTGATTTCGGGGTGACTGTTGGGGATGCCGGCGTTGCCGGGCAATACGTGCACGGTGGCGCCGTCGCGGGTCAGTTTCCACGCCATGGCGTGTTCCCGGGCCCCGCTGCCGAGGAGTACGATAGGGTTATTGCTGGTGCTCATGAACGGTAGAAGCAATAAAATCGGAGCGAAACAAAACCATCAGCCGATGGTCGTAATAGTCGGAGCCGAGTTTCAGAAACTGGCGCTGGTAGCCGTATTCCACGAACCCCAGGCCTTGATAAAGGCGCGTGGCGGCCGTGTTACCGGCTACCACGCCCAAGGAAATCTGCTCGAGGCCGGGCAGCGCAAAGGCGGCTTCCAGCGTGGCCTGCATCAGCCGGCGCCCCAGGCCGTGACCCGCGTAGGTCGGGGCCACGCACACCTGCCGGATTTCGCCCTGGTGCTGCACTTTCTGGCGCGACGCCCGCACAAAACCACACATGCCCACTAGTTCGTCGGCGGCAAACGCGCCCAGCACAAACGCCTCCGGGTTACCGGCCCGAATGTGCTGCTCAAACGGCAACTCTCCCACCCGCTCCTCTTCCTCGGCCGACGACCCGAAGCTGGCCGGGTATTCGGCCAGGCAGGCCAGCCGAAGCCGCCGGTAAGCCGGGGCATCCTGGGGCTGGAGGCGACGAATGGTGCAGGGTTCGGACATTGGGCGAAGTACGGGCGAAAAAGCGGTTGCGGAGGCGGGCAGAGTGGTTTTAGCTAATGTCGTCAATGGAAATGATCCGGTCCTCCGCAAACTGAAATACCGACCTACCCTGCAGCTGCAGCGCGTCGCCCGCTTTCAGGCTGTTGGGAAAATCCACCGCCGCCACGGCCAAGTAGTCGATGCGTACGTCGGCGCGGTTGTCGGCGAACTGCCAATCAGTGATGCGCTGCTCGCGCTGCGAAAAATACGATTTGGCTTGCTCGGCCTGCTGGCGGAAGCTCTCCTTGCCCGTGGTGGTCAGATTTACTTCCCCGCCGGAAATATTGCGAAACACCACCTCCTCGTGCAAATGGCGCAGCATACCCGCTACGTCGAAGGCATTGTACGCTTCGATGTAGTCGGTTACCAGCTTTTTTGCCTGCGAGGACTCCATGCTACTTGGCGTCTTGGATGATACCGGCGTGCACCAGGTTGCGCACCATGCGGGCCTGCATATCGTCGTCGTTAGAAGATGCAGCGGGCAGCGGGGCGCCGGTGATACGCTCGTAGATATCGAGGTAGCGGCGGGTGGCCTCGGCCGAAACTTCGGGCGTGAGGGCGCGGGGGTACTGGCCGTCCTGCTTGTGGGCAATCAGCCACTGGCGCACGTACTCCTTATCCATCTGCTCGGCGGCCTCGGGGTTGCGGGCATAGTCGTCGGCGCTCCAGAAGCGCGACGAGTCGGGCGTGTGAATTTCGTCAATCAGCAGCAGCTCCCCGTTGCGCAGCCCGAACTCGTACTTGGTATCCACCAGAATGATGCCGCGCTCGGCCATCCACCGGGAGGCAAAGTTGAACAGCTCCAAGGCCTTCACCCGCATCTGCTCGTACAGCTCCTGCGTCACCCAGCCTTCGGCCACCAGGTTCTCGGGCGTAATCTCCCGGTCCGATTCCTCCTTGGTGGTGGGCGTCACGATGGACTCGGGAAACTGTTGGTGCTTGGTCAGGCCGTCGGGAACGGTTACGCCCGAGAAGCTGCGCTGGCCCTGCTGGTAGCCACGCCACATGGAGCCGGTGAGGTAGTGGCGCACCACCATTTCCACCCGGATGGGCTCGGCCTCCTGGGCCAGCGTCACGTTGGGGTCGGGCAGGCTGATGACGTGGTTGGGGATGATGTGCCGGGTTTTGTCGAACCAGAACGCCGCCAGCCCGTTGAGCACGGCCCCTTTGTGCGCCACGGGCGTTTCCAGCACCGAGTCGAAGGCCGACAGGCGGTCGGTAACCACAATCAGCCGCTCACCCGACGGGGCGCGGAACGAGTCACGAACTTTGCCACGGTGCAGGAGTTCGAGCTGGGGCGTTTCGAAGTGGTTGAGGGTGTTCATGCAGCGTGAGTTTATCAGGTCGTGCGGGCGAAGTGCCTCACCCCCCGGCCCCCTCTCCAGGGGGAGAGGGGGCGCCAGGCGTCCTTAATTCTTTACAGAGTATTGGAGTAGAGCAGCACTTATTTTTTGCAGCACGGTAGGCAGTTGGTGCAGTACCTGTCCATTGGTGAAACGGAGCACATGGTAGCCTACCCCTTCCAGTTCATAGGTGCGGCCGGAGTCGTACTCGGCTTGTCCTGCTTCATCGTGTACTTCACCATCCACTTCCACAATCAGGTTGTGCTGGGTACAGATGAAATCCACAATGAACTTACCAATGGCGTGCTGCCGACGGAACTTAGCGTCGTCCAGCTGCCGGTTACGCAGAGCCTGCCATAACACATCTTCGGCCGGAGTAGGCTCGCGGCGCATCTGTCCGCTAAATGGCTTCAAACGTTCGTACCACAGAGTCTTGTCCGCCGTCAGTCGTGGCCAATTCCCGGCTTCCTGCTGCTCATCTTTCCTTACTTGCTCAACGTCAGGCTCCCCCTCTCCCCCTGGAGAGGGGGCCGGGGGGTGAGGCAACGACGCCACATGCTCCACAATGTTGCGGAACAGCCACGCCCCGTCGCCCTCCTCACTCAGGCCGGGGGTGGCACGCTTGCGGCGGGCCCAGTCGGGGTGGTTGTAGAGCGAGAGGAAGGCCTCGGGGTGGGGCATCAGGCCGAATACGCGGCCGGTGGTATCGGTCAGGCCGGCGCAGTTGAGGTCGGCGCCGTTGGGGTTGAAGGGGTACACGTCGGTGGGGCCACCGTCGAAGTCGGCGTAGGTGAGGCAGTTCAGGCCGCGGGCCTCAATGGCGGCGCGGGTGGCCTCGTCCTGGATGATGAGGCGGCCTTCGCCGTGGCGCACGGGCACTTCCAGCGTGGTGAGGCCCTTCAGGAACGGCGTGGTGGCGCGGGGGTTGACGGTCAGCTTCACCCAGCGGTCCTCGTAGCGGCCCGAGGCGTTGTGCGTGAGGGTTACTTCGGGCGTGACGGTGCCGCTCAGGTCGGGCAGCAGGCCCAGCTTCACCAGCACCTGGAAGCCGTTGCAGATGCCCAGCACGTGCTTGCCGCCGGCCACAAACTCCTTGATATCGTCGAGCAGCGTGCGGCCTTCGGCGTTGCGGCGGTAGCGCAGCTTGTTGGCCAGCACCACGCCCGAGCCCAGGTCGTCGCCGAAGGAGAAGCCGCCGGGGAAGTTCAGGATGTCGAAGTCATGGATGCTCACGTGGCCGTGCAGCACCTGGTTCAGGTGCACGATGGTGGCCTCAGCCCCTACCAGCCGGTAGGCGGCGGCAAATTCCTCCTCGCAGTTGATACCAAAACCGGTCAGGATAAGCGCCTTTACTGGTTGTTGGTTGTTAGTTGTTGGTTGTTGGGCCGCTTCCGCTTTTTTCAACGGTTCACTGGATTCGTGGCCGGGGTCTACGCTTTTGAAGCCGGGCAGCACGATTTCGCCTTCCCGGGTTACCACTTCGTGGCCGGGGTCGTCGTGCTGGGGGCGCGGGGGCGTGTGCTGGTCCGGCAGTTGGGGAGTCTGTTCCATGATTAATGCGCGGTTTCGGGGTGGCCGAAGCCGATAATGCGGTTTACCGGACCGTTGGTCCACTCGTGGCGCAACGCCGCCGTGCTGGCCGAAATAACGGTTTTACCCGCCTGCCGCACCGTCAGCTGCCCGTTCTGCGTTACCCAGCCCAGGCGTGTGGCGCGCCCGCCGAAGTGCTGCTCAAAGGCCACCACGTCCTCGGGAGCCACCGTGGCCACAAACCGGGAGTGCGACTCCGAAAACAGCTGCACGTGCACCGGCAGGCCTTTCGGTAGCTCTACCTCGGCCCCGAAGCCGTGGCCAAACGTGGCCTCGGCCAGCGCCACCGCCAACCCGCCGTCCGACAGGTCGTGGCAGCTCTGAATCAGGCCTTGGTCGTTGGCTTCGCCCATGAGAATATACAGGGCTTTGGCCTGCTCGAAGCGCACCTGGGGCACGTTCGCGCCCAGCTCACCGAAAAGGTGGTAGAACTCCGAGCCGCCCAGCTCGTCGTAGGTTTCGCCCAGCAGGTACACCACGTCTTCGGCCTGCTTGAAGTCGGAGGTGATGGTGCGGCGCACGTCGTCCAGCTTGGCCGTCATGGAGTACAGCACCGTGGGCGGCACCGAAATCTTCACACCATCAGCCTTGAAGTCGTTCTTCATCGAGTCCTTGCCCGAGGTGAGCGGGATGCAGTAGGCCGCCGTGGCGTCGCGCAGGGCCTGGCACATGCGTACTAGCTTGGCCAGCTTGTGCTTGCCATCGGGGTTGCCCACAGGGTCGTACACAGAATCGGGCACGCAGAAGTTGTCGTTCACCGACCAAAAGTTGCCGTCGCCGTAGCTCAGGTTGGGCAGCTTGCCGCCCACGGCCACAATCTGGCGCACGGCCTCATCGAACGCGCCGGCGGACATGTGGTAGGCGTCCAAATCACCGAAGCGGGGCAGAATGCCGTTGCTCACGGCCACTCCTTCCCAGCTCTCGAAGTTGAAGCGCACCACGGCCGCATCCTGCGGAGCCTGGCCGGTAGCGCCCATCAGGGGCTTGATGATGGTGCGGCCCTTCACCTCGTGGTCGTACTGCCGGATCACCGACTCGCGGGAACAGATGTTGAGGCTGCCCAGCAGGCGGGTCAGTGCGTCGGTGTAGTCGGTGGCAGGGGCCAGCGCGGGTTCCTGCGCCGTGGGCTTGCTCCACTCGGCTTCCAGCACTTTACGCGGCACGCCGTCGTGCAGGAAGTGCATATCCAGGTGGGCCACCGGCTCGCCGGCGAAGCGCACGTCGAGGTAGCCGTCGGCGGTGAAGTAGCCGATGTCGGTCAGCTCCACTTCCATTTCCCGGCCCAGGACCAGCAGCTCGTCCAGCTTGGCGGGCTCCACGGCCAGCGAAAACCGCTCCTGCGACTCCGACACGAAGATTTCCCAGGGCCGCAGGCCGGGGTACTTCAGCGGCACGCGCTCCAGCTCCACCACGGCCCCGCCGCTGATGGTGGCCAGCTCGCCGATGCTTGACGAGAGGCCGCCCGCGCCGTTGTCGGTGCTGCACTTGATGAGGCCGCGGCGCGTGGCCAGCAACAGGAAATCCATGGCCAGCTTCTGGGTGATGGGCGAGCCAATCTGCACGGCCGTGGCGGGCGAGGTTTCATCCAGCTCAATGCTGCTGAACGTAGCACCGTGGATACCGTCTTTGCCCACCCGGCCGCCGGCCATGATGATGCGGTCCTGCGGGTCAATCTTCTTCTCCCACGAATCGAGGCCGGCCAGCTGCATGGGCATCACGGCCCCGGTGCCGCAGTACACCAGCGGCTTGCCGGCGTACCGGTCATCAAACACGATGCTGCCGTTCACGGTGGGCACGCCCGACTTATTGCCACCATCCTCGATGCCCTTGCGCACACCCTCAAAAATGCGGCGCGGGTGCAACTGGTTGCTCAGCAGGGTGCCGTTGAACTCGGGGTTGCCGAAGCACAGCACGTTGGTGTTGAACAGGAGCCGCGCGCCCCCGATGCCGGTCGCCAGCGGGTCGCGGTTGTTGCCCAGAATGCCGGTAATGGCCCCGCCGTAGGGGTCAATGGCTGAGGGTGAGTTGTGCGTTTCCACCTTCCACACAAACAACGACTCGGGGTTAATGCGCACGGCCCCGGCGTTGTCCGAAAACACCTTAATCAGCCAGTCGTTGCCGTTGGCGCGCAGCTGGCGGTCCACCTCGGCGGTGGCGTCTTTGATATAGGTTTTGAACAGGGAATCTACTTCGAACTCCTCGCCTGTGTCGGCATCCTTGTACTTGATCAGGGCCGAAAACTCCTTGTGCTTGCAGTGCTCCGACCACGTCTGGGCAATGATTTCCAGCTCGCAGTCCGTCGGGTCCTGGGGCAGGCCGGCAGCCTGGCGCTCTTCCCGGATGCTGGTGTAATGGTCGCGCACGGCGCGCATTTCCTCCAGGTTCAGGGCGTAGAGGTTATCTTTCGACAGCTTCAGCAGCGCCTCATCCGAGAGGCCCACCAGCCCCACCGTCTCCGTAACGGATTCGGCCCCACCGCCCGGCCGCGGCGTGTAGTCGCGGATCTGGGCAATGGGGCCGACTTCGAAGCGGTTGATGAGCTTGTTGCCCAGCAGCTCTTGCGCGAGCTGGCGCAGACTACTTTCGGGCAGGGCTTCTTCGAGGAAGTAAAGCCGTTTCGAGAAGATGTGCTGGGTATGGGTGTCGAGCGGCTCGTTGAGGAAGTCGCCGAGGGCGTTCTGGGCCGAAATACCTTCGTCGTCGGTGACGCCGGGCAGCTTGGCCACGAGGATGTAGCTCTGGTAGTGGGCGCCGTGGCGGAACTCGTCGAGGGCTACCTCGTGCAGCACCGGGTCCTGGAGGCAGTGGGTAGCGAAGTCGCGCAGCTGCTGGTCGGTGAGGGGGTAGCGCACCGTGTAGAGGGCGGTGCTTTGCACGCGGCCGGTGTGCAGGCCGAGGTGGCGCTGGGCCGCTTCGGCTACGCGCTGGCCCTCGCCGTCGTGTTGGCCGGGCTTAAGCAGCAGCTGGATGGTTCTTTGGGGAGATTCCAAAAGAGGGAGGTTTGTCTATTTTTCGGGTTTCCCACGCCTGGCGAAATTGCCATCGTGAGGAAGCATACCCGCCCGGGGTACGCCGAAAATGCCTTGCCGCGGGGCCGGTTGCCGCCGTCGGTAGGTTTAAGAAAACGCTTTATCGGGCCGACTGCCCGGTTTCACCACCGGAATGTTTGCCCGGCACAGCGGGCACTCATCGGGTGCGTAGGTAGCCGCCGTGACCGGCAGCAGGGCAAAGTTCGGAAAAGAAAGGTCAGCTTTCCCACTGGTGCGGTCAATTAAACTGGCCACGGCCAAAACTTTTGCGCCCAGGCTCGTCAGTACCCGCGCTACCTCGTTGGTGCTCTTGCCGGTAGTCACCACGTCCTCGGCAATGATAATTTTCTGGCCGGGCTCGATGGTAAAGCCGCGCCGCAGGGTCATCTGGCCCGCATCGTCGCGCTCTGTGAAAATGCCGGGCACGCCCAGCTGCCGGGCCATCTCGTAGCCAATCACCACGCCGCCCATGGCCGGGCCCACTACCACATCGGGCTGCAAGCCGGCCTCCTGAATCCGGCGGGCCAGCTCGGCCGCGGCCGGCGCGGCCAAGTCGGGGCGGCGCAGGAACCGGGCGCACTGCACGTAGGTATCCGAATGCAGGCCCGACGACAGCCGGAAGTGCCCGCGCAGCAGCGCATCTTCCTGCAACAGCTGCTGCTCCAGGGTTTCGGGGGTGAGGTCGGTGGTCTGGGGGGAAGTCAAGGGAGGTACTCTATTGTGATATGGGAAAAAAGGACAATTCAGCACGTCATGCTGAGCTTGCCGAAGCATCTCTACCCTTCGTATGGGCCGTTACACGAAGCGGTAGGGATGCTTCGACAAGCTCAGCACGACAATTGCTGTGGCAACGTCAGCACGCGAGATTCCTCGCAAGCTCGGAATGACGTTCAGAATTACGCCGTCACCGGCCGCAGCTGATTCATCTGCTCCACCAGTTCCCGGGCGGCAGCGGCGGCATTTTCGGCCTGCCACAGGGCGCGGGAGGTGTTGATGAGCAGGCCGGTGCCATCGGGGCGCAGGCCGGCGCGTAGCGTGGCGGCCAGGTCGCCGCCCTGGGCACCTACGCCGGGCACCAGGAACCATTGGTCGGGGCAGAGGACGCGCAGGCGGGCCACGGCTTCGGAGTTGGTAGCACCTACCACCAGCCCAATGCCGCCGTGCTGCTCATCGAGCTGCCGGGCTACGCGGGCGGCGCAGTCGGCCAGCGTGCCGCCGCGGGTGAGGGCCACGTCCTGCAGCGAGTGAGCGGGCTTGTTGGAGGTTTTAGCCAGCGCAAACACCAGCTTGCCGGGCCGGGCGAAGGGCACAATGGCGTCGTCGCCCATGTAGGGGTTCACCGTCACGCCGTCAGCCCCAATCACGTCGTAGGCGAAGCGGGCGTAGTGGTCGGCGGTGTTGGCAATGTCGCCGAACTTCCCGTCCAGAATCACCGGAATGCCATCCGGCACGCGCTGCACGGTTTCGCGCAGCAGCTGCACCCCGTTTTCCCGGCTCAGGAAGAAGGCCAGGTTGGGCTTGAAAGCCGCGGCGTATTCGCTGGTCTGGTCAATCACCTCGGCCAGCCGGCGGGCTACCTGGGCATCGTCGCCCACGGGGTCGAGCCCCACGCAGAGCAGCGTGTGGGCGGCTTGTACTCGGTTCAGGAGGGTTTGCATGGGCGGGTGGGATGTGGAAAATTTAGAGAATGTGCGAAATGTGCAGGATGGAGGAAATATGGGAAGTAGAGCGAATCCGGCGTTCAGAACCGGTCCACACGGAGCGCACTAAGTCCCTATACGTTTTCCACAGTATTCACATTCTGCACAGTAAACTGACACTCGGCCGCCAGGCGGGCCGAGAGGCCGGGCTCCAGCCACTCGCCGCTGGCAATCTGCACGGCCGAGGCCCCGCAGCGCAGGTAGTCCGTCACGTGGCTGGCCGTGAATATGCCGCCCGTTCCGAAGATGGGCAGCGTAATCCGTTCATCGTGGGCCAGTTCCCACACGCAGCGCAGGGCCACGGGGCGCAGGGCCTCGCCCGAGAGGCCGCCTACCACGGGCGCGGCGGTGGCGTCGTCGGGCAGGTGCAGGGCTTTGAGCAGGTTGGTGGCAGCCAGGGCGGTGGCCCCGCCCTCCTGGGCCCCCAGGGCCAGACTGCGGATGTGCTCGGGCCAGGGCGGCAGCTTCACCACCACAGCAGCCTGGGGCGGCAGCTCGTTGCGCACGGCCTGGGTGGCCTCGCGCACGAAGCGGGCCGTCAGCTCCTCCCCTTTCTCGGTATCGGGCTGGGCAATGTAGACCTCCACGCCGGCAATCAGGTGGCCCACCTCACGGGCCAGGAAGCGGGCAATTTTGCGGAAACCGGGAATGCCCGGGGCCGTGATGCTCACAAACACCGGCACCCCGAAGCGGCACAGCGCGGGCAAGTGCTCCTGCACCAGAATCTCGGCGCTTTCGGTGCGCATGTGGGTGGCGTTGAGCAGCGTCTGCTCGTTTACCTGCCAGATACCTTCCTCGTAAAGCCCGGGCTTGGGCTCCATGGTCACGGTGCGAGTGAAGATGGCGCCCAGCCGCTCGTAGCCCGTTCCATCTAGCTGCCAGGCCGCGGCCGACAGACATACCGGGTTGTGCAGAGTGAGTTGTCCGAGTTGCATAGGTTCTAAAAAACTATGATTTCCTGCTGGCTCTGTCCCTATCCAAGAGGCCAGCCGGCGGGAAATCAGGTGATGTTGTGCAAGTTAGTTTCATAGAAACCTCCCTGCTGCTATAAATTTCCCGAACATGCGGAGTGGGCAATTCGCGGACCGACATACGTGTCAGAATCCCCCCTGATTTCTATCACCCCGCTTCCTTGCACCACCCCGCCCCGTTGCCGCTGTTGGGTGGGTAACGGGTATTCAGTATCATTCTGAGTTTTGAGCTATTAGTCGTCAATTACGGGTTAGCTGTCATGAAAATCTCTAGGCAGATACCGATTCCGGCAGACCTGCCCGGGCACAAAAAAACCGCTTCGGAAAACCGGAGCGGCGGGAGCGGTAAAACCAATAGAAGCGCAGGGATCAACGGGAAAAACGGTCTTCCGATCATCTCGCAGAACACCTTTGTAGAGGGTTCCGCGCTCCATCAGGCCATGTTGATTGAAGTGAAGCACGTTGCAAAAGTACCACTTCGAATATACCACGCAAGAGAGCCAAGATTACCTTTATGTTACCAAAATGTTACGTACCTGTTTTTCATCGCCCTACTAGTTGCCGTTCAATTAGCATGCATATATCTGTTTATCAACACGCTCCATATATGATCAAGATGTCGCATTTTCAATACACACTTGTATACAATGTTTGTCGGCATTCGCCATAACCATTTATTCATATACATTCAAAAATTTGCATTATTAGAAATATGCAAAACATTTGAACTACTTGCACTATTATAGTGTATGAATTCCGTGGAACACGGATAAAATTCATCCCGCGGCCAGCCCAGTCGCCTATTCTCTTTTTGATTCCTGGAAATAAATTCGAGCCCGAAGTCT
Organism: Hymenobacter rigui; assembly: GCF_003944715.1. Taxonomy (GTDB): domain Bacteria; phylum Bacteroidota; class Bacteroidia; order Cytophagales; family Hymenobacteraceae; genus Hymenobacter; species Hymenobacter rigui. The sequence continues at coordinate 276,830 of NZ_RWIT01000001.1, read as the reverse complement.
TAACATATTCATAATAGACTTATTTTTATACAAGCATCTGCTCTCGTGTTACCTTTGTTTCTCTGGGTGTTTTCGTCGTTTTTTCTCTTCCTTTCTTCTTCTGCTATGAAAAAAGTGCTACTAGGTTTGCTTGTGAGTGGGATGATGGCACTAGCACCAGAAGTGTGGGCCCAAACCTCGGTTCCTGCTCCCGTTGAATATACCGAACGGGTACCGGCTGAAGGTGCCGGCCGGGTAATGCTTTACAACAGGGCCCTCGACTGGGCACAGAACAAGTTCTCCTATAAACCTATTTCCAACCTGAAGGCAACGGAGGCAGCCAGCACTATTCGGGTTACCGGCACTGGCACCGTGAAGCAGTTGGACAGTAAAGGCAAGGACCAGCCCGTAACGGTGCTCTTCGATTTTGTTTTTCAGGCCACCGACAACAGCTACACCTACACGGTAGGCTCGTTCCAGGTGGTAGCCGACCCTAAGCAGCCTTCCCAACTGGTTGCCTTTGATGAATACCGGACACTGCTGCAGGCAGAGCGCAACAATGACAAAACGCGCAATGACCGGCGGATTACAGCCCAGGCCAACTCTATGGCCAGCGAGGCAGCCATGTCGTTCCGATCCTACATGAACAGCCAGCCGGCTGAAGGCAATGTGGGCTTGGCAGGCGAAAACTAAGTTTCGCACAGCTTTCCCGTTATCATTGAAAGGCCCGACAGCGCAATGCTGCCGGGCCTTTTAATGATAACGGGAAATGTACTACTCAACTTCCGGGGTGTAGCGCGTCAACAGGTCGTGAGTGCGGGCCGGTAGCTCACGGGCATCCAGCACCATAAAACCATCCAGTGTGTTGTTGAAGCCGGGGTCGAGGTTAAACCCGATGATACGGGCATTTTGCCGCAGATATTGCCGCAACAGCACTGGCAGGCCGCTTCCGCCCGGCTCCAGTTCCGTAATCAGGCGGTTCAGATCATGCAGGTTATGCAGCCCCGCCTGGAGCACCGCTGCCGAAGAGCAGCCGGGCAGTGGCCGGTAGCGAAACTGCTTTCGGGGCCGCACCAGCGCCGCCAAAGAAGCATCCGAGAAATGCTGCTGCAGGTAGGTTACCATCACTTCTTTCGACAGGGCCGAGAACCGATTGCTGATGCTCACGGGGCCAATGAGGTAGCGGTACTCCGGATGCCGGGCAATGTACTCGGCAATACCGGCCCAGAGCAACCCCAGTGGCAGAGGCTGCTTCTGATATTCAGCCCGCACAAAGGAGCGCCCCAGCTCCAGCGACTCGCGCAGCAGCGGTACCAGCTCTTTCCGCATCCGAAACAGCGAATGCAGATAGAAGCCACGCTTGCCCAGCTCGCGCACAATACTACGCCCCCGCCCGATCCGGTACGCTCCCACAATGCGGCGGCTGGCCCGGTCATACAGGAACAAATGTCGGTAATAGTCATCGTACTGGTCCAGGTCGGAAGCCTGGTTGGTACCTTCACCAGCCCCTCTGAAAGTAAGCTCCCGTAGGCGGCCTATTTCCGGCAGTACGTGCGGCAGTTCAGCTTTTTTGGCCACATATACCTCCCAGTGCTGAAAGCGTACTAAGCAGCGGCTTGGCCGCAGGGCATTGATATCCGCTTCCAGCGCATCGGCCTGCGTTTCCGGTGCCAGCGTGGCGGGGGGTAACGACGGCAATCCTGTCCGGGCCCCAGCAGCAAGGCTGGCATCGAGGGCATATACCCGGGCCCGCAGGTATGAGAGCCGCTCCGGCGCCGGCATGGCTGCCAGCTCAGTAGCTGGCACCAGTTTGCCGATACGCACTTGTACCGTTTGCCCGCGCTTATTGAGCAGCTCAGCCGGCAAGCGTGCCGTTCGCAGAAACGGATGCAATAATCCCAGCACATTGAAGGAAACACTGTTCCGTCCGCTTAGCCACACCGGCAGCACGGGTACCCGCGCCACCTCCAGCAAACGCCCCGCCGTTGGGTTCCAGGCAGGGTCCAGCGGCGGCCGAAACGGGGTAAACTGATGGGCTACCTCCCCGGCCGGAAACAGGCCCACCGGGACATCATTGTGCAGGTACCGCAATATCTGCCGCACCTGGCCGGAATTACGACCCGCATCCTGTTTCTCCGTGCTGACCAACGCCAGCTGCTCTGGTAGATTCGTCAGTAACGGAGCCAACAGCTCATTGGCCACCAGCACAAACTCCGGCCGCACCTCGCTTAGTACGTGCAGCAACACCAGTCCATCCAGCATACCGCACGGGTGGTTGGCCACGGCTATGAATGCGCCCTGCACCGGCACGCGCCGCAGCTCAGCGGCATCATACTCTATGGTAATGTGCAAATCCCGTAGCAGCTGAGCAACAAACTCCCGACCGGAAAGATGGCAATGCCGCTCATATAGGTGCTGCAGTTCCCGCAGTTGTGCTACCCACTGCCACAGCGGCTGCAGCAACGGGCGTTTGTAGCGCCCGGCACCATTGCTGAATAGCGGAAACGAATTTGATAACTGGTCCATATCCCACTGGCAGAGCCGGACTTACTGCGGCTTTGTCCTCAGCATCAAACTTCGCAAACTGCTATTAGCTCCGCGTTACGAACACATTATGAAAACTTTAAGAACCTCCCCCAAAGCCTCTTAAAGGAAGAAGCCGCGTTGCAGCGCGGCTTCTTTACTCCCTCACCAGTACAGCGACACTCTTCACTCAGTACAAACCTACAGGGTTTTGTCTGACCACTGGTACTTATTAGACTAAGTAACAGAAATTTAAAGTGAGGGCTTGTTTATGGTCGATGAACGCCCGAAAGGGCCCGCTAACCGTCTTCGCATAAGTACCCATGTATACAAAAGCCCGACCAGTAGGTCGGGCTTTTGTATGAGTCTGCCCAAGGGTTAGTATCAGCTGGTGGGGCCGTTATCCACTTTAGCTTCAATGGTTGTTTGCACCGACGAGGATACGGCAGACAACAGGTCGTAGCCAGTAGCAGCTTCAATGGCGTTTACCGTGGTGCGATAAGTGCCCCAGGTAGTGCTGAGGGAGTTGTCGTTGGGCGTATCAATGGCAATAACGCGGGTGCTGGTGGTTACGCGGGCTGCGTCGCCGGTACCAACGGGCAGTACCACAATTACCTTCCAGCACCGGGCTGGCACCGTTATGCGGCCGGCATCGATGGTGGCAGCGTACCCATTGGAGCCCGTGCCGCCTTTGCCGTAGCTGCCGCAGATGATGTACAGCTCGTTACCGGCATCTACCAGGGTACGGCAGTAGTTTTCCAAGCTGGCCCACGTACGCTGGTTGTTGTTGGGCGCCTGCGGCATCATATTGGTCATCAGAAAAGTAGCGGAGTTATCTGCTACGGAGCCGGTACGGTCGGCCGAGGGGCAGTTATGGCCCCGGTCGAAGCCCGAGCCGCTGTAGCTAGTGCTTCCTGCGCGGTACCAACCCGAAGGCAGCGTGGCATCGGCCGAAAAGTTATCCTGACGGGCAGTGCTGCCCAGCCAGGCGCTGCTCAAATGCCAGCTTACCCAGTTCGGAATACCCCGGTCGCGGTGATACGACATGGAGTATTGCGTTTTGTTCATGAGGTAGTTGGTGTAGTTGGTAGTGCTGGTGGTAGCACCGCTGGGGTTGCCCAGGGCCATGTTACCGTCGCGCGTGGCGGTGGCATCGGCACTTTGGGAGGAGGCGCTGGGGCTGGTGGCCGGAGCGACAGCATCTTTGGAGCAGGACACAACGACACTGGCTACCATGGCCAGACTCAGAATACGAACAAGGGTACGCTGCATGGTGGTTGAAGAGAGGTGTTTGGTTGGAAAGCAGGAAAGAGGAGAATGAGATTTCAGCCGCAAAAATGTCGGTTAGCTTCGGGATGAATGTTATCAGAATATTATCATTTTCCAAAGATGAGACAACGGCCCAAAATGAGAATTTCTATTAAACATTTACGCATATCTTTTTGGAATTTGGCACTTTAGATACTACCCCTCTTCCAGCACTTCTTCTGCGTCCTTGCTGTCGCATATTCTATTTTCGGTATATCAGCACGCCATTGCCTGTTCTGTATATCAAGTAGTATAAACCACCTATCCGCATAAACGCAGAACTCCCCGCTGACCTGCAACAGCGGGGAGTTCATTCAACAAATAATACAACTAGTTGGGTGGATAGCTATAGAATAGATAAAGGTTATGGCTGTACTACGAGTCGTTTAGTGCCGAGGCGTTGGCCTGCTTTATTAATAAGCGTTACCTGATACAGGCCCGGCTGCAGGCGCGACGCCGGGATATAGGCCCGGGCATTGCTCACCGTTTCGCGGCTCACTTCGTTACCCATCTGGTCGTACACGGCCACTTGGTATTTCGTGCCCATTTTGTCGGCGGGCAGTTGCATGCGTACTTGTTGCGAGGAAGAGGCCGGGTTCGGATATACATTGAAGATGACTACCGGCGGCCGTACCGATACGGAGGCTACCTGCGAGTACGACTCCTGCCCGTTCAGATCCACAATGCGCAGGCGGTAGTAGAGCGTCGGGGCACTCTGCGAAATACCGTCGAAGTCACGGAAGAGGTACTGGCGGTTGGTGTTGGAGTTGCCTGCCGCATTCACGCGGCCCAGCGCCTGAAAGCTGCCCGAAGCCGACAACGCCCGCTCCACAATAAAGTGGCTGCTGTTGGCTTCGGCACTGGTCTGCCAGCTGACATCAATAGCCCCGTCGCTGTTGGTAGCGCGCAGATACGTCAGGGTTACCGGCGACGAAACCGGTACTGTAATGGTAGTGGGGAACCCGCTGGGGGCATCATCCGCAAAGGCGTAATAAATACGGGCGTCGTTCAGTGCCGAAATACCGTTGGTCAGTTCCAGCTCTACCCACTCAAAGCTGCGGGTAGTGCGGAAGGAAATTTCCTGCTTGCCATCGGCCAGCAGCTCCAGCGAAATCAGCGAGGGGTCGGTAATGGTTTCGGCCAGCTCCGAGCCGTCGGCACCGGCATAGGTTTTCACCCGGATGTTGGTGAGCAGCTGTGCATCAATGAGGCCGGTAGCCAGGCCCAGCACTACCCCGGCGCGGTTACCACCGATACCGGCACCGTTCAGCCGCATTTTCAGGCGGGTGCTGCCGCCTACTGCCAGCAGGGAGTTCTTGGAAGCATAATTACCGGTCAGGTTCTGGTCAACGGCCAGGTCGGGGTTGTTGATGGCGCAGTTCACGCAGGCCAGACTGCTGCCGTTGACCTGATAGTTGCCGGCCGTACTGGCGAAGCTTGACAGGCGCGGGGTCAGGTCGCGGAAAACGCGGGGCTCAACCCCGAAGCCGTAGTATACCTGCAGATTATCCAATACGCCCAGCAGGCTTACCCGCCGGATTTCCACCCGATCAAATGGCTTGGTAGTAGCCATATGGATATTATACTGCCCCGAGGGCAGCAGGCTCAGGCTGAGCAGGCCCGCTCCGGTACCCGTCTCCTGCACAGTATTGCCCAGATAAGTAGTCAGGCGCAGCCCTGAGAGCAGTGAAGCATCCAGCAGCCCACGGCTGCCCAGCACGAAGCCGGCGTAGTATCCGGCCGGTGCCGTGCCTTCCAGCTGCGTCTGTAGCGAGGTGGGGCAGCTCAGGTCTGCCAACGCACCCATGGTGGCATAGTTAGTCAGGTCAGTATCAACGGCATTGGCAGGGTTGCTCACGTTGGAGTTCACGCATACCGTAATACCATTGTCTGTAGCAGTGGTACTATAGTTAGCGGCCGTGGGCGTAGCAAAGCGCGACACGTAACCGTTGGCCGTGGTGATACGGTTTGAGCCGATGCCGTACGCATAGAACACTTTCAGCTGGTAGCCCAGCGAAACCAAAGAAGCCGCTTCAATCTCAATCTGGTCGAAGGGCCGGCTGGCCGTAAACTCCAGTGGCATGGGGGCCGTGGAGGCAGAGCCCAGCAGCGCCGCGGCCACGTTAGCATCAACCACCTTGGTTTCCTGCAATTGCGAAGCGCCACCATTGCTGCTTAGGTACGTCCGGATTTTGATAGCCGAAACCAGGTCCACCCCCAGAAGATTCAGCAGCCCACCCTCGCGGGCTACTACAATGCCTGCCCGGTGCCCAACTGGCACGAGGCCGTCCATGTCCATGCGCAACTTTAGGGTTTGCGTCAACAGCGTGCTGGCGGGTACATTGAGCGTGGCCGCCGTGTTAAAATCGGCGTCGGTGGCGTACTCAGGATTGGATACGGAACCAAAACAGGTGGTGATGTTCAGGATAGTGTTGCACTCCCGAATGGGCGTAGCCCCGGATATCCCAGAGTTGGAATAAATAGGTGGTGTAGTGCCTTGGGCCAGCGCCTGCGTGCAGGCACACAAAGCCACTAAAAGGGCAGAAACCAAACGCCGTGGCGTTAATACGTAGAAATGACTCATGTACAAGTAATAAAAGAGGGAAACCAACAGCAACTCATTGACTACCAATGACGTGTATGGCAAGAAAGTAGCCATTCTTATTATTCATCATTAACTATTTGAAAAACAGATACTTACCTTAAATATGAATTCTATATATTGTCTCAATACGAAACAATTGTTCCTAAATAGAGAAACACTAGTATCCAAGCGAAAAGCCCCCTATACTCGCACAGCCACCTGTTTTCCCAAAAACAAAAAACACAACTCAACTCCCCTCTACGCCGTTTTTTCTACTGTTCTGCTTTCCGTCCTTTCCTTTTTTGTCTCGAGCTATGAGTATCTCAATACCTATTACCATTTTCATTGTTGAAGACAACGCCTGGTACGGCGAACTGTTGGAATACAAACTGGCTCAGAATCCCGATTTCACCATTCGCCGCTTCACCACTGCCCAGGCCTGCTTAAGTCATCTTTCCGAAAAACCCGACATCATTACTCTCGATTACTCACTGCCCGATGGTAAGGGTGACCAAGTATTGCAGCAGATTCAGGAGCGGCTCCCCGATGTAGCCGTTATTGCCATTTCGGGTCAGGAAGATGTTCGGACAGCTATTGGTTTGCTGCGCCAGGGAGCCTACGATTACCTGGTGAAGGATGAAGAAACGGCTGACCGCCTGTGGAACTCCGTCAACAACATTCGTAAGCAACTGGCCCTACGCCAGGAAAATACCCGCCTGAAAGAGCAGATTGGCCAGAAATACACCCCCGAGCGGGCTATTCTGGGAAACAGCCCCCAGATTCAGCATCTCTATAGCCTTATTGATAAGGCAGCCCGCACCAACATCACCGTTTCTATCAGCGGCGAAACCGGCACGGGGAAAGAGTTGGTAGCCAAAGCCATCCATTTTCGCTCGGAGCGGCGCGACGCAGCCTTTGTAGCCGTGAATGTGGCGGCTATTCCACGTGAGTTGCTTGAAAGTGAGCTGTTCGGCCACGAGAAAGGCGCTTTTACCGGTGCCGTGAGCAAGCGCATCGGCCGTTTTGAGGAAGCCCATAAGGGTACACTCTTTCTGGACGAAATTTCGGAGCTGGACCTGAGTCTGCAAGCTAAGCTGCTCCGCGTGCTGCAGGAGCGGGAAGTAGTACGGGTGGGCAGCAATACGCGCGTTCCGTTTGACGCCCGCCTGATGGTGGCCACCCACCGCGACTTGGGTCAGGAAGTGAAGGAAGGTCGCTTCCGGGAGGATTTGTACTACCGCCTGCTGGGTCTGCCTATTCTTCTGCCTCCCCTGCGTGAGCGGGGCCAGGATGTGCTCCTGCTGGCCGACGCGTTCCTGCACGAGTTCTGCACCCAGAACAGCATGGTCACCTGTTCCATTTCGGAAGCCGCCCGACAGAAGCTGTTGCACTACAACTTCCCCGGCAATGTTCGTGAGCTGAAAGCGGTGGTGGAGCTGGCCGCTGTACTGGCCGAAAACGACCAGATACACCCCCAGGACTTACCATTGCGCCATCCGCAAGCCGGCCAGAATGAAACACCCCTGATAGGCAATGAATCGTTGCGCACCCAGACGGCCGCCATTGTGCAGCGCTACCTGGATGCACATAATGGAAATATTTTGCAGGTAGCAGCCAAACTGCAAATCGGGAAGTCTACTATTTATCGTATGGTTCAGAACAACGAAATCCGTATCCGGTAACGCCCTGTATGCGCAGAAGGCGCAGCGGCCCTCAGGCTTTTCCCTGCTGGGCAGTTATAGCCGGTTGCGCATCGTAGGCTTCATCATTACAATAGGCTATGAGTTCTATCAGTCAGCGCCACTGGGGCCGCCAGTTGCGCCATGCCCAACGCTCGTGGCATACCGCGCAGACTGCCTGTGCCGAGGCTCAGCAGCAACTGGCGGAACTGCGGGCCCGCTCGCAGGCATCGACTGCCCAAGCCAGCGCTCTGCTGCAAACCATGACAACGGCTATTCTGGCAGAAAACCAGGACCACGTCATTACGCTCATCAATCAGCGAATGTGTGACCTGTTCCACCTGCCCGGGTTACCGGCCGACTACATGGGCCAGCGCTCCGGAAACCTGCATACCAGCTGCGTAATTCTGGAAGAGGCAGATACGGTGCGGCAACAGAATACCCGGATAGTAGCCGCGCAGGAACGCAGCAGCGGCCTGCTGCTACGGCTGCGCGACGGACGGATTGTGCAGCAGGATTATCTGCCGGTAGTGCAGAACGGCGTGACTGTACTCCACATCTGGAGCTATGAGGACGTAACGCAGCAGCAACTGGCTCAGCGACGGGTACAGGAGCTTAGCCAACTGACGGAGCAAAGTCCGCAGCCGACCATTCGGTTCAACCAACAGGCCGAGGCGCTATATGCCAACCCGGCGGCAGCACCGGTACTGGCCGCCTTCACGCACCCCAATGAAGAGGCCTGCCGCCATCGGATTCAGCAGGAGATACGGGCAGCCCTGGCCAGCGGGGAGCCGCGCACAGTGGAGCAGCCTCTCGGCAGTGAGTTTTACCTCTGGACGATTGCCCCGCTGCCCGTTGAACAGGAAGCCAACCTCTACCTGACCACCATTACCGAGCGGCGGCGCGCCGAAGCCGACTTGTTGCGCAATCAGTTATTTACTACCCGCATTAATGATACGGTACCCAACATCGTATTTATTTACGACCTGCACACCACCTCGCTGCAGTATTGCAACAAACAGGTAGAAACCATACTGGGATATTCAGTTGAGGAAGTACTAGGTATGGGGCCTGATATGGTCCGTCAACTGATACACCCTGATGATCTGCTGATTTCTGAGGCCAAAACCAGCGACCGGCACCTTATGCAGGATGCAGAGGTCCTGACCTCCGAATACCGCTTCCGACACCGAAATGGCTCGTGGCGGTGGTTGAGCCTGAAAAGCACCTGCTTTACCCGCCTGCCCAACGGCCGGGTGTGGCAGCTGGTGGGCTCGGCAGCCGATGTATCTGAGCGGCGCGAAACCGAAGAGCAGCTCCGCCAGAGCCGCCTGTTTGTGGAGCGTGTGACCAATACCACACCCAATCTGATTTATATTTATGATGTAGCGAAGCAGGCCAATATCTATTGCAACCGTTTCGTGGAAACGATGCTGGGCTATAGTGAGGCAGAACTGCAGCGCATGGGTAGCAGTATGATCAACAGCCTGATGCCACCACAGGAAGCCCGCCGCCTGCAGCAGCATTTCGAAGAAGTGGCCCGCTGCACCGACAGCGAAATTCTGCACCTAGAGTACTTTCTGTACCACCGGAACGGCTCCATCCGGTGGCTGCGCATCAGCAATACACCCTTTGCCCGGGATGAGCATGGCAATGTGACGCAGATTGTGGGCTCAGCGGAAGATATTACCCGCTGGAAAATTGCTGATGAACAGCGCCGCTCGGCCAACCGCCGTCTAGCCGAGCAGAACCGCTTGTTCCGGCAGGTAATTGATACGGTTCCTAACCTGATTTACCTCAAGGACGGGGACGGCAATTACATTCTGGCCAACCAAGCCACTGCGCATCTCTATAGCCTGTCTAACGAAGCCCTGCTGCAGACTCCAGTGACGCAACTACTGCAGAACTTCCCGGACCTGAAGCGTCATGTCGAGCAGGATGAGGAAGTGCTGCGCACCCAGCAGGAAGTGGACCTGGAAGATACATTTACGGATGCGCAGGGCCAGCTACGCTGGTTCCGAACGGTAAAACGCCCGTTCGTACTGGCCGATGGAACGGTGCAGGTGCTGGGAGTCGATAATGATATTACCGAGCTGAAGCAAACCGAGCAGGCCCTGCAACAGGCCAAGGAAATAGCCGAGCAGAATGCTCAGGCCCGGCAAACTTTCCTCACCAACATGAGCCACGAAATCCGTACGCCCATGAACGGTATTATGGGCCTGGCGGAGCTGCTCAGCAAAACTTCCCTGAGCCAGGAGCAGCACCAGTATCTGCATCACATCCGTCACTCGGCCGAAAACCTGCTGGTTGTCATCAACGACATTCTGGATATGGCCCAGCTGGGCGCGGGCCGGGTACGGGTAGATACCGTCCCGTTTGAGCTGCAGGAAGTACTGAAGGCCTGCTGCCAGGCCCTGCTACCCAAGGCAACCGAGAAGGGTATTACGCTGCGGCTGCAACTGCCACTGGAGCCGGGCCCCACCTGGGTGATGGGCGACCCATACCGGCTCCGGCAGGTACTGCTGAACTTGCTCAGCAACGCCATCAAGTTCACGGACAAAGGGCAGATATTGCTCGTGTGCCGGCAGGTGAGTCTGCCCACGGAGCCGCTTCAGTACCAGTTTTCAGTGATGGACACCGGCATCGGTATTTCGGCCGGGCAGCTTCAGCAGCTTTTCGAGCCCTTTACGCAGGCCTCCGCCAGCACCGCCCGCGAATACGGCGGCTCCGGGCTGGGCCTCAGCATTTCGCGGGGGCTGGTAGAGCTGCTTGGCGGGACGCTTACCGCCGAAAGCCGCTTGCACCATGGCAGCACGTTCCGCTTCACGCTGCCTTTCGTTGAGGCACAGCCCCCGGCGGTAGAACCCGCTCAGCCAGCGCCCAACTATCAGCAGTTGAAAGGCCGCCGCGTGTTGCTCACGGAAGATAATCCTGTTAACCAGTTGCTGGTGCAGGTAATGCTGAAGGGCTGGGGTATGGAGGTGGATACAGCTTCCTCGGGCGCGGAGGCCCTGCTACTCTTCCGGCAGCATTCCTACGATGTTATTCTGATGGATATTCAGATGCCCGGCATGGACGGCGTGGCTACCACCCACCTCCTGCGCCAGCACCCCAATGCTACTCGGGCAGCTACTCCGGTGGTGGCCCTTACGGCCCACGCTATGCAGGGCGAGGCAGAACGCTACCGACAGGCTGGTCTGGACGCGTACCTGTCGAAGCCCTTTCGGGAAGAGACGCTGTTTCGGACTATTGCGGAGTTGCTGCACTTGGAGGCCAATCCGGCTCTGGCTGCCGACCAGACTGCGCAAACCGCGGAACCAGTGGCTTTTACCCCCTCCTCAGAGCCGCTGTATGACCTGGAAAACCTGCGGCGCATTACCAATAATGATACGGCCTTTATTCAGCGACTTACAAACCTGTTCATCACCACTACCCCCCCGGTAGTAGCCGAAATGGAGCAGCATCTCGCCGCCCGGCAGCTGGAACCGCTGGGAGCTGCCGCCCATCATCTGAAAAGCTCCATTGACGGCCTGCAGGTACAGGCACTGCGGCCGGTGCTGCGGGAGTTGGAAACAGCGGCCTACGCCCCTGAAACCACCGACTGGACTGCTCTGGAAAGCCTCGTCCGCCAGGTCCGCCAGATTGCCGACGCGGTAATCGGGCAACTGCGGGAAGAATTTCCGACGTAATGAGGTGGCTCACTGCCCGGCGTCGTTGTAATATGCACCATGATTTCTGACGGCGCACCCGGCTCCGGCCCCCGAATTACGGACACGCTTATCATTGGGGCGGGCCAGTCCGGCTTGGCGGCGGCCTATTATCTGCAGCAGCGGGGCGTAGCGTGCCTGGTGCTGGATGAGCGGCCCACCGTGGGGCACATCTGGGCCACGCGGTATTCTTCGTTACGGCTGTATTCGCCGGCCTGGGCCAGCAATCTGCCGGGGCTGCCCTGGCCGGGTGCAGCCTCACGCTACCCCACGGCACAGGAGGCCGCCCGGTATCTGGCGCACTACGCCCACCATTTTAAGTTTTCCATCGAGCATAATCAGCGCGTTACGCTGGTAGAGCCTGCGCCCGGCGGCTACTTGGTGCACACTGCCGACGGTCGGCAATACAGCGCCCGGCGGATACTGGTGTGCACCGGGCCGTACACTGCACCCAAAATTCCGGATTTTGCTGCCACCCTGCATCCGGCGCTACAACAGCTCCATAGCAGCCAGTATCAGCACCCTCGGCAGTTGCCGGGTACGGGGCCGGTAGCGGTAGTGGGCAGCGGTAATTCAGCCCTACAGATTGCCGCCGATGTTGCCGCTACCGGCCGGCCGGTGGTGCTGGCTTTCGATGAGAAAACCCCGGCCGCCCCCAATAATACGGCCATGTGGCTGCTACTGCTGACGACGGGCATGCTGGAAGCTGGTCGGGACAAGTGGCTGGGCCGCTTCATGCGCAGCCAGCCGGAGCCGGTAGTACGGCAGGATCTGCAACACCTGCGCCGGCTGCCCAACGTGCAGTTCATTGGCCGGGCCCTACAGGTAACCGGTCCGACCAGCCTACGGGGGCAGTTAGCCGACACCCCTTCGCTGGATGCGGTAGTGTGGGCCACGGGGTACGCGCCGGACTACGGGTGGCTGCAGGTTCCGGGGGCGCTTACGGCAGCCGGTGAGCCGGCACAAAACCGGGGGCTGAGCCCTGTACCGGGTCTGGCGTTTCTGGGGTTGCCCTGGCAGCGCAACCGCCGCTCGGCCCTGATGGGAGGTGCCGCTGCCGATGCCCGGTACGTAATACAGCAACTACTGAAAAGCACATAATTATACTGCAACTTCGGCCGTACTCCTGGGGTTATAGGAGTGTACAGCACCTGCGCGGATGTACTTTACTGGTACCGAACCACGTTGCAGAACTGTTTCGTTTTCTTAATTCCTTTTTCGTATGACGCTGTTGATCTTCTTCGGAATTGCTCTGGCTACTGCCCTGCTCACGCTTGACACGGTACGTAACCTGAAAAATACACTCCAGCCCGTACCGGTACGGGTGCGAAATAACCGTTAATCCCGCTGCCATCAGGCAGAAAACGCCTCCCCGACCGGGAGGCGTTTTTTTTCGCCAGCTTTCTACAGCATAAAAAAAAGAGCAGCCCTGGAGCATTTTCTTCTAAAGAAAATGCATTGAGAGAAACCTAGCGAATTACCAGCTTCCGCATTTCGCTGGTATTATCTGATTCGAGCCGCACATAATACAGGCCGTTGGCAAATTTGCTCAAATCCAGTGTGCGGGTATATCGGTCATTGAGTTCCGTCAGCGTTTCGCGGTACATTACCGTACCAATTACGTTCAGAACGCGCAACTCAATTTTTCGACCCTCAAATCCATTGATGGCAATGTGTACAATACCGGTGCTGGGATTTGGATACACCAGTAGGGCGCGCTCTTCACTGGCGGGCCGGACCGCAACCGCCGGGCGGGGTGTAGCAGCCTGTGCCACAGCCGGCCGCGGACTGCCATGCAGGCCGGTGGTCAGCAATAGTAATAAAGAAAAAATGCGTAAGCGTTGCATCATAGAATACGTTAAGCGGGTGGGAAATATGCCCGGTCGGAATATGGAATAACGGCGGACAGCGGGTTAGGGTTTGCAAAAATACGATGGTAAACGAGTTAGCCAGCGGAATATAATTCATCTTCGATAAAAGAAATCATTTTCTCTTCGTTTTCACCGATTTAGCCGATAAAATAAGTTGGACGTTGTCATTATTGGCGGAGGCCTGGGCGGGTTGTGCGCCGCACTTGATTTGCGGCAGCGCGGTTATGCAGTAACGGTGGTGGAGCGGCAGCGGTATCCGTTCCATCGGGTGTGTGGCGAGTACATTTCCAATGAAGTGCTGCCCTACCTGCACCGATTGAATGCCGACCCTGCAGCTCTGGGCCCGGCCCGCATAACCCGCCTGCAGGTAAGCTCCCCGGCCGGCCGGCGCCTGACCAGTGAGCTGCCGCTAGGCGGTTTCGGGGTGAGTCGGTACGCATTGGATTATTTCCTGTACCAGCGGGCCATACAGTCCGGCGTGGAAATACGGCAGCAAACCACCGCCACGCAGGTTACCTTCGACGCGGCCCGCAACGAGCACCAGGTGGTGCTGGCCGATGGCACAACGCTTACAGCGCGGGTAGTGCTGGGGGCCTACGGTAAGCGGAGTGCCCTGGACCGCCAGTTTGCCCGGCCGTTCTTCACGCAACGCTCCCCGTACCTGGGGGTGAAGTATCATCTGCGCTACTCCAGCATGCCGCGTGACCTGATTGAGCTGCATAACTTTGCCGATGGCTACGCGGGCATTTCGGCTATTGAGGACGATAAATACTGTTTCTGCTACCTCACCACTCGCCAAAACCTGAAGACGCACGGTACCATTCCACAATTGGAGGCGCAGGTACTGGCCCATAACCCACGGCTGCGGCACATTCTGGAAACGGCCGAAGTTCTGTATCCGCAGCCGGAGGTTATTAACGAAATTTCCTTTGCCCCCAAAACCTGCCTCGAAGACCACGTGCTGTTGTGCGGGGATGCCGCCGGCCTGATTACGCCCCTGTGCGGCAACGGTATGGCTATGGCCATTCACGGGGCCAGCCTGGCCGCCGCACATACCCACGAGTTTCTGCAGCACCGCATTACCCGCCCGGCCCTGGAAAAAGCGTATTCCTCCGACTGGCATCAGTACTTCGGGGGCCGCCTGCGTACCGGGCGCGCCGTGCAGCGCCTGTTTGGCCAGCCGCTGCTGAGCGAGTTGGTAGTGAACGGCCTGCGGCTGTGGCCGGCCGCCGTGCGGCAATTGATCCGGCGCACGCATGGGCAGCCGTTTTAGCCCCGGGCCCGTACCCGGCAACCGGCGGCTGAAATCAATCCCGAAAACCTGTAACCCCAGCACTGGCTTTTTTACGTAAACTGCCCCTGATGAGTAGCTACCTGTGTGCCATCGGCACCGCCAACCCGCCCCACCGTATCCCTCAATTGCAGATTGCCGATTTCATGGCCAGCGCCCTGGAGCTGGACGAGGCCGGTACGCGCAGACTGCGGGCCTTGTACCGGGTATCGGGCATTGAGCACCGCTATACGGTGCTGCCGGACTACGGCCGCCCGAACGGCGAGTATGAGTTCTTCCCGAATACGCCCGGCCTTGAGCCGTTTCCGGGCGTGGGCCAGCGCATGGCCGCCTACCGCCGGCACGCGCTGCCGCTGTCGGTGCAGGCCGTACAGGACTGTATGCGCCAGTTGCCGGAGGTAGAGCTCAGCTCCATCACGCACCTGATTACGGTGAGCTGTACCGGCATGTACGCGCCCGGACTGGATATTGAGTTGGTAGCGGCGCTGGGGCTGCCGGGCCATGTGCAGCGCACCTGCGTGAACTTCATGGGGTGCTATGCGGCCGTGAATGGGCTGAAGCTGGCCAATGCTTTCTGCCAAGCCACGCCCGATGCACGTGTACTGCTGGTATGCACGGAGCTATGTACGCTGCACTTCCAGAAAAGCCACGAAGACGACCACCTGGTTTCCAACGCCCTGTTCGGGGATGGCGCGGCGGCGGCGCTGGTACAGGCCCAGCCGGCCGTTACCGGTCCTAGTCTGGCGCTGACTGCGTTTCACTGTGACCTGGAGCCCGACGGGCACGCCGATATGGCCTGGCACATCAATAACTTCGGGTTTGAGATGACGCTTTCCTCCTATGTGCCGCGCATGATTCAGCAGGGCATTGGGCATCTTACGCAGCGCCTGTTGGCCGATTTGCCGGTGCAGCTGGCCGATATCCGGGCGTTTGCCATTCATCCGGGGGGCCGCAAGATTCTGGAGTCCATTGAGCAGGCCCTGGGCCTCACCGCTCACGATAACCGCTTTGCCTACGAGGTGCTGCGCAACTACGGTAATATGTCGTCGGCGACGGTGCTGTACGTGCTGCGCGACCTGCTCCGCACCCTCACTCCTGCCGATACCGGCGCGCCGGTACTCAGCTTTGCCTTTGGCCCCGGCCTCACGCTGGAGGCCATGCTGCTGACCGTAGCTTACGGAGCGGATGAGGTAAATGAGTTAAACGTGCAGAATGAGGCCGTCGTAACCTCCTGAGCATTTCACGCATCTCCACATTCACCTCATTCTGCACATTACCTTCTCATGCCCGATTTCAGTGCCCGCGCCACCCAGCAGGAGTTGATGGATGACCTGACGCTGGCCTCGGAGGAGCTGCGGCAGAACCTGGACGAGCTGGAGACAATTAACACCTGGCTGGGGGGCTACGCGCCGGTGCTCAATGCGCTGGCGCGGCTTCAGCCCCAATTTCCGAAAGGCCGCCCCCTGCGGATAGCCGACCTGGGCAGTGGCGGCGGGGATACGCTGCGGCAGATTGCCCGGTGGGCCCGCCACCGGGGCGTAGCGGTGGAGCTAACCGGTGTGGATGCCAATGCCTTCATGCTGCAGTATGCCGCCAGCAAAAGCCGGCAGCACCCGGAAATCAGCTTCCAGCAGGCCGATATTTTCTCGCCGGAGTTCCGGCAGCAGCCTTTCGATATCCTCACGGCCAGTCTGTTCTGTCACCACTTTCCCGATGAACAGCTAGCTCCGATGCTGGCACAGTGGCACCAGCAGGCCGGAATGGCTGTCATCGTGAATGATTTGCACCGCCACCCGCTGGCCTACTACAGCATCCGGTGGCTCACCCGACTACTGGGCGGCTCCCGGCTCGTGCGGCACGATGCGCCGCTGTCGGTAGCCCGCGCTTTCACCCGCCCCGACTGGCAGCTGCTGTTGCACCGCTCCGGCATCCGGCAATATCAGCTGCGCTGGCGCTGGGCCTTCCGGTGGCAGGTGCTCATGGTGAAATAGTGAGATGGTGAACGGGTGAGTTTATTGTTCTGACTGCGTCACTTGCACGGGGTGAATAGCATACTCACCCGTTCACCACTCCTCATTTCACCGCTCTCCATCCCACCCTACCCCCACAAATCGGCAGCTATGCGGAAGGTGGCGGCATGGGCGTTTACGATGTCGGCAATGCGTGGGGAGTAGCCCCCGCCCATGCACACTACCACGGGCAGCTGGTGGCGGTGGCACAGTTCCAGTACGTAGGCGTCGCGCTGGCGGCAGCCTTCCGGCGTCAGGCTCAGGTGGCCCAGCTTATCGGTGGCCAGCACATCCACCCCACTTAGGTAAAACACGAAATCCGGCTGTTGCTCGTCCAGCAGGCGGGGCAGCGTAGCGCGTAGCAAGGCCAGATACGTGGCATCGTCGGTGCCGTCGGGCAGCGGCAGGTCCAGGTCAGAGGTTTCTTTGCGGTGCGGATAGTTGCGGGCCCCGTGCATGCTGAAGGTAAACACCCGCGGTTCCTGCTCGAAAATGGCCGCCGTACCGTTGCCCTGGTGCACATCCAGATCCACAATCAGCACCCGGCGCACGCCCAGCCCGGGGTGCGCCAGCAGATAGGCCGCAGCGGCCGCCTGATCATTGAGCAGACAGAATCCTTCGCCCCGGTTTCGGAACGCGTGGTGGGTGCCGCCGGCAATGTTCAGAGCCACGCCGCCGGTCAGGGCACGGCGCGCACACTCCAGCGTGCCGCCCAGAATGGTGGTTTCGCGCGTAATCAGCTCCGGGCTCCACGGGAAACCGGTGGCCCGCTCCTCGTGACGGGTTAGCTGACCGGCAAGCAGACGGTGGTAATAGTCCGCCTCATGCACCCGCAGGATTTCCTCGTCGGGTGGCGGTGCGGGCCGAAAAAAGGCTTCTTCTGGTACCACGCCCTCCCGCAGCAGCTGCTCGGGCAATAGCTCGTACTTGAGCATGGGGAAGCGGTGGTTATCGGGCAGCGGGTGGGCATACAGCGGGGCCCAGGCAATAGCAAGCATACGCCGTAAACCTACGCAGCGTAGGCGGTACGGGTGGACCGGATACAAAAATAACCGCCGGACAGGGCGGTTATTTTCGGATTCGGGCGGTTTTGCTGGTGGGGCGTATCAGGCTCGAACTGATGACCCCTACCTTGTCGAGGTAGTGCTCTGAACCAACTGAGCTAACACCCCTGACAAAACCATCTGGCGGCGGCCGTAAAGAGCCAAAGATAACCGATCAGCAGGGATTGTAGCTCTTACCAGGGTGTAAGATTATGATATTACCCAGGTTGGTGCTGTAACCTTCTGAGCGCGGGCAAGTATAGCGGCATACGGATGCTGCTCCAACTCCCCGAAACGGCTCCTTTCTATCCCTGAACCACCGCTACCACATCCATGAAACAACTCGCACTCTTGCTGGCTGGCTGCGCACTGAGCGTAACGGCCATGGCCCAGACGAACGGCCCCAGCGGCACTCCTTCTTCGGCTGATTACGGCACCGGCACCACCGATTCCCGCAACAACGGTTTCGGTATCAAAGGCGGCTTTACGGCCTCCAACTTCCGGGGCGACGATAAGAAAAACTACGGCAACGAGGCCATCTACAACACGTTCCACGCCGGGGTATATGCCCAGTTTGGCTTCAACGACAAATTTTCCATTCAGCCCGAAGTGCTGTACAGCCGCCAGGGCTTCAAAGCCAGCAACCCGGCCAACACCACCCAAACCGGCTCCTATACTACCCGCCTCGATTACGTGCAGGTACCGGTGCTGCTGGTGTACAACTTTCTCGACAACGTAAGCCTGCACGTGGGTCCGCAGGTTTCGCTGCTCACCAAAGTGAAGGAAGGCAGCAAAGAGCGGAAAATTGCTGACGAGAATAACACCTATGGCTACAGCTACAGCAGCTTCGACTACGGCCTGGCCGCCGGCGTAGAAGCCCGCGTAGGACCCGCCCGCGTGGGTGGCCGTTACACCGCCGGCTTTGCCGATATCATCAAGAACCCCTCCAGCACGGCGGCGCAGTCCATCAACAACATCAAGAACGGTATGTTCCAGGTGTATGTGGGCTTGGGCATTGCCAACTAATTTGCCGCACTACCTGTTCAGATAAGTAAAAAAGGAAGCTCCCCGGAGCTTCCTTTTTTTGTAGTCGATTACATTTCCTTGTATGCCTGCCACTCCTGAACTGGACCTGATTAACCATGCCCGCGAGCTGCTGGTCGAACGAGGCATGGCTGTGCTGGGTACCTGGGCGCTACTGAATCTGCTGGTAAGCGGTTACTATGTGGCCCGCACCGATGCGCGCACGGTGGCGCATCATTTTCACCTGATGAACGTGGGCTGGAATGTGGTGAATGCACTGCTGGCGGTGTGGGGTATCCTAAGCGCCAACCCGCAGCACGTGGCCGGCCTCAGCCTCCCTGAAAGCATAGCCGCCCAGCAGCGCTTCGAGCATATTCTGCTCCTGAATGCCGGTCTTGACCTGATATATATAGCAATTGGGTATTGGCTTCGGACCCGCGCGCCCAAAGCCGCCCGCCCGGAGCAGATGGAGGGCTACGGACGCTCCGTGTTGCTACAGGGGGCTTTTTTGACTTTGTGTGATGCGGGGTTTTACCTGCTCTACCACCAGTACGCTGCTCAACTACTGGCTCTGAACCAATAGGCGCACAAAAAAACGCCCCGCCGGCAACGTCAGGCCAGTGGGGCGTTTCTGCCAAAGAAAGCTCATCAAAGCTAACTAGGACTTATTTTTTACCTACCAGGGCTTCTTTGATCTTCTCGTTGAAGTTCGGAATATCCTGCGGGTTGCGGCTGGTGATGATGTTGCCATCAACCACCACAGTTTCATCTACCCAATGGCCACCGGCGTTTTTTACGTCGGTTTGCAGGCTGGGCCAGCTGGTGAGCTTTTTGCCGCGGACGGCATCGGCCTCAATCAGCGTCCAGGGGCCGTGGCAAATGGCAGCTACAGGTTTGCCGGAACGCACAAACTCGCCGATAAAGCTTACTACTTCGGGTTTGGTGCGCAATACGTCGGGGTTCATTTGGCCGCCGGGCAGCACCAGGGCATCGTAGTCAGCCACTTTCACGTCGCCGATTACCTTGTCCACATCCACCTTGTCGCCCCAGTCCTTTTCGTCCCAGCCCTTAATGGAGCCGCTTTTCAGGGAAATAACGTGGGTTTCGGCGCCTTCACCTTCCAGGTACTTCTTGGGTTTTTCCAACTCCGACTGCTCAAAGCCGTCGGTGGCTACAATGGCTATTTTCTTGCCTTTCAGGTCATCACTGCCAAAAATGCTCATGGGTTCGGGTGGTTAAATGGAATTGAGTTCGTGCTAAAAAACCGGCAGCGCACGTGTGCTGCCGGCTTTTCTTTAACGGCCCGATGGCCTGACGGTTGGAGCAGGATTTTGGCCTTTTGCCGGGCTTGGCCCTATTCGTGCCGCTCGCGCTTCAATTCCTTACGCAGGCGTTTTACTCGTTCATCAAATCCGTCGGGGTCGTAGTCCACTGCTTCCACATCTAGCTGCTCCAGCATATCCATCAACTCGTCGGGATGCTCGGTGCGGGTGCCGCCGGGTACTTTCACGAAGGCCATTTCTGACCACAGCACGGCTTTCAGCCGCAGGCCATCTTCGCTCAGCATCAGCATTTCCACTACCAGGTTGGAGTTATCGAAGTGGATGAGCTGCGTGCGGATGAGGACCTGCTCGGCGTGGTTGGCCGGACGCAGATAGGCTATGCAGTGCTTAGTAATCACCCACGCCGACTTTGCCTCCCGGGCCAGCTCCCCCAGGTTAAGGGCGTAGTGCTGAATGGTGTGCTCTTCGCGGGCATTCAGAAAATAATCGAGGTAACGGGCATTGTTGAGGTGGCCCAGCATATCACAGTCCTGAAACCGGATGCGGTGCAGGGTTTCGGGAGTTTTTACCAGTTGAGTAGCCATGGGTGTAAGGCAGATGGAACGGGGGCAAAGGTGCAGGTTTGTTCCCGATTGGCCGGTTTAGCCCTTGCTGGGGCCATCAGGCAAGGTGTAGGCGTTGGCCAGAATTGTGTGGGGCCGGGGCTTGCGGGCGGGGGCCGGTTTATCGAACACCATCAGCATTTCCCGCTCACTGAGCAGCGCCATCCCCTCAGCCCGGTCGAGGTGAGGCAAATGGGGTACATCCAGCAGGCGCTCCAGTTGCTCAGCCGGCGTCAGGCTGTCGTGGGCCTGAAACAGCCCGTTGCGCCAGCGGTACACGGCAATAGTGCCGTCCAGGTCCATGGTAGGACCGGCCAGAATAAACAAGTCGGTGCCCTGCTGCCGGATTTCGCGGATGCCCATGCCGCGCAGATCCAGGAAATGCTTTTTGTAAAGCGGATGGCCTCCGCCTTCCATCTGCCCCAGCCGCAACTCACCTTTGGCATAATCCTCAGGCCTGATTTCCAGAATAATGGCCCAGCCGTGCAGCACCGGTCCGCGCAGCCCCAGAAACAGCCGGCCATCAGGAGAGGCCGCCAGCCCTTCAATATCAAACCCATTGTCCTTGGCCGGTACGCGCAAGGTGGGGCCGATGTGCTCATCCCTGGTCAGTACATCCAGCAGCTCATTGGTGCCGGTTTTGCGGCTGCGCAATTGCGCGGCCCGAAGCTTCTGACCCTCTGCTGTGGGGTGCGGGGCCGTTTTGTGCAGCTCGTAGTCACCGGATTCTGCGTTAATTACCAGCGGAATCCGAGCCAGCAGGCACCGGTTGGGGGCCGTTTCCACTTTAGCCAGCCGCTTAATCTGCTTGGCTATGGTAGCGGTTTCGGGCTTGGCATTGCGGCGCTTGATGCTGTGCGAGCCAATTACCCACAGGTAGTTTTCAGCCTCGCCCATTCCTTCCAGATCTATTTCCTCGGTCACCTTATCGGGCAGGCTCACTAGGTCAGCCAGGGCATACTGGCAGTGCTTCCCGAAGGTGCGCGGTCCGGTGCGGCGCAACCGTTCCAGAGTAGTCGATTCGTCGCAGCAGAGCCACAGGTTTTCTCCGGTCAGCACGGCCGCCGACAGCCCGTCGCGCACATCATCGCCTTCGGCATTGCGGCTGAGCTTGGGGTTGAATCGCAGCGTGTACACTTTTGA
The DNA here is from genome assembly GCF_003944715.1 of Hymenobacter rigui. Lineage (GTDB taxonomy): Bacteria > Bacteroidota > Bacteroidia > Cytophagales > Hymenobacteraceae > Hymenobacter > Hymenobacter rigui. Next base: position 254,785 of record NZ_RWIT01000001.1, on the reverse strand, counting down.
AGCCATAAACCGAAGATGAAGGTGTAGGCTACAAACGGCGGGGGGTAGCAGAGGTTTGCGGACCGCCCGAATTAGCGGCCGCCGCAGTTGCGCCGCACCTGCTCCAGCTGCCGCACCAGGCTCTGCACCACGGCCTCATCAGTGGTGTAGAGCGGCAGCTCAAACGTGGTGTTGTTGGAGCTATCCTTCTCCTTCCGCTCCCGCTTGATTTTCAGCTCGTAGTATTTCTCGCCGGTTTTCTCGCGGGTGGCCGGCGCGTAGGTCAGCGCCGTTACCTGGTTCCAGTCGGAACCCAGCTTCAGCTCAAACTCCACTTTGTCATTGGACTTCACGGCCCACTCGCCGCCGTTTTTCTCGTGGCTTACCTGAATGGAGGTAGCACCTTCAGCCGGCCTGGTGCGGTACTTCCGGATTATCTGGGTGAAATGACAATCTGAAAGCACTACCCGCACCTCCGTTTCCGGTTCCTTGGGGTCGCGCATCAGCTGGTTCAGGCGCTGGGCCAGCCCCGTTGGGGAAGAAGAAGTCTGGGCCCAGCCAGCGGCAGGCAGGCTGAGGAGCAGCGCAAGTACACAGGTTTTCATGGTACATCTGAAAATAAAAGCCCACAAGCCCCACCGTCTTTCGGCGGGGCTTGTGGGTTCAGATGGCACTTATACTGAAAGAGTTGCCTGGCGTGCTCAACCAGCTTGAAAAGTTACGCCAACCAGCAGTTGTATCCCAACTATTGGGCCCGGCGGGCCTGCATCTGGGCCTGCACCTGGCGCTGCTTGGTTTTGAGCTGCTGATACTGCGCAGGCGTCAGGATTCCTTTCAGCTCCTGGTCTGAAGAGGCGTTGATACGCTTGAGCTCGGTCAGCAGGGCCGGGCGGTTGCTGCCCAGGCGCTGCTTGGCGGCATTGGCCTGCTCGGTAGTACTGGTGAATACAGCCCGTACTTTTGTGCGCTGCTCGGTGGTCAGGTTCAGCTCTTCCGTCAGCACATCGGTCAGGTCGCGGGCGGCGGTAGGCGCTACCACCGGAGCCGCAGTGGTGGTAGAGGTAGCCGTGGGGCTTTTGTCTTTGTTGCGGCGGGCACAACCGGCCAGCAGGCTGGTAGCCAGCAGCACGACCAACGGGAGGCGAAAGGAGTACATAAGGTGTGGAGAAAGGCGTGTGCTGATGCCTACGCGAAAACCCGGCCAACGGGTACATTTTTCCCACCCGTGGGCCTCTATAACGCCGCAACTGCTGCCACCGAAGCGGGCAGACTGGCTTTCAGGTGCTGAGCCGTGTGATGCGCCAGCGCCATAATGGTGAGCATGGGGTTTACGCCGCTGCACGCCGGAAACGCCGAGGCATCAGCCACAAACAGGTTGCGCACCGCATATAACTCCCCGGTGGGACTGGTGGGGTGAGTAGCCGCATCACCGCCCATCCGGCAGGAGCTCATCTGGTGGGCGCTGTACAGGCCAAACTGGTTGGCCTTCCAGCTCAGGTGCGGCAGGCTGCTGAGTACTTCCGGGTTGAGGGCCCGGCCATTTTCGGCGCGCAGCACTGGCAGTGTACCATGCGGCAGCAGCACGGTGTGTGCCCCGGCCGCCACATGGATGTTGGCCGCCGCCTGTACGCCCTGCAGCAGGTGGCTACGGTCAAAGTCGCTGAGAGTGTAGTCGATGAGGGGCGCACCGTGGCGGTCTATCGTCACAATGCCGCCGTCCCGGTCCCGGGTCAGCACAATGAAGGACCCGATATGCGCGGCCTGCCGCATCAGCTCCTTGTGCTGCCGTCCTGAGCGCCAGGGCAGTACCATGCTCATCAGGCCCGGATGCGCCGGCGGCGTTTCCAGCTTCGCGCCGAAATTGGTGCCATCCAGCATCGTAAAGCCATCATTCACCACCGACATCATCGGCCCGTGCCAGGGGTCCATGCGCTGCTGGTACAGCCCCGACACTACCACCGTAGGATGCAGATGCAGGTGGCGGCCCAGGTGCGGATGCTGCACGCCGCTGCGCAACAACAGCGCCGGTGTCTGTACCGAGCCTCCGGCCACCACTACCCGCCGGGCCCGCACCGTCAGGCGCAGCGGCCGGCCATCGGGGGCCGTGTACACGGCTTCGGCGCCGGTAGCCTGGCCCTGGGCTATGGTTACGCGCTCCACGTGCGTATTGCACAGAATGCGGGCCCCGTGCTCAAACGCCGTTTGCAGATAGGTGTTCAGCGTACCTTGCTTGACGCCGTACCGGTCGCCGAAACAGCTGTAGCCCAGGCCCTGAAACTGCTGCTCCGAGCTGCTCTGGTGCCGCTCATTGCGCGGAATCAGCTTTACCTCCTGCCCCAGCCGCTGCGAGCCATCCAGCAGCGCCTGATTTTGCCCGTTGTGGCGGGTGTGCTCAATGTTCACGCTGAGCACCCGGCTTACGGCATCCATGCTTTCCCGAAACGAAGCTGCTACAAAATGCGGGGCCTGATGCTCGCGGGCCCATTCCTGCAGCACATAATCGGGGGTGCGGAAGGAGCCGGCCCAGTTGACGGTGGTGCCGCCCCCCAGGCAGGAGCCGGCCAGCAGCCCAATGCTGCCATCCTGCGTGCTGAGGGTACCGCGCGCATCGTACAGGGCTCCCAGCATATCCACCTCCCGCTGGGTGAAATCGGAGCCGTGGAAGTAGGGACCTTTCTCCAGCACCAGCACCTCGTAGCCGGCCGCCGCCAGCTCCCCGGCTACCACTCCCCCACCGGCACCGCTGCCAATTACCAGCACGTCGCAGTCGTAGCGGGTACCATCCTGGGTGGGGTGCAGCAGCTGAATGGGGCGGGTAGCGGCTACCGGCTCATCCACCATCTGCGGGCCGGGGTAGCCGATGTGCTCCCACACAAACTCTCCCTGCTCGGGCGTGGAGCCGCCATAGTACAGAAACATGCAGAGCTTGCGCAACGCCTGCACGCCTTTGCGCAGCTGCGGCACGTTAGACGCCGCCCAGCTTTGCAGCAGCTTTTCGCGCTGCTCCGGTTCCAGCCGCACAAACGGCCGCAACGGTCCAAACCACGTCATACCCAGCGCCGACGAATCCAGCAGCTTCAGTAACTGCAGAAACTCCCGCTGCGCGCCGGCGGGCTGGGCTGCTATGGCCGCCGCCAGCTTTTCAAGATCAACGCCCTCTGAGCCGCGCCGGGCCCAGTAAGCGGCATCCGGGGAATCAGCCGGGGCGGGCAGACTGGGAATAAACGTATCGGCGAGGGCGCGCAGTGTAGCGCGTTGCGCTTCGGTGAACTGCATAACGGGTGGGAAAACGGAGCAACGAACGGAAACAGCGCCGACCCAAAGTCCGGCCCTAAAAGTTCGTCATTTTCTGCGAATTACTCGTCATGCATACGAATGGATAAATGAACAAATGGCTGTCATGCAGAGCGCAGCCGAAGCATGACGCTCTATTCCTTCCTTTCCATTCATTTCCTACAACCACTTTACCAGCCAGTTAATCATCTTCTTCACCTGCGGCGTGTAGGGAGGGTAGATGGGCTTGAGGCTGGTGCGGCCCACCCGCTGCCGTAGCACCGATTTTTCGTTGCTAAAGGCCATAAAGCCTGCGTGGCCGTGGGCCCGACCCAGGCCACTGTTGCCGAAGCCCCCGAACGGCAAATCAGGGTGGCCCAGGTGCAGGATGGTTTCGTTGACGCAGGCACCGCCGGCGGGGATGTGCTGCAGCAGATAGCGCTGGTTTTCCTGACTCTGCGTGAATACATACAAAGCCAGCGGCCGGGGGCGCGAGTTTACCTCATCCACGGCCTGCATCAGCGTGCGGAAGGTGCGGATGGGCAGCAGCGGCCCGAATATTTCCTCCTGCATCACGCGGCTTTCCGGGGCCACATCCAGCAGCACGGTCGGCTCCAGAAACCGTTGCCCGGCATCAGTGGCGCCCCCCACGGCCACCGTGGCACCCTGCTGACGCGCGTCATCCAGCAGGCCCGACAGGCGCTGGAAGTGCCCGTCATTCACAATGCGCGCAAACGAGCCGGACGCGGCCACCGGCTGCCCGTCGGGCGAGTAGAACCGGCTGATTACCTGCCGAATTTCCTCCACCAGCTGGTCGCGCACCTGCTCGTGCACCAGCACGTAGTCGGGGGCCACGCAGGTCTGGCCGGCATTGATGCCCTTGCCCCACACAATCTTCTCGGCAGCGTCGCGCAGGTCGGCGGTATCATCTACCACGGCGGGGCTTTTGCCGCCCAGCTCCAGCGTAACGCTGGTAAGGTGCTCGGCAGCAGCGCGCATCACCACTTTGCCTACCTGCGGGCTGCCCGTAAAGAAAATATGGTCGAAGGGCAGGGCCAGCAGTTCGGTGGCCACGTCTTTGTCGCCTTCCACCACCGTCACCTCGGCCGGGTCAAACAGTTCCCGGCACATCCGGCTCAGGAGCGCCGCCACGGTGGGGGTCATTTCTGAGGGCTTAATGATAACGCAGTTACCGGCCGCCAGGGCCGAAATCAGCGGGTCAATGGCCAGGTAAAACGGGTAATTCCAAGGCGCAATAATCAGGCAGACACCTTTGGGCTCGGCCTGCACCCAGCCGCGCGTGCCCACCAACGCCAGCGGAGTGCCCACTTTGCGCGGGGCCGCCCACTGCTTCAGGTTGCGCAAGGTGTGCTTCAGCTCCGTCTGCGACGACCAGATTTCGGTTACATCCGTTTCGGCGGCAGGCTTACGAAAATCGGCGTACAGCGCCTGCTGAATAGCGGCCCGGTTGTCAGTAATCCAGGCTCCCAGCTTGCGCAGGCGGGTTGCCCGGCTTTCGATGCCCTCGTGGCGCAACGCATCAGCCCGGCCCTGCTGCCGGGCAAACAGCTCCGCAACAGGACGCTGCGTGGTAGAAGAAACAGAAGACGCAGAAGTACTCATGGGCAGGCAGAGGGCGAAATGAGAAGAAAAGCGGATAAAAAGTAACGAACACCCGCCAGGTTCCAACGGCATAACGCCATCTTTGCACACTTGTTCAAGGGAAATACGGGCGTATCCCCCCGGAACAGGCTGCTTATTATACGCTATGCACCAGGTCTGTCGTCGTTTGCAGGAACTCCTGAACCTGCTGAACGAAGAATTGCCCGCTCTTTCGGTGGAAGAGTTAACCGTACCAACGGCTCCGGGGCGCTGGTCGCGCCAGGAAGTGCTGGGGCACCTCATCGACTCAGCCGCCAACAACCACCGCCGCTTCGTACTGGCCCTCACGCGGCCGGAGCCCCTGGTAATTGTACCGTATGATCAGGAAGACTGGGTGCGGTGCGCCGACTATCAGCATACCCCGGCCGCCAACCTGCTGGCCCTCTGGACTACCTATAACCAGCAGCTGATGCGGTTAATTTCCCGCATTCCGGCCGAGGCGCATCAGTACCGCTGTGAGTTCGAAAACGGCTATTCCGTTACGCTGGGCTGGCTTATTGAAGATTACGCTGTACATATGGAGCACCACGTGCAGCAGATTCTGGACCGGACTCCGCGTTAGCCCAGGCACTTTTCCGGGAGGTAACGGCGTTAGGGGAACTTGTTTTGTTTGATACGTGCATGATGCGAGTTCCCGTTTTGCCCGGCCGGTTGCGGCTGGGAGTTGTTTGCTGGCTGTTTTCCCTGATTTCTCTGCTGCCGCCACCTGCGCAGGCAGTCCCACTTCCGGCCCTGCCACGCCTGCGCGTCCGACCGGTTGCCCCCGATATATTTGTGCCTACTATGCATTACCGCGCCCCCGGTACTGGTGCCCCGCTGGCGGCCAATGGATTGCTGGTGAGGACTGCCAAAGGACTGGTGCTAATTGATGGTGCCTGGAGCGCCGACCAAACGACCCAACTGCTCCGCTGGGCCACCGACAGCCTGCACCAGCGCGTGCGGCTGGTAGTACTCACGCAGGCCGGTGCAGCTACGCCCGAGGCGTTGGATGTACTGCGGCAGCAGAAAGTACGCATATACAGCAGCGGCCCTACCGCCCGCCGCTGGCATGCCTCACACCCGCTCACCGCTACCCCAACCGCCGCCCTCAAGCCCTACACCATTATTCGGGCGGGCCGCACGCGGCTGGAGCTGTTTTTCCCGGGGGCCGGCTTTGCCCCCGATAACGTGGTGGCCTGGCTGCCCAGGCGCAAGGTGCTGTACGGCGGCGAGCTGGTGCGGGAGCAGGCCGCTACCTCACTGGGCAGTTTCGAAACCGCTACGCTGAAGCAGTGGCCTGCCAGCCTGCGCACCGTAGCCGCGCGCTACCATCGGGCGCGGGTAGTGGTGCCGGCCCACGGCCCGGTGGGCGATGTTGCGCTGCTGGAGCATACCCAGAAACTGCTGCGCGAAGCCGGCCGCCGCCGGCCCACCACAGCCCTGGGCCAGCGGCCATAGCCCTGCCGCACGTCGGGCAGGCTACCCGGACGGCAGGTGGGTGGGTTGATCAGCAGGAGGTGAAACTGTAGCTTGCAGCTACTCTTTTTTCACTCTCCCTTCATCTCTCATTATGCTCAACCGGCGCACATATTTTATCCGGGAACACGCGGGCGTGTTCAAGCTCAAAGACACCTACGATATCCTCGACCCTGAAACCCAGCAACAGATTGGGTACGCTACTGAGGCTACCCCCTCGTGGGCGGTATGGCTGCGGCTGCTGATTAAAAAGCAGATGCTCCCGGTTACCATTGCGGTTCGGGAACAGCCGGAATCGGAACCGGTACTGCGCATTGAGCGGGGCTGGACGTTTCTGCGCTCCAAGGTGCACATCGTGGATGCGCAGGATCAGCGCATCGGCTACTTCAAGAGCAAGCTGTTCACGCTCAATGGCGGATTCTATGTGTTCAATACCCAGAATGAGCAGATTGCCGAAGTAAAAGGCAGCTGGAAAAGCTGGGATTTCAAGTTTCTGGCGGCATCGGGCCAGGAAATAGGGGTAGTCACCAAGAAATGGGCCGGCCTGGGCCGGGAGTTGTTCACTACTGCCGACAACTACCTGATTTCCATTAATGATATGGGCGAGCAGCAGGCTGCATCCAGCGCGCTACTCTTGGCGGCCGGTTTGGCCATTGATACTGTTTTCCACGAGCGGCAATAACCCGGCTACCCGCACCAAGCGGTTGGTGTGCTGATGCTATGGCGTATCGGCACACCAACCGCCTAGCGCCGGCAATTGCAGCGGCGCTTTTTACGACGCAGCCGCAACAACGCCGGCAAATGCCACCAGTCCAACCAATCGGTTTCCGTGGTTGGCATTTCAGCATCAGATACCCAATCGAGGGCTGCCGCCAACTCCGAAAAATACTGCACCTCGTAAGGCAGAACTTGGTGGGTAGAGGCCCATAGCAGCCCCTCAATTACCATCCGGTTATATATATCGTCCGGCAGCAGCAGTGCCAGCCGGTGAATGCCCGAACGGCGCAGTCGGGGCAGCCAGCTGGTTTGCAGCCACTCCTGCATTGCCTGATCAAGAAGTGGTAGCTGCTGTATGTTCAGCAGTAACTGCCGGGCCTGGCGACGCTGAATGGCCCGCAGCAGAGTATCCAGCACCTCAACCAGCTGCGTTGCGTGGTGCATTTCGCCGCGCCACAGGCGCAGCAGACTTAACCGGGTATTGTATCGAAAAACCAGTCGAGGAGCTAAGGCAGTACCCATGACAGTACGAGTGCAACATGCGTGTGAAAATCAGAGCGGCTTTACATAAGATACGCGTGCTGCAGAGCAGACTGGATTGCCTGAAATTGCCTGGACACTGCACTACCCGACGAAACCCTCCCCCCCACACCGTCAACCGGCTGATTCTCTCTGCTAACTATTGCCTGTTTTCAATCTGGGACTACCGCTTCTTCTGCTTTTTGAGATAGGTCTGCGCCTCATTGTACGCCTCCGACTTGCGCTCCGCCTTCTGCTGTACTTCCTTATAGTACCGGGCGGCATCAGCCGGCATTTTCTGCTTGTCGGAGATGCGCGCCAGGTTGAGCAGCGCATACAGGTAGAATCCCTGCTTGGTATCGTTGGTACTTTCAGCAAATACCACGCACCGCTGATAATACTCCTTCGCCTTATCCAGGTCCTTATACTGGTTCTGCATCAGGCTGCCCAGGAAAAAGGTGGCGTAACGGCCGCTGATGCCCTCATAGCCGGGGAGGCCCCGGTTAATCTTGTCCAGAATATCCCGGCTTACCCGCTCACACTCGCGTAAGTCGCCCACCTGATAGCTCATCAGGGCATAGAAGCGCTGCAGGTAGCCATTATCAGGGTACATGTTGGCCATAGCCTGGGCCAGCGGCAGCGCTTCAGCGGGCTTGTTTTCCTGGTTCTGCAGGATTTTCATCAGAAATACCTTCGACTCCGGGGCCGTGTAAAACCCGTTGGCCGCCACGCTGCGCAGCTGACTTAGCCCCAGTTGCTTGTTACCCTTCGGGAAGAACAGCAGCACCGGCTTCAGCAGCGGGTAATTCTCCGAAATCCAGGGAGCGTAGTAATTGATAAGCGCCTGCCCGAACAGAAACTCCGGGCTCAGGCCATTGGCTTCCCGGCTCTTTTCCAGATAATCAAGCGCGTGCTTGCTGGCAAAGGTGGCCTTGCTCCAGTTGTGCCGCTCCGCGTTCAGGCGGGCCGAAAACCCATAGGCCGCCGACAGGAAAAAGCAGGCTTCGTAGTTTTTCTTATCGGCTTTGTACAGGGCTTCGCCTTTAGTAATGGCCGTGTCCATGTAGGCCAGAAATACCTTGTCGTACTGCTCGTTGGTGATGTTGCTGGGCATGATTTTCCACCACGTCGTCAGACCCAGCAGAAAATACGACATGGGATGGTTGGGGTAGCGGCGGCGCAAACTGCGAAACTGCCGCTCGGCCTTATCGTGCTTGAAGTTATAGATGTTGTACACCGCCCCCTCCAGCTCGGTTTGAATATCCTTGTCCAGAAGCAGCCAGCCCGAAATATCGACGGCGGCCGGGGCCACGTCCACGTTGGATAAGTCGATCTGACGGGCCGCGCGGGCCGTATCGGGCTGCTGTGCCTGCACCCTCAGGGCAAACAGCATCAGACAGCCAAACAGAAAAAGACGCATAAGGTACAGCTTGGAACCCCTAGTATAGAGGAAATGGGCGGGAGACGCGCCCTATCATACGTGCCGGAACAAAAAAAAGAGGCTGAAGCTCCCACAGCCTCAACCTCTTTTGCGTTTACTACGTGCCAAAAGCACCCAGGAAACGGCCAGCGGCTAAAATTCCCACCCAAAGCCGCTGGATGTCTGTTCCGGAAAACGACCTATTGGCCGGTACCGGGCTGGCGGGTAAGCCAGCTATATGCGTTATACTGACCGGGAGTAAAAATGCGGGCCAGGGTTTGTTGATACGCTTGCTCGGCCTGCAAAGCCGCCGGGCTTGGCAGCATACGGCCTTCAGTAGCAGTAGCTACCAGACCGGGACGCTCCGAGGTTTCGCCCAGTGCGGCAAGCTGCTGAAAATACTGCCGGGTGCTGCGCTCCACGGCTTTCTGCTGCTGTTTGGACAGCTGCAGCGAACCAGCTAAATACCGGGCCAGCCGGGTGCTGCGCAATTCTACCGTTTCGGGCGAGGCTGATGTGGGCCGGGCCTGGGCAAAGCGCGAACCTACCACCAACAGGGCTAACATCGTTAGGGCCAGTAGGTAGGTGTGGAGCGTTTTCATCTGAGCAGTGTGTTTCAGTATGTCAAAGGTCAGGTTGAAATACGCAGAAAACCACTACCCAGTTGGCTATTTTTGGTGCCTTATTGACCAAATGTATTAACTTCACGTTCCCACCAAGCCACTGAGGCATTACCGCGCCGTGAAATTACAATTTGAGCCCATTCATCCAACGGTTGACAGCTCGTTTACGCTCCTGCACTACACCGAAGTCAGCAAGGCTGAGCTGCTCTGGCACTACCATCCTGAGTATGAGCTGGTCTATATTCCGAACGGGCACGGCCGCCGTCACATCGGCCAGCATATTTCCCGTTTCGAGGATGGTGAGCTGGTGCTCATCGGCCCCGACCTGCCGCACCTCACCTTCAGCTACGGGCAGCCGGTAGGCACGCCGTTCGAGGAAATAGTGGTGCAGCTGCGCGGCGACTTTCTGGGCACCGATTTCTGGGACCGGCCCGAGCTGGCGGCCATCCGGCACCTGCTGGCCCGCTCCCACGAAGGGCTGTCGTTTGGCGGAAGCACCCGCACGGCCGTGGGGCCCACGCTGCGGCGGCTGCTCACGGCCCCGCCGTTTATGCGGCTGATGCTGCTGTTGCAGGTGCTGCAGGAGCTGGCCCAGGCTCCTACCACCGATATTCAGCCGCTGCACGCCGGTACGGGTGGGCAGGGCTTGAGCGGCAAGGAGCAGCAGCGCCTGAGCCGGGTATATCATTTTGTGGAGCAGAACTACCAGCGCGCTACGCTGTCGGTGCAGGAAGTGGCCGATGTGGCGTATCTCTCGGTGCCGGCGTTCTGCCGCTACTTCAAGAAGATGACCCGCCACACCCTCACCGATTTTCTGCAGGAATACCGGGTGGGCCAGGCCTGCCGCCTGCTGCTCGACGATGACCTGGCCGTGACCGAGGTGTGCTACTCCTGCGGGTTCAACAACCTGTCGCACTTCAACAAAACCTTCCGCAAATTCACCGGCCAGAGCCCCACTGAATACCGCCGCCAGCGAATTGGGAAGTAGCCACTGAAGTAGCCTCTCATTACCCCAACTCCGGAACAAGCAACGGAAAGCAAGTGTCTGCTACGGTAGATGCTTGCTTTCTTATTTACGCTGTTTGTATCGTGGCTAAACCTATGGGGGCCGCAAAAGCCGCTGGTGCTGCAGCCCGCGCCGTTTCCGGTAGCCCGGCCGCTGTTTGCCGTGGCGGCCGTGCGGGATGAGCGGCCGGGCCGCCCGCCCTTGGCCTGGCTGCTGACTTCCACGGCCGCTACGGTACAGCCGGTGGATCTGCAGGGCGGCACGGAAACCGCTCTGCAGCAATTTGCGGCGCGCAGTCTGCCCCAGCCAACGGCGGCGCGCTACCGCGTTACTATACGGGTGCTGGAATGCCGGGTGCAGGAAGTCCCGGCCGCCAACCGACAGGCGGCGGGCCAGCTTACCGTTCGTCTGGCCTTCGACTGGCAAAACGTCGAGGGCCGGACCGTTACGCTCACGGAGTACCGGAGCGGGGCCCGCTACCAGCGGCCTCTGACCGACCGGACGGTAGTAGAAACGGCGCTGCAGCAAAACCTGCTGGGCGGCTTCCGCTACCTGCAGCAATGGCTGGAACAAGGAGTGCGGCAGGATGCGCGCCTGGCTACGGCCGTGCGTCCTAGTTTCCGCTACGAAACCCGCCAAACTGAAGCCGACACGCTCTTCTACGACCCGGCCCGCCCTCTGAGCTGGACCGACTTTACTGGTCAGCCGCGTCCTAAAGGGCGGTACGCAGCGGCCGTGTTTCCGGGCTTTGCGTACCAGGGCCGCCCCCGGGTAGTGAATGGGACCATAGAGCTGGAGCTATGGCTGAAGGTATTTGTGGTGCGCAGTTCCTCCTGGGTGGCGCCCGACCAGCGCACGGCCTACAACCTCAACCACGAGCAGCGCCACTTCGATCTGGTGCGGCTGGTGGTGGAACGGTTCCGGCGCAAAGCCAGCCCCGACAGCCTGACGGTGGAAGACTACAACAGCATTCTGCAGCTGCAATACCTCAAGTCCTTCACCGAAATGAACCACCTGCAGGACCAGTACGACCAGGAAACCCACGGCGGCACCGATGCCGCAGCCCAGGAACGCTGGAACCGCCGGATTGACGCGGAGCTGCGCGGTTACGGGATAGTGCGCTGAACTGGTTTATGTAGCAGCCCGAAACATAAAAAGCCTCCGGGGTGTGGCACCCCGGAGGCTTTTCGGATAGAAGTAAAATAGCAGCGGATTGCCACCTTGCATTGACACCTTGTATGGGCACCTGATATAGCAGATTACAAAGGAGTAGCGGCCGTAGTGGTGCGCAGGAACAGCAGCGCATCATAGGCTTTACTGAGTTGGTAGTTACCGTATTGCTCCGTGCTGGTCGGCGTCTGGCCAACTAGGCGCTGGGGGCGCTGCGCATCCTGCGGGCCCAACTGGTGCGTATTGAAGAAAAAGGCCGGACTACTTACCTGGGCCAGTGAAATTTCCCAGGAGCCGGCTTTGGGTGCGGGCAGCGGATACGCGGCCATCGGGCTAACCGGCGACACAAAGGCCTGCGGAGTGGCGGCAAACGTGCCGTAAGCGGTGGACGTGGCCAGCACGAAATACTGGCCGGGGAACATACGCTCCAGGAAGGCTCCGGTGCCGCCGCCGTTGTTGTCGGTGGGGTCCATGGACTGGCGCGACAGGTGCGCATCATGCGACCAGACGACGACTTTGCTGCCCGGCTGGCGCACCAGCAGCTGCGTCATGGCCGCAAACAGACTGTCGCGGGAGGATTCGCGCTTGTGGAACTTCACCTGGTATGGGTAGTCGAACACCATGCGGCTGTTTTGCAGGGTCAGGTCCAGGGTTTCGCGCGTGGCGCGGGGCAGGCGGGCGGTGGGCAGGGCTTTGAGGAGCTGCTCGGCAGCATCGTAACCGGCCAGACCGTTGCTCAGCCACGCTTTGCGGTCGAATTTAAAGGAGCTGCTGTTCATCTGCAGCCACATAGCATCCTGAAAGGCGGTGCTTTTCAGGAGCTGCTCAATGTGCGGGCGCAGCGCGGGATTCTGTTTGCTCAGGCCTTCCTGCACGAGCAGGGCATCATCGGAGCCGAACATGGCATCAATGCCGGTAAGGCTGACCTGCTGGCGGCGGTGCTGACGGTTGTAGGCCTGCATCCAGGTGAGCATTTCGGCAGTTTCCTGGTTTTGCCAGATGCTGAGCAGGTGCTTCTGCATCAGAGGCTTCAGGGCCGGAGCCGGACGCTGGTGCAGGGCTGCATCGACCCGCAAGGCCCCGCCATAGGTGTTTTCCAGGGCCACCTGCGTGAAGCCGTGCTCCTCCATCAGGATGCGCGTCAGCCAGAAGCGCAGCTTGTAGAACTCGGCCGTACCGTGCGTGCCTTCGCCCAGGGCCACTACTTTCTTCCCCGCCATTCGCGCCACCAGCGGCCGTACGGTTTCGCGGAACTGCTCGAAGCTCTGTGTATTCACGGCGTTGATAAGGGTCGGGTTGAGCAGGATGCGGGCCGTATCGGCGGCAGTAGCCGGGGCAGCGGAGCTGGGTGCCTGGGCCGAGGCCGTAAGCGCAGGGGCGGCAAGGAGAGTGGCAGTGACCAGGGAGCGAAAGAGCGTTTTCATAGCGGGCAAAGCGAGGCGGGAGACGAAGCCGGCCGTTCAGCGACTGGCAACGACACAAAGGAATGTGCCTTAATCGGTGAAATGAAGCTTTTTTAGACCACTGCGGGCCCCGAAGCGACGAAGTGGACACCCCAGCTTTTTGGTCGAAAAAAACACCCCCATTGGTCGAATTCCGAACCTCGATATAAGCCGGGGGGCCGGAAAATCTGCCAACTTGCCCCCATGCAATTGTTCCGCCGCACCCTAACTCCCACCGACCGACCCAGTCGGTTTCCGCTTGTGTTTGAGGGCTTGGTGTGGGTGCTGTACGTGGGCATGTATAAGTACAATGGGTTTATGGAGCCCACCGTGCAGCCCGGTCAGGCATTGCACGCCAATTTTCCGCATCCGCAGCTTATCCTGTTTGCGGTGGCGGCCACGCTCTACATCATTCCGTATTACCGGCTGCTGGTGCCGGCCCTGCTGCGGCGCCGGCGCTACCTGCTGCTAGGGCTGGGCTCGGTGCTGTACCTGTGGTGGGGCATCAAGCTGAATATGCTGCTGGCCAGCGGAGCCTTTCAGCGCGTCGCTAGTCCGCCTCAATTAGCTGATTTTTACCACGCCTACTATTTGGAAGCAGCGGGCCGGCTACTCACGCGCGCCCAGCCCTACCTCAGCCTGCTGTTCACCGATTTGCTGGCCTTCAGCTGCGTGGCGTTTATGCGGGTGGCGTTTGAGCAGGAATACCGCCGCCGCCATCTCGAAAAAGACCACCTGGCTCTGCAGATGGAGCAGCTGAAAGCCCAACTCCAGCCGCACTTTCTGTTCAACACCCTCAACAGCATTTACGGCCTCAGCCTGGCCGGCTCACCCGAAACGCCGCGCTTTATTCTGCTGCTTTCGGAGCTGATGCGCTACGTACTCTATGACAGCGGCAAGGCCCGGATTCCGCTGCCGGAGGAAATTGAGTTCCTGAAAAACTACTTTGAGCTGGAGCAGCGCAAATATGCCGGGGCGCGGGTAGCCTTCACGGCCATTGGCGATACGGCCGGCGTGCAGGTACCGCCCCTGCTGCTGCTGCCGCTGGTGGAAAACAGCTTCAAGCACGGCCGCCACCACTTCTCCGATGATGCCTCGGTGCAGGCCACGCTTACCGCCGCCCTGGGCCGGCTGCACTTCCTCATCGAAAATGACATGCTGCCCGAAGCGCCGGCCGCCTCGCCCCGGCGCAGCGGAGGCATCGGGCTGCAGAATATCCGCCAGCGCCTGGAGCTGTACTACCCCGACGCCTACGAGCTACACCTTACCGAGCACAACGGCCGCTACCGGGCCGAGCTGACGCTGCACCTGTAATCAGCAATAATCCTTATCATCCCCATTATTCTCACTGCTATGACTACTACCCCCGCGCCCGTCCGGTGCCTTATTGTGGACGATGAGCCCCTGGCGCACCAGGTGCTTACCCAGTTTATTGGCCAGACGCCGGGCCTCACGCTCACGGGCAAGTGCCGCAACGCCATGGAAGCCTACGAGCACCTGGCCCAGCACCCCGTGGATCTGCTGTTTCTGGATATTGAAATGCCCCTTGTTACGGGGCTCAACTTTCTGAAAAGCCTCACGCACCCACCCAAAACCGTGCTGACCACCGCTTACCGCGAGTATGCCTACGAGGGCTACGAGCTGGACGTGCTGGATTATTTGCTGAAGCCGTTCAGCTACGAGCGGTTTATGAAAGCCATTGCCCGCCTGCCCGCCGTCCAGCCCGTGCCACCTGCCGATGCTGCCACCGAGAAATACCTGCTGGTAAAAGAGCGGCAGGGTCTGCTGAAGGTTCCGCACCGCGACATTGTGTACGTGGAAGGCTGCAAGGACTACGTGAAGATTACCACGGCCACCAAAACCTACCTGCTGCACCACACCATGAAGGAAATGGTGGAGGTGCTGGGGCCGGCGTTTCTGCGGGTGCACCGCTCCTTTATTGTGGCCGCTGCCCACATCCGCATGCTGCAGCCCGATAACGTGCTGCTGCTGGATAATACGCTCATTCCCATCGGCAACTCCTACCGCAGCGAGCTGCTGGCGTATTTCAGGAAATAAGCTGTCCTTTACCTCACTATTTCCACCTTCCCTCTATTCTCTGTCAAGTATGCTGCGTGCTTCTATTTCCTTACTGGCGCTGCCTTTGCTATGGGCTGGCACCGTCACGGCCCAGACTGCGCTGCCCTCCTCCTTCAACAAAGCCAAGCTCGACAGCCTGCTCACGGTGCTGGATGCGAAACACAAGCTGGCCGGCAGCCTGCAGCTCACACAGAACGGACAGGTAGTGTACAGCCGCGCCATTGGTCCGGAGCAGCCCAACGTGCCCGCCACCACGGCCACCCGCTACCGCATCGGCAGCATCAGCAAAACCTTCACGGCTACCATAATTATGCAGCTGGTGGAGGAAGGTAAGCTGAAGCTGAATGCGCCCATTGCCACGTGGTTTCCGGACCTGCCCAACGCCTCCACCATCACCGTGGATCAGTTGCTGCACCACCGCAGCGGGTTGGGCGACTTCACCCGGGACCCGGCGTATGTGCAGTACATGACGCAGCCCAAAACCCAGGCCGAGCTGCTGGCCCTCATTCGGGCCCGGCCGGTGGAGTTTGAGCCCGGTGCCAGGTATGATTACAACAACTCCAACTATGTGCTGCTGGGCTACGTGGTAGAGAAAGTAACCCGACAGCCCTACGCCCAGGCATTGCAGAAGCGCATTACGGGTAAGCTGGGCCTGAAAAACACTTATTACGGGGGCCGCCTCAACAGCCAGCAGCACGAAGCCGCCTCGTTTGTATGGGATGGTGCTACCTGGCAAATCCAGCGGGAAACCGATATGAGTATTCCGGGCGGTGCGGGTGCCATTACCTCCACCCCCGCCGACCTCACCCGCTTTCTGGAAGGCCTGTTTGCGGGCAAGCTGGTGAAGCCGGCCACCCTGCAGCAGATGCAGGTGATGCAGGACGGCTACGGCGTGGGCATGCGCATCGTGCCGTTTGGCAACCAGCAGAGCTACGGGCACTTCGGCAGCATTGATGGGTACCGCTCGGCCCTCACCTACTTCCCCGCCGACAAGCTCACAGTGGCCTACTGCGGCAACGGCAGCAGCCCTGACTACACCCTCAGCGACTTGCTGGTTGGCACGCTGTCCATCTACTTCAACAAGCCGTACCGCCTTCCCGATTTCAACGCCCCAAAGATTGAGGCAGCAGATTTGACTGCCCTGGTTGGTAACTACGCCAGTACCCAGATGCCGCTCAAAATCAACGTAACGGCCAATGGCACCACGCTTATGGCGCAGGCAACCGGCCAAAGCGCCTTCCCGCTCACCGCCAAGTCCCGAACCACATTCGTGTACGATGCCGCCGGCCTCACTATGGAGTTCGATGCGGCGGCCCGCACCTTTATGCTGCACCAGGGCGCCAACCACTTCCTGTTTACGCGCCAATAGCCGGCAGCCCTAAAAACGCCAAACGGCCCCACCCGGACAATCCGGGTGGGGCCGTTGTGGTAAGCGGCAATAGTCCGAAAGCTTACTTCTTCACTTTCACCTGTCCGTCGTCGGCGTCGCGCTTCACTTTGGTACCGTTGGGGTACTCCACCTTCGTGTCGCCGTCTTTGTCAATTTTCACGGTTTTACCGTTGGCGTACTCAATCTTGGTTTCGCCGTTTTTCTTCTTGTCGTACTTCACAATGGCCGGACCACGGCGCGCGGGCGTGGTTTCGCGGGTGGTTACTACTGTGGTGGTGTACGGGGTGCCATCGTAATAGGTGCCGCGGTTGGAGGCGTAGATGTTGTACTGGGGCTCCGTTACGTAGGTTTTTACCTGCCCGTCGGTTTCATCATTTACTTGGCGCAGGGCGGCGTAACGGCCGGTGGTATCGGTGGCGTAGCGGGTATTTACCTCGTTGAGGCGGCGGCCCCGGGTGTAGTAGGTTTTGGTTACCTGGGTTACTACCACGGTGTCGGTCAGCTTCAGGTCGTCGGCAATGCGGGCGGCGAGGCGGTCGGCTTCGGTGCGGTAAGCGGCGGTATCGGTGGTCATGGTGCCATCATTCACTACCACGGCCGTATCGGCGGCAGGAGTGGTGGCGGCGTCCACGGCGGCGGGTTTATCCTGGGTGCAGGAAGCCACGGCCAGGCTGGCTGCCGCGGAAAGGAAAAGCAAGGACTTATTCATGTTGAAAGTCAGGTGAGATGAAAGCCGCTGGCTGCATATAGGCGCGCGGCTATAATTGGGGCTGATACGGCGGGGCTTGCGCGGGGGTTACGGCGGGGCCAGACACAAAAAACCGCAACCCGCAGGCAACGCTTTCCGCCGCGCATCCATCTACCCTGGCATACGTCACCTGTTCCACCTTTTTGTTCGCATCCCATGAAAACGTTCCGGATAGTATCTGTACTGGCTGTAACCGCCCTGCTGAGTGGCACCGCTACATTTACGGCCCTGGCCCAACAGGTGCGCAGCGTCGGCAGCTTTGAGCAAGTAAAAGCCAGCGGTGCCATTGATGTTGTGCTGAAACAGGGCCCGGCTACGGAAGTGAAAATAGATGCCGAACCCACGGTACTGGAGCACGTGCGGACCGAGGTGCAGGGCAATACGCTGGTACTGTACCGCGACAAAGGCCTGTCCAACCTGCTGTCCAACAAGAAAGTTACCGTGTACATCACCTGCCCCACGCTCACGGGTGTTTCCGTCAGTGGTGCTTCTGATGTAAAGAGCACCACCCCTTTCACCGCCGATAACTTCACCATTCAGGCCAGCGGTGCCTCCGACGTGACGATGAACCTGAACGTAAAAACCCTGACGGCTACGGCCTCCGGGGCCAGCGACCTGCGCCTCTCCGGCCGCGCCGAACGGCAGCAGATTCACATCAGCGGCAGCAGCGACTACAAAGGCTACGAGCTGCAGAGCCGCATCGCCGATGTGCAGGCCAGCGGTGCTTCCGATGCCTACGTGGCCGTGACGGAAGAGCTGCAAAGCCACGCCTCCGGCTCCAGCGACGTGCATTACAAAGGCAAGCCCCGCCTGATGCGGTAAGGGCGGTTATTTCTTCAGAAAGGCTCCGCAGAACGCTCTGCGGAGCCTTTTGTCTGTTCAGAGCCCCAGTACCCATGGCGCCGACATACCTGGGGAGCCGGCAGGCCAGCCATTGCTGCTGCCCGCAACCGGGTACCTTTGCGGGCCTATGACCGAGCACCGCCACTTTCTGCTGTACAAACCCTTTGGCTACCTCAGCCAGTTCATGAGCAACAACACCCGGGAAGCACGGAAAAAGAAGTTTCTGGGCGAGCTGCACGATTTTCCGGCCAACACCATGGCCGTGGGCCGGCTGGATGAGCACAGTGAAGGCCTGCTGCTGCTCACCACCGATGGCCGGGTAAGTGAGCGAATCCGCCGCAAAGATGTGGAGAAGGAATACTACGCCCAGGTAGATGGCGTGCCCACCGACGAAGCCATTCGGCAACTGCAGGAAGGCCTCGAAATTGCTCACCGCAGCGTACTTTACCAGACGCTGCCGGCCCGGGTGCGCCGCCTAGAGCACGCCCCCGATCTGCCGGCCCGGGGCCGCAAAATCCGCGACGAGCGGCACGGGCCCACCAGCTGGGTCAGCATTATTGTAACGGAGGGCAAGTTCCGGCAGGTGCGCAAGATGACGGCTGCCGCCGGCTACCCTACCCTGCGGCTGGTGCGGGTGCGCGTGGCCGATATCTGGCTCAGTGATATGCAGCCCGGCGAGGTGCGCGAGGTGCCGGAGCTGATAGCCGCGGACGAATACGATGAACCCATGCAGGCAGTGAGCGAATAGCCGGCCCGGCCAGCCCCACCGGAAAACCGCCGGGGCTGCTACATTAGCCGCCGCCAACCCTTGCTGCCTGTATGCCTTTCCGCCTTCTGCTCCTCTGGCTGACTGCCGGCCTGCTCCTACTGTCCGCCTGCTCCTCGCCCGATACCCCAGCCGCCCAGCCCGACTACCTTACCCGAATTCCGGACCCCAAAACGCTGGGCGAAACCTACGTCAGCAACCCCGACAGCCTGCTGGCCCCAACCACGGTGCAGGACCTCAACGTCACCCTGCAGGCCCTCGATCAGAGTGGCCGGGCGCACATTGATGTGGTGGCCGTACGCAGCATTGGCGAAGAAACCCCCAAAACGGCCGCCACAGCCTTATTCCGCCGTTGGAAAATCGGCGACAAAGACCAGAACAACGGCCTCTTGCTTCTGCTGGTACTTGATCAGCGGCGGGTGGAAATGGAAACCGGCTATGGCCTCGAAGCCGACCTGCCCGACGTAATCTGCTTCCGCATTCAGCAGCAATATATGGTGCCCCTGCTGCGCGAGCAGCGCTACGATGAAGCCGTGCGCCAGGGTGTGGCGGCCCTCATCCGCCAGCTCGGTACCAGCTCCGCCGCTCTCGCCCCCGCCGATTCTGCCGCCGCCCCTGCGGCTCTGCAGGCCGCTCCCGAAACTGCCCCGGAGCCAGTGGTGGTAGTGGAGAACTTTGTGGACAACAGCTGGAGCGGTTTAACCGTGGTAGCTGCCTGGATGCTGGTCATGTTGTGGCTGACGGCCACCGTTGCACTGTTGGTGCAGAAACCCGCCGTACCGGCTCCGCGCTGGATTCTATGGCTAAGCCTGGGCATTGTGCCGGCGTACGGTATCCTCGTTGTCTTTACTAACTGGCCGCTCCCGGCAAGTGTGTTGCTGGCTCTGTGCTACGGCTTCCCGCTGCTGTACACGCATCTGTACCTGAGGGGCGTCAAACGGGAATTGCGCACTACGTACGCGACCAAAACCCGGCACGAGCAGTACATATTTCTTCACCAGGCCCATCATAACCTGGGCTTCACGGCTTGGCTGTTTCCGCTGGGGCTGGCCTTCTACTGGGCCCGCTACCGCCGCCAGCTGCAGAAACTGCGCGAAGCCCCTTACGCCTGCCCCAGCTGTACCACGCCCATGCACCGCCTCAGCGAGCAAGCCGACGACGAGAAGCTGGAGCTGTACCAGGCGGCCGAGGAGCACGTAAAATCCGTGGACTACGACGTGTGGGAGTGCCCCCGGTGCCAGCATCACTTCACCCTCGACTACCAGAACCTCAGCACCGATGTGCTGCCCTGCCCCGAGTGCCACCACCGCACCCTCCAACCTAAGCCGGATCAGGTAATGCGCTCCGCTACTACCTCCTCGGAGGGCTGGGGCTGGCACGTACACCGCTGCTACTTCTGCAACCACGAGCAGAAAGAGAAATACACCATTGCCCGCCTGTCTACTTCCTCCGGCAGCTCTTCCGGCAGTTCCTCCTCGTCGTCGGGCAGCTCCTGGTCCAGCAGCAGCGGCGGCTCCTCGGGGGGCGGTGGGGCCGGTAGCAGCTGGTAAATACCGGCACGGCTTTGGGCGGCAGCGGCAACCAGATATTTTTTGCCGAAATTAAAAGGTACCTTTACTGCCCTGTTCCCTCAGCAGCTCATGGCAGCCCGTTGTTCAGCGGTAGGGCACGCCGTGTTTTTCCTCGGTCCGGCTTGTATGCAGCCTGTTGCAGCGGCTTTGTACTCCTCGTGTTGTGCGTGAGAAAGCCCGCTGCCACACAGCAATACTGGGGCAGTTATGTGTAATAGCTGCCCTGCTCACCACAGGAACTTTCTTCTGCTGAAGATTGTACTGAAGTGATACTCTTTTTTACCATTTCAAGGCCTTCTGGGTTAGAACGGCCATTACCTAAAGACGTCATTACCACATATGGGTAGATCACAAGCCACCTTCGGCAAGAGGGAAAATGAAAAGAAGCGTCTGAAAAAGCGGCAGGACAAAGAGGAAAAGAAGGAAGAACGCCAGGCTAATGCCAAGAAAGGCCAGGGCCTCGATGAGATGCTCGCCTACGTGGATGAGGATGGCAACATCTCCTCCACTCCTCCCGATCCGAAGAAGAAGAAGCAGGAAATTAAGCTGGAAGATATTCAGCTGGGCGCAGCGCGCGTCGTTGAGTCGGATGAAGACCCGATCCGCAAAGGCACCGTTACGTTCTTCAACGAATCGAAGGGCTACGGCTTTATCAAGGACCAGGCTACCGGCGAGAGTGTGTTTGTGCACGTAAACCAGGTGCAGACTTCAGCTCCGCTCAAGGAAAACGACAAAGTGACGTTTGAGGTGGAAATGGGCCAGAAAGGCCCCAGCGCGGTGGGTGTTAAACTAGCCGCCGCCGTATAGCCTTCCGCATACAGCCTTGTATACGCAAAGCGCCAGCTACTCCCGCAGTAGATGGCGCTTTTTTTGTTGGGCCATTCCAGCCGTGGCAAAACCCTCAGGGGCCTATTGCTACCCATATCAGAACCTATATATTGCCGCCCGGTTGCGCCCTGTGTTTGGCCGCCGCCGGGTGGAGTCCAGCAACCACTATACAAACGGGGCGTATCCGAAAAGCCTGACGAGTAGGACCTTTCCCAACCACCACACTAGTACGCATGAATTACTTTTTACACGTATTGAAGAACTACGCGCTGTTCCGCGGCCGCGCCCGCCGCAAGGAATACTGGATGTTCGTGTTGTTCAACCTCATCTTCGCCGTAGCTGCTATTGTGCTGGATAATGTGCTGGGCACCGCCATGGATGGTATTGGCTACGGTGCAATTTATGGCCTATATACACTGGCTATGCTGATTCCGAGCTTAGCCGTAGCAGTTCGGCGCCTGCACGACATTAATAAGAGCGGCTGGTGGCTGCTGATTACTTTCCTGCCCCTGGTAGGTGGTATCTGGCTGCTGGTACTGCTGGTAACCGAAGGTACCCGCGGCGAAAACCAGTACGGCCCGGACCCCAAAGCCGGGGAGGCAGTATTGGCTTACTAAACGTTTCCGGATAGCATAAAAGCCTTCAGCTGCTCTAGAAGCAGTTGGAGGCTTTTTTTATGAGTAAACATCTATAACCGGTCGTAACACAACGCAACTCAGCGCCACTGCCGAAGGTGCGGGCATGCTGGCGGTAAATCTGTATGTTGCGCCTCATTGCGCTTATCCGTTTATTCTATGCTTACTGTATTGATTCGGGCTTTTCTCTGCGGCTTTCTGCTGCTCCTGCTATCCGTTACTACCCGCGCCCAGACCAGCCCACTCGCCGCGGCCGACCTCGACGCTTTCTACGACCAGCTGAACGCCTACCGCACCGCCCGCTACCAGCCTCTGCCCGAGCTGGAAGCCCTGCAGCTGCCATCCACTTTTTCGGGGGCCGATGTGGCGGCCCTGCGCCTGCGGGAGCGGCACATTGTGCGGGTGGATCTGGTGTACACGGCCTTCCGCCTCAACCCCGACTTCAACCAGCGCCAGCTCAACCTCAGCCGCATCCGCAACCTGGCCGCTGCTGTGCCGGGGCTGTTGCAGGATGAGTCGGTAACGTGGACGCTGGTAGAGCAGACTGGCTGCAATAGCCCCGCCGAGTGCCAGCCGTTTTTCCACGGGTTTGTGGTGTACGTGGCCCGGCACGCCACCGCCGCCACCATGCGCGCCGACCTCGACAGCCTCACCCGCAAGTTGCGCGTGCTGGAAAAGAAGCGTCCTAAAGCCGGCAAAAAGGCTCCCGGTAAAAAAGTGGCCTGCAACCTGCCCGGCTCCCGCTACACCAACCGCCAGATGGCCCGCAGCCTGCGCCGCCTCTACAAATGCCCTGAGCGGGAAGCGCAGCTGGTGAAGTTTCAACTGACGGTGGACGCCCGCGGCACCGTGCAGAAGGTGAAGGTGCTGCCCACCGCCCACCCCGTGTGCGTGGCCGAGCTGGAGGAGGCCATCCGCAAAAGCGTGACCTTCACCTCCGGCTTCCCCATCGACCGCAAGATGTTTCCGTTTCTGGCTACCGGGGCCATCCGGCTGCCCATTGGGCCGCTGCAGCTGCTGGGCCCCGCCGATATGGGCTTCACCCACTTTGCTCTGCCCGACTCGGCGGCCCGGCTGTACCGGGTGTTTCTGAAGCACAAGAACAAGCAGCACAAGGAAGACTACTGCGAGGCGCGCATCACCAAAAAAGGCGAGCTGCTGGCCGCCGCCGACACCGCCGCCCCCGAGCTGGCCCTGCCGCCCGATGCAGGCGTGGTGAGCCGGGTGCTGCAGCGCCACCCCGAGTGGAGCAAGGAAGTGGTGGTGACCGACGTAACCGGCAGCATGTTTCCCTACACCTACGATTTGCTGGCTTGGTTGCAGCTCAGCGCCCTCGAAGACGAAAAAACCTTCGTGTTCTTCAACGACGGCAACGACCAGCCCGACAAAGAAAAGCGCCTGGGCAAAACCGGCGGCCTCTACCACGTGAAAACGGATAGCTACGAGGCCATCAAGAACAAGCTCATTGAAACCATGAAGGCCGGCGGCGGCGGCGACGCGCCCGAAAACGACGCCGAAGCCCTGCTCTACGCCCAGCAGCTGGCCGCCGCCCCCGACTCGGCCGAGCTTATCCTCATTGCCGACAACTACACCTTCCCCCGCGACGCCAGGCTGCTCAAAAACACCACCGCCCACGTGCGCATCATCCTCTGCGGCGTCCGCGACTACATCAACCCCAAGTACCTCGCCCTGGCCCGCAAGCACGGCTTCAGCCTCCACACCATCGAGGGCGACATTGAGAACCTGAGCAAGCTACTGGAAGGCGAAACCATCACCATCCAGGGCCAGCAGTACCAAGTGACGAAAGAAGGGTTTAAGCTGGTGCAGAAGACCTGATTAACCGCCCTACTTCTTTACACTTATCCTTCCCGGGCATCGTGCTACCAGCAACCGGGCAACGTGCTTTCCTTTCTTCTCTTTTCACTTTACGCTACCCATTATGTCAGAGCAGGAAATCGAACCGGAGAATTCGTCTTCCGGGGCCCCCATTTACCGTTACGAAAATGTAGAACCCGAACCGTTCAGCCTGGCATCTGGCGACGAGGAATCCATTGAGGCTATTTCGAGGCACATCGAACAGCACGTGGGCCCTGTTACCGGGGTTTTTCACGAGCTTATCTCGGACAAAGTGCACCTAGACGTGCATATCGTGGCTCCCACCAAGGATTTTCCCTTTTACACGCTGGTTACGTCCGGCATGAGCGACCTGCCCATGACCGTGCCCGCCGATGCAGAGAGCCCAGCGTACGCAGAGCTCTGCATTCTCCTTCCCAGTACCTGGCCCCTGTCAGACGTTGGGCAGGCAGACTCTACCCCAACGGACGAAGCCTACTGGCCCATTGGCTGGATGAAGTTTATAGCCCGTTTTCCGCACGAATACCATACGTGGCTGGGGTCCGGCCACACCATCCCGAACGGGGAACAAGCCGAGCCTTATGCCGCTGATACAAAACTGGGCTGCATGCTGCTATTGCCTTCTATCAGCTTACCGGAGGAGTTCCGGGAACTGCGCGTGACGGACGAAAAGACCATCCACTTCTACTGTCTGTACCCCATTTACAAGGAAGAGATGGAGCTAAAAATGAACAAGGGCGTCGATGCGCTGCTCGACAAGTTCGATGAAGCCGGCATTTCCGACGTGATAGACGTAGCCCGTCCCAACGTGGCCAAGAAGAAAGGTTTCCTAGGTTTGTGGTAGCTGGCCACACCCCCTCAATACCGAAAAAGCGGCTGCAACTCCTGAGAGCTGCAGCCGCTTTGGTTTCTAGCGTAAGCGCCGGAATTACATGTGAATCGCCCGGTTCTCCGTAGCTGCCAAACAGGCTTCCTTCATGGCTTCGGCGTAGGTGGGGTGGGCGTGGCTCATGCGGGCTACGTCCTCGGCGGAGGCGCGGAACTCCATGGCCGTTACGGCTTCGGCAATGAGGTCGGCGATGCGGGGACCAATCATGTGCACGCCCAGGATTTCGTCGGTTTCCTTGTCGGCCAGCACTTTCACGAAGCCGTCAAGGTCCATGGAGGCGCGGGCGCGGCCCGAGGCGCGGAACGGGAACGAGCCGGTTTTGTAGGCTTTGCCCTGCTCCTTCAGCTGCTCCTCGGTATAGCCCACTCCCGCCACTTCCGGCCAGGTGTACACCACGCCGGGAATGAGCAGGTAGTTGATGTGGGGCTTCTGGCCGGCAATGGTTTCGGCCACAAACACGCCTTCTTCCTCGGCCTTGTGGGCCAGCATAGCCCCCCGAATCACGTCGCCAATGGCGTAGATGCCGGGCACCGAGGTTTGCAGGTGCTCATCCACCTTAATGCGGCCGCGCTCCTCCATCTGCACGCCGGCGGCTTCCAGGTTCAGGCCCGCGGTGTAGGGCACGCGGCCCACGGCCACCAGGCAGTAGTCGCCCTCAAACTTCACTTCCTCGCCCTTGGGATTGGTGGCGGTTACTGTCACGGTATCACCCTCGCGGGTGGCGCCGGTTACCTTGTGGCTCAGGAAAAACTCGATGCCGATTTTGCCCAGGATGCGCTTGAGCTCCTTGCCCAGGCCCCGGTCCATGGTCGGGATGAGCGAATCCATGAACTCCACCACCGACACTTTCGCGCCGAGGCGGGCGTACACCGAGGCCATTTCCAGCCCGATAACGCCGCCGCCAATCACAATCATGTGCTTGGGCACTTCGCGGATGTTCAGGGCCTCGGTGCTGGTGATGATACGCTGCTTGTCCTGCTGGATGAAGGGCAGCACGGTGGGCTTGGAGCCGGTAGCAATGATGACGTTTTTCGTCTCAATCTGCTGGGCTTCGCCGCCGGCCGTGGGCGCAATGCTGATGTGGTTCTTATCGACAAACGAACCAACGCCGTGGATGACGTCGATTTTGTTTTTCTTCATCAGGAACTGAATCCCGTCGGTATTGGCCTTCACCACTCCGTTTTTGCGGTCGATGAGCTGGTTCATGTTGATCTGCAGGTCGCTCAACTCAATGCCGTGCTCCTTGAAGGTGTGCGCGGCGTTATGGTAGTGCTCCGTCGAGTCGAGCAAAGCCTTGCTGGGAATGCAGCCCACGTTGAGGCAGGTGCCGCCCAGGGTGTCGTATTTCTCGATAAGGGCCGTTTTGAGGCCGAGCTGGGCGCAGCGGATGGCCGCTACATAACCGCCGGGGCCGGAGCCGATAACGGTAACGTCGTATTGGTTCATGCGAAGGTGAATTCGGTGGAAATCAACTGTGCGCGAAGGTACGGAAGGGGAAATTGGGAAGCCGGGAAATTGTGCAGTTGTGTTGGCTGGACATCCATACAGGCGAAAGGTGCATACTTTCAACCCAAGCTGCGAACTAGAGCTAGTTCCCCTCCTTGGAAAGGAGGGGTTAGGGGTGGTTGACCTCGCGTCAGAACAGGTACTAGTATTAGATCTAAAAACCGTGCAACGAGTATCAACCACCCCTAGCCCCTCCTTTCCAAGGAGGGGAACTAGCTCTAGTTCGCAACCCAGATTACCTATTCTCCTATCCACATTCCCTCACACGCCAAACGGCTCCCCCACCGGCAAAAACCAGCAGAGGAGCCGTTAGCACGACAGAGTAACGCCATAGGAGCCACCGTTACGGGCCGGTAGCTCCGGGAATCAGAGCCGGACAAGCGTCGGCTCTTTCTGTCTGAGTTTCCGATGGGCGGTGGCCCTGAGGAAAGAGCGAAGCGCCGCCTCACTTCCGGGCCGCCCGAACGGCTCCCCTGCAGCTATCCAGGCGGCGTTGCAGCAGCACTTCGCGTTAGGCCGCGCGCAGAGCCGGCGCCGTTTCCAGCTGCTCGGCCAGCGTGCGAAGAATATCCCGCGCCAGCGCCAGATTAGTGGTTTGCGCATCCACGACCAGCGCAATCAGCTGCTCGCCGGTGCGCGTAAGCCGCAGCAGGTGCAGCTGGCTGGACAGGGTGATGAGCACATCCTCCAGCTGCTGATCGGGCAGCCGCAGGGCCGCCAGGGCCTCGTGCTTGCGCTGCACCAGCCCCACCTGAAACCGGGCGGCGGCCGGCAGATCCAGCGCGGCACTGGCGGAGTGCGCCGCTAGGCTGCTGCCCGAGGCTACGTCAATCACCGTTACGCCCAGCAGCAGCGGCAGCTCGGCCCTGAACTGATCAATCAGTTCCGTAGCCTGCCGGGTTAGCGCCTGCCGGCGCTTGTGCAGGGCGGGCTGCCGGGTACCTTTCTTACGATACGACTTTGGTTTCACGCGAGAGAAAAAAACGAACGACTACACTACCTCCGCTGCCGGAGCACCCATGTCCGGAGCCGAGCAGGCAGGCACTCCTGCCCCACCCGACTCCGGAAATGCGGGTGTTAGAATTGCCACCAGTGGCGCTTTGCTTTGGCGCGGGGCTGCAGCGTAACGTCGGCGTGGCCGGTGCTTTTCACGCCCAGCTCGGCTTCCTGGTAGCCGGCGTAGCCGTATTGCAGGGCGGCGGTACCAACCGGTACCTGCAGCGCGTATTCGCCCTGGGCGTTGGTAGAGGTGCCGCGGTACGTGCCGGGCTGCAGTACGGTAGCGCCCACCAGGGGCTTGCCGTTCTCATCCAGAATGCGGCCCCGCACCGTGAGCATGGCGCGGGAGCTGCTGGCCTCGGTGCTGGCTAGGGCGTTGGCTTCGGTGATAGTGCCGGCATCGGCCACTACGGGCGTCAGCTCGGTGGGCGTGCCATCGTTTACGGGCGTGCGCTCGGAGGGCAGGCGGGTGCCGGCAAACACCATGGTGCCCACCAGTACGGCTGAGGCAACCAGCCCCGTAGCCCGGCGGCGGAAGCGCACCGGCTCCGTCCGGATATAGAGCAACTGCTTCTGCACCCAGGTGGGGGCCGTTTGCGGCTCTTCGGCGGCGCGCAGGTGCTCCCAGCGCGTAAGGGTTTCATGGGCCTTGTCGGCGTCGCGGTGCAGGTAGGCTTCCACGGCTTTAGCGGAGGCTTTGCTCAGGTCGCCCCGCAGGTAGGCGTCGCGGTACACCGGCAGCAGCTCGCCGGTAGTAGGGTTGAAGGGAGAAGCAGTAAGTTTCATTGCAAGCAGTAGTTGGTAAGAGGTGAGAAAAAAAACTGCCTGAGAATGAGTGCCACCGCTACTTCCTCAGGTTGTTTAGGTTTCGCAGGTGCGCATCACCTCCCGGGCAATGCCTAAGTTGGTATCACGGCAATCCACGGCCACATACAGAAAGCGTTGGCCATCAGGAAGCAGCCGCAGCAAATGCAGTTGGGTCCGCAGGGTAATCAGCAGCTCTGTGAGCTGCTCTTCGGGGGGCAGGCGCAGGGCCTGCATGGCCTGCCGCTGCTGCCGGATTACCTCGGCATTAAACCCAATGATTTTGGCCGGATTGAACTCCCGGGCCGTGGTATAGGAAGCCAGCAGCTGGCCGGAGGAAATTTCGCCTACGGCCGCAGCCAGCAGCTCCGGCAATCCGTGCAGCACGTGCTGCAGCCACCGCTCGGCAGCCATGCGGGCCGGGCCGGCCGGACCAGCGCCCACAATTTTGTTGACGGTGGGCCCGGTAAGCGTCTGGAGTTGACTCAGAAAAGGAATCTGCATAGAAGAGGCCACCAAAAGCGTTGCATACAAGCCGCTCGCTCCCGGCGGAGCCGGTTGGTGTGGCCGGCGGACCGGCTGCTCAGGCCAGGGAGCCCGAGCCCGACTCGGCCGGGGCAGCCACCAGGGGTGGGGCTGCCCCGGCAACGGGAGTCGCGGCCGTTCCCTTAGTTCAGAGCGGAAGCGTGGCTGCGCAGCACTTCCCGGGCAATGGCCAAGTTGGTATCCCGCGAGTTCACCACCAAGTAGATGAACTTGTTGTTTTCGGTAATTTTCAGCAGATGAATCTGGTTGGACAGCGTAATCAGAATATCCTCAATTACCTCACCCGTGAGCTTAAGGGCGGCCATAGCCTTCTGCTTCTGCTTTACCACCTCGGTGTTATAAGCCGCAGCCGTATCGGGGTTGATGCTGGGCGAGTTGGTGTGCGAAGCCAGGCTCATGCCGGAGGTGGTGTCCACCACGGCTACGGCCACCAGGCTGGGCAGGTCGTTGATGATTTCTTGTACTACTTTACCAGCAGCGTTGTTCGTAGAGTAAGCCATGATAACAGGGGGGGGAAATTGAAATGTGTGGAAGTGAAAAGTCAGCCTGTTCGTGCTACCAAGTGGCCTTCTGAATCCGGCGGGTCCACGCGTTGACCTGCTATACTCATTTTGGCAATTTACCTGGAAGCTCAAAAGATGCCCACCTGATAAAACATCAGCGTAATCACCTGAACGCGGCTAACTTGCTCAACAAAATTCCCACATTTACCCCTGCTGTGAAATGATTCGCATCAACCGGAAAAATGATTGTAATTAAAGTTTTCCCATCATTACCGAGCTGGGAAACCATTCTGGGATATTTATAATACTATTTCAACAAGCTTACACACAATCCGACAGAAAGCAAAATCCCCGGGCAGCAAAGGCTACCCGGGGACATACGCACAACCAGCCGCAGCCGGTTGCCTGATTGCACTATTTTAATCGTACATACTGGCCAGCTCGCTGATTTTCTCCCGTTCCAGCACCATAATGCGGCTGCCCTGCGTGAGCACCAATCCTTCGTCGCGGAACTCGGAGAGCAGGCGGCTGGCGGTTTCTTTGGTAGTGCCGGTAAGGGCGGCCAGGTCGTCGCGGGATACGGGGATGCTGAACGGCTCATCGGTGGCGGGCCGGAACGCCTGGTCCAGCAGCAACAGGGCTTCGGCCAGCCGCTCGCGCACGGGTTTATAGGCCGTATGCAGCAGCCGGGCCTCAGCGTCGCCGAGGTTGCGGGCCATCAGGCGCAGCAGGGAGTGGGAAAACTGCGGGTTCTGTTCGAGCAAGCTGAAAAAATCGGGGCGCGGAATCAAGCACACTATGCAGTCGGTGAGGGCAGTAGCGGCGGTGGTGCAGAACTGGCCCATCATCAGGGAGCGGTAGCACAGCACATCTCCTTCCCGGGCAAGCCGGATAATCTGCTCCTTACCGTCGGCGCTGAGCTTGGAAATTTTCACCTTACCCTGAAACACGCAGTACAGGCCCATAGCGCGGCTGCCCTGCTGAAAAATCACCTGCCCTTTGCGGTACGACTGGTGCATCTTGCCGCCGGCTATCAGATCTATTTCGGCGTGCTGACAGGCTCCCAGCAAGGACCGCGCAACGTGCGGACAGACCTGACAGGAAAGAGGAACGGAGGGAACTACCATACGCGCTTTACTCTCGGTGAAAAAGACCCGATATTAAAAACCAATGTCTTTTTTCTTATAAAAAACACTATTCAACCAATCACTCAATTCCGATGCTACAGCCTAATGCATAACGCGTAGAAGGCAGAAATGCAGCTCCGAAATCTTCTTCAAAATCTACATACAGCCGAATTTACACGTTTACCAAGCAAATGATTCCATTATCAAGCTTTTACTATATAAAAAAAATCATCCTTCCGTTTTCCCAAAGACGGAAGGATGAATAACAGAATAAGACAATTTATATCACAACTATTCCAGCAGCGTTCCTACGTAATAATTTTCGGTATCAACCTCCAGATTATCCCGTTTCAAATTGGGAACTGCCAGTGGTTGAAATGTGGTACCGACGGGCATTAACTGGTAACTACCGCCCCGGGTGCGTACCCGCACGGGCAACGCAAAGTCAGGCTCGGCGGCAATCCAGCGGGCCTGGGGCGGGCCTGCCTTTGGAAAGCGCACCTCCAGCACCGGCAGCCCGGCGTGGCGCAGGTACTGGTTGAACACCGGCGTAAGGTTCTGGCCCAACTGCTGGTTGAAATAGCCGATGACCTGCTCAGTGGTAATGGTCTGGTGAAAAAACTGCTTGTTGAGCCCCCGCAACAGCTCCCGCCACCGGGCATCATCGGGCACGTAGGCCGTCCGGATCATGTTGAGCAGGTTGCTGCCCTTGTCGTACATATCAGACGAGCCTTCCCGGTTTACGCCGTAGGTGCCAATGATAGGCGAATCGTTGCGGATGTTGCGGCGCTGCCCGTGGATGTACTGCTGGCCGGCCTCCTTGCCAAACTGGCTTTCCACGAACAGGGCTTCGGAGTAGGTGGTAAATGACTCGTGAATCCACATATCGGCAATATCCTGGCTGGTGAGGCTGTTGCCAAACCACTCGTGGCCGCTTTCGTGAATGATGATGAAGTCCCACTTATCACCCCAGCCCGTGCCCGACCGGTCGCGGCCCAGGTAGCCATTCTGGTACTTGTTGCCGTAGGCTACGGCGCTCTGGTGCTCCATACCCAGGTGGGGCGCATCTACCAGCTTGTAGCCATCCTTATAGAAGGGGTACGGCCCAAACCAGCTTTCCATACTTTTGAGCATGGGCGGCACGTTGGCGGCAAACTGCGTTTTGGCCTTGGCCAAGTTTTCGGGCAGTACCCAATAGTCCAGCGTGAGCGGGCCACTCTCGCCGGCGTAGGTACCGCCACTGAAATGCTGGTAGTCGCCCACGTTCAGGGCCACATCATAGTTGTTGATAGGGTTGGAAACTGCCCAATCGAAGCGGGTAGCCCCTCCCTTCAGCGTGGTGGTGCGGCGCAGGCGGCCGTTGGATACGTCTTTGAGGCCTTTGGGAACCGTTACGCTGATGAGCATGGAATCCACTTCGTCGGCCTGCTGATCTTTGCAGGGCCACCAGATGCTGGCCCCCACACCCTGGCAGGCCGAGGCTATCCAGGGCTTACCTTTGGCATCCTGGGTGAACACCAGCCCGCCGTCCCAGGGAGCCTGCTTGGCCTCGGTGGGCTGCCCGCTGTAGAACACGGTGAAGGCCGCCCTGCTGCCTTTGCTGACGGGAGCCGGAAACGTGACGAACACGGCATTGGCCTCCCGGGTGAAGGGCAGCGGCTTGCCCTGGTACTCCACCTTATCCACCTGCAGGTTAGCAAACAGATCGAACTGCAGGCGGCTGAAGTCCTGGGTGGCCGTAAAGCGGAACTCGTTGGAGCCTTTAAGGGCTTTGCGGGCAGGATCCACCTGCACGTCGAGGTGGTAATAGTTCAGGTCGTAGCAGGTGCGCAGTGCCGACTGGTAGCCGCGCAGGGAGTCGGCGCGGGTGAAGGCAGCTTTGGGTTGCAGCAACTGGGCCTGGGCGCTGGTTAGCACGCTGGCGAAAAGAGCAGTCAGGAAAATACGCACGGTAATACGCGGGTAGGGTACAAGGCAAAGAACGGCAGCCTACGCGAAACGCTGCACTGGCAGCCGGATTTCCTGTGACGGAATCTGTTGCCACGGAAGGCGCCACCACCGCCGGACGAAGCAATGTGGCGTAGGTTTGTAGCATGTCTGCCTCCTCCTCTCCTTCCCGGGCCTCGCTGCTGCTGGCCTTCGCCGCCGTGTACATCATCTGGGGCTCCACCTACCTGGGTATCCGCTTCGCCATCGACTCCATTCCGCCCCTGCTGATGGCCGGCAGCCGCTATACCCTGGCCGGGGCGCTGCTGTATGGCTTTATGCGGTGGCGCGGCGAACCACCACCCTCCCGCCAAGGGTGGCTGACGGCTTGTATCATTGGCGTGTGCCTGCTGGGCTTTGGCAACGGCGGTGTGACCCTGGGCGAGCAGTACATTCCCACGGGCCTCGCAGCCTTGCTCGTGGCCACGGTGCCGATGTTTCTGGCCGTGCTGGGCTGGGCCAGCGGCATCAGCCCCCGGCCCCGGCTGCTGGTAGCGGCCGGGCTGGCGGCCGGCCTCGGGGGTGTGTACCTGCTGGCCCGCACGCCGGGCGCCGGACACGTAGCCAGGCCGGGGCACGAAAGCCTGGGCATCGGGCTGGTGCTGCTGGCGGCGCTGGTATGGGCCATTGGGTCCCTGTATTCCAAAAAGAAACAGCCCGCCCCTTCACCGTTCCTTTCGGGAGGCATGCAGATGCTGTGCGGCGGGGCGGCTATGCTGGTAGTAAGCCTGCTGAAAGGAGAAGCCGCCGGGTTTGATCTGGGGCAGGTTACCAGCACCTCCTGGCTGGCGTATGCCTACCTCGTCACGTTCGGCAGCATTGTGGGATTTACGGCCTATATCTGGCTGCTGCGGGTGGTAGAGCCCTCACTGGCGGGCACCTACGCCTTTGTAAACCCGGTAGTAGCGGTAGTGCTGGGCTGGCTCTTTCTGCATGAGGTACCCAATCCGCAGATGCTGGGCGGCGCGGCCCTGATTGTGCTGGCAGTAGCCTGCGTAGTGCTGGGCGGGCGCACCCGGAAGTAGCACCGTCACCTGACGTTTATCATGTCCAAGCCGCACTTAACGCCGTACTTTTATAAAGCATTGAAACGTAGACTGTATGGCTGATTCTGTTGCTCCGACCCTGCCCGATATTCAAGCTGAGGAAGATGTAAGTCAACTGGTAGATTCCTTCTACCACCGGGTGCAGCAGGACGAATTGCTGGGCCCCATTTTCGAGCGGGTAGTGCAGGGGCGCTGGGCTCAGCACCTGAGCACGATGTATGATTTCTGGAGCGGCCTGCTGCTGAACACCGGCCGTTACCGGGGCCGGCCATTCCCCAAGCACCTTGCCCTTCCCATTGATGGCCGCCACTTCCGCCGCTGGCTTCAGCTGTTCGTCGAAACCGTGGAAGCTCAGTATCAGGGACCTGTGGCGGACGAAGCTATTTACCGCGCCGGTACCATTGCGGCCGTGTTTGAGCACCGAATTTCCCAGGCCCGAAATCCTTTCCACATTCTCTAAAAAAAGCCGCTTACGAGGTATCCTTTGAGGTTTTGGGCTCGTACAAGCCCCATCTCTTCCCTCAACCTGATTGGGTAACGCGTAAAAAGATTTTTCGCTGGTTCGCGAAAATTCCGAAACCTGCGTAAATTCGCTACGTATCCACTCGTCCTACCCTCCTCCGTATGGCTACCTTGACTTCCCTCCCCGATCTGCGCACCGAAGGCGACATTATGACGCTGGTGGATACGGCGTTCAGTAAAGCCAAAAACGACGAGCTGCTCGCTCCCGTTTGTCAGGCCGTAGCGCAGGTGCACTGGCCCCGCCACCTCACCTCGCTTTACGATTACTGGAGCAGCGCCCTGCTGGGCACCACCCGGTACCAGGAAGGCGAGCTGATTCCCCTGCACTCGGCCCTACCCTCCAAGTGCCTCAAGCGCTGGACGGAAGTATTGACCAGCACGGTCCAAGAGAAATTTTCCGGCTCCAACGCCGAAAAAGCAATGCACCAGGTAGCTACGCTGGCCTCTAACTCCATCGGCGCCTAGCTTTAACCCGTTTCACCCACCCCCAATTCCCACCCGTTCTCCTCACACATTCACCCATCCACCCATACCAAAAAGCCCCCCGGACCAGAATCCGGGGGGCTTTTTATTTTACACGCAATCAGGCCTATACGGATTAGTGTATTGCAGCTGCCTAGTTTCGAATGCTTCTTCCAGCGCATCCCACCCATTATTGATTTTATAGTCCCTTTCTTCTTCCGTTATCGGAATCAGCCAAAGGTTATGCAGGTGTTTACCCTCCCATTCGAACACTTCCAATCCTTCCCCATCCAAATAAGGCAGCGAAACGAAGCCGAACGAAGCAGCAGAGTTATCCTGCCAAGGTCGGCCAAAGTTCACGGTATGGTGCAAGCCTAACGGTAAACCGTTACGATGATAGGAGGCTACAACTGTCAGCAATTCTACCAACGTGGCGTCCTGCTTGTCGGAAAATATGTGCAGTTCAACAAGGTCCTCCGGCCGGTTTAAAGACATACCGAGAGTTGAGTATATCCACATAGCATGCACTGGACCGGGCGGAAATTCCAGCACTCGGAAAGCGGCATCCAGCTTCTCGGTAGGCCCACTTTGCCATAACACCGGCTGGGCTTCCACTTGCCAGTTCTTCTGCAAGTGTTGCTGCAGTTCTGTCAGATCGTACATACTTGTGAGAAATAGATAGCCCAAACACACGTTTGCCGTCTTTTTTACGGTGCAAGCACACGTAAAAAAGACGGCAAACGTGTAGTCAGAATTCCGCAATTACACGCCCAGCAGCAGGCGGGTCGGGTCTTCGAGCAGCTCTTTCACGCGCACCAGGAACGACACCGACTCGCGGCCGTCGATGATGCGGTGGTCGTAGCTCAGGGCGAGGTACATCATGGGGCGAATCACCACCTGGCCGTTTTCGGCAATCGGGCGCTGCACGATGTTGTGCATGCCCAGGATGGCCGACTGCGGGGCGTTGATGATTGGGGTGCTCATCATGGAGCCGAACACGCCGCCGTTGGTGATGGTGAACGTACCGCCGGTCATCTGCTCGATGGTGAGCTTGTTGTCGCGGGCCAGCGTGGCGAGGCGCACGATTTCCTTCTCAATGCCATCAAACGACAGCTCCTCAGCGTTGCGAATCACCGGTACCACCAGCCCTTTCGGGGCAGATACGGCAATGCTGATGTCGCAGAAGTCGTTGTATACGATGTCGGTGCCATCAATCTGGGCATTCACGGCGGGCCACTCTTTCAGGGCCACGCACACGGCCTTGGTGAAGAACGACATGAAGCCGAGGCCCACGCTGTGCTTCTCCTTGAACTTGTCCTTGAACTTGTTGCGCAGGTCCATGATGGGCTGCATGTTCACCTCGTTGAAGGTGGTGAGCATGGCCGTTTCGTTCTTCACCGACACCAGGCGGCGGGCAACCGTCTTGCGCAGGTTGCTCATCCGCTCACGGCGCACATTGCGGTTGCCGCTGGCAGCCGGAGCCGCCTGCGGAGCCGCAGCCGGTTTGGCGGCAGCGGGAGCTGCGGCCGGAGCCGGAGCAGCAGGCTTGGCCTGGGCGTTCTGGGCATCTTCTTTCGTGATGCGGCCGTCGCGGCCCGAGCCTTGCACGTCGGCGGGACTGATGCCTTTCTCACCGAGGATTTTGCCGGCCGCCGGCGAAGGCGTGCCGGTAGCGTAGCTGGTGGTTGCCGAAGCCGCCGGAGCAGCGGCGGCCGGAGCAGCCTGGGCAGCAGCCGGAGCAGCCGCGGGAGCCGAAGCCGGAGCAGCAGCACCGCTGCCGCCTTCGATGCGGGCAATGGTAGCACCGATACCGATAGTTTCGCCTTCCTTAGCGGCGTGGCGCAGGATGCCGGTGCCTTCGGCGGGCAGCTCAAACGTGGCCTTGTCCGATTCCAACTCGGCAATGATTTCGTCGCGCTGTACCTGGGCCCCGTCCTCTTTCAGCCACTTGGCCACCGTCACTTCCGTGATGGATTCGCCCACGGCCGGAATCGTCATTTCCACGGTAGCACCGCCGCCGTTGCTGGCGGGAGCAGCAGCCTGAGCGGCAGCACCGCCGGCAGGCTGGCCACCGTAGCCGGCCTGGTCGCTGGCAGTGGGGTTCTGCTCGCCCTGGCTTACCGGATCGGCAGCGGGGGCGGCGGGGGCGCTGGCAGCCGGAGCCGCAGCAGCCGGCGCGGCAGCCGCACCTGCACCGTCGATTTCGGCAATGGTGGTGCCTATGCCGATGGTTTCGCCCTCGGCAACGCGGATTTTCAGCACGCCGTCGGCCTCGGCGGGCAGCTCGAACGTGGCTTTGTCGGATTCCAGCTCGGCCAGAATCTCGTCGCGCTTCACGGTGTCACCGTCGGCTTTCAGCCACTTGGCAATGGTTACTTCGGTGATAGACTCGCCGACGGCGGGGATTTTAATTTCCAGACCCATAAGTGGGAGTTTTGAAGGGTTTCGGTGGGGAATGTCGGGGAAGTTGTCATTCCGACGCAGGAGGAATCTGGGTGAAGCCGTTGTCCGTTTTCACTCAGATTCCTCGCGCTGCTCGGAATGACCCAGGACTAGTCCTGCTTCTTGGCTACTTCGGCGGTGGCTTTGATGTTGTCGTCGGCCACGGCTTCCTTGGGCTTGTCGAAGGCGCGGGCCACGAGGTCCTTCTGCTCCTTCACGTGCACCTTGTTGTAACCGGTAGCCGGCGAGGCCGAGGGCTTGCGCGAAATCACGTCTTCCAGCTCGCGGCGCATGAAGCGCAGCAGGTAGTTCCAGTAGCCCATGTTCTCAGGCTCTTCCTGCACCCAGTACACCTTGGCTTTGGGGTACTTGGCCAGCTCGGCGTCGAGTTGCTTCTTGGGGAAGGGGTGCAGCTGCTCCAGGCGCACAATGGCCACGTCGGTGCGGCCCGACTGCTGCTGCTCGTCCAGCAGGTCAAAGTACACTTTGCCCGAGCACAGCAGCACGCGCTTCACCTTCTTGGCGTCGGCGTACACATCGCCGAGCACCTCGCGGAAGTGGCCGGAGGTGAACTCTTCCACCGGCGACACGCACAGCGGGTGGCGCAGCATCGACTTGGGCGACATCACCACCAGCGGCTTGCGGAACTCCCAGGTCAGCTGACGGCGCAGCGCGTGGAAGAAGTTGGCCGGCGTGGTCATGTTGGCCACGATGATGTTGTTTTCGGCGGCCAGCTGCAGGAACCGCTCGGGGCGGGCGTTGGAGTGCTCAGGGCCCTGGCCTTCGTAGCCGTGGGGCAGCTGCAGCACCACGCCGTTCATGCGCTGCCACTTGCTTTCGCTGCTCACGATGAACTGGTCAATCATGGTCTGAGCACCGTTGGCGAAGTCGCCGAACTGGGCTTCCCAGATGACCAGGGCCGTGGGGTTGGCCATGGCGTAGCCGAATTCGAAGCCCAGCACCGCGTACTCGCTCAACAGCGAGTTGTAGATGCTCAGCTTCTCCTGGCCTTCGCCGATGTAGTTGAGCGAGTTGTACGGGGCCGACGTTTCGGCGTCGTGCAACACGGCGTGGCGGTGCGAGAACGTGCCGCGCTGCACGTCCTGGCCGCTTACGCGCACAATGTGCTTCTCGTCGAGCAGGGAGCCGTAAGCCAGCAGCTCGCCGGCGGCCCAGTTCAGCATGCGCGTCTCGAAGAACATCTTCTTACGCTCCTCCATCAGCTTTTCAATCTGCTTCAGGGGGCGGAAGCCTTCAGGCAGCGTGGTCAGGGCCTTGCCTACTTTGGCCACCACTTCCTCGCTGATGCCCGTTTCCGGCGACTTTTCGAAGTCCTCGGGCTTGCTGCGGCGCAGGCTGCGCCACTCGTTTTCGAGGGCCTGGTAGTTGTAGGGCAGCGGCTTCTGCTTCACCATATCCAGGCGGGCCTGCAGGGTGTCGCGGAACTCCTTGTCCATTTGCTGGGCCAGCTGCGCGTCCACGTCGCCGCGCTGCACCAGCATGGCGTTGTACACCTCGCGGGGGTTCTGGTGCTTGCTGATGAGGTTGTAGAGCGTGGGCTGGGTGAACTTGGGCTCGTCCGACTCGTTGTGGCCGTGGCGGCGGTAGCACACCATATCAATGAAGATATCGGCGTGGAACTGCTGGCGGTACTCGGTGGCGAGGCGCACGGCAAACACCACGGCCTCGGGGTCGTCGCCGTTCACGTGCAGCACCGGCGCGTCAATAATCTTCGCCAAGTCGGTGCTGTAAATTGAAGAACGGGCGTCCTCAAAATCGGTGGTGAAGCCCACTTGGTTGTTAATCACGAAGTGGATGGTACCGCCCGTCTTGTAGCCTTCCAACTGCGACATCTGCGTTACCTCGTAGCCGATGCCCTGGCCAGCCAGCGCCGCGTCGCCGTGGATGAGGATGGGCAGAATCTGGTGGTAGTCGCCGCCGTACTGGTGCTCAATCTTGGCGCGCACGAAGCCTTCCACCACCGGGTTCACCGCCTCCAGGTGGGAGGGGTTGGGAGCCAGCTTCAGGTTCACCTTCTGGCCGCCGCTGGTTTCCACTTCCGACGAGTAGCCCATGTGGTACTTCACGTCGCCGTCGCCCATGGTCAGGTCCGGTACGGCCGTTCCCTCGAATTCCGAGAAGATCTGCTCGTAAGTTTTGCCCATGATGTTGGCCAGCACGTTCAGGCGGCCGCGGTGGGCCATGCCAATCATCACTTCCTTCACCCCCAGCTCGGCCGATTTATTAATAATAGCGTCGAGGGCCGGGATGGTGGTTTCGCCGCCTTCCAGCGAGAAGCGCTTCTGGCCCAGGAACTTCGTGTGCAGGAAGTTCTCGAATACTACGGCCTCGTTCAGCTTGCTGAGAATGCGCTTTTTGTAGTCGATGCTGGGGTTGAAGCTCAGCGAGTCCTTCTCCACTTTCTCGCGGAACCAGTCGAGCACCTGCGGGTCGCGGATGTACATGTACTCGAAGCCGATGGTGCGGGTGTACACCTTCTGCAAAGCGGCCACAATCTCGCGCAGCGTGGCTCCTGAGCCCAGGCCCAGCACTTCGCCGTTCTTGAACTTGGTATCAAGGTCGGCGTCGCTCAGGCCGAAATCGGCAATATTGAGGCGGGCCTTCCGGTCCTTCCGCTCGCGCACCGGGTTGGTTTTGGCTACCAGGTGGCCGCGGCTGCGGTAGGCGTGAATGAGGTTGCGCACCTGCGTTTCCTTGTCGGCCGCTACCATATCCACGGCCCGGACGGCGCCGGCCTGGTTGGTGCTGGCCGAGGTGGTCAGCACGCCTTCGCCATCGGCCTGCGGGATACCACCTTCGGGGTACTGCTGGGCGAAGTCGAAGCCTTCAAAGAATTTCTGCCAGCTCGCATCCACCGACTGCGGGTCGGCCTTGTAAGACTGGTACAGGTTGTCGAGGTAGTCGCCGTGGGCGTTGGCGATATAAGAGTTGGCGTCCATGCGGTGGGAGCTGGTGGTGTCAGGGGGTAAAGGTAAATAGCCTGATCAGGAAGTAAAAACTGATATGCGCATGTACGAATAAACCTTCTAATCAATCAGATAATTGCGCCTGCGTTTCTTGCACAGGTACCGATGTCCAATCTATCAAATAAATACAAAAGCCGCTCCCGTTGAACAGAAACGGCTTTCGGCGAAGCAGTAGCGCGAACTTTGCAGTTCGCGCCCCCGAACGACTACCGTTGTTACGGCGCGGGGACGCAAACTACAAAGTTCGCGCTACTGCTTGTGGTGCTACTTCAATGCCATTTTGAAGATGTAGTAGGGCTGGTCCTGCTGGCCGATGCCCTTGTTCCAGGTGGCGGTTTTGTGGATGGCCGAGGTGGTCACGTACAGCGTTTTACCGTCGCCGGAGAAGGCAAACGTATCGGGCCACTCCAGGCGCGGATCCTGCACCACCGTTTCGATTTTGCCGGCCGGCGTGCGGCGCTTGATGGAGTGGTCCTCGAAGGCCGTCAGGTACAGGTTGTTCTGGGCGTCGATTTCCATCCCGTCGCAGGCGGGCACCTTGCCCAGGTCCTCAATCTGACCGGCTAACTGGGCATCGGTGAGGGCGGAGTTGCGCAGGGCCTCGGTTTTAATGCGGTACAGGTTGTAGCTGGTCAGAGGCTTCCAGTAGAGGTACTGCCGGTCGGCACTCAGGGCAATACCATCAGAGTTGATGCGGGCACTGTTGCCGCTGGGGTCAATCAGTTCCTTGCCATCGGCCTTGATATTGAGGGTAGTATCGGCCAGCATGGAGGGGTGGCCGCTGAGCACCCGCCGGCCCCGGCCCGTGCGCAGGTCCACCACCACCAGGCTACCCAGGCCCGAGTCGGTGAGATAGGCGAACTGGTTCTGGGTATCCACGCGCACGTCGTTGAGGTAGGATTTGCGCGGAGCCACGCTTTCGGGGAAGCTGATGGTCTGCACCACCTTGTCGGTTTTGGGGTCAATCTTCACCAGTTTGGGGCCGCCGGGCACCGTGGCCCGCAGGCCGGGCGAGGCGGGGTCCACTACCCACAGCATACCAGTTTTATCGGCATACACGCTCTGGGGGCAGATCCAGTGCTTCTGGGGCTCGTTGCGCAGGGTTTCGTTCCAGGTGCACCAGTTGGCATCGGGATAGGGCTTGATGGAGCCATCGGGCGCTACTTCCGCAATGGGCATCACGGGGTTGTTGTCCCAGCGGGGGAAGTCGGCAAACACGCGGCCATCGGGCAGCACGGCTACGCCCACCATCTGCGGCTCCCGGAACTGGGCCACCACCTGCAGCGGCGAATTGGCCGGCGCGACGGGCGCAGCCGTCTGCGTGGAATCAGTAGCAGCGGTGGTGCCGCTGGCATCGGTAGCGGGCGTGGAGGGCGAGGAGCAGGCCTGCGTGAACAGAGCGGCCGCCAGCAAACCGGCCGCGGGGGACCAGGAAAAACGTTTCATAGGAATGTTGGTTGGAGTAAGCGTGAGCAGCAAGACCGACCTCTGCGGGCGAGGCTCCTGTGCTTACGGCGGCCGGCGGACCGGGTTTCCAGCCGGCCAGGCATGCCCTCAAACCTTCGAGGGGTAACCTGCGTAAGCGGCCAGACTATATCTAGAATCAGCTATTTATTGACTAAAAAATTTAGCAAACGTGTAAAAACCTGATTTAAAAAAAAGCTGTACCTTTGACCCCTCGAAAATGACATCATTTTATTAGTGCAATTAATTATATAATTTATCTATATTTAGCCATCATTTCTTGCTTCACACGTCTGTTTTCGGCCTTTTTCGCCGCTGACTATACCTAAAAGAGCCTCAAAAGTCTGCTAACGCAGATGGCGCTCTATCCCACTAGCCGAGTCGGGCCGGCTGTCCATTCTCTCCGGACAATAAGCGAGAGTCCACGAACCCAAACGTCATGTCCATTGCGTTATTCCTACTGACCTTCCTCTTCCCCCCCCGCACTATTTCTGTCCCTGCTCTGGCCCTGCCTTCCACCGTGGCTAGCCTGAGCCCCCGTCCGGTAAGCGTTGCGTTGCCGGTAATGCCCGTAAAAAAGGCACCTTTGACTTTATCATACCGTGTAACGGCTACGACTTACTGGCCCGAAGTGGGTCAGACCGATGACAACCCGATGGAAACCGCCGACGGCTCCATCATTCCGGCCCGCCACTCCAGCAAAACCCGCTGGCTGGCCGTTTCCCGTGACATGCTGGACAAATGGGGCGGCCCGTTCCGCTTCGGCGACAAAGTCCGGGTAAGCGGTATTTCCGA
The DNA here is from genome assembly GCF_003944715.1 of Hymenobacter rigui. Taxonomy (GTDB): domain Bacteria; phylum Bacteroidota; class Bacteroidia; order Cytophagales; family Hymenobacteraceae; genus Hymenobacter; species Hymenobacter rigui. Next base: position 212,727 of record NZ_RWIT01000001.1, on the reverse strand, counting down.
CGCATTGGATGGCGTCTATATCATCCACGATACCATGAACCGCCGCCACCACCACTGCGTGGATGTGCTGGTGAACAAACGGGAATGCCAGCAGGGCCTCGAAGGCCGCTGGACGGGCATCCGGCTCAGCAAGCTGGCCCCCGAACCCACCTGGGAAGCCAGCTAATCAGCGGCTTTTCTTTCTCTCACTTACGCTTTTGCTTCCGGCTTCTAGGCTTCCGGGTACTGTAGCAGGTGCCGGGGCTGCCCATCCGCATCGTACAGGAAGGTGAGCGGATGCGCCGGGTCACGCAGGATTTCCGTCAGCGGAATCTGCCACCGTTTCCACATTTCCAGCAACGACTGCCCGTAGGCGCTGTTCTCCCAGGGATTGAAAATATCCCCGGTCACGTCGTCGATGAGCGTATCCATGATGACTTCCACGTCGCCGGGCTTCACCGGGCGGGGGTAGTAGTCGGGCACTACGTTGAGCAGGTAGGCGGCGTAATATACCCGGGCCTTGAACTCGGCTACCTGCACTGGGTGCAGGGGCCGGTAGGCATCCTGGTACACGCGGCCCATGGCCTGGCGGATGATGCCATTATCCACCAGACAGGCCACCAGTACAGTTTCGTTGAGCTTGATGCTGAAGGCAATGGTGCTCAGGTCGTCGTCGTACTCGAAGGGCATATCGTCCTGGGCGGGGTCGGTTTCCAGCACGAACACGGAGCCGGCCACGAAATCCTCAAACTCCATGGGCACCCGCAGGGCCTGGAAGGGCTGATAGAAGGCCTGGAACCGGCGCAGCAGCTGAGCGTTTTCAGCTAGCGGGTACTGGGGCTTGGCTAGCGGGTCCAGCTCATTGAGCAGCTCCGTAACTAGCACGCCGTAAAACATCTTGCCCAGCCACAGAAACAGCGTTTGCTCGTCTAGCTGGCGGAAGCCGCGCGTGCCTTCGCGGGAGGCCAGCTCCACCCGGGCCTCCAACGGCTCCACGTGGTGGGTGCGGCAGATGGGGCAGCAGGCAATGCGCAAGTCCTTGTAGGCCACAATGCTCATATCCAGTAGCTTGATCTGCCGCTCGTGCAACTGGTAGCGGCTCATCAGCCACTCGGCAAACACCGGTACGGTGTCGTGGGGCGGCGTGGTGGGCGTACCGCACAGAAAACAGCTCTGCATGCTGAAGCGCATGTTTTCGAACGGGTCGTAGAGAGCAAGCGGGGCGAGCGGCTGGAATTCAGACATAGCAAAAGAAAACGCGTAGGCGGCAAAAGTACGGCTTGCGCGGGGTGGCAGCACACCACCCCGTCCAAAACCGAAGACTGAATACTACCCGGCCCGCCAATTGTTTTGGCCTGAACGCCTACCGCCCGGCCTACACTGTGTAGGCCGGGCGGTAGGCGTTTATTATGGTGTAGGCGCAGGGCCTAGCGTGACAACGACGAGCCGAGTTTAATGAGCAGCTTGCCCAGTTGAGCCAGCGGCGCACCATAGTCGCCAATAGTTTCTTCGGCTACTTTGGAGGTTTCATTACCTAATGAAGCTAGCGTTTCGGCCAGGTCGTGGGCCTGCGTGTCGGAGGCCGTCAGTTGAGCCTGCAGCGTGCCCAGCTCCTGAATGATTTTGGCCAGGCCGGGTCGCTCGGAAGCGCGCAGTACCTCGGCCCAACGCTCAATTTCAGTTATGCCATGCTGTCCGGATTTATCGGGCGCGCCGGCATTGAGCAGGTTCAGGGTATCTTCGAGCAGAGCCGAATTTTGCCGGTCAGTTACGTCCAGCGGTATTGTGGGGGTGGGAGTTGACTGCGGGGTGGAGGCGGTAGAATCCATAGCCTGGAAAAGCAAGAGTGACGAAAGTAAGTTTACGGCTGAGCGTAAACGGCTATACTTGTCCGGGTTCAGAAAAGTTGGCATATCCTGTGCCGTCGCTGCCCGTACAACCCCGATGGCCTAAAATGGCCGGAAAGTTGCGGCCCGGGCCGCCTGTTTATGCTACACACCTATCTTGCCGCTCCTTTTTCTTCTCCCACCCGTCAGCAGCAGTTTGAGGCAGTGAAGGCGGCCCTGGCCGCTGAGCCGGATGCCCCTTACACCGTACTGCTGGGTAACCTGACGCTAACCACCAACGACGACCCGCTGGACGCCGTGATTCTGCGGCCGCGCAGCCTTACGCTGGTGCAGCTGCTGCCCCAGGGCGGAATCCTGCATCTGACAGACCTGCGTACGGGGCCCTGGATGCTGGATGGAGCAGCGCTGGAAATACCGGGCCACCATGCTACGCCCTTCACCCGATTTGAGCAGCAGCGGGCGGCCTTGGCCGACTGGCTGACGGAGCAGTTGCCGCCGGAGGCCGCTAACCTTCAGTTTATCAGCGGCCTGGTGCTGTTCGGCGACGTGGTTCGGTTTGGGCCGGAGGTAGAAACCTGTATGGCGGCCGTGCCCTCAGCATCCATGTTCCATCTGCTCCCCGACCCCAGCCGGTTTACACGCCGCCTGGCTCTGCTGGCTACTCCGGAAATCGACCTCACCCCGGCAGAGCTGGAGCAGCTGACAGCAGACCTGCAACTGCCCTCCTCGGATGCGGAGGCTGATTCTGACGCGAAAGACGCTGCGCCGACTACTGGTAATCTATTCCGGCAAAAGGCCGGGCAGCTCTGGCGCTGGCTCGGGGCCGAAGACCTGGACCAGTTGGACCGGGGTTCTTCGGGCTATGAAATTGACCTGGATGCCCGCAACCAGGAGAAGCAGGCGCTGGAAGACCTGCGCGCCCAGCTGCAGCAGGACATGCAGCAGCAACTCAGTGCGCTGGCCCACCGGGAAGCCGAGCGGGAACAGCGCATTACCCGGTTACAGCAGCAGCTCCAGACGGCTCCGGTAGCCCCCGAAGCCCCTGATCTGCAGGCTCAGCTGGCCGCTGAGAAACGGGAAAAGGCTGCGCTGGAAACATCCATGGCTACCTACCGCCAGGAGCTGGAAAGCCGGAATACGGAGCTGGGGCAGAAAATTCAACAGCTGGAAAACCTGATTGAGCGCCTGGCTGCCGCCCCCGTTCATCCGGCGGCTCCCGCATCGGCAACTTCCCCACCGACGGCAGGCACTACTACACCTCCGGCTGCATCGGCCACTCCGGCTACACCGCCCCCTGCCGTAGCCGCTGCAACCACGTCGGCAGCGGATGGGCCGGCGCAGAACCGTAAAAGCCAGTTTGGCCGGCCGGCCAGTGCCGTTGCGTACGGCGTAGCCGGCTGGAACCGCTGGCTACCGGTAGTGCGGCGACGCCTTAGCCGACTGCGCGCTTCGCTGCCGTATGCCCAGGCGCTGCCCAAATGGGCCGGCTATGCGGCCGGCGCGGTAGCCGTGCTGCTGGTAGTGCTCTGGCTCAGTAGCGGAACCGATGAGGCGGTAAGCTTCACCCAGCGGGGCCAAGTGGGGCTGCTGGCGGCCAACGGCGACACGCTGCTGCCCGCACGCTACGCCAGCATCGGGGAGTTTCGGGAAGGACGGGCCGTGGTGGAGCGGGATGGGGTGTTTGGCTTTGTGCAGACCGATGGCACCGAAGTGGTACCGCCCGCCTACGATGCCTTGTATCCGTACGAGCAGGACTACGCCCGCGCCAAAATAGGTGGGCTGTACACCTTTCTGACTAAGGATGGGGAAGAGTTTGGAGCCTACTACTATGCCGCCCGCGACTTTTCGGAGGGCTGGGCGGCCGTGCTCGACCACCGCGGCTGGCACTACATCAATGGACCGGAGGAACCTGCGCAACCCGTTATTTTTCAGGAGGCCTATTCGTTTCAGCAGGATCTGGCCCGCGTAAAAACGGCCGGCCGCTTCACGTTTATTCAGCCCGACTACCTGGCTGACACGACAACGGGAACTGCCCCATTCGGGCGCTACACCAGCGCTACCGATTTTGATGCGCAGGGCCGGGCCCGGGTAGTCCAGAACGGCCGCAGCTTCTCCATCGACCGCAGCGGGGAGGAAGTAAAGGAGTAAGCCGGAAAACGCCTCCTACCGGCCTCAGTGTTTTTTGCGGCCCTTGTGTTTGCCGTGCCCCTTCCCCCGGCCGCGCAGCCAGCCCTGCCAGCTCTGGGCCGGCACTATCACGACCTGGCTACCGGCTGGGGCCGCCGAAACCGGACCAGCCAGCTGCAGACGGCCGTTACCGGCCCGACTGATGGTAGTAGCTTCGCCCAGAACAGTGCACCCCTGCCCGTCGCGCAGCTCGGTGCGGCTGCCGTCTCGCTGCACAATAAATCCGTCGCGGGTAACTAAGCGGCCGTTGGGCAGATGCACATCGTGGGGCATGGGCTTGATTTCGCCGTTGCGCACCACATACATGTTTCCGTCGCGGCGCTGAAACCCATCATTGGCCTGGGCCGAGGAGTAGTAGCTAATCAGAAGAAACAGCAGCAGCAGACTGGCAGATTTGAGCATGCGGGAGGGGAAAACAAACGAAAAGTAGCGGCAGAAGCCATACGCGCAACCAGGGCGGAAGTTCCGTAGCCGGGCCCGCACAAAATTCCGGAATCCGGCGCGGGTTACCTTCTGCCTGCTCGCCTTATTAACCTCTGAACGACGCGGAGGCGTCGGATCATACCTCACTTCTATTCGCTGAATTTCCATGAAAGCCATCTTCAAATCCCTGTTCGTTGCCGCCGCTGTTACGTTCTCCGCTGCTTCCTGCACCCAGGAGGGCAAAGAAAATGCCGACGCCGCTGCTGCCAACACCGAGGCCGCTGCTGAAAACGCCGGCGACGCCGCTGCCGCCGAAGCCAACAACGCTGCCAACACGACCGAAGCTGCTGCTGAAAATGCTGGTCAGGCCATCGAAAACACCGCTGACAAAGCAGCTGCCAAAACCGAAGCTGCCACCGACAAAGCGGCTGCTGAAACCAAAGAAGCTGCCGCCAACGCTGCGGCTGCTACCGAGAAAGCCGCCGGCGACGCTAAAGCTGAGCTGAAAAACTAAGTAGCTACCGGCCATTGGCCGGCTATGGCTACCAAGTATAAGCCCGAACCAGCACTGGTTCGGGCTTTTTTCAGGCCGTTACTTTCGCGGGGGGCTGTTCGGTGGCCCCGGCCAGTTCCAGCAGCACCGTATAGTAAGGGCGGCCCTGCACGCGGGCGTAGAGCCAGCTGTAGAAACTCAGGGCCTGCAGATCCTCCTGCTCCAAAGGCACGAAGGCCGGCAGCCGGGTGGCCCGGGCCGCAAACTCCGCTGACTTCACCACCTGCGGGTCCTCAATAATGTCGCGCACCAGCTGCAGGTAGCCCAGCACCGCCGCGTAGCCGCCCCCATCATTCCCGAACCGCTCCTTGATGAGGCGCTCAATGGCCCGCAGGCGGTTCTGGGCCAGGTCATGGTTGCCGAGCTCCAGCTGAATCAGCATCTCGCCCATGTTACGGTTGAGCACCCACTCCACACCCATTTCCTGCTCGCACCAATGGTCGGTGCGGCCAATGGCCAGCAGTACCTGGTTGGCCTTCTGAAACTGACCTTCGGCAAAGTAATGAAAGCCCAGCCCCAGCCGGGCCGTGAGCAGCTCCCGGGGCGGCAGAGTGGTTTTGAGCACCTCTTCCAGCAGCCGGATGCTGTCGGCATTGCGGCGCAGGAAGGCGTAGTTGGCGGCCAGCAGAAAGGTATAGCGCAGGCGGAATGCCGCCCCGCGCAGCCGGGTTCCTTCGTCCAGCAGCACCTGCAGCCGCTCCAGGTACTGCACCGATTCCTGAAAGCGGCGGGTGCGGTACAGGGCGTGAGCAATCATGTACAACAGCCCCAGTTGCGCCTCGCGGTGGGCGGGCTGGAAGCCGTGGCGCTTTTCCATGAGGTGGTAGCAGCGCATCACGAAGGGGGCAAACGTGAGGTAGTCGCGGCGCACCAGCATGGCCGCCCGGGCCAGCGACATAAGCCGGTACAACAGGGCCGGCCGCCGGGCAAAGGCTTCCTGCAAATCGTACTCGCGCAGCACTTCCTGCAAAATCCCATCAAACGACTCGCCGGCGCGGCCCTTCACGCGGGCCTCGCGCAGCCGCTGCCGGATGAGGCTGTCGGCAATGTTGGCGCGCTCCTCTTCGTCGGCGGCTTTTTTGTTGAGGTTTCGCCGGCGAATAATGTCCGGCAGCGCATCGGCATGCTTGCTGCCGGCTTGGGCAATCTGCAGGTTATATACCGTGTTCAGCAGCTCGTATTGCTCGTTTTGCTGGGCCAGCTTTTCGGCCTTGCGCAGCATGTTCCAGGCCAGGCGGCCCACGCCCACCTCAAACAGATACTGCGCCAGGGTGAGCAGCCCCCGCACCGAGGAAGCCGCCGTGGGGTCCTGCTGGCGCTGGCGCAGTAGCAGAAAATCGGTGAGGTGGCGCATGAGGCGCTTGCGCAGCGCGTAGTATGCCACCGCGTTAGGCTCCTCCGGATACAGGCGGGCCAGCAGCTCGTCGGTGGAGTATTCTTTCTGATGCAGCAGCAGGTCGCAGAGGCGCACATCCATGCGGCCCTTCTGCTTACGGCGCTGCCGCTGGATAAACTGCCGGAAGTCCTTGCGGTCATCGGCGGAAAACGTACTAAGGGTAGTTCTTAAATCATCCATTCGGGTGCATACACTATGCTAGCATTAAAAGCCAATGATACTGAATGGCCTGCACAGTTTGAAGGTGGCCGGATACTTTGCCGCAGATTGCCCACCGGGCACCGCAACAAGGTCAGCAACTTTCCGATTAATGCCACCGTAAACGCCTTACCAACTCATCCAAAACCCTACCCACCATGGACGCTAATAACAACGGCATCAACGACTCGACTGAGCTGCGCGCTCGGGGCAACTGGAACGAAATCAAAGGTCAGGCTAAGCAGAAGTGGGGCAACCTCACCGACGATGACCTGAGCTACGAAGAAGGCCAGCAAGACGAGTGGTTTGGCCGCCTGCAGCAGAAAACCGGCGAAACCATTGATGACATCAAAAACTGGTTCCACCGCACCTTCTAGGCGACTGTCCGTTTACCGGAATACTGCCTGATAATGGCCCAATACCTTGAGGGTATTGGGCCATTTTATTTTCATACAAACATAAATAATAGTAACTATTTAATATTATTTATGTATTTACCTACATTGCATAGCTATGCAAACCCCGCTGGAAGAACTGCGCACCTTAGGCAATACCGCCCTGCTGCGGATACCCAAAACTGCGTTTTTCTGCTCCCGGGAGTATCCGCACAGCATTGAGCGGCTAGCGTACCTCTGGGCCATGGAACAGCGGCAGCTTGGGTACTGCGTGTTATCGGGGTTTCATTCTCAGCTGGAGCAAAGCATTTTCCGGTTTTTGCGCCGTGATGTGCAGCAACCAATTGTGTACGTACTGGGCCGGGGCATTCAGCCGTCCATCTCACTTGAATATGAGCGGGATATTCAGATGGGCCGGCTATTGTTTGTTACTCCCTTCGACCAGGAAGTAACCACCGTTACCCAAGAAACAGCCCTTATCCGGAACCTGCTGATTGCGGATATTGCGGACCGGATTTTTCTTCCTTACGTACGTCCAGGTGGCAATCTGGAGCAGTTGGTACACAGCGCGGTAGCTCGAGGCAAGCCGCTGCTTACGCTGAACCTGCCTGAGAACCGGGAGTTGCTACGCCAAGGGGCCCGCCTATACTACCCACCGGGGCTATTGGGGGGCCACCGTGCCCGACTTTAATAGCGGACTTGCGTATGCAGGAGCTACACACCCACTTTTCAACTCATCCCTATGTCGGTTTTATCCACCGCGCAGGCTGCGCTGCCCACTTCACCGTCTTCCGGCATCCGGACGCTGGCCCGTTTCGGGTTTGCCGCCAAAGGCACCGTGTATCTGTTGATGGGCGTACTGGCCCTCCTAGCTGCCGCTGGCCAACAGGGTGGTCAGACTGCCGATAAAAAACAGGCGGTACTCACGCTGCAGAGTTTGCCCGGCGGGACGGTGCTACTGGGTCTGGTGGCCTTCGGGCTACTGGGCTACATCGTGTGGCGCTTCACGCAGGCTATTGTGGACACGGAAGGCAAGGGTGGCGACGCTAAAGGCGTCGGGCGCCGCATTGGCTTCGCAGCCAGCGGCCTGCTCTACGCCAGTCTGGCCTGGTACGCTGCCAAGCTGGCCATGAATGGTTCAGCTTCTGCAGGCGGCAATACCCAGCAAACCCTCACGGCCCGCGTACTGGGCTGGCCCGGCGGCGAGTGGCTGATTATGCTGGTAGGCGTGGCCATTATCGGGGGCGGCATTTATCAGGTATACAAGGCGTATTCGGGCAAGTTTCATAAGGATGTGAATGGCTCCGATATTCCGGGCGGTCAGCAGAATACGGTCTACCGGCTGGGTCAGCTCGGCTACACCGCTCGCGGCGTGGTGATGGCCATCATCGGCTACTTCTTCGTGCAGGCCGGCCGTCAGTCGCGCGCGGCCGCGGTGGGCAGTACCGATGAGGCATTCGACCTGCTGGCCTCCATGGGTCCGCTCGTGCTGGGCATCGTGGCTTTGGGCCTGATGGCCTACGGTCTTTACATGCTGGTGCAGGCTAAATACCCCGTACTGCGTCGGATTTAGTTGTCAGTTGTTTGTTGTCAGTAAAAAAAGACAGCACCTGCCAAAGTAAGAATCCCCGGCGAAGTGAGTCTTCTGAAATATGAAGAGTCACTTCACCGGGGATTTTCTGTACAGCCGTACTCAGCAGCTGACAACTAAAAGCCTACGCCACGTAATCTTGCAGGTATTGGTACCGCTCGGTGAGTTGGCCATTGCGGGCAATGGTGGCTCGCTCAATCACCGCGTCGCCGCCCTCGTGCAGCAGGTGGGGCAGTACGTTATCAATCAGCTGGCGGCCGAAGTCCCGGCTGGCGTTGCGCGGCAGCTCGCAGGGCAGGTTGTCCACGGCCATGATGGTGATGTTATCGGGCCGGGAGTAGGCGGGTTCCAGCTCGCTGGTGGTGGGGTTGTAGTCGAAGGCCGGTTCCTGAATGGTGCTGCTGCGCTTGGTGGTCGGGATGGAGCCGTCCACGTCGCAGGTCACATCGGCAATGGTATCGAGGCGAAAATGGGAGCGGCGGGTGTCGTGCTCCGAGAACAGCCGGGGGCCCTGCGGATGCCAGTAGGCGCAGGCAATGAGCAGATTGGTTACGGGCAGAAAGTTCTGAAAAGTGCTTTCGTACTCGTGGGGGTTGCGGTGAAAATCAGGCGTATCCCACACCCGACCGTCGCGGCGGCGGTTGTAGTCGGAGCTGCGCAGCTGGCAGTACACGGGCTCGGTGAAGTCGTGGTAGAGGTAATCGTACACGCTCACCCGCCGGATGCCCATCATGTCCAGCACTTCTACCGCACCCTGCCCCACGCGGCCGGTACCGGTTACGGCAATTTTGATGGGGGGCAGGCGCTTTACCTTGAAGAACTCCTCCTGCATATCCTCCATATCCACGCACTCATAGGCCGGCTTCAGCTCGTAGAGGCCATGCTTGCGGCCGTAGGTGAGCAAACCGTTGTAGGCCCCCACAATACCGGCCCAGCGCCCGAAGGCTACAATTCGCTCCCCGTTTTCGTTGGTGAGCAGCTCGTAGTCAATCAGGGTAATATTCTTGGCCAGCACCTGCCGCAGCAGTTCCCGGTTGGCGGGCTGTTTTTTCACGGTGTGCGAGAAGAACAGGTAGGTTTTGTTGGGAATGAGCTGCGCCACGGGCACTTCCTTCACCCCCATCAGAATGTCACAATCCGACACGCCGGGGCGCACTTCCAAGCCCAGGTTGCGGTATTCCTGGTCGGAGAAGCAGCGGATGGGGCTTTCCTGGGCTACTATTTTCAGGCCGGGGAAACGGGCTTCGGCCTCGGTGCATTTTTTGGGGGTGAGCGGAACGCGTTTATCGGGCGGAGTTTTGCCTTCTCGGATCAGGCCAATGGTAACAGGGCGCATGCGGTGGGAACGGGTGGGTTTCGGGGGCTAAATCTGCGGAAAATTGTTGAGTCCCACTTTGCAGCCGCCGGGCTAAACATTTGCCCACTTATCGGTTTAAGGGTGAAGCCTTTTCGCGCTACCTTTGTAGGGGCTCCGTTGGGGCCGCTTGCATTGCCACCCTCACCCTTCTCTTTATGTTGCTGAAGACCAAGCCCGCCGATGTGTTTGTGGACCGTCACAACGGCCCCGACGAAGCTGCCGTAGCCGAGATGCTGCGCGTTATCGGCGTGGAGTCGATTGACCAGCTCATCGACGAAACCGTGCCGGCCGCCATCCGCCTGAAAAAGCCGCTGAACCTGCCCGCTGCCCTCACGGAGCGGGCTTTTTTGGCGAAGTTCAAAGGCATTGCCAGCCAGAATAAGCTGTTCAAGAACTACATCGGCCTGGGCTACCACGACACCCAGCTGCCGGCCGTCATTCAGCGCAACATCCTGGAAAATCCGGGCTGGTACACGGCCTACACGCCCTACCAGGCCGAAATTGCCCAGGGCCGCCTCGAAGCCCTGATCAATTATCAGACGATGATAATTGACCTCACGGGCCTGGAAATTGCCAACGCCTCCCTGCTCGATGAAGGAACTGCCGCCGCCGAAACGCTGCACATGTTCCATTCGCTCAGCAAGAAGAAAAACGCCAACCGCTACTTCATCTCGGAGCAGGTACTGCCCCAGACCATCGACGTGGTGCGCACCCGCGCCGAGCCCCTGGGTATTGAGGTAGTTATCGGGGACCACCGCACCTTCGACCTCACCGACGACACCCTGTTCGGGGCCCTGCTGCAATACCCCGCCGCCGACGGCGCCGTGTACGACTACACCGACTTCATCAGCAAGGCCCACGACAACAACCTGTTCGTGACCGTGGCGGCCGACTTGCTGTCCCTGACCCTACTCACGCCTCCCGGCGAAATGGGGGCCGATGCCGTAGTAGGTAACTCCCAGCGTTTCGGCGTGCCGATGGGCTACGGCGGGCCGCACGCCGGTTTCCTGGCTACCAAAGACGCCTTCAAGCGCGTGATTCCCGGCCGTATCATCGGTCAGAGCATTGACGCGGCCGGCAATAAGGCCTACCGCATGGCCCTGCAGACCCGCGAGCAGCACATCCGCCGCGAAAAAGCTACCAGCAACATCTGCACCGCACAGGTACTGCTGAGCGTGCTGGCCGGCATGTACGCCGTGTACCACGGCCCGAATCGGCTCAAGCAGATTGCCAGCAACATTCACGCCCTGGCCCGCACCCTGGAAATGGAGTTGCACGCCCTGGGTCTCGACCAGCGCAACCAGTTCTACTTCGACACCCTCGATATCAAGCTGGAAAGCCAGGAACTGCAGAACGCCATCCGCAAGGAGGCCGAAGCTGCTGGCATCAACTTCCGCTATTTTGAGGAGCACGGCTCGGCCCGCGTGGGCATCAGCCTGCACCAGAACACCGAAGCCGAGGACGTGCAGGACATCGTGGCCGTGTTCAGCAAAGTGCTGGGCCGCGACGTGCGCCAGGTAGCCCAGCCCGAAGAGGTAGAAGTAACCTGGCCCGACGCCCTCATCCGCAAGAGCGAGTACCTCACGCACCCCATCTTCAACTCGCACCACTCGGAGCACGAGATGCTGCGCTACATGAAGCAGCTCGAAAACAAGGACCTGAGCCTGGCTCACTCCATGATTTCGCTGGGCTCGTGCACCATGAAGCTGAATGCCACCGCCGAGATGATTCCGGTGACCTGGCCGGAAATTGGCGGTCTGCACCCCTTCGCCCCGCGTGAGCAGGCCCAGGGCTACGCCGAGATTTTCAAGAACCTGGAAGCTTGGCTGTGCGAGGTAACCGGCTTCGATGCCGTTTCGCTGCAGCCCAACTCGGGTGCCCAGGGCGAGTACGCCGGCCTGCTGGCCATCAAAGGCTACCACGATGCCCGCGGCGACCAGCACCGCAACGTGGCCCTGATTCCGGCTTCGGCCCACGGCACCAACCCCGCCTCGGCCGTTATGGCCGGCATGACGGTAGTAGTGGTGAAAAGCACCGAGGAAGGCAACATCGACGTGGAGGACCTGAAGGCCAAAGCCGCGCAGTACGCTAACAAGCTGAGCTGCCTGATGGTAACCTACCCCAGCACCCACGGTGTGTACGAGGAAACCATCATCGACATCTGCCAGACCATCCATAACCACGGCGGCCGTGTGTACATGGACGGTGCCAACATGAACGCCCAGGTAGGCCTCACCTCGCCCGCTACCATCGGAGCCGACGTGTGCCACCTGAACCTGCACAAAACCTTCTGCATCCCCCACGGCGGCGGCGGACCCGGCGTAGGCCCCATCGGTGTAGTAGCCGACCTGGCTCCTTACCTGCCCGGCCACGTGGTGGTGGACGCCGATGGCCGCACCAGCGGCGCAGTTTCGGCGGCCCCCTGGGGCTCGGCCAGCATTCTGCCCATCAGCTACGCCTACATCAGCATGATGGGCGGCGAAGGGCTGACCCAGGCCACGCGCATTGCCATCCTGAATGCCAACTACCTCAAGGCAAAGCTGGAGGAGCACTATCCCGTGCTGTACACCGGCTCCAACGGCCGCTGCGCCCACGAGATGATTCTGGAATGCCGCCACTTCAAGAAAGCCGGTATTGAAGTAGAGGACATTGCCAAGCGCCTGATGGACTACGGCTTCCACGCCCCCACCGTGTCGTTCCCGGTAGCCGGCACGCTCATGATCGAGCCCACCGAGTCGGAGAGCAAGGAAGAGTTGGACCGCTTCATCGAGGCCATGGTGAGCATCCGCAAGGAAATTGCCGAGGTAGAAGCCGGCCGTGCCGACGCTAAGGAGAACGTGCTCAAGCACGCGCCCCACACCGCCGCCACGGTTCTCACGCACGAGTGGACCCGCCCTTACACCCGCGAGCAGGCCGTGTATCCCACTGAGTACGCCCGCGCCTACAAGTTCTGGCCCACCGTATCCCGCATCGACTCGGCCTACGGCGACCGGAACCTCATCTGCGCCTGCACGCCCATCGAGCAGTATGTGGACGCCGAGGAGCAGCTGGTTCCCACCGATAAAGGCCCGTCGTACTAGAGCTTAGAATGTATGAAAAAGCCCCGCCGTGGTTACGGCGGGGCTTTTTTTGGTACGTTTTCGCGCTACCTGATACTAAGCACTAACAACTAAGCACCAGGCACTACGCTCTACCGTTTGCCAAAGCAGGTACGATACATGTAGCCATTCTGAGTTTTACCGGCAGCCGTTACACGCACTTTCAGGAAGTAAGCATCCACGGTATCCATTACCTGCACTTCATTGCCGGAGCTTACTGTTGTGAGCTGCTGCGATTCTTTGGTCATGCCATCATAGAGGACACACTCTACCACTGTATTGTGGGCCACGGGAGTTGTGGAGGTGCGGTTAGAACGGGATTCGTCCTTGGAAGCGCTACAGGATGCCAACACGGCTAGGCTGCCAATACCGAGTAGAATTTTTTTCATATATACAAAACGCAGGAATTTTATTCTCTGCAAAAGATAGGGATATTTTAAGATCAAAAAGAATTTGCGGGATTACATTCTGGTAGGATTTATTCTGTACGGCTGTTCGAAAGCGGGAACGAGCGTATAAGTGGATGTGTTTAAATAATCGGAGCACCGCTCACATACTACTACGTATGAATGAGCGGCCTCTTCACCCTGATACTCTGCCTATATGAACCGCATTTTTCGTTTTCTGACCCGTCCGGTGGCAGTTTCACTCCTGACCCTGGGTGTGCTGCTGGGTGCCAGCAGCTGCGCAACTACCTCCCGGGTGGGGGTAACCGCCGATTTTGATCATTCTGTGAATTTCCGCGCCTACAAAACCTGGGCATGGTACCCAAAACAAACTGTTGATACGGAGGGCGGCCCGGCTAAAGGCTACGAATCGTTTCTGGACAAGCGTATCCGAACCGCCGTAGAGCAGCAACTAGCCCAAAAAGGGCTGACGTATTCTGAGAAGAATCCGGACCTATATGTAGCTTATAGTGCCCGCGTGGAGGATAAACAGCGCGCCACCGGCTCACCCTACGGCCCGTTTGGCTACCCTTACTACAGCTACGGATGGTACAACCGCGGCTTCAATCAAGGCGTAGTCGATTACAAAGCCGGCACGGTAATCCTGGATTTCGTGGACGTACAGCGTAAAGAGCTGGCATGGCGTGGCCAAGGCCAGGCGCAGGTAGATCAGCAAACCATTTCAGAAGCTGAGGTGCAGCGCATTGTCACCAGCATTTTGGGCAACTACCCTCCTGGCGCTGAGCAGGCCCGGCGCTAAGCATTGGGCAGTTGCAGCAGTTTGCGGCCAGTATACTACAATCAAAAAGCCCGCTTCCATGGAAGCGGGCTTTTTGTTGAAACCCAGATATGGGCAACCGATTAAATCGGCACGTTTACGTGACGCTCGGCGTGGTAGCTGGAACGTACCAGCGGGCCGCTTTCCACGTACTTCAGGCCACGGCGCAGGCCTTCTTCTTTGTAATGTGCGAAGAGGTCGGGGTGAATGAACTCCGCTACTTCGATGTGGCGCTTGGTAGGCTGCAGGTACTGGCCGAGGGTCAGAATATCAAGGCCGTTGGCTACGAGGTCATCCATGGCCTTGTACATCTCCTCCTTGGTTTCACCCAGACCCAGCATAATACCCGATTTGGTGCGCTTGCCGGCTTCCTTGGTCCGCCGGATCTGCTCCAGGCTCCGGTCGTACTTGGCCTGAGGGCGCACGAGGCGGTAGAGGCTGCCCACCGTTTCCATGTTGTGCGATACTACTTCCTGGCCACCGGCAATCATGGTATCCAGCGCGGCCCAGTTGGCTTTCACGTCCGGAATCAGGGTTTCGATGGTGGTGCTGGGGCTGAGCTGCTTGGTTTGCACCACAGTTTCATACCACACGCTGGCACCCCGGTCCTTTAGCTCGTCGCGGTTTACGCTGGTAATTACCGCGTGCTTCACCCCCATCAGCTGAATGGCTTCGGCTACACGGCGGGGCTCATCCAGGTCGTACTCATTGGGGCGGCCAGTGGCCACGGCGCAGAATGAGCAGGAGCGCGTGCACACGTTACCCAGAATCATGAAGGTAGCCGTACCAGCACCCCAGCACTCCCCCATGTTGGGGCAGTTGCCGCTTTCACAAATGGTATGCAGCTTATGTTCATCCACCAAGCGGCGGACATTGGCGTAGGCAGGTCCCACGGGCAGCTTCACGCGCAGCCAATCAGGCTTGCGCGGTTTGGCGGGGGCCGCTGGGGCCGCCGCTTCGGGCTGAATGATGGGCAGAGTCAGCAACAGTTCATCCATGCTGCAAAGGTAAGGGGAATGCGTGGGGGAAAATTCTATTGGTAAGACAATTCCAACCGGCCAGAGGTTTCCACGGGTATTCATGCCCCGGTAACCTACCTGCTACACTCGAAAGCAGGAACGCCCGAACGACGAAAAGTCTGTTCAGGCGTTCCTGCTTTTCTATAAGAAAGAATGTAGTTAGTTACGGGTTCCTATGTACACCGTGAGGTACACGGAAGGCATAAACCGGTCGTTCAGCGACTCGTCTGACACACCCGCTACCCGAATAATGGGCGGCGCTTTGGTATAGGCTTCCACCATAGCTCCTACCTCCACGCCGGCTACGGCGTCGCGGTAACGGCCATACTCGAAGCTGAGTGCCCCCCGGATGTGGGCTCCTACCTGAATATTGGTTTCACCTACCCCGGAAAACAGCGGCGCGCGGTCCACAATGGCACCCAGGTTCCGATGGATCATGGGGTCGTACTGCTCATTCCGGATATCGGTGGCCGGCGCGTTAGGGTTGGAAGTCCGGTCGGAGTAATCGTAGCTGATGTAATACGGCATCACCAGGCCAATGGAAGGGCCGGCACTCAGCAGCCCGTTCACCTGCACCCCGGAGTCGGGAGCTTTGCGAAAAATTACCCGCTGTACCCCTACGGATGGACGCACCACAAACAGGTAGTTGCTTTTGCCGTACACAATTACCCCACCGTAGTTAGTCGGAATTTTCTGCTCCTTGGGATGCTTCACTTCTACCAGATCAAGGCTCCAGAACCGGGCCCAGTCCTGGTTAAGCAGGCGGGTAGAGCGCACGGTAGCGCCCCCTATCAGGCCACCCCGCGTGTTGAAGTTGACTCCGTACACAAACTCCTTGCGGTAGGAAGGCTCATCGGTGCTGGAAGCCAGCGTTTGGGTTTGCTGAGCCTGGGCATGGGAAACTATGCCCGCCGTGGCCAATAGCAGGCTGCTGCCGAAAACAAGCGAAGTACGCACGGGTTTAAACGGAATAGAAAGGCAGTGGAGAAAACGCCGGCTCAGCAGCTTCCGGCCGCCAACCCTATCGAAAGTACGTAAATTTACCCGCATACCCTGGTTCTAATTTCGACACGTTTATGAGTACAGCCACCGCCTGCTACGCCGGCCATCTGCGCACCGAAGCCACCCACGTGGCCTCCGGCAATACCATCCTCACCGATGCCCCCGTGGACAACCACGGCCGGGGTGAGGCCTTCTCTCCTACCGACCTGGTTAGCGCCGCGCTGGGCTCCTGCATGATGACCATTATGGGCATTGTGGCGGAGCGACACGGCGTAGATCTGCAGGGCGTAAGCTGGGATGTAACCAAACACATGCTGGCGGAACCGCGCCGCATCGGGCAGATTGATGTGACGTTCCGGATGCCCGCTGCCCTCCCGGAGAAAGAGCGAACTATCCTCGAAAACGCCGCCCGAACCTGCCCGGTAGCGCTTAGCCTGAACCCGGAAATCCGGCAGGAAGTTCGGTTTGAGTATAGTGCTTAGCTAGTTGTCAGTTGCTGGTTGTCAGTTGTTAGTGCTTAGTAAAACAGCCAGACAACTAACAACCAGCAACCGACAACTAATTACGCGCCGATAACTTCCTTCACCTCACTGAGCTTAATAGCCATGTGCGAGGAGTCGAGGGTGCATTCGCCGTTCTGGATGAGCAACAGCTGCGGCGACTCGTGGTGTACGCTGAATTTCTGGGCTATTTCCTGAGAAATGGGCCGGAAGCGCAGCAAATCCAGGTAATAGATTTTGGCGTTTTCGAGGCCGGCATCAGCCCACTGCCGCTCCACCTTGCCTTTGGCCATGGCGCTGATGGAACAGGTGGTACTATGCTTGAAAATGATAACCGGCTGCTCGAACGATTCGCGGACGATATCGTTGAGTTGCTCCGATTGGGTGAGGGGTTGCCAGGGTGCCATATATGAGAGGAGTTCGGTGAAATTTATTGCGCGCCAGCGGCGTCGCGCTTCTTCCGCAGACGCAAATTGATGCGGGATGGTTCGCTTACGCGGGGCGTGCCGTCCCGGTCGAAGCGGTAACTGGCCTGACCGGGTGGAGGTGCCAGCACTTCCTGCTTGCCGCCGCCCTGATGCTTCAGCTCGGCTTTAGTCACAGTCAGGTGCGAATCCTTGTACTTGGCATTGAATTTCTCAGCATCCCGCAGGGCCTTGCGGTTGGCCGCCCGCTGTTGGGCCGGACTGGTAGCTTCCAGCTGGGCCCACGCGGGAGTAGCGGCCAACGCCAGCAGCAGACTGAATAACAGGTAGCGCATAGGAAGATACGGGGTAAAACGGTGGGAGACGGGAGAACAGATAACAGACCGCATAACGGCCAAACAGTTTAAAACGGCAGCGTAATCCCCAGGATTTTCCGCTGTCCTACTTTATGCTTGAGGCGGCGGCGCTCCATTTTGGGCTTCTTAAGCAAACCGTTCTTATCGTAGCTGTTTTTCTGCGTTTTCACGGCTTCCTTCTCTACGTCCAGCGCCCGTCCGTCGGCTGATTCGTTGTCGGAATTTTTGGCCTTTTTCACTTTCGGCTGCGGTGGGCCCTGAGGGTTCGGAATCCGGTAGCTATGGCAGGCCGGCATGGCCAGCAGCAGCACGGCCGCTACCAGCAGCAAAGGCAGGTGGCGAAAAAGACCGGAGAGTTTCATGTAATGGGAATTCGGCTGAGCAGCAGTTACAGCTGGCAAATTACGGAACAGAAGCCAGTAAGCTGATAGCGCGCAACTCCGCTTCGCGCACAAGCGAAAGTAGAGTTGCGCGAATAGAGCAGTACCAGGATACTCGCCTTTGGCTCGTGCGCGGAGCGGAGCTGCGCGCTGCGTTAGTAGCTGCGCAACTTTTCAATGGCTTCACGCAGGCGCTGCTGGGGCAGGAACTGCTTTTCCAGCGAGGGCGCAAAGGGCACGGCCGTATCCAGGGAGGCTACGCGCAGAATGGGCGCATCGAGGCTGCGGAAGCAGTGCTCGGCAATCCAGGCCCCGATTTCGCCGGCCAGGCCGCCGGTGAGGGTGTCTTCGTGCAGCAGAATCACGCGGCCGTTTTTCTCCACCGTTTGGCGCACGGCGTCCTCATCCCAGGGCAGCAGGGTGCGCAGGTCCAGAATATCAGCATCCACGCCCAGCTCCTGCACGGCGGCCAACGCCCAGTGTACGCCCGCGCCGTAGGTGATAATGCTCATTTCCTGTCCTTCCCGCACCAGCGCAGCTTTCCCGATGGGCGTGGTGTAGTAGGCATCGGGCACGGGGGCGGAGATGCTGCGGTAGAGCAGCTTATGCTCGAAGTACATCACCGGGTTGGGATCCTCAAAGGCGGCGCAGAGCAGGCCTTTGGCATCCACGGGGTTGCTGGGGAATACCACTTTCAGGCCGGGCGTATGGGTAAACCAGGCCTCGTTGCTTTGCGAGTGGAACGGGCCGGCGGCGGTACCGGCGCCGGTGGGCATGCGCACCACCACGTCGGCGTTCTGGCCCCAGCGGTAGTGGCTCTTGGCCAGGTTGTTCACAATCTGGTTGAAGCCGCAGGTCACGAAATCGGCAAACTGCATTTCTACCATGGCTTTCTTACCCTTGATGCTCAGGCCCAGGCCCGCACCTACAATGGCCGATTCGCAGAGGGGCGTGTTGCGCACCCGACCCTTACCGAACTGCGCCACGAAGCCATCGGTAATCTTGAACACGCCGCCGTACTCGGCAATATCCTGACCCATGAGAACCAGGTCGGGGTAGCGCTCCATGCTCTGGCGCAGCCCGTCGGAAATGGCATCGACGTAGCGTTTGTCGGTAGTGCTTAGTGCCTGATGCTTGGTGCTTAGGTCGTTCGGACTAAGCACTAAGCACTCATCACTAGGCACAAAACTGCGGTACATGTCGCCGACTTCCTGCTCCAGGCTGGCGGTGGGCATGGGCTCGGCGTCGGCCAGGCGCAGGCCTTCTTCGATTTCGCGCTTGATGGTTTCGCGGAAGCGCATGCGGGCTTCTTCGTCCAGAATCCCTTCCTGCAGGAGCCACTTCTCGTAGTTCTCCACCGGGTCTTTCTGGGCCCACTGCTCAAACAGCTCCTGGGGCACGTACTTGGTGCCGCTGGCTTCCTCATGGCCGCGCATGCGGAAGGTGAGGGCCTCCAGCAGCACGGGGCGGGGGTTCTGGCGCAGGTCCTCGGCCAGGCGGCGCACGGTGTCGTACACTTCCAGCACGTTGTTGCCATCTACCTGCACGGCTTCCATGCCGTAGGCGGGGCCTTTGTCCACGAAGTAGCGGAAGCGGAACTGCTCGTTGCTGGGCGTGCTGAGGCCGTAGCCGTTGTTTTCAATGATGAAGATGACCGGCAGCTGCCACACGGCCGCCACGTTCAGGGCCTCGTGAAAGTCGCCCTCCGAAGCGCCGCCGTCGCCGCTGTAAGTGACAGTTACTTTGGGGCGGTCCTCCAGCGTATCGGCCAAGGCAATGCCGCCGGCCACGGCCAGCTGCGGCCCCAGGTGCGAAATCATGCCCACGATGTGGTGCTCGTTGGTGCCGAAGTGGAACGACCTATCCCGGCCCTTGCTGAAGCCGTGGGTTTTGCCCTGCCACTGTGCAAACAGCCGGTCGAGGGGCACGTTGCGGCCCGTGAACACGCCCAGGTTGCGGTGCAGGGGCAGAATGTACTCGTCGGCATCCAGAGCCAGGGTGCTGCCCACCGAAATAGCCTCCTGCCCGATGCCCGAAAACCACTTGCTCACTTTGCCCTGGCGGAGCAGAATAAGCATTTTCTCCTCAATCATGCGCGGCTTGAGCAGGTGCTGGTAGAGGTGGAGCAGGGTGTCGTTCGAGTAGTCCTTGCGGTCGAAGTGCATCGGGAAGTGGCTGAGTTTGGTGGGTGGGGCCAAAAGTACGGGTTTGGGCCGGATGGGAAATTATAGCCGCCGGTTTGTGGAATCGGCAGGCACGCGGCATCTATCTTCGGGGCCCGATTCCCTCCCCTATCCTAATCCGCATGATTCGACTCTACTCCCTCGGCCTGTTGCTGCCGCTATCTATCCCCGCCTTGGCCCAACAGCCCGATACCCTAATCCTGCACCGGGTGGGAGTGGCGGTACAACCGGACAGTCTGCCATCTATTAATTACCCAATACTGTCAGGAATATTAAGCTGCTCAATTGCTGGTGTTCCTATTAAACCTTACTATTTCACGCCCTTACTCCCCCTCCAAGAGCAGCTCCGCCAGGTAGCCGGGGTGCAGGCCACGCCGTATTCGGGGGCCCCGGGGGCACAGGTGGCGGTGCGGATCCGGGGGGCGGCCAGTTTGGCCAGCAACGCGCAGCCACTGTACGTGGTGGATGGAGTGCCGGTGTTTCAGAATACGTTCCGGGTAAACACCACCAATATGCTGGGCGCACTGGTACCGGCTGAGGTGCAGGAGCTGGACAACAACCCACTGATGAGCATCCCCAGTGAGGATATTACCAGCGTAGAGGTGCTGAAAGGGGCCTACGAAACCGCCCTGTACGGCTCCCAGGGCCTTAATGGGGTCATCCGCATCACCACTAAGCGGGGCAACACCGGCAAGCCGCGCCTGCGCTACACCGGCTACGGCGGAGTGCAGCAGGCCCGGAACCGCTACGAGCTGCTGGACGCGCAGGAGTATGGCGCTTTGCGCAACGAGGTGGCGGAGCGCCGGAACCAGCCGGTCCCTTACACGCCAGCTCAGCTGGCTGCTTTCGGCAAAGGCACCGACTGGCAGGATGAGCTGCTGCGCACGGCCGCCGTGCAGGAACACCACCTGGGCCTCTCAGGCGGCACGGCCACCACCCGCTACTACGCGGCCGCCGACTACCTGAACCAGCAGGGCGTGGTGCTGACCTCACGGCTGCGCCGCTACGCCGCCCGCGCCGCCCTCAACCAGCAACTCAGCCAGCATCTGCACCTGGAGGCCACCGGCAGCTTCGCCCAAACGGAGCAACGGATTCCGGCCTATTACGCGCTGCCAAACGCCTTACTCACGCCGCCCACGCAGTCCACGACGGATAATCCCCGGCCCGGCTACTACGTGAACCCCCTCGACCTGGCCCGGCAGAGTTACCAGGCCCCGGCGCAGCAGCGGCTACTGGCTCAGCTGGGCGTGCGCTACGAATTGACGCCTGGGCTGACGCTGGATGTACGCGGCAGTCTGGAACAGGCTACCCTGCGCAGCCGCTCCTACCAGCCGGCTTTCGCCACCATGCCGGCCGGCGAAAACGGCAACCTTACGCTCACCTATCGTCAGTTGTTTCTGAACCCGGCCCTGCGCTACGCTCACAGCTTCGGGGGCGAGCGGCACGCCGTCACGGCCTCGCTGGAAGCCCAGCGCCAGGACCGCAACACCACCGCCGAGCAAGCTACCTACACACCAGGCGCGGGGGGCATGGGGGGCAACGGCAGCCGGGAGCAATACCAACTGAACTTCTACCAGCTCACGGCGGGCTACACGTTTGATGAGCGGTATCAGGTGCGCGGCTCCCTGCGCCGCGACGGGTCGAGCACCTTTACCTCACAGGACCGATGGAGCTGGCTGCCCGGCGCCCAGGTGCTGTGGCATGCCGCCAAAGAAAACTTCTGGAACACGGCTCCGGCCCGGCTGGATGCGTGGGTAGGCTGGGGCCGCACCTCAGGAGCGGGCAACCAGGGGCGTAATTTCCTGCAACTGCCCGTCCCGACTGGGGCGGGAGTGGGCCAGACGCTACCCATATTTCTGCCCGAGCTGACGCAGCAGTTGGATGCGGGGGTAGAGGCGGATTTGTTCAACAATCATCTTACCCTCACGGCGCAGGCCTATGCCCGCCGCACCACCAGCACCTTTTACGTGCCCAGCAGCACCCTGCCCGCCGCAGGCACCACCCAGGATACTTACCTGCGCAACCGGGGCCTGGAGCTTACCGCCCGGAGCAGCTGGCAGGCCGGTAAGCTGCAAGGCAGCAGCCAGCTGGCCGCCGCACTCAACCGCAACCGGTACGAGTCGAATACAACCATCTTCTACTCCTCTCCCTACCACCGCACCCTCGACGGACAGCCGATAGGCACCTTTTACGGGCTTCGGAATCAGGGCCTCGACGCCACCGGCAACCTGCGCTATCAGGATGTAAATGGAGACGGCCAGTTTAATTTCCTGGATCAGCAGCCGTTGGGTAGCGGCCTGCCCCGGCAGCTACTAAGCTTCAGTCAGCAACTCACGCTGGGCCGGTTTGAGGCCCAGCTGCAGGCCGATGGCATGTTCGGGTACCAGGTGTACAACACGTCTTTGCAGGCGCTGGATGCCACCGGTGGCTTCACCAACTCGTCCAGCCGGGTACTCAGCCGCTGGACGCCCGCCAATACCGCAACCGAGGTGCCGGTGGCCGGTACCAATCTGCCGGTATTCAGCAGCTATACGCTGCAGTCGGGCAACCACGTGCGGCTATCGGCCCTCACCGTCAGCTACCGGGTATGGGAGAAGGAAGCTCGCAACGTGCAACTCTGGACCAGCGGCCTGAACCTGCTGGTGCTCTCCAAGTACTGGGGCTACGACCCCAACGTCAGCTCCGCCGGCTCCGACAACCAACAGGCCGGCTTGGATGCTGGGGCGTATCCGGTGGCGCGCACGTTTCTGGTGGGCGTGCGGGCCACCTTGTAGCCGGGCCTGCGTATAGCGGCTGCCGGTGGCCGGAAACTTCTGTTTTAGGCGGCCGGTTGTGTACTTTGCCGACCCGTTCGGCCGTTCCCTTCCCGATTTTCCCCGCATGATTCACTTCGAAGAATTCACACTTGCCAATGGCCTGCGCTGCATTGTGCACGAAGACCACAGCACGCCCATGGCGGTGCTCAATGTGCTTTATAACGTAGGCTCGCGCGACGAAGACCCGGCCCACACCGGCTTTGCCCACCTGTTCGAGCACCTGATGTTTTCGGGCTCCGTGAACATCCCGAGCTACGACGAGCCGCTGCAGCTGGTGGGCGGCGAGAACAATGCCTTCACCTCCCCCGACATCACCAATTATTACCTCACCCTACCGGCGGCCAACCTGGAAACGGGTTTCTGGCTGGAATCGGATCGGATGCTGAACCTGGCCTTCTCCGAGAACGGGCTGGAAGTGCAGCGCAAGGTGGTGGTAGAGGAGTTCAAGCAGAACTACCTGAACCAGCCCTACGGCGACGTGTGGCTGAAGCTGCGCCCTTTGGCCTACCAGCACCACCCCTACCAGTGGGCCACCATCGGCAAGGAGGTAGCGCATATTGAAGACGCCACTATGCAGCAGGTGCGCGACTTTTTCAGCAAGCACTACTCGCCCGCCAACGCCATTCTGGTAGTGGCCGGCGACGTGACCGTAGCTGAAGCCCAACGGCTGGCCGAGAAGTGGTTCGGCCCCATTCCCGGTGGCACCCGCTACGAGCGGAACCTCACGCCGGAGCCCCGCCAGCAGGAAGCCCGCCGCCTCGAAGTAACAGCCGACGTACCCATGTCGGCCCTCTACAAAGTGTACCACATGCCCGGCCGGGGCGAAGCCGCCTACCATGCCGCCGATTTGCTGTCGGACGTGCTAGGCCGGGGCAAATCGAGCCGCCTCTACCAGCAGTTGGTGAAGGAGCGGCCGTTGTTCAACTCGCTGTCGGCTTCCGTGATGGGGTCGTTCGAGCCGGGTCTGCTGGTGGTCAGCGGCAAGCTGAACGCGGGCGTAACGCTGGAAGAGGCCGATGCCGCCGTTGAGGCCGTATTGGCCGACATCAGCACCACCGAAATTCCGGCGGAGGAACTGGAGAAAGTGAAGAATCAGGCTGAAGTCAGCATCGTGTTCAGCGAGATTGAACTGCTGAACCGGGCCATGAACCTGGCCTTCAGCAAACTCCTCGGCGACGCCAACCTGGTGAATCAGGAAAGTGCTAAGGTGCAGGCCGTAACGCCCGCGCAGGTGCTGGCCGCAGCTCAGGATATTCTGCGCCCAACCAACTGCAGCACCCTGTATTATCGGGCGGAACCCGTAACGGAATCTGTAGTCGCCGAAGTGGAACCAGCGTAACAGCAAGACCACATAAAACACAGAAAAGCCCGTCCGGAATACCGGACGGGCTTTCTTATAACTAAGCGTCAAGAAGCGCGGAGGAAAACTTACCAGCCGCTGCCGCCGCTGCCCCAGCCATCATCGGCTGTTTTCTTAGGCGCGGCTTTCTTTACCGGAGCAGCCGTTGCTTTTTTGGTAGCCGTAGCCCCGCCAGCCTTCGTGCCAGCCGAAGCACCGGCGGCACCGGAGGCTTTCGGAGCGGCTACCGGCTCAGCGGCCACCGGGGCGGGCTCGGGCTCAGGTGCCACAATGGGAGCAGGTGCCGGAGTTGGCGGCACTGGGTCGGAAGCTCGCACCGAGCGCCGGATGTACGGTGCCAACGGGCGGCCACGGTAGTCAGTGGTTACCCGGCGCGAAGGCGCGGCCGTGAAACCAGGAGCCAGACTGGCTCCGATGGGCTGTTCCTGCGCAACTGGCGCAGATGCAGCGGCGGCACCACCGCCGGCGGCAGCGCCACTGGCACCCCACTCACCACCAGCGGGAGCGGCGGCAGGGGCTGCGGCAGGAGCAGTTGGCGCAGTAGTGGGAGCTACGGCCGTTTTGGGGGCTGCAGCTTTGGTAGCAGTGGTAGTGGCCTTTTTGGCTGCAGGCTTGGCAGCCGGGGCACCCCAGCCGTCCGATGAGCCCCAGCCATCATCGGCCTTTTTCTTCTGTGCTGCCGCAGGAGCAGCTATCAGTACGCCACCCAGGAGCAGCAGCGGGAGGATTTGTCGAGTCATTGGAACAGAATAATAAGCAGCTTCTTACCGCAAAGGTACGGCACCCCGCGCGGGCCTAAAACCCCCGCAATACTTTTTGCCCAAACGCAGCCACAGTCAGTAAGTTCCCCCTGCGCCGTCGAATCAGGCAACCCAAACATAATCTGCTAGTTACAGGCCCAGAATGCGTAACGTCGGCACCGGCTTTTTTATTGCATTTTTACGGCCGACGCGCCGTTTTACCGGCACTTGCCGCATCACTCGCCGACATGGTAGTGGCGCTGGTAGTTTTGGCAGGTTTTTTCTTCAGCGGCCGGCCCATATAATCGGTGGTGGGAGGACTGGGCATATTGAGCCGCAGACCGGGTGCCAGCCTCAGGTTTTCCTCGTCGCGGCGGTTGCTCCGGTCGTGGCGCGCATAGGCTCCGGCACGAGCCTTTGTGCGCGGGTTGCTGGTACTATGGTAGGCAGCCTTGGTGCGAGCCGCAGGTTTGGTTTGCCGGGCCGCATCCGCAGCACCAAGCCAGAGCAGCGCGGGCAACACCAGTATAAATAAACGGGTTTTCATGAGCAGATGCGCTAAGTGGTTCAACCATACGACCTTGCTTCTGCTACATACGACAACTGCCCGGCCACGGCTGTACCGGACGGGCAGTTATTTTATTTCTTCAACTGACGCCGCTTACCAACCAGACGCTACGGTGGTGTTGTCTGACGCTGATTGGGCGGCTACAGTAGCAGTGGCCGCTGGTTTGCGTAGCGGGCGGCCATTGTAGTCAGTGCTCACAGTACGGTAAGGTGCGGTGTTCATGCCGGGGGCCAGCATTACGCCCGACGACTGCATCATGGGGTCATCCTGGGCTACTTCCACGGAGCGCGGACGTTTGGATTTTGCTTTTGCCACGGGTCGGCCATTGTAGTCGGTGCTGGTGCCCCGGTAGGGCGAGGAACTCATGCCCGGCGCTACCAGCACCCCCGAGGACTGCATCATGGGGTCAACAGCAGTATCAGCGGTAGTAGCCACCGGCGTTTCGGCACCGGGTACATCCCAGCCCGAAACCGGCTCGGCGGGCGCATTATCACCCCAACCCCAGTCAGCATCGGCAGGCCGGCTGGCAGGGGCTACACTGGTGTTTACCGCTTTTTTAGGGGCGGCTTTTTTGATCGTCTGGGCCTGAGCCTGGGGCGCACTGAAGAAGGCGGCAGCAACAGCTGCGGCGAAGAGAAACCGTTTCATCGGAAGGCAGGTCGAAAAGTGGATACTGAGCCCGCGGCGACCCGGCTGATTGCCGGGAATTACTGACGGGTGGCGCCCCACGTACAGTGCTGTATGCCGCTTCTGTTCTCGTCCATTGCAGCAACCGTACCAATTTTCTTAACGGCCCGTTGCCGCGGATATAAACCACTCAACAACTGCCGGAAACCGTGTTTTTCACTCCCGAAATACTCTGCCGTGCGTAATCATTTATCAACAATCCGTAATCGGCCTACCTTTGTGGTATGATGCAGGATACTATTGCCCGCGTGCGGGCAGAAATTGCCGCCTACGACCTCACCACGGCCGAACAGCTCGACCAGTTTCGTATTGCCTACACCGGCCGCAAAGGCCAACTGGCCGACCTCTTCGACCAGCTCAAAACGGTACCGCAGGAAGAGCGTCGCGCCGTAGGGCAGGAGCTCAATCAGCTCAAGCAGCTGGCGCAGGCCCGTTTCGAGGAGCGCCAGCAGGAACTGGAGGCCGCCAGCGCCAACGCCCCCGCCGACCCCACCTTCGACTACACCCTGCCCACCGTGCCACAGGCCCTGGGCACCCGTCACCCGCTGAGCCTGGTGCGCGAGGAAATTGTGCGGATTCTGGCCCGTATCGGGTTTAACGTGGCCGAAGGACCCGAAATCGAGGACGACTGGCACAACTTCACCGCCCTCAACTTCCCCGAAAACCACCCCGCCCGCGACATGCAGGACACGTTTTTCGTGCGCCGGGAGCCGGGCGAGGCCGAGTGGGTGCTGCGCACGCACACCAGCCCCGTGCAGGTGCGGGTGATGAAGTCGCAGCAGCCGCCCATCCGGAGCATTATGCCGGGCCGCGTGTACCGCAACGAAGCCATTTCGGCCCGCGCCCACATGATGTTTCATCAGGTTGAAGCCCTGTTCGTGGATGAAAACGTGAGCTTCGCCGACCTCAAACAGACGGTGTATTACTTTGTACAGGAGCTGTTCGGCAACGATATGCAGGTGCGGTTTCGTCCGTCGTTCTTTCCCTTCACCGAGCCCTCTGCCGAAATTGACATTACCTGCCTGATCTGCAAAGGCAAGGGCTGCAACATCTGCAAAGGCACCGGCTGGGTTGAAATCGGGGGTTGCGGCATGGTAGACCCCGCCGTGCTGGAGCAATCCGGCATCGACCCGGAACGGTACTCGGGCTACGCCTGGGGCATGGGTATTGAGCGCATCACCATGCTCAAGTACCAGATCAAGGACCTGCGTCTCTTCACCGAAAACGATACCCGCTTCCTGCGTCAGTTCGAAGGCGTACAGTAAACCCCTGAGTTACGTAACTAAGCAGGCCGCTCTTCAGAATCCCGTTCTGGAAAGCGGCCTGCTTAGCATATTGTGGTAACTCCTCGCGCACTTTCTGCACGTGCAGTTCGTTTCCCATTTACCTTACTCTTCTGCTGCAATGGGCTTATTCTTTTCTCGTATCGGACTCTGGTTACTTGTTTTGGGGGGTGCTACGCTCGTTGTCAGCGCCTGCTCATCAACCAACGATACCCAACCGCAGATTCCGTTGGCCGCGGTGAATGAGGTGCTGTTCTTGACTGATCAACAGAACAGCAACCTGCGCTTCGACAATGGCGCGGTGTATATCAAGGGCGGCGTGCGAGGCATTATAGTAGTCCGGCAGAATGCCAGCTCCTACTTGGCTTTCGAGCGGAATTGCCCCTACCAACCTCTCGATACCTGTGCCCGGGTGAAGATTGACCCATTTCTGCGCCTGTACGACCCCTGTTGCAATTCCCAGTTCAGCCTACAGGGGCAGCCACAAAGTGGCCCCGCTACCCGGCCGCTTCGCCAATATGCCGCTTATCTTTCCGGCAACACTTTGACAATCACGAACTAGAGAAATTGTTAAAAAAATTTCAAAACACATGTTTGCAGCTTCCGAAAGTTTGCCCTAATATTGCACCAGCAACGGCAAAACACCGCCGCCATAACCGCTTCCTTAGCTCAGCCGGTTAGAGCATCTGACTGTTAATCAGAGGGTCCCTGGTTCGAGCCCAGGAGGGAGCGCTAAGAAACCCTACGACGAGCTGACTATCAGCTTGTCGTAGGGTTTTTCTTTTTCTGTAGTGCAGTTGGCGGAACGCTGTTCAATAGGTGCTCCTGTAGCCGGAGATTTTTCTGATTCTTTGTACAAAAAACTTCTGTTGCCAGTTGCCGGTGCAACTAAATTCAGCGTGAAATTGTGGCATGCTTACGGCGAGTTACCACGTAAAAGGAAGATCGGAGTATACCGCCCCTCTTCTGCTTCAACTGGGAATGGACATTTCTCCCTTCTGACATCCCATAACCACCTACCGGGCAAAGCGGTGGGCCTTGGTTGAATAGTTGCACCTCTGGTTAGCCAGTGCGGAATAGCTGGCTGAACAGGCCTGAGATGATGGCATCAACCTTTTACAGGGAAGCAGAGTACACAACAGCATCCCCCGGATAGTCCGGCCCACCGTTTTTACTCTCTCCGCCATGAACACCTTCCGCTTCCCAACTATTGCTGCCTTGCTGGTTCTGCTCACCTTCAGCCTAAGCAGCTGCGACGCCATTGCCACTGTTTTTAAAGCCGGTGCCTGGACGGGCATTGTAGGTGTGTTCCTGATAGTACTGCTAATCTGGTTTGTTGTAAGCCGCTTCCGCCGTCCGTAATCTGGCACGTACAAGCTACCCCTCATAATACAAAACGGCCCCTCACCAACTGGTGCGGGGCCGTTTTGTATTAGTACCGGAATGCGGTTATTCCTTGAGTAGGCGAAGCGTTTTGGGGCCCTGTGCCGTGCGGTAGCGTACTAGGTATATACCGCTAGGCTGCTGCTGCAGGTCGATGCGGCCATCGGCCCCCACAGTTTGCACGCGGGAGCCTATCACGCTGAGCACCTCGGCCTGTATCACACTGCCCGGTTGCTGAACTACCAGCTGATAGAGGCCGGTTCCGGGGTTGGGCTGTACCCAGGCCAGCGCGGCCTCTCCCGTACCATTTACTGCCACCACCGCTGAAAACGCCTCCGCTCCGTCGGTATCCACCTGCCGCAGCCGGTAATAGGTTACGGCGGCGGGAGCCTGTGTATCCGTGTACTGGTAGCGGTGGGCATTGTTGCTGGTACCGTGGCCGGCTACCGTACCAATGGCCTCAAAATCCTGGCCGGTGCGGCTGCGCTCTACCACGAAGTGACGGTTATTAAGTTCCTGAGCCGTTTCCCAGCTACTCACTACGCCCGTGCCGCTCCGTTGCGCCGAGAAGCTTACCAGCTGCACCGGTAGCGGCCCGCCATTGCGGGAAGAAACTACGAAGGGCGAGAAGCTGGTAATGCCGGAGCGGCTCATGCGGTAGCTGCCGGTAATAGAGCCCGCCGTAGCGGCCGTCGCAGCGACCCGGTCGAAATACGGTTGTGGTGAGGTGAGATAGTGCCCCACGTAGGCTTTGGTGCGGTCGAAGGCGGGAGAGCCAGTAGCTTCATCGGCAGTATTCCATTGCAGGCCCATCGTCACGTTGGCATTACCTTTCACCTCCTCACTTATCAGCCAGGTTTTATCTACGCCCTGGCTAGCCGATATGGCCGTGCCCTGCGCGTTGTCATTGGCATCGTAGCGGCTATAGATGCCGTTCTGCACGCGTACTCCGAACACATCCTCGTTGCGGGCAGTAGTACTATTGGGCTGTTGCAGGTAAGCAGGCGTGTAGCTGGTGGCTGAGCTACCCACGGGGTATACCACATCAACGCCACTGTTCTGCACGGCCTGGCGCAGGCGGCCGGTACCATTCGTAACCACAAAGGCAGAGCTGCCGTAATTGCTCAGCCCGCCGCCCCGCAGAATGGTGGCATCGTAATTACCCAGAGTAAGATTGGTATTAGAGTTCAGGTTAACCTGCCCACTTACCAGCACTGCGCCTCCCAGCGTTTTAGCGCCGCCATCGGCCAGCGTTAGGTTGCCGTAGCTGGTGGCCGGAATGGTGTGCGCCAGGCCATTACCGCTGAAGATGACCGTGCTGGTGGGGTCCAGGTAACCCAGTTTAACATTCTTCAGGTCCGTGCGCTGAATTTCCAGTGTTGAGCCGGCGGCTACCTCAATTATACCTTCAACTGTTTTGTTGGAATTATCAATCAGCAGGCGGGAAGGCGTAACGCCGTTACCCACTATAATTTTGGAGTTGGCGCCACTTACAATCCAGGCATTGCCCTGCTGTACACGGTTGGCGGTGGCAGTGCCCTGTACATAAAACGTCTGGTTTGCGGAGGTGAAATCCGAGGGCCTGGTTCCGGAACCATCGGTGGAAGTACCCCAGCTGTTGTTTTTGTCCAAATCCCCGCTGGTGGCAGAGTAAAATACGTTCGTCTGGGGAGAAATGACCACATCATCCATACTTAGCCCGTTGCCATTGGTGCCGGTATTGAACGTGTACGACCACCGTAGCATAATCTCTTCACCTACCGCCAGGTTAATATCCTGCAGCGTAGCTTTCATTACCCGCCGGTTGGTGGAGGAATTGCCGTCACGCGGCGCAATAACGGTAGTGGTTGAAGGAGCCTGCACGTCCAGCGTCGTCAGCGGCGTCCAGGTTCCGGTGATATTTGACGTTATGGCACTGGCAGACCGCTGGTAGTGGAATTTCACCATGGCAGCGCCGTTGTTTCCGGAGTTGTACCATTGCTCCATGGCGTACTGCACTTCCAGGTTCTTGATAACCTTCGAGCTGCTGTTTTTCAGCCGAATACCAATGTAGCCGATACCGTTGGCAACGGTGGTGGAAGCAATACCTCCCAGCGCCCGATCGGTGCTGCCAGCATAGCCGAAGTGATACCAGAAGGCTGCGGTGTTGCTACCGTCGTTGGCTGGAATAGGCCCGAACGCAGAGGCTGCCTGTTCAACCGTAGGCGCGGTATCAAACGTGAAGGTGGCGTATACGCCCGGTAGCGTTGTGCCATTCGTGAAGGTCTGGTTGCCAGTCAGCGTATTGAAATCCTGCGTGTACGGCCCCAGGTTAGTATCCGTGAAAACGTATTGGGCCTGCGCGACCGAAGTTCCCAGCAGCAAGCCGAGAGCAACAAGGTAAAGTTTGTTCATAGGGAAGAGTAGGTAAGAAAATCGAGGGTTACCGGTAATCGGAGAGTGCTAAGTTCCAGGGCAGGTACACGTGTGCATCAAAACGCGTCAATACACTTGTACACACCGTCTTACTAACTTGCTTTACCGCGCAAGGTAGGTATTCCCTTCGCTACCTGAGAACTCACACCCAATATTTTTCTGCCAGCACCCCGTTAGCCGTTTCTATGTCTGCTTAGCGACCCGTATGCCACAGCGCCCCGCTCACACTATTGTGGGCGGGGCGCTGTGGCTGATGAGCTTTTGTCGGTTGCTACTTCTTGTTCTTAGGCATAGTACCCACAATGTGGTCCCAGAGGGTGGTGCTCACGCCAAAGGCAATTTCATCCTGCCGGTAGTGGTGTTGCGCATGATGATGCCACCAGAATTTCAGGAAGTTTTTCGGGGGCGAATACATGTGAATGGCATAATGCACAAACAGGTACAGCGCATAGCCAAACACGAACCCCGCCAGGATACCAAAGCCGGCATTGCCGAACGTGAACCGGAATATGAAGAACAGCAGGGAAGCCACGAACACCGTCAGGATGGGGGGCATGGCCAGGCGGGTCTTATCCTTCGGAAACTCATGGTGTACGCCGTGCATGGTGTACTGAAATTTGGCCTTACCGGGCGTATCCGTCTTCATGTGGTACAGGAAGCGGTGCATCAGGTACTCAGCCAGCGTGAACAGGAACCAGCCTCCCAGAAACAGCCCGAAGGCCGACAGCCCCGTGAGCAGGCCCTGACTGAGGCTATAGTATAGGCTTACGGCCGCTACGGCGAAAAAAATGGTGAGCGGACCGGCAATGTGCGTATGGGTCAGGCGCTCCAGTACCGGATTCTCAAACAGGCGGGCCGAGCCTTTGTGCTTGGGCTTAATAGCTTCGGCGGGTTTGGCGGGCGTAACGGGAGCAACGGTTTCCGGAGCTTCGGAAGTGGTATTCATACCAATACAGGAATGATGAAGGCGCAAAAATACGCATGCTTGCGCAAATGCCGGGCCACTCACTCAGGTTATTATGCCGTGGCGGAGTAGCGGGCCAGCAGTTGTTGCACAGCATCTACGGAGCAGGTAGGGGCCGTGCAGCGCAGCGGTGCACGTTCATAAAACTGCTGCCGGGCCGCCAAGGTTTCACGCAAGCGGGTTTCCAGGCCGGCGGCATCGGGCAAAGAGGCCAACAGAGGGCGCGTGGCGGCCACGGCCAACAGCCGGCGCACCAGCTCTTCTATCGGCACCGCCAGATACAGCGCCAAGCCGGTTTCGAGCAGCAACTCCAGGTTATGGTGGAAGCAGGGCGTGCCGCCACCGGTGGCCAGTACTATCTGCGGGTGTTCAGCAATGAGGCTGCGTAGCACATCAGCCTCCCGCTGCCGAAAATACTCCTCCCCGTCCTGAGCGAATATCTCCGACACGCTCCGCTGCTCCCGACGCACAATTTCCTCATCCAGATCCAGAAATGGCAGCTGATATGCTACGGCCAGCGCCCGACCCAGGGTAGTTTTGCCCGCGCCGGGCATGCCAATCAGGTAAAGGCGCATGGTGTGAAATGTGAGGAAAGTGAAGTTACCCCAGCTTCACGCGGGGGTCGAACACGGCGTAGAGGACATCTACCACGATGTTCACCACTACAAACAGTGCCGCAATGAAAATAGTGGCCCCCATGACCACCGGAAAATCGAGGTTTTCCACGGCACGGAGCGTTACGGTTCCTAGGCCTTTCCAGTTGAAGATGTACTCAATAAAGAAAGCACCCGCCATCAGCGAAGCCAGCCAGCCCGATACGGCCGTAATAACCGGGTTCAGGGCATTTTTAAGAGCATGCCCCACCACCATGCGGTAGCCCGAAAGCCCCTTGGCCCGGGCCGTGCGGATGTAGTCCTGGCTCATCACATCGAGCATGGAGGAGCGGGTGAGCTGCACAATAACCGCCAGGGGCCGCACGCCCAGAGCAATGGCCGGCAGCAGCAGATTTTTTAGCACCAGGTGGCGGCCGGTGAAAGGGTCGGTTTCGAAGAGCTGCCCGGTGAGGTTCAGGCCCGTCCAGCGGCTCCAGTAGAACCCGAACGTAATGGCAATGAGAATAGCTGCCACAAACGATGGCACCGAAATACCCAGCACCGAGGTAGACACCAGCACCCGATCCAGCCAGGAATGGGGACGCAGGGCTGCTACCACGCCCAGCCCAATACCAACCACTGCCGCCAGCAGCATAGCCGCCAAAGCCAGCCACATGGTGCCAGTAAAGTGGTCGAGCAGGATGCTCAGCACTTCTTTATTGCTTTGGAAAGAACGGCGCAGGTAGGGCGTTTTCAGCACCAGCGCCTTCTCCGCGCCCAACGGCAGCAACTGCACGCCGCCGTACTTGGCCACGCCCGCCGAGTCGCGCGGGTGCACGCCCACCGGCGACACATCATTGAGGTACCCCAGCAGCTGCACGGGCAGGGGCTGGTCGAGGCCCAGGTCCTGCGCAATGGCGGCGCGGGTGGCGGCGTCGGAGCGTTGGCCGGCCAGCAGGGCCACCGGGTCGCCGGGCAGCACCTGAAACAGGAAAAACACGGTGAGGGCTACGCCCAGCAGCACCAGTACGCCCTGCCACAACCGGGTCAGAATAAAACCAATCATTTGTTAGTGCTTGGTGCTTAGATATTAGTGCTTGGTGTTTGGATTCTGATTAACCAGCCTAAGCACCAGGCACTAATAACTAAGCACTATAAAAGGTCTTCCAGCTTGCTGGCGTCGGGGATGTCGTGGTAGTGGTACTTGCCTTTCACCACGCCATCCTGCAGCAGAATAAAGCCGGGGTTGGAGCGAATCATGGATTTGAGCACCGTGGCATCGGCGAAGTAGTAAGTGCCGGGCAGGTTCACGTCGTGGCGGAAGGCATCGAACTCCTGAGGGCTGCTGCTGGTGATGATGAGCGGCTGAATCTGCTTACGCGACTTGGCCGTGGCTTCCATCAGCTTGTTGATGTCCTTGAACCGGTCCCGGTCGGCGTCCTGCACGTTCTGGATGATGAGCAGCAGCTTGTTGCCCTTCAGTACCTCGTCGGTATGATTCTGCTGCTCGGCGTCGAAGATGGAGAAGTCGGTGATGACAGGCTTGCTGGCCTCGGGATTCAGTACCTCCATGCTCTTGTACTTCCAGGTGGAGTCGGTGGGGTATTCCGTGAAGGTTTTGGTTTCGCCGTTGCGCTCCATCACGTACTGGTACTTGGCCTGCTCCCGGGGCTTCATCAGCTGCGGAATGTTGTTCCCGATTTTATAAGGCAGGAAATCGAAGTAGGGCAAGTGGCCCAGCGCCCTCACGCCCACGCCCACCGCCACGGCCGAGGCGAGGGTAATGTACATGACACCCGTAGTGCCTTTGGCAAACACACGGCGCAGGTAGCGCTGGTTCAGGAACACCACCAGCCACAGGCCCAGCAGGAACGTGTCCTTGGCAAACGAAACCCAGGGTGTGAGCTTGAGGAAGTCGCCGAAGCAGCCGCAGTCGGTTACCTTATTGAAGGCGGCCGAGTAAAACGTCAGGAACCCGAAAAATACCAGCAGCCCCAGCAGTACCCACAGCGTCTGGCGCAGCATCCAGCGCAGCAGCAGGGCCACACCCAGTACCACTTCCAGGGAGCTCAGGAAGATGCTCAGCGTGCGGGAATGCGGAATGAAGAAGGTGAAGAACGAGCCGAAATCCTTGGCAAATACTTCAAAGTATTCTTCCAGCTTCAGGGCCGTGCCAATAGGGTCATTCAGCTTCACGAGGCCCGAGAAGATAAACACAGTGCCCAGCAGCAGCCAGCAGATGCGGGTCAGTTGTTTCATAAAGGGAGGCTTGGGAACAGGGGCGCTTGGCGCTTGAGAGCTAAAGGTACTGGTCATTGGGAGCTTGTGCAGGACTTTATCACGTGGAAATAATACTCACCATTGCCGAAACAGTTGCCCCACAGTGATAAGGTCCTCAGCAGGCACAGGACGGCAGGTTACTGCTGCTCCCCGTAGCCCATTTTAATCAGCACAAACACGGCGTAGTTCAGCATGTCCCGGTAGTTGGCGTCCACGCCTTCCGATACGCGGGTCAGACCGCCCAGGTCCTCAATCTGCTTGGTGCGGTGCAGCTTCATCAGAATGATGTCCGTGATGCTCTCAATGCGCATCTGCCGCCACGCCTCGCCGTAGTCGTGGTTTTTGGCGAAGAGCAGCTGGCGGTTGGCCTCGGTTTCCTCGTCGTAGGCGCGGGCCACGGCGGCGGGGTCCAGGTCCAGGGGGGCATCGGCGGGCAGGCGCAGCTGCATCAGGGCAATGAGGCAGTAGTTGATGATGGCCACAAACTCCTCCTCCACCCCATCGGCTACCAGCTGCGTGCCCTTCTCCTGAATGCTGCGGATGCGCTGGGCTTTAATGTAAATCTGGTCCGTAACGCTGGGCAGCCGCAAAATTCGCCAAGCCGTGCCATAGTCGTGGGTTTTAGCCAGAAACAGCGTCCGGCACCGGGTCAGCACCCGGTCATATTCAAGCTGAGTTTGATTCTCCAAGTTTTTGCGGCTATTTTGTTGCTATTCGCCTTTATGGCCTGCCATCCTAAGCATGTCGCGTATCAATCGAGGACGAAGGATGACAGCGTAAAAACTACCCAAAAATCCATGTTCCAGGCCCCGCAAGATACGTGCTTTTCCCCGAGGCTGACGCTGCGCTGCCCCGGCGGCCGGGTGCTGGATTTGCGCCGTCCGCAGGTGATGGGCATCCTCAACCTGACGCCCGATTCCTTCTACCAGGACAGCCGCGTGGCCGCCGAGGACGACCTGCTGCGCCGGGCCGAGCAGATGCTGCAAGCCGGGGCCGCCGTACTGGATTTGGGCGGCTACTCCACCCGCCCCGGGGCCGAGGATATCAGTCCGGAGGAGGAAAAGCGCCGCCTGCTGCCCGCCGTGGCCGCCGTGCGCCGGGCGTTTCCGGAGGCGTTTATTTCCGTGGATACCTTCCGGGCCGAGGTGGCGGCTGAGGCCGTAGCCGCCGGGGCCGACATCCTGAACGACGTGAGCGGGGGCCAGTTGGATGCCGACATGCTACCCACGGCCGGCCGCCTGGGCGTGCCCTACATTCTGATGCACATGCGCGGCACGCCCCAGACCATGACCCAACTCACCCAATACGAGGGCGACCTGGTGCTGGAGCTGGTGCGCTACTTCCGCGACAAGCTGGCCGAGCTGCGCCAGCACGGCGTAACGGATGTGGTGCTGGACCCCGGGTTTGGGTTTGCCAAAACGCCCGCCCAGGGCCACGAGCTGCTGCGCCGACTACGGGAGTTGCACGTGCTGGGCTTGCCTATTCTGGCGGGCCTGTCGCGCAAAAGCATGGTGTACAAACCGCTCGGCCTCACCCCCGATGCAGCCCTGGCGGGTACGGTCAGCGTCAACACCCTGGCGGTACTCAACGGTGCCCGGCTGCTGCGCGTACACGATGTAGCGGAGGCAACCCAAACCATTCAGTTGGTACTCAACACTTTCCCAAATCTTTCCCCGTGATAGGCTCCTTCGGCATCGGCTTCCTGCGCATTGGCTGGGTAGACGTCGTGGACGTGCTGCTGGTCACGGTATTGTTCTATCAGCTCTACAAGCTGCTGACGGGAAGTGTGGCGCTAAAGGTGTTTCTGGGCTTCATGTCGTTGTACCTCTTCTACCTGGTGGTGAAGGCGGCCGGCATGGAACTACTCACCAGCATTCTGGGGCAGTTTATGAGCGTGGGCGTGCTGGCGGGCATCATTCTGTTTCAGCAGGAAATCCGACGGTTTCTGCTGAACGTGGGCAAGGCTACCAGCTTCAGCAACCGGCTGCGCATGTTCTCGTGGCGGCGCGACACCCAACCGGAGCGCATGAACATTACCCCGTTCATTGAGGCCGCCAAAAGCCTGGCCAGCAAGCAAACCGGGGCCCTCATTGCCTTCAGCATGGCCTCCGACCTGAAGTTCTTCGCCGACTCTGGCGACCTGCTCGACGCCACCGTGAGCAAGCGCCTGCTGATGAGCATCTTCAACAAAACCAGCCCTTTGCACGATGGGGCCGTCATCATCAGCAACGGCCGCATTAAGGCGGCGCGCTGCATTCTGCCCGTCAGCGAAAATCCCGACGTACCGGCCGCCCTGGGTCTGCGCCACCGTGCCGCCATCGGCCTCACGGAGGTAACCGACGCCGTGGTGCTGGTAGTGAGCGAGGAAACCAGCCAGATTTCCCTGGTGCGCGGCGGGGAGGTATTCCGCAACCTGGCCCCCGCCGACCTGCGCGCCCGCCTCAACGAGTTCCTGTTCGATATGGCTCCCAAACCGGCGGCGTCGGCCAGCCCGGCAGCGGAGGTGGCGGCGTAAGGAACCCGACAAGAACTATCTTTACTCCCATGATAAAAAGGGTTATTCTCTCTCTGGTGCCAATTCTATTCTGCGTGATTAGCAGTTTTTCTCAATCAAAGCCAACCTCCGATATAGTTGGCAAATGGCAGATTACACTTGTCAGCACTGAGAATTATTGCAGTGGACCATCGGGCATCCAGGAATTCCCAACAGGCAAACCGGAGAAACAGGTTTGGACTATTTCTCAGGAGAAGGAAGTATACACCTTATCTGTACCGGGCATGGTTGATCTAAAAGGAAACCTTAAGGATGGCCAGTTTTATTTCAACCGATTTTCGTCTGGCACCGATACTGAACCAGCAAGGCAAGTAGTTTTTACAATTAATGCGAATGGCAAATTGACTGGTAAGGTTAATCTGGCCCCCAAAGCCGAAACCGGCATCTGCATTGTTCGGTACAGTTTTACCGGCAATAAATAATTCCTTTATCTACGCGTAAAGCGTCATGCGCTCTGCCGACAAACCGACAGAGCGCATGACGCTTTATTGAGCTCAGGCAGAACTAGATTTACTCCGTCTGGACGGGGGCAATTACTTCAGCACTTCCAGCTCCTTACCTACCTCAATGAAGGCGGCAATGGCTTTGTCCAGATGAGCACGGGTATGGGCGGCTGAGAGCTGCACCCGGATGCGGGCCTGACCCTTGGGCACTACGGGGAAGTAGAAACCCACCACGTAGATGCCCTTTTCCAGCATGCGGGCCGCAAACTCCTGGCTCAGCTTGGCATCGTAGAGCATAACGGGCACGATGGGGTGCTCCCCGGGCTTGATGTCGAAGCCGGCGGCCGTCATCTTCTCGCGGAAGTATTTCGTGTTTTCCTCCAGCTGGTCGCGGAGCTGGGTGCTTTCGGTGAGCAGCTCCAGCACGCGCAGGCTGGCCCCCACAATGGCGGGTGCCAGGGTATTGCTGAACAGATAGGGCCGGCTGCGCTGACGCAGCATATCAATAATTTCCTTGCGGCCCGAGGTGAAGCCGCCCATAGCCCCGCCCAGGGCTTTGCCCAGCGTGCCGGTGATGATATCCACGCGGCCCAGCACGTTGCGGTACTCGTGGGTGCCCCGGCCGGTTTTGCCCAGGAAGCCCATCGAGTGGCACTCGTCAATCATCACCAGCGCCTCGTACTTGTCGGCCAGGTCACAGATTTTATCGAGCTGGGCAATGGTGCCGTCCATTGAGAACGAGCCGTCCGTTACGATGATACGGTGACGGGTCCCTTTGGCTACGGCGTCCTGGAGCTGCTTTTCCAGGTCCTCCATGTTGTTGTGCTCGTAGCGGTAGCGCTGGGCTTTGCACAGGCGCACACCATCAATAATGGAGGCGTGGTTCAGAGCATCCGAAATAATGGCGTCCTGCTCGTTGAACAGGGGCTCGAATACGCCGCCGTTGGCATCAAAAGCCGCCGCGTACAGGATGGTGTCCTCGGTACCCAAAAACTCAGCCAGCTTGGCTTCCAACTGCTTGTGGATATCCTGGGTGCCGCAGATGAAGCGCACCGACGACATGCCGTAGCCGTGCGTATCAATGGCTTCTTTGGCCGCTTTAATCACCTCGGGGTGCGACGACAGGCCCAGGTAGTTGTTGGCGCAGAAGTTCAGCACCTCACCCGCCTCGGCGGTTTCAATTTCGGCGCCCTGGGGCGAGGTAATCACCCGCTCCTTTTTGTAAAGGCCGGCATCTTTGATTTCCTGAAGCTGCTTTTCGAGGTCGGGCTGAAGGGTGGTGTACATGCGGTGAGATGATGAATGAGTGACTTGGTGAGTGGGAGGTCAGGCAAAGGTAAACCGTTTCACCCCACCCCCAGCCCCTCCCCTCCGGGAGAGGGGCCGGGGGTGGGGTCACCGCCCGAAAAACGCCTGTACACCCTTTCGGCCGCTGGCCATCAGGCGCTGCTTGTCGGCGTCGGGCATGCGCTTGATTTTGGGGGCGAAGCCTTCGGTATTGATGCTGATGGTGCGGGCCCAGTCCTGGGCGCGGGTGGGGTTGAGGGTTTCCTCGGTGAGGTTGTACAGCGCCGCTATGTAGCTGCCGAAACCGTTGATATCGTAGGGAGCCAGCTGCTGGCGGCCGGTGGGCAGCGTATCACAGGCAATCTGCTCGGCCCTATCCAGGCGCAGGCCCAGGGTTTCGGGGTTATACACGCGGCCCTCGGCATCGGGCTTGGTGGAGGCCGAAAGCTGGGCCGGCAGGTAGCGCGGGTGGTCGAACAGCTCCACGGGGTAGTTGGCCAGCAGGCCTCCATCAACCAGCACCTGCACGGGCTGGCCCTTTTGGGGCTTACCGTGGATGACGTTACCGCGGGCATCGAGCAGCACGGCCCGGAAGTAGAGCGGAATGCTCATGCTGATGCGCACGGCATCGGCCACGCGCATGGTGGGGCTGGTTTCGTAGCTGAATACCTGGATGCGCTGCTGGGTGAGGTTGGTGCCGGTGGTGTACAGGTCCAGGAAGCGGCCGGGCTGCTGCTGAGCCAGCTGGTGCAGCTCCAGCAGCGTGAGGTCGGGCTTATTGGTTTTGCGGGCTACCAGTTGCCGCATGTGCTCGGTGAGGGCGTCGCCGCGGTACCAGCCAAACTGCTTGGTGAGGCGGTGGCTGCCCCCGATAAACATAAACCGCCCGTCGTTGAAGCGCTGGATGGGCGTGTTATTCACTACCTCGATAATCTCCCGGGGCGAAAACCCCACGGCCAGCAGCGCCGCCTGAATGGCTCCGGCCGAGGTGCCGCCCACCCGCTGCAGGCCCGCCAGCACGCCCTGCTGCTCCAGCTCCTCCAGCGCCCCGCCATACGCCACTCCCCGGATGCCGCCGCCTTCCATTACCAGGTTGCGGTACATGGGCCGGGCGGTTGAAGATTGGGCAATGACCCTACCGTTTAGTAATGGTAGAACACTCAATAACAGGAGAAACCAGTAGCGCATAGCCTCGCGGGGTAGATGACACAGAGTAGAGCCCAAAGATACCGAGGCCGTTGTGTTTGTGCTTCATCCTACCTGACTACCGAAAGCCCGTCGGCCCCGTATCTTTGCATTCCTCTACCACCCATTTCTCTTCACCACCCTCCCGAATGGCTACATCCAGCACCTCCGCCGCTACCCCCGGCGACACCATCCTCGTTATTGGCGCCGGCGGACAGCTGGGCCTGGAGCTTACCCACGAGCTGCGCCAGTTGTATGGGGCATCCAATGTAGTAGCCGCCGACGTGCGCGCCCCCAAAGATGCTGAAACCGCGCAGGCCGGCCCCTTCGAGCAGCTGGATGTGCTGGATAAAAACCGCCTGGAAGAAGTTATTCGCCAGTACAAGCCCAAGCAGGTGTATCACTTGGCGGCACTACTGTCGGCCACGGCTGAGAAGAATCCCAAGTTTGGCTGGCAGTTGAACATGGACGGCCTGTTTCACGTGCTGGATGCGGCCGTGGATCTGGGCGTAAAGCAGGTATACTGGCCCAGCAGCATTGCCGTATTCGGGCCCGATACCCCGCGCGACAACACGCCCCAGCTCACCATCATGAACCCCAACACGGTGTACGGCATCAGCAAGCTGGCCGGGGAGCAGTGGTGCGAGTGGTACTTCCGCAAGCACGGCCTGGATGTGCGTAGCTTGCGCTACCCGGGCCTCATCGGCTACAAGAGCCTGCCCGGCGGCGGCACCACCGATTACGCCGTGGACATCTACCACAAAGCCGTGGCCGGCGAGAATTACGAGTGCTTCCTGAAAGAAGACACCTACCTGCCCATGATGTACATGCCCGACGCGCTGAAGGCCACGCTGGACCTGATGCACGCCCCGGCCGAGAACATCAAAGTGCGCAGCAGCTACAACCTGGGGGCCATGAGCTTCAGCCCGAAGGAAATTACGGCCAGCATCCAACGCCACTACCCCGATTTCCAGGTAACCTACCAGCCTGACCAGCGCCAGCAGATTGCCGACTCCTGGCCCGCCAGCATCGATGACAGCAAAGCCCGCCACGACTGGAACTGGCAGCCCCAGTTCACGCTGGACAAGATGACCGACGACATGCTGCTGCACCTGAAGGAAGCGGTGGTACTGAAGTAGACTGCTTGTTAACCTTTTCTTTGACGCCTCACCTCATCCGGTGGGGCGTTTTGGTTACTTGCCGATGTCGAAAACCTGCGTGGCGCTAGTGCGTTCCTCTTAGCGAACCTCACTGCCCCAAAATGATTGTCAACCACACGCCCGCCGGCTGGCAGATTATCTACCAGCAGGCCCACGCGCTGCTGGCGGCTCAGCTGCTGCACCAGTGGCCCCCGTTTCTGCCCACCGACCAGTGGGTAGGCCTGCTGGCCGCCGCCGCCCAGCACGACGACGAGCAGGCCGACTGGACCGGGCACTACGGCCTCACGCCCGCCGGGGCTCCGGCCAACTTCACCATGAAGGAATTCTCGCTGGAGCAAGCCACCCGTCTGATGCACGCGGCGCGCTTCCAGGGCCGTTGGCGCAGTCTGCTCACCAGTCTGCACCTGAGTACGCTCTATGAGAGTTTGCGGGGGCAGAAGGCGGAAATTGATGCGTTTCTGGATGAGCAGCGGGCCTCTCAGCAACGGTGGCGGCGGGAGTTGAAAATCAAAAAAGCCGAAGCCGAGCAGGCCTATACTTTGCTCCACTGGTGCGACCGGCTCAGCCTCATTCTCTGCCGCCGCGAGCTGCCCGAAATGGGCCGCGCTCTGGAAATCTACCACGGCCCCGACGGCCGCACCCACCACGTGCTGCGCCCCACCGAGGACGGCCCCGTGCAGGTGCAGCCCTGGCCATTTGCGGAGCCGCAGTTTGGGGTGAGCGTGGAGGCATCGGTGCTGCACCAGCTACAATTCAGCAACGACGCCGAATTGGCTCAGGAACTGCGCGAGGCCCCTATCGAAACCCTGCGCTGGGAGCTGGCGAAAGGCTAGCGGCCGAATCGTCACCCTGCTCCTGAAACCGGCAAGGACCTTCCCCCGACAGAACGATTTGCGCTGGCGTGGGAAGGTCCTTTTGGTGTCGGCCTGACCGGTGGCAACAGGCTACAGCTTTTCTATGGGTTTGGGCGCTTGCATAACGCCGGCCGGCACATTGCTGAAAGCCGAAATGTGGCCCAGCTTGCGGCCGTCTTTACCATCGGTGCGGTCAGCGGCCAGCAGGATGCCGTTGTACTGCTGATACCCGGCCCAACGGCGACGGAAGGCGGGCTGCGCGTCTGTCGCCTTAGGGAAATACGCCCACTCCTCCATCAGGTTGGTTTTCGGGTTGACGTACACCTCGTACTTGTTGTCCGGGGTCACGCCCACGTTTTTGAAGGTCATGTTCAGTACCTCGGCAGGCGTGCCATCCATCAGCTTGCCGGTGCCTTTGTAGGTGAGCGTGACGCCGGAATCCTTCAGCTTAAAGGGCATCAGCAGCCACCACGAGTTATTTACCCACACGGGATACATCTTACCCAGCAGCTTCTGCCCGTCGGGCGTGGCCGAAATATCCCGGCCGTTGCGGTAGGCTTTGCCCTGCTTGCTGGTAAGGTTGTACACGGCCACGGTACTGTCCTTCTGCCACCGAAAATCATTGGTTTGCCGGTCCCAGAGCTGATACGAGCCGTCCAGAAAATCCCAGCCCAGCAAACGGGTTTGCTGCCAGGCCGGGTAGCCGCCCATGGCCAGCATTACTTTATCGGCCAGCGCAATGGCGCGGGCGTCGGACCCGGCCTGGTCGAAACCGGCGGCAGCCGGGTAGGAACCCTTTTTGGCTTTGGCCGCCGCAGTAGCCGGGGCAGGCTGTTTGGGTGTAGTCTGGCAGAGGGCAAGCTCGGGCAGAACCAGCAGGGCAGTAACGAATAACAGGCGCATCGGGAGAAACTAAAACAGGAAAAAGACCAGAAACAGGACTGAACTACAGTCCGGCTTGCTCTACGGAAAGCACGGCAAATTGATCAACTCCACCAAACGCCCGCCGGCTCCGGCCCGTACTACCGCCAACGCTTCCTTCAGCAACTGCTCGTTCATGGCTACTCATTACAAGTTTTCCGACGTCATCAATATTCTCAAAACTACGGCCAGCGAGTTTATGGTGAATAACTCACTTCGCCACGCCGCGGCCCTATCCTATTATACTATTTTCTCACTGCCGCCGCTGCTTATCATCGTTATTACCACGGCCAGCACTGTGTTTGGTACTGAGGCTATTACCGGCGAAGTATTCGCCCACATGAAGGGGCTGGTTGGTGCCGATGCGGCCAAATTCATGCAGGACAGCATCAACGAGTTCAATAAGCAGGAGCGCAGCGGGTTTGCCGCCGTCATCGGCATTGGCACACTGATATTTGCCGCTACCACGTTTTTCGTTACCCTGCAGGAAAGCATCAATGA
Organism: Hymenobacter rigui; assembly: GCF_003944715.1. GTDB lineage: Bacteria > Bacteroidota > Bacteroidia > Cytophagales > Hymenobacteraceae > Hymenobacter > Hymenobacter rigui. The sequence continues at coordinate 168,620 of NZ_RWIT01000001.1, read as the reverse complement.
TATCTGGAACCTGAAGGTAAAGCCCCGCAACGGCATCTGGCAGTTTGTGCGCGACCGGCTCCTGTCTTTCGGCCTCATCCTGAGCGTGGCCCTGCTGCTGCTCATTTCCTTCGTTATCAGCGCCACGCTCAGCTTTTTCACTGATTATCTGCAGCGCATCATGCCGGAAATAACCGTATTTCTGCTCAAGCTGATTGATTTTAGCCTATCGCTGTTCATCACCTCTCTGCTGTTTGCGCTCATCTACCGGTTTCTACCCGATGCCATCATCCGGTGGCGCGATGTGGGCGTGGGCGCGTTCATTACGGCCCTGCTGTTTATGCTGGGCAAATACCTCATTGCCTTCTACATCGCCCAGGCCAACCCCGGCTCCACGTTCGGGGCGGCGGGCTCGGCCATTATTCTGCTGGTGTGGGTAAACTACTCGGCGCTTATCATCTTTTTCGGGGCCGAGTTTACCCAGGAGTTTGCTGATGCTTTCGGGCAGCGCGTGCAACCCAAAGCCCACGCCGTACGCATCGAAACCCGTGAGGTACCCGAAGGCGAAACCAAAGAGGAAGTATTAACTGGCCGCCCCCGCGCCGAAGGCCGCTGGAAAAGCTAGTACATCTGCCGGATGACATCAAAAGAGCCCGCCCAATTGACTTGAGCGGGCTCTTTTGATGCTTAAAATACTTGAGAATTACGTGCTAGAAAGCGAGGCCGAACGTAACACCAGCCCGGATACCGAAGCCATCAAAAGGCCCCGGGTCAAAACTATCCGTGCCTGAAGAGGAGCTTTTCATGGTGATGGAGCCGCCATTGTACGAGGGGCCCAGGAACAGATCCAGGGCAAAACGCTCCTTGAAAATCCACTGACGACCTACTACTACCCCGCCCCCGAACGTGTTCAGCGAAGCTTCATCGGTTTGGGTAGTGGTGCGCGGGTTGCCGTTGGCATCATACGAATACTCTTCGTAGGTATCCTTGAGCGTCAGATTCTGGTAGCGCAGAAATGGCCCTACGTAGAATCCTTCCGGCGCCGTGGAGCGCTCCGATAGGTAGAACCGGTACTCGGGGGTAAGCGCAAAGCCCGATACTTTGGTGTTGTTGCCGTCTACCTTCCAGCTGGTAAACAGGGCACCCAGCTGCAGGCTGCTGTTGTCCGACAGCTTGTGCTCGTAGAAGAACGACCCGGTTTTCACCAGGGGACTGAGAATGTTCACTTTCACTACGTTATTCTGCGCCAGGGCAGAGGTAGCGGAGGCAGCCACAAGCGTGGCAGCGAGTAAGAGTTTTTTCATAAAATATGAAGAGGGAAGTAAGGGGCAATTTTTGGACGCAAGCCGAGCTTAGGATGCAAAACCCGGCACTAATCGGGGCCGGAATCAGAAGGCAATGCCGAAGGTGATGGCACCCCGCAGGCAGTAGTTCATATCATCATAGAACCCCAGGAAATTGCTTTTCTCCACGTTGCGGTCATCCGATGTCACACCCGATACCATGTAGGACGGGCCCAGCAGTGCATCCAGAGAAAACCGCTGCTTGAAAATCCAGTGTCGGCCTACCACTACGCCGCCGCCAAACGCATTCAGCGAGGCATCGGCCTTGCGGTAGGTGATATTACCCGTCAGCGGATCATAGCTGGAATAGCTGCCCGTCTGGCTGAGGTACTGGTAGCGCAGAAAGGGGGCCACGTAGAAGCCCTCCATAGCGGGATGTTTCTCCGAGAGGTAAAACCGGTACTCCGGCATTATCCCGAATCCGGAGGTTTTGCGGCCTTCGTAAGAAGAGCCACTGTAATCATAGCCATCCTCCCGATAGTTGGCCGTAAAGGAAACCCCGAACTGAAAGCTGCTAGCTTCCGTGAGCTTATGCTCAAACGATAAGGCGGCCGTATTGACGATAGGCTGGAAGATATCCAATTTTATAACATTAGTCTGGGCCTGTACCTGGCTGAATACCAGCAGCGCTCCGGCTACCAGCAGACTACGAGTGAGGAGAGAAGGCATGAGGAATTATAATGACAAAAGATAAGAACGGAAGCTGCCGAAAGCAGCTGATAGCAAGAGTAGCAAGATGCCGGGATAGTTGCTTGTCGTAGCAAACTTCTATAAAATATTTTGAATATCCATTACCCCCGATTAATGTTTCGTTGTGCATAGTAGACCGGTTTGCTGACAGTGCTCGGTAACCCTATATTTAGGCTATGAAAATCTGTATTATTCGTGTTGTATTGCTTTTGAGCCTGTGCAGCACCGCCTTCCGGGGCATGGCGCAAACGGCTTCCACCGACACCCTCGTGGAGAAGAAGATGGTGCAGCGCATTTCGGCCGGTATGTGCACGCAACTGCAGCAGGAAGACAAAAAGAAGCCGCTTGCCAGCCTGAACAAGGATGAAGCCACCCAGCTCTTTACCCGGCTGATGATGGCCAGCGCCGCCACAGAGCCTGAGCTGATGGCGCGCATCACCAACGACCCCGCCGGCGCCCGCGCCTACGGCGAGCAGCTGGGCCGCAAAATCGGGATGCAGCTGGTGCAGGAGTGTGAGGTGAGCCGGCCGCTGTTTGCCAGCATGAGCGGCCAGGGCAGCACCCAGTTTAAACCCGCCGGCACCGACGAAACCAAGCTGGTGAACACGCTGGCTACCGAGTTTTGCGCCAACATTACGCCCCGCCAGAAGGAGTTGAAAGGCTTGCCCAAGGAGAAGCGCCTGAAAATGGTTTCGGACCAGTTGGAAACCAGCTTCAAAGCTCATTCCAAAGAAATTCAGCAGGTGTATGGGGCCGATGCCATGAACGACAGTGATAAGCTGCGCGCCCTGGGCTCCAAAGTAGGTTACCAATCGGCTCAGCAGTGCCCCGCTATTATGCAGATCCTGATGGATACGAAATAGACTTCGCGACACCTCACTACACGCAACGGCCCGCCACTCCTGTACAGAATGGCGGGCCGTTGCGCGTTTCCGGCAGAAACTCCGGCTATGCCTATGACTCCTGGGGCTTTTCTTTCACAGCCAGCTGCCCGCAGGCGGCGTCAATATCCTTCCCGCGCGAGCGGCGGATGTTGGTTTGCACGCCCCGGTCGGCCAGATACTTGTGGAACGCCGTAAGCTTATCGTCGGCCGTGTTGATGTAGTCGGCGTTTTCGATGGGGTTGTACTCGATGAGGTTCACCTTGCAGGGAATCCACTTCGAAATCTGGAACAGCTCCTCGGCATCCTGCAGGGTATCGTTAAAGCTCTCGAATACGATGTACTCGTAGGTTACCTTACGGCCCGTTACCTGGTGGTAGTGCTGGAGCGCATCCTTGAGCGAAGCCAGAGAGTTGGCCTCGTTGATGGGCATAATTTCGTTGCGCTTGGCATCATTGGGCGCGTGCAGCGAAAGAGCCAGGTTGGCCTTCACGCCGTCGTCGGCTAGCTTCTTGATCATTTTGGCAATGCCGGCGGTACTCACGGTGATGCGGCGCGGGGCCATGTTCAGGCCATCGGGGGCGGTGATGCGCTCAATGCTCTTCACCACGTTGGCGTAGTTGAGCAGCGGCTCGCCCATGCCCATGTACACGATGTTGGTAAGCGGCGTACCGTACTGGGCCTCGCACTGCTCCCGGATGCGCACCACCTGGTCGTAGATTTCGGCCGCATCGAGGTTGCGCTTCCGGTCCATGTAGCCGGTCGCGCAGAACTTGCAGGTAAGTGAGCAACCTACCTGCGAGGAAATGCAGGCCGTCATGCGCGTGTCGTGCGGAATGAGCACCCCTTCCACAATGTTGCCATCATACAGCCGGAAGGCCGATTTGATAGTGCCGTCGTTGCTGAGCTGGTGGTTTTGCACCTGCACTCCATTGATGACGAAATGCCGGGCCAGCAGCTCGCGGGTAGCCAGGCTGATGTTGTTCATCTCCTCAAAAGTGCCGGCCGTATTCTTCCACAGCCACTCCAGCACCTGCTTGGCACGGAAGGGCTTTTCGCCGTGCTCCACCATAAAGGCCTTGAGCTCGTCGGGGGTGAGTTTGCGGATGTCGCGCTTGGAAACTACGGGCAAATCAATCATCATGGGGCAAAGATACAACACCCGCCGCCGAAGCCCTACGCTTCTGGCCGGGAACGTGCCTCAACCCGCTGAGAATGAAAAAAGTGCCGCTGGATGAATTACCGAAACGGTGAGGTAGCGAGTTGGCGGTTGCGGTGCTGCTGTCATCCTGAGCAGAGCGAAGGACCTTATCACGTTGTTACATGCGTCGTTTCAATGTGGTAAGGTTCTTCGCTCCGCTCAGGATGACAGCTCTTTTCCCAGCTCACTCACTCACTTATTCACTCACCACTCCGCAGGCGGGCGGCGTACCGATCCTCCAGGGGGCGCAGCTTGCGGGTGTTATAGTCGAAGCAGAGCATGCCGGTTTTGGCGCGGGCAATTTCGCGGCCATCCTGGTTTTTCACCCAGTACACCACATCAAAACCGTACTTACTGAGGTCGGTGGCGGCCATCTGAATGGAGAGCGTATCACCGTAAAATCCTTCGCCTTTGTACTCGATGCCCACATCAGCCATGATGAGGCCCAGCCCGGTAGCGGGGTCTACTTCAGCATAGCCCAGGTGATGCAGCAGCTGCACGCGGGCTTCGTGCAACAGCCCCAACAGGGCATGGTTGCCGAGGTGGTTGCCGTAGTTGAGGTCGGTGATGCGCACGGGCAGCTCCACGGTCAGCAGGTAAGTATCGGGCAAAGAAATCCGGATGCGAGCCATAGGCCGGCAAGATACGTACAGGGGCGAGCCGGGCACCGCAGCCGCTCGGGTTTTAGCCCGGATTGCTGTATATTGGGCTACGGCATCCGATACACGTTGTGTGCCGGCTGTTGATTCCAGCTCTTTTTATTTCCGCATATGATTCCGATGCCTCACGTGGAAGTGCGCGCTACCGCCGATGGTTCCAGCACGCTGTTCGTGCCTGCCCTCAATGAGCATTACCATAGCACCCACGGCGCGCTGCAGGAGGCCCGGCACGTGTATCTAGCAGCCGGCCTGGAACATGCTCTGGAAGCAGCCACCGAGCCGGTATGGGTACTGGAAATTGGCTTCGGCACCGGCCTGAATGCCCTGCTGACGCTGGAGCGGGCTACCACGGCTGGTCAGCCGGTGTTTTATGACACTATCGAGAAGTACCCTTTGCCCTGGTCGGTGGTGGGACAGCTGGGTATCGAGAACTATTTCCACAACCCCGAGCTACTTGATTATCAGCAGCAACTGCACGCCTCAACGTGGGGGCGGCCCGTGGCCCTCACGCCGCAGTTCGTGCTCCTGAAGCTGGCCGGTGAGCTGCAAACCACTCCCCTGCCCAACGATACCTACCACGTCATCTACTTCGATGCCTTCGCCCCCGAAAAGCAGCCCGATATGTGGACGGATGAGGTGTTTCAGCAGCTGTATGCGGCCACGGCTCCCGGCGGCTGCCTGGTCAGCTACTGCGCCAAGGGCTCCTTCAAGCGCAGCCTGCTGGCCGCTGGCTGGCTGGTGGAGAAGATTCCCGGCCCTCCCGGCAAACGCGAAATGACGCGGGCCTGGAAGCGGGGGTAAGAAATTACACGCAACCACGCACCATGCAGCAGTATTCCTGCAACGGAGAACCTATTGAGTTGGAGATTTTAACCGGGCATTTGCTTTTCATCGACCCGCTGTACCTGGAGAACATCCGCGAAGAGTCTGGCAATATGGGCTTTGATAATGCAACGGAAGATCCAGCAGCCTTTCTTCAGCTACTAGAAAACGAGTTCTTTCCCTACGGTGGGGGCTGTTTGCTTGGCTTTAAAAACGTCTTCAAATCTGCCGGTCCATTCCGCCTCTCCGTTGAGCAGATACAGCGTATTGATGGTACCAATAGTACCCTTGAACAATTATCAGTCGAGAAGAAAATAACAGCCTTTAGCTCTGATTTTGGGGCGTGTGTGATACTGGACCTGGTCAACTTCAGTGCATTACTGCAGCTACTTACTATTGAGGATATTATTGATGCCACTGAGAGTGACTTCCCTTTATACCAGGAGAGAATAAACAGGGCTATTGGTAATAAAGGCTGGGCCTATATTCAGAATCCAGGGATTGAAAATGGATTCGGCTTCGCCGGTAGCGGCTCCTATATCGTTATTGACTGAGTCTACTTGACTGGTTGCTCTGCGCCTTCCTGCGTAAGTTGCTTCTGTTATGAGTCGCAAACTACTGGAAACCGACGGACAGGACTGGGTGCAGCGGGGCATCATTACGGAGCAGCAGCGAGAGCAGCTGCTGGCCCTATACCCCACCGACGCTACGGCTATTGGCCTGCTGCCCCTGCTGGGTAGCCTGCTGGTAGGCCTGAGTGCGCTGAGCGTAGTAGCCGCCAACTGGCAGGGCCTAACGGAGCTGGTTCGGCTGGCGCTGCTGCTGGGCTCCCTGTGCAGCGCCTACGCCGGAGGTGAATATTTCCGGCGGCGCGGCAACCTCAACCTGGGCATGGGCCTGATTGCACTGGGCCTGATCCTGTTCGGGGCCAGCATTGTACTTACCAGCCAACTCTACCAGCTTATCGGCTACGACCTGACCGGACTACTGGCCTGGGCTGTGGCGGGCATGGGCCTGACGTGGCTGTACCGCAGCCGCCTGCTGTTTCTGATGACGGCCGTTATCAGCGGCATTGTGCAGGGCTACAACACGGGGCAGCTGGGTGCGTTCAGCTACCTCACGGCAGTGGGTACGGCGCTGGGCCTGGGCTACTACTGGTGGCGCCGGCCCGATGCACTGCTGGGCGGTGTACTGGCCACCGGCCTGCTTTGGCAGGCGGCACTGCTCATCAACTTTCTGCACGTTAAAATCACCTGGTTCTTTATCCCGGCCATGCTGGTGTATACGCTGGGCGACTGGCAGCCTGACCGGCCGGCGGGCCGGGCGCTACAGGGCCCGCCGCTGGTGGCGGCGTTTCTGTTCACCTTGGGGTTGGCCTTGTTCGGCGAGTCCGACTTTTATGCCGGGCAGCTGCGCGCTCCGCTGGTGCCGTATCTGGCGGCGCTGGTGGCCGTAGCGGTGCTGTCGGCGGCGGGGAAGCGGCAACGGGGCCGCCTCGGCAGCCTCACCGATTGGCTGCTGCTGCTGCCAGGGTTTTACTTTACGGGCGGCCTGCCACTGGCGGTGGCTACGCTGGTAGTGCTGTATGCCTATTCCGGAGCCGTGTTGCTGCGGGCTCACCAGGAGCAGAACCAGGACCGGGTTACGCTGGGCACCGTATTGTTTATCGTGACAACGGCGGTGGCGTACTTCAAGCTTACCTGGGGTTTTATGGATAAGTCGTTGTTTTTCCTGCTGGGTGGGTTGCTGCTGTTTGGCTTGAGCTGGCTGTTGCGCCGCCGGGCGGCCCGCACGTTTTCCGGTCCTTCTACTCCTCAGCAATGACCCCTGATGTATCCTCTTCTATCCCACCCCGGCCCGACATACCGGCCCCCCGCCGCCGCTGGCTGCAGTGGCTGGTAGCAGCGCAGGTGCTGTTTGTGGTGGGCGTGGCCGTAGCCGGTTATGCCACGGCGGCCCTGGGCCGGACTCTCTGGCTCAGCACCCAACCCGTAGACCCGCGCGACCTGCTGTACGGCGACTACGTGAACCTGCGCTACCAGATTAATGAGCTGCCTGGCGGCCTTTGGCGGGGCAATACTCCACCCCGGCGGCAGCAGGCTGCCTACGTGCTCCTGGCCCCTCGCCCCGATGGTACGTTTGAAGCCACTGGGATTTTTCCGGAGCGCCCGGCCACTAACGGTCAGGAGGCAGTATTGCGAGGCTCAGTGCAGACCGTGTGGCGGCGGGGCGTGCGCCTGCGCTACGGGCTGGAGCGATACTACGTACCCGAGACCATGAGCCGCAGGCTTAGTCAGCGGCGGCCATTGCGGGTGCAAATCAGCGTGGCCCCCTGGGGTCAGGCCCGTATTATCGGCCTTGATACCACTGCCCGGCAATAAACAAGGCAAACCCAGCCGGCATATCGTTTTTCCGCGCTGTTGTTGTATCTTGCTGCTACTACCCCGTTTCTGTTCCGCTACACTATCCTATTGCATGTTGTCTTATCCATTTACCCTTCTTCTGTATGAAAGTCACTTTGTCGTCACTGGCCGACGTATTAGCGGCCCAGCGCCGTGCTACGCAACCTGCTAACCTGCGTAAAAAGACCACCAGCCGCCGCCCCGTAGCAGCGACACCAACCCTACCCGACACCACATCAGCCTCCGGGCAATAAAGAGTACGCCGCCTGCTTTTCCAGTGAAAGCAGGCGGCGTACTCTTTATTGCTCAAGGTCCCTGGCTTAGCGCACCTGGGCCAGCAACTGTTTATCGGCTGAGCTGAGGTCAACCAAGGCATATTTCTTCGTATCGGTGATGTTCATTTCATCCAGCGCATCGACCATACTCTGATAAGCGGCGTGGTCGGATGCCTTGATGAGTACCATGCCATTGGCCTTATTCCGAAAAGCCAGCAACACATTGCGCAGCCCATCGGCAGCGAAGGAAGTGGTATGCAGCTTAGCCGGCTCACGCTCCGTATTCAAGCCATAGAAATAATGGACTGTACGGTTTCGATCCAGCAGCACCGTCAGGGCTCCGGAGGCAGGCACATCCGATGTCTCACTACCCTTCGCCGGCATGGCTACTTCCATGATGGTCGGTTTACTGAAAGTGGTGGTAAGCATGAAGAAAGTCAGCAGCAGAAAGGCCAGGTCCACCATCGGCGTCATATCGAGGCGGAAGGCGTGCTTTTTGGCGCGGGGCTTGGAGCCTTTTGCGGCGGGGGCGGCGGTTTGGAGGTCGGCCATAATAATAGTGGGGCTTAGGTGAATACTGTTGTATTCAGGCAACGCTATAAAATGCCGCCGTATTGTAGGCCGGCGCGTATCTTGCCCGGCACTATCTGCTACGTATCCATGCGTCGATTACTTCCGCTACTCGGAGCTACCCTGCTACTGTGGGGGCTGCTAGTTAGTCTCCTGCTCGGGCCTGCAGCCATTTGGCATCCAACCATTGACGTTCAACTGCACAACACCTACTTCGTGCTCGATGCCTACACGGGGCAACTGCTGCTCATACTGCCACCGCTGGCATTGGTGCTGCTGGTAAGCGGACTGCAGCGGCGGCTGGTACCCGGCAGTACCTGGTGGCTGCTGGTGGCAGGGAGCTGCGCACTGGTACTGTTCCTATGCACGCATTTTCTCACTACGCTGCTAGCCGTGGGCTTTACCATATACCCACCCTTGACGGCTTCCGAACCCTATGCCGACGCCGCTGGGGTGACGCGGCTATATTGGCTGCTGCGGGCTTTGCAGGCGCTTTGCGTAGTGGGAGTATGGTGGGCCGGGGTACAGTGGGGCCGACGGTCAAGTACGCCCGTCACCACCTAAAACCACCACACCCGCTCGGGCGTGAGGCAGGCATGCAACGGCACGTCGCCGGCCCACACATCGGCAATGCGCGGCACCGGTGGCTCCAGGCTCACGCCAATCCGCAGCACATCGGGCCGGCACTCCGTCAGAAACCGGTCGTAGAAGCCCTTGCCATAGCCCACGCGGTGGCCGGCTTCATCAACGGCCAGCAGCGGAATCAGCACGGCATCTAGTTGGGTGGGGCGTACCTCAACCGCGCCTACCGGTTCCGGGATGCCCCACTTGTTATTCACGAGTTGGGTTGTGGGCGTGAGATGATAGTGGCGCAGCGTGTGGCCGTCAGGCTGCACAACGGGCACGGCCAGTTGCAGGTGCGGCTGCTGCGCCCACAGCTCCCGGACCAGCGGCCAGGTATCGGGCTCGTGCTGTTGCGGAATGGGCAGAAACAGGTGCAGCCACCGCCACTGCGCCACCGGAAAACCCGCCCGCAACTGCTCCCACAGAACGGCGCTGCGCCGGGCCACTTCGGCATCGGGCAGGGCGCGGCGGCGGGCCAGGGTGGCACGGCGGAGGTTGGCTTTGGTGGGCTCAGAAAGCATAGTGGGAGTAACTGACGGAAGACGTACCCGTGCAAATTAGCCTTTCAGCTCCAATGCCTGCTGCCAGTGTAGCAGCTGCCGCTCGGTTTCACCGAACTGCTGCTCATGCCGCCGCAGGGCAACCTGGCGGCCCCACAGTGCTGCGCCCACCAATAGCACCATTCCCAGTACCGGCTGCCACACCGGTGCATACATAAGGCGGTCTTTATTCAGCAGCCATATCCCCGCGCCAAAACCCAGCGCGTAGGGTATAGCCAGCCACAGCAGCGTAGTGCGCCGGAAGCGGAAGGTTCGCAGAGCGGCCTGCAAGTAAGCCCGACTGTCGAGGTCGGGACGGGCGGCGCGGCGCAGCGTGGTGCCCCACCACATCAGGGCCACATAGCCAACCAACGTGAGGGTCAGAAGCACTACTCCGGCGTACTGTACCGGCGTGCGGAGGTGGCCGGTCAGCACTGGCACTGCCAGTTCTATCAGCAAGGCCGACCCAATTAATACCGAAGCCAGCCAGTTGCGACGCTGGCCCAGCCGGTGCAGGCGCTGAGTTTCGGCCAAGAGGCCGGAGGCGCTGGTGCCCACTTCTGGCGTAGAGGCAGCCGGTGCGGTCTGCTGCTGCCAGCTGCGTTGTAATTCCTGAAAATCCATAGCGAAAAGCACAGAGGTTAGTCGGCCAGGCGGGCAGGAGCCACGCAGGCGGCCATTTTCTTTTTCAGCCGGTTGAGGCGCACGCCCACGTTGCTCACACTCAGGCCCAGCACCTCAGCAATCTGCTGATAAGAGGCATCCTCGAGTAGCAACGATACCAGCAGCCGGTCGGCATCGGGCAGCAGGGCAATGCAGTGATGCAGCTGGTCGAGCAGGGTGTTGAGGGCGCGGGCCGCCTCATCGGTTTCGGCCGGCAGGCTTTCCGCCAGGTCGAACGAAGTGGAACGAGCAGTAGGCTGGCGCTGCTCACGGCGTTGGAACAGCAAAGCGGTGTTCACGGCCACGCGGTACACCCAGGTGCCCAGCTGGGCCTCACCCCGGTAGCCGGGCAGGCAGGTCCAGAGCTGCACCAGCATCTCCTGGTACAAGTCCTGGGCGGCGGCCGGGTCATGGGGTAGGTAAGCCCGGCAGATGCGGTGCAGCCGGTTGTGGTTGGCCGCTACCAGCTCATCAAACGATACAGGCATGAGGCGAGCAAACGAGGGGCAGAAGCAGAATGGGCAAGGTAACTAGCGGCGGCCGGTAGGACCCGTCTGATATTCTGCCTGATTCCCGGTAGCCTCCAGCGGGAACAGCCCGGCGGGCCCTATCATCGGCAACGCCTGATACCCAATCGGCACCGGCCGCTGCTCGGCGCGCAACAGCAAAGGCAGAAACAGCAATAAAATACCCAGGGGCAGCAGCAACTTCAGGATAACTTTCAGCATGACGGTTGAAGAAATCAGGGAAGAGAGTTGGGAGTACAGAGCGGGTTCCGGAGCCGTTTCTATTCCCTTAGTATGCCGTCACATCGTTTTCTTACACGCGCTTCACAACTTTTTTTATACGCCACCGGCCCTCGGCTGCCCTTTTAGAAAAGGGGCAGCCGAGGGCCGGATATAGCTTCCTGCACTACTAAAAAAACCAGCTGTTGCGGGCCTGCTGCTTTTGCTAAGTTACCCGTGCTAATCCAGCGCCGTCACGTAGAAACCCACCTTCGGCTGCATACCGGCCAGCCTGGCCCCCATGGAAGGTTTCTCCCAGGAGTCCTGACTGGTTTTGCGGAAGTACAGGTCGCCCTTGCCATAGCCCAGGGCGCTGGAAAAGGCCAGGCTTTTGCTTACCTGCTCCACCTCCCCGCCGCTAACCCACTCCAGCGTCAGCAGAAAATCCTCGTCCAACACCAGCTGGTCCGTGGTCAGGTCCACGGTGAGCGGGGCGTTGGTGCTGGTGCGGTCGGCGGTGCTCACCAGCAGGTTACGGGTCAGCAGCTTCTCCCCCGAGGGGCGGCCGTCGGGCAGCAGCCGATAGAGGTTCACCCGAAACCGCAGGGTGTCGGGCTGCTGGTATAGCACGTTGAAATGGGCCGTCAGCAGCTTGGTGGGTTTGTGTTTGAGGCAGACGACCATTCCCATTTCGGCCCCCAGATGCTCGGCTTTGAGCTTGGAAATGATGGCATGAGAATCACTGGTGCAGCCAAGCGTGCGGCGGCGCTTGTAGAGGCCCGCGGCCTGCACCCGCACGTCGGAGAGCGGCACGGCCACGGGTGCCAGCGTGCGGTTGGGTTGCGCCACCAGTTCGCGCAGCACCACCCGCTGCGGCCGGTAGCCCAGGCTGGATAGGTACACGGTATCGGCGAGGTTGGCCGGCGAGTAGGCCAGCTGGTAGCGGCCGTGCTCATCGGTTACGGTACCCACGCTCTTGCCCGGAATGCCCAGGTTGGCGTACGGCACCGGACCGGCCGCGGGGCCGGCGGTAATGATGCCGGTTAGCGTCTGGCCGATGGCCGTCAGAGGCAGCAGCCCCACCAGCAGCCCGCCGACCACCTTTCGCAGCCAGGAAATAGAGAAACAGGAACGTTGAGTAGCCACCATCAGGAATAAGGAGTTGGAGAAGAGTAGAACAACTCTCCCCCAGAGCTCCGCCGGTGGCCGATGGTTGCCTTCCCTGCTTATTTCAAACAGTTATGCTGAGCTTACCGAAGTATCTCTACCGCTCCGCTGGATTGCTACAACGGAGCGGTAGAGATACTTCGACAAGCTCAGCATGACGTTCTTTGGTGGTTTTCCGACAAGCTGAAGCTGTCTTCTAGTCCTCTTCCAGCACCGTAAACTCCAGGACCAGCGGGTCGAAGGCGTCCAGCAGCTGGTTGATAAAGCCGGGGTTATTGATGAGGATGCTGAGCACATTGTCCTCCCGCTCCTGCAAGTGGCCGTTGGGCATCAGCTTGTCTTTGAGGGCCGTGAGCTGGGTGTAGGCCGTTTCGTGCTTGGCTTCGGCGGCTTTGCTCAGGCGCTTTTCAAGTCCCTGCACAATGCCGGCCACTTTCTGCTGCTCGGCCGCTACCGTTTTTACCAGCGTGGGGTCGAGGCGCTGGGCCAGGTCGGCCATCTGCTGGAAGGCGGCGGCCAGCTGCTGTTGTTGCTCCTGCAGACTCACTTCCTCCTGCCCCAGCGTGGCACCCACCTGCTTTTTCAGCTCGGGCAGCGGCCGGAAGATGTCCAGCGAGGTGAGGCCCAGCTTGCGCAGCTTGCCGGCGTTGGCCTTGCCCACGTACTGGGCCGAGTTGCGGGGCAGCAGAATGGGGAACGGCACTTGGTTCTGTTCAAACACGCCCTTCAACTGAAACCAGTAGGCCACCTCGGCTCCACCCCCGATGTAGCAGAGGTTGGGCAGCAGCAGCTCCTGGTACAGGGGCCGCAGCACCACATTGGGGCTGAATTGCTCGGGATGCTCCTGAGCCAGCGCCAGCAACTCCTGCTGGGTATGGCAGCGGCCGGTATTGCGCACCGTAATCTGCACGCAGTCCTGAGCCGCGTCGTATTCCAGCCGCTCCCGCTTGCCGCCGTCAGTGAGGAAAAACAGGTTGAGGGGGCGCGAGTACACCTGAGGCTTGTAGCCAGCGGCTTCGAGGCGGGCGTTGGCCGCCTGCACGGCCTGGTTGGAGGCCTGGGCCTGAATTTCCTGCTCCAGCACCGGCACCAGCGCCTGTTTCAGCGCGGGCGCGTCGGCATCCAGACTCACCAGCCCGTACTCCCCAAACAGCGCGTGCGTGAGGCGGCGGGTGGCTTCGGCCAACGTGCCCGACTGCTCATAGGCCTCGCGGAACAGCGCCGGCACATCGGCGGGCAACTGGTCGAGCAGTTCCTCTTTCAGGCCCGCCAGCGGCAACCGGCCCACGGGCCCACCCTGGTCGGCGGCGTTCCACTCGTACTTTTTGCCGAACAGGTTCAGGTGGTTGATTTCGGCGAAGTCGTGGTCTTCGGAGGCCATCCAGTACACCGGCACGAAATCGTACTGCGGGTACTGTGCCTTCAGCTGGCGGGCCAGCTTCACGGCTGTTACAATCTTGTAGATGAAGTACAGCGGCCCGGTGAGCAGGTTGAGCTGGTGGCCGGTGGTGATGGTGAACGTCGTATCCTTCTCCAGCAATTCCAGATTGGCCTGTACTGCCGGGTGCACCGCGGGCAGCGCGGCATACTGCCGCTGCAGCTCAGTAGTCAGCCGCTGCCGGGCCTCGGGCGTGTACTGGGTCTGCTTCTCTTTTATCTGCTCCTCGAAGGCAGTCAGCGTGGGGAAGCGGTGGTAGAAGGGCTGCAGCGCTTCCGCCTGGCCCAAATAGTCAGTGAGCAAAGAGGAAAACGCGCCGGTTGCGGCGTACGAAAGAGTCGTGACGGACATACGAGAGGAGGATAATCGGGCTATAACCGGCCAGTGGCCACAAAGTAACTGAGCTTTTTTAGTTGTCAGTTGCTTGTTGTCAGTTGTCAGCTGCTGATCAGGGTTTTAGTTGTTAGTTGCTCGTTATCAGTTGTCAGTTGCTAGCCGTGGGTCAGGCCACAAAAAGCAGTAGCTCCCGACGCTCAGCGCATCGGGAGCTACTACGAAAGTTCATTGCTAATCAGCTATCCGGTCATTCAACCTGACAACGAGCAACTGACAACTAAAACCTACACCAGCTTGCCGTACAGGTCGAAGTCGGAGGCTTCCGTGATTTCCACCTGGGCGAAGTCGCCGAGGCGCACGTAGGTATCCTTGGTGGCGGGCACCAGCACTTCGTTGTCCACTTCGGGCGAGTCGTACTGGGTGCGGCCCACGAAGTAGCCGCTTTCCTTGCGGTCGAACAGCACCTTGTGGGTCTGGCCCACGCGCTCCTCGTTCAGCTCCATCGAAATGCCTTGTTGCAGCTCCATAATCTGGTCGGCGCGGTCCTGCTTCACTTCAGCCGGCACGTCGTCAGGCAGGGTGAAAGAGTGGGTGTTGTCCTCGTGCGAGTAGGTGAAGATGCCCAGACGGTCGAAGCGGGTTTCCTCCACGAAGTTGTAGAGGTCCTCAAAGTCCTGCTGGGTTTCGCCAGGGTGGCCAGCAATGAGCGTGGTGCGCAGCGCAATGCCCGGCACCCGCTGCCGGATGGTGTCCACCAGCTCCACCGTGCGGCGCTTGCTGATACCGCGGCGCATGGTTTTCAGCATGTTATCCGAAATATGCTGGAGGGGCATATCCAGGTATTTGCAGATGTTGTCCCGCTCGTTCATCACGTCCAGGGCATCCATCGGGAACTGCGAGGGGTAGGCGTACTGCAGCCGGATCCAGTCGATGCCGTTCACGTCGGACAGGTTGCGTAGCAGGTCGGCCAGCTTCCGCTCACCGTAGTGCTGCAGGCCGTAGTATGTCAGGTCCTGGGCAATCAGAATTAGTTCCTTGGTACCCATCGAAGCCAGGCGCTTGGCTTCCTTCACCAGATCCTCAATGGGGCGGTCCATGTGCTTGCCGCGCATCAGCGGGATGGCGCAGAACGAGCAGGGCCGGTTGCAGCCCTCGGCAATCTTGAAGTAGGCATAGTGCTTGGGCGTGGTCAACAGCCGCTCGCCCACCAGCTCGTGCATGTAGTCGGCCTCCAGCGTTTTCATCAGCTGCGGCAGCTCCAAAGTGCCGAAGAAGGCATCCACCTGCGGGATTTCCACCTCCAGGTCGTCCTTGTAGCGCTGCGAGAGGCAGCCCGTCACATAGAGCTTTTCCAGGCGGCCGGCTTCCTTCTCGTCGGCGTAGCGCAGGATGGTGTCGATGCTTTCCTGCTTGGCGTTGTCGATAAAGCCGCAGGTGTTGATGATGACGATGTTGGCGTCGCTCTTGTCGGCTTCGTGCGTTACCTCAAACTGGTTGGCGCGGAGCTGGCCCATGAGCACTTCCGAGTCCACGAGGTTCTTGGAGCAGCCGAGGGTGATGACGTTGACTTTATTGGCCTGCTGGCTTCTTACTTTCATAGGGAGTAGCGCGAAGCTCGGCTTCGCGTATCGGTGAACGGCCGGCCGGGCAATTTCTTAGCACTGATAAACTTGCCCGTTACCACCCGCGACGAAAAATCGGACCGCAAAGGTACGAACCCGGCAACGCCTTTTCCTACACAGAAGGTTTCTTTGATTGACAATTGAGCAATGCTGCCGTCAAAAGGCCAGACTAGAGCTAAAGGCTAGTTCCCCTCCTTTCCAAGGAGGGGAACTAGCCTTTAGCTCTAGCTTATAGCTGAAATCAGCTACTTGCCCAGCAGAAACTGCAAAGGTCCGTCGAGGCGTTGATTCCAGGCTTTTTCGCTGTGGTTGGCACCGGGCACGTAACGCGTCTGCCAGGAGGCGGGCGTGTAGCCCCGGGCCTGCACCACAGCATCTACCTCCCGCTGAATGGCCGGGTACAGCGCATCCAGGGTCTGGTCGCCGCAGTCGAAATAGATCTTGTGAGTGCGCGGGTCGGGCAGATTGGTGCGCAGGTAGCGCAGGAAGGCGGCCGGCATGGGGTTGTTGCGCAGCGTGAACGTACCGGGCCAGTGCGTAGACAGGCAGGCCGCCCCGCCAAACACCTGCGGGTACTCGCACAAGGCATACATCGAAATCAGCCCGCCCATGCTGCTGCCGGCCACGAAGGTGTGCGGCCGGTCAGTGTACACCCGGTATTTGCGGTCAATCAGGGGCTTCAGCTCCGTTACCAGAAAGCGCAGGTAAGCGTCGGAATTGGGCTGGAATGCATCGGTGCTGCGGCCGGCCTGGCGGAGCTGCTGCTGCACGGTGTCGCGCTCCGCGGTGGTCAGCTGCACGAATGGCTTCTGGGGGAAATAATTGGCATGGCGGCGCGAACCGGCGTTCCATACGCCCACTACTATCACATCCTGCAGCTTCCCGGTTTTTTGGAGGCGGGTTACCACGTCATCTACGTTCCAGGCTTGGTGGTTCCAGGTGGTAGTGCTGTCGAACAGCATCTGCCCATCGTGCATGTACAGCACCGAAAATCGGCGCTTTCCATCGTAGTTGGCCGGCAGCCACACGTCCACGTTTCGCGGCTCTACCAGTTTGGAGGCGAAGTTCTCGATGTGCTCAATGCGGCCGGCTATTGGCTTTTGCTGCGTCGCTTGGGCTTGCGCTGAGGAACTGAGCAGCAGGAACAGCAGGAAGATTGCAGCAGAAAGGCGCATACAGGTAACGGTAACAGTATGATAAACGGTCATTCCGAGCGGAGCGAGGAATCTCGCGTGCTGATGTCAGAAAGTTACTTCTGCAACGTCAGCACGCGAGATTCCTCGCTCCGCTCGGAATGACGAACCGGGTAGCCCGATTTATTTTTTGAACAACGAATTCACGAACGTCGTCCGGTCGAAGAGTTGCAGATCGGTCATCTTCTCACCTACCCCAATGTAGCGCACCGGCACCTGCAGCTGGTCGGAAATACCGATAACCACGCCGCCCTTGGCCGTGCCGTCGAGCTTAGTGATGGCCAGGGCCGATACTTCGGTGGCTTTGGTGAACTCTTTGGCCTGCAAAAAGGCGTTCTGGCCGGTGCTGCCGTCCAGCACCAGCAGCACTTCGTGGGGCGCATCGGGAATCACCTTCTGCATCACGCGCTTGATTTTGCTCAGCTCGTTCATCAGGTTCACCTTATTGTGCAGGCGGCCGGCCGTGTCGATAATCACCACATCGGCCTGCATGTCCACCGCTTTCTGCACCGCATCGAAGGCCACGGCGGCAGGGTCGGTGTTCATGCCGTGCGAAATGACGGGCACGCCCACCCGCTGTCCCCAGATGATGAGCTGATCCACAGCCGCGGCCCGGAAGGTATCGGCGGCACCCAGCACCACTTTCTTACCGGCCGAGTGGAAGCGGTGCGCCAGCTTGCCGATAGTGGTGGTTTTGCCCACGCCATTCACGCCCACAACCATAATCACGAAGGGTGAGCCGGTGTTATCGGGCCGGTCGAGGATAGCACGGGAGCCGGTGGCCCCACTGTTGCGGTCCAGCAGCTCCACGATTTCCTCGCGCAGGATACGGTCCAGCTCCGAGGTGCTCACGTACTTGTCGCGGGCCACACGCTTCTCAATGCGGTCAATCACCTTCACGGTGGTATCGATGCCCACATCGGCGTGCACCAGCATGGTTTCCAGGTCGTCGAGCACGGCCTCGTCCACGGTAGCTTTGCCCACCACGGCCTTGCTGAGCTGGTCGAAGAAGCTGGTTTTGGTTTTCTGCAACCCCTCATCAAGGGCCTGCTGCTGCTCCTTGCTTTCCTTATCCTTCTTGAAAAAATCGAAAAGTCCCATTAATTGGTGCCTAGTGCGTGGTGGTTAGTGCTTAGAAACCGGTTTGCGGAACCCTTGTGCAGTCGCAGGTACTTCGATGCTAAGCACTAACAACTAAGCACCAAGCACTATACCCCTTGACAACGCAAAAAAGTCCCACGCTGGCGGGACTTCTTCACTTATTCAGAATTGCCACAAAGGCCAGGGCTTACTTAACGCCGGTGGCGATATAGTCCTGCACTTTGTCAACGGGCACCATTTCTTCGCGGAAGGTGTAAGCGCCGGTTTTGTCCGATTTCACAGCACGGATGACTTTTGCCCAGTCCTTGCCGGTAGCGGTTTTCAGGGTTGCTACTACTTTCTTAGCCATTGCTCAATTACTTGATTTCCTTGTGAACGGTCATCTTCTTGAGCACGTTGTTGAACTTCTTCAACTCGATGCGCTCAGGAGTGTTCTTGCGGTTCTTGGTGGTGATGTAGCGCGAGGTGCCCGGCTGCCCCGAGTTCTTATGCTCAGTGCATTCAAGGATTACCTGCACCCGGTTGCCTTTCTTAGCCATCTCGACGGGGTTTTTGGGATTAAGGACTGCAAAGGTACAAGGACTTTCGGAAAAGTCAAATGCACAAAGGCTAAATAGTTGATGGATTGTACGAAAAGGGCCACGCAGACCCACGCAGGACCCTGCTGCTGGCAGGAAAGCGGGAGTACTTACCGCAACACTGGCAGCTTAAAATTATCCAGAGCACTGGGTCGGGCCATCATTGCCTCAATTTCCGCCACGGTGCGCGGGGCTTCGCGGGAGAGGTTCTCGGAGCCGCTGCTGGTGATGAGTACGTCATCTTCAATGCGCACGCCAATGTTCCACCATTTCTTGTCACAGGGGCTTCCTTCCGGGATATAAATACCTGGCTCCACGGTAATTACATTACCAGCCTGCAGGGGCTCGTAGTTGCCCCGGTCGTGCACATCCAGGCCAAGATAGTGGCTGGTGCCGTGGGGAAAGTAGGTGCGCACCTCCTCGGGCTTGCTGATAATGCCCAGCTTCAGCAGGCCATCAGTAATCACCTTCTGAGCGGCTTTATGGGGTGCCTGAAACTCAGCCCCAGGCTTGCAGGCAGCAAAGCCAGCCTCCTGGGCGGCCAGCACAATCTCGTAAATCTGGCGCTGGGCCGGGCTGAATTTGCCACCGGGCGGAATGGTGCGTGTTACGTCGGCGGTGTAGCCGTGGTACTCCGCGCCGCAGTCCATCAGCAGCAGGTCGTTTTTTACCTGGGGCTTGTCGTTGGTGATGTAGTGGAGCACGCAGGCGTTGTTGCCGGCCCCCACAATGCTGGGGTAGCCCTCAAACTCGGCTCCATACTTTTTGTACACATACTCGTGCAGGCCCTGCAGCTCCATTTCGCCCATGTTGGGGGTAGTGGCCTTCATCACTTCCTGCTGGCCCACGGCGCTGATGCGCACGGCCCGGCGCAGCAGCGCCAGCTCCTCGGGCGTTTTCACGGCCCGCAGGTTACTAAGAATGTCATTTAGCACACTGGTATCGAAGCGGGACAAAAGGCGGTTGGCCACGGCTTTTTGGCGCTCCGCATCGGTGGTGGCCTTCAGATAACTCTGCACATAGGCATCCTGGGCTACGCCGGGGTTCTGCTTAGTCAGGTTTTCGAGGTAAGGCCGCAGGTTGGCTGCGTTACTGACCCCGTACCGCTGAATGATCTTGTACAGGTCCGACTGCTGCGGCTTGAAATCGGCAGGTACGGCGGCCTGCTCCCGGAACGAAGCTACCAGGTTGAACAGGTCGGCCGGGTCACGGGTATCGTCTCGCATGTCAGCGGGCAATTCCGCGAACAGCACATTTGTGAAACCGGCCCAGTTAATACCGGCAGTGGCAAAGGCCTTATTGTCGGCGGCGGCCTGCAAGTTCAGCTGCTTTTTGGCCCCTTCGGAACCGAGGCGGCGGCCCGTCCATTGCTCCCGCTGTGGGTCGCGGGGGTCCACAAACAGCATTTCCGTTACACCGGTCTGGCCGCCCACAGTTTGCGGTTCTTTGAACAGCACCAGCATACTGTTCGGCTCCTGATAGCCAGTGAGGTAATACAGATCGGGGTTCTGGTGGTACACGAAGTCCACATCGTTAGCCCGGTTGCGCACCGGCGCGGCAAACATCACGGCCACCGAGCCGGCCGGCATGGCCTGCCGCACCAGCTCGCGGCGCTGCTTGTGAAAAGCCGGGGTCAGTAGGTCGGCCGGATGGTCGGCACTGGCAGAACTCTGGGCCTGGGCAGCAGGCGCGGCCGTTACAAGCATAGCAGCCAGCAGCAGCGGGCGGACAGCGCGGGAGATGAAGGGAGTTGGCATAGCAGGGCAAAGACTACGCGGCCGCACATTCGTTGCGCGTGGGCCGGTCGCGCATCCAAGATACCGGAGAAGCCGGGAAAGCAGCACTAACCGAAAATATAAAAACGCGAAGCTTCCGCGGCTACATTCAGGATAACCCGAATGCTAAGCCGCGGAAGCTTCGCGAAAAAATCGACTGAATTTCTCGGAGCGAGAAACTAGTATACGATGAAGCCCTGCTCCTTCGCCTTCTTCAGGACCGACATGATGCCGTTCTTGTTGATGGTGCGGATGGTGCTGGTAGCCACTTTCAACGTAACCCAGGCGTCCTGCTCAGGGATGTAGAAACGCTTCTTCTGCAGGTTCGGGTAGAACTTGCGCTTGGTTTTGTTGTTGGCGTGCGAAACGTTGTTGCCTACGCGGGTACGCTTGCCAGTAAGGTCACAAACACGGGCCATGATATCAGAAAGTTGAGTGTTACAAAGCAGAAAAACGGGGCCGCAAATATCGTAATTAATATTTCGAAATCAAACCGCCCCGCTGGAAAATAGCGGGTTAGGTGAAAAAGAAGTTGAACCAGACCCGGCAAAAAGGGCAAACAAGCTACTCTTTCGGGTGCGCTGCGGCAGCTACTGGCCGGGATAAAGGCCGCTTATCCCTTGACCGTGGAGGCGCGGGCCGGTTTTCACCGGGGCCAAAACAAACCGGTGGCCTTGGCTTTTTACTTTTCGGTTTTGCCCACAGTGCTGCGCCAAGGGCAATGCCGACAGCCGCTGCAGCAGCAGTAGCCTCGCCGGCGGTGGTACTGCTCCGTAAACACCATGTAGCCTTCGGGCGTGTAATAAAAGTCGCCGGGCTGGAGGGGTTGAGGAGTGGGACGGGGCACGGGTAATGGGTTGGGTGAGGCGGCAAGTTACGTATTGGGGCCAAGGTGAGGCAGCAGCCCTTATCTTGCTCATCCTTTTTTCAGCTATTGATATGCGTGTTCTGCGGCCTCTTCTGTTTTTCCTGTGCTTCGGCCCACTGGGAGCAGCGGCTCAGCCCGAGCCGATTGGACCCTGGCAGCTCGTGCGCAAGGTAGCACAGGCTCCGGCTACTCTGCCAGCCCTGCCACTGAAAGAGGCACATCGCACCCTTGGTGGGGCCCGGCAGCAGTTTCGGCAGGGCTTGCCGGCCGGAGCGCAGCTGTATGTAGTGGCCCGGGCACTGAACGAGGCGGCCACCCCGGAACTGCTGGTAGTGCGGGTACTGGGCTGGCAGGGCCCGACCCTGAAAGGCCAGATCATGCGAACCGAAACCGCCGCACAATCTGCCCCCATTGAACTGCCGGAAAGTGCGGTGCAGGATTGGCTGCTTCTGTACACCACCGGGCGGGAAGAAGGCAATTACCTGGGCAAATACTGGGACCTGGAGGAGCGCCTGGCGGGGCAGGAATAGTCGGCACCGGCCGGCCCCTACTCTGGCAGCCTTGATCAACCGGCCGGGTTTTCCGTAGCTTTGAAAAAACCCCAACCCAATTCCATTTCGTTTATGTCGTCGTCGTCCCACCCCGCCGCTACCGACACCGCCACCGCCAGCCGCAGCCAGGAACTGATGGCCCTGGAGGACCACTACGGTGCCCACAACTACCACCCGCTGCCCGTGGTGCTGAGCCGGGGTGAAGGTGTGCACCTTTGGGATGTGGAGGGCAAGCGGTACTACGATTTTCTGTCGGCCTACTCGGCCGTGAACCAGGGCCACTGCCACCCCCGCATTATCGGGGCGCTGACGGAGCAGGCCCAGAAGCTGACGCTTACCTCCCGGGCGTTTTTCAACGACCAGCTGGGCTTGGCCGAGAAGCAGCTGTGCGAGCTGTTCAACTACGATAAGGCCCTGCTGATGAACTCCGGAGCCGAAGCCGTGGAAACGGCCCTCAAGCTGGCCCGCAAGTGGGGCTATCAGGAAAAAGGTATTGCTCCCAACCAGGCCCGCATCCTGGTGGCCGAACACAATTTTCACGGCCGCACCACCGGTATTATCTCCTTCAGCACCGACGGCGACTCCACCGGCGGCTTCGGGCCCTATATGCCCGGCTACCAGGTAGTGCCCTACGATGACCTGGCCGCGCTGGAAGAGGCTCTGCAGGACCCGCACGTGTGCGGTTTTCTGGTAGAACCCATTCAGGGCGAAGCGGGCGTGATGGTGCCTTCGGAAGGCTACTTGGCCAAAGCCGCCGCCCTGTGCAAAGCCCGCAACGTGCTCTTCATTGCCGATGAAATCCAGACCGGCCTGGGCCGCACTGGCGAGTTGCTGGCCGTGTGCTACGAGGGCGTGCACGCCGATATTCTGATTCTGGGCAAGGCCCTGAGCGGCGGTGTGCTGCCGGTATCGGCGGTGCTAGCCCGCAACGAAATCATGCTCACTATCCAGCCCGGGCAGCACGGCTCCACCTTCGGCGGCAACCCGCTGGCCTCGGTGGTACTGCGGGCTGCCCTGGACGTGCTGGTGGAGGAGCACCTGACGGCCAACGCCAAGGCGCTGGGTGAAGTATTCCGGGAGCGGATGCGCCGGGTGCAGCAGCAGCGCCCCGAGGTGGTGGAGCTGGTGCGCGGCAAAGGCCTGCTCAATGCCGTGGTCATCAAGCCCTCGGCTGATGGCCGCACCGCCTGGGACGTGTGCGTGACCCTGATGGAGCGCGGCCTGCTGGCAAAGCCCACCCACGGCGACATTATCCGGTTTGCGCCCCCGCTGGTTATCAACGAGGAGCAGCTGCACGAAGCCTGCGACATCATTGAGCAGGTAATCCGAGAGTTTTAAGCTGATTTCTGATCCATGGTGCCTGAACGGCCTGCCTCCGGGCAGGCCGTTTGTCGTTGCTATTCGCCTGTTCACCGAGCACACAGTTTCTCCACCGACGATTTTATTTCGCTGGCAGCCCAACCGGGGTGGTTGACCGAAGAAGCCGGCAGAGCGGGTAGCCGACGCCGTACCTTTGAGCCATTACCGCCTCAAATTCTACTGGTTATGCGTGCACTTCGGGTACTATTGTTCTGTGGTTTTACTGCTCTAATGGCCAGCTGCCAGACCACCCGGGCTGCCCTGGTTACCCGTACATTCGGGGCCGTTAATACCTTTCCCACTGACTCTGCCAGCACCATACTGCTGTTGCACGACTCGCAGGGCCCGCAGGCTACCCGCGTGACCATGACAGCTACCGAAGCAGCCTCGTTCCGGCAGCAATAATCCGGTTTCGAATACCCGTTTCTGCCAGCTTTTACCGCTCCCCTCTTTTTGCCGGTGCCGCCGCGCTTTCCCCGTTATGGGTGAGGCGCGGCGTTTTTTTATAGTCGAAAACACCGGAAGTACACTGCTCAAAGTTGATACGCCGGGCAGTTTGTCTCTACCTTGGAGCATGCAAACAATTACCCGAGTAGGCTGGGCGCTGGCCTTGCTGCTGCTCAGCAGCTGCCGTAGCCAGCAGGTTGCCTTTTCATTCCGGCCTGAGCCGACGGCTACTAGTGCTGTTGTTCCTGAACCAGCTACGCCACCACACCCGGCTTCTGTTACCGCTCCAAGTACTTTCTCCCGCTCTGCTTCAGCTCCGCCTAAAACCAAGTCCGAAGCGCCGGCCATAATTGCCAAGCCGGCAGAAAAAAGCCTTTTAGCAACCGGCAGACGGCTGCTTTCGGCTACACCACGCCGCCCCCAGGAAGCTACGGCTCTGGTGCGGCCCCAGGCCCCGTCGCGGCACGACACCCTGCATATTATTCTGGGTGCATTGCTTGTGGTAGGCGGAGTGGTGGCTGGTCTGGCCCTGGGTGGCTGGCTGGGCCTGGGCGTGGGAGCCGTGGTGGTGCTGCTGGGCTACTACTTTGTGGTGCTGGGCATTGGCGGCAAGCACGCCTGGCTGGAGATTTTTCAGGAGTTTTTCAATATGTAGCGTGGCAGAAAGCCGGCTGGCCCTGAGTTGAATCTGGTCCGGCTGCAACCTTACCTTTGCCTCGGCTGTTCTATCCCGTCTTACCAATCGAATTTAACGATGCCCAACGTACCCACGCACCGCCCGCGCCGCAACCGTAAATCACAGGTTATCCGCGACATGGTGCAGGAAACGCACCTCGCGACTCACGACTTCATCTACCCGATTTTCATTACCGAAGGCCAAAACCAGCAGATTGAAATTAAGTCGATGCCGGGAATTCACCGGTTTTCGGCCGACCGGGTTATCGATGAAATTGGCCGTTGCGTGGAGCTGGGCATCAAGAGCTTTGCGCCGTTTCCGCAGGTGAATGAGGCTTTGAAAGACCGGCTGGCCCGGGAATCGGCCAACATGGATGGTCTGTACCTGAAAACGGTGGCCGACATCAAGCGGCAGTTTCCGGACGTGGTGCTGATGACCGATGTGGCCATGGACCCCTATTCCTCCGACGGCCACGACGGCATTGTGGACGCCGAATCGGGCGAAATCCTAAACGATGCTTCCCTGGAAGTGCTGGGCCAGATGGCCCTGGCCCAGGCCCGCGCCGGGGCCGATATCATCGGTCCGTCGGACATGATGGACGGCCGCGTGGCCTGGATCCGGGACGTGCTGGACAGCAATGGATTTTCGGGCGTGAGCATCATGAGCTACACGGCCAAATACGCTTCCGCCTTCTACGGTCCCTTCCGCGACGCGCTGGACTCGGCCCCCAAGAAAGGCGACAAGAAAAGCTACCAGATGAACCCCGCCAACCGCCGGGAGGCCCTGCGCGAGCTGGCCCTCGATGAGCAGGAAGGTGCCGATATGGTGATGATTAAGCCCGCCCTGAGCTACCTCGACGTGATTCGGGAAGTGCGCGACAACACGCAGCTGCCCGTAACGGCCTACAACGTATCGGGGGAATATGCCATGGTGAAAGCCGCCGCCCAGCAGGGCTGGCTCGATGGCGAAAAGACCATGATGGAAGTACTCACCAGCATCAAGCGCGCCGGTGCAGACGCTATTCTGACCTACTTTGCCAAGGAAGCTGCCGAAGTGCTGCGGCGCGGCTAATGGCCTACTACAACAGGCACACAATGGGCAAATTCTGCGGAAATCTTCCGGGGAATTTGCCCATTTTTGTATCCTGGAATATTGGGGTTCAGGCATTTTCTATCCTATGCGCAGGCATTTTTATTTCTTCTTGCTGGTGGCGCTGCTACTCAGCAGCAGTGCACACCGGGCGCGGGCGCAGAAGCCGGTACCACGCCGCACTATTCCGCTCAACATGTACCAAAGCGTAGATGCCCGGATGCTGCAGGTGCCTGACTCAGTGACCCACACCGTGGGCGGACTGGCCCGCTTCATTACGGCCAATTTCTCCTCAGAAGCCGATAAGGCCCGGGCGGCCTTTGTGTGGGTGGCCCGCAACATCCGCTACGACGTGGAGAATATGTACGTCATTTCCTTCACCGAAGAACCTGTCCAGACCGTGCGCAAGGCCTTAGCGAAACGGACTGGCGTCTGCACGGATTACGCGGAGCTGTACAACGCCATAGTCAGCCAGGCCGGGCTGAAAAGCTACGTGGTAACCGGCTACACCAAGCAGCAAAGCGGCGCCCTAGCCCCTGTTGGGCATGCCTGGTGCGCTACCCGCATTGACGGCCAATGGACGCTGATGGACCCGACCTGGAGTGCCGGCTATGTGAGTGATGATACGTATGTGGCGCGCTTCACGGAAGAGTATTTCCGGGTGCCACCCAGCACGTTTATCCGCCGCCACATGCCTTATGACCCGCTGTGGCAGCTGTTGCCGACGCCCCTGACGCCCCGGCAGTTTCAGCAGAGCAGCACACCGGCTCCGGCGGCCCGGCCGTTCAGCGTGGCCGACTCGGTGGCGGCGTATGAGCGCCAGACGCCGGGCCAGCAGCGGCAGGCCAGCACCCGCCGCATTGAGCAAGCCGGCATCAGCAACGCCTTGTTGTTCAATTACCTGAGCCACATTTACATAGCCGCGTACAATGATGCGTCAAATGAGTTTAATGCTGGTATTGCCAAGCTGAACGACTTCATTGAGTATTATAACCATCAGTTTCTGCCGAAGAAAACCGACGAGGAGCTGCAGCAGCTGTTACCACCCATTGCGCAGCACTTTAAGCAGGCCCGGGCACTGCTGGCCGGAGTGCATATTCAGGACCAAAGTCAGCAGACCTCTGTGCGGCAATTCACGCAGATGATGCAGGAAGCCGACACCAAGCTGGGCAATTGCCAGGCATTCATGACCCGCTACCTGCAAACCCGCAAATTGCTGCGGCCTACGCTGTTTATGAACCTGAACGCAGGCCGTAACGAGTTGGCCCGCTAACTGAACCGGCGGTTTTCCAGTAATGCGAGTTGGCCGTTTACCTTTGGGTTTCAACTGTCCAACATTTTCCTGCCGCCCTATGCCTGCATCACTGCGCCCTGCCGCCCTTGCTGATGTACCAGCTATTCTGGCGCTGGTGCGCCGGGTGGTGCCCCTGATGCAGGCGGCCGGTAATTTTCAGTGGACCGCGGAGTATCCCAACGAGGAAGTGTTCCGGCGCGACGTGGAGCGGGGCCATTTATGGGTAGCGGAGTTGGACGGGCAGATTGCCGCCGTGGCTGCCCTCACCCACAATGACCAGGACCCCGAGTATGCCCAGGCTGATTGGGACGTGACGGAACCGGCTTTGGTAACGCACCGCTTGGCCGTGAGCCCGGCGGCGCAGGGCCGGGGGCTGGCGGCGTCCTTACTGGCCCAGGCGGAAGTACTCGCCCGGCAACAGGGCCTGCGGGTAGTGCGGGTGGATACCAATTCCGAAAACCAGGCAACCCAGCGGCTATTCCCAAAGCTGGGCTACCGCTACGCCGGCGAAATCACGCTGGCGTTCCGGCCGGGGCTACGCTTCTTCTGCTACGAGAAGTGGCTGGACTAGTAGCGGCTGCCTAGAACCGGGAAGCCAGGAAGCTCAGGAATTGCCGTACGCCGCCGAACATCTCGTCCAGCTGGTAACTCATCAAAAACAGCCCTACGTAAAATGGGCTGGGGTGCAGGTATTGCCAGTTCACAATGGGTGCGTAGAACCGACGACGCACGGCGGGCAGGTTGGCCGCCAGGGCCGTAGCTACGCCCACCACGGCTCCGGCCGCCAGATCGGTGGGGTAATGTAGCCCCAGATACAGGCGGGGCAGACAGATAAATACTACCACGTACACCAATGCCACTACGCCCAACGGCCGCGACAGGAAGAACAGCCCCGTAGCCAGCGCAAAAAACACGGTGGCATGGTCGCTGGGGAACGAGCTGGTATCGGCGGAGTCGGATAACAACTGCTCCTGTACTGGTATTAGGTGCAGTTCGGTATTGTGCAGCGGGCGGGGGCGCTCCGGGAAAATGTGTGTCAGGACGCGGGTAACGCCAATACCCAGCAGGCAGCCGGCCAATACTCCCAGCACTACCTGTCGGCACCGGTTGCCCGGACTGGTATTACCGCACTGAAACCACCGCCACCACAGGATGACAGTAAACACAGCCCCTTTGAATAGGCTGTTATAGCTCAGGAAGGCTACAAACTCATCGAAAGCAGCCGACTTATGCACCCAAGCATTAAGCCCTTCTAATATTTCTTGATCAATAGCAGGAACCATGGCGAAGGGAGTTTTAGCAGAATAGGACAAAACAATATATAAATTTTACTAATTAATAAAAATTTAATTCAGGCTTTTATGTAGTGTGATTTCGCTGAAAAGGCCAAACCTGCCGCTGTCGGCTCCAGAGTAGGAAAACGATGCTGCCCAAGGTCATCATCAGCAGGGCCGCCACTTGGAACGGCAGGAAAAAAGAGCCGCTCCCACCGAAGGGCCAGCTGATTTCAATACCCTCCTGAATGCTACTGAATACCCACAGCCATACTGCTACCACTACTACCACCGGCAATGGGTACAGCGGCATCCGGAACGGTAGCCCCGCCGTGCCCCGGCGGCGACGCAGCAGCACTACCCCAATTGCCTGGCCCACAAACTGCACCAGAATGCGCATGGCCAGAATGGCACTGATAACCTCCCCCAGCTTAAACAGCAGGCTAAACACAAAACCCACACCGCCCAGCAGCAGCAACGACACGTGCGGAAAGTGTTTGGTAGGGTGGGTGCGGGCGAATACCGGCAGAAACTCACCATCGGCGGCGGCAGCGTACGGGATGCGGGAGTAGCCCAGCAGCACCGCAAACAGTGAGGCAAACGCCACCCACAGCACCAGCGCCGTGGCGGCTTTAGCGGCGGTGGCTCCATACAACCGCTCCACGAAGGTGCTCACAATAAACTCGGACTGCCCGGCTTCCTGCCACGGAATAACTGAGCCCACGCTCCAGTTCAGCAGCAGGTACAGGGCCATAATACCCAGAATGCTCAGGAAGATGCTGCGCGGAATCAGCTTGTGGGGCTCCTGCACCTCCCCACCCAGGTGGCACACGTTGTAGTAGCCGAGGTAGCTGTAAATGGTTTTGACGGTGGCCTGACCCATAGCAGCCGACAACAGAACCCCGGGCAGTGCCCCCACGCCCCCCGTTGGCAGCCATTGCACCGGCTGAGTAGCGTGCATGAGTCCCCCAAAAATCAGCCAGCCCATGAGGCCCAGCACGCCCACGCACAGCAGCACGCCCAGCCGGCCCACCTCCTCAATGCGGCGGTAGAGCAGCGCAATGAGCAGCAGCACCACCACGCCCGAAACCAGCTTGGGCTGCCACCACTCGGTGAGGGGTACCAGGTACCCAAAATACTGCGCAAACCCGATGGCCCCGGAAGCCACTACCAGCGGAGCCTGCACCAGGGTTTGCCACACATACAGAAACGACATCAGCCGGCCCCAGGTATGCTCGCCGTAGGCCAGCTTCAGGAAGCGGTAGGAGCCGCCGGCTTCGGGGTAGGCCGCGCCCAGCTCGCTCCAGATCAGTCCATCTACCAGGCTCAGGGCCGCGCCCACTACCCAGGCCAGCAGAAAGTTGGGCCCCATAAACCCCATTACCAGCGGCAGCGTCACGAAGGGCCCGATACCCACCATGTCAATCATGTTGAGGGCCGTGGCCTGCACCAGCCCCAGGCGGCGACGGAGCGGGGCAGTGGTTTCGGGGGAGGCAGGGGGAGTAGCGTGGGGCATAGAGGCAGAGGTTTGGAGTTGTGAAAGCCACGGGCGCGGCAATTGTTCAGCGCGGGGCCGGCCCGGCCCCGCGCTGCCGCCAACCCCAGCCGGCCGTGGCGCGTACCAGTAGCTCATTTAACGCAGCGCATGGCCGGTACTTCTTCTTCCAAAATTGCCATTTACGGGGCCATCGGGGCTAACGTCGCCATTGCCATCAGCAAGTTTGTCGCGGCTTTTTTCACGGGTAGCTCGGCCATGCTGTCGGAGGGTATTCACTCATTGGTGGACAGCGGCAACGGCCTGCTCATCCTCTACGGCGTGCGGCAGTCGGAGAAGCCCGCCGATGCCCGCCACCCCTTCGGGCGCAGTAAGGAACTGTATTTCTGGTCCTTGATTGTAGCTATTCTGGTGTTTTCCGTGGGCGGCGGCATGTCGTTTTACGAAGGCGTGGAGCACCTCAAGCACCCCGCCCCCATCACCGACCCCACCTGGAACTACGTGGTGCTGGGGCTGTCCATGGTGTTTGAGGGTATTTCCTGCTTCCTGGCCCTGCGGGAGTTCAACAAAACCCGCGGCGACGCCGGGTTCTGGACCACGCTGGGCCGCAGCAAGGACCCCTCCATTTTCGCCATTCTGATGGAGGACATGGCCGCCCTCACCGGGCTGGTTATTGCCCTGGCCGGGGTATTTTTCGGGCACCTGCTCAACAATCCGCTGTTCGATGGGGCCGCCTCCATCTGCATCGGGCTGCTGCTGGTATCAGTAGCCATCTTCCTGATTTATAAAACCAAAGGACTGCTGGTGGGCGAAGGTGTAGACGACGAAACCCTCGACAGCCTGGAGGCCCTGACCCACGCCCAGTCCGGGGTGGAAGAAGTGCGCCGCCCTCTCACCATGTACATGGGTCCCCACGATGTGGTGCTGGCCCTGGACGTGGAGTTTCATGACCATCTTTCGGCCAATGAGGTGGAGGAAGCCGTGGACCGCCTGCAGGATGCCATCCGGGCCAAGCACCCCGAGTTCAAACGTATTTTCGTGGAGGCCAAGGGCCTGACGGGCAAAAACCGCCACCCTTCCGTTACCGATTTCCCTTCGCCCCAGATCTAGCCTTCGCCCTCTACTACCTACGCTATGCAAAACGACCTTTTGGCTGATTCACCGTTCCGGTCTTTCTGGATGGCGGGGTTTGAATGCACCGACCAGCAAAATGCCTTCGGGCACCGCGTTGATTTTCTGACCCTGACCGGCCACCTGCAACTGCTGGACGAAGATTATACGGCCATCCGAACCATGAACCTGCACACCGTGCGCGAGGGTATCCGGTGGAGCCAGGTGGAGAAAACGCCGTACAATTATGACTGGAGCACCGTGCTGACACTGCTGCAGGCCGGCCGCCGCCACGGTGTGCAGCAGGTATGGGACTTGTGCCACTTCGGCTACCCCGACGACCTGACGCCCCTGCACCCGCTGTTTGCGCGCCGGTTTGCGCACTTGTGCCGGGCTTTCGTGGCATTTTACCGGGAGCATTGCCCCGAGGAAACGCTCATCGTAACACCCATCAACGAGGTGAGCTTCATGAGCTGGCTCGGCGGTGATGTGCGCGGCACCTCGCCCTACTGCGTGGGCCAGGGCTGGGAGGTGAAGCGGGGGCTGATGCGGGCTTACATTGAAGGCGTGGCCGCTCTGCGCGAAGCCGACCCCACCATCCGTATCCTCACCACCGAGCCACTGATTCACATTGTGCCACGGCTGGGCGCTACTCCGACTGAGCTGCGCCGGGTGCGGGAGTTCGACCTCAACCAGTTTCAGAGTGTGGATATGCTGGCCGGCCGGCTTTGCCCCGAGCTGGGCGGCCGCCCCGAGTACCTGGATTTGCTGGGCTTCAACTATTACTACGATAACCAGTGGCAGCACGAGCCCCGCCAGACCCTGGGCTGGGCCAACGAGCTGCACGACCCGCGCTTCTGGCCGCTGAGTGCGCTGCTGGAGCGGGCCCACCGCCGGTACAACCGCCCCGTGGTGCTCACCGAAACCAGCCATCCTGGCCACGACCGGGCCCCCTGGCTGCGCATGATTGCCCACGAAGCTGCCAGAACGCTGGAGGCTGGCGTACCGCTGCTGGGCGTGTGCCTCTACCCCATCATCGACCGGCCCGACTGGGACCACCTCACGCCCTGGCACCACGCCGGCCTCTGGGATGCCGATACCGCCCACCCCACGCCCGGCCTTACCCGGGTGCTGCATGAGCCTTCCGCGGAGGCCCTGCGGCAGGCTCAGGAACATGTGGCAGATGCCCTTCTGCAGCCAGCAGAATTGCTACTTCCTACTTCCTACTTTCTAACTCCCTGTCATGTCCTCTCCTTCCGAGGCAGATCTGCTCCGGCAGTTTCGCCAGGCTTTCGCCGACGTTAACTTATCCCCCACCGAAGCCCGCCAGCTCCGCGACCAGCTCACCGCATTTCAGCAGCAGCACGGCAACGTGGAGCACCTGCGCCACCAGCTGTTTGAGCTGGCTAAGGAGCGGTTCAACACGTTCAAGGATAAAGCGGTGATTGAGTGGCTGGAGGCGGCCAGTGCCTTATTACCTCCCCCGGCCGCCGCACCTCCGAAGACCCCGGCGGGAGCCCGCACAGGCAGCGCCCAGGTGTATTTCAGCCCCAACGATGAGTGCGTGGCCGCCA
The DNA here is from genome assembly GCF_003944715.1 of Hymenobacter rigui. Lineage (GTDB taxonomy): Bacteria > Bacteroidota > Bacteroidia > Cytophagales > Hymenobacteraceae > Hymenobacter > Hymenobacter rigui. Next base: position 136,300 of record NZ_RWIT01000001.1, on the reverse strand, counting down.
TCCGCCAGTTTCTCATTGGGGCGCAGCACACCCTGGATTTGTGCGTGTTCACCGTGGCCGATGACCGCCTGACCGATGCTATTCTGATTGCTCACCAGCGCGGGGTGCGGGTGCGCCTGCTCACTGACGATGAAAAGCTATTTGACCGGGGCTCGGACGTCCGGCAGTTGCGGGAGGCCGGCGTGCCCGTGCGCACCGACCAATCCACGAACCATATGCACCATAAGTTTGCCGTGGCCGATAACCGGGCTGTACTGACCGGCAGCTACAACTGGACCCGCTCCGCCGCCGAGTTCAACCTCGAAAACTTCCTGATATCAGCTGACCCATTCATCGTGGACCAGTACGCCGCCGAGTTTTCCCGGCTCTGGAACCACCTGCCGGAATTCAAGGGCTAGCTATGGCGCTAAAAGAACGAGTCCCCCGAGGCTGCGCTTCGGGGGACTCGTTCTTTTAGCGCCGGACCGTTACTTGCCGGTGGTAGCGCCTACCTCAGGCGCATCGGCGGTGGGCCGACGAATGGAAATCAGCTGACGGGTGTTGGTGATGCCTACCGTGAGGCTGAGGTAGTAGTCGCCGGCGGGCAATCCGGTGAAGTCCAGCGTCTGATGATGGGCTCCGGCGGCCTGCTTGCGGTAATCGGATACGCGCACGGCGGCCCCATTCTGGTTGTACAGCACCCAGCCCAGCGGCCGGGCTTCGCTGAGGCTGTACGACATCTGCAACACCCCGTTGGAAGGGTTAGGGTACACGCTCATGTTATTGGCTCCTACTCCCGGCGTAGCCGGCGCGCCGGCCAGAATGGGCTGCTCGGCGGGCTTCACCGGTACCAGTTTCCACTGCTGGTTGGTGGCGGCGCTGTACTTCAGCTGCTGCAGGCCACCCTGCAGCGTGTCGCCGTAGGTAAGCACTTTCTTGCGTACGTGGTGTGGGGTCAGCTTGTAATATCCCTCGCCCACATCGTCAATCTTCCAGCGTTGGTTGTAGCCGCTGTAGTACGTCCAGACGCTGAGCGGGGCCCCGTTGGAGGTGGAGCTGCCCAGTACCTCCAGCACCTTATTGCTGCCCGGCGACACCAGCCGATACAGGCCTTCACCGGCCGGCTCAATGCGCCACTGCGCGTCTTCCTTTACGCCGGCGGCGGCGGCAGCCATCTGCTCAGCACGGGTAGCCGGCCGGCCCTGGTCTACTTTCAGCGGCCGCCCCGTGGAGCGCACCGTGAGCATATACAATCCCGAAAGGTCGGCGGGGGGGGTGGCCTCGGCTACTTCCTTTACGGGCTTGGGTGGCTTTACGGGTTTGGGAGCCTTTTCAGCCGGAGCTGCTTTGGCCACCTTGGCCGGAGCCGCTGGTTTAGGAGCAGGCTTGGCCGGGGCCGCAGCGGGTTTGGCAGCCGGAGCAGGCTTGGCATTGGCTACCGGTTTAGCGGCGGCTGGCTTGGCAGCGGCAGTTGGCGTGGGCACGGCTTTGGGCTTGGCCACCGGCGGCGGACCAGCCGGGTCGGGCGTCATAGGGGAGCCCAGCGGGTACAGGTTGCCCGAGGGAATCAACTGCGGTGCCTGACCGGGGGCCACCCACTGCAGCTGAATGCCGGCGTTGCCATCGGCATCATTGTATTCTAACTTGATGGTCGTCTTTTCGCCGGCGGCCAGGGTTACGGTAGCATCGTCGAGGCTGCTTTGTTTTTTACCGTCCCAGGTATCCAGCACTTTCTTGCCGTTTACCCACAGGCGCACCTCATCCGAAGTTACCGCCACGAAGCGGTAGCGGCCGGTGGTAGGTGCCGCCAGCAGGCCTTCCCAGCGCACCGAAAAGTTATCGGCGGGCAGTTCGGGGGCCGGGGCGGCGGCTCCCCATTTAAAGTCAATTACCGCATCCTGCCGCTTCAGCACCGGAGCGCCGGCCAATGAGCCATTGTTGAAATACGAAGCCGTGAGGCCTGTGCCCCAGCCTTGTACCGGCAGGCTGCGGGTTTCTGCTGGCAGAGGCCCTACCGGGAAAGCCGCAGCCTCCTGTAATCCGCTGGTTAAACTCAGGCCCAAAGCAGAGCAAAAAAGTAAATACCGCACAGTGAAGAAGGCGTTGAATGAGGAGAACTACGGCCCCGCAGGGCACATGAAACCGCACAAAAAAGTAGGAACAGATTTATATTTTTCCGGTTCCAGCCTGACTAATATACGCCTTTTTTCAGCGCTACCGATACCGTGGAGTTCGTAACGGGTACTCACACAGTCCATAAAAGGCGAATAGAAGCATATTTCGCTATATTCATTATTTTTGGACTTCTCCACGTAGCTCCTCCGCCACCCATGTCCGAAGCCACCGCCGTTTTGCCTTCTCCCCTGGGTGCTCTGGAGCTACGCGGCACCGATGCCGGCCTCCGCAGTGTGCAGTTTATGCAGGAGCCTCGGGTAGCGGGTCTGCATTCGTCGGGCACGCCCCAGACCCAGGTAGCAGATTGCCTGCGCGAGGCTTGGCTGCAGCTGCAGGCATACTTTGGGCGGGAACTCCAGGAGTTTTCTCTACCCACCGATATTATCACAGGCACCGGATTTCAGCAGTTGGTGTGGGCGGCTCTACCGCTGGTAGCGTATGGCCGCACAGCTTCCTACCTGGATATTGCCCGGCAGCTGGGCAGCCCCGGCGCGGTACGGGCCGTGGGAGCCGCCAACGGCCAGAATCCACTGGCTATTATCTGGCCTTGCCACCGCATCATCGGAGCCAACGGGCAGCTGACGGGTTATGCTGGAGGACTTTCGCGCAAACGGTGGCTGCTGGATTTCGAGCGGCCCAGCATACAAACCAGCCTGTTCTGAATCAGTGCCCGCCGGATGTGGCCCCCACGAAGGGCAACAGCTGCTGATAGATGATGTTGTGTTGCCAGTATAGCTGCAGGACCATCGGAATGTGCGTTTTACCGGGCAGTACGGTGTAGCGGGGCGAGTGGCCCAATGCGCTCAGACGCTGCTGAAATCGCCGGCTACTGCTACTGATGGACGGGTACGTTTCGCCGCCCGTCAGCAACAGCACGGGCGGGGTATGCTCGGTGAGCTGATACAGAGCCGAAACCTGTTTCCACACGGCCGGGTCGTGGCCGAACGGCACCAGATACTGGTCGTCGTGGGGATATTCCATCTTGCGCAGGTACTCATACATGTCCAGCCCGGCCGGGTCATCGAGCACAGCACCCCGCACCGGGTTTTGAGTCAGCCCCCACCGCCGGAACAAGGTATCATCGGCCGCAAGCAGCGCCGCCAGTCCGCCCCCCGCCGAGTGACCCATCACAAAAATCCGCTGCGGGTCGCCGCCGTAAGCTGCAATGTGGGCGGCCGTCCAGATGACGGCCCGGGTGCAGTCGTCGGCCATTTGCGGCACGTGCACCTGCGGGGCCAATCGGTAGTTGATGACAACGGCTACCACCCCCTGCTTTGCCAGGCGCCGGCCAATAAAGGAGTAGAAGTTTTTATTGCCACTATTCCAGCTCCCGCCGTGAATGAACACTACCACCGGATACGGGGTGGCAGTTTTTCGTTTGGGAGCATACACATCCAGTTGGTGGCCGCGGGCCTGGAAGGCCGTATCGGAGGCTGGCACGTAGGCAATATCGGCGGTGCGGCGGCTGGGCCGCGCTACGGCATACTCGCCGGCCGCTACCAGCAACACGCATACAATAGGTAAGGCGAGCAACCCCCGCAACAGCCAAAAACGCATAGAACTGGAAATATCTGCTGAAAAGACGACGTACGGCCGCCGGTACCTACCGGATTGCGGGCCGAAACCACTGCAACGGGCGCCCGTCGTGCAGGTTGTATGGCCTTCTTATCTTTGATGACTGGCCTGCTGCCAATTTTTGCCTCCTTTGTTCGTTACACGTTCATGAAATCTTCTTTTCTGCTTGCCGCAGCATTTGCCCTCTGGGCAGCAGCTCCCGTTCAGGCTCAGCGCAAGACCAAGTCTTCAACCGAGACTACTTCGGTAGCGGCACAGCGGCTGCAGCCTTTATTTGGTGGCCTCACACCCGCGCAGGCGGAACAGGCCCTGGGTACACCTTTCATTACTAAACTGGCCGGCAGCTTTGCCTCGCGCGCCGAAGCCAGCCGCTTTTTCAGCACCAAAGGCTACGAGTACCTGGCCGAAAACCAGGTGGATACCGCTGCCTACCGCTTTAATCTGGCCTGGGTCCTCGACCCCAACAATGCCGATGCCTTCCATGGTCTGGGCATTGTGGCCAGTGAAAAAGCGCCGGAGCAATCGATCAGCCTTCTTACGCGGGGGGTGGCCCTGGCTCCTACCAACTCATACCTGCTCAGCGACCTGGGCGCCAGCTACCTGATCCGGTATCAGCAATCCAAGAAGAAAAAGGACCTGACTACCGGCACCGAACTGCTGGAAAAAGCAACTACCCAGGATGCTGCCAACGCTACGGCCTGGCAGCAGCTGGCCCGCGCCTACTTCTACCAGGAGAAATACCCGCAGGCCTGGGAAGCCATTCACAAGGGGCAGAATATCAGCCTCACTTCCATGGATTTCGACCTGGTGGCTGATCTGAAAGAGAAGCTGCCGGATCCGGCAGGCACCATCAAGTAGTACGGGCCTGGCTACCAGGCAACACCCCAGGGCATGGCCCCGTATGCCGGGGCTTCATCACCTATTGATTTTACTGCGTGACTTTCCGTTCTCTTCTGCCCGCCTTTTTGCTCGTTTCGGTAGCCGCTCACCACGCCTGTGCCCAAGGTACCGGCCCGGAGCGTCGGCGCCGACACTACGATAACCAGGCGCGGGCCTACTACCGAGGGCCGGTGCGCTTTACCCTGGGCGGCGGCGTGGGCTACTACAACGGCGACCTCACCAGCAGCCTGGGCGACCAATTCATCGGGCCCAGCTTTACGGGAGGCCTGCAGTATCAGCTGCATCCGCACTGGCAGCTGGGCGGCGAGGTGTCTTACATCAGGTTGGGGGCCAAAGACTACCTGCCGGAACGGAGCCTGGCATTTCAGGGAAATAATGTGGCGTGCATTGCATTCATGCGCTGGGAGCCGCTGCACGATGAAGGAGCCTACGCAGCCCCCCGCAAGCCGGCGTCCATCATCAAGCCCTATCTGAAAGTGGGCGCGGGCTGGCTGCTGTACAGCCCCAAAGCCTTCCGGGGCACCGAGCGGCCCAGCGGTAACTATACGCCCAGTTACTTATCATCAGAACGCAACGACTACCCGGCTCTGGCGCTTACGCTGCCGGTGGGCGTGGGCTTCACGGTCCGGCTTACGCCTAAGCTGGGGGCTTCGCTGGAAGGTTCCTACTCCTTCACCACTACCGACCAGCTGGATGACATCAGTACGTCGATGGCGGCGCCAGATTCTCCCAGATCCAGTTCTTCTCTGAATGATGGCTACGGCCAGTTGGAGCTGAAGCTGGAGTATTCCCCCTGGGGCCGTTAACACCGAAATGAGTAGTTGAGCACACTGCTTTTCCAGAATGATGACCAACAAAAAAGGGCTGCCAGCTGGCAGCCCTTTTTTATTGAGGGGAGATACGCGGGGACTATTCTTTCACGAACTTCTCGTGGAAGGTTTTCTGTCCGTCGCTAACCGTCAGCAGGTAGATGCCTTTGGCCAGACCGGCTACGTTCAGCTGACCGCCTTCGAAGCGGGCACCAGCTACGCGGGCACCGCGCAGGTCGGTTACCGTTGCCGAAACCACCTCAGCTTTGCTGGCCAGGGCAATGTTCAGCACATCGGAAGCCGGGTTCGGGAACAGGCTTACTGCCTTCTCAACCGAGTTGCTCAGCGAGCTGCCGGCAATGGTAGCTACACCCTGCGGAGCGAAGGCACCGCCTGTAATGTTCACCGTGTAATCTTCGGTTTCGCCGTAGCTGTAGCTGCCGCAGCTGGTGGTAGCCGAAGCGTCGCTCATAATCACCCGCAGACGGGTAGCACCCGATTTGGCCGTGGTGGGAACCGTGAAGGTGCCCGACAGCGTGCCAGTGCTGGCCGAAGAGCCCGACACTACCAATTCGCCGGCATCCGTGAACACGCCGTTCTGGTTGTAGTCGATATATACTTTCCAGTACTCAGTGTAAGCCGTAGAGGCGAAGCCAGCGGAGAAGCTGATGGTCTGCGAAGAGCCAGCGGTTACCGAAGTAGACGAAGCGGTACCGTTGTAGTAACCGGCATCCGACGACGAAGTACGGGCAATGGTGCCCAGTTTCACGTAGTCAATCCACTCGTAAGCCACGCTGGTGCCTTTGCTGGCGCAGTACGAAACCGTACCGCCGCCGCCGGTTCCGCCACCCGAGGCAGCGCCCACGCCTACTGCGTACCAAGCGTTGGTAACAGCCGTTACCTGGGTAGAACTAGCGCCGTACAGGTCCGTAGCAGCCGAAATGGCGGCCGTGCGGGCGTTGGCATAGGTCGAAGAAGCCGTCAGGTATACGCTTTCAGCGCGGAAGGCAATTTTGGCGGCGGCATCAATGCCCACACCAGTTACCGAGAAGGCATTGCCCAGGTCGTTGGTGCCCGAGCCACCCTGGCTCAGCAGGTAGAACCAGTAGTTGAGTACGCCCGAGTTGGTGTGCACCCCGCCCTGGTCGTTGGCATTGCTGGGGGATGAAGTGGTCGGTTTCCAGTAGGTTCCTTTGTAGGTGTCGGGCTGGCCGTATTGGTTGGGGTTGCTCATGGAGCGCAGGGCACCACCTGCCTTCATTACTTCTTCCCCTATCAGCCAGGTGCTTTTGCCCGTGAGGCCGTAAGCGGATACGGCGCGGGCTTCCACGCAGGCACCCCAGATGTCGGAGAAGCCCTCGTTCATAGCTCCCGACTCGTTGGCGTAGGTCAGGTTAGCGGTTTTTTCGCAGACGGCATGGCCGATTTCGTGGCCGCACACATCCATAGCCGTCAGAGGCTTAAAGGTGCTGGCACCATCGCCATAAGTCATTACGGAGCCGTTCCAGTAGGCATTTTCGAAGCCCACTCCATCACCGGGGGTGTCGTCGAAGTGTACGTAGCTCTTGATTTTTGCACCGGCGTTATCATAGGAGTTACGACCGTGCACCAGCTTCCAGTAATCGTAGGTAGCCTGGGCCCCGAAATGGGCGTCGCCGGCTACGTTATCGAAGTTGGCGTTGTTGTACTCAGCCGCCGTCCAGTTGTTGTCGGCGTCTACGAAATCAACAGCGGCCGTGTAGCTGCTGCCCTTTCTGGCGTTATAGGTTTCGATGCCCAGGCCGCGGGTAGTTTCGCGCAGGTAATAGCCGTTGGTAGTGGTGCTGTTGGCCAGTTGCTGGGTGCCGCTGTACGCAGTAGCAAACGTAGCCGTAGCAGCTGCGTGCTTGATGATGTTATCCTGCAGAACCACCTCGCCCGAATGCGCATCTACGTACACATAGGCGCGGCTTAGCGGTGCCTGAGCGTAGATATTGAATTTCCAGGCCAGCGTGGGCTTGCTGGCTTTCAGCGGGTTCTGGCTGCGCTGGTTGCGCACAATCACCAGTTCGCCTTGGGGTTTGTAGGTAGCGTTAGGGTTGTTTTCCAACTGCTTCAGGCCGGCTTCCTCGCGGGCATCCTGCCACATGTAGCGCTTGGCACCCACAAACGAAAGGGCCCGCTCCAGCGCAGCCGAGGCATCCAGGGAAGGCGTGGTATTGAGGCCGCGCACGGCTTCAAACTGGCCGCTGATGCTTTCCACACGGCCCTGGCGGGCGTGCACCGAGTAAGTGGCGTGCTCTACCTTGATGCCTTTGTAGTACTGCTGGTATTTCTCGTGCACGAAGCCCAGCTGGTCAGCTTCTGCTTTGGCCTGCACCATCTGGTCGTCCTGGGTGAGCTGCAGCTGCTCGCGCAGAACTGCCTGGGCATTGCTGAGCTGGGCTTCAGTTCCCGTACGGAACTGGACCATGTACGGCGTGCCATTGTCATTCAGCTCTTTCGCCTGCACGCGAGAGTAGTCCTGCGCCAGGGCCGACGACGTTACGCCACCGAGCAGCAACAGCGTTGCCGCAGAGTATTTGTTGATCATACAATGTGTTTGGTTGTGGGGAGTGAAATTGAATTGCTCTGATACCGGGCTTCATTCCGAAAGCAGAGTACTTACATCGGCTAAATTAATGATATTTTAATCACAGGCTTTATTCATTGATAAAATCATTATAAAAAACTCATTTATCAATTAATTTCATTTTACAATCCACTATATCTATCGAAATATTAATAATCCTTATTTCACACGGATTAAGAAGTTTACGGGTTTATTGCACCTAGTCTGGCAAACAGCGTACTCGGTAGCTAAGCCAAAATTTTAAACATTTCAAGATTTGCCTTCATGGAGTCTTCATCTTTCTTACCCAACAACGCACGCTGGAGCCTGCAGGGCCAGACGGCAATAGTTACCGGAGCTTCTAAAGGAATTGGTGCCGCCGTAGCGGCTGAGCTGCTGCAGTTTGGAGCCAGCGTACTGGCCGTAGCGCGCACGGCCCCGGAGCTGGAGCAACAAGTAACACAGTGGCAACAACAGGGCCTAGATGCCCACGCGCTGGCCGCCGACGTCAGCACGCCGGAGGGCCGGGCGCGGGTGCAGGAGGCCGCGCAACAGCGCTGGCCGCAGCTGCATATCCTCGTAAACAACGTGGGAACCAACATCCGCAAGCCCACAACCAGCTACGCGCCCGAGGAATATCAGCAGCTGCTGGCCACTAACCTGGAGTCGGCGTGGGAACTGAGCCGGGGCGTGCAGCCGCTGTTGGCGGCTTCGGGGGCTGGCAGTATTGTCAATATCTCGTCGGTGGCCGGGCTCACGCACGTGCGCACCGGCTCCATCTACGGCATGACGAAGGCCGCTTTGGTGCAGCTCACGCGCAATCTGGCCGTGGAATGGGCCGGGCAGGGCATTCGGGTAAACTGCGTGGCCCCGTGGTACATCCGCACGCCGCTGGCGGCCGGGGTGCTGCAGAATGAGGCCTATCTGCAGGAAGTGCTGAGCCGTACGCCCGCCGGCCGAATCGGGGAGCCGGAGGAAGTGGCCGCTGCCGTAGCCTTCCTGTGCCTGCCCGCTGCCGCCTACATCACCGGCCAAACCCTGGCCGTGGACGGCGGCTTCACAGTGAATGGGTTTTAGGTGGTGAAATGGCGAGATGGTGAGTTTACAGTTCTCTCGGACCTAATGGCACAAGTAGAACGGCAAACTCACCATCTCACTATTTCACCATTTCCCGCAAAGCAGCTTCGTAACGGGGCAGGGCCTGCGGGTCGGAGGCGAAGTAGAGGAAGGGCTCGATGAGCTCCAGCTCCATCAGCAGCAGCTCGCCGTGCTGGTCCACGCCATCCACGCGGGCGTAGAGGCAGCCTGCGGCAAAGCGCTGCACGATGTCGTCGGCAGCGCGGCGCAGGTGAGCGGGGGCTTCCCGGGTTTCGATGCCGCCGCCCAGGTAGTGCTGCACCCGGAAGTCGCCGGCTTTGGGGGTTTTGAGTACGCAGTGGCTGAACTGCCCGCCGTAGTACAGTAACGACCACTCGCCTTCTTCCTGAATGCGAGGCAGGAAGGGCTGGGCCAGAAAATCCTCCTGGGCCAGCAGCTCCGTGAGCTGGGGCTGGCGCACGGCAGTTTCCTGCCGGGTGAGCACGAAGGTGTTTTTGGCCCCGCCGCTCACGGCAGGCTTGATTACCAGCTTTTCCTGGTTCATTTCCCGCAGCAGTTGGGCGGCATCCACGGCCTGGCCGCGGGGCAGCAGGCAGGTGGGCACGATGCGCACCCCGGCCTGCTCCATTTCCAGCAGGTACTTTTTATCGGCGTTCCAGCGGATGGTGGCAGCGGGGTTGAGCATGCGCACGCCCAGCTGCTGCATGCGGTCCAGCCACTCGTAAAACTCCGCCACCCGGTCGAAATAATCCCAGGGCGACTTCACCACTACCACATCGTAGCGCAGCCAGTCCACGGCCGGGTTGCTCCAGATGCGGGGCTCCACGGTGTGGCCCTGCGCGCGCAGGTAGCGGGTCAGCAGGCTGTCCTCATCATCGACGTTGGGAGCAGCGTACTGGGCCAGGCTTTCGCAGGTAACGAGGGCAATATTCATCACAGATGTAAACGGATTCAGCGGATTTCACGGATTCGGGTACACTTACAGAGTACCCGAATGGGCTACTAGACGATAACGGGCCGCTGAGGTTGCGCCTGGCGGCCGTTGGCGGGACGTGAAGCGGAGCATTCCAAATCCGCGTAATCCGATGAATTCGTCTAAATCCGTGATTTACTTTTTGGCGGCGGCCAGGTAATCGGTAGCCAGCGTTACCAGAGTGCGCACGCCCAGGGTCAGGCCGCTTTCATCCACGAAGAAGCCGGCGGTGTGGTGCGGGGCGGTATCGGCGGGGTCCTTGCCCTTGGGCATGCCGCCCACAAACACAAACACCCCGGGCACTTTTTCCTGGTAGAAAGCAAAGTCCTCGGCCCCGGTCACTGCTTTTTGCACGCTCACGTTGGCGGCCCCGGCGGCCCGGTTCAGGCTGGGTACCATCTGGGCGGTCAGGCGCGGTTCGTTGTAGGTGATGGGGGCGTAGTTGACGATGTCCACTTCGGCGGTGGCCCCGGCGCTTTCGGCAATGTTAGTGGCGGTGCGGCGCACGGCGGCCCACACGTTCTGCTGCATTTCCTTGTTGAGGCAGCGGATGGTACCGGTCAGCTCCACTTGCTCCGGAATGATGTTATTGCGCACGCCGCCGTGCACCATGCCCACCGTCAGCACCACCGCGTCCTCCGTGAGCTGCGACTGACGGCTGACAATGGTTTGCAGCCCCATGATAATCTGGGCGGCGGTTACCACGGGGTCCACCGCCAGCCAGGGGTACGCCCCGTGCGCCGATTTACCCTTCACCTTGATGTTGAACACATCCGAGGAAGCCATTTCGCCGCCGGGGCGGTAGCTGAGCTTGCCCACTTCCGTCTGGGCCTGAATGTGCAGCCCGAAGATGGCGTCCACCTTCGGGTTCTGCAGCACGCCCTCCTTCACCATGAGGCGGGCCCCGCCTTCCTGGCCCGGCAGGGAGCCTTCCTCGGCGGGCTGGAAAATGAACTTCACGGTGCCGGCCAGCTCCTGGCGCATCTGCACCAGCACTTCGGCCGCGCCCAGCAGCATGGCCACGTGGGTGTCGTGCCCGCAGGCGTGCATCACGCCCACTTCCTGGCCGTTGTACTGCGCCCGGGTCTTGGAGGCGAAGGGCAGGTTGTTGCTTTCCGTGACGGGCAGACCATCCATATCGGCGCGCAGGGCCACTACCGGGCCGGGCTTGCCGCCTTTCAGCAACGCCACCACGCCGGTGCGGGCCACGCCGGTTTGCACTTCCAGACCCAGCTTGCGCAGGTGCTCGGCTACCAGCGCGGCGGTGCGGGTTTCCTGGTTGCCCAACTCGGGGTGCTCATGGATGTCGCGCCGCCAGGCCACCACTTTGACTTCCTGCTGCTGCGAGAGTTTGGCAATGCGCTCCGTCAGGGCCGTATTCTGAGCGAAGGCGGAGGTGGTGGTAATGGCGGCAGCTGCCAGAGCAGTCAGATAACGAAGGGTCATAGAAGCAGAGAAACGCGGATACGAAACCGCCGCCAGCGGGCGACTCACTGGCCAAGGTAAGTCCCAACCGGCCGGAACAAAAACAACAGCCCGGCAAAGTTGCTTTCAGCGACGGCTCCCGTTTTCCGGTGCTTCTTTGCGCAGCTATCTCCCTTCCGGCTCATGACCTTACCTGACCTTACCTGGCCTGCGGCCTGGCACCGCCCGGCTTTCCGGGGGCAGCTGGGCGCGGTGGTGGTGCTGCTACTGCTGCTGACCAGCCAGCTGCCGCGCTACTTTGCCTGGGTGCAGGCCCGCCCCGGCCGCACCCTCCCCGACCCGCTACTGGCCGCCCTGCCCGCCCACGATGTTTCGGGACTGACGTTTGCGGTGATTTATCTAGGCATCGGGTTGGGCGTGACCGTGCTGCTGCCCCGGCCGCTGCGGCTGCTACGGGCGCTGTGGGCGTACCTGGGGCTGCACCTGCTGCGCTGCCTCACGCTGTATCTGCTGCCGCTGGAGCCGCCGCCGGGCCTGGTGCTCCTGCGCGACCCGCTGGTGGACCAGCTGATTTACGCCGCCCCCGCCCCCATCACCAAAGACCTGTTTTTTTCGGGCCACACCGCCACGCTGCTGCTGCTGGCTCTGGCCGTGCCGGTCGGCTGGCGACGGTGGGGGCTGCTGGCGGGCACCGTGGCTATTGGCACGCTGGTACTCGTGCAGCACGCGCATTACACGTATGATGTACTGGCCGCTCCGCTGTTTGTGGGGCTGGCGTGGTGGCTGAGCGGGGCGGCCGTGGGGAGAACATTATTCCGAGCGAAGGCGCAGCCGTAGTCGAGAAATCTCGCGTGCTGATGTTGTTGAAAAAACCGTCAGGCTAAGGCGCAGCGGAAGCATCTAGTGTGCTGACCCTGCTGCATTAGCCCAGGGTTGAAACCTTGGGCTACGGAGTGATGGTAGTTGGATTAGCGTTACAACATCAGCACGCGAGATTCCTCGACTTCGCTCCGCTACGTTCGGAATGACGGGCGTTTTTTCCCTCATTCCTCCATCATCACTTTACTTCAGATGCTTCTCGTAGATGCCGGCGGCAATGCGCTCCGTCAGGCTTTTCGGGACGAAGCTGGTGAGTGTGGCGGAAACCTTGTTGAGGGCTCCGGGAATCAGCTCGGCCTCCCCGGCCAGCAGGGCAGCAATGCCGGCCTGGGCCACCTGGGTGGGCGTCATGGAAACCTTATTGGCGGTGGCCTGCAGCTCGGCGTTCATACCGGCCCGGCCCGCAAAATCGGTGGTGGTAGCGCCGGGGCTCAGGCAGGTTACCGAAACGGCGGTGTCGCGCAGCTCGTAGCGCAGGCCCCGGCTGAAGCTGAGCAAAAACGCCTTGCTGGCCGCGTAGAGCGTGAGCGTAGGCACGGCCTGGTAGGCGGCGGTGCTGGCTACATTCAGAATGTAGGCTTTGGGCTGACGGCGCAGTACCGGTAGCAGGGCATGAGTGAGGGCCACCGGCAGGTGCATATTCAGCTGCAGCATGTTCTGCTGCTCGGACAGGCTCAGCTCCTCAAACCGCCCCCAGAGGCCGTAGCCCGCGTTATTCACCAGCACGGCCAGCTCGGTGGTCTGGGCCGTGGCCCAGGCAGCCAGCTGCTCCGCCGCGCCCGATGCGGCCAGATCCAGGGGCAACACCTGCGCCGCGCGGCCCAGCTTGCGCACTTCTGCCGCTACCTCGTTCAGCTGGTCTTCGGAGCGGGCCGTGAGTAGCACATCATAGCCAAGGCGGGCCAGCTCCAGGGCCATTGCTCGCCCAATCCCGCGTGACGCGCCCGTAATCAGTGCTGTTTTCATGTAGTAGTGCTTAGGTATTAGGGCTTAGTGCTCAGAGACTGGGCTTAGGCAGCGCTGAACAACCTAAGCACTAAGCCCTAATATCTAAGCACTATTTAACCAGGTGTAAGAACCGCAGATAGAACGGCGTGGGGCTGTTTTCGTGCTTGGGCTCGTACTTGCCGGCAATAATGGGCACGTACATCACCCGGCGGCGCGAGGCCTCCCCCACCAGCGGCGACTGGGCCACGCGGTGCCACATGCGGCCGTCATGGACGGTCAGGTCGCCGGGCTCGGTTTCCACGGCTACTTCGTGCTCGTCGGGGCCTACGTCTTTGTAGTATTTCTTGCGGAAAAGAATGTCGCGCAGGCCCTGGCGGTGGGTGCCGGGTATCAGGCGCAGGCCGCCGTTGGTGGCGGGCGTGCCATCGAGGTGCACGCCCACGTTCAGCATCGGCCCGATTTTCTTGCCGTAGAACACGTCCCGCAAGGAGTCGGTGTGCCAGCCCATCTGCGAGAACTCCGAGCCCGGCACGTTCACGTAGTGGTTGATGACGAGGCCATCCTTCTCATTCTCGCCCACCCGGCCGCCGGGCGCTTCCAGCAGCGGAAACAACGCCCGAAAACGCGGATCCTGCAGAAACTCGTGCAGCACGGGGCTGTGGTGGGAGGCAAAGGCGAAGCGCTGCACGATGGGCGAGCCATCTACATCCTTACCGTATTTGATGGGCACGCCGTTCACCTTTTTCACGTCGTCGGCGAGCCACTGCTGCTGCACCTGCTCGGAGGCCCGCAGCAGGCTCTGCACGGTATCAGGGGAGATAAACGCCCGAAAATGGAGAAAGCCGTGCTGGCGAAAAAAGTCCAGCTGCTCCGAAGTGAGGCTTTCGCCCAGAGTAAAGCGCGGATAGTGTGGTTGTGATGACATAAGCAGAGGCGGTTAGAAAACACGCCCATTCAGGCAGCGGCAAAGATAGTAGGTCCGGCGGGCTGCCCGTCGTTTTTGAGGAAGTGCGGCCAACCAGATGGATTACCGGCCGCAAGTTGGGGGCCGGCCGGTGAAGAACGAGTGAATCAACCGGCCGGGCCGCATTTGGTTTGCGCCGTTGTGCGTATCTTGGCAGGTATAGCCGCCGCTTCCCAACCACCGTTCCGCATGAAACGACTTCTGCTTCAGCTGCTGCTGCTGCTGGCCGGCGCGGCTTCCGTGGCACAAGCCCAAACTGCTCCTACCCGCCTGGTACCGTTCCGCCAGGGCACCCGCTGGGGCTACGCCGACCGTAGCCGCCGCTTGGTGCTGCCCGCCCGGTTTGATGAGGCCGGCCCGTTTCAGGAGGAAATTGCCTGGGTGCGGCAGGGCCAGCTGTACGGTTACATTGATGGGGGCGGCAACCCCGTAACGCCCGTGCAGTACACCCGCGCCGGCAACTTCCGCCAGGGCCGGGCCACCGTGGAGTTGAACGGCGAAACATTCGACATCGGCCCCAGCGGCCACCGCCTCACCGAGCCGGCCCCCGCCGAGCCCGAAGAAGAACCCCTGGAGCAGGGGGACGTGGTGCGCAAAGACGGTAAAGTAGGCTTCCGCTTCACGGTGGGCACAGCTTCCGTCCCGGCCATTTACGATGAAATCCGGGACAACTACAACGGGCTGCTATTCGTGCGCCAGGCCGGCAAATGGGGCGTGCTCAACGCCAAAGGTAAGCTGGTGCAGCCCCTGCAGTACGATGCCATCCGCCTCACCGGCAATCTGGTGTACCCCGTGGTGCAGCAAAACGGCCTGTTCGGCTACCTCGATGCCGAGGGCAACCACCTCACCGAAGTCCGCTACCTGCAAGCGGAGCCCTTCCTGCAGGATGTAGCCCGGGTACAAACCCCCGACGGCCGCTCCGGCTACCTCGACAGCACCGGCCACGAGTTCTGGACCGACGAACAGTAAGCGGCGCGGCCTAAAAGCGGTATATTTCAGGTAGTAGAGGCGCGAATACGTGCAGCTACATCGTTGCAGAAATATCCGCTACTCTATCCGTCCGTTATGCTGCCGTTACCCATCCTCAACGTCCGCCTTAGCGCCTGCCCCGAAGACTGGCAGCAGATGACGCCTACCGCCCAGGGCCGCCACTGCGCGCAGTGCCAGCGCACCGTCCTCGACTTCACCCAGGCCACCCAACCGAAGCTGGAAGCCGCTTTCCGCACCTCTCCCGATGGCCGGGTATGCGGGCGTTTCCAAGCGGAGCAACTGGCACCGGAACAGCCTGCCCCCTTGCCGCGCCGCGTGGCGCTGCGGCCCCGGCTGCGGAAGTTTCTGGTGGCGTTGCTGCTGGTGTGCGGGCTGGGGCTGTCGGCGCGGGAGGCGGTGGGACAAGCTTTGCTGTGTTTTAAGCCCGGGCAAAACGAGCTATTTGAGCCTCTTGCTGATGTTACAGCCGCTGCATTGGGGCTATAACCACCGTCTGCTATTGAGCACACTGCATCACTGCCTTTTGTAGGAATAGTAGTGGAACAAATGCCGGAGTTCAAAGGCGGGCGGAAAGGCGTGCTGTCCTTTTTAAAAGAGAATCTGCATTACCCCGAAGGCGCCACCTCAGAAGGAAAAGTTTTCGTCACGTTTACCGTGGCTGCTGATGGCCGGGTAAAAAACGCCAGCATTGTGAAAGGCCTGGAACCACTGCTGGACCAGGAAGTGCTGCGAGTCATTAAGCTGATGCCGGCCTGGAACCCAGGAAACCAACAAGGCCGAGCGGTGGATGTGCGTTACACTTTGCCTATAACCTTTAGCCTCACAGAAGATGAATAGGCTACTGCTATTACCGCTGACTGCGTTTCTCTGGACGCTCAGCCACCATACCGCCACTGCCCAAGCAGCTCACGTTGTACCAGATACAGCTCAACGTACAGAAGTTATTTACCGGCCAATGCGTTGGGGAGGACATATAGAGCAAATGCCTGTATTTGAAGGCGGCTACGATAATCTGTTCTGCTTTTTATATCAGAATAATAAGTTTGGTCACGCTCTGACTGGCTATCCGGCGGGGAAAGTATTCGTGGAGTTTGTAATTGATACGATAGGGCACGTCCAACAGCCGCAGGTTATTAAAACACTGCATCCGGCCCTGGACGCGGAAGCCGTACGGCTGGTGCGTCTGATGAGCGGGCGGTTCTCGCCGGGACGACAAAGCGGACGGGCTGTTGCCGTTGCGTATTCTCTGCCGATTGCATTTCCAGCCGTTGCTCCCTCTGGCCGATGGCAATTGAAACGCTGTGCTTCATCTTTTAAGACCAATACCCGTTGAGCTATCCAAAACCTTTCTATTTTCCGCTCCCGTAGAATCCTAACCCAACCTCTCCCGCCTTATGATTTTCACGCCCAGCCCCATGCTGCTTAAGCTGCTGTATACCCGCGGCAGCCTACACAATACGCCCGAGGGCGTGGCTTTCAGCATCAAAAACCGCCTCGACACCGTGCGCATTACCCGCGTGGAGGCCGTGGTACTGGATGGCAAGCGCATCGGCGTGGAAGAAATTGCCCTCGACCTGGGCGAAGGAGACGTGCGTCCCGCCACCACCTTCAACGCCGATGCCGCCGGCTTCACGCTGCCGGTGGGGCAGTCGGCCACGTTTCATTTGGCTACGGAACACCTGCCGGAGGGCCTGCATACCGTACAGGTACAGTTCTCGGCCGACCCATTCGGAGATTTGACAGTGGAGGTGGAAGATTCCATTGCCAATCTGCCGGCGCAGGGCCACAAGATTCCCCGCTCCGAGAAAGATGATTACTCCGACGAGGCCATCCGGGCGCGGCAGCGGTTTGCCGAGGAGTTTTCGGGCCAGCAGTTCCAGCACCTCAAGCAGTATTCCTTTGATGCTCACGACCTGCAGGGCAACTGCGAGCATTTTACCGGCGTAGCCCAGATTCCGGTGGGGCTGGCCGGGCCGCTGCGCGTGAACGGGGAGCACGCCCAGGGCGACTTCCTAATTCCGCTGGCCACCACCGAAGGCACGCTGGTAGCCAGCTACAACCGCGGTATTCAACTGCTGAACCTCTGCGGGGGCGTGAAGTGTACCGTTATCGGCGACGCCATGCAGCGGGCCCCGGTATTCGTGTTCGACGACGCCCGCGGGGCCCGGGATTTTGGCAAGTGGGTGGAGGAGGAAATCGACAAGATTCGGCCCGAGGCCGAAAGCACCTCCCGCGTGGCCAAGCTCCAGTACATTGATACCTACCTGGCCAACAAGTTCGCCTACCTGCGCTTCAACTTCAGCACCGGCGACGCGGCCGGTCAGAATATGGTGGGCCGGGCCACGTTTGCGGCCTGCTCCTGGATTCTGGAAAACTACAAAGGCGCACCCATCCGCCACTTCTACCTTGAAAGCAACTTCGCCACCGATAAAAAGGCTTCGCAGATCAACGTGATGCGTACCCGCGGCAAGCGGGTGGTGGCCGAGGCCGTCATCAAGCGCGACATTCTGCAGCAGCGCATGCGCGTAACGCCCGAGCAGCTGGCCTACCACGGGCAGGTGAGCAATGTGGGCGCGTTTATCTCGGGGGCCAACAACAACGGCGCGCACTCGGCCAACGGCATCACGGCCATGTTCATTGCCACCGGCCAGGATGTGGCCAACGTATCGGAATCCTCGGCCGGGGTACTTTACTCCGAAATCACCCCCGAAGGCGACCTGTACATCAGTATGACGATTCCCAGCCTGATTGTGGCCACCCATGGCGGCGGCACCGGCCTAGCCACCCAGAACGAGTTTCTGCGGCTGCTGGGCTGCGTGGGTCGCGGCACCGTCAACAAGTTCGCCGAAATAGTAGCCGGCGTGGTGCTGGCCGGCGAGTTGAGCCTAGGTTCCGCCATCAGCAGTTCCGACTGGGTAAGCTCGCACGAGCAATACGGCCGGAATCGATAACTTTGAGGTGCTCTTTAAAGCACCAGTCGCTTAACGGGAGCAAACGTCCTTTTTAGCTTCATTATTTGCTACATGCACACCATATTTCCTTTCTATAGAATACTAAAATATACTGCCGCAACGGCCACATTCCTGTTTTTCGGAACACACGTAGCCTGTAGTCAATCGGCCGGCGCGGCTATGTCGGGCGGCAGTGGAGCTGGTAGTCAGAATCCTCTGATTCAGCTGAACCGACTGCAGCGTGAAATTGACCGGACAAATCCAACTAACCGGTCGGGTCTGGAGAAGCTTACTATTGCGCCCCAACTGCTGTACTTCACGGGTGGCTGGGCAACCGGCACCGTTTCTGCCCCGGCTGCATCTCCTGCGGCGGCCGTGCAAACCATGCGGTACAATGTAGTACTGCAGCAACTGGAAATTCAGGATACCAGCCAGCCCAACGGCTTTCGGGCGCTTACCCCCGATGTGCTACCTGGCTTTAGCATCAGTGGCCCTGACCGCGCCAGCCATCAGTTTGCCGCTAAACCATATTACAACGAAGCGCATGTTCAACAGCGGTCCTTTTTTGAGGTATTGGCATCCGGTAACATACAGTTGCTTATCCTGCATGAGTTTTACATTCAGCCAGCCGAGTATGTTGCCGCTTACAATGTAGAAAGCAAGCCGGAAGAATACCGCCGCATCACCCGCCTGTTTGCCGGTACTCCAGCCAAGGAAGCCGTGTATGAGCTGGCCCTCACCAAGCAAACCGTTTTGAAGCTATTTGAAAAGGATGCTCGGACCGAACTAGCAGCTTACGCCACTACTAACCACCTCGCCTACAGCGATGTAAATGATGTGTTGAAACTGGTAACCTATTATAACAGCATGCACCCGACGAGTAGCACGCTGTAAGACGTAGTGGTACACACCGTTTATTCCCAACGAAAAGCCCCTGACGCCAAAACCAGGCATCAGGGGCTTTTCGTTATGGAGCTAAGCGACCAGGAAAGAACTGGGCAGCTCTCAACTCTTACTACCACATAGGCTCTACAGCGGGTCAGCGGTTACTTTGAAGCGGGAATCCGTACGGATGGTGATGTCGCGGCTGATGGGCTTGCGGATGAGGGCTTCCGTGGACAGGGTGTAGCTGCTGGCTTTTATGTACTTATCCAGCTTCTCCGTTGTGGGAGTGAGCTGGATGGTGTTTACGCCCGTGGGGATGTTGTCCTTGGAGGCCAGCAGAATACGGTCGTTGTTGTCGGTGCTGATGTAGAGGCTGATGCTCTGCAGGAAGTCGAAGTTTTCGGTGCTGGGGTCCGTCACGGTGAGCGTGAGGCGGTCCAGCTTCACGTCCTTCACCAGATTGGCGCTGGTATTCTCGTTTTTGAACTTCTCATCGGAGCGGGTCGGAACGGTAATGGGCGTGAGCGGCAGCACCTGCCCAATGGGAAAGTTGCTGGCAATCTTCACCGACTGCGAATCCTCGATATAAAACGTCAGCAGCTTGTCCAGTTTGTCGCAGCTGCTCAAAAAAGCCAACACCACCAGTACGGGGGCCAGAAACAGGATTTTTTTCATGGGTTTTGCAATTTGACCGAAGATACGAAGCGTCGGTTTGCGCCGGTTTGCCTGAGCCGCCAGAACACGAATTGTGCCACACGAACTTTACCAACAACTCGACCAAGCCAAAACCGGGACGCCAGCTGCCTAACGTCCCGGTTCCGGTTATCGTGTTCAGTGCCGAACTGCCGTTTCGGCTAATCCATCATATCCGCCGCGCGGGGCGGATCGGGCACGAAGCCGGGCTGCCAGCTCATGGGGTAGCGCGGGTCCACGTAGGGCAAAGCGGCTTCGGTGAGGTAGAGCGGCCGGAACGTGTCGAGCATCACGGCCAGCTCGTGGGTTTCCTTCTTGCCAATGCTGGCTTCCACGGTGCCGGGGTGCGGGCCGTGCGGGATGCCACTGGGATGCCAGGTAAACGAGGCCAGATCCACGCCCTTGCGCGACATGAAGTTGCCCGCCACGTAGTACAGAACCTCGTCGGAATCGACGTTGGAGTGGTTGTAAGGTGCCGGAATGGCCAGCGGGTGATAATCGAACAGACGCGGCACGAAGGAGCAGATAACGAAGTTATTCCCCTCGAACTGCTGGTGCACGGGTGGCGGCTGGTGGATGCGGCCGGTAATGGGCTCGAAATCGTGGATGCTGGTGGCGTAGGGGTAGAAGTAGCCGTCCCAGCCCACCACATCAAAGGGCGAGTGGCCGTACACCAGCGTGTGCAGCAGCCCGTCCTTCTTCACCCGCACCTCGTACTCGCCCGACTCGCGCACGTCATCCTCTACCAGCTCCGACGGGCCCCGGAAGTCCCGCTCACAGTAGGGCGCGTGCTCCAGCAGCTGCCCGAAGTGGTTGCGGTAGCGGCGGCAGGTCTCCACGGGGCTGAACGACTCGATGATGAGCAAACGCACCGGGCCTTCCTCGAAGTGCAGCTGGTGAATGATGGTGCGCGGAATCACCACGTAGTCGCCGGGCTCGAAGGCCAGCTTGCCCAGCTGGCTCCACAGCTTACCCCGGCCTTCGTGCACGAAAATCACCTCATCGGCCAGCGCGTTCTTGTAGTAGTAATCCATGCGCTGCTCCGTAGGGTTGCAGATGCTCATGGTCACGTCGGCGTTGCCGAGCAGCGTCTGCCGGGCCTGCAGATAGTCGCCGCCGGTGCTGGTCTGGGCCAGGGTGCGCAGGTGGGCCGGCTCCAGTGGCCGGTCTTTCAGCAGCTTGGGGGCGAAGGGCCGGGGCTCCCCCACCTTCCTGATTTCGGTGGGTGCGTGCTTATGATAGAGCAGCGACGAGACGCCGTGGAAGCCCAGCGTGCCCACCAGCTGCTCGTGGTAGAGGGAGCCGTCGGGCTGGCGGAACTGGGTATGGCGCTTGCGCGGAATCTGGCCTAAGCGTTGATAGAAGGGCATACGGGTGGAAAATTGCGGGTGGGAAACAAGCAAAGAATGCCGGGCAGTGAAGGTACAGGATTTGCCGCTGACCTCACGGTGCCCGTCCACCCAGTAAGCCTAAGGTGGATGACCGTACTTTTACGCAACGGCGGCCCCGGCAACTTTTCCGGCGCCTTTCGGCTTCTCCCGTTGCCCGGCCCCCTTTCTTCTGCTGCTATGCTCTCCTTTCTGCTCCCTCTGCTCTCGTTCTTTACCCCCGATACTCCGGCCGCGCCCGCGCCCCGCAGCCGCACGTTCACCTTCACGTACGCAGCCACCGTACCGCCCCTGCCCGCCGGCACCGACTCGGTGGAGCTGTGGCTGCCGGTGCCCCACCCCGATGCTTACCAGCAGGTCAGCGGCCTGACGGTGAAAACCACCGTGCCCTACACCGTGCGCACCGGCCAGTATGGTAACCAGCTGCTACACCTGAAAGTAGCCGCCGCACAGGCCGCCAACTTGCGGGTAGAAATGCAGCTGGAAGCCACCCGCCAGGAGCGCCTCAACCCCTACCTGACCAGCGCCGCGCCCAAAAAAGCCCGCCGCACCGAAGCTGCTGACCCCGACATGGCCCGCTGGCTCCAGCCCGACCGCCTCGTGCCGCTCGACGATAAAATCAAACAGTGGGCCCAGGAAGTTGTAACAAAAGCCCAGGCCAAAACCGACCTCGAGAAAGCCCGCGCCATCTATGAGCATGTGGTCAGCACCGTGACGTACGACAAAACCGGCCAGGGCTGGGGCCGGGGCGACATTTACTACGCCTGCGACGCCCGCCGCGGCAACTGCACCGATTTCCACGCCGTGTTCATTGGCTACTGCCGGGCCGTGGGCATTCCGGCGCGCTTCAGCATCGGCTTTCCGCTGCCGCCTGAGCGGGGGCAGGGCGAAATCAAGGGCTACCACTGCTGGGCTGAGTTCTACACGCCCACCACGGGCTGGGTACCCGTTGATGCCTCCGAAGCCGCCAAAAACCCCACCCGCCGCAACTACTTCTTCGGGGCCCACGACGAAAACCGTCTGGAGTTCACCCGGGGCCGGGATTTGGTGCTCACGCCGCGTCAGAAAAGCGCCCCGCTCAACTACTTCATCTACCCCTACGCCGAGGCTGATGGCAAACCGCTGACGGGCATTCAGCAGACGTTCCGGTTTCAGGATGTGAAGTAGGAAAAGCCATCCTTAGGCAAAAGGCCCGCAGTGCATTGCGGGCCTTTTGCGTCTGTTACGAACCTGGAACGTCATGCTGAGCTTGCCGAAGCATCTCTACCGCTTCGTTGTATGATTCAGTTAGTCAGAGGTAGAGATGCTTCGGCAAGCTCAGCATGACAGTTCACCATTTTCCGTTGCCACCATCCAGCACGCCGCCCGGCTACTTCTCCAGCAGCCCCAGCATCACGGGGTTATTGGGCTCCTGCACGGCTTTCAGGGCCTGCTGCATCTCCACATCATCCTGGTTCAGGATCTGAAAGTAGGCCGATTTACCGTAGGCGCTGCGGGCAATGAGGGCTTTGAGCTGGGTGCGCAGCAGGGGCGTGCTGCGGCGCAGGCCGGCGGCGTCCTGCGGGATGCCGTTGTGGGCCGCGCGGGCAGCCAGCTGCTGCAGCTGCGTTTCGCTCACGCGGAACGTCTGGTTGTACTGCTCGAAGCGCAGGGCCTCCAGCTCGTCCTTGTGCTCCTGATAGTAGGCCACGGCGTACTCCCGGATGAGGTTGTTGCTCTGCAGCCGCGTGTAGTAAGCCGACGTAGCCGAGGTGTCGCGGGGCACAAACAAATCGGGCATGATGCCGCCGCCGCCGTACACGGTGCGGCCGTGGGCCGTGCGGTACTTCAGCGAATCGGCGAAGTGAATGCTGTCGGCGTGGAACAGCTCGCCGTGGCGCAGGCGGTTCTGCAGGTCCTTCTCGTACTCGCCCAGCCCGCCACGGTATGATTTCTGGATGCTGCGGCCCGAAGGCGTGTAGTAGCGGGCAATGGTCAGGCGCAGTTCCGAGCCGTCGTTGAGGGCAATGGGCTGCTGGACCAGGCCCTTGCCGAAGGTGCGGCGGCCCACCAGCACGGCCCGGTCGTGGTCCTGCAACGCGCCGGCCAGCACTTCGGCGGCCGAGGCGCTGCCTTCGTCCACCATCACCACCAATGAGCCTTCCTCAAACTCGCCGGCCACCCGGGAGAAGGTTTGCGTATCGTACTGGTCGCCTTTGCCATCGGTGTACACAATCTTCTTGGTGCCCCCAATGAACTCATCGGCCATTTTGGTGGCCCGGTCGAGGTAGCCGCCGGGGTTGCCGCGCAAATCCAGCACGAGGCGGGTGAGGCCCTGGCGGCGCAGGTCGCCGAGGGCGGCCTTGAACTCATCGTAGGTACCGCTGGCGAAGCGGCTTACCTTAATGTAGCCGGTCTGGTTGTCTACCATATAGGCTACGTCCACCGAAGAGTTGGGGATGCGGTTGCGCGTTACCTGCACGTTGATGGGGCGCGGCAAACCGCGGCGCACCAGCTGCAGCACCACGTTGGAGCCCCGGGGGCCACGCAGCTTGCCGAACATCTGCTCCGTGGTCATGTGCACGCCCGAAACCCGCTGCCCGTTCACGGCCAGAATCCGGTCACCGGGCTGCAGGCCGGCCTGCTCGGCGGGGCCTTCGCTAAGCGGAGCTACTACCGTTACCGTGTCGCGGAACAGGTTGAACTCGACGCCAATGCCGTCGTAGTCACTTTGCAGGAAGGAAGAGGCTTGCTGCTGCTGCTTGGCCGGTATAAACACCGAGTGCGGATCGAGGCGCTCCAGCATGCGGCTGATGGCGTAATCCGACAGCTCCTCGGCGTTTACCGAGTCCACGTAATCCCGGTCCACGTAGCTGAGGATTTCCTTGAACTTTAGGTAGCCGCGGGCCGTGAGGTCGGGGTTCTGATCGGAGGGGCGGAAGGGGTTAGCACCCAGCAGCACCCCGGCCAGCAGGGCCAGCCCCAGCAGCAATGGCTGCCGTACCTGCCGCCGGAAATTTCGCGGGTTCGGCTTCGACGCGGACTGCGGCGAGTCGTGGGGCTCGGAGGTCATAACGCGTTGAGAGAGTAGTTGTTCAGCCGATAATCAGAAATGCACAGTACTGACAGGTCTTCAAAACTATTGAAACTTTTCCAAGAAACCGCGGCACCATATGGAGGCATCAGCATTTTCAAATAACAGTGCAATTTTTTATTTATTGGAGTCAATAACACAAAACAACACCTTCACCAAATGCTACTACAAACATTCTGATTGTGAATCGAATACAAATATTATTTTATCATTTTAGAAAGACTGGCGCACTTCGTTTAACCGCTGATTTTTGCCGGTGAATGAGATAGGGCGCCCGGTGCCGACCGGTGGGGATGAGTACTCGATATGCCACCTTTCTGCAGGGGCATCGTATCTTTGTGAGCAGCTTCGGGCAAGTACCGGAGCCGTTGCCTTCTGGCGTTACTTTTCTTTTTTGTGATGGGCCGAATTCTTGCCATCGACTACGGCCATAAGCGGGTGGGGCTGGCCGTTACGGATCCGCTCCAGCTGATTGCCACTCCGCTGGACACCATTCACAGTCAGGATCTGCTGACTTACCTGAAGGCCTACCACCAGCGCGAGCCGCTGGCGGCCCTCGTCATCGGCATGCCCAAAAACCTCAACAACGAGGCCACCGACTCTACCAGTGCCGTAGTGGGCGTGGTGCGCAAGCTGCGCAAGGAGTTTCCGGCGGTGCCCGTGCACGAGATTGACGAGCGGTTTACCTCCCGCATGGCCCACGCCGCCATGCTGGCCGGGGGGCTCGGCAAAAAGGACCGCCGCGACAAAGCCACCGTAGATAAGGTGGCCGCCACCATCATTCTGCAATCCTACCTCGAATCCCGATGATTTACCCCATTGTTGCCTTCGGCGACCCAGTGCTGAAAGCCAAGGCCAAACTTATTCCGGCCGATTTCCCGGCCGCAGAACTCAAGCAGATTATTGCCGACATGTACGACACCATGTACCACGCGCACGGCGTGGGCCTGGCCGCCCCGCAGGTAGGCAAAAGCATTCGGCTGTTTGTCATTGACTCCGAGCCCATGATGGATGAGGATGAAGATGGCAACCCCATTGTGGAAGAACCCACGGCCGGACCGGTGAAGCGCGCCTTCATCAACCCGCAGATGGTAAGTGAAACCGGCGAAGAATGGGCTTTTGAGGAAGGCTGCCTGAGCATTCCGGGCGTGCGCGAGAAAGTGGTGCGCCACGCTACCATTGTGCTGCGCTACGAAGACGAAAACCGCCAGCAGCACGAGGAAACCTTCTCGGGCATGACGGCCCGCGTAATTCAGCACGAGTACGACCACCTAGAGGGCGTGCTGTTTACGGACTACGTATCGGGCCTGAAGAAGCAGCTGCTGAAGGGCAAGCTGGCCCGCATCAGCAAAGGCGACGTATCGGCCGACTACCGGATGAAGTTCGCCGGCCAGGGCCGCCGATAGGAGGCCAGACGCACTCCATAACAACGCCAAAGGCCTGCCACAGTGTGCACTGCGGCAGGCCTTTTTATATTCACTACAACAGTTCACGTACCCTACTCACCCCAAATTATTCACTCGGATAGTCTGGTTGCGCTACGGCAGGTCGTTGAAGCTGACTACCGTCACGCCGGGCGTGGCGCGGAGCAGCTCGGTCATCACCTGGCCGTGGGAGGCCCCGACGGCTACCACCACCCGGCGGGCGCCCTGCTGGCGGGCCAGGCGCACCACGTTGGCGCACATGCCCTGGTTACGCAGCATCCATTGGGCTTTCATGGCCTTCACTTCTTCCGTTGGGAAGCCGGGCGCACCGTAGAGGGCCACGCCGCCGTAGAAGTTGGCGGGTTCATCTACCTGAGCATAGGCGGGGACGTTGAGGGACTGGTAGACAGCCAACGGCTCGTTGGTGGTGGGGCCGTAGTTGGCGTAGGTGGTGCCGGCGGCGTTCATGCGGCGCCAGGTGGTGGCTTCGGCCGAGGTGGAATCAAGCTTGAAGCGGGCTTCCAGGGCTGCTACGCGCTCCGCAGCCTGCCCCCAGGCCGTACTCCAGGCCACATCGTAAAGCTGGCAGTCCATGGGATATATCTGGGGGTGCTGCAGCTCGTAGGCCAGCGGGAAAAAGATCTTGTGGTACTCGCTGGTAGAGCGCACCAAGCGGCGCTGTTTTAGGGAGTCGGAGCCGCCGAATACGGTGTTGAAGTAGGCCAGCTCCTGCGCGCCGAAGCGGGGCTTCATTTCCTGGTTGAGCAGGTAGAGTTGGTACTCAGCATTGGCGCGGTCGGAGCCGAGCACGTAGCTGCGGGCCAGCTCCATGCGGGTTTTATGGTAGTAGGGGAAGCCGGCCAGCGCCTGCCGGGCTTTTTCCATCTGGCGCGCCGTGAGGGGCCGGGCTTTGGGGCTGCGCTGCTGCACAAACTGCTGGCGGGGCCGGAACATGCGGGAGGCGTAGTTGTCGGCGGGCAGCTGCTGCAGCTCCGTGGCCGAGATATACTCGCCGAAAATCATGTCGGGCTTGTAGGCTTTCAGCTTCTCGATGACGGGCCGGTAGCTGGCAGCGGGGCCGGTGTTGACGTGCGAAGAAGCCACCATCACCACTTCGAGCGGCGCGGCAGATTGGGAATGGGCGGCCAGGGGAAGTACCAGCAACAGGCAGAACAGCAGGTGGCGGAGCGTGGAAAGCAGCATAACGAAAGAGGAAAGTAGGTGAGGTGGCAGAACTGAGTCAAAGGTGCAGGCCCCGCCCGCCGGCCGAAACTTTATTATCTCAACCACCCAAAACCAGTTGCCAACTCCCCATCTGCCCGCCCGGAACCCAGCCGTCCGGTTCACAAGCCAAACCGGCGGGTTCACATAATAAACTGCGCCCGCCGGGCGGCTCCTGCTACTTTTAGGGCATGACGAAACGCCAACTCATCGGGCTGCATGTGCTGGGCTGGGGGCTGTGGGCCGGCTACATCGGCTTGGGCCTCTACCTCGACCACGCGAAACGCTCGTTTGCCATCCTCACCTACACCCTGCTGCTGGTGAAGTGCGTGCAGTTCTACCTGGGCTACCTGTGGGTGTTTCCGCGCTACCTGCGGCGCGGCCGGCTGCCACAGCTGCTGCTGGGTGTGGCCGGCATGATGGGCGCCTTCATTGTGCTGCGCTACCTGCTGGAAGAAATATTGCTGCCCGCCACCGTGGGCATCAGCAACTACTCGCCCGATACTACACTCAGCCGCTACGCCCTCGACAATTTGTATTGGGGCACCTCCTATATCGTGCTGAGCGCGGCCGTGTGGGGGCTGGAAAACGCGTTTCGGCGGGAGCGGGAGCACCAGCAGCTGCAGCAGGAGAAAACCCGGGCCGAGCTGGCCTTCCTCAAAACCCAGATCAACCCGCACTTCCTCTACAACACGCTCAACTACCTCTACGCCGAAGCCTACTTGGTGTCGGAGCCGCTAGCCGACGCGGTGCTGCGCCTCTCCGACCTGATGCGCTACATGCTCACGGAAAGCCCCGACGGCACGGCCAGCCTGCAGCACGAAGTAACCTACCTGCACAACTACCTGGCGCTGCACCGGCTGCGGTTCGAGGACCGGTTTTTTGTGGAGCTGGACGTGCAGGGGGCCGTTGATGAGCAGCGCATTGCGGCGCTGCTGCTGATTCCGTTTGTGGAAAATGCCCTCAAGCACGGCGTCACGGGCCGGCCCGAGTGCCCGGTGCGCATCAGTCTGCGCCTGCCCACGTCCCGGCAGCTGCAGTTTGAGGTGCACAACCACATCAATCAGCACCAGAAAGACCACACGACGGGCATCGGGCTGGCCAATATCCGGCGGCGGCTGGAACTGCTGTATCCCGGCCGCCACCGCCTGCAGGTGCACTCCGACGGCACCACGCACCGCACGCTGCTGGAGCTGGAGTTGGGGTGAAGTCCTGACTGCGGTGCCCGCAGAGGGCGCAGAGTTGTTCTGGCGGCTATATTGCGGCGTCCACTTCCTGCTGCCCGCCGCTATGCTCCGCTGTATTGCCGTTGATGACGAAGCCTACGCCAGCCGGCTGCTGGCCGCCTACATCCAGAAAATTCCGGGCCTGGAGCTGGCCGGCACCACCACCAACCCCATTGAGGCGCTGCAGTGGGTGCAGGCGGGCCGCGCCGACCTCGTGTTTCTCGACATTCAAATGCCCGAGCTGACGGGCCTGCAGTTTCTGAAGCTCTGCGGCAACCGGTGCAAAGTCATCCTCACCACCGCCTATCCCGAATACGCCCTGGAAGGCTACGAGCACGACGTGGTGGATTACCTGCTCAAGCCCATTGCCTTCGACCGGTTTCTGCGGGCCGTGCAGAAAGCCCAGGCCCTGCTGGCCCCCGCCCCGCCCGTTGCGCCCCCGCCGCTGCCCGCGGCTGCGGCACCAGCGGCTTCGGTTCCGGCGGCCAATGGCTACCTGTTCGTGAAGGGCGAAAGCAAAAACAAGTTTCTGCGCGTCAGTCACGCCGATATTCTCTACGCCGAGGCGCTGGGCAACTACGTGACGCTCTTCGTGGCGGGCCAGCGCCTTATCACCTACCAGACGCTCAAGGAACTGGCCGCACAGTTGCCGCAGCCCCCGTTTCTGCGGGTGCACAAGTCGTTTCTGGTAGCCGTAGACAAGATCAGTATGGTGGATGGCAACACGGTGTACATCGGCGAGCAGGCCATTCCGGTGGGCGAAACCTACCGCGAAGCACTGTACCGGCTGGTGCGGGAGCGGGAGTAGCGCCGGGCAGAGGCCAGTAGTTGGCGGGTTCAGGAACTCCGTGTATCTTCCTCGTTCTATCCCAATGTATTCCAGATGTCTATGCCTCGTATTTTACCACTATTTGGTTTCCTGCTGCTGCTTGCCTCCTCAGCCCAGGCCTGGGGCTTTTTCGGACACCGGCTCATCAACCGGCTGGCGGTGTACACGCTGCCGCCCGAAATGATTCGCTTCTACAAGGCCAACATTGACTACCTCACCGACAACGCCACCCGGCCCGACTCGCGCCGCACCGTGGTACCCGGTGAGGCGCCCCGCCATTTCCTGGACGTGGACGTGTACGGCGACTCGGCCCTGACCAAACTGCCCCGCTCCTACGCCGATGCCGTGGCCCTGCTGGGTGAGGATTCGTTGCTGCGGCACGGCATTGTGCCCTGGCAGGTGGCGCGCATGAAGGGCCAGCTCACGGCCGCTTTCCAGGCCCACGATGCCGACCGGATTCTGCACCTTTCCGCCGATATGGGCCATTACGTGGCCGATGCCTGCGTGCCCCTGCACACTACCCACAACTACAACGGGCAGCTGACCGGGCAGCGCGGTATTCACGGCCTCTGGGAAAGCCGCCTGCCGGAGCTGCTGAGCAATGGCTACGACTTCTTTACCGGTCCGGCTCCGTACCTGGATAAGCCCACGGATGTTATCTGGGCCACAGTGGCGCGCTCCAATGCGGCCGTGGACTCGGTGCTGCGGTTTGAGCGGGAGTTGAGCCAGAAGATACCCGCGGACCGCAAATACGGCTTTGAGCAGCGCGGCAACCTCACGGTGCGCACCTACTCTCGCGACTTCGCCCGCGAGTACCACCAGCGCCTGAACGGGCAGGTAGAACGGCAGATGCGGCTGGCTCTGCGGCTGGTGGGCGCGTTCTGGTACACGGCCTGGGTAGATGCCGGCCAGCCCGACCTGGACATGCTACCGCGCACCCCTTCGGAGAAAGAGCAGCAACGCCTGGCCCTGGAGGCCAAACAAGCCGAGCAGGCCCCCGTGAAAGTGGTAGCCGGCCACGAAGAGTAACGGAAGCCGGCGCGGAGCGAGGCTGAAGACGCTCTTTTCACCTTCTTTTGCAGCTCTTAGAGCGTGTTGGGGAATTTAAAATAGAACGTCATGCTGAGCCCCGCGAAGCATCTCTACCGCTTCGTTGAAAAACGTCCTGACGAAGCGGTGGAGATGCATCGCAGGGCTCAGTACGACGGGAAAGGCGACTTCGTAAATCCTCAAGCTCGCTCTTAATACGAAGCTGAAGAAAAATTAATGTCAGCTTCAGGCCGACTTTACCTGGGCTCCAAACCTTTGTATCGTCCGCTGGGAACGAGCCCACGGCTTACCGCTTTTCTCCGATGCACACTGCTCATAAACTTCTGCCGCTGTTGCTGCTGGCCGCTATGCTCCACACGGCTCACGCCCAGCAAACCACCAACCCCGACAAAGCCACTAAAACCAAAGTAAAAACCAAGCGGGCGGCTTCGGCCACTGGTGCCGCTGCTCCGGTACCCGATGGCGCGCCCCTCCCTCTGCCCGGAGCACCCGCCGGTCCGGAAGGCCCCGGTGGCCCTGGCGGCCCGCATGCCGGCCGGGGGCCACACCGCCCCGGTGGCCCTCTGGGGCGGCCGCAGGCACTGCGCGAGGTGAAAACCTATTCCGGAACGCTCACCAGCTACGCCACCAATCCGGAGGGCCTGTACGATGGGTTCCTGACCAACATCAATGGCACTGCTACCCAGGTTCACTTCCCACCGCACATGGCCAAAGCCCTGATGGCCGCCACCAAACCAGGCCAGACGGTGAAGTTTGAAGCCGTGGCTGGTCCGGGTTTCCCGCCGCCCGCATCCGCTTCGGCCACTGCCTCAGCCTCCGCACCGCGCCTAGAGCTGGTGAGCGTGGGCGAAGGAGCCGCTGCATTGCAGCTGACGCCGCCGGTTCGGCCGGAAGCCACGGCTGCCGCGGCCACGGCCACTACCGTAAGCGGCACCATCACGCAGCTGCGGACCGATGCGCGCGGCCAGCTCCGGGGCATGGTGTTATCAGACAATACACTGCTGCTGGTGCCGCCCCACGTAGGCGAGCAGCTGGCCGACAAGCTGAAGGTAGGGGCCAGCATTCAGGCTACGGCCCTGTCCATGCCCCAGGCGGAGGGCGTGGTAGCAGCCGATGCCCTGCGCCGCCTCCGCACCCAAACCCTCACCATCAACGGCACTCGTTTCCTGGTAAACTAGCCGCTGTGGGCCTTCCGAAAGACCGTCATGCTGCTCTTATGGCAACATGACGGTCTTTTGCTGCTCCCCCCTTCGCACCAACCATTCGTCGCCGGCCCCAGTACACCCACAGGAAATGTGGCTCTCTATTCCTGCTCTTTTGTATGCGCGTTCTGCTGATTGAAGATGAAAGCCGGCTGGCCGAGTTTATCCGCCAGGGCCTGGTGCAGCACGGCCACGTGGTAGATGTAGCCGCCGACGGCCCGACCGGCCTGGAGCTGGCGGCCCTGGCGGCGCACGATGTGGTGCTGCTGGATATGATGCTGCCCGGGCAGAATGGCCTTGATGTGCTCCGCAACCTCCGGCAGTTCGGGGCAGAGCCGCAGGTACCGGTCATCATTCTGAGTGCGTTGTCGGATACCCGCCACGTAATCAGCGGACTGGATGCCGGTGCCCAGGATTATTTGCGCAAGCCGTTTGAGCTGGATGAGCTGCTGGCCCGCCTGCGGGCCCTGGAGCGGGTACGGGCAGCACCTGCGGGGGCCGCTCCGCTCCGGCTGCTGGACCTGGAGCTGGACCCGCTGCACCGGGCCGTAACGCGCGCAGGTATCCCCATCAGCCTGACCAACCGCGAGTTTGCCTTGCTGGAACTGCTGCTGCGCCACGCGGGCCGGGTGGTACCCAAAACCCGCATTGCTGAAAAAGTGTGGGAAGTAGAGTACGACATGGGCTCCAACGTAATTGAAGTGCATATTTCCCAACTGCGCCGCAAGCTGGACCGCGCCTTTCCCGACCAGCCGCCCCTGCTGGAAACCGTCATCGGCCACGGCTACCGGCTGCGAGGTTGATAAGCTGCCGGCTTACGTTTACGTCCCCATTCCTCTGCTATGTCCCTACGCGCGCATTTGCTGCTGGCTTTCGGAGC
The DNA here is from genome assembly GCF_003944715.1 of Hymenobacter rigui. GTDB lineage: Bacteria > Bacteroidota > Bacteroidia > Cytophagales > Hymenobacteraceae > Hymenobacter > Hymenobacter rigui. The sequence continues at coordinate 104,173 of NZ_RWIT01000001.1, read as the reverse complement.
CGTGGTGCTGCTGACTACGCTGCTGGCCGGCGGCTACCAGTACCGGCAGCTGCGCCGGTTGCTCACCCGCGCCGATGACGCCCGCCTGCAAAGCCGGGCCGAGCTGCTGCTGCTGCGTACGGAGGCCGGCCCCGGCACGCCCACTATTCCGCTGCCCGACCAGACCGGCGAGCAGCTGCGGGTGGTGTACCGCGCACCCGGCTATGCTCCCCAGGAACTATTTCGCTCGGCCCGGTGGCCAGGCACCGGTGCGGCCGGCTGGCGCGTGGCCCGGGCCAGCAAAGCCGCTAACCTGCTCCCAGCCGACGCGGTGGAAGTATGGCTGGCCCACCCGGCTGCGCCTCTGCGCCGACAGCTACAGCAGGTTTGGCAAGGGCTGGCGGTAGCGGCCGGCGGCAGTCTGGTGCTGGCCGCATTGCTGGCGGGAGCCGTGAGCAGGCTGGCGTTGCGGCCGTTGCGGCGCATTACGGCTCAGGCCCGCCAGATTCAATCGGCTCCGGGTATTGCGCTGCTGCCGGAGCCTGACACCGGCGACGAAGTGCAGGAACTGGCGCGCACCCTTAACCAGATGCTGCACCGGCTGCGGGAAGGCGGACAGCTGCAGGACAACTTTCTGGCCGCCGCCGCCCACGAGCTGCGCACCCCGCTGGCCACCATGCGTACCGGTCTGAGCGTGGCCCTGGCCCGCCCGGATGTAGCAGCACCGCTGGCCCAGGAGCTGCAGGGCCACCTGGAGGAGCTGCGCCGCCTGAGCCGGCTGGTGGATGATTTTCTGCTGGTGAGCCGCCTGCAGGCTCAGGCGCTGCCGCTGCATCTGGCCCCGGTGGCGCTGGATGAGCTGCTGCTGCTGGCCTCCGACCGACTGCTGCCCCGCTTCCGCGCGGCCCGCAGGCCGCTACACCTGCTCATTGATGAAGCCGCGCCCAGCTACACCGTTTCGGCTGATGCGGACAAGCTACTGACGGTGGTGCTGAACCTGCTGGAAAATGCGCTGCGGCATGCCCCGGCCGGAGCCGCCGTGCATGCCTCGCTGTCTCAGGCACCCGGCGCGTATGTGCTCACCATCCGAAATCCGCTACTGAATCCGCTGCCGGACCTCGACCATCTGACGGCTCCTTACTACCGCGCCGAGGTGCTCAGCGACGGGGCGGGGCTGGGACTATGGCTTAGTGGCCGCATTGCGGAGCTGCACGGCGCCAGGCTGCAATTCCACCAGCAGGAACAGGAGTTTACCGTGGAGCTTACCCTACTCGCGGGGCAGATGCCCCCGTTGGATGGGTCGAGAAGCCACTAGGTCGAAAACCCGACAACTCCGCTGCGCTATATGCGTAGGAAACGCGCCCCTCCCTCGGGACATTTCCCCGCTATACTCCCTCCTGCTTCTATGCGTAACTCTACTTGCGTTGCCGTTTTTCTCTGCGCGTGGCTACTTGCTTCCTTTACTGCCCAGGCCCAAAAAGTAGGCCTGGTACTCAGCGGAGGCGGTGCCAAAGGCCTGGCCCACGTGGGCGTGCTGAAGGTGCTGGAAGAAAACCGGATTCCCATCGACTACATTGTGGGCACCAGCATGGGTGCCATTGTGGGCGGCATGTACGCGGCCGGCTACTCGCCCCGGGAAATTGAGGAGATTATTATGGACCCCGCTTTCCAGACCTGGGTATCGGGGCGGCCCCTAGAGGGCAAGGTGTTCAACTACTACGATACCGACCCCAGCCCGGCGGCCCTGCACCTGCGCCTGGCCCTCGACTCGACCCTGAAAGTGCGCGTAACGCCCAAGCTGGTGGACGACGTGACGCTGAACTACGTGCTGGCTACCATGCTGGCTCCGGCCGGTGCCATTGCCAACTACAACTTCGATAACCTGCTGGTGCCCTACCGGGCTGTGGCCTCGGAAGTATTCACCCGCGAGAAGGTGGTGCAACGCAGTGGCTCCCTTTCCGATGCCGTGCGCAACTCCATGGCTTTCCCGCTGGCCTTCCGCCCCATCCGCCAGGCCGATGGCCGCTACCTGTTCGACGGGGCGGTGGTCGACAATTTCCCTACCGGCGTGATGCGGCAGGAGTTCAAGCCCGACGTGATTATTGGGGTGAACGTGGGCGATGTGGCCTTCAACAAATACCCCAAGGAGCGGGACGATGCCCTGCTGACCAGCACGCTGCTATTTCTGGGCTCCAACGTGGCCGATACCACTTCCGTGGGCCGCAACGGCATCTTCATTCAGCCCAAGCTGGGCGATATTACAGCGGCTGACTTCAACAAGGTGAAGCAGCTGGTGACGCTGGGCACCCAGGCGGCCATGGAGAAGCTGCCCCTGATTCAGCAGCGCATTGCCCGGCGCGAGGATACGCTGGCTTTGCAGGCCCGCCGCCGGGCTTTCCAGGATCGGGCCCCACGCCCGGAGTTTAAGCAGGTGAACGTGCAGGGCATTCCAGAGGTGCAGCAGACGTTTGTGCGGCGCTTTTTTCAGCGCACCGGCTCTACTTACTCTCCGGCCGATATTGAAGAAGGCTACTACCGCCTGGTGAACAACGACTTCTTCAACAACGTGTACCCCCGCATCCGCTACGACCGGGAGAAGCAGGGCTACACCCTGAACGTGGATGCCCGTCAGAACTCCAACCTCTCCACCGACCTGGGCGTACTGCTGACCACCCGCTCCATGAGCAACTTTTACCTGGGGGCCAGCTACCGTTACCTCAACCGCTACCTGTACACCATCAAGGCCGATGCCACCATCGGGCGGTTTTACAACGGGGCGCGGGGCTCCTTCCGGATCAGCATTCCGGGCAACGTGCCGGTGTATTTCGAGCCGACCATCCTCTTCAACAACTTCAACTACCAGGATACCGGCGGGCTGCTGGGTACGGGCAAAGCCGCCCAGAACATCCAGATTCAGCAGCGCGACCTGAAGACGTTTCTGCAGGTGGGCATCAGCCCCAACTACCGCAGCCGCTACGTGCTGAGCGGGGGCCTGTTCACCAACCGGGATAACTTCGCCAACACCGACCAGATCAACTCCGATGACAAGCTGGACCTGAGTCGCTTTCAAGGGGCCACGGCCTCCGTACGGTTCGAGCGTAACTCCCTCAACCGCCGCCAATACCCCACGGCCGGCCGCCGCGTTGAGCTGAGCTTCCGGGCCGTAACGGGCCGTGAAAAGTACGAGCCCGGTTCCACGGCCAACGACTTAACGGCGCGCAGCCGCAACCACCAGTGGCTGAAAGCCAACCTATTCACAGAACAATACTTTAACCTGAATAAAGTGGATACGGTGGGCGCGCGCACCAACGCCTGGGGCTTTATGGTGGACCTGGTAGCCAGCACGCAGGGCAGCTTCTCCACGTACCGCTCCTCGCTCACCAACTCCTCCACCTTCCTGCCGCTGCCTGATTCGCGCACCATTTTCCTGGACCGCTACCGGGGCACAGCCTATGCCGCCGCCGGTCTGCGCTACGTGAAAGCCGTGGTGGGTTCATTGGAGTGGCGTACTGAGGGCTACGTGCACACGCTGGTGCGGCCCTGGGAGCGGCGTGAAGACAACCCGCTACTGGCCAAACGCGGCAACCTGATTACCCGTCCTTACCTCACCCTGATGACGGGTTTCCAGTACCAGACACCCGTCGGGCCGGCCGCTCTGCAGTTCATCCACTACGATGAGAAGGACCATCAATTCGGCGTATTCGCCCACATCGGTTTCGTGCTGTTCCGGGACCGGTCGTTGGATTAAGCGGTGAATTTGTGAAGGTGAATTGCTGAGCTGATCACCTGTCATCCTGAGTAAAAGCGAAGGACCTTAGTACGTTGTTACGTCTGTCGTTTCAACATACTAAGGTCCTTCGCTTTTGATCAGGATGACAGGTCACTCACTTCCTGCTACTGCACCAGAATAAGTGTCGACGAAGCGGGCACTTCCACGGTAGCCTCAGCGGCTACGTCCAGCGGACGGAGACCTTTCTGGTTGATTTCGGAGCCGCTCAACACCACCGTGTACCGGCCGGCCGGTACAGGCAGGCGGGCCGGCTGGCGGTTGCCGTTGAACAGGACCACAATGGTGTTCCACTCGTCGCCGCCGGCGTGGTTTTTCAGGCGGTAGCCGATGGTGGTAGCGGGCAGGTTGGGCAGAAACTCCAAATGCTGCTGAATCAGCTCCTGGGTGGGCAGCCGGAAGGCGGGGTGCGCTTTTCGCAAGGCAATGAGCTGGCGGTAGAACGCAAATACACGGCCGTACTGCACCTTCCGGTTCCAGTCAATCTGGTTGATGCTGTCGGGCTGGTTGTAGGAATTGTGTGAGCCGAACTTGGTACGCAGAAACTCGTCGCCGATGGGCAGGAAGGGTACGCCCTGGGAGGTGAAGACGATGGTATTGCTGAGCAAATCCATCCGCAGCCGCTCCTCCTCCGATGCGCCGGGGTTGGAGGCGGCCAGCTTGTCCCAGAGTACCATATCATCGTGGCAGGCCACGTAGTTGATGGTTTGAGCGGGGGAGGCTGCCCAGGGCGCTTTGGAGTAGTTTACTTTGGTGTAATCCAGCTGCGGGTGCTGGGTGGCGGCCACAATGCCGAACTTCACGCTTTCCTCCAGCCCCGGCCGGCCGCTGGCAAACCCCGGCTCCGTCTGCCGGGCAAAGTGGCCCTTCACTCCGTCGCGCAGCTCATCCGAAAAAGCGGCCACGCGGTCCAGTTTCAGCACGTTGGCTTTCAGGGCCCGCTCAGCCTCGGGCAACGGGCTGCTGCCGGCGGTCCAGCCTTCCCCGTACACAAAAATGCTGTGGTCCTGCTGGTCCAGGGCCACGCGCACGGCCCGCATGGTGCGCAGATCCAGCACGCCCATCAAATCAAACCGGAACCCATCGGCGTGAAACTCCCGGGCCCAGTACGCCACCGATTCCACGATGAGCTTGCGCACCATGGGCCGCTCGGAGGCAATTTCGTTGCCGCAGGCCGCCGCGTCGGACAGGGTGCCATCGGGGCGGTGGCGGTAGTAGTAGCCGGGCACCAGCTGCTCGAAGGAGGTGCGCCCAACGGCCGTGGTATGGTTGTACACCACATCCAGCACCAGCCGCAGGCCCCGGCGATGCAGGGTTTGCACCACCTGCTTCAGCTCCCGAATGCGACTGGCGGGGTCGGCGGGGTCGGTGGCGGAGGAGCCTTCGGGGGCGGAGTAGTGCAGCGGGTCGTAACCCCAGTTGTACTGATTATCGGCCAGCCGGCTTTCATCCACCGAGGAGAAGTCGTTGGTGGGTAGCAGGTGCAGATGGGTGATACCCAGCTCCGCGAGGTGGTCGAGGCCGGTTTTGACGCCGCCGGGCCCGCGCGTGCCGGCTTCCGTAAGGCCCAGGTACTTGCCCTTCTGCTGCACGCCCGACTGCGGGTGCATGGACAGGTCGCGCACGTGCAGCTCCCCGATAACCACGTCGGTAGGCTGCTTTAGCTCGGGCCGTGCGTCCTCTTCCCAGCCGGCCGGGCTGGCTGTGGCGGGGTCGAGCAGAGCCCCGCGCTGCCCGTTCAGGCCCACGGCGTGCACGTAGGGGTCGGGCACTTCGGCCATCGTCTGGCCTTTGATGGTGGCCTGCACCACGTAAAACCGGCCGGCCGGCTGGTCGGGCAACGTGTACACCCAGGTTCCGCCCACGGATTTCTGCATGGCGTACTCCGCCGCCGGGCTGCCGCCGGTACCTTTGGCGTACAGTTTTAGCTGGAGCTTCTCGGCCGTAGGCGCCCACACCCGCAGGCGGGCCTGGCCCTGCTGGAACGTCAGGCCGAGGTCGGGACCTTCGTAGGTGGGGTAGGCGTCGTAGCCCTCTCCCACCTTCGCAGTACGGCAGGTGGTGAGGGAAAGAACTACGGAAACAAACGTCGGGAAGAGCCAGGCTTTCATAGAGGGCAGAGAAGTCAGCCCGCAAGTTCGGGGGTTTGCCGCGCTTCCCAATACGCTGATCAGGCCGACTAATGGGCCGTGTCAGTTGTTTCTAAGCCGTTTCCAGCCGCTCCGCGAACCGGCGCAGCAAGGCCGCTACTTCCTCCGGGGCCTCGTAGGGCAGCAAGTGGCCCGCGCCGCTGATGATTTCCAGCGGGGTACCCTCGGGCAGCAGCGGCAGGGTTTCCAGCCCATGCACCGAGGGCGACATGATGGCGTCCTGGTCGCCGGCCAGAATCAGGCAGGGTACCTGCACGTCACACATCCGGGCGCTGAGGTTTTCGCGGCTACCGTGCAGCAGCCAAGCCTCCCAGGCCGGGCGGGAGCTGCGCAGGTTGTCCTGCACAATTTGCTGGTGCATTGCCTTGGGCAAAGGCCGGGCGGTGATGGTGCGGAAGGTTTTTTCAGCTTCGGCGGGCTTACCGTAGGCTTTCACGCTGCTTGTGCGGTCCTCGTCGGTCATGGGCTCGGGCGTGGGTGGGGACGGGCTCAGCAGGGCAACGCCCGCCAGACCGGCAGGCTGCCGGGCCGCCAGATCCAGTGCTATTTTCCCACCCATACTGTGCCCCACCAGCACGTACCGCTTCAACTTTTGCCCAATAATGAATGCCGCTACTGCGTCGGCGTAGGCATCTACAGTGTAGCTACTCACCTCGGATGGCGCTGCGCCACCAAAGCCCGGCAAGTCAGGAGCCCGAAACGGGTAATCGGGGGCCAGGAGGTGGGCTACGGCGTTAAAGGCGCGGCCGGAGCCGGCCCAGTAGTGCAGGCCGATAAAGGCAATGGAAGACGATGCGGGCATACTGAAAAGGACATAGTGAGCCGACTCCAAGCCGGCTCTGCATATCCGCAGTACGCAGCCAGCCTGGCTACGGCCGACCGGAGCCAGCCAGTTTTTCCAGGGCGGCCTTGAACGCCGGGGTGTCGTAGTCGGCCATGCCTTCGTGGCGGGCAGCTACTCGCCCGTCGGGGCCCAGTAGCACGGTGGTCGGTATGGACTCGGTATCGAAGGGGGCGGGCAGCGGGGCCGTGGGGAAGTACACGGGCATGGTGTAGCCCCGGCGCTGCACCAGGCGCTGGGCTTTGGCGGGATTTTCGTCCAGAGAAATCAGTACGAAAGCCACTTTGCGCTTATCCACCTGCTCGTACAGACGCTGCAAACCGGGCATTTCGGCCACGCAGGGCGGGCACCAGCTGGCCCAGAGGTTCACCAGCACTGCTTTGCCGCGCAGCTCCTGCAGGTTCAGGGTGCTGCCATCGAGGCCACGCAGGATAAGCGCGTGCGGATAGCCGCCCGCTGTAAGCGGGGTTGGCGGGCCAGTCGGAGTGTTAGGTAAAGTCGGCCGCCACAGTCCCGTGGCCAGCAACACCTGCTGCAGCCGACCCAGCACGGGCGTGCGCAAATCGGTCGTCAGCACCACTACGACGGCCAGCAGTAGCAGCCATTGCAACGCGGTGCTGAGTTTAGGACGGTTCATTGAAAACGGATAGTCAATTCAGTAAAACGAACAAAGCTACTCTCAACGGAATACTGACCGGGCTTACGCCTCCTGGCGAAGTAATTGCAGGCTCTCCAATTGTGTATCAATCTGCAATACCCAGGCCTTTCCTCTGCCAAACTGAGCTTACTATCCGGAGGTTAAAAAGTCAGATACCACAGGCGTTTACCCTTCTATATTCTCCACCTTTCAACCGGAAACCGATTTAATGAAGCTGCGCGCTACCATTTACCCAACTAACAGAGGTCAGGTAAAGCCAAATTTCGGACTGCTGAAACGGGAATAAAGCTGCTTCTTCGGCTTCTATTCTACCACTTTCTGCTATTTCCATGAAATCTGCTATTCACCCTGGCCTATTTGCAGCCGCCGCGAGTCTTATCCTGAGCGGCGGCTGTCAGAAACAAGACCCCACCCCGGACTGCCCGGGCGGCTGCACTACCGTGAAAGGGCGCTTCGTGACGGGTAACGGCCAAGTGCCCCTGCGTGGAGCCGGCCTGACGCTGGTGTGGTACAAAGGCTGGGGATTTTTCGGGCGCACCGGCGCACGTACAAAGGCCACTGCCACCACCGATGCCAACGGTAACTATACCCTGAATTACTCCCTGAGCGACGAGGAACTGCAGACGGGCCACCTCACCGTTGATGTGAAAGCGCCATCTTACTTCGGCGTGAACGGAGTGTACCTACCGGCCCCGCAGCAGCGCGACACTACGGTAACGGCCCCTACCTACTGGCTGCCCCGCACGGCCAAGCTAACCTGTCAGCTTACCAATCCGGCAGCTTTGCAAGGGAATGACCGAATCAGCGTAGACATCAGCTTCAAGCCCGGTCCGGCTCGCACAGGACTCCAGGCTACCATCGGCGGGTTTGCCAGCGCGGCTCAGGGCGGCGGCACCAGCTTTGCGCCCGAAGTACCGGCCGAGCAATTGCTGCGCATCAAGGTACTGCGGTACCGTAACGGGTCGTACGTCTCGTTCAGCACCACGCAGGATTCCCTGCTGCTGGCCCCGAACGATGTACGCACATATCCGGTATCCTTTTAATGTTCCGGTGGCACTACTTCTCTACTTTCAGCGTGGCGGGTCGGCTGGTGAATTCGAACATTTCGGCGTGGGGCACAATGGTAATCTGGCCGAACTCTTCAATCATCATCCTGTAGCTCTCCCCCACCGGCCGGATTTTCCGGTCCAGGTCGTAGAGGCCGCAGGCGTTTACCTTCAGGCGCTTCTCGCGCAGGCTGATGTCCCAGTCCACCTGATCCAGCAGGCTGTACCAGGTAAAGCCCACCACCGGCACCCCATCCTGCCGGATGCGCTGCACGTTCACCCACTGCTTCCAGAGCCAACACTCTGCGTCCTTGGGGTTGAAGGTGTTGGTTTCGGTGTGCATCACGGGCTTGCGGTACCGCTCGTAGTACTGCTTGGTCATGGTGTACCACCCCAGCACGTCCTCGGCCTCGCACCAGTCGCCGTTCGGCTTGATTATCTTCTCGTTCCGACCGTAGTAGTCGTTGCCCATAATCTGGTATCCGGGCGGCTCGCCGGCCATAAACCACTTCAGCTCCTCCCGGCTCATGCCATTGTCCATGCAGTACAGCAGCACCTCGGCATCAATGGTATGCGCATACAGCAAGTCGAGTGATAGAAAGCGTAGCTTATTCTGCAGGCGGATTTCGGGGCTTTCCACGGCCCGCATCTCGTGGATGTACTCCGCCGACTCGCTTTGCACGATGATGCAGTCGGGGCGGTAGCGGGCAATCTGCTGGGTGCCCATGATGCTGGCCGCCGTGATGTGCTTCATGGCCGTAATGAAGGCGCGGTCATCCTTCAGCTGCTCGTTCCAGATGCCGTCTTTGGCAGAGGCCCGGGCCGTTACGTAAATCTCATTGACGGGCGTGTAGAAACGTACCCAGGGGTAGCGCTGGGCCACGGCCCCGCAGTACTCGGCAAAATGCACGGGCAGTTCGGGGTTCTGGAAGTTGCCCACCCAATCGGGCACCCCGAAGTGCATCAGATCCAGGATGGGCGTGATGCCCAGCCGCTTGATTTCGGCCATGGCCAAATCGGCAAACTCCCAGTCGAACTGACCTGGCCCTTTGTGGATGAGGTAGTAGGGCAGATTGTAGCGCAGCACCTTCAGGCCCAGCTCCTTCACCAGCCCCAAATCTTCCTTGTAGCGGTTGTAGTGGTCGGTTTCGGCCAGCAAATCGCGCCGGATGGTGCCGTTGGCAATAGTAGGGTACGAGCACTCGATACCAGTGGCAAACATGAAGTTGCCCGGCGCGCCGGTCGGCAGCCCGGAGCCGTCGTGGCCCCCGGCTCCGCCAAACTGGTCGCCCTCGTAATTACCGTCGCCGAATTTCTCTTTAATATGGGTGAGGAATGACTTCATTGTTTGGTACTTAGTGCCTAGTACTTGGTGCTTAGGCTGTTCTATCAATTCAAGGAAAATACCTAAGCACCAAGCACTAGGCACTAAGCACTACTGAAGGTTTGCCAGAAACTTATCGGCGGTGCGCAGGCTGAGGGCCATGATAGTGAGGGCCGGGTTGACGCTCAGGGCACTAGGGAACACCGAGTTGTCGCAGATGTAGAGGTTGGGCACATCGAATGCCTTACCGTCGGGGTTCACCACCGCATCGTCGCCGCTCAGGCCCATGCGGGCCGTCCCGATGACGTGGGCGTACCGCTCGAAGGCCCAGATATCGGTAGCGCCGGCGGCTTCCCATATCTGGCGCATGATTTTCTCGGCGTGGCGGTTCATGCGCTGCTCGTTTTCCTGGGCCGTGAAGTGCAGGCGGGGCTTGGGCAGGCCGCGGGCGTCCTTTTCGTCGCTGAGCTCCATGAAGTTGGCCTCGTGCGGCAGGCAGTCACCCAGGATGTTGATGCCGGCAATGTGGTTGTAGTTGCGCATGTAGTCGCGCAGGGGCTGGCCCCAGAGCTTGCGCTGGCGCACCATCTGGGTGGCAAACGTCACGGGCATCACCCCGATGCTTTGCAGCAGGTAGCCACCGGCAAAGTCGGCGTCTTTGGGGCGGTGGGTGTCCTCGGAAATCAGGCCGCCGGGAATGCCTTTGTAGGGCCAGATGTCCTCGGGGAACGTGCCCCACACCTGCATGCCGGGGTGGGCCATGAAGTTTTTGCCCACGTGGCCGCTGTTGAGGGCCAGCTCATTGAGCATCAGCAAACGAGGCGTTTCCACCGCCCCGGCGCACAGAAACAGGTGGCGGCAACGCTGGCGCACGGTGCGGCCGTGCTGCTCGTACACCACGCCCGTTACGCGGCCCGAGGCGTCGCGCTCAATCTCCGTCACGTAGGCATCGGCCCGGATTTCGGCCCCGAAGCTCTCGGCCAGCGGCAGAAAGGTCACGTCCATGCTGGCCTTGGCGCCGCGGTTGCAGCCGGCCTGGCAGAAGCCCCGGTTGGTACAGGCCTCGCGCCAGCCAATGCCCTCCTGGTAGTAGCGCGCCGAAAGGGCCGCGTTGGCCGCCGGTGAAGTTTGAATACCGAGCTGACGGCAGGCGCGCTCCATCAGCTGGGCCGCGCCGTTGAGCGGCAACGGAGCCAGCGGGTAGCCCTTGCGGCGCGTAGGGTCCCAGGGATAGGGCGTGGGCCCCGAAATGCCCAGGAAATGCTCAATTTCCTCATAGTACGGCTCCAGCTCCTCGATGCCGAAGGGCCAGTCGACGCCCTGCCCGAAGTCGGTGTGCAGTTTCAGGTCGCCGCGGTGGGCGCGGGGGGTGTAGGCAGTGTAGTGCAGCGTGGAACCGCCTACGCCAGTGCCGGAGTTGTTTTTGCCGAAGGCCACCGGGTTCTGACCGGCCGAAAGGCGCTCGTCGTTCCAGAACAGGAAGTTCTGGGCTTTTTCGTCGGTGGCGTAATCCTTGGTCGGGTCGCGGCGGGGGCCGGCCTCCAGGGCCACTACCTTCAGGCCGGCCATGGCCAGGCGCGCCAGCAAAGGCGCGCCGCCCGCACCGGTACCAATCACCACACAGTCCACCTCGTCGGTGGGGTCGGGCAGCGGGGCGGGAGCTTCCTCGCCGGTAGGCTCAGTGGCCGGGGTGGCTTCGTTATCGGCCAGAATGCGTTGAAGCAGCGGATCCTGTATTTCGGGCTGAACCGGATTCAGCACGCCTTCTTCGAGTACTTCTTCGTCGGGCATAAGGTGTTCAATTAGTAATTAGTAATTATCAATTACCAATTGGTTCAGGCTCCCGGTCTTCCCGTTCGTTGAGGCCGATGCGCTGCCAGCCGGGCACATCAGCCATGCCCACGTAGCCAATTTCTTCCTGAGCCAGCGGGTGGGCGTAGTAGCTCTCCGTCAACTCAGCCAGCATTTCCTCGAAGAAGCGGTGCTGAGGCAGCTGCTGCCAGTTTTCACCCGGAGCCTCACCGGCCGCCAGCTGCCCGATTATCTGGTCCTGCTGCGCCGGCGTCAGCTCAACAAACGCTTGGTTAAATGCCTGCTGCGCCGCCTGGTTGATGCCGCCCAGACCCAAGCGGTACGCTTCCCGGTCGGGGGGCATGGCGTCGTAGCGCCAGCCGTCGGCAGTGCCGGCCAGCAGGCGTTTATCCACGTTGGGGGCCAGCTCGATTGGCGTTTTCCGGTCAGGCTGGGGGAATACGCGGGCGGATACGGCTTGCAGCAGCGCGTAGGTATCGGCGTCAAAAAACTGGGGCTGGTAGTCGGCCGGGGCGTTGAGGCGGGCTTCCAGGGCGGCGCGGGTAGCGGGCGTTACCTGATCGGTAGCCAGCAGCGCCCGGACGGTGCCTTCGGGGTAGTGGGGCATATGTGAAATGGTGAATTTATGAACTTGTGAAAGGCAGTTGCGGGCCAACGGCGCTTCGCAACTTCACCATTTCACAATTTCACCTATTGGTCGCTGCTCATTTTGCCGCCGGTTACGTGCACCAGCGAGCCGGTCATAAACGAGCCGTCCTGGGAGGCCAGCAGCACGTAGGCGGGGGCTAGCTCCTCAGGCTGGCCAGGACGGGCCAGGGCCACTTCATAGCCGAACTTCTCGATTTCCTCGCGCGGCATGGTGCCGGGGATGTTGGGCGTCCAGACCGGGCCGGGCACCACGCAGTTCACCCGAATGCCCCGCTCGCCCAGGTGCGTGGCCAGGCTTTTAGTGAGGGCATGAATGGCCGATTTGGTACAGGCGTAGTCAATCAGAATCGGAATGCCCGTGAGGCCCACAATGCTGCCGGTGTTGATAATGCAGTCATCCTTTTTAAGGTGCGGAATGGCTGCCTGCGCCATCCAGATGTAGCCCAGAATGTTGGTATCGAAGGTGCGGCGGATCTGCTCCTCGGGAATGTCCTCGAACTTCTCCTGCGCCATCTGGAAGGCGGCGTTGTTGACCAGGATGTTAAGGCCGCCCAACTCGGCGCGGGTGCGGCGCACGGCCTGTTTGCACTGCTCCGGGTCGCGCACGTCCAGCTGCAGCAGAATGCAGCGGCGGCCCTGGGCTTCCACGAGGCGCTTGGTTTCCTCGGCATCCACCACGTTTTCGTTGAAAAGCACGGCCACGTGGGCGCCCTCCATGGCAAACGCCACGGCCACGGCCCGCCCGATACCGGAATCGGAGCCGGTTACCAGGGCAATCTTATCCTGTAGCTTGCCAGCGGCGCGGTAGGTGCTGAAATCCATGGCGGGCTGCAGCTTCATATCGGCCTGTTTGGCAGGGTACGGCAGCTTCTGAGCGTGCTGCTTCATGTCCTTGGCCGTGGGCCGCTTCACGGGCTTGGGCGCTTCGGCCGCAGCTTTGGAAGCCTGCTTGGCAGCGGGTGTAGCAGTGGTTTTTGCCGGGGCCTTGCCGGCAGCGGAAGGATTGGGGGTCGCAGCTTTTTTAGGAGCCGCTGCTTTTTTGGCAGCCATAGAACGAGGTGGTAAGAAACAATGCTGAGCTTATGCCTTACGCGAAACCGTCCGGGTTGTTGAACTTATGCCAAATTGATGTACATACACGAGGTAACCAGCCTCGTTACTGCACTATTACTTCTACCCGCCGGTTGCGAGGTCGTTCCTGCAGGTTCTGATTGTTAGCCACCGGCCGGGTCCCTCCGTAACCGCGCGCCTTTAACCGCACTGAATCTACCCCTTGCTGTATCAGGTAGTGTCGTACCATTTGAGCACGCTGCTCAGACAGCCGCAGATTCAGGGCGGCGTCGCCTACATTATCCGTATGACCGGCTATTTCCAGCTGCAAGCCCGGCTGCGCGCGCAGTGTGTGGGCCAGTGCATTTAGGGTTGGGCGCGAAGTTGGTAGCAGAGAGGCCGTACTCTGCGTGAAATACAGGTTGGGCAGCGTAACAGTAGTTCCTTTGCTCAATGCCCCCAAAGTAGCCAGTACCGCCACCTGCGTATCGGGCACGGCTACCGGAGCCACTGCAACCGGTGCCGCAGCAGCAGGGCGACGTGCCACAACAGCCCGGGCACTTCGGGCCGAAGTACGGGCCACGCTGCGCCTTAACGGGGTAGCTGGAGGCGCAGTGGATACCCGACTGGCCGGAACGGCCGGAGCAGTTACAACTGGAGACGCCGGGGGAGTTTCTTGCACAGGCACCGCCGTAGCTGGCAGCCGCTGATACAGGTAACGCGTGGGAATGCTTTCCGGCTCGGTGGAACCAGTTGGCGGTTGCCAGGCCAATTGGGCCCGCGAATCCCGGTCGAATTGAAAATACTCAACACGCACCGGGTAGTAGCGCCCAGCCGTCAGCTTCAGGTGCGCCGTCACCACCGCAACAGGCTGTCCGCGCCAGGAATTCACAATACGCTTACCACCCACCCATACCCGCATTCCATCATCGGTAGCAACCTGAAAAGTATACGTTCCCGTTGCCGGAGCATACAGGTAACCAGTCCAGCGCACGGAAAAATGCTCCCCTGGCACCCCAGGGCCCGGCGACACGAAATGGTCACCAGTGGGGCCAATTGTCCAGTTGAAATCAATGCCAGGGTCGGAGCGGGTAAGCACCAGTTTCTCAAAATTGTGGCCGTCGTAGTACTGCCCGCGCAGGCCAGTACCACTTGGCTGCTGGGCATGTGCGGTTGGGATACTACCCAGCAGGAGCAGCAGGATGATGGCCCGCGAATAGTGTATGTGTTGCATAGCTTTCGAAAATAGCACTCAGCCCGCGTGCACAATGTAAAAACTCAACCAACTCTTGTCCGCCGTCAATCTACCTGAAGCTGGCTCCTACCAGACCAACGAGAAACCGCTCGGTTTTCTTCTGTCGGTAGCCGGCAACTTGTTTTATCATGAGTTCGTACCTCTCTTACCAACAGGAAGTTCACCCAGCCCTGTTCATATTAAACTATGCCTACCAAGAAAACCACCACCGCTCATACCACCGCAAAAAAAGAAGATCCCTGCTGGAAAGGCTACGAGCAGGCCGGCACCAAAAAGAAAGACGGCAAAACCGTACCCAACTGCATTAAGAAAGATTAGCTGCCGTTTGGCACGCTGCAACAGGCCCGGCCGCACATGTGCGGCCGGGCCTGTTGTTTTTCGGGCGTTGCGGCGTATCTTCGTCCTGTTACTTATCCAGAAAGACCGAGGGATTGGGCCCGATGACGTCTTAGCAACCTGAAATCAAACAAGGTGCTAACTCCCTTTCCAGGGCCTTTGCGGGCGCTGGAAGAAGATAAGTGCGGAACCGGCCTTTGCGCCCGGCTCTTTCTGGATAGGCCCTTTTCGCCGCTGATTTCCTTTAGAAGAGCCGATATGCCGACCGTTTCCCCCGCCTCCGCCCCTGTTGCGTCACCCCTCCACGATATTCTGCGCCGCCGTGTGCTGATTCTGGATGGGGCTATGGGTACCATGATTCAGCGCCACACGCTCACGGAGGACGATTTCCGGGGCACGCGCTTTCAGGACCATTCGCACCCGTTGCGCGGCAATAACGACCTACTGAGCCTCACCCGGCCCGACATCATCAAAGGCATTCACGCCGAATACTTTGCCGCCGGGGCCGATATGGTGGAAACCAACACGTTTTCCGGCACCACCATTGCCCAGGCCGACTACGCCCTGGAGCACGTGGTGTACGAGCTGAACTACGAGTCGGCGCGCATTGCCCGCGAGGTGGCCGATGAGTTTGAGCGGCAGGACCCCACGCGCAAGCGGTTTGTAGCTGGCGCCATCGGGCCCACCAACCGCACCGCCTCCCTCTCGCCCGACGTAAACCGGCCCGGCTTCCGCGCCGTGACGTTCGACGAGCTGGCTACGGCCTACCTGGAGCAGGTGCGCGGGCTGATTGACGGCGGCTCCGACGCGCTGCTGATCGAAACCATCTTCGACACCCTGAACGCCAAGGCCGCCCTGTACGCGGTGCAGCAGTTCTTTGATGAAGGCGGCCGGGTAGTGCCCGTCATGATTTCGGGCACGATTACCGACGCCTCGGGCCGCACCCTGAGCGGGCAGACGGTGGAGGCCTTCTGGAACTCCATCCGCCACCTGCCGCTGCTGAGTGTGGGTTTGAACTGTGCCCTCGGGGCCGACCAGCTGAAGGTGTACATTCAGGAGCTGAGCCGCCTGGCCGACGTGCATATTTCGGCTTACCCCAACGCCGGCCTGCCCAACGCCTTCGGCGGCTACGATGAATCGGCCCAGGAATTTGCGGCGGTGGTGGAAAACTACCTGAAAGACGGACTGGTAACGGTGGTAGGCGGCTGCTGCGGCACCACGCCCCAGCACATTGCCGAGCTGGCCAAGCTGGCTGATAAATACCGGCCCCGGCCGCTGCCCGCCGTGAAGCCCGCCACCCGCCTCAGCGGCCTGGAACCCTTTGGCATTACCGAGCAGAGCCTGTTTGTGAACGTGGGCGAGCGGTGCAACGTAACCGGCAGCCGCGCCTTCGCCCGCCTTATCCGCACCGGCAACTACGAGGCGGCCCTGCAGGTGGCCCGCGACCAGGTAGAGGGCGGTGCTCAGGTGCTGGACGTGAACATGGACGAGGGCATGCTCGACTCGGAGCAGGCCATGACTACCTTCCTCAACCTGATTGCCTCCGAGCCCGACATTGCCCGCGTGCCGGTGATGATTGACTCCTCGAAGTGGACGGTGCTGGAAGCCGGCCTCAAATGCGTACAGGGCAAGAGCATCGTCAACTCTATTTCCCTGAAAGAGGGCGAGGAAGCCTTCCGCGCCCACGCCCACAAAGTGCGCCAGTACGGGGCCGCCGTGGTGGTTATGGCCTTCGATGAGCAGGGCCAGGCCGATAACTACCAGCGCCGCATCGACATCTGTAAGCGCAGCTACGACATCCTGGTCAACGAGGTAGGCTTTCCGGCCGAGGACATCATCTTCGACCCCAACATCCTGACCGTCGGCACCGGTATTGATGAGCACCGCAACTACGCTCTCGATTTCATTGAGGCCGTGCGTTGGATCAAGGCCAACCTGCCCGGAGCCCTGACCAGCGGGGGCGTCAGCAACATCAGCTTCGCCTTCCGGGGCAACGACGTGGTGCGCGAGGCCATGCATTCGGCCTTCCTCTACCACGCCATTCGGGCCGGGTTGGATATGGGCATTGTAAACCCCAGCCAGCTGGCCGTGTACGACGACGTGCCCCGCGAGCTGCTGGAGCTGGTGGAAGACGTGCTGCTCAACCGCCGCCCCGACGCCACCGAGCGCCTCGTAGACTTTGCCGAAACCGTAAAGGACCAGAAAGCCACCGGGTCCGGGGCCGTAACCAACACACTGGCCTGGCGGGAGCTGCCCGTGGCCGAGCGCCTGCAGCACGCGCTGGTAAAAGGCATTACTGAGTTCATCGACGAAGACACCGAAGAAGTACGCCAGCAGGTGGGCCGCCCCCTCGACGTGATTGAAGGCCCCCTGATGGCTGGCATGAACGTGGTAGGTGACCTGTTTGGGGCCGGCAAAATGTTTTTGCCACAGGTGGTGAAGTCGGCCCGGGTGATGAAGAAGGCCGTGGCGTATCTGCAGCCCTACCTGGAAGCCGAAAAAGCCGGCAGCGCCCGTCAGACGGCCGGCAAGATTCTGCTGGCCACGGTGAAGGGCGACGTGCACGACATCGGCAAAAACATTGTGGGCGTGGTGCTGGCCTGCAACAACTTTGATATCGTGGATTTGGGCGTGATGGTGCCCCTTGAGCGGATTCTGGACGAAGCCCAGAAGCAGCAGGCCGACGTTATCGGCCTCAGCGGCCTGATTACGCCCAGCCTCGATGAAATGGTGTACGTGGCCCAGGAAATGGAGAAGCGCGGGCTAAAAACCCCGCTGCTCATTGGCGGGGCTACCACTTCCCGCCTGCACGCGGCCGTGAAAATTGCGCCCAACTACAGCGGCCCCATCGTGCACGTGAACGATGCTTCCCGCTCGGTGGGCGTGGCCGCGGGCCTTCTGGGCTCGGGCAAGGATGCCTACGCCCGCACCGTGCGCGACGAGTACGACACCCTGCGCCACGACTACGCCGGCCGCCAGCGCGAGAAGAACTACCTGCCCATTGAAGCCGCCCGCGCCAACGGCTTCAAGGCCGACTGGGCCACCACGCCCATCGTGAAGCCCACCTTCCTCGGCACCCAAACCCTCGACAACTACCCCCTGGCCGAGCTGGCGGAGTACATCGACTGGACGCCGTTCTTCCATACCTGGGAGCTGAAGGGCCGCTACCCGCGCATCCTCACTGATGAGCACGCGGGCGAAGCAGCTACCCAGCTCTTCAACGATGCCCAGACCATGCTGCGCCGCATTATTGATGAGCAGTGGCTGACGGCCAGGGCCGTGCTGGGTTTCTGGCCGGCCAACACCGTGCAGCACGATACCATTGAGGTGTACCAGGACGACTCCCGCCAGCAGGTGCAAACGGAGTTCTTCACCCTGCGCCAGCAGAGCGAAAAAGCCGAAGGCGTGCCCAACCTAGCCTTCTCCGACTTCCTGGCCCCCCGCGAGTCGGGCCGGGCCGATTACCTGGGCGGGTTTGCCGTCACGGCCGGTATTGGCATCGAAAAGTGGCTGGAGAAGTTCGAGCAGGAACACGACGATTACTCCAGCATCATGCTCAAAGCCCTGGCCGACCGCCTCGCGGAGGCCTTTGCCGAGCGCCTGCACCAGCGGGTACGGGAGGAATTCTGGGGCTATAACCCGGCCGAAAACCTCAGCAACGAAGACCTGATTCAGGAGAAATACCAGGGTGTGCGCCCGGCCCCCGGCTACCCCGGCTGCCCCGACCACACCGAGAAAATCACCCTGTTCCAGCTGCTCGACGCCGAAACCCAGACCGGTATCCGTCTCACCGAAAACCTGGCCATGTACCCGGCCTCGTCGGTGAGTGGCCTGTACTACGCCCACCCCAGCAGCCGCTACTTCGGCCTCGGCCGCATCGGCCAGGACCAGGTAGCCGACCTGGCCGAGCGCAAGCACATGCCCTTCGCGGAGCTGGAACGCTGGCTGACCCCCAATCTCAACTACGACCCGGCGGCCGTGTCGGCAACGGCACTGTAACAGGGCCCCAACCCCGGCCTTCTCTGCTTGATGCGCAGAGTACTCCGGGAGAGGGCTGCCAGACAAATAATTACTTCATCAGCGCGTATGGCCGGAGCTATACGCCATAGCATAGCCGCTCCGTCAGGCTCCCCTCTCCCGGAGGGGAGGGGCCGGGGGTGGGGTCCCACCAATGAAAGTAACCGACCATATCACCCGCGCTGACGGCCGCACGCTGTTTTCCTTTGAGGTGCTGCCCCCTAAAAAGGGCGAGAACATTCAGACGCTGTTCTCCAATATTGAGCCCCTGATGGAGTTCAAGCCGCCGTTTATTGATGTCACCTACCACCGCGAGGAGTACGTGTACCGGCAGCACCCCAACGGTTTGCTGGAAAAGAAAACCGTGCGCCGCCGCCCGGGCACCGTGGGTATTTGCGCCGCCATTAAGAACCGCTTCGATGTGGATACGGTGCCCCATCTAATCTGCGGAGGCTTTACCAAGGAGGAAACCGAAAACGCCCTCATCGACCTGCATTTCCTGGGCATCGACAACGTACTGGCCCTGCGCGGCGACCCCATCAAGAGTGAGGGCCGGTTTCAGCCCGAGCCTGACGGGCACAGCTATGCCTGCGACCTGATCGGGCAGGTGGCGGACCTGAACAAGGGTGCCTATCTGGACGAGGAGCAGGACGATACCTGGGCCACCGATTTCTGCATTGGCACGGCCGGCTACCCCGAAAAGCACTTCGAATCCCCCAGCCACGCCACCGACCTGCGCTACCTCAAGCACAAGGTAGACCGGGGGGCCGAGTACATCGTGACGCAGATGTTTTTCGATAACGAGCAGTTTTTCTCGTTTGAGCGCCGGTGCCGGGAGGCGGGCATCACCGTGCCCATCATTCCGGGCCTGAAACCCATTACCACCAAGGCCCAGCTCACGGCACTGCCCCGCGCCTTTTACCTGAACCTGCCCGACGAGCTGGTGGACGCCGTGCACCTGGCTCCCGACAATGCGGCAGCCCGCGAAGTTGGCATTGAGTGGTGCATCAACCAGAGTAAGGAGCTAATGGCCCATGGTGTGCCGGTGCTGCACTACTATAGCATGGGCAAATCAGAAAGCATACGGCGGGTGGCGGCGGCACTTTTTTAAGCGCAAACTTGTGAAAGGTGAAATTGTGAACTGTTCGGCTAACTGTACTTTCTGACTTCGCGTACTGCCAGGATTCCCGTATTTCACAAGTTCACCTTTCACAAACCCATTCCTTGGATTCCCTCGACGACCTGTTTGCCCGCCTGCGCGGGGCCTCAACGCCTACTGAAATAGAGGCATTACAGGAAGGCATCTGGCAGATCTGGCTGACCACCGACCATCCGTTGCTGGATAAGCACCTGGAGGCCGGCATGCGCGCCCTGGCAGCGGAGGAATATACGGTGGCTATTAACGAGTTTACGGAGCTGACAACCGCCTCACCTGAGTACGCTGAGGGTTGGAACAAGCGGGCCACCGCCTATTTTCTGCGTGGCGAATACAAAGCCTCCATCACCGATATCCGCGAAGCGCTTCGGTTGGAGCCCCGGCACTTCGGAGCCTTATCGGGCTGGGCAACCATTCTACGCACCATCGGCGACAACCGGTCCGCACTGTATGTGTTGCGCCGCTTGGAGAAGTTATGCCCGGCGTGGCCCGGGCTCCAAAATCAACTCCGCAGCCTGCAGGATTTGCTGGATGATTAACATCCTGCAGGTCACAGGTAACTTGACAGGCTAGGTGAATAGTTGTATATTTCCCGGACCGACAAACTTTAATGCCAATCCCCCCGGCATTGGTTTGTGTACGTCTGCTGCCTTTGCAGAGACTGTATATGGCTTCACACCTATATTCCCACCCGCGCCGACCGAGGGCACAATTGCATTAAGACAATAATTTCTTTCCCTGAAAAGCGAGCCGACTGGTTTTCCAGCCGGCTGTTCCGGCGTTTTGCTCCGTCTACACTTCCCACGATTCCCACCATGAAACAACTTTTACTGCTGTGCTTACTACTGGTCAGCGTCGGTGCCCAGGCCCAGAAACTACGTAAAACCGATGCCGGCAGCGGCATACTGGACAAAGGCGAGAAAGTCGGTGTGTGGGAGTATTATGCCTATACCCGCGACGGCAGCCAGGTAATTGCCCAGAAATACGACCACACGACGAAGAAGCTGGTGTTCTTCCGACCTTTTGATGATGTACCGTACGCGGTGCAAACCGCCGGCGGCGAATGGACGCGGCAGCGGGTTACTCATCCTATCTTCTTTATCGGGGGTGATGCAGCGCTGGCTCCTTACATGAGCAAAATGGCCTACCCCTCTGCGGCTCAAACCAAGAATGTGCAGGGTCGGGTAGTGGTATCCATCGTAGTCGATACGCTGGGCCACGCTACCGACCAGCAGGTGCTGTTCGGTATCGGCTACGGCTGCGACGAGGAAGCTTTACGGGTAGCCCGCACTATTCCCGACCAGTGGATTCCGGCCCGCATTGGCAGCCGGGCGGTGGTATCGAAGTACGAACTGCCTTTCACGTTCCGGTTGCGGCCACAATAGCCGAAGGTTACCCGCGTAGCGCATAGTTAACCGCCGACGCTCCATTCCCGTATCTTGTGGCCATGAAAAAGCACGTTTTGTTTGGGTTGGCAGCAGCCGGTTTGCTGCTGGCGGCCTGCGACTCGACGCCGCGGGAGCGGCAGGATATGGTGAAACAGGAGGCCCGCAAGCTCGATACCGTAGTGGATGAGGCCGCCGCCAAGCTGCGCGTGGCCGGCCGCCGCGCCGCCCGTTTCGACTCGGTGTCGAAATCCCGCAGCCGCCAGCCCCTGGACAAAGCCGCTGAAACGGCCCTGACCAACGAGCTGCTGGGCACGTACGCGGAGGTGGAAGCCCTTACGCCCGCCACCATTGAGCCGGCCTTCGTGCAGTTCATGCAGCAGGTGCGGGCCCGCCGCCGGCAGTGGACCCAGCGCGACTGGGACTATGCCACCGCCATCAGCCGCCGCCTCAACGCGCAGTTCCGCAACATCCGCCTCGACATCAAGGGCCGCGACGAGCTGCACATCCGAGCTCTACAAACCGAGTTTACAGCGCTGGAAACCGGCCGTGACGTGAAGGATCTGGGTGATGCGGTTAAGCAACCGTAACAGACTTTCCTGTGTATGTTCCCAAGCCCCGCCCTGCGCGGGGCTTTTGCATTACCAGTGCCTATGTTGCTCCGTACTCTGCTTAGTTTACTACTTTTCGGCTCTTTGTGCGCACCTACTGTGGTGGCGCAGAAGCGCCCTCTCGCGCAGTCTGCCCCACCTCAGCCGGTTATTACTTCCGCCGAAACGGTACCGGCCCAGGACCAATGGCTGCAGCCCGGCGACAGGCTGCAGGTGCGGCTGCTGGGCACGCCGGGTTTGCAGGCCTCGTTTCTGGCTGGCAAGCCACTTATCGAACTACTGCCGGCCCAAGCGCAGGGCAAACGGGGCGTGTACCAGGGCACCTACGTGGTGCAGCCCGGCGATACGCTCCGGAACCGCCGTATTGATTTTAAGCTAGGACCAGACGACAGCACAGCGGTAGTGGCGTTCAGCCGCAACCAAATCCGGTTTCTGAACCCCAGCGAGCCGCAGCTGGCCCGCACGAGAGGGGAACTGGCGTATCTGAATTATGGACTGGGTGAAGACCGACTGGGTGGGGCCAAGATGGGCTACCTTGATTCGGCGGTGGTGCTGCACCTGACGGGCCGCGTGGACAACCAGTACCGCGTGCAGCTCTCGGAAACCCAAACCGCCAGGGTACCGCAGGACGTGGTGCGCCTGCTGCCGCCGGGCGGCTTCGTACCGTCGTCTCTCACCGGCTCCTGGAGCGTGCAGGGCGACTCCACGTACGATTACGTGCGGGTGCCGCTTACCCAGCGCCTGCCTTACCGCTCCCAGCTGCTCACGAAGCCAGGGCGGCTGGTGGTCGATATTTTCGGGGCCACCTCCAACACCAACTGGATAACTCAGCGCGACGGACTGCGGGAGTTGGGCGACGTCACTTATGAGCAGGTGCAGCCCGATGTATTCCGGCTGGTGCTGCAGCTGCGGCATCGCCAGAGCTGGGGCTACCACATCGGATACCGGGGTAACACGCTGGAAATTCGGGTAAAGCGGCCACCTCAGAAGCTGCGCCTGCGGGGCCTCACGGTGGCCATAGATGCCGGCCACGGCGGCACTAATATGGGCACCACAGGTCCCACCGGAGCCCGTGAAAAAGACCTGACCCTGGCCATTGCCCTGAAGCTGCAGCGGGAACTGGAGCAGGCCGGGGCCCGCGTACTCATGACCCGCACTACCGACGCCACCGTGGATAATGGCGACCGGGTGCTGCTGCTGCGCCGCCTCAACCCTGATGTCCTCATCAGTATCCACGTCAACTCCAGCGGCAGCACCACCACCCAGGGCACCAGCACCTACTACCGCTACGTGGCGTTCCGGCCCTTGTCGGTAGCGCTGTATGAGCAGATGCGCGGTACCGGGCTGGCGGGCTTCGGCAACGTGGGCAGCTTCAACTTTGGCCTGAACGGGCCTACTGAATACCCCAACGCCCTGGTCGAAACGGCCTTTGTATCGAACCCCGACGACGAAAAGCGCCTCACAAGCCCACAGTTTCAGCAGCGCATGGCCGAGGCCATGAAGCGGGGCCTGGAGCAGTTTCTGAAAAGTACCCGTGCCAAAGGCCCGCGCGGCTGGCTGCTGGGTGAAGCCGCTACCAATGATTAGACGGCACTAGCTGTAAATAACTGCGACTATTAGCAAATCAATCTGAAAAGAGAGGATGTAGATGTGTACCTACATCCTTTTTGCACGTATGCGGGATACATCCTGCACCGCAACCGGTTGCCGGTTCTGCACAACTAGCACAAAGGCCTATAGCTTTTTAGCAAAAAATAGTTGAGCTACTGACACCAAAGGCCTTCAGGTGCTTCTACCTTATTGGCGGCCAATGCGTACAGCCAACACCCCGCTACTCCTGTCACCGGGCCAGCTCGTTCTTTCACTCTCCCAAAATCCCATTCATTCTATGGCAACTGATTCGTTACTGGACCGAAGCCGCACCGTTGCCGGGCCGGGCTACAACCGGTGGCTGGTGCCCCCCGCCGCGTTGGCTATTCACCTGGCCATTGGGCAGGCTTACGCTTTTAGCGTGTTTAACAAGCCGCTGGGCGCCCTTATCAGCGGCGACGTAAACAAGCCCGCGCCGGATGATTGGACGCCTACTCAAATCGGCATCACTTTCTCCATTGCCATTGTGCTGCTGGGCTTATCAGCGGCTATTTTTGGGAAGTGGCTGGAGCGGGTAGGCCCCCGCAAGGCTATGCTGGCCTCGGCACTATGCTTTGGTGGCGGCTTTTTGATTGCCTCCCTAGGGGTGCACTTGCACAACATCTGGCTGGTATACTTCGGCTACGGCTTCGTGGGCGGCATCGGGCTGGGCATTGGGTACATTTCGCCGGTAAGCACCCTGATCAAGTGGTTTCCGGACCGCAAAGGAGTGGCAACGGGTATGGCCATTATGGGTTTTGGCGGCGGAGCCATGATTGGCTCGCCATTGGCCAATAACCTGATGAACCAGTTCAAGGATTCCGCTCCGCAGGGGGTGGCCCCCACCTTTATTGTGATGGGTATTATTTACCTGCTGTTCATGCAGTTTGGTGTCTGGACCATTCGGGTGCCCGCCGACGACTGGAAGCCGGCCGGCTACGTGCCCAGCACCGAGCACAACGCCATGATTACCACAGCCAACGTATCGGCCGATAACGCCATCAAAACGCCGCAGTTCTGGCTGCTATGGGTGGTGCTGCTCACCAACGTGACGGCCGGTATTGGTGTATTGGAAACGGCTTCGCCGCTTATTCAGGAAACCTTCTCGGATGGGGCCATGGGCGCGGGCCGGGGCGTAACGGCGGCGGCGGCGGCCGGTTTTGTGGGCCTGCTGAGTTTGTTTAACCTGCTGGGCCGCTTCTTCTGGTCGTCGGCTTCCGATAAGCTGGGCCGCAAGATGACGTACGCCATTTATTTTGGCTTGGGTATCCTGCTGTATGCCCTAGTGCCCACGCTGGGTCACAATCTGCAGCTGGCGTTGTTTGTAGCCGTGGCCTGCGTGATTATCAGCATGTATGGCGGGGGCTTTGCCACGGTGCCGGCCTACCTCTCCGATATGTTCGGAAAATACCAGGTAGGGGCTATTCACGGCCGTTTGCTCACGGCCTGGAGCACGGCCGGTGTACTGGGTCCGCTGATTGTGCACACACTGCATGAGCATGCCAAGGCCCAGGGCCTGACCGGCGCCGCCGCCTACCAAAACGTATTCTACACCATGGCCGGCGTGCTGGTACTGGGCCTGCTGGCCAACCTGGCCGTGCGCCCCGTGAAGGAAGAATACTACGAGAAAGGCCCCGTAACCGTGGAAGCCGGCGGACACTAATCACAGTTTCCAGTTGCTGGTTTTCAGTTTCTGGTTGCATTCCGGAAACCCAAAACCATCACCCTAACCTCCGAAATCATCATGAATAACAACCCTTCAACTACTCCTGTGCCCGAGGCCTCTTCCATGGGAGCCTCGGCCGTTCTGGCCTGGCTGTACGTGGGCATTCCGCTGCTCTGGGGCGTGTCACAAACCTTCATCAAGGCGCTGGCCTTGTTTAAGTAGGTTTTCTGCCCCGAATTTGTCATCTTCAGAAGCACCCCACCGGGTGCTTCTGCTGTTATAGGCCCGTACGGCCGCCCGGCTTCGCCTTTTGTCATGTCTTCGGATTCCGCTGCTCCTGCTAACATCGTTTTGCTCGATTCCTTTTCGGATGCCATTGCTGCCCACCTGGCCAAAAACCAGCTGGAAGCGGCCGGTATCCCGTGCTTTCTCAGCAACGAAAGCCGGCCCTACGGCCCCGTGCTCGGCAGCGTGCGGCTGTTTGTGCGGCAGCCCGACGTAGCCGCCGCCCAGGCCACCCTGCATCCGCAACGCTCCGTGATGCACGCCATGCCCCCCGAAGCCCCCGACGGAGCTCCCACCGACGCGCCCCGCTGCCCCCGCTGCCACCACACCGACGTAATGTGCCGCCACCAGCCCCAACCCCAGGACAACCTGTTTGTGAAGCTGCGCCTGTGGCTGCTGGCCCCCGAACGGCCGCAGTGCCACTGTTTCCAGTGCGGCTTCGATTTTGAGGGGTGAGGTTGCTGTGCCGTTGCATGCACCCACAATCGGAGTACGGCAACTTCCGGGCTGGCTTGGTAGCGGTGTACCGGAATCGAATGCTTACTAATGGAAGCTGCCTAAGCGGTTGATTCGCCAGTGCAGCGACGCCCATTTCTCTTCCGGTGTTGGATAAAAACGACTTGTATTGTGCAACGACAAGACAACATTCGGCGACTTTACACTACTCCGGCTGTTTTCCGGCCAGCGTTTCTATCCGCGTTTCCCCTGCACTTCATGTCATTCTTTACCACTGTTCTCAGGCATAGCCTGCCCGTTTTTATGGCCGCCGGTTTACTGGTGGGCTGCTCCAGTAAAGAATCGGACCCGGCCAAGCCCGATGACCCTACCACGCCTGTCACTCCTACGCCCACGCAGTACGGTACGCCCTTCAATGCCGTGCCCGACCGGCAGGACGCAGTCATTTACCAGGTAAACATGCGGGCCTTCAGCGCGGGCGGCAAATTTGCGGGTGTTACGGCCCGGCTGGACTCCATCAAGGCCCTGGGCGTGAACACCATTTACCTGATGCCGATATACCCGATTGGCTCACTGCGGGGCGTGAACTCACCCTACGCCGTGCAGGATTACACCGCCGTAAACCCGGAATTCGGTACGCTCACCGATTTACGCACCCTCGTGGACGGGGCGCACCAGCGGGGTCTGGCCGTCATGCTCGACTGGGTAGCCAACCATACCAGCTGGGACAATGCTTGGATTCAGCAACACCCCGACTGGTACCAACAGAACGGAGCCGGCCAGATTATCAGTCCGCCTAATAGCGGCTTCACCGATGTGGCCCAGCTCAACTTCAGCAGTGCCCCGATGCGCCTGGCTATGATTTCGGCCCTGAAATCGTGGGTGTACACGGCCAATGTGGACGGTTTCCGCTTCGACTATGCCGACACTCCGCCCGCTGATTTCTGGAAGCAGGCCGTGGACACCTTGCGCAACATCAAAACCCACAAGCTGCTGCTGCTGGCCGAGGGCAACCGCAGCAACCACTTCACCGCGGGCTTCGACTATATTTTCGGCTTTAACTTCTACGGCGGTATTTACCAGGTGTACAAAAACGGTGCTGCCGCTACTGCTTTTGATGGATTAAACACTACGGAGTACGTGGGAGCCACCGGCACCCAGCAGGTGGTGCGCTACACCACCAACCACGACGTAAACGGCTCCGACGGCACGCCCGTAACGCTGTTCGGGGGCCAGAATGGCGCTTTGTCAGCGTTTGTGGTGGCCAGTCTCTACAAGGGCGTACCGATGGTGTACAACGGCCAGGAAGCGGGCATGAGTGCCGCTATTCCCTTCCCCTTTACCTCCGTAAAAGTGCAGTGGGATACGCAGCCGGCCATTACCAGGGCGCACAAGCAGATTCTGAAGGCCCGCGCCGCCAGTCCGGCGCTGCGCCACGGTACGTCCACCGGCTACAGCTCCGCCGATGTGTGCGCCTTCACCAAAGTCGACGGTGCCGACCAGGCCTTCGTGCTGGCTAATACCCGCAATACTTCGGTGCAATACACAGTGCCCACCGCCCTGGCCAACTCCACCTGGACCGATGCCCTGCGCGGGGGCTCCGTAGCGGTGGGCACCACGGTTACGCTGCCGGCTTATGGGTACATGGTGCTGCGGAAGTAGCCAATGAAGTATCAAATTCCCATCTGCCGGTCGGCTTTAAGTTGATACCGCTGTATAGCCACGCAACCACCCCACCGTAGCAACTCCCACAGGCGCAGCCTTCCGACAACTTGTTCGGGAAGCTGCGCCTGTTGTCATTGCGCACGAGTGGCTCAGGCATCCCTGCCTTTAGTGCATAGTGCAGACTGGATTTTGAGGGGTGATGTTGCGTTGGCCGCGCGCTACGTACTATACCTGAGGCAAACAGATTATGCTATGATTATGTCTGTATCATCACCCCACTATGCAGAAGCAGTAAACGGCGTATTGCCTACAGCGGCAGTCGGTTGAAAACTACTCTGACCGGTGGTCCACCCATCGTGAACGTGCCCGAGTACGTGCCGCTCACTACCTGAGGGGTAACAGATTCCACTTTCAAGGTGGCTTGACTTCCACCATCCTGAAAACCCGGACCGGTGATTGTGACGGGCGTAATCACCACCGGCACATCCAGGGCCACTGGTCCCACCGCAGGGAATTCGCTCCCCGCATAATTATACGTCATGGTCGAAACCGAGCCGTTAGGCAAGGTCACACGTAGCACAATGGCACGACGTGGCTGATTACCAGGACCATTGGCGACAGCAGTAACATAGCTGACGCTAGGTAGTGACAAGGCAACGGCTGCTCCGCTGCCTTCGGCGTAGGTAGCCGTTGCAGGCACAGGTGCCGGAGCATCTGTATCATCGTTATTACAGGCCGTAAGCATCCCAAGTGCAGGGAGCAGAAGGAGAAGAGAGAGGTACTTCATCGGGCCAAGGTAGCAGCCCTCCGTGAATAATCGGTAAGCAGAGCATACCTAAGCAGCCGCAAGCTGCTTTTCACACTTAAACGGTTTATAATTACATATCTACCCCCGAAACCGCCACATCGGCAGCACCGTGTCTTTGGGGAAGTGTTCCTGCTCCGGCGGTAGCTCCAGGAAGCCGCTGGAGGTGAGCAGGCTGGCCATGTCGCCGGAGCCGCCGGCGCGCTCAGGGGTAGCCAGCAGGCGGCCGTCAGGGCCGGCTTCCAGGCTCACCAACAGGAAGTGCGTCATGGGCGGCTTAAAGTCGACGGGCTGGGTGAGTACGGCGGACACAGGTGCGGCCCCGGCGGCCGAAGTGCCGGCGGGCTGCTGCACGGCCAGCAGCCAGGGCCGGGCGTAGCGGTAGAAGTTCACGAACGTGGACACCGGGTTGCCGGGCAGCGCAAATACCACCGCTCCGCCGGGCTGCTGCCCGAACCAGAACGGCTTACCCGGCCGCTGCTTCACCTCATGAAACACCTGTTCCACGCCCAGCTCCCGCAGCACACCCGGCAGAAAATCGGCCTTGCCCATCGACACGCCCCCGCTGAGCACCACCGCATCGAAGCCGGCCAGCAGGGCGGGCAACCCCTGGCGCAGCGCGGCGGGGTCGTCGTCGAAGTGGAAGATTTCGGTGCGGGCCCCGGAGGCTTCGGCGGCGGCCTGGAGCATGATGGCATTGGAGCGGCGGATCTGGTGGGCCTGGGGCTGCTCGGTGATGGGCACCAGCTCGTCGCCGGTGCTCACCACGGCCACCCGCGGCCGCCGCGACACGGCCACGGTGGCGGCCCCTACGGTAGCGGCCACGGCTACTTCGGCGGGTTCCAGGCGGGTGCCTGCGGGCACCAGCAGGTCGCCTTGGTGGCGGTCGGCGGCCTGGGGGTGCACGTTGTGGCCGGCCCGGGGCGGCAGCGCCTGCACGGTGGCCCAGCGCTGGCCCGCCGCATCGGTGCGGAACGTAAGGTCCTCGTAGCGAATCACGGTATCCACGCCGGGCGGCAGCATGGCCCCGGTCATGATTTCCACGGCGGCCGTGGCCTCGGGCAGCGGCTGGGGCGACTGGCCGGCAAACTGGGTGTGGTGAATGCGGAACTCCGTCTGGCCTGCCGCCAAAGCCTCGTAGCGCACGGCCATGCCGTCCATAGCTACCCGGTTGAAGGGCGGAAAGTCCCGGTCGGCGCGCAGGTCCTCGCGCAGCACGCGGCCGGTGGCGAGGCTCAGGGAAAGATGCTCCACGCCCAGCGGGCGAATGGTGGCGGCAACGAGGCGGGTGGCTTCAGCAACAGAAATCATAGGGATAAATGTAGCACAAGCTTTAGCTTGTGCCGTTTCCCAACGAATAAGGCCGCTGGTTGTTTGGAAAGGCGGATGTAGAGACGCAATATCTTGCGTCTCGTTGTTAAACAATCAGGAACTGTACTACTCAAACAACATCAGCAACGACGAGACTCGGAGTGTCGCGTCTCTACATCGGCTGGTAACCTTGTGTAGCTGACCGAATAGTAGCGCGAACTTTGTAGTTCGCGCCCCCGAACGACAACCGAACAACAGCCGCCCAAACGGCGCGGGGACGCGAACTGCAAAGTTCGCGCTACTGCTTGTCTACACTCCGGTGAATTTCACGGTTACGATGGGCGTCGTTTCGTCACACCGAATGAGGTGGGGCTGGGTGGTCAGCAACTCGGAGGAGTCTTTATAGGCGAAGTCAAACTCTTGCAGTATGCTGCTGTCAAAGTCGCCCTGCCGGTTGAGCAGCTCCGGGAAGCGCTGCCGGTAAGCGTCCTTCTCCGCCTTTTTAAGCGAGTGCCAGAACTTAAGCGTATCAGTACGGCTCAGCTGCCGGCCCGCACCGTGGGCGCAGCTCCAGAGAGCAGTTTCGGCGGCGGAGTGCCAGGGGTTGGCCCGCACGATGAGGGAGCCCCGACTCATCGACAGCGGAATCACCACCATCCCATCAACCGGCAGCTGGGTGCTGCCTTTGCGGTGAATTACCCCCTGAGGCGTGAATTCGAGCAGGTTGTGGCAGCTGTCGGCCACCACGGGCTGACCACTGGCCACGTACTGATTGCGGCGCAGGAAGTCGTAGGTTTTGGCCAGAAACTCTTGCCGCCGGCTGGCCGCGTACGTGAGCACCCGCTGGTACTCCTGCCGGTACGCCGGGGTGGCCACGTCAAGCGGCAGCCATTCCTGGCCGGGGTTGTGCTGTTGCAGCAATTGCCGGTTTTGCTGGTACATGTACACGCCCAGGTTGCGGCTCCCGGTATGCACAATAACGTACAGGAAGTCGGCCGACTCTTCCAGCGACAGGAAGTGGTTG
The DNA here is from genome assembly GCF_003944715.1 of Hymenobacter rigui. Taxonomy (GTDB): domain Bacteria; phylum Bacteroidota; class Bacteroidia; order Cytophagales; family Hymenobacteraceae; genus Hymenobacter; species Hymenobacter rigui. The sequence continues at coordinate 73,277 of NZ_RWIT01000001.1, read as the reverse complement.
CCGCCGCCCAGGCCCTCGTCGGTCATGTGGTGTACCTCCCGTTCCAGGGCCCGGTAGTGCCGGGCTTTGTCGAACGGGCGCAGCACCTCCGCCCGGGGAATGCGCAGGTAGGCCACCCCGCAGCCCATGTCTTTGCCAGTGACCAGCGGGTAGAATACGTCGGTGGTCTGGAAGGCCACTCCTACCGGGATGGACCGCTCGGAGCAGTAATGAATGTCGGGAAAGACGGCAATCCGGCCGATGGTGGGTTGGTGCTCGAAGGCGAGCAGGGATTGTAGCGCGTTCTGCTCCACGGCGCTACAATCCGTGAAATAGACTGTTTTCACGGGGTCTTCTTTACGAAATAAGTAAGCGGGGCGCGCCTCGGGGAGCAGCCGCATAGTGGGCGCGCAATCTTCAGGGTCTCAGCATAGACCGTTGCAAAGATGTCGAAAAAATCAATCCGGCAGCTATGGTGGTTATTTCACTCGCCTTGCACTGACTGCCGGGCCAGCGTAGTAGCGCGAACTTTGTAGTTCGTGCCCCTGCGCTGTTCGAAAAGACCATTCGAGGCGCGAACTGCAAAGTTCGCGCTACTTTCCGGGCGGTACCTTCGTACAGGACTTACTCTCCACTTTCCTCACTCACAAGCTGACGCTTGTGCTACCTATGTCCGACTCCGCTAAACTCACCCACCTCAACGACGCCGGCCAGCCCGCCATGGTGGACGTGGGCGCCAAACAACCAACCCGCCGCGTGGCGCGGGCCCGCAGCCGCGTGGTACTCGGCCCCGAAATCATGGCTTTGGTGAAAGAAGGCGACCTGCCCACCCGCAAGGGTCCCGTGTTTCAGACGGCTATTCTGGCTGGCATCATGGGAGCCAAGCGCACGTCGGAGCTGATTCCGCTATGTCACCCGCTGGGTCTGGATAACTGCCAGGTGACCATTGAAGTAGATGGTCCCGACGCCGTGCTGATTGAGTGCACGGCCACCGTGACGGGCAAAACCGGCGTCGAGATGGAAGCCCTGACCGGCGCCTCGGTAGCGGCCCTCACCATCTACGACATGTGCAAGGCCCTCTCGCACGACATTCTCATTCAGGAAACCCGCCTCATCAGCAAAACCGGCGGTAAACAGGACTTCCACCATGCCGGATAACGCCCCCGCCGACAAACCCCGCAGCAAGCACGCCCAGCTGGCCCGCCCATATGGTGGCGAGTTTGGCCGCCACGAGCTGGCCATTCTGGGTGCCCCCTGTGGCCGCATCAAGGAGCTGGCCGCCCGGCTGCTGCCGCTGCTGGCCGCCACCCTGCGCGTGGCTTACGTGGACGCCGACCACGCCGCCGCCGATGCCGTGCGCAACGGCACCACTCCCGAAACCGGCATGCTGGCCGCCGGGGCCAGCGCCGAGCTGACCGACAACATCCGCTTCGCCCGCCTCGATGTAAAGCGACCCCTCGACCGGTTCAGCCAGCCCGATCTGCTGCAGCACCAGAACCTGGTGCTGGTAAACGGCAACCATTTCCGGGCCGCCCAGCAGCTGGTCATCCTGGACCCCGCCAAGCCCGTGGAAAAGAAGCTGGACCGCCTCACCAACGTGCGGGCCCTGCTGCTGCCCGAAGGCGTCACGGAAGTGCCCGCTTACCTGCAGGCGCACTTAGGCGAAGCATCGGTACCGGTGCTGCCCCTGCACGATACCGCCGCCATTGTCCAACTGATTCTGGAAGAATGGCGCGCCGCCGCGCCGCCGCTGCGGGGCCTGGTGCTGGCCGGCGGCCGCAGCCAGCGCATGGGCCAGGACAAAGGCAAGCTGGCCTACCACGGCCAGGAGCAGCGCGCCTACGCCGCCGAGCTGCTGGCCCCCTTCTGCCAGGACGTGCACGTTTCCTGCCGCCCCGACCAGGTGGTGGAGCTGGAATACGCCGGCCTGCGCCCTCTGCCTGATACCTTCACCGACCTGGGCCCGCTCAGCGGCATCCTCTCCGCCCTGCGCCTCGACCCCAACGCCGCCTGGCTGGTAGTAGCCTGCGACCTGCCGTTTCTGTCCGAAACCACCTTGGCCCACCTCGTGCAACACCGCCAGCCGGCCCGCCTCGCCACCGCCTTCCAGAGCCCCGAAAACGAGTGGCCCGAGCCGCTGATTACCATCTGGGAGCCGGCCAGCTACCCGCAGCTGCTGCGTTTCCTGAGCCTGGGCTACAGCTGCCCCCGCAAAACCATCATCAACTCCGACGTAGCCGTACTGCCCGCCCCCGCCCCCCAGGAGCTGCGCAACGTGAACACGCCCGAGGAAGCCGAGCAGGTGCGCCAGGAGCTGGAGTAACGCGTACACAAAACGTCATGCAGAGCCTGCGAATAATCTCGCGTGCTGAGGCTGAAGCGCAAAAAAGAACGTCATGCTGAGCTTGCCGAAGCCTCTCGCGTGCTTACGTTGGGATAGTAACCCGAGGTCAGCACGCGAGAGGCTTCGGCAAGCTCAGCATGACGTTCTGCTTTTACCTAAAGCCGATGGACTTGACTAGCCGCTACGGGTGCGCCGCTACCCACACGTCACCGTCCTCGTAGAACTCCTTTTTCCAGATGGTGACCACCTGTTTCAGGGTGTCGATGATGTACTGACAGGCGGCGAAGCTCTCAGCGCGGTGGGGCGTGGAGACGGCCACGACCACGGCCACGTCGCCGATGTGGAGGGTGCCTTTGCGGTGAATGACGGTTATTTTTTCCACCATCGGCCACTGCTCGGCAGCCTGCTCGGCTACTTTGCGGAGCTGGTGCAGGGCCATGCTGTCGTAGGCTTCGTACTCGAGGCGCACCACGGGGCGGCCGGTGCTCTTGTTGCGCACCGTGCCGATGAACGTATTGATAGCGCCCGCCCCGTCGGCTTCCACGCTGCGTAGGGCAGCCGAAACGTCGATGGGTTGGTCGGTGAGGTCGATGTGGATCAAGGGAAGAATGGGATTGACTTGAGGTAGAGATGCTTCGGCAAGCTCAGCATGACGTTCTGGACTGCCTAAAAACTGACAACCAACAACTAGCAACTGACGCGGAAATTACCCACCGCTTACCGGCGGAATCAGGGCTATTTCGTCGCGCTCCTGCAGCGGGGTATCGTCGGCAGCATACTCGTTGTTGACGGCTACGGCCAGGCTGCTGAGGCGGGCCAGCTCGGGGTAGCGAGCATGCAGGCTCTGGAGCAGGCCCTGGGCCGACTGGCCTTCGGGCGCGGAAACCTCTAGTGTGGGCTGCCCCACGATTTCGCGGGCAATGCCAAACAAAGCAATTTTCAGGTTCATTGGTTATCTAGTAGTTCTTGTTCAGAAAGGCGGCCGCCCCGGGGCCAGAGCCGTTGCAAGATCGGGTAAGGAGGCCAACCTGGCCGCCTCTTTTCGGGCCGGCGCAGTTTACCCGAACGCAAAAGGCTTATTTACGTTGTTTGTTTGACGGCGCGGACCCCGCAGCCGGTATTTTGCCCCTTCGCTTATGTCTGCTGCTGTACCCTCCGTTCTGTTTGATAACCATGGTCGCCCGCTGGAATACCTGCGGCTGGCCGTCACGGACCGGTGCAACCTGCGCTGCTTCTACTGCATGCCCGAGGAAGGCATCAAGTACCTGCCCAAGCAGGAGCTGCTGACCTATGAGGAAATGGAACGGCTGGTAGCCATCATGGCCGGCCTGGGTGTGCGCAAAGTGCGCCTCACGGGCGGGGAGCCGTTCGTGCGCCGCGACCTGGTGCCGTTCATGGACCGCCTCAGCCAGATTCCGGGCATCACGGAGCTGACCATGACCACCAACGGCGTGCTCACCGCGCCCCACGTGCCCGAGTTGGCCCGCATGGGCCTGAAAGCCGTGAACCTGAGCCTCGACACCCTCGACCGGGCCCGTTTCGCCAGCATCACCCGCCGCGACGAGCTGCCCCGCGTGCTCGACACGCTATACGCGCTGCTGGCGGCCGGCATCCGGGTGAAAATCAACGCGGTGGTAATGGACGGGCAGAACACCCAGGACCTGCTGCCCTTGGCCGAGCTGACCCGCGACCTGCCGGTGGATGTGCGCTTCATCGAGGAAATGCCCTTTAATGGCCACAGCCACGAAGCCACGCCCGCCACACTGCCCTGGAATCACAACCGCATCCGCGAGCATCTGGCGCTGAACCTGGGCGAGCTGACGCCGGTGCCCACCCGCTCCGGCGACACGGCCTCGCACTATACCGTAGCCGGCCATCAGGGCCGCCTGGGCATCATTGCGGCCTACTCGCGCACCTTCTGCGGCACTTGCAACCGCATCCGCCTCACGGCCGAGGGCGGCCTCAAAACCTGCCTCTACGACCAGGGCGTGCTCGATATTCGGGCTTTGCTGCGCGGCGGTTCCTCGGATGAGCAGATTGCCGACGCCCTGAAATCGGCGTTCCGCAACCGCGCCGCTAATGGCTTCGAGGCCGAAAGCCAGCGCCCTGTGCACCAGCTCAGCTTTGAGTCGATGAGTACGATTGGGGGGTAAGCAGAACCGTCGACGCGTAACTTGCGGCTCCGCCCGTTTCGCCTCCCCCCATGACCGTACTCCTGATCAGCCTGCTGTTTTTCAACCTGCTGTGCTTCCTGCTGTTCGCCCTCGATAAACGGAAAGCCCGGCGCGGAGAGCGGCGCATCCCGGAAAAAACGCTGCACCTCGCCACGCTACCCGGCGCGGCCCCCGGCGCGTGGGCAGCCATCCTGCTGCTGCACCACAAAAACCGCAAAGCCGCCTTCTGGAGCATCACGCTGCTGCTGACGCTGCTGCAAGGCGCGGCGCTCTATTTTATATGGACGTACCTGCCGGTGTCACTATAGCTGTGGCGAATACAAACTACTGACTGAAAAGAAGCCCTTTGTGGTCATTCGCTGAGCAGTGTAGAGACGCGACACTTCGCGTCTCCTCGGATGCGCCGTCCGAACGAAATCGGCCAACGCTGAGACACGAAGTGTCACGTATTTACAGGCTGCCTCCATCGTGCATAAAACTGGTGTGACCATATAGTATCCCGTGTAAATCTGGTATCCTTGACCTACTATGAAGGTATTATTCTGGATACTGGGTGTGGGGGCGGCGCTGTACGTGGCGGTGTGCGTGCTGCTGTATTTTCAGCAGGAGCGGCTGCTGTTCTTCCCCGCTAAACTACCGGCCAATTACCGTTTCCGGTTCAGCAACCGGTTTGAGGAGCGGTGGATTCCGACGGCCGACGGCACCCGCCTGCACGGCCTGCTGTTCCCGGCCGATTCCGCTTCCGAAGGCTTGATTTTCTACCTGCACGGCAACGGCGGGGCCCTGGATAGCTGGGGCGAGGTGGCGGCCACCTACACCCGGCTGGGCTACAGCGTGTTCCTGCTCGATTACCGGGGCTACGGCAAAAGCGGGGGCCGCATCAGCAGCCAGGCCCAGCTGCTCGCCGACGTGGACATGGCCTACCAGCAACTCACGCGCGAATTCGCGGAAGGCCAAACCATACTGCTAGGCTACTCGCTGGGCACCGGGCCGGCGGCGTGGCTGGCCGCCCGGCACCACCCGCGCCTGCTGGTGCTGCAGGCCCCCTACGCCAGCATGCGGGCCATGGCGCGCCAGCACTATCCCTGGGTTCCGCCCTTCATCGTACGCTACCCACTGGCCACCGATGAGGTGTTGTCTCGCGTATCGGCCCCCATCGTCATCTTCCACGGCGACCAGGACGAGGTTATCAGCCCCACCTCCACGGCCCGGCTCCGGCAGCAGCTCAAGCCCCGCGACCAGTTCATCACCCTACCCGGTGCGGGCCACAACGGCATGACCGACAACCCCGACTACCAGCGCGCCATCCGGCAGGTGCTTGCGGAGTAGATATCAGTAGTGAGTAGTGAGTATGTAGAAAATCATCGACAACATGATGATCAAACAGATGAAGAAAATCTAACTACTAGATACTCACGTCTAACTACTCAAAACATGCCGTTGCCGCTTTTATCCTCGGCGGGAATCACCTGCAACACGTCCCAGTGCTCCACGATTTTGCCGGCTTCGTCGAAGCGGAAGATGTCGATGCCGGCGTAGTCGTGGTCGTGGGGCCAGTGCTGGTGGCAGTGCAGCACTACGTGGTCGGCTTCGGCCAGGGCCCGCTTGATGGTGACGTGCTTGCCGGGGTACTCGCGCTGCATCCGCTCGAAGTAGTCGATGAAGCCCTGCTTGCCGTCGGCCACGTGGGGGTTGTGCTGGATGTACTCGTCGCCCGCATAGCACCGGATGGCTTCGGCGGGCTGGCAGTCGTTGAACATCAGCTGGTAGAAGGCAATGGCCGTTTGTTTGTTCTGCTCGGGTGATGCCATGAGAAGGAAGGTTGGATGCAGTTGGCTGTACGCAGGAGCTTGCGCTTGGGTGGAGCCCCGCGGGTTTTCTACCTTCGGGCCCTGATGCTGCCCTCTTCCCATCACCCGATTCTGCTCACCAGCCTGCTGGGCCTGCTGCCGCTTGCCGCCCCGGCTCAGACCAACGCCGTGCCCGACCGCCAGGTGGGCACCTGGCTTATCGGCACCGTGGTGCTGCCCGGCGGCCCCAAGCACTGGGGTGGCTACGCCGAGGTACAGACCCGCGCCAACGGCCTGGGCCGGCAGTTTTTCTACACCGAGCTGAAGGGCGGCGTGAGCTACGACGTGGCCAAGAACTTCACGCTGATGTTGGCCGGGGGCCGCTACTCCACCGCCGACTACCGCGACCTGAGCGCCGGCCCCTTGAACGTGGAAGGCCGCCTGTGGCAGCAGCTCACCCTCACCCAGCTGACGTCCCGGCTTAAGCTGGAGCACCGCTACCGCATGGAAGAACGCTGGTTTCGCTTCCGCGACGACGTGGTGCCCGCGGGCCAGCGCCGCTACCGCACCCGCCTGCGCTACCGCTTCAATACGCTGCTGCCCCTCAACCATCCCACCTTCACCGACCATACCGTGTTCCTGACGGTGTATGACGAGGTATTCTTCAACCCACGAGGACCGTTTTTTGAGCGCAACCGCCTGTTTGCAGGCCTGGGCTACCAGTTCGATAAGCACCTGACGGTGCAGGCCGGCTGGCTGAACCAGGCCAACTACACCGCCGCCAGCTACCGGCAGAACGTGTTTACGCCCCAGACCACCGTGGCCAAAAACAACGTGGCTCTGTCCGTCATCTACCGCCTGAGCCGCAAAGCCAGCACCGCCCCTCCCGAGTTCGTGCCCTCCCAGCCGGATTAGTGGTGAGTAGCAGATATTGAGTAGTGAGACGTTAGTACTGAGTAACAGACGCCTCAGGCGTTTTGCGACTAGCTTCTGTTACTCACTACTTGATACCCAATACTCACTACCAAACCCTCACTACTACCCCGGCACCAGGTGCAGCGTGAGGGTATGGCGGGCCTCGCCGGCGTAGTGCATGTGCAGCTCCAGCGTCAGGTGTTGCGCGGTAACGGACCGGATGAGCAGGTGCAGGGCCGTTTCATTGCCGGCCTGCACAATTCTGCCGGCCTGCTTTACCCAGCCGGTGGTCGGGGAGGTTGGCTGGTTGAGCGTGCTGAAGTCAAACACTACACCTTCGCCCATGCTCCAGTAGCCCTGAAACGGTTGTGGACCAGCTTCAATACGCACCGTTTTCCAGACCTGACAGAGTATTCGTTCTTCCATACGCGGGCACCTGTTCCCGGGGCGTAATGGCCTGACAACTCCTGCGGGTATATGAATGGGGAGCCGGGGCCGCAAGGTAGTCAACAAGTAGCTGACAGCACCACCCGGCATGGCCTGAGCAGCCTGGGCTACTTACTTCCGCCGGTACCACGCCCGCACCTGTTCTACGGCATCGGGGGCCTGCGGATTGAGGCGCACGGCGGGCGCAATACCTACGCCATCAATGCCTTCCTGCTGGTCGAGGCGAAAGCTGCGGGAGGTGGCCCAGCCCAGGGTAAGCCGGTAGCAGGAAAGCGGCTGGAACTGCATATTGGCGTAGTCGAGCACCCCGGCGCTGTTTTCGCCAAACAGCGTTGTTTTCCGGCTCTGACGGGCTTCCAGCAGAAACTGCTCGGTAGTGCTGGCGCAGTTGCGGTTCTGCAGCACGGCCACGCGGGCTACTTCGGGATGCTGGTGTGACTGGCGGCGGAGGCTGGTGCGCTGGCCGTTGCGCCGTTGCGGTACCAACTCGCCTACATGCGCATTCAGGCGGCGCTGCAGTCTGGCAAAGTAGCGCTTCTCCAACCAGCTCATATCGGGGTAGAGGGTGCCGCTGTACTTGCGGTTGTTGTCAGGGGTAGAAAGCAGCGCCGCCCCTACTTCACGCACGGGTTGGGTGTAGAGGTAGGGCGTAAGGGAGCGGTAGCTGCCATCGGAGCCGCCGCCATTGCCGCGCAGATCCAGAATCAGCAGGCGGGTGTGCCGCAGGTCGGCCGCGTGGGCTTTGGTGAGGCTGTCGATGCGGGGGCGGTACTGGCCGTCGAAGGAAGCAATACGGTACAGGGCCGTGGTATCATCCAGCATCCGGAAGCTGAATGGGGCCGGCACAGTTGGTAGCCTGGCCGGCCGGGGGTACGTGCGGTACCAGCTCGTTCCCTGCATATCCAGCTGGCCATCGGCAGCCAGCACAACGGCGCGTGGCTGCGCCTCATGGTTGCGCATGTAGTACGTGGCCTGGCCCGGGGCCGCGGCGGAGGGGGCCCGAAAGGTAAACTTCACCTGCCCGGGCATCCACCACAGGCTGTCGGCGCGCAGCACGAAGCCTTGGTACCGGCCATCGGGAGCCTGCGCAATGCCCACGGCGTAATCGTTGCCAGCGTCGCGCCAGATGCCTTCCAGCGGCTGCTTGGGCCGGGTAGGGTCGTCGAGGTAAGCGCGGAAAGAGGCGCGCGTCCAGGGCAGCCGTTCCGTAGCCGCGTAACGCGCCCGAATGGCCACGGAGTCTACCGTCGGCACCTGGTCGTTGCGCAGGGCCAGGTGCCCATCCCGAAAAAACGTGAGCCATTGATACAGTACAACCCCGCAATTGGCGGCCCGGACCGTATCGGTGCGGGCCCGCACCAAGGCCGTAAGCGAATCGAGACGCGGCTGGGTGGCGGGCGTTACTTTGTCGCGGTAGCCGGCGTAGTTGGTGGCAATAAGCTGCCGCATCTGCTCAAAATCCTGCCGGCAGCCGCACGCGGCCGGGGCAGTTTGCGCGGCGGCAGAAACGGATAGCAGCGCCAGCAGCAACCAAACGGAGGTAATTCGAAGCATAGCGGCAAGTCAGTGGATAGGTTGTAACACCTGCGCAGATGCGGATGCCTGACTTTCCGTTGCCCACGCCCCGACTATTTTTTGCCTGCTCCTTACTTGCCCAGCCCTACCCAACCGCGCTGCATGGCATAGTACAGCGCCGTGCCCACCAGCAGGCCCACCAGGTATCCATACGGCAGCCCGCTGCATAACAGCCCCACCAGCAATGCCAGCAATAAGTCGGAGCGGGAGCCGGCAATATCGCGCAGCAGGGTGGCCAGCGTGAGGGCTTCAAACAGCAGTAGCACCCCCAGAATGGGCAGCGGGAAAATCTGGACAATCTGTTGGAAACCCTGGCTGAACCCCAGGCCTAGCACCAGAAACAGCACCCCATACAACACCACCGAGCCGCCCGTGCGCCCCCCAAACGTGTAGTGCCCCACCATGCCGCCCGAGCCGTGGCACACCGGAAACCCGCCCAGAAACGGGTTCAACAGGTTCATGAGGCCGTAGGTGAAGCTGATTTGCCGCACCGTAAGGGGCCGCTCCGGGAAATAATCTTCCACCACCTGCCGGGTGGCCAGTACCGAGTTGCCCAGGGAAAGCGGAATCTGGGGCAACGCCAGCAGCACGGCCCCGGTCAGGATATCGGGCCACTGCGGTACGTGCCAGCCAGGCAGGTGCAGGCCAATGGCCCGGTGCGCAGTAGCTACATCCAGCTTGAAAAGCAGGCCATAGGTGACGCCCAATGCCAGCACGGCCAGGGCGGCCGGCCAGCGCCGGTTGCCCAGCAGCACCACCGTTACCAGAAACGCCGCCGCCGCCAGCGCAAACCCGGCCACGCCATCGGCAGGCACATACTCTTTGAGCGCCAGTGTAGCCAGCTGCAACGCCAGCCCAAACTGAATGCCCCGGATAACGGCCTTGGGCACCAATCGGGCCAGGGCGTCAATCAACCCGGTTACGGAGAGCAGCAGCATGCTCACTCCAATAGCCAGCCCGCCCCCGAAAATGATGCGGCCGGGAATTTTCTGGGCAATAACCAGGGCGGCAAACGCTTTGAGCGGCTGCACCGGCATCGGCATCCCGTACCACAGCCCCGAAAACACCTGCATCAGCCCGAACATCACCAGCACCCCGGCGCTGTCCATGCCGGAGGCCGCAATGATGCCGATGAGCAGGGGCAAATCGGTACCCAAATCACCGAACGCACCCGCCAGCTCATTTCGATCAAAGCGGATACGGGGACGGGGCGGCGGGGTAACGGTAAGCGGCATGGAGAACTGGCAGAAGGCGTAAAGACGCGTATTCGCGTCCGGTCGTTGTGTAAGTTGCTTAATTGGCACCGTTTGGCGAGGCCCCAATTGATGTGGAACGTCATGCTGAGCGAAGTCGAAGCATCTCTACCGCTTCGTTGCACTGATAACTGATTGCCCTCGGGAGAGATGCTTCGACTTCGCTCAGCATGACGTTCTTATTCTACCAATCATCTCACCACCTCATCACCCATAGCCGCATCTTCCCAGGCCAGAATGCCACCTTCCAGGTTGATGAGGTTAGCCAGGCCGAACTCCGTTTGCAGCCGCTCAATGGCCTGGGTGCTGCGCCGGCCGGAGCGGCAGTACACCACCACCGGATGCTGCTTGGGCAGGGTAGCTACACCTTTTTCCAACGTACTCAGGGGTAGCAGAGTGGCGTTGGGCAGGTGGCCGGCGGCGTACTCGTGGGGCTCCCGCACATCCAGCAGGAAAGGCGGCTGGGCTGAAGCCAGCTGCGCCTGCAGTTCCGCCGCCGAAACACTGCGCACGGGTACTCCGCACAGGTCGGCGTAGTCAGTGCGGTTGGCGGTATCCAGCGTAATGGCGGCCTGCTCGGGGCGGCGGGCAAACTTCAGGGTGCGGGTCTGGAAAGTCAGCGCATCAAACAGCCAGAGCCGGCCGCTGAGCACCTCCCCAATACCCAGCAGCACCTTCAGCGCCTCGGTGGCCTGGGCCGTGCCCACCAGGCCGGGCAGCACGCCCAGCACGCCGGTAGCGTCGCAGTTGGGGGCTTCAGCGGCGGATGGGGGCTGTGGAAACAGGCAGCGGTAGGTGGGCCCGCCCTGGTAGTTAAACACGGAAACCTGGCCTTCAAACTTGTAGATGGCCCCGGAAACCAATGGCTTGCCCAGCAATACGCAGGCGTCGTTGAGCAGGTAGCGGGTGGGGAAGTTGTCGGAGCCGTCAATGACCAGGTCGAACTTGCTCACCAGCTCGCGCACGTTGCCCAGCGTGGCCCGGCAGCCGTACACCTCTGTGTGGACCAACGGGTTGATGCGGCGCACGGCGCGGGCGGCGGTTTCGGCTTTGGGCCGGCCCAGGTCGGCGGGGCCGTACAGAATCTGCCGCTGCAGGTTGCTGCGGTCCACTTTGTCGGCATCCACAATGCCCAGCGTACCCACGCCGGCGGCCGCCAGATACTGCAGAATGGGGCAGCCCAGGCCACCAGCTCCCACCACCAGCACGCGGGCGGCTTTCAGCTTTTCCTGACCGGCCTCCCCAATTTCGGGCAGCTGCAAATGGCGACGGTAGATGTGGCGTTCTTCGGAAGTAAGCATGGCGGAGTGGTGAGGAGCAACGGAGGGCCGGGGCAGGCAGGCGGCAGATGGCAGAACAGCCGAAAGCCCGGAACCGGCCGCAAAGAACCGGGTTTGCTTTCACCTCGTCACGTCGCCGCTTCAGCGCCAGGCGGCACTTCCCTGCTCTCAAACTTACTTCCGCCCCCGAAGGTTAACCCACTATACCACCGCCCCCGTCGCCGGTGCGTACAGCCTGCTGATTTCATCCGTTTTTCCCGCTGCCGTGTCTGCTCCCGTTTTTCTGCCCCCCACCAGCTACGAATACACCACCGTGCACCGCTTGCAGGGTACCACTGTCGCGGAGGCTTCCGATGTGCTGGCCGCTGAGGAGCCGCTGGAAATCCGGGTAGGCTACGGGCCGGCCGCCGAGCGGCAGCACCGCACCCTGAGCATCACTATGCGCACGCCGGGTCACGATTTTGAGCTGGCGGCCGGGTTTCTGTTCACGGAAGGCATCATCCGCAGCCGACAGGAGCTGCAGGGCATACTCTATTGCCCCGATGTGGAAAAGGAGGAGGAGCGCGAAAACGTGGTGCGCGCCGAGCTGGCCCCCTCCGCCCTTCCCGACCTGCCCCGGCTGGAACGCCATTTCTACACCAGCAGCAGCTGCGGCGTATGCGGCAAAACCAGCATCGAGGCCGTACACGCGGCGGCCTGCCCGGTGCTGCCCGGCAGCGGCCCACACGTCGCTGCCGGCATTATTCACCAACTGCCCGAGCGGCAGCGGGAGGCCCAGGCCTTGTTTGAGCAGACTGGGGGCCTGCATGCGGCGGCGCTGTTCTCGCCGGAAGGTGAATTGCTGCTGCTGCGCGAAGACGTGGGCCGGCACAACGCCCTCGATAAAGTAATTGGCGCGGCCTTGTTGCAGGAAATGCTGCCGCTGCACAGTTCTGTGCTGCTGGTGAGCGGCCGGGCCTCGTTTGAGCTGGTGCAGAAAGCGGCCATAGCGGGCATTCCGGTGCTGGCCGCCGTGGGTGCCCCCTCGTCCCTGGCGGTATCCGCCGCCCGCGACTTTGGCATGACGCTCTGCGGCTTCGTGCGCCAGAACCGCTACAACGTGTACTCTCATCCCTGGCGAATTGTGAATGAGACAGATGGCAACGTCTAAATCGTTTGAAGTACCAAGCGTTGATAAAGTCCTTCGCTCCGTTCAGGTTGACAATTGAGTCTTCTTGTTTCCCATCAGCTTACCGCCTAGCCGCTCACCCGCCTACCTTCCTACCCTACCATGAAGCTCCGCCTCGAAGACAATACGCTCCGTCTGCGCCTCGACCCACCCGAAGTGGATACGTTTCGGGAGCAGGGCCGGCTGGAAACGGTGGTTCCGTTAGGCCCGGCCACCTTTGAGCAACTTACGTATAGCCTAGAGCGTGATGCTGCGGCGTCCGCGCTTGGGGTACGCTACGAGGCGGGCCACATCCGGGTACTGCTGCCGGCTGCCGTAGCCGACACTTGGACCTCCACGGATGAAGTCAGCCTGCGCGGCACCACCGATGTTGCCCGTAACCACGTACTGCATATTTTGGTAGAGAAAGATCTGGGGTGCAAGCACTAACGCCCCGGCTTGCCTGCCTCACCACCGCCATTTCCACCCCGCATCATGGAAGAGTCACCCGCCCACGACCCCAGCAAAGCTGGTAAATCGGAACAGCAACGAGCTGAGAACAAACCTCGCAGCGGGGAGCGGCCCGACCAGGGCGAGGCCCCGGCCCCCGACCATTACCGCCCCGATCCGCAACACGAACGAGACGAAAGCATGATACCCGCCCCCGACGTCGCCAACGCCAAATACCACAACCCCATTCTGGCCCAGCCGCCGGAGGCTCTCACCGGCCTGCGCCTGGAGGAGCGCGCCAAAGTAGCCGCCGGCGTCACGGCCGTACTCAAGAGCATGGAGTTCAGCTGGAGCGAGGGCGGCGTGAACCGCGGCACCCGGGGCCTGCTGAACATGAACCAGAAGGACGGCTTCGACTGCTCCAGCTGCGCCTGGCCCGACCCGGACGACCACCGCTCGGTGGCCGAGTTCTGCGAGAACGGCGCCAAAGCCACCGCCTCGGATGCCGACGATAAAGCCGCCGGCCCGGAGTTTTTCGCCAAGCATAGTCTGGCCCAGCTTTCCCAGATGACCGACCGGGACCAGAACAACGCCGGCCGCCTCACCCACCCCATGGTAAAGCGCCCCGGCGACAACCATTACTCGCCCATTGCCTGGCCTGATGCGTTCCAGCTGATTGCTGACAACCTGAACTCACTGGCTTCGCCCAACGAGGCTGTGTTCTACACCTCGGGCAAAGTGCCCAACGAGCCAGCCTTCCTGTTCCAGCTGTTTGCCAAGCTACTGGGCACCAACAACCTGCCCGACTGTTCCAACATGTGCCACGAGAGCAGCGGCGCTGCCCTGAGCCCCACGCTGGGCCTGGGCAAGGGCTCCGTCACGCTCAATGATATTCACGAGGCAGAGGTCATCCTCATCATCGGGCAGAACCCCGGTACCAATCACCCGCGCATGCTCACGGCTTTGCAGAAGGCCAAGCAGAACGGAGCCAAAATCATTTCGGTGAACCCGCTGCCGGAAGCGGGTCTGATGGCGTTCAAGAATCCGCAGGATTTCATGAACCCCTTCAAGGCGCTGGGCGCGTTGCTGGGCGACGGCACGCAGATTACCGACCTGTTCCTGCAGGTGCGCGTGGATGGCGACATGGCCCTGCTGCGCGGCATCATGAAGCACCTGTTTGAGGCAGAGGACCGCAACCCCGGCCAGGTAGTTGACCGGCCGTTCATCGACAAGTACACCACCGGTTTCGAGTCGTTCGAGCAGAACATTCGCAACACCAGCTGGGAGGATATTGAGGAGCTGAGCGGCATTTCGCGCGGGCAGCTGCTGGAGGCGGCCAACATCATTGCCACCAAGCAAAAGATTGTAACCTGCTGGGCTATGGGCGTTACCCAACAGCGCCAGGGCGTGCAGACCATTCAGGAAATCGTGAACCTGCAGCTGATGAAGGGCGCCATTGGCAAGCCCGGCGCGGGTACCTGCCCGGTGCGCGGCCACTCCAACGTGCAGGGCGACCGGACGATGGGCGTGTGGGAGCAACCCACCAAGGAATTCCAGGATTCGCTGGCGAAGGAGTTCAACTTCCAGCCGCCCTACGAGCACGGCTACGACACCGTGGAGGCCATCAAGGCCATGTACAAGGGCAAAACCAAGGTATTCTTCAGCTTGGGCGGTAACCTGCTGGCCGCCGGCCCCGATACTGAGATAATTGCCGAGGGCATGCGCAAGCAGAAGCTCACCGTGTTTGTGGGCACCAAGCTCAACCGGGGCCACCTCACCACCGGCGAAACCAGCCTGCTACTGCCCTGCTTCACCCACGCCGACGTGGACATGCAGAAGTCGGGCCACCAGATGACCTCCTGCGAAAACTCGATGGGGGTGGTGAGCCAGAACAAGGGCGTACTGGTGCCGTTGGAAGGCCAGATGATGAGCGAAGTAGCCATCCTGTGCGGCATGGCCATTGCCACCTTCGGCAACAGGATCAACATCGACGACTGGGTAGCCATGACGGAGAACTACGACGTTATCCGGGATCACATCAGCCGGGTGATTCCGGGCTTCGAGAATTTCAACGAGAAGCTGCGCCGCCCCGGCGGGTTCTACCTGCCTAACGGCCCGCGGGACCGGAAATTCACCACCAAAAACGGCAAGGCCAACTTTAGCACCACCGAGCTGGAGAAGTACACCCACGAGCCCGACCAGCTCATCCTGATGAC
The DNA here is from genome assembly GCF_003944715.1 of Hymenobacter rigui. Taxonomy (GTDB): domain Bacteria; phylum Bacteroidota; class Bacteroidia; order Cytophagales; family Hymenobacteraceae; genus Hymenobacter; species Hymenobacter rigui. The sequence goes on along the minus strand of NZ_RWIT01000001.1, from coordinate 57,707 downwards.
GGTGCGCAGCCACGACCAGTTCAACACCACCATCTACGACTACAACGACCGATACCGGGGCGTGTACGGCGAGCGGCGGGTGCTGTTCATGAACGAGCAGGACATGGCCGACCGGGGCCTCAAGGCTAAGGACCTCATCGACATTACCAGCCACTTCAAAGGCGAAAAGCGGACAGTGGAGAAGTTCATTACCGTACCCTACGATATTCCGAAGGGCAACGTAGCGGCTTACTTCCCCGAGGCCAACCCGCTGGTACCGGTAGGCAGCGTAGCCAAAACCAGCAACACGCCTACCTCCAAGTACGTGGTAGTAACCGTGGTACCCGCCCACAAAACGGTAGGTGCGCCGGTAGAAGTACGCATGGCGGCGGAGGCGTAAACAGCCGGTACAGACCAACATAAAAAAGCCCGACTACAGCAGTGTAGTCGGGCTTTTTTATGTTGGCGCTATTAGAATGGGTAGCCAATAGCAATGTTCAGACGACCTACTCCCAGGTCCTGCTTGTTGAAGGACTGGTTGAGGCTGGGGCGCACTACCTCATTGTTGGTGTAAGGCACCCGCAGCGGATAGGCGTAATCGAAGCGGATAACGAAGAACTGCACATCAATACGAATACCGGCCCCGGCCCCTACGGCCAGCTCTTTCAGGAAGCTGCTGGGCGAGAACTGCCCGTTTTTGCCGTCGGGGTTGCCATCCTTATCCACCGTAATGCGGCTGGGGTCCTGGTTGATCAGCCAGATATTGCCGGCATCCACGAACAAAGCTCCTTTCACGTAGGGGAACAGATCCTGGCGGTATTCGGCATTGGCCTCAATGCGCATATCGCCCACCTGGTCGTAGAACGAGCTGTTTTCGGAGGCAATGGGCGCGCGGTAGGTTCCCGGCCCCAGGCCCCGAGCGGCAAAGGCCCGCACGCTGTTGGGGCCGCCAATACCGTACTGTTTCAGGTAAGGCAGCACCCGGGAGTTCTGGTAGGGCAGGCCCGCCCCAATCAACAGCCGGGTAGCCAGCTTGTTGCCGCTGCTGGGGTTGGCGCTGGTGCGGAAGTAGTTGCGGAACTCCAGGTCCACCTTGGTGTACTGGGCAAATTGCTGGCTGAGCAGGGTGTACGCCTGGCTGCCATCCTCGTTGGTAATGCGGGGCTGCCCGGTTCGGGAGCTGATTAAGTAAGCCAGGTTACCGGCTACCTCAATGCCTCCGCTGAAATACACCTGGTTGCGACGCTGCTCCAGAGTTTGCTCGTTATAGGTATAACGGTAGGAGCTGGCCAGGATAAACTGCTGCCGAAACGAGTTAGCCAGAAAAGGCCGGGCCGTGAGTAAGGAGTCGAATGCCCGACTGGTATTGCTCAGGCGCAGGTACTGCACGTCAATAGGGCGCAGCTCATGCTCGTTGGTGAGGCGGTTTTTCCAGGTATAGCCGTAATTCAGGTTAAATGCCTGCTGAGTGAAGGCATCGAGGCGGGTAACCGTTTTGGCCCCGGCCCCAAACGTAGTGCGCGGCTGGAAGTCGGAGTTTTTCAGCCGGATATCAAAGGGCGGGGTGATAAGGCGGGGTACTACCAGCTGCGCAGTGGCCCCCAGCTCATAGCTGGTAAGGCCGATGGTGTTGGCGTTGCTCTGCGTCTGGTTTTCGAAGGTACCGGTTATGTTCACCAGCAGCTGCTCGGCCCCGCGCAGCGCCGAGCGGTTGCGGAACTGCACCTGGAAACCGGGACCCGTGAAACCGTTGGATTTGCTCACCAGCAGCACCTCGGCCCGCAGGCTTTTCTTGGGCAACTGGGTCATGCGCACGTAGGAGTTCAGGAAGCCGTAGCCGGCCGAGTCAGCCTTCTGGCGGGCGGGTCGGAAGCCGATATCCACGTACTTGAAGGTTCCCAGGCTCATCAGGCGGCTCAGCGTCTGGTCCTGGCGGCGGCGGCGGTACAGGCTGTCGGGGTACAGAAATACGGCGTTGGTAATGGCCTTTGCCTTGAATATCTTCTCATCGGGGTAGTAGATGTACCCTTGGTACCGGATGGGCCGCTCGCTTACTGTCGTATCATTCAGGGTGTAATCGGTGTTGAGCCGCACCCGATTGAGCACATACGGCTTGGCCGCCTGCTCCGGCGTCTTGCCCTTGATTTTCAGGTACACGTTCACCTGATTGTTCAGGGTGCTGTCAACCTGAAACAGAATGTAATCGGGGTTGAAGTAGTAGAACCCCTGGTTCTTCACGGCCTGGTCGATGCGGAGTCGCTCGTTGGTGAAGGTTTGCAGGCTGTACGGGTCACCCACTTTCAGCAGCGAGGCCGCCTGGGTGGCACGCACGGCCCGGGGCAGCAGGGAGTCGCCTTCGGGGAAGTGAATTTCCTTGATGGTGTAGGGCCGGCCCACCGTGGCCGTGTAATCAACGGAAGCGGCCTGACCCTTCACCTGCACTTTGCTGTGCACCACCGGCTGGAAGTAGCCGTTGTTGTAGAGGCGATTCACCATCAGCCCTTTCACCTTCTGGGTATCCACTTGGCTCAGTAGCACGGGCTTCTCGCCATATTTGTTGGCCAGCCAGTGGCCCAGGCCCTTGGTTTTGCCCTCGCCCATGTGCCAGAAGTACAGCTTGGGCCGCAGCCCCAGGAAGGAGGCATTGGGCTTGGGCGTAATCACGCCCGTCAGCTCCGTAGTCAGCTCGGCTTCCTTGGGAATAGGGCTGGCCGATTTCACCTTCACTGTGCTGCCTGTGTAGAGCTTGCTGCCTTCCGGAATGAACTTGGTACCCGAGCAGGCCGCCAGCAGCAGCATGCTGCCCAGCGCCAGCCACCGCCGGACCTCACCCCCCGGCCCCCTCTCCTCGGGGAGAGGGGGAGCCTGACGATTGATATCGGCAGTTCTCATGGTTGATAAAGAGGTAGGTCGAGAGAAAAGCATGCGGTAGATGTTCAGAACAGATAATCGTTAGGCTTCCCCCTCTTCCCGATGCTTCGCGCATCAAGCGAACCGGGGGCCGGGGGGTGAGGTTACCGCCGGGTAGAATCGGGGCGGGAAACCGGACGGGTGGCGCGCCGGGCCGAGTCGGGCCGGGTCGTGGGGCGCTGACGCAGGGAATCGGGGCGGGTGTTGGGAGCGGCGTTGGTGGAGTCGCGGCCGGCGCGGCGGTCCTGGCGGCGGCGGCGGCTTTCCAGCTTCACTTCCTCCTTCACGTTGTTATCAATGCCCTTGAACAGGTCGGCCAGGGTCTGGTAGTCGCGCTGGAAGATGAGCGAGGCGCCGGTGCGTACAAACTGCCCGTCAATGTCGCCGTAGGCGTTGTTGCGGAAGGCTCGTAGGCGGATGCGGCCATTGGCCAGCACGTTGTACTCCACGCTCACGTCACCGGCAAAGGCGCTTACGCCGGCCCCATTCTGGCCGGTGCTGGCCTGGTTGCCGCCGCCCAGGGGCACATCGGTACCCAAGCGCACGGTGAGGCGGTTGTTGAGCAGCTGGCGGCGCACGGCCACGTTCAAGTCGGTGCGGGTTTTCTCCTGGCCGCTGCTGAAGTCGGCGTAGGAGTTCACACCCAGCTCCACGCCCAGGTTGGAGAGGTAGGAGCCGGTGAGGTTGTTGAGCTGCTGGGTAAGCACCTGACTGGCCGAGCCGCGCAGCTGCTGGGCCACTAGATTGCCACTGCTGCTGCGGAAGGGGTCATCGGCCAGGAAGCGGCCCAGCACAAGCAGCGAGAACACCTGCTTGTTCAGCTCGCTTTCCTGGGAAGGCTGGCGCAGCTGGGTGAGGCGGGCCTCAATAGGGCCGCGCAAATCGGAGCGCGCCTCTTCAGGCAGCCGGATATCGAACCCGATGATGGGCTTGAGCAGCTCGCCGGTTACTTTGAGGTCCACTACAAACGGCAGGGCGTTGCGGCCCAGCGCGTTCAGGGTTTCATCGGTAGTACCCTGGGCCGAAATCAGCTCGGCGGGGGCGGCGCGCACGTTGTAGAGGGCCGTTACGTTAGCCTGCCCGTTATACGGGTCGCCGCTCCAGGTAATGGAGGAGCCCGGTGCAATATCGAATTCCCGCGAAGCCAGGTCGTAGAGCGACATCTGGTACTTGCCCTTGGTCACGTCGAGGCGGCCGGTGAGGGTGATGGTACCGGCGGGGTCGATGGCCGTGTTGAGCGTGCCGTTGGCCTGCACCTTCAGGTTGTCGCCCGAGGCCTCATCCACCACAATGGTGAAGGGCGTGTTGTCGGTTACCGTTACCACGGCCTGAATGTCGTAGCTGCCGGCCGTCTGAACGGTATCCAGAGCCAGCTGCCGGGCCAGCATGGTATCGATGGGCGCACTCTTGTCGATGAACTCCACAATACCGTCGCGCTCCACTTTCACCGGGTCGTCGGTGGGGATGCCCACGAACAGGTTGGAGCCATCGGCCACGCGGGCCCGGGTGCGCACCACCGGCAGGTTCAGGGAGCCGGTAATGCGAGAATCGGAATCCACGAACAGCTTGCCCCAGAACAGGTTGTTCTCGCGGCGGGAGCTTTGCACGGCCAGGAAGTTTTCGGTGGTGGCTTGCAGGTTGAAGCGGAAATCCGACACGTAATCGGTAGTCAGCACCTGCCCGTTGATGATGGCCTGGCTGCCCAGCGAGTCGGTCACGGCAAAGTCGTCGAAGCTGATGCCCCGGTTAGTAAACTCTATTTCCTGCGACTTCAGGAAGAAGGGCGCGCCCAGCTGGCTGAGCGTGAAGGTAGCGTCGGGGGTGGTGGTGAGCGTGCCGTTAATGTCGGGCTTGCTCACCGTGCCCGTTACGGCCAGCTGCCCGGTTACACCGCCGCCCATCTGCTGGAGCTGGCCCAGGGAGAAGGGCTCGATGATTTTCAGATCCAGCCGGTTCACGTTCACGTCGAACTGAATGGGCGAGGGCGGGGTGGCCATGTAGTAGCCCACGGCGCGCACGTCCATGCCCTGCTGGTTGGTGAGGCGGGCATCCACGTTGAAGCGGTCGAGCTCGGGGTTGGTAGCCTGCACGGCCACGTCGCCGATAACGGCCTTGTTGTAGGCGAAGCCGGCCAGGGTGGCATTGGCCGTGAAAGCCTGCTTGGGCTGGCCCAGGCTGTAGGCCACGGCCTGTCCGTTCAGCGTGCCCGCAATCAGCGAGTCCTGGAAGCCGGCGGCCCGGCCCAGAGCGTTGATTTCGAGGTTCTGCATGTTCACCTGCAGCGGGAATTGGGGCCCGGTGAGGGTTTCGAGGCTGAGGCGGCGCTGGTTGCGCGAGAAGCTCACGTTGCGGGCGAAGATGGCCCCGGTGCCGGTGGTGTAACGCAGCTCATTGTCCTGGGGCGTATCCCACTGCTTCTGGTCCAGCATCAGTTTGGGGTCGAAGCGGAACACGTAGGCCTGGCCCTGGCTGAGCACCCGCAGCGCCCCGGCCAGGTTCAGCCGCTCGGCGCTGTCCGACTCGGCAATGCGCAGGCGCGTCCCGATTTCGTTGTTCTGAATGCTGCCCGTAAGACTGGGGTTCGGAATGGTCAGCGTCGTATCCTGGCTCACCTGCCGCAAACCCAGGGCGTAGTCCAACTTCTGCGGGTCGGAGCTGACGTTGAGCTTCAACGAGTCCAGGGCGTAGCCCATATACACAATGCGGCGGATGGCCGTGTTCAGGCGCAGATTGGCCTGGCGGCTGTCGTAGCTGCCGGTGAGCTTAAAGGGCGTAAGGCGCTTGAGGTCGGGTACCAGCTGCTGAATCAGGCGGGGCTGCTTCACGTTGGCCTCGAACGAGAACTGCCGGTACTCACCGCCGGGCCGGAACTGCACGCCGGGCAAGTCAAAATACCTATCAATGTGCTGCTGCAACGCCGTGGCAATGTCGCCCAGACGGGTGTTGCCGCGCAAAGTCACGTCGGCTACCGAGCTGGCAAAATCCACCTCGGTGCGGCCCGTACGCTGCACAATGCGCCCACTCACCGAATCCAGCGCAAACGGCTGGTTGTTGCTCACAATCACGATGCGGCGGCCCGAGAACGTGCCGTTCAGAGTGTTCAAATCGGAACCGCTGAGGTTGGCCGTCAGGTCGCCCTGCACGCGCAGGTCGCCGCCCGAGTAGAAGCCGAGGGCCGTAAGGTTGGCCCCGCGCAGGTTCAGGCGGCCCACGGTGTAGGTGGGATTGGCGGCGTTGCGCAGGTCGATGCTAGCCAGCACGTCCAGGTTCAGGTTGGGGTCGTCCTTGCTGCTGGCCTCCACCACGTAGCGGTTCCGGTCGATGTCCACGTTGGCCGTGATGCCGCGGTAGGTGTAGCCGTTGTAGGTGGCCTGTTGCACGTTGGCTTTCAGCTGGCCCCGCAGCTGGTTGGGGTCGAGGCCACCGCGGCCGGTGAGGGTGCCGTTGGCGGTTACCTTACCAATGGTGGGGTCGTTCAGAAACTTGCCCACGTTGAGGCCCTGGGTGCTGAACACAGCCCGCACCGGCTCCTGGCCCACGGGGCCTTCGCCCACGTTCACCTTGGCGGCCAGGTTGCCGTAGGTGGTGCGGGCCTTCAGATCGGTATCAAACACCAGCGCCGTGGGCCGGCCCCGGAACGTGCCGGTGGCCGAAATGCGCGGCGGCAGGTTGTAGCCTGCCGGAATGGTGCCGGCCGGCAGAATCCCCCGAATATCGGCGGCGGTAGAGGTGAACTCCTTGATATTGAAATCCACGAACAGGCGGCGGTCGGTGTTGGGCAAACCCACCAAGCGGCCGGTGGTGCGGATGCGGGTGCCCTGCAGGCCCTGGAAGTTGATGTTGTTCAGGGCCAGGTTGCTGATGCGGCCTTTCACCTGCCCGCTCATGGTCATGGGGGCATTGGGGTTGATGCCCAGCTCCGGCAGCGTGCCCTTGGGCAGCAGGCTGCGCAGGTCGTTTTCGGTGGTGCGCACGTAGCCCAGGTTCAGATCCAAAATCAGCCGGTCGTCGGTGTTGGGCAGGCCCTGAATGCGGCCCGAGCCGCGCACGATGGAGTTGCGGAAGCCCACGAAGTCCAGGTTCTGCACCCGCACATCACCCAGCCGCCCGCTCACCAGCCCCGAAATCAGGAACGACTGGTTGGGGCCGCTGCTGAACGGGGGCGTATCAATCAGGCTGGGCGTGATATACAGCACGTCGCGGAAGCCCAGGCGGGCCTCACGCAGGTCGCCGTTCAGGCGCAGGTTGGGCAGGTCGTCGGCAATACCAGCCAGGTCTTTATAGCCAATACCGATGCGGCGGCGCAAATGGCTGTGAGGCGTAACCAGGTCGAGGTTATTGAGCTGGATGCGGTGGTCGTCGTAGAGCACATCGGCGGCGGCGCGGGTTACGGCGAAGCCGCTTTGCTCCTGCCCGGCCAGCTGGGTAATGCGGCCAGTGGTGCTGTCGGCCGAGTAACGCAGGTTCTCAGTATTAAGCGTGAGGTTCGTGAACTTCAGGTGGTTGTAGTCCATCCCCTTGATGCGCGTCTTCTGCCGGGGCTCGTTGAAGTTGTCGAAGGCCACGTCCACCCCGCTGATGTCCGACTGCTTCAGCGTCACTACCCAGCTGGCTTCCTGACCGGTGGCGTTTTCCACCGAAGCATTCAGGTCGCGCACGGCTTCGGCGGGGTTCACCACGCGCTGCTCCACCGGCACGTTTTCGTTCTGGGCGTAGGCGAAGGTGGTATTCTTGAGTTTGAGCGTGTTCAGCGCTACCCGGCTGTTTTTCAGGTCGATGTTATCGGCCGTTACGTCGGCCTCGCCGATGCGGGTGCTGATGAACTGGGCCGAAGGGTCGTTCTTGTAACTCAGGCTCACGTTCTGGAGCTGGGCCCGGTTCAGCCCGAATTCCAGCTGCAGGGCGGCCGTATCCTGGGGGGTATCCGGCGGCACCTTGGTCTGCACAATGGTAACGCCGGTATTGCGCAGCGCAGCCTGATCTACTTTATAGGTCGAGCCATCCACGTCTACCTCATCCATGCTCACGGCCAGCTCGCCCACCCGGGTGCGCACGTTCATACCGTCCACCTGGTCGTTGTAGGTAAGCAGGATGTTGGTCAGGCGCAGGTCGCCGATGTTGTATTTGAAGCCCGCCCCGGTAGTATCGGCCGGCGTGGTGGCCACGGCGCTGGTGTCACCGGTGGCAAAGGCTTTCAGAATAAAGTCGTAGTTGCTGATGCTGTCGGGCTCGGTGCGCTTGATGGCCAGCCGGCCGTCGTTCAGCTCCAGACTTTTCAGGTTCACCTGTGAGTTGAGCAGATCCCAGATACCCAAGTCCACTCCCAGGTGGCCCACGGAAAGCAGCGTATCGCCCTTCTGGTCTTCCAGATATACCCCATCAAAGCTGATGGTGTGCTTAAAATCGGAGCGAAACTTCCCGATGCGTACTTCCGTCTGCAGCTTATCGCGCAGGTAATTTTCGGCCTTGCGGGCCACAAAATCCTGCCCAGACGGCGTTTGCACGTATACGTATAAGCCAGCTACTAACAGCAGCACCAGCCCAATCAGGCCCAGCAGGCCATATAAAATACGACGTAGAGTAACTGGCAAAAGGCGAGGTGTGTAAATGAAACTCAGTCAGCCAAACGGGAAAATCGGGGAGCAGGTTGGCCCCTTTGCATTTTAACAACCAGCCTGTGCCATACAGCCACAAAAACCAGCTGCTTACCGACGAGCTTATCCATCGTGTGCGGCAGAGTTGTAGTTTTCGACCATATCACCGCTTCTTCTCCTCACTCACCTCGTTGCTCCATTCCCCATGCTATATCCCACTCGCCTCCGCCCCGCCCTTTGCCGGCCTGCTCTGTTTCTACTGATTCTGACGCTACTGCTGGCCCGGCCCGGCTGGGCACAGCAGAATCCAACTACTCCCTCGGCCCCAGCCAGTGTGCAACTAACCGGCCAGGTGGTCAGCAGCACCGGGCAGCCGCTGGCCGGCGCGGCGGTGGGCGTGGAAGGCCGGAAGCTGATTTCGGCCAGTGCCAACTCCGAAGGTTCTTTCTTGCTGACGCTGCCCGCCAATGAGCCCGTGGTACTATTGGTCAGCTTTCCGGCCCATGAACCACAGCGGGTAGAAATTCGCAGCCCCCTCACCGAGAAGAATCTGCTCATTACGCTGCAGAGTACCGGCAAGCAAACCTCCAAAGCCCTGCGCGCCCGCCAGAAGAAGTACCGGCGTACGGGTGAGTAGTCCACTGATGAGCACTACCTCCTGCGTTACCCCGGACAGTTGGTTACTAAGCACTCACTTTGCGGCAACAAACCGAAAATCAACCCGGCACCAACTACCTGTCAATCGGGCATTAGCTTTGAAAAAAAGCACCCGATTTTACCCCCTTTTTATCCCATTATACGGGCCTGACCGGTGCCGTTTTACCCTATTAAGCAGTATCTTCGGGCCCATTTTATCCGTCAGCCCCCAATGATTCTTCGCTTTACGCTACCCTTCCGCACGGCCTGGGGCCAGCGCCTGGTAGTTTGCGGCTCGCTGCCCAGCCTGGGCCAGTGGAACCTCGACCAAGCCCTGAGCCTGCATTACCAACCTGACTCCGGTATCTGGACCCAGGAAATCAGCCTGCCCGACGACCAGTTGGGTACCGTAGAGTATAAATACGTGCTGCTCGACGACCGGGACGGCGGCAAGCACTGGGAATGGGGTCCGAACCGGGCACTAAACTCCGACGCGGGCCAGTTTACCCGCGTAGTGCTGGAAGACTACTGGCGCGCCCCGGCCCTGCCCGAAAACGAGCTGCATACCGCCGCCTTCACCAAGGCCCTGATGCGCCGTACCACAGCCCCCGCTCCGGCTGCCAAACCGGCCCGGCTGGCTGGCTCAGTGGTGCGCTTTCAGCTTTCGGCTCCGCGCGTAGATTCCGACCATCGGCTCTGCGTACTGGGTTCTGACTCCGCTTTGGGTGCCTGGGATGCCAAAAAAGCCGTGGTGTTGTCGGATGCCGACTACCCGACCTGGACGGCCGATGTGGCCCTGGAAAACCCGGAGCAGACTGCTCAATACAAATACGGTATCTGGGACCCGCGCACCAAGCAGATTCTGCAGCTGGAAGCTGGCGAAGACCGGCTGATTACGGCCAGCCAGGACAAGCGCACGTTGCGTGTGAAGGCCGACGACCAGTTCCGCTACCCTACCGGCAACTGGCGCGGAGCCGGCGTGGCGCTGCCGGTGTTTGCCCTGCGCAGCCGCCAGGGCCTGGGCGTAGGCGAGTTCCCCGACATCAAGCTGCTGGTGGATTGGGCCGTGGCTACCGGCCTCAAGCTGGTGCAGGTGCTGCCCATCAACGACACCGTTGCTACGCATACCTGGGTGGATAGCTACCCCTACGCTGCCATTTCGGTGTTTGCCCTGCACCCGCAGTACCTGAACCTCGATGCTGTGGCCGAGCTCAAGGATGAAGCCGCCCGCGAGGAGCTGGCCCGCCTGCGCGAGGAGTTCAACGCCAAGGATTTCGTGGACTACGAGCCGGTGATGAACACCAAGTGGAAGTTCATCAAGCAGCTCTACCAGCAGGAGAAAGCCAACCTGCTGGCTGACCCCATGTACCAGTTGTTCCGCGACGAGCAGAAGTCGTGGCTGATACCGTACGCGGCCTTCTGCGGTCTGCGTGACCGGTTCGGCACCGCCGACTTCTCGCAGTGGCCCGAGGAATTCCGCTCGCCTGCCGTGGCCGCCGAGCTGGTGCGCGAAGACAACCCCGAGTTTGATGAGTTTGGCGTGCACCTGTTCACCCAGTTCCACCTCGACCGGCAGCTGCTGGATGCCGTGGACTATGCCCGCCAGCACGGCGTGGTGGTGAAAGGTGACCTGCCTATCGGTATTTACCGTCACTCGGTAGATGCCTGGACTCAGCCCGAGCTCTACCACATGCACCAACAGGCCGGTGCCCCACCTGACGATTTCTCGGTGACGGGTCAGAACTGGCGCTTCCCGACCTATAACTGGGAACGGATGGCCGAGGACGGCTACGAGTGGTGGCAGCAGCGCATGGGCCACCTGGCCCGCTACTTCGATGCCCTGCGCATCGACCACATCCTGGGCTTCTTCCGCATCTGGGAGATTCCGGGTCACTCGGTAGAGGGCCTGCTCGGGCACTTCTCGCCTGCTTTGCCGTTGCACCGCCACGAAATTGAACAGCGTGTAGGCTGGTTTGACTACGGCCGCATGTGTGAGCCCTATATCCGCTGGCATATTCTGCAGGAAATCTTCCACGGCCAGGCCCAGAGCGTGTTCGACGAATTCATGGAAGATGCCGGCCACGGCGTCATCCGCCTGAAGGAGCACGTGCGCACCCAGCGCCAGATGGAAGCTGTATTTGCTGAAAAAATCCAGCAGGACCCTGCCAACACTGAGCACTACACCTGGCTGCGCACCGGCCTCTACAAGCTGGCCAACGAGGTACTGTTCGTGCCCGACGACCTGCGTGCCGACTTCTACCACCCCCGCATTACGGTGTACCTGAGCCGCTCCTTTAAAGAGCTGGACGAGCAGACCCGCCCCCGCATGCACGAGGTGTACATCGACTTCTTCTTCCGCCGCCACGAGGACTTCTGGCGTCGCCAGGGCCTGGTGAAACTGCCCGCCGTGCGCTGGGCTACCGATATGCTCATCTGCGGCGAGGACCTGGGCATGGTGCCCGAGTCGGTGCCGGGTGTGATGAAAGCCCTCGGTATTCTGGGCCTCAACATCCAGCGTATGCCCTCCGACCCCACTGTGGAGTTCGGCCACCCCGACGCGGCACCGTACCTGAGCGTGGTGAGCCCCGGCTCGCACGATATGAGCACCGTGCGCGGCTGGTGGGAAGAGGACCGGGAGCAGACTCAGAAGTTCTTTGAAACCATTCTGGGCCACTGGGGCGAGCAGGCACCACAATACTGTGAGCCGTGGGTAGCCCGCGAGGTAACGGTGCAGCACCTGTATTCGCCCGCTATGTGGGCCATCTTCCCGCTGCAGGACCTAATGGCTATGGATGCCCGTCTGCGTCGCCAGGATCCACTGGAGGAGCAGATTAACGTGCCGGCCAACCCTACCCACTTCTGGAAGTATCGTTTCCACATTCCGCTGGAGGAGTTGCGCCAGGAAGCTGGCTTTAATAAAGAAGTGCAGCAACTGGTAAACCAAAGCGGCCGCAACCAGACATATTAACCTGCTGCTAGGTTTCCTGTACACCGGGCCCATGAGCCGTCTTCCGAAAGGAAGGCGGCTCATTTTTTTTCAGGAACTACTCTTTTCACTACAGGCAATCAGAGGCCCCCGGGCTGGCGTTTAGAATGCTGATTGAGTAGTAGGACAAAATTTTTCTCTTTTCCTGTTCTGGGAAAATACAGCCTAACAGATGCGTGTCTGCTGGTTCACATACCTTACTCAAGCCTCTGTCGAAACTCAATTATTTCTCTGTCAGACAGCAATAGATTTATAACGAAACGCATACTACCCTATGCTTTCAAAAGCATTCCCAAATTGATAAAAAAAGGACCATTTTCCCAATTAAAGAATGCATGTATTTCATTATTAGATGGTTGAACTAAAGCCCCTGATCCTTGCGTAGGTTCACACAGCGTTAGGTGTTTTTTGTCGGAAACGTAGTTCAAACAGAGCTGACTTCAGGTATTTCTCACCGCGTGAAAATTCGGCTCACCGTGACTGTTCAAGGCACGACAGCTAACGAAAGTGCTTTTTCAACCTACTCTATATACTTCATGAAGAAAGCTTTACGTCTCTGGACCTCACTGCTATTGGCAGCTGGTCTGGTATCACCCGACGTGCAGGCTCAACGGGTAGTGCCATCCTCGTCGCTACCAGCGGTAATGCCTAGCATCAGCGACCTGCAGCCCCCGACTTTCCGGCAATTGCGACCGGAAATCATTCCGGTTCAAGCCGTTACCACCAAGGTATTGGACAGCAAGGATGCCGGTCGGCCCAATGCCGCCCCTACTGTAGCCAACCAGACGGTTACTATTGGGGGCACTACCGGTCTGTATTACATTATCAACCTGAACGTTACTAACAACGGCGGCTTTCCTATCACCGCCTACCGGTTCTTTTCGGTGCCGTCGGCTACGGTGGCCGAGCTGTATGTATATAACTCATCCAGCGGTGCCATTAAGCAAATCACAGTTGCGCCGGATGAAGAGTTGCTGGCGGATTACAATCAGGTCCTGATTCGCCCGACGGCCAATGCGACGGGCACTACCTCGTTTTTGTGGCGCGCCCGCAACAGCAATGGGGAGCTATCCTCTTCGTCGGCCACCTTTACCATCAACGTGGAGCAGACGCCAGTAGCGGCCGCGCTGATTTCTCAGATTGTACCGGCCGGCGCCCCGGCCACTACCCTTACGGAGCCGCTGTCGGTGGAGCCCGGCAGCATTGCCGCCACCGATTACGTTATTCTGAGTCTGCCGACTGCTGCCCAGGGCGTACTGGCCCTGAATGGTACCGCCATAACGGTTGGACAAGTGGTTCCTGCCGCACAGGCCGCGCAGCTGACTTTCGATCCGGCGGCGGGCTTTTTTGGTACAGTGGTGTTCAACTACCGCGCGCGCAATGCCAACGGCACCAGTGGTAGCAGCGCCAGCTACGGAATTCCCGTAGCCAAGGCTACCTGCGGCCAGGCCAGCACCCTCAACTTCGCCAACCAGCCCGATGGTCAGAACTTCCAGACTACCCAATCGGTGCTGGTGGAAGGGGTGACGATTACGGCCAGCAATTACACGGCCCCCAGCGGCCAGACAACGTTGCAGGTAGAAGACAACCAGGCCCTGCCTGGCAAGTCTCTGCTGTGGTCGACTGACTACACGTCATCGTCTAATACGGCGTCTTCCATCGACTTATCCTTCAGCCGGCCCCTGGATAACTTCTCCATTGCCCTGGCGGATATTGACCAGGTGAATAACACCTGGCGCGACCAGGTGCAATTGGATGGCTACACAGCCAGCGGACAGATTATTACCCTTTCCTCTGCAGATGTGGCCCTGGCCCCGAACGGCTCCAATAACTTTTCAGCCACGAACCTGATTACGGGCCAGGGCAACTCCAACAACTTCGGGCCCAACAGCAACGTGGTAGTAACATTTCCGCAGGCTATTGTACGCCTGCGCCTTACGTACCGCAACACAGAGCCCGTGGCGGACCCTGGCGGACAGGTTATCGGCATTAACTCCCTCTCGTGGTGCTCGGTGGTGGATGTGTACACCCGCTTTACGGCCGGCCCGGTGGCCGCCAACGTTGGCAACACCGTCAGTTACACGGTGGAGTACGGCAACAACGGCCCCGACGCGGCTCAGCAGGTAACTCGCACAGTGACTCTACCAGCTGGTGCTACCAATGTCACGATTCCATTGGGCGCTAACTACGATGCGGCGACCCGCACCATCGACTTCGGCACGGCCGCTTCGGTGGCCAGTGGCAGCCCTTCGTCGTTCACGTTCAGCTTTACGGTGCCTTCGGCTACCGGTGCTTACACGCTGACGGCTAACACCAGCACGCCCGGCAACGAGAATGGGGCTACAGCCAACAACACGGCCACCCGCAACCTCACGGTAAGTGACTGTAACCAGGTAAGCACGCTGGATTATACCTCCGCCACAACGGGTAGCCGCAAAACCGGCACCGAGACGCTGGGCGGCACCAGCTACACCTACAGCTACGCCCAGAATACAGTCGCTGATGTATTCAGTGTCGGCACGGATGGCAATTTATCGGGGCAGAGTTTGGTATGGCAGCTAACCACCAATACAGCAACCCGCACGGCCACGGCCACGCTATTGTTTAGCCGGCCGGTTGACAACCTCACACTGGCGCTACAGGACATTGATACCGGCACGCAACTCACGGAAGCGGTGCAGTTCAATGGATATACCACCACCACCGCCGGGACGGCAGCCAGCTTGTCGACGGCTAATTTCACGTTAGGCTCTTCGGTTTCATTTACTTCCGCCAATACGGTGCAGGGCACAGCAGCCGTAGCGGCCGGCTCACCCAACGGCACCGCTACGGTTCGGTTTACTACCCCGGTCCGGCGGCTGGAAATCGTGTTTTCCAATACGAATGCCCTTTTCACCGCATCCCGTACGGCTACCATCGGTATCAACAGCCTGAGCTTCTGCGCCCAGGCCGACCTGGCAACTACGGTTACTCCGCAGACCACGCCCATTACGGCCGGTACTCAGGGCCGGTTCGACGTGGTGTTCACCAACAATGGCCCCGATGCCTCCAACAACGTGGTGCGCCAGGTGCAGCTGCCGGCCGGTCTTACGGGCGTGACGGCCTCTAACGGGGGCACGTACAATGCCACTACCGGTGTGGTAACCTACACCTCTCTGGCCTCACTGGCCAATGGGGCTTCGCAGAACTCGACTATCACCTTTACTGCGCCGGCTAATGCTACCTCGGTTACGGCGGCAGCCGTTATCAGTGGAGATGCCAGTGAAGGGGGCAATACGGCCAATAACTCGGCCAGCGGCACGGTGGTGGTAAACCCCGTAGCCGACGTAACGACCGTCATCAATGGTCCGACCAGCCTGTTGGCAGGGCAGCCCTCTGGTACGTACACGGTGTCGTTCAGCAACACTGGCCTGAGCAGTGCCAGCACGGTAGCCCAAACGGTTACGCTGCCCGCCGGAGCTACCAACGTGGTTATTCCGAACGGGGCAACCTACAACGCCACTACCCGGGTTATTGACTTCGGAACGGCGGCTACCCTGGCGGCCAGTACTGCCAACGCGTATCAGTTCAGCTTTACGGCACCTACTACCCCCGGCGCTGCTACGCTGCGCAGCACCACCAGCACCACCACCGGCCAGGGAGCCAACACCGCCCCCGACCAGTTTACTCTGGCGCTGGATGTGCAGGCTGTAGCCGATGTGGCCGTAACCCTGACCACGGCAGCCAGCCCAATTAATGCGGGTACGCAGGGACAGTTTACCGCTACATTCACCAATAACGGCCCCAACACGGCTACCAGCGTAATCCGCCAGGTGCAGCTGCCGGCCGGCCTCACAGGCGTGTCGTTGCCGGATGGCGGCTCCTACGATGCCGCTACCGGCCTCGTAACTTTCCCCACGCTCCCCACCCTGGCCAGCGGTACCTCGAACAGCTTCCAGATTCTGTTTACGGCTCCAACGACGGGCAGCGGCGTAACGGCTACGGCCAGTATTTCCACGCCCGATGTGGAGCTGGGCCAGACGGCCAACAACACGGCTTCGGCTACCATTGCCCTTACGCCGGTATTTGATCTGGTGACGCGCATCACCGGTCCGACTACCACGGTAGCGGGTACGCTGACTACTTTCAGCGTTATCACTCAGAACAACGGGCCGTCGGTGGCGGCGGGCGCTACGCAAACGGTGCAGCTGCCCACGAACCTCACGGGCGTGTACGTAAGCAATAATGGCACTTACGACAGCGGCAGTGGGGTGGTAACTTTCCCGGCTATTGCTACCCTGACCAGCGGTGCCAGCCAGAATAATACCATCAGCTTCCTGGCACCGGCTACCGGCTTCACGGCCACGGCCAGCGTAACCCCCACTGTCGGCGACTCCAACCCGGGCAATAACTCGGCTACGGCAGCGGCTACCGCCGTTACGGCAGCCCCGGCCACCAGTGCCAACTTGTTTACCACCATTACTTCATCGGCGGCCTCGGTGGCCCCGGGCGGGCCGGTAACCTATACCATCACGCAGGGCAACGACGGACTGAATCCGGCTATCAATGTGGTAACTGCCGTTTCGTTGCCAGCCGGTCTGACGGGCGTAACGGTTTCGGGCGGGGGCACTTACAACAGCGCAACCGGCGTGGTAACCTTCCCGGCCATCGGCACTCAGAACGCGGGCAGTAGCACTTCCTACACAGTAACGGTGAATGCGCCGGCGGCCGGTAACCTACTGGCCGGGGCCAGTGTGGCCTCGGGCACGCCGGACCCTATGCCTGCCAACAACATCTCCACGACCAACGTGCGGATAGCCCCTGTGACGGACGTAGCAACCACGCTTACCGGCCCGGCGGCTGCTACTGCCGGCCAGGCGGTTACCTACACCGTTACTACCGCCAATGTCGGCAACACCGCCGCCGTCAGCGTGCAGCAAACGGTACAGATTCCGGCGGGCCTGACGGGCGTGATGGTATCGGGTGGTGGCACTTACAACAGCGTAACCGGAGTAGTTACCTTCCCTACTATTGCCTCACAGTTGCCCGGCGCTTCGCTTACCAATACTATTACGTACACTGCACCGGCCGGCGGCCCACTGAGCAACGTGGCGTCGGTGGCTACGGCAACGGCCGAGGCGGTTACCGCCAACAACCGCTCGGCGGCAACCACTTCTGTAACTCCGGTAGCCGATCTGGCCGTGAGCCTGACGGGTCCCGGTACCGTGGTAGCCGGCAACCCGGTGGTGTATTCGGTTACGACCACCAACAACGGCACATCGGTAGCACAAAATGCCGTTACCACGGTGCAGCTGCCTACGGGCCTGACGGGCGTGACGGTATCGGGCGGGGGCTCGTACAGCAGTGTTACCGGCCTGGTGACCTTCCCCACCATTGCCTCGCAGCCGGCGGGCTCCGTAACCAATACCATCAGCTTCACGGCCCCGACCACTACGCAACTGCTGGTAGCGGCTAACACAGCAGCTGATAATGAGGAAGTAACGACCAACAACTCTGCTACGGCTACCACTACGATTACGGCTCCTACGGCCCAGACGGTGGATGTGGTAACCACGGTTTCGGCCAATACCATTACCCGTACGCCCGGTCAGCCGGTTGTCTTCACCGTAACCGCTACCAACAGCGCCGGCAGCGCCACAGCAGCTACCAATGTGCAGCCGGTACTATACCTGCCCGCCGGCCTGACGGGGATAGTATTGCCCACAGGCGCTACGTACAACAGCACTACCGGCGTAGTAACTCTCCCAACAAGTGCTACACTGGCTGCGGGGGGCGCCGCCACGTACACCGTCACGGTGAATGCGCCAGCCAGTGGCTCGTTCACGGCTCTGGCTTTTACCAGCGCCGACCAGACGGAAACCGATACCGCTAACAACTCGGCCTCCAGCACCATTACGGTAACTCCGCAGGCCGATGTGATAACCACTGTGACTGGTCCCGTCAGCATCAGCCCCGGCGCTTCGGCTACGTACAACGTGGTGACGCTCAACAACGGCCCGTCGGCGGCGGCGGGCGTACAGCAGACCGTGCAACTGCCCGGCGGCCTGAGTAATGTTGTTGTATCAGGTGGTGGCACCTATAACATCGGCTCTGGATTGGTGACCTTCCCGGCCATTGGCGCACTGCAACCGGGCTCGGCCAATGCGGTAACCAATACCATCAGCTTCACGGCCCCGACTACGGCTTTTGCGGCTATTGGTACGGTTACCACTACCACTGCCGAAACCAACAGCGGCAACAATAGCTCTACCCAGAACACGGCCATGACCAACCAGCCTCCCACGGCCGTTGCGGTGGTTAATGCCCAGCGTACTCCCGTGGGCAACTCGGCTGGTGCAATACCGCTGTCGGCGCTGCAGGGCCGGGATGCCGATGGCACGGTTTCGTCCTTCACCATCACCAGCCTGCCCACTGCGGCTCAGGGTGTGTTGTATTACGCTGGCAACCCGGTAACAATAGGCCAGACTATTCCGGCCGCTGATGCCGCCCTGCTCTCATTCGACCCGGCCGCTGGCTACGTAGGCAACGTGTTCTTCACTTTCACGGCTACTGATAATGGCAATGTCACTTCCACGGCCGCGCTGTACACGGTTCCGGTTGGGCAAGACATTAACTCGGTGTACACCAACTCGCCGGTAAAAGGCGGCACGGTGGCTACCTCTTACCAGAACAACGACCCCATTGCCTTAGTATTCGACGTGAATGGTGGCAAATACAGCTCCGATGGCTCCGTAGCGGCCAACGGCCTGGCCACTGCGGCTACCAATGCGGCGGGCACTACCCAGCTCAGCACGCTGGGCCTGCAGCTGGACGCCGTAACCGGTCTGATTTCGGTGCAGGACCGCACCAAGCTCAAAGCCGGAACCTACACCATTCAGGTAACGACTACCGATGTGTACGGCGGCACCAACACCCAGCCGGTTACCTTCACCATTGGCATGGCACCGCTACCCGTTACCCTGGTCAGCTTCACGGTGAAAGCCGTAGCTGCCGATGCCCAGCTGAGCTGGCGTACGGCGCAAGAGGTAAACAACGACCATTTTGTGGTAGAGCGCAGCCTCAATGGCCAGGAGTTTGAAGCCGTTCAGCAGGTGAAAGGCCAGGGTACTACCTCCACGGCTACCGCTTACACCTTCACTGATGCTGGCATAGGCCGCAAAGCCTCTGGCACTGTGTACTACCGTCTGCGCCAAGTAGATGCGGATGGCACCTTTAGCCTGAGCACCGTGCAAACGGTAGCATTTGCCAGCACAGTCCGCGCGGAGGTGAACGTGTACCCCAATCCGGCTACGAATCAGACTGACACGTTCCTGGACCTGACCGAGCTACCGACCGGCCAGTATACCGTAACTATTACTGACATGGCGGGCCGCACTGTACGTTCAGTTGCCGGTGCGGGTGGTACCCGGCAGAACCTGGAAGTAGTTGATCTGCCGCAAGGCACCTATTTAGTGCAGGTGCAGGGTCAGGGCCAGAGCTTTACCAAGCGCCTGACGAAAGCGGAGTAATAGGGAATTATTTTGAAAATAACACCAACGCCCGGCTTCTTGTGAAAGAAGCCGGGCGTTGGTGTTATGCGTTCATTGGCATACTGAGAACCTGAACCTGGCACCTCATTAAACCATTCAAACAACTCACTTTTAACATAATACACCAAAACCACACTGTTAAATTTCAACAATCATATTTTCATAACATCACGAGTAAATCCAACGAAACAGAAAATCCCGTAACCTATTTCATTCAGAGCATACTAGCTGATAATGAATCTCTTCCCAAGATGTTAGTCAATCGATTTTCACAATCAAAAACCCACAGTTTACCTACACAATAGGTCAGTTCAGCGAGATTAAAAAGACCCGCGCAGTGTCCAGTCTAGCTTTGTAGCAAGTGATAATCTCCAGGTATAGTATTCACACTCTTCGCATTCACCATACTTTTTTTCAATGAGAACATGCTTACGATTAGCCATTTCGCTACTAGCTTGGATTGGCTTGGGCAGCTCGGCTGGCTGGGCACAGCTTGTGCATCCTTATCCGGATGCTGTTGATGGCTCCGTGTGGCAGCCCTCTTATCAGGCTATCATGCCGCCTTTTACAAAGCCGACTACCAAGCAGCCGGCTGCGCTGCGCCCGCTGGCTAACCCGGTAGTGACGGACATTACGTCGACTACGGTAGTACCCAACACGGCGACGAATACGAATTTAAGTCCCGGCCTATCCGGAACAGATTCCGATGGTGATTTATCGGGCTTTCGTCTCGTTACGTTGCCTCCAGCGGCCCAAGGCACTCTGCAGATTGCCAACGCCCAGCTGAGTGGCTATATCAATGCGGCGATTAATACAAACTATTCGACGGCTCAGGCTCAGTTTCTGCGGTTTGCGGCCGCTACCACTGCCACGCTTGGCACTACCTCCTTCACGTTCCGGGCGTATGACGCGGCCAACAATCTGTCGGGTACGGCTACGTACCGGTTTCAGGTGGGTGGTCCCGTTACCGCAGATGTCGTGAACGATGTCATTTCCAGCGGCGCAGCGGCTACTATACTAGCCCCCTCACTTGCAGGCACAGACAATAATGGGACCATTACGGGCTATGTAATCAACTCCATTCCCAATACCGCCACCCAGGGTACCCTGGCCCTAAACGGCAGCCCGGTGAGCGTGAATCAGGTAATTCCCGTCGCTCAGATTGGGAACCTCTCTTTTGACCCGGTAGCCACGGTATTCGGATCGGTAGTTTTCACATATTCTGCCCAAGATGCCACCAGCACGGATATTTCGCCCAATACGTATTCCATTCCGGTTGCCAAAAGCACCTGCACGGACGGTAACTCGGTAAACTTCCGGGCCCAGACCACCGGTGAGGACTGGAAAATCAGCCGCAGCCTGACGGCTGCCGGTACCACTATCACCTCAGGTTTTACCTCTTCGGTAGCCGCCACCGAGTCGTCGCTTTCGGTAGTGAATGCCTTTGGGGGAAAGGCCCTGAACCTGACCACGGACTACACCACCAACGCCAGTACGACGAACAACGTGGTGCTGACGTTTACACTCAGTCGGACAGTAAAAGGCTTCACGTTTGCCATCAATGATATTGATAAACTGGCGGGCACAACCAACGGCTCAGGCTGGACGGACATTGTGAAGGTGGAGGGTTATCAGGCCAACAACACTATTTACACGCTGACTGCCGCCGATATTGACCTGGCCGACAACGGCGTGAACACCTACGCAGCTGGCACCAATGAAATTACCGGCATCGGTAATAGCACTGGTCTACTCAGTAACGTGGTCATTACGTTTCCGGTAGCTATTAATAAGGTAGTTATTACTTACCGCAACGGGCAAACCACCCAGCCAGACCCCGGCGGACAGATTATCGGGTTCAACTCGTTTGGCTGGTGCGCTGAAGCTGATGTGGCTACCTCTATTACGCCTCCGGCCACGCTGCAGGCCGGGCAAGTATCGGGTAACTACACGGTGACGTATGCCAACAACGGCCCCGACGCGGCTAACACGGCTACCCGCGTAGTTACTATTCCGGCTAATACGGCGTCGGCCGTTACCTCGGGCAGTGGCACTGTAACCGGCAGCCAGACTACCGGCTGGACCATTACTTACCCAGGCGGCTCATTCGCTTCCGGCAATTCAGTTAGCTACACCTTTACGGTTACTCCGCTGCCGGTTGCCAGCATTACCGCTACTACTACCACCACTACCAGCACTGACCAAGGTGCCGATACAGGGGTTAATACGGCCAGCACAACTACAGCCGTTACGCCGGTAGCCGATATTGCTACTACCCTGAGCACCTCTCAGACGGCCGTAGCGCCCGGCACTTCCATTACGTACACGGCGCAGGTTACCAACAACGGCCCGTCGACGGCTACTGCTGTGGTGCCCACGGTACAACTGCTGAGCGGCCTCAACCTGACGGCCACGAACCTGCCCGACGGTGGCAGCTATAATAATGACAACGGTCTGGTAACTTTCCCCAGCACAACGGTAAATAGCGGCGCAGCTCCTACTTTCCGCATTGTCTTCCCGGCTCCGAACTATAATACTACCATTACAGGTAAAGCCAGCAGCACAGCTTCTACTACTGATCTTACTGCTACTAACAACAACGGTAGCTTGGCTAATGCCAACGTAACGACGGTGGTAACGCTGCCCACTAATGGCTGCGCCGGTGCACAGTATGGCCCAACCCGCAGCAGCGGACTGTACGCTGAGTATTTCAGCGGGTACTTCAATGATAATCTGGCGTTTCTGGACGGCAAAACGGCTGGCCTGGCCCGCTACGATGCTACGCTGAACTTCCCGGCTAACTCCAGCTGGGGCAACCTGACGCCCACGGCGGGCGGCTCGGCCAGCAACCCGGAAGCGTTTACGGCCCGCTACCGCGGCAGCCTTAATATTGCTACTGCCGGCTCCTACACGTTCTATCTGAACTCCGATGATGCCGCCTACCTGTGGCTGGATGGGGCAGCCCTGGCTCCTACTACGGCCAATGCGACCATCAACAACGGTGGACTGCACGTGGCACAGGAACGCACGGTTACCCTCACTTTGTCGGCAGGTGTGCACAACCTGCTGGTCATTTATGGGGAAAATGCCGGTCAGAACGTCCTGACGCTGGAATATGCCAGCGCCGGTGCCGGTGTATCTCGTCAGATTGTACCGAACTCCGTGTTGTGCGCCAGCGCTTCGCAGCCGCCGGTTGCCAGCAACATCACCAACACGCCAGCCATTCCGGATAACAACGGCCCCACGGCAATTGCCGCCCTGAGTGCTACTGACCCCGATGGCCAGATTGACAGCTATACCATCGTAACGCTGCCCTCGGCTTCGGCGGGGGTGCTGTACCTGCTTTCCGGCTCCACTCTGACGGCCGTAACGGCTGGTCAGGTAATTCCGGCCGCCAGCGCCGGCAACCTGCGCTTCGACCCGGTTTCCGGCTTTGGTACTAACGGCGGTGCGGCGGCCAGCTTTACGTACTTGGCTACTGATAACAGCGGCACTACCTCCAACACGGCCACTTACAACCTGACAGTGGCTAACTCTCCGGTTGCGGTAAACGATCAGAGCTTCACGGCACCTAACACGGCCGTATCCTTCAACGTGGCCACCAACGACACGGGCCCAAAGGATGCAGCTACCGTTGACCTCGACCCCAACACAGCCGGTATTCAGACTACGAAAACCGTAGCGGGTCAGGGCACTTTCACGGTAGATAACACTGGTTTGGTAACCTTCACGCCGGTAAACGGCTTCACGGGCACCGCCGTTATTCCGTATACCATCAATGGTACGTCGGGGGCGGTATCCAACCAGGCCAACATTGCGGTAACAGTCCGGGCGTTGGCCGATGTTGCTACTACCATCAGCACCAGCGCCAGCACGGTTACGGCGGGTCAGTCGGTTACCTTCACCGTAACAACTACCAACGTCAACACCGCAGGTAACACCCCGGCTACGGGCGTAACACAAACCCTTCAGCTGCCGGCTGGTCTGGGTACGGTTGCTTTCTCCAACGGCGGCTCGTACAATAACACGACCGGTCTGGTGACGCTGCTAAGCAACGGTACGCTTGCACTGGGCGCCTCCAACTCCTACGGCATTACGTTTACGGCTCCGGCCAGTGGCCCCATCGTGGGTACTGCCCAGGTGACTACTGCCAGCAACGAAACGGTACTGACGAACAATCTGATATCGGCTTCCGTGGCTGTGACGCCCACTTACGACCTGACCACCCGCATCAGCGGCCCGGCCACGGTTGTTACGGGTCAGCCGGTAACCTTCAGTGTTACGTCGCTGAACCTGGGTACGGGCCTGGCAACGGGCGTGGCCCAGACGGTGACGCTGCCCCGCAACCTCACCAACGTCTATGTGTCTGACAACGGCACGTATGATGCCGCCAACGGCCTTGTTACGTTCCCGACGCTGGCCACCCTGCCGAACGGGCAGAATGTGAACCACGTTATCAGCTTCGTAGCTCCGGCCGCCGGCACTGTTTCGGCCGTTGCCAACATTTCCGGCACCGGCAACGAAACGCCCACGACCAACAACCAGGCTACGGCCTCGCTGACGGTAAACGCCGCCGGCACGACCAACCAGGCCAACCTGTTCTCGACCATCACCGCGTCAACGGCCTCGCCGGCTCCGGGTGATGTGTACACCTACACGGTTACGTATGGTAACAATGGTCCTTCATCGGCCACCAATACCAGCCTGCGCATCCTGCTGGCTCCGGGCCTGACGGTTACGGGTCTGCCCTCGGGCTACTCGTACAACGCAACTACCGGTGAAGTTACTCCGGCTGCCGTAACGGCCACCATGGCCAGCGGTTTCTCCTCGAGCTTTACGTTCAACGTTACGGCTCCGGCTGCCGGCACGGTACTGGCAACGTCGGCCATTGCCGGCACCACCATCGACCCGGTACCCGGCAACAACCAGACAGAAGTTTCGGTGACGGTAACGCCGCGCACCGACCTGCTGACCACGGTATCGGGCCCGACCACGGCTGTGGCAAACCAGCTGGTAACCTATAATGCAACGGTTGCTAATAATGGTGCAGCTGCCGCTGCCGGTACTACTCAGGTGGTGCGCATTCCGGCCTACCTGGGCACGGCCAACGTAACCATTACGGGCGGAGGCACTTACAACAATGCGACTGGCGAGGTTACTTTCGACCTGGGTACGGTAAACGCCGGCACGCAGGTGCAGAACACCATCAGCTTCAGCATGCCGACCGAAGCACAGATCAGCGTGATGTCGTCGGTAGCTACTGGTACGCCGGAAACAAACGTAGCCAACAATACGGCTACCGTTACCACTACCAGCCAGCGCTCCTCGGATGTGCAGGTATTCCTGGCATCTCCTGCCAGCCCCATTGTAGTGGGTATGCCAGTGGTGTACTCGGTTACAACGGCGAACAATGGTGAATCACCAGCGGCCTCGGTTACTACCACAGTACAACTCCCCACGGGCCTGTCGGGTGTAACGGTTTCGGGTGGCGGTACCTACGACGCGGCTACCGGTGTGGTAACTTTCGCAACCCGCACCGAAGTACCCGCTGGTCCTAATGGCACTGTTACCAACACCATCAGCTTCCAGGCTCCGGAGGCAAAACGCCTGACGGTAACCGCAGTGGCCAACGTCTCGGGCGCAACGAACGACCTGAACCTGGGCAACAACGTGGTACAGTCGAACGTCGTCGTGAACCAGCCGACCACGGCTACCAGCGACTTGGCCGTAACCATCAGCTCCGATGCCAGCACGTACACGGCGGGTTCGCCCATCACGTACACGGTAATCGTAACCAACAACGGTACGGCTACGGCCACGGATGTGCGGACGCGCGTAGCTCTGCCTGGCGACCTGACCGGTTTCACGGGCCCGGCCGGTGCTTCCTACAGCACCAATTCCGGTGTGGTTCTTGTAACGTCGAACACGGCTAACGTTTCATTGGCCAGCGGTTCATCGCTCACCTACACCTTCAGCGTGAATGCGCCCGGTGCCGGTCCGGTACTGGCAGTTGCCAGCACGTCATCGGATAACACGGACAACGTGCCGGCCAACAACATCAACCAGAACAGTGTGGCCATCACCACGCTGGCCGATGTACAGACGGTACTTGATGGCGTGGGCACGGCAGCAGCCGGCAGCACGGTTTCCTACACGGTAATTACCCGCAACAACGGTACCTCGCCAGCCAGCAACGTACAGCAGACGGTACAACTGCCCACGGGCCTAACGGGCGTGGTAGTATCGGGTGGTGGTACCTACGACAGCAACTCGGGCGTAGTCACCTTCCCCACCATCACCACCCTGAACTCAGGTACTGCGCAGGCGGTTACCAACACCATCAGCTTTACCTTCCCTACGGCTTCGTACCGCCTAGTAGCCAACGTAAGCACGACCACGGCAGAAGGCGGCGTAACGGCCAACAACACGGACCCCTTCACGACGAACATCGCCAACCAGGCCCCTGTGGCCCGGAACGTAGTGAACAGCGTAACGGCTCCCGATGGTAACAGTGCCACGGTTGCTCAGCCTATATCCACGCTGGCCGCGACGGATGCAGACGGCACTATTAGGTCATTCACGCTGACTAACCTGCCAAACACCACTACTCAGGGTACCCTGTACGTGAACGGCGTAGCGGCTATGGAAGGTCAGGTTGTGCTGCTGGCGGATGCTTCCAAGCTGTCCTTTAAGCCGGTTAGCTCGTTCATCGGCAACGCCTTCTTCGACTACACGGCTACTGATAACGATAACGCCGTATCCAGCAACACGGCGGTATACACTATTCCAGTAGCATCGGATAATGGCTCGGTGTATGCTAAAACGCCGACGAAAGGCGGCAGCAACCAATACCAGAACAACGATGTGCTGGCGTATGTAGTGGATCCTAACGGAGCTGTGTACAGCAGCACGGGCACTATTTACGATGCCACTACCGGTGCGCTGGCAAATGCTTCGGTGGCCAATGGCCTGCCCACCACGGGCACCAATGCCACTATTTCACCGGCCGACCAGAACACGCTCAGCGCAGTAGGGCTGGCCCTGAATCCGGCGACCGGTCAGGTGTACGTGGCCAACCGCCTGCTCCTCAAGCAAGGCTCGTACACGGTCAGCATCACGACTACCGACATCTACGGCGGTGTTACAACCCAGAGCGTAACCATTCCGATTGGTGCCAGTCCGCTACCCGTAACACTGGTGAGCTTTACCGCTCAGGCCTCGGGACAGAATGCCAAACTAAGCTGGACCACAACTCAGGAAGTCAACAACGACCACTTCGTGCTGGAGCGCAGCTTCGACGGCCAGTCGTTTGAGATGCTCCAGCAGGTGAAAGGCCAGGGCACTACGTCGGCCACCACCCGCTATAGCGAAGTGGATGCCCAGGTGGCCGCCAAAGCCCAGGGCCGGGTAGTGTACTACCGCCTGCGCCAGGTGGACACCGACGGCACCCAGGCCCTGAGCGCCGTGCAGACGGTGAGCTTCACGACGACGGCCCGCATGAGCGTGGAGGTATACCCCAACCCGGCTTCCGGCACGCAGGATGCGCGTCTGGACCTGTCGGGAATTGCGGCCGGCACCTACCAGGTGACGATTACGGACATGGCCGGCCGTCTGGTACGTACCCTGCAGGCTGAAGGGGGAGCCACCCACTCTCTCGACGTGCAGGGCCTGCCCCAAGGCAATTACGTGGTACGAGTAGAAGGCAACGGTCAATCAGTCATTCGACGACTGACGAAGGTTGAGTAGTCAACGTAGAGCCAAAGATAAAAGCCCGGTGTTCCAAATTAGGAGCACCGGGCTTTTTTGTATGATTCAGCTACTTGATATAAACATGGCTACTAACTTGTTGAATACATCTTTTTACCCTACGAATGACATGCACTGACTTCGTGAAGTATGTACCTTTGGGTGCCTTTTTTCCACTTGTTGGGAAAAAGTTCAAAATGACACTCACTTCTGTTCATCTGTATGCCTAAAACTTTACGCATCCTCGCGTTTCTGCTCGCATGGATACTGCTTCCAATGCAATTGGTCGCCCAGAATGAAGGAACTGCCTTCTCATGTGATGGTACCTTTTACCAGATCCGACAGGTTGGCACTACTTCGAGTTTGTTCCGTGTAAACCGCTCGGCCGCCACATACACCACAACTGCCATCAACGTAACAAACAACGGCACGAGCAATAACTTAGGCGTGCTACTTAATGGCTTGGCTTACAACCCGCAGGATGGCTACTTGTATGCGCTAAGCACAACTGGTACTTCTGGTACGCTTCCTAGTAGCATTCAATTGTATAAAATTGGCCAGGGAGGTATTAGGAACTTAGGTACTGTTACTGGTATGCCGAATATTCAGGTAGCTTCAGGTACCATTGACAAGAACGGTAACTACTACGTTTCTAGTCAGAATTCAACCGGCACAGCTGACTATAACATTTACCGTTTCAACCTAGCAGCTACTGGTACGGCTCAGCTAGCGGCTACAGCTTTACGATTGTACAATGCTGGCAACACAGCTACCGTCAACCTAACTTTTTACGACCTTGCTCTTAACCCAACTGACAACCTGTTGTATGCGGTTTTTCAGAATGGTACGCTGTGGAGAGTAGATGCTGTTTCTACCGCAGGTCGGGCTCTTGTAAATCCTATCAAGGCCACAGCTACCAATGCCGACCCTGTGGGCACGTCCTTTTTCGACGTTGCTGGTAACCTGTTTGTATACACTAATGGGACTGTAGGCACTGCCAACTCCGGTGGATTTTATCAAGTGAACCTAACCAACGGTGCATATACACTGATCAGCAATATTGACCCGGCCAGCGTAAGCGACGGGGCTAGTTGCATCAACCCCGACCAGCGGATTGATGTGGTGAAGGAGGTTACTAACATCTCGCGAGTAAATGCTACTACGTTTGATGTAGCATTTGCCATACGGGTAAAAAATACCAGCACTGCTACGGATGCTAACGTACAGATTAATGATTTTCTGTGGAGTGGCACTGCCAACACTGTACGAGCAAACACCACCTTTTCGTCCGTAACGAATCAGTCGATTAACTCGCTTACTTTTCAGGCTGCGCCGGTTATCACTGCTGACCCTACTAACTCAAACCCGGTATTCAACTTAGCCATTAACCCTAGCTATACCGGAGTTGGAGGAGCCGCCGGTACAGTTACTGGTGCACTGCTCACGGGGACTCAATCCCTCACGGCTGGCCAGGCTGCCACCATTACCTTTACAGTTCGCGTAAATTACAGCGCTGCTGGTAATATTCCGGCCGGGGTTACCAATACGGCATACGCCTCCAGCACCACTACTGCCAATAGCACAGGTTACGCCCAAAATACCGCTGGCTTCATCTCTGCCCCAGGCCAATTGGTTGCTACCGACCGTTCAACGGATGGTCCATCTTTGCCAACCGTCGCAAATGATGATACTCCTACCCCTACGCCTATCTATTTTTCACCTTCCATCTCCGGGACGGTATTTGAAGACATTAACTACGGTGGTGGCGTAGGCCGTACGCAAATCGCTAGTGGTGGTATTGGTGTAGAAGGTGTACGAGTGGAACTGTATAGCAACACAGGTGCTTTCCTCACGTTCACAACGACGGACGCAGCTGGCAATTACGCTTTCAGTACTACCAATGGTACTACTGCGCTCAACGCAAACACCCAGTATCAAGTACGAGTAGTGAATTCAACTGTAGGCAGCAACCGCCCCGGCTATACTGCCGCTGCTGGTCTGGCAGGCGTTCAAACCTACATTTATGGCGCTACTACTCAAAACCAGATTGGTGGGGCTAACCCACTACGGGTTGACGTTCAAGCTAATAATGGCACAGTAAATGGTACGAACGGTCAAAGCATTACGCAGCTTCGTGCAACTAACGCCTTGGGAGGAGAAATTCAGTCTCTTGTCACTGTTCGTACTCCTGCCAGTAACAATTCAACTTCACCAGCTTTACTAGGTGTTGACTTTGGCTTCAACTTCAGCACAGTTGTTAATACCAACGATACCGGAGCAGGTTCCCTGCGGCAATTCATTCTGAACAGCAACACGCTGACTAATGAGAACTTGTCGCAGAAGAGTTCAGTATCCGGTGTGACTCTCTTAGATGGGTATGAGTATGCCATTTTCATGATGAATGATGGTACTACTAATAACAACGGTCTACGCGGGGGTATTGCCAATGCACCAAGCGGGTACAATGCAGCAACTGGTTTTACATTTACTCCTGCCACCGCGTTGCCCAATATCACCGACGAATCCATGGCAATTGATGGTACACTGCAGGCGGCTCTGACCGGCAACAAAGTAGCGGCTTCCACAACTGTTGGTGGTGAAACAACTGGACCAGAGGTAACCATCAACTTCAATTCGCTCAAAGGCTTGTATGTAACGGGTGCAAGCTCGCGCATTGCTTCGGTGAATCTAACGGGCGCACGTGGCTCGGTAACAACCACCGGAACTCCGACTTTCTCTGATGGAGCCGGCGTAACAATTGACGGGGCTGCCGCCGCCGGTACTGTTGTGACTGATATAACAGCACTTAATAATGCTTCTGGTGGTATCCGCCTGCAAGGTGGTGCCACTGATGTAATAGTGAGCAACAATGTGCTGCGAAGCAATGTCACCACTACCAACGGGACGACTATCTACGATGCCGCTGGTATTAGCTTAGTTGGAGCTTCCAATAACACGATTAGTGGTAATACGCTGAGCAGTAATAGAGGCTTCGGCATGGTGCTAACGAATACTGACAACACCGGCAACACAGTCAGCAATAACACAATCATCAGCAACGGTAGTGGTGCCAGCTCCGATGATGCTGGTATTAGTATTCAGAATGGTTCTGGTAATACGTTCAGCAGCAACACTGTTAACAACAATACTGGCGATGGTATTGTAGCTGCAAGTGGGTCCAGCACCAACTTGTTTACCCAAAATAGCTTCTCCACGAACGGAGACCTGGGCATTGACCTTTCAGCACCTGCCGCCAACGCTAACGGCGACGGAGCGTCGCCCAATGCTTCTGGTAAGACGACGACCAGCGGTGCGAACGGCCTGCTTAACTTCCCTATTATTACTCAGGCGACTGTCAATAATACCACAAACGGTAATTTAATCCTGAGTGGGTATGCTCCCGCGGGTAGTACAATCGAACTGTTTGTGGCAGACCGTACTACAGCAGCTTTTGGCCAAGGGAAGACATTCATCACTTCCTTGATGGAAGGAGGAACGATGAATAGCGTGGCGGATGCAGATGCCAAGACCAGTTCCTACAGCAATATGACGGTAAGTGGACTGAATCAGGGTAGCGAAACCAATGCCAGCCGCTTCTACTTTACCATCCCATTTGCCAACCTTTCCCCAACACAACGTGCTGCTCTCACCGGCACTGATATTCGCCTCACGGCCACGGCTACATTGAACAGCACCACATCAGAGTTTTCTGGTAACATTGTGGTTCAACAGAACCGTCCCCTACCCGTCACGCTCACCAGCTTCACGGCGCAGGCAACCGGTCAGTATGTTGTGCTGAAGTGGGCTACGGCGCAGGAGGTGAACAACGACCACTTTGTAGTGGAGCGCAGCTTCAATGGCCAGTCGTTTGAGCCGGTGCAGCAGGTGAAAGGCCAGGGCACCAAATCAACAGGTACGGCTTACGCCGTAACCGACGCCAAAGTGGCTACCAAGGCCACTCGTGGCACAGCGTACTACCGCCTGCGCCAGGTAGATACGGATGGCACCGAAGCACTGAGCACCGTGCAAACGGTAAGCTTCTCGGCTACTGCAGCTGTGGCCAACGTGTATCCCAGCCCTGCTACCAGCCAGCAGGATGCCCGCCTAGACCTGACGGCTGCCGCTCCCGGCACCTACCAGGTATTGGTAACGGACCTGATGGGCCGGACCATCCGGACCTTCCAACAGGCCGGCGGCACCGAGCAGCCGCTGCGCGTTTCGTCGCTACCGGCTGGTATCTATATCATTCAGGTAACGGGTAACGGTCAGGCCTTCAACCAACGCCTGGTGATGGAATAGTAACCTTTTACATTAC
This sequence comes from Hymenobacter rigui, assembly GCF_003944715.1. Taxonomy (GTDB): domain Bacteria; phylum Bacteroidota; class Bacteroidia; order Cytophagales; family Hymenobacteraceae; genus Hymenobacter; species Hymenobacter rigui. The sequence goes on along the minus strand of NZ_RWIT01000001.1, from coordinate 26,012 downwards.
GCCAACTGAATCTGAACGGCCCCTTCTCCTCCGGGAGAAGGGGCCGTTTGTTTTGCGCCTGTTGCCTAGATGCCCTAACCCGTTGCAGCCTTTCGTGGTATAGACTCCTCTGACCTAACCTCCCCTCCTGATGAATCCTGTTCGCCACCGCGTACCCAGCCGCCCCCTTACTGATGTTGACGTTGCTATTGTAGGAGCCGGCGCGGCCGGCCTGAGCGCGGCGCTGGTGCTGGGGCGGTGTCTGCGCCAGGTATTGGTGCTGGATGGCGGCCCACCCCGCAATGCCCCCTCCCCCGCTGTGCAGGGGTTCCTGACGCGCGACGGCACCAAGCCCGCCGAGCTGCTGCGCCTGGGTCGGGAACAGCTGCTGCCTTATGATTCCGTGGAATTTGCGGCAGGCAGAGTTACCGGCATCCGGGAACTGACCGGGTATTTTCAGTTGACCGTAGAGGCAGAAACCGGCCATACCCGTATGTTTACCGCCCGTAAGGTATTGCTGGCTACCGGCGTAGAGGACGAATTGCCCCCCATTGATGGCATGCGCGACTTATGGGGACGTGGCGTACTGCATTGCCCGTACTGTCATGGCTGGGAAGTGCGCAACCAGCCCCTGGCTGTGTACGGGCGGGCCAAATTGGTTACCGGACTGGCTCTTCTGGTCAGCCGCTGGAGCCCCGATGTGGTGGCCTGCGTGGAAGACCCCGCCTACCTCACGGCCAACGCCCGCCGACGCCTGCGGCGGCAGAAAATTCAGGTGCGGGAAGAGCCCGTAATCCGTCTGGAAGGCACCAAAGCCGGTGAACTGCGGCACATTGTGTTTGAATCGGGTGAGAAGCTGGCCCGCACGGCCGTATTCATTCATGCTCACCAGCACCAACGCACCACCCTGGCTGAGCAGCTGGGCTGCCGCCGCAACAGCAAAGGCGCGGTGTGGGTGGATAAAAAACAGCAGACATCCGTACCTGGCCTCTATGCTGCCGGCGACACCACGCCCGGCACCCAGCAAGCCTTGCTGGCGGCGGCCGAGGGCAGCGCGGCGGCTATCAACATCAACGAAACCCTCACCCGCGAAGAATGCCCGAAGTAAGCGCAACCGGCTAGTAGCCGCGGGCCCGTTCGGTTTTCCGGTTCCCGCTCGGTATCTTACTGCAGATAGTTTGCCCTACTGCGCCCCATTCCGATTGTTCCCGCTATGCGCCCATTTTACCCGCTGCTGTTGCTGCTTCTGCTCGTCGGCGTTCCGGCAGCCCGGGCCCAGCGCATCGTGTTCAGCGGGCGGGTAACTGAAGCGGGCACTGGTAAGCCGGTTCCGTTTGCCTCCATCTTTGTACGGGGCACCAGCCAGGGCGCTACCGCCGACGAGGCCGGCCGCTACCAGCTAACCGTACCAGAGCCGGTAGATACCCTGGCGGCATCGGCAATTGGCTTTGCCACCCAAAAAAAGCGGGTAACGGGTACGGCCGGTCCGCAAACCGTCAACTTCACGCTGGGCAGCGGCTCCGTGTCGTTGGGCGAGGTAGTGGTACGGCCCCGTGAGAATCCCGCGTACCGCATTCTGCGGCGGGTGCAGCAGCAGAAGCCCCGCAACGATAAGCGCACCCTCACGGCCTTCGAGTTCGACAGCTACAGCCGCACCGAAGTGGCCCTCAACAACCTGCCCGATGTGGTGAGCCGGCGCAAAGCCCTGCGCCAGCTTACGCAGGTGGCCGACAGCCTAGGTATTGCCCGCGACGCCAACGGCAAGGCCGTTGTACCCATTTTCGCCTCCGAGGTGCTCTCCCACTTCTACCAGCTTAACGACCCGCTGCGCAAGCGGGAGGAAGTGCAGCGCAATCAGATGCGCGGCGCCACGCCCCGGGAGGGCTCGGTGGTGTCGCAGATTATGGGCTCATCGTTTCAGGATTGGGACTTTTACCGCAACTGGCAGCAGTTGTTGGGAAAGGACTTTATTTCACCCATTGCCGACGGCTGGAAGTTCACCTATGAGTATGAGTTGCAGGACTCCGTGCTGGTAGGCTCCGACTTCTGCTACCGCATTGGGGTGCAGCCCCGCCGCCCCCAGGATCTGGCCTTCGTGGGCACCATCTGGATTACCACCGACACGTACGCGCTGAAACAGCTGGACCTTGCGGTTAGCCCGGAGGCCAACCTCAACTTTATTGAGCAGGTGCGGGTACGGCAGGAAATGGCCCCAACCCCGGCCGGCCAATGGCTGCCCCGCCAGACGCGCGTGGTTATCGGCATCAAGCCCACCAAAGGCAGTACCGGCATCCTGGCCCGGCTCACTATCATCAACTCCAACTTTCAGGCGAATCAGCCCAAGCCGCTGCCGTTCTACGACCGTCCCCTGGAGACGGCGGCCGATGCGTTTGAGGTACCCAAGGGCTTTTTCGAGCAGCACCGCCCCGATACGCTGAGCCAGCAGGAGAAGGCCACGATGCTGGTGCTGGATACCGTGCGTCAGCTGCCGGCCGTGCGCTCCGTGCTGGAGCTGGCCGATATTGCCGTGAACGGCTACTACCGCACGGGCAAGGTGGACCTGGGGCCGCTGCTGGCCACCTATAGCTTCAACAACATTGAGGGGCACCGTCTGCGGGCCGGCTTCCGGACTATCCCCGAGTGGAGCCGCGACTGGCTGCTGCGCACGTATCTGGCCTATGGCACCCGCGACGGGCGCTTCAAATATGGCCTGCGCGTGCAGCGGGTACTGGACCGCCGCCACTGGACGGTAACCAACTTCGAGCACCGCCACGACCTGGACCAGGTGGCCCTACTGGACAACGACTACGCCCTCGACAATCCGCTGTTTGAAGCCTCGGCCCGCCTGGGCAACATCAGTGGCAGCCGCCCCCTGATGCGTGACCTGACCACCCTCAGCCTGCAGTCGGACCTGTTCCGGGGCTTCACGCAGCGGGTGATACTGCGGCACCAGCAGTTCCGGCCGCTGTACCCGTTTGCTTACTACACCCGCGAGTTTGAGCCCGGTGCCCCCACAAATGACCAGTTTGATCTGTCGGAAATTGTGGTGGAATCACGCTATGCCCGCGACGAGGTGCTGGTGCAGAACAACCAGAACCGCCGCACCGCCATCGGCCTGAAGCGCTGGCCGGTGTTTACGGTGCGTTACACGTTGGGGGTAGATAAGGTGCTCAGCTCCGATTTCCGCTACCATAAGCTCAACCTGCTCATCGACCAGAGCCTGCGCCTGGGCCAGCTGGGCCGCCTCGATTACCGCCTCGACGCGGGCTACATTCCGAGCACGGTGCCCTACCCAGTGCTTAAAACCCACCTGGGTAACCAGTCGCCATTTTACAATGCCGGGGCCTTCAACCTGATGCGCTACTTTGAGTTTGTGAGTGACCGGTATGTGGCCTTGCGGGTTGAAAACCAGTTTGATGGATTCCTGCTCAACTCCCTGCCCGCCATCAAGCAGCTCAACTGGCGCCTGGTAGCCACCAGCAATGTGTTGTGGGGCGGCGTTAGCCAGGCCAACCGCCGTATTATCCCCCAGGAAGACCCCGTGAATGGGGGACCATTACCCGCCTTCCGCAGCCTAGGCCGGCTGCCGTACGCTGAAATTGGCTACGGCGTAGAGAACATTCTGCGGGTGGCGCGCGTTGATTTCCTGCACCGCCTCACGTATCGAAACTCGCCCGGGGCCCGTACCTTTGGGGTGAAAGTGAGTCTGCAATTCAAACTCTAGAACTGATTTAAGCGCCTGAAGCTGACAACTTTTCGCGCCTGCCGGGAATCATCCCAGCAGTTTTTTTGTAGAACAGCCCATCATGCCCAAATACGAAGTTGCCAACCTGACGCTGGCGGAAGCTACCCGCCACGCTCCTTTTGTTGATTATGCCCGTTGTGTAGATGCCGGCCAACGCCCCTACAACCATGTGGGCGACTGGCCCGAGGAAGGCCGCCTGTATCCCGTGCGCGTGGTAGACTCGCGCACTGAGGGCATGCCCCTGGTGCACGTGCTGGGTTTTGAAGGCGAAGCCCCCTACTACAACGCCTACGGCCCGCACCGCTTTGAAATGCTCCTGACCGTGTGGCTGAACTAGCCAATACACGGCCCTGGAGCCGCAGCAAAAAGCCGTTGATACGTTGCTGTATCAACGGCTTTTTTTGTGGGAGCGGTACGCCACCCTCTAGGCCTGCCGGAGTGCGTAGAGTATCGGTTTGCTGGGGCTGGCATCCAGCTCCAGACTGGTTACCTGCAGGTTCAGCAGATACAGCCCGTCTTCTACTTCATCGGGCACAAAAATCAGCTCCGTAATAGTGGCCCCCTGACGAGTAGCCTGGGGATATTGCCAGAACGCGTGATGGGCCAGCAGCTGCCCGCCGTCCTCTTCCCGGTCCACACTGGGCAGATCAAGCAGCAGGTGCTCTATGTGATTATCAGCCAGATACTCTGCCAACGCAGGCTCCAGGTACGTGGGGTTGGTGCCGGAATAGTGCCGGGTGCGCTTGGCGCGGTGGTTAGGCAGGGTGCGCAGTATCACCGCCTCGGGCCGTATGGCTGCCTCGGAGCCGCCGTCCAGTTCCCGGCGCACATCATTCAGCAGCACCACCTCGTCGCCGTTGGGCTGGGGGCGGGCCTGCACCGATACCAACCGGGCCACAAACAGAAACCGCCGCAGGCAGCGGTTCAGGGTGGCTGTGGGCTCCGCCGAAATATGGCCGTAGCACTCCGTATGCGTACCGTTGCCGTGGGGCGTGAGATGCACCCGCTGGTAGTTGGTGCTACCGCCTAAGGCCACACTTCCCACAAAGCTGCCCACCCGAATCACCTCGAACTGCACCGGCTCGGCCCAGAAGCAGTTCACCTGCTGCTCGCCGGGAGCTAAGGGCAGTGAAATATCCAGCGGCGCAGCCGGGTCGAAGGAAAATGTGCGGCCCTGGTATGGATAGGTGGCGAGCATGTTGGTGAGGTGGTAGGTGGTAAGGTAAAAGAACGTCATTCCGAGCGAAGCCGAGGAATCTCGCGTGCTGACGTTGTAGAAGTAATCCTGACGTCAGCACGCGAGATTCCTCGGCTTCGCTCGGAATGACGTTTTCGTAGCCTGCTGATTAATACCTGCATACTAAGTCTGGCAGGTCGTTTTACTTCTCATCAGCAAGCTTATTCAGAATCCGGCTGATTTCCTCAGCGTGACTGAGCACCATGAAGTGGCCGCCGCCGGGAATGAGGTACTCCACGGGCGTGGGGCCGGGCGGAAATACCCGGTCATGGGTACCCAGAATCTGAATGCTGCGGCCCACGTTGGTACTGTCCCAGTGCAGCAGGCTGGCCACAGCCCAGCGGGTGTACTTCGGTTCCATATCCCGCAGAATCTGCTTAAACAACCGGTATTCCGGCCCATTCCGCACCCCGAAGTACCATTGCCCGGCCCGGGGGAACAGCTTCAGCCACTGCGGCGGAAACACGCGGTACAGCCGTGAAACCCGCACCAGCCGCAGCAGCGGAGGCAGGCAGCTGGCATCCGGAATACTACTGATGAGCACCGTCCGCAGGCCCGGCCGCACCCGGCTGATTTCCAAGGCTACCACGCCCCCAAACGATACTCCTACCAGAAACCCGGTGGCCTCCGCCGGAATGGCTGCGGCCATACGGGCCGCATAGTGTGGCAACTGCTCGTTAGGTTCCGGAGTGAGCCAGGGAAGCAGGCAGGTTTCGCCGTGCAGCAACGGCTGCAGCCGCTGAAATACCCGCTCATCGGCCCCCAAACCCGGAATCAGGTAGAACATAGTGTGTGCATGATAACTTGTGAAAGTTGAGTTATGGGCCTTTACAGCCGCTGATATAGTACAGTTGACTTATAACTCAACGCTCATAATTCATCACTCCGGCCTCACGGCTCGATGCGCAGGAACACGTCTTCCAGGTAGAAGATGTTGTGCGGCTGGCCGGATTCATAGTCCTCCGCTTCCTCACTGTCAGCGTTCATGCTGATATCGAACGTGTCATCCTCTTCTGCATCCTCTTCATCCTCAAACAAATCGGCGGGGTAGGTGCAGGAGAGTTTGAGCGCCACGTTGGGCAGCGCCACGGGCGGATTGGCCTCGTTGTTATATTCCAGCAGGCAGGGCCAGTCGCGCACGGTAGCCAAAGCATCGGCCACATCCTCCTGCAGCGCTTCGGCCCGGCTACCGGCCAGGCGCAACAGCAGATCCAGTTGCTGAAACGGCAGCCCCAGATGAAAAAAGTGGGCTTCCTGGTCGAAATAGGTCGTCGCCCAGATGGTTACGTCGTCGGAATTGTCGAATACAATGGCCGTAATCCGGACCTGTTCTATAAAGAAATCCGTATCGTCGGCCAGGGCATCAATCAGTCGTCTCATACTCATAGAGTTGCCTAAACAGCGGCTGTTTCACGGCGTGCCGCACGACGAGCAATGCAGCAGTCAACAGCCGGTTAGCTGTTTCAAAGAAAGAAGAAAAGCCGATACCCCGAGCGTTTACTTTCGCAAAGCCCTCCTGCCGGCGTTGTTTCACTCGCTCTGAAACAGTTCCAGCGTGATGTGGTCGGCCAGCAGCTTGCCGGCGTCCGTCAGCCGGAGCTGGTTGTTTTGCAGCTGAGCCAGGCCGGTTTGCTGCAGCTGCTGCAGGTACCCGGCTTTTTCCTGCTGCAGATCCACGCCCAGCGCGTCGCGCAGATGGGCCAGGTTGCAGCCCTGAGCTGTGCGCAGGCTGGTCATCAGGTATTCGTTGGCCTGGTCGCGGGCCGAAAGGTGCTCCACGGTAGCGGGCACTTCCCCCTGGTCCAGCACCGCCGTCACGTACTGCGAGTTATTGGCCACGGTGTATTGCCGGCTGTGGCCGTTGAAGGAATGCGCACTGGGCCCCAGCCCCAGGTACGGCACCCCGCGCCAGTACGCCGAGTTGTGCCTGGACTCGCGGCCGGGCCGGCAGAAGTTGCTGATTTCGTACTGCTCGTAACCGTGACGCGGTAGCTCCTGCAGCAGCAGCTCAAACTGCCGGGCTACAAACTCATCGGGCATGGCCGGAAACTTGCCCTTTTTCAGCTGCCGGCCAAACACCGTATCGGGCTCCACGGTGAGGGCGTAGCAGCTCAGGTGGGGCACCTGCAGCGCAAAGGCCGCCGCCATATCCTGCTCCCAGATGCGGTGGTCGGGGGCCGGCACGCCGTAAATCAAATCCACCGAAATATTCTCGAAGCCGGCCTCCTGGGCCCGCCGTACCGCCGCCCCCGACTCCTCAGCCGAGTGGGCGCGGTTCATCAGGCGCAGGTGGGGCTCATGAAAGCTCTGCAGCCCGATGCTGAGCCGGTTGATGGGGGACGCCCCCAACTCCCGCACCTTGTCGGCTGTGAGGTCGTCGGGGTTGGCTTCCAGGGTAATTTCCGCATCGGGCGCCACCCGGAAGTGGCGGTGAATGGCCGTGAAAAGCGTATCCAGCTCTGCCGCCGTAAGCAGGGAAGGAGTGCCGCCCCCGAAGTAAATGGTATTCAGCGTAGCCTCAGAGCCCAGATACGAGTGGCGCAACGCCATTTCCTGCACCAGGGCATCCACCAGCCGGCTCTTCAGGCCCATGGAGGTACTGAAGTGGAAGTCACAGTAATGACACGCCTGCTTACAGAACGGGATATGAAGATACAGACCGGCCATGGGGAAGGGGTGTCAGCAGCGGGTTTCCGGCCCCGGCAAACGGCCACCGCAACAGGAAACGCTACTTTCGGGAAATTAAACGCGGGGTTTCGCGTTTCAGACTGCAAATGTACGCCCGCGCCTTCGTTTTCTGTTGGATACTACTACTGAGCGGGTTGCTCCGCCCGGCGGCCAGGGCGCAGGGCACTACTCCGCTCAACCCCGCCGCGCCCCCGGTTTCAGCGGCTCCCAGCGTTGCCCCGCCCGATTCGGCCCGCCGCAAGGCTCCGCCGCCGGTACGGCCGGTGCACCCGGTAACACTGCAGCTCCGCACGGAGGCCGCTGACCGGGCTGTGCTGCGGCCCTATCGGTACCGCACTACCCTACCCGACTCCCTGGCCGCCCTGCGCGAAGTACGCAGCCTGGTGCTGGCCCTGCAGGCCGATGCGTACCTGACTGCCTCCGTCGACGAGCTGCGCTGGCACCACGATACGCTGCAGGTGCAGCTGTTTGTGGGCGAGCCGTTCCGATGGGCCCGGCTGCGCAACGGCAACCTCGGCGACGGGCTGCTCACCCGCGCCGGCTTCCGCGACAAACTCTTCCGGCAGCAGCCCCTGCGGCCGCAGGAGTGGGCCCGCCTACAAGAGAACATTCTGCACGAAGCCGAAAACCAGGGTTACCCGTTTGCCACGCTGCAGCTGGATTCCGTGGCCCTCACCAGCACCGAGGTAACCGGCCGCGTAGTGCTGCGCCGGGGCCCGCCCGTGGTATTCGACTCGCTGCAGATCATCGGCAAAACCAAAACCCGCGCCCGTTTCCTGATTGATTATCTGCAGCTGGAGCCTGAGCAGCCATACAGCCAGCAGCGCGTGGAGGAGGCCGCCCGCCGGCTGCGCCAGCTACCGTATCTGCAGCTGAAAGCCGAGCCCGAAGTACGGTTTGCCCGGGGCCGCGCCCGGGTATATTTTCTACTCGAAGACCGGACCGCCAATCAGTTTGATGCCATTGTGGGGGTGCTGCCCAACTCCAACCCACTGGCTGGCCAGAAGCGTGTGCAGATAACCGGCGACGTTACCCTGAACCTGCGCAACATTAATGGGGGCGGCAAGGGCGTGGGGATTCAATGGCGCAAACTGGACGCCACCTCCCAGTTGCTGGACGGCCAATACGTGCACCCGGCTTTTTTCGGGACACCCCTGGAGCTAAGCGGCTCTTTCAACCTGCTGAAACAGGATACACTGTTCCTGAATACCCGGCCTCGCCTGCAGTTTGCTTACCCTACCGCTTTGGCCGGGCGGCTGGCCGTGTTTGCCGAGTGGCGCAACTCCCGGCTCATTTCGGCTTCGCTCAAGAAAGCCACGGCCCTGCCCGAAAATGTGGATAGCCGCTACGCTTCCTACGGCCTCAACTATACCTGGAACACGCTCAGCGACCCGTACTTTCCGCGCCGAGGGCTGCTGGCCAGTGCCCAGGGTGCCATTGGCACCAAGCGCATCAGCAAGAACCCGGATCTGCAGGAGAGATTCTATGATGGTGTGCCGCTCACCACCCGCCAGATTACGCTGGGGCTACGGGCCGAGTATTATTTCCAGGTAGGCCGGCAGGGCGTACTACTGACCCGCCTGCGCGGCGAGGCCCTGCTTAATAACCGCTTGTTTCTGAATGACTTGTTCCGTTTAGGTGGCCTGGCTACCCTGCGCGGCTTTAATGAGCTGAACTTCTACGCCAGCCAGTACGCCGTAGGCACGGCCGAGTTCCGCCAGTTCACCGGCCCCGATACGTACGTGTTCCTGTTTGCTGACCAGGCCTACCTGCGCCGCGACATTCCCAACGACCCCTACCCGAAGGATTCGCCCACGGGCGTGGGGGCCGGCCTCAGCTTCCGGACCGGAGCCGGCCAGTTTCAGTTTGTGTATGCGCTGGGCCGTAGTCAGCAGCAGGGCTTTTCACTCAGCTCCGGCAAAATCCATTTCGGTATAACCAGCCGGTTTTAGGATTTATAACGTAAGGGGTAGCTTGTTAAAAGCCAGAAGTGAGCCGTTCGTGCCGATGCCCCAGTGGGGTTTCAGCACGAACGGCTCACTTCTGGCTTTTAACAAGCTACGGTTTGAAGCTTATTTCATCAGCGCATTTTTCAGTTCACCAGCCGCCAGATCCTGCGCTTCGGAAGCTTGGGGCACCAGTGGTGCCATACCGAAGAATTCGTGAGTTACGCCGTCAAAGTTCTGGTATTTGGTTGCTACGCCGGCAGCTTTCAGCTTGTCAGCCAGCATTTGTCCGTCACTCATCAGGGGGTCAAGGCTGGCGGTGATGACGGTGGTGGGAGGCAGGCCTTTCAGGTTGGCATTCACCAGCGAAATCATCGGGTTCTTGCCATCGGCGGCGTTACGCAGGTACTTGTCGAAGAACCATGCCATCATCGGCTTGTTCAAGGGCTTGGCCTGAGCATTTTTCTGATACGAAGGGGTATTCATATCGTAGCCCGCAATGGGATACACTAGTACCTCATGCTTGGGCATTGTTACCTTTTTGTCGCGGGCCATCATGCTCACGCTGGCAGCCAGGTTGCCGCCGGCACTTTCGCCCACTACGGCTACATTCTGCGGGTCACCTTTAAAGGAAGCCGCATTGCGCAGTACCCATTGATATGCCGCAAACGAGTCGTTGTGCGCCGTGGGAAACTTGTGCTCCGGTGCCTGCCGGTAGGCTACCGACACAAAGATGGCCCCGGTTTTTTCCACCAGCCCGCGCACCGAGGCATCATACGTATCCAGGTTGGCAATTACCCAGCCACCGCCGTGGTAGTACACTACTACCGGCAGCGTTCCGGTTGCACCCTTGGGCGTATAGATGCGCACTTTCACGCCGGGCATCACCATCCGGCTCATGGTATCGGCCGTTACGGGTGGCATTGGCATGTTGTTGGTCTGCATCAGCTTCATCACGGCATCGGCCGGGGTGGGCTGCTGCCGGGCTTCCTGGGCCGAAAGCGTTTCAATAGGCTTACCTCCCAGGCTGACCAGGGTTTCGATAACGGCCTGCATTTCAGGCTTGATACCCGTAGCCCAGGCCGGGGCCGGACCCGTTGGCCGGATGGGAGTAGGACCAGCCGGAGCAGCCGGGGCAGTGGCCATCGAATCAGTTGTCGTGGCCGTGGTGGCGGAATCCGATTCGCTGGTTTGGGCAGTGTTGCAGGCGGCCAGGGTAGTGCCGGCCAGCAGAGCGGCCGCGCCCCAACGGAGGGAAGTGTGGAAAAGCGTAGTCATGCAGATGTTGGTTGCAGGTAATAGAACGAAACAATGGTTTACCTTACGACAAGCATTTTTTGGAAGAGGTAAAAACCCTAAATTCTATACCCCGCTCTTCTTTTTCAGCGCCTTAGCCAAAATTTTCACTCCTGATAATCAGTCAGTAGCCAACTATTTCAGTATTTTTGCACCCCCAAATGCTACGTTTGTCAAAAAGGCTTGTACATTTGTATTACCAAACAGTGCGGGGTGGAGCAGTTGGTAGCTCGTTGGGCTCATAACCCAAAGGTCACTGGTTCGAGTCCAGTCCCCGCTACCTACAAAGGCCAGATGATTCTTCGGAATTGTCTGGCCTTTTTCGTTGTGGCTTGCTGATACGGAAGCTACCCGCCAGATCCGTCGCCTGGCGCGACCGGGTCCTGATATGACATCATAGGCCGTGAAGCAACTCTCTTCGGCGGTAGCAGTGCTGTTGAGCTCAGTGCGGACCAGGCTGCCGGGGATACAGGCTGTACCCTATCGGGCAGCCTGTATCCCCGGCAGCGCAAGCCGTAGCTTACTTCTCTCATTTATAACACGATACCTCTGACTACCGTATCTTCTATTGCCAACCTGGGTGGTGGCGCACTACCTGTCATGTCTCCACTTGGCGGAGGTGCAACGCTGTTACTTGCCGCTGCCTGCCGGCGGCCTTATCCTTCAACATCATGCCCTACCACTACACTGCCCCTCATACCACTGCTGTGCTGTCAGTGCCCGGCACACACGAACTGAACGTATGGCCCGCCTGCTTCGCGGCGGTTGAAAACGGCACTAAGCCTTTCGATGTCCGTGAAAACGACCGGTATTTCCGGGTTGGGGATATGGTGGTGCTACGCGAATACGAGCCCGAAAATGAGCAGTACAGCGGCCGAACAACCACGCGCTGGATCAGCTACGTGCTGAATGGCGGCTGCTTTGGCATTGCAGCAGGCTGGTGTGTGCTGGGTTTCAGTGAGCTGCCGCCCTTGCCGCCCGGCCTCCACGATACCCGGCTCTGGTAGCTGTTTTTGTCAACCATTCGAATAAAAAGCAGGCCCGCCGCTCTTCCGGACGGAAGAGTGGCGGGCCTGCTGCGCCCATATCGGGCCGGTTAGAACCAGGAAGCCACCAGGGGCATCAGCTGCTCCAGGGCCTGTTGGTCGGCTTCGTCAAAGTCGTTGAGTTGGTCACTGTCTACATCCAGCACGGCCACTACCTGGCCATCTTTCAGCACAGGCACTACTATTTCGGATTTGGAGTCGGAGCTGCAGGCAATATGGCCGGGGAACTGCTCCACATCGGGTACCACCAGCGTGGCAGCCTGGGCCCAGCTGGCGCCGCATACTCCTTTGCCATGCCGAATGCGGGTGCAGGCAATGGGCCCCTGAAACGGACCCAGTACCAGCTCATCGTTTTTCACCAGATAGAAGCCCACCCAGAAGAACCCGAAGGCCTGGCGCAGGGCGGCTACGGTATTAGCCAGATTGGCTACCAAGTCCGGCTCGCCGGTGGTGAGGGCCTCAATCTGAGGCAGTAGTTGCCGGTATTGCTCGGCTTTGCTGAGGGTGGTATCGAGGTGCAGTTCTTCGGCCATGCGAGTGAGAAAAGAAGCAATAGGAATAACGGCGCAGGACCGTCCGGTGGGTATAACCGGTAGCGGCCGGTTTTGTCACCGGGCAGCAAAGGTAGGCAGCGGCGGCAGGTCGTCGGCACAGGGACCATAGCTGAACACGTAATTGGCCAGACCTTCATCGAGTAAACCTCCCAGCTCAGTGGCCGCCAACGGCCGGTGCTGCCCTTCCACGCAAGCCGGAATCCGGCCATCGGGCAGCTGATCGAGGCAGGTCAGGAGCAGGTGTTTTTCGAGGCCGGCGGAGAAATTTGCGTCGCACTGCAGCGCGTAGTTCAGCAGGTTCACCGACAGCGGAGCCCGCCGGAAATGTTCCTGGTAGTCGTTGAACTGGTTGGTTTCCTGCTCGTGGTGGATGAGCGGCACCGGCACGTCGGCGTGGGGCAGCGGGCCGGCCCCGTGCCGGGTGTGGTAGGCCCGCGACACGTACAGCACCCGCGCCGCCGCCCCCGGCCGGTGCCAGGCCAGCAGCTCCAGCGCATTGCGGGAAGTGGTGTAGCTGCGCGTCACGTGCGGAAATAAGCCAAACTCCTGGTCCAGCAGCACGCCCTGCGCCCCCTCAAACACCAGCGCCGGCCAAGGCGCTAACGGGGCCAATACCTCAGCTTCCTGCACCAGCTCTACCGCCTCCTGTTGCCGGAGCGCCTGCAGCTGCCGGGCGTAGTCGACAAAGCGCTGGTCTTCCGCGTCGTGGTCGAGCTGGTCGAAGGGGATGCTGGTTTCCTGCTGGCACCGGCTGCGGTAGTGCGCCCGAATCTGGTGCAGCTTGTGCTGGTACACTTCCGGAAACGCCAGATCCTGCGCATACAGGCGGAGCGGAGTAGTTTCCTGCCGCTCGATGGTGGCCCCGAACCCCAGGCCGCAGCTGCCGTGGCGGGCCGCACCCCGGGCCGCTTCCTGCGCCCGATTCCAGAGCACATCATAGTGTGTGATGACGGGGCAGCGGCCGTCCAGCAGCAGGCGGGGCTGCACGCCCAGCTCCCGCAGGGCCGCGTACTCGCGCAGCATCGGCCCCGGGGCCACCGGGCAGTACCTCGACCAGTAGGTGGGGCAGCCGCGCAGCGTGCCGGCCCCGAAGCTGGAAAACACGTGCCGCCGGCCATCGGCGGCTACTACCGTGTGACCCGCCTGCGGCCCGCCGTTGAAGCGCACCACTAATGCCCCAGGCAGCTCCCGGCACAGATAATCGGTGGCCAGACCCTTGCCTTCGTCGCCGAAGCCCAGGCCCACCACCACCCAAACGGGTATTTCCGGCATGAAAAGAGTAACTGAGTAGCGGAGTAACGGAGTAGTTGATGTGCCGCCGCCTGTCATCCTTCACGCTGCTCAGGATGACAGGCGGCGGCGTTTTTACAGCTTGAAAATCCGGCTGAGCAGGCTGCCCCCACTAGCGGGTTTGGGCGTGGTGGTGAGGGCGGAGCTCACGTGAACCAGCGCATCTTTCACCGTGCCGGCCGTCTGCGTATCGAAGGAAGATAGTATCTGGCTCAGCTTCACACCATGAATGACGGCCACAGTGGCGGCAATGGTTTCGGCCAGGGCGTTGTAGTCGTTGAGGATGAGGAGCCGCTCACCTAGCAGCTTCTTCCAATAGCCCAGTACCTTGGGGTCGTCTTTGTAGGAGGCCTCGTTGATGTGGATGTGAAAGACGTGGTAGCTGCGCTGCACTTCCTCCAGCAACTGCCGGTCGGTGAGGTCGGTGGCTTCGGGGTAGCCCATGAGGGCCTGCAGGGCTTTTTTCTCCAGCGTGGGCCAGGAGGCTTCGTCACCGATGGTGAACAGGAACCCCTTCTGCCCGCGCTTCTCAAAGCAGTCGAGTGAGGTGTGCCGGGCCCCGAACAGCCAGGCCAGCGTGTACGACTCCATACTCTGGCCGCCACCGCCACCTTCCAGATACAGCCCGGTCAGCCACTGGTCCAGCTCGTCGGTGCCGCTTTCAAACTGCCCTACCTGCAGCGGATACTGGTCGGAAATATGGTCGCCGATACCGCCGAACAGAATCTGCGGATGTGCCACGCCGTGGTCGATAAGCGTGTTCATGAGCGCGCCCAGCTTCTCGCGCACTAGCACCTCCGGAATACGGCCCATACTGCCCGTCACGTCCAGAAATACGGCCACCGCCAACGATTCGGGGTGAATGTCGGAGTCGCGGCTTTCCCGGAATTTCACGCCGTGAGGCAGCATGCGCGCATCGGCGCGGCCTAGGCGGTTATTGGCGAAGATGTCGTCGGTACCCGAGTTGGAGCGGGAGTCGCGCAGGTATTCGTACGCGTCGTCTGACCAGCGAGTGTAGCCCATAAGGAGAAATAGTGAGATGGTGAAATAGTGAGTTTTCGTTCGGAGAAGCCTACACTTCCAATGGGTGAAACTGGCGCTTCCCAAAAATCCGGGTGAGCAGCTGCCGGTATTCGTGGAGGGTATGCAGGGCGTTGGTATGCGGGGTGAGCAGAAAGTCAATCAGACGCTCATCTACGGTTTTTTTCAGCTTTACGCCGTGGCCCGAAGGGTCGCCGAGCAGGTAGAGCGCCGTGCGCTGCACCAGCGCCACATCGAGGTATGTGCTGGCCTGCTTCTGGCTGAAAACGGCCGGCGGGTACCAGTTCAGGTACCGTCCCGACACCGTGCGCAGCGGCGCACCCAGCGGCGTGAGGTGATAAAAAGAGAGGCACACGATGCCGTGGGTTTCCGGCACCACGCACACCGACTCTGGGTTGAAGCCCGCGTGGCACAGCCCCATCTGGTGCAGCCAGGCCGTAAACTCCAGCACCCGGCTGATTACCCAGGCCACGTGCTCGGGGGCGAGAGTGAGGCCACTGAGCGGGAGCAGATAGTGCGGTGCGCTGGCTACCAACCCGGTCGGCTGCCACTCCAGGCGAGTGGGCAGGTAGCGCTGAAAGTTGCGGGCCGCATCATCGGTAAGGGCCATGAGCCGGCGGTAGTGCTGCTCCGAAGTCCTCAATAAGTCAGGGTCGCCTTCCAGCCGCAGGGTGCGCTCATCGAGACGCCGAATCAGGCCGGCATCGTCTTCCACCGTGTCCAGGGCTTTCAGCTGTTCGGCGTACCTGTTGAGGCGGGCTACGGCATCGGCGGCTCCGGGTAGGGCGCACACATCGGGGTGCAGCAGCTTGAGGTACGCCAGGTACTGCTGGCGGTAGCGGCGGCGGCTGAATACGTCTGCCGAACTCCGGGACTGCAGAATGGTGGTGAGCAACGTGGCAGCATCCATGCCCCAATAGTAGGCAATCCTGGGGTATTTGCGGGGGCGAAAGATGTTGTATTTTACACCGCTATAGAAACCCAAGTAGTCAGGCAGTTACCCGTAGCTGCGGCACCGTTTTCTCTGGCCGGGGCCACCGCACGCAGTCCGATGGCCTTAGGCTGCCGTATGCAGCTTCTACCTGTTTCGACTGGTACCGTTTACCGTTCCGCTTCTTTCCCACCCAACCATCCCACCACTTTTCACATGCGTAAAGTTGTTCTCTACATTGCCACCAGCCTCGACGGGTACATCGCCTCGCCCGATGGCTCGGTGGAGTGGCTCCCTTCCCCGCCACCCGGCGAGGATTATGGCTACGCCGACTTTCTGACCACCGCCGATGCCACGCTGCTGGGCCGCGCCACCTATGAGCAGATTACCACCTTCGGCGAGTGGCCTTATCCTACCCTCACCAACTACGTGTTCACCCGCCGCCCGCCCTACGAAGCGGCTCACCCCTCGGTGCAGTTTATCACCGACGACCCGACCCGCTTTGTGCGGGAGCTGCGCCAGCAGCCCGGCGGCACCATCTGGCTGATCGGGGGCAGCACGCTGGCCTCGCCCCTGCTGGCCGAAGGGCTGGTAGATGAGTTGATGCTGTTCGTAGTGCCGCGCCTGATCGGGGCCGGCATTCCGCTGTGGCGCCACCAGGAGCACACGCAGCCGCTGCAGCTGCTGCGTACCCAGACCTGGCCCGATGGCATGACGCTGCTGCACTACCGCCTCTCGGAGGTAGCGCAGCCGGTGAGCTGAAACTCCGATATCCGCTCTTAAACAGCAACGGCCGCCCCGGATATCCGGAGCGGCCGTTGCTGTTTAAGAGCGGAACGAATCCGCGTACTCCTCAACATTCATCTAAATCCGTGATTAGAATAGGCTGGGCGCGTCGGTTTTGAGCTGGGCAATAATGGTCTGGCCACCTTTCACCTTCTCGCCAATCTGCACTTTCACTTCGGTATCCACGGGCACAAAAATATCCACGCGTGAGCCGAACTTGATGAAGCCGAACTCCTCACCTTGGCTTACTTCGTCGCCCTCGTTCACGTACCATACAATGCGGCGAGCCATAGCCCCGGCAATCTGCCGGAACAGCACAAACGGGCCGGCTTCCGACTCTACTACCACCGTGGTCCGCTCGTTTTTGGTGCTGCTTTTGGGGTGCCAGGCCACCAGGTAGTTGCCGGGGTGGTACTTGAAGTAGCGCACGATACCCGAAATGGGGTTGCGGGTGATGTGCACGTTAATCGGTGACATGAAGATGCTGATCTGCTTGCGCACGTCGTCGAAGTATTCCGGTTCGTGCACGTCCTCAATTACCACCACCTTCCCATCGGCCGGGGCAATAACCAGGTCCTCATGGGTGAAGAGGCGGCGGGCCGGGCTGCGGAAAAACTGCAGCAGCGTGAGGAACACGATGACGGAAATACCGGCAAACACCTTGTTCACCCCATCGTTTTCGGCATTATAGCGGAACAGCAGCAGGTTTGCAGCCAACAGGGCCAACAGGGTAAAGAACAGAATTCGTCGTCCTTCTTTGTGGATCTTCATGTATCGCAGATTTGCGCTGATTACGTTGATTTCGCTGATTCAGACGACTTTCCAAAAATAAAAGTACTCGTCTGCCCCTGCGTTTGCTCTACTGTGCACCGGGCACAACAGGCATAAAGATAGCCCGAGCCACCGGCCCGGGCTATTCAAAAGCAAATATAAGGAGGAGTTAGGAGATAGGAGGCAGACGGCAGGAGTTAGAATTCAGGAGCAGAAAGTGTGCAGCAATGCTCCTGCTGCTACCTCGGTCCTTCACTCAGACATTCCCGTATTCTCCAGCTCCTAACTCCTTTTCTACTGATTTTAGAAGCCACCGCGGAACTTGTAGGTCTGGGCTACTTTATCGATGGCTACCACGTAGGCGGCAATGCGCATCGGGATGTTGTACTTCTGGCTGGTAGCGTACACTTTCTCGAAGGCATCGTTCATGATGCGGTCGGCGCGCTCGGTTACCATTTCCTCGCTCCACTTGAAGCCCTGGCGGTTCTGCACCCACTCGAAGTAGGATACCGTCACGCCGCCTGAGTTGGCCAGGATGTCGGGCACCACCATAATACCTTTCTCGTTGATAATGGGGTCGGCGGAGGCCGAGGTGGGGCCGTTGGCACCCTCCACAATCAGCTTGGCTTTGATATCGTGGGCGTTGTGCTCGGTGATGACGTCCTCCACGGCGGCGGGCACCAGCAGGTCCACATCAGCAGTCAGCAGGTCGTCGGCGTTGTCCATCAGGGTCGCACCGGTGAAACCGTCGAGGCGGCCACTGTGGGCGTTTTTGTAGGCTACAGCCTCATCGATGTTGATGCCATTCTCGTTCCAGTACGCGCCCGACACGTCGGATACGCACTTGATTTTCACGCCCTGTTCGCTCAGCAGCTTAGCCGCCCAGGAGCCCACGTTGCCAAAGCCCTGCACGGCGGCCGAGGTCTGGGCGGGGTCCATACCCAGTTTTTTCATGGCGGCCAGTGCCGACACCATTACGCCGCGGCCGGTAGCCTCGGTGCGGCCCAACGAGCCTCCCATTACCAGCGGCTTGCCGGTTACCACGGCGGGCGAGGTAGCACCCACAGTTTTGCTGAATTCGTCCATCAGCCAGGCCATTTCGCGGGGGCCGGTACCCATGTCGGGAGCCGGAATGTCACGGTCGGGGCCGAATACGTCCTTCATGGCCAGGGTGTAGCCCCGGGTAAGACGCTCGATTTCGCCGGCGCTCATTTTGGTTGGCTCGCAGATGATACCGCCTTTGGCACCGCCGTAGGGAATATCTACCACGGCGCACTTCCAGGTCATCCAGGCGGCCAGCGCCTTTACCTCGTCGAGGTGCACATTTTTATCGTAGCGGATACCGCCTTTCGAGGGGCCCAGAATGGTGTTGTGCACCACGCGGTAGCCTTCGAACACGCGTACTTTGCCGTTGTCCATCGTCACGGGAATGTGCACGATGATCTGCTTGTCGGGCGCTTTCAGTACGTCGTAGGTTTCTTCATCGAGGCCGAGGATTTCGGTGGCCACGTTGAAGCGCGACATCATCGATTCCAGGGGATTCTCAGCATCCACGCGGGGAGCCGGTTCTTTGTACACCGTGGTGGCAGCCATACGGAGGTGGGGTTGGGGTGGGTTGAGGAAATGAACGCCTCGGCCGGAATGGTGGGCAAGCCGGCCGGAAGCGGGAATTTTGGGTGGTCAAAGGTAAGCGGTTTACTGCATACGCGGCACGGCCGTTGCGTTGGAGTCATTAGCAGCCGGCGGCAGCGTTAGCGGCGTAGCAAACTCCGTGCGAAATACCGGGAAGTTTAGTATTTAATTATTCTATTTCTGCTATTCTTCGCAATGCAGCCGCCGGTTTTCTGCCATAAAAGAATCGGGCGACTTTTGATGGAAAGTCGCCCGATAGTCAGCAGGTTACCCGTTGCCGGGGCCTAACCAAACAGCAGTTGCAGCAGCGCCAGTACCGGCAGAATAAACAGGAAAGCATCGAACCGGTCGAGCAGACCGCCGTGCCCGGGCATGATGCGGCCGGAATCCTTCACGCCCACGCTACGCTTGAGCATGGACTCGGCCAAATCACCCAGCGGCCCGAACACGGCCACTGCGCCGGCCGCCACCAGCCGGTAGGTCAGGGACAGCTCAGGCAGCAAATAGCCTAGGCCCCAGCCCACCACCAGCGTCAACACGAAGCCGCCGATAGCGCCTTCCCAGGTTTTACCAGGCGAGATTTTGGGAGCCAGCTTATGCTTGCCGAAGGTTTTGCCGGCTGCGTAAGCTCCCGTATCGGAAGCCCACACCAGCAGCAGCAGCGCGAAGATGCGGCGGTAATCATAGCCGGTTTCGGTGAAGGCGACTACGCTCAGCAGGCTCATGGGCAGGCTCACGTACAGCAGGCCCAGCAGGGCCACACCCACGTTTGCAAACGGTGCAAGCTGCTGATTTTCACGAGGCCAAGCCATCATTTCCCGCAGGATGAGGATGGTAGGTAGTAGCAATAGAATACCAGTCAGAATGATACCAGCTGAGTGGGCATCACCTACCAAGTAGTGCATGCCCTGCCCAATGGAATCATTTACATTATTCACCACCACTACTCCCAGCACACCAATAAAAATCAGCGCACTTATAGCCCCGCCCAGCAGCGCGGCCGGCTTGTAGCCCGCCTGCCGCATCATGCGGTAGAACTCCCAGAGCATGCGCATCTGCACGGCCCCGAAGAACAGGGCAAACGTCCAGGCGCTGTACCACACGCTGCCCAGCAGCAGGGCGGCCCCAATCAGCCCGAAGATGATGCGCTGGGACAGATTGGACATGCCGGGCTTATCGGCGGGCGGTTCGGTGGTAGCGGGCGTGGGGGCGGGAGAGGTAGTCAACGGAAAATAAAAAGAGAGAGTAGGGAGAAAGCCAACCAAAACGGGCAGCTAGCTGGCTTTAGTAGCGTCCACGCCGTCGTGGCTGAGGGTGCGGGCGGCAGGAGTTGGGGCATCGGCGCGGCGCACGGCCACGCCACGGCTGCCCAGGGTGTGCATTTCGGTGGGTAGCTCATCGGGGCGCGGAGCCTGGGTTTGCTGGTAGAGGTACCACAGCCCGGCCGCGCACAGCCCTAACGACAGCAGCACCCAGTACCAGGGCAGTACCTCCGTAGAATCTGGGTCGAATTCGGTGGCCGTCCACTGCCGCTGCTGCACGTACAGCAGCACCAGCTGAAAGGCATTCTGGGCGAAGTGAGCCGCCATGGGCACCAGAATGTTACGGCTCCACTCATACAAGTAGCCCAGTACCAACCCCAGCACAAACCGCGGCACGAACCCCTGAAACTGCATGTGAATGGCGCTGAAGATGATGGCCGCCAGCCACACGCCGCCGTGACGGCCCAGCCACTGCACCAGGTTACGCTGCAGCACGCCCCGGAAAAACAGCTCCTCGCTCACGGCCGGCACCACGGCCATCACCAGCACGGCCACCCAGAAGCGCAGCGGAGAGGAGAAGTTAGTGAGGGTTTTCAGGATGGCCGTGGCCTGGGCCTCTTTGGCCGTGGCCCATTCCGGCAGGTGCCAGCTGGCGTTCCAGGCAATGAGCACCGACATGGCGGGCAGGCTGGCTACAATAATGAGGCCGGCCAGCACGGGCCAGCTCAGCGGCACCGGGCGGCGGGGTATAAAGTAATCGGTGAGCTTGTTGCCGGTGAGGGCCGCCAGGGCCAGGGCCGCGCCGCCCAATCCGCCCAGCAGCAGCACGCCCTGGCTGAGCATGGATACGGCCCAGCCGTTGGGGTAATCGGCCGGGCGCTGGGTTACGTTGCCCATATCCTGCATGCCCACTCCAAACAACAGGGAGTTGAGCACCATCACCAGAAAACTACCCACGCAGAAGGTAGCCAGCAGCAGCAGCAGCAGCAGCCCGATGTTGGTCAGGGGGTGCAGCTTACTGGAAACGAAACCTTTCATGGCGTTTTAGTGCTTAGTGCTTGGATTTTAGTGCGTAGTGGCCGGCAAAACCAACGGTGCGCAGTTATTGAACGACCTAGGCACCCGGCACTATACCCCAGGCACTAAATCCTATTGTCGTAAATTTGCGCAAAATACTAGAATAGCCTGCCGTGGTTCACATCCGTAACATTGCTCTGCCCGATTTCCCGCTGCTGCTCGCGCCCATGGAGGACGTGTCGGACCCGCCGTTCCGGGCCGTGTGCAAGCAGGGCGGGGCCGATTTGATGTACACCGAGTTTATTTCCTCGGAAGGCCTCATCCGGGCCGCTGCCAAAAGCCGCCAGAAGCTCGACGTGTTCGATTACGAGCGGCCCATCGGCATCCAGCTGTTTGGCTCCGACGTGGAGACAATGGGCGAATGTGCCCGTATCAGCACCGAGGCCGGCCCCGACCTCATCGACATCAACTACGGCTGCCCCGTGAAGCAGGTGGCCTGCCGAGGAGCCGGCGCGGCCCTGCTGCGCGACATCCCGAAGATGGTGGAAATGACGGCCGCCGTGGTGCGCAACACCCACCTGCCTGTAACGGTGAAAACCCGCCTGGGCTGGGACGACTCCACCAAGAACGTGGAGGACGTGGCCGAGCGCCTGCAGGATATTGGTATTGAGGCCCTCACGGTACACGGCCGCACCCGCGTGCAGATGTACAAGGGCGAGGCCGATTGGGACCTGATTGGCCGCATCAAGAACAACCCTCGCATCAAAATCCCCATCTTCGGTAACGGCGACATCGACTCGCCCCAGAAGGCTGTGGAGTACAAAAACCGCTACGGCGTGGATGGCGTGATGATTGGCCGCGCGGCCATCGGTTACCCCTGGATTTTCCGGGAGGTGAAGCACTACGCCGCCACCGGCCAGCTGATGCCCCCGCCCACCGTGGAGGAGCGCGTGCAGGCCTGCCGCATGCACTTCGAGAAAAGCCTGGAGTGGAAGGGCCCGCGGGCCGGTGTGTTTGAAATGCGCCGCCACTACGCCCAGTATTTCCGGGGCCTGGAAGGTGCCCGCCAGTGGCGCACCCGCCTCGTGGACAGCAACGACCCGTTGGAAATCCACGCCATCATGGACGAAATCATTGCCGCCGAGCCGATGCTGGTAGGGTAGCACTGGTAGGTATTGTTTTGAGTATCCCGTTGTCATCCTGAGCGGAGCGAAGGGCCTTATCACGTTGTTACATCCATCGTCTCAACGTGATAAGGCCCTTCGCTCCACTCAGGATGACAGTTTTTATCTGTTTGTCCTCTTTCCTGCATCTTTCCCACTCCTATGCCCACCACTACTCCTGCCCCGGCCGTGACGGCCGCACCCGAAGTGCCCCCTGTGGCTCCGCCCCCGCCCCACCGCACGCCGGCTTCGGCCTGGGTGCTGCTGCTGGTGCTGGCCAGCATCTGGGGCACATCGTTTATTCTGATGAAGAAGGGGCTGGTGGTTTTTTCGGCGCTGGAGTTGGGGGCGGCGCGGGTAAGCGTGGCGGCCCTGCTGCTGCTGCCGTTTGCGCTGCGGCACGTGGCCCGGGTGGACCGCAGCCGTTTTAAGTGGCTGCTGCTGAGCGGCGTGGTGGGCACCCTCATTCCGGCCTTCCTGTTTGCCTACGCCGAAACCCGGCTGGCCTCGGGGTTGGCGGGCGTGCTCAACGCCCTCACGGCCGTGTTTACGCTGGTGGTGGGCGCGGCCTTTTTCGGGCAGCGGCTCACGGGCCTGCGGGTACTGGGCATCGGGCTGGGGCTGCTGGGCACGGTGGTACTGATGCTGCTGGGCGGCAGCGGCGGCGACGCCACGCCCTCGGGTGAAAGCAATGCCTGGTACGGCCTCTACATTGTGCTGGCCACGCTGGGCTACGGCGTGAGCGTGAATGTAATCAAGCACTACTTCCAGGGCATTCCGGCACTGGCTGTGACGGGGTTGCTGCTGCTGTTCATTGGGGGGCCGGCGCTGGCGTTTCTGCTGCTGGGCACGGAGTTCGTGCACAAGCTGCAGCACGTGCCGGGAGCCTGGGCGGCCTTTGGTTACATTGCTTTGCTGGCCACCATGAGCACGGCCGTAGCCATGGTGCTCTTCAACAAGCTTATTCAAAGCTCCACGGCCCTGTTTGCCTCTTCCAACACCTACCTGGTGCCCGTGGTGGCCCTGGGCTGGGGCTTACTCGACGGGGAAAACTTCAACCTCTGGCACCTGCTGGGCATGGTAATTATCTTGGTGAGTGTGGCCATCATTCACCGGGCGAAGTAAGCCGGGCGGATAATCTCCTGAAACCGGAATATTCCCAAAAAGAATCAAATGATTCTGTGGTCGCCCCCTACCTTTGACGCGTGGTAGTGTGGTGCAGAGGCATGTAAGCTGAAGCCTGCCATCACGGCTGGTCTTTTTGCTTCATTAATATGACTACACATTTCCGCCTGTTTCTCGTGGCCGGACTGTTGGCTGCGCCTACCTTTGGCAAGGCTCAATCCATCAGCGGCACTCTGTTTGAGGACCTCAACTACGGCGGAGGTGCCGGCCGCAGCCTGGCAGCGGCCAATGCCGTCCGTGCGGGTTCGGCCACACCCTTGGCAACGGCCGCCACGGTAGAGCTTTACGATGCCGCTGGCAACTTCCTGACCTCTACCACCACCAGCACAGCCGCCGGCAGCTTGGGGCAGTATTCCTTTACCGGTCTGGCGGCCGGCACCTACCAGGTGCGGGTAGTCAGCAGCACGGTGCGCTCCACGCGCACAGGCAGCACAGCAGCACTGATACCGGTGCAGACCTTTATAGTGCGCAACGGCGCGGCAGATGGCAACCGGGTGGGAGGTGAAAACCCTGCCCAGGCCGACGGGCCCGCCAACGCAGCCAGCGGAGTACTGCTGCGTTTTCAAGGCGTGAGCTCCAGCGGCGACAACACCGCGTTTATTGACCAGGTGCAAGTGCTTAACAGCAGCAACGCTGTCGTGGCCGGTGCGGTGCTCAACAATAGCTTCGAAACCCCTGACTTAGGCACTAACTTCAGTTATAATACCAGTGGTGGTGACTGGGAATTTCTCAATAGCTCGGGTATTGCGGCCAACGGTAGCGGCTTCAACTCCACGGCTCCGGCCGGAGCGGGCGACCAGGTAGCCTTCATCCAAAACCAGGGCGCCCCACAGCAGACTCTGGTACTGGCTCCGGGTACCTACACCATCCGGTTTCAGTCGACCCAGCGCACTACCAACAACCAGAGCGTACAGGTGCTGGTGAACGGTACTCAGGTGGCTATTGTGACGCCACCCCAGGGCTCGTACACCACCTATACCACATCATCATTCACCGTGGGCAGCGCCAATACCCTGGCTTCCCTTACGCCGCACAGCCTAGCTCCCGTGACGGTAACGGGCACTACCGCCGTTACGGGGGTAGATTTCGGCTTTAACTTCGACGTCATTACCAACGTCAACGATGCGGGCCAGGGCTCGTTGCGGCAGTTTATCTTGAATGCCAACGCCCTGGATAACACTACACTCCGGCAGCAAGGCCGCGCTGCCCGCCGCGAAACCTCCCTGTTCATGATTCCGGACGGACAGGCGCACCCCGGTCTGCGGGCGGGTCTCACGGATCAGCTCACGGGCTCTACCGGCCAGCGTGTGGCGCGGTACTCACCGGCCTCGGCGCTGCCCTCCATCACGGGGCCCGGCACCGTACTCGATGGCACCACCCAAACCACGCTGGTGGGCAACTCCAATACCGTACTGCTCGGCACGGGCGGTACCGTGGGCACTGATGCCCTACCGCTAAGCCAGGTAAACGGCCCCGAGGTGGAGCTGGGCGTAACCCTGACCGGGGGCACCGCCCTGATTATGGCCGCCGACTCCAGCACCCTGCGCGGCTTGTCGGTGCACGGGGCCGCTACGAGCGTTCAGATGAGTGGCAACGGCATTCTGCTGGAAGGCAATGCCCTGGGCATCACGCCTACGGCCGTTGGGCTGCCCGCCACAGCCCGTACCTCGGGCGTGGTACTGGCTCTGAACGCGCCCACGGCCACCGTGCAGAATAACCTGATTGGCTACGCCGGCAACTCGGGTCTGAAGTACTCGGTGGGCCGCAACACCACCGGGGCTGTTATCCGCAACAACGAGTTTGTGCAGAATGGCCAGGTGACGGCCGGGGGTGACGCGCTTTCCATCGGCGATGCCGGGGCGGCAGGTCCGCTGCTTATTGAAGGCAACCTGATCAACCTCAGCAACAGCAGCGGTATTCAGCTGGAGATTGGCAGCCTCAGCAACAACCTCATCCGCAACAACACCATCAGCGGCAATGGCACGGGCGGCACCAACTCGCGCCTGGAGGGCTCGGGCATTCACTACCTGGCCCGCAACGGTACCGTTAACAGCACCAACACCGACCTGATTACCCGCAACGTAATAACCCGCAACCAGTCGTCGGGCATCGTGCTCAACTATGGCCAGCGCAACGTGCAGATCAGCCAGAACGCCCTCTTCCTGAACGGGGACGGCTCCATTGCCGGGGCGGCCGGCCTGCTGTCCATCGACTTCACCGGCCCCAACGGCCGCGTGGGGGGCGACGCCAACTACGGCCAGGGCGACGGGGTAACGGGCAACGACGGGCTGCTGGACGTGGCCGGCACTCCTACTACCCAGATTCCGCCCTACCGCCAGGCCAACGGCGGCATCGACTACCCGGTAATTACCAACATTTCCAAGGACAGCAACAACCGCCTGCGGGTGCAGGGCTACGTGGGCTCGGCTGCCGGCCAGCCGCA
>NZ_RWIT01000019.1 GCF_003944715.1 Hymenobacter rigui | reverse complement strand
AGGCCCGTACCCGTGAAGCAGTGGAGGCGGCTATCCAAACGGCCGTGGACTGGATTTCCAGCAAGGACGCCAAAGCCTGGTTCAACCATTGCGGCTATCATGTATACCGTTCATGAATCCGCTATATGGGTGGTTTGCTGGGTTTCGTCGGCGGTGGCGGTGGTATCGTGGCAGGAATAGTCGATCTGGCCGCGGCGGTGCAGAAACCAGTTTCGCCGGGTGCGGTCGTAGCGAAAGGTGGTGATGTATTAGGTTTTGTCGCAGGCTCCGTAGAGGCTTTCGAAGGAGAAGTAGCGGCCCTTGATGACGATTCCCCGGTAAGGGTCGCCAACGCCCATCCACACAGTTGCTTGATTGCGCCGCCGCCAGCTACCGTCTGCAAACGCTCCCCCAGAACTTTCTTCCCCGCCTTGGGTTAGCAACCTGTTCCCTTTACCCACCAAACAGAAACCCCGATGAAATTCCCCCTTATCCTCGCGGCGGCCCTGGCGTTTACCTTTCAAACGCAGGCCCAAACTGCCCCCGCCCCGCGCGCCGCTGCCGACCAGATTGCCACCAAGAACGGGCCGCTCACCGTGCAGCCCATCACCCACGGCAGCGTGGTATTCACCTGGAACGGCAAGACCATTTACGTAGACCCCTACGGCGGGGCCGCCGCCTACACTGGCCTGGCCGCCCCCGATGTCATCCTCATCACCGACATTCATGGTGACCACCTCGACCCGCAGACGCTGGCGGGTCTTTCCGTGGGTAAGGCCCTAATGATAGTGCCCCAGGCCGTGGCCGATAAGCTGCCCGCCGAGTACAAAGCCCAGGTCCGCATCCTTCGCAACGGCCAGAAGCTCGACACGCTGGGCATGCAGGTTTCGGCCATTCCAATGTACAACCTGCCCGAAGCCCCCGATGCTATGCACACCAAAGGCCGGGGCAACGGCTACGTGCTGAACCTGGGCGGCAAGAACGTGTACCTGTCCGGTGACACCGAAGACACCCCCGAGATGCGCGCCCTCAAGAATATCGACGTGGCCTTTGTGTGCATGAACCTGCCCTACACCATGAATGTGCAGCAGGCCGCGCAGGGCGTCCTGGCCTTCAAACCCGGCATTGTATATCCGTACCACTACCGGGGTCAGAGCGGCCTGAGCGACGTAGACGGCTTCAAGAAAACCGTCAACGCGGCCAACAAGAAAATCGACGTCCGGCTGCGCAACTGGTATCCGGCGGCTCAGTAACTCAACCCTCAACCTGACTTGCCTTTGGACTGCGCCACCCGGAGAAATCCAGGTGGCGCTTTGCTGAGCGGCGGTTTCCCGAACAGCGTAGAGACGCGAAGTGTCGCGTTTCTGCGGCATGTAAACCCCGGTTAGGAAACGGTTATACGCCCTTAATCGTCCATTGCCAGCACACATCCGGCCCCAAATGTTCAGGCTTAGCTCCCATTCTTCCACCCTTCGCCTCACCTTTTCCAACATACACCCCGACCTCGCCCCAACTCTTCCAGGCTTTCGGGTGAGCGGCAAAGGACCGGTGAGCAGGCCCACTGTCCCGACGGTTCCGGTTCCCGGCCCGATTCGGGTGGTGCAACGCCCGTTTCAGCGAAAACCGGGCCTCCGTAGTCCGGCAATTGGCTAGCTTTACCGAATGCGTACTGCTCTCTTCTGGTGGCAAACCGGCCTGCTGGCACTGCTGGCCGGGCTGGCCGCCTGCTCCTCGCCCGATCAGCAAAACCGCCCACCTCAGGCCTCCGACGTGCGCGTGCGCTACACCGCCCGCCGCGTGGTGTTGCCTCAGGTACCGGAGCGCGGCCGCATTCTCGACCGCCACGACTCGGTACTGGTGGCGACCCGCCCGCAGTTTCTGCTGCGGCTACCCCGCCGCTACCCGCTCGATACCCTGGCCCTGGGTGAGCTGTTGGGCTGGGACTCGACCACCGTACGGCGGCGCATTCAGGACGCCCTTCCCTTCCCGGGCGCCGGCCCCGCCAGTTACCCCGGCCTGCTGCGCCTGACCGCCGCCGAAGTGGCGCGCGTGCGCCAGGACAGCGCCGCCTGGCCCCAGCTGCAACTGGTGGAGCAGCGCCGCCGGGTGTACACCTCCCCGGCCGCCGCTCATGCTTTGGGCTACCTCAGCGCCGAGGCCCAGAGCTTCTACCGCCAAGCCCGCCGCACCGGGCGGGGCCGCTTTTACCGCCTGCGCAACGGCGGCGTGGAAAGCTACTACAATGGCCTCCTGCGCGGCCACCGCGGCTACCAGCACCCGCTGCTCGATAAGCAGGGCCGTCAGCACGGCAGCTGGGCCCCCGATACGGCCTTTCAACAGGGCCAGGATCTGCACCTCACGCTGGACGTGAAGCTGCAGACCTACGCCGAGAAGCTGCTGGGCGGCCGCAAGGGCTACCTTGTGGCCCTCGACCCGCGCACCGGTGAAATCCTAGCCTACGTGTCGGGCCCGGTGATTGACGCGGCTACCCTCACGGCCCCCGATCAGGCCGGCAGACGCACCGAGCTGCTGGAGCACGAAGATATGCCTCTGCTCAACCGCCCCGCCATGCTGGCCAACCCGCCCGGTTCGGTATTTAAGCTGGTGAATGCCGCCGTTGCCCTGCAGATGCACGCCATTACGCCCGCCACCAGCTTCCGCTGCGACCAAAGCCTGGTGAGCTGCGTGCACCACCACCCGCCGGGCCGCAGTCTCACGCTGGGCCTCAAGTACAGCTGCAACCCCTACTTCTACCAGGTAATGCAGAGCCTCATCGACTGCGTGCCCGACTCGCTGGCGCAGGACACCGTGGCCGCCCGCCACGCCAACCTGACGCAGTGGCGGCGCTACGTGCGCTCCTTCGGCCTCGACTCGGTGCTGGGCGTGGATTTGCCCCGGGAGGCCCCCGGCTTCCTGCCCACAGCGGCGTACTATGACAAAACCCGCGGCAGCCGCCGCTGGACCTACCGCTCCATCTACTCGCTCAGCATCGGGCAGGGCGAAATCAACCTAACGGGCCTGCAGATGGCCAATATGGCGGCCATTATTGCCAACCGGGGTTGGTACTATCCGCCCCATCTGGTGCGCGCCGTGGGCACGGGCGGCCCGCTGCCCCGCTTCACCCGCAAGCGTCACACCCTCATCGACAGTGCGAATTTTGCCGCCCTGGTGCCCGGCATGGTGGCCGTAATGCAGCGCGGCGGTACTGCCGACGCCTCCAGCCTCGCCGACGTAGGCATTACCGTAGCGGGCAAAACCGGCACCGTGCAGAACGACGAGGGCGACGACCACGCCGCCTTCGTGGGATTCGCCCCGGCCAACAATCCCAAAATTGCCGTGGCCGTGTACCTGGAAAACGGTGGCTTCGGGGCCACCGCCGCGGCCCCCTGCGCCGTGATGGTGATGGAAAAGTACCTGCGCGGCTACGTGGCACCTAAGCGCAAGCACTGGGAGCGGCGCATCATGAACCGGGCAAAGCAGTAGCGCGAACTTACGGCCGCACGTTGAATCGGGCGCGGTACACGGTGGTGTCGCCAGGCCCGAACTTGATGCGGCGGTTGTCGGCGTCCTTTAACTCAAACTCGCCGTTGACGGTGAACTTCACTTCCGTGAGGAGGTAGCCGGTATGCGTCGTCACGACGGCGCGGTAGAGGGTGCTGTCGGGGCCCGTGGGGGTGAGGCGCAGGTCCTGGTCCCAGCTTAGGGGTTTGTCACGGCCGCGCAAGCCTACCTGGCGCACGTCGGGCAGGCCTTTCACATCAAGCAGATACACAACGGTTTTGTCGTGGGCGGGCTGCACGCAGCCGGGCAGCAGCAACGCCAGCGCGGGCAGCAGCGCCAGAATTACGGCGGAGCGTTGCGAGGCCGAAACCGCGGTAGCCGAGCGGCGGCTACGCCAGTTGGCCAGCAGGTAATCAACCCCGTAACGGCCGGAGCCGAGCACCAGCGCCATCAGGCTCACCCACAAAAAACCAGCGGCTGGCAGCGTGTTCCACATACCCTGCGGCAATTGCTGCATAAAAATAGCCACCAGCATAGTGCAGCTGATGAGGAAAGCTGACACGCGTGTGCCCAGCCCGGCCATCAGCAGCAACCCGCCCACAGCTTCACTGGCGGCACCCATCCAGGCGAAGAAGGCGGGCAGCAAGGCGAAGATACCGCCGTACGCGGCCACATCCTGGGGAAACCAGAAGGCCACCTCGAACAGACCCAGGTTGTGGTCGGGCGGCGACCAAGGCAGCCCGAACTTTACGGCCCCAAACTCGAAGGCCAGCAGGTAGCCGCACACCAGCCGGGGTAGCAGCAGCAGGGCATCCTGCCACCAGTGGGGCAATACAATTGGTTTGAGCAGCGGGCGTAGGAAGCGGAGCATGGCAGCGGGGTTAAGGGTGAATGAGAAAGCGCGTCAGGGTTTTCCGGACCGGATCAGCCGGGAAGTGAGCCAAAGCACGGCAACTCCCCGCCTTACGGTGCTCCAATTCATATATTGACACCCCATCCGCGCTGATATAGGACCCTTTTCGCGCATTTGGGCCGGCCGGAACCGATGCTACTCCGGCGTTGGACATCGTCAGCCACCCGGAATCCGGGCCGTATTAATCGTATCTATTCCTGATTATGATTGCTTTATTCCGGTATCGAATGCTGTTAGCGGGGTTGCTGCTGCTGCCCGTCGGGGGGTATGCGCAGGGCTCCATTGCCCGGCTGCTCCAGGCCGAATACGAAGCCGGCCACTTCAGCGGGACGGTATTGGTGGCCCACGAGGGCCGACCCACCACCTACCTCAGCCACGGCCTGGCCAACCGGCAGTTTGCCGTTCCCATCGGCCCCGACACCCGCTTTCCCATTGCCTCGCTGTCGAAGACGTTCACGGCCATTCTGGTACTGCAGCTGGTCGAGCAGAATCAGCTGCGCCTCTCCGATAAGGTGGCCGCTTACCTGCCGGAGTTGCCGGCCAGCTGCCAGGATATTACCCTGCTGGGGCTGCTCACCCACCACTCGGGCCTGCTGAATGAGCCTGCCGAAGCCTATGCCGCCCCGTACTCGCCGGCCCAGTACGTCAGCCGCTTTGTGCGCCGCGCCGATACCCTCCCACCCGGTACGTTTCACTATAACAACGTGGATTACGTGGTGCTGACGCGG
This sequence comes from Hymenobacter rigui, assembly GCF_003944715.1. Classification (GTDB taxonomy): domain Bacteria; phylum Bacteroidota; class Bacteroidia; order Cytophagales; family Hymenobacteraceae; genus Hymenobacter; species Hymenobacter rigui. The sequence goes on along the minus strand of NZ_RWIT01000019.1, from coordinate 66,779 downwards.
GTGCTGGAAGTTGTGACGCAACAGCCGTTTGCCCGCCTGCTGCAGACCCGCATCCTCACGCCGCTGCAGATGTACGATTCAGGCGTAGTGCGGGAGGAGCGGGTGATACCGCGCCTGGCCTACGGCTACCACAACTACACCTTTGGGGCCAGCACCGCCCGCGACACGCTCCGCAACGATGCGCCCCGCTACCTCTCCAACTACGCCGGGGCCGGGGCCCTCTACTCCACCGCCGCCGACCTGCTGCGCCTGACGGAAGCCCTACGCCACCACACGCTGCTGTCGGCCGCTACCACGGCCGCGCTGGTGCGGCAGCCTCAGCAGGCTGCCTTCATCGACTACGCCCGGGGCTACCCCACAATCGGCTTTTACTACAACGACAAAACCCTGCCCCAGCCCGTGCTGGAACGGCGCGGCAGCATTGAGGGCTTCAACTCCGTGCTGCTCACCGACCCGGAATTTCGCCATGTAGTGATTATGCTAACCAACACCGACGCCGCCGACCTGGAAGTGTTGGCCGATAGGATCTATAAGATGGCTCGTTGAGGGGATGCAAGTAGCGTGAACTACACAGATCGTGCTATTGCCTCCACACGCATAAAACGAAGCCATAAACATTGCTTCCCACAACCACCTTAGCGCATGGCACTCTGGCAATATCCGTTAACCGTTCTGCCTCGAGCGGGCATAGTCGCCCACTTTGGCTACCTGCCGGAGCGGCTTCCCATAAGCCAACCATCTGATATGCCCGACTGGTGGGCGGGGCAGCGTGTGGAGCCGGCCCCGCTGACAGCAGCTATGGATGCTCTGCTGCCCCGCGCCGAATGGAGCGACTCGCAGGACGTGTACTGGAAGGTAAATGATAATAAAACCCAGCAGGACCACGACTGCCATTTGGGCCTTGATGCCGAAGGAAACTTTGTGGAAGAATTCCAGTTCAGAACCGACCTGCGTGACCCCGGCCAGGCCGCAATTTTCCTGCAAGCCGTTCTCACGCTGTGCCAGCAGCAGAACCTTGTGTTGCTGGATGCCAACAGGATGCTGTTGCCGCCGCAATTATCGAAGCTACTGCCGTTGATTGAACAGTCGCAGGCCGCGCGGTTTCTGATAAATCCCCGCGCATTTCTGGAGCAGGTGCTGCGGGACCAGAAACTTTCCTGACAGTGAATTGTATCCCACCGACTCCCTCCCCCTCATCCTTTCCTGCTATGACGTCCACTATCACCATTGCCCCGCATTCCGCCCACCCGCTTACCGTGGCGCGGCTGGGCTACGGCACCATGCGCCTCACCGGGCCCGACATCTGGGGCGAGCCGGCTAACCGCTCCGAGGCCCTGCAGATTCTGCGCGAAGCCGTGGACGCGGGCGTCTCCTTCCTCGACACGGCCGACTATTACGGCGAGGACGTAACCAACCGCCTTGTCCGTGAGGCCCTGCACCCGTACCCGGCCGAGCTGGTTATCTGCACCAAAGTGGGGGCCACCCGCCGACCTGATAAAAGCTGGGTGCCCTACAACCGCCCCGAGCAGCTGCGGGCCAGCATCGACAACAACCTGCGCATCCTGGGCCAGGAGCAGATTCAGCTGGTACACCTGCGGCTGATGGGCGCGGGCCCGGTGCCGCTTGATGAGCAGTTGGGCGCCATGTTTGAGCTGCAGCGCGAGGGCAAGGTGCTGCACGTGGGCCTGAGCAACGTCACGCGGGCCGAGTTAGAAGCGGGGCTGCAGCAGGGGCCCATTGCCACCGTTGAGAACATGTACGGTCACGCCCAGCGTACCACGCTGGCGCATGCCCACGGTACCAACCCCGGCGGCGCGGAGGTGCTGGATCTGTGCGAGCAGCACGGCATTCCGCTCATTCCGTTCTTCTCACTGCTGCACGCTTTGCCCCAGGCCGATACCCGCGTGGCCGAGGTAGCCCGCCGCCACGGCGTTACGGAGGCCCAGCTCAACATTGCCTGGCTGCTGCACAAGTCGCCCTGGCTGCTGCCGATTCCGGGCACCTCCCAATTGGCTCACCTGCGCGAGAACCTGGCCGCCGCAACTATTCGGTTGAGTGCCGAGGAAATGGCCTATCTGGAGTAGTCGAATGCAGCCTATCTGCCCCGACCGTGTTTCTTGCACCTGTATGATTCGATATTGGCTCCCGGCGAAGAGGGCGTGCAAACCGGTACTGAGTGCGCTGGCCGGCGGGCTGCTGCTGGCCGCCCCGGCCCGGGCCCAGCAGCCCGCTTTACCGCGCGACACCTCCTTTACTACTTACAGCGCCTTCGTTAAGGCCCGCAAGCAGCACCCCGACATCAGCATTGCCCGGCCGCCGGTGCCCGCCACCATCCGCAGCCGCGTGAACGTGCCCTACACTGAAGCCTCGAGCCGGCCCCTGCTGCTGGATGTATTCTACCCCAAAGCCCGCCGCCACCGGCCCGCCCCGGCGGTGCTACTGGTGCACGGCGGCGGCTGGCGCTCCGGCCACCGAAGCCAGCACCACGCCATGGCCCAGCAGCTGGCCGCCCGGGGCTTCGTGGCCGTAACAGCCGAGTATCGGCTGAGCCCGGAAGCCCCCTACCCGGCGGCGGTGCAGGACCTGAAAACCGCCCTGCGCTGGCTGCGCGCCCACGCCCGCCCCTATGGCCTCGATACCACCCGGGTAGCCATCTGGGGTTTCTCGGCCGGGGGGCAGCTGGCGGCGCTGGCAGGCACCACCAACGCCGATCCGCGCTACGAGACCGGTACTACGTACCGCAGCCGCTCTAGCCAGGTGCAGGCCATTGTGGATGTGGACGGCATTCTGGCCTTCACCCACCCCGAATCGGGGGAAGGCGACGACAGGAAGGGCCTCTCGGCGGCCACCCAGTGGCTGGGCGGCAGCCGGGAAGCCAGCCCCGGGCTATGGGAGCAGGCCTCGGCCCTGAGCCACATCGGCCCCGGCACACCGCCCATGCTGTTCATCAACAGCGGCGTGGCCCGCATGCACGCCGGCCGCGACGACGTGCGCCGCCAGCTGACCGCCTTGGGCATCTACTCCGAGGAGCACACGTTTCCTGAGGCCCCACACCCGTTTCCGCTGTTCAACCCCTGGTTTGCGCCCACCCTGGAGTACACCGTGCAGTTTCTGCAACGCGTGTTCGGCAGGCCCTGACCGGTCCCGGCCCACTTGCGCTCAACCCGGTTTCAGGTCGATATTTCAGCCCTGAAAAAGCTGGTGGTTGAACGCCGCCTGCCACCCGGGGCCCGATAAATGACTCTTGTTACTGTCCCTGCCTGGCCCCAGCGGATAAAGACTGATGCATCTATGGTTATGAAGAACCTTGTTACCTCTCTGCTCCTGGTTGCCTGCACCGTGGCGGGCGCGCAGGCACAGGCGTTGTCCTCGTTATCCGGAGTATGGCAGGGCGTGGAAACCGATACCGGCGACCGGGGCGGGTACTGGCCGGCCCTGCTGCGCGTGCAGCAAAGCAAATCGGGCGGCATACTGGGGGTACTGTACCAGGAAGTGGGCGAGGCCCCGCAGGTCAGCGTGACGTTCCAGATCCGGGCTACCCGCACCGCCGCCGGGCTACAGCTAGAGCACGTGCGCAAGCTCCAGGAAACCGGCCGCAGCCTGTTCAGCTACTGGTGCGACGGTGCCATCACCTTCACCTACGACGCGGCCCAGGAGAAACTGACCGGCCGGGCCACCTACCGCCCCGTGGGCGACTGTGACCATGGCACGTTTGTGCTCTACCGGGTGAAGCTGAAATCGGCCGCCACGGTGCCGGCCGGGGCCGAAACTACCATCCGGGTATCGGGCCGCAACGTGCTCTGGTACGCCGATGCCGAGCTGAAGCAGCCTGTAGCCACCGGCAACACGCACCGCACCCGCCTCAGCCAGACCACTACCTTCTACCTCACCCAGGGCTTCTACCCCACCCGCGAAAGCGCCGTGGTGCCCATTACCATTCAGGTAACTGCTGCAGCCCAGTCGCCCCAGCCGCCCCCCGTCGAGCCGTTGCCATTAGCGGCCATCGGCCAGCTTCCTGCCCGGCTCGCTTACCCGGCTCTGCCTGCCACCCTATCCACTCTGGCTCCGGCTGCGCCCGTCCTGTCGGAGCGGCTACTGGTGCTGCCTACCGTGCTGTTTGAGCTGGGAACCCCGAAGCTGCTCCCCGATGGCCGACCGGCGCTCCAACAGTTGGCCGCCGAGCTGCTGGCCCGCCCCAGTCTGCGTATTCAGATTGCCGGTCACACCGACAAGATTGGGGAGCCACAGAAAAACCAGGTACTGAGTGAGCAGCGGGCCGAAGCCGTAAAGGAAGCTCTGGTGAAAGCCGGGGTGGCAGCCGGGCGCATACATACTGTGGGCTACGGCGACTCCCGTCCGCTATACCCCTCGCCCGATGCGCGCAACCGCCGGGTGGAGGTGAGCGAGGTGCAATAGCCCGGAGCCAGCGGAAGCCGCCCCGGCGGCAGAATCGGGTTGGGTAGATGATCCGAACAGACTTTCCCGCGTCAATCCTTTTCTCCAACTTGCGGGCTGTTCCCATTGCTCTATCCTATGCATTCTTCTATTCGCACCGCTCGTCTGCTGGCTGCTATCCTGCTTCTGACGGCTCCGCTGGGAGCCTGCGAGGCGCTTCTGGGCAAGGAAATAGCCCGCCTGCCCGTCAACACCGTCAGCACGCCCCAGCAGGAGGTAGTAAAGGAAACCACCGTGAACCTGCACCAGAACGACCAGCTTGCCCTGTGGTCGGAAATGGATATGGAGTACCAGGGAGAGGCCCCACTCCGGTTTCAGGTAGTGGTACTTCAGAATGGGCAGCCCTTTAAGCAGCTGGAGCTTGATCCAACGGAGAAAAACGTGAGCGTGCAGGAAGCGAAAACCGATATCAACGGGCGCGTGAGTTGGAGTTTCAGCGGCAAAAACGCCGAGCTGACCATTCCGAAAGATGCGGCCTACACGTTTAAAGCCCGCCTCATAGCCGCTCCCAACCCCACGCTCCGACTGCACAAAGCCGAACTGGTGCTGAAGAAATAACCCGATGCACCCGGGCCGGCGCGCCCGGCCGCCACGGCCATCTTATCCTTTTACTCCTACCTATTATGAACGACTTGGGCATTGTGGGCCTGGGCCTGGTGCTGTTGACGTGTTTTGTTTCGTATCAGGGCCTGAACGACCCTGCCTATTTTGCCCGCCATGCCTTCGAGGTGGGGCCCATCCGGTACCGGCGGCAGTACCAACGGCTGCTGTCTTCCGGTTTTCTGCACGTCAGCTGGTGGCATCTGGGGTTCAATATGCTTACGCTGTGGTGCTTCGGCGGAGCCCTGGAGGCGCTGGTGGGAATGCAGAATTTTCTGACGCTCTATTTCACCAGCCTCATAGGCGGCAACCTGTTTTCGCTGTGGCTGCACCGCCACGAGGCGCGCTACAGCGCAGTGGGTGCATCCGGCGCAGTAAGCGGACTTATTTTTGCCTCTATTGCGCTTTTTCCCGGCATTGAAGTGGGCATGCTGGGTATTTACCTGCCGGGCTGGCTGTATGGACTGCTGTTTGTGCTGCTGTCGGCGTACGGCATTACCGTGCGCCGCGACTCCATCGGGCACGATGCGCACCTGGGCGGGGCGCTGGTGGGCCTGACCACGATGCTGGTTATCCAGCCCGAGCTGCTCCGGACCAACTACCTGACCGTGCTGGCCATTGTGGTGCCGGCCGTTGGTTTTCTGTACCTGCTGCTGCGCCGGCCGGCCGGCCGGCTGCGGGGTAACCTGTTCAACGTCGAACCCGGCTACCAGACCCTCGACGACCGGGACCGGGCCAAAAAGCAACGCGAAGAAGCTTACCTGAACGAGCTGCTAGACAAAATCAACCAACAGGGTCTCGAGGGCCTGTCCAGGCGGGAAAAGAAAACACTCGACGACTGGTCGCGCTGACAACCCGCCGCCTCATCGCGCAGGCAGGCGCTGCACACAAGTATCATCCGGGCCGGTAGCCGGGCGTAATGCCTGGCTAACGGCCCGATTTGGTTACCTGAAAAAATGCCTGTTCAATTTTCGGTTGCAGGCCGCTTAAGCAGGGAGTTGCTTTGCCTGACTTTCCGAGTATTCAGCACCATCTTCCCTTATGACGCCCCTGTTTCCCACTCCCGACGCCGCCGAATGCTATCAGGCGCTGGTTGCTAAAAATGCCGCGTACGAGGGCCGGTTTATTGCCGCCGTCAAAACCACTGGTATCTTCTGCCGGCCTACCTGCCCGGCCCGCAAGCCCAAACCTGAAAACGTAGAGTTTTTTGCCTCTACCAAGGAGGCGCTGCTGCATGGCTACCGGGCCTGCAAAGTGTGCACCCCGCTACTGGCTCGGGATGCTACACCGCCGTTTATGCAGGAGTTGCTGGAGGAGCTGGCCCGGCAGCCCGCCGTCAAAATCTCCGACCAGCAGCTGCGCCAGAAAGGTCTGGAGCCGGCCACGGTGCGCCGCTGGTTTCTGCGGCAGCACGGCATTACGTTTCAGGCCTACCAACGACTCAACCGCATCAATACCGCGTTCCGCAAAATCCAGAACGGCAACTCGGTAACGGCTACGGCCTTTGAAAGTGGGTATGAGTCGCTCAGTGGCTTCCAGGATTCCTTTAAAACCGTGTTTGGCGTGGCCCCTTCCCTGAGCCGGCAGCAGCAGATCCTTAACCTTACCCGCCTGGAAACGCCGCTGGGCACCATGCTGGCCTGCGCAACCCAGCAGGGAGTTTGCCTGCTGGAATTCACGGACCGCCGGGGGCTTGAAACGGAGCTGAAAGACCTGGCCCACCGCCTCAACGCCACCGTAGTGCAGAGCGAAAATGTGCACTACGAAATACTCCGTATCCAGTTAGCCGAATACTTTGCCGGTACCCGCCGGGAGTTTACAGTGCCGCTGCACACCCCCGGCACGGCGTTTCAGCAGCAGGTGTGGCAGGAGCTGCTCCGGATTCCGTACGGCAGCACCCGCACCTATGGGCAGGAGGCCGCCGCCCTGGGCCGCCCCACCGCTGTCCGGGCCGTAGCTTCCACCAACGGCCTGAACCGCATTGCTATTCTCATTCCCTGCCACCGGGTGCTGGGGGCCGATGGCCACCTGACGGGCTATGCGGGCGGCCTCTGGCGCAAAAAGGCCCTGCTGGAACTGGAACAGACCGCCAAAACCGCACCCCCCGATGAGCCGGCAGCTCCGGCAGAGCAGGTTTCGCTTCAATAACACCACCTGCAGTTCCTATACTGCATGCTTCGTTTTGTTAGGTACCTGTTACAAAGTCCTGCCGGAGTGGCAGGACTTTTTTTATTGATTCAATCAGGCGTGCATACGCCTTCAAAAGGTTATTCCTTCCCTGATTAATTCAGTACAAAATATTGACTTTCACATATTTATGTTATTGAACCCGGCTCTCGCAGGAGGTATCTTCGGTACGTCCATTTACCAACACCTAACCTACTACCACTATGGAAACAAAAGTCAGGATTACCCCAGGCAATGGGCAGTACGACTACGACCTTCCCCCCACCGGCCGGGGCCCTATGGGGTACCCCATGGAAAACCTGGCCACCGACGAGGCCACCACTTTGGAGGAGGTTATCAATGAAGTAGCCGGGGCCACCGACGGCAACGAGTCAGATGGCTACGACGGCGAGGCTACCGCTACTGAAGCGGTGCTTACCGACGGCCACCGCCCCATCAACAGCCCGGTTTCGCGCCTGAATACCACCGGCAATGAGGGCGGCATGTCCGATGAATCGGCGGAAGCGGATGAGGCTACGGATACGGAATCCTTCTACGAAAGCGTGGAAGGCTGGCAGGAAAACAACCCCGCCGAAACCAGCGCCGAGGCCGAGCCCGTAGTGGAAGCCTCCCTGGCCGACATGGAAGCCTCGGAGGGCAACCAGGAGTTTTTTGGTGCCTTGGCGGCGCTGGTGCTGCCCCTGGCCAAAGCGGTATTACCCACGCTGGCCGGAGCGGCCGTGAAACAAGGCACCAAGCTGGTGCAGGGAATCGTGAAGCCCAAGGGTAAAAAGCTGAACCCGGCCATTCTGCAGATGCTCCGGCAGGCCGGCGTCAATCCGGCCATCATCAAGCAGCTGGAATTCAGCGAAGCCACCGACGACGAAGCCGGCCAGGACGAAGCCGCTGGTATGGATGAAACGGACGTAGAGGCCCTGGCTCAGCAGATTGAAGCCCTGGAAGTTATCATTGGGACGGATGACCGGGTACAGGTAAACAACACCTCCGTGGTACCCTGGAAGCGCATCTGCCACCTCAAAATTCAGGCCGCCGATGGCAAGAACTACCTGGGCACGGGCTTCTTTATCGGGCCGCGCACCATTCTCACGGCCGGCCACTGCGTGTACATTCACGGGCACGGCGGCTGGCCCCGGCAAATTGTGGTGACACCCGGCCGCAATGGCACCAGTGAGCCATTCCAGCATTACACGGCCACCGCATTTCGCTCGGTACAGGGCTGGGTAAACAACAAAGCCCGCAACTACGACTACGGCGTGATTCAGCTGCCCCGCAATGCCAGCGTGTCGCCCAGCATCGGAGCCTTCGGGTTTGGGCAGTTCCCGGACCAGTTTCTGCTCAATAAGCGCCTGAACACGGCCGGCTACCCCGGCGACAAACCCTCGGGCACCATGTGGTTTAATGGTCGCAAAGCCAAGAGCGTTACCAGCCGCACCATTACGTACGATATTGACACGGCCGGTGGCCAGAGCGGCTCGCCGGTGTGGTTCAAGGATGCGGCCGGCAGCCGTATTGTGGTGGGCATTCATACCAACGGGGCCTCATCGGGCAACTCGGCCACCCGCATTACCAAGCCGGTGTTCGATAATCTGAAGAAGTGGCGGCTGGAAGGCGGTGCCTAGCACCGGGCGCTGTAACAAGAGGTGGCCGGGGCGCCAGCTGTTTCCCAGTCACCTCTTTACCGGCCTGATGCCGGGGCTACTAGTGCTGTTGTTGCGTTGCAGTACCTCAAACCAAGCAAGCACGATGGGATACATAACCGGTATTGTTCGGGATACTACCAATGCGCCCCTCGAGGACGTGAATATGATCATCGTATCCGGGCCGCCCCACCCCGACATTGTGGCAATTACGGATGCGGAAGGCCGCTTTGGCTTCGATAACCTGCGGCCCGGCAAGTACGTGCTCAAGGCGTACGGCCGGCTGGAAAGCGACGATATTCCCGTGCAGGTGCGAGCCAACCAGCCGCCCTTCGTGGAAATCTGGCTGGGCTCTGCCCCGGCACCCCCACCCTCATCCTCGGCCGAGGAAAGCTACCTCATCAACGAGGAAAATTCTTTTGACGAGGAGGGTTATCAGCGCGACGAATAGGATAGCCAGCCCTGACAACACCCCCGCCAGCCGCAACAAATAAATGATGCTTGCATAACAATTTCCTGACCTCTGCGTAGTATCTTTGCAGTCAACAAACTGACTTGCATCACCATACACATAGATTACATGAAAAAGAGCACTGCCGCCGTTTCTTCGCTGCTGGTTCTGGGAGGGTTAGGGTCACTTAGCTTCCTGGCCGCCCAGGTCCGCGACCTGAACTTGTTTTTTGATCTGCGCGACGAGGAAGAGCTGCACTTCTGCTAAGCTATACCCAAGTCGTTTTTTAGCCAGACCCCGCTCCTTGGGCGGGGTCTGGTGCGTTTAGGCCTGCACAAACCAGGGTTCAAAATCAGGACATTATCTCCCATCCACGAAAAAAACTATATCCATTCGCGGCGGTTTTCGGTACTTCACAGCAAGAGCGGCTCACGGTGGGCCGCTGCCTCTCTCTCATATACTGACTATCGGAACCGGGTTTTCATGGAAAACAGCAGCGTAATCCGGGAAATCAGTAAAATCTGTGATTTATGAATCTGACCGGCTTGAAAGAGCAAATCAGCTACATCATCGGGCGCGACATGGCCCGCAATTTCGCCCAGCAGGGCCTGGACCTGGACATTGACATCTTTGCCCAGAGCATGAAGGAAGCCCTGACCGGGGAGCCCAGCCGCCTGACGCCCGAGCAGATGCAAAGCGCCATGCAGCAGCTGCAGGAGCAGCTGGGCGGCGGTGATGACCAGGACGACAACCAAGACCCTAACGCCATGAACAACAACAAAGCCGAAGGCGAAGCCTTCCTGCAAGAAAATGCCCAGAAGCCGGGCGTAACCACCCTGCCCAGCGGCCTGCAGTACGAGGTCCTGACGGAAGGCAACGGCCCCAAGCCCGGCCCGTCTTCTTCAGTTACCACCCATTACCACGGCACGCTCATCAACGGCAACGTGTTTGATTCGTCGTACCAGCGCGGCCAGCCCGCTACCTTCGGTGTAAACCAGGTAATTGCGGGCTGGACTGAGGCCCTGCAACTGATGCCCGAAGGCTCGAAATGGCGCCTGTACATTCCCTCCGACCTGGCCTACGGTAAGCGTGGTGCCGGCCGTGACATTGGCCCCGACTCAGCGCTGATTTTCGACGTAGAGCTGCTGAAAGTAAACCGCTAGTACGTTCTGGAGTTCGGAAACCGGGGTGAGCAGGCCAGGCGATAAAAAGCCGTACTTACTCCCCGTTATTTCTCAGCTCTTTTTCTCCTGATATGAAAGCCCCGCTGCCTCCCGTGCGCCTCGTGCCCCTCAATTGGGTCCGAACCACAACCGGCAGCGGGGCTTTTTCGGCTATGGACCACTCTATTCCTCCCGCACCCGATAACAACGCCTCGCCCCTTGACTCCACCGGCGGTTTGCCGGCGGGCCAGTTCCCCGAGCCAGTGTTTCAGCCCCTGCCTCCTGCCCCGCCTGAACAGTTTCAGACCCAGCGCAGCGAGGATGGCCGGGTAGCCCTGACCAATGACGGCCTGGAGCTGCAAGGCGAGCTGTTTGGTTGGCGGGAGCTGGAGGCAGTGGATGTGCGGCCGGTGCGCTGGCTGCTGGGGGTATTGCTGGGGGCATTTGTGCTGTGTGCGTTTTTGCTGGGCTACCTGCAGTTCTGGCTGAGTACGGTTCCGGCCGCGCTGGGCATTGGCCTGGGTATTGCGCTGCTGGCCTGGGGCGCCCGGGGCACCAACCGCTGGCGCCTGCATCGGCCGGGCCAAGAGCCGCGCCACTTTGCCTTTTCAGGCCCGGCCCGCAGCTGGGAGCAGTTGGCGCAGGAGGCTAACTACCGTATCCGGAAGCGCCACGACGAAGCGGCCGCCACGGCGGCCTACTGGCTGGCCTTGGCCGACTGGCAGGCGCAAACCCGCCATCCTGACTATCTGCATCCTTAATTGCTGAAGTGACCCTGCACTTTTCCAGCGGGACTGCGTAAGCGCGGCTAGCGTTGCCATTTCAGCGCAACTGCTACCTTTGGCCCCGCTTGTTAAAAACCGGCTATTCTCTCACTAGTACTCCTCACATGGACGCCAAACACCAGCACACCGCCATATCGTCGGCCGGCTTGCTCATTGCCCTCGGCATCATCTACGGCGACATTGGCACTTCGCCGCTGTACGTAATGAAGGCCATTGTTCCGGAGCAGATTAACCCGATGCTTGTGCTTGGGGGTATCTCCTGCGTGTTCTGGACGCTCACCCTGCAGACAACCATCAAGTATGTCATGCTTACCCTCAACGCCGATAACAACGGCGAGGGTGGCATTTTTTCGCTGTATGCCCTGGTGCGGCGGCGCGGGGCCTGGCTGTCGGCCATTGCCATCATCGGCGGCTCGGCCCTGCTGGCCGATGGGGTGATTACCCCGCCCATTTCGGTATCCTCGGCCATTGAAGGGCTGGAAGCGGTGTACCCAAATATTCCCACGGTGCCCATTGTCATCGGCATTATTGCGGGGCTATTTTTGCTTCAAAGCTTTGGAACACAGATTGTAGGCAAGGCCTTTGGCCCGATTATGTTCGTGTGGTTTTCCATGCTGGCGGTGCTGGGCGTACACGGCATAATGCAACACCCGGGCATTCTGCAGGCGCTCAACCCCTACCACGCCTACGACCTGCTGGTGAACTACCCCGGCGGTTTCTGGCTCCTGGGTGCCGTGTTCCTGTGCACTACCGGGGCCGAAGCCCTGTACTCCGATCTGGGCCATTGCGGCAAAGGCAACATTCGCATTAGCTGGGTGTTCGTGAAATCCTGCCTGGTGCTGAACTATCTGGGCCAGGGCGGCTGGCTGCTGTCCCATCAGGGCGAGATGCTCAACAAGCGTAACCCCTTCTATGAGCTGATGCCGGAATGGTTTCTGCTCATCGGCATTGGTATTGCCACCATTGCGGCCATCATTGCCTCCCAGGCCCTTATTACCGGCTCCTTCACGCTGGTGGCCGAAGCCATTCGCCTGAACATGTGGCCCAAAGTGCGGCTCAACTACCCCACCGATGTGAAGGGACAGCTGTACGTACCCAGCATGAACCGGCTGTTGCTGCTGGGCTGCATTGCCGTGGTGCTGTATTTTCAGAAATCGGAGAATATGGAGGCAGCCTATGGCCTGGCCATTACGCTCACCATGCTCATGACCACCATTCTGCTGATTATGTGGCTGCGCTCCAAGCGGGTACCGATGGTAGCCATTGTGCTCTTTGCGCTGGTGTATGGGGCCATTGAAGGCTCCTTCCTGATAGCCAACCTCATCAAATTCCCCCACGGTGGCTGGGTATCCCTGGCCATTGGCGTTACGCTGATGGGCGTGATGTACGTGTGGCTGCGGGCCTTCTACATCAAGCGCCGCCTCACGGAGTTTGTCAAGATTGACCCGTATATCGATGCGCTGAAAGAACTCAGCAACGACGAGTCAGTGTCGAAATACGCTACGCACCTGGTGTTTATGTCGTCGGCCGAGCGCCAGTCGGAAATCGAGTCGAAGATTATCTACTCCATTTTCCAGAAGCGCCCCAAGCGTGCCGATATCTACTGGTTTGTGCACGTGGATACCACCGATGAGCCGTACACCATGGAGTACAAAGTGACGGAACTGGCACAGGACGACGTGTTTCGCATCACGTTCCGGCTGGGTTTCCGGGTGGAGCAGCGCATCAACCTGTACTTCCGCAAAGTGGTGGAAGACCTCGTGCGCAACAAGGAAGTGGACATCACTTCCCGCTACGAGTCTCTGAGCAAGCAGCACGTCACCGGCGACTTCCGCTTCGTGGTACTGGAGAAATTCCTCTCAGTAGAAAACGAATTTCCGATGGTGGAGAAGCTGGTGATGCAGGCCTATTTCTACATCAAGCAGTTCATTGCTTCCGAAGACAAGTATTTTGGCCTCGATACCAGCTCCGTGAAAGTGGAGAAAGTGCCGCTGGTAATTACCCCCGTTCGTGACGTTGCCCTGAAGCGCGTCAAGTAAACTTCCGCGCCCAATATTTCGCAGTTGAAAGCGTCCCGCTACTCAGGTAGCGGGACGCTTTTTTGTTGCTTCTGGTTCAGCTTTCGAATTATACAGCGTAACTATTCGGCAAGCCGAACATAATTCTACACGTTGTACTTATCCAATATTCAGCTTTCTTTATTCACTGTTCTTTTCCCAACCAAAATCCACTACTCTATGCGTATTCTACCCTTCGCGCCCGCCGCGTTGCTGGCCCTGGCATTGGTCGCCTGCCAGCACGATGCCGCTGACCCGGCACCCACTTCCCAGCCGGACCCCACTACGGCCCTAACCCAGCAACAACTGGATGAGCAGATTTTCAATACGCTGCGCCAGAAAGGCCAGTTTGACTGGAACTCCACCTCCGCCCACACCGTCTGGAGCGCTTTGCAACAGTCCGACCATGTATTATCAGTGGGGTACCGCCCGGCCACGGTGCGCGCCTCGGCCCCGCTGCCCGATGATGCCCGCCTAAGCCCCGAGTGGCAGCAGGCCCGCCAGCAGGTTCTGGCCCTGATTCTGACCGAGGAGCAGAAAGCGCACCCCGACTTGACCGTCGAAAAGCTACAGGTGTTTGAGCAGAATGCCCTGCCGGTGCTAACGGTAACGGTGCGAGAGTTGAGTACCATCAAAGCCCTGCGCGAGTCCGGGCTGGTACGCTATGCTGAGCCTATCGGCTACGAGCCCAACCACCAGTCGGCCAGCAAAGCGGCTTCCATTCTAAGCAGCAGCGGCTGCGGCAGCAACACCGCCACGGCCGGCATCGTGGCCGGCTCCGACTACACGGTGCTCAGCAACGGCAGCAAGTCCTCCTGGAACCAGGCCGATGTGTACCACGGCATCCGAACGGCCTGGAACCAGAGCACCGGGCGCGGCTCCAAAGTGCTGATAATTGACACGGGAGCCTCTGATGGGCAGGACAACCTGGGCTCGGCGTTCAACCAGGGACTGAGCACCGGCCGCACCATTGAGCGACTCGTGACCCTGCCGCGCAATACCATCTTCGGTATCCCGTATGGCGACTACGAAACGCCCAACGACGGTTGCGGCCACGGTACCGGCATGGCCGGCGCCTGCGCCGCTCCGCGCGGCACCGATGGTGCCTCTGTCGGCATTGCTTACAATGCCAACCTGATTACCGTGCGCGCCGCCGAAGATGTATTTCTGGATGCCAGCCGGGAAGTACAGGGCGTAACGGATGCTTACCTGCTGGCCGGCAACCGCTCCGATGTGCGCATCATCAGCATGAGCATGGGCCGCCTCACCTCCTCCTCGCAGATGACCGATGCCATCCGTTACGCCTATGGCAAGGGTAAGCTGATTTTCTGCGCCGCCGGCACGTCCTTTGACTGGTCGGCGGGCTGGGTGGGCGTTATCTATCCGGCTTCGCTGGCCGAGGCCGTAGCCGTTACGGGCGTGAAAGACAACCTCACCACCCGCTGTGACGAATGCCACGTGGGCTCCGACGTGGAATTCACGGTGGTGATGCAGCGCAGCAGCAACAACCTGCGCCCCCTCACCCTGGCTATGTCCGGCGACGCCCCCAGCACTATTGGCGGCTCCTCGGTGGCCACGGCCAGCATGGCCGGCATGGCCGCCGTCGTGTGGTCGAAATACCCCACCGAAACCCGGGCCCAAATCATGAGCCGCCTGGTAGCCGCCAGTTCCAACCGCAGCAGCCGGGACCCTAATTTCGGCTGGGGCCGCGTGAACCTTGCCTCCGCCGTGGGAGCATTGACGAATTAGGCAATTCAGCCGTAGCAGCCATTATTATCCTATAATATTTACTTTTTACAATATCATATAAATTATATATGTTTATGCCGCTAGCCCGCGGTAGCTGAAAAGCGGATATATCAGAGTAAGCACTATTATTTGCGTTTAATACATGAAAGCTGTTTTCACCACACTTTCCGTTGCGGCACTCCTAATGTGCACAACTATGAATTCTGCCAGTGCACAAACTCTATCTACCTCCTCAGAAAACGACTCTATCTGGGGTTTCATAACGGAAACTTTCACCGACATTAAACAATCCGTTGAAGATGCTTTCCGGCTTGATGTGACTCATCATTACGGAGATTGTGTTAATGGAACGCGTGATTGGTGGGACACATATAATGTAGCCGGGTTTGATACCGGTGTCTTAGTTGGCGGCTCTGTATCAATGGGTCATCCGTGCTAATAAACTCTTATCGGTTGAGTAGCACATATGTGCTACTCAACCGATATTTCGGGTCTCTACCTCCTTTATCTTGCCTAAGCTTATACACCCCCTGATATCGTTGCTGTGCGTGGCGCCCAGTCTGCTTCCATGGCAAGCCCGCCCTCCGCTGGTTATAGTTGATAAGCATACCCGGCGGCCGTTGGCGGCTGTATCGGTTCGGGTGGATGAGGCCACGCTTACCACCGATGCCGATGGCAAAGTAACACTTCCCATTACCTACGTATCCGCTACGGCTACGCACGTTGGCTATACACCCTTTTCCTGGTCGGCGGCACAAACGCCCTTTCTGGATACGCTGGCCTTGCAGCCGCAGGAAATTGCCCTGCCTACCGTGCAGATTCGTGCCGTTCAGACGGTTAATTTAACCTCCATCAACCGCAAAACCACCGCTGCCAACCCGTTTTATCCCGGTACCGAAGTTGCCATCAAATTTACCTTACCCGATTCCACAAAAACCTATCGGGTGCGAACGGTGACAATACCTGTCAAGGAGCCGTTTAAGGAAGGTCGGATTCGCTTAAATATTTGCCTGCGGGGAAATTCACCCACGCTGCTCGGCACCCGACTACTACCGGATACGGTTTTCAGTAGCCCGCTTGACCCGGCTGCCGGCAGGCAACCGGTCGTGCGGTTTGATTTGTCGCCCTTTGCCCTGATGTTGCCCAAATCAGAGTTTTTCCTGGTGCTGGACTGCCTGTCAGGTGATGCCGCCAGCCGCGTGATCAGACAACGGCTGGAGTCGAAAAAAGGCCCCAACAAAAAAGGCGTTTCGAAGGGGGTGATGTACTTGGAAGTGGAGGATAAGGAGCAGAACGGTAGCCGGGCCATTTCGGTCTACGATTATCCGCAGCTTCTCACCACACCAACCGAAGGAATATCGGCCACCTGGCGACGCTTTTCACCCACGTTGCCATTCCAGCAACTATCCCCGAGCGTGTCCAGAGGCAACAGAATACGCGCTTACAACATTGCTGCGGCGCTGGAAGTGGAAGTCTGGTAAAGCCCAGGGTCCTTGTCCAGCACCGACCGAGGTACTGCCGCACACCTGCCATAAGCCTATAGAAAGGTACCACCTAAAAATCAGCATGGCCGTTCAACAAGCCCGCTGTGGGTGTTGAACGGCCATGCTGGCTTACTGCAACTCAGTTTTTACTTTCCCTGCACCGGCAGCCACTTGGCCAGCACCGTCTGCTGTTCAGCGGTGGGGTTGGTCTGGCGCTCAATGCGGTAGCGGCGCATCACGGAAGCCTGCAGCGGGAAGCTGATTTCCTTGATCTGCCCGTCCCGGTTCACCAGGAATTTTACTTCTGAACCCACGGCGCGGCCGGCCAGCAGCTTGTTGGGGTCGTCGGTTACGCGGGTGCCATCCATGCTCAGGATTTCGTCGCCCACGCTCAGGCCACCCTGCCAGGCGCTGCCGTCGCGCAGTACGCTGCTCACGGTTTGGCGGCCGCCGGCGGGGCTGATGCTGGCCCCCAATGCTACGTCGGCAGCAGCGGGGCCGGTGGTGTTCAACTTCAGGCCGGCGTAGCCCAGGGCCTGCTCGTAGGGCAGGGTTTCGGTACCGTACACGTAGCGACGGAAGAAATCATCGAAGCGGCGGCCAGCCACTTTGGCCACGGCGTCCTGGTATTCCTGGTCGGTGAAGCCCCGGCCCTGTTTCACGTAATACTGGTCGTAGAGGTAGCGCATCACGTCATCGAGACGCTTCTGGCCCTTTGTTTCGTTGATAACCATCAGGTCCAGCACGGCCCCGATTACCTCGCCCTTGTCGTAGTAGCTGATGCCGGTGTTGTTGGAGTTTTCGTTGGGACGGTAATACTTGATCCAGGCATCAAAGCTCGACTCGGCGGCTGACTGCTGCTTGTTGCCGGGCGTGTTTTCTACCCGCGTGATGCCATTGCTCAGGTCGCCCAGGTATTCATCGGGGCTCACAAAGCCGGCCCGCTGGGTAATCAGGTTTGAAAAATACTCGGTGCCGCCTTCACTCACCCACAGCATGTGCGTGTAGTTTTCCTGGTCGTAATCAAACGGCCCCAGCGCCACCGGACGGATGCGCTTCACGTTCCAGAGGTGGAAATACTCGTGGGCTACCAGCCCCAGAAAGCCTTTCCAGCCAGCCTCCGAGGAATACGCGTTGCGCGACACCGACAGCGTAGTGGAGAACAGGTGCTCCAGGCCGCCGGTACCCCGGTCAATGTTGTGCACGATGAACACGTAGCGGTCCAGCGGGTTCTGGCCGACTACTTTGTGGGCTTCCTCGCACACGCGCTGCATGTCGCGGGTGAGGCGCTGCTCGTCCACTTTGGGGTCGCCGAACATGGCTACGGTGTGGGGCGTGCCGTTGGCCGTGAAGGTGTAGAGCTTCTGATTGCCGATTTCAATAGGCGAGTCGGCCAGCTCGTCGTAGCTGGCGGAGCGGAACGTGAAAGTGCCGCCAGCCGGCTTCAGACTGGTACTCACCTGGCTCCAACCCTGGGCCGGCTTCACCTCCAGCATGCTGGGCAGCATTTTGCCATCGGCGGGGTACATAAATACGCTGGTGCCATTCACATACCCGTGGGCGGCATCAATAAAGCTGGTGCGCACGCTCAGCTCGAAAGCATACACGCGGTAGTGCACCCGGAAGTTTTTGGCTTTGGGGTGGTATATCCGCCAAGTGTTCTTGGTAATCTTCTCGGTGCGCAGTTTCTCCGAGCCGGCCATGGACTCAAAGCCCTCCACGTTCTTGGAAAATTCCCGTACCAGGTACGAGCCGGGGGCCCACACGGGCATTTTCACGTCGGTGTAGGCTTTATTGAAGCCATCCAGCTGCATATCCACCTCAAAATAGTGGGTTTGCGGGGCGGGCATGGAGAGCGTGTAGCGGAGCGCAGGAGCGGCGGTGGCAGCGAAGCTGGTGGTGCTCAGCAGGCCGCCCAGCGCCATCACCGCCAGGTTGCGGGCAGAAATCAGGGGCATTTGCGGGAAGGATGAGAGGATAAACAGGTAACCGGCAGCAGCTGCCAGGCGGCCAAAGAACGGGGAAAACCGCGGAAGGCTGCAACCCTGGCCGCAAAATTGCCAATCGGCCTTCTGGCTTATACCACTCCTCGCTCAATCAGGCTATGCCGTATCAACTTACCATACCCCGCGTCTCAACCCAACCCACGCCTGCCCTGGTCCGTTACGGAAGCAGCTCAACTTTAGCTTCTTTTACTATGCGTATCGTCTGGCTGGTATTTCTGGGATTGGTAGCCGGGTTGCTGGGCTGGGCGCTGTGGCCCCGCCAGCATTCGGCCGCGCCCGATGGGCCAACTCTTGTACCGACCCGGCAGACGGCTTACGTTATCAGCAACGCCACCCCACCCCGCGCCGACAGCATTGTGGCCTTTGCCATGCGTCAGCTGGGCACCAACTACTGCTACGCCGGCAGCACTCCGGAAACGGGCTTCGACTGTTCGGGCTTTGTGAACTACGTGTTTGCCCGCTACAAAGTACCCGTTCCGCACTCCACGGCCCTGCTCATTGATGTCGGCCGACCAGTGCCCCGCACCCAGGCTCGCCCCGGCGACATTGTGGTGTTCACCGGCACGGCCCAAACGGCCACTACGCCCGGCCACGCCGGTATCGTGCTCAGCCAGCCCGGCGAGCCACTGCGGTTTATCCACTCCTCATCCGCCCGAAAAGAATCAGGCGTCAAAATCAGCCAAGTGGAAGGCACCGATTACGAACGGCGCTTTATGCAGGTGCGGCGGGTATTATGAGTGAGAGCTGAGTTATGAGTTTGATCATTCTGTAATTCATAATTCAACTCTCATAACTCAGCTCTTACAATTCAATAAACGCAACGATGCCCGGCTGCCTATGCAGACCTACAAAGTGAGGCTGCTGGGCGACCGGGCATCTAATCCTTCAAATCTTACCAAGCGGTTGGCCTGGGGTACAGGCCCGCCATCTACGTATCAGGTAAGACCTTGCCAGAATGCGGGAATTGCTAAAATAGAAGCGAGTTCCGCGCGAAAGCTCTTGTTACGCGCGTCCGGCGGTGAGGCGGACTACATTCGACAGGCTTGGCAGGATTTGTTTGGGACTACTAGACATTTTGTACCTCCTTTCTTTAGATCCGACATAACCCGGGCCGCGCTTCCCAGCACCTTAGGGTTGCTTGGCGGGGGCTGTAGCACTCGCTACGGTTAGTAAAGTTAAAAGCCCTTGGGATGGTTCAAAATAAAAAGGCCTTTTTTTATAGCATTTACTGCATTCCTCCGCCATCTAACTGAGATTCAATCCATTTAATTCTGATTATTCCCAGCAACAACAACCATATTAAGCCTGGCCCCAAAGTTGCCTTCCCATACTTAAAGGAAAGCTCAGCGGCAAATGGCTATACTTCCCGACTTTTCTTCTATCTTTTTCCCGAAATACCCACATTCACTTCATCACCACCATGAAAAAAATTCTGTTCCTCTGTCTGGGTCTGTTCCTGGGCCTGATTGGGGCTGCCTCGGCTCAGTCTCTCTCCCCGCTGGGCGTGTGGACGAATTCGGAGAAGAAAGCCACGTTTGAAATTTACAAGTGCGGCAATAAGCTGTGCGGCAAAATTGTGACGCTGACTGTCCCGAACGATCCGAAAACCGGTAAACCCAAAACTGACTCCATGAACCCCGACCCCAAGCTGCGTAGCCGGCCTCGCCTGGGCTTGGTATTCATGCAGGGTTTCGAGTATGACAGCGACAATAAGTGGGACGACGGTAAGATTTACGACCCCGAAAGCGGCAAAACTTACTCCTGCTACATGAAAATGGAGAATGCCAACACGATGGAGGTGAAAGGCTACATCGGTTTCTCGCTCATAGGTAAGGCACAGACCTGGACTCGGGTTAAATAGACCTGCACAGGTACGGGCATACAAAAAGGGCTTCCGCATTGGAAGCCCTTTTTGTATGCCCGTACCTGCCCTTATCAGCCTCTTTTGCCAGACTGGCCCATTGTTTGAAAGGTATTCCGAACGGCCTTACCGACGCAGAGGAATTAAACCATTTGCCAAGGCCAGTGTTACTTCTGAAATCACCCGTACTACTTTGCTTAACCTGTTCAAACGGCTTTTTACCGGCACCACCGCCCCTCCGGCCGACTGGCAGCCCTTGCAGCGCAAACCAGCACAGGAGCGGGTGCGGCAGCAGTGGCTTGCCCAACAGGTATATCTGAACTGGATGGCCCCGTTTTTCAAGGCCTATCACTATGAAAAGGCTGGACTACCTGGTTCCCAGTTTCGGGTGCAGCTGGCCCGACAGGAGCATCCACGGGGGGCTGTATTTCTGTATGACCCCACCATCGGCCCGGGCAACTTTCAGCATCTGTTCGACTTCGTGCGTGACCGGGTACTGGCTCTGGGCTACCACATTGGGGCTGCTGACCAGCGCACCGTACAGCACGAAAGCTACCGGGAAACTACTCAGAAGTATTTTTTAAAGCCACAGCCCAACGACTGCACCAGTTCGGGCCGTTGTAACCAACGCTTTGGCAACGTAACCGTGGATTTGGTGAGCATCAATGGGCAACCGGGCTTTCTGCGGCTGGTCAGCAACCCGTTTACTGATGCTATTTTCACACCAGCCGCTACCTTCGATGAGCTGGTGGATGCCATTTTCAATATGTCTGGACCCACCCCGGATACGGCCAAGCTTATCCGGCAATTTGCGAAGCTTTAGCCGGGCCGAGTGATCATCACAAAACAAGAGCCGGCAGCTGTTGCAGCTGCCGGCTCTTGTTTTTCAAGCTATTAAAACCCTATACTTACTCAGCGGAGCGTACAAACCGGGCCTGCGCCAGTACACCATCCTTCCCAAGCAGGCGCACATGATATAGCCCGGGTGCCAGTGCCGCCGTGTGTAACACAGGCGAGGCTGCCGAAAGCACTTCACGCAGCACAACGCGGCCGGTGGCATCAGTTACTTCGGCCTGCGCGTGGGAGCCGCTGAAACCGTCGAGGTGCAACTGGTCGCGGCAGGGATTGGGATAAACGGTGAGAGCCGCACTACCGGCGGGCAGGCGCACAGCCGTTACCAGCGCATTGTCGCGGGTAATGGTACCGCTGCCGTTAAGCAGCCACTGGTCGGGGTCGACGGAGATGCCGCTGATAGTGCGCGACTCCGCTACGGCTGCCGAAACCACCGGCTGGTACTGGGGCAGGCGGATGGTGCGGGTAGTGCCATCGGTGAACGTGAGGCGGTAATCGACTTCGGTATAGAAGAAGGGCGTTACCGTGGGCATGGAGACAGTTTCGGTATTTTGAATGTACACCCGGCCATTCGCCTGGTTCCAGCGCACGGTGAACGTAGGGTAGCCTTCACCCCGGAACCACTGATCAAAGAAGTATTGCAGGGAGCGGCCGGCTTCCGCCTCAAAAATGCGCTGCATATCACGGGTGCGGGCCGTGCGGCCGCCATAGGTGCTCTGGTAAGTGCGCAGCGCCCGGAAGAACTTCACATCATCATTGAGCAGATAGCGCAACATATGCACTACTGCTGCGCCTTTCTTGTAGGTGAGGCGGTAATCAAAAATGCGGCTGGTGCGGCTGGTATCCGGTACAAACACGCTGCCTTGCGGCTGGCTCATGGCCAGGTTATGCGCCGAGTTCATCCAGGAAAGCGCCGCCGCCGGTGTGCTGAACCGGTTCAGTGACAGGTACTCACCGTAAGAGGCGAAGCTTTCATTCAGCCAGATATCCTCCCAGGCCCCGCAGGTAACGTTGTCGCCAAACCACTGGTGGAACAGTTCATGGGCCGTAAGCGTGAAGGTAAAGCCATCCTGCGTGGTCATGGTCTGGTGTTCCATGCCACCGCCAATGGGTGCCATGCTGTGGCCGTATTTCTCGTTGGCAAACGGATACAGCCCCACCAGCTCTGAGTAGTTTTCGATAAAGCCGGGGGTACGGTCAATTTCAGTGCGATAATTATTCAGAGCCAGCTGATTATACACGTAGTTGACGATTGGAATCTGCGGACCACCGGCAGGACGGGCATAGTTCACGTACTCCACATAGGGCCCTACGGCTACTGAAATCAGGTAGTAGTCAATCGGGTTGCGCGACTTCCACTCGTAGCGCACCCGGTTATTGGGTAGCGCGGTAGTATTGCGCAATACCCCGTTGGAGCCCACTTTATTGGTAGCCGCTGTGGAGACCCACACGTCGGAGGAATCGGCCTTGTCGGTAAGCACCTGCTTACAGGGCCACCACTCGTAGGCATTATAGGGCTCCGACAGGCTCCAGGTGGTGCTCACGCCATACGTTGGATCGACGCGGGTATCGAGGGCATTGCCGATGGCGGCCGAATTACCGTTGGGCGCAATGCCCCGGTAATAAATCAGGGCGCTGAACAATGTATTGGCCGCCACCGGCTGGCGCAGGCCCACGGTTACATCTCCTAAGCCCTTACGCTGCAGCCCCAGGGCACGCTGGCCATTTACTACCACGGAATCGATGGTATAGGTGGAATACAGCTCAAAAGCCAGCGAGTCGAGCACCTGAGCGCCGGTGCGCGCCTGGATAGTCGCGGACCCGCTAACGCCCCGGGAGTTATTGGTCAGGTTCAGGTCCAGCTTGTAGTATTTGACGTCGTAGCGAGCCATCTTCTGGCGGTGGCTCAGGCTGGCATAAGCCGGGCGGGCGGCGGAGGCCGCGTGGGTGCGGGCGCAGGCCTCAGCGGCCGTGCCGTCCACATCGGCCGGCCGAGGTTGGTAGGCGGGTATCTGCGCGGCCAGTGAGCCACTCAGCAGTAAGCCGGCAGCCAGTGTTGCGTAAAAACGGATGATCATACAGGAGAAGCTATGAAGTATAGGATGGCTGCGTAAGGTACGCTGCAAACTACAGAAAGAATGGACCAAGCGTCGGCATTGACTTAACTCGTTGTATCTTTCCTTACACCTGCTTTACCTGCCATTTATCGGATGCACTCCTCTACCCTTATCCACCGGCTTCTTCGGGGCATATTGCTGCCGCTACTCTTGTGCCTGTGGCTGCTGCCGCAGGCCCGGGCCACGCACATTGTGGGCGGCGAGCTGGACCTGCAGTACGTGAGTGGGGACATGTACCGCCTGACGCTGAATCTGTACTTCGATGCCGTAAATGGCCAGCCGGGCGCCCTCGACCCCTCGATGGTAGCCAGCATTTTCGAGAAAGGCAGCAACCGCCGCATGGTCAATCTTACGCTGCCCCAGCTAAGCAACACGCTGGTGAGCTATACCAGCCCGGCCTGCTCCACTCCCGACCTGGTGACGCGCCGCATTGTGTACAGCAGCAACATCACGCTTACGGCGCAGCAGTACGCCAATGCCGCCGGCTACTACGTTGCCGTAGAGCGGTGCTGCCGCAACAATGGCATCAGCAACATTGTGAATCCTGGCGGGGCCGCCCAGACGTTTTATCTGGAGTTTCCGCCCGTCACGCGCAACGGGCAGGCTCTGCGCAATTCCACGCCGCGCATCTTTCCGCCCCTCAGCGACTATGCCTGCCGGGGGGAGCTGTTTTATTACAACTTCGGGGGGCAGGATGTAGACGGCGACTCTCTGGTGTATGACCTGGTAACGCCCCTCAATGGCCATTCTACCGCTACGTTTCCAAACCCTGGCTTTGCGGATCCAGCTCCTTATCAACCCATCAACTGGCTGCCGGGCCTCAGCACCATCAACCAGATTCCGGGGGCTCCCACCCTTTCCATTGGCCGCCTCACGGGCCGGCTGGAGGTGCGGCCCACCCAGTTGGGGCTGTTTGTGTTCGGCATCCGATGCACCGAGTATCGCAAGGGGGTTCGGCTGGGCGAGGCACGGCGCGACTTTCAGCTGAAGGTGATTAACTGCCCCACCAATGCCCGGCCTAAGGTGCTGATGCAGCTGCCGGGTTCTACCCAGGCCTACCAGGTCGGGCGCGATACGCTGCGCCTCACGCCCGGCAACAACCGCTGCGTAACGCTCCGCTTCACCGACCCCGACCCCACCTCGGCACTTACCCTGTCGCTGAGCCCGGTGAATTTCAATGCCACCCTGCCCACGCTGAGTGTACTGCAGGGCACCGTGCACGCGCCCGGCCTGCCCGATACTGTAACCTCCCGGCTCTGTTTCCCCAACTGCTTCAATACCAAAGGCAAAGTATATCTGCTGGATGTAATTGTAGCTGACAACGGCTGTAGCCTGCCCAAGCGCGACACCGTGCGGGTAGCTTTTACCTCCGTTCCCGACCCCAACTCAGCCCCGCGGCTACGCTCCACGGCCGTGCTGCCCATCCGGGCCAAAGTAGGCGACCTGATAACTTTTGATTTAGTGGCCACGGACCCCGAAAATGATCCGCTGACGCTGGAAATGACTGGCAAAGGCTTCACGCCCGGCAACCTGGGCGCGACTCTCACGCTGGGGGCCGCCGGCAACCAGCTCAACGGCCGCTTCAGCTGGCGCGTCGACTGCCGGGCGGTGGATAAGCCGTTGTATGAGTTTGAGTTTACGGCGGCGGCCTCGCCCTGCAACGACCGGCAGGCCACCAGCCTGGTAATTCCCGTGCAGATTGAGTACGCCAATAAGCCGCCGTTGCTGACCACGTCCTTCGCTCCACCCATTGCCGCCGACTCCATCACCATTGTGCGGCGGCCGGTTGGGGGCGTGTTTGAAGCCACCCTGACTGGTACCGATGCCGATAATGACGCCCTGGCCCTGACGGCCGCCGGAAACGGCTTTGAGATGTCAGCAGTGGGCATGACGTTTACGCCCCGCAATGGCGCAGGCAGCGCGTCCGCCACATTCCGCTGGGTGGGCGACTGTGAGGCAGTGCGCCGCAACGGGCTTGAAGTGACGTTCACGCTGCAGGAAACCACCTGTCGGCCACAGCCCCGCACGCGTACCGTGCGGTTTGAGGTGGAAGCTCCATCGGAGCAGCCCTTCCTGCCGCCCAACATCATCACCCCGTATCAGGTGGATGGCAAAAACGACTACTTCACCCTTGATAACGCGCAGGCCAATTTGCCGCTTGATTTCTGCGATTCTCGTTTTGCCGATATTCAGATTTTCTCACGCTGGGGCAACCGGGTGTTTACTACCAACAACCGGGCTTTCCGCTGGGATGGTGGGGGGCTGCCCGCCGGTGTATATTTCTACCTGATTGAATTCACCGACGGCAAGAAGTACAAAGGCACCGTGACTATTGCCAACTGAGGTATCCCGATATAGCAGTGAAAAAGAAAGCGTCCTGCCCTGGCACAATGCCGGAACAGGACGCTTTCTTTTTCACTGCTGCTTACTTGCAGAGGGTGCTTAATACAGAAACAGAAACGCCGCAAACAGCGCCAGCCACACCCCGTCAATAAAATGCCAGTACAGCGTAATCATGCGCAGCTGCAGGCGGCGGTACGGGTTGCGGATGAATACTAGGCTTCGCACCGCGTCGCGGGAGGCATGGTGGGTGCGGAGCAGCAGCACCAGCAGAAACAGCATACCACCCAGCACGTGCACCACGTGCACACCCGAAATCAGGTACACGAAGGTACCGCTGGCTTTTCCCGTAAAGTTGAATCCCTGTTGCTTAAGCTCCTGCCATCCTAGGGCCTGCAGTCCCGCAAAGATGCTGCTGAGCAGAAAAGTAGCTCCCAGGCACCGAGCCAGGGCGCGCAGGTTATCCTGCGCATACAGGCGCTGCGCCTGGGCAATGACGTAGCTGCTGATAAGGAGTACAATGGTACTCAGCGAGAAATAGCGCGGCAACGGATAGATACCAGTAGAGGCACCGTTGTGAAAACGGGTATAGGCGTACGCGGCTACCAGCACTACAAACAGCACTGTTATGCCCGCCAGCCCCACGTACAGCATCATCAACAGCAACGGCACGCCTTCCATGCGTTTCAGGGTCGAAGCCGGGCGGTTGGCGCCAACCTTATTGCTGCTTTCAGAATCAGAGTTCATACGGGCAAAAACAAACGTGCGTGCGAAGTAGCAAACCAATTGCAAACCCTTTAGTTCCGGCCACGGCAGCCGTGTTCCGCGAAAGAGCTTCCAACCAAGATACGCAGAAACTCCTGCGTCCGACGTACGACTTTCAGGCGTTACGCACGTCAGACACAGGAGCTTAGTAACCGTTGCGCAAGCCCGAAAAACCGATCAGGACTTACTGAAAAACGAGCCTATTTTACCCAGCACGGCATTGAGGGTAATTTTTGGGGAACGGCCCGTACCGAAAGTAACATACGTTTTACCCGCCACCCGCAGGTCCAGCACCAGGCCCAGCTGTCGGGCCAGGTCATTGAGCTGCTGCAGCGGGTCGGTGCCCGGGGTTTTGGGCCTGGGTGGCGCGTTGGGGTCTTTAGGAGGCCCGCTGGTAAGCTTATCCAGCACCCGCTGGCTGGGCACGTTCACAATCAGGTAGCCGCCGGAACCCGCCACCTGGATATCGTCACCATCGAAACTGATAACCAGCCGCGCTTCGATATCCAGACCACTAGCCAAGGGACGAAGGCGTTGCGGGCGGCAGCATATTGCTGGGCGGGTTCTCGCCGCGGGTACGGATGCGCAACGAGCCGTTCAGCCGCCAAGTGGTGGGCGTGGCAGGGTTCTGCGGATTCGGTACCTGCAGCTCCATCTGCTCGAAATTGAGGGCTAGCTCTACCCTGCCTGAAAGCTTGGAGAGCAGCGAGGCAGCGGTATCAGCCCAGGAAGTTGGTTGGTCCGGCATAGAATGAGTTGGGGGATGTGAGAGAAAAGCAGCTGCTAAATAAGCGCAATTGCTGCGGATGTATGGGCCTGCCGAGAGCAGGCGGACTGCAAATGCTCAGGCATATCCAAACGAGGCCGGCCGGAGCAGGTTACGCGCACCGGTTGGCAAGACCTTTGCCTCTTACCCGGAACCAGCCCGGGTTTCCGTCCTAAATCCAAAATATCCGGCTTGCGTATGCAGGCCCAACGGCTGGATTTCCACCCATTTTACTGCCCTATGCCCCGATTCCTCATTTCCCTGACCGCCTTGCTGTTAGCTGTACCTGCTGCCCAGGCGCAGACTCCTGTCACTTCCGCTGACTGCACCCACCCGTTTGGACTACTCGATAAAATGGAGCGTGTATACCAGCTTCAGGATGCGAACGGCAAAGCCGTGGGCACGATTCGGCAACGAGTAGTAAGCCTGGGAACCGAGCAGAACAAAAAAAAGACGGTAACCACCACTACGGCTCTGGTGAAAAGCGGCACCTACGACACCAAAAACCACTTGCTGAACCAGCAGGATCTTACGTTCCGCTGCCGCCAGGATACCAGCTTTACCGATGGCATGGCTGAATTGAACCCGGAAAGCTTACGCTCCTTCCGCGACCGGCGCTTTGCCTACACCCCGACACCGCTGGCCTGGCCCAATCAGCCCGGCGTAGGCACGGAAATACCTAGCGGCGGCGTTTCCGTGCAGGTCAGCAGTACCGCCGTAGACATTGCCAGAGTGTATACAACCGTGCAAAAGCGCCGTGTTACGGGCATGGAAACCATTACCACTCCGGCGGGTACTTTCCAGTGCTACCGGGTAGAGGCTGAGCGGGAAAGCGCCACCGTGGCCCGCGCCGATATGGTCATGCGTACCACTATGAAAGTGGTAGATTACTACTCGCCCGGAACGGGGATAGTGAAAACTGAAATTTATGACAAGAAGGGCAAGCTGGACCAGGTCCGGGTGCTTTCCGCCATTCATCAGGCATCTGAATCGGCTGCTCAACCGAAGTTTAAGGAGAAGTACAAGGTCAAAAAATCGTAAGTTCAGGACCATAAATCCTTTGTTCTCCTGATTTCTTCCTCCGCCATGCGTATCCTGCCCATTCTGCCGGCCGCTCTGCTTCTACTGGCTTCCTGCCAGCCTCAGTCCAAAATCGAAACTGCCGCCGCGCCGCCTGCTGCTACCGAAGCTCCAGCCCTGACCGTGACCGGCAAAACCTACGGCGCGGCTATTACCGCCGAAGGAGCTCAGCCGCTTTCGGCTTTGAATACGGTACTGGGCAGCCAGGATTCGGCGCAGGTAAAGCTGGTGGGCAAGGCCGACGCCGTGTGCCAAGCCAAGGGCTGCTGGCTGACGATGAAAACCCCCGAAGGCCAGGAAATGCGCGTCCGGTTCAAGGATTACGCCTTTTTCGTGCCTAAGGACATCAGCGGTAAAACCGTGGTCATCAATGGATGGGCCCACCGCGAAACGGTGCCGGTGTCCGATTTGCAGCACTACGCCAAGGATGCCGGCAAATCAGATAAAGAGGTAGCTGCCATTACCCAGCCTCAGCAGCAGCTCAACTTCGAGGCCGACGGGGTGCTGGTAGCGGAGTAGATTTTTTCATTTCTGACAAAGCCCTGGCCCTCTCCGGCCGGGGCTTTCTTTTTTCCACGCAGTAGCTTGCAATAGCCATTCAATGCGCAACCACTGCGTGAAACCGGCCTCAAAAATCCGCTACTTTGTAGCTTGCAGCCCTAATCCGCCGCCCCGCATCATGACTGATATTCAGCAACAGATAACCGCCCTTACCGAGCGCCTGCACCACCTCAACTACCAATACTACCAGCGCGACATCAGCGAGGTATCCGACCAGGAGTTTGACGAGCTGCTGGCGCAACTGGCCCGGCTGGAGCAGCAGTACCCGGACCTGGCCCACCCCAACTCCCCCACCCAGCGCGTGGGCGGCACCATCACCAAGCAGTTTCCCACGGCCGAGCACCGCTACCCCATGCTCAGCCTGGGCAACACCTACTCCGAAGCCGATTTGCGCGAGTTCGACGAGCGGGTGCGCCGGGGCCTAGAGGGGGCCGATGTGGCCTACGTGTGCGAGCTGAAGTTCGACGGCGTGGCCATGAGCCTGGCCTACCAGCAAGGCCAGCTCACGCAAGGCGTTACGCGCGGCGACAGTACCCGCGGCGACGTGGTGACCAGCAACGTGCGCACCATCCGGAACCTGCCGCTGCACCTGCGCCCCGAGGGTGCCCCCCAGCCCCCCGAGTTTGAGGTGCGCGGCGAGATTTTCATGCCCCTGCCCGTGTTTGCCGAGCTGAACCAGGAGCGCGAAGCCAACGGTGAGGCCCTGCTGGCCAACCCGCGCAACGCCGCCTCGGGTGCGCTCAAGCTGCAGGACTCGGCCCAGGTGGCCGCCCGCAAGCTGCGCTTCTACGCCTACTCCTTTCTGATGCCCGGCCGCAACCAGTTCCCCACCCACAGCGCCTCGCTGGAAGCTTTGCGCGCCTGGGGCCTGCCGGTGTCGGATACCTGGCGGCGGTGCGGCACCATCGAGGAAGTGCTGGATTTCGTGCATCAGTGGGACAAGCAGCGGTTTGAGCTGCCGGTGGCTACGGATGGCATCGTAATTAAGGTAGATGACTTCCGCCAGCAGGAGCTGCTGGGCTTCACGGCCAAGAGTCCCCGCTGGGCCATTGCCTACAAGTACCCCGCCGAGGCCGGCCGTACCCGTTTGCAGGCCATTCAGTACCAGGTAGGCCGCACCGGGGCCGTTACGCCGGTGGCCCTGCTCGACCCGGTGCCCCTGGCCGGCACCGTGGTGAAGCGCGCCTCGGTGCACAATGCCAACCAGATTGCCGCCCTCGATTTGCGCCTCGGCGACATGGTGTTCGTGGAAAAAGGCGGCGAGATTATCCCGAAGATTACCGGGGTTGACGTGGCCGCCCGCCCCGCCGACAGCCAACCCATTGTGTACCCCACCGAGTGCCCGGCCTGCGGCACCCCGCTGATCCGGCCCGAGGGCGAGGCCCACTTCCGCTGCCCCAACGACCGGGGTTGCCCGCCCCAGCGCAAAGCCAAGCTGGAGCACTTCGTGTCGCGCAAAGCCCTGAACATCGACGGGCTGGGCGCCGAAACCGTGGGCCGCTTCTTCGACCTGAGCCTGGTGACGGACGCCGCCTCGCTCTACGACCTGCCCGCCAAAGCCGCCGAGCTGGCCCAGCTGGACCGCATGGGCGAAAAATCGGTGCAGCGGCTCATGGCCGGGCTCGAAGCCAGCAAGCAGGTGCCTTTTGACCGGGTGCTGTTCGGGCTGGGCATCCGGTACGTGGGCGAAACCGTGGCCGAGAAGCTCGTGAACCACTACCGCACCGTGGAGGCCCTAGCCGCCGCCACGGCCACTGAGCTGGCCGCCGTGCCCGAAGTGGGCGGCGTCATTGCCGAGTCGGCGGCGGCGTGGTTTCAGGAGCCCGAGAACCAGCAGCTGATCGAGCGTCTGCGGGCAGCCGGGTTGCAACTGGCCCTCACCGGCGAGGCTCCCCAGCCCCAAAGCGACCGGCTGGCCGGCCTGACGTTTGTGCTATCAGGCGTATTTGAGCAGCATAGCCGCGAGGAGCTGCAGCACCTGATTGAGCAGCACGGCGGCAAAATCACGGGCAGCATCAGCAAGAAGCTCAGCTACCTGGTGGCCGGCGACAAAATGGGCCCCGCCAAGCGCGAAAAAGCCACTTCGCTCAACGTGCCCATCATCGGCGAAACCGACCTGCTGGCCATGCTCCCCACCGCCACCGACGAAGCCGAAACTCCGGAGGAAGCCGCCGCTGCGCCAGCGGAGGGCACTTCTGAAACCTCACGGCCGGCTGCTGGGGCAGGTCAGCAAGGCTCTTTGTTTTAACCGTATTCTGCGCGTAAGGCCCTACGTTGAGAGGCGGCCCGTGCCGCGGCTGTTGCAACATTGGCCAAGGCTTGGCGTCTTTTCAGAATAAGGTATTCACCTCCAGAATTTTACCACTATGCGTATTCTCTGTCTCACGGCTCTGCTTGTGTCAATTTCCGCAGCAACGTATGCTCAGTCGTCTCTGCCGGTAACTAATGCGCAGCCTAAAATTCCGACGCCAACAGTAGCGGCCCCGAGTGTCACTAAAATTCCGCCCCAGGAAGCCAAGGCTCTACTCCAGCAGCCCAACACCATACTGCTCGACGTGCGTACTCCGGAGGAATACGCTGCCGGGCATCTTGCCGGGGCCAAAAATCTTGATTTCAAATCTCCGGACTTCGCCTCCCAACTCACTACCCTCGACCCAAACAACGTGTACGTGTTGTACTGCCGCTCCGGCAACCGCAGCAATCAGGCTGGTTTGGTGATGCAGGACAAAGGCTTTAAAAAAGTCTTGAATGCCGGCGCGTACGAGGAGCTTAACAAGCAGGGCGTGAAGAAATAGAGCTGCTTATTCTTGCGGCCCAACTCGCTTCGCTTATTCTGAAAGCACACACCGAGCAAAGACACAAAAAGCCCCTGACGTGAATACGCCAGGGGCTTTTTACACTAAATCAAATTGGCTAGAAACTCTGCACGATGCTGTTGTGCAGGGTGCGGGGGCTCCAGTAGCCGCTGGCAATGATGCGGCGGATGGTGTAGAGCGGGTCCTGCTGGTCGCGCTTCTCGGCCAGGATGAAGGCCGCGTCCATGCCGCGCTTCTTCAGCTCGGGGATGGACTCGGGGCGCCACAGGCCGAAGGGATAGGCGAAGTAGTTGATTTTCTTGCCGGTAATTTCTTCGAGCTTTTTGGTGGGTTCCTCAATCTGCGTTACCCAGTCCTTGCCATCGTACTTCTTCACGTTGTGGTGGTCCCAGGTATGCGAGCCGATGATGTTGCCTTCATCCGAAAGCTGCTTTACCTGCGCCTTGCTCATGTAGTTGGGCCGGCCCAGGCTCACCGTCATGATGAAGTACACGGCTTTATAGCCGTACTTATCGAGGGTGGGCCGGGCTACCGTGAACTGGTCGAGGTCGGTGTCGTCGAAGGTTAGCATGATGGGCTTGCTGGGCAGGGCCGCGCCGGTGGTCAGGTAGGCGTACAGCTGATCGGGCAGGATGGTGTGGTACCCCGAGTCGGCCAGCATCTTGATCTGGGCCTTGAACTGCTCCACGGGCACGATGTAGTCCTTGGCCCCTTTCGAGTCCTTGGCGCGCCAGTCGCGGATCTGGTGGTAGCACAGGATGGGCACCTGCGGGCGGGCCGTAATGGTGGCGGCATCGGCGCGCTGGCTGGCGGGGATGGTGGCCGGGGAGCCGGCGCTGGTACTGGCGGCCGAGGCGTTGCCGGCCGTGGGCGTAGCGGCGGTGCTGGCCGAGTCGGCGGCGTCCTGGGCTTTGTTGGCTACGGCGGCGGCGGTTTCGGAGGCCGTGGCGTTCTTGGCATCGTTGCAGGCGCTGAGGGCGCCCAGGGTGGCCAGCGCGGCGGCCAGCACGGGGTACTTGGGGAAGTTCATGGAGAAGGATAACCCGGCCCGAGAGGCTCCGAACCGTACTTTTAAAGATGAGAGGCCGACCTTGGGCGCAGGGTGCGTATCTTCGCCGCGGGTCTTCCCTCTACAAATCAACCGCTAATTTTCCGCATGGACAACCTTCGTGGTACCGGCGTCGCCCTCGTTACCCCCTTCACTCCCACCCCCGACCGCGCTGTGGACTACCCGGCCCTGCGGCGGCTCATTGATTTCACCCTCGAAGGCGGGGTGGAATACCTCGTCATCAACGGCACCACGGCTGAGTCGCCGACCCTCACCACCGAGGAAAAGGCCGAGATTCTGCGCGTGGCCAAGGAGCACGTGGCCGGCCGCGTGCCCCTGGTGTACGGCATCGGCGGCAACGACACGGCCGCCGTGGAGCGCACCATCCGCAGCACCGACCTCACGGGCATTGCGGCCCTGCTCTCGGCCTCGCCCTACTACAATAAGCCCACCCAGCGCGGCATCATTGCTCACTACCAGCGCGTGGCAGATGCCTCGCCGGTGCCGGTGCTGCTCTACAACGTGCCCGGGCGCACCAGCTCCAACCTCACGGCCGCTACTACCCTGGAGCTGGCTAAGCACCCCAACATCATCGGCATCAAGGAAGCCAGCGGCAACTTGGAACAGTGCATTGCCATTGCCGCCGCCAAGCCCGACGATTTCCTGCTGATTTCCGGCGACGATATGATGACGACCTCGCTCATCAGCTTCGGGGCCGTGGGCATTATCTCGGTGCTGGCCAACGCCTTCCCCCGCCGCTTCTCCGACATGACCCGCGCCGCCCTGGCCGGCGACTTCCCGGCCGCGTCCAAGCTGCTGTTCGGCTTCGTGGAGCTGAACCCGCTGATGTACGAGGAAAGCAACCCCGTCGGCGTGAAAGCCGCCCTAGCCGCCCAGGGCCTGTGCGCCGATGCCGTGCGCCTGCCGCTGGTGGAAGGCTCGGAGGGACTACTGGAGCGGATTGCTGCCTGCGCTGGATAGCCGGATGGAATTCAGCAAGTAGGGAGAGGCGGCCGATGGTCGCCTCTTTTTGTTTTCAGGCCCTCTATTATGGCGCAACGGTTCTGAGTTTTCAGCTGCTTCAGAGTTGTAAGTTGGCTTGTCCCCTGCAAAAACTGAAATATTCACCAGTACGCCCCACTGAAAGCCCCGGACCTTTGTGCTTCGTCAGCTACCTCGGCCTCAGTAGCCATGCTACCCGCCCAACACGTAGCATCCGACGACTTACCCCTACCACAAAGAATCCGCATGCAGAACCCACAGCTGCCGTTACCGGCAAAAAATCCAGCAGGCATTAATGGCACAATGCGCGCCGCCCACATAGGCCTGCGCACGGCCCATTACACTGGCACCCTCAACTGGTACACCGAAAAGCTCGGCTTCCGCATACTCAAGGAATGGACCGTTGGGAACCTGCGGCTGGCCTTTCTGGTACCGGCCAACGACGACACCTTCTTGCTGGAAGTAGTGTGCGAATCAGTCACGGATTCAACGCCGCCGCCGGCCCTGCAGGTTACAGCTGGCTTCCATCACCTCTGCCTGGAGGTAGAGGACCTGAACGCCACGTTATCGGCCCTGCGGGAAAGAGGGGTGCAAATTGTGCGGGAGCCCTTTGAGGTACCAGCCATTGGCAAGCGTTGCGGCTTTGTCACCGACTTGCACGGCAACATCCTGGAGTTCGCCGAAAACCTGAACCGCTAGCTGAAACTCACCATCAACTGCATCTGCCCACCAATTGCCACGCAGCCCACGCGCTGCAATCCGTGAAATCCGCAAAATCCGCGTTCTACCAACCACTGGCCAGTACGTCGGCCACGTGCAGGGTTTTGAGGGGCTTTTTTTCGCGGCGGATGTAGGCGTCGAGGTGCATGAGGCAACTGGTGTCGGTGCTGATGAGGTAGTCGGCACCGGTAGCTAGGGCGTGTTCTACTTTTTGCTCAGCCATAGCCACCGATATGGCCTCGAACTTCACGGCGAAGGTACCGCCGAAGCCGCAGCAGGTTTCAGTTTCGGCCATTTCCAGCCGCTCCAGACCCGGCACAGCATCCAGCAGCTGGCGCGGAGCTTCGCGGATGCCACACTCCCGCAGGGCCGAGCAGGAGTCGTGGTAGGTGTATTTACCGCTGAGCCGGGCCTGCGGAATCGACTTCACCCCCAGCACGTCCACCAGAAACTCGGTCAGCTCAAATGCCCGGCGCTGCACCCCGTGGTAGCGGCCCGAGTCGGGCGTGCCCTCAAACAAATCGGCGTAGGTGTTGCGCACCATCCCGATGCAGGAAGCCGATGGGCTCACGATGTAGTGTTCCTGCTCGGTGGGGAAATCGGCCAGGAACTTGCGGGCCACCTCACAGCTCTGCTCCTTGTAGCCGGCGTTGTAGGCGGGCTGGCCGCAGCACGTCTGGTTGGCGTTGTAGTGCACTTGGCAGCCCACCGCCTCCAGCACCTTCACCATGTTCAGGGCCGTATGCGGGAAAAGCTGGTCAACGAAGCAGGGAATGAACAGGTCGACTTGAGGGGTTGGCATGGTGTGGTGCAGGTAATTAGGTGAGCTTGTCATCCTGAGAATTCCGCGCATCAAGCGGCGACGAAGGACCTTACCACGTTAGAGTTACTTCTGAACGACTCGTTCTAACGTGGTAAGGTCCTTCGGCTACCGCCTCAGGATGACAGTTGGTTTCGGGTGGTAAAGTACAGCTAATGCCCCGCAAATATGCGCTGATTCCACGCCAATGCCTCAGCCAGGGCCTCTTGGTTTAGCTGTGGCGCGGCATCAACTTCGGCGGCGAAGTCCAGGAGCCGTTCGGTGGGCATGTTGCCGGTCAGCTCATCGGCCGCCATGGGGCAGCCACCGTAGCCGCCCAGCGCACCATCGAAGTAGCGGCAGCCGGCCTCGTAGGCGGCCTGCACCTTCTCGCGCCAGGTGGTGGGTGTGGTATGCAGGTGCGCCCCGAAGCGGATGTGCGGGTAAGCAGCCGTCAGCTCCCGAAAGGCGGGGGCAATGGTGGCCGGGGTGCTGGCCCCGATGGTATCCGACAGGGCCACGATGCCCACGCCCAGCGCGTCGAGCTTCTGGGTGAACTCGCCCAATACGGCGGGGCTCCAGGCGTCGCCGTAAGGGTTGCCGAAGCCCATGCTCAGGTACACCACCTGCTCCTGCCCGGTGCGGGCGCACAGCTCCTGCATGCGGGCTACATCGTCGAGGGCCTGGGCAATGCTCTTGTTGGTGTTGCGCTGCTGGAAGGTTTCGGATACCGACAGCGGGAAGCCGATAAACCGGATCTGCGGATGCTGGGCGGCCGTTTCGGCCCCGCGCAGGTTGGCCACAATGGCCAGCAACCGCGTGCCCGACTGGCTTAAATCGAGCCCCTCCAGCACCTCGGCCGTATCGGCCAGCTGCGGAATGGCCTTCGGCGACACAAAGGAGCCGAAGTCGAGCGTATCAAACCCCACCCGCAGCAGGGCGTTGAGGTAGCTGATTTTATCGGCCGTGGGAATGAAGGTGGGCCAGCCCTGCATGGCGTCGCGCGGGCATTCGGTGAGGTAGAGCATGGGTGGGAAGTTTGCAGTCAAAGGTAGAAAGTCAAAGGGCAACGTACCGGCCCTGTCATTGCGAGGACGAAGGACGAAGCAATCCGTCCTTATCAGAGGCCCAATCCTTGACCTACTCCCAAAACCCATACGGCTGTATTTGTTAAGGCAAATGGCTGCTCCGCATGGTTTTCAGACTCCACCACCGGATAAAGGCTTTTCGGATTACAAGGCTTATCACCCTGAAAAAGGAAGGATTGCTTCGTCGTGCCTCCTCGCAATGACGGAAGCCGAACTACTCCGCCGCGGCTGGGGTTTATCCTATTACCTAGTTCGACCTCTCTCCCTGTATTCATGCTGCACCGACTCCGGGCTTTGCCCGCCGTTCTGTTTGTCCTATTTCTTACCGCCTGCAGCCAGAGCCAGACCCTGCAGGGCATCTTCCAAAGCCGCACCCCGCACGAAGCCTACGCCCACAAGCTGAAAGAGGCCGGTCTGGCCGAAACCGCCCTGGGCCGCGACTGGCTGCGGGCTGCCGACCAGGCCCTGCGCGATTCGCTGGTGGTGAAGCTGCCGTTCCAGGAATCGGGCTTTTTTCCAGCCGACCGCGCCGTGGCCACCGGCCTACGCTACCAGGTGCGGCAGGGCGAGGCCATCCACATCAGCCTCACGCTGGCCCCCGGCACCCGCGCCCCCAAGGTGTTCGTGGACGCCTTCGAGCTAAGCCCCGACCGCCGCACCCCGCGCCTTCTGGCCTCGGCCGATACCGCCGACCTGAGCTTCCGCTACGTGGCTGAGGCCGACCGCCAGCACCTGCTGCGGGTGCAGCCCGAGCTGCTGCGCGGCGGCCGCTACACCCTGCGCATCCGCCGCGAGCCGAGCCTGGGCTTTCCGGTGCTGGGCAAGAGCGACGTGGCCGTAGGCTCGTTCTGGGGCGTTGACCGGGACGGCGGGGCCCGCCGCCACGAAGGCATCGATATCTTCGCCCAGCGCGGAACGCCAGCCGTAGCCGCCGCCAACGGCTACATCACGCGGGTGCAGGAAACGCCGCGCGGGGGCCGGGTGGTATGGCTGGCCGATACCGACCACGGCCAGCACCTCTACTACGCTCACCTCGATAAGCAGCTGGTACAAGCCGGTCAGCAGGTGCGGCCCGGCGATACGCTGGGCTTGGTGGGCAACACCGGCAACGCCAAAACCACCCCGCCCCACCTGCACTTCGGCGTGTACCGCAACGGCGCTGTGGACCCCTTCCCCTTCGTGCGCCGAGCCGATGCCCTGACGCCCGCCCCGAAAGTGCTGCCGGCCCGACTGGGTCAGTGGGTACGGGCCCGCGAAGCGAAGCTGAACCTGCGTCGCACGCCGGCCACCACGGCTGCCGTGGCCGCCGCGGCTACCCGCACCACGCCACTGCTGGTGCTAGGGGCCTCGGCCGAGTGGCTGCGCGTGCAGCTGCCAGCCGGCCGCACCGGTTTCGTGCCCGCCAAAGCCGTGCTGGCGGCCGCCCCGCTGCGCCGCGAGAACCTGGCGGCCGTGGCCGAGCTCCGCTCCTTTCCGCTGCCCGAAGCACCTGCCATTGCTTCCCTCCCGGCCCAGACGGCCGTGGCGGTACTAGGTGAGTTCGGTGGCTACCAGTTGGTGCGCCAAGCCGATGGGCGCACGGGTTGGGTGGCCGTGCGGCCGGTGTAGGGTGCTTAACTAACAGAAAAGAACGTCATGCTGAGCGCAGCCGAATCATCTCTACCGCAATGGTAACCCCAGCGCTTAGTAATGCACGACAATGCAGCAGTAGAGATGCTTCAGCGGCGCTCAGTATGACGTCCTACTTCCCTTTAGGCCTCACCATCAAGTAGTACCATCTCAACAATTTTCTTTCCGGCAGCCCTGCTTCTTCACCTGTACTTCATACATCAGCCCGTACGTTTGATGCGGTGATTGGAGTAAAGAACGCGGGACTGCTTTTTTTAAAGCTGTTCCGCGTTTTTCTTACCCCGGCACGGTGGTTGCCACGTACATGGTTCAGGATTCTCTTTTCCACTTTCAGGTATCCCCTCTGATGCGCACTCCCCTCTTTGCCGCCGCGTTTTCTTTGTTGCTGACCGGCACTGCCACTACCTCTTTCGCCCAGGCTCCGGCCCAAACCGCTACCACGGCCGCTCCGGCTACCTGGAACACTACTCTCGACGCGGCTTTGCAGCAAGCCAAAGCTACCGGCCGCCCCGTGCTGGCCGTTTTTTCGGGCTCCGACTGGTGCAAACCCTGCATCATGCTGAAACAAGAAGTGTTCGACAAGCCCGAGTTTACCAGCTACGCCCAGAGCAAGCTGGTACTGGCCCGCTTCGACTTCCCGCGCAGCAAGAAAAACAAGCTGCCGGCCGAGCAAACCAAACAAAACGAGCAGGCCGCGGCCAAGCTGAACAAGGAAGGCTCGTTTCCGCTGGTGGTGCTCCTCTCGCCCGAGGGCAAGGTGCTGGCCAAAACCGGTTACCGCCCCGGCGGAGCCACAGCCTACACTACCTACCTGAACACGCTGCTGGCCCAGAAATAAGCTAAATTGCTTCGCCTTCCGGTGCTTCCCATCTGCGGAGGCACCGGTTTTTTTCGCTCTTAGCTTAATACCATGCTGCGTCTGCTGCTGCTGTTTACTCTGTTATTACCTATTGCTGCCTCGGCCAGGCCGGGGCACCCGCGCAACTTCTCAAAAGAAGCCCACCTAATGGGCTCCCACTTCACCTACACGGTGGTGGCCGATAACGACACGCTGGGCTGGAACGCCCTCAACGCCGCCATTGCCGAAACCCGCCGCATCGACCGGCTCATGTCGTTCTGGGATTCTACCTCCCAGATTACCCAGATCAACCGTGCCGCCGGCCTGCGCCCGGTGGTGGTTGATCAGGAAGTGTTCGACCTGATTCAGCGTACCCTGCGCATCTCGGAACTGAGCGGCGGGGCTTTCGACATCACCTTTGCCTCAGCCGATAAGATTTACAAGTTCGACCGGCAGGAGCATCCGCTGCCCGCGCCGGAGGTAATGAAGGCCGCCGTGGCCCGCATCAACTACCGCAACGTCCTGCTCGACCCCGCCAAACATACCGTGATGCTCAAGGAAAAGGGCATGCGCATGAACCTGGCCGGGGTGCTGCAGGGCTACGGCATCCGGCGGGCCCGGCAGGTGCTGGATAAGCTGGGTATTAAAGGCGGCCTGCTCAACGGCTCAGGCGACATCCTGTGCTGGGGCCGGCAGGCCGACGGCTCGCTGTGGCGCGTGGCCATCGGCGACCCGGACCACCCCGGCAGCATTTCCTCCTGGGTGCAAGTGACCGACGTGGCCGTGGTAACGGCCGGCAACTACGAGCAGTACTTTACTGCGGCCGGTAAGGTGTACGGGCACATCATCAACCCCGCCACCGGCCTGCCCGCCACCGGCCTGCGCTCCGTCACTATCATCTGCCCCGATGTGGAGTTGGCCGACTGTTTAGACGAGGTCGTCTTTGTAAAAGGGCCCGTCGACGGTTTGGCCTTCATCAACACCCTGAAAGGGGTAGATTGTACGCTCATCACCGACGACAACCGCACGCTGGTGTCCAAAAACATGCAGGTACGGTATCTGCGCAACAATGCCCCGTTGCCCGCCGTACCCGCTTCGCGGCCGTAGCAGCCCCATCTATACTTTCGCTCTTTTCTCCCCTCAACCGTGAACCGAACTCCTATTTTTTCGCGCCTGCACCGCCCTTTGCTGGGCCTGGCCGGGCTGGTGGCTGCCGCAGCCAGCCTCTCGGGCTGCGTCTCGGTGGCTGCCTACCAGAAAGTATATCTCAACGATGAGGACATGAAGCTCGCCAACAAGCGAGTGGAAGTGTATGAAACCAACTTCGAAAGCTACCGCGAAGGTGCCGGTGGTGCCAACGGCGGCAAAGTTGGTGGTGGTTGCGGCTGCAATTAGCTGCTCAGAAAGCTTTATAGAACGTCATGCTCCATCTGGCGTCCGCTTGCCGAAGCATCTCTACCGCTTCGTTGCAATGCTATTTGATTAGTCAGAGGTAAAGATGCTTCGGCTTCGCTCAGCATGACGACCTGCCCCCCTTTCTACAATACTCTCCTCGTTTTGATATGAACTTCTCCCTGATTTTCCGTGGTGGCCGGATGCTGCCCGTGGCGGCGGGGCTGCTGCTGCCGGGGCTGGCCCTGGCGCAGGGCGGCCTTACGCCTAACCGCATTGATGGCTCCGGCGTACCCGCTACGCCTACCACTACCAACGTCAGCACGGCCTCGCCCGGCGAGACGGAGGTGAACATTCTCGGCAGCTACTACCAGCAGGACGGCTCCCACGGAGCCGTGCAGGGCGGCCAAGGCACCGAGTACCTCACCGACGTCACGCCCACCATCATCCTCAATATCCCGCTTGATACCGTCAGCCGCCTGACGGCCAACATTGGGGCCGACTTCTACGCATCCGCCTCTACTGACCGGATTGACGGCGTGGATGGGTTGTATTTATCCACGCCTTCCTCGCACGATGCCCGCTACCACGTGGACCTGGGCTACTCGCGCGAGAACAAGGCCAAGCACCGCATCGTGGGGGTGGGTGGCGGCGTGTCGAAGGAGTACGACTACTTCTCGGTGAACGTGGCCGCCTCATGGGCCAAAGCCTCGCAGGATGGCAACCGGGAGCTGAGCGTGGCCGGGCAGGTGTACATCGACCAGGCCAAGCTGATTTACCCCACCGAGCTGCGCACCGGCCAGATGCTGGTGCCCACCGATAAGCGCCAGAGCTACAACCTGAACCTGGTGTACTCGCAGGTGATCAGCCAGCGGCTGCAGCTGGCCGTGAGCACTGAGCTGGTGTATCAGAACGGACTGCTGAGCACACCCTTCCACCGGGTGTATTTCCAGGGCTCCAGCATGCCCAAAGTGGAGCAGCTGCCCCAGCGCCGCTTCAAATATCCGGTAGGCCTGCGCGCCAGCTATTACGCCACCGATTTTGTGCAGCTGCGGGGCTTCTACCGCTTCTACAACGATAACTTCGGCATTACGGCCCATACCCTGGAACTGGAAGCCCCGCTGAAGGTGACGCCCTTTTTCGTGCTGTACCCCTTCTACCGTTACCATACCCAGACGGCGGCCAAATACTTCGCCCCCTACGCCCAGCACAGCCTCACCGACGAGTTCTATACCTCCGACTACGACCTGTCAAAGTTCTCAGCCAACAAGTACGGGCTGGGGCTGCGCTACTCGCCGGTATACGGCATTTCGCGCTTCAAAACACCGTTCAGCAACGGAGCCGGCGGCCGCAAGGTGGCCAAGTTCAAGTCGCTGGACGTGCGCTATGCCTACTACCAGCGCAACGTGAACTTCCACGCCAACGTGGTGAGCTTTGATCTGGCCTTCACCATGCCGTAGCAGTAGCCCTTTGCAATGTCCTTGTAATATCAAGCCAAAGCCCCGCCCG
Source organism: Hymenobacter rigui (assembly GCF_003944715.1). GTDB lineage: Bacteria > Bacteroidota > Bacteroidia > Cytophagales > Hymenobacteraceae > Hymenobacter > Hymenobacter rigui. The sequence goes on along the minus strand of NZ_RWIT01000019.1, from coordinate 25,022 downwards.
ATACAGTATCGGGCGGGGCTTTTGGTGAATTAGTGGCCTAGTGCTTATTCGGCAATGACCACGGCGCGGCCCAGCTTTTTGGAGTATGCCAGGCGCCGCTCCCGGCCATTGGCTGAGGGATAGTCGAAGCCCACGGCGCGGCTATCTTCCTTTACCGAAGTCCAGGACTGCGCGTCCACGTTTTCGGGCTGGGTGGCCGTGCGCGGCACGGCGGGCTGTACAAACCGGTCGTCGCGGAAAAAGCTGTTCATGGCCTGCAGAATGGCAATTTCCTTATCGCGCACGGTGGCAGCCTGCGGATCGTCCAGTTCCCGCTCGTTGATCAGGGCGGTGGCGGGCATCACCTCTTTGCGCAACGTATCCCCCGTGGGGCTGATAATCATGAAATATGCCTGAGAAGTGGCAATTTTCGGCCCGCGCAGCTGCAGTACAAAATTATCCTTCGACTTAGTCGTCGAGAAGTTATGCGAAACGTTTACGGTGCGCAGCACTGTCCGCTCCGACACCCGACCCCGGTTCGCTTCAGGCGTAGGGGTAAATACTCGGTCATTATTTTTAGAAGTCCCCACCTCACGCTCCGTATTGATACAGGAGCTTAGCTGGAGCATGGATAGTGCCCCAACGGCAGAGAGTACAAGCTTTTTCATGAAAGGGGAGTAAACCATCGTCAAATTAGTTCGGCAAAATACAAAAACTACCAAGAGCCGAAAGTTCAGTATCTGCCTGGAGAACCAGAATAAAGGAAGAATGTGGCCGCAGGAAAGCGAGGGGGCTGCCGACCAACAACAACGGCGGTGCGTTTGGGCCTTTTTACGGGATTAACGCCCCCTTAGGATACACCCAAGGTACTTTTTTCGGTAGTTTTTAAAACAATCCCAGCTCTAGGCCTATCAACCAGCGGGGAAGCTCCGCATACGCCGCGGTGGCCGGACCCCGAAACGTATCGGAGAGGCGGTAGCGGCCCAATAGCGCATATCTACCGGCCCCTGCCCGGGCTCCCACCCCGTATGACCAGCGGCGCACGTAGTCCAGGCCGCGCTCCACGGTAACAGTGCGCGCGCTGCCATTGGTACCGGGCTGGTCCTCGGTATGATGCGAGGTAGCCATAGTCCAGCCACCCCAGCCACTCACGTCCACGTAATGCCCGATGACGTTGCCGCGTCGCCCAAATCCAAGCCGGAGGAATGGTTCCAGTTGCACCTGTGAAAGCACAATCGACTCCTTGTGGTGCAGGGCAGTCGTAGGCAGCTGTTTTCGGCTGTTCTGCTCCAGAGCGTACGCCAAGCGGGCATAGCGCATATCAAACCCGGTGGATAGCCCTTTAGTCAGCCGGAACTTGTAACGGATACCGGCAAATGGCTCTGCGGAGGCAAAATACCGCAAATCGGCACCCGGGCCGGCCGGCCGGCCTACTACAGGGGCATACCCGATGAACACATGCTGGTAGAATTTCCGGTTGGGGCCGTAGTTCACCTCCATCGAATCAGTGGCGGGGTCGGCGCGGAACAACACCCGCTGCGCCTGTGCCCCCTGAATGGCTAGTCCGGCTAGCACAACTCCTGCTGCAAATATGCCCGTTTTCATTGTGCTGAATAGGTTTCAGTATAGCCCCGGTAATGAACCCGCACTTTTTTACCGGCGTCCAGCCGACGCAGCGGTAACCGCAGAACCGCCCGCTGGGACACTTCCAGCACTTCATAGCGCAGGGGGTAGCCGGCAATATCCAGCACCTGCCAATACAGATAATTGGGTGGCACGGGGGCCACTACCTCATCAGGCTGGGCGGGTTGCGGAGCGCGGGCCTGCTCCTGCCCCACCGGCGCTACCCGGGGTACCTCGGTGGGCGTGGTGGCCTGCACGGAATCGGCAAAAAGCGGCAACGTACGAGCCGGCACGTATGCCGCCTCCGCCCGGATAATCACCTGCACCGCCGAATCCTGCCGGACAAAATCGAAAGTTGGTACCACAGGGGGTACCGGTCCGGCTTCCAGGAAGTGGCGGGCCTGGGGCAACCCGTACCCATGCGCATAATCGAAGTAGGGATATAGCCGGCCGGATTCCTGAATCTGGCGAAAAAGCTCCATTACCGTCAAATTGCGCTGCTGCTGCCAGGCACAGGCAGCAAAACCAGCTACCAACGGACTGGCAAAGGAAGTGCCCTCGGTGCGCGTGTAGCCGCCGGGCACTGCCACAATGGCCACGCCAAACGCGGCTACATTGGGCTTCAGCCGCTTACCTGGGGCCGGGCCGTAGCTGCTGAAATCAACATGCAGATAGGTGTCGGGGTCGAGGCCGCCCACGGCCAGCACCGAGTCACCATCGGCTGGCGTACCCACGGTGTGCCATTTGGGGTCGTCGCCGTCGTTGCCGGCCGCATTCACCACCAATATGCCCTTGCGCACCGCCAGTTCGGCGGCCCGCGCTACTAGGCTGGTCCGTCCATTCATCTGCTCCGGGAAATAGCGCCGGTCGGTGTAGCCCAGCGAGGAGTTGATGATATCGGCGCCGTTACGGTCGGCCCACTCAGCAGCGGCCAGCCACGCTTCCTCCTCCCCGTATTTTTCCCGGTACATCTGCTCGGTGCGGGCCAGCAGAAACTGCGCCCCGGGTGCCAGCCCCAGGTAAGAGCTGTCGGGCAATTGGCCGGCAATGCACGACAGCACCTCCGTCCCGTGGTTGCCGCCCTGGTACACGTACGGCGTACGGCGCAGAAAATCATAGGTAGCTACAATAGCCTGCCGACGCCGCAGGTGCGCAAAGGCCGGGTGGCGGTCAGCGCCATTGAAGCCCACGTCGAAAATGGCAATGCGCAGCCCTTTACCGGTGAGCCGGATCCGCCGGAAGTCAGCAGCGCCCAAAGAGGCCGTTTGCCGCCGGGCCAACGACCGGTCGGCGGCAGTAAGGGGCCGGGCGGCCGCGGGCCGGCCGGCCGGCTGCACGGGCGTCATCGGCCACGCACGCACGCTGGCTATGCCGGGCAGCTGCCGTAACCGGGCCGCCTGAGCGGGCGTGGCCCGACAGGCTACCGCATTAAACCAGCGGCTCACCAGCGTAACGGTATCGGCCGTGCCCTGCACCAGCGCCACCAGATCCGGGCGCACCGGAAAATCGGTACTATCGGCTGCCGGCAGATGTTGCCGCTGCCGGCGGGCCTGTGCGGCGGCGCTGAAATACACCGCCGGCTGCAGCGTTTGCCCGGCTTTGTTATGAAAAGTAACCCAGTACCGGCTTGCGGCGGGTGCGTGCTGCGCCAAGGCAGGCAGCACCGGCAGCATGAGCAACACCCAAAGAATGAGGCGGAGAAACAAGTGAAAACTGGAAATATTGAAGCGTGGAATTACGGCTCCAAGGTACAGCAAAGCCCGTAGTGAATCGGCCGTAAATTTATCAGAGTAATAGTCTGCCGTAAATAGCCCTCATGTAACTACCCTGGCAGCAGGTGCGTTGTACGCGTACTGTTGCACTGAAGTACGTACATTTTTCACCTTGATTTCAGCCATGAAATATTTCCTGCCTACGCCGGTTCTGCATGCTGCCTGCGGCTTTGCAGTCCTATTCGGGACAGCTAATTGTATTTCACAGAAAAAATACACGGCTCTGCAAGGCCAGTACACGGACGCCACCCGCGCACGTGAGCAGCTGCAGGCCGAAAAAAATGCACTGGAACAGGAAAAATCCCGAAGCGAAGAAGCCTTGCGCACCAGTTTACTTTCTAAAAATCAACAGGTAAACCAGCTGAACTCGAGTTTGAGCGGAGCCCAGCAGGAAAATTCCCAGCTCTCCGCCGATTTACGCAGCAAGGAACAGCGCATTGCTGAAATGCAACGAATTCTGGAGCAGAAGGACGCAGCTGTAAAAGCTTTGCGCCAGAAAGTAGGCGACGCCCTGCTGGGTTTTAATTCTCAGGATTTGCAAGTGACTGTCCGCAACGGCAAAGTGTATGTGTCGCTTTCCGAGCAGCTTTTGTTTAAATCGGGTTCTACGAAAGTTGACCCCAAAGGCCAGGAGGCATTGGCCAAATTGGCCACCGCCCTCAAAGGCAACCAGGATGTAAATGTGCTGGTGGAAGGCCACACAGATAATGTGCCCATTGCTAAAGGCACAGCCGGCATGCGCGACAACTGGGACCTGAGCGTACTGCGCGCCACCGAAATTACCCGCATTCTTACGCAGGCAGGCTTGCCGGCTTCACAGGTTACGCCCTCAGGCCGGGCACAATATGTGCCGGTGGCCATAAACGATACGCCCGCCAACAAGGCACTGAACCGACGAACTGAAATTATCCTGACCCCTAAACTGGATGAACTTTTCCAGATTCTAGAGCAGAACTAACCGACACAATCTGTAATAAACAGCGCGGCTTTTCCCTGGGATAAACCGCGCTGTTTTTTTCTACTGTTGCCGACTTATGTCGTACTATTTCAACGACTACCAACTATAATTACTACTTTATCAGAATCTAGGGAAACCCGTGCTACGCATCTGCGTATGCGGAAACATTATTTTAAATACACTGTTCAACAAGCACCTTAAATCAGGAATAATCTAAAGTAAATAATGCTTTACAAGCATAAGAATACTTAGCGGTAAGTATATCACTCATTATTTGCTACACCCAAAAAAATACTCAACTTTGCACTCTACTTTTCTCTCCAAATAAATTTCTCGCCCTATGGCAACTGCTGATCTAAACAAACTGCAACAAATTCTGGCCAACGCGGAGGATAACGACGCGGTTCTGAATCAAATTCGTAAGCAGGTAGCAAAAGTAAACGAGCTGATGACGGAGCTCAATACCATGCTCGCTCCCGATTATAAAGTTGCCAAAAAGGAGCGCAAGCCCCGCACCGTAAGTGCTACCGGCAAACGCCCTGGCCGCCCCAAGAAAAACGCCAGCGCCGAATAGTTTCGGCCTTTATATATGCCCGAACACAGGAAACGCCCGGCTGCTGTCAACAGTCGGGCGTTTCCTGTGTTCGGGCATTCTCCTATTGCGCCGTCAACTCAAACCGGGCCACCTGCTGCCATAGCTGGCCATTGTGCCGGTACATGGCCAACTCCCGGAGCGTTACTTGGGCCGCGTACGCCCGCGTAGCGAACTGGGCACGTAAGGCGGGTACCTGATCCGAAGGTAAGTCGCGGGTGGCAAGCGTAACGTGCGGGACAAAAGGCCGGGTGGGGGCCGGTACTTCCGGCAGATGGCGACTACACTGCGCATACAGGTCGGCATGCAAGGCGTGCAGCCCGGCGGCCTGGATTACCGGCACATACAGCGTACGGCTCTCGAACCAGGCGAAATTCTGCAGCACAGCGGTACAGCAGAGTTGCCGGGCCGCGAAATCCTGCAACAACAGTTCCAGCGCCTGCCCAACGGCAGCCGGCTGCCGGAACGGCGGTATCAGCGTAATGTGAGGAGGTAAGCGAAGGGCATTCCGGCTACCGGTTAGCTTATGTACTTCTTGTTTCAGCGCCCACACCTGCTGGTTGGCAGGCTCCGGCAGCAGCAGCACAACCAGAAAAAGCTCCATTCTACGGCACAGTATCAGGATGGATGATATACAAAACGCCCCGGACAACAGTTGCTTTTACGCAGGTGCTGCTCCCGGGGCGCTGGTATGCTACAGAAAGTAGGCGCTATAGGCCGTATTTGCTGATGAGGTAGATGAGGGCCGCCATACTGGCCCCACCCAGCTCCAACTCCCGGCGGTTCACTTTATCGAAGGTATCGGCGGCGGTATGGTGAATATCGAAGTAGCGCTGCGAGTCGCAGTGGTAGCCGATTAGGGCTTTCACCTGCTCTTTCAGCGGCTCGATATCCGTGCCAGAATGGCCGGCCACGAACTCACCGCTGCCGTAGGGCCGAAACAGGGGCTGCCAAGCCTGTACCTTGCGTACCGTGGCGGGCTCCGCCTCAATGGAGAAGCCTCGGGGCGTGAAGCCTCCCCCATCCGACTCCATGGCCGCCAGGTGTTTTTCGCCGGCGGCTTTGGCCAGCTCAGCGTATTTAGTACCGCCCCGTACGCCGTTTTCTTCATTCATAAACAATACTGCCCGCACTGTGCGCTCGGGGCGCAGGCCGGTGGCCTTCAGCAGCCGCAGCACTTCCATGCTCTGGGTGCAGCCGGTGCCATCGTCGTGGGCACCCTGGCCCAGGTCCCAGGAGTCGAGGTGGCCGCCGACGCTGATGATTTCCTCCGGGTATTTGGAGCCTTTGATTTCGCCAACGACGTTGTAGCTCTTGGTTTCGGGCAGTTGCTGGCAGCTCATTTCCAGCTCTACTGTCAGGCTAGGGTCGGCTTTCAGCAGCTGGCTCAGCTCGTCGGCTCCGTTGGTGCTGAGGGCGGCGGCGGGCACTTTCGTCACGTTGTCCTCATAGCGCATGGTGCCGGTATGCGGAAAGTCATCGTGGGCGAGGGAAAGGCTGCGCACCAGCGCCCCCACCGCTCCCCGCTTGGCGGCTTCGGCGGCACCGCTGCGGCGCTGGTCACCGGCCTCACCGTAAGCCCGGCCGGTTTCCACGTACAGCGGATTCATAGGGCGGTTGAAGAACACAATTTTGCCCTTTACTTTATCGGCGGGCAGGGCGGCCAGTTCCTTGAGGCTTTGCACCTCAATCACCTGCGCTTTCAGCTTGCCGTTGGTGCCTACCGAGCCACCCAGCGCGCACACGTTCAGGTTCAGCCCTTTGCCTTTCGAGCCTTTCACCTGAGCCTTTTCCTTGGCTCCGCGTACCCAGTGCGGCACCATTACTTCCTGCAGGTACACCCGGTCGAGGCCTATTTTCTCCATTACCACTTTGCCCCATTGCACGGCCTGCTCGGCCTGGGCTGAGCCACTGAGGCGGCCGCCAATCTGGCCGGTGAGGTAGCGCAGGTTTTCGTAGCTCTGCCCGTGGGCTAAAGCTTCGTCATACAGCTTTCGGATGGCAATGGAATCGGCAGTGGTTTGGGCCGTGGCGGCCAGCGGCGCGGCGGCGAACAGCATGGCGGCCAGCCCCAATGTGAGGCGCAGGGAGAAATGACGCATAGAAAAGAAGGGAGTGAACAGGCGCAAAAGTGACCAATAGAAGTCAAAACCGCACCGGAGTTGCAGGAAACCGCAGCGAAAAGCGAAGTCGCGCTTACCGGCTGGTGGCCCCGTAGCGCCGGGCGGTGGCGGTAGCCGCCTGGGTAGAGTCGCGCGGCAGAGTTACTTCCAGCAGGTAATCATACTCATTATCAACCACTACAGGCACCGGGCGAGGAGCCCCGAAGGCTTCTACAGTTTCCAGAATGGTATTGGAGTGACCCACCACCAGCACCGTGCGCCCCCGGTACTCGCGCCGGATCAGGGCCACTAGGTCGGGTAGCTTTTTGGCATCGTAGGGCTGAATGGTCAGCTTGCGCGTATCGGCCAAGGGCTGGGCGGTACTGCGGGTGCGCAATGTTGCGGTGCTGAAAATGCCACTAAGCATGGAGTTGCGCCGGAGTGTGTCGCGCAGCGCCAGGGCCCGCTGCTGGCCGGCAGCGGTAAGCGGCGGGTCGGGCAGGCCGGGAGTCAGTTCCTTCTCGGCGTGGCGCACGATGTAGATGTGCGTGTCTAGGCCCCGGGCGAAATGCGCCTGCAATGCTTTGTTGCTGCAGTTGCTGCCCATCAGCAACCCTAGCAGGGCGAGTAGCCAGAACGCAGGTTTTCCGGGAAATTTCATGGCACAGAAGTAACGGAGTAGTGAATGCCCAAAACAAGGCAGAATCCCGGCGGCCTGCAACTACACTCCCAACCGAAGGCTCCTGCACCTGTGAGACAAGGCACACTCGGCACAAAACTTATTGCACTGATTTTCACGCTGGATTATAAATCTAACTTTAAAATGCCATAATTTTGCACAGACAGACTATCCGGCAAATGCAGTGGGTACTTATCGGAGAGTCTCTCCCTACTGCTTCTATTCCTGCTTTACACCTGTTTATGTTGAAAAAACTTACTTTCCTTACTGCCGCTATCCTCAGCAGTGCTGTGGGCGCAAGGGCCCAAACCGTCAACAACGTGACGGAAGTGGTGACCAGCTTTGGTGGTTTCTGGCAGAGCTCCGTAACGGCCAAAAGCCCGACCAAGCCCAACAACTCGCACGATTTGCTGGCCTTTTCGCTGAATGGGGTCCGGTATTCCACCGGGGTTGATGATGCCCTGCTCCGCACGCAAAACCTGGTGTTTACGGCCAGTGAGTTCAAAGCGCTGCCCGTACTGGCGCTCAGTGGCAACGTGGGCGGCAACACCAAAGTAGGCCTGGGGGAGCTGTATGATAACGTGGCAAACGGTGCCAGCTCGCCACCCCCGGCCAACGACATTCCGTTCTATCTGCGCGACGGGCGCAATGGCCTCAACCTGGGAACCGGGGCCGCCAACGTACCCAGCGGCACCCTCGATTTTACAATTTCTGATGTAGTGGCTAGCTCCCTGGGTGATGGCACGCCGGATATTCTGGTGACGCAGATTGCCGACCCGGCCGGCTCTCAGGACCAGTACCAGTTTCTGGATGCCAACAATCAGGTAATTGGTAATACGGTGACGGTGACGTTCACGAACATTAGCCCGGTAGGCAGCTGGACGGCTGACTTTTACGAGGCGTCACAGCGGCCGATGTCCCTGACGGCCGGTTTTAGGCAGACGGACCGGGATTTGCGGCTGTGGGCGGCTGATTTGAGCGCCTTCGGAATTACCAGCAGCAACGTGGCCAACATCCGGAAATTCCGGGTGCTGCTGAGCGGCAACAGTGACCTGGCCTTTGTGGCGTACAACACCCGGACGGCTACTTTCTTCAACCCGCCGCTGCCCGTGACGCTGACTTCCTTCACGGGCCGGGCCACGGCCACCGGCACGGAGCTGACCTGGAATACGGCGCAGGAGGTTAACTCCGCTGCTTTTGAGGTGGAAGCCAGCCAGGACGGGCAGACGTTCCGACAGATAGGCCAAGTGGCAGCGGCCGGGTCATCCACCCTGCCCCGACACTACTCCTACCGGCATGCCACCACCTATGCCGGCACCCGCTACTACCGCCTGCGGCAGGTGGACCAGGACGGGACCAGTTCGTATACCTCCGTTCTGACACTCCGGGCGGGCGCTGACCAGAGCCGGAACATCAGCGTAACAACTGCCCCGAACCCGTTCCGGGAAAAGCTGCAGTTGGTGCTTAGCAGCCTGGGCACAGCTCCCACGCAAGCCAGCGTACAGCTTACCAACCTGACGGGCCGGGTGGTGTACACGCACGATTTCAGCCAGGAGCTGGGTCAGTCGGCGGTGCTGGAGCTGACCGATTTGTCGGCTCTGCCCGCTGGTCTGTACCTGGCCAACGTGGTAGTGAATGGGCAACTGACCGTATTGAAAGTGATAAAAGAATAACCAGCCGGTCCATTTCCGGTTAGCAACCAGAAAGGCCTTCCCTGTCCGGGAAGGCCTTTCTGGTTGAATTGCAGTTATCTTGACGGTAGTATGGCCCCAACTTCCCCCGTAATTGAAGTCCGAAATCTTACCCGCAGCTACGGGGCACAGCCTGTGGTGCAGGACGTTTCCTTTGCGCTGCAAGCCGGGGAAACGCTGGTATTGCTGGGCCCCAGCGGGTGCGGCAAAACTACGCTGCTCCGCATGCTGAACCGCCTGGTGGAACCCGATACCGGCACCGTACATGTGAACGGGCAGGATGTACGCCAGCTCCCGCCGGAACAGCTGCGGCGAAGAATTGGCTATGTGATTCAGCAGGTGGGCCTACTGCCCCACTATACCGTAGCCGAAAACGTAGCCATTGTGCCGCGCTTACTGAAAGCGGATGAAGCTCAGATTACCCGCCGCACTGAGGAGTTGCTCACCCGCCTGCACCTGCCGCCCGCGCGCTTTGCGGGGCAGTATCCGCACCAGTTGTCGGGGGGGCAGCAGCAGCGCGTGGGACTGGCCCGCGCCCTGGCCGCCGACCCACCCATTATCCTGCTCGATGAGCCCTTCGGGGCTCTTGACCCAATTACGCGCAGCAGCATCCGCCGGGAGTTCCGGGAGCTGCCCGAGCTGCGGCAGAAAACTATGGTGCTGGTTACACACGATGTACAGGAGGCTTTCGAGCTGGCCGATAGAATTCTGCTGCTCAACCACGGGCAGCCGCAGCAGCTGGGCACCCCGCGGGAGTTGCTGTTTCACCCAGCCAACAGCTTTGTGCGGGAGTTCTTTGCCGCCGACTACCTCAGCCTGCAGCTACGCGTTTTACGCCTACATGACGTACTGTCACACCAGGCATCAGGCATAGAAAAACATTCTTTAAATAGCTTAAAATCAGATAGTAATATTATACCACATACAGTATCAATTCAGGATGCATTGCAGTATTTCAGCTCTATTTCAGCTTCATCCGGCACGCCCTCAACCCCATCAATAATATGGGTACAGGGGCTGGACTCAGCTAACCCGGATAGGCTGGTTCCGCTCACCTACCCGGCTCTGATGGGAGCCTTTGCCCAGACCGTTCAGCAGCTCCAGACCGTATGAAGATCCTGACCGAACTGCTGGCTTTCTGGCAGCTGCAGGCCGATAAGATCGGGCAGCAAACCCTGCAGCACATTGGGCTCACGGCCGCTTCCCTGGTACTGGGTATACTGGTGGGCGTGCCGCTGGGCCTGCTCCTGACGAGGCGGCCACGGCTGGCACCGTGGGTACTGGGCCTAGCCGGCGTGCTGCAAACGATTCCCAGCATTGCTCTGCTCGGCTTCCTGATTCCGGCTATGGGCATCGGGCCGGTACCGGCAATTCTGGCGCTGTTCCTGTACTCATTGCTGCCCATTGTGCGCAATACGCTGGAAGGAGTGCGCGGTGTGGATGCGGCCGTGGTGGATGCGGCCCGGGGCCTGGGCCTTACCGATACCCAGATTCTGCTGCAGGTAGAGCTTCCACTGGCTTTTCCGGTACTGCTGGCCGGCATCCGGACGGCGGCCGTTATCAACGTGGGCGTGGCAACGCTGGCGGCCTACATTGCGGCGGGCGGGCTTGGCGAGTTTATTTTTGGAGGTATTGCCCTGAATAATCCCGCCATGATTCTGGCCGGCGCTATTCCAGCGGCGTTGCTGGCTTTGGGGTTTGATGCGGTGCTGGCCGGGGCGCAGCGCCTGTCGGGCCGGCGGCTGGTGTGGGCGGGCCGGGCTCTGCTGGTGGGCCTGCCCCTAGTGGCAGGCCTGTACCTGCTGCCCCGGGCTGCAACTAAGCTGCTGGCCGGGTTCAGCCCGGAGTTTGTGGGCCGCTCTGATGGGCTGCCGGGTCTGCAGAAACTGTATGGCCTGCGCCCCGTCTCCGTGGTACTGGCTCCGGCGCTGGTGTACGAGGCCGCCCGCCATGGCAACGTGGATATTATTGACGGGTACTCTACTGATGGCCGCATCCGGGCCTATAATTTACTGACCCTGCGCGACGACCGACACGCATTTCCGCCCTATCAGGCGGTACCGGTGGTACGACGGCAGGTGTTGCAGCAGCACCCGGAGCTGGCCGCGGCCCTCAACCGGCTGGCCGGGCAGCTCTCGGATTCGGTGATGACGGACCTGAACTACCGCGTCGATTACCTGCATGAGTCGCCTCGCGCGGTGGCCCACCGGTTTTTGCGGGAGCGGGGCCTTTGGCAGGAAGCGCAGCCGGTTCGGGGCGCTACTATCCGGCTGGGCTCCAAAATTTTCGCCGAGCAGTATATCCTCACGGAGCTATACTCCGCCCTGATTCGGGGGTACACCAACCTGGGTGTGGAAGCCAAGACCGGGCTGGGCGGCACGACCATCTGCGCGGAAGCCCTGCGCACCGGGGCCATTGATATGTACCCGGAGTATACCGGCACCGGCCTGCTGGTGGTTATCCAGCCGTCAAATGCAACCCTTGATTCGCTGGGCTCCGACCCGGCCACGGTGCTCCGGTACGTACGGAAACAGTACCAGCAACGCTACCAGCTGGAGTGGCTGGCGCCGCTAGGCTTCAACAATACCTATGCCCTGCTCATGCGCCGCCAGCAGGCCCGGCAGCTCGGTATCAGCTCTATTTCGGAGCTGAGTCGGTTTCTGCAGTAGCAAAGCGGGCGCGCATCAGGCAGCAGATGCGGGAATCAAACGGCGGTACAGCTGCACCAGTCGGGCCTGCGAAACGCCGAGCCAGTACAGCAACGCCAGCAGCGTAAATGTGGCCTGCAACCGGTACACGCCAACTGCCAGATACTTGCGGGCGGAGGTAGTCACGGACTGCGGCAGCACCCGGAACCGGCCGTAACGCCGCAGCCGGTGCACAATCTCTTGGTCCTCCATCAGTTGCAGATCCGGCCGAAACCCACCCGCCTGCTCAAACACCGTGCGCTGTACAAACAGGCTTTGGTCGCCGAAGCGGAGGGCATTCACATCAAAGCGGGTAAACCAGGCACTCAGCCGCAGAAACCAGTGCGGCTGGTTGAACCGCAGCCGGAAACACCCACTGCCCACCCCCGCCGCCACGGCTGCCCGGATCAGCGCCGGAAAGCCCCGGGGCGGATACGTATCGGCGTGCAGGAAATAGAGGATACGTCCGGTAGCCGCTGCCGCCCCGGCGTTGAGCTGCCCGGCCCGGCCGCGCTGCGGGCACAGCACCACCCGCGCACCGCCCGCTTGGGCCACGACAGCTGTACCATCGGGGCTGCCGGCATCAGCTACCAGAATTTCCACCCCGGTATCGGACTCTGCCTGCAGGTACGCCAGCAGCGCGGGCAAGCCCTCCGCCTCATTGTAAGTGGGCAGGATGATGCTGATAGAAAGCGGCGAAGCAAATAACACGCACAGAGTTCAGTTGGGGCACAAAGTAAGCGCAGTTGCCCGATACCCGTTGAAACTGCATAGGCTTCATTCGTCCTTCACGGCAAGGCTGCGTATGTTGCAGCATCACCACGCCATTTCCCTCCCGTTATGCACGTTCTCATTGTTGAAGACGAAAAAAGCCTGCACCAGGAAGTTCGCCAGTTTCTGCTTCAATCCCAGTACCTCGTCGACTCAGCCTATACCTACGCCGAAGCTTCTGAGAAAATATTCGTGAACAGCTACGACTTCGTGCTGCTGGACCTGGGCCTGCCCGGCGGCGACGGGCTGGACTTACTGCGCGAAGCCCGCCGCAACGACCGGCAGGAGGCATCCTTTATCATCCTCACGGCCCGGGGCGCCATTGATGACCGGGTGAAAGGCCTCGACCTGGGGGCCGATGACTATCTGCCCAAGCCCTTCTCCCTGATGGAGCTGCAGAGCCGCATGCAGGCTATTACGCGCCGCAAATTCGGGCTGAAGCGCCAGGAGCTGAACTTTGGCAACGGGTTTCAGCTGGATGCCACCGGCCGCACCATCCGCTACAACGACCAGGATGTTTCGCTGACCAAAAAGGAGTTTGACCTGCTGCATTACCTGCTGCTGCACAAAAACCGGGTGCTTACGCGTCTGCAACTGGGGGAACACCTCTGGGGCAATGTGCTGGAAGACGACTCCGACTCCAACTACATTGACGTGCACATCAAGAACATCCGGAAGAAGCTGGGCCAGTTCGCCCCCACCGATTTTCTGGAAACGGTGCGTGGCATTGGGTACCGCGTGGCGGATAGCAATTGAAAATTGTGAATTCACAATTAAAAAATAACCTGTTAGGCTGCACTTTGCCTTGTAGCACATTTTCAGAAGCCGCCGTCGGCAGGGTAATTTTTAATTCATAATTCTTAATTTTTAATTCAATGTCATGCGCTTAGAAGCTAAGCTGGCCCTGTTCAATGCGCTATCCAAGCTGCTGCTGGTGCTGCTGGGTGCCGTGGTGATTCCGCCCATTGTGAGCCGGGTGGCCGTAGCGCACACCGACCAGCGTCTGCACGAAAAGCGGGAAGAAGTGCTGCAGCTGATTCAGCGCGACGGTATTTCGGCGTTTGTGCAGGGCGAGGAATACGCCGACTACAACATTCTCAAGCAGGAATACATTACCCTCACTCCCCTGCCGCCCACCCCCGATGGCAGCCATGCCCCGCATCCGCCCCGCATTTTCGACGAGCCCCGGCAGGTTGATAATCAGATTGAGGATTTCCGGATTATGAGCCAGCAGTTTGCCACCAACGGCCGCAACTACCGGCTGGAAATTGGCTCCTCCCTGGCCACGGTGGAGCTGCTCACGGACACGCTGCGCCGCATGGCCCTGTGGGTGCTGGTAATTGGGGCGTTGCTCACCATTGCCACCGATGCCGCGTTTGCGCATTACCTGCTGCGGCCGTTGCAGCACCTCATTACCAGCAAGCTGCAGGGCGTGCATCACCCCTCAGGCTTTTCGTATGAGCCCCTGGAAACCACTACCACCGACTTTCGCCGGCTCGATGACAGCCTGAACGAAACCATGCGCCGGGTACAAACGGCCTTTGAGAAAGAGCGGGAGTTTATGTCCAACGTGTCGCACGAGCTGCTGACGCCGGTGAGCATTCTGCAGTCGAGGTTTGAGAATATGCTCCAGGACCCGGAGCTGGGCCACGCGCACTCCCTGAAAATCGTGGAGTCGCAGAAAACCCTGTACCGCCTGCGCAACACGGTAAAAACCCTGCTGCTGATTGCCAACATCGAAAATGAGCAGTACCTGCGCGACGAAGCGGTATCACTGGCGGCGGTACTGGCCGATGTAACCAATGAGCTGGATGACCGGCTGGCCCAGCGCGACATTAAGCTGCTGGAAGACCTGCAACCCGATTTCGTGGTGCGCCAGGCCAACCGTACGCTGCTGTTTACGCTGCTGTTCAACCTGATCAGCAATGCCATCAAATACAACCGGTGGGGCGGCAGCATTACGGTGCAGGGCCGCCCCGAGGCCGACGGCTACCGGCTGTCGGTGACGGATACCGGGCCGGGCATTGCGCCCCAGCACCTGCCCCACCTCTTCGACCGGTTTCGGCGGTTTCAGGCGGGCGCTTCGGCTCCGGAAGGTTATGGGCTGGGGCTGCCCATTGCCAAAACTATTGCCGGATTTCACAACGCTCCACTCACCGTACAATCAACCGAAGGCAAAGGAACTACCTTTTCCTTGTTGTTTTCGTGAGGTTTTTCGGGATAGTACCAGGGCAGCCATGTATCCGGATATAGGGAGCTGCGTACACAGCCAGTATATAGTTCACCCATCCCCTCAGCATCATGAAAAAGCTTCTGATTTTAGCAGCCCTGGCCGTTACGGCCTCCTCAGTACAGGCCCAGGCAGTCCAGCAGAAAACGACAGCCACCACCACAAAATCAACCCCGACCGGCACTACCCGCACCACCGTAAAAACTCATGATGTGGCCACGCCCAGCGGCAACTACCACGCCACCGACAAATCCCACACGGTAACCACGTCGGCACCGGCTACTACGCGCAAAACGGCCGTGGCTAAGCGCAGTGCGGCGCACCGCACTCATACTACCACCACGCAGCGCTAGGTTCACGTAGCCTTCATTCGGGGCAGGGTAGTTTTGGGCACTTGCCTGTTTTTCCCACCCCATCATGAAGAAACTTCTGCTACTGGTTGTGGTTTTACTGGGGTTGTTGTGGCTGATTAGCCTGCTACTGCCCCCGGCGCTTCCTACCGCGCCGCACCTGGCCGCCGTGCCGGTGGTTCGCAAGCCGGGCCATGTGCCCCTTGCCCACCCGAAGCGGGTAACTTCGCCCGCCGGTACCATCAGCAAATAAGTCCTCGGAGCAAGCAACTACGTTGCAGCTCCGAGGACTTCCTGTTTCAGATCAAAAATGGTCTATCCCAACCCCTCAGCCGACTCGCCGGCAGCCGGTTCAGCGCTGCCCAGGCTGGGGGCAGGTACCTGCTGTCCGGCAGGTGTGGGACTGAGTTGCCAGCTGGCATTCATCTCGCGCAGACCGTATAATGCCGTCAGATCGAACTGGCAGGGCACAATGGATATGTAGTTGTTGGCCAGTGCGTATTCGTCGGTATCCTGGCCGTGGTCTTCGTTCACAAAAGAGCCAATCAGCCAGTAGTACGGGCGGTTGTGCGGATCATGGCGCAGGTCGAACTCCTCCTGCCACTTGGCGCGCGCCTGCCGGCACAGGCGGGCGCCGGCAATGGGCTCCGCCGATTTTTTGGGGATATTGACGTTCAGGGCAGTTCCCTGCGGAATACCGTGCTCCAGCGCCTGCCGAGTGAGGTGCTCAATCCATTCCTCGGTGTGCGAGAAGTCGGCATTATGGCCATAATCGCACAGGGAGAAGCCGATGGCCGGCAATCCTTCCACCGCCGCCTCAATAGCCGCCGACATAGTGCCGGAGTACAGCACGTTCACGGCTGAGTTGGAGCCGTGGTTGATACCGGACACCACCAGATCGGGCCGTCGGTCCTTGAGCACGTGGTGCTTAGCCAGTTTCACGCAGTCGGCGGGCGTACCGCTGCACTCGTAGGCCTCCACGCCCTCAAAGATGCGGCTAGCATCTAGGCGCAGCGGATGGCCGATGGTTATGGCGTGACCCATGCCCGACTGCGGCGAATTGGGGGCTACCACCACTACCTCGCCAATACGGCGCATCACGCGCACCAGGGTGGCAATACCGGGTGCCGTAATGCCGTCGTCGTTGGAAATCAGAATCAGGGGCTTGCGAAGTTCAGCAGACACGGGCAGCAGGAAAATGAAAGAGTAATGGAAAAAAACAGGGCGAAGGTAAGCCGGCAGGTCTGGAATCAGCCACTGCCCTGCCTCACGTATCCAAACGCCAACAGCCGGGCCCGGGTTTTCAACATCTGGTAGGCGGCCTGCGTATAGCCGGGCTATGCTGTTTCGTGAATTGCCCGCTGCCGTCTCCGTGATGGCCCTGCTCCTGTCCGGCCTTACGGGCTGCGACTCGCCCACCACTACCCGAACCGCCACCGACCCCGGTACCCCGCCCTTCACGGCCGCCAATGGGGAGTCGCCGGCCACGCCTGGCTCGGTGGCCGTGGCCAAAGGCGCGGCTGCTCCCACCGAAACCGGTGCCCCTCTCCCCGACTCACTGCACCTCATCAGCCCCGGACGAGCCGGCCGACTACGACTGGGCATGACAGAGAAGCGCCTGAAAAACGTAGTTTCCGCCGACCTGCTCACCCCCACTACCTATCAGGACCGGGACGGCCGCCGCCTGCCTGCCTACGAGCTGCGCGATGCGCAGCACCCCGAAGCTCCGGCCACCATCCTGCACCTCATCGGCGACTCGGCCGGCGGGTTTCGGGTGCGCCGCATCCGGATTTATTCGTCGCAGTACCGTACGGCCGAGGGTATTGGCGTGGGTTCACCATTCGGAGCAGCCCGTCAGAACCTGGGCCTCACGCGCATTCGCAACACCCCAGCAGGGCTGGCGGCGGTGTCGGGCGAGGTGCAGCTGGCCTGGGTTATCGACCCCAACTCCCTACCCAACAAGCCCCCGGAGCAGATCCAATCCAGCGAGATTCCGCCGGCAGCGCGCATTACCGGGGTACTGCTGTATAAGTAAGCTGTTGCGCGGCTTTGATTGTACTCCGCCGCAAAAAGTGTACTTTGGCAGACTCAGCTGTATTCCGATACATGCGTATTGTTGCACCAAACCGTTTCCGGCCCCTCCCCCTGCCCGCCTATGGCTCTGTTTGCAAACCGCTACCGCACCCATGATCTGGGGCTTCTGTTGCTCCGCGTGGGCATTGGCGTAATGTTTACCCTGCATGGCTACCCTAAACTGACTGGCGGTATGGAAGCCTGGACCCAGGTGGGCGGCACAATGAAACTGATTGGCTTGGACTTCGCACCAGCTTTCTGGGGCTTTCTGGCAGCGGCGGCCGAAGCGGTAGGCGGCCAGTTAGTGGCCATCGGGCTATTCTTCCGGGTAGCCTGCGTGTTTCTGCTGGGCACCATGCTGATGGCTACCATTATGCATCTGAGTAGCGGCGACGACTTCAACGCCTACTCTCACGCGCTGGAATCAGCCATTTTGTTTCTGAGCTTGGCCTTTATTGGTCCCGGGCGCTACAGCGTGGACCAACTACTGTTCCCGGCTCCGCGGCGCTTGTACTAACTACCTCTTTTAGATTCTACTACTTATTTGCAGCTCCTGATATGCTCGGTGGGTGGATTTGTTGCCTTCCTCGTTACTCGCTTAGTATGGATCCTCAATTTCCCCAAAAAGCCTAAAAATTAACCACATAGCCTCTCTCACGCTGTTCATATGTGAGAAGTGGGTACTACGCCTTTATTCCGACATTGTAAAAGTCATTCTGCATCCTATGCGGAATGACTTTTCTTTTCGTGCGCCACCTTTGAGGGCAAATTGCGTCCTTATGGCCCTACTAACCCGCGTATATGCTCCCAGTTTTCCTCTCCGCCCTGCTGCTGACCACCGCCACCGCTTCCGCTTCCCCCGACTGGCGCACGCCCTTTGAGAAAGGCAACGGCAATACTACCACCACCCACGCCGAGTGCATCAGCTACTACCAGCAGCTGGATGCGGCCTACCCCGAAATTCAGCTCCGGGAAGTGGGCCAGACCGATAGTGGCCGGCCACTGCACGAGGTAGTAGTATCCCTGGACGGGGATTTTGAGCCGACCTCGCTGCGGGCCAAGGGCAGGCGTATTGTGTTCATTCAGAACGGTATTCATCCCGGCGAGCCGGAGGGTATTGACGCCAGTATGATGCTGGCCCGCGACTACGTGCAGAAAAAAGACCTGCGCCGGCAGCTCAGCGACGTGGTGCTGGTGTTCATTCCGATATACAATGTGGATGGCTCGCTTAACCGCAACTCCACCACCCGCACCAACCAGAACGGGCCGGAAAGCTATGGCTTCCGGGGCAACGCCCGCAACCTCGACCTGAACCGGGACTACATCAAGCAGGACTCGCGCAATGCCCGCACGTTTGCTCAGCTGTTCCAGCGCTGGCAGCCCGATGTGTACGTGGACACCCACACCTCCAACGGAGCCGACTACCAGTACACTATGACGCTCATTGCTACTCAAAAGAACAAGCTGCACCCGGCCCTGAGCGAGTATATGCAGCAGCGGCTGCTCCCGGCCCTCTACGGTGGCATGGACAAGAAAAAGTGGTACCTCACGCCCTACGTTGATTTTGAAGGCCGCACGCCCGACGCCCGGGGCCTGGTGGGCTTCCTGGAAACCCCGCGCTATTCTACCGGCTACACCACCCTGTTCAATACCATTGGGTTTGTCACGGAAACCCACATGCTCAAAACCTACACGCCCCGGGTCCGCGCCACGTATGATTTTCTGGAGTTGCTTATCCGCCAGGTGCACCAGGATGGCCCCGCTATTGCGCAGGCGCGCACGGCGGCGGCGGCCCAAACCCAGGCGCAGCAACAGTTTGCATTGGGCTGGAAGCTGGACACCACCCAGGCCGAGCAGTTAACCTTCCGGGGCTATGCCGGCAAGCTGAAACCCAGTGAGGTGAGCGGCCTGCCCCGCCTGTACTACGACCGGCAGGCCCCCTACACCAAGTCCATTCCGTATTACAACACCTTCCGGGCCACTACCACGGTTCAGCGGCCCCGTGCCTACGTGCTGCCCCAGGCCTGGGGCGAGGTAGTGGAACGCCTGCGCCTTTCCGGCGTACAGATGCGGCAGCTGTCGGCTGATACGGTTATCAACGGCGAAACCTATTACATCCAGGATTACAAAACCGGTCCGCGCCCCTACGAGGGTCACTACCTGCACACGCAGGTGCAGGTACGAACCGTGCAACAGCCCCGCTCCTTCCTGCGCGGCGACTACATCATTACCCTGAATCAGCCGGCGGCCCGCTACCTCATTGAAACGCTGGAGCCGCAGGCTACCGACTCCTTCTTTGCCTGGGGCTTCTTCGACAGCATCCTGCAGCAGAAGGAATATTTCTCCGATTATGTTTTTGAAGATGTAGCCGCCGACCTGTTGCGTCGCCGGCCCGAGCTGCGTGCTCAGCTGGAAGAAAAGAAAAAGCAGGACCCCGCCTTCGCCGCCAGCGCCGCCGCCCAGCTAGACTGGGTCTACC
Source organism: Hymenobacter rigui (assembly GCF_003944715.1). Classification (GTDB taxonomy): domain Bacteria; phylum Bacteroidota; class Bacteroidia; order Cytophagales; family Hymenobacteraceae; genus Hymenobacter; species Hymenobacter rigui. The sequence goes on along the minus strand of NZ_RWIT01000019.1, from coordinate 5,036 downwards.
GCCAATCTGACCACTACGAAACCAGCCACCTGCGCTACCCCGTACTGCGGGTGTTATAAAATTGATCTGACTACCCGAAAAGCCCTTCATTCCCCGGCCCGGAATGAAGGGCTTTTCAGGTTTGCGGCCTACTGCTTGCCGGCGTTCAGAGAGTTGGCATAGTTGACGATGTAGGCCAGCTCGCGGGCGTCGGTGAAGCTGAGCTTATTGTCTTTGGCGTACTGCTCGATACGGCGCGAAGTATCCCGAAAATAGGCCAGCAGGTCCTTTTTAGGATTGCGAAGCGCAACTACGCTGCCGCCGGGCAGACCCAGAAAAAAGGAGTCTTTTACATCGGTGTAATAGCCCACAGTGCGGCCGGGCATGCCGTAGCCGTAGCCACCGTACCCGTAGGGCCCCGCGCTGGAGGTTACGGGGCGTTGCACCAGCCCCTCACGCCGCAGCAGAATAATAGGCCCGCTGCTTAGCTGCTCAAAAAAGCCCGGCGCCCGGAAGTCACTGTAGTCATTGCCACGGTTCCAGCGGTAGGTGCGGAATACGCGCACCAGGGCCGTATCGGGCCGCTCCCGACGGCGGGGTACGGGCAGGGTATACAGCGGGTTACCGTAGTAGTAGCCCTGCCGCATGGCGTAGAAGTCGTCGTAGTAAAACCGCTCCCGACTCTGGTCGTACCGCTCACCCTGCACCGCGAAGCTCTGCACGTTCACGGCGGGCAGGGTGCGCACGGTATTATCGGGCAGGCTCATGGTAAGGGTTTCCTCGGTGCGGTGCAGCATTACGGGGCCGGTAAGCGTATCACCGGTGCTCAGCAGCACGGTGGCCCGGTTGAACTGCTGGGTGAAACCCTCTCCTCCACGCTGAGCGAAGCTGGAGAAAGAGCAGACAAACAAGAGGACGAACAACGGAAGCGTTGGCCGGTATAGCGGGTGGCAGGTCATGGCAGAACCAGGAAGGACAGAACACCAACCAGCCGTTGGGTTGGCGCAGGCAAAGTAGTCAAAAAGCCGGCTTGCTGGTCGGGCAGCATCCGGCTGCTGAACCTTCCTTTTTCCACTGCTTACGCGTTACTATGCCGTTTGCTGCTGCCCACTCGCTCTACAAGGGCCTTCACTATCATTTAGTCCGGTTTCAAAGGCGGTCCGATGAGCAGCGTATCATGTTCGGCGGCCATTTTTTTTCGGGCTTCCGGGCTTTGGTCCGGCAATTTGCTCACCGCCCGGAAATACTCCTCCATGGTGCCGGCCGGCTGGTGCATCACAATAAGACGGGCTACTCCTTCGCTCGTCTTCACAAAAGCATGCGCCATTTCACGCGGCACAAATAAGGAGTCGCCGGCCCGCAGCCGCATAGTGTCCTCACCCGCCTGAAACTTAAACTCCCCTTCCAGCACGTAAAACCATTCATCCAACTGCTTGTGAACGTGCAGTGGCGGACCTACTTTCTCAGGGCGAACCGTGTCAAATATGACGCAGGCACCACCGTTATCCTTCCCGGAAACCTTGACGGTGAAGGTGGCTTCGAGAAACTGAAAGGGCTGGCCTGTGCGGTCCTGCCCGGCCCGCACCAGCACGCTTTTTTTGGGCAAACGGGTCCCTGCTCCAATTGAAGGCAGGCTATAGGCCAGCGCTGGCGCGGCCAAAGTCAACTGCAGAAAAGAACGACGTTGCATACCAGTTGATCCTAGAGTGAACCTTAAATTAGACTTCACTAGCCTGATAGTCAATCTATTCACCCGATCATGTGGTATACTACTCCGGTACGTATTCAGCTGCGCTATTGCAAAGGAGCAACAAACAGAATGCCCGTGGCCAGCTATGACCACGGGCACTACTTGCTTGCTGTATTCTGCTGTTTTATCAGTCGTTTGGCCTTCTATGGCTGCAGCTCAAACGTCACCGTCACGTTGCGCGTGCCTAAGGCAGCAGCCAGGCCCGCTGGGTTATCAACTCGGCCCAGGCGGGTGTAGCTGTATGAGGTATGAAACGACTCGTAGAACAGCACCAGCGTGCGGGAGCCGTACAGCAGCAGGTCACCATTTTGAATCGTACCGAGGTTCGTGGCATTGGTGGGCAGCGCCTGCGCCAGGTCGTAGTACTTCTCGTTGCCGTTCAACTCGGTCATCGACACGGTCAGCGGTAGTTGGGCCTTGAAAGCCGTAGCGGTTGGATTGCTCAACAGAGTAGCCGTAAAGGTTTCGGCTCCCACCTTGATGCGGAGTTGATGGCTCATAGTGTCGGAAGTAGTCGGTACAACGTCGGCCGCCGATTTGCAAGCCCCCGCTACGCCGAAAAGCACTGACAGCTTGAATAGCCATCCGCTCACAGTCAGATACGATGCTGTGCTTAACATAGAAACCGAGTATTTCAGTGCTGTAAATCTACTTACCGCTTCTGCTGAAAACATTACAGCATTCAATGGAATGGCTATACCGTTCAAAGAACTAGGAAGGCTGGCGCATCGCCTCCAGTATTTTGTCGGGGGTGATGGGTAAGCTGCGCAAGCGTCGGCCGGTAGCGTGGAAAATGGCATTAGCCACGGCAGCCGAGGTACCCACAATAGAGACTTCGCCGATGCCTTTCACACCCATGGCGTTGATGTAGGGGTCTTTTTCATCAATGAACTCCACGGTTATGTCAGGGATGTCGGCGTTGACGGGAATGTGGTAGTCGGCGAGGCTGGCGTTGGTGTAGCGGGCAAACTGCGCGTCACGGTGCGTGCCTTCCATCAGCGCCGCCCCGATGCCCATGATGGCCCCACCCATAATCTGGGAACGGGCCGTTTTGGGGTTCAGAATGCGGCCGCCAGCAATAACGCTTACCCAGCGCTTTACCCGCACGGTGCCCAGTTCGGGGTCCACGTGCACCTCGCAGAAGTGCGCCCCGAACGAATGCATACTGTGCTGGCCCGCGTCATCTTTGCCCGCGTCATCGGATTTGGCATTCAGGGCCGCCTGAGCCGATTCGTAGCCCGCCCCGTAGCGGCCGGTGGCCATACCTTCTACATCGTCCAGGCCCGCACGCTTCATCAGGGCCGCGAAGTCCTCACCCTTGCCGGGCGACGCCTTGAGCTGCAGGCGGCCCTTTACCATTTCCACGTCGGCGGACTTCGCCCGGTAGAGCGGCGACTTGGCGTCCATCACGGCCATCTTGATAAGTTTCTGCCACACGTCCTGCGCAGCCAGGTACAGCGACGACGAGACGGTGCCGGCGGCCATGGAGCCGCCCGAGATGATGGTGGTGGGCAGCACGGTGTCGCCCAGCTCGAAGCGCACTTTATCGGGCGTAAGGCCCAGTGCGTCGGCTACTACCTGCGTCATGACGGTGTAGGTGCCGGTGCCCAGGTCGGTGGCGGCGGCCTGCGCCACCGCGTGGCCGTCGGCGTAGAGGCGCACGCGCGCGTTGCCCTGCCCGCTGTGCACGGGGTAGCTGGCCGTGGCCATGCCGTAGCCTACCAGCAGCTTGCCGTCGCGGGTCTGGCCGTTTTGGGGGTTGCGCTTGCTCCAGCCGAACAGCTCGGCTCCGCGCTGGTAGCATTGCTTCAGGCTCTTGCTGCTCCAGGGCTTACCGGTGCTCGGGTCTTTGTCGGCGTGGTTGAGCAGCCGAATCTGCAGCGGGTCCACGCCCACGCGGTAGGCCAAATCGTCCATGGCGCTTTCCAGGGCAAACGAGCCGGGCGCTTCGCCGGGCGCGCGCATGTAGGTGCTGGTCATTACGTTGGCCCGCGCCAGCTGCGAGGTAGCCTCAAACGCCGGGCACTGGTAGAGCATACCAATGATTTTGGCGTTGGTTTCGGCATAATCGTCCCAGGGTGAGGTCGTCGAGGTCTTTTCGTGCAGCAAAGCCAGCAGCTTGCCTTCCTTGGTTGCACCCAGGCGCAGAGTCTGCTCCTGGTCTTCGCGGTGGCCCATGCCGGTAAACATCTGCGGGCGGGTGAGGGCCAGCTTCACCGGCCGGCCCACGGCTTTGGCGGCCAGCACCGTAAGGGTGGTGTGGGGCCAGGTGCTGCCCTTGCAGCCGAAGCCGCCGCCGAGAAACTTGGTTACTACCCGCACCTGGTCGGCGGGCAGGCCCAGCATCACGCTCAGCGACTTCTGCATCCAGGCCATGCCCTGGGCCGTATCGTACACGGTCAGCCGGTCCGGGGCTTCCCAGTGCGCCGTGGTGGCACCCGGCTCCATGGGGTTGTGGTGGTTCAAGGCGTGGGTGTAGGTGGCCGACAGCTGAATGGGGGCGCTGGCAAACGCCGCTGCGGCCTTGCCGCGGCCCTCCCCCGAGTCCTTGCCCTGGCTGGGGTCAAATTTCTGCGCTTTGGGGTCCTGGTACGAAGCGGTAGGGGCTTCAGGCGCCACCTGCACGCGCAGCAGCGCGGCGGCGTGCTGGGCGTGCTCCAGGGTGTCGGCCACCACCACGGCCACGGGCTGGGCGGCGTAGTAGATCTGGTCGGAGGTCAGCGGCAGAAAGCCCATCTGCACACCCATACCGATGATTTTTTTGCCCTCCGGGGTGTTGGGCGACACCGCGGGCTGGGGCAGGTTCTGATGGGTAAGGATAGCCAGCACGCCCGGCACCCGCTGGGCGGCACTGGCATCGAAGCCGGTGATGCGCCCCTTGGCCACGTCGCTGGTTTTGAAGACGGCGTGTGCCAGGCCGGGCAGTTGGTTGTACTCGGCCGAATACTTGGCCTGACCCGTCACTTTGGCCCGGCCGTCGACGCGGCTGAGCGGTTGGCCCACCACACCCGCCTGCGGGTTGGTTTCGAAGAATGCCGGTTCTTTATCCATAAGAAAGAGGCGCCTGGTTAGGCAAGGGGGGGATACTGAGTAAATTGAGCAAGGCCAATGGGTCACAACGCTGGCTTGTGTGCCGCACCAAATCGTTATGCGCCGGCTACTTTCAGCAGAGCTTGCACCAGCGTATTTTGGGCCAGCTCCACCTTGAAGCGGTTATGCTCCCGGGGCTGGGCCCCGCGTAAGGCAGCGGCAGCGGCGGCCCGGAAGGTAGCCTCCGTGGCGGGCTGGCCCACCAGGGCTTTTTCGG
>NZ_RWIT01000018.1 GCF_003944715.1 Hymenobacter rigui | reverse complement strand
GGCCCGTACCCGTGAAGCAGTGGAGGCGGCTATCCAAACGGCCGTGGACTGGATTTCCAGCAAGGACGCCAAAGCCTGGTTCAACCATTGCGGCTATCATGTATACCGTTCATGAATCCGCTATATTGGGGTCAGTGACGAAGCTAAGCAGATTACGAATCAATACATTACAGCATCAGCGGCTGCCTCACATCATGCAGATTCATCACCTGTAACCCTACCACGGCGCTAAAGTCACCGACGTTACGGGTGAGCAGAGGCAAGCCGTGGGCTAGGACAGTGGAATATTCTACTGGCCGCCGCTAGTGTTATTAGTGCATTTTACCAATGGCCATTTCTCTCACCTTCTTGGAAGGGTCTGACAAAAGCATCTCATAAACCTGCTTGGCTGTATCTGGCGGCATATCCGGCAAACAACAAGAGGCTCGAAAGCGCACGTTGGCAGACCGATGCTGGCTTAGTTCAAGCCATAGGGAAAGCAAACCCGGATACTCCTTCCCTACCCTTCGCAGCCAGTTCGCTGCTTGCTCCCAAACGCCCGACCCACCAGCTTCAAATGCTTCTTGTAACACTTTGCGCAACTCGATTGAGCTGATTTGCTGGTCTAGTAGATCGTGAACAGCATCAGTCAGATTGCCAACCAGGAAGATATTCCTCTCTCCTTTGACGTGCTGAACCGCACAAGCTTTTTCATGCTCTCGGCCAAATGTGAACATGGTGTACAAGCTTGTGCGGTTCTGCTATTGTCGCTGCCTAAACGAGCTGCCCCGGAATCTTCGCCCCGCGCTCCTCAGCTACCTGCTGGGCCAGCTCGTAGCCGGCGTCGGCGTGGCGGAAGACGCCCATGCCGGGGTCGGTGGTAAGCACGCGGCGCAGGCGCTCGGCTTTTTCGGGGGTGCCGGTGGCTACTATCACCATGCCGGAGTGGGTGCTGTTGCCGATGCCCACGCCGCCGCCGTTGTGCAGCGAAACCCAGTCGGCTCCGCTGGCGCAGTTGGCCAGGGCGTTGAGCAGGGGCCAGTCGGCTACGGCGTCGGAGCCGTCCTTCATGCCCTCGGTTTCGCGGTTGGGCGAGGCCACGGAGCCGCAGTCGAGGTGGTCCCGGCCGATGACGATGGGGGCCGACACTTCGCCGCGGGCCACTAGGTCGTTGATGACCAGGCCGAACTTTTCCCGCTCGCCGTAGCCCAGCCAGCATACGCGGGCGGGTAGGCCGATGAAGGGCACCTTGGCCTGGGCCTTCTCGATCCAGCGGGCCAGCATCTTGTTGTCGGGGAAGGTTTCGAGCAGGGCGCGGTCGATGCGCAGGATGTCCTGGGGGTCGCCCGAGAGGGCGGCCCAACGGAAGGGGCCTTTGCCCTCGCAGAACAGCGGCCGGATGTAGCCGGGCACGAAGCCGGGGTAGAGGAACTGCCCGTTCTCGTCGCGCACCCGCAGGCCGCCTTTTTCGGCCTGGCCGCGCAGGTTGTTGCCGTAGTCGAGGGCCACGGCCCCGCCGGCCTGCATGTCGATGATGGCCTGGCAGTGCTTCACGATGGAAGCCAGGGCCTGGCGCTTGAACTCCTCGGGGTTGTCCTTGCGCAGCTCCAGCACCTGGTCCACGTCGCCCTCGGGGAGGTAGTCCATCAGGTCGTGGGCGGAGGTCTGGTCGGTTACCACGTCGGCCTTGAAGCCCCGGGCCAGCAGCTCGGGCAGCACGGTGGCGGCGTTGCCGGTGAGGCCGATGCTCCAGCCTTTGCGCTCCTGCTTGTACTGTTGCATTAGTTCCAGGGCGTGGTCCAAGTCGCGGGCCTGCTCGTCCACGTAGCCTTCGCGTACCTTCTGCTTCACGCGGGCGTCGATGGGCTCGATGACCAGGCACACGCCGTCGTTCATACTCACGGCCAGCGGCTGCGCCCCCGACATGCCGCCCAGCCCGGCCGTGACGGTAACAGTGCCGGCCAGCGTGCCGCCGAAGTGCTTGTCGGCCACGGCGGCCAGGGTTTCGTAGGTGCCCTGCAGGATGCCCTGGGTGGCAATGTAAATCCAGGAGCCGGCCGTCATCTGCCCGTACATCATCAGGCCCAGGCGGTCCAGCTCGTCGAAGTACTCCTGGGTGCTCCAGGCGGGCACGATGTTGGAGTTGGCGATGAGCACGCGCGGGGCGTGGGCCCAGGTGCGCAACACGCCCACGGCCTTACCCGACTGCACCAGCAGGGTTTCGTCGGCTTCCAGCTCCTTCAGGCTCTTCACGATGGTCTGAAACTCCTTCCAGTTGCGGGCCGCGCGGCCGGCGCCGCCGTACACAATCAGCTCATCGTACACTAGGCTCACCGCGGGGTCCAGGTTATTTTCGAGCATGCGCAGGGCCGCTTCGGCTTCCCAGGTTTTGCAGCGCAGTACATTGCCGTGCTGGGCCTTTACCGTTTCCGTGGGCTTATACTCATAGTACATCGGACGGGAGGCATTCTGGCCGGCGTCGGCCGATTTGCTGGTGGCTTCGAGGTTGAGCTCGGGGGTGTCGAGAGCGGAGTGCTGAGCCATGCGGGCGGGAATGTATCGGGTGGACTTGGGAGCCGGAAGTTATTGTTTTTTACCCGGCTGCAGTGGTGCAATACCCCGAATTTGTACCCTCTGGTCCACATAATTTATCGGTCAAAACCTGGCTTGGGAGGCCAATAAGCCCTGTTCATCTAATAATAATATGGCATTGCTATACCTGAGCCTAGTTTTGCCGTATGAGTCGTCAGACTTCGGTTACCCTTGGCTTTCAGACCTTTTGCAACTTCTACCCTATGCAGCGTTTCTCTACCCTTCTACGCTTTCTGGTTCTCTTTTTACTGTTGGTGCTCGGCGCAGCTAACCGCCCCCAACAAACGCAGTTGCATTTCTCCGACACGATATCCGCCCTGTTGCAAACGGTTCCGCTATTCAAAGGCTAACCGCCGCTTCTTTACTGCTTGTCTTCCCACGCAAAGCCACGCTTTGCGTTTTTTTATGCCCGATTAGTTGTCAAAGTCGCTGCGCAGAAAGTCCACGACACATCATGCTGCACCTGTCGGAAAGCATCAGGCCCGAGCAAATCAGGCCAGTTGAACCGACTGATGTGTTTCGGCGCGCCCAGCGAAACATACTTCCCGGTGGCAAAAAATTTCGTCACATCTTCTGCCCCACGAAATATTCGCCTTTTCATATAGCAGGTTTTATTTGCATATTGCCTTGGCAAATACACCGCTGGTTATGAGTGATATCCTGCAATTCCTGAAAGATGGCCTGCACTGGCTCGGCGACGTGCTGCTGGACGGCCTGCTTGCCGATTTCTTTGCTTGGCTCAGCGACTGGCTGACGGCTTAGGCTGCAGGTGAAATTGTCCCCAGCCCGTCGGCCTCCTCGGCCCCGCCCACTTCGGCGGCAGCTTTCTTCGTCTGTTATCAAGCTGGCCTCCGCCTCCTCGGCCAGCGTTTACTTAATTGCTCGGCAGTAAATAAAAAACCCTCACTACGCTACGCAGTGAGGGTTTTTGGTGATCCCGCTGGGATTCGAACCCAGGACCCATACATTAAAAGTGTATTGCTCTACCAGCTGAGCTACAGAATCGTTTCCGTTCCAGTTGCGGGGGTGCTTTCTGGAAGGGAGTGCAAAAGTAGCGGCAGGAGTTTACGTATGCAACCTATGCACGCATATTTTTACAACAAAAGGCTTTGCAAAACCTCAATTACTTGATTTACAGTCATAAAAATTTGTTACACATATATTTAAAATCGTAGCATGAAGCCGCAAAACTATTTTTCAACCCAACGCAACCTTCGATAGGGTATTTGGATCATCTACCTGCCAACTGCCCTATTCCTGTGTCTGCTGACTGTGCATAGTCCACTAGCTACTTCTATCTGATACGCCAACGGCCGACCGGAAACTCCGGTCGGCCGTTGGTTTTTTTGAAGCAGCTTACTCTTTACAGCCTAGCCATTTCGTCGCGCACGAAATCGGCCAGGGTGCGCAGGTATTCGGTGCTGAAATCGAAGCGGATACCGGCGGCGGCGTAGATCTCGCCGATGGGGGCCGTGTATCCCAGGGCCAAAGCGCGCTGGTACCCCTGGAGCGCGGCCTGCGGGTTCTGGCGGAAGTTGCGCCATACGGCAATGGCTCCCAGCTGTGCCATAGCGTACTCAATGTAATAGAATGGCACTTCGTAGAGGTGCAGCTGTTTCTGCCATAGATAGGGCTTAATCAGCTCCAGCCCCTGCCAGCTCACGGTACGCTGGTTGAACTCATCGAACAGCTGCACCCAGCGCTGATGGCGCTGTTCCTCGGTGTGGGTGGGGTTTTCGTACACCCAATGCTGAAACTTATCGATGGTAGCTACCCACGGGAAGGTTTCCAGTACGCTTTCGAGGTGGGTTTTCTTGGCCCGGCGCAGCTCCTCCGCATTGGGGAAGAACACGTTCCAATGGTCCATACTGATGAGCTCCATGCTCATAGAGGCCAGCTCGGCCACCTCAGAAGGCGGGTGCTTATCGGCGCCCAGCGGCAGGCGGCGCGTGAGGAAGCTGTGCACGGCGTGCCCGCCCTCGTGCAGCATTGTTACCACGTCGCGCAGAGAGCTGGTAGCATTCATGAAGATGAACGGTACGCCGGTTTCGTCGAGGGGGTAGTTGTAGCCGCCGGGAGCTTTGCCCTTACGGCTTTCCAGGTCGAGGTTGCCCATCTGGCGCATGGTGCGCAGGCACTGGCCCAGGAAGGGGTCGAGGCGGTCGAATACCGTTACAGTTTTCTCCAACAGCTCCTCCCCCGTTTCAAAGGGGCGCAGCGGGTCCTCACCGGAGGGGTCTACATCCAGGTCCCAGGGGCGCAGCTCAGCCAGACCTAGGTCCTGCCGCCGCTCTAAGTCGAGGTCATCGATGAGTGGCACCACGGTTTCCCGGATGGCCTGGTGGAAGTTCATCGTGTCCTGAGGCGTGTAATCGAAGCGACCCAGGGCGGCAAACATATAGTCGCGGAAGTTGGCAAAGCCGGCATTTACAGCCACCTGATGACGCAGACCGATCAGGCTAGTGAATAGCTCATCCAAGGGCTGGGAATCCAGGAGTCGGCGCGCCTGAATGGCCCGCCAGGCTTCCTCCCGCACAGCGCGGTCGGGGCTTTTGAGGCGGTCGGCGGCACGGGGCAGCGTTATTTCTTCCCCGTCGAGGGTTACCGTCATGGCCCCGGCAATGGCAGCGTACTGCTGCTGCTGGGTGCTGATTTCGGTTTTGAGCGGAATATTCTCGGCCCGGTAGATATCCAGCGCCTGCTTTACTGAGCGGATAAATACGCGGTAGCGGGCCGGGTCGAGGCCGGGCAGGAACTCCGAGCCCATCATCTTCTCGTTGAGGGCGTGGTCGTAGGGGGCTACGTTGGGCTCTATTTCACTTACGAAGTACTGGAAGGCCTCGCTGCGGCTTTGGTCCTGGGTGTCGCAGGTCATGCGGATGTAGCGCCAGGCGAGGTCCTCGCTGAGCACTGCTTCCAGCTCGGAGCGGTCAAGCAGCCAACGCTCCAGCTCCGCCGCCGAGTGAATTTCCCGTTGCTGCAGCTCCTGAAAGTAGGGTTCGATGCCGGACCATTCGGTTACGGTAAATGCTTCGGGCAGGTAGTGCCGCGGCGGCCGTTGCGTATCAGTTGCCAGGTCGGCCGCGGGAGCGGAGTAGGTCATGGGCGGGAAAAGAGAAATCGAAAAAAAGTAGCCTCGGGGCAAGGCCAAAAGAGTAATACCCCGAATACCGGATGCGGGTTCAGCAGAATTTCGATTCTGCTCTTTTTTGCCAGCTGCCGCGCTGCGCCCAACGACAGCAACTCAACAATGGCCCGCGCAAGAAAGCAAAAGGCCACCGGACTCGTGCAAGTCGGCGGCCTTTTTGGAGGGCAGACGGCACTCCGCTGCTTAGTCTACTTCAATTACCACGTCGTGGGTGAGCGGGTGGCCTACGCAAATCAGCACGTATCCCTGCTTCATTTCGGCATCTGAAAGGCCCTCCCGTTCATCAAGGTGCACTTTGCCGCTGAGGCACTTGCCCCGGCAGGCGGTGCACAGACCGGCCTGGCAGCTGTAGGGCAGGTCGATGTCCTGGTCAAGGGCGGCTTCGAGAATGGTTTGGTTGGGCTCCACGGCAAACTGGTACTCAGCACCTTCATACTGCACCGTTACGGTACGGGTCCTGATGGTGCCGTCGTCCTCGGCCGCCGATACGTCACCGTGGCCGTTGGGCTGGCCGGCGGCCGTTTCGGCCGAGTCGGCAGCAGCCACAAAACTCTCGCGGCGGATGCGGCTGGCGGGTACGCCCAGCAGCTCCAAGGCAGCCTGGGCTTCCAGCATCATGCCCTCGGGGCCGCAGAGGTAGTACTCGGCCTGGGCGGCCGGCACCTGGCGCTGCTCCAGAATACGCAGCAGCGTGGTACGGTTAAGGCGGCCCGTGTGCTTGTGCTCCGTGGCGGGGCGCAGGGGCTGGCTGAACACGTGCTCCACCTGCAGGCGGCCGGCGTACTGCTGCTCCAGCTGCTGCAGCTGGCGGGCAAATATCACCGAGTCCTCGTTGCGGTTGCTATACACCAGCAACACTTGGCTCCGGGGCTCCTCGCGCAGCACGGCTTTCAGCATACTCATGAGTGGGGTGATACCCGAGCCGGCTCCCACCAGCACCACCGAGCGGGTGGCACCGGACTGGGGCGTGAGGGTGAAGTTGCCCAGCGGCGCCATCACATCAATCTGCTGACCCACCCGCACGGTATCGAGCAGGTAGTTGCTCACCAGCCCGCCCGCAACCCGCTTCACCGTCACGGCTAGGCGCGGCGCCTCGCCGGGGGTGCTGCTGAGCGAATACGCCCGGCGCTCCTTTTTGCCGCCCGGGCCGCAGGGCAGAATCAGGGTCAGAAACTGGCCGGGCTGGCTGGCAATGGGCTGCCGGTCGGGCCGCTCGAAGTGAATGGTTACCGCATCGGCGGTTTCCTGGATCAGTTCAACTACGTTCAGCGTCAGGTAAGGGCTACTCATATCGGGAGAATGGAAATCGGAGCAAAAGCGAAACAGGCCGCAAAAATACGGGATTATGTAGCGTAGCGCGTAGGTTGCAGGCGGTACAGTTTTTTGGGATTCCGTTGATTTGCCATTCAAACGCCCCAAATAGTGTTGCCAGCTCCGTATAGCCTGCCACTTCTTTCCCCGATTTCGCTGTTTCTATGTCCGATATCCCCGTTTCTGCCCCACATAGCTCCCCCCTCTCCGCCCTGCTGGAGCGTCACCAGCACGAGTTTCACCCTGTATTGCCCGTTGACCTAAGCGCGCCCGACGTGGCCCGCCTCGATTTCACCGCCGCCAACCCGCTACTCCAGGATGCCGACCTGCGCGATACACCCGCGTTTGAGGAGCTGGTGGCCCGCTTGCTGGCCGCTAAGAATGCGTACATCGGCGTGGGTGGCTACCTCGAAAACCGGGTGATTTACCGCCGCAGCCCCGGCCTGTTCGGCGACCCGGCTGTGCCCGCCCGCTCTTTGCACCTGGGCGTAGATGTGTGGCTGCGCGCTGGTACGCCGGTGCTGGCCCCGCTGCCAGCCGTGGTGCACAGCGTGCAGGACAACGACAACTTCGGCGACTATGGCCCCACCGTCATTCTGCAGCACCAGCTCGAAGACACCACGTTTTACACCCTCTACGGCCACCTCAGCCGCCGCGAAACCCTGCTGCTGCGCCCCGGCATGACGTTGGAATCCGGCGACACGTTCACGGAAGTAGGCCCCGCCCCCGAAAACGGCGACTGGCCCCCGCACCTGCACTTCCAGGTTATTGCTGACCTGGAAGGTCGTTCCGGCGACTTCCCCGGCGTAGGCCTGGTAGCGGAGCGGGAAAAGTGGGCCGCGTTATGCCCTGATCCGAATTTGATCCTGCAGAGCAAGTGGCTGGAGTAGAAACCGCTAAATATTCACTTCCACAAAAAAGGCCCGCTGTTTCACACAGCGGGCCTTCTGTTTAGGTTATTCACCTACTTAATCGAACTTGATGGCTACTACCGGCTTGATACGCGAAATCAGGTAGGTGGGGATGAGCACCGCCAGCAGAGAAGTGAGGAAGGTAGCGGCGTTGAGTACTATAATGATGGTGGGGTCCCAATGAATCGGCACTCGGTCCATGTAGTAGTTCTCGGGGTCCAGCGGGATGGGGTGGAAAAAGTACTGGATGGCACAAAAGCCCAGCCCGATGAGGTTGCCGTAGAGCATGCCTCGCATCGTCAGGCTCAGGCCCCGGAAGAAGAACATGCTCCGGATCTGGTTGTCGGTGGCTCCGATGGCCTTGAGCACGCCAATCATGTTGGTGCGCTCCAGAATCATGATGAAAATGGTGGCCACCATGTTGAACGTCGCCACGAAGATGATCAGAATCAGGAAGATGACCACGTTACGATTCAGCAGCTGCAGCCAGTCGAACAACTGGGCGTACTGGTCGGTAATCTTGTCCAGCTTCAGGTCGTAGCGCAGATTCTCGTAGATGTTGTCCGCCACGGGGTCGAGGCGGTTGAAGTTCCGCAGGGTTACTTCCATACCACCCACCAGCGAGTCGGGCCAGGCGTTCAGCTGCCGGATCTGGCCAATATCCCCGATAACGTAGGCTTCGTCGAACTCATCGAGGCCGGTCTGGTAGATGCCGCTGACGGTGAACTGCCGCACCCGGGGCGGCGTCTGGATAAAGTAAAACAGGGCTTTGTCGCCGGGCTTGAGGCGCAGCTTATCGGCTACTTTACGGGAAAGCAGTACCTCGTTGCTGGCGGCCGTATCGGTGAAGGTGATAAACTTGCCGGCTACCAGGTTCTGGCGCATCGGCGACTTGCTGGCCTTCTCATCAATGCCTTTCAGCACCACGCCCAGCACCTCATCCTTGGTTTTGATGATGGCCGTTTTGCGGGCGAAGGGCTGCATAGACACCACCTGCGGGTTGCGGCGCAGCTCCTGCACCAGCCGCGGCCCGGCAATGGGCTCTACCTCCAGCGAGTTATTGGTATCGTACTTGCTGATCTGCAGGTGGGAGCCGAACGAGAAGATCTTGTTCTGGATTTCGTTGCGAAATCCCTCCAGAATGGCAAACGACACCACCATCACCGCCAGACCCATGGCAATGCTGATGATGGCTATCTTTGTCACCGACGAGGTAAATGACCCGGCATCGGCCCCGTCAATCTTGTTAGATATGTATTGCGAGACGTTCACTGGCGTAAAGCTAGATGAATCCCGGTAGTTTCCCATCCTTCCCGCCCGCCTATGTACTCCATCCTGCCCACGGGCCTGCTCAGCCTGGCCCTGCTCTTTACTGACTGCGCCCGGCCACCCCAATCAGCCACATCAGCCACTGCTTCGGTGTCGGATGCGCCGTTGCGCCAAACGGTAGCCTCGCCGCCGCAGGTGCTGCTGCCCGCCGCCAGCCCCCTGCAAATGGGCGCGGACCAGTTCGATAAATATCTGCCGCTGCTGAAAGGCAAGCGGGTGGGGGTAGTAGTAAACCAGACGGCCCGGGTGGGCTCATCATTCTTGGTAGATACGCTGCTGGCCAAAGGCGTGGGAGTAAAGGTGATTTTCGGGCCGGAACACGGGTTTCGGGGCGAAGCGGCCGACGGGGCCACCATCAAGGATGGCAAAGATGCCCGCAGCGGCCTGCCCGCGCTGAGCTTATACGGCACCACCAAGAAACCGACGCCCGAAATGCTGAAGGATATTGATGTACTGCTGTTCGACATTCAGGATGTGGGGGCGCGCTTCTATACTTTCATCAGCACGATGCACTACGTGATGGAGGCCGCCGCCGAGCAGAATAAGGAGGTGCTAGTGCTGGACCGCCCCAACCCCAACGGCTGGTACGTGGATGGACCGGTGCTGGAGCCGGCGTTTAAAACCTTTGTAGGCATGCACCCCATTCCGGTGGTGCACGGCCTCACAGTGGGCGAGCTGGCCCGCATGATTAATGGTGAAAAGTGGCTGGCCGGCGGCAAGCAGTGCAAGCTCACGGTTATTCCGGTGGCCGGCTACACCCACAGCACCCGCTACGAGCTGCCGGTGCGCCCCTCACCCAACCTGCCCACGGCCCATTCAGTAGCTCTCTACCCCAGCCTGTGCCTGTTCGAGGGTACCGATGTGAGCGTGGGCCGCGGCACGGCAATGCCATTTGAAGTGATTGGCGCGCCCACGCAGCCCAGCACCCGCCCTTACAGCTTCACGCCCAGCCCTAACCCCGGCTCCACCTCCCCGCCCCAGAACGGCAAGCTCTGCTACGGCCAGGATTTGCGGCAAGTGGGCGATATCGGCTTCACCCTGAAATACCTGCTGGACTACTACCAGCAAAGCACCAATAAGGAGAAATTTTTCCTCTCCGACCGGGGCTTCGACCGGCTGATGGGCAACGCCACCGTGCGCCAGCAAATCATGGCCGGCAAGTCAGAAGCCGAAATTCGCCAGGGCTGGGAGCCGGGCCTGACGGCGTACAAGGCCATGCGTAAGAAGTACCTGCTGTACCCGGATTTCAAATAATTCAACCGTCATGCTGAGCGGAGCCGAAGCATCTCTACTGCGGGCAATTAATCGTTAGCCAGAGGTAGAGATGCTTCGGCTCCGCTCAGCATGACGTACTATACTCAACATGACATCACCTCTTCGCATCATTTTCATGGGCACCCCCGAGTTTGCGGTGCCGACGCTGGAAGCCCTGCTGGGCTGGGACGGGTGCCGGGTGGTAGCCGTGCTTACCGCCCCCGACAAACCCGCGGGCCGGGGTCGGCAGCTGCAGGGCTCGGCCGTGAAGCAGGCCGCTGAGGCCCACGGCTTACCCGTGCTGCAACCCACCAACCTCAAGTCGCCGGAGTTTCAGGCGGAGCTGAAGGACTACGCGGCCGATTTGCAGGTGGTAGTGGCCTTCCGGATGCTGCCTGAGGCGGTGTGGAACATGCCGCGGCTCGGCTCCATCAACATCCACGCCTCCCTGCTGCCCCAGTACCGCGGGGCGGCTCCCATCAACTGGGCCCTCATCCACGGCGACACCCAGACGGGCGTGACCAGCTTCTTCCTGCAGCACGAAATTGACACCGGCAACCTCATTTACCAAGATGCCGTGGACATTGCCCCGGAGGATGATTTCGGCTCGTTATACGAGAAGCTGAAAGCAGCCGGCGCGGCGCTGGCCCTGCGCTCGGTGCAGGCCATTGCGGCCGGAGAGGCTCCCAGCATTCCGCAGCAGAACCTGCCGGAGCTGCGGCCCGCCCCCAAGCTCAGTAAGGAAACCGGCCGGCTTGATTTCACCGAGTCGGCACCGGCGCTGGCCAACCGGGTGAGGGGCCTCTCCCCCATTCCCACAGCTTTCACCCAGCTGCCCGACGGCCGCACGCTCAAAATCTTCAAGGCCCAGCCCCTCGATGATGAGGAAGCCAGTGGCCTCGACCAGGGCGGCACGGGCCGCTGGTTCACCAACGGCCGCACTTACCTGCGCATCCAGACCGGCAACGGCCTGCTCGACCTGCTGGACGTGCAGCTGGAAGGCAAGAAGCGTATGGCCATCGGCGACTTTTTGCGGGGCTTCAATACCGATTTACTCACTCCTTCCGCCACCGTATGACCGCACTTGTTGTAGCCGTAGCCGACAACGGCATTATCGGGGGCGAAAACCGCCTGCTCTGGCACCTGCCGCTGGATTTGAAGCACTTCAAACAGCTCACCCAGGGTCATCCGGTGGTAATGGGCCGCAAGACCTACGAGAGCATCGGCCGGCCTTTGCCCAACCGCCGCAACATTGTGGTGACGCGCCAGGCCAACTGGCAGGCTGAGGGCTGCGAAGTGGCGGCCTCCGTACCGCAGGCGCTGGAAATGGCCCGCACCTCCGATGAACAGGTATTTGTGATTGGGGGCGGCGAAATCTACCGCCAGGCCCTGCCCGCCGCTGATGTGGTCTACCTCACCGAAGTACACCATGCCTTCGAGGGCGACGTGACCTTCCCGGACCTGACGGCCAGCGACTGGCGCGAGGAAGCCCGGGAACGGCACGAACCCGACGAAAAACATGCCTACGCCTTCAGCTTTGTCACGCTCCGGCGGCGTTAACTATTCCTCATGCAGCCTAACGAAGGCACTCAGACGAACAGAAAAAGGCCACTCCATTGGAGTGGCCTTTTTCTGTTCGTCTGAGTGCTTTTAGCGAAGCAGTACCAGCTTGCCCCAGTCTTTCTTGAAAGCCCGGTCGCCACCGGTGGCACGCTGCTTGAACTGGTTGTCGGGGTCGTCGAGGACTACGCGGTAGAGGTAGGTCCCATTAGCCAGCCGGTCGCCGTAGTCATCGGTACCATCCCAGGCGTACTCCGTGATGTTGTTGCCGATGCGTAGCGGGCCTAAATCGGCCATCATGATTTCCTTCACTACCCGACCCGTAAGGCTCACAATCTGAATTTTCATGTTGCGCGGCAGCGTGGAGCCGGTAAGCGTAAACACAAATTTCGTTTTGCTGGTAACCGGGTTCGGGTACGGGAATACGTTGGTGATGGTGGACTCCGAAATCACCTCAAATGTAATGCGGTAGGGCTCGGTGCCGGCTAGGTTACCCGAGCCATCCTTGCCCTGCACCTCCAGCGTGTACACACCTGGCAGCAACGGCATCGTATTGCCGGGCCGGTAAGTAAGCACCGCCGTACCCTTGGCCGAGTCCGCCACAAACTCAATTCCGGCCGCGTTCAGGTCCACAGTGGTAGCCGAGCCACTGCCCGGCCGGGTCAGAGACAGGATAAAATTGGAGCGGTTCCGGATGGGTTGCAGCTTGTCCAGGTCCCGCAGCTGCACGCTGATAATCGGCTGCGGCGAGACGATTTCGCCATTGAGCAGGTGACGGCCATCAAAGGCCACATCCAGCACCGGGGGGGTATCGTTGTTGGCCACATCGAAGGGCGGCAGCGTCAATTCGTTGTTGAAGTAATACTGCTCCGGCTGGCGGCGCGGGTTCAGTACCACCTGGCCGGAAAGCGTACCATACAGCCCGCGCACATCCAGACTCACGGAGTAATTCTTCTGCGTATGTGTCGTGAGGGCCGTGCCCGCCAACGGGTAATACCGCTCCCGGGGGGCTCCAGAGCCACTGGTGCGCAGCACGATGTAGCCCACCAGCGGAGCCGTAAAGTCGAAATCCGCCACGTTCTGGAAAGTTACCGGCACCGTTACGGAGCCCGTCTGCTGCGCCTGCTGCGTGAGGTTGGCAGCGGTGAGCGGCGTAGCGGATGGCCGCACTACGCCCTCGGGCACGCCCTGATAGGCGATGAGCCACTGCTCCAGCTGCGGGGTGACGCCCGGCTTGGTTTCGCGCAGCACCGCCTGCAGCTGCAGATACGGATACTGCTTAGCCGAGATGCTGCTAAGTGGCTGGCTGCGGGTAGTAACGTCAGGATTGAGCACTACGGTAGCACCCAGCGTATCAATGCCCAGCAGGCGGAGCGTGTACCCACCGGTGGGGCTGGTACGAATGGTGTGATACAGCGTTTCCCACTGCCGCGCCGGACCAATGCGGGTGGAGGTGACGGTGGCTTCCTGCGTGCTGCCGTTGTAACTCCACTGCCCTCCGGGTACGCCCACTTCCACACCACTCCGCTCGTCGCGGCGGAACTGCCCGGGGTGACTCTGCGACCAGCCTCCCTGCGTACGGCCGTTGATGATGCGGAAGGAACTCGTAGCCCAGTCGGCGCTTTCGTCACCCTGCGGGGTAGTCAGACGCACGCGCCAGTACCACACGATGCTGTCGGCACCGGCAGTTGCGGGTAGTGTGGGCTGCCATTCCGGTACCATCACGGCGTTGATTTTGGTGCGCTGCACCAGAGGGCTGTTGAAGGTCTGCACGGTATCCACTTCCAGATCATAGTCGCGGGCGGTGGTAGTGGGCACGTTGCTCTGGGCCACCAGGCGCACGGCGCGGCTGCCCACAATGGCAAACTCCGGTGGACTGAGGGTAGTAACACCGCCCGTCAGGAAAGTGTAATTCAGCGTTGCGCGGTTATTAGTTTCGTCCGATTCGGCAATCAGGTTATCAGGGTCGAGGTCAACCTGGAAGATGTTGGCCCCGGCCACGCTGCCGGTAGCGGGGTTGGTGAGGCTGAGCGTGTAGGTGGTATCCTGCCGGGCCTGGGGCACCGTGAAGTTGCTAACCAGTGTCGTGCTGCCGAACGTGCGCGTCACGCGGATTGCCAACGGACCGGTGGTAATGCGGCCGGGGTTGCTCACGCCCAGCTTCAGATCAAACCGGGTCCCAGCCGTGGCGGGCACCACTGCGGGCGAAATCTGCAGGCGGGCATCGGCAGTCTGGAAATCGGGCTGCAGCGGTGAGAACAGCTTCAGGGCCGGGTCGCCCTGCCAGATGGTGTTCATCAGCATAGCTTTTTTGGAATCCGTAGGAGAGCCAGCCTGTAACCGACGAATCACCTCTTGCTGCACCTCTGCTACCGGTCTTCCATACCACGTATTATCCGAGAAAAGCAGCTTCACCATTTCGGTGTGCATTTCATGCAGCTCGTTATCAAAGCTCAGGTCAGAATCCGATAAGAATCCGATGATGCCTTTGTCTTCAGCCAGCAGATAATCTTCTCCCCCGAACGATCCATAGGCTGTAAAGGCATTACCAGCTGAGCAGCCGCTTACATACCAAACCGGGTATTTTCCCTTGTTCAGAAAACCGTTGGTGGCATCGTTAATCTTCGCAACATTCCACTCTAAGTAGAGAGGATGGCCATGGCCGAAATAGGATATAAAGCCTACGCCGGCATTAAAGTCCGGTGCCAAGTTCAACGGAGGGGTATCACCAGGCACAGTACCCGGATACGTTGCCCGACGGTACAGCTTCACTACCTGCCCTGCGAAAGGCGGCCGTTGAACATATGTAGCATACTGGTTTACGAAACCCGTATATAATTGATCCTCGTAAGCACTTTTGCTGCCTACCATATGAATCACATTCTTTCGCCACGCAGCAAAGCCTAAGCTTTCGTGCTCTTTGAGCTTGTTCAGATAGTAGAGTACCTGTTGAGGCCTGCGGGCTGAAATTCGGCCGGTTATCATTCGCGGCCTGTAGTCACCATTCTGCCAGTCAGCCGTAAAGAAGATATCGGAGGCTCCGCGCGTGCTGGTGGGCACCAAGTCACGCACAATAGCGGTATCAGGCGTAGCCTGACCGCCAACGCACTCATTACGGAAATGAGTCGGATCCTGTCGATGGTAACGATTACAGAACTCACCAGTATTCAGGCCTTTGCCTAACAGCAGCAACGACTTCGGACGGGAACTGCCCGCCAGCATCCATTGGGCAAACTGCCGGATACCTAAAGCAGATTTTTCACCGTAATGAAACTGGTCGTAGAGCTGCTCCGAGGTTACAACCAGCGTATCCCAGGCGCCACCGCCGGGCAACGCCCGGTAGTTGGCGTAGGCCCGTACGGCGTTAGGCACAGTTACGCCCCCACTCGTGGCAGATTTCATCAGTACCCGGCTGGTTACGATGATAAAATTGTGCGCGGCGGGTGAAATCGTGCGGAAGAACACCCGCTTAGGGGCAATGGGCACCAGTGCCCGGTCGGCATCGGCCAGCAGCAGGTTGCGGGTCCGGCCGGTGGCATCCGCAAACACAAAGCTGCGCTGCGTGGCCGTAGCTCCTGCCAGCCCCTCCACGCGTTGCACGTTATACGGGTCTGTTACATCGTAGCCGCGTACAGTAGCCGGAATGGAATCCAGTTGATAGTACGCAGGGCCTGTCAGTGTGGAGTCGTTGGAAAACAGCAGCTGCGTCCGGCGTTGGGGCCAGTGGCTATTCTCAGCGTAGGTAATCCGTAGGTAGGCCACCCGTGCCCGGTCGCCCTTTAGTTGATTGGAAGTGGTACCCAATAGCTGTTTTACCACAATGGTTACCCTGCCATTCGCGGCCCGGTCGGAAGGCAGCAGCGCGTAAGAGCCACGAGCGTAATCGAAGTTAGAGAAGTTAAGCGTCCCCAGCACGCGGCTGCCACCGCCCGGCAGCAGCACGCTTATTTGCGAGCTATGCTGCGCAGTAGTTTGTCCTACCACCTGAATGTCGGCCCGCATGCTCTGGGCGCTGGCCGCTACCCGCCAAATGGAGTCAAGCGGAAAAGGTGTGTCATTACCGCCAAAGTCGCCGCTAAAGAAACCTTCTCCCCGCTCAGCCCAAGGCTGATACGTATTAGTCTCATCATTTATAATATTATAACGAAACGCCTGTACCTGCAGCGGCTTGCGGATGCGGTTGGCGTGGGCGGCACCGGTAGCGGCCGGGTTGCGCTGCACCATCCGCTTGCCCGCCGTGGTATTCGACCACGTTAGGAAATACGAGGCCGTATCGGTGAACAGGCTGTAATAAGGCTGCGCCTGGTCGGCGGGCGTCAGGAACATGCCCTTATCCAAAGCCGCATCATTGCGCTGGCCGAAGAATTCAATGAACGAGCTGTTATCCAGTGCCGTGGCGTTGCCGCCTACGTGGATGGCTACCTCCTTGCCCCGCCGCCACAGCTGCAGGCGTTGCGGGTTTACGCCATTGATGCCGGCCCGCTGCAGGTATTGATAGTCGAGACGGTACAAACCGTCGCGGGCCACTTTAATTTTATAATACTGCTGGCCGGGCACAATCCACTCGTTGCCATAGGGCCCCGATTGAGCGTAAGCCGCCGATATACTCGTCACAGCGAGCAGCACGAGCAGCCATAATTTCTGGTAAGCCTGTTTCATACACTAGTTGTTAGTCGTCAGTTGCTGGCTGGTAGTTATCAGTTGTCAGTTGCCGGCATCGTTCTGACAACCAGCAACTAACAACTGATAACACACAACCGACAACTCATTTAATTCCGTAACCCAACGATACGATGATGGAGGTGGGCTGGGAGCGTTGGCCCAGCTTTTCAACGGCCAGGCGCGTGAGAGCCATATCCAGCCGCAGGCCGCTCAGGGCCAGGCCTACGCCTAAACTGGGCTGTACCTTCCACTCCTCTTTGCCCGTGAACGACTGTACCTGCTGCAGGTTACCTACGCCACCGCGCAGATACACCAGCTGCTTGTATCCCAGCTCCAGGCCGGCACGGGGGTCCAAGTTCACGGCTTTGGACGATACCAGCGTGTTGCGCTGCCCGTCGGTGCTGATTTCCACATCCAGGGCGGGCAGGGCGGTAAATTCGCCGGGCAGTTTGAACAGGCGGCTGGCCCCCAGCACGAAGAGCGGCAGGGTTATTTCGGTGCTGCTTTTGGGCAGCGGGTCCAGAGCGTTGGCTGAGCCCTTGAACTCTTCCGGGTGGATGGTCCAGGCGTTGTAGGTAGTAGTAATATCCCGCGCCATCAGCGCCAGGCGCCAGTCATTGCGGCGGTACTGCACGCCGGCATCCACCCCGAACCCAATAGCATTGGCAAAGGAGCCGATGTTGCGGTAAATGAGCTTGGCGTTGGCTCCCACTTGCAGGCCTTCCACATTGCCAATCTGGCGGGCGTAGGACAGCAGCAGGGCATAATCGGCTACTGAGAAGTAGCGGATGTTGTTGTAGTCGATGTAGCCGTACTCGTTTACCAGGTTACGGGTATCGGCAATATCATCTACCCCCAGCCGCACCAGGCTCACGCCGACGGCACTTTTATCGTCGAGCTTCATGCTGAAGCCGGCATAGTCGTTTTTTACGATGCCGGAAAACAGCTCCGAGTGCATCAGAACGCCGTCATACTTAGTTTTCTGATTGACCAGCCCGGCGGGGTTCCAATAGCCGGCCGTGGCGTCGTCGGCTAGGCTTACCTGCACTTTGCCCATCCCGAGGGCCCGGCCCCCTACCCCAATGTTGAGGAATTCATTACTGTACTTGGGGGTCTTGTCCTGGGCCAGCGCGGGCAATGTGGCCAGTACGCTCAGGCCCAGACCAGTAAACAGGGCCGCACTACGGGAAATGTGGAGCATAGAGAGTGTAATCGGATAGAAAACCGGAAAAGTTGCGGGAACGAGGCAGGAACGCAAGATACTCATTAATAGTGCGAGGCGAGTTCAGGTTCTGGAGCAAACTGCATTTCAAGCGGATAAAAGCCCTTTTTTAACCGATTTCCGAATCAGGCAGATGCGGCTGTACCAGCGCTTCGCAAACGAGTAGTCAACTTCCTGAAAATAATTATCACCAGTACCTTGCGTTGCATAGTACCTTCTATTATATTTGTCTCATTCTTCACCGATATCTGCCTCAGCCCATGAAAGTCGAGAACACCCAAGTGCAGATGCGGAAGGGCATCCTGGAGTTCTGCATTCTGGAAATCATTGCCCGCGGCGAGGTGTACGCGTCCGATATGCTCGAAGAGTTGACTTCTGCCCGCATGATTGTGGTGGAAGGCACGCTCTACCCGCTGCTGACCCGCCTTAAGAACGCGGGCCTGCTGGACTACACCTGGAAGGAGTCTACCTCCGGCCCGCCCCGCAAGTACTACACCCTCACCACCGATGGCCAGGAGTTTCTGCACCAGCTGCGCCTGACCTGGGAGGAAGTCCAGGATTCCATCCGCATCATCCGCCAGAAGCCGCACAATCCGGATGCGGTTTCGCCCGCTGGCCTCGAGGTGGCCCCTCCCCACGCTCCCTCCGCCCCGGACCCGCTGCTGTAACCCCCCGCAGCCGCCCCCTACCAGTTATTCTTGACTAGTTGCAGCACTGAGATGAAAAAGAACATCAGCATCAACCTTCAGGGCATGATCTTCCACATTGAGGAAGATGGCTACGAAGTGCTTAGCCGCTACTTGGCGGAAGTGAAAGCCCACTTCAGCGGCTACCGCGGCCACGAGGAAATTGTGGCCGACATCGAGAGCCGCATTGCCGAGCTCTTCGCCGCCCGCCTCTCCGGCCTCAAGCAGGTCATCACGCTGGAAGACGTGGAGGCCATGACCGCCAAAATGGGCCGCGTAAGCGACTTCCAGTCGGCCGACGAGGCTGAGGACGACGACGAGCTGCTGGCCGAAGCCGTAGCTTCTGGCTCGGCTCAGGGCACCTACGCCGGCAGTGCCTACACCAGCAGCCGCGCCCGCACCGCTACGGCCCACGAAGCGGCGGAAGCCGCTGAGGAAGCTGGCCCCAAGCGCCTGTACCGCGACATGGCCAACCGCAAGGTGGCTGGTGTAGCTGCCGGCCTGGCCCGCTACTTCGCCGTCAACCCCATCTGGCTACGGCTGGGCTTCCTGGTCCTGGCAGTGCTGCTCCCAGCCATTGCGGACAACGGCCCCCTCGACCACTTATCGGGCCGGCTGGCGGGCATCAGCATCCTCTCCTACATCGTGATGTGGATTGTGCTGCCCAAGAAGTACGACACCATGCCCACGGATGAGGACCCGGTATTCAAGAAGCTCTACCGGGACACCGACAACGGTAAAGTGGGCGGGGTATCGGCCGGATTGGCTGCTTACTTCCGGGTAGATGTGGTGGTGATTCGGGTGGCGTTCCTGGCCCTGCTGTTTGCCGGCAGCCTTGGGTTCTGGCTCTACGTGCTGCTGTGGATTCTCTTGCCGGAGGCGAAAACCGCCTCCGACAAGCTCCGCATGCGGGGCGACGCCGTGACGCTTTCGGCCCTGGATGAAAACCTGCGCAACAACCCTTACGCCGCAGGCGCAGAGGGTACGCCGGTAAACAACCGCCCCGTGGGCACTTTCCTGGAGGATTCATTCAGCAATGTGCGCCCGGTTATCAACGGCATTGGCTCCATCATCCGGGTGGTGGCCGGCGGTATCCTCACCCTCACGGGCTTCAGCCTGCTGCTGGCGGTGGTGATGGGTCTGGGCATCGGCCTGGGCATCATTTCCTCCTCCGACAATCTGGACTTTGGCCCCCTGCAACCCTTCCTGATCTTCAATGATATTTCGGTGTGGGCAGTGCTGTCGTTCTTCCTGGTGACAGCCATTCCAGCACTGGCCCTGCTCCTGATGGGCGTTGGCCTGCTGCTGCGCCGCACTATCCTGAGCCGTACGGCCTCGCTTAGCCTGTTGGGCCTGTGGTTGCTGGGTGTGGTAGGTAGCACGGTGGCGGGCATCCGGGTAGGCCGGGAATTTCAGCGCGAAGAAGAGGTAACCCAAACCACTACCCTGGGTGGCCTTACCAAGCCTACGCTGGTGCTGGAGCGCCGGCAGCTGAACAACGGCAAATGGGTTGACCTGGACCTGGTGGGCATTGACAGTGCCCAGGCCCCGCGTCTGGAGCGCATCATTCAGGCCAAAGGTTCTTCTGACTCCATTGCCCGCCGCAACGCCGCTACCTCTACCCTGCACAACCTGCGCATCCTCAACGACTCCACGCTGAGCATTGACGACCACTTCGCCTTCCAGCCCACGGCCAAGTTCCGCGACCAGGAAATGCGCCTGCGCCTGCTCATGCCCCAGGGCCGCCGGTTCCGCATGTCGGAAACCTTTGCCAACTGGCTGAATGAGGAAGACTACGTGAACAACCAGGAACCCTACCACCCCGAAAACTTTGTGTTCCGCATGAAGGGCAATAAAGTGGAGTGCGTAAACTGCAAGGAAGCCGACCTGCGTAAGCCCCACGATGAAAACTCGGAGGACTACGACAGCAACAACAACGACTACGAGGAAGGCCGCAACGACTCGGACGTGAAACTGAGCTTCGACAGCATCGAGCCCATCAACGCAGACGAAGATTCCTACGGCTCGGAGCGCCAGACCTTCAACGAATCCGGCTTCGACCACCTGAGCATTGTGGGGGGCTACCGGGCCCTCATCCGCCAGGGCGGCACCTTCAGCGTGCGGGCCGCCGGCCCCGGCCGGGCTCTGCGCGACATTAAAGTGGAGCGGGACGGTGATAAGCTCACCATTGCCCCCCGCAACCGGGACCTGTTCGACTCGGACCGGGGCGACACCGATGACGTGCTGTTCATCATTGAAATGCCCGAGCTGAATGACCTGGAGCTGGTGGGCGGCACCCACGCCGAGGTAAGCGGCTTCGGCTCCGGCGACCTGCGCGTGCAGCAGGCCGGCGGCAGTCAGTTCCGCTTCCGTGGTAACCTGCAGGAGCTGAAACTGGATCTGGCCGGGGGCTGCCAGGCTGCCCTCCAGGGCAACGCCGACCGTCTGGATATCAGCGGAGCCGGTGCCTGCGAGGTAGCCGCCACGGAGTTTAATGTGCGGCGTGCTGATGTGGATGCGGTTGGGGCTACCAAAATCCGCCTGCGTGTAACCGAGGATTTGAAAGCCAACGCGGTTGGTGCCAGCCTCATCGAGTACAGTGGCCGTCCCGAAAACGTAAGCCGCAAAGCCTTCGGGGCCGCAACTATCCGGTCGTTGGAAAAATAATACGGTATCTGTCCAGCTGCTCTATTACGAGCAGCTGGACAAAATCTGCTGCAATTAGCTGAATCCTGATACTCCGCTACTTACCTCACCTCCACTGTAACCCTCCGGCTTTTCATGCGTTCTACATGTCGGAAGCTGCATATTGCTGGAACAGTTCTTGTTCAGGCAACCCGTCGCCGGTTTCCAGCATCTATACCGTTGAGCTAGCACGACAGCAATACTGGGTCCATTTGTGAGTGAAAAGGTGAGACCCGAAGGCAGCCCCGGCCTACCCTCCTGCTGCAACAGGACGGCCGGAGCTGCCTTCAATGCGTTTTAAGGAATACTATTAAACGGTCATTCCGAGCGAAGCCGAGAAATCTCACGTGCTGATGTCAGAGTTAATCTGCTACATCAGCACGCGAGATTCCTCGGCTTCGCTCGGAATGACCGTTTTTACTTTCTGCCTTATCCTTTCACTACCACCAGCCCTTTGCGCTGGCCCAGTTCCAACAGCAGGAGGAAGGCTTCTTCGTACTCGTTCCGGACTTTGCCTTCCAGGATGGCTTCCAATAGGGCCTCCTTCAGTTCACCTACTTCGCGGCTGGGCTTCAGCCCGAATGTTTCCATGATGATTTCGCCGGTGATGACGGGTTTGAAGTTGCGCAGGTGGTCTTTTTCCTCCACTTCCTTCAGCTTCTGCTCCACCACATCGAAATTGCGCAGGTAGCGGGCCACACGCTGGTGGTCCTTGCTGGTAATATCGGCGCGGCACAGCAGCATCAGGCGGTCAATATCATCACCGGCCTCAAACAGCAGTCGGCGCACGGCCGAATCCGTCACAATTTCCTTGACCAGCGCAATCGGCCGCAGGTGCAGGCGCACCAGCTTCTGGACCTGGCGCATTTCCTCGCCCAGCGGCAATTTCAGATCGGTGAAGATGCCGGGCACCCAGCGCGCCCCTTTATCCTCGTGGCCGTGGAAGGTCCAGCCCACGCGCTTGTCGTAGCGTTTGGTGGCGGGTTTGGCAATATCGTGCAGGATGGCGGCCCAGCGCAGCCACAGATCACCACCGGCAGCCACCACGTTGTCGAGCACCTGCAGGGTGTGGTAGAAATTATCTTTGTGGGCGTGCTGACCCACTTTCTCCACGCCCTGCAGTTGGGCCATTTTGGGGAAGATGAGCGGCAGCAGCCCGCAGCTGAACAAAAGCTTAAAGCCATAGCTGGGCTTCGGAGCCATGATAATCTTGTTCAGTTCCGTAGTAATCCGCTCCTGCGAGATGATTTTGATGCGCTCCTTATTCCGGGCCAGCGCATCAAACGTGTCGGGGTCGATATCGAAATCCAGTTGCGTGGCAAACCGAATGGCCCGCAGCATGCGCAGCGGGTCGTCGGAAAACGTAATATCGGGGTCCAGCGGCGTCCGGATGATTTTCCGTTGCAGGTCGCCCATGCCGTCGTAGCGGTCCACCAGCTGACCGTAGGTATCGGGGTTCAGGCTCAGGCCCAGGGCATTGATGGTGAAGTCGCGGCGGGCCAGGTCGTCTTCCAGGGTACCAGCTTCCACTTCGGGCTTGCGGCTCTCGGCCCGGTAGCTTTCCTTGCGGGCTCCCACAAACTCCACTTCAATTTCGGGGGTAGGCAGCATAGCCGTGCCGAAG
Source organism: Hymenobacter rigui (assembly GCF_003944715.1). Taxonomy (GTDB): domain Bacteria; phylum Bacteroidota; class Bacteroidia; order Cytophagales; family Hymenobacteraceae; genus Hymenobacter; species Hymenobacter rigui. The sequence goes on along the minus strand of NZ_RWIT01000018.1, from coordinate 50,911 downwards.
TTCTTAAACACCGTCACGCGCGGGCGGCCAGGCAGCTTGCGGCCCACGGCCTGGGCCAGCGCAATGCCGTCGCCCACGCACACTACATCCACATCCTTACTTTCCCGACCCAGCGCCAAATCCCGCACGTAGCCCCCAATCACGTAGGCCGGGAAACCCAGCTCACCGGCGGCGTCGGCAATGGTACGGAACAACGGAAGATCGGGCAGTTGGGGCTGATTCATGCCACAAAGGTAGCACGAGCCAGTTGATGGCGCAGCCGATGCTGCCGGGCAGTAAACACGAAAAAGCTCCTCTGGCACAAGTCCGGAGGAGCTTTTGGCAGCAGTGCCCTTAGGCAGAACTACTTTTTAACGGGCGTTTCTTCTACTACAGTGGTAGTGGTCTTGTTCACTACTACGGCCGTGTCGCCGGCAGTAGGAGTAGTTTCCTCTTTTACTTCGGCAGCAGCCTTATCGGTAGCGTTTTCTACAGCGTCGCCAGCAGCTTCGGTGTTGGCAGCAGCGTCGTTGGCAGCACTTTCGGCGGTAGCTTCAGCGTTTTCCTGGGTTTTCTCCGAGCAAGAGGCCAGGGCGAAAGGAGCAAAAGCGGCCAGAACGAGCAGGGATTTGAAGGAGAATTTCATGGCAAAAAGAGTCAAAAGGATTGGTGATGGATTGCGGGCTTTATACCCGCTTTCAGAAGAAGGTAACCCGCCTGCATCCTGTTTTCGCCTTGCCCTTCTCTACTGCTGAGCCTGTTTCGCCGGGTTTGACGCGTTGTTTCGGGCTAATCCCGCAGCACTTCCAGCCCGCCATCGGGCAGTACCCGCACCACCCGGGACGGGGCCGAGCGGGTTTCGTCGTCCTGCCGCCAGTTCACTACGTAGTCCACTTTGCGCACCAGCTCCGGGTTTACCTCCTTGAATACGGCCGGTGTAGGCTCTCCGCTGATATTAGCGGAAGTGGACACCAGCCCGTGGCCAAGGCGCCGAATCACGAGGCGGCAAAACTCATCCTGCTGCACTACGCGCAGGCCAATGCTGCCATCGGGGGCCAACAGGTTGGGGGCCAACTGCCGGCTGCCGGGCACCACGTAGGTAGTGGGTCGCTCCTGCCGGGCCAGCAGCTCCGGGAGGTTAGGCGGCACTATTTCGGCATAGCGGGCAAACATCTGCTCGTCGGCTACCAGCACAATGCAAGCCTTTTCGGCAGGCCGGTTTTTAAGCTTGTACACCTGGTCCACCGCCCGTGTCACCTCGGCGTCGCAGCCCAGGCCCCACACCGTGTCGGTAGGATAGAGAATTACCTGCTGCATCAGCAGCGCGTCCACGGCGCTATCTACTTCCTGACGAAAAAACTTCATGTGCTGAATTCTGTACGTGAGGTTAGTTGATGCTCTGGCACAGCTCTACCAGTACGCCGTTGGCCGACTTCGGGTGCACGAAGCACACCAGCTTGTTGTCGGCCCCGCGCTTGGGTTCCTCGTTCAGCAGCTGAAACCCCTCGGCCCGCAAACGCTCCATTTCCGCCCGGATGTCATCTACCTCAAAGGCCACGTGGTGAATGCCCTCGGGCTTTTTTTCCAGGTAGCGGGTAATGGCGCTGTCGGGCGAGGTGCCGGCCAGCAGCTCAATCTTGGAGCCGCCTACCTGAAAAAACACCGTATCCACGGCCTCAGAGGCTACGTGCTCCCGCTTGTAAGGCTCCTTACCCAGCAATTTGGTGTATAAAGTGGTAGCGGCTTCCAGGTCTTTAACGGCGAGGCCTAAATGTTCGAGGTTGGTGAGCATCGGTTAGTCGAGAAGGACGAAACCGTCATAGCGCGGCTTCGTTGGTTTTGTTCTACTTTTGCAGTTACAAATGTGGGAAGAAAAGAAAACCTGTTACCCGGTTTTTGTGTTCTACCTGCGAATGATTCTCCGCTGAAACCAGACACTCCGAGCCATGCTCAAGCTACCTATTTACCTCGATAACAACGCCACCACGCCCCTCGACCCGCGTGTTCTGGAGGCCATGATGCCGTACCTGACCGAGGTATTCGGCAACGCTGCTTCGCGTAACCACCCTTTCGGCTGGGCCGCTGAGGAAGCCGTGGATTACGCCCGCGAGCAGATTTCCGGCCTGATTAATTGTGACCCTAAGGAAATCATTTTCACTTCGGGCGCTACTGAATCCGACAACCTCGGTATCAAAGGCGTGTTTGAGATGTACTCTCAGAAGGGTAACCACATCATCACCGCCACCACCGAGCACAAAGCTGTGCTTGATACTTGCAAGCACATTGAGAAGCTGGGTGGCCGCGTAACTTACCTGCCCGTAAACGCCGAGGGCCTCATCAGCCTGGAAGAGTTGGAAGCCGCCATGACGCCGGAAACCATTCTGGTAACCATCATGTACGGCAACAACGAAACTGGCACCATCCAGCCCATCCGCGAAATTGCCGCCATTGCTCACAAGCACGGTGCCCTGTTCATGACGGACGGCACCCAAGCCGTAGGTAAGATTCCGGTAGACGTTATTGCCGACGGTATTGACCTGATGGCCTTCACGGCCCACAAAATGTACGGCCCCAAAGGGGTTGGTGCTTTGTACGTACGCCGTAAGAACCCCCGCGTAAAAGTTACCGCCCAGATGGACGGTGGCGGCCACGAGCGGGGCATGCGCTCCGGCACGCTCAACGTTCCCGGCATTGTGGGCCTGGGCAAAGCATGCGAGCTGGCGAAGCTGGAAATGGCCGCCGACACAGCCCGCCTGAGCGCCATGCGCGACCGGCTGGAAAAAGAGCTGCTGACGCTGGAGGAAAGCTATGTGAATGGCTCGGTCGAACACCGCCTGCCCCACGTGGCCAATATCAGCTTTAAGTATGTGGAAGGCGAAGGCCTGATGATGGGCGTGAAAGATCTGGCTGTATCGTCCGGTTCGGCCTGTACCTCGGCCTCTTTGGAGCCTTCTTACGTACTCAAAGCCCTGGGCCTCAGCGACGACCTCGCCCACAGCTCCCTGCGCTTCGGTCTTTCGCGCTTTACCACCGACGAGCAAATCGATTACGCCATTAACCACGTAAAAGAAGCCGTTACCAAGCTACGCGAAATGTCGCCCCTGTGGGAGATGTTTAAAGAAGGCATCGACCTGAACTCTATTGAGTGGGCTGAGCATTAATACGTTTCTTGTTTCTGGTTGTTAGTTTCTGGTTAGGCAAATTGTCCTGACGAAAACGCGCAGCCAGAACGACAACAAGAAACCAGAAACTAGCAACCAGAAACTAACAGAAAGCCATGGCTTACTCCGATAAAGTAATCGACCACTACAGCAACCCCCGCAACGTGGGCACGCTGGACAAGAGCAAGAAGAACGTAGGTACCGGCCTGGTGGGTGCACCTGAGTGCGGTGACGTAATGCGCCTGCAGATTGAGGTAGACGAAACCACCAATACCATCACCGACGCCAAATTCAAAACCTTCGGCTGCGGCTCGGCCATTGCTTCGTCGTCGCTGGCGACGGAATGGCTGAAAGGCAAGACGGTGGACGAAGCGCTGGCCATCGACAACATGGAGATTGTGGAAGAGTTGGCTTTACCGCCCGTAAAAATCCACTGCTCGGTACTTGCTGAAGACGCCATCAAATCGGCCATCAACGATTACCGCGTGAAAAACGGCCTGCCCGAGTTGGAAATGGCTAAGTCGCACCACTAGTCTGGTAGCAAAAAAAGTAAGGAGCTGGAAGATAGAATGCACCTGCCTGCCTGGCTGGTCGTTTTATCTTCTGGCTCCTTTTTTTACCTCCTGACTTCTAGCTCCTGCAAGCATGGACCTCTCCCCCACCGACGTACACATTGAAAGCGCCCGGATTCAGCGGCAGATAGAAGATTACCTGGGCTTGGGTGCGGGCAACCTGCTGTTTGAGTTCCGGCAGTTGGATGGTCAGATACGGCTGGATCTGATTACGGTCAACCCGCGCCACCACCAAAGCTTTCTGTTTCGCTACGAGACGGGACATGATAAGCTGGATGCGTTGCGCAGGATGCTGGCCTATGTGCAGCACTACCGCGACGAGGAAAGCTCCTATACTATTCAATGGCGGGCCCGCGGCGACAAGGAACTGCAAACTTCTTATTTCAGGGCGCACAATGTGTATGAGGCGCTGGATAAGCTCTATTTCGGCCGCGACCTGACGACCATCACGGTGTTCAGCGTGGTATTGAATCCAAGTTCTTAGAATGTTTCTGAACAAGCACCGTATCTTTGCTGTTCTACAGATGACATTTCTTTTCGGGTAGCGCCCACTGCGGCCTGAACTAGCCTTTTTGCCCCATGATTACCGTTTCTGATAAAGCCAAAGAGAAAGTTGAAAAGCTCATGCACGATGCAGAGCTGGACTCCACTTACCGCCTGCGTGCCTCGGTGGCCGGCGGCGGCTGCTCCGGCCTCAGCTACAAGCTTGACTTCGACAACGAGGTCAAGCCCATGGACCAAGAGTTTGAGGACAAAGGGGTGCGTGTAGTGGTAGATATGAAAAGCTTCCTTTACTTGGCCGGCACTGAACTCGACTTTTCAGATGGTTTGAACGGCAAGGGCTTTTTCTTCGATAACCCTAACGCCTCCCGTACCTGCGGCTGTGGCGAGAGTTTCTCGGTGTAAAAGCAACCTTTAATCAGACAACACAACGGCCTCATCCCGAAAAGGATGGGGCCGTTGTGTTGTTTGGCTTAGTGACAATACTAGCTGGTGCATTTACTATATATAGTAACGACAAGTTTCGCTGGCCATCAGGGTAAGGCTTTCTTACTGCTTTATGCCCTTGTGAATAGAGTGACCAATTGGTAGGCTTACAAACACATAGCTCTCCCGCGGGCAGTACCGCCACCGTCGGCTGCGTGGCTCCGCATCCCTTGCCTCGCAATACAATGCTGCCCAACATATTTACTGCCTAGTAAACAAGGGTGCCCTCAGCCGACAATTGCAGTGTCAGGCCTGCGCAGGATTCGGATGTACACTTACGGCACTAGCAGTGCTTAACACACAGATACTCGGTCAGTGGCACTACCACTAGTATCCGTTTGCCTGAGATGATAACAGACCGCTCCGCCCAGCACTTCAACATCCTAACTACGTATTGTGGTGTACTTGATTGGTAGTGCTGTACTAGCGCACATGCCCGATAACTCGGAAATCGTGGCCATTGGTGGAGCGCTACACATCGTCAGCCATGAAAGTGGCGGAGGTGTAGGCTAATAGATTAAAATTGACCGTCGTAATAACGTCTGTTGGGATTGTTTCACTCAGCCAGTATAAGGTCTGGTCAATAGGCTGACGTTACTATTCTGTAGCTTCCAGACAGGTGGCGGAATTGTGCTGCCTCCTGCCGCGGTGAAAATAGTAATGGCCTCCCCTGGTAGCACCAGAGGCAGCAGACATACAAGAGCAAACAAAAGCCGCCATAGAAACCTAGGGCGGCAGTTTATAGCAATAAGTGCGGAGCAGAGTTCCGGTACTAACAATGCGCGAAAGGTGTGGAAAGAAACAAGGTACACCCTCGGTACCGGCTACAACATTGCAACTCCATTCCGTCCCGGGTTTGCTCCGGCTATTATCGAATAGGTAAGGTCTATTGAAAATAAAAGCGCCTCCGTACATACGGAGGCGCTTTTATTAGTAAAAACCGATGCGACGTGCGCGTGGTTACTTTTTCACAATCCGACGGGTAACCTTGGCAGTACCCTCACCTACTGTTACCAGGTAAGTGCCAGTTTGCAGCGAGGTCATGTTCAGCTTGCTGTCAGCTCCCAGTTTCTGAGTGCTGATTACTCGGCCGGTCATGTCAGTAATCACAGCCGACACACCTTCTGCCGAACCACCTAGGTCAATCGTCAGTAGATCTTCAACCGGGTTGGGGTACATGGTAACCTCACCCGAGTTTAGGAAGCTGATAGCTACCGTCGAGCTGAAGCTGCTGCTGCCATCCGTATCAATCTGCTTGAGGCGGTAGTACGACAGACCGTTCAGCGGCTTCTTATCTACCTCGCTGTAAGCAGTGGTAGCATTGGTAGTGCCCTTGCCTTCGCGAGTCAGGATGGTTTCGAACGAGCGGCCATCACGGCTGCGCTGTACTTCAAACTGCTTGTTGTTCAGCTCCGAAGCCGTTACCCAGTTTAGTGCAACCTGGTTTCCTTTCACTTTGGCCGAGAAAGATACCAGCGTAACAGGCAGCGGCGAAGGAGCAATGATGCCCGGGATGGTGTTCGGTACCGGCGGCGACAGGTAGTTCTCAGCACCAATTACGCTCACATTGAAGTTGTTGTCAATGTTGTTGTATTCGAAGGTGTAGAAGTAATACGTGGTAGCCAAGTCCAGGCCATCCACTACTACCGTCTGGTTCGAGCCGGAGTACACTGCGTAGTAGCCGGGAGCAATCTGCGGGCCCTGACCGTATGTCTGGTTACCCGTCTGATACGAGTTGCCATCCAGTGGCTGGTTAGCAGCCGGAAGTTGGGGGTTAGTGCTGGCTACGATCAGACGACCTTCACCATAACCAAGCTGGGCATAGTTGGCAGGCAGGTTGAAGCTTACCGTGGCCGTAGTGTTATTACGAACTACTGTGGCGGTGCTGCGCTGCGTAGGCTCCACATCAATTGAACGGGCAGCCAACTGGTCGTTTGCACCAAAGCTCTGTACCGACTTGTTCGAGAAGTCATTGCTCTGGAATTGCAGCGTCGATTGTGCAGTACCCAGGTACGTAGGCTTGTAGCGCACATAGATGGGCTGGTTAATGCTGTACGTCGTCGTGTTGGGCGTCAGTACTACCGAGTTGGTAAACGTCACGTTATCCAGCGACAACTCAAACTGCGGCGTGTTGCCAGGGTTCAGGGGGTTGGTCGACAGAATTTTGGAGATGGTCACCGGCTGCAGTACGCGCTGAGCGTTAATGGTCAGCGCCTGTGAAGCAGAAACCGTATTCAATACCACGTTGCGTACCTCCTGGAAAGCGTTGGCAACCTGAATATTCGGCTCACTGGTGCCTGCTACCGGAATACCCTGTGCTACTGCCGGGCTGCTGGAGTTCAGGATCAGCGACGAACTAGTGAGAGCAGAAGGCGGCAGGAAGCGCACGTACACAGTGGTGGCCGTTACGTCTGACCCGGAATTACGTGCTACCGTCAGGGTGTTGCCCGTGGTAGTAATACCCGTGAAGTTGGGATCCAGCGAAACCTGGAAATACTGAGGAGCAGATACTGTAATATCCTGCAGCAGGTTGGAACCCGACAGCGTGTAAGATTGAACAGCCGAAGCTACACCGGGTACCGTAGAGAACTGGTTCAGGTTACCCGATGCATTGATTACCGAGTTGTTACCCGTGCTGTTTGCCGTGATGGTTACGACTTGGCTGGTAGCACCAGCGCTAGAAGCCGTGATAGAACCATTGAATGGTCCACTGGCAATAGGGCCAGTCAACTGTACTTCAATCGTGCGGGTCGAAACAGTACCGCTTACGGGGTTGATAGTAATCGGACCGTTTACAAAGCTACCGCCGGCCGAAGCATCCCGGAATACAATGTTGTTATTAGACCCCGTCAGTACCAGAGGAGCCGTCAGGTTGCCAGCATTAACCGAGAAGGAGAGCGTCTGAGCCGAGCCGGTAGCGGAAACCGTTCCGAAATCCAACAGGTTCGGATTAACGCTGATATACGGTCCCGATGGCACGGGATCAGCCTGCCCCGTTACTGCAACCGAAGTAGATGCATTAGGAGTGGTAATGTTGATAGCAGAAGAGTAAGAACCAGCGGTAGTAGGCTGGAACACTGCCTGGAAGGTAAAGCCTGCGTTTGTTTCAGCCGCAGTAAGCACGATGGACTGCGTATACGCATCTGTCGCCGTACGACGCACGCGGAAGCCGGTTGGCGCTGTTACCGTCACATTGCTTATTACGTTGGTACCGGATACCGTCACGTTTTGCGACGTCGACATCTGCCCCACGAAAACAGAACCAAAGCTCAGAGAGGTAGGAGTAGCTGCCAGCGTAGGTACCGTACCGTTACCGGTCAGGTCAACTTCAGCCTGCGTAACGCCGGGGCTACTTACAACCAGCGTACCATTATTTACACCAGCTGCAGTAGGTACAAAGCGTACCTGGATCCGCGTGCTGGGAACAATACCATTGCTAGCAGCCAAAGCCAGCGAAGAACCATAGGCCCCTGAACCGAATTCACGGATCTGGTAGCCGGCAGGAGCCGTCAGGGTCAGGTTACCCGTGAGATTCTGGCCGCTCACCCTTACAGCCTGCGCGGTGCTGTTGGTACCTACGGCCACATCACCAAAATCCAGTGAAGTAGGCTGCGCAGTCACTACACCAGTAGCCGTACCGGAAAGCGTCACATCATCAATGCGGTAGTCGCCGGTATTGGCGGCATTGTTTATCCGCTGAAAACGGATAGAAACCAGTGGGTTTCCTACTGTATTGGGCGGCAGCGTTATAGTGGCAGCACCCCAGCCACCAGTTGCACCGGGAGCATAGGTGTAGGCCAGATTGCTGTATGCGTAAGTAATATTCCCGTTGGTTGGGCTTACTGTGCCAATACCCAGCTGTACCCGAAAACGAGCATTACCAGCGGCTACCGTCGAGCTGGTAAAGGCATTAGCAGGAGCATTCAGCAAGAAAGTAAGCGAAGCGGTAGAAAGACCTGCTGTGCTTACTGAGCCAATAGCGAAAGAAGAGGTGTTGCTGGAGTTAGCAAAGTAAATGTTTGGTCCAGCAGAACCTGTGCTGGCGTTGGCAACCGACAGAACTGGCATGGTAGCACCGGTAACAGTGTACGTAAAGCCCTTCTCATTGTCGTTGTCGAAACCTAGGTTGGCTTCGTAAGAGTCTACTGCCTGACCTTCTGTAGCAGTGGTACCCATGCTTTCCACAAAGGTTTGGGCAAAGCCCAAACTTGGCAGTAAGAACACAGACCATGCAATGAATAGCTGAAGCCAGCGTCGCTGGCCTTCAACTGGATTGTAAGTCTTTTCCATAATGTATGTTAGAGAAGAAGTTTCAGAATGAGTTGTTGGTGAAGGAATCTGTTGCCGAGTGTCGTCGGGTATGAATGTCAGTCGGGGGGCTATACGGCATATACCGCAAAATGGATCATGATTTTTTCAACATCAAGTAGGATTATTGTCACTAACAGACAATATTTTGGCAGATAACAAACTGAACTTCATAATGCGTGCCAAAAGTACGGCATAACAGCGAATTACACGCATACCCAAAAAATATGTTATATTTATATATAAGATTAATACATTTTACACACACAATTTTTCTATACATCCCGCCATTCCCTCTCAAAATTACCCTATTTATAAAGGGTTACCAAATGCCATGTGAGTATAGGTTGCTTTATGACGTAACGGAGGTATAATCACGAATATTAATTTTATCACATATATAGTCCTCTGTTGTGCACCAAATACATATTGCATATTTTTCATATAACACGACCAAAAAACAGCTGCCGACCTCCGTACGAAACCGGGGTCGGCAGCTGTTTAAAATCCTGTTTTATAGGCTATTTCCAATCAGGCAACGTAGCGTTCTGGAAGAGCCGAACTCTGTTGCGGCCATCCAGATCAACTGTATATACATCTGGCACCGACTGCGCTACGTTGTTCACCTGCACGAAGATGATTTTGGATCCGTCAGGAGCATAGCGAGGCACCACGTCGTTGTAGCCCACTGGCTTGCCACTTGAGGTAGTCCCTCCCTGCCCGGCGGACACATCAACAATACCCGTACCGTCCAGATTCTGGGTGAAAATATGCGCATTCAGCTGCCGGCCGGTTCCATCATTGAAGTTATCCAAGTCCCGCGTATATAGAATGCGGCGGCCATCTACGCTGAATGATGGCGAATCCAGACGTCCGGGCAGATTACCGATCAGCTGCGTAAATCCGGAGCCATCCGCATTCAGCAGATAGATTTCCGAGTCATATACGCTCACTCCTACCGTCTGAACCACAATCTTATTGCCGATGGCAGTCCAGTCGCACTCCCGGAAGTGGCGGTCGGCAGGAGCCGTGGCCAGTAGCGTCAGGCCTATTCCGTCACGGTTAATGCGGTACAGTTTGTTGTAGCTGCTGTAAATAAGCTGCGAGCCATCGGGCGACCACCGGTACCCGATGCCCATGTTGAAGTACCCATCAACGGGCAGTAATGTTACCTGCCGCTGATCTGAACCGTCCCGGTTCATTGTGTAAATCTGAAACTGACCGGTTGCATTGGAGGTATACGCTACCCGGTCACGATTAGGACTCAGTTGAGGGGCCGTTTCTATAAACGGCGAGGTAGTAAGGCGCAACAGGTTGGCGCCTGTATCATCCGAGGAAAAAATATCGGTATTTCCGTTGGTAGAGCGGGCAAACAGGTAGCGGTTATCGGGCTGCGCTTTGGTCTGAAAGCTCCAAACGTCTCCCTTAACTGTTTCCCCACTTTTATCCCGTACGGTTACCTGCCAGAAGTAGGTGGTATTGTAGCGCAGTCCGGATACAGTAGCGGCTGTATCTTTGGAGTTACTGGCTACTTGTAGGCGGCTGGTGGAGTTGCTTTCGTAAAGCACCACATCACTGCGCAGAGAATCACTTTTACCATCGGGGTCCGTAGCACGCCAGCGTAACGTCAGCGACGTGGACTGCCCGGTGGCCTGGTCGCCAGGCACGGGATTAGACGGAGCATTTGGGCGGCGGTTGGTGCCGGAAGCTTTTTCCAGTATCACTTTTACTTCCGGGTTGGCACCCAAGTTCACCTGCACGTTAACCGTTTCGGTCTTATAGTCGGTTTTTTTGATACTAAGGGCGTATTTCCCTACTACCAGTTGCGGCAACTCGAATTTACCCTGAGCATCGGTAGTAAAGGAGGAGGTAGCCGGAGTAGTGGTGATGACGGCGTTGGATACCGGCTTATTGTCCCGGCTATCCAGCACGGTACCGACCAACTGCCCATACTGATTCGGCTCAACAGTTGTATCTTCACAGGACCAGATACTTACACACAGCACACACCATACCACCGCGCCAATTGCATTGCGCAACAGAGAAAACATAGAACAGGAACGTTAGGAGAAATAGCAGATTAGTGGCGAGCCTGGGGTTGGTGTACAACCGAGTCCTCAGCCAGTAGCTGGCCTTGCGGGTTGAACAGGCGCAGATGAATGCTACAGGCATCGGATGACTGGTAGCTGATGGACGTCTCAGACAGCGCCTGCTCCTGTGATGGCCCCACAGTGTAAGTACCGCTTTGCACGTTGCGGGAGCTGCCGGCTTGACCACTCCGGCTGGTGAGCAACTCGTAGCGGATGGGCAGCGGCTGTACCGACTTGTTGCGGCAAAAGCCAATGATGCGCAGCATACCGTTTTCGGGTTGTGCTACCAACCGGGCCTGGCAACCGGCATCATCAGTAAGGCTGAAGGTGCCAATCAACAGGCCCAGGCCAGAAACCAGCCAGGAAGACACTGTAAAAAAAGCCATAGCAGTATTAAATTTCTGGGGGAATTGATGGGAAAGGAACGGGGCAGAACAAGCCGGATGACCAGCCGCGGGAGTATGCGGGTAACCATCCGGCTGTTCGGGCTTACGGCTGGTAGGTTTTTACACCCTGATCAATGGTAAGTCGAATACCATTACCCTGCATTTTGACATCGTAGCCGGGCGGTGCCGCCACACCCGATTCGCGTTGGGTCAACTGGTTATTGACTCCCTGCTGCTGCACCGTGTAGCGGCGGTTGTCCACCTGCAGGTCCTGCGTAATGTAGTTGTTGCTGCCGGTCTGCCGAATGGTGGAAGAAGTCCCGTTGCCTTCAATGGTTGAGATGACCGTATTGGCAGTACCACTCTGCGTTACCGTCTGCGTGTTACCCACGCCGGTTTGCTCCGCAAGAATAACATTGGCATTCCCGTACTGTTGCAGTATAGCCTGATTGGCACTGCCCACCTGCGCCAGAATGGCCTTGTTGGCAAGTGGCAGCGCGGCCGCGGCTGCCGCATTCAGATCGGCTCCTGACTTTTTCAGCAGCAGCAAATCAGGTGCCTGCCCTTCCGGTTCTTCCGACTGAGCAGCCACCTCACCGCCGTAGCAAAGCAGGCCGAGCAAAGCAAAGATCAAACGAATTGTTTTCATGGTCAAGGAACACAAGTGTTGATGGAACATCGGTTAAATATACTACTTATTTTAAGAAAAATACAAGTTTATGTTCCATAAATATAAAAACCAATAGCATCTCGTAGTTCCGGAGAGTACCACGAGATGCTATCAGAAAGTCAGGCAGATAGGGGAAATACTGCCGTCGATATGAAGGTAATTAGCGGTTCTGAGACACCGAGCTTACGTTGCCGTTGCCGGTTTGCGTTACGTAGCTCTGGTTGCCGGAAGCACCCTGCAGCGTGGTAGCCACGTTACCCGAGCCGAACTGCGTTTGCGAAGCAATGTGGCTGCCACCGCCGTTCTGGCTGATGTAGGCCGTGTTGCCGGGCGTGATGAAGTCACCAGGGGCATCCTGATCCTGATACGCTTTGTTGTTGCCGCCACCCGACTGTTCAATCGTGGCAGTCTGATAGTCATGGCGCTGGTTCTGGGTAGCCAGGTTACCGTTACCCGACTGAGTAATGGCTGCTTTAGCACGGTAGCTACCGGTGTAGTTGGCACCCTGATCCTGCGAGGCTACGTTATTGCTGCCGGACGTCTGGCTGATAGAGGCTTCGCTTTCAACACCACGCTGCATCTGCGTTGCGGTATTGTTGGCACCCAACTGCAGAATGTTGGCCTTATTTTTATCGGGGCTGCCAGGATAGCCAGGAGCCGATACCTGCGTCTGGTAGGCTTTATTTCCTTCGCTAGCGCTCTGAAAAACAGTGGCTTCGTTGCGGGTACCAGCCTGGGTCTGAACCGACAGGTTAGAGCCGCTGAGCTGCGTAGCGGTAGCTTTGTTGTTGCTGCCGGTCTGCGTCTGGTAGGCTTTGTTGTAGCCATCCAACGGGATATTATCCCCTTGCTTCACGGAAGCTTCGTTGCTGCTGCCGCTCTGGGTCTGCCAGGCCTGCTGGTACGTATCGCGCTGGTCGGAGGTGGCTTTGTTGCTGGTGCCCGACTGCGTTTGCGTCAGGGAGTTGTGCGCATCACGCTGCGTGCTGCTTGCCTGGTTCAGGCCTCCCGTCTGGTTTACCGTCAGTTGGTGCATGGTGCCCGTCTGAGTCGAGGTCTGCAAGTTGCTACCCTGGGCAAAAGCTCCACCAGTTACCAGTAGAGAAGCGGCGAGGAAAGATAACTTTTTCATGGAATGCGGGAAATAGGTTAGAGAAGGATGAGGATTTGGGGAAGTGAAAACATGTTCCCTCCGGAGGAACAGTACAAATGTATGTGAGAAAAAGTAAATTCCAAGTAGTTTTTAAAAAAATAATTAAAAAAATTATTGACTTAATTATAAACAACAAGCAATTGCATTTCGGCGTGTTACTCAGCAACTTACCGGCTACTGTTCAGCAGCCCATTACAGAGCAGACGAGCGGGGCCTTGGGCCCAGGTAGAAGGTGGCCCCCAGGCGCACCGTCCAGAAATAGTCGTTGTATTTCCCGAGAGATACCCGGTCAAGCTCATCGGAGAAGTAATAGCGGGCATCCGTCCCCAGGTTGATACCGAAACGGTCCGTAAGCAGCAGCTCCCCTCCCACTCCACCGGCTACGTGGGGCAGTATTGCGTTGCCGTTGCCGCGCGGACTGCGCGCAGTAGCTCCTGCCCCACCCCAGATGTAAGGAGTGAACCGGTCACGGGGGAAAATCCGGTAATAAGCCGCCAGCTCGGCGTAGTTGAAAGATTGCTTGAAGTAGTCGCCGGCTCCCAGCTCAAAATACCCCAGGTGAAATGCCGTGCTGAGTCCGGAAGCCGGGTTGCGCTGGTAGCGCAGGGCCAGCTCCGCACTGCCCCGCACCTGCGGGTGTTTCAGGTCTCCGACGTAGCGGGTAGTAGCCCCGCTGACACCGACTCCCAGCTGGGCACGCCGGTCATGCTGGGTACGGCCAAGCACGTCTATTTCCTGATTATCACTTTTCTCCCGGAAATAGGCACTGATAGCCGGACCATTTTCATCGGCCGGGTTGCGGGGCATCCACAGCTTTTCCCGAATGCCCTCATACACCATAGCCTGCACCGATTTTTCAATGGCTTCTTTTACCGCCATTTCCGTGGGCTCATTGTATGTAAAGCCGGTTTCGGTTTCAAGTAGCCGCTTGAAGTTGACGAACCGGAACAGACTGGCATCCACCTGCTGCGATAGAATCGTTTTGGAGGTGTACACCGTTTTCAGGATTTCGCCGGTGCTGGTGCTGATGGCACGCAGATACACGGTAACCCGGTCCTGCCGGTACTGGCCCGAGGCGCCGGCCCCAAAATAGCGCAGGCCAGCCCCACCCGTTACCACGTTGGCATCATAGGAAATGATACCGCCTTCCAGAATGACTCCCGCAAACAACAGGGAAGGCAGCATGGGTTCCTTACGACCTGTCAGCTCCTGGTACTCAGCACGGCTGGAGCGAATGATTTTTCGCTCATTCAACAGGTTACCCAGATTTTCCCGCTCAATGGGGTTAAACCATTTGGATTCTTCCAGTGCCCGGAGCAGAATGCTGGTACCACCCTGTGTAACAGCTGTAGAAAAGCTGGACCCCGCCTGCGTGGGCTTGTACTGGCCCGTCTGGTCCCGGAATTTGTATACCGCTACCACAATACGCTCGGCGGGTGGAGCCGGGAGCTGCGACAAATCCACATTAGCCCGGGCTTCTGCCCCGAGTCGGGCCCGCTCAGTAGTAAAGGGCTGATGAAAATAGGGCGCACAGCCCGCTACTGCCAGTAGTAGCAGCAGGCAACTATACAACAGAACTCGCATATCGGTGGAGGGCTACCAGCTAGAGGGCCGGAACGGTAATGGTCGTTTGATTGCCTGTATTGGAATCTGTAATCTGAATACTGAACCCGCCGCCATTGGGTGTAACGGCAATCTGGTAGCTACCCACCGTATAGTTGCCCTCCTGCAGCCCCTGATTACTTGCGCCAAACTTGTTACCCACCAGCTTCTGGGCCAGTTGACTGAGAATCTGCTGATTCAGGTTCTGCTCAAACTGTTTCAGCGGGTCTATCTGAAACGACGACTGCGCCGTAGTGGCCGCCGGATCCTCAATGGTGTTTTGAGCCTGGGCGGCACTCAGCAGCCACGAGTAGTTGAACGTATTGCCTCCCCCAAATGCCGGGTTCTTAGGCTCGTACACGAAATCCTGAGCGCACACTGCCGTTACACGCAGTAACAAAGCACAGGCTAGTAGAAATACTGATTTCATAATGGGTGGGAGATGAAAAAATGAGGAAGTATCCGGGAGGTGGAAATGACAGCCCTAGTATTGGTCGATAGCAACGCGGCCGCCCTTTTCCAGCTGCTGACTCAGGTTCTGTTGTTGCACCATATAATCCTGCACATAGGCAATGGCCTCCGTCACCGCATCCTGGATCAGATCAAAGCTGGGCTGCAGCGGAAATTCCAGCAGGTCTTCCTCATTCACTCGCAGAGTAAGCAGAGTGCTGGTGGCGCGGGCAGGCTTTTCGCCAATGATGATGGTGTATTCCTGGATGCCGGCAGGAGCTTCCCATTGGCTATAGAACAGGTCGTAGAAGTCGCGTGCAGGTTTGGTAATGGACTGATCCACCACCAGGCCGCTAATCTCAAGGCCGGCAACCACTTTGCGGCGTGCCGACTGCAGCGAGTCGAGGCGCAGTAGCAGTCGCAGATTTTCTTCCAGCTTCCGGCTTGATTCGGCACCGGCAGTGGCCTCTTTGGCCGGAGCTTGCGCAGCCGGTTTTTTAGGAGCATCGGCCCGCATCGGCCGGTTGCGCTCCGCCTGAGCCCAGCCGCTTTGCGGCAACACAACAAGCAGCAGAATACTGCTTAACCCCCATACCCACGGCCGCCACCACAAAACAAGTGCAACGGGGGCATTACCAGAGCTGGCTTTCCGAGGCTTACGCATAAGACAATAAGGAGCTGGCCCACCTCAAAAGGCAGGAATTTCCAATTGATCAAAAAGGATGAATAGAACTGTTTACAGGATCAGCAAACAGTTTGACGGCATAAATATAAATATTTAGAAAAATAATACAAGTATGTAACAAGATTATTTTTGCACACAATTCAGTAATGTCTGCACTATGCCAATAACAGCATCTCCGCAACTTCCCTTATACTCAGCACGTTACTTACTCTTGTGCCAGACTTACTTGTCAGATCTTACTCCCACAGTGGATAATGCTCCAGATGCACTTCCTGCCCGAAAAAGATACGGGTGCTTTCCTCAAAGGAGCGGGTGAAATCGGACACGTAGAAGTGGTGCCGGGGCAGAGTGGCAGCGGCCGGCGCGGCCAGCTGCTGATTCTGCAGGTAGTGTCGCACATGCTCGGCTACTACGGCAGAAGCGTCCAGCACTTCGGTTCGCCCCTGATAAAACTCGGCAATCTGGTGTTTGATGAGCGGGTAATGAGTACAGGCCAGCACCAGCGCCTCAATGCCCTCCAGTACGGGATTCGACAGGTAGGTTTCGATGACATTGCCGGCAATGGAGTTATCGAAAAAGCCTTCCTCAATCATAGGAGCCAGCAAGGGCGTAGCCAGACTGCGCAGGTCCACTCCGGCGTCCAGATCATCTATCTTTTTGCGGTACACGTTGCTGTTCACCGTTTGCTTAGTGCCGATGAGGCCTACGGTGCGGCCGGCATATTGCTGGCCTACGTGTGCAACAATAGGATCAATGACGTTGAGCACGCGCGCTTTGGAGCCTACGTACTCGCGCACCAGCTCATAAGCTGCTGCCGAGGCGGAGTTGCAGGCAATCAAAATCACTTTGCACTGCTGCTTCAGAAGCAGGTCGCAGATTTTGACGGAGTAGGCCTGGATAGCCGCCGTGCTTTTGTCGCCGTAGGGCAAATGGGCCGTATCTCCGAAGTACACCAGCCGCTCGTGGGGCAACACCTGGTTCACGGCCCGCGCTACCGTAAGGCCGCCAATACCACTGTCGAAAACACCAATAGGACGGGTAGTCAGGTCGGGGGGAGAGGAAGTAGTAGCCATTGCGGCCCGAAGGTACGCAGTCCGCTGCAACAGGACTTCGGCACTGGCTCACAACTCTTCGGCTAGCAGTTGCGCTTGCAGCCGCAGTAGTTCTGCTTTCTTGTATTGATAGATGGTTGCGGCTATTTCCTCATTCAACCATGCCAGCGCCTGCTGCCGCAAACCACCCACAAACGCCGCCCGGATACCGTCGGCATTGTTGGGGTCACGTTCTCGCACCACCTGGGCCAGTAGCTCCGGGCCCGACTGCACCCGTTGCAGATACGGTAGCACGTAGTGCTGCACATCGGCCAGTACCTGCTGCTCAACTACCCCGGGCGGCGTAGTGGGCGTTAGCTCGTACCACGTATCCTGCTGCGTACCGTTCAACCGGCCAATGCGCTTGCGTATCAGACAGTCCGGCTCCAGAAACTGCTCTGCCGAAACGCGGCCCCAGTTATTCACCCGCTCGGCAGCCAACAGGTACAGCCCCGCGTTCAGGGTGAATTGCACTCTATCTGAAGCATTGAAAGCACTCTTCTGTACATTCAGGATACGCCCCCAGCCTTCCGCAAAGAAGTACTGCCGGAAGTTATTGCCCTGCCGCCGATATCCCAGTTCCTTAAGTACCGGCCACAACCCGCTAGACACCAGATTATCGAAACGGGTTTGTACAATCGTTTTATTCATGCTGGCTGTTCGTTGGCTACTATTACCAACTGTTTCCGGCAGGTTATATGCTGGGTAAAGCTTCCATACCGTTTGTAACTCCAGAATTCAGACGGCTCTCTCCACAAACCGGACTCCTACCCTACCAGCCGTCCATCCGGTGCGTAACGCAGCTGCCCCAGCTCTATCAGCTCCCGCAGCAGACCGGTCACGGCCGTTGCCTGACCAGGAGCGAAGTGCGTGAGTAGCTCGCGGGGTGTTTGGGGATTGGCCTGCACCAAGGTCAGCAGCTGCGCCCGTAGCTCGGGGGCCGGGGTGGCCGCCTGCTGGGCTTTTTTGCGGGCCAGGCACGTATCACAGACGCCGCAGGCCGGCGCATCCAGCTCCCCGAAATACTCCAGCAGCAGCTGTTGGCGGCACCGGCCGCCGGCTGCATACCGGATTACCGCTTCGGTCTTGTGCAGCGCCTGGTCGCGCTGCTGGGTAAGACGCTTCTGGTCCAGCGGAAGCTTGTCGGCGTCGTAGCGGGGGGTAGTGAACAGGGCCTGCGGCGACTCGTGGCGCGGCTGAAACTGGATGATGCCCGAGCGGTGCAGAAACACCAGCATCCGGCGCAACTCCACTACACTTAGCCGCAGGTGCTGGGCCAGGCTGTTCTCGGAAATCCGCTGAAACCCGGCAAACAGCTCCCCACCATGAAACCGCAGCAGACTTTTGATCAGCTTATCGTGCTGGGCATTAGCCACCTGAAACCGGTACAAATCGGTGTGGTCGATGGGGATATGCACGCGGGCCGGGTTATTCACCGCTTCATTGAGCTGCACAAAGCCTTCCCGCTCCAGCATCCGCAGGCTGTTGTGTGCATCCAGTGCTTTGATGCGGTAGGTTTCAGCAAACTGTTGAATATCAAAATCGAAGGCCACCAGCTCGCCTCCCCCAATGGCTGTGCGGGAGAAGTTGGCCAGGGCCTGGTACACCCGGCGCACCGTATCGAGCGGCGGAAAACTGAGCCGGGTACGGCGGCGTAGCTCATCGGCATCATTGGGCCCCTGCAATACCACGGCAAAGGCATACTTCTCGTCACGCCCGGCCCGGCCGGCTTCCTGGTAGTAAGCCTCCAGATTATCGGGCGCATCGAGGTGCACTACCAGCCGCACATCGGGCTTGTCAATGCCCATTCCGAAGGCGTTGGTGGCCACAATGCACCGGGTCCGGTTCTGCATCCAGTCCTGCTGCACGCGGGTGCGCTGCTCGGCGGGCAGACCGGCGTGGTAAGCGGCGGCAGTTATGCCCTGCTGCTGCAGAAAGGCCGCTGTATCCTCCGTCTGGCGGCGGGTACGGGCATACACGATACTCGTTTTGGCAGGCCCAACCCCGCGCACCACTTCCTGCAGGCGTTTCAGCTTGTCTTCGGTACTCAGTACGGAGTACGACAGATTGGGCCGGGCGAAACTCTGCTGAAACATGCGGTGCGTGGCTCCGAACCGCAGCTTCTCCACAATATCCAGCCGCACCTGCTCGGTAGCGGTGGCCGTGAGGGCAATGCAGGGCACACCGGGCAGCAACTCCCGCAGCTCCTGAATGCGCAGATACGGCGGCCGGAAATCGTAGCCCCACTGCGAGAGGCAGTGCGCTTCATCCACGGCCAGCAGGCTTACCTTCATCTTCACTACCCGCGCCCGGAACATATCCGTCAGCAGCCGCTCGGGGCTTACGTACAGAAATTTAACCGGCCCATACACGCAGTTGTCCAGCGTCTGGTCGATTTCCTGGTGACTCATGCCGGCGTACACAGCCTCGGCCTTGATGCCACGCTTGCGCAGGTTTTCCACCTGATCCTTCATCAGGGCAATCAGCGGCGACACTACCAGGCACAGACCTGGCCGGGCCAAGGCCGGCACCTGAAAGCAGATGCTTTTGCCACCGCCCGTAGGCAGCAGGGCCAGCGTATCCTGCCCGGCCAGCACCGAGCGGATGATATCCTCCTGCAATGGCCGAAACTGCATGTGGCCCCAGGTTTGGCGCAGTACGTGCAGAATATCGTCGGTGGCGGGTAGCATAGCCCGCAAAAGTACGGGTAAGCCGGCGCATCAGCCCACAAAAAAAGCCCGCCGTTGGGAAACGGCAGGCTTTTACAAGTAGAAAACAACGAGTTCTAGGCAGCGGCAGCTGTACCGTTTTCACGGTCATCAATGGCTTTTTTCAGCTTACTGATTGCCTGGGTGGCACGCTCCTCATCCAGCCGGTTGATGTTCAGCAACATCTTCGTCTTCTCGGGGCGTGTGATGAGCGGATGGTTCAGAAGCCGGATAATCTCCTCCTTCTGCGAAGCCGAGGCATAGGCCGGGGCGGCAGCCTCGGAAGCAGCCGGCTCAGCGGCTACGGCTTTCATAGGAGTCGGGGCTTCCGCAGCTACTGCTACCGGAGCGGCCGGCACGGCAGCCATAGCAGGCTGCTGAACAGCCGGCGTGTTGCCACCGTATTCCATTTCCTCAGCCGGCGTGGGCTCGTAGCCAGCCGCGCGAATGATCCAAGCCAAGATATTTCGGTACGCTTTACCAATAGCCCGCGTCTGGGCCATACTCATGATGGCAAACTCTTGGTAGAACTTCTTGCCCTGCTCCTTATTGGAGCAAATGGCGAAGCCCGCCCCTACCGTATGGCCGCTGCGCATATCAAACAGTGTCACTTTGGCCTGATACTTAATTTCCTGCTCGTTTGATACGTTGATGACGTGGTCCACAATGGGCACAATGCCCAGTCGGGAGCCAGCGTACTGCCAGCCTTCCACATTCACGAACTCCTTGCCCTGCACCGTAGTGCTGAGCTTATTGTCTTTAATGAACTTGGCCAGGTCCGTCGCCAGATGCAATGTTTCATCGGAGCGCGAGATGTCGTAGCTCTCCACTTTGGTTTTACGAACCTGCTCTTTAGTGATTTTGGTTGCTTCGCTCATGGCGTCTTTCCGTTAGTGTCCTGTAGTACCGTATTTGTTTACGTGAATATAACGGCTACCTCCCTAAAAAGGTGCAAAAACAGCTCTGATTTTTATCAAATTTTACCCTTGATTTACAGATACTTATAAATATTTTTTCCAAAATTTTTAGCCAAACCCATTTTTTAGCTTTTTCAACCTGCCCTATCCATTCTGACACGCAGCTAGATGGCCCGAAAACAGAAAACCCGCTGCCTCATTCCGGTAATGGGGCAGCGGGTTATAAAACACGGTCCGGGGCAAAAACGGACGCGCGACCAAGTAAGCAAAAGGCACCTGCTCCACTGGAACAGGTGCCTTGTAAACCGAAGCTGATATCGGCAAGTTCCGATTTCGCCTATGTATTTTCCTATCCTTCCCAGATATTTCCATCTTTCATCGTAATCTTCCGGTCGGCCATTTCGGCCAGCTGGTCGTTGTGGGTTACGATGACGAACGTCTGGCCTAGCTCCTTACGCAGCAGGAAGAAAATCTGGTGCAGCTCCTGAGCGTTCTGCGAGTCGAGGTTGCCGCTGGGCTCATCGGCGAAGATGATTTCGGGGGAGTTGATGAGGGCGCGGGCCACAGCGGTGCGCTGCTGCTCCCCTCCGCTCATTTCGGAGGGCTTGTGGTCGGCACGGCGCTCCAGGTTCAGCATCCCGAGCAACTCACGGGCCCTTACGCGGGTTTCCTTCTCGGAGCGGCCCGCCAGGTAGGCCGGCAGACACACGTTTTCGAGAGCCGTAAACTCAGGCAGCAGGTTGTGAAACTGGAAGATAAAGCCAATGTGACGGTTCCGGAACCGGGCCAGGTCAGAACGTCCCAGAGAGCTTACGGACTCCCCGTCAAACAGCACTTCGCCCGAGTCCGGATTATCCAGGGTACCCAGAATGTGGAGTAGCGTGCTTTTACCGGCTCCCGACGAGCCCACGATGCTTACGATTTCCGACTTCTCAATCGTCAGGTCGATGCCCTTGAGCACTTCCAGTGTGTTATATTTTTTGCGGACGTTGATGGCTTGCAGCAAAACAGACTAAAAAGTAAAGTGGAGCCGGAGTACGGAAAACAAATCTACGGAATGTAGGCCGTTGCGGTGGTGCCCGGCGCGCAATCGGGCAAACTACCCGCCAAACCTACCCAAATCAAAGTACCTTACAAGCCATTATGGCCGTTTCTATGCCCACCCTGCCCGCCCGTACCGTGCGCCGCTTTGCCTGGCTTCTGCTGCCGCTGCTGGCAGGAGCCGGCTGGTTTCTCTTGCCCCGGCAGCCGCGCCCCGAAGCGGCGGCCCTGCCGCCATTAAGCAGCCTGGGGCCGCCGCCCGCCGATGGGCGTCTGCGCGGCGTGAGCTGGGTGGCCGGCGACTCTGTTTCGGCCCTCGACCTAGAACCCCTACGCCGGGCCGGCGTGACCTGGATTGCCCAAACCCCTTTCGGATGGCAGCCCAGTGCCACCGGACCCGAAATCCGACTTAGCACTGGCAACAACCGGCATTACTGGGGTGAGAGTGACCGGGGCATCCGGCTGACGGCGGCCCGGGCCCGGCAACAGGGAATTCATACCCTGCTGAAGCCCCACCTGTGGCTGCGCAACGGCGGCACCTGGCCGGGGGACGTTGCCATGACCTCGGCGGCCGACTGGCAGCAGTGGTTTGCCAACTACTCGGTGTTTATACTGCACTATGCCCGGTTGGCAGAAACCAGTCAGATTGAAGCATTGTGCATTGGCACGGAGCTGGAACACGCCAGCGGCCCGGACCATGAAGCAGCCTGGCGGGAGCTGATCCGGCAAATCCGGGCCGTATACCACGGGCAGCTTACGTATGCGGCCAACTGGAGCGGCGAGTTTGAGCGGGTACCGTTCTGGGATGCGCTGGATTTCATTGGGGTGCAGGCCTACTTTCCGCTCAGCACTACCAACAGCCCCGACAAAGCCACCCTGCTACGGGCCTGGCGGAACCCGGTCAGGCGGCTGGAGGTCATCCAGAAACGCTTCGACAAACCTGTGGTATTTACGGAGGCCGGCTACAAAACCACCCCGGACGCGGCCATTGAGCCTTGGGCCTGGCCCGACCGCATGGCCATACTGACCACCGCCGACGAAACTACGCAGGCGAACTGCTACGCCGCCCTGTTCGAGACGTTCTGGCCGCGCCGCTGGTTTAAGGGGCTGTTTGTGTGGAAATGGTACCCGGGCCTGGGCCCCGATGGCTCGGCCCGCCGCCACTTGGATTTTACCCCGCAGCACAAACCAGCTGAGCGCGTGATGGCTGAGTGGTTCCACAAATAACCCCTGCGTCTGCCGGAGCCGATAATCGGGTCACGCCACCCATCAAAAAACCAAAAACCAAAACTATCAACGCATTTCTCCCTACTTTCGCGCCTAGTTAACCACCCCGAAACCCCCTCTTAACTGACTCTATGAACATTCACGAGTATCAGGGCAAAGACATTCTGAAGCGCTACGGCGTGCGTGTACAGGAAGGCATCGTGGCCGATACGGCCGAGGAAGCCGTGGAAGCTGCCAAAAAACTGACCGAGGAAACCGGCACCAGCTGGCACGTGATTAAGGCTCAGATCCACGCCGGTGGCCGTGGTAAAGGGGGCGGGGTGAAACTCGCCAAAAACCTGGAGCAGGTAAAAGAAATTGCCGGCCAGATCCTGGGCATGCAGCTGGTAACCAAGCAAACCGGCGCCGAAGGCCGCAAAGTACACCGCGTACTGGTTGCCCAGGACGTGTACTACCCCGGCGAGTCGGAAACCAAAGAGTTCTACATGAGCGTGCTGCTGGACCGTACGTCCGGTAAAAACGTCATTATCTACACCACTGAGGGCGGTATGGATATCGAGGAAGTGGCCGAAGCGCACCCCGAGAAAATCCACCGCGAGCATGTAGACCCCCGCGTGGGCCTGCGCCCCTTCCAGGCTGCTAAAATTGCCTTCAACCTGGGCCTGACCGGCGCGGCGCAGAAAGAGATGGTAAAGTTCGTAATGGCCCTGTACAAAGCCTACGACGAAACCGACTCGGCCATGTTCGAAATCAACCCCGTGCTGAAGACGTCGGACAACAAGATTCTGGCCGTTGACGCCAAAGTAACCCTCGACGAAAACGCCCTGTACCGCCACAAGGACTTCGTAGAGCTGCGCGACACCAACGAGGAAGATCCGCTGGAAGTAGAAGCCTCGGCCTCGAACCTGAACTACGTGAAGCTCGACGGCAACGTGGGCTGCATGGTGAACGGTGCTGGTCTGGCCATGGCTACCATGGACATCATCAAGCTGAGCGGCGGTGAGCCTGCCAACTTCCTCGACGTAGGGGGTGGAGCCAACGCCCAGACCGTAGAGGCTGGTTTCCGCATCATCCTGAAGGATCCGAACGTGAAAGCCATCCTGATCAACATCTTCGGTGGCATCGTACGCTGCGACCGGGTAGCTAACGGGGTAGTGGAAGCCTACAAGAACATCGGCGACATCAAGGTGCCCATCATCGTGCGTCTGCAGGGTACTAATGCCGAGGAAGGTGCCCGCATCATTGACGAAAGCGGCCTGAAAGTGTACTCGGCTGTACTGCTGAAAGATGCCGCTCAGAAAGTAAAGGAAGTACTGGCTGAGCAAGGAATTTCATAGTAATTCCAAGAAAAATTTGTTTACTTACAAGGCCCGTCCGGATTTCCGGACGGGCTTTTGTTTGCGTACTCGTTAACCATTGGGTACTTGGTTGCGTTTAGAGCAACTCATCAGCAACTGCCTATGTACCGCAAGACGTTTACACTTCTTTTCACGGCTCTGAGCATGGCGCTTATGGCACACGGGCAGGGTACCGCACGAATGGCGGCGGATTCTCCTTACCTCGCTACGCTCGACCCGGTTGCTTATTCTTTTCAGTTTAGCTCGGCCAAAACAGCGTATCTGACGCGGTTTCGCGAAATGTTTGGCCTGAACGAAGTCATTGCGAAAGAAACCACGGATCTGGGCCGCGCCCGGGCACTTTGCCAGTGGGTGCATTTCCGGTTGGAGCACGACGGACACAAGCAGTTTAAGTCGCAGGATCCGTTTGCCATTCTGAAAGCGGCCCAGGCCGGTCAGCAGGTGCAGTGCGTGGAGTTTGGCCTGGTACTAGCAGCCGCCTTTAACGCCGTGGGCATTCCGGCCCGGCCGCTTTATCTGAAAGCCGAAGATGTGCAAACGCGCACCTCTGCCGCCGGCCATGCGTTGGCCGAAGCCTGGTTGCCCGACCTGGGCAAATGGGTGATGGTAGACGCACAGGCTGATATTATTCCGATGCTGGGCACTACTCCGCTTAACGCCGTGGAACTGCAACAGGCCTTGGCCGCCGATAAAGAGGATCTTACAGTATTGACCTCCACGGATGCCAAGTCCAGGTCATATTTCAAGTGGGTGAACCAGTACCTGTTTTACTTCGATACGGTGATGGATAACCGGTATGATGTGAAGTCGGCTAAAACGGCGCTGATGCTGGTCCCGTTGCGTGCCCATAAGCCCGTTATTTTCCAACGGACTGAAGCTATCCATAACATCCGCTACACCAATTCAGTGGCTACCTTCTACGCCCCTCCTACCCCCGTTGACGGTATGACGGCCAAGTCGGGCAGCCTTTCGGCTCCCTGAGTATCTGGCATCATGCGCTATCCTAACTACGCACAACGGCCCGGCTACTTATCTGTAGCCGGGTCGTTGTGGTTGATAACCGATGCGCTTACGCGTTTTTCTGCACGGCGACGCCGGCATTTTCTTCGGCCTGTAGCGGAATAGCTTCTCCCTGTACCCGCAGTTCTACCTCCATATTTCCACGGGTACCCACTGAGTATGGGCAGATGGCGTGCGCCTGCCGCACCATTTCAATGGTCTTATCCCGATCAAACGATTTTAGATCTACATCAAGTACTGCTGAGAGGCCGTAACCTTCTCCCTCCTGGAAAAGGGAAACCGCGCACTTCACTTCTGTCTGCGAATCGAGCCGGTCGCCGGCACGTTGGGCAATAACCAGCAATGCCTGCTGGAAACAGGATGAATAACCGGCGGCAAACAGTTCCTCCGGATTGGTGGCACCTTTCTTACCACCCAATCCTTCCGGCACCGACATATCCAAGTCGATGGTACCAGTGGTGGAACGAACGTGGCCGCTACGGCCCCCAATAGCCGTTGCTTCGGCGGTGTACAAGGTCTTTTTTTCGGTGCTGGTCATACAAAATGTGAGTAATGTCAAAATAGTCTGATGGGTTAACTCCCCTGAACAGCCGAAGGTTACTGAAAAACGGTGCAGGATTTTGCAGAAAATGGGGGAAGCTGTTTGGCAGCAGCGGGTTTTCTGGCTAGTTTTGCCACTCATTACCGGGTCGCGTAGTACAACGGATAGTATGGGAGTCTCCGAAGCTCTTGATCTAGGTTCGATTCCTAGCGCGACCACACTAAATCCCACTAATCAACTGATCAGTTAGTTAGTGGGGTTTTTCTTTGCCTACGGGACAGTTCACGGGACATTTATTTGCTCATTCAGCCCGTTAGCCTGGTTTCTGGTAGTAGTGCTGGAGGCATTCTCAAGCCAAAACGTGAGCAGAGCAATCGGGTAAAATTTGCCGCCTATCCACAGGTTTTTCTCCGACGCCAGAAAAAAGAGCAGGCTTTTACCCTTCAATTCTGCATGGGTGCAATTGTGGCTTTCTACTACTCCTACCAACGGCCGCCCAATAAGGTGGTGCAGTGAGGCCGGACGGATTTCGGATGTGTTTTCCTCCCGTTATGGCAACACCTCTGCAAGTAAGCAAGCTGGACAAGCGGCGCAACTACGATGCGTGCTCAAGCCCGGGGGCTTGTGTCTGGCTGACGAAAGCAGCTACACGCGGGCTACGGCCCGGCAGTTTGTCTACGCGGTGGTCTACCATGTGCGCACGGGCTGCAGATGGCGCAATTTACCAGAGCAGTTCGGCCCGTGAAACACGGTAGCGCGGCGCTTCCGCCGCTTGGTAAAAAAAGTGATGCCGCCTGTTAGTCCGCTTGCCCCAAGCGCTCGGTACGGTAGTAACCGACCGAGCCTACGATACCAACGCCGTAGTGGCCGCTGTGGCCGCATGCGAGGCTACACCCGTGATTCCATTCAGAACCCTGTGCAAACTCCCGCGTCACCACGCTCCCCAACCTGTACGCCGACCACAACACCGCAACAAAGCCGAACGCTTCTTCGGCCATCTCAAGGAAGCGCGTGGTTTCACTACCCGCTACGAGAAAACCGCTTCCTCCTTCTTAGCCTTGGCGCACCTACTGGCTGCTCTCGATTGGATGCGTTGACTATCCACGCTCTCTAGGTCATCTTTTGAAACTGAGTAATTCCGTGACTACCCGGGTTAGCCGGCGGATTCCTACTTCACTGGTTAGCGTCAATTCTGGCGAGAAGTCCTGTGCCAGCAGCGTAACACGGGTTGGCGCTACCCATGCTCGCAACTCTGCTACGCAATCAGCCATCTGGCTCAACGGCGTTGGTCCTGCAATGGAAAGTAAGCCCACGGCGCGGCCTTGTAAGTAAGGCAATGGGTCTCGGGCCAAAAGCTGCATGTAGTCGAGCGCATTTTTGAAGGCGCCACTCATGGCACCGTGGTAGATGGGCGTGGCCCACAGCATGGCATCGGCACTCCGAAAGGCCGTCACGACGTGTTCAATGACTGCTTGGGATTCCGGGGGATACTCTTGGATGGGCAAATCGGGGACGTAGAGGGGCAGGTGCAGCTTGCCCAGATCCAGTAGTTCCGTCAAAGCGCCCCTTTCGGTGGCGATGCTTAATCCGGTGCGAAGAGCGGCCGCGGAGTAGGAGCCAGCTCGTAGGCTCCCTCCTAGACCAACTAGTTTGGGGGTTGGGTTGCTCATCAGATCTGGATGGAAAAATAGGCCTGCAAAGCCTGTAAAAATGCTGCTTCCGACGGCAGGATGGTTTCCATCCTACTAGCCCCCTCAGTAACAATCAGGCGCTGATCACTCAAGGTAATTCTGCCTTCTGCCGTAGCCCGGGAACAGATCCTTTTGTGGGTAAAGTGGGATTCTGGTGATGTCTGGTGGTAGTGGCACATAGGGCTAAAATCGGCCAGCTGCCACGCCTGCTGCGTGAATCGGTACTGGGGTTCCCAACCGCCATCCGGCTCTTCCAGCTTTTTCTGGTGAACAATATAGATATCCCCCACTTGCTCGATTTGATAGGCCGTTGTTCCCTGCACTTGTGGGCTGCGCTGCTGCAGGCGCAATGGCTGGGTAAAGGAGTCGCCAAAACCGACATCCACCAGGAAGATATCATCCAGTTCCACCAAAAGCGTCAGGTGGTCAAAGGCGGGGCCGAAGGTATCATCCTTCTGGTATACTTCGGCCGAAAGCAATGTGACCGAAAACCCGATTTCTTGCAGCAGATGGGCGAATAAACCGTTTAACTCATAACAAAATCCGCCGCGGCGGTTCCGCACAATTTTTTGGAACAGCCGGTCATTATCCAGCGAAATAGGCTGCTGATAATGAATTGCCAGGTTTTCAAACGGCACGGCCCGCATATGCGCTACCTGTAGTTCCGCGAGGGTATTTAACGTAACACCAGGAGTGCCGTGGTAATGAATTCTCTCCAAATATGCGTTAGTATCCATCCTGTATGAGGTAGACTACCTGACCCGTGATGTGGAATGCACTTTCTCTGGCCAACGCCTGACTTTCCCGGGCCATTATACGACGGCTGGTCGAGCTATTTAAAAGCGCGCAGGCAGAGGCCAGAAGGATATAGACAGCCACATCCAAAAACTGCCCCCCGGGGGCACAGCTTTTCGTGGAAGTGGACTTGGCGGACAAAGTTAGGCTTTTCCAACAGCCGGACAGATGCGGTATTCTCCGGGGCGAGCGGTGCCTCAATGCAGTGCAGCTTCATCGTTTCGAAGCCGACCGGACCACCGCGGCCGAGGCCTCATTCATCAATCCTTTCGGACCGTGCGCGGGGTGCAGTCCGTTGTCGATTTCGGCCCGATAGTTCTCGGGCTGCAGGTTCCACCAACAGATAATTCCCCGCATCTCCTGCCCTGTTCCCCTGTAACAGCAACGTCCCCGGCTCGCGGGGCACGTAGCGAGGAAACTCGGCATTAACCCGAAAAACTGCATGACTGCGGCATCATTGGCAGTGAGCTGCCGGAGAATGAGCCACGGCGTACGCAACATGGGTAATGGCGCGAACTGAAAGCATAGTGAATCGCCGCTGCGTTGCTTAGAATGGGTTCTTTTGGTAGGCGGACTTAATGCTACATGACCCGGGTCAGCAGTCTGCTTTTATTCGGCAACTTACACTTGAAGTACGGCCGTTGAGTAGGGGGCAATGTGCTGATATCTGCTCGCGGGGTATGCTGGGTAGTAATGCGGCTAAAGCATTTGCTGACCAAGGTTTTTATAGAATATCGAGCTCCTGCTCGGCCCGCTTCAAGCGCGTGCAGAGCCTGAACCTACGGGTCGTGGGCTACTTTCTCACTGCCTACTTCGGCCACCAGCTGCGCCTGCTACCAGCGGGTGGGCGCTTTGGGGCTGCGGCCCTCAATGGCTGGACGCAGCGATTCAGCCTTGAAAGCTTTGTCGTATTTACGCCATTTGTGGGTCAACGCTCTGCTGGATTACGCTGCCAGAACAGAAGAAATACAAGGCCTTCTTCTACCCTTCATTCCTAAATCACCTCATCATTATTATGCTCTGGAGCGATACCTGTAGCATTTAAGGCATCCACTTACCCCTTACATACCGTAGCTTGCCAAACTTCATCCCTCGAACGTTTCCCCTGAATGCGAGCACGCCTACTCCTCCTAGTCTCCCTGTCCTGCTTATCCGGTTCTGCAGTGGCCCAGAAACTCACCGGACAGATCCTGGACGCGGCCTCCTCGCAACCGATACCGGGGGCCTCTGTGCAGGTAAAACGTACGCAGGCGGGCACGCTCACCAACACTGCGGGCATGTTCACGCTGGCCAACCTCCAGCCCGCCGACGTACTCGTCATTAACTCCCTGGGTTACAAAACGCAGGAAGTGCAGTACACGGGCCAAACTAGCCTGAAAGTAGAGCTGGTAGCGGGCGTATCCCTCAACGAAGTCGTCGTAACGGCCCTGGGGCTGGAGCGCAATGCTCAGAGCCTGGGCTACGCGGTGCAGAAGATAGAGGGCCGCCAGATCAGCGAGGTCAAAGCGTCCAAC
Organism: Hymenobacter rigui; assembly: GCF_003944715.1. GTDB lineage: Bacteria > Bacteroidota > Bacteroidia > Cytophagales > Hymenobacteraceae > Hymenobacter > Hymenobacter rigui. The sequence goes on along the minus strand of NZ_RWIT01000018.1, from coordinate 20,965 downwards.
TTCCTCGACAATCTGGCGGGTAAGGTGGCGGGGGTTATGGTCACGGGTGGCTCCACCGGGGTGGGGGCGTCGTCGCGCATTACCATCCGGGGCGAATCGTCCTTCACCAACAATAATCCCCTGTTTGTGGTCGACGGCATTGTGATTAACAATGCCACAGTGGTCAACCGGGTCAACGACGATGCCAACGGGTTTCAGGAAATTGATTTCGGTAATGGGGCCGGGGAAATCAACTCCGACGACGTAGCGTCGGTGTCGGTGCTGAAGGGCCCCAGCGCGGCGGCCCTGTACGGCACCCGGGCCTCCAACGGGGTAATTCTGATTACGACCAAAGACGGCTCGGCGGCAGGCAAAGGCATTGGCGTGAGCTTCAACAGCACCTTCTACGCCGAGCGGCCGTTTCAGCTGCCCCGCTTCCAGAACACCTACGGGCAGGGCAACAGCGGAGCGTTCAAGTACGGCGACGGCCTGGGCGGGGGCATCAACGACAACATTTCCTACAGCTACGGGCCCCGGCTGGACGCGGGCCTGCTGATTCCGCAGTACGACAGCCCCGTCACCCTGCCCAGCGGCCAGGTGGTGCGCGGCGCCGATACGCGGCTCTACAGCGGCCTGCCCATCACCCCAACGCCGTTCGTATCGCACCCCGACAATCTGAAGGATTTTTATAAGACGGGACTTACGGCCATCAACAACCTGGCCGTGGCGGGCGACTACGCCAAGGGCAGCTACCGGCTCTCGTACACGGACCTCAACAGCCAGTCGATTATTCCGGGGGTGGACCTGAAGCGCAAAACGCTGGCCGCCCGGCTGCAGTTCGACCCCATCCGGCGGCTGAAAATCAGCTCGTCGATTAACTACATCAACAGCGGCAGCGACAACCGGCCCGCCACCAAGTACGGCTCGGAAAACACCAACTACGCCCTGAGTGCCTGGCTGGGCCGGCAGACCGACATCAACCCCATGAAGCAGTACTGGCAGCCGGGGCTGGAGGGGATTCAGCAGTTTTCTTACAACTACACGTATTTCGACAACCCGTACTTTACGCTTTACGAAAACCGCAACTCGTTTACCCGCGACCGGCTTATCGGCAACCTGGCCGTCACGGGCGAGCTGGCCAACAACCTGACGCTGCTGGTGCGTAGCGGCATGGACTACTCCCGTGAGAACCGCCAGTTTCGGCGGGCCTTCAGCAGTAACCGCTTCAAAAGTGGCGCTTACGCCGAAAACGCCGTTTTCTTCCGGGAAGTCAACACCGACTTTCTGCTGAACTATACCCGCAGCCTGGGGCCGCTGTCGCTCGATGTATCGGCCGGGGGCAACCGCCTGGACCAGCTGACGTCGTTCGACCAGTATCAGGCCCTGACGCTGGCCCAGCCGGGCGTGTTCAAGCTCAACAACGCCGCCTCGCCGGTGGAGGTGTACCAGCAGAGCGGCCGCAAGCGCATCAACAGCCTGTATGCTCTGGCTAAGCTGGGCTATAAGGACCTGGTGTTTGTCGACATCACCGGGCGCAACGACTGGTCGAGCGCCCTGGCTACGCCCACCTCCACGGCTAATACATCCTTTTTCTACCCGTCGGTATCGGCCAGCTGGGTGCTGTCGAACCAGTTTGCCTTGCCTGCGGCCGTGTCGTTTGCCAAAGTGCGGGCCAGTGTTGCCAGCGTCGGCAACGACACCGGTCCTTATCAGACGGCGGGCACTTTCACGGCCCGGAACCCGGTGTTTTCGCAACCGGCGTTCAGTGACCAAAGCGCTATTGCCAACACTAACCTGAAGCCGGAGTCCATTACCTCGCTGGAGGCCGGAGCCGACGTGCGTTTCTTCCACGACCGGCTGGGCTTCGATCTGACGTATTACGACTCCCGCACGAGCAACCAGATTCTGTCGTTGCCCATTGCCATTTCGACGGGCTACAGCGAGCGGGTCATCAACGGGGGCGAAGTCCGCTCGCGGGGCGTTGAGGCGGTGGTCAATGCCACGCCCGTACTGACGAGCCGCTTCCGGTGGAACACGAGCCTGAATTTCAGCCGCAACCGGACCACCGTGGTGTCCTTGCCCGAAGAGGCCGGCACCCTGACGCTGGGCTACAACCGCATCTACGACAACGTGAATCAGACGGTGTGGTACCAGGTGCGGCAAGGCGACCGGATGGGTGATATGTGGGGCACCGGCTATCTGCGCAGCCCGCAGGGCGATTTCATCGTGGGCAGCAACGGGCAGTACATTGCCGACAACACCCTCAAGAAGCTGGGCAACTACAACCCCGATTTTATGATGGGCCTGTCGAGCCAGTTCAGCTTCGGCAACTATAATCTGGGCTTTCTGCTCGACTGGCGGCAGGGCGGCATCCTGGTGTCGCGGACGCTGGCCCTGGCCGGCGTGGCGGGCCAGCTGATTGAAACGGCCGACCGGCCTGATGCGGGCATCGTGGCCAAGGGCGTGGTGAACGTGAGCACGCCCGAAAACCCAGTGTACCAGCCCAACACGAAGGCCATCCCGGCCGAAACCTACTACCGCATGTACTACGACCGCAACAACGAGGAGAACAACACTTACAATGCCTCCTACGTGAAGCTGCGGGAAGTGACCCTGGGCTACTCGGTGCCCCAAACGGCCTGGCTGGCCAGGAAGCTGCGCACCCAGCAGCTGACTGTCGCCCTGGTGGGCCGGAACCTGCTGGCCCTCTCCCACATCCCGCACTTCGACCCCGAGCAGACCTCCTTCCAGCAAAACCAGCTGCAGACGGGCGTCGAGGACATGACCTACCCCACCACCCGCAACGTGGGCCTGAAGCTCAGCGCTACCTTCTAAGCCCCGACCCAACGTATGAAACGGAAATTATACAGCCTATTGCTGCTGACCGTTCTGGTCGGCCTGCTACCCGGCTGCACGGACAGATTCGAGGAAATCAACACCAACCCCAACGCCCCGGTCGACGTGCAGCCGTCGCTGCTGCTGCGCAAAATCATCTTCGACTACGGGGAGCAGATGTCCTACGAAGCCTTCGTGGCGGGCAACCTGCTGGGGCAGTATTTCACGGCCATCGACTTCAACCTGTTTGACCGGCACAGCCTGAGCGAGCCGCAGTACGGCGGCAACCCCTGGCCATTTATGTACAGCAACCTGCGCGACAACGAGATTCTGCTGCAGAAGGCGCGCACCAACGCGGCATTCGGGGTATACGAGGGCCCGGCCCTGATTATGAAGGCCTACATCGCCGCCTCGCTGACGGACCTGTACGGCGACGTGCCCTACAGCCAGGCGCTGCAGGGCAAAGCGGGCGTGATTACGCCGGCCTACGACACCCAGGAGGCCATCTACACGGCCCCGGGCGGCATCCTCGACAACCTCGACAAAGGCATTGCCGCCATCAACAGCTACAAGGGGCCGACGGCACTCGAAGGCGACGTGCTGTATGCGGGCAACCGCAACAAATGGATACTGCTGGCCAATTCACTGAAGATTAAATACCTGATGCGCATATCGGGGAAGGTAAACGTGCAGATGGCCCTGCAGAAAGTCGTAGCCGAAGGCAACTTCATCAAGACCAATGCGGACAACGCCGCCTTCCGGTTCTCACTGACCCAGCCCAACAATTTCCGCATGGCCACTGCCCGGGTCGGAGACTTTAATCTGTTCATCATGTCCAAAACCAGCGAGGAGCTGCTCACGGGCCTGAGTGACTCCCGCATAGCGACGTATTTCCGGCCCGCGGCGGCCACCCCGGGTAGCTACAAAGGCCTGCTGAACGGCCCGGATGCCTCACGGCTCTCCATCTCGCTGGCCGACTACTCGCTTACGGGCACCATTTTCCGGGAAAACTCGGACCGGCTGTCTGCCAACTTCATGACGGCGGCCGAAACCAGCTTCTGGCTGGCCGAAGCCGCCCAACGGGGGCTCATTCCTGGCTCGGCGCGCACCTTGTACGAGCAGGGCATCACCCAGTCGTTTGACTACTGGGGCACGGCGCTGCCCGCCGGCTACCTTACCAGTAGCAAGGTGGCCTACGGGCTGAATGGCCAGAACCCCCTTGAGCAGATCCTGACGCAAAAATGGCTGGGCAACATCAACAACGCCTACGAAGGCTGGACGGAGTACCGTCGGACCGGTTTTCCTCGCCTGAAAACGGTTTCGGCCAGCCTCAACAACGGGCTGATTCCTGTGCGCATGCCTTACCCCGCCACAGAAAGCGCGCTTAACGCGGTGCAGTACAAGATAGCAGCCGACAGAACCCAGAACAACAGCATCAACGTCCCCGTGTGGTGGGCCCGCTGATTTCCGCCGTATGAGTACAACCCTGTTGCAGTGGGCCCTGGTGCTGGCCTCCAGCGTCACGCTGTTTCTGGTGTCGCCGCTGGCGCGCACCGTGCCCGAATTTTTCAGGGGAGCCCGCCACGAGCGGGCTCCCAATACCGTTTTCCTGACGAGTAGTCTGGTTATTTCCTGGCTGTTTGCCAAGTCGATTACTAACGCCGCTAACCTGGGCCAAAGCTTCGGGCTGGTGGGGGGCGTAGCCTACGCGGGGTATTACCTGTCGTTTCTGGTGGCCGGCTTTGTCATCGTCTCGATGCGTAATAAAGGGGGCTACCGCAGCATCCACCACTTTCTCGAGTCGAAGTACGGCGCGGGGGCAGTGGTCGTCTTTACCTGTCTGATTATCATTCGGCTGTACAACGAAATCTGGTCCAATACCATCGTTATCGGCTCTTATTTCGGGGCGCAGGGCACTACTGGCTACTACGTGGCTATTGTGGTGTTCACCCTGCTTACGCTGGCCTACACGCTCAAGGGCGGCATGAGCAGCTCGATTATGACCGACGTGATTCAGCTCTCGCTCTTTGTGGTGCTGCTGCTGGTTATTCTGGGCTTTATCCTGCCGCAGTATGGGGGGAGCCTGCAGCCCTTTGTAAGCAGCGGAGAGTGGACCCTGGGACAGGGTGTCGACTTGCTGCTGGTGGCGCTGGTGCAGTGCTTCAGCTACCCGTTTCACGACCCGGTGCTCACCGACCGAGGTTTTATCTCCGATACGCGCACCACGCTCCGGTCCTACCTGTGGGCGGGGCTTATCGGCTCGGGCTGCATCATTTTCTTCAGCTTCGTGGGCATCTTCGCCAAGCTCAACGCCCTGACCGGCGAAGCCCCGGTGGCCGTGGCGCGGTACTTCGGGGTGCCGATGCTGCTGCTGCTGAACCTGATCATGGTCACCTCCGCCTCGTCGACCCTCGATTCGGCCATGGCCTCCTTCTCCAAGCTCATCAGCATCGACCTGAGTAAGGCGACCGTACCCAGCGTTTCGAAAGGACGGTGGGCCATGGTGGTGCTCACGGTGCTTGGCACCATCCCGGTGTTTTTCAACCCGGCCATCCTATCGGCTACTACCATCAGCGGCACGCTGGTGCTGGGGCTGGCCCCCGTATTCCTGTTCTGGCACGTGCCTGTGCCGCGCCTGGCCTTTCACCTATCGGTGGTTGGGGGGCTGGTGCTGGGTGGTTTGCTGACGTTATTTTCCCTGCCTGAGGCCCTGCGGCTGGGCGACGGTAAATACGGGGCGCTACTCAGCACCAACCTGCTGACGTCGGGTTTCTGCTTCGCGGTATTCGGGCTTTGTGCACTTCTCCAAAAAAAGTCCGCTCATGAATAATCCCCTCACCCAGGACCTGGGCGCGCGTAGCGGCCGGCTGCTCGTTTTTGGCGGCCCCTACTCAAACCTGCAGGCCCTAGAGACACTTAAGGTCATTGCCGACCAGCTGCAGATTCCGGCCGGCAACATCCTCTGCACCGGCGACATTGTGGGCTACTGCGCCCAGCCCGAAGCCGCGGTGCAGTTTGTGAAAGCCTGGGGCGTGCACGCCATTCAGGGCAACGTCGAGCAGAACATCATCCGGGGCGAAGACGACTGCGGCTGCAACTTTGCCGAGGGCAGCCGGTGCGACCTGTTGTCGCGCGCCTGGTTTCCCTACGCGGTGCGGAACCTATCAGCCGGCTCGGTTGCCTGGCTGGGTACACTCCCGCTTCAGCTCTCCTTCCGGTACGCGGACAAGGTAGTAGCAGTGCTGCACGGTGCGGCCACCGGCATTGCTGATTTCGTGTTTGCGTCGACTCCCTGGCCGGTGAAAGAAAGCAGCTTTGCCGCCACTGGAGCCGAGGTAATCCTGGCCGGCCACGCTGGCCTGCCCTTTGCCGATGAACGGGCCGGGCACTGCTGGCTTAACGCGGGCGTGATTGGGATGCCGGCCAACGACGGCACCCCGCGGGTGTGGTACCTGCTGCTCGACGATGTCGATGGCCGGTTCAGTTATACCTTTCACGCCTTTATCTACGATAACGACAAGGCACATCAGTTGATGCGGGCCAATGGGCTCCCCGATTCCTATGCTGACACGCTCCTGACGGGCATCTGGGACAACTGCGAAATTCTGCCAGAGGCCGAGAAGGCGCTGCAGGGCCAGACCATTGTGCTGCCTTAAGAGGCTAACGAACCCAAAGGCTCGTCGTTTGCCTTTTGAACCAGAACTTTCACCAGGGCTCACCCTAGTGAAAATATCGTATAAAGTGCTGGTAGGTACCCCGCCGAGAGCCTATCCCCGGAAACGGCTATCCAAAGCTGCTTGGGGTGCAAACCCACCCTGTTGAAAAAAACACCCAGTCAGCAGCTGCGGCTCCGGATCTGTCTGGATGATGGGCATTTGCATACTGGTCGCTATTTAGTCTAACCGATGCAAACCGATGCCCCCCAAGTAAGTAGCTAGCCCTCTTGTTGTTGCAGTTTCTGCCGCACTCAGCCTACTCCCCCCTTCACTACTGGAGCCGTTAGCCTGCGGATTGAGATAAGGATTTCAGAAAAACGTCGGCCTCCTGTACCGTCTGGAAGAAGTAGTAGTGGCTACCCGGATCCGCTTGGCTGACCACCTGCTGCACCCGGCTGCCTGTGCGGGCGTTGAGTGGTGGCACAATAGCAATGTACAGACTGGCCGGGCGCTGCACCTTATGCAGAAACCACTCTTTCAGAATCCAGCGCTCTTCCTCCGGCGAGAACGGCTGCATAAGCTGCTGGTCCACCAGCAAACGACTCCAGGAGCGGGCCAGCAGCAGCTGTCCTGTTGCGTGCAGCAGTTGCGCAAGGCTCTGCTCCGGCCGCGGCGTTGCGTGATACTTGAGGACTGCAAAGCCGCTGTAGTTTTCCAGGATACGACCTGCGCCGTTTTCGTAGTAAATGGGCAGGGGAAAAATACTGTTCATAACGCGCTACCCGTTCTGGTATCTCCCGATCAACTAATGCCTCTGCCCTTTATGGTTTAGCGCACTGGCTCCAAAACATAGGGATTTTAACTTATTTATCTGCGCAGCTGCACGCATTTCTTCTGTTCCGAGTTACTACAGACTGTTGCCGCAGCATGTAGGAAACAGTATCCCAGTACTCTGGCCGGACTGCCCGACACGGGGATACGGTTTTCTTTTCAGCAGGAGTATAGGGCTTGATATATCCTTTCTGTCGAGGTTGGCGTACAAGGCGGACACTTTCTCTCACTGGGTGTCTACCCTCAACTCTTCTTGTACCATGCATAAGTATCTGCTCTCCACTCTGGCACTGGCTTTCACGCTCACCACCGGCTCGGCCGTGGCACAGGGTAAAATGAAGAATAAGTCGGACGACGAGAAGACGAAAACTAAGGACGGCGAGATGACCACTAAGACCAAGGTGGCCGACGATGGCAAAACCAAGGTCAAAGGCAAATCAGAGGACGGCGCCAAAATTAAAGCCACCACCAAGCCCCGCGAGGGCAAGGACATGAAAGACATGACCATGACCACCGGCAACGGCGTGATGGTGGGTGGAGCCATGATGACGCCGGACAAAGACATCGTCGATAACGCTGTTAACTCCACCGACCACACTACCCTGGTAGCCGCTGTAAAAGCCGCCGGGCTGGTAGAAACGCTGAAAGGCACCGGTCCGTTCACGGTGTTTGCCCCTACCAATGCCGCTTTCGATAAGCTGCCCGCCGGTACCGTCAATACGCTGGTGATGCCCGAAAACAAGCAAAAGCTCACCACCATCCTCACCTACCACGTGGTACCCGGCCGCCTGCTGGCGGCTGACCTGAAGGACGGCCAGACGCTGACCACGGTGGAAGGCGAAGCCCTGACCGTACACCGTAACGGCAATATGGTAATGATTCATGACGCCAAGGGTGGCATGGCCAACGTAACTATTGCTGACGTAGTCTCGAAAAACGGCGTAACGCACGTAGTTGACACCGTGCTGATGCCTACCAAATAGTTTTTTCCTGCACTACCTGTTGCTACAAAAGCCAGTCCTCCGGGGCTGGCTTTTTTTGTGCAACGGGCAGCCGGCCGGGCCACACGTATCTTCGTTGGACCAGTCTGGTTTACCGGCAGGTTATTCTTGCGGGCCGTTAGCAGGTTGAGTATCTGCGTCTCCCAAAAGAATACGACATTTACATTTCTTTTTATTTCCTCACACCTTCCCCCCGTTGATGAAACACTTTTTCTCCTGGATAGTGGTTGCTGCGCTGAGCCTTGGTTCAGTAGCTGTTTCCGCACAAACCCTGCCTGCTGCCCCACCCACCAACCTGCAGGGCCAGGCACTGAAAGACTGGCTCCGCCAGAACTGGTACGATGGTAAACGGGTGGTGTTGAGCTACAACGATGCCCGTGGCAAGATGTACAACTACGTGGATAACCAGAACGGCCGCGTAGTGTGCGTATACTCTGGCTACACTGAAACGGTACGGCTGGATTCTTCCAGCACCAGCACCGGCGGCGTAACCCGCATCAACTGCGAGCATACCGTGCCCCAGTCGTGGTTTAATGAAGTGGTGCGCATGCGCTCCGATATTCACCACCTGTTCCCGACTTACGATACCTGGAACTCGAACCGGGGCTCCGATCCGTTTGCCGAAATTCCGGATACCCAGACCCAGCTCTGGATGCGCAACACGTCCAGCCAGACCACCATTCCCACAGCCAACATCGACGAATACAGCGAGGATACCAACTCGCAGTTTGAGCCGCGCGAAGACCACAAGGGCAATCTAGCCCGCGCCATCTTCTACTTCTATACCATGCACCAGGGCCAGACGTTTGACCCGGGCAAGGATGTAATTACGGCCGCCGCCGACCTGAACACCCTGTACCAGTGGCACCTGGCCGACCCAGTGGATGCCCGGGAGCGGGAGCGGAACCGCCGGGCGGCCAAAAGCCAGGGCAACTTCAACCCCTACATTACTTACCCGGACCTAGTAGCACGGGCCTGGGGCTTCCAGATACTGCCTACTTTCTCGTTTTCGTCGGCTACCGGCAGCATTCTGGAAGGCAACACCGGCACCAGCACCTACACGGCCACTATTAACGTAACACCTACGCCTACTTCGCCCCTCACGGTGCAGGTAACGCTGGATGCAGCCAACTCAACGGCTACGGCTGGTAGTGACTTCACGTTCACCTCCCCCCAGACGCTGACCTTCGCGGCGGGCCAGACCTCCCAGACGGTAACCGTAACCGTGAACGGCGATACGCAGCCGGAGGCCGATGAAACGGTTGTACTAGCCCTCATCAACCCCTCAACGGGCGGCGCAGTGGGCGGCCCGGCTTCGCAGGAACTCACCATCACCAACGACGACGGTCCCGCTCCGACCATCAAGTTTGCGTCGGCCACGGGCAGCATTGTAGAGGGCAACACCGGTACCAGCACCTACACGGTAAATGTAACGCTGAGCGGCAGCGCCCCCACGGCGGCCGTTACTATTCCGGTTACGGTAAGCACCAGCGGCACCACCGCCGTTTCCCCCGCTGACTATTCGCTCAGCACTACCTCGCTCACATTTGTAGCCGGGCAGGCTACGCAGTCCTTCCCTGTAACCGTATCGGTGGCAGGCGACACGCAGCCGGAGCCCAACGAAACGGTACGCCTGGTATTAGGCACCCCCACTACCGGCGGCGCCGTGCTGGGTGCCCCCTCGGCCCACGTGCTTACCATCACCAACGACGACCAGGCTCCGGCCGGCTCGCCCTGCACCGATCTGTTTTTCTCGGAATACGTGGAAGGCAACACCACCAACACCAAGGTGCTGGAAATCTACAATCCCTCGCCGGCTCCCATCAGCCTGGCAGGCATTGAGGTGCGCCTGTTTGCCAATGGCGCTACCTCCCCCACCGCTACGCAAGCCCTTACCGGTACCGTGGCTCCCGGCGACGTGTACGTAATTGCCAACACCGGCGTAGCTTCCCCGATAGTAGCCGCCCAGACTGATCTGCAGTCGAGCGTGTGCTTCTTCAACGGCGACGATGCTCTGCTGCTGATGGACGGTACCGATACGCTGGACGTGATTGGCGTGATTGGCCAGCAGCCGGCAGGTGGCTGGCAGCTGCCGGGCGGTGGCTCTACCACTAATGCTACGCTGGTGCGTAAGGCAACCGTAAACGCGGGCCAGAAGCGCTGGAGCCAGGCCGCCGGCGAGTGGCAGTTTGTGGGCACGGACATCTACACCAACGTAGGCAGCCATACCAGCGGCTGTATTACCACGGCTACCACCAAGGCAGCACCACTGAACGTTGGCATTGAGGTATTCCCCAATCCAGCAGCCGGTAGTGTGCAGGTACGCCTGTCGGAGCTGCGGGGCCGCCACACGGCCATTATCAGCTTCTACAACGCCCTGGGCCAGGAAGTGCTCCACCGCGAGGTAGCTGTATCAGCAGCCGAAGCCATTCCGGTAGCAGTAGAAACGCTGTCCAATGGCCTGTATACAGTGCGTGCAACCGTTGATGGCATACGCTACAGCCGCCGCGTAGCAGTGCAGCACTAATCGTTCATCGGAGCTGAAAATCAGCAAAACGGCCCGCATCCTACCCCGGATGCGGGCCGTTTTGCTACTCGACTTACGTCAAAGTGTAATCATGCATCCGTGGAACTCCAGCCAGGAATGTCCTTCCCGATTTAGGTGCTTCGCTCCAAGTAGGATGCGCATAAAAGAGCCCGCATTGCAGTGCGGGCTCTTTTCACGTGCGGTTGTTAGCGGAATGGTAACACAAAGTATCGGCGAATAACATCTGACCGGGTGCTAGATTTCCGGGATGGTCAGGACCGGGATGCGGCTATGGGCCAGCAAGCCTGCTGTTACACTGTGCAGAAACTGCCGCCCCGGATACATGCGTTGCCTGGTTACGAAAGCCAGTAAGTCAGCGTGGTGCCGGGTGGCAGCATACCGGATGCCCTCCTCTATAGATGGATGACGGGCTGAAGTAACGGTGTGCGCCACCCCATGCAGCAGTCCGGTTTCCTGAATATTATTGGCCACATCCACCATCTCCGGCGAGGCTGAGCTGGTATAAACGTGCAGACCTACTACCGACGGGATAATGCGGTTCAGCAAATTCTCCACATCACCGGGCAGGTGCGAGAGAGTAAGCGGCTGACTGGAGGTGGTGAGTTGGGCCAGCAGATTCGGGATAGTTGAGGCGGCCACTGGCAACCTCACCTTCTGCCTGTCGGTATCCAGCACAATCCGGCGCGGTAATGCTCCGGCCCGATACGTATTGGGCACCACCAGCAGGGGCTGCGCCAGGGTTTGCACCAGATGCAGGGCCGTACTGGAAGCTGCCGCCGACATTACTTTGGCCGGATTGGCATTACCAACCACCAGTACCTGTCCGGCCTTGGTTTGCAGAGCAGCGGCCAAATGCTGCATAGGATTTTCCAGTAGCAGGGAGGTAGTGCAAGGTACATACTGCTCTACCTTCCGGGCTACTTCCAGCAAAACAGCTTGGGCCTGGGCCGGCGAATTAATAGCGGGGGCAATGTCGAAATAAGCGGCCTCGGCACTATGCCGGGGCAGCAACATGTGCCACAGGTGTACCACTCCTCCTACGTGCCGGGCCAACACTACGGCATAGTGCAGCGCATTGGTGGCCGCCGCCGAAAAATCCGTAAGAACATGGAACGTGAGCATCAGTCGGTAGTAAAACGACGTGGAGAAATTACAGAAGGGAAGGTACTGTTTTCGAACAGGCCAAAAATTAATATCTTATTAAAAAATCACCGGATCAATCAATTATTCCCCGCCCTGCTACTTGATAGTACGGCAGGCAGTTGTTGCATGCGGCTTTTAGTCGCCGGATTCCAGCAGCTCCGCGTATTCCGGATGCCGCTCCACGTATTGCTGCATGAATGGGCAACTGGTGCGCACTCGCAGTTGCTGTTGGCGGGCGTACGTCAGGGCTGCCTTGGCCAGCTCTTCGCCCACGCCCTTGCCCCGTAGCGGCTCATCCACGTAGGTATGCGTGAAATCGATAACGCCAGGGGCCGGGAGACTGTAGGCCAGCTCGGCCGAGTGACCCTCCCGGGTAGTGGTAAATTCTTGATCCTGTTGCTGATGAGTAATGGAGGCAGCCATGAGTGGTTGGTAAAACGTGACGGAGCTGGCGGATGAGTACCGCCATTTGCCGGGAGTTTACGTAAGAGGCAGAGAAGCGGGTATTCAACCCCGTATTCTCCCGAACTCTTCTCTCCTACCTCCCTTACCATGCAGACCAATTCCGATACCTCCGACCGCACGCCCGAAAACCCCACGCCCGGCACTCCGCAATACGGGAATTTTGGCAAACCTACCGCAACCGAAACACGGGCTACTACTGAAAACGAAGAAAGCGTGACTGAAGGCGGCCAGGTAGCCCCGCCAGTTGCCTTTCCGGAGCAGCGCGGCAGCACACCTCAGAACATGGACCCATCGGCGGTGCAGCAGGTGGAAGATGCGGAATATTTTGAGCAGCGTGAAGGGTGGGCGCAGGATGACCCCCGCTACGCCGGTGGTACCCGCAACTGGCCCACTAACGAGCCGGCCAACCATACGACCGAGCCGGCCCCGGAACACGGTGAACACCCCGAGAACCCCAACGTGGGTAAAAACGACAACCCCGACGAGTTCAGCGCCTTCCGTCCCGATGAAGGACGCGGTATCCCGGGCTCGGGCAAGTAAGCGAGCCTACTTTTTCTTATCTCCTCCTTTTGACTTACGCACATGGCAACCGATAATAATCAGGATCCGGCCGCTGCTCTTGAGCCCAACTCAGGTGCTCATCTTACCGACGAGCAGCGCAAACACCGCGAAGAGCTGTATGGCTACAAGCGCGACGCCGAAGGCACACTGGACACTTCTGCCCGCCTGGAAGAAGAAACTGCCGGCATTCCGACGGATAGTGCTACCACCGGCCCCGACCCCGACAACTCCAGCATGACCGATGAGTTGATGAACCCCGGCTTCAACAACCCCATCGACGACAACAACCGCTAGTCAGTAAAGCCGCTTTATGGCTTTTTCGGAAACGCCCTCTGCGTGTGCAGAGGGCGTTTTTTTGTATGTGCAAAAAAAATCAGCTGTCAGTTGAGCAACACCTGTCGATTAATGTCGTATGTTTACGTCATACAACATAGCATCAAGATGACCTACGCCAGACTTACTGATTTTACCGCCGAGCAGCAGCAACTGGCCCGTATGGCAAAAGCACTGGCTCATCCGGCGCGGGTTGCCATTATTCAGCTGCTGGCCAGCAAAACCACCTGCATTTCCGGCGACATTGCCGCGGAGCTGCCCCTGTCGCGCACCACGGTTTCCCAACACCTGCAGGAGCTGAAAGCCCTGGATCTGATCCGGGGGGAAATTGATGGCCTCACTGTGTGCTATTGTCTGAACACGCCCCTGTGGCAGCAGGTACAGCAGCAGTTTGCCGGCTTTTTTGCCCAGGCAACCACGCCGGCCAGCTGCAGCCCCGCCGATGCCTGTAACTGCTGATTTTTCTTCTGTTTCTCACTTATCCCCGTTTCAGCCATGAGTACCTTCCCCCGCATGCACGTGTCGCTGTACGTTTCCGACCTGACAGCCACGGTTAATTTCTATACCGCATTTTTTGGGCAGCCGGCTAGCAAAATCAAGCCCGGCTACGCTAAGTACGTCCTGGATGCGCCGGCCCTGATTATCTCGTTTGTGCAGAACCCGGAGCGGGTGCACAGCAATTTCGGGCACTTGGGCTTTCAGGTAGAAACCCTGCCGCAGCTGGAAGAGCGGCTGGCGGCGGCCAAACGAGCCGGTCTGGTGCAGCGGGAAGAAATGGGTACGAGCTGCTGTTACGCCAAGCAGGATAAATTCTGGGTAAACGACCCGGATGGCACCGAATGGGAAGTGTACTACTTCCACGAGGATGCTGAGTTCAATGACCCGCGCTACCAGCAGGAGTACGACCAAGCCACCGAAAACAGCCAGTGCTGCATTGCACCCACCGCGGCCCCAGCCGCCGAAACGGTGCCCGCCATGGCCCCGATGGCATTTACCCTGGTAGATACCGGCGCGGCCTGCACGCCAGGCGGAGGCTGCTGCTAAAAGCCCCCTGAACAGCTTATCTGTATGAATATCCTGGTTTTGTGTACCGGCAATTCCTGCCGCAGTCAGATGCTGCACGGCTATCTGCAACGCTATTTGCCCGCCGCCGCCGTGTACTCGGCCGGGGTGGAAACGCATGGGCTGAACCCGCGTGCCGTGCAGGTAATGACCGAAGCGGGAGTAGACATCAGGCACCACACCTCCAACCTGGCCACGGAGTACGCAGATATGCCCTTCGATTATGTGCTGACTGTGTGTGACCATGCCCGTGAAACGTGTCCGGTGCTGCCCGGCGCAGCCAATGCCCGCCGGCTACACCACAGCTTTCCGGACCCAGCCCAGGCTACGGGTTCCGAAGCCGATATTATGGCCGCTTTTCGGGCGACGCGCGACCAGATACGGGATTATGCCGCTGAGTTCGGGCGCACGTATGCACCCGAACTCTTCTCCTTTCCAGCATAGGAAGGCTGCATCAGCTGCACGGAGCCCAAGGAAACGGCGGCGCTTTTTCCTCGGGCTCCGTGCAGCATCCAGCCACCTTTCGCGTATACTGGGGTTCTTATTGCATTCTGCTCCCACCCCTAAACGTATTCGTGCTATGGCTGCTCCTTTCCTCGTGCTCACCGATTTTACTCCCGCTGCCGATCAGGCCCTGCGGTACGCGGCGGCGCTGGCGGCCCCCATACAGGCACCACTGGTAGTACTCCACATCCGGCGCGAAACCCTTCTCGACCCGGATGCATTCAATGGCAGTATTCGTCACCTGAGCGAAGGGGAAGTGGCCGCGTCTCTGCAAGAGCGAATTCAGCCGCTGGGCGTGCCAGTCGTGGTGGAGTCGGCCGTGGAGGGAGTAGAAGCGGCCGTGGCCGATGCGGTGCGTCGGCATGCCCCCAGCCTGGTGGTGCTGGGCAAGCCGGATACCGAAACTACCCCCGATGAACTGGTCAGCAGTACCTCATTGAAGCTGCTGCGTGCCACCCGTACTCCGCTGCTGGTGGTACCTGTCGGGAGCCAGGCGGCCGTACCGCCACGCAACGTCACAATAGCCGCCGACAACAGCTCCATCAGCCTAAAAACGCAGTCGACAGGTATGCGGGAACTACTGCAGCACCTGCAGCCACGCCTGACGGTAACCCACGTCGCCGAGCCTGAAAATGATGATACCTGCGCCGGAGCGGTGCAGGCAGTAGCCGCCAGTGGGCTGTTGGCCGGCATCGAAGCCCGAATTCACTCGCATGGGGTGCGCAACCGCCGGGTTCCGGAGGGAATTTTACAGGCCGCCCACGAAACCCACGCCGATTTACTGGTGCTCGTGGCGCGTCGCCGCAGCTTTCTGGGGCAGTTGTTCAACCGGAGCGTAACCTCGCAGGTAATTCTGCATGGCCACCTGCCCATGCTGCTACTGCCCGCGCTGGACTAAGGGGTGAGGTAGTGACGTTCTACCTGCGCCACCTGCGCGAATTGAACGTCAAACGCACCAGTTCATTACCTCACTATAGTACCGTACTACGGCGTTCCAGCAGACATATATCGCGCCACTGGTCGTGAAGCCTACCGAGTTTTTCGCGGATGCCGACCAACCGGAAACCTGCCTGCTCATGCAGGCGTAGACTAGGCGTGTTCTCCCGGATAATACCGGATTGCAGCGTCCAGATACCATTTTGCTCTGATTGCTGCACTAATTTCCGAAGCAGCAGAAGGCCCACTCCCCGGCCCCGGTGTGAGGCCCCCACGTACACGCTTACTTCCGCCACCCCACTATACACGCACCGGCCCGATACCGGCGTCAGGGCGGCCCAGCCGGCTACCTCGCCCGCAGGCGTACATGCTACTAGGCGACTGTGCGCCAGATGGGCGGTATCCCAGGCTTCCCAGTCCGGCACTTCCGTGTTGAGGGTGGCCTGGCCCGTGGCAATACCCTCGGCATAAATAGTCGCCACGGCCGGATAATGGGCGGCCGATAGTGGCAGTAAAGAGAAAGTTTCGGCCATAATGCGTGCAGCAAGCAATGTACAGAGCGAAAATAGCAGGATCGGGCTGCATCAGCCGTGAATCCTGGCCTTTACATGCCCCCTGCTATCCGCGCCGCCCGAACTATGCCGGTATCCCGGACTACCTTTCTACCGCTGCCGTGACCAGGATGTGGGCGTCAGGTGATGCAGCGGCGCAGGCAGCACGCCCCACTCTGCTTCAGCGGACTCTATTTACCTTGATTACCAGAAATAGAAACGTACTACACGGGCGCACTGCAACCTAGCACGGCTAGAAGGTAACGGAATAGGTAGCGGTGGTGCCGGCCGGAATAAACAGCGAGTCGGTGGTGTATTCGGTGAGGCCATTTTTCTTCTTATAGCCTTTTACCAGAATGGGCTGGTCGCCGGCTACAGGCAGTGGGTTTTCGGCAGGTAGCCCATCCCAGAAAATTACCGGCCCGCCTCCCTGGATTTTCCGACTGAAGGTGGTATTGAGGCCGTAAGGAGTATTGAAGTCGGACATAAACGCATAGAGGGTAACGTCGGTGGGGTTGGTAATGGCAAGGCGCACGTACGCCTTACGCGGAATCAGGTAGTCCGGCAGGGTGAACGTGGTATCCCGGCGGGCACCGTTCAGCACCTGTCCGTCTTCCCCGATGGTGTAATACTGCTTTTTGTTCGGAGAATAGCGCACGTTGAAATAGCCTTCCGTCAGCTCCTCATCCTTGATAAAAAAGGACAGCCGATAATTTCCGTTGGCATCCGAGGTGGCCTGCGCTTTTAGCTTCGACATTGGGTGGTAGGCCGGCCCGTAGTTCCAGCGCACCTCTATCGGCGCGTTGGCCAATGGCTGCTGCCCATTGGCCGTTATGAGTCGACCAACCACCGTGGTGCAGGAGCCCATGCAGGTATCGAGGACCTCTTTATCGGTGCAGCCAGCGGCCAGCAGGCCCAGCGCGGCGCTCAGGAAAGTAACGGTGGATTTCATGGATAGCGTGAATAAACGATGACAGCACGGGTACAGAAGCCCTGCGGATTTCGGTGTTCCCCTACTTCGATGAGCAATAGTAGCTCCGGCCACCGTTCCCGGAAAACCAACCTGCCGCGCCAACCAACTTTACCACCGCCCTGTCGGCTGCCGTATATCAGCCATAATCCGGACTGTCGCCCACAATTTCCCCGGGTTGCCGGTCAGTATTTCTGACTTTCCGACTACACGAAT
Organism: Hymenobacter rigui; assembly: GCF_003944715.1. Classification (GTDB taxonomy): domain Bacteria; phylum Bacteroidota; class Bacteroidia; order Cytophagales; family Hymenobacteraceae; genus Hymenobacter; species Hymenobacter rigui. The sequence continues at coordinate 3,374 of NZ_RWIT01000018.1, read as the reverse complement.
TCGCCGCGAACTTCGCCCAGAATGGTACACCCAGCTGGCTTGCACAGGAGCGTATCCTATACGGCTACCTTATGGGCCGGAGGCACGGCGCGGCCTGGATCTACCATTTCCAGCCCGCCTGTATGCCTGCGTACCAGTTGCGCGCCGGGGCAGGCTGAAAGTAGCGCCCGCCGAAAGCGTTCAGGTCGTTACCCAGGGAGTAGCGGCGGTCCGTGAGGTTTTCGCCCCCGCCGAATACATCTGCGGTGAAGCTGCCAAAGCTACGGCGCCAGCCCCCGCGGGTGCCAAACGTCCAGTAGCCGGGGGCAGCTTCGGTATTGGCATCGTTGATGTAGATGCGGGACTGATGGTTGACGGTGGGGCTGAGATAGAAACCCAACGGAGCCGCCAAATCAAGCCCGGCGGTGAGCGTGTGGGGAGCGGTGCCGGTGAGGCGGTTGCCGCTGAAGTCCTGTCCGCCGGTTTCATAGTTCCCGAAGCGGTAGTGGTTGTAGGCGTAGCTCACGAAGGTCCGCAGGCCTGTGGGCGACACGTTACCTTCGGTGCTTGCTGCTTGTGGCTGAAAGCTTGTAGCTTCTCCCTGCCACAACCAGCCGCTCAAAGCCACCTCCACCCCGCGCTGGCGAGTGTTGCCAGCATTTGTGAACAGTTGAGTGCCCAAATCGGTGGTGCGGGTGGTGATGGTCTGGCGCTGACGCTGGTCGTAGAGGGCTACGTCGTAGCGGAGCCGCTCCCGCAGCACCATGCCGCGCAGGCCTACCTCGTAGCTGCGGCCCCGCTCGGCCTGCAAGGCCCGGTTAATGGAGCCATCGGAAGGGCGGATTTCCTCCTCGGTGGGCGGTGAGAAGCCGGTACTCAGGCTGCCATACACCGTCAGCCCCGGCCCAAACTCCCGCAGCAGCGCCACCCGGGGCGACACCTCAGGCCGAAAGTTGCGCTCCAGCTCGTAGCCCGCGGGGTTAGTGGCCGCATCCGACAGGCGGCTGATGCGGTAGCGGAGGCGGTTGTAGCTGGCCCCGGCCGTGAGCAGCAGCCCGGCCGGCAGCTCGTAATCGGCTTGGGCGAAGGCAAAGCCGGTGAGCGTCCGGATTTCGTCGTCGTAGCGCAACGCGCCGGGTTGACCAGCGCGATTCTGGTAGTTGCGGGAGCTTTCGAAGCCGGTCTGGGCCTCGGCCCCGGCCTGCAGGCGCAACGTGCAGCCGGCCAGGGCGGTGCGGTAGCTGGCCACCGTGCGCCCGCCCCCACCCAGCAGCGTGTTGCGCTCGAAATCTATCAGGTAAGGCGTATTGATGCGGCTGCCGCTCAGATACACAGTGGTGCGCAGGCTGAACCGGTCAGTAAAGCGGGCTTCGTGGGTGGCTCCGAGTAAGGCGGTGCGGGAAGCGTAGTAGGTACGCTGCTGCACGGTGCCGGGCGCGGTGGCCGTGCCGGGGCGGGCCTGGCGTGGGTCCGCTTGGAACTGGGCGCGGGTGAGGCCGCCGGGCAGCTGATAGTTAATATCTGAATACAGCGCGTGCAGGCCCACAGTCTGTTTTTTAGTAGTCTGCCACTCGCCATCCAGGGCCAGTACGTCGCGGCGCAGGGCGCTTTGCTGACGGTAGCCGTCGAGGCTCTGGCGGGCGTAGGTGGCGCGCAGGTAGCCGGTGGCCGAGCCGGTTTCCACACTCGCCACGTACCGCCGCAGCCCGAAGCTACCCGCAGTGAAACCCACCTGGGCGGCGCTGGTACCCGGCGCGGGTCGGCGGCCGCTTAGCAGCACGGCCCCGCCGGTACCGGACCCGTACACGCTGGCGGCGGGACCTTTCACCACTTCCAGCCCGCCCAGCAGCGCGGGGTCGAGCAGGTTGAGTGGGGTACTGCCGCTGGCTTCAGTGAACGGAATGCCCTGGTAGTACACCTTGGTGTTGCGCACCCCAAACGGCGAGCGGAGCGTGCTGCCCCGCACGCTGAGGCGGTAGCTGCCGCTGGCCCGCTCCTCCAGCCGCACGCCGGGCAGCGTGTTTACGGCCTGGGTGAGGGCATTTTGTGGAAACCGTTCAAAGTCACGGGCTGCGAGGGTGCCCACGGCGGCGGCAGTGCGGCGCAGGGGCAGCTGCTGGCCGTAGCCCGTTACGGTGGCTTCGGGCAGGGCCACGGCGCGGGTAGTATCGGGCCGGGGGGTGGTTTGGGCTTGGGCCGTGAAGGATAGCAGCAGCAGCGGAGCCGCAGGGCGGTACAGGGAAATCATCCAATAGTGTTAAGGAACCTTGTCCGAACGTAAGGGCGGCACATACGGGCAACCAGCGCAGCCGAAATCGTCAACTATAGTCATGCTGTTTTACCCATCCAGAGGGCAAACTGGCCAACGGATTTAGCCCTTCGTCTGCGTGTGCTGGTATAACAGGTCCGCCGCGGCCTGCAGGAGCGGCATATCGGCAGTGCGCTCCTGGCACCGCTGCATATCATAGTGACATAGCGTTCCGAAGGGCTGACCGGCTGCATCCCGAATCAGCACGCCGCAGTATGACACAACTTCCGTATCAATTAGGCCCTGCATTTGGGTATCAGTGGCGGCGTCCTGAATTTCCAGAGGCTGTTGTCTCTGGCCTACCAATGAGCAGAAGGTAACCGACATCGGCACCGGCTCGGCGCGCTGCAGAGCCGGGGTAAACTGATCGAACAAAGCGTCATTCTGCAGTAAAGATCCATCAAATCGGTATAGCCCGGTGAAGCGGTACGGGGTACGATTGTTCAGGTATTTCAGCGCGTTGTGTACGCCTTGCTGCTGCAGAATAGTGGTAAATTCTGCAATTTCCCGCAACATAGAATTCTGTTCGTTACTCATGTAGTGGTGTAATGGCCCATTGGAGACTCATTAAGCATGAGGCGCTGGTTGCGAGCATGAGCTTATAACCCTAAAGTAGGGCCTGCTGTTCTGACAAAGCTACGGCTTATGCCTCAGCAGGCCGATAGTACTTGCTTGCTACTGCTACAATTACCACCCAATCAGTAAAAAAAAAAGGGTATAATCGACCGGAGTAGTTAACGGCAGATTCTGTATTTTTATCTTCCTGTTATTCAATACTATGCCCGCTGCCCTATACCTCCCCTACCCTCGCCGCCGGTATCGGGCGCTGTTTTTTCCGCCGGGTTTGCTGGCATTAGCGGGGCTGCTGTGGCTGGGGTGCGTGGCGGTGCCGAGGGTGCAAGGAACTACAATACACTCTGTTATCGAATGTGCTGTTATATAGCGGATTCATGAACGGTGTACATGATAGCCGCAATGGTTGAACCAGGCTTTGGCGTCCTTGCTGGAAATCCAGTCCACGGCCGTTTGGATAGCCGCCTCCACTGCTTCACGGGTACGGGCCTGGGCTTGTCGCAGCTTGGTTTTG
>NZ_RWIT01000017.1 GCF_003944715.1 Hymenobacter rigui | reverse complement strand
CCGAAAAAGCCCTGGTGGGCCAGCCCGCCACGGAGGCTACCTTCCGGGCCGCCGCTGCCGCTGCCTTACGCGGGGCCCAGCCCCGGGAGCATAACCGCTTCAAGGTGGAGCTGGCCCAAAATACGCTAGTGCAAGCCCTGCTGAAAGTAGCCTGATCCTGACCCTACCTGTACTATGGACTTCTCAGAACCAACATTTTTTGAAACCAACCCCAAACCGGGAGTGGTAGGGCAACCGCTGGACCGCGTGGATGGTCGGGCCAAGGTGATGGGCCAGGCCAGATACGCCGCCGAGTTCAACAACCTGCCCGGTTTAGCCCATGCCGTGCTGCGTACCAGCGACGTAGCCAAAGGCCGCATTCAAAGCATTGATGCCAGCGCCGCCCTGAAGCAGCCGGGCGTGCTGGCCGTGCTCACGCACCAGAATGCCCCCAAGCTGGCCAAAACCCCCAACGATGCCGAAGGCAAAAAAGCTATTGGCGCGCCCATGGGCTTCCTGCCCCTCACCACCGACCAGATTCACTACGCCGGGCAGCCGGTGGCCGTGGTAGTGGCCGATACGCTGGAGCGGGCCCAGTACGCCGCCACGCTGCTGAAAATTCAGCTGGCAGCGGAAGCGCCGGTGGCTTCCTACGAAGACAAAAAGGCGCAGCTGTTCGACCCTGAGAAGGTGCAGGACGGTAAAACCAAGGGCCACACGGTGCGCGGCAACCCCCAGGAGGCGTTTGCGGCCGCCCCCGTGCAGCTTACCCACAAGTACACCCACGCCATCAACCACCACAACCCCATGGAGCCCGGGGCGACTACCGCCCACTGGGAAGCCCCCGACCGCCTGACGGTGTACGAATCCACGCAGGGGGTGTCGCGCACGCAAAAGTCGCTAAGCACGATGCTGGGCTTGTCGGCGGAGCAGGTGCGGGTGGTGACAAAATTTCTGGGCGGCGGTTTCGGCTGTAAGGGCTCTACCTGGCCGCACACCGTGCTTACGGTGCAGGCTGCCAAAGCTGTGGGCCGGCCGGTAAAGCTGGCCCTTACGCGCCCCCAGATGTTCACCAGCATGGGCCACCGCGAAGACCAGACCCAGACGCTGAAAATTGGGGCTACCAAGGATGGAAAGCTTACGGCCCTGATCCACGAGAAGACCTCCACCACGTCGCCCTGGGACAATTACGCCGAGCCTAACAGTAAGATCATCAACCTGCTGTACGAGTGCCCCAACTTTGAAGCCTCCTACCAGCTGGCCCGCGCCAACGTGATGACCTCCACGTTTATGCGGGCTCCGGGAGAGGCTCCGGGCTCGTTTGCCATTGAGTGCAGCATGGATGATCTGGCCTATCAGCTGGGTATTGATCCGCTGGAAATCCGGCTGCGCAACTACGCCGAGAAAGACCCCAGCACCGGCCAGGCCTGGAGCAGCAAAAGTCTGAAAGAGTGCTATAGCCGCGGTGCCGAGCTGTTTGGGTGGAGCAAGCGCAACCCCAAAGCCGGTGCCACCCGCGACGGCAAGCTGCTGGTAGGGTGGGGCATGGCTACGGCCAGCTACCCGGTGCACAACTCCCAGGGCACGGCCCGCGCCCGCCTCTACGCCGACGGCCACGCCGTGGTGCAGGCCGGCGCTACCGACCTGGGTACCGGCACCTACACGGTAATGACGCAGGTAGCGGCCGATGCGCTGGGCCTGCCCGTGGAGAAAGTACGCTTCGAACTGGGCGACACCAAGCTGCCCACGGCTCCCAACTCGGGTGGCTCAGTGGCGGCCGGTACGGTGTCGTCGTCGGTGTACATGGCCGTGCAGGATGTGTGGCAGAAGCTCACCAAAGTGGCTGTGCTGGATAAAAAGTCGCCCCTGTACCGCGCCAAACCCACCGATGTGGAAGTGAAACAGGGCCGGCTGCAGCTGAAATCGAACCCGCAGAAGGGGGAGAGTTACGCTGATCTGATGAAGCGCGCCGAAATGCAGGACGTGGAAGGCAACGGTCAGGGTCGCTACGGCAGCGGTTACGAAGATGCCCAGTCGGCCGCCAACGCCGACCCTACTAAAAAGGACGAAGCCGGGCACCACTCCATGCACTCCTTCGGGGCGCACTTCTGCGAGGTGAAGGTGGACCCCGAGCTGGGCACCGTGCGCGTTACGCGCTGGGTGAGCGTGCACGGCGCGGGCCGCATCCTCAACGCCAAAACGGCCCGTTCCCAGATTATCGGGGGCAGCATTTTTGGCATCGGTTCGGCGCTGATGGAGCAAACCGTGCGCGACCCGCGCATGGCCCGTTACACCAACGCCTCCCTGGCCGATTACCACATTCCCGTAAATGCCGACATTCCGGACATGACGGTGGAGTTCATCGATGAGAAGGACCCCTATATCAATGCCATGGGTGTGAAGGGCATCGGGGAAATTTCGATGGTGGGCGTGGCGGCGGCCGTGGCCAATGCCGTGTTCCACGCCACCGGCAAGCGCATCCGCAGCCTGCCCATCACTCCGGATAAAGTGCTGGAAACAAAATCGGTGCAGGCGTAAATAACCCCATCATTCCGGGCAAAGTGAGGATGCAGGTATAACCTTCAGGTTGTACTTCTACATTCCCTGCTTTGTCCGGAATGTTAGTTTCAGGCCAACGCCGCCGCATCCTCGTCCGTACTGCCTTTATCATGACTGAACTACAACGTCTGCTGACTGCCTATGATGCGCACCGCGCTGCTGGTCGGGCTTGTGCCCTGGCCTCGGTGGTAGATGTGGCTGGCTCGGCTTATCGTCGGCCTGGTGCCCGCATGCTCGTTACGGATGAAGGCCAGCTGACCGGAGCTATCAGCGGGGGCTGCCTGGAAGGCGACGCACGCCAGCGGGCCCGCCGTACCATTCAGCAGGGCCGCCCCACCGTGGTTACCTACGACTCTACGGACCCCGACGATGACCTACAGTTCGGAGCCGCACTGGGCTGCCAGGGCATCGTGCAAATTCTGTTGGAGCCCCTGGATTTTCAGGACCCCAATAATCCCATTGAACTGCTGCGCCGCTGGGCGGAACAGGCTGCTACCCCCGCCGTTATTGCTACCGTCTTTGCCACGGCAGGCACGGCTTCTGAGGTAGTGGTTGGTCAACGGCTGGCGCTGTTGCCCAGTGGTGCTTTCGAGGGAACCATACCCGCGCAGGCCGAACTGTATCCGCAACTGCTAACGGCGTGCCAGGAGGCCTTGAGGGCCGGGCAACCGGCTACGCATCATTACGGTGCTATTCGGGTAAGCCTGGAAATATTGCGCCCCCCGGTGCGTCTCACGGTGTACGGGGCCGGCAATGATGTGCAGCCGCTGGTGCGACTGGCGGCCGGTCTTGGCTGGCAGGTGCGGGTAGCCGATGGCCGCCCGGCTCAGGCCCAGGCCACCCGTTTCCCCGATGCTGCCACTGTGGAAGTGCTACCCCTGACGCAGGTGAAAGAGCAGCCGTACGACGGCAGCCTGACCCTGCTTATGACGCACAACTACTACTACGACCTGGAAGTACTGCGCCATCTGCTGCCAGACGCTTCCACCCGCTACATTGGCTTGCTGGGGCCCCGCAAGAAGTACGAGCGGCTGCTGGAAGACCTGCATAAGGACACACCCGATGCCGCCGCGCAATTGCAGGGGCGCATTCACAGTCCCGTGGGCCTGAATCTGGGAGCCGAAACCCCGGAGGAAATTGCCCTGTCCATCATTGCCGAAATTCAGGCGGTGCTGACAGGCCGGCCCGCCGGCTTCCTGCGCGACTCGCCCCACCCGATTCATCCGCCCCTGCGTGCTACTGCGCCGCTGGTGCCGGAAGGCAGGGTGGATGCGGTGTGCGGCCTGTAACGCCCGGTTCTGATGCCTGCCATTATTCTGCTGGCCGCCGGGTCTTCTTCCCGGCTCGGGGAGCCCAAGCAGTTGGTGCCGTTTCGAGGGCAGACCTTGTTACGCCGGGCCGCTGAAACGGCAGTGGCTGCCGCGGCTGGTGCGCCGGTGGTAGTGGTTACCGGCGCGCTGCATCAGCAGTTGCTACCCGAACTTGCCGGCTTACCCGTGCATAGCGTGCGTTGCGCGCAGTGGGAGCGGGGCATGGGAGCGTCGTTGAAAACCGGTCTGCAGCAGCTTGGGCAACTTATTTCTTCCCCAACTGATGTCATCATTCTACTCTGCGACCAGCCCTTTGTAACGCCAGAGTTGCTGCTCCAGCTGGAAACCACGCATCAGCAAACTGATCAGCCCATTGTGGCCTGCACCTATGCAGATACGCGCGGAGTACCGGTGTTTTTTGCGGCGGCCATGATGCCCGCTTTGCTGGCCCTGCCCGATGGCAGCGGAGCCGGGTACCTGCTGAAACAGCACGCCGCGCAGGTCATGGAAGTGTCTTTTCCGGCTGGGGTACTGGATGTAGATACGCCGGAGCAGGTAGCGGCTTTGCGGGCGTTGGAGTAGTGAGGAGCGGCTCGAAATAGCGGCGGGCTAACCCCAACCGCTAAATCCCGTTAACTTGCTCGCAACCTACCTCAACCATTGCTTCTATGAGCGACGCTACCGCCGCCCCTGATCTGTACCACGTGCCGAAAGACGACAAGCGCATTACCACCGGTTGGACATTCTATGACTGGGCTAACTCGGTGTATCCGCTGGTAATCACCTCTAGTATTTTTCCCATTTACTGGGGCTCGATGGTAAAGGCCGTTACCAACACCGACAGCGGCAAAACTCCGGTTGAGTTTCTGGGAATGCACATCCCGGGTACTTCTTTACAGAATTATTCGGTATCGGCGGCTTTTCTGATCATTGCCCTGATAAGTCCGCTGCTTACCTCACTGGCTGATTTCTCCGGCCGTAAGAAGCTGTTTCTGCAGATCTTCTGCTACATCGGGGCGTTGTCCTGTGCCGGGCTGTATTTCTTCGAACCCAGCACGTTCACTATCAGCGTATTTGTGTTCATAATGGCTACGGTAGGCTTTTCGGGGTCTATTGTTTTCTACAACTCCTACCTGCCTGATATTTCGTCGGAGGAGAAGTTTGATTCGCTGTCGGCCCGGGGGTTTTCCATGGGCTATATCGGGTCCGTACTGCTGCTGATCCTGTGCCTGATGCTCATTCAGGGACCCACGCTTTCCGGCACGCCTATGTTCGGGCTCACGGCGGGCGAAGCTACGCGGTATAGCTTCCTTCTCACGGGCATCTGGTGGGCTGGTTTCGCCCAAATTCCCTTCTTCACGCTGCCTGCCGACCCCGGCCGTCCTGCCGGCGCGGCCTCCGATTCGGGCTGGCTGCTGAACGGCTTCCGGGAACTGGGCAAGGTGTGGGAAGAAACCAAGCAGCAGCCGAATCTGAAACGCTTCCTACTGGCCTACTTCACTTACAACATGGGGGTGCAGACGGTGATGTACGTGGCCACCCTGTTTGGCGACGAAGAACTGCACCTGGACAGCAAGTCGCTCATCATCACTATTCTGCTGCTGCAGATTGTGGGTATTCTTGGAGCGTACCTATTCGCTAAGCTCTCGGAGCGCATCGGCAATACCCGCGCCTTAAGTTGGGCGGTATTCATCTGGATGCTGATTTGTATTGCCGGTTATTTCGTGCAGGCCGGCTGGAGCTTCTATGCGCTGGCGGCTGTAATCGGCCTCACGATGGGGGCAGTGCAGAGCCTGTCGCGGAGTACATACTCCAAAATTATTCCAGCCAATACCCCAAACTCCGCTGCTTATTTCAGCTTCTTCGATGTCACGGAGAAGGTAGGTATTGTGGTTGGCCTAGTGGTATTCGGTGGTATCTCGCAGTTGACCGGCGGGAATATGCGCTACAGCATTCTGGCGCTGATTGTGTTCTTTATTCTGGGGCTGATATTCCTGCTTCAGCTGCGGGGTAAGAAGCTGCGGGAGGATAACAATACCACCACTGAGGAAATACCTGGCCCGCCGTCGGCTACACCCAACGTGGCAGTACCGGCCCGCTAAACATATTGCCCGGTATTGGTTACTTGCACGAGCATCGGGATGCGTCCCGGTGCTCGTGTACCTTTTCCCCCAACCTAACCCCAGCTGTGCATGCATACTTCCTCTTTCCAGCAGAATATCCTGGCTGAGCTCGACCACGAGCTGGCTACCACCCGCAAGCTCCTGGAGCGCGTGCCTTACGATAAGGCCGACTTCCAGCCCCACCCCAAAAGCATGAAGCTGTGGCAGCTGGCTTCGCACATTGTAAACCTGCTGGCCTTCAAGCAGCTATTCGTGCAGGCTGATTCCCGCGACTTCCTTGACCCCAACGGCCCCAAGCCCGGCCCCACGCCCAGCAGCTCCGAGGAACTGCTGGCTCGCTTCGACCAGTATAGTGCCAGTCTGCGCCAAGCCCTACAGGACTCCGACGACGAGCAGCTGACCGGCAGCTTCCGCCTGCACCGCGGTGAGCAAACCATAATGGAACGTCCGAAAGCCGCCGCCATCCGCATTATGGGCCTCAATCACAGCATCCACCACCGCGGCCAGCTGTCGGTGTACCTACGCCTGCTCGACATCCCGCTGCCCGCCATGTACGGCCCCTCCGCCGACGAGCAGGGGTGGTAATTTTAGAGAACTGAGATACTAGAAATGAGAAGTGAGACTTTCGTTCCGGAGCCTAACTAGGCCATCAGAACGAAAGTCTCACTTCTCATTTCTAGTATCTCAGCTCTCAGTTCTTAAGTAGAAACACCCGCTCTCCGGCAATCCAGGTTTGTTGTACCTGGGCGGTGCGCAGGGTTTCTTTGGGGGCTTTCAGCAAATCAATGGGTAGCAGCACGAAGTCGGCGGCCATGCCGGGGCGGATGCTGCCTTTCTGCTTGTCCTCAAAGGCGGCGTGGGCGGCCCAGGTAGTCATTCCCCGCAGGGCATCCTCCCGGCTCAGGGCGTTTTCCATCTGGAAGCCGCCGGCCGGGTAGTTTTTGGCATCCTGCCGGGCCACGGCCGAGTGGAACCCGAACAGCGGGTTGATGTCTTCAACCGGGAAGTCGGAGCCCAGGGCTACCTGGCCATACTGCTTGCGCAGGTCGTTATAGGCGTAGGCAGTTTTGAGGCGCTCGGCCCCCAGCCGCTCCCCGGCCCAGTACATATCGGAAGTGGCGTGGGTGGGCTGCACCGAGGGCACAATGCCGTACTGGCCAAACTTGGGTATATCCGTTTTGCTGACCACTTGGGCGTGCTCAATGCGCCAGCGCCGGTCCTTCTGGCCCTTGAGGGCTTCGCCGTAAATGTCCAGCAGCAGGCGGTTGGATGAATCCCCAATGGCATGGGTGTTCATCTGAAACTTGCTGGCAGCCAGTTCTTTTGCCAGGTTGCGGAAATCGGCCACCGATGAAAGCAAAAAGCCGATTTCCCGGGGCCGGTCGGCGTACGGATGAATCAGGCAGGCCCCCCGAGAGCCCAAAGCCCCATCGGCGTACACTTTAAAGGAGCACACCGTGAGGCGGTCTTTGAAAACAGGGCCGTTTTTGAGGTAGAAATCCTTGTTTTCCTTGGTCGGGGCCAGCATGGCGTACAGGCGCAGCTTCAGCTTGCCCGCGTCCTGCATGGCCGCCATCCGGTCGATGTTGCCTTTGTCGAGGCCGGCATCGGCGAGGCTGGTGAGGCCCACGGCCACGCACCGTTTCTGGGCTTCCAGCAGGGCGGTTTCAGCCTCGGCCGCCGTGGGTTCCGGAATTTTACCGGCCACCAGCCGCACGGCGTTATCTACCAGCAAACCCGTGAGCCGGCCGTTGGCATCCTTGGTGATGGTGCCGCCGCTGATGGGCGTACGGGCCGTAACGCCCGCCAGATCCAGGGCTTTCTGATTTACCAAGGCCGCGTGCCCATCTACCCGAATGATGAAGACGGGTATATTCGGAAACAGTGCATCCAGCGTGTCCTTGGTGGGAAACTGCTTATTGGACCAGTCGTTCTGGTCCCAGCCCCGGCCCGTAAGCCAGGTAGCCTGCGGATACTGCTGACGCTGCTGCTGCAGCTTCTGCACTACCTCGCGCCACGAGCCGGTGCCCACCAGATCGGCGTCGCGCAGGCCCAAAGCGTAGCGGTAGAAGTGGCAATGCGCATCGTAAAAGCCGGGATAAATGAACTGCCCTTTGGCATCTACTTCCTGTTTGGCCTGGAATTTTGCCTTGATTTCCTCAGCGGTGCCAACGGCCACGAACCTGCCATCCTTCACGGCAAAAGCCTGCGCCGTACTAAACGCCGAATCGACGGTGTAGATGGTGGCGTTGTACACCAGCAGGTCGGCGGGCTGGCGGGAATTGCTTTGACAGGCACCGAGCAGCGTGGCGGCGGCCAAAGCCGGCAGCATACCGGCCGCGGCTTGCCGCAAAAAGGAGTAGGAAGGCATCATGCCACGAATGTACGTAGCCCGCTGTCAGTTACCGCACCTGTTGCGACCGGGCTATGCGGGCACATTTGCGCAGCCAGAGGCGGGCCGCGGCCTCATCGGTAAAACGTTGCAGGTAATACGCTAGATTCTGGCCATCGGGCAGGGGCGGAATGGCCGGAGTGGCCAGCACGCCCGCCAGCTGGTTAGGCGCCATCAGAAAAGCCAGGTAAGTAGTGCCGCCGAGACGCGGAGCCAGCTGCGGGAAAAACACATCCAGCATCCAGAACACGTCAGTCGCATCGATGCCGGCGGCGCGACGGGTGGTGTCAATCAGCCAATAGTGGCAGTCGTACTGCTGAGCTGCATCGAGCAGGCAGGCGTAGCCCTGGTGCATCTCGAAAGGCATCACGGAGCGCTGCCACTGGCCCAGTAGCGTGCGGCGGCGGCCTTCGTAATTGACATGCAAATAGGGAGGGGAGGCAACCAGGGGCATAAGTGGGTAGGCTGAAAAAGAGCGGGGCCTGCGCTTCAGCAAGCACAGGCCCCGCAAATAGCAGCTTTTTTCGGTTATTCAAAGCGCATGTGCTTCACCGACTCGCCGGAGTTTTTCAGCTCCAGCAACGATTCAATGCCAATCTGCAGGTGGGCATTTACGAAGTCGGTGGTTACTTTTTTGTCGCTCTCCGAGGTTTTCACACCTTCCGGCGTCATCGGGTTATCCGATACCAGCAGCAGGGCACCATGGGGAATTTCGTTCACGAAGCCCACCGTGAAGATGGTAGCCGTTTCCATATCCACGGCCATGGCCCGGATCTGGCGCAGGTATTCCTTGAAGTTCTCGTCATGCTCCCACACGCGGCGGTTGGTGGTGTACACGGTGCCGGTCCAGTAATCTTTCTCGTGCTTCTTGATCATGCTGCTCACGGCCCGCTGCAAACGGAACGACGGCAGGGCCGGAATTTCGGCCGGCAGGTAGTCATCCGAAGTACCCTCGCCCCGAATAGCGGCAATGGGCAGGATCAGGTCGCCGAGCTTGGTTTTGTTTTTCAACCCGCCGCACTTGCCCAGGAACAGGGCCGCCTTAGGCTTCACGGCCGAGAGCAGGTCCATAACGGTAGCGGCCATGGGAGAGCCCATGCCGAAGTTGATGATGGTGATGCCGTTGGCCGTGGCCGTTTGCATTGGCTTGTCCAGGCCGCGTACTTCGGTGCCGAACTGCTCGGCAAACATGTGTACGTAGTTGATAAAGTTGGTCAGCAGAATGTACTGCCCAAACTCGTTCAGGGCCACGCCGGTGTAGCGGGGCAACCAGTTCTCGACGATGTCGGATTTAGTTTTCATAAGCGAAATATAGGGTTGTTGCTTGGAGAAAGGCTGCGAGCTGGCCGGTTGCGGCCTACTGCCGTAACCCCGAGCCCTCAGCCGGAAAATTTCAGGTACAAAAAAACCGTCGGAACCCAGCGGATGGGGTGCGACGGTACGGGGCGAAAAGCGGGAGTTGACTGCCCAGGGCCGTACCTTTGGAGGTGATGCAAGAATTGAACCTGCCGCCTTTCGACTGCAAAGTTATACAATCCGGCGAAAATTTGCTAATCTGGGACGTGCTGCGCCGCCGCAATGTGGTGCTGACTCCCGAGGAGTGGGTGCGCCAGCACGTGGTGCATTACCTGATGGCGCACCGCGGTTACCCCAAGGGCCTGCTGAGTCTGGAGCGAGGCCACCGCTACAACCAGCGCCAGAAACGCACCGACCTGATTGCCCTGGACGCCGCGGGGCAGCCGCTGCTGCTGGTGGAATGCAAACGGCCCACCGTGCCCATCACGGCTGCCGTGGCCATGCAGGCCGCCACCTACAACCAAACCATTGGGGCCCCACTGCTACTGCTCACCAACGGGCTGCAGCATTTTTGCTGGCGCGTTGATTTCGAGCAGCGCACCAACGAGCAGCTGGCCGAGGTGCCGTGGTATTCCGGCACTAACCAATAGGAAATTACCTGTGTCGGTGGTAGGCGCGGAGTTGCGGTAATTTGCTTTCTTTAGGTTTGGTTCTGCCTACGGGCCCGGCCGGCCCGGCTGGGGCATTGTTTTTTGCCCATGATACCTACTGCCACACTACCCGAGCAAGCTCAGTTTCACATGAATCCGCGGGCCGTGGTGGTGCTGGACGCGGATGGCAACCTGCTGCGGGTTACGGCCGGCTTTGCCGGCCTGGTGCAACGGCCGGCCAGCGAGTTGCTGCACACTAACCTGGCTGAACTACTTCCCGGCCCGGAAACCCGCCTGCTGCCTCAGCTACTACGGGAGGCCTTGTCCGGCCGGCCTGTTGATTTTACGGCTGAGCTGCCGCTGCAACGCGGGACTATTACCGTGCTGCTGCTGCCCCGGCCGGCCGCTGCCGGGCAGCCGGCCGGGCTCTACGGTGTGGCCCAACCGGTTGGGCCGGAGGCCGCTACCCAATTGCTGCTGGAGCGGCAGCGGCAGCTGGCTACCATTCTGGATACTACTGCCGACGTGGTGTTTGTGCTGGGGGTAGATGACGGGCAGTATCGGTTTCTGTATGTAAACCACGCCTTCGAAACTACTACCGGCCTGCCCACCGGGCAGGTGGTGGGGCGACTGGTGACGGAAATCATTCCGGAGCCGGCCTTGGGAGAGGTTGTGCAGTATTACCAGCAAGCCGTTGCAACCCGCCAAACCGTTACCTGGCAGGAAACCTCCGAGTACCCGAATGGCCGCAAAACGGGCGAGGTGAGTGTTACACCCGTATTCGGGGCCGACGGGAGCTGCCAGCTGGTAGGTACCGTGCACGACCTCACCCGGCAGAAGGAAGCGGAGGCCCGGCTGGAAGCCAGCAACGAGCGGTTTCACTACGCCCTCAAAGCCACCACCGATGCCGTATACGACTGGAATATTGCGGCCGATACGCTGTATTGGGGCGAGGGATTCGAAGCCCTGTTCGGCCACCGGCTGGCCCAGAACCCTGCGCCTTTCCATAAGTGGGGTGATTATGTGGCCCCGGCCGAATATGCCCGCGTGGTGGCCGGGCTGCGGCACGCGGCCTTCGAAACTTCCAATGTGTTCTGGCAGGAGCGTTACTGCTTTCAGCGGGCTGATGGCTCCTGGGCCGCCGTGTTCGATAGGGGCTATATCCTGCGGGATGAGCAGGGGCGGGCCTTCCGTATGATTGGGGCCATGCAGGATGTATCGGTGCAGAAGGAGGCCGAGGAGCAGCAACGGCTGTTGCTGAAGCGGCTGGAAAAACAGAACGCCGACCTGCAGCAGTTCACCTACATCGTGTCGCATAACCTGCGGGCACCGCTGGCCAACTCCCTCGGGTACGCCACGCTGTTGGGGAAGGTAGATAAGAACTCGTCCGTGTTTGAAGAGTCGCTTCGGCACCTGCACACCAGCCTGCAACTGCTGGACGCAGTAGTGGCCGATGTAAGCAGCATCCTGTCGGTGCGCGACCAGCAGGGCAGCCTGCGGCCCGAGTCGGTAGTGCTGGCCGAAGTATGCCAGCAGGCCCTGCAAAGCCTGGAAACTCAGTTGGCGGCCTGCGGCGGGCAGGTGTTATGCTACATCCCCGAGCATCTTGCAGTAATGGGCAGCCGGGCATATTTTCACAGCATTTTTCACAATCTGCTCTCCAATGCCATCAAGTACCGCGCCGACGCCCGGCCCCTGCGCATAAACATAGACGCCACCCGGCAGCCGGATGGGCGGATGCAGATCAGAGTAGAGGATAACGGGCAGGGCTTCGACCCGGAGCGGGGCGACGTGTTTCAGCTGTACCGGCGCTTTCACCCTGATACGCCGGGCCGGGGCATTGGCCTCTATTTAGTGAAAACCCACGTAGAATCCATGAACGGGCACATCAGCGTCCGGAGTGCGGTGGATGCCGGTACTCAGTTTACGCTTCTGTTCTAGCTTTATGCTCGTGAAAACCTACCTCATCGATGATGATACGCTCAGCATCTACCTGACGGAGCAGCTGCTGCGGGCGGAAGAATTTTCCACCTCTATTAGCACGTTTCACTCGGCGCAGCAAGCACTGGGTCGACTGGTACAGGATACGGCCGGTACGCCGCCGCAGGTAGTATTTCTGGATCTGAATATGCCTCTGATGAATGGCTGGCAGTTTCTGGATGCTTTGCAACCCTATCGGCAGGAATTGCTCGGGCGCTGCCACATCTACATCCTCACTTCCTCACTGGCCCTCACTGACCTGGAAAAAGCCCGGGAATACGATTTGGTTTCGGGTCTAATTCACAAGCCCATTGATACTGAGGAAATCCGGGCCATTCAGGCCAGTCTGGAAAGCCCGGACATACCCGAGCCGATGTAGCTAGCGGTACAGCCGGTTATCCAGCAAACCATCGGAAAAATATTGAGTGGCTGCTTTCAGCTCATTACCGTACTGCCGGAGCAGGCGCGGGTCGGGGGTAGAAAGTGCCGCGTCGGGCAGCTGGTGGGTGCGGTAGGGGTAGAGGCGCACGGCGTTGTCGGCCGTCAGCTCCGTCACGAAGTCCCGGTGCACCAGAAACAAAGAGCCCCCGCTCAGAAACAGCGCCCGGCCCGAAGTGCGGGAGTCGAACACCGAATACCCAAACGGCAGCAGCTGCCGCCCGGCGGGCACGTTCAGAAAGTCGAGCACCGTGGCGGGTACATCGGCCTGCTGGGTGATGCGGTGCACATCGGCCGGGGGCAGCGGCCGGCCCGGGTGAAACAGCAGCAAAGGCGTCTTGTAGTTGCCCAGCGTGTTCTGGTAGTCCGGCCGGTCTGATTGAGAGGTGTGGTCGGCCAGCAGAATGAACAGGGTGTGGCGGTACCAGGGCTGGCGGCTGGCCGTTTTGAAGAACTGCCGCAGCGCATAATCGGTGTACCCGATTACCCGGTGAATGGGCTGCGTACCCGCCGGAAACCGGCCGGCGTACTGCCGGGGCACCTCAAACGGCTCGTGGGAACTGAGCGTGAACAGGGTGCTGAAAAACGGCTGCCGCTGCTGGCTCAGCTGCCGCGCGAAGTACTGTAGGTAGGGCTCATCCGCAATGCCCCAGTGCCCGTCGAAATCGGGGCTTTTCTCGGCGCCGGGGTATTCGTTCAGCCCAAAATACTGCTGCACCCCGGCAATGCCGCTGAAGGTATTGAAGCCCATGGTGCCATTCTGCGCCCCATGAAACATGGAAGTAGCATAGCCTTCCCGGCCCAGAATTTCGCCCAGCCCATGCAGCTCGTCCGTCTGGAAAGGGGAGGTGATGAAGGGGTGCTCGTTCAAGGAAGGCAAACCCGCCAGCACGGCCGGCAACGACTCAATGGAGCGGCGGCCGTTGGCGTAATGCTCCCGGAAAAACAGCCCCTGCGTCGCCAGCGAATCAAAAAAAGGCGTGTAGCCCCGGCCATTGTTCTCAATGCCGGTGTACTCGGAGGCGAAGCTTTCCAGCAGCAGCACTACCACATTGTCGCGGGGGGCACCGGGGCGGGGCCGGGGTGGCAGCGGGGCCAGGGCCTGCTGCACCGAATCGGGGGAAGTGAAGAACTCCCGCCGCTCCAGCGTTTGAGCGCCCAGGCTTTTGAGGAAGGTGAAGGTACTGTTCAGGGCCACGTGGCCCAGCACCGGGGGCGTCTGCATGAAGGCGTGGCCGGTGCGCAGGGGCTTGAGCTGCACGCCGCCCCGAATTCCCAGCACCACCAGCCCGCCCAGCACCAGCACCTGCCCCAGGTAGCGCAGGGCCGCCGTGGTGCGGCTGGTTGGTACCGCTGGCGCGGGCGGCGCGGTGGCCGGCCGGGGCATCGGGTACAGATACCACAGCGCCGCCAGCAGCAGCCCGAACGGCACTAGCAGAAACCAATACTGCAGCAGCAACTGCCCGGCCTGCCGGCGCACATCGTCGCCAATGGTAAATAGTTCGTTGCTGGTGCGCCGCCCGATAAACCGGAAATACTCCACGTCAATCAGGTTGAGCGCCACGCCCAGGCTGTTGAGCAGCAGCCACACCACCCGCAGCATCCGCTGCCACAGCCGGTGGCGGCTGGGCACCAGGCTCAGCACCAGCCACGGCAGATTCAGCAGCAGCAGGCCCGCAATATCAAACCGGAAACCGTGCCAGAAGGCCAGCGCCACCTGGCCGGGAGTGGCCTGAAAGGCTGCCTGATTTAGCAGATAGAAGCCCAGGCGCAGGAGCAGGTACACGCCCAGCAGCAGGGAAAACCGACGAACCAGCAGGCGCAGAAACTCGGAAGGCATACGGCAGACACAAGAGGCAACGCCCCCAACAGATGCAGAGCGGGAAAAGAAACGGCGGAAAGACGCGGCCGACTACAAGGGCTGCAGCCGAACCTGTTGCCCGTCGGGCAAGTCCTTGATCTGCCGGTGAAACTCGGCCAGCCACGCCAGCCGCTCCGTTACGGATACGGCTTTGGCGCTGGGTTTGGATTGGCCCTTGGTGGCAATGCACAGGGGCGGATACAGGCTCAGCAGCTGGCCAGGCTGCAGTATGCCGCCCGCCTGCTGAAACGCCCGCAGTGGCTCCATGCCTAGGGCATCGAGCGGAAATTTCTCCACCCCAAACAGGAAGTGCTTGAAGTCCACTTCCAGGTCGGCCAGCTCCCCGGTTTCAGTGTCCAGCCACAGCACGGCGTCTCCGCGCAGCAGAAACTGGTTGCCGGCACAGTCCTGCGCAAACGGAATGTCGGCTTTCTGGACTTCGGCATACGTGCGCCATAAGGCCCGCTCGCCCTGCCACACGCTGGCCAGGGAGTGCCAGCTGGGGGCCGATACGCAGCCCCGGATGTGCAGCCCGCCGAAGTAGGCTACCACGCCATTCTGCTCGCGCAAAAACGCCTGCAGGTAGCCTGGCAGCTTGGCAAACGTCACCAAATCCGTCAGCTCGCCGCCGGTATAGAGGATGCCTTTCATGGTCAATTAAAAATTGAGAATTAAAAATTAAAAGCGGCAAGGATGACGCAAAACGGAAGGTCCCGCTGCCATTAGGCGGGCACTATTAAAAATGGAGCGTTCCGGCGGGCTGCCAGAACGCTCCATTTTTAATTTTTAATTGTCAATTTTTAATTGGCAACAGCGGCTTCCATTACCGATTCAACCGATTCCAGGGGCAAACCCCAGGCGTCGGCTACGCCTTTGTACACCACTTTGCCGTGCACCACGTTCAGGCCGAGGCGCAGGGCCTCGTCGCGGCGGCAGGCTTCCTGCCAGCCTAGGTTGGCCAGCTTCACGGCGTAGGGCAGCGTGGCGTTGGTCAGGGCCAGGGTAGAGGTGTACGGCACGGCACCCGGCATGTTGGCCACGCAGTAGTGCACAATGTCGTCGATGATGAAGGTGGGGTTTTCGTGGGTGGTGGGCTTGCAGGTTTCAATGCAGCCACCCTGGTCCACAGCCACGTCTACCAGCACGGTGCCGGGACGCATGGTCTTCAGCATGTCGCGGGTGATGAGGTGGGGAGCCTTGGCACCCGGAATCAGCACTGCGCCAATGATGAGGTCGGCGGTTTTGATGGCTTCGCGGATGTTGTACTCGTTGGAGTACTGGGTTACCACGTTTTTGGGCATGAAGTCGTCCAGCTCGCGCAGACGGTTCAGGCTGATGTCCATTACGGTTACTTTGGCACCCAGACCAGCGGCAATTTTGGCCGCCTGAGTACCCACGATGCCGGCACCGAGTACCAGCACTTCGGCGGGCTTTACGCCGGGCACGCCGCCCAGCAGAATGCCGCGGCCTTTCAGGGGTTTCTCCAGGTATTTGGCGCCTTCCTGCGGGGCCATGCGGCCGGCTACTTCGCTCATCGGAATGAGCAGGGGCAGCGCGCGGGTGGGCAGCTCCACGGTTTCGTAGGCCAGGCACACGGCTTTGCGCTCAATCATGGCGTGGGTCAGTTCCTCGCCCGAGGCAAAGTGGAAGTAGGTAAACAGCAGCTGGTTTTCCTTGATGAGAGGGTACTCCGAGGCAATCGGCTCCTTCACCTTCACAATCATTTCCGCCTTGGCGTACACGTCCTCGATGGTGGGGAGCACCGTGGCGCCCGCCTGCTCGTACTCGGCATCCGAGAAGCCGCTGCCGTTGCCGGCGGTGGCCTGCACGTACACCTCGTGGCCGTGCTTACGGAATTCAGCTACGCCGGCCGGGGTCAGGCCAACGCGGTTTTCGTTGTTCTTAATTTCTTTCGGTACGCCGATTAGCATGGCTCGAAGCGGGTGTGAAAATGGGGTGGATGAGGATTGCCCGGAAAAGGCGGGGCAAAGATACGCAGCCGAGCGAAGTCAGCCAGAAAAAGTAAAAAGTCAACGTGCTTCCACAGCCCCGTTGCAGGCTACAGAAGCACGTTGACTTTTTACTTTTTCTCGCCGGTTTACTTAAATGGTACCGAAGCGCCGCTTTCCTTCACCATGCTGTTGGCATTCAAATCCTGCACAATCAGGGCTTTCAGCGTGAGTTTGGCGTCGCCGGTAATGTCGTTGCTGGTAATTACCACGGGCTCATTCTGGTTGCCCAGTTTGCGCTGGCTGTACACCAATTCCACCACGGCGCTCTGGCCGGGTTTGATGGGCGAAGGCACGTTTTTGTAGCCCACGCAGTAGCACTGCGAGGTGATGGCACCCAGCACCAGATCCTGCTTACCGGTATTCTTTACCGTGAACTTGGTGGAGGCCGTCTGGCCGGCTTCCATTTTGCCAAAATTATGCACCGTGCGGTCCAGCGTCAGGCGCGGCGACTGAGCCAGCTGAGCCGGAGTAAGCGAGGATTTCATCTGCTCCTTGTTCAGCACGTTGCCTTTGATGGTGAGCACCGTGCTGGGCGTGGTGGCGTTGCTGGTTACCGTAACGGTTTTGTTGAAGATGCCGGGGCGGCCGGCACTGCTGTACACGGCTTTCACAATGCCGGTTTTACCGGGCAGCACGGGCGTCTTGGTCCAGTCGGGGGTGGTGCAGCCGCAGCTGGCCTGTACGTTGGCAATGATAACGGGCTGGTTGCCGGTGTTCTTGAACCGGAACTCATGCGTAGCCATGGTGCCTTCGGGCACGCTACCGAAGTCGTGCAGCTCTTTTTCGAAGGTGAGCACACCCTGAGCCTGAGCGGCCACGGTTACCAGCGCGGTCAGCAGAAGGGAGAAAAGGTATTTCATGCTTGAAAGAAAGTTGAAAAGTCAAAATCTGTCATCCTGAGCTTGCGAAGGACCTTCCTACGCCAACTCAGCAACCAGCAGGTAGTACTCCTGACGTAATAAGGTCCTTCGCAAGCTCAGGATGACGGACGGGCTGGTTCTACTACTCCCAAAGATAGCCACAAACCGGCTACCACCGCATCGGCGGCAAATCCGTACTTTTGGGAGCCCGTTAACCGGTTGGGCTGCTTTCCCACCCTTTTCTGTACTACCGGTTCCACCCACCACCCGCTACTACTCCGCATTTTATGTCCACTGCCGAAACCGCCGCCGACGTGCAGACCAGCGTCGCCTCCCTCAGCAAAGAAGACCTGCTCCGCGACTACCGCCTGGGCTGGGAAAGCCGCCACGCCTCCCTGGCCGGCCGTAAGGAAGTATTCATGGGCAAAGCCAAGTTCGGCATCTTCGGCGACGGCAAGGAAGTGCCCCAGCTGGCCATGGCCCGCGCCTTCCGGGCCGGCGACTGGCGCGCGGGCTACTACCGCGACCAGACGTTTATGCTGGCCATCGGGGAGCTGACGCTGCAGCAGTATTTCGCCCAGCTCTACGCCCACGCCGATGTGGAGGCCGAGCCCAGCACCGCCGGCCGCGCCATGAACGGGCACTTCGGCACCCGCCACCTCGACGAGGACGGCAACTTCAAGAACCTGGCCGAGAGCAAAAACTCCTCGGCCGATATTTCGCCCACCGGTGGCCAGATGCCCCGCCTCGTAGGGCTGGCCTACGCCTCCAAGCTCTACCGCCAGAACCCCGAGCTGCACCAGTTCTCGCAGTTTTCGGTGAATGGCAACGAGGTGGCGTTTGGCACCATCGGCAACGCCAGCACCTCGGAGGGCATGTTCTTTGAGGCTATCAACGCCGCCGGCGTATTGCAGATTCCGCTGCTGGTGAGCGTGTGGGATGACCACTACGGCATTTCGGTGCCTGCCGAGTACCAGACCACCAAACAGAACATCAGCGAAATCCTGAAGGGCTTCCAGCGCGAAGGCGAGGGCCAGGATGGCTTCGAGATTTTCCGGGTGCGCGGCTGGGACTACCCGGCCCTGGTTGATACATACCAGCGCGCCACGGAGGTGTGCCGCACCCAGCACGTGCCCGTGCTGATTCACGTGCAGGAAGTAACCCAGCCGCAGGGCCACAGCACCAGCGGCTCGCACGAGCGGTACAAGAGCAAGGACCGCCTGAGCTGGGAAGAGGAGCACGACTGCCTGCGCAAGCTGCGCGAGTGGCTGCTGGTGGAAGGCCACGCCTCGGAGCAGGAGCTCGACCAGATTGAAGCCGAAGCCAAAGAAACCGTGAAGCAGGCGCGCACTGCCGCCTGGAACGAGTTTTTTAACCCCATCAAGCGGGAAGCCGCTGAGGTGGTGGAGCTGCTGAACCGGTTGGTGAAGGACAACGGGGCCGAAAATCAGCTTCATGAGCTGGTAGAATCCCTGGCTCACAACCCGGCCCCCATCCGCGCCGATTTGGTGCGTACCGTGCGCCGCGCCCTGCGCCAGGTGCGCGGGCAGCGCAGCGGAGCCCGCCGCGAGCTGCAGAACTGGCTGGAGCAGGCCCTGGCCGAAAACGCCGACCGGTACAACTCTTACCTGTTCAGCCAGAGCGAGGAAGCCATTGGCAACATTGAAGAAGTGAAAGCCGTGTTTGCCGCCGATGCCCCGCAAGTGGACGGCCGCGAGGTGCTGCAGGCCTGCTTCGACGCCAACTTCCAGCGCGACCCGCGCATCTTCGCCATTGGCGAGGACGTGGGCCGCATCGGCGACGTGAACCAGGCCTTTGCCGGCCTGCAGGAAAAGTTTGGGGAGCTGCGCGTGACGGATACCGGTATCCGGGAGTGCACCATTGTGGGGCAGGGCATTGGCGCGGCCATGCGCGGCCTGCGGCCCATCACCGAAATCCAGTACCTCGATTACCTGCTCTACGCCATTCAGATTCTGAGTGATGACGTAGCCTGCCTGCAGTACCGCACCAAGGGCGGCCAGAAGGCTCCGCTGATTGTGCGCACCCGCGGCCACCGCCTCGAAGGCATCTGGCACTCGGGCTCGCCCATTCAGATGATTCTGGGCTCCATCCGGGGCATGCACCTGTGCGTGCCGCGCAATATGACGCAGGCCGCCGGCTTCTACAACACCCTGCTGCGCTCCGATGAACCGGCCATTGTGATTGAGTGCCTGAACGGCTACCGCCTCAAGGAGCGGATTCCGCAGAACGTGGGGGAGTTTACGCTGCCCCTGGGCCAGCCCGAAACCCTGAAAAAGGGCGACGACCTGACCATCGTGACCTACGGCTCGATGTGCCGCATTGTGCTGGACGCCGCCAAGCAGCTGGAGGAAGCAGGCATCAACGTGGAAGTAATCGACGTGCAGACCCTGCTGCCCTTCGACGTAGACCACGTTATTGCCGACTCGCTGCAGCGCACCAACCGCGTGTTGTTTGCCGATGAGGACGTACCCGGTGGGGCCACGGCCTACATGATGCAGCAGGTGCTGGACGAGCAGCAGGCCTACCGCTTCCTCGACTCCCAGCCGCGCTGCCTGGCTGCCCAGCCCCACCGCCCGCCCTACGGCTCCGATGGTGACTACTTCAGCAAGCCCAACGCGGAGGACGTATTCGACGCCGTGTACGAAATCATGCAGGAGGCCGACCCCAAGCGGTTCCCGGCCATCTACTAAAATGGGGCTATAACGGACTGTGGGCCGCCGCCTACGAGGAAAGCATTGCTTCTCGTAGGCGGCGGCCCACAGCGTCCTTACCACTTGCGGCTACTGGTATCAGGGCTGGAGGGTGAGGGCATCGGTGACCACCTCATTGCTGACGTGCAGCGCCCGGTCCTTGATTTTGATTTTGAAGCGGAGTACGGTACCCGTCCTGAGTACTGAGTTCTTGAACAGCTGCAGCGAGTAGTCGATGTCGCCTTTCAGGGGTGCTTTCCGGTCGCCTTGCTCATCCGGCGTAAGGCGGGGGTAGCGGCCATCGTAACCAGGGTCATTGGGCGAGAAGACAATATCCTGAAAGTTACCGCCGGCATCCCGCACCTGCAGCCGGCAAATGTAATTGTAGCCGTCGGGGTTGAGGGTGTTGTCGGGCTTCGTGACGTTGAAAGGCGGATCTGTGTCGGTGGAGCGCAGGCCCAGGTCACCGTCGCCATCTTTGTAGCTGACGGTAATCACCACTTTATCGTAGGTGCCGGTGGCATCCGTAATGCGCTCCTGTGTGATACGCTTGAACTCAATTTCCGGCGTATCGGAGTATTCCGGGGGACTGATGCAGGAACCCACCACGAGTGCCGTGGCTGCCAGTAACAGAGTAGTGCGAAGCGTACGAAGTAAGATCATACAAAAGCTGAAAAACGGCCAGGAAACACGCCCCTGCCGGGTGGGAAGGTACAACATCTGAACGAACGAAGCGCCGCCCACATTGTTCTATTATTCCGCTAACCCTAAGCTCGCCGAATGAGTTTCCGCGAAGATTACCTGCGTCAGTTGCCCACTGTAACCTCCGCCACGGCTCCGGCCGCCGCTCTGGCTCTGTTCCGGTACCAGGCACAGCACTGCGCACCTTACGCGGCCTATCTGCAGGCGTTGGGCTGCCGGCCGGAGCAGGTGCAGCGGCCGGAGGATATTCCGTTTCTGCCCATCGAGTTCTTTAAAACCCAGGATGTGCGCACCGATGCCGCCGACTGGGAGCCGCAGGAAACCTTCCTGAGCAGCGGCACCACCCGCCAGAGCCGCAGCCAGCACTTCGTGCGCGAGCCGCTGCTTTACCGCCAGCACGCCGCCCGCATCTTCGAGCAGTTCTACGGCCCGCTTACCGGCTGGACGTTTCTGGCCCTGCTGCCCTCGTACCTGGAGCAGGGCAATTCCTCGCTAGTGGCCATGGTGGAGTACTTTGCTCAGGCCTCGGGTCAGACGCAGCCCGCCTTTTTCCTGCGCGACCATGAGGCGCTGCTGGCCGCTTTGGCTGAGGCCAAGCAGGAGCCTAACCGCAAGGTGCTGCTGCTAGGCGTGAGCTACGCGCTGCTGGATTTTGCCGCCGCCTATGCCGGCCGGCCCGAACTGCACGGCCTCACGGTTCTGGAAACCGGGGGCATGAAAGGCCGCCGCCGCGAGATGATCCGGGAAGAACTGCACCAGGAGCTACAACAAGCCTTCGGGCCGGTCGGTATCCACTCCGAGTACGGCATGACGGAACTGCTGGGCCAGGCCTATAGCTTCGGTGACGGCCGTTTTCATGCGCCACCCCAGCTGCGCGTCCTGCTACGTGACCCTTCCGACCCATTCTCCGTATCGGCTGACCGCGCCGCCGGGGCCCTCAACGTCATCGACCTGGCCAACGTGGACAGCTGCGCCTTCATCGAAACCAAGGACCTAGCCCGGATGCACCCCGATGGATCGTTTGAAGTGCTGGGCCGCTTGGATAACTCCGACGTGCGCGGCTGCAATCAAATGGTGTAAGATCAAAAAATGATATCTAATTATGGCGGTGCTAAAAATCAAGAATAGCAGTTATGGTCAAGCAGATTCTTTTTGGAATAGCAGCTGCTCTGCTTGGGGCTTGGGTGTGTACGTCTCTCAGTTTTTATAGCAACGGAGGGACTTCTTTATTCGAGGATATCGGGTGGGCATTGGTAGGGGCACTATTAGGCTTGATTGGCGGCGTATAGCTCGCCAGAAAAAGAGTCAGAAGCTAAGCGCTTTCTTCCGAAAGCGCTTGTTTTCCAGATATTCAAGTCTTCTTCACCACCGTAATCACGCCGTCGTGCTCCAGGCGTACTTTTTCCAGGGTGCTGAGGTCGTCGGTGTTGGCGGCGGCCCGGATGCCGGCGCGTAATTCCGGCTCGCTCACACTGGCCCGACGTAGCTCGTGCTGGTGAATGGTGGTGCCCTCGGCCAATACGGAATCGGAGCCTTTCACCAGCCGGCGCAGGGTGGGCGAGAAGTATAGCGCGTAGGCCAGCGCCCGGTGTACTGCCACCAGTGCCGCGGCGGCCACGAAGGTGATGCCCATAGGCGCATCGGCAATAATAACGCGGCTGAGCAAGGCCCCGAACATGAACTTCACCACCATATCCAGGGCGCTGTTGCCGCCGAAGGTGCGCCGGCCTGAGAGCCGTAGCAGCACCAGCGCCACCAAAAACACCAGCACCGCCCGGGCGCAGGTCTGGGCCACGGTGATGGTATCGGCCGTGGCCTGCATACCGAGTAGTTGATCGAAAAAGGCTTCCATAGATACGTAAAATGCCGGCCCGGGCGGGTCGGCATTTTACGTACGCAGGTGGCGGTGGTAGTGGCTGAATTACTTGCCGGCAAAGGCGCGGGCGTCGGCTTCCGTGATGGTGTCGTCGCTCATAATCACCAGGCGCTCTACCACGTTGCGCAGCTCCCGGATGTTGCCGCGCCAGTCGAGGCTCTGCAGGTACTTCAGGGCCGCGGCATCCACTTTCTTGGGCTTGTTGCCGTAGTCCTGGGCAATGTCCTTGAGGAATTTCTCGATGAGGGCCGGGATGTCGTCGCGCCGGTCGTTAAGGGCGGGCACCTGAATCAGGATGACGGACAGGCGGTGGTAGAGGTCCTCGCGGAAGTTTTTGTCGGCAATTTCCTGCAGTAGGTTTTTGTTGGTGGCGGCCAGCACGCGTACGTTCACCGAAATTTCCTTTTCACCGCCCACGCGGGTAATCTTGCTTTCCTGTAGGGCGCGCAGCACCTTGGCCTGTGCCGAAAGGCTCATGTCGCCGATTTCGTCCAGAAACAGCGTGCCACCATCGGCCTGCTCAAACTTGCCGATGCGCTGCTTCACGGCCGAGGTGAACGAGCCCTTCTCGTGCCCGAACAGCTCCGACTCAATCAGTTCCGACGGAATGGCGGCGCAGTTCACCTCCACCAGCGGGCCGCCGGCGCGGTTGCTGAGCTCGTGCAGCTGCCGGGCCACCATTTCCTTGCCCGCGCCGTTGGGCCCGGTGATGAGCACGCGGGCATCGGTGGGGGCTACCTTCTCAATGGCCTTGCGCACGGCCGACAGTGCCTCGGAGTCGCCAATCATTTCCGAGTTCTTGGCCAGCTTTTTCTTGAGCGTTTTGTTCTCAGTGCTGAGCTTGGTGGTTTCGGTGGCGAGCTTGCTGTGGTCGAGGGCGTTACGCACGGTTACCAGCAGACGGTTGAGGTCTGGCGGCTTTTGCAGGAAATCGTAGGCGCCCTTCTTGGTGGCGTCCACGGCCATTTCCACGTTGCCGTGGGCCGATACCATGATGAACGTGGCCCCGGGGGCCAGAATGCGGGCCCGCTCCAGCACCTCAATGCCGTCCATCTTGGGCATTTTCACGTCGCAGAGCACCACGTCGTACTTGTCGCGGATGAGCATGTCGAGGCCGGTGGGGCCGTCCTCGGCCTGGTCTACCTGGTAGCTTTCGTATTCCAGAATTTCCTTCAGCGTGTGCCGAATGGCCTTTTCGTCGTCGATAATGAGAATGCGGGGCATAGAAAAAGGAAGGGTGTAGGATGCGAAAGGTACAAAACGCGCCGCCGAATTGCAGGGTTTAGTAAGCCTGAAACATGCACGGAGCGCCCTGTTACTCCGGTCCGACGGCGGAGCCGTCCGACCGGTTGCCATTCGCGCCGTTTCCAACGTCATTGTTCTGGCATCAGCACGCAACCAACCGGTCGGACGGCTACGCCGTCGGACCGGAGGCGTGTCCGCAACAGTTCCTTGCTCAGTCCAGAGCTACCGCAACTCTACCGATTCAATATCCAGATACGGCCGCTCTGAGGTGGCTGACGCGGCGGCGGGGGCCAGCAGAATCTGTAGCACTTCGGCCTGGGCCAGCGGCAGGGCAGCGGGGCCGTCGGCACGGAACGTCATCGGCAGGAAGCTGGGATAGGGGCGCGGCAACAGCACCTGCTGGGCCGGCTGGAACGCCGTCAGCGGCACCCTGATTTCCTGCAGCTCCGGGCCCACGGCCACTTCCGTGGCGTAGGCCGCGGCGTCGCGGGTGGTGAGCACCAGCCGCACCGGGCCGGCTCCGCCACCGCACCGGGCCCGCAGCACCAGTTCCCGGAAAGTGCCGGTTTCGGCGGCGCGGGCGGTTAGCCGGTCGCTAAAATAGGCGCGCAGAAAGGCCACTGGGGCCTGCGGATCGAAGAAGGCGGGCGGACTGGCCGGGGTGGGGGCCTGGAGCAGGCGCAGTGCCAGCTGGCCGCTGCCGGTGGTTATGTAATCGGCCCAGCCGCCTCCGTTGACGCCGCCGGTTTCCACCCGGTTCTGGTCCTGGGCGGCTCGGAACAGCGGGAGCGAAGCGCCGGTGGGCACAATGGAGGATTCCCAATGGTCCTGGGGAGCATAATCCCAGCTGAGGGGGCTGCCGGCAAAGCCACCGGGGAAGGTGGTGGTTTGCCGGTTCCGCTTCACCACCACCCAACAGCGTAGCTGACCGGGGTAGAGCAGCTCGGCCGGCACGGTGGCTTCGGCGGTAGTGAGGGTGGGGCGGCGCATCAGAATCGTGCGCGTCGGGCCGTAGAAATGCTGGGCAATCAGCAGCACCGAATCGGTCGGCTCCGCCCCAGCCACGGTAGCACGCACCAGGGCCGGCTGACCGGCGGGCAGTTGAGCCGGAGCCTCGTGCAGCACCTGCACCGGACCCGGAGTAGGAGCCGGGGCCACAAACTCGCCCAGCCGGATAGCGCCCAGCGGGGTTTGCGCCGAGTACGCCGCCGTGCTTTTGCCCCGGGCCGCCACCACGTACACGCCGGGTTGCAGGGCTACCGTACCGTCGTTGGCCTGGCCCTGAAACGTGTTGCCCTCATTCAACCCGCGCACCGTGAAATCAGCGCCCACGCCCGGCAGCGCAAGGCGCAGGGGCTGGGTATTCCATGCAATGCGCGTGACGGGCTGGCGCAACGAGGTTTTGGCGAATGGGTCTCGCACCTGAATGGCATCGGGCATTACCTCCAGCCGCCATACGCCGGGGACCAGCCGGTCAAGGAAGTACGCACCCGTGCCCTGGTACTGCACCACCGGTGAGGAACCCGTACCGGCTACGCGGCGCAGCGCGGTGGGCTGGCGCGGGGCTGTGGTGGTGGTGCTGGTGTAGTAGAACTCTGCGGGCGTGTTCAGCTCGCTCAGGCTGTTGCGGTAGCTCACCCGGAAACCGTCGAAAGTGGAATCCTGGGGGTACGTGGCAAATTGCTGGTTGCGCTTCACCTGCCGGAATACCCGGCCTGCAATCAGCAGGCTGATGGCTTTGGCGGGTGTGTAGGCCAGGTTCAGGTAGTGCGTCTGGTATTCGGTGTTGGCGTGGGCTAGGGCCAGCGGGTCGTAGGCGAACTGGGTGGCCCACTGGAAGCCAGCGCTGCGGAAGCTGCGGGCCATCAGCGGGTACATCACCGGCTGCAGAATATCGGCCGATTCAAACTCGTACACCAACCGGGGCTTGCCGGCAAAGCGCGGGTCCCGGGCGTACGGAATCGGGTACTGCTGCACCAGCGGCAGCAGGTTGCCGCGCAGCGTGTGTCCGTTCACCAGCGCCGAGGGGTACCACTGAAACGTGAAGCCCTGCACCGGACTGCCCAGAATGGCGTTAGCCACGGCCGGGCTTTCGGCCAGGTTGTAGAAGATGGGCTTGCGGTAGCCGGTGGAGCGCATGGCGGCCACCATCCGCTGCACAAACTCGCTTACCTCGGCCTCGGGCTGGCGGTAGTGGGGTTCGTTGCACACCTCGAAGGCGATGATATCGGGGTCTTCGCGGTTGAGCAGGCCGGTGTATTGGTTGCGGTGGTTGAGGAACTGCCGCAGGTAGTTTTCCTGGGCCCGGATGGCGCGCGGATGGTTGTAGGCGCGGGCCTTGGGGTAGATGGCCGAGAAGCCAGTCTGGGCCGTGTCGGGCTCAGGGTAGCCGTTGCCCCAGTAGGCAATGGGCGTCAGCACCGTTTTAATGCCGCGCTGCTTGAGTCGCTGCAACAGGTAATCGAGCAGGCGCAGGTGCTCATTCGCCAGCACGTTGCCCAGCGTGTCACTTATTTCCACGTCCCAGACGTGCACCCGAAACGCGGTGATGCCCAGCCGGGACAGGTGGTACACATCTTGGTCAATACCCTGCTCGGGCGACACGCCCAGGCGGCGGTGCGCCCGGTAGGAGTGGGCAAAGGGCGTGGTATAGTTGACGCCGAACAGGGCCACTTCCTCCTTCGAGCCCTGCCAGCGCAGCACCCCGGCCGCATCCACGTACACGTTGGCCGGTTTGGGCGGGTTTTTCTGAGCGAAGGCGGGCAGGAAGGTCAGCAGCGCCAGCAGCCCGCTAAGGCTCAGCGGCATCCAGAACCAGCGGCAGCGACGAGCCACCAGGGAAATCAAATCAGGCATTATGCAAACGATTGTGTATGCGAAATAACACTAATTGCCCCGATTTTCCGGGATACTATAAACTAAAGCTAGGTTTAGTTCCCCTCCTTTCTAAGGAGGGGAACTAAACCTAGCTTTAGTCTACAACCAGCGGTAGGCAGCAACCAAAACGGCCGCCGCACCCGAAGATGCGGCGGCCGTTTGAAGTGGCGTGATGAGTCTGTAAGCCGGGTTTTGTCCGCCCGCCCGAAAGCACGCGGCCCCACCATTTATCTAGGCCCGAACTTGCGCGCGGGCTCCATCAACCTACCCGCCAGCGCCGGACGAGCCGCCCGGTGCGCCCCCGAAGGGCCGCGTACTGGCTTATTTGGTCTTTCAACCCCTGAGGTTTACCCAGCCGGACTGGTCACCCAGCCGCTGGTGCGCTCTTACCGCACCTTTTCACCCTTACCAAAAGTGAGATGGTGAAATGGTGAGATTGTGAAATTCACAACTTCACCTTTCACAACTTCACCGCCTGGCGGTACTTTTCTGTGGCACTGGCTGTCCTGAGAAGCTTTACGCCGCCCAGTCCTTCCCGTTAGGAAGCAGGGTGCTCTGCGTTGCCCGGACTTTCCTCGTCGCCATTCTTGCGTTTGGCGCCGCGGTGGGGCGACCCATCACTGCGGGCAAAGGTAGGGGGTTATTCAAAGAGAAAAATTTCTTTTATTTCTTCAGTCATCTTCGTCCTCTGAATCATCTGGATTTGGGTATTGGGAGAGCTTAATTCCCAAGCCAATTTTACCTGCTAACCGGATGAGTTCAGTGGGAAATAGATTACTCTGAGTTACTTGGTTGAACATCTTAGTCCAGATACCAAAATCAAGGTGGAAATTGCTGTTATCTAGGTCCCGACATTTGTTGCCTAAAAGCTCCAAGTCTTTCTGGTAGCGTTTGAGGAATAGTATCGTATCTGCAACTCTGCAACCTGTTCTTCAAATTGATGAAAGTCGCCTTCACCAGCGACAATTCCGAACCCAGAACTATTCCAAATTCGCTTGCCCGACTCAGATAGTGTGCCTTGTTTATGCACACTAGTATCGTCGATTTCAAGGTTAAGGCTGGTTTCTGTAAGGGAAGCTATAAGTGACTCGATGTCAAAATTTTGCGCTGAAAAGCGTAGAATACAAGCCATTGTGGTTATCTCTTTACTTCCCCTCCCACACATTATCCTTCGGGTAGCTGTCGGGCACGAGGGTGGCGCCTAGCTTCACCTGCTTCACGGCTTTGGTGGTAGTCAGGGGTACGGTTACGGTTTTCGCGCCCTGTTCCCACACGCCGATGGTGCGGTGCAGCTTCTCGGTGGAGTTGTCCTGGTAAGTTACGGTGAGGTCCACGGGTACGGGCTTGGTGCCTTTGGCTTCCACTACCACATCGTAGCCCGCCGATGTTTTGGTCACCTGCTGGATGGCCAGGTCGGGGTAGCCGCCGTCGAAGAACCAGCGCTGCCAGAACCAGTTGAGGTTGCGGCCGGCCCCGGCGTTCATCGAGTTGAAGAAGTCGTAGGGCATGGGGTGCTTGCCGTTCCACTGGCGGATGTAGGTGTGCAGGGCCTTCGTGAACAGCTCGTCGCCCAGCAAATCCTTCACGTAGAGGTAGCCCAGGCCCGGCTTGGGGTAGGAGTTGAGGAAGAACGGCGTGCCCGTCTGCTGGGTGCTGAGCGTGACGATGGGCAGGTCCACCTCGGTATCAGCGGCGGCGGCGTAGGGGGCAATGCCGTAGTCATCGTCGAGCTTGGGGTCGATGATGCCCGAAATCAGCCACTCGCCAATGGTGGCCCAGCCCTCATCCATCCAGCCGTACTTGGTTTCGTTGATGCCCATGTAAAACGGGAACATCGTGTGGAAGATTTCGTGGTCGGTGAGGGTAATGGCGTCTTCGCGGGTGCTGGTGGGGTTGTCGTTCACCATCATTGGGTACTCCATCTGGTCCAGCCCGTCAAAAATGGTTTCGTGCGGGTAGGGGAAGGGCCACTTGGGGAAGGTGTAGCTCATGGCCTCAACCGTTTTGCGGGCGAAGTGAATTACCTCCTCGTAATCCTTGTGCTCGGGGTTGTACACGGCATCCACGCGGGTGCGGCGCTTAATGGCGGGGTCCACTACCAGGCTGCTGGCCTGCCACACGTAATGGTCGGCGGTGGCAAACACAAAGTCCGTCACGTTTTTCGCCTCGAAGTGCCAACTGGTTTGGGCCGTGGTAATGTCCTTTGCCTTGAGGTCGGCGGCGGTGATGATGCTGGTGATGCCGTCTTTGGTTTCGGCCTCGCGCAGGCGCTGGGCGTATTTCTTGTTCAGCACTTTGTCGGCGTTGGTCAGGTCGCCGGTGGCCCACACCACAAAGTTGCGGGGCACGGTCACGTCCACCGAGAAGTTGGCGAAGTCGTTGTAGAACTCCTGGCTGCCGATGTAGGGGTTGCGGTTCCAGCCGTCAATGTCGTCGTACACGGCCACGCGGGGGAAGAAGTAGGCCACGAAATCAGCCCCCGGCTCCACCTCGCCGGTGCGCATGTGCGAGCTTTTGTTGAGCGTGTACGAGTACGTAACGGAAATCTGGGCCGTTTGCTTCGTTCCAATTGCCCGCCGAACCGGCACCGCCAGATTGGTAAAGTCTGCCTTGAGCTTGGCTACATCCACTGCCTGACCGTTGATGGTCAGCTTTTCAATCTTCATACCCTCGCCTTCGTCCTCGGGCTTGATGCCACCGGCCCGGGGCGCGCCCTTCTGGTAATAGTTGGGGTAGAGCTTGAACCACAGCTGCCGCAGTGAGTCGGGGCTTTGGTTGTGGTAGGCAATATCGGCGGTACCTAATACGTGACGGGTACCGGGGTCGAAGCTCACCTTCAGCTTATAGTCGGCCGAGTTCTGCCAGTAGTTGGGGCCGGGCTGGCCGGTTTCCGAGCGGGTGCCTTTGGCATATGTGGCCTTCAGGTTGCGCGGTACGGGCAGCTGCTGAGCGGCCAGCGTGAGGGGGAGGAGAGAAGCGGCGAGAAGCGCGGGGAATTTCATAAAGCGGACTGGTTTCAGCCGCAAAGTAACCAGATGCCCTCGGAGAGTTGCGCACAAAACTATCTGGCTGAACAAAGCACAGAAGCTGACGCCCTTTTGCGGTGATAAGTGTTCCTCGCTTTGCCTGGTACCACAAACACAAAAGGCCCGACAAACTGCCGGGCCCCGGAATGAAATAGTGGTAAGAGACTTATTTCACCACGGTAGCTTCAAGCTCTACCGTTAGCGAAGCAAACAAGCCTTTTACCTCCAGCAGAGTAGTCGCCTGCTTGATGCCGTGCTTGGCAATCCAGTTCTGATACACGTCCGAGCACGAGGTAAAAAACTCCATGGTGGAGGTGGTGAATACATTTAGCCGAACAATGTTGCGCGGCTCGTAGCCCGCCTCTCCAATTAGCTGCTCCAGGTTCTGAATAGTTTGGAGCAGCTGACTGCGCATGTCGGCGGTGCTGGGTGCTCCATGCTCATCGATGGCTACCTGCCCGGAGCAGTACAGCGTGCCCTCGGCCTGCTTGATTTCGACGGCCTGCACCGAGTTGGTTCTCTCGCCCCATTTCCACGGGTCAACGGTTCGCTTTTCCATTTTTCTGCCTTTTTAGGTTGGGTGAAAACGTGTTGGTCATTTGACACCACAAACCTCGGGTCCTCTCCTGACAGCCCTATGTCAGCATGTTTTCGGGCGGGCAAAAAAAAGTATACGCCCGCTGCGCCAGCTCGCGCAGGTGTTCCTGCAATGCGGGGGGCTCCACAACCGTAACGGCCCCCGCGTACGGAAGTAGCCAGGCCGCCACGTACGGCAACGAACCGATAAACAGAGTTATTTCCAGGCGGCCATCGGGCAATGGCTGCTCATGCGCCCAGCCGTACTGGTGTTTGGTGTCGTGGAGCTGTTGGGCCAGGGCGGGCAGCACGGTACTAGCCTGGAAGTGAAGGACTACTTTTTCCCTGCTGCGGCGGGAAGCCTCCGCGGCCCAGTATTGCTCCAGGGTTTCGGGGCGGGCGGTAAAGGTTTCAGGGCCGAGCGTGGCCTGCTGCACCCGGTCGAGGCGAAAGTTGCGGAACTCCTGCCGCAGCCGGCAGTACGCCACCACGTGCCAGTGCCGACTCAGATACAGCCCAATAGGCTCAATGTCGCGGGTGCTGGTTTGCCCCGTTTCGGCCGCCTGATACGCCAGATGCACCACCCGCTGGGTTGCCACAGCGGTTACCAGCAGCTGGTGGAGGCTGGCCTGCGTGAGCGGGTGCTCCCGCCGTAGCACCTGAATGTGGGGAGCCAGTGTTTCGAGGTAGTCCCGGTCGGGGCGGCGCAGCACGGCCCGCAGTTTATCCATGGCCGAGGCGCTGAGCCGGGCCGTTGGGGTATCCGTGAGACGGGCGGCCAGCTTCTCGGCCGTAAGTAGGGCCGTGGCCTCTTCGCGCGTGAACATGACGGGCGGCAGCCGGTAGCCATCCACCAACGAGTAGCCCACGCCCGGTTCGCCCAGCAGCGGTACGCCCGCCTGTTCCAGCGTGCGCAGGTCGCGGTAAATGGTGCGCAGGCTCACGCTGAATTGTTCTGCCAGCGCCGGCCCGCTGACCACGCGTTTTGCCTGGAGCTGAATGAGAATGGCCGTAACCCGGTCAAATCGGTTCATTAGTGAGTAAAAAGGACTGCCGGGCCAGCGCGTTCAGCACCCATCCGGACATACCAAAGCCCCCATTATACCCCTACATGAGTAGGCACAACGGAGGCTTCGATGTAGTTATTTCAGGCGCACCAGCGTGGCACCATAGCCGAACTTCTCTTTCTTGGAGTCCTCGAAGAACTTGATGTCCCGGTTGCGGCTGAGCAGCTTGTGTAGCTCTTTGCGCAGAGTGCCGTTGCCGGAGCCGTGGATGAAGATGATTTCGTGCATGTTGGTGGCCAGGGCGCGGCTCAGGGTGTCCTCGAAGGCTTCGAGCTGCAGCTTGAGGATGGCCGTGTTGCTCAGGCCCTCGGCTCCTTCCGGCATCAGGGCTTCCAGGTGCAGGTCTACCTCGTGGGGCGGGGCTACTAGGGCTTTGGCGGGCTCGGGGGCCGGGGCCACGGCGGCGGGCTTGGCGGGGGCGTTGCCGCTGAGCTGGGCTTTTAGCGTTTCGGCCAGTTTCTCGGGGGCAATAACTGCCGGGGCAGCGGGCTTCTCATCCAGCTGAAATAGGTAGGCTTCACGCTGCAGCACCGGCACGTTGGGCTGGCGGCTGGTGTAGAAGCTGGCGGCCTTGAATTGCAGCCGCTTGGTGAGCAGCTCGTAGGCCTCGGTGCCGTTGAACTGGTAGGGCAACAGCTGCACCACGGCCGCCGGCCACTGGTCGAAATCCTTGAGGTGCCAGTGGCCCAGGGCCGGGCTGGCGGCTTTGGCTTCCAGCTTTTCGGCCTTCAGGGCGCGGTACTTGCCCTGGCGCTCCTCCCCGAAAGTGTAGAGCACGTCCCGGTCGGTGTGGTTAACCAGGTGCAGCGCCAGCAGCTCCGGCGACTGGTGGGTGAGAGCCAGATACAGGCCCT
Organism: Hymenobacter rigui; assembly: GCF_003944715.1. GTDB lineage: Bacteria > Bacteroidota > Bacteroidia > Cytophagales > Hymenobacteraceae > Hymenobacter > Hymenobacter rigui. The sequence goes on along the minus strand of NZ_RWIT01000017.1, from coordinate 53,410 downwards.
TCTGCACCGGCGGGGCCACGGTTTTGTCGGCTTTCACCGGGGCGGGGCCTTCCGTTTTGACGGGGGCGGGACTGGGGGCCAGCTTGCCCGAGGCTTTGGCGGCCCGCGCGGCGTGGGCCGCACCGGTAGCAGCCGCTTTCTTCTCGGAAGCTACGGCGGCGGCGCTCTGGCCGAAGGCTTTGGTTTCCTCGGCGGCTACTACCACCACTTCGCGGCGCAGTACCGGAATGGTGAAATCGTTATCAATGGCTACTTCCACCAGCTCGTCGCTGAGCAGGCGGGTAACAATGCCTTCTTCGCGCCCGGTGAGCAGGCGTACACGGTCTCCAACGTTCATATCAACTAACTAAAAAAATGCGGGTGGAAAGGGAAGTAAAGGTAGCGGGCAAAACGGGCCCGCGCTGAAACAGGCTGTACGGGGTTTCGCGGCGGCCGGATTAGGTTAGTAATACAACCCGTGCGCCACCAGGCCGCGCCGGGCGTTCCATTCCAGGGCGGGGGCGGGCAGGTGGAAAATGCTGGCTACGTAAAATACCCGCTTCAGCAGCTTGCTACGGGTCGGAATCCGGCGCAGATCCACGTCGAAACTCAGGTAGTACTGGCGGTAGGGGCGCAGGCCGAGGGCCGCGTTGGCATCGGCGTCGTTGTACACCATTTGCTGGGCACCGTAGCCCACGGCCGGCTGCAGCCAGCGGGGCCAGCGCGAGGTACTGGGCAGCCACGCGCCTACGTCGGCGCAGAGCCAGTACGTCTGGCCGTTGTAGTCCTTCAGGTACTGCTCTCCCAAACTCTTGCCCAGCACGTTGGGCCGCAGTCGGGCGTAGCGGGTAGTATGAAAGGAGTATTTCGGCATGATGCGTACCTCATTCCAGGCCAGTTGCTGCCCAATCAATCCTGCCGAACCCAGGAAGTTGGCCGCCAAGTCGGTGGCCGAAGCCCCGTACTCCGGGTCCCGGCCGTCGAGCAGCTCAATGGGGCTCTGGAGCAGAAATCCCACGAAGCCCCCGTACCAGGTGGCCCGCCGGTCGGGTACACCGGCCCAGCGCAGCATGTCTACCGCGCCCCGGCTTTCATGAAACGCGCCCCAGAAGTGGCCGGCTTTATCCATCTGCTTCCACTCGGGCAGGTCGTTGAACCAGTGAAAGCGCGTCCGCTCGCCGGTGTACCAGCCCTGACCCAGCAGATACATGGTAGCCGAGTATGACACCACCAGTCCGCCCGCCAGAATGGGCAGGCGCTGGCTCAGGCGGCCGGCAGGAGGCACCGTCAGGGTATCGGGAGACGGGAGAGGGGCGCGGGGCACCTGAGCCAGGGCCGGGCCGCTGCCCAGCAGCAGCGCCAGCAGCCCGGCCCGGCCACGGACCCGGAAAGTGCCGGAAAACAAGCTGAACGGTGAAGACACGGGCGGCAGAAATGAGAAATTAAAAAGCGCTTAAAGCTACAAGAAAAGCCGCTGTTGACTTGGTGGTGTGTGAGTGGTTACCTTATCTTTAATGCCCCCTTGCGCCGGTTTGGTTGAATTGCGAACTGATAAGGTCAATGGGGAATCAAAGATGAGCATCCATTTTCCAAATTCCCAACTCCTTTTTTCATGAAAGCACTTCGACTTGTACTGAGTCTGGTGGCAATGCTGGCCGCAATGCCGGTTTTGCGGGCGCAGGTGGTGACTACCCAGCCCACCTTCTTCCGCGACACCGATGCGGTAACCATTACCTTCGACGCTACCCAGGGCAATGCAGCACTAGCCAACTTCACCGGCGACGTGTACGCGCACACCGGCGTTATCACCAACCTGAGCACGACCAACTCCGACTGGAAGCACGTGAAGTTTACCAACTTCAACGCTCCTGACCCCTCGGTAAAGCTCACGCGCAGCGCCACCAACGCTAACATCTACACCCTCGCCATTACGCCAAGCGTGCGGGACTGGTATAATGTACCGGCCGGCGAAACCATCCAGAAAATTGCCATTCTGTTCCGCAACGGCACCGGTACCATCGTGGGCCGCACGGCCACCGGTGGCGACATCTTTATTGATGTAGCACAAGGGGGCCTCACGGCCCGCATTACTTCACCTGCCGTAACGGGCGCACAGTTTGTGGCGGCCGGCACGCAGGTGAGCCTCACGGGCCAGGCCTCGGCCTCGGCAGATCTGAAGTTTGCGCTGAACGGCACTACGCTGGCCCAGCAGACCGGCACGACGCTCAGCACCACCGCTACTATTTCGCAGACGGGCCGCAACGTGGTGCGTTTCTCGGCTACCAGCGCCGGTGTTACGGCCACCGACTCGGTCGTGTACGTCGTGCGTCCGGCCGTGACGGTGGCGGCGCTGCCTGCCGGTACCAAAGACGGTGTAACGTACCTGAACGGCGGTACTTCCGTTATTCTGAACCTGACCGCGCCGGGCAAACAGTTCGTGTACGCCATTGGGGAGTTCAACAATTGGCAGCCCGACAACGCCGCCTTCCTCAACAAAACCCCCGACGGCAACAACTGGTGGGTGCAGATCAATGGTCTGACGCCCGGCCGCGAATACGCCTATCAGTATTTGGTGGATGGCAGCCTGAAAGTGGCCGACCCGTACTCGGAAAAGGTGCTGGACCCCAACAACGACTCGTTTATTCCGGCCGTAACGTACCCTGGCCTGAAAGCCTACCCAACCGGTAAAACCACCGGCATTGTATCGGTGCTGCAAACCAACCAGAGCACCTACGCCTGGCAGGTAACCAACTTCCAGAAGCCCAAGCGCACCGACCTCGTGATTTACGAGCTGCATCTGCGCGACTTCATTGCCCGCCACGACTACCAGACCCTGCGCGATACGCTGGGCTACTTGCAGCGCCTGGGTGTGAACTGCATCGAGCTGATGCCCGTGAATGAGTTTGAAGGCAATGAAAGCTGGGGCTACAACCCGTCCTTCCATTTTGCCCCCGATAAATACTACGGCCCCAAGGATGAGCTGAAGCGCTTTATTGATGCCGCCCACCGCCGCGGTATTGCCGTGGTGCTGGATATGGTGCTCAACCACGCTTTCGGCCAGAACCCGATGGTGCAGATGTACTTCGATGCCGCCGCCGGTAAGCCCACGGCCAACTCGCCCTGGTTTAACGTGGATGCCACCCACCCCTTCAACGTGGGCTACGATTTCAACCACGAAAGTCCCTTCACGCGCTATTATTCCAAGCGGGTAATGGAGCACTGGCTGCGCGAGTACCACGTGGATGGCTACCGCTTCGACCTGAGCAAAGGCTTCACCCAGCGCAACAACCCCTCCGATGTAGGGGCCTGGGGCCAGTTCGACCAGTCGCGCATCAACATCTGGCAGGACTACTACAACACCATGGTGGCCGTTGACCCCACCATGTACCCGATTCTGGAGCACTTCGCTGATAACTCGGAAGAAATTGCGCTGTCGAACATCGGCCTGATGCTGTGGGGCAACATGAACTACAACTACAATGAGGCCACCATGGGCTTCCTCGCCAACTCCAACTTCAGCGGCGGCTACTACGGCGCCCGGGGTTGGGCACAGCCGAACCTGGTGACCTATATGGAAAGCCACGATGAGGAGCGCCTGATGTTCAAGAACCTGCAGTACGGTAACGCGTCGGGCGCTTACTCGGTGAAAAACCTGAACACCGCCCTGGCCCGTCAGGAGTTGGCCGCTGCCTTCTTCTTCACGGTACCCGGTCCCAAAATGGTATGGCAATTCGGCGAGTTGGGCTACGACATCAGCATCGACCAGAACGGCCGCGTGGGCAACAAGCCTATCCTGTGGAATTACCAGACGGTGCCCGCCCGCGCCAAGCTGTACAACACGTACCGCTACCTCATTGCGCTGAAGAAGATTGACCCGGTGTTCGAAAACCCCACCAGCTTCACGCAAAGCCTGAACGGGGCCGGCAAAACCATTCACCTGAGCAACGCCACCCAAAACGTAACCGTGGTTGGCAACTTCGACGTGACGAGCACCAGCGTGACGCCCGACTTCCAGCGCACCGGTAAGTGGTACAACTACCTCACCGGCGACTCCATCAACGTAACCAGCACCACGGCTCCGCTCACGCTGCAGCCCGGCGAATACGCGGTGTACACCACCACGCGCCTGAAAAAGGAGCAGCTGGTACTGGGTACGCGTCAGCAGCAGGCCGCTGCGGCGGTACTGCAGCTGGCTGCCTGGCCAAACCCGGCCGGCACCACGGCTCAGCTCAGCTACCAGCTGCCCCAGGCTACTACCGTGCAGGTTTCCATCCTGAACCTGCTGGGTGCTACCGTGAAAACCCTGCCCGCTACCCGCCAGACGGCCGGCGCGAAAGTGCAGGATCTCCCGCTGGATAACCTCAGCAACGGGGTGTACATGGTGCGTCTGAATACCGGTCAGCAGCAGCAAACCATCCGGTTGGTTGTACAACACTAACCGCTTCACACGGTTGCCTGGGCTCACGGCTCAGGCAACCCGCGTAAACAAAAAACCCCGCCACAATTGTGGCGGGGCTTTTTGTTTACGCGGGTATTTCACTTACGCGCCTTCGTGATACGACACCAGGTCGTCGATAGGGGAGCGGATGATTTTGCCGACTTCCATTCCGTTTTCGTGGGCCACCTGCGTCAGAGCGTCGCGGAAGTTGTAGCCCACCGATCCGATGCAGTTGAACGTGTAGTCCTGGTAGTTGGGGTAATGCGTAACCAGGTTGCGGAAGAAGGCCTGGAAGCTTTCCACCACCAGCTGGCGGCAGTAGCTGCTGTTGTTGTGGTCGTAGGCGAACTTGGCAAAGCTGGCCAGGAAACGGTTGGGCAGCGGCTGGTTGTAGAGGCGGTCCAGCACATCCTCGCGGGTGCCGGCTTTGTACTCGTCGCGCATGGCTTCCAGCAGCTCCGCCGGCATTTGGCCGCGCAGGTAGTCGCGCAGCAGCATTTTGCCCAGGAAGGCACCGCTGCCCTCGTCACCGAGGAAATAGGCCAGGGAGTCCACATTGTAAATGATTTTCTCGCCGTCGTAGAGGCAGGAGTTGGTGCCAGTACCCAGAATGGCAGCAAAGCCGGCCGAGCGGCCCAGCAGGGCACGGGCGGCAGCCAGCAGGTCCTCGGTTACTTCGACGCGCTTGGCATTGGGGAAAACCTCCCGCATAGCTGCCGCAATTACCTCGGCCTTGTCCGGGCCTGAAACGCCGGCACCGTAGAAATACACTTCCTGAACATCGGCGCGGGGCAGGTCATCCGGCAGGTTTTTATTCATCGAAGCCACAATGCCGGGCGTATCGATAAAGTACGGGTTGTAGCCTTCGGTATTGAAATACACGCGCTGCCCGGAGTCGGTCAGTTGGCACCAGTTGGTTTTGGTGGAGCCGCCGTCGGCAATCAGAATCATATCGAACGGAAAAAAATGAGGAAAAGGAAATGGCCCAGCCCACTTGGCAGGTCAGACGGCCCGCAAGTTCGCACTTACAAATAGCGAAACACGGAAAAGATTTTGGCACAAAAAAATACGAACTGCCCTGAAAATACCGCTAAAAATGCGCGCTAACGCGGCCGCGCGCTTTAGAACAGAGCGGATATTCGCTAAAATCGTCAAATACGCTTATATACTGTGAGTGAGTGGTTAGTAACAGGTTAATCTTAAACGGTTTAAGTTCGTATAATGGAGGAGTTTACGGTTTCAAGCTCAGCCATCAGATTCTGTATGGTGCCAGAGTGCGGCCGGTATTATTCAACCCAATTTTTTTCAACGCATGAAAAAACAGCTTACCCTCGCCGCATTTGCTTTTCTGGCTGCGGCCAGCCTGCCTGCTCAGGCTCAATTTACCGTTGATGGCACTGCCTCAGCGGCTGAAATTGGTACCGGTATCGGCAAGTACCAGCTGGCGTCTTCGTACACCGGTACCCACTCCGATGCCGACCGGGGAATCAAGGCCCTATATGTCGGCTACACGGCTACCACTCTTAATCTGATGCTGGTTGGCTCCGGTGAGGCAGCCACTTCGGGGCCCTATAAAGCCTTTGTGATGTACCTGAACGTGCCCGGCCGGACGGGCGTAGCGGCTGGTACCCAACTGCCCGGCAGCGGCGACGGATTCTCACCCCTCAAACACAAGCCCACCATGGATATGGAGGTGGATTTTGGCCTGCGCGTATCCATCGGCCCGGGGGCCGGCGACGTGTACTTCAGTCGTGCCAGCTACGTGGGCACTTCCCCCAGCGATACGTATTTGGGGCAAGGCAGTAAAACCGGCACAGCAGTTACCGCTGCCGCTACCACCGACTTCTCCGGAGCCAAGTTGGCCTACAATAACACCGCCAGCCTGGCTGCCAACACTACCAATACGGGCTGGGAGGTGGAAATTCCGCTTTCCGTGTTGGGTACGCTTACTTCACCCGTGACGGTTGGCTCCCGGGTTGATTTATTTGCCGCCTACACGGACGGTGACGGAGTTTTTACTTCCGATGTTATTCCGCCCATCAGTGGGCAGACCACCGCTCTGGGAGCTGACCCGAACTTCCGGAACATAGCCGGTACACAGGCGCTCGGCTACGTAATAGGAACTGGTCTGGTGGCAAATAGAGAAGCTGCTGAACTGCTGAAGTTTGCCGTATATCCGAACCCCAGCGCAGGTGCAGCCCAGATTACGTACCTGGTGCCAACCGGTCAGCAGAACGTAGTGCTGGAGGTATTCAACTCGCTGGGACAGCGGGTGCAGAACCTGTCGTTGGGCCGCCGGAGTGGTCCGCAAACCCAGCCGCTAAATAACCTGCAGGCCGGCTCGTATTTCGTAAAGCTGCAGGTAGGAGACCAGGTTACGGCCCGGCAACTGGCTGTGTATTAGCCTGAGTAATATGACACATAAAAAAGACCCCGACAGTTACTGTCGGGGTCTTTTTTATGTATGAGCGCAGGTTACGATTACTTCACCGAGTAAGCGTAGTTACCAGGCTTGCTCAGGTCAAGCGTTATGGTGTAGGTACCGGCCGTCGTAATGGCCAGGTTGTCTCCACCGTAATCCAGAACACCATCAGGAGCAACTTTGGGGTTGGAGCCGTTGAAGCCGTCCCCGAAGTTAATCGTCCAGTCGTTGTTCGCACGGAATTTGATTTCGCCAACCGTCAGAGCAACACGGGCGCTCCATACGCCGGTAGTAGCATCGAAGGTGAGTGGGGTATCGGAGTTCCAGCCGTTGGGCGTGGCCGAGCCGATAACGCCCCAGGTAGTTTTCGTGGCCGACCAGGTCAAAGCACCAACGTCAGCTTTCAGCAGGTAGTAACCGGTGGTCGGAACCGTCAGGTTGCCGGCACCGCCATCCGTAGAGAGCTTGCCGCCATTGCCGTTGCCGTAGTTGGTACCGCTCCAGGCCGGAACGGAGGTAAACTTGAACTCGGGCGAAGCAGTGCCGAAGTTCACATAGCCTTCGTACAGCTGGTTGTTATTGCTGTTGAACGCACCAACTGTGGGAGCAGTGGCTGGGTTCCAGCCCTGGTGGTTACCAGGAACGTACAGCGAAGGATAGTTGATAACTACTTTGTAGGGGGTAACCTTCAGGTTCACCGGAGCCGAGAAAGGCGCATTTACCTTGGAGCTCAATACCGTCTTAACGCGTACTACCACGTCGGAGCTGGTGCCGGTGGTCGGCAGGCCCAGCTGGAGCAATAGCGTGTTCAGCTCGGCACCCGTGAAGGTCTTGCTGGTAGCGGTGCCCACGTTTACTTCCTGCATTTTCGAGCCAGTGAAATTACCGGCTTTCGTATCGAACTGCAGAATATAAGAAGGCGCCGCTGCGTAACCGTAGGAAGCCGGGGCCCAGCTGATAGTGGTTACATTGGAGGCAGAGTTACCATCGTTCAGCACCAGGGTGCTGGCCGTAGAAGCAACAGTGGTATTGCCGCTTTGCTGCATAACTACCTGGTCGCCTTCCTTTTCGCAAGAAGTGAGCAGTACGGCAGCTGTCAGGCAAAGCCCGGAAACGCGAGTAAGCCAGTGTGACATAGTAAAAGTGAAGAAGAGGTGGGGTTAAGGGGATTCTGCAAAACTGAACCGGAAACCACAGGTGGAAAATTCCGGTTCAGTTTTCAGCAGATTAATAACCAGCGTTTTGCTGCAGGTTGGGGTTGGCCGTCAGATCCGTGGTTGGGATGGGGAACAGGGCCCGGGTAGCGGGTACGTCAGCACCCACCCGTACACCACCTTTGAAGGGCCAGTTGTAGCCCGTGGTGTACTTGCCGAAACGAATCAGGTCAGTACGACGGTGACCTTCCCAGTACAGCTCACGGCCCCGCTCGTCCAGAATCAGGTTCAGGTTCAGATCAGCCGCCGTGATGTTGCCCGAAGCATTACCATAAGCCCGCTGACGCAGCGCGTTGATGTAGCTAACTGCCGTAGCCGTGCTGCCACCGGTGCCACCCCGTACTACTGCCTCAGCGTACATCAGCTGTACGTCGGCCAGACGGAACATGGGGAAGTCAGTATCCGGGAACGTGGGGTTTGAGCCGGGCGCGTTGGTGGAAGAAACGTTCTTGAACTTCGAAATGGCGTAACCATCTGTGAACGTCGCTACGTCGTTGATTTCCAGCGTCTGACCGGCCGTGTAGAACATAGCACGCTTGTCGGGGCTAGTGCCGGTAGCGGCATTGGGGAACAGGTCCACCAGGTTTTTCTTGGTGCGGGTACCACCCCAGCCGCCGTCAATACCGAAGTCAGAAGCCGGCATGGAGCCACCCACTGCTGCATGGATGATGAACGTCATGCCGCCGTACGACTTGGTGTGCACACCATCGAAACGAACCGGGAAAATGATTTCCGAGGCCGAGGTAGTGTTGTTGTCGGCTTTGAACAGGTTGGCGTAGATCGGAGCCAGCGTGTAGCCACCACCCAGTACCTTGTTAGCGTAGGTAATAGCATCGGTGTCACGGGCAGTACCGGTGTACACTTTGGAGTTCAGGTACAGCTTGGTCAGCAGCGTCCAGGCAGCGCCTTGGTCGGCCCGGCCGAACTCGTTAGTGCGCGGAGCCGCCAGGTCACCTTCGATGGCTTTCAACTCACTCTCGATGTAGTTGAACAGCGCGGCACGCTCAATACGCTGCGGCTTGTCTTTACCAACCGAGGAAGTTTCAGTAGCGAAGGGCACGTTACCGAACATATCCAGCGCATGGTAGTAACTCAGAGCGCGCAGGAAGCGGGCTTCGGCGCGGTACTGCTTTACGTTGGTCTGCTCGGCACTGCTGTAACCGTAGTCACCCAGCTTGGAATCCGTGGTTTGGCGCACAAATTCGTTGCAGAGAGCAATCTGGTAGAAGATACGGTCGTAGATGGCCCGTACAAACTCGTTGTTGGCGTTCCAGGTCAGCTTGTTGTAGTCGGGCAGGTTACCATCGGCCCAGCCAATGATGGCTTCATCGGTGGTGAGTTCCTGCGCCATCCAGTACTGACGGATGTAGTTCGAGAATCCCTCGTCGATACCGGAAATATCGGGCTGGCCGGCCGGGCCCGTCTGGCCGCTAACGGCCAGCGTGGCGTACAAACGAGCCAGTACCTCTTTCACACGGGCCGGATCTTTATACACGTTATCCGTGGTCAGCTCGTAGGAAGGAGTCTGATCCAGGTCCTTTATGCACGAGCTGAACGGGAGCAGGCTTACCGCAAACAGGGCAGTAGCCAGGGTGCGAGTGAATTTGTTTTTCATGGGGGTGGGATGTTAGAAGCCGATGTTCAGACCGAGCGTAATGGTGCGCGGGCGCGGATAAATATTGTTATCGAGGCCACTGAACACCTCCGGATCAAGACCTTTGTATTTGGTAATCACAAACAGGTTTTGAGCTGCCAGTGACAAACGCAGGTTGGCCTTGTCGTTGTAGATGTTCCCGAAGTTGTAGCCAAGCGTCAGGTTTTCCATGCGCAGGAACGAGGCATTTTCCACATAGTAATCCGAGAAGTACTGTGGCGTGGTGAAGCCCGTGGTCAGGAAGTCACGGTTCAGGTTGCTAACAACCCCGTTGGAACCACCGGCCGGGAAGAAGGCCTGCGAACGAACGTTGTTATACACGTAGTTGCCAATGTTGGAGCGCAAAGTGAAGGCCAAGCTGGCCTTGCCGTAGGTCAGGTTCGAACCGAAGCCCAGGCTAGCCGTAGGGGTCCGGGATTTATACCGATACAAGTCTTTCGAATCAACAGTTCCGTCGCCGTTCCGGTCAACATATACACCTTCCAGCGGCTTGCCATCCGAGCCATATACCTGCTGGTACACGTAATAGCTGAAGGGCGTATAGCCAACCGTATTGATCTGTACTTTGTTGCCGGTACCGCCCGAAATAGCATCACCAGTCAAGTCACCCACGTACTCGGGGTTCGTGGCGTTGCTGAGCTGCGTAATTTTGATGCGGTACGCCGTTACGTTGGCGTTCAGCGTCCAGTTGAATTTCTCCGAGCGGGCCACGTCTACATTCAGCGAAGCTTCTACCCCCTTGTTCTCCAGCGAGCCGACGTTGGTCGTCAGTACGTTGGAAAGGTTGGCCAGCGCCGGCAGAGGTACGGTGTTCAGCAGGTCAGTGGTTTTCCGCTTGTACACATCCACGGCACCGTAGATGCGGCCATCGAGGAAACCGTAGTCCAGACCGGCGTTATACGTAGCCGTCGTTTCCCACTTAATGTTTTCATCGTAGGCAGCGGCGCGCAGCGTGTTCGAGTAGTTGCCGCCAATCTGATACTGGGCCGTATTCTCCGAGTAGGTGTAGCGGGCCAGATAGGGATACAGGTCGCCAATGTCCTGCTGACCGGTCTGGCCGTAGCCCAGACGCAGTTTCAGTTCGGAAATAGCAGTACTGTTTTTCAGGAAATCCTCACCCTTGATACGCCACGCGGCCGAGGCCGAGGGGAAATAACCCCAGCGGTTATCCTTGGAGAAGCGCGAAGAACCGTCTGCCCGGAACGTAGCCGTCAGCAGGTACTTGTCGTTGATGTTATAGTTGGCCCGGCCGAAGAACGAAACCAGCACGTAGCGGGGGTCCCGGTAGTTCTCGTTGTTCAGCAGCGACGAGGCAGCCGTCAGGATGGTGCCATCAGCCAGGTTATCCGAGAAAACGTAGTTCTTGTCGCGGAAGCTCTGGTAGGAGTGACCTGCCACCAAGTTGAGGCGGCCGATGCCCAGCTGACGGTCGTAGGCGAGGTACACCTCCATCAGCTTGTTGATCTTGTCCTGCGCGTACTGGTTGTTGAGGCCACCCCGGTAGGTGGTGGTACCTATCTGTATCTGACGGAAGTAGTCGGAAGCAGCGTAGTTGGGCACGAATACGGTGCCACGGCCCTGCTGCAGGTCAGCACCCAGGTTCAGGTTGGCACGAAGGCCTTCCACGAAGGGCAGCTTGTAGTCGAGCTGAATGTTACCCAGGCCCCGCTTCACGGTGCTCCGGTCGCGGCGCTGGTTGATGAGGCCCAGCGGGTTACGAACACCCAGGGTGTTCAGCTGACCCGAGCCGTCGGTAGCCAGTACTTCGGTGTAGCCGCCGAAGGGGCTGCCGTTGAATACCGGCAGGGTGGGGTTGGCGCTGGCAGCGGAGCCGATAGCACCCTGGCCCGAGAAGTTGTTGTCAACCCAGGAGCCCTTCACGTTCACGTCCACCTTCAGGTTGCCGTTCAGCAGCACCGGCGTCAGGCTCAGCGAAGAAGTGTAGCGCTTCAGGTCGTTCTTGAGCAGCAGACCTTCCTGGTCCAGGTAACCACCCGACAGGCGGTAGGGAACAGTGCCAATAGAGCCGGTCAGGCTCACGTTGTTGTCCGTGGTCTGGGCGGTGCGGTAAATTTCGCGCTGCCAGTCGGTGCTGGTGTTGCCCAGCAGAGCCTTCTGGCTGGCGTTGCCGATACCGTTCACCACGGCGCGGAACTCAGCGCCATTGAGCACGTCCACGTAGTTGCGGGCTTCCGAAACCGAGTTCTGCGAGCTTACATTCACGTGAAGCTTGTCGCCCTGCAGACCTTTCTTGGTAGTTACCAGAATAACGCCGTTCGAAGCGCGCGAACCGTAAATAGCCGTCGACGAAGCGTCTTTCAGCACGGTTACGCTCTCAATATCGTTGGGGTTAATCAACGACAGTGGGTTGGAAGTACCCGACAGGCCCCGGTTATCCACCGGTACGCCGTCAATTACAATCAGCGGGTCGTTGGAGGCATTCAGCGAAGCACCACCGCGAATCCGGATGTTGGAGCCGGCGCCGGGGGCACCGCTGTTGGTAGTAATCTGCAAGCCGGCTACCTTACCCTGCACCAGCTGCTCGGGGTTGGTAATCTGGCCCTGTACGAACTGTTTGGTCGATACCTGCTCTACGGCACCGGTTACGTCCTGCTTGCGCTGGGTACCGTAACCGATAACTACTGCTTCGTTCAGCAGCGTGGTGTTTTCCGACAGCGTGAGGCTGCTTACGGCCGTGTTCTGACCGGCGGTTACGGAGATGCTCTGACGCTGCGTGGTATAACCTACGAACGACATTACCAGCGTGTGTGGGCCGGACGGAACATTCTGAATAGAGAAGGAACCATCAGAATTGGTTGAGCCACCCAGATTGGTGCCTTCAATAATAACGGTAACGCCGGGCATGCCTTCGCCTTTCTCGTCCAGCACGCGGCCGCTCACCGTTCCAATTCCCTGCGCGTATGCGCTGCTCACGCTAACACCTGCGCAGAGGAGGGGCAGCGCCAGTTTCGCTAGATAGGGGTGTTTCATTGAAAAAGAGTTAGGGGGTTGAAATGGATTTTTCCGGACAAACCGGAGTGGGAATTTAGTGGTCCTAAGCAGCGGAAAACGGGTGACGAACCGGGTGAGTGACCCATTCTATACTACCTGCTTCGTCCGAGTTCAACATCACCAAATCGTTAAGAAACAGCGCAAGTTAAAGGGTTCGGCCGAACAAAAACAATGAGTGCAAACCCATAAGTCGGTTTCGTTATAATTGGACTTTGCGACGGATATCTATTGAAAAGTTGTCGGGGCAACATTTTGACAGTAGTAAATGTCTTTCGAATCGACCTCTTACGGGTGGCTATAAGGCATAATATCGGTACCTGAGGTTACAAACGGGCACTTACAGCCGGTCCTTTCGAAGCACGCGCATATTGACTCGCGACAATGCTACATTGACAGTGGGGTTGTTAATCAGCCAGACGAATGATAGAATTTCACCAAATCGACGGTTTTCACCAAACCAGTCGGAATTGATAGTGTGTTGATGCGTCAGGGGCCAAATAGCGGTAAATCAGGCTGTTTTCGGATGGGTGAAGCTAGGTGAAAAAGCAAGTAGAAGAAATAAGGGTGTGCAAACAGAGCAACATCTAGAGTCAATAAAGTATCGGGTCAATGGTGTGAAATTGATCAATAGGGTGCTGGTTTTTTTGTATATATTCTAGGGCTGAGAATGGCAGTGTACCTTGCTGGCCAAGCGGAGTTTCGGTGCAGGCGAAAAGTTCCTCGCTGTTGCTCACCGTAAGGGCTTACTTACCACTCAGTACAGAAAATTGCTTTGTCGGTTTTCTGCATTTTCCCGGAAAAATACAGGTTGTCTTTATCCACTACTCAAGGGGACGCTACCTCTTATTGGGAAAATGGTGTGAGCGGGAGATACGCCAGCAGAATTGTTGGTAGCTTGCTATATCCTTTCTGCCCACCTTTTTCCTATGAAGTATTTTTTGCTTGGCTGCGCTGTAGCCCTTGCGAGTACCAACGTACAGGCACAAACCACTTTCCGCCTCACGGCAGTGCCCGCTGCCACCCCGGCCAGCGCTACGCTGTACATGGCGGGCTCCTTTAACAACTGGAACCCCGGCAATGCGCCGCACGCGCTGACTAAGGCTGCCGACGGCAGCTACCAGCTCACGTTGCCGGCCTCCGTGACGGGTACAGTAGAATTTAAATTTACCCGGGGCTCCTGGGGTACGGTTGAGTCGGATGCCCAGAACAACGACATCAGCAACCGGAGCTACACGATTAGTGGCGGTCCGGCTACCGTCAATCTGCAGGTAGTGAACTGGAAAGATCTGGGCGCGGGTGGTGGCACCTGTCAGAGCACGGCGCTGCAACCCAACGTACAAATCATCAGCACGGCGTTTCAGATGCCACAGTTGGGGCGCACGCGCCGCATCTGGATATACCTGCCCAACGACTACGGTACGGCTACTGCCAAGCGCTACCCCGTGCTGTACATGCACGATGGGCAGAATGTGTTTGATGCCTGCACCAGCTTCTCGGGCGAGTGGGGCGTGGATGAAACCCTGAGCCAGCTGCAGCAGCAGGGCCTGGATGCTACCGGCTCTATTGTAGTGGCTGTGGATAACGGCGGCAGTGAGCGGCTGAACGAGCTTTCTCCCTGGAATAACCCCCAGTATGGCGGCGGCCAGGGTGACCAGTACGTGGATTTCATGGTTCAGACGCTTAAGCCTTACATCGACCAGAACTATCGTACCCTCACCGGGCGGGAGTTTACTGGCATTGCCGGGAGCAGCATGGGCGGCCTGATTTCCACCTATGCAGCCCTGAAGTACCCGCAGGTATACAGCAAAGTGGGCGTGTTTTCGCCGGCGTTCTGGTTTGCCCAGCAGCCGTTGTTTCAGTACCTGCGGCAGCACCCGGCCAACCCGGCTACGCGCTTCTACTTCGTGAGTGGAGCTACCGAAAGCCAGACCATGGTGCCCCTGATGCAGGCCATGCGCGACTCGTTGGCGCGGGGCGGCGTACCGGCTGCCAACCTGAGCTTCAGCGCCCCCGCTGATGGGCAGCACGCCGAGTGGTTCTGGAAGCGGGAGTTTTCGGCGGCCTATCAGTGGCTGAGCCGGCCTGCCGTAGTTACCGGTACCCGCAACGCCGCCGTGCTGGCCTTCAGTGCGTATCCCAACCCGGCCAAAGACCGGCTGATGCTGCAGCTGCCCACCGATGCCCGCGACGCCCGCGTGGAAGTGCTGGACCAGAGCGGCCGGGTGGTAGTGAAAGACAAGCTTAAAGCTGGCGGCGCGCTTAACGTGAGCGGTCTGGCCAAAGGCCTGTATCAGTTGCGCGTAACTACCAGTAAGCAGCAGGGTACGCAGGCATTTATTAAAGAGTAGCTGTTCTGCCACTGCCTGCAATGCTTTATAACCAGGAATGAGGGTGAAAGCCGCTGGTAAAAAAAACCGGCCTTTTCTTGCGCCGCACTGAACCCGGCGTACCTTTGCACCGTTCAACGCCTAACCAACTTTTTGGCAATGACTATTTCGATGAACCTGCAAGCATGGTGGTGGCCCTACGGAGAATCCGGACGGGACAGCCTGTGCGTGCGTTAAGGTATCGAACTACTTTTTTCGCAACGACTCAAAAGCCCGGCCGACCAGCCGGGCTTTTTTTGTGCCCGGCGCTGGCCCACCTCTACCAACACAACCAGCCCCGCTCATGCAAACCTACCAGCTCACTACCCGCCACCTGCGCGTTCTGGCCGATACCGTCACCCCCGTGGGCCTCTACCTGCGCCTGCGCGACCGGTACGACAACTGCCTGCTGCTGGAAAGCTCCGACTACCACGGCCAGCAGAACGCGTTCAGCTACCTGGCCTTCGATCCGCTGGCCCGCTTTGAGCTGCGCGGCCGGGAGCTGACCCTCACGCTACCCGACGATACCACCGAAACCGAAACGCTCGACTCGCCCCGCACGGCCCTGGCCCGCCTGCAGGCCTTTGCGGCCAGCTTCCAGACCGAGGATACCGGCCACGACTTCATCACGGGCGGGCTGTTCGGGTACCTGGGCTACGAGGCGGTGCAGGCCTTTGAGGACCTCACGCTGAACCCCGACAAGCAGCCCGCCGGCCAGATTCCGGATATCCTGTACGGCACCTACCGCTACGTCATTGCCATCAACCACTTCCGCAACGAGCTGTACGTGTTCGAGCACACGTTGCAGGGGCAGGAGGTGGACGAGGACGGGCTGACGAAGCTGGTAAACTTGATCCGCAACCCCTCGCTGCCCGATTTCAAGTTCCGGACGGAAGGGGAGGAGCAGACCAACCAGACCGACGAGGAGTTTCTCAAGGTGCTGGCCCAGGGCCAGCAGCACTGCCTGCGGGGCGACGTGTTTCAGATTGTGCTGTCACGCCGGTTTCAGCAGGGCTTCTCGGGCGACGAGTTCAACGTGTACCGGGCGCTGCGCTCCATCAACCCCTCGCCCTACCTGTTCTACTTCGATTACGGCTCCTTCAAGATTTTCGGGTCGTCGCCGGAGGCGCAGGTGCGCATTCAGGGCCGCGAGGCCAGTCTGTTCCCCATTGCAGGCACCTTCCGCCGCACCGGCCACGACGCCGAGGATGCCGCTCTGGCCCAAAAGCTGGCCGACGACCCCAAGGAAAACGCCGAGCACGTGATGCTGGTGGACCTGGCCCGCAACGACCTAGCCCGCCACGGCGACAACGTGCGGGTGAAAACCTTCCGCGAAATCCAGTTCTACTCGCACGTGATTCACTTGGTGAGCGAGGTGAATGCCACCCTGGCCGCCGGCACTAACTCGCTGCAGGTGGTGGCCGATACCTTCCCGGCCGGCACGCTCTCGGGCGCGCCCAAACACCGCGCCATGCAGCTCATTGATGGCCTGGAACCGACAGCCCGCGGGTACTACGGCGGCGCCATCGGCCACCTGGGCTTCAACGGCGACTTCAACCACGCCATCATGATCCGCTCGCTTCTGAGCACCGCCGGCCAGCTCTACTTCCAGGCTGGGGCCGGCGTGGTAGCCGCCTCCGACATCAACTCCGAACTCAACGAAGTGCACCACAAGCTGGCCGCCCTACGCAAGGCGCTGCAGGCCGCTGAGCAGGTGTAGCATCGGCGGCAGCCGTCCCAGGGCTGAAGCCCTGGGCTACGGAGCACTCCTTATAGAAGTCACTCACTAGCCCAGGGCTTCAGCCCTGGGACCATCAGGCCAAACGGCCGAACTCAATGAACATCCTCGTTCTCGACAACTACGACTCCTTTACCTATAACCTCGTGCAGGTGCTGCGGGAGCTGGGGCATACGGACAACGTTACCGTGATTCGCAACGACAAGCTGGCCGTGGACAACGTGGCCGCCTACGACGCGGTGCTGCTGTCGCCCGGTCCCGGCGTGCCGTCGGAAGCGGGCCTGATGCCCGAAATCATCCGTCGCTACGCACCTTCCAAGCGGATTCTGGGCGTGTGTCTGGGCCACCAGGGCTTGGCGGAAAGCTTCGGCGGGGAGCTGTACAACCTACCCCAGGTGCTCCACGGCCTAGCCACCGACGCCCACCTCACGGCCGCCGACAAGCTGTTCGACGGCCTGCCCGATACCTTTAAAGTAGGCCGCTACCACAGCTGGAGCGTGCGCCCCGAGAGCGTGCCCGCCGAGCTGGAAGTCACCGCCCTCGACGCCGACGGTCAGGTGTTGGCCTTCCGCCACCGGGACTATGATGTGCGCGGCGTGCAGTTCCACCCCGAATCCATTCTCACCGAGCACGGCCACCAGATGCTGCGCAACTGGCTGAGCTGAACAGGCTGAATGTAGAGACGCAGTAGTTGGAGTCTCGTCGTTGAACGATAATAGTAGCGTGGAGCTAACAACATCAGCACGCGGGGAGACGCAAAATATTGCGTCTCTACCTCCGGTAATTACCCACCCAATTCCCCCAAACCCGCCTTCGTGGCGGTCTGATTGTGAAACAGATTCTCAATAAACTATTCGACCAGCAGCTGCTGACTCACCCCGAGGCGCTGGAAGCCATGCTGCGCATTGGGCAGGGCGAGGCCAACGCGGCGGAAATGGCGGCCTTTATGAGCGTGTACCGGATGCGGCCCATCTCGGTGCCGGAGCTGGCGGGCTTCCGCGAGGCCCTGCTGAGCCTCAGCCGCGACCCGGAGCTGGGCACCCGCGACACGGTGGACATTGTGGGCACCGGCGGCGACGGCAAGGACACGCTCAACATCAGTACGCTGGCCTGCTTTGTGGTGGCTGGGGCCGGCTACAAGGTCACCAAGCATGGCAACATCGGCGTGTCGTCGGTGTGCGGGTCGTCGGATGTGCTGCAGCAGCTGGGCGTGGAGTTTGGGGTGGGCAACGACGTGCTGCAGCGGCAGCTGGAACGGGCCGGCATCTGCTTTCTGCACGCTCCGGCCTTCCACCCGGCCATGCGCCACGCCGGACCGGTGCGCCGGGAGCTGGGCGTGCGCACGTTCTTCAACATCCTGGGCCCGCTGGTGAACCCCGCGCGGCCGAAGTTTCAGGTGGCCGGCACCTTCAGCCTGGAGCTGCTGCGCCTCTACCACTACCTGCTCCAGCAAACCGACACCCGCTATGCCGTGGTCCACGCCCTGGATGGCTACGACGAACTCTCGCTGACGGCCGCCGCCAAGCTGGCCACATCAGAAGGCGAGCGGGTGGTTTCGGCCGCCGACCTGGGCCTGACCCTGAACCAGCCCGAGGAGTTGGCCGGCGGCCGTACCGCTGCCGAATCAGCCACCATCTTTGTGGATGTGCTGGAAGGCCGTGCCACCCGCGCCCAGCGCGACGTGGTAACGGCCAACGCGGCCCTGGCCATCGGCTGCCTGGAGCCCACCTTCAGCTTCGCCGACAGCCTGGCCGCCGCCCGCGAGTCGCTGGATTCCGGCCGCGCCCGCCAAGCGCTGCGGGAGCTGGTGGCAGCTATCTGAGCCCAGTAAACAGGTCCTGTCATTCTGAGCGGAGCGAAGGACCTTATCAAACCAGAACGACTGTTGTTGTTACGCTTCGTGCGAATGGCACAAGGTCCTTCGCTCTGCTCAGGATGACACACGATTTTCGAAACAGCTATCAGCCAACAGCTAGTAGCTAACAGCTCAAAACAATGACCATTCTCGATACCATCATTGCCCATAAGCGCCAGGAAGTAGCCACCCGCCAGAGCCTGGTGCCGGTGAAGCTGCTGGAGCAAAGCTTCTACATGCCGGCCCAGCCGCTGAGTTTGCGCCGCTACCTGCTGCGCGACGATCTGAGCGGCATCATTGCCGAGTTCAAGCGCAAGTCGCCCAGCAAGGGCATCATCAACGCCCACGCGCCGGTGGAGCGCACCACGTTGGGCTACATGCAGGCCGGCGCTTCGGCGCTGTCGGTGCTGACGGATACGGAGTTTTTCGGCGGCAAGAACGAGGACCTGACCACGGCCCGGCGCTTCAATTTCTGCCCCATCCTGCGCAAGGATTTCGTAGTGGACGAGTACCAGATCATCGAAGCCAAGAGCCTCGGGGCTGATGCCGTGCTGCTGATTGCGGCCGTGCTCAGCGGTGAGGAAGTGCTGCGCCTGGGCCGGCTGGCCAAAAGCCTGGGCATGGAAGTGCTGCTCGAAATCCACAACGCCGAGGAGCTCGACAAAACCCTGCACCCCGACGCCGTGAGCCTGGTAGGCGTGAACAACCGCAACCTGCACGACTTCTCCGTGAGCCTCGACACCTCGGGCGAGTTGGCCCAGCGCATTCCCGACGAGTACGTGAAGGTGACGGAAAGCGGCCTAACCACCGCCGCCGACATTGAAGCCCTGCGCGCCGTAGGCTACCGCGGCTTCCTGATGGGCGAAACCTTCATGCGCCACTCCCGCCCCGAAAAAGCCTGCGCCGCCCTGGTGCAGCAGCTCCGCGCCACCGAGGCGGTGACGTTGCTGTAAGGGTCAGAAAGCTAGAGCTAGCTCCCCTCCTTGGAAAGGAGGGGTTGGGGGTGGTTGACCATCGTCAGAACAACAGCTAGCTCTAGCTTCTAACTCTAAAAATCAACCACCCCCAGCCCCTCCTTTCCAAGGAGGGGAGCTAGCTTTAGCCCCCACACATGCCAACCAACACCCACCACATGCCCCACCTCAAAATCTGCGGGATGGCTGATGCCGACAGCCTGCGGGCGGTGGCGGCGCTGCGGCCCGATTTTCTGGGGTTCATCTTCTATCCGCAGTCGAAGCGGTACGTGGGGGAGCGGCTGCCGGCGGCGGCGGTGCGGGCCTTGCCGGCCGCCATCCGCAAGGTGGGCGTGTTCGTGGATGACGACGCGGCTACGGTGCTGGCGCGGGTGCGGGAGTATGATTTGCAACTGGCCCAGCTTCACGGACACGAAACGCCCGAAACCTGCGCCGCGGTGCGGGCCGGCGGCGTGCCGGTGGTGAAGGCGTTTGCGGTGGGCGAGGGGTTCGACTTTGCGCAGCTCCAGCCCTACGTGGACTGCGTTGATTACTTCCTCTTCGACACGGCCGGCCCCCAGCCCGGCGGCAACGGCACCGCCTTCGACTGGACGCTGCTACAGGACTACAACCTGCCGGTGCCGTACTTTCTGGCCGGCGGCATCGGGCCGGAACACGCGGCGGCGCTGCGCAACCTTCGGCTGCCCGGCCTGTTTGCCCTGGACCTGAACAGCCGCTTCGAAACCGCCCCGGGCACCAAGGACGCCGGCCGGCTGGAGGCTTTTTTTCAAGAGTTGAAAGCATAACAAGCCAGCAGCATACACAGGCAGATTGCGCTAAAGACGGATACACAAAAGCTATGAGCGAAATAAAGATTGCGCTGGACTGGACGGTAAACACCAACCACACGGGCTTTGTGGTGGCCCAGGAGCTGGGCTGGTACGCACAGCACGGACTGGAGGTGGAGCTGCTGACCCCGGAGGCCGACGACTACGCCCTGACTCCAGCCAAGAAGGTAGAGCTGGGGCAGGCCGATTTTGCGCTTTGCCCGCTGGAAAGCATCATCAGCTACCGCACCAAGGCCCGGCCGTTCGATGCCATAGCCGTGGCCGCCCTGCTGACGGAAGACCTGAGCAGCATCGTCACGCTCAAGCGTCCGGATATTCAGTCGCCCAAAGATTTGGCCGGAAAAATCTACGCCTCGTACCAAGCCCGCTACGAGGACCAGATAGTGGCGAAGATGCTGGAAAACGACGGTGCTACCGATCCGCTGACCATCACCTACCCCGAGAAGCTAGGCATCTGGAACACGTTGCTGCAACAGCAGGCCGACGCCACCTGGATTTTCGATAACTGGGAAGGCGTGCAGGCCCGGCAGCAGGGCGTGGAGCTGACCAGCTTCCGCCTAGCCGAGTATGGTATTCCGTACGGCTATTCGCCCGTCATCATGGCGTCGGAAAAGCGGGTGCTGGAAAACGGGGAGGCCTACCGGAAGTTCCTGCGGGTGTCCGGACAGGGCTTCCTGCACGCCAAAGACCATCCGGAGGAGGCGGTAGCACTGCTGCAAAAGCTGGTACCGGCCGCCGACCGCAACCCCGTTTTCCTGCTCGAAAGCCAGCAGTACACGGCCGAATACTACGGCAGCGGCCCCGGCTGGGGCCACATGAGCCCCGCCAGGGTGCAGCGCTACCTGGACTGGCTGGCCGAGCATGGCCTGGAAACCCGGAAGCTGCCGTTGTCGGAAGTCATGACCAACGACCTGTTATAAGAACCCTTTTTTGCGTCTGATTTCGCGGGGTAAGCCACTGCGAGACCCTGCGCCACCCACCCCGAGACTCTGCGAAAAACCATCATGAAACCAACCTACCAACAACCCACGGAGCGCGGCTACTACGGCCAGTTCGGGGGCGCGTTCATTCCCGAAATGCTCTATCCCAACGTGGAGGAGCTGCGCCAGCAATACCTGAGCATTATGGCCGAGCCGGAGTTCCAGCAGGAATACCAGCAGCTGCTGCGCGACTACGTGGGTCGGCCCACGCCGCTGTTCGAGGCCAAACGGCTGTCGGCGAAGTACAACACCCGCATCTACCTCAAGCGCGAGGACCTCTGCCATACCGGCGCCCACAAGGTAAACAACACCGTAGGGCAGATTCTGCTGGCCAAGCGCCTGGGCAAAACGCGCATCATTGCCGAAACCGGTGCCGGCCAGCACGGCGTGGCCACCGCCACGGTGTGCGCCCTGATGGGCATGGAGTGCATCGTGTACATGGGCGAAATCGACATGGAGCGGCAGAAGCCCAACGTGTACCGCATGCGCCTGCTGGGGGCTGAGGTGCGGGCGGCCATGAGCGGCAGCCGTACCCTTAAGGACGCCACCAACGAGGCCATCCGCGACTGGATCAGCAACCCCGTCGACACGCACTATATCATCGGCTCGGTGGTGGGCCCGCACCCGTACCCCGATCTGGTGGCACGCCTGCAGGCCGTTATCAGCGAGGAAATGCGCAAGCAGTTGCTGGAAAAAACCGGCTCCGAGCTGCCCAACTACGTGGTGGCCTGCGTGGGCGGCGGCTCCAACGCGGCCGGCGCGTTCTACCACTTCCTGGAAGAGCCTTCGGTGCAGCTGGTAGCCGTGGAAGCCGCCGGCCACGGCGTGCACTCAGGCCATTCGGCCGCCACGTCGGTGCTGGGTACGCCGGGCATCATCCACGGCAGCCGCACGCTGCTGATGCAGGATGAGGACGGCCAGATTACCGAGCCCTACTCCATTTCCGCCGGCCTCGATTACCCCGGCATCGGGCCGCTGCACGCCTTCCTGGCCGATTCCAAGCGCGCCCGCTTCATCAGCATCGAAGACGAAGCGGCCCTGAAAGCCGTGGCCGAATGCAGCCGCCTCGAAGGCATCATCCCGGCCCTAGAAACCGCCCACGCCCTAGCCGCCCTCGACCAGCTCGGCGCCGGCCCCGACGACGTGGTGGTCATCAACCTCTCCGGCCGCGGCGACAAGGACCTGGAAACCTACATCAAGTACGCTGACGCTATTATGTAATGCCAAACCACCTGTCATCCTGAGCGAAGCGAAGGACCTTATCACGTCTGGCTTACCAGTGAACGACTTGTTCAAGCGTGATAAGGTCCTTCGCTCCGCTCAGGATGACAGGGCCGCTGATATGAACCGAATCAAAGACGCCTTCGACAAAAAGCAGAAAAACCTGCTCAACATCTACTTCACGGCCGGCTACCCCAGCCTGCACGACACCGTACCGCTGATCAAAGCCCTGAGCGAAGCCGGGGCCGACCTCATCGAAATCGGAATGCCGTTTTCGGACCCGCTGGCTGATGGGCCGGTGATTCAGGCCAGCAGCACCGTGGCCCTAGCCAACGGCATGAACCTGCGGGTGCTGTTCGAGCAGCTGAAAGACATCCGGGAGAGCGTACCCGAAACGCCAATTCTGCTCATGGGCTACCTCAACCCGGTAATGCAGTTCGGGGTAGACAACTTCTGCCGCGAAGCCGCCGCCGCCGGCGCCGACGGCATCATCCTGCCCGACCTGCCCCTCGACGACTACGTGGCCGAGTACCAGGAAATCTTCCGCCGTCACAACCTGCGGCCGGTGTTCCTCATCACCCCGCAAACCGCCCCGGAACGCATCCGCCGCATCGACGAGCTGACCGATTCGTTCCTGTACCTGGTGTCGGGCCCCGGCACCACGGGCGGGGCCAACACCCAGGCCGAGGGCGTGCAGGAAGCCTATTTCCAGCGTATCGAGGCCATGAACCTGCGCAACCCCCGCCTCATCGGCTTCGGCATCGGCGACAAAGCCTCGTTCCAGAACGCCTGCCAGTACGCCGAGGGCGCCATCATCGGCTCCGCATTGATTCGCGCCTTGGACGGCGTGGACGACGCCCCGGCCGCCGCTAAGCGGTTTGTTTCTTCTGTACTCAACTAAGTAGCTTCCGAAAAGCTGTCATCCTACCTGCTCAATCATCCTGAGCGCAGCGAAGGACCTTATCACATCAGAACGTATTCGTTCAGACGGTCATTTCAACGTGATAAGGTCCTTCGCTCCGCTCAGGATGACAGGGGAGCAGTAATGCAGCTGATTCTCCCTCCCCAGAACATGATCATCCAACTCGACCCCCATATCACCGCCGCCGATAAAGCCGCCATTGAAGCCCGCATTCAGGAGCTGAAATACAAGGCTACGGAGGTGAAAACCCAACGTGCCCACTACCTGGTGGCCATCGGCAAGGCCGATGTGGATCTGCGCGCCATCGGCCAGTTGCCTGGCATTCTCGACATCCACCGCGTGTCGGACGATTACAAGCTGGTGAGCCGCAAGTGGCGCGTGCGCCCCACGGTGCTCGACCTCGGCGACGGGGTGCGCATCGGGGAAGGCTCGCTCACGCTGGCCGCCGGTCCGTGCAGCATCGAGAGCGAAAAGCAGATGGAGTTAATCATGCAGCACCTCGTGGACAACGACGTGCGCATCATGCGCGGGGGCGTGTTCAAGCCCCGCTCGTCGCCGTACGCGTTCCGCGGGCTGGGCATGGAAGGCCTGAAGGATTTCCACCGCATGGCCCGGGAACGGGGCATCAAAATCGTGACGGAGGTGATGCAGGTGTCGCAGGTGGAGGAGATGCACGACTACGTGGACGTGTTCCAGGTGGGCGCGCGCAACACCCAGAACTTCAACCTGCTCGACGCCCTAGGCGGCGTGGATAAGCCCGTGATGATCAAGCGCGGCATTTCCGGCACCATCGAGGAGCTACTGTCGTCGGCCGAGTACGTGTTTTCGGGCGGCAACGAGAAGCTGATTCTCTGCGAACGGGGCATTCGGACCTTCGAAACCGCCTCGCGCAACACTCTCGACCTGAACGCCGTGCCCATCCTGAAGGAGAAAACCCACCTGCCCGTCATCGTGGACCCCTCGCACGGCATCGGCATCCGCGAGTACGTGCCCACCATGGCCCTGGCCGGCGTGATGGCCGGAGCCGACGGCATCATCTACGAAGCCCACGAGAAGCCCGAGGAAGCCGCCTCCGACGGCGCCCAGACCCTGAATTTCGCCGAGTCGGAGCGCCTGATCCGCAACCTGCGCAAAGTGTACGCCCTGCGCCAGGAGTTGGAGTAGAAGGTAAACTAAAAGCTAGTTCCCCTCCTTGGAAAGGAGGGGTTAGGGGTGGTTGATGAACGCTGGAACGATGCTAGAGCTAGTTCTAAAAACCGTTCTACTGCAAGGTCAACCACCCCTAGCCCCTCCTTTCTAAGGAGGGGAACTAGCTTTTTGAACATAGTAGAAGTCCGATCTACTGTTACCTTGCCGGTATGTTCTTCGGCTTCAACCTCTACAGCGGCCTGCTGCTGCCGTTTTTCCTGCAAGGCGTAATCGTGGCGGCGGTGCTGTGGGCGCGGCGGCGGCGCGAGGATACGGCGGCCGACGGCTGGCTGGCGCTGCTGCTGCTGCTGTTTGCGGTGCGGCTGGCCCAGTGGATGCTGGGCTTTGCCGGCTGGTACGACTCGCACGACGCTCGCACGACGTTCATGTTCTACTGGCCGTTCAGCAACTGGCTGGCGGTGGGGCCCGCGCTATACTTCTACTTCCGCAGCCTTACCAACCAGGAGTTCCGGCTGAAGCGGCGGCACTGGTGGCACTTCGCACCCGTCCTAGTGATGCTGACGTGGCTGCTGGTGGTATTTGGCCACGATATCGGCTGGTGGCACGGGGTGCAAGGCCAGCCTCTGCCCGCCCACTTCGGCACTAAAGGCCCCCTGGCCAGCTGGGCCGACTACCAGCCCATCGGGCTGCTGGCCGATACGCTGGGCTACCTCTCGGTGCTGGCCTACGCGGTGCACACCCTGCGCGCCTACCGCGCCTACGCCCGCTACCTCAACGACAACTTCTCCGACACCGAGCAGCTCCGGTTTCGGTGGCTGCGTAACGTGCTAGTGGCCGTAGTGGTGGGCACCGGCGTCACGCTAGTGTTCGGCGCGGTCAATTTCTTCATCACGCCCCTCAACTACGTGCAGAACTGGTACGACTACCTGTTCACCGGCCTGCTGATCTACTACCTTAGCATCTCGGGCCTGCTGACGGGTTACCGCCTGGCCGCCCTACGCTTCCAGTTGTCGGCTGAAGCAGCTCCACCAGTGGCCCCGTTACCAACGATAGAAGCTGCCGACGAAGCGCCTGGCATCGTTGTACCGGCGGTAGACAAAAGAACTGTTGCCGATGCGGTACCCGATCTGCCTGAAATACCTGTTTCGGCTGCTACTGCGGCTGCCAGCGTACCGTTGGTAGCTGATGCCACCGTTGAAGAGCCAACTGAAACGGCCGCCGAACCCGACGCGGAGCTGGCCCGCTGGACGGCCCGGCTGCTGGCCCACATGCAGGCGGCCCGGCCCTACCTGGAGCCCGAGCTAACGCTGGGCGAGCTGGCCACCCAACTGCGCACCAATACATCCTGGCTCTCCAAAGTCATCAACTCCGGCTGCGGCCAGAACTTCAACGACTTCGTGAACGAGTACCGGGTGCGCGAGGCCGAGCGCCGCCTCCGCGACCCGCAGTTCCGGCACTACACCCTGCTGGCCGTGGCCCTGGAGGCAGGCTTCAACTCCAAGTCCACGTTCAACCGCGTCTTCAAAAAGCTCCGCGGCCAGACACCCAGCGAAGCCGCCCGGCAGCTGTAGAGACGCATACTTGCGCCTCATTGTTGAACGGCCGGCCCTGTACCAACAGCACATTGTAGAGACGCGACACCTCGCGTCTCATCGTTGAACGACCCGGAACTGCGCCAATCAAACAGCTTCAGCAACAGCAAGATGCGAAGTATTGCGTCTCTACGCCTGCCCAGTGTCAAACTATAAATTGAGGCGTCCCAGGCTGTAAACTGGGGCGTTTGGCGGCGGCGGGGGCAGTTCCTTTGGGACATCGTTTCACTTCAACCCCCCATTGCCATGCGTACTTTCCTGCCTTTCCGTTCGGCCACTGTTGCCACTTTCGCCGCCCTGCTACTGCTCGTTACGGCCTGCTGGGCGGGTATCACTTCCAATCTGCTCATTGAGCCGGGCAAGCAGTTTGTGCTGGGCGGTGGCCAGCTGGGCGGCTTCAAAGTAGAGGCCCACAACGTAGGCAAAGTATCCGTCGAGTTCAAGGAGCGGCCCCGGGGCGGCGGCATCTTCGGCAAAACCACGCTGGCTCCCGGCGAGCGGGGCACGTTGCGGTTCATGGCCGGCTCCACGGCGCTGCTGCTCAACCCCTCAGCCCAGCAAGCCAAAGTAGACCTTAAAATCACCGGCGACACCCGACTGAGCATGACCTACGAGCCCAACGGCAAGCTGTAGGCGGCACCATCACTGCTAAAAGGCTTCGTCATGAAAAAGCAAATTCTCAGGTTCGCGCTGGCCCTGGCCAGCTTGGTTACGCTGGTGGTGGAGCGCGGCAATGGTCAGGCTGATGCTCTCCGCCTGACCATGCAGGAGCTACAGCTCCTAACGCAGCAGTGGGTGCAAGGCCAGCTCACGTATGCCAATGAGGCTTCGGCCCGACCCGATGCCATTCGTAGTGGTCTGAACGGCATGAGCCCCGGCCCCAACGCCATTGTCCTCGATTACATCTACCAGCAGCCCGAGGGTGGTATGGTAAAGGAGTTCGACAAGCTCTGGCTGGCCCGCGATGGTCGTTCCGTCCGTTGGGACAATGCGCAACTGCAACTCCGGTCCAAAATCCGCCTGCCCGATGGCCGCCTTCAGGCAGTGTTTGAGGGGTCGGGCCGGGAGATGGGCCAGCCGTGCGAGCTGCGCCGCGTACTTACGCTGGGCTCCCAGAAGCTGGAAATCAGCAAAGAAGTACGTCGGGCTAATACAACTACCTTCGTCGCCCTAGCCCGTTACGAGTTTACACAATGAAAATGGCTTATTTGACAAATAGAGCCCTAAAATTATAAGGTAGTTAATCATAAACAGTGTCAAATACTTGCTGATGGCCCCTTGTACAAGGGTGCTTAGATGAAATAAATGCGCCGATTCATGTAATAGGCCTTTTAAAATAAACTGTCCTGAAATCTTGTTTATTCTGGAAGTCTTCTATATTTGCATCATCATGCTGAACCTATCCGCGAAATGCTTTATGACTATTAATCGTCCTGTCCAGGACGAGGTCGGGCGCTTTTGCGGGTACGAAAGGTAGAACACAGCATGCTTCTCCTTCTCTGAAATCCACTTAAGAGCCCGACTCCTCCCCAGGAGCCGGGCTTTTTTTCTGCCCTGTACGCGCTATGATACAGCAACACTACGACCGGTATACCACGCAGGATCAGCTGGTTTGGAAGGTATTGTTCGACCGCCAGACGGCCCTGCTGCACAAGCGTGCCTGCTCGGCGTTTGGCCGGGGGCTGGAGGCCGTGGGCTTCCACCGCAACGCCATTCCCGACTTCCAAGAAGTAAGCCAGCGCCTGCACAAGGCCACCGGCTGGCAGCTGGAGCCGGTGCAGGGTATGCTCAATGATGCCGAGTTCTTCGGGTTGCTGGCCCAGCGCAAGTTCCCGGCCACCGTCTGGATCCGGAGCATGGCGCAGTTCGACTTCATCGAGGAGCCGGATCTGTTCCATGGTGTATTCGGCCACGTGCCGCTGCTCATGGACCAAGCCTTTGCCGATTTCCTGCACTTCTTGGGGCAGGTAGCCGCCCAGCACCTTGACGATGCCGTGGCTCTGGCCCGCCTCGAGCGGCTCTACGGCTTCACGGTGCAGTTTGGGCTGGTGGAGGAGCATGGCCAGACGCGCATGTACGGGGCCGGTCTGCTGTCGTCGTCGGGCGAAATCCACCACTGCATCGGCGACGTTTCGCGCCGCTTTCCCTTCGACCTAGCCACCGTGCTGCACACGCCCTACAGCGAAGCGCACCTGCAAGACCAGTACTTCGTGCTCACGAGCTGGGAGCAACTCACCGAAAGCGTAGCCGAGCTGGCCGCGCTGCTGTCCTCGGGCTGGGAGCTGCAGCCGGTGGAGTAGCCAAGCTGTCATCCTGAGCGGAGCGAAGGACCTTATCACGTCTGAACGGCTCATTGGACATGATAAGGTCCTTCGCTCCGCTCAGGATGACAGAGTGAAATCTACTTAATCCAAAATCTCTCGTACATTTGCTGCACATGCTGCTGTTCACGTCCCGCTATTATTACGCTGCTACCTATTACGCTCCCCTCCGGAGCGGAGCGGCCGCGGCGTACGCGAGGACCTGAGACTAGCACATCATCCTCCCCAACGTCTTTTCAAGCCTGCTTCCGCTCTCTGCGGAGGCAGGCTTTTTCTTTTTCCATCATTTCCGTTTTCGTTATGCAGTCTGTTTCTGCCTCCCCCGTTGCCCTGCCGCTGCTCACCCAGGTATACGCCGATTACACCGCCGCCGACCAGCACGTGTGGCAGCTGCTCTTTGACCGCCAGATGGCCCTACTGCCCGGCCGCGCCGCCGAGGCATTTCTGGAAGGCGTGCGGCGGGTAGGCTTCACCCGCGACGCCATTCCCGATTTCCGGGAGGTGAACCCGCGCCTGCAGGAGCTGACCGGCTGGGAACTGGTGGTAGTGCCGGGCATCGTGGACGATGCCGTGTTCTTCCAGTTGTTGGCCGACCGCAAGTTTCCCGCCACCACCTGGCTGCGCACCCTCGAGCAGCTCGATTACCTGGAGGAGCCCGACATGTTCCACGACGTATTCGGCCACGTGCCGCTGCTGACGGATGCCGGCTTTGCCGATTTTCTGCAAACGCTGGGTGCGGCCGCCGTGCACCACGGCCAACGCTGGCTCGGCACCCTGGAGCAGTTCACGCGTCTGTACTGGTTCACGGCCGAGTTCGGCCTGATTCAGCAGCCCGACGGTCTGCGCATCTACGGGGCCGGGCTGCTGTCGTCGCACGGCGAGGTGAAGTTCAGCCTCAGCGACGCGCCCACCCGCCTGCCCTTCACCCTCGACGGTGTGCTGGATACGCCTTTCGAGAAGGACAAATTCCAGGACCTCTACTTCGTACTCACCGACATGCAGCAACTCCCCGAAAGTCTGGCTCAACTTCAGGCGCGGCTGTTGGAATAAGCTGCAGTTGATAAACAACGCTGAACGTCATGCAGAGGCGTAGCCGAAGCATCTCGCGTGCTGACATTGCTTCACTAATCCAGGGTTTAAACCCTGGGCTATGGAGCGGTTATCGTTCGACGATTGGATAACATCAGCACGCGAGATTCCTCGCAGGCTCGGAATGACGTTCTATTTTGTCCAGCACCTTATCAATACCGCCAGCCCAGCCGGCGGTAGATGAAATGGAGCAGCCACAGCGGGCCGATGAGCAGAAACTGCAGGTCTTTGAGGAAGCTGGGTTTCTTGCCTTCCACCTTGTGGCCCCAGAACTGCCCAACCCAGGCCAGCACGAAAATAATCAGGCATACGGCCCATAGGGGCAGGGCCGCCCCGGCATCTACCACGCGCAGTCCCAGCGCCATAGCCGCCCACACCAGCACCATCCCCACCGCCAGCCGTCCCGAGAGGCGGACGTAATACGCCACGGCCAGCACCATCACCACAGTAGCCCAGTTCAGCCAGGGGCTGATGTTTCGCACCGCCGCCGGCACCGGCACCGACCAGAGTAACCCCAGAATGGCGAACATAATCAGCGGTACGCATACCCAGTGCACCAGCTTGTTGGTAGGGTTCTGGTGGCTTTCGGCGTACTCGTTCAGCAGCCGCTGAACCGGAGAAACGAGGGCGGTAGACATGGTGCAGGGCGTTGGTGGGAGCTAAAAGGTAGCAGATTCCCCGCAGTCTGGAAAACCCTACATGACTGTAGAGACGCGACACTTCGCGTCCCGGCGCGTGCTGATGTTGTTCAGGGAGTGCGGTGCTGGTTGTCCGGGTAATACACATCAAAACCGTGCTGGCGTTGTGCCGGTGGCGCGGTTCCGGTTGTTCTGGCGGGAGACGTGAAGTGTGGTGTCTCTGCAACCGTACAGGCTGATACAAAAAAAGGCTGCCCAAGCGGGCAGCCTTTTTTACGCATTGCGGGAAAACCACCGGCTGCTGGAACGAATCCGTGCAATCCGATGAATCCGGCTAAATTCGTGATTTATTTCACCTTCAGGTTTTTCTTCAGGTAGGCAACCGAGGCGGCGTGGGCGTCGGCAGCGAAGTCCTTGCTGTACTTGGGGTTGGATGGGTTGGCGAAGGCGTGGTCGGCGTCGTAGGTTTTCACCGTGAGGCCTTTTTTGGCGGCGGTCATATCCTTGCGGAACTGGTCTACCACCTCCTGGTTGATCCACTTATCCTGCTTGGCGAAGACGAACACCACGTCGGTGTTCAGCGTCTTGAGCTTGGCTACGTCCTTCTCGGGCATGCCGTAGTAGGCCACGCAGGCTTTGGCTTTGGGGCCGGCCAGCAAAGCCGTCTGGATGCTCCAGCCGCCACCAAAGCACCAGCCGATGCTGCTGATCTGGGCTTTGGGGCCGGCGTAAGCCAGGGCGCCGTTGATGATGGCCTGGGCGCGTTCGGTTTTCACGCCCTGCATCAGCTTGCCAGCTTGGTCGGCGTCGGTTGCAATCTGGCCGTCGTAGAGGTCAAGGGCAATGACGTTGACGCCGGGCAGCTCCTCGGCGAAACGACCGGCTTCCTGCTTGATGTAGTCGTTCAGGCCCCACCACTCGTGAATCACGAACAGGTACTTGTCCGACTTAGTCTTGCTCTTGATTTCGAAGGCTTTGCCGGTCTGGCCGTCGGTGGTTTTGAACTCAATCATGCTGCCTTCGCCGGCGTAGGTGAAGGGCAGGGGAGCATCGTGGCCGCCGGAGAAGTCCTCGTTAGAAGCCAGCATGGCGAATACTTCGGTAGCAGCCTGACCAGCGGCGGGCTTGGTGCAGCAGTTCATCGTCGATTGGGCCGAGGCCACCGATACCACGCTCAGCAGCGCGGCGCAAAGGGTCCAGAGTTTTTTCATGGAAAAGGGGAGGTGAAGATGGAGAGAGAAAAAAAGTATCCCGGAGCCATTCGTGTAAGTACACGAGTTGCTCCGGGATGCTTAAACTAGGGTGTGCCAGTTTAGTTTGGAAACCCTCGATTATTCGGCAGGATTGGTGCGAATAGAGGCGCGTAATTCCGTGAGCAGGGCGTAGAGGCCCACGTAGGTGCGGTTGAGGTAGATGAAGTGCTCGGAGCCCCGGGGCTCGCGCTGCTGGCGCAGTTCGGGCTGCTGCATCAGGTCGTCGCCGAGGGCATAGAGGCTCTGTATGTAGGCCGGGTCGCCGAAATCGAAGGAGGGCTGGCGGAAGGGGCGGCCCACCAGCTCCAGCGAGGCGCGCATGGTATCCACGTAGAAGGCGCGGCGGGCGACCGGGTCGTCGGGGCGGAGCACGCCGGCCTGGGTGAGCAGCTGGGTGAGGCGGGCAGGATCGATGAGGGTTTCGGGGGCCAGCAGGGCCGTGAACAGGTGGTGCACGTCGGCCGGCACTTCCTTCACGCAACCAAAATCCAACACGCCCACGGTGCCGCCGTC
Organism: Hymenobacter rigui; assembly: GCF_003944715.1. GTDB lineage: Bacteria > Bacteroidota > Bacteroidia > Cytophagales > Hymenobacteraceae > Hymenobacter > Hymenobacter rigui. The sequence goes on along the minus strand of NZ_RWIT01000017.1, from coordinate 21,253 downwards.
AGTGGCCGTGAGCAGAAAGTTGCCGGGGTGCGGGTCGGCGTGCACCTGGCGCAGCTCATTCAGCTGAAACATGTAGAAGTCCCAGAGGGCCTGACCCAGCTGGTTGCGCACCTGCTGGCCGGGGTTGGTGGCCAGAAACTCCTTGAGGTGCTGGCCGGGCAGCCAGTCCATGGTCAGGATGCGGGCGGCCGATAGCTCGGGGTAATACTGGGCGAACTGCAAATGGGCCAAACCGGCCGAGGTGGCGGCAATGTGCTGGCCGCGGCGCAGCTCCAGAGCATAGTCGGTTTCCTCGAGCAGGCGGGTTTCCACTTCCTGCATGTAGGGGCGCACGGTGGCTTCATCGAGGCCTAATACGCGCAGGGCAATGGGTTTTACCAGCCGGATATCGGAGCGGATGCTGTCGGCCACGCCGGGGTACTGCACCTTCACGGCCAGCGCCCGGCCGTCTTTGCGCGCCGCGTGCACCTGCCCGATGCTGGCCGCCTGCCGCGCCTCAATGTCGAACTCATCGAACACCTCAAACGGCGACTTGCCAAACGCCTCCCGAAACGTCTTCACCACCAGCGGGCCCGACAGGGGCGGGGTCTGGTACTGGGCCTGGGCAAACTGGTCGGCGTAGGCAGTGGGCAGCAGGTTTTTTTCCATGGCCAGCATCTGGGCCACTTTCAGCACCGAGCCTTTCATCTCGCTGAGCGTGCCGTACAGCTCGGCCGCATTGGCCGCGTGCAGGTCTTCGGTGGGGCTATCGGCGCCCACGGCCCGCTTGGCATAGTGCTTCACGTAGTTGGCCCCCACGTTGAGGCCGGTTTTGGCGAACCGCGCCGCCCGGGCCACTTTGGTGGTGGGCAGGGAAGTAAGCGACTTGGGGGTATCGTCCATGAGGATGTATTATAAACCAAAGACGGTCATGCTGAGCTTGCCGAAGTATCTCTACCGCACTGTTGCCTTACTACAACAACGAAGCGGCAGAGATGCTTCGGCAAGCTCAGCATGACCGTTCCGATACAACTGAAAAACCTTACCGGCGCACCAGGAACCGCACGAAATCGGCGGCGGAATCCAGGGTATTGCGGCCTACTAGGTCGAAGCTCAGCGTTACGGCTTTTTCGATGGCGGCGTCGGTGCGCTCGAAGTTGACGGTGTCGTCTTTGGCGAAAAAACCGAGCACGAACAACTGCTGCTGCCAGAAGAAGCGCGGGTAGCCGTGCTGCACCAGCTGGCGGCTGGCCACTTCCTCGGTGCGGCGGCCTTCGCGCAGCAAGTCCTCCACGAAGGCCTCAAAATCCTGCCGGAAATCGTCGAGCACGCGTGGCGTGATGCCGGGCATTTTGGAGAGCGAGCGGCGCAGGCTTTGCAGGGCGTAGCTGCGGTTGTGCTTGAGAATCTCGATGAGCGTGTAGTAGTAGCCCAGCAGCTTTTCGCGGGCACCGTACTGCTCCCACACTGGCTCACGGGCGGCCGTGGCGCGGGCCTCGCGGCCAAAGTCAGCCCAGATTTCCCGGTCGATGGCGTCGAAATTGGCGTAGCTGGCGTAGAATTCCTGCTCGGGCAAGCCTAGCTTCTGGGTCAGCTTGAACACCGAAATCGGCGGCTTGCCTTTGCGTAGCACGTAGTCGAGGTAGGCTTGCTTGATCCGTTCTTTGGGCGAGAAAGCCGCTTCGGGAGCGGGCGTGGGTTGCTGTTTCATAGTAGCAAGATAACCGCGTCAGCGGCTGAAAGTTGTGAGAAACCTGGCCGGATTTGGCTAAGCGTGCAGGTCGCGGGAGGCGCGGTAGGCGGCCAGGGCCCGGTCGCGGGTGGCGGGGTGCTCCACCATAGGCTTGGGGTAGCGCGACGTGCCGAACTCGGGCACCCATTGCTTCACGTAGGCGTGCTGCTTATCGAACTTGGCCAGCTGCGAATCGGGGCTGAAAATGCGGAACCAGGGCTGCGAATCGGCGCCGGTGCCGGCCACCCACTGCCAGTTGCCCACGTTGGAGGCCATTTCGTAGTCGAGCAGCTTCTCGGCGAAGTAGGCTTCGCCCCATTTCCAGTCGATAAGCAGGTTTTTGATGAGGAAGCTGGCCGTGGCCATCCGCACGCGGTTGTGCATGAAGCCGGTGGCGTTGAGCTGGCGCATGCCCGCATCGATGAGCGGATAGCCAGTGCGGCCCTCGCACCAGGCCCGGAACTCGGCCTCGTTGTTGCGCCACTGGATGTCGCGCAGCTTGGGGTCGTAGCTTTCGTGGGCAGTGTAGGGGAAGTGCCAGAGCAGCTGCATGAAGAAGTCGCGCCAGATCAGCTCACTCAGCCACACCTCGGCCTTGGCCTCCAGAGCCCGCTGCACCAGGTGGCGGATGCTCACGGTGCCGAAGCGCAGGTGCAGGCCCATCCGGCTGGTGGAGTCGCGGGCGGGCAGGTCGCGGGTGTCGGCGTACTGCTCCAGGGTGCGGGTGGCCAGTCGCCGGCCCGGAATGGGCTCGGGGCTGCGCTCAAAGCCCATGTCGGCCAAGGTGGGGCGGGGGCCGGCCGGCACGCGGGCCAGCTTGCTGAGGTGGTCGGCGGAAGGGTGGGGGCGGTAGTCAGCCTCGGTGAGGCGGGCCAGCCAAGCGCGCTTGTAGGGGCCGTAAATCTTGTAGGGCTGGCCGGTTTTGGTCTGCACCTCGTCCTTCTCGAAGACGACCTGATCCTTATAGGTGTGCAGCGGAATCTGGTGCTTGGCCAGCAGCTCGGTCACGGCCTGGTCGCGGGTGGCGGCGTAGGGCTCGTAGTCGTGGTTGGTGTGCACGGCGGCCACGTCCAGCTCCTTGAGCAGCTCGGCAAATATCTTTTCCGGCTTGCCGTAGCGCACCAGCATCGTACCGCCGGCTTCCTTCGCTTCGGCAACGAGCTGCTGCACCTCGTCAAAGATGAACATAACGCGGGCATCCTGGCGGTTTTCCAGCTTGTCGAGGATTTCGGGGTCGAAGATGAACAGCGGCACCACCGGCTGCTCGCCCTGCAGCGCGGCAGCCAGCCCGGCATTATCCTGAAAACGCAAGTCGCGCCGGTGCCAGAACAGGGATACTTTCATAGTAGAGAAGTGGGAGAGGATAAAATGTCCTGTCATCCTGAGCGGAGCGAAGGACCTTATCACGCGTGAACGAGTCATTGATGCGACAACCGTTCTGACGTGGTAAGGTCCTTCGCTCCGCTCAGGATGACAGACGACTCGCTACTTCAACCGGCCCATGCCGCCATCTACGGGCAGTACCTGGCCAGTGATGAAGGAGCCGTGGTCGGAGAGGAGGAAGGAAGCCATGTAGGCCAGATCCTCGGGCTCCCCGATGCGCTGCAGCGGATGGCGCTTGGCGCTGGCTTCGGCTTTTTCGGGCGTGTTGAGCAGGGCGGCGGCCAGCGGGGTGTTGGTGAGCGACGGGGCCACGGCGTTTACCCGCACGCCGCTGGCGGCGTACTCGGCGGCCAGCGCGCGGGTGAGGCCCTCCACGGCGGCCTTGGAGGTGGCAATGCTGGCGTGGAACGCCATGCCCGTATCGGCCGCTACGGTGCTGAACAGCACCACCGAGGCTCCGCCGGCCTTCTTCAGCCGCTTCATGCTGGCCTGCAGCACCTGCACCGCGCCCAGCACGTTCAGCTCAAAATCACCGCGGAAATCCTCCACCGGAATCCGCTCGAAGGGCCGCAGCTTGATGTTGCCGGGGCAGTACACCACGCCGTGCAGTACCTCGGGCAGGGCATCCAGCGCCGTGCCGAAGGGCTGCGTCACGTCGAGGGGCAAAAAGGTGGTGCTGAGCTCGGCCAGCTCGGCCGACTGATGGCGGGAGGCGGTGTAGAGACTGGCACCCAGGCCGTGCAGCAGCCGGGCCGTAGCCAGCCCGATGCCTGAGGAAGCGCCCACGATAAGGATGTTCTTGCCGGAGAATTGCATGCGGATAAAGTCAGAGGTAGGGAAGTGGGTTCAGAACTGAACCATGGCAGGAAAGTTTTGGACGCTGGCTTTCGTAGCCGCGGTGGCTGCCGGCTTGGCTTCCCGCCGCTGATTCTGCATATTGCTGAGTTGCTGCCTGTTTTACGTTCGTATCCTCGCTATGGAGCCCACTCCGGATATCCTCCTCTATCAATCGGCCGACGGCCACGCCCGGCTGGAAGTGCACTTGCAGAACGAAACCGTCTGGCTCACCCAGGCCCAGATGGCGGAGTTGTTTGGCCGGGAGCGAAGTGTGATTACCAAGCACTTGCGCACTGTTTTTCAGACCGGTGAACTGGATGAAGAAAGCAATGTGCAAAAAATGCACATTGCTTTTTCCGACAAGCCCGTGACCTACTATAACCTCGACGTTATCATCTCTGTCGGGTACCGGGTGAACTCCCGGCAGGGCACGCAGTTCCGGCAGTGGGCCACGCAGGTGCTGCGGCAGTACTTAGTGCAGGGCTTCGTGCTGAACGAGAAGCGGCTGCGCGAAAACGTCCGCCAGCTCACCGAACTCAAACGGCTGCTGCGGCTGCAGGGCGAGCTGCTGGAAAACCAGGAACTCACGCCTGACCAGACCACAGCCCTGCTCCGGGTGCTCAGCGACTACGCCCGGGCCCTCGACGTGCTCGACCAGTACGACCACCAGCGCCTGCGCATCACGGCCACCTCGCCCGACACGCCGTTTGAGCTGACTTACGAAGCCGCCCTGCAGGCCGTGGATGGCCTGTGCCAGCAGTTCGGGGGCAGCGTGCTGTTCGGGCGGGAGAAGGATGAGTCGTTCCAGAGCTCCGTGCGCACGATTTACCAGAGTTTTGACGGTGTAGAGCTGTACCCCAGCGTGGAGGAAAAAGCGGCCCACCTGCTCTATTTTGTGGTGAAAAACCATTCCTTTTCCGATGGCAATAAGCGCATTGCGGCCTTTAGCTCCGCTGACCTCCGGTTCTGTTCGTGTGGTTCATGGATAAGAACCACTGCCTCTACAAACCCGACGGCTCCCGCCGCCTCGCCGACAATGCCCTGGTGGCCCTGACCCTGCTCATTGCCGAACCGAAGGTCTGCGAAGCTAAAGCAAGCCGGAGGACAAGGATGTAATGGTGAAGCTGGTGGTCAACCTCATCAACCAAGAGAACTGAGTGTAGAGACGCGACACTTCGCGTCTCCCCATTGAACAGCTTTGCCTGGACATCCCTTCGTGCGCCGTCGCTACTCCTTCCGACGAGAAAGGCTAATCTGCTCTGCGTAAACAATATCAGCAACGATGAGACGCGAAGTGTCGCGTCTCTACAACCGCCCTGTATGCAACCTCCCACTGTCTTTGTTTTCTGCGAAAAATAAACTTTCAGCAAAAATTCGCTAACGAATCCCGCCCCGTTGCGTAGCTTGCACCGCTTCCCTGTTCCACCTTTCACCTTCTCCTGAAATCGATGAACATCCGCAAACTGCTGGTCGCCAACCGGGGCGAAATTGCCATTCGCGTGCTGCGCGCCGCCACCGAGCTGGGCATCCAGACCGTTGCCATCTACACCTACGAGGACCGCTACTCTTTGCACCGCTACAAGGCTGATGAGGCCTACCAGGTAGGCCGCGACGATGAGCCGCTCAAGCCCTACCTCGATATTGAGGCCATCCTGCGCGTGGCCAAGGAGAATGGGGCCGATGCCATTCACCCCGGCTACGGTTTCCTGAGCGAAAACGCCACCCTGGCCCGGCGCTGCCGCGAGGAAGGCATCATCTTCGTGGGCCCGCGGCCGGAAGTCATGGAAGCCCTCGGCGACAAAGTGGCCGCCAAGAGGGTGGCCGTGGAGTGCCAGGTGCCCATCATCGAAAGCAGCGAGCAGGACCTGACCGACCTCGACGTGGCTCTGGCGGAAGCCCACCGCATTGGCTACCCCGTAATGCTGAAAGCGGCCAGCGGGGGCGGGGGCCGGGGCATGCGCGTAATCCGCGACGATGAGCAACTGGAAAAAGGATTCTTCGAGGCCCGCAACGAGGCCCTGAAAGCCTTCGGCGACGATACCGTGTTTCTGGAGAAGTTTGTGGAGCGGCCCAAGCACATTGAGGTGCAGCTGGTGGCCGACAACTTCGGCGGCCTGACGCACCTGTATGAGCGCGACTGCTCGGTGCAGCGCCGCTATCAGAAAGTGGTGGAAGTGGCCCCGTCGCTGCACCTACCTGACCACCTGCGCCACCTGCTGTACGAGTACGCGCTGCGCCTGGGCCGGGCCGTGAACTACAACAACGTGGGCACCGTGGAATTCCTGGTGAACCCCGAGCAGGACCGCATCTACTTCATCGAGGTGAACCCGCGCATTCAGGTGGAGCACACTGTGACGGAGATGATAACCGGCGTGGACCTCATCAAAACCCAGCTCTACATTGCCGACGGCCGCCGCCTCACCGACGCCGAAATTGGGCTGGGGCCGGATATTACGCCCCTGAAGATGGGCTACGCCATCCAGTGCCGCATCACCACCGAGGACCCCGAGCAGGATTTCAAGCCCGACTACGGCACCATCACGGCCTACCGCTCGGCGGGCGGCTTCGGTATCCGCCTCGACCAGGGCTCGGTGTACCAAGGCGTGAAGGTGTCGCCGTTCTTTGACTCCTTGCTGGTAAAGGTGTCGGCCCACGCGCCCACGCTGGCCGGGGCAGCCCAGAAGATGGCCCGCTCCCTCGACGAGTTCCGGGTGCGGGGGGTGAGCACCAACATCCAGTTTCTGCAGAATATCATTGCCCACCCCGTGTTCATGGCGGGCGAGGCTAACGTGGACTTCATCAAGGACCACCAGGAGCTGTTCAAGTTCAAAACCCGCCAGGACCGCGCCACCAAGGTGCTCAGCTTCCTCGGCGACGTAATCGTGAACGGCAACCCCGACGTGCGCGGCCTCGTGGACCCCAAGCGCGACCTGCGCAAACCCCGCCTGCCGCACTACGACCCCGCCGCTCCGCTGCAGCCCGGGACCAAGGACAAGCTCACCGAGTTGGGCCCCGACGAGTTTGCCAAGTGGCTGCGGGCCGAGCGCCAGATTCACTACACCGACACCACCCTGCGCGACGCCCACCAGAGCCTGCTGGCCACCCGCATGCGCACCTTCGATATGCTGAAGGTGGCCGAGCGCTACGCCCGCCAGCACCCGCAAACCTTCTCCCTGGAATGCTGGGGCGGGGCCACGTTTGATGTGGCCCTGCGCTTCCTGCACGAAGACCCCTGGGAGCGGCTGGCCAAGCTGCGCGCCGCCGTGCCCAACATCCTGCTGCAAATGCTCATCCGCGGGGCCAACGGCGTGGGCTACAAAGCCTACCCCGACAACCTGACGGAGCGCTTTGTGGAGCAGGCCGCCGAAACCGGCATCGACGTGTTCCGCATCTTCGACTCCCTGAACTGGATGAAGGGCATGGAGGCCTGCATCGGGTTCGTGCGCAACCGCACCGACCGGCTGGCCGAAGCCTGCATCTGCTACACCGGCGACATTCTGGACCCCCGGCGCAACCAGAAGTACAACCTCGACTACTACCTGCGCCTGGCCCGGCAGATTGAGGATGCCGGGGCCCACATCCTGTGCATCAAGGACATGGCCGGGCTGCTGAAGCCCTACGCCGCCACCGAGCTGATTACGGCCCTGCGCGACACCGTGAGCCTGCCCATTCACCTGCACACCCACGACACCAGCTCCCTGCAGCCCGCCACCTACCTGAAGGCCGTGGAAGCGGGCGTGGACGTGATTGACGTGGCCCTGGGCGCGCTGTCGGGCCTCACCTCGCAGCCCAACTTCAACGCCGTGGTGGAGATGCTGCGCGGCCAGGAGCGCCACCGGGAGTTCGACCAGGAGTCGCTCAACGAGTTCAGCAACTACTGGGAAACCGTGCGCGAGTATTATTACCCCTTCGAGTCGGGGCTGAAGGCGGGCACCTCGGAGGTGTTCCAGCACGAAATTCCGGGCGGGCAGTACTCCAACCTGAGGCCCCAGGCGGCTTCGCTGGGCCTGCTGGACAAGTTCGAAACCGTGAAAACCACCTTTGCGGAGGTGAACCAGCTGTTCGGGGATATTGTGAAGGTGACGCCTTCCTCGAAAGTAGTCGGCGACATGGCCCTGTTCCTGGTCAGCAACAACCTCACCACCCGCGACGTGCTGGAAAAGGGCCACACCCTCAACTTCCCCGAGTCGGTGCGCGACCTGTTCCGCGGCGACATCGGGCAGCCCGAGGGCGGCTGGCCCCGCGAGGTGCAGCAGGCGATTCTCAAAGACGAGCAGCCTTTCACCGACCGCCCCAACGAGCACTTGGCCCCCATTGATTTCGGGGCCGAGGAAGCCCGGTTCGCCGAGAAATTCGGCCGCCGCGGCAAGTTCACCGATGTGCTGTCGTGGCTGCTGTACCCGAAGGTGTTTGAGCAGTACTGGCAGCACCGCGAGGAGTATGGCGACGTAGCCGTAGTGCCCACGCGGGTATTCTACTACGGCCTGCAGCCCGGCGAGGAAACCATCATCGACATTGCCAGGGGCAAAAGCATTATTGTGGGCCTGCAGAGCATTGGGCCGGTAAACGAGGACGGATGCCGCACCATCTTCTTCACCCTCAACGGCCAGACGCGCAACCTCGAAATCCGGGACACCTCGGTGGAAGTGAAGCGCGTGCAGAACCCCAAGGCCGACAAGGGCAACCCCCGCCAACTGGGTGCGCCACTACAGGGTCTGCTGAGCCGGGTGCTGGTGGCAAGCGGCCAGCCCGTGCGCAAAAACGAGCCGCTGTTCATCATCGAAGCCATGAAAATGGAAACCACCATTACGGCCCCCGCCGATACCACCGTGCAGGCCGTGAGCCTCTCCGAAGGCAGTCTGGTAAATGCCGACGATTTGGTGCTGACGCTGGGGTAGATGGCCGTCAAATGGATGAAAAATGATAGTTTAGACCGGAAACTACTTTTCAGCGTGATGACTATTCGTATTTCATTAAGTATGCTGGCTGTATTGCTGGCCGCCACTGCGCAGGCACAGCAAACTCCCATTGGGCAGGTTGGAGCCGCTGCCCAGGCCAATCTGGATGCGCTTACCAACGGTTCGGCCACGGTAGTGCCGCGGGGGGGCGCGTACGGCACCATCGGTACTCCTTACCTGGACAAGCGGTGGCTGCCAGGGCGGTTGCAGATGACCAACGGAGTACCCATGGCCCCGGTACCATTGAAATACGACGTGCTGAACCATCGGCTGATGATGCGGCCCTTCAACCGCCGCGACTCGCTGCTGCTGGATGACCGGAAACTGGCCAGTTTTCAGCTGGAGGAGCCCGCCATTAATGCCAACGGGCTGCGGCTGCGCACGTTCCGACGGTTCGTGGAAGCACCGGAGGCCGCGCTACGTTCAGAATATGTGGAGGTACTGCACAGCGGTAAATACTCGTTGCTGAAGCGTCACATCAAGTTATTACACAAAGCCAACTACCAGGGGCCCTATAACAGCGGAGAGCAGTACGACCAGATAGAGGATAAGAGCAATTATTTTCTACTTCGTCCGGATGCCAAGCTGATACCGGTAAAACTAAATCTGAAAGCCCTGCAGGCGGCGGCTCCTGAATTGGCTACTGCCCTCAAAAATGCACCCGGTGCGGCCGCTGCCAAATCAGACGACGAATGGGCGGCAATACTGGCTGGTGTCGACCCAAAATAATATCTGTATATCAGCCTCAATGGGCCGCTACCTCAGGGCAGCGGCCCATTGTCATTACGGTCTGCTTATGTTATTGACCCCGGTGCAGCTCGGCGGAGGGCCTGGTAGTGGCTTCTGCATAGAGGCGTAGCGTATCGCCACTGATGCGGTAGGTGCGCGTGGTGTTCAGCGCATTCATAAATCCGTTTTCTATCGGCAGGTCGGGGCAGGCCATTTTGGTAGCCATCAATGGGCCAAAGCGTAGCTGATTGGGTGCTGCTGGCTCAACCGGTCCGCGAAACCGGTTGCAGCCTGCCTGGCCTTCCGCCTGCGCCTCAGTGGCCGAAAGCAGCAGATAAATTTCCTTGCCATCAGCAGAGGTGACGGGTTGCCCGTTGAGCGAGTGAAGCAGCCATTTGGTGCCTCGCAGTTCAGCAGCGGGGGCGGCAGTGGCTGGTGCGGGGGTACTGGTGGTTTCGGTGGCCGGTGCAGTGGTTTGGCAAGCCGTCAGCAGTAAAAAGGCCGGAAAAAAGTAGCGCATAAGCAAGTCAGAGTGAGTAGAAGAAAAACTCCTGTAAAATCAGGAGCTGAACATACACGCAAATTGTACCGGGTAAAGAACAAAATGGTTATTTTGCGGTATGCGAAAATTCCCCCCCTTCGTTCTAGTACTCGCGCTGTTTGCTACTCAGGTCTTTGCTCAAAAAAAGTCTGCAACTGTTCCCGCAACCTCCAGTGTACCTCAAGCTACCGTTGAACGTATTATCAGTGCACTGGCGGCCGATGACATGCAGGGCCGTGCCACCGGCAAGCCCGGCAGCGTAAAGGCTGCTGAGTTTTTGGCTGCTGAATTCCAGCGTATCGGCCTGGAGCAATTGCCCGGCCTGACGAACTTTATGCAGACGTTTCCAGCCTATGAGGCCCGCACCGCTGCCGCTTTCGTCACCATCAACGGCGCAAAAGTAGCGCCGGATAAAATGGTGCTGATTTCGGGCCAGCCCCACCTGAACTGGACCGAGGCTGATGAGCCAGCGCCCCGCGTTGTGACGGTAGGCCCGCAGGATAACCTGATGAAGGAAGTCCGTCCCTTGCTGGACCCCAAGGAAAACACCATCGTCTTTATCGATCCTACGCAGCTGGCGGCTTTCAACCGCGTGGCCGGCTACGTGAAGCGCGGCGGTTTGCGGCCCGAGAAACCGGCTCCGTTTACCACCCTGCTGGTGTTGGCCCCGCCAGCGGCTACGCCCCTGAAGTTTCAGGTGGCGGCCACCACCACCATCCGCACCGTGGAGCTGCGCAACGTGGTGGGCGTGCTGCCCGGTAAGGATGCCGCCCGCGCCACCGAGCAGGTAGTGTTCAGCGGCCATTATGACCACCTGGGCTTCCTGCCCGCCGTGGCCGGCGACTCTATTGCCAATGGGGCCGACGACGATGCCAGCGGCACCACCGCCGTGGTAGCCCTGGCCGAGTACTTCAAGAAGAAAAACGACAACGCACGCCCGCTGGTGTTTGTGGCCTTCACAGCCGAGGAAATCGGGGGCTTCGGGGCGCGGTACTTCTCCAAGCAACTCGATCCGAAGAACGTGGTGGCCATGTTCAACATCGAAATGATTGGCAAGCAGGCCAAGTTCGGCCCCAACACGGCCTTTATTACCGGCTTCGACCGGTCCGATTTCGGCAAAATGCTGCAGGATAACGCCAAGGGCACCGTGTTCCGCTTCGAGCCCGACCCGTACCCCGAGCAAAACCTGTTCTACCGCTCCGATAACGCCACCCTGGCTCGCCTGGGTGTACCGGCCCACACCATCAGCACCGACCAGATTCCGACCGATAAGAAGTACCACTCGGTAGACGATGAAGTGGAAAGCCTGGACCTGCCCAACATGACAGCCGTTATTACCGCCATTGGCCGCGCCGCCGGTGGCATCATCAGCGGCCAGCAAACCCCCACCCGCATTGCGCCGGAAACGGTGAAGCAGTAAGTCTTTTGCTAGGAGATAGAGAACTATGATAACGCTTGAAAAGTATCGTCGGCTCCTAGTTACTAACAGTTGCTTATTTATTCTGTGTGGCGCTTTATGTGGCTGGGTTTATACAAGATATGCTCCCAATGATGGGATTGATGAAGAGTTTTTGATCATATTATTGATTGTCCTTCTGATTTTTCTTGTCGGAACATTGATTAATATGGCCTTCTCCTTGCGCGAAATAGCCGTAAGCAAAGAGTATAAGGTAGGTATAGCCTATTTGGTGTTCACTTTTCTTTGGGGATGTCCTCTTTATACTTACGGCGGTGTGGCACTGCAATTAGGCAGCCGCTAATAGCAGCGGATAAGCAGAGAACAGAGCTTTTTGATTATATAGATAGCCTGAAAACGGGGAGAAGAGTCCAGTGCACCGGACTTTTCTCCCCGTTATCTTTGTTGATTCCCTGCTGGCCCCGGCCGGCGTATTTCAACCAATCTGCTACGAGTGAAAGTTTGCATTGCCGAAAAGCCCAGCGTGGCCCGCGAAATTGCCCAGGTGCTGGGGGCCAACCGCAAAATGGACGGCTACTTCGAGGGCAACGGCTACCAGGTTACCTGGACGTTTGGCCACTTCTGCCAGCTGCGCGAGCCCGAGGACTACCGCCCCGAGTGGAAGCGCTGGAGCATTCATGATTTGCCCATGCTGCCCGAGCAGTTCGGCATCAAGCTCATGCGCCGCGACGACGGCGTGGTGCGGCAGTTCAACGTGATTAAAAACCTGCTGGCCTCCGCCGAGGAAGTCATCAACTGCGGCGACGCCGGGCAGGAAGGGGAGGTGATTCAGCGCTGGGTGCTGCTGGAGGCCAAGTACCGCAAGCCCACCAAGCGCCTCTGGATTTCCTCGCTCACCGAAGAAGCCATCCGCCAGGGCTTCCAGAACCTGCGCGAGGGTTCGGAATTCGACTCGCTCTACCAGGCCGGCAAGAGCCGCGCCGTGGGCGACTGGCTGCTGGGCCTGAACGCCACCCGGTTGTTCACGCTTAAATACGCGCCCGGGCAGCGGCAGGTGCTCAGCATCGGGCGGGTGCAGACGCCCACGCTGGCCCTGCTGGTCGACCGGCACCACGAAATCCAGAACTTCCGGCCCGAGCCGTACTGGGTGCTGCGTACCGAGTATCGGAGCACCATGTTCAGCCACGTAGCCGTGGCGAAAAAGGGCAAGGACGACGACGAGCCCGACGAAAAGGCCCGCCTGAAAGCCCGCGGCTACTTCGTGACCCAGGAGGAAGCCGACGCGGCCCTGGCCCAGGTAACCGGCCAGCTCCTCACGGTAACCAACGTGGAAATCAAGAAGGCCCTGGAATCCCCGCCCGCGCTGTTCGACCTGACCTCCTTGCAGGTGCAGTGCAACAACCAGCTGGGCCTCTCGGCCGAGGACACGCTCAAGACGGTGCAGGGCCTTTACGAGAAGAAAGTGGTGAGCTACCCCCGCGTGGATACCACCTACCTGCCCGACGACCAGTATCCCAAAATTCCCGGCATCCTGCGCGGGCTGGGCGGGCAGCACGCGGCCCTGGCGGCCCCGCTGCTGGCGGGCGGTAAAATCCGCAAGAGCACCAAGGTGTTCAACAACCAGAAGGTAACGGACCACCACGCCATCATCCCGACCGGAGCCAGCGCAAACAGCCTCCACGGCACCGAGCAGCAGGTGTATGACATCATCACGCGCCGCTTTCTGGCCGTGTTTTACCCTGATTGCGAAGTATCGAACACCACGGTAACGGCCGACGTAGCCGGGCGCACCTTCCGGGTGCGGGGCCGCCAGATCCTGAGCCCTGGCTGGCGCGAGGTGTACGGTGACCCGGAGAAGCAGCAGGCTCCCTCGGCCCCAAAGGCGGCCGGCGAAGGCGACGACGACGTGGTGAGCACCGTGCTGCCCAGCTTCCAGAAGGACGAAACCGGCCCCCACAAGCCCCGCCTCGACGCCAAGCAAACCCAGCCCCCGCGCGAGTACACCGAAGCCATGCTGCTGCGCGGCATGGAAACCGCCGGCCGCAACGTGGACGATGACGAGCTGCGCCAGGCCATGAAAGAAAACGGCATCGGCCGCCCCTCCACCCGCGCCGCCATCATCGAAACCCTGTTCAAGCGCGGCTACATCCGCCGCGACCGGAAAAAAATTGTGCCCACGCCCACCGGCGTGGAACTGATTGGCCTGATCCGCAACCCCACCCTCAAATCGGCGGAGCTGACGGGGCAGTGGGAGCGGAAGCTGCGGCAGATTGAAGGCGGCCAGCTCGACCAGGAGCAGTTTCTGGGCGAGCTGAAACAGCTGGTGCGCGAAATGGTGCTGGAAGTAAAGCACGACGGCTCCGGCCGCGCCGTGACGGTAGCCAATGCCGCGCAAGCCGCGCCTGCCGCTGGTAAATCGGCGGCTGCTACTCGCCCGACCACAGCAGTGGCTACGCCCGCTGTGCCCGGGGCACTGGGGCCATGTCCGGCCTGTGGTGGTGGGCACGTGCTGCGTGGGAAGTCGGCGTTTGGCTGCTCACGGTGGAAGGAGGGTTGCCATTTCCGGCTGCCAGTGGAGTTTGAGGGCAAGAAGTTCACCGATAAGCAGGTGGGCGACCTGCTAAAAAAAGGCCGTACCCAGGTCATGCAGGGTTTCCTGGACGATGCCGGCAACAAATTCGGAGCCGCCATCCGCCTCACGCCCGAGCGGACGCTGGAACTGGTGCGCGCCGCCGAAAGCAAGCCCACCACCACCCAGGACCCTGGCCAGATACCCTGCCCGGTGTGCCGCCTGGGCCAGATGCTGAAGGGCAAAAGCGCCTGGGGCTGCTCCCGATTCCGCGAGGACTGCCAGTTCCGGGCTCCGTTCGAGTGGGGCGGCAAAACCCTCACCGACGCCCAGATGAACCAACTCCTGCGCAAAGGCAAAACCGGCGTCATCCGCGGCTTCATCTCCAGCAAAACCGGCAACCGCTACGAAGCCGCTCTGCAGGTAGGGGCCGATGGACGTATTGAGCCAGTGTTTGATAACAAGGGGTAAGCCTTATGCTATGCTGAAAACGTGCTGCGTATTTATACTACTACTGGTTTCTACTGTGACTGTCTTAGCTCAGGCCCAAGGGAAATTAGCCAAATTGAACTCAGATGCTGCCGTGCAGCAAGTAGTAAGGTCGTTGGATGCTTACTACAAGAATTTCAAAGTAGATTCCCGCCTTCGGTTCGAGGATAAGCGGGTACAAAAAATCTATCAACGAGAAAAAATCAAGGCGTGGGAAAAAGCAGATGTTGATGGAAATGGCCTGATTGATCTGCTGATAACCGGCACCCACTACGATGACGAAAGCAAAGTCATCTGCGTGTTGGACATGGGTGACAGTCTGGTACTGGAGGATTTTGGCCGACAGTTTTATCGGTATTGTCCGGTAGCACGCATCATTCACCAAGATGCTCAGCCGCTGATTACATATGCAGACTATGACAAGCCCATTTTAATCACGCAACCGTTAGAAAAAGAGGGTCGTCAAGAGTTTCTGCTGACTTATCGTTTTGGAGGATTGGTTGAGTATAATTCTGCTCCTGCAAGCGCCCGAATCGATAGTTTACTATATACTTCCGACTTCGCTTACCATGAGGTCGAGGAAATAGCAATAGGCATTGGACCTCAGGACAATGTTACCTATCATTCCTGTGAGTATCCGGTATTGGATGAGACCAAAAAGCAGTGTGAGAACCTCACCGCTAAGCTCAACAGCCGCGCACAACAACAGTTGAGTGAGTTGGTAAATTACCTGCAACCAGATAAGCTGAAAAGAACCTATCGGATTGGCCACAACCACGTGCCATACATTGTGCTACGTATTAAGTACGCTGATGGCCGCCGTTTGCAAGTAGATGATAATGGCGGCATAGCCTCATTTGGCTTAACTCGTCTATACACGCTACTGGAGTCGCTGCGCAAAACACAGAACTGGGAACCACCCAAGAAATGATGATTACCATGCCTCCCCACTTCGGTAAAATGCTGTTCCTGCTCGGCCTGGGCCTGATGGTGCTGGGGGCGCTGCTGTGGCTGGGCGGCGGTAGCCTACTCAGTTGGTTCGGGCGGCTGCCGGGCGACGTGCGGGTGGAGCGGCCGGGCTTCCGGCTGTACGTGCCGTGGGTATCGATGCTGCTGGTGAGCCTGTTGCTTAGTCTGGTGCTGTGGCTGATACGGCGGCTGGGGGAATAAGTGCAAGCCGTGGTTTGTGCCGGTACTGACCCGATAACAACCGGGAAAGTCGATGCGCTGCTGCTTTTGAAACGAAGGCTGCGGCGGGCAGGATGAAAAAAATTACGCCGCACGATGCGCTACTAGGCGTAACAATGCCGTAGTTTTGCATCATGCTTCAACCAAAAAATCTGTTGATGAAGCGTGGAACCCTGCCCGGCAAGGACCCGCGAGTAGACCAGAAGGTCTTCGCCGCTGTCGGTTTTTTCGATTTTGCCACCGCTGGTTCTGTTATTTTTTCTGCCTGTTGCCCCGCCGCCGTTTCGGATTCCGAAACGGTTTTTTTGTGCCCGTTGAGTTCGTGGGTCGCCGCTCGGCCCCGCGTGCGCCGGCTAGTGCCCGCAGCCTGGCTCTCCGGTCCGGAGCATAGCCGATACGACTTTTGATTGCCCGTTTTAGCCTGAAAACCTCACTTTTCCTCCACCCCGGTATGGCACGTAAAGACCTCCTCGACATTGCATCCCTTCACCGCGAGGAAATCGAGTTTCTGCTCGACCGCACCACGAGCTGCAAGGACCAGTTCACCCACTCCGTCAGGAAGACGACTGCCCTGAAGGGTAAATCGGTGCTGATGCTGTTCTACGAGCCCAGCACCCGTACGCACACGTCGTTTGAAGTGGCCGCCAAGCGCCTCTCGGCCGAGGTAACGAACTTCAACGTGGCGCAGTCCTCTATCACCAAAGGCGAGTCGATTCGGGAGACGATTGAGACGCTGCAGGCCATGCACACCGACTACATTGTGGTGCGCCACGGCCGCTCGGGCCTGCCCGGCATGATTGCCCGCCAGACCAAAGCCTCGGTTATCAACGCCGGCGACGGGGCCCACGCCCATCCCACCCAGGCTCTGCTCGACGCGTTTACCATCAAGGAGAAGTTCCCCGACCCCACGGGCAAGAAAGTCCTCATCATCGGCGACATTCTGCACTCCCGCGTAGCTCGCTCCACCAGCACTGTGCTCAAGAAGCTGGGCGTGGAAGTGGCCTACCTGGGGCCCGGCACGCTGGTGCCCAAGCAGGGCCCGGAAAACATCCGGCTCTTCACCAATTACGAGGCGGCCATGGCCTGGGCCCCCGACGTGGTGTATCTGCTGCGCGTGCAGATGGAGCGCCAGGACGTGCAGTTTTTCCCGAGCCTACGCGAGTACCACCGCATCTACGGCATCACCAGCGCCCGGCTGGAGGAAATCCGCCAGCGCGGGCTCTACATTATGCACCCCGGCCCGGTAAACCGCGGCGTGGAACTCTGCGACGCCGTGATGGACTACGAGCGGAGCCTGATGAACAACCAGGTGGAAAATGGCATTGCCGTGCGCATGGCCGTGCTCGACTGGCTCACCCCGGGCGGCGACTATCCCCGGCCCGAATCCACCTACGCCAGCCACCTCAACACGGGCTCCACGCTGGTGCTGCCCTAGCCGGCCGGCTGGCAGCTAAGGCCGCCGGTTAGTAGTTCAGTAGTTTTTTACCTCTTTGCCTCTTCATTTCCCATCTCCACCCATGCTCCTGATTCAAAACGCCCGCATTGCCTCCGAACACTCGCCCGAACTCACGGAAGGGGATGTGCTGCTAGTCGACGGAATCATTCAGCAGATTGGCCCGGGCCTAGCCGCGCCCGAAGGTGCCCGCGTACTTGATGCGCGCGGCCGGGTGCTTATGCCGGCCATGTTCGACGCCCACGTACACTTCCGCGCCCCCGGCTTCGAAAACAAGGAAACCATTACTACTGGCAGCGAGGCGGCCATCAACGGTGGCGTTACCGGGGTAGTGATGATGCCCAACACCCAGCCGGCCATCGACTCGGCGGCGGTGGTGTCGGCGGTGCTGGAGAGTGCCGCCAGCAAGGCCCGCATTCCGGTGTACACCTCCGGCTGCGTCACCAAGAACCGCGCGGGCAAGGATCTGGCCGAAATTGACGGCATGCGCCTGCTGGGCGTGAAAATGCTCACCGACGACGGCGACACCACCAACGACCCGGCCGTGCTGCTGCGGGCTATGCAGTACGCCACCGAGTTCGGCATGTTCTTCGCCAGCCACTGCGAGGTACCGGAGCTGGCCGGTCCCCGCGCCCTCAACGAGGGCGTGATGAGCTACCGCCTGGGCATAAAAGGCTCGCCGGCCATTGCCGAGGAAATCATCATTGACCGGGACATCCGGCTGGCCCGGGCCGCCGGGGCGCACATCCACATTCAGCACGTATCCAGCAAGCTGGGCATGGAAACGATTAAGTGGTGGAAGTCGCGCGGCGACGTGAAGGTGACGGCTGAGGTGGCCCCACACCACCTGCTGTTCACCGACGAGCACATCGGCGACTACGACACCAACTACAAGATGAACCCGCCCCTGCGCACCCAGGCCGACTGCGACGCGCTGCTGGAAGGGCTCAAAGAAGGCGTGTTCGACCTGATTGCCACCGACCACGCCCCCCACACCCCCTTCGAAAAAGCCCAGGACTTCATCAGCGCCCCCAACGGCATCACCGGTCTGGAAACAGCTTTGGTGTCGCTCTACCACTACTTCGTGCGGCCCGAGAAGTTCGGCTGGGATTTGGTGGTGAAGCGCTACTCGGCCGAGCCCCGCCGCCTGATGGGCCTGCCCGTGCCCACCATTGAAGTGGGCCAGCCGGCCGAGTTTCTGCTGTTCGACACCGAAGCCGAAACCACGTTCACCAAGGAGTTCATGAAGTCCAAGTCCCAGAACACGCCCTTCATCAACCAGACCCTGCAGGGCCGGGTAGACCTGGTGGTGCTGGGCACGGAAATCCTGCTGGAGCGTGAAGCCACGGTGGCCGTTGGTTAGCTGGACACAATACAGAACGTCATGCTGAGCGCAGCCGAAGCATCTCTACCGCTTCGTTGGCACGGCCGCAAACGTTGAACTTGATGAGCACTTACTCAAGATGGGTTGAGCATGTCTTGAACCCCAAGACCATAACGAGTATCTACTCGAAGGAGCCACCATCATTGGCGCAAGTGAAGTTATATGAGGTATCCATCGTTTGTGGCGGAGACCTGCAATGCAAGCTCCGTTTCGACTTGAAGGATTTCCCTGCTAACGCGCCAGTAAAATGGATACAGCGGCAATGCAACGCCGTTCAAATGAGCTTGAATCTGATGCAAACCGAGCTGATCCAGTGCGCTATTCCCAGTGGAAACAGTATTGGAGATTTGAGCATCATGCACGATGGGGCCCGCTTTCAGGTCACATTTTCCACCCAGTCACAAGGAATTGTTTTTCAGGCAATAGCCACTTGGATACACGTCGATAACCTAGCGGGCTACCAGAAAGAACTTCGTTGACCGCTCCACGAAGCGGTAGAGATACTTCGGTTGCGCTCAGCATGACACAAACCTTTTTAAATGAGTAATCCTTCCACTTCCGACACTCCCGCCACCGCCAAGCCCCTGATTGGGGTAGTCATGGGTTCCAGCAGCGACTGGGACACCATGCAGCACGCCGTACAGATTCTCGCGGATTTTGGCGTGGCCCACGAGGCCCGGGTGGTGTCGGCCCACCGCATGCCCGACGACCTGTTTGCCTACGCTGAGCAGGCCGGGCCGCGGGGGCTGCAGGCCATTATTGCCGGGGCGGGCGGCGCCGCCCACCTGCCGGGCATGCTGGCCGCCAAAACCACCGTGCCCGTGCTGGGCGTGCCCGTAGCCAGCCGCCACCTGCAGGGTGTCGACTCGCTGCACAGCATTGTACAGATGCCCAAGGGCGTGCCGGTGGCCACGTTTGCCATCGGCACGGCCGGCGCGGCCAACGCCGCGTTGTTTGCCGTGAGCCAACTGGCGTTGCACGATACTGAACTGGCCGCCAAACTCCAGGCCTTCCGCGTGGCCCAGACCGAGGCCGCCCGCGCCATGACGCTGCCGCTATGAACCAGGAAGCTACTATGAGTACGATGACACCGATTTTTCCGGGCAGCACGGACGCCGCCGGCCGGCCGGCCACGCTGGGCGTGCTGGGCGGGGGCCAGTTGGGGCGCATGTTCGTGCACGCGGCCCAGCGCCTGGGCTACTTCACGGCCGTGCTGGAGCCCGACGCCCACAGCCCCGCCGGGCTGGTCAGCCACCACCACATCCAGACTGCCTACGACGACCCCACCGGGCTGGCCCAACTGGCCGACCTCTGCCAGGCCATTACCACCGAGTTTGAAAACGTGCCCGCCGACGCGCTGCGCACCCTGGCCCAGAGCCGCCCGGTAGCACCCGGCGCGGCCGTAGTAGCCATTGCCCAGGACCGTCGGGAGGAAAAAGCGCACTTTACCGCCTGCGCCGACGTATCGAGGGTAACCTGCGCGCCCTACGCGGTACTGGAAACGCCGGAGCAGCTACGGGCTGTGCCGGCCGACCTGCTGCCCGGCATCCTGAAAACCGCCCGCATGGGCTACGACGGCAAGGGCCAGGTACGCGTGAAAACCACCGATGAGCTGGCTGCGGCCTGGACGGAGCTGGGCGGCGTGGCCTGCGTGCTGGAAAAGATGCTGCCGCTCACGGCCGAGTGCTCGGTGCTGGTGGCCCGCGGCTGGGATGGTCAGGTGGTGAGCTTCGCCCCGCAGCGCAACGTGCACGAGGGCGGCATTCTGGCCGTGACACATGCCTACGACGGCGCGCTACCCTCCGCACTGGCCGACCGGGCCCGCGCCGCCGCTGTGGCCATTGCCCGGCACCTGAGCTACGTGGGCGTGCTGTGCGTAGAGTTTTTCGTGGTGGACGACGGCAGCGAGTTTGGTGGGCTGGTGGTCAACGAAATGGCCCCGCGCCCCCATAACAGCGGCCACTACACCATTGATGCCTGCGACGCCTCGCAGTTCGATTTGCAGGTGCACGCTATGGCGGGCCTGCCGCTGCCGCAGCCGCGCCAGCACTCCCCAGCCATCATGCTCAACCTGCTCGGCGATGTGTGGCTGAATGCCGGCGGGCAACTGCGGGAGCCTGACTGGGCGGCTGTGCTGCGCCTGCCGGGCACGCACCTGCACCTGTACGGCAAGGTAGAGGCACGCGCCGGCCGCAAAATGGGGCACCTGACCATCACTGGTCCGGACGTCTCGAGCGTCAGAGCCGTGGCGCAACGCGCGGCGGAAGTGCTGGGCTTGCCGGGACTGGATGCTATTTAGCCGTTACGATAGGGGCATTAACAAAAACAGACGGTATTAGCTCCTTCAGACCGGCATGCTGAGCTTGCCGAAGCATCTCTATCGACCGAGGTTGGGTAACCAAAACGGTAGAGATGCTTCGACAAGCTCAGCATGCCGGTCTTTTTACTTGCTGTCCACACAATGTAATATAGCAGATTCGTGAACAGTTCGTCCTGGCTCCGTGCAGCTGCGTAGAATGGAATATGAAACCGTATTCGCTTGATTTGCGCAGCCGCGTGGCGGCCGCCTGCCGCGAGCCTGGGGCGAGCAAGGC
>NZ_RWIT01000016.1 GCF_003944715.1 Hymenobacter rigui | reverse complement strand
AGGCCCGTACCCGTGAAGCAGTGGAGGCGGCTATCCAAACGGCCGTGGACTGGATTTCCAGCAAGGACGCCAAAGCCTGGTTCAACCATTGCGGCTATCATGTATACCGTTCATGAATCCGCTATAGTATTTGTCGACTTCAGCGAATCTTTAGCCTGCATTATACTGTTTATCTTCGCATCCCATTCCGATTTCCAAGACTCCCCGATTTGATTTTACCCCAGAATTTCGAGCAGAAGATTGGCTTCACGCAGCTGCGTGAACTGCTGGACGGCCTGTGCCTGAGCACGCTGGGCCGGCACCTTCGACCCCCACGACCCCGTGAAGTACGATTTCGCCCTATTCGGACTGGGTGTGGAAGAGGAGATGTAGAAAGGCTGAAACCGTAGCGTTCTATCAATGCCCGAAAAGTTTGAGGTAAGGCTATGTAATTCAAGGTTAGCCTTTGTGCTTGGGCTACCGGCTATGCTCTCATTTCTGTTGGGGACGCTTGCCATATTGACCTCGGAAGTGCCCGGCTTGGTAAAAGTTGCTGAAGCAGGCCTGCTGATGGTTGTTGCGGTAGGCGGCTATTTGGTACTGAAGCGGCTGGTGATACAACAGGCAACTGTAGAAGTATGGGCGGAGCGGGTAGTCGTGCATTACCACAGCCGTTCACAGCCATCTGTAATAGAGTTTGCTGAAGTAAAGCACTATAAGCATAAGTCGCTCCGGGACCGGGAGGAAATTGTATTCAGGTTAGCAAACAAAGCTTCGCGAAAGATTAGTGCAAACCAGTTGTTTGGCTCCATCGGTGATTTTGCCGGCTTGGTTCAGGCACTGGAAACGGTTGCAGGAAGGTATCAGCAGCTTCATCCTGGGAGTATGGTCCGTGCCCGCAGTTTTTTTGAACGCCGCATCTCTACTGTCCTTTTGATAGTTATTACTTTCCTTCTTTTGCTGTTCGTAAGCAAGTCGTTATTCAATGCAAGCGTGCCTACTGTGAATATCCTAGGCGCTGCCGGAGCATATTTGAGTTACCTGGGTTCGTGGTGGACTGCGGGAAAAGGCCGGAGTCAGCACGAAGCCTAATAGGTAGCCCATGTTTCTTTATTAGCCCAACTGAATCTTTCCGACCCTGTCTGCTGTTTATCTTCGCATCCCATTCCGATTTCCAAGACTCCCCGATTTGATTTTACCCCAGAATTTCGAGCAGAAGATTGGCTTCACGCAGCTGCGTGAACTGCTGGACGGCCTGTGCCTGAGCGCGCTGGGCCGGCACTTTGTAGCCAAGATGAGCTTTCTGACCAAGCACGACCAGCTGGAAAAGTTGCTCCTGCAAACCGATGAATTCCGCCAGCTGCTCAACAGCGGGGCCGAGTTTCCCGGCTCCCACTACCACGACGTAAACCAGCACCTGGTGCGGGCCAATCTGCCCGGCTCTTACCTGGAGGTGGCGGCTTTCTACGCCATCAAGATGAGCCTGCGCACCATTCGCGAGGCCCTTACCTTTTTCAGCCGTACCGAGGAAGACCTGTACCCCACGCTGCGCCTACTGGGCATTGGCGTGCAGGTAGACCGCAACCTGCTGGCCGCCCTGGATAAAGTGGTGGACGACGAGGGCCTCGTGCGCGACGATGCTTCGCCGCTGCTGCGCCAGATCCGGCAGGAGCTGATTGCCCGGCAGGTGCAGCTGCGCAAGCAGATTGCCGGCATCTTGCGCCACGCCCGCCAGGAAGGCTGGGTGCCTGAGGGCTCCGAGCCCACCATCCGGGGCGGCCGCTTGGTGCTGCCCGTAATTGCCGAGCACAAGCGCCGGGTGAAAGGCCTGATTCACGACGAGTCGGCCACGGGCCAGACGGTGTACATCGAGCCGGAGGCCGTCTTCGAGCTCAACAACGACATCAAGGACCTCGACAACGCCTACCACCGTGAGCTGGTGCGCATTCTGCTGCAGCTCACGGCCCAGCTGCGCCCTCATATTCCGGATCTGCGCAAGGCGTATCAGTATCTGGGCTTGCTCGATTTTATTCGGGCCAAGGCCCAGCTGGCGCGCCGCCTGGAGGCTTCCTTGCCCGTGCTGCACCCGCGCCCCATGATGCGCTGGCAGCAGGTGCGCCATCCGCTGCTCTACCTCACGTTCCTGAGCCATGCCAAGGACGACCCACGCGAGGTGGTGCCCCTGGATATTGAGCTCACGCCCGAGCAGCGTATCCTGCTGATTTCGGGTCCCAACGCGGGCGGTAAGTCGGTGAGCATGAAAACGGTGGGCCTGGTGCAGTACATGCTGCAGTGCGGCCTGCTGATTCCGGCCGGGGAAAACTCCGAGGCCGGCATGTTCGACGATATTTTCCTGGACATCGGCGACGAGCAGAGCCTGGAAAACGACCTGAGTACGTACTCCTCGCACCTGCTCAGCATGAAGCAGTTCGTGACGCTGGCGGGCAAGCGCAGCCTGGTGCTCATCGATGAGTTTGGTACCGGTACCGAACCCAGCCTGGGTGGGGCCATTGCCGAGGCCGTGCTGGAGCAGCTGAACCGCGCCCGGGCCTTCGGCGTCATCACCACCCACTATACCAACCTGAAAAACTACGCCGAGCGTACGCCCGGCATCGTGAATGGGGCTATGCGCTACGACCCCGAGCAGCTGCAGCCTTTGTACCGGCTGGAAATCGGCAAGCCGGGTTCCTCGTTCGCCATCGAAATTGCCCGCAAAATCGGGCTGCCCAGGCAGCTGGTGGAGCGTGCCACGCAGTTGGTAGGCAAGGACAAAATCCGCTACGACCGGCTGCTGGAAGGCCTTGAGAAGGAGAAAACCGAGCTGGAGCAGCGCACCGCCGAAGCCGCTAAGGCCGAGCGGCGCATGAAAAAAGCCGCCCAGGAGTATCAGGACCTCAAGAAGTACCTCGACGATACCACGCTGGAGGTGCTACGCGACGCCAAAGCCAAGGCCAAGCTCATTCTCAAGGATACCAACCAGCAGATTGAGGCCACCATCCAGGAAATCCGGCTGGCCCAGGCCGAGAAGGAGCGCACCAAGGATGCCCGCGTGAAGCTGGATACCTTTGTGCGCGAGAAGTTGCAGATTGAGCCGCCCAAGCCCCGCGCCACCCGCGAAATGGCCGACGCTAATACCCTCAAGCCCGGTGACAAAGTGGCGCTGCTGGGGCAGGAGGGCCACGGCGAAATCATGAGTGTGAAAGGCAAAACGGCCGAGGTGAGCTTTGGCGGCATGAAAACCATTGTCAAAGTCAGCCAGCTGGAAAAGCTCACCCGCTCCGAAATCCGGGAGCGGGAGAAAACGGCCGCCCGCAAGGCCCCGGCCCAGCACGCCACGCTGGATATTACGGGCCGCATGGCCGGCTTCAACACCACCCTCGACCTGCGCGGCGAGCGGGCCGAAGATGCCCTCAACAAAATTATGGCCTACGTGGATGATGCCGTGATGCTGGGCGTGCCGGAAATTAAAATCCTGCACGGCCGCGGCAACGGCGTGCTGCGCCAGATTGCCCGCGACTATCTGCACCGCACCCGCGCCGTAGCCAGCGTAGCCGACGAGCACGCCGACCGCGGCGGCGACGGCGTCACCATTGCCGTGCTGAAGTAAAACCTCACATCTTTGCTGCCCGCTCCGGTAACCAGTTGGGAACCGGAGCGGGCTTGGTTTTTACCATTATGAAGCACTTACACAGCTGTCCTTTACTGTATTGATTCCGATGCCAGTTTATACCTACCGCAGTTCATTACCTATCGAGGAGTTGTTAGCAGTAGCGCACCAGTTCATTGAAGAAGAAGGTGGGCCACTGCACAAGCATGCATATCGGGCTTGGTGGTCTAGTGCATCTGAGTTGTCAGTTGAGCCTTTTATTGCTTTCGGCCCCTCAATTGGGGGAAGGATTCACCGTGAGCCAGCCGTTTTGACGATGCCCCTTTCCGTCACTGATCCGGTAATTAAACTACAGCTTACGAGTGCAGCCAACGGCAACAATTCTAAGCGCGTTTTGCTGATCATTGCTGGATTACTACTGTTGCTGGCAGTTCAGAATCAGCAATGGCATGCTGCCGTTGCCGCAGTGCTGCTTGCTGTTGTGGGATTTTATGGCGGACATGGCGTTGAGAAGTCGACGCTGGCAGTAATTAAACACGATTTGGAGCGTAGCTTTCAGCTTCGTCCTATCTGAATTCAAGGGTCATTTTAACTCTAGTAGAAGTTGGTGAGAATAAGCGAGACTTTTTCTTTACACTCGATACACATTCCACCACCCCATGCATCCTCGCAACCTCCACTACGATTTTCCCCAACTGCTCAGCCACATCCTTGGCCAAATGGATTAATTGGAGCAAACGGCTTGCCACCGCTTATTTCACGCAGGATGGCAGCCGAAAAACGTATAAGGTATACCCGGGCGAAGATGGTGCCATGGGGGGAACTGTGGTTATTCAGGGGCCGGAGGTGGAAATTCGGATGAGCTGGAGCTAATCTATTGGCAGTCAGCTGCAGAATTACGTTTGCCTTTGGGTGGCTTAGTGCAAGGCAACTATCTTGCTCCGGGCGGCCGCGCTGGTAGCCCTGCATAATCAGGTATCTGCCATGGAGGATGCGCAAAGCCGCCGTTGGGCTGTAGTGGGGGCAACATTTGGGCTGACGGGCCTGGGGCTGCAGTTTTACCTCACGTTCACCCACCGGCAACTGCCGCCGCTGGAAACCCTCATCCGCTTCTTCAGCTACTTTACCATCCTGACCAACGCGCTGATTACGGCGTATTTTCTGGTGCGCGGGCTGGCGCCGGGCGGGCAGTTGGAGCGCTGGGTGTTGCAGCCGGAAGTGGGTACGGCCCTCACGGTGTACATTCTGGTAGTGGGCGTGGTGTACCAAACGGTGCTGCGCGGCTTGGTGCCCGTGGCCGGCTGGGGCCGCGTGGCCGACGACATCCTCCACGGCCTCGTACCTTTGTACATGCTGGGCTACTGGCTCGGGTTTGTTTCCGGTGGGCCGGTGCGGCTGCGCACGGTGCCATACTGGCTGCTGTATCCGGCCCTGTACCTGGCGTATACGCTGCTGCGCGGGCCCGGAGCCCGGTTTTATCCGTATCCGTTCGTGGATGCGGGGGCGCTGGGCTATCCGCGCGTGCTGCTCAACAGCGTGCTGGTGCTCTTGGTGCTGCTGGCATTTTCGCTGCTGCTGGGTAGCATGGCCAACTGGCGGCACCGGTGCAACCTGTCATCAGACCGCTAAAGCGGTTTTTCATCTTTTCCCCCTCCCGATTTTGCATCCTCGCAACCCTCACAACGCCCGCTACGATTTTCCGCAGCTGCTCAGCCATAGCCCCGAACTGGCCGCCTTCGTGGTGCCCAACCCCACCGGCGACCAAACCATTGACTTCGCCAACCCGGCCGCGGTG
This sequence comes from Hymenobacter rigui, assembly GCF_003944715.1. GTDB lineage: Bacteria > Bacteroidota > Bacteroidia > Cytophagales > Hymenobacteraceae > Hymenobacter > Hymenobacter rigui. Next base: position 97,609 of record NZ_RWIT01000016.1, on the reverse strand, counting down.
AAGGCTCTGAACCGGGCCCTGCTGCGGCAGTTCTACGGCGTGCAGCACTGGGATATTCCGGCCGGCTACCTCTGCCCGCCCATTCCCGGCCGCGCCGACTACCTGCACTACGCCGCCGATTTGCTGGCCGAAACCAACGGCGGCGAAGTACCCCACGGCAAGGCCGTGCACGTGCTCGATGTGGGCGTGGGGGCCAACTGCGTATATCCCATCATCGGCTCCCAGGCGTACGGCTGGCGCTTTGTGGGCTCCGAAATCGACCAGGTAGCCCTGAAAGCTGCCCGCACCATGGTAGCCGCCAACCCCGGGCTGGCCGGCCGCATCGATTTCCGCCTGCAAACCCACGCCGACTACGTGTTTGAGGGCATTATAAAGCCCCGGGAGGAGTTTGACTTGGTGGTGTGCAACCCGCCGTTCCACGCCTCGGCGGCGGCAGCGGCCGAGGGCAGCCAGCGCAAAAACCGCAACCTGGGCTACCCCAAGGCCGCCGCACCGGTACTGAACTTCGGGGGCCAGAACTCGGAGCTGTGGTGTGAAGGCGGGGAGGAGGGCTTCCTGAAACGCATGGTGGCCCAAAGCGCGCCGCTGGGCCAGCAGGTGCTGTGGTTCACCACGCTTATCTCCAAAAAGGAAACCCTGCCCAGCATCCAGCATTTCCTGAAGCTGGCCGGCTCTCCCGAAACCCGCATCCTCAACATGAGCCAGGGCCAGAAAATCAGCCGCCTCGTGGCTTGGTCGTTCCAGACGCCCGAGCAGCGCCAGACCTGGGCCCAGCGGCGCTGGCAATGAAATACTATCGGCTATACATCGGGTATGATAAACCTGGTTTTGAAACCTATGATGCTATAACCCAACTGCTGGGTGTAGTGCCGGAGCCCTGGGAGAAGCATTGGTTCAGTTCAGAGCAACCAGACTCCTGGTCTTATTTGGTTGTTTCAGATGATGAAGCTCCTTACTTCGACTTCATTAATATCTTTCTCGACCTGCTAGAGCCAAAACTCGATGCGCTGTTACAATTAGGTGTTGAAAAAGAATGCATCAGTTTGAGTATTACCTATTTGTACACCCATCAATGTGCTTTAGGGTTTGATGCACAGGAAATGTTACGGTTGGGCAGAAGCGGAGTAGGTTTATCCATTGACTGTCACGAGGAAAAAGATAAAGCCCGATAAAACGCAAAAGGCGGCTCCCGATATCGGAAGCCGCCTTTTCTACTGTGTGAGCCGCCAGATATCTAAGTTCTAGCTTCTCATATCTAACCTCTGATTACTCCACCACCACGCGGCTAACCTGCGTCGATTCGGCGGTTTCGATTTGCACCAAGTACAGGCCGGCGCGCAGCTGCGAGGCGTCCACGCTTACGTCCTGGCCGGTAAGGGCTTTGATCTGGTCGAGTACTACGCGGCCTGTGGCGTCGCGCAGGATAACGCGGGCGGTGCGGGCGGCACCCGACTGCACGCGCAGCTGGAACTGGCCGCGGGTGGGGTTGGGGTACACCTGCACGCTGCTCTGCTGCACCGTGGCTGTTTTGTTGCTCAGCACCAGGTTACATACCTGCACACCGTTGTTTTGATCCTGAATGCGCTTGGCGAATTCCTGGTAGTACTGGTTGGTCACGCGGGCATCGTGCACGATGAGCGTGTTTTCGTCATTCTCGGTGTTAGCCGAAAGACTCCAGTTGTGCGAGCCCACGAATACCTGCGGATCCGACTGAGCCGCACCAGCATCGATGATGGCATATTTGTGGTGCATGATGCCCGTGCCGTTGTACAGCATAATCCGGTTGCCGATAACGGACTGGATGTTGTCGAAGATGGTCTGGGCAGCTGTATTGGCGGTAATTTCGTTCAGCAGCATCTCTGAGCAGCTGCCGATGTTCTTCTGCTGGATCTGGTTGCGGATGGCGTTGCCGATGTCACTCTGGGTGAGCAGCATGGTAGCAATGTGCAGGTCGTTGTCGGCGGTCTGCACAGCCTGAATCAGGCGGCCGTTCACGTTGTCAGTCGGCGAGAACCACGACTCCACCATTTTGCCGCCGATGTTGAGGAAGTGCGGGGTATTGTCGGTTTTGAGCGAGCCGAACTTGGCCGTAGCCTGGGTGCCCGAGCCCCACATTTCGTTGAATTCCACGGTGTACACCTTCGCCAGCGACTGATCTTGGATGGCAATGGAGTTGTTACGGTCGGTGCTCAGCTGCGCGCCGGTCCAGTTGGTGGAGCCGGTCCATACCCAGGGCTGATTGGGGTTGGTGCTGTTCACGTCAATCACCACAAACTTGTTGTGCATGATGTTGGTGGTCGTCTGGCGGCCGATACGCGGAATGCTGGCATCAAGGCTCTGAATGCTGACGTTGGCGTTGTCGTTCTCGAAAATCACGCGCACCACTACGCCCCGGGCCTTAGCGGCGTTTACGGCTGCCAGAATAGTAGGGCTGTTCCAGTTGTAGATGGCAATATCCAGCGTCTGCTGGGCGCGGGCAATGTAGCGGGCCACAGTATCCGCCATAGCGCCGTTAGCCAGGTACACGGCGTTGTTGCCGGGGCTGGCCAGGGCCGTATTCACGGGGTTGGTGAAGTAGGTGCGCATCTTACCCGTCGACTGCGAAGCCGTAATCATGGGTACCACGCGCGACTCCGAAAGGCCGGTGGCGTTGGTGCTGCTGGCCTTTACGTAATAGATGGTAGCCGGCTGCAGACCCGAAATAGCCAGGCTGTGGTTGGTAGTGCTGGTGGCGTTGGTAACGGCCGTGAACGGACCCGCCGCCGAGGTGGCATACTCCAGCTTGGTGTCACCGGCGTTCTGGGTGGTGTAGTTCACCGTGAAGCCCGTCGTGGTAATATTGGTCGGTGCAGGCTGGTTGGTCAGGTTCGGCGTATTGCCCTGCTGAAAATCGGCGTAGAGGCGGGGCAGCAACTGATAGCCGGTGTTGCCGGCCGTGTTGGTAAACTGGCTCATGATGCCCACCACGTCAAACGTACCCGTGGGGGAGGGTTTGCCAATCAGTCCGTCGGGGCCGTTGGAGGCCGCGTTGACGTACATGATGGTCGTGGCATTGCCGCTGATGCGGTACGTAGTGCTGGAAAAGGCCGTAACAGCTGCCCCGGCTGTGGTGGTTACGGTGGTAGCGTTGGTAAGCTTCACCAGCTGGCCTTCATAAGCTTCCGCGTAAGCCGCGGCGGCATTGGTAGCCGAAAATGCCACCGGCGTGGGCAACGGGCGGTTGCCGGCCAGTACCGTCAGTGAGGAAACCGGATCCAGCTCCAGCAAACCTTTGTAGTCCTTCAGCGTGCCGGTTACCTGAATAGAGTCGCCGGGGCGCACGTTGGTGGTCAGCGTCGCCGAGTACACCCCGATGCCGGCCGTACCGTCCTGAATGTAACGGATAGCACCCAGTTCTGTGCCGTTGGTAACAACACCACGCAGCGTAACGGTAGCACCAGATGTACCGTAGGCGGGAGCCTGCGCCCGGGCAGCGGCAATGGTAATGGCCGTTTGCGCTTGCGCAGGCAGCCACGAGACAATGCTAAACAGCAGTGCCAGCAAGGGTAATTTTTTCATCAAAGAGAAAAAGGTTGGGGGGAAGGTGTGCGACTAAAAAAACGGATACAAATATCCTGATTTTCAGCCTGAAATTGTGCCCGGCCAGATGAAGAGTTTGTGACGCTTCGTTGGCCGGGTGAAGTCAGATCTAGCGGCCGGCTGGCTTCTTCTTGTTGTCGGTAAGCATGGGCACGGCGGGAGAGGTGGAAGTGCCGGCCGAGTTGGTGGAGGACACCCGCACGTAATACGAGGTGCTGGGCTCCAGATTAGTGATTTCCACGTTGTGCATGGTGGTGCGCTCCGGTAGCTCAATCACCGTGCCGAGGGCTGAGGTCTTTCCGTATTCTACTTTGGTATTGCCCGGATTGATGGTCTGGAAAATCACTGTGAAGCCGTTCCGGTAGATGTTGGTAGGCACCGGCTCCCCCTGAATGGCGGGCAAGCCACCGGCCACCACGAAATCGGAGAACAGCCGGGGCAGAATCTGGTAGCCGCCGGTGCCATTCTGAGTAAACTGGCTCACCGTCCCGATCAGGTCATAGGTGCTGGTCGGCGGCGTTTTGTCAATCAGACCGTTCTCGCCGGTTGAGGCTATGTTGATGCGGATGGGCGTACTTTTCTGGCCGTTCAGCAGGTAGTTGCTGTTACCTTTCAGAGCATCGGCCGGGGAGCCGGTACCAGTCGTCAGGCTGCTCAAGCCCTTAATCCGGACCAGACGGCCCTCATAGGCGTCATCGAAGACGGTGTTAATATCAGCCGCGGCTACCTCAATAGGTACTACCCGCCGGCCCGAAGCCAGCTTGGTGACACTGGCTACGGGGTCCATTTCCAACAGACCGTTGTAGTTCTTGAGCGTTCCGGTAATCCGTACACTGTCGCCGGGGACCAGCGCATGCAGGTCGGTATTGGTGGTGGAGAAAACGGCCAGACCGGCCGCCTTGTCCTGCACAAAGCGCAGCTGGCCTAGTTCCGGGCCGTTGGTAACCACTCCATGGATAGTTACCGTAGTACCCGGCCCGGCGGTGCGGGCTGCCGAAATAGTGGCCGGAGCCTGTGCTGGTGCGGCCGGCTGAGCTACGGTGGCGGGCTTGGAGCGGGCGGATTGGCGTTGAGCCTGAGCTACCAGGGTAGTAGAGAGCAGGAGTACTGGAAGTAAGAGCTGTTTCATGTAGTAGAGATGGTTGTGCGCTGGAAGTAAAGAGAGGAATCAGGCGGTGAGCAACAGAACAGTAGTACTACCAGTTGAGGTAAAAATACAGCTTTCTATTCCTAAAATGCTGCACTTTTTTCCGGTGATGGGAAAAAAGCCGGAAGCGAAACGGGCCGGCTGCTTCAAAAGCAACCGGCCCGTTTCTGAATTACTTATAGAATGTTGACCTCGGGGTGCAGCTCAATGCCAAACTTCTCACGCACGGAGGCAATGATATCGTAGGCCAGCTCCCGGATGTCGTGGCCCTGGGCCCCACCGTGGTTTACCAGCACCAAGGCCTGTTTATCGTGCACGCCGTGGGCCCCGCGGCGCTGGCCTTTCCAGCCGCACTGCTCAATCAGCCAGCCGGCCGGCACCTTCACGCCGCCCGGCACCGGGTAGCCCGGCACGCCCGGAAACAGGTGTTTCAGCTCATCGAACTTAGCCTGCGACACCTCGGGGTTCTTGAAAAACGAGCCGGCATTCCCAATCTGGGCCGGGTCGGGGAGCTTGCTGCGGCGGATGTGCATCACGGCCTCACTCACCTGCCGCGGGGTGGGCTCCCCGCCAATGCCCATGTCTTCGAGGGTGGTCTGGATGGCACCGTAGCTGACGTTGGGCTGGGGGCGGCGGTGCAGGCGCAGCACCAGCCCGGTTACCACGTACTGGTTTTTGAGCAGTCCTTTGAACACCGATTCGCGGTAACCGAAGCCGCACTCCGAGGCCGTGAAGGTGCGCACGTGGCCAGTAGCCAGCTCCAGGGCCTCCAGGTGGTCAAAGGTATCCTTCAGCTCGGCTCCGTAGGCTCCAATGTTCTGGAGCGGGGCCGCGCCCACCGTGCCCGGAATCAGGGACAGGTTTTCGATGCCGTTGAGCTGGTTGTCCAGCGTGAACTGCACCATGCCGTGCCACGACTCGCCGGCCCCGGCCCGCACCAAAGCCGAGTCGTCGTCCTGGCTCACGATTTCCAGCCCCCGGATTTCGTTCTTCAGCACCACGCCATCGAAATCCTGCGTGAAAAGCAGGTTGGAGCCCCCGCCCAGAATCAGCTTGTCGGCCTGCTGCACCTCGGGCAGGGCCAGCAAAGCGCGCAGCTCCTCCACCGAGGCAAAGCGGGCAAACAGCCGGGCCTTCACATCGAGCCCGAAAGTGTTGAAGGGACGCAGGGAAACGGAGTGTTCAAGTAGGGGAGCCGGGGCCATAGCACAGGAAAACGGATGTTGCAGCGGCAAAGGTAGCCGTTTGCCGCCGCGTTGAGGTGGTGGCTGTCATTCTTGCGCACTGGCCCCCAACGCAAGCGGCCGGCTTCCCAGGAAACCGGCCGCGCCATCGTCTGCAAATGGAGGAAGTTACCGCACCCGGTAGCCGCTGAGGGAATAGTAGAGCAGGTAGGCGTAGCACAAAGCCGGCAGCCCGAAGGCCACCCGCAAGCCGCCGCCGTGGGTGGCCACCCAGCCCATCAGGGGCGGAATGATGGCCCCGCCCACAATGGCCATAATCAGGTAAGACGAGCCTTGCTTGGTGAAGCGGCCCAGGCCGGTAATGGCCAGCGGAAACACCACCGGCCAGATAATGGAGTTGCACAGCCCGCACAGCACTACCAGCCACAAAGCCGTTTCGCCGTGGTTCAGAATGGACAGCAGCACCAGCAGCGTACCGGCGGCGCACACTCCCACCAGCAACTTGCGGGCGTTGAAGCGGCTGAGCAGCGGAATCCCAATGATGCGGCCCACCATCAGCCCGAACCAGTAGGAGGCCACCAGCACCGCGCCCACAGCCTTGGTGAAGCCGGCAGTGGTATCAATGGGCTCGGGCGTGTTGCCGAACAGCGTGGCGGCCCAGTTGGTAGCAAGGCTCAGACCCCGCACCAACTCCTGCGTGAACCCGCTGAGCTGGCTGATGCCCTGGGCCTCGCCGTAGCGAATAATAAAGGAGCCGATGCCCACTTCCACGCCCACATAGGTGAAAATAGCCACGATGCCGAGCACCAGGTGGCGGTAGTCGAGGGCGGAGCGGCGGCCGGTTTCCGCGGGAGCAGTTGCCGTTTCCTCATCGGCCGGAATGCTTTCAATTTCGGGCAGGCGCACCAGGAAGAACAGCACCGCCAGCACGGCCAGAAACCCGGCCAGGCCCAGGTACAGCGGCTTCACCAGCGTGGCTTCCTGGGTGAGGCGCTGCTCCAGCGGCAGCGCTGCCAGCCGGGCCTTCAGCACGGCCGAGCCCCCGAACAGAATCAGCCCGCCGATGAGGGGCGAGATGGTACCGCCCAGCCCGTTGGCCACGCCTACGATGCTCACCCGGCTGGCCGCCGTGCGGGCCGGCCCCAACACCGATACGTAGGGGTTGGCCGCCACCTGCAGTAGCGTAACGCCCGCGCCCAGCAGCCCCAAGGCCAGCAGAAACAGCCCGAACGTGCGCGAGTTGGCCGCCGGCACAAATACCAGCGCCCCCACGGCCATAATCAACAGGCCCGCCACAATGCCGCGCTTGAAGCCCAGCTTCTCCAGCAGCCGCCCCGCCGGCAGCGACATGAGAAAATACGCCCCAAAAAAGGCCGACTGCACCGCCGACGACTGCAAATCAGTCAGCTGGCACACGTCCTTGAGGTAGGGCATGAGCACGTCGTTGAAGTTGGTAACGGCCCCGAACAGGAAGAACAGGGTCGTCATCAGCACCATGGGGCCCGCGTAGGAGCGGGCCGTGTCGGGCGCGAGGGTGGGAGTGGAGGAAGTAACCGGAGCGGCCATAACAGGCGAGGGTGAGAGAAACAAAAAGCCGGCCCGTGAGGCCGGCTTAGCAATGCTACGGAGTTTTTGTCAGAAGTAAGGCGTAGATAAAGATGGTATCCTCACCTGTTCTGGAGTTGACCGGCCAGATAATAAAAGTCTCGTTCCAATTCGTAAGCCATGCGCTTTGTGCCACGCTTCATAATGAAATAAGGTATGCCCAGCATAAAGGCCGCGTGAATCAGCAAAAAGAACAGCACGAAAAAGGGGATACCATCCGCAAAAATGACACTGCCTATACCGACACTGTAGATCAGTAAGGCAAAAATCAGAAAGGGAATCATCACGCCGGAGAAACCATTGATTTCCGCTGTGACCATAAGGCCGTTTTCTTGGGTAGCATAGGTGCCGGTGGCGGTTGCCAGGTTCATGCTCATGTCAAAAAAACGTTTCCGACGCCTGATGCTGAAGGTGCCAGGTCTTACTTCCCCCACGTAATCATTGCTGCCGGAAGAAAGAATATCGAAGAACATGGCAAACCCTTGCGTGCTACCGATGTCGACTTGATGACGCAGGATAGGGTAGAAGGCTTCCGCGCTGATGGGCAGACGGAAGGATAGATATTGAATAAGCCCTAAACGGATAAGAAGTTGCTTCACGGGTTTTCGAGCGTGTGGTGGAGGATAGTCTAGCAGCAGACTAAACGACTATGGAACGGATGGATAATTGATGCCGCTCCGCAAATTAACCCCATTTGTGTTGGGCCGGCAGAAGATGTGTGATTACCTGATACAGAAAATGTGCTGCGCTACCCCGACCTTTGTAGCCCGATTTACTTTCTGTTTTGCTCATGCCTCAGCCCAACCGCCGCTCCGCCCCATTTTACATGACTGCCACCACTCAGTTCGGGCTGGAAGAGGTGCTGGCCGAGGAGCTGCGCCAGCTCGGGGCCAAAATTGAGAAAGTGGGCCAGCGTGCCATTGAGTTCGTGGGCGACACCCAGCTGCTCTACGAAGCCTGCCTCTGGTGCCGCACGGCCATGCGCATCCTGCGGCCCTTCGCCGGCTTCTACGCCCGCGACGAAAAAGCTCTCTACCGCGAAGTCGGCCGCATCGACTGGAGCAAGTACATTCGTCAGGACCAGACGTTTGCCATTACGGCCGTGGTCAACAAGTCCACCTTCGACCACTCCCTGTTCGTGGCCCAGCTCACCAAGGATGCCATTGTGGACCAGTTCCGCAACCGCACCGGCTCGCGCCCCAGCGTGGACGTGAAGAACCCCGACATCCGGCTGCACCTGCACATGATTGAGAACGACGTGGTGCTCAGCCTCGACGCCTCCGGCGAATCCCTGCACAAGCGCGGCTACCGGCAGCAAACCAACGTGGCCCCGCTCAACGAGGCCCTGGCCGCCGGCCTGCTGCTGTTGGCGGGCTGGGACGGCAAAAAGACGCTCATCGACCCCATGTGCGGCTCGGGCACGCTGCTCACCGAGGCCGCCCTCATTGCCCAGCGCATTGCCCCCGGCCTCTATCACCAGGGCAAGTTCGGGTTCGAAAACTGGTCCGATTTCGACGCCGCCCTCTGGGAATCGGTGCAGCTGGATGCCCGCCAGGCCCGCATCGAGGAGCCCCAGGCCTACCTGGCCGGCTCCGACCTCTCGCGCGAGTTCATTGCGCTGGCCCGCGAAAACGTGGCCGCCGCCGACCTGGAGGACTACATCCGCTTCGGGGTGCGCGACGTGAAGGAGGCCAAGGCCCCGGCCCGCGAGGAGCCCGGCATCGTCATCATGAACCCGCCCTACGGGGAGCGAATCGGGGAGGAGGCCGAAATGGATGCCCTCTACAAAACCATCGGCGATACGCTCAAATCAGGCTTCCAGGGCTACGACGCCTACATCTTCACCGGCAACCTGGAGGCCGCCAAGCGCATCGGCCTGAAAGCCAGCCGCCGCATCCCGCTCTACAACGGCCCCATTGATTGCCGCCTGCTGAAATACGAGCTATACCAGGGCACCCGGAAAGTGAGCAAGCCGGAGTAGTCGGTAGCACAGTAGAGTGCAAGTAGAACGTCATTCCGAGCTTGCCGAGGAATCTCGCGTGCTGATGTTGTGATAGTAATCCTGACATCAGCACGCGAGATTCCTCGGCAAGCTCGGAATGACGTTCTTTAGTATACTGCCCCGTATCTTCCGGTCCCCAATTTCCCCAGAAGATGAAAAAGACGCTCTATACGCTGCTGCTGGCGGCTTCTTTGCTGCCGCTGGGTGCCGCGGCCCAGTCCATCACCCGCCTGAACCCTACCAACTGGTGGGTGGGCATGAAGCACAATACCGTGCAGGTGCTGGTGTACGGCCCCCAGGCCGGCACGCTCACCTACACCGTGAACTACCCCGGCGTGAAGCTGGTGAAAACCAACACCGTCGAGAACCCCAACTACGCTTTCCTCGACCTCATCATTGCGCCCACGGCTAAACCCGGGCAGGTGGCGCTGGTGGGCAAGAAGGGCGCGAAAACCGTAACCCAGAACTGGGAGCTGAAGGCCCGCGACAACGCCGTGAAAGCTCAGGGCGTCACGCAGGCCGACTTCATCTACCTGGCCATGCCCGACCGGTTTGCCAACGGTGACCCCTCGAACGACAAGTTTGCCGACATGGCTGACCCCAGTTCCGACCGCGCCCAGCCCTTCCTGCGCCACGGCGGCGACCTACAGGGCGCCGCGCAGCACCTCGATTACCTCAAGGAGTTAGGCGTAACGGCCGTGTGGTTTACGCCCGTCATCGAAAACAACCAGGGCCTCACTGACGAGGGCGGGGCGAAACGCTCGGCCTACCACGGCTACGGCTTCACCGACCACTACACCGTGGACAAGCGCCTGGGCGGCAACGCGGCCTACAAGGCCTTCGTGCAGAAAGCCCACGGCATGGGCCTGAAAGTGGTGCAGGATGCCGTGTACAACCACATCGGCAACAACCACTGGTTTATCCAGGACCTGCCCATGAAAAGCTGGCTGCACCAGTGGCCCACGTACACCAACACCAGCTACCGCCAGCAGCCCATCACCGACCCCCACGCCGCCCAGATTGACAAGCGCGTGACCCTCGACGGCTGGTTTGTACCCTTCCTGCCCGACCTCAACCAGCAGAACCCGTACGTGGCCAACTTCCTCATCCAGCACGCGCTCTGGACGGTGGAGAACTTCGGGGTGGATGCCTGGCGCATCGACACCTACATGTACAACGACCAGCCCTTCATGAACCGCTGCAACGCGGCGCTGTTGCAGGAGTACCCCAAAATCCACATTTTCGGGGAGTCGTCGGTGAACAACGTGGTGGATCAGGCCTACTACGTGCGCAACAAGATTGACTTCCCCTTCAAGTCCAACCAGCCCGGCGGCCTCGATTTCGTACTGGAAAACGCCATGCTGGCCGGCCTGAAGGAAGTGGGCACGCCCGGTGCCACCGGCTGGGACAACGGCGCCCAGCGCGTGTACCAGGCCTTGGCCCAGGACGCCGTGTACCAAGACCCCACCAAGCTCGTCACCTTCATAGACAACCACGACCACAACCGCTTCCTCTCGGAAGTAGGCGAGGACGTGGCCAAGTATAAGATGGGCCTGACCTGGCTGCTGACCACCCGCGGCATCCCGAGCATGTACTACGGCACGGAAATCCTGATGAAAAACTTCAAGGACCCTTCCGATGCTGAAGTGCGCCGCGACTTCCCCGGCGGCTTCCCCGGCGACCAGCAGAACAAGTTCACCGCCGCCGGCCGCACCGAGGCCGAAAACGACGCCTTCCGCTTCGTGAGCACCCTGGCCAACTACCGCAAAACGCACCCGGTGCTCAGCTCCGGCCAGCTGATGCAGTATCTGCCCGAAAACGGCCAGTACGTGTACTTCCGCTACGCCGACGCCGGCACCGTGATGGTAGCCTCCAACACGACCGACAAAGCCGCCAGCCTGCCCACCGCCCGCTTCGCCGAGCGCATGACCGGCTTCACCAAAGCCCGTAACGTCCTCACCGGCGAAACCATTTCCGATCTGAAAACGCTGCAGCTCCCCGCCAAAACGGCCGTGGTGCTGGAGCTGATGAAGTAGACGTTTGTATTGAAGCGGTTTTAGCCATCAGTTTAGTCCTGAGAACGTCATGCAGAGCGCACTAAAGCATGATGTTCTCAGGACTCTTCAATAACTCCATTCTCGAAGCCCTTGTACAATGTATCAACGAGTATATCTATTAGTTGTGGCTGTAGCCTGTGTCTGTTGTCAGCAGCAACAGCCTGAAAAAAAAGTGGCTGTGGCGCCAGTTGAAGCTCCTGTTTCGACCAATAAAACATCCCAAAACATCCAGCGGGATAGCACACAAAGCGCGCTGCCAGCTGCTGCGTTACAAATGCTACAGGAAGTTGATTTATCGACGTTGTGGTTTGGTTGGGGGAGTGAGGGCATTTCACAAGAGCCAGCAGTGTTAGAAGGCTTTTATGGCGCTGATAATTACCGATTCTCCCTCGTATTCACCCAGGTCCGACGTGACAGTCTACGACCCGATGTGTTTCATGTGCGAGCTAAAAGCCGCTACAAAAAGCTTGTTGATGAGCTGACCGGGACGCTTACTATGACGAGTATGTTTGATTATTATGATCCGGGCAGATTGATGTTCCAGAGTGATTCCACCGTTGATACGCTGACTACCAAAGCGTACAGCGCCTACGCCCAGCTGCAGTTACATCGCACCCGGCAACCCATCCGCCGCATAAACGGCACCGCAGCCCTGGATTTTTACATTACCCAGGAGCGCCACGTAGGCTGCATTACGTCGCCGTTAGCAGGAATGACAGATGAGGAGGCACCTAGCCGGGGTAGCGGCCTGTTACTAAAAGGGACCTGGCAGAACGAACTGCCAGGTCCAAACAAACGCTTTACCGTTGCGCGAGACGTTTTTACTATTGCGGATGGCTTTCTGGCCAATTTCGGTGTTGGTGACCGGGGAGCAATGGTCAATCCGAAGTACCGGAATAGGGGTTGGGATGATATGTGGTACAACGAAGAGTGGTGGGCAGAACCGCGTAAGCCAGCGTTGTCTCTGTAAGGCTACTTTTCTACCCCGCGTACTCCCGGCAGGCTTCGGCGCAGGCGCGGCAGGCGGCGGCGCACTGCTGGCAGTGGGGGTGGTTGTGCTTGGCGCACTCGTTGGCGCATTTCGTGCACACCTCAATGCACTCTTTGATGAGGTGCTTGGCGTGCTCGGAGCCGCGGGCCACGAGGCGGGCGACCAGGGCGCAAATGTCGGCGCAGTCCCGGTCGAGGCGGATGCAGTCGGTCATGTGCTTGATGTGCTCTTCGCCCAGGCAGGCGGTGGCGCAGTGCTCACAGGCGGCCACGCAACGGTTGAGCGCGTCGAGCAGGGCCTGGTTCTGAGTGGCGGAGGCGGGGGAGTTGGTCATGGCGGAAAGGGGATGAAGGAAAGGATGATGCGTGGTTGTACGCAGCCGGCCGGGGCGGCGGGCGTGTACGATTCGGGCCGGTAGGGTGCACCATTTTCGCCCGGGTCGGGTTAACTTCCTGCTTTCACCCCGCCCGCTTTAGCCGTATCTTTACCCCATGTTATTTGCCGCCGAACCACTCGCTCCCACGCTCGAATCAGCCCGTAAAGTCCTCAAGCAGTACTACGGCTACGATTCCTTCCGGCCCATGCAGGAAGACATCATCAGCAACGTGCTAAGCGGGCAGGATACGGTGGTGCTGATGCCCACGGGCGGGGGCAAATCGGTGTGCTTTCAGGTACCGGCCGTGGTGCAGGAGGGCGTGTGCGTGGTGGTGTCGCCGCTCATTGCCCTGATGAAGGACCAAGTGGAAGCCCTGAAAGCCAACGGCATTTCGGCCGCCTACATCAACAGCAGCGTGGGCCAGAGCGAGCAGAACAACATTGCCGCCGACTGCCTCAATGGCTACCTCAAGCTGCTGTACGTAAGCCCTGAGAAGCTGCTGTCGGAGGGTTTTCTGACGTTTCTCAAGCGCATGCGCATCAGCATGTTTGCCATTGACGAGGCCCACTGTATTTCCAGCTGGGGCCACGATTTCCGGCCCGAGTACACCCAGCTACGGGTGCTGCGCGAGCAGTTTCCGCAGGTGCCCATCATTGCCCTCACTGCCACCGCCGACCGCCTCACCCAGCGCGACATCCAGACGCAGCTGCGCCTGAACAATCCGCGGGTGTTCCTTTCCTCATTTGACCGCCCCAATCTCAACCTGATTGTGCGCCCGGGCCAGGACCGCGTGGGCGGCATCTTGGAGTTTCTGGAGCGCCACCAGGGCGAGTCGGGCATCATTTACTGCCTCTCGCGCAAGCAGTGCGAAACCCTGGCCCAGAAAATCCAGGCCAAGGGTGTGAAGGCCGGCTTCTACCACGCCGGCATGACGCCCAACCAGCGCGCCAGCGTGCAGGAAGGGTTTCTGAAAGACGATCTGCAGGTGATTGTGGCTACCATTGCCTTTGGCATGGGCATCGACAAGAGCAACGTGCGCTGGGTGATTCACTACAACCTGCCCAAGAACATCGAGGGCTACTACCAGGAAATCGGGCGGGCCGGCCGCGACGGGGCCCCGGGCACGGCCGTGCTGTTCTACAGCTTCGCCGACGTGATGAGCCTGCGCGACATGCTCACCAAGGAAAACCCCAACCTCACCCAGCTCAACCTCACCAAGCTGGAGCGTATGCAGCAGTTTGCCGAGGCCGCCGGCTGCCGCCGCAAAATCCTGCTCAACTACTTCGGCGAAACCCTGCCCCAGGACTGCGGCAACTGCGACATCTGCCGCAACCCGCCCACCACCTTCGATGGTACCGAGCTGGCCCAGAAGGCCCTTTCAGCGGTAGTGCGCGGGCGGGAGCGAATGAGCCTGACCCTGCTGATTGACGTGCTGCGGGGCATGCGCAACCAGGCCGTGCTCAGCCAGGGCCTCGATCAGATCAAAACCTACGGCGCGGGCCGCGACCTGCCCTACCTCGATTGGTACAGCTATGTGCACCAGATGCTCAACGACGGCCTCCTGTACATTGCCTACGAGGAAGGCTACGCGCTGAAAATGACGGATCTGGGACGGGAAGTGCTGCAGGGCCAGCGTCCGGTATCCATGAAGAAATTTCAGCCTGCTGAAAAGGCTGAAAAAGCCCCCAGGGGCCGCAAAGCCGCCGCCGCCAAAGCCGCCGCCACTTCCCCCGAAGCGGCGCTGTTCGAAGCCCTGCGCGCCCTGCGCAAGCGCATTGCCGACGAGCAGGGCGTGCCGCCCTACGTTATCTTCACCGACTCTACGCTGCAGGAAATGGCGGCTGAGCGGCCGGTGAGCCGGGTAGCCATGCTGGGCATCTCCGGGGTGGGCATGAAGAAGTTCGAGAACTACGGCGAGGCCTTCATCCGGGAGGTGCTGGCCCACGGCGGCAACCCCGCCGCCCTGGCCGACCTGGACGAAGACGATGTGCCACTGGACCTAGGCTTCGACGCCGCGGCGCCGGCCCGCGCCCCGCGCAAGCGGGCCGCCAAGGCTGCGCCAGCAGAAGTGGCCGGTGATGTGAACAGCACCATGGAAACCACCTTTCAGCTGCACCGCATGGGCCTGAGCGTGGAAGCCATTGCCGAGCGCCGCGACCTGGCCGTATCCACGGTGCAAACCCACCTGACCACCGGCTACGCCAAGGGCCTGGACCTGCGCCTGGAAGAATTCCTGAAGCCCCAGGAGCTGGCCGAAATCCAGACCGCTCAGGCCCAGCTCGGCGGCAGCCCCATGCTCCGCGACCTGTTCGACCACCTGCGCGAGCAGTACGACTACTTCCGCCTCCGCCTGGCCCTGCTGTATTTTAAGCGGCTGCGCGGTGAGTAAGTGACTATTTGTTAATCAGTGGATAGTGGTAGTTTGATTATAGTCTGAATGTAATTGCCTGATGCCTACGTATCCGCTTCTTAAACGCGCCGGGCAGCTGCTGGCATTTCTGGCCGTGGCTGCCTTCAGCCTGAGGATGCTGACGATGGTGCTGCCGTACCTGGGCTTCGAGAAGGGGATTCTGTTTCTGACCACCAAGTCAGAAGCCACCAACGACAATCCGTGGTTTCGGGTGGGGTTTTACGTGCACATCACCAGTAGCTGGTGGGTGCTGGTACTTGGATTGCTGCAGCTGGTGCCGGCCGTGTACCGCCGCTGGCCGCGCCTGCACCGGCGGCTGGGGCAGGTGTACGTGGCAAGTATTCTGGCCCTGGCGGCTCCCTCGGGCCTGGTGCTGGCCCTGTACGCCAACGGCGGGCTGCCGGCTAAGGTGGGCTTTACGCTGCAGTGCGTGGTGTGGTGGCTGGTAACGTGGCAGGCGTATCGCACGGCCCGGCAGCGGCGCTGGCTGCTGCACAGCGAGTGGATGCTGCGCGCCTACGCCGTCACGCTGGCTGCCATGAGCCTGCGGCTGGAAAGCTACGGCCTTCACTACTTCTTCCAGACCCGGCCCATCGAAACTTACCTTACCGTCGTGTGGCTTTCCTGGGTGGGCAACCTGCTGCTGGCCGAAGTGCTGGTGCAGGCCGGACTGGGCCGCTGGTATCTGCGGGCCTTCGGGCCAGCGGCAGTTCCAAAAGTGCATCGGCAGCCGGCAATGGTTGCGGAGGGTATAGGTTAAGCTGTATATTTCTTCGAATAATTCTTCCTCAATAGTTATCAGCCGTTGCCGATGCGCTCCACCTACTACTTCGCCCTGTTATTGACCCTATTGGCCGGGTGCCAGCAGAAACCAGCCAGTACTGCTTCTGCGCCGGCGGCTGTATCCAGCATCGTAGCTGTTGAACCAGAAGCCGCCGTTGCTGCCCCGGTAGCCGCCCCGGCATTGTCGGCAGAAGAACGGCAGTTTTTTGCGGAGTACGATTTGAGCAGCCTGATTGCCAAGGAGCCCGACGACTCGGAGGTCATGAACGGCTTCTACGGCGCTGACCACTACCGCATCGAGTTTGCCCTGCTGGACGTGCGCCGCGACCCGGCTGACCCCGCGCATTACTTCGTGAAGGGTAAAAACCGATTCAAAAAGGCCATTACGCCCTTCTAAGGTGAGCTGCGCTTTACCCAGCTGGGCGGGCAGGCCCCGTTGAAAAAAGCCCCGAAAGACTTTTCCGCCAAGGATGGCAAGAGGTATCTGGCCGATATTAACGCCGTAAATGCGTATTCCTCCCTGGGTACTTTTACTCTTCGGGAAGATGCCAGCTACAAAGGAGCCGGGGTATTCAATGGGGAAGTGCTGATAGACTTCTCAGTTGATGAGCGGGGCAACCTGAAGCCATTCAGCCGGAACATCAAGCAGAATACCCGTGGCGGCTATGTACTGTTCAAAGGAACGTGGATGAACGCGGAATCCAGACAGCAGAAGCCGGTACTGTGGGTGCAGAATATTTTTGATTACCAGCAGGACATTTTTCGCGACTTCATCATTGGCGAGCGGGACATCGATTTCAACCCCAAATACGCCAAGTTGGGCTGGGATACCTACTGGCAAAACGAAGAATGGTGGGCCGAGCCCGGCCAGGTAACCGCCAAGGAAGCCGAAACCATGTCGGAGGAAGATACGGCAACAGTCATCAGCACTTCTTTGTAGACCGATGCGCCCGATTCTGGTTCTAGCCCTACTGGGTTGGCTGGGTAGCTGTCAGCCCAAGCAGCCCACTGCGGCCCGGTCGGCGGCCGCCTCACCATCGCCACCGCCGCCACCTTCCCGCTACCAGGCTACGCTGCCCGTACCGCCGCCCACCCCGGCTGCTCTGCCCGATTCCGCGCTGACCCGGTTTCTGCGGCAGTACGCCGTAGCTCCGCTGCTGCAGTCGGTGCGCAGTGAGCAGGAAACTATTCCATACAACGGCTTCTTCGGCCCCGAGCGGCACCGCATTGAGGTAGTGTTCCTGCGGGTGCGGCCCGACGCCGCCCAGCCGCGCCGCCTGCTGGTGGCGGGTCGGAGTCGGTTCAAAGGCCGCATCCGGGAGCTGCAGGGCACCATTGAGCTGACTGGCATCCGGCCCCAGCCGGCACTCAACAAGGCCGAGCTGGCCTACGAAGCCGAGCAGGAAGCCATGCGCATGGTAACCATCGTGCGTCTGCCCGGCGCGCCCCGGGCCGAGCGCTACTACACGCTTACGGGGCGGTTTGCGTGGCAGGAGCCCGCCACCGATGGGGGAGGCCAGTTTACCGGACAGGCCGTGCTGGACGTGGCCGTGACCGACCAGCACGGGCTACAATCAGTCTCACTGCGCCAAACCGACGGTGCGCGTGGGGCCGCCCTGCTGTTCGACGGCGAGTGGACCAGCTACCGAACCGCCCATACCAAACCGTTTATTCTGGTGGAAAACGTGGGTGGTTTCGCCGAGCATGTGCTGGAGGAGTTTGAGGTGGGGGAGCGGGACGTGGTCATCAATCCCAAATACGCCAAGCTGGGCTGGGACTCTTACTGGGAAAACGACGAGTGGTGGGCTGAGCCGGTGAAAGTACCGGCCCGCAAACCAGCATCAGCCAGCATTGGTGTGGGCGCCCCTACCGATACCAGCGCCGGATTATGAGAGCCGACTGGGGTATCCTGTTAAGCCTGGGACTGGGAGCCTGCAGCTCCGCCAGCATTTCTGAGGTAAACTCCGCGCCTGTGCAGGTAACTCAGTTCAGCCCTGGTAATCTTTCCTTGCCGGTACCCGACACAGGCTCTACCGCTCCGCTACGACACTTTCTGGCCCGGCATCCCCTCCGCGACTATGTTGAGAGCCTGGACGACCCGGACTTTCATAATATGGCCATGCAGGGGTTCTTTGGCCCCGAAAACCGCCGGATTGAAGTACTATTCGAGCATCTGCAACCCGTGCCGGGCTGCCTGAACGTGTGGACGGTGAAGGGAAAAACCCGTTACCAGGAAAACATTCAGCCAATAGCCGGGCAGATAGTACTCAATCGGATGCGGCGCCTTGCTTCCCGCCGGCCGAGCGAGCCCGACCTCACGGCGTATCAGGTAAGTGAGCCAACTGAGGGTAGAATTCTGGGGGCATTTCCGCCGCCGCCGGGATACGAAACGGTAGCTACCTATACTATTCGGGGGGGGGGCTGCTGGGCCCAGCCCCGGCAGGCAGGCAGGCAACGGGTACCTAGTTGGCTTGGTCGATATTGACCTGGCGCAGTGCCGCAACGGGCGGTACGTGCCGCAGTCGGTGCGCTTCTCGGAAGGAGCCAGAGGGGGCAACGAGAAGTTTGAATGCGTCTGGACGGAATACACCACGGGGCACACCACGCGGGTCGTGTTTGTGGAGGACGTTCTCCTGTATGGAACCCAGGTTTTTCGGCGCTTTGCACTGGGCCAGCGCCTGCTTGAGTT
Organism: Hymenobacter rigui; assembly: GCF_003944715.1. Classification (GTDB taxonomy): domain Bacteria; phylum Bacteroidota; class Bacteroidia; order Cytophagales; family Hymenobacteraceae; genus Hymenobacter; species Hymenobacter rigui. The sequence continues at coordinate 78,786 of NZ_RWIT01000016.1, read as the reverse complement.
CAACCCGGAGTACGCCCGACTGGGTTGGAGCGGCTACTGGAGCGGGGACGAGTGGTGGGCGAATTCGGTAGCTGAGCCGGAAACAAAGCTCTAGTCCCCAAAATTTTAGTAAAAATTTCAGCTAATTGAATTAGTATTCGCGTAAACGGGTTTGTATCTTCGTGAGCCGGTACTTGCTTGCCGTCGCAGCCCTATTCCCCGGCTCCCCTGCGTTATGATTAACACCAACCTCAAATTCTGGCGGCGCGAGCTGAGCCTCACGCAGGCCCAGATGGCCGAAAAACTTGGCATCAAACGCTCCCTGGTGGGCGCGTACGAAGAAGGCCGGGCCGAGCCCAAGCTAACCACGCTGGTAAATATGGCCCGCCTATTCGGTATTACCCTGGATGCCCTGGTAACCACCGACTTTACCAAGAAAAAGAACGCCAAAGCCGCTGCACAGCTGCAGGCGCAAACGGCTCAGGCCGCGGCCGAGCAGGGTAATCGGAGCAACGGCCTACGCATTCTGGCCCTGACCGTAGACCGGGACCAGAACGAAAACATTGAACTGGTGCCTCAGAAAGCCGCCGCCGGCTACCTCAACGGCTACGCCGACCCCGAGTATTTGGAGGAGCTGCCCAAGTTCCGGCTGCCCATGCTGGGCAACACCGGCACTTACCGCGCCTTCGAAATTGCCGGCGACTCGATGCTGCCCATTGCCAGCGGCACCGTCATTGTGGGCCGCTACGTGGATGACTGGCTGAGCATCAAGGACGGGACTCCCTGCATTGTGGTGTCGGGCAAAGAGGGCATCGTGTTCAAGCGCGTGTTCAACCGCCTGAAGGATGCCGCTCGCCTCACGCTCCACTCCGACAATACGCTGTACTCTCCGTATGAGATTGAAGTGGAGGACGTGGTGGAAATCTGGGAGGCCAAGGCCTATATCAGCAGCACTTTCCCCATTGCCGACCTTTCGCTCAACCGTCTGGCCAGCATCGTGCTGGATTTGCAGCAGCAGGTCAGCACCATGAAAAAAGTCTAAGCACGAGCTGTTACTGCTCGCCAGTTGCAAAAAAGCCTCCCACCATGGAGGCTTTTTTTGTGGCCCATTAGTGCGCTGGCACTGCTCCGGTTGCGTGGCCACTATCAACCGCAGATGCATTGCTTGCGTACAGCGGGGTATTCCATCAACCCGACTCCCGATGCTTAAGCTCATTCCTGCCACCGACCGTCATCATGCTGCGCCCGTGGCCTGGCTCAATAGCTATTTCCTGTTCAGCTTTGCCGACTACTACGACTCTCAGAACGTGCATTTCGGGCCGTTGCGGGTATTCAATGATGATACGGTGCAGGGCAATGCCGGCTTTCCGCAACACCCGCACTCCGAAATGGAAATAGTAACGCTGGTGCTGGAAGGAGAGCTGACTCACGAAGACACCATGGGTAACCGCCGCTCTATCACGAAGGGCGAGGTGCAGCGCATGACGGCGGGCACGGGCCTGGCGCATTCCGAAAAGAATGAAACGGACAAGCCGGTGCACTTATATCAGCTGTGGTTTCTGCCCAACCAAAAAGGGCTGGCACCTAGTTATGAGCAGAAGGATGTAAGCTTTCTGGACACTAAAAACGAGTTGGTGCCCCTGGTTTCCGGGCAGCGGGTGCTGGAGGATGTGGTGTACATGAACTCCAACAGCACCGTGTACTGGTGCAACCTGCGGGAGGGCAAAACGGTGTCGTTTAAGACGTTTCCAATCCGCAATACTTTTCTGTACGTGAAGGAAGGCAAGGTATACGTGAACGGAGTGGACATCGGGCCCAACGACCAGATCCGCTCCACCGATGAGCACGTATTGGAAATCCAGGCATCTGCCGATGCGCAGTTCATTCTGATAGACTTGCCCGGCAGCGAAGCCAACTATTAAATCTTGATTAAATACCGGTTTTTCCCGGTTTGTCGCAAACTTTAAAGCCAGCTGAATAGTAGAGTAACAATCTACATTCAGTTGGCTGTTTTTCATGAGTATATCTTTTCCCGCCTCCCTGATTCCGGCAAATGAGGCGAGCCGGCTCCGGACACTGCATCTTTACCAGGTTGCCAACACTACCCCTGAGCAGATATTCGATGAGTACGTGGCCTGGGCAGCACAACTCTTTAATACGCCCATTGCGCTGATTTCACTGGTCGATGAGGAGTACGTGCATTTTAAAGCCTTAACAGGGGCGGAGGGAGTGCCGGGCTTGCCCCGCACGGAAAGCATGTGCTCAGCCGCCATTCTGTTGGATTTGCCCATCATCACCTCCGACTATAAAGCCGAAAGCTGTCAGCTCATCAAGCCTGATGTGGCTCAGGCGCTGGGCCTGGGTTTTTATGCGGGCTCGGCACTGCGGATGCCGGATGGGGAGCGAATTGGTATGATGGCCGTTATCGGGCGGGAATTCCGGACGCTGTCGGCCGCCGAAGAGGACGTATTAACCCAACTGGCCAACCTGGTGAGCCGCACCATCGAGCTGCGTTTTCAGTACCTGAACGTGGATATGACCGATGCGTGGGAAGCGGCCCAGCAGGAACTCACCGCTACGCTGGACGATAACGCGGCCCTGACCCGCTACCTCAGCACCCGCAACAACGGTATCAACCTCGACGATGACGAGATTCAGGATTTGGTGTTGCGCCGCCTGGCCGGTGTGGGTAAAGTGCTGGACCGCCGCATGAAAGAAATTCCATCGGCCCACGCGTAAAGCCATTATTCATTTCCCCGATGAAACTGCCGCCGGCCGGAATACCTGCCGAAATGCCCGTAGCGCCGCCGGATGGTAAATGGTGCCATGCGTTTCCTGGGGCATAGGTTCATACTGCCACTGAATAGCCGGGTTGCTGGCCGCCTGTAAGGCCTTTACAAAGCTACCGGCATCGGTCACGATTCCCGGCTCGTTGCTGGTGGCGATGAACAGGGTTTTAGGCGGACCTTTGTACGTAGCCAGAAAGTTGGGAGCCTGCTGAACCAGTTGCTGCTTGTTCCACCACAGGCTGGGGTCGAAGGCCAGGTAGGTGGTAAACAGGTCCGGCTCCAGCAGCAGAGTTTCCACCACAAACAGCCCGGCCAGTGACTCGCCTACCACGGCGGTTTCCTCGGTGGTGCGGTACCGCCGCTTGATTTCGGGCATCAGCTCCGTGCGGATAAACCGACGAAAAGCGGCCGAGCCGCCCACCCGTGGGGCTATTTTCTTGTCCTTCTCGTTGGTGGTGGGGCCGGTCATGTCGCGGCGGCGCTCCGTGTTTTCGATGCCTACCAGCAGGAAGGGCCGCATGGTAGCATTGCCCACCGACACCTGCACCAGCCCCGCCACATGCAGAAAGTCCTCGGCCATTCCGCCATCCGGCATGTACAGCACCGGCACCCGCGTTTTGGTCGATTCCGCGTAGCCGGCCGGTAGATACACGTTGATGCGCCGCGTTTCGCCCAGGGCTTTGGAGTCAATGGTAAACGTCTGGCCGATGCTGAGTGGGGCGGCCTGCGCTTGGGCGTGCGTTTCCCGGGTTACTGTTAGGCTCAGGCACGACAGCAGGAGCACAGTAAACAGCCAGGTAGTATGCTTCATCTGGAAGAAATAATAAAAGCCCGATGCCGGGGCAGGCATCGGGCTTCGTGTTTTACATCGTGTACTTGCGGCCTTTGTTCTGCTGTTTCAGGTAGGCCATCAGGGGCTGGAAGTATTCTACCATGGCGCGGGCTGAGAGGTCTTCGCCGGTTTTTTCCTTCAGCACGGTGCGCCAGTCCTTGCTGGCCCCGGGCCGCATGATGTCGGCCAGGAACGTGCCGACTTCCTTGTTGCCGTAGTAGTTGGTGGCGTGCGGGTCCTGCTTCAGGATCTGCTTGCTGATGTGGTCGTGCAGCTGGAACAAGATGACGTACGACAGGGCGTAGTCATAGTACTGCGCGGGGTCGTCGTTGATGTGGGTTTTGGTGGCCGGGTCGAGGTACTGCTCGCCGCGGGTGGTGAGGGGCACAATGCCCTGGTACTGCTTGGCCAGTGCCCACCAGCGGGCGTTGAGCTGGTCGGCGGGCAGCTTATCAGCGTAGAAGCTGTTCTCCCACTCGCTCATTACCCCCGAGGCAAACGGGATGAATACGGCGTAGTTCAGGGCTTCCTTCAGCAGGGTCTGCGTCTGGTCGGTTTTGGCTTTGGCGTCCACCAGACCCAGGCCGGCCAGGAAGGGTTTCTGGGTGGCGGCCAGGCCCATGAGGGAACCCATGGCCTCGTGGTAGGCGCGGTTGGCCCCGCCGCGCAGCAAGGGCGGCACCTCGGGGTTGGTGTAGGTGAGGTAGTAGTAGATGTGGCCCAGCTCGTGGTGGGTGGTTTCGTACCACTCAGTGTTGCCTTCCACGCTCATTAGGCTGCGTACGTCCTGGTTCAGGTCCATGTGCCAGGCCGAGGCGTGGTTGTTCTTCTTGTAAGTTGCGCCCTTGGGCAGCGGATACAGGCTGGATTTCTCGTAGAACGAGCCGGGTAATGCCGGGAAGCCCAGGCTCTGGTAGAACCGCTCGGCCTGCTGCACCTGCCACTCGGGGCCTTTCTTGGCCAGCACGGGGTCAATGTTGAGGCCCTTCACGTCCACCATGGCGCTCCAGTCCTGGCCCCAGCGGTTAGGCAGCCAGGAGGCGGGCAGGTAGTCGGGCACCTGCTTCACGCCGTATTTCTTGGCCAGCTCGTAGCGGGCGTAGGTGTGCAGCTCCCGGTACAAGGGGCGCAGCTCCTCGTTGATTTTGCGCACCAGCGTCATCATTTCCTCCCGGCTCAGGCCGTAGTCGGAGGCCTGGTAGCTGAAGTAGTCGGGGTAGCCCAGGGCCTGGACCGTCTGGTTGCGCAAATCACGCAGGTTCAGCAGCCCGTCCTTGAGGGTGGGGCCGATAGCCTTGCTGGCTTCCCAGATCTGCTGGCGCTTCAGCGGGTTGTTCTCCTTGCGCAGCAGTTCGTCCAAGTTGTTGGTAGTGACTGATTTGCCCTGGTACTTATAGTCGAAGCCGTAAAGCTTCTCCGTCTGCTGGGTTTCGGCCTTGATGCGGCGATTCACCACGTCGGCAATGGTCTGGGGCGAGTTGGCGGCGTTGTAGAGGGCCGTCTGCAGCTGCTTTACCTGAATTTCGGAAAACTGATCTTTGTGGTCCAGCAGCTCGCGCAGGCGCTCAATGTTGCGGGTGGAGCCGGTGAAGGCGGCCATCCGCTCGTTGGCCCGGGCCGTAGCGCCGGAGTTGGCTGTGTCGCCGGCCACAATGTGGGTGTTGGAGCGCCATTCCGCCTCCGATGACTGCGTGTACAGGCGCACATATTCAGCCGAGTATTCCTTCAAAAAAGCATCAGCCTGTTCCGACCACGACGGGGCGGCGGGCTGGGTGGCTGGTTCCGGCTGGGTAGTGGCGGGCACTGTAGCCGTGGGCGTTTTGGCCGTAGGGGCGCAGGAGGCTAGTACGGCGGCCGTGAGGGTAGGCAGAAGGTAGCGTTTCATAGGGCAGAGCGGAGTGTGATAGAACGCTAAAATACGTGACCCATCAACAACAAGCCGCAAACCCGGATAAGCAGTGCGTACAGTCAAGCTATTTGCTACCATTTAGCTCATCATGCAGAGCCGAAGTATCTCGCATGTTGAGGTTGCCAGAGTAGTTCAGCGACAACTCCAGTTTACTATCTGTTGGCTTGAGCGCAGCCAAGGACTTTATACCAATGGAACAAATTGTTCTGACGGTATAAGGTCCTTGGCTGCGCTCAGGATGACAAGTAGAACAGGCTACAATATGCTACGCGGCGGCAGATTCCTGCAGCTGGTGACACTCTTTATACTTCTTACCGCTGCCGCAGGGGCAGGGCGAGTTGCGCCCGAATTTCTGGCGGCTACGCAACTCTTTCAGCCACTGGCGCGGGTCGGTAGCCCAGCGCAGAAAGCGGCTTTTGGGGTTCTGACGGAAAGCCAGCAGCAGCAGGCCGTACAGCTCGGGGTGATGCTCCTGCAGCTTCTCGGGCTTCTCGAAGAAATACTCCGTTACCACGGCAAAAAACTCGGCCTCGTTGGTGCCGGCGTAGTCGTTGATTTCGGAGTTGCCGGCCCTGATGGCGGCAATTTCGCGCTGCACCACGGCTTCCCACTCGGGGCGCAGGGCGGCGGGCAGGGCCAGACCGGGCACGCCGTCAATCACGCCGTCGGCTTCGTCCAACAGGTGTGCAAACTCGTGGATGCCCACGTTCTGCCGGTCCATTGAATCCTGAAAGCCCTGTTCAAGGGAGGATTTGGAGAGCCGCATGTAGTGTGAAGTCTGGAACCCCTGCACGGAGCCCAGCAGCGTACCTTCCAGCCCCACAAACTCCTTGTTCGGGTCTCGTTTCAGCGTCCAGGCATCGGGCACTACCAGCACTTCACTCAGGTTGGCATACTCCCAATCAGGAAAGCCGAACACGGGAATTACCGCTGAGGCTGCCACCAGCACCCGCGTCGTGTCGTCAATATCGGTCTGGATGCCGGTGATGCGAGTCTGAGCCAGGAATATCTGCAGCCGCCGCTCAAATCGCTGTTTGTCAGTATCCGACAAAGAAAGGTAGAAAGCCACCCGCTGCTGCAGCGTCTGGCGCCACTCGGCTGGAAACTCAGCCCGTAAGGCATTTTGCTTCAAGCGGGCGTCGCGGGTGAGGTAGCGGTAAAAGAAAAAGGCGACCACCGCTACCAGAGCGGCGAAAAGGATGTACTGCATGGTGTGCCTCAACGGGCCGGACAGGAGCGGGGTTGCCGCTGGCTACCACTGCAGCCCCAGATGCTCCCGGAGCCGCTCCCGCAGCAAGTCCTGCAGTATGTGGTCCATGAACTGAAACTTATCCGGAATACGCAGAATGATAAGCCGCTTGCCAGCCAGGGCCTCGGGAAATTTCTGGCGGAGGTAGTCGGCGTGCTTGCGCTCCATTACCACCACCGTATCGGCCCAGCCCAGGTGGCCGGCCGTAACGCGCACCCGGGCTCCCGGCTCGGTGCCGGCCGAGCGGGCCGTAATGGTAGGATGGTGTTCGAACAGCCGCTCGGCCGTGAGGCTGCGCCACCGGTTCTGGCTGCAGATAAACAAAAGCTGGGTAGGAGAATCGGGCACCGCCGGCAAAGATGATGAGCCGGCAAAGGTATGCCCGCGCTTCCGGGAGCCATTGCCGCGCTAAAAAAATATCCTCCCGTAACCACAAAATAGCCCGGTTACACGAGCGGCCCGTTACATCACACGCAGCGCGTGGGTCAAGAGTAGCGGTGGGGTTAATAATTTTCTGAAAAACAGAAAATTACGCACGTGATGCACGGTTGTGCTTGGCGTGGTGTCGGCAGGGGGCAACACTTACGTAACACGTACTAAGCCGGGGAGCTGATTGCGGACGGGCAGGCGGCTAGGTCAGGCTCAACGGGCAGCCGGAGCCAGCTTTTACGGATGCGGCGGATGTACTAGTATTGTATATCAGCCGATGTTTTTCCGGCTTCCACAGCCCCCGGCCCCGTCCGCCGCTGCCCGGCCCGCACTGCTGGCTGCACCCTGCACCCGCGCCCCTGCCGGCCTCCCTTTTCGCCCGATTTATCCACCCTGTTCGTTCCCACATGAAACACGCTTTTCGTACCGCCCTGCTTATGTCGCTGGGGCTGCTTACGCCTCAGCTTCAGGCCCAGCAGTCGGCCCCGGCTGCCACAACCCGCCCCGCGGCCGACGACCCCAAAATGACCAGGTTCATTGATGACCTGCTGCAGAAGATGACGCTGGAGGAGAAAATCGGGCAGCTGAACCTGCTGGCCGTGGGCTTCGACGTGACAGGCCCCGTGGTGAGCAAGGACGTGGACGCCAGCATCAAGCGCGGCTCGGTGGGGGCAGTGCTCAACACCTTCACGCCCCAGGCCGCCCGCAAACTGCAGGAAATGGCCGTGAAGCAAACCCGCCTGCACATTCCGCTCATCTTCGGCTACGACGTCATCCACGGCCACCGCACCATTTTCCCCATTGCCCTGGGCCTGGCCAGCAGCTGGGATTTGCCGGCCATGGAGCGTAGTGCCCGCATTGCCGCCGAGGAAGCCTCCGCCGACGGCATCAACTGGGTGTACTCGCCCATGGTGGACATTGCCCGCGACCCGCGCTGGGGCCGGATTTCGGAAGGCTCGGGAGAGGACCCATATCTGGGCTCCCAGATTGCCCGCGTGATGGTGCGCGGCTACCAGGGCGACGACCTGAAGAAGAACAACACGGTGATGGCTTGCGTGAAGCACTTTGCCCTGTACGGGGCCGCCGAAGCCGGGCGCGACTACAACACCACCGATATGAGCCTGGTGCGCATGTACAACGAGTACCTGCCGCCCTACAAAGCTGCCCTCGACGCCGGGACCGGCTCCTTCATGTCGTCGTTCAATGACATCAATGGCGTGCCCGCTACCGCCAATAAGTGGCTGATGACCGATCTGCTGCGCAAGCAGTGGGGCTTCACCGGCTTTGTGGCTACTGACTACACGGCCATCAACGAAATGACCAACCACGGCATGGGCGACGACCGGCAGACCTCGGCCCTGGCCCTGAACGCCGGCATCGACCAGGACATGGTGGGGGAGGTGTTCCTCAAAAACCTGGCGCAGAACCTGAAGGACGGCACCGTCACCCAGGCCCAGATTGACCAGGCCTGCCGCCGCATCCTGGAAGCCAAATGGAAGCTGGGTTTGTTTGAGGACCCCTACCGCTACACCAACGAGGAGCGGGCCAAGGCCACGATGATGAAAAAGGAGTTTGTGGACGATGCCCGCGTTATTGCCCGCAAAAGCATGGTGCTGCTCAAAAACAACAACAACACCCTGCCCCTGAAAAAGCAGGGCACCGTGGCCCTCATCGGCCCGCTGGCCACCCGTCAGCGCGACATGATTGGTTCCTGGAGCGCCGCCGGCGACTGGAAGCAGGCAGTATCATTGGAGCAGGGCATGCGCAACGTGGCCGGCAGCGGGGTGAAGATTGTGACGGCCCAGGGCGCCAACTTCACCGATGATCAGCAGATGATTACCCGCCTGAACGAGCACGGCGGCGAGCTGAACGTGGACCAGCGCAGTGCCGAGGAACTGATTCGGGAAGCGGTGCAGGTGGCCCAGCAGGCCGACGTGATTGTGGCCGCCGTGGGCGAAAGTCAGGGCATGACCGGGGAGGCTGCCAGCCGCGCCGATATTGGCCTGCCCGGCCAGCAGCTGGAACTACTGAAGGCTCTGAAGAAGACCGGGAAGCCGCTGGTGCTGGTACTGATGAATGGCCGCCCCCTCACGCTGCCCTGGGAAGATAAAAACGCCGATGCCATGCTGGAAACCTGGTTTGCAGGCTCCCAGGCCGGCAACGCCATTGCCGATGTGCTGTTCGGTAACTACAACCCGGCGGGCAAGCTCACGGCTACCTTCCCGCAGCACGTGGGCCAGGTGCCGCTGTACTATAATCACAAAAACACCGGCCGCCCCTACACCAACGGCACCCCCGACTGGTACAAGTCGCGCTACCTGGATTTGCCCAACGACCCGTTGTACCCCTTCGGCTACGGGCTGAGCTACACCACCTTCGAGTACGGCAAGCCCGAGCTGAGCACCAACACGCTGGCCATGAACGGCACACTGGAGGTGAAAGTAACCGTGCGCAACACCGGCAACTTCGACGGTGAGGAAGTAGTGCAGCTCTACACCCGGGATATGGTCGGCTCCATCTCGCGGCCGGTGCAGGAGCTGAAAGGCTTCCAGAAAATTATGCTGAAGAAAGGTGAAAGTCGTACCGTGAGCTTCCGTCTCACCCCAGAAGACCTGAAGTTTTACAATGCCGACCTGCAGTTTGTGGCCGAGCCCGGCGACTTTCAGGTGATGGTGGGCGGCAACTCCCGCGACGTGCAGATGGCCGCTTTCAAGCTGGCCGCGCAATAAGTACAGGCAACCTGCGCTTCGTGTGGGACGAATGCGCGGGGGCTTCCGGGAACCAGAAAGCTAGTTAGGGGAGCGGACTGATTTTCCGGAAGCCGAACAAACAAGAAGCGCGACGCCTGCCAGGCGTCGCGCTTCTTGTTTGTTCGGCTTCTGAGCGAAGCGAGGAAGCCGGGTTTGCATCCAGAAGGATAAATCACATTCCTCACGCTACTCAGAATGACACGTGGGCGCGCTACTCAAACTGCAGGCGCTGGTTGAAGAACGGCAGCAGCTTCTGGTAGAAACGGCCTTCGCGGCCCATAATACGGTTGCCGTGGTTGCCCTCGTAGCTTTCGGCGGCGTGCGGAATACCGTAGGCCGAGAGTTGAGTGTCCAGGGTGCGGCAGGTTTCGGGAATGTGCCGGAACTGGTCCTGCTCGCCCCAGTCGAAAGCTAGGCCGCGCAGCTGGTGCAGACTGACCAGGTGGGCTGGTAGCAAATTCAGCGGTGAGGCCGCACCCCACTGGGCCAGCACGGCGTCGCGGTGGCGGAGGCTGTCAGGGCCGAAGGCGTAGGGCAGGGCGGCCCCGAACGCACCTTTACCGGGCGTAGGCGAGAAGGCCCGGGCGCAGGCTACCAGCCGCACGGCGTTGAAATCCTGGCGTAGCGCCGCTGGCGTGGTGGCACGGCTAGCCAGCGTTTGGCTGGGGCGGGCGGCCATCCACTCGGGGTGGGGAGCGGCAAAAGCGGGGCTGAGGGCGTAGGCTGCCGCGTAGGTGCCGGGGAACAGCATGGACAGTCGCAAGGTGCCGTTGCCGCCCATGCTGTGCCCGGCCAGGCCCCGACTGGCCGGGCGAGCCAGCGTGCGGTACTGCTTATCGATGAAGCTCACCAGTTCCCGAGCCGTGAAATCGGCCCAGGGGCCGTTGGTGGCCGAGTTGGCGTAGAAGCTGCCCTGAAACTGCGTCTGCTCGTTGGGTACCACCACCAGCAGGGGCCGGATCTGGCCGGCGGCAATGGCTTCATCTAGCAGCGCGGCCATGCCATCGGCGTGGAAAATGAGGCTGTCGTTCCAGGTGAAGCCGTGCAGGTAGTATAATACCGGGTACCGCTTGGCTTTGTCAGAATCGTAGCCGGCCGGCAGGTACACGCTCACCCGCCGCCGCGGGTTCTCGCCGCCGGGGTTGCCGCGCAGTAGCTTGGAGTCCAGGTAGGTGACAACCACGCGGCCCTTGGCGGGCGTCTGGGCCGGGGCCGGCAGTTGCCAGAGCAGCATCAGCAACAGCAGAAGGCGGAAGAGAAGCATGGGATGGAAAAAAAATGGGTGAACACTAGAACGTCATGCTGAGCGCAGCCGAAGCATCTCTACCGTATTGCTAATCAAAAATTAGGCACAGGGAGAGATGCTTCGGCTGCGCTCAGCATGACGTTCGATGAATCCATCAGCTACAGAAGCTGGCGGCCTTAGTTCACCACCAGCGTCAGGATGGAATGGGACGGGCTGGTGGTCTGGGCGGCCTGGCCTTTAATCCAGAGCTGGAAGGGCTGTTCTTTCTCAGTGCTGTTCATTACCACCACGGCTACTTTGCCATCGGTATTCAGGAAAGCGGTGGCCTGCAGCGCATCGCGCGAGGCGGTAACGGCCACGCGCTTGGCCCCGGGCCGGATGAACTTGGAGAAGTGGCCGATGTAGTAGTATATGTTGGTGTAAATGAGCTTGCCGGCCTTGGTATCGGCAATAACGGGGGCGTAGCAGAAGTTGCTGGCGTGGTTGGGGCCGCCGGTTTCGTCCAGCAGCACGTTCCAGTCGGTCCAGGCCACGGTGCCGGCGTTTAGGTCGTTGATGATGGAGTTGCCGTACTTTTCGCCCAGCTTCCAATCCTGCACGTTGCCGAGGTCGAACTTCTCCACGCAGCCCTCCGTGAACACCAGGTTTTTCTGGGGGTAGGTTTCGTGCACGCGGCGCAGGTTGTCGAACTGCATGCCCGAGCCCGTCCAGGTTTCGTACCAGTGGTAGCCCAGGCCCCAGTAGTATTGGCTGGCCTCGGGGTCGTCGAACAGGGTGGCGGCGCGCTGAAACATCAGGTCGCGGTTATGGTCCCAGCCGATGAGCTTCTTGTCGGCCATTCCGCCCTTTTTAAGGGTGGGGCCCAGGTAGTTCTTCACGAAGTCGCGCTCCTCTTCGGCCGTGAAAATGCAGGACTCCCAGCGCTGCTTGGCCATGGGTTCGTTCTGCACTGTGAGGCCCCACACCGGCATGCCCAGCTTCTCGTAGGTCTGAATAAACTTCACGAAGTGGTTGGCCCAGGCCTGGCGGTACTCGGGCTTGAGCTTGCCGCCCTGCACGAGGCTGTTGTTGTCCTTCATCCAGGCCGGGGGGCTCCAGGGGCTCACGTACAGCGGCAGTTTGCCGCCGGCGGCCTGAATGGCCTGCTTGATAAACGGAATCCGGTACTGCTCGTCGTGCTTCACCGAAAACGTCTTCAACTCCTTGTCGCCGTCCTGCACGTAGGCGTAGGTGTCGCTGCTGAAGTCGCAGCTGGCAATGTTGGTGCGCGCCAGCGTGTAGCCGATGCCCTGGGTAGGGCTGTAATACGCCCGCAGAAATTCCTGCTGCTGCGCTTTGGGCAGCTTGGCAAAGGTTTCGGCCGAGGCATCGGTGAGGGCCCCGCCAATGCCCACCATCGTCTGGAAGGTGTGGGTGGGGTCCACGAATACCGTGGGCTGGGTTTCCAGAGGCTGCCCCACTTGCTGGAAGGAAAGTTTCTCGCCGGCGGCGAGGCGCTGCTGGGTGCCGCTGGCCGTGGTGTACACCTGCACCTGCCGGCCGGCGGCGGAATAGGTTTTGGAAGAAGAGGCCGGCTTGTTCTGGGCCAGAGCAGCGGTGCCAAGACCGGCGGCCAGCAGGGCGGTGAAAAAAGCTTTTTGCATGGGATTTGTACTATTCAAAACGTCACGGACAGCGGCGGGCTGTTAGCTGAAAATTTACCACACGTAGGTGCCGGCGGCTCCGGCCTCCAGGGAGGTAGTGGCCGCCTTGCCCCGGTACGTAATGTCGAAGGTCTGGGTACTGCCGCCCGTGTTCATCACCAGTAGCACCTTTCGGCCCTCGGGGTTTTTGAAGGCGACGTTCGGTAGATTGGTGGGTGAGTTAGTATTGATACGCACCGAGCCGGGCCGCACAAACTTGGCCGCGTGGGCCACCGTGTAGTAGGTGGCATTGCGCGTGACGGTATTCCCGCTGATGGTAACGGCCCCCATGCAGGTACTGCACCCGCCCGGCGTGTGCGGACCAAAATTCTGGTCGGAGGCCAGGTTCCAGGCAATGACGTTGCGGCTCCAGTTGCGTGGGGCCCCAATCATGAGGCTGCTCATATGAAACCGAAAGCTCTCATTGAACGGGGAGTTGCCATCGGTCCACTGCTCCGTGAAGTACACATTTTTGGCGGGGTAGGCATTGCGTACGGTGGTCATATCACTGATGCTGCCGCCGTACAAATGAAACGCTGAGCCATCCACGTACTGGCTGGCCTGCGGGTCGCGGAGAACTTCCAGCGGGTAGTCGGTGCGGTCCAGGTTGTGGTCGTAGGCAATGATTTTGGTGGTGATACCCGCCGCCCGAAACGCTGGCCCCACATGGTCGCGGATGAAGGAGGCCTGCTCGGCCGCCGACATGAGCATGCTGGGGTTGTTGCCCCCGTACAGGGGCTCGTTCTGCAGCGTAACTGCGTCAATGGTTACGCCCTCAGCCTTCATCTCCTGAATGTATTTCACGAAATACTGCGCGTAGGCCGCGTAATATTCCGGTTTCAGAGACCCGCCCACCGAGTTACCGTTGGTTTTCATCCACGTCGGCGGCGACCAGGGCGAGCCGAGAATTTTGATATCGGGGTTGACGGCCAGAATTTCCTTGAGTACCGGTAGCAGGTGCTGCCGGTCGGGGTTCAGGCTGAACCGGGCCAGGGTGGGGTCGATCTGGCCTGCGGGTAGGTCGTCGTAGGAGAACACGCTGGCATCCAGGTCGGAGGCCCCGATGCTCAGGCGTAGGTAGCTGGTGCCAATGTTGGTGCCATCGATGGCAAAGAGCTCCCGCAGCAACGCCGCCCGCTCCGAAGCTCCCATCTGATGCAGTACCTGGGCGCTGCCGCCGGTCAGCGCGTAGCCGAAGCCGTCCACCGTCTGGTAGGTTTGCGTGGTGTCCACGAAAATGGCCGTGTTCTGTCCGTTGGTGGCCGCGAAATTCAGCGGGATGGTGCTTTTGCTAAACCGGTTCGCCGGGTCGGTGGTCGTCAGCCAGCGCTGTACCTGTGAGGAGCCGGTTGGGGCAGGGGGCAGCGGCGGTTCGGGCGTGGGGTCGGGCCGGGTATCCTTGCCGCAGCCGGCCAGTAACAGCAGCGTAACGACAGACAGGCCCGGCAGGCGGATAAAACGGAAGCTCATGGATGGATAAGGAAAATGCAGGCAAAGGAGAACAGGAAGCCGGCCCCAGCCAGAGGCCGGGGCCGGCGCGGAACCGTTATTCGTGGCTGATGACAACGCGGCGGGTCAGCTGACCGGCGGGCGTATCCACTTGCAGCAGATAGAGGCCCGCCCGCAGCGTTGCAACAGGCAGTTTCATGGAATTGTCGCCGGTGGTTACGGCCCGGTTGGGCTGGTTTACTACCAGGCGGCCCGTGAGGTCGAGCAGACGCAGATGCAGACGTTGGGCGGCCGGGGCACTGTATTGCACGTTCAGCTCAGCATTGGCGGTGGTGGGGTACACCTGCAGGCGCAGGTCGTCGTCGGAACCGGCAATGGCCAGTGCCGCACGGGCCGCACCCTGGTCCGAAAACCACCAGCGCTGATTGTCGCCCCCACCGTAGGTCCATTGCTGCACGGCTGCTCCGTCGGCCGTAGAGTTGTTCTGCACATCCAGGGCCTTGCCGCTGTACTTGCTGATGATACGGTACGTGCCGTCGCCGTTGGCCAGAATCTGCCAGTACTGGCTATCCTGGCTCAGCCAGTCCCACTGGTGGGTCAGGGCACCATCGGCCGTAGAGGGTCCGGCAATATCGAGGCTCTTGTTGCTGTTCAGGTTCACGATGCGCACGTAGCCGCCGCCCGCGTCCACCAGCTTCCACTTCTGGCTGGCGGCACCCACCCAGCCCCACTGCTGCACCCGCCCACCGTTGACCTGGGAGTTAGCCGATACTTCCAGCGCTTTGCCGCCGTTCTTGGAGCTGATTTCGTAGATGCGCCCGATGGCCGGGCCGCTGTACGTGGCACCGGTACCGTTGTAGTTGCCGCCGCCGGGGTAGTTCACAAGGCCGTTCTGGTTCGGTGATACAACCGCCACCGTGGTATTCGGCACGCAGTTGGCCCACTGAATGTTCGTAAGCACCTGATTGAGGCCCGAAGGCCCGTCAACTACGTAGGGCGGGTTGATGTGCATGAAGGCCGGGTTGCTACGGTCCTCAAAGCGCTTATAAGTCCAGTGGCACCAGCCAATACCCACGGAGTTGAGGTTGCGGGCCGCGTCGCGCATCCAGGTGTCGGAGTTTTCGCCGGTTTCGCCCACCCAGATGGGCACGTTGTGGGTGTTGCGGAAGTTGCGCAGGTTGCCAATGAAGCGTAGGTCGTTGGCTCCGCCGCCGGTGGAGTTCACGCCGTTGTCCATCTCGTAACCCGTGCCGCTGTAGCGGTGCGAGTTGTACACCAGGTTGGAGCGGTTTGGGAAGGTAAACGGCTCCATATAGTTGTAGTCGTTGCCCCAGCCGTTGCCTTCCACCAGAATCAGGTGGTTGTCGCCCTGACCCCGGATGGTGGTAATCAGGCGTTGAAATACGTCATGAATCTTCTGGTTGCTGGGGTAGTTGTTGGGCTCGTTGATGAGGTCGTACATGGCCACCCGCGCGTCGTTCTTATAGCGGTTGGAAATGAACGACCAGAGCCGGTTCAGCACGTCCTGGTTGATTTGCCGGTTCCACAGGTCATTGGCCACAATCTGGTCGGCAATGTTGGCATCGGTGCCCTGGGAACCGGGCACGGCGTGCATGTCCAGCACCACGTACATCTGGTTGGCCTGGGCCCAGGCCAGCACGTTGTCAATCATGCCCAGCGCCGCCATATTATTGGGGTCCGTGAAGAGCTGGTTATTGTTGTACCAGCCCGTCAGCTGGCTCACGTAGGAGTCGTACGTCACGGTGCCGCGCATAACGCTGCTGCGCACGGCCCGCTGGCTGGGCGTCAGAAACAGCTCGTAGTGCAGCGGCAGCCGGATGCAGTTGAAGCCCTTACTGGCAATGTAGTCGATGTCAGACCGGGTAATGAAATTGGCGCGGTAGTTCTGGTAGAAGGTTTCCACGGCCGCGTCGCTCATACCCGCGTTGTAGAGGCTCTTTTTTACCGCGCCCTGCGTCTGCTTCGTGGCGCCGTTTATCGTGGCCCCGGGCCAGCCCACCTTCATCATGTAGCCTTCCTGCACGGCCCAGTTGCCCAGGTTCATGCCGTTGAGAATTACTTCCTGGTTGCTGGCATTCACAATGCGCTGCCCATCGGCCCGCAAAAAGCTCTGCGCTCCGGCGCTCTGCCCAAAGCCCAAACCGGCAAGTACCAGCGGCACATACCGCCACGCCCGGGCCATTCGGCCCCCTGCTAAAGTATTGGTGTTCATAAAAAGTGGGAATTGGTTGTGAAAAAGGAACTGAAAAAAGGCCTTGGGGTGGCCCGAAAAGGTCAGTGGCAACCAGCCCGGAGGCCGGTATACTTCGCTAGGTCACTACCATTTCCCACGCGTTACAGGAGGGGGCGGGGTACTCTGGGTCTTCGGTTGGTTGGGCAATGCGTCAGGTGCGGCCCGGTCTTCCGTGGTTCGGCCGGGCCGCACCTTAGTTGGGGTTACCACACGTAGGTGCCGGCCGCGCCGGGCTGCAGGGTAGAGGTGAGGGTGCGACCCTGGTAGCGCAGACTAAAGGGCTGTGCCTGTCTGGAATTGTTCTGCACCAGCATCACTTTCTGGCCATTAGGGGCTTTAAAGGCCACGTTAGGCAGCACCTCGGAGGTGGTGGAAGCAATGCGCACCGAACCGGGCCGCACAAACTTGCTGGCGTGGGCAATGATGTAGTAGGCATCCTCGCGGGTTACGGTGCTGCCGTCAATGGTAAGAGCCCCGCGGCACTCGGTGCAGCCCCCGGGCGTGTGCGGGTTCTGCTGCGGATCGGCGGCCAGGTTCCACTCCAGCACAGTGCGGGCCCAGTTGCGGGTAGCCCCAATCAGCAGGGTGCGCACGTGCCAGGGGAAGTTCTCGGTGAAGCTGGTTTTGGAGCCCACCCACTGCTCCGTGAAATACACGTTGCGGTCGGGGTGGGCGTTGTGGACCTGGCTCAGGGCTTCAATGGGGCCGGCGTAGAGATGGAAGGCCGAGCCATCCACGTACTTCTTGGCCTCGGGGTCGTTGAGGATGGTCAGGGGGTAGTCGGGCCGGTCGGCATTGTGGTCGTATACCACAATCTTGGTATCAAGTTTCGCCGCCTGGAAGGCCGGGCCCAGGTGCTTCTTCACGAACTCAGCCTGCTGCTCGGCCAGCATCAGCAGGCTGGGGTTATTGCCGGGGTGCAGGGGCTCGTTCTGCACTGTAACGGCGTCGATGCGTACGCCCTCGGCCTTCATGCCCTGTACGTACTTCACAAAATACTGCGCGTAAGCCGGGTAGAACTCCGGCTTCAGGGAGCCACCCTTGGAGTTGTTATTGGTTTTCATCCACGTCGGCGGCGACCAGGGCGAGCCGAGGATTTTGATGCCGGGACTGATGGCCAGGATTTCCTTGAGTACGGGTAGCAGGTGCTGCCGGTCGGGGTTCAGGCTGAACCGGGCCAGGGTGGGGTCGGTCTGGCCGGCGGGTAGGTCGTCGTAGGAGAACACGCTGGCATCCAGATCGGAGGCCCCGATGCTCAGGCGCAGGTAGCTCACGCCGATGTTGTTGCCATCGGTAGCAAACAGCTCCCGCAGCAGGGCCTTGCGGGCTTCGGGGCTCATGCGGTGCAGCAATTCAGCGCTGCCCCCGGTGAGGCAATACCCAAACCCGTCGATGGTCTGAAACGTCTGCTTATCATCCACCTCAAGTACCGGCGTGCCGGCCGCCGGGGCGGCACTGCTCCAGACTGGGGCAGCCTGCTGCTGAAACAGCACTGATTTATCAGGATTGGTAAGCCAGAAACCGACCGAGCCTTTGGCCGGGCCCGACTGCGGCATACGCTGGCAGCCGGTACCCAGCCCGAGGGCCAGAAGCACAAAAGCAGAAGTACAGGAGCGGGAAAGGAAGGACATAGAACGGATGGGAAAGGCAAGCGGGTGGCCGTTAGCCGGCGAAAACCGGCTGAAAACACACAAAAACCAGAAAGCAGCAAAAAGGGCCGGCCTAAGCCGGCCCTCGGTTACTCGGCGGAGGGTTTGTGGCCTTGCAGGCCGTACCACACAATGTAGAGGTAGCAGAGCACCGGTAGCACAAAAGCCCAGCGCAGGGTGCTGGCATCGGCTACCAGGCCAAACAGCAGCGGAATTACTGCTCCGCCCACAATGCCCACGTTCAGCAGACCCGAGGCTTCCTCGGTGTTGCGGCCCAGGCCAGCCACGGCCAGCGTGAAAATAGTGGCGAACATAATGGAATTCATCAGGCCCACGGCCAGCAGGCTCCACATGGCAATTTCGCCGGTGGTGCTCACCGAAATCAGCACCAGCAGCACAGCTCCCAGCGCATTGAAGGCCAGCAGGCGGCCAGGATTGAACTTGTTGAGCAGATAGGCGCCGAGGAAGCGGCCCACCATGGCACCGCCCCAGTAATAGGCCACCTTGTCGCCGGCGACTTTGGGCGTGAGGCTCATCACATCGGGGAGGTGTAGGTACGACACGATGTGCGAGCCGATGGCCACCTCGCCACCCACGTAGGCAAAAATGCCGATTACCCCGAACACCAGGTGACGGTAGTGGTAGGCGCGTCGGCCGGAGTCGGCCTCATTTTGGGCGTGGGTTATCACGGGCAGCTTCAGCATGCCCAGCAGGATGCTGATAACAATGAGTACCGCGCCAATGCACAGGTACGGAATCTGCACGGCCTTCACATCAATGGCGGCGGCAGAAGTAGCTGTATCCAGGTCGGGCAGGTTCGAGAGAATCAGGGCCGAACCCAACAGTGGGGCCACGGTAGTACCAAGAGAGTTGAACGCCTGCGTGAGCGTGAGGCGGGCCGGAGCCGATTTGGCCGGACCCAGAATGGACACGTACGGGTTACCGGCTACCTGTAGCAGCACCACCCCGGTGGCCAGCACAAATAGCGCCCCCAGAAACAGCGCGTAGCTGCGGCTGTCGGCGGCGGGGTAGAACAGGAAGGCGCCCAGGGCGGCAATCAGAAAACCCGCCAGCATCCCGCCTTTGTAGCCGATGCGCTGCACAAGCTTACCGGCCGGAATACCCATCACGAAGTAGGCCCCAAAAAAGCACAGGTTGATGAGGTTGGCCTGGGTGTAGCTGAGCTGAAAAATAGCCTTCAGGTACGGAATCAGGATGTCGTTCAGACAGGTGATGAAGCCCATCATGAAGAACAGTACCGTGAGCGAGGCCAGGGCCGGAGTGTAGTTGGGGGTGGCTGCGCCGGGGGGCGTGGCCGGTTGTTTGGGAAGGGTGGAGGCAGATATAGGAGCAGCCATGTTGGGGAATGAAGGGGAAAAGGTATCAGGGGAGATGAAAAGCGGGAACCTGCAAAATCGGCTCTTTTCAGCAAAGTAGTCGATTATGGGCGGATGGTTGCTGTGCTTGGCTCAAATGCAACCGGCGCTGCTCCCCTGAGGCAACGCCGGCTTATGCCTTCCGGATAAGCGGTAAGAGCCGAATCTACCATCGGCGTGTGTGGGCACTCCGGGTAACGACGGACTAGGTGGTACCGGGGTGCAGGATTCAACTGAGCCGACCAGCAACTACTTCAAATATACCGGCCGGAACCCGGAGAAAACAAACCTCAAACCGGCTCTGTGCAACTGTTGCGGCCCGTTTTATACACTTACTACACACTCCGGAAGCGCAGTTTTCAGGGGCTGAAATGCCGCGCGGGCCCTGCTCATAACCGGGCGCTACGGATAAGAAACAACGAAAAAATCCGACCTGGGCTTCGGAGGCCACATCGGGCAGCCGGGCGGCATGCACTGGTGGGCTTCGTTAGCCGCCAATACGCACAACGGCCGTCTGGCATGCAGGCAGCACCTACTTCCCAGACGGCCGTGGCAGACGTTACAACCGGGGCAGCACCTATGCCACCACCGATACGCGCACTTTCTTGCCCTTTACTTTGGCACCGGCCAGTCGCTCGGCCACTTCCTGGGCCTGCTGGCGCGGCACGGCCACGTAGCTGTAGTAATCAAATACTTCGATGTGGCCGACTTCCTCGCGGGCCACGCCACCCACGTTCACGAAGGCACCTACCAAATCGTGAGCACTCACTTTATCCTTTTTGCCCGCCGATACGTGCAGGGTCACGTTTTCGGGGCGGGGGGCTTTGGGTGCGGCGGGCGGCAGCTTGGGAGCGTGCATCTGCTGCCACTTGATGCCGGCCGCCACGGGCCATTTCTTCACGTGGGCCAGCTCTTTGTCGGTCACTAGAATGTGGGCGGTACCCTCGGCGCCGGCGCGGGCGGTACGGCCGGCCCGGTGCTGGAAGGAGTCGGACTTGTCGGGGGCATCGTACTGCACCACCGTATCCAGTTGGGTTACGTCGATGCCGCGGGCGGCCACGTCGGTGGCAATCAGGGCCTGGCTGGAGCCGTTGCGCAGCTTCAGCAGCGCTTTATCCCGCTCGGGCTGGGGCATTTTGCCGTGCAGTACCTCGGCTGCCACGCCCCGGCCTACCAGGAAGCGCGTCAGTTCCATGCACCGGTCACGGGTGTTGCAGAAGATGAGTGCCCGGCCGGTTTCAGGCTGTTGCAGCAGATGCAGCAGCGCGGCGGGCTTTTTCTCCACGGTACCCACGTGGCCCAGCAGGGTCAGGTTCTCGGGCAACTCGTCGGTGTCCTCGCCAGCATTTACCACCCGGGGGCGCGTCAGGTTCTTGCGGATCAACTCCACCACCTTGTCCGACATGGTAGCCGAGAACAGCAGCGTCTGACGCTGCCGGGGGAGGCGCTTCACAATTTCCACCAGCTCATCCTGAAAACCCAGCTCCAACAGCTTGTCGGCCTCGTCCAGAATCAGGGTTTTGAGCTTGTTGGGGATGATGGTGCGCCGCTCAAAGTGGTCGAGCAGACGGCCGGGAGTAGCCACCACAATGTGCGGGGCCTGGGTGAGGGAGGCGGTTTCCTCGCGGAAGGCGTGGCCGCCGTAAAAGGCCGCTACGCGCAGATTAGGCAGAAACTTGCCGAGCTTTTTCAGGGCGTCGCGTACCTGCAGGGCCAGTTCCCGGGCCGGCACCAGTACAATTACCTGCACGGCGTCGGTCTTGAGGTCGAGAAGCTGCAGCACGGAGAGGCCGTAGGCCGCAGTTTTGCCGGAGCCGGTAGGGGCCTGTCCGGCTACATCCTGGCCGGCCAGCGCCATCGGAACCACCTGCTCCTGCACGGGAGTGGGCGTCTGGAACTGGAGTTCTTCCAGGGCCTGCAGCAATTCAGGAGCGAGGCCCAGGTCGGCAAAGGATGGAGTCGTTGAAGTCATAAAGCAGTATTTCCTGCAAAGGTACGCTTTATGATATTGGGGGAAGTGTTGAATGGGTGATAGAAGGTATGACGCGCTTAACCAGCCATCCAGTCATCTATTCAACAGTTTCATCACTCACTCACTCACTCACTTCTGGCACATCCACCAGCTTGTAGCGGATAGCGGATTTCTTGGGGCGAATGTCGAGGCCCACGTAATGGGCGTAGGCTTTCGTGAAGCAGGCCCCGAAGTAGAAAATCATGGCCGAGTAAAACACGAACAGCAGCACCAGCACAATGCTGGACGCGGGGCCGTAGATGGGGCCCAGGTTGCGCGGTACCAGCAGAAAGCCCAGCACGTTTTCGCCCAAGTCAATGAGGATGGCCGTGAGCAGGGCACCGCGCCACACGGCTTTGGGGGGCACCTTGGCGCTGCTGAGGTTGCGGAAGGTAACGCCGCACCAGGCCGTCAGGATAAGCAGGGAAAAGAGCTGATTGCCGATTTTGAACAGCGCAGAGCTGAACACCGCGCCAAAATCGTGGGCGTAATGGGCCAGAAATGCCAGCGCCGCGTCCGACAGAAAGGCCAGCATGGAGAGCAGGCCGGTAGTTAGCAGCAAGCCCAGGGAGCGGCTACGTTCTTTCAGTACTTTGCGAAACTGTCCGGTGCTGCGGCGCGCCCGCACCTGCCATAGCTGGTTTAGCGAGTTCTGAATGACGCCGAACAGGGTAGTGGCAATAAACACCAGAAACCCAAAGCCCAGCCACGTCACCAGGCGGCTCCGCTCCACGTTGGTCACGTTCTGCAGAATCTGCTCTACCAGCCCCGCCGCCGAAGAACCCAGCAAATGCGAGAGTTTGCTGAGCAGCAGCACCCGCACCTGCGAGCGGGAATACAGGGAGCCCAGTAGCTGAATCAGGATGATGACAATGGGTGGCAGGGCAAACGTGGTGAAGAAAGCCGTGGCCGCGCCCAGTCGCAGCGGGTCATTGGCGGCAAACTCCCGGGCCGCCCGGCGCAGCAGAATTACGAAATCGAGGAAGAAGTGGCGCCCGGCGTACTCGGACTGGTGTACTTTTGTCATGGGAAGCGCGTACAACCTGCTGGCGCGCTGCCCAACAGAAGTCGAGTTGCGAAGGTAGCAACCGGTTTTTGCATCGCCCACCACATTTTTTGCCCCTGGTCTTTCTGTGCTGCCGCCCTCCGTTCCGCCACCCGTAGCCGTTTCTGCTCCTGAGCCCCCGCCAAGCTGGTGGCGCCGTCGTATAGTGCAGCCGGTGCTTAACCTGTTGCGCCAGGGGCTCACGCCGCACCAGCTGGCCCTGACGGTAGTGCTGGGTACAGCGGCCGGACTGGTGCCCATGCTGGGTATCACCACGCTGCTGGCGACATCTGCCGCTATTCGGCTGCGCCTGAATGTGGCCGCTACTCTGCTGATTGCCCATCTGTGGAGCCCCGTGCAATTGCTCCTGATTATTCCGTTCATGAGCCAGGGGGCCCGGCTCTGGGGGGCGCATAGCCCACCGCTTACCCTGGAGAAGCTGCAGTACCTGTTCGGGCACGACTGGGTAGCGGCGCTGAAGCTGCTGTGGCATGCCATTGTGGGGGCGCTGGCCCTCTGGGCCGGGGCTTTTCTGGTACTGGGCCCGGTACTGTATTTTGTGCTGCGGCCGATATTGACTCGCGTGATGAGCAAGCGCACCGCTCCGGAAGAACAAATAGCCTGAAGACCGAAACCGCTACGCACCAGCTGTGTGGCAGGCCTGATTACTTATCCCCCCCCCAAAAAAAAGCCCCCGCAATAACCATTGCGGGGGCTTTTACATATACTCTAAGCTCTAAGCTCTAAGCTCTAAGCTCGCTGATATACCGGCTCAGTGGTAAGCAGGTACTGCACCAGGGGCTCTTCCGAGGCCGGGTCAATCAGCATCAGATCCACGAACTGGGTTTCGCCGATTTTGCCTTGAATAACGGGGCCCAGGTCCTGCAGGAAGGCCGGATCCTTCTCTTCCGTATCAAAAGCGACGAGCAGGCGGCTTTCCTGGGGGTTATGCTGCATGCGCATTTCCGTGAGGTACACTGCCCGAATGGCGGGCTGCGTGGCGCTGTACTCACGCAAAGAGTCCATCAGCTCGGTGGGAGCGGGCTCCGGCTGGTGCAGAGATACCTGCATGTCCTGCTGGGGCATGGCCTCAAACAGCTGCCCTGCCAGCAGGGCCTCAATTTCGGCGGCTTCCAGCAGCTTGCCTACGGCCGAGAAGGGGTTCAACGCGCAGTCGGCTCCCTTCACCATCGTGAAGAAATCGTGGCCGCGCAGGCGCAGGAAGGTTACGCTGCCTTCGGGTACCGCACCATTGTCATGAATACGCTCGGGGGCAGTAAAGACGGCAATTTTACCATCGTGCAAAGCCTGAAGCTGAATCTCCATGCCTTCGGTGGGCGTTATCTCGCCGGGTTCCTGACCTTCCTTGGCGGCCATTACTACTGTCAGTTCCTCGCCCAGCAGAGCCTGGTAGAAGGGGGTACGGAACTGCGGCTCTACGGCCGCCTGCATCAGCAGCTGCTCCAGGATGTTGAGCGGCTGAAAATCGGGTAGTTGGGGGGCTCCGCCGTCTACGCCCGGCAGCGGAATTGGGGGCGCTGGCGGAATAGTGGGAACGGGTGCCGGAGCCGGGGCCGCTGGCATCTGGTAGTTGGATCCTTTGTAGCGCGGACCGGATGGCTTTTCAGCCTCAGGAGCAGCTTCGGCGGCGGCGGGAGTACCGGAAGCGGGGGTGGGAGCGGGGGCCGGGGTGCCCTCGTCTTTCTTTTTCAGGAAGTCAAACAGACCCATAACAAAACAAACAGATGAAGATGCAAGCTAAGCAGGTTTAGGGGAAGATGCACATTTCAGGTGCAGAACCCGTCCTGACCGCATAATCCGGAGCCAATATCAGGCTGCGGGACCTTGCCAGTGCCGCAGAAACTCCTGGCGGAAGGCGGCCCCGAGTGGTACCAGGGCGCCACCCACCGTGAGTTGGTTACCCTGCAGCTGCTCAACACGTTCCAGCGGTACCACAAACGACTTGTGCACCCGCATGAACCGAGCCGACGGCAGTTCCGAGAGCAGGCGGCGCAGCGTATCGGGTACTACCAGCCGGCCGGTAGGGGTATGTACTTTCACGTAGTTGCCATAGGCCTCCAGGTACAGAATATCGGCCAGAGGTATGCGGTGGGTGGTGGGGCCGTCGCGCAGGAGCAGGGCGGCGGGGGTGGCGGGTGCGGGCACTGCCGGTGATGGTGGCGCGGCCGCCAGGGCCGGAGCCGGGGCGGGCAGGCGGGCAATGGCCTTCAAAAAGCGCGGAAACGGAATAGGCTTGAGCAGGTAATCCACCACGCCGTACTCGTAGCCTTCGAGAGCAAACTCACTGAAGGCGGTGGTCAGGATTACGTGCGGGGCGTGGGGCAGGGCGCGTAGCAGCTCCAGGCCGCTCATTTCAGGCATCTGCACGTCCAGCAGCACCACATCCACGGGCTGGCTATGTAGAAAGGTGAGGGCCTCCACGGCCGTGTAGCAGTGGCCGGCCACGTGCAGGTGGGCCACCCGCTCCACGTAGGTTTGCAGTACCTGGTGGGCCAGGGGCTCGTCATCGACAATCAGAACCTGAAGCGGGGTCATAGCGAGAGGGTAAGCTGCGTGAGGAAGGCGGAATAGTCGGGGGTGGGGGCGGCGTGCAGGTGATGACGGCCGGGGTAAAGCAGGGCCAGCCGCTGGCGGGTGTTGCTCAGGCCGGTGCCGGCCCCGCCGCCCGCGTCGGTGGGCGGGGGCAGGGCGTTGCGCAGCTCTAGCCGCAGCTGCTGCTGGTGCAGCGTGAGGCTAATTTCCACGAAGCTACCGCTGGCCCGGCGGGTACCGTAAGTAAAAGCGTTTTCGATGAGGGCCAGAAACAGCAGCGGAGTAATGGTGAAGCCGGCCGTTGCGGTTTCGGACGGCAGGGTGAGGTGCACCGGGCACCGCGGACCCAGGCGCAGCTCCTGCAGCTGCACGTAGCTGCGCAGGTAGTCCAGCTCCTCGCTCAGCGGCACCTGGGCCCGGCGCGTGCTTTCCAGCTGGTAGCGCATCAGTCCCGAAAGGGCCAGCAGCATATCGGGTGTTTGGGGACTTTGGGTGAGGCTGAGGGCGTAGAGGCTGTTAAGGGTGTTGAATAGAAAGTGCGGATTCACCTGCGCCTCCAGCAGCCGCAGCTGCTGCTCCCGCTCCAGCAGTTGCCGCTGCAGCCGCTGCCGGTGCTGCGCCACCGACCGCCAGATGAGCAGCAGCCCCATGGCTATCAGCATCGTGAACAGGCAGTTGACGGCGGGCTGATGGCGGGCCACGTGCACCTCCGGCCATAGCCACCGGCCTGCTACGTGCAGCAGCAGCGTCCAGCCCAGCAGCGCCAGCGCGTACCAGCCGTAGCGGCCCCGGTCGAACAAATAGGGTATCAGCCCCAGGTTGTTGCCGTACACCGCTACCATACTGAGCCCCACCGTGACCAGTACCGCGTGCTGCAACTGGGCCAGGTTGCCATTGGGTACCAACGGCAGGGTGCGCCACAGCAGGAACAGCAGCAGCCCCCAGATGAAGGCGTCGCGGAGTGCCAGCCAGGGCCAGCTGACCCGGGCCCGAGGAAAGGAAGGGGATGTTGAGTTCATAGTAAGACGCAGCTGAAACCTGCTCTGCGAAGGTATCGGGCCGGCGGGCCGCGCCCAAATGCCCGGGACAAACCACGTTCATCAGCCGCGGGGCTTCGGTCGTCAGCGGCCGGGCGGGGTTCATCATTCTCTTTAGGGCCGGGGCCTTCTGGCGGGCACCTTTGTATCAGTTCTCCGGCCAGCCAGCAGGCCCCGGGGGCTGATTTCCCCCTTCGTCTCCCTAACCCTTTTATCTTACTTGCTATGAACCCCACGTTCCGCCACCTCGCCACTGCCGCCGCCTTGTTTATTGCCTCCGCGGCCAACGCCCAAACCACCGACCTCGCCGGCCTCTGGCAGGGCAGCCTGAGTGTGCAGGGTACCAACCTGCGAACCGTAGTAGCGCTGAGCGGCAATGGTAACACCCTTAAAGGCCTGCTCTCAGTGCCCCAGCAAGGCCTGCAGGACCTGGCCCTAAGCAGCACCGTAGTCCGCCACGACAGCCTGTTGCTGCGCGCCGATAACATTCAGGGCCGGTTTGCCGGCCGGTTCGCGGCCGACGGGCAGTCGGTGGCCGGCATGTGGTACCAGGGCGGTATGCAGCTGCCGCTCACACTGCGCCGCAGCTCGGCGTCGGCCGAGGCTAGTGCCGCGCCCCGCCGGCCCCAGGTACCGGTGGCGCCCTTCCCGTACCGCAGCCAGGATCTGACCTTCTCCAACTCCAAAGCCGGTATTCAACTGGCCGGTACGCTCACGCTGCCCGCTGGTAAGGGGCCGTTCCCGGCGGTGGTGCTGGTGAGCGGCTCGGGCCCTGAGGACCGCAACGAAACCGTGTTCGGCCACCAGCCCTTTCTGGTGCTGGCCGACTACCTAACCCGCCAGGGCTTTGCCGTGTTGCGCTACGACGACCGGGGCACGGCCCAGTCGGGCGGCACGTTTGCCGGGGCACTGACCGCCGACTTTACCGCCGATGCCCAGGCGGCCCTGGCCTACCTGCGCACCCGCCCCGATATCCGCCACAAGCAGGTGGGCCTGATCGGGCACAGCGAAGGTGGGTTGATTGCCTGGCAGGCCGCCGCCCAGCCCGCCGGCCCCGATTTTGTAGTGTCATTGGCCGGCCCAGGCGTGTCCGGCGACGCGGTACTGCTGCGCCAGCAGGCCGACCTGGCCCGCGCCGCCGGGGCCGATTCGGCTGCCATCGGCCAGAATCGGCGGCTGCACCAGGCCCTGTTTGCCGGGCTGCGCCGGCAGCCCGCTACGCTCAGCGCTGATGCGCTGACCGGCAAGCTGGCCTCCGTAGTACAGCAGCAAATTCCCGGAATTAGCGCCGAGGTAGCCCAGAAACAAGTAAAACCCCTGACCTCGCCCTGGATGCGCAGCTTCCTGCTCACAGATCCGGCTACCTATCTTTCCAAGGTGAAATGCCCCGTGCTGGCCCTCAACGGCAGCCACGACCTGCAGGTAGCCGCCGACCAAAACCTGCCCGCCATCGAGCAAGGCCTGCGCGCCGCTCATAATACCCACGCCACCGTGCAAACGCTGCCAAACCTCAACCACCTCTTCCAGACCGACTCCGCCGGCACCAGCCAGTACGCCACCATCGAGGAAACCTTCGCCCCCAGTGCCCTCCAGGTCATCGGCAACTGGCTGAACCAGCAGGTGAAGTAGATGGGCAGCTAGATAGTTGACCTGTCATCCTGAGCGTGGCGAAGGACCTTATCACACGAGAACATGAAACCGAAGCAATGGTTTGTTCTCGCGTAATAAGGTCCTTCGCTGCGCTCAGGATGACAGATGTTGTTATCTGACTACCTGTCTATTGCCCGTCCGAACCATTGCAGCGGCCCAGCAGGTCGGAAGCTTCGCGGATGGTGTAGGGCTGATTTTTGTTGCCCCAGTGCGTCTGCAGAAAGTTCAGCAGGTTGGTAATCTGGGAGTCGGTGAGGTCTTCATGCCCGGGCATCACCTGGTTGTAGCTCACGCCATTCACTACCAGAGGCCCCTTCAGGCCTTTGCGGATGATGCAGGGCAGATCGGCCCGGCGCTGGGCTACAAAGTCGGCCCCGGCTACCGGCGGAATCAGGCGCTGCAGCCCCTGGCCCTGGTCGCCGTGGCAGTTGGCACAGTGGGAGGCATATAGTTGGGCTCCCTCGTTCTGACGCTCCGTAAAACAGCCTGCCAGGCTCAACAAGCCAGTCACTGAAACGGCTGCCAGCAAGGCAACGCGTGCTATAATAGAACTGGCCGGGCAGCTCATTTGGCAGCTATAGTGGTTTCGGCTTCTTCCTTCAGCAGAATAGGCAGGTCATGAATCAGCTGATCCACCTGCGTCTTCTCCATTCCATCGTAAACACCCCGGATGCGGCGTTTGGAATCGACCAGTGCAAACGTGCCGCTATGAGCGAAACCGCCCTGCACCGTGCGGTCTACCTGGGCGCCGGTCATGTAAGCGCGGGCCAGGCTGAAGATGGTATCGTGGGGAGCCGTGGCGAAATGCCAGCGCGAAGCGTCCTTGATGCCCAGGCGTTCGGCGTAATCCCGCAACACGGGAATAGAATCGTGGGCCGGATCAATGGTATGGCTCAGAAACAATACGTTGGGGTTGCCTTCAAACTGCTTATATACGCGCAGCAGCTCACTTTGCATTTTGGGGCAGATGCTGGGGCAGGTAGCAAAGAAGAAGTCCGTGACGTACACTTTGCCGGCAAACGTCTGGTTGGTAATCTCCTTGCCTTCCTGGTTGGTCAGGCGGAAGGCCGGCACCGGGTCGGGCAGCGTATCGCCGGGGCTGGTGGGGGCGTTGTGCTTCAGGCCCAGCACCGGTAGCCGCTCCGGCTTCGAGGCGGAGCCGTCAGTAGAACAGGCCAGCGGCAGCAGGCTCCCAAAAATCAGCAGGCTCGCGCCAGCGGCGCGAAGAAACAGGGAAGAGGACTTCATTTGGCAGAAGATGGGGCAGAAACGGTACTCAACAGGGCCTTGGCGGAATCCTGACTGCTTCGAAACAGCCGGCCCACGGAATCAATGCGCTGCTGCTGCATACCATAGTAGGCTAAGCGGCTGTCGGCGGTAAGGGTATCGGCCGGGCGGCGGTAGTGGTGCATCCAGAACATCATGCCCGCTTCTGCGGCCAGCAGCGCCCGGCGCTGTCGGCCGGCGGCCACCGTATCGGAGTGGGCGGTCTGCTGCAGCTGCTGCCGCAGGGTGTAGAGCTGGTCCATCTGGGCCATCAGCTCATCGTGACGGGCCAGTACGGCTTTCTCGGCGGCTTCCGCTTTTTGTTCTTCGCTCTGCAGCGAAAGGCAGGCGGGCAGCAACAGCAACAGGGGGGCAAGGTGGAGCATTTTCACGGCTGCAAAGCTACAACAGGAACACCTGAAACCGTGGCACTGGCTGGTTTATCCGCCAACCAACTGTGTGCCGGACCTACCAGCGGGCCGCGGCCCAGTGCCATAAAGCCCAGCTGCCCCACACTACGCCCGCGGCCAGCGCCAGTAATACCAGCACAAGCAATACTATCAGCCCCCGCCCGCTGCCCTGGTATTTGCCTTCCTGGTAATGGGCGCGCAGCAGGCGCACGTTCCGGTCGTTGGCTTTATAGGCGAAGTCGAAGATGTTGCCTACCACCGGAATAGAGCCAATCAGCGCATCCAGCACCACATTCACAATCATGCGCACAACCAGGCTGCCGCTGGCCCCATGGCGCATCATGGTCAGAATCAGGACGCCGGAAATAGCCAGGGAGGGTAGCCCACCCACCACCGGAATCAGGCCCATAATGGGGTCGAGACCAAACCACCAGGTAGTGCCGGGTACCCGAAACTGGCTGTCGAGCAGGTGAGAGATCCGCTCAACCCAGAGCAGGCGGTTGTCTTGGTCGAAGGTAGAAGCTGGCATGCGCGTAAACAGGAAGAGTAACGGAGCGAGTATACGGTGCGTACAGTATTTCCGCAGTCGGGAATGACTGTCAATTTCATTTCACTCAACGCACTACGTATGAAAACCCGCACGCTGGGCTCACAAGGGCTTCAAGTATCGATACTAGGCCTGGGCTGCATGGGCATGTCCGATTTTTACGGCGGCCGCGACGAGCAGGAAAGCCTGCGCACCATTGACCGGGCCCTGGATCTGGGTGTCACCTTTTTCGATACCGCCGATATGTACGGCCCGTACACCAATGAGGAACTGCTGGGACGGGCACTGAAAGGCAAACGCGACCAAGTGGTGGTAGCTACCAAGTTCGGAATTCAGCGCGACCCGAACGACCCCGCCAAGCGTGGCATCAACGGCCGCCCCGAGTACGTGCGGCAGGCCGTGGAAGGCTCTCTGAAACGCCTGGGCACCGACTATATCGACCTGTACTACCAGCACCGGGTTGACCCCGGTACGCCCATTGAGGAAACGGTAGGGGCCATGGCAGAGCTGGTGAAGGAAGGGAAAGTCCGATACCTGGGCTTATCGGAAGCGGCCCCTGATACCCTACGCCGGGCCAGCGCGGTACACCCCATCACGGCCCTGCAAACGGAATACTCGCTGTGGAGCCGCGACCCGGAAGATGAAATTCTGCCCACCTGCCGGGAGCTGGGTATTGGTTTCGTGCCGTATTCGCCCTTAGGAAGAGGATTTCTGACCGGGCAGATTCAGCGCTTCGAGGATCTGGCGGCGGATGATTACCGGCGGCACACGCCCCGCTTTCAGGGGGAGAATTTTCAGAAGAATCTGGATCTGGTGGCGCGCATCCGGGAAATGGCAGTGGAGAAGGGCTGTACCGCCGGGCAGCTGGCTCTGGCCTGGGTGCTGGCCCAGGGCGAAGACATCGTACCGATTCCCGGCACTAAGCGGGTGGCCTATCTGGAGGAAAATCTGGGAGCCGCTGATATCATCCTGTCACTGGAGGACTTGGCCCGCATCAACCAGATTGCGCCGCAGCACGCCGCCGCCGGCCAGCGCTACCCTGAGGCAATGATGGGCAGCGTGAACGGATAGGGGATGAGCAACTGAGTAGCGGCGTAACGGAGTACCTGTTCTCACGTCAGTCCCCAAGTGGCAGTAACGTCAGAACAGGTACTCCGTTACGCCGCTACTCAGTTGCTCTCTTACCGTCGCACCGGCGGGAGAAGGTCTATCCAGCCATCTTCGCTGACCACAACGGCCAATACGGGGTAGCGGCTGCTTTCTACGTAGCGAAGGGCTGAGTTGTAACGTGAGCCTCGGCTGGAGTCTCCTTTTTCAGTGGCTAGGCCATCAAGGATAACGCCAATGGCGTAGCAGGTGCCAGCGGGGTCAATGAGCACGGCTCCATCAATATTGGTAACGAGGCGCAGCACGGAAGGCGTCATCAGGCGCGGCGCAACCCGGAAGCACTGGCGGGTAAGGCGGGCAGCTTCCTGCGCGGCACCTTCTGAAATCAGCAGAATAGTGCCGTTGGACTGGGTGGTGGCTTTGAGCGTGAGTTCCCAGAGGTATGCAATACCGGCCGTATCCACGGCTGGAAATACCCGCCGGATAGCCTCCGTGAAGTTATTCTCATCCACGGTACCCTGGGGCAGGCGGGGCGTATTCGAAACCACTTTCATCATCACCTGGCCGTCGTGGCTGAGCTCCCAGCTGTAGTGCTTGGTGAAGTGCACCGTGAACAGGGGCTCGTACTGCGGGTCGGTGGGCTCAATCAGATACCCCAGCCCGAATACGTCGGTGGCATCTGTAATCAGGGAGTTTCGGTCTTCGCTCAGTTCCAGCAGCTTCCGGATACGGCGGTAGTCGCGCAGCGGAATCGGGGATTCCAGCGTCAGGACTGGTACTACGGCCTGGTGGTTGCGGCGGGAAACCAGCATGGTGCCCACCCCTTCGTCGCCTTCATGGCGTAGGGCAGCCACTCCGTTGCAGGCGTCGTAGAGGCCATGGGAGCCGGCGGCAGCCCGTAGCATGAAGCGGCGGCCAGCCGCCCGCAGTACCTCATTGTAGTCACGGTCCAGCACCGGCCGGTCGTCGTCGGTGTCCGATTCACGCAGGGCCCGGGAGGCATCCTGCAGCACTTCCTGTACCGTAGCCGCCAGCAGCGAGGCCGGTCGGGTAGGGCCGGTGGGCCCCGGCAGAGCATAATAGCTGTGGTACGCTTCGGCACTCAGCTGAAGTACGATGACAACCAAGTAGCCGCCTACGGTTACCGGCTGCGAGCAAAAGCTGATGCGTCCTTCCTGCCGGCTGGTGACCAAATCGGTGAGGGAGTGTTCCGTGGCGCGGCGCAACAGGTCATACCAGCGCTGTTTCTCGTACCGGTCGTGGTCGAGAGGATGCAGGTGGTACACCACTTCACGCGGCCCATCAGGCTCCATGGCGGCGGCCCGGGCTTTAATACTGGCGAAATCGTGGGGCTGGTAGCGGTGCATGCGAGGCTCCACCACAATGGCCTCGGGCTCATCGGTTTCACGGGCCGACGCCAGCCCCAGCAGAAACACCTCCGGCTTCAGGGTCCGGTCAAGTAAATTGAAAACGCCATCGGCAAACAACTGCGCCGAAACGCGGAACAAACTTTGATTTTCCCACATAAGGGAGGATAAGCGAAAGAGGAAATACGGGCAGAATTCTCCAAGTACGGAAAAAGCCGCTGCCCGGTGGTGCCAGGAGGAAGGAATCGTACAATAAAGTCAGCAAAACAACCTGGCAGGAAGCGCGTTATAACAGGAGGAAAAGCACAAAAATCCGGCTCTATTCCGTATATTCTCCACGTTGTTTTCTGTTGTGACACTATTATGGTAGATGTAGCCCACCTGTTTGGAGTGCTGTTGCTGCTGGTACTGGTGGCCGGGCTTGCTATGGTGGCATTTACCTGTGGCTACTGCGCCTACACGCACGGCCGCTCCTTCTGGCTCTGGTTTGCGTTGGGGATGGTGTTACCGATACTAACCTACTTCGTGCTGTTCGCCCTGATTCTGCAACAGGAAATGAACCAGGGGCAACGCCTGCTACGCGAAGCCCGGGCCATTCTGGCTGCCGCCGAAAAAGCTGCGCACGAGGAAAACCATTAAACAAACTGTTCGCCGATTCTACCGGCCAGTTTCTGCCAGCCAGTGCCGGATACCCTGCGCGGCCCACGCCCCTGTACTGAAGCAGCCTTGTAGCAGATAGCCGCCAGTGGGCGCTTCCCAGTCCAGCATTTCGCCGGCCACAAACGTGCCTGGGCGGCTACGCAGCATCAGGTGGTTATTCACAGCCGCCCAGGCCACGCCGCCCGCCGTGCTGATGGCCTCATCGAGTGGGCGCAGCCCGGCCACTGGAATGGGCAGCTGAGTCAGTAGCTTCTCTACCAGGCTGGCGTCGGCTGGAAATACGGCGGGCCCCAGCTCCCGCAGCAACGTTGGTACCGGCTGGCGGAGCCGGAGCGCATCGGCCAGAAACGCTGCCCAGGATTTGCCGGCCCGGCGTCGGCTGAGTTTTTCCGTCAGCTGCCGGGGGGGGAGGTCGGGTTTCAGATTTAGGTGCAGGAAGGCCGGTGTGCCAACGGCCAGCACGGCCCGCAGGTGCGGCGTGAGGGCATACACCGGCGTGCCTTCCAGTCCGTAATCGGTCAGCAGGATTTCGCCGCGCACAGTATGGGGGCCGCAGCTGAGCGCCACGTTCTTGAGCGGCTGGCGGCCCACCTTTTCCCTGAAATAGGCCGACCAGGCAACCTCTGCACCACAGTTGCTGGGAGCAAATGGCACGCAGTGCACTCCCGCCGCCTCCAGTACTGGCAGCCACTGACCATCGGAGCCGGTTTTGGCCCAGCTGGCGCCGCCCAGGGCCAGCAGCGTTGCATCCGGCCGGATCAACAATTCTTCCCCCGTTACTTCGTGACGGATGCGCAGACCATTATCAGGCGCAAAGCCCAGCCAGCGGTGGCGGGTGTGCAACTCCACCCCCAGGTTCCGGAGCCGCTCCAGCCACGCCCGCAGCAGGTGGGCCGGCTTGTGCTCCGGCTCCGGAAACACCCGCCCGCTGGTGCCCACAAACGTGCTGATGCCTAACTCAGCGGCCCAGGCCCGCAGGTGAGCAGGGGAGAAGGCCTGCAGGTATCGGGTAAAGTCCTGGGCCTGCGCACCGTAGCGGGCGGCGAATTGCGTGCCTTCCTCGGCATTGGTCAGGTTGAAGCCGCCATGGCCGGCTACCAGAAACTTCCGGCCCAGGGTAGCCTGTGCTTCAAACACCTGCACCCGATACCCGGCTTCGGTCAGGTGTTGCGCGGCCAGCAAGCCGGCCGGGCCGCCGCCGATAATGGCAACAGTTGGAGAAGTAAGGCGCTGCATCCGGCAAAGGTACTAGCAGGGGACGCGAATCCGGGAAAAAACGGCAAAAGCGGCCATGCAGATGGCATATGCGTATAGCCGAAGCAATTGTTGGGCTTATCTACACGGCATGGGTTCGTATTCTATTCTGATTGGGCTGAGTCTGGCCGTCATCCTTTCGTACCTGTTCGATCTGGCAGCGCGGGCCACCAAGGTGCCCTCGGTGCTGATGCTGCTGCTGGCGGGTATTGCCCTGCGGCAAACGGCAGACTACTTCGATTTTACGCTGCTGGTGCCCAAGGTGGTCCTGGAAATATTCGGCATCATCGGGCTGATTATGATTGTGCTGGAAGGCGCGCTCGACCTGAAAATCAGCCGCGCCAAAGCCCCACTGATTCGTCGGTCTTTTTTCGCGGCGGCCCTGATTCTGGTGGTGCAGGCGGTGGTCATTGCCCTGATTCTGCACTACTGGCTGCGCGTGAGCTTCCAGAGTTGCTTGATAAATGCTATTCCGCTGGCCGTTATCAGCTCCGCCATTGCTATTCCCAGCGTGGCGAGTCTGCAGGGCGAGAAACAGGAGTTTATCGTGTATGAAAGCACGTTTTCCGATATCCTGGGCATCATGTTCTTCAACTTTGCCCTGCAGAACAATTTTGCCCAGGGAGCTTCCGTGCTTACGTTCGGGGCCGATGTGCTGGCGGTGCTGGTGGTGGCGGTTCTCAGCACGGCGGCCCTGGCCTTCCTGCTCGACCGGATTCGGCTGCACGTGAAGTTCTTCCTGATTCTGGCCTTTCTGATTCTGCTCTACAGCCTGGCCAAGAAGCTGCACTTGTCGTCGTTGGTGCTGGTGCTGGTATTCGGGCTGGCCGTGAACAATGCCGAGCACTTCCTGAAGGGGCCGCTGCGCCGCTGGTTCCGGCCGGAGCGCCTGAGCGAGGAAGTGCACCAGCTGCGGAGCATCACGGCTGAGTCGGCCTTTCTGATCCGCACGTTCTTTTTTCTGCTGTTCGGCTTCAGCATCACACTCAGCAATGTGCTGAGCCCGCAGCTGCTATTTCAGGGCGTACTCATAGTGGCGGCCCTTACAGCTATCCGGTTTGTGTACCTGCGCTACATTGCCCGCACCGACCTGATTCCGGAGCTGTTCATTGCCCCCAAAGGCCTGATTACGGTGCTATTGTTCTACAGCATTCCGGAAAAGCACCTTATTGGCGAGGTCAGTGAGAACATTCTGTTCGTGGTAATCCTGCTGACCGGGGTGCTGATGATGGTGGGCCTGCTCATGAGTCGTCAGGAGCCGGAACTAGGGGAGTATTAGGGAAGAAGTCAGGAGTCAGGAGCTGGAAGGTGTACGTCTGGTTCCCTGACTTCTAGCTCTTGGCTCCTAAGCTTCCCTAAAAATTGGCTTTGAACAGCTTAATGGCAATGGCCAGCAGAATCACGCCGAATACGCGGCGTAGAATATCCTCGCCGGCCTTACCCAGCTTGCGCTCAATCCAGGCGGAACTTTTCAGCACCAGGTACACGAACACGAGGTTTACCAGAATACCGGCCAGCACGTTGGGTAGCTGGTAGGCGGCCCGCAGGGAAAGCAGCGTCGTCATAGTGCCGGCGCCCACAATGAGCGGAAATGCCAGCGGTACAATGGAGCCTGTAGCGGCCAGTGG
Organism: Hymenobacter rigui; assembly: GCF_003944715.1. GTDB lineage: Bacteria > Bacteroidota > Bacteroidia > Cytophagales > Hymenobacteraceae > Hymenobacter > Hymenobacter rigui. The sequence continues at coordinate 42,658 of NZ_RWIT01000016.1, read as the reverse complement.
GTTGTGCTTGAACAGCTCCACACCCAGAATCATCTCCATGCCAATCAGGAAGATGATAACCGCCCCGGCCAAAGCAAACGACTGAAAGTCAACCCCGAACAGGCTCAGGATGCTCTGGCCCAGAAACAGGAACGCCACCATCAGGGCCCCGGCCACTAGGGTGGCTACCTCGGCATTGATGCCGCCTTCCCGCTGCCGGATCTGGATGATAATGGGAATGGAACCCAGAATATCAATGATGGCAAACAGCGTGAGCGTAACGGAGGCTATTTCCTTGAGGCTGAACATGCGGTGGAATTATGAGTGATGAATGATGAGAGTTGAAGTTGGTCGTTCAGAAGCGACTTAACCAATTCATAATTCAACTCTCATCACTCATAATTAATCAGGCAAATTCCCGGGCAAAGAACTGCACCAGCTGCTCGAAAGCGGCATCGGGAATGGCGGGGAAGTTGGCAATGCGCAGGCTGGTCGGCTTCCAGGTGCCGTAGCCGCTGCCCAGCTGCAATTCCTGACTTAACGCGCGGCGTTTCACCTCCTCAATGAGGGCGGGCGGACCCTGCAGGCCAATAACCGTGGTGGAACGGGTTTCGGGGTTGGTGACCAGGGGCGTGAGCTGGGTGGCCTGGTCGAAGTAGTCGTAAAGCTTCTGGGCCCGGTCCGTGAGGTGCTGGTGCACGGCCTTGATGGGGGCCCGGTCGGCGAGGCTGCGGCTCAGCAGGTAGATACCCAGCACGTTGGGAGTGTGGGTGGTCTGGAAGTTGAGCATCTTCTCGTACTGGGCCGTCAGGGAGTTGTAGTGGCTCCGCTCATTGATGCGCCGCAGCCGCTCCACCGCCCTCGGCGACAACAGCATAACCGAAAGGCCCGCCGGCAGCCCAAAGCACTTCTGCACCGAGGCGTACCAGATGTCGGCCTTGATGAATTTCAGCTGAATACCGGCCATGGAAGAGGTGGCATCAACGGCCAGCAGCGCGTTGCTGGGCAGGCGGTTGTACAGGTTCAGAATGGCCCCGTCGCGCAGCTGAGTGGCATTGCTGGTTTCGTTCTGGGTAACGCACACCAGGTCTGTTTCTAGGTCGAGGCCGGGCAGATTGTGTACATCGGGCACTTCATCGAGGCCAAACTGCACGCCCGTGCTGGCCGGGCGCAGGGCCTTGGCGTACTCATACCACTTCTCTCCGAAGGCGCCACTGTAGAGGTGGAAGCTTTTGGTAGGCGTGAGGCTTTGGGTAAGCACTTCCCAGCACTCGGTGGCTGAGCTCATGAAGAACACCGTGTAGTCCTGCGGGACGTTGAGCTTGTTTTTCAGCTCCTGTACCGTCTGGCGCATCAGCTGTACAAACCGCTCCCCCCGGTGCGGAGCCGAGAGCCAGCCCTCATCAAAGGCATCCTGAAGGTAGCGGCGTACCTGCGGGTACACCTGAGAAGGACCTGGATTGAATGTATACATAGGTTGGAAAGGCTAAAGGAAGGAGAACGTAAAAGTAGTAGCGCCGTGCTTTAGTTTGTGTAGAAAAAAGAACCACGCGCTGCGGCCGGAAATTGGCCCAGGCTGAAGCAGGTGCTACCGATGCTGTTCAGGAAACTTTTGGAATAGCGTGCTGGTCACACCTTAAACCCAACCCGCTTGGGCCGCTGTCCATCGAAGTAGTGCAGGGCCAGCTTATAGCTCTCCAGCTTGAACCCACTGATGCTGCCGATGCAGTTGCGCCCGATGAGGCTGCGCTGCCGGAACTCCTCCCGGGCATGCAGATTGCTCAGATGCACCTCTACTACCGGCGTGCCAATGGCGGCAATGGCATCGGCCAGGGCCACGCTGGTGTGGGTGTAGCCGCCGGCATTGAGCACCACACCGTGGTAGCTGAAACCTACTTCGTGCAGCTTGTCAATTAACTCGCCCTCATGGTTGCTCTGAAAGTATTCCAGCTCAAAGTGCGGGAAGGCTTCGCGCAGCTCGGGCAAGTATTCATCGAAGGAGCGGGTGCCGTAAATGCCCGGCTCGCGCCGGCCCAGCAGGTTCAGGTTTGGGCCGTTCAGGAGGAGGATTTTCATCTTAGTGCTTAGGTGTTAGTGCCAGGTACCTGGAGAGTATAAGGCAGACAGAAGGCAGAGTTTGTAGCTTGCGGAAGCAACTGTTGCCGCAAGCTACGGCAGCACTGCAAGTAAAGCGAAGTTTTACACCCGCTTTGCCTTTGTCGATGCTCGAATGCCAGGCACTCGGCACTAACAACCAAGCACTATCCCAACATGTCTACCTGGTCCATCACCATCAAGCAGTTTGCCGGCTACCTGCAGCTGGAAAAGTCGCTGTCGGCCAACTCGGTGGAGGCCTACGTGCGCGACGTGGAGAAACTGCGCCAGTACCTGGAGCTGGAGAAGCTGCCGGCCTCGCCTCAACAGGTAACTACCCGTATTCTGCGCGACTTTCTGGCTTGGCTGGGTGGGTTGGGCATGGAGGCTACTTCGCAGGCCCGCACATTATCGGGCATCAAGGCCTTTTACCGCTACCTCATTATGGAGGATTTACTGGCCATCGACCCCACCGATACGCTGGATGCCCCCAAAACCGGCCGCAAGCTGCCGGATACCCTGAGCTACCCCGAAATTGAGCAGATTCTCAGCGGTATCGACCTGAGTACGCCGGAGGGAACCCGCAACCGGGCCATGCTGGAAGTGCTCTATAGCTCCGGCCTGCGCGTGAGTGAGCTGACGGGCCTGCGCCTCTCCAACCTGTACGCCGACCAGGGGTTTGTGCGCGTGACGGGCAAAGGCAATAAGGAGCGCCTTGTGCCCATCGGGCGCGACGCGCTGAAGCACCTGGGGTTGTATCTGCAGGGAATCCGGGCTCACCAGGATATTAAGCCGGGCCACGAGGACATGGTATTCCTGAACAAGCGGGGCTCCGCTATTTCCCGGGTATCGGTATTCACCATTATCAAAAGTGCCGCCGAGGCAGCCGGTATCCGCAAGAGTATCAGCCCGCATACCTTCCGGCACAGCTTTGCCACGCACCTCATCGAAGGCGGCGCCGACCTGCGGGCCGTGCAGGAAATGCTGGGCCATGAAAGCATAACCACCACCGAAATCTACACCCACCTCGACCGGGACTATCTGCGCCAGATAATTACGGAGTTTCACCCGCGCAGCTGAAGCAGCTCTGAGCAGCAGGTCAGAGCTGCTCCTGCGCCTGGCAGCTGCGTAGCCAGTCCAGAGCCTCACCGGCTTGGTCAAAAATCTGAATTTCAAACTGGTTGAACAGTTGGTGAACCGGAGTAGCCGTGAAGGATGTAGCAAAATTGTTGGCCCGGGTCACGTGCGCCACATAGCGCAAACCAGCTTTGGCCGCCGCCGGACCCCACTCGTGGGAAAGCCAGTATACGGAGTCGAACCAAGGTCCTTCAAGGCGACTGTTGTCGTTAAAGAGATAAAGGCAGTGATACTCCCGGAGTATTTCCAGGCTTGCCACAGCACCCCGCATGGCCAGGTCAGGTCCCACATGCCCATTCCATACTACTCGCAGCCACTGGGTGGAAGCATCGTAGGTAAGCTGGCAATACACGGATTCGTTGGGGTTGGTGAGTAGTATTTGTTTCATAGTAGTATTGCAATATAGGTTACTGCTCAGTTGAACGCAGAAATATCGCCGGGGATGTCGTGGAGTTATAGAACTGCTATTTTTGTCGGTCTGCGGCCTTTATTTACCCTGTTCTATGTCTGCTTCTGAGGCAGTTCGTTTCGTGCGTCTGCAGTCTTTGGGGCCGTTGGTGTGGGCCGTGCTGGTCCTGCTGGTGCTTAGCCTGGCATACGTTGCCCCGGCCGGCCATACCTACATTCTCATTGATGATAATCTGGATACCGAACTGGCCGTGCCCTACGTGCTGGTGCAGGAAGGCAAAGCGCTGGATTACCGCCCGCAAACTGTGGTGCCGCATCTGATGCACGGGTTGCCGCGCACCGCGCTGCGGCCGGGGCTGCAGCCGCTGGTGGGCCTTATGGCCCTGCTGCCGCCTTTGCCGGCCTATCTGCTGCACGAGCTGCTGGTGCGCTTGGTGGGGTTGTTGGGCATGTATCTGGTGTTGCGCCGGTTCGGGTTGCCGGGGGGCGGGCAGGCGGGCTTGTGCGCGGTGCTGGCCCTGGCCTGGGCCGTATTGCCCACCTATACGGCGTATGGCGTTTCGGTGCTGGGCCAGCCTTGGGTGGTGTGGGCCCTGCTGCAGCTCCGGGCCGGCCGGCGGCCGGTGGCCAGTTATCTGGTGCTGATGGGGTTTGCGCTGTGGTCGAGCCTGGTACTGGCTGGCCTCTTCGTACTGGCCGGGGCCGGTCTGGCTTTGGCTTACGATGCCTGGCGGACCCGGCGTATAGCCTGGCGGGCCGTGCTGGGACTGGTAGTGTTGGCCCTGGGCTACCTGGTGGTAGAGTATCCGCTGGTGGTTTCGGTGCTGATCAGTCGGCAGTTTGTCCCGCACCGGCTGGAGTTTGATTACGCCCGGCTGACTCCGGGTGGGGTAGGAGCGGGGCTGATTGCATCGGTGCGGTACTTTTTGCTGGGCCAGTACCACGCCAGTGCTTTCGCGCGCTTGGCTCCGCTACTGGCCGCTGGCTCCGCTGTCACGCTGCTGCCGGACAGCCCCATCCGGAAGCGGCTGCGCCGGCAGCTGGCGGCTGCCATGATTTTGTTGATGCTATTGGCTGTATTCTGCGGCTTCTACCCGACGCTCATTGGGGCAGTGCAGCGGATGGTGCCCGCGCTTGGTGCCTTCAACTTTACCCGTTTTCATTTCCTGACGCCTCTGGCTTGGTTTGGGGTGCTGGTACTGGCGCTGCGCCACCTGCCCGCCAGCCGCGCCGTGTGGGCGCTGGCCGTGTTACAGCTGGCGGTGGGCCTGGGCATGAACTCCGAGTGGACGCTAAATGTGCGTCGGCAATTGGGCCATCTGCCAGCCACCGAGCCCACCTATGCCGCCTTTGTGGCCCCGGCGCTGTTCCACCAGATTCAGACCGATATTCAGCAGCAAACCGGCCAGTTACCGGCTGCCTACCGAGTGGCCTGCCTGGGAATGCCGCCAGCCGTGGCTTCGCTCAACAACTTCTACACCCTGGATGCCTATCAGAACAACTACCCGTTGGCCTATAAGCACCAATTCCGGCAGCTGACAGCGGGCGAGCTGGCCAAAGACGCGGCGCTGCGCACCTACTTCGATGCCTGGGGCAACCGGTGCTACCTGTTTTCGGCGGAGCTGGGCAAGAACTTCCGGGTGGGTGCGTTACCGGAGCATGTGGTACAACATTGGACCTTCAACGCTGCCGCTTTTCGCCAGTTGGGAGGGCAGTACGTGCTGTCGGCGGCCCGGCTGGCCCGGCCGGAGCAAAGTGAACTGCGGCTGTTTGGGCACTACACCGGTACCGGGGCCTACTGGCAGGTATGGGTGTATGTGGTGAAACGGTAAAGGACCGGATTGCTGCGCGGGGTAGCACGGAAGGTAACCAGCGTAGCCTTTCCTCCGCGGTAGCGGTTCCGCAATCCACTTGCGCAACAATCCGGCCGCTCCGCAATCCACCCATTGTATTTATGCCTAGATTTGGTCTTTGGCGAGTATTCTGATGGCTAAAAATACCTACAAGCAACAACCTGACGCGGCCCCCGGCCGTTCCAACGAGCCCCGCGCCGCAGCCGAGCCCAAAACCGCACGCAACCAACCGCGTCCGGCAGCCGAGCCTGCCCGGGAAAGTCGTCGGAACGAGCCCCGGAACACCGCTCCCAAACCCCCGCGTAAGCCCCTCAAGCTACCCGCCGTAAAGCTGGGCGGCCTGTTCGACTTCCTGCGTGACCGGCGCTTTCAGCTGTTCCTGGGGTTCTTTTTTCTGATTGGCTCCATTTACCTGACCATTGCCTTCATTTCCTTTCTGTTCACGGGCCATGCCGACCAGAGCGTGACGGAAAGTGTGAGCAGCACCCCCGTGCGGGAGGCCGGTCAGGAAACCAGCAACTGGCTTGGGCTCATTGGGGCTCTCACAGCTCAGTTCCTGATTCAGAACGGATTTGGGGTAGCGGCGTTTGCGGCCATACCCATCGTATTTTTCCTGGGCTACAAAATTGTGTTCCGGCGGGCGGGCGTGTCATTCACGTATGTGCTGGCCCTGTGCCTATTTACGATGGTGTGGCTGAGCGTACTGCTGGGCTACGTGGTACTCAGCATCCAGAGCCCCGAAGTGGACCCCACTCTGGCCCATGGTCTGGACTTTCTGTGTGGCCGCATCGGCTACGAAACGGCCTTTTTCCTGGATAGCCTCATCGGCTGGGGCACGGTGCTGCTGCTGGCGTTTGTGCTGATTTCCTTTGTGGTCTTCTTCTTCAACGTCACCAGTCTCAACTTGAACCTGCGCCGTAGCGCCGGCGACGAGGAAGAAGAAAGCGCGGAATTCAATGCTCCGGCCTTCGCCACCAATTATCCCGCTTCCAATGCCGCTCCCTGGGTTGATGAGAATGAAGAGGAAGAGCCGGCCCTGGGTATTACCCTCAAAAAAGTAGGCCCGCTGGCCGCGTCACCCCAGCCTGCAGTAGCAGAGGAGGAAACCGTTAATGTGGTGCCACAGCGCACCGGCCCGGTTGCATCTCCTGCCTTCAGCGTTGCTGCCGCGGCAGCTGCGCCGGTAGCGGCGGCGGCTTCGGCCACGGTGGCTGCCGGAGGTCTGGCCGCCTCGGCACTGCCCCTGGGCGTTACCGCTGCGGCGGAGGCTGCAGCGGCAGCTCCGGTGGCCAGCGGACCCAGCTTCTCGTTTGAAGTGCCTGCCGCCGAGCCGGTATCAGTACCGGCGCCGGCTCTGCCGACGGTGCCCACGCCATTGTCCTTGGCCGATTTAGCGGATGATGATGCCCCGCTACCCATGCCGTCTGCTCCCGTAGCGCCGGTGTCGGCCGTGGTGAGCGGCCTGTCGTTTGAAGTGGAGGATGCTACCACCGGCCCGGCCGAGCTGGACCCTTCCGCTGGCGCTGATATGGCCGTAATTGCCGAAGAAGATGAGGCCGAGGAGGCTATGCCCACCGGCGAATACGACCCCACCCTCGACCTGCCCCGCTACCAGTATCCCACCCTCGAGCTGCTCAACGACTACGGCGTAGCCAAGGCGCAGGTAAGCAAGGAAGAGCTGGAAGCCAATAAGGACCGCATTGTCGAGACGCTGGGCCACTACGGCATCAATATAGCCAGCATCAAGGCCACCATCGGCCCCACCGTTACGCTCTACGAAATCGTGCCCGACGCCGGGGTGCGCATCAGCAAAATCAAGAGCCTGGAAGACGATATTGCCCTGAGCCTGGCGGCTTTGGGTATCCGCATCATTGCCCCCATTCCGGGCAAGGGCACCATCGGTATTGAGGTGCCGAATACCAAAAAGGAGATGGTGAGCATACGCTCGGTGTTCAACACCGATAAGTTCATCAGCACCGAAATGGATCTGCCCATTGCCTTCGGGCGCACCATCACCAACGAGGTGTTTGTGGTGGACCTGGCCAAAATGCCGCACTTGCTGATGGCCGGGGCCACGGGCCAGGGTAAATCGGTGGGCCTGAACGTGATTCTGGCCTCGCTGCTCTACAAGCGCCACCCCTCGCAGCTCAAGTTTGTGCTCGTCGACCCCAAGAAGGTGGAACTGAGCATCTTCAACAAGATTGAGCGCCACTTCCTGGCCAAGCTGCCCGAGTCGGAGGAGCCCATCATCACCGACACCAAAAAGGTGGTGAACACGCTCAACTCTCTGTGCATGGAGATGGACCGGCGCTACGACCTGCTGAAGGACGCCGGCTGCCGCAACCTGAAGGAGTACAACCGCAAATTTGTGGAGCGCCGCCTCAACCCCAAGAAGGGGCACCGCTACATGCCCTTCATTGTGCTGGTAATTGATGAGCTGGCCGACCTGATGATGACTGCCGGCAAGGAGGTGGAAACGCCCATTGCCCGCCTGGCCCAGCTGGCCCGCGCCATCGGCATTCACCTGATTGTGGCCACCCAGCGCCCCTCGGTGAACGTTATTACGGGTATCATCAAGGCCAACTTCCCCTGCCGGATTTCCTTCAAGGTGACCAGCAAAATCGACTCCCGCACCATCCTGGATGCCGGCGGGGCCGACCAGCTCATCGGCCAGGGTGACATGCTGATTTCCCAGGGCTCGGATATCATCCGGGTGCAGTGCGCCTTCATCGATACGCCCGAGGTGGACCGCCTCTGCGACTTCGTGGGCGAGCAGCAGGGCTACCCCAACGCCTACGAGCTGCCCGAAGTACCTGGGGAAAGCGGCAGCGGCAACGGCGACGCCGACGAGTTTGACATGAGCGACCGGGACTCCATGTTTGAGGAGGCCGCCCGCGTAATTGTGCTGCATCAGCAGGGCAGTACCTCCCTCATTCAGCGTAAGCTCAAGCTGGGCTACAACCGCGCCGGCCGCCTGATCGACCAGCTGGAGCACGCCGGTATTGTGGGCCCGTTTGAGGGCAGCAAAGCCCGCGAAGTATTAATTCCCGACGAATACAGTTTGGAACAGTTGTTGAACAGCCTACAGAAATAGGAGTGAGGATGCCTCTGGAAAAGACGCGAAAATCAACGGTACCGGAAATCTGTTGTAAACAAAGTGCCGTTTCTTCCGTCTCTGTACTCACTACTCCCAATTCACCACCAACCATTGCAATGAAAAAGTATCTCGCCCTGCTCGCCTTATCCGTGTCGCTGACTTCTGTAGCCACGGCCCAGCAGGACCCTAAGGCCGGTAAAATTCTGGACCAGATGAGCGCCAAATATCAGGCGATGAAGGCTTTCAAGGCTACTTTCACCCAGACGCTGGAAAACGATGCGGCCAAGGTGAAAGAGAATCTGAGCGGCGACATTACCGTGAGCGGCCAGAAGTTTCGGCTGAAGATGAGCGGCCAGGAGGTCATCAACAACGGCCAGACGATGTGGACGTACATGAAGGCCGAAAACGAGGTCAATATCTCGGACTACGAGCCTGAGGATCAGGAAATTTCTCCCTCCCAGATTTATACGCTGTACAAAAAAGGCTACAAGTATGCCTACGTGCAGGAGGCTAAGGAAGGCGGCGAAGTAGTGGACGTAATTGAACTCTCGCCCGAGGACCGCAACAACCCCGTGTACAAAGTGCGCCTGAAAGTAGGCCGCGTGGATAAAGCGGTGAAAAGCTGGCAGATGTTCAAAAAGAACGGCAACCGCTACACCTACCGCATCAGCAAGTTCCAGCCCAACGTACCCATTGATGCTACCACCTTCAACTTCGATAAAAGCAAGTACAAAGGCGTAAAGGTGATTGACCTTCGTTAAGCCTCTGCGCTGCCATGTTGACCGGCCTGCTTCTGCTACTACAGCAGGGGCGGGCCGGTTTGGTTTATAGCCGAACTAATAGCTTATTGCTTCTCACTCAGCGGCTCAAATTCAATAAGCTCACTGAGTAGCATCTCTATAGCTACAAGTATCTGGTATGAAGGAAGATTTTTTGCACTACGTATGGCAGCAGCAGTATTTCGATAAAACAGACTTGCTGACCGAGGATGGGCAGCCCGTTACCGTGCTGCGCCCCGGCCACCGCAACCCCGATGCCGGTCCCGATTTCCTGAATGCCCGGTTGCAGCTGGGAGAGGTAGAGTGGAACGGAGCCGTGGAAATTCACCTGCGCGCCTCCGACTGGCACCGCCACCAGCACCAGCAGGATGCCAAGTATGACCAGGTAATTCTGCATGTGGTGTACTCCGCCGATGTGCCGGTGCAGCGCACCAACGGCTCCGATATTCCGACGCTGGCGCTGGCGACCCGGCTGGCGCCCGGCCTGCTGGCAGCGTACGAGCAGCTCAGCAACCAGCCCACCGAGGCCCCGCTGCCCTGTGCGCCATTATTGAACCAGGTGCCGGAGCTGACGCGCACCATGATGCTGGGCCGCACGCTGCTGGAACGGGTGGAGCAGAAAACCGACCGGATTGCGGAGCTGCATGCCGGGTTGGCGCAGGATTGGGAGGCCACAGCCTGGTATGTGCTGGCCGAAGCCTTCGGGTTTAAGAAGAATGCCGACCCCATGAGCCGGCTGGCCCGTGCGCTTCCCCTAAGCCTGATTCGTCGGCACCGGCACGATGCTCTCCAGCTGGCCGCGCTGGTATTTGGGCAGGCGGGCTTCTTGCAGGATGCTTCTACCGACGAGTATGTGGAACAGCTGCGCACAGAATACGCGTTTCTGCAGCACAAGTACAACCTGCACGGTTCTGCCTTGGCCGGCCACGAGTGGAACTTCCTGCGGCTGCGGCCGGCTAACTTCCCGACCGTGCGCCTCGTGCAGCTAATGGCGCTGCTGCATGCCCGGCCCACGCTGTTCGATGCGCTGCTGACGGCCTCTGATGTGCGGGCCCTGGAGCAGTTCTTCACGGCCCCGCTGCCCGCGTATTGGCAAACTCACACCCGGCCGGGCAAGCCCGGCAAAGGCGCAATGTTGGGTCGGGCTAGCATACATCTGCTGATTACCAACGTAGTATTGCCGCTGCGGGTGGCGTACGCGCGCTCCGTGGGCAACCCAGAACAGGTAGAAGCCGCCGTGGCACTACTGGACCAGTTGCCGCCCGAGCACAACCACCTGACGGATCCGTACGAAGCCGCTGGCTTCCGCAATCAAACCGCCGCCGACTCGCAGGGGCTGCTGGCGCTGCAGCGGGGCTACTGCGCGCCGCGCCGCTGCGTGGCCTGTGGTATTGGGGCCCGGCTGTTGCGCCAGTAGCCGCATGTGGGGATACGCGCCCGCCCCGCTACCTTTGGGCGTGGCTTACCTGATCTGCCGTTGATACTGAACCTGCTTCTTGCGCTTTGCCTGAATGCCGGGCTGCTGTGGCTGTTTTGGCAATGGCTGCCCCGCGTGAGGCCGTTGCCGGTAGTGGGCCGGTGGGTGTTGCCCACACTGGCCCTCAAGCTGCTGGCTACCATTCTTTCGGTGTGGCTGATAAGCGAAGATGCCCGGTATTTTATGCTGTGGTCGGGCCGAATGACCGACCAGCTGCGGCACGCACCCCATCAATGGCTGATGATGCTGTTGCAGGATGAGTTTCACTGGGGGCAGTGGAAACTGGTCTTCCATGGGCTGTCCAATACCTTCTTCCTGATAAAGCTGTTGTCGGTACTGAACCTGGCCAGCGGGGGTAATGCGCTGCTCAATGGCTGTTATCTTTCGCTATTTAGCTTTGTAGGTGGGTGGGAACTGGTGCGGCAGCTGCAGCGGTACTGGCCCGCCGCCACCCCTGGGGCCGGAGTCGTAGCCTTCCTGATCTGGCCCACAGTAGTTTACTGGACCTCCGGGCTGACTAAGGAGAGTCTGTTGGTAGGTAGTGGGGCGTTGGTGCTGGCCCTGGTGATACACCTCGGCTACAGCGGCCGGCAGCGGCACGCGTGGGCCATACCGGCACTGGTGGCCGTGGGCTTGCTGCATTTCAAAATGCGGTATTTTTTCGCTGTTGTGCTGTTTGGTACGCTGGTTGGCCTGGCGGGCGTGCTGGTCCTGCACCGCCTGGGTGCCGCTCGTTCTCGCATAGGACAGACGATTGTACTGGTTGGCATTCTGCTCAGCGGAGCCTGGGCGGCCAGCGAAGTAAGTCCGGTATTTCGAGCCAATAAGTTCACTTCGCAGCTACAACGTAACTATTCCGACTTGCTGAAATCCTCCCGTACGCGCCCCCACCTGGAGTATCCGGATTTGCGGCCCACCACTGAAAGCGTCATGCAGCACACGCCCGTGGCGGTATTCAATACTCTCTCGAGGCCGTGGCCATGGGAGGGCGGCACGGTGCTGTATGTTGTGGCGGGCCTGGAGAATCTGGCGCTGCTGGTGCTGGTGGTAGTAGCAGGTTGGGCTGGGGCATGGGGCAAAGCCGGGCAATTACCATTCGGGCTGGTGCTGGCCCTGTTGCTTTACTGCGTCATTCTGGCGGCATTGCTGGGTCTTACTACGCCCAATTTGGGCACGCTTAACCGGTATCGGGTTACTTTTTTGCCATTTCTGCTGTTGTTAGCCCTGCAAAACGATTACGCCGCCCGCCTGCTTCGGCGGCTCCGGCTATAGGCTGCACTCCGGTTGAGAAAGATCATCCTGAAACTAACAGGCTACCCGTATCTTTGCAGCCGTTTACGAACACTCACCGGCCGCGCTGCGGCCGTTTTTTCTACCAATGGAAAATCCCGTAATCATCCTGGGCGCGCAGGCAGTTGGCACTGCTGCTCTTGATGCCTTTCAGAGCAATGATGTAGTTGTGTACTGCCTGCTCGATGATAAAGCCGAGCTGCAAAACACCGAGCTCAACGATGTGCCCGTGATGGGTAACACCGATGATAAGGAGCTGCTGAAGCTGCTGGGCAAGAAGTGCGAGGTATTCGTGGCTACCGAAGACACGGCCAGCCGCCGCAGCCTCACCAACATGTTGCGCGAGGAGTACACCGTAGCTCCCGTCAACGCCATTCACCAGCGCGCCAGCGTATCGCCGCACGCTTGGCTGGGCCATGGCAACCTCATCGGGGCCAACGCCGTGGTGGCCGGTACTGCCAAGCTCGGCGACGGCTGCATCCTGGGGGCCAATACCGTGGTGGATGTGAAGGCTGAGGTGGGCGACTACGCCCAGCTGGGTGCCGGCGCTATTCTCAACGCCGAGGTGCAGGTAGGGGAGCTGGCCTTCATCGGGGCGGGAGCCGTAGTGGTAGCCGGTGTGAAAATCGGGGCCAAAGCCCGCGTGGGCGCTGGCTCAGTGGTAGTAGCCGACGTACCTGCCGGCCAAACCGTGTTCGGCAACCCCGCTCAGAAAGTTTAGAGCCAAGAACTTAGACCTGAGAACCAGACTCCTTTACAGATGTCTCAGTTCTCAATTCTAATAGCTTACTTCTATAAAAAATGGACTACCTCGTTCTACTGTACTACTGCTACACGCCCATCGAGAATCCGGAGCAGTTCCGGGAGGAGCACCACCGGCTGTGCCTGGGGCTGAACCTGCTGGGCCGCATTATTGTGGCCGCCGAAGGCCTGAACGGTACCGTATCGGGCCGCCGTGCCGACTGTGAGGAATACATGCGCCTGATTAAGGCCGACCCGCGCTTTGCGGCGCTGGAATTCAAGGTAGAAGAGGCCCCGGCGCATACCTTCCAGAAGCTGCACGTGCGCGTGAAGTCGGAAATCGTGCACGTGGGACTGCCCCATATCAAGCCCTACGAGCGGACCGGGATTCACCTAGAGCCCCAGGAGTTCCGGGCCATGAAGGACCAGGACGACGTGGTGGTGCTGGACGTACGCTCCGACTACGAGCACAGCCTGGGCCGCTTCAAAAACGCCGTGACGCTGGATATTGAAAACTTCCGCGAGTTCCCCGAGAAGGTGCAGGAGCTGGAGCAGTACCGGGGCAAGAAAATTCTGACCTACTGCACCGGCGGCATCAAGTGCGAGAAGGCCTCGGCTTTCCTGCTGGAACAGGGTTTCGAGGATGTGTACCAGCTGCACGGTGGCATTATCAAATATGGGCTGGAAGCCGGCGGTGAGGATTTCGATGGTAAATGCTACGTGTTTGATGGCCGGGTGGCGGTAGATGTGAACAGCGTCAACCCAACCATCATCAGCCAGTGCCACCACTGCCACACGCCCTCCGACCGGATGGTGAACTGTGCCAACCCGCACTGCAACGCCCACGTACCGCTGTGCGAGGCCTGCGCCGAGCAGCTGGACGGCGCCTGCTCCGCCACCTGCCAGCAGCACCCCGATAAGCGTCCCTACGACGGCACCGGCACCTACCCCAAGCTGAGCAACCACTACAACCCCGAGCAGGGTCTGCTCTCGTACCGCGCCCCGTCAGGAATTAAAAATTAAAAATGAAGAATTAAAAATGGCCACTGTTGAAACGCATAAGCAACTTAGGTGCGCTTGCTTTTCGGATTGCCCATTTATTAATGTCTGTCACGTTTAATTTTTAATTCATAATTTTTAATTCATAATTCCCCACCCATGCCCATCGCCGAATCGGAACTGATCCTGAACAAGGACGGCAGCATCTACCACCTGAACCTCCTGCCCGACCACCTTTCCGAAACCATCATCACGGTGGGCGACCCGGAGCGGGTGCCGTCCGTTAGCCAGCACTTCGACTCCATCGAAACCAAAATCCACAAGCGCGAATTCGTGACGCACGTGGGCTACTACAAGGGCAAGCGCATCACCGTTATCAGCACCGGCATGGGTACCGATAACATTGATATTCTGATGAATGAGCTGGATGCGCTGGTAAACGTGGATTTGGTAACGCGCGAGCCGCGCCCCTTGGAAGAGCGCATCAGCCTGCGTATTGTGCGGGTGGGCACCAGCGGCTCCCTGCAGGCCGATATTCCGGTAGGCTCCATGCTGGCCTCGGAGCACGCCGTGGGTCTGGATTCGCTGATGCAGTTTTACCCGCTGGTAGAAACCGGCCTAGAAGTAGAAGTGGCCACCGGCATCCAGCAAGCCTTGCAGCTGCCCTACCGCCCATACTGCGTGCGGGGTTCCGATTTGCTGCGTGAGCAGCTGGGCTTCGATATGGTGAAGGGTAATACGCTCACCTGCCCCGGTTTCTACGGCCCCCAGGGCCGGGTGCTTCGCCTAGATCTGCGCCTGCCCACCCTGATTCAGGAGTTCCAGCAATTCCGCCACCAGAGTGCCGAAGGCGAGTTCCGTCTCACCAACTTCGAGATGGAAACGGCCGGCTACTACGCCTTGGGCCGCATGCTGGGCCACGAGGTGCTGTCGTTGAACGCCATTGTGGCCAACCGCGCCACCGGCGAGTTTGCGGCCAACTCCGATCAGGTAGTAAACGACCTGATCCAGAAAACCCTGGACCGCCTCTAAGACCACGGATTCTCCACGGATTTTGTGGACGATTTATTTCCAGTAAAAGAAAAAGGCTTGCTAACCAGCAAGCCTTTTTCTTTATGTATGGGTAAAGTAGTAACCAGCGTATTGGCCCTACTGGGCGGGTTAATCAGCTACAAAATCCGTGGACTTGGTGGTCTTAATAGAAGTCGAAGCTGAGCACGGCCCGCAGGGGTAGGGCAATGCCGGATTTCAGCGTCAGGTATTCTTCGTGCATGGCCCAGATGGTGGTGTACACGCGTTTTACAGCCCCATCGGCCGTCTGGAAGTAGATGTCGAGCTTGCCGTGGTAGGCGTTACCCAGCGTGGCAGCCCGTTCCGCGTCGTGGCGGCGGCGTTTGATGGCGGCGGGGTCGGTCAGCACATCCTCGTTCGAGAAGCGAAGAGTCGAAATGCTTTCCTTCTCGATGGTTTCAATGGCAGCGTCGGTCGGCTTGAGTTCAGGTATCATCGTCAGAGCAGAATAATAGCGGTGAGTGGAGAAATTCCGTCACAGCGTACGGCAAGCCAAATGGAGAACAGATGAACATTGCTGCCGGCTTGCCGCCGCAGAAATGTGCACGAAACTGAACGAGTGTACGCAACAATTCCATCTAAGGTACACCTACAATCGTGCCTGAAATGTGGCTCTGCTGCGTTGCCTACGCGGCAATTCCTGCACCATCAGGAAGTTACGCTATAGAAGCTGCGCCAGAAAATTCATGGTGTCCACGCCGTCGGCGTAGTCGGACACGGCGGGCTGCTGGGCGCGGCCGAAGGGGAAGCTGCCCGGATAAAGCCCGCTCGCCGAAACCAAGCACTGCGTCTGAGCCGCCACGTCGGTGAGCTGGTCGAGCAGGTCCACCTCGCTGGTGTAGGTGGCGTAGTGCAGCACCGAAATGGGGGAAACGAGCTGGGCGCTTTCGGTGAGCAGCAGGAAACCCGAATCGAGGTGGGGCACCCGGTTCACCAGCAGAATGCTCTTATTGTAGTCGTAGTTGTTCTGGTAGCGGTTGTGCTCCAGCACATGGTGCCAGGGCTGCAGGGCATCAAGCAGGGGCGTGAAATCGTAGCCGACGGGGGCGTAGAGCTTGCTCACGTTGCGGCAGCCTAGGCCGTAGTAGCGGAAAATATCTTCGCCCAGCAGCCCCAGGTCGTGGTCCGACTCCCGGCCCGTAAGCACGGCCAGGCTGGTGCGGTTGCGGCGGATGATGTGCGGCTTTTTGCCAAAGTAATACTCGAAGTAGCGGGCCGTATTGTCGGAGCCGGTGGCAATAAACGCATCGGCCGCGTTCAGGCGCTCCACCAACTGAATCCGGTCGGCGAAGCGGGGCTCCAAGCGCGTGAGTTCATTCAGCACCCAGCGCATCAGCAGCGTGTCGTCTTTGCTGAGCTTGGCCAGCAGCACGTGGCCCGCGAGCAGCACGCACAGCGCATCGTGGAAGCCTACCAGCGGAATATTGCCGGCCATCACTACCCCAATCAGGCGCGGGGTGGTGGGTTCCGCGGGGTAGCGGGCGGCCCAGGTGCTTAGGGTGGGCTCGGCTAGCAGGTGGGCAATGCCGCGCAGGGCCGCCAGCACGTTGGGCCGATCGAACCACGGGTTCTGGTTGCGGGCGCGGGCGGCCAGCTCGGTCAGCTCCTCGGAATGGTCATCGGAAACCAGGGCCGAGAGGCGCTGGCCCAGGGCTACAAAAGCGGCAAGGCGGTCGGCGTGAAGCATAAAAGCAGGGGGGATAAAAGCCGGAAGGCAGAAAAACAAAATCAGCGGCGCGAAATTACTGAACTGTGTACGGCTAATCCCTAATTTTGCCCGGCCGCATCCTGCTCCCGGCGGCTTGCGTACTCTCTCTGATTCGATTTTCTACTTTTTAACGACGACCGAGGCTATGGCCATCATGATAACCGACGAGTGCATCAACTGTGGTGCCTGCGAACCGGAATGCCCCAACACTGCCATTTACGAAGGCGGCGCCGCTTGGCGCTGGGCCGATGGCACCAGCCTGAAGGAAGTGCAGCAGGACGGCGGCAAGGTGGTATCGGGCGTGGCCCCGCAAACCCCCATTTCCGACGAGTATTACTACATCGTGTCGGATAAGTGCACCGAGTGCGTGGGCTTCCACGAGGAGCCCCAGTGCGCCGCCGTGTGCCCCGTAGACTGCTGCGTGGACGACCCGGACTACCGCGAATCCCAGGATAAGCTGCTGAGCAAAAAGCAGTGGCTGCACCAGGAAGCCTAAATCACGGATTTAGACGGATTGATCGGATTGCACGGATTTTTTGATTCGTGTGCTTCCACAAAAAAAGCCTCCCATTGGGGAGGCTTTTTTTGTGGCGCTAGGCCGCTCCGGTCCGACGGCGCAGCCGTCCGACCGGTTGTCGTCCGGGCCCGGGGCGGTTCCGTTGTTCATATGCCAGCACGCAGCCAGCCGGTCGGACGGCTGCGCCATCGGACCGGAGCGTGGCCGCATCAGGCCGGAAAGCGGAGGGTACGGCCGGCGGCTTGCTCCTGGGATAGTAAGGCCAGAAATTCCTGGCGGCTTACTTCTTCGGCCCCGAGGGCGGCCAGGTGGGGCGTCAGCTGCTGGATATCGAGCAGGCGCGCGCCCTGCTCTAACAACGTATCGGTGAGGGCCAGCAGGGCCAGCTTGGAGGCGTTGGGGCGGAAGTGGAACATACTCTCGCCTGCAAACACGCCCCGTACCGAAACGCCGTACAGGCCGCCAATCAGCTCCGGGCCGTCCCATACCTCCACGCTGTGGGCGTAACCGGCCTGGTGCAGGGCCTTGTAGCCGCGCAGCAGCTGAGGCGTAATCCAGGTGCCATCCTGGCCGGGGCGGGGCTGCTGCCGGCAGGCGCGCATCACCTGCTCAAACGCCTCATTGAAGCTGATGCGCCAAGTGGATTGCCGCTGCACCCGCGCCAGCGTGCGGCCCACGTGCCGGCGCTCCAGCCGCAGAATACCGCGTCGGGGCGGGCAGAACCACGGTAGCACCGGCCAGCCTGGCACCGGCCACGGAAAAATACCGCGGCTGTAGGCCGCCACCAGGTTTTCAACGGTGGCCGACCCGCCGGCCAGTACCAAGCCTTCCAGGGAGTCGTCGGCGGCGGCATCGGGGTCGGCGGGGAAGGGCAGGAGCATTAGGTGCCGCAGTTAAAGTACTTATCGTAGGCCGATTCGGGAATGAGGCGGAACTGGCTCAGGAGCTTGATGGGCCACTTCAGCAGCCGGATCAGCTCGTAGTTGTTGGGGTAGGCGCGGAAGGTTTTGGGTGGTGCGGCCACAATCCCATCGAATTCCTGGCGGGTGAGGCCCAGGCGCTTGATGCACAGGTCGATGACCTTCTGATCCTCAATCTTGTTCACGTGCCGCACCCGTTCCAGGGCTACTTCCCGCGGCATCTGGCCGGAGCGCACCAGGGCCGAGTAGTTGAACAGCCGCCGGTCAATGTTGAACTTGGTGCGGTTGAGGTAGTAGATGACGCTCTGGTACAGGTCGTCGAAGTAGTGGGCTCCCGGGTTCACCCAGTCCAGTTCCCGCTCCAGTAGTTGGTCCACGTCGGCGCGTACGTAGTTCACGTGGTAGAGCAGGGTCACGGTTTTGATGCGGCGGATGAAGGCGTAGTAGAACATTTCCTTAATATCCAGGTGAAAGCCCGGGTCGGCGGGCTTCCAGGGCCGCAGCGGCACCGTGCCGAACTGCTTGTGCACGGCCTTCAGGTACTTGCCGTCGAGGTAGTTCCAGCTCAGCGGGGCAATGCCCTCGGTGCGGAACGACTGCCCGATGACGATGCGCTGGATGCCTTCCTTGGCAGCCACGCCGTACAGGGCGGTGGCAATGCCCACGTCGGTGCCTTCCTCCATATCGGGCACGGAAGCTTTCAGGAAGGCAATTTTCAGGTCCTTGGATTCGCGCCAGTCGGAGGTGATGGTGCGCATTTCCACGCCCAGCTTACGGCAGGCCTTGGTCATGTTTTCGCCGGCCACGGGGTTGCCGAAGCCGTCGTTGAAGTGTACAGCCAGGGGGCGCAGGCCCAGCTTCACAACGCAGTACCAGAGTGTAAATGAGGAGTCCCGGCCGCCGCTCACGCCCAGCACGCAGTCATACTTTTTTCCCTGGCCCAGCTTCTTGATGTCGGCCACCATTTCCTGCACGTGGCGTGCCCCGGCCTCCCCCAGCGGGAAGGCGCGGTCCATCTTGTCGTGCAAGGCACAGAAATTACACTCGCCCGCGGCATCAAAGCGGATACCGGGAACGGTGGTATCCATGATGCAGCGGGTACATTGTTGGTAAGGTTCGGTCATGGTATGCGGAACAGAAGCTGTCAAGAAGGTCAGCTTCTGGAATTAATCTCTGATTAAATTAGGGGTGGAGGGGGCCGGTAAGTCGGTGAATCAGGCCGGCAGCTGGTCGAGCGGGTAGCCCTTGCGCTGCAGCATCTGCCCGATCTGGGTGCCCTGCTCGGGGCGTACGGGCCGGGGCAGGTCGGCTACTACCAAGTCGCCGGCAAACTCGTTGAACGTGCCCCGGGCCCGGATGCCGCTGGCGTCCACGGCCAAAGAGCAGCCCACGCTCTTCTTGCCCTCGTAGGGCCCACCCACAATGTACCCGACGGAGGTAGTGCCCACCACCGACACGTTATAGAGCTGGGCCAGAATGGAGTAGGGCTTGATCCACTTCTCGCGGTAGGGGTCGTGCTCCTCCGTAATGGAGTAGTCCACCGTCCAGGACGAGGGGGAAAGGATGAACTCGGCCCCCATGCGGGCCAGCGTGTGCCCGATGGGCAGGCCGTCGAGGAAGTTATCGGCGCAGATGTTTACCCCGATTTTGCCCAACGGTGTGTCCACCACGTTCAGCGTCTGGCCCACGGCGTAGAAGGGCAGCTCTACTTCCAGCAGGTTAATCTTGTGGTATTTGCAGATGATTTCGCCTTGGGGGTTGATGAGAATGGCGGCGTTGTAGTTGCGGCCATTGGGGGCGCGCTCGGTGAGGCCGGCGCAGAGGTAGAGGTTGTGGCGCAGGGCCGCCTGGCAGAGCCGGTCGGAGTAGGGGCCGGGAATGGGCTGGGCCTCGGTGAGGGCGCTGGGGTGCGTCCAGGCAAAATCCAGGGTTTCGGGCAGCAGCACTACGTCGCACTGTTGGCCGGCGGCCTCGGCAATCATGTGCTCGGCCCGCTCCAGGTTGCGCTCCGGCTCGCCGCCTTCTACCAGCAGCTGGCCCATGCCTACCCGGATGGAGCCGGCGAAAGTGGCCGTGGCCGGAACGGGAGGGACCGGTGCCTGGGCCGCAACGGAAGCCGGGGCAGCAGATGATCTACGGAAGGAAAAAAGAGCCATACGCACGCATCAACTTTAGGAGAGGTGAAACCGGGTAGAACTACTTCAATAGATGCGGAGCGGATAAGCTGGTAAAGCCAATAGTCGAGGTTGAAGCTCCAAAAATAGCGTTTCTGATATTACGAAACCGTTAAGGCCCGCCGAGGGGCTTAAAAACAAGCTTAATCGGCCCCTTTCCGTCGATGGGAAGCTTTGCTTGGCTCCGGTATCCCCCGATTTCCGGCCCCCGCCCGAATTGCCTACTTTTGCGCCCGTATCTGAATAGACTTTCCCGCCGATGTCCATCGCCAAAACCTATACCCCCGCCGACGTTGAAGCCAAATGGTACCAGCGCTGGCAGGAGCAGGGCTTCTTCAAAGCCAAAGCCAACCCCCGCAAGCAGCCTTACACCGTGGTGATTCCGCCGCCCAACGTGACGGGTGTGCTGCACATGGGCCACATGCTCAACAATACCATTCAGGACGTGATGGTGCGCCGGGCCCGCATGCAGGGTAAGGAAGCGTGCTGGGTGCCCGGCACCGACCACGCCTCCATTGCCACCGAAGCCAAGGTGGTGGCGCTGCTGAAGGAGCAGGGCATCGAGAAGAAGGACCTCACGCGGGAGCAGTTTCTGGAGCACGCCTTTGCGTGGAAGGAGAAGTACGGCGGCATCATCCTAGAGCAGCTCAAGCAACTGGGCGCTTCCTGCGACTGGGACCGGACGCGCTTCACGATGGAGCCCGAGCTGACCGAGGCCGTGCTGCGCGTATTCGTGGACCTGCACCAGAAGGGCATGATCTACCGCGGCGTGCGCATGGTGAACTGGGACCCGCTGGGCCAGACGGCCCTTTCCGACGAGGAAGTGATTCCTAAGGACGTGATGGCCAAGATGTACCATTTGCGCTATGAAGTGGTAGGGCAGGAGGGTCAGTTCCTGACCGTGGCTACGTCGCGGCCCGAAACCATCATGGCTGACGTGGCGGTGGCGGTGAACCCTAACGACTCGCGCTATACGCACCTGCACGGGGCGAAAGTGCGGATTCCGCTGTTGGGCCGGGAAATTCCAGTGATTCTGGACGAGTACGTGAGCATCGACTTCGGGACAGGTGCGCTGAAGGTGACGCCAGCGCACGATTTGAACGACTACGAGCTGGGCGTGAAGCATAACCTGCCCGTTATCGACATTCTCAATAACGATGGCACGCTCAATGAGAAAGCCGTGCTGTACGTGGGCCAGGACCGGTTTGCGGCCCGCCGCAACATCGTGAAGGACCTGGAGGAAGCCGGCCACCTGGTGAAGGTGGAGGAGTACGCCAGCATCGTGCAGACCTCGGAGCGCACCAAGGCCGTCATTGAGCCCCGCCTGAGCATGCAGTGGTTCCTGAAAATGGAGCACCTGGCCAAGCCGGCCCTGGACGTGGTGGAAAACGATACCGTGAAGCTGCACCCGGCCAAGTTCAAGAACACCTACCGGGTGTGGATGGAGAACGTGCGCGACTGGTGCATTTCGCGGCAGCTGTGGTGGGGCCAGCAGATTCCGGCCTACTACCTGCCCGACGGCACCTACGTGGTGGCCCTCACCGCCGAGGAGGCCCTGATCCAGGCCCGCGAGCAAAGCGGCAACGCTGACCTGCAGCTCTCGGATCTGCGCCAGGACGAGGACGTGCTGGATACCTGGTTCTCGTCGTGGCTGTGGCCGATTTCGGTGTTTGATGGGTTCAAAGACCCCGACAACGCCGACGTCAACTATTTCTACCCCACCAACGACCTGGTGACGGGGCCGGACATCCTGTTCTTCTGGGTGGCCCGCATGATTATGGCCGGTCTGGAGTACCGCAAGGAGGTGCCCTTCCGCAACGTGTACCTCACCGGCATCGTGCGCGACGCCCAGGGCCGCAAGATGAGCAAGCAGCTCGGCAACTCGCCCGATCCGCTGGACCTCATCAAGCAGTTCGGGGCCGACGGCGTCCGGACCGGCATGCTGTTCTCGGCCCCGGCCGGCAACGACTTGCTCTACGACGAAAAGCTGGTGGAGCAGGGCCGCAACTTCAGCAACAAGCTCTGGAACGCCTTCCGTCTCACCCAGGGCTGGGAGGTGGATGCCGCATTGCCCTTCCCCAACGAGAAGGCCGTGGAGTGGTTCGGAGCCAAGTTGAACGCCACCATTGCCGAGCTGGACGAGCACTTCGAGAAGTTCCGGATGTCGGACGCGCTGATGACGGTGTACAAGCTGGTGTGGGACGACTTCTGCTCGGAGTATCTGGAGATGATCAAACCCGCCTACCAGGCTCCCATCGACCCAGAAACGCTGCGCCTGACCACCGGTTTCCTCGAAACCCTGCTCAAGCTGCTGCACCCGTTCATGCCCTTCATCACCGAGGAAATCTGGCACGAGCTGAAGGAGCGCGGCCCCAAGGAGTACGTGTGCGTGGCTGCCTGGCCCAAGGCCCAGCCCGTAGCGGGTGCCGCCGAGGTGCTGGCCCGCATGGAAAAGGCGCTGGCCATTGTGGGCGGCGTGCGCACCATCCGCAACCAGAAGGGCCTGGGCCCCAACAAGCCCCTGACCCTGGCTGCCAAAACCGACGACGCCCAGCTGCTGACCGATTACGACGGCATCATCCGCAAGCTGGCCGCCCTCACCGAGGTATCGGTAGTGACGGAAGCGCCGGCGGCCTCGGTGGGCTTCGTGGCGGGCGGCGCGGAGTTCTTCGTGCCGCTGGAAGGTCAGATTGACCTCGGGGCCGAGAAGGAGCGCCTGACCAAGGAGCTGGAATACGCCCAGGGCTTCCGCGACTCGGTGCTGAAAAAGCTGGCCAACGAGAAGTTCGTGGCCAATGCCAAGCCCGACCTGGTGGAGCGCGAGCGGCAGAAGCTGGCCGATGCCGAAGCCAAAATCACGGCCCTGGAGCAAAGCCTGGCGGCGCTGTAGCGCGCAGTAATTGCCAAACTAAAAGCTGGTTCCCCTCCTTGGAAAGGAGGGGCCAGGGGTGGATGATGAGCGTCAGAACGATTTTAGAGCTAATTCTAAACGCCGTTCCAACGCAAGGTCAACCACCCCTAGCCCCTCCTTTCCAAGGAGGGGAACTAGCTTTTTAGCTCTAGTCTGGCTTACCGAACCACTCTGCCGTTTTTACGGCCTCTGCCGCCGCCCTTCACAAATTCCCCGTTTCTTTAGCGCATCCTTTTCCCTGGTTGACTTGTTGCGCTATGAATTCCTTATACACCTGGCTCACGGGCGCGGGCCTGCTGCTCAGCGGCGTGGTTTTCGCCCAAAGCACTACTGCCACTATGCCCAAACCTCCCGTTGCGGCTCTCAAGCCCAAAGAACTCAAGTCGCCCTTCGGCACCCGCCTCGACAACTACTACTGGCTCAATGAGCGCGAGAACCCCGAAGTCATCAGCTACCTGAACGCTGAAAACGCTTATTTCGAGCAGCAAATGGCCCCGGTGAAGGGGCTGGAGGAAAAGCTGTTCCAAGAAATCAAGGGCCGCATCAAGGAGCAGGACGAGTCGGTGCCGTACCGGGATAATGGGTACTACTACTACACCCGCTTCGAGGCCGGAGCCGAGTACCCGATTTACTGCCGCAAAAAGGGCAGCCTGAGCGCCAAGGAGGAAATTCTGCTCAACGCCAACGAACTGGGCAAGGGCAAGGCCTACTACCAGATCGGGGGCTTCGAGGTGAGCGACGACAACCAGGTGCTGGCTTACTCCGAGGATGTGGTGAGCCGCCGCCTCTACACGCTGCGCTTCCGCAACCTGCAAACCGGCCAGCTCTACCCCGAGCAGATTCCGAACACCAGCGGCAACGCCGTGTGGGCCGCCGACAACAAAACCGTCTTCTACACCCGCAAGGACCCCGGTACGCTGCTGGACTACCAGCTTTACCGCCACACCCTGGGTACCGACCCCAGCCAGGATCAGCTGGTGTACGAGGAGAAGGACAACACCTTCCGCATCGGGGTGCACCGCTCCAAGTCGCGGCAGTACGTGTTCCTGACCATTGGCAGCACCATGTCGTCGGAGGTGCGGTACGTGGAGGCCGCCAAGCCCACGGCGGCGCTGCAGGTGTTTCTGCCCCGCGAGGCTGACCATCTGTACGAGGTGGAGCACTTTGGTAACGACTTCTACGTGCTGTCCAACGCCGGGGCGCCCAACTTCCGGCTGCTGAAAACGCCGGTGAAGAACACCGCCAAAACGGCCTGGCAGGAGGTTATTGCCCACCGCCCCGACGTGTTCCTGGAAAACATGGAGCTGTTCAAGGACTACCTGGTGCTGGGCGAGCGGAAGGAGGGCCTGCTGCAGCTGCGCGTGATTCGGTGGAAGGACAAGCAGGAGCACTACCTCAACTTCGGGGAGCCCACCTACACGGCCGCCATCAGCATCAACCCCGAGTTTGATACGCCCGTGCTGCGCTACGGCTACTCCTCGCTCACCACGCCCAACTCCACCTTCGACTACGACATGAACGCCCGCAGCAAAAAGCTGCTGAAGGAGCAAACCGTGCTCGGAAGCTTCAAGAAGGAGGATTACGTGACCGAGCGGGTGTACGCCACCGCCACCGACGGTACCAAAATCCCGATGTCCATCGTGTACAAGAAGGGCTTCAAGAAGGACGGCTCGGCCCCGCTGCTGCAGTACGCCTACGGCTCCTACGGCTACTCCATGGATGCCACCTTCAGCGCCGCCCGCCTGAGCTTGCTGGATCGGGGCTTCGCCTACGTCATCTGCCACATTCGGGGCGGGCAGGAAATGGGCCGGCAGTGGTACGAGAACGGCAAGAAGCTCAAGAAGAAAAATACCTTCACCGACTTCACCGACTGCTCCAAATTCCTTATCGACCAGAAATTCACCTCCGCCGATAAGCTGTTTGCCATGGGCGGCTCGGCCGGCGGCCTGCTGATGGGCGCGGTGGTAAACAACCACCCCGAATACTACAAGGGCGTAGTGGCGGCCGTGCCCTTCGTGGACGTGGTGACCACCATGCTCGACGAAAGCATCCCGCTGACCACCGGCGAGTACGACGAATGGGGCAACCCTAACCAGAAGGAGTTCTACGACTACATGCTCTCGTACTCGCCCTACGACCAAGTGAAAGCCCAGGCCTACCCGAACATGCTTGTGACCACCGGCCTGCACGACTCGCAGGTGCAGTACTTCGAGCCGGCCAAGTGGGTAGCCAAGCTGCGCACCGTGAAAACCGACCAGAACCTGCTGCTGCTCCACACCGACATGGCCGCCGGCCACGGCGGGGCTTCGGGCCGCTTCAAATCCATCCACGATACGGCTCGGCAATTTGCCTTTATGCTGCTGTTGCTGGGCGTGAAGGCCTAGCACCAGTAGCGCGCAGCTCCGCTTCGCGCACGAGCGGAGCGAGTAACAGGCGTGTAGTGCTTACGCGTAGGAACTCGCCTGCGGCTCGTGCGCGAAGCGGAGCTGCGCGCTACGACAGAACGCCCCTCCGGTAGCCAGAGGGGCGTTCTGCGTTTCCGGCGGGCTGGAAACCTGATAAATATTCGGGCGTTGGTGCCACCTCAGGGGCAAACTTGCGTCTGTGGCTGCGGTTACTCAGTATTCGCTCGACCTTTCTTCGGGCTCCGCCGCAGAAATCAGCCAATTGGTCGGCTTCGTTTCGGGGGTGAAGCCGCAGAATATAGGTTTGCATCGATACACGGCTTATTGGTCCCTGCGGACCAGTAGCTGGCCGGCTGATAGACGCTTCCCCTCTCGCACATGAAAAAATTATTCCTTCCGATTCTTCTCCTTTCCGGCAGCCACGCGGTGCTAGCCCAAATGCCCGGCGGTATGCCTCCCAACGGGGCCGCGCGTCCGGCTGGCGCAACCCGACCGGCCGGGGCCGGCGGGGCGGCCATAGCTCCGCAGGAAGGAACGGGCCGCATTACCGGTACCGTCACCGACGCTACGTCCAAGCAGCCCGTACCCTTCGCCACGGTGGCCCTGGTGAACCCTGCCACCGGCAAGCCCGTGGATGGCACCGCCGCTGATGACAACGGTAAATTCACCATTCCGCGCATTGGGCCGGGCACCTACACCGTGCAGGTTACCTTCATCGGCTACAAGCAGGTGGAGAAAACCGGTGTGGTGATTACCGATGCCGGCAACACCGTGGCCCTGGGCACCGTGGCCCTGGAATCGTCGGCGCAGGCGCTGGGTGAGGTGCGGGTGGAAGGCCAGCGCAGTTTGGTGGAGGAGAAGGTGGACCGTACCGTGTACAACGCCGAGAAGGACGAAACCACCCGCGGCGGCGACGCCACCGACGTGCTTAAGCGCGTGCCCAACCTCTCGGTGGACCTCGACGGCAACGTGAGTCTGCGCGGCAGCCAGAACATCCGGGTGCTCATCAACAACCGCCCCAGCACCATCTCGGCCAACAGTATTGCCGACGCGCTGAAGCAGATTCCGGCCGACCAGATCAAGACCGTGGAGGTGATTACCTCGCCCTCGGCCAAGTACGACGCCGAAGGCTCGGGCGGTATCATCAACATTGTGACCAAGCAGAACAACCTGCAGGGCTTTACGCTGGATTTGCGCAGCAGCGCAGGCCTGCGCAGCTCCGATTTGGGCCTGAATGCTTCGTACCGGGTAGGCAAGATGGGTTTCTCGCTGGGCGGCGGCGGCCGGGCCCAGTACAATACGCCCGGCTCGTTCCGTAACGAGCAGAGTACCTACGGCATCACCGGCAACGATATTGCCAACCGCCAGCTGCTCACGCGCACCGTGCAGTCGGCCGATACGCGCCAGCAGAACGTGTTCGGGCGCTACTCGCTGGGCTGGGACTACGACATCAACAAGTATAACTTCCTCTCGGCCTCGGTGCAGCTGGGCCTGCGCAACGGCTCCAACTATCAGGACGACCTGGCCTCGCAGACCACGTTTTTCCGGCCGGTGCTGGGCGACTCGCTCACCAACCGCATCAGCAATGTGAAGGTGCTCGACAACTCGAACACCCTGGATGCCACGCTCAACTACACCCGCACCTTCGAGACGCCCCAGCGTGAGTTCAGCCTGCTGGCCCAGTACAGCCGCAACACCCGCACCAACAACTTCACCAACACCACCCTGAGCGGGGAAAACGCCGGCGACTACCGCCGCAACCTCAACGACAGCTACAACCAGGAAATCACGCTGCAGGCCGATTATCAGACGCCCCTGAGCAAAACCCAACTGCTGGAGTTCGGGGCCAAGGACATCATGCGCCGCGTCAACAGCGACTACACCACCTTCCTGAACGGGCAGCGGCAGACCGGCACCACGCTTTCTAACGTGTTCGACTACAACCAGAACATTGCGGCGGCCTACCTCTCGTACACCCAGAGCTTCCTCAAAAGCTACACCCTGAAAGCCGGGGCGCGCTACGAGTACACCACCATCTCGGCCGACTTCCGCACCGAGAATGCGCCCTCCATTCCGTCGTACGGGGTGCTGGTGCCCAGCGTGAACCTCTCACGCAAGCTGGCCAACGGCAACGTGCTCAAAGCCGCTTACAACTACCGGATTCAGCGCCCCTCGCTGCAGTTCCTGAACCCCAACCGGCAGTCGGGCAACCAGCTGCAGTACACGGAGGGTAACCCCGAGCTGAAGCCCGAGTACACCAACAACTTTGAGCTGGGCTACAGCACCTTCATCAAGCAGACCTCGCTGAACTTCTCCACGTTTGCGCGCAACACCAATGGCTCCATCCAGCCGGTGCGCACCCAGGACGGGGCCCTCATCCGGACTACGTACGCCAACATCGGCACCGAAAACGCCTACGGCGGCAGCGTGAATGCCAACGTGAACATCCAGAACAAGCTCACGCTGGGCGGCGGCCTGGATGTGTACTACGCTACCCTGAATAACAACGTATCCGACGTGCTGTACGCGGCCAGCAACCAGGGCTGGGTAGCCAGCGGCCGTCTGATGGGCGGTTACACCTTCACCAAGGGCTGGGGCGTGCAGGCGTTCAGCTTCTACCGCGGCCGGCAGGTGCAGCTGCAGGGCTACCAGGGCGGCTTCGGGGTGTACAGCCTGGGCCTGAAGAAGGACTTTGCCGATAAGAAAGGCAGCATCGGCTTCGGGGCCGATAACTTCTTCACGCCTACCAACAAAATTCGCAGCTCCATCAGTACCCCGGTGCTCGACCAGTACAGCGTGAATGTGCTGCGCCGCTCGGGCTTCCGCGTGAACCTGAGCTACCGCATCGGCAAAATGAGCATGGCCCAGCCCAAGCGCAAACGCTCCATCAACAACGACGACCTGAAAGAAGGCGGCGACGGTGGCAACGGTGCCGGTGCTACGCCCGCCCAAGGCCCCAGCGGCGGCCGGCCCTAGGCAGTGAAATGGTCATTGCGAGGCAGAGCCGAAGCAATCCTTCCTTTGCACAGCACAAAGCCTCAAGCCAACGAAAAGCCCCTGACGTATTCGTACGTCAGGGGCTTTTTGTGTAGGGGGAAAGTCGGGGGCTGCGTGAAAGCCGGATGGCTGCGGGTAATGTGCTTTGAGAGTATTGCCTACCGGCCTACTTTCAGGCTATCAGGCACGGCGCGGCCGCGGGTGGCCTGGGTGAGCTGGTTCTGGAGCTGGAAGTTTACCTGCTCGCAGTCGGAGAAGCGGCGCTGGGCCATTTCCAGGGCGGCCTCCGTGGTGCGCAGGCGCTGGTACAGGAACAGAATCAGGCCCAGGGCAATGAGCAGGGCTACCAAAGGCAGAGTTTTATTCATAACGGGAAGAAAAAATCAACAGCAAGCCAGCAAACAAAACCCGGCCACCGGGCAAAAGTACGGCTTCGCGCCGCAAAAAGGCCCCGCCACGTAACCACGGCGGGGCCTTTTGCATACACTCTAAGCACTAAGCACTAAGCACTAAGCACTAAGCACTAAGCACTAAGCACTAAGCACTAAGCACTAAGCACTAAGCTCTAGATGCTGGTATTGGGGTCGAACTGCTCGAGGTAGTCGGCCACGCGGCGCACGAACATTCCGCCGAGCGAGCCATCCACCACGCGGTGGTCGTAGCTGTGGCTCAGGAACATGAAGTGGCGCACGCCAATCAGGTCACCCTGCGGGGTTTCGATGACGGCGGGCTTCTTCTTGATGGCACCCACGGCCATAATGGCCACTTGCGGCTGCATGATGATGGGCGTGCCCATCACGTTGCCGAACGAGCCCACGTTGGACACGGTGTAGGTGCCGCCTTCCAAGTCCTCGGGCTTGAGCTTGTTGGCGCGGGCCCGGTTGGCCAGGTCGTTTACCTTCTTGCTCAGGCCGTTCAGATTCAGCTGGTCGGCGTTGTGAATCACGGGCACGATGAGGTTGCCGGAGGGTAGGGCCACGGCCACGCCCACGTTGATGTCGCGCTTCTTGATGATGTAGTCGCCCTCAATGGACACGTTGATCATCGGGAAGTCCTGAATGGCGCGGGCAATGGCCTGGATGAAGATGGGCGTGAAGGTGAGATTTTCGCCCTCGCGCTTCTTGTAGGCATCCTTGTGCTTGTTGCGCCAGTTCACGATGTCCGTCACGTCGGCCTCCACGAAGGAGGTAACGTGGGGCGAAATCCGCTTGCTGTCCACCATGCGCTGGGCAATCATCTTGCGCATGCGGTCCATTTCCAGCAACTCCTGGTTGCCGCTGATAGAAGGCACGGCTTTGGCCGTTTGCGACGTGCTGGCGGCGGCAACCGGGGCAGCAGCCGGAGCTGGAGCAGCCGGCGCAGCTACCGGAGCCGGGGCAGCGGGGGCAGCTGCAACCGGGGCCGCAGCAGCGGGTGCGGCGGCCTGGGTCAGCGGCTTCTTGCCGGCGGCTACGTAATCGAGGATGTCTTTTTTGGTAACGCGGCCTTCGCTGCCAGTGCCGGGCAGGTACTCCAGGTCGGCCATCGAAATGCCTTCTTCGCGGGCAATGCTCAGCACCAGGGGCGAGTAGAAACGGCCGGCCTGGGGCTGGGCGGTTACGGCCTGGGCGGCGTTGGCCTGCGGGTCGTGGGCTTCGGGCAGGTAAGGCACGGCAGGCTTCTCGGCGCCGTTGACGGAAGGCGCAGGAGCCTCGGCGGCAGCGGCCGGGGCGGTGGTGCCGGCGCTGGCCGCGTCGGTTTCAATTACGGCAATGGGGGCCCCCACGGCTACTACCTGGCCTTCCTGCACCAGGATTTCCTGGAGTACGCCGGCGTGCAGGGCTGGCACCTCGGTATCCACCTTATCGGTGGCTACTTCCAGCACCGACTCGTCCTGGTCGATGGTGTCGCCTACTTGTTTGAGCCATTTCAGAACGGTGCCTTCCATGATGGATTCGCCCATCTTGGGCATCGTCATTTCCACTCGTGCCATGCGGTTGGGGTAGTTTAGGGAAAAGGGTGGGGGTGGGTTTCGGAGCCCAAAGGTAAGTGAAATGGTGAATGAGGTGGATAGGGGATAAAGTCAAAGAGAAAAAGTAAAAAGTCAAAGCCCTGCCGGGCATCCTGCATGGTGCAGGTAGTAAACCAACAACACGTCATGTAGAGCAGAGCGAAGCATTTGGCCTACTGCCGTTGGCATGCCATTCCTTGGGTCAGCACGCGAGATGCTTCGCTCCGCTCTGCATGACGACCTATAAAGCTGTCAGAAGCCTTGTGGTCAGCACATTTTGAAAAGACCTACAGCCAGCAGGATGCTGGTTTTTTACTTAGACTTCCAATCGGCAGGGCTTTGACCTTTTACTTTTGCTCTTTGACTTCCAACCGCTCCACTTCGAGCCGCAGCAGGTTCAGCGCGGCGGTGGTGGTGTACTCCAGGTTGAGCTGGCGGCCACGATTGAAGCTGATCTGGCGGGTGACGGTGTGGCGGGCGTCGGCGTAGGCAATGCAGATGGTGCCCACGGGCTTGGCGTCGGTGCCGCCGTCGGGGCCGGCAATACCGCTGGTGGCCAGGGCCACATCCACGCCCAGGCGGCGGCGCAGGCCCTCAGCCATTTCGGCCACGGCCGGCTCGCTCACGGCCCCGTGGGCGGCCAGCGTTTCGGCCTTCACGCCCAGCTCCTGCATCTTGATGTCGTTGGAGTAGGCAATGATGCTGCCCTGGTAGTAGCGGGAGCTCCCGGGCACGCTGGTGAGGCGGTGGGCCAGCAGGCCGCCGGTGCAGCTTTCGGCGGTGCCCACCGTGAGGCCCCGCTCGGCCAGCAGGTTGCCCACGGCCGTTTCCAGGTTGATTTCGCCCTCGGCGAAGATATGCTCGCCGAGCAAGGTGCGTAGCTCGGGCAGCAGGGCTTCTATGCGGGCGCGCAGGTCGGGCTGGCCGTCGTCGTGGCCGGTCAGGCGCAGGCGCACGCCGCCCAAAGAGGGCAGGTATGCTAGCTTCACGTTAGCGGGCAGGCGGTTTTCCCAGTCCTCAATGCGCTGGGCCAGGAACGATTCGCCTAGGCCCACCGTCTGCACCACTACGTGCTCAATGGCGGGCGTCTGGAAGTGCTGGCGCAGGCGGGGCAGCACCTCGTCGGTCATCAGCCCTTTCATCTCAAACGGTACGCCGGGCATGCTCACGAACACGGTGCCCTGGTCCTCGAACCACATGCCGGGGGCGGTGCCCAAGGCGTTGTGCAGCACTGTGCAGTTGGCCGGCACCAGGGCCTGCTGGCGGTTTACTTCCAGCATGGGCCGGTTGAAGCGGGCAAAGATGCCTTCCACATGGCGCAGGGTGGGCTCGTGCAGTACCAGCTCGGTGCCGAAGTAGCGGGCCAGCACGTGCTTGGTGAGGTCGTCCTTGGTGGGGCCGAGGCCGCCGGTCATCAGCACCACCTGGGCGCGCTGCCGGGCCAGGTCGAGGGCGGCTACAATTTCGTCGGCCCGGTCGGAGACGCTGGTAATCTGGCGCACGCGCAGGCCCAGTTTGCCCAGCTCCTGGCCCATAAAGGCCGAATTGGTGTCGATGACTTGCCCGTAGAGCAGCTCGTCGCCAATAGTCATGATTTCAACGTCGGGAATGAGGGGCATGGGGAGAAGGTTAGGTAGAGTAGCGGATTTGGCGCAATATTGGCACCTCGCCCGCTAACAACGCCACACTGGCGTCTGGGTTTACCTGATTTTTTCCGTATGACTCCCCTCCGTACCCTCGCGCTGGGCCTCACGCTCACGCTGGCCACCGCCCAGCTAGCCGCCGCCCAAACCAAAACTACCACGAAAAAGACCACTACGACCACCAAGAAAACCACCCCGGTCAAGAAAACGACGCCTGTCAAAAAGACCACGACTACCACCAAAGCCACCGCCGCTACCAAAGTAATAGCGCCCGTAGTCGTGCCTCTCACGGCCGATGAAGCCACCGGCGGCCTGCGCGAGGCCCTCACCCAGGCCGTTACCAAAGCCGTGGCCCAGGGCGGCGAAACCGACGGCTTCAACGCCAACGCCGACATCCGCATTCCGTTCCCGCCCGAGGCCGAGCTGGTGGCCGCCACGCTGCGCAAGCTGCGGGCCGGGGCATTGGTCGATAATTTTGAAGTGGCCCTGAACCGTGCCGCCGAAACGGCCGCCGGCCAAGCCAAGCCCATCTTCCTGAACGCGGTGCAGAACCTGAGCCTGCAGGATGCCCTCACGCTGGCCACCAGTAAGGAGTCGGACGCAGCTACCACGCTGCTCTACGAGAAAACCGCCGCCGACCTGCGCACGGCCTTCCAGCCCACGGTGCAGCAGTCGTTGGAGCAAACCGGAGCCACCAAGCTCTACGCCGAAATGGTAGCCCGCTACAACAAGATTCCGCTCGTCACGCCCCTCAACCCCCAACTGGTACCCTACGCCACCGAAAAAACCGTGGATGGCCTGTTCGCCCTCATGGCCGCCGAGGAAGGCCGCATCCGCGCCAACCCCGCCGCCCAGGGCAGCGCCCTGCTCAAGCGCGTTTTCGGCGGGAAGTAGGTTGAGGAGGATGTAAAGCTCAAAGTTTCGCCTGTCATCCTGAGCGGAGCGAAGGACCTTATCACGTTGAAATGGCTGTTTGAACTACTCGTTCTTGAGTAATAAGGTCCTTCGCTCCGCTCAGGATGACAGCGCCGCTTTCACTTCCCTCTTTGACTTTCCACTCTCTCAAAAGTGGTCCGGTTTCTGCAAAAGTGCCGGCAGTACCTTTGCCGCTCATTCCTTCTGCTATGAACTACCGCCGTTTTTTCGCGTTGCCCGTTGTGCTGCTGGGGCTGCAGCTTTCTGCCGCCGCGCAGGTGAAGTTCCCGAAGCTGGGGGATATTCTCAAAACCACCCTGCCCAAAACCACTACCTCCCCAACCGGCAGTACCGGCACCGGCAGCCTCACGCAGCAGGAGGCCGCTCAGGGCCTGCGCGAGGCGCTCTCGCAGGGCGTCAGCAAAGGTACCGACCAGGCTTCCAAGCAGGACGGCTTCTACCTGAACCGGCTGATCCGGATTCCATTCCCCGCCGATGCCCAGCGCGTGGCCAACACGTTGCGCTCCATCGGGCTGGGCAGCCAGGTAGACCGGTTTGAGCTGACGCTGAACCGGGGCGCGGAGGATGCGGCCAAGAGCGCCAAACCCATCTTTCTGGCGGCCATCAAAAGTCTCACCTTTAAGGACGTATGGGGCATCCTGACCGGAGAGAAGGACGCCGCCACCAACTACCTCAAGCGCACCACCACCGAGCAGCTCACCACGGCCTTCCGGCCCATCATCCAGCAGAGCCTCGATAAAGTAGGAGCCACCCGCTACTACACCGACCTGACCACCCGCTACAACCGCATTCCGCTGGTAACGCCCGTGCAGACCGACCTCAACCAGTACGCCACCGGCAAAGCCATCGACGGCCTGTTCACGCTGGTGGCCCAAGAGGAGGCCAACATCCGCGAAAACCCCGTTGCCCGCACCACCGAAATCCTGCGCCGCGTCTTCGGCCGTAAATAAGCACGATAGTAGTGCAAACTGTGTAGTCCGCGCCCCAGAATGATAATCGTTCAAACGGTGCGGGGACGCGAACTACAAAGTTCGCGCTATTGCTTACACCAAAAAGGCCCGTTTTCCGGCAGGAAGACGGGCCTTTTTGGTGGGTGCCTGTGAAGGAATGTGAGCAATATGCATTTCGCACATTGCTCACATTCCAGTCACATTCACCACATTAAGCATTAGTAGTCGTCGTAGTCGGAGTTGCGGCGGCTGTTGCGGGAGCTGCCGCTGCTGCCGTACTCGTCGGTGTCGTCGTCGGAGAAGTCGTCGTCGTCGAGGTCGTCGAGGGAGCTGAAGCCGTTGCTGCCGTCGGGGTCTTCGGTGGCTTCGGCGGTGGCGTACTCGTCTTCCGTCATGTTGGCCAGGTCCAGGGCCTCATCGTGCGAGGAGCCGGTGTCGCGCCACATCAGGTAATCGGCGTACTTGGCCGAAAGCTGGTCTTCGGAGTTGCCACGGGTAGCACTGCCGCCGGTAGCGGCAAAGTTATCTAGCTCATCGTCATCGAAGAGGTCGTCGTCGAGGTCGTCGTGTTGTCTCATGGCCTTGCTAGGGGCGGTAAAGAGTGAAAAATTCGAGGTGAAAGCGGGGCTGCGTTTCGGCTGCGAAGATACGTACCGGAGGCTTCCAAAGGTTGCAGCATCTGCCGGAGAAGAAGCCGCCAGCCCGGTATTCTGAGCCAGCAGGCTGATTGTCAACGGCCGTTTTTAGGTCCGGTGCAAACTAAAAATACGCAGTTCACTGCAAAATCCGGCTACCGGGCCGCGCGGGCCCCGAAATCGGTAATGTTGAGCTGCTCGGTGCAGAAGTCGTACTCCTCGGGCACGTTGCTGGATACTAGCACCGTGCGACCGGCCAGGGTGGCGCGCACGTGCTCCAGGTACCAGGCCACGCCGGTCCGGTCGAGGTTGGTGGTGGGCTCGTCGAGCAGTAGCAGGGGGGCGTCGGCGTAGAGGGCCAGGGCCAGCTTGAGTCGCTGCTTCATGCCGCTGGAAAAGTCGCGCACCAGCTTGTGGCGGGATTTCTCCAGGTACATCAGCGTAATCAGCTCCTCGGCCGAGAGGCCCGGCCGCAGCGGCTTAAAGCGGGTATGAAACCGGATCAGCTCGGTGAGGGTCAGCTCCTCAATCAGCTCCAGGTAGGGCGCGGCGTAAGCTAGGCGAGCGGGCACATCCTCAACGGCAACAGCCTGCCCCTGCAGCTCGTACACCAGGGTACCCGCCGTGGGCAGCAGCTGGCCCGACAGTGTGTTGAGCAGCGTGCTTTTGCCCGCACCGTTGGGCCCCAGAATGGCCGTGGCTGTACCCGCCCGAAACGTGTGCGTCAGGTCCCGGAAAATCCATTCCCGGGCAAACCGCTTGCTCAGGCCCGTGGCGGTAATCTGCATTTTTTAGAGCTTAGAAAGAAGAGCTTAGAGCTTAGCTCATGTTCTGGTGCACGTTGTGCAGAACGTAAGCCAAGCTCTAAGCTCTGAAAATCTTGTTTCTACAACCTATTCCCCGCCGCCGCTGGTGCCGCGGGAGTAGCCTTTGATAACGCCGCGGCCGGAGTTGCGGATGAAGTTCACCACCTCGTCGCGCTCCGGGGAAGGGGCCAGCTCCAGCTCAATCTGGTCGAGGGCGGCGGCGTTGTTAAGGCCGCTCAGGAACAGCAGACGGTAGAGCTGCTGAATTTCGGCAATCTTCTGGTCGGAGAACCCGCGGCGGCGCAGCCCGATGCTGTTAATACCCACGTAGGTGAGCGGCTCGCGGCCGGCCTTCACGAAGGGCGGCACATCCTTGCGGATCAGAGAGCCGCCCGAAATCATGGCGTGGGCCCCGATGTGCACGAACTGGTGGATGGCCGACGACCCGCCCACAATGGCGTAATCCCCGATTTCCACGTGGCCCGCCACCTGCACCGTGTTGGCCAGAATGCAGTTGTCGCCAATTACACAGTCGTGGGCCACGTGCACGTAAGCCATCAGCAGGCAATTGGCCCCAATAACGGTTTTGAGCTTGTCCACGGTACCGCGGTTCACCGTCACGCACTCCCGGATTACGGTGTTGTCGCCGATGTGCACGGTGGTTTTCTCGCCGGCAAACTTCAGGTCTTGGGGCTGGGCCGCAATAACGGCCCCCGGGAAAATCTTGCAGTTTTTGCCAATGCGCGCCCCCGCCATGATGGTAACGTTGGGCCCAATCCAGGTGCCTTCCCCGATTTCCACATCCTTGTCGATGGTGGTGAAGGGTTCCACTACCACGTTCTGGGCAATCTTGGCTTCGGGGTGAATATAGGCGAGCGGCTGGTTCATTCTTTTCAATTAAAAATTAAAAATTAAGAATTAAAAGCTGAAGCAAATGGGGCTTAACGAGTTGATTAAGAGCCATTTTTAATTCTTCATTTTTAATTTTTAATTCTTTTTCACGATGCTGGCCGACATTTCGGCTTCCATGACCACTTTGCCGTTGACGAAGGCTTTTCCGCTCATTTTGGCGATGCCGCGCTTGATGGGGGCCGTCAGCTCGCATTTGAACAGAATCGTGTCGCCGGGTTTAACCATCCGCCGGAAGCGACAGTTTTCGATGCCCAGGAAATACGTCCAGTAGTTTTCGGGGTCGGGCACGGTGTTCAGTACCAGAATGCCGCCGGTCTGGGCCATGGCCTCAATCTGCAACACGCCGGGCATCACGGGGTTGCCGGGGAAGTGGCCGGTGAAAAACTGCTCGTTGAAGGTCACGTTTTTCACGCCCGTCACCGTGGTTTCATCCAGATGGATGATTTTGTCGATGAGCAGGAAGGGGTAGCGGTGGGGCAGGGTGGCGGCAATCTTGTTGATGTCCATCACCGGCTCGCGGGCGGGGTCGTACACCGGCACCGGGCTGGTGTGGGCCTCCATCATCTTCTTCTTGATGCGCTTGGCAAATGCCACGTTGGCCGCGTGGCCAGGCCGGGCGGCCAGAATCTGACCCTTCAGCGGGCGGCCTACCAGGGCCAGGTCGCCTACCAAATCGAGGAGTTTGTGGCGGGCGGGCTCGTTCTTGTAGCGCAGGTCCACGTTGTTGAGGATGCCTTCTTTCTTCACGGCCACCTTGGGCTTGCCCAGCATGGTGGCCAGCTCGTCCAGCTCCTCGTCGCTCACCACGCGGTCAACCACCACAATGGCGTTGCTCAAATCACCGCCTTTGATGAGGTTTGATTTGTAGAGGGCCTCCAGCTCGTGCAGAAAGCAGAACGTGCGCGACGATGCAATTTCGGAGGTGAACTGGTCGATGTGGGTGAGGGAGGCGTGCTGGGAGCCCAGCACCGGCGAGTTGTAGTCCACCATCACCGTGAGGCGGTAGGAGTTCAGCGGCAGGCCGGCAATTTCCACGGCCCGGGCGTTGTCCACGTAGCGGATTTCGTCGGGAATCTCAAAGTAGTTGCGCAGCGCGTTCTGCTCCTCCAGGCCCGCTTCCATCAAAGGTTTGATGAACTCGTAGCTGCTGCCGTCCATGATGGGCGGCTCGGGGCCATCGAGCTGAATCAGCACGTTATCAATCTGCAAGCCTACCAGGGCCGCCAGCGTGTGCTCCACCGTGTTGATGCGGGCACCGTTCTGCTCGATGGTGGTGCCGCGGGAAAGGTCCACTACGTTGTCCACGTCGGCATCCACGATGGGCTGGCCGGGCAAATCCACGCGCTGAAACTTGTAGCCGTGGTTGATAGGGGCCGGGCAAAACGTCATGGTGGCCTGTACGCCCGTGTGCAGGCCGATGCCGCTCACAGTCACGGGGGCCTTGATGGTATGTTGCTTGTCGTTCATTTTCTGAGTTGTCAGTTGCCAGTTGCCAGTTGCCAGTTGTCAGGTCATCGGGGGAAAACAGGATGGCCTGACAACTGGCAACTGGCAACTGACAACTCAAATAGACTGCAAAGCTAGGGCTTTTCCGTTGCGCTTTGGGCACGCTCCAGCTGAGTAAGGCGGCGCTCCAGGTCGGGCAGGTGGCGGAAGATGGCGTTGGCGCGCAGACTGTCGCGCAGCTGGAAGGCGGGGGAGCCCTGCAGCAGAATGCCTTCTTCCTTGATGGATTTGCCCACGCCCGACTGGGCCGTAACGGTAGTGCGGTTGGCCAGGCTCAGGTGGCCGGCAATGCCCGTCTGGCCGGCCAGCACGCAGAAGTCACCGATTTTGGTGGAGCCCGAAATGCCCGTCTGGGCCGCTACTACTGTGTGGCGGCCAATTTCTACGTTGTGGGCAATCTGCACGAGGTTGTCAATCTTGGCTCCCTCGCGGATGACGGTGGAGCCCATGGTGGCGCAGTCGATGGTGGCGTTGGCCCCGATGCTCACGTTGTCCTGCAGTACCACGTTGCCAATCTGCGGAATGGTGCGGTAGGAGCCGTCGGGCTGGGGCGCGAAGCCGAAGCCATCGGAGCCGATAACGGCCCCGGCGTGAATGGTGCAGCGGTTGCCGATGACGGTTTCGGCGTAGATTTTAGCCCCGGCGTAGAGAATGGTGCCGTCGCCAATCTTCACCCGGTCGCCGATGAACACGTGGGGGAAAATCACCACGTCCTGCCCAATTTCGCAGTTCTCACCGATGTAGGAAAAGGCCCCGCGGTAGTGGTTCTCGCCGATGCGGGCGCTGGCGGCCATGTAGGCTGGCTCCTCCACGCCGCGCTTGCCGGTGCGCGTGGCCTGCTGGTAGAATTCCAGCAGCGTGGTGAAGCTGGTATAGGGGTCATCTACCCGGATGAGGGCCGCTGTAGTGGGCTGGCGCAGCTCCAGGGTGCGACTCACAATCACGGCCGTGGCCCCAGTGGTGTAGAGGTGGTGCTCGTACTTGAGGTTGGCCAGAAACGACAGGGAGCCGGCCTGGCCCTCTTCAATCTTGGCAAGTCGGTCAATGCGCTGAGTGGCGTCGCCTTCAACTGCTCCGCGCAGCACTTCTGCTATCTGGCCTACGGTAAATTCCATCGGGCAAAAGTAGAAAATAATAGGGGTTGGTGCTTAGTGCTTAGTGCTTAGAATCGGGCAAGGAGGTCTGGCCGAACAAACTAGGCACTAAGCACCAAGCACTAAGCACTGCTTACAGAATCTCCTTCGGGTAGCAGATGTAGTGCTTTTCCACGCGCTGGCTGATGGCCCGGATGTTGGGCAAGTCGGAGGCTTCGGCCACATTGACTACCCGGCCGCTTTTGGTGAGCACGTCAATCGGGTCCTGCCCGCCGATGTCGTAGGCGTTGTTGCTGATGCGGCCGGTGAGCATGAGCTGGGCGGCATCGGCGTGGGGCAGGCGGAAATGCTCGGCAATCAGGTCCACGATGCCCAGCTGAAACTCCTCGTCGAATGGCTCGGTCTGGAGCGTGATTTTGAACAGGTGCCTATCGAGCAGGCTTTGAGCCAGGTAGTTGAGCACCTTGTCGGGGTGGTCGGCCCAGAGCTTCACTGCGCCCCACACGTCGGTATCGTCGAGGCGGGTGAAGCGGCGCAGAATCTGGTCGTCGTTTTCGAACTCCTGCTGCGTGACGTTGCGCGAGAGGAAAAAGTGCAGGTTGGGGGAGGCTGGCACCTGCACGCCCGCCCGCACCAAATCCCGGGCCCGCTCCATAATCCGAATCACCATCTGCTCGGCCGATGTAACGGTTTTGTGCAGGTACACCTGCCAGTACATCAGCCGGCGGCTTACCAGAAAATTCTCAATGCTGTACACCGCTTTTTCTTCCAACACCAGTTTTTCGTCCACTACCGTCAGCATCTTAATCAGCCGGTCGGCGCCGGGGCGGCCTTCCTGCACGCCGGTATAAAACGAGTCCCGGTTCAGGTAATCCAGCCGGTCCATATCCAGCTGGCTGCTTACCAGCTGGTGGAAAAACGGCCGGTCGTAGGTGCCTTCAAAGATGGCAATTGCCAGATCGAGGGCTCCGCCAAACTGGGCGTTGAGCTTCCGCATGAGGTGCAGACTGATGGCTTCATGGTGCACATCATCAAAAATGCTGCGCTCCAGGGCGTGGGAGAGGGGGCCGTGGCCGATGTCGTGCAGCAGAATGGCCGCCATGGCGGCCTCACCTTCCTTGGCCGAAATCTTCACGCCTTTGTCCTTGAGCGTGCGCAAAGCCAGCGTCATCAGGTGCATGGCCCCCAGGGCGTGGTGAAAGCGCGTGTGCAGCGCCCCCGGGTACACAAACATGGTGAGGCCCAGCTGCTGAATCCGGCGCAGGCGCTGGAAATAGGTGTGCTCAATCAGGTCAAACAACAGCTCCGTGGGGATGGTGACAAAGCCATACACCGGGTCGTTGAAGATTTTCTTTTTATTCATGAGAAGGAGAGAAACCGGGGCCTGGAAACCAGCCAAAACCCAGCGAAAAGGAACGGGAAAGTAGGTT
This sequence comes from Hymenobacter rigui, assembly GCF_003944715.1. Taxonomy (GTDB): domain Bacteria; phylum Bacteroidota; class Bacteroidia; order Cytophagales; family Hymenobacteraceae; genus Hymenobacter; species Hymenobacter rigui. The sequence goes on along the minus strand of NZ_RWIT01000016.1, from coordinate 2,199 downwards.
CTGTGTTGTTACTACACCAGTTCGCCCCGATTAAGGGCCGGATCAACGCCCGGTGAAGTCGACATTTTTCGGCTACTTTACCGCCGAGTTGGGGCGAAGTATAGGACGGCGCGAATTTTTTAAATCAAAAACTACGGATTGGGAGTAAAGCTACTTACGAAACTTCAGTTGCATTTTGCAGCCACTACTTGCAGCTACTGCGCAGGAACTGGTATCTGTATTTCGTGAAGTGCGTTTAATGACGCGCCGGGTAGTGCCCGGTGCTACACCCCAAGTTCCCCCTATGCAACAATACAGCATACTCTGGGCCGATGATGAAATCGACCTGCTGAAGCCCCACATTCTGTTTCTCAAAGACAAAGGCTACGAGGTAACCGGCGTAAACTCCGGGGCCGATGCCATTGAGGAAATTCAGGAAAAGACCTACGACATCGTATTTCTGGATGAGAACATGCCCGGCCTGACCGGCCTGGAAACCCTCACCGAAATCAAAGCCGTGCGCCCCACCGTGCCCGTGGTCATGATTACCAAGAGCGAGGAAGAGCACATCATGGAATCGGCCATCGGGGCCAAAATTGCCGACTACCTCATCAAGCCCGTCAACCCGAACCAGATTCTGCTGTCGGTGAAAAAGGTGCTCGACAACAAGCGCCTCGTCAGCGAAGCTACCAACAGCGGCTACCAGCGCGACTTCCGCCAGCTGGGCATGCAGCTCTCCGACCGGCTGTCGGCCTCGGAGTGGGCTGATGTGTACAAGAAGCTGGTGTACTGGGAGCTGGAAATCAACGAGACGGAGGGCAAGAGCATGGCCGAAGTCTTCAACATGCAGAAGGACGAGGCCAACACGTATTTCGGCCGCTTTATCACGGAGAACTACGAAGACTGGGTGAACGGCGACGAAGATGCCCCGCTCATGTCGCACCAGCTGTTTAAGGAGCGTGTGTTCCCGATGCTGAAGGATACCGGCGACACGCCCGTGTACTTCCTGCTCATCGACAACCTGCGCTACGACCAGTGGAAGGTACTCGAGCCTATCATTGCCGAGCTGTTCACCGTTGATTCGGAGGAAACCTACTATTCTATTCTGCCCACCACCACGGCTTACGCGCGCAATGCCATCTTCTCGGGCATGATGCCGGGCGAAATCCAGAAGAAGTATCCCAACCTGTGGGTGTGGGACGACGACGACGAAGGCAAGAACATGCACGAGGCCGAGTTCATGGAAATCATGTTCCAGAAGGCCAACCAGAAGCACAAGTTCAGCTACAACAAGGTCACCAACCTGCAGGCCGGCAAAGACCTGCTGGGCAAAATGGCCAACCTGCACAACAACTACAAGTGCAACGTCATCGTCTACAACTTCGTGGACATGCTCAGCCACGCCCGCACCGACATGGCCATGATCCGGGAGCTGGCGGCCGATGAGTCGGCGTACCGCAGCATCACCAAATCGTGGTTCCTGCACTCGCCGCTGTACGAGATGCTCCAGCAGATTTCGGAGCGCAAGGGCAAGCTCATCATCACCACCGACCACGGCACCATCCGGGTGAAGCGGCCCTACAAGATTGTGGGCGACCGGAACACGAACACCAACCTGCGCTACAAGCACGGCAAGAACCTGGGCTTCGATGACTCCCGCGACGTGTACACCGTGCGCAAGCCGGAGCGCATCTTCCTGCCCCGCGAAAACGTGAGCACCGCCTACGTATTCACCGTGGGCGACTACTTTTTCGCCTACCCCAACAACTACAACTACTACGTGAACTACTATAAGGACACGTTCCAGCACGGCGGTATTTCCCTGGAGGAATGCATTATCCCGTACGTGGTGCTCAGCCCGAAAGGGTAGATGTGTAGCAGCTTACAAAACAGAGAAGGCCGGTCAGTTGACCGGCCTTCTCTGTTTTCTGGTGGTTACGCTGGCACGGGGTGTAGTAATAATGACAACTCCATTCCAAGTATTCGGGCCAAAAAGCTTTGCAGCCTTTTTCGGTTGTATCACCTGAAGCTGATAGATGCTATCTGATGGAAAATCCTGTATCTGGAATGACGCAGGCTGCAAGATGCCGTTTACTATAGCGGATTCATGAACGGTGTAGCTGCCGTCGCCTAGCGTACGTAAGCAGGTATATGCAAGCGTATTCGATGGATTTGCGCCAGCGCGTGGCGCAGGCGCTGACTGAGCCCGGAGCCCGGCAG
>NZ_RWIT01000015.1 GCF_003944715.1 Hymenobacter rigui | reverse complement strand
CCTGCCGGGCTCCGGGCTCAGTCAGCGCCTGCGCCACGCGCTGGCGCAAATCCATCGAATACGCTTGCATATACCTGCTTACGTACGCTAGGCGACGGCAGCTACACCGTTCATGAATCCGCTATAACTTCGGCCGCATCAGCTTTGCGGAGTTTCAGGGAGTGGAATCAGTAGAGTAGGTGAAAAAACCGCGCCGCCCGGATGATTCCAGGCGGCGCGGTTTTGGGTTGTCGTCGGGGCAGGAGTGGAGGTACAACCTGCACTTTATGACTGGTCACGAGTTACGGCTGCGTCTAAACTCGCGTCAGTTAAGCTTTTGTTGGCTATAATTAAATTAATTTCTGTAATTTGTTCTGAGATTTAGAATAGAACATACACGAACTGTCAACTGTCGTTCATGAAATCTGTTAGATTAAAGTTTTTGCTTATGAGGCAAGCTTCTGGTGTAAACAATAGTAAGCTTTTGCAGGTCAATTCTGAAGAAGATAAGTTGCAATCGTACGTGAATGAAAAGGGAGTAGAAAATCTTCATGCAATGGTTGCAATAAAAGATTTTGAGATAAGAGCCTTTGTGGTAAATATTGAAAATAAAGTGTTTCATGTGCCAGAACCCCATCCTGTTGTTCTGTACTACGCAAGAGCATATGGCTTGTCTGATAGCATCGATAAACTTAGGTCAGATACTATTTATGAATGCAATAGACAGCCTGGAAATGTTTATAATCAGCTTCAAAGCTTTTCTAATTTCTATGTGTCTTTTACATCATTTGTGACTCATTTATACAATTCTGTTGAATCATTTATGAATTATACAATTCCAAAAGATTATGTTGATAGTGTTGAGATAAAGGTTAAAGGAGTTAAAAAGTTTCCTGATAGAGAAGATGTACAGAGGTGGGTTAAATTTAAAGATAAATTTGATAGAATATTGCCTTCTATTCATGAAAGAAAATTTGAATCTTACACAAAAGAAACCAAATTGATTTATGAATTGAAGGAACTTAGGGATTCTATAATGCATACTAAATTTGATGTAGGTAGTTCTGCTACTCCATATAGTCCATTATTTAGGGCAGCCCTTAGTTTTGAGTTTGTGGCCGCACTTGAGGCGGTTGAAATATTTATAAATTATTTTGAGCCAGGTTTAATAGAATATGTAGAATCATAAAGAAGGCGCAGTGATGTCACTGCGCCTTCTTTATGATTCTACATATTCCGGCGGTACTGGCCGCCCACTTCAAACAGCGCATTCGTAATCTGCCCGAGGGAGCAGAACTTCACGGTTTCCATGAGGGCCTCGAAGAGGTCGCCGTTGGCCACGGCCACCTGCTGCAGCTGCTTCAGGCGCTGCGCGGTGGTAGCGTGGTTGCGGGCGTGCAGGGCCTGCAGCATCGTAATCTGGTACTGCTTTTCCTCCTCCGTGGCCCGGATTACCTCGGCGGGTACCACCGTGGGCGAGCCGGCCGACGAGAGGAAGGTGTTCACCCCGATGATGGGGTACTCGCCCGTGTGCTTGAGCGTCTCGTAGTACAGGCTTTCCTCTTGAATCTTGCCGCGCTGGTACATGGTTTCCATGGCGCCCAGCACGCCGCCGCGCTCCGTAATCCGGTCGAATTCGGCCAGTACGGCTTCTTCCACTAGGTCGGTCAGCTCCTCGATGATGAAGGAGCCCTGCAGCGGGTTTTCGTTTTTGGCCAGGCCCAGCTCCCGGTTGATGATGAGCTGGATGGCCATGGCCCGGCGCACCGAGGCCTCGGTGGGCGTGGTAATGGCCTCGTCGTAGGCGTTGGTGTGCAGCGAGTTGCAGTTGTCGTAGATGGCGTAGAGGGCCTGCAGGGTGGTGCGGATATCGTTGAAGTCGATTTCCTGGGCGTGCAGGCTCCGGCCGCTGGTCTGAATGTGGTACTTCAGCATCTGCGAGCGGGCGTCGGCGCCGTACTTCAGCTTCATGGCCTTGGCCCAGATGCGGCGCGCCACGCGGCCAATTACGGCGTACTCGGGGTCGATGCCGTTGGAGAAGAAGAACGACAGGTTGGGGGCGAAGTCGTTCACGTTCATACCCCGGCTCACGTAGTACTCCACAAACGTGAAGCCGTTGCTGAGCGTGAGGGCCAGCTGGGTAATGGGGTTGGCCCCGGCCTCGGCGATGTGGTAGCCCGAAATGGAGACGGAGTAGAAGTTCCGCACCTTGTTGGTGATGAAGTACTGTTGCACGTCGCCCATCAGGCGCAGGCTGAACTCGGTGGAGAAGATGCAGGTGTTTTGGGCCTGATCTTCCTTCAGAATGTCGGCCTGCACGGTGCCGCGCACCTGCGCCAGGGTGCGGGTTTTGATGGCGTGGTACACCTCCTGGGGCAGCACCTGGTCGCCGGTTACGCCCAGCAGCAGCAGGCCCAGGCCGTCGTTGCCCTGGGGCAGCTCGCCCTGGTAGCGGGGGCGGGGCTGGCCCAGCTCCCGGTAAATGGCGTCAATCTTCTGTTTGACCTCGTCTTCCAGCCCGTTTCCCTTGATGTACAGCTCGCACTGCTGGTCAATGGCCGCATTCATGAAGAAGGCGGCAATGGTGGCGGCCGGGCCGTTGATGGTCATCGACACCGAGGTCATCGGGTCGGCCAGGTTGAAGCCGGAGTAAAGCTTTTTGGCGTCGTCGAGGCAGCACACGCTCACGCCCGAGTTGCCGATTTTGCCGTAGATATCGGGCCGGTGGTCGGGGTCCTCGCCGTAGAGCGTCACCGAGTCGAAGGCCGTGCTCAGGCGCTTGGCGGGCAGGCCCATGCTCACGTAGTGGAAGCGGCGGTTGGTGCGCTCGGGGCCACCCTCACCGGCAAACATGCGGGTGGGGTCTTCGCCCTCGCGCTTGAAGGGAAATACGCCGGCCGTGTAGGGGAACTCGCCGGGCACGTTTTCCTGGAGCTGCCACTTCAGCAGGTCGCCCCAGGCCGTGTAGCGTGGCAGGCTCACCTTCGGAATCTGGAGGTGGGAGAGGCTCTCGGTGTGGGTTTTCAGGCGCAGCTCCTTGTCACGCACCTTAAAGATGAACTCGGGGGCTTTGTAGGCGGCTACCTTCTGCGGCCAGGTCTCCAGGAGCTTCCAATTTTGCCCGTCCAGACGGAGCTTGATTTCCTCGAAGGTGCTCTCCAGGCCGGCCACGAGGCTTCCTGCTCCGGGTGCGTGGCTGCCGTGCCCGCTGCCAGGTCCGCCAGCGGCGTTTCCGAGACTTTCGACGGCTCCGACGGCTTGTCGGATTCCATAGAGCTGCTGAGCAACGTCAGCTTGTTTTTGAACCCACTGGTCATACTGGCGGTTAGTTTCGGCAATTTCAGACAAATACCGCGTGCGGTGCGGCGGAATGATGTAAATCTTCTCCGAATCCTGCTGGGAGGTTTCGAGCTGGGAGGCGAAGGCCGCCCCCGTCTTGGCTTCTACGGTAGCCAGCACGGCGCGGTAGAGGCGGTTCATGCCGGGGTCGTTGAACTGCGAGGCGATGGTGCCGAACACGGGCATCTCGTCCAGGGGCTTGTCCCAGAGCTGGTGGTTGCGCTGGTACTGCTTGCGTACGTCGCGCAGCGCATCCAGGGCCCCGCGCTTGTCGAATTTGTTGAGGGCAATGATGTCGGCGAAATCGAGCATGTCGATTTTCTCCAGCTGGGTGGCCGCGCCGTACTCGGGCGTCATCACGTAGAGGCTGGCGTCGGAGTGCTCAATGATTTCGGTGTCGCTCTGCCCGATGCCGGAGGTTTCGAGGATAATCAGGTCGAAGCCGGCGGCGCGCACCACGTCCACGGCGTCCTGCACGTACTTGCTAAGTGCCAGGTTGCTCTGGCGGGTAGCCAGGCTGCGCATGTACACCCGCGGCGAGTTGATGGCGTTCATCCGGATACGGTCACCCAACAGGGCCCCGCCGGTTTTGCGCTTGCTGGGGTCCACCGAAATGATGGCAATAGTCTTCTCGGGAAAATCCAGCAGGAACCGCCGCACCAGCTCATCCACGAGGCTCGACTTGCCCGCGCCACCGGTACCGGTGATGCCGAGGATAGGGGTTGTGGTAGTGCTTAGTGCTTGGTGCTTAGTGCTTAGTTTGTTCTGGCTGCCGTCGGTATTTTTGAAGTCAGCTACCAACGACGCCTTTACCCGCTCAAATTCCTCGGGGAAGTTTTCGGCGGCCGAGATGAGGCGGCCGATGCTGCGGGCGTCTTTGTCCTTTACGTGCTTGGCCTCGCCGTTGAGGTGCTGGCCGGTGGGGAAGTCCGACTGCTGGAGCAAATCATTAATCATGCCCTGCAGGCCGAGGGCGCGGCCGTCGTCGGGGGAGTAGATGCGGGTGATGCCGTAGCCCTGCAGCTCCGCAATTTCGGTGGGCAGAATCACGCCGCCGCCGCCGCCGAAGATTTTGATGTGACCCGCGCCGCGCTCCTTCAACAGGTCATACATGTACTTAAAGTACTCGTTGTGGCCGCCCTGGTAGGAGGTAATGGCAATGGCCTGGGCATCTTCCTGAATGGCGCAGTCCACAATTTCCTGGACCGAGCGGTTGTGGCCGAGGTGAATAACTTCGGCCCCGCTGGCCTGGATGATGCGGCGCATGATGTTGATGGCCGCGTCGTGCCCATCAAACAGGGCCGCTGCCGTCACAATCCGGACGTGGTTCTGGGGCTTATAGGGAGCTACGGGAGCTGGGTGCATACGCGCAGTACAAAGTGGGTGGAATTCGAGGGGTGAAGGTACAAAAAAAGCCCCGGCGGGGAGGCGCGGGGGCTTGTTTCTGAAGATGAGCTACTCCCTTCTATCTTCGCGGGTAAAAAAAATTAGCTATATGAATCGTGTACGAGCCCTGCTTATTGGGGTAATTATACTAGGAGCCAGTGTGTGGTTATACGCCAGCAATATGCCCGCCTTCAAGGGTGATGCGGTTCAAACGGAAGAGGATTTGCGTCAGCAATTGCTGAACGAATCCAGGTCTACATATTACCAGCGAGAAGCAGAACTGCGCACTAACCGCAACGAATTGCTCGATGTGAGTTCAGGTGTTGCTATTGCTGGCATTACCATACTACTGTTCGTTACAGTTCGACGCATTCATTCACTGCAGGACTTTCGGCAATTGCGCACCCCTACCAAACGACAGGTTGTCGTTTGGTTTAATATAGGTTGGGTAGTCTTGTTTGCAGCGCTCTACTGGTATTATGGATACCGGGGCGCAAGAGGAGATTATCCGCCTTTTGCTGATTCAATAGGTATACCTCTATACTATGGGCAGGCTACTCTGCTCGCTTGCTGGCCAGTACTCAATATTCTGCTACTCCTATTAATCTGGCCCGCAAAAATGGGTGGTCCCATGTTCGAAAAACCAATTGTTTATAAATGGTGGTTAATTCTGGCAGAAGTTTTTATTGGTGGTTGGCTTGTCTTAGCGGGTCTTTACCTAGTAACCACAATCATTGATGGTGACCATTTGACGGTTCCAGTAGCTATGCTGTTCGTGTACTTATTGCTGATACTGAGAGCCGGGCACGTAGCGGCAATTAATAAGCGAATAGGCTAGTTATTACAAGCCGTTCTCTTGATGTTGGCTGTTGCGGCATTTACCACGGGAGTTTTTAAAGAATTACTTCTTCTCCACTTCCTCCAGCACCGTAAAATACAGGCTGGGCTGCATGGCCTGAATCGTCCAGACGGCCTGGCTGTTCTCCCGCTCCACCATCAGCTGCTTTTTGTCGCGGCGCACCGGAATGGAGAAATACTTGTCCCAGGGCTCGGTTTTCTCGCTTTGCAGCCATTGAATAGTCGCCACTACGGGCTGGGCCTCCAGGCGGATATCGTAGCTGCTCACGTCCAACTGAACCCAGCCCCGCTGCCGGTCGGTGGTCGTGAGCTGGATGTCCTGCGCCAGTAGGGCCCGGCCGGGGCGGCCGTTTTCCAGCGCGTACAGGTTCAGGCGGAAGCGCAGGTGCTCGTAGGTATTCGTGGCCAGGTACACGTGCAGCACATCGAGGTAGGCAGGGCGTTTGGGTGTGAGCACCGTACCCAGTTCCCAGCCCCACTCATCGTCAACGGTTTCCTTGCCCGAGGAGCCGGTCGTCCAGAGCACGTCGCCGGTGGGTTGGGTGCGGCCCAGCTGCCCGGCTTTCACCTGGCGGCGCTGCACTACCACGTCGGGCAGGGCCTGTTCCAGCGGCACCAGGGCAAATTCCCGCTGTCCGTTCAGCAAAGCCTGCGGCGAAACGGCCGCCCGAAAAAAGCCCACGCTGGTGATAACCAGTGAATCGGTAGGGGCGGCCGGGAACCGCAGAATATACCGTCCCTCTTCATCGGCCACCGTACCAATAGTACGGCCAATGATACCCAGCGTGGCAAACGGGACAGGCTGGTTGGTACGGGCGTTACGCACCTGCCCTTCCACGGTAAAGGCCTGCGCAAACAGGGGAGATGAAATGATGCAAAGCACCCAGCACAGCAGCAGCCGACGAACTAACACAAACTCGATTCAATAAAGTAGGGGACGCGAAATAACGAGAGTTTAAGTTGCCGGTTGCGTTGAGCGGGCAGCTTTCTTTGCCAGAACTCAGGTAAGCTCCGGTTGGTTACCGCCGTCCGGCAGCCAGGAGCAGCACCGGGGGCGTGTATGCAGCCGACAGTTTCTAGCGTTTTCGGGGCCTTTTGCGTACCTTCGCCCTCGGAAAAAACCGCCTCTAGTGAAGAACATTCGCAATTTCTGCATCATCGCCCACATCGACCACGGCAAAAGCACCCTGGCCGACCGCCTGTTGGAATTCACCAGCACTGTGGCCAAGCGCGACATGCAAGCCCAGCTGCTCGACAATATGGACCTGGAGCGGGAGCGGGGCATTACCATCAAGAGCCACGCCATCCAGATGCAGTATCAGTACAAGGGTGAGCAGTACACGCTCAACCTGATTGATACGCCCGGCCACGTCGATTTCAGCTACGAAGTATCCCGCTCCATTGCTGCCTGCGAAGGCGCTTTGCTGATTGTGGACTCCTCGCAGGGTATCGAAGCCCAGACCATCAGCAACCTGTACTTGGCCATCGGCTCCGACCTGACTATCATCCCGGTGCTCAATAAAATCGACCTGCCCCACTCCATGCCGGAGGAGGTGTCAGACGAAATTGTGGACCTTATTGGGTGTGAGCGGGAGGAAATCATTCCTGCTTCGGGCAAATCCGGTATTGGCATCGAAGCCATTCTGAATGCCATCTGTGAGCGAATTCCGGCCCCCCAGGGCGACCCGGACGCGCCGCTGCAGGCTCTCATCTTCGATTCGGTCTTCAACTCCTACCGCGGCATTGAGGTCCTGTTCCGCATCAAGAACGGCACCATGAAGAAAGGCGACAAGCTCCGCTTCATGGCAACGGGCAAGGAATACGGTGCCGATGAAATCGGTATTCTCGGCCTCAACCAGGAGCCCCGCCTTGAGATTGGCGCCGGCAACGTAGGCTACCTCATTTCGGGGATTAAGGAAGCCCGGGAGGTAAAAGTAGGCGACACCATCACGCACGTAGCCCGTCCCACGGCCGAAGCCATTGTGGGTTTCGAGGACGTGAAGCCGATGGTATTCGCTGGTATTTATCCGGTAGATACCACTGAGTATGAAGAACTTCGCTCGTGCATGGAGAAGCTGCAGTTGAACGACGCTTCCCTGGTGTGGGAGCCTGAAACGTCGGTAGCCCTGGGCTTCGGTTTCCGGTGCGGCTTCCTGGGCATGCTGCACATGGAAATTGTGCAGGAGCGCCTGGAGCGCGAGTTCAACATGACGGTAATTACCACCGTTCCTTCGGTGCAGTTCCACGCCACCGGTACCAAAGACCAGCTGCTGACCATCAACGCCCCGAGCGAAATGCCCGAGCCGAACATGATCAAGCACATCGAGGAACCCTACATCAAAGCCCAGATCATCACGGCGGCCGATTACGTAGGGCCCATCATCACGCTGTGCATGGAGAAGCGCGGCATCATCAAGGGCCAGAGCTACCTGACCTCTGAGCGGGTGGAGCTGACGTTTGAGCTGCCCCTGTCGGAAATCGTGTTCGACTTCTTCGACAAGCTCAAAACCATTTCGCGCGGTTACGCTTCGCTTGATTACGAGCTGATTGGCTTCCGCGAATCGGACATGGTAAAGCTGGACGTGATGCTGAACGGGGAGAAGGTCGATGCCTTATCGGCCATCGTGCACCGCTCCAAGAGCTACGAGTGGGGCCGCCGCCTCTGCGAAAAGCTCCGGGAGCTGCTGCCCCGCCAGCAATTCGAAATTGCCATCCAGGCCTCTATCGGGCAAAAGATTATTGCCCGCGAAACCGTGAAGGCCCTGCGCAAAAACGTAATTGCCAAGTGCTACGGCGGCGACATCAGCCGGAAGCGCAAACTGCTCGAAAAGCAGAAAGAAGGCAAGAAGCGGATGCGCCAGGTCGGCTCAGTAGAAATTCCGCAGGAGGCCTTCCTGGCCGTTCTGAAAATCGACTAACGAAGTGGAACGCGCCCCATTGGGGCGCGTTTTTTTGTGCTACAACTTTTCAACACTTTCTCATTTACCTCATACACTTCTTGACACGGCGTGTACTGATTAACCCTTTCAAGAACATGTCCGATACCCTTCTCAAGAACTGTACGAGCCAGGAGCAACTGGAAAAAATCATCAAAGGACAGGAGCGCAAGTTCCGGTGGCGCGACGACTGGCCCGCCATGGAAGCCGCCCTGCAGGCCGCCGGTGCCGCCGCCATTGCCGCCAACGCCAACAAGCAAACTCCCGATCAGAAATAACCAAAATCCAGCATGACCACAGCCCCCGACGCCACCACCTACCGCCTCATCGACGGCAAGCAGACCGCCGAGAACATCAAGGCTGAAATTGCCGCCGAAGTAACCCAGCGCAAGGCTGCCGGCCAGAAGGTGCCCCATTTGGCGGCTATCCTCGTCGGCCACGATGGGGGCTCCGAAACCTACGTGCGCAACAAGGTACTGGCCTGCGAGCGGGTCGGCTTTGAAAGCACGCTGTTGCGGTACGAAGACACCATCACCGAGGCCGAGCTGCTGGCCAAGGTGGAGGAGCTGAACCAAGACCCGGCCATTGATGGCTTCATTGTGCAGCTGCCCTTGCCCCGCCACATTGATACCAACAAGGTGATTGAGGCAGTGCGGCCGGAGAAGGATGTGGATGGTTTTCACCCCATGAATATCGGCCGAATGGTAGCCGGCTTGCCCGCACTGCTGCCTGCTACTCCCTCGGGTATTGTGGAGCTGCTGCGCCGCTACGAGCTGCCTACTGATGGTAAGCACTGCGTGGTTATCGGGCGAAGCAATATTGTGGGTACGCCGGTTAGTATATTGCTGGCTAAGAACTTAGAACCTGGTAACTGCACGGTTACTTTATGCCATTCCCGCACCCAGAACCTAGCCGAAATTACCCGCACGGCCGATATTCTGGTAGCTGCCCTGGGCCGTCCGGAGTTCGTAACGGCCGATATGGTGAAGCCCGGAGCTGTGGTAATTGACGTGGGCACTACGCGGGTAGAGGACGCTGCCAAGAAGTCGGGTTGGGCCCTGAAAGGCGACGTTAACTTCTCCGAGGTGGCACCATTGACTTCTTACATCACTCCGGTACCCGGTGGCGTCGGCCCCATGACCATTGCCATGTTGCTGCTCAATACCTTACGTGCCGCCAAAGGGGAGGTGTACTGAGATATCAGTTGTTAGTTGCCCGTTGCCAGTTGTTCGTTTCAGCTTTGAACGAACAACTGGCAACGGGCAGCCAATAACCATCAACTCATTCCAAAATCCAATTAAAACCGCCTCAGGCTTTTAGATTTCGGGGGAGTGTACTACTTTTAAAGTCGGGCCGTTAGGAGAGGGGCTTGCACGCTGGTGCGTATCCCTGCCCGGCGGCCCGACTTTTTATTTTTCGAATACAACTGTTTTGCTGCACGAACTTCCTGTTACGTCGGCGTCCCCGGCCCAGGGGATGGCGGCTCCCGAACTGCCCGTTATGGAGCAGTTCTACACCATTCAGGGCGAAGGCTACAACACCGGCCGCGCCGCTTACTTCATCCGCCTGGGTGGGTGTGATGTAGGCTGCGTGTGGTGTGATGTGAAGGAGTCGTGGCCCCTGGATGCTCATCCGCGCCAGGCGCTTTCCTCGCTGGTCCATGCTGTTACCCAGCATCCTGGCCGCAACGTGGTCATTACCGGCGGTGAGCCGCTGATGCACGACCTGGGACCCCTCACCGCTGCCCTGCACGAAGCCGGCTGCCAGAACTGGATTGAAACCAGCGGCGCGTATCCGCTCAGCGGCAGCTGGGACTGGATCTGCGTGTCGCCCAAGAAATTCAAGGCTCCGCTACCGTCGGTGCTGGCTGCGGCCCACGAGCTCAAAATCATCGTCTTCAACAAGAGTGACTTTGCCTGGGCTGAGCAACATGCAGCTTTGGTTGGCCCCAACTGCCGGCTGTACCTGCAGCCGGAGTGGAGCAAGTCGGCGGATATGATGCCCCTGATTGTGGAGTATGTGAAGAGCCACCCGCAGTGGCAGGTTTCGTTGCAGACGCATAAGTTTCTCGATATCCCGTAGCGCCCTACTTTTCTCCTATGCGCCGTTCGTTATTCGTCCCGGTTGTACTGCTGCTTGCGGCGGGCGGGCTGTTTCCTTCGCAGGTAGCCGCCCAGACCAAGATTAGTACCACTAATACCAAAGCCCGTAACCTCTGGGAAAAAGCACAGGAGCAGGCCAAAGACCGGGACTTTAACAAGGCCATCGAAACGCTTACCCAGCTCAATCAGAAGTTTCCATCGTTGGGGGAGCCGTACGTGCTGAAGGGCTCCCTGCTGAAAGCCATGGGCGAGAATCAGCTGGCTTTCGAGTCGTACCGCGACGGACTGGGTAAGCTGCCCGTGGATCCTACCCGGTCCAACGACTATTTCACGCTGGGCGAGCTGGCTATGACCTTCGGTGAGTACCAGACGGCCGCTGACAGCTATAAAAAATATCTGAAAACGGCTGCCAAAAACCAGCGCAACACTCCACGGGCGCAACGCCAGATTATGAACTGCGAGTTTGCGCAGAAGGCTATGGCCGCGCCTACCGGCATCCAGCCGGAACGGTTGCCGGAGCCGCTCAATACTTTTCGGTTTCAATATTTCCCCGTACTCACGGCGGATAGCCGCTTTCTGCTGTTTACGGGCCGCCCAACCGCCGAAAGCGGGGAAGACCTGTTTGTGAGCCGGCAGAACAAAGATGGAAGTATGGGCGAGCCGGCTTCCATTTCGGCCGCCATCAACACGCCCTACAACGAAGGAGCCGGAGCCATATCCGGCGACGGCAAAACGCTGGTGTTTGCTTCCTGCGACCGGCCCAGCTCCGTGGGGAACTGCGACCTGTACATCTCGCGCCGCACCGGCAATGTGTGGAGCAAGCCCCAGAACCTGGGCCGCAATGTCAACTCGCCGGAATGGGATTCTCAACCGACGCTGTCGGCCGACGGCCGCACGCTGTATTTCACCAGCACCCGCCGTGGTGGCAAAGGGCAGGAGGATATCTACGTTACAACGCTGGATGCCCAGGGCAACTGGACTCCGGCCCGCAACCTGGGCAGCCCGGTCAATACCTCCGGCAAGGATATGGCTCCCTTTATTCATGCCAGTGGCACCACGCTGTACTACGTTACCGATGGGCTGGTGGGCATGGGGGGGCTGGATGTATACCGCTGTGAGCAGTTGGGCGCCGATAAGTGGAGCATTCCCCAGAATCTGGGCTTCCCGCTCAATACCTATGAGAACGAGGCTTCCTTGTTCATTACTTCCGACAACCGCCGGGGTTTCTGCTCCCGCTCCAAGGCTACGGTGCCGGGCGTAAAGCAGGAGCGGGACAGGCCGGTGGAACTCTTCGGCTTCGAAGTGCCCAAAGAAGTGCGGGCCCGCGAAACCAGTACCTACACCCAGGGCCGCGTGTTCGACGCCTTCACCAAAAAACCCATTAAGGCCGATGTGCAGCTCTACGACCTGAACACCGATGAACTGGTGCAGTACGTAGGCTCCGACGCCGAAAACGGCGAGTACACGGTGGTGCTCAACGAAGGCCGGCAGTACGCCATGTATGCCTCTGCCGATAAGTACCTGATGCGCAGCCTGAGTTTCGACTACAGCGACAAACGCAGCTTTGATCCGCTTACGCTGGATATCTACCTGGAGCCGGTACGCTCCGGCCGTAGTATCGTGCTCAACAACCTGTTCTTCGAAACCAAAGAGTTTCAGCTCAAGCCCAAGTCGCGGACGGAGCTGAACCGGTTGGTTGGTTTCATGAAACAGTACCCGGACATACTGGTAGAAATTTCGGGCCACACCGACGACGTGGGCTCCGACGACGACAACTTAGTCCTGTCGCAGAACCGGGCCAAGTCCGTATACACCTATCTGATTAGCCAGGGAGTGAAGGCCCAGCGCCTCCGCTTCAAAGGCTACGGCGAAACCAAGCCTCTGAATCCCAACGACTCCGATGAGCACCGGCAGCAAAACCGCCGCATTGAGTTGCGTATCCTATAACGGTTGATCCAGACTACGGGAAGCCCGGTCGCATCTAGCGGCCGGGCTTTTTTTGTGTGCACTTTTTCTTTCTGATAGCACAATTAAAAGACTGATGCTGAACAGGGTGATTTAGTGCAGAAGAAGCTTTTGATTAGAAAAATTATAAAAAATCTTTTTATTATTAAATTAAACTTGTTATGTTTGGATATCCTCACCTCCCCTACCGGAGAGGATGCCGGTCCACCGTCTCGGTGGTAAAGCACTGATCTGGGGATTTTTTCGGATTTCACTTTTCATCTACTGTTCCATTTTTCACGCTTCCCCTTATGAAAAAGACTACGCTTTTTGCCTGTCTGCTGCTAGGCGTTCAGAGTGTGGTGCTGGCTGGTACTACCAGCGACGGCGCAACCAGTATTCAGGCCCGGGCCACGGCGCTTACCCGCTCCATCTCCGAGAAAGTGCGCCTTGATGAAGGCCAGTACCTGCGGGTAAAGCAGTTGAACATGCGCATGCTGCTGGAAATGGAAGACCTCAAAATCCGTTTCGCCGCCGATCCATCCATTCTCGATCAGCGCCTGGCCGATGCCCAGATTCGGTACGAGAATGACCTGACTTCCTTGCTGCGGCCAGCTCAGCTGGCGCTGTTCCAGGAAAGCCGCGCGAACATGACTGCGCTGGGCCAGCACTAGGCCCGGGCAGCTTTCCCGTTACACCCTTCCCAAAACCCTATTCCCAAACCCATGAAAAAGCTGACGATACCCCTGGTAATGGCAGTGCTTGCACTGGCTTCGCACCGGTTGCTTGCGGCTCCAGGCCCCGGCACGCGTGACCTGCAGGCCCGTGCCGTTGCCATGACGCGCTCCTTGTCGCAGCACATACACCTGAATGAAGGACAGTATGTGCAGGTGAAGGCTCTGAACCTGCGGCTGCTGCAGGAGCTGCTCTCTGCCCGGGCTCTGTTTCTGCACGACGCGGAAATGCAGAACCGCGCCATCGTGGATGCCCAGCAGCAGTACGAGTCAGACTTGGCTTCCTTGTTGCAGCCGAACCAGCTGGCTTTGTACCAGCGGAATCGGGCCAGCATGACAGCCCTCAGTGAAGTACCGCGCTAGGACGGAAAGGGAGCCTGCATATGCAGGCTCCCTTTTAATTATTTTATTAAAATAAATATTGACATAGTTATAAAAATACTATATACTTACATACGGTACTACAGTTAGCACTACTCATTACACTCGTTTCTTCCCACCAACTCACCATCGTTTCTTATGAAAAAAGTATTCGCATGCCTCGTTTTTGTATCAATGGCCATTGCCGGCACTTCTGTGCAGGCCAGCCCCGGCGACGGTAGCAAGGTTGCCGCCCGTGCTACTGATATGACCCGTCGAATAGCAGAGCGTACGAAGCTCACGGAAGGCCAATATGTAAAAGTCCGGGCCCTAAACGTGCGGCTGCTCACGGAAATGGCCGATTTGCGCAAGCAGTTTGCCAATGATGCCGTTGAAATGGACAAGGCTATGGCCGAGGTGCAGATGCGCTATGAGTGGGACCTGGCTGCCGTACTGGGACCAAAGCGCATGATGGCCTATGAAGAAATGAAAACCAATTTCACGGCAGTCAACATGCGCTGATTTATAACAGGTTATACACTGTTGTATAAAGCAACGGTTGTAACGCAAAAAAGCCCGCTTATGCGGGCTTTTTTGTTTTGTAGTGTCTCGGAAGAATTACGAGCGGGAGTCGATGCTCACGTAATCACGCTCAGTTTCGCCGGTATAGATCTGACGTGGGCGGCCGATAGGCTCTTTGTTTTCACGCATTTCCTTCCACTGGGCAATCCAGCCGGGCAGGCGACCCAGGGCAAACATCACCGTAAACATTTCGGTGGGGATGCCAATGGCCTTGTAGATGATGCCGGAGTAGAAGTCGACGTTGGGGTAGAGCTTGCGCTTGATGAAGTATTCATCGGTGAGGGCAGCCTGCTCCAGTTCCTTGGCAATTTTCAGCAGCGGGCTGTCTTCCAGGCCCAGGGCCGTCAGCACGTCATCGGCAGCCTTCTTGATAATAGTAGCGCGCGGGTCGAAGTTCTTGTACACGCGGTGGCCGAAGCCCATCAGACGGAACGAGTCGTTGGGGTCTTTGGCTTTATCCACCCATTTCTGGGTATTGCCACCGTCCTTCTGGATGGCTTCCAGCATCTCAATCACCTCCTGGTTAGCGCCGCCGTGCAGCGGGCCCCACAGGGCGTTGATACCCGCCGAAACCGAGCCGTAGAGCGAAGCATTGGCCGAGCCCACCAGACGTACCGTAGAGGTTGAGCAGTTCTGTTCGTGGTCGGCGTGCAGGATGAGCAGCTTGTTGAGGGCGCTGACGATGCGTGGGTCGAGTTCATACTTCTCCGTGGGGAAGCTGAACATCATGTACAGGAAGTTGGAGCAGTAGTCAAGGTCGTTGCGCGGATAGTTCAGCGGGTGACCCATGTTGTTCTTGTACGTCCAGGCGGCAATGGTCGAAATCTTGGCCATCAAGCGAATCACGTTCAGGTCAATTTCCTCAGCCGACAGGTTGGGCGACAGACTTTCGGGGTAGAAGCCGGTCAGCGCGCAGATTAGGCTGCTCAGAATGGCCATCGGGTGCGTCGCCGACGGGAAGCCGTCGAAAATCTTGCGCACATCCTCGTGCACCAGCGTGTGCTTGGTAATCTGCTCCGAGAAGTTGTCGAGCTCCGCTTGGGTGGGGAGCTTGCCATAAATCAGCAGATAGGCCACTTCAATGAATGACGATTTCTCGGCCAGCTGCTCAATGGGGTAGCCCCGATAGCGCAGAATGCCCTCCTCACCGTCGAGGAAGGTAATGGCGCTTTTGGTGGCCCCGGTATTTTTGTATCCCGAGTCAAGGGTTACGTAACCGGTCTGGTCCCGCAGCTTGCCAATGTCAAAGGCTTTTTCTTGCTCGGTGCCTTCAATGACGGGGAGAGAATAGGATTTCCCGTCGAGGATCAGTTCAGCAGATTCTGCCATAAAAGTGGGGTGAAGGGTGGGTTGCAGGGCGAAACTAAAGAATTACCGGTTCAGCCGGAAACCCCATGAGAGTTTATCGCCTATACTACAACCAACCTCAGGTTGTTGTTTGAGATGGGGAAAGCGCAAAGAAACGGCCCACGGGTTGAAAATGCGGCATGCCGCACAAGGTTTTTACCTGACTAACTGTATTTTTCCCCGCAAACGATGCCGGAAGTTCTGTCTACTTCCCAATGCAGAACTCGGTGAAGATGCTGGTCAGCAAATCGTCGTTGCTGATTTCACCGGTAATCTGGCCCAGCGCGGCAAGGGCGTGCCGCAGGTCGGCCGCCAGCAGCTCGGTACCGGTGCCGGCGCTCAACCCGGTCAGGACGGCTTCCAGGTGCCGGGCAGCTAGTTCTAGGCTCTGCGCATGACGCAGGTTGGTGACGATAGTGCTGGAACCGGCGCGGTCCAGGCCTTCGCCGCGCACTTTTTCCAGCAGCCGTTCCTGCAGCTCATCCAGTCCGTCGCCGCGGGAGGCGGCAATGAGAATAGTATCCGAGCGGTGTTGAAAGGCTTCTTGCTCCGCATCGGAAGCTACGTCCAGCTTATTGCCTACGGCCAGGACGGGCACTTCGGCAGGTAAGTGAAGGGCTTCAATTTCTGCTTGAAGCTCAGCTGGGGTAGTAGCCGTAATATCAAACAGATATACAACTAAGGCGGCCTGCTTTACCCGCTTTAGAGTGCGTTCCACACCAATGGATTCCACTACATCGGCGGTGTCGCGCAGACCGGCCGTATCCACAAAGCGGAAGCGGATGCCGGCAATGCTAACCTCATCCTCGATCAGGTCGCGGGTGGTACCCGCCACGTCCGACACGATGGCGCGCTCCTCGTTAAGCAGCGCATTGAGCAGGGTGCTTTTGCCCGCGTTGGGTCGGCCGGCAATAACAGTGGTTACGCCGTTCTTGATGACGTTGCCCAGCTCAAACGACCGGAGCAGGCGGCGCACCAGCTGCTGCACTTCCTGCAGCAGCTGCACCAGACCGGTGCGGTCCGCAAACTCGACATCTTCTTCGCCGAAGTCCAGCTCCAGCTCCAGCAGAGCCGCGAACTTCACCAGTCGGCCGCGCAGGTCCTTTAGTTCCTGGGAGAAGCCGCCGCGCATCTGTTGCATAGCTACCTGGTGCGACAGTGCTGAGTCGGAGGCAATGAGGTCGGCTACGGCTTCGGCCTGGGCCAGATCGAAGGCCCCGTGCAGGAAGGCCCGCTTGGTGAACTCGCCGGCTTCGGCCAAGCGGGCCCCCCTGCGCAGCAATAGCCCCAGCACTTCCTGTACAATATAGTCGGAGCCATGGGTGCTGATTTCCACTACGTCCTCGCGGGTGTAGGAGTGTGGCCCCCGGAACAGGGATATCACCACTTCGTCCAGAATTCGGTCTCCGTCGCGCACAGTACCCACGTGCAGGGTATGGCTGGGCTGGTCGCGTAGGCGCTTGCCGGCAAACACCGAATCCGTCAACCGCACTGCATCGGGCCCCGACAGCCGGATTAACGCAATAGCTCCGGAGCCCGGCGGAGTTGATAGGGCAACAATGGTGTCGGTAAGAGAAACGGGAATAGCTGCGGCCACGGCACTGAAAAATGGTTCTGGCAACAAAGGTACACGCTGCCAGCTACTGCCCGGCCGCTGCTGGCGTGAATAGCACTTATGGCTCGCTTTATCCTCTTAATCGGATACGAGCAAGTTACGGCTGACTTCAGCGGATATCAGATACTTAATTTGATTATTTATTTTGATTTCTAAGGAATTATCGAACGTAACCTTATCTATTACTTCAATAGTGGTGCCCAGGTTTACACCCACTTTATCAAGATACTGCAGAAACGGAGCCGAAGTGTTTTTGACGGCTATTACCCGGCCCTGGTCGCCGGGGCGCAGGTCGGAAAGCAGTCGGTGCTGGGGGCGGTGCAGCACACCATCGGCCGTTGGAATTGGGTCGCCGTGGGGGTCCAGCTGCGGGAAACCCAGGAACTCATCGAGGCGGCGCACCAGCAGGTCGGAATCAATGTGCTCCATCTGCTCGGCTACGTCGTGCACCTCATCCCAGTTAAAGCCGAAATGCTGCACCAGAAACACTTCCCAAAGCCGGTGCTTGCGGATGGTGAGCAAGGCCAGCCGACGGCCTTCCTCAGTAAGTGAAACGCCCCGGTAACGGGTGTAGTGCAGGAGGCCTTTTTCGCCGAGCCGCCGGAGCATATCAGTAACCGAAGCGGGGCGTGTCTGCAGTTCCTCGGCTACGCTGTTGGTGCTAACCTCCGTGCCGGGGTGGGCTTCCGACAGCTTATATATGGCCTTCAGGTAGTTCTCCTCGGTGTAGCTGGGCATTTTTTTGAATCAAGAATTACGAATTAAAAATTAAAAAATGGCTGCTCCATGACTCCAGACAGGTCAGGAACGGCCATTTTTTAATTTTTAACTCTCAATTTTTAATTGGCGAAGCCTACCACTTTATCAAAGCAGAAGCCCAGGTGAAGCCAGAGCCAAAGGCGGCCAGGCACACCAGGTCGCCGCGCTTGATGCGGCCTTCCTGTACGGCTTCACTTAAAGCAATGGGCACAGAGGCAGCCGTGGTATTACCGTAGCGCTGGATGTTGCTGAAGATTTTGTCGTCCGTGAGGCCCATTTTCTGCTGCACGTACTGGGTGATGCGCAGGTTGGCCTGGTGGGGAATCAGCATATCAATGTCCTTCGACTCGTAACCGTTCTGGTCAAGAGCCTCCCGGATAACCTGGGGGAAACGGACCACGGCGTGCTTGAACACATTCTGGCCATTCATGTATGGGTACATGTCCAGCTCGTTGGCCATTACATACTCCACCCGGTTGTTGCGGTTGGAGCCCGGCTCCTTCACAATCAGCTCCTCGGCATGTTCGCCCTGGGAATGCAGGTGTGTGCTCAAAATGCCGTGACCCTCACGGGTGCTGGGCCGCAGGACCACTGCGCCGGCGCCATCCCCGAAAATAACGGACACGCCGCGGCCACGGGTGCTGATATCGAGGCCCGAGGAATGGATTTCGGAGCCAACCACCAGCACCGTGTCGTACATACCGGTTTTCACGAACTGGTCGGCCATGCTCAGGGCGTACACGAAGCCGGAACACTGGTTGCGCACGTCAAAGGCCGGAATGGGGTCTTTGATGCCCAGCTCACGTTGCAGCAGCACGCCCGAGCCCGGAAAGAAATAATCGGGCGAGAGGGTGGCAAACACAATCATCTGCACATCATCGGGCGTGAGGCCAGCCATTTCCAGGGCCTTGCGCGCGGCGTTGGCAGCCATATTGGCTGTGGTATCCTTGCCTTCCTCAAACCAGCGCCGCTCCCGGATACCGGTGCGCTCCTGAATCCACTCGTCGGTGGTGTCCATGAGGGTGGTCAGATCAGCATTGGTAACCACGCGCTCAGGCACGTAGTGACCAACGCCGGCAATTTCAGAGTGTCGGAGAGTGTTGTTCATCAGTAGGGGAATTTGCGGGGCAGAGCGGTCCGAGAAGTTGAGCCGAAGGTAAAAAAAATCGGTAGCCTGCTCCGTAAACGGGCCGCAAAGGTCGGTAGTTACCGGATAGAATCCATCAGCTGGTGCAACTTTCCCGCCTCAGTAGTCCAGAAGGCCTCAGTGGGTGGGCCCAGCGGGTAAAAGATAGTAGTTTGCAGCTGCGCAATCAGGGCTTGCGCTTCCGGATACGTTTCCTGTTGAAAATCAAAAACCAACCCCGCCTGCGCGGCTTCTACCTGCGAAACCCACAGCGGGTTGGGCGGCACAATAACCGGCAGCGCATTGGCCAGATACTCGAACAGCTTGGTGGGAATGCAGCGGGCCGTGCTGGTATGAGGACGATAAGGCAGTAACCCCAGATGGCTTTGCCGGATTTCGGCTACCACCTGCTCGTGCGGCACCAACGCCGCGCCACCCACAAGCCGGACGGCCCCGGCCGAGGTGCGTATGGCGACTTCCAGCAGAGGGAGCAGTCCCGGCTGCTGGCAAAAACCAATAATGGTCAGCTGCGCCAGCGGCCAAGCAGTTTGGAGCAGCTTGATAAACCGGATAGCCTCCCAGACGCCGTTCAACTCGGAGATAGTACCGGAGTAAACCACCCGCAGCGGCTCGGTAACGGGAGGCAGCCGGCGGGGCCAGACGGGTGGAACCGCATCATACGGCTGGTACTTGTTTTCGATGATAAACGGTTCCGGCGCGGGCGCTTGTGCAAAGGGCAACTCAGCGGCATAGCTACGCTCGGCCAGAAGCACGGCGGCAGCCCGACGGGCAGCGAGAGTTTCGAGGCGGCGTACCAGGCCGGCCAGCAGCCCCTTGGCCCAGTCCGGATACACGGCCTGCGTCTGGATGTTGAGGGCGTAGTTTTCCCGCACGTCGTACACGAAGCGGCGGCCGGCGCCCAGAAGCTGCCACAGCACCGTAAGGGGAAGTAGTTCCGGAGCATGTACCACCACCGTAGTAGGGCGGAGCCTGTGCAGAAGCGTCCAGTAGCGCCATTGCGCGGCCACCCGCGCCATGCTCAGCCGGGTACCGTGCAGCAAGGGGTGGGTGTGCAGATTAGCGGGCAACTGGGCCGGAGCAGGAGCGAAGCGCCCGGCCACGTGCACTTGGGTATGGGGCCGCTCAGCCAGGGTGCGCCCAAACTTCCCCAGCATACGGGTATCGTTGAGAGGCTTGAGCACAGAAGCCAGCAAAATGATGGGAGAGGGCGGCATATTGAATACGAAGATGGTACTTTTGGGCCGCTTGATTTAGTAGTTGCGGGTTGCGGGCGGCGGGTTGTTAGGAAAAAGTCTGTTCCGGCAACCCGCCGCCCGCCGCCCGCAACCCGCAACTGACCCCTTACTATGTCTGAACTACAACATCTGATTGAGGCTGCCTGGAACGACCGGAGCCTCCTGCAACAAACGGCCACTACGGAGGCCATTCAGCACGTTATCGAGGAACTCGACAAAGGCCGCCTGCGCGTGGCACAGCCCGGGGCTACGGAAGGTGCGGATTGGCAGGTAAACGACTGGGTGAAGAAGGCCGTCATCCTGTATTTCCCCATCCGCCAGATGGAAACTATTGAACTGGGTCCGTTTGAATTCCGTGACAAGATGCGGCTCAAAACCAACTACGAGCAGCAGGGTGTGCGTGTGGTGCCCCCGGCCGTAGCCCGCTACGGTGCATTCCTGGCTCCCGGCGTTATCATGATGCCGAGCTACGTGAACATTGGCGCTTGGGTAGGCGAGGGTACAATGGTAGACACCTGGGCCACTGTAGGCTCCTGCGCCCAGATCGGGGCCGGCGTGCACCTGAGCGGTGGCGTAGGCATTGGCGGTGTGCTGGAGCCGGTGCAGGCTGCTCCGGTTATTGTGGAGGATGGGGCTTTCGTAGGCTCCCGCAGCATTCTGGTAGAGGGCTGCTTTGTAGGTAAAGAGGCCGTTATCGGGGCCGGCGTCACCATCACGGGCAGCACCCGGATTATTGATGTGACTGGCACCGAGCCGAAGGAATACCGGGGCTATGTGCCGGCCCGCTCGGTGGTTATTCCGGGCTCCTTGCCCAAGCAGTTCCCGGCCGGAGAGTACCACGTGCCCTGCGCCCTCATCATCGGCCAGCGGAAACCCAGCACCGACCTGAAAACCTCCCTCAACGACGCGCTGCGGGAGCACAACGTGGCCGTTTAAGCCAGAAGCAGCAGGGTGCACCCTGTAATGTAGAACTCCGGAACGCCCGGCTGGCTGTTCGTAGCCGGCCGGGCGTGTCTGTGTCAACAGAATTCAGATAGTCAGCAGTTATCTTAGCAGAATGACGGCCTGCAAGCGAACCTGCGGCAGAAGCCACGGCGGATGAATCCTGGAAATCCGAAAAATCCGTTTAAATCCGTGATTAACTGCTTAACATTGTAGGCCGTGGCCGAAACCAATTCCTGCCGGGCCGCCGGTCTATTCTTTCTCTTTGCTTGATGAGTACCCACAAATCAGTTGTATCGGCCGCTCAGGCCCGCGACGAAGTGCGCGACTACGTAGCCCAGGAGCTGGGCATTGAACCTGATACCATTCAAACGCGCGTTGCCTTCAACCGGGACCTGCCCTGGGTAGATGGCCGCAACCGCCCGTGCTTTCTGGTAGAATGGGCCGAGCCCAACGGCCGCGACGGAGTGGCCATTGCCGGCCCGTACACCCACAATTTCTTTGAGTTCACCCGCGCCGATGCCTATCATCTGGGTGCTCAGAACGCGTGGCGGCAGCAACTGCTGAACCTGTATGCCGGCTGCGAGCTGGTGGCGCAGGCCCGCATGACCCAGCCCCTCACCGACACGTCCGACCCGACCCGGCTAAGCATCATCAAGCAGACCCTGGAGGAGCGTACCAATTGGCGCGTAGGCGTGAACGTATCCTTGCGCGACTTTCTGCGGCTGGGTACCGATGAGTATTACATCTTCAACGGGAGCTGGGTATGGAACCCCAACTACCGCTACTCGCACCTGAAGGGCTTTATTCCGTACGGTGAGAAAACCCTGATGGAGCTGCCTAAAGGAGAATTTATTCCAGTGAAAAACTTCTCGCCCTTCGAGGCCATTCCGCCGCTGGGCGAGGATGGTGCCTACCCGGGAGAGTTGGTAAGCTTCATCATCGTGAAAAACAACCAGATCCTGGAAACCCGGGCTCTGGATCTGTATGCCCGCACCCTCATGAACCAGGTAGCTATGTTTTATGCCCTGGGGCGGGAGCATGGCCCTTTCCAGATTGATCTGGTAGAGCAGCAGTAATCCTGTTTACAAGCCAAAAGAAAAGCCGCTTCGAATTGCTCGAAGCGGCTTTTCTTTTGGCTGTAATAACTGATTCTTACCGAACGGAAGCCTTTTCGGTCTTCAGCTTATCGGCAAATACCTGCCGCACTTTGTCCACCTTTGGCTTTACAACAAACTGGCAGTAAGGCTGCTGACCGTTCTGATTGTAGTAATTCTGGTGGTAATCCTCGGCGGCGTAGAAGGTGGTTACCGGCACAATTTCCGTCACAATGGGGTTCGGGAAGGCGTGGGCGGCATTCAGCTTCTGCTTGTACTCGTCAGCCAGCCGGTGCTGCTCCTCGTTGTGGTAGAAAACCGCCGAGCGGTACTGCGTACCGGTATCCGCGCCCTGGCGGTTGAGGGTTGTTGGGTCGTGGGTTTTCCAGAATACTTCCAGCAGCTCCTCAAAGCTGATAACCGTGGGGTCGTAGGTAATCTGGGCTACCTCGGCATGACCGGTAAGGCCGCTGCACACTTCCTTGTAGGTAGGGTTGGCAATACGCCCGCCCATGTAGCCGGATACTACCTTGTCCACGCCCTTGAGGTCCTGAAAAACGGCCTCGACGCACCAAAAGCAGCCGGCTCCAAATGTTGCCTGTTCCATTCGTTTGAGTTTCGTAGTTGATGAGGGAATAACGGTCTGCTGCGCCAATGCTGCACTTAGCAGCCCCAGGCCGAGCATAACCGTTAGAATAGCTCGTAGCATACGTACAAAAGGCATTTTGGGCGAAAAAAGTTTACATCTGTCCGGGTTGTTTACCAGCCGAAACAAGCAGACGCCTTACACATTGATACCCAAGTGGCTACCAGCGTGTAAGGCGTCCGTTAGAATGCAAGTCTGTTTGCGGCCAGGTTATTTCTTGAACCGGTCAGCTACTACCAGCTCTTTGGTGCCGTGCGTCCAGGAGTAGAATCCTTCGCCCGATTTTACGCCCAGCCGGCCAGCCGTTACCATATTTACCAGCAGCGGGCAGGGGGCGTATTTGGGGTTGCCCATGCCCTCATGCAGCACCCGCAGAATCGCCAGGCACACATCCAAACCAATAAAATCGGCCAGTTGCAGTGGGCCCATGGGGTGCGCCATACCCAGTTTCATCACCGTGTCGATTTCCTCCACGCCGGCCACTCCTTCAAACAGGCTGATAATGGCCTCATTGATCATCGGCATGAGGATGCGGTTTGCTACAAACCCCGGGTAGTCGTTCACCTCGGTGGGGGTTTTGTTAAGCTGCCGCGACAGGTCCATGATCTGCTGCGTTACCTCGTCGGAAGTAGCGTACCCCCGAATCACTTCTACCAGTTTCATTACAGGAACCGGGTTCATGAAGTGCATACCGATAACCTGTGCGGGCCGTTGGGTAACGGCTGCAATGCGGGTAATGGAAATAGACGACGTATTGGAGGCCAGAATAGCGTTGGCGGGTGCGTGCTGGTCCAGTTCCCGGAATATCTTCAGCTTCAGGTCAATGTTTTCCGTGGCGGCCTCAACTACCAGCTCCACCTCCCGGACTCCTTCAGCAATGCTCGTGAACAGCTTCAGGCGGCCCAGCGTGGCGGTTTTGTCGTCAGCCGAAAGCGTGCCTTTGGTTATTTGGCGGTCGAGGTTCTTGTCGATAGTGGCCAGCCCTTTGTCCAGAGCCGTCTGGTTGATGTCAATGAGGGAAACGGAGAATCCGTGCTGGGCAAAAACGTGGGCAATACCATTGCCCATGGTGCCCGAGCCAATAACAGCTATCTGGTGCATATGCGAAAAAAGAAGGGTGGGAAATAACCCGTTTCCGGGTTTGGGTGCCGCAAAGCTACGCCGAAACTTTTCGCACCCAAGGCTGCAGTATCAGGATATTCTGCTGTCTGATTATAGTTTTTTTACCATAGTAAAACTGCGTTTGTAGCGTTGAATAGGCTTTTTATAACGTATTGTACAACTCAGAAAGAGAAAAATAAATCGGCTTCCAAAACCTTTTGCCGGAACTCCCGCGTACAAAACCGCAGAACGGCTCCTGAAGCGCCATCACCCAATCTGCTTTCAGAAGCCACCAAACCCACTCTCCCTTTTTTCCACTTACTCTCTCCTCTTTCACCATGGGAAATCTGCTGTATATCATCGCTGTAATTCTGGTCATTCTCTGGGCTGTTGGCTACTTCGGTATGCACGTTGGCGGTGGCCTGATTCACATTCTGCTGGTAATTGCCATCATTGCTATTCTGCTGCGCGTAATACGCGGCGGTAGAGCAGTATAGCTCCGGCACCCGTATTCCACTCTGGTAGCTGGGATAAATAAAGTCCAAAAACACAAAAAGCCCCGCTCAGCAATGAGCGGGGCTTTTTGTGTTGCACAAGGCTGCTATTTCAGATCAAACAGAAAGCTGAACCGAATGACTGGCTGGCCATAGATGTCATCGAACCCGTCGTTGAAGTTGTACAGGACCACAATATCGGCGGCGGCCCGGTCGCTGAAGCGGGTTCGGTAGCCCGCCCCAGCCAGTGGGGTGCGTACCGTATGCTTGTAGGTGAAGACGGTATTGGTGGTATAGTCAATGCCGAGTGTTTCAGCATTGGTTACCTCATATTCAGCGTGCAGGAAAAACTCTTTATAGGCAATAAACTGCGCAAATGCCTTCAGCCCGATGCTGTTGGTTTTGATGGTTGGCAGGCCGCTAAAGGAATAGCTGTTGTAGGCGTACGATATGCCGGGGCCCGCTGCGAAGCGCTCCGTGAACCGGTACCCGATGGCCGGCGCCAGACTGCCGCTAAACTGACTGTAGCCATTGTAGCTGTTGAAACCCAGACCAAAGTTGGTGTATAGAAAATAGCGGCGCAGAGGTGGGGCGGGAGCCGCTACGCCGGGGCGCTGCGGCAGATCCATTCCTGACGGCCGGCTGGGGTCATAGGGGGCGTTGGAGGCCGGTACGTTGCGGTCGGGCACCGGAGCCTGTACCGGCGCGGGCTGGTATACGGGTGGAGCCGTGGGAGCCGGTGCCGACCCGGGAGGGGCCGTGTTCAGTTGGGGCTTCACGGTGCGCGTGGTATCGGTGGTTTGGGCTGAAACGGTAGGGGCCAGCCCAACCAGGCCGGCCCCACTTATCAGCATCAGGAACAGATGTCGTTTCATAATGCTTGCAGTAACGTAATTACGACACCAACTGATACATGCGCTGGCGCTGGGTTTTGATGTTGTCATCGGCCAGGTATTCCTCGTAGCTCATGCGGCGGTCAATGATGCCATCCGGCGTCAGTTCAATGATGCGGTTGGCTACCGACTGAATTACCTGCAAATCGTGGGAGGCAAACAGCAGCGTGCCGTTGAAATCACGCAGGGAGTTATCCAGGGCCGTAATGCTTTCCAAGTCTAAGTGGTTAGTCGGGTCGTCGAGTACGAGTACGTTACCGGCTTCCATCATCATTTTGGAAAGCATGCAGCGCACTTTCTCGCCACCACTCAGCACGTTCGACTTCTTCTGCGACTCCTCACCCGAGAACAGCATGCGGCCCAGGAAGCCCCGGATAAACGATTCGTCCTTTTCGGTGCTGTACTGGCGCAGCCAGTCCACCAGGTTCAGGTCGGTATCGAAAAACTCGGTGTTTTCCTTGGGAAAATAGCTAGGCGTAATGGTAGTGCCCCACTTATAGTCGCCGGAATCCGCCTTAATCTGCTCGAACAGGATGTCGAACAGGAGAGAGGCTGCCCGGTCGTCGCGGCTGATGACAGCTACTTTATCCTTCTTATCCAGCGAGAAGGATACGTTGCGAAAAATCACCTGTCCATCAACCGACTTGCTCAGATTTTCTACCGTCAGCAACTGGTTGCCGGCTTCGCGCTCCGGCTTGAAGGCAATGTACGGGTACTTGCGCGACGACGGCTTGATTTCTTCCAGCGTGAGCTTCTGGAGCAGTTTCTGGCGCGAGGTAGCCTGCTTGGATTTGGAAGCGTTGGCCGAGAAACGGCGCACAAACTCCTCCAGTTCTTTGCGCTTATCTTCCGTCTTCTTGTTCACCTCCTGACGCTGACGCAGGGCCAGCTGCGACGACTCGTACCAGAACGAGTAGTTGCCGGGGTACATGGTAATTTTCGAGAAGTCCAGGTCGGCCATGTAGTTACACACCGCATCCAGGAAGTGACGGTCGTGGCTTACTACAATAACCGTGTTCTGGAATGAATCCAGAAAGTTTTCCAGCCACAGTACCGTTTCGGCGTCTAGGCCGTTGGTGGGTTCGTCCAGCAGCAGCACATCGGGGTTACCGAACAGGGCCTGTGCCAGCAGTACCCGTACCTTATCGGAGGTACCCAGGTCGGCCATCAGGGTCTGGTGCTTGTCTTCGCCGATGCCAAGGCCCGACAGCAGTTCGGCGGCTTCGTACTCCGCGTTCCAGCCTTCCAGGTCGGCAAACTCGCCTTCCAGTTCGGCGGCCCGCTCACCATCGGCATCCGAGAAATCCGCTTTGGCGTAAAGCGCGTCCTTCTCTTCCATTACCTTCCACAGACGCGTATGGCCCATGATAACGGTTTGCAGCACCGGGAAGGCATCGGCTGCAAACTGGTCCTGCTTCAGAACCGACAGGCGGGCACCCTTGGGCATATCCACCGAGCCGGTATTCGGCTCAATCTCGCCCGACAGGATTTTCAGAAACGTAGATTTTCCGGCCCCATTGGCCCCGATCAGGCCATACACGTTGCCGGGCATGAACTTGATGGTAACGTCTTCAAACAATATGCGCTTGCCGTAGCGCAGGCTTACGTTGGAGGTGCTGATCATAAAAAGTAGTGCGGAAGAACCCGAAAGAGCCGGTAGTTGGCCAACCGGCCCGCAAAAGTACACAAATTGCCCTGCCCGGCCGGAAATTTACCGGTAAACGACCTGACCGCCGAAAAAAACAACCCCATTTCACAACAAGCTACCTATCAGTACTGTATAGAAAGAAAGCGGGCAGCGCGCCGGATACGTTGTGCAGATGCTTGTTCAGAACAAGCGGGTACCTGCCGCGAGTTCCGGGTGCTTCCGGCCAATGGGTTTCTCTTCCACCACTTAACTGTTTCGTCTTATGGCCACCACTCACCTTACTCCCGAGACCAACGGTGTCCGCTACGGCCTGTTTACGGCTGGGGGCATGATGCTGTATTTCCTGCTGGCTTCGCTTTTTGGCCTTGCCGAGCGGATTGAGCTAAGCTTCCTGAATGGCGTAATTATGGTTATTGGCATTTGTATGGCCATTGTGCACTACAAACGCTACCGGCACGGACGCATGCCTTATTTGCATGGTTTTGGCACTGGCATCATCACGGCCGGTGTTGCTTCCATAGCTTTCGGCTTCTTCTTTATTCTGTATGCCGGAGTGCTGAACCGGCATATTATGGATGGCATCCGGGCCCAGGATCTGTTTGGCTTTGATTTGTCCGTCACCATTGCCTTTCTGGCCATTATCCTGCAGGGCGCAATGGCTGGTGTGATTATTTCCCTGATTGCCATGCAGTACTACAAAAGCCCGGATCATAAGCCCATGACTGGTTTGGAATAATGGGCCACTGCTCAAAGTTCAAAAGCCGGACCCATCAGTCCGGCTTTTTTGTGATATATACCTGGAAAGATCCGAATATTAAGATAATTATTTCTATATAAAATTGTCTTTAAATTCTATAAATATCTTGTTTTATGATTTAATAAATATATTTTTGTATTCAAAGAGCCGCAAATGAGTTGGAATTTTCTTTGGGAAAGTTTGGTTCATTCAGCATTACCGCTCTTATGTCAAGTACACACCTGCCTGCTTTCCACCGTTTTCTCATGAAAGCTCTTTTTCTGCTTCTGCTTCTGGCCGGTCTTAGTACGGCCGCCCAAGCACAACTCAAAGACCGATACGCTGAACGACCAGGAACAACGGAACCATCTGCTGCTCAGGTTGAACGGCTAACCCGTACGATGAGTGAGCAGCTTCAACTTAATGAAGCGCAAATCATCCAACTACGGGCCGTAAACAAAATCAAGCTGGCCCGGGTCGAAGAAATTCAGTGGCAATATTATGACTCTCCGCTGGAGCGCAACGCGAAGCTGGCGGAGCTTGAGTCGCAGTATGAAACGGAGTGCAGCCGCATCCTGACTCCTTCACAGCTGAGTATGTTTCACGATGACCGGCAGCGTGACGCGGTTCCTCCTCAACCCACTAATCCCACCGATGGTGGACTGGGGTAGACGGCTTTTAATCACAGTATCACCAACCAGAACGGTCATCAGCTCCTAGGAACTGATGGCCGTTCTGGTTGGTGATAAAATTTTTAAGATGGCAGACGAGGGCGCGTATTACTGGCAAAAATAAATAAAATCATATTATTTATTTTTTTAACACTGGTAGGATTACTTCGGTAACGGTGCCAGTGGCACCACTCCGGATAAGAAGGCGGTTGCGGGCGGAGCGGGGATGACCGGTGGCGCAATGCATGCCGGGGGCAACGTAGTAGATGTACACTTTGTCGCTTTGCTCCCCCAACTCTTCTTCATCAGGGTGACCAAGTAAAGCCGTAATATCGTTGATTCTGGCCCCATATAGGTCGTTTCGGTGCTTCTCGAGTACCGGTAGGAGCGCAGCCCTTTGGTCACGGCAGCCGTACTGGTCGGCGCGCCAGGTGGTAGAATTGAACTCGGGAATGCTGGGTAGCGCATGGCCGCAGCCAAATAACGCCAGCGTGCCCGCTAAAAAAAAAATTGGGCTAAACAGAGAAACAGGAACGGTTTTCATGGGTAAGTAGTTGAGCAGGGCGAGGTTGCTTAAAGTAAAAGTGCTATTTTTGGTCGGCCCATAGCAGTACTGCTTCGCAAGCTACCTCAATTTACTTCGCCCCGACTACTTTAGCCGATGACGAATTTGCCGACTGTTGCCGCCGGTCTTTTCCTGACGTGTTTGTCCTGGTTTACTTCTGCGGGGGCCGTTTCAGCTCCAGGTCCGGTTGCTCCCGTGGAGGAGGCCCCCGCAACAACAGTATTGAGTGCTCCTGAACGAAGCCTGTATATGGCAGCGTTTGAGCAGCACATAGCCGCTACCTACACCCGGGCCGGGCTGCTGAACGCCGGATTACCACTTGTTACGTACCGGAAGGCTCTCGTGGGGTTTTATAATCTGCAGCAGCGTGGTACTGTCAGCAGCAAATGCCACACCATCACCATTATTGATTTCAGCCAATCCAGTACCCGGGAACGGCTGTGGGTGGTTGATCTGGCCCAGGGACGCTTGCTGCACCACACGCTGGTAGCCCACGGCAAAAATACCGGTGCGGAGTACGCTCAGTCATTTTCTAATCAGGAAGGCTCCGAGATGAGCAGCCTGGGCTTTTACGTTACCGGCACTACGTACCAGGGCAAACACGGTCTGTCCCTGAAGCTACAAGGGGTTGATGAAGGCTATAACACCAATGCGCTGTCCCGCTCAGTAGTGGTGCACGGGGCCGAGTATGTAAGCCCGGCATTTGTGCGGCAGCACGGCCGTTTGGGCCGTAGCCAGGGATGCCCGGCGTTACCAGTTGCTCAAACCCCCGGTATTATTCGCTCCATAAAAAGTGGTACAGTAGTGTTTGCCAACGCCCCCACGGGTGTGGCCTATCAGTCACAGTGGCTGCAGCTGGATGGCGCGCTGCTGGCCTTCGCGCAGCACAGCGGCCTATTGCAGCGCCCCGGCTAAAGAGCAATCGAAGAGAAAAATACCCATGCGGCCCCGCTCCTGAATTCAACAGAGGCGGGGCCGCATGGGTTTAGGCGGAAAGGGGTGAGGGGCTAAGCCCGGTCGCTGGTAGTGCGCACCAGGTTGATACCCGCAAAAAAGAAGATCAGGCCTACTACGAAGGGAACCAGAGAGTTCATCTTGCCTAGGCCAAGGCCGCCAATACCGAGGAAGCCCAGTGCGCCCAGAATGATACCAATGATACCGAGTACGGTGAGGATACTGCCGAATGTGCGTTTCTGATTCATGACGCAGGAAAATTACGGTGAGGGAGAGAAGCCACCTGCCAGAGGGGCCGGAATACGGGCTGATAC
Organism: Hymenobacter rigui; assembly: GCF_003944715.1. GTDB lineage: Bacteria > Bacteroidota > Bacteroidia > Cytophagales > Hymenobacteraceae > Hymenobacter > Hymenobacter rigui. The sequence continues at coordinate 86,940 of NZ_RWIT01000015.1, read as the reverse complement.
GTGCATCGCTGGATTTTGGGTTTCAGAGCTCCGGGCAACCCTACAAAAAACGACGCGTTACAAGTCGCAAAGGACGTTTTGTCCTGGATTCGCACTTCCCACTCCCTTCCCTACAACCAGTCATGAGAGGCAATCTTCGCTACATAATAGCCCTGGTAATGGCCGCCTTTGCGTTCATTCCCTACTACTGCAACACGCAGAAAAATGAAGTAACCGGCGAAGTCCAGCACGTGAATATGTCGGCGGAGCAGGAAATAGCCCTGGGCCTGCAGGCTGCTCCGGAAATGGCGCAGCAATACGGCGGCATTCACCCCGACCAGAAGGCCGGAGCCGCTGTGGAGCGCATTGGCCAGCAGATTGTACGGAGCACCAAAGCCAGCCAGACACCCTACAAATTCCAGTTTCACCTGCTGGCAGATGAGAATACTATTAATGCCTTTGCATTGCCCGGTGGGCAGGTATTCATCACGGCCGGATTGCTGAAAAACCTGAAAACGGAAGGCCAGGTGGCCGGCGTACTGGCCCATGAAATTGGGCACGTAGTAGCCCGCCACTCGGCAGAGCAGGTGGCTAAATCACAGCTCACCAATGGCCTCACCGGGGCCGCCGCCATTGGGCTCTACGACCCGGACCGGCCCGGTACTGCCGCCAGTGCCGCCGCCGCCGCTATGGTGGGCAAGCTCCTGACGCTGCGCTACGGCCGCGAGGATGAGCTGGAAGCCGATAAACTGGCCGTGGATTTTACGCCCTCCGCTGGCTACGATCCCCGGGCTATGATTCAGGTGATGGAAGTGCTGGAGCAGGAAAACCGGGGCAGCAGTCCGCCCGAGTTTCTGAGCACCCACCCCAACCCCGGCAACCGGATACAGGAGCTGCAGCGGGATATTGCCGCCGATTATCCGCAGGGGCTGCCGGCCAACCTGAAGCCTTAGCGGCCCTTAGTTTTGAAAGTAATATAGCCAGCACTTTGCTGGCTATATTTTTATAGGCATCTCTGACCGTTATTGCTGTTCATTTTCATTGCTCATGCCTGCACAACTCCGGGACCTGCTGTTTGTACTCAACCCGATTTCCGGTGACGTTGACAAGACGGCGCTGGAGAGTACCATCACTGCGTATTGCACTGAACGGGGCCGCACGGCAGCCTTCTTCCACACCACCGGGCAGAACGATCTGGCGCACCTTACCAGCCACCTCGCGGAGCACCGCTACGATGCCGTGTTTGCGGCCGGCGGCGACGGTACCGTGAGCCTGGTAGCGGAGGCCGTGAGTGGCAGTGCGCTGCCGCTGGGAATTATCCCGCTGGGGTCCGGTAATGGGCTGTCGAAGGATCTGGGAATACCGCAGGATGTGCCGGCCGCTTTGCGCCTCACCTGGGAATATACAGTGCGCACCCTGGATACGCTGCGGGTAGGGGGACTTTTCGCGGCGCATCTGGCCGATATCGGCTTTAATGCCCTGATTGTGCAGAAGTTTGATGAAGGTGATGTGCGCGGCCCCGGGGCCTACGTGCGCATTGCCACGCAGGAATATGCCGCCTACCAGCCCGCCTCGTATCATATCCAAACCGACCGGGAAACCTGGGAGGGCGAAGCCTTCATGCTGACTATTGCCAATGCTAACACGTTCGGGAGCAACGTGGTTATCAACCCGAACAGTCGGCTGGATGACGGCGAGTTTGAACTGTGCCTGATTGCGCCCTTTCCCAATACCGCCGCACCGGGTTTGCTATACCGCTTGTATACCAGCGACTTTGATGAATCGGACTACACCCGGCGGCTACGGTGCCGCCACGCCCGTATTGCGGTGTCGGGTGCAGGGCAGGTGCTGGTGCAGGTAGATGGTGAGCCCCACCAGCTGCCCACGCCGGTTGACGTAGAGATTCAGCCCCGCAGCCTGCGGGTGCTGGTTCCGGTGCCAACTGAAGCTTAGCGGCTGAGCAGGTGCTCCAGGCGCTTAGGCAACGGTACAACCGGGGCAGCGGCGGCTCGGGCAGGGTATAGGCGCACCCGAAACACCTCCGAAGCAGCGCCCGGCTCCAGCGTACGTAGCCAGGTTTGTCGGGGGTAAAAATCAACGCTGAAAAATCCGGTATGCTCGTGCACGAAGGTGGCCTGTCCGCCCTTCTGCACAAAAGCCGTTTTGCTGCCGGCCCCACTTACGAGGTAATGCCCGCCGTGGCGCTGGAAATACTGCAGGTTATGGTCGTGGCCGGCGGCGTACACCACATCCGGAAAATCGTGCAGCACCCGTAGCAGGCGGCGGCGCATTTTGCGGTAGCGGGGGTGCGCCATATCCTCGGCCGCACCTACCAGCTTGCGGTACAGTGGAAGCAGTGAGCCAATAAGCGGCAGGGGCACATACGCCCGTTTATGTACGGTGGTGAATGGGAAAATATGCTGCTTGGCCGTGAATTTGCCGCCGTGCAGAGCATTGGAGTACAGCGGGTGGTGGCCTGCCACCAGCACCCGCTGGTGGCGGTTGGCTTCCAGTAGCTGCCGAAGCTGACGGAACGGCTCTTTGGCATTGGCGGCCGGGCGGGCGCCACGCTGTACCCACCATTGCGTATTGAGCACAATCAGCAGCAAACCGGGGGCCAGCTGCAGTGTAACGGGGCCAGGCGTGCCATCCGCGGGTAGATAGTGAGCGGAGGGCAGCTTTTCTCGCACGTAGGCTTCCTGGCGGCGCAGATATTCCCAGCCATCGGGGCGGCCCTTGTTCCAGTCGTGGTTGCCACTGAGCAGCACCACGTTGCCCGCAAACTGGCGCAGGCTATCCAGCAGTGCATCGAAGCGCGCCTCTGCCAGGGGCCGCCTGGGGTGGTGAAGCGGCGGCATGCCTACCGGATAAACATTGTCGCCGAGGATAATGATAGTACCGCTCCGTCCGGTTTCCTGCTGCCATTGTTCCAGCAGCTGCAACACTGGGTCGGAGCCGGTGGTGGCCACTGCGCCCGGGTCGCCGAGCAGGGCCACGCGGTGTAGCGGCGGTTCCTCCGGTACTGGCTGCATGGCCCAGTCGTTGCAGGCCGGGGCCACGTACGGCCGCCGCCGGTAGCGCCGCTCTTCCATGTACCGGCTCAGCAGCCAAAGCAGTAAAAGCCCGGCGAAAACCAACAGCGCATAAAAAGCAAAAGAAGAAACCACCACGGAAATAAAGTTGCGTGAGTAGCTACTGTACGCAAATAGTCGGCAGTTTGCTGCCACCCCGTGGAGCCGACGGATGGCTACCCCCGAGAAAGGCCTAGAAAGTGGGAGGCGTCAGATTTTTGAAATGGCCATTCAGGCGTACCCGTTCCTTAAGTCGCTCGGTTTCCAGCAGTACTGGCAGCACATGCTCTAGGTGAGCCAGTACCAGCTGCTGACGCTCCACTTCCGTTGCCGCTTCCATCAGTTGGTATTCCTGCTCGGTGCTCATGCCCAGATGATGCGCCACCTCATAGGCCCGGAAGTTGTCGGGCAGCTCCAGCAACAGCCGCCGTAACCCCAGCACATCATACAGCTGCTGAATCAGCCGGCGGGTTTGGTGGTGCATCACTAGGTCAGCGGCGTCATCATCGGGTAGGGGCTCCACAGTGGCGCCGGCATACAGCTTACCGGGCAGCTCATGGAAAAACTCCCGCACCTGAAACAGCCCAATGGCCTTGGTACGAATGTCCATTTCCCCGGTTGGATAGGTTTTTTCGATGCTGATCAGCCGCATTTCCGTGCCCAGTGTGCTAACGCCACCATTAATATAGGGCGGGATACCGAAGGTGATATTGTCCTGCAGACAGTCGTGAACCAGCTGGCGGTAGCGGGGCTCAAAAATGTGCAGGTTGAGCTTTTCTCCCGGAAATACAACCAGATTGAGCGGAAATAAGGCCAGCTGACGCATTGCAGTGGGAGGGTTGGGTGAGAGGAGAGCAGGGGAGAAAGAAAAACCTGCGGCCGTCGGGGCCGGGCGGCTGCCAATATGCGGAAATAATCCTGACGTGACAGCCGGCCGCATCCCGAAAGCTTCTGCTATAACAAGCAGGCTGCCCGTTTGGCTAACCGACATCAGCAGAAATGCTGCCCCGGAAAACCAATTGTGCTGCATCAGCCGCTACTTTTACGGCCGGCTTCCGCATTGGGCCCAACTAAATTCAGGCAATTACACTCGTGACAGATTACAGGCAAACCGCCCGACGGGTAGGCAGAGTGGCAGTTCAGGTAATAGCCGCGTTATTTCTGACCTCCGTGGCCTGGGTAGTGATTTACCGTTGGGTAAGTCCGCCGGCCACCTGGCTGATGCTGGACCGCCGGGCCCACGCGCCAGTCGGCAAAGGCTACTATGGAATCCAGGAAAACGACCGGCGGATCCGTTACAGTTTCCTGAGTCTGGAGGACGTGTCGCCGCAGCTGCCGCTGGCTCTGGTGGCAGCCGAAGACCAGCGTTTCCTGGTGCATCACGGCTTCGACGGCGACGCCCTGATGAAGGCGGCCAAATCAAACATGAGCGGCAAAAAGCAGCTGCGGGGCGGCAGCACCATCTCGCAGCAGGTAGCCAAAAATGTGTTTCTGTGGCACGGCCGCAGCTACGTGCGCAAAGCGGCGGAGGCGTATTTTACCCTGCTGATTGAGCTGCTCTGGAACAAGCGCCGCATTATGGAAATGTACCTGAATGTGGCCGAAATGGGCGACTGTATTTTCGGGGCCGAAGCGGCTTCGCAGCGGTATTTCCACAAATCAGCCAGCCAGCTGAATCCGCAGGAAGCGGCGCTGTTGGCGGGGGTGCTGCCCAATCCGTTGCGGTTTCGGGCCAGCAATCCGGGGCCGCAGGCGCGGGCCAAGCAGCGGCGCGTGCTGCGCCGGATGCGGCAGCTGCGTGGCTCAGTGTATGTGCAGGAGCTGATGGACAATAAATAGCAGTGCGGAAAATCCGGCACCGGAAACGCCCGCCTTCGATATGCGAAAGGCGGGCGTTTTGTGTTTCTTCGTATTTCTACTCGCTCCAATTTGTATGAAATACGTTGTTTACCTGCTGCTTGGCGGTGCGCTGCTCACGGCCTGCACGGCTGCCCGGCCACTTTCCCCGGCCTCTGCCAGCGCCGCCCGCCAGGCCATCCGGCAGGTGCTCACCACCCAGACGGCCGCCTGGAACCGCGGCGACGTGGCGGGATTTATGCAGGGCTACTGGCAGAACGATTCCCTGGTGTTTATCGGTAAAAGCGGCCTGACCTACGGTTGGCAGCGCACCCTGGATAATTACCGGCGCAGCTACCCCACGCCGGCCGCCATGGGCCAACTGGATTTCAGCAACCTCCGGATTCAGCCCCTCAGCCCGGACGCCGCGCAGGTAATTGGCCGCTGGCACCTGGCCCGCCCCGCCGCCGGCGACCTGCAGGGACATTTTCTGCTGGTCTTCCGCCGTATCAACGGGCAGTGGGTAGTGGTAGCCGACCATTCGAGTTGAATGGGTGAATTGTCGGATGGCTGAATGGCTAAACTGCTTCAATAATAGCCCAATTCAGCTATTCACCCACCCGACAATTCAGCCGCTCACTCAGCGCATTACCGGTTTGCCGGTGCCTTCGCCATCAAGGCCGTCCTCTTCTGGGTCCGTTTCATCTTTTTGCTTTTCCTGCTCCACAGCGGGTATAGCATCCTGAAATACCAGCCCCGAGTTGGCAGCATGCCGGGCGGCTTGTACCGTATCCTCTACCAGTAACATTTCCACTTTCTCGTCTCGCAACTCTTCCGCTACCTTCTGCACCAGAGCTGCCCGCTCCGGCAGGTTCACGTCGCGGATATAAATGGCCAGCACGCGGCCGGGGTGGCGGCGCACTACCTCCCGGTAAATATTGGCGTCCTCCTGTCCCGAGTCGCCGATGAGGACGAAGGGGAGTTTGGCATAGGTGAGGAGCAGGTTGTCGATTTCCTTAAGCTTGTGCCCGTGATGCTCAGAAGCTGCGCCGGCTTCTTTGCGCTTCAGCGCCATATCCCGGAGCAGGAGCGGGCCGGGGGGAATATCATTCAGGTGCAGAAAATCCTCCAGCAAATCGTACAGATTCCAGGGCGAGGACGAGACGTAGAAGAACGGGTTGTTGCGCTTACCGTTGCGGCCCAGTTGTAGCTGCCGGTAAAACTCGGCTACGCCCTTAAACGGCAACCGGGAGCGGGCATTGCGCAATAGCACCGTGCGGGCCATGCGCAGCAAATCCGTGGCTGAAGTCTGGATAACGGTATCGTCGAGGTCGGAGATGATGCCGTATTCCGCATCGTGCGGCGGGATGAGTACCATGGCCTGGGTATTGAGGCCCGGCGGGGTTGGGAATGGTGCGGGGGCTTTGCGCAGCAGCACCTCCACCGGGTACCATAGGTAGTCAACCGGCTCGGGCAACGCGTCCGGGGCCAGATTCAGCGTGAAATACCCTTCTTCATCCGATATTACCGTATGATCGGTGCCATCGGCGGGCAGCACGCTGAGTTGGGCACCACTGATTTCGTTGCTGTCGAAGCGGCGGTACATGTTCAGTAGGTTGTGCCAGCGCGAATCAGCCGGGTCCGGCTCCTTAATGCCTTTATCGGTAAGCAGGCGCCCTTTCACGTATAGGCGCTCCGGCGTGCCGTAGCTGCGGTACGGAATCAGCTGCAGCGGATGCAGCAGACCCAGGCGGGCGCGGGTGCGGGTCAGGGCGTCGTCGGCGCGTTCAGCCCAATTACTCAGAGTATCTAGAAGTGCCATCGGGCGTAAAGAAAACGGGTTACTACTGGTTTTGCCTACGCAACATCATCGGATCTGTGTTGTGTTAAACCCGAAAACCAGTAGAAACAGGCCAAAAAAAAGCTTCCGAAGCGCGCTTCGGAAGCTTTAAGTACGCGGTGAGCCGGAGCCTAGAGCGCGCTTTTCAGGGCATTGAAGTCAGAGCTGCCAGCCGTGCGGTTGCGGCATGCCAGCTGATCGGCCTTCGTCTGGATGTTCTGAATCCGGGAACCAGGGTCGGGGTGCGTACTCAGGAATTCCGGCGGGCTTTGCTGGCCTTCATTCTGGGCCTTGATGAAAAAGCCGGCCGCCCCGTCGCAGGCGTAGTAGTTAGTGCCATTGAGGTATTCCACTGAGTAGGCATCAGCCTCCGTCTCGTAGTCGCGGCTGAATTTCAGCTGGCCCAGGCTGGAAGCCACATCCACCAGCGTGTTCTCATTCTCGCCCAGCAACAGGCTCAGCAGCACGCTGATGCCATACTGGTTCTGCAGCTGCCGTGAGGTGTGCCGACGGTCGGCGTGGGCAATTTCGTGGCCCAGCACACCGGCCAGCTCCGTCTCGTTATCGAGGTACTTAATCAGGCCCGAGTACACGTAGATATGGCCGCCGGGCGTGGCAAAGGCATTCTGGGTGGCGTCGTCGCGGATAATCTTCACATCCCACGGAAACTCGTTGCGGTATTGCAGTTTACCGTTATCGAGGACGCGCGTTACAATGCGTCCGAGGGCCGCATACGCCTGCGGGTTGCTGCCAGGTTCCACCAATTGGCCTTTGGCGCGGAAAGTGGAATCGGTTTGGGCGGCTACTTTTTGGCCGAGGGCTTTGTCGTCTTCCACAGAGAAGAGCAGCACGCCGTCACCATCTTTGGAGCAGGAGGCGGCCCCGCCCAAAGTAAGCGCAAGGCCGGCCAGTAATCCAGTTTTTTGCAGAATGTGTCGCATACGAAGCGAGAAAAGTTGAAAAGGAAGGAAAGGAGCAGAATGCAGGCGGCGTAGAAAAAACAATGCCAGAGCTGCACGCCCCTAACGGTCATCGGGGCGCGGGTGTTGCGGTAGGAGGCCCATAGCGGGTGCTACCGTGCGGAGAATCAGCCCGAAAAACGATGTGCGAGCCGGCACTGCAACAGCGCCGGCCGCCTCACCGCACCTTGCGCTGAATTCCTGCGTACAGCTACCTGCCGCTACTGTCAGCTGGCTTTTAGCTATTCGTTCTTCATGGCAACTGCCACCACTACTCCCCGCCCCAAAACCAAGAAAAAACGGCTCTCCCCCTTGGATGAAGCCCATGTGCTCTACAAAGACCCCGCCCGGCAGGCCGAGCTGGCCGGCCTGCGCTACCTCACCGATACCAAGCCCGGCCTGACCCGTGTAGCCACCAAAAAAGGGGATTTCCAGTACCGCACAGCCGCGGGAGAGCCGATAGCCGATGAGAAAACGCTGACCCGCATTCAGGGGTTTGTAATACCGCCCGCCTGGACGGATGTCTGGATTTCGCCTTCCGCCACCACCCATTTGCAGGTAACCGGCCGCGACGCGAAAGGCCGCAAGCAGTACCTCTACCATCCGGCCTGGGACCAGGCCCGGGCCCTTACCAAGTTCAGCCGGTTGCGCGCCTTCGGGGAAAAGCTGGCCGAGCTACGGACCCACATGCACCAGGACCTTGCCCGCCCTCAGCTGGATAAGCAGAAAGTGGTAGCGCTGGTGCTTACCCTGATGGATCAGTCGTTTATCCGGGTCGGCAATAAGGAATACGCCAAAAAGAACAAGACCTACGGTCTTACCACCCTGCGCGACAAGCACGTGCAGGTGAGTGGGGCCGATGTGCGCTTCAGCTTCGTGGGCAAGAAAGGCGTGCCCCACGACCTCACCATCCACGACCGGAAGCTGGCCCGGCTGGTGCAGAAGTGCAAGGAAATACCGGGTCAGCACCTGTTCCAGTACTATACTCCCGACGGGCACCGCCAAGAGCTGGAATCGGGCGACGTGAACGAGTACCTGCACACGGTAACGGGCCTGAGCCTGTCGGCCAAGGATTTCCGCACCTGGGGCGGTACCGTGAAAATGGTGGAATGCCTGGAGCGGATCCTGGAGGAGGAACCGGATTTTCCAAAGCCCAAAACCCTGAAGCGCGCGGTAAAGGATGTAGCAGAAAACCTGGGCAACACGCCCAGCGTGTGCTCCAAATACTACATTCACCCGCAGGTGATTGAGCTGTTCAACTCCGATAAGCTCATCGATTACCTGCGCCGCCACGACGCCGACCCCGCCGAAAACGACTTGCTGACACCCACCGAACACATGGTGCTGGATATGCTGGCCGAGCTGGAAAAGGCGAAATAGTGAAGTGGTGAAGTTGTTGTTTGGCCCGCGCCATTTGCGGGGCTAATGGCAACTTCACCACTTTCCACGTTACCGCCCGGAGCCGTCCCGGTCAAACGCATGGGAACGGACGCTGTGCTCCGTGCAGTCTTTGGTTTCGGGGCCCGGTTCCACGGTGTTGTTGCGCTTGGTGTCGAAGAAACGGGTGTACTTACGCAAGCCGGCTACTCGTGATGAGTCCCGCAAGAGGTCAGCATCCGGCCCGCCATACACTTCCAGCATAGGGGAGCGGTGTACGTTGCCGGACACCATAAATTCGTCTTTGCCCCGTAAGCCGTGCAGCATCACGGTGCGCGTGTCGGCCGGGTTAAAACGACGCTGGTAGTACAGGGCCGCCGCCGGGTTCTGTGGGTTTACGGGCAGTGTGTACACCGATACCACGGTAGTCGTATCGTTCAGGCGTTCCACTACAAACCGTTCCGCCGCATCGGTACCGGCTACCAGCACCTGGCGGGCTTTGAGGCGGTAAAAGTCGGTAGCAGCCTGCGGCAGAGTGGTGCGGCGGGCTTTAAGAGTGGCAATGAGTCGTGCGCCTTCCAGGCGGTATACCTCCGGTGGCAGGCCCTGTTGTACGGCCTGCACAATGGCGGTATCGGTGAGGCGGAGCTGCAGTTCCCGGGCGGCGCGCAGGTAGCTGGCCCGGGGCACGTCCGCCAGGGCGCGCTCATCAATGAAGGAGGCGTTACGGGTGTAGCCTTCAATGCTTTCATACTGGGGGCGGAACGTGCGGAATTTAGCCACCAGCTTGCTGGCTATCCATGATATAACCCCGTCGTCAAATCGAAAAAAAACCTGGTCCCGGTCCTGGGGTACGGGTTTCCAGCGGATGTGGCCATCAGGCTGCGCATAGGCAGCCCAGCTCCACTGACCTTCGTGCCGGTCCCAGTCGCCCAGCCACAGGTCCAGCAGGCGGGCCCGTACGTAGGCCTCGCCATCCAGCTGGTGCTTGGGCGAGGCGTACCGCTCCTCCAACACATCCTCTGATTCTTCCAGATCCAGGGCGCCGGCCACGGGGCCGGCAATGTTCTGCTTGCCCTCGTACTTCGCCTCCAGCAGCACTACTTTCCCCCTAAACCGCTCAGAGGCGCTGCCCAGCCCGTTTTCATCGGGCCGCACATAAAAGGCGCGGGGCGAGGTGTGCGGTATGCCGGCGGCTTCGGCCAGGGGCGGCACCACAAATGCTCCGTAGGGCATGCCGGCGGAAGTAGCGTCGCGCACGGTAGTCAGAATAAACCCCTGGCGCAGAACTTTAGGTAAAGTACGGTAGGGGTCTTTGTCGATGCTGCGCAAGGCGTAGCTTCGGCCATCGGCCCCCACCAGCGTCATGCTGATAGTTTGAAAGCCCCCTCCGATTTTGCCGAAGCGCAGCCCCCCCGGCACGGCAGTCTGGGGGTTGAATACCGGCAGCGTAACCGGCTGGGCCCAGGTCTGGCGGTAGTGGCGGCCCAGAAAAAAACGGCCGCCCGGCCCCCGGCGGTAGTGCCGGCCGGCCGTTACGCGGGCACTATCGGCCCCTGCCGGTAGCGGGGTGGTGTAGTCGACCCGGGCATCGGGTTGAAAATAAGGGTGGCGGCTGCAGGAAACAGCGGGCAGCAGCAAACAAAGGAGAGCGAAACGTACAGTCATGCAGGGCGGGTAAGCGCGGCTTGGGTTCCTTCAACGCAACTTCCGCAGAAAAGTCAATGCCTGTATGGATAACCGCCGGGGCCGGGTTTGCGCTATAAGACCAGCTGCTCCGGTTCGGGCAGCTGTTTCATTGTACATAACCACCGATTCGTGCCGTTTTCCTCTCCCGCATCCTGGTTGGCCTTTAGCCTGAGCAGCGGCCTGTTACTGGCCTCCTGTCAGGCCCCGGCCCAGCCCCGGCCTGCCGCCCGGCCCGTTATCCGGCCCGACTCGACGGTGCTGGTGGCCGCCGGACCTCAATACGACCGTGGCGCGCTTCATCGGTTTTTCTGGGGCACGCATTACCGGGCCCTCTGGGGGCTGCCCGTAACGGCGCCCGTATTCAACCTGCGCACTGCCGTGCCGGGCGGACTCACACCGGTGCGGGAAGGGGGCTCGTTCCAAACCAAAAACCTGCGGCTGGTTGACCGAAACGGTGTACAGTACGTGCTCCGCTCCGTAGATAAGGATGCTACCAAGGCCTTGCCCGAAAGCTTGCAGGAAGGTCCCATCGGCCGCCTGATGAAGGACCAGACCAGCGTTATTCATCCATACGGGGCCTATATCGTGGCTCCGTTGGCCCAGGCCGCCGGCCTCTACCATACCAACCCCCGCCTGATCTACGTGGCCGACGACCCGGCTCTGGGGGAGTTTCGGGAAAGCTTCGCCAATGCGCTGTATTTGTTTGAGGAGCGGCCCGAAGGCGACCAGCGCGCGGTAGGCAGCTTTGGCAACTCCACGGCCGTGGAAAGCTCCCGCAAGGTATTTACCAATCTGGTAGCCAAGTCTTCGTTTCGGGTAGATGCCCGCCAATACCTGCGCAGCCGGCTGTTTGATATGTGGCTGGGCGACTGGAGCCGGCGCGAGGACCAGTGGCGCTGGGCAAGCTTTGCCGCCGCGGACGGCGGCACCGTGTACCGGGCCATTCCGCGCGACCGGGACCACGCCTTCTTTAAGTTTGATGATGGCCTGCTCACGCACATGATTGGCTGGGTGAAATCCAACTACCAGAGCTTCCATGAGCAAATTCGGCTGGCCGATGTGGAGGGCCTGAACCAGGCCGCCCGGCCCATGGACAAGTCGTTGCTGGCCTATCTGAGCCGGGAAGATTTCCGGCAGGTGGCCGATTCACTCCGGGGTTCCCTCACGGATGCAGCCATTGCCCGGGCGCTGGCCGTGTGGCCGAAGGAAGTGCAGCAAATGAGTAGTTCCGATTTCACCCGCAAGCTGCGTGGCCGCCGGGAGCAGCTGCCGGCCGTAGCTGAAAAATTCTACGAGTTGCTTGCCCGCGACGTGGAGCTGCCCGGTACCGATGAAGCCGAGCGGTTTGTGCTGGAGCCGACCCCCAACGGCGGTGTGCGGGTGCAGGTATTCCACCTCACATCGCAAGGCGCAACCCTGCTCCGGCAACGCACCTTCGCCCGCGGCGAAACCCGCTCAATCAAGCTATTCGGGTTGGGTGGCAATGATGAGTTTGAACTGCGCGGCGAACCGGACGCGCACCTGGAAATCGGAGTGTACGACGGGGCCGGGCAGGACCTGGTTGAAGCCACACCCGTGCCCACCAAACGCCTCCGCAGCCGCATCACCGTCTACGACAGTGGGGATGGCAACACCCTGCGAATTGGTAAAATCAACCTCGAAAAGTATCAGCCCCGGGCCGAAGAATTTGATGCTGCCGGCTGGCTGCTGCGCCATCGGCTGTATTAGCCCAGGCAAGAAGGAAGTGGTGTACGGCTGTTCGTACATATATTTGGGCTCTATTCAGCCTGCATGCACACGTTCACCGTCCCGGATTTCCTGCACCTAACCTACCGAGACGACCTTGACTTTCTGGTTGCCCGCTGGCTGAGGCCGGTTTCCGCCCACGAAACCAGGCAGGGGTACCAGCTTATTCTGGAGGCGGCGCGGACGTGTGCCTGTCCGTACTGGCTGCTGGATGGGCGCCGTCGCCTACCCGCCGATGCTGAAACCACCCGTTGGGGTCTGGAGGAATTTTTTCCTAAAATGGCGGACTTATTGGGCAAACCGGTGTTCATGAGCCAGCTGTTGTCGCCCACTTACCAGGAAATTACGGAAAGCCTGCAAGCATTCAGGACAGCTGAGCAGGACGAAAAGCGGACCTACCGGATGCGCCGCTTCAACGACGAGACGAAGGCAGTACAATGGCTGCAGCAGGAGCAGGCCCGCCACAATGGGCAGAGCGGTCCGCAGTAGTCTGTTTCACAACCCGGCCTCGGTGCTGTCTACTGCTCAGGAAAACACCTTGACTTTATCCTTGTGTTCGGTGCGCAGGTACTGCCGGATAATCTGCTGCACGTCCTTATTATCATTGTAACGCGTAATGGCATCCCGGAAATCGGCGAAGCGGCGGGCGGAGAAAACCTCGTCCACGTACCCGAAACCAAGGTAGCGGCCGTTTTCCACTACGACTAGGCTTTTCTCATCCGGCCGGCGGCCCTGCCCAATCACTACAAATGAGCCGTGCTCATAGGTAAATGACTCAATGGCGGCTTCCACGCGCTGGTTGTACTCCTCAGGGGGTTCCAGGCCCAGGCAGGCTCCCTTGCAGCGGTGCACCTGGTAATCGAAGCAGGAACCCTGCGTCTTGTACAGGTCGCAGAGCTTCTGACACAGGTTAAACTTGGCCACCTTATGAAACAGGAAGCCCTTGGCCTTATACTGGTTGCCCAATGCAATCAGCGGGTGCGACTCCGCATGGTCGTCGGCGCGGCCGTAGTAGAGGTGCTTGTAGCCGTTTTCGTCGGTGCGCAGGAAGATACCGGCCGGAAATACTGAGCGGCGCTGAGCACGGTTGTATAGGGGCTTCAGCCGCTTGATTTCGTGCGATTCGTAGAGCAGCGCCACCAGCTCCGAGCCCGTCAGCTCCCAGGTAATATCCGAAATGGAGTTTTTGAACTCAATGCTCTTGCGCGACTTATAATCGACGGCAAAATGCTGTTGAATCCGCTTGTAGATGTTGATGCTCTTCCCTACATAAATCACCTCCCCGGCCTCGTTGTGGAAGTAGTACACCCCTGCTTCCTGGGGCAAGGAATCTACTTTCTCCGGGCTGATGTTGGGTGGCAGCAGGGCCGTTTTAATAGCCTCCTGCACCGCCTTGATTTTCCGGGCTGAAGGTTGCTTTGCTTTAGCCGCCGCACCGGCCGGCCGCTGCCCCGCCGGAGCATTGGCATCCACGGCCGCCAGTGCCTCCGCCGGGTTCAGGCTGGCGGCCGTATCCTGCTGCTGACTGATGGCCAGAAGCCGCCCAAACAGTACGGCGGTGGCCGCGGCGTCTCCGGTGGCCCGGTGGCGGTCCTGAAGGGGAATTCCAATGTTCTGGCACAGCTTACCCAGGCTATAGCTGGGTTGCCCGGGAATCAGGGAGCGGCTCAGGCGCACCGTGCACAGGGTTTTGCGCGAGTAGTTATAGCCCAAATCGGCAAACTCTTTCTTCAGAAAGGAGTAGTCGAACCGCACGTTGTGCGCCACAAACACGCAGCCTTCCGTAATTTCAACAATCTTTCGCGCGACCTCGTGAAACTTGGGTGCGTCGCGCACCATATCATCGGTAATGCCGGTAAGCTGCGTAATAAAGAAAGGAATTGCCCGCCCCGGGTTGAGCAGTGTGCTGAACTCATCTACCACCTTTTCGCCATCATGGATATAAATGGCAATTTCGGTGATGCGGTCCTGCGCGGGCTGGCCCCCGGTGGTTTCAAGGTCGATGATGGCGTACAAGAGGGGAGATGCTATAGGTGATGCAGCGTACGTAGCGAAACAGATTGCTAACAAAGATACCCGGTCGGAAGGTTGCAGCGGCTAACTATCTTAGTGGTGCCCAAACGCAAACAGCCCGCCAAGAGGCGGGCTGTTGGTACTGGTTATTGTGGCGGAACGCTTAGCGGCTGCCTTTTTGCTGGGTAATCCAGTTTTTGGCCGAGAGAATTTCGCCGTGCTGTTTCTGGATTACGTTGCGGGCCTCTACGGGCAGCTCATTGGAGCGCAGTGCCGTCTCGTAGCTTTTCAGAGCGGTAGCGTCGCCGGTTTCGCACTCGCCCAGAATAGCCGAGTCGTTCTGGCCCGTTACGGCCGATTTAATGTTGATCCAGCCCCGGTGTACGGCGGCGGCGGCATCAGCCAAAGCACCCTCAACGGTTCCTTCGCTTTCGGGGTTGATGCCGTACTGCTGGGCGTGCTGGCTGAGTTCCGAGGCAAACTGGGCGCGCTGCTGACTCATCTGGCTCAGCTTCGATTTCAGATCGGGGCTGGATACGCCTTCAGCTGCTTCCTGATAGCCTTTAGCGGCCGTTTTATTGATTTCTACTAGGTCGTTGTATGCGCGGGCAGTTTCGCCGGTGATGGTAGCCATGATGGAAAGAAAATTAGGGTGGTAGAGAACTGAGAACAAGCCGAGCCAGTGGTGGCAGCCTGGGTGTATACCGCAGAGAAGCCAGCCGGGGTTGTGTGTAAAATTTAGGGTCAGGCCTTGAATAACAGCGGTTTGCTATATAAAAAGAAGGTTCGGCAATGGGGGTGCCGCACCTTCTTTGGTTACTCAGTAATAAGTGGTTACGCGGCTTTTCCCAGCATCCGCCTCCAGAGTTTCTGCACCGCATTAGGCTGCTGATTCTCAGGTTTTACGGAGTCCTCACCTTCGGCCGTATCGCCCAGCAGAAAACCCCAGGGCTCAGTGGTTTTGTTTGCATCCAGCACCACTTTGGCCACGGCCATCAGTGGAATGCTGAGAATCATGCCCGGCGTGCCCCACAGTTCCCCGCCCAGAATCAGGGCCAGAATGGCAGCCAGCGGGTTGATGCTTACCTGCGAGCCGGTAATCATGGGCGTAATGAAGTTGCCTTCCAGAAACTGCACCACCACAAACACCCCAATTACCAGCGCCGCCTGCACCGGAGAGCCGGTTTCTACCAGCGTGATGATGGCCGGGATGGTAGCGCCAATCATAATGCCGATGTAGGGAATAACGGCCAGCACCGAGGCAAAAATGGCGAAGAAGATGGCAAACTTGACCCCCAGCGCCAACAGGCCGATGCCGTTCAGAATGG
This sequence comes from Hymenobacter rigui, assembly GCF_003944715.1. Taxonomy (GTDB): domain Bacteria; phylum Bacteroidota; class Bacteroidia; order Cytophagales; family Hymenobacteraceae; genus Hymenobacter; species Hymenobacter rigui. Next base: position 71,102 of record NZ_RWIT01000015.1, on the reverse strand, counting down.
AAACGATAACAATCACCTTGAACAGACCCGAAATGTAAGCCTGCACCACCGTCTGGATGTTATCTACGGTGTGCAGCACGGTGGTGCGCTTGTCGGGGGCTACAAAACGGAACATGAACTGCCGCAGATGGTCGCGGTAGTACAGAAAGCAGAAAATGTAAATCAGCACCTGCGCCAGGTTGCTCAGCACGGCGGTGGTGGTGTTCAGGGTGGTGCCCAGGTAGGAGCCGCCCGATTTCTTGAGTGCCTTGATGGACGTCTCCTTCAGGTCATCGATGCTCATGGGCTCATAGCCAAACTTGAGGTGGGCCCATTCCTGAATTTCGGTGAAGAACTGCATCATTTTGGTCTGCAGCTTCGGAATTTCATTTTTGAACTGCGCCAGCTGCGAGCCAAAACCCAGAATTACGCTGGCAAATACAGCCAGCACCAGCACCAGACAAATGATGATGGCCAGTATCCGGGGAACTCCTTTCTGCTCCAGCCAGCGGCAGATGGGCAGCAGCAGCAGCGTAAACACGGCTGAAAACAACAGCGGCAGCAGAATATCGTCCAGAACCTTCAGGGAATAAACCAGCAATACCAGCGCCAGCATAAAAAAGGCAAACTGGATGATGGGCGCCTGTTTTACCAACGGGTTCGGCTTGTGGCCGGAGGGCGGCAGATTGTGTTGTACGTTCGGGTGTAGCATTTGCTAACTAAATTGGAGTTTTGGTGTGTGCGTGTTAGGGGGTAAACAAGGCAAATTTCCGCTTTACGTCGGGATTGGTGCGCGGAAACAATGAGAATAGCCGGGGATTTTGCTAACTTTACTAGTGAAAGTAAAGCGCGGAAACGGGCAATTTTCTGCGTTATTTTACCTCAAATTTGATTTCTGGTTTTCTGATGGCTGAACAGCAAGCATCCCCCGCTCCACACGCGTACACCGAAGACAGCATCCGCTCCCTCGATTGGCGGGAGCACATCCGGCTGCGCCCCGGCATGTACATCGGTAAGCTCGGCGACGGCTCAAGCTATGATGACGGCATTTATGTGCTGGTGAAGGAGGTTATCGATAACTCCATTGATGAGCACGTAATGGGCTACGGCCGCACTATTGACATCAAAATATCCGACAGCCGGGTGCAGGTGCGCGACTATGGCCGGGGCATTCCGCTGGGCAAAGTGGTGGAGGTAGTCAGCAAGATTAACACGGGCGGCAAGTACGACAGCAAAGTATTCCAGAAGTCTGTTGGCTTGAACGGCGTAGGTACCAAGGCGGTTAACGCCCTCAGCAATTATTTCCTGGTGCAGAGTGTGCGCGACGGCCAGATGAAGGCCGCTGAGTTTGAGCAGGGCCTGCTCAAAACCGACGCCCAGCCACAGCCCACCAGCCAGCGCAACGGTACCCTGATGGTGTTTCAGCCCGATGATACCATCTTCCGCAACTACCGCTTTATCCCGGAGTTTCTGGAAAGCCAGATCTGGAACTACTGCTACCTCAACGCCGGCCTCACCATCAACTTCAACGGCCAGCGCTACCACTCCGAGAATGGCCTCAAAGACCTGCTGGCCCGCAAAGCCGACCCGGAGGCCATGCGTTACCCCATTGTGCATCTGAAAGGGGAGGATATTGAGCTGGCCATCACCCACGGCAACGACTACGGTGAGGAGTATTATTCGTTCGTGAACGGGCAGTACACCACGCAGGGCGGTACCCATTTGGCCGCCTTCCGCGAAGCCGTGGTGAAGACCGTGCGTGAGTTTTATAAAAAAGAGTACGACGCGGCCGATATCCGGGGCTCCATTGTGGCGGCCATTTCGGTGCGGGTGCAGGAGCCGGTGTTTGAAAGCCAGACCAAAACCAAGCTCGGCTCCCTCAACATGGGTCCCGATGGGCCTACCGTGCGCGGCTTCATCCTCGACTACATCAAGGAGCACCTCGATAACTACCTGCACAAAAACCCGGCGGTAGCGGAGGCCCTCAAAAAGCGCATCGAGCAGAGTGAGCGGGAGCGGAAGGACATGGCCGGGGTGAAAAAGCTGGCTAACCAGCGCGCCAAGAAAGCCAACCTGCACAACCGTAAGCTGCGCGACTGCCGCCTGCACCTGGGCGAAACCAAGGACGAGGAAAAAGCCCTGCTCACCACCCTGTTCATCACCGAGGGCGACTCCGCGTCGGGTTCCATCACCAAGAGCCGCAGCGTGGAAACGGAGGCCGTATTCAGTCTGCGTGGTAAGCCGCTCAACTGCTTCGGGCTCAAGAAGAAGATTGTGTACGAAAACGAGGAGCTGAACCTGCTGCAGCACGCCCTCAACATCGAAGAAGGCATAGAAAACCTGCGCTATAACCGCGTGGTCATTGCCACCGATGCCGACGTGGACGGCATGCACATCCGGCTGCTGCTGCTCACGTTCTTCCTGCAGTTCTTCCCCGATTTGGTGCGCAACGGTCACGTGTTCATCCTGGAAACCCCGCTGTTCCGGGTGCGCAACAAGAAAACCACTATCTACTGCTACAACGAGCAGGAAAAGCAGGCCGCCATGCGCCAGCTGGGCCGTAACCCCGAGGTGACGCGCTTCAAAGGCCTGGGCGAAATCAGCCCCGATGAGTTCGGTAAGTTTATCGGCGACAACATCAAGCTGGAACCCGTGATTCTGCAATCGGACCGCTCTATTCAGCAGGTGCTCACCTACTACATGGGCAAAAACACGCCCGCCCGCCAGGAGTTTATCATCGATAACCTGCGGCAGGAGAAGGATTTGATAACTTCCGACGTGCTGCCCGTAGCAGAAGTGGCGGAAGAAGACTTGGCGTAATTTTATGAGTTCCTCCGGCCTCTGGTCGGGGAGAGGTACAAGAACAATAATCGTGGCAGGTGCCACACCCTACCGTGTCAGAAGAAATGAACCCCCAGGACCCGAATTCCGAAGAACAGCCCAACCTGTTTGGGGCCGGCGACTCCTTTGAATTCGGGGCAGCCTCTCCCGATGAGGAGCAGGCCCAGCTAAGCATAAGCGAAACCGGCGAGCTACTACTGGAAATGGCCGATGCCGAAACCACGGCCTCCGAGCCGGATACCGACAGTGAACCCGCGCCAGCGGAAGAGGAGCCCAAATTCGCACCCGGCGAGACAATTCACGACGTGGCCACCGTGAATGGCATGTACCAGAACTGGTTTCTGGATTACGCCAGCTACGTAATTCTGGAGCGGGCCGTGCCGGCCATTGAAGACGGACTCAAGCCCGTACAGCGCCGCATTCTGCACGCTATGAAGGAGATGGACGATGGCCGTTTCAACAAAGTGGCCAACGTCATCGGGCAGACCATGCAGTACCACCCCCACGGCGACGCCAGCATCGGCGACGCCATGGTGAATCTGGGCCAGAAGGACCTGCTAATCGAAACCCAGGGTAACTGGGGCGACATCCGCACCGGCGACGGGGCGGCCGCGCCGCGTTATATCGAAGCCCGCCTCAGCAAGTTTGCCCTGGACGTGGTGTTCAACCCCGACATTACCGAGTGGCAGATGAGCTACGACGGCCGCAAGCGGGAGCCCACCACGCTGCCCGTGAAATTTCCACTGCTGCTGGCGCAGGGTGTGGAGGGCATTGCCGTGGGCCTGAGCACCAAGATCATGCCCCACAATTTCCGGGAGCTGTGCAAAGCCAGCATCGACGTGCTGCGGGGACGGGACATCCAGCTGTTTCCGGATTTCCCCACCGGCGGCCTCTGCGACGTCACGAATTACAACGGCGGTCTGCGCGGGGCCAAAATCCGCCTGCGCGCCACCATTGAGAAGGTTGATAAAACCCTGCTCGTCATCCGCGACATTCCGTACGGTACCACTACCACGGCGCTGATGGAGAGCATCGTGAAGGCCTCGGAAGCCAACAAAATCAAGATCAAGAAGGTGGTGGACAACACTGCCGCCGAGGTGGAAATCCAGGTGCACCTGCCGGCCGGCGTGAGTCCCGACCTCACGATGGACGCGCTGTACGCCTTCACCGACTGCGAAATCAGCATTTCGCCCAACACCTGCGTGATTATCGAGGATAAGCCGCGGTTTGTGGGGGTGGAGGATATGCTCAAGCTCAGCACCCAGAAAACGGTGCGCCTGCTGGAGCGGGAGCTGGAAATCCGCCAGGAGGAGCTGCAGGAAAAGTGGCACTCGGCTTCGCTGGAGAAGATTTTCATTGAAAACCGCATCTACCGCAAAATTGAGGAGTGCGAAACCTGGGAAGATATTCTGCAGACCATTGACGCCGGCTTGAAAAAGTTTGTGCGGGTGGAAGGCGAAAAGCCCAAGGCCAACGACACCCGCATTGTGCTGCGCCGCGCCATCACCGAGGACGACCTCACACGCCTCACCGAAATCCGCATCAAGCGCATCAGCAAGTTCGATGGGTTCAAGGCCGAGGAGTACATTCAGCGCTTGGAAACCGAGCTGGCCGAAGTGGCCGACCACTTGGCCAACATCACCCGCTACGCCATCAATTACTTTGAAGGGCTGCTGAAAAAGTACGGCGCGGGCCGGGAGCGGAAAACCCAACTGCGCACCTTCGATGTGGTAACGGCCCAGAAAGTGGCTGTGGCCAACCAGAAGCTGTACGTGAACTACGCCGATGGTTTTGTGGGCTACGGCCTCAAAAAGGACGAAAAAGCCGTGGAGGTGACGTCCTGCTCCGATTTAGACGACATCATTGCCATCCGCCGCGACGGAACGTTCACCGTCAGCCGCATTGCCGAAAAGACGTTCGTGGGCAAGGACATCCTGCACGTGGGCGTGTACAACAAGAACGATGACCGGCTGGTGTACAACATGATTTACCAGGATGGCGCGTCGGGCATCAGCTTTGCTAAACGGTTCCTGGTAACGGGTATCACCCGCGACAAGGTGTATGACCTGACCAAGGGCACCAAAGGCACCAAAACGCTCTATCTCACGGCCAACCCCAACTCCGAGTCGGAAGTGGTGGGCGTACAGCTTTCCGACAAGGCTCCGGCCCGCGTGAAGCAGTTTGATTTCGACTTTGCCGAGCTGGCTATCAAAGGCAAGGGCTCGATGGGCAACATCGTAACCAAGCAGCCCATCAAGAAAATCACCCAGAAAAGCCTGGGCGACTCGACGCTGGGTGGGCGCGAAACCTTCTTTGACAGCGTGGTGGGCCGCCTCAACCACGCCGGCCACGGCCGCTACCTGGGTGCCTTCGATACCGACGACACGCTGCTGCGCGTGTTCAAGGACGGCAGCTACGACCTGCAGTCGCCGGACCTAGCCCTGCACTTCGATATGGCCAACATGCTGCTGCTGCGCAAGCTGGAGCCCGATACCGTGCTGACGGCCGTGTACCAGGAAGGGGAGTCGAAAACCTACTTCGTGAAGCGGTTCAAGATTGAAACCAGCACGCTGGACAAGCGCTTTATCTTCATTTCCGAAACCAAGGGCTCCAAGCTGATAGCCGTAACGGCCAACCCCGAGCCGGAAGCGGAAATCAAGCTGCAGCGCGACAAAAAGGCCGACAAGGAAACCGAGAAGCTGCTCCTGCACGAGTTCATTGACGTGAAAGGCTGGAAAGCTCAGGGCAACAAGCTCAACTACTTCAAGGTCCACGCCATCCAGCTGCTGACCGACGAAGGCCCCGAGCCACCGCGCCGAGAAGCCCGGAAAAAAGCCGGTCCGGCTACCATTCCGCGGGCCACCACGCCGGTTACGGCCGAGCCGCTGCCGGATCAGCACGGCCCCGTGGATATTTCGGACGCTGATGTAGCCCAGGCGCAGGCGGTCCTCAAAACGCCCAAGTCGCAGCTGAAGCTGTTTTAAAGCAGAGTTATTCCCTGATCCGGTTGAAACGGCCGCTCATCGTTGCATGAGCGGCCGTTTTGCTGTCAATTAAACAACTTTACGGCCCCGGCTGTGTCCATCAGCTGTCTGGGTTCATCCTCAACGCCACCACTGCGCATATGCCACACGTGTTTTGCTCCATAGCCCGCTGGGGGTTGCTGAGCTGGTGGCTGGTCACTGCCCACTGTCTGGCGGCTCAGCGCCCCCCACAGGCAGGTAAGCCGGAAAAGGCAGCTGTTTCTGCGGCTCCCGCGCCCGACCCGGCCATCCTGCAGCTGTTAAATGAGGCGGCCCGGCTGCAGTCGGAATACCACGAGTCGGAAGCCCTGAGCAAGTACGAGCAGGCTCTCAGCAAAGCACCGGCCACTTATGAAGCGCTGTGGCAGGCGGCCGTGCTGAGCGTCCGGATTGGCAGCCGCTATACCGACGAAACCCGAAAATCGGCGTACTATGCGGCGGCCCGGCTGTATGCCAACCGTGCCCTGGTGGTACGGCCCGATGGGGCGGAAGCGCACTACGCTGAAGCGCTGACGCTGGCCAACCAGGCTACACTGCTGTCGGCGCGGGGGCGGCTGCTGGCGTATAAAGAAATGCGTAGCCACGTGTTCCGGGCCACTGAGCTCCGCCCGGAATGGGCCGACGCTTGGCAACTGCTGGGCCGCTGGCATTACCGCGTGGACCATTACAACATCCTCGAGCGAATTTTTAGCCGCGTTTTTCTGGGCGGTATGCCGGCCAGTGCCAGTACCTTCATGGCCATTGATGCGCTCCGCAAAGCCCACGAGCTGGAGCCTAAACGCATTCAATTCGCTTATGATCTGGCCCGCGTGTACTTGAACCGGAGCCAGCAAACCCGGGCCTCGGCCGTATTGCAGGAAGCTGTATCCCTCACGCCCGTCACGGCCGATGAGCTGGAAATCAGCCGCCGCTGCCGCCGAATGCTGGAACAGCTCAACCGCCGGCTGCGGCGGCAGGTGCATCATCGCCTGAAACGGCTGTAGCTACTTACTGCCGAATTTGCCCTGTATCTTTACAGCGGTTTTTTATTGCTGCTCGTGCCTGCTTCCCGCTTTTTTCGGTTTTCACTTGTGCTGGCCTCTGGCTGGTTGATTGGCTGTGCCGAAACCCCTGCGGAGCGCTCCGAAAGCATGGTGAATCTGAAAACCGTGCAGAGCGGCCCTCATATTCAGGCGGAAGAGCTGGACGGAGCTATTAGCCGACAGCCCCGGAATGCCTCCCTGTACGCCCGCCGGGCGGCGTTTCGGCTGGATGCCGGTCAGGTGGAGCCGGCGTTGAGTGACATCAACCAGGCCCTGGAGCTGGATGATGCGCCGGGCGAATTCTACTTCACCAAGGCCCGGGCGCTACGGGCGCAGGGCCGAATTAAATCGGCGCTGGCCGCTACCGATGAAGCCGCCCGTCGGGGCTTTGCCTCGCCTGAGCTGAATCTGCTGGTAGGAGAGATGCACCTGGCAGCTCGCCGCTACCAGGATGCCCTCGACCAGCTGGACCGCGCCCTGCAGCAGGAGCCTGATCTGGCGGCGGCCCTGTTCTACAAAGGAGTTGCTTACATCGGGCTGCAGGATACCGTACAGGCCCTGGATTACCTGCGGGCCAGCCTCGCCCGCGACCCGCGCCAGCCCGAAACCCTGCATCAGCTGGCCTTTCTGCTGAATGCGTTCCGGCAGCCCGCCCAGGCGGCCCAGTACGCGGCCAAAGGGTTGAAGCTGGCTCCTGATTACGGCCCATTGTGGTATGATTACGGCCGGCAGTTTGAGCTGCAGAACCAGCCCGATAGCGCCCAGCGGGTGTATGCCCGTACCGTGCAGCTGGATACTACCTTCTACCGAGCCGATTACCGCCTCGGGCTGGCCGCGTACAAGTCTCGGCAGTACGCGCAGGCCATTCCGCACCTGCAGCGGGCCCTGCGCCGGGCCCCGCGCCTGGAAAATGCCCGCCAGATGCTGGCCGAAAGCTACGAGAGCCTGGCCCGTTGGCCGGAAGCCGCCGACCAGTACCGTCTGCTGGTGCAGGAAAACCCCGGCAACCGCCACTGGACCTATAAAGCCTGGAAAGTTGGTAACCGCTCCCGCGGCGTTATCGTGGATGAAACTCCGCGCCCGGCCCCCGTGGAGGCCATTGAGCCCATTCAGGCCCAGCGGCCAGGGCTGTAAGCGGTTATTCGTTGTTCGTTTTTAGCTGTCCGTTATTCGATTATCCTTATACCAGGAATCGAACAACGGACAACTAAAAACGAACAACTAACTTGCGGCTTCACGGCTGTTTGTATAGCCACAACCCCCATGTTATGCTTAACATCACCCTCCCCGACGGCTCGGTGCGCCAGTTTGTAGATGGCGCCACGGGCTACGACGTTGCCGCCGGCATCAGCGAAGGCCTCGCCCGCAATGCCCTCGGTGTGCGCGTCAACGGCGAAGTGCGCGACCTGCACCGCCCCATCGAACACGATGCGCAGGTTGCCATCCTCACCTGGAACGACCCCGAAGGCAAATCGACGTTCTGGCACTCCTCGGCTCACCTCATGGCCGAAGCCCTGGAAGCCTTGTATCCCGGCGTGAAGCTGGGCATCGGCCCCAGCATTGAAAACGGCTTCTACTACGACATCGACCTGGGCGAAGGCCGCTCAATTTCTACCGACGACCTGCCGGCCGTTGAAAAGAAAATGCTGGAGCTGGCCAAAAACAAAAGCCAGTACCAGCGCCGCGAGGTAAGCAAGGCCGACGCCATTGCCTACTTCACCGAAAAGCAGGACCCCTACAAGCTGGATTTGCTGGAGCGCCTCGAAGACGGCTCCATCACCTTTTACACGCAGGGTGATTTCACCGACCTCTGCCGCGGCCCCCACATTCCTGATACCTCGCCCATTAAGGCCGTAAAGCTGCTGAACGTGGCCGGGGCCTACTGGCGCGGCGACGAGAAGAACAAGCAGCTCACGCGCATCTACGGCATCACTTTCCCTAAAGCCAAGGAGCTGACGGAGTACCTGGAGAAGCTGGAAGAAGCCAAGCGTCGCGACCACCGCAAGCTGGGCAAGGAGCTGGAACTGTTTGCCTTCTCGGAGAAGGTAGGCGCGGGCCTGCCCCTGTGGCTGCCCAAAGGCACGGCCCTGCGTGAGCGGCTGGAACAGTTTCTGCGCCGGGCTCAGGTGAAGGCCGGCTACTCGCCGGTGGTAACGCCCCACATCGGCTCCAAGGAGCTGTACGTGACCAGCGGCCACTACGAGAAATACGGAGCAGACTCTTTCCAGCCCATCAAGACGCCGAATCCGGGCGAGGAATTCTTCCTCAAGCCCATGAACTGCCCCCACCACTGCGAGATTTACAAAACCAAGCCCCGCTCGTACCGCGACCTGCCGGTGCGCCTGGCCGAGTTTGGCACCGTGTACCGCTACGAGCAGTCGGGCGAGCTGCACGGCCTCACGCGGGTACGCGGCTTTACGCAGGATGACGCCCACATCTTCTGCCGTCCCGACCAGGTGAAGGAGGAGTTCATGAAGGTAATTGACATCGTGCTGTACGTGTTGCGCGCCCTCGACTTCCCCGACTTCACCGCCCAGATTTCCCTGCGCGACCCGGAAAATAAGACCAAGTACATCGGCACCGATGAGAACTGGGCCAAAGCCGAGCAGGCCATCATTGAGGCGGCTACGGAAAAAGGCCTGAACACGGTAACGGAGTTGGGCGAAGCCGCCTTCTACGGCCCCAAGCTCGACTTCATGGTGCGCGACGCCCTGGGCCGCAAGTGGCAGCTGGGCACCATTCAGGTGGACTATAACCTGCCCGAGCGCTTCGACCTGGAGTACGTGGCCCCCGACAACTCCCGTCAGCGTCCCGTTATGATTCACCGCGCGCCGTTCGGCTCGCTGGAGCGTTTCGTGGCCGTGCTCATTGAGCACTGCGCCGGCAACTTCCCGTTGTGGCTCTCGCCCGAGCAGTTTGCCGTGCTGCCCATTTCCGAGAAGTACCACGACTACGCCCAGCAGGTGTACGACTCGCTGGTGCAGGCCGAGTTGCGCGGCACCGTAGACCACCGCGACGAAAAAATCGGCCGCAAAATCCGCGACGCCGAGGTTTCCAAGATTCCCTACATGCTTATCGTAGGGGAGAAGGAGCAGGCTGAAGGCGTGGTGTCAGTGCGTCGCCACGGCCAGGGCGACGTGGGCAGCATGCCCATTGCCGAGTTCATCCGCAGCTTCCAGCAGCAGGTGCAGGAGATGATGGACGGTAAGTCTGTCTGATTTGTCAGTTTAGCCTCCCCGGACCAATCATTCCGGGGAGGCTAAATTGTAGTTGTTCCGGCAATTTTATATAGTCTTTCTTTAGGATTTAGGAAAAAAGCCGGATATTTGCCCGCTGATTGAACCCATTGGAAGCATCCTTTGCGGGGCAATTCCAGTAAAAAACGATTTTCACCTTAAGGAGAAACCGCCATAGCTACCCCCAACCGCCGCTATATCCCTCGCGCTCAGGTCGAGGAGCCGTTTAAAATCAACCAAAAGATTACGGCCCGTGAAGTTCGCCTTGTTGGCGACAACATTGAGCAAGGTATCTATCCAATTGAGCAAGCCCGGCGCTTTGCTCAGGAGCAGAACCTCGACCTCGTGGAAATTTCGCCCACGGCTGTTCCCCCCGTGTGCCGCGTCATCGACTACTCGAAATTCAAGTACGAGCAGAAGAAGAAAACTCGTGAGCTGAAAGCGAAGCAGACCAAAGTCGTTATTAAGGAAATCCGTTTTGGACCCAATACGGATGACCACGACTTTGCTTTCAAGCTGAAGCACGCGCAGGAGTTCCTGAAAGAGGGGGCTAAAATCAAGGCGTACGTACACTTCGTGGGCCGTAGTATTGTGTTCAAAGAGCGGGGCGAAATCCTGTTGCTTAAATTTGCCCAGGCCCTTGAGGATCTTGGTAAAGTAGAGCAACTGCCCAAGCTTGAAGGCAAGCGTATGTTCCTGTACCTCGCTCCGAAAGTGGTAGCGCCAGCCAAACCAAGCAAGCCTGCTGCTCCGAAAGAGAGCGGTAAGGAGGCTTCCAAGGAAGCAAAATCGGCTGCTGCCCCCGCTGATCAGGCGGCTGAATAGCTTTACCGGAGTTTCAACTCCATTTTTACGCTGGCGCACCGGCCCTAGGCAGCCGACCGCCGCAGTTTTTCACCTTTTATCACCACCACAATGCCGAAAATGAAGACCAAGTCCGGCGCCAAGAAGCGTTTCTCGCTGACCGGCACGGGCAAGATCAAGCGTAAGCACGCCTTCAAAAGCCACATTCTGACCAAGAAAACCACCAAGCAGAAGCGTGCTCTCACGCACGTTGGCCTGGTTTCCTCGGCTGATATGAACCGCGTAAAGGATATGCTTGCCCTGTAAATTGATTTCTGGTTTCTGGTCGGGACAACTGACCGCAAGCCACGAATAAATTACAGAAAACCAACAACCCATTTTTCACCAGGCGTCCGGTAGACTCCAAGCTGCGGCAATAATATCCGCCGCCGGCCGCCAAAAATAACTCTGGTTATGCCAAGAAGTGTAAACCACGCGGCCTCGCGCCACCGTCGGAAAAAAGTAATGCGTTTGGCGAAAGGCTATTATGGCCGTCGCAAAAACGTATGGACCGTTGCCAAAAACGCGGTTGAGAAAGGTTTGCTCTATGCTTACCGTGACCGTAAGGTTAAAAAGCGTGAGTTCCGTGCCCTCTGGATTCAGCGTATCAACGCTGGTGCCCGTGAGCATGGCATGTCGTACTCGCAGCTGATGGGCGGCTTGAAAAAGGCTGGCATTGAGCTGAACCGTAAAGTACTGGCTGACCTCGCTCTGAATCACCCCGAAGCCTTCAAGGGCATTGTGGAGAAAATCAAGTAAGCTCAAGTCTGAGTTAAAAAAAGGCTGCCTCCAACGGAGGCAGCCTTTTTTTTAGCCTTCGGGTCAGGTAGGGCTACATTATTCTTTGCAAGGGTGTATTCAGGGTTCTTAAGCACCCTGTTTGAAGTAATGTTAAATCTACTCTCCCAATGCGGTCTGGTGGTCAGCCAGCTGTTTCTCACGTAGCCAGGTCTGAGCGTCATCCAATTGTTCGAAAAGACGCATATGAAAGCTGTTGCCAACCCGCAGGTGCATGTCTTCGGCAGCAGCCTGCCCGAATACGCCCGGAGCTACCACGTGGGCATGGTAACGTAGCCCGGCTGCTAAAGCTTTGGGAATCCATTCCTGCTCGATCCATTCGTTGGCCTGTTGCCAGGAGCCCAGCACCCTGCGGTTGTCGTTTAGCATGTACGCGCACTGCGTGCGCTGCAGAATGTCCAGCACGCCCATACACCCCTCCAATACGGATCCAGGAGACAGCAGGCCCTGCCAGTCATTGTAGATCCAGTTATTGGGCTGGTCAAACACTGTGAAAAGGTACACCTCGCCAAAGGTGTTGTTGAATTCGTGGTGCATCCGGGCAAGAAGAAAAAGTCCCGGCCAATGCACAATTCTTTTAGGCTAATGGAATACAGAAGCCGCTAAACGAACCTTTTGACAAAGTGATAATGAGCGTCGGCTACTAACCGGCAGGTAGAGGCTGGCTAAAACAAAAAACGACTTCGGAATGCTCCGAAGCCGTTTTTTAGATGTAGCGGGGACGAGAGTTGAATTAGTGAACACTCCAGCGTTAGCCCATTTGCAGTCCGTAGATGCGGTTTTTGGCCGTGATGTGATGCAGGTTTTAGGCACGTGTGTGATAAAAGTGTGATGCGCGGCTGGCCCGTTTTCAGGGCTATTGTGGGGCAATAGTAGCACCTGCACCGGCAACGCACGCAAACACGCCTGCGCCTTGAGCGGCAGGAAGCAGCTACGCGTCTTCTGGCAGTCCGCAGGCCCAGCGGCGCGCGGCGCGCGGATCAGTGAAGTGGCGCACCTCAATGGCCAGGCTTTCGACGGGAAAGGTGTACTCCTCTTCAATCAAGCGGCGATTCAGCCAGTCGTCGGACTCAAGCATGGCCAGGCGGCGCAGGCCAGCCGCTGCCAGGGCCGGCAGTACCTCCAGGCCCACCCAGGCCAGGTCTTCCCGCTCCATGGGCCCGAGCCGTCGGTCATCGGCCACCCAGCCGCTGACTTGGTGCTGGCGCACGAAGCTAATGGCCTGCTGCACGGCCTCGCGAAAAAAGGAACTACTCACGTAGTCGCCCCATACGGCCTCCAAGGCGTTGCAGCCGATATCGTGCAGGTAAAAGGTAACGAAGGGGAAGGAGGCTAGGTGCAGCATAGCGTGGGATGGTAACCGGTACGCTGCTGGTCGGAAGTACCCATTCAGACGCGCAGGCCAGCATAATGGGTGTACTACGGGGCCGGGCCGGTCACGGATACACCCCTGCCAGTCGGGATAATGATAAACCTGTATAACTAATTATTTTAGTAGATGATTAACTAATTATTTTGGCATAGCGTATACTTGCACCTAACCAACCATTTACAACGCCATGTGTGAAGTCTTATTTGTCCCTGTGGTGCGGGGCCCCCTGCTCTTGACCTTCTTTGATTCCTGCGTGCCAGCGGGCTTTCCCTCGCCAGCCGACGACCACCAGGGCATGAAGCTGGATCTGAACCAGCTGCTGCTGCCCAACCCCGATTCCAGCTATCTGGTGCGCGTGATGGGCGACTCGATGACCGGCGGCGAGTCCGGCATCCGCGACGGGGCCCTGCTAGCCGTGGACTGCCACCTGGAGGCCCGGCCCGATGACGTGGTCATTGCCGTGGTAGAAGGCCAGTTCACGGTAAAGCGCCTCGTGAAGCGCAAGGGAGAGAACTGGTTTCTGGTGCCCGACAACCCCAGCTACCCGGAAATTCCCATCAACGAGCCCGATCTGTTCGACGTGTGGGGCGTGGTCACGCACGTGCTCACCGAAACCCGGCGCGGTCGGCTCTCGGCCCACGTGCGCGTGAGCTGATGTACGGGCTGGTCGACTGCAACAACTTCTACGTGAGCTGCGAGCGGGCCTTCCAGCCCCGGCTGCTGGGCCGCCCCGTGGTGGTCCTGAGCAACAACGACGGCTGCATCATCTCCCGCTCCCAGGAAGCCAAGGACCTGGGCCTGAAAATGGGTGAGCCCTACTTTCAGGTAAAGCCCGTGCTGCTGCGCCACGGCGTGCAGGTGTGCTCGAGCAACTACGCCCTCTACGGGGATATGTCGCGGCGCGTGATGCACTATTTGGCCTCAGTGGCCCCGGAGATTGAAATCTACTCCATCGACGAGTGCTTTCTGGATTTGCACGGGCTGGAGCCCTACTGCGGGGAGTTCACGCAACTGGCGGCGGAGTGGCGGCGGCAGATTGGCCGGCGCACCCACATTCCCGTCTGCATCGGGCTGGCCCCGACCAAGACGCTGGCCAAGCTGGCCAATCGCCTCGCCAAGAAGCAGCCCGGTGGGAGCGGGGTGCTGTGCCTGGACTCGCCGGAGCGGCGGCAGTGGGCGCTGGAGCATACACCCGTGGAGGACGTGTGGGGCATCGGCGGGCAGTACGGGCGCAAGCTGCACGAGCAGGGCATCCGCACGGCCGCGGAGCTGGCGGCGCAGAGCGAGAGCTGGGCTCGCAAGCAGCTGGGCGGGGTAGTGGGCGCGCGCCTGGTGCGCGAGCTGCAGGGCAGGCCCTGCCAGGGCCTGCTGCCCAGCGAGGACGGCAGCCTGAGCCGCAAAAGCATTGCCTGCACCCGCAGCTTCGGGGAGCCTCTCTCAGACTTTGCCGACCTCTCGGCGGCCGTGGCGCACTTTACCAGCCGGGCGGCCGAGAAGCTGCGCCGACAGGGCTCGGCCGCCAGCGTGCTTACGGTGCTGCTGAGCAAGAACCGCTTCGGGCCGGAGCCCCCGCCGCACTCGCGCACGGCGGTGCTCACGCTGCCCACGGCCACCAGCGACACGGGCGAGCTGCTGCGCCACGCCCGGGCGGGCCTGCGGCGCATCTGGGAGCCGGGCACGGTGTACAAAAAAGCAGGAGTGCTGCTGGATGGCCTGGAAACGGCCGGCCAGCAGCAGCTCCTGCTGTTTGAGCCCAATGAGCAGGCCGAGCGCCGCGCGCAGCTCATGGCCGACCTGGACAAGATCAACCAGCGCTTCGGGGCCGGGGCCGTGCGCTTTGCCGCGGCCCTGCCCCAGAAGGGCACCTACGTATTGCCTTGGGTCGGGCAGAGTCAGTTTCAGACCCCGGCCTATACAACCGTGTGGGAGGATTTGCTGTGTATCCGGGGGTAAGATAAATGACAAGCTAATTTATATAGCTTTGATGCTCCATCTCTAGTTATTTACGCATTCAACCTTTGAACACTACTAAGCCGTTTGTATTCGAATACGCTGACAAGCTACTGTTGTTCGTACCAACCTATTTATACTTTGTATCTATTCTATACTACGCTGGCTACTGGGGCACATTAGGAGTGGATGTATATGGATACCTGGAATTAGGCGATCTATTGACAGGTGCTACTAGGTCTATGCAGCTAGCCTTTATTACCGCGCTTTTAAGTACAACAGCAGCAGCAGGTGTGGCATATACCCTTACTAGGTTTGTTGCGCGCTTTAGAAAAAGTAAGAGCATTGTATTGCCTGTTATACTGACTTACGGATTCAGTGCAATGATAATGTCAGTGTATTGGGCGATATACCCAACAGCTCGGCTTCTATTCTTCGGGAAAGAGCCGGAAGGTGTAGCTTCCATTGTGACTCCCTTTATCGGTATCCCTTTATTTGCCTATTTATTGATATTATTCGCTACATCCTATGTAGCCAACAACCTTTCTAACTGGAAGAATAAAGAGTTTGCCGTAGATAATCCAGACGATGCACACTCCTTGGCTCGTAGTAGGAGATATGTTAAGTGGTACGGAGTATTTTTTATGATCATAAGCACTCCATTTATTTCCCTGTCAATAGGTTATTTTAATGCGAAATCCATATTGACTAACACTAACTTCATGTATGTTAGGGGTGTTGATTACCAGGTAATGCGAGAGAAACCATTCTCCTATTTAAAATATTTAGGCCGAGTAGGAGATACGTATTTCCTGATGTATCCAGATAATTCTAAAACCATTGTTATAGACAAGGATAAGCTTGGAGCATTTGCTTTAACATCATCTCAGCTTAAAAAGCCTTAACACAAAAAAGCCCGGAATATTCCGGGCTTTTTTAATCATCAGATCAATACGGGGCACTTGGTGGGGACAATGCTCCCCGACCCCGGCTGGCGTAGCAGGTCGCCGCAGTATCTACTCACGGACTTGCTGAGCCAGACGCAGCCACTGTTGCGCCTCGGGCAGGTTATCAAACATGTGCATCTGCAGCTGGCCCTCGAAGCCCAGCAGCATGGACGTGGCGGACTGAGCCGCCAGCGACTCGGGGCTGACAATATGGGCGAAGTGGGTGAGGCCAGCGTTAATGGCGCGCGGAGCCCAGTTGGTCACAATCCACTCCACGGCGTGGTCCCAGGGGCCGAGCACCTGGCGGTTGTCGTTGAGCAGGTAGGCGCAGGCGTTTTCCTGCAAGGTGGGCAGGCAGGCATCGGCCCCGGCAATGATGCCGGTGTAGGTCTGATACCCGATCCAGTTGTTGTAGACCCAGTGATTAGTCGGGTCATAGTCGATGGTCAAGTATACTTTACCAAAGCCGTTAACGAGTTCAGCAGGCATGGGAAGGTGTAAGGGGTAAGCGAACAAGGAGTGGCGCGAAGATACCAGCTTACGACGTGGCACTTGGCTGGCGCAGCAGGTCGCGGGCAACGATGCCGAAAGCCCATAAGTGCAGGCTCATAGAAAGTGTAGTAAGCACCAACTCCATTGGCGGGGCATTGAACTGGAGAAGGTGTGGGATATTAAGGGCAAAGTTGAGTAGGGAATACAGCAGAAACACAATCTTAGCCCATCGCTTGCCAGTTCGTATGCCCAAGCCAATGCCGACGTATAGGGCCACCACGAACATGAAAATAGCAGCAAGGGCCCAGTGCGGATAGTAGGGGCTAATATGCCCCGAAGCCCACCACGCAAGGGGGCGTACGCAGGCTACGGCAATACTGAGAAAAATAAGAGTCGCCGCCCTACGGTCGTTGGCAGGAATAGTAACGGCCATATCAGCTCACATGATTATACTCATTCCCTACCGTGCCCGCCTGAGCAGGAGCCGGGCGGCGCGTGAGCTGCTGGCGGAACAGGAAGAAACCCACGCCCAACATTAGGGCCAGGGCAACTACTTCCTTCGTCATAGTCCAGGCGCTGTGCTGGAGGAAAAATGGGAAGGCGCGGGCGAAAACGTAGCCTGCGTAGGCAAGCAGCAGTGCGTAGACGACTTTTGCCCACGTCTTACCGGCACGGATGCCCAGGCCCAGGGCAATAGCCAGTGCGAATTGCATGAAGACGGTCAGCAGCACTGGCCCGAGTACCTCCGAAAGCGGAATGTTGGCGTGACGCGCTGGGCCGATAGGCTCCGGCAAGAAGAGATAGAGCGCAGGCACCAGGTACAGTACCAGGAGTACGAAATACAGGCTGGCGGCAATCAGGTAGTCTTTGCGTAGGGATGGCTGCATATCATCGAACAAAATAATAAACCGTTTCCAGGCGCTTGAACGGCGCAGGGGGCGGGGCCAGGTAGTAGCGCTGCTCCTCCTGATACACCAGCTCCTTGGCGGTCAACCGCTGGATGACCCAGGTGGAAATGCCCTTGATGCGGATTGTATCACCGCTGCGGGTGTAGCGGGTGGTCTTGAGCAGCCCGAACTCTTCGAGCTGCACCGTGGTATCCGTGAAGGCCACGGCCTGCACGCCGGAGCCGTTGGCGCGGCGCGGCTCCAAGCGGCGGGACGTCACCTTGCCCTGCTCGTCGTAGTGCGTGACTTCCTGATGCTCCAGCTGCCACGCGCCGAGCAGGTTGCCGGTCTTGTCCGCAACCGGGGGCTCTTCGGCGGCTATCTGCTTACAAGCCGCCACCAGCAGTGGCAGGCTCAGCAGCCAAGTGATTAGCCGAATTCTGGTAAGACTATAGTGCATTAAATGAAATTGTTATGCTAGCTGACCTACAAGTAGATTATCTAAGTAGGTGATCGAATAGGTCTATTAAATCCTGCTCGGTACTTATACCATTAGTTGATAATTCATGTATCTCACCTCTATTATAAAACGGCAAAACTTCATTCTTTATAGTACTAGGATTTCTAGAACATACAGTGATAGAGGTTCCTTCTCGATTAAAATATTTGTTGATTAACTTTTTTATATGAGGCTCTGCTTCCATAGAATTTCCAAGAATAACTAATTTGTCATACTTCTTAAGGATAAGAGCCAAGTGTTGATAATAAGCGGATAGCACATTGTCAGCTCTGACAATTTCCTCTTTCATATTTGGATTATTGAATACCATGACTGGCTCACTATTGTCATAGTTAGCCCTGGTTTTATACGTACGGCCAAAGCGTTTTGTGAATCTGTATGATCCGTGTAAATGGGCAGCTACAAGAGTATTACTTGCTACATAGGCTGGTTCAAGCTCCAGAAGGTCTGGATATGAATTAGATTTAATAAAACCGTCAGAAAATATGAATCCTCCCATTGGCCAATTGGTGAATATAGTATCAAAAATACCGTCGTAGTTTGTAGTGAAAACACGTACTTTGCCTAGTTGTCTTGACTGTATAAATTCTGTTACCGTTGCTGGAACTGTTGGGAAATAGGAACGAATACGGCTATAAGCATCTGAATCTTCATGGTCTTTGAATTCTTTAGCTATTTCTCTTATCTTGTCTAAGAGAAATCCATCGAAAACACTTCTGAGTTTCTCTATATCACTGGGTGGTATTACTTGCTCAAAACCTGATATACTAGAAAATAAATTGATTACAGCATATATCATTCGAATCATTTCTTCATGATTAATTCGAATTCCTCTTTCCTGAAACTGATTACTAAGCTCAAGAAATACAGCGTCAAATTTTTGCCAAAGAGCAGTGATTTCTCGGATGCTCATTGCTGTTGCTCGTCGCTCATGTAACTGTTCAGGGGTTTCAAGAGCACCTGCTGGGCGATTTATAATATCGCCTATTATGTAATTAAAACCATTGCCAACTATAAAAGCTATGCTCATGTGAGTTTTATTAAAATGATTGGGGATAAGATTGATTTACTTCGACTATGTATTAGTTAAATTGTTAAAAAGGCATCCATTCATCAATAAGTTGTGAAATCATGCTTTTAGAAAAATCTTTTATTTCAGGATATTTCGCGCGCATAATTGAATCTATCAAATCAGATTTTTGAATACGAGATAATTTACTAGGGCCGCTTAGACTATGGTCTTGGAGATAGTATGTTATATGCTGGTCTGCATTTTTCGGTTTAGGGCGTCTGTTACTAAAACCCGAAGCAAAGAGCGCCCCTGAACTAAGAGAGGGGTCAACGTTGCTAGGTACCATCATAAAAGAGTTTTGTTGGTTATTGATTGCCGATGCTAGAATCTTAATAGTATCTTCAAGATTCTGCATGCGCCCCGCGACTTGAGTAAAATACTCCGGCACACCTACCTGTTGTTCATCAATTTGTGCAAGTGTGTAAGAGGTGAACTGGCCTAAAAAACTCGTGTAGCCTGGCTGTTGAGATTCCTGGTAAGCAATTAGAATTTTGTCGCCGAGTTCCTTCTGAAAATTCAACGTTTCATATAAACGTAAATCACGTCTATATGAAATATGAGGAATTAATTGTGTATCAAAAGAGTAGGGAGTTGCTTCGTCTTTTATAAGAATAACAGGCTTTTTTGAAGCTATACGCAAACCTAATTCAAACATAACATTTGCGTTACGAGTACTAACGTCACAAACGGCAACATCATTAGCATATATGTTTTTAATTATAGTGCTATGAATGATGTCTACTTGGGTGTCGTTACTTACCATATCGGCATCAAAGCCATTAGTCTCGGCAGCGGAAATAATAATCTCGCGAACTTGCGCCCAATGCCCTAATGGATATCCTAAATCTGGGTTGTCAGCAATTGGCATTATGATGCCGCATTTGGGACGTCTCTCTGTGTTTGACTGAGAATTGCTCTCAGAACTATCGGCTTTATTAGATTTCGCTGACATACTATTGTTAAAAAATGTAATTAAAGTTCTATTTACTCACCTGCATCTCCAGCAGTTGAATAATCCGCTCCTTATCCCGGAGCTGGGCTTCTAGTAGAGCTACCTCGCGTTGAAGCGTCTTTATCTGCTGCTCACTGTCTGAGGCATCCCCACGCTTCGCATCCACCACCTGCACCTCGGCCGATCCGTCGAGAAACATCTCGCCACGGCCGAGTAGGAGCCACGAGGGATTAACTCTATCAATAGAGCTAGCTACTGTAGCAATGTATTCGGCTGGTGGCTTAGAGCCTTTGTCAACGTAGTTGCGCGTAGTAGAGTCACTAACGCCAAGCTTCATGCTGAAGCTGCGGACATTCATTCCCAAAGCTTCGATTAGAATTTTTATTCGCTGATTTATAGCGTCTTGGCTCATTTATTCTCTATATGTAGAGTAAAATTGTTCCTTATGTAGTGAACAATACTCCTTTTGTGGCGTATGTTTGTGCAGTACCCCGGCCAAGTAACTACGCTGGCCGCGAAACCTGCCAAACACGATGGAAGAGTCTGCTGCGTATTCTGCTCCGCCGTACCGCCTTATCCCGCCGCTAACCAAGTGGTTAGGTGAGCAAGGCTACACGGTAGAGGTTCGCTCGCTTTTCGAAGGCGACGACACCCACCTGGGCCTCGTCGGCCGGCTGGTGCGCGCCGACGACTACTTTCTTTACCTCGAGGCCGCAGCCACCCCCAACCTGCTCCAGGTTCGGCTGCGGGGCATGGCCGGAGGCGAGCGGCTGGAGGTTGGCTTTGGCTGGCTACAGGTGCAGCGCCTCGAGCAGGTACAGTGGCTACTGGAGTCCTCGGCCCTGCGAGCCGCAGTAGAGGGCCGCGCGCCTGGACCACCGTCTGTGGCACATGGCTGGCTGGCCTATCGGTGCCCAGAATGCGGCTAGAAGTCCTCGACCGCGCTGGTGAGCCTGTCGAAGTACAGCTTGCGCTGGTCCTCGCGGGAGAATCGGCTGGGCAGGGCAAAAGCGGCTAATTCCCGCAGCCTCTCCAGCGCCTTGGTCACTACCTGCGCCACGCCGGGTTCCAGTGGCTGCTGTTGCAGCGTTTCCAACTGTTGTTGCCACTCGCCGCGCAGCTCCAGTAGCAACTGCACATCGTGCGGCTCCCGGAAAAGCCGGTGCATCTGCTTGCGGATGCTGACCAGTTCCGGCGGGTGTTTACTCGGATTTAACATACGCACCAAACATACGCTTTCGCCATGACAAATAAGCAACGGTATTACTACCTGCAAGCCGAAGTGTGCGAGCTATTGCCGCCCTACGCGGTGGATATGGCCATTCGGGCCGGCTACGGCCAGCAGTACGAGTCGGCTGCCCGGCGGCTCTCCCACGTCAAGCAGGGCAAGATTGCCAACCTGCCCGACCTCATTGCCCTGGTGGAGTACGCGCTGCCCACCTACGCCATTCCGGCCCGCCTGCGCCCCCAGGGCGAGGAAGCCGAAGTGCCCCTATTCGAGAAGTAGTCCACTTTTCCCTCTATACCCTTCGCTTGCTATGCACCTCAACACCGACCCCCAGGCGCCGGCCCGCCGCCCGTGCCTGCGCGATTTGGCGCGCCTCACCACCACGCTCTTGCCCCCGGCCGTGGTGATGCTCACGTCCCTGGACGAGCTGGAGCGCCGCTGCCAGGAAATTGACGCCACGCACCCCCAGTACCGCGAGGAAACCCCGCTGGTGCGCCGCTACGAGCAGCAGCGCCGCGCCGCCCTGCGTGGGGAGCTGCGCTTGGTTTCGGCCACAGCCACCGCGGCCCCCGCCTTCACGGAAACCGCCACGCTTGCCTAACCCGTCCCGGCCATGTCGAAACAACTGTTTTTTCCGCCGATTTCGCTCACCGACGCCCGCACCGGCAAGCGCGTGCGGGTACAGGCGCTGCCCGAGGGGGCAGCGCTGGTCCCTGCGCCCGAGCCGATTCTGGGCTACACCTACCAGCAGGGCCACCTGACGGTGTACGTGCGCGGCACCATGCCCCCGGAGCTGCGCACGGCCCGGCAGGAGGGAAGCACTCACCAGGAAGTGCTGCTCGTGCCCGAACTGCCCAGCGGCATCCGCGAAATCGACTGGACGGACTGCCGCCGCGAGTTTCAACTGCTACTGCCCCAGGCCGCCTGATGATGACGCCCGCCCATTCCCTGAGCCCCGTAGCCAGCGCCCTGGCCCTGGTGTTCGGTACGCCCCCTTTCACCAGCGAGTACACCACCGAGCACATCGGCAAGGTGCTGGGCAAGCTGCTGGGCGAGCCCCTCACCGAGCAGGCCGTGCTGGCCGAGCTGCGGGCCGCGCCCTACGCCACCCCTCGCCCCGGCCGGGGGAAGCATCTGCTTAAGTGGCGCTTTTCCCGGGCCGAGGTGGGGGAGAAGGCCCCGCGCCCGCCGCGCCGCCCCCAGCGCCCGCCCCGGCAGGAGCGCTCCGTTGCCGAGTCCATGGGCCTGAAACGCTCTTAATCCCCCTTCGACTGCTATGGCTACTGCCGCCTACGCCCTCTACACGGCCCGCCCCGCCGCCGGCCCCCTGCGCTCTTTCCGCGACTTTTTGCTCGCCGAGTACCAGCAGCCTGTGCACCTGCTCGGCCTGGAGCACCTGCGCCCGCCCGCCGGCGTGCGCCGCCCCCAGCTGCTGGTGGAGCGGGGCCAGCTCACCGAGCAGCTGGACTCGGTGCGCTTTCTGCTGGGCGTAGCCCGCCAGCACCCGGGCCGCTTCCCGCAGGAGGAGCAGGTGCTCCAGGCCGATGAGCAGCGGCTCACCCAGCGCCTGCAAGCCATTGCCGCCGCCCTGGGCAACGTGCCCCCGTCGCCGTAGCCGGCCCCACCCGCTTTCCATCCCGCACACCTACTGCAACACTGCCCCCGTCGGCGCTTTGGAAGCCGACCGTTCCCACCGGATGGGAATGACCTAGGGACCGGGCCAGCACGCGCTGGCCGGGGGCACGGAGGCCCAGCACCCCTGGAGCCGGCCAGAAGCCTACCGGACGGGAATACCCGCCCCCCGGCGGAGCTCTGGCCACTTTACCCCGCTCTCACCTCACCGTTCTCTCTCCTTTAGTCATGTCCGCTCACCCCCTTCACCTGCTCCCGCTCAGCCAGTGCCTGCTCCAGTGGCACCTGAAAGTAGACGACCTCTGGCACCGCACGGCCACTATCGAAGTCACGCGCACCATCACCCGGGGCACGCGCGCCGGCGTGACCGAGACGCTGCTGCGCCGCGGCTCCCGCGACGTGTGCGACGGGGCCAAGGCCACGGGCGAGGAGCTGCTCAAGCAGTACCGCCGCCGGGTGGAGAAGCTGCTCCAGCAGCCCTTGCTGCTGGGCCTGCTCGTGACCGACACGGGCGAGCTGACGCTGCCCAGCATCCTGGTGGATGCGCGCCAGCTCATGCAGAAGCGCAGCCTCACCGAGCGCACCATGCGCAACCACCTGGCGCAGCTGCTGGCCGTGGGCTTTATCAGCCGCAAGAAGTGGCACGGCCGCCAGCGGAGCTTCGAGCTGTGGATAAACCCCAGCTACGTGTGCAAAGCCCCGCAAAACGCCCCGGAAGTGGCCGTAGCACCCGTTTCTACTTGCACCAGCATCGCCGCCGCGTTATCCACAAACGGTACAAAATTTCCGGTTATTGAGCTTCTGGAAGATCATAAAGAGCAGAAATTAGAAATCGGGCAATGTGGAGAAAATGCCTCGGACGTCGTTTCTGAAAGACCTTTTCAGGAAGCGGAGGCCAGCAACCCGGCTGGACGCGCGGCCCAGGCGGCGAAACAAGGGCAGGGGCGGGGCGCGGCGGCCGCGGCCCCCGAAACCCCCACGCCGGTAGCGCCACCCACCCAGCCCGAACTACCAGCCAACTACGAGGCCTTCGTCATCGAAGCCTGGCTGCTGGCCAAGGCCCTGCTCTATCCCGAGCAGCGCTTCAACGCCTTCCAGGAGCAGCTGGCCCGACAGGCCATCCTGCGCGGGGTGTACCGCGGCTTCACCGACCAGCACTTTGATTTCGAGCGGTACCACAAGGGCGTACTGCGCCGCATCGAACTGGCCGAGAAGTACTTCACCCGCCACGCCGGCCGCTATTGGGCCCCCATGCCCTGGGCCGAGATGGTCACGGGCCGCGGCTACTTCGACTTCGAAAACGAGAAAGGCTTCAAGGGCACCCTCAAGTGGCTGGTGGCCGACCAGCGCGCCGAGCAGCTGGCCCGCGTTAACCGGGCCGTCGGCAAGGCCATCGGCGAGCTGAAGGTGCGCCGCAAGCTGGAGCTGGGGCAGAAAACCCCGCTGCGGGTGCCGCGCTGGATTGTGGAGGCCGAAAGCCGCCGCACCCTCTACCACCGGCACGTGGCCGCCCTGGAGCAGCTGGGCGGCACGCTGGCCCTGGACAAGTACCACAAGCTGGCCGAGCCGCTGCTACGCTAACGCTTTTCCTTCACCCATCCTTCTCTCATTTTTCCCATGACCCAGTCAGCAGCTCCCCTGAAAGTGCGCGCCCTGTTTAAGATGCGCGTGTATTTCACCCACGTTCAGCCCGGCACGGCCGGTCAGCTGGATATGTACAGTTTCGATACCTCCGGCCGCTACCAGGTCGCCGATCCGGCTGCCTACGGGCTGCGCCAGCTCAAGAAGCAGGCCGAGCAGATGGGCGCGCGCATCGCCCGGGCCATCATCTACGACAACCAGGCCTCGGGAAAGCCCGAGTACACCCGCCTGGAGAAGGGAGTGTGGTCGAGATGAGGCTGCTGGAGCTGCGCCAGTGCATCCGGCTCTCGGAGCTGGAGGCCTGCGCCCTGTGGGGCAGCCTGCGCCGGCATCTGCACCTGCTTGGGGAACAGGCGGCCCTGGCCCCGCTGGCGACCGGCACGGCCCTGACGCTACGGCCCCTGCTGACGCTGGCGGCCCGCACCGGACGGCTGGCCCAGGACCGCTGGCCGCTGCCGCCCCGGGGACGGCCGGTGCGCCCCCGGACCCTGCAGCTGGAGTTTGACGAGGTGCTGGCTCTGCTGCAGGCCCACCAGGCCGGGGAGCTGCGCCCGCTGCTGGCCGAGCAGCAGGCGGCCCTGCTCACGGCCGTGGGCAAAGTGCACCAGCAGGCGCAGAATCTATCCGCCCATTTCCGTGTCTGACAGCTACTGACCCGCCCGGGCAGGCTGCGCACTGCGCCCCAGCCGGGGTCCTTTGCGCAGCCTGCCTGGGCCGTTAGGTTTGACTTATTCTTAGACGATTGACCTATGAAAACCCTGGATTTCCCGGTAAAGCCCCACGTGCGCAAGTATCTGAACACGCACCTGGGCCACGAGGCCTACGTGCTCAGCAACACGGGCCGCTTTGGCCGCATGCTCTACCACCTGCTGCGCCGGCAGGTGAAGGGCAAGCTGCACCACGCCGGCTCGCGGGAGGACTGCACCCAGGTGCTGAGCCTGGACATGCGCAACTTCCCAGTGCACCAGTACGGGCTGAAGGAAATCACCGACTACACCATCTTCCAGTTCAACGACTTTGTGGATGAGGAGCTGCGCGAAGAGCTCTACGTCTGGATCCGCCGCCACGTCAACCGCCACACCACCATCAAGGAGGTCATCGTGGACTTTATGGCTGCCTACGACCTGCGCGAGGAGGACATCCAGTACGAGACGCTGCGCAAGGCCGTGCAGCGCAACTGCAACCTGCCGGAGCTGAAAAAAAGACGCCCGAAATCGGTAGGAAAAATGTCCCAAAAAACGGGCGAAATGTCCCGCAAAACGGCTGAATTGTCCCACAAAACGGACGGTTTGTCCCGCGAGGCCCAGCACCGCGCTGTGCGTCAGGAACTTACGGCGCGTCCCTCGGACCTGGTGCACCTGATTCGCCAGCAGCAGTATGACCCCCAGCAGTATGATGCTACCCTACGCTAACCTGCGCCAGGAGCCGGGCATCGAGAACCTGGGTGGGGTGGAGGCCCTCTGGTACACGCCGGCCAGCAACCTGCTGGCTTTCCCCCAGCGCGGCCCGCTCACGATTGCGCAGCTGCAGCTGCGGCCCGGGGCCGTCTGGTACCAGCTCGTGTCGGTGCGCGGCTCGGTGCGCTTCACCCAACCTGCCAAGGACTACGGCCGCCACGGTAGCGGCTTCAGCCCCAAGCTCACCGGCAGCCTGGCCCGGCACACGCCCGAGCTGGCCGCGGGCCTGGAGCACATGGAGGGTGGGCGCTACGTGGTGCTCTACCGCGACCTGAACGGGGAGGTGCAGCTGGTGGGCACGCCCGAGCATCCGCTGGAATGGCGCGATTCCTACAGCGCCGGCTCGGAAACCCAGCGCAACGGCTTCGACTGGACGCTCGCGGGCGAGGCCCTGCGCCGGGCCCGGCCCTACCTGGGCACCTGGGAGGTGGCCGAGTACGGGCAGCAGAGTGGGGTAGTGCTGCAGCCTGGTGCCGGCGGCACGGTGCAGCTGCGCACGGCGGGCGGGCGGCGGCTGGCCACGGTGCCAGCCGGCAAGACCCTGGTGCTCAAGAGTGGCTTTAAACTTTCTTACCAGATACTATAAAATGGCTGGCTCAACTACTTCACCCTTGCCGGAGGTGGCCATGACGCCGGCGGCCTTCCTGGCCAAATGGCGGCTGCGCTACAAGGACAACGACGACTTCCAGATAAAGGAGTCGGACCTGCGCGACCAGGCCGAGGACATGACCAAGACGTTTGTGGCCAAGGCCCAGCTCACGGTCAACTCCATCCGCGGCAACGCGCTGCTGCTGCCCACGCTCAGTGACCTGCTCACGGTGGAGGCGAACGTGCTGGCCGTGGGCCAGCCGGCCAGCGTGGCCAACGCCACCGATGCCGGCAGTGCGGCTGCCGGCGTGGAGGCCGGCGCGGCCTCGTTTCGCCTGATCAAGGACTCGGCCGGCCCGCTCTGGGCGTACGTGAACCCGCTGCCGCTGACCACGCAGCGCGTGCGCGCCAGCTGGGTGCGCACCGATGGCTCGGAGGCCGACAAGGTGGCCACCTATCCGGCGTTCCTCGAGGAGGACCACCCGTACCAGCCCGGGGACGTGTTTCAGTACACCTACCCGGATGGGGCCACGCTGCTGCACCAGGTGAATGACCCGGCCCCAACTACTTACCAAAACCCGCTGCCCACCGGGCAGACGGATGCCCACTATACCGTATTTGCCCCGCTGCCGGCCCCACCTTCGAATGGCTACGTGGCGGGCACGGCTTTGCAGGAAGTGCGCCAGAGCGGCGAATTTGCCACGCTGGCTGCCCAGGCCCGGCTTATCCGCCCGGGTGTGCCGGCTCAGCAGTTCAGCACCATTGACCAGGCCAACCTGCAGGCCGATTACGGCGATACGGTCGAGGCGCTCGGCACCAGTGTCGTATCAACCCTGCTCTTAAAAGGCGGGGTGACCTACGCCACCGGCGGGCGCATGGTGAACTGGAGCCTACTCACCGACAACGGCAACACGGTCATCACCTGCAAGGTTACCGGCAACAGCCCCGAGGGCCGCTACGGCGGAGGCTGGG
Source organism: Hymenobacter rigui (assembly GCF_003944715.1). Taxonomy (GTDB): domain Bacteria; phylum Bacteroidota; class Bacteroidia; order Cytophagales; family Hymenobacteraceae; genus Hymenobacter; species Hymenobacter rigui. The sequence continues at coordinate 43,650 of NZ_RWIT01000015.1, read as the reverse complement.
TATCGGTCACGGGAGCCGGCTCCGACATCGTGGTGGAGAAGGCCCTCTACCCGGAATATGGCTATGCCGTCTACCAAAGCAACGGCCGGCTCACCCACTCGGGGCTGCTGCGCGGGGGAAGTCCCGACAATACCGTGGCCGTGCTCAACGGGTCCGCCAACTTCCGCCACGTCGCCGGTGCGGTTCGCCTGGGTGGATCACTCGGCTTTCAGCTAAGCGGCTCCGCTCAGGCGCTCATTAAAAGCGACGGCCCAATCGACCAGGGGTACAAGCGGGTGGTGGAGTGCGCCGGCAGCGCGAAGATTCGGCTGGAGGGCGGTAGCCTCTTCACCGGCGCAGCGGGCTTTGCCCTCTCGGAAATCGTGTACATGAGCGGCGGCGAAGTCACGTTGGCCAACGGCACCTACGACAATACAGCAGGCAATGCCACGGCCGCGTACCTGACCGGGGGCACGCTCATTGTCGACAACGCCACTGTTGTTCGCGCTATTGGCGGCACGGCCGGCACCGTCATCCTGCGTAACGGCAGCAAGTGCCTGGGTCCCATTTCCTCTGCGCTGGTGGTAGTCAATGAGCAGCCGGCTGGCGGTGGATCCGGCGTGACGGAGCTGCAGATTCGCTCCGACTCCACCACCCGCGTGTTCAGCCTGGATTTGACAGACAAGGTGAAACTGCTCACCGTATCGGCTCTGGGGGCCCGAAACGCGCAGGGGGCCGCCTTTCAGGTGAATAAGTATGCCGCCGGGGCGTGGCAGGGCGGCCTTGAACGCAGCGCCTTGGTGGATGTCCAGGCTGATTTGGACGCGCTGACGCCGGCCGACCGCACGGCCGGAGCCGAACTGCTGATCAAAACCATTCCTGTTACCAGCGCCAACACGGCGCGTCTGCTAGTGCAACTGCAACATGGCTAACCTACAACCCTGCGTGGCTACCCGGGCCGCATTCCGTGCCGCGGCCGGCAGCAGCGCCTTTCAGCCGGTGACCTGGATCAGCCGCAACAACACCACCGGCGATACCAGCGGCACCGTCACCGCTACCGGCAGTTTCGCCGCCGCAGTAGCTAACCGAAAAGTGGCGTTGCCGGCCACGGCTAAGCTGCGCTTCGGCCACAACACCATTTTCGACTATGGCGGCTGCGGCTGGTTCAACGACTACCCAGCCTTCAACACGCTTTGCTACGGCTTCTACCTGGATTCAGCCGCTACCTGGCAGGTATGGCTGAACGGCAGCGGCAGCGGCCTGCCGGGCGGGGCGTGGCTGGAGACGGATGTGCTGCAGGTGGAAATCTACCCGGATCGGGTCGTGTGGCTGGTGAACGGGGGCGAGGTGTACGCGCTGCCCACTGCTCCGGCGGAAGCCGAACTGTGGCCCGGCGCGGTACTCTACTACGCCCAGGCAGCCTTTACCAACGCGCAGATCAGCGGCGACGCGCTGCTGCCCTATGCGTAGATGATCTTTGCCTAATTCAGTGCCCCCTTCTCGGTTGAGGAGGGACTTTTTTATGTCCTTTTGGGCCGTGGTCAGCCGCGGCAGCTTTGCATCGATTCAACTGCCCGAACCGATGCGCGTTAACTCCTTATTGATGGCGGTCCTCAATGGCTTCTTCCTAATGGAAGCAAGTGCCATTCAGAACTATATGCCCCTGGCCGAGCAGATGCGCGAGGGCAGGTTCCGGGCGGCTGACTGGGTAGAGGGGGGCGTGGAAATCACGCCGCCGGCCAAATCCTACTTCGTCCTGACACCCCACGCGGCCGAGCTGGGCATCATGGGCTACGACGCGCTGGCCGACGTGCCAGCCGGCTCGGTGGCCGTGCACACCATTGAGGGCGTGATGATGGAGGCCGACACGTGCTGGAGCCTCGGTACCGCCTCCATTGGTCAGTTGATTCAGCAGGCCGACGCGCACGAGAACATCGTGGCCCACGTGGCTCGCTTCAACACGCCCGGCGGCTCCACCATGGGACTGGAAACCTTCGCCGGCATCATCGCCGGCACCCAGAAACCCTTCGTGAGCTGGGCCCAGCAGATGTGCTCGGCCGGCTACTGGAGTGGCTCGAGCGGCGACGCCATCGTGGTGGCCGGGCGCACGGCCATGGTGGGCAGCATCGGGACCATGGTCAGCTTCCGCGACTACTCCAAGGCCCTGGCCAAGGCGGGTGTGGAAGACCACGTGATTAACGCCACTGAGTCCACCAACAAGAATGCGGCCTTCGCCGAGGCCGTGAAGGGCAACTACAAGCCCATCCGAGAGCAGCTGCTGGATCCGCTCAACAACGTGTTTCTGAGCACCGTGCGGGCCAACCGGGCCGGTAAGCTCAATGCCAAGCAGGAAAAGGAACTGCTCTCGGGCATGGTCTACATCGGCGAGGCCAGCGTGGAAAACGGCCTGGCTGACCAGATGGGCTCCTTCGAGGATGCCGTGAGCCTGGCCCTGGAACTGGCCGGCCGCGCCGCCAAAAATGGGGGGAGCGCCCCTTCAACAGCCACCAATTCAACTTCAAATACCATGTTCGGAAAGAACAAATTCACGGCCCTGACCGCACTGGCGGGCCTGACCGGCACGGCCGTGACCACGCCGCTCGTGGAAGCGGCCAACGACCAGCTCGAAGAGGCCGGCATCACCGGCGTGGCCCTCGTGAGCGAGGCCGCCTACACGGAGCTGGTAGCCAAGGCCGGCCGCACCGACACGGCCGAGGCGGCCGTCGCCGCCGCCCAGAAGGAAGCCACCGATGCCAAAGCTGCCCAGAAGAAGGCCGAGGATGCCGTAGCCACCGCTGAAGCGCGTGCTGAGCAGGCCGAAGCCGATATGGAGCGCCTGGCCGAGCAGCCCGGAGCTACCGTGACTACCCCGCGCAAGTCGAAGGACAAGAACGACGTGGAGGAGCCCACCTCCGAGTCGGACGCGCAGAAGCTGGTCGAAAAGCTCCACGCCGAAATGCTCGGCTAGGCTTAGGCCCCACACCTGATTTTTCATCCTTTCAAGCCCGTATCATGGCTTTAGCAATTACCGCCGTCGTCGCGCAGTTTGGCGCTTACTACCTCAATCAGGGCCAGAACCTGCAGCGCCTGTATTCGCTGCTGCGCTCCCCCACGACCACGGAGAGCATGTTCACGCCCATCAATACCGACGACACGATGTGGCGGGCGGCCAAGACCATCTTCAGCCGCGTGGTGCAGCCCTTCCAGAAGGCCTTCACCCCGCTGGCCGGCGTGGAGTTCCAGCCCGTGGAAATCCGCCAGTTCCGCCTGAAGGTGGACGCGCAGGAGTACCCCGATGAGTTGGAGGACACCTGGCTGGCGTTCATGGACGGCCCGGAAATCGACCGCAAGGCCTGGCCCTTTGTGCGCTGGTACGTGGAAGTGTACTTGATTCCGCAGATCAAGCAGGACATCGAGTTCAACGAAATTTTTCAGGGCGTGTATCAGGCCCCCGTAGCCGGTACGCCGGGTGCCGCCGGCACCTCCATCAACGGGCTGAAAATGATCATCAACGGCCACGTGCAGGCCGGCCGCACCACGCCCATCGTGACGGGTGCGCTGGAGCTGACCAATCCCGAGGCCTTAGTGGAGCAGTTCGAGGCCTTCGCCGATGGTATCCACAAGGACTACTGGGACATTCCCATGATGCTGGGCTGCTCGCCCACGGTGGCCCGCCAGTTCCTGCGGGGCCAGGAGCGCAAGTACGGTAAGAACACCGGGGGTGGGGCGCTGGATTTGACCATCAACAAAACCAACATCAAGCTGCAGGGCCTGCCCTCGCACCGCAACACGGAGAAGATTTGGTGCACGCCGGTGGGCAACGCCATCATGCTGCGCCGCAAGGTCAAGAACCAGTCGGCCGTGCAGGTGGAGAACGTGGACCGTCTGCTCAAGTTCTTCACCGACTTCAGCATGGGCGTGGGCTTCATCCTGCCCGAAATCGTCTTCACCAACGACCAGGAGCTGACGTAGCGGGCCCGACGCCAAGCGCCGGCTTCCGGATGGGAGCCGGCGCTTGGCGCAGGTATTCTTTCAATCAACTGATTTCAAGCGTTTACGATCATGGCAGAGGCCAAAAAAGAAGAAACCCGTCAGCCCACCGTGGAGTCGCTGACGGCCGAGAATGTTCGCCTGCAGGGCGAGTTGGAGGTGGCTCAGGCCGTCATTGCCGGCCAGGCCGAGCAGCTGGCCAACGTGGAAGCGGCCCAGCAGCAGGGCGACGTGGTGGTAGTAAGCCACGAGAAGCAGCAGTACCGCGTGCTGGGCAAGAAGTTCGCCATCAAGGGCCAGGAAATCAAGGCCGAGGAGCTGGGCAAAAACAAGGAGGCCCTCAAGTTCCTGGTGGAGTCGAAAAGCGGCCTGCTTCAGCCCATCGTGAAGGCATAAGGCCCACACGTTCACTCATTTCATCACGACTAACGACTACTCCATGGATCTGTCGAAATTAGGTGCGCTGGAAGGCCCCAACGGGGAGGACAACACGCCCGGCCTGCTCGGCTACGTGCTGTTTGCCCCGGAGGCCTGGTTCACCACCATTGCCAAAGCGCCGAAGTACTCGGCGGCGCAGGCCAAAGCCGGCGACTCGGTCATTATCACCGAAAACCACACCTTCAAGACTGGCCTGGGCTGGCTGAAACTCTACATCACGCTGGACTCCAACCAGCTCAAGGCCGATATCGTGGGTGAGCGGGACGGCCGAGGCCTGAAGGTGAGCTTCGAGGGCTTTCACCCGGGCAACAAGCCCCAGAGCCTGGAATTCCTGAACCTGGTCAAAAACATCGGCGGCATTATGCTGGTGCCCGACGCCGATGGTACCTACATCCAGGTGGGTGCCGAAGGCCTGCCGGTGGAGTTAACGCCGAACTTCGATTCGGGCAAGCTCTCCAGTGGCCGTCGGGGCAGCATGGTGAAGGGCGAGGCGTATGCCACCGGCCTGCGCATCTACGCTGGCGACGTCATCGAGAAGCCGACAGTGTAATGGCCAAGCAATCCCTGAACCAGCAGCTGCTGCGGCCGGAAGTCGCCGAGAAGTTCACAGCCACCATAACGCCCTGTGTTATCCATCTCCAGCGCTTAGGCCGCAAAATTGACCTCACGCTGCTCACACTGGAGCAGGCCGAGGAGCTGGTTCAGGACCCCAAGTTCACCTACCTGGTGCGCAGGAAGTCAACGCGCAGGAAGGCCGCACCAGCGGTGAGCGAGTAACCCGAAGGTGAGAGATCGGGCAAGTGAGGGGAAAAGCCCTGGCCAGGTGGTCAGGGCTTTTTTGCGTCCTTTTTCACCGTGGCAGCGGGCGGCAGTTTTGGGCAATGAAACATGCCGAACTCCTCGCGTGGCTGGCTGCGCCGGCCGATTTTGCCCAAGGTGCGGCCCTGTACGCGCAGCTGGGCGGCAGTGCGGTGTACCAGCAGCTCTTCGCCTTAGGTGAGACAGGCTACAGTCGGAGGGTGCTGGTGGAGCAACTGCAGCTGCTGACCGGCCCGGTGCAGGAGCCGGCCCCGGAGCCGGTAGCTGACAACCGACAACTGCCAACTGACAATAGCCAACCGGGTACTGCGCCCGCGCCCGACGCCGGCGTGCTGACCGGCCTCCGGGCGCAGCTCAAGGCCGCCCGCGACGAGCGAAGTCAGCTGCATGCCCAGCTCACGGCCCCAGGCCTGCGCGTAACGGCCCGCTGCAAGCTGGCCCACCGCATCTGCGCCCTCACCGACCAGGTGCAGCAGCTGCTGGCCAGTGAGCAGCACGTGCTCACGCATGGCCGACTCCCGGGTACGGTGGCCACGGCCGACGTGACCGACGCCGGCGAGTTGCGCCGGCGTCTCGACAACCTCATCAGCCTGCGCAGCAAGGTGCGCCGCCGGCCCGAGCGCGCCGGGGAGCTATCGGCCCTGCAGGCTGAAATCGATTTGATCCGAACCAAACTCATGCCTACTAACATACTGCTCGATGTCAACGCAGCTGCTGCCTAAGGATCTGCCCGGGGCCCAGGATATTATCCTGCACAAAACCACGGCCGTGGAGCGTATCTACGCGGCCAGCATCGCCGAGGCCAATGGTGAGGAAGGCGCGCTGCAGCGGCTCTCGCCGGCTGATCAGCTGGTCAACCAGCAGATCGAGGCCGCCTACGCGCTGCTGAGCAATTACCACACCTTCGACCAGGCCTGGCCACTACTGGCCAAGCAGTTCGGCATCAGCCGGGCCACCTGCTACCGGCGGCTGGCCGATGCGCAAAACCTGATGGGCGACCTGAAGAAAGTGCGCAAGGAAGGCCGTAAGGCCATCCTGCTTGAGTTTGCCCGCAAGATTCTGCAGCTGGCCCTCACGCAGCGCCCGCCCGACATGCGGGCCGCATTGGCCGCCATGAGCTTCGAAGCCAAAGTGGCCGGCCTCATGCGCGCTGACTCGGGCCAGGAGGAGGCCGGTGGGGCCGGTGGGAGCAACACCAGCTACGTGATCAACCTTACCGTAGCCGGCTCCTCGAAAACGCGTACCCTCAACCTGATGGACCCCGACAGCATCCAGGAGGCCGATTACGAGCTGGTGCTCGACGCCGTGGAGCAGGGCGTGTTCGGGGCCGAGCAAATGGAGCAGATGCTGCTGGAAAGAAAGGAGGGCGCGTAGGATGGTGATCATTGACCAGGTTAAACTCAAGTTCAACCAGCCCCAGCTGCGCTACATCACCGCCAGGGGCAAGAAGGAGGGCGTGAGCATCTGGGGCCGCGGTACGGGCAAGTCCACCGTCATAGCCTGGGATATTCACGAAATCGTGCAGACGATGCCCCGCAGCTGCTGGGTCATCGTGGGCTCGACGTATAAGCAGGTGCTCACCCGCACCTTGCCCTCGACCATTGCCGGTCTGGAGGCCCTGGGCTACAAGCTGGACCGGGACTTTTACGTGGGCCGCCGGCCGGCGCCCTCCAAGATGTTCGACCGGCCCCTGCAGGGCCCGCTGAGCTACGACCACTTCATCATCTTCAAAAACGGCACCGGGTTTCACCTGGTGTCGCTCGATGCGGGTGGTTCGGCCTCTCGGGGTCTGAACGTGGACGGTTTTATCGGTGATGAGGCCCTGCTCTTCAATAAGGAGAAGCTCGACGCCGACTTGTCGGCCACCAACCGGGGCAACGGCCAGTATTTCGGCAAAAACCCAAAGCACCACGGCGTTTTCCTGTTTTCGTCGATGCCCTGGGGCGACCAGGGCCGCTGGCTGCTGGACAAGGCCAAATACTACGAAAACGACGGCATTGACCTGGTAGAGCGGCAGAATGAGTTGATTGCGGCCCAGGTGCGCTTTATCGACGCCGAAACCGACGAGGAGCGCCTGCACATCTGGCGGGAAGAGGTGGTCAAGCTCATGCTGGAGGTGCGCTACTTCCCGAGTGCGGCCCATAAGGGCACGTTCTACTCGGAGGCCAACGCCTTCGATAACATCCAGAACCTGGGCCTGCAGTACCTGCTCGACCAGCGCCGGTTCATGACCGACTTCACGTTCATGATTGAAATCATGAACCGGCGGCCCACTACGGTGGAGGGCGGGTTTTACCCCAAACTCGACCAGGCCCGCCACGTGGTAGAGGCCGATGCCGACGACTACATCCTGGGGCTGGAATACAACCTGAAGAAGCTCAGCAGCCCGGATTCACGCATGGACTCGGACTGCCGCAGCCACCTGCCCCTGGTGGGGGCCGTGGACTGGGGCGGCAAGATTTCGGTGCTCACGGTAGGGCAGAAGCACGAGGACGTGCGGGAGTACCGCATCCTGAAGGGCCTGTACGTTAAGCATCCCAAGCTGGTAAGTGACCTGGCAGGTGCCTTCTGCGACTACTACCAGCACCACCTGCGCAAGGAATTGATCTTCCTGGAGGATGCCGAGTGGGGTAACAACCGCAATCCCAACAGCCCCTGGACCCTGAATGAGACATTCATCAAGGTGCTCCAGTCACAAGGCTGGAGAGTGACCCGGGCCAGTCTGGGCCGCGTACCTGGGCATCCCACGCGCTACTTGGTGGCCATGGAGCTGCTGGAGGAGAAAGACCCGCGCCGCTACCGCCTGCGCTTCAACAAAGTCAACACCCGCGACGTGGTGCAGGCCATGCTGCTGGCCCCGGTGGGGCAGGACAGCAAGGGCAATATCGAGAAGGGCAAGAAGAGTGAGCGGAACAACAGCTTCCCCCAGGAGCACGCTACCCACTTCACCGATACGGTGGACCTGCACATACTCTACGTGGGTACTGAGGTGGTGATGAGTATGCCTGACCTGAGTGGCCTGCTGGTGGTGTAGAGCGCCCACTGCAGCTACTGCGCCCACGCTAAGGCCTTGGGTGCAGTAACTGCTGCCTCACGCGAAACAGCGCGCGTAGTTTGCCCAGTGGTTGCGGGTTTTAGGCAATAGCGCAGGGATACTTCCACGTTCGGATTGAGGCGAGCGTAATAGCCCATGTACATGGCATTCAGTCGGGCTTCGCTGGCTAGTTCCAGATGCGGCGTTACAGCATAGCGCAGGCCCAGCCCGAGGGTAAGGATGGAATTGAATGAATAGGAAGAGTTCTTAAAACGCTGCGTTTCCACCATCCGGCTATCGTATTGTGCGTAGGTGGAACGATTGCGGGTCATAAAAAGGGTTGGACCAAACAGGCCGTCAACCTGCACCCGTCGGGGCCGGGCCGAGAGTGTGTAGCGCAGTAGCATGGGGAGTAAAACGATGCGACTGCGCGTATCACCGCTAGAATAGCTCGTATCAGGCGCCTGGCCATACATGGTGTAGCTCAGATCAGTCGTGAGGTAGCTAGAGTGTCGTTTGTAGGTGGTGGCACTAAGCTGCAGCCCAAACCTGGGCAAGAGGGGGATGCCCACAATTACGGCGGGCCTGTAGACCAACCCACCAGCAAGAAGCTCATCCTCATTTCTGTCATAATAATACCCGCCATTAAGGCCGAGGCCAAAGTAATGGGATGGGAGTGCGGGAGAGGAACTCTGTGCCTGCGAAGCGAGAGGCGCCAGCAGCGCGGCGCTCAGTAGAAGTTTATACATCACGATTTACTTAAGTAGATAAAGCGTGAAGTATAGTGAAAATGTAGCTGACCGCAAGAAGCGTTAGCCGCAACCGGCTCACTGCGGGCACCACAGATATCACCGAGGCACCCCCCGGCAGCTGCCGGCAGGCTACAGTGCAAGCCGGGGCGTTCTGCTAGACTGGTGAGACTGAAATGCACTGAAATGGCCCAAAATCGGCCTTTGCAGCGCATGAGGGCAAAACGCTGTGAGATTGGGTTTTTGTGGGTTTTCGGGGCAATATGGGCGGTTTTGTGTCCTTTTTACCGGGGTAGGGGTGCGGCAGTTTTGCAGCATGGAAACCCCCGCAACCATTCGCCTAAAAGACGCGCTGGCCCTGCTCGAAAGCGGCACGCCGCTGCCGGTGCGCTGGGTCACGTGCGACCGGCGACGCAAGAGTGGCGGCGAGTTCCGCGAGCTGGCCGCCGCCCGCATTGGCTCGGCTGAGCCGAAGGCATTGCCGCCGCCGGTGCTCACCGGCAACGCCGAAACGGACGTGGCCACCGTGGCCCGGATTGCCCGCGACCCGGACCACTACGCCAACGCCACGCGCAACCTGCTCGATACCGCCACCGGCAACCTGGTCAAAGTGCACATCTACTTACTCGTGGCCGTGGCCGGCCGCAAAGTCATCCTCTAATGCAGCAGTTACTATTTAGCAGCGCCGGCAGCACCGCCTACTGGCGTGGCAGCGGGCCCCTGGCCGGCTCCGTCGTGCGTGGCCTGGGGTTTTCCGCCGCTGCCGGCAGTGCCGGCGGTAACTCGGCTACCCAGGACGGGGCCACGCCCTCCTCGCCCGTGGAGAAAGGTCAGAACGGCGACGTGGCCCTGTGGGGCGAGGCCAACGATTTCCCGCAGCAGGTGCTCAAGTCGCTGGAGTCGAATACGATTCTGCCCTCGGTGCTGGAGTGGAAAACCCGGGCCGTGTACGGCGGGGGCGTGGTCTACGGCCGCGTGACCGACTTCGACGGCAGCGGCAACGAAATCTTTAAGCGCGAGCGGCTGCCCGACGTGGAGGCCTTCTTCCGGCGCAGCAACATCCCGCGCTACGCCTACGAGGGCCTACAGAACCTGTTTACCTACGCGCAGAGCTACCCGGAGCTGATCCAGTCGCTGAACAAGCAGAAGATAACGACGCTCACGACGCAGGACACGGCCTTCTGCCGCTACTCCGTGCCAAAAGCGAATCAGCCGGTACCGGACTACGTGCACATCTCCGCCAACTGGCCCGACGCCAAGCCCGGGGATGAGTACACTACCTCGGTGCCGGTGCTCGACCCGTACTACGAGCCGGTGGAGGCGCTCAAAGCCGACACGCGGGGCTTCAAGTACATCTATCCGCTGGCGCTGCCGAGTCCGGGCAAGGCCCTCTACCAGCTGGCCAGTTGGAACAGTATCCGCCGCTCGGGCTGGCTGGACGTGGCGCAGGCCATTCCGGAGTTCAAGGCGGCCATGTTCAAAAACCAGCTCAGCATCAAGTACCTGATCGAAACCGATGAGCGGTACTGGAAGTGGAAATACCCCGACTGGGACACGAAAACCACCGAGCAGCGCCGGCAGATTATTGGCGACGAACTAAGCGACTTCGAAAAGACTATGACCGGGGCCCAGGGGGCCGGCAAGTCCATCCTGTCGGTTTCGGTGCAGGATCCGCGCACCGGTGAGAGCGTGTCAGCCTTCAAAGTGACGGCCATTGACGACAAGGTCAAGTCCGGCCTGCACATCGAGGACTCGCAGGAGGCCAGCAGCCACATCTACACGGCCCTGTCGGTGGATCCAACGCTGGTGGGCATTAGCCCGGGCAAGGGGATGGGGGCGGGTAGTGGCTCCGATAAGCGCATTGCCTTCAACAACTTCATCTCCACCCACCGCTTCCACCAGGATCTGATTCTGGAGCCGCTCTACCTGGTGCGCGACTACAACGGCTGGCCGGAGGGTCTGGAGTTCCGCTTCCTCAACCCGCTGGCCCAGACGGCCGACGTCTCGAAATCCAACACTTCAACTGCCACTGGCGGCCAATCCGATAATGCAGAGCCTGCTAACAACTAAAGACGAGCTGCGCCGCTACGTCTCCACCGATACCAGCTCCGTGCCCGAGCCGGTGCAGCGGGAGGCCGAGCGCCTGCGCGGTACGCTGCTACTGCCCCTGCTCGGGGCCCCGCTGCTCAGGTGGCTGGAGCAGCAGTATGTCGCCGGCACCACCGCCGGCGACGACACGCTGGCCGGCGAGCTGCTGGGGCTGGTGCAGGCCCCGCTGGCCCGGCTGAGCATGGCCGGCTCCCTGGACGAGTTGCAGGTGAGCATCGACGACACCGGCATTCACATCGTCAGCACCGAAACGCAGAAAACGGCCTTTCAGTGGCAGATTACGGGAGTGCGCAAGACGCTCACCCGTAAAGGCTACCTGGATCTGAACGTGCTGCTGCAATGGCTGGAGGATAACCGCACCAGCTCGCCCGAGTTGCAGGCCTGGGCCACCAGCGTCAGCCAGTACCGGCGGCTGCAGCTGTTGACCAGCGCCCCCGAGTTTTCGCGCTTTGAGAACATCCAGGACTCGTGGCCGGTGTTCGAGGCCCTCAAACCCATCATCACCAAGCAGGAGCTGTTCATCCTGGCGCCGCAGCTGGGCTACGAGTTCCTCGACGAGCTGCGCACCCAGGTGCGCACCCGCACGGTGTCGGCCGAGAACGAGCAGCTGCTGGAGCAATTCATCCGGCCGGCGCTGGCCAGCCTCACGCTGGCCCGGGCCGTGCCCGAATTGGGCCTGCGCCTGACCGGCGACGGCATTGAGCTGCTGGTGGCCCGCATCGATACGGATAATTCCAAGGAAGCCGACGCGGGCCTGGACGCGCTGCTCCAGGCCCGGGCCTTCGACGCCCAACGCTCGGCCGATATTCTGCTCGAGCGCATGCGCCAGTTCCTCAACCAGCGGGCCTCCGCTACCCGGTACGCTACCTATTTCACCTCAGGGCCTTACCGCCCGGCCACGGCGACGGTAGTGCCCCTGAATACGACCGACTCCCCGCTTTACCGATGCTTTTAATGCTGACTCTACTACTGCCGCCGGCGTTGGAAACAGCTGTCCGCTTCATTGAAAAATACGTGTTCAGCGACTGGAATGCCCTCATGTTTCTGATGGTGCTGTTCCTGCTCGATACGGGCCTGGGTATGCTGCGCAGCTTCCGCCAGGGACGGTTTCACTCCCGGGGCATGCGCCAGATGTTCACCAAGCTGCGCGACTACGGCGTGGGCCTGATTGTGGCCCACGTGCTCAGCTCCGTGCAGGTCGATGGCCAGCCGCTACCCGGGGCCACCTACTTCGCCCTGGGCTTCAAAGGGGCCATCTACTTCTTCATTCTCATCATCGAGACGAAGTCCATCGATGAGAACCTGCGCAACCTGGGTGGCCGCGGCCTACCGCTGCCCAAGTTTCTGCGCCGTGGCATGCAGGACTGGGAGGAAACCGGCCAGTTCCGCAGCAAGCTCCCGCCCGAGGAGCTGCCGCTGGCACCCGAATCCGCTTTACCAACGGCACCTGACCCAGGTGCCATAACCCCCGTTATATGAGCGTAAATATGAAAACCGACGCCGCCGGGCGTGCCTTCCTGACTAAGGAGGAAGGCGAAGTGCTGAAAACCTACAAGTGCGCCGCCGGCGTGCTGACCATCGGCGTGGGCCACACCGGGGCCGACGTCAAGCCTGGGCAGGTCATTACCCGCGACCAGAGCCAGGCCCTGCTCACCCGGGACTTACTACGCTTCGAAGCGGCGGTTAACAAGCTCGTGACGGTGCCACTGACGCAGAACCAGTTCAACGCGCTGGTATCATTTGCCTTCAATTTGGGGGAAGGAGCCCTGGCCAAGTCCAGCCTGCTGCGCTACCTCAACGCCACCGCCAACGGTGTGCGCGACCAAGCGGCGCTGAAGAATTACTTCCGCATCTGGCGCAACGTGAACGGCGTACCCAGCGCCGCCATCGAAGCCCGCCGCCTGCGCGAGTTTGCCTTGTTTGTGAAGCCATGAGGGGGCTGCGTTTCAAGGATTGGGCGTTGATTGCCCTGGTGCTGCTGATCTTCTACCTGGCGGCCGGCTGCACCACCACCCGGGAGTTGCCGCCGCTGGTGGCCGCGCCCACGCCCGAGCAGTTGCAGGCCCAGGCCCAGCTACCGCCGTACCTGGTGCCGCCGCCGCCGGCGGCCTCGCCCAAACAAGTGCAGCGGTGGACCGATGCCCAAACCCAGGCCCTGGCCAACGTCAACGCTCCGGCCGGCAAGGTGAAGCTCAAAAACGTGGGTAACCCGAAGACGACGAATACAATCCATGAGGGCATTACTGGACGCCAGCTCATAATAGGGATGGTGCTGCTTGGAGCCCTTGGGTTAGTTTGTTGGCTGAAACCGTGGCTTATACAAACGAGATAATAAAGCAGTATAAGGATGGTAGGCTCCTCGCTTCCGAGCTTGGTTCGTTCACGCCACGCGTCTTGGTTTAGTGCTGCTAGAAAAGAAGAAGCTTATGAAATCAATTTGCGATAACGCGCCAAAGCTTCAAGACAAAAGCCAGTTGTCATTTCCTCTGATCCCCAACCTAATATTCGTTTAGGACCCCCATAGTAGAGTAGCCATCGGGCCCAACTACCGTGCTCTGCCTGCGCCTGAAGGATATAACGTACCGCTGCTTCTATCTCAGGTGGGTTACTATGTAGATTCAGTAGGCTACACACGGCCCAAGCGGTGTCTGCTAGTGTTTCGCCCAAGCGGCCATCAGGTTTGGCCTGGGCAAGAATACGGGAAATGATAGGGGCCCGCAGGGGTTCCAGCTTTGTAATACCAGCGTAGTAATTGCGGGTGAAGAAGTAATAGACAAAGAATGAATCCCGATACCACAAATCGCAATCATGCTCCTTATTTTCAGCAATAATGCGGAGTATGTATTCTATGACAGGCTGTGTATCAGGAATGTCTCCTAAGTAATACAAGGCATTGGCATTTACAACGCCGTCAACATCGTTGCGGCTGGCTTCCACCCCATACCAGAACAGAAGACTCTGTATCGGCCGCAGCAGTTCAGGTAAGGTGACTCGCCAGAACGTACGATTCTTTACCCATCGAAAGCGCAATAAAAACCACGAGTAAAACAAGCCTTCATCATTGCGGTTGGCCAATATGAGCGGAATGTTAGTAGGTACGGGGCAGGCAATGCCCCGTGCCCGCAGCAAGGCTGATACGCAGGACGTGTCGTCGATATCAAGCGGGCATAAGTGGCGGAAACGGTGGTAGTTGGTGAAATGATTCCACAATCCGCCATAGTTCATCTGATCGCGAAGGAACTTAGTAGCCTGCGTTAGAATCTGGTCGGCCAGCGGTTCTTCTTGGATATGCAAGAGGCTATGGCCAATGAGTGCGGTGGGAAATACGGCACTATCAGAATAGATCCAACCGGCCATTGGCGGTTCAAGCGCGCAGTGAGAGATAAATTCTCCACTGGGAAACTGATGCTGCTGCAGAAAAAGCAAGGCATGGGCAACAGCTTGATCTAGGCGAGTGGACAAGGAGGTAGTCGACAATTCGTCTATAGAGTGCATTGCCTAGAAGGAAACAAACCGGGGAACAATAAGGCGGAGAAGGCCCATTTGAGAGGCGCCCTCCGTGTCCTAAAGGTAAAGAGGAGGAGCCGGAGATTAAGAAGCCATCTTTTCGTGTTGGTGAAGTAGTCACCTAGACAGTAGCATATTTAGATTTCTATAAACCACCTGCAAGTAGGTAGTGTGCAATATAGCACCTTATGACGGCCTGCTGGTAACGAGCTCTCTTCACTACTTAACGGCTGCGCTGCAGTGTAGTGATTAGGTGTGAAGTAAATAAATTCTTATATTTATGCAAAATAATCATTTCATACATATGAGCTGGCGCACAAGATACATTGTGTTGCGAGAGCTCTATTACCATACTATAAGTGCAGACTGCTCGTAATCAGCCGCTAGGCGGACAGCTAGCTGGCATAGCCCGAGTACAAGATTGGTGGAGTTGTAAATTTTCTCCTGTGCTGGCTACTTTTTACGCTTCGGGGTGTGTGGTGAATGCCCAGATGTGGCCGTTACTGCCCAAGTTATTGCTCTTACTCGTAGGCCTAGCAGTGGGAGCTACCTACGTGAGTGCTATTAATGATTGGACAGATCGAGCCGATGATTTTGCCGGCGGAAAGTCTAACCTATTATCGAGCAAGTCGGGCGCGTTTGTGGCGCTCTTAATTGCGGGTTGTGTATGTGTAGGTTTAGGTATTGGTCTGTTTTTAATGCAGGCAAGCTGGGTAAGTGCCTTGTTGTATTTAGGGTCATGGATTGCTTTTTCTTGTTACTCCTGGCCGCCTATTCGCCTTAAAAATCGGGGCTTGATGGGGGTAATAGCTGACGCGGCAGGTTCTCATTTTTTTCCGCAACTGCTGGTAGTTTCAGTGGTTGCTGCTTGGTCAGGCCACGCGGTGCCTGGTATATGGTACGGGACTGTAGGGGGATGGGCCTTGGCCTGCGGGCTGCGTAATATTCTGCTGCACCAGCTAGGCGATATTAAAGCCGACGAGGCCGCGGGTGTCAACACCTGGGTTCGAAAAAAAGGGGCTTATTTTATTCAGCAGCTCGGTCGTTTTGGCATTTTTCCAGTGGAGGTTGGCGCATTTAGCCTGCTTCTACTACTGAGTCAACAACTCTGGCCTGTAATTTTTTTAGTCCTATACGTGGCCTTAGAAGGATTCAAATGGCGCATTTGGGGAGCACCCGCGGTTATTACTCCGGGCAAGCGTATGTTGCTGACTGATTATTACGAGGTTTTTTACCCGTTGAGTTTTGTCCTAGCACTCAGCGTGCAGCATGCAGTTGATGGCTGGTTGCTTGGCCTGCACCTGCTGTTATTCGGATTGCGCTGCTGGCAAACAATCAGACAGTTGATCTGGGCTGGGACTTTGATAGTGCGTAAAGGGTTGTCCCACAAATAGTATGTGTGAGCGAACAATGTGCTATTGGCTACGGAACTTCTACGCAAGCTGTAGGGCGGAACTTGCCAGTAATTAGTTTTTAGCCAACGCCAAGAGTTTAAGCGCAAACTGTTCCGCCGAGTCAACTGGCACGACTGCGCGGGCTTGAGCCGCTGCTTTGATGCCAAACTGCGGCCAGTGAACGCGCTTTCGCCACGCTCTTTCTAGTGCCTCGTCTAGGGCTTGAATAGTAGGTGCTGCAGCTAGGAACCCAGTTTCATTGTCGGTGAACAGTTCGGCTATGCCACCCGCATTGGCGGCAATGGCTGGCCTTCCCGATAGCATGGCTTCTACTAGCGCTAACGGCAAACCCTCATGACGTGATGGAAGTATCAAGGCATGATGCGTACGCCATATTTGTGACACATCTACCACATGACCTCCGATGCTTACTTGCCCGTGCAAATCCAAAAAATCGATCATTTCTCGAATGGCTACTTCATCAGGGCCAGTCCCGAAGAGGGTAAGGTGTAAGGAACGCTGCCTCCATTTACTCATACTCAGCACCTGTAACAGCAAATCCTGACCCTTATCAGCTAAATGGAGTCGGGCGACACAGGCTAAACGAAGCAAGCCATCTGCTTCAGGTGTTGGCCAAGGTAATTCGCCAGTAAATTCTACATTGTAGGGATTCCATACTACCTCGGCGCTAGGCAAGGGCATAGCAAGTTGTAACTGCGTTAATTCTAGGTTATGCCGCGACACAAAATAACAGCGACGTGCGGTCTGGAATACTTGCTGCACATGTGGTCGTGCTTGAGGCGATGGAAGAAAAAAATCAATAGCTTTTTGTGACAGTAATACATAAGCCAACCCTTTTCGTCTGCACACCTCCGCAAAGATAAATCCATCGTAGTTTGAGCCTTGGGAGATTATTGTTAAGTGCGGTTGGAAGGCATCTAGGCCATAGTGCAAAATTCGTTGACTGACTGTGCGCCAAGTAAATTGTTGACGATACGGAAGTAGGCGATTAATAAGGCGCTTACGTAACGAAATTGAGGGAGCAAGGTCGGTTACGAGACAGCCTGCTTTGTATAAGGAAATAAACCGTGGGTGTGCGGGATTAACGTAGGTCTTAAAGGCGCGGACATTGTGGCCAGCTTGGATCAAGTGCAAGGCTGTGCTTACCCAAAGTTCTTCGCTACCTCCCCATTCTCCGCTACAGGAACTGACAAAAGCAATGCGCATTGGTTCAGCCAAGCCGGGGAACTCATGATAAGGCAATACTACGGCATTTAAAGGAAATGAAAAGAAAAGGAGACAACGCAACTATGGCTATATACCGTGCTCTATAGGAATGCGTTGCCAAAATTACTGTTGATATTTCTAACTTTTTACATAATAAATATAATTTTTTATTGTTAGAAATAATATAGTGGCGGCTAGCAACATGCGCCCCTGCATGCTTCATCATGCCCAGTTGCTAATGGCTGCATTTCTTAAAGTTCACAATTAGCGTGACTTTATCCGAGCCAATAGGTGGATTTTTTGTGTCCTTTTCAACCGAGGTCGGCCGCGGCAGTTTTGCTGCATGGAACGACTCGAAATCTGGGGTAGGCACTACGCGCCGGCCAGTACCTGGGATGAACTTACCCGCGCCCAGTTCGCCGGCATTATCGAGGTACTCTACGGCCCGGAGCAGTTCTGGCCCGCTAGGCTGCGGCTGCTGAGCATCGTGAGCGGGGCCCCGCTGGAGCATTTCCTCGAGCTGCCGAAGTTTCAGGTGGAGCAGCTCTACTCGCTCACCGACTTCATTTTCTCCAAGGAGCACTACCTGACCCGGCAGCTGGTGCCGGAGCTGCGGGTGCCGGCGCCCAAGCCGCTACGCATGCTGGGCCCGGGCGACTCGCTGCAGGGCGTGCTCTTTGGCGAGTTCATCTTCGCCGATACCTACTTCTGCCAGTACGCCATGCGCAAGTCGGCCGTGGCCTTCGACCACTTCCTGGCCGCCCTGTACCGGCCGCTGCGCGCGGGCAAGCCCATCGGCCCCGGCCACCCGGAATGGACGGGTGACGCGCGGGAGCGGTTCAACGAGCACAACGTGGGCTACTATGCTGGCTTCATGCACCAAGTACCGGACGTGGACCGGCTCAGCATCCTGACCTGGTACCGCGGCTGCCGGCAGCAACTGGCGGTGGAGTTCCCGCAGGTGTTCGACGTGGCCACCGAGGCAGCCTCCGGTAGCCGGCAGCAGTCGGCCGACTGGGGCCGGGTACTGCGCCTGCTTTCAGGCGGGGCCTTCGGGCCGCTGGAGCAGACCGCCGGCCAGCACCTGCGCACTATCCTCTCCGAAATGAATGACCGGGCCAAGGCGGCCCGTCAAACCAAACGCTGATGCTACGACACTCCCAATACGTTGCGGTTTTCCGCGACCTGGCCACGCGCCACCAGCTCATACAGCACTCGCCCGCGCAGCCGCGCTTTGCCCGGGTGGTGGTCAGCATTGACCCGCTGCAGCGGCAGGTGGATCTGGCTGAAATGGCCGAAAAGCACCTGGGCCGCCATTACAAGGAGGGGGCCACCACGCAAACGCTCATCGTGGAAAGCTGCCATACGCAGTACCTGGAGAACGGCGGTGACAACCGGCAGCGCCGCCGCTCTGGGGCCTTCTACGTGCTGCAAAAGCTGCCCAAGGGCTTCACTCAGGACGAGGTGGAGCTGGCCATCGACGCCACCGAGCAGACCGGTGAGCAGATCCTGGGCGCGTTGCTGCACGGCCTGCAGGGCCAGGTCAAGGTGCGCCTGGACGAGAAGAGCATCACCAGCGACACCATCGGCCCGGTGGGCGACGGCACCTGGTACGGCACCCGCTGGGACTTCGACTTTACCACGCCGGCCACCGCCGCGCTGGCTTACAACCCCTCTGTTTTCAACTAAGTATGGCAGGCGAACGGTATTTCCAGCTGGTTTTTCAATTCGTGTTTCCCGGCGACGGCCAGCTGATCTGGCTTACGCTGGCCGGGCAGTCGCGGCAGTTTACGGCCCGCCACGGCTACACCACCGTGCCCGGCGAGTACACGGTCTTCACCCAGGCCGGTACCACCAACCCGCTACTGAGCACGGCCGAGAGCCTGCGCGGGGCCATTGAGCAGGACCTGGCCAGCCGGGGTTTGGCCGACAAGTACACGGTGGCCAGCACTCTACTTGCCGCCACTACGCCCGAGGATGCGGACGGCGACGGCTACGTGGATGATCCGTCGGTGGACTCCACCGGCATGTACAAAGGCCAGATTACGCTCACGGCCCGCTATTACGATACTACCCTGGACATCGGCGCGCTGCAAATCGGCGGGTTCGGCGGGGCCGGCAACGACTACCCGCGCTTCCGCGAGGTGAGCCGCAACCCCACGCTGCTGCCGCTGCTCATTACGCCCGACGTGCAGCTGGCCACCTGCTACGGCAGCGCCACGGCGGCCGTGCAGCTAACGGTAAGCGGAGGCCTGGCACCGCTGGCCGTGCGCTGGGACGATGGCGTTACCACGCTCACCCGCAGCAACCTGCCGGCCGGTACGTACCGGGTGACACTCACCGATGCCAACCAGGCCAGTACCTACCGCGACGTGGTGGTAGGAGAGAACCCGCGCATCGACGTGGTAGTGCAAAAAACCGAAGCCGGCGTGACGCTGGTAGCCTCGGGTGGTACTCCACCGCTGGCGTATTTGTGGGACGATGGCAACAGGCAGGCCTTCCGCGCCGATCTGGGCGAAGGCACGCACGCGTGCACCATCACCGATGCGCTGGGCTGCTCGGCCGACGTGGTGGTGGAGTACTCGCAGCTCAACTGCTACCTGGTTCGCAACCCCATCCCGCTGCGGCTCGATGCCGGGGCACTCTACCGACAGGATCCGGACCTGAAACCGAACCTCACCTTCGTGTGCCAGGTGCTGGTGGAGGAGCAGTACCTGAGCGGCCAGTTCACGGCCGTGGGGGCGGAGCTGGAGCAGCCCGCGGATCGGGACGGCCGCACGGCCTTCCAGGTGCAGGAACTGCTGGCTCCGTACCTACGGCACCACGTGCCGGCGGCCGTGGGGCCGGTAACCGAGCGGGCAGAGAGCCTGTTTAAGCGGTTTTTTCTCAAGTACGCGCAGGTGTACGGCACCCCGCCGGTGCGGGCAGCGGCCCTGTCGGCCGAGCAGCATTACGTGCTGCTCGGCGGCCTGAGCTTTACCGAGGCCCGCGCCCGCACGTGGCAAAACAGCTACCAGCAGCAGGTAAAGCCGTTTCTGACCTGGGAGCCGCGGGAGAAGGAGGTGTTTGTCGACCAGCCGGAGTTTCTCTACTACCAGGCCCTGGTGGCCACGCCCAGCGTGCGCCTGGTGGTGGAGCTGCGCTTCGACGACTCGACGACGCAGGAGCTGAACGGAGGCGAGGTGGAAGGTGGCGTGCAGCGGTATGAAGTGTTCTGCTTTGGCTGCGGCTACGCGCAGCTGCGGCTGGAGCGGCTGCCGGCCACGCAACGGGCGCGCATTACCGGCTGGCGCGTGTGGGTGGCCGATGACGACGGGTTTGTGGTGAGCGAAGTGCGCACCTACTGCTTAAGTCAGCGCCAGGCCCCGTTGCGCCGCTACGTGCTCTACGCCAACTCGCTGGGCGGCATGAACACGTTCGTGGCCGAAGGCGAGGCCCAGCTCGATGCGGAAGTGAGTGGCGACCAGGTGGAGCTGAACCTGCCGCTGGACTACGACCCCCTCGCCGGCGACACGGCCGTGCTGGAGCGGGAACTGAAGCCGGTACTGAAGCTGGCCTCGGGCGTGCACCTGGGCCGGGTGCAGCAGCTGGGCTTGCAGGAGCTGCTGCTCACCCGCCGGGCCCTGCTCTGGAATGCCGGGCGGTGGCTGGCCGGCTACGTGAAAACCAAAACCGTCAGCGTGCTCGACGACGGCAAGTCCGTGCCCACGCTGGAAATAGACTTTGTGCTGCCCGCTGAGCGGCAGTTTACTCCCTACCTGCCCCCGGTGCTGGCTGGCCAGTCGGCCGCACCGGTGGGCCCCGATTCCGGTGCTGTATGATAGAATTGGTTACGAGTGCCGGCGGCCTGGATCTGGCCGCCGGCACCACCATCACGCTGGAAATCCAGAATCCGCTGTTTCGCTTCGATGCGGTGCCGGGCACCACCTCGTACTCATTCGCCATTCCCTGGAGCCCGCGCAACTTGCGGGCCCTGAACTTTCCGCACGTGCGCGCTGCCCAGGGCGAAGGAGTGGAGCCGGAGGCCTGCGGCTTTTACATCGACGGCATTCTGTGGCGGCAGGGCAGCCTGCTCTACAAGGAGTGCGATGAGCAGAAGCGCACGTGGCAGTACACCTTCGCTGCAGATGCCGCCGATTTGCAGGCCCGTATCAACGGCCGCACCCTTCGCCAGCTCGACCTGGGCACCGTGGCCCTGGAACTGCGTCCGGACGCGGCCCTGTACGCGCTGCCCACGATGCATAATCCGCAGTTTTATGACAAGAACGACGCTTTCAAGGCCGGGGCCGGGCTGCTCAACGACTACCGAAATGGTAGCTACCGGCTCAATGCCGGCGGCACTTGGCAGTTTCCCCTCGTGCCGTTCCCGCGCCTGGTGCCGCTGCTGGAGCGGGTGCTGGGGGCGGTGGGGTACCGCGTGTCGGGCGAGTGGCTCCGCGATGCGGCTGACCTGATCTGCTACTCGGACCGGGCGGCCGAAGTGCTGGCCAGCCCTACCGACAAGCTGCCGGTACTGCCGGCCACGTTTGCGCTCAGCGCGCACGTGCCCGACCAGGGCGTGGGCGAGTTTCTCGTGAATGTGCAGAAGTACTTTGGCCTGGGCTTCGACTTTCACCCCGTGCGGCCGGAGCTGCGCATCACCCGCCTGCGCGACGTAGTGGCCGATGACGCCTACGTGGAGCGCCGCGGCGGCCCGGGCCGTCTGACGGTAGCGGAGGGCGGTGGCTTTCTGCTCAAGCTGGGGCTGGAGAGTGACGACCTGAACAAAACCCGCGACACGAGCTGGGCCCAGCTGCGCGTGGGCAACGGCAAAACCACCATCGACACCCAGGCCGGCACGTTGCACGTGCTCGAGGCCCTGGACAAGTCCGATAACAGCACCCGCCTGGTGCCGGCCGTGCTGGCCAAGGGTGCCTCGCCGGCCTTTGAGGCGGGCGAGGACAGTCGCGCCGGCCTGCGCCTGCTCTACGACCTGGGCGTGGGCACTTATCAGGGCAGTACCTACCCGATGGCCACTAGCGCCAGCCCGGACGGGCAGCTGCCGGCGCTGCGCTGGCCCGGTCCGGAGGGGCTGTACGCCAAGAACTACCAGCCCTGGCTGGATTTCCTGGATCGGGCCGGCCGGGAGGAGCGCACCATGGAGTTTCGGGTGGCCGACCTGCTCAGCCTGGACCCGAAGCGCAAGGAGCTGGTGGCGGGGCGCAAGTATTTGTGGGAAAAAGTCAGCCTTAGCGTGAGCACGTCGCGCCGGCTGGAGCAGGCCCGCTTCACCTACCGACCCATCAGACGATGACAATAGAAGAACAAGAGAGGGTAATGGCCGACAAGTGGCTGGACATCACCATCGGGAGCTTCATTGAGAACATGCGCAAGCTGCGCATCCGCCATACCGGTGCGCTGATGGCCAGCTTTAAAAAGCAGGTGATTGGGGCTGCCAATGGGCGGTTGCAGCTGCAGCTTTCCTATGCCCTGTACGGCAAGTTCATCGACATGGGCGTGGGCCGGGGCATGGGTACCGGCGTGCGGAAGGGCGATGATGGCTACGACCGGATCCGCAACAACCGGGGCCAGCTTAAGCGCCGCCAGCGCAAGGCTAAGCGGTGGTATGGGAAGGAAATAGCCTACCAGACCAAGCGCCTGGCCGAGCTGATGTCGGACCTGCACGGCACGCTGCTGATCAGCGCCGTGGGCGAGTCTCTGCCTTCCGAAACAGTGGAAATTAACTTATAAGTGACGTAATCGTGGCAGAAACCCCCGAAGAACGGAAAGTACGCATCGTCGTCGATGCGCAGCAGCCCAACGCCAGTATCAAGGAAATGTCGGCGGGCCTAGGCGTGCTCAATAGTCAGTTGTCCAAGATGGCGGCCGACGACCCCGGCCGGGCCAAGTTGCAGGACGATTACGCCCGGCTCAATCAGCGGCTCCAGGAAACGCGCACGTCCATGCGCCAGGTTGTGCAGACCGAGGAGGAACTGGCCGAGGCCCAGCGCAAGCTGGCGGCCGAAAACCGCGAGGTGGTGCTCAATGGCCAGAAAGTGGAGGCCACCTTCAACCAGATGAAAGCGGCCGCGGCGCAGCTGGAGCGGGAGCTGCATGACATGAGCAGCGACGATGCCGGCCGGGCGAAGATGCTCAAGGACTACCGGGCCCTGCAGGAGCGCATCGAGGGCGTGAAGAAGGAAATGGGCGAGGCCTCCGAGCAGGGCCTGACCTTTAAAGATGCGCTGGCCTTTGCCGGCGTGACCGTCACGGCTGAAGCCGCGCTGGACCTGATTAAGGAACTGGGGGCCGAGGTGATTAATACCACCAAGGAAATCGGCAAGATGCGCGCCGATATCAACTCCCTGACCGGTGCCACCGGCGCGGAGCTGGACGAGCTGACCGTGGGCGTGCGTGCCCTCTCGCAGACGTTCGGCAAGGAATACAACGAAGTGCTGGTGGCTAGCAACGCGCTGAGCAAGCAAATGGGCATTTCTCAAAAGGAGGCCCTCAAGCTGCTGGAGCAGGGCTTCGTGGCCGGGGCCGACGTGAACGGTGAGTTCCTCGACCAGGTAAAGGAATACCCCGCGCAGTTCAAGGCCGCTGGCGTCTCGGCGTCGGAATTCATCGGCATCGTGACCAAGTCGCAGACCAATGGGGTTTTCTCCGACAAGGGGGCCGACGTGGTGAAAGAATTCGGGCTCCGGATCCGGGAGCAAACCAAGGCCACCGGCGACGCGATGGAGGCCGCCTTCGGGACCGAGTTTACCCAGAAACTGTTTAAGGGCATCAACGACGGCAGTATTTCGTCGGTGCAGGCCCTGCAGCGGGTGTCAACCCAGATGAACGACACGAAGATTCCGGCCTCGCAGCTGCAGACCGTTATTGCCGACGTGTTTGGCGGTCCGGGCGAGGATGCGGGCCTGGAGTATCTGCAGTCGCTGAAGAATATCGGGGGCGGGGTGGAAACGCTCATCGACCAGACCAACCCCTACGTGCGCCAGCAGCAGGCCCTGCTTAGCTCGCAGCAGGAGCTGGCCGAGGCCCAGAATGAGCTGACTAAGCAGTTTGAGGGCACGGGCAACAGCGTGGAAATCCTCACCAACGGGGCCATGACGTTCCTCTATACGCTGCTGGCCTCGCTGGGTGCCACGTTCAAGGAACTCTATGCCCCGGTGCAGCAGGTGTGGGAGCAGCTGCTGGAGCTGGGCGAGAGCATGGGTCTGGTCAGCAAGGAGGGCAGCCTGGTCAAGGACGTGGCCAATGGCATCGGTGCAGCACTGCGCCTGGTGCTCACGCCCACGCGCCTGCTCTGGGGGGCGCTGGCCGACCTGGCCAAGTCCACTATCGAGTGGGTGAAAAGCTCCCAGGATGCCCGGGCGATGCTCTACATCATGATTGCCCCGCTGCGGTTGCTGTTCGATATGCTGCGCGACTCGCCGGCATTCTTCGAGGGCTTTTCGGCCGCGGCCCGGGCCTCGTTCACCCAGGTGGGCCGGGCGTGGAAAGCGGTGCTGGCCGGCGACATCAGCGAGGCCATCGACGAGTTCGATAAAATTGGCGGGGCCGCCGGCCGGGCGTACCTGAAAGCCTTCAACGCGGCCCATAGTGCGCGCCCCACTGAGGCCACGGCTACCAGCCAGGATGGGGGCGACTCGCCCGATACCCGGCCCGGTGCCGGCGGCGACGGTACCACGAAGGAGCAGCGCGAGAAAGCCGCCAAGGAGGCCCAGGCCGCCCGCGAGAAGGCCCGCAAAGAGGCCAAAGCCGCTCAGGACAAAGCCGATCAGCAGCACCTGGATGATCTGAAGCGGCTGGTGAAAGACGAGTTAGTCGTGTTCAGCGGCCGCGACGCCCTGCGCAGCCAGCTGGAGCAGAAAGGCTACACGGATGAGCAGCTGCGCCGCGAGCAGCAGCGGCAGAAAATCTTCCAGGATGCCGGCGCCCAGGTGGACAAGCTCACCGGGCTGGAGAACGACTACACGGACCGGGTGGCCGCCATTATGCAGGAGCGGGACCTGAAGCTGCGCGAGTTGCAGGCCGGATTCGATGCCGAGTCGGAAAAGAAGAAGCAGGAGGAGCTGGACAAGCGCATCGCCGGCGCGCAAGCTGACGAGGAGCAGCGCCTGGCGGAGCTGGAGGTGCAGCTGGCCAACGGGGTGCTCGACGAGTGGGCGTTCCAGGACGCGGTGTACGCGGTGAAGCAGGCCGCCCTGGAGCGGGAGCTGGAGCTGGTGAAGCAAAAAGGTGGGGAGGAGTCGGCCGAGTATAAGAAGCTCCAGGCCGAGAAGCTGCGCAACCAGGCGGACTTCCTCGCCTCGCGCAAGGGCATGGACGAGGGCTACTATAAAATTGAGAAGGGTCTCACGGCCGCCCGCCGGCTGCTGGGCTCGGAGGAGTTTCAGGCTCTGATGGAAATCAGTGGGAAGAAAACCCTGCTCTATAAAGCCGGCGTGGCGGCGCAGAAGGCGCTGGCCATTGCCGAAATCGGCATGAGCGTGCCCAAGCAGTACGCGGCCAATGCCGAGGCCGGGGCCAAGATAGCGGCCCTGGCTCCGCCGGCCACCATTGCCCTGGGCACGGCCTACACCGTAGGGGCCAACGTGCTGGCCACCGCCACGGCCGGGGCCAGCATCGGGAAAATCCTGGGCATCGGCTTTCGTAAGGGTGGAGCCACCGGCTCAGGCATGAGCATTGGCAGCAGCGGCAAGCTGCTGGATCCTGATGGCTTCCCCATTGCCGGCGTGGTGCACGAGAACGAGTACGTGATTCCGGAGTGGATGCGCGCCGACCCCCAGGTGGTGCAGGTAGAGCAGTGGCTGGAGCAAAAGCGCCTCGGCGGCCCGGGCTACCGGCAGGGCGGGGCCACCTCGGGCGACGTGGATACGGCCGCCGGCAGCGGGGCCTCCGTCGACCAACAGCTGGTGGAGGTGCTGCGCCGCTTGGACCTGCGCTTGCAGGACGTGGAGCAGTGGGCTCGTGAGCTGGGCGTGCACCTGGACGTGCATCTGCTGGAGCGTACCCTGGAGGAGCGGGAGGCCACCCGTAAGCAGGCTGATATTCGCTAATTGCGTTTCTGGCTAATCACTAAAAAGCCCCCTGCCTGGAGTAGATAACCGGGGCAGGGGGCTTTTTAGTGAGTGGGTGGATGCTCAATTAGGGTATCAGTACCGGGCCCAGGCCATCTATATAACCACTCCAGTAGTCAAATGCATTCCAATCTCCAGCCTGAGCGGCGGCTGTTCGTTCGGCTTGCGCTGTTTCATAGGGACCGATCAAGTCATCGTTGGTGACAGCAGCGGCTCGGACGTAACCTCCATAAATTACCCCACGATGATAGTCAGCATTGCTTGCGGCCTGCTCCGTGCGGCCTGTGGCGTCAGCGGCATGCAGGTGAGTAGTTGTTCCGAGCAGTAGCAAGGCAGCCAGGACCGAGAAAAAAAGCTTTTTCATAGTTGTGGAAAAGAGGTGGATGAGTAACCTCAAGATTCAAGCAACTAAAGGGAGGCGCAAGGATACTTTCTGCCGGATTGTGACATCAGCAATTACTCATATTAAGTAGTGAGCCAACGTGTCCAGAAAACGGACGGTTTACGGACGGTCTGGTCGGCGTTGAAAAAGCTCCCGAAAACGTGGTTTTTCGGGAGCTTTTTTGATACCCTTTTCTGGACAAACGTTCGTGTCCAGAAACCGAGTGTTTTCTGGATAGTTGTTCGGTTCTATGGAGGCTAATCAGCGAGTAAACATAACTCGACTTTTCGGACAGGTTTACTGTTTCAAATTCCCTAGGCTTTTCATCTGCTCCTGCGGAATGAGCTTCCTGCCGGCTCCGTCGAAGGAAAAGGTACTCGGCTTCACTTCCTTGTTGCCTTTGCTAAACATATGCTGCACATAAGCGGTATCGAGCGGTTCAGAATAGCGAAACTGCACAATACGAGTCTCTACAATCGAGTCGCCCTCCCATAGGGCAGGCAGATCATACATAGCGAAATCAAGTTGGCCGTTGGCTAAATACTGCCGCCACGAGGCGTCTGGGTACATCGCCTTGGGATAGGAATCTGCCTCTAAGCGCCCCTGCTTGGTCAAGCGCTGCCAATGACCATGTGGGGTGAAGGTGTACTTTCCAGTCCTGTTAAGTACTACCCGCAAGGGTCCCTGGTCATAATAAGACTTCCAGACGGTCTGGTACGCCTTATGGGTTTTCTCTACCACCTCACCCCGTTGAAGAGCAGCTTTTTCCGCGGTGGTTAAATGCCGCCGATACTCTCCGTTTCTGTAATCGACAGGCAAGGGTCGAGACAGGAGAAAAATACCACCACTTAGGGCAATTACAATAGCAACGATAACGGGCCAGTTATCCATGAGGACAGTTATAAAGTCTGCCCAAATTAAACAAAATGATGAAGCGGCTCCTACATGCCCTATATCCCTATCTTCATTCCGTTCCTTATCATAATCGATGTTATTTGACCCTCTTGGAATCGTGGTGGGTTTTGGCTCCCGGTCGGGGCGCCGTCGGCGTGGTATTTTTCCGGGGCACTAGCGCTGGTTTGAAGATTACGAAACTCATCCCTACGAGTCATTCCGTATTGACAATATCCAGCACTTACTCTTGTCCCTACACTGTAGCTTTACCCGACTGACCCGGCTCATTCATCCTGGTCAAACTTCCTAACGACCATGACTAACCACGTTCGCCTTGCACCCCGTTTATGGCCGGCCTTATTGGGGCTGGTGCTACTGGTGGCCTCGGCCTGCCAGAGCCTGACCACCGGGCCCGTGGTGAGCACCCTGGCCGGCACGGCGGGCAGTCGGGGCAGCGTCAACGGCGTCGGCGCGGCGGCCCGGTTCTTCAACCCCATAGCCTTGGCTGTGGATGCCGCGGGCACCGTGTACGTGGCCGACGCGGGCAACAATTCCATCCGCAAGGTTACGGCGGCCGGGGTGGTGAGTACGCTAGCTGGCGTGGTGGGCAGGCAGAGCATCGGTGACAGCGCGGACCTAGTCGTGCGCTTTGGAATTCCCTTACGCGAAGGCAGTATGAATGGTCCGGGTACAATGGCCCGTTTCGCTTACCCCACGGGCGTGGCCGTGGATGCTGCTGGCACAGTGTACGTGGCCGACCAGCACAACCACGTCATCCGCAAAATCACCGCGGCCGGGATGGTGAGCACCCTGGCCGGCATGGCCCGCTCCCATGGCAGCGCCGACGGCGTAGGCTCTGCGGCCCGTTTTTATGCCCCCGCAAGCGTGGCCGTGGACACGGCCGGCACCGTGTACGTGGCCGACGCGGGTAACTTCACCATCCGCAAGGTTACAGCGGCCGGCGTGGTGACCACGCTGGCCGGCAAGGCAAGTAGCCGGGGCTGCATCGACAGTGTGGGCACGGCGGCCCGCTTTGGGGGCCCCATCGGCATCGCCGTGGATACCCGGGGCACCGTGTACGTGGCCGACGTCGTCTACCACAACATCCGCAAGATTACGGCGGCAGGGGTAGTGAGTACCCTGGCCGGTAGGGCCGGTGCCTTCGGTAGCAACGACGGGCCGGGCGCATCGGCTACTTTTAACGACCCCATGGGATTGGCCGTGGACGCGGCCGGCACGGTGTACGTGGCCGACGCGGGCAACCACGTCATCCGCAAAATTACGGCGGCGGGGGTGGTGAGTACGCTGGCTGGTACGGCCCGCACCATCGGTGGTGCTGACGGCGTAGGCGCAGTAGTTCGCTTCTATAGTCCTACTGGCGTGGCCTTGGGCGCGGCGGGTGTGGTATACGTGGCCGACGAACTCAACCACGCCATCCGGGTTATTAGGTAGGCTGTTTGGCTCTTCGCACCTGGCTGGGCCTACGATGCCATTTGGGGTTCTTAGCCTTGGTTAAAAGTTTGGTACAAAGGTTAAACGCACAAGCCAGCGAATCGATGGTATCTTTCGATCATGCGTTTGCCTAATGATGCCCTATTGGACATTCAGTGTTTCGTGTATTACCTCTTCGCGGGTACCCTGCACCCCCAGCTGATTGGAACGGATTACGTTTTTCGCTTAGTGCGTGCACCACATCTGCTGGAGAATACCTTCCGCCTCTTCACGGAGGCATTACGGCAACGCGCGCCAGGTGAGCGGGCAGATAGTCGAGCGGAGGATTATGTAGTTGCTAGCTTTGTGACAGGGGACTTGGCGCGCGCGCAGGCCCTGTTGGCCACGGCTCCGATGGAGCAGCCGGACGATGTGTATGCGCGCTTTTTCCAGCTGGCTTGCCAGTTCATGCACAACACCTTTGCCGATCCCATTCAAACGCCGACTTACTTAGTGGACTTGGAGGGAGTAGGAACCGATGCGGTACCCGCTTTTGCGGTGTGGACTACTGTAGTAAATAGGCCAGCACCCGATACTGCCACAGCGTACGCACGGGCCTTGCGACGAGCCAATGACCGAGCACGGGCGCAGTTGGATGGCGACTTGCCTGAGGAGCCTTTCACCGATTGGGAATTAGAGCAGGAAATCTATTAGTGCTGTCTAAGTTCGAAACAGGCGTAGAAGATGGAGATACACGGTGGCTCAAGTAGGCAATACGACTGCCCGCTTAACCTTTGTACCAGACTTTTAACCAGAGCCTATATAGTCTGAAGAGTCTTTACATGCCGAATCCACCGCCGCGGCTGTGCTGCTGCCCGGCTTGGTGAATGCGCTGCTAGGCCACCTGGCGCTGCCCTTCCTGCTCCAAGTGCGGGTTGAGTTCCCGTACCAATTCATGGAGGTATCTCGTCTTTTGAGTCTGGGGAACATTTTATAAACGGTCGTTTGTAGGAGGTTACCTCGCATTTGACGCTTTGCAGAGAATAACAACTCCACTGGAACAGTGAGAGCATATGGCTCAAAAAGGTACACCTATCTGAGCCGGCCCGAGGTAGGCTGGCTCACCAGTAAAATAATGGCTCATTAAGTCGGCTCACGTTACTATCTTCGTGAGCCGTACTTATTGAGCCATTTACTATGATTTTCGGATACGCCCGGGTTTCTGCCAAAGATCAGAACCCCGATACTCAGGTTGAGCAGCTGACGGCTGCTGGCTGCGACCAGCTGTTTGTGGAGAAGATGAGTGGTACGACCACCAGCCGCCCCGAGTTGGAGAAACTTCTGCAGCAGCTACGGCCCGGTGATACGGTAAAGGTCGCCCGGCTAAACCGGCTCGGACGTAACACGCGCCACGTGCTGGAGCTGATTGCCCGGTTTGCCGAGCTGCAGGTGCGCTTCGTGTCGCTCGACCTGGGGGTCGACACGGCCACGCCCGCCGGCAAGATGATGGTCGGCGTGTTTGCCGTGCTGGCCGAGTATGACCGGGAGATAAACCGGGAGCGGCAGGACCACGGCCGTGAGCTGGCCAAGGCCGCAGGTACCCACATGGGCCGCCGGGCCGGCCTTGACCCGAAGCGTCTGGAGCAGGTGAGTATGGCCATGAAGTCCGGGCACACCAGTGCCGGTGCCATCACCAAACTCACCGGCCTGCCCCTGGCCACGGTGAAGCGCTACAAGAAAGTCGTCGAAGGAGCGAATTAGTGTCCTTTTTGCCGGCTGGGCTGAGGAGGAGTTTTGGGTTCATTTCACACAAACCCAAACCCTCAGCTTATGAGAAGTTACCTCGTTCTGCTCTTCGGCAGCCTTTGCTTCATCCTGGCCACGGCCTGTAGCCGGCCGGCACCGCCGCCTCTGACGCCGGCGCCGGTGGACTACTTCTACCAGGAGCGCAAGTGCGCGCCAGTAGATGCTCCCACTCGGGAGCAGGTGCGTGTGACGCAGGTAGCCACACCCAATACGGGTATTAGGGTGCCTCGACCGCGCTTCTACCAACGATGGCGGCGCGTGCATGGCCGCCGGTACCACTTTACCTACCGAGTAGGAGATAAGCGCGCCATGGTAGAGAGTCCGGAACCAGGTGGGCGAAGTCGGCAGGTGTCCTGAACTGACACCCAATCTGCCACCCGAAAAAGAAAAAGGCCCTCAGCGAGTAGCTGAGGGCCTTTTCTGTGGTCGTGTAAGGAGTCGAGTTTAGTGCATGCTAGAAGTCCGGCATTTTGGCCAACTGCTCATCATCATCAAACATACCTAGTTTCCGCAGGTAGGTGGCCGTAATGCCTGCGTGAGCGTGCCGGCAGTGCCGCCGCACCAGCTCAATGTCCTGCGTGGCCAGGTATAAGTTAATAGCCCCCGTGTGTTTGTAGCCATACACGGTATGCTCCCCATCATTCAGCCCTACGGCTGTTAGCACCTTGCGGTGGCGCTTGGCAAACCAGTTTTTGCCCACCGGCTCCGGCCCCGGTTTGTGCTCCTTGGTAAACACGTAGGCATCGGGCGGGTAGGAGCGCAGGCCGGCTTTTTCAATCATGGCCTCGAGCTGGCGCACAATCGCTACGTGCTCAGCCTTACCGTTCTTGGCCCGGGCCGCCGGCACGAGCACCGTGCGCGGTTTGATGTCGCGCACGCGCAGCAGGCGCAGCTCACTGCCGCTGCGGATAAAGCCGTAGTAGATGAAGCTTATATATAAGAGTAGCTGCTCATCGCCCCGCTTGAGAATTTCGGCCGTGATGGCCTGCCGCTCCGCCTCCGTGTAAGGCACGTGAATGGGGGAGGCCTCCACCTTGCGCAGCTCCGTGGGCGCGCACGGGTTGCGGGTCAGGATTTCTTGCTTGACTAGGTAGTTAAACGAGGCGTTAAGGCTGTTGCGGTAGTTATTATAGGTTTTGGCCGTAATACCGCGCTTGCTCTGCTGTTCCAGAAAGCTGGTAATGTGGGCCAGGGATAGAAATTTAAGCGGGAGGGACGCAAACGGTGGGTACTCGCGGATGCGGCGCAGGGCCACGTTGTAAAACTCCGTGCCTACGCCCGCGGCGGCTTTACGCTCCACTACCCATTCAATAGCCTGCTGCACGGTCGCCTTCTTGGGATCAATGCCCAGAGTGACGGCTGGGGTCTTGCCGGCCGTGTAGCCTTCCTCCAACAGCTGGCGAATCTCAGCCAGCTTCTCCTTGCACACCCGCCGCCGCTCGCGTAGGGTAGTGTACTTGTTCATGCCCGTGTACTGCTTGCGAACGAAGGTTTGCTTGTCCGTATCCCAGATTCGGTAGTCAATATACCAGCGCTTGGATAGGTCGCCATCGGCGTCGAACAGGCGGGGCTCGTACTCAGGGGCGTACATGGCGCTGTGATAATTTTGTGATAAAAATATAACAAGCACAAAAAAACGGCCTTTCCGCGAAGGAAAGGCCGTTTTCGAATGTAGCGGGGACGAGAGTTGAACTCGTGACCTCAGGGTTATGAATCCTGTGCTCTAACCAACTGAGCTACCCCGCCCTGTTTGGTGGTGCAAATGTAAGGACAAGATTTAACGTAATGCAAGTGTTGTGCAAAAAAAAACCCGCGTATATTGGCTGCCGGGCCGCTTTTTTCAACCAGTGCGGGCCGCTAAATTCTTTACGCTGTTCTGCTTATGCCGCTTTCTGCCACTCGCCTCAAACACCGTTTTACGGTCGAATACCCCATCAATGCTTCGCCTAAAATCCTGTATCCGTACCTGGCTTCCGCATCTGGGCTCTCCCACTGGTTCTGCCAAGACGTACGGATTGAGGGTGGACACCTTTACAATTTCATCTGGGATAATCAGTCCCACCACGCCGAAATGGCGTCGCACCGGACCAACCGCTCTGTACGATTTGTCTTTCTGGATGAAAATAAACGGCACGCCGCTGATGCCAATTACCTCGACTTCCTGATTGAGGAGTCGCAGCTTACGCAGGAAGTGTACCTGCGGGTAGTGGATTATTCGGAAGAAACCGACACCATTGAGCTGCAGGAAATGTGGGATAGTCTCATGCAGAAACTGCGGGAACAGGTGGGCGGTTAACTACCCGTTGCCCGATCAAAGAAGGAGCAGACACGAAACGAGCCGTATCTTCGTTTCCTGTTTGCTCCTTTTTGTTTGGGAGGCTTCTGGCCCGGGTAGCGTATCCTGTCGGGTCTTTTGATATGAAAAAACTCGATAAACTTATTCTGCAGGCGTTTGCCGGGCCGTTTGTACTCACCTTCGCGGTAGTGCAGTTCATCTTCCTGATGCAGTTCATGATGAAATACATGGACGACCTAGTTGGGAAGGATCTGGGTTTCGGTGTAATTGCCCAGCTGCTGTTTTACTTCAGCGTGCTGATCGTGCCCATATCCCTGCCGCTGGCGGTGTTGCTGTCGTCATTGATGACGTATGGCACCCTGGGGGAGCACCATGAGCTGACAGCCATCAAAACAGCGGGCATTTCGCTTACCCGTATTCTGCGGCCGGTAATGCTGTTCAGTGTACTGCTGGCCGGGGGAGCTTTCTGGTTCAACAACACCATTGTGCCCATGGCCAATCTGGAAGCCTATAGCCTGCTTTGGGATGTGCGCCAACAGAAGCTGGCACTCGACATCCGGGAGGGAGTGTTCTACAACGGCATTCCGGGCTACACGATTAAAGTGAACAAAAAGCTGGGCGAGAATGGTGACCTGCTTAAGGGAGTCATGATTTATGATCATACCCAGAGTCGGGGCGGCAATGCGGTGATTCTGGCCGACTCGGGCCGCATGTTTACACGCTTCGGAGGCCAGTACCTGGGGTTGGAGCTGTATCATGGCCGTACGTACGTGGAGCAGCCCAGCGCCCAGAACGCCTCGGGGGCCAGCTTTATCCGCCAGAATTTCGACCGGAACCTGATTACCTTCTCCCTGGCTTCATTCGGGATGGACCGCACCAAAAAAGAGTTGTTCAACACCAACAAGATGATGCTGAACCTCGCCCAGCTCACGCATTACACGGATTCGCTCCACAACCGGGTGTTGCTGGAGCGGAAGCACCTTATTCCGCAGCTAAATCCCTATTACACCTACCTGCGCCTCGACACTACCGGCCGGATGGCCATTCAGCGGGTTGAAAACTGGCAGGTACCGGCAGTAGAGTTGCGCCCCGTTACGCAGAATATAGCCCAGCAGGCGGCCAACCGGGCCCGGAACGTGCGCTCCTTTTTGGGCACCTCGGCCGAACGTCTGAATAACCTGACCAAGGAAACGGCCAATTACCGCATCGAGAGCTACCGCAAATACACTCAATCAGCAGCTATTTTACTGATGTTTCTGATTGGTGCCCCATTAGGTGCCATCATCAAAAAGGGAGGGATTGGGGTGCCCATTCTGGTGTCTATTGTGTTTTTTATCATCTACTACGTCGTGTCCATCATGGGCGAGAAGTACGGCCGGGAGGTGGTTATGCCGGTAGGCGTGGGCATGTGGATGTCGGCGTTGGTATTGCTGCCCATTGGTCTGTTTTTCCTTTACCAAGCCCGCCACGACTCCGGCCTGTTGGAAGTCGACTGGGGCCGCTTTGTGCCAGGCTGGCTGCGCTGGCCGCTGCGGGGCTACAAAAAATCAGCCTGAGGGGCTTCTGGTAAGTGATGCTGCCAGAAATTCAAACTAAACTCTTACCTTTGCGGCCACCCCGAATTGCGGGGTGGCTTTTCTTTTTTCATTTTTTAATCTAGGACGGGGAAACCTATCTGCCGATGAAACTCACTACCGAAGCAAAACAGGCTATTTTCGAGAAAAACAGCCTGCAAAAAGTAGCCACCGACACGGGTTCGGCCGAGGCTCAGATTGCGCTGTTCACGCACCGCATCTCGCACCTCACTGAGCACCTGAAAGTGAACAAAAAAGACTTCTCGACCCGTCTGGGCCTGCTGAAGCTTGTTGGTAAGCGTCGTCGCATGCTGGACTACCTCCAGCACCGCGAAATCAACCGCTACCGCGCCATCATCAAGGAGCTGGGCATTCGTAAGTAAGCCCACCGCCTGGAGCAGGGAGCCTTCCACCCCGGAAGGTTCCCTGCTCTTTTTTTGTCCGAAACCAAGTGCACCATTTGTTAGGTTCGGACGTTGATTTTTCTGAATATGATTTTTTAGAGCAAAATGGGGCCGCTGCCGGCCCCGTTTTTACGGCTGCTCGCCCGCTGCACGCTTTTCAAAAGCAACCCTCTCAGATGCCCAATTACAACGCGGTTACCAAACACATTACGCTGCCCGACGGACGGCAGATTTCCATTGAAACCGGCAAACTGGCCAAATTTGCGGATGGCGCCGTAGTGGTACGCCTCGGCGATGCCATGCTGCTGGCTACCGTTGTGTCGCAGCCCAGCGCCCGCGGCGACGTGGATTTCCTGCCCCTGTCGGTTGACTACCAGGAGAAATTCGGTGGTGCCGGCAACATTCCCGGCTCGTTCCAGCGCCGCGAAGGCCGCCTCTCGGATTACGAAATCCTGGTGTGCCGCCTTGTAGACCGTATCCTGCGCCCGATGTTCCCTAAGGACTATCACTACGAGGTGCAGGTGATGATTACCCTGATTTCGGCCGATAAAACCGTGCAGCCCGACGCTCTGGCTGCGCTGGCCGCTTCGGCTGCCCTCTCGATTTCGGATATCCCCTTCGCTGGCCCCATCTCGGAAGTTCGCGTGGCCCGCATCGACGGCAAGCTGCAGATCAACCCCCTCACCGCCGACATTGCCCGCGCCGACATCGACCTGATCGTGGGTGCCACGGCTGATTCGGTAGCCATGGTGGAAGGCGAAATGAACGAAGTGAGCGAGGAAGAAATGGTAGAAGCCATTGCCTTCGCCCACGAAGCCATTAAGGAGCAGGTGCGCGTGCAGCAGGAGCTGGCCGCCGAAGTGGAGAAATCCCACGTGAAGCGCGAGTACCCCAAGTACGAGGAAAACGACGACCTGAAGAAGCGCATCCACCAAGGCGTGTACCAGCAGGCCTACGAAATTGCCAAGTCGGGCAACACCAGCAAATCGGGCCGGAAAGAGGCATTCAGCGCCGTTAAAAAGACGCTGACCGAGCAGCTGCTGGAAGAGCAGCCGGAACTGGACATGAAGATGTTTGGCCGCTACTACTCTTCGGCCGAGAAGAAAGCCATCCGCGACATGATGATCAAGGAGCGCACCCGTCTGGACGGCCGCGCCCTGACGCAGATCCGCCCCATCTGGAGCGAAGTGAACTACCTGCCCGGTGCCCACGGCTCAGCCTTGTTCACCCGCGGCGAAACCCAGTCGCTGACCACGGTAGCTCTGGGCACCAAGCTCGATGAGCAGATCATCGACACTGCTATGACCTCGGGCTACAGCAAGTTCATGCTGCACTACAACTTCCCGGCCTTCTCGACCGGTGAGGTGAAGCCGAACCGCGGCCCCGGCCGTCGCGAAATCGGCCACGGCAACCTGGCTCAACGCTCACTGAAGAAGGTAATGCCTTCCGACGACGAGAACCCCTACACCGTGCGTATCGTGTCGGACATCCTGGAGTCGAACGGCTCTTCGTCGATGGCTACGGTGTGCGCTGGCTCGATGGCCCTGATGGACGCGGGTATTCCGGTACGCGCCGCCGTTTCGGGTATTGCCATGGGCCTCGTGCAGGACAAGGAAACCGGCGAATACGCCGTGCTTTCGGATATCCTGGGCGATGAGGACCACCTCGGCGACATGGACTTCAAAGTAACCGGCACCGAGAAAGGTATCGTGGCTTGCCAGATGGACATCAAAATCCAGGGCTTGAGCGCCGAAATCATGACGGCAGCCCTG
The DNA here is from genome assembly GCF_003944715.1 of Hymenobacter rigui. GTDB lineage: Bacteria > Bacteroidota > Bacteroidia > Cytophagales > Hymenobacteraceae > Hymenobacter > Hymenobacter rigui. The sequence goes on along the minus strand of NZ_RWIT01000015.1, from coordinate 6,777 downwards.
CACCAAGCCCGCGAAGGCCGTCTGCACATTCTGCGCGAGATGGCCAAGACCATCAGCCAGCCTGCCGCCGAGCTGAAGCCGCATACGCCTCGCTCGCACAAAATGCTGATCGATAAAGAGTTCATTGGCGCTGTAATCGGGCCCGGTGGCAAAGTGATTCAGCAGATCCAGAAGGACACCAACGCCACGGTAATCATCGAGGAGAAGGACGAGAAAGGTCACGTGAGCATCTACGCTTCCAACCAGGAAGACATGCAGGCTGCTATCGGCCGTATTCAGGCCATTGCCGCCGTGCCGGAAGTAGGTGCCACCTACAAAGGCAAGGTGCGCAGCATCCAGCCTTACGGTGCCTTCGTAGAAATTATGCCGGGCAAAGACGGTCTGTTGCACATTTCGGAAGTATCGCACGAGCGCCTCGCTGCGCTGGAGGGCGTGCTGGAAGTAGGGCAGGAGATTGACGTAAAACTGCTCGACATCGACAAGAAAACGGGCAAATACCGCTTGTCGCGCAAGGTGCTGCTGCCCAAGCCGGAGCGCGCTGCTGATTCCAACGGCGCAGCTTAACCCGCTGCCGCCGAACTTTCGCGGGTACCGGGGTGTTGCTCTCAACTGACCCGGTACCCGCGTTTGGGTATCCCTCGTATACCGGACCAACACGACCTTACTAGCATCAATAACTCAACTCTCTCGCGCCCGCAATGAGACAGCTAAAAATCAGCAAGCAGATCACCAACCGCGAAAGCCAGTCGCTGGATAAATACCTCCAGGAGATTGGCAAGGTGGATCTGCTAACCCCCGACGAGGAGGTAACGCTGGCGCAACGCATCAAAGAAGGTGACCAGCAAGCGCTGGAAAAACTCACCAAGGCCAACCTGCGCTTCGTGGTGTCGGTAGCCAAGCAGTACCAGAACCAGGGACTGAGCCTGGGCGACTTGATCAACGAGGGCAACCTCGGCCTGATTAAAGCCGCCAAGCGCTTCGATGAAACCCGGGGCTTCAAATTCATTTCCTACGCCGTTTGGTGGATCCGCCAGTCGATTCTGCAGGCCCTGGCCGAGCAGAGCCGTATTGTGCGTCTGCCCCTGAACCGGGTTGGCTCGCTGAATAAAATCAGCAAGTCGTTCTCGGAGCTGGAGCAGAAGTTTGAGCGCGAGCCTTCGCCCGAGGAAATTGCCGAAGTACTGGAGTTGACCACCTCGGAAGTGGTGGATACGCTCAAGATTTCGGGCCGCCACGTATCGGTGGATGCGCCGTTTGTGCAGGGCGAAGAAAACCGCCTGCTCGACGTGCTCGAAAACGAGGACGAGGAGTCTCCCGACACCGGCCTGATGAACGACTCGCTCCGCAAGGAAGTGCAGCGCGCCCTGAGCACGCTCACCAAGCGCGAAGCCGATGTGATTACACTTTACTTCGGCCTGAACGGGGAACACTCGCTCACGCTGGAAGAAATCGGGGAGAAGTTTAACCTGACCCGTGAGCGGGTTCGTCAGATCAAGGAAAAAGCTATCCGCCGTTTGCGTCATACGTCCCGCAGCAAAGCGCTGAAACCCTATCTGGGGTAAGTTTTTCTACCCCGTTGCAAAAAACCCTGACCATTGGTTGGGGTTTTTTGTTGATGTGCAGTACCCCGGCTTACTATTATCCACCTTTCTCGGCGTTTCGGACAAAGTGACGGACCGTGGAAGTTGGCTTAATTTCGGTAGTGCGAAGCTGAACCGGCCGAAAATCCGGCGTACTTGTACTTTTGCACCCCAACTTAACTCTACCCGGCGCGGGCCATACCCTGCGCTTCGAACTTTCTCATGGCGACTTCCACTCCAGAGCACATCAAGTGTCTGATTATCGGTTCCGGTCCGGCTGGCTACACAGCCGCTATTTATGCCGCCCGAGCAAACCTTAAGCCGGTGATGTACCAGGGCCTGCAGCCCGGCGGCCAACTGACTATCACCAACGACGTCGAGAACTTCCCCGGTTATCCCGATGGTATTATGGGCCCCGAAATGATGGAAGACCTGAAAAAGCAGGCTGCCCGTTTCGGTACTGACATCCGCTACGGCATTGCTACGTCGGTGGACTTTTCGGGCCACCCGCATCGGGTGACCATTGACGAAAACCTGGAGCTGACCGCCGACACCATCATCATTGCCACCGGAGCTTCGGCCAAGTGGCTGGGTCTGCCCTCGGAGCAGCGTCTGAACGGCTCGGGCGTATCGGCCTGCGCCGTGTGCGACGGGTTCTTCTACCGCGGTAAGGACGTGGCCATTGTGGGTGCCGGCGACACGGCGGCCGAGGAGGCTACGTACTTGGCCAACCTGTGCAACAAGGTGTACATGATTGTGCGGAAAGGGGAGATGCGCGCCTCGAAAATCATGCAGAAACGCGTGATGGACAACCCCAAAATTGAGGTGCTCTGGAACACGGTAACCGACGAAATCCTGGGCGAGCACGCCGTGGATGGGGCCCGCGTAAAGAACGTGCTGGACGGCACCACCCGCGACCTGGCCATTGAGGGCTTCTTTGTGGCCATCGGCCACGAGCCCAACTCCAAGATCTTCCAGCCTTATCTGCACCACGACGAGCAAGGCTACCTGAAAACCATTCCCGGCACGGCCAAAACCAACGTGGATGGGGTATTTGCCTGCGGTGACGTGCAGGACTATACCTACCGCCAGGCCGTAACGGCTGCCGGCTCCGGCTGCATGGCGGCCCTGGATGCCGAGCGGTATTTGGCAGCCCTGGGCGACCATTAGGTGAAATGGTGAGTTAGTGATTTAGTGAGTTTGACGCCAAACACTATTCAAGGTGGCCGTGCGTTCAACCCGCTAAGTCACTAACTCACCAGCTCACTATTTCACCATTTCACTGTTTTGCCCTTGCTGCACTTTTTGAAAACCTGGCTGCTGCCGCTGCTACTGATCGGGCTGTTTATTGGCTTGCCCGGCCAGCTGCTGGCCCAGCGGCGCAAAGCGCCGGAGCCAAAGGCGAAAGCCGGCTCGGCAGGCAAGCGGAAGGATTTTTTCCGCATCAAATCCCCGACTATCCGCTACGTGCGGCCCGATACGACCATCCTGATTGAGACGGAGGAACTGCCTGAGGAAAATTCCGACGCGGCTAAATCTATCTTCTTCAATCCGGCCAAAAAGCTCTCCATTGTGAGCGAGGACACCAGCACCCTGAACGAGGGCGGGCAGGAGATTGTGGAGGTGTCGGAGCAGGTCAAAATTGACTCTTCCTGGATTAAAGTGGCGGGTTATTACGCTATCTGGGACACGCACAACATCAATCCGTACCGGGTAGATGGCCGCCGCATCAAGGACACGCTGAACCTGAAGCTGACGGAGCCTGAAAAGCAGCGCTACGCCAAGATGCCCCTGATCAAAACCCCGATGACCTCGGACTTCGGTTTCCGGGGCTACCGCTGGCACTATGGGGTGGACCTGGACCTGGAAACCGGCGACTCAGTAAAAGCGGCCTTTGATGGCGTTGTGCGCATTGTGAAATGGGATGGCTCGGGCTACGGCAATTACATTATGGTGCGCCATTACAACGGCATCGAAACGCTGTACGGCCACTTGCAGAAGTCATTGGTAACCCCGGGTACGTTTGTGAAGGCCGGGCAGCTGATTGGCCGGGGCGGCAGCACCGGCCGCAGCAGCGGCTCTCACCTGCACTTTGAGGTTCGCTACGAAGGCAACCCCATCGACCCGGAGCAGATGTACGACTTCCCGGATTACCGGCTCATCAAAGACAACTTCCAGATTACCTCCGGCCTGTTTGCCTACTACAGCAAGTCGTTGCGGTACCGCGGCGGCAGCGTGCCGGGCGCGGGCAGCGGCGGCAGCAGCAGCAGCCGAAGCAGCAGTGGAAAGCCTACGCAGGCCCGCCGCATTGTGTCGCACAAAATCCGGAGCGGGGATACGCTATCAGAAATTGCCGACAAGTACGGCGTCTCCCAGGCCCAGATCCGGCGCCTGAACGGCGGTACCGCCGTACTGCGTGTAGGCCGCACGCTGCGGATTAAATGAGTTGCCAGTTGCGCGTTACCAGTTACCAGAACGGGGCTGGTAACGCGCAACTGGGAACCGACAACTGATTGCATATGAAACTTGATATCCTGGCCCTTGGGGCGCACCCCGACGATGTAGAAATGTCCTGTGCCGGTACGCTGCTCGCAGCGGCAGCGGCCGGTAAGAAAATCGGCATTGTGGATTTTACCCGGGGTGAGCTGGGCACGCGCGGTACGCCGGCTACCCGGGCGCAGGAGGCCGAAGCCGCCAGCCGCATCCTGGGTCTCAGTGCCCGCGAAAACCTGGGCCTGCCCGACGGCTTCTTCCGCAACGACCGGGAGCATCAGCTGCCCGTTATTACCGCCATTCGCCGCTACCAGCCCGATATCATCCTCTGCAACGCCATCCACGACCGGCACCCCGACCACGGCCGCGGGGCGCAGCTGGCCTCGGAATCATGCTTTCTGAGCGGGCTGCGCATGATTGAAACTCTCGGCGACGACGGGCAGCCTCAGCAGCCCTGGCGGCCCCGGCTGGTGTTTCACTACATCCAGGACCGCCAGATTCCGGCCGATTTCGTGGTGGACATTACGGCGCATTGGCCCAAAAAGTGGGAGAGTATTCAGGCATACCGCTCCCAGTTCCATGACCCGGAAAGCACCGAGCCCGGCACTTACCTATCCACACCGGTATTCAGCAACTTCATGGAGGCTCGGGCCCGGGAATTCGGCCACCTGATTGGAGTAGAGTTCGGGGAAGGCTTCACGCGGGAACGGCCGTTGGGCGTGCGTGAAATCACCGAGCTTATTTAGGCTGTATGGACAGCAAATAGGCCCAAAGCACGTCATGCATAGCGCAGCGAAGCATCTCGCGTGCTGGCGTTAGGATTAGTATTGCAACATCAGCACGCGAGATGCTTCGGCTCCGCCTCTGCATGACGTGCTTGGGGCCTGCTGTTCACAGAGCATAGACAAACGCACAGAAAGCGCCGCCAGATTGGTGGCGCTTTCTGTGCGTTTACCCATTGCTGTACGCCTGCTAGTTGCTATTTATGAAGTCTGATTTGAAAAAGGATAATAGCCATAAAGGCCTGTTTTACATGGTATTGAAGCCAGGCTAAAAGTCTGATGTGAGTATAGATTGAACTGGCGAAGCCGAATCTGGGGTGCTACTTCGGGCATCCTCTCAGGGCAACGCCGTACGCCGCGTGGCCGGGGGACCAATAGTTGTTTCGCACCTTACTTCTCCGCATCCATGAAACGTACACCTGCTCGCCTGCCGCTTTGGTTGAAACTCGTGTTTACCGCCTTTTTGCTGGTGATGGTACCAGTGTACTGGGTGAACTACGGCCCCACCAACTTCCTGTACTTCTGCGACGTGTCGCTGCTGCTGTGCCTGGTGAGTGTGTGGACGGAGCGCCGCCTGCCGGCCTCCATGGCTGCGGTGGGCATCCTGCTGCCGCAGGTGCTGTGGTGCGCCGATTTTGTGGGCGAGCTGTGCGGCCACCATCTGCTGGGCATGACGTCCTACATGTTCGATGAAAACCGCTCCCTGTTTCTGCGCGGGCTCTCGTTCTTCCACGGCTGGCTGCCCTTCCTGATCCTCTTTCTGGTGAAGCGCCTGGGCTACGACCGGCGCGCCCTGCCCGCCTGGACGCTGCTGGCTTGGGCGCTGTGCCTGGTGGCCTACTTCTGGCTGCCGCCCGCCGGCACCGTGCTGTCCGACCCCAAGATTCCGGTGAACATCAACTACGTGTTCGGTTTCGATGACGCCCACCCGCAAACCTGGCTGCCCGCCCCGCTTTACCTGGTAGGCTGGATGCTCACGCTGCTGGTAGTGATTTACTTGCCCACGCACTGGGCCCTGCGCCGGTGGCTAGCTCCAAAGGCCTCTGGTACCCAGCAGGAAGCTACGCCCTCGGGTCAGTTGGCTTGGGAGCGGGCGTAGAGTTCGGTAATTATTAACTGGTACAGTATCTTGTTATGAAAATCACGCGCCTCGCTCGTCCACTTACCCGGTTATTGCGAATGTCTGTTTCTAGTCCGGAGCCCGCCGCTGATGGGGCTTCCCATTCTGGCGCCCGCCCTGGCCGCCGCCAGCGCCTGGTAGGAGCTACCGCCACCCAGATGCTGCCGCTGCTGAAGCTGCTCGATACCATCCAGCCCCAGGTGTGCAGCGACTCGGTGTTTCACCTGCGGCGGCTGAAAATTCAGGCCCACTTTGCCGAGGTGCGCCAGGAGCTTCGCACCGAGCGGCCCCGGCGCGAAGCCGTGCAGCATGCCCTCCACGCCCTCACAGAGCTGGTGCGCGAAGAAGCCCGCGACATCAGCCGCGACGAGCTGCAGCAAGCCGCCAAGGAAGTAGTATTGGCTACCCTCAAGAATGCCCCGGCCTTGATTAACGTGGCCAATCAGGCGCGGCTGCTGGCGTGAAGAGCTATGCAAGCCAATTGGCTGCTGAGGTGATTTTTTTCTTATATGTTTAACAAACTACTGCTTAATGCCAGTCGATAGTTTTATTCCGCAAAACAGAGTTCTAAAACTGCTAAGCTATTACAATCTGGGAGGTGGCATTGCTGGTCTGTTTATACTAGCATCTCATCTATCTGAGTTAGATCAATCAGCCCTACAAATTAGCGGTGGCATATAGCGGATTCATGAACGGTGTAGCTGCCGTCGCCTAGCGTACGTAAGCAGGTATATGCAAGCGTATTCGATGGATTTGCGCCAGCGCGTGGCGCAGGCGCTGACTGAGCCCGGAGCCCGGCAGG
>NZ_RWIT01000014.1 GCF_003944715.1 Hymenobacter rigui | reverse complement strand
TGCCGTTGACCTTGAGCTGCAGCGTGCTCACGCCCTCTACCGTTTTGGCGTAGGAAGCCAGCCGCTCGGCCTGGGCGGCAAAGGGCGGGGCCAGCGCCAGGCCCAGCAGGCCGCCGGCCTGCTTCATAAATGTACGCCGCGAATCGGGGGTCAGGCGCGGATCAACCGGCGTTCCGTCCGGGTTTACGGGAGAAGAAACTGTCGACATAGCAAGTCAGTAAAGAGGAAGCCCGCCCCACAAAACACTTTCGGCTTCAACAACTATGCAGCCCCGGGCCCCACGGGCGGAGGGTGCAGATACTATTGGCTGGCGGCAAGTGGCAGCGTTGGTAGCGGGTTGTACGCTCCCGCAGCGGTATAGTTGAGGTAGGTACACAGGATTTTCCGGCCTCACCTGTTTAACTCTTACGGTCGGCTTCTGTTCCTTAGCGCCCGGCCAGCAACTGCAGATAACTGGTCACCGACAGGTAGTTGTCCTTCATGCTTTTGCCGGGCAGGTGCACCAGCACGGCCGTGCAGTGGCTGACGGGCGTGGTGCCGTCGGTTTCGAAGGCAATGCCGGCACGGGCATTATCGTAGAGGTAGCGGGCTGGGACGCCGGGCTTAGGCCGGTAGCTGCCGGCTAGCGCAAATGGCCCGCACGCCGCCCGCACCGCCGCCAGCGAGGAGCCGCTGTGTACACCACCGGCCGTATGAAAAAAGGGTGAGGTAGCCCGCACCACCTGAATAGTTTTGCGCATATCCGGCCCGGAGGCCGCCGTGTACACATCCAACTGGGTGCGCCGGGCAGCGGTACCCCCGTACCAGGTAGCCCAGGCCTTCTGCATGGCCGCATCACTGGTGGCCGCGGGTCCCAGGCTGGTCAGGGTTTCGGGAGATGCGCCGAGTTGGATGTTGCCCAAGCTACGACCCGGGGCAATAAGTGGGTTGGCAGCGGCGGTAGTAAGGCCCAGCAAGCCAAAAATGAGAGACAGCATACGAGTTCCTACAGATTGGATACCTGCCTGCTACGGCCCGGCCAGCGCATCGGTTCAGCAAAAAGGCCCCTGCCTGGGAAGACAGAGGCCTTTTCTGGTAAGGAAGCAGGCTACATGGTGGATTTGTCCATCTTCATTTTGCCTTTGCCCTTCTTGTTGTTCATTTTGGCTTTGCCGTCCGTGGTTTTCATTTTATCCTTCTTCATATTTGACTTCATCTTCGTCGTATCGCCCTGCATGGGCGTGGTTTGAGCGAAGGAAGAGGAAGCAGTGCCAAGTACGAAGGCACTCAGCAGGGCGGTAGCAAGAAGCTTTTTCATAGTACGTGAGAAGGGAAAGGGTGTGAGAGACACGGCACCGGCGCACCGACTTGTTCTTCTCACGCAGATTGCCGGCAATTGGTTGTGTTTCGGGCAGTTAAAACATTCTGCCCTATTAAGCTAACAAACATTAGTTTGTCGAAGCGAAATGCGTACTTTAGCCGCCCCGTAGCTGCAGGCTTTCTGCGGCAGCCCGCGCCTTTTGGCTTTACCCGTTGCTGAACCCGTATGTTGACCACGCGCAAAACCAACCGCCGCCAGCTTATCCTGGATGAAGCCGCCAAGCTGTTCAAACAGAAAGGCTTCGGCGGCACTTCCATGCGCGACCTGGCCCGGGAAGTAGGTATGGAGGCCGCCAGCATGTACAACCACATCAAGAGCAAGGACGAAATCCTGGACCTGATCTGTACCCGCATTGCCCACACCTACATTTCCCAACTGGCCGAAATTGAGCAGACGGAAGCCTCCTACGCCGACAAGGTAAAAGCCCTGATCCGGCTGCACATCCGGCTGATGATTGAGGACGGCGCGGCCGTTTCCGTAGCCAACCACGACTGGAAATACCTGCCCGAGCCCCAGCTCACCGCTTTCAAGGACGCCCGCAAAAACTACGAGAAAGGCTTTGCCGCCCTCATCGAGCAAGGTATTGCGGCCGGCGAGTTCCAGCCCGTGAATGTATCGGTGGCCCTGTTTACCATCCTCTCGGCGGTGCGCTGGGTGGAGCTGTGGTACCGCCCGGGCCGGGAGTTGTCGGCCGAAGAACTCGAAGACCACATCATCACCATGCTCCTCACTGGCTTGGCCAAGTAGTGCTTAGTTGATAGTGCTTAGTGCGTAGGCCGTTCACTGCCAGCACAAGCTAAGCACTAACAACTAAGCACCAAGCACTTCAAAACACATGAGTCGTTTTCACACCGTCAAAGTCAAGAGCATTACCCGTGAAACGCCGGACTGCGTGAGCGTGGCCCTGGATGTGCCCGCCGAGCTGCGGGAAACGTTCCGCTTCACGCAGGGGCAGTACCTCACCTTCCGCCGCCACCTGAACGGCGAGGAAGTGCGCCGCTCCTACTCCATCTGCAGCAGCCCGCTGGATAATGAGTGGCGCGTGGCCATCAAGCAGGTGCCCGAGGGCCGGTTTTCCACCCACGCCGTGCAGCAGCTGCGCGTGGGCGAGGAGATGGAGGTGATGCCGCCCATGGGCCACTTCACTACCCCGCTGCACGCCGATAATCAGAAGCTGTACGTGGCGTTTGCAGCCGGCTCGGGCATTACCCCGGTGATGTCCATCGTCAAAACCATTCTGCTCACCGAACCCGGCAGCCAGGTGTACCTGGTGTACGGCAACCGGGGCCGCAACTCCATCATATTTAAAGAGCAGATTGAGGCCCTGAAAAACCGCTTTGTGGACCGCCTGAGCGTGTACCACATCCTGAGTCGGGAACACGGGGAAGCCGATTTGTTTTTTGGCCGCATCGACAAGCAGAAGGCTCAGCAGTTTCTGCAGAAGATTATTCCGCCCCAGGAAATTGATGAGGCTTTCATCTGCGGACCCGAGGAAATGATTCTGGGCGTGAAGGAAGCCCTGACGGAAGCCGGCGTGGCCCCCGAGAAGGTGCATTTCGAAATGTTCACCTCCGCCGAAGGTGCCAAGCGCAAAGCCGAGCGCCAGGCCCAGCGCTCCACCAGTGAGGACGACAAGCAGAGCGTAGTAACCGTACAGCTGGAAGGCACCAAGTATCCGCTGCCCATGTCGTACTACGGCGACACCATTCTGGATGCCCTGCTGGAGCGCGGCGTAGATGCCCCCTATTCCTGCAAAAACGGCATGTGCAGCACCTGCCGCTGCCGCGTAACGGAAGGCACCGTGGAAATGGACGTAAACTATTCCCTCTCCGAAACGGAAGTAGCTAAGGGCTACGTGCTCAGCTGCCAGGCCCGCCCCACTTCCGAGAAGGTCTCGGTGGATTTTGACCAGTAGTTCATAGCTGTCATCCTGAGCATGTCGCGCATCAAGCGAGGACGAAGGACCTTATCTCGCTTGAACGTATTCGTTCATATATCCTTTTCGATGGGATAAGATCCTTCGTCCTCGCTTGATGCGCGACATGCTCAGGATGACAGGCAAAATATTTTTCTCTACATTTAACTAACGATTGTTAGTTACTCTTTGTTGAAGAAGCATGGAAACGCTAGAACTCACCCAGGAAGAACAGTTTCAGGCCCGCATCGACGAGGACATCCGCATTGAGCCCAAGGACTGGATGCCGGAAGCCTACCGCAAAACCCTGATCCGGCAGATTTCGCAGCACGCGCACTCCGAGCTGGTGGGGATGCTGCCCGAGGGCAACTGGATTACCCGCGCCCCTTCGCTCAAGCGCAAATCCATTCTGCTGGCCAAGGTGCAGGACGAAGCCGGCCACGGCCTTTACCTCTACTCAGCCGCCGAAACCCTGGGAGCCTCGCGCGACCAAATGCTGGCCGACCTGCACTCGGGCAAAGCCAAGTACAGCAGCATCTTCAACTACCCCACCCTGAGCTGGGCCGACATGGGCACCATTGGCTGGCTGGTAGATGGGGCGGCCATTCTGAACCAGGTGCCGCTGTGCCGCACCAGCTACGGCCCTTACGCCCGCGCTATGGTGCGCGTGTGCAAGGAGGAAAGCTTCCACCAGCGCCAGGGCTTCGAGATTATGCAGACGCTGTGCGAAGGCGCGCCCGAGCAGAAAGCCATGGCCCAGGAAGCTCTCAACCGCTGGTGGTGGCCCACGCTGATGATGTTCGGCCCCAAAGACGCCGACTCGCCCAACACCGAGCAGAGCATGAAGTGGCGCATCAAGCGCTTCACCAACGACGAGCTGCGCCAGAAATTCGTGGATATGATGGTGCCCCAGGCCGAGTTCCTTGGCCTGACCGTGCCCGACGATAAGCTGCAGTGGAACGAAGCCAAACAGGGCTACGACTTCGGCGATGTGGACTGGGCCGAGTTCTGGGACGTGGTGAAGGGCAACGGCCCCTGCTCCCGCGAGCGGCTGCAGGCCCGCACCGATGCCTGGGAACAAGGTGCCTGGGTACGCGAAGCCGCCCTGGCCCACGCCGCAAAGCGCAAGCAGCGCGCCGAGGCCGCTTAGGCATCAGCAACAAAAAGAACGTCATTCCGAGCGTAGCCGGAGTCGAGGAATCTCGCGTGCTGACGTTGCCAAACTAATTTGATTACCCTCTGGCGAGATTCCTCGGCTACGGCTGCGCCTTCGCTCGGAATGACGCTCTTCAAGAACTTAGATTGTATGTCTCAGAAAGAATGGCCGCTGTGGGAAGTATTCATCCGCAGCAAACAGGGCCTCGACCATAAGCACGTAGGTTCTCTGCACGCTGCCGATGCCGAAATGGCCGTACAGAACGCCCGCGACGTGTACACCCGTCGCCTCGAAGGCGTGAGCATCTGGGTGGTGGAAAGCAAGCACGTGCACGCCTCCAACCCCGATGATGCCGCCGCCTTTTACGAGCCGGCCAACGACAAAGTGTACCGCCACCCTACGTTCTACACGGTGCCGGACTCTATCAAGCACATGTAACCCGGCTTCGCCATGTACGCATCCACCCAAAGCATTGCCCTGCCCGACGTAGCGCCCGAAGTGCGCCAGCACCTGTTCGAGTACGTTTTGCAGCTGGCCGATACCAGCCTCATCCTGGCTCACCGCCTCTCGGAGTGGTGCGGCCACGGGCCAATTCTGGAGCAGGACCTGGCTATGGCCAATATCTCGCTTGACCTGCTGGGGGAAGCCCGTAGTTATTACCAGTATGCCGCTGAGCTGGAAGGCCGGGGCCGTACCGAGGACGACCTGGCTTACCTGCGGAGTGCGGTGGAGTACCGTAACCCACTACTGGTAGAGCAGCCCAACGGCGACTTCGCGCAAACCATTGTCCGGCAGTTTCTGTACGACTGCTTTCACTACCATCTGCTGCTGCAACTGCAGGCCAGTCCTGACCGGCACCTGGCCGGCATTGCCGAGAAATCGGTGAAGGAGGCAGCTTACCATATCAAGTGGAGCGCCGAGTGGATTATCCGACTCGGGGATGGTACCGACGAAAGCCGCCGCCGTGTGGAAGCTGCCATTGCCTCGCTATGGCGCTACAGCGGCGAGCTGACTACCCCCACCCCCACCGAGCAGGCCCTGCAGGCCGCCGGTTTCCTGCCCGATTACGCCGCCATCCAGCAACAGGCCGACACCCAGGTGGCGCGGGTGTTCGAGGAGGCCACCCTGACGGTGCCGCAGGGCGTGTTCATGCAGAAAGGCGGTAAAACCGGCCGCCACTCCGAGCACCTGGGCTACCTGCTCACCGAGCTGCAATACATGCAGCGCGCCTACCCGGGCATGAAGTGGTAAAGGCTTTAGGCATGCGTTGTAGAAAGAACGTCATGCTGAGCTTGCCGAAGCATCTCTACCGCTTCGTTGAGTTCACCCTGCAACAGCGCGGTAGAGATGCTTCGACAAGCTCAGCATGACCGTACCCACAAACACTTTGCCTACCGAAGACCACATCTGGCAGCTACTGGAAGAGGTTTCTGACCCCGAGATACCGGTGCTCAGCATCCTCGACCTGGGCATCGTGCGCGGGGTAGAGCTACGCGGCGACGAGGTGCACGTGACCATCACGCCCACCTACTCGGGCTGCCCGGCCATGAACACTATTGCCACCGAAATCCGGCTGCGGCTACTGGCCGAAGGTATGACCAACTTGCACATCCACAACCAACTCAGCCCCGCCTGGACCACCGACTGGATGAGTGCGGCCGGCCGCCAGAAGCTGGAGGACTACGGCATTGCCCCGCCCGTGGACGGCACGGCCTCGGGACACATGCTCAACTTGTTCGGGGCTGATACGGCCGTGCGCTGCCCGCTCTGCAAATCTACCCACACCCACTTGGTCAGTCAGTTCGGCTCCACCGCCTGCAAGGCCCACTACCAGTGCGACGACTGCCTGGAGCCGTTTGACTACTTCAAGTGCCACGCCTGACAGGCTAGAGCTAGTTCCCCTCCTCAGATGAGGAGGGGCTAGAGGTGGTTGATACTCGTTGAACATGAACTAGCTCTAGTTTCTATTTCTAGTCTTTCAACCACCCCTAACCCCTCCTCATCTAAGGAGGGGAACTAGACCTAGCTTACGCCTTTTCCCACCCTTTCCCCTATATGACCGACTCTCTCCAGTTCTCCCTCGATGGCGGCGTAGCCACCATCCGTTTCAACCGGCCGCAAGTATTCAACAGCGTCAACAAGGACGTGGCCCTGGCTTTGCAGCACCATTTGCGCGAGTGCCAGCAGAACCCTGCCGTGCGCGCCGTGCTGCTCACCGGCACCGGCAAAGCCTTCTGCGCCGGCCAGGACCTGGCCGAAATTACCGGCCCCAACGCCCCCGAGGTGGCCGACATCGTGGAGAAGCACTACAACCCCATTGTGGAGCTGATTCGGGCGCTGGACAAGCCGGTGGTGGCGGCCGTGAACGGCGTGGCCGCCGGCGCGGGGGCCAACTTGGCTCTGGCCTGTGATGTGGTAGTGGCGAAGGAGTCGGCCTCATTTATTCAGGCGTTCAGCAAAATCGGGCTGATTCCGGACAGCGCCGGCACCTACTTCCTGCCCCGCCTCATTGGCATGCAGCGTGCCTCAGCTCTGATGATGACCGGCGACAAGGTATCGGCCCAGGAAGCCGTGCAGATGGGCATGATCTACAAAACCTTCCCCGACGACACCTTTGAGCAGGAGGCCAACGCCCTGGCCCGCAAGCTGGCCGCCATGCCCACCAAAGGCCTGGCCTACACCAAGCAGCTGCTCAACCAAAGCTTCGGCAACGACCTCACCCGCCAACTGCGCGCCGAGGGCGACTACCAGCTCCGCGCCGGCAGCACCGCCGACTACAAAGAAGGCGTAGCCGCCTTCCTGGAAAAACGCCAACCCACGTTCACGGGTCAGTAATTTTTAGTGCTTAGTGCGTGGTGCCTAGTGCTTGGTCTGAATGACACCAAGGCACCACGCACTAAGCACTAGGCACCACGCACTAAGCACTACACAGAATGACTATCGGAATTATTGGCAGCGGGGCCATGGGGGCGGGTATTGCACAGGTGGTAGCCCAGGCTGGGCACCCGGTGCGCCTGCTCGACCAGAACACGGCCGCCCTGGACCGGGCCTTGGCCGGCATCCGCGGCGGCCTGCAGAAGCTGGCGGAGAAAGGTAAGCTCACCCCGGAAGCGGCCGACGCCGCCGTAGCCCGCGTGCAGCCCACCACCGAGCTCGGCCAGTTTGCCGACTGCGGGCTGGTGCTGGAAGCCATTGTGGAAGACCTGGGCGTGAAGCAGCAGCTGTTTCGGGAGGTGGAGCTGGTGGTGCCGGCCGACTGCGTGCTGGCTTCCAACACATCGTCGTTGTCCATTGCCAGCATTGCGGCGGCCTGCCAGCGGCACGAGCGGTTTATCGGCATCCACTTCTTCAACCCCGCCCCGCTGATGCAGCTGGTGGAGGTGATTCCGGCGGTGCAGACGCGCGCCGGGCTGGCCGAGGAAATCCGCCAGCTGGTGCAGAGCTGGGGCAAGTTGCCGGTGCTGTGCAAGGACACGCCGGGCTTCATTGTGAACCGCATTGCCCGGCCCTTCTACGGCGAGGCCATCCGGCTGCTGGAAGAAGGCGTGGCCGATGCCGCCACCATCGACTGGGCCCTCACCGAGCTGGGCGGCTTCCGCATGGGGCCGTTTCAATTGATGGATTTCATCGGGCATGACGTGAACTACCGGGTCACGGAATCGGTGTTTACTTCGTTCTTCTTCGACCCGCGCTACAAGCCTAGCTTCACCCAGAAGCGCCTGTTTGAGGCCGGCTACTACGGCCGCAAGTCGGGCCGCGGCTTTTACGACTACCGGGACGGGGCCACCCTGCCCGAGCCCACCCGCGACGCGGCCCTGGGCCGCCGCATTGTGCAGCGCGTGCTGGCCATGCTCATCAACGAAGCCGCCGACGCCCTGCACCTGCGCGTCGCCTCGGCCCCCGACCTGGAGCTGGCCATGACCAAGGGCGTAAACTACCCCAAAGGCTTGCTGCAGTGGGCCGACGAGCTGGGCCCCGCCACCGTGCTGGCTACCCTCGACGCGCTGTACGAGGAATACCACGAAGACCGGTACCGCGCCAGCCCGCTGCTGCGCCGACTGGTAAAAGCCCATCAACCTTTCCTGCAGCATGAGCCAGCCGACGCCCGCTGAGCTGGTGGCCCGCGCCGAGGCCGTGAAAAACCGGATGCTGGCGCACGACGCCTTTAGCCAGTGGCTGGGGCTGGAGGTGACGGACATGGCCCCCGGCTACTGTCGCCTGCAGTTTCGGGTGCGGCCCGAGATGCTCAACGGCTTCGGCATTCTGCACGGGGGCGTGGCCTTTGCCGCCGCCGATTCAGCTTTTGCCTTCGCCTGCAACAGCCACGGCCGCCAAAGCGTGGCCCTGAGCGTCACCATCGACTACCTGGAGCCCGGCCGCCCCGACGACCTCATCACGGTGGAAGCCCGTGAGGAAAGCCTCCGCCATAAAGTGGGCGTGTACCAGCTGCGCCTCACCAACCAGCACGGCACCCTGCTGGCCCTGTTCAAAGGCACCGCCTACCGCACCAGAACAGAGCACCTCACCCCCTAGCCCCCTCTCCTTGGGGAGAGGGGGGACTAGCTCTAAAAGTTAGTTTTAGTTTTCTCCCACACTCAACCACCTCACTCACCTCCACTAGAAAATCTGGATTCTAAAAAACTAGAAGCTAGTCCCCCCTCTTTCCAAGGAGAGGGGGCTAGGGGTGAGGTCCCTCCTAACCTATGACCACTCTCGAAAACTACACCCTCGGCCGCTGGGCGGCGGGCTCCGGCGACCAGCAGGAACTCTATGATGCCTCCACCGGCGAAGTCATTGCCCTGGCCCACCCCGAGGGCTACGACTTTGCCTCCATCCTCGACTACGGCCGCCGCGTGGGCAACCCCGCGCTACGCAAGCTCACCTTCCACGAGCGGGGCCGCATGCTCAAGGCCCTGGCCTTTTACCTGCAGGAGCGCAAGGAGCAGTTCTACGAGCTGAGCTACCGCAGCGGCGCCACCCGCGCCGATTCCTGGATTGATATTGAGGGCGGCATCGGCAACCTGTTCGCCAACGCCTCCCTGCGTCGCAAATTCCCCGACAAGCCGTTCTACGTGGAGGGCGAGCCGGTGGGCCTGAGCAAGGGCGGCACCTTCATGGCCCAGCACCTGCTGGTACCCCGAGAGGGCGTGGCCGTGCACATCAATGCCTACAACTTCCCTATCTGGGGGATGCTGGAAAAAATTGCGGTGAACCTGCTGGCCGGCATGCCCGCCGTGGTGAAGCCTGCCGTGCCCACCGCCTACCTCACCGAGGCCGTGGTGCGCGAAATCATCAAATCCGGCATTCTGCCCGAGGGCGCGCTGCAGCTAGTAGTGGGCTCGGGCCAGGGTATTCTCGACCACGTGACCTACCAGGACGTGGTAACCTTCACCGGCTCGGCCGCCACCGGCCGTAAGCTGCGCGCCCACCCGCGCATCATTGAGGAAGCCGTGCCCTTCACCATGGAGGCCGACTCACTGAACGCCGCCGTGCTGGGCCTCGATGCCAAGCCCGGCACCCCGGAGTTCGACCTGTTTGTGAAGGAGGTGCGCAAGGAAATGACGGCCAAATGCGGGCAGAAGTGCACCGCCATCCGCCGCATCATCGTGCCCGAAAACCTGCTGGAAGACGTGCAGATTGCCCTCGGCAAGGCCCTGAGCCAAACCACCGTGGGGCACCCGCTGGCTGAGGGCGTGCGCATGGGCGCGCTGGCTGGCCGCGAGCAGGCCGCCATTCTGCGCGACAAAGTGCGCCGCCTGGCCGAGCGCACCCCCATCGTGTACGGCGACCTGGACACGGTGAACATCCTGGGCCAGGAGCGCGGGGCCGATGCCACCAAAGGCGCGTTCATCTCCCCCATCCTGCTGCTCAACGAGCGGCCTTTCGAGCACCTCGACTCGCACGAGGTAGAAGCCTTCGGGCCGGTGGCCACGCTGATGCCTTATAAGGACACTGCCGAAGCCGTGCGCCTGACCAACATGGGCCGCGGCTCACTGGTAACCAGCATTGCCACCAACAGCGCCGAGGTAGCCCAGGAATTTGTGCTGGGTGCGGCTACGCACCACGGCCGCATCTTGGTGCTCAACGAGGAAATGGCCAAGGAAAGCACCGGCCACGGCTCCCCGCTGCCCATGCTCATCCACGGCGGCCCCGGCCGCGCGGGCGGTGGGCAGGAAATGGGCGGCATCCGCGGGGTGGAGCATTTTATGCAGCGCGTGGCCCTGCAAGGCTCGCCCAGCATGATTACGGCCATTACGGAAGTGTACCAGCCCAAGGCCAAGCAGATTGAGAAGGATAAGCACCCCTTCCAGCACTACTTCGAGGAGCTGGAAATCGGACAGGCCTACGTGACCCACAAGCACACCGTCACGGAAGCCGATATTACCAACTTCGCGCAGGTATCGGGCGACAATTTCTACGCTCACGTGGATGAAACCTCGCTGGAGGGCACGCTCTTCACCGGCCGCGTGGCTCACGGCTACTACATCCTGAGCAAGGCCGCCGGCATGTTCGTGGACCCGCGCAAGGGCCCGGTGCTGCTCAACTACGGCCTCGACGAGTGCCGCTTCACCAAGCCCGTGTACCCCGGAACCACCATCGGCGTAACGCTGACGGTGAAGGAGAAAATCGGCCAGGAGAAGCGCGACGAAACCGACGTAGCCAAGGGCATCGTGCGCTGGCTGGTGGAAGTAACCGACCAAACCGGTGAAACCGTAGCCGTAGCCACCATCCTCACGATGGTGAAAAAGAAGAACCAGGAGTAGATTTCCCACTAGAATGTCATGCTGAGCTTGTCGAAGCATCTCTACCGCTTCGTTGAATTACTACAGCAACAAAGCGGTAGAGATGCTTCGACTACGCTCCGCTTCGCTCAGCATGACGTCCTTCCGAGACCTAAGACACCCACCCCACCCATGAACGACATTCTTACCGCCGGCAAAGTAGAAACCGCCACCGATGACCGGGGCGTGGCTACCATCAGCTTCTTCCACCCCAGCCACAACTCCCTACCTGGCGTCCTGCTCACAGAGCTGGCCGAAACCATCACCCGCGTAGGCCAGGAAGCGGCCACGAAGGTTATCATCCTGCGCAGTGAAGGTGACAAAACCTTCTGCGCCGGGGCCTCCTTTGATGAGCTGATGGCCATTGAAGATGAAGCCCAGGGCCAGATTTTCTTTTCTGGCTTTGCCAAAGTGATTAATGCCTGCCGCACCTGCCCCAAAATCATCATTGGCCGGGTGCAGGGCAAGGCCATTGGCGGCGGCGTGGGCGTGGCTGCGGCTACCGATTACTGCTTCGCCACCCAGCAGGCCTGGGTGAAGCTCAGCGAGCTGGTGGTGGGCATTGGTCCGTTTGTGGTGGGCCCGGCCGTGGAGCGCAAAATCGGGAAGGCCGCCTTTGCCCAGCTGGCGCTGGATGCCGCCGAGTTCCGCACAGCCACCTGGGCCTGCAACCACGGCCTGTACGCCGAAGTGCACGACACCATCCGCCACCTCGACGAAGCCGTAACCGCCTTTGCCGGTAAGCTGGCCAGCTACAACCCCGAAGCGCTGCGCGAGCTGAAGCAGGTACTCTGGCAGGGCACCGAACATTGGGATACGCTGCTAGTGGAGCGCGCCGGCATCAGCGGCCGATTGGTACTGTCCGACTTCACCCGGCAGGCCCTGCAGCGGTTCAAAGCCTAGTAAAAACAACGGCCCCTTGCGAAATCCGCAAGGGGCCGTTGTTTTCGGGGCGTTTTCCTTACCGCAAACTACTTACCACAGTGGTAACGGACTGCGGCTCCAGGTGCAATGTGCTACCCGCCGCCAGCGCCGCGCCGGGTGCCAGGTCTGTAGTGGCAGACGTGACGTAGGTTTGGCATCTGCCTACTGACTTACCAGCCACCTCCAGCCGCAAATCGGCAGCGGAGGCGGCCGGGTTTACAACTACCGTAATCAGCTGCCGGCCGTTGGGGCTGCGGTAGGCCGATATCAGGGGGCCAGTGGTTGAGGCACCCTCCACGGCGGCAGTAAGGCGCACGGCTCCGGGGCGTACGAAGCGGCTGTAGTTGCCCAGCACCCACAGCATTTTGCTGGAGTAGTAGTTGCCATCGGCCTTGTTCTTGTCCACGTACACCAGCCCATCTTTGTAATCGTAGGGAGACACGGCCAGCCACCACTGCCACGCCGTGGCGTTGGCGACCGTGAGGTCGGTGTGGATTACCCGGGCCAGGTAGAGCGCCGCCGTCATGCCCAAATCACACGGACCGCCGTTGATTTCGCCCGCGTTGTCGCCCAGAATGCAGTATTCTGATTGCCAGAACGCCAGCCCCGGCACGGCGGCTACCTGCCCGGCCAGCTGCTCCCGCGTAGTCACGGCCACTGTTTGGGGCGAAGTGGTGAAGTAGCTGTGCCCGGCTATGATGCGCGCCACCCGGGGCGTGTTCCCTAAGTAGGTTGAAGCCGCGATATTCCCGAAAAAAGCGGCTATCTGGCTGCCTTGCTCGGGTTTATCGGCCGGGCCAGTGAGGTAGTCAAGCTTGCCGGCTTCGGTAATGAGTACTTGGGTGGGCAGCTTGCTGGCCTGCAGCTTTGGGCCCAGTGCCCGGGCAATGCCGCTGATGTCGTCGTTGCGGAAGGGCGTGCCTTCCTGACCTCCGTCGCTCCAGTCCCACTGGGGCTCGTTTACGGGGCTGAGGTACTGGAAGGTGACGCCCGTTTTCTGGCGCAGGCCTTCCAGCACCCGCACGCAGTAGTCGGCCAGGGCGGCCTGACGCTCGGGGGCCAGGTTGGGCTGCTTAGCGGTGGCGTAGACTTTGCCGTTGCGGGTGAGGCTCACGGGCGGGCTGTTCAGAAAACCTAGAAACTGCTTCACGCCCCGCTTGCGGGCCGCTTCCAGAAACCAGCGCTGCCCGGCCAGCCGGTTCCAGTCGTAGGTGCCGGCCGGGGTCAGGAACGATTCGGCCCGCCGCCACTCGTCTTTAATACCGCTTTGCTCGCCCTGCTCGGCGCTGCCCGCCCCCAGGTTGAAGCGCCACATCGAAAGGCCAATGCCCCGGGGCTGCCCACCGGGGCCGGTGGCGGTGCTGAACAGCAGATCGGCAATGGCCTCTTTCTTGGCGGCGGGCCAGTTGCCCACGAACTGACAGGACCAGGCATCTGAAGCGGCGAAGTTGGCAATGGTTTGCCGAGGTTGGCTGGGCTCAATGCGGACGGTGTAGATAGGCACCTGCTGACTGTAACCCGGCTGCGCCAGCAGCCACAGGCCGCCGAATACGCCCGCCGCCAGCCCGCGGACCTGTTGCATGGAAAAGATGGACATAGAACGGAAAGCGGCGGCCACTACTAATTCGGTAGCAGCCGCCAGTAAGGTGGGAAAAGGAAAAGCGCAAAGGAAATCCGGTTACTGCTGCCACACCAGCCATTGCTGCCCGGCGCTGTTGGTGCCGGCCGCCTGGATCACTCCCAATGCCGTAGTGGTGGAGGCCCCGCTCCCATCCAGCACCTGATTCGTGCTCCGGTTTTTGAGCGTGTAGTAGCCGGCTTCGTTGGCCGTGAGCTGCCACTGCTGGGTTTGGGTGCTGTTGTCGGGGTTCTGCACTACCATGTTGGTCGCCACATCGAGCAGCTGGCTGCTGTTGCGGTTTTTGAGCGTGTAGTAGCTGCCGGCCGCCGTGAGCTGCCACTGCTGGTTGGCCGCGCCGTTAGCGTACCACTGCACCACGGGGGCCATGGGCTGCTGGCTGGCCCCGTTCACATCGGCCACCTGCCCGCTACTGCGGTTGATGAGGCGGTAGTAGGCGTTGGGAAACAGCTGATTGGTGCCGCCCAGCCCCTCGCCCCAGGCAAACTGCACCCGGCCCAGGCCCGAGCCGTTGGTCACTGTCGTGTTAGTGCCATCAAACTGCAGCAGGCTGTACTGGTCGCCGCTGCGCAGGCCGGGCCAGTACACGCTGGCAATGTTGTGCTGGCGACAGTAGTTGCTCACGCCCAGCACATAAGCCTTCTTCACGTCGTTATCAATGGCCGAGTAGTAGTTTACGCCGGTGGTCATGAACGCGCCCCACTCGGTGAAAACCGTGCGGCTGGCGTTGTTGCCCAGCTTGCTGGCAAACACGGCCTCCCAGCCCGCCGCCGTGGTGGCGGGGCTGCCGTAGAAAAAGTCGTAGAGGTGCAAAGAGAGCAGGCAGTTGCTGAAGCGCGGGTCGGCACCCAGCCGGGTCAGGTCTTCGGAGTAGCCGGTGCCGCCCAGCAGCACCCGGTTCTGGTGCACGGCCGGAAAGCGGCTCAGCCAGTCGGCATACAGCGTGCCCAGTTCGGTGAGGGTGTAGCCGTAGGGCTCGTTGAACACCTCGAAGTACACCTTGGGGTTGCTGCCATACTTGCCCACCACCGTTTGCCACATGCTGAAGAACTGCGCCGGGTCGTCCACGCGGCCGTCGCGGCGGGAGCTGCTTTCCCAGCAGGCCAGAATCACCTTCATGTTCTTGGCCAGGGCCTGGTCGATGGCACCGGTGTAGGCTTCCCAGGTAGCGCCGGTGGCCGTGGCCGGGTTGATGGGCAGGCGCACGGTGTTGGCCCCGGTGCTGCCCTGCAGGCCGCTGATGATTTTGGCCGATTTGGCTTGCACGGTGGCGTAGGTGTCGCCGGCCTGCAGGCCCGAGAGCACCAGGGCGTCGTCCACAAAGTTGTCGCGGGGGTCGGCCCAGTTGAGGCCGGCAATGTTGCCCGCGCCCAGCCCGGCGGCCAGCACCGGCTCCGGGGTTACAGGTGGGGCGGGTGCGGGCTCCGGAGTATTGGAGCCGCAGCCGGCCAGCGCCAGCAGCAGGGCCCCGGCCGCCAGACGGGGCAGAATAACAGAACGAATCATGGGCATAAGCTCGTCAGGAAGAAGCCAATAACAACCAAATGCCCGGCGCAGAGCAGTCTGCGCCGGGCACCAAGCATTGAAGCGGAGGTTAGTAACCGGGGTTCTGGGTTACCACGCCGCCCGACAGCTGAATCTGGGGCGTGGGAATCGGGAACAGGTTGTTCTTCTCCGAAATCTGGTCTTTCACCTTGCCACCGTCATATTGGTCGGTGTTGGTGCGCTGGGAGGTGTTGAAGGCCTGCATTACCTGCACCAGGCGCTTCTGGCGCACCAGGTCGTAGTAGCGGTGGCCTTCCATGGCCAGCTCCAGGCGGCGCTCCAGCCAGATGTCGGCCAGCAGCTGCGCGCCGCCGGAGGTGCGGGGCAGCACAGTGCCGGGCTGCAGACGGTTGGCGCGGGCCCGCACCAGGTTCAGCGAGGTAAGGGCTTTGCTATCCTGGCCCAGGCGCTGCGAGGCCTCGGCGTGAATCAGCAGCAAATCGGGGTAGCGCATCTCAATGCGGTTGAGCGGGGAATGCTCCCGCTCGTTGGCCGGCCGGTCGGCCAGGGGCACGAACATCTTGCGGCTGATGCGGCCCGACTCGTTTTCCGAGGGCTTGGTGTCGTAGCTGGAGTAGTCGAAGCTGGCCGTTTTGGGGCCCACGTTGTCACCCTGCTTGATAATGGTCCACTTGCGGCGCGGGTCGTTGCCGAAGGCCTGCTCCAGGTTGCTGGTGGGTGTGTTGAAGCCCCAGCCGTTATCGGCGCGGCTGCGCATCACCACCGTCAGGGCCGTACCCAGGTTAAAGGTTTGGTTGGCGCTGTAGTTCAGCTCAAAGATGGACTCGTTGCCGTTGTGGTTGTTCACGTTCCACACGTAGCTGAACTCATCGTTGAGGTTGTACTGGGCCGAATTGATGACCTGCTCGGCGGCCTGCTGGCTGAGGGCCCACTGCTCGGTGAACAGGTAGGCTTTGGCCAGATAGGCATTGGCGGCACCTTTGGTGGCACGGCCTTTCTCAATGCTGGGGCGGGCGGCCTTCTCGGGCAGCGCGGCGGCAGCATCCTGCAAATCCTTGATAATCTGAGCGTAGCAGTCGGCGGCGCTGGAGCGCTGGATGGTCAGAGCCTGGCTCGGCGACACGGGCGTGAGCACCAGCGGCACCCCGCCGTAGCCCTTCACCAGTTCAAAGTAGTTGTAGGCACGCAGGAACTTCAGCTCGCCCAGCAGCTGCTGCTTCAGGGTGGCATCAATGGGGGCCTTCTCCACCCCTACCAGCGCGGCGTTGCAGTTGCCAATGGCCTGGAAGATGAAGGTGTAGCGGTTATCAAACCACTCGTTGTTGGGCAGCCAGAAGAAGCGTGAGAAGTCGCCGAACTCGCGCTGGTCGCCGGCAATGGAGTTGCCCTTCCAGGCGTCGTCCGAGCCGGCGTCGCCGAACATGCGGGTGCGGTCAATCTTCCACCAGTCGTCCTGGTCGGTGAGGGCGTAGCAGCCCATCACGGCCGCCTTGCACTCGTCGGCGTTGGTGTAGAAGTTGGCAGTCGTCTGCTGGCCGTTGGGCAACTGGGTCAGGAAATCTTCGCAGCTCTGCAGCGCGAGGCCCAGGGCAACCAAGCCGATATATAGACAGTATTTTTTCATGACAGGGAGCGGGTGGGAAGCGTTAGAACGTGATGTTGGCACCGGCCAGGAAAGTGCGGTTGGTGGGGTAGTTACCCAGGTCCACGCCGCGGTTGAGGGCCGAAGCTCCGTCGGTGTAGGAGCGGCCATAGCCCAACTCGGGGTCGAGGCCGCTGTACTTGGTGAAGGTGAACAGGTTCTGGCCGCTCACGTACAGTCGCAGGCTTTTCATGCGCATGGTGTTAGTGAGGCCGTTGCTGAAGGTATAGCCCAGCTGCAGGTTCCGCACGCGGGCGTAGGAGCCGTTTTCCACGTAGAAGTTGGAGAAGCGCGTCAGGTTCTGGTTGTTGTCGTTGGCCACCACGCGCGGCACCGAGTTGCTGGTGCCTTCGCCGTGCCAGGCTTTGTCTTCCAGGCCGGCAATCTTGTTGTAGTTGTAGCTGCCCGAGTACCACCAGCCCTTGTTGGCATTCACGATGTCGTTGCCGAAGCTGCCCACCAGCGAAGCCTGCAGGTCGAAGCCCTTGTAGCCGGCGTTCAGGTTCACGCCAAAGGTCAGGTCCGGGAAGGGGTTGCCGATGAACTTCTGGTCGTTGGCGTCAATCTTACCGTCGCCGTTCAGGTCGGCAAAGCGGAAGTCGCCGGGCTTAGCGTTGGGCTGGATGGTCTGCCCGTTGGCGGCCTTGTAGTTGTCTACCTCGCCCTGGTTCTGGAAGATGCCGCTGGTCTGGTAGCCGTAGAAAGCGCCCACGTAGCCGCCTTCCTCGGTTTTGGAAGGCCGGCCGAAGATGGGCGTGTTGCCCGAGTAGATGGCCTGTCCGTTGGCCAGCTTATCAATCCGGCTGATGGCGCGGGTACCGTTCACGCTCACGCCGTAGGTGAAGTCACCGGCCGACTTGTTGTAGCCCACCGTGAAGTCGAAACCGTTGGTGTGCATGCTGCCCACGTTGGTGATGGGGCTGTTGTAGCCCGCGCCCACGTGGCCCGGAATGGCCTGGTACATCAGCATGTCGTAGGTATTGCGGCGGAACACGTCGGCCGTTACCGTGAGCTGGTTGTTGAACAGGCCCAGGTCGGTACCCACGTTATAGTCCTCCACCGTTTCCCACTTCACGTCGGTGTTGGGCACGTTGCTTTGCACCACGGCCACCTGCTGGGTGGCATCCACACCGGTTACGTAGTAGGTTTTAGCCAGCGTGCCGATAAAGGCGGTGTTGCTGATGTTCTGGTTGCCCACTCGGCCCCAGCTAGCACGTAGCTTCATGAAGTTCAGCGTCTCAAACGACTTCAGAAACGACTCATCCGACACCAGCCAGCCCACCGACAGCGAGGGGAACGTGCCCCAGCGGTTGTTGGCGGGGAACACCGAAGCCCCGTCGCGCCGCACGCTGGCCGTGAGCAGGTAGCGGCCTTTGTAGTCGTAGTTTACCCGCCCGATCAGCGAGGCAATGGTGTTCACGTAGTTGTTGCCGTAGGCCGCGTAGTTGGCCGTGGCGGCATCCAGGTAGCGTAGGCTGGGGTCGTTGCTGGGAATGGCCTGGCCCGAGCCCGACTGCGTCCGGTTGTCGAACTTCTCCAGCGTACCGGCGGCCAGGGCCGTGAAGTTGTGGTCGCCCAGCGTTTTGGTGTAGGTGAGCGTGTTGGTGTTGTTCCAGTAGATGCCCAGGTTGTGCTCCCGGGTTACGGAGTTTACCAGGTTCTGCTCGTTGCCGTCAATCTTGAAGAACGGGTAGAAGGAGTCCCGCTCGTAGATGTTGGTGTTGGTGCCCACGCGGGTTTCCAGCACCAGCCCGTCGATGAACTCGTAGTTGGCGTACAGGTTGCCCACCACCGAGTAGTTGTTGCGCCGGTCGTCGTTGCGCTCCACCACGGCCAGCGGGTTGCCAATGTCGGTGGGCGAGGCGCCGTAGTAGTCGTAGGGGTTGCCGGAGGTGCCGGGTACGCGGGCTTTCGTGATGGGGTCGTCATTGAAGGCGTCGCGGAACAGGCTGCCGCTGTTCTGGTAGTGCTGGCCGGTGGTGGTGAGGGTCAGGTCCTGCCCTACTTTCAGCCGCTTGGCGGGCTGGTACTGCGTTTTCAGGCGCAACGACAGCCGGTCGAAATCCGAGCCCTGGATCAGGCCCCGCTCCTTGAAGTAGCTCAGGCCCGTGGAGTATACCAGCTTGTCGCTGCCGCCCGAGAGGCCCAGCGAGTAGTTCTGGGTGATGCCGCGCCGGGAGATTTCCTTCCACCAGTCGGTCGTTTCGGTGAAGGCAGCCGGGTTCTGGTACACGGCCGGCAGGCCCGAGTTGGCGGCCGCCAAATTCATCAGGCGGGCGTACTCGCTGGCCGAGGCCATATCGGGCACCCGCGTGGGGCTGGATACGCCGGTAGTGGCATCCACCGCAATAACCGACTCGCCTTTGGTGCCGGTTTTGGTGGTAATCAGGATAACGCCGTTGGCCGCGCGCGAGCCGTAGATGGCCGCCGACGCCGCATCCTTCAGCACCGAAATGGTGGCAATATCCTTCGGGTTCAGAAAGTTGATGTTATTCACCGGCAGACCATCCACCACGTACAGCGGCGAGTTGCCGTTGATGGTGGAAATGCCCCGGATCAGAATCTGGGGCGGGGTGCCGGGCTCCGAGCCCGCGCCCACTACCGTTACGCCGGCGGCCTTACCCTGCAGGGCCGAGCCCACGTCGCTCACCGTGAGCTTGGAAAGCTCCTTGCCAGCCACGGTGGTTACGGCGTTAGTTACGGTGCGCTTTTCCTGGCTGCCGTAGCCCACTACCACCGCCTCGTTGAGCAGCTGGGTATCGGGACTGAGGGCCAGTGAAAAGGTCGTCTGGTTACCCACCGGCACCTCCTGCCGCGTGTAGCCGATGGAGGTAAACACCAAAGTGGGGTTGGCGGTACCGGCCGGGATTTGCAGCGAGAAATTACCGTTCTGGTCGGTGGAGGTACCCACGGAGGTGCCTTTCAGGATAACCGTTACGCCGGGCATACCGGCCCCTTTTTCGTCGCGCACGGTACCGCTAACGGGGCCATCGGCCACCACGGCCTGCGTACCGGGCTTGCTAACCGGGTCAGCCGAAGCCAGGGCGGGAGCAACGGCCAGCGGCAGCAAGGCACCGCATAGCAAAATAGAAGTTCTCTGCATGTGGGAGGAAAATTGTGGACTGCCGGAGCAGGCCGGTGTGGGAGGGAATGTGTGGCGGGAGTGGGTGGCTGCTGGCCTCTGCAGAGTAGCCGCAACCTGAGCCGTTGTAAGCTGGGGTAAAACTACCGGAAGGTTACGTGCACACCGGGCGGCAATTCAGGCTATCAGCGGGGGCAAATTCGCCGCCGCCGCGCAGGGCTTCAGTTGCGGCTGTTACAGCCGTGTCTGGGCGTAGCACCGGACTGGTTCCGCGGAGTTTCGGGGGCTGTACCTGCTTTCTTTCCAGCTACACTACTGCGGTTTCGACTCCTGCTGCGGCCACAGCGAACCAGGAAGAGCGTTGAAAAACCCTGACGCATCCCGGTTCTGACGGATTTGCCACCCCTTATCGCTGGATTTGGAACGTTCCCGCCGCACGGCCCGCCGCTACCTTTGACACTTCCACTGGCGATGCGACCAACTGGTGCCAACGGCGCTTACACCTCTCCCCCGCGCCCCCTCCCCTTGCCTTCTGCCCCAGGGCCTGGCCATGCTTCAGCGGCCGGTTGGCCGCGCCGCGCGCTACTCCACAACTTTCAATTCAATCTGCCACCTCACAACTTTAGTACGTGATGCTAGGGAAGCACATTGCCGGGCTGCTGCTGAGCGGTCTGAGCCTGACCACGGGCGCACTGGCCCAATCTACCGCCCCCAAATCCGTCTCCGCGAAGCACACCTTCGCGCTGGGTGGCGAACAGTTTCTGCTTGATGGCAAGCCCTTCCAGATGATTTCGGGGGAGCTGCACTACCCCCGCATTCCGCGGGAAGCCTGGCGGGCCCGCATGAAGGCGGCCAAGGCCATGGGCCTGAACACCATCGGCACCTATGTATTCTGGAACCTGCACGAGCCCGAGCCGGGCAAGTACGATTTCAGCGGCAACAACGACATTGCCGCCTTTGTGCGCACGGCCCAGGAAGAAGGCCTGTGGGTAGTACTGCGCCCCAGCCCCTACGTGTGCGCCGAGTGGGAATTCGGCGGCTACCCCTACTGGCTGCAGAAGCAGAAAGGCCTGGAAGTGCGCAGCCTGGAGCCGCAGTACCTGGCCGCCTACGGCCGCTACCTCAAGGAAGTAGCCCGGCAGCTGGCCCCACTGCAAGTCAACCATGGCGGGCCGGTGCTGATGGTGCAGGTGGAAAACGAGTACGGTTTCTACTCCAATGACAAGAAGTACCTGGCCGAAAACCGCCGCATGTTTGAGCAGGCCGGCTTCGATGGGCTGCTGTACACCTGCGACCCGGGCGACAAAGTAGCCGAGGGCCACCTCGACGGGCTGCTGCCGGCCGTGAACGGCTGGGACAGCCCCAAGAAGGTGAAAAACGTGGTGCGCCAGAACCACGGCGGCAAGGGCCCCTACTACATTGCCGAGTGGTACCCGGCCTGGTTTGACTGGTGGGGCACGCCGCACCACACCGTGCCGGCCGCCCAGTACAGCACCCGCCTCGATTCGGTGCTGGGGGCGGGCATCTCCATCAACATGTACATGTTTCACGGGGGTACCACCCGCGGCTTCATGAACGGGGCCAACTACAAGGGCGGCGACACCCGCTACGAGCCCCAGACCAGCAGCTACGACTACGACGCCCCCCTGGACGAGGCCGGCAACCCCACCCCCAAGTTCCTGGCTTTCCGGCAGGTTATTGAAAAGCACCTGCCCAAGGGCCAGCAGCTGCCGCCGGTGCCCGCCGCCAAGCCGGCCATGCGCCTGCCCGCCATCAGCCTCACCAGCAGCACCAGCCTGCTCACCGCCCTGCCCAAGCCGGTCACCAACGCCCAGCCCCTCACCTTCGAGGACCTGAGCCAGCCCTACGGCTACGTGCTGTACCGCACCACCGTACCCGGCGGCCGCACCGGGGCCCTGCAGCTCAAAGACCTGCGCGACTACGCCGTGGTGCTGGTGAACGGCCAGCGCGTGGCTACCCTCGACCGCCGCCTCAACCAGGAGCAGGTGGAGCTGAAGCTGCCCGCCGGCTCGGTTACGCTGGATATTCTGGTGGAGAACATGGGCCGCCTGAACTTCGGCCCCTTCCTGAACCAGAACCGCAAGGGCCTGACCGGGGGCGTGAGCTTTGCCGGCCAGCCCCTCACCGGCTGGCAGCACTACCCCATGCCCTTCACCACGCCGCCCGCCGCGGCCAAGGCCACGGCCAAACCCGGCAGCAACGCGCCGGTGCTGCGCCGCGGCTCCTTCACCGTTGCCAAGCCCGCCGATACCTACTTTGATATGAGCAGCTGGGGCAAAGGCTGCGTGTGGGTGAACGGCCACCACCTAGGCCGCTTCTGGGAAATCGGACCGACGCAGACCATGTACGTACCCGCCGAGTGGCTGAAGAAAGGCTCAAACGAAGTGGTAGTGCTGGAACTGCTCAAAACAGACCAGGACCAGCTCACCAGCCTCGACAAGCCCATTCTGGACGTAGTTCACCCCGACGGCGAAGCCCGCAAATAATACCATCCGCCCGCCTCACACACCTATTGCACCACACAAGCCCGGGGGCTGCTTATCAAACCGATAAGCAGCCCCCGGCGTGTTTTTGACGCGGCTGTTGTTGAGCCAGTCGGCCAACGGCCCCGGTCCGACGGCCCCGGTCCGACGGCGCAGCCGTCCGACCGGTTGGCTGCGTGCTGACGCAGGAATAACAGCACGGCAGCGGCCCCGGAAAGCTGCGGGCTGACGAAGAAGTGAAGACGCGGCAACGACCCTAGGCAACAACTGGTCGGACGGCTGCGCCGTCGGACCGGGGCCGCTGTTTCGTGTGTTGTTCACTAACAAAAAAGCCACCCGGAATTGCTGCGGGCGGCTTTTTTGTTGGGCAGGGTACTTGCGCCTATTTCCGGGCCGGGACGCGCAGTACGGTGAGAGAGTACGGAGGCAGCGTGTAGCTTACCTGCTGGCCGGCAACGGTTACCGGCTGGGTTATGGGGGCCAGCTTTTGGGGCTGCTGGAGGCTGTTTTCGGTTTGCAGGTCGGTGGCGGCCAGGACCTGGGCCTGGGCGGTTTTAGCGGCGCGTTTCAGGCCGCTGAGGGTTAGCTGCACCGGGCGCGGGGTGGCGGCGTAGTTCACCAGCTTCACCACCACATCGGCCTTGTCGGCCACGGCGCTGACGTAGAGGTTATCCTGGCCGTTTTTGGCCCCGGCGGGCAGCTGCACGGGCAGAATCTGGGTGCCTTTGTTTAGGGAGAACAGCTTCTGCACGTAGTAGCTGGGCGTGCCGTAAGCCTGCAGGTTGTCGAACCAGATCAGGTCGGGGGCCCATTGCCAGGCGTCCACATGGGCGAACAATGGGGCGTAGGAGGCCATCTGCACGATGTCGGCGTTGCGCTCCAGGCCGGTCATGAAGGCCGCTTCCGAAATAGCCGCGTCCCAAGTGTTGCGGTTCTTGCTGTTGCCGATGCCCTCGGGGTGAGCGGCGTACTCGCCGGCGAAGATTTTGGGGCCGGTGCGGGGGTAGTTGTCGTAGCGGCCGGCGTTCTGGCGGAACCACTCGGGCCGGGCGTAGTAGTGCTCATCAATGAGGCCGACTAGGCCGGTGGGCAGCTCGCGCAGAAACTTGGTAGCTAGGTCGAAGTTGGCCCCGTCGGGGCTGGGGCCGGCGCTGCTCACCAGCTGCACCTGCGGGTATTTGGCTTTTACGGCCCGGGCGAAGGGCTCGTAGCGCTCCAGATACTGGGGGCCCCATTGCTCGTTACCCACGCCAATGTATTTCAGGTTGAACGGGGCCGGGTGGCCCATAGCCACCCGCTTAGCACCCCAGGGCGAGGAGGCCGGCCCATTGGCAAACTCCAGCAAATCCAGCGCATCCTGAATAAACACCTCCAAGGAAGGGTCGTCCTGGGCGTGGTCGTGGGGAGCCGGGGCGCTGGGGCCGGGCGCGGCGGCACGGCTCATGGGGGCCAGCTCAGATGAGTTGTACTGGCAGGCCATGCCCACGTTCAGAATCGGCAGCGGCTCGGCCCCAATGTCCTCCGACAGCTGAAAATACTCGAAGAAGCCCAGGCCGAACGACTGGTAGTAATCGGGCGTGAAGCGGTGGGCAAATTCCGTGTTCCAGCGGTTGATAATGGGCTGCCGGCTGGCTACGTCGCCGATGGTTTCTTTCCACTGGTAGCGGTTGGAAAGCGTGCGGCCCTCCACGATGCAGCCGCCGGGAAACCGCAGAAACCCGGGTTGCAGGTCCTTGAGCAGCTGCACCAGGTCGGGGCGCAGGCCGTTGGGGCGGTTCTGCCAAGTGGCTTTCGGGTAGAGCGACACGGCGTCGAGGTCCACGGTGCCGGCCCCGTACAGCACCAGCCGCAGGCGGGCCTTGGCGAAGGTGGCCGCGGGCCGGAGCGTGAGCGTGAGGGGCTGCCAGCCCGCGCCGGTGGGCAGGGCCAGGCGCGACTCGGCCAGGGTAGCGCCCTTATCGCCTTCCAGCACCACGCGCAGCTGTTGCACCGGGCCGGCCACGCGGCGGGCCAGCAGCGTGAGGGTGTAGTCCTCGCCCTGCTTCACGCCCATGCCGCGGAAGCCTTCGTTGCTGATGCCGGCATCGGGCGAGGTGGCTTTGGCCGTGAGGCGCAGGTAGTGCGGGCTGGCCGGACTGGCGGCCCCTTCGGTGCGCACTTGGTAGGTTTCCAGCGCCGCGCCGCCTTTTAGGGCCTGCCAGCCCAGCAGCGGCTCGGGCAGTTCAAACGACTTGTTCTTCACTAGCTCGGGGTACAGCCCGCCGTCGGCGGCGAAGTTGATATCCTCGAAAAACAGCCCGAACAGCGTTTTGGGCACGGCCGCGCCGGGTTTATCGGCCTGCACGGTAATGCGGGTGGGAGCCGCCGACTGAGCCTGAACGGCCGATGGGTCCGCCACCAGCAGCAGGCCCAACAGGGAAATGGTTGCGCGCATACGAAGAATAAATGGGCAGTACAGCCGCGAAGCCGCCCCGACTTCAGGGCAGCTCCGCGGGTGCGTTACCAGAACTTAATGTACAGGGCCGAAATCAACAGCAGCGTTACCACAATGAGCGTGAGCGTCTGGCTGCTGACGCGGAACAAGCGGGCGTCGATGTGCAGGGCGCGGGCATTCACCACCGGGCCGGCCAGGCTCATGGCTACCATCAGCACGAAGGTGAAGGCAAACGACAGGCCCATGCAGATGAGGAAGGGAATTTCGTAGCCGCCTTTGCCATTGGGAAAGGCCGTGTAGAATAGCGTTTCGTGACCGAATACGCTGGGGGCGTAGTTGTTGAAAAACACCGACAGCAGGAAACCCGCCAGAATACCGGCAATGGCGGCCGGTGCAGTGGTGCGCTTCCAGAACATGCCCAGCACAAACACCGCCACAATACCGGGCGAAATGAAGCCCGTGTACTTCTGAATGTAGGTGAAGCCGCCCGCACTGCCGATGCCCAGCAAATCTTCCCAGGTGAGGGCCACGCCCAGCAGCATGGCCACAAATACCGTTACGCGGCCAATCCACACCAGCTTGGCCTCGGGGGCCTCTTTGTTGAGGTAGCGCTTGTAGATGTCGAGGGTGAAGATGGTGGAGATGGAGTTGACTTTACCGGCCAGCGAGGCCACAATGGCCGCCGTGAGGGCTGCCAAGCTCAGGCCCTTGAGGCCGTTGGGCAGGAAGGTGAGGATGGCCGAGTAGGCGTTATCGGGGTTGAATGCCCCGCCGGAGTTCATTTCGATTTGCAGGCCGCCGTTCTTATAGAGTACGTAGGCCGCAATGCCGGGCAGCATCACAATAACGGGCATAATGAGCTTGAGCAGACCGGCGAACAGGATACCGGTGCGGGCCGTTTTGAGGTCGGCCCCGAGGGCGCGCTGGGTAATGTACTGGTTGCAGCCCCAGTAGTTCAGGTTCACAATCCACTGGCCGGCGGCGTACATGGCCAGGCCCGGCAGCATCAGGTACTTGTCCACGTCAACCTGGGGCGAGTTGGGCCCAGGCTTGTCGAACATCAGATGGAAATGGTCGTTAGCGTCGGTCATCATGGCGTTGAAGCCGGCCAGGATGTTGTTGCCCAGCCCGAAATGCTGGCTTACCATGGTGAGGGCAATGTAGGTCGTCAGCAACCCACCCGCCAGCAGCACCAGCACCTGAATTACGTCGGTGTAGCCCACTACCTTCATGCCGCCCAGCGTAATCAGCAGGGCAAACACGGCCAGGGCCACGATGATGGCGTGGAAATTGCCGCCGCCGGTGAGGTTGTTGATGGCCAGCGCGCCCAGGTACAGAATGGCCGTGAGGTTTACCAGCACGTACAGGAACAGCCAGAAAATGCTCATTACCAGGCTCAGCGTGGCGTTGTAGCGCTGCTCCAGAAACTGCGGCATCGTGTAGATGTGCTGCTTCAGATACACCGGCATAAAGAACACCGCCACAATGATGAGCACAATGGCGGCCACCCACTCGTAGGCGGCCACGGCCACGCCCACCGTGAAGCCGTTACCCGACATACCGATGAACTGCTCGGCCGAAATATTGGAGGCAATCATCGAGGCCCCAATGGCCCACCACGTCAGCGAGCCTTCGGCCAGAAAGTAGTCTTTGGTATCGAGCTGGGTTTTCTGCTTGCTGCGGTACACGTAGTACCCGTAGGCACCCACGCCCACCAGGTACACAAAGAACACCGCTAAATCGAGGGCGGTAAGATGTTGGGGCATATGCTGTGAAAAAGAGAAGAGAATGAACAGATGAAGGGCGCTCAGCGGGTGGGCCGCTGGTACACGCGCACGTAGTCGACTTCGTAGCGGTTGGGGAAGGTGGTGCCGGTGAGCGGGCCGCCGTTGTCGCCGCCCAGGGCCAGGTTCAGCAGCAGGTAGTGGGGCTGCAGCATGGGGTTGAGGCCGGTGCCGTCCTGGTTCACCGTCTGGGTGAGCGGGGTTTCGTTGAGCAGCTCGTCGTCGAGGTAGAGGCGGATGGCCTGGGCGTCCCAGTCCATGCGCCAGACGTGAAATTTGCTGGCCCAGGCCGGGTCAGGAAAGTCGGCGACGGGCTTGGTTTCGCTGTGCCACTTGGCCGAGTAGCGCTTGGCCGTACCCGAGGCCACGTTGGCCAGCACCTTGCCCCGGTAGAACTCCATAATGTCGATTTCGCCGTTCGAGGGCCACTCCCCTTTCACGCCCAGCGTCCAGAACGCGGGCCAGAGGCCGGAGCGCGCATCAATGCGGGCGCGCATCTCGAAGCGGCCAAATTGAAACTGCTGCCGACCGCTGGTATTAAGGCTGCTGGCGGTGTATTCGATGGTGGGGCGGCTGCGGCGCCAGTCGGGGCTGCCGGGCTGGTAGTCGGGGTTGGGCCGGTTTTCCTGGCGCGCCTCGATGACGAGCAGGCCGTCGGCCACCCGGGCGTTGTCGGGCTGGTACCACTGCAACTCATGGTTGCGCACGAAACCGTTCTCAAACTGCCAGTTCTGCGGGTCGGGCCGGCCGTCCTGGTTGAACTCGTCGGCCCACACCAGGTTCCAGCCCGGGTAGCTGGTTGGGGTGGCGGTTTTGGTCAGCGGCTGGGTGGCTTCAGTGGTAGTCGTTGCGCCCGCCGCACCGCTGGCAGGGGCGGCTGTTGGGTCGGTGCTGCTGAGGCTCCAGCCGGCGGCCCCGGTGGGGGCCGAAGTCGGCTGCCACTCCTGGATGTACACGGGCTGGGCGGGCAGGTTTTCCAGCCGCTCCCCGTCGCCCTGGCCGGTGCGCTGCACGAAGAGGCTCAGCACCCCGTCACGCCGCCACCGCTCGGTGTCGTAGCTCGGCTCCCAGTTGCCCACGCTGCTGGTGGTCAGGTCGGTGATGCGCCACTGCGGCTGGCGCAGGTCGGGGCAAATGGAGAGAGAGGCGCGGTCCTGGCGCTCCGCGTCGCGGAATATGAGGTAGGCAGCGGTGCGGCCTTTCTGGCTCGTTACCAACAGCTGGGGACGGGCAATGGGTATCTTTTTGGTGCCGGCTCCGCTCAGGCTGAACGGCGTGCTGCGTTGCGAAATCTGCAGGGTTTTCCAGCTCCGGCCGTCGAGGTAAATCAGCTGGTATTGCGGCACCTGCGTGCCCTGGGGCCGCCAGTAGGTGGCTATGTAGGGCTGCCCGGCCGCGTCGGCGGTGATGCTGGTCTGGTTGATTAGCTCACTGTTCTGCGGAATGCGGGCGGCGTACTCGGCCGAGGCGGCGGTGATGGGCAGCTGGTAGGCTTCGCCGGTGCTGCGCTGCCAAGTGCGGCCGCCGTCCATGGAACGGGCATAGGCCATGTCGTGGTTGGAGGCCACATCGGGCGACTCGCGCCACACCCACGACACGTGGATGGTGCCCCGCGCGTCGATGCAGGCCTGCCAGTAGGCGTTGCGCTGGCCCTCGCCGTCGATGAGCACGTCGTACAGGCGGGTCCAGTGGCGGGTTTTCAGCTCGTAGCGGTTCAGCACCAGGTTGCCGTTGCCGCTGCCCCCGTCGCGGTACAGAAACAGCAGGTCGCCGCTGGGGAAGCGGTGAAACTCGGGGTAGGTTACCTTCTGCTCGCGGGTACCGAGCATGGGTTCCAGCGGGCCCATTTCCAGGGAGCCAGCGGCCTTGCCCCGGCAGTAGCGCAGCGGGTTGTTGTGGTGGTCGAAGGACAGATGCACGAAGCCCGCGCCGTCCACCATCAGGCTGATGACGTTGTGGGCGTCCTTTACGTTGCCCTGGTAGGGCGTGCGCTGCGTCTGCCAGGCCCCGGCGGGCAAACGGCGCTTGGCCAGCACCACGTACCCCAGCGAATCATAGTAGGCCGTGTACTGCTCCCGCTGGTGCGTCACCACCGAGTTCTTGCGGAACACGGCCCCATTCACGTTATTCTTCGCCCAGCCCAGTCCAACCGGCGTTTGGGCCACAGCCGCTACCGTCAGCAGACAGATAGTAAGCAAAGCAAGCAGCAGGCGGGCGGGGTGATTCATGGGATGGGAAGTTGCCTCACCCCCCGGCCCCCTCTCCAGGGGGAGAGGGGGAGCCAGAGGTCAGCAACGATGCGGACGTGGAACGGGCTATTTGACAGTTTGATATGGATGGTCCGGCACTACAATTGAGGCAGAAATCCGGCAGCCGCGGGCTGCGGAGGCCCAAGCCGCCGCAATGTGCCCCGGTGCTGACTCCTGGCTCCCCCTCTCCTCCTGGAGAGGGGGCCGGGGGGTGAGGCCTTACCGGCGGCCGACGCTCGGGCTGGGTTTCGGGGCGTCGAGCAGGCGCAGGGTGTAGCTGTAGCGATACTGCTTGGCGGTGAGGCGGTATGCATCGTGGGGCAGAGCGCCCCAGCTGTTGTCGCCGCCCACGCCGCGCTGGGCCAGGTCGATGTGCAGGGTGGTTTGGTCGCGCAGCTTGATGTCGGTGGGGTGCTGCTGTTTCTTGCTCAGGCCGGGGTCCAGGTCCTCAGTGCGCACGGGCAGGGCACTGAAGCTCAGGGGCTGGCCGGCGGCTTCCACGCGCAGGCCACGGCCGGCAGCATCGGTCAGCGTGAGCCAGCGCATATCGGTGTGGTAGCCGTACTCCTGCGGGCGGATGTAGTTGCTGGTGAGCGTGCGGGCCACCGTATCCTGGTACACGCCCAGGAAAGTGGTGGTGTTGCGGTCGGCGTAGTTTTCCCAAGGGCCGCGGCCGTAGTACTGCACCCGGCCAAACTGTCGGGGCACCTCCAGGCGCATGCCGAAGCGGGGCAGCTCGGGCAGCTCCCGACCGGCCAGGTCGATGGCGGCGGTTACCTGAATGGCACCGTCGGTGCCGATGAGGTAGTCCACGGTGTAGGGCACGTTGATGTCGGTGAGCTGGTACTCCACCTTGATGGGCAGGCCGGCGGCCGACTGCTCCCCTACCGTCACGCGCTGCACCTTGCGGGCGGCGTGGGCCGAGCGCCAGGCACTCAGGCCCTGGGGCATGCCACTGCCGAAGTCGTTATCGGTGGGGGCGCGCCAGAAATACGGCTCGGGGTAACCGCCGATGACCCACTGGTTTTTCAGGCGGTAATCCGTCAGGCGGCCCTGCCGGGTGTTGAACTCGCCGCGCACGTCGCCGGCCGTGAAGGTCAGCTTGTCGCCGTCGCGCTTCACGTCCAGGGTACCGGCAGCCGAAGCCGGCGCGGCGGCGAAGTACGTGGCGGCGGGCGTGAGACGGAACTGCTCCCGGGCTACCTCGTGGCCAGCGGGCAGCAAAGGCTGGGCGGTTTTGGTGGTGGCAAACACGTTGAGCACGTACTCGGCGCCGGGCTCGGCTTTCAGGGCGGGCAGCGACAGGGCCACTTCCTTCTGCTGGCCGGCCGCCAGCTTTTTCATCTCAAAGCTGCCCGACTTCGTCGCCACGCCGTTGCGCAGCAGCTCCCAGCGGAAGTTGTAGCCGTCGAGGTTGCGGAAGGTGAAGCCGTTGCGCACCGTCAGGCGGCCCGAGGCGGGCTGGGCAGCGCTGAAGCGGATATCCTGGTACACCTTCTTCACCTCGTAGAGGCCAGGGTGCGGGGTGCGGTCGGCGGCCACGAGGCCGTTGGCGCAGAAGTTCTCGTCGTTCTGGCGGTAGTAGCCGCCCAGGTCGCCGCCGTAGGCGTAGAACGGGCGGCCGTCGGTGGTCCGGGTCAGCAGGCCCTGGTCCACCCAGTCCCAGATAAAGCCACCCTGCATGTGGGGCTTGCTGCGAATCAGGTCCCAGTATTCCTGGAAGTTGCCCGAGCTGTTGCCCATGGCGTGCGAGTACTCGCACATGATGTAGGGCCGGGTTTTATCGGTGGCCGCGGCGTAGCGGCGCATCGACTCCATGCCGGGGTACATCGGGCATACAATGTCGGTATTCTCGTTTTCGCCGGCCTGCTCAAACTGCACCGGGCGCGAAGGGTCGCGCTGCTTCAGCCACTTATAAGCGTCATGAAATACCGGGCCGTTGCCGCACTCGTTGCCCAGGCTCCAAATGATGACGGAAGGGTGGTTTTTGTCGCGCTCCAATAGCCGCTCAATGCGGTCCATGTGGGCGGCGGCCCACTCGGGGCGGTAGGCCGGGTGCTGTGTTTTGTCGAACCAGCCCTGCAACTCGGCCCCGTAGCCGTGGGTTTCGATGTTGGCCTCGTCCACTAGGTAAAAGCCCAGCTCGTCGCAGAGCTGGTAGAACCGCTCGTCATTGGGGTAGTGCGAGGTGCGGATGGCGTTGATGTTGAACTGGCGCATCAGCTCCAGGTCGCGGCGCATGCCGGCCTCCGTTACCGCCCGGCCGGTGGTGGGCTCCAGCTCGTGGCGGTTTACGCCGTGCACTTCAATAGCTCGGCCGTTCACCAGCAGCTGGGCATTCTTGATTTCGACCTTGCGGAAACCCACCCGCGTGCCCGTCTGGGCCAGCGTCCGGCCGCCCGCGTCCTGCAGCGTGAAGCGGCACTGGTAGAGCGTGGGCGTCTCGCCCGACCACGGCCGCACGTTCCGGATGCTGCCGCCGCTGAACTTCACCGTCTGCTGCCCGGCCCCCGAGGCGGCGGGCACGGCCTGTTGCTGGCGCAGCACCGTTTTACCGGCGGCATCCAACACTTCCACCAGCAGCTTAGCCGGCGCGGCCGAGCCCTGGAACTGGCGCACCGTCACGTCGGCCGCGAACTGGCCGTGCTGGTAGCTGGGGTCGAGGTCGGCGTGGGTGAAAACGTCCCAGATGGTTTGCTGGGGCAATGAGGTCAGGTACACGTCCCGGTCGATGCCGGAGAGGCGCCAGAAGTCCTGGTCTTCCAGGTAGCTGCCGTCGTGCCAGCGCAGCACCTGCACGGCCAGCTGGTTGTCGCCGGGCTTCAGGTATTGGGTAATATCGAACTCGGCCGGCGACTTGGCCACCTTGCTCATGCCTACGCGCTGCCCGTTTACATACACCACCGCGTAGCCCGAAATGGAGCCGAAGTGCAGCAGCACCTCGCGCCCGGCCCAGCCGGCCGGCACCGTAAACGTGCGGCGGTAGGTGCCCACCGGGTTGTCGCGCCCGTCGATGAAGGGAGCGTTGCGCGGGAATGGGTAGGTGATGTTGGTGTAAATGGGCGTACCGAAACCCTGCACCTCCCAGCTCGAGGGCACCGCAATGGTCTTCCAGCCGGCATCGTTGAAGCTAGCCGGGGCGAAGTCGGTGGGCCGCTCGGCGGGGCGCGGGGCGTAGTGGAATTTCCAGGTGCCGTTCAGGCTCTGGAAGTAGCCGGAGCGGGCGTAGTCATTTGTGGCCACGTCGGCGGCCTTGTCGAAGAGCATAAAGGAGGCGCGGGGCTTTTCCTTGTGCTCATCAATGAGCTGGGGGTTTTCCCACTCGTTGGGGGCGGCGGTCTGGGCGGAAGCCAGGCCACTGCCCAGGACGAGAAGGGCGGTCAGGAAGCGAGAATGGAGCATGGCAAACGGGTGGAGAGGCGGAAGCGGAGCGCCAGGCCCGACGT
The DNA here is from genome assembly GCF_003944715.1 of Hymenobacter rigui. Lineage (GTDB taxonomy): Bacteria > Bacteroidota > Bacteroidia > Cytophagales > Hymenobacteraceae > Hymenobacter > Hymenobacter rigui. The sequence goes on along the minus strand of NZ_RWIT01000014.1, from coordinate 85,317 downwards.
GCGGACCAGGCGTCAAAAACCCTTCAGCAATACTAGCAGACCGAGCCGCCCCGGCGCGGGGGTAATTCCGCAGAATGCGGGGGGCAGATTCGTCAGGACCATCAGAGCCAGTGGGTTTACAAGAATATCCGCAACCCTGGAAGGCCGGTGGTTTTGGGTATTGGGCTAGCCAGCGGGGGGGTCGGGAGGCTTTTGGCGGCTGGGCTGATGGTGGCTGAAATACCTATAAACTGTCATTCTGAGCAGCGCGAAGGACCTTACCGCGCTGAAATGCTTTGTCCTAGCGTGATAAGGTCCTTCGCGCTGCTCAGGATGACAAGGATTACCTCTACTTCGCCGCAACGGCCGCCGACTGCAGCTGTACGGTAGCCGGCTTCAGCCCTTTGCCACTTACTTTCAGCGTCAGCGGACCGGCCTTATCGGTGGTTTGGACGGTGGCCACGAGCTGGCCGTGGAAGGCATGCATGTGAGGCTGGTGGAACAACTCCAGGCTGGTGGCGTCGCCGTTGGCTACGGCGCGGAAGCGACCGGCCCCCTTTACCTCCATCTGCAGTTCGTTGGTGGCGTCGGGGCAGAGGTTGCCCTGGACGTCCTCCACCCGGGCCGTCACGTAGGCCAGGTCCTGGCCGTCGGCGGTGAGGGCGGTGCGGTCGGCTACCAGCCGGATGTGGTGGGGCTGGCCGGCGGTGCGCACTTCCTCCTCGGCCACGGCTTTGCCGGCGGCGTCGTAGGCCACCACTTTGATGGAGCCGGGCTGGTACTTCACGTCGTTCCACATCAGGCGGTAGCGCGTCTGGGGCTGGGCGGAAGTGGCTTTCGTCTGGCGGCCCTGGCTCACGCCGTTCACAAACAGCTCGGCCGAGGGGTAGTTGGTATAGGCGTATACCGGCGTGGTCTGGCCTTCGCGGCCGGGCCAGGTCCAGTGGGGCAGTAGGTGCAAGGTGGGTGCAGTGGGGTTCCACTTGGCGCGGTAGAGGTAGAACCGGTCCTTGGGCAGGCCGGCCAAGTCCAGAATGCCGAAGTAGGAGCTATGCGAGGGCCACACTTCGTCATAAGGAGTCGGCTCGCCGAGGTAGTCGAAACCGGTCCACACGAACTCCCCGGCGACGTAGGGCAAATCGTCCTGCTGCACGAACTCCTCGTCCGGCGTCTGCGACCAGACGCAGGCTTCCAGGTCGTACGACGACGACTGGTTGTCGGGGTATTTCTTCTGCTTGGCCTTTTCTACCGGGAATTTGTACACGCCCCGGCTGCTCACCGTGGAAGCCGTTTCGGAGCCCAGCAGCACGCCCTGGGGTAGCTTGGCCTGGGCTTCGGGGTAGCGGTGGGGCTTGTAGTTGAAGCCCGCAATGTCGAGCACCGCCGCAAAGTTGTTCTTGAGGGCGTCGTCAATACGGTCCATGCCCATAGTCACGGGCCGGGTGGGGTCCTCGCGGTGCACCACGTCCTGCAGGCGCTTGAGCAGCTTGCCGCCGCCGGGCACGCTCTGGTCGGGCACCTCGTTGCCGATGCTCCACATAATCACCGAGGGGTTGTTGCGGTAGTGGCGCACTAGGTTCACCAGGTCCTTTTCGGCCCACTCATCAAACAGGAGGTTGTAGCCGTTCTTCACCTTGGGCGTTTTCCACTCGTCGAAGGATTCCAGCATGAGCATGATACCCATTTCGTCGCAGAGCTGCACCAGCTCCGGGGCGGGCATGTTGTGCGAGGTACGAATGGCGTCGCAGCCCATGTCCTTGAGCAGAGTAATCTGCCGGCGCAAAGCGGCCACGTTGATGGCCGTGCCCAGCGGGCCCAAGTCGTGGTGGTTGCAGACGCCCTTGAACTTGCGCGGCTGCCCGTTCAGCGAGAAGCCCTTGCCCGCCTCAAACTTGAAGGACCGGATGCCGAAGGGCGTTTTGTATTCATCCACCAGCCGGTAGGTGGTATCGGCGGGCGCATCCTGCTGGTACAGCCGCGAAACGGCCGTGTACAGCGTCGGCGTTTCCGGGCTCCATAGCTGGGGCTGCACAATGGTAAACGCCTGCTCGCACGTGGGCAGGCCGCTTTGCAGCGGCGTGCTGCTGTGGGCCACCACCCGGCCGCTGGCGTCCAGCAGTTCCGTATCGAGGCGTAAAAACAGGGCTTTCTGCAAAGCTCCCCGACCAATGTGCTCGTCCTGGCTGCCCCGCACGCTGATCTTAGCGCCTTCGCGGCCGATTACGCGGCCCGCAGGCACGGATACTTCGGTGGTCAGCTTCACCCGGGCATAGTCGGCGGTGACTTCCGGGGTGGTCAGGTAGGTGCCCCACACTGGGATGTGCACCTCGGGCGTCACAATGAGGTGCACGTTGCGGTACAGGCCCGCGCCGGGGTACCAGCGCGACTGTTCCGGCAGATTCTGCAGGCGCACGGCCAGCACGTTGTCCTTGCCCGGCTGAATGGCCTCGGTGATGTCGACGCTGAACGAGTTGTAGCCGTAGGCCCAGGTGGCCACTTCCTTGCCATTGATGAACACGTGCGCGTCGCTCATAGCCCCATCAAACACCAGCACCGCCCGCTGCCCGGCCCCGAAGCCCGGCACCTCCAGCTTGCGCCGGTACCAGCCCGTGCCAATGAATGGCAGCCCGCCCGTGCGCCCCGATTTCTGGGTGGCCTGCTGCTCCTGGTTCTGCTCAATCTGCACCGTCTGCAGGTCGTTGTTGCCATCAAACGGCCCGTAAATGGCCCAATCGTGCGGCACCTGCACGCGCTGCCACCTGGCGTCGTTGAACTTGGGGTTGGCCGCGTCGGGCTGGTTGCCTTTGCTGAAGCGCCAATCAGTGGTGAGCAGGTATTCGCGGCGGGTTTGGGCCTGGGCGGCGGGGCCGCTGATCAGCAGCAGGCCGGTGCCCAAAGTCAGGCCCAACAGGGCGCGGTAAAAAGGGGTAGAAAACACAGTGCGGAGAAAAGAAGAAACAACGGAAAAAGAGTTGCCAGCCGAGGGTTGGTTGCGCCGGCTAATACTCTACTTATCGGCGTAGCGCACCATTTCGCTGGCGGCCAGCAGGAAAGCGCCCACGCCGAAGTTGGAAGTGGAGTTCTGGTTGACGACCTGGCCGGGAATGGCCTTCTCGCCGATGGGCTGCACGTAGCCGATGGCGCCGTCGGGCTGTAGGGCGGTGGTGGTGAGGTACTGCCAGCCCTTTATAGCCGTGGGCAGGTACTCCTTCTTGCTCAGCACGCCGTGGTTGATGCCCCAGAGGTAGGCGAAGGTGTTGAAGGCGGTGCCGCTGGTTTCGGGGCCGGGGGCGTGGGCGGGGTCCAGCAGGCTGCGCGTCCAGTAGCCCTCGGGCTGCTGAACGGCTTTGAGGGCGGCGGCCAGGCCGCGGTATTTGCTCAGGTACTCGGCGCGGTGCGGGTCGTTCTGGGGCAAATCCTGCAGCACGCGGGCCAGACCGGCAAACACCCACCCGTCGCCGCGGGCCCAGAAGTCCTTCTTGCCATTCACCGATTTGTGCTGGGGGTACACGTACTTGGCGTCGCGGTAGTACAGGCCGGTTTCGGCATCGAAAATGAGACTGTTGGTGTAGCTGAAGTACTCGTGCAGCTTCTGCAGGTACAGCGGGTTGCCGGTGGCCTTGTGCAACTTGGTCATCACCGGCATCACCATGTAGAGGCCGTCCACCCACCACCAGTAGTCGTTCTTGTCGGTGCTCATCTGGTACTCCATCACCTCGCGGGCCCGGGCAATGCGCTGGGGCTCGGGCCGGAGGGCGTAGAGGTCGGCGTAGGTCTGGAAGCAGATCTGCCAGTCGCCGAACAGCACGAACTCGGGAGCCTCGCCGTAGGGCTTGTACTGCCAGCGGGCCTTGTCGTCGGAGGTGGCGCCCTTCCACTGGTTGTGCACGGCCCAGTCTTCGGAGTACTGGCGGTACTTCTCGTTTTTGGTGGTGGCGTAGGCGGCCATGTTGCCGGTGTGGTAGGCGGCCACATCCCAGAACGCCCGCTCCTGCGGTGGGTGCGCGGCCTGCCAGTGGTCATTCACCTTGGTAATCAGGGCCAGCACGTCGGCCTTTTGGGGCTGGGGCGCAGTGACGTTAGAAGCCGCAGTTTTCGAGGACGCGCAGCCGGTGGGTAGCGTCAGCAGCAGGGCGGCACCGAGCAGGTAGGCGGAGAAACGGGTCATAGAACGGGCTGAAGTAGATTACTGAGGTTGCACCACGAAACCGCCCCGGGCCGGCAGAGTCAGGCGTAGCGTGGAGCCGTTGAGGGAGCGGGTGGCAAACTGGCGGTTGGTTTCGCCATCAAAAATCAGGACACCTGATTTTAAGTCCAGCTTGGCAAGGTCGAGGGTTAGCTCACGGGGCTGGTCGGTGGCGTTGATGCCGGCCACGTACCAGCGGCCGTCGGGAGCCTGGCGGGCCAGCACGGCGTACTCGCCGGGGAAGCCGTCGAGCAGCTTCACGTCGGCCCAGCCGGCGGGCAGCTGGCGCAGGAAGCTCTGCACGTAGGCCGGCTGCCGGGCCATACCCTCGTCGGTTTCGGCGTAGTGCTGAATGCCCGACTGAAACAGCACCGACAGCGCCAGCTCGAAGGCATTGGAGGTGCGGCGCTGCTTGCCCGGAATTTCCGAGAAGCACACCGGCGTGAAGTCCATCGGGCCCACGGCGTTGCGGGTAAAGGGCAAGGTGGCGCAGTGCGTGGCTTCCTGGTCGGTGTTCTGCTGGTCGAAGGTCAGGAACTCGAAGCCGCGCACGGCCTCCATGGTCATCAGGTTGGGGTAGGTGCGCTGCCAGCCGCGCGGGATGGTAGTGCCGTGGAAGTTCACCAGCAGCCCGGCCGCGGCGGCATCGGTCAGCAGGTCCTGGTAGTAGTTCATAAACGACTGCCCGTCGCCGCCGAAAAAGTCGATTTTGACCCCGGCAATGCCCATCTGCCTGATGCGGGCAAATTCCCGGCGGCGCGTTTCGGGGTCGAAGAGGATGTTCTTTGGCGTCTGCGGGGCTTCGTTCCAGCTGCCGTTGGAGTTGTACCACACCAGCAGACCCACGTTTTTGCTGCGGGCGTACCGGGCCAGCTCCTGCATCTTGTCGTAGCCGATCTGCGTGTCCCACAGCGCATCCACCAGGCAGTAGCCCCAACGCATGTCGGCGGCGTAGTCGATAAAGCGGCGCTGCACCTCGTAGGTGGTGTTCTTATCTCCCAGCAGCACCCACGACCACGAGGCCTTGCCCCCTTCGGCCAGCTTGGTCGCAGCCGGTGCCGGGGCGCTCAGGTTCGTGGTCAAGGTCGATTCAACAATGGGTGCCAGCGAGTTGCCCAGCACGATAACGCGCCAGGGCGTGCGCCAGGGCAGACGGCCTTCGGGCGTCACGGGCGCCTCGGGCGTGGTGCGCTCGGCGGGCTGGGCGAAGGCAACGGCGTACTCCCCGTTGGGCGCTTCGTGGGCTAGGTGAGAGCCGCAGTAGTTACGGCCCATGCCGGCCTCAGTGAGCAGCAGCCAGTGTCCGTTGGCCTGAAACAAGGCCGGAAACGACCACCCCTCCCCCAGCGGCGACGCGGTGCCGACGGCCACGCCCTTCTGGTAATATTCCTCGTACGAGGGCTGCGTTTTGGCCCAGCCCGTCTGGGCTTTGGCGTGGGGGTGCAGCCAGCCGATGGCCCCGGCCGGCAGCCGGAACGTGGTAGCCTCCCGGGTGATGCGCTGCACCTCCGTGGCCGGGCCTTCGAGCAGGTACTGAAACGCCACCCCGTTGTCGGAAACCTGGAACACCACGCTCAGATGCGGGCCACCTTTTCCTTGGAAGCGCACCACGCGGCGGTTGGCGCGGTAGCGGCACCGTGCGCGCTTATCGGTGCTGAGTTGGTAGTCGTCGGCCACGGCTTCCACCTTTTCGGCCTTTTGCAGGGTGAGGCCCTGGCTGAGGTCGGCGCCGGCCAGCACCAGGCCCAGGCGCGAGGCGGGCAGCACCTCGGCGCGGCCGTAGCGCACGGCGTACGTGGGCCGGCCCTGTTCATCCACTTCAATAGTGACCTGCACGGTGCCGTTGGGGCTGCTCACGCGCACGGGCGCAGCCGGCCCAGACCTGCTCGGGCGGGCCCAAACAGCAGCAGTCAGCAAACAGAAACCAAGCGTGAATAGCAGGCGCATAAGCAGCATCCGGGTTCAGGTGAAAGATACGCCCGACGATTACGGCCGGTAGGGCTGGCCCAGCACCAGTTTGTCGCCCGCGGTGCTCACCTCAAACAGGTGTGGCACGCGGTGGTAGTCCCCGTTGATATCCTTGTGGCTGTGCAAGGACATCAACAGCTTGCCTTCAAAGGTGCGGAACAGCATGCCGTGACCGTAGTTGGGCGGGGTAATGGGCTGCGGTTCCTGGGTCCAGGGGCCATCCAGGGTACCGCTTTGGGAGTAGGCCACGCCTTGGGTGTATTGGTCGTACACCCAGCTGGTCCAAATCATGCCCAGCCGGCCAGTACCGGTGCGGAACAGGTAAGGCCCGTCGGTAACCTTGTTAGGGCGCACCGGGCCGGTACGCGGGTTCTCCCGGCTCCAGGGCGCTTCACTGGCCCGAAACAGCACCTTCCCCTTGCCCACAGTACCGCTCAGGTCGGGCTTCAGGGCAATTTTCTCCACGGTGCCGTTCTGGTTCTGCAGCCACTCGTGGCAGTACACCATATAGGGCTTCTGGTCCTTATCCACCCACAGCGTGGCATCGAGGGTGGGCATGGTGGCGGGCAGGTAGGTGGCGTCGCGCATGGGCCGGAAGGGGCCGTCGGGCCGGTCTGCCACCAGCACGTGGCAGGCCCGGCGCTCAATCACCTGGCCCTGCACGGTGTCAATCTTGATGGCCGGGTTGGTGAAGGTGGCGAAGTAGTAATACTTGCCCTTGTAGGGGTGAATCTCGGCCGCCCAAATCATCGGTTTCGGCCCCATCCAGGAAGCAGGGTCGGTTTGGGCCACAGTATACGGACCGCTCCAGCGCTTCAGGTCAGGGCTTTTCCAGAGCAGGCCGCCGGTCCCCGTCATGTAATACTGATGAGTTTTCGCATCAGCCAGGATAAACGGGTCACTCAGCCGGATGGAATCCAGCGGCAGGTTCTGGCGAATAACCGGCGGTGTCGCCCGCTGGGCCCGGGCCGTAGCCGGAGCTAGTAGAGCGGCTAATGCTAGCCATTTCGCAACCTTTCGCGTCATACTTCCTAGTTGATATACGGTGTGTATCATCCTATTTACAGCTTGGCTCCGGTTACTGGCGTTTTCCGTGGTGCACTTTTCGGCGCACTCAGGCGGTACAATACCGCGCCGTGCCGCCGCACGTAGGGAGCCAGCTCTGCGCCCTTCACCACCGCGCTTTGGCCGCTCCACAGGTCTGTAGCCGTGGTGCCGGCGAGCAAGCCCAGCTCCTGCAGGGCTACCGATATGCGCACCGAGTCGGCGGGCGGGGGCAGCATGGGGTTTTGGGTGAACACGAGGGCCTGGAAAGTACCACCGGTGTTCTGGCCGGCCGCCGCGCGGTCGAGGCCCACGGTGGCGGTGAAGCGGGTGCAGCCGGCCGGCACGTCGTACTCAATAATGGAGCTGGCGTGGGTTCCGATGCCATCAACATACGTCTGCTCCCCTACCCGCAGCGGCCCGCCCGATACGCTTTTGCCCGGACTGACTTTGCCCCAGCCGGCGGTGGCCTGTTGCCAGGTCAGCCCGCTGAGCGGCAGGGCTTCGGTGCCGCGGTGCATTTGGGGATTGAGCCAGTCGGCGTGGTCCCAGGCCGAGCCGTCGCCCCCGTCGCGCACTACCAGGTAGAGCTTTTTCGCCCCGTTCAGCTGCACGTTTACCTCCTGCTGCGGATGCTGGCGGGTGATGGGCTCACTACGCCAGGCGGCGGCGCTGGCCGGGGCGGGCTGCTGGTCCTGGGCATTGAACAGGGCCAGGTACTGGTCGCCGGAAGCGGGGTCGTGGGCCGTCCAGGCTACCAGGTCGCCGCGGCGCCAGAGCTGGCGGCCGCCGGTGCTGCGCTGGTTTACCTGTAGCACGGCCCGGTTGGTGAGCAGGCTGAGGGTGAACGGGTCGTTGCTGGGCAGGTCGCCGCCGAACATAAGCGGGGAGCGGGCCATGCTCCAGAGCGTCATCAGGGTGCGCTGCTCGTCGCGGGTGAAGCGGGTCATCCGGTCGTCGCCCCGCTCGGCCCGGATGCCCAGGCGACCCAGCGGCAGCATGTCGGCATCGGGCCAGTTGCCGGGGCGGCTGTAGGGTGCCCAACGCTGGCACACCGCAAAGTGCTCCTTAAGTTGGTCCCAGCTGTCCCAGAAGTCGCCCACGGTGCGCCACATGTTGGCGTGCTGCTGGGCGTGCGGGGCGTTGGCAATGGGCGTTTCGCCCGGTGACATGCTCAGCACGATGGGCCGGCCAGTACGGTCGATGGCCTTGCGGATCAGCTCGATTTCGGCGGCGTGGTAGGGCTCCGACAGGTCATCCACCTTCACAAAATCCAGCCCCCAGCTGGCGTACAGCTCGAACAGGGAGTTGTAGTACTCCTGGGCGCCGGGGCGGTCGGCCACCACGGTATACATGTCGCGCAGCCACTGGCACTGGCCTTCTTTGGAGTAGATGTCGGCGGCGGTGAGCTGGGTGCCTTTGATGGGCAACTGGCGCAACACCGCCTGCACCGGCACCCCACGCATGATGTGGATGCCGAACTTCAGCCCCTTACTATGCAGGTAATCAGCCAGGGGCTTGAAGCCCTGCCCGCCCGCGGCCGAGGGGAACCGGTTGGGCGCGGGCACGAAGCGGCCGTACTGGTCGAGGTTCCAGTCGGGATTTTCCTCGTTGTAGCCGTGGGCGGTGTCGTTGCCCACGTACCAGCGGATGTCCACCACCACGTACTCCCAGCCGAAGGGCCGCAGGTACCGGGCCATGTAGTCGGCGTTGGCCTTGGTTTCGGCCTCGGTCACGGTGGGACCGTAGCAGTCCCAGCTGTTCCAGCCCAGTGGCGGCGTGGCGGCCCAGGTGCGGAAGGCGGGCGTCAGGGCCGTTGGCTTAGTCCGTTGCTGGGCGGCGGCCGGGGCTCCAAGCAGCAGACCGCCCGCCAGCGCGGCAACAAGGGAGGTGAAACGGAACGACATGGGGAGGTGGGAGGCGTGAGAAATCGAACAGAAGTAAGGCCAAGACCACCGGACAAGCCGGCAGCCGCAGCGGCATAAACGACCGGCTATTTCACCTTCACCTGCTGAATCCCGGCGTGCGTGGGCGTCACGGGCTTGATGCTGCCATCGGGATTGAACTCCAGCCGGTCGATGCACACCTCCCGGTTGTAGCCGGCGGCGTCGCCCATGGTAATGCCATTGGGGAAGGAAAAGCGGTGATACACCAGGTACCACTCGTCGCGGCCGGGTACCTGGATGGTGCTGTTGTGGCCGGTGCCGTAGATGCCGCTGGCCGCGTCCTTGCTCACCACCAGGTTGTTGGCCGGCACGGTGATGGGGCCGAGTGGCGTGTTGGCCGTGCCGTAGCGCACCCGGTAGTTGGGGCTGCGGGTGTCGTCCTCGCTCCACATGAAGTAGTAAGTGCCGTTACGAAACAGCACGTGGGCGCCCTCGCGGAAGGTGTTGTCGGGCGTAAGTACGCGGATGGTGCCGGGCTTGAGGCTCGTCAGGTCGTCGCTCAGCTCGGCGCCGGCCATGTAGCCGTTGCCCCAGTACAGGTAGTTTTTGCCGCTCTGCGGGTCGTGAAATACAGCCGGGTCAATCTGCTGGCCGCCCTTTACGCCCTCGGGCAGCTTATCCAGCAGCGGCTGGCCGGAGTCCTTGAACGGCCCGGTGGGGCTGTCCGAAAACGCCACGCCGATTTTCTGCTCAGCACAGAAATAGTAGGCGTAACGGTAGCCGGCGGCCTTTTTCTGCTCCAGCATGCACGGGGCCCAGGCGTTCTTTTTGGCCCAGCTCACGTCCTTGGGCAAGTCCAGTATCACGCCCTCGTCCTGCCAGTTCACCAAATCAGCCGAGGAAAACGCCTTGAAATACGTACCCGACCAGCCCGTAAACCCGTCGGAAGTGGGATAGAGGTAGAATTTGCCGGTTTTCTCGGCGTAGATGATGGCCGGGTCGGCAAAGTAGCCGCCCAGGGCGGGGTTGTGGGTTTCGGTGGCCGATACGGTAACGGTTTCGGCGGGCCGCTCCCCTACCCGCACGGTGTAGCGCACGGGGCCTTTTGAGAAATCCTGCGGACCGCCGGGCGTGAGGCGGGTGCCGGGAATGGGCCGGAACTGCGGGTCGAGGGCTTTGAGGTTGGTGCCGGGCTTCACGAGGAAGCGCACCTGACGGGCGGCGCTATCCACGGCGGTGTTGTTGGGCCGGATGGCGGGGTTCCGGGCTGTGAGCAGCGGCTCGGTAGCCGGCAGCCAGCGGGCGGCCAGGCGGGCGGCTTCCTGCTCGGTGATGGGCAGCACGGTGCCGTGGCGGGGGTGAAAGTTCATGCTCACCTCGCCATCCACCACCCGGAACGTGCGCAGGTCCGAAGTGCGGGTAAACTGGTACTGGCCGCTCATGTACCGGTCGTACATCAGGATGTAGTCGGTGGAGCCGTTGAGCCGGAAGGTGCCGGCACCCTCTACCGCGTCCTTGGTTTGCTGCACGTACTCGTCGCGCAGCACGTAGCCGCTGGTCAGCTTATCCGACACGGCTACCTTGATACCGTTGCCCTGGCCCTCGGTTTTGAAGAACAGGTAAAACTTGCCGTCCCGGGCCACAATGTCGCCGTCGATGCAGGAGCCGTTGGTGGGCGAAAAGAACAGCTGCTTCGGCTCGCCTTCCAGGTCGGTGAAGTCCCGGTTGGCGTAGGCGTAGTAGATTTTGTCGGGCTCGTCGCCGTGCTTCAGCGAGAAGTACACCAGGTACTTGCCGGCCTGCACGTCGTAAATGGTTTGCGGGGCCCACACCCGCAGCAGGTTTTCCTGGCCCTGGTAGCGCCGCTGGAAGTTGATGGCGCTGTGCGTCCAGTTCACCAAATCCTTGGACTTGAGCAGCACCATGCCGCGGTTCGAGCTCCAGCCCTTGGCCGATACCATGTCGGTAGCCACCATATAGAACTGCCCGTCGGGCCCGCGCAGAATGTGGGGGTCCCGCACGCCGCCGGTTTCGCTGATGGCGGCCGAGCTGATGACCGGCCGGTTGCCGTTGAGGGCGCGGTAGTGGTAGCCGTCGGGACTCAGGGCAAAGCGGATGGCTTCTTCCTTTTTGTCGTTGCCGGTGAAGTACACGAATAGGTAGGCCGTGGGCTTGGGTGGCTTGGGGCCTTTGGCGAAGCCGGGCAGAACCGTTGCCACCCCAAGCAGCAGCAGCAGCGCTGCAAGAGCAGTCCGGCGCAGCCAGCTGCTGCCAGGGGCGACAAACGGATTAGAACGAGTGCCCCGATGGGCAACGGTAGAAACGGGAGTAAGCAACATGGCGGGTGGGAAATCGGCAGGAAGGACGCTCCACGAAAAACCGCTTTTTCCGGGCAAACGCCATCATACCAAGCGCCGCTGGCGAATTTCACCCCCCACTTTGACCGTTTCGGAGCCAGTAGCCAGGCCAAGCTGCACATCAGAATTGGTAACTAATTCCCCTCCTTGGAAAGGAGGGGTTAGGGGTGGTTGACAATCGTTGAACGACTTTTTGATCTAACTCTAGCAATCGTTCTAACAGCATCAACCACCCCTAACCCCTCCTTTCCAAGGAGGGGAACTAGCTTAGATGCTTCGCGGGGCTCAGCATGACGGTCTAGAAAGTCTATAAACCATTAACCTTCATACCACCTCTTACCCGGTGATTTTGAAGGCGTAGGCCAGCCCGGCCGCCGGGGGCTGGGCGGGCAACTGCACTCTCAGACCCTGAGCCGTTTGCTCGAAGATCAGCGCCTGCCCGGCCTGACCCAGCAGCTCCACGCGGCGCACCGGCTGCGGGCGCAGCGCATTGCCGGCGGCCAGGGAGGTGATGAGCAGCTGCCCATCGGTGGGCCAGCCTAGGGCGGTAGCGTAGAGCACGTCGCCCTTGGTAGCGAAGCGGATATCCTGCGCCCCGAAGGCTTTTCCTTTACCCTCGTTGAAACCTTGGGCGCTGAGGGCGGCCGCCTGTGCCTGAGCCGGACCTTCGCCGAACACGCCCCAGGGCCGGGTGCCGTAGATGCTCTCGCCGTTCACCTGTATCCAGCGCCCGATTTCGGCCACAATGGCCCGCTCCTGCTCGTCGATGGTGCCGTTGCCGCGCACGGGCACGCTCAGCAGCAGATTGCCGTTTTTGCTCACTACGTCCACCAGCGTCTGTACCACCGTTTGGGCGCTTTTGTAGCCGTGCCGGTCATATACGCCGCGGTTGTAGTGCCACTCGCCCAGGCAGGTGCAGGTTTGCCAGGGCAGCGGCTCGGTCTGCTGGCTCTGCCCCCGCTCGATGTCCCACACCAGGCAGCGCCGCTGCGCCTCGGTGAGGATCTTGCCGGTAATGACGGCCTGGTTGCGGCCCCGGTGCCGGCGGATGCTGGTGTTGTACTGGTAGGCCGCCAGCCGCAGCCCCACGTCGCTGGCGGGCCAGAGCGGCAGGGCGGTATCGTCGTAGTACACCAGGTCGGGCTCGTATTTGTCGAGTAACTCGGCGGTGCGGCGGTAAAACTTCTCGCAGTAGGCCGCGTCGGGCTGGCTGGCGCCTTCGGCCCAGTCCCACTGCCGGTGAATGGAGCCGGGGCCGCTGGGGGCGTGGTTCTGGGCGTAGAGCTGCTGCGGGTCGAGGCCCTCCCACCACTGCCCTTTACCGTCGGCGGCGATGAGGCAGCCGTCGTAGGGCACGCCGACCAACGGGCCGGTTTTATCGGCCTGACGGGCGGTGTCGTACCAGTTCCAGGCGTGGGCGGCGTGCACGCTCACCCCGAAGCGCAGGCCGTGCTTTTTGGCCGCCTTGGCCCAGCCGCCCACCAAATCCTTTTTCGGCCCGAGGCGGGTGGAGTTCCAGGGCTGGTGGCTGCTCTGGTAGAGGTCGAAGTTGTCGTGGTGGTTGGCCAGGGCCACGAAGTACTGCGCGCCGGCCTGCCGGTAAAAGCCCACCAGCTCGTCGGGGTTCCAGGATTCGGCCTTCCACTCCCGGATGATGTCCTTGAAGCCTACTTTCGAAGGGTGGCCGTAGTGCTCCAGGTGCGACTTATACTGCCAGCCGCCCTGCTCGTACATGCCCCGGGCATACCAGTCGCCCGACTCGGGCTGGCACTGCGGCCCCCAGTGCGCCCACAGCCCAAACTTGGCATCCCGAAACCAGTCGGGTACCTGGTACTGCGCCAGGGATTCCCAGGTCGGCTCGAAGCGCGGGGCGGCGGAAGCAGCCGGCCGGCTCCGGCTCAGCAGGGCACCGGGGAAATAAGCGGCCGGAGCAGCCAGCGCCAGGCTTTTCAGTAGTTCACGACGGTTCATGGAAGGTGGGGTATTGGAGCGAGGAAACAACAAAGTGAAACACTGTCATTCTGAGCGGAGCGAAGGACCTTATCACGTTGGAACGACTCGTTTATTGGTAAACCAAACGTGATAAGGTCCTTCGCTCCACTCAGGATGACAGGTTTGATAGGTATCGTCTACTTCTTCTCCTCTTTCTGCACGACCGGGCGCGTCACTAGGTCCACGTCCACTACTTTGGCGGGGAACCACACCGTCATTTCGCCCTTGCCGCGGTTGGCCCAGGCGTAGTACGGAATGGCCGTCAGCGTCTGCTGCACAGTTTGGATGGAGCTGGTAGCCTCGTTGACCTGCACGGCGGGCACGGTGGCGGTGAGGGTCGTCACGCCGTTGAGCATCTCGGGCTTGTAGGTGGCGGTGAACTGCGCCGTGGGCGGCACAATGAGGTTGCTGGCGCGGCCCTGGTTGTCGGTCCACTCGGCACAGTACATGAGTGGGCCGCGCTGCAGGGCTACTTTACCCAAGTCCTCGCGCACGTTGGGGTTGGCCACCACGCGGCGCACTTCCATCGGCAGGGTCACGGTTACCACGTCGCCCTTGCGCCACTTGCGCGGCAGCACGGCGTAGCCGTTGCGCAGCTGATAAGGTACCGGCTGGCCGTTCACCTTCACCTCCACTTTGGCGGCCGAGGGCTGGGCGAAGGTGTAGAGGTTGGTCGGCAGGGCTTCGCCGCGGGCCCAGCCGGGAATGCGCACCAGCAGGTTGAAGGCGGTGGCGCGGGCGGGGTTGACGGTGAACTGCAGGCCGCCGTCCCAGGGGTAGTTGTTCTGCTGCACTAGCTGCACCTTTTCCTTACCGACCTGCAAATCGGCGGTGCTGCTCACGAACAGGTTCACCAGCACGTCGCGGCCCTGCTGGCCGTACACGTAGCCGGGCAGGGCCGGGAAGAGGCGGGCCAGGTTGGTGGGGCAGCAGGAGCAGTCGAACCAGCCGGAGCGCTGGGCCTCGGGGTGGGCCAAGTCGGCAGCGTTCTTCACCTGCATGGCATTGGAGTAGAAGAACGACTTGCCATCCAGCCCCACGCCCGAAATCAGGCCGTTGTAGAGCACTTTTTCCAGCACGTCGGCGTACTTGGCGTCGCCGTGGAGCTGCCACATGCGCTGCTGCCAGTACACGTCGGCCACCGAGGCGCAGGTTTCGTTGTAGGCTGTGGCGTTGGGCAGCTCGTAGTTCTGGCCGAACCGCTCCCCGTCGGAGGCCGCGCCGGTGCCGCCGGTTACGTAGAGTTTCTTGCCCACCATGTTCTGCCAGATGCTGTCCACGGCCGCCAGCAGCGGCTTGTCGCCGGTGAGGGCCGCCACATCGGCCATAGCCGAGTACAGATACTCGGCGCGCACGGCGTGGCCGATGGCCTCCTTCTGCGCTACTACCGGCTGGTGGTCCTGCCAGTAGGCGCCGTTCTTCCACACGTCCGGGCTCTTGGGGTCGTAGCCTTTGTACTGGCCGCGCTGGTCGAGGAAGAATTTGGCGGTGGCCAAGTACCTGGGCTGACCGGTGGCGCGGTAGAGCTTCACCAGGCCCATTTCCACGATTTCGTGGCCGGGGGCCACGGCCCGCTTGCCGGGGCCGAAGGTGGCGCACACCAAATCGGCGTTCTTCAGGGCAATGTTCAGCAGGTTGCGCTTGCCGGTGGCTTCGTAATGGGCCACGGCGGCTTCGTAGAGGTGGCCGGCGTTGTAGAGCTCGTGGCTCAGCTCCCGCTCCTTTTCCCACCGCTCTTTGCCAGCCCAGGCGTGCGGGTGCTGGGGGTCGATGGTGCGGGCGGTGTAAAGGTAGCCGTCGGGCTCCTGCGCCGCCGCTACTTTCTGAATCAGCTCATCCACATAGGCGTTCAGCTTCGCGTCGGGCTCCAGCTGCATCGAGTACGCAGCGCCCTCGATAGTCTTATAGATGTCGGTGTCGTCGAAGGGGTACGTGGTGGCGAACTTGCCCGATTTGGCGGCAGCCATTTCGAAGTTCTTCACCCGGTTGGTGGCCTCGCAGCGCTGAAACGAAGCCGGAATGGTTACGTCGGTGTTCGTCTTGAGCCGGGGCAGCCAGAAATTATCGGCCAGCTTCACCTTGGTAAACGACACGGCCTGAATGGGATAATCAGCTTTCTGCTGGGCCAGCGCGGCGGTGGCGAGGCGCAGGCCCAGGGCCGTGAGCAGCAGCGGTTTCAGGGGGAAGCGGGTGGTAGGCATGGGAAAGGCTTTTGTACCGGATGCGGAATAAAACGGAGCGGGTTGGGCTCGGCCGGACGCGCGAAAACCGCTCCCCGCGCGGCACCCGCCGGCCGGGTAGGTTCCCACGCCTACCCGGCCAGCTGCGACAGCAGTCTTTCACTCGTCGGGGAGCTGGCTTGCAGACCACTTCTCCCGATGCTGCCGGCGGCGCCGCGCGGTGCGCGGTTCTCTCACCTTCCCCTTCGTGTAGCAGGCGGCCCGCCAGCGCAGGCCCCGCAAAAACAGAGCAGGCCACAAACCCGCGGCGCCCGGCCGGCGGTACCATTCCCACACAGTACCGCCGGCGCTCGGATAACGACCTGCCTCTCTCAAAGCAAACGGGTCCCCTTCACCCTGGTCGTGCTGATGCAGCGCATCCAAGGCGCCGCGTGATTTGTGGCCTGCTGAAAGCCGTTGGCAAAGCGGTCAACGGTACTCCGTATCCCGTTCTGCCTATGGCAAATTTCAGCACCCGCCACCCAAAACAGGCGGGACAAATCGGGCGTTTAGCCGGGCCGTATTCGTCAGCAACCTGTTTTTTTTAGCGGTTTTGTAGAAGAACGTCATGCTTCACCTTCGGCACAACAGTCGTTCCTTTTATACCCGTCACGCGGTAGGGTGCGGGGCTTGTCCCCGCCCGTCGTTGAACGAAACCCACTTGGCTGTACAACGAAGGGCGGGGACAAGCCCCGCACCCTACCGCGTTTTCGCATACCACTTCCTGAGAAGTATATTGCTGACGGCTTCACCGTCAACCACCGTTTTGCATCCCTCCACTCCTACTCCCCGAACCGCACCACGCGCTTACTGCCGTCAGCCATCTGCACGGTGATGCTGCGGTAATCGGCGGCGGAGAGGCTGCGCACGGGCAGTAACTCGGCTTTAGTCCACTTCTGCCCCGAGCGTTTCCAGAGCAACAGCGTGGCCAGTAGCGGGCGGCTGGGGGCCGAGGTTCCTACGGCGTTGAGCACGGTGCTTTTCTGGCTGACGGGGTGCAGGCCGGTAGCGTCCACGGCGTCCACGGCGTCCCAACCTTGCAGGGGCACCAGGGCCAGCTGGTAGGTGCCGTTGTCGAGGAGGTGCACGGTGTGGCCCTGCACGCGGCGGGTGCGGTGGCGCACGGTGCCGGTGAGGTTAGGCAGGGCGTAGTGGCCCAGGCGCAGCGGCAGGGTTTCGGTGCTTTGGTTGACATCGAGGCGCAGGATGCCGTTGGGCAGGGGCAAGTCGGCCAGGCGCAGCTTCACGTTAGGGTTGGTTTCCAGCACGGCGTCGCGGTAATACACGCCTTCCTCGAAGCGGCGGAAAGTAAACAGCCTCAGCGGCTCCCACTTGCCCTGCTGGTTTTTGAACACGTAGTTCATGGCTACCTCGCCGTTGGGGCCGTCGGCCTGCCAGGGAAAGGCCGAGTTGTAGCTCAGGCGGTTGTAGTTCTCGTCGCCGCGGTAGGGGTCGGAGCTGGGCTGGTGGCAGGGGGCGCGCAGCTCGGCCGCACCGGTGTTGGGGTAGTCGGTTACCAGAATGTTGGGGCCGGGCTCGAACTTGTTGAACACCGTGCCGCTGGCCAGCGCGGGCGTGGTCCAGGCACCTTCGTTTTCGGGGGCAGTCCAGAAGGGCGAGTCGGCGGGCACCAGCAGGCCCAAAAAGGCTTTGGCCAGCCAGTACACGCTGCCCCGGCAGCTGTAGGGCTGCACGGCCGGCTCGAAGGCTCCGTAGAAACCCAGCGTGGGCACGTTGTCCTGCAAAAAATCGGGGTTCTGTAGAAACTGCAGCAGGGCCCCCGAGGCAATGCGCCGCATCCAGCCGAAGTTGGTATCGGCGGCGGGGCGCAGGCCCATCAGCGGGAAGGGCACCACCGCCGCAAACCGGTACGTGATGCTGCGCCCCCACATAATCATGTGCCCGTCGCGCCCGAACTGGTAGGGGTACGTGTCGTGGAGCGGGGCGAAGTTCGCGTCGAGCTGGCGGACCACCTCGGGGTAGCGCTGCCGGCCGTAGTACTCGCTCCACAGCCGGCCGTACATCTGAAACGCCCACATGCTGTAGTAGTCGTAGGTGGGCGCATCGTTGTACCAGCCCTGGCCGTCGTAGTGGGTCAGCTGCTTCTGCAGGTAGTCTTCCAGCAGCTTTTTATTGACCGGGTAGCCTCTGGAATCGAAAAAACTGAGGATGAAGATGTTGAAGTAGCGCCAGTTCTGCGGCACCGTGGGCCCGTCGCCGTAGCTGAGCATGGTGGCGGCCAGGGCATCCTTGGTGGCCTGGGGCAGCGGGTCCCACAGGATTTTGGGCGCGGCAAACAAAGCCACGCCCAGCCCCCCAAACTCCACCAGGTTCTGGCTGGGGCCGCCATCCTTGGCCCGGGGTCTGATGAAGCTGGGGCTCTGCGGGTCCACCAGCAGACCGAGCTGGTGACGGTAGTAGTCGGCCACTTTGATGCCGTTGAGCGTGAGGCCGGGTTCTTCCTTCAGCAGGGGCGCGGCCATGAACAGCGTGCGACACAGGCCCTCCAGCTTCTCGGTGGGTACCTGGCCGGGGGTGCGCGAGTAGCTTTTGCCCGGCTGCTTCGGAAACTGCATCGGGTCATTCAGCTTATGCACGTAGCTGAAGGCGCCGCTGAGCAGGTAGCGGGCCGCATCCTGCCAATGGCGGCGCGTCATGCCGGTAAACGGGCTCAGTTGCTTGTCAGGCTGCCGGATTTCGAACGAGGGCAGTTTCTCGGCGGCGGGCGGCACCGAGGGCATATCCGCGTTGGTGGGCACGCCCTGTTGAGCCCGGCCCGCCAGCGTCAGGAGCAGCAGCGCGGCAGTTAGAATTGGTTTGAGCACGGAGAGCGAAGAGTTGGAAGGAAGATGAGCGTATAAAATCATCTGTCATCCTGAGCACAGCGAAGGACCTTACCACGTTACAACGATACTCGTTCAGACGTGCAAAGGCCCTTCGCCGTGCTCAGGATGACAGAGAAAGATGGAAACAGACAAAGCAAAAACCGACGGCCAAAGCGGGTGCTTCAACCGTCGGTTTCACTTTTTAGTAGCCCGGGTTCTGGCTCAGATTGGCACTGATGTTCCGGTCCCGTTCGGCCTGCGGAATGGGCAGCAGCAGGTTTTTCTGGGTGATGCCCGTTACGTAGGTCCCGTTGAGGCGGGTGGCGCGCTCGATGAGCGTGCCGGTGCGCACCAGCGTGATGCGGCGCTGCTCCTCACCGATCAGCTCCCGGGTGCGCTCATCCAGAATGAAGTTCAGGTCAATCTGGCCGGCGGTTACCTGAGCCGCCTGGGCCCGGGTGCGCAGCACGTTGATGCTGGTGGCCGCATCCGCAAGCTTGCCCTGCTTGAACTGCGCCTCGGCCAGCAGCAGGTAGGTTTCGCCCAGGCGCATCATGGGCAGGTCCTTAATGGTGCCGAAGCCGAAGGTATCGGTGGGGTCAAACTGGTTCCACTTGGTGGTGTAGGGCGTGATGTAGAAGATGGTATCCGAGCCCTTGAGGCCGGTGACCGGCTTCCCGAACGTAGCCGGGCGCGAGGCATCGTTGTAGTAGAACTTGCGCTTGAGGTTGTACTTGGAGTTGCGCATGTCGGGACCCGAGTTATAGAGGCGGTAATCCACCCAGTTGCTCAGGCGCAGACGGGCCAGGCCGCGGCCACCCAGGGAGTCGGCCAGGGCCATGCCGGGCACGTTGTAATAGGCGGGCACCCACACGCGGCGCTGCTGGGCGCTGGTGGTACCGCCCGGCACTACCAGCTGCTGCTCAATACCCCAGATCAGCTCGGTGTTGCCCTGGCTGCGGCGCTGGTTGCCCACAATGAACATGTCGGAGAAATAGTCGCCGGGCTGGCTTGATTTCACCCCGTAGCGGGCCCGGATGAGCTGGTACACGTTGCTGTTGATCAGGTCACGCAGCACCTGCTCGGCCAAGGCCGGCTTGTTGTCGCGCAGGTACACCTCCCCCAGCAGCTGCTGGGCCGCGCCCCGCGAAATCCGGCCCGAAATAACCCGGTTACCGGGCAGCATGCTCGGAATGGCCGTGGTCAGGTCGTTGATGATGAAGGCGTTGATGTCGGCTACCGGCGTACGCGTGAAGTCAGTACGCGGCGAGGTAACGGGCTTGTCCACCAGGGGCACGTCGCCCCACAGCGTGGCCAGGAAGTTGTAGGCATAGGCGCGGAAAAACCGGGCTTCGGCGCTGATGCGGTTTTTGTAGCCCTGGCGCACCGTGGAGGGTGCCGTGGCCGCGCCGTCGATAATCTGGTTGGCGTTGTTGATGGTGCGGTAGGCCCAGCTCCAGAAGATTTCCGAGCCCCGGTCCTGGGCCGTGAGCTGGGCGTAGTTGTAGTAGGGCACTTCCACACCCTGCACCTGGCCGGGCATGGCCACATCGGTACCCAGCTGCATGATGCTGATCAGGCCCTGCTGGTCGGAGTGGGTGTACTGCTCCCGCACCACCGACTGCAGGCCGGCCATGGCGGCCTCAAAACCCAGCGAGTCGGTCAGGACGGTTTGTGGGGTGTAGAGGGATTTGGGAGTTTCGTCGAGGTAGTCTTTGTCGCAGGAGCTGAGCACCTGGGCCAGGCCCAACAGGCTGGCAGTGGCAAGTAAAACGCGTTTCATCGTGAGTCAGAGGAATGCAAGGGTGGGAATTAGCGCAGGGTCACGTTCAGACCCAGCACGTAGCTGGCCGAGTTGGGGAAGTTGGGCGTGCCGCCGTCCACGTTGCCCGTGCCGTTGCCCAGGGTGTAGTTCTGCTCGGGGTCGTAGCCAATCCACTTGGTCCAGGTGTACAGGTTGCGGCCCGATACGTAGGCCGACACGCCGCCCAGCTTCAGGCGCTCCGTCAGGCCCGCCGACAGCGTGTAACTCAGCGTCACGTCCTTGAGGCGGGTGAAGCTGGCGTCGCTGGGGTAGCCGTAGCCGCGGGGGTTATAGTAGTTGAGGCCGGGGCGGTCCTGGCGGGCGTTGTCGGGCGTCCAGTAACCCACTTCGCGCGGGGTGTTCAGACGGCCGCCCAGGTCCACCAGGTTGAGGGTGGGGTTGTTTTTGAGCACGCCCTGCACCGTTTGCAGGAACACGCGCAGGCTCAGCCCCTTCCAGGTGAAGGTGTTGGTGAGGCCGGCCGTGTACCGCGGCTGCGTGGAGCCCTGGTACTGCCGGTCGAGGGAGGTGATTTTGCCGTCGCCGTCGAGGTCGGCAAACTTCAGGTCGCCGGGCTTGGCACCGGGGTCGAGGGTGGTAGCGTCCTCCCCTACCTGCCACACGCCCACCATGCGGTAGTCGTAGATGGCACCCAGGGGCTTGCCAATGAAGCGGCGGTTGCCAATGTCGTCGGTGCCGTTGCCATACAGCTCCAGCACTTTGTTCCGAATCACGGAGAAGTTGCCGTTGGATTCCCAGGTGAAGTTGGCAGCCCGCACGTTGGTAGTAGCCAGCGTCAGCTCCACCCCTTTGTTCTGCACCCGCCCAATGTTGTCGAGAATGGTGCTGTAACCGGAGATAATCGGAATCTGCCGGGCCAGCAGCAGGTCCTTGGTTTTGGCGTCGAAATACTCCACCGTACCCGTGATGCGGTTATTCAGCACGCCGAAGTCCACCGCGTAGTTGGTGCTGGTGGTCTGCTCCCACTTCAGGTTGCTGTTGCCGATGTTGCTGGCCCGCAGGCCCACGGCCGTTACGCCACCGTAGGCGTACTGCAGCAACGCATTGCCGGTGATGGTGCCGTAGGGAGGAATAGCCTCATTGCCGGTGATGCCGTAGCTGAAGCGCAGCTTCAGCTGGTTAACCAACGAGTTACCGCGCAAAAAGCCTTCGTTGGCTACGTTCCAGCCCAGGGCTACCGAGGGGAAAACGGCGTACTTGTCGGCATTGGCCCCGAACACCGACGAACCGTCGCGGCGGGCCGTAGCCGTGAACAGATAGCGCGAGTCGTAGGAGTAGTTCAGGCGGCCCATCTGCGACACCAGGGCCCGCCGCTCACTGTAGGAGCCGATGGTGGGCGTGTTGGAGCCCGAGCCGATGCTGTTGAACCCGATCTGGTCGTTGATGAAGCCCGAAGCGTTTTCGGTGGTGGTGAAGTAGGTGTTCTGCTGGCCGCTGTACAGCAGCGTCACATCGAAGTGGTGCTTGTCGATGTCGTGGTTGTAAATCAGCAGGTTTTCCAGGGTGTAGTTGTGCCGCTCGTCGTTGGTGAGCTGGGCCCCGCCGCGCAGGTTGCCGAACTGCCGGCCTTCGTAGTAGGCATACCGGTAGGGCCGGTACGAGTACGTGGCGTTGAGGCGGTACTTCAGGTTTTTCAGGAAGGTGGGCTGCACCTCGGCGTAGGCCGTGCCGGTGAGCTGGTTCACGCGGCTTTCCCGGGTGGTGGTCAGGCCCAGCAGCGGGTTTTTCACCAGCTGTTCCGGGGGCTGCGGGAAGATGGTATAGGTACCATCGGGGTTGTACACGTTGCCGTAGGGACTGGCCACCTGCGCCAGGCCCAGGTCCACGCGGCCGCCGTCGTCGTTGTTGCGCGAGAAGAACGAGGACGTGCCCACCGTCAGCCAGGAAGTTAGGTTGGCGTCGATGTTGGTGCGGAAGCTCACGCGCCCGAACTGGTAGCCTTTCAGTACCCCGCGCTGCTTGAAGTAGTCCGCCGACACGAAGTACTTGATGTCGTTGGTGCCGCCCGAAATGGACACGTTGTGGTCCTGGAGGTAGCCCTGCTGGCTTACCAGGTCCATCCAGTCCACGGTGCGGTTGTTGTTGTAGTTGTCCAGCTCGCCGGTGTTGGGCACGGGCGTTACGTTGATGCCGCGCTGCCGGGCAAACTCCTGGTACTTGGCCGAGTAAGCCGGCCCATCGAGCGGGTGCAGGCGGGTTACCAGATTCTCGAAGCCCGCGTAGCCGTTGTAGCGAATCTGGGGCTTGCCGGTTTTGCCGCGCTTGGTAGTGATGAGAATAACCCCGCTGGAACCCCGCGTACCGTAAATGGCCGTGGACGAAGCATCCTTCAGAATCTCAATAGAGGCAATGTCGTTGGGGTTGATATCGTTGAAGTTGCCCGGGAACGGCAGCCCGTCCACAATTACGTAGGGGCTGGCTTCGGCCGTAATGGAGCGCACCCCCCGGATGCGGATGTTGGGCTGGGAGCCGGGCAGGTTGGAGCCCCCCGTGATGGTCACGCCCGCCACCGCGCCCTGCAGGGCCTGGGCCACGTTAGCCACCGGCAGCTTCTCCAGCCGGTCCTGCGGCACCGACACCACGGAGCCCGTCACGTCGGAGCGTTTCTGAGTGCCGTAGCCCACTACTACTACTTCGTCCAGGGCTTTGGCATCGGGCTGCAGGCGGATGCTCAGGCTGCTGCGGCCGTTCACCGAAATTTCCTGGGCCGCAAACCCGATGGACGATACCAGCAGCACGGCGTTGCCGTCGGGCAGGCGCAGGCTGAACTTGCCGTCGGCATCGGTGCTGGCACCGGTAGTTGTGCCTTTCACTACCACGGTAGCGCCGGGCAGCGGCTGGCCGTTGTTGTCGGTTACGGTACCCGTTACCGTCACCTCGGGAGCGGGGGCGGCAGCGGCCAGTGTGGCGGGGAGGGGAGCCAGAGCGCCATAAAGGAGTAAATGTTTTACCCTCATAGGATGCGTGGGTTATGGGGGCCGGTGGGCCGAGTGGGAGAAATGGTGTGGTGAGTCAGAGAAATTCAGCATACTGACGTAGCGGCCGGGCAATTCCGAGGGACGAATCGGGAAGCACTTCACCCCCTCAACCCGCTAGCAGTCAGCACCCAAAAGTACCTGGGCGGTTACTGAAACAGCGGGGAGTTTCCGGGCAATAACGGGGGATAAATTCGGCGGAAAAGCGCCCGTACTGCCTATTAAGCAGCTTTGTAAGTAAGCAGTCACTTTAAACTACCGATAGAGAATTACACAAGCCTGACTTGGTTTGATACCATTCGCCGCAACAGCCTTCGGGCTCCGGCTTGGCGGGAATCAGAGCAAGCCCTGGTATTTAACCCAGGTTGCGGTTTAGAGCTAGCTCCCCTCCTTGGAAAGGAGGGGTTAGGGGTGGTTGATGCTGGTAGAACGAATTCCAGATCTAGTTCTAGTGACCGTTCAACGATTGTCAACCACCCCTAGCCCCTCCTTTCCAAGGAGGGGAACTAGCTTTTAGCTCTAAACCGCAACCTGGATAATTGTAAAAAGAGCGTCAAGCACGCGCTTACCGCCCGGCCGATTTCGCGCCGGCTGGCTTGAAAAAGCCCAGGTTCCAGCGGTCCAGCCACTCAATGGTGGGCTGCTCTTCCCGGAACTGCACCGGCAGCCAGAGGTAGCGGCTATCCTTGAGGTCCTTGGGATTCCACTGGTCGGCCAGGAAAATGAACGAGCCCGGCCGCCCCGGTGCCGGCAGCACGTAAGTAGATTGCCCGCCGAAGGTTTTGGCGGCGTTGGGCCCGCGCATGGGGTCACCCAGTTCCTTCCAGGGCCCAAAGAGGTTGTCGGCGACGTGCAGCGTGGCCTGGTTGGGGTCCCAGCCGGTGCAGCCGCTGGTGATGAGGTAATACCTGTCGCCGGTTTTGAACACGGCCGGGGCCTCGCGGTGGTTGCTGAACAGCAGCGTATCCTGCCGGGTAGCCGTCAGAAAATCATCGGAGAGCCGGGCAATGCGCAGGTCGTAGTTTTCCCGGGCCGAGTAGATGTGGTAGGCCCGCCCGTTGTCGTCGAGGTACAACGTCATGTCGCGCGACATATGGCCGTTGGGCCGGAAGCTGCTTACGTAGCGGAATGGGCCGGTGGGTTTGTCGGCCACGGCCACGCCGGCGCGGGCGGCACTGTAGCCCTTGCCCTTCAGCTCCAGGTGAAACCACATCACGTATTTGCCAGTCTTCTGATTGAAGAGCACCTTGGGCCGCTCCATCAGGCAGCCCTGTTCAATATCGTGGCCGGGCTGGGGGCTGGGTTGCAGGGCCAGGCCCTCGTAGTGCCAGTTGTAGAGGTCCCGGGAGGAGTACACCGTCACGCCTTCCTCTTGCTGCCGGGCGCGCTTCTCCCCGTACCAATAGTAGGTGTTGCCCACCCGCAGAATCCCGCCGCCGTGGGCGTTGATGAGGTTGCCCTCGGTATCATACCACAGTTTCCCCGGCTGGAACTCGGTGTTGCGGGCCCCTGAACCGGGCGCAGTTACGGAGGCCGCCGGGGACTGAGCCAAGATTACGCCGCTCCAGAAACTGAGGCAAACGACGGCAAGGAGGGTACGCATAGCTGAGAATAGGTGACGAGGTACCAGGGCGCTTCAGCAAGACTCCCGGAAGTGGAAAGAGTGGGAAGCGGACCGGTAATACTCCGGCCACCGGGCCGCTTCAACACCCTAAAAGTACCCGGCGCCCGCCCCCTAAAATGGGGGGTATTTCGGGCGAATTGGGGGGATGAATTTCAACGCAGGCGCTTTCTGCCGTTAGGGTAGCGTTGAGCTTACCCGGACGGGGGAGCAATTCACGGCCGGAATGTTATTTTCGTAGCCGCAGCACCAGCCGGCGTGTTCCCACCCGCCCCGAACCGAGTGCTTTGCCTAGTTCCCCTGTTCCCACTGCTGCCCCACCCCTACCTGCCCGTGATGTCCCACCATCTCACCCGCTGGGCTTCCGCCGGCCCGCTGCTCTGCCTGCTGCTCTGGTTACTACCCGCAGCCGTGCAGGCGCAGAATACCGCCCCGGAGGATTTCCGCTTCGAGCACCTGACCGTTGATCAGGGCCTCTCGCACAGCGACGCCATGGCGGTGGCCCAGGATCGGTCGGGCTTTATCTGGGTGGGCACCAACCGGGGCCTCGACCGGTACGACGGCTACAACCTGAAGCAGTACGTGCTGCCCGTGAACCCACGCAAGGGCGTTACGGCCAACCGCATTCAGGTACTGCACGTGGCCCCCGATGGCCAGCTGTGGGCCGGCACCGAGCGGGCCGGCCTGAGCCGATACGATGCCGCCGCCGACCAGCTGCTGAACCTCGATGAGACTACCGGCCCCGCACGCCTGCGGCCGCTCATGCAGCAGCTCGCCCGCGTAACCGTATCGGCGCTGACCTCCGATAAGCGCGGCCGACTGTGGGTGGGTACTCAGAATGAGGGCGTATTTGTGCTGACTCTCGATAAGCAGGGCACTATAACCGATTTAGCCCGGCTGGCCCCGCTCACCCCCTCGGCCCAGGACCAGCTGCAGGTAACCAGCCTGGCCGCCGACGTGGAGGGCAAACTATGGATTGGCACCCTGAACGGCGGCCTGCGGGTGGTGCGCCCCGAAAGTGCCCGCCTCACGGCCGAAGCTACCGAGCTGACCGCCCCCGTGCGGGCCCTGCACCTGGACCGCCGCGGCGACTTGTGGGTGGGCACCGGCCAGCAGGTGTACTGGATAGCGGCCGCCAACCGCCGCACCGTGCGCCGCCTCTCGGACCATCCCCAAAACCTCACGTACCCGCAGCTGCAGTCGTTGCTGCTGGATTCGTTCGGGCGGCTGTGGGTAGGTACTATTTATGGCCTGTATGTGTGGGAAGCCGGAGCCGTTACGGGCACTGCCCCGCCCCTGCGCCCGGCCCCGCCCACCCTGCTGCTGCCCGAAGACGGGGAACCGTTCAACATCAACTCGGAGCGCATCCACCAGATTTTTGAGGACCGCAACCAGATTGTGTGGCTGTGCGCCTCTGCCGGTGGCCTCAACAAGGTGGATCTGCGGCAGAAGCCCTTCGGGCGGCTGCGGCGGCAGCTGGGCGGGCCGTCGTCGTTGTCCAACAACTACGTGAACACACTCTATAAGGAAGAGGCGCGGAATATTCTCTGGTTTGGCACCCGCAACGGGGTTTCGGCCTACGACCTTGGCCAGCGCACGTTTCGCAACTACCTCAACCAGGAAAAGAGCAGCACCACCCGCGGAGTGGATGTGGCGAATATCTTCCAGAGCAGCAACGGCACGCTGTGGTTTGGTACCCGGGGCTACGGCCTCACCAGCCTGGTACGGCGGGGCGGCCAGGACAAGCTGACCACCATGCGGCAGCTGCCCGACGGTACCGACCTGGGTCGGGCCGGGGTAGAAAGTATGGCCGAGGACCGTTTCGGTACGCTGTGGGTGGGCACATTTACCTCCGGCCTGGTGCGCCTCACGCCCGAGGGCAAGGTGCTGGGCTCCTACCGCGCCAGCAAAACCGGCCTGCCCACCAACCGCTTCACCTACCTGCTCTACGACCGGCAGCGCGACGTGCTCTGGGCCAGCACCACCGACCAGGGTCTGCTGAAACTACGCCCCACCGCCGACTCCCTGCAGGTGCTGGGCCAGTTCAAAACCGACCCCACGGGCCGGACCAAGGGCCTCACCGTGAACTACGTGTGGCCTTTGCTGCTGGACCGGGAGGGCAACCTGTGGATGGGAACCATCGGCGGGGGCCTGCACCGGCTGAGCACCGATGCCCAGGGCCGCGAAACTGTGCAGAGCTACCGCAAATATCTGCCCGAAACCGACGTAGAAAGCATCCTGGCCGATGATGAAGGCCACCTCTGGATTGGCGGTACGGGCCTGTACCGCTTCACGCCCGGCACCCGCCAGTACCTGCGCTACGACGTGGCCGATGGTCTGCAGAGCAACGCTTTTAAGATTGGGGCCGCGGCCCGGGCGCAGGATGGCACCCTTTACTTCGGGGGCGTCAACGGTATCAGCTACTTCCAGCCCCACGCCATCCAGCCCAACCCCTACCCGCCCGTGGTGCAGATAACCGGCCTGCGCATTGCCAACCAGCCGGTGGCCGTGGGCCAGGAACTCAACGGGCGGGTGGTGCTGCAGCAGCCTCTGTCCAAACCGCAAACCGTTACCATTAAAGCCTCCGAAAACGATTTTTCGGTGGAGTTTGTGGGCCTGAACTACGCCAACCCCCAGAAAAACCGCTATGCCTACCGGCTGGTGGGCTATAACCAGAACTGGGTGTACCCGGCCCCCGGCCAGCGTACGGCCTCCTTCGCCAACCTGCCGGCCGGGCAATACAGCTTCGAGGTGAAGGCCAGCAACGGCGAGGGTGTGTGGTCGAAGCGGGTGGCCGCCATGCAGTTTGATGTGCGGGCTCCCTGGTACAAAACCTGGTGGGCCTACGTGCTCTACGGGGTGGTGGCCGTGGGCGGCGTGCTGCTGTACCGCCGCAACGAAATGGCCCAGCAGGAGCTGCAAAACCGTCTGGCTCTGGAGCAGTTCCAGAAGCAAAAGGAGAAGGAAGTTACCGACCTGAAGCTGGGCTTCTTCACCAACGTCTCGCACGAACTGCGCACCCCGCTCACGCTCATTCTGGGGCCTATGGAGGAGATTATGCGCAGCGCCGGCCCGGTGCAGGATTTGCGCGGTAAGGTGAACCTCATGCACCAGCAGGCCCGCAAGCTGCTGGAACTGGTCAACCAGCTGCTGGACTTCCGCAAGGTGGAAACCGGCAACGTGCCCCTGCGCGCTGCTTCCGGCGACGTCACGCGCTTCCTCACCGACGTGTACGGCATGTTCCGGCTGAAGGCCCAGGAGCGGGCCGTGCAGTACGTGCTGGACGTGCCCAGCGAGCCGGTGCAACTGTACTTCGACCGGAGCAAGCTGGAAATCATCCTGACCAATCTCTTGGCCAATGCCTTCAAATATACCCGCGACAAAGGCCGGGTGGAGCTGTCGGCCACCATCATTGGCAGCCCCGGCGGCGAGGCCGTGTACACCGGCGAGCAGCTCACGGGCAACTACCTCAAAATCAACATCAGTGACACGGGAGTAGGCATCAAGGCCAACGAGTTGGAACGCATCTTCGACCCCTACTACCAGGCCTCGCACACCAACACGCTGCGCATGACAGGCACCGGCATTGGCCTTTCGCTGGCCCGGCAGTTTGCCGAGCGCCACGGCGGACAGCTCACCGTGGCCAGCACCGTGGACATCGGGACATCGTTTGAGCTGCGCCTGCCCTTTGGCCAGCAGCATCTGCGTCCCGAAGACATCCAGTCCGAAGCCGGCCTCACAACCCCGCTGACGCTGGATGAGGAGCAGCTCCTCACACCGCTGGAGGATACCGAGCTGCCCGAAACCCTGCCAGTCACCCATTCGGGCCCGCCCCACCTGCTGGTGGTGGAGGACAACGACGAGGTGCGCCAGTACCTGCAGCAGCTCTTCGAGGGCGACTACGTGGTGAGTACCGCCGAGGACGGGCTGGTGGGCTGGGACAAAGCCCTGCACCAGCTGCCGGATTTGATAATCTCGGACGTGATGATGCCCCGCAGCGACGGACTGGAGCTGTGCCAGCGCGTGAAGCAGCACCCCAAAACGGCCCACATTCCGGTGCTGCTGCTCACGGCCCGCACCGCCGAAACCCACCAGCTGGAGGGCCTGGGCATGGGGGCCGATGATTACATGAATAAGCCCTTCAACCCCACGCTGCTGCAGGCCAAGGCCGAAACCATGCTCCGCAACCGCCGCAAAACCCAGGAATACTACCAGCGCCAGATTCTGCTGGAGCCCACCGAAATTGTGGTGGCCGATGCCGACCGGGAGTTTCTGGAAGCGGCCATGGCCATTGTGGAGCGCAACCTGGAAAACCCCGAGTTCAGCGTGCAGGTGCTGGTGCGCGAAATTGGCATGAGCCAGTCGGTGCTCTATCGGCGCATCAAGAGCATCACGGGCCAAACGGTTATTGAGTTTATCCGGGACGTGCGCATGAAGCGGGCCGCCCAGCTGCTGGCCCACACCACCATGCGGGTGTCGGAGGTGTCATTCCAGGTAGGTATCGAAAACGCCAAGTACTTCCGCGCCACTTTCCAGAAAATCTTCGGCGTAACCCCCTCCGAATACGCCAAGCAGCACCGCCAAAGCCGGGAGCCGGCTTCTTCAGGTGAGTAAAGGTGCGTGAATAGTACGTCATGCAGAGGCGCAGCCGAAGCACCTCGCGTGCTGACGTTGCTAATCAAGCACAAGTTGCGGACTAAAGTTAGTGAGCTAGTTCCCCTCCTTGGAAAGGAGGGGTTAGGGGTGGTTGACTGTTCCTGAACGATGACTAGAATTAGCTCTAAAATCAGTTCTAACAGCATCAACCACCCCTAGCCCCTCCTTTCCAAGGAGGGGAACTAGCTCACTAGCTCTAGCCTGCGACCTAAGTGCACTATTATTAGCAGTACAAAAAAAGCTTATGCTGTGATTTTTACCTGGTTACATCTGACTGACTACTTAAAAAGCAGCAACAAACAGCTGCTACCACGAAGCACCTGGCTGGCCGGCCTGACGAATTCGGCCCCGCTCTTTCCCCGATATCCCCCCCGGCCTGGGAAAGGGCGCTGCCTACTATTGCAGTTGATTTTCCTGCGCGGTAGAGCAGGGGTGCACTGGTCAGCTCAACACGCATGCAACGACGTTCATTTCTGACGGGCCTGGGAGCCGGGGTTTCGGTGCTGGCACTGCCGGCCGCCGTTTCGGCCGCGGCAGCCGTACCCACCGCCACGCCCACCGACCGAAGCTACTGGGTGAACACCCTGCTGCGGGTGGCCGAGCCGGTGCTGGCGGCCACCGCCCGCAACCAGCTGCGGGCCACCATGCCCGTGGCGGCCACCCCCGGCCACGAAGCCGACCGTCGCCAGGTAACACACCTGGAGGCGCTGGGCCGTACCCTGGCCGGACTGGCCCCCTGGCTAGAGCTGACTGCTGCGCCAGCCGCGGAACGGGCCGCGCAGCAACGCTGCGCCGAGCTGGCCCGTCAGGCCATTGCCAACGCCGTGAACCCGCAGGCCGCCGACTTCATGAACTTCACCCAGGGCGGGCAGCCGGTGGTGGATGCCGCCTTCCTGGCCCACGCCCTGCTGCGGGCCCCCAACCAGCTCTGGGAAAAACTGCCCACTGCCACTAAGCAACAGTTCACGACGGCCCTGCAAAGCACCCGCGTCATCAAGCCCTACTACAGCAACTGGCTGCTGTTCAGCGCCATGATTGAGGCCGCGCTGCTCCGGTTTACCGGCAGTGCCGACCTAATGCGGATGGATTACGCCATCAAAGAGCACCAAACTTGGTACAAAGGCGACGGTACCTACGGCGACGGGCCCGACTACCATTGGGACTACTACAATAGCTACGTGATTCAGCCCATGCTGCTGGATGTGGTGGGCGCGCTGGTGGCCGCAGGCAAGGAGAACAAGGAACTACTGGAAAAGCTGCAGGCCCGGGCCCGGCGCTATGCCGCCGTGCAGGAGCGCCTTATTGCCCCCGATGGCTCGTTTGCCGCCTTCGGCCGCTCCCTAGCCTACCGTTGCGGGGCCTTTCAGCACCTGGCCCAGGCGTCGTTGCAGCAGTTGCTGCCCGCGGAGTTGCCGGCCGGGCAGGTGCGCAACGCCCTCACGGCCGTTATTCGCCGCACGCTGGAAGCTAAGGGCACTTTTGATGCCAAGGGCTGGCTGCAGATTGGCCTGTGCGGGCACCAGCCAGGCATCGGCGAGCAGTACATTTCCACGGGCAGCCTGTACCTGTGCACCACGGCCTTTCTGCCCCTAGGCCTGCCCGCCGCCGATGCCTTCTGGAGCAGCCCGGCCCAGCCCTGGACGGCCCAGCGCATCTGGTCGGGCCAGAATGTCAAAACCGACCACGCCCTCTAGCTCCCACCCCCGCCCGGCCGCCTGATGGCCGGCGCTACGCTGCTTTTTCAATGAACATTTCTGCGCTGCTGCTTCCTTTTACCGCCCTGCTGCTGGGGGCCCTCCCGACCCCGGAGCAGCAAACCGTCACGGTGCGCAACCGCCTCCCGGCGGCCCGCACGCAGGAAACCGTGAGTGTGCCTGTGCGCCAGCTCTCTAAGGCCCTGCAGAAGCTGGGGCCCAACGGGCTGGTGGTGAAGGATGCCCAAAGCGGCGCGGTGCTGGTCAGCCAGTGGCTGGATCTGAACGCCGACGGCCAGCCCGAGGAGCTGCTGTTTCAGACGGATGTTCCGGCCAAGGGTATCCGCCGGTTTGTGCTTACGGCCGGTACGCCCCCTCCTGCCTCGCCCACCCTTACCACCTTCGCCCGCTTCGTACCGGAGCGTACCGATGACTTTGCCTGGGAAAACGACCGGGTGGCCTTCCGTACCTACGGCCCCAACGCCCAGGACCTCTACGACCGCAAAGACCCCAACGGCACGCTTAGCAGTGGCATGGACTGCTGGCTGAAGCGCGTGTCCTACCCCATCATTGATAAGTGGTACGGCCGCCACGTGCACGAAAAGCCCTTCGCCTACCACACCGACACCGGGGAGGGCTACGACCCCTATCACGTGGGCAGCAGCCGCGGCACCGGCGGCACCGGCGTACTCGACGGGGATAAGCTCTACGTGTCGCGCAACTTCACGGGCTACAAAGTGCTGGCCCTGGGACCCATCCGCACGGTGTTTGAGCTGACGTATGCACCCTGGAACGCCAACGGCCGCCGCGTGACGGAAACCAAGCGCATCAGCCTGGACTTGGGCTCCAACCTCACCCGCTACGAGGAGCACGTATCGGCCGATCAGCCCCTGCCCAACCTCACCGTGGGCCTCACCCTGCACGAGCAGAAGGGTCAAGTACAGGCAGACCCCAAAGCCGGCTGGGCCCGCTACTGGGAGAAAATCGACGACTCCTACCTGGGCACCGGCGTGGTGGTGGCCCCCGGCTACCTCACCAGCTACCAGGACCACCGCGCCGCCCAGAAAGACCAGAACCAGCTCTACCTCATCACGCGCCCCAAAGCCGACCGCATGGTGTTTTACGCCGGGTTTGGCTGGCAGAAAAGCGGGCAGTTTGCCTCGCCCGAAGCCTGGGACGCCTATCTCTCCCATTTTGCTACCTGCCTGGCCTCCCCGCTTACGGTTTCCGTAAACTAAGCTGCCGCGCAGATTTTCCCTCTTTTTTCTTTTTCTGCTTATGCCAGCCCTTGTTCACGCCATTGCCAGCGCCTTCACCGATGCCTTCGGCCACGATGCCGCCCTGCTGGTGCGCGCCCCCGGCCGCGTCAACCTCATCGGGGAGCACACGGATTACAACGGTGGCTTCGTGCTGCCCGCCGCCATCAACAAGGAAATTTTCTTCGCCGTGGCCCCCAACAACCTGGGCCGCATCCGGCTGGCTTCTTACGACAAGCAGGAGCACCACGAGGTGGAGCTGACCGCCGAGCCGCTCGCGCCCGGTCCGGTGCAATGGGCCAACTACCTACTGGGTGTGGCGGCGCAGTTTCAGAAGCGCGGCCTAGCCGTTCAGGGTTTTGACTGCGTATTTGGCGGCACCATTCCGATGGGCGCGGGTCTGTCGTCGTCGGCGGCCGTGGAGTGTGGGCTGGCCTACGCGCTGAACCAGCTGCACAACTACGGACTAAACTCACTACAGCTGGCCCAGCTGGCCCAGAAGGCCGAGCACGAGTTTGCCGGCGTGCTGTGCGGGCTCATGGACCAGTTTGCCAGCATCATGAGCCGGGCCGGCCAGGTAGTGCGCCTCGACTGCCGCTCGCTGGAATACGTGTACTTCCCCTTCGATACCCAGGCCGCCCAGGTGGTGCTGTGCAACTCCGGCGTAAAGCACAACCTCGCCGACTCGGAGTACAACGTGCGCCGCAGCCAGTGCGAGCGGGGTGTGGCGGTGCTGCGCCGGTACTATCCCACCATCCAAACCCTGCGCGACGTAACACTGGCCCAGCTGCAGGCCCATCAGCAGGAGATGGACGAGCTAACCTACCGCCGCTGCCGCTATGTGATTGAGGAAAACGAGCGGGTGCTGCGCGCCTGCGACTACCTGAACGCCGGCGACCTCACGGCATTCGGTCAGCAGATGTACGCCTCCCACGCCGGACTGCGCGACGACTACGAAGTAAGCTGCCCCGAGCTGGACGTACTGGTGGAAGCCGCCCGCGGCCTGCCCGGCGTGTTCGGCTCGCGCATGATGGGCGGCGGCTTCGGGGGCTGCACCATTAATCTGGTGGCTCCCGAGCACGTGGAGGATTTCGTAGCCGAAGTATCCCGGCACTTCACGGCTCAATACGGCCGGCCGCTGGAAACCTACCACGCCCACATTGTGGCCGGCGTAAGTGCCGTGCCCGTAACCGTAGGCGCTTAATTTCTGACTTGCTTTTTCCTGTTTGCCGTGGCTGATTTTGATCTGACCGAACACCCGCACCGCCGCTACAACCCCCTTACCGGCGAGTGGCTGCTGGTGTCCCCGCACCGCTCCAGGCGCCCCTGGCAGGGCCAGCAGGAAGCCACCGACGAGGCCCCCCGCCCCGCCCACGACCCCAC
Organism: Hymenobacter rigui; assembly: GCF_003944715.1. GTDB lineage: Bacteria > Bacteroidota > Bacteroidia > Cytophagales > Hymenobacteraceae > Hymenobacter > Hymenobacter rigui. The sequence continues at coordinate 51,451 of NZ_RWIT01000014.1, read as the reverse complement.
CTGCTACCTCTGCCCCGGCAACGTGCGCGCCAACGGCGAGGTAAACCCCAATTACTCTGGCACCTTTGTCTTCGACAACGACTTTGCTGCCCTGCTGCCCGACACGCCCGTGGGCGAGGTCAACATTGGCGGGCTGCTGCGGGCCGAGGCCGAATCGGGCGTGGGCCGGGTTATCTGCTTCTCCCCCCGCCACGATTTAACCCTGCCCGAAATGAGCCCGGAGGCCATTCGCGGGGTGGTGGACGTGTGGACCCAGCAGTTCCGGGAGCTGGGGGCCCGCCCCGACATCAACTACGTGCAGATTTTCGAGAACAAGGGCCAGGTGATGGGCTGCTCCAACCCCCACCCCCACGGCCAGATCTGGGCCCAGCGCACCGTGCCCGGCGAGCCGGCCCAGGAAACCCAGCAGCAGCAGGCGTATTTCCAGCAGCACGGCCGCAGCCTGCTCACCGATTACCTGGCCCTGGAGCTGGAGCAGCAGCAGCGCGTGGTGCTGGCAAACGCGCACTGGGTGACGGTGGTACCCTACTGGGCCGTGTGGCCCTTCGAGACGCTGGTGCTGCCCCGCCGCCACGTGCAGGACCTGACCCAGCTCACGGACGAGGAAAAGGACGCACTGGCCGACATGGTCCGCCAGCTCACCATCCGCTACGACAACCTGTTCCAGACCTCCTTCCCCTACTCCGCCGGCCTGCACCAGCGTCCCACCGACGGGCAGCAGCACGCGGCCTGGCACCTGCACCTGCACTTCTACCCCCCGCTGCTGCGCTCGGCCACCGTACGCAAGTTCATGGTGGGCTACGAGCTGCTCGGCAACGCCCAGCGCGACATCACCCCCGAAGCCGCCGCCCAGCGCCTGCGCGAGCTACCCGATGTGCACTACAAATCTGCCCGCCAGTAAGTTATCTGATTAGGTATGTCACCAAAAACGGACCGGGATTAATTTCCCGGTCCGTTTTTATTTCATCCTAAACACACATCTACTCTGCTTTAAACCGGTATTTCAGCCACACCACGTCGTTATCCAGCTGCTGCACCTGCTGCAGGTAGAGCCGGGTGGCCGGGCCTTTTTTCAGGTAGTCGCTCACCTCGAAAGTGGTGGGCGACTGCGCCGTGCCGTCGGCAATGGGCAGCACCAGCAGGCTCAGCTCGTCAATCAGGCCGGCGTTGAGCAAAGAGCCGTTGAGGTGGCCGCCGCCCTCCAGCATCAGGGTTTCAATGGGGAACAACTCGGCTAATTGCGTCAATACCGAGGCAAAGTCAATTTCCTTCTTGCCCGCAAACAGGTAAGAAATGCGCCGGCGCTGCAGGTAGTACAGGTACTCGTCGCTGACCTGCTCGGTAAGCACTTCCACGATATGGTCGCCGCCGGTGGCGTTACTGTCCCAGCCCAGCTTGCCGTGCGCATCTACGGCCACGGCGAAGGAAGTGGCATTGGCATCTCCGATGAAGGGCTCCCGGGCAATGGGATGCGGGGCCGGCTGCAGATCGGGCTGCACGCCGCCGGAGAAGTCGCGCTCCATCGTCACGCGCCCGCACATCCAGGCCTGACTGGTGAAGGTGTCGTGGTACTTCTCGAAATAGCCGGAGTAAGTATCGGTAAGCGTTTTATCCCGCCAGTTGGCGGCCAGGATTTTGCCGTCCACCGTGGACATCATGTGGCAGATTACGTGGGGTCGTTTCATAATAGGCATTCAACGGGAAAACGGCCCCTTTGGTGGCAGCGACGGTAGTGGCACTGTTTTACTTGCTATTCGGTTTGGCCGCCAGCGTATCCAATATCAAAATGACATTTCGGTCCTTTTTTGCCATATAGGCAATGCGCACCGGCAAACCAGCCCGTATTACCCCGCCGTGGGAGGCTGCATTATTATACCCATAGTCCGCTACCTCAAAATCGGAGAAGCTGAACGGTACTCCAGCTACGGTAAAAGTCTCGTATTTGTGGCCTCCCTCTGGCATGGGGCTGAAGTCAGTTACAATACCTGTTACGGTTCTATACTGCTTCTGCTTGTAAACACTTTTGGTATGTGTGTATTCAATAATTGAGTTAGGCAGCAGAATAAATATCCAAATACCTGCAAAGCACATGATGATGATGCTTAACATTCTGCTGGGAGGACGCACATCCACGTCAGAAAACGGTGTCGTTTCCTCCTTCGTCGAATATTTTACAGAGGGATACCGCCAGCCGAGAAATAGAATAGCTAAAGGGAGAAGCACAAATAGTACATGTGCCAAGACGGGGGCGTCGTTAGCAAAATCATAGACATTGCGCCAAACATCCATAGTGGATATCAAATGTTTTTTATGTAAACAAAAAGCCCGTTTGCATCTTGCAAACGGGCTTTTTGTTAATAACTGCAGAGAGGATGGGATTCGAACCCACGATGAGCTTTAGACCCATACACACTTTCCAGGCGTGCTCCTTCAACCACTCGGACACCTCTCTGGGTATTGCGGGAAGTGGCGCAAAATAACACCCGATTTTCGGGATACGCAAGCCGGCGGGCGCTTTTGCCTATAGTATTGTGATTTCGCCGCGCAGGTCCTGCAGCAGCAGCTCGCGGGTGCGGGCGGGTTTCTCGTTGAGAGCCAGCACAAACATGAGCTTGGTAATGGCGGCCTCCACCGTAATATCGGCCCCGCCCAGTACGCCCATTTCGGTGAGGTATGCGCTGGTTTCGTAGCGACCCTGCAGCACGCGGCCTTCCTCGCACTGGCTTACGTTCAGCAGCAGCACGCCCCGCCCGGTGGCTTCCCGTAGCGCCTGCAGAAACCACGGGGCCGTGGGCGCGTTGCCGGCCCCGTAGGTGAGCAGCACCGCCCCGCGCAGGCCGGGGGCCTCCAGCTGGGCCCGCAGCATCCGCTCCGTCAGGCCCGGAAACAGGTGCACAATGGTCACGTTTTCTTCCAGCTGCTGATGCGCCCGCAGCGGAGCCGCCGGCAGCGGCCGAATCTGCTTGTCGTTGAACTCCAGCTCAATACCGGCTTCGGCCAGGGGCGGGTAGTTCTCGCTGCGGAAGGCGTTGTACTGCTGGCTTTCCACCTTCTTGGCCCGGTTGCCCCGAATGAGCTGGTCGTTGAAGAACAGGCACACTTCGGGCACGCGCACGGTGCCGGCCGTGGAGCAGCGGGCGGCGGCCATTTCCAGGGCCGTTACCAGGTTGCGGCGGGCATCGGTGCGGATGCGGCCTACGGGTACCTGCGCCCCAGTGAACACCACCGTTTTGCCCAGGTTTTCGAGCAGGAAGCTGAGGGCCGCCGCCGAATAGGCCATGGTATCGGTGCCGTGCAACACCACAAAGCCGTCGTAGTGCTCGTACTTTTCCTCGATAAGGGCCGCCAGCCGCAGCCAGTCCTGGGCCGTTACATTGCTGGAGTCGATGGGGTCGCCGAGGTTGGTTACGTCCACCTGCATATTGAGCTGGCGCAGCTCCGGCATCTTCTTCCGAATCTGCTCAAAGTTCATCGGCACCAGCTCGCCGCGCTTGTTGTAGGCCATCCCGACGGTACCGCCGGTATAAATAATGAGAATGGATGTCTGGGGGCGGTTTTCGACAGCAGGCACAAGCAGGTGGTTGGGTGGAGCGGCAAGTTAGCAACCGAAACAGAACGTCCTTCCGAGCGAGGCTATATAGACAGGACGCTACTTGAGTAGAGCATTCTGCGAATCAGGCAGCGACGAAGCATCTCGGGTGCTGGTGGCTAAACAGTTTGGCAACTTCAGCACCCGAGATGCTTCGGCTGCGCCTCTGCATGACAGCAGAATTTACTTCCTCAGGCGGTCAGCTTCGCCAAACAGCTCCAGCGTGTTGCGGGTAGTGGCAGCGGCTACTGCGGCACCGGTAACGCCCATGATTTCGGCCAGACGGTAGGCCACCAGCGGAATGTACGCCGGCTCGTTGCGCTTGCCGCGGTGGGGCACGGGGGCCAAGTAGGGCGCATCGGTTTCCAGCAGCAGATGCTCCAGCCCAATACCCGGCAGCACTTTATCGAGGCCGCCGTTTTTGAAGGTGGCCACCCCGCCAATACCCAGCTTGAAGCCCAGCCGGATTACTTCCTCGGCTTCGGCCGGCGTACCGGAAAAGCAGTGAAATACGCCCCGCAGCGTGCCATCCTGCTCGGCCGTGATAATGTCGGCGGCTTCGCGGAAGGCGTCGCGGGTGTGCAGCACCAAGGGCAGGTTGTGCTTTTTGGCCAGGGCTACCTGAATGCGCAGGGCCTCCTGCTGCTCGGCCAGGTGGGTTTTATCCCAGTACAAATCAATGCCGCACTCCCCTACCGCCGCGAAGGGCCGCTGGTTGAGCCAGGTTTCCACCTCGTACAGCTGCTTTTCAAACTGGCGGGTGACGTGGCAGGGGTGCAGGCCCATCTGGGCGAAACACTGGTTGGGGTACCTGGCTTCCACCTCCAGCATGGCATCAATGCTGGCGTGGTCGATGTTGGGCATGAAGATGGTTTCTACCCCGGCCTCAAAGGCGCGCTGGAGCATGTCGTCCTGGTCGGGCTTGAACTGCTCCGAGTAAACGTGGGCGTGCGAATCAGAAAACTGCATACCACAAAAGTAAGGCAGCAGTGCGGTGGTGAATTTGTGAAGTGGTGAATTTGTGAACTTTCATTGCGAGGCGGAGCCGACGCAATCCCTCCTTCTCAGCGCGCAAAGCATTAACAGAAAAGCCCCTGACGACCGGGTTGGCGTCAGGGGCTTTGGAATAGGTCAAAGTTAGGAGCTTCGTGAAGGAAGGATTGCTTCGAACACTGGCTTGATGCGCCACATGCCTCGCAATGACAATTGCCTTATCACCACCTCACAAATTCACCTTTCATCACTTCACAATTTCACCGTCCCCGTCTGACGGATGTCGCGGGAGGAGCTGCCGGCTTGCAGGGTGAAGGTGCCGGGTTCCAACACCCACTGCTTTTTGGCTTCGTCATAGAGGCGGAAAGCATCGGGGCCGAGGGTGAGGGTGACGGTTTTCGACTCGCCGGGCTTCAGGAACACTTTCTCGAAGGCTTTCAGCTCCTTTTCGGGGCGCTTCAGACTGGCCTGGTCGTCGTGCACATAGAGCTGCACTACTTCAGCCCCGGCCATTTTGCCGGTGTTGCGCACCGTGAGCGTAGCCGTGGCGCCCTGGCCGCGGGGCTTCACCGTGAGCTTGCCGTACTCGAAGCTGGTGTAGCTCAGGCCGTGGCCGAAAGCGTACTGGGGCGCTACGTTGTAGGTATCAAAGTAGCGGTAGCCGACAAACACGTCTTCTTTATAGGTTTGCTTCAGCTCGTTGCCGGGGGTGCTGGGGTATTCGCCCAGCTTGTGGGCCGGGGAGTCTTCCAGCTTCACGGGCCAGGTCATGGGCAGCTTGCCCGAGGGGTTCACGTCGCCGAACAGCACGTGGGCAATGGCGTTGCCACCCTCCATGCCGGGGTACCAGGCTTCCACAATGCCCTTCACCTGCCCCTGCCACGCCGATACGTCCATCATGCCACCGCCCAGCAGCACCACCACGGTGTTGGGGTTAGCGGCAACCACGGCCTTAATCAGCTCGTCCTGCCCGAACGGCATTTTCATGTCGGGCTTGTCGAAGCCCTCGGCGTCGTAGGCGTTGTCGCCCCACTTGCTGTAGTCGTAGCCGTGGGTAGAGCCCCCCACCACAATGGCCACATCGGCAGCCTTGGCGGCGGCCACGGCCTGGGCAATCAGCTGGGGGTCGGCTTTCTGGTCGCGGGCAATTTTGTAGCCCTGCGCATACGTGATGTTGGCACCGGAGCCCAGCGCCTTCTGCAGGCCCTGCAAAGGCGTTACCTCGTATTTGGCCTTCACCTGGGAGCTGCCGCCACCCATGGCATTCTCGCGGGTGGCGTTTTCGCCGATGACGGCGAAGGTTTTGGTGGTCTTTTTGAGGGGCAGGAAGTTCTGGTCGTTTTTGAGCAGCACAATGCCTTCCTCGGCCACTTTCAGGGCCGTGGCGTAGTGCTCGGGGGTGTTGTAGGCACCGGGTTTGCGCTTGGCCCCGTCTAGCATGCTGGTTTTGTACATCACGCGCAGAATGCGGCGCACTTTATCGTCCACCAACGGTTCCAGGCTCTTGTCCTTTTGCACGGCTTCCAGGGCGGCATCGGCCAGGAAAAACCGGTCGTAGAGGCTGCGGGTGGCCTGGGCGCCGGTGGCGGTCTGGTCCACGCTGCCGTACATGAGGGCCAAGTCGGTGCCCATTTCCAGGTCGGTGCCGTTGCGCAAAGCCTTCTGGGTATCGTGCACCGAGCCCCAGTCGCTAATCACCAGCCCTTTGAAGCCCCACTCGCCCTTCAGGATGTCGTTCATCAGGTAGGCGTTTTCGGTGGCGTAGGTGCCCCGAAACTTGTTGTAGGAGCCCATGAGCGTGTACACCCCCGCCTCCTGCACGGCCGCCTTGAAACCCGGCAGATAGATCTCGCGCAGGGCCCGCTCGCTCATCTCCACGTCGATGTCGTTGCGGTGGGCCTCCTGATTGTTGGCCGCGTAGTGCTTCACGCAGGCCGATACGCCCTGGTCCTGCACGCCCTTGATGTAGCCCACCACCATTTTTGTAACCAGGTAGGGGTCTTCGCTCAGATACTCGAAGTTGCGGCCGTTGAGGGGCGTGCGGATGATGTTGATGCCGGGGCCGAGGATGATGTCTTTGCCCCGGGCGGCAGCCTCGCTGCCCATCACGGTGCCAAAAGTGTAGCCCAGCGCGGGGTTCCAGGTAGACGCCAGGGCGTTGCCCACCGGCAGGTAGGTACCGGCGTCGTTGGCATTCTTCACGCCTTTCCAGTCCCGGCCCTGCTCGGGGCGCACCCCGTGGGGACCGTCGGAGGTCATGATTTCCGGGATATTCAGCCGCTTAATGCCCCCGGCCGCAAAGGCGGAGTTGGCGTGCAGCATGGATATTTTTTCTTCCAGTGTCAGCTTTTTCAGCAGGGCCTCAATTTTGGCCTCATTACCCAGCAGTTCCTGCTGGCGGTTGCCCGGAGCCAGAGCCGGTTTTTTGGCAGCAGGAGCCGGCGTCTGAGCAGTTGAAACGAGCGGGGCCGCGCAGAATAGCGCCGCCGCCAGCAAAGCCGCCCGGTGGGAAGGGAAACAAAACATATAGCGAAGGATGGGGATGGCGAAGACCGGCCCGGGGCCGCACAAACCGGGCTGCCGGGTAGTCAAATGTAGAGCCATAGTCGGCCAAAATCCACCCAAAAACCCGCTTTTCGCTTAGCTCACCAGCGGCGGTGGCAGGCGGCCATACGCTTACATCACACTTAACCGCGCCTGGCACGGCGGGGCGTCGGCTCTACTGTGCAGCCGTCGCACGGATAAAAAACAATGAAAATTTTAGCGGTACTGCCGGCCTTTCCAATCGAACCGCAGCGGCAGCAGCCGGAACATAACCAGACTGCCCGTTAGGGCTACTGTGTAGAGCTCGAACTGGGGCAACAGCGCCAGCGGGGGCCGGCGGCCTACCCGCCGGAAGCACTTGGCCGCCAGCCAGCCCTGCAGAACCAGCTTGGCAGCCCACACGCCCAGCGCCCAGGGCCAGCCCGCCACCACTGCCAATACGGCCAGCAGCGGGTAAAACGAGCCGTACAGCGCCAGGCAGGCCTGCAGCCAGCCGGGCAGCTGCTCCACCCCGCGCAGCCACCGCCGCCGCTGGTGCAGCAGCCCGCCCCAGGTATACATCGGCAATGACTCGGCCAGCACCTCGGGCCGGAACAGGTTGCGGGAGCCGTAGCCCTGGCCCAGAATGGCCTTGAACAGCTCGAAATCCTCGGTGACGGAAAATGGCAGGGCTTCGTAGCCGCCGGTGGCCTCGTAGGCGGCGCGGGTTACCAGCATGTTGTTGCCCATGGCCGTCACGGGCCGGCCCAAATCGGTAACCACCTGCACCAGCCCCAGCGACATCAGCCAGTCGAGGCCCTGCAACCGGTGGAACAGCCGGGGCCCGGTTACCAGTGTCAGGCCCGTGACGCTCCCGATGCCGGGCCCGGCGTGGGCCAGCAGGCCGGTAAGCCAGGTGGGCGGCACAGCAATATCGGCGTCGGTGATGCAGAAATAGTCGGTAGCAGCGGCCCGGGCCAGGTGGGCCAGCACATTGGCCTTGCCTCGGGCCGTACCCAGAGTTTCGGTGATGGGGATAATGCGGAACGAGCCGGCGTAGCCCGCCATAGCAGCGGCCGCCACGCGGGCGGTGGCGTCGGTGGAGCCGTCGTTGCCCAGCAGCACTTCCACCAGTTCGGGCGGGTACCCCAGCGCCCGGATGGCCTGCAGGCAGCGGCCGATGGCGGCTTCTTCGTTGCGGGCAGCTATCAGAATGCTCACGCGGGGCAATGGCTCCGGCAGCGCAGACACAGCCTGCTCGCGGCGGCCAAACAGCACAACAGCCGTGAGCAGCAGCCCAAACCAACCCAGAAAATACAGCGTCAGCGCTACCAGCATGCCCTACAGTTTATCGAAGTGGTAGCCGAGGGCGGCAAAGTGCGCTAGGTACCGGGGTAGCACGTAGCGCAGGTTGCGGCTGGCTTTCAGGCTGTCGTGAAACACCACCACGGAGCCGGGCCGGGTAAGCCGGATGGCCGTAGCCAGGCACTTTTCGGGGGCAAAATCCGGGTCGTAGTCGCAGGTCAGCATATCCCACATGATAATCTGGTGGGTATGGTGCAGCTGCCGCGCCAGGCCACGGGTGATGCGGCCGTAGGGCGGCCGCAACAAGGGCCGCGCTTCGGGCTGAAGCTGAAACAGCACCTCCTGGCAACGGGCTACATCTCTCAGATAATCAGCCTGGGTATGGCTCCAGCCGCTGATGTGATGGAACGTATGGTTCGCCAGCCGGTGCCCGCCCGCCAGCACCTGCCGGGCCACCTCCGGGTGCCGCAGCAGATTGTCGCCGACGCAGAAGAAGGTGCCGTGCGCCCCTACCCGCGCCAGCTGCTCCAGTACAAAAGGTGTTTCCTCCGGAATGGGCCCGTCGTCGAAAGTCAGATAAATGGTAGGCGGCCCGGCAGCCGGCAGCCGCCACACGCATTCCGGAAACAGCCGCTGCACCAGGCCAGGCATTCGGTGTAAGTGCATCTTTAGTTGTTAGTTGTCAGTTGCTCGTTGTTAGCTATCAATTGATTGTTGGCAGTTGCGAGTGGTCTTCTCCTTATAACTGACAACGAACAACTGACAACTAAAAACTACCCCCGGGCCGCCCGCACCACTTCCGCCCACAGCTGCCGGGCGCTGGTATCCCAAGAAAACCGCTGTACGTTGCGCTGCCCCTGCTCCACCAGCTGCTGCCGGTATTCCGCCGACTGGGCCACCTGCGTAAGACCTTCGGCAATGGAAGCCACCGAGAATGGATCAACCAGGTGCGCGGCATTGCCGGCCACTTCGGGCAGGGAGCTGCAGTTGGAGGTAATAACGGGCGAATGGCAGGTCTGGGCCTCGATAACCGGAATACCAAAACCCTCGAAATACGGTACGTAACAGGTGGCCAGCGCCGCAGCATACAGTTCCACCAGCTCGGCATCCGTAACGCGGCCGGTGAGGTGCACATCCTGCCGGTACCGGAGCTGCTGATACACATCGAAAATAGGCCCCGCTTTCCAGGCGGTACGGCCCACCACCAGCAGCTTCACGGGCGAGCTGGTAACGACTTTGAACGCATCAAACGCCCGCAGCAGATTCACCAGGTTTTTGCGCGGCTGCAACGCGCCCACAAACAAAAGATAGTCCTTCCCGGCCGCGTACCGCTCCCGGGTAGCCTGCTGCACAGTGGGGGGCTGCGGCTGAAAGTGCGCATCAACGGCATTGTACACCACGCTTATTTTCTCTTCCGGGATGCCATACGTCTGCACAATATCCCGCCGCGTAGCTTCCGAAACGGCCACCAGCCGTGCAGAAGCGTTGGCGAAGCGGGGCGTAAAATACCGGTAGTAGCGCAGCACCAATCGGTCCACATCCTGCGGAAAATGCTCAAACGCCAGATCATGCAACACCGTCACGCGGGGCACGCGGGTGCGCAGAGTGGTATAGCCGTCGGGACTCAGAAATACGGCCGGGCGGTGCTTACGCAGCCAGCGGGCCACGGCGCCTTCAAACCAGGCTACCCACAGCAGCGGATGCCGGGCCGGGGGCTGTAGCACGTGCGGCACCACGTTCGGCCCGAACAGATACCGCTCGTCAAACGCCCGGTCAAACAGAAAATGAAACGTGTGCTCCGGCTGCTGCTGCACCATCCGGCGCAGCGTTTCAAACGTGAAGCGCCCAATGCCCTCCAGCTTGTCGCCGGGCAACAGAAAGCGGACGTTGACAGCTATATGCACGGTGATGAAGAATGAGAGGCAAAGGGTGAATGATATCTGCTTAATACGTTATTCCTGCGTTGCACCGTGACTTTTCGTTCGCAGGGCTTTCAGCTCGGATACGCTTACAACGCCCAGCGCGAATATCAGCAGCAACAGCCAGATACCCGCTATACCGGTTTCCAGCCACCACGGCAGCCCGGCGTAGGTGCGCAGTAGATACCAGCCCCCGCACAGCCCCACAAATGCCAGGGCCAGCCGCCCCAGCACGCCCCATGGCAGTTGCACGCCTGTGCGGCGCGGCACCAGCCACACATACCCGATGGATACAAATACGGCGCACAGCAGCGTGTTGAAGGCACCGGCCAGCGCCCCGTAGCGCGGCATTAGCAGGAAGTTCAGGCCGGTGTTGAGCACAATACTCCCCGTTACCAGCCAGGAAACTGGTTTTTCGTGGTCGGTGCTGGTGAGTAGGGTGCTGTAAATGGCGAAGAAGGCGTGCACCAGCACGTTCAGAAACAGTACCTGCAGGCACTGAGTCATGCGTAGCAGCTCGGCGGGGGTGCTATGCTTGAACTGAAAGAACAGCAGCTCCCCCCGAAACAGTCCAAACCCCACCACCAGCAGCAGCGGTACCGTTACCACGCGCTGCCCGAACCACAGCAGGTCCTGTTGCTCCTGGGTGCGGCCGGTGGCAAAGGCAAAACGGGCAAAAAACAGCGGCAGCACCGTCCACAGATACATCATCACGGCATCTACCCAACGGTAAGCCGCGGCGTAGTAGCTGGCCTCTTTGGCCGAAACTATCCGCTCCAGCATCAGCATGTCAATCCGCTCGTTGAGGCCGTACACCAGCGTGATGAAGGCCAGCGGCAGACTTTCCAGCAGGAGATGCCGGGCCTGCGTCCAGCGGGGCCGCAGGGCCACTCGCCCGTACAGCCGCCGGATGAGCACCACCAGCAACAGGAAGGTGAACAGCACGGCCACGGTACGTGCGCCCACGTACCGGTCGAGGGAAAGGCCTACGGGCAGTAGCGCCAGCACCAGCCCCAGCAGCAGCAGCCGCTCCAGTACCGACAGCACAGCATCGGTATTGAAGCGCTGATGAGCCTGCAGTACCCCCCGCAAAAACAGCGTGTACTGCGTCAGGAGCAGGCCGGCAGCCGTTATGGCCAGCAGCACCAGCCAGTGCCCGCGGTAGCCCAGCAGCCAGCCGGCCACCATTGTCAGGAGCAGAAACCCAATGCCCAGTCCGGCCCGGAGCGGCAGCAGCGTCGGGAAGAAATCGGTAAAAAAGCCCGGGGCCGCCGCCAGCCGCTTGGTGGTAAGCTGAGTGGTACCGAGGTCGGAAATGGCGGCCACTATGGTAGCCAGGGTAAGAATAGCCGTGAACGTGCCAAACTGCTCGTGCCCAATGCGGTCCTGCACCACATTCTCCAGCACCACCCAGCCGGGTTTTACCAGCAGGTTGAGCAGTACCACAAAGCTGATGTTTCCGAGGAAGCGTTTGATACGATGGGAAAGTAAGGATGTCGAAAAGAAGCCAACGGCAAGGTGCCAGAGCCGCATTGCCCGGCCGCAGAAGCGTAAAACTACGGAAAAGACTGCGGGTGCAGCATCGGAAAAAGGGGCCGGACGCGGGCGTTTTTCCTCTATATTTGCCTGCCGCCGACGTCTGACCTTTCCACTTTCCGGTCGCGCGGCCCTATTTGCAGCATGTCGGAGCCGTCCTATTCCCTCCTGGGCCTGTGGCCTATCATTAACCGTTGGAAAAAACTTGTTGGCCTGGCCCTGGTGCTGGCACTGGTAGTGAGCGTAGTGGTTGCCCTGCTGCTGCCCAACGTCTATAAATCAACGGCCGTCTTCTTCCCTACGAACCCTCAGACCACCGACCCCGACCGGATTGCCACTGAGGGCAGTAAGCTGGAGCTGGGCGGCCGCACCGAAGACCTGGACCGGGTCATCACCATCGGCGAGTCGCAGCCGGTAGCCGAGCTGATTATCAAGCGCTTTAACCTGCATGCGCATTACGGCACGGGAGCTGCCGGCGACGATGCCGCCGATGATGCCGCCCTGCGCAAATTCAGCTCCAACCTGGATATTGTACACAACGAGCGGGATGCCATTGAACTGACTTTCTTTGACGAGGACAAGCAGCTGGCCGCCCGCATTGCCAATGCCCTGGTGCAGGTAATCGACTCCGTGAACCAGCAGCTGACGCTGGAGAACCGCCGCAACGTGCTGGGCATCTACCAGCAGCGGTACCAGTTTCTGAACAAGGAATTTGAAACGTCGCGGCAAAAGCTGATTCAGGCCCGCCGACACTACGGCATTTATGGGCTGGAGCAACAGTCGCGTTACCTGGCCCGGGAAATTATCAAGGTAGAATCGGAGCTGCGGCAGGCCGAAGGGGAAGGTGACGGAGGCAAAGCCGCCGGTCTGCGCCGGGCGCTGCGGGGCCTCACCCGCTCCGAGGAAGGCAACGTCATCAACCTGGAAGACTACACCCGGGGCGTGGACTCGCTGAACCTGTTCTCGGCCCGCATGACCGACCTGCAGACCCGCTTGGTAAAGGCCCGCGGCGACTTTGAAACGGCCGACGTTGCCCTGAAAGGAAAGCTGTCCTCGCTGTATCTGGTGCAGAAGGCGTATCCGGCCACCAAGAAAAGCAAGCCCATCCGCTGGCTGATTGTGGCGGGCTCAGTGTTCCTGACGCTAGCCCTCTCCATTGTGGTGATTACGCTGCTGGAGCTCTGGCGGCGTTCGACTCGCCGGCCGGCCGGCTCGACGGCCCTGTGAATCAGCGGTTAGCCTCCCTCCTGCCCCAGGATCCGGCCCAGCGCATTTTCGCGGGGTTTGTGCTGTTGTTGCTGCTGAGCGGTGCTACGGCGCTACTACTGGATACACCCGTGGCCTTGTTACCCGTGGCCCTGGTAGTGGGCCTGCTGGTGGTGTTTACGGAGTGGCGGCTGCTGTATTACCTGCTGTTCCTGACGCTGGCCTTCTCGCGGGAGCTTCCTCTGCCCGGCGGCCTCAGTATGGATGTGCCCTCTGAGCCGCTGCTGCTGGTACTCACGGGCTGCATATTGGCAACGGTACTCATGCGGCGCGGTGATGTGCCAGGCCGGGAGCTGCGGCATCCGCTCATTATCATTCTGCTGCTGATGCTGCTGTGGTCGGTGGTATCCACCACGTTTTCAGTGGATACGACCAAGTCCGTGAAGTATCTGCTGGCTAAAACCTGGTACCTCGTGCCGTTCGGGCTGGGTACGCTGCTACTGGTGCGCCGCCCCGCCGATGTTTGGCGGCTGGCGGGCCTGTACGCCATCAGTGCTTCGCTCACGGTACTCATCACGGCGGCCAAACACGCGGCCCACGGCTTCAGCTTCGAGTCGGTGAATGAGGCGGTGCAGCCCTGGTACCGCAACCACGTAATTTACGCCACGGTGCTGGCGCTGCTGCTGCCCTTTGCGCTCTACAGCATCCGGAGCACCCACGGCAAGGAAAAAACGGCCTGGTGGGTGGCGTTGTGCATTCTGCTGTTTGGCCTGATTACGTCCTACACCCGGGCTTCGGTGCTGTCGTTGCCGGTGGCGGGACTGTTTTACGGCGTGGTGCGCCTGCGCCAGACGCGGCTGCTGCTGGTAGCTGCTTTGGTAGCCGTGCTGGCCGGGGCTTCGTACTTCCTGAGCCAGAACAACTACATGCTGTACGCTCCCAACTTCGAGAAGACCGTGTTCAACGGGGAGAACTTTGAGAAGCACCTGGAGGCTACCTACAAGCTGCAGGACGTATCGGGGATGGAGCGGGTGTACCGTTGGGTAGCGGCAGCCCGCATGGCCGCCGACAAGCCGCTGGTAGGCAGCGGCCCCAGCACGTTTTATCCGGAATACAAGCGCTACACGGTGCGCAGCTTCCGCACCTACGTGAGCGAAAACCCGGAAAAATCAACCACCCACAACTACTTTCTGCTGGTGCTGGCGGAACAGGGCTTTCCGGGGGTACTCCTGTTTATCACGCTGCTGTGCGCGGCCCTCATCACCATCGAAACGCTGTACCACCGCACCGAGCCCGGTACCCAGCCGCGCTACGTGCTGCTGGCCTGCGGAATGAGCTTTATCATCATCGTATTTCACCTGCTGCTGAATGAGCTGGTGGAAGTGGATAAAATCGGCTCGTTCTTCTTTATCAATCTGTTTATGCTGATTCGGGTGGGCAGCTGGACGAAAGGTGAAGTGGTGAAATAGTGAAATAGTGAGTCTGACGTTCAACCCGTACAGGTAGCGCAAACAGAACGTCAAACTCACCATTTCACTATTTCATCACCTCACTACTTAAACCGGCAGCTCAGGATGGTTACATCGTCGGCGAAGCGGGTGCCGTTGGTGTTGAAGGCTTCAATTTCGCGGAGCAGCTCCCGGTGCACCACGGCCAGCGGGGCGTAGCGGTTGTGTTGCAGTACGCGCAGCACGCCTTCCTCGCCAAACTCCTCGTGGTCGGCATCGAACACTTCCGTAAGGCCATCGGTATAGGAGAGCAGCATCGTGCGGGGCGGCACCGTCACGCGGCCTACCTTCAGCATGGGCAGCTCGTCCATCACGCCCAGCATAATGGAGCCTTCCTTCAGGAGCTGCACGGGCCCGGCGTCCGGAATCAGCAGCGGGTCGTTGTGGCCGGCATTCACGTATTCCAGCAGGCGAGTACGCCGGTCGTAGAGGCCGAAGAACACGGTAATGAACTTGTCGCCGCCGGCATTGCGGAAAATCAGGTTGTTGAGCTCCTGCGCTACCGTGGCTAAATCGGCCTGCTGCCGGAGCAGAGTGCGCAGCCCGGCCTGGAAGTTCGACATCAGCAGCGAGGCCGCCACGCCCTTGCCCGATACGTCGGCCACGCAGAACAGAAACCGGTCGGCGTCCAGGTCCACCACATCGTAATAGTCGCCGCCCACGGCGGTGTGCGGTACGTAGCTGGCCTGCACGGCCACGTGCGCATCGTTGGGCAGCTTGCGCGGAAACAGCATGGTTTGCACCTCCTGTGCAATTTCAATTTCCTTGCGCATGGCCGCATCGGCTACCCGCTGCTGGGCCAGCCGGCGGTTTTGGATGGCTCCGATAAGGATGTTACTGAGCGTTTGCAGAAACTTGGTAGCTTCTTCGCTCACATAATCCTCATGCACATTCCCGATGAACACATACGCCAGTACCTCGCCGTTGCGTACCACCGGAATGCTGGTTTCCAGGTGCTGCCACTCCTTGCTAAGACCGGTATAGCTGGTAAGTGGGCACGGCAGCCCTTTGCAGTTATCCAGAATAACGTCCGGCAGCGGCACCTTCCGGAAATCGGTCAGCCCTGCTCCAAAAGAAACTACACACAGCCACTGGTTTTCCTCTTTCACGTACAGTACCAGCCGCCGGATGTTGAGCTGACCGAGCAGGGTAAATTGAAAGATTTTATAGAGTGAGGCCTCAGTAGGATCGTGGTTGATGGCCTGGGTAATTTCCAGTAACGCACCCAACTCCCGCTCTTTCAGAAACAAACGCTTTTCGGGGGTAGTATTTGGCATAGCTGTGAAATGGCTGAATGGGCGAATGGGTGAATAGTTAAATGAGTGAGTAGTGGATCATTATCCAGCCTTCCACCCATTCATTGCACCGTTCACTTACTTATCCAAGTGGAGTTTTAGGGTCGTAGGCGTCGCGGAGGCCGTTGCCCAGCAGGTTAAAGCTAAGCACCAGCAGGCTGATGGCCAGTCCCGGCAGCAAAGTAAGCCAAAGGCCGGCTTCAGTGCCCAATAATTGAAAACCTTCGTTCACCATCAGGCCCCAGGAGGGTGCCGGGGGCTGCACACCCAGGCCCAGAAAGCTTAGGCCGGCTTCCAGCAGAATAGCTGCCGCAAAGTTACTGGTGGCCAACACAATGAGTGGCCCCGTCATATTAGGTAGCAGGTGCCGCCAGATCAGGCGGCTTTGGGGCAGGCCCAGCACGCGGCCAGCCTCCACAAAGGTTTTTTCGCGCAGGCTCAGCATCTGACCGCGCACCACGCGGGCCACATCCACCCACATGGTGAGGCCCACGGCCACAAACGACGTCCAGACGCCTTTGCTGTCCAGGGCCAGGGAAATGGCAATAACCAGCATGATACCGGGAATGCTCCACACCACCGTCATCAGGCCCAGCAGCAAACTATCGACCCAACCACCCACGTACCCGGCCACGGCCCCGATGAGCATGCCCAGCAGCACGGAAATGAGCACGGCCACCAGCCCAATACCCAGGCTCACGCGGGTGCCCAGCAGCAGGCGGCTCAGTTCGTCACGGCCGGCTTTGTCGGTACCCAGCCAGTAGGTGCGGGACGTAATGTGCTCTTCAGCTGCTTCCCGGGCCAGCTCGGCCGCCGGCCCAGCGCGGCCTACTACGGCCGTCAGCGCGTACGCCTGCGGCTTGTCGGCCAGGGCTGAGTGATTTTGGTAGGGTTGGGTATAAAGCGAATCACCCTGGATGCGGTAGCGGGCGATGGGCACCTCCCGGTACTGCACCGGCTGGCCCTGCCACCACGTGCCCAGCCAGCTAGCGGGCCGGCGGGCAGTGTCGGCGGCGGGCAGACGCAGAAGGGTGGCGCTGAAGCCGGGTGCTTCCTTCTGAAGCTGCACCAGCCCGTTGTTGGCGTTGGGCGAGTTATCGGGCAGCACCCAGTAGCCCAGCAGGGCCACCAGCGTACATAACACGATAAAACCCAGCCCCAGCATGGCCGGAGTATTGCGTAGCAGCCGCTGCCGCACATAGTAGCCGGGCGGGCGGGCCTGCGGGGAGGCCACCGGGGCAACAGTAGTAGCCACGCCTGCTACCGCGAGTTATGTTGCAGTAGGCCCTCCTTGGAAGCCAGGAAGTAGGAGTCGCGCACAATGGCTCCGAACGAGCTTTCCTCATAGGCAAGCTCGGTATCGGGGTCGGGCCAGAAGCTGCGCACCAGCCCTTGCTCCAGCAACGGGCGCAGGTGGCGCTCCAGCAGAGCGGGCGCAAAGCCGGTTTTCTGGCTCAGATCGGTAAAGGAAGTGACGAAGTATAGCTCGTCGAGAATATCAAATTCAGCGTCAGTCACGGAAAGCAGGGGTTTTGGGCAAAGGTAGCACTCCGGGCGGGTTCCTGGGAGGCTATTGGCCACTTACGGTTTCGGAGGGGGCGTAGGCTACCGCATCAACCGCAACCGGCGCGGCTTTGGGCACGCCTTCCTGGGAGTTGATGTAATAAATGATAGCCTGAATTTCGGCATTGGTGAGCTGGAAGCTGGGCATCTGTTGCTGTTGGTACTGGTTGAACAGCTTCACGGCATACTCGTCGCCGCTGGCTACCAACTTGCTGGAGTTTTTCACCCACGGAATCAGCCACGCCATGGGCCGGCGCTTGGTGATGCCACCCAAGGCGGGGCCAACTACTACGTCGTTCACGGCGTGGCACTGGGCGCAGTTGCCTTTGAATAAAGCATCACCGACGGCCACGGCTGCCGGATCAACACCAGGGGGCAGCGGTTGTGCCTGCCTGACGGGTTCCAGCGGCCCCATCCCGGCGCAGGTTGATGTTTCCTCGGCTACCGGCTCCGGGGTCAGGTGGTCACCCAAAGTGAACAGGCAGATGGCAATGGCCCCAGCCACCACCGTCAGGCTGGCAGGCATGATGATTTCCAACAGATTTTTCATACCGATACAACTAATGAATTACCTATTGAAATACGGCCCGAACTTCCACAATAGCAAGCAAAACCGGGGTTGATTTGCCGATGAGCAGGCGGGTATTATGGCCGCACCTGCCGCCCCTTCCACTCGTAGCTGCCGCGCAGGCCGGCCAGCCCCGTGAGCAGCGCGTACGGCGCGTAGGCCACCTGCAGCACCGGCACCCACCACAGCCACCGGGGCCGCCGCAGAAACCGGAGTACCGGCCGCAGCAGCAGCACATCGCCCAGCAGCTTGGCGGCCCAGCTCAACAGCACCACCCCACCCGGCACCACGCCCAGCAGCCACAGCCCCGCTCCTACCGGAAACAGCAGATTGGCCAGCAGCACCAGTACGGCCAGCTGCTGCGGCGCCCAGGTTTGGTAGTGCCGCCACTTACTGGCCCAGCGCACCCGCTGCCGCAGCAGTTGCCGCAGCGTGGGCTGGGCCGGGGTGCTTACCAAGGCGGCCGGATCGGCCAGAAACCGGATGCTGCCGGGAAAAGCCGCGTGCAGCTTGTGCAACAGAAACTCGTCGTCGCCGCTGGCTACCTGCTCGTTCCCCCGGAAGCCGTGCACGGCGAAAAAATCCTGGCGGCGGTAGGCCAGGTTGGCGCCGTTGCACATGGTGGGCCGCTGCCGGGCAATGCCGGCGGCCCCCGCTCCTACCAGCCCGGCCAGCTCCAGGCCCTGCAACGTAGCCAGCCAGCCATGTCCCGTCAGCAGCACCGGGCCGCTGATAAACCGGGCCGCTGGATGACGGGCAATGCAATGGGCGTAGGCCTGCACCCACCCGGCAGGCACCCGGCAGTCGGCATCAGTAAGCAGCAGCCAGGGGGCGCGGGCGGCCTGCACGGCGGCCTGCACGGCGGCTTTCTTGCCGGTAGCCGCGCCCGGCTGCGCGGCAAGCCGCAGCAGCCGCACCGGAAACGGGGCCGTGGCGGCCAGCTGCTCTACCACGCGGGCAGTGTCATCGGTGGAGTGGTCATCGACGACGAGCACCTCGAACCCACCCGAAATGGGCTGCTGGCGAAGCAAATCGGTGAGCAGGTGAGGCAGGTTGTCGGCTTCGTTGCGGGCGGCAATGAGCACGGAAAACGCCGGGCTTTCAGTTGAGGATTCGGCTGTTAGGCCGGCCGCGGCAGGCGTGTCTTCCGCCTCGGCCACCAGCTGCCGCCACGCCCGCCCGAAACCGGCCATCCGGTGCAGGTACCCCCCGGCCACCAACAGCAGACTGCCGGCCCCGAAAATTCCGCTCATCATATCGGCGGCGAGGAAGCCGGCCGGCGCTTGCGCAGCACCTTCAGCCGAAGCACAAAAATGAGCCCGATGGCGCTGGGCACGGCAATATTGAGCACCCACAAGCTCAGGCTGGCACTCAGCACCGGCAGCACCGGCTGGCCCAGCAGCCCAAACAGGTGGGTGGCCGACAGCTCCCGCACGCCCACATCGGCCAGGGCGTTGAGCGAAGGCACCAACGACTTCAGCAGAAACGTACCCGCAATGGCCGCCAACGCCGGGCCCACCGCCGCCTGTACGCCATAAGCCCACAACAACGCCCCAAACTGCAGGCAGAACACCGCGTACCGCAACCCCGAAATCAGCAGGATGCGGGTGAGCAGCGGGGCCGGATAGGTGGGCATCACGGCCAGATACTGACTGAAACGTCGTAACGGCTTTACGGCCTGCACCGCCGCTACCAGCAGCTCCGAGTGGTACAGAGGCAGCAGAATGCCTACGTTAATCAACAAGGTAAGCACCACCACACCCAACTGGGCCGCCGGGTAGCCCGGCAGGTAAAACCGCAGCAGGAAATACAGCAGCCCCACGGTACCGGCCGCCACCGTGGCTACCAGCTGGCAGTAGCGTCCCAGAAATACGGCTCCCAGCGCATCCAGCCGCCGACTTTTCAGCTCCATGATGCGGCCGGCGTAGTCGCCCACGCGGTTAGGGGTTACGAAGCCCAGGGTGAGGCCCACCAGCACTGCCCGGAAGCTGCGCCGAAACGATACCGGTTCCAAGTGCCGGGCCAGCCACCACCATTTCCAGGCTTCCAGCCCCCAGTTGAGCGGCATCAGCAGCAGAGCGGCCAGCACGGCCCCGCGCCCCTGCCCGCCCAACGTGCGCGTGAACAGGCCGCGCCAGGCGGCGGCCGTGGCGGCATCGGCCACCACGGAGTGCCACAGCAGGCCCAAAGTCAGGAGCGTAATGGCCAGCTTGCCCGCCACAACCCAGCCTTTGTACCGGACCGGGGCCGATGGTTCGGCGGTTTGGGCGTAGCTTTGAGGCTTCAACTGAGGCAAAGTGGCGGATGGTTGCGTAACTTCGGCAAGTTAGCCTTTATGGCTGGTAGCTATTCGTTGCTGGCTTTCAGCGAATACAGAAAGTACCCTTCTTTTTTTCATAGCTACCAGCCAATAGCCATTCGCTAACCGCTACCAACATGATTCTGCCCCTCGCCTCTTCCTCCGAGCTGCTGCCCAAAGTAATTATGGGCGTTGACCCCGGCACTAACCTGATGGGGTACGCCGTAATTGAGGTGCAGGGCCAGCAGGTGCGCATGCTGGAGTACGACGTGATTGATATGCGCAAGCTGGGTACCAACCACGCCCTCAAGCTCAAGCGCATTTTTGAGCGCATGACGGAACTCATTGACGAGCACCTGCCCGATGAGCTGGCCATTGAAGCGCCGTTTTTTGGGGTGAACGTGCAGAGTATGCTCAAGCTGGGCCGGGCCCAGGGCGTGGCCATTGCCGCCTGCCTGGCCCGCCAGATTCCGTACGTCGAGTACGCACCCACCAAGGTAAAGCAGAGCGTAACCGGCTCCGGCAACGCCAGCAAGGAGCAGGTGGCCCACATGCTGCGCCAGACGCTCAAGCTCCCGCCCATCGAGGAAGCTCCCAAGTTCCTGGACGCCACCGATGCCCTGGCCGTGGCTATGTGCCACCACTATCAGAAGGGCAACAACGTGAAAGCCGGCGGCAAAAGCTGGGGCAAGTTCCTAGCCGACAACCCCGGCAAGCTCGCCGCCCCCGTAGCCGGCAAAAAGGCTCCGGCCGCGCGGAAGAAGCCGGCGGCGTGAGTAGTTTTGTTTAGCTTAAATTGACTTATTGGACTAATGGTATCAGCCTAAATCCCTTATCTATTGAAGATGCGCTTTCTCATTTTTGCAGCGGCCTTATTACTGTTAATTAGTTTCTCTCCTCCCCAAATGCAGATGCAGCGTTTCGCACTTGGCAAGTACACCTACATTATCCAGCTACAGAAACAATACAATCACGACGACAATGTCAAATCGGCCACTAACAACAAGCAGCTGTGTAGTTCATTTGAGCTGGCTGAGCGCAACGGCAAGGTATTTACGCACGGGACATACCGTATTAGTCGGAGTAGTATACAGTTCACAGAGCGCTACTTTTACCCTCGCAACGGAGAGGCCGTTGACTCTATAACAAAAACTTTTATCCCCACTGCAAAGGGAGTTTTGGTGTTAAGTAAAGTCATCTACTATAAGCAGGGAAGGACTACTACCACTTGCTATTAAGCTAGAGAGTTTCCGAGTTGCGAAACGACCTTTGCCTTGCAATGAATTGAATTTTCAATAGGCAGAATCAAGCTTATTCGCTTATCATAATCGGAGTTATTTCCGAAACCTTGTAAAGGCGCTATTCCCTCTCTTGGCCACAGACTCATCTATTTTGTAGATTTCCTGTATATAATCAACTCTATCCATGCAGCGCCGCCCTGTTCGTTCTACTTCCCTGAAAGCCGTGGGCTACGAGGCCGCCACGCAGACGCTGGAAATTGAGTACCGCCACGGCGGACTGGTGCGCTACACGGGCGTGCCCGCTGCTATTCACGCGGCCCTGCTGCAACTATACCCAACAAGCTCCTGTTCGTGGAGCAGGTGCTGGAACGCAACGACTACGGGCGAGAACAGCTGCGCGGGTAGCGGCTCCGCGCCTAATTCGGCCACGGGTACGCCGCCGACCAGGTGCGCAGCTCGTCCACGGTGGCGGTATGGTTGGCCAGCCAGGTCTGCACTTCGGGGGTGCTGCCGGCGCGGGAGGCCTGAATGGAGTACGCCAGGGCCGGCAGATAGCCTTGTTTTTTCAACTCAACAAAGTAGGGCACCATGTACTGCCAAGTAAAGCCCTCCTGCTTTTCGGGGTGCAGCTCCGCCAGCACGCCAATCAACGATTCCAGCTTCCGGATAAGCTGCTCGGTGGGTGTTTTGTCCTTATTTTCTTCGGTGTAATCCATCGCGCCGCTCATGCTCAGCATCATATCGGCGGGCCCGAAGTTGTCGGCGCGACCTTTCTTGCCGGCGTTTTTCAGGGTTTCGGAGGGGATGCTGATGGTAATGGCCTTCTCGCCGGTTTTCTCCACGCCTCGTCCCATCAACGCATCGAATCTTTTCAGCGTCGCCTCGGCCCGCTGGCCGGTGGGCTCCACCTGCAGCAGACGCAGCATTGCCAGCAGGGCCGGCACCCGGTTGCCTTCCTGCTGCTGCAACAGCCCCAGGGCATTCAGCGAGCTGCCATGCACCGGCCGGCATCGCACCGCCTGCTGCATGCTGACCGTGGCTTCAGCCGGTTGATTGAGGGCTGTGGCCTGCGTTACCCCGAGGTTGAAGTACAGCGCCCCATCATTGGGGTACCGTTTCAGGCCCTCCTGATATATTTTAGCGGCTTCTTTCGGCTTTTTCAGCCCATCCAGCGCATTGCCGTAGGTGCTGTATAAAGAAGCGCCGGGGTTGGGGTCCTGCTTCAGGAGCTGTTTGCACAGCTCCACGGCTTCCTCGTTCCGGTCGAGGGCGTTGTACGTCATAGCCAGCTCGTAGCGGGCAGTGGTATTGGCCGGGTCCTGCTTCAGGGCTTCCTTGTAGCGCAGTACAGCTTCATCGTACTTGCCCTGGTCGAAGAGAGAAACGCCCTGCTTCACCAGCTCCTGACTACTAGCAGTAGTCTGGGCCTGGGTGGACAACGAAGCCGCCAGCAGCAGCGCAACAAGGGAAGCTTTTTGGTACACGGACATATAGTAAAGGGGAATTATGCAGCTAGTGAATTGGATAGCAGTTTAGGCATGTAAGGCCATATTCGGTGCAGCAACCGCCGTTTTTTGTGGATATGTAGTAATTCTTAGCAGATATTATTGCCAGTATATTCGCAGAAAAACAACCGTTAGGTACAGCCAAAACAGGGAAAACACACTATGCACGGTAGTTTCAAATGTCTTACCCCGCCACAGCAAGGGCGAATAACCTGCAAACTGTACCACCAACCGCACCAGCCAGAAAATCCCCATTCCCAAGCATACTACCCGCCCCAGATGCGTTTGCACCAATTCCGGCGCAAAATTCAGGCACAGTAATCCAGAAAGCAGTACCAGCAGCGCGATGAACAGCGTGTGCACGTACATCATCTGCCGGTTAATCAGGCTGAGCGGCTTGAACTCAGTCGCCCAATTGAAATAGCTCGGAAAGCCAGCGTGTAGAAAGGCCAGCCCAATCAGCAATGCGCCGATAATTTTAAGATGCAGTTCCATTAATAGCACTGAGAGTAAAGGCAGAAATAAAGCGCGTCAGCTTCTGCTCCCTTTCCAGGCGCAACCCGCCTGCTCGAAAAGCGGCCAACCAAGTAGCCCGTGAGTAGAAGTGTAGGAACCCGACGGTATAGGCCATGAAATTGGCCGAATCCCGCAGATGCTCCACTACCACGGCCCGTCCGTTCGGAGTCAGCACCCGGCCTATTTCGCACAGAAATGCAACCCGCTGGGCTGGATGCCGGATTTCGTGGGCCGCCAGCATCACCACTACCAAATCGATGGAAGCCGTAGCCAATGACAGTTGGGCCGGGCGTACGGCTTCGGTGCCGGGGTACGGCGTTATGGCCGCCCGCGCCCGTCGGATGGAAATTTCCGTGTGCTCGGCTGGGTCGTAAAAGTCCAGCACCCGCAGCGCAGCTCCCGGAAACCGTTGGCGCAGCAGGGCACTGGTTTCGTCGAAGCCTGCGTGGATATTCACGACCCGTTGTGGCGGTGCTGCTGTGCATGACAGCCACCGAAACCCATACAGTCCCGAAATATCGTACACATACCAGGATATGAGCAGGGAAACTACCGTGGGCAGCAGCACAGCCAGCAATATCAGCCACAACCCCAAGCGCCACGCAGGATGGTCGCTGGCCACCCCAATACCCACGGCCAGCAATAGGACCATCAGCCCGGCACCGGCGTAGAAATGCCAGTTGAATTGTACGATGTTCCTAACGCCCTCAGCCTGCTTTCTCATCCGGCCCACGTTTCAGTCCGGCCTTTTTTCCACCGGTAAGGAATGTTCTGCATGGTGAAAGCACTCGCCAGCCGGACTTCACCGAGCCCGAGGTTACGGATAAAGGCCACCTCTGCCGCTACGACGCGCACCGGCTGGGGCCGCCACTCCTCCCGTTCGCCTTCCACGATTACCACTTGCTTGGTAGCCGGGCACCACGAAAAGGTAAAAGGCAAGGGGCCTGCAAACCGCCGGGCCTGCTGCCAGTTCCGGAACGGCGAGCCATCCGGTAATTCCGGCTCATCAATCAAGTTTTCCACCTCAATACACAGCCCCGCCTGCCTGGACAGGATTGCCTGACTGGTGGCTGTGGCCGTCTGGCGTATGTCTACGGTCCGGTAATGGTAAGAGGTAAGCAGATTGCCGAGCCATTGCATGTGGCGCTTATCGGTTTCTGACCCTAGGATATATAAACCGCGCAGCCGCTTTCCGGCCGCCGTGGTGTAGCGCACGAATACCCGGTACCCAATCAGAAAGAAACTATGCCCCAGCCAGGCTGGCAGGCCCTGCGGGCGCAACTGCCGCGTTTGCACTAAAGCTACCGCCATAAAGCCCCAGGTATCGTCCAGCGTGTCGAGAGTCAGACAGGCCGGAAGCAGGCGTTGTAGCGCGGCAGCTGGCGCGGCAAACGTCAGCACCGTTGTACGGCTCAGCAGCGCGTCGATGCCGAAGGGATGATGCGCAATGGTCATCGGTGAGTAGAATTATTGTCAGGCACGGCGACGCCGACTGGTCACTTTAAGTATAAACTCTTGATAATATATCAATACCGCAAATGCTGCCGCAAAGCCTAGGTTCAGTCGGCCCCACAGCAACAGGTCTGGAGCCAGAAAAAACTCCAGCACGTTCATCACCAGTACCAAGGCTATTTGAAAGGAGGCCGTTAGTTTAGTATGCCGGCCGCCGAGTATCCACAGGCCCAGTACTATTTCCGCTGCCCCGATGCTTCGCGTGAGTAGTCCCGCATGGGTAGGGCCCAGAATCCGGGCTACGATGGCCTCATGACGCGGCACCAGGAGCAGCACTTTGCACAGCAGCCCGTTTATCAGCCACACTGCCGCTATACCGCCGCGCAATAGCCGCTCCCAGACCCGGGAGTGGCTACCATTCATCCGGCCACTTCAATTTCGCCTTTGAGGTACGTTACGGCGTGGCCACTCATCAGCACCCGGTCGCCGCGCAGCTCGCACCACAGGTCGCCGCTGCGGGCCGACACCTGGCGGGCGTGGAAGTGGGTTTTCCCGAGGCGCTCCGCCCAGTAGGGTACCAAGGTAGTGTGGGCCGAGCCGGTTACGGGGTCCTCGGGTACACCCACGCGCGGACCAAAAAAGCGCGACACAAAGTCCACGCCATCGGTACCGGGGGCAGTGGCAATAACGGCCCGGTACTCCACCTTGGCAAGATGCGTCATATCCGGGTGCAGGGCGCGCACTTCGGCTTCGGTGGCAAATACGCACACCAGGTCGGGGCCGGCCAGCAGCTGCAATGGGGTAGCCCGCAGGCCATCCAGCAGGCCATTGGGGTGCTGGTGAATGGGGTGCGGAGGCCGGGCCGGAAAATCGAGCGTGAGCATTCCGGCGTCGGCTTGGCTTACCCGTAGGGGGCCGCTTTTGGAGTGGAAAATAATTTCCGGTTCCTGAAAATTCAGGTGGCGGTACAGCACGTGGGCCGAAGCCAGCGTGGCATGTCCGCACAGCTCCACCTCCACGGCCGGCGTAAACCACCGGATTTCATACTCGTTGCCCTGCCGTAGCACGAAGAAGGCGGTTTCGGCCAGGTTATTCTCGGCGGCAATGGCCTGCATGGTTTCCGCGGGCAGCCACTCCGTGAGCGGACAAACAGCGGCAGGGTTACCGGCAAACGGCCGGTTGGTGAAGGCGTCAATCTGATAAATGGGCAGCAGCATAGCAGGCAGATAAGTGACAGCGCCGACCCGTTTTCGGGTAAAATGGCCTGCCAGGTGAAGGCTGCCAGCCAACGAGCCACGCAGCGCCGGCGAAACTACTGGTTAGTGCAATACCGCCGGTAACTTGCGCCATTATTATTACCGGATAAAAAAGTTGACTAGCTCACGCAACCCGAAGCAGGGGGCAGCCGGTCATGGCTGCAAAACGCTAGCGTCCGATATTTCTACCTGTTTATTCCCCCTGCCTATGGCCGAATCACTTGACGCACTCGTGGAGGGCTGCCGCCGCGGACGGCCCGCCGCTCAACGAGGTCTGTATGAGCGGCTGGGCTACCAATTAATGGGCGTGTGCCTGCGCTACTGCCCTTCGCGGGAGGAGGCGGAAGATGCCCTGCAGCTCACCTTCGTGAAGATTTTTACCCGGCTCGACCAGTTCCGCAACCAAGGCCCGTTTGAAGCCTGGGCGCGCCGCATTGCCGTGACAACTTCTCTGAACCTGTGGCACCAGAGCCGGCAGCGCGGTCAGCAGCTGGAAGTTGAAGAAGCCACCGACGTGCATCATCCTGACGGTACGCCTTTCGACCAGCTTTCGGCCGATGATCTGGTGCGCCTGATAAACACGCTGCCGCCGGGCTACCGCACGGTGCTCAACCTCTATGCCATCGAGGGATACTCGCACGCCGAAATCGGGGAGCTGCTGGGTATTTCGGAAGGCACCAGTAAATCACAACTTTCCCGGGCCCGCCGCCTGCTGGAAGAACGACTGACTCAACAGGCACATACGCCGCTGTACCATGACTGAAAACGACTCGGAACAACTATACCACGACTTACGTCGCAAGCTGGAGGGCTACGGCAGCGCGCCACCGGAGTCGGTGTGGGCCGGCATTCGGGAGCAGGTGCCCGCCCGGCAGCCCCGCCGCTGGCGTCCTCTGCTGGTCCTGCTGCTGCTGGGCTTTCTAAGCGGCAGCGTGCTGGTCGGCAGCCACTACTGGCCGTCTTCTGCCACATTTGCCGGCGGCAACCTCGCTGACGCCGGAAAGCCGACTGCAGCCAGAACTACGTCAGAAGGCAGTGGAGAAGCTCCTGTCGTGGCAGCAGCTCCCCCCCGCCTGGCTACAGAGCCGGCTGAGGCAGCGGCCACGCCGCGCACCACCACGACTCCTGCAACTGCGGCGCCTTCAGCTACTGCAGCTCCTGAGGTTGCGGCCTCGGCCACCAGCAAAGCCACTTCCGGCCGAGCCTCCGTGCTACCAAGCCGCGCGCCACACATCCTGCCTACTATCACCGCCCGCACTAAACGGGAACGGCTGACCGGTGTTGCCAGACGTTCCGCCGAAATTGCGGACGCTACTGCCACACGTGGGGCACGGCAACGCACAGGGGGGCTTGGTCTGCTGGCAGTGGCTGCCACTCGCTCCGGTACGCATCGGGTCAGGTTTGGCTCCCGCGAGGCAGCTACACGAGGCGGCATTGATGGCAGCAGATACTCCCGCGCCGGCCGTCGGGCCCGCACGGACATACGGCCGGGAAATTCACTCACTACCAGTTCCACTACCTCCACAGGCACTGCGGGCAGCCGCAAGAGTACGCGCGCCACAAAACTCAGCAACGAGCCGCTGGACCTGCTGGCCGTACGTCCTCAGGCGTTGGAGGTGGAAGAGCCAGAGGTGAAACGGCAGCGGCGGGCCCGGAAGAAGCCTTCCCGCCAGGAGCTGCGCCTGCGTAACTGGAGCGCACAGCTTCTGCTGGGACAAAACGTGACGTACCGCCTGATAGGGGCCTCGGCCACCCAGCTGGAGCGCCTGGAGCGCCCCGGTATGGGCTTCAGCGGGCAGGTCTCGGGCACGTATGCTTTTTCACGCCAGCTGTCTGTTTCCGGCGGCCTGGGGTACTCAGAGTACGCCAACTCGCTGCATTACCAGCTCAGAAAGACCAGTTCCGAAACACTGCGGCAGATTGATTTCCGCGACGTGTACCGCTTCATCACCATTCCGGTACAGGCCCAGCTTACCCTGGGCGGCAACCAGCGCTGGCGCTACGGCCTGCTGGGCGGCGGCACCCTGGCCTTCCTGACCAGCGCCCGCACTACCGAGGGCTCTGCCTGCAACTGTGGGCAGCGCGAATGGACCAGTGACATGCCCGACAGCACTTTCAGCCGTACCAACCTGGCCCTGACGGCCGGAGCCTTTGCCAGCTACCAGTTTGCGCCCGGCCAGTGGCTCACACTTCGCCCGCAGGGTCAGCTGTTTCTCAATTCCCTCACGGCTCCTTCCAGCAGCGCCCCGCGGCGGCCCTGGGGCGTGGGCGTACAGGTAGGCTATAGTTGGGACCTGGACCCGCGCAAACGATAATCCTCTGTCTTTTATCCACTCAGCATTACTTGCCTCTACCCTATGAAACGCTTCCTGTTTGCTACCCTGCTGGCGTTGCCCGGCCTGTTATTCTCCGCCTGCCAGTTTGATTCCGGCGTAGTTATCTGCGACGATGGCACCCCGCCTGCTCCTCCCGTACCGGTGCCGGCTACCATCAAGGAAGTCCTGACGCAGCTGGGTCCGCCAGTGCAGAAATTCATGTACGACCCCACCCGTTCCAACACGTTTACGGGCCAGAAAGGCACTGTTTTCACCATTACTCCCAATGCTTTCCTGAAAAATGGCCAACCCGTAACCGGCCTCGTTGAGCTGGCCGTGCGGGAAGTGTTCAGCCGGGCCGATATGGTGCTCAGCAACATGCCCACCATTTCCAATGGCACGGTACTGAAATCGGCGGGGGAAGTGTACCTGCGCGCCGCCCAGGATTCCAGCATCCGGCTTGCTGCCAATGCCAGTATCCGTATTCAGACGCTGAACCCGCCCGGCGTCAGCTCCCAGGATACCATGCGCCTGTTTGTGGCCCCTACTACTCCGGTGGCCCAAACCAGCTGCTTCAACTGGATGGTTAACACGGACCCCGGCTCCAGCATCAGCCCCACTCCTACCGGCCATATTATTACGGTGAGCAGCCTGTTGTACAACGCTGGTATTGGTTGGTTCAACTGTGACCGGTTTTACTACACGCCTACCCTGCCCCTGACCGTTACGGTACCCGGCACCAACATCGACCCCATGCAGAACACCATGGTATTTGCCGTGTTCCGCTCCTTTAATGGTACGCTGTCGATGTGCGACTTTACGGCCCCGAACATCTTCCGGGCCAGCCGGGCTCCGCAGGGTGCCTCCGTCAGCGTGGTAGTTATCCGGACAGAAAATGGCAAGCTGTACTTCGGCCGCAAAGATGGTATTGTACAGGCCGGCGCTGACCTGAGTCCCACCCTGCAGGAAACCACACCTGCCGATTTGGTAGCCAGCCTGAACACGCTGTAAACACGTTTTCAAGCCCTGTATACACCACAGCCGTTGCGCTGGCATAGTTGCCAGGCAGCGGCTGTAATGCGTTATGCGTGTTGGATCCGCCCACCGATGATGACCTGCTGCACTGGGTTTTCGCCCAGCCAGTAGGGTATTTCTTCCAGGGAGGGCACGTGCAGCAGCAGGATATCGGCGCGCTTGCCGGGCTCCAGGCTGCCACATTCCCGCTGCTGCCCGACGGCCCAGGCGGCGTTCAGGGTAACTGCCGCTACGGCTTCGGCCGGATTCAGGCCCATTTTCAGGCACGCCACCGACAGGGCCAGCCACAGGTTTTTGCTGGGGCAGGAACCGGGGTTGAAGTCGGTGCTGATGGCAACGGGCAGCCCCGCATCAATGAACGCCCGGCCTGGCGCAAACCGCTCCTGCCGCAGAAACAGCGGCACCAGCGGCAGCAGCACCGCCACCGTACGCCCCCCCGATACCCGCGCCACCCGCGAAGCGCCGGCCGGCGTGAGGTAATCGGCGTGGTCGATGCTGATGGCGCCCAGCTCGGCGGCCATTTCGCACCCTCCCAGGTCGTGGAGCTGCTCGGCGTGAATTTTCAGCTGAAACCCCAGGGCCCGGGCCTGCTCCAGGTAGCGGCGCGCTTCGGCCACCGAAAAGGCACCTTCCTCGCAGAAAATATCCACGAAAGGCACCTCTTCCGGGTAAATATTCGGCAATACCTCCTGCACCAGCATGTGCAGATAGTCGGCAGGGTGGCCCCGGTATTCCGGCCCCGGTACGTGGGCTCCCAGAAAAGTGGGTACCACCCGCACTGGCTGGCGGCGGCCGGCCTCCCGCGCCACCTGTAGCAGCCGCAGCTCCGTTTCGGCATCCAAGCCGTAGCCGCTCTTTGCTTCCAGAGTGGTTACTCCATACTCCCGAAACCCTTTCAGGTGGTGCAGGGCCTGCTCCAGCAGTTGCTCATCGGAAGCGGCACGAGTGGCCCGTACGGTACTCAGGATGCCCCCGCCGCTGGCCAGAATATCGAGGTAAGTTTCGCCCTGCAGCTTGCGCTGAAACTCGTGGGCCCGGTTGCCACCAAACACCAGGTGCGTATGGCACTCCACCAGCCCCGGCATTACCACCTGCCCGCTGGCATCCAGCACAATGGTAGCCGTTGCAACCAGCGTATCATCCAGTTCCGCCATAGGCCCTGTAGCCACTATTCGGTCATCAACGCAGGCCACGTAGCCATCCGGAATGACACGCCAGTTGCGCTGGTTTTCCCCGGCCAGCGGCAGATGGGTAGCGGGTCCGGCCAGGGTGAGGAGTTGGCCGCAGTTGCGCAGAAGCATGGTGTAAGCCATTGCAGGAACGATGAGGGTGGATAGTAAAGATGCGCAGAACCCACAGAACTCACGCAGCCTTTTGCCATTGGGCTTCTCTAGGAACCAGCCAACAGCAAATAGCACTTCCTTACTTCTATATAAGTATGTAAGAATCAACCAAATATTACGCATCCATTTCTGGGAAAACGCAGTTTAAAGTCTCGCAATTCGTACCTTACAGTGCTGCTAAGAACAGCTTTTACAGATGGTTACGAAACGGTTTATCCCTAACCTGCTTTCCCAAAATGAAAAAGCTTCTACTTGCCTGCCTGATCTTCAGTACAGAAACAGCACTGGCCCAGCTTCCTACCAGTAGCTACGCCGTTTCGTCGGCCTGCCCGGCTTCGGCGCGTAACCCTTCGCAGCTTTATCAGATTGCACAGGACGGCTCCATGCAACCCATTGGCACCATTCAGAGCAGCGCCAACGGGAATAAACTCATCATTAATGCCCTAGGGTACAATCAGGCCGATCAATCGGTGCTGTATGGCATGCGGGTGGAGCAGCAGAGCCTTTCCAACTTCACCACGTTCGTTCCGCAGCTCTACCGCATTAACCTGAGCACGGCCGTTGCCGACTCCATCGGCCCGGTGACGCCCCCACCCACTCCGCCCACCGGTGAGCTCACCCCCACTACCGGCACTCAAACGGCCATTGATGTACGTCAGACGCTCAACTTCGTGGCCGACAGTGGCCCCGATGGCACGTATTACACCGGCGGCGCTACTTTTCGGGTCATTTTTTCCACATTTTTCGGTATTCCGATACCCGCCTCGGCGCAGGTCACTGACGTGCGGCTGTACGTGGGCACCATTAACCTGACGGCTATAACGGCCCCGGTCTGGCTCCGGCTGAACACCACCGACCCCGCCACGGCCGCCGTGGTGGAGAACTTCCGCAGCCAGACGGAAACCTACATCCGCTCCAACGGCTCCGGGCCAACGCCGGAGGGCGGAATTCAGGATTGGGTGTTTGATAAGGAAACCGGCAACCTGGTGAGCTACCTGGGTCTTACTGACCAGTACCTGACGGTGCGCAACCCGGCCTCGGCCCCAGTGGCCACAACCACCAATATTACCACGCCGGTACCCGGCACCACTGCCAACGACAAGAACATCGGTTCCATGTTCTCGGACCGGTTTTACAATGTATATGCCGTGCGGTCCGCTACCGGCGAGATTTTCCGGATTGACAACCAAACCGGCAATTACACTGGCCGCTCGTATGGGGCGGCGCTGGGCTGCACCCGCGGAGATGCCGTGAGCTTCCGGGATGCGCTGCCGCTGCCCGTGAAACTGGTGAAGTTTGCCGCTTCGGCTACTTCCGAGGGGGTGCGCCTCAATTGGGCCACTGCCAGCGAGCAGCACACAGCTTATTTTGCCATTGAGCGCAGCCCGAACGGCACCGCCTGGGCGCCGGTACAGCGGGTACAGGCGGGCAACAAGCCCAATGGCCAGCAGTACACTACCCTCGATACTGCGCCTCTGCCCGGCACCAGCTACTACCGCCTGGCCACGCACGATGAGAATGGTGACGTTGCGTACTCCTCGGTACTACCCGTCAGCCGCGCCGGGAAGCTGCAGCTGTATCCTAACCCGGCCAGCACGGTCGTGCAGGTGGAGCTTCCGGCTTCTGGGGCTACCACTACCCTGGAGCTGCGTGATATTCAGGGGCGCGTAGTGCGTCAGCAGCGGCTGGAAGCCGGCAGCACCAGCACCGAGCTCCGCACTGCCGGGCTGCCCGGCGGAGTGTACATGCTGCGGGTAAGCCAGGGCGCTGCCAGCTCTACCTCCCGCCTTGTGCTGATGGCTCCTTAAGGATAGAGTAGCAGGCCAGGCTCCGTCGGCAACGGTATTTTTTACGTAGAAAGGGCATGACTTTGCCCGATACCGCTCCTGTTATCCTGACGCTGACGCTCAATGAAGAGGCGCACCAGCACTTTACGCATCTGCGCCAGCAACATTTCCCACCGGACCGCAACTTTCTGGAGGCGCATGTCACGCTTTTCCACCATTTACCCGGTTCCGAACTGGCTGCCATCCAACAAGAACTGGCCGTACTTGCCGCTACCGTACCCCGGTTGACGCTGCAGCTGACCGGCGTGCGGTTTCTGGGCAACGGCGTGGCATATTCTCTCGACAACGCCCGCCTGCTCCAAGTGCACCGCACGCTGCAACAGCAATGGGCAGAGTGGCTGACTCCGCAGGACCGGCAGCCGCTACGGCCTCACATAACGGTACAGAATAAAGTGGCCCCGGCCGTTGCCAAAGCCCTCCACGAAGAGTTGCAGAACAGCTTTCGGCCCGCCGTGATTCAGGGCACCGGCTTTACCGTGTGGGCATACCAGGGCGGCCCCTGGCAACAACTGGCGCAGATACCGTTCACCGGCCCCGAGGATACCGATGGAGCTATTTCCGGGCGGTGATGGTGTGCGTCAGGCTTTTGAACTGGGCCAGGGCTGTTTCCGCATCCTGGCTGGCAATGCCCTGCATGGCTACGGCCGTACTCCCAACAATACTTACCTGCTGATATACCAGCACCCGCTTGCCCTGCAGCTGAGCAAAGCCTTCGGTTTCGTAGGTTACCAGGTCATTCACTTTACCCGAGGTCATCTTGCGGGCCACGAAGCCCGTCAGGCCCGGCCGCTGACTGAGCACCTGCCGGCTGATGTCGGCCGCCGTGATGGAGGGGTTGTAGGGGTGCGTGGTGATGATAATCTGTGGCTCTGACGCGGCCTCCGATGGGCGCTGACCTTCCACGGTGTACACGTAACGGCCACTGCGGGCTTCCTGCAATGCGAAGGGTGACTTCTTCTCGTCCAACGCAAACACGGCAACTCCCGGCTGGACAGAAGCTCCTGTTTTCTGATAGGTGGCACTCAGGAGGCTGCGCCGCAACTGGGAGGCAAGGGCAGTATCGGCGGCGGGGTAGCGGGCATCCAGCAGAACAGCAAACGTAGAATCGCCAAACAGCAGCTGCGACGACTCCTGGGTGGGCGACAGGCGTACCCGCACCAAGCGGGCCGGGTAGGCAGTTCCCTGCACTTCCTGGTAATTCAACACCTGGCCGCCCCGGGCCTCAAATCGGGCTTTGCTGAAACCGCCGGCCTGCTGGTAGTAGTTGCTGCCTTTCAGATCAAACACCTGTAGCACAGCCTCGCCGCGCCGCAGCCCCGTAAACCCGGCCGCCGGTCCGAAACCAGCTGGTGGCGTCAGCCAGACCTGCGTACCCGGAATGGCCCGGGCAGCCGGCTGCGCCTGCCCATGCGCCGTGATGCTTGCGGCGCTCAGCACAACGCCTACTCTCACAAAGAAAAATATTCTCATTACTACGCCCTACCACCGCCAAAACTCCGGGTCGGTGGCTGGCAGGGCACAAGGTAAGTACATATTGCAGAGGTACTGCCTCAACAACGTGGCTAAAGCAGATGCTGCTGGCGCACTGCTCCGGTATACTGCTGAAAATCATGCAGCAACATGCACAGCGCCGTATCCGTTATCGTCAGCATAATTGGTTGGGGATCAGCAAAACCCTCTTCCGGGCAGGACACGTAATTCACTAGGCCCATAGCCCACTGCCCAAACTGGCGTTGCGCAATCGGGCCATTAGCCAGTACCTGCACTTCGGTGTGGCGGCAATCGGTACGGATGCGGGCGAAGGTGGCGAGTACCGCCTCAGCGGGTCCTTCCAGCACCTGCAGAAACCGGTTGCCATCGTACAGGAGCATGCCCGTAACATCCGCAGCTGCGTTACGAGCCTGTGACTGACTCAACATCCGACCTAAATCGGCTCCGGATAAAGCTACAGCAGCTGTACTTTGGTAAATAAGATGATGTAAGGGAGCCATGATTCGACAACTGAATAGCAGAAGTATGATTACAACAGTAAAAAATACGACAATATTTATGCAGTGTTGACTTTTTCGGCGCACTATTTTGAATTTCCTGTTTCCCAATATGAATTTTCACTGAACAGTTTTTCTCTATCCACCAATGAAGGCACTTCTGCTAATTGATATTCAACTAGACTTTCTGCCTGGCGGCTCCCTGGCTGTGCCTGGCGGCCACGAGATTCTGCCGCTGGTAAATCAGCTGCAACCCCGCTACGAACTGGTAGTGGCCACCCAGGACTGGCACCCGGCCAACCATCAGAGCTTCGCCAGCCAGCATCCGGGCCACCCCGTTTTCTCACAGATTGACCTCCACGGTCTGCCTCAAACCCTCTGGCCCGACCACTGCGTGCAGGGTACACCCGGCGCCGAGTTCAGCCCTCAGCTGGATCAGCACCGCATTGAGGCCATCTTCCGGAAGGGCACCTCCCCAGAAATTGACTCTTATAGCGGCTTTTTCGATAACGGCCACCGCAAAAGCACCGGCCTGGCCGATTACCTACGCGGCCGGGGTGTGCAGGAAGTACACGTATGTGGGCTGGCGGCCGACTATTGCGTGTACTTCTCGGCGCTGGATGCGTTGCAGGAAGGCTTTGCGGTGGTGTTTCTGGAAGCTGCAACCCGCGCCATTTCCCCCGAAGGCTACCAGCAGGCCCGCCGCCAGCTGGAACAGCGCGGTGCCCAATTCGCGGCTGAATAGCAGCAGTTAGGCCTTTTTCCGGGCTACTACGGAATACATCATGGGCAGCTTGCCGGGCAGGGCGCTCAGTTGGTAGCGGCGCTCTGCCACCTGCTCCAGCCCGGCAAAGCAATTGTAGGGCGAGTAGTCATACTCCTCAAACTGCTCAACTGCCAAGTCCTGCCGCAACAGCGCGCCCAGCACTTCCGCCAGACTGTGGTTCCAGGAAACGGCCGTTTCCCGGATGGGAGCCGTCAGGTCGGCGTAGGTGCCGGTTTCCGTTTCCGCAATGGTTTCCCGGTTGAAATAGGCATAGTCGATGCGGCTGAAGCTGGCGTCGAACATCCATACCACCGGATGAAACTCCACCAGCACCAGCCGGCCACCGGGCTTCAGGAAATGTGCTATTACAGCGGCCCAGCGCTCCATATCCGGCAGCCAGCCCAGCACCCCATACGAGGTAAAGACCACATCAAACTGCTGGTGCAGGTGCTGCGGCAGCGCGTACACGTCGGCGCAGATGAACTGCGCACCCAGGTGAAGCTCATGAGCCAGCGTGCGGGCGTAGGCAATGGCATTTTCGGCCAGATCCACGCCGGTCACCTGCGCCCCCAGCCGGCTCAACGACAACGTATCCAGCCCGAAATGGCACTGCAGGTGCAGAATCTGCTGTTCCGCTACTTCCCCTAGTAGCCCCAGCTCTACTTCATTCAGCGAGGACTTTCCGGCCCGGAAGCCGGCCACGTCATAAAACTCCGACTGCACGTGATACTCGGTTTTGGCGTTCCAGAGTCGGCGGTTCAGCTCCAGGTAGTTATCGGCGGCACTCATGAGCAGCTAGTTGATTGGGCAGGTAAAGTGCAGATATTTTCGGCGGGCAGCCACCACTGCAGCCTATAACCTTTCGCGGGCGGTCTGGGTACCTATACCCATGCTTCTTCCGTGCCTCTCTGTTCATGCTGCCGCCCGATATGCCGTTTCAGCTCCCTGATTTAGTTCCTGACCCGCTTGAGCGGATTCTGCGCGCGGCAGGCGTAGTAATGGGCAGTTTGGTGGCCGGGTGGCTGCTGAGCAAGTTGTTGTTCGGGGCACTGGCCCGCTATGCCCGCCGTCAGCCCGGCGTGATGGCGCAGTCCGTGACAGAGCATCTGTGCCGGCCGGTCAGCTGGTTTCTGCCGGTACTGGTGGTATCCTTCACCCTACCCCTCACGCTGCTTGATAATCAGGGGCTGGAAGTAGCGCGCCGCCTCGTGGAAACGGCCCTGCTGACCACGTTTGCCTGGTGCCTGATTAAAGCCCTGGATGTGGTGCAGACCCTGGTGCAGCGACATTACCAGATTACCGATGCCGACAACCTGCGAGTGCGGAAGCTGTTCACACAGCTACAGTTCGTGAAGAAGCTCGCAGCCTCCCTCATTGCCTTTGTGGCGGTGGCTATGGTGCTGATGAGCTTCGCCACGGTGCGCAAAATCGGGACTGGACTGCTCACCTCGGCCGGCATTGCCTCCGTGATTGTAGGTTTCGCGGCCCAGCGCTCCATCAGCAACCTGCTGGCCGGCTTCCAGATTGCTTTCACGCAACCCATCCGGCTGGATGATGTGCTGGTAGTGGAAGGTGAATGGGGCCGGGTGGAGGAAATTACGTTTACCTACGTGGTATTGCGCATCTGGGACGAGCGGCGGCTGGTGCTGCCCCTCAACTATTTCATCGAAAAGCCCTTCCAGAACTGGACGCGCACCACCTCGCAGCTGCTGGGCACCGTATTTCTGTACACCGACTATACGATTCCGGTGGAGGCCGTGCGCAGCGAGCTTCGGCGCATTGTAGAAGCTAACCCGCTCTGGGACCAGCGCGTGTGCGTGCTACAGGTTACTGATTCCAAGGAGCGGACCTTGGAGCTGCGCTGCCTGGTAAGTGCTGCCAACTCCAGCCGCGCCTTTGATTTACGCTGCGAAGTGCGCGAGCAGCTGGTGCGCTTTATTCAGGAGCACCACCCCGATAGTCTGCCCAAAACCCGCACCCTCACCGAACCTACCGACCAGCCGTTTGCCCCGGCGGCGGCGGCAGCCGAATAAAACCAGCCGACGTACTAAAACCCGTGGTGCGGGCCGTATCTTTGAGAGTTACGAACCGGTCTGACCTGCCCGACAGGCGGCTTTTCAGCTGGTTCATTCTCTGCTGCATGATCCGTCTGGAATACTTTACCCCCGAAGACTTCTCCCAACTTATTACCTGGATTGACACGCCGCATCTGCTCATGAACTGGGCCGGCCCGATGTTCAATTTCCCCCTCACCCCCGACAAGCTTGACTGGTATCTGCAGGATACTAACCAGCTCGGCGAGTCGGACGTGTTCATCTTCAAGGCCGTGGACACTGCCACCGGGGCCGTGGTCGGGCACATTTCACTAGGCAGCCTCAGTCAGAAAAACAGCTCGGCCCGCATCAGCCGGGTATTTGTTGCGCCGGAGCAGCGCGGCCGTGGGCTGGCCACCCGCATGCTCACCGATGTGCTCCGCTTCGGCTTTGAGCAGCTGCACCTGCACCGCATTGACCTGGGCGTGTACGATTTCAACGAGGCGGCCATCCGGGCATACACCCGGGCCGGGATGCACCGCGAAGGTTGCTCGCGCGACATCCTGCGCTACGATGATGAATACTGGAG
The DNA here is from genome assembly GCF_003944715.1 of Hymenobacter rigui. Taxonomy (GTDB): domain Bacteria; phylum Bacteroidota; class Bacteroidia; order Cytophagales; family Hymenobacteraceae; genus Hymenobacter; species Hymenobacter rigui. The sequence continues at coordinate 13,261 of NZ_RWIT01000014.1, read as the reverse complement.
CTTGGTAGAGATGAGCATGCTGGAGCACGAGTGGCGGGCTCAGCAGCCAGCGTAGTGCTACTGGCCGCTATCCGCCAGCCGCTGCTGTCCCTCTGCCGATAGTGCCCTGGAGCGGCTCAGTTGCTTTACGTAGCTCACCCGCCGAAACCTCAGCGCCGTCCAATCGGCGTCGATGGCCACCATCCGAACGGGCTCAAACCCCAATTCTCCGAGCACAGCCCAGCCAGTATCCCGATTGAAGTCGCAACGGTATTTTTTGGAACTGCCTTTGGGATACGCAAACCACACGGTGGCGTCGCCGGGGGCCTGAGTGGCTAGGGCCGGGGCAGTTTCGTTGATTTGCTGCTGCGTAGTGGCAAACACCAGCGCCGCTTCCACGGGTTGATCCAGCGTTTCCGTAACCACAGCCAAGGCCTGCAAATCGGCCCGCAGTGCCGACAAATCGGCCGGAAAATTCTGGACAAATACCGTACTGCCTTCTTTCAGGTTCAGTTTTTTCAGAATCGGGTTCATAGAGCGCAAAGCAAAAACAGCCAGTACAGCAGTGCCTAACTGCCAGAGAATGATGCCGCCTGAGCGAGCCACGAAGCTAGCAGATTATACTCCTTGTGCTACCTCGACCATATATTTCTGCGCAACCAACGCCCACCTTTTTTGCTTTCTGCCGTACTTCGTAAGTCCTATTCTGAACTACGCATGAGCACGACCGACAGCGCTGCTCCTCTCACCGCCGATGTGGTGCTGATTGGAGCTGGAATCATGAGTGCAACCCTGGGCCTGATGCTCAAGGAGTTGCAACCCGACCTCACCATTGCCATTTTTGAGCGGCTCGACGTGGCCGCCGCCGAAAGCTCCGACGCATGGAACAACGCCGGCACCGGGCATTCAGCCTTCTGTGAGCTGAACTACACCCCCGAGAAGCCCGACGGCAGCATCGACATCAGCAAGGCCATCAAAATTGCCGAGCAGTTTGAGCAAAGCAAACAGTTCTGGGCGTATCTGGTAGAGAAATATCAGGTAACAGGAGTTACCCGCTTCATCAACCACATTCCGCACCTGAGCTTTGTGTGGGGCCCGAAAAACGTGGAATTCCTGCGCAAGCGCCACGCAGCCCTCACCCAGTCGCCGCTATTCAAGGGCATGGTATTCAGCCAGGACCCGGCCGAGCTGGAAAGCTGGATGCCACTGGTAATGGATGGGCGCGACCCGCAACAGGAAGTGGCGGCCACCCGCATGGACCTGGGCACCGATGTGAACTTTGGCTCCCTCACCCGGGGCATGTTCACGCTACTGCAGGAAAAGCCGGGCGTGTCCTTCTACTTTCACCACGATGTGGAGAGCCTCAAGCGCAAAGAGGATGGCAGCTGGCGGGTAAAGGCCCGCGACCTGACTACCGACAACAAAGTGCGAATCCGGGCTCCGTTCGTGTTTATCGGGGCGGGCGGCGGATCTTTGCCGCTGCTGATTAAATCCGGCATTCCGGAGGGCTCGGGCTTTGGCGGCTTCCCCGTGAGTGGGCAGTGGCTCAAGTGCATCAACCCCGAGGTAATTGCGCGCCACCACACCAAAGTGTACGGCAAAGCCGCCGTGGGCTCGCCGCCCATGTCGGTGCCCCACTTGGATACCCGTGTAATCAATGGCAAGCAGGAGTTGCTGTTCGGGCCGTATGCCGGCTTCAGCACCAAGTTCCTGAAGCAGGGCTCCTACCTGGATTTACCGTTGTCGGTGAAGCTGAGCAATATGCGGCCCATGATTATTGCCGGCCTCAAGAACATTCCACTCACCAAATACCTCATCAACCAGGTGCGCCAGTCGCCCGAAGACCGGCTGGCGGCTTTGCGCGAGTATTTGCCGGAAGCGCGCAGTGAGGACTGGCAACTGGAAACGGCCGGCCAGCGGGTGCAGGTGATTAAGAAAGATGCCAAGGAAGGCGGCGTACTGGAATTTGGTACCGAGGTAGTAGCTGCCGCCGATGGCTCCATTGCGGCGCTGCTGGGGGCCTCTCCGGGTGCTTCCACGGCCGTGAGCATCATGGTAGGCCTGATCCAGCGGTGCTTTTCAGATAGTGCCCGCACTCCGGCCTGGCAGGCCAAAATGCGCGAAATGATTCCCTCTTTCGGCAAAGACCTCAACGCCGATGCGCAGCTGCTGGAGCAGCAGCGGGCCCGTACCAGTGCCGTGCTGGGCCTCAATGAGCCCGCCCCGGTGCAGTAGCTCTCTTGCCTGACTTCTAGAAAAAAAGCCGCCCGAAAAATGCTTCTGGGCGGCTTTTTTGCGTGCGTGTACTGTCAGCTACCGCTTAAGGCTAGGCCTCTGCTGGCTCGTGCCGGGGCAGAAACACTTCTGCCAGCATGCAGCGGGCACTACCGCCCCCAATGGTTTCGATGGTGGGAATAGACATGGGCAGCAGCTCCGCGTAGTGGCTCAGGCGGTGGCGCTGCACCGGGGTAAGAGCATCATACGCCCGCTGCGACATCACCAGCAGCCCGGTTCCGAAGGCAGTACGCAGCGTCAGCATATTCCCGGCAAATCGCCTTACCTGCTCCAGGCTGATGGCTATCAGCTCGTGGCCGGTACTGGTGAGGGAGGCTACCACGGCGGCCCGCTCGGCCTCATCCCGGATGCTTTCCAGACAAACCACCGCAAATTCAGCCCCCACGCACATCATCACGTTGGTGTGGTAGATTTCCTGCTCCAGCTCATCGAGGGCGTGGAAGGACACGGGCTGGTACCCCAGCCGGGCACACACGGCTTCGAATAGTGCCTTATCGGTGCGGGCTGAAAGGCCGGCGTAGGCAATGCGGTGTACGTGGTCGAAGATGATGCTGCCGGTGCCTTCCAGAAACCGCTCCTCCTGCTCGTGGGCTGAGAGGTCCACCACCTCCCGGATCCGGAACTGCCGGCCCAGCTGCGCCAGAATATCGGGGCGGCGCTCTGCCCGGCGGTTGGGGGCGCACATGGGGTAGAGCAGCACCCGGCCATCGGGATGAAAAGTGCCCCAGTTGTTGGGAAATACGGCATCGGGGGTGTGCGGCTCGGGCGTATCCTCGAACACCAGCACCTGCACGCCCCGCTCGCGCAGCCGGGCCACCACGCCGTCGAACTCAGCAAACGCCCGGGCCTGGATGGCACCATCATCGAGGCCGGCAATGAACCCCTGAAAATGGTTGGAGTGCGCCGTTTCGGTATTGAACGTGAACCGGGTGGGGCGCACCAGAAATACGGTGTGGGTGGATTGCATGAGGGCGGGCGGGTGGTGGAACTAGTTGATGGCCACAAAGAAACACGTTGTCCGGGCCTTTGCCAAGTTCTGCCGTCTCACTTTCCCTTCCGGCCTTCTTTCTGTTTTCCAGGAAGCAAAGCCCTGAGAAGACGCACGTTTTCTCAGGGCTTTGCTTCCTGGAATAGGTCCATCATAGCTATGTTTAGTGTATGAAACTCGGCTACTCCCTCCCCTCCCTGCTTGTAGTTGGCTGCCTGTTTTTTTCGGGCAATGCTTCCGCCCAGTCGAAGCCCAAACCAGCTCCTAAAGTCCCCGCACCGGCCACCACCGCCTGGAAAGGCCGGCTGGTGTACGGCCACGCCGCCGACATCAACACGTTCACCTTCGCCAGCAAAGCGGATCAGCTGTTTCTGCAGAAAGCCAAGCAGCCCTATACTACTCCCGAGGGGGAGGTATACTACGTGAATGATGCCTTCCCGAAGGCCAATGTGCTCATCAAGAAGAGTAACTCCACGGCCACCCAGTTTCGTACCGTGCTGGATATGTCGAGCGACAACCCCGACTACAAACAGGCGCTGGAGGAATACAGCGTCATTCGGGGCACGGGCATTTCGGCCGTACTCAGCAGCCTCCACGACCCGCGCGTGTCCCCGGATGGCCGGTTTCTGTCGGTGACGGTTATAGGGTATCCGGGTCAGGCATTTCCCAACAACTGCGTGGCCGTATTCGAGCGGGCTACCGGCAAGCTGGTTACCAGATTTGAGCACCGCTACTACGGAACCTGGCTGCCCGATGGCCGCCTGCTGATGTGCGGGGCACATAAATCGGGCAGTACCGACACGGGATTCTACCCGCCCAAGGAACCCGGTATTTTCCTGACCGATGCTGCACTGGCCAATTCACAGCGCATCGACCAGGGGCTGGATGAGCCGGCTCCCTACCACGCCATGCCCAGCCCCGACGGGAAACGGGTGGCTTTTGTGCTGAACAACCACGTGTGGGTGATGAACCTGGATGGCAGTGCCCTCAAGCAGCTCACCGCCGTAGCCAACGACAACATCGAAACCTATCCTACCTGGTCGCCGGACGGTAAGTACGTGGCCTGCTGGGCGTACAAATCGTTTGAGCGGAGCTATTACACGGCCATTGCCGTTGTACCCGCCGCCACGCCCCAGCCAGTTTCCCTCACCGATGCCGCCCCCGTATGGCCCCGCGACACCAAAAACTACCGCATCAGCGGAGGCGGCGGGCAGTTTTCCTGGCGCTGACTCGCAGGCCTACAGATACGACAGCCACCAGTACGAATGCCGCTGCTTGAAGCCCTCGTACCAACGGCACGGCCAGTACAGCGTCAGTACAACGGCTGCCCACACCACATACGCCCGCAGCAGGCTGGGCTGATACGCGGCGGGCCAGGTGGCCGGCGTGGCAAACGAGAAGTTGAAAGGTGCCCCAAACGCCAGCCGCGTCCAGACCCAGGCCGAGCCGCTGATAAGCAGCAGGTGCAGCAGGTAATAGAAAAACGGCACCCGTCCGAACGTGCGCAGCCAGCGGCTCAGGCGGCTGGCGGCCGTTTCGGTAACGCTCAGCAGCAGCAGCGCTACGCCCAGCGTGAGGCACACAAACAGCAGGGAAGGCGGATATTTGGTCACATTCAGGAACGACAGCGCGCTATACAACGGGCCCCGGGACTGAATACTCCAGGGGGCCAGGTCGCCGTACCAGTTGGTTGCCCGCAGCAGCCCAAATGCCAGCAGCAACCCGACTCCGGACCACCGCAGCCGCTGCGCACGTTGCGGCTGCGGCAACCGGAACCACGGCCCTACGAGGTAGCCGGCCAGCATCACGCCCAGCCAGGGCAGAATGGTGTACGCCACCAGAAACGGCGGCAATGGCCCCACCGGCAGCACAAACGGCGTGTTGTGCAGCAGGGCCAACAGTGCTGTGCCTGTTGTAGTTGGCTGCAGTACCGGCAGCAGGTTGTGGCCCAGCAGGATGCCCGCCGCCAGCACCACCAGCACCCCGCGGGGCAGCCATAGCAACCCGGCCAGCAGCAGCATGCCCCACCCAATTGCCCAGATTACCTGCAGCAGCAGAATGCCATAGCCCCACTGCAGCACGAAGTTGATAACCATCAACTCCAGCGCAATCAGCCACCCACCCCGCAGCAGCAGAAACCGGCTTACCGCGCGGCGGCTGGGCTGTTTCTGCGCATACAGCCAGATGCTCAGCCCCGACAGGAACACGAATGTAGGGGCGCAGAAGTGGGTAATCCAGCGGGTGAAGAACAGCAGTGCAGAGGCATTAGCCACGTCTTCCGGCCGCACCAGCGTAGGGCTCCAGAACTCCCGGATGTGGTCGAGGGCCATAATAACCATTACCAGCCCCCGCACAACATCAACGGACTGGACCCGCACCCGGCCAGGCGGCTGTTCGGCCAGCAAGGGAGCTTCTGCAGAAAGTGGAGCGGTAGCGGACATAGGCTTCTGATATCAGGCACGCAACATGGTTGGCTAATATACTTGGCTGCAGCCATATGCCTGGACTTGCCCCCTCCCGCTTGGCCGCCTGCTAATAACCTTCCGGGCCGCAGCAGGGTATTACTCTCGCCACCGCCCTTCCGGCTGATTCTGCGGCCGCAGCAGCAGGCCCTACTGGCTATTCCCCACGAAAAGATCCCTGACGTATGTCCCAATCCAACACTGCTCCTACCCCACCCTCTGCCCCGCAACCGGCGCTTATTGTACTGGCCGGGGCTACCGGGGCGCTGGGGCTGCTCATTGCTCACCAGCTACGCCGCCGGGGTGCGGCCGTGCGGGCGCTGGTACGGCCCGAGTCCAGCCACAAAGCCGAGGCAGAATCTCTGCGGCTGCAGGGCGTGGAAGTAGTATCAGTTGATTTCAGCAATGCTCCGGCCCTCACGGCCGCCTGCACCGGCGCCAGTTGCGTGGTATCAGCTCTATCGGGGCTGCGCGAAACCATTGTGGATGCCCAGTCACGGCTGCTGGATGCGGCTGTAGCTGCCGGCGTACCCCGCTTCATCCCCTCCGATTTCTCCGCCGACTTCACCCGCCTGCCCGAAGGCTCCAACCGCAACTTCGATTTGCGACGGGAGTTTCAGCGGCGGCTCGATCAGGCTCCGATTCAGGCTACCTCCGTGCTGAATGGCATGTTTACGGACCTGCTGACGGGGCAGGCCCCGCTGATTCAGCCGGGCATTCGCCGCATAGTGTACTGGGGAGATGCCGACCAGCCCCTCGACTTTACCACCATGGTCGATACGGCCAGCTTCACGGCCGCCGCCGCCCTCGATAGTACCACGCCCCGTTACCTGCGCATTGCCGGAGAGGTAGCCAGCATCCAGGGGCTGCGGACCATTGCCAGCAATGCCCTGGGCCACGAGTTTAAGCTGTTGCGCGTGGGCAGCCTCGATTTTCTGGCCAACATGATTCGCCTCACCCGCACGCTGATGCCCGCCCGAAACGAGGTATTTCCGCCCTGGCAGGGCATGCAGTACATGCACAACATGCTTACCGGCCAGGCCAAGCTGTCGGAGCCGCTCGACAACGCCCGCTACCCGGACATCCGCTGGACACCGGTGCAGCAGGTATTGGCCGGCTTGAAATAGCCGTTGGCCACGCCACCTAAAACTGCACAAACAAAAAGAGCATGCCGGCTGGCATGCTCTTTTTGTTTGCTTGAAAAGCGGGACAGTTAAGCGCGACGCACTTTAACGGCGTTCAGCCCTTTGCGGCCCTGCTCTACCTCAAACTCAACCGTGTCATTGTCACGGATTTCGTCGATGAGGCCGGTTACGTGAACGAAGATGTCCTGACCGGTGGTGGCGTCGTTGATGAAACCAAAGCCTTTGGTTTCATTGAAGAATTTTACGGTTCCTGTTGACATGATGCTTTTAGGAAATGGATGAAAAAAAAGCAACTGACAACGGAACGCTACGATGATTCTGCAAGCGAATTGATAGTAGGTGACACGAGGCAATTTGCCTTAAACATTGTAAACGTACGCCTTTTATTTTGAACATCTACCCAAATGGGGTACTACATTCATATGCTACGATACTTGAGCTGTTAACTGCGAGCATCCGGCTTAAGTTCAAACCCGTCTTATTTAAACGAAATAGTAGCGTTTCGCCCCCTGCAAGGGGTATTGCAGGCTGCACTCTGTCAATTAATCCGTATGGTTGTGCCCATGAAGAAACTTCTGCTTCTGAGTCTGCCGCTTGGGTTGCTGCTCACGCATGCAGCCGTTGCTCAATCGGCCAAACCCGCCGCCAGGATGAAACCGGTTCCCGGAACAGAGCTATCAGGCAACCCCATTTTGCCCGGTTGGTACGCCGACCCGGAGGCCGTCATCTTCGGCAGGCAGTACTGGGTGTATCCCACCTATTCCGCGCCGTACAATCAGCAGGTATTCATGGATGCGTTTTCCTCGCCCGACCTGGTGCACTGGACCAAGCATCCGCGCATACTGGATACTACCAGCGTGAAATGGGCGCAGCGGGCCATGTGGGCCCCGGCCGTGGTGCAGAAGGACAAGCGGTATTTCCTGTTCTTCGGAGCCAATGATGTGCACGAGGGCGAAGTAGGCGGCATTGGAGTAGCCGTAGCCGACCGGCCGGAAGGGCCGTTCCGGGATTACCTGGGCAAGCCGCTCATCGGCAACATCCACAACGGCGCGCAACCCATCGACCAGTTTGTGTTTCAGGACCCGGGCGGGCAGTATTACATCATCTACGGCGGCTGGTCACACTGCAATATTGCGCGCCTCAAGCCCGATTTTACCGGTTTTTTGCCCTTCCCCGATGGTACCATTTACAAGGAAATAACGCCCCAGAACTATGTGGAAGGCCCGATTATGTTCCGCCGCCAGGGCAAATACTACTTCATGTGGAGCGAAGGTGGCTGGACCGGCCCCGATTACTCCGTGGCCTACGCCGTAGCCGACTCGCCGCTGGGGCCGTGGCAGCGGGTGGGCAAGGTCCTGCAGCAGGACGCTGCCGTGGCTACCGGAGCCGGCCACCACTCCGTCGTGCAGGTGCCGGGCACCGATGAGTGGTACATCATTTACCACCGTCGCCCCCTCTCCGAAACCGACCAGAACCACCGTGTCACCTGCATCGAGCGACTGTACTTTGATTCCCAGGGCCGCATCCAACCCGTGAAACTTACCCAGAGAGGCGTGGCTGCCCGGAAGCTCAAGTAGAAGGCATTACCTGAAAACAGTTGGGGCCACCCTGCTATGCCAGGGTGGCCCCAACTGCTGCTGCACCAGGCAGCGCACTACCGGAAATCCGGCTTCAAACAGGCGGTTTGATTCGACAGGAACCGAACCACTACTGCGGCCTACAGAAATATGGCCTGACCGACAACCCAACGGGCCGCTGCTTCCCGAATGGCCTGTTCATCAGGCTCCGCATCAGTAGCCCAGGCCACAAACCCATCCGGACGGATTAGCAACGCGCACAAGCCGGCCTGCTCCTGCGCCTGGCCCGAAACGTACTTCAGCTGGTCGCCAAACTCGCCGGCAAAAGCTTCCAGAGAAGCTGTAGTACCAAAATCAAGCAGGATTCCCCGGCCGTCGCGCAGCAGCGTGCTCAGTGTCGTACCGTCTTCAAACGTAAAGTTCGGCGCACTGTACCCAACCAGCGGATGACTGCCACCCAGGGCATAACAGGTGGAAATTCCCCAGACCCTGCCGGCAAAATAGGTGGCGCCGTCGCGTGTATTCAGCAGGTCCTGCATGATGCCGCGCAGCGCCTGAGCTTGCGGGCTGGGGTGCATAATGGCCACCTGTGCACGCGACCAGTCCAGCACCTGCGCCCCAATGGGGTACCGCTCGGTATAGTATGTATCCAGCAAGCCAGCGGGTGCCTGCCCTTTCAGGGTGGCGGCCAGCTTCCACCCCAGATTCATAGCGTCGCCCAACCCCAGGTTCAGGCCCTGCCCCCCGAGGGGTGAGTGGATGTGGGCGGCGTCGCCGGCGAGCAGCACCCGGCCGTGGCGGTAGGCCGTAGCCTGCCGGGAGCGGTCTGTCCAGGCAGTGGCAAGATGCAGGGCGCTGATGGTGACGTCGGTGCCGGAGATGCGGCGGATTAGCGCCTGCACGTAGTCGAGCGTAAGAGGCTGTTGGGCCTTGTGGAATGCCCCGCCGTCAAACTCCTGCATAATCAGGTAGCCGGGCTGGGACTGCCAGTACATGCCGGTGGGTGTCAGGGTGCGGCCGGAGCTGAGCTTCTCCTGGTCGGGAATATCCACCTGCACCGAGTAGCCGGTAAACTCCGGCTCCGTCCCGGCAAAGTCGAAGGCACCCAGCTTGCGCACTACGCTACGGCTCCCGTCGCAGCCTACCAGCCAACTGCCGGTAAAGGCATGGCCCTCAGTTTGCACCGATACAGCCCCGTCAGTTTGCTCAAAGCCCGTAATGGCCAGTCCGCGCAGAATGGTGACGCCCAGGGCCTCGGCCCGGCGGGCCAGCACCGCTTCCAGTTCCTGCAACTCCGACATGATCAGGGTTTCGGTAGAGCCGGGCAGGCGGTACGGCCACTGCGTGGTATCTACTTTACTTACCTCAAACTGAATGCCGGCAAAGTGCCCGCCAGGCTTTGGTTTAGCTCCCGGGCCGGCAGCTGGGGCAGTCGGGAGCAGGTTGAAGCGCTGGTGCAGCTTCAGCTCCGACAGCAGCCCCCGGCGGTCCAGCGCCTCAATGGAAAGCGCATTGAGCCCCCGGAGCCCGAATGGCATTTGCTTCAGGGGAGAATCCGGCTGCGCCGCCTTTTCCAGCACCAGCACAGAGCAGCGGCGCAGGGCCAGCTCTGCGGCCAGAAACAACCCCACCGGCCCCGCGCCGGCAATAATCACATCGTACTCGGCCGGCTGGGCGGCAATTTGCTGATTTTCCAGTGTCTCGTTCATAGTGCATGAGTGAGACGCAAACTTCCGACAAGCGCCGGCCCTAGGCTTGTAAAAACGCGACAAAAGCGTCGCTCACGGCTGGTCTTCCGCGCCGGGCGTTGCGCGCAAAAGCGGCGGGCGTGGTACCGCTGTAGCGTTTGAACTCCCGGCTCAGGTGAGACTGGTCGGTGTAGCCCAGCTCGTGAGCCAGGGCGGCCAAGTTGGCTTCCGGCTGCAGCCACAGGTGGTTGCGCACCTGCTCAAAGCGCAGCAGCCCCGATACGTCCTTCACCGTGTGGCCCGCCGCTTGCTTAAACTTCCGCTCCAGGGTCCGGACTGTGGCATGGGCCGCCGCCGCTACCTCGCTGACCGGCAAGGTACCGCCGGCCTCCCGCATAGCCTCGCCTGCCTTAGTCAGCGTGTTATCGGTAGCCTTTCCGAGCCGGGCATCCAGAAAATACTGCTGTACCAGCGCCAGAGCCGCCTCTACCTGGCCCGCCCGAATCAGCTCGGCCAGGGCGGGATGCAGCCTGGCAATGGGATGCCGGAAGGTGCGCACGCCGCCCGGCCCGGCGGGCAGCCCCAGCAGCTCAAACACCGTCCAGGGAAAGCACTTGACACCGATAATGTCCAGCCGGCCTTCCCCGTGCAGCAGCACCGGCTGGTTGAGCAGCCCCATCAGAAACGGAGAAGGCAGCGGCTGCACGCCGCCCGCAGTAGCCACACGGCACGGACGGCCGAAATGAAAAATGATTTCTGCAGACCCATCCGGCACTATCTCAAAGCCCGCAGGCAGCCCGGCAAAGTCGATGCTGTTGTACCAAAAGCCCTGGATAGCATCCTGTAGCGCGGCCGGGGCCGATATTCCTTGGTACTGCATGAGGGAAAGATAAGACGGTTGGCGTACTCTCTGGCGTATGGCAGCCACGTATTCCAGTGAGTACGTACGGGCAGATAAAAGAACGTCCTGCTAAGTGCAGCCAAAGCACCTCTGCCGCTTCGTTCACACGAAATTGTTCGGCAGAGGTGCTTAAGCTGTACTCAGCAGGACGATTCCAGACAGATTTTAAAAACGCTCTATGGTAGTGCGTACTGGCACTGTAACCGGCGGCTACAACGGGGGCCTACTTCAGCTTGATGCCCTGGTCGGCCATGGCCTGCTCCGTTTTGGCGTGGTTGGCCAGGAACTCCTTGTGCTGCTCCTCGGTGCGCTCAGTGCCGAGGCTGGCCAGGTGCTCGCGCAGCTTGTCGGCGGGCATATCAGCCCCGTAGGAAGGCGTACCCGGCTGCTGCCGCCACGATTCATGCAGGGTGCCGTCGTCCACGGCGTCGAATCCTAGCTCCTCCACCACGGCCATTACCTTCTGCTTGGCGGCAGCATCGTCGGAGGCTACGGGCAGCGAGATGCGGCCGGGCGTACCGGCAGGCACCCCCTTATTCTGGAGGTGGTCGGCGTAGATGTTGTTGAACACCTTCACCACCGGGCGGCCCAGGTGCTGCTGCACCCACTCGCTCTCGGTGAGGCTGCCGGTTTCCAGCTCCGCAATCTTGCCGTCGCGCAGCATGGGGTAGTAGTTACTGGTATCGATGATGGGCGTCTCCTTAGGCACGCTGGCCAGCAGGCCCTTAGGCAGATCTGGAATGTTCTTAAGCGGGATGGTTACCACTACCAGGTCGGTGCCGTGCTGAGCGGCTTCCTCGGCCGTCACGGCCTTAGCGCCCGTCTTCTGCTCCACGTCTTTGAGGGTTTCGGGCCCGCGGGAGTTGGCAATGTAAACCGAGTGGCCGAGGTCCGTAAACCGAACGGCCAGGGCGCTGCCGATGTGGCCGGCACCAATGATTCCGATGTTCATAGGGTGTGTAGGTTTGGTTCGTGCGCCGGTGATGTGCCGGCGCAGGTTACTTAACAACCAAGGCAGGAAAATGCTTTTTGCATTGAGACAATTACGCTGCAGCTACTTCTTAAAATCTGTGCAAACCAGATTTATCAGAAATGCTAATATCCCGCCTACATATAACACTACTAATAATAGCCCTGCGTCTTTGGTACGGTCCTCAAATGAAGTGGTACGCGGGTATAGCAGCACGGGAGCCTGCACAGCAGCGCTGAAATAGTGATACAGAGGATTACGGAATAATGCTTTACGATATGGCTGATCCTGTTCACCTGCCCCAGCTCGTTCCAAATACTGAATGTCCGACAGCTGTTGGGAGGAGGAGTTCAGAATGTCAAGGCGCAACTCCCGGTACGCACGACGCTGAAAAACTTCCAGAGAATCATGCGACGCATCGACAGACATTTGACGAGCACTTTGAATACCTAACCACGCTACTGGCAACTCCCATACAGCGCTGCCTAACGTGTCTCGTAACGGAAATACAGCGCGCATGTAAACCGTTGGATTTTGACCTTTAGGGGTTTTAGTTACCGAATCAAAGCCACATAACTCACGATCAATATATATGTTCTTCATAAAGTAAAATCTTGCGGGCTTCTGGGTCGCAAGATCCCGCACCGACTTCACAATGCGGACAACTCCCAATGATTCTTTGAAGTACAAATCAATCCTCCATGTCAGTAGCAACACCATAGCTGCCACTATTATGTAGAAAGATGCATATCCCTGATCTCTTTCCTTTGTATCTCTGGATGCGTCTTCTTGCAGCAGAAGAAGTCCCGGGTGCAACACCAGCCAGCATAAAACGGCTGTGGCAGCAGCTGGCAATAAATACACCCACCAGATGGGCAAGTCGGCAACGTTATCAATATTCAGATAGTAGTCTAACCCTGCAAAACACAGTACAACTCCCGTTACAATCAGGAAAAAAGGCGCAAAAATTCGCCGCATTTTTATATTAAATCCTTCCATTTAGCGACAATGGGATTATCCGATTAACTCAGCAATTGTATTAATATTCATAAAAATCCCAATCCCGAATCTGAACGCCCCGCGCCACATCCTGGGCCATTTTTGTAACACATCGGTGTGACGGAAAACACTATATAGCGGATTCATGAACGGTGTAGCTGCCGTCGCCTAGCGTACGTAAGCAGGTATATGCAAGCGTATTCGATGGATTTGCGCCAGCGCGTGGCGCAGGCGCTGACTGAGCCCGGAGCCCGGCA
>NZ_RWIT01000013.1 GCF_003944715.1 Hymenobacter rigui | reverse complement strand
TCGGGATTTTCCGGCTTGAGCCACCAGGTGCCGTGCTCGCAGACTAGGCGCTTCACGGTGCACTCGCCCTCGACCACTGCCACCACGATGTGGTTGTGGTCGGCTTCCATCTGCTTGTCCACGGCCAGCAGGTCGCCTTCGTGAATCTCCGCGTTTTTCATGCTCTCCCCGCTCACCCGCACCAAGTAGGTGGCGTCGGGATGCCGCAGCAGCAGGCGGTTCAAATCAAACAGCTCATCGGTATAATCAGAAGCCGGTGAGGGAAAGCCGGCCGACACCGAGCAGCTGAATAGCGGGAGCAAAAAGGGCGTGTGGGGGGCGTGGACGGGGATTAATTCAACGTTGCGCATGGGTGGTATAGAGTAGGCGTGGTCACAATAATACGCTCGGCTAAAAGTTTTAGTAAATAATCAACTAAAAAAAATGGCAATCGTAGTGTTAGGTCTGCGTTGCGTGCTATCTTTTCACCATATTTCACCTCATGCTTTTCTCATGGCTTCCAAGGCTAAGGAAATTATTATTCCGGCCACCGGCGTGTTCCGCGTGGTCTTTCTTTATGTAGGGCAAGGGGACGCTGCGGTTCTGGTTATTCCTCAAGGAACTAGTTTTCGCTATGTTCTGCTCGACAACAACATCGACCGGAGTGCGGGTGGCATCAACACGGAAAAGCTGCTTAAAGACCTGCTTGACGACGGACTGGATGTGTTCATCAACACCCACCCCCATAAGGACCATACCGAGGGCATCGAAGCTATTCACAAGGCCACGCCGGTGAAAGAGGTATGGCACTCTGGCCACGTGCCCGGCAAAGACAGTGACAGCGCCTACCAGGAAATGCGGCGGGTCATCAAAGCCATTGGTCCCGACAACGAATACAAGTTGTTTGGTACAAACGCCACCAACAAGGTTCGCAAAGCCGACGGAACAACTGAGGTGAACAAGCCGCTCGGGGATATTACTTACCAAGTCCTGTCACCAGCGGAGTACCTCTGCGACGACATTGCCGAAGGGGAAGACGCGGAGCGTGACCGGCGCATTCACGAGCACTGCGCGGTCATCAGGCTATCCTACGGCAACCCGGCCAAGCATATTCTCATTACGGGCGATGCTGACCGCGAAGCTTGGGAGGAGCATATCATGCCTTATCACCAAGACGCCGTGAAAGCCAACGTGCTCAGTGCGGTGCACCACGGGTCCAGAACCTTTTTTAAGTTTCACGGCGACGACGAGGGCGTGTACGAAACGCACATCGAAACCATCGCCCCGGAGTACGTCATCGTCAGCGCTCCGAAGCAGAAGGAGAGTAAACACGACCACCCGCACGACGACGCGATGAAGCTGTACAAAAAGCACGTCGCCGACGAGGCCAATGTGCTGCACTCCGGTAAAAACCGGGAATCCATTATTGTAGACATTCATCCCAATGGGGACCTCATGGTTACGCCGGATGTGGAGCTGGTCAAGGCATATGGCTACGATAACGACAAGGATGGGGATGACGGAAAAGGCAGTAAAAGCGCTGCCGTTATCGGGTCCCGTACCAGCAGCCGGCTGGATAGCAAACCCATGGGGCAGCAGTAATGAGCAAGTGGTTCGAGCGGCACGTTCAGATTCTTCTGCGGGAATCTTCTCAACTCGCCAACAACAGTAGTTACCGTGAACGAAGCCAGCAGGTGGGGGCGCTGTTCGTATCCGCGGGGGAAATTATTGTGCGCTTAAATGGTACGCAGTATTTCCCAGTAGCCATTGT
Organism: Hymenobacter rigui; assembly: GCF_003944715.1. GTDB lineage: Bacteria > Bacteroidota > Bacteroidia > Cytophagales > Hymenobacteraceae > Hymenobacter > Hymenobacter rigui. Next base: position 116,644 of record NZ_RWIT01000013.1, on the reverse strand, counting down.
CTACGCCGATGCTACGCCCTACGCCTTACCGTGGGTGTACATGCTCAACGATGTTCTCAGCGAGGATGAAGCAAAGAGCTTGGCCGCCATGAGCTATGGCGAAGCCTCCGCGTTTCTTCAGCCAAAGGCCAAATTTTACTACAAACGCCATCAAAACCATGACGGGAACCTGTGCCTGCTGGAACAGGACAACCTGGATAAAGCAGGCCCCGAAACATTCGACGCCAACGCTGTCATTGCCCGGGTTCGGCAATGGCTGACGGCACTGCTGACCGGAGCGGCGATACCGGAGGGGACTGAGGTAGAACTCTTCTCGCACTACCGATTGCGCGCGCCCATTCATGTGCTTCTTACGGAGCCATTCTATGAGGTTTCCGCTGGGAAGGGTATTTTCTACCTTGCCTTGCTGCTCACGCACGTGTTAAAGCGAGACGTGTTGCCGTACGTAGGGGCATACCTGGTGAATCAGGCTGACAGCGGACTGTTTCTGGACGATGCTCAGCAGCAATTGCCCTTTATGCCTAAAGGGTTGCGGACGCCTCTAGAGCTTGTGCAAAACGAGTCTTTGGCAAAAGAGCTACTGGAAACGCCCAAGCTGGCCAAAGGATACTGGTGGAGCCTGCAAGCAGAGCCGGAGGTATATGCCAACACCGATGAGCTGCTGACCGCCTTAGGAACCGGTGATTTACAAGCCGGCATCGCGCTAGCCGAAGCGGCATTATGGGAGGAGCTTAAAGTAAATGCCAAGTACTGCTACATTGGCCTGCGCTATTCAAATCGGCGTGGTGAGACGGAATGGGCGATGCTGATGCTCATCCGGACACGTAACGACCACGTGCCGCTCTACACGTCGCCGAACGTTAGGGACCTGCTGCAGAATTACGACGTGCACGCCGTGCAGACCGAGCCATTTACCGAACAGCAGTACCATCTGCGCAACTCGGGGCGTGTAGAGCATGCGGTGGTACGGGAGCAAGCGGTTACCGTGTTAGGCTGCGGTGCCCTCGGGGGCGAAATCGCGGATGCCTTAGCGAAAGCGGGAGTGGGTCATATCCATCTGGTAGACAATCAAAAGCTCTTCGTGCATAACAGTGTGCGCCACCTGGCTGGGTACGAATATGCTCTTCGCGCCAAGGTGGATGCGGTACGAGACATTCTGCGCGACCACAACCGATTTGTGGAGCTGAATACGAGCGGGAGAAACATTCTGCAAAATGAGCTGCCCGCCTATTTTCACGCCGAAGGCATCGGAATTTCGTCGGTAGCGGATGATAACACCGAAGCATTTCTTAATGAGCAGGCGCTGGCCCACGGGCGAACGGTGTTCTATGCCCGCGCTTTGCGGGGAGGGAAAGCAGCTCGCATCTTTCGGGTAGTACCTGGCCAAGACGCCTGCTTTAACTGCCTGACGCTGTACCGGGCCGACAAGCACGCGGATTTTATCGATGTGCCCGAGGATGAATTGCTGCCGACTCTGCGCAACGAATGCAACAACCCGATTCGTCCAGCCAGTGCAGCTGACCTTAAGCTGGTGTCGGCCTTAACCAGTCGGTTGCTGCTAGACCATTTGCAGGCCGAGGTGAAAGTCACAACCAACCATTGGGTCTGGGTAAGTGAAGCCCTTCCCGGCAGCAAAATGGAGGCAACAGCGCCGTTCTCGGTGTTGGCTCGCTCAATGTCACCTCATCCCAACTGTCCCTATTGCAACGCGTTGCGTCCAGTACAGGTAACCATTGAGCCGGCTGCGCTGGCGTTCATGCGCAACCTGACGTTGCAGACTGCCGGCATCGAAACCGGAGGAGTACTGGTGGGCCAGGTGGGTGACACCGGAACCATCCACATACAACACGCATCAGGACCCGGCCCGAATGCCGTACGCACGGCGACCCGGTTTGAGCGAGATGTAGCCTTTTGCCAAGGCTTTGTAGATGCGCATACTGCCGAAGGGCGGCCATACGTCGGGGAGTGGCACAGCCACCCCAATGAAGACAACAAGCCGAGCCAAACAGACTTGACTAGCTTGGGCATGATTGCACTGCAACCCCAGTACCTGACCACCAAGCCAATTATGGTCATTTTCTCTCGCTCGGGTGTGCCATCCTGTAGCATCCATCCTGCCAGCGCTGCCTATTACTTTGTCACCCTTGATGAGTTAGCTACCAACGCATGAACGTAAGTGTCTACGATATCCTGTCCAAAATCTTCCCCGGGGGCGTCATCTACGGGGCGTTGCTGTTTAACAACTTAATCACCAAGCCCGCTTCCGTCACCGATGTGCTGCTGCTGGTTCTGATGTACCTGGTTGGTTATTTCATTGACGCCGCCACCAGCATGATAGAACCAGCGCTGTTTTGGTTGATGGGTGGCAAGCCCAGCGAGCGGCTGCTCGACCCCAAGCATAACAGCCGTTTCAAACTCGGCAAGTTTGAGGCGCTGAATCGTCATCTGGAAGAAGCTTATCCCCATCAGTTCGAGGATAAAGGCCGGCTATTCAGCATTATGTCGAGCGTGGTTAATTACAAGGGAAATGCCCGGGTCACTACATTCTTTGAGGCGTACATCTTTGCGCGCAACATCTTTCTGAGCGTGCTCCTCAGCTCCGTGTTGACTATCGTTGTCAACCGCTCGTGGCCCCTCGGCTTGGCGATGCTAGGACTGAGTATCATTGCCTTCAGCCGGGCTAAAGCCAGGGGATACTACTACGCCCGCGAGATGACCAACTGCTACATTGAGCAAAAAGAGCTTTAGCCAATTGCTTCTATTTTATGAGTCCTTTTGCTACTGCCCTTGTAGATATTTCCAAGCTGCTAACCGTTTCGGCTGTTGGCGCTGCTTTGGCATATTGGTTTGGGCTCCGGGGCAAAACCAACGAAATCAGCTTGCAGCGAACCAAAGAGCTCAATGCAATTCTAGCCAATATGTTGACGATTTGGCACTATTTCGCCAAGCTCAACCAACTCACAAACCTGCCGCCAAACCAGGAGAAGAAGATGCTGTTCCCGATGGCCCTTTTGCCGGTGATGGTACACCAAGCGGCGGCCCTGAACGACGAAGTATTTGAAGAGCTGGAGAAGTCCGTAAGCAATTTGAAGCAGTACGACCCGCTGGCCTTTCATAAGCTGGAAGGCATGGGCCGGCGGTTTGCTTTTATGAAAGACAATTTTGTTGCGCCACTGCTTTCCTGGGAAAGCAAGCAGGGTGACCAGACGCCGAATATGATGCGCAGGGCTATGCTGGAAAAAATTAGCAAAGAGTTTGAGAAAGGGGTGGTGCACGTCGCTCAGCTCATCTCCAAAAAGACTGCCCGAGACGTTCAAGTTGAGCTCGACAAAAAGGCACCTCAGGCCACAGAGGAGCTAATCGACGAATACAACCGGGAGTACTACTCCATTGTCACTTCGATGATGCCAGAAAATGTCAGGCCGGATTATGAAGCATTCAAACAGATGATGGGTGGGGCAGAAGTGCAGGGAGTAATGGAGCAAGTGGCTCCCCTTATCTTGAGACAGGGTTTTGGCTCGTTCATGACAATCATTAATCAGAACCCTTCCATTACACCCAAAGAGCTGGAAGCGCAGATGCTATCCAGCTTGGGCTAGCCCATTATATTTCCCGCAGCACGTTCAGGAAGTCGTCCAGCTTGTAAGCCCCATCTACGACGCGCCGCTCGTACACCATGAAGTAGCGGTAGGCATTACCAGCTTTCTGGGCCCACGTGGCGCCCAGCTTAATCTTTTGCTCGGCATCGAGGTGGTCCCCCTTCGTCTCGACCACCAGTGTTTTGCCGCTTTTGGTCTGAATGATGAAGTCGGGGTAGTGGTTTAAAAAGCCGTTGATGCGGAAGCCCTTACCGCGTTCGAGGTTACGGGTCCAAAAGGCAATGTTGGGCAGGTTGGCAATTTCGTTGATGACCTTCTCCTCGAAGCCGTTGATGCGGCCTTCCTGCTCGTAGAGCGACTTGGTAATGTCCTTGCTGGTATCGCCCGGCGAAATCTGCAGTGGGAAAGTGTAGGCCGGTTGGATAAAAGTCTTGTCCTGGTCGAGGAAGTCGCGAAACTTCTTGTAGGCGTAGTCTTCTGAAAGCTGCCGGATTTTGTCCTTGATTTTCTGCGTGTAGGTGTATTCGTGGTTGGCGAAGTCGGTGAACTGCTCGTCGGTGAAGTCTTCCAGAATGCGCTTCACGTAGCGCTCAATCTCCTTGTCGGCAATGGGGTAGAGGTTGCCGATGAGGTCGAGGATGCGGCGCGTAAAATTTTTTACCCGGCTGTCTTTGCGGCTGGGGTCCAGAATGTAGGCCATGATGCGCTCCTTGGCGTCGCCATCGATGCGCATGAAGGTGGGCGTGGCTTCTTTCTTCGTTTCATCGAGGTCCACGCGGTAGAGCTCGGCCGACACGCCGTCGAATTTGATGTTGGTGTCGGCCTTGCCCAACGGGAAGCCTTCGAGCAGGTACTCCTTTTCCAGCAGCACAGCCTGGCTGCCTTCGCCGCTGTCGAAGAGCGTGGCAGCGGGCTTTTTCCAGAAGAATTGCGGCAACACCAGGGCAGCGGCCTGCTCGCGGAAGATGTCCTTGATGGGATAGGTTTTCACGAGGGATTGGAGCGCAGTGGGTAAAGGCGCGGCTCCGCCGGCGGTGCTGGCGGCCACGGTTTGCTCAAACTCGGCTTGCTGGGCCAGGGCGGCTTCGGCAATGGCCTGCACCGAGCCCGTAGCGGCCGGCAGGCTGGCCACCGGGTCGGCTACTGCTACGGGCGCGGCGGCTTCGTCGGTAGTCGGTGCCAGTGGCGTGATGCGACGCACGTCGATGTCGGCCAGGTCGTCGGCCGCGGAGGGAGCTGGCGGCGCGTCGAAGTTCAGCGGGGCCTGCACGAAGGCGACCAGCGGGTCGGGTTTGGGAGCCAGCGCGGCCGGGTCAGCCACCTTGTAGTCGCGGGCACTAAAACCGGCTTTGTTCAGGCCCACTACAATCTTGTCGAGCGTTTCCAGAAACTTGCTGGAGGCCGTCAGCACGTAGCTCATGTTGAGCATGGGCGCCTGGTGCGGGGCCACGTAGGGCTGGCGCAGCACCCGGCCCAGAATCTGCTCCACGTCCACGGCCGACGACTTATCGGCCAGGGAGGCCAGGATGTAGGCAAACGGCGCGTCCCAGCCTTCTTTCAGGGCATTCACCGTGATGATGTAGCGCACCTCGCATTTGGGCGAAGCCAGGTCCTCGTTCTTGAGCTCGTTGAGGCTGGCCGTCTTGATGCGGATGTGGCTTTCGGGGATTTTCAGGTCGAGGAGCTTCTTTTTCAGCTGCTCGAAAGTGGTGTTGTCGTCGGCCGTTTTGGGCTGGGCCTGAAACAGCACGATGGGCCGGATGTAGCGCCCGCCGGCTTTCTGCTCCTGCTTGGCCTGCAGCTCCAGGTTGCGCTGCAGCTGCAGGGCCGAGTTGATGACTTCCGTGCGGTCGTTGTGGTTGTAGACGATGACGGGCAGCTTCACCATGTGCTCCTTTTTGAGCGCCAGCGCGTCCACGAAGCTGATGATGTTGCTGTTTTTGCGCGGGGTGGCCGTCAGGTCGAGGATGAAGGCGGGGTTGAGGTTCTTGAGCATGTCCACGCTCAGCTCGCTCTCGGCGTTGTGGCTTTCATCAACCACCACCACCGGGTTCAGGGCCTGAATCACCCGCATCAGCGTAATATCTTCCTCATCGCCCAGCAGCGAGCCAAAGGACTGCAGGTTGCCGTTTTCCTGGTACACCTTGCGGTCTTCCTTGTTGCGCGCCCGCAGCGAGTCGAAGCTGAGCACCACCAGGCTCAGCTGCTCCTGCACGGAGCTGGCCGAGAAGCCGCTGCCCTGCAGCAAGGCCGCTTTGTCGTACACCTCCACCCGGCCGGCGAAGTGGGTATTGATTTTCTGCCGGTAGGGGTGGCCCGGGTCTTTCAGGTTGCGCAGCGTCTGTTCCAGAATGGTGACCGAGGGCACCAGCCACACCACAGCCCTGGGACGGTCGGGCGGAAACGCCCCGAAGATGGTGCGCAGGGCGTTGGCGGCCAGGAAGGTTTTGCCGCCGGCCGTGGGCACCTTGATGGTGACGTGCGGCACGCCGGGCACGGTGTTTTTGTAGGGCTCAATGGCCGTGCCCGGAAACGGCTTGACGGGCGTGCGCGGGTGCGTGGCCCAGAAGTCGTGGAAGGCATCAGGGAGGCGCTTGGTGGCCTGCACGCAGTCGAGGAAGCGGGCGAGGTCGGTGATGACCTCCTGTTGGTAGGGTTTGAGCTCCATCGGCAGGGGGCTAGAAGCGCGAAATGTCGCGCGGGATTTTCTTGAAAATAATGCCGTGCTGGGTCATGAACTCCGGCGTCAGCAGGCAGTTATCGGCGTAGATGATGTACTGGCCGGCGCGGGTGCGCATGGTGGCCAAGAAGTCGTGGCCCAGGGTGGTGACTTCGTCGGGCGCGTAGTGGAAATAGTAGGCCGTATCGTCGTGCACGGCCAGAAAGGCGGCGTTGTCGTCGGCCGATGGGGCGGGAAGCGGCTGCTTGGTTTCGGCGTAGTAGATGTACTGGCGCAGGCCTGGCAGGCCGGCTTGCTCGTTCAACTCGCCGGTCTCGGTGAAGACGGCCGCGCCCAGGGTGTAGTAGTCGAAGCTGCCGCCGGTGCCGGGCTGGCCGGCGTAGCCCTTTATCACGCGCTTTACACGCTCAGCTGTGATGGTCTCGGCGTAGTCTTCCATCTCCGTCAGGATAAAGCGGCGGTTACCGCCGTCCTGCTGGTTAAGTTTGAGCACGGCGTGGGCCGTAGTGCCGCTACCGGCGAAGGAATCGAGGACGATGGAGTCTTGGTTAGTGGCGAGCTGTAGAACCCGTTCAATCAGCTTAGTAGGCTTTGGGGTGGGAAAGGTCTCAATATCATGTAAAATCTTATTGGCTTCCTTCTTAGCGTCCTGCGTGTGGCCTACTTCAGTATAAAACCAAAGCGTTTGTGGAACAACCCCAGCCTGTACGTCTGATAAGAAGCGCTTTATTGACGGGCTTGATGTACCGTCTTTACCCCACCAGATACGATTGTCTTTGTGATATGCCCACAGTTTGTCCTCACTAATAACCCAGTAGCGACCTTTGGGAGGTCCATCTATAACTCTGCCGCTAGGGGTAGTGATGGAATATGTACCTAAGCTGTAGTAATTTCTAGCAGACAAGTCGCCCGACTTCCAAGGTCCACGCTCGTCATTATCGGGGTTCTTGTAGCGGCTATTCTGCTCTTCACTGCGTGACATAAGGTTGGGACGCCACGATTCAGCATTTTTGGCGTATACCAAAATGGAATCGTGGTCCACAGAGAAGTGCTTAGCAGAGTTCTTGGGGCTATAGTTCTTCTGCCAGATAACGTTTGTTACAAAATTGCCCGCACCAAAAATCTCATCGCACATGAGCTTCAGGTTGGCGTACTCCACGTCATCAATGGAAATCCAGATACTCCCGTCCTCTGCCAGCAGCTTGTGCAGCAGCTTGAGACGCGGGTACATCATGCACAGCCACTTATCGTGACGGGAGAGGTCTTCGCCTTCCTTGCCAACGACTTGGCTTAGCCACTTTTTGATTTTGGGGTCGTTGACGTTGTCGTTATACACCCAGCCCTCATTGCCGGTGTTGTAAGGCGGGTCAATATAGATGCACTTCACACGCCCCTCGTATTCGGGCAGCAGCGCTTTCAGGGCTTCGAGGTTGTCACCGTGAATAATCTTGTTGCCGCGGCTGGTAGGCTCGGTGGTTTGCGTGCCATCGGCGAGGGCGCCGTACTGGTGGTCAAGAAGTCGGAACGGAACGTCCTGGTGGTGGTTGATGACTTTGTCTTTACCAATCCAGTGAAGCGTGGGCATGCGGGGGTAACTATGGGTGTAAGGACGAAGGTACGGAAGGCCAAAACCCGAAACTAATCCCTTGCTGTAGCTAAAAAAGCTAGTTGAGAAGTCACTCAGCACATTAGCTTCCTTGCCTCTAGCTAAAAATCAGACCTTGAAATCACTATCTTCGTTAGCATTCCGGCTGGTGCTAGTCTTGTTAGGCAACCGCATCGGCGTCTACTGCTCTGCTTTATGTCGAAAACTGTACGACCATCCCATATCATCGGCGAGCGAGGCGTAAACGTCTTCGCGGATTATTGCAACCGGCACCAGCCTTACATCATCTGGCGGGAGGAAACCAAGAACGACTTCGGCATCGACGGCGAGGTTGAATTAACCGAGGTGACAGAGGACGGCAAAATCAAGCCTACTTCCCAAACGCTCAAGGTGCAAATCAAATCCACCCAGAGCAGCGCCAGCTACATTCAGCAAGAAACGGAGGAGTCGTTCAGCTTTTTCCCACGCGACGAAGACTTGGAATACTGGAAGAATTACCGAGTGTATGGGTATGATGTGCTACTGGTAGTGTTCGACGGCCGCGAAGGCGCTGACATCTTGTACTGCAAGAAGATAACTAACATCGACGAGGCCCTGGCCCGCCCCAAGGGCAAGCGCAAGTCACAACCCATCGTGTTTTCCAAAACCGAAAACCGGTTGGTTACCGGCCAGCACGACTTTGATACGAAGTACCGGGCCTCGTTCAAAAGCCGCGTCAACTACCAGGCGGCCGAAGTGCTCGATACCAATATGTTCCCCTTCAAAGCAGTGCCACGCTGGCTCTACACGTACCCGACGCACTACAAAACTAAGAAGGACATCTTCAAGAACATTGCTAGTGGCGAAGCACCGTACTTTGTTATTTACAATTCAGTCATCTACACGTTCGTGCCCATTGAAAAGGACTTTAAGCCCTTTTATGAGCACGTAGTATCAGAGGGACAGAAGCGCACCGAGCACCGTTACAGCGAAGTGGTGGACACAGCGACGCTGCGCAACCACTTTGTGGAGCTGCTAAACGAGTACATCAAAGATTTCATGCGCAAGCGCGGCCTGTACTACCAGCGTGACTTCCGGCGCTACTACTTCTTCCTGCGCAAAGACCAGACGGAATACAAAGTGCCTTACCGCACCCGCCGGGCCGAAAAGGTGACGGAGAAAAAGGTGGTGGAATTTTACGAATACGGTCGGGATACCTTTTTCCGGCACCTGGCCGTGGCCGTCAAGCCGCTGTTCATTGAGGACAAAGTGTATTTGATAGTTAGCCCGAAGTACTACTTCACTTCGGATAGAATGAACCCCCTGGAGCCGGAAAAGACCACCAAGTTCACGAACTACCTTAATCGGAAGACTTTCAACGATGGGGTAGTCGACCAGCTGCATTTCTGGTGGCACCATCTGGCCAGAGGCTCGCACGAGGCCACCATTTTTGATGGGTCCGCCATGAACCAGCCATCCATTCTGCTGAGCCGGCCCATTGATTTCACCGTTCCCTTTGGCATTCCGCTCGACGGGGAAAAGGTAGCACAGAAGAAAAAGACGGCAGCCAAAGCTGCACCTGCCCTTCCATTGCCTAGCTTATTCGACAACCAATGACGCCGGAACTACTACCTGAACCGTTGCTGGAGTTCGGCAACGACCGCCTCAGCGAAGACCCCAAGCAAGGCATTGCCATTGGCAGCTTCTTCTCCACCAGTTCGCGCACTCACCGTTCCGAAATCCACTATGCCATTTTGGGCACCAACTTCAACATCGAGAAGGCGCAGGAATGGATTAAGCAGTTCGAAAACCCCATCGAAGCCTCAGATATTGAGTTAAAGATGAAGGGGAACCGCATCGAAGCCGGACAGGTAGTGGACTACGATGACGAGGAAAGCCAGCTGTTCGGTGCTGAACCCGTAGGCGAGGATGAGTTGGACGATGAGGAAGAGCAGCCAACCAGTTACAAAAACAAGCGTCTTAATCCCGATTTTCCGGGCTTCAACGCAGAATCCATTTTCCACTGCGGCTTTGTGAATGACGAAGCCAACAACCGAAGCGTGAAGGAGGCGAAGATTCGAGCCATCCTGGATGACTCGGAGCTAACGAAGTTTGACCGGGTTGTCCGCATCTGTGACCTCTACAAGGAGGCTTACCGAGACTTGCTTGAAAATTCGATGTCGCCGCCAGACATCTGCTTTATTGTCATCCCTGCGGATGTTTTCAAAAAGCACTCTTCGATTCCGTACAAAGGCAATCTGTATTTCAATCTGCGGCGTTACCTCAAAGCCCAACTGATTGTAATGCCCAAGGCCATTCCCGTCCAGATTATTTTGGAGGACACGATTTTGGGCAAAAAGAAGTCGCTTCAAGACCTCTCGATGCAGGCATGGAATTTTGTGGTGGCCAGCTACTACAAGAATGCCGGCACCCCCTGGACGCTGACTTTGCAGGATAAGCACACCTGTTTCATTGGAATCAGCTTCCACAAGGTGTTGAACTCCGATAACAACCTAGTGCGCTCCAGTATTGCGCAGGCATTCAACTACGAGGGCAAAGGCATCGTTTTTATCGGAAAGAAATTCAAGTGGGACGCAGATAAAAACAACACGTCTTCGCCTCACCTAACGTATGATTACGCCAAGAGTCTCATTGAGGAGATTGTAGATAAGTACAAGAAATTCAATCAGAACATCGCACCTAACCGAATAGTCATTCACAAAACGACGGACTTCTGGACCTCTGCTCAGCACGCAGAGTATGCGGAAGCAGAAGGCTTGAAAGATGGTATTCGGGCAGCTCTCAATGATGATGTGACGATTGACTTGGTTACTATTAAGAGTGCCGACATCAAGTTGCTACGCCGCAAGGGCAGTTACCCCGTTATGCGTGGTACGCACCTGCCGCTAGACCGGCAAACCGGTGTCTTGTACACCACGGGGTATATTCCCTATTATGAAACCTTCCCTGGCCAGTATGTGCCGCACCCGTTGGAGGTTTCGATTTTCGAAGGCGAATCAACGCTTAAGCGTGTTTGCACAGAAATTCTAGCCTTAACTAAACTCAATTTCAATAACTGCAACTTCTTTGACAGCCTACCTATCACTTTGCGTTTCGCGCAAAAAGTGGGCGAAATCATCCAGTATGCAGAAGATGACGACATGTTACCCGATAAATACTACTACTATATGTAGCATCTGGGCATAGTGTAGGGCTGTACCTACAATTCTCTATCATTAGACCGGGCTTGCTGTTGCTCAAACGCCCAGTCTTCAGGGGAGAGTATCGACTGCATGAACGCGGAGTAGCCCATATCCCGACGTTCCAAGGCATGCCGCCGCAAGCCCAGGCTTGTCTTGGCCTTCTCGAAGCCTTCCCTCTCCACAGCCCGCCGCATGCGTTCGGGCAAGCCTTCCAGCCAATGCCGGTAATCTTCTTCGGTGACTTCGCCAACAGCTTGTTGTTGGTACCGATACGTGGCATTGCCCAGCCGAAATAAGCGGGCCATTTCGTGGCGCTGGCTTTCAGGCAACTGCTGCAGCGTCTGCAGCTGGGCCTGATGGTGCTTGTCTAGCGGGTGGCGGGGCTGTAAGAGTTCTTCCACAACTATTCGGCTATGCCCTGGCGGGCAAAAGTTGATAATCCTTCAGTATTCTCGTACAGGATGTTTTCCGCTCGCTCGCCACTGAAGTTCGGGCCGTCGCCGCGGAGCACCTGCCACACCTGGTCGTAGTTGACAGTGACAAGAGAGCGATACTGTGGGTCATCTGGGTGCAGCAGCACTTCGCAACGAAAGCTGTCGGCATCGATAACCAGGTTCCACAAGGTATCCTGCTGCAGGTGCAGGGTTCCCAGCAGCACAGGGCCATCCTCGGTTTCAAAGTAGTTGGTGCAGACCAAGTAGTGGTTTTGCGAATCGCCCAGGCCGGCTTGGATTTGGCGCAGAACGCCTTGTAAGGGGTGCGGAGTGGAAGGCATCATACTCAGGCTTCGGGTGACATGATGGTCCACGGCGAAGGGTAATTGTCACGGTATACCAGCTCATTGTAGTACACCGAGTCGTCCGAGGAAAAATGAAGCTGTTTGCCCGTGGGCTGGCCGGCGGGTACTACTTTGCGCATCAAGTGGTACAGCTGCTCGAAGGGGATTGTCGCCCGAAACCGGTCTGCCCAGGGACCGGGCGCATGTTCTTCGCCATCTTCCGGAAAACGCACCAATGCTGTATCAAAGGCCAGGTCCGTGGAGCCCACGGTAAGATTTGCAACCTCGCCCTGATGCAGTGTGAAGACAGCCGGATAATGCCGACGCCGCGGATGATTGTCGCGGTCGTAGTAATGAGCCGCGAGCATATAGAACACGGTTGGGTCGGCTAGTTCCTTTTCAACCCGGCGTAGCAGCTCAGGTAGGTCATCAAGCATATCTAGCGGCATACAGCAGGTGAATGGGAAGCAAGGATGAAATCAAATCTAATGTACTGCGGCAACAGATAGGGTCTGAGACTTACGTTTCCACAATTTCTCTCAACCGCACCGCGAACTGCTTTAGGTCCTCGCGACTGCCGGAATAGACTTCTGTGTCGAAAAGGGTATGGAGAGCGTATTCTTTGATGTCAAAACATTTAGACTTATCAGTCAGCACGATGTCTGCGAACGGCAACGCTACGGCCATGCGTTGCACATCCATGTAGTCGTTGGGCGTTTCTCGCTGGTGCTTGAGAGCCATGGCCGCTTCTAGTCGTGCTCGAATAAACAGAGGGGCAGCAGCTACGCGCAAGCCGTGTTTTTCAATCGTTTCTTTGATTTTTCTCGCTTCCCGTTGAGTCATGCCCAACCGGTTAATCAGAAGAACCATGACAGCATCTGACCACAACGGAATTGTCTGCGAGGGAAACACAGCGGTTTTCCGTTCCAGAAATCCATACCGGGCAAACTTCTTTAGCTGCGACAATAGCTCTCTCGTGTAGTATTCCTCTTTTAGGTAGAGCGCAGTTCTGCGCAGGGCCTCATTGGGGCGTGGCCCTTGAGCAGTCAGCTGACGGGTGTGGTTCACTGCTACCGCCGCTTCCTCAATCATGGTATTAAAGCCCCTTTTTATCGCGCTAAACTGCTGGAATCCATCTTGAAGGGCAAAGCTCATCACCGGCACCTGTTGGCAAAAATTGCTTCTGCTGGGAGCTTGCTTACGAGCGTGGTTGAGGAGCAGCCGCGCCGTTACGTATCCTTCTGACATCAAGGACAATCCCCCGCTGAGCCTGAAAAGAAAGGCATCTTGCGTTTGCGCACGTTCAGCATCTCTAGCCGACGATTCCAGCAAGTGTTCATTGGAGTACGGAATAACCAATGTTTTATTGGCTACGCCTTGCTCAATGATGGTTCGCAGCTGCTGCCAGTCTTCCGAAGAGTTTGGGTCAGCACAATGGCTGACGGCAAACTGGTCGAGGTAAACACAGACCTGCTTAGTAAAGAATTTTCCCATTGGCGCATTAATGGCCTACAGCCCCAATTTCTGAGCCGCGTTGTGCTGCCGTACATTATCGAGGCGGGTATAGCGCCGTATCATAGAGCTCGTCTTGTGCTTGGTCTGGTTCATCACCTCTGAGTCATCGGCGCCATTGAGCTTGGCCACCGTTACGAACGAAGCCCGCAAAGAATGAGCGGTGAACTTCGGGCCCAGGTGCCGCTGCACAATCTTATTTAGGTGAACATCCGTCAGCCGGCGCTCCGTCAGGCGCCCGCCCTTGCGCAGGGAGACTAGTACGGGCCCGGTAGTTCGGCCGAGCATCCGTAGCCAGGTCTGCAGCGTGCGGATGGGACACAGCGAAGGGTCCGGGGAGTAGAAAATGGCCTTTTCCTCGGCTTCCCCCAATTGGTTGGTCTTGCTGCGCTTCAGGTCGATGGTCAGCCCTTCGTCCGAAAACGTGAGGTCTTCCAGGTCGAGGGCGGACAGTTCGGAACGACGAAATGCTCCCGTGAAGCCCAGCAGCAAAATCACCCGGTCACGCAGGCCCGCCGGCGTCGAGGCGTCGATGTGCTTGACGGTGCGCTTGAAGCTGGCCAACGAAAATGCCGGAGCCTGTTTTTGGCGGGTGCCTTTTAGCCGGCTAATGCCTTCGAGCAGCACCTTGAATTTCTTGTCGTCCGTGGGTGAAGCCAAATCCCGCAGCGCGTGGGCTTTGCTGATGGCCGCGCAGTGGCGCTGGATGGTTGCCACCTTCTTCTCAGCTTCGGCCAGGTGCGTCACAAACCCGGCGAGCGTATCTACCGACGCCGGCAGTGCCACCTGCCCGTGCTCGGTGCACCAGGCCGAGAAGCGGCGCCAGTCGCCGGCGTAGGCCCGGGCCGTATTAGGCGCGCCCTGCAGGCCGGCCTCGACGTAGCGGGCAGTCTGCTCGGCCAGGTGCGCAAGGCCGGTGGATGTGGGCGAAGGCGGGACGACGGGGACGGTGCTCACGGTGGCTTATTATATAAGGAGCAAACGCCCGAAAAATGGGCGCTTCTCAAAGGTAGTGGATAAGGTATGATAAGTAAACCTTATCATACCTTATGTTACAAGAAGTGTTATCAACCGTCAGGTCGATTCTATGCCGATAATCACAGAGGGAATTACAGAGGGCGGGTCACCTCGTGTACATAATTTCGCGGTTATGAGATGATGAGCGTGGGAAAACTTCGCGTTATTTTTACCAGTCGCACTCCCGCGCTTTCAATGTTTGTCGTTCTATGACCAAAAGCTACTCCCTGCTTTTTTTACTCCTTATTATAAGTGTCGCCGCGTTGGCCCAGCGCCCTAAGCCGGCAGCGGTTAGTCTACCACCCGCCGATACTATTTACTTTGACCGCGACTGGGAACGAACCGAAACGCTGGAGGAAGTAGCCTACGCGCGCATTGCGCACCGCGACGCTTCCGGCAAGCCGGTGGGCACGGTGCGTGACTACTTCTGGCCTTGGTTAAAAGTTTGGTACAAAAGTTAATCGGCGGCCTTGGCAGCGGCTGGCTTTCGGTGGGCGTGGATGACCACTTTACGGTGGCGTAAGTACTTATAAAGGGTAACCTTCGTTTTAGTGAACAAGCCAGCTGGCTATTTTTAGGATTTCCTTCCTGCTCCATGGCCCGCTACTTGTTTTTACTCGACGCGACCCAGCGCCGTGCCTTCGACCAGCCCCCTGTTTTCAATCCGCCCCAGCGGCAGCTCTTCTTTGCGTTGCCCGACTGGGCCACCCGGTCTCTGGCTACGCTGCTGGCCCCGCACAGCCGGGGCGGCTTCGTACTGCAGGTCGGCTACTTCAAGACGACGGGGTGCTTCTTTCCCGTGGACCGGTTCCTGGCGACTGACCAGGCGTACGTGCAGCAGCGTTACCACTTGGGAGCGGTGGAGTGGACGCGCTACGGCAAGGTCACCCGCTTTAACCACCAGCAGCAGATTCTGCAGCAATTCGGGGTTCCGCCCTTCGAGCAGGTCGAAGCCGCCGTGCGCCAGCAAGTGACGCATTTCGCCCGCCTATTAGGACCGCCTTTTTCCGTATCTATTCAGGCACTGTCCTGCCTGCTTTGGCTGAAATCATTTTCTCCGATGCTGACCCGAAGGCCCGTTGACCCGCTAAAAAGGCCATCCTGGAGGCCAGGCCAGCGCGGCGGCGGCGGGTTTCGCTACCTTTAAAGCGCATGAGTACGACCGCACGGCCCCTGGAACGGCAACTATCTCCGCCCCTGGTGAGCGGCTCCACCATTGCCCTGGCGTGGCTGCTGTTCAGCGGGTTCATGGTGCTGCTGATTTTTGTGCAGAACCTCTCGGCCGGCACGCCCACTGACTGGCGCGAGGCCCTGGGCGGGCGGCTGTTGCACGGCCTGATTTGGGGCCTGCTCACGCCAGTGGTGTTCGCCCTGGCGGCCCGCTTCAACCTCACCGAACGCCGGCACCGCCTCTGGCACCTGCTGGCCCACGCGGCGGCTAGCTACGTCCTGACCCTGGTGTACCGCCTGGGCTACGCCGCCGTGATGCACGGCAGCGGGGCCACGCCGGGCGGCTTCTCCCTGCATACCGTTGTGGCCAATGCCAACAACTGGGTGCCCATCTACTGGATGCTGCTGTGCATCGCCTACGCCGTGCAGTACCGCGAGCGGTACCGCGAAGGCCGGGTGCGGGCCGCCCAGCTCGAAACCCAGCTGGTGCAGGCCCAGCTGCAGGCCCTGAAAATGCAGCTTCAGCCGCACTTTCTCTTCAACTCGATGAACGCCGTCTCAGCCCTGATGACCCAGGACGTGAAGGCCGCCCGGCGCATGTTGGCCCAGCTCAGCCAGTTTCTGCGGCTGGTGCTGGAAGGCACCGACGAGCAGGAGGTGACCCTGGAACAGGAGCTGCGCCTCACGCGCCTCTACCTCGAAATCGAGCAAACCCGCTTCCCCGACCGGCTAGCCGTGCGCTACGACATCGCCCCCGATACCGAGGGCGCGCTGCTGCCTGCCCTGCTGCTGCAGCCGGTGGTGGAAAACGCCGTGCGCCACGGCCTGGCGCCCCGCGCCGGGGCCGGCGAGCTGGCCGTGCGGGCCGAAAAACAGGGCGACCGACTCGTGCTGCAAGTGCACGACAACGGCCAGGGCGCGGCCGATACCGCCGCCCGGGGCATCGGCCTGCGCAACCTGGAAAGCCGCCTGACTACGCTCTACGGCCCAGACTACGCCCTGGCGGTGGAGTCGGCCCCGGCGTGCGGCTACTGCCTGCGCCTGTCCATCCCGTTCCGGCTGGCAGCGGCCGGGGTTACGCATCTATCCGCATGAGGCCCATCCGCACGCTGCTGGTCGACGACGAGCCGCTGGCGCGCAGCCTGCTGCGGGAGCTGCTGGCCGATTTTCCGGCGCTGACCGTGACGGGCGAAGCCGCGAACGGCACCGAAGCCTTGGCCGCCCTGCAAACCGGCGCGTACGACGTCGTCTTTCTCGATGTGCAAATGCCCGACCTCGATGGCGTGCAGGTGCTGGGCCGGCTGCGGGAAGCCGGCCAGCCGCTCCCGCTGGTGGTGTTCGTGACGGCCTACGACCAGTACGCGGTGCAGGCCTTCGCGCTCCACGCTGTCGATTACCTGCTCAAACCGCTGGACCCCGACCGGTTTGCCGACTGCGTACGCCGGGTGCAGCAGCAGCTACGCCTGCGCCAGTACCAGGCCCGCGTCCCCGAGCTGGAGGCCCTGCTGCACAGCTGGACCGCCCCGGCAGCTGACTACCAGGACCAGTTCCTGGTGAAGCTGCCGGAGCGCAGCTTCTTCGTGCCGGCCGCCGAGGTGTGCTACTTCGAGGCCAGCGGCAACGGCGTGCAGCTACACGCGGCCGGCCGGCACTACCCGCTGCGCACGGCCCTGGGCCAGCTGGCCGAGCGGCTCGACCCGGCCGTGTTCCTGCGCATCCACCGCTCGTGCATCGTCAACCCGGCCCACATCGTGGACTTCAGGCACTGGTCGCACGGCGAGTACCTGTTTCGCATGGCCAACGGCCAGCACGTCACCTCCTCGCGCAGCTACAGCGCCGGCGTACAGCAGTTGCTCAAGCGATTTGCCTGAGCCGGCCCGGAACCTGGAAGGCCAGTTCACCCCGGGATAGGTCCAGTTGGCCCGTGTCGGGCGTTCATTTTTGGAAGTTGCCCGTTAGTGCACCAGCCCCCCACTCATGGGACGGCAACAGCGCACGACATGACCAAACCCTTCCTCTTTTTGCTGGCCTTCACCTTCGGCGGAGTCGCGACGGCCCGCGCCCAACACCATACCCCGGCTGGTACTACATCAATGCCGGGCACGACCCACTCCATGACGGGCATGACCGGCCTGAAGATGGACCACACAGCCGCGCCCGGCACCCCGGTCGCCGCCTTCCAGCACGGCATGGATTCGGTGATGGTGGTGATGGACGAGGGCATGCGCCGCATGGAGGGGGCCCGCCCCGACGACATCGACGCCAGCTTCGCGGCCATGATGCTGCCCCACCACCAGGGGGCCGTGGACATGGCCCGTCTGCAGTTGCTGTACGGCAAGGACCCCGCCCTGCGCCGCCTGGCCCAAAGCATCATCGCCGAGCAGCAGGTCGAGATTCAGCAGATGGCTGCCTGGCTGAAACAGCACCCCGTGGGCACGCAGAATCCTGGCAAATAGTACCTAATTCCGTTTAAACCGTCATGCTGAGCTTGTCGCAGCATCGCTACCGCTTCGTTGAAGAAGTGTTGATTAGTAAAGAGGTAGCGATGCTGCGACTTCGTTCAGCATGACGTTCTTTTTTCCCTATCCCATGAAATTCCCTCTCCTCCCCGGCCTGCTGCTCATTTCCAGCGTGGCGGCGGCTCAGGTCGTCAGCCACCGCGACCGGGTGTACACCGCCGACCAGATTTCCAACACCGTCTCGGTTATCGACCCCATGGATAACAAGCTGCTGGGCCAGATTATTCTGGGTAAGCCGCAGCCCGACTTGCTCTCGGCGCTCTACAAGGGGCAGGCGCTGGTACACGGCCTGGGTGCTTCGTCCGACCATAAGCTGCTGGCCGTGGTGTCGGTGGGCTCCAACAACGTGACCTTCATCGAAACGGCCACTAACGTCATCAAAGGCAGTGTGTACGTGGGGCGGGCCCCGCACGAGGCCACCTTCCGGCCCGATGGCAAGGAGGCCTGGATAACGGTGCGCGGCGAGGACTACCTATCGGTGATTGACGTGGCCACGATGCGCGAAACCCGCCGTGTGCCCGTGCCCAACGGCCCCGGCCAGATTGCCTTCAGCCCCGACGGCAAGCGCGCCTTTGTGTGCTCCAGCTTCTCGCCCGAGCTGGCCGTGGTGGACGTGGCCACTTACAAAGTCATCAAAAAGGTGCCGGTGGTGAGCCCCTTCTCGCCCAACATCTTCCCCACCAAAGACGGCCAGCAAATCTGGTTCACCCACAAGGATGTGGGCAAGGTATCGGTACTGGATACCAAGACGCTCACCATCAGCGGCGTGCTGACAACCGGCCCCGTCACCAACCACGTGGCCACGGTGGATGTGGCGGCCGGCAAGCTGGCCTACGTGACCGTAGGCGGCGAGGACGTAGTGAAGGTGTACAGCCGCGCCCCGGGCTTCAAGCAGCTGGCCACCATTCCGGTGGGGGCTAATCCGCACGGCATCTGGCCCTCGGGCGACGGCAGCCGGATGTACGTGGGCCTGGAAAACGGCGACTCCGCCGTGGCCATCAGCACGGCCAGCAACCGGGTGCTGGCCAAAATCAAGGTAGGCCAGGCCCCAATGGCGCTGATGTACGTGCCCAACGCCGTGCCTGCCGGCGCGGCCACAAACACCGGCCTCGGCCGGCAGCTGGTTGACCAGCCCGCCGTGGTGCGGACGCTCAAGCCGCCCACCGCTGGCCCCGCCACCGGCACCATGACGCTGCGCTCGGAAGGGCTGGTGGATTTGGCCACCTTCGCCCTGCGCGGCCTGACGCCGAACACCGACTACGACATCTTCCTGACCAGCGGCACCAAAGCGCCCTACGCGCGCGACTACGCCCTGACCACCGTGCGCACCGATGCCAAAGGCGGGGCCATGGGCCAGGCCCTGGGGCCGGTGCAGCGCATCGCGGGCGGCGAGTTGAACCCAGCGGGCAAAAAGTTTTCGCGGGTAATCGTCGCACCCAAAACCACTGACGGTGAACCCGCTTTACTGGCCGAATAGTCCGGCTTAGACTGGGCGGCAAAACCAGCATTTCATCCCTCCATGCGCATCACTACCTTATCCACCTGGGCCCTGGCAGCCACGCTGTTGCTCGGGGCCTGCTCGAAAAAGAACAGCGAGGAAACCGAGCCCGACATGGTCATTCCGCCCGACCCCGGCCCCATCGCAGCCAGCGCCGCCGACCGGGTGTACCTGGCCGACCAGTCATCGAACACGGTGTCGGTGCACGACCCGAGCACCAACCGGCTGCTGGGCGTGATTCGCTTGGGCAAGGGCCGGCCCGAGTTTCTGAGCCCGCTCTACGACATGGAGTCCAACGTGCACGGGCTGGGGGTGTCGCCCGATGGCAAGACGCTGGGCGTGATTGCCACCCTCACCAACGCGGTGATTTTTATCGACCTAGCCACCAACACCGTCAAGGGCAAGGTATACGTGGACCGCAACCCCCACGAGGGCTTTTTCACGCCCGACGGCAGACAGTTCTGGGTGGCGGTGCGCGGCAAGGATTACGTGACGGTGATTGACGTGGAGAAAATGCAGGTGGTGAAAAACATTGCCACCGAGCACGAGCCGAGCATGGTCGTGTTCCGGCCCGATGGCAAAGTGGCCTTCGTGGACCACTCCGAAACCGCTACGCTCGACGTAATTGATGTGAAGAAGCGCGAGGTCATTGCCCGGGTGCCGGTGGTGAGCAAGTTCTCGCCCAACCTGGTGGTGACCGAGGACGGCCAGCAGGTCTGGATGACCCACAAAGACGTGGGCAAGGTGACCGTGGTGAACGCCCAGACCTACGCCGTGGAAGGCGTGATTGACACCGGCCCCGGCACCAACCATGTGAACATGGCCGGCCCCGGCGGCGGCACCCGCTTCAGCGGGGCCAGCGCCGGCGACTTCGCTTACGTAACCGTGGGCGGCGAAAACGCGGTGAAGGTGTATTCGCGCCAGCGCCAGCTGCTGGCCACTATCCCGGTGGGGGCCAACCCGCACGGTGTGTGGCCCAACGGCGACGGCAGCAAGCTCTACGTGGGCCTGGAAAACGGCGACGCGCTGGTCAGCATCGACACCAAAACCAACACCAAGCTCACCGAAACCGGCAGCGGCCAGGCCCCGCAGGCCCTGCTCTACGTGGTGAAAGCCGGCGGTGGCAGCCCCGGCGCCAGTGGGCTGGAAGCCTTCACGCCGGTGACGCCGGTGAACATCCGCCTGGTGCCCGTGGGTACGCAGCCGGTGCCCGGCGTGGGCGGCGGGGCCACCATCCGCCCCACCGAAGACCTCGACGAAATGGTACTGGCCCTCAAGCAGCTGGCCGCCAACACCACCTACACCCTGTACCTGTCGGACAGCAAAACCGCATTGGTGGCCCCGGAGCCGGTCATTTCCTTCAAAACCGATGATGGTGGCGCAGTCGAAGTCAACGCCTACTACCAGATTCGGCTGCGGCTGGCAGGCCGGTTCGCCGTGGTGGTGCTCGGCGACAAAAACCCGGCCGGCGCGGTCACGCTCACGCAGCCGTAAGCCGGCTGCTGACCAAGAAGGCCCCTGGTGCATGTCGCATCAGGGGCTTTTTTAGGGGCGCAAACGCTTTTGCTTCGGGTAGCACCGGGGTTTTTTGTTGCTCAACTACCTTCGCCGCTTGCTAGCTGGCAGGCCGCCAATTCCCGGCAATGGGCCCGAAAGCGCAGCAGCCCGACCGTCAGCACCAGCCCCGCCACCGCCAGCGCGGAGTAACCCAACCGGCCGCCCCGCTCGGGGTGAAACTGAAGGAGCGCCAGCCCGAAGCCCACCAGCGCCAGGCTGGTGCGCACGTAGGTGAGCAAAGTGCGCTCATTGGCCAGCCGGGTCCGTTGCAGGGCCAGCCGGTCCGAGAGGGCGAGTGGGTTGGTGGGGGGGGGTAGCGGCATAAGGGAGTAGGCTACGGGAGGGTAATGGCATCGCCCGGTTCGGCCAGCCGGTGAAACACGATGCCGTGCTTCTCAAAATACGGCCCGTAGTTCTCGTAGCGCTGCTGGATGAAGAAGGGCTTGAGGTAGCCGTCGTGTACGGGCAAAATTTGCCTGGGACGCATTTTCAGGGCGAAATCGGCCACCACCAGCTCCGTGAGAAAAGGCGCGGTGACGGGCAGCAGGAGCATTTCCACCCCCGCGAAGGGCAACAAATTGTTAGCAAAAGAGTCGGCGGGATTTAGCACCTTGCCATTCACCAGCCAGGCGGTCATTTGCGGCAAGGGGCTGTCGAGAATGGCCTCGTGCTGCACCGGAAGGGCCAGCAGCTGAAACACGCCCAAGTCTAGGCGACCTTCCTCGTGGATTTGCACCGTGAGGCCGTGCGCTTTCAGTTCGGTTGCCACCTCGCGGTTAGAGATGATAATGACCTGACGCAGGGCCACGATTTTCTGAAGCGCCGCCACGTCGAGGTGGTCGGGGTGGTTGTGGGTGATGATGATGACCGATACGTCTTTGAAAACCTCGGGGTGCACCAAGCCTTCGATGAAGGAAAACTTGCCCGGGTCGAAAAGAATCTGTTGGCCGTCGAGTTCGAACAGCAAACAGGAATGAATGTATTTGGTGATGCGCATGGCATTGAAAATGAGGTTGTTCTAGCTGCTTCGGTAGTCCAACTTCCTCCGTGCGCTTTGCGCTATACCGTGTGCAGAATCACGTAGAGCGAGCCAGTCGAAATCACCAACCAGAGCAGGATGCCCAGCACGTAGGGCTTGATGCCCACCGAGCGCACCACCTTGGCCGACAGGCCCGCGCCGATGAAAAACAGCGTCACCGTGAGGCCGATTTTGGCCAGGTTCACCATCACCGGGCCCAGGGGCTTGGCGGCGGGCACGAAGGTGTTGAGCAGCATGGCGGCGATGAAGCCGAAGATGAAATAGGGAATTTTCACCTTGACGCCCTTCTGCTTGAAAATCATGGCCGTGCCAATGGAAATCGGGATAATCCACAGGGCCCGGGCCAGCTTCACGGTGGTGGCTACTTCCAGGGCTTTATTGCCGTAGGCGGCCGCCGCGCCCACCACCGAACTGGTGTCGTGGATGGCAATGGCGCACCAAAGGCCGAACTGGTTCTGAGTCATGGCCAGCGCGTGGCCGATGGGCGGGAAGGCAAACAGGGCCAGCGCGTTGAGCACGAACACCGTGCCCAGGGCCACCGACATCTCCTCGTCCTTGGCCCGCAGCACCGGCCCGATGGCCGCGATGGCCGAGCCGCCGCAAATGGCGGTGCCGCACGAAATCAGATGCACCACGTGCCGGCCCAGCCCCAACCACCGGCCCACCACCAGGCCCAGCAGCAGCGTGCCGAAGATGGACACCACCGTGAACAGGATGCCCTCCTTGCCGGCCTGCACCGCCGCGTGGGCGTTCATGCCGAAGCCCAGCCCGATAACCGAGAACTGCAGCAGCTTGGCCGTGGCCTTTTTGGTTTGGGTAGTGAAGGGGTTGCCGATGGTCTGGGCCAGCACCAAGCCCAGGGCCAGGGCAATGGGCGGCGAGGCCCAGGGCGTGAGGCAGAACACGAAGAACAGCACGAACACCACCTGCTTCAGGGTGAAATCCTGCCCGAACAGCACGCGGGGCGTGTGCAGGTGGCGGAAGAAGCCGGTGGTTTCGTTGAATTCAGGAGCGGCCGGTTCCTGCGCCGGAGCGGGAGCGAGCGGCGAATCAGGGGCTTGCGGAGTTGCGGAATGAACCGGGAGTGCCATGAGCGGGAGGGGGTTGTTTCTGAGGCAAATATACGGCGACCCCTACGCAAAGGATTATCCAATCGTGTTATCCTGCATAACCAAAAGTTATTTATAGAATAGCTGATTTTTGCATTCCCGCCAGTCTTGAGCCGCCCGGATGGCCGTGGCAGCAGTTGTTACGGCACCGGCAGACCTGTGCCATCGCCAATCTGCCGTTGGACGAACCACCCGGTTCACCTCCTGCTGTATAAGTACAGCCGCTGCCAGCTGACACCGAATGGTTATCCGGCATCGCCAGCCTTTATTTGGCCCCCTTGAATTGCCCCTGCACGAAGCTCAGAAACCGCTGGGCCGGCCGGGCCAGCACCTGTCCCTGCACCCAGAGTGCCTCGAACTGCCGGGCCAGGTGCAGCCCTTTGATGGGCACGATTTCGAGCAGTCCAGCCGCCAGCTCGCGGTCCAGGGCCCGGCGCGACACGAATCCCAGGGCCGCCGGCGCGGCTTCGAGGTAGCGCTTGATGGCTTCCGTATTGTCCAGGTAAAGGGCTACGGAAAGGCTGCTGAGCTTAATGTGCTGCGCCCGCAGAGCAAATTCGAGAATTTCCAGCGTGCCCGAGCCCCGCTCGCGCAACACCAGCGGGTGGGCCAGGGCCTCGGCCAAGGACAGCGGCGTGGCGAGCGGGGAACCGGGCGCGACGCGGCGCACGGCCACCAACTCGTCGGGCAGCAACGGCTCGTAGTGCAGGTCGTGGCTTTTGGTGCGGCCTTCTACAAAGCCCAAATCCAGCTCGCCGCGTAGTAGGGCATCGGCAATGCGCTCGGAATTGGCGTTCAGGAACGAGAGCTGCACCTGCGGGTAGCGGGCCTGAAAGGCGGGCAGCAACCCCGGCAGCACGTACTGGGCCAAGGTGGTGCTGGCCCCCAGGCGCAGGCGGCCGGCGGCCTCTTCGGGGTCACGCAGGGCCAGGAGCTGGTCTTCGAGCTGCTGCTGGGCGGCGGCGGCGGCATCGGCGTGGGCGTGCAGCAGGCGGCCGGCCTCGGTGAGGCTCACGCGGTTGCCGCGCCGCTCCAACAGGCGCTGGCCGTACCGGGCTTCCAGCTCACGAATGTGCTTGGTGACGGCCGGCTGGCTCACAAACAGCTCCTGCCCGGCCTTGGTAAAGCTCAGATGCCGGGCCACGGTGGCAAATACGCGCAGACGAAAATCGGACATGGCGGCAAGGTAGGCAGTTTGCTATAACCTCGGGGCGGACCCTCCCCGCTCATTTCGGGCACTCATCCGCCCACCCTGCCAACGCCGCTTACCGAACCAGCTTCTCCAGCGCGGCCTTGAACTCGGGGGTGTAGTACGCGGCCATGCCGTCGTGGCAGGTGACCACCTGGCCGTCGGGGCCGATGATGACGGTGGCAAGAATGGAGTTGGAATCGAATGGGGCAGGCACTTCGGCTTTTCAGAGGCCGATATAGTACAGCGAGGCGAGGCCCAGCGAAAGCCTGACGAAGCGGATACTACCTTCCCAAGGCGCTGGTTTACGCCGAGGTGCAGCAGGTTGATAGACACGAAGTAGGCGAGAAATTGGTCGGACGCATTTCGGAGTGGCAGACACAGGTGTTTCGGTGCGCCGGGCGGAGCCGTGCCGGCCGCCTCCCTTACCATCCAGACCAAACTCCTTATCTCTCCCTCAATGGTCTACACTCCGTCGGCGAGGTACGGCGTACGCTGGCGCAGTACCAGCAACGGCTCAAGTTACGGCCAACCAAATGAGTGTAGTAAGCAGGTATAGGGTAACCAGAGCGTGACGCTGACGCAGCAGCATTAGCACAGCTTACTGCCCAACGTCCGTTCTAATTTGGCAAAGGGCGTTTAACCTTTGTACTAAACTTTTAACCAAGGCCACTTCTACCCGTCGTGGAAGAAGCAGTGGGAAGGCAAGCTCGCGGGCGAAAAGCCCGACAAACCGCACGGGCTGTGCTGCGGCTGGCACGAGAACGGCTTGGTCAGCTTCCGGGGTACGTACCTGAATGGCGTGCAGCAGGCGGATTTTCGCAGCTGGCGCGAGGACGGGCGGGAAATCAAGTGCCGGGCCGTGGTGCAGGACGCGTTGCCGCTGAGCAACGCCACGCTGCACTGCAGCAACTGCATACACAGCAGCCGCAACGTGTTTACCGTGGATATTCCGGACGGGACGGTGGGCGTGGTCTATAAGCTTGACGTGCGCGACGAGGGGCAGCCCCCCATTTCCTGGTCGACGGCGCTGGCGGTAGCGGCCGTAGCCAGCAGCGGCGGCACGGCCGCCCCGGCCCTACTGGGCACCGCGGCTACGGCCCTCACCAAGCAGGGGAACAATGCCCCGCCAACGGTCAGCACCAAATGCCATTGGTTCATCACCGCCGACCCAGCCGCGGCGCAACAGTTTCTGGCCACCAAAGGCACTATCACCAACGGCAATGCCTGCCTGCGAGCAGCCGTGAACACGCCGCAAGAAACCCGGCCCATCACGCTGCCCCCGGGCACGCGGCAGCTGTTTGTGTGCGTAAACAACGACAACTACACGACCGACGCGACGGCTACCCTCAGCGTAACGGCGCTGGTCCAGACGTGCAAGTAAGGCTACTCCGGTGGCGAGCGGCGCAGTAGTTTCCGCATCCAATGGTGCAGGGCGTACAAGCGAGAGTTGAGGTAGCACGCGTGGCAGTGGGAGAAGTTCCACACGCAATCCACGGTATCCGTGAACAGGTGGAAGAGCAGCCCCACCGCGACGGGTTGCGCTGTCGGCAGCAGCAACAGCAAGGCATACACCGGAATGGCGTAGAATGAATGCAATGGGTGAAACCCTACGCTGCAGCGGAGCGGGTCGAAGATGGGCTTGGCCAGCAGGTGGTCTAGGTCAATGAGCATCGTGGCCACCATCATCAGGTAGGCTGCCTGCCACGCCAGCGGAAAAAGCACCAGCGCCAACACAACCGGGAACACGAAATGCAGGCCATAGTGCACCAGCGTTTGGGCGCTTAGAAACTTGCGCGCGGGGCTACTGGCTGCGGGGCGCGGTGTGCCGTGTCTCCGGCAACGACTTTTGCCTCCTTGCTACCCAACTTGGCCAGCGTTGGCGGTTGCCCGGGGGACACCGCGCCCCGCAGCTGAGCGGCCGGGGACTGCCCTTCCGCAGGTGGGTGGTGGCGAGGGAGCGTGGAGGAATCGCAGCGGACAGCAGCCGTCGCCGAGTCAGACTGCGACGGCGGCCACGATGAGCGATGTCCGGGAGCCGCTGCGAATCGGGGAATGACGACAGTTGACCGGCAACCAGACAAGGTAATTGCCAGGCCAGCAGCGCACAGGATAGCGCGACAACCCAATAAATTAAGGCTATGCCGTAAGGAGCGTATCAAGGCTGCCAGCTTTGATTTCGCGGAGCTACTGTTGCTGCAACCGATGCAGCATGCGTTTCATCTGGCCAATCTCGCGCTGCTGGGCGCTGATGATGCTGTCGGCCAGGGTGCGCACTTCGGGGTCCTTAATGGTGGCCCGCTTGCTGACCAGGATGGCAATGGAGTGGTGCGGAATCATGGATTGCATAAAGCGCGTGTCGTTCACCAGCACCTGGTTGCGCAGCATGGCCAGCACTGCGGCAAACACGGCCACGCAGCCCACGGCAATCAAGCGGTTTTTGCCTTTGTCGGGGTACATGTGCGCCATGAAGGCCAGCATGAGCAGCCCCATAGCGGCTACCATAAGCGTGGTCATGTAAAAGCGGTTGATGCTGAAGTAGATGTGGTCCCACTCGTAGGTGTTCAGGTAGGTGATGAGATGCATCACGACAAATGATGCGGCGAGCATCAGGAAGAATTTGGAGTAGCTGCCCTTGTTCATGACGAGGAAAAAGAGGGGAAATGGGTTAATAGTGGAACGTGAGGCCCGCGCCCCAGCCGTATTGGTTGTCGTAGTTGGTGCTGAGCGAGGCGTACTTGCTGACCATATAGCGGACGCCCAGCGTGAACTCGCGGTCGGTATTGCCGCGGATGTCTAAGAAGAGGTTATTGCTCAAGGGCAAGTCGCGCCGCTCCAGCTGCGCCCGGACCTGGCCGGTGAGGTCGGTGCGCAGCTCGGCGCGTACGAGCAGGGGAAGCATGTAGTACACCCCCACTTCGGCCTGGCGGCGGAAGTTGCGGTTGTTTTCCGGGGTGCGGCGGTTCCCCCCTTCGGCGTCGCTGGCCGAGCGCAGGGTTTTGTTGTCGCGCAGGTCATAGCCCACGAAAGCCGCCAGAAACTGCCGCTTGTCGAGGTAGCGTAGCAGATGGGTTTCCGTTTCGTAGTTGCCCTGGTAGTTGAGCCGGCCCTCGAATTCGAGGGCATTCTTATTGTTGGACAGGTTGGCTTCGAGAAACGCCCCCTGCGAGTGCACGGCCACATCAGCCCACGGGTAGAGCCGGTTGTCCTCGCGCTTGAGGTGGCGGTAGCCGGTACGGGCAAACTCGTTTTGCGGGCTGCCCTCGTAGCTGATGACGCGGGCCATGCCCGACATCATGTGGTAGAGGGTGTGGCAGTGAAAAAACCAGTCCTGGTCCTCGTTGGCGTCAAACTCAATGGTGACCTTGCCCATGGATTGAATGTCGAACGTGTGCTTCATGGGCGAGTAAGCGCCCTGCGCGTTGACCAGCCGGAAAAAGTGGCCGTGCAGGTGCAGCGGGTGGCGCATCATGGTCATATTTTGAAAGACCATGCGCACGTTTTCTCCCTTGCGAATAGGAATGTTGTCGGACTCGGAGAGGGTTCGATTGTCGAACGACCAGACGTAGCGCAGCATATTGCCCGTCAGCGTCAGGTGGATTTCGCGCCATTGCTTTGTCGAGTCCAGGGTGGTGGGGTTCAAAGCCCGGAGCTGGTTGTAGTTGAAGTCCCCGCCCATGCTCATGCTGCCCATCTGCATGCCGGCCATATTCATCCCGCCCATGTCGCCCGAGTCCTGGAGGCTGCCCATGCCCATGTCGCCCTTTTCCTGCATGTTCATCGGGCGGTTGCGGGGCGGTGCCGTCGAGCTGGCCGGCGCCGTGCCGTGCCGCATGTCCATGCCCGGCATACTGCCGCTGCCCGGTTTTGCGGGTGTACCGCTCGGTGCGTGGTTGCCCATGTTCATTTCCTGCCCAGCGTGGCCGTTGGAAGCGTTCTTGGTATCCATTTGGCCGGCGCCGCCCATTTGCATGCCGCTCATGTTGCCCATGCTGTTCATTTCCCGCGTCATCTGGAAGTAGTTGAGCTTGGGCAAATCGGGTGCACGCATGGGCTCACCCTGACCAAAGTACCCGGAGGTGTAGCCCGTGACGTCGGACGAGGTAGCCCGCAGCTCGGCCGCGCCCATCGAGGGCACGGTGATGAGCAGGTCGTACGTTTCGGCGGTGGCAATTTCCAGTTTGCTGGTCGGAAAGGGCTCCACGTTGATGCCGTCGGCCGCAATGACCTGCATCGGCCCGCCGGCGTACTGGAGCTTGAAGTAGGAGGAGGCACTGCCGTTGATGACGCGCAAGCGCACTACTTCGCCGGGCTTGGCGTCCCGGAAATAGTTGAGCTCTTGCCCGTTCATGAGAAACTTGTTGTAGAACACGTCCGTCACGTCCATGGCCGGCATGCGCTGCCACTCCTGTTTAAGCTTGTCTTTGAAGTAGCCGGCGGCCAGCGCCTCGCCGTAGCTCTGGGTGGCACCTTTCTGCACGGCAAACCACTCGCCGGCGCGCTTGAGGTAGCGCAATACTTCCTTGGGCCGGTGGTCGGTCCAGTCGGAAAGCACGAGCACGTACTCTTTCAGCTGATACTGGATTTCTTTGGGCTGCACAACGATGGAGCCGTAGAGTCCCTCCTGCTCCTGCAGCATGGTGTGCGAGTGATACCAGTAGGTACCGCTTTGCCGCAGCGGAAACGTGTAGGTGTGTACGGTGCCGGGCTTGATGGGTGGAGTATTCAGGTAAGGCACGCCATCATACTGGTTGGGTACCAACAGGCCGTGCCAGTGCACGGAGGTTTCCATCGCCATCTGATTGTGCACCCGGATAACAGCCGTGTCACCTTCGTTGAAGCGCAGCGTGGGGGCCGGAATCTGACCGTTGACGCCGATGGCGTGGCGCATGCGGCCGGTGAAATTGACCAGCCGGTCTTCCACGTACAGGTCGTACTCCACCCGCTTGCCCACGTAGCTGGTCCGGGGCACGACGACGGTGCCCTGGGTTTGCTGCGCGGGCGGGGCCGATTGGGTAAGGTAGGGCTGCTTGTCCTGCGGCATCGGCATGCCCGGCATGTGTTGCGCGTGGGCCTGCAGGGCCGCAGCCAACATCGTGAGTAACATAATGTATCGCATCAGCAGCTACTTCTTAGGGCTTGATTGGGTACGCGCCGGGTTATTGTCCTTGAAGCGAAACTTGTCCAGCGGGTTGGGCATGGTCATGCCGGGCATGTCATGCGTGCCCGGCGCGGCCTCCATGGCTGGCGCGGGCTGCGCTGGTTGAGCCGGCTTCATGCCAGGCATGGTTGCCATATCGGCCATCCCGGCGGCTGCCGCGGGCGGCTGCGGCTTGGTTGGTTGACGGCTCATGCCCGGCATCTCAGCCATCCCGGCCATTTTATGCTGCTGCTTGGGACTGTTGGTCGGCTGCATAACCATGCCCTTGGGCATGGGCTGCGCACGGCTGGCCGCTGGCATGTGCATGCCCGGCATGGTGGCCATGTCGGTTGGGTGGCCAGCAGGTTTTGTCCGGTGGGTCGCTTTCGTTTCTGGCATTCGCATGTCCCCCATCTGACCCGTGGCCGGCGCGTGTTGAGGCCGCGCAGAAGCCGGGGCGCCCATGTCCATTCCCGGCATGTCGGCCGGGTGTGCCGGCTTGCTGGTGGGCGGCTGCTGACTTGAAGCGGCGGGGGGGGAGCCAGTAGAGAGGCTACCGGTACCGGAAAATTCCTCGTGGTGGCTGACTTGCTCAGTCATGCCGGGCATCTGCTCCTCGTCGTCGTGGCCGTGGTGCTTCGACACGAGGTGCCCCTGCGGGCCGACGCCCTCCACGTACACCAGCTGCGCGCCCCGGTGGCCCGCCACGGACAACGTGCCGGCGGCCGCCAGCGCGAAAGCCAGAACCAAAACTTCATAAGCGCGGCGTTGCACGTGGAAAAATTGCCCTACCCCGCGCAGCAACAGGGTGATGCCCGATAGCCACAGCGTGTAGCTCGCGTACTTTTCGTGGGCCGCGAATACGGCCGCCGCCCGCGCGCCCAGGCCCGTGGCCTCAGCATGAAACACGGTACTGGCTGCCAGGGCCCCGGCAAAGCCCCCGGCCAGTATCAGCAGGGTTCCCCAGCGAACCTGCTGCCAGTCTTTGAAGACCAGCAGGGCCTGCGTGGCCGCCCCCAGCAAAATGAGCACGATGGGAACGTGCACGACCAGGGGGTGAAGATTGGGAAAATCTGAAAACATAGAAGGGCAGTTAAGCGGGATAGACAGAGGATGATGGACTACCGCCAGCCGGCCCTCTGGCTACCTATGCCCCAATAAAAACGCCCGAACGAAGCCGGGCGTTTTTGACAAGAGCGGTAGCTGCTTAGGCGGCCACTATCTGGAAGCCAGCCTGCTCGACGGCTTGTACGACCTGCTGGGGGGTGAGCTTATCGGTGGTCACGGTCAAAATCTTATCAGGATTGGCCGTATCCACCTGCCAGTTGCCGGCACCGGCTTGCTCGTTGAGGGTCGGCGTAACGGCCTTAATGCAGCCGCCGCAGTTAATGTTGGTTTTGAAATGCAGGGTTTTCATGACGATGTGAGTTGAAGAGCCCCACCGGGGCCCGTGACAATACAACACGCAAAGCTGTGGCCAAAGTGACCCGAAAAGGATACAGAATTGCGTCGGCAACTTGCATGATTTCCCGTTGCCCCTCCGTCAGAAAACGCGGCACTTAGGCGGCCAGGCCGGCGCGGCAGGCCTGCTCGCAGCGGCGGCACGCCTCGGCGCATTCCTGGCAGTGCTGCATGTGGGTGTGCTTGGCGCACTCGTCGCCGCAGGCCTTGCAGATTTCGGCGCACTCGCTCAGCAGGTGCTGGGCATGTTCCGAGCCGCGGGCAACGAAGCGGGCCGTCAGCGCGCAGATGTCGGCGCAGTCACGGTCCAGGCTGATACAGCGGGCCATCATCTTCACATCGTCTTCCTGCAGGCAGGCGGAAGCACAATGTTCGCAGGCGGCAATGCAGGCGTTGAGGGCGTCGAGGAGGGATTGGTTTTGGGCGTGCATGGTTATGGAGGCTAAGTGTGGAAGGAGTTGTTGCTCCAGCTACACTTTATACCTACAGCGCCTAAGCTGGTTTTACATCATTTGCACTCTGGCTTGCATCATTTGGAGGCTCCGGCTTGATAGGTACTTCTATCATTTTATCAAAGGCCAGCGAAAACCGATGCTCTTCCCCTTTCCGCTTCTGGTTAGAAGTGAAATCAACCCGTCTAAAAGTAGCGGGACCGTACTCCGCCAACCAAGTCTCTCCGATAAGTAGAGGAAAAACGGGTAAGTCAATACTCTGCAAAGGCGGTGTGATGCCTAGGAAGCGTACTTTATCAACGCGGCTAAAGGGTAATGCTAGTTGGAAATAGTAGTTGGCATAGTAAAGCACGAACATCTTTTCTGGGATTTCGGCCGGCGCACTAGCATTGCGGGTGTAGAGTTGAGCGAAAGGAGCTGGAAAGACCGGCGGACCAGATACGGAATGTATCATCACGCTTAGGATACCCATTCCTTGGGCTGCTTCATCATGTACCTCTGACGTGATGAACTCACGCGCCCACCTGTAATCGTCTACCTCCGATTCATCGAGCAGACAAAGGGCCATTTTAAGCAGGAGTTTGACCAAATGAATCGGGACATAGCTGGGCCGAGTAGTTATCAATTGAGCAGAATTAGTAGCCTCATCAATAACGAGCGGGTCTTGCCCTTGAATCGTTTTGATGTGCAGACCTTCTGCCTCCATGGATACTTCAAGGCCCGTCTTGTTGTCTTTGAATTTGGGAACCTTTCTGTTTTTGCCTTTAATCTGATTGAAGGTTCGAGCCAACCCCAGGTAGTTGGCAAAAGAGTCTTCATACTTCGCAAAAAGTGCATTGCAGGTATCACACTCGAAATGCGAGAGTATGTTGCGGTTGCCCATAAAATCGGGCATCACGTGAGCATCTTTGCGGAATGACACTTCTGGTTCGCTCTTCCCACAAAACCGACAGATTCGAGGCGTGGGGGTACCCAGGTAAAACGGCGTGTCTGATGGTCCAACCATCATTTCACAATCGTATGCTCCGAAAAACTGCTTAGCGCGCTGCTGGTTTACGGCGTCAGCAGGCATGGGTAGCTTCAGCGTTTTGGTGATTCTGCTCATAAGAAGGAAAAGGGGGCACGAGAACGAAAGAAACGCAGTACTAAACCAGGTAAGTTTCTGCTGCGCTAGTTATTCAAGTGAGCCACAATGTCCTTTGTGAGAAGTATGCCCGCTTCCAGCTGCTGGCGATACACCGAGGGAGAACACTGCGCAAACCGCCGAAACTGCCCCGAAAAATGGGCCAAACTGCCGTAGCCCAACTGCCGGGCAATGCGCCCGATGTCGAGGCGGGACGTGGCCAGCAACTGCTGGGCGTAGTGCAGGCGTCGGCGGGTGATGTAGCCCAGTAGGCTCTCGTGGCCGGGCACCTGGGCAAAGCAGGCGTGCAGCTGGCGGCTGCTTACGCCCAGCTCCTTGGCCAGGGTGGGGATGAAGTCGCGGTGCCGGAGCGTATCGGGCCGGTGCAGCAACTCGTCCACGGCCTGTTTCACCCGCGCCACCAACTGCTGCGCCGGGCTTTCGAGCAGAGCAAAGCCGGCGGTTGCCAGCGCTTCCCGGATGCGCGCCCAGTCCAAGATATCGGCCGGGCCGACCACCGTGGCGGCCCCGAGGCGCACGTCAAGCACCCGCAGGCCGAGACCTTCCAGCTCCCGCCGCACCATCCGAACACCCCGCGCGCAGACCATGTGCTTGATGTACAGCACACAGCCGGCAGCGTTGGGCGTAACGGATGAATTGGGGAGCATGGGCAAGCTAGGCGCTGGGCTGCACCGGATTTAGGTCAGTGGGAGGCGTGAGGGGCTGGGCGTCCAGCTCCTGCGGATGGGCATCAAGCCCCACTTCCCGGTGGCCACGCTGGTACTGGGCCAGGGCCTTTTCGCCCACGAGCCAGAACACCACGGGCGTTACCACGATGTCGAGGAAGGTGGACGAGAGTAGGCCGCCCAGGATGACGGTGGCCACGGGGTAGAGAATTTCCTTGCCGGGCGCATCCTTAGCCAGGGTGAGCGGCACCAGGGCCAGGGCTGCCACCAGGGCCGTCATCAGCACCGGCACCAGGCGTTCCAGCGAGCCGCGGATAATCATCGCCTTACTGAACCGCTCGCCTTCGTGCTCCACCAGGTGGATGTAGTGCGAAATCATCATGATGCCGTTGCGCGAGGCAATGCCGGTGAGCGTGATGAAGCCCACCAGCGAGGCAATGCTGAACGTGCCGCCCGTGAGCAGCACCGCGCCCACCGAGCCGATGAGGGCCAGCGGAATGTTGAGCATAATCTGCCCCACCATCAGCCCCGACTTGAAGTGCGAGTAGAGCACCAGGAAGATGCCGGCCAGCGAAAACAGGCTCAGCCAGAGAATCTTTTGCGCGGCCGACTGCTGGCTCTCAAACTGCCCGCCGTAGGTCAGGTAGTAGCCCGCCGGCAGCTTCACCTGCTGCGCGATGCGGGCCTGCACTTCCTTGACGGTGCTGCCCAGGTCGCGGCCCGCCACGTTGAGCGAGACGGTGATGCGGCGCTGGGTGTTTTCGTGGTTGACGGTGTTGGGGCCTGGCTCATAGCTCACGTCGGCCACCTGGCTTACCGGAATCAGCGCCCCCGAGGGCGTTTCGATGCGGGTGTTGGCAATGGTGGCCACGTCGTTGCGCTGGGCTTCGGGCAGCTTCACAATCAAGTCAAAGCGCTTTTGCCCGTCGAGCATCTGCGACACCACATCGCCCTGAAACAAGGTCTCCAGCGTGGCCACCACCTGCCCGCGCTCCAGGCCGTAGGCGCGCAGGGCCGCGTCGCGGGGGCGCACCAGCAGCTGCGGAATTTGTACCTGCTTCTCCACCTGCAAATCGACCACGCCCGGCACCGTGCCGGCCGCCGTGCGAATCTCATTGGCATACCGGCGCAATTCGAGCAGGTCGTTGCCGAATACCTTGATGGCGACCTGGGCCCGCACCCCCGAGAGCAGGTGGTCGAGGCGGTGCGAGATGGGCTGGCCGATGTTTACGTTCACACCGGTGATGAGCGCCAGGCGCTGGCGCAGGTCGGCCAGAATCTCGTCGCGGCTGCGCATCTTTTTTCCCTCTCGTTCCAGTTCCTCCTCGGTCTTGAAGGCTACTTCGATTTCCGAGTTGTTCACTGATTCGGCGTGCTCGTCCAGCTCGGCGCGGCCGGTGCGGCGGGCGGTGTAAGCCACCTCGGGCAGCTGCAGAATCTGCTCCTCGCCCAGCGTGCCCAGCTTGTTCGACTCGGTAAGCGAAGTGCCGGCCGGGGCCGAGAAGTTGACCGTGAGCGAGCCTTCGTTGAAGGGCGGCAGGAACTCCGTGCCGAAGAAGGGCACCAGCGACAGGGCCACGGCAAACAGCAGCCCCGTCACCGTGAGCACCAATTTCGGGTGGCCAAGGCCCCAGTTGAGCAAGCCGGTGTCTTTGCGCTTGAGCCAGCGCACCAGGCCTCCCTCCTGCTCGGCCATCCGAATCTGCTTCATCTTGGGCAGCAGGTAGTAGCAGAGCACGGGCGTCACCGTCAGCGACACAAACAGCGAGGCCACGATGCTAGTGATGTAGGCAATGCCCAGCGGCGCGAAAATGCGCCCTTCCATGCCTTCCAGTGCAAACAGCGGCAGGAACACCAGCACCACGATGACGGTGGCGTACACGATGGAATTACGCACTTCCGACGAGGCGGCGTAAATCACTTGCAGGGCCGGCCGGGGCTGGGCCAGCTGCTGGTTTTCGCGCAGGCGGCGGAACACGTTTTCCACGTCCACGATGGCGTCGTCGACCAGCTCGCCGATGGCAATGGCCAGTCCCCCCAGCGTCATGGTGTTGATGCTGATGCCGGCCGCGCGGAACACCAGCGCCGTGACCAGCAGCGAGAGCGGAATGGCCACCAGCGAAATAAACGTGGTGCGCACGTTCAGCAGGAAGGCAAACAGCACGATGACAACCAGGATGGCCCCGTCGCGCAGGGCCTCTTCCACGTTGGTAATCGACGACTCGATGAAATCGGCCTGCTTGAACAGGCGCGTATTCACTTTCACATCCTTGGGCAGCGAGGGCTGCAGTTCCACCAGGGCCTTTTCCACCGCCTCGGTGAGGCCCACGGTGGCGGTGCCGGGCTGCTTCTCGATGCTCAGAATCACGGCCGGCTTGCCGTTCACGCTGCCGTCGCCGCGCTTAAAGCGGGCCCCGAAGCTCACGGTGGCAATTTGCTTGACGCTGATGGGCGAGCCCTGCCGGTAGCCGACGATGATGTTTTCGATGTCCTCGACCGAGCGCAGCCGGCCCAGGTTGCGAATCAGTACTTCCGAGCCGTTGCGGTCGAAGAAGTTGCCGGTAGTGTTCAGGTTGGAGCGCCGCAAGGCCTCTTCTACCTGCGTTACGGTCAGGCCCGTGGCGTTGAGGCGGGGCATGTCCAGCAGCACCTGGTACTGCAGGTTGTCGCCGCCGATGGGGATGACCTGGGCCACGCCGGGAATGCTGAGCAGGCGCTGGCGCACGGTGTAGTTGGCCAGCGTGCGCAGGTCGGCCGCGTTGGTTTGCTGGCCGCCCGAGAGGCCCACCAGCATAATCTGGCCCATCACCGAGGAAATCGGGCCCAGCACCGGCGTGATGCCGGTGGGCAGCTGCCCGCTCACGGTTTGCAGCTTCTCGGCCACAATCTGGCGGGCGGTGAAGATGTCGGTGCCGTAGTCGAACTCCACGAACACCATGCCCAGGCCGATGGCCGAGTTGGAGCGCACGGCCGCCACGCCGGTGGCCCCGTTCAGGGCCGTTTCCACGGGCAGCGTCACCAAGGCCTCTACTTCTTCGGGGGCCATGCCGGCCGCTTCCAAAAACACCGTCACGCGGGGGCGGTCCAGGTCGGGCAGCACGTCCACCGGCAGCTGGCGCGCCGTGAAGGTGCCGGCCACCAGCAGGCCCACGGCGAAGGCCAGCATGAGCAGGCGGTTTTGCAGGGCAAAACGGATGATTCTATCCAGCATCCTTTATTGGTTCAAGTAGATGGATTTGAGCTGGTAAGTGCCCACGCTCACCACCCGGTCGTTTTCGTTCACGTCGCCGGCCAGCAGCACCGTCTGCTCGCCGTTGGCCGGACCGGGCTGCACGTAGCGGATGTTAAAGGTTTCCGGGTCGCTGTGCACGAAGACCACCGGCTTGCCGTTCAAATCGGTCAGCGCCGACGTGGGCACCACCAGCTGCTTTTTGCCGCCGTCGCTGCGCCCCAGCACCTGCACGTTCACGGCCTGGCCGGCGCGGAAGAGGTTGCCGCCGGCGTTGTCGAGTTCGAGCACCAGCTGGCGGGCCTGGTTCACGGGGTTCACCACGTTGCTGAACACCACCAGCCGGGCCGGGGCGCTGCCGGTTTGTCCCTGCAGGCCTTCTACCCGGAACTGGGCCCCGGCCGGAATCTTGTCCAGGTCCTGGGCAAATACCTGGGCTTCCACGCGCAGCTTGCCGGGGTTGAGCACCCGAAACAGCTCGTCGCCCTGGGTGACTTGCTGGCCCACGGCTAGGTTGAATACGTCCACCGTGCCGCTGATGGGCGAGGTAATGGTGACGCGGCGGGTGCGGGCCTGCCCGTTGAGAATGGCCGCGTTCTGGCGGGCCTGGCGCAGGCGCAGCTCGGCGGCCACCACGTCCTTGCGGGCGGCAATGTCGGCAATGGTCTGCAAGCGGGCGTAGTCCTGCTGGGCGGCGCGCAGCTCGGCCTGGGCGTTAGCGCGCTCGGTGCTCAGGCCAATTTGCTGGGTGGCATCGAGGGTCTGGTCGATGACGGCCAGCGCCTGCCCGGCGCGTACCGACTGGCCCACGCTCGCGGCCAGGCTCACGATGCGCCCGGTTTGGGGCACCACCACCCGTCCCTCGCCCCCGGCTGCGGGCGCTACGGTACCGTAGAGGGTAAGGCGATTATACGTATTGGAATAGCTGGCCAGGGCCGTGCGCACCCCGAACAGAAACTGGCTTTCCTTGGGTAGGGCCACGGCATCGGTCAGGGCCACGCCGGTCGAGGCGTGCGCGGCGTCGCCGTGGTCCTCGCCCCCGTGGGCCCACAGCGCGGCGGGCGGGGGCAGCAGCACAGAAAAGGCCAGACCCAGGGCGGCCGTAGCGGCGAGAAACTTATGCGTGGTTTTCATAGACGGCAGGAGTTGAAGGGGAAACGGGGGCCGCCGGGCGCCGGCGACGCATCACCAGGGCCGTGGCCGCAATGCCCAGCGCGAAGGCGCCAAACAGCAGCAGCACGGTTTTCCAGGAACCAATGAGGGGCGCGGCCGCCGGGGCCGCCGCCGCCACGGGCAGCAGCTTGCCCACTTCGATGCCGGAGAGCAGCATCAGGTCGGCTTTGTCGCCGGCCACAATGTTGACGGCTAGGCTGTATTTCTGATTGGCTGGAAACCGGCCTTCCACCAAGTAGGACCCCGGGGACTTTTCGCTGACCACGAACTTCAAGTCGGCCGCCTCCGGGCAGGTGATGGTCAGCTTGGCGCCTTTGATGGGGGCGTTGGTGGCGTAGTCCGACACGAACAGGCGCATGTCGGCGTCCTGGCCCTTTTGCAGGGGCTCGTAGCGCAGCAGCAGCTCGAAGCTTTCGGACAGCGCGGCTACCGAGAACGTGGTGGCCACCGGGCCGGCCGAGGGCTTGGCCGCGTCGCCGTGGTCTTCGCCGCCGTGGGCGCGGGCCCCGGTGGCCAGCAGCAGGGCCAGCAGCAGCAGGAGAAGGTTTTTCATTATTGTCCCCGCAGGTAGTTAAGTTCAACGATGGCCTGACGGTAATCCCGGATGGTGGTCAGGTAGGTATTCTGGATGGTGAAAGCCTGGTTGAGGCTCTGAATCAGCACGAGGTAGCTGATTTCGCCGGCCTTGAACAGGCGCTGCGACTGGCTGATGA
Organism: Hymenobacter rigui; assembly: GCF_003944715.1. Lineage (GTDB taxonomy): Bacteria > Bacteroidota > Bacteroidia > Cytophagales > Hymenobacteraceae > Hymenobacter > Hymenobacter rigui. The sequence continues at coordinate 78,212 of NZ_RWIT01000013.1, read as the reverse complement.
TGGCCCGCGACTGGGGCAGGCCGGTCTGCTCGTAGTACGTGAGCGAGGCGGCAAACTTGCGCGTATCGGCCAGGGCCTGCTGGTACTGGGTGTTCAGGTCGAGGCGCTGCACCTGCAGCTGGGCCTGGGCGGCCTTGCTGCGCGCCGTGGCGGCCTGCAGCTGCGAGCGGTAGGTCCAGAACCAGAGGGGCACCGACACCCCGAACTGAAAGCGGTACTTGACCACGGAGTTCTCATACGCCTGATTCTGATAGCCCAGCGTCAGCGCCGGCGCGCGCCGGGCCCGCACCAGGCTGATGCCCGACTGGCTGAGGGCTACGTTCTGGCCGTAGTAAGCCAGCGTGGGGCTCAGCGCCACGGCCGCACTGTCCTGGCTGGGCAGCGTGGCCAGCAGCTCGGCGCCGGTGCGGGCCAGCTCCGGCCCGGTTTGGCGCAGGTCGGTTTCGGTGGCCAGGTCGGCGTCGGGCTGCCCCAGCAGCAGGCCCAGCCGCCGCTGGGCCGAGCGCTGGTCCACGCGGGCTTGCTCCAGCTGGTTGCGCACCTGCTGGGCTTCCGCGTCGGTGCTCACCCGCTGCAGCGCCGTTACCTCACCGGCTTTGAACAGGCGTTCCGTGGCTTGCCGCAGGTTCTGAAACAGGCTGTCCTGGTAGGTCAGCTGGCGCACCTGCGCTTCGGCAAACTGCAGGCGCAAGTACGCCTGGCGCACGTCGCGGCGCACGGTGGCGCGGTTCACGTCCAGGCCCCGCTCGGCCAGGGTGATGCCCGCCTGGGCAACCTTGGCTTGCCGGCGATACACCGTGGGCAGGTCAATGGTTTGCACCACCCCCGGGGCCCACCGCTCGCCCGTGGGCGCCGAAAACAAGAAGTCGGGGTTGGTGGGTGAAAAGCTGCCGCGCTTGAGGGCGCGCTGCTCCTCGATTTCCTGGGCCGACTGGCGCAGGCGCGGGTGCTGGCGCAGGGCCTGCTGTTCGGCACTGTCCAGCCGCACGACTATCTGCTGCGCCCGCGCGGGGGCCCGCAGCCCGAGCAGCAGCAGGAGCACGGCCAGGCCGGGCAGGCGAAAGCAAACGGGAAGGTGATTCATGAGTAAGGGGTGGGCTCCGAGGCGGCCCACCGGCGCAGGCCGGTGGGCAGACGGGAACTCGTGATAGGAAATGCGACCGGGCTGGCCGCGCCACGGCTAGGATTTTTTAACCAGGGCCATGCCGCATTTGGGGCATTTGCCAGGTTGCGCAGCGGCCACATCTGGGTGCATGGGGCAGGTGTAGGCCGCTCCCACGGCCTGGTGGCCGCGGGCTTCGTCCAGCTTTTCAAAGCGGACCGTCATCGTTTTACTGTCGGCGGTGGTGAGGGTGACGATGGCCGTGCGCACCTTGGCCCCGGCGGGCAGCTTGGCCGTGAGGTGGTCATCCCCGGCCAGGGTGAGCGGAAGCGTAGTGGTGGCGTTGTTGGTTTGCTGCACCATCACCGAGCCTTTCATGCCCTTGTTGGGCACGGGGCTCATCTTGGCCCCTAGCAGGTAAAACGCCAGCTCGGTGGGCTGGGCCACTAGTTCGAGGTGGTAGGGGCTGGCCGAGCGGACCACGCCCCCGTGCGGGGCCACGTGGGCGTGGGTTTCGCCGGCCGCCATTTCGGCGTGCTGCTGCGCGTGCGCGGCCAGGGGAGCAGCGACCAGGAAAACCAGGCTGGCTAGGAGAGAGCGGAAAACATGCATGGTACTGGGGTACTGAGGGTAGTGGGCGTAGGGTCGCGGGTTAGGCTTTCTTAACCAATTCCATTTCGCAGGTCGGGCATTTGCCCGGCTTAGTGCTTTGGCTGCCTTCGCAGCCCATCGGGCACTCGTACACGGCTGCGGTAGGCTTCATCTTGTCGGCATTCTTGGCGTGCCAGGCTTTGAACTGCTCGATTTCCTTCTTCTGGGCGTCAATCATTTTCTGCGCCATCTCCTTAAGCTTGGTGTCCTTGCCGTGGGCCAGCTCGGCTTCGGCCATGTCCATCGCGCTTTGGTGGTGCACCGTCATGAGCATGTTGAAGTTCATGTCCGGGTCAGCCACCAGCGTGGGCATGTTCTTCATCATGTGGTCCATGGACGTCTTCATCTGGGCGGTGAAGGGGTCGGCTGGGTCCTGGGGCTTGTAGTTGGTCGGGGCGGCGTCGAGGCGCTCGGCAATGGGCTCCAGCTCCCCGATTTCCTTCTGCTGGTCGGCTTTGATTTTCTCGGCCATCTGGCGCATGGTGGCGTCTTTGCCGTCGCGCAACTCAATGTCGGCCATGGCAACGGCGCCCTTGTGGTGCTCCATCATCATGTGGGCAAAGTCGTGGTCGGTGTTGCCTTTCGGCTTCATCGCGTCCATCTTGGCCATCATTTCATCCATCGAAGCCATCAGGGGCGAAGCCGCGGCAGCACCCGTGCCGGCGTGGTTCATACCGGCATGGTCCATGCCGGCCATCCCGCCGCTGGCGGCCGCAGAATCGGCCGGGGCCGAGGTGGTTGCCGCCGTGGTATCGGCTTTTTTATCGGAGTTGCAGCTACCCAGCAGCAGGGTGCCCGAACAGAGGGCGGCGAAGAACAATGCAGACTTTTTCATGGGGTTTGGGTTGGATTGAAAGTGAAAAATGAGCGGTGTGGCGCGCGTTAGGCCTTCACGTTGATGGTGAAATCACCGGTGTGAATCTGCCCGCCGTGGTTGAACTGCAGGAACACGCGGTACAGGCCGGGCTTTTCGAAGTTGGTGTTGAAGCCGATGACCGGGCCCTTGTCGGCTTGCTCGTTGGGGTGCACGTGCAGGTAGTTCTCCGTGTCCTCGCTGATGACCACCACGTGGCCCAGCGCCCCGAGGTAGTTGTCGAGGTCCGTTACGGGCTGGCCGTTCTTGCTCAGCGTGATTTTCATGCCCAGCAGCTGGCCCACCTTCAGCTCCTTGTCAAAGGCCAGCGTAGCCTGGTAGCCATCCTGCTGCCACTGCAGCTGGTCCTTGCTGAACTTAACGGGCGTGTATTTCGGCCCCTGCACGCTCACTACCTGGCGGCCCAGCTGATGCCCGGCGCCGGCGGGCGTGTAATCCTGAAACAGCACGTAGTCGCCGCCCTTGGCGAAAGTGAACGGCACCTTGTAGTTGCCGTCGGCCGTGAATTCGGGGTGCTCGTGGTAGAAGGCCGAGAGGTCTTTGCGGACGACGATGAGGTGAATCTTCTTTTCGTGAACCACAGCCAGCGGCACCGGGGCCGCCTCGTGGCCAACTTCCTGCGGGGTATACGTGAGCGTAGCGGGCTGGCCGGCTACCAGCTGCATCGGCTGGGGCTCGAACTTCATCTGGTAGCTCTTGCCGTTGCTGACCTGGTCGTTGTGCACCAGCGCCATGCCGCACTTGGGGCATTTCTCGCCGGGCTTGGTGCTGGTCACCTCCGGGTGCATGGGGCAGGCGTAGGTGTGGCCCCCGGCGTGCCCGGCCGTGGAGTCGGGGCCCGCAGGAGTCGTAACGGTATTGCTGGCGTTGCTGCTCGCGGAATCGGAGGAGCAGCTCACGGCGGTAAACAGGCTGGCGGCGACCAGCGCGGGAATGAGAAGGCGGTTCATGACCAAGATTGTGATGGGAAGAAATGGGGCGTTAGCGCCCGGCGGCTACGCCTGCCACTGCTGCCAGAGCACGAAGCCCAGCGCGGCAGCTACCACGGCGTAGAGTAGGTAAGAGAGCCAGCGACGGCCCGGCCCCGAGGGGGGCGGTGCACCAGCCTCCTGGCAACAACTCTTCATCGTTGGGGAGGGAAATACCAGAAAAGGAAGGGAGGGGGGCGGCCTGGCCGCGCCGACAAGCAAACGAAAAGGCCCGCCCCGGACATAGCATAGCTATGCCGGCGCGAGCCTTAGCGCGTCGGAAGAATCAGACAGTCAGCGACCGAATGAAAATACGGATGTCGGGTATTTTAGGCGGCAGGTGCCCCCGAGGCACCAGGGTTACCGCGCGGGTGCGGTCCCATTTGCCGGCCGCCGGCCGGAAATGAAACTCGATGGCCATGGGCAGCACGGCCGGGGCGGGTACAAGCAGTTGCTTCTGCGCCGGGGAAGTCAGGGACGAAAGCAGCGAGGCCGACTTGTCTTTGCAGCAGTCGTGGCTGGTGGTGCCTTTGGGCGAATGCCCTTTGTGCTTGGCGAGGTTGTCGGCCGGGGCACCGTGGCCGTGGCAGCCCGGATGCGTCGGCTTCTTGGCTGCCGGGTGGTGGGCCAGCTGCGGTGCGGCTGGGCCGGGGTTCATCGTAGCGCACCAGCACTGCCCTACGAACACGTTGACGAAGACGAGCAGGAAGCTCGTCGCCAGCAAACGGCGGAAGGGGAAGAGGCTACGGAACATAACAGGGCACTAGGCAACCGCAAAATTAGGATTATCCTACGGAAGAAGCGTGACGGATACTGTACCCCCAAAGTTGCCGGATGGTTCCGGAAGCCAGCACCAGCGGGTATGGGCAACAGGATAAAATGCCGCTACTGAGCATCTCAGAGCGGTTTGCTCAAGGCGTGGATGAGCGGCAGACCGCACCCGAACGCAAAATTATGCAAGTGCCCTGCGTGATTTTGTAAGTAACGCGCGGCTAACTGCCTGATAAAGTTACGAGGAGCTGGAAATAATATGGGGCCATTTTCCAAGTCGGTCGCTGGATTTCGTATTTATCTGTGAGAGGGGTGATTAGGAAGTCTTTCCTGATGCTCTGACCAATAACTTAATTTTTCACCTTTTCAGTTTATGGCCATTACGCCGGAAAAGCTGGAGCTTTTACAGATTAAAGCTCGGCAACTTGGTATCGCCACCGATGCGATACTTCAATCAACTATTCAGTTCTACTGGTATAATGAAGATAACCAGTTTGAAGCCCTCGGCAGCGGTGTACTGCTGACCGTCGAAGGCCGGTACTTTGTGGCAACGGCTGCCCATGTCATAAAGGGGGCTACCGACAACACCTATGTCGTCCTGGGTGGCCACGAAGTTAAGCTGGCTGGCAAGTGGAGTTCTACAAAACCAACCGTCATCGACTTGGCGGTGCTTGAGTTGAGCGACGCCTCCCAGATAACGGATTTGCAGCAGGCTTATCGGTTTCTGACGCTGGACGACTTGACCTTGCGGCAGAAGACCCTTACCGGCAACTACCTACTGGTAGGTTACCCAGCCACGAAGACCAAGGTATACGGCGGGGGCGTACATCCGAAGCCGTATTTTCTGCAAGCAGCGGAAGCGAATGATTTCGACTTAGCTACGAAGCAATTACAGCCGGCGGCTCACTTGGTGCTCGATGCCACGGGGCTCGTAATTGCCGCCAGCAACCCCGACCCGCACAAAACGCCGGACCTAGAAGGTATCAGTGGCGGTGGTGTGTGGGACACGGGCAACTACCTTCGGCGCGACCCGGCTCAGGAGAAGAAGTTGGCGGGCATCATCACCGAGGAAGTGAAAAGCGGCCGGGGGCGGCAACGGCATTTGTTGGTTACGCGCACGGCCGTGTTGTTGGAGTACATGCGCCAGGCCTTTGCCTTGAACATTCCAGCCTCTACGACCATAAAGGCCCGGGTAACGCAGGGAGATTCATAGGCATAGTGCTTCAAGCATAATGCAACCGGGGCTCAGCAACAAGGAAGTACCTGTTGCCGAGCCCCGGTTGCGTTGTATTGAGGGGAAGTACCTAGTTGGCTGGCACTGCCCAGTAGGCTTTGGCGAAGTCAACAATACGCTGCTTACGGACGAGAATCTGTGACTCCCCCCATTGGCCCTCCGCATGTAATACGCTCGCAATTTCCCGGTCAGCTAAGTAAGGCGACTCTGAAAATATTTCGGGGTATTCGTGCGGTAAGGTATTGTTTTTACGAGCGTTCGGACCCTGCATGAGCAGCGCCAGATTGCCCAAGTTATGTAGCCGCGTTTCCCTGAATTCCTTCGTGTAAGTCACACCGACGGGGTTCTGGGGCGTGATGTGGTCGAGTGTTTGCTCCCAGTTATTCTGCTCCCACACATTCAAAAAGTCAGCCCCGGCTACAGGCCGGCCGTTGGGAGATTGCCGACGCAGGTGATTCTCATATTGCCACAGCAGGTAACGCGTAACGCGGTGGTAGTGATTGTTGCCCTGCAGGTGGTCATCGAACCACTGCGTAAACGCCCACCAGTCGCGAAACCCATTGTGGGCTTGTTCGAGCAACGTTTCGCGCAGTTTGGGTGCCTCGCCGGCGTAGTTCTTGGCAACCGCGTGAAAGTCATGGCTGCGATACGCGCCCGTCGAAAACTCAAACTTGAAATTGATGATTTCCATGAGCCGGTACAAGGCTTCGCACTGCGCACGGTCGCGGCTATGGTAGCGTTCAATTTTAAGAATGAGGGGCCAGTTGTCTTCGGCCCGCAAAAACAGTAAGCCCGTCACGTTACTATTCCCAGCAGCCAGGTGTTCTATCTCACGCACAACGTAAAACGAGCGGCGTAGACTGTCGCAGTACGCTGTAATCCAGTCGGCTTTTTCGTCAGGACCTGCCCGCCGCAATCCTCGCTTGACGTTCTCGAAAGCATCTTCCCAACTGGGACCGAAGGCCACGTTATGGTAGCGCAGTACAGTGTCCTCGCCCAGCCGAATTTCTTCGGTGCGCGCGTAGATGTCGGCAAATACCCGCTCGACGTGCTCGATGGTGCGTGCCGCTCCGTTGGTAGTGTCATCCAAGTAAGCGCGGTGCATGAGGTATGCCTTGAGCTTTTCAAGCGTCGTTAACTTGATGCCGCGGTCGTTTTGAAAAGCGAAAATCTGGGTAGCCCGCACCTTGTCGGTTTCCTCGAATGCGGATACGCTAGCGGTGGCCAGCAGATGCGCCCAGCGAAGCAGCGTGGCCGGGTCAGTTTCTTCGGCCAGTGCTTCCTGCAGCACGCGTTGCGCGTCTTGCAGCCGTTGCTGTGACTGGCGGGCCGGGTTTGGCTCTGCGTCGGGCATCCGCTTCACAAAGGCTCGGTGAAAGTACTCATCGTCTTCTGCGACGGTTCGAAACCGCCGCACGCTGCGGCGCATCAAGTAGCGCTCCTGCCAGCGCCACAGCTCCACCGGTCCGCCATCCACATCTATCAGTTCCGCACCACCGGCTATCCGCTTCTCCAGTTCCGCAATCAGGCAGCTGAAGAACAACGCTACCGTAGTCAGGCGCTGTTGTCCATCGATGACGTAGTAGCTTTTCTTTTTGGGGTCGGGGCGCTCTAACAGGAAATGGCCTAAGTAGTAGTCTTTACCCTGCGGTTGTTCTCGCAAGTCGGTCAGCAACTGGTTTAGCTGCTTTTTTGTCCAGGCGTAGGCCCGCTGATAAGGCGGAATTTCGTACGTCGCATCGTCGCTAGCAAACAAGTCTTCAAATTTGGTGGGATTGAGCATGGGCTACGGGAGGTAATCGATTAAGATAGGCAAGGAGCGAAACGAAGCTCTTCGGTGTTCTTATCTCTTGACTGCCTGAAAGTAGGCAAGCTTGATTTCACTTACCCCAACAGCCTATGGCATCTTTACCTAAAAATCCTGGCGGCACTCCGGCCGAGCAGTATCTCGCCCAGCTGGGCGAACGGTCTTTCCTGACGCTGTGGAGCTACGCCAGCCCCTTCCGTGACCAAAGCGCCAGCGCTACAGCCAGCGAAGGCAAGGAGCTATGCGACATGCTGGTGGTGTTTGATGAGCACGTCATCATCTTTTCCAGTAAACACTGTGAATATCCCACGACTGACGACCCGGTGCTTAACTGGACCCGCTGGTACAAGCGAGCAGTAGCAGCGGGGGCCGACCAACTATACGGGGCCGAGCGATGGCTGAAGCAACATCCTGACCGGGTGTACCTCGACAAAGAATGCCAGCATCCGTTTCCGGTGCCCTTACCGGCGCCCGCCGCTATGAAGGTGCACCGCATCGTGGTGGCGCACGGCGCCTCGGCACCTTGCCAAGCCGAATACGGTGGCACGGGCAGCCTGATGATTGATAACCGAGTGGTCGGGGCAGCGCACTACGACACCCGGCGGTTTAAGCCCGAGCCGTTTACTCTGGGGCTAGTCGACCCTGCTAAAGAGTACGTGCACGTATTTGATGATGCGTCGCTGGCCGCCGTGATGCGCATGCTGGATACCATCTCCGATTTTGTGGCGTATCTGGAGAAGAAGGAGGAATTGCTGGCCAAGCGCGGACTCAAGGTATGGGCTGCCGGGGAGGATGATTTGCTGGCTTACTACCTGCGCAATACCGACCACGACGAAAACAGCCCCACTTTTGGCCGCCACATCTTCCCGGTGTCGCCGGGCTACGAGGGCCTGCACATTGAAGAAGGATTTTGGGACGGCTTCATTCACAGCGAACAGCTCCAGGCCCGGATTGCGGCTGACCAGGTGAGTTACGCCTGGGATGGCCTAATCAAGTATATCTACGAAAACACCGGAGAAGATAAAGCTCACCCTCTCAGCCATAATTCTTCCTTCACTGACCGGGAAGCAGCTCTGCGCATTATGGCGCGTGAGCCCCGGCTCAGCCGCCGAATGCTGGCCCGTGCCTTCCGGGAAATGATGGTCAAATCAGAGCCGGACGAGCATCGAGTGCGGCATACCGGAGCTTTGGAAGACAGCGGTGTGCAGTATATTTTTCTGTTGTGGCCCCGGCACGAAGGTCAATCCAAAGCGGAATATCGTGCCGAACGGTTCGAGATGCTGCAAGCCTACGGACTGGCGGTGAAGTTTCGGAATTTTGGCAAGACGAAGAAGTTTGTCGGTATCGCTACCGAGGCCGGCGGGTTTGAGGCGCTGGAAAGCTACGACCTGATGTATTTGGAAGGCGATGAATGGGACGGGCAGGAACGGGCGCTGGCCGAGCAGGCCAATCTCATGTTCTTTCGTAACCCTACTGCTTCCACGTCGCACGAGGACGAGTACCCGGAAACCGACGAAAACAAGTAAGCAGAGGCGTAGCCATACGCAGCTGTTAACCGTCAAATTATGCAAATCTCAGGCAGTATTTAGTACCAACTTCCTTCGCAGAGGGCCGTTCCTTTGTCGGGTGATTATGGGCCTTGTCTACTGAGTAGCTGGTCCCAGTAATTGCGTAATAACCTACTAGTTATGGAGCCGACCACCAAGACCGAAACCCTCGACATTGAAGGCATGACCTGCGCTTCGTGCGCGGCGTTCGTGGAGAAGTCGCTGAGCCGCACGCCGGGCGTGCAGCGGGCCATGGTCAACTTTGCTACCGAGAAGGCCACGGTGGACTATGAGCCCGCGCAAGCCTCGCCGGCCACCCTGAAGCAAGCCGTCATCAACGCTGGCTACGGCGTGGCCGAGCGTGCCCCCGACACCAGCGCCGCCGAGCGCAGCGCCGAGATTGACCGCCAAAAGGCCCTGGCCTACCAGAAACTCAAGCGCCGCTTCTGGGTGGCCGTGGGCTTGGCCGTTATCATTATGCCCTTGAGCATGCTCATGCTTTGGCCGGCCATGATGGCGCGCGTGAACATGCAGTGGCTCAACTATGCCCTGCTGCTGCTCACGCTGCCGGTACTGCTCTACAGCGGGCGCGAGTTCTACGAGTCGGCCTGGAACGGTTTCAAGCACCGCGCGGCCAACATGGACACGCTGATTGCCGTGGGCACTGGAGCCGCTTTCCTGTATAGCGTGGCGGCCACCGTGGTACCCGACTTTTTCACGAGCCGGGGCCTGATGCCGGAGGTGTACTACGACACCACGGCCACCATCATCGCCCTGATTCTGCTGGGTAAAGTGCTGGAGATGCGCGCCAAAACGCAAACTTCGGCCGCCATTCGGAGCCTGATGGGCCTGCAGGCCAAGACCGCCCGCGTGGTCCGTCCCGACGGGGCCGAAGTGGACGTGCCCATTGAACAGGTGCAACTGGGCGACATCGTGGTGGTGCGGCCGGGCGAGAAGGTGGCCACCGACGGCCTGATTACGGAAGGCAGTTCGGCGCTCGACGAGGCCATGCTCACGGGCGAAAGCCTGCCGGTGCAGAAGCAAACCGGCGACCCGGTTTTCGGGGCCACGCTCAACAAGACCGGCTCGTTCCGCTTCCGGGTGACCAAAGTAGGCGCCGATACCATGCTCTCGCAGATTGTGAAGCTGGTGGAAGACGCCCAGGGCAGCCGCGCCCCCATTCAGCGCCTGGCCGACAAGGTCAGCGCCATCTTCGTGCCCACGGTGGTGGTCATTGCCATTTTCACCTTCGTGCTCTGGTTTGACCTCGCGCCCGTAGAGCACCGCCTGCCGCTAGCCTTGGTCAACTTTGTGGCCGTGCTCATTATTGCCTGCCCCTGCGCGCTGGGGCTGGCCACGCCCACGGCCATCATGGTGAGCACCGGTAAAGGTGCCGAGCACGGCGTGCTGATTCGCAACGCCGAGGCGCTGGAAAAAGCGTATCAGGTGAACACCGTGCTGCTCGATAAAACCGGCACCATCACCCGCGGCGAGCCGGCCGTGACCGACTTCGTCGCCCCGGACCAGGATTCAGCGCGCCTGCTGCAATTGGTGGCCGCCGTCGAGCGGCAGAGTGAGCACCCGCTGGCCGAAGCCGTGGTGCGCTACGCCAACGCGCAGGGCGCGGGCAGCCTGGCGGCCACCAGTTTCCGGGCTGTGGAGGGCAAGGGTGCCGCTGCTACTGTAGACGGCCAGGCGGTGCTTATCGGCAACCGCCGTCTGCTTACCGAAGAAGGGGTGCAACTTTCACCCGAACTGCTCGCCCAGGCCGAGCAACTGCTGGCCCAGGCCAAGACCGTGCTTTATGTGGCCGTGGCCGGGCAGGCCGTTGGCTTGGTCGGCGTGGCCGATACTGTGCGCGACTCCTCGGCTGCCGCCATCAAGCAGCTGCAAGCCCTGGGTATCGAGGTAGTGATGATGACGGGCGACAACCCGCAGACGGCCGCCCAGGTGGCCGGTCAGGTGGGCATTACGCGTTACTTCGCCGAGGTGCTGCCCCAGGGCAAGGCCGGCAAGGTAAAGGAGCTGCAGGGCGAGGGCCGCACCGTGGCCATGGTGGGCGACGGCATCAACGACGCCCCGGCGCTGGCCCAGGCCGACATTGGCCTGGCCATCGGCTCGGGCACGGACGTGGCCATGGAAGCCGCCGGCATCACGCTCATGCGCTCCGACCTGAGCGGGGTCGTGACGGCCATTGAGCTGAGCCGGCAAACCATCCGCACCATCAAGCAGAACCTGTTCTTCGCCTTTATCTACAACACGCTGGGTATTCCCATTGCGGCCGGCCTGCTCTACCCCGTCTTCGGCATTCTGCTCTCGCCCATGCTGGCCGCCGGGGCCATGGCCCTGAGTTCGGTATCGGTGCTGACCAACTCGCTGCGCTTGCGCGCCTTCAATCATCACTAATTCTTCTTGCCATGGATACGACCGCCCTCATCGTGACCATCGCCGGCGTCGGCCTGGCTGCCTTCGTGCTGTGGTACTTTTTCTTTTCGGCCCGCCAAACGGCCAGCGCTGTGTCCACCTCGGGGGGCGTGCAGGAAGTCGCCATTACCGTAAAAGGCGGCTACTCGCCCGATGTCATCGAGGTGGAGCACGGCAAGCCCGTGCAGCTGAGCTTCTACCGCGACGAAGAAAACAGCTGTTCGGAGGAGTTGCTGATGCCCGATTTCAACATCCGCCGCGACCTGCCGGCCTTCAAAACCACGCTGGTGGAACTGCTGCCGCAGCAGACGGGCAAGTTCGAGTTTACCTGCGGCATGGGCATGCTGCGGGGCAGCCTGGTGGTGAAATGAGTACGCATCCCATGAAAGCGGACATCAGCGTTGCGCACGTACTGCCCTTGCCCGATTCGCAGCGACTGCTGATTAAGAACATGGTGTGCCCGCAGTGCATCCGGGTGGTCAAGGAAGAGTTGGCGGCGCTGGGCCTGCACGTGCACCGCGTGGCCCTGGGCGAGGCCGACGTATCGACGCCCGACGGCGCGGCCCCCGACTACGCCGCCATCCGCACCAGCCTGCACGAGGCCGGTTTCGAGCTGCTGGAAGACCCCCGCGCCCAACTTGTGGACCGCATCAAAACCCTGCTGGTGGCCCTAATTCATTACCCGCCGCCGGGCCCGCGCCTGCTGAATTACTCGGATTATTTGGTGGAGCACCTGGGCAAGGACTACCACTATCTTTCCCATTTGTTCTCCGCTTCCGAGGGCCTCACCATCGAGAAGTTTATCATCCGCCAGAAGGTGGAGCGGGCCAAAGAGCTGATTGGCTACGGCGAGCTAAGCATCGCCGAGGTGGCGCAGCAACTAGGATACAGCAGCCCGGCGCACCTCTCGCGGCAGTTCCGGCAGGTGACGGGCCTCACGCCTACCGAGTTCCAGAAGCTGGGGCCGGCCTCGCACGCGCGCCGCAGCCTGGATTCGCTGATTTAGTCGAACTCAGCCGCCGTCATGTCGAAGATGGCCCATACTACTTCCCGCAAGTGCTCCTGGTCCTGTTCGGGAAAGATAAAAGCATCGGTGATGCCAAGTTGGGGCAACCGCTGCCTAAGGTGAGGTAACAGGGCTTTGTTGATATTAAAGCAGTGAGAATAGGAGTGAGCAGCTTCCGGATTATCTTGTATTACCTGCTCATGCACCACATACTCCATTGGTTCAGTGGACGAACTGTTCCAGGTAAAGACCCCTTTTTGATTGATGACGTTAGGATTGTTCTCCAAGCCGATATGAACGGAGTCGTCGCCCTGGTCTGAAAAGTAGGAATTGGGAATCCGCTTTAGGTGCTCAACACGGCAGATGTAACTGGTAAGGCCTCCCCCAGGGAATGAAGCACGCGCCCAGCGGATGGCGGCGGCATCGTCGTTGGCGAACTTATCCAAATTTTCATCCGAGAATGTGTACGAAGCGCTGGCCATGATACCTCTACGCTGTTTGAGCGCTTCCACGCTGGCCTTGAACATCTGCTTTATCAGAGGCAAATTACCCTCGATGCTTACAGTCACCATTTCCCGCAGACCTGCTTGAGCAAAACCTTGCTCCTGAATGAAGTACACGCTAACGTAATTGTCGATTTCGCGCGCAGGTCGGGGTTGTGCTTCCGTTGCCCCTAACGCCGCAAAATAGAGAGCTACCGGAAAGCTGTAGGTCCAGTCGAGTAAGGGCGTTGGGCAACTGTAGTGCTGTAGAATGCTTAACACGCTCACATCGTTTCCCGAATCACCCCCATTGGCTTCGATGTACTTGGCCAAAAGACCGCCACAGTATATCCGGGCGTTAGCCATTAGCCTTTCCAGAAACAACTGGTGGTCGGTAGGCTTCGTTTCCCGCTTGTTAATTATCCAATTCCGCTGCAAAGAGCTATACAGCATGAATTTAGCTTCGTTTATTCCGCGAAACAAGTGGTCGGTTTTAGGGGCAAATTCGGTAATGAGCGCCTCCAACTCCGCTACAGTGTCAATGCGCTGTTGGTCAAAATAGTTGTCCTTTTGCACAAAGGATTGATACATAGACAGGTGCTCAGGATGCAACAGCGGCGGTAGTAATTGACTGCCGTATTCGGCATTAGCCAAGGCACGTACCCGAGAAGTTAGCGTGCTGGGGTCAACGAGTCCGCTGCCATCGGGCATCTCCCGAACCTGCATTAATTCCTCTACCAATGGCTTGTCAAGAAGGGTTTTCCAGCCACCACTCTGCCCCCATTCCCACAGCAGTTTAATTTTTTGGTCAAGAAGAAGATGTTCTGGTGAGGCGCCCATAAGTCGTAGTTAGCTGTAGACAAAGAAGGTGGCAAGGTTGACTACTGCAGTTTTCAGTCAGTAGAAACCCTGCTCAGCACTGGCAGGTCATATGCAGAAATTATGCAAGAGCTGGTTGATGCAGTATAAATCTCGCACCAGAGCCAGCCGTTTCACTAATCAGCAAATTTCCCTCAGACCTGATTAGATGAAAAAGATACTTCGCTTCCCGCTGCTGGCCGCGTTTCTTGCCTTGGCCTCCCTCCCATCCTGCAACAAGGACGACTCTGACAGCCTGAAAGTACAGGCCCACGACGACAACGTGTTCATGAAGCAGATGCATGCCATGATGGACCAGATGATGGCGATGCAAAAAACGCAGGACCCCGACCACGACTTTGCCATGATGATGAAAATGCACCACCAGGGCGCCATCACCATGAGCCAGGAAGAGCTGCGCAGCGGCAAAGACACCGACATGAAGCAGATGGCGCAAACCATCATCACCAAGCAGCAGGCCGAGATTCAGCAGTTGGATGCTTTCCTGAGCAGCCACACCCCGCAGCAGCCGGCCGTGCCGGAGTTCAACGCGAAGCAGATGGAAAGCATGCAGCGCATGATGCAGGCCAATGACCTGCGGCCGCTCACCGGCGACATCGACTTTGATTTCGCGCAGCTCATGGTCGACCACCACCGTAGCGCCATCGAGAATTCCCAGGCCGAACTGGAATACGGGCGCACCGCAACCATGAAAACCCTGGCGCACAACATTATTGACGACCAGGAAATGGAAATAAAGGACTTGCAGGCCTGGCTACTGGCCCACAAGAAGTACTAGCGCTGTCCCGCAGCAGCACGGTAAGCAGGGCGGCCCATAGGGCCGCCCTGCCTGTTTCCAGCATTTTATCATCGCCTTTTGACTTCCGTTTATGTCTCCCATGCACGCTACACCCTGGGCACCCGAATGGCTTTTGTGGGGTTGGTTCGGCCTCACCCTGTTATCCGTTGCCTATGTGGCCTGGGACCTGTTTACCAGTACCCCGGAGATGAAAGTGATGAAGTGGGGTTGGGTGCTGGTCACGCTTTACACCGGGCCGGTTGGGCTGCTGGTCTACTGGTTTTCGTGCCGCGAGCCCGCCCCGGGCACCCACGAGCAGTTTGTGGCCCCACTCTGGAAGCAGGCCGTGGGCTCGACGATTCACTGCGCCGCCGGCGACGCGACCGGCATTATCGTGGCCGCGGCCATCACCGGCTATTTCGGCTTAAGCATGGGCACCGACATCTGGGTTGAATACGCCGCCGGCTTTGTGTTCGGACTGTTCATCTTCCAGGCGCTGTTTATGAAGGACATGATGAACATGAGCTACGGGCAGGCCCTGCGTAGCTCCTTCCTGCCGGAATGGATGTCGATGAACGCCATGATGGCCGGCATGCTGCCTACCATGGTCATCCTGATGACGCGCGACATGCGGGCCATGGAGGCCACGTCTCCCTGGTTCTGGGCGGCCATGTCGGCCGCTACGCTCGTGGGCGTGGTCGTTGCCTACCCCATCAACTGGTGGCTGGTGAAGCACAAGCTCAAGCACGGCATGGGCACCGAGCGGGCGTTGGGTAAGGGCGGCAGCCCCACCGCTGCGGAGCATGGCCACGCCGGGATGATGATGAACGGAATGCCGCCCGCTACGCCCGCGATGGGCATCAGTGCGCACGCCGGGCACGCCATGCTCAGCATGCGCCCCACTGGAGATGACCACGTACCGGCCGGGCGCAAAGCACTGGTTACCCTGCTCAGCCTGCTGTTGTTGGCGGCCAGCTATTACGTGGCGGCCCGGTTCGGCGACCTGTCGATGCGACCCGGGCCGCCCATGCACATGCCAGAAATGGCTATGCCCGGCATGACGCATTAAGCCGGGCGTGGGCGCCAACTGGCCGAAATTTTGGCGGGCCGGTTGGCGGGGCACGGGCTTCTGCGCATCTTAGTAGTTACATCGTATCCCACCCCAGTATGCCCGCACCGCTACCGCCTCTTATCCAGCAATACAAGGCCGATTCCGAGTCCGTTTACAACACCTGGTTCATCAACAACGAGGAGCGCCTGAAGGCGTTTCGCTCCATCCGGCGCGGGGTGCAGCAAGTCGTTAAGGACATCAAGGCGGGCAGCTTCGGCAACGACTTCAAAGGGACGTCGCTGGAATTCGTGCTCAGCGTCATCAGCGAGCAGAAGCAGGTGTTTCAGGGCGCGGCTCACCCTTTTTATTGGAAGCCCAAGCTGCGCATTCCTGACATCTACGAGCATGAGGAAAACAAGCGCGCTTTCGGCCAATTCTTGGAAAGCTGCCTGGCGGCTACCACTGAGCAGCAGTTGCTGCGCGAAATCGATTTGCTGGACCGTCGCAAAATCAAAGGGCTGGGCCCGGCTGTGGCCAGCATCCTGTATTTCCTGCACCCCACGCTGATGCCGCCCTTTAACACGGCCATCGTCAACGGGTTCAACGCGCTGTTTGGGGAGAAAATCAAGCTGGGTTCCTGGTCGGAATACCTGCGCATGCGCGAGCGGCTGCGCGACCTAAACCAGGAGCACCGTCAGCACCTGAGTCTCGATTACGGCGCCCTAAGCGGCCTGCTCTTCGACGTGGGCGTGAAGAAGATGATTGCGGGCGACCAACAGTTTGCCAGCGACGAGGACCGCGACAAATACCAGCAGCAGGCCCGCAAACGCCACCAGGAGGTGCAGACCGAGGCCCAGGAAGAAAACCAGCACACCGAGATGCAGCACCATCTGCTGCGCGTGGGCAAGGCCCTGGGCTGCGACGTGACGACGGCCATCAACGACCGCAACCGAATATGCGCCGGCCAGAAGCTCTCGTTTTTGTGCCTCGACCAGCATCCCGAGCTGCCCGTGTCGGCCGAGGTGGCCACCACCATTCGCCTGATTGACGTGGTGTGGTTTGCGCCCGGCACCAACCGCGTGGTGGCCGCCTTCGAAGTGGAGAAGAGCACCAGCATCTACTCGGGCATTCTACGCCTGACCGACCTGGCTTTCTCCATGCCCGAGCACGAGACGGCGCTCTACCTGGTAGTGCCCGACGCCCGCGAAAAGGAAGTGCAAGCGCAGCTCTCACGCCCCGCCATCCGGGCCGCCGGCGCCACCATTCGCTACATCCTGTTTTCGGAGCTGCGCCAGCACTGCGAGGCCTTGTGCAAGTTTGGCGACTCGCCGGCGGCCATGCTCAAAATTGCGCGGGCAGTTGCTTAGCAAAGAGCGATGATTACAAATAATCTATGGCGAATAATGCCTTATCGGAAGGCTGCAATGAATATTTGCAAGCACACCAGCTATTTTTCCCGACGGGTGTATTGGCACCTTTCGGAAGTATTTGAGTACGAGTTAGGCTTTTCGGAATTAGGGATGACAGACCTCTTCGTGCTGGAGCTGGTACGTTTCTCGCAACGCGTGGCCCCGTTTCAAGTGCAGGTGTACAAAACCTCTTGGCCGGTCGAAAAGCCGTTTGGCAACGACATTGATTTATTTGTGCAGGATGCAACGGGCCAATACGATTGGTATGCGTTGCAGGCGAAGGTCATGTCGCATGAGGGCGTTTTCAACGACCTGAAGGTTAAGAAAGCCGGAACGGTAGAAGAACAGTGGCACAAATTGTTGCTGCATGAGTACTTATTTGGTAGTCAAGCCTTTTATCTGCTCTACGTAGGAGAGTCGAAAACCAATTTCCCCACGGCGGCACCTATTTGGACTGACTGCCGTGGACCAGCCTCCATTGCCGATTTTGACTTGACGTTGGTAAAGGCGCTAGACATCATGAACACGGTCAGCAGCAGTTCGCCCATGCCATTTAGTGCTGTGTTTCCGGACTATGCGGAGCCGCTTCGTTCTCTTTTCTGCTGCCCGCGCACCCCGTCGCCAACGGCTAAAAAGTTCAGCCGCAGGGACATCTTGCCACCCATCTACGAACAGGTGTATGCGCGCGATAAATCGGCCGACCCGTACCGGGGCTATAATCATCCGGATAATTTTCGGTCGGATGGCTTCGCTCCTATCCGTATTCTCATTGACCTCAACGCAAACGCTGCGGATGAGAACACCTAAGCTGCGGGAGAGCCACAACTAAAAAGCCCGCCTACGATAGGCGGGCTTTTCGTTGGTACTCCGGGTTGGCTCACTTCCGGCAATCAACCGGGCAGGCCGGGCTGGGCGCGCAGCTACTGGGCTTGCACGTAGCGGTGGGGGTACACGAGGCCGAGCAGGTGGTTTTGACCTTTGCTTTCGGGGCTTTGGCCTTCGGCGTGCCGGCACCGGCAAAAGCGAGCGAGGACGTAGCGAGCAGGGCCGCAAGCAGAATCTTATTCATGGACGAAACGTAAAAAGTGAGTAAAAAGCAGGTGGAGTGTTCAAGGTATTAGGCCGCAAACAAAGTTAAATCCTGCGCCGCTGCTAGCATTTTTTTGCTAAAGCCAACTGGCCCGGTCCCACTTGACCAGCCGCTGCTGAATTAGAGGATACCGCCTTCCGCAACTCCGCCACCGGTATTGGCCGATGCTTTCGTCTTTGGCATTGGCCACCGCGTGCCGCCACCTGCCAGCGTTTCAGTCGCTGCCATTTCCTCAGCCCACAAGCTGTTGTGTCTCCCTTACCTTGTTTGAAACTGCGTCTGCACGAAGTCCTGGGCATATGCCTTCACCTGGTCGCGCACGCTGTTAAACTGCTGCGTAATTTCTGCCTCGCTGCCCGTGGCTTTCGCCGGGTCTTGAAAGTTGTGGTGCAGCTTTTGGGCTGACGACGGAAACACCGGACACACCTCATTGGCGTGGTCGCACACGGTCAGTACATAGTCAAACGGCACCGCCGCGTACTCGTCCACGTGGTTGCTGGTATGATGAGAGATGTCCACACCATCGGCGGCCATTGTCTGCACCGCTCGCGGGTTCAGCCCGTGCACCTCCACGCCCGCGCTGTACACATTGGCCCGGTCGCCAAGTAGTTGTTCCAAATAGCCGTGCAGCAGTTGGCTGCGGCAGGAATTGCCGGTACACAGCACCAGCACGTTTTTCTTGTCAGACATGGTAAGTACTTACAAGCAGTTGATAAGTTGGTTATGCAGCCGTGGCGATGCGTTTGCCGCTGTACCAGCGCCGGCGGAACCAGAAGGCCAGGTTGACCAGTGCAATCAGGGCCGGCACCTCAATCAGCGGCCCAATCACGCCGGCAAAAGCTTGGCCCGAGTTCAGGCCAAACACCCCAATGGCCACCGCAATGGCCAACTCGAAGTTGTTGCCCGTAGCCGTGAAGGCGATGGATGCATTTTCGGCGTAGTCAGCTCCTAGATACTTGCCCGCGACGAAGCTGAGCACGAACATGATGCCGAAGTACAGCGCCAGCGGCAGGGCAATACGCAGCACGTCGAGGGGCACCTGCACGATGGTTTCGCCCTTGAGGCTGAACATGACGACGATGGTAAGCAGCAGCGCCACGAGGGTGATGGGGCTGATGGACGGGATATAAACTTTCTCGTACCACGCGTCGCCCTTCAGCCGGCGCAGCACCGTGCGCGAGAGAAAGCCCGCCGCGAACGGAATGCCTAAGTATATCAGCACACTCCGGGCGATGTCCCCGATGCCGATGTTCACGGCGTAGCCCTTCAGGCCAAAGTAGGGCGGTAGTACGGTGATAAACAACCAGGCCAGTACCGAGTAAAACAGTACCTGAAAGATGGAATTGAGTGCTACCAGCCCGGCGGCATACTCGCGGCTGCCATCGGCCAGGTCATTCCAGACCAGTACCATGGCAATGCAGCGGGCAATGCCAATGAGAATCAGGCCCATCATGTACTCCGGCTTGTCGGGTAGCAGCCAGATGGCCAAGAAGAACATGAGCAGCGGCCCCAGTACCCAGTTGAGAAACAGGGAGAGGCCGATGATGCGCGTGTTTTTAAAGACCGTGGGCAGCTGCTCGTACTTTACCTTGGCCAGCGGCGGGTACATCATCAGAATCAGCCCCAGGGCCAGCGGCACGTTCACCGTGCCCACCGAGAAATAGTTGATAGTCCCGTTGATGCCGGGCACGAAATAGCCCAGGCCGACGCCCAGGGCCATGGCCAGGAATATCCAGAGCGTGAGGCCCCGGTCGAGGCTTGAGAGCTTCTTTTCGGCCAGCGAGGCGGGGGCTGGGGCGGCGGGCAAGACTTGAGGGGGAGTAATCATAGAAAGTAGTGAATTATGCGATGCCAACCGTGGAGCTGCGCCGCTCCATCTGCACCGTGTTACGCCACACGCCGTGGTGCTGGCCAATCCGTTCTCGGTGGCCGATGACGCGAAAGCCTGCCTGGGTGTGTAGGCCAATACTGGCGCTATTTTCCTCGAAAGTGCCGGCTTGCAGCGTCCAGATGCCGTGGGCTTCCGAATCCGTAATCAGGGCCTGCAGTAACTGCCGGCCCACGCCTTGCCCCCGGGCGTCGGCGGGGATGTAGATGCTGAGTTCGGCCACACCGCCGTACACGCAACGGCTCGATACGGGCGAAAGCGCGGCCCAGCCCCGCACCGTGCCGGCGTCATCCACGGCTACCAGACGGCTATGGGGCAGGTGCGCCCGGTCCCAGGCTTGCCATTCGGGAGCTTGCGTTTCAAATGTGGCGTTGCCGGTAGCAATGCCCTGCTCGTAGATAGTGCGCACGGCGGGCCAGTGAGCTTCCGTGAGTGATTGAATGGTCATCGGGGAGGTAGCTTAGTAGGCCTTGCGCAGCATATCGGCGTACTCATTGGGCAGCGGCGAGGCTTCTACCGCCTGTGCTGCTTTCTCCGCATCGTACGCAACGCGAATCAGCTCTGAGCGCACGCTGTTGGGGTCGGTGAGCGTCGTGTGCTCATCCAGGTGCAGCAGTTGGTAAGCAGCACGCGGGTCACCGTCCTTGGGCTTGCCCACCGAGCCGATGTTGAGGGCGTGCCGGTAACGGGTCTGGCCTTCTTGTTCGTAGGCGAAGGTGCGGTGGTAGGGCTTGTGGGTATGGCCGAAGAGCAGGATGTCGGCGTTGGCCTCGGCCAGTACCCGCAGAAAGCTGGCTTCGGGCCGGTCTTCAAACAGGTACTCGTTGATTTTGCGAGGCGAGCCGTGCACCATCAGCAAGTTCAGGGTGCAGGGCTCCTCCTGAAACTCCAGGCGCATGTGCTTGGGCAGCAGGCGCAGGTAGCGCCGCTCGTCGTCTCCCACCACGTGGTTGGTGTAGGCAATGCTCTGCGCGCCCAGGTCTTTTTCGGTGTCGGTTTTGTAGGCGCAGCCGCAGTTGCTGCTGGCCAGGCCGATGCCCTGGTCGTAGTTGCCGGCCAGCGTGGGAATGCCGCGGCGGCGCACTTCATTCACCACTTCGTTGGGCCAGGGCGCGTAGCCCACCAGGTCGCCGAGGCAGAAAATCATGTCGGGCCGGCGCTTCTCCATATCGGCCAGCACCGCTTCCAGTGCCGGCAGGTTGCCGTGCACGTCGGAGAAAAAGGCAATCGTCATCGAAATCGAGAGGGATAGATAGGTGAAAAGTCAACCGGTGCGACCTGGAAGGGCCGCGCCGGCTGGCCAGTTTAGCAGCACCCGCCGCCCGGCGTGCAGCCGGCTATCTGCAGCTGGGGCAGGGTCAGTGAGTGGTCGGGGATACCGCAGGCATCCTGCGCCAGGCAGGCGGTATGTTTCGGGGTCAGCACGAAGTCGTTGCCCTCGCGGACCAAACCAAACTTGCCGATGGTGGCCTGCTGGTATTCCACCTCAATGTCGAGGTCCTCGCTGCCCAAGACCTTTTTCGATAAGTCTAGGATGTGCAGGAATTTCAGAGGGGCCAGCCGGTGGTCGTAGTCGCCAGCTTCCCAGAGCTGGAAGTTGGCCACCGTTTCGCGGCGCTCCACCCCACCGCAGTCGATGAAGTGCTTGTTTACCAGCCCTACTTCGGTGACGTGGAAGTGCGCGGGCAGGTATTCGCCCGTGGGCAGGCGGAAGTTGACGGCTTCTACTTCGGCCAGGGCCTGTTTGATTTCGGAAATTTTCATGGCGTTGGGCGTTGAAGGTCAGGAGTGAAAACTTAGAGAATTAGTTCGGGCAATTAGCAGGCGCAAGCATCGTCAGGGCCGCAGACCGCGCCGGTGGTAGCCTCCAGAAAAAAGGCCGTGAACTGCTGGTGCACCTGGTGCAGCAACTCGGTATTGAGGCAGTAGCAAACGGTGAGTCCGTCGATTTCGCCGCGTATCAAATCCAGCGCCTTCAGTTCCTGCAGGTGCTGCGACACCGTAGTGCGCGACAGGGGCAGCTCGGCGGCGATGTCGCCCGAGATGCAGGTTTTCTGCGCGGCCAGAAACTGGATGATGGCCACGCGGGCCGGGTGGGCCAGCGCTTTGGCCACGCGGGCCAACTGCTGCTGCTCTTCAGTGAAAGCGGCGGTTTTTGCGTAAGTCATTGGGAAGAAGATGCGAGCCCGCTGGGGGCGGTGGGAGAATCCGCTGTGGCGGCCAGCAGCTGGGTGAGCAGGGTTTCGGCCCGGTGGTAGGCACGCTGCTCAGCAGCCTTCAGCCGTTCCTCGCCCCCGCCGCCCGGTAGGCCATTGTAGCCCTGCAACTGCAGCCGCAGGCCTTCCAGGACGAGGCACTCGGTGCGCAACACCCGTTCGAGGATGGTATGCAGCACAGGCTGGGGCTGGATAGCAGTGTCGGCGCTAAAAGACATACAGGGAGAATGCAAAGCCGGGATTCATGTCGCAAATATACGACATAGTATGACGTAAGTTTGCGACATAAGACAAAAACTTTTGCCGTTTTCCGAAAAACGCTTACTTAAAGCGAGTTGCATTCGGCGAGCCCTGCGGGCCAGGCTATACAGGGGGCCGCTGCGCTTCCGTGCTGCGCACCGCTCCCGCTGGTCGCGCCCTTCCTATCCTTCTCGCAAAACCCCGCCGCGCCGGCCCAGGCAGCGGCGCTTACTCGGAGACGGGGCCGGCTCTCCGCTGCTCCCGCTGGTCGCGACGGAAGGCCGGCCCCGTCTCCGGTGCGCTCTGCAGCCCCGGCCGGGCCTCCCGCCTACTATATGGCTGCCGGCCGAACCGGCCAAGGCCGGTACCGCCAGCGAAGTGTTTGAGCCGGCTTGCCGCCGGCAGCTAGTGAGAGGAACAAGAGGGAGAAACGGGCTTGCTGACCTGAGTGAATAAAGGGTGTTCCATTTAATATTTGTTGTCTTTTTAGCAACAAAAACACTGGTTTTGGCGTTTAATAAAGAAAGTAAGAGGTTGTTTAGCTTCACCTTATTCCCTTAAATGTCATGCTAAATCCCGAATTCTTTCCCACCCCGGCCGCCGTCATTCAGCGCATGCTCGACCCGTTTTTCAACCCCGCTCCCAGTGGTGACGATGAGCAGAGCAGCGAGCGGTACCGCCGCTACAATCCGGCTGCGGCTGCCTTGCGCAAGCTTACCATTCTGGAGCCTAGCGCCGGCAGTGGGGCCATTGTGGACGAGCTGACGGCCTGGCTGGACCGGGAGGATTACCACAGCCGCAGCGGTAAGCAAAACGTGTACTGCTGCGAGGCCGACCCCGAATTGCGCGCCGTGCTCCATGATAAGGGCTATAAGGTCATTGCCAACGATTTCCTGACCTACCGCGGCGACCATTTTTTCGACCTTATTGTGATGAACCCGCCTTTCTCCAACGGTGACCGGCACTTGCTCAAGGCCTGGGACGTGGTAGCCGCTGGCGGCGACGTGGTGTGTTTGCTCAACACTGAAACGCTGGCCAACCCCTACACCGAAACCCGGCAGCTGCTAGCCCGCCTCATCGAGGACTACGGCACGAGCGAGGCACTGGGAGCCGTTTTTGCCGAGGCCGAGCGCCCCACCAACGTAGGGGTAAGCCTGGTACGGCTGCACAAACCCGCCAAGGCCGACCGCCTCACGTTTGAATTCACCAGCCGGGGCCGCCGGGGGCCGGAGCTCAACGAAAACCTGTTTGCCAATGCCGTGGCCACGCGCGATGTTATCGGCAACATGGCCGCCGAGTACGAGGGTCTGAAAGCGCAGTACGCGGCCTACCTGCAGGCCCGCGAGGGCATGAAGTTCTACGCCAAAAGCCTGTTGCGCAGCGAATACCAGGACGTGCTGAAACTGGCCGAGGCCAGCTTGGAGCGCGGCAGCCTGCGCACGAGCTACAACAACTTTGCCGACGAGATGAACCAGCAAATCTGGGGGCTAGTGCTCGACAAGGTGAATATTCAGAAGCTGATGACGGCCGACGTGCGCCGCAATTTCGCGGCTTTCAGCAAGGCCCAGGGCTACCAGGAATTCACTCATGAGGCCGTGGCCGAGTTGGTGGCGCTGGTGCTCGACAACCGCGAAACCATCATGGAGCAGGCCGTGGAATCGGTGTTCGACACCTTCACCAAGTACCACAAAGAAAACCGCCTGCACGTGGAGGGCTGGGTTACCAACTCGCAGTGGAAGGTGAACCGCAAGGTAATTCTGCCCTACGCAGTAGAAGAAAATTATTCGGGCAAGGGCTTCCGTGTGAACTGGAACCGGCGCGACGACTACGCCGACATTGACCGGGTGATGTGCTACTTAGCGGGCGAGGACTACGATGCTTGCGTTGGCATCGATACGGCCTTGGACCGCTACGGCAACCAGAACGCCAACCCCAATGGGGTATGGACGGTGTACAGCCGCTTCTTTGAAATCCGGGCTTTTAAGAAAGGCACCGTGCACCTGATTTTCCGCGATGAATACCTGTGGCAGGAGTTTAACCTGCGGGCCTGTGCGGGCAAGCAATGGTTGCCCGGTCCGGAAATGGCGGCCTACCGTGCTCGGCAGGCCAAAGAAACGACTTCCCCGACCCATCCGCTGGTGCACGAGGAGGAACCGCTGGCAGCGCCCGGTACGCAACTGCAATTGCGCTTGGCGGCTTGAGTCTTGGTGCCGGGCGGGTCATGATGCCCGCCCGGCACCAGGACCGGGGCAACCTCGCCAACCGGCTTCCTCCTGCGTATGCTTATCTAACGCCGACAAATCGTCTTCATGAAAAAACCGCTACCTCCCGCATCTGCCCCTAGTGTCGCTCCGCCGGGGCAACAGTTCAGCTACCTGCTGCGACACGGGCGTTTCTCATTTACCGAGCGCGAGCTGATGGAGCACCTGCAAATGACTTACCGTACTATCAAGCAGAGGGAAGCCGACCCTTCCAGCCTAACCGTGGCCGAGGCCCTGCGGGTCGCCGACTTGCTAACCATACCGGTACAAACCGTGCTGGCGGCCGCCCTGGCCGATGCCCTGACTACCCAGACAGAAAATTAATGGCAATGCGGCTGACCTAGTGTTGCGCGATAGGTAGTTACCTAGCGCAGCATGGGCCAGCGGAGTCTTAGTTTATCTGCTATGCGGTTGTTATAATGCGGCATGGCCTTAAAATTAAGAGTATCCTTTGCCGATAAAGAAGAAGCCAAGCGCAAGGGCGCGTTGTGGAGCGTGGCCGACAAGACGTGGTTTGTGCCGCCTCATCGGGATTACAACCAGTTCACGCAGTGGTGGGAGGCGGGAGAGGCAACGCTTATTCTGCAAGCGCCCTATTATGTAGCTACCAGTACGATTTATTGCTGGAAATGCACCCAATCCACGACGGTAGCTGCTTTGGCGGCGGACAGTTATTGTTTGCTTGATTACGACGACTCAGAATCTGATGAGGTGACCGAGGATGCTCCCAAGAGCTGGTACCGGCAGCAGGAATTTGTCTTCATTTCGGGCGTCGGATACGTCGATGAGGCCACTACTGCCCAACTCGCGGCAGCCTATCCGTTTTTTCGTTTGGGACATTCGCGCGCTGGTGGCAGCTATTGGGCCAACCATTGCCAGCACTGCCAGGCGCTGCAGGGGGACTTCTTCCTGCACCAGGAACCCGGAGGTGCATTTTCGCCCACCACGGTAGCCGAATGCCAACGCCTTACTCTTGAGGTGCAGCCGACGCCATACGACTGCATTCTCAATGCCGGCGTCAACTGGAGCAGCTTTGATGCGCAGGTGCCACGCTATGCCAAACGGCGCCGCATAGCACCAACGGCTGAGTAAAACCAAGGTAGCTCAGCCCAATGACTTCGCCCGGCTGAAGCTTCGCAACGCCCCGGCTTTTCTTGTATTTTCACTGCCGGAAAAACGATAGAGAACTGTTTGCCTGTGCGCTTATAGAATGAATGTGTATCAGATGTATGCCCACAACGGGCACCAGGTGGGTTTTTGGATTGTGCGAGATTCGTGGGGCAATACGCTGGCCCGGGTAATAGAAATCGAGGGGGCAACGGCGGGGCATAAGTTGCCGGGCCGGGCTCCATACCACGGTAATCCGCGGGTACTGGCTGATTTCTACAGCACGAGCGGCAAGCTACTGAGCCAGCGAAGCGAGGTGAGCTGTCCGGGTACCTACGCCTACGACTTGGTGCAGCCTTCGCCTGAACTGCTGGCCGCCATGGGCTTTTCAGTGGAATTGCCTACCGCGCAACCCGCTGCGCCAGCCGCGGTGCCGCCGGCTGCCTCTCCAGCTGAGGCTGTGCCAGCCGCCACTACCTTCCCTTATCAGGATATTCGAGCCCACGTGGAGCAGGGCGAATGGTCGGTAGCGCAGGCGTTTGAGGTGCTGAAGAAACTGCCCAAGCCGTGGGAAACAGCTGAGTGGAAGGCCAAGCGTCAAGACGTGCTCAAAGACCAATGCGAAGGCTGCGGCAGCCAAGAGCCTCCGCTGGTGTTGCTCAATCGGCAACTGCCCCTCTCCTACCCAGACGTCAAAACGCAAGTGCGCAACAGTATTCTGGCCGAGTTGGGTCGTTCTGTGTTCGACAACATTACCGACGAGCAGGCGGCGGCCGTCATGCGGTCGGAAAAGCGTCAAGCTTGCCCTACGTGCGGCATCATCAACATCCGGTCGCGCAAAAGCATGAAGCCGACGTTTTTGTGTGGCCGCAACCACGGCTTCGAGCAGCCCGTCGAGTTGGACTACTACCCCATCCCTAAAACCACCGACCGCGCCAAGGCGCTGCAGGCGGCCAAGAATTACCTGGCCAGCGTGCAGTTGCAGGCCGTGCTCAAGGCCAACGATGAAGCCGTTTCTCGCTTTGCCTTGCTAGAGTCGCTAGCCCAGTCGGCCGAGTACGTGAAGATGGAGGCCGTCACGACGCTATGCCGCCCCTGCCATTACCGAGCCCGGGCCGAAGGCATCGCCAATAAAGAATGGAAGCTGCCCCTAGTGCCGCTTATCTCCCGTTTCGTCTTCTCCTAAGCAGGCGCTCAACATACATTCCGTTAGAACTCCCGGGTGGGTATTCGCTAAATGAAACAGGAAAAAGCTGCGAAGCATAATCGGCAACAGGTTTTCGCGGAACTCGCTACCTACTCGGGTACCGGTGCCGAATGGTTTATCTCGCAGTGGCATTACCTGCCCTTAGACGGCCCGGTTACCCGGCACTTTGCCGTGGTAGTTCTGGTGCGGGAGTGTCCGGATAAAACGCTGGAAATAAACGTGCAGACCTACCGGGCGCTGCGGGAACGGCTACGGGAAAAGCCCACCAAATTTCCGTTGCCGCATAGTGGCCGGATGCAGTACGAAGACCTGGCGGAAGCGGAGCGCGTCCGCACGGCGGCCCTCGAACTCAAGGAGCAAGAGCGGGCATTATCGGAGCAAATATGGGACAAGATGCACTGGCTCGAAGACACGCCCGGCATCCCCTTGGGCAAAGCCGATGCCTGGATTCGCGTTGCGCAGCACCAGCTGGAAACAAACCGCATCAGCTACAATCTGGCAAACCAAATTGCCCGCCTAGGCCCACCCTGGTACCTAACAATTCCGGACCAAGTAAGCGAGCAGCTGCCAGCTGCCGCCGCCCGCCTTGCGCAGCTAGCTGCATTTCTTGAGAACGAACCTGCCCCGGCAGTGGAACCTGATTTTCCCGGTGTTAAAACCACCGGTCGCCCACGGCACTTTCCCATTCGTCGGCTGGGCAACTCCTACCGCCGCGTTCAATTGGAGGGCGAAGAGGCGTGGGATACTCCACCTTTTGGAGACGAGGCTGCGGAAATAGTCAGCGCCGAACCTTCGGGAGCCATGTCACCCGCTGAGATGCGGCAGCAACTACTGACGATTCGTGGAATGGTGGACCGGCTATTGGAGCAACTGGCATACTAGAATCAGGTTAGCTGCTGCGCCGGTTGCGGGGAGCGGCTGGCCTGTAGCAGCAACCATTCACTACGCAACAACATGGCTGTTCTTGTATTCTTTGGCGGGTTTATCCTGCTTCTTTTCTTGTGGGCCAAAATTGCCGATTGGTGGGATGGGCGCATCTTCCGCAAAAAGCTACAAGGTCTACAAGGTCGCTTTGATGAGTTAGAGGAGGTCACCTTACAGCAGAGCGAGCAAGCCCTTAAAACCTTGGATGAATTGACGGCTGCTATGCAAGGGCATGAGGCCTATCAGCAGCACCTGCGTGAGCGACGGGTAGTAAGCTGGCCGGCAACATCTTCCAGGAAAAAGTACAAGAAGAGTTACAAGCGGCGTTAGCATACAAGCGTATATGGGGCTGACAACGAATGAAAAAGGCTTAATCAGCCGCATGCTGCGGTTTGATAACGTGAACAGCGAGCTGCAAAAGAAGCTGGCTGCCACGCAACAGCTCGTCAATAGTTTTACTGCCGCTGCGGCGCAGTTTGATGCCAAACTGCAGGCCGTCGAAGAGCGGGAAGCTGCTTCGCGCAAAGTTCTTGCGCAGGAGGAAGCCGCTCTGCGGCAGCGCGAAACAGACGTGGCCAATCTGGAAAGACTGTTGACAGAAAAAAGCAAGAGTTTTCCCTGGCTGGCATCGGCCGTGGCCGACTTAGTGCTGTTGAAGAACAAGGAAGTATCCGATTACCTGCGCACCAAGCGCAACCCCGCTGCCACGGCCGCCGAAACGGTTCGCCAAATTGGGCAGGAGAAACGGGCCCTGGCCGAGCAGCTGAAGTTGGCTCAATACACCTTGGACCAGTACGAGTCCTTGTTCCCCTTCCTGACTCAGTTCCGGGAAGACGATATCGAAGAAGCCCTGCTGGAGATTACGGAGGCCTACGCCGAGCAGCCCGAGCCGCAGCAGGACGACCCGGTGAAGACGTATTTATCACCCGGCGAGTACGCCGCGTTATCCCCCGCCGAACGCAATCAGCGAGCCCTGGACCGATACCGCCAGGCTCGAAAAAGTAGCTTCCAAATCGGTCGGGACTACGAACGGTACGTGGGCTATTTGTATGAGAGCCGCGGCTACGAAGTTTCGTACTACGGTATCGAAAATGGCAAAGAAGACCTGGGGCGCGATTTAATTTGCCGCAAAGGCGGTAAGACGGAGGTAGTACAGTGTAAGTACTGGAGTCAACAAAAGCTGATTCACGAAAAGCATATCAATCAGCTTTTCGGTACCACCGTAATGCTATACTTGGATTCGGCAAGCAAACAGCAGGTGCCCCAGCAATTACACCTTTTCCCCCAGCTGCTAGCCGCTGGGGACATTGCGGCCGTTTTCTACACGTCTACCAGCCTATCTACCACTGCTCGAAGCTTCGCGCAGGCACTTGGGATTCAAATTCACGAGCAGGTCGCCATTGGCCCCTATCCCATGATTAAGTGCCATATCAGTACCGCCACCGGCGAAAAAATCTATCACCTGCCCTTCGACCAGATGTATGACCGAACCAAGCTGGACAAAGTCGGGGAGTTTTACGCGATGACCGTAGCCGAAGCGGAAGCCAAAGGGTTCCGGCGAGCTTGGCGCTGGCGTGGCTAAGTGTGCATGTTTTGTGATAGGCTCCCCCGATTCCTGCTACCATTATTTACAGCCCATCATAGGCCCGTAGTTGCTGCGCGATACGCTGCAGCACCTGTAGCACCTGGTCAAACGCGGGGAGCGGGCTATGCAACAGGCTGGGTAAGTCCTGCTCATAGGGCTGCCGAAGCTGGCGCAAGTTTGCTGCTTCCTCGGTGTAGGCCCAGCAGGCCGTCAGGGGTTTGGTTTTCCACTCTAGGGTCGGGCCGATGACGCCCGCCCGCGCATCGTCGCGCTGTACGGCCGCGAGTTGCTGAGCCAAGCCGGGCCCGTCCAGCAGCGCAACGATTTCGGGTTGGCTGGCCAACTGGTGCAGGTCGTAGAGGTGGCGCACTTTGCGGCTCATTGCCGCGAGTGGGTTCTGCTCGTACGAGGCCCGCACCAGGGCCATGATTTTCTCCGCAAACGTGCGCGAAAGGCTCAGTACGTTGAAATTGAAGGCTGCCAGGCCGTACTCCTGCACGGCTTCCGGCTGCCCCTGGTCGAGCAGGTACTGCCCCAGGTAGGAAATCAACGGGCGCTTGCTGTGCGGCTCAGGCTCCCCGAAGGCCGTTATTTCCAGCAAAATGTGCTCGGTAGCCGTCGGCACCGGGTCGGTGAACAGGTGCGGGTACTGGTGGTACACCAGCCGGTTGTGGCCGCGCTTGCTGGTGGAGCCTGGCACGTCTACTTCGGGCAGGCTGCCGGCCGCGATTTTATGGATGTCGCGAATAAGTCTTTTTAGTGCCCCATCGGTCTGCTGCTCCTGCATAATGACGGCCAGGTCTACATCCTCCGAGAACCGCTCGATAAGTCCGTAGCCTTTGGAAAGCGAGGTGCCGCCCTTGAACACGACGTGGTCGGCCACTGCCGAGTCGGCCAGGTTGCGCAGCACCCAGGTTACCCAGTAGTCCTTCTCAATAAAGCTTTGCCGCATTCCCCGGGCCGTCGCGGTGATGGTAATCAGGTTGCGAAAGTCCTGCTCGTGGGTGTGCAGGGTCATCGGATTTGCCATTGCGCGCGGTTGGGTAAGGCCTGCTCAGACAGGCCAAGTTTATAAGTGGATAGAGGATTTAGGCTGGCTTTCAACTTGCTGGCTAGCTTGATTTCGCCCAGTCCTTCCAGCAGGGCCCCCAGCAGGGCGCGCGTTGCCGGGTTATAGTCCTGCGCCAGGCGGACCAGGGCAACCTGCTCAGCCGGTGGCAGCTGCTTTACCTGCTCGCGCAGGCGCAGCAGAGCTGCGGCCGGCGAGGTGTCGGGCAGGCGCTTAATCTGCCGCAGGGCATCGAGCAGTTGGCACAGCTTCACTTCCTCCGGCTTCACATCGGCCCGACTGCGCACGAAGCGCACGCGCACGTTGCCGACTTTCTTGGGCCGACCCGGCCGGGGGGTGGCAATCTGAATTTCCTGGGGGACCTGCGTGGTCAGGCCCAGGCGGTTGAAGGCCGCTACCCCGGTGGGGTAGCCCCGCAACTTTTTGCTGGGCGTTTGTAGCAGCACCTGCAGCACTTGCTGCTCGGAAACCGGTACCGGGCCGAAACGGCTCTGCAGGGGGAGGCGGTAGGTGCCTTTGGTGACCTGCTGCACCACGCCTTCCTGGCGTAGCCGGCTTAGGTTCACGGCCACCGTGCCCGGCGCGATGCCCAGGCTGGCAAAGTCCTGGTAGCGCACGAGGGCACCCGGCTCCAGCTTATGCAAGCGGTTGAGGATTTTCTGGCGGGCGGTCGTGGATTTGGGCGATTTTTCCATCTGCTACGGCCGGTAAAGATACAGCTAATGTAAAGTTTTTTTACTGCAAAACATTACAAAGTGTTTTCTGTGCTTCGGGTAAGTTACGGTTCAGGCGGTAGCGCATGGGTTAGTGTTTCATAGAAGGCCCAAACGCCAAACACCCTCCTGCTGCCTTTTCAAGGCAACAGAAGGGCGTACTAGGCAATACCACCGGAAGTGAAGCTGCTAATAATTATGAGGGTCGTAGCGGTCCTGGGGGCTGCGGGAGGCCCGGTGCATAACGGAGCTGGAAAGACGGAAGAACTTATAGCCGAAATAGAATAGCAGGCCCCAAGTGGCCACCTGGGCTCCCCAGGCCGGGGCCCAGGATGAATAGAGAAAGATAACCAAGGCGATAAGCAGCAGAATACGCATAGCAGTAGGGATGAGAGTGAGTGCCGAGCCGGTCGTTTGCTCTGCTTGTTCTACCCAGTAAACGAAATGATGCCGGTTTGGTGCACGCAAAGCAGCTAATCAGCAAGGCGCACAGGCGAATTGTGGTTACCGGAAGCCGCGGGCCCGCAGCAGGTCGCTGTTGGAAAGCTTGAGCTTAACGTTGCGCCCACCTCCCTTCTCATACACTTCGACAACCAGGTTTTTCTGGTCAGGAATTGTGAACTTCTTGAACACAAATACCTGCTCCAGCTTACCGGCGGCTTCAATCTTTTTCAGGTTGCCGTTGTAGACGTAAGTGGGCGTGAGCTCAATGGCCTGCTCGGCCGTGCGCTTGGCCGCCTTCTTGTCCTGGATGTAGAACTTGACGAAATCCACGTCATACGTCACGTTGGAGCGGTTGCGCAGGTGCAGCGGGAAAAACAAGGTTTCCTGCTGGTAGCCCACGCGGCCGGCGCGCACGCTGAGCTGGTTTTTTGTGTCGCTGGCTGCCGCGCCGCCGCGCGCCAGCGCCTGCTTAGAAAAAGCATCCAGGTTGCCCTGCGGAATGGGCGTATTCGATAAAATGGCCTCGCTGCCACTGCCGGCCTGGGCGGTGGAACCGGTCATCGTGCTCAGGTCCATGCTCAGCACCTTGGGGTCGTGCTGGTAGTTCACGACGAACATATACAGCTTGCCCCCGGAGGTAAGCACGGTCATGTTGGTTTCGGTCAGGCGGCTGCTGGCCGCCTTCACGCGCACGATGTTGTCGGCGCCCGTGGCTTTGGCGGCCAGAATGCCGGAGTTACCCAGGTCGACGTAGGTGACCGGGTAGGGAAACACGAGGTGCGTGGTTTTCTGGTCTGAGACGTAGAGCGGGAGGACGGGCAGCTTGGCGGAGCCCGCGCTGGCTGCGCCTAGGTCCAGGCCCAGCTGGCGCGGGTTGCGCTGGTAGCCCACCACGAAGGAGTAGAGCTTGCCGCTGGCCGTGAGCACGGTCATGTTGGTTTCGCTGAAGCCGCTGCCGGCCGCCTTGACCCGCACGATGTTCTCGGAGCCCGTAGCCTTGGCCGCAATCAGCCCGGCGCTGCCCAAATCAACATACGTGACCGGGGACGGGAAAACCAGGTGGGTGGTTTTTTGCTCCGACACGAACAGCGGATACGTCGCGAGCTTCGCCGGCGCCGCCGGCGCTACGGGCCGGGTGCTGGCCAGCGTCGTGGATTGAGCGAGGGCGGGCGCCACGGCCAGGCTGAGGGGCAGGGTGCAGAGGGCAAGGGCGATTCTCATAGTAGCTTATTTATCAATCTTCAACATGACCTGGTAGCCGGCTTTCAGGCGCACTTTGACCAGGCGGATTTTCTTCTGGCCGAGGCCCTTGACGGCGGTAACCGCGACGCCGGCCGCGGCCAGGGTAGGGTCGGCGCTCATGGTCATGGCATCGGCGGCGTTCAGCCCGTCGGCACCGGCCTGCTTGGCCGCGTCCCGAGTAATGGCGCCCGGGATGTGCAGGCCTTCCAGGCCGTCCACGTCGTAGACTTCGAGGGCCACCGGAAAGACCCGATTGCCGGTTTTCAGCGTTTCGATGCTGATGTTCAGCCGCTCCCCGGCCAGGCTGCACTTGCCGTAGATGAAGGTATTAGCCGGTAGGGTGCGGCCATTGACCACGGCCGATTCCGTCAGACGCATTTTCACCAGCGAGCCGCTGACGACTTCCTGCGATTCGTGAATGACGGCCGGCAGGGTGTTGGCATCTTCGGTAGCCGCATGGCCGTCATCCAAACCGGTAAACGAGGCCGTGCGCCGTCTGCCCGCGCCGCCCCCACCCAGCCGGGAAACGACGGCATCCTCATCGACCACGTTAGCCCGGGTGCGGGCTTTTTTCCTGGTCTTGGCCACCGCCGGCGCGGCCGGGCGGGCTACCCCTCCCCCACCGCTGTTGCTTTGCGCCAGCAGCTGGGCCATCTGCAGCTGGGCATCCTTCTCGGCCAGCTCCCGCTCGTGCTGGCTGCGCATCAGCTCCAGCTGCTCCTGGGGCGTGAGGGCACCGGGCGCTGCCGTCGGGGCTGCTGCAGTGCCGGGCGCAGCCCCACCGTTCAGCAGAGCCTGCTGGGCGGCAATGAGCTGCTGCTGGGCCGCCACCACGGACTTGTCCACCGACCCGTTGGGCCCGGGCTTGCCGTCGGCACCGATGGAGTAGGACAGGCCCGAGCCGGCCGCCGTATCGAGGCGGGCGTCGACCAGGCCCCGGTTGCGTAGGGTGTCCACCGGGCTGGCGTAGGCTTCGAGCTTGCTGGCGGTGATGGAGCCTTTTTCGGCCGTGGGCAAGGTGGTGTTAAAGCCGGACGGTACGTTCTGGGCCTCGGCGGGCGCGCCCTGCCCGCCGCCGCCCAGGTAGAACATAACGGCCAGAAAGGGGACGCCCACCACCGGCAGGAAGGTAGCCATCTTGCGGGTGCGCAGAAATTGCGCGTCGTGCGATTTGGTTTCCATCGGGTAGGGCTTAGCGGGGCTGGGTGCTGAGGTCTTCGTTGCGCAGGACCCGCCAGTTCTCCATCAGGAAGCCGTGCGGGTTGTTCTCCGAGCGCGTCACGTCGCGCAGGGAGCATTCCGAGAGGAAGTTGCGGGTGGTCACCGAAGTGGCTCGAATTACCCGCTGGTGCCCGTAGCACCGCGCCACCAGGGGACGGGAATTGGTTATCACCACGCTATCCACGCTCATTTCCAGGCTGATGTTGGCGGCAATCAGGTCGTTGTAGAAGCCCTTCTCCTTGAAGTTCTCGTACTGCCGCTTCGCGGAGTTGTCGGCCAGGTACAGCGCCTTGTTCACGTTGCTGTCGATGGCTTTCTGGTCGGGGTCCAGGGTGAAAAACAGCTCGTGGAAGCGCGTGACGTGGGCGCGGGCCTCCACCGGCCGGTTGGCCCGCGCATCCCGGGCGCCGGCCGTGAGCAGTTGCCCGCCTTCCAGCACGTAGATGCGGTTGGCGGCCGCCGTGGTGGTCTGGAATGCGAAGTAAGCAATGGCGCCGGCCAGCACCAGCACTGCCACGATGAAGAGCAGGGCCAGCGTTTTGACCTGCTGGAAGGCGGAGTCGATGGTTTTCAGGGATGCGAACATGGCTAGGGAGGGCTAGTGAGGAATAAGTGGGCCCGGGCTTAGGCGGAGCGGCGGCCGAAGACTCGCTCCCGCAGGGCGGTGCCGGCGCGGTGGCCCAGCTGCTCGCCCCAAGACCGGTTGTCAGTAGCGGCGGCCGCCGCAGCCGGGGCTGCGCCCAAGCGGGTGGCCGCCCCGGCCGCGGCGCCTGCCGTGGCGGCGGTGCCCACCAGCGCGCCCTGCATGGCGCGGGCCACGCCGCTCACGCCCGAGGCGGCCAGCATCATATCCGTGATGAAGGGAATGACCAGATAGCCGGCAATGGCGATGCAGAGAAAGACCAGGTAACCGAAATCGGCGGAGTCGACGCCGGCGCCGGTGTTGAGGCGGCCGATGTCGGCTTCCAGCATCATCACCTGAAACTGCCCCATGATGGCCCCGAAGATGTTGGCCACCGGCACCCACAGGCTGATGGTGACGAACTGTCCCAGCCACTTGGCGATGGAGCCGGTGAAGCCGGGAAAAATGGCAATGCCGAAGGTCAGCGGACCCAGCACCGACAACACGATGAGCAGGAAGGTGGCCAGCACGTTGACGAGCAGGCGGGCGGCAATGTGAAAGAGCTCCAGGGTGTTTTTCATCCATTCCCGGAAGTCCTGCTTGACTTCGTACTTGAGCTTGTCAAAGCCCAGGGCGGCCTGCTGGCCCAGGTTGCTCATGCCCGTGGCCCCGCCCAGCTCTTCCAGCCGCTTTTCGTAGGCCTCATCCGTGGCGAAGTATTCGTTTCCCGGCTGGCGGGCCAGCAGGGCCTTTTTCTGCTGCTGCAGCTGGTCGATACGGGCGGTCTGGTCGGTGCGCACCGAATCGGTGCTGGTAGCCAGCGCACCCGTGATGCCGCGCAGGCCGCCGAGCAGCTGCGGAAACAGCAGGATGGCCAGGCCAATCAGAAAGGGGCGCAGCAGCGGGTACAGGTCGATGGGCTCGGCCCGGGCAATGTGGCCCCACACCCGGGAGCTGATGAAAACCAGGGCGGCAATGCCGCCCACGGCGCGGCCTAGGGTCACGAACTGCGCGACCAGCGGCAGCATCGAATCGTAGAGCCGGCCCAGCATCTGCTCCATCTGGAGCATCTGCATGGTAATTGAGTTCATGTCCATAGCGGCGGGAAATGCGGTGGGAGAAATGCGGCGGGAGCTAGTGGGCGTCTTCGGCCCCAATCAGGGCGAGTACCGAGGCCCGGTCCTGCCGGGCCTGCTGCTGCTGGTAGGCCACGGCCCGGCATTTGTTGGTGTAGTAAGTCATCAGCTGCTGCTGCTGCTGCATGCGGTCGGCAATGCGGTTGATGAACCTGAGGCGCTGGGCGTCGGTCATCTGCGCCCGGTTGGTGGTCATGATGGTGGCCAGCTCGGCGATGAGCGACACGTTTTCCTGCAGCAGCACCTGGTACATGGCGGAGGCTGCGCTGACTTGCGCGGGCGTGAGGCCCCGGGTGCGCAGCTCGGTTACACCGCTGGAAAACTGGGTAATCATGGCGGCCTGGGCGTCGTAGATTTCCCGCACCCGGCGGTAGTTGCGCACGCCGGCGCTGATTTGCAGCAGCGAGCTATACCACTGCGCGTGCAGGGCCTGGGTTTGGTCGGTGATGCCTTTGATGGCTGTGCTGAGCTGTTTGATGTCGCCGGCCAGCACCTTGGCCCGGCCTTTCAGCGTGGTCGATACGCCTTGGTGGAGAATCTGCTTGCGCGAGATTTGCTCGGAGATGGGCGCCGATATCACCGTTTGGGCCCGCGCCGGCCGGGCCAGCAGGCCCAGCAACGCCAGCAGGACGAATGTGGAGGCAGTTTTCATTAGCGGCGGGTAGGGTTAGCGGGCACTGGCGCCCATGAAGGATAGAAGGGTCTGGCGGTCCTGCTCGATTTGCTGGGTCGCCCGCAACTGCATCATGTTGCGCCGGGTGAAGTAGCTAACCAGGCCCAGCTGGTCGGTGATTTTGGCGTCCAGCTGGTCAATGAATTCCATGCGCTCAGCGTCGGTCATCTTGAGCATGGCGGGGCTAACCACTGTGCGCAGGTCGGCCACGGTGTTGGCCCCTTCTGCCAGCAACTGGGCGTACACGCTGGTCATCTGCGTGAGCTGCTGGGGGCTGATGTAGGGCGAGGTGCGCAGCACGTTGATGGCATCCGAGTACTGCTGGATAATTTGGGTTTGCTTGGCGTAGATGGAGCGCACCCGCCGGTAGTCGCGCACGGCGGCGCTGACTTTGAGCAGGCCGTCGTACCATTCTTTGTGTTGCTCCAGGTTCTTGCGGGCAAAGGTTTTGGTCAGTTCCTGCTCCTTTACCCCGAAGGCCACGAGCTTATTGGCCGCGGCCTCCAACCCCTTCATGGTCTTTTGCAGGCCGGTCTGCACCGCGCTTTGGCCTTCCAGCAGCGGGGCCGATACCACCAGCTGCGCCGAGGCTTGGGTAGCACTCAGTCCCAGCAGGACTAGGCTAATAAGGATGATTTTCTTCTGCATGGGCGGCGCGTTTGCGTGGTAGGTGGCTTACTGATTCCGGGTTTGCGGGTGCAGCAGGTACTTCATATGCCGCTCGGCTGCGAAGCGGGCCTGGCCGGTACCGCCCTCGAAGCCCAGCAGCGTGGGCAGCGCCTGCGTTGCCGTCACGTTGGGCTCTTGGGTCAGGGCCAGCAGCATCGTGGCCACCGTTTCGCAGCGGCCGGCCAAGCCGTTCCAGGTGGCCACGTCTTCGGGCTGCACCCGGGGTAGGCCCCGCGAGCGGGCTACCGTGCGCAGCACGTAGCGGTAGCGGGCCCAGCCGCTGCGTACCACCGGGTGCTCTTTCACCGAAGCGTCCAGGTCGCTGTCCTGCCACGTTGCCACGAACTGGGCGTAGCGCCGGGCCGCCGCCTTGTCGGCCGGCTCGGCGGTGGGCAAGGCCACCAGGCTGTCGGCCAGGGCCTGCGCAGCGGCTACCGCGGCGGAGGCGGGCGCAGGAGCAGCGGCTGCAGGGGCTGCCGCCGGCGAGTTGGCCGGGGATGTATCAGCGCCGCAGCTGCTGAGCAGCGCCAGCGGCAGGGCCAGGTAAAGCAGTGGATTGCGCATCGTTTTTTCCCTTTTGTTGATGGTTCGCCCCCTACCCTTCGCGCAACTCGGCGGCGAAGAGCTTGATAGCCGT
Organism: Hymenobacter rigui; assembly: GCF_003944715.1. Lineage (GTDB taxonomy): Bacteria > Bacteroidota > Bacteroidia > Cytophagales > Hymenobacteraceae > Hymenobacter > Hymenobacter rigui. The sequence goes on along the minus strand of NZ_RWIT01000013.1, from coordinate 40,285 downwards.
GGGCATGTCGCCGGTCTGGCGCAGCTTCTCGAACAGCCGCACTTTCTCGGTTTCCTCGGTGGTATAGGTCACGTATTCCTCCTTCGACACCTCGATGGCGTACACCTTCGACACCACCCCGCCCAGCGAGATGAATACCTCGGTGTAGCGGCCGCGCGCGGGCTGGTTGTCGCGGTTGATGCTCAGCACTAGGTCTTTTTCCTTGGGTGTGAGCGAGAGTAGGGCCTGAATCTCCTCGAAGCGGTTGATGAACTTGCGCTGGTCGAGCAGAATCTTGCAGTCCGAGTTGTTGATGATGGCGTCCTTGACAATCTCGTTGCCGATGATGTCGTCGATTTCCTGCGTCACCACGATGGCCTCGCCGAAAAACTTGCGCACCGTCTTAAAGAGGTACTTGATGTAGGCAGCCATGCCGGGCGTGGTCAGCGCCTTCCAGGCCTCCTCAATCAGAATCATCTTCCGTACCCCCTTGAGCTTGCGCATCTTGGAGATGAAGGTTTCCATGATGATGAGCGTGACCACCGGAAACAGGATGGGATGGTCCTTGATGTTGTCCAGCTCGAAGACGATGAACGGGGCCTGCACCAGGTCCAGCTCCTTATCGGAGTTGAGCAGGTAGTCGTACTCGCCGCCGCGGTAGTAGGGCCCGAGTACGTAGAGAAAGTTGTCGAGGTCGAAGTCTTTCTCGCGCACCTTCTCCTCTTCCAGCACCTTGCGGTAGGTGCCCTTCACAAACTCGTAGAACGTGTTGAAGCTGGGCTGGATAGCCGGGTTGGCTTCGAGCATCACGTAATACAGGCTCACGGCCGTGGAGAGCGACACGTACTCGGACTGGCTCACGGTTTCGTCGTCCTTCTTCCACAGGGCCTGCAGCAGCGTTTTGATGCTTTCCTTCTTCTCCACGTCGAGCTTGCCCGAAATCAGGAAGGGGTTGAAGGCAATAGGCGCATCCTCCTCGTAGGTGAAGTACACCCCACCCACCAGCTCGCAGAGGCCTTTGTAGGAGTTGCCCGTATCCACCAGCAGCACGTGGGCGCCCTGCTCGTAGTACTGGCGCACCATGTGGTTGGTGAAAAACGACTTGCCCGAGCCCGAGGGACCCAGCACAAACTTGTTGCGGTTGAAGATGACCTGCCGCTTCATCGGCTCGTCGGAGATGTCCACCAGCACGGGCTTGCCGGTGAGGCGGTCGGAGAGCTTGATGCCCTTGGTGGCGCCGGTGCTGCGGTAGTTGGTTTCCGAGGCCCAGAAGCACACGGCCTGCTCGATGAAGGTGTAAAAGGTTTCCTCCGCGGGAAAGTCACCGGCGTTGCCCGGAATGCCGCCCCAGTAGAGCGCGGCGATGTCCACCGTGTTCTGCCGGGGCTTGCAGTTCATCTGGTTGAAGGCGGCGTTAACCAGCTTGCGCACCTCCGTCAGCTCCTCCTCGCTGCGGCCCCAGGTCAGCACGTTGCAGTGCACCCGCACCGGGCGGCGCTTGTGGGCAATTAGCTCGTTGAGAAAGGCGTGGTAGTACTCCACGTTGATGGCGTTCTGCCGGGAGTAGAGCGAGAGGGAGTTGAGCCGGTCCTTCTTCTGCTCGAAGGTTTTCACCGTTTTCTGGGTGTTGTCCAGAAACACGTACTGGTTCAGGATGTGACTGGTACCCAGCAGCAGCCCCAGCGGGGCGGCAAACGAGATGGGGAAGTCCGAGTACTCGGTGCTGTAGGCCTCGTAGCGGATGTCGGTTTCCACCGAGGTGGGCAGGTCGTCGAGGTTGGCCACCGAGAACATCTGGCAGAACTCCTGCCCTACCTTCAGCCCGTTGGTTAAATCCAGGTCCACCTGCGGGGCCTGGTCGGACAAGTCCAGCGAGAGGTACTTTTCCAGCAGCCCGGCTTTTTCCTGGGTACCGGCCAGCTCATCCGACGTAAGCCGGTGCGAGCGGATGAACGGCGCGTTGGTCGGCCCCACCCCTTCCAGCGTGCGCACGAACTGGCCTACGCTGTCGAAGAAGCTTTCCAGCACCTTCGTGTCGAGCATGTCCTTAGGCACGATGTGGCGGCGGGCCAGCAGCCCCGAGGTGCTGCCCCAGTTGGGCCGCTCCGACGAGGTTTTAGTGATGTAGAGGTAGCAGAAGTGGTTCAGGAACGGCCGCTCGTTGAAGTGCCGCTCGTAGGCGGCGGAAAGCAGCGTGCGCTCAGCCTCGAAGCCGGGCGCGTACTTGTCCTCCACGTACCAGTCCTGCTTGTGCACCACGCAGTGGTCGGGCAGCAGGCGCACGGCCTTTACGAAGGCGGCTTGCAGCTGGGCGTAGTCCTCGCGCGAGAGGGTGAAGATTTCCGGCAGCTCCAGGCGGAACACCACCGTCACGTCCGCATTTTTCGAGACGAGGCAATCCTTCTCCACCTTGTAGATGGGCTGCTTGGATTCCAGGGAAACGGAGGGCAGAACCTTGTTGCTCATAGGCAGGGAAAGCACCCGCTCCGGCCGCTACGCGCGGCCGGGCGGGTCCTGGTTGAGGCGTTGGAAAAGGCGGCTGTGCCGGTTGGTGATGTAGCGGGGCGAGGAGCGGCGGGCGGCGGCTTTCATCAGCCCATGCTCGCCGAAGCGGCGGTTCAGGGCAAATACCCCGGCCCACATGCCGCCTCCGGCCAGGAAGGTGAGCAGCACGGTGAGTACCAGCGGCACGCCCGCCAGGTAGCAGGTCACGAACAGGGCAAACACCAGCCCGATGCCGGCTACCAGAAAGTAGATGTTGCTGCCCACCAGCCCCTTGAATTCGACGGGCTTGTTGATACCCCGGTTCAGGTCATAGACAGGCATGGTGCCGGTACTAGAGGAAGAACGAGCGCACCACCGTGGCCACGATGACCAGGAAAATCATCGAGCCAAACCACGACACGGCCGTTTTCTGGGTGTCCTGGTCACCGGAGTTCCACTTGCTGTACACCTTGATGGCGCCTACCAGGCCCAGCACCGCCCCGATGGCGTACATGAGCTTGGTGAGCGGGTCGAAGTAGCTGGTGACCTGGGTAGTGGCATCCTGGATGCCGGCCGTGCCGTTGCCGCCCCCGGTTTGGGCATAGAGCAGGTGCGAGCTGAGCAGCAGGGCCAGGATGGCCAGCGAGGTACTAAAACGCTTCTGGTTCATACGAATGGGAAAGAATGAGACGTGGGGGATGGGCCGGCCGGGCACTACAGCTCGTCGGCCCCGAACAGGGCGGCCAACTCGGCCTGGTATTCTTCTAGGTGCTGGGCCATTTGCTCGGCCAGGCAGGTGCCCTGCAGGCCGGCCGGGGCGGGCGGGTTCTGGCCCGCCTGCAGCAGGGCGATGTACTCGCTGACCGAATCGGCGGCCACCAGCTGCGGCGCGGGCCCGGCCGTGATGATGTCCAGCGGGGAGGCCACCGGCTCTTCGAACGAAGCCAGGGGCTCGTAGCCCTCCGGCAGCTGCTGCTGGCGCATGGGTTCGGCGTCGAGGAGTTCGGCGCGGTGGTCAACGGCCGCCGGTGGGTCTGCCTCGGCGTGGGCCTCGCGCCGCACCAGCTCGGCCAGGCGCTCATCGGCCTGGTCGGGGGCTTCGGTCCGGGTCTGGTCCTGCGCCGCGGCCTGCTCTTCTGCCGAGGCCGAAGCAGCATCCATCGGTGTGCTGTCGTCGGCGCTCTGGTCCTGGCCGGTGGCCGTGGCGGTGGAGGCCGGCAACTGGCCTTCCACTACCGATTCGGTGGCTGGGGGTAGGTTCTCGGCGGCACCTTCCTCCGCGGCCGGGGCTTCCGAGGCTGCTGCGGTTGCCACCGGCTGGGTCGGCGCAAAGGCCGAAGTCGGCCGCACCAGGGCGGGCGGAGCCGCTACGGTGGCCGGGGGGCGGCTCGCGCCGAGCTTACTGTTCGTAAGCAGGGAGGCGAGTTCGGTGCGGTAGTAGAGCAATCCGACTACCAGGTAGTAGAGTAGAACCACGACCAGCATAAACAGGCCAAACTGGCTCCAGGTATAAGCACTGAGCATCGGCAGGAAACAAGCGTGGCACCTCGGGTCGGTCGACCTGAGCGTGGACGTGCCAAACCGCGGTTTGACTTGTGCAAACCTATTTGGCCCCAAAACCCGATTAGTAGAAAGTTGACGAACGGTTAAAATCGGGTGGTGAGGTGCACCGACTCTACACGAATGGAATGCCCTTTCTGGCCGTTTTCGCGCCAAATGGTCGAATCACCGTTGCTTCCGGCGGAGCTGCCCGCCTCGGCACCATGGGCGCATGCCAAGCGGGCCCACAGCATTCTTTCAAGCAAGACAACCCACCGAGAACACAGGCCAGCAGGCTCGGTCCCCGGTGGGTTGTAGCAGCCCGTAGGCGGGCAGTACGCTCGTTAAAGTCGTTCGTGGAGTAGCTGCCGCAGGTGGTGGATGAGCTCGGTCTTGTACGCTTCGGTTTCTGACTCAACGGCATCCGCCGGGAGCCCGGCCGCGGTCAAGGCTTCGTTGAACTCAGCCAGCCGGGCATTGGCTACGCCCATGGCTTTGGAGGCGGCCAGTTTGTCGAGGTTGTCGGCCAGCTCATCCAGCCGGTCCAGCCCCTGACTGCCGCTGCTGAGCCCAGCCTCGTTCATTGCCTCATCCAGCAGCGCCTTGGAGGCCGTTAGGTGGGCCTGGCGTTCTTCAGTTGTTTGCATAGACTCGGATAGAATTGCGTAGGTGCCAGCCCGAAGATAAACTACTGGCGGCCAACAGTCAGCGGGTGGAACAGAAAACTTGGTAGCAACGCAGCGAGACTACCCTACCAGGTGAATGCGGCTCTTGAGCTCATCCTTGCAGGAGCGGCTCACCGGCACGTATTCTTTCCCCAGCAGCACGCTGCTTTCCTCGTAGGCCTGCACGTGGTCCAGGTTCACGATGTGGGAGCGGTGGGTTTTGAAAAACTGGTCGGGCAGCTTCTGCTCCAGTTCCTTGAGGGTGGAATCAAACACGAAGTTTTCCCGCACGGTGTGCAGGCGCACGTAATTCTGCAGGGCCTCGAAGTACAGGATGTCGCTGAGCAGCACCTTGACGTGGCCCGAGCCTTTGCGCACGAACAGGTAGTCCTTAAACTTGGGGCAGCGCTCGGCCGGGCCCAGCACCTCCGCGCCGGCGTCGGCCGTGTCCAGCACCGGCCCGACCGGCCCGGCTTGGTAGGCATTGAAGAGGGCCAGCTCAATCTGCACCCGCAGCGAATCATCGGTGAAGGGCTTGACCAGAAAGCCGTAGGGCTGGGCCAGCTTGGCCCGGTTCAGGGTGGCCGAGTCGGAGCGAGCCGTCAGAAACACCACCGGCACGGCAAACTGCCGGCGCACGAGCAGCGCGGCCGCGATGCCGTCGCAGTCGCCGGCAATGTTGATGTCCATCAGCACCAGCTCCACGGGCTGGGTGGCCAGCACGCTCAGGGCCTCGTCGCTGTTGTCCACGGGCGGCAGGGGCGTGTGGCCCAGCCGGACCAGGGCGCGTTCAATTTCGCCGGCAATCAGCAGTTCGTCTTCAACAATGAGGATGGTAGCCATAGGGTGGGATAAGGGACGAGGAGACGGGCCAGCGTCACGCGCTGGCCACGACTACCTGGGTGCCCGTGGGAAGAAGGGGAACGGTCGACACGCTGGCTTTTAGCTGTCGAGCTAGGGTATTAACCAACTGCAAGCCCAGCGAATGAGTTTCGGGCGCTGTTTCCGCCCCTGGTAATCCGGCCCCGTCATCCTGCACCGTCAGCTGGAAGCCGGCGGCGGTCTGTTCCAGAGCCACGTGCAGATGACCGCGGTCCAGGTCCCGGAAGGCGTGCTTGTAGGCGTTGGTTACCAGCTCATTGACCACCAGGCCTAAGGCGCTGGCTTCTTTGGGGTCCATGACCAGCGGGGCCAAGCTGCTGGTCAGTTGGATGCGCTGCTGAGGCGTGGTGAGTGAGCGGTGCAGGGATTCCAGCAGCTCGCCCAGGTACTCGTTCATGCGCACCTGCGAGAGGTTATCGGCCCGGTACAGAAATTCGTGCACCAGGGCCATGCTCTGGATGCGGGCCTGCGAGCTGGCCAGGGCCTGTTGCAGTACGGGGTCGGGCAGGGTGCTGCGCTGCCAGGCCAGTAAGCTACTGACCAGTTGCAAGTTGTTTTTGACGCGGTGGTGAATTTCCTGCAGCAACACCTCCTTCTCGGCCACGGCCCGGCAGTTGGCCTGGTTGGCCTGGGCCAGCAGGGCTTTCTGCCGCCGCAACCGCCAGTACAAGCCCCCGCCCACGCCGATGGTGGTGGCGAGGCCGCCCAGCAGCAGCCAGAGCGAGTGCAGCTGGGCCCGCTGGCTGCGCTGCTCAAACTCGGCCGCCTTTTTCTGCTCGGTGAGCAGCTGCACGTCGTAGCGCACCTGCAGTTGGGCCAGGGCCTGCGCCTTGTTGCCGTTGAAGAGCGAATCGCGTAGGTCCTGCGCCCGAGCGTCGAGCTCATCCGCCCGCGCGGGGCGTTTTTGGTCAGCATACGCAAAGGCCAAACTGGACAGGGCATCCGCTTCGTATTCGGGCATTTTCTCCGTGCGGGCGAGGGCGAGGGCCAACTCGGCCGTCCGCTGGGCAGCCCTTGGCCGGCCCTGCAGGCGGTACACCCGCGCCAGCGAAAGCGCCGAGCTAGCCGCTTGGGGCTGGTAGTGGTAGCGCTGCATGATGCGCAGGGCCCGCTGCATGTTCGTGGCAGCGGCCGCCAGGCTGGCCCGCGAGCGGGGCGTCAGCTTGGCATAGACTTCGCCCCGAAACTGGTACACGTAGCCCAGGCCGCGGGCATCGGCCGCGCGCTGCATGTAGGGCAGGGCCCGCGTGGCGTAGTGGAGTACCGAGTCGTACCGCTGTAGTACCAGGAAAGTGTTGGCTAGGTTCAGCAGCAGGCCTCCCCGTTCCCGGGAGCTAACGGACGGGGTGGCGGCCTGCTGCCGGTAGGCCTGGCGCAGGTAGCGCAGGCCACCTGCCGCGTCCTTGGTATCCACGGTCACCAGCCCCAGGCACTGGGTAAAGCGCCACTGCTCGCGCGGGCGGTGCGCGCGGGTGAGCTCCACCCCCTGCTGGCTGTAGTGCATGGCAGCCACGTAGTCGGCGGCCCGCTCGCAGTTCACCACGAGCTCGTAGAGGGCATTAGCCGCCCGCGCCCAGTCTTGCCGGCGCCGGGCCAGGGCTACCGCCTGCTCCCCGGCCCGGCGGGCCTGCGGCACATCCTGGGCGAACAACTCGTCGCTCAGGGCTTGGAGCGCTTGGTAGCGCACGGAGTCGGGCAGCTTCGGGCGCCGCGCCAAGGCTCGGAGCGAGTCGATGAGTTGCGGCGCCCTAGGAGAAGCGGGCGTTCGGGTGTTGGCCCAGGCGCTAGGGCTGACGAGGAGCAGGCCGAGCACGGCCCAGAAGGCACCGCCCCTCACGCAGTAACAGATTTTGGGTAAGGTAGTGATTGGCAGAAAGTAGGTGTAGACATAGCGGACGGATAGTGCAGCCCCTCCCCTACCCCACCGCTAGGCGGCGCATCAGGAAAAGGCCATAGCGGGAAAGGAAGCGGCCAGCTCAACCAGAGAAGGTGAGCCGGCCGCTATACGTATCGAGAAGCCCTGGGATACCAGGGCCGCCCTATTTTTTGGGGGCCATCATCTGGCGAATCTGCTTTTTCATCGCCTTCTGCAACTGCGCCTCGTGCTCTTCCCGAAAGCGCGTGAGGATGTTATGAATGATATCCGGGGCCGACGCCCCCCCGCCCAGGATAAAGCCAAGCTGGGTAAAATATTGCTGGTGGTCGGCCGTGATGCGCAGGGTAGTCGTCTTCTTTTCCGCCGACGGCACAAACAGCTGCGCCAGGTCAAGCTCCCCGCCCGCCGCCGCGACCGGCGCGGCAACAGCTGGCTCATCATCAGCTTCCGCTTCATCTTCCGCTTCCGGCGCGCTGGCCGCGGCTGACGCAGGCGGTGGCGCGGAGGCAGGCGTGTGCGGCTCCTCCCCCACCGGCGCCGGCGCCACCGCTACCGGTTCCATCGCTTGGACAGGTGCGGGTGCTGCCGGTACGGGCGCCGCTAGCGCAGGCGCCGCCTTTTTTCCCTCTGGTTCCTTGGCTGCAGCCGGCGGAGTGGCTACGGCAGCGGGGGGTGTCGGAGCCGTCGCAGGAGCTTCCGGAGTTGCAGATGTTGGTGCCTCAGCCGGCGCCGGCGTGGGCGATGCCGGCCGGGGCGCGTCGCCCATCAGGCTGAACGCGGCGACGCCCGACGTAAGAGCGGCTAGTTCACGCTGGCGCCGCTCGGCTGCGGCTTCTTTGGATTCGGTTGTTTTCTTGGCCATGGGAGCGGGCGTTATTTAGCGTTGTCGTCGAGGGTTTCAATAGCAGCGGGAGCAGGCTGCTCAAATTCCGTGGGCGTGAAATCGATGGTTTTGCCCGAGGGGGTAACGGTACCCTTGCCGAGCACTAGCTCCAAAATTTCAGTAATCAGACTGCCCAGACCGAGTTTGCCCAACTCCTTTTCGGGCATGGGAAACATCGTGGAGCGTTTATCCTTGATGCTGACCAGTGATTCCACGCGGCTGTTGAGCAGCGGGTAGCCCTTCTCGCGGAACAACTCGGCGGTTTTGGTGTAAACTGTCCGCTTTTCCGCCTTGAGAAACTTGTTCCAGAAAGCGTAAAAGCCTTCCAAGTTGGATTCCGGCCGCTGCTTGCGGGTGAAGTTGCCTAGGATGTGCATGTAGGACATCGTGGAGGCAATCGTGCCCATGTCCGGCTCCATAGGCAAGAAGATGTAGTCCACCCGCTCCAATAGCTCCGTCAACCCCACAACGTTGACTGTACCCGGCGTATCCACCAGAATAAAATCGAACTCTTTCTCGGCCAGGGTATCAATGGCCTCAACGGCCTTCTCCACGCTAGAAATAGCAATGGGATACGGCGTTACTCCCTGCTTGATGAGTCGCTCCTGAAAAGCTACGTCGGATTGCAGTAGTTGCTGCTCATGGTTGCGGTAGGCGTGCAAGGTGTTCTGCGGATAGTCGCAGTCGAGCATCGCTACTTTGTAGCCGTAGAGGTAGCAGAGTGCCGAGGCGACGTGTGTACCGATGGTGGATTTGCCAGCCCCACCCTTTTGAGTGGCAAAGGCTATTACCCGAGTCTTGTTCATGGGGAGAGCGTTGTGTTTAGATGGCAGCTAGTTGGTGTTGTGCTTCAATGCTTCAGCGCTCCAATTTGTCTGCGTAGCGCTGAGGCTTTGCTTCTGTGCTTCAGTACATCCTAAAATTCGTGTAACACTGAAACAAGGAAGCAATGCCTCAAAGATACGTAGCTTCAGTGAAATTTAGAGGCATTGAAACGGCTTGTCGATGCACCAAGACTTCGCAGCTTCAATGAATCAATATCTCATTGAATCTTTGAAGCATCGAAGCTGTGAAGCAGAGAAGCGGATTAAAATCAAATAGACCTTTTTTTGAAGCATTGAAGCACTGAAACATTGAAGCGCGCAAAAAACTTTGTGTTTCATAAATAACATAACCATTAGCCTTGATGCAATGAAGCATTGAAGCAATGAGTCATTGAAGCAGAAATATCAAAGAGTTAGCCACAATACGAGATACTTTATTTGACCTGATATAATCATCAATAGTCAGCACCAGAAATGCTTCATTGAAGCGCAGATGCAACGAAGCACGGAAGCATACCAGCTCTAGTCCTAGCCCCGTTCAACGCCCTCGTTCAATCGGCTCGTTCATCGACCAGCAAGCCATGTCATTGTCCGGACAAACTTCGTTTGCCCGTTTCAATGACACCGCCATGTTCGCAGGCTCACATGGCTTGGCTTGCTAACTTTAGTCGCTTAGATTTGCGTAGCAAGGATTGCGTAGCCATTGCTCCTAAAGTATCGTAGATAGCTCATGGAATCAGAAAAGCCGGATGAAAGGATTGCCGACGCAGCGCGCACTTTGCGTATTGACGTGCGGGTAAGTCCAGACGAAAAGAAGGAACTGCAGGAGAAAGCAAAGGCAGCTGGCTACAAGAAGGTGTCGGCGTATCTGCGTGATGTTGGAAGGGGGGTAGAAGTGAAAGAGAGCGTACCTGCTGAGTTGCGGCGACAATTGGTTGGAATTGGCACTAACCTTAATCAGATTGCTCGTTTGGCGCAGGCCGGCAAATCGTTTAGCAACCATGAGGCGCAGCTGCTAGAGGCGTTAACAGTTATTAGAAGCTACTTGGTATGATTGCGAAAACAACTACCGGTAGTGACTTTGTAGGTGCACTAACGTACGGGGCTGGTCAGCGGCAGGGCAGGGGCAAAGAGCCAGGGGAAGCGCCACTCTTGGTAGTGGCTAATGTGATTCCAGGCAGCCCGAAAGAGATGGCGCAAGACATGCAAGCCGTAGCGGCCCGTAGCAAGCGTGTGCAGAAGCCGGTGTGGCATACGGTGCTTTCGTGGAAAGCTGGAGAGGTAGTAAGCCAGGCACAAAAGGTAGCTGCGGCCAAGCGCTATTGCGAGCTGATGGGAGCCCCGATTGACCGACACCAGGTAGTCGTGTATGAGCACCGGGACAAGCAGCATGCCCACGTGCACATCTACCTGAACCGAGTGCCGATTGATGGTGGCCCGGCGTTGCGAACGGACAATAACTTCTATCGGCAGCCGGCCATCACGCGGCAGATAAGCCAAGAGCTGGGCATGGACCCGCTGCCTGAGCGGCGGCGCAGTTTGAAGGCACTGGACCCAACCAAGGAGGCGGCGCGGCAGCGAGTGAGTCAGGCGCTGGCGCAGCTGCTGCGGCAGATGGATAGAGCAGGGGAGCAGTGGCTGGCTTTGCAATTGCAAAAACTGGCCATTGAAATTCGCTACACCCACGATAAGGGCGGGGTGCTGCGCGGCGTCAGTTTTGAAACGGATGGGGTAGCACTTCGGGGCCAGGAGGTAGGCTATAAAGGCGCGCAACTGCGGGAGGCGCTGGCGGCACCTGCGGGGGCGGCGATGGAACACAAAGCTGAGCACGAAGCCCGTCCCGAGGTATCGCCTGCATTCCTTCAAACGTTGCCTCCTCAACGGCCGAAGCCGGCGCGTCGGAAGAGGCATAAGCGCTAGGACCAGGTCGGAGACGCGGTGACCCTTCGTGTGCTGAGCGTGCACCTCACCGCTGACTTTGAACCGCTCGTCAAGTATTCCGTGCCAGCGGCAGGGTAGGGCAGTAAGTTGCTTGATTCACCAAGTGATTCAAGCGATGGAAGATGAAAAGGGGCTACGGAAAATCATGGAGTTTATGCGTCTGTTTGCCATCGGGCTACTGGCCGTAAACATCTACTATTACTGCTTTGGTTACTTCCGCGGGCTGGGCTGGACGACAGGCGTGGTAGAGCACCTACTGGAAAGCTTTACGCGTAATACGTTTCTGTTTAAGGCCAGCTGGGTAAGCAAGAGCCTGGCCGTGGTATTCCTGCTGCTCAGCTGCCTGGGCACGCGGGGGCGAGCCAATCAGGAGCTTAAAGGCCGAACGGTGGCGGGCTCCGCCGCGCTGGGGTTGCTGCTGCTCTTCGGGTCTGATGCGGTGCGCGGCCTGACGCTGGGGGCGGGGCTGACGACGGTGCTCTACGCCGGGCTGCTGACGACGGGCTTTCTGCTCTTGCTGAGCGCCGGGGCGTGGCTAAGCCGGCTGTTCAACAACGACCTGCTGAAGGACATTTTCAACAAGGAAAACGAGAGCTTCCCGCAGGAGGAGCGGCTGATGGAAAACGAGTACTCGGTGAACCTGCGTACCGAGTACCAGCTGCGCGGCAAGAAGCACCAGGGCTGGCTGAACGTGGTGAATCCATTTCGGGCCACGATGGTGCTAGGCACGCCCGGCTCGGGCAAGAGCTTCGCCATCATCAACGAATTTATCCGGCAGCACCTGGCGAAGGGCTTCTGCATGTACATCTACGACTACAAGTTTGACGACCTGAGCCGCATCTGCTACAACACGCTGCTGCGCCACCAAGACAAGTTTGACCGGCCGGTGGGCTTCTACGTCATCAACTTCGACAACCCGCGCAAAAGCCACCGCTGCAACCCGCTGCTGCCCGAGCTGATGACCGACATCGTGGACGCCTACGAAAGCGCATCGACCATCATGCTGAACCTGAACAAGAGCTGGATTCAGAAGCAGGGGGACTTTTTCGTGGAGTCACCCATCAATTTCGTGGCGGCCATCATCTGGTTTTTGAAGCTGTTCGAGAAGGGCAAGTACTGCACCTTTCCCCACGTCATTGAGTTTTTGAGCCGCGACTACGAGGAGATTTTTCCGGTGCTGGCTTCGTACCCAGAGATTGAGAACCTGGTAAAGCCCTTCGTGTCGGCCTTTCAGAAGGATGCTATTGAGCAGCTGGAAGGCCAGATTGCCAGCGCCCGGATTCCGCTGAGCCGGCTGGCGTCGCCCCAGCTCTACTGGGTAATGTCGGGCAACGACTTCACGCTCGACATCAACAGCAACGAGGAACCCAAGGTGTTGTGCGTGGGCAACAACCCCGAGCGACAGGCCATCTACGGGGCCGCGCTGGGCCTTTACAATGCCCGCTTAGTGAAACTGGTCAACCAGAAGGGCAAGCGCAAATCGTCGCTTATCATTGACGAGCTGCCCACCATCTACTTCAAGGGCCTCGATAACCTCATTGCCACGGCCCGCAGCAACAAGGTGAGCACCTGCCTGGGCTTCCAGGACTTCTCGCAGCTGGAGCGCGACTACGGGCAGAAGGAGGCCGAAGTCATCAAGAATACGGTAGGCAACGTGTTCAGCGGGCAGGTATCGGGCAATAGCGGCAAGTGGCTGAGCGAGCGGTTCGGTAAGATTCTGCAGCGTCGCCAGAGCCTGAGCATCAACATGCGCGAGACGAGCACCAGCCTGTCGACGCAGATGGACAGCATGATTCCGGCCAGCACCATTGCCAACCTGACGCAAGGCAATTTCGTGGGGGCGGTGGCCGATAACTTCGGCGAGGAAATCGACCAGAAGGTATTCCACGCCCGCATCCAGGTGGACGTAAAGGCAGTAGCGGCGGAAGCCAGCAACTATCAGCCTATCCCCGACATTACCAGCTTTATTAACCCGGCCACGGGTAAGGACGAGGCTGAGGAGATGATTAAGGCCAACTTCAACCGCGTGAAGATGGACGTGAAGGAGCTGTGCGCCCGTGAGCTAGCCCGCATCAAGCAGGACCCGGCCTTGCGCCACCTGATTAAAGAGAAGGCCGAGCAGTAGAACTGGCCGCGCATTACTGGGCACGGTAGAGCAAATGTGCTAGCCTGACGACGCCATTCGTGTACCCGGCCGGCACCTCACCCCCCAATTCTGACCACTCGTCAAGTTTCTGGTAAGCGCCTGGTGGTAGCCGATAGGTTTGCACAAGTCGAATTCCGGGCGGCTCGGCCCCTGCGCTGGGCGGTCAGGGTAACATTTTCCTTCACCTATTCCACTTTCCGATGGCCGAGCAAGATGATGCGATGACCCCAGCGCCGGACCTATGGTACCTGAGTGCCATACCGACCGCCAACGGCAACATTAGTGGGCAACTGCTACAGCGCGAGCCCGCCGGGCACACCCTGTACCAGCTTCAGATAAGCCCGGATAACTCCAGCCAGGCAGTCCTGCTGCCAGCGCCGGGGGCCGATGGCCGGTTGTTAAATGCGTTTGACAGCGCCCTGCTGCGCGCATTTACCACCAACCGGCTTCCAGGTCGAGATGACAAATTCCTAGCGGTTGAGAAGCCCACGCTACTAGAAAAGGTGGGCGACAACTGGAAAATTGCCGAACTGGGCCGCGTCGGCTTCAGCGCTACGGCGCCGGTGCACCAGGCGCCGGTAGCCGTAGCAGATGAGCTTCTGGCCACCGAACAGGCCCAGGCCCCTACGCAATCGATGCCAGGAGCTGACGAGGTAGGCCCGACTCCGAGCGTTGCGCCGGCCGATGATAAAGCTACTGCGGGGTTGGCACCCGATGAGGTGTCGGCCGGCCCGGCCGAGCAACTAAGCAGCGCCTCGCAGGGGCAGGCCCCACCGGTAGGGGAGGGGTCGGAAGCCCCCGCCGGCCTTGCTACCGACGTAGCTATTGCGGCGCCCGTGGGCGAATTACGCATTACCTGGCGGCAGCAAGGCGACGAAGTGGCCCCGCTGCTGGAAATGCGCGCCTACCTCGACCAGCTGCGCGAAGCCGGCGTGGCCGTGGGCGCGCTGCAGTTCGAGCGCAACCCGGCGGGCAAGCTCATGGGGGGCTTCGCAGTCAGCTACGACCCGCAGTCCAACAAGCTGGGCCAATTGGAAGCGACCCTGCAGGGCTTCCGGCAGGTGGGCCACGGCGTGGCCGTGGTAGAAAAGCCGGCGCAGGCCGCCGCCCGCCGGCAGGAGGTGGGCTACGACGACGGCTACGAGCCCCCGCGCAGCAAGCAGGTGCGGCAGGCATTCGGCGCCAGCCAATGGGACGCGCTGAGCGCCCAGCTCGCGGCCGTGCCCCGACACGCGCTGACCGTTCCGGAGCAGGGGCAGCAGGCCGCGGCCGAGCAGCGCGTGCAGCAGCTGGCTCAGCGGCAGGGCAAGACCACCGAGCAGGTGCTGCGCGACGGCAAGAGCATTTTTGACATTGACACCAGCGGCAACCCTGCCTCCGCTTTTCTGAAAAACTTCTATGCCCACCTGAATGGGGGGCCAAAGACCCGGCAGCACCTGGAGGTAGATTATGAGAAAACCCGCCAGGACTTGCAGGCGCGCCTGCTCAGCCGGGCGGGTAATGCCCAGGCGGAAGTTATCCCCAACCAGGTACCAACTGCCCCGAGTGCCCGCGTGGTGGCTGCAACCGACACCGACAAGCCTACTTCGGCCGAGGTTGTCGCTCCGGCGACTCACGTCGCCACGTCATTTCAGGCCAGCGAAGTGCCGCAGCAGGTGCTGGCTTCGCTGGGCTTAACTCTGCAGACGCTGGAGCAGAACGGGCAGCTGGAGAAACTACTCAGCGGCCGGCAAACCGACTTGCTGGCCATGCAGGTAACGGGCCGGCCGGACCAGGACCCCGTTCGGTTTGAGGGGAAGATGGTGCTGCGCCGCGAAACCGACGGCACGGCCACGCTGAAAATGGAATTACCCCAGGCCCGGCTGGTGATTCCCAACGAGATTGGAGGCCTGCCGTTCACCCCCGAGCAGCGCCAGCGGCTGGAAACGGAGGGCAACGCCGGCCTGCTGCGCGGCCTCAAGGACGAGCAGGGCCGCCCCTACAACGGCTACGTGGCCGTGGACAAGGCCATGAACAAGGTGGTGATTCTGCCGGAAGACAAGGTGACCCTGCACGACACCATTGCCGGCGTTAAGCTCACGCCCGAGCAGAGCCACGACCTGCGCGAGGGCAAAGTGGTGGCCCTGGCCAACATGGCCAGCGGCGACGGCGGCCGGAAGTTCGACGGTACCGTGCAGGTAAACGCCGCCAAGGCCTGCATCGAGGTGCGCCCCGCCGCGCACGAGCTGGCCCAGCGCCAAGCGCTGCCGACGCAGCAAACCGTACCGGCCGCTACCAAGACGGTCGAGCCCACCCCGGCTAAAGCGCAAACCGCGCAGGTGAAAACCCGGGGCCCGCGCCACTGAGCGGGCTGGCTTATGCCACACTTACACCATCTGCCCCCAAGCCCGGAAGCACTTTTCCGGGCTTCTTTTTTCCGGGCCTTCTCCGGTCTAACCCATCCCCAATCCATGGAACACGAGCTGACTTTTCAGAAAATCAAGGAGCAGGTGGAACTGCCCGAGTTGCTGAGCCACTTCGGTTACACCCTCAAAAAGGGGGAGCACCTGGGCCGGGGCAAGTGGCACGTATTCGAGGGTGACGATACCCTGGTTGTGTTCAAGGGCCGGGGTGGCGACTGGATGTATTTCAACGCCCAGGATGACCGCGACAAGGGCAGCGTTATCGACTGGATGAAAAACCGGGTGAGTTCGGGACGCATCGCGGGTATTGCCCAGCCGCCAGGCCGGAACTTGTGGCAGGCCGTCAACGACCACTTCCGCACCTACCTGAACCTGCCCGAGCAGCAGCGGCCCCGGCTTGAGTTGCCGCCCATTGCCGAAACGGCTCCTGGGGAAAAATTTCTTAGTATTTACACCAAGGATTGCCGGCCGCTGGAAAACACCACGTACCTGGAAGGGCGGGGCATCAGCCAGGCCACGCTACGACACCCGCAGTTCGTCGGGCGCATTCTCAACCACAGGCATACTGTGCAGCGGCCGGGCCTGCCGCCCAAAACTTACGTCAATACGGCTTTCCCGGCCTACCACGAAGGGCGGGTAGTGGGCTTGGAGCTGAAAGGTGAAGGCTTTAAGGGACAGGCGCCGGAAAGCCAGTTTTCCCGCTCGCTGTGGCTGAGCCGGCTGCCCGAGGCACAGCCCGCAACGGTGCTCGTCGTCAGCGAGTCGGCCCTCGATACGCTGTCCTACGCGCAGTTGCATCCCCAGGAAAGCGCTCTGTACGCTTCCACCGCCGGCACGCTTACCCAGAACAAGATTTTTGAACTGCAGCGGCTGCTGCGCGAGGAGCAGATTCCAGCCATCCGGGCCGCGTTCGACAATGACAGCCAGGGTCACCACTTCGACACGCGGCTGCTGGCGGGCCTGGCCAGCGACCAGAACCCCATGAAGGTCGTGCGGGAGCACGAGCATCAGCTGACCGTCGAAATCGTAGCGCCCCAGCCGGCCGGGGTGCAGGCGCTGAGCCGCCAGTTACAGGCCTACAACGAGCACACCAGCCAGCAGTTCAGCCAAGCCAATGGCATCCCTGGCACACCGGCTACGAGCCCGACGCTGCGCGATGCGCTGATACACTCGCAGAAGGCAGGCCTCCACACGTACCAGTTTCACCTGCCAATGCACCCGGCGGCGCTGCACGCCTTCAACCAAGCGGCCAGCCAGACGCTGGCCTTCGAGTACCGGATGGAGATAGTGAAAAGCCAGGGCAAGGACTGGAACCAGGACCTCAAGCAAGACCAGTTGCAGCAGGGGGTGCGGCGCGAGTTCGACCCCTTGGACGAAGACCAGCATGGCTTTGGTCAGGAACATTGGGACAATCCCACGTCGGAAGGACTAGGTAAAATAGCACAGCAGCACGAGGCGCAGGCAGCGGCTCGCACCCACGGGCAGCGGCAGCTCGTGTTAGAGCTGCGCGAAAGCCGCGATGCGGTGGCATTGCTGCCCACCCTGCGCGAAAACCTGGAGCGAGTGGGCCTGGCAATTGACCACGCGACAAAGCTCGAACCCAGCACAGCCCGCGAGATTGTCACGGAGCTGACGCTGCGCTACGCCCTTGATTCACCCCGACTATCTACCATCAGCGACGCATTGGATGCGTTACGGCAGAATCCCAACGCCAGGGTCATTGAGCCCCTGCAGGATGCCACGGAGCGCCGGCAGCTAGCTGCCGCCCGGGAACAGGAGCGCCAAGCCGGGGCATCGCTGGTGCCCAGCGGCTCGCGCACCCACGACCAAGCGCGCCAGTCTTTCATCGAGGCGGCGGGACGGGTGGCCCGCGCGCTGCGCGATGGTGCTGCTACTCTGGACGCAGCCCGTCTGCAGGAGGTCAGCAAGCAGCTGCTCACGAAGTCGGTGCTGACGGGCGTAAATCAGGAAAATGTCGGGAAGGTTTTGGCCGTTGTCGATACTTTGGATGCGCTGAAGGCCAATCCAGCGGTAGCACAGTTGCGACAAGCCGCGCAAGTGCTGCAAACGCCCGTGGCGCCCGCTCAGCAGGGGCGGCAACGCCCTGCTCCCCGTCTGTAGAGCAGTATCTAATCAATTCATCTGTGTAGCATGGCACTATTCAATAGCGTTGCTGAATGCATGCAGTATCTGGAAACGTGCAAGAAGGCTTTTCCCGTACTGCACGAGATTATCAAGCCTGGGGATGTCAAGGCGTGGGCGAAGCAGCTGGCGGCGCACGCCAGCCTGGACGATTACCTGCTGACAGAAATGGGGAATCTGAATCTGCTGAACATATCCATTGCCACGGGCTGGGGCTTGGAAAACGGTCGGCAGGATGAGCCGCCGTTGCGGCATTATCAAGGACTTCTGGAGAAGCTGAGCACGTACTTAGACAAATTTCCTAGGCTAAAGGCTAACCGGAGCTTTCGGGGCAAAGTCAAGAATTTGACCGGGCTAAGCCTGCTGACAACCCTAAGTGAGCTTTCCTTGGCCTTTCAACTGGCTACCAACGGCTACCAGGTAGTATTCGAGAAAAAATTCAAGCGGGCTGCTGCCGCAGCTGATAAGGATGTAGACGTAAGCGCAACCGATGCCACTGGGCACGTGGTACACTTTGAGGTGTACATGCCGAGTAAGGTGATGGAGGACGAAGGATTTCTGGACCTGAACGAGGACGACGCGGACTTTGCAGGCAGAGTGGAAGCGAAGCTGTTGACTAAGTTTGGTAACGAGGTAATCACCGCGCTGGACGGGCAGGTATTCTTGGCGGTGAATACGGCTTTCTTTGACAGGCTCCGGGTAAAAAATGCTTTTTCGTTTACCGCGAGCGACTACAGCAGGCTCATTGACCTTGTACCCCGGCCCGTTGACGGGATACTGCTGTTCGATGATGATTTTGGGGCCGGGAATTCTTTTCGCTTCGGCCCGTTGCTACGGAAGCTGTGATGTCATTTTTGGTGTCCACCTGTCAAGGCAGCGTGGTACTTACGACGTGGCTGTGGGCCTCCGGCTTACCCTGCTGGGTTTCGTGCTGCACGTAATATTCTAGGTGAGTCCCCGGCGCAAAAACGTCGGCGTCCAGGTAAGGCGAGCGGGCATTGACGGCGACGCGCTGCCAGGGACTCGCCTCGCCACCCACGCGGCGGAAAATGTGGGCTACTTCCAGCAAGTCTTTGGAAAAAGCCAGGTGGCGCCCCTCGGGCGTCAGGGTCAGTTCGATGTTGGCAGTATGCATTGGGGATGGAGAAAGCCGCTAGGCAACCATGCCCAGCAGCAAAAACAGTAGAAAGCCGACAAAAAAGGCCAGCGTGAGCAGCGGGGTTTCGGTTTCTTCGTGGGCCTCGGTGAGCAACTCTTCCGTGACCAGGAACAGCAAAGCGGCCAGCCCAAAGGAAAGCACAATTTCCAATAGGTTGCCCGAGGCCCCACGCAATACGGTGGTGCCGATGCCCGCTCCTACGAGCAGCATCAGTGACGTGCCGGCGACAATGGCCACCACTCGCCCCTTGCTGTGCCCGTCCTGCCGCAGTTCCACGGCCGTGGCCAGGCCCAGCGAGAGCAGCTCGATGGTTAGGGCAATGGCCAACAGGGTTCCCTCCTTAGCGCCCGCGGCAAAGCCGATGCCGAGCAGCAGCCCGTCAATTAGGATATCGATGCCGATAGCTACCAACAGGCCCCAGGGCAACGAGACAGCCGACGCCCTCCCAGGGCCGGACGCATCCGGAATTGCCGCAGCAGTGGGCTTGGCTGGTTCAATCTGCTTTTCCAGCCGCTGGGTAAAATAGCGCAGCCCGAGCATGGCTGCTACGCCCAGCCCAAAGCCCAGCGCTACTTCGTAGGGGGCGTGGTGCTGCACGATGTCGGGCAGCAACTCTACGGCTACTACCGAGAAGATGACCCCCGCTGCAAAGTGTAGAATGGCACTGCGCAGCTTGGGACCGGGGGCGCGCCAAACGGCCAGGGCCGCCCCGACAATCATTACCGCCGCGGGCAGCAGCGAGAAGCCTAGCATGGTCGTCCAGGGCGGGGTGACGGCGGTGGGAATGGTGAGCAGTATCAAGGGTACAGTTTATTTTGGGCGCTAATGATACGCAAGCTCTAGTGGCAGCTATGTTGCTGTTTCAGAATGGAGGAGTTACGTGAAATACACGGCGCTACCCCATTTGAGAAGGTTGGCCAAGTCCATGCTGGATTTATTTTGTAGCCTATCGAGGAGGGCCTCAATCGACGGGTGTGGTGTGTCTGAATTCAGTGCAGTCAACCTGTCAACAAGATGCTGTTGCCCAGCTAACAGGGTTTGCAATGCCGATTGGTAAGCATTGAAATAGGAAGAACGCGACTGACAAAGCTCCAGTGCTACTAAAACACCGAGTAGCGGTGCAACTAGAGAATCTGTCATCCACAGGTGCGAAAGCACGTCTTGGTTGTGACTAGTCAGCATGTGCCCAAAGCCTACATTTTGAAACTCGCCAATCTGGGTATTGGCCCCTCCCTCACACACGTTTAAGAATAGCAGTCGGACGTTCAGTTGCTCGACAGGAATGGGTACGAGTTCAGCTAGACTTACAGCTTCCGTTTCGGAAAGAGAAAAGCTGGAGTTATCGGGCTCATAGTAGCCCAACTCCCCGTGTGAGGATACCCAGATAACATCATAATCAGAGCTGCGGTAAGCATCTATAAAATCCTGTTTGGTAGCAGTCCCTTCCGTCAAGACAGTCAGTTCCACGCCAGCTCTGCTGAATAGATGAGCCAGCGCACAGGCTTCCATCTCCGATGTCACGCTGTTACCTTGCCAAAGTAGCACACGCCGAATTACCGGGTAGGCTGCCTTTTGCTGTAGGCTCGTGTAAATGGGGAACGTGACCTGCAGTTCTTTCAACATTAGCGCCTGCAAAGGCAACTGGTTAAAGTTGAAGGGACATAGGCTGGTTACGGCAGCGATATCTAATTTTTTAAGGGTGCTGAAGCCGTAAAATTCAGAAATTGCCTGCTCAAAATTAGCCCCGTGCGCGAACATGGGCATACCCATCACCCGTTCTGGCAGCGGTGTTTTTTGGCTCGAAGTCCCTCTGAGCACGTGCAACTGACTCAATGCTCTGTTGGACGCCTCTATTAAGTTGGGGACGGCAACGACATTGTCCTGTTGCCGAAAAGCCAGCTTTTCGTTTGCGCAGTAGTACACGCCATCTAGAGCGTTGGGCAAAATGAACAGAATGGATTTCTGAGGCTCCCAGTTAGCATCTGGGTGATAAAAAGCCGTCATTAGAGCGGCCAACTCAGTTGTGGCAGCGTGCTGACACAGGGTTAGGATTAGGTTATTCAATACTTTGAAGAGCCGTGATTTCTCATAAGTCACTAAAATTCTGTCGGCGGCCCGGCTTTCCACATCACGACTATAATCTCTAACTGCCGAGAGGATGGCGTCGAAGTTCGCTTTGATATCGTCAATGCCATTATTGACCTCACAGGCAATCTGCATCCTCTCCTGAGAAGAAAGTGTGCCCTGATTAGTTAGCTCAGCGTGAATAGCCTGGCGTTGAGCGAGCTGCTTGGTGGTCAGTACCAGATGTACACCTAGGTGTTGTTTTTCCCTGCCATGTGCTGCCCAATCAAGGCCGTCGTACAGAGTGCTGATAAGGGTTAGAATCTGTGTGGCCGTAGCGGGTGGCTGATGCGTGGTCGACCATGCGTAAAGTTGCGTGGCCAGCAGTGCTCCTTCCATCGTGGTGGCTCTCATCGCCCGGGCCCACGCAATAGCTGGTTGCAGGAAAACCTCACACCATTCTGATAATCCACCGAAAGAACGGGCATAGTAAAAGAGTTCAGCCAGCCACCGCGTGATTACCAGCGCCATCTCCACACCTGGGTACAACGGCCATATTCGTGGATTGGCAAACCGCCAAAGGCGTTCCGGCTGAAGGTCATATTGCTCCCCGTTTTCCAGGGACCTGCCGTACAGGGACTTCATGAAACAATCGAAAACCTCGGGGAAGGAGCCCCGCCGGTTATAAGTTCCAGCTGCTTTCGCCCCGTGAATCAACAGCAGCAAGTCAAGCCCAGCGTTTGAAAGTACTGTTGCCGGGTTGTTGTTAGCAGCGATAATGGCAGCAAAGATGAGGTTGATGTGTTTTCTGAATTCGTCCAGCGTTGAATCATGGGCTAAAGCACATTCTTCATTGAAAAGAATATCGAGTAGCCCCACTAAGTGAGGGTGCGTTACAACGTATTCCTGCTCCCATATACTCTCTACTTCTTGGCTGTAGCGGACTGCGTATACTGTCGGGAAAACTTCTTTTATCTTCATTGCTGACGCTCAGAGTAGGAAGGGGCAAGTGTAAGTAGATGGATGAGGGAAAATCCGCCTACTCACTCGAAGATTACTGGTCTATACCTCATCAGCTGATAAGGAGCGATGCGCGTTAGGTGTTTGGGGGGATGCAAAATCCATCCGCTGAATGCGCACGGCGTTGAGAATGGCCAACAGAGCCACACCCACGTCGGCAAACACGGCTTCCCACATCGTGGCTACGCCCCCGGCGCCGAGGGCCAGTACCACGGCCTTCACCCCAAACGCCAGCCAGATATTCTGCCACACCACGCGGTGGGTGGCGCGGGCAATGCGGCGGGCCGTGGCAATCTTGCTCGGGTGGTCGGTTTGAATCACCACGTCGGCCGTTTCGATGGTGGCATCGGAGCCCAGCCCGCCCATGGCAATGCCCACATCGGCCAGGGCTACCACGGGGGCGTCGTTCACGCCGTCGCCCACAAAGGCCAGCTTGCGGCCCTCCGTGAGGTACTGTTGCACGTAACGGGCTTTGTCTTCGGGCAGCAGGCCGCCGTGGGCTTCGCTGATGCCCAGCTCCCGGGCCACGCGCTGCACGATGCTGTCCTTGTCGCCGGAGAGCATGACGACCTTGCTGATGCCGTCGGCTTTCAACTCCTGCACGGCGCGGGCTGCGTCCTCTTTCGGGGCGTCGGCTACGGTCAGGTAGCCGGCGTATTTCCCGTCCACGGCCGCCACCACGATGCTGTCCACCACTTGGTCTACCTCGGGCGGATAGGCCACGCTGAACTTGGTGAGCAGCTTGGTGTTGCCGGCCAGCACCTCGCGCCCGTCTACCCGGCCGCGCAGGCCGTGACCGGCAATTTCTTCCACGCTTTCAACCGGCACGCCCGCGGCGGCGGTGCCCACGTGCGTCACCACCGCTTTGGCAATGGGGTGGGTCGACTTGGTTTCCAGCGCCCCCACCAAGCGCAGCAGTTGCTCCGGCGCGGTGCCCGGGGCCGGCTGCACCTGCTGCACGGCAAACACACCCTGGGTGAGCGTACCGGTCTTGTCCATGACTACCGTGTCAATTTCGCGCAACACGTCCAGGAAGTTGGAGCCCTTGAACAAGATGCCCGCTTTGGAGGCCGCCCCGATGCCGCCAAAATAGCCCAGCGGGATGCTGATGACCAGCGCGCACGGGCAGGAAATGACCAGGAACACCAGCGCCCGGTAGAGCCAGTCCCGAAACACGTAGTCTTCGACGACGAAGTAAGGCACCAGCACCAGCAGCGCGGCTAGGCCCACGACGATGGGCGTGTAGATGCGGGCAAACTTGGTGATGAATTGCTGGGTCTTGGCCTTGCGGCCCACCGCATCCTGCACCATGGCCAGAATCTTACTCAGCTTGGTATCCTTGAATACCGCCGTGACGGTTACCTGAATCAGGGATTCGAGGTTAATCATGCCCGCCAGCACGGCCTCACCGGATTGCTTGGTTTGCGGGGCAGATTCCCCCGTCAGGGCCGCCGTGTTGAAGCTGGCGGCCTGGCTGTTGAGGGTGCCGTCGAGGGCAACCTTCTCGCCGGGCTTGACTTCCATCACGTCGCCGACTTGCACGGCGCTGGGTTCGAGCACCAGGGGCTGGCCCCCACGCACCACGGTGACTTCGGTAGCCTGAATTTCGAGCAGGGCCTGAATGCTGCGCTTGGCCCGGTTCACGGCCGCGTCCTGAAACAACTCGCCCACGGTGTAAAACAGCATCACGGCTACCCCTTCCGGGTACTCGCCGATGGCGAAGGCCCCCAGCGTGGCGATGCTCATGAGCAGGAACTCGTTGAACACGTTGCCGGAGGGAATGCTCAGCACGGCCGCGCGGATAACTTTCCAGCCTACCAGCAGAAAGGCCACCGCGTACCAGAGCAGGCGCACGTAGCCGGTAAAAAAGCCGGGTTTAACATAGTCCAGGGCAATGCCGCCGAGCAGCAGCGCCAGGCTAAGGCCGGGAGGCAGATAGGGGTGTCCGCCGGCCGAGCCGTGGTCGTGGCCGTCTTCTTCGTCAAAGTCCAATTCGCCCGGGTCGTGGGAGTGGCCCGCGTGGCCGCCGGCCGGCTTCCCGGCCAGGTCCACTACGCGCTTGCCTGGCGGGTGGTGATGGCCGCGGTGGTCGTGGGGGGCGTGGTCATGGCCGGGTACATCGTGGCCCTCGGGCGCGGCGGCGGCCTCGGGGGTGAGCTGGTCGCGGTTCAGGGCGCCCACGTTTTCGGGCTGCACCTGCTTGGCGGTGTTCAGTTCTTCGTTGGTGTTGGGAGAAGTAGGGTCAGGCATGGAAAATCACGAGGTTGGGTGAAAGATGCGGGAGGCAGGGCAGCCTACTAGTCCACGAAAAAGCCGGCTACGCCCACCAGCACGAGCACGGCCCCGGTGAAGCGGCGCTCGTGCCGGGCCAGACCGGCCAGGTTGAGGCGCCGGATGCCGGAATAGGCAGCGGCCACCAGTGCGCTCATCGCTCCCACCGATACGACCAAGTACGTGGCCATGATGAGGGCCAATGCGGCCGTGCCCTGGGTGCCGGCAGCCAGAAAAAAGGTTTGAATTTCCAGGCAGGGCGCCAGAAACATGGTGGCGGCCAGCCCCAGCACTATCCGGCCGCGGGGCCGCTGAGCGGGCACGGGGGCCGGGGCCGGGTGGGTGTGGCCCGGCCCGGAAAAGGCGTACAGCAAGCCTATGATAACGAGTAGGGAAGGGGCGGCCACCCCGGCCACCTGTGAGAAGCGGGTCGATAAGCGCCAGCCCAGCCAGCCCAGCCCCAACCCCAGCAGCACCGTGCTCAGCACGTGCGCCAGGCCCGCTACCAGCGTCACGCCCACGGCCCGGCGTAGTGACCAGCGCTCGGCGCGGGCCACCGCCAGCACCGGGGCCCAGTGATTGGGAATGGCGGCATGGAGCAGACTCAGCAGAAAGGCACCGGTGAGGAGGTTGAGCATGGATACGGGACGGGGTTGGAAAGGGGCAATACGAGAGGCTTATTCCTCCTCTTCAGCGTTCTTCATTTTCGCCAGCAGCGAGTACGCTCCGTCAGTAACGAAGGTGGTCGAGGCGGGCACGGTGGCGGGCAAGATGACTTCGGTGAACTCATCCTCGCTGCGGCCAGGCGTCACGGGCACCATGCGGTAGCGGCCGGGCGCTTCTACGGCAAAGGCATAATTCTTGCCGTTGAAGCGTACCAGCGCCGCATTGGGCAGGGAGGAAGCGGTGGTGCGGCCGGTTTCGATGGTGGCCCGCACGTAGAGGCCGGGCAGCAGGGACGGGTCGTTTTCCTGGTCCAGGTGGCCGTGCACGCGCACGGTGCGGTCGGCCCCAATGGCCTTGCCCACTAAATACACGTGGGCCGTGCGCTCACGGCGGGACCCGGTGGAATCGCTGGCCAGGGTGAAGCGAATCAGCTGGCCGTGCTGCACCCGAGCCACGTCCTTCTCGAAGACCGTTAGCTCCACGTGCAGGTGTTCGGGGTCCACGATTTCAAACAGGGGTTCGGTGGCCGTCACGCTTTGGCCCACCGTCACGTTGACGGCCCGCACAAAGCCCGCCCGTGGAGCCCGCAGCGTGGCCGTGGTGGTGATGCCGCCCCCAACTGGCAGCCCGGCGATGCGCAGCTGGGCGGCCTGGGCTGCCGTTTGCACCTGCAAGGCTTCCACTTCGGCTTGAGCGCGCTGGTAGTTTTTGAGCGGGGCTACTTCCTGCTCGTACAGCTCGCGCTGGCGGGCCAGCTCGGCATTGGCAAACTTCAGCCGGCTGCGCAGCTCCAGGTACTCTTTCTGCAGCGTGACAAACTCGGGGTTGCGGAGTACGGCCAACACTTCGCCCTTGCGGACGCGGGAGCCCTGCAGCAATTCGGTGCTCTGCACGTAGCCCCCCAGCGGGGCGGTGATAGAAACGGCGCTTTCCGGTGGCACATCCAGCGTGCCGTTCACGGCCAGGCCCGCACCCATGGGGCGAGTGCTCAAACGACCGGTTTGCAGGCCGCCGGCCTGCTGCTCGGCCGGCGACAGGGTCACGACGTCAGAAGCTTCGTCGGCCGCAGCGGCTGGAGAGTCACCTGCTTCTGCTTTTAGGAGTTGCTCCGTCGAATCGGCGCCGGCGGAGGTTTTGTTGTCCGTGCCGCAGCCGGCCAGGGTCAGGCTCAGCAGCAGTGCCAGGGATGCGATATACTTCATGGGGTGAGGTCAAAAGATGCGTTACCGGGTTGTGCTCAGCAGGTAGTCCAAGTCGATGACGGTCTGGTTATGCTGCAGCACGGCGTCGAGGTAGGCGGTGCGCACGGCCAGGGCGCGCTCCAGGTTGAGCAGTAGCTCGGAATAAGTTGTTTCACCGGCCTTGTAAGCGCGCTGGCTCAGCCGCACGATGATGGTAGCCTGGGGCAGGGCCGTCTGCTCGTAAAACTGCACCCGGCGCTGCTGCTCCGTGAGGCGCGTGCGCAACTCGTCAAGCTGGGCTGCCGCCCCGGCTTGGTAGCGCTCGTAGTTGGCCGTGGCCACCTGCTCCTGCAGCTTAGCGGCTTGCACCCGGGCCTTGTAGGGGCCGCGCAGCAAAGGAATGGCCACCCCGGCCTGCACGCTCTGGAAACGGTCGCCGGTACCGTAGGTTTGTGGGCGCCCGTCCACCTCGTAGGTGCCGCGCAGCGACTGATTGGTATAGCCCACGCTTACCTGCGGCAGGCCCTGGGCCTGCTCCAGCCGGGTTTCAGCTTGCCGCTCCGCCAGCTGCTGGCGCAGTACCCGGGCCTCGGGCGTTTGGGTGAGCAAGGCCGAGTCCGTGGCCACGGCCGGGGCCGGCAGTAAGCGCAGGGTGCTGTCGGCAACGGCCACGGCCTGCGGGGCTTGCAGCAAGGCTTGCAGCTGCCGCCGGGCAATGGTATAGTCAGCCCGGGCCCGCGCCAGCAGGTTCTGCGTCTCACCTTGCTGGATAATGGCATTGGCCGGTTCCAAGCGCGCTGTTTCCCCGGTTTTAAAGCGTAGTTGGGCTGCGCGCAGAAACTCAGCGTAGATGCTGTCCTGGCCGCGTAGGGTGCGCAGGCGGTGGCGGGCGTACACGGCCTGCTCGTAGCTCAGGCGCACCTGCCGGCGCAGCTCGGCCTGCACCTGGGCCAGCTGCTGCTCGCGGGCCCCAATCTGGGCCTGGCTTAATCGGGCCTGGGCCTTGTAGTAGCCCGGTAGGGCCAGGGTTTGCCCCACGCTCAGCACGTTGTCCGATAGGGGGGAGTTTACTTGGCCATAGGTCCCCACCACCGTGGTGCGACCTACATCAAAGGCCGTGCGGCGCAGGGCCTGCTGCGCTTCCAGCGCGCGGGTGGCCGCCTGCACGCTGCCGTTGGCTTGCAGGGCCTGCCCCACGGCCTGACTGGCTGTGAGCGGGCCTTGCGCCCGGACCGGCCTGCTGGCCAGCAGGCTCCCAAGTACCGCTAGCACCACCACGGAGACCGGCATGGCGGGGGTAGGCCGCAGCTCCTCGGCTGCCCGGGACTGGGCAGGTCGCTCGGACCAGGCGTAGAGCACCGGCAGCACCAGCAACGTCAATAGCGTGGCCGTCACCAAGCCCCCAATAACCACCGTGGCCAGGGGCCGCTGCACTTCGGCGCCCGCCGAGGTCGACAAAGCCATGGGCAGAAAGCCCAGCGAGGCCACAGTGGCCGTCATCAGCACGGGCCGCAGGCGCACCTGCGTGCCTTCCAGGATGCGCTGATAGAGGTCGGTGCGCCCCTCGTCTTTCAGTTGGTTGAAGGAGCCGATAAGCACGATGCCGTTGAGCACGGCCACGCCGAACAGGGCAATGAAGCCCACGCCGGCCGAGATGCTGAACGGCATGCCGCGCAGCCACAGGGCCAGCACCCCGCCGATGGCCGAGAGGGGGATGGCCGTGAAAATCAACACCGATTGCTTGAGCGAGCGGAACGTGAAAAACAGCAGCACGAAAATCAGCAGCAAGGCCACGGGCACGGCGATGCTCAGGCGCTGGGTCGCTTCGCGCAGGTTCTCAAACTGCCCGCCGTAGGTGGTGTAGTAGCCGGGAGCCAGTGGTAGCTGCTGGTCGATTTTTCCCTGCAGTTCTTTCACAACGCTTTCCACGTCGCGGCCCCGCACGTTAAAAGCCACGGTAATGCGGCGCTTGGCGTCGTCGCGCTGAATCTGGTTGGGGCCTTCCTGCAGGTCGACGGTGGCTACCTGCTCCAGCGGCACCTGCTCGCCGGCGGGCGTGGCAATGAGCAACTGGCGCACCTGGCTGATATTTTGCCGCAATTCCGGGGCCAGGCGCAGGACCACGTCGAAGCGGCGCTCCTGCTCGAAGAGCTGCCCGGCGCTCTGGCCGGCAAAGGCCGTCTGCACCGTGCGGTTCACCTCGTCGGCGTTGAGGCCGAAGCGGGCCATGCGGTTGCGGTCCAGCTTCACCACGATTTGCGGCAGGCCGGTAACCTGCTCCACGTACACGTCCTCGGCCCCGTCCACTTGCCGCACCAGGCGGGCCGCCCGCTCGGCATAAGAAGCCAGCTGCTGCAGGTCTTCGCCATAAATCTTGAGCACCACATCCTGCTTGGCTCCGCTGATGAGCTCGTTGAAGCGCATCTGGATGGGCTGCTGAAAGCCGAAGGTGACGCCCGGGATGACGCTCAGGGCCTTGGCCATTTTGTCGGCCAGTTCCTGCTGGCTATGGGCTGAGGTCCACTTGTTTTGGTCTTTTTCCAGCACCACCATCACGTCGGCCGCTTCCACGGGCATGGGGTCCGTGGGAATTTCGGCGGCCCCAATCTTGGCTACCACCTCTTTTACTTCCGGAAACTGCTGTTTGAGGATGCCCGCCGCTTGCTGGCTCTTCTCTACCGTGTAGCTCAGCGAGGAACCCGTGAGCGTGCGCATTTCGATGGCAAAATCGCCTTCGGAAAGCTGGGGAATGAACTCGCCGCCCAGCGAGCGAAACACCAACAGGGCACCCGCAAACAGCGCCACGGCCGTTCCCAGCACCAGCGCCCGACGGCGCAGGGCCCACTCCAGTACAGGCCGGTAGCGGGCTTCCAGCCAGCTCATCATCCGGTCCGAGAAGTTGCGCTTGTGTTCCGTGTCGCGGCTTAGGGCCAGGGCCGACATCATGGGCACGTAGGTCAAACTCAAGATGAAGGCCCCGACAATGGCGAAGGCCACGGTTTCGGCCATGGGCCGGAACATCTTGCCCTCGATGCCGGCCAGCGCCAGCAGGGGCAAATACACAATCAAGATGATGATTTCGCCGAAGGCGGCCGAGGCGCGGATTTTGGAGGCCGCCTCGTAGGTGGCCTCGTTCATCTGGCCCTGGCTAAGCCGCCCGTGCGCCTCGTCGGGGTGCGCGGCCGTGCCCACATGGTGCTGCAGGCGGTGCACGATGGCTTCGACGATGATAACGGCGCCGTCCACCACCAGCCCGAAGTCAATGGCCCCGAGCGAGAGCAGGTTGCCCGACACCCCGAACAGGCGCATCATGCTGATGGCAAAGAGCATGGCCAGCGGAATCACCGAGGCCACCACCAGGCCCGCCCGGAGGTTGCCCAAAAACAACACCAGCACAAAAATGACGATGAGCGCCCCTTCCAGTAGATTTTTGCTGACCGTGTGAATGGCGCGGCCCACCAAGTCGGAGCGGTCCAGGTACACGTCAATGGTCACGCCTTCCGGCAGCGACTTTTCCACCGTTGCCATGCGCTGCTTCACGGCCTTAATGACCTCGTTGGCGTTAGCGCCCTTAAGCATGAGTACGATACCGCCCGTTACTTCGCCCCCGTCGTTGCGGGTCATGGCCCCGTAGCGCACGGCGGAGCCCAGGCGCACGGTGGCCACGTCGCGCACCAGCACGGGCAGCCCGCCCTGGGTGTTGCGCACCACAATGTTGCCCAGGTCGGCTGCGTTTTCGGCCAAGCCTTCGGTGCGGATAAAGTAGGCCGTGGGCTTCTGGTCGAGGTAGGCCCCGCCCGCGTTCTGGTTGTTGCGCGCCACGGCCTGATAGACTTGGTCCACGGTGACACCCAGGGAGCGAAGCCGGACCGGGTCCAGCGCGATTTCGTACTGCTTCAGCAGCCCGCCAAAGGACGATACGTCGGCCACGCCGGGCGTGCCCAGCAACTGCCGCCGCACAATCCAGTCCTGAATAGTGCGCAACTCGCGGGCGTCGTAGCGCAGTTCGTAGCCCGGCTTGGCGCGCACCAGGTACTGGTAAATCTCGCCCAGGCCAGTGCTCACCGGGGCCAGCTCGGGCCGACCGACACCTTGGGGAATCTGGCTTTCGGCTTCACGCAGGCGTTCCGCTACCTGCTGACGGGCCCAGTAAATGTCGATTTTGTCCTCGAAGACGATGGTGACCACCGACAGCCCGAAGCGGGAAAATGAGCGTACTTCCTCGCGGCCGGGAATGGTGGCCACGCTCTGCTCGACGGGAAAGGACACCAGCCGCTCGATGTCGCCGGCCGCCAGCGAGGGAGCCACGGTATAGACGACGACTTGGTTGGTGGTAATGTCGGGTACCGCGTCAATCGGCAGCCGACTCAACGAGTAGCCGCCCCAGGCCACCAGGGCCAAGGTCAGCAGCCCGATGATGAGCTTGTTGTGAATGGAAAAATGAATTAGCCGGTCAAACATCCGGAAAGGGGGTTAGGTCTAACGCTTCGGTTATGACCTGCCGCGCCACCGCTCCAAGCCCAGGCTAGGCAGAAGCAGTAGCGATACTCGCTGAACATCATGCGGCTACACGCATACGTCAACAGCCCGAGCGCACGACGGCGTCTCAGGTTACCCGGAGGGAGTCAGCAGGAAAACGGGAAGGGTTAGGCCTGCGGCGGCTGCCACACGGCCCCAGAGCCCCGCGTCGGGGCGGCCACCACCAGGTAGCCGTGGCGCTGAGCAGCGGCCCATTGCGTCAGTGGGGCCAGGGCCACGGCTGGTGCGGACGGCAAGGGCATAACGGCCCCGCCGCAGCAATGGCACTGGCAGAGGGGGGAGCACCAGTCACCCAAGGCGCCGGTACGGCAGTCCGAATGCGAGGCCGCGACGACAGTTGTTTGCGTCTGGTCTTTGCACGCAGGAGCCTCATCCGTGCAGCTCATGCAGGAGAGGATGGCAAAGTAGAAGGCAAAAAACAGAGCCAGCAGACGCATAGGGGCAAAGGTAACCGAAAACCGATAGTGCGGCGCTGCTTTTACCGGCATCATGTGCGAAAGGTTCCCCTTTGAAGAAGCGTCCGCTAGCCGCTGAGGGGGATTCACTGGGCGTTTGAACATCCTCCGGGAAATGCTTGCTACTGCGGTAGGCAGCGAGAGAAAACTGCAGCACTCTCACGAAAGTGAACAAGAGGGAAAAAGCCAATCATCGTGCCATAAATTAGCTAAAAAAGCATTAATAAATAAGCTAAAAAAGCAACTATAATAAGGACTTTTGCGTTTAATAAGTATAAGCAACGCACCTAAAACAGCCTGGTAATCATGGTGTCAACGCCCCTTTCCCCTGCTTGTGCGCTCTTGGTTTCCTCGGCTCGCCGGAACCTGCGCGAAGTGCTCAACCACCCCGCCTTTAGCCCGGAGCGCCGCCAGAAGGCTGAGCTGCTGCTGAGCGCCTGCACCGATGCGGCCCAGCTGCTGCGCTGGAAGCTGCTGGCCCTGCAAGAAAGCGAGGCCTGGGAAGATGCCCAGCTGGCCCGCGAGGCGCAGGAGCTAGGCCCGGCCGCCCACCCCGATTACCTCTACTAACGCCTTTTCAACCACTTACCCGCCTTTGGTTTATGAAAAATGCCCCCGCTGCCGCCCCCCGCGCCGATGTGTATGACATCATCACCAACCGGATTATTCTGGCCCTGGAAAGCGGCGTTGCCCCGTGGAAACAGTCGTGGAACGCTGCCCACGGCGCGCCCCGCAACTACCGCAGCAAGCACGTGTATCAGGGCATCAACGCCTTGCTGCTGGCCATGCTCCAGCACGAGCAGCCCTATTACCTGACCTACAACCAAGCCCGCGAGCTGGGCGGCCAGGTGCGCAAGGGCGAGAAGGGCATGCCCGTGGTATTCTTCAAGGTGTCGAGGAAAGAGGACGCCCAGGGCAAGGAGAAAAAAGTGGCCATCCTGCAGTATTCCACCGTGTTCAACATCGCCCAGATTGACGGCGTGGCGTGGAAGCTGCCCGAGCCGGTGCAGCGCGAGCACACGCCTCAGCAGGCCGCCGAGCAGATTGTGGCCGGTTATGCCGGTGGCCCCCGCATTCGCTACGCCGGCAGTGAGCCCCACTACCGCACCAGCACCGACACCGTGACCGTGCCCGAGCCGGCGAACTTCCACACGCCCGAGGATTTTTATACGACCCTGTTTCACGAGCTGGCCCATTCCACTGGCCACGCCAAGCGCCTCGACCGGGCCACGCTGACGGAAAAGGCGGCTTTTGGCAGCGAAACCTACGCCAAAGAAGAACTGGTGGCCGAGCTGGGCGCCGCCTTCCTGAGCAACGCCGCCGGCCTGAACCTGGCCGTAACCGAGCCTAGTACCGCCGCTTACCTGGCCAACTGGCTGCAGGCCCTGCGCAACGATAAGCGCCTGATTATCTCCGCCGCCAGCCAGGCCCAGAAAGCCGCCAATCATATTCTGGGCATTGAGCCCAGCTACGAAGCCGACAGCGCCGAAGCCCTGCCCGAGGCGGCCTAAGTAGGGAGTAGGGGAGAGGGAGCCGGCTCCCCAGCGCGCCAACAAAAGGAAAATGTCCGGCCCCGGAGTCGGCCGTCAAGGACTCCGCCGTTTTACCACTTACCCGTTACTGCCCTGTGATGTCAATTCCAGCCGCTTCTGCCGCCCGTCAGCCTACTCTTAGCCCCGCCGCCTGGGCGGGTAAGCCGCAAGCCTGCCCGGCGTGGGTCGGGTTTCCCAGCTTAGCGGGCCTGCCAGCCGGGCTGCAGTGGTCCGGCCGCGGCGAGGTGCCGGCCATCGGTGCCCGCGTACACATCTACCTGAACGGCTTCGGGCCGGCCGAGGTGAAAGCCTACTTTCACGCCGAGGGCTTTCTGGGCGTGGTGTGCGCCCCCGAGGTGCTACCCGCCTGGTTTCAGCAGCAGTGCCCCGGCGTCACGCTGGGCCACTGCTTCGGCCGGGAGCTGGAGCCCTACCAGCCCACGCCGGCGCCAATCGTTGGCAGCCCGGAGGACTGGATACCGGACTATCCACCAGAAGAGAATGAGTAGGTGCGGGGGCAATACTTGGCCCCCGCGCCAAGTGAATTGCTTTTCCCTTTTGTAGCCGTTCCATTGCGGCCAGCCGACGTGTTGCCCCAAGCCGGCTTAGCGCAGGCCCACCATCTTGAGAAACAGCCCGCCCGGGTTCTTATCGGCCTTCACTTTGCCGGTTTTGTGCTTGTAGCAGAACGAGAAGAGGGCGTTTAGTTTTTTAGCGTCGCCCAGAATCTGGCTGACCAGCTTGGGGTCCCGGATTTCCAGTTCCTCCAGATTCTGCAGGGCCCGGCGCTGCTTTTCTTCTTCGGCCCCGTCCTCGAAGGGAATGGGAAGTTGCTGGGGCACCTGGCCGTTGACGAAGAAGCGGATGCTGTGGAAGGAGCGCCCTTTCTTAATCAGTTCGTAGTTGATGCGCAGGTCGGTGTGCTCGTTGATTTGGGTGGTGGCCACGTCAAGCACGTACTTCTGCAGGGCCGAAATCTTCTCGTATTGCTCCGGCTCGTGGCCCTTGGGGTCCTTGAGTGAGAGCATGATTTTAAACTCGTCCAGCGTGAAGGTTTTCGTTTCCCCGATGTCTTTCCACTGCGAGGCAATCTGGTAAATACGCTTCGCGTATTTGCTCGACAAACTGAAAACCGACTGCAGGCGATAGGACGTGAAGTTGTTTTTCAGGTCAATCAGGTAGCGCCGCATGCGCTCGGATATTTCCAGCTCGATAATTCCCTCCCCCTTCACGTACAGCGCCGAGGCCAGCAAGCCTACCTGTAGCACGTGCTTGTTATCCTCAATAACATACTCGCGGCTGCGCAGGTTGGAGGTTGCTTCCAGTAGGCGCTGGTAGTTCCAGGAGCGCCCCGTCATCTGCTCCAATTCCTTTACCCGGATGCGGTAGATAGTGCCTGGCTTGTCCTCCTTGCGCAGCACCGAGAGCAGGGAGAACACAATATCCATCTCGACAGCGCTCATTTCGTAGCGCGCGGTGGTAATGGCATTGTGCTGCCTAATTTCTACTCCCGTAGAGGGAGTGCTGGCGGTAACGGGGGTACTCATGCTAGTGGGAATAGGTAGGGCGTATGGTCAAAGATAAGGGAGTTCCAGACATTAAGGTAAGTCTTCCCTAAGGCTCTATCCTTTCGCTTACAAAATCTATCCGTTGCACTTACCATCCCTATCCTTTTACTTACCGTCCCTATCCTTTCACTTACAAAATCTATCCCTGCCGCTTACAAAATCTATTCTTTTACTTACCATCCCTATCCTTTGAGTGGTATAAAATTCACAAAGTCAATGACTTACAGAGCCTGCAAATAGAGTAAATACTTGACAAATAAAAAAAAATCACAAATTTGTTGATGCCGTTCTGGGAAAAGGCTTTTAAAGGGTACAAAACGCCAGAACGGAACAAAAAGGCAACAAAAACGGGAGTCTAAATTGGCACAAGATGCGTTGCACTATTTCAAGAAAATTTATACTTTTATTTACCTAATAGGCCTTTTAGTTAGTACTCTTCATTCACAAGATTACAACAACCGCTTATTGGGAGATACATTTTCCCCTAAAAGCTTGCCATCTGCTGGGGCACTTTATCAAAAGCATACGCTGTTGCCTGCGCTTCTGCTAAATGCCTGGAGACTGGCCCAGAACTGAAAGGATAGAAATGATAAGCGGATGTCGCCGAGGCAGCCAAAAGGATAGAAATGGTAAGCCATCAGGTGCTGACCAGCGGCAAAAGGATAGAAATAGTAAGCATTTCCAGCGAGTAGAGGCCGTTTTTGCCTTTTGGGGGCCTACCTACGCAGCTTGCTCCAGCAAAGTTGACTTACAAAACCTATCCTTTTCCTCGCGGGCCGTGGCTGCCCAAGCTGGGTACCCAGCCTGCAGCTCATAAGCGGGCCAAAGCCAAGTAATTACCGCTTGCAACTTGGCCAGTGGATACTTGCCAGAAACATTTTGTCCTTGCTCAACAGCCTGTGGAGATGAATAGCTAGTGACTTACCATTTCTATCCTTTTCACTAATCAGAAACTAACCGGCGGCTATCTCAGTGAGCACCAGCGGTGCCCAAGCAGCCCGATTACTTGGTACTAAACAGCTGATTTTGGCTACCATTCCGCCAAGAATAGACAAGCACCGCCCAGAGTAAATGCGCGGGAAAAACCACTTTTTATAACCGAGAATGAAGGGGAGAAAATAGGAAGACTAGCACTATTAAGGTGCTGTAAAAGCTCTTATAAATAAGCTATAAAAGCAACTTTAATTTCTCTGCTTCTGTTTATTAATTACACGAGCATCCACTCATAAATCCTTGTCAGCCATGGATAAAGCTACTTATAATAGCCCGGAAATCGTTGAGGAAGCCTACGTCATCCTGCTGCAGTTAGGGGGGCGGCGGTTTCTGGCCATGACCGGTGCTGACCAGTTACTGGCTGCCGGGCGCACCGTTACCAACCCCCACCCGTGGTTGCGCATGAACCTGCGCCGCAATGAGGCCGGCGTGAATCGGTTGAAGATTACCCTCATGCCCACCGACACCTACACGGTCGAGTTCTATCACCAGCAGCTCGTCGACTGTGAGACAGTGATTACCCGGAAGCAAACCTTTGACCTGGTGTATGGGGAAGACCTGCCGGGCCTGTTCACGTCGGTCACCGGTTATGCTACCCACCTGTAACGGCCCAGCCCATGAAAGCCATCGATGCCCCCACTAATTGCCACCCGGACTGGAACCGGTTTCGCAGCCGGGTAATTGCCGCCGTGACTGATGTGGAAGCCCAGATGCAGCAGCTGGGCAAGAGTCTAAACTGCGAGGGCCTGGCCTGCGAGGTAGCCCCGCGGCTCGGGCTAGCGATTGACACGCCGGACGATTTCACCGTGCTCGAAAAGCTGGTCCGAGCTGTCCGCCCTATCGCCCTGGAAGCCCTGCGTTGCACTCGGGAGGAGCAAGGGGGACAGTTTGCCCTGCTGCTGTTGTAGCGGGGCCAGCCGCGGTTGACGAGCGAGCTACTATGCCGCTGCCGAATTGGTCATGAATTGCGTAGGGCCGTAATAATGCCAATTTAGCAACCTTTTTTTACGGCATGAAAACTCCGAAATCAATCCCACCCAGCGTGCACGTGCAGCCGTTGGAGCGCGAGCAGCTGCCCGTTGCCCCCGTTGCTTGTAGCTCACTGGCCGAGCTGATTCACTCGCTGGGTACCCGCAAAGAAGTAGCTGAGGCCTGGAAGGTGGTACCGCGTACCTTGGCCTTGCGGATGCAGAAGCCCGAAACCGCTACCCTGGAGGAGCTGCAGCGCCTGGCTGTTCTCGCCCGCCTCGACCTGCCCACGGTGTTCGAGCTGGCGTACTACCAGATGCAGCATCCCGTGGCCGTGCCGGCGCCGCAGCTGGGGCGCCCCAAGCAACAGCACTGAGGCGCGACCTGGCAGTTGATGATAGTTGACGACACTGCCGGCGGGCACGCGCGGAACCGTTCGCGTCGTCGTGGTGCATTTCGCGGCTAACTTTTTACCATTCGTCCTTTTTTCGCCCCGGGCCTGACCGCAGTTGGTAGCTTCGTGGTGTCCACCTGGTTGCCAAGGCGCCAGCAATTGTAGACCATCGGTCGGGTCCGGGCGCTGCACAGGCTACCGCGACGACCACCCCGACCCGCTTAATCCTGAACCCGCATGGAAGCAGAATGCTCGGTAGTAGCCCCGCTGCCTTTCCCCGACTTAAACCTGACCGTATCCTACGCCGAAGCGCTTTGCTACGCGCAGGGGCGGTTGAAAATGCTGGGCAACGGGGGCTTGAAACCCTTTTGCGCGGCGCATCAACTCACGTACCCCAACATCATCAACCTGAAAAACGGCAAGCTCAAACGCGAGGAGCCGCGCCTGCTCCAACGGCTGCTGGGCTGCCTGGCGGTGCCCACCGAGCTGCTGCAGTACCCGCTGGCCAGCAAGACGCCGTGCTTTCTGCTGCCGGATGCCGGGGCCCTGGCCACGTTCCGCGACCAGCTCCATTTCCTGACCGCTCAGCAGTAAAGCCACCAGTTGGTCTTTTTCCCTTTTGTTGCCAATACTGCCCCGGAAATGCGCTTCCTACCGGTTTAAGGAGCCTTTCAGGGGGTAAATATGTTGTCTTACCTGAACCACTAGCCCTAACCGATGACTCATCCCATCACCTTTTCCGAGCGGGAGGCCACCCCCGCCCAGCGGCAGGAACTCATCGACAAAGCCCGCGCCTGGAGTGTCGCCCAGGGGGCCGTACCCGGCCCGGCTGCTGAGGCGGTGTACGCCCGCTACGTGGCGGGCGAGTTGACGCTGCAGGGCGTCACCGACGAGCTGAAAAGCTTCTACGCAGGCCAGGCCGAAGCTTCAAACGACGCACCAGCTGTCCGCCCGCCGGCGGCCATGCGCCCAGAGCAGCCGCTGCTGGACTAACCCCCCGCCCCATACAGCCCGTCTGGTCTTCGGCCGGACGGGTTTTTTTATCACGCAACCTTCTTGCCGTGGCTATTCAGGATGGATTTTTCGACCCGGCCCACCAGGTTATCTATAACCGGTTGGGCATTACCAACCAGGACCAGCTGCGCGAAGCGGAAGGGGCGTTGTCCATTCCGGCTCTGCTGCGCATCGTGGTGGGAGCCGTCGACCTGCCGGGCCAGTTTGACGCTGCGCACCTCAAACGCATCCACCGGGAGCTATTTCAGGACGTGTATGCATGGGCGGGGCAGACCCGCGCCCACGGTCCAAATGGCCCGTTTCAGGGGCAAAAGCCGGCCTACGTGCTCAATCCCCGGGGTGATACAATGCGCTACGCCCCGTACCAGCAACTCGACCAGCGTCTAGATGCCATCGGCGCCCAGCTGCAGCTGGAAAACAATCTGCGCGGCCTGGCACCGGAGCAGTTTGCCCGGCGAGCAGCCTACTATTTTGACCAGTACAACCACGCGCACGCTTTTCGGGAAGGTAACGGGCGCACCATTCAGAGCGTGATGACCTTGCTGGGTCGGCAGGCTGGCTACCAGGTCGAACTGAGCCCGGCCGCGGCTGCTCAACTCAACAATGCCCGCGACTTGGCCATCATTCGTCCTTACGGACCCGCCCAGTCGGATAAGAATCTGGAGCCGCTCGTACTGTTGCTGCGTACGGCCGTCACGCCCCTCGCCGGCGCGGAGACCATGCAACTGCGTGACGCCAGTCAGGCCCGACCCTTAGCAGCTCCCACGCCCGATATGCAGCGCATGGAAGCGCAACGGGTGATGCAGACCAGTTCCTATGTTATCGGTGAGGCCTTGCGGGATATTGACCGAGGCGACACGACCAGAGGAAATCGGTTGTTGCAGCAAATGACGCGGGTGCTGCATGAGCCGGCCACCGCCGGGGAGCATAGTCATGCTATTCAGCAAGCGGCACTGGAAGTCGCCAAACATCCGATGCTGCGGCAGGAGCTTGCCCTTATGCAGCACGCCGTGTGGCTGGCCGAGAGTGTACAGAGGCTTGTGCAACTAATGCAGCCTGTACAGGCTATTACGGTACAGCAACAGAGTACCGCTAGTAAAATGGTTTCGAGGCGGCAATCACCAAGACATTAGTGGAAATAGGCTGCTAGTTAGCCAACTAGGAGTAAGTCTTCCAGCCGGGTAGTATACTGCGGCGTGCGCCACTGAGACTGTCCTTCCCAGGGGGCACGTGACTGGCCTGGTGGCAGAACCAGCGAAGCCAATTTCACAGTGCCTTTACCGAAGCGGCGATTCAATGCATCCAATTCGGCCATGAGTCTGTTTCGCTTTTCCGATACCTGTTTGGGCTCAAATAAAGTGAGTTGGATTTGCCCAGTCGGTTCCAAGCCGTCAAGAATGACCCCGGCTTTGGTGTAACGCTGACCCGGCCGCCAAAGCCGTTTGAGCGCCGCTCGTGCAAAGCGCACCAGTTCCACTGTGTCGCTAGTGGCCACGGGCAGAGTGAGTACGGTGGACGAAGAGTAGGGCGGCGACTCTAGCCCGTAGCGGCTTTTGCTTAGGAACACCGTCATGATATGGGCCGCGTCGCCCTGCCGCCGTAGCTTCTCTGCGGCCCGGGAAGCAAAGGCGCTGACGGCCCCTATTACATCGGCAAAATCCGTCAGAGGACGGCCGAAAGTACGCGAGCAGCATAGACTACGTCGCGCCAGGGTGCCATCTTCGCTGGGTGCCAAGCCCTGGCAGGGAAAGCCCTGCAGCTCGCGCACCAGGCGGGCGCCCACCACCCCGCCCAGGTGCTTGCGGGCGTAGGCTTCGGAACAGCCAGCCAGCCCGGCTGCGGTTGTAATGCCGGCCGCATGGAGCTTTTGGGAGTACTGCCGGCCAATGCCCCAGATATCTTCCACCGCAACCTGTTCTAAGGCCCAGCGCCGCCGCTCAACCGTATCCAGGTGGCACACTCCGCCCATTTCTGGATTCTTTTTCGCGAGGCGGTTAGCCAGCTTAGCCAGCGTTTTAGTGGGAGCGATACCCACGCAAGTTGGAATGCCAGTACGAGCCAGCACGTTGGCGCGCACGGTCCGGGCGAACGTATCTAGGCTGCTCACGACAAAGCGCTCCATGCCGTGTAGGTCCAGAAAGGCCTCGTCGATGGAGTACACCTCCACCGCCGGCGCGACCTGGCTCAGGTACCACATCACCCGGCGCGACATGTCGCCGTAGAGGGCGTAGTTGCTGGAAAAGACGGCCACGTGGTGCTGCTCCAACAGGGGCTTGACCTGAAAGTATGGGTCGCCCATCTGCAGGCCCAAGGCCTTGGCCTCGGCGCTACGGGATATCAGGCAGCCGTCATTATTGCTGAGCACAACCACGGGCCGGCCTTCGAGCCGGGGCTGAAAAACCCGCTCGCAGCTCACATAGAAGTTGTTACAGTCGACTAAGGCGTACATCGGCTAATCGCGGGTACGCAGCAGGGCCGCCAGTTTGCCGGGCACGAGCTCGTGCAGCACGTGCGTGACCACGCCCCAGATGCGCACGGCGTCGGCGTCCACAATTTCCCAAGGCTGATAATCGGGATTTTCCGGCTTGAGCCACCAGGTGCCGTGCTCGCAGACTAGGCGCTTCACGGTGCACTCGCCCTCGACCACTGCCACCACGATGTGGTTGTGGTCGGCTTCCATCTGCTTGTCCACGGCCA
>NZ_RWIT01000012.1 GCF_003944715.1 Hymenobacter rigui | reverse complement strand
GCCTTGCTCGCCCCAGGCTCGCGGCAGGCGGCCGCCACGCGGCTGCGCAAATCAAGCGAATACGGTTTCATATTCCATTCTACGCAGCTGCACGGAGCCAGGACGAACTGTTCACGAATCTGCTATAAGATGCCAAACATAAATGAATGTGAGTTAAATGGTGTCCGTATGAAATATATCTCGCTGCCAGAATTTGCGCAGAATTTAGGTAAATAGTGCGTAGCAGGTTTCTGACTCCTTAATTCAATTTTACTTTCACCCGCAGGGCCAGCAGGCCTTTTACGCCTTGTAGCTCTTCCAGCTCCAATTCCTCAATTTCGGGTTCCAGCAGGCCACGGTCCTGGAGGTAATCGATGTACTCGAAGTATTCATCGGCCTCGCGCTGCTGGCTGTACACCAGAGCAATCAGGCCGGGCTGGGTGAGCCGCTCCCCGGTACCAGCCACGGTGGCCTTGTCGATACGTTTCTTGATGATTTCGTAGCGGATGTTATAGGCTCCGTCCACGTCGAACTGGCGCTCATCCTGCCGGAACCGGATGCTCAGGGGCTGGCTGTGGATGAGGATCAGCTGGGTGGTATCCAGCGGCACGGGCAGGGTCGGCTTGAGGGCGGCGGTGCGTCGGGTAATTTCCACCATCACCAGTAGCTGCCACAGCCGCAGGTTTTTCAGGAAAACCAGGTCGAAGGGCTTGTCCTGCACCAAAGCGGCCCCCACGTAAATGTTATACTCCACGCCATCGGTTTTGAAGCGCTGGAAATAGTGCGGGAACATCTGCTGGGCCTTGGTATCCTCTTCATCGAGGTAGCTGCTGACGGCGTCGTTGAGCAGGGTGGTAGTTTCCTCGAAGGCTTTGCGGCGCTTGTAGAGTATACCCAGCTCGGGGTCGATGTGGGACCAGTATTGCTGGATGACGGGCTGCAGCTCCGGCGTATTCTGGCGCAGGTACTCAAACAGCGGCTCCATTTCGGTGCGAATGGACTCGAAGATGCTCACCTCGTCGCCGGTGAGGATGCCCTGGCGCAGGCGACGCAGGTTCTTGTTCACGTAAAACTTCAGCTCATCCAGAATCGGCAGCTGCTGAAACTCGGAGGCCTTTTTCAGCACCTTGCCGGCCAGGGTGAGGTGCTCAATCAGGTCGCCCTGAATGGCCTCGTTGCGGGCCGTGCTGCTGCCCCGGATGTCACTGGAGCCGTGCAGCGGGTACACATCATGGAACACGATGTCCTCCATTTCGGCCTGGCGGTTGCCGTCCTCCACTTTCTGCAGCAGGTTCTGGGCGGCATCGGTGAAGCGCCACTCCATAGTGGGGTGAATGGCCGTAAACTTCTCCTTGATGATGGCCTGCACACGCGTCTGAATATCCTCGGCGTTGCGCTTCACAGCCACGGCAAACAGGGGCAGAAACTGATTCACGTTTTCGAGGCTGAACTCGTTTAGGTCGCCCACGTTGGGGGAGCCCAGCTCCAGTAAACCCACCGTATCGTCGCCGTAGGGCAGCAAAGCCAGAATGGCCGAGCGGATGCCCAGGCTCAGAATCTGCTGGCGCAGATCTTCGGGGATGTCGGCCTGCTCCACGTCTTCCAGCACCAGCGGGCGGCGGTCCTGCCACAGGCGGCTGTAAATCTGCCGGAAGCCGGAGCTGGCATCGGGGTTGTGCAGCTGCTTGGTGAGGAAGCTGTGGTTGATTTTGCGGCCGAAGTCCACAAAGGCCTTCTTTTTCTCATCGTAGGCGGCAATGCCCAGCTGCAGAAACGGCTTGCCAAACAGTACCCGCAGCTTCTCCTGAATCTGCTCCAGCCGGTCGGAGGCCTGCAGCACGTCCCGCTCCAGCAAATCGTACTTCAGTTCTGAGAGTATTTCCTGCTCGGTTACATCTACCAGGTGCAGAATATTGAAGCCTACCAGTTCAAACCGCTCGGGCGGCAGCAGCTCCATCCACAGCTCGGAGCGGTGCGGGTTCCGACTCAGGAAATCCAGCTGTTCTGGGGTTAGCTCGGGCTTCTCGCCGTGCACCTGCACATCCAGGAAGGTCGAGTTGAACTCTACACCGTAGTGCCGGTACAGGCCAATGCTGTAATCGGGCACGGTAAAGATGATGGTACCCTGCAGCGGCAGCTTCACGCCGTATACCTTCTCCAGAATCAGCTGGTAGGCCATGCGCGTCATGTATCCTTCCAACTGCCGCATATCAATGTTGAGCGGCTGCTTGATGATGTTGCTGGCGTTCAGCAGCACCTCGGCAAAACGGGGGGTGTGGTAGAAGCTGTGACGCTGAAACGGCGCAGTAGCGCCAACAATGTCGGTGGCAAAAGAGGCTGGTGGAAAAACAGCCAGCATCAGGGTTTCCACCAAGTCACAGTTGCATTCCAGCAGCGTCAGGTCGGTGATGTTACCCCGGGCCCAGTCGGCGGCGGCGGCTACCTGCTGGCCTACCGAACGGGACAGCAGGGCAATACCTTCGTTAGCGGAATCCTCGCCCGCCCGCCAGTACGCAATCAGGGTTTCCAGACTCAGGGTGGTCCGGAAGGGAAAAGTGGGGGAAACGGCCGGAGTCGGTTCTTTCAGCATAACAGGAGGGGAAGCACATCGGCCAGGCACTTACAGCCGGCCGGGGCGCGTTAGGTTATACGGGAAAGCCAGTGAGCCGTTGGTACCGCACTAGGGCTTAATCAGTACCAGCGGCACCAGCCGATTTTCGCCGCTGGGGTCGGTGAGATTGAGGGGGCCGGAGTTGCCGTTCACGTACACTAGCTTGTTGGTGTTCTGGTAGCAGGTGCAGCATCCGTCGCCCTGCAGGCGGGTGTTGAGGGCCACGCTGTCAATTTTGTAGCTGAACAGCTTGGTTCCCCGGCGGGTAGGCGCCAGGTACACCTCATAGCGGTACTCGTTGAGGTTGCGGTTGCCGCTGCGGGTGAAAGGCGTAAGGTTGTTGATGACCAGCGTATCGCGCAGCTGCTGGGCGCGCGGGCCGCTGAAGGCCACGGTATCGGCTTTAGGACGCTGGGCCGTATCCTTGGGTACGCGCACCAGAAACACGTTGCGGATATCCCGGGCTCTGAAGCCTTTGCCGCTACCCGCCGTATCGGCGCTGAACTGCAGCTTCACCGCATCGGCGTACCGGTCGTTGCACTCACAGCCGACGGAGCCGCAGCAGGCCGCAACCAGTGCGGCAGTCATCAGAATACAAAACCAGGTAAGGAGGGTACGCAGCATAGCGCCGTAAAGATAGAGTGGTTTCATGGTTAGCGGAGGGTTCTGGCTCCGGGCAATAAAAAAGCCGGCCCACACAGTGGACCGGCCTGATAACGCTTTTGGATGGCAGCGTATTGAACCAGGTGCTATTCTTTCACGAAACGCTTGGTTTCGGCCCCGGTGCGGGTGGTAATCTTGAAGAAATAGGTGCCCGTTGGTAGGTCGGCTACCTCAAGGGGCTGGGAGTAGCTGCCCTTTTCCTGCCTGGGCTGCTGAGCCACAGTGCGGAGCGTGTTGCCGCGCCCATCGAGTAGTTCTATCGTCACGGGACCGGTCTTCGTAACGGTGTACGCAAGCTGGCTGGATGCGGCCACCGGGTTTGGATACACCTGACTGGCGGCCGGGGCTGGCGGAGTGGATGCGGCCGGATCAAGCAGCAGAAAGGCGGCAGGGCGGAAAAACCGCGCCACGCTGCCCGCCCGCCGCCGGTGCGGCTGAGAGGCTGTGGCCGTAGGGTAGCGCGTTGTAATGGCTTTGATGTCGGTAGTCCATTGTTCCTTCTGGGGTTTCAGCTCCTGCGAGAGGCGGGCAATGTCGGTGTCGTATTTCTGGGCCAGCTGTCCCACGCTTTGCAACAGTGTGCGGGTTTCGGTGCGCAGTTGCTGCAACTGTTGCTGCTGGGGCTCGGTGAGGGTCGGGCGGGTGGCAGGTGTGGCATCGGGCTGGGCTGGGTTGGCTGCGGCAAATGAGCGGCGCAGCTCTTGGCCGCGCTGCCGCAGGTCGTGGAGCTGGGCGCGGTACACGGCCAGCTGCGCCTTATCGGAGGTAGAGAGCTGGGCTTCCAGCTTCTGGCGCTGCCGGCGCACCGTGGGCAGCACATTCTGCTGCACGTACGCCCGGATTTCGCGGCGCGCCGGCTGGTCAGGGCCGGGTTGATGCGTGGGACGGGCAGAGGTTGCCAGCGAGGTAAAGGTAAGCAGTGCACTCAGTGCAAGAGTGGGTAGCAAAGCGGCTTTCATGCAGATAATACTAACAGGAAGAGGTACAGCAATGTGGCATTCAAGGGCATAGAGGGCAATAATCGGGAGAGGTTTAACGGCGGCCCGAAAAGGTCGGCCAAGCCGGGTTTTTCATCTGCGAATCCGCCATCTTGCAGTCAGTATGTCTACTGTTCTTGCTCGTTGCGCCGTCCTGCTGTGGTGCCTGCTGCCTTTTTCGCTTTGTGCCCAATCTGTGCCTGCCACAGCTCCCGTCCGCCCGGCGGCCAATCCATTCTGGCTGGAACAGCT
Source organism: Hymenobacter rigui (assembly GCF_003944715.1). Classification (GTDB taxonomy): domain Bacteria; phylum Bacteroidota; class Bacteroidia; order Cytophagales; family Hymenobacteraceae; genus Hymenobacter; species Hymenobacter rigui. The sequence continues at coordinate 126,844 of NZ_RWIT01000012.1, read as the reverse complement.
CGTGCGGGAGTCTGTGGTGCTGCGCCGGCATAACGTCGGGATCTGCCTGACTGATGTAGCCACGGGCCAACAACTTTTTGGTCTGAACGAAGACCGGTACTTCACCCCGGCCAGCACCATGAAGCTGTTCAGCCTGTACGCCGGCCTGCAGCTGCTGCCCGACTCGCTGCCCAGCCTGCACTATGTACAGCGCCCCGATACGCTGCTGTTCTGGGGTACCGGCGACCCCACGCTGCTGCACGGCGACGTGCCCTCGCGGCGGGCGTTTACGTTTCTGCAGACGCGGCCAGAGCAGCTGTATTACGCGGCGGTGCCCACCGTTACCGCCTTCGGCCCCGGCTGGAGCTGGGATGATTACAACTACTATTTTCAGCCGGAGCGGGGGGCGTTTCCCATTTACGGCCACACGGTACGCTTCTATGGCAAAGCCGGTCAGCCCATGCCCCGGGTACTGCCGCGCTTTTTCCGCCCGCTTACGCAGCTGGCCCCGGCTGGTACGCCCAATCCCGCCCAGGACCATGTGCGCCGCCCGGAGCTTGAAAACCAGTTCCTGGTGCTCCCCTCGGCTACTAATTGGGTCGATGAAACCCCGTTCCGGACCAGCCCAGCCCTGCTGATGCAGCTGCTGCAGGATACGCTGCGGCGGCCCGTGCGCCTGGCGCCGCTATGCCTGCGGGCACAGGATTCCGTACGGACGCTGCGTGGGCTGCCGGTTGACTCCCTGTACCGCCGAATGCTGCGGGTGAGCGACAATTTTCTGGCCGAGCAGCTGCTGCTCATGTGCGCCTCCTCGCTTACCTCTGATTCACTGAGTACGGCCCGCGCTATCCGGGCGGTGCAGCAAAACTACCTCCGCGACCTGCCCGATGCCCCGGTGTGGGTAGATGGCTCCGGTCTGTCGCGCCTGAACCTGGTGACGCCCCGCGCTTTGGTAGGCCTGTTGCTGAAACTGCATCAGCAAGTGCCGGAGTCACGCCTGTTAAGCCTGCTGGCGGCGGGCGGGGGGCAGGGTACCCTGCGCCGGGTGTACCGGGACGCGCGCGGCCCCTGGCTGTGGGGCAAAACGGGCACGCTCACCAACAACCACAACCTGGTGGGCTACGTCCGTACCCGCTCGGGACGGTTGCTGGCGTTCAGCTTCCTGAACAACAATCACGTGGTGCCCACCGCTGACATCCGGCGGGAGATGGAACGGGTACTGACGCAGGTGCGGGAAAAACTCTGATTAACCACTCTGCAGACAGCCGTGCAGCGGTAGATATTGGCAGGGGTTTTTCCGAAAATGGGAAAGAGTAGATAGCACAGGTCATACCCGTTTAGGTTAGCTGGATAATATAATTCATATGTAAAAGCCTTATTTTTATTGTCTGATTTTCAGATATTTAATTAAATATTGGTTTCTTTTCTATGTGAACGGCTGCTTTTTCTGTGTGAATAGTTGAACCAGTTTAAAGGGGCGTTGGAGGAGGAATAACCCAAGTTCAACAGGAATACGGCCCAAAGCGGGAAAGCAGGTTCGGTGGTGCGGAAAGGGTAGGATAGCTTTGTCACAGTCAAACAGCAAAAGCCAGTTGCGGCTGTCTGTTGCTGATCCTTCTGTCCGCTGCAATCCAGCTCTACCTACCGCCGTATGTTCTGTTCTTTACACTCCCGGATTCAACTGCTCACCGTTGCTGCGCTGGCACTGCCGTTGGCAGTGGCGGCTCAAACCATCAGTTTTTTACCGACTTCCGGTTCCAGTGGCCGTACCCAGAGCAACGTGGCCGCTACGACGGTAACCATCACCGGGCTGGCCATTGATCTGACCACTACCAAATCGGTGATGCTGAACGGTTTGCCGATGCCGATTTCCGGTACGCCTACGGCCACCTCTGTTACGGTCACAGTGCCTCGCGAAGCTACTACGGGTAAAATCCGGGTCACCACGGCTACGGCAACGGCGCTTAGCGCTACCAGCTTCACTGTCACCCGCCCCTCCAACACAGGCAATATACGGCTGGCGTCATCCTCTCTCAGCTCCAGTGCTACTACCATCGACGTGGGTGATTACTCTACGGTGGCTACCGCCGACTTGGACAAGGACGGGCTGGTAGACCTGCTGGTGGGCGACGAATCGGGCAATATGTTCGTGTACGAGCAGACAACGGCTAACAGCACCAGCTCTTTCACCACGCGTACCCTAACGCTGACTGGCACCAGCACCCAAATAAACACCGGCCAGACCTATGCCAAGCCTACGGTGACGGACCTGAACGGTGACGGCCTCCTAGATCTGCTCATCGGTACCAATGATGGCCGCATCAAGCACTACATCCAGTCTGCTTCCAATGCTTACCAGTTCACCGATAATGGCTTCCTGGGTAACAGCGCCGGCACTGCAATTGATGCCGGAGCCATTGTGAAGCCTACTGTAACCGACCTAAACGGCGATGGTCTGCTGGACCTAATTGTGGGCGGTCAGGATGGCATGCTGTACCGCTACGTGCAATCCAGCGCCAACTCGTTCAATTTCACCATTCCGGCCTCGCCGGTAACCGTCAACAACGCTAGTGGTACTGCTCTGGATGTTGGCGACTTTTCGAAGCCGGTTTTCACAGATTTTGACGGTGACGGTCTATTGGATATGATTATCGGTGCGCAGGATGGCAATATCTACCGCTCCGAGCAGACGGCCGTTGGGGCTTTCACCTTCACCAACCCAGTATCTCTGAAGCTAGCCGATGGCACTACCGTAGCCAACGTGGGCACGTTTTCCGCCCCAGCCCTAGCTGACTTGGACGGGGACGGATACCTGGACCTGATTGTGGGTAACGCCGCCGGCACGGTTGGCTTGTATGAGGATGTTGTTTCGGCTTCCCGGCCGCTGCCCGTTACGCTTACCTCCTTCACTGGCACGGCTGCCGGCAGCGGCAACCAGCTGCGCTGGAACACGGCACAGGAGGTGAACAGTGCCAAATTTGTAGTGGAGCGCTCCGCCGATGGCAAAACCTACCAGACAGTAGCCGAGCTGGCCGCTGCCGGCAACAGCAGCACCTCCCGTACCTATCAGTACCTGGATGCCACCGACCTGCGCACGGCCTACTACCGCCTGCGGGAAGTGGATATTGATGGCACTGTATCCTACTCCTCAGTAGTGGTGGTAGCTCGCACTTCGGCTGTTGTTTCCGGCTTCTCGGCTTTCCCTAATCCCTTTGAAGCGGAACTGCTGGTGGGTCTGCCCGCCGGCACTGAAGCCCAGCCGACGGCCGTGAGCATCAGTACCCTGGCCGGCCAGACGGTGTACAGCCGCCAGCTCACGCTGTCGTCGGTAGCCCAGGCACTGCCGGGCCTGTCGGATCTGAAAAGCGGCCTCTACGTGCTGCGCCTGACCACTGCCGCCGGCAGCAGCACCCAGCGCATCGTACGCCGCTAGATATTGGTCAGCAACAACACAACCGGCCGCCCCGAAACTGTTTCGGGGCGGCCGGTTGGCGTTTGGGTATTGTCAATGGAAAGCTGCATGCTTAATACAGCACCCGGAACTTGATGGTGTGCTCCACCTCGCGCAGGGCTTGGATGACTTCGGGGGCGTACTGCTTGTCGATATCGGTAATCACGTAACCGATGTGCTCGTTGGTTTTCAGGTACTGGCCCAGGATGTTGACGTGGTGCGCGGCCAGCACGTTGTTGATGCGGGCCAGCACGCCGGGCACGTTGTGGTGAATGTGGATGAGGCGGTGAGCCTGCTGCTCGGGCAGCTGAATGTTGGGGAAGTTGACGCTCTGCTGGGTGTTGCCAGTGTTCACGTACTGCATAATGCGCTCGGGCACAAACTCGGCAATGTTGCGCTGGGCCTCGGCGGTGCTGCCCCCGATGTGGGGCGTGAGCAGCACGTTGGGCAGGTCCCGTAGCTCGCTCTCGAAGGCTTCCTGATTGGTTTTGGGCTCGTAGGGGAATACGTCGACGGCGGCGCCGCCCAGGTGGCCCGAGCGGAGCACGGCGGCCAGGGCCGGCACGTCCACCACGTGGCCGCGGGCGTTGTTGAGCAGCAGCGCGCCGGGCTTCATGAGGGCCAGCTCGCGGGCCCCGATGAGGTTGGTGTTTTCCTTGCGGCCGTCCACGTGCAGGGTCACGATGTCAGCCTGCTGCAGCAGCTCATCGAGGGTGCGGCATTTCACGGCGTTGCCCAGCTGCAGCTTCTCGGCCACATCGTAGTACAGCACCTGCAGGCCGATGGCCTCGGCCACCACTGACAGCTGCGAGCCGATGTTGCCGTAGCCCACGATGCCCAGCTTCTTGCCGCGCACCTCAAACGAGCCCCCGGCCGACTTATCCCACTCGCCGCGGTGCATTTTGGGGTTTTTCTCGGGAATGCGGCGGGCCAGCATGATGATTTCGCCCAGGGCCAGCTCCACCACCGAGCGGGTGTTGCTGAATGGGGCGTTGAACACGGCAATGCCTTTTTTCATGCAGCCGGTGAGGTCAATCTGGTTGGTGCCGATGCAGAACGCGCCCACCGCAATGAGGCGGTTGGCGGCTTCCAGCACCCGCGGCGTCACCTGGGTTTTGCTCCGGATGCCCAGAATGCTCACGCCCTCGATGCGGGCAGCCAACTCATCCTCGTCGAGGCCGCCGGGTACGCTTTCCACCTGGTAGCCTTCCTGGCGGAACAGCTCGGCGGCACGCGGGTCGGGGTTTTCGAGGAGCAGGACTTTGATGCGGTTCTTGGGATACGAAAGGGTCATCGGGAGCTTGTTCTGGTATAGAAATTCGTCGAAGGAGGGCAGCACTTCATCGGCGCGGGCCACCACGGCGTCGCGGGTCACGTTTTCGGTGAAGGCGTAGAAACGGTCGGCCAGGCCGGCTTCCCGGATCTGGTAGTCGGTGTAGCCGTCGCCGAGGGCGTACACGGGGCCGTGCAGATCAAGCTGGCGTAGCTGCAGAATCTTGCCGCCGTCCTGGCTGAGCGGGTTGGTGGCGTCGAAGCCCGTAATGCGGTCCTCGGCGTCGAAGGTGAAGGTGTTGGCCAGCACGTGGTCGGCGTCGATGCCGAACTCAGCCACCACCGGCTCAATGAACTCGCGGAAGCCGCTGCTCACGATGTACACCCGGCCCGGAAACTGCTCGAAGAAACCTCGGTTGCGGCGGATGCTCTCCGACACCTTGCCCTTCAGCCGCTCCACCAGCAGCCCGATATGCTCGCGCCGGGCCGGCAGCAGGGCCAGCCGCTGCCGCAGCGACTCCGAAAACTTCAGTTCCCCGCTCATGCCCCGGTCGGTGAGGGCGCGGATGGCGGCTACTACTTCCGCCCGGTTGGGCTGGCCGGTGAGGGCAATATCGGCCAGCTCGTCGAGGCCTTCTACCTGGGTAAACGTGCTGTCAAAATCAATGATGAGGTAGGGGAGTGGTGCGGGGTTGTCGGGCATCATGGGGGCAAGGTAGGGGGCCGCGGGCAATAGCGCGCAAGTCGGCCCCGGCTCATTCTACGATTTCCAACCAAAAAGTATGGCCGGGGCCATCGGCGCAAGTGAATTTTACGAGTAGCTTGGGCCATGCAACTGCTCGTCCTCCTGCTTGTGCTGCTGCCAGGCCCGCCCGCGCCGGCTCCCGCGGTGACGTTTCACCGGATTTCGGCCGCCACCTACGCCCAGGCCCACCGTGCGGCCCGGTCGGTGAAAGTGCCCACTACCTTCCCGGTAAAAGCCCGCAACGGGCAGTTGGTCATCCCGACCACCGCCGGTTCCCAAACCTTCCGCGACGTGGTGATTGACGAAAAAGCCATTGCCAACGGGCATGGGGAGGAGGAAACGACTCACTACACCTACCATGGCTTTCTGCCAAGCTTCCAGCGGCATGTGTTGGAAGTAACTTTCTACGAAACCAGTGAGTGGTGGCTGATCAGCCCCGAAGGCCGGCGGCTGACGCTGTACGGCCGGCCGGAATACGCGCCCGGTCAGCAGAGTGTAGCCACTATCTGCCCGGGGTTGGAATACAGCGGCGGCCAACCCAACAGCGTCCAGCTTTTTCGGCTGCAGCAGGGCGTACTCCGGCCGCTCTGGGAAGTGCGGCCTACCAGCTGGGAGCCGCAGGAGCTGTTCTGGACGGATGCCAATACGCTGTACCTGAAGCGGCGGGAGTTTCCGCTGGGGCAGGAAGGCCCCGTGTCGTACTGGAAGCTAACGGTGGCAGCAACAGCCAGATAATCAAGATGCAACCTGCAGCGGGCTTCCTGGCTTCTACCAGTAGAAGGCGCTTGTTGCCCGCTGCCATTCCTCATTCTGCTGCTTATGAAACGTATTGTACTATTCACACTATTTGCCGGTTTGGCTACGGCTGCACAGGCTCAGCAAACGGAATTCTCCGTGCAGGCTACGTCAGGGTATTTTGGCTACCGGGGCGAATCGGCGACAAACACCTCGCAGCTGATTTTATCCGATGTGGCCCAGATTCCGCACTACACCAATAACCCGTATGGCAACCGGTTTACGCTGTCGTACGGCGGAGCGGGACAGGTGCAGCGGGTAACGGCCGGCGGACTGCTGATGGGGGTGCAGGCCGGCTACGAGTGGCTGCGCAGCCGGGTGAACATTGACCGGCTATATGGCGACATTCCAAGCGGCGACGCGGCCAGCGGCCACGCTATTCTGACCAACAGCTCCATTCAGGCCCACGGATTTATCGGGTGGCGGTTTCGGGTCCGGCAGATGGAACTCGATGCTACACTAGGCCCGGAAGTAGGATTCCGGCAACACCTGCGGGAAAAGGCAGAAGCTACGAACGGAACCAGCCGCTACACCACCGATACGGAGCGGTACGCCAGCGGCACCCCCGACGTGCGAGCCCGCCTCAACCTGACGGCCTATTATCACCGCTTTGGGGTGGCTGTGGGCTACTCCCACGGCCTAAGCAACTACCGCGCGGGCTTCGTAGGCGGCACCAACGACCTGTACAGCCGCATGCTGCGCCTGGGTTTGGTTTGCCGCCTCGTAAAAAGCTAACCAGCAAGCCGGCAACCCGGGTGCGAAGCCCGCCGTATATTCCTTGCAAGCCTGCAGGTTGGCTCAAATTCGACCCGCAGCTGCAACAGCGCCCCGGCCACCAGTTCAGGCCGGGGCGCTGTTTTTTTATCGGCTGGTTATTCCTCGTAAAATTCCAGCGGCAACCCGTCGGGGTCTTCAATAAAGGTGAAGCGCCGGTCCGTCAGCTCATCCACCCGGATGGGCTCTGCTGCCACGCCGTGGGCCGTAAGGTGCGCAATGGTGGCCTCTATATCGGACACGGCAAAGGCCAGGTGACGCAGGCCGGTGGCCTCGGGGTGGGAGAGGCGCTGAGGCGGCTTGGGAAAGGAAAACAGCTCGATGATATACTGCTCGTTCAGGGCTAGGTCCAGCTTCCAGGACTGCCGCGCCTCCCGGTACACCTCCCGGATGATGCGCAGGCCCAGTACCTCCGTGTAAAACTGTTTGGAGCGGGCGTAGTCGGAGCCGATGATGGCAATGTGATGGACGCGGAGGAGTGGCAGCATAGAGCCGGCAGCAGATGAAGAAAATTGGAAAAATGAAGCCGGCTACTGTTGCGCGCGGGTATCGGTATTCAACGGTTTTACGGCCCGCACAAGGCGGAAACCGCCATTCCGGGCCGGGGGCGGAGGCTTATCGGCGGGGTGAAATTAGCCGGTTCCTTCATATCGCCTTCATGTCGTGGTAGTTGTTTTGTGCCGTTCAACAGACTGTATCAGCATGCAACGTCGGCATTTCTTCTTGGTTTTACATCCGCATTATCAGGCAGACACCGGGCCCTGGGCCAGTACCCGCAGGCCGCTTACGAACTGAGCTGCAACCATAAAAACACGGCTGAACACGAGTTCTGCACGCTGGCTCCAATGCCTTAGCCCGGAGCCGGCGCTGCATCCAACCGTCTGATTCTTGGCCTGGCGTACGCCCCCTGCGCTTCGCTCCAGCAGGCCCATCCTGTTCAGCATTTTTCTCTTATCACCACACCACTGGGGGTACCCGCACGCTTTTTATGAAAAGAACCGGCTTGCTCATGCTCATGGGCCTGGGCCTCTTGTCCGCCGCGACAAGCTGCTCCGAAAAACACGAGGAAAAAGAAGAACAGGTGAAATTCCTGGTCACCAGCCCGCTCCAGAAGGACACGACCATCACCAAGGAGTACGTGTCGCAGATTCATGCCTACCAGCACATTGAGGTGCGGGCCCTGGAAAAAGGCTACCTCCAGAAGATTTACGTGGACGAAGGTCAGCGCGTACAGCAGGGCCAGCTGATGTTCCAGATTATGCCCATGGTGTACAAAGCCGAGCTGCAACGCTCGAAGGCGGAGGCCAACTACGTGGGCATCGAGTACCAGAACACTAAGCAGCTGGCCGACAAAAACGTGGTATCCAAAAACGAGCTGGCGCTGGCGCAGGCCAAGCTGGACAAGGCCAACGCCGAAGTCGGGCTGGCCAAAACTCACCTGGATTTTACCACCATCAAAGCGCCGTTCAGCGGTATCATGGACCACTTCCAGGCCCGGCTGGGTAGTCTGGTGGATGAGGGCGACCTGCTGACCACGCTTTCTGACAACAGCAAGATGTGGGTGTACTTCAACGTGCCCGAGGCCGAGTATCTGGCCTACAAAGCCCACGCCCGCACCAAGGATGAAACCCAGGTAAAGCTGCTGATGGCCAACAACGAGGTGTTCAAATACCCCGGCGTAGTGCAGACCATTGAGGCCGACTTCAACAACGAAACCGGCAACATTGCTTTCCGGGCCACCTTCCCCAACCCCGACGGCCTGCTGCGCAACGGCGAAACCGGCTCGGTGCTGATGACCGTGCCGCTGAAAAATGCCGTCATCATTCCGCAGAAAGCCACCTTCGAGGTGCTCGAGAAGAAGTTTGTGTACGTGGTGGATGCCCAGAACAAGGTGCATCAGCGGGAAGTAACCGTGGCCTCCGAAATGCCCGACCTCTACATCATCTCGGCGGGCCTCAAAGCCTCCGACAAGCTCATGCTGGAGGGCATCCGCAAAGTGAAGGACGGCGACAAAATCAGCTTCACCTATCAGGAGCCGAAGTCGGTGATTTCGCACCTGAAAGTGTATTCAGAATAACGTTGGGAGTTACTGGTTATCGGTTTCTAGTCGTTGGTTATCAGCCAAATGTAAAATAGAAACCAGCAACCAGTAACCAGAAACTTAGAGCAAAGCTCATGTTCAGTAAATTCATTCGCAGACCCGTGTTTGCCATCGTTATTTCGGTGGTAATCATGTTCCTGGGTATTCTGGCAATCAACACGTTGCCAACGTCCCAGTTTCCTGAAATTTCGCCGCCGATGGTGATGGTAAGCACGGCGTACCCGGGCGCCAGCGCCAAGGTGCTCACGGAGTCGGTGCTGATTCCGCTGGAGCAGGCCATCAACGGCGTGCCCGGCATGAAGTACATGACCTCCGACGCTGTATCGGCCGGCGAGGCTAACATCCAGATTGTCTTCAACCTGGGCACCGACCCCGAGCAGGCGGTAGTAAACGTAAATACGCGTATTGCGCAGATCCTGAATCGTTTGCCGGTGCTGGTACAGCGCGAGGGTGTGGTGGTGAACCGCGTGGTGCCCAACATGCTCATGTACGTCAACCTCTACAGCAAAGACAAGAATACCGATATGCGGTACCTCTTCAACTTTGCCGGGGTGAACATGCTGCCCGAAATCCAGCGCATCGATGGCGTGGGTCGGGCCAGCATTCTGGGTTCCCGCCAGTACGCCATGCGCGTGTGGCTGAAGCCGGACCGCATGCGGGCCTATAACCTGTCGGTGGACGACGTGATGGAAGCACTCAACGACCAGAGCGTGATTGGCTCGCCGGGCCGTATCGGCCGCTCCGACGGTAAGGAAGCCTCGGCGCTGGAATACGTGCTGACGTACAAGGGCCGCTTCAACGACGTGGAGGAGTACAAGAACGTCATCATCAAGGCCAACGCCAACGGCGAAACGCTGCGCCTCAAGGACGTGGCCAACGTGGAGCTGGGCTCGGAGTTCTACGACATCTACTCCAACCTCGACGGCTACCCCTCGGCGGCCATCATGCTCAAGCAAACCTACGGCTCCAACGCTCTGGATGTAATCAAGAGCGTGAAAGCCAAGCTGGAGGAACTGAAGAAAACCATGCCCCCCGGCATGGACTACAAAATCAGCTACGACGTGTCGAACTTCCTCGACGCCTCCACCGAAAACGTGATTCACACCCTGCGCGACGCCTTTATTCTGGTGGCCCTGGTGGTGTTCCTGTTCCTGGGCGACTGGCGCTCCACGCTGATTCCGATTATTGCGGTGCCGGTGTCGTTGGTGGGCGCGTTCATGGCCATGCAGGCGTTTGGGCTCACCATCAACATGATAACGCTGTTTGCGCTGGTACTGGCCATCGGTATTGTGGTGGATGACGCCATTGTGGTGGTGGAAGCCGTGCACGCCAAGATGGAGGAAAAGCACCTCTCGCCCTATGGCGCGGTGCGCGAGGTTATCGGCGAAATCAGCGGGGCCATCATTGCCATTACCATTCTGATGACGGCGGTATTCGTGCCGGTGGCTTTCATGAGCGGACCGGTGGGTATTTTCTACCGCCAGTTCTCCATCACCATGGCTTCCAGTATCATCATCTCGGGCGTAGTGGCCCTGACGCTGACGCCGGTGCTGTGCGCCATGATTCTGAAGAACAACCACGGTCAGCCCCGCAAGAAGACGCCCATCAACCGGTTTATCGACTGGTTTAACCGCGGCTTCGAGCGCCTGACCGGCCGCTACACCAACATTCTGGAAAAGGTAGTGGACCGCCGCGTACTCACCTTCGCGGTACTGATTGCCTTCGGGCTGGGCATCTTCGGTATTTCCACTACCCTGCCTTCCGGCTTCATTCCGGCCGAAGACCAGGGTATGATTTACGCCGTGCTCCAGACGCCGCCCGGCTCCACCCTGGAACGCACCAACGACCTGTCGCAGCGCCTGCAGAAGCTAGCCGAGAAAGTGCCCGGCATCGAAAGCATTTCCACGCTGGCCGGCTACGAGATTCTGACCGAAGGCCGGGGCTCCAACGCCGGTACCTGTATCATCAGCCTCAAGCCCTGGAACGAGCGGAAGGAATCGGTGCACGACGTGATACTATCCCTGGAAGAAAAGGCCAAGGAAATTCCCGGCGCGACCATCGAGTTCTTCGAGCCACCAGCAGTACCCGGCTACGGCGCGGCGGGCGGCTTCCAGCTGCAGCTCCTCGATAAAACTGCCACCGGTGACTACAAGGCCCTGGAAAAAGTGAACGAGGAGTTCATGGCCGAGCTGAAAAAGCGCAAGGAGCTGAGCGGGCTGTTTACCTTCTTCTCGGCCAACTATCCGCAGTACGAGCTGCAGATTGACAACCAGCTGGCCATGCAGAAGGGCGTGAGCATCGGCAACGCCATGAACACGCTGAGCATTATGGTGGGCTCCACCTACGAGCTGGGTTTCATCAAGTATCAGCGTTTCTTCAAGGTGTTCGTGCAGGCTTCGCCCGAGTACCGCCGCCTGCCTAAGGACATCCTGGACATGTGGGTGAAGAACGATAAGGGCGAGATGGTACCGTTTTCGGCCTTCATGAAGATTGTGAAAGGCCAGGGCGCCAACGAAATCAACCGCTACAACATGTACCCCACGGCCTCCATCCGTGGTGATGCAGCCCAGGGCTACAGCTCCGGTGAGGCCATTAAGGCCGTGCAGGAAGTGGCGGCCAAAACCCTGCCCCGTGGCTACGACATCGACTGGGGCGGCCTCTCGAAGGACGAAGTATCGCGCGGCAACGAGGCCATTTACATCTTCCTGATTGTACTCGGGTTCGTGTATCTGGTACTGGCCGCGCAGTATGAGAGCTTCCTGCTGCCGCTGTCGGTTATTCTGAGCCTGCCGGCCGGTATTTTCGGCTCCTTCCTGCTCATCAAAACCATGGGCTTAGCCAACAACATCTACGCCCAGGTGGGGCTGGTTATGCTGGTAGGTCTGCTGGGTAAGAACGCCGTGCTGATTGTGGAATTCGCGGTGCAGAAGCACGAGGAGGGCATGACGGTACGCGAGGCGGCTATTGAAGGTGCGAAAGTGCGTTTCCGCCCAATTCTGATGACCTCCTTCGCCTTCATTGCCGGCCTTATTCCGCTGGTTATTGCTACTGGCGCGGGGGCTATTGGTAACCGTACCATCGGTACGGCGGCGCTGGGCGGCATGCTGTTCGGTACGGTGTTCGGGGTGATTATCGTGCCCGGCCTGTACTACGTGTTCGGTACGCTGGCCGCCGGCCGCAAGCTAATCCACGATGAGAATGAGAATCCGTTGTCGGAGTTTGAGCCGCACGTTTTAGTTGATGAAGAAATTCCGAGCCACAGTCATGCTTAAAAAACGCATCTATCAAGGCCTGAGCGCAGCCCTGCTGACGCTGGCGGTGGGCGCGTGCAAAATGCCCGAGCTGGCTACCAAGGCCGCCGGCCGGCCGGTGCCCGCCACCTACGCCGCCGCTTCTCAGGACTCCGCCAACACGGCCCGCAACCAGTGGCGGCAGTTCTTCACCGACCCTAACCTGGTGGGCCTCATCGATACGGCCCTGCAGCGCAACCAGGAGCTGAGCATTTCGCTGCAGGAAATCCAGATTGCCCGCAACGAAGTACAGATCCGCAAGGGCGAGTACCTGCCCTTCGTGGGGCTGGGTGCCAAAGCGGAAGCCGAGCGTCCCAGCCGCAACACGCTGCAGGGTGCTACCGAGGAAGCCATCCGCATTCAGCCCGAGCACCGCAACCCCGACCCTCTGCAGAACTACCAGATTGGCGCGTTTGCCAGCTGGGAGGTGGACATCTGGCACAAGCTGCGCAACGCCCGCAAGTCGGCCGCGCTGCGCTACCTGGCCACGGTGGAAGGCCGCAACTTCACGGTGACCAACCTGATCAGCGAAATTGCCACCTCCTACTACGAGCTGCTGGGGCTGGATAATCAGCTGGCTATTGTGCGCCAGAACATTGAGCTGCAAACCAATGCCCTGGAGCTGGTGAAGCTGCAGAAGGACGCGGCCCGCACTACCGAGCTGGCCGTGCAGCGCTTCGAGGCCCAGCTGCACAACACCCGCAGCCTGCAGTACAACATTCAGCAGCGCATCACGGAAACCGAGAACCGCCTCAATTTCCTGGCGGGCCGCTATCCGCAGCCCATTGCCCGCAACTCGGCGGCCTTCAATGAGCTGCTGCCCACGCCGGTGCAGGCCGGTGTGCCGGCCCAGCTGCTGCAGAACCGCCCCGATATCCGGCAGGCCGAAAAGCAGCTGGAAGCCGCCCGGCTGGACATTCAGATTGCGCGGGCCAACTTCTACCCGGCCTTGCGCATCACGGGCGGAGCCGGTTTCGGGGCCTTCAAGCCCGGTCTGCTGTTCACCACGCCCGAGTCGATGCTGTACTCACTGGCTGGTGATTTGGTAGCCCCGCTGGTGAACCGTAATGGCATTAAAGCCGTGTACGGCAACGCCAACGCCGTGCAGATTCAGGCCGCCTACAACTACGAGCGGACTATTCTGAATGCGTACGTGGAAGTAGCCAATCAACTGGCCAGCATCAACAATCTGCAGCAGAGCTATAACGAGAAAGCCAAGCAGGTGCAGGCGCTGAACCAGTCCGTTGACATTTCCAACAGCCTGTTCAAATCGGCCCGCGCCGACTATACGGAGGTGCTGTTCACCCAGCGTGATGCCTTGGAATCGAAGTTCGACCTAATCGAAACCAAGATGCAGCAGCTGAGTGCTTCCGTGAAAGTATACCGCGCCCTGGGCGGCGGCTGGAAGCAGTAATTTCCGTTCGAGTCCGGAGGTAAAATCCCGTGTACGCCCGCTTCGGCAGCGTACACGGGATTTTTCTGTTGCGGCAGGTGACAGAACTGGCTGGTTGCCCTACGCAATGCGGCGGGCGTCGCAGGTCGGAATCCACTCGGGCTGGTGGCACACGGGGCAGGGGCGCTGCTGGCCGCGGGCCAGCTCCTGCACGTGGCCGCAGCAGGCGCAGGCATAGGAACCGGCTTCCGGGGCGCGCTGCACTTTATCGGCTTTGCGCTCGGGCAGGATGGGCAGGCCGGGCCGCACGTCGGCATCTTCCACAAAATATACGCTCACATCGCCGGTGGCCTCAATGTAGGCCCGGCGCACTTGGCCCAGGTGCTCCACCTGCCGCTGCCGCAACTCCCCGAACAGCTCTTTCTGGGTGAGGTTCTGCTTGGTGAAGTTGGAGAGATTGATTTCGCCGTTTTCAATTAGGAGCACCGGCGCGCCTTCCAGCCAGTCGGAAAACCGCGGAAACCACTCGGTGAGCCGGTTGAACAGCAGGTACAGCGCCGATACCACCCCGAACACCACAGCCGCGTGCAGCAGCGGGGTATCGTGGTAGAGCATGGCGTCGCCGGCCGCCGAGCCCAGGCCCAGGATGATGCTCAGCTCGAAGATGGACAGCTGCCGCACCCCGCGCCGACCCGTCACGCGCAGCGCCCCCAGAATCATCAGGTACGTGAGCAGGCAGCGCAGGCCCACTTCCAGCAGAAACAGCGGCGGGGCCTCGTCGGAAAACAGGATGCGTTTCCAGTCGAAGGGCTGAATATCGGCGGCAAGCAGGAGCATAGAAGCGGAATACGGCGGAGCAGGAAAGGAAAGTGGTGTGCCCCGGTCCGACGGCGCAGCCGTCCGACCGGTTATCGTCCGCACCCGTTGCCGGGGTAGGTGGTTAGGCAGTCGTCAGCACGCAGCCAACCGGTCCGACGGCGCAGCCGTCCGACCGGAGTAGCGTTGGCACGTAGCCGGGCTAACGCAGGGCGGAGGCTAACAGTTGGCCGCTGGCGGTTATTCGGGCCAGTCGTGGGGGCCGGGTGGGGGCTGCAGGGGCAGCATGAGGTGGTAAGTGGTAGGGGCGAAGCCCATGGCCGCCCAGAACCGTTGGCCGCCTTCGTTGGGCACGGCTACCTGTAGCTCCAGATGGTCGGCGCCCTGCTGCTGCAGCCACTCCCGGGCCGCCAGAAACAGCTCCCGTCCGATGCCCAGCCGCCGGAAGGGTGGGCGTACGATGGTTTCGGCGATGTAGCCCCGCCGCTTGTAGTGCAGGCCATGGTGGCCCTCCTGGTACAAGGCCACCAGCAATCCGGCCAGGCCCTCGGGTACTTCGGCCACGAAAAACCGGGTGTACGGCTCCCGCAGGCGCTGCTGCAGCATGTGGCGCAGCTCCACCTCGGCCCGGCGGTAGTAGCCAAACACCGGGTGGTACGGGGCGTGCGCGTCCATAAGCTCGCACCATAGGCGGTACACAGCGGGCAAATCGGAGCGGGTAGCCGGTCGAATAATCATGCGGACTGGGAAAGCAAAACGCCGGTAAGTTGCCACCGGATATCCGAAAACCAATGCCCGGCGCGGCCGTCGGCTGCCGGGTTTTTCTGCGTAACTTCCGCAGCCCCCCTGATGTTGCCGGTATGTTTGTGCAGTTCTACCCGCCCGCGCCCGCGCTGCAGCCCCTGGTGCAGCACTACCTGCTGGTGCACGTGCGCTATGCCGGGGAGGGGGTGGTGAAGCCGTTTCCGCCGGCCCCCGAGCAGTGCCTGTACTTCTACCCGCGCGACCCGGTGCACAGCTTCAGCTACCGGCTGGGCCGCGAGCAACCGGCCGCCCCGGCCCTGCTGGTGGGCCCCCAGCTCACGCGGGTGGATCTGCGCCTTCGGCCCGACCACCTGATGCTGCGCGTGGCGTTCCGGCCGGGTGGTCTGCACCGGCTGCTGGGCGTGCCCATGACGGAGCTGCTTGATTTCGGTGCAGAAGCCGACCTGCTGCTGGGCCCCGACCTGCGCGAGCTGACCGATCAGCTCCGCAACCCCGCCGCTTCCTACGCCCAGCTGGTGAGCCTGGTGGAAGCGTTTCTGCTGCGGCGGCAGCGCCAAGTGGCGGCCCCCGCGCATCCGTTCGAGCGGGCCTTGCCGCTGCTGCTGCACCCCGGCACCTCCCTTGACGACCTGGCCCGGGCGGCCGGCCTCAGCGCCCGGCAGCTGGAGCGCTGCTGCCACCGCCAGTTGGGCGTGGGGCCGCGACTGTTTGCCCGCATCGGGCGCTTCAGCCGGGCCGTGCGCCTCAAAGACCACCGGCCCGACCTCGACTGGCTGAGCGTGGCCCTGCTCACCGGCTACTCCGACTACCGCCACCTGGTGCGCGACTCCCAGGAGTTTGCCGGCGTAACGCCGCCCGCTTTGCTGCGGGCCGATGCCACTCACCCTGCCCGGGTGTACACCATGCTCGACGCGGAGCGCACCGACTGGCTGCGAGCCGATGGCTGACGGCCGCGTGTCGGTTTTTTACTACCAGCAGGTACCGGAGGGAAGCTAGGTTTGGAGCATACATTCACCAACCTGCTTCCTCCGATGAAAACCCTGCTATTGCTGCCCGCGGCCCTGCTGCTGGCCACGGCCGCCCCCGCCCAAACCCTGCCCGCCCCCGACGACCAGGCCGTGCGCGCCGTGGTGGACCACATCGTGCTGAACTGGAACAACCACCAGTACCAAGACATGGCCACCTACACCACCCCGGATGTACATTGGGTTAGTATGGTAGGTATGTGGTGGCAGGGCCGGGAGGCCGTGCAACTGGGTCACCAGGTAATTTTCGACCGAATGTACCAGGGCGTGAAGTTTGTGCCCGGCCCGGTTACGGTGCGCGCCATTACGCCCGAGGTGGCCATTGCTAACCTCACCTGCCATGTGGGTGCCTTCTACCCGCCCGATGGCGTGAACCGGGGCACCAACAAAATGGGCGACGACGAGAACATCCTCACGCTGGTGCTGGTGAAGCAGCAGGGCCGCTGGCTGCTCACGGCCGCCCAAAACACCGTCGTCGATGCCAGCGCCGCTAAACACAACCCCGTAAAAGTGGCCGCACGGTAAAGCTCTGTCGGGTACGGGTATCCAGCCTCCACTCATCCTTCGACCCCAAAGCAAAGGACCTTACCACAGCGAAACATCTTGTTCGTGCGTGGTGAGGTCCCTTGTTTGGTTGAGCACATATTCGGGCTGATGCGTGCCCCGGTCCGACGGCGCAGCCATCCGACCGGTTGTCGTCCGGTTCCGTTGCTTGGTGTTCGTTCGGCGGTCAGCACGCAGCCAATCGGTCGGACGGCTCCGCCGTCGGACCGAACCCCGGCTTCTGAACGGCGGCGTTCAAGCGTGCCAAACTGAATTGGTAGAACGATGTAGAGACGCAATATTTTGCGTCTCGTCGTTGAACGGCCGGAACTGTACCGTTTGTGCAAACAACATCAGCAACGACGAGAATCCAGCTATTGCGTCTCTACATCGTAACCATTGGTTACGCGCTGGCTTGGTTCAGCTCCTGCACGTCGGCGGCTGATAGGTTCAGGTGCATGGAATGCAGCAACTCCTGCAGCTGCTCGGGGGTGGTGGCGCTGGCAATGGGGCCGGTGAGGCCGGGCTGGGCCATAATCCAGGCCAGGGCTACCTGGGCGGGGGAGGAGCCGGGGTGGCGGGCCACTACCGAATCGAGGGAGGCCAGGATGCGGCGGCCCCGGTCGTTGAGGTATTTGGGACCGATGCTGCTGCCGCGGATGCTTTTCGCGAGGTCGGCCTCGGTGCGGTACTTGCCGGTGAGGAAGCCCGAGGCCAGCCCGAAGTACGGAATCACGCCCAGCCCGAACTCTTGGCACAAAGGCTGCAGCTCCTTCTCAAAGTCGGCGCGGTTGTAGAGGTTGTACTCGGGCTGCAGGCTTTCGTAGCGGGGCAGGCCGTGCTGCTGGCTGGCTTTCAGGGCTTCGCGCAGGCGAGCGGCCGAGAAGTTGCTGGCCCCGATGGCGCGCACTTTGCCCGCCTTAATTAGCTCGGCGTAGGCTTCCATCGGCTCGGTTACGGGCAGGGTTTCGTCGTCCTGATGGCTTTGGTAGAGGTCGATGTAATCGGTTTGGAGGCGGCGGAGCGAGTCTTCCACCGAGCGGCGGATGTAGTTCTTGGCCAAGCCCTTTGAGCCGTCACCCATCTGCATGCCCACTTTGGTGAGGATGAGCACGTCGTCGCGGCGGCCGCGCTGCTTGAGCCACTTGCCGATGACGGTTTCCGACTCGCCGCCCTTATGGCCCGGGGCCCAGGCCGAGTACACGTTGGCGGTATCAATGGCGTTGCCGCCGCCGGCCACAAAGGCATCGAGCACGCGGAAGGACGCGGCCTCGTCGGCCGTCCAGCCAAATACGTTGCCGCCCAAAACCAGCGGGGCCAGCTGCAGGCCCGAGCGGCCCAGTTCACGGTGTTGCGTCATACAAATTCGGAAAGGAAAAGAGCGGTGGAAAGATAGGCGAGGAAGGCGCTCAATCGGCACCAAATCAGAACAACCAGCCGGCAACCCGATTGGTTATATCAGCTACGTAGTGAGGCTTACAGCCCGTCATACAGAGGCGCAGCCGAAGCATCTCACGTGCCGAGGCTGCTATGCGGTAGCAGATTCGTGAACGGTCAGGCTACCGTGTAGAGACGCGACACTTCGCGTCTTCCCGTTGAACGGTCTGTCTGAACTGATTTACACAATGAACCTGTTTAGGAAGCAGCAGACCGTCATGCAGAGGCGCAGCCGAAGCATCTCGCGTGCTGACATTGCAATGGTAACATGACATCAGCCGAGCGAGATACTTCGTCTCTGTTTGATCCGCAGAATGCTCTGCATGACGTTCAACGTAGTCCGGTCACTTCCTAAACAGCTTCAACGCCCGCAACGAGGAGACGCGAAGTGTCGCGTCTCTACAGTCGTCCATTGGGCCTGCCGTTTGCGAAACTGCCCTAACATCAGCACGCGAGATGCTTCGGCTGCGCCTCTGCATGACGGAAGGCTGCTTCTTGGATAGCTTCGTTACCTGTATCCCGAAGAGCTTCTCTATCTTGCCTGCATGGCCAGTAAGCTTGATTCGTTACCGGTAGTAGAAGCACCCACGCGGGCCGCGTGGCGGGCCTGGCTGCTGGAAAACCACCAGCAGCCCACCGGCGTGTGGCTGGTGCTCTACCGCAAGGGCAGCGGGCAGCTCACCTACCCTGAAGCCGTGGAAGAAGCCCTGTGCTTTGGCTGGATTGACTCAGTGCCGCGCAAGCTCGACGAGGAGCGGCGGCAGCAGTATTTCAGCCCCCGCAAGAAAGGCAGCGTGTGGTCTGCCCTGAACAAGCAGCGCCTTGCCGCGCTGGAGGCAGCCGGTCAGCTGCACCCGGCCGGGCAGGCCAAAATAGCCGCCGCCCGGCAGGACGGCAGCTGGACCACCCTCGACGCGGTAGAAGCCCTGGAGCTGCCCCCCGATTTGGCCGCGGCCCTGGCCGCCAACGAAGTCGCCCACCGACACTTCACCGCCTTTCCGCCCAGCGTGCGGAAAATGGTGCTGCAGCGCCTGCTGGCCGTAAAGCGCGAGGCCATCCGGCAGCAGCACATTGCGCGCATCGTGGCGCTGGCTTCCCAGAACCAGCGGCCTACCTGACCGTGCCGGTTGGCGGCTCCGGCCGGGCACCCGTCCCAACCGATGGCCCCGTATCTTCGCCCGATGCGTTGGATACTGGTATGGCTGCCGGCTTTGTGGCTGGTGTTGGGCGGAGCGGGGCTGCAGCGGCCCGCCGTGGTGGAGCGGGATTTTACGGCGCAGTTTGCGCGGCACGGCGTGCGGGGCTCGTTTCTGCTCTTCGACGCGCCCGCCGGGCAGTACGTGGCCTACAACCCGCGGCGGTGTCGGCAACGGTTTCTGCCCGCCTCCACCTTCAAAATTCCCAACACCCTCATCGGCCTGCAAACCGGGGCCCTGCCCGATACGGCCGAAATCTGCCGCTGGGACGGCGTAACGCGCAGCTTCCCGCAGTGGAACCAGGACATGACCTACGCCCGGGCCCTGCGCGTGTCGTGCGTGCCGTGCTACCAGCAGCTGGCCCGGCGGGTGGGCGTGGCGCGCTACCGGCAATGGCTGCCGCGGTTGGGCTACCCCGGCATGGTAATCACCCCGGCCACCCTCGATACATTTTGGCTGGACGGCCGCTCCCGCATCAGCCAGTTTGAGCAGGTGGATTTCCTGCGCCGCCTGCAGGCCGAAACCCTGCCGGTGGAGGTGCGCCACCAGCGCGCCGTAAAGCAGCTGTTGCTGCTGAAAAAGACGCCCGGATACGCCCTCTACGGCAAATCGGGCTGGCGCTTCCGATCCGCTCGCAACCCCGACAACGGCTGGCTGGTGGGCTGGGTGGAACACCCCGACGGCCGCCGCGCCTTCTTCGCCCTGAACGTGGAACCCCTGCCCGGCCCCCTGAACGACGACCGGTTCCTGGCCAGCCGCCGCGCCGTAACGGAAGCCATCTTGCAGGAGCTGGGCTGGCTGTAAGTTGCAAAACGAAAGCTAAAGCTAAGAGCTAGTTCCCCTCCTTGGAAAGGAGGGGAACTAGCTCTTAGCTTTCACCTCCTACCTTAGCCGCATGCGTCTTTCCCTGTTGCTTCTGCTGCTTCTGTTGCTGCTGCTGACCCTGCCGATGGCGGCCCAAACACCCGCGCGGGCGGATATCCTGATCCGGAACGGGCGGCTGTACGACGGCACCGGCAACACCTGGACGCTGGGCGACGTGGCCGTGCGCGCGGGCCGCATTGTGGCCGTGGGGCGGCTGCCCGCCGGCTACCCCGCCGATACCGTGCTGGACGCCCACGGCCTGGCCGTGGCCCCCGGCTTCATCGACGTGCACACCCACATTGAGGACGACGAAGTGCGCCAGCCTACGGCCGATAACTTTTTGCTCGACGGCGTGACGACGGTGGTAACCGGCAACTGCGGCTCCTCCCGGCCCGATTTGCGCCGCTACTTCCGCCAGCTCGACAGCCTGCACCTTTCCGTAAACGTGGCCTCGCTGGTGGGGCAGGGCACGGTGCGCAAGGCCGTAATGGGCCGGGCCCGACGCCCGGCCACCGAGGCGGAGCTGCAGCGCATGGAATCCCTCACCGACAGCGCCATGCGGGCCGGAGCGGTGGGCTTATCGTCGGGGCTGATTTACGTGCCGGGCACCTACACCCGCCCGCCCGAGCTGGTGCGGCTGGCCCGGGTGGCTGCGCGCTACCACGGCCTCTATGCCACCCACATGCGCAACGAGTCCGACAGCGTGCGGCAGGCCATTCAGGAGGCGTTGCTGATTGGGCGGGAAGCGGGCCTGCCCGTGCAGATTTCGCACCTGAAGCTGGGCGGCCAGCGCAACTGGGGCCACGCCGCCGAGCTGCTGCAACTCATCGAAACCGCCCGCCAGCAGGGCCAGCCCGTCACCATCGACCAGTATCCCTACACGGCCAGCTCCACCAGCCTCAGCACCCTGCTGCCCGACGACGTGCAGGCCGATGGTCGCGACTCCCTGCGCGCCCGCCTGGCCCGCCCGGCCACGCGCCGGCAGGTAGAGCAGTTTCTGGTGCAGCGGCTGCGCAGCAAGGGGCTCCGGCACTTCAGCTACGCCGTGGTAGCCAGCTTCCCGCCTGATACCAGCTACCACGGCCGCAGCCTGGAGGAAATCAACCGGCTGCGCCACCGCCCCCATACCGCCCGCGCCGAAGCCGCCACTATCCTAGATCTGGTGCTGCAGTACGATACCGGCATGGTGTTTCACGGCATGAGTGAGCCCGACGTGCAGACCATTATGCGCTACCCGCAGAACATGGTGGCGTCGGATGCCAGCATCCGGGTGTGGCGGGAAGGCGCGCCGCACCCGCGCGGCTACGGCTCCAATGCCCGCGTGCTGGGCCACTACGTGCGCGAGCTACGCGTCATCACCCTGGAAGAAGCCATCCGGCGCATGACCAGCCTGCCGGCCCAGACCTTCGGCTTCACCAGCCGCGGCCTGCTGCGTCCCGGCTTCGCGGCTGATATTGTGGTGTTCGACCCCGCCACCGTGGCCGATAAATCCACCTTCACCCAGCCCCACCAGTATTCCGTGGGCATGCGCTACGTGCTGGTAAACGGCCGCCTCACCGTGCGCGAAGGCCAGCACACCGGCCAGCGCGCCGGGCAGGTGCTCTACGGGCCGGGCAAGCAATAACATGGTGTAGAGACGCAACATCTTGCGTCTCGTCGTTGCTGATGTTGTTCGGACTGTGCATCACCGCATCGTTCAACGACGAGACGCAAGATGTTGCGTCTCTACACCCGTTCCAGCACGCGCCAGCCGTGGCCGGGTACCGGCAGCTCGTCGCCGGCTTGGAACATTAGCTGCTGGCCGCTGAACACGTCCCGCCAGGTGCCGGCGGCTTCGGTGGGCAGCGTGAGGGGTGTTTCGCGGGCTTCGGTGTTGATGACGCAGAGTACCGATGCACCTTCCTTTTCGCGCAGGAAGCCGTAGAGCTGTCCGGGGCCGGGGAGGCGGTGGAAGCGGCTGGCCGGGTCGCCGTTGCGCAAGGCGGGGTGGCGGCGCTTGAGCTGGAGCAGGGTGGTGTAGAACGCCTGAAGCGGAATGCTGGCCCAGTCAATCGTGTCCCGGTCGAAGAACTGCAGGCGGCGGTTGAGGGCGGCTTCCTGGCCGGTGTACACCAGCGGCATGCCGGGCAGCAGCACCGTGAGCACGGCAAAGGGCAGCGCCAGCGGGCCCAGCCGCTCGTATTCGGTGCCGTCCCAGCTGTTCACGTCGTGGTTGCTGGTGAAGTGCATCAGGTACACCGAGGGCGGGTATTTGGCCCGCTCGGCAGCCAGGTACCCGTCAATGTCCTGCAGGCGGGCTTTGCCTTCGGCAATGTGGTCGAGCAGGTAGTGCAGGCGCAGGCCGAAGGTCATGTTGAAGGCCCGCTCCAGTAGCTTGGTGTCGGAGTTGAACTCCTCCCAGCTCAGGCCGCCGCTGGGGTACAGCTCGTCCCACTCGGCCAGCATAAACAGGGGCTTCACCTCGTCCAGCTCCAGGCGAGCTTCGTCCCAGAAATCGGTGGGCACCAGCCCGGCCACGTCGCAGCGGTACCCGTCGATGTCAGCCTCGCGCACCCAGTACAGCAGGGCATCGGTCATGTAGCGGCGCAGGGCCCGGTTCGTGTAGTCGAAGGCTACCACGTCGGTCCAGTCGGCTACGGGCGGCACCAGCCGGCCCTGGGCGTCGTGCTGGTACCAGTCGGGGTGCTGCTGCACCAGCGGATTGTCCCAGCTGGTGTGGTTGGCTACCCAATCGAGCAGTACCCGCAGGCCGAGGCTGTGGGCGGTTTGCACCAAATGGCGCAAATCATCCAGCGTACCAAACTCTGGGTTCACCCCGAAATAGTCCTGCACCGCATATTGGCTGCCCAGCGTGCCCTTACGTTCCACCGCCCCAATCGGGTGAATCGGCATCAGCCACACGATGCTGATGCCCATAGCCGCCAGCCGGGGCAAATGCGCCTCAAACGCCCGAAAGGTGCCCTCCGGGGTGAAATTACGCAGGTTGACTTCGTAGATGGTGGCGTGGGCGGCCCACTCGGGGTGGCGCACCTGAAACAAGTGCAACTGGGGATGCAGTGGTTCTTCAGCAGACATAACAGGGTGTTTCCTGCGGTTGAACGACGAGCAGCGGCGGAGGTTCCTGCGGGAGAGGAGAGAGCGGCAAAAGACCCGGGAAATCAGACCGTCATGCAGAGGCGCAGCCGAAGCATCTCGCGTGCTGATGTCTGGTTACGGTTACAACGTCGGCACGCGAGATGCTTCGGCTGCGCCTCTGCATGACGGTCTTTTTCAATTCTCCTGACTCATTTTCCAAATCCTGCCCGTCAGCGGGCGTTTCCTCGCACCTGCTCCACATCCAGCACGCCGGGCAGGTGAATGTGGGGCGGGAGCTGGCCGGTGCGGGCAAAATCGGCCCAGAACTGGCGCACGGGGCGGCCGGCGGCCTCCACCTCGGGCCAGGCAGCCTCGCCCAGCAGGGGCACCGGTGCCCAGGCTTCGGCCGAGCCGAACAGCAGCGGCAAATCAATAGTGTGGGCCCCGCCAAACTCGCTGCCGGGCGGGTGGTAGGGCACCCGGAACAGGTAGGCCCGGCCCCCGGCCCGGGCGTGGCGGCGGGCAAAGGCCGCGGCCGGTCCCACGTAAATGCGCCGCGAGCCGCCCGTAATAAGCGCCTGCAGCAGCGCCGGCACCGGCCGCGGCAGCGCGAGCAGCCGGCGCAGCGGCGGAGCAATAACGGCAAAGAACCGCAGCTCATCGGCCGTGGCCCCAATCAGCACGTCGAAGTGCCAGGCGGCGGCCTGCCAGGCGGCCGGGGCGGCCGTTTCGGGCGGCAGCGGGGCGGCCCCGTACTGAATCCCGAACGGCATGCCGGCCCGCAGGCCCGACCACCGGGCGGCCCGCTCGGCCCGGGGCTGGGCGGCCAGTACCGTTTCCAGGGGCGTATCGGGCGGGAGAGGGTGCACAGCGGCGGCCATGGCCCGGCCCATGCGGGCGCGGCCGGAAGCCAGGCCCAGCGGAGCGCTGTGCAGAATTACGCGCCGGAACAGGCCCGCGGCCCCGTCGGCCAGCATGAGGTGGGCCGCCGCGTCGCCGCCCGAGGAGTGACCTAGCAGCGTTACCCGGCTGGCATCACCCCCGAAGGCGGCAATGTTTCGTTGCACCCAGCGCAGGGCGGCCAGCAAATCGAGCAGGCCCAGGTTGGCGGGGGCGTGCTGGTGGCCCAGAAACCCGAGCATGCCCAGCCGGTAGCTCACGGCCACCACCACCAGGCCCTGCTCGCGTACCAACGGGGCCGGATCGTAGAAGGCCAGGTCGCCGGCCCCGCTCACGTAGGAGCCCCCGTGAATCCAGACCAGCACCGCCCGCGGTGGGCCGGCATGATAATCAGGCGGGGCCGTTACGGTCAGGCGCAGGCAGTCTTCGTCGAAGGTGCGGCCGGCCAGGGCGGGGCCCAGGGCTTCCTGCAACGCGGGGTCGGGCACCTGGGGGCACACCGGGCCGGGGGCCGTGGCCTCGTACACCTCGGCGTGGGCGGGCTCATCTACGGGGGGCTGAAACCGGGCGGCGCAGGCGTAGCGGATGCCGCTGGCGCGCACCAGGCCGGCGTGGGAATGGCCCCGCACGGGGCCGTCAGGAGTCAGAAAAAGGGGAGCAGAATCAGTCATGCCAAGCAGGAGCGGCGCAACGATGCGCCGCCCTGCATACCGCCACCTGGGCCCCAGGGTTTCTCGCCCGGTCCGACGGCGTAGCCGTCCGACCGGTTGTTGTTGCGAACTGCCGCGCCGTTGCGACGGTGCCGGGTGGGCGTCAGCACGAAGCCAACCGGTCGGACGGCTACGCCGTCGGACCGGGCTGGGTTTGGGGTTTGTAGTCGATTCCGCTGAACAGGTACAACAGCACGGTGCGGGAGTAGCGCAGGCTCAGGGGCGTGAGCAGCACCGCTGCTACGGCCACGCTGGTCACGTACACCCACACGGCCGGGTCGTGGAGCAGGTGGTACACCAGCAGGCCCGTGATGAGCATGATGCCCGTAGAAAAGGCGTAGCTGATGTACATGGCGCCCCAGAAAAAGCCGGGTTCGGGCTCGTAATGCTGCCCGCACACGGGGCAATCCTCGGGCATTTCGGTGAAGCGCGTGAGGTGCAGGGCGGAAGTGGTGAACAGGTTGCCTTGGTGGCACCGGGGGCAGCGCTGCTGCAACAGGGCCAGGGCGGTGGATTCGGAAGTTGCCATGGAGTTTGGGGAAGCCATTAGAGCTTCATGACAAAGGTAAAATGCCCTCAACCGGGCAGTAAGGGGCATTTGCGGGATTGTCTGGTACAAATCAACGCACCGCCGATATAGCCGTTTCGCAAGCGGTCTGCGCGGTATAAACGCGACACTTCGCGTCTCATCGTTGAACGATTTTGTTCGGGTGGCGCGAACGAGGAAACGCGAAGTGTCGCGTCTCTACATCCTAGGTACCCCGTTCGCGAAACTTCTATAGTACCGGCCTGGTGTGTTCAAAACACGGTAGTAGTACCTGCTGCGCGTCATGCTGAGCTTGTCGAAGCATCTCTACCGCCTCGTTGAAATTACCACGGCAACATCAGCACGCGAGATTCCTCGCGCTGCTCGGAATGACGTACCAACTCCTAACTCCTAACTCCTAACTCCTCATCTCCGCCGGGGTCTGGCCGGTGTGGGTGCGCACGTAGCGGCCGAAATAGGAGGCATCCTCGAAGCCCAGCTGGTCGGCTATTTGGGCAATGGTGGCATCAGTGTGGCGCAGCAGGCGGCGCACTTCCAGCAGCACCCGCTCCTGAATGAGGGCGCTGGCCGTTTTGCCCAGATGGCGCTTGCAGAGGGCGTTGAGATGGTTGGGGGAGAGGTGCAGCCAGTCGGCGTACTGTTGCACGGCGCGCTCCTGGCGGAAGTGCTGGTTCAGCAGGCTGCCGAACTCGCGCAGCACCTGCTGGGCGTGGCGGGGCTCGTCGGCGGCGGGTGGGGCAGCGGGGGTGGGGTAATGCCGTGCGGCCAGCTCCAGGGCCAGCAGCAGGTAGGCTCGGAATACCTCGTCCTGCTGCGGGGCGGGCGTGGTGTGTTCCTGCCACATGCGCTCCAGCAGCGGGGCCAGCTCATTGTCGGAGGCGGGCAGTTGTAGCACCGGGGCGTGGGCGTGCTGGAAGAAGGGATACTCGAACAAGCGGCTGCCGGGGTAGCGTAGTAGGTAAAACTCGGCCTCGAAGAGCACCACGTAGCCCTGGGCATCGGCCGAGAGCTGCCAGTGATGCACCTGGCCGGGCGTCATGAAAAACACGCTGCCCGGCCGCAGGTCGTAGGTAACCAAGTCGATGGTGTGGGTGCCGTGGCCATGCGTGACGTAGAGCAGCAGGTAAAAATCGTGGGCGTGGGGCTGGCTCACGCCCGGGAAGTTGGCCACGTGCTGGGCCAGCCGCTCCAGGTACCACGGCCGCCGCCCCCGTCCCTGCGGAAACGACTCCAACGTGTAAACGGGTAGCTGCGGCTGGGCCATGTGGGGGGAATTGCGAAACAGAAATCCGCCCCGAAAATACGCCGCAAACCCACACCACCGGTCCGACGGCGCAGCCGTCCGAGCGGTTGGCTGCGTGCTGACAACCGTATGACGACGTAACAACGACTCCAGGCGGCAACCGGTCGGACGGCTGCGCCGTCGGACCGGTGGATTACTCCCCGAAGTTACGCAGGCGCTTCTTGCTGAGCTCGTAGCTGATAATGGCCGGTACGTAGAAGGTCACGTCGGCCAGTAGCTTGGCCAGCAGGATGCCGGTGTTGCGGCTGCCGAGCCAGCGGGGCAGCCACACCATCAGCGTGGGCCGGATGAGCAGGCTGTCGAGCACCTCGGCGGGGCCGAATTCCACTACCAGGGCCCGCAGGTTTCGCGCCAGCGTGCGGCGGGTGTAGGGCTGGCCGGCGGCGCGCAGCTGCCGGCGCGTCTGCACCACATCCTGCAGCAGTAGCCATCCGAAGTAGGCCACGTTGCCGGCCCAGGTGCCGGCCAGGGCGGCGGCCACCTCGCGGCCCGGGGCCAGGTGCCAGGCCGTGGCCGCCCCGGCCAGCGTAGCCAGCACCGACAGCGCCTCGGCCGGCAGGTAGCGGCGCGCCCATTCGCGGAGTTTCGCCTTCATGCACACACTCGAAAAGAAACGGCTACTTTGCCGGTCCCGGCCAAAGATACCGCCGGCTGCCGCTATGCAAATCCCGTTTACCCCGTTGGTGCTGGTGTTGTGGGCCGTGGTGGCGCAGGCTCTGCTGGCCGCCGGTCTGCTGTGGGTGGCCCCGGCCAACCGCCGGCCCAACCGGTTTCTGGCCCTGCTGATGCTCAGCATTGCCCTGTGGCTCCTCGACGGGTTTTTCCGGGTTGCCAACGTCTACGGGCAAAATGCCAACTGGTATTTCGCGCCCATCTACTACTCGTTTGCGTTCGGGCCGCTGCTGTATTTCTACGTGCGCAGCCTCACTAACCACCGGTTCCGGCTGCGGCGGGAGCAACTGCTGCATTTCGGGCCGGTGGTGCTGCAGGCGGCGCTGTATCTGGGGCTGCGGCTGCAGCCCTACGCTACGCGGCTCTGGTTCTGGGAGCACGTGCACCGGCCCGTCACCTACCGGCTGGAGTTCATCGGCACCTGGGTTTCGCTCACAGTGTATTTGCTGCTGAGCCTGCGGGTGCTGCGCCGCTACGAGCGGTGGCTGCCCGACAACTTCTCGGAGGTGTCGGAGCTGCGGCTGCGCTGGCTGCGGGTACTGCTGCTGGCCGTGGCGATGGTGAGCGTGCAGTGGCTGCTGGAAGTGGTGCTGCGGGAATTTTTTGGACTGTATTACGAGTATGACTATTCCACCGAGCTGCTGGGCGGGGTGCTGTTCCTGATTGGGGTGGTGGGCCTGCGCCAGGCGGATATGCGGGCCGTGCAGTTCGAGCCCGAAGCCGAACTGCTTCCGCCGCCTGCCATTGAATCCGGCTTCGTTCCCGTTGGCTCCGCCGATACCTTGCCGCCTACCACGGCCCTGCCCGCCGAAACCCCGCCACCCACCGCGCCGGCCGTGAATGCGGCCGTGCTGGAGCGCATCCGCCGGGCCCTGGAAGACGAGGAGCTGTACCGCAACCCCACGCTCACGCTGGCCGAGCTGGCGGCCTACACCGGCCTCGCCCCCCGGCTGATTTCCTTTACCGTCAACCAGGGCTTCGGCCGCAGCTTCAACGATGTGGTGAACGGCTACCGCGTGGCCGAAGTGCAGCGCCGCCTCGCCACCCCCGACGCCCAGCGCCTCACGCTGCTGGGCATTGCCCTCGAAAGCGGCTTCAACTCCAAAACCACCTTCAACCGCATCTTCAAACAGTTCACCGGCGTCGCCCCCCGGGAGTGGCAGGGGTGAAAGGTGAAGTTGTGAAATGGTGAGTGAGTGAGTGAGTGAGTGAGTGAGTGAGTGGCCGTCATTGCGAGCGGAGCGAAGCAATCCTTCCTTTACAAAGCATCTATCCTTGACCTATTCAAAAGCCCTTGGTACTAGCACGGAAGTCAGGGGCTTTCTTTATTTCAGCGCTTGGAGAATTGAAAAGGACGGATTGCTTCGCTCCGCTCGCAATGACGCGCACGCAAAAAAGCCCCACATCATGATGTGGGGCGTTCCACGGGCGGAAATGGGGCGTTTGGGGGCGTTTGGGCGGCCACCTTTGGGTCGTTCAATCTTTCCCCCAATGCCCATGAAAACCTGTCTGCTTTTGCTGGTGCTGACCGCCGCTACTGCCGCGCCGCTGCGGGCCCAGAATATCCCCGCCACCGCCTGGAGTAACCCCCGCCGCGTGCTGCCCGATAAGCTGCGCGAGGTGCCGGTGGGCCTCACGCTCTGGCATACGCCCAATCCCAACTACCCTGAGCCCAACCCCGACAAGCCCGGCGCTTTTCTTTGGAAACACAGCACCTTCCTGCGCTCCGAAGTGGGGCCGATGGAGGTGGTGGAGTGCGGGAGCTTCATCTGGTACGATGCCACCGGCTGGAAGCAAAACATGGTGGAAACGCCCGCCGAGTTTGCCGAGCTGTTTCGCTGCCCCGGCGGCCGGCTGCAGCCTGGCGTTACCTACAGCTTCGCCAAAAACTACCGCTACGCCGACAACGCCCGCCAGCTCTACGGCGGCGACGCGCTCTGGTACATCCTGGCCCGCGACGCCGCCGGCCGCCTCTACAAAGGCCTGGGCCTGCTCGAAACCGAAGCCACCGTGCGCTAAGCGGTGCCGCGCCGCCGCATCGTTCACCCACTATCCCGTATCATCATGAAAACGTTGCTTGCCCTCTTGCTTGTGTTGCTGTTGGCCGCCGCCCGGCCCGCCACCGATACGTACCAAATCAACCCCGCCACCTGCCGCGTTACCTGGACGGGCTACGCCGAGGTGGGCGGCTACGCGCCCTCGGGCACCGTGCAGCTACGGTCGGGCACGTTCACCTACGATGGCCGCACTTTGCGGGCGGGGCGGTTTGAGTTCGATATGCGTACCATCGAGCAGGAGCAGGCCCAGCTGGCCGAGCACCTGCGTGGCTCCGATTTCTTTGACGTGGCCCGCTTCCCGACGGCGGTGTTTGTGTTGCAGGAGGTGCAGGGCAGTACGGCCACCGGCCAGCTCACGTTGCGCGGCGTCACCCGGTCAATTCAGTTTCCGCTCACCGTAGCCACGGAGCCCAATGGGCAACTTCGCGTCACCGGCGCTGCTGTCCTCGACCGAACCCGGTTCGGCATCAACTAC
This sequence comes from Hymenobacter rigui, assembly GCF_003944715.1. GTDB lineage: Bacteria > Bacteroidota > Bacteroidia > Cytophagales > Hymenobacteraceae > Hymenobacter > Hymenobacter rigui. Next base: position 96,659 of record NZ_RWIT01000012.1, on the reverse strand, counting down.
AACTCCAGCAGCTTCTTTCAGAACCTGGGCAGCTACGCCATCCGCAACGAGTTCAAGCTGACGTTTGCTATTGTGGCAGGGAAAAGGTGAGTTATAGAATGGGCGAATGGGTGAAATGGCTGGCATACGACAATCCACCCGTTCAGCCATTCACCTCAATACGACCAGCCGCTGCTGCTGGCCGGCCAGCTCGGCCCGATACACGCCTGCTGGCACGGGACGGTTCTTGCCGTCATCGGAATTCCAGACCACCGTGTGCGGGCCTGCTTCAGTGGCAGTCGGCAGGGTACGTATCAGCTGGCCCCGGCTGTCGAAGATGCGCAACGGACCCGCCGCGCCGGCCTGATGCAGGGTGTAGCGCAGCTCCGTGCGGCTATTGAACGCGGGGGCACCGGGGGCCTCCAGGGTCAGCGTTTCGAGGGCGGTATCAGCGGCGGGCGTGGTGTTCAGGCGTAGGCCCTTCACGGTGAGGCGCACGTGCTGGCTTTCCAGCAGCAGCGGCACGTACAGTGTTTGGCTACGGGCATCGTACCGGTACTCGGTGGCCGGCATGGTTTCCCCATCGAGCAGTACGGCGGTGGGGGAAGTAGCCACGCGCGGCAGTTGCAGCTCAATGCGCCGCCACACCGGAACCCCTTCAAACGGCCGCCCCTTCAGTTCCACCCGGATGTCGGTTTGGCTGCCCGAGGTGCTGCCCGAGAAAGTGAGCAGCTGATACTGCCCGTTTTTGGCTACCAGTGCCGATTTACCGTCATCGTCATAGAGCGTGAAATGGCTGCTGGCTACGGCGGGGTCAGCGTAGTAGCGCACCAGCAAGGTATCGGTGGAGTAGGCGGCGGTGGTGGAGACGTAAGGTGTCAGGGGCAGAAAGGCACCGGCCCGCACTAGTAGAGGCAGGCGGCTGAGCGGAGCCGGCCGGCCCACCGTGCGGCCTCCGGCCAGCGTTTCGTTGGTATAGAAATCAACCCAGTTACCGGCCGGCAGCACCACATTGCGGCGGCGCTGGCCCGGCTGCAGCACCGGGGCCACCAGCAGGTTCGGGCCCAGCAGGTATTGGTCGTTGAGGTTCGGAAAGTCGCGGGCCAGCTGGTCGAACTGCTGGCGGCTGGTCAGCCATGTCTGCTGTTGCAGGTGCTTTTCCGCCGCAAACTCATTGGCCGGAGCCAGTGGTGGCTTTATCGGGACGGCGGCGGCTTCTGCATGGGACGTTGAGCCAGAAACAGACACCGGAATATCTCCCCACTGGCTGTTTGGTAGGTCAATGTCAGCGGCTTCCAGCCCGAAATTCATGGGGCGCACCAGCGGCGCTCCGGTCTGGGTGTTTTCCCAGGCCAGGGTGTAGAGGTAGGGCAGCAGCCGGTAGCGCAGGTGCGTGGCTTCGCGCACGATGCTGCGGTAGGGCTCCGGCCACCAGTAAGGCTCCGGCGGGGTGCCGGCCCCGTGCGGGCGCAGGATGGGCGAGAAGCTGGCCATCTGCAGCCAGCGGGTGTACAGCTCGGCATCCACGGTGTTGCCGGCAAAACCGCCCGCGTCAGAATGCATGTAGCCTACGCCGCCCAGACTCATGCTCAGCATAATGGGCACCTGCGCCTGCAGCCCGCTCCAGCTCCGGCTCACATCCCCCGACCACGGAAATACCGAGTTGCGCTGCATGCCCGCCCAGCCCGAGCGGGCCAGGTTAAATACCCGCTCGTTGCGGTATTCCTGGGTGTATTTTTCCTGAAAGATGCCCGCCCACGTGAGCCCCAGCGCATTGTGCACCTGGCGGGTGCTGCCTTTGTAGTGGCGCATGTCCAGCGGGTGATTTTCCGGCTCGCCCAGGTCGCTCCACCAGCCCGCTACGCCTTCTTCCTTGCGCTGCTTGTAAAAGCTCCAGAGCCAGTCCTGGGTTTCGGGGCGCTGCATGTCCAGAATGGTCGCCGGCCCGGCCCAGAACGACTCCACGGTGTAAGGCTTGCCATTGGCCTGCATGCCCACTAGCCCCATGGCCCGCACCAGGCCGTCGTGGCGGGAGGTGCGCATCACGTAGGGCTCCGAAATCAGAATGGTTTTCACGCCCACCGAGTCGAGGCGGCGGATCATGCGCTGGGGCTGCCGGAAGTTGGCGTAATCCCAGCCCAAATCACCCTGGCGGGTGGTGCCGCCAAACCAGTACAGGTCCAGCACCAGGGCATCCAGCGGAAAGCCGGCCCGGTGCATGCGGCCGGCTACCTGCAGCATTTCGGTATCGGAGCGGTACCCGAAACGGCTCTGAATCAGGCCCAGCGCCCAGCGCGGCGGCAGCGGCTGCCGCCCGGTCAGGCGGGTATAGCGCGCCAGAATTTCGGCGTTGCTGCGGCCCGTGATGATGAAATAGCCAAGGTTCAGCAGATCCTCGCCGCTGTAGATAAGCGTATTGGGGTCGGTGGCACCCAGGTCGAGGGTGGCGGCCGCATGGTGGTCGAACAGCAGCATGTAGCCCCGGCTGCTCAGCACCGTGGGCAGACTCACGTTCAGCGTCGGCTCGCCGCTCTGGTAGCCGTAGTGGGCTTCGTTGTAGAGGGTCAGGCGGCGGCCGCGCCGGTCCAGGGGCAGGGCCCGCGAGCCGGTGCCGTACAGGTGTTCATTAGGCTGCAGCCGCAACGAAACCCCCGTGCCGCCCGGTCCGCTGGTTTCAGTAGTCAGCCGCTGAAACACGCCGCCCGCATCCTGCACCAGCGTTTCATCGTGCTGCTGGTAGCTGACGCGGAGCGGTTTTTTCTGGACGACGATAGTGCCGGCGGAGCTAACCGGCCACCGCAGCGTGGTGGCAGTTTCGGTTATGTCTCCGGCCGCCTGCCGCTGGCGCCAGCTTGCATGGATGGCCTTGGGTGAGCCGGCTTCGGGCCCTTCGCGGTGCAGCCCGGGCGGTGCCCAGGCATCGGCCGGCTGCACCACGCTGATGGAAGGAATATCCCGCACCGGCGTGCCGGCCGGGAAATACTCTATCCGCAGCACTCCTGCGGCCCAGGGCCGCACGCGCAACGTACCGCCTTCGGTACTCACAAGGGTAAGGATACCGTTCTGATACTGGTGGCTTTTGTAGCTTCCTATGAAAACCGGCCGGGCCTCTGGAGGAGTGGGGCGCTGAAACGGGTCCTGAGTGGGGCGGCCGTGCTCCTGCTGGGCCAGCGCCGGCCCGGCCAGGGCAGGCAGCAGCGCCAGTGACAACAGGAACCGGGTGCGGCGGAAAGAAAAGGGCATAATGGGGAGCGGCGGAAAAGGCGCGTCAAGATAGGGCCTGCCGCAGGTTTTTGGGCTATTACCGCAGTGCGCGCCCATCATGCCAGACCACGCGGCCTGGCTGTGGTGGCAGATCAGCGGCCACCGGCGCAGGCAACACCAGCGGCCCGGCCGGCGTACAGTTCTGAAACCCTTTCGTCTGTTCCTCAACCCCACGCCCTATGAATCACAACGCCCGCATCGAAGAAACCATCCAGAACATTTACGATGCCCTGGAAAACCACCATAACCACCCCGTCGAAAACGGCATTGGCTATATTGATGGCTGGATTTCGGCCCTCGACGGACTCGGCGGTACGGCCCTGACCGGCCTGCAAACCGAGCTGCGCAACCTGCGCGGCTACGTGGAGCGCGACGACCGGGCCGCCATTGCCAACTCGCTGCAGCACCTGGGCCAGGAAACCTCCCTCATTGCCCGCAACCTCCACGATGCCACCGGCGACCAGCTGCGCCACCTGGGCCAGACGCTCATCACCGCCGCCGGCAACCTGAAAGTCAGCTAGCCGAGCCACCATCAGCAGCAGTAGTACAATCATAAAAAAAGCCCCGGCGCACGACGCGCCGGGGCTTTTTACTGTGTGGAGCAGCTTAGTGCTGCACTACCACTTGCTGATGCAATACCTGACCGTTCAGGATCAGGCGCAGCGTGTACACACCCGTGGGCAGATGCTGCACCGACACCGGAATATCCAGGCTGGTCGCCGCTGCCAGCTGGTGGCTCAGTTCCTGCACCAGGCGGCCCTGGGCGTCAAACAGTCCGCCCTGCGCTTTGCCCATGTAGGCGTTGCTGAGGCGGATGGTCAGCTGGTCGGCGGTAGGGTTGGGGAACACCGATACCGTCAGGTCCGTGGCTACGCGGGGTACCTGCACGGTCTGCACGCCGGAGAAGGAAGCTGTACCGTCGGTATCTACCTGGCGTAAACGGTAGTAGATCAGCGCGCGACCGTAGCGGCCCAGGTTCTGGTCGGTCAGGCTGTAGGCCCGGCCCTGGTTGCTACTGCCCTGGCCCATTACCCGGCCTACGGCCCAGAACGTACGCCCGTCTACGCTGCTTTGCACCTCGAAGTAGGCGTTGTTGCGCTCCTGGGCCGTGGCCCATTGCAGCAAAGCGTCGTTGCCTTTGCGCTCGGCCGTGAAGCGCACCAGCTCTACCGGCAGCGGCGAGCTACCGTAAGTACCGATGAACGTCTGGCTGAACGAGTTGACGGGGAACGTCACCGTGCTGGCCACGGCATTGGCCGCCGTAGCTGAAATAGGCGCATCGAAGGCTCCGTCGCTGTTGCTGCCGCGCTTGTAGAGCTTCAGGTTAGCAGGAGCAGCCGCATCACCAGCGCTGATCAGGCCCTGATCCAGCGTGTAGGTGATGTTAGCCGAGAAGGTGCTCGCGCTGTAGCGGTCCACAATCCAGTAGGCCCGGGTGTGGGTGCTCCGCAGGTTGGGGTCGGTAACCGGCGTGCCCAGCGGCGTGCCTTCCAAGCGGCTTACCACCACATCGTAGGGCGTACTGCCGGCCGAGGTGAAGTTGATAGCCACGTTGGTGCCCGTGAAGGAGTAATTGCCGGTAGCCGTTACCGATTGCAGGTTGCTGGTGCCCGCACTCACGGGAGCAGTGCTGGTTACCCGGGTGGCCCCGGTCAGCGTACCCACCGCGCCCGAAACGCCGTCCACGGTGGTAGAACCCGTCTCATTAAACTGCAAATACGAAATCAGGCCGTTTTCCGCACCACTCAAGGTCAGGTGGCGCAGCTGACGAATTTCCGTCTGGCTCAGGGCCCGGTTCCACTGACTTACCTCGTCCAGGTCGCCAGGGAAGAAGTTGGTGCCGGTTGTCCCAGCACTACCCACGTAGTTAACGCGGGTAGTCGTGGGGGGGCCGGTGACGTTGGCTAAGGCAATAACATCCCCATTCAGATACACCGTAAGCGCACTGCCATTAAAGGTAGCGGCTATCTGACTCCATTCATTAGCCGTAATAGTCTGCGGGCCGGTGCGGATGCTGCGCAGTGTAGAGCCGGTACCGAAGCCAGCCTCTACGCGGCCATTGCCGGTGATAGCAATGTAAGGAGCGGCCGTATTGCCCGTGCCGTTGCCCAGTACGTAGTAGGTGTCGCTGCCCGTACCGATGGCGGGCTTAATCCAGGCTACCTGCGTGTACGCCGAGCCCAGTGCAGGAGCGGCAGTAGTGCTAGTGCTAAAGTCTACGTAGCCAGAGGTGCTGCCTCCCATAAAGCGCAAGGCTGTACCGGCCACCCGGCTGGTCCGCACAATCCGGCGGTTGCCGGCTGGGTCCGTTACTGTGGGCGTGCGTACGGTGCCACCAACGGTCAGGCTGGTCAGCGTGGCATCCAGTACACCGCCAGGCGTGGCAGTGGCAGCTACATCGTACACTAGGAAGAAGTAGTTAGTGCCGGTTGTAAGCAGCTGGTTGCCTGTTACGGTGAAGGTACCACTGGGGCTGGCCACCGCGCTGCCAAACAGGGTGGTGGTCGTCAGAGTGCCGTTCGTACCCGTGTAGTACACGCGGGCCGCCGTAATGTCGGCCGGCCGGGTGCTACCAGTGGTGGTGAAGGTAAGCGACGTGGCGCTGAGCGGAGCCAGAGTGCCGCCGCCAATTACCACGCCCACGCGCAGGATTTCCTGGTTCGTGCTGCCCACCTGCACCAGGCCGGTGTTCGGCTGCTCGGCCGTGCTGCTGACGTACGTAGCCGAACCCAGTACCGTAAAGGTATTGGTGCTGCTCGGGTCACTCACCGCCTCGCCGCTGGTTTGGGCCGTGGCGTATACGGTGTGGCTGCCCTGGCTCAGGGCCACAGGCTGGGTCAGCGTCCAGTTACCGCCGGCATCGGCCGTAGTCGTGCCAATGGCCGAGTTGTCCACGTACACCGTTACTGTGCTGTTCACCGAAGCAGTACCGCCGTAAGTCGGCTGACTGGTGGCAACGCTGCTGTTGTTGGCCGGCGTCGTTACCACCGGAGCTGCCGTTTTCGGCAGGTTGTACAGAATGCTGAACTGGGCGGCGGCGGTGTTACCGTTGCCGGCCTGGTCCTGGGCCACGTTGGCCGGCACGTTTACCGTTATGGTACCGCTGGCACTGGGCGTCACGTTGAAGGTGTAGGTAGTGCCCGAGCCGGAGAAGCCCGACAAAGTACCACCCGTCACCGTTACATCCGCGGCAATAAAGCCCGTTACGCTTTCCAAGAAAACGACCCGCACCGGAATGGGAGAGGTCGTCGTCGTACCGCCATTAGCCACCGTGGTTGAGCTTATGCTCACCGAGGGGCGGGTGGTGTCAACGATGAACGTGTTCGTACTTGAGCTCGGGCTGACGTTACCGGCCAAGTCCGTAGCCGAAGCACGTACCGTGTGGCTGCCCTGGCTCAGGGCCACGGGCTGGGTCAGGGCCCAGTTACCCGAGGCGTTGGCCGTAGTGGTGCCAATAGCGGAGCCATCGACTATCACCGTCACCGTGGCATTGGCTTCAGCCGTGCCAGTATAGGTCGGCGTGTCGTTGTTGGTGAGGCTGCCGTTAGCGGGCGTGACGACCACCGGCGCCGATGGCGGGGTGGTGTCAACGATGAAGGTATTGGTGTTCGAGTTCGGGCTGACAGTCTGACCGCTGAGCTGGGCCGTGGCGTAGACCGTATGCTGTCCCTGGCTCAGGGCCGTAGGTTGGGTCAGAGCCCAGTTGCCCGAAGCGTTGGCCGTCCTGGTACCGATGCTGGTGTTGTCCACGTACACCGTGATTGTGCTGTTGGCTGGGGCCGTGCCGGTGTAGGTTGGGGTGCTGTTGTTGGTAATCGAGCCGTTAGCTGGCGTGAGGATTACCGGCGCTGCCGTCACTGGCTGGGTGTACTGGATGGTGAACTGCGGAGCGGCCGAGTTGGCGGTGTTGTTGGCGTCCACGGCGCTATTGGCCGGTACGTTCACCGTCACGTTACCGTTGGCCGTCGGCGTCACGTTGAAGGTGTAGGTCTTGCCATCCAAGGCCGTGAAGCCGGAGAGCGTGCCGTTGCCTACCGTCACGTCGGCGGCACCGAAGCCCGTTACATTCTGCGAGAAAGTCACCGTGAACGGAATCGGCGAGGTGGAGGTCGAGCCGCCGTTGCTGCCAGCCGCCGAGGTGGTGGTGGCCGTCAGGGCCGGGGCAAACACGTTGAACGAAGCCGAGGTAAAGGACTCGTACGTGGCGGTGTTATTGGGCTGAATGCTGCCCACGAACACGTCGTTGACGAACACGTTCAGTCGCTGGTCAACCGCGGTGTAGTAGCGCTGGGCCGTCTGGAAGTTCACTTGGTAGCTGCCCGTGGGCACGGCCAGGTTTTGCGAGATGCTGGCGTTGTTGTTGCCGGCGCTCTGTATCAGGGCCACCGCGTCGCCGTTAGGCGGCAGGGGCTGGGTATGGCCAGCGACTTGGGAATCGAAGAGGCTGCCGTAGCGCGCCACGCCGGACGTGCCGGTGAAGCTCCAGGGCGCGGCCACTACGCCGTTGTCCGTCTTCTTGAAGCCATTTGGGTCCACGTTATTGGTCTCGAAGCTGCCGTTCTGCAGGCCGTTGGCCACGGCGCTGCCATTGCTGGCATTGAGCACCTGCACCACGTCCACGAAGGCCGTCACGTCGCCGTTGCCGCTGGCGCTGCCCGCCGCCTGGATGCGCAGGGTGGGGGCAGCGGCGAAGCTCTTGGTGATGGTGTACTGCTCGCCGCTGGTGTAGGGTACGTTGCTGATAGCGGGCGACACATTCGTGCTGTTCTGCACGTTCAGGCGCAGCGTGCCGTCGCCGGTGCCGGTGTTCGCTACCACGGTGTAAGTCGTGCCCGAGCCTGATACACTGCTCACGCTGGGGGCGGTGGTGAAGCTGCCGCTGGCGGTCAGGCTGAAATTATTCGTAGTCAGGCCCGCAACCGAGCCGGAGAACACCACCCGGTAGCTCACCGTGCTGGTGGCCGCGGGTGAGGGCGTCAGGCGCGTTACGGAGCTGACCGTTACAGTCGGCAGTTGGTACGTGAAGCCGTACTGCGTGGCGGCGGTGTTGCCGTTGCCAGCCTGGTCCTGGGCTACGTTAGCGGCCACGTTCACCGTCACGGTGCCCGCGCCCGTCGGCGTCACGTTAAATGTGTAGGCAGTGCCCGCGCCCGAGAAGCCCGACAAAGTGCCGTTGCTCACGGTCACGTCACCGGCGATGAGGCCCGTCACGCTTTCCGAGAAGGTGGTTGTGAACGATACGGGCGAGGTTGTCGTCGTACCGCCGTTGGTGACGGTCGTCGAACTCAGCACTACCGTCGGGGCCGTCTTGTCGATAGTGTAGACTTCCCCGCTGGTATAGGGTACGTTGCTCACGCTCAGCGTAAGGCCGCTGGCGTTGTCCAGGTTCAGGCGCAGAGTACCGTCGCCGCTGCCGGTATTCACCGTCACAGTATAGGTAGTGCCCGAGCCCGATACGCTGCTCACGCTGGGCGTGGAGCCCAAGGTGCCGGTAGTCGTCAGGTTGAAGTTGCTGGTCGATAGGCCCGTCACGCTGGCCGCGAAGGTTACCGTGTACTGCACGGTGCTGGCGTTGGTGGGATTGGTGCCGACCCGCACGATGGACGTGACTGTGGTGGCAGCCGAAGTAAAGCCGCCATCAAGTGCTACGCCGCCGTAAGAACCCAAAGAGGACGCCGCTATGACGGTCGTGAGAGTGCTCTGGGCCGTGGCCGGGGTACCATCGAGCCTGAAGCGCGTAATACTGTTGGTACCTGAGGCGCCTTGGTCGGCTACGTACAGGTACTGGCCCGTCAGGTCAATCGTCAGGTCAGCCGGTACGTAGAGCGTGATGCCATTGCTTCCCCCTGTTATCAGGGTCGTTACGGGGAAACCGGACGAAAGCGAAATGTACTTGATGGCGTCGTCGGCCGTGCTGGTGGAGCCCGCAATTGACTGGGAGAAATACAGACGGCTGTTGGCCGCGTCCAGCGCCAATCCCGTGTACGTGAGGCCGCTCGCGCCTGTGCCCCCTATCAATGTGGTAGGAATACTCGACGCAAGGGTCGTCCCATTCGGATTTACCGTGTAGCGCAAAATGCCCCCGCCGGCATTTACCGCATCGGCTGCGTATAATTGCCGGCCAGCGGCATCATATACGATGTCGTTCAGGTTGGTGAAACTGCCAGCGCCGCCATTCGTCAGTTCAGTGGGCGTTATCGGAGCGTTGATGGTGGCAGCATTCACCCCTTCCACTACCTTGATAGCATCCAGCGTACTCGTAACGCTGCTTTGGGTAAAGTAGAGGCGGCCGTTGGCAGCATCCAAGGCTACTCCCTGGTACGTCACGCTCGTTATCCCGGCCACCACCACCGTCCGGTTCGACAGAGCGCCGCTGGTCCGGTCGTAGTTGTAGCGCAGGATACCGGCAGCCGAAGCATTGTCGACTACGAACAGAAGGTTGTTGACCGGGTCGAAGGCCAAGTCATTAGGCTGCGAAAACTGAGCGGCATCGGAAAGTCGCGTGGTGCCCGTGGTGGGGAAGCCTCCGGTCACGCTGGCCGTAAGCACCTGGTCATTGGCAGTGGTGGCGCTCTGCTGCGAATAAATAAGCCGGGCGGGTGCCTGAGCCCAGGCACTACCGGCAGCTAACAGGAGTAGGAAAAGTAAAATTCTATTCATTACTGGCCGGGAAAAAGTAAGCGTAAAAAAGTATGGCAGTGTACAATGACCAACAACCGGCCCACCCATCGTCGGATAGCAGACCGGTTGTAGTCATGTAAGAGGGCGCTAGGCTTTTTAGGTACTGCGCACAATGGTTGGCCGTTCAGCCGATAGTCTATTTATCAGTTGCCTAATGCGCTGGCCAAAAAGCGGCAAAAATGCTAGTTGCGTGAGGGATAAAGTCCGTACAGGCAAATAATGTAGTTCAGGCCCAGATAGGGCTGCATCACGCTGAATGGTTGGTTGCCGCCGCTGGGAGTAATAGAAGTCGGAGCCATGGGCACGACGGCACCGCCTGCGGGAGCGTATTCGTTTACGATGGTAGCGGTACCATCTTCCAGCGAGCCGGCCGAGCTGGCCAGCATATTACCAGAGGGGTTGGAAACGGTAGCTTGAGCCGAGGTAGCAACTAAAGCGTGGGTGTGTGCGGGCATCTGCGTGGAGAGCAACGTCACGTTGCTCACACCGGCACACTCACCCAGCTGCACTGGCTGCAGGCCGGGGCCGGGCTGGCCATTGTTGGCGTGCACGGGTACGCGGCTGCGCAGGTCGGGCAGGGCAAAGGTAGTGGTGCCGTTGCCGCCGTAGTAAGTGCCCAGAATGGAATACAGAGCCGAATTCTGCGCGATATTCAGCAGGGAACCGTCGCAAAAGGCCCAGTTTTTGGGAGCAAAATTGCCGGCGAACAGTACAATGGAGCCAATGAAAGCTTCGTCCATAACAGTTGGAATGGGAAAGTGGAGGTAGATGTATAAGCCCCGTGGCCTCGTGCCAGGGGAGAAGGAGGGCATACGCTACCTGGCCCGCCGCAAAGCAGGAGAAGGCAATGCAATAGATGGGTGTGTGCAGAGCGTAGGACCGCGCAGGTCGTAGCCCAAGAGCAAGGATAGTTCGGCGAAGCCAAGCAGGTATTTGTATAGCTGCCTGATTAAGTAGGAGACTGCTCGAATAACTGGGCAGGCACTAGCACAATAGAGAAAGTAGCAGGCGCGTAACCACCGTGGTCTGGTGGAAAAGCACGCAAACTTGCTAAAATAAATTCATTTTTAATAGCATTTTGTAGCCATTTGTAACTAATAAGAGTTAATCCCGTAGCTGAGCGGCTTTCAACTGGCATTAGCCAGTCAAATCGGGTCGAACAAATTGATATACAGATAAATAGTATTATTTTGATAAAACTGTATTTTGTGAAGCTATCTGCCCACTGAGGCTTTTGGTGTCTTAGTTTCACTAAGTCGCTTCCGTACACCATAGTTTTCTAAAATAACGGCAGTTCCCGGCTCGGTTTGCCGGCGGCTGCTACTTGGGCTGCGGTGCCTCAAGTAGGGCAACAGCCGTTATTAGCCCGGAAGGCCGGTCCACTGAGCCGTCAGCAAGAGCTACCCGGAAGATGGCCCGGTCTCCGGTCTTACGGGGCCTGCTGGCTGGCGTCCGCCCGACATGGTGTCTGGCGCGTTCGGATGGAGGTAGTGCGCCGGCGGCAATCCGTACGGGAGTTTATGGCCTTCTTCATGCCCGATCTGCTCCGTGTAATCTGATTTGTCTGGGCTTACCGTTTATGCTGCTTAATACCCCGCCGCTGCGTCGTCGCCGCGGGGGTCGGCGCCACCTTCCAGCTTACCATCGGGCAGCACCCGGATGACTTCTACCCGGCCCCAGCCACCGCGGGGGCTGAGTTTGTAGCCCCGGGCCTGCAGCGTATCCTGGGCGGCGGGCAGCAGGGCTCCGGCTTCCACGTCAATCTGATCCGGCAGCCACTGGTGGTGCAGGCGGCGGGCGGCCACGGCCTGCTGGGCGTTCATGCCGTAGTCCACCACATTCAGGATGGACTGCAGCACGCTGGTGATGATGGTGCTGCCGCCGGGCGTGCCGGTTACCAGGGCCAGCTTGTTGCCTTTGGTGAGAATGGCCGGCGTCATGGAAGACAGCATGCGCTTGCCGGGCGCAATGGCGTTGGCCGCGCCGCCCACTAACCCATAGGAGTTGGGCGTGCCGGGCTTGCTGCTGAAGTCGTCCATTTCGTTGTTGAGCAGGAAGCCGGCTCCGGCCACCACTACCTTGCTGCCGTAGGCCCCGTTGAGGGTAGTGGTGCAGCTCACGGCGTTGCCCTGGGCGTCCACCACGTTGTAGTGCGTGGTCTGGTCCGATTCATAGCCAGGCAGATTAGCGCCGGCCGTTACCTGGGCGCTGGGGGTGGCGCGGTAGGGTAGGGTAGTGGCCATGCGCTGCTTATTATAATTCTTCTCCAGCAGCTGCGGCACGGGCACGCGGCCGAAGTCCGGGTCGCCGAGGTAGGTAGCGCGGTCGGCGTACACGCGGCGCTGGGCCTCTGTAATCCAGTGCGTGGCCTGGGGCGAGTGCCAGCCGGCCTGGCCCAGGTTGTAGGGCTCCAGCATCTGCAGCATCTGCAGCAGCGCCACGCCGCCGGAGCTGGGCGGCGGAAACGTGAGCACCTCGTAGCCGCGGTACTGGCCGTGCAGCGGGGTGCGCCACTTCGGCTCGTACTTCAGCAAATCCTGCCTGGTGATGATGCCTTTGCCGCGCTGCATTTCGGCCACCAGCAAATCAGCCGTGGGGCCTTCGTAAAAACCGGCCTTGCCCTGGTCACGGATGCGGCCGAGCGTGCGGGCCAGGTCGGGGTATTGAATCACCTCTCCGGCTGCCCAGGAACCCGCTTTGAGGTACGCACTGCCGGGGTTAAGCCTGGCGAAGGTGTCGTGTTGGTTGTTCAGCCCGGCGGCTTCCTTTTCGGTCAGTTTGAGGCCCTTGGCGGCCAGGTCTACGGCGGGCTGCACCACGTCCTTCCACGGCAGCTTGCCCAGCTTCTGGTGCAGCACCCACATGCCGGCCACGGTGCCGGGCACGCCGGCGGCCAGGTGGCCCAGGGTGCTCAGGTTGGGGATGACGTTGCCCTGCGCGTCCAGGTACATATCCCGGGAGGCGGCGGCGGGGGCAGTTTCCCGGAAATCCAGTGCGCCTTCCTGCCCATCGGCCCCTCGGTAAAGCAGAAAGCCGCCGCCCCCGATATTGCCGGCCACCGGCAGGGCCACGGCCAAAGCAAACTGCACGGCCACGGCCGCGTCGTAGGCATTGCCGCCCTTCTGCAGAATTTCTACCCCGATGCGGGTGGCTTCGGGGTGGGCTGATACCACCATGGCCTTAGCCGCCACTACGGGCGTGGCCGCCGGAATGGGGGTAGCCAGGATAGCCGCACCGGGGGCCGGGGCGTTTGTGGTGGGCTGGGCGGTGGTGCAGGCGGCCAAGGCCGTCAGGAGCAGGAAGGAAATACGGTGGCGCATAGGAACGTAAAGGTACAAGAGGCGGCAGGTAGTTTTCATGAATGATACACTGCCCGCCGCGCCGGAGCACCTGAAGCCCTGCCCGAAATGGTGTTCATGCATGCCGATTTAACCAGTAACTGGCCAATCGGCAACCAGTACCGGCTAACCTACAACCAACCCCGGTTCGGTAATCCGCGTAGCTTTGGCCTGAACCAGACCTGTGCCCTGACTATGACGACTGAACCGCTGGCCCCCGCTACCACCGAAGAAACCACGGCGCACCTGCCCCTCGTGCAGCACGACCCCTGGCTGGCCCCGTTTGAGCCGGTGCTGCGGCAACGCCAGCAGCGCCTGGAGCACCGCCTGGCCGAAATAACGGCTCAGTGCGGCTCCCTGAGTAAGTTCGCGCTGGCCCACCAACGGCTGGGCCTCAACTACGACGGCCGCCGCCGGGGTTACTGGTTCCGGGAGTGGGCCCCCGCCGCTGAGGCGCTGTACCTGGTGGGCGACTTCAACGGCTGGGACCGGCAGGCCACCCCGCTCACCCGCGGCCAGGATGGGGTGTGGGAAGTTTTTCTGGCCGACAAAGACTACAAGGACCGCCTCACGCACTACTCTCTCTACAAAGTGCACGTGGTAACGGCCAAGGGGGGCAAAGACCGGCTGCCGGCCATGCTGCGCCGCGCCGTACAAAACCCCGAAACCAAGGATTTTGCCGGGCAGGTGTGGCGGCCTGAGCAGCCGTTTGTGTGGTCGGACCAGAAATTCCGGGTGCCCAACTTTGTGCGCGAGCCGCTGATTTACGAGGCCCACGTGGGCATGGCGCTGGAAGAAGGAAAGGTGGGTTCCTACCTGGAGTTTGCCGATCAGATTCTGCCCCGCATTCAGGCCGAGGGCTATAACTGCCTGCAGCTGATGGCCGTGATGGAGCACCCGTACTACGGCTCGTTCGGCTACCATGTAGCCAATTTCTTCGGGGTGTCGTCGCGGTTTGGGACGCCCGAGGAGCTGAAGCACCTTATTAATGAGGCACACCGCCGGGGCATTGCGGTGCTGCTGGACGTGGTGCACTCCCACGCCGTAAAAAACGAGGCCGAAGGGCTGGCTGATTTCGACGGCTCGGGTGGACAGTATTTTCACGAAGGCCCGCGCGGCAACCACCCCGGCTGGGATTCCAAGCTGTTCAACTACGCCAAACCCGAAGTGCAGCAGTTTCTGCTCAGCAACCTGCGCTACTGGCTGGAGGAGTTTCACTTCGATGGATTCCGCTTCGATGGTATTACCAGCATGCTCTACCATCACCACGGTGAGGGAGTCGGGTTCGGCAGCTACGAACAGTATTTCGGCGAAGATGCCGACGAAGATGCCATTCTCTACCTGCAGCTGGCCACCACGCTGGTGCGGGAGTTGAAGCGCAGCGCCCTTCTCATTGCCGAGGATATGAGCGGCATGCCCGGCCTGTGCCGGCCCATCGAGGAGGGCGGCATCGGGTTCGACTACCGCCTGGCTATGGGTATTCCCGACTACTGGATCAAGCTGCTCAAGCACACCCGCGACGAGGACTGGAACCTCTACGACCTCTGGCACGTGCTCACCAACCGCCGGGCCGGCGAGAAAACGGTGGCCTACGCCGAAAGCCACGACCAGGCCCTGGTGGGCGATAAAACCCTGGCCCACTGGCTGCTCGATAAGGCCATCTACGAGCACATGCACAAAGACGACCCCGACCCCGTAGCGGCCCGGGGAGTAGCCCTGCACAAGCTCATTCGGCTGGCTACGCTCAGCCTGGGCGGGGAAGCTTACCTGAACTTTATCGGTAACGAATTCGGCCACCCCGAATGGGTGGATTTCCCCCGAGAAGGCAACGGCTGGAGCCACCATTTCGCCCGCCGCCAGTGGAGCCTGGCCGACAACCCGGAACTGAAGTTTCAGTACCTGCTGCAGTTCGACAAGGCCATGTTGCATCTGGCCAAAAATAACCGCCTGCTCACGGCCGGTCCGGCCAGGCAGCTTAATCTGGATACGGCCAACCAGGTCCTCATTTTCGAGCGGGGCAACTTGGTATTCGTATTCAGCTTCCACGTTGACCGGAGCGTGCCCGATTACCGTTTCCCGGTACCTACGGCCGGCCGCTACCGCATCGTGCTCAACTCCGACGATGCGCAGTTCGGTGGTTTCGGGCGGGTTGATGCCGCTTTGACTTACGAAACCTTTCAGGAAGAAGGCACCAATAAGCTCAGCCTCTACGTAACCAGCCGCACGGTGCTGGTGCTGGCGCGGGTATAGTTGTCAGTTGTTCGTTGTCAGTTGTTAGAAAGATCCTAATAACTGACAACGAACAACTGACAACTAAAATCTATAACCTACTGCCGGGTCTTGCGGCCGGTACGGGCAATTTCCAAGGCGTCTTCGATGCGCTGGGAACGGGCTTCGTCTTTCTTGGTGCGGGCAATGCGCATGGCTAAGTCTTTGCGCTGAGTGAAGGGCAGGGCGTCGAACTGCACGCGGAGGCCGGCCCGTTCTAAGGCCTGTTCAAAATCAGCGGGCAGCTCAATGCCGCCAGGCTCGGTGTCACGCTCCAGCACCATGTGCACGGTGTCGGCCCAGGTTTTATTGATGGCGTTGCGCACCTCTTTGCGGATGCTGAGCATGTGTTGGCCGTCGCCGAACGGTACGAGGTTAGTACGGATGGGAAACCCATCAATAGTACCGATAACCGCCAGTGGGCCCTTTACCCCGTAGGTATCGGATACACTGAACGGAACAACCAGGAAAACGCCGCTGTCGGCCCCGTCCATTTCCATGGGGGCGTCGAATTCGTGGCGGAGGGGGGCTTCTGTACTCATGCGGTAGGCGGAAAAAGAGGAACTACGGACTGTTGTCCGGGGATGCGGTTTTCAAGTTGCTGCAGCACGCGGCGGAGCGTATCGGTATCGGTCGGCTCCACCAGTTGCAGTCGTTCGGGAGCTATCTGGTACCGCGTCCGGAGCCGGTGGGCCAACTCATCGGAAGCAGCCAGAATCAGGTCGGCGCGGCGCAGGGCCAGACGCTCCAGCTCCAGCGCCCAACCCCGGTCGGCGGGCGTGGCGCGCTCCTGGGCCAGACTGTGCACGTGCAGCACCAAGGGCCGGCCGGTTTGCTGCCGGATTTCCAACGCCGCCAGCCAGGTTGGCCAGTCGGGCGCGTAAATCACCGCAAAGGTATCCTGCAATGCCTGTTGCGTGGCAAAGCGGGCGTACTGAATCACCTGAAAGTTGAGGTCGGCATCCGGGGCCAGGTCCACGCCCAGCACGGCTAACGCCCCAGGCAAAGTAGTCTGGGCGGCGGTAAAGGCGGTTTCCGGAACAGAATCCGGCGTGCCGGCAGGTTGAGCAAGGTCGGCTGCTTCGGCGGCACTGGGCTCGGCTTCTTCCTGGGCAAACTCATCCGGGTTCAGCAGCAGCGTATCCGCAGGTGCTTCGGTCGTTTCGGCCAGCGCCGCTACGGCTTGCTGCACGGCGGCCCGGGTGGCGCGCTGATCGATAACCGGCGGGCGTTCCTCGTCAGCTACTAGGCCGTGTGCACCGGTCAGTACGGCGTTGGTTTCGGTGTCGGGCAGGCCCGGGGTGGCACCCAGGTACGGGGCGGCGGGTGTGTTCCAACCTCCGCTGGTTCCACCAGGACTGGCATCGGGCTCATTGCCCGGGCCGGCCGCGCCATCGGCGGCGGTGCCGGTATAGGGGGCGGCGGGGCGGTGCCAGGCGGCGGGATGCGGGTTTTTCAGCGGAGCCGAAGCAAGGGCCTGCTCGGGTGTCAGATCAGCCAGGGAGGTTACGTGCGCCGCCTCGGCCAGCGGAGTTGCCGGCAAGTGCGGTACCAGTACGGATAACGGCGCCATCGGGGCCAGATTTTCAACTAACGGGCCAAGTTCCGGAACGGATTCCCCGGTGCGGGGCGCATTGTTCCAACCAAGCAATAGCACAGGTAAAGGAGCAGGGGGCATAAGGAAAGGGAGCTAGGCAGTAACCCGGAGTACGGCAAGGTAGAGAAAAAAGGTACCGGTAGTGTGAAAACGGCGGCTGATCGAAAACGGCGGGCTTTCCGCTGGGCGGTACCCCGCAAGCTGTTTACCTTTACGAACCGCCGTGCTACCAAGGCACTGCCAGCGCGCGGAATGCACTTCTTTCTTCTCTCCGAACGACCCCTATTTGCATGGCCGACAATATTCAGGAGCTTAACTACATGGTCAACGACCTGGCCGCCCGTTCCCGTCAGGAACTGTACCCCGGCCGGGTACTGTCTGGCGAGCGGCAGGGTACCGACTTTATTTTCCGCTGTGATAACGGCGTGCAGCTCAGCCTGCAGGTAATTACCGATAAGGTGCTGCGCTTCCGCTATATCACGGAAGGCATATTCCCGCCCGATTTCAGCTACGCTTTTGCCAACGGCGTGCCCGCCCGTCAGGAGCTGGAGTTTCTGGAGTTCCGCGAAAAACCCGACCACTACCGCATCACCACCGACCGGCTGATTTGCGTGGTGGACAAGGAAAATATGCGCACCCGGGTGCTCAACCGCTCCGGCCTGGTGCTCACCGACGACGAGAAGGGCTTCCACTGGGAGTACGACTACGACTCGGGCAACGACCTGGTGAAGATGAGCAAGCAGGTGCAGAGCGGGGCCCACTACTACGGCCTCGGCGACAAACCCGACAACATGAACCTGCGCGGCAAGCAGTTCACCAACTGGGGCACTGATACTTATGGCTACCAGAAGGGTTCCGACCCGCTCTACAAGAACATTCCCTTCTTCCTGGCCCTGCACCAGAAGGTGGCCCACGGTATCTTCTTCGATAACACGTTCAAGGCCTCCTTCGATTTTGCCGCTGAGCGGGCCGACGTGGCCTCGTTCTGGGCCCAGGGTGGGGAGATGAACTACTACTTCATCTACGGTCCTTCCCTAATGGAAGTAACCGAGGAGTACACCCGCCTGACCTCGCCGCCCGAACTGCCCCCGCTGTGGGCCCTGGGCTACCAGCAGTGCAAGTGGAGCTACTTTCCCGAGAGCAACGTGAAGGCCATTGCCCAGGGCTTCCGCGACCGGAAAATCCCCTGCGACGCCATCTACCTCGACATCGACTACATGGACGGGTACCGGTGCTTTACCTGGAGCCCCACGCACTTCCCCGAGCCCAAGCGCATGGTACAGGAGCTGGCCCAGGATGGCTTCAAAACCGTGGTTATCATTGACCCCGGCATCAAGATTGACCCCGACTATTCGGTGTTCCGGGAAGGCCTGAAAAACGACTACTTCTGCCGCCGCGCCGATGGCCCGCTGATGAAGGGCTCAGTATGGCCCGGCCTCTGCAACTTCCCCGACTACACCCGCCCCGAGGTGCGCGAGTGGTGGGCCGGCCTGTTCAAGGGCTTGATCCAGGAGGTGGGCGTGAAAGGCGTGTGGAACGATATGAACGAGCCGGCCGTGTTTGAGAAGGGGACCTTCCCGGATGATGTGCGCTTTGGTTATGATGGCCACCATGCCTCTCATAAAAAGGCCCACAACATCTACGGCATGCAGATGGCCCGCGCCACCAACGAGGGCGTAAAAGCCTTCAGCTACCCCGACCGGCCCTTTACCATCACGCGCAGCACCTACGCCGGCGGCCAGCGCTACTCCTCCGGCTGGACCGGCGACAACATTGCTAGCTGGGAGCACCTCTGGCTGGCCAACATCCAGTGTCAGCGCCTGAGCATCTCGGGCTTCTCGTTTATAGGCTCCGATATCGGCGGCTTCATTGACACCCCCGACGGCGAGCTGTACGTGCGCTGGGTAGCACTGGGGGCTTTCCATCCATTCTTCCGCACCCACAGCTCCGGCGACCATGGCGACCAGGAGCCCTGGAGCTTCGGGGAGCACTATATGGAGCTGGCCAAGGGCTTCATTGAGCTGCGCTACCGCCTGCTGCCCTACATGTACACCACATTCTGGCAGCACACCACCCAGGGCACGCCCATGTTGCGCCCTCTGGCCTTCCTCGACCAGGCCGACACCGACACGTACCTGCGCATGGCCGAGTTCAGCCTCGGCGACCATCTGCTGGTGTGCCCCATCACCACGCCCGGCGCCGACGGCCGCTGGATGTACCTGCCCCGCGGCGAATGGTTCTACTACTACACTGACGAGGCCAAAACCGGCGGCCAGGAAGTGTGGGCCGCTGCCGACCTTGCGCGGATTCCGCTGTTCATCAAGGCCGGGGCCGTTATTCCGATGTTCCCCGTGATGCAGTACGTGGGTGAGAAAGTGGTGGAAGAAGTAACCCTGCACGTGTACTTCAAGCAGGGCACCGAAACCAGCGTGCTCTACGAAGACGGGGGCGAAGGCTACGGCTATCAGCAGGGCCAAAGCACCACCCGCCGCTTCCGCGTAACCGGCTCCGAAAACGGCCTGCTGCTCCAGCAGGAAGCGGAAGGCCAGTACCAGCCTACCTGGACTACCTACCGCGTGGTGCTGCACGGCCTGCCATTCCAGCCCACCGCCTTCAGCACCGACGGCCAGCCCGCCGAAGCCACGGAAGCCACCCTGGAAACCGGCCTTACCCTGCCCGCTGTGGTAGTTGGTGCAGGTTTCACGGAACTGGTAATTGGGTAGTGGATGAGTGAATAGCCGTCATTGCGAGCGGAGCGAAGCAATCTTTCTTTTCCAAAGCGCAAATCCTTGATTTACTCAAAAGCCCCTGACGTCTGCACGGACGCCAGGGGCTTTTAGTTAGGTCAGCGTTGAGCGCCGTGTGAAGCAAGGATTGCTTCGCTCCGCTCGCAATGACGGCCACTCACTCTCCAATCCGCTGCCGCAGGTACTGGTATACCTCGGGGCTACTGAGCAGGGTGCCGTGGTGGAGCTTGGAGTACACGTGGGTGCTGATAAGCAGCTCGGGCGGGGCGGCGGGGTCCTGGAAGATGCGGCCCCGGGCACTGCCCGCGCCCACCAGCCCGTCACCGAAATAGTCGTGCAGGGCGGAGGTGGCCGATTTCAGCAGGGAGCCCACCAGAATGTGGTAGCGTACGCCGGGTAGGGGAGGTACCACCGTACGCGGCGGAAACAGGTCGTCGGCGTGCTCACTCTGCCAGTCCTCATCCACCAGTCGGGCGTGGCGCAGGTCTTTGATACCGTTACTGCGCTTGTCAATCAGGCCGCTGATGGCGCGGGTGGGCCACAGGTTGATTTTGCGCAGAATCAGGCTGGTCAGGTGGCTGTTCTGCTCCAGAAACGACCCGTCATTCGGCACGCCCAGCAGAAACACATCCCGCAGTCGGCTTAGCCAGTGTGAGTTGTTCGTTGTCAGATGCTCGTTGTCAGTTGTTAGTTGTTGGTTGTTAGGTTCTGACAACTGAGAACCGACAACTGACAACTCATTCCGACTGCCATAGTAGCCCGCCGAGCGAATGACCAGCCCGCCCATGCTGTGGCCCACCAGCACCAGCTCACCCACGGCCTCGGGGTAGGTGGCCAGCAGCTCCGTGAGCAGCTGGTGCAGCAGGCGGCCGTTTTCGGAGATGTGCAGGCCGGAATTGTAGCGCACGTACAGGCAGCACACGCCGATTTCCTGCTGCAGGCGCGGGCCGAAGCGCACATCCTCAGCGCCATTGCCGGTTTGCCAGATGATTTCGTCGCCCATCAGCCCGTGCAGAAAGACTACGGTTTTGCGCGGCCGGCCATCCGGAGCCGGTTGCAGCCCAAGCTCCGCCACCGCCACATCGGCCTCGTAGCGGCGGAAGCTCATCCGGATGGCGCGCCGGTCGTGGCGGGCGGCCAGTTGGTCGCCAAAAGCCCCATTAAGCACCGGCAGCGTAAAATGCAGGTTGTCCTGGCTTACCCGGTAGAGCAGGCCCGCCCCATCAAACGGGGCCCGGGCCGCGCGGCCCATGGCCGCTGCTACCCGGCGCCAGCGCGAAGGGGGAGGGGTGGAATTATCGGCAGAATCGGAATTGAGCGAGGGGTCCTGGGAGTCGGTCACGGAATAAGGAGTTTGCGTACCAGCAGCCCTTCCGGCGTACTTAGTCGCAAAAGATACACTCCCGCCGGCTGCCCGTGCAACTTCAACTGCCGCCCATTGGCTTGCGCCACTGGTGCAGCCGGAGCCTGCGCTACCACCCGGCCCGCCGCATCCGTCACCTCAAAGGGGGCCGTAGCCACGGTGGGCTCCGCCAGAGAAGCCAGGTAAAATTCGCCGCCGACCCCCGGATTCGGGTAAATGCTGAGGGCTTCCTGGTAGCGCGGCGGTGCCGTGGCTGATACCGTGCCCTGCAGCGAAATTTCATCGACGTACAAAGTGGAAGTACCGGTGGCCTGCCCGTTGCCGGCCACAAAAAACAGCCGCAGCGTATCGGGAGTAGCCGAGGAAACGTAGCCCAGCGGCACGGCAATCTGGCCGTAGCTGGTGCGGGCGGGCAGCACATCGGCGTAGCCCGCAATAAACTGGATGGCATTGCCGCCGCCGCGCGTCAGCACCACATACACGCCGGCGGTATCATTGGTGGCGGTGCTGAGCTTGTACCAGAACCGCAGCTCCCGGGGCCGGCCCGTGTACGGCACGCCGCTGATACCGTAGGTGGAAGGCCGGAACCGGTTACCCAGCAGCAGCAGGGCCGGAAATGGAGCCCCGAAAAAAGCCTTACTCTCAATTTTGGCGGCAAAGCTGCCTGCCTGCCGGTCGGTTGATTTGGTTACGGTGCCCAGCGCCAGCGGAATGCCCTGCGTGCCGTACAGCTCGTCCGAGGTGTACCAGCCATCCGGACTTTCTACCGTGCCGCGCGTGACCCAGGTTTCCATACCTCCGTTCGGAATGCCTTGCGCCCATACAGCCTGGGTACCGCCAGCCAGCCAGACCAGCACAGCAAGACAGCGTAGCAGATTTTTCATAGCAAAGGGGGGAGAATGGAATCGGAACGTACACTTCCTGCCGGGAAGCGTCAGTGTGATAAATATAATATTAATTATATGTTAGTTTAAATCACATAATCAGGTGATTACGGGGCGGCAGTACGTGGGCCGCGGGTGCTTATACCGGTGCAGATTTCCCATTGTCAGCCGGTGGAAAAGCGGTTCCCAGCACCGCACCCGTTACCAGTCCTCCCAGGTGGGCGGCGTTGTCGGTGGCATACGTCTGCAAACCCGTAGCCAGGCTGCCGGCCAGCAGATACAGTACAAACAGCCCCACCGTGTAGCGCTCCGGCCGCGTCAGGGCATTGGGGCGGCGCACCAGTGTAGCCAGCAGCAGACCATATAACCCGAAAATGGCCCCCGATGCGCCCACCGAATTGACACCCTGCACGTGCCACCACAAACTGGTGAGGCTGCCGGCCACCCCACAGGCCAGATACACCAGCAACAGCCGCCGCGACCCGGTAAGCCGCTCCGTAAGCAGCCCCAGGAACACCAACGACGCCATATTCATCAGCAAGTGGCCCACGCCGCCGTGCAGGAATACGCTGGTCAGCAGCCGCCACGGCTGGCCGGGTAGCGTGAGCGGCGAAAAATTAGAGCCCCACTGCACCAGCGTAGCCGCCGTGGGGTGCCACAACGAGCCGCCACTTACTGCCAGCAGCCCGTAGCCCAGCAGGTTCAGCCACAGCAGCAGCGGCGTGACGCGGTAGCCCTCCCGGAATCCCAGCACGCCCCGCAGGGCTCCCCAGCCTATTCCGCCCGCTGCAGGCTCCGGCACCGGCTTGGGGTGTGGCTGCACCGGCGGAGCGGCTTCCGGTACCAGCCCACGCCGCTGTAATTCCAGCACGGCTGCTTCCCCCACCGCCGCCGGATACTGGGCCGCATGCTGGGCCAGATACAGCAGCTCCGCATCGGTTTTAGCGGCAAACAGCTCAGCAGGAGTCAGGGAATCAGACATATGCAACAACGCAAACAGCACCGCCCCAGGGTAGAGCGGTGCTGTTTGTGCGTCATAAACCCTGCCAGCCCGACGGGCCTGACAGGATTGCATTAGTCGCGGCTGGAGTTGCGCAGTGCGGCTTTTGTGAAGACGATGACGGCCCCGTCGTGGGCGCGGGGGCCGAAGGCCTGCACTGCCTGCTGCTTTTTCAGCACTACAATCCGGCCAATGGAATCGGGGGAAATGGCGCGTATTGCTTGGGGGGCTTCACCAGTCATGGCGTCACTGGGCAGCAGGTTGCCATCCAGCACGTACAGCGGGTTCTGGTTGTGATGGGGCGCCGGCAAGGTCTTTACTACCTTGTAGTCCTGGGTGGGCTCCGCTTTAGCCGCGCCGCCCAGGCTGGCCAGGTTGCCGGCAATGGGCTCCTTGCGCGACGGTAGCCCCTGGATGCCCCGGCTAATATCCTCGGCTTCGGCAGCCTGCGTGAAAGCCTCCTTCGACTCTGTCACTTCGGCACCCACGCTGTACTGCGTCCGGAGAGTTTGTAGAGAAGAGCGACGCAGCAGCATACCCTGTTCCATTTCGTTGAGGCGGGCTTCCATCACCGGATGCAGGTGCTGGTCGTAGGCGCGGGCCTTCATAAACCAGCTGATGCGCTCCAGTGCCAGATCCACCTGATTGGGGAATAAGTTGGAAGCCGAATCACCCTGGGCCTGAGCAGTGAGGTAAGCCGCCGCATTTTCGGCCAGCCAGTAGCGGCGCGCCGTGCGGGCGTAGCGGCCGGTGGCGGTGGTATCGGTGCGGTCCTGGGCCGGGAGCTGGCGGCGGGTGTTGGCTACCTGCCGGGCCGTTTCCACTTCGAAATCGGGCATGCGGCTGGTTTTTACTGACTCCAGCACAATAGGCGCGTTGGTAGCAGGTTTAACAGCTGCCGGAGTAGAGGCTGTAGAGTCGCGCAGGCCCCACCACGCCAGGCCGGCCACGGCGGCGGCAATCAGGCCGGCCGGCCACCAGCGGATCAGCGGCGACGGAGTCGGCTCCGCATACGCATCATACACGGGTGCAGGAGCCGCAACCGGCTCCGCGGTAGCCGGGCGGGGCAGGGTTGCACCCCGGCGGCGCAGTTCCCGGCCGGCCTCTGCTACCAGCGCGGCGTGGTACAGCTCAGGGTGCTGCACGAGATACTGTAGTTCTTCGGTGGTTTTCTGTAAAAACGAATCGGACGACGAGGACATGCGGGGTAACGGAGACGAAAAATCCAGGAAAAAGCAGCTCTAAATTGCCAAAAAGATGGCGCATTTCAAGGCCTCCTGATTCAACGCGGACGGCTGCGGCGCGTATAGTTCAGAGTGCCGCTGGCTCACCGGCCGGCATTTTCACCACCTGACTATTCCTTTTCCCATGACTCAGCCCCCCGAACAACCCACCGACGCCCGGAACCTGCCCGAGGCCACCGATAACCAGCCCGCCCAGCGCCAGCCCGAAGGCCGGCAGGCCCCCGGCAGCCACGATACCGGCCTCAACGCCGACGATAATTCCGGCAGCGGCGGCACCGAAGGCGGTCAGCCCATCAGTGACAGCCGGGTGCGTTCCGGAGCCCCTAACTATGATGCCCCCGGCAATGCCCAAGACGGTGACGTAGGCGGCAACACCACCAGCGGCGGCACCGGGGTATCGGGTGGCGAAACCGGCCAGGTTAATCTGTAATTTTTCACTCCTATATCCAGCATCATGGCCCAGCAACCGCAACAGCCCACCGAAGACCAGCAAAAAGCCCCAAAAACACCCGAAACCACGCAGGAACAGCTCCCGAATGATAGTGGAGCCGGTATCCGGGGTGGCTACGGCAACAGTGACCAGACCAATGGACTGGAAGGCGGCCAGGACTCGCCGGCCGAGAACAGCGCCCCGCAAAAAACCACGGATTAGTAGCGCATACCTGATTTTACCAGGGCCCGGTTACCTACGCATCAGCTGTAAGTAGCCGGGCCCTGGTGTGCAGATCAGGGTATATTGGCCGGATGAAGCTGTTTTCTGTGCTTGTGTTACTGTTAAGTGGTACGTGGCTGCCGTCCGTCGCTCAAAACCCTTTGCCGCGCCTGCTGCGCACCGATTCGGTGCTGGCTCCGGTAGCACGCCACGCCGGCCCGCACCGCCTGCAGATCCTGTACACCCGCATTCGGCGCGACCAACGCGACAATCCTCATTTTCGGCAATACCGGTACCGGCTGCGGCCTCATGAATACTTCTATCCGGCCAGTGCCATCAAGTTGCCTGCGGCCGTGCTGGCGCTGGAAAAAATCCATACCCTGGCCCGGCAGATACCCGGCCTCACCAGCGAGTCGCCGCTGCGGATTGACTCCGTGGCCTGGGGGCAAACCCGGGTGGAGCGGGATACCAGCAGCCAAAACCACCGGGCCAGCGTAGCGCAGTACGTACGTAAAATTCTGCTGGTGAGTGATAATGACGCTTACAACCGGCTGTATGAGTTTGTGGGGCCCGAAGAGCTCCGGCAGCGCCTACGCGCCCACAGCCTGCACCATACAATCCTGCGGCACCGCCTTTCCGTGGGCGACCTGGATTCCACGGCGCGGCGCACCAATCCGGTAGTGTTTTTCACGGATTCCAGCCTGACGCGGCCCCTGTATGTGCAGCCGGCCACCACGTTTACGGGTGCGTGGCCCCGGCCGCGGCAGCAGGATTTGGAGGTAGGCAAAGCGCACCTGCAGAACGGACAGCGTATCAATCAGCCCCTTGATTTCAGCGCAAGGAATGCTACCACACTGCCTGACCTGCAGCGCACCCTGCGGGCCATCCTCTTTCCTGCGTCGGTACCCCGGCGGCAACAGTTTCAGCTGGATTCTCTGGACCGGCGGCTATTGCTGGACTACCTGCACCGGCTGCCGCGCCAGAGCCAGTGGCCGCGCTATTCAGGCGCGCAGTATCCCGATAACGGGGCCAAGTTCCTGCTGGCGGGCGGGGCACCGGGGCCGTTGCCGCCCGGAGTCCGCATCTACAACAAAATCGGGCAGGCCTATGGGTTTCTTATCGATAACGCCTACATCACCGACCCCGCGCATGGGGTGGAGTTTCTGCTGAGCGTCGTGCTGTATGTAAACCAGGATGAGGTGCTCAACGATGACCTGTACGACTATGACACTGTGGGACTACCGTTTCTGCGGCGGCTGGGCGAAGCCGTGTATCAGCACGAGCTGCGCGTCGGCTCCGAAAAAAAGTAAGCCGGAAAAAACATATAGATAACGGTATGGTACTAATGGGCGTATGCTGATGCCAGTCCTGTTGAGTTAAGGCTTTCCTTCGTTGTAGTAGAGTAGTGTATGGCCATAAACTCGTTTGGAGTCACTGTAATTTCCTCAGTGCAGGAGTACCGGCAGCGTGTAGCCCACAATCCTGAGCGGGAATTGGTGGATCTGGCGAGGCTGATACCGGATCTGGTGCTGGATATCCGGTATGCCACGGCCCGCAACCTACTGGGCAAACCAGTCTATAAACAGGCGCGGGCGTTTCTGCGGCGGCCGGTGGCGGAGGCGCTGCGCCGGGTGCAGGAGGCGCTACGACGACTGGGACTAGGTTTGTGCGTGTACGACGCGTATCGGCCGTACAGTACTACGGTGCAGTTTTTTGAGCATGTGCGCGACGAGAAGTTTGCAGCCCCGCCCTGGCGCGGCTCCCGCCACAACCGGGGCTGCTCCGTAGATGTAGGCCTGGTAGAGCGCTCCACCGGCCACCACTTGCCGCTCCCCACCGACTTTGATGAGCTGACCCCGGCCGCCAACTCCCGCTACACCAATTTGCCTCCGCACGTGCTGTTCAACCGCAGCATTCTGCTGGCGGCCATGAAACGGCAGGGCTTTGTAAACTACGTGGATGAATGGTGGCACTACGACCATCCGCGGTGGGCCGACTTCGACCTGCTGGATTTGCCCTTCGAAGAGCTGTAGAAGAATGCCGGGGCACTGAACCGCAAAAAAAGCCCGGATTCCTGCTGCCGAATGCGCTATTTTTGGGGTAATGACCCAGTTGCGTACCGCCTACCGTTGCCTGTTTTTGCTGTTTCTAGCCTGTGGCCTGCTGCTTTCCGCCAGCAGCCGCGCCGCCGATGTACCTCCTAAGCGGGAGCTGCGCGGCGTCTGGATTGCCACCGTGGAGAATATCGACTGGCCCAGCAGCCGGGGCCTCACGCCCGAGCAGCAGCGCCGCGAGTACCGCCGCATGCTGGACGAGCATCAGCAAAACGGCATCAACGCGGTGTTTGTGCAGGTACGGCCGGCTTCCGATGCGTTTTACCAGAGTAGTCTGGAGCCCTGGAGCAAGTGGCTGACCGGCGTGCAGGGCAAAGCGCCCGCGCCCCTCTGGGACCCACTGCCCTTCCTCATCGACGAGGCCCATCAGCGCGGCATGGAGTTTCACGCATGGTTTAACCCGTACCGCGCCACTATGGACACGGTGACGCGCCGCCTGGCCGCCAACCACCCGTACCGCCGGCACCCTGAGTGGTTTATGCGCTACGCCGGCAAGCTGCTCTACAACCCCGGCCTGCCCGAGGTGCGTCAGTACATCAATCAGGTAATTCTGGACGTGGTGCGTCGCTACGATATTGACGGCGTGCATTTTGATGACTACTTCTATCCATATCCGGAAGCCAACCAAATTATTCATGATGAAGCCGCTTTTGCCCGCTTCAACCCCGACAACCTGTCCGTAGCCGATTGGCGGCGGCAGAATGTGAATGTTCTGATCCGAGATTTGCACGACTCCATCCGGCAGGCTAAGCGCTGGGTGAAGTTTGGTATTTCGCCCTTTGGCGTGTGGCGCAACCAGACCACCGACCCCAATGGCTCGGCCACCAAGGCATTCCAGGGCTACGACGGACTGTACGCGGATGCACTGGAATGGACCCGCCAGGGCTGGATTGACTACGTGCTGCCCCAGTTGTACTGGAGCACTGGCTTCCGGGTGGCGCAGTACCCGGTGCTGGTGGAGTGGTGGGCCCGCAATGCCAACGGCCGCCATGTGTACATCGGGCACGGGGCCTACCGCATGCTGGAAAGCACCCGCTCCGATACCGTGTGGCGCAATCCGCGCGAATTGCCCCGTCAGGTGCGCTTCAACCGCACATTTCCGGCCGAGGTAAACGGCAGCGTGTTCTTCAGCTCCCGCTCCCTGATGGCCAATGCCCTGCACACCACCGACTCACTGCGGCAGCACGAGTTCCGGTATCCGGCGCTGGTACCGGCCATGCCCTGGCTGGATGCCGTGCCGCCGCGCCCGGCCCAGCAGCTTACGGCCAGCACGCAGCTCACGGTAAACACGCTGTCCTGGCAGCCCGGTCCCGCCGCCGCCGACGGCGACGAAGCCGTGTACTACGCCCTTTACCGCTTCAACGACGACCAGACGCCCACTCCCGACGACCCCCGCAATCTGCTGGCCATCATCCGGCCGCAGGCGGGTCGCAAGCTGCAGTTTCAGGATACCACGGCCCGTTTCGGCCGCAGCTACGCCTACTACCTCACTGCTTTTGACAGGCTGCACAATGAGAGCCGGCCCATATCGGTGCGCACCAACGGCCGCCCCGCCGAGGTGATTGTGGCCCAGCAGGCCCCACCTGAGCCGGTTCCCGCGCCCACCCCGGCTCCGGTGCCGCAACCGGCCACGCCTCCAGTAGCCAGTGCCCCGCGCCCAGCCGTGCCCCGTCCCGTGGTTACCCGCCCAACCAGTACACCCACCAAGGTAAAAGTCAAAACCAAGCGCAAGCGCGGCGGCTTCTTCCAGCGGCTGTTTGGCGGTTGATGGAAGCGGCCCAGCGTACTGGTTCTGAACCATAAACGCATAAAAAAAGCGAGGCAGTCAAGCCTCGCTTTTTTGTTTTCGATACCGGGTAAATGCCGGCGTTATGGGGCACTGGTCAGGCCATCCAGGTAGCCGTTCCAGTAGTCCAGCGAATCGGGGTCGGTGTTGCCTTGGATGTACGTATTCTGTACCCGGTCATACTCCATCGACACGGCCCGGTCAAAGTCGCGGGTGCCTTCGGAATAGATGCCGTTGAACTCAGACCGCTTTTCCCGGCCGGCATCGAAGCCCTGGTAATAGGTTTCCTGGGAAGCCGCTGCGGTAGCTCCCACTGCGTACGGTTGGGCCGTGGCTGTGCGGGGCAAAGTGCCCAGGGTATATAGAGCAGTTAAAGCAAGCAACGCGAATGATTTTTTCATATAGATTGATGGGTATGGTGGATAGCTGAAATTACTCAAACAGTTTCGTAATCAGGGAGTAATAAGCAATAAAAAAAAGGGCCGGTTTTGCAGCCGGCCCTTATTGGGTGAATAGCGCTATGCACCGTTTAGGTTACAGCGTGCGGTACTCAAACTTCACGCGGCCGGTGGAGCCAGAGGCGCTGGGTTTGATGCCGGTAATGCGCAGCAGCATCGTTTCAGCCCCCCGCACGCGCACGGCGTACACGTCGTTCACGGCCACGGTACCCAGTTCAGCCGAAGTCGTGTTCTGGAACAGGAGCAAACCAATAGCGTTAACCGTAGCGCTGTTATATAAGCCCGCCGCTACCTGGGCGGGCGTCAGCTTGTAGTAACGCGTGGTGTTGGATGCAGTCAGGACCACTCCCGCCGAGGTATAGGAAGAAACCGACAGGTCTTTGTTGGTAGCCGGTCCGGACTGGGGCTCATTCAGGCCCGTGCGCAGGTTAAACGCCAGGGAATCGGAAGGAGTGGCCACCCCGAAAGCTACCCGGCCCGTTTTGGCCGTGGCGGCAAACGACACCGGGGCTGCAATGGCAATAGGCGCAGCCGTAAGCGTGGTGGACGTGTTCTGGGCGTACGCCACAAAGGAGTACGTAAGCGTCTGACCGTTGGAGCCGGCCGGCACCGGCGCATTCACCGTTACCGTGGTAGCAGCCCCGGCCGAAGGCCCGCGCACTACGCCCAACCGGCGGGCGGTACCCGTGCCGCTCTGCACGAAGTACGT
The DNA here is from genome assembly GCF_003944715.1 of Hymenobacter rigui. Taxonomy (GTDB): domain Bacteria; phylum Bacteroidota; class Bacteroidia; order Cytophagales; family Hymenobacteraceae; genus Hymenobacter; species Hymenobacter rigui. Next base: position 66,575 of record NZ_RWIT01000012.1, on the reverse strand, counting down.
GAGGCTGTCCACGTTCTTGAACAGGGTGCTGGTGCTGCCGCCGGTGGGTACCGTGGCAATGCCGCCCTCATTCAGCAGAATGGAATAGCCCAGAATATCACCCGAGGTTTGCTGCGTGACGCTCAGGCCGTTGCGGTAGGTAACCGGCGTGGCGGAGAACTTAAGTGTGGGCGAGCTGGCGGCCGTGTACGTGAAACGACGCAGACGCTTGCTGCCATCGGCAAAGTTCAGCGTTACATCCACCCGCACCGGCGTTTTGTTAGCCAGCGTGCTGGGCACGGTGTAGGGCACCGTTTGGTTGAAGAGCTGTGGGGTACCGTTGAGCTGCCCACTGGCGGGGTAGGTGCCCACCACGGCCGAGTCCTGCTTGTTGATTACCTGAAACACGGTAATGTCCTTCAGGTTGTCGCTCTGGTTGAAAGCCACAATGACGGGCACGGTTTCGCCGGGGGCGTACTTGGTAGCTAAAGCGCCACCCTGCGTGCTGATGGAGCCAAAGCCGGCGTTGTCCTGCAGCTGTACGTAGTCGTTGAAGTCTTCCTTCTTACAGCCAGCCGTAGCCAGGCCCAGCGCCAGCAGGCCGGCCAGCGCCAACGGCTGCCACCCGCGGCGGGCAGTTACCCATGAGGTTATATATTGTTTCATGCGTTGCGAGAGAAATAGGGGAGGGAGAAAGGGGCCCGGCCTCACGGACGGTCCCACCACAGCGGCTTGCCAATGTAGTCGTCGTTAGACGTGGCCATGGCATCGGCGAACAGCTTGGCTACGGCCTGCGGATTGTACAGCACCTCCGTCGCACCCGGCAACAGGCGGCGGGGCCACCGGTCCTTGTAATCGGGTTGCGCCGCCAGGGTGGCATTCACGGCGGTGCCGGCGGGGTACTTCAGGTTGGGGTAGATGGTGGGGTCGTAATCCAGGCGGCGCAGATCCGACCATGATTCCGGGTTCAGAAACATGGCAATGTATTTCTGCTCCATAATGCGCTTGAGCGTGAGTTCCGAAGTGCTCTGGGCCACGGCCGGGCTGCTGAGGTAAGCCTCAATTTGCGCCCCCGAAATCAGGGGGAAGCTCACCGGCGGAACGGAGTTGGTGCCGCCCACGCCAATTTTAGCCATGTGCGCCCGAATGCCTTCCCGGTAGGCTGCTAGGGCCCGGTTTAGGTTACCGGCCCGGTAGGCGGCTTCGGCCTCAATAAACTTGATTTCGTGGTAGGTCAGCACCTCAAAGTAGCCCAGGTCGCGGGCGTACCAGGAGCTGTAAAAATCTACGTAGCCGTTCACCAATGTGGCGGCCGAGGTGTTGCCCACGCCGGGGTCGGCGCCGGGGCTGCCGGCCGTGGCCATAATGGGCAGGCGCGGGTCAACTACGCCGGGGTAAGCGGCACCGGCCGCGTTGCCGTTCAGGTATTTGATGATGTTGCTGGAAAACGTAGCCGAAGTAGTGGACGTGCTGAAGTTGTTGCGGGTGGTGCCAAAAATATTGGTGGTACCCGCCAGCGGTGCCACGGCCACCTGAAACTGCAGCTGCGCATCATCGGCCGAGGAAGTCATGCTCTGGTCTACCAAAGCCAGCACCTTAGCGGGGTCATAGCTGCTCTTTTTGGTGAGGTGGTTGAGCTGCCGGGCCTTCAGGCCGTTGGCAAACCTGATCCACTTCTGCGTGTTGCCCTGGAACAGAATGTCGCCGGAAATACTGGGCGAGGTCACGTACAGGGGCCGGAAGTTTTCACTGGCCGGCTTCTGCATCAGGGCAATACCCTCGTCGCAGAGCGTGTTGATAGTGGCGTAAATCTGCTCCTGCGAGTCGTACTTGGGCGTGTAGTTGGCGGCACCCTGGTAGGCCTCCGAATACGGAATATCCCCCAGCATATCGGTGGCGTGGGCCAGCAGCATCGCCTGGATGATTTTGGCCGCCCCAATGTAATACGGCGAGCCTTCCTTGGTAGCAGCATCCGTCAGCGTGGGAATGGTGCCGCCTGAGTAGAAGTAGCTGTAGTTGAAGGTATTGGTGCTGTTGCCGTTGGTGAGGATGAACTGGTCGGAGCCGCCCGTGGGGGAGCGGCGCACCACATATTGCGTCAGAAACGGCGTTACCAGCGAGGTGAACATCTGCGTCTGCACGCCCTGCGAGATAATGCCGGGCAGCAGGAAGTTCGGAGTAGAAGTAGTGGGGTTGTTGGGGTCGGTATTGACGTCGAAAAACTTGTCGCAGCTCGTCATCACCCCGCTGCTCAGCGCCAGCCCCAGCAGCAGAATATATTTTTTCATCAGAAGGAAGTCAGTTGGTTTATAGTTGCTAGTGCTTAGTGCTTAGTTCGTTCTGAGATAGTAAGAACGACCTAGGCACTAAGCACTAACGCCTAGGCAATACATTAAAAGTTCACGCGCAGGCTCATATCCACGCCGCGGGTGCGGGGCACTCCGCCGTAGTCGAAGCCACCCGAGCCGCCACCGCGCACCCCGGCTCCGGCCGAAGCGGTTTCCGGGTCGCCGCCGGAGTATTTGGTGAACAGCAGCAGGTTGCGGCCCGTTACCGACAGCTCCACGCCCTTTACCGTTTTAGAGTCGGCAAACAGCTTGGCGGGCACCAGGTAGGAGAGGGTAGCGTAGCGCAACCGGGACCAGGAGCCATCCTCAATGTACGGGGTGCCAATCACGCCCAGGATGTTCTGGTAGTAGCTCTGGGTAAGCTCCACGGGCCGAGTGTTCTGCACGTAGGAGGTCGAGCCGTCAGTATTTTTGGTGGCTACAACCCCGTCAAACACCGCCGTATTGTAGCGGTCCAGGGTGCGGGTGCTCAGGCCCGAGCGCACGGCGGCCCACTCGTTGCCGTTCACCACTTTGCCGCCCTTGCGGAAGTCCCACAGGAAGGAGAATGACAGCTCTTTGTAGCGTAGCGTGTTGGTTACCTGCACCGTGTACTGTGGGGCGCGGTTGCCGGCGTACACAAAGGTGCTGGTATTCACCAGCGGGTAGCCGGTGGTGGGGCTGATAAGGATGCGGCCATCGGGGGCGCGCTGGTAGTCCAGGGCGCTGATGGAGGAAATAGCGTAGCCGGGGAAAGCCCCGCCCCGCGCCACATCAACTACCCACGCATCCGACTGGTACACCTCCGTGAGGAAGCCGGGCAGCTTAGTGGCGGAGTTGCGGTTGGCGTAGTAGTTGGCCACCACGTCCCAGCTGAAGTTGGCCTGCTGCACGGGCGTGCCGCGCAGGGCAATTTCGAGCCCTTTGTTGGTTACCGTACCGCCGTTGATGTACTGTAGAATAAAGCCGGTAGCCTGGCTCACGCGCGGGGCAATCAGCTGGTCGGAGGTAACCTGCTGGTACACGTTGGCCTCCAGACCCACGCGGTTGCGCAGGAACTGCAGGTCCAGCCCAATTTCAAAGCCCCGGGTATGCTCCGGCACCAGGTTGCGGTTGGAGCCGAAGAAGCCGTTGCGGAAGCCCCCGCCAATGTAAGTGCCCTGGGCCAGCGGCGAATCCACCCGGTAAGGGCCGGTGTCTTTGCCTACGTCCGATACGGAGCCCCGAATCTTGCCGTAGTTCACCCAGGGGTTCTGCGAGAGGCCCAGCAGCTGCGTAAATTCCCAGCCCAGCGCCGCCGAGCCGTAATAAAACGCCCGGCCGTAGTTCTTGTTCTCGCCGGGCCGGGGCAGGGTAGAGGTCTGGTCGCGGCGGCCGTTCAGTTCCAGCGTTACCTGGTTGAGCAGGTTCAGGTTGAGGCGGGCGAAGTTACCCACCAGCCGGCGCTCCGAGTTGGTAGTGAGGGCGTTGCGGTTTACCGTGTTGTTGATGGACGGTACCGCCGGGTTGGGATTCAGGTAAATCAGACCCAGCACATCCGTCACTTCCGAGCGGCTCACATCCACCATATTACCCAGCACCAGCGCCCCGCCCAGCTTCTCCGAGAAATCGTGCTTGAAGGTAAGCAGCGTGTTGGAGTTGAGCAGGCGGCTCATGGTACCGGTTTCGGCAATGCCCCCGTCCTGGTTGGCGGTGAGCGACGTACCCACGGCCCGCACCGAGCGGTCCTTCTGGTAGTAGAAGTCGGTACCGGTGGTGTTGGAAATGTTCAGCCACTTCAGCAAGTCCAGCGAGGCCTGAATACTCCCGATGAAACGGTTGTTGCGTGTGGTCTGGGGGTTTTTGTAAATGGAGAAGTACGGGTTGTCGGCATCATTCACGGCCGTGGCCGCGCCCAGCAGGCGGCGGCGGGTACCATCGGGGTTCAGGTACACGCTGGCGTCGTCGTTGCGCGGCCAGTTGAGCAGGCTGGTGTAGAAACCACCCGTGCCCCCGAATAAGCCGGGCCCCTGAATAGGCGCTACGCCGCCCGTGTTGATGTACTGCGTGGAGCCCGACAACGAGAATTTATCCGAGAGCTTGGCCGAGCCACCCAGGCGCAGGGTGGTTTTCTCGTAGCGGCTGGTGGGCACAATGCCATCGGTGGTGTTGCGCGAGCCGGAGAAGATAAATGAGTTCTTCTCGTTGCCGCCCGAAAGGGTGAGGAAGTGCTGCCAGCTTTTGCCCTTCTCGAAGAAGTTGCCCACGTTGTCGTACACCGCTTCGCCAGGCTGGAAGCGCGGACCGTAGGAGGAGCGCACCGTGGGGTCGAAAATGCCGTTGCTGCCCTGCTTGTACTGGTCCTGCAGCTTGGGCAGCTTGAGGGCCTCATCCACCGAAAACTGCGTGCGGTAGCTGATGGTAGTACGGCCCGAAGCACCTTTTTTGGTGGTGATGATAACGGCCCCGTTGGCCGCGCGCAGGCCGTAAATAGCGGCGGCCGCCCCGCCTTTCAGTACCGTCAGTGAGGCAATATCCTCGGGGTTCAGGTCGCCCACGCGGTTCTGGCTGGCCACTGAGCGGCCCAGAATCCCGTTGAAGCCCGAGCCGCCGCCGGGGGCCGTACTCTCCACAAACGAAGAGTTATCCATGATTACCCCGTCAATCACAAACAGGGGCTGGTTGTTGCCATCCAAGGAGTTGCCGCCCCGGATTACAATAGCCGCGCCTTCGCCCGGCGCTCCGCCCGAGGAGGTAATGGTAACCCCCGCTACCTTGCCCTGCAGGGCATTCACGATGTTTGTCTGCCGGGTTTCCACCAGCTCGCCGCCCTGCACCTGTGGGGCCGAGTAGTTCAGCTCGCGCCGCTCCTGCTTAATGCCCATACCCGTTACCACTACCTCACTGAGGCTTTTGGAATCGGGGCCAAGGGCAATATTGGCCGTGGTAGCGTTGCCTACCCGGTATTCCTGCGAAGAGTAGCCGATAAAGCTGAACACCAGCGTGCTGCCCGTGGGTACGTTGGCCAGGGAGTAGCGGCCATCAGCCCCGGTTTGGGTACCGATGGCGGTGCCTTTTACCAGCACGTTCACGCCGGGCAGGGGCTGGCCGTCGTTGGTGCCCGTAACCACGCCCTGCATGGTTACGGTGGCCTGCTGAGCCCACGCGGCCGGGGCGGCCAGCAGCAACCCCAGCGCCAGTGGAGAGGACCATAGTTGTCTTTTCATACGCAATAGAGAGAAGTGAGAGAAAGAGGGGGAAATGCGGAAGCCAGCGTACCGAAGGCGGTGCGCGGCAGTTGGACTATGGCAGGATACTATCGGTGGGAGAAAGGGGCTGAAAAGAGGAAAATCAGCCTGGCCAGCCGAAAATTACGGCGGCTAGAACGAGCAATGAATGGGAAAAGGAAAGGGCAGAAAGAGCGGAAACGAAAGGAAAGCAGCTAAAACTAACAGTTGTTGTACAGTGAAACAACTATATATGGTATTTTTTGAAGGCTGTACCAACATCCGTTCAGAGTAGAGTTCCGGCAGGGTCTGGTACGGTTGAGCTGCAAAAGAGAAGCAGCAAAACTGCGCCGGATGCTGCATCTTGCCGGGAGTTCCGCCCCCGTTTTCTTCCTCTATGCAAACTACTACGCAGGCTGCTCAAACCACCACGGGTACTACGCCCCTGGCCGAAGCCTCCCAGCCCGGCCGCCTCATGAGCCTCGATGTGTTTCGGGGCCTCACCGTCATGGGCATGATCTTGGTGAATAACCCCGGCGACTGGGGCCACATTTACGCGCCGCTGGAGCACGCCCACTGGCACGGCTGCACCCCCACCGACCTGATTTTTCCCTTTTTCCTGTTCATTGTGGGCGTCAGCATCACGTATGCGCTGGACGGAGCCCGGCAGCAACCCGCCACCCACGGCCGCACCATGCTGCGGGTGCTGAAGCGGGCGGCCATTTTGTTCGGGCTGGGGCTGTTTTCGGCGCTATTCCCGAAGTTCGAGTTCAGCACGGTGCGGATTCCGGGGGTGCTGGCGCGCATTGCGGTGGTATTTCTGGTGTGCGGCGTGCTGTTTCTGAAAACCAACCGGAAGCAGCAAATCGGGCTGCTGGCCTTTATTCTGATTTTCTACAACGTGCTCATGCAGCTGGTGCCCGTGCCCGGCTACGGCCCCGCCAACCTGGAGGCCGGCACCAACCTGGGTGCCTGGCTCGACCGGGCGGTGCTGGGCGAAGCGCACCTCTGGAAGCAAAGCCGCACCTGGGACCCCGAAGGCATGCTGAGCACCTTGCCAGCCATTGGTACCGGGCTGCTGGGTCTGCTGGCGGGCCAGTGGCTGCGCCGCCGGGAGGTGGAGCCGGCTACCCGCGTAGCCTGGCTGTTTGTGGCCGGAGCGGGCTGCGTGGTGCTGGGCATGGTCTGGAACGGGTGGTTTCTCATCAACAAAGCCCTCTGGACCAGCTCCTACGTGCTGTACACCGGCGGGCTGGCCCTGGCGCTGCTGGCCGGCCTCTACTGGCTGGTAGATGTGCAGCAGTACCGCCGCTGGACGCTGCCGCCGCTGGTGTACGGTGTCAATGCCATTACTGTATTCTTCCTCTCGGGCCTGATTCCGCGGCTACTGAACATGGTGAAACTAACCGGGGCCAATGGCCAGGAAACCGGCCTGCGCAACTGGCTTTACGATACCCTGTTCGTGCCCTATTTCAGCCCTGTCAATGCTTCTTTGGCCGGGGCCATTACCTGCGTGCTGATTTGGTTTGTAGTCCTCTGGCTGATGTACCGGCGGAATATCATCATCAAAGTGTGAGGAGGTACTGGAGTGATAAGAACATATGTGGTTTGTCATCCTGAGCTTGCGAAGGACCTTTCAACCATAGAACGATACCCGTACAACGGCTCATGCTAACGTGCCAAGGTCCTTCGTCCTCGCTTGATGCGCGACATGCTCAGGACGACAGTCGGGTTCAACAATAACTCCCCAACTACCTAACCCCCCAACATGCCTGCCGATAAACCTGCCCGCTTGCTCTCCCTGGACGTTTTTCGGGGGCTGACGGTGGTGCTGATGCTGCTGGTGAACAACGCCGGCGACTACACCCAGTATTACCGCCCGCTGGCCCACGCGCCCTGGCACGGCTGCACCCCCGCCGATCTGGTGTTTCCGTCGTTTGTGTTCATCATGGGCGTGGCGCTGGTGTACGGGCTGGCGGCGGTGCGGGCCCAACCGGAGCGGCACCGGGCGGCCATCGGGCGTATTATTCGCCGGGCGCTGGTGCTGCTGGTGCTGGGCCTGCTCATTGGGCTGGTGCCGTATTTCTACTTCACCTCGTTCCGGATTCCGGGGGTGCTGCAGCGCATTGCCTTGGTGTATGGGGTGTGCGCCGTGCTCTTCCTGAAAACCACCTGGCGGCAGCAGGCGGGGCTGGGCGTGGCGTTGCTGGTGCTCTACAACGGGCTGCTGCAACTGGTGCCGGTGCAGGGCATCGGGCCGGCCAACCTGGAACCGGCTACCAACCTGGGAGCTTGGCTGGATAAGTGCCTGTTCACCGTCAACCACATCTACCTCAAGGAGCAGGGCTGGGACCCAGAATCCTTGCTGGGTACGCTGCCAACCGTCGTAACCGGGTTGCTGGGCGTGCTGGTAGGGCAGTGGCTTCGCCGCCCCGACCCGGATGCCACTACCAAAGCGGTTTGGATGCTGGTAAGCGGCAGCGGACTGGTACTGGCCGGCCTGATCTGGAACGGGTGGTTTCCCATCAACAAAGCCCTTTGGACGAGCTCCTACGTGCTGTACGCCGGGGGCATCAGCCTGCTGGTGCTGGCGGTGCTGTACTTTCTGGTGGATGTGCAGCAGTGGCGCGGGGCCTGGACGTGGCCGCTGGTGGCCTGCGGCAGCAATGCGCTGCTGGTGTTCTTCCTGCCCGAAGTGCTGGAGCGCCTGCTCACCCGCCTGAAGCTGCACGATGCCCACGGCACCGTGTTCTACGCCCGTGACTGGCTGTACCAGCACCTGTTCACGCAGCACATTGCCAATCCCTACCACGCCTCGTTGGCGTATGCGGTGTGCTACACGCTGGTATGGCTGGGAATTCTGTGGGTGCTGTACCGCCGCCGGATTTTCTTCACGGTGTAGCCCGGCCCGGCGTCAAGCGCACTTATTTTCCGTACTTCGGGTATGAAATACTACTGGATTGTACTTACCGCCCTGGCCCTGACGGCTTCTGCGGCCCAGGCCCAGACTACCCCGGCCGCCACCCCGCCCGCGGCCACTAAAGCGCCGTTGTCGGCCAGCCAGCGCAAAGCGGCCGAGGAGCTGCTGGCGGCGACCAACTCTGAGAAAAACCTGACCGAATCCATCGACCGGATGCTGGCCGTGCAAATAGAGCAAAACCCCGGCATGAAGGCCGTAGAGCCCGAAATGCGCGCCTACCTCAACAAATACATGAGCTGGAATGCCATGAAGGAGGATATGGTGCAGCTCTACGCCCGCGAGTTCTCCGAAAAGGAGCTCAAAGAGCTAGCTAAGTTCTACCAGACATCCATCGGCCGTAAAACCATCGAGAAGATGCCCCAACTGATGGCTGCCAGCATGGAAATCGGCCAGCGCCGCATGCAGGAGCATCTGCCCGAGCTGCAGCAGGCCATTGCCGAAAAGATGAAAACCCAGGCTCCCACCGACGTAAAGTAACCAGCTGGTTGCGCTAAACCCACCGTCATTGCGAGGCGGAGCCGAAGCAATCCGTCCTGCACAGGGTGCCAATCCTTGATAAGCAGAAAGCCCCTGATGCCAGCACGGACGTCAGGGGCTTTCTGCTTGTTCGGGGGCTATTGGCCTGAAAAGGAAAGATTGCTTCGTCCTTCGTCCTCGCAATGACGGTGGCCGAAGGGCTGCCTCGCTTTGACACTCAGGCTACCACTGGTACCCGTCGAAATCCTTGCGGAGCTGGGTTTTGAGGAGTTTGCCGGTGGCGGTGTGGGGCAGTTGTTCTACGAATTCTACGGCTTCGGGCACCCACCAGCGGGCCACTTTCCCGTCGTAATAGGCCAAGATGTCCTCCTTGCTGAGGTCGTGGTCGGGTTTGCGCACTACCAGCAGCAGAGGCCGCTCGCTCCATTTGGGGTGGGGCACCCCGATGACGGCGGCTTCGGCTACGCTGGGGTGGCCGATGGCCAGGTTTTCCAGCTCGATGCTCGAAATCCACTCCCCGCCCGATTTGATGACGTCCTTGCTGCGGTCGGTTATCTGCATGAAGCCGCTGGGGTCGATGGTGGCCACGTCGCCGGTGCGGAACCAGCCGTCGGGGGTGAGGTGGCCGGGCGCGGTGCCGAAGTAATCGGCCACGATGAAGGGGCCGCGCACCAACAGGTCGCCGAAGGCCACGCCGTCGTGGGGCAGCTCCCGGCTTTCGCCGTCCACAATCTTCATATCCACTCCGAATATCACGCGGCCCTGCTTGGTCTGGATGGCAAACTGCTCGTCGGGGCTGAGGCTAAGCTGCTGGGGCTTGAGCGTGCACACGGTGCCCAGGGGCGAGGTTTCCGTCATGCCCCAGGCGTGGCGGATGGTCACGCCCAGCTCCTCATCGAAGGCCCGCAGCAGCGCCGGCGGGCAGGAGGCCCCGCCCACAATCATCTGCCGCAAGGAAGAAAACCGCAGCTCCTTTTCGCGCATGAACGTGAGCAGCCCGAACCAGATGGTGGGCACCCCGGCCGTGAACGTAACGCCTTCCGTCTCGAATAGCTCGTAGAGGCTGGCCGCATCCAGGCCCGGCCCGGGCAGCACCAGCTTGCAGCCCACCATGGGCGCTAGGTACGGAATGCCCCAGGCATTGACGTGGAACATGGGCACCACGGGCAGAATCACGTCGCGGGCCGAGCAGTTGAAGCAGTCGGGCAACGCGGCGGCGTAGCTGTGCAGCAGCGTGGAGCGGTGGGAGTAGAGCACGCCCTTGGGCTGGTCGGTGGTGCCGGAGGTGTAGCACAGGGAGGAGGCCGTATTCTCGTCGAACACCGGCCACTCAAACTCGTCGCTTTCGGCGGCCAGCAGGTCCTCGTAGCAGCGCAGGTCGGGCAGGGTGGTGGTTTCGGGCATGTGGGCCCGGTCGGTCATCAGCACCCAGGCTTCCACGGTGGGGCAGCTAGGGGCCAGCTTCTCCACCAGCGGCAGAAACGTGAGGTCAAAGAACAGCAACCGGTCCTCGGCGTGGTTGATGATGTACACCAGCTGCTCCGGAAATAGGCGCGGGTTGCTGGTGTGGCACACCGCCCCCGAGCCCGACACGGCGTAGTACAGCTCCAAGTGGCGGTGCGTATTCCAGGCCAGTGTGCCCACCCGGTCGCCACTCCGGATGTCCAGGCGGCGCAGGGCATTTGCCAGCTGCCGGCTGCGGCGGCCCAGGCCGGCGTAGGTGGTACGGTGCAGCCCGCCTTCGGGCAGGCGGCTCACAATTTCCGTGTCGGCGTGCCATTTCTCGGCGTGTTCCAGCAGCCCCGCAATGCGCAGGGGCGTGTTCATCATGAGGCCTTGTAGCATGGTAGGGTGGGGTTTCGCGCAGTGGTTCGGGGTGGGAGACGCAGGGTTTCGCAGTGACGGGTAAGCTAGTCAGAAATTCAGTAGCTTGATGACCGTTACGCTGCTATTCCTTCTGCTATTCTGATGCGTATTTTTTCCTTGCTCGGTATGGCGCTGCTCTTGGCCGTGCCCGTAACCGCCCTGCGGGCCCAGGGCCTGCACGAAGGCGACCAGGTGCCTGCGTTTACGCTGGCTACGCTCAACAGCCCGCGGCCCACATTTACTTCCGCGGAAGCCGCCGGCAAGCTGCTGCTGGTAGAATTCTGGGGAACGTGGTGCAGTCCGTGCATTCCGGCGCTGCTGCACCTGGATTCTTTGCAGCAGGCGTTTCCTCAGCAGCTGCAGGTAGTGGGCGTGGCGGCCGACCCCGAAGCGCGGGTGCGCACGTTTCTGCAGCGCCGCCCGGTGCATATTCCGTTGGCTCCGCTGCCTGATGAGCAGGCCCCGCTGTACCGCTACTTCCCCCACCGGACGGTGCCGCACACGGTCGTTATCGGGCCCGATGGCAAGGTGCTGGCCATCACCGAGCCCAGACAGATTACGCCGGCCGTGGTGCGGCAGTGGCTGGCGGGCCAACGTGCGGTAGTGGAGGCCAAGCACGACGAGCTGCGCAACCCGTTAATCTTCTTCCCGGCCGATACCAGTACCCGCTCCTCCCTCAAGGTGCTGCCTTACCTGACGGGCGTAGGCTCCCAGATGCGCCGCGACCAAACGCCGGGCCTGCGGGGCCGCCGGGTGACGTTTATCAATACCACGCTGCAAAACCTGGTGCAGCAGGTGTATCACGTGTCGCATCTGCGGGTGCAGAATCAGCTGCCCGCCAGCCGGAACAAATTCGAGCCCGCCAACCTGTTTTGCGTGGATGTAATCGTGCCCCGCGCGCAGGGCGGGCAGCTGCTGGAGCGGCTGCGGCCGGAGCTGGGGCCGCGGTTCGGGCTGCAGGTAACGGTGCGGCCCGAAAATCGGCCGGTGTATGTACTGCGCCGCCTGCCCAACGCCGCGGCGTGGCCGCCATCCAGCAAAGCCGAGCAAGCCTCGTGGTCAGGCAGAGGATTCGAGGCGGAAGGGGGACGCGTCGAAATGCTGCGGGAGTTTCTGGAAAATATGTCAAGCAAGCCTGTGGTGGATGAAACCGGGCTGACGGGCCGCTACGACATCATGCTGGAATTGCAGCCGGAAGACAAAATGGCTGAAGTACGGCAGCACCTGCAGAAGCTGGGGCTTACATTGGAAGAAGCCACCCGCCCGATTGATGTGGTGTACATGGCCGAGACCAAAACGCCATAAACCAACAGCGCCCCGACCATCTGGCCGGGGCGCTGTGCTTAGTCCTCCTTCGGAACGGTGCTTTCGACTTCCTGCTTCTGCGGTTGCCGGACGCTTTGCAGCGCAATCTGCAGAATGCCGCTGCGCACGCTCAGCTCCGTGATTTTGTTGTTGCGGCGGGTGGGGTTCACGCGGTTGGTGAGCACCACGCAGGTAATTTCCTCCTTGGGGTCGACCCAGAAATAGGTGCCCGTAAAGCCCGTGTGCCCGTAGCTCTGGGGTGAGGCCAGCGGGGCCGAATTCACGGCCGGGTTGGCGGCGGGCCTATCGAAACCCAGGGCGCGGCGGTTATCGGGGCAGAACTGGCAGCGGGTGTACTCCTGCACGGTTTCGGCTTTGAGCAGCTGCTGGCCGCCGTACTTGCCGTTCCAGGCGTAAAGCTGCACCAGCTTGGCCAGGTCGTTGGCCGAGCCGAACAGGCCGGCGTGGCCGGAGAGGCCGCCCAGCAGGGCCGCGCCTTCGTCGTGCACGGTGCCGTGCAGCTGGCCGTGGCGGAACAGCGAGTCGTACTCGGTAGGCACAATGCGGCTGAGTGGGAAGCGGCGGGTGGGGTTGTAGCCCAGGGTGGTAGCCCCCAGCGGCCGGTATACCTCATCCGTCACAAACCGGTTCAGCGGCTTGCCCGATACGCGCTGCACAAAGCGCGGGTACAGGATAAACGACAAATCGGAGTACACGTAGCTCGGCTTCTCGTTCAGCGGCGACTCGCCAATGGCCTTCACAATGCGCTCCGGGAAATCCTTACGGGCCCACAGGCGTGGGCCGGCCGGCAGCGGGAAGCGCGCCGACGAATCGGGGCGGAAGTAGCGGCGGTTCAGCTCCGCGGGTTTCGTGGCGGATACGTCTTTGGCCGCGGGGCTCTTGCCGAGCAGTGCGTTCAGGAAGCCCTGGGGCTTGGTATAGTCTTTCCAGAACGGAATCCAGGCTTTCAGGCGGGCCTGGTGGGTGAGCACGTCGCGCAGTTTCAGGTCCTGCTTGTTGGTGCCCATCAGCTCCGGAAACAGCTGGCCCATCGTCATATCGGGGTTGAACTTGCCCTCGTCCTGCAGCTTCATCAAGGCCGGCAGCGCGGCCGATACCTTTGTGAGCGAGGCCAGGTCGTAGAGGTCGGTGCTGCGCACGGGGCGGGCCGGCCGGCCGGCGGTGGGGTAGGTGTGAGTGCCGTAGCTTTTCTGCAACACCACCGTGCCGCGCCGGGCAATAACCACCTGCGCCCCCGGGAAGGCCTGGGCGGCCAGGGCCCGGTTCATCAATGAATCGACGCGGCTTTCGAGGTTGTTGTTCAGGCCCACGGCCTCGGGCTGGCTGTAACGCAGCCGGGTACCGCCCTGGGTTTTCAAGCCGAAACCGTAGGGGTACCGGTCGGAGATGGTAACGGGCAGTTGGCCGCTGGCCGAAATACCGCCGAAAATTACCTCGGCGGCTACTTCCTGGGCGTTTTTGCTTTCCTGGTAGGCCAGCACCACGGCGTCGGCGCGGTCCAGGTCGCGCAGCTTGGCCACGGCGTAGGCCGAGCCGAACACCGATACTATCAGTCGCTGGCCCTTGCCGCCCAGCTCGCGCAGCAGCACGTTGGTTTCGGGGCTGATGCCGAAGTTGGTGGCGGGCTGGCGGCCCAGGTTGTTCACCCCGAGGAGCACGGTGTTGTAGGGGCGCAGGGTTTCGCGCATTCGCGTCAGCTCGTCCATGGTGGGCGTGGCGGGCAGCCAGAAGTGGCGGGCCGGCGCGTAATCGGCCACCATGCGCTGGAAATCGGTGGTATCCCGGGTGCCGATGGTGAGGGTGGCCAGGCGCAGCGTGTCGAGGCGCTGCAGGGGCAGCAGGCTGCGCTGGTTGCGCAGCACCGTCACGCTCAGCTCCGAGAGCTGGCGGCTCAGGTACTGGGCGTGGGGCGTGTTCAGGTCGGCGGTGATGTTGCGCAGCTCAATCGGGCGGTACTTATCGAGGCCAGACCACTGTTTCAGGGCCAGCACCTTGCGGCAGCGCCGGTCGATGTCGTCCTGGCTTAGCTCGCCCCGGTCGATGGCCTCGCGCACCATGCGCAACGCCAGCGGAATGTTCTTGGAGAACTCCAGCACGTCGTTGCCGGCCACCAGGGCCCGCACGTCGGCGTCGCCGGGCGGGTATTTGCTGATGACGCCCTTCATGTTCATGGCATCGGTAAACACCACGCCCTCAAACCCCAGTTTGCGCCGCAGCAGCCCCTGAATAATGGGTTTGGACAGGGTAGACGGCATGCCCGTGGTATCGAGGGCCGGAATGTTGAGGTGGGCCACCATCATGCCCCCGATGCCGCGCTGAATCAGGCTTTTGAACGGGAACAGCTCCAGCGTGTCAATCCGCTTTTTATCAATGCGCAGCAGGGGCAAAGCCAGGTGGGAGTCGGTGTCGGTGTCGCCGTGGCCGGGGAAGTGCTTGGCCACAGCCAGCACGCCCGCGTCCTGCATGCCCTTCATGTAGAGGTAGCTCTTTTCGGTGACGCTCTCCCGGTTTTCGCCCCAGCTGCGGAAGCCGATGACGGGGTTCTGAGCGTTGTTGTTCACGTCGATGACCGGGGCGAAGTTTACGTGCATGCCCAGCCGCTTGAACTGCGCGGCCACCTCGGTGCCCATGTCGTAGATGAGCTGGTTGTCGCGCACGCCGCCCAGGCTCATCTGGTACGGAAAGCGCACCACGCTATCCAGGCGCATGCCCACGCCCCACTCGGCGTCCATGGCTACCAGCAAGGGCACTTTGCTCTGGCTCTGGTAGCGGTTGAGCAAACGGCTCTGGCGCACCGGCCCGCCCTGGAAAAACACGATGCCCCCGATGCCGTGCTGCTGAATCAGGGTCGAAATCGAGTCCTCATCCACGCGGGTACGGTTGGAGTAGGCGGCCACCATGAACAGCTGCGCCACCCGCTGGTCGGGCGTGAGCGTCTTCATCACCGAATCAACCCACCGGGACTGGCCCAGCGGCCCGGCAAACGGTACCGGCTGATTGCGGCCTTTGGTGGGCGTAGGCGCCTTGGCGGCTGGTTTGGGGGCCGCGGCGGCAACCGGCGTGGCGGGCACGGCGCGCCGCGGGGCCGGGGCCACGGCGCGGGCCGCGCGCACCGGGACGCGGCGGGCTACGGTGCGGGTGGGGCGGCGGACCGGGGCTTTTTTGCGGCGGCGCTGGGCCGAACCGGAATCGGGGCTGAGCAGCACCAGGGCCAGCAGCAGCAAAGAAAGGAAGCGCGAAAAGGACAAAACGGCGGAGGGCAAAAGGTGAGGCTGCGAAGTTAGGCGAAGTAGGGGAGCTATTGACAGCCAACCAGCCCGCAGGGTTGCCGCCCGCCGCCGCGGCCGGTACCGGCCCACTGCTCCGGCCCGGCCCACGCCTCAGTTAGCGTACTCCGGCAAGGGCGGTGGATGGGCTGAAAGGCTGGGGTGATTGGGCTAGCTATCAGATGATAACGTTCCCGATATCGTTTGCATAGATAAACCCACTGGAATGCTTGGACGGGCCGGTTGAGCCGTTAAGATTTGCCCCCGGACCCGCGGCTCTCGCGCCGCCGTATCCGGCCCCATTCATACCGGCTGTTGCGCGCCTGCTGCCCCCGCATAGCGAACCGCCCCAGGGCCAGTAGCTTGCCTGCTCCCATCCGCCGCCGGCGCGTGCTGCTGTTTAGCTGCCGCCTTATGCCGGCTCACACCTACCAGTTCATCCCCCCTTGCTCCGCCCCGGCGGTAGTGGCCCGGGTGTGCTTATTCGTGCCCTTGCCCCCTTTCTTTTTTCCCATTCTAACCGTTCTACCCATGCCAACCAAAACACCCTTCGCGTACTCCAGTACCGCCGCCGCGCTGCTGGCAACGGCCGGCCTGCTGCTGGGCTGCGAAGCCAGCCACCCCACGCCCGCAACTCCTGCGGCAGCCCCCCAACCCACTGATGCCACCACCGCTACCTGCGGGGCCCAGGGCTGGGCGTCGCAGAACGGCGGTACCACCGGCGGCGGTACGGCCGCGGCCACCGTGGTAACCACCTACGCGCAGCTGAAGGCCGCCATCGAAAATACCGCCGTGAAGGTGGTGCAGGTCAACGGCACCATCACCATCCCGTCGAGCGGGCGCATTTCCTTTCAGGACCAGACCGGCAAAACCATCTTCGGCTCGGCCGGGGCCAGGCTGGTGTCGGCCGACCAGACCAAGGATAATTCGGGCATTATGTACATCAAGCGCTGCAAGAACGTGCTGCTGCGCAACCTCGTGTTCGAGGGCCCCGGGGCCTACGATACCGACGGCTGGGACAACGTAACGGTGGATGCTTCCACCAACGTGTGGGTGGATCATTGCGAGTTCCGCGACGGGGTGGACGGCAACTTCGACATCAAGAACGCCTCCGATTACATCACCGTGTCGTGGACGAAGTTTGCCTACCTGAAGCCTCCGAAAGCCGGCGGCCCGGGCGGCTCCGACGACCACCGCTTCTCCGACCTGATCGGCTCGTCGGACGGAGCTACCGGCGACCGGGGCAAGCTGCGCATCACGTTTGCCCGCTGCTGGTGGTCCCAGGGCTGCGTGGCCCGCATGCCGCGCGTGCGGTTCGGCAAGGTGCACCTGGTAAATAACCTCTACAACAGCAGCGTGAGCAAGTCGTGCGTGCAGGCCGGGTTTGAGGCCGATCTGCGGGTGCAGGCCAACGTGTTCGAAAACGTGACCAACCCGCTGGACCTGATGGCCAACAACTCGACGGCGGTGCAGGAAATCGGTAATCTGTTTACCAACGTGAGCGGGGCCAAAGCCGGCAACGGCAAATCGGCCTTCACGCCGCCCTACACGGTAGCGGTGCTGGCCGCCAGCGCCGTAAAGGCAGCCGTAACGGCTTCCAACGGGGCCGGGGCTACGGTCGGTGGCAACGTGTGCACGAATAGCGGGATTTAAAGAAAAAAGTAAGGTATCTGCTTGAATATGAGAAGGTGTGCAGTGGAGTGTGCTTCCATTGTGTACCTTCTCTTTTCGTTTCCATCCACCACTACCACAACCAAACCCATGAAACAAGCTTCTTACCTCCCGTACCTCCGGCGGGGTGCGGGCCTGCTGGCCTTTGCGGGCCTGCTGGCCGGCACCGTGCAGGCCCAGACGCCCGTGCAGCAGTATGGTCTGCTGAAAGTATCCGGCAACAAAATCGTCGACAAAAACAACCTGCCCGTGAGCGTGGCCGGCAACAGCCTGTTCTGGAGCAACGACGGCTGGGGCGGCGAAAAGTACTACACCGCCAACACCGTAAACTGGCTGAAAAACAGCTGGAACAGCAAGCTGATTCGGGTGGCCATGGGCGTGGAAGACGGGGGCGGCTACATCGGCAACCCCACCGGTAACCGCCAGAAGGTGAAAACGGTGGTGGACGCGGCCCTGGCCCAGGGCCTGTACGTCATCATCGACTGGCACTCGCACCACGCCGAGAACTACCAGCAGCAGGCCATTGCCTTCTTCCAGGACATGGCCCGCACCTACGGCACTTCGCCCAACGTAATGTATGAGGTGTACAACGAGCCGTTGCAGGTATCGTGGAGCGGCACCATCAAGCCCTACGCCGAGGCCGTGGCCGTGGCCATCCGCGCCATCGACCCCGATAACCTGATTATTGTGGGTACGTCCAACTGGTCGCAGGACGTGGACGTGGCCGCCACCGACCCCATCACGCGCTACCCCAACATTGCCTACACGCTGCACTTCTACGCCGCCACCCACAAGCAGAGCCTGCGCGACAAAGCCCAGACGGCCCTGAACCGGGGCGTGGCGTTGTTTGCCACCGAATACGGCACCACTGAGGCCTCGGGCAACGGCTACGTGGATGCTACTTCCACCCAGGAGTGGATGACGTTTTTGCGCCAGAAAGGCATCAGCCACGCCAACTGGTCCATCAACGACAAAGCCGAATCGGCCTCGGCCCTGAAGCCCGGCACCAGCCCCACGGCCGCCTGGTCCGATGGTTTCCTCACGCCCTCGGGCTCCCTGGTGAAAGGCTACATCCAGAACTGGAACGGCTCTACCACGCCACCGCCCACCAGCTCGGGCACGCTGGTGCAGGCCGAGAGCTACCACACCATGAACGGGGTGCAAACGGAAACCACCACCGACGCCGGCGGCGGCCTGAACGTGGGCTGGATTGACACCGGCGACTGGATGGCCTACACCGTGGACGTACCCACGGCCGGCAACTACCTGGTGGAGTACCGGGTGGCCAGCCTCAACGGCGGCGGCCGCATCAGCCTGGAGCAGAACGCGGGCACCACGATGCGCGGCACCGTGAACGTACCCGCTACCGGCGGCTGGCAGAACTGGACTACCGTATCGCACACGGTGTGGTTGCCGGCCGGCCGCCAGGATATTGCCATTGGGGTACCTGCGGGGGGCTACAACATCAACTGGTGGCGCTTCGCGCCGGCCACTACCACCACGGCCCGGCTGGCCTCCGAGCCCACAACTGCGGCTGCCGCGCTGTACCCCAACCCCGCCGGCGAGCAGCTGACGCTGGCACTGCCCCCGGCCCAGGGCCCGGCCCTAGTGGCCGTGTTTAATGCCCGGGGTCGGCAGGTGCTCACCCACACCGCCGCGCCCGGCCAGGTGGCGGCTCAGGTGTCGCTGCGCAGCCTGGAGCCCGGCATCTACACCGTGCGCATTACGCAGCAGGGCCGCACCACCACGCACCGCCTCGTGAAGCAGTAGCGCGGCGGTCTGCATGTGGTGCCACCCCAACGCACAACTCCCCCGCCGGAATTTCCGGCGGGGGAGTTGTGCGTTGGATGAGTGGTGAAGCTAGCGGTTCAGCTTGATTTCTTCGGTGTAGAACACCTTGCCGTCGTCGCCGCGCAGAGAGGCCGTTACGCCCAGCCGCCGGCCGTGGGGCCGAAACTGGAAGAGGGCGTAGTGCTTCTGATTCACCAACGGGCCTACCCGGTAGGGGTTGGGCTCACTGGTGTTGTGGGCCGCCGGGTGCGTAAGGCCGCTGGAGGTAACCTCGTACACCGGCCGGCGCAAGCCCGGCACCGGCACCCGCGAAATTTCGCCAATGTGCCGGTCGCCGCTGATGAGCAGCACGCCTTTGGGCCGGGTGTCCTTGAGCAGCGTGAGCAGGCGCTGCCGGGCCTGTGGGAAATTGGCCCACTTCTCGAAGCGGTGCTCCTGGGGCAGAAACTGAATGCCCGAGGCAATGATGTGGGCGTCGGCGTCGGAGTTGGTGAGCTGCTGGCGCAGCCACTGCCACTGCGCCTCGCCCAGCACGTCGCCGGTGGGGTTGGGGTGGTACACCAGCGCCGAGTCGCGGAACAGCGGGTCCTGGAAATACCGGTCGTCCAGCAGAATCACCTTCACCTTTTTGTTGCCCACCGGGTATTCGTACGACGTGTAAATGCCTTCCTGACGGCGGCGGGCGGTATTGGCCGGCTCGCCCAGAAAATCGAGGGCCAGCTGCTGGTTCTGAGCTTTGAAGGGGTAGTTTTTGTCGCCGTCGTTGCGGCCGTAGTCGTGGTCGTCCCAGGTGCCGATAACCTGCGTGCCCTGGGCCTGCAGCTGGCGGTAGCCGGGCTGGGCGCGCTGGGCGTCGTACTTGGCCCGCAGCACCGCGGGGTCGTCCGAGTCGCCGTAAATGTTGTCACCCAGCCAGATCCACACCTGGGGCTGGTCGTGGGCAATATCGTCCCAGAGGAGTTGGGGCAAATCGTGGCGGTTGCAGGAGCCGAAAGCAATGCGCAACTCGGAAGAAGCTGCTGGGGTCGATTGGGCCTGAACTGCTGGCTGCCTTCCAAACAGGAAGCCGGCTGTCAGCAGACAGAGCAAGGTTGTTTTCATGGGCCAAAGATGCAGTCCAGGGCCCCACCGCTGCGCCATGGCCAGTAAAAACGAAACATTAGCCGCTTTCCGGGAGACTTTTTGCCGTCTCGCGGGTTTAGTAGCCATGTCCCACCGCCGCCCGACTGACCGCCCCACGCATTTCACAACCTCTGATGCCCGCCTGCTCAAAGCAATTGGCATCGGCATCGGTAGCTCCTTCCTCATTGGCCTACTACTGATGCTGCTGGTGGCATTTCTGGGGTAAAGAAGAGGAGAGTTCTGCCTAAAAATACCTTCATAAAAAAGCACCGCTGTGGCTCTATGCTGTAGCGGTGCTTTTTTTATGAGGGTGTTACTACTTCTGAATCTGTCCGTTGCGGATAATAACGTCAGCTTTCGGAGTAGCCTTCTTCACCATCGAGCCGAATGCACCTTTCTTCTCGAATGCACTTACTACCTCATCCTCGGCCGGGGTGCGCTTTACTACCGGGTTGTTGGCCCAGAACTCGGGGTCGTAGGGCTTGGCTTTGATGGCATCCAGGTCCCGGTCGGTAAGGCTGGCGCGGGCGTAGGGCAGGCTCTGGGCCTTGGTGCTCTGGTCGAAGAAGTAAGTAAACGACGACACGTTGATGGCCAGCGGCTGCTTGCCGGGCTCGGTCAGGTCGGTGGTCAGGTCCATCTTCATCAACTCCAGCGGGGCTACGGGGGCTTTACCGCCCTGGCGGAAGGCCATTTCGATGCTCAGCTTGGCATTTTCGAACTTCTGGCGGGGGTTGTTGGTGCTGCCCGTAAAGCTGGGCTGTACCATACGGTAGCGCACCACCTGGTCGGTTTCAATATCAATCCAGATAGTGCCCTGGGCGCGATACTTCACCTCCGGCCGGGTTTCGAAGGTAATTTCCGCCACCCCGCCAGTCGAGTCTTCGCCCACAATGCCCTTCAGCTCCAGCAGGTAGTTTTTCTCCACGTTCGGGCTCAGCAGTGCCAGCGAGGTAGTGCTGTCCTGGCCAGGATCGAAGAGGCCGAACTTGCGGGTGTACACCGAGAAGTTGCTCAGATTGATGGGCGCCTGCACGGCGGCGTAGCGGCCCTGAGCCAGCGTGGTGCCTACAATGCGCGCCGGGTTTGACTTCACGTTCCAGACTACTTCCTGCAGCTCCGTGGGCTGCTTATCAATGCGGGTAATCTGGCGGTAAAAAGCTTTGCCGTAGTAGGTGCGGCGGTAATTGCGTTGCAGGTTCCGGAAGGCGCGGTCTACCAGCTGGAACGGGAAGCTGGCCACTTTCACCTCCGGCAGCACTACCGTGGCTTCCGCCAACGACACCGTCAGGGCCTCCGCGGCCGAGGTGATGCGCAGGGTGTCCTTCACGTGGTTCAGCTCCGAGAACAGCAGCGTTACGGGCAGCTGCTTCACCACCAGCGTAAACTCCCCCTCCAGGTTAGTGGTGGTGCCGTTGGTGGTGCCGGGTACGGCCACGCTGGCAAAGGGCAGAGCTTCCTTGGTGTCTTTGTCGCGCACTACACCGCGCAGTTGCACCTGGGCCTGGCTGAGGTGAGCGAGGCCGAGCAGCAGAAACAACAGCGGCAAAAAACGCTGAAAAATCACAGTGGGCGGAGAAAAGGAGCGGGGGCGAGCAGACAGCATAGGAAAACAGGCAGATGAAACAGCGGAACGGCTGAGAGTGGAACGCAGACCCGACCCAAAACCGTGCCCGCTTGCACAAAAGTAGCCGCCAAACGTAACAGGAAGCTACCAATCCGGGTAAGTAGTCCTACCTTGGGCGCAACGCCCCGGCCTGCCGCCGGCCCGTGTGTCCTTCCACTCTTTCTTCTCTTCCATTCCCATGCTGAAGCGAGATTTCCTGAAAAATGCCCTGCTCACGGCCGTGGGCGCTTTGGTAAGCCCAGCCGTGCTGGCCGCTGCCCACGAAGAAAACCTGCTCCGCGAAGCCCGTGCCACTCCCATGGCCGATGGCCCGTTCACGCTGCCCGCGCTGCCCTATGCCTTCAATGCCCTGGAGCCGCATATCGATGCCAAAACCATGGAAATTCACCACGATGCGCACCACAAAACGTACGTATCGAAGCTGAATGAAGCCGTGGTGGGCAAACCCGAAGAAAAGATGAGCCTGGCCCAGCTGCTGGCCTCCGCCAGCAAGCAGCCCGATGCCATCCGAAACAACGCCGGCGGCCATTGGAACCACTCCTTCTTCTGGCAGATTCTGTCGCCTAAAGGCGGCGGGCAGCCTACGGGTGGCTTGGCCGCGGCCATTAACAAAGACTTCGGTACCTACGACAAGTTCACCGAGGAATTTGCCAAAGCCGCCACCGGCCGCTTCGGCTCCGGCTGGGCCTGGCTGATCTACGATAAAAAAGCCGGCAAGCTGATGATTACCTCCACTGCCAACCAGGATAACCCCCTGATGGATGTGGCCGGTATTCAGCGCGGTACGCCCATTTTGGGCCTGGATGTGTGGGAACATGCCTACTACCTCAAGCACCAGAACAAGCGCCCCGACTACGTTAAAACATTCTGGAACGTGGTAAACTGGGGTGAGGTCAGCAGCCGCTACGACGAAGCCCGCAAGGGCTAAATAACCTGCTGAGAGTACATGAAAAAAGGCCTTCCTCGTGCAAGAGGAAGGCCTTTTTGTGTCTGTGAGCGGGTTGTTACTGGTCGGCCGTGACGCCCAGCGCTTTATTCAGGTGCGTGTTGATGGTGGCAAACAGGTGGCGCAGCTCCACGGGGGCGCTTTCCTCGGCCCGCACCGTTTTGGTAGAGCCGTCGGGGTAGGTAATGGTCAGGACGGTGGCGGGCAAATCGGTAGCGCCACTCACGTAGCTGTTTTCCAGCTGCTGAAACCCAATCAGCTCCGATTCCCGCAGAAATGCCCGGATGGTAGCTGGGTCCAGTTTCGCGTCGCGCTGACCTTCCACCGGCGCATACCGGAAGCCTTCGTACTGCACGCGGCCATCAGCAAACAGCCGGGCCGTGAAGTGAGGGCAGGTTCCGAAGCAGGGCGTCCGGCTAAACACCATCACGGGGTCCTGAGCAGCCGCCTGTTCTTCCTTGGTAGGCCGCACACCACCTGCTTCCGGCTGGGTAGTCGTTACTACATCCGCCGACGGTCCGGTTTCCCTGCTCGGCTTGATATCCCCGGTTTCAACCGTAGTTTCGGACGCAGGTGCTGGGGCCGGAGCCACTACCACAACCGGCACCGGGCTGGGAGCCGGTACCGTTTCAGCTACGCTTTCCTTACTGGGCTTGATACCGCCGGTCGGGTACGGATACGTTTGCTCCGAGTTGCTGGGCGCAGGGGCCGGAGCCGGTGCCGCCACTGGTGCTGGGGCCGGAACGGCAATATCCTTGCTGGGTTTGATGCCGCCGGTTGGGTATGGATACGTAGGAACTGGTGCCGGGCTTGGAGCAGGAGCCGGGTTGGGCGTGGGTATCGGGGCCGGGTTATGCGTGGGCGTTGGAGCCGGAGCTGGTGTTACCGGCTTGGGCGTCTTCACGCCACCAGTTGGGTATGGATACGTTTGGGGCGAAGATGGAGCCGGAGCAGGCGTTGGGGCCGGCGTCTGGCGGATAGGGCCATTGCCCGGAGCCTGCGTGACGGGACCATGATGGGGTGGGGCAGGAGTGGGGGCCGGCGGCGTGTGCCGGATAGGGCCACTGCCGGGCCCGGGAGCCGGATACGACGGTGGCGGGGCCGTAGCTACTGGCGGATACGATGTATGCGGGCCCGGAGCCTGCTGCCAGCGGCCGCGCGGTGGCATGCGTCGCGGAACATTACTTACCGTAGGCGCATCGGTAGCAGCCGGAACGTAGTAGTTGACCGTGCAGGCCGGCAAAGCCGCCAAACCCAGCAGCGTAATAACCGGAACGAGTAGGGAGGGGCGCATAACGGGGAGGGAGAGAGAAATGAGAACAGCAATATAGCCGAAACCCTATAGCCAAACTTGATGCCAGATGTAAAAAAAGCCCCGTTACCAACTTGGGTAACGGGGCTTTTTCGGGTCTGTTAAGTATCTGCTTTCTACGAGCGGCGCGTTTTGCGGGGCTTCTTCGGCGAAATATCCGAGGCCCCGGTGCCGGGCTCTACGTCCGAATCATCATCATCGGAAGCGGCGGCGGTAGCACGGCCACCCTGGCGGTTCTGGGCCTCTTTCTCCTGGGCGGCCTTCATGGCGTCCTGCAGGCGGGCGGCAAAGCCGGTGGGTTTCTTGTCCTTGTTCTTCACCTTGTTGGCTTCCAGCTTGGCGCGCACTTTGGAGTCATCCACGAAGCGGCGGGTAATGGCCTGCTGTGCCATCGTCACCAGGTTCGATACCAGGTAATACCACGTCAGACCAGCGGCGAAGCTGTTCAGCACGAAGAAGAATACCAGCGGCATCAGGTAGCTGTAGAACTTCATGGGGCCCTGCATGGCGCTGTTGGTCTGGTTGCTCTGGTAGGTCATAGCCAGCGTCGACAACGTCATCAGCACCGTGAACAGGCTGATGTGGTTGCCCAGGAACGGCACCGTGAAGGGCAGCTTGATCAGGTCGTCGTAGGTGCTCAGGTCGTGCGCCCACAGGAAGGGCTGCTGCCGCAGTTCAATGGCGTTCGGGAAGAACTGGAACATGGCAAACAGAATCGGAATCGTCAGCAGCGTGGGAATGCAGCCGCTCAGCGGGTTCACGCCCATGCTCTGGTGCAGCTTCATGGTTTCCTGCTGCTGCTTCACCTGGTCGTCGGGGTACTTCTCCTTGATGGCGTCCAGCTCCGGCTTGAGCACCTTCATCTTGGCCTGGCTCTCGTAGGTTTTGTACGTGAGCGGCCAGGTAACCAACTTAATCAACACCACCAGCAGCACAATGATGATGCCGTAGGAGCTGATGAACTGCTCCAGGAAGTGGAACACGGGTAGCACCACAAAGCGGTTCACCCAGCGGAACAGGCCCCAGCCCAGGTACACGTTCCTGTCAAAATCAGGAGCCACTTCCTTCAGGATGTTGAAGGAGTTCGGGCCGAAGTAAAAGCGGAAGTTGGCTTTGCCCTGCTGCACGTCGGCGGCCGGAATGGCCAGCGTGGTGCTCAGGGTTTTGATGTAGGTGGAGTCGTTCAGGTCAACCGTAGAGTTCAGCTGCCCCGACGAAAACTCGTGGTCGGCCACAATACCGGCCACGAAGAAGTCGTGCTTGTGGGCCACCCACTTCAGCGGCTCCGTCACCTTGATTTCCTCAGGCTTCTCCGAGGCTTCGGCCAGGGCGGTATGGTCGCCGGAAGCCAGGTAGCGGTTGATGGTGGTGTGGTTGCGGTTCTGCTTGCGGTCCTGCTCGGTCTGGCGCACATTGTCCACGAAAGTGAACGTGAGCGGCTCCTGGGCCACGGCCGAGTTCAGACCGTTGAAGCGCAGGTTGTAGCTCAGCTCGTAGCTGTTGGTGGGCAGGGTGTACAGCTGCTCAATCTGGCCCCCGGCCACGTCGGCCACGAAGCGCAGCGCGTTGCTGCCCTGGGGCTCGGGCCGGAAGTACAGGTCGGAGAGTTTGATCTGCCGGCCGTCGGTGGTGCGGAAGCGGGTATCCAGCTGGGCACTTTTGGCATCAAACAAATCCAGCGGCTGCCCGAAGAACGTTTTGTACTTGCTCAGGCGCACGGCTTCTACGCGGCCACCCTTCGAGGAGAAAGTAACCGTCAGCAAGTCGTTTTTCAGCTCGGTAGTCTGGGCCGTGCCCTGGGCTGCAGCGGCAAACGTGCCCAGCTGCCGGGCCAGCGCCACCGAGTCGGGGGTAGCGGGGGCCGCACCAAGCGCTTTGGCCGCGGCCGTGGTTTTGGCGGGGGCGGCCTTTTCCGGCTCCGGCTTGGGCGCAAACTGCAGGTAAATCAGAAGCAAGGCGGCCATCAGGAAGACGCCAATTGCTGAATTTCTGTCCATCTAGGTACTGGTGAAGCAAATAAAAAAGAGTAGCAGGGCGGCCAGCAAAAATCCGGCAACCCTGCTACAAAGGTCGGTGTTGTCAGGCGAATATTTTTCGGGCCGGCGTTTTTGTCAGCCGGAATGGGTGAAATAGCTGTGTAACAGAAGCAATCCTCCACAACGTCATGCAGAGGCGCAGCCGAAGCATCTCACGTGCTGACGTCTGAATTACTACCACAGCATCAGCACGCGAGATTCCTCGACTTCGCTCTGCATGACGTGCTATGCTACCCTTTCCGGAACTGAATGGCGGCTTTCACAAAACGCACAAACAGCGGATGCGGGTTTTGCACGGTGCTTTTCAGCTCGGGGTGGAACTGACCGGCCACAAACCAGGGGTGGTTGGGCAACTCTACCACTTCTACCAGGCCCGTTTCGGGGTTGCGGCCCGAGGCCAGCATGCCGGCTTCCTCGTAGCGCTCCAAGTAGTCGTTGTTGAACTCGTAGCGGTGGCGGTGCCGCTCACTGATGTGGTTGCGGCCGTAGGCTTTGGCGGCTTTCGAGCCTTTGCGCAATTCGCAGTCGTACGCCCCCAAGCGCATGGTGCCGCCTTTCTGGGTGATGTTCTTCTGCTCCTCCATCATGGCAATGACGGGGTTGGCCGTCTGGGCGTCCATCTCCGTGGAAGAGGCATCTTTCAGCCCCAGCACGTTGCGGGCAAACTCCACCACGGCTACCTGCATGCCCAGACAAATTCCGAAGAATGGAATGCCGTTTTCCCGCACGTGCTGTACGGCCAGAATCTTGCCCTCAAAGCCCCGCTCCCCGAAACCGGGCGCTACCAGTACCCCATCCACGCCGTGCAGCAGCTGAGCCACGTTATCGGCGTTGATGTGGTCCGACTGTACGCTGCGTACCGTCACTTTGCACTCGTTCTGCGCACCGGCGTGCACGAAGGCCTCAATGATGGACTTGTAGGCATCGGGCAGCTCCACGTATTTGCCTACCAGCGCAATAGTTACTTCCTCGGTCGGGTTTTTCAGGCGGCCCAGGAAGTCTTTCCAGGCTTCCAGATCGGGGTGGGTGCCGCCCTGCAGCTTCAGCTTCTTGATAACCCGTTCATCCAGGTGCTCCTTCAGCATGAGCAGGGGCACCGAGTAAATGCTGTCGGCATCCAGGCTCTCGATAACGGAGTTGATGTTGACGTTGCAGAACAGGGCAATTTTGCGGCGCATTTCGGCCGGAATCGGGTACTCGGAGCGGCATACCAGAATATCGGGCTGCAGGCCGGCGCTACGTAGGTCGCGCACCGAGTGCTGAGTGGGCTTGGTTTTCAGCTCGCCGGCCGCCTTCAGGTAGGGCAGCAGCGTGAGGTGAATCACGAGGGAGCTGTTTTCGGGCAGCTCCCAGCGCAGCTGCCGCACCGATTCCACGAAAGGCAGGCTTTCAATGTCGCCAATGGAGCCCCCGATTTCGGTAATCACCACGTCGAACTGCCCGGTCTGGCCCAGCAGCAGCATGCGGCGCTTAATCTCGTCGGTAATGTGGGGTACCACCTGCACGGTTTTGCCCAGGTACGCGCCCTCGCGCTCCTTGGTAATCACGTGGTCGTAGATACGGCCGGTAGTGACGTTGTTGGCCTGGGAGGTGGGCACGTTCAGGAACCGCTCGTAGTGGCCCAGGTCCAGGTCGGTTTCGGCGCCGTCGTCGGTTACATAACATTCGCCGTGCTCGTAGGGGTTGAGCGTGCCGGGGTCGATGTTGATGTAGGGGTCAAACTTCTGGATGGTGACCCGGAAGCCGCGGGCCTGCAGCAGCTTGGCCAGGGAGGCCGAAATGATGCCTTTGCCCAGCGAGGAAGTAACGCCGCCCGTTACGAAAATGAATTTGGCCGTAGTGGCAGCCGCGGAAGTGGAATTTCGGTCTGGCATAACGGGAAACAAAGGTAGGCTTTATCTCCGGCCGGCCGGGCTTGCAGGTTGTTTTTTTTGGGGTAAGAAGAAAGGAGATTCGCCTGATAAAAAAACAAAACGTCATTCAGAGCGCAGCCGAGAAATGACGTTTAATCGAGCTAACTCTACTTCAGCTCCGCCGAGCCAATAATTTCCTCTACAGGTCCGGAAGTAGCCAGCTGCAGGCGGAGGGTGTCGGCGTCGGCATCCAGTTGCGGGCGAATCTGGTCGAGGGCGAGGCGCAAGGCCTGCACGTCGGAAAGGCGGGCGGCTTTCGACTGGCCGTAGCCGTGGTACATGGCCACGCGCACTTTGCTGCGGCCGGTGCCGGTGTAGGTACCAATTACCTCGCCCCGGGCATTGATGATCTGTACCTCAGCCGTTACGTTGGTACGGTACCATTCCAGCGGCACACCCAGCAGGCTCGGTGTCATGAGGGTGAGCATCTGGAAAGCCTGCAATACGCGGCCGGTGCGCTGCTGTTCGGCCTTGGTGACCATGAATTTGGCATAGCCATAGCGCGTGGTATCGTCCTGGGGCTCGGCCAAGTGGTAGGAGAGCTCCTGGCGGAATAGCTTGCTGGCATCGTCGGGGTGGGCTCCTTCGCCTTCCTGCATATTCATGGGACCTGGCTCCACTACCGCGTCCAATTTAGGTAAGCGGCCCAGCGCTACTGAATTGTTGGAGCGAACCGTGCGGTACACAGCTTTTTCCGTCGATTTACAGCTCGTCAAACCCAAAAAACCCAACAGGCACAGGAGCGAGGCGTAGCGGTACATCATATAGGCTGGAAGTAGAAGAGGGTCGTTGATTCGCGAAGAAGTTCAAAAATAGCCAGTAACCAGGCACTAATTCACTGCTCGGGCCGGAATTATGCAAAAACTCGGTGAGTGGCCCGGAATCAGGTGGTTATCGGCAGTACGTACTAGTTGGCAAAAACATTCCCGCTCCCCAAAACAGGAAGCGGGAATCCCAAAAAGATAGTTGATAGTATGGCCGGCTAGTGCGCGTGGTGGGCCAGCGTGCTATCGGCTTCGGCCAGCTCGCCCACGGGCTCCGGGGCCACGTAGTTGTCGATAAACTCACCTTCCCAGCGTGCTACCACGGCCGTAGCCAGGCAGTTGCCCATTACGTTGACGGCAGTGCGGGCCATATCCATCAGGGCGTCGATTCCCAAAATAATAAATACCGGCCACGAGGGCAGGTTGAACGAGGCCACCGTAGCCAGCAGAATTACCAGCGAAGCCCGGGGCACGCCCGCTACGCCTTTGGAGGTCAGCATCAGGGTAAACACCATCACCAATTGCTGCCCGAACGTGAGGTCAACACCCGCCGCCTGAGCCACAAAAATGGCCGCCAGTGACAGGTACAGGGTGGTGCCATCGAGGTTGAAGGAATAGCCCGTGGGCATCACGAAGGCTACAATCCGGCGCGGAACGCCGATGCTTTCCATGGCTTCCATGGCCCGGGGCAGGGCCGCCTCGGAGGAGGTAGTGGCAAAGGCAATGCTTACCGGCTCGGCAATGGCCTGCACAAAACGTTTGAGCGGAATGCGGGCCAGCAGCGCAATGGGCACCAGCACCAGCAGCACGAAAGCAATGAGCGCCCCATACAGCGTGAGCAGCAGCTTGAAGGCGTTCAGCAGCGGCGCAAAGCCCATCTTACCCACCGTGTAGGCCAAAGCCCCACCCACGCCCAGCGGCGCGAAGAACATCACCACGTTGGTGAACTTGAACATCACCTCCGAGAGGCTTTCCGTCCACTGCAGCATGGGCTGGCGGTGCTTCTGGTGCACCATGGCCAAGCCAATAGCGAAGATGATGGCAAACACCACCACCTGCAGCACCTGCCCCTCGGCAATGGATTTGGCAATGTTCTCGGGGAAGATGTGTAGGATGATGTCGGCGGTGGTTTGCTTGACAGTGGCCAGCTGCTCGGTGTCAGCGGCAATGCCGCTGCGGTCCACGCCCTCACCGGCCCGGCTCAGGTTGATGGCCGCCAGCCCGATGAACAGGGCAAAGGTGGTAACCACCTCAAAGTACACCAGCGCCTTGAGGCCCATTTTGCCCACTTTCTTGAGGTCGGCGTGGCCGGCAATGCCCACTACCAGCGTGGCAAAAACCAGCGGGGCAATGATGGTTTTCACCAGCCGCAGGAAGACGTCGCTGAGCACTTTCAGCTCCACGGCCTGCTTGGGGAAGTCGTGGCCGATTTCAGCCCCCACCAGCATGCTCACCACAATCCAGAAGGTGATGGAGCGGCGCTTGGCGGCCAGGAAGATGATACCGGCCAGGGCCAGCCACCGCGTTACCAGGGCCACCATCGGGTCGAAGGCGGGGGGCGTTTGGGCAGCCAGCACGGTGAGTACCGCCGCTACCAGAAACAGAATAAGAACAAGGAGCGAGAGTCGCGAAAACTTCATGCGCGGCAATTCAGGAAAGGAAAAACAGTGGGAACCGGACAAAGATAGGTTTCTCAGGGCTGAGAACTGTGCCCGATGCCGTAGCTTGGCCCGGTGGTTGTTAAATTTCCTTCTTGGCAGTAGCCGATGAAGTTTACCAACTGCCTTCCGGCCCTCTCTTCAGTTCCTCTCCATGCTCACCTGGACTCTCACGCCCCTGCAGCTGCCTCTGCGCTACACCTGGAAAATCTCCCGTAACTCCTCCACCTTCAAAACTAACCTGTTGCTGGAAGTTGCCGGCGGAGGCTGGCAGGGGCGGGGCGAAGCCGCCCCCAACATACGCTACGGCGAAACCCCCGAAGGCCTGCAGCAGGAGTTTGCGCAACTGCAGGCAGCGGGCCTGGGCCAGTGTGAAACCATGGACGAGCTGACGGCTTTTTTGCAGCACCACCAGCCGGCACATGCGTTACGGTTCGCGCTGGAGTCGGCATTTGTGCACCGGGAGGCGGCCCGCCGGGGCCAGACGGTGCCGCAGTGGCTGGGCGTGCCCGCACCGGCGGCGGTGGGCACGGCGGCCACACTGCCCATTATAGAGCCCGGCGAGGTGGCCGGTTTTCTGGAAGCCCAGCAGCTCAGCCGTTTTCCGCTGCTGAAGGTGAAGGTGAACCGGGAAGGGGCCGTGGACCTGCTGCGCGAGGTAACGCGCCTGCTACCCGGCCACCCGCTTATTGTGGATGGCAACGAAGCCTGGACTGATGCCGACAGCCTCCGCCGGAGTTGGGAGCAGATACTGCCGCTGCCGGGTCTGAACGTGCGCCTCTTGGAGCAGCCCCTGCCCGCCACCTGCGCCGCCGACTACCGCGCCCTGAAAGGTCAGCTGCAGTGCCCGGTTTTCGCCGATGAATCAGTAACCGACGAGGCCGACTTCGCCGACATAGCCCGGCAGTTTGATGGCGTGAACATGAAGCTGATGAAAGCCGGCGGCTACCTCAACGGCCTCCGGATTCTGCGGGAAACTCGTGCCCATGGTCTGCAAACCATGCTAGGCTGCATGGTGGAAACCTCGCTGGGTATCTGGTCGGCGGTGCAGCTCAGTGCCCTGGCCGACGTGTGCGACCTGGACGGCATCATCATCGTGCGCGACGAGCCGTTTGGCTTGGTGCACGAGCGGGATGGTATGTTGGTAGCTGGCTGATATCAGCAGAAAGCGGAGTGTTGTGTTGCCAGAGCAAGCAACACAACACTCCGCTTTCTATGTCCGATAAATAGGGGCTGTTTACTTCAGCTTGGCATCAATGGCCTGAATTTTCTGGTCCAGAACGGACGTGTCGGTGGGGCGCTGGGCATTGGTGCCGAGCAGGCTGATTTTCTGATTCAACAGCTGAATCTTCTCTGCCATCAAACCAATTTTGGTGTTCATTTCCGTCAGGCGGGTTTCCATGGCGGCCGGGGTGGCCGGCGCGGGGCGGGGGTCTATGTAGCTTTCAAACTTGGCGTCGGTGGGCACCGTCTTGTCGCCGCGCGACTGTGCCGCACTGCCCGGTGTCGCAAACACCACGTCGCCGGTCGGACGCACGTAGTCGCCTTCTTTTAGCGTAGTGATTTTACCGCCCGGAAACTCCACAATACCACTCTTATAGTTGATTTTGGTGCCGTTGGCCAGCAATACGTTATGCGTAAGTGGCATGGGGCGCCGGCCGCGTACCTGTACTACCTCACCATTTTGCATGATAAACCGGTCGGAAGCGGTAGTCTCGACGGGGCCGGCTACGGTAGAATTATCAGTTTGTGCAAAGCACGGGGCGCTGGCCAGCAGTAGCAGGCCCACAAATGGTAGCAGAAATTTTTTCATGGTGGTGAGAGGCACAGTAGTGGCAAATACAGTGCTACTTACGGGTAGCAGCGTGCGGCGTTTCCATCAGGCACTATAATTGCCACCCGCTCCGGCAACATTCGGACAGGTTCTTCTAGTTTTGCAGAAATAACCGGAACTATGTTTGCACATTAAATGTATGTACATATATTTGCAGCGCGTTCTGTTACTTTCCAGCAGTACATGAAAATCGAGGACGAAATCAAGCAGCCAACTTTCAAAGACAACCACCAGAAGGCGTTGATCAATCTGGTGTTCACCACAGGTTGGGTGCAGCAGCAGCAGAGTGCCTTATTTAAAGGGTATGGCCTGACGCTGCCGCAGTTCAATATTTTACGCATTCTGCGTGGGCAGCACCCAAAGCCGGCCACCGTGAATCTGTTGATCGAGCGGATGCTGGATAAAACCAGCAATGCCTCCCGCATTGTGGATAAGCTGGAAGTAAAGAAGCTAGTGACGCGTACCGTGTGCCCCAGCAACCGCCGGGCCGTGGATATCCGCATTACCGAGACCGGCCTGGAGCTATTACATCAGTTGGATGCCGAGCTCGAAAACCGCCGCAATGGTCTGCAACATCTCACCGACGAGGAAGCTGCTCAACTTAGCAACCTCTTGGATAAAATCCGTGACTGACGGTTTCAGTCAATCAAATACGCTCATTTTCACTCCCTTTTTCTGTTTTTCGTCATGAAAAAACTGTTTATGCCGGCGCTGCTGGCTGCTGCTCTGTTTGCGGTTTCGCCTGCTTCGGCTCAGAAAAAAGTTACGCCCGGTTCCGAAAAGGCGGCTTCGCAGTCGTATGCTCTGCAGCCACAGCTGAGCACGCTGGGCTGGTTGGGTAAAAAAGTGACCGGGCAGCACAACGGTAACGTGCAGTTCAAAGAAGGCACGGTGTTGGTGCGCGGCAGCCAGATTGTAGGCGGCACGTTTGTGGTAGATATGAACTCGCTGAAAGTAGAGGACATCAAGGAAGCCGAATACAACGCCAAGCTGGTAGGCCATCTGCGTTCCGAGGATTTCTTCAGCATCGATAAAAACCCGACCTCAACGTTCAAAATCACCAGCGTAACCCCGCTGAAAGGTGACGCCAACGGCAACAATGCTACTGTTACCGGTGACCTGACCATTAAAGGCATCACCCAGAAGATTTCCTTCCCCGCCAAAGTGGGCGTGAAAGGTGGCGTAGCTTCGGCCAGTGGCACGGCTACCATCGACCGTACCAAATTCGACATCAAATACGGTTCGAAGTCGTTCTTTGAAAGCATCGGCGACAAAGCCATCATGGACGAATTCACCATGAGCTTCAACGTAATTGCCAAGAAGTAATTCTGGCGCACCTGGCGCTTAACCCGTCAGCTGTACAAACGAATAATCCCCGCCAGAGTGCTCTAGCGGGGATTATTCGTTTTTGGCTGGCACCCTTCTTAGGCTGTTCCCTGTCAACACTCGGGGCAGGAGCCTATTCTCGCGGTGCTTCGGCAGGCTGGCAATGGTCTGTTGAGAGTATTAATCAGGTAGCACCAGCTCCCGGGGTAGTTCAAATTTGAGGCTACGGCTTTTGCTGCGGGCGTGCAGCTGTTGCAGGAAATCATCCAAGTCCGCCTTGTACTCTAGCCAGAGGTCTTCGTGGAGGTTGCTGAGGATGAGCTGGGCCGTGCGGGCCGCCAAACGGGCGGTGCCGGTATAAAACCCCGCGTACACGCTCTCGAATTGCCCGGTATAGTTCTCGAAGATGTGGCGCAGGGTGTACAGGTTCAGGTCGATTTCCAGGCGCTTGTCCTTAGTGATGCGGCGGGCCCGGGCCACTTCCTTGGTCGCTTTGCCCAGTGCCTTGGTGAGGCTGCGGTTGAGCAGGCGGCCCGTGGCTCCCACGGCAAACAACTCATGAATCTGGTCGGAAGCCTGCTCGAAAACGGTTTCTGTGGTTACATCCGGCAGCAGTTCAAAGCACAGCGTGTCGTAGAGCTCCGCGTCGCGGCGGGCGGCACGCAGGAGCAGGGACTCCTTTTCTTTATCAGTGAGACGTTTAAGGGCACGCTTGAACTCGGCGGATGGAACGGGCATGGGTGGAGCAGGAAACGGATGCAGACTAAAAGTACGCTACAAACGCAACGGCGCAAGAATGGGTACACTGCCGGGAGCAGTTGCTGCCGTGGCTACACCTGATAAGCAGGCTGAGCCGACGCTTCACGCTGCCTGGGCAGCTCGCAATATTCAGCCCAACCAGCGGTGGATTGCTCAACCATTCATGCAGTCAGATAGTTATACCGGTCCGAAGTCGGGTGTTTCCTGCGCCTGTTTAGCGGTTTTTGCGTAATTTTGCTCTATGAACAGTAACCCGCAAATCGAGTACGACGAGGACGTACTGCTCCTGGAAGAAACCACTGATGTGCGTGACCTGGTGGTGTATAACGATGATATCAACACGTTTGACCACGTTATCAAAACCCTGATGGACGTGTGCGGCCACCAGCCGGAACAGGCTGAGCAGTGCACCCTGCTGATTCACTACAAAGGCCAGTGCACCGTGAAGCACGGCGTATACGAGGAGTTGGCCAGCATGTGCACTGCCATTCACGACCGGGGCATTTCGGCCGACGTAGTGTAGCCGGCGTCCTCCCAAAAAAATCTGTCATCCGGCGCTTGCCAAGGACCTATCGGAGCCCATCTGGTGTTATCAGCCAGACCCTGCGATGTACCGGGCAAACCCCGGATGACAGTTCTTTTACCCACTTCCCGACCTGAATGGAATTTCCCTCCAAACTGATTGAAAACGCCGTTGGCGAGTTATCGAAGCTGCCGGGCGTGGGCAAAAAAACTGCCCTGCGCCTGGCTCTGCACCTGCTGAAGGCCGAGGCCGACAGCACGGCGTCGCTGGCGGAGGCGCTGGCCAAGATGCGCTTCGAGATTCGCTACTGCGACACCTGCCATAATATTTCGGATACGCCCGAGTGCGCCATCTGCGCCAACCACCTGCGCGACCAGAGCACCGTGTGCGTGGTATCGGACATCCGCGACGTAATTGCCATTGAAAACACGGCCCAGTACCAAGGCATGTACCATGTGCTGGGCGGCGTGATTTCGCCCATTGAAGGCATCGGCCCTTCTGATCTGACCATTGACTCACTGGTAGAGCGGGTGACGAAGGAAGGCTCGGAAATCAAGGAGGTGATTCTGGCCATCAGTCCCACCATGGAAGGCGACACCACCGCCTTTTACCTCTCGCGCAAGCTCCGCGACCTGCCCGAAATCAACGTGAGCACCATTGCCCGTGGCATTCCCATGGGCGGAGAGCTGGAATACGCCGATGAAATCACCCTGGGCCGCAGTATTGTAGAGCGCCAGCGGCAGGCCCGGTAATGCGAATACCTTTGCGTCACTGATGTCCTCTGAAGCCTCACCTTAGCCGGTGGGGCTTTTTTGTGACAGTGATTTCCAACCGAAGCGTACAGTCTGACATGTACGCTTGCAGCCAAATCTGCTACCTTTCGGAGCCCTTCTGATCTTCTTCTGTGCCGCCCGCGTCCGTTAAGCTTTCCGTCGTCATCGTCAACTACAACGTCTGCTACTTTCTGGAGCAGGCGCTGCTGTCGGTGCGGCGGGCAGTGGAAAAGTTGGGTGCGCCGGTTGAGGTGTTTGTAGTGGACAACAACTCCGTGGACGGCTCGGTAGCC
Organism: Hymenobacter rigui; assembly: GCF_003944715.1. GTDB lineage: Bacteria > Bacteroidota > Bacteroidia > Cytophagales > Hymenobacteraceae > Hymenobacter > Hymenobacter rigui. The sequence continues at coordinate 30,800 of NZ_RWIT01000012.1, read as the reverse complement.
ATGGTGAAGGCCCGGTTTCCAGAGGTCATGCTCCTCGAAAACCACGATAACCCCGGTTTCAGCAAGGCCAACAACCAGGCCCTGCGCCAGGCTACCGGCGAGTACCAGCTCCTGCTCAACCCCGATACGGTGGTGGAGGAAGACACCTTCCGGTTGTGCTGCGAGTTCATGGATGCGCACCCTGAGGCCGGTGGGCTGGGGGTGAAGATGCTGGACGGACAGGGGCGGTTTTTGCCCGAGAGCAAGCGGGGGCTGCCCACGCCTTGGGTGGCATTCTACAAGATTTTCGGGCTGGCTAGGTTGTTTCCGAAGTCGAGGCGGTTTGGGCGCTACCACCTTGGCTACCTCAGCTCCGAGCAGACCCACGAAATTCAGGTGCTGAGCGGGGCCTTCATGCTCATGCGCAAAACGGCCCTGGATGCCGTGGGGCTGCTGGATGAGGACTATTTCATGTACGGCGAGGATATTGACCTTTCCTACCGGCTCACGTTGGGCGGCTGGAAGAACTACTACTTCGCGGGTACCCGTATCATTCATTACAAAGGCGAGAGCACCAAGCGCACGAGTGTAAACTATGTGTTCGTGTTCTACCGGGCTATGGTCATTTTTGCCCGTAAGCACTTTGCGCCGGGGCGGGCGGGCACGTTCAGCTTTCTGATAAACATGGCCATCTGGCTGCGGGCCGGCGCGGCCGTGGCCCAGCGGCTGGTAACGCAGGCCGCACCCATTCTGCTGGATGCGGCCCTGATATACGTGGGCATGTACTTCCTGAAAAACTACTGGGAGGACAACCACAAATATGTGCCTACGGCCTACCCACCACAGTTTATGCTGGTGGCCGTGCCCGTGTACGTTGCCGTGTGGCTGCTGACGGCCTTTTTTAGCGGGGCCTACGATACACCCACCCGGGCCAGCCGCATTGTGCGGGGCGTATTTTTAGGCACGGTCCTGATTTCGGCGTTCAGCAACTTCTTGGACGCCTGGCGCTTCTCCAAGGCCCTGATTGTGCTGGGCGGGGTGTGGGCTGCGGCGGCCCTGATTCTGCGCCGAATGGCTGGTAATTTTCTGCGCTACCACACTTTCAGTCTGGCCAGCCGGCAGCAGAAAAACGTGGGTATTGTGGGCTCCTGGCAGGAAAGCCAGCGCGTACGCCAGCTGCTGGAGCAGGCCGCCGTGCCTGCCCGGGTAATCGGCTACGTGGAGCCCCCAGCGGCGCCGCGCGCCACCCCGGCCGTTCCCGACGACCTGCTGGGTGAAGTACGACAGTTGGAAGATATTATCCGGATTTATGGGCTAAACGAGCTGGTTTTCTGTGGTCGTGACCTGCCCGCCAGCCAGATTATCGGGCTGATGGTAGGGCTGCCCCAGCACCCGCCGGTGGCCTACAAAATTCTGCCCCAGGACAGTGAGTACATCATCGGCAGCTCCGGCAAAGACTCGCCCGGCGACTACTATGCCCTCGATATTACCCTGAACCTGTACCGGCCCCAGCAGGTGCGCAACAAGCGGGTGCTGGACCTGCTGTTGGGGGTGGGGCTGTTGGGGCTGGCACCGGTGCTGGTATGGCGACAGGAGGAGAAAATCGGTTTCCTGCGCAACTGCCTCCGCGTCGTGGCCGGCCGCAGCACCTGGGTCGGGCTGCGCTACGCCACCAGTCCCCGTCGGCAGGCCCGGGCCGTGCTTTCCCCCGCCGATGCGGTGCAGGCCGTGGAGCCGCTCACCGAGGCCACCCGCCGCCGCCTGGAGCTGCTGTATGCCAAGGATTACGAGCCCTCCACCGATGTGCGGGTACTGTGGCAGTGCTTCCGCAAGCTGGGCCGGGAAGAAGGGTAGGAGAGGGTGACAGGTAAGAAGTGAAAGTTGACAGATGGACGCCAGATGAAGTATGACTGTCTGCCCCTTCTCCTGTTACCTCTCATCGGTTCACACACAAAACCTCCGTACCTTACTCGTACCTTTGCTTCCACCCATTTTCTCCCAAACTCTCCCTGTTTCATGTCGGCTGACGCTACCACTCTCGCGCCCCTCGTTCTATCTGACCGCATCAATGCCATGCAGGAGTCCCAGACTATTGCCATGGCCAAGAAGGCCCGGGCGCTGGCCGCCGAGGGTGTGGACGTGATTAGCCTGAGCTTCGGGGAGCCGGATTTCCAGACGCCGCAGTACATCAAGGATGCCGCCAAGCAGGCCCTGGACGAAGGCTACACCTTCTACACGCCCGTGCCCGGCTACCCCGAACTGCGCCAGGCCATCTGCGACAAGCTGCTGCGCGACAACCAGCTCAGCTACAAGCCCGAAAACATTGTGGTGAGCACGGGGGCCAAGCAGGCCCTGGCCAATGCCGTACTGGCCCTCATTAACCCCGGCGACGAGGTGCTGGTGCTGGCCCCGTATTGGGTAAGCTACGAGGAGATGGTGAAGCTGGCCGAGGGCACCACCGTGCAGCTGATGGGCAGCCTGGGAAACGACTTCAAGGTAACCGCCGAGGAGCTGGAAGCGGCCATTACGCCCCGCACCAAGCTCATCATGTACTCTTCGCCCTGCAACCCCACCGGCTCGGTATTCAGTCGGAAAGAGCTGGCGGCCTTTGCCGAGGTAGTGGCCCGCCACCCCCAGGTGTACGTACTGGCCGATGAGATTTACGAGTACATCAACTTCACCGGGGAGCACGCCAGTCTGGCCCAGTTTGACGCCGTGAAGGACCGGGTAATTACCGTCAACGGCTTCTCCAAAGGCTACGCCATGACGGGCTGGCGCATCGGCTACCTGGCGGCCCGCAAGGAAATTGCCGCCGCCTGCGAGAAGCTGCAAAGTCAGATTACCTCGGCCACCTGCTCCATTACGCAACGGGCCGCCCTGGCCGCGTTGCAGGGCGGCCGCTCCTCAGCCGATGAGATGGTGGAAGCCTACCGCCGCCGCCGCGACATGGTGCTGGAACTGGTAAAAGACATTCCCGGCTTCCGCACGCCCACGCCCAGTGGGGCCTTCTACATCTTCCCCGATGTAACCGGCTACTTCGGCAAAACCACGCCCACCGGCGAAGTCATCAGCAGCGCCGCCGACCTGGCCCTGTACATGCTCAACGATGCCCACGTAGCGGCCGTGGACGGCGGCGCGTTCGGCGCGCCCAACTGCATGCGCTTCAGCACCGCCGCTGCCGATGAGAAGCTGCGCGAAGCCTTCATTCGCATCAAAAACAGCCTAGCTAAGCTGCAATAGACTTCCTAAAAGAACGTCATTCCGAGCGGAGCCGAGGAATCTCGCACGCTGATGTTGCAGAGTAATTCTGACGTCAGCACGCGAGATTCCTCGCTCCGCTCGGAATGACGTTCGGATGTCATCTGCCACCAAAGAAGCCTTATTTCTTCCGGTAGGTTACCTTTGCGGCCTCTTACTTTGAACACGCCGTAATGCCCGCTGCCGTTCCTGCTTCGCTGCCCGAGTTATTTGCCGCTTTCAACCGCCTCACGGTGCTCATTGTGGGCGACGTGATGATGGATGCCTACGTGTGGGGCAAAGCCGCCCGCCTCTCGCCCGAGGCCCCGGTGCCGGTGGTAAACGTGAGCCGCACCGAAAACCGCCTGGGCGGAGCCGCCAACGTGGCCCTGAACGTGCAGGCCCTGGGTGCCACCCCGCTGCTGTGCGCCGTGATAGGGGAGGACCAAGGGGGCGACCAGCTGCTGGAGCTGCTGCACACCACCGGGCTGTCGGCCGACGGGATGGTGCGCTCCGGCCACCGGCCCACTACCGTGAAGCAGCGCATTCTGGCCCACGGCCAGCAGCTGCTGCGCATCGATTCGGAAGTGGAAACCAACCTCAACGCTGAGGAAAACGCCCAGCTCACTGCCCGCTTCGAGCAGCTGCTCAGCCGCGCCGACGTGGTGATTTTCGAGGATTACGACAAGGGCGTGCTGCAGGAAAGCAGCATTCAGCACTTCATCCAACTGGCCCGGCAGCACGGCGTGCCCACGGTGGTGGACCCTAAGAAAAAGAACTTCCTGGCCTACCGGGGCTGCACCCTGTTCAAGCCCAACCTCAAGGAGCTGCGCGAAGGCCTGAAGCTGGAATTCGACGAAACCGAAGCCGCCCGCCCGCAGTTCGAAGCCGCCGTAACCCGCCTGCGTGAGCTGCTGCAACCCGAGTCGGTCCTCGTAACCCTGTCCGAGCGTGGCGTTTTCGTGGAAAACAGCCAACTAACTCGCACGTACATTCCGGCCCACCTGCGCACCATCTCCGACGTGTCGGGGGCCGGTGACACAGTCATCAGCATTGCCGCGCTGTGCGTGGCCCTGGGTCTGTCGGCCCCGGCTACGGCTGCCCTGGCCAACTTGGGCGGCGGCTTGGTGTGTGAGCAGGTAGGCGTGGTGCCCATCGAGAAAAACCTGCTGCTGAAGGAAGCCGAGCGGGTAGGGCTGGCCTTATAGCCTGTCATTGCGAGGAGGAACGACGAAGCAATCCTTCCTATTCAGTGCGCCAAACATTGAACAAGCAGAAAGCCCCTGACATCCATGCTGGCGTCAGGGGCTTTTGAATAGGTTCAGGGCTTTGCGCGTTGTGAAGGACGGATTGCTTCGTCGTTCCATCTCGCAATGACAGCTATTTGCGCAGTGTCGTGCTGTATTCCTTCACCGTGTTGATGAACACCTTCACGTTGTCAGGGTTGGTATCGGGGTACACGCCGTGGCCGAGGTTGGCAATGTGGCGGTGCGGGCCGAACTGGTCGAGCATGGCAATGGTGGCCTGGCGCACCTGCTCGGGTGTGCCGTAGAGGGCGCAGGGGTCGAGGTTGCCCTGCAGGGTTTTGTCACCTACCAGAGGACGCACGGCGCGCGGGTCCTGGTTCCAGTCGAGGCCGATGGTACGGCAGGGCAGCTGAGCAAATTCCTCCACAGCCCAGAAAGCACCCTTGGCAAACACCGTTACCGGAATATCGGCCGGCATGGCCGCGCAGATTTCGGCAATGTAGCGGATGCTGAACTCTTGGTAGTGGGCGGGCGGCAGAATGCCGGCCCAGGAATCAAACACCTGAATGATATTGGCCCCGGCTGCTACCTGCGCCTGCAGGTAGGCAATGGTAGTAGCCGTGATTTTACGCAGCAGCGCGTGGGCCAACTCCGGCTCAGCATACAGCATGCGGCGGGCCTTGCTGAAGGTTTTGGAGCCGTGGCCCTCCACCATATAGGCCAGAATCGTCCAGGGAGCCCCGGCAAAGCCGATGAGCGGCACCCGGCCGTTGAGGGCGCGCTTGGTTACCCGGATAGCTTCCAGCACGTAGCCCAGGTGTTCCTCGGGGTCGGCTATGCGCATGCGCTCCACGTCGTGAGCCGTTTTGATGGTTTCCGGGAACAGCGGGCCGCGGGCTTCCACCATCTCGTAGGTGAGGCCCATAGCCTCGGGCACTACCAGAATATCGGAGAAGATGATGGCCGCGTCCACGTCCAGCGCGTCGATGGGCTGGATGGTTACTTCGGCGGCGAGGTCGGGGGTTTCTACCAGCTCTTTGAAGCCGCTGAGGCGGGCGCGCAGGGCGCGGTATTCGGGCAGGATACGGCCGGCCTGACGCATGAGCCACACAGGAGTGCGTTCAGTTTCTTCGCCACGGGCGGCACGGAGGAGGAGGTCGTTCTTCAGCATAGGAAGCGCAAAGATACGTCTCCCAGGTATGTTGTTAGACGCTTAGTAGTTCAAATGCTGAATCTGTACATGACAATAGACTTACCGTCATTTAATAAGCCAATGTAGAGTAGCTGAAAGCTGTCCTTCTGGGCATAACCATAGGCGTACCGGGAGCATGGAATGGCACCAGCTACCTTTTCGAATGATTGGCTTCGATAGTACTCAGAACCAGTGTCTAAAACACAGGAATGGGGCGAAAATTGGGAGTTGTGCGCCAGATGCTGTTGCAACTGTCGGTACTCCTGCGGAGCCACTTGTATAAGCGCACAAGCTTGGTAGTGGCCTTGGGGAAGACTCGGGTAGGAAGCATCTTTATTGATGATGCGGACGGAAGCTGGAAAGGGATGTAAGGTTATCTGCTCGTATTTGTCTTTATAAAACTCATCAAGGGGATGAAGTGCTGTGTAGAGACTGTAGAAGACCGGTAAACTCACGCCGGTTAGGAAAAGAATACCTGCCCAATAGCCGATGCGCCGTCGGAGCCACCTGTACACTGCCCAGCAAATGGCGAGGAACGCCAAAATGAGCAGTACAGGAATAATAACAATCAGAGCCCACATGCACCGCTACCGGCTCAGCCCCGGAAACAGCGCTACAATGGCCGTAGCCAGGAAGTTCACCCCGATGGCCAGCGTCAGGAAGCCCATGATGCGAGCCAGCGCCGCCATACCGGGGCGGCCCAAAAACCGTGTCAGGCGCAACGACGACATCAGGATGATGTAGGCCGCTAGGGCTACCAGCACAAAGCCCAGCACAATCAGACCCATATCCGGGATGCTCAGCTTCTTGGTGAACAGGCCGATGCACACGGCCATGGAGCCGGGGCCCGAGAGCATGGGCATAGCTAAGGGCGTGAAGCTGATATCATCCTTATGCATACTTTCCTCCAGGGTCGCTTCCGATACCTTGGCCCGGTTGCCGCCCGGCGTCAGCAAATCGAAGGCCGAGCGCATGAGCAGGATGCCACCCGCAATGCGCAGGTGGTGAATGTTGATACCAAAGAAGTTAAGCACATACTGGCCCGCGAAAAACGAAACCGTGAGTACGCCCACCATGTACAGGCAGGCCTTCAGGCCGATATTGGCCCGTTCGGCCGGACTGTCTTCTTCCGTGAGCGTCAGGAACACGGGCATGGCCCCGAAGGGGTTAACCACGGAAAACAGGGTAGTGAAGGTGGCAAGTAGTATCTCCATCGGCAGGGGGCGGTAGGCGGCAGGTAAAGGTACGAGCCTTTGAGAATCAGCAAACAGGGAAAATGCTATGTTTAGAGTCTCAACCATGGCCGCAACGGCCCGTAGAAGCCAGTCCGGGTCAGGTGCCGCCCAATTTTTCTCTCCCAGTAGTATGACCACCGCCGTTCCCGCTCCCAATTCCGAAGCCGTACCCACCGATACGCCCCTGGTTGGTATTATCATGGGCTCTCAGTCCGATTTGAAAATTATGACGGCGGCGGCTGAGCTGCTGCGCCAGTTTGGCGTTCCGTATGAGCTCACGCTGGTATCGGCCCACCGCACTCCGCACCGGCTGGTAGAGTACGCCGAAACGGCCCGCAAACGCGGGCTGCGCGTGCTTATTGCCGGTGGGGGTGGGGCCGCGCACCTGCCCGGTATGGTGGCCTCCTTCACCACGCTGCCCGTTATTGGGGTGCCCATCAACTCGGCTACCTCCATTCACGGCCTCGATTCCATTCTGTCGATGCTCCAGATGCCGGCCGGCGTGCCTGTGGCTACCGTGGCGCTGGATGGTGCTACCAATGCCGCCGTGCTGGCTACCCAGATGCTGGCCCTCAGCAACGCCCGCCTGCAGGATGCGCTGGAAAAATACCGAACCTCACTCAAGGATAAAGTCATGCGTACCATTGAGGAGCTGCGCAAAGGCGGCCTCAACGACGATTAACCGCCCCTTCGCCTGTCCGTATCTGCCCTCATTCTCCCTTACTACTCCCGCCCCTTGCCTGACTTCGACTCACTTCCTCTCTGGCTTACCCTTCTGCACGGCCTTACGGCATTATTGGCCGTAGCTGCGCTGGTAGCCACGGTATTACCTCTGCTGCGCCAGACTGCGTGGTGGATTCGGGTATTCGACTTTCCTCGCCTGCAGATTGTAGGCGTACTGCTGGTTGTGATACTGGGCGGTCTGGCCCTGGGCTGGACGGATTTGCCCGGTTACTACGGCATTGGCCTGCTGGTGGCCCTCACGGTAGCCGTGCTGTACCAGGGCTTCCGGATTATGCCTTATACCCGGCTGGTGAGTAAGCAGATCGGGGACAGTACCCTCTCCGACGGCAACCGGCATCTGAGCCTGGCTATGATGAATGTGCTGCAATACAACAAACAGGGCCGTAAGGCTTTACAGGTGCTGCAGGAAGCTGACCCCGATATCATTATGGCGGTGGAAACGGACGAGTGGTGGTATCAGCAGCTTAAGCCGCTGGAGGAAACCCATCCGTACACCTGCCACGAGCCGCTGGATAACACCTACGGCCTGCTGTTCTTCTCGCGCCTGAAGCTGGAAAGCTGCGAAATCAAATACCTACTCGACGACGACGTACCCAGCCTGCACGCCCGCGTGCAGTTGCCCGATGGCCGCACCTGGGTGCGGATTTACGGCCTGCATCCCAAGCCGCCAGCCCCCGCCGAGTCCAAGACCAGTACCAAGCGCGACGCCGAACTGCTATTAGTGGGCAAAACCATCGACAAAAAGGATGAACCCACTATCGTGTTCGGCGACATGAACGATGTGGCTTGGTCGCATACTTCCGAGCTGTTTAGGCGTATCAGCGGCCTCATGGACCCGCGTGTGGGCCGGGGCCTGCTGCCTACTTTCCACGCTGACTATTCCCTGTTGCGCTGGCCCCTCGACCACGTGTTCGTATCGGCCGATTTTAAAGTGGACGATATGGAGCGCCTGCCCTACGTCGGCTCCGACCACTTTCCCATCTACATTAAGCTCAGCTACGAGCCCCACGACAAGGAGGAGCAGGAAGAAAACTGCGAAGAAGCCGATGCCGGCGACCATGAGGAAGCCAACGAAAAAATAAAGGAAGGCTTTGAGGAAGAGGATGAAGAAGAAGCCGAAGAAGCAGCCAAAACTGACGAAAAAGGGAGCTGATCATTTACAGCGGCTACTCACGCTTCTCTGATAAAAAACCGTCCCTGGCTACTGCCGGGGACGGTTTTTTATTCGCCTTCGTAGAGAAACGTCATCTGCTGCTCGTTCAGCTGCCGAGGTAGGTGGCGCATTACCCAGTTGCGCAGGCTCACCAGCGGCGCACTCGTCAGCTGGGCCACCTTTCCCAACTGCCATGACTGTTCCACAATGCGGGTAGTGCGCGGACGTCGGCGCTCCGTAAACCGGGCAAACGCCGCGGGCCAGTCGTGGGGCTGGTCCCGCAGGCAGCGCGCGAGCATGGCGGCATCTTCCACGGCCATACCCGCGCCCTGGCCCATGTTGGGCGTGGTGGCGTGGGCCGCGTCGCCCAGCAGCAACACCCGCCCAAAGTGGAAGCGGGGTAGGGGCCGTAAGTCCAGAATATCACCCCACAGCAGCTGTCCGGGCTGGGTATGGGCCAGCACCTGCGGAATGGGCGCGTGGAAATGCCCGAAGTGCTGCTGCAAATCTGCCAGCGTGAACTGCTGAAACTCCGGGTTGCGGGGCGTGCTGCTATTGATGCAGGCAAACCAGTAAGCGCGCCCGTTCGCCAGCGGCACCACTCCGAAGCGGCCGTGGCGGCCCCAGCTTTCGGTGGTGCGGCCCGGCACCAGCGGCAGGCCGGTGGCATCCATGATACCCCGCCAGCAAGTATAACCGGCGTATCGGGGCTGGCTATCAGGCAGCAATTGCAGCCGCACCCGGGAGCGGATACCGTCGGCAGCGAGGAGGGCGCGGCCGGTGGCGGTAGTGCCATCTTCAAACCGAACGGTTACGTGCTCGGCCGTCTGCTCGAAGCCGGCCAGGCGTTTACTCAGCTGCACAATATTGGAGGGCAACGCCGCCAGCAACGCCTGTTGCAGCTCCGCCCGATGAATGGCCAGGTTATCGAAGCCCAGCCGCTGGGTGAACGGGCGGGTGTCTACCACGTTCAGCGGGCGGCCGTGCTCATCCAGCAGGCCGATGCTCTCCACCACAAAGCCGCGCGCGTGCACGGCATCGTGCAGGCCCAGCGTATCCAGCGCGCGCATGGCGTTGGCCCCCAGCACCACGCCCGCCCCGATTTCGCGCAGTTCCGGGGCGGCTTCCAGCACCTGCACCGTGTAGCCCAGCTGCCGGACCGCCTGCGCCGCCGCCAGCCCGGCAATACCCGCCCCGATTATCAGAAAGTCAGTCATACAGCCGAAAAGTACAGGGTAACACGCAAAAAGGCCCGAAGCAAGCTGCTCCGGGCCTTTTCTAACTCAGCGCTGCATCTGCGTTATCCGCGAAATCAGCACTATCTGTAGTTTACTTGCCTACTTCTTCGTAGTCCACATCGGTCACGTTGTCGTGGCCGGCACCTTGCTGGCCGTTGCCGCCGGGCTGGCCGGCACCGCCGAAGGGGTTGCCACCTTCCGCGCCGGGCTGCCCTTCGGGGCCGCTCTGAGCGTACATTTCCTGCGAAGCAGCCTGCCAGGCGGTGTTGATGGCGGCCATAGCCGTATCAATGGCACCCAGGTCCTTGCTCTCGTGGGCTTTCTTGAGGTCGGCCAGAGCCGTTTCCACGGCCGTTTTGTTGCCGCCGCTCAGCTTGTCGCCGTATTCGGTCAGCTGCTTCTCGGTCTGGAAGATCATCGAGTCGGCTGCGTTCAGCTTCGAGATGCGCTCCACTTCGGCTTTATCGGCCTCAGCGTTGGCCGCTGCTTCCTGGCGCATGCGCTCAATGTCAGCATCCGACAAGCCCGAGGAGGCCTCGATGCGGATTTTTTGCTCCTTACCGGTGCCTTTGTCCTTGGCCGTTACGTGCAGGATACCGTTGGCATCAATGTCGAAGATTACTTCGATCTGCGGCACGCCACGAGGTGCGGGCGGGATGGAATCGAGGTGGAACTTACCGATGGTGCGGTTCTGCGAAGCCATCGGGCGCTCACCCTGCAGCACGTGGATTTCCACGGAAGGCTGGTTGTCCGAAGCCGTCGAGAAGGTTTCCGATTTCTTGGTCGGGATGGTGGTGTTGGCTTCGATGAGCTTGGTCATCACGCCACCCATCGTCTCGATACCGAGGCTCAGCGGAGTCACGTCCAGCAGCAGCACGTCCTTCACTTCACCGGTCAGTACACCGCCCTGGATGGCAGCGCCCACGGCTACTACTTCGTCGGGGTTAACACCTTTCGAAGGCTTGCGGCCGAAGAACTTCTCTACCTCTTCCTGAATGCGCGGAATACGGGTCGAGCCACCTACCAGAATCACGTCGTTGATGTCCGAAGTGCTCAGGCCAGCGTCCTGCAGGGCTTTTTTCACCGGCTCCATCGAGCGACGGATCAGCGAATCAGCCAGCTGCTCGAACTTGGCGCGGCTCAGTTTCACCACCAGGTGCTTGGGGCCTGAAGCCGTAGCCGTGATGTAAGGCAGGTTGATTTCAGTTTCCGTCGACGAAGACAGCTCCACTTTGGCTTTCTCAGCGGCTTCTTTCAGACGCTGCAGAGCCATGGCGTCCTTGCGCAGGTCGAGTCCTTCATTTTCCGAGGCAAACGTGTCGGCCAGGAAGTTGATGATAACCTGGTCGAAGTCGTCGCCGCCGAGGTGGGTGTCACCGTTGGTGCTCAGTACCTCGAATACGCCGTTATCCAGCTCCAGAATCGAAATATCGAACGTACCACCGCCGAGGTCATACACGGCTACTTTGTGGTTCGAGTGGTCTTTGTCGAGGCCGTAAGCCAGGGCAGCGGCCGTGGGCTCGTTGATGATGCGCTTCACATCGAGGCCGGCAATAGCACCTGCTTCTTTGGTAGCCTGACGCTGAGCGTCGTTGAAGTAGGCGGGCACCGTAATAACGGCTTCGGTTACGGGCTGGCCCAAGTAATCTTCGGCGGTCTGCTTCATTTTTTGCAGAACCATGGCCGAAATTTCCTGCGGCGTGTACTGCCGGTCGCCGATTTTCACGCCCACCGTGTTATTGGAGCCGCTGCCCAGGGCGTAGGCCACGTGCTTGGCTTCTTCGGAAACCTCCGAGAAGTTACGGCCCATGAAACGCTTGATGGACTGGATGGTGTTATGCGGGTTGGTAATGGCCTGACGCTTAGCCGGGTCACCTACCTTACGCTCACCTTTACCGTTGTCGAGGAACGCGACAATCGACGGAGTCGTGCGGCGGCCTTCGCTGTTTGGAATCACCACCGGCTCGTTGCCTTCCATTACGGCCACGCAGGAGTTGGTGGTGCCGAGGTCAATACCAATTATTTTTCCCATGTTAAGGAGTATCGTTAGGGTGTTGAGGTGTCAGATAGAAAGAGCGCCGAAGCACTCACGCCGGGGTAATTACAAGACGCGTACCAGCCCGAAAAACGCCCTTTATTCGTGACAGATTGTCATTTTGGGGCAAACTGGGCCGTTCTTTCCGGACGGTCTGACTTCTACGGGAAAATCACCGTCGGGATTTCCTGACAGGCGGGCAGTAATTGTTATTCTACTCCCTGTGCCTTTACATGACCAACATAAACTAGGTCGGTGCTGAACTGATGCTCCTCGATTGTTACTTCGATTAAATCACCTACTTCCGCAACAGCAACAGCCGACCCCAAGGAGGTAGCTTCTAGTAAGCTAAATGGCTCAAATCCTCTCTCATCTCCTACACTGTAGGAGTTTGTGCTTTCGGGATTAGGAAAATCAACAATGCGGAGTTGACTTTCCGTAATAAGTACAGCATGAGCCAGCCTCCAAATTAAACCTTCATAGCCTTTGAGCGGAATGTAGACCTTGTATTCAAGTGTCTCATCTTTCTGCTCTGGTAAAAGCGTATCCAAAAAATAGGATAGTATTTCAGACAAATTCATAGGCCCACCAGATGCTATAAATTTACAATCCTCGATATGCCAAGTTACCCAATTGGTCGGTGAACGTTCTTCTACAGGTTTATTAGGGAGAACAGCTTTTTCAAGACAAGTATCCTGTAAATCAATTATTACATACCAACCTGGATTGTCCAGAGTCGCAATGGAAATCCCATGATCATGCTCCCAATCACCATCACAATTGGTTGTATACCAGCATTGCAGTCGTTGTAATAAATTGGTCATTCTCGTTCAAGATGGAATTTTTATAAAGCGAATGGGCTCCAACGCAGCAGAGCGATGAGGCCTTGGCTTAGGAGGACCATTTTATTGTCTCCAACTTTCGTTTACGTGCCCAGCAACGCCAGAGCCAGGAAGTAACCCAGTTTGCTCCTATGGGCCACGGCCCATCTTTAATCTGATAGGTAGAAGACATTGAGAAGTTGCCGTCTTTAGTCCAAACGGCTAAGGCCACCTCGCCGGAAATTAACTTTCGGATATAATCAATTGCATCTTCCGCATCATCTAATGGATAGCCGCCCACACTACCTTGCTCATCAACGCTGGTGAAATGGCAGTGGTGCTCGGAGAAATAAACAGTCAGTTCATCATTTTCAGAGGAGATAATGAAAGGTAGCCCGGAAGGGGAATTTAGTTTTATGCTGAAGTAATCTCCCTGAAGGTTTACAGAATCCCGGAAGTCAGGAAAGGCTTCAAGAAGGGCTGAAAGGGTTTGAGTTGAATACGAGGAAAGCATAAGTAAATAACGATAAAAAGCCTCTGCATATCTTATGCAGAGGCTTTTTCTTAGAATGAGGCTGTTAAAGCTACTCATTTACCACTTGCTTCTCCGGCTCCGGTGTATACAACCGCGCCTTACCGGGCAGCGTTTTTTCCTTTTCCTTACCCAACGCCGCCGCGGGCTCGGGTACCCAGTGGTGGCGGCCGCCGGCCCGCTCGTCGTTAAAAGTTGTAGGAATGTCGTCGGCGGCCGTGCGCTCCTTCCAGGTTTGGTGCTGGGTGCCGTCGTCGCGGCGCTCCATGGTGATGCACTGCTCCACGGGACACACCAAAGAGCAGAGGTTGCAGCCCACGCAGTTCTCGTCGATGATTTCTGGGGTGCGCGTGCCGGGCTGCAGCCGGATGGCTTGGTGGGCTCCGTCTTCGCAGGCCGTGTAGCACAGCTGGCAGCCAATGCACTTGTCGGGGTTGATGCTGGCGGTGACTTTGTACTGGAGGTTGAGGTCTTCCCAGTGCTTCACGTTGGGCAGGGCCCGGCCCACCATGTCGTCAATGGTATGGAACCCTTTCTCCGTCATGTATTGCTCCAGCCCGCTGGTCATTTCCCGGATGATGCCGAAGCCGTAGTGCATGGCTGCCGTGCACACCTGCACCGATGATGCTCCCAGTAGAATGTGCTCCACCGCATCGCGCCAGGTTTCGATGCCGCCGATGCCGGAAATGGGCAGGCGCACATCGGGGTGCTGGGCGCAGTTTTTCACCATGTTCAGGGCAATGGGCTTCACGGCCGGGCCGCAGTAGCCGCCGTTGCTGCCCTTGCCATCCACAATGGGGTAGGGGGCAAACAGGTCCAGATCCACGCCCACAATACTCTGGATGGTGTTGATAAGCGAAATGGCGTTGGCACCCCCGCGCCGCGCGGCCAGAGCGGGCTCGGTAATGTCACTGATATTAGGCGTAAGCTTCACGATAACCGGAATGCGGGCCACTTCCATCACCCATTCCACAATGGTTTGCAGCACCTCTGGCTCCTGACCCACGGCCGAGCCCATGCCCCGTTCGCACATGCCATGCGGGCAGCCAAAATTCAGCTCAATGCCATCGGAGCCGGCGTTGGTCACGTCGCGCACAATGTCGTGCCATTCCTGCCGGCTCTGCACCATGAGGGAGGCAATGACGGCGTGGTGGGGGAAGCGCTTCTTCACTTCCTCAATCTCGCGCAGGTTGTCGGCCAATGGCCTATCCGATATCAGCTCAATGTTGTTGAAGCCCATCATACGCTTATCCCGGTAGTTCACGCTGCCGTAGCGGCTCGACACGTTTACCACGGGCACGCCCAGCGTCTTCCACACGGCCCCGCCCCAGCCGGCGTCAAAGGCCTTCATCACTTGGTACCCGGAGTTGGTAGGCGGCGCCGAAGCCAGCCAGAACGGATTGGGCGACTTGATACCTGCAAAGTTGATGGAGAGGTCAGGCATGGGAATGAGTTTCTAGTTGCTGGTTTCGTGTTTCTGGTTTCTGGTTGGCCGGTGCCTGTGCCGTTAGGTGGTGGCTATTTGGGGCCATCAGAACGTCATTCCGAGCGAAGGCGTAGCCGTAGTCGAGGAATCTCGCGTGCTGACGGTGTGGTCGTAATCCAATCGAAGCGGTAGAGATACTTCGACAAGCTCAGCATGACAGTTACCATTGCAACATCAGCACGCGAGATTCCTCGACTTCGCTCGGAATGACGTTTTAACGAGTCAAAAACGTATGAATGCCGTGGGCGGCGGCTTTGCCGTCGGCGGCGGCGTTTACTACTTCGGCGCCGCCATTGGCCGCGTCGCCGGCGGCGAAGTAGCGCGGATTGGTCGTCTGACCGGTGCCGGGGTTGAACACGATACGGCCTTTGCCATCCAGCTGCAGCTCCGGAATGAGGTGGAGGAAACTGGTCTGCTTGGCCTGGCCGGTGGCTTTTATCACCATGTCGCAGGGTTCCACGAACTCCGAACCCGGCACGGGCTGCACCTGACCATTGAGGACGGCGGTGCGCACGAATTTCACGCCTTCCACCTTGCCATTGCCCAGGATTTCCAGCGGCGCTACGTTGAACAGGCCCTGCACCCCAACTCCTTTGGCGAGGTCGTACTCAAATTCATACGCGCCCATTTCCTCCTTGCCGCGCCGGTAGGCCAGCACCACCCGCTCCGCCCCCAGCCGCGCCGACTCGGAAGCGGCGTCCATGGCCGTGTTGCCGCCGCCCAGCACTACCACTTTGCGGCCCACGGCGGTTTGCTCCTGCCGGATGCGCAGCTGCTCGATGAACTCCACCGCCCCCACGCAGTTCTCCCGCTCTTCGCCCGGCAACCCCAGCGCCGAGGTGTGGCCCAGCCCAATGCCCAGGAAGATGGCGTCGTACTCATTTTCCAGCTTTTCCAGGTCGGCGCGAGTACTGATGAGATGGTTGTAGTGCACTTGAAAGCCGAATTGCGCTTCCAGATACGCCATTTCGGCCAGCGTTTCCTCGTTGGTGATTTTGTAGGGGGCCACGCCGTACAGCGTCAGACCAGAGGGCTGACTGCGGGCTTCGAACACCTCTACTTCGTGGCCCAGCTTGCGCAGCTCGCAGGCGCAGGAAATACCGGCCGGTCCGGCCCCAACTACCGCCACCCGAAACCCCGTAGCCGCGCCCGGCTGGAACAAGTGCTTGCCCTGGTCCATCACTTTGCGCGTGGCGTGGCTTTGCAGCCTTCCAATTTCAATGGGTTTGGCACCAGTGGCCGTGTACACGCAGGATCCTTCGCAGAGTACCTCCGTGGGGCACACCTTACCGCAGGCGTTACCGAAGTAGTTGGCCTCGTAAATGGTGCGGGCCGCGCCGGTGGCATTACCGGAATTAATCTGGCGGATGAACAGCGGAATATCGATGCCAGAAGGACAAGCCTTGATACAGGGCGCATCGAAGCAGAACAGGCAGCGGGAGCTTTCCAGCAGGGCCTCCGAGTTGCTCATCAGCGGCTTGAGCTGCGCAAAGTTTCCGGCAAATTCCTGCTCAGTAGTTGGAGTAGCGTATTCGGCCATTTCTTAAAAGTTTCTAGTTGCTGGTTTCTTGTTTCTAGTTGGATGCATAGTTCATCCGCAACAGCAGGAACCTACTGCTTGCAGGCCGGAGCTTCTTGTCAACAAGAAACAAGAAACCAGCAACCAGAAACTCCTATAGCTCCACCAGCTTCTCGTAGGTTTCGGGGCGCCGGTCACGGAAGAACTGCCAGGTAGAGCGCACTTCCTCAATCATGTCGAGGTCAAATTCGGCTACCAGCAGTTCATCTTTTTCCTCGGAGGCTTGGGCGAAAATCTGGCCGCGTGGGTCCACGAAGTAGCTGCTGCCGTAGAAGCGGCCCAGATTCCAGGGCTTTTCCTCGCCTACGCGGTTGATGCAGCCCATAAAGTAGCCGTTGGCCGCCGCGTGGGCCGGCTGCTCCAGCTTCCAGAGGTATTGCGACAGGCCGGCCACGGTGGCCGAAGGGTTGTACACGATTTCCGCGCCGTTCAGGCCCAGCACGCGGGCCCCGTCGGGGAAGTGCCGGTCGTAGCAGATGTACACGCCCACTTTGGCATACTTGGTCTGGAACACGGGGTAGCCCATGTTGCCAGGCTTAAAGAAAAACTTTTCCCAGAAGCCGGAAGTGTGCGGAATGTGGTTTTTGCGGTATTTGCCTAGGTAGGTGCCATCGGCATCGATTACGGCGGCGGTGTTGTAGAGGAAGCCCGCCGACTCCCGCTCGTACACCGGCACAATCATCACCATGTTGTACTTCTTCGCGTATTCAGCCATGCGTTCCGTGGTGGGGCCGGGCACCGATTCGGCAGAAGCGTACCACGCTTTGTCCTGGCCGGGGCAGAAGTAGGGCGTGTTGAAGATTTCCTGCAGGCACAGAATCTGCACCCCCTGGCGGCCGGCTTCCTCAATCAGCGGAATGTGCTTCTGCACCATGGCTTCCTTGATTTCCTCGATGCTGCCTTCACCTTCCGTCATCGGCAAACTCATCTGAATCAGGCCGGATTTGATAATTCTGGGCATTGTAGGTAAGCGGTTATAGGGGTGAGAGAAAGATGTGTAAGAGGATGCGTAAGCCGTACAATGAGTGGTAAACAGGTTCTAGAAACCCACTTTTCCGCGCTTGATGAACTGCCCGTAGCCGCGCCCGACTTTGGTTTCACCGTGGTCCACGGCCACTTTGCCACGTAGCAGCACCGTGTCGATTTTACCGGTCAGTTCCCAGCCTTCGTAGCTGGAGTAATCCACATTCATGTGGTGGGTCTCGGCCGAAATGGTATGCTTCTTCCTGGGGTCGATGAGGATGAGGTCGGCGTCGGCCCCGATGCTGATGGTGCCTTTGCGGGGAAACATGCCGAAGATTTTGGCGGCGTTGGTGCTGGTCACTTCCACGAACTTCTGCGGACTGATGCGGCCTTTCATCACGCCTTCCGAAAACAGCAGCTCCATGCGGTGTTCAATGGCCGGGTGCCCGTTCGGAATCCTGGAGAAGTCGTCCTTACCCATCAGCTTCTGCTCCCACATGAAGGGGCAATGGTCGGTGCCCACTACCTGCACCAGGCCCTGGTTGATGCCGGCCCAGAGCGTATCCTGGTCCTTTTTCTCCCGCAACGGCGGCGACATCACCCACTTGGCTCCTTCAAACTCTTCGCCATACAGCGAGGCATCCAGCAACAGGTACTGAATGCAGGTTTCCACCAGCACGCGCTGGTTTCGTTCAGTAGCGCGGCGCACTTTGTTGAGCGCGCCCTCGCAGGTAAGGTGCACGATGTAGGCATTCACGCCCGTGTAGTTGGCAATGTCGCAGAAGCGGCCCGAGGCTTCGGCTTCCGTTACTTCGGGCTGGGAGAGGTAATGGTAGCGGGGCGTGAGCTTACCAGCGGCGCGGTGCTGGGCAATGAGCGTGTCAATCAGGTCGCCGTTGGTGGCGTGGGCCGTCACGAGGCCGCCGTGCTTCTTCACCTCCTGCATCAGCCCCACCATCTGCGCGTCGTCAATCATGAGCGCGCCCTTGTAGGCCATGAAGGTTTTGAAGGAGGTGATGCCCTCGGCCACCATATCCTTGATTTCCTCCTTGGTGCTGGGGTTGAAATCCGTTACGGCCATGTGAAACGAATAGTCGCCCACGGCCGTGCCGTTGGCGCGGCTTTGCCATTCCGTCAGCGCCTCCCGCAGGCTATGGCCCTGCTTCTGCAGCACAAAATCAATGACGGTAGTAGTGCCGCCGTGGAGGGCGGCGCGGGTGCCGGTTTCGTGCGTATCGGAGCTGAAAGTGCCCATGAAGGGCATATCCAAATGTACGTGTGGGTCAATTCCGCCGGGCAGCACCAGCTTGCCGGTGGCGTCAATGATTTCATCGGCCTGCACGGGCAGGTTTTTGCCAATGGCCGTAATGATTTCATCCTCCACCAGAATGTCGCACACGCTGTCGGAGTCAGCAGTAATTACCCGGCCATTTTTTACCAGTACAGTTGCCATCAAACAGGATGATTGTGAGCGAATTGGAAAAGGAAAAGATACAAATTGCCGAATGAAATTCCGCGCCGCAAAAGCAAACAAGCCAGCTGGACTCGTCTGCTGACGAGCCGAAAAATCAAGCAGGAAGTCGGGGGTAAAGCCTAGTGGGTATGGGCGTCGGCTATGCGCAGGGCTTCGCTGATGATGGCCAGGCCTTCATCCAGCTCGTCGCGGGTGATGTTGAGGGGCGGGGCAATGAAAATGTAGTTCCAGCGCACGAAGGTGTACATACCCAGCTCCCGGATTTTGGCCGCCACCTGGTTCATCACTTCCATTTGAGAAGGGGCGGCATTCCAGGGGGCCATCGGCTCTTTGGTTTCCCGGTTCTTCACCAGCTCCAGGCAACCAAACAGACCTGTATTGCGCCAGTCACCGATACTCGGGTGTTCCCCCATCAGGTCACAGATGCGGGCATCCAGGTAATGGCCCAGTTCCTGCACGTTTTCGAGCATGTTTTCCTCCTCGTAGATGTCCAGCACAGCTACGGCGGCGGCGCAGGATACGGGGTGGGCCGAGTAGGTGAGGCCCAACGGCAGGGGCCGCTCGTCGAAGTAGTGGGCAATCTGCTCGTCCACCATTACCGCGCCGAGTGGCAGGTACCCGGCCGTAATGCCCTTGGCCATGCACATCAGATCCACCTTCACGCCGTGGTGGTCGGAGCCGAACCACTTGCCGGTGCGCCCAAAGCCCGACATCACCTCGTCAGCAATAAGCAGAATACCGTGCTTGTCGCAGATTTCGCGCACCCGCTGCCAGTAGCCGGGCGGGTACTTGATGCAGCCCGAGGTGCCCGATTCTCCCTCCAGGATAACGGCCGCCACGCTGCCCGGATTCTCGTACCCAATGATGCGCTCCATCGCGGCAGCGGCCCGCTCGGCGCATTCCTCTGGGGTGCTGCTGTACCAAGGGCAGCGGTAGAAGTAAGGATTTTCGACGTGCACCGTACCGGGCATGGCCTGCGAATCTACGGCGAACTTGCGCGGGTCGCCGCCCACGCTGATGGCCCCGTACGAAGCACCGTGAAACGACTGGTACAGGCTGACAATCTTATATCGGCCGGTATATACGCGGGCCAGCTTCACGGCGTTTTCGATGCTTTCGGCCCCACCCAGGGTGAAAAAGGCCTTGGTGAGGTTGGGTGGCGTGATTTCCGCCAGCCGCCGGCCCAGGTCGCCGCGGGCCTTGGTAATCATGCCGGGGTACACGTAGCTCAGCTCCCGCATCTGGGCGGCCACCGCCTCCGTCACTTTCTGGTTGCCGTGGCCGATGTTTACGTTCATCAGCTGCGAGGAGAAGTCGATATACCGCTTGCCGTCCCGGTCCCAGAGGTAAACACCCTCGGCCCGCTCCGCGCTAATCGGGTTCAGCCCCGCCTGCTTCGACCACGAAAACAGCGTGTGGTCGAGGTTGTCCTGCAGAATCTGATGCTTGTCGGTGTCGAAGGTGGTTTCCATACGAGGAAGTTTCTAGTTGCTGGTTTCTAGTTTCTAGTTGTCGGGTTTGCTGATGCGCGAGTCTGAGTAGTCCGTCGTCAGGACAACTAGAAACCAGAAACCAGCAACTAGAAACTCATTTAAGACATCCAGTTGGTGCGCGACTCGGGGTTCCACTTGGTGGTGACCTTCTTCATCTGGGTCCAGAACTCGATGGAGCTTTTGCCGGTGATGTCGCAGGCCCCGAATTTCGACTCATTCCAGCCGCCGAAGGAGAAGGGCTCCCGGGGTACGGGCACGCCGATATTCACGCCAATCATGCCGGCCGAGGCCTGTTCCATCACGTGGCGGGCCAGGCCGCCGCTTTGCGTGAATACGGCGGCGGCATTACCGTAATTGGAGGCGTTTTCGATGGATAGCGCCTCATCCAGCGTATTGGTGCGCATAATGGCCAGTACCGGGCCAAACACCTCTTCGCTGGCAATGGCCATATCGGGTGTTACGTAGTCGATAACGGTAGGGCCCACGTAGTAGCCGTTCTCGTTGCCCGCTACGGTCGGGTTACGACCATCCAGCAGCACTTTTGCGCCGGCCTGTTCAGCTTCGGTAATGTAGCGCTCAATCCGCTCCTTGGCCTGCCGGCTGATAACGGAGCCCAGGTTCTGGCCGGGTACAATCTTGCGGGCTTCCTCTACCAGCTTGCTGATAATGTGGTCCACGGAGCCCACGGCCACCATGGCTGAGCCCGCCATGCACCGCTGCCCCGCGCACCCCGACATGGAAGCTGCCACATTGGAGGCCGTCATGTCGGCGTGCGCATCGGGCAGTACAAGCAGGTGGTTTTTGGCCCCGCCCAGGGCTACGCACCGCTTCAGGTTACTGGTGGCCCGGCGGTACACCACCTGCGCAATGCGCGTGGAGCCCACAAACGACACGGCCTGAATGCTGGGATGGTCGCAGATGGCTTCCACAATTTCCTTGTCGCCGTTTACTACGTTGAGCACGCCATCGGGCAGGCCGGCCTCCTTCAGCAACTCCGCAATGCGCATAGCACTCAGCGGCACCAGCTCCGAGGGTTTCAGAATCATGCAATTGCCCAGCACTAGGGCATTAGGGATGGTCCAGTGCGGCACCATGTTGGGGAAGTTGAATGGGGCAATGGAGGCCACTACACCCAACGGCCGCTTTTCAATGCGGCATTCCACGCCTTTGCTGACTTCCATCACCTCGCCCGCCACCAATTGGGGCAGGGAGCAGGCAAACTCCGTCAGCTCAATGGCTTTTTCCACTTCGGCCCGGGCCTCGTCCAGCGTCTTGCCGTTTTCCTGATGCACCAGTTCCGACAATTCCGCCATGTGCTGCTCCAGCAGGGTTTTGTAGCGGTAAAATACCTGCACTCGCTCCTTAATCGGCGTGGTCGACCAGGCCGGGAATGCCGCTTTGGCTGCTTGCACGGCCGTATCCAGCGCCGCCGCGCCCGAAAGCGGCATTTCGGCCAGCACCTCACCCGTCAGGGGGCTTTCCACCGCTAGAGTGTTGGCAGCTTCAGTATCGACAAACTGACCAGCAACGTAGTTGCGAACAACCGGGTATTTTACAGTTTCTGCCTCCATGTTACGGAATTGTTAAGTATCCGCAAGTAAGAGGTTTTTTGAAAACTATCTACTGTTCTTATATTTTTTTGAATATGAGTTTGATGATTAATATGGTTGAATGTTGAATGATATATCAATGAAAAGTTGAATTAAATGGAATAAATTCAATTTTAGGCCAAGCAACGGCCGTCAGACGGCAGCTACGCACTATAGAAAAGTAGTTGCGTATCTATAAGGGGTTGGGTAGAAATAATTCTATTTGTGAGTGGTGGCTTGGTAGTGCATTCGCAGGAATTCTCCGGTAACGGTGCGCCACTGGTGCGGGTGCTTCCACCAATACGGTTCGTGGCCGGAGCCTGCAAAATCCTGCCGCTGTTTAGGGCCAGCCAGTGCCGTAAAAATGGCTTCGGTTTCGGTGCGGGTGACGCGCGGGTCGGCGTTGCCCCAGAGCAGGAGGGTGGGGGTAGTTACATGCGCTGCGTAGTGCTTGGTGTCGAGGTCGAAGGCCCAGAAGTTATTCTCTACACCGCCCCAGAACACCAGTAGGTTGGCCATGGGGAAAGAGGGTACCCGCATGGAGCGGAACCGGCTTTGGGCCGTTTCGAGCATGGAGCCGTAGGGGCACTCCAGCACATTGGCCGTGGGCTGCACGCCCAACTCGGCCTCCGCCCGCAGCGTAGCCACGGCCCCCATGGAATTGGCATACACAAACACCGGACTGTTCCGCCGCTGCAGCCAGCGCAACACCGTGGCCACGTCGGCGGCTTCGTGGTGGCCCACGGTGCACACGTTGCCCGTGGAGCCGCCGTTGCCGGCAAAATCGGTCAGCAGCACGTTGTAGCCGAGGCTGCGGAAGTGGGCCGCCTCCGTCAGTAACTTGCCCTTAGAGCTGGTGTAGCCGTGAAACAGGGCCACCGTGCCGCGGGGCTGCGCCACCGGCCCGTACCAGCATTCCAGCCGGCCGTTGGGGCTGGCCAGGTGCAGCGTGGCGAATGGGAAGGAAGGGTACTGTTGGTTGACCGGTTTGGGGTTTTTGATACCCGTAAGCAACACCCCCAGCTTCTGCAGTGGCGTGAGTTGCTCGGGGTTGTCGGTATGAGTTCCGGCCGCTACAGTGAAGTGCGTGAAGCGCCAGGCGTGGAAAGCAGCTACCACATTCAGGCCCGCAAATACCACGGCCGCCAGCACGAGGGTGCGGCGGCCGTGGCGGAAGATGTGATGAGTACGCATTAGCCGCGCCCGGAGCGTTTGCCACCCGTGGGACCCGGCTTTCGGCCGGTGCTGCCGGGGCGGCCACCCGGAGTGGCCGGGCCGCGGCCGGTGGGCTTAGCGCCGGGCTTCCGGCCGGCACCACCCGTAGCCGCTTTGCCGCCACTTTTGCCGCCCGCTGACTTAGGTGCAAACGAGCCAGTGCCCGCTGCGCGGCCCGCGCCCCGGCTGCCGGTGCCCCGTTTGGTGCCTTCCGGCGCAGATTTGGGAGCGGTGCGGTTGAAGCCACCCGTGGGAGCTGGTTTGGCATTGGCCGGCCGGATGCCGCCGGGCCAGTATTCGGAGCCTTTGTTGGGCGTTTTGAAGGTGCCGGCGGCGGCTGTCTGGGCGGCCATGTCTTCGGTGAGAGCCTGCACTTCCTTCTCCGTCAATTCGCGCCACTGGCCGGGCTGGAGGTCAGCCACTTTCAGGTCAGCCAGCTGTACGCGCACCAGGCGCAGAGTGGGGAAGCCCACGGCGGCTGTCATTTTGCGCACCTGCCGGTTCATACCCTGCGAAATCCGGATTTGCACCCAGCTGGTGGGGATATTGGCCCGAAACCGCACCGGCTTGCTTCGCTCCCAGAGCTGGGGCGCGTCGGGCAGCAGCTCAGCCTCGGCAGGGGTGGTGAAGCCGGTTTTCAGGTCCACGCCGCGGCGCAGGGTGGCAAGCGCCTCTTCCGTCGGCACGCCCTCCACCTGCACCCAGTAGGTTTTGGGCACCTTGAAGCGAGGCTCGGAGAGGCGATGCTGCAGCTGCTTATCATCGGTGAGCAGCACCAGGCCCTCGGAGTCGTAGTCGAGGCGGCCGACGGGGTAAATGTTGGGTACGGATACGAAGTCCTTGAGCGTTTGCCGGCCGTTTTCGTCGGTAAACTGGGTCAGGACTTCGTAGGGCTTGTTGAGCAGAATGTAGCGCATGCGGGGCATGAGCCTTGCGGCTCACCGTGAAATTTATGCGGCAAAGGTACGGCTACTTCCCGGCCAACCGCTTACGCCGGAGGCTTTCGGCCACTAAGCTGCGCACGGTACCGTTGGCCCGGGCCACAAACTCGCCGCTGTCCTGCACCATCACGCCGTTGCGCATCTGGTCCCGGTAGCTGTGGTGTACCAGCGTGCCAATGCGTACGGAGTCTTTAGGCGTAGGGGCGGGAGGGGCCGGCAGGTTGTTGATGCGGGCCATATCGGCCAGGTACAGCAGCGAATCACGCTTGGTATAGGCGCGGAACCGGAACTTCTCGGGGAAGTAGTTGCTGGGGTCGGAGGCGCGGGTGCGCACGAAATCCTGCACGGCCAGCTTGGCCTGCTCTTCGGTGGTTTTCGAGCAGCTGGCCAGTAGAGCCGTAGCCGGCAGCAGAAGGAGAAGAAAGCGTTTCATATCAAGAAAAAAGAAAGAACTGGCCCCGAACCGCGCCTTACACGCCGCCGGAATACTTGCGTGTGGCCCATTCTATGGTCAGCAGCCCCAGCAGCAGGAAAAACAGCCATTTCAGATTAATCAGATCCTGCAAATCCTCCTGCTCATACAAAACGGGCTTATAATTGGCTTTGCGGATGTCCTGGGTTAGTTGCTGCAGCTGCTGCGGAAAATACAGCCGCTGCCCGCTACGCCGGGCTACCTGCGCCAGCAGGTTGTGGTCGGCTTTGGACTGGGTGGCTTCCAGCTGCTGAGCCTGTATTAACACCTCGCCCCGGTCCTGCTGGGGCTGCCCGCTTACGGTAGCGCGGGCCGTGTAGCGGTACAGGCCGGCCGGCAACGGGCCCAGGTGCAGCGGAGCCCCATCCTCGGAATTGGCAAATGTGAACGTGCGGTTTCTCTGCTGCTCGTTGGTGAGGGTGAGTGTGATTTGCTGGTTATAGATGCGCTCAAAAATGGCATTGTAGGTTTCGGCCCCGAAGGTGACATCGTCCTGGGTATCGAAGGCATCCTGGGTCGGGTACACGTCGAGACGCTTCTTGTTGGCGTTCTGGGTGAGTAGCTGCAGGGTACGCAGCACCAGCCGGTCATATGCTTCGGGCCGGTCGTCGTGTTCCACGGCTTCCTGCAGGCGCCACTGCCAGCTGCCATCCGTGAGCAGGGTGGCCTGGCGCTGGGCCGCCGACCCGCCGAAAACCAGCAGCGGCTTCTGGGTTTTTAGGCGGCCTACCTGCTGCCACAACGCTACTTCAGCACCTCCGCCCACGCGCACATCCCCAAACGGTACTGCGGCGGGCGGGTACGCCAGAAACCGGCGCAACGCATCTTCCTCGAAGGAAAACCGCGTGAAGCTGGGGTTGGGTACGGGCGTTACCTCATCGGTCTGGCCGCCCCGGGGCGTTACGGTAAGGCCGGTGCCCAGGGCGTTGTAGGCTCCGAAGTTGGTCTGGGAGCCCAGCACGTACAGGGCCGGTACCCGGCGGGCTTTCACCTGGGCCAGCACCTCGGCACCCACGCCGCTTTGCGCGGGCAGTTGGTGCAGAATGGCCACGTCAAAGTCCTGCGTTTTCAGAGGCGTGATGCCGGGTAGGTACGTAGTCAGGTCGAAGTTGTCGTTTTGCAGAATAGCAGCCCGCAATGCCTTCAAATCCGGGTGGGGAGCCGCCCCGGCCAGCAGTACCCGCAGTTTGCCTTTCACTACGTCGAGGTAGGCGAACTTCTGGTTGTTGAGGCGGGTAAACTCGCCGGCCAGCGGGGCCACTACCACCTCGTAACGGCGCTTGCCGGGGGCCGGGGCCGTGAGCAGGAAAGTTGTTTTCACGCGCCGCTGCCCGGTGGGCAGGCGTACCTGCCGGGTTTGCAGCACCCGGCCGTTTTCGCGCACCTGCACGGTGGCTGTACTGCCCGCGTACCCATCGTACCCGATTTCAGCCTCAATGGGGAACTGGTTGCCGCTGAAGGCAACGCGGTTATAAGTCAGGGCCGGCAGGCTTACGTCCTTCTTCGGAATAGTGTCGCCCACGCCCACGGCGTACACCGGGAAGGGATACTCAGCGTACTGCGGAGCCCGGCCCTGGTTCACCAGCCCATCCGACAGCAGCACCACACCCGCCAGATTGCGTCCTTCAAACTCGTTATCGATGCCCGCGAGCAGCCTATCCACATCGGTAGCGGCGGCCTGAAACCGCACTGAATCGGGTCGGGTGGACGAACTGGGACTTAGGGTGCGGGTTTCTACCTGAAAGCCCTGGCCGCGCAGCTCGGTAGCCAGCTGCTGCAGCCCCTGCGTGGCCTGGCGCAGCACCGCCGGGGGCGTAAACAGCCCCACCGACTGCGAGTTATCCAGCGCCAGCACCAGCGTGGGCTCCTGTCGGGTAGTGGTGGTGGATTTCAGAAACGGCGACAACAGCAGAAAGCACAGGAAGCTCACCACCGCAAAGCGTACGGCCGCCAGCGCGTAGTTCACGCTTCGGCTCCACGGAGCTTTGGCCGAGTACAGCAGGACCGCGTAGCCCAGCCCCACCAGCAGGCACAGCGCAATAAACCAGGGAGAAGCAGATAACAGCAAAAGCCGACAGAAATCAGTGTGAACCTAAAAACCCCAAACCCGCGCCCATAGTTGCGCCGCGCGCCGGGGCCGGGTAGCGAAGGTAGCAGGTTGCGGGGGAGCTGGAGAAAAAGTAGGTTTGAATTTGAGCTTTCGATTCAGATACAGATAAAATTGATTTGTAGTGAGCCTAGCGTTAAAGATTATCATTGGTATACGTACTGTTATTGTTGTGCTGATGGCCGCGTTTCTCGGGTATGTGGGATTCATTGCACATGCCTTTGGGGTATTTGATAAAGACTATACCCGAAAAGAAATAGTGGATAGCTATACCGAACATTATTCCGCAATTCAAACGGCCATCGGTTATTACGATTCAATAGTGCCAGCTGGCAAGCAGGTAGAAGTTGAGTTTGAAGATGGTGCTATTGACCGGATAGTAGTGCAAGAAGGTCCTGCGCAACATCCCACGTACAGTTTGGCGTGGGCCAGTTCGTCCAAACACCAACTTGATAGTTTAGTCACCAGTTTGGGGTGGAGTGAGGCTGCAATTCAACAGCTTCAGGAAAAGCTGGAGGCCGCCGACTGTATTTCCATTCAGAACGGTGAGCCGGCCGTTTTGGGCTTCAAGAGAAGCGGTATGGGCATGTATTCGTTCAATGTTTTCAGCAGGCCAATTGCGGACAGCCTTCGGGAACAATACGCACGCGGTTGCACTCATATTGTTCAGTCGGAAGAGCTAGTGCTGGAATATGGTGGCGGTGCTATCGGCCCACAGTGCTTTCCGGCTAACTACTAATCATACATCAATTCCCGCACACAGCCGCGCAATTTCCAGCTCCTCGTTAGTGGGCACTACCAGCACCCGCACCCGGGTGCCGGCCGCCGATAAGTCCCGGATGCCGGGGGCACGGCGGGCGTTTTCGGTTTCATCGAGCCGGATGCCCATGAAATCCAGGTTGGCGCACACCAGCTGGCGCACCAGCGCGTCGTTTTCGCCCACGCCGCCCGTGAATACCACGGCTTCGGCCCCATTGAGCACGGCCAGGAAACTGCCGAGGTACTTCTTGATGCGGTAGGCGTAGAGGTCGTAGGCGAGGCGGGCGCGCGGGTCGCCTTCGTTGAGCAGGCGCGTGATGTCTCGCATGTCGCTGTGGCCGGTGAGGCCGAGCATGCCGCTTTCCTTGTTGAGCAGGTTCTTCACGTCATCGAGCGAGTAGCCCAGCTGCTCTACCAGGTGGAAAATGACGGCCTGGTCGGTGTCGCCGGCACGAGTGCCCATCACCAGCCCGTTCATAGGGCCGAAGCCCATGCTGGTATCCACAGCGCGGCCGGCCACGGTGGCGGTCATGCTGCAGCCGTTGCCCAGGTGCACTGTGATAACGCGGGCGTCGGGCTGGCCCAGGTAGCGCAGGGTTTCGCGGCTCACGAACTGGTGGCTGGTGCCGTGGAAGCCGTAGGCGCGCAGCCCGTGCTTGGTGTACAATTCCTCGGGCAGCGCAAAGCGGTAGGCGTAGGGAGGCAGCGTGCTGTGAAACGCCGTGTCGAACACCGCTACCTGCCGGGCCTGCGGAAACAATTGCTCGGCCACTTCCATGCCTAACAGGTTGGCCGGGTTGTGTAGCGGAGCCAGCGGAAACAGCTCCCGGATGCGGGCCTTCACCTCCGGTGTCACCAGCGTCGGCTCCCGGAATTCCTCCCCGCCGTGTACGGCCCGGTGGCCGACCAGCTGTACGTCCTCAGGGTTCTGCAGCACGCCGGTTTCAGGGTCGGTGAGCAGGCGCATAGCTTCCTCCAGGCCGGCGCGGTGGTCGGGAATGGGCAAAATACGCCGCACGGTGTGCTCCTGGCCATCGGGCCGTAGGGTGGTGTGCGTGAGCTGGCCATCGGGCAGCCCGATGCGCTCCACCAGCCCGCGGGCCAGTGGCTGCTCCTGCGGCCAGCGAAACAGTTGGTACTTCAGCGAGCTGCTACCGGAGTTGATGACGAAGATGTGCATGGGAATGACAAGGGGGAAAACACGGCTGCAGAACACCAGCACGTCATGCTGAGCTTGCCGAAGCATCTCTACCGCTTCGTTAGGTTAGGATTGCAACGAAGCGGTAGAGATGCTTCGGCAAGCTCAGCATGACGTGCTATATAAGATGCAGTAGCGCGAACTGCAAAGTTCGCGCTACTGCGCAACCTCCTTCTTAGCCGGTAGCAGCTTTTTCACCAGCCGTACTACCTGGTCAATCACGAAGCCAATCACCAGACCGCCCAGGCCGCAGGCCACTACTTTGGCCAGCCAGGCCACGGCGGGCATGGAGGCCAGGGCTACTTCCAGCTCGTGCAGGAGGTGGGCGGTGAAGGGGATGCCGTGGGCAATGATTTCGGCGCCCACCCACAGCATGGCGGCGGTGCCCACGTAGCTCAGGATGCTGAGAAACTTCGGCATGAACTTCACGAGGCCGCGGCCGAAGCTCTTGGTGGCCGCGCTGTTGTCGCCCTCGGCCAGGTGAAGGCCTATGTCGTCGGCCTTCACAATCAGCCCCACAAAGCCGTACACGGCCACTGTGATGAATACCGCCACGGCCAGCATCACCAGCACCTGGTTCAGGATGGGCTGGTCGGTTACTTGGCTGTAGGCAATAGCCATGATTTCGGCCGACAGAATGATGTCGGTGCGGACGGCGCCGGCCACGCGCTGCTTTTCCAGCTCCTCCGGCGTAATGGTTTCCAGCTGCTCGGTTTCCGCGTGGGCCTCGGGGTGCTTGCTGAATAGGGAATGCACCTTCTCGTAGCCCTCGTAACACAGGTAGGCCCCGCCCAGCATCAGAATGGGCGTAATGGCCCAGGGAGCGAAGTAGCCCAGCACCAGCGCCGCCGGCGTCAGAATCAGCAGCTTGTTGAACAGCGACTTTTTGGCAATCTGGTAGATGATGGATAGCTCCCGGCTGGGGTCGAGGCCGACCACGTACTTGGGCGTCACGGCCGTATCGTCAATCACGATGCCCGACACCTTGCCGGTGGTTTTGGCCACCTGCGCCGGCACATCGTCCAGGCTGGCGGCACTGACTTTCACTAAAGCCGAAATATCATCTAGTAATGCAAAAAGTCCGGAGGCCATGTAGGTTGGTTGGGTGAAAAAAGCAGTGTTGTAAGCGTGCAGCCGGCCCGCGTGCCCGGGTTATTGGGCGGCAGGCCGCTGCAAAGGTATCCGGAGCAGCTGTACGTTGGCTACAGGCCCGGAGCCGAAGCTCGGAAGGTTAGCCGGTACGTAATGACTGTAGGAATACGCCGTGCTATTACGGTTTTCCTGCAAAAAAGACGAGGGGCGTAGCTGGTTGGAGGTTGGTGCCGATATTTGCCTATTCTAGAACCTGTTGCGGCACAGCAGCATCAAAACCACCGAAATCTACACCCATGTGGCCCAAACCTCCCGCCCAGCTTCACCCCTCGATACGTTGGGACTTTGAACCGGAGTTCCGGGAAGCATACCAATCTGGCTATGCTTCCCGAAGACTACTTGTGTAAATAGCGCCGGTTGCCGAAACTTGTAAGTTTGCCGAGTTTCGACAACCCTAATGTTATATGCCATTTTGAAAAATCCGTGTAAAAATGAAAGACGAACTAAAACGAGCTGTAGAAAATGAAGACGAAGAGGGACTTATTCAGTGTCTTGACTTTTCAAATCAAAATAAGTTTGAGACTGATAGTTTTGAATATATTGAAAAATTGTTGATTGCAACTTGGCATGGCCAACACGAAGACTTAGTGAATACAATTTACTTGGAGAGTCTACGTGATGATAGATTTGTAGAACCGATTGTAAATATTGCCTTAAATAGAGAAACATTTCGATGGTAAGATGATGAGCTGGAGTCAACTTTGAGAAAATGTGTTCACGCATTACAGACAATCAATACAGATATTTCTAATAATGCTTTAGAGAAATTAAAAGGTTTAAATAACGACAACGTAAAATATGTACTTGAGATGTATGAATAAAACGGCGTATAATATATAGCGGATTCGTGAACGGTTCGTCCGTTCATTTAGCTGGTTGAGTGTGATACCCACAGTGGTCAAACCAGTTGCGCGCATCTTGGCTAGTAATCCAACCGATGGCCTCGTGCAGAGCCGCTT
>NZ_RWIT01000011.1 GCF_003944715.1 Hymenobacter rigui | reverse complement strand
CCTGCCGGGCTCCGGGCTCAGTCAGCGCCTGCGCCACGCGCTGGCGCAAATCCATCGAATACGCTTGCATATACCTGCTTACGTACGCTAGGCGACGGCAGCTACACCGTTCATGAATCCGCTATATAGACGTACTTCATTACCTGATTTCAAACTGGCGCAACACCATGCTCCTGCTACTCCTGCTTACCACCCTATCCGCCTGGAAGCTGCGGCGGCAGTGGCGGGCGGCGGCAAGCTGAATCGTAACCCCGGCTGGAAAAACGCAGTTAATCCAAGCGCAACTATTTACCTGCGCTATGCTTCCGAAACTGACGATACCTCTGGCCGCCGTGCTGCTGGCTGGCTTTACCGCCTCAGCCCAAAATGTGCCCCCGGCCGCCACCCCGTTCCAGATGACGGGCAACATCTACCTACCCAACAAACTGCCGGCCACGCCCGAGCGGGTGGCCAGTCTGCAGGTGCCTGCGGGCTTCACCATCAGCAAATACGCCGAGGGCCTGGATATGCCCCGCATGCTGGCCGTGGCCCCCAACGGCGACGCCTACGTGAGCAACCGCGTGAAAGGCACCGTTACCCTGCTGCGCGACGCCAACCAGGATGGTAAAGTGGAAACCATGCAGCAGGTAGCCCAAAAGCCTCACCTGCACGGCCTGGCCCTCCGCGACGGGAAGCTGTACCTGGCCGCCATCCGGGAGGTGTACGTGGCCGACGTAAAGGCCGACGGCACGCTGGGCGAGCTGAAAACCCTGTACAAAGATCTGCCGGACGCCGGCCAGCACGCCAACCGCACCCTGCAGTTCGGGCCCGATGGGATGCTCTACCTCTCGGTGGGCAGCACCTGCAATGCCTGCGACGAGGACAACCCCGAAAGCGCCACTTTGCTCCAGCTGAAACCCGATGGCTCGGGCCGGCGCGTGTACGCCCAGGGCCTGCGCAATACCATCGGCTTCGACTGGCACCCGGTTACCAAGCAGCTCTACGGCCTCGACCACGGCATCGACTGGCTCGGCGACGAGGACCAGATGGAGGAGTTCAACCAGATCAAGGATGGTGGCCACTACGGCTGGCCTTCCATCATTGCCGATGGTAAGCACTACCCCGCCAACAAGCCCAAATCGGGGGAAACGTACGAGCAGTTTGATGCCCGCACGGTACGGCCGCTGCTCACGTACAAGGCCCATTCGGCGCCGTTGGGCATGGTGTTCTACCGGGGTCAGCAGTTTCCGCAGCCATACCGGCAGGATGCCTTCGTAACCATGCACGGCTCCTGGAACCGCGCCCAGCCCTCGGGCTACAAAATTGTGCGGGTGCGCTTCAACGAGCAGGGTCAGCCTCAGCAGTTCGAGGACTTCATTACGGGCTGGCTGGTGGAAAACGACAAGTCGGAATTCGGCCGCCCCTGCAGCATCGTGGAAGCGCCGGATGGCTCCCTGCTGGTTTCTGATGACGACAACGGCGTGATTTACCGCGTGGCCTACGGCACAGCCGGTAAGGAAACCAAGAAAACGAAGAAGCGCGGGTAACAGTAGCGCGCAACTCCGCTTCGCGTACGAGCCGCAGGCGAGTAGTCGGCACTGCGCCCGATGTGCCTAATGTCTGTTACTTGCTCTACTTGTGCGCGAGACGGAACTGCGCGCTAGTGCTACCGCGCTATGGGCTTATCTTGCCGGCCTATGCCAAAACTCTTCCGCAACCTCACGGTGCAGGTGCTCACGGCTATTGCCCTGGGCGTGCTGGTAGGCAGTCTGTTTCCGGATTTCGGGGCCAGCCTCAAGCCCATCGGCGACACGTTTATCGGGCTGATCAAGATGCTCATTGCCCCCATCATCTTCCTGACAGTGGTGCTGGGCATGGGCAGCATCGGGGACATGAAGAAAGTGGGCCGTATGGGCGGCAAGGCCCTGCTCTACTTTGAGCTGGTAACTACCCTAGCCCTCATCATCGGGGTAGCGGCCGCCAACCTCATCAAACCCGGCGCGGGTGTGGATACCAGCCGCGTAGCCGCCGAAGCCGACAAAACCCGGCAATACACCGAGCAGGCAGCCCATATGGATTGGGTAGCTTTCTTCACCCACATCGTACCCGATAACTTTCTGGGGGCTTTCACGGGTGGCGACGTGCTACAGGTGCTGCTGGTAGCGGTGCTGTTTGGGGCCGCTTTGTCGCGGGTACCGGCCGATGTGAGCCAGCCTTTGCTGAGTACGCTGGAGCGGCTGAGCCACGTATTTTTCGGCATTCTGGGCATGGTGATGAAGCTGGCCCCGCTGGGTGCTTTCGGTGGTATGGCCTTCACCATTGGCAAGTACGGGCTGGACACGCTGCGGCCACTGGCATTGCTGATGGGCTCGGTGTACCTGACCATGGCCGTGTTCATTTTCGGGGTGCTGGGCAGCATTGCCCGCTGGTACGGCTTCAGCCTGTGGCGGCTGCTGGGCTTCATCAAAGAGGAACTGCTGCTGGTGCTGGGCACGTCGTCGTCGGAATCGGCGCTGCCCCGGCTCATGGACAAGCTCACGGCCTTTGGGTGCGCCCGACCGGTGGTGGGGCTGGTGGTACCCACGGGTTACTCTTTCAACCTCGATGGCACCACCATCTACCTGAGTATGTGCAGCATTTTCCTGGCTCAGGCGTTCAACGTGCCGCTTACACTGGGCCAGCAGCTCACCATCATCGGTATTCTGATGCTGACCAGCAAGGGCGCGGCCGGCGTAACGGGTTCGGGCTTTATCGTGCTGGCTTCCACGCTGGCCGCTACCAAGGTGATACCCGTGGAAGGCATGGCCCTGCTGCTGGGTGTGGATCGGTTTATGTCGGAGGCCCGGGCCATTACCAACATCATCGGCAACGCGGTAGCTACGGTGGTCATTGCCAAAAGTGAGGGCGAGTTTGATGAACTGAAGCACCAGGCCGCCCTGGCCGGGTTGGTACCGCCGGAATCAGAAGCCGCCTAATCTTGTTGTTGCGTTCTATGCCTGCCCTCTCTCCCGACCTTCGCAAAGCCCTGTTCAGCCTTCCCCAGAAAGAAAAAGACCAGCTGCTGGCCCGCCTCGTGGCCCAGGATGCCACACTGGTAGAGCAGCTCACCTTCCGGCTGCTGGAAGGCGACGACGCTTTGGAAACCCGCCGCCACCGCCTGCGCCAACAGGTAGATGACCCCGTACGCGGTTTCCACCAAACTCCCAACGACCTGCTGCACATCACCCGGCAGCTGCAGCAGCGCCTCACGTACCACGCCAAAATTACCGGCGACACGCTGGGCGAAATTGAGTTGACTTTGCGGCTGCTTACCAACGTGCTACGCCACCAGCCCGAGGCCACCAGCCGCCTCCACGGCCCCACCCAGCCCCTGCTTCAGCACTTGGCCAAACGCACCCAGGAAGTATTGAAAGCTATTGATAAGCTGCACGAGGACTACCGCGTGGAGTTTGCTCCGGCCGCCAATGAGCTGCTGCCGCTGCTCTATGCTTCCGCCGCCGCCCCCCTGGCCCGGGAACTGGGAGTGCCGGTGAGGTGGTGAACGGTGATGAAAGGGAATGTTGACACGTCATTCCGAGCAGCGCGAGGAATCTCGCGTGCTGACATCACCATACTATTCAAATGTCAGCACGCGGGATGCTTTGGCTCTGCCTCTGCATGACGTTCCTTCTCCTGCTGATCATCCTTCACCTTTCATCCCGCCCCGCCTTACTCCAGGGCGCGGAAGATGATGGGCAGCGTGTAGGACACCCAGACGGGCTGCCCGTTGACACGGCCCGGCGTCCACCAGGGCATAATGCGCACCAGCCGCAGCGCCTCCTCATCGAGGCCGCTGCCGAGGCCTTTTACCACTTCCGCGTCGCGGATGCGGCCTTCATCGGTAATAACAAACCGCACGAATACCCGGCCCGATACACCTTTGCGCAATGCCTCATCGGGATACTTCAGCTCTTTGCGCAGAAACTTCTGGAAGGCTTCGGAGCCCCCGGGGAAGGCCGGCATTTCATCGGCAGTATGGTAGAGGACTGGTGGGGACGCAGGTGCCTGGGGTGTGGAGGCCGTAGTGGAAACTGTGTTTTCGGCCAGTGAAGCGGTGTGTACCTGGGCCCGGGCCGGGCGTAGCGGCAATGCCGGCAACAGCAGCAGGAGTAGGTGTATACGCATAGCCTTTCAACTGTAAATCTGACCGATGGCAGCAAAGCTAGTACGCCGGTTACCGGCTGGTGTAAGCAGAGTGTTATGAGTATATTGTTGAATTGTTGGGTACCCCGGGGTGCATCCTTTTTCCGGCGGCAGGGGTACACATTTCAGGGCTCCGGCCTCGCTGTTCGGCCACTCTCATCCTCCTACCTGTATGGCTACCATTCCTACCCCCGACCACATGCGCGTTCCGGTTACCCTGAGCGCCGAAGCACTGCGGCAAGCCCTGACGGAACTAGACACCAAGATTCAGACGCTGCATAAGCGCGCCAATGCTACTACTGCCGGCTCGCAGGCCACTTACCAGCAGCATGCCGAAGCCCTGGAAGCCAAACGCGCCCGTCTGGTGGAGCGCCTGCACCAAACGCCCGCACCGACTAACGCCGCTTCAGCCACAACTGAGCCGGAGCATGGCCCATGGAACGAAATCTGGCGGGGGATAGAAAACCTGCGGCAGGATCTGCGCAACATCATCTAGGCTGTGTCAACAGCCAGGTTGTTTGCGGCTACGCAGGCAGTCATGCAGAGCGCCGCATGACGTGCTGTTGATTTCGCCGTACCCATACCCGGCTTCGAAACGCCTGACTGTGTTAGTTGGCTAACTGAGGAAAGAGCGACCTGTCTGGTCGCTCTTTTTTGTTGGCAGATGCTGCCGGCGGGCCACTGCCATTCGCCGCCAGCTGCTACCATTCAGTCGGCAGCTCCGGCAGTTCAGCCCGTCGATTTACCGTTCCCGGAAAAGCAGTTTCATTCGGGGTAGTCAGCGGGTAGGTTTGAGACATCAATCAACCCTTACACCTCCCGCTGCTATGAACCTGACTGCCTCCCTCCGCCCCCTGTGTGCCGCCCTGCTGCTGTCGGCTACCGCTGTAATGCCGGCGGCCGCCGCTGCTCCAG
This sequence comes from Hymenobacter rigui, assembly GCF_003944715.1. Taxonomy (GTDB): domain Bacteria; phylum Bacteroidota; class Bacteroidia; order Cytophagales; family Hymenobacteraceae; genus Hymenobacter; species Hymenobacter rigui. The sequence continues at coordinate 128,016 of NZ_RWIT01000011.1, read as the reverse complement.
CCACCACCATCGTTGCCGATTCGCCGGCTGCGCACCCCAACTTCACGGTGCGGGTGGTGGGCAAGGGCCGGCCGGTACTACTGATTCCGGGCCTGACCTGCCCCGGTGCTGTGTGGGATGAAACTGTGGCCCGCTACCAGAAGCAGTACCAGTGCCACATTATCACGCTTTCCGGTTTCGGAGGCGCAGCCGCCCCGGCTTCTACCGATAAGCTCCTGCTGAACGTGCGCGACCAGCTGCTGGCCTACATCAAAACCCAGAAGCTGCAGCAGCCCGCCATCATTGGCCACAGCCTGGGCGGATTCATGGCCCTCTGGATGAGCGCCACCCAGCCCGCGGCGGTGGGTCCGCTGGTTATTGTTGATTCGCTGCCCTTTATGGGAGCCGTGCAGAACCCCGCTGCCACCGCCGAGCAGATCCGTCCGATGGCCGAACAAATGCGCCAACAAGTCAGCCAGGGCCACCTCAACGCCACCCAGCAACGCCAGATGGCGGCCGGTATGGTTACGGATACGGCCCGCATCACGCAGGTAACCCGCTGGGGCCTGCAGTCGGACCCCGCCACGGTGGCCCAGGCCATGTACGACATGTACACCACCGATTTGCGCCCCGATGTGGCCCGCATTCAGCAGCCGGTACTGGTGCTGGGGGCCTGGGCCGCCTACAAGCCCTACGGCTCTACCAAGGAAAGCACGGCGGCCATCTTCAACCAGCAGTACGCCAAGCTGCCCCACTACCGCCTGGAAATGTCAGAGGCCGGCAAGCACTTCCTGATGTACGACGACCAGCAGTGGTTTTTCCAGCAGACTGATGCCTTCCTGAAGCAGCCCGGCCTGGCCGTGAAATAACTGTATTTTGGTCCCGCCGGGCGCACAAGGCGTCCGGCGGACTTGCCCAACACTTCTGTTATAGCCCCTACATTTTCTCTTCCTATTTCTATGGTTTCCGCTCAGCAGTTCGATTCGCTCCGCCTGGAACTCGCCACCAAAGCCAAAAACGGCCTTGATTTCATTCTGGCCGCCACCCTGGTGTGGGCCGCCATTACCCTCGTCTGGACGCTGCCGCTGCCCATAGCGACGCGGGGGTTCATCACGTTTTTTGTGGGTGCGCTTACCCTGCCGCTGGCCTGGCTGCTGTCGAAGGCACTGGGTACCGTGTGGGCGCTGCCGCACAACCCGCTGCAGCCATTGGGGCTGGTACTGAACCTGGCTCAGCTGTTTTATTTTCCCTTCCTGATTTTTGTATTCATGCGCTACCCCCAGCATTTTGTGATGTGCTATGGCATCATCACGGGGGCGCACTTTTTCCCGTATGCCTGGCTGTACCGGGCCCCGGCCTACGGCGTAGCGGCGGGCCTGATCAGCGGGGGCTGCCTGGTGCTGGGACTGACTGCAACTCCGGCGCATCTGTACCTGATTCCGGGCTTTATTACTGTCTCGTTGATGGGGCTGGCGGGGTTGCTGCTGCTGGGTCACCGTCGTAACCGCCCCGCGTATGCCGCTGCTGCCCGCCTCTAAATCTCCCATCAGCGAGGCTACCGTACTGCGCGCCGTGCCCGCTCCCAGCCGCCTGTACTGGTACTGCCAGCTGGTCGGCTGGACATTGTACGGAGTCCTCAATCTGTTTCTGTTTGCGTCGGCGCGTGGGTTTACGCTGGAGCTACTGCTGGTTGATCTGGTGATTGTGGTGCCCATTGCGCTGCTTTCCCACGGGGTGCGGTACCTGATTCGGGCGGCCAACTGGCTGGAGCTTCCGCCCATGCCCCTGCTAGGCCGGCTGTTCGTGCTGAATCTGGCAGTATCTGTTGTGAGCCAGGCCATCATCTGGAGCCTGATGGTGTGGGTGATTAAGCCGACCGGCAATGGACAGTCCTTCAGTTGGGGAGCGTTTATGCTGTACGCCGTCAACGTCAATATTCTGCTGTGGCTGTGGGAGGGCTTTTACCTGGGCTGGTACTACCTGCGCCGCTCCCGCGAGGCAGAGGTAAACGCTTGGAAGCTGACGGCCGCCGTGCGCGAGGCCGAAATGCGCACCCTCAAGGCCCAGATCAATCCCCATTTTATGTTCAACGGGCTCAACAACATCCGGGCCCTGGTGATGGAGGACCCTGCCCGGGCCCGCGACATGATTACCCACCTCTCCGATTTGCTGCGCTACTCCATTCAGCTGAACTCGGCCGAGCAGGTGCCGCTGCGCCGGGAGCTGGAGATTGTGGAGCACTACCTGGAGCTGGAAGCCATGCAACTGGAAGAGCGCCTGCACTACACGCTGGACGTAGACCCGGCCGCGCTGCACGTACCCATTCCGCCCATGACGCTGCAGCTGCTGGTGGAAAACGCCATCAAGCACGGCCTTGCCCCCCGGCCGGCCGGGGGCTCCATTCAGCTTATGGCCCAGCTCAACGACGGCGGCGTGCTGCACGTGACGGTACGCAACACCGGCCGCTACGAGCCCCGCGCTGGCCACGAGGGCGTAGGAGTGCAAAATGCCCGGGAGCGGCTGGGGCTGCTGTATGGCACTGCCGCCCACCTGCACCTCGCCAACGATCCGCAGATGCCTGATACTGTAGTAGCGCATTTGCAGCTGCCGGTGCGGGAAAGCCCAGCTCCATCGGCCCCGGCCCCTGCCCGCTCTTCTGTTGCCGTATCTGTCCTTCCTGCCCCCCATTTGTAGCCCTGGTACCATGAATGCCCTTCTTGTTGATGATTCGCGCCTGGCGCGCACGGAACTGCGCCACCTGCTGCAGGCCTTTCCGGAAGTTACGGTAGTAGGCGAAGCCCGCCACGCGCAGGAAGCCCGTACTCTGCTGCACGAGCTGCAGCCCGACCTGCTGTTTCTGGATATTCACATGCCCGGCGAAACCGGGTTTGAGCTGCTGGCTTCCCTGGAGACGGCTCCGCACGTCATCTTCACCACGGCTTACGATGAATATGCGCTGCAGGCATTTGAGGTAAATGCCTTGGATTATCTGCTGAAGCCCATTCAGGAAAACCGATTGACTTCTGCTTTGTCCAAAGCCCGCGCCAAGCTGATGGTACCCGCTCCGGTGGCAGTTGCAGTGGCTGGTCCCGAGGCGGAGGAAGCACCCGTGGCTCCGCTCACTGAACACGACCAGGTATTTGTGAAAGACGGGGAACGGTGCTGGTTTGTGCGCCTCTCCGATATCCGGCTGTTTGAAATCAACGGCAGCTACACCCAGATTTACTTTGAGCAGCACCGCCCCCTGATTCCGCGTACCCTGCAACACCTGGAGCAGCGCCTGGACCCACGCGTGTTTTTCCGGGCCAACCGTCAGCAGATCATCAATCTGAAATGGGTGGAAAGCATTGAGCCCTGGTTCAGCAACACGCTCAAAATCAAGTTGCGCGGGGGTGGCCCAGAGGTGGAAGTTTCCCGGCAGCAGTCGGCACGGTTCCGGGAGATGCTGAGCTTATAACACCCCGCCGAAAGTCCGGTATTATTCCGCGGCAGATGTATCCTTTTGGGTTTCATTGGAGTACACAGGCGTAGTACGTGCTGCCTTGTTTCGGTAAGCAACTGCTCCTTCACTCGCCACCGTTCTCTGATGAAAAATTACCTACTCCTGTCTGCCTGTGCCTTGCTGCTGGCGGGCACTTCGTGCTCCAGCGAAGACAAAATGATGGAGCGCCCCAGCCGTTACGGCACCGTTTCGATGGACCGCACCAGACGCGGCAACAATAAGGCCCGCTTCCGCAAGGAGCGTAAGCCCATTGGCCTGGGCCTCAACATTGACCCAAATGCCAACGACCCGTACAAGTACCGCACGGTGAATGCCCCAAAAAAGTATAAGTACGCCAAGCCCCGCTAAGCGCTCCGGCCCATACGTTGTAGCCTGCCAGTATTATGGCACTTAGAAAAGCCCGGTTCTGCTGTTCAGCAGCCGGGCTTTTTTGCTTTCTGATTGCAGGAATGCTCAAACGCATAATGGTTTTCGGAAGTGAAGGCGGCCGAATGACAGAGCCGGCACGTTGGTTGGTCGAAACCCGGCAAAACCCGTGTAACCGAGGAAGTATCTTTACCGACTAACTTTCTGAACGGCTGACCACGGCAACTGCGTATGCAGAAGTGGTGGCCGTTGCGCATGTATCGCCCTTTTCCTATTTCGTATGCTGCTACTCCTACCCCGCTTCTTCCTGCACCGCCTGTTGCTGTGTAGCCTGCTGCTGAGCAGCACATTCTTGGCCCCGGCCCAGCAACTCCCCGGTGCGGCATACACTAAAACGGTGCAGCCCGGCCGGGTGGTCCTGAAACTACTGCCCGGCCGTACTACGCCGGTCGGCCTCCCGGCGCTGGAAGCGGCGTTGCAGCAACTGCAGATCCGGCAGATACATCCCAAGTTTCCGCATAGCCGCCCACCCTCCCCCGACCAGCCCGGCGCGGTTGACCTGTCGCGGGTGTTTGAAGTACAGCTACCGGAGTCCGTGTCTGTGGAGGCCGCCTGCCAGGTATTGCGCAAAACCGGCACTGTGGCGTATGCCGAGCCGCTCTATGCGTACCCGCCACTGTACCAGCCGAACGACCCGCTGGCCGACTCTACCCGGGCCGGCGGACAGTATCACCTCAAAAACATCCGTGCCTACCGTGCCTGGGATGTTACCAGGGGAGACACCAGCCTGACCATTGCCATTATTGACGGTGGCACTCGCCTCACCCATGAGGACCTGGCCCGGCAGATTCAGGTAAACCGCCGTGACCCGATTGATGGTATTGACAACGACCAGGATGGGTACGTCGACAACTATTACGGATGGGATTTCGCCGACAACGACAACGACCCCACCCGCGAAGCCAACAGCGTGCACGGCATTCTGGTAGCGGGCTGTGCCGCCGCCGCCGCCGACAATGGCAAAGGCATTGCCGGCGTGGGGTTCCGGTGCCGGTTTATGCCTCTCAAGATTTACCCCAGTGGCACTGCCACCGGCGCTTTCGCCGGCTACGAAGCCATTGTGTACGCTGCCGACCATGGTTGCCAGATCATCAACCTGTCGTGGGGCGGGGTTGGGGGCCGCTCCCAGTTTGAGCAGGATGTTATTACCTATGCGGCCATCAACCACGATGCAGTGATAGTAGCTGCGGCCGGCAACACCCCCGCCGACCTCGAATTTTACCCCGCCAGCTACGACCATGTGCTGTCTGTAGCCATGCTTACGCCTACCGATGAGCGGAGCACAAACGCCACCTTCAGCCGCCGTATAGACTTATCGGCTCCCGGCACCCAGATTCTGACCACGCTTGGCAATTCCGATTCGGACTACTTCGCGGTGGGCGGTTCGTCGTTTGCGGCCCCGCTGGTGGCCGGAGCCGCCGGGCTGGTCCGGACGCGGTTTCCACAGTACAATGCGGCGCAGATAGCCGCCCAGCTGCGACGCACCACCGATAATATTGATGCTCTACCTGGTAATGCCGCTTACGTCGGCCGCATCGGCTCGGGCCGCCTGAACGTGCTGCGGGCCGTAACCGAAGCCGGGCAGCACTCGGCCCGGGTAATGGCGCGCACGTTTGCTCCGGCCCAGCGGGCCTATGCTCCCGGCGACACGCTACGCCTTGCTGTGCAGGTGCAGAATCTGCTGCAGCCCATCAGCAACCTCACCGTGACGCTTACCTCGTTGTCGCCGCATCTGCTGGTACGGCAGGGCACGTTTGCGGCCGGGCCGCTGGTTACGCTGGAGCAGCGTGCCAACTCGGCAGCGCCGTTCCGGCTGGCCGTGGCCGCCGGTGCTCCGCTCAATACCAAAGCTGTACTCCGGTACCGGCTGCAGGACGTGGCCTCCGGGTATCAGGAAGACCAATACGAAACCCTCGTGCTCAACCCCGACTATGTCGTGCTGAACGCGGGCAACCTGGCCCTTACCCTCACCAGCCGGGGCAACATCGGGTACGACGGACTGAGCTCCGATGCCGGTGAAGGCGTCAGCTACCGGCAGGGGCCGCCGCTGCTGTCGGAGGGAGGATTATTGCTGGCTACTTCCGCTACTCGGGTTTCGGATAATGTGCGCAACGACCGGCGCGATGCCGACACCGACTTTCAGACGTTGGTACGCACCCAGCTCCGCACCCGCCTGCTCCGGGCCGACCAGGAAGCTGTAGGGGTACTACGTGATTCGCTACCGGCCCTGACGCAGAGCCGCACCGTGGGGGTACGCGTGCGGCAGCAGGCCTATGCCTGGGCAACTGCCCCGCACCGCGACTATGTGCTACTAGAGTACCACATTACCAACCTCACATCTGACACACTCAAGACGCTGCACGCCGGACTGTTTATGGATTGGGACCTGCCCGGTGAACCAGGCCGGAATGCGGTGGAATGGGATGCCGCCCGCCGCATGCAGTACCTCTATGATCCGGCAGCCCCGCGCGTATACACCGGGCTGCGTCACTTGGCCGGCGGACAGGTGACAGCCTACGCCCTCGACAACCAGGCCCCGGTTGGCTCACCCATTCGGCTGGCCGATGGATTCAGCTCGGCCGAAAAATTCCTGGCCCTTAGCAGCGGAACCCAAACGGCCCGGCTGCTCACGGCTACAGATGCCTCGCAGGTTGTGGGAGGTACTCTCCCCTACTTGGCCCCGGCTGATTCGGCGGTGGTGGCCTTTGCCGTACTGGCTGCCCCCAGCCTGGCACAGTTGCAGCAGGCCGCCGATGCCGCCGCTACCCGGTATCAGCAACTACTGCCTACCCGATCTGCGGCGGTGACAGGCCTGACTCTGTATCCGAACCCAACTACCGGAATAGTGCGCCTTACCGTGCCCGCAAGCCCCGCAACTGTGCAGATACTATCTATGGTAGGTCAGGTTCTGGCGTCGTATTCTATGCCGGGCACCAAAAAGGAACTGGATCTGCGTGAGTACCCGACGGGCCTGTATATCATAAGTGTCCGGTGTCCGGATGGTGAATACCGGGTGCGACTGGAAAAGCTCTAAAGTATGGAACTGAATAGCTGTCAACCACAGCACAGCTACTAACTCGATTAGCACGAGGCAATGAGTAAGAATCACTGCAACACATTAGACAGGCAATAGCACAAACCCGAATTAAACCACCCAAAAACACAATTTAGCTTAACCTAAAGCCCTTATCCAGGGATTTATCCAGCATATTTTTTCGCCAATTTCTTTAGTTAAAAGCTGTAATATGCGTATCTTTGGATATGTCAAAAACACAGCTTCCCGTTCCTCTTCCACTCCAGCAGTTTGCCCGGTGTGTAGATGCCACCCGACGCCCTGTTGACCACATCGGAGACTGGCCTACCAATGGCCAGGTGTATCCCATTCAGATGCGACGCCATGCCCGCACCGGAGAGCTTCAGGTGCATGTGCTAGGCTTCTATGCGGAGCAGCCCTATGGAGCCTTCGCCAAATACCGCTTTGAGCCGGTGGCTCAGGTGTGGCTCAATTAAGCCCGTTTTATTGATTCCTCTTATTCCGGCTGCTTTCGGTGCGCTACCCGAAAGCAGCCGGATTTCTTTTGTTAAGAAGCCGAATAGCAGCTCGCTAACCTAGCGCTGAGCTTCATCTTTGGCCTCGCTGATTTCCTCAGCGGGAGTGCCACTGGCGGTATACATTGGCTCGTCACCGAGGTTGTAAATTTCCTGGATGCTGTGCAGAATCTCCTCGAAGTCCAGCTTCAGGTCTTTCAGCAAGCCGGTTTTCAAGTCAAACACCCAGCCGTGTACCGTGGGGTATTTGTTTGCCAGGTACTTCTGCTGCACCACAGCCATCTTGATTACGTTTACGCACTGCTCCTGCACGTTCAGCTCCACCAGTCGGTCGTAGCGAACATCCACATCTTCAATGGCGTCCAGCTCGGCTTGGTGCAGGCGGTACACGTCGCGAATGTTCCGCAGCCAGGGGTTCAGCAGGCCCAGGTCCTTGGACTGCATGGCGGCTTTCACGCCACCACAGCCATAGTGGCCGCACACAACAATGTGCTTCACGCCCAGGTGAGCAACGGCGTACTCAATTACCGAGGTGGCATTCAGGTCAATGTTATTGACCAAATTGGCAATGTTGCGGTGTACAAATACCTCGCCCGGAGCCACGCCCATTAGGTCCTCAGCCGTTACGCGCGAGTCGCTGCACCCGATGTACAGGTAATCCGGCTTCTGGTCGGCGGCGAGCTGGCGCAGAAAATCGGCATTGGAGCCGGTTTTGGTGCTCACCCATTGGCGGTTATTCTCGAAGATTTCGTCGTAGGTCGTCATATGATCGATTGTACGGTTGAAGTAGTTTTAGCGGTGTTAAAACGAGCTTAAAACGTCATTTTAGGCTAGCGGTACTGCCAGAAGATACCGAAATCGAAGGGCGTCCAGAGTGCCGCTTTCTGCCCGGCCGCTTTCAGCCCGTTGTTGGCCCAGGTGTTGCAGGTGTAGAACAGGTTGTAGGTGCGTCTGGCTTCGTAAAAGGCATCATGCCGGCCGTAGCTGTGGCCGGCAATATGCAATGGATGGTCCTGCGCATCGTATTCAAAACTAGCCTTGATGAAGACAATCAAGCGGGCATAGTCGGCCGGGCTCAGGTGCAGCCGGACGCAGTCGGGGCCTACCGTAGGGCGATGATGGAACGTGGTGTGCATGGCCGTGGTACTCAGCCAGAACATGGCTTTCACGGCGGTGCTGGGCTTGAGTTCAGCCCAGGTGGGCGTATCCAGGTAAAACCCCTTGTCGCCCCACCCAAACCCAATAAACTGCATGGAACTGTCAGCGGCCGGCGTATCGGTGTAAGGTACCAGCCGCGTCCAGTCCATTTGCGGTGACCGAACCGGTACTACCAGATCGGTATGCACACCGTTGGAGAGGATGTAGGCTTCTATTTCCTGCTGCGGGCCAGGCGGAGGGCCGGAGGCGGCTACCGGCACGGCCGACAAAGCAGCGGCTGCGGCCAGGTAGACGGCCACCGCCCCTACCAGGCCGCCACCGGTCCACAAAATTCCTTTACCTATCTGCCGGGCTATGTGTTGGGTGGATTCAGTCATGAACGGGCAAGCTACGAAGGAGCTTTCTGGCCCTCATACGCAAGTGCCCAAAAAAAGCTGATTTGTGCCCCGTAACGGCCTGTTGCGGCCCGGAAGCCCGGCCGTGTATCTTTGCGCTTTCGCCTGTCTTATGCCCCAGCCCGACGACCAGATTTATAGTATTCCGGCCCCGTACCGCCGCATGGAAAATCTGCACATCCTGTTCTGGTTACTGAAGGATATTGGCTGGTGCATGATCTGGAAGCCGCTGGGCATCAGCATGATTTTCCCCACGCTGACCATTGCCCTGCTCATCACCTGGCGTACCCGCAACATTGCGGCGGAGCTGGCCCATAACCTGGCCATCGTGTTCTGGATTTCGGCCAACTCCTACTGGATGATCAGCGAGTTTGCGGGGTTTGATACGGTAAGGGTATGGGGCGGCATCACCGGCAAGCACCTGGCCCTGATTCCTTTCCTGACAGGCCTTTTCATTCTGCTGTACTATTACCTGGTGCAGCGCCCCCGTGAGAACCGGGCGGAGCAGGTGGCTACGCTGTAGCTTGGGCATGCAGTACACCGTAACGGGCTCGTAGCATTGTTACCACATAGTACGCCACCAGTATTTCAGCCGCCGGAGCCTGCGCCGTAGAGGAGTAGAGCTGGAGCGACTACGAAAACTATTTTTCTGCACGAAAGAAATGGGTTCGGTATCCTTCTCTACCAGCCCCTGCTGGCGCAGGTACCAGCGCCACGCCCGCGCCCGGTGCACTACTGACGGCGAGCCGGACATGTTCCAATAACCGAAAGCCGGTCCGAAGCCTAAGTCGGTCTGAAAGTGCGCTTCCAGCAAGCGAATTAATGGCTGCAGCGTGGTGGCGCGGGGCAGATGGCCACCCACAAACCCGAGAGGCGCGTCGTACTTCAGGGCCGTATCCACGCGGGCTGCATCCAGCTTTCCCGTCGTGTACACCTGCAGGCCCTGCTGCAGCAATACCAGCCGCAGGCTATCCGCTTTATACAGTTTAGCCGGTGGCGAAACCTGCCGAACCCGGCTGAACGTGCGCCGGGCGCGGTATGACCAATGAGGCCGCAATACCCGACGGGCCACTTTCCGGACCTCCGCATCCGAAGCCGTGGCCCGCAGATGGCGCACGGCCCGGCGCGGCTGCCCGCGCAGCGTATTGAGTTTGTAGATGAAGTTGTTGTTGATGCCCACAATGCCCAGCTTTTTGTACACGCTTACCTTTTTGAGGTAGGCGCTCAGCTGCTTCTCACTGCTGGTAATCCGGGCCCAGTTTCGGGAGTACCACACATCCAGCACCCGCCCCACCGATTCCTGCGCTGCTTCATGCTGCTGGTAGTCCAGCATCAGCAGCTCGAAGGCGGTTATCTGCTCCGGGTTCAGCTGCTCAATCAGCTGGTTTTCGAGGTGGTAACGCACGCCAAAAGCCAGCGGCTGTAGTAGCTGCAGGCTTTGCTGCTGCAGGGCCGGCGGCAGCATAAGGGGCAAATCATTCTGGCGCAGATAGGCATACATAGCTTGTTTGCCTGGGATAAATCTTTCCCAGAATGTTGGCAGCGCCCGGTTAGGGAAAAAGCTTGTCAGCTCAGATGTGTTGCGCCACGGCACCCGGATATTTTGCTCGATGAATGTGGTGTAGGCATTGAAAGCCACCGCCGTATCAGGGCTGACAATCCGGTCGAGCAGCTGCTGCGCTACGGAGCGGGGATGCACTACCAGGTCGGGGGATTCAAATTGACCACGCTGCGGGTTCCACCTGAATTGCTGATAATGCCGGGCCCAGAAAACGGTGTAGTTCCGTAGGGCTATATCGTACGTATCGTAATCTAGTGCATAAACGGTATCAGCATGGTGGTTAAGAATACCAACCTGCATACCAGTTACTCGTTCCATAAACTCCACCATTCCCTGGTCCCAGAAGCCTCTGTGCCGGTACCAGTAATTGTACCGGGGCAGTTCCCGCAGAAACAGCGGACTACGGGCGTGCCACAAGGAATCCAGCTGTGGACCTTCCGCTATACCTCGCAGTAAATAAGCCGGCTGTTTCAACTCAGCCGCCACTTTGTCCGGCGGCAGCTTTCGCAGATGATATACGCTGCTGGAATCGTCCTCCAACCGGCTCAATCCCCATTGTTTGTACGCCGGAAAGTAGCGCAACTCCGGCATGCGGCGGCGTACCAACGCCAGATGGGCACGCGGAAAATCGAGCGACTTAATAGGTAGCTCATCAGGCGGGAATATCACCAAGTCCTGGAGGCCATAGGCTGCCAGTAGGCCCAAACGGCTCTTCCGCTGATGCCTACCAATATGGTACAGTACACGTTTCCGGCTACGGGTCAGGCGTACCAGTTTCTCCAACGCCGGCCGGTCGCCGGCCCAGGCTCGCTCATACAGCGTATCAATTTGTGGGGTCTGAGCCCTTGCTGAAGCAACAGATATGAGGTACACACATAACACCAATGCCCAATACCATAGCTTCATACTGCCTTGCTGATAGAACCAGATAAGGCCGCAAGATAGCACAGCTCAGCATGGATGCGCAGTACCGGGGTGCCTGGTATACCAACCCTACATTTTTACGTCAACCTGTACCGTTTCCTGCGGGGCCAGCTTAGGCACCAAGGCATGATAAGTCAGGTTGCCAGTATCCGTAGTCATTCCCGGTATTACGGTTACGTGTAGTTTCATGCTCTCCGCCAGGCACTGCCGCTGATACATGTACTGAAAAGAGGAAGAACCACTTGTGGTAACCTGCTTCCCAATTACCAAGTCATACTTCGTGAAGTCAATCTGCGGGTGGCAGTTGCCGGTTACCAACCGATCAAAATCCGCCTGATTCCGGATAATGGTATAGGTCTGGTTCAGGTTGGTGGTGAGCTGGCGACGAGTATCCGTACAGCCATATTCCTTTTCCAGGCTGGTTACGGTTACCGGCGTATCCGTGCAGGGCTGTGGGTCGCCGCCGCAGGTAGTGCAGCCGTGGATGGCTAGCGTGCAGGCGGCGCTAATTGCCAAAGTAATTGTCTGTTTCATACTGCGTTGAAGTGGGAATGATGCATATAGTATTTGTTTGATAGAGCTTCTGGTTGATGCAGACGTTGCAACCGGCATCATAAAAAAACGGCCGCCTCCCCTATTCGGGAAGGCGGCCGTTTCTATTCTAGCGTGTCGGCAGCCTAGGCTACCTGACCCGATTCTTTCAGACGAATCAGGTTCAGGGCCGAGCCGGCTTTGAACCATTCAATCTGACCTTCATTGTAGGTGTGGTTCACCGTGATGAGGTCCGTGTCGCCATCGGCGTGGTGCAGACGAACTTCCAGCGGCTTGCCGGGGGCAAACGTGGTAAGACCGAGGATGTCGATAGTGTCGTCTTCCTCAATCAGGTCGTAGTCGGCCTTGTTGGCGAAGGTCAGGGCCAGCATGCCCTGCTTCTTCAGGTTGGTTTCGTGAATCCGGGCGAAGGATTTCACCAGCACGGCGCGCACGCCCAGGTGGCGGGGCTCCATGGCGGCGTGCTCCCGCGAAGAGCCTTCCCCGTAGTTCTCGTCACCTACTACAATCGAACCAATGCCCTGGGCTTTGTAATTCCGGGCAACCTGCGGTACCGTGCCGTGGGGCGTACCCGACGTCAGCTGGTCTTTCACCGAGTTAGCCTCGCCGTTGAAGGCGTTGGTAGCCCCAATGAGCATGTTGTTGCTGATATTGTCCAGGTGGCCGCGGTATTTCAACCACGGGCCGGCCATCGAAATGTGGTCGGTGGTGCACTTGCCCTGGGCTTTGATGAGCAGACGCAGACCTTTCAGGTCGGTGCCTTCCCAAGCCTTGAAGGGCTCCAGCAGCTGCAGACGGTCCGAAGCCTCATCTACCAGTACCTGTACACCCGAGCCATCGGCGGCGGGAGCCTGGAAACCGGCATCTTCCACGGCGAAACCGCGGGGGGGCAGCTCAATGCCCTGGGGCTCATCGAATTTCACCTGCTCCCCGTTTTTGGTGGTCAGCGTGTCGGTGAGGGGGTTGAAGGTCAGGTCGCCGGCAATGGCGAAGGCCGTCACGATTTCGGGCGAGGCCACGAAAGCGTGGGTGTTCGGGTTGCCGTCGTTACGCTTGGCGAAGTTGCGGTTGAACGAGGTGATGATGGAGTTCGGCCGCTTCATGTCGTCCATGTGGCGGGCCCACTGCCCAATGCACGGACCGCAAGCGTTGGCCAGCACCACGCCGCCCATCTGAGCGAAGGTGTCCAGCAAACCATCACGCTCCACGGTGTAGCGCACCAGCTCCGAGCCGGGCGTTACGGTATACTCGGCTTGTACGGTCAGGCCCTTGTCGGCAGCCTGCTTGGCAATGCTGGCGGCGCGGGTGATGTCTTCATAGGAAGAGTTGGTGCAGGAACCGATCAGGCCAACTTCCAGCTTAGCGGGCCAGTTGTGCTCTTTCACGGCAGCGGCAAACTCCGAAATCGGCCAGGCGGCGTCCGGCGTGAACGGGCCGTTCACGTAGGGCTCCAGCTCGGAGAGGTTGATTTCGATGAGCTGATCGTAGAAGTTGGCCGGGTTGGCGTACACTTCGTCGTCGGCGCGCAGGTTGTGGGCTACGGCAGCGGCAGCGTCGGCAATTTCGGCGCGGCCGGTGCCACGCAGGTAGTCGCCCATTTTCTCATCGTAGCTGAACACCGAGGTGGTAGCTCCAATTTCAGCGCCCATGTTGCAGATGGTGCCTTTGCCGGTAGCCGACAGGTTTTCTGCGCCTTCACCGAAGTATTCTACAATAGCACCGGTACCGCCTTTCACGGTCAGGATACCGGCAACTTTCAGGATAACGTCTTTGGCCGAAGCCCAGCCCGACAGCTTGCCGGTCAGTTTCACGCCAATTACTTTCGGGAACTTCAACTCCCAGGCCATGCCCGACATTACGTCTACGGCATCGGCGCCGCCTACGCCAATGGCAATCATGCCGAGGCCGCCGGCGTTGGGCGTGTGCGAGTCGGTACCGATCATCATACCGCCGGGGAAGGCGTAGTTCTCGAGTACCACCTGGTGAATGATACCAGCACCGGGCTTCCAGAAGCCAATGCCGTATTTATTGGAAACCGAAGCCAGGAAGTCGTACACCTCCTTGTTTTCGGAGTTGGCTACGGCCAAATCCTGGTCGGCACCCCGCTCGGCCTGAATCAGGTGGTCGCAGTGTACGGTGCTGGGAACGGCAACTTTGGCTTTGCCGGCCTGCATGAACTGCAACAGCGCCATCTGGGCCGTGGCGTCCTGCATGGCTACGCGGTCCGGAGCGAAATCGACGTAGGAAACGCCCCGCTCATACGCCTGCGAAACAGAGCCGCCGTACAGGTGAGCGTACAGGATTTTTTCAGTCAGGGTAAGCGGGCGGCCAACGGCGGTACGGGCGGCTTCAATGCGGGAGCCCATGCCATCGTACACGGCCTTGATCATTTCTAAGTCAAACGCCATAATGCGAAATGGAAAAAGTGGAGAGAACGAACCTATCGGAATAGGTACGCAAATATAGGTACCGGCCGTTGCGCGGCCCAACTTTTCGGGCCTTTGCCCCCGGGCTTACCCCTCATTTAGAATGATTCTAACGGATAGTGGCGGAATTGTTGCAGCTTACATAGATAGAACGTCATTCCGAGCTTGCCGAGGAATCTCGCGTGCTGATGTTGTAATGCTATTCAGACATCAGCACGCGAGATTCCTCGGCTTCGCTCGGAATGACGTTCCATGCAATAATCTGCCCGGTCGCAACGGCCATAGGTTGTAAACAACCGGGGCCGGCCGTAGTTTAGCCCCGAACGAACTCACTTAACTTTTTCATCATGCCCGTAGCCATTGCATTTCGCAAGGCCGTAACCGGGGCCGGACTCGCGCTGGCCGCGGTGGCCTGTCAGTCCAATTCCACCACTTCCGAAAACCCGGCGGCCACTGAGGCTGCGGGCAGCAACGCAGCCCCGGCCCTCACGGCTGGCACCTGGCGGGGCGTGCTCTCGGCCCAGGGCCAGGAAATTCCGTTTCTGTTTGACGTAGCCCAGGACGGCGGCAAGCCCACCGTAACGCTGCGCAACGGCGAGGAGCGCCTGAAGCTCGACGAAATCAGCACGGCCGGCGACTCCACCACCATCCGCCTGGGTGTATTCGATGCCGCGCTGGTGGTGCGCCCCGATGGTACCGACAAGCTGAAAGGTGCCTGGGTGAAGTACGACGGCAAGGAGCCCTACCGCGTGCCGTTTGCGGCTATGAAGGGTGAACAGCAATATCCTGCTACTACGGCCCAGCCCCAATCCTTTTCCGGCACCTGGAAAGTTGATTTTAAAGGAACGGAGGGCGACGTGACGCCGGCTGTGGGCGTATTTGAGCAGAAAGGCTCAGACGTAACGGGCACTTTCCTCACCACCACCGGCGACTACCGTTACCTAGTAGGCCAAGCTCAAGGCAACCAGCTAAAGCTTACCACTTTTGATGGCAGCCATGGTTTCCTGTTCACGGCAAAGAAAGTTGGCAATACGCTACAAGGCGACTTCTACAGCGGCAAGAAGGGCCACGAAGCCTGGACGGCCACGCTGGACCCCAACGCCAAACTGCCCGATGCCAACGCCCTCACCGGTATGAAACCCGGCCAGAAAAAGCTGGATTTCAAGTTTCCGAGCATCGTGGAAGGCACTACCATCTCCCCTACCGATGCCAAGTACAAGGGCAAAGTGGTGGTGGTGCAGATTCTGGGTTCCTGGTGCCCCAACTGCATGGACGAAACCAACTTCCTGGCCCCCTGGTACGAGAAGAACAAGCAGCGCGGCGTGGAAATCATCGGGCTGGGCTACGAGCGTACCACTGACCCGAAAGTCGCCGCCCAGAAGCTCCAGAAAATGAAGCAGCGCATGAACATCGGCTACGATATTGCCATTGCGGGTGAGGCTTCCTCGGAAGCGGCCAGCAAATCGTTGCCGCAGGTGCAGAAGGTATTGGCCTTCCCCACCACCCTGTTCCTGGATAAGAAAGGCGAGGTGCGCAAGATTCACACCGGCTACTCGGGCCCCGGCACCGGCAAATACTACGAGCAGGAAGTGGCCGAATTCAATAAAACCATCGACCAATTGCTGGCCGAATAACCCTGCAGCTTACCTGATGTTAAGCGGGCCCGTTTTCCGGAAGGAAGGCGGGCCCGCTTTGTTGGAGCAAGACAGGCGGATGCAGCGGAAATAGCGAAGCAGCGGAGCAACCGGCTGAAAACGCGTTGTATCTTGCAGCAGCTCCGGCGGCCTGTGTGCCGCTGGCTTCCTGGGTTGTTCTGTTCCTTCTGCCGTCTGCATATGCGTACTCCGTTCTTTTCATTCACTGCGCGTTGGGCGCTGTTATTGGTTTGTCTGACCGGCGCACAGCTGGCCACTTCCTTTTCCGCACGTGCACAATCGTTTGCGAAAGGAGCCGACACGGGCTGGCTGCAGCAGATGGAAGCCAATAACTACCTGTTTTACAACGACCAGGGCGTGCAGCAGGATTGCTTTCAGATTCTCAAGGACAAAGGCATCAATTCCATCCGGCTGCGTGTGTGGGTGAACCCCTACATGACGGACTGGGTGAATGGCCACTGCAGCCCGGCCGAGGTGGTAACCATGGCCACGCGGGCCAAAAATATGGGCTTCCGCGTGATGATTGACTTCCATTACAGCGACAGTTGGGCCGACCCCGGCCAACAGACCAAGCCGGCGGCCTGGGCCAACCACAGCTTCCCGCAGCTTCTCACCGATGTATATGACCATACTTACACCGTACTG
Organism: Hymenobacter rigui; assembly: GCF_003944715.1. Classification (GTDB taxonomy): domain Bacteria; phylum Bacteroidota; class Bacteroidia; order Cytophagales; family Hymenobacteraceae; genus Hymenobacter; species Hymenobacter rigui. The sequence continues at coordinate 111,244 of NZ_RWIT01000011.1, read as the reverse complement.
AGTGCGCTGAAAGCCAACGGAGTAACGCCGGAGTGGGTACAGGTGGGCAATGAAATACCCGGCGGCATGCTGTGGCCCGAGGGCAGCAGCACCAACTTCGGGCAGCTCACCCAGCTCATCAACAAAGGCTATGATGCCGTGAAGGCCGCCAGTCCCACCTCAAAGGTGGTGGTACACCTGGATAAAGGCAACGATAACGCCCGGTTTCGGTGGTTTTTCGACCATCTCACGGCCAACGGCGGCAGGTATGACGTGATTGGCATGTCGTACTACCCCTACTGGTTGAATCAGGACTATACCGTATCCATCAGCAGCCTGCAGGCCAACCTCCGGGACATGGCCAGCCGGTACAATAAAGAGGTAGTTGTGGCGGAAGTAGGCGGCGACTGCGCCAGCGCCCCACAGAACGTGTACGATATGCTGGTAGCCGTGCAGAATGCCGTGTTCAGCGTGCCGAATGGCAAAGGACTGGGCGTGTTTTACTGGGAGCCGGAAGGCTACCGCAGCTTCAGTGGCTACCCGCTCAGCGCCTGGAACAACAATGGCCGGCCCACCATAGCCATGAATGCTTTTCTGGTCACTCCTACTTCGCCGCCACCTGTGACCAACGTGCTCCTCAACCACGGTTTTGAGGCCGACGGAGTGGCCACCCAAACGCCCGCCAGCTGGACCAGCTGGGCCAATACCGCTGCCAACTATGCCGCCGACTACACCGAAACCAACGGACAGGCCAGCACTTACCGTCTCACACATTGGCTGGGCTCGGCGTATCAGGTGAGCACCTACCAGGTAAAAACCGGCCTTGCCAACGGCACCTACACACTGAGCGCCTGGGTAATGAACGGCGGCGGGCAGACGGCCTGCCAGCTCTACGCCAAAAACTTCGGGGGCCCGGAGAAAAACCTGACCCTGCCTGTTACCAACACGTGGACCCAAATTCAGCTACCAGGCATTCAGGTGACCAACGGGCAGTGCGAAATCGGGCTGTGGTCGGATGCCAACGCCGGCAACTGGTGCAGCCTGGATAACGTGGAGCTGCGGCCCGCCACCGTTACCAATACACGCAGTGTAGCCGCAGTCAGCCGCTTTGAGGTGTACCCGAACCCTGTTGCTCACGAGCTGACTTTTGTACGCTTTACCGGGGCTGCCACCGCGCGCATCTACTCTCCTACCAGGCAGCTCATACTCACCCGGAAAATAACCGTCGCGCATCCGAGCATTGACGTATCCGGGCTGGCAGCGGGCCTGTACGAGGTGCGACTGGACGGTGCCGGCAGTTACCAGGCGCAGCAATTCGTAAAAGAGTAATGGGCTTCTGCAAAGCCGGAAACCGGAAGTAACTCATACTCACCGATCGTCATGCAGAGCGCAGCGAAGCATCTCGCGTGCTGATATCTGATTACTACTGCAACGTCAGCACGCGAGATGCTTCGCTGCGCTCTGCATGACGGCCTGATAACTTATGCATACACCTTAGCGGGGCCGTTCCAGCAACACGATGGGCGCGTTGTGGTACGTGGCACGGGCAAACTCGCTAAAACCGAACTTACGGGCCACCGCCAGGGAGGCGATGTTATCGGGGTCGATGATGCAGGTGATGCGCTCCGCCGGGAAGCGCGGCGTAATCCAATCCAGGGCGGCCTGGATGGCCTGCGTGGCATATCCCCGGCCGTGCAGGCGCGGGGCAATGGTCCAGCCGGCTTCCAGAGTTCCTTTGAGGGAAGGCGTCAGGTCGCGCTGAAAATCAAAGAAACCCACGGAACCGCAGTAGCGCCCCGTGGCCTTTTCCTCAATGGACCACGCCCCGTACCCGAACATGGCCCAGTGGCCCAGCTGCCCTAGCATCCGCCGCCATACCTCTTCCTCAGTTTGCGGTTTATTGCCCAGAAACCGATAGAACGCAGGGTCGTTGGCGAGGGCCGTAAACTCGGGCAGGTCGGTAGCCAGCGGGGCGCGCAACAGCAGGTCGGGAGTTTCAAGCAGCGGAACCAGTAAAGGTGCAGCGGTAAGCAGGCTCAGGGGATGCGTCATGCGGGCAAGTATAGCAAAATAGCTGCGCCACGGCTTACCAAGACGCGTATCCACTTATCAGACAAGTCGTTGAAATCGTAGCCACACCCCTTGTTGCGGGCGCAGGGTTATCAGCGGCACGGGCACTACCGGCGTGGCAGTAGCTGGCGTAATAGTGAACTGTCGCAGCGTTTCCAGTAGTACTACCTGAATTTCGGTGAGGGCAAAATGGTTGCCGATGCACAGGCGCGGCCCGCCCCCAAAGGGCAGGTACGCATACGCCGGTACAGGCGGCTGGGCACCGGGCGCAAACCGCTCCGGCCGAAACGCATCGGGCTCCGACCACAACGTGGGGTGGCGGTGCAGCCCGTAGAGATACAGCGAAAACAGCGTCCCTTTCGGAATTGGGCGCCCCTGAAACTCGTCGTCTTCCAGCGCTACCCGGTCCAGAATCCAGGCCGGGGGATACAGGCGCATGGTCTCCTGAATTACCTGCATAGCATACGGCAGCCGGGCCAGCTCATCAAACGCAGCTGGTCGGCTGAGCAAGCCGGCCGCCTGAAGTTCCTCCCGCACCTGCGTGGCGGCATCCGGATGCTCGGCCAGCAGGTAAAACAGCCAGCTTAGGGCATTGGCAGAGGTTTCGTGGCCGGCCAGCAGCAGAATATTCGCCTCATCTACCAGCTGCTCTTCCGTCATTGGCTCGCCGGTGTCTTCGTAGCGCGCATCCAGCAGCATCTGCAGCAGGTCGTCGTGCTGGGTGGAGCTGTTACCGGACTGCTGGCGCTGCCGGATATAGCCGCGCACCAGCTCCCGCAGCTCCCGGCTCAGGGCCTCGTGCCGACTGTAGCTACCAATACCCTGCAGCCAGGGCCGCAGGTAGGGCTGCCGGATGGTGCGCACGTAAAAGGCCTGAATCTGCGTCAGTACCTCCGACAGCCGGTCCCGCTCGGCGTCGCTCATGCTGGTGCCAAACGTGGCCTGCGAAATAACCCGGAACGCCACCCGCGTCATGGCTTCGTGGATGTCTACCTCGGCCGGGCCGGCGGCTGCGCGGGTGTGCAGCTCCTGCACCCACTCAGCGGCGGCGGCCTGCATCAGACGGGTAAGGCCGGCCAGGCGCTGCCGGTGAAAGCCCGGCTGAATCAGTCGGCGCTGCCGCAGCCAGTCAGCGCCTTCGTTAGTGAGCAGCCCGCGCCCGATGTAGCGAATCAGGCCGTGGGTGAGGTCGGATTTGAGGTAGCGGCGGTGGTTTTTCTGCAGGATGTGCTGCACCAGGGCCGGGTCGCGGGTGATATAGCACGGCCGGATACCGCCCAGGTGCAGCCCTACCGTGTCGCCGTGGTTTGCATGGGCCCGGTTCAGATTACCGATTGGGTCACGGGCCAGCGCCACGGACGAAAGCAACGTGCGCCAGCGCGGCACCCACGGAAACGGCGGGGCTACCAGCGGCGCAGCAGGAGTAGATAGGGTATCGGGCATCAGGATAATTGAACAGCCAGGTTTCTTTCCGAAGATACGCGGAAACGCCTCGTTGAAGAAGCCCGGCGCAGCGGCCTACCCGCAAACACAACCCCAGCCACCCTTCTCCGCGTACAGCCTGTTAGCCCAACGCGGCCTCCCGATCTTTCTACAACAACCAAACCTTCGGTTTCCTATGTGGATTCAGCAAAAAAACACCCCCGCCCCGCTCGATGAGCTCCAAGGCCGCACTGTGGGCCTCAAATTCGAATGCAATAAGTGTCACACGGAGGTTTTCACCGAGCTGATCGGGGTACCTGCCGCCGACCATCTGGCCAACTCCAAGGACGATGACGGCCAGTTTGAAAAGGAAGAAATCAAGTGTCCCGGCTGCGACATGACCCATGAAATCACTGTCAAAAGCACCTTCGACGGCGTGCAGTTCGACGTGTCAGAGGTAACCCCGAGTAGCGTAGCCTATCAGGTACATGCCTAAAGCACGGAAACAGACGAATTCGCCGGATTCGTTGAACGCCTATCGTTCGAATACTACAAAAAGAGGCTTGTCAGATGACAAGCCTCTTTTCGTTGCGTCCAATGGAAAGGAGTCGTCCACAAAATCCGTGAAATCCGCTCAACATCCGCGTAATCAGTGATTCCGCTCGATGGTGTAGTTGATAAGCTGCTCCAGGGAAGTGCGGGAGGCCGACTCGGGAAAGGTGCGTAGGATTTCCAGCGCCTCGTCGCGGTAGCGCTTCATCACCTGAATGGCGTAGTCCAGCCCACCCGACTGCTTCACGAAGTCGATAACGGCCTGCACCCGGTCTTTGCGGCCGTCGTTGTTTTTTACGTTGTAGATAATGCGGCGCTTGGTGAGCCAGTCGGCCTGCTGCAGGGCATAGATAAGCGGCAGGGTCATCTTCTTCTCCTTGATATCAATGCCCACCGGCTTGCCAATTTCAGCAGTACCGAAGTCGAACAGGTCGTCTTTGATCTGAAAGGCCATACCCACCTTCTCCCCAAACAGGCGGGCGCGCTCCACCGTGTCAGCATCAGCGCCGGCCGAGGCGGCTCCCACGGCGCAGCAGGAAGCAATCAGCGAAGCGGTTTTCTGGCGGATAATCTCGAAGTACACATCCTCGGTAATATCGAGGCGGCGGGCTTTTTCAATTTGCAGCAGCTCCCCTTCGCTCAGCTCCTTCACGGCGTTGCTTACTATTTTGAGCAGCTCGTAGTCGTTGTTTTCGAGGCTCAGGAGCAGGCCTTTGCTGAGCAGATAGTCGCCTACCAGCACGGCAATCTTGTTTTTCCAGAGGGCATTGATACTGAAGAACCCGCGCCGGTAGTTGCTCTCATCTACCACATCATCGTGCACCAGCGTGGCCGTGTGCAGCAGCTCAATGAGGGCCGCGCCCCGGAAGGAGGCTTCCGGCAGCGGGTCGCCGCCGCTGATTTTGGCTGTGAAGAACACAAACATGGGCCGGATCTGCTTACCCTTGCGCTTCACAATATAGCCCATGATTTTATCCAGCAACAGCTGACGGGTTTGCATGGACTGGCGGAATTTCTTCTCGAATTCCTCCATTTCGGCGGCAATGGGAGCCTGTATCTGGTCCAGCGTAACTGTCATGCGGGTAATTTGGGCGCTGCAATGATACGGGGAAACACTGAGATAGTGCGGCCGCAGAATCCGGGAGGTTGTTGTACGAATCCGGTTACTTGCGTAAATACTGCTGTTGCTACACGAAATCCACTGGTTTCCCCTGGTTTTCCTGATTTTTCTACCCAGCACCTACCTTCGCCTTTATGTCTGCTGAGCCCACGTTCGTCGATTTTCTGCTGTCCAGCCCCCACCACAGCCGCCCCTTCGCGGCCGATGCCCGCTTTGTGGCCGATGGCCGTCCGAAGCCAGTAGTGGTATTTGTACACGGCTTCAAGGGCTTCAAAGATTGGGGCCATTTTAATGTGCTGGCTGACTGGTTTGCCCGGCAGGGCTTCGTGCTTGTGAAGCTTAACCTATCGCACAATGGATTGGTGGTAGGCGGCACCGGCGACCTGGAAGACCTGGAAGCCTTTGGCCGCAACAACTTCAGCCTGGAGCTGGATGATATTGGCGTGCTGCTGGACACGTTGTTTTCGGCGGAGCAGACTGCGCTACCTGCCGCGGAAATGGATCTTTCGTGCCTGGCCCTGATAGGCCACAGCCGGGGCGGCGGACTGGTGCTGCTGAAAACCGCCGAAGACCCGCGAGTGAAGGCCGTAGTTACCTGGGCCGCCATCAGCGACGTAAACCCCGGCTGGCCGGAGCCCCTTATGCAGCAATGGCAGCAGCAGGGCGTATTTCACGTCGAAAACAGCCGTACGGGCCAGCAGTTGCCGCTGTATTTTCAGATTGTGGAAGACTACCACAAGAACAGGCTACGACTTGATATCCGGCACGGACTGCGCCGCAAGCTGAAAGGCCGGCCGCTGCTGGTGCTGCACGGCGACCAGGACGAAACCGTACCGCTGGCGCGCGCCCATCAGCTGAAGGAGTGGCAGCCTGCCGCCGAGCTGGTCGTGCTGCCCGGCGTAACGCACAATTTCGGTGGTGCCCACCCCTGGCAGCAGCAACAACTCCCCGCCGAGGCCCAACAGGCCGCCGAGGCGACGGTGGAGTTTCTGCGGCGCGTATTGTAAAGCGAAGCCGTATGCCTACTGCTTACCTCCTGCTCGGCTCCAACCTGGGCAACCGGCTTACAATACTTCAACAAGCCATCCGGAACCTGAATGAAACGGCTGGCATCGTAGCCGCTGTTTCCGGCCTGTATGAAACTGCCGCCTGGGGCCTGGAGGATCAGCCTCCTTTTCTCAACCAGGCAGTGGAACTCCATACTGTATTAGCGCCGGAAGAGCTGCTGCAGGCGTGTCTGGCGGTTGAGCACCTGGCCGGCCGGGAGCGGCTGGTACGCTGGGGGGCCCGCACGCTTGATGTGGATATTCTCCTCTACGACGCCTTGGTGCTGGATACTCCCCACCTGCAGCTGCCGCACCCACGCCTGCCAGAGCGGCGGTTTGCCCTGGTGCCGCTGGCAGATATTGCCGCCGATGTGCAACACCCAGAGCTGGGCCGTTCAGTGGCGCAGCTCCTGGCCGCCTGCCCCGATACACTACCAGTACAACCGATAAAATAGGTATATTAGAATATTCATCATTCGCCGCTGTTGTGCCCGCCGGATACACCTCCGGTGGCCGTAGGCGGACCTGCATCCTCCACCGTTTTACCCCGCACCGCAATGACCCTATAGTACTCTCACCCTCAACTCCTCAAACGCCATGGAAGCACAGCTGGAACAGATCCGGGAACAGCAGAAGGAAACGTGGAATAAGTTTTCGGCCGGCTGGCAGAAGTGGGACGACTTTACGATGGAGTGGCTGCGGCCAATGGGGGAAGAAATTATGCAGGCATTGCACCTGACCAGCTCCGATGTAGTGCTGGATGTGGCGGCCGGCACCGGCGAGCCGGGCCTGAGCATTGCCGCTGTTACCAAGGATGGTAAAGTGGTTATTACTGACCTGGCCGAGAAAATGCTGGATGTAGCCCGCGAAAACGCCGCCCGCAAAGGCATTACCAACTACGAAACCGTAGTGTGCGACGTGTGTGAGCTACCTTTTGATAATGCCACCTTTGACGCCATCAGCTGCCGCTTCGGATTTATGTTTTTCCCGGATATGCTGCTGGCAGCGCAGGAAATGGTGCGGGTGCTGAAACCTGATGGCCGCATAGCCGCCGCCGTATGGAGCGTACCAGCCGAAAATACCTGGGTTACTACCATCATGGGGGCTATTAACCGGCACCTGCAATTGCCTGCTCCGCCAGCCGGCGCGCCTGGCATGTTCCGTTGCGGAGCACCAGGGGCACTGGCTAATCTATTTCAGCAGGCTGGCCTGCGCAACGTAACTGAAAAAGCCGTAACAGGTCAGCTGCAGTGCAATACTGCTGAGAACTATTGGAACTTCATGAATGAAGTGGCCGCTCCCGTGGTGTTTGCTATGAGTAAAGCTGATCAGGATACCCGCGAAGCCATTCGCCAGGAGGTTTTCAGCACAATTGCCCAGCGCTACCCGCGTACACAAGTGGCGCTTGACTACGGAACCATTGTTGTGTCGGGCGAGAAGTAGTCCACTCTCCTGCAACTACCAAAAAGCCCTGCCAACGTACATCGGCAGGGCTTTTCTTACTATAAATAATTACGGCTACACAGCAGCTGAGCTAACGGCAACCTCCGGCGCAATCTTCTTTACGAGGCCCTGCAGCACTTTGCCGGGACCACACTCCACAAACTCCGTGGCACCATCCTGCACCATGCGCTGCACACTCTGGGTCCAGCGAACCGGTGCCGTGAGTTGCCGCACCAGGTTTTCCCGGATTTCGTCGGGGTTGGTGTGGGGGGCGGCGTCCACGTTCTGATACACGGGGCAGATACCGGCCGAGAAAGTGGTTTTGGCAATGGCTTCGGCCAGCGCTGCCTCGGCCGACTGCATCAGGGGTGAGTGGAACGCGCCACCCACGGGCAGCGGCAGGGCCCGCTTGGCACCGGCGGCTTTCAGCTGCTCACACGCCAGCTCAATGCCGCGCTGGGAGCCAGATACAACCAGTTGCCCGGGGCAATTGTAGTTGGCCGCCACTACCACGTTGCCGCCATCCGTAATTTCCTGACAGATGCGGGCGGTGGTGTCATCATCGAGGGCCAGAATGGCGGCCATGGTACCGGGCTGCTCCAGGCAGGCGGCCTGCATAGCCTGGGCACGCTTGGCTACCAGCTGCAGTGCATCTTCAAAGCGCAGCACTTTGGCAGCCACCAGCGCCGAGAACTCGCCGAGCGAATGGCCGGCTACCATGTCGGGCTTCAGTTCGGGCAATACCGCCGCCAACGCCACAGAGTGCAGGAAAATGGCCGGTTGGGTTACGTCGGTGCGGCGCAGGTCTTCTTCGGAACCTGAGAACATGACGTCGGTGAGCGAAAAGCCCAGAATTTCGTTGGCCTGGTCCATTAGCCGTTTGGCCTCCGGATGCTGCTCGTACAGGTCGCGGCCCATACCACTGAACTGACTGCCCTGGCCGGGGAAGATAACTGCTTTCATCGTCGGGGAGTTATGCTGCTGAGCGGTGGGTGGAGCCAAGCCTCAGCAGACTAAAGAGAATGAGAAAATGAAGCTGCAAGCTGCATAAAACCGCTTGAATGCACAACGCAGCCGCAGCTCATAGTCTATTTCACCGGCACGGTGCTGATGCTGCCACTTTGCTTATCTATCTCAATGGCACTCCCATCAGGCATGCGTCCCACGCGGTCAGTGCGCTTTACCAGCACCTGCCAGCGCGGCCCGGCGTCCATTAACCGCATAGTGGGCAACTGGTACACTGCCGAGTCGGGCAGGGAGCGGAAATAGCGGGTTGCCAGCACCGTGGCCTGCTCCTGGGTAATTGCGCCAGCGGTGGTGGCATCGGGCACAGCGGCTGGGGTCTCGGTAGTGGTTGATTGCGGAGTGGTACAGGCTGCTGCCAGCAACAGGACACCGATTGACAGGTAATATTTCATGGAAGGAATGAGTAAGAAGTTCGGGTACAAAAAACGGGCATATCCTGGTAGGATATGCCCGTCTACTTACGAGGCTCAACCAATAACAGCCATTAGTGGTTTATCTGCACCCAGCCTTTGAAGGTGCGTTTAGTACGGTTCAGGTCGCTGAATTCCACATCGGCCTGGTAGAAGTACATACCATCAGCCATTTTGCCACTGCCACCGCCTTCGGAGCCGCTGCTACCCCCGTTCCAGTTGATGAGGGGGTCTTTGTCGCTCTCGTACACCTTCACGCCCCAGCGGTTGAAGATTTTCACGGAAGTACGCTGAATGGGGCTGAACACTTTCGGACGGAACGTGTCGTTTTTGCCGTCACCGTTCGGAGTGAAGATGTTGGGCAGCAGGAACAGCAGGCAGTTATCCTTGCATTCCTTGTTGCTGAGGGCACTTATGGCACCGTTGGCATCCACGGCCTGCACGGCGTAGCAACCCTGCGCCGACGACAAGCCCTGGTGCAGGTAGGTAGTCTGGGAACCGGGCACGCGGGTCAGCTCTACCAGCGGATCCGCATCCGTGGCCGCGTAGAAGATGATATAGGACACAATGTTCTTGCTGCAGTCGGCGGTGGGCAGGTTGCTCAGCGTCCAGCTCAGGTAGTTCGTGTACACCTGCCCACTGAGCGGGGTCACCGGCAAATCGAAGAGGCGGCTGGCCAGACTATCACAATTGGTAGGCTTGAGCGTGAGCACCGGCGTACACGGAATCGACTGCAGATCCACACACTGCTGCTGACTCAGGTTGATGAGGGAGTCAGGCAGAGTGCTGTCGTAAGTACCATTGGTTTTGACGTAGTAACAGTACGTGCGGCCTTTCACCAGCGGGGCAGCCGTAGTACCGGCATCGGTGAACGTGCCGCCCGTAGCGGTGCCGGTTACCTTGGCAATGGGCCGGAAAGTACCGGTAGGCTCCCGGCGGTACACCGTGGTGGGGCGCTTGGTGTTATCCCATGGTACTTTGTACGTCCAGGTTACGCTGATGGTGTTGGCAATGGGGTTCGGCGTACCGGTTATCCGCACGCTGGAGGCCGGGCCAGCCGTTTCCACAGCTTCGGCAGCCCCCACTACGGGCACGTTGTAGAACTCCAGCCGGTACGAGTACGTGTTGGCCACCGTATTCAGGCCACTGTTCACGAAAGTGGTATCATCCAGATTGGTTGTGGTGTATACCTGGGTGAAGTCGGTAGTTGCCGGATTTAGCGAAGGAGCGCGGAATAACCGGTATCCACGCGGCGTGCCGAAGCCGGCCGAAGAGGTAGGCTTGGTCCACCGCACCGTAATCTGACCATTGGCAGCATCAGTACGGTCTACGGTTACGTTGGTCAGACGGGCTGAGCGTCCGGTCAGCGAAACGCAGGCCTCGTTGGAGGCTAGGCTGGCCCCGCCGGCCGGCGCCGCAAACTGCACATAGATGCGGTAGCAATACGTCTTGCCCCGGTCCAGTCCTTTACCGTTGTTGTCATCCAGGAAGGTGCGCGAACCTACGTTCACCGTGCCAACCTGCGTGTAGCCGGCGGCCGCGGGCAAACCCGTTTCGCAGGGGCCGGGGGTAAAGGGGAAGGAGTTTTCGCGCCGGAAAATCAGGATCTGGGCTCCGGCATTCTGGCAGCTGTAGCTGTCCCAGTCCAGCCGGGTAGTGCTGCCCTGCAACGTAGTGCGCAGGTTCTGCGGAGCCGGCCCGATAACCGTTATGCGCCACACCCGCTGGTCGATGAGAGGCGGTTGCCCCGCTACCGGCCGGTCGGTGGCCTTAAACAGCACCTGATGCGGTTCCGAGCGAATATCGTTGCAGGTGGGAGTCCACTGAAACAAGCCCCGGGCCGTGGGCGGACCGGTGGCAGTTTGCGTGAAGGAGGCCGGCCGGGGCAGCATGCCACCGAAAGCCTCCAGCGTAATGGGGTTGTTGTCGGGGTCGGTGGCCGTTACGATGCCGTTGGGTACCGCCGTATTCGCCACCACGCAGATATCGGCCGGTACCACAATAGTAGGCCGGGCATTATTGGTGGCTACTACCGTAACCTGCATATCCCGCACTACCTCTCCAATCAACCGGGCCTTCTCGCCCGGTGTACGACGGTATTCTTTTACTGAAAACGCGAAGTTGTAAACACCAACTACCGCCGGTGCATTCCACACAATCTGGCCGGTGCGGCTATCCTGCTCAAAAATAGCTGGGTCACCGGGGCGGCCCACCGGCGGACCAGCGTAGGCCACCTGCACCGGATTGCCGCCCAGGGCCGCATCGTTCGGGTATCGGAAGCCGGCCACGTCAATAGGCGACGGTGTACAGCCAGCGGGCGTAGGAGCCTGCTGACTGGGCCGCAGGGAGTATACCAAAGAGTCACCATCGGCATCATACGCGGCCGGGTTATGCAGAAACACTTGCCGAATACCCGCCTTATCAATTGCCGGTGCCGTCAGGACCGGGGAAGTATTCTGCAGGAAAGGGTCAATGGTAATGGTTGTGGATATCTGAAACGGCGTATTCACCGAATTGAGCATGTTGATAACACCTTCAACTCGATAATTACTTAGGTATACAACCTTATAAGAACCAGGAGAATTGTACGTATGCTCGAAATAATAGACGTTACGGTATGTATCCGGCGAGATAAGCTGTCGGCTAAAGCGCGGAATAGGATTGGAACCAGTACAGGTATTATCCCCAAAATAGATAGCTGCGGCAGGCTCATCGGCAACACCAGTACCCGCTGCGGAATACAGCACCAACTTGAAGAAAATCCGACGGGGATTACGAGCAGCGGTAGTATCGGTTTTGGCCTGAATGTCGCCGGCTCGTAGGTGGGTGGCGTGGGCGGCCGGCGCAGCGCACAGATACACTACCCATAAAAGCAGCCCAGTCAGCCAAAGCCGAACCGGGCGGTTGTGTAACGAAATAATCATACAATCAGTGGCTTAACAGGCGGGAGGACAGATGACAGGAAGGTCAGTAAAAACCGGGCAGCAACCTAACAAAAAACGCGCTGCCAGGTTATGATGCCAGGGCAATGTACTAACGGAGTTGGCTTCGGATAGATTCACTAGAACGCGGGCAGCTTATTCAGATTGTTTCCTGTTAGGTTGGAGCCTACCTTTGACCGTCACAACCGACCTACCCAAACCCTTCAATAGCTCTCTATGAGTTGGATTTCCAAAACCTTTTCCAGTAGCATCGGCCGCAAAATAATTATGGCCGTTACCGGCTTGTTTCTCTGCTCCTTCCTGGTGGTTCACCTGGTGGGCAACCTGCAGCTGTTCAAGGCCGACAATGGCGTGGCATTCAACGCCTATTCCGAGTTTATGGGCCATAACCCCCTGATTCGCACGCTGGAAATCGTGCTGGTGCTGGGCTTTGGCTTCCATATTTATGAAGGCCTTACGCTGGCGGCCAAAAACCGCGCCGCCCGTGGGGGCCAGGGCTACGTGTCCAACCACATCGAGCAGAACAGCTCCTGGCACTCGCGCAGCATGGCAATGCTGGGCTCTATTGTGCTGTTCTTCCTGATTGTTCACCTCTACAACTTCTTCGGCTCCCTGCGCTTCACCGACGTACCGCGTGATGCCAATGGCAACGAAGATGCGTATGCTCTGGTGCTGGCGGCCTTCAAAAACCCGCTATACGTGACGCTGTATGTAGTGGCCCAGATAGCCCTGCTCTACCACCTGCTACACGGTTTCAGCAGCGCCTTCCAGACGCTGGGCCTGACGCACCGCAAGTATACCCCGGCCATCAAGTTCGTGGGCTATGCTTTCTCGATCATCGTGTGCGCCGCCTTTGCGGCCATGCCGATCTACTTCTACTTCTTCAAATAAGTCCTAAACTCGACTGCCGATGTTTCCGGATTCCAAAATTCCCGAAGGCCCTTTGGCCGAAAAGTGGGATAAGCATAAGTTCAACGTCAAGCTCGTAAACCCCGCCAACAAGCGGAAATACGACGTGATTGTAGTGGGTACCGGTCTGGCTGGTGCTTCGGCGGCGGCTTCGCTGGCCGAGTTGGGCTACAATGTGAAGGCGTTTACCTTCCACGACTCCCCGCGTCGGGCGCACTCCATTGCGGCGCAGGGCGGTATCAATGCCGCTAAAAACTATCAGAACGACGGGGACTCCGTGTTCCGTCTGTTCTACGATACCATCAAAGGGGGTGACTACCGTGCCCGCGAAGCCAACGTGTACCGGCTGGCGCAGGTGTCGGTAAACATCATCGACCAGTGTGTGGCCCAGGGCGTGCCTTTCGCCCGTGAGTACGGCGGACTGCTGGCCAACCGCTCCTTCGGCGGAGCCCAGGTAAGTCGCACGTTCTACGCCCGTGGCCAGACCGGACAGCAGTTGTTGCTGGGTGCCTACTCGGCCCTCTCGCGTCAGGTGGCTTACGGCAAGGTGAAGCTGTACACCCGTTCCGAGATGCTGGACGTGGTAGTAGTGGATGGTCAGGCCCGCGGTATTATCACCCGTAACCTGATTACCGGCGAGATTGAGCAACACGCGGCCCACGCCGTGGTGCTGGCCACTGGCGGCTACGGCAACGTGTTCTACCTGAGCACCAACGCCATGTACTGCAACGTGACGGCCGCCTGGCGCGCCCACAAGCGCGGTGCCTACTTCGCCAACCCCTGTTTCACCCAGATTCACCCCACCTGTATCCCCGTATCGGGCGACTACCAGTCGAAGCTGACGCTGATGTCGGAGTCGCTGCGTAACGACGGCCGCGTGTGGGTTCCCAAAACGGTGGAAACGGCTGAGCGGATTCGCAAAGGCCAGCTGAAAGCTTCGGACGTGCCGGAAGAAGACCGGGACTACTTCCTGGAGCGCAAGTATCCCGCCTTCGGTAACCTCGTGCCCCGCGACGTTGCTTCGCGCAACGCCAAACAGATGTGCGACGAAGGTCGCGGCGTAGGCAGCACTGGCTTGGCCGTGTACCTGGATTTCGCTGATATCATCAAGCGCACGGGTGCTGAGGCGGTAGCCCAGAAGTACGGCAACCTGTTCGACATGTACGCCAAAATCACCGACGAGAATCCGTATCAGGAACCGATGCGCATTTACCCGGCGGTGCACTACACCATGGGCGGCCTGTGGGTTGACTACAACCTGCAAACCACCATCCCTGGCCTCTACGCTACGGGCGAGTGTAACTTCTCCGACCACGGTGCCAACCGCCTCGGCGCTTCGGCCCTGATGCAGGGTCTGGCTGATGGCTACTTCGTAATCCCTTACACCATTGGTGATTATCTGGCCCAGACACCGCCCAAGCCGGTTACTACGGACCACCCGGCCTTCAAGCAGACGGAAGCTGAGGTACGGGCCCGCGTGCAGAAGCTGATGAGCATCAACGGTACCCGTACCCCCGATGACTTCCATAAGCACCTTGGCCACCTGATGTGGGAGTATTGTGGTATGGCCCGCAACGCCGAAGGGCTGCGCTACGCCAAGGCCGAAATTCAGAAGCTGCGCAAGGAGTTCTGGAGCGACCTGAAGCTGACCGGCACCGAGAATGAGCTGAACCAGGCTCTGGAAAAAGCCGGCCGCGTAGCTGACTTCATCGAGTTGGGTGAACTGATGGTGGACGACGCGTTGGACCGCAACGAAAGCTGCGGCGGCCACTTCCGCGAGGAGTTCGCCACCGAAGAAGGCGAAGCCAAGCGCGACGACGAGAACTACGCTTACGTGGCTGCTTGGCAGTACGTGGGCGAAAACCAGCCCGAAATCCTGAACAAGGAGCAGCTAGTGTTCGAAAACGTGAAGCTCACGCAGCGCAGCTATAAGTAGTAGTGAGTATTGGGTACTGGGTAGCAAGCTTCTTCCTGCTCAGTACCCCCATTCTCTCACTACCCAATACTCACTACTCAATACCCTCAACATACAATGGCTGGAAGTAACCCCAATGCCAAACCGATGAACCTGACGCTAAAAGTATGGCGGCAGAAGAATCGTAACACCCAGGGCAGCATCGTCGACTATCAGGTGAAGGATATTTCGCCCGACATGTCGTTCCTGGAGATGCTGGACGTACTCAATGAAGATCTGCTCCGCAAGGGCGAAGAGCCGGTAGCTTTCGACCACGACTGCCGCGAAGGTATCTGTGGCTCGTGCAACCTGTTCATCAACGGCCGGGCCCACGGCCCTGAGTCGGGTACTACCACCTGCCAGCTGCACATGCGCAAGTTCAACGATGGTGACACCATCACCATTGAACCCTGGCGCGCGGCGGCTTTCCCCGTAAACAAGGACCTGAGCGTAGACCGCTCGGCTTTTGACCGGATTATCCAGGCCGGGGGCTACGTATCCATCAACACCGGTGGTACGCCCGATGCCAACGAAATTCCGATTCCGAAGCAGATTGCCGACCGGGCTTTCGAGGCCGCTACCTGCATTGGCTGCGGGGCCTGCGTGGCTTCCTGCAAAAACGCTTCGGCTATGCTGTTCGTATCGGCCAAGGTAAGCCAGCTGGCCTTGTTACCCCAGGGCCACGTGGAGCGCAAAACCCGCGTGGAGAACATGGTAGCCCAGATGGACAAGGAAGGCTTTGGTGCCTGCACCAACATTGGTAGCTGCGCCGCCGAGTGCCCGGTGGGCATTTCGCTGGAGAACATTGCCATCCTGAACCAAGAATTCCTTTTGGCAAAAGCTACTTCCAATAACCTGGCGTAAGGTTTCGGGTTATCCTTACGGATTACCTCAAAAACGCGAAACGGGACTCCGTTTCGCGTTTTTTGTTGGTAGCTCGTCATTCATTTTCATCAAGGAAGCGGCAGCCGACAGTTGTTCTGGCTATTCATATTTCCTTTTTACGATTTAACGGCCTCTCCCGCATGATTACCATTATTGCCGGCACCAACCGACCCAACTCCCGTGCCCGCCGCGTGGCCGACCTATACCTGAATATGCTGACTGAACACGGCGAGGAAGCCCAGATTCTGGATTTGCAGCTACTGCCGTTGGATTTCACTACTTCAGCCCTTTACCACAACACCGGCCAGCACCCCGAATTCAACCAGTTGGTGCAGATGGCAGAGCAGGCCGATAAGCTGGTATTTGTAGTACCCGAGTATAACTGCTCCTTTCCAGGCGTGCTGAAGTCGTTTATTGACGGCCTGCCCTACCCGGGCGGCATCCGCGGTAAGAAGGCTGCGTTGGTGGGCCTCAGTACCGGTACCCAGGGCGGCGTGCTGGCCCTCAACCACCTCACCGACGTGCTGATGTATCTGGGTACGGCGGTGCTGCCCCAGCGCGTGCGCCTGCCCTTCATCGATAAGCATTTAGCCGAAGACGGCACCCTCTCCGACCCGCTGTATCAGCAGCTGTTACTGGAGCAGACAGAGCAGCTGGTGCGATTCTAGGCCGCAATTTTCGACGTTTTTTGGCTGGTTACTGGCATTCCTGACCTAACTTGCGGCCGCATTGCTGCGCTGTTGGCTTGTTGGTATGACCCGCGTTTTCGCCTGTTTCCTGTGTATCCTGGTGGTGCTCCAGACGTTTAGTCGGGAGTTGCTGGTATTGGATTACCAGGCCCGCAAGGCGGAGATTACGCAGCTGTTCTGCGTGAACAAGGACAAGCCCCGGCTGAAGTGCAACGGCAAATGTCACCTGAGCAAACAGCTTCGTAAAGCCGCCGATGCCGACAGCAAAACTCCGGCCGGTGGCTTTGCCAAAGTGAAGTACGAGGTGCTGGCTCCCCAGCCCCACTTTGTGCCACGGCCAGCGTTGGCGGTTTTTGCCCCGGTGCGGCAGTTTGCACCTCGCGTAGCCAGCTGCTACGCCTTTTCGCCGGTATTCGGCGTGTTTCATCCCCCCGCAGCTTAGCTGATTTCTGGAAGCGCCCCGCCCCGCAAAGGCCAGGGTTTGCCGCAGGTGCTCTGCTTGTCAGAGCTACCGCAGCGGCTGTATTCTCCATTCTTCAGTTTTTGGCTTTTCTACGATGAAATTTCGCTCGTTTACTTTCCTGATTATTGCCTCCTTCACCACCCTGTTCAGCGCCTGTAAGGATGATGCGGACGTTACTACCCCGGCCGCCGGTACGCTGGATATTGAGGTAGATCACTTGGTGGGCAGCACGCCTTTGACGCTCAACACCGGCACGTACACCACGCCGCTGGGCCAGCAGTTCACGGTGTCCACGTTCAATTATTACCTCTCCAACATCAAGCTCAAAAAGGCCGATGGCACCGAGTACGCCGAGCCGGAAAGCTACCATCTGGTGAAGGAATCGGATGCCAAAACCAAGATGTTCACGCTGACGGACGTACCGGCCGGCGACTACACCAGCCTCACATTTACCCTTGGTGTTGACAGCACCCGGAACGTATCCGGGGCCCAGACTGGCGCGCTGGATCCGACCAACGGCATGTTCTGGACCTGGAATTCGGGCTACATCTACACCAAAATGGAAGGCTCGTCGCCGCAGGCTGGCGGTAACAAGCAGCTGGTATTCCACATTGGAGGCTTCAAGAAGCCGAATAACACTATTCGCACGGTATCACCGAGCCTGAACGGGGCCACCATCCAGATTCGCAAGGACCGCACACCGGCCGTGCACCTGCAGGCTGATGTGCTGAAGATGTTCACCGGTCCTAATCCGGTTGACTTCTCCACCCTGTCCAACACGATGGGTGGCAGCAACTCGGTGAAAGTAGCCGATAACCAAGCCGCCGGTATGTTCCGCGTCGACCACGTGCACGCTAACTAGCGCCGCCATGCTTCGCGCTGTAGTAGTCCGGCTGGCCCTTGTTGGGCTGGCCGGACTGGGGCTGGTTGCCTGCGCCTCCGAGGCGGAGGTTGCACCAGCCTGGGACGTGCCCGGCACCACGGTGCCGGGCAATTTTCCGGCTCCCGTGTATGCCACCAGCCAGAATCCGCCCACTCGCGAGGCGTTTGAGCTGGGCCGCACTTTGTTCTACGACCCGCGCCTTTCGCGCACCGGGGATATTTCCTGCGGTAGCTGCCACCAGCAGTTCGTGGCGTTTGCGCACCAGGACCACCGCGTGAGCCACGGCGTGGATAATCTGCTGGGTACCCGCAACGCGCCGGCCCTGCAGAACCTGCGGTGGCGCAGCGAGTTTCTGTGGGATGGCGGGGCGAAAAACCTCGAAACCATGCCCCTGGCACCCATCACCAACCCGGTGGAAATGGATGAGTCGCTGGAAAATATCCTGCGTAAGCTCAACGCCGACGCCCGCTACCCCCAGCAGTTTGCCCGGGTGTACGGGCCTGGTCCCATCACCTCGCAGCAGTTTCTGAAGGCGTTGGTACAGTTCACGGCGGCCCTCACCAGCAGCAACTCCCGCTACGATAAGTACGCCCGCCACGAAACGGGCGGGGAGTTGTCGGCTACTGAGCTGCGGGGCCTAACGGTGCTGCGCCAAAAGTGCGGCTCCTGTCACGCCGGCGAGCTGTTCACGGATGAAACCTACCGTAACAATGGGTTGGACCGCACCTTTGCGGCCGACTCCGGAAGGGCACACATTACGGGCCGGCCCCAGGATGTGGGCCGCTTTAAGGTGCCCAGCCTGCGCAACGTGGCCCTTACCCCGCCCTACATGCACGACGGCCGTTTCCGGACGCTACGGGAGGTGCTGGACCACTACAGCGGTGGCATGGTGGAATCGGGCACGCTGGATCAGCAGTTCCGGCGCACGGGCACCTCGCCCGGCATCAGCCTTACCGACGACGAGAAAACAGATTTGCTGGCCTTCCTGCAAACCCTCACCGACACCGAATTTATTCAGGACCAGCGGCTGGCCGAGCACCGCTAGCCGCAGTCCTGCCTTTGTATGAACAGAAAATTTCTGACGCTGCTGCTGCCGGCACTTGTGCTGGCAACGATGGCCCGCGCCTGCGACATTTGCGGGTGCTTCATGGGCATCACGCCCTACGATAACCAAAGCGGATTCTCGCTGATGCACCGGTACCGGGTGTTTAACGGGTACCAGAGCTACGGCCAGCACCCGCAGTTTTTCCCGGTGGGGGCCCGGCCGGTTGTTTCCCGTCCGCTCAACCACGTGGATGAGGACTTCCGGCACTCGCATAAGGGTGACCCGAACGATTATGAAATTTACCGGGTAGTGGAGCTGCGGGGCAAATACTTCCTGAGCAAGCGCCTGGAGCTGAATGCGTTTGTACCCTACGTGATGAACTCGGCGCGGGCTAATGGGGCCACCCTGAACCTGGCCGGAATGGGCGACGTGACGGTTTTTGCCGGCTACCACCTTATCCGGGCCATTGAAACGGCCGGGGTGCAAAGCCGCCTGATTGTGGGTGGCGGGGCCAAGCTGCCCACCGGCAGCTACCAGCGGCGCAATGCCCTGGGCCGCCGCTACCCTACCCTCAACCAGCCCGGCACTGGCACCACCGATGGGTTTGTGTACGCCAACTACATCGGCAGCTTTCATAACGTGGGCCTGAGCCTGAACAGCAGCTACCGTCGGGCCACCCGCAACTCTGTGCAGGAAGGTCTGGCCCCCAGCGCCACTACGTTTGCCAATCTATTTTACCGCGTAGCGTTGGGCAGCGGCAACCAGTGGCAGCTATACCCTTCGGCCCAGTTCTTTTATGAGAAAACTCAGGGCGAAACCTTTGAGGGCAAACTCACCGGGGAACACGCCATGAACAACGCCCTGCTGGGCCCCGGACTGGATGTATATTATAAGAATTTCTCCCTCAACACCAGCTTCCAGCTGCCCGTGTACACTGCCGTCACCGACCACCCCGCCAGTGCGGGCCGCATGGTGGTATCGGTAGGCTACAGCTTTAAGCAGAGCAAGTATTTGCTGAAATGACAGGTAATGAGATGACAGGTAAAATACTCCCTCATCGTTTCAGCAGGCGAGTATTTTATCTGTCTCCTCGTCACCTCGCACACCTTACAGCTCCCGCAGGCGTTTGCCCTGCTGCCGGAGCCAGCGGCGGTGTTTGGGCTCACCAATACTTTGCGCGCTATAAATTCCCTGGTGGCCCGAAAACAGGTAGCTGACCACACAGGCCAGCGCGGCATAGGGTCCGCATTCGGCCCCGAACAGCTCCACGGCCATCAGCGTGCAGGCCAACGGCGTATTGGCGGCCCCGGCAAATACCGCCACAAACCCCATTCCGGCCAATAGCGGCAACGGCAGCGGCACCAGCAACCCCAGCGCATTACCCAGTGTGGCCCCCACAAAAAACAAGGGAGTCACCTCGCCGCCCTTGAAGCCGGCTCCCAGCGTCAGGGCCGTCAGGAGCAGTTTGAGGGCAAAGGCATACGGGGGTAACGGCTGCTGAAAAGAAGCCACGATGGTAGGAACGCCCAGCCCGATGTAGTCGGTAGTACCCAACAGCCACACCAGCACTGCCACTACTGCGCCACCTACCACCGGACGTAAAGGCGGCCAGGTTATCCGGCGCTTGTACATTTGGCTGACGGTATGCGTAGCTCCGGCAAACAACCGTCCGGCTAACCCGAACACAATACCCACTCCCGCCGCCAGCAGTAGGTTTCCGGCCGATAAGCCGGGGCTGGCCAATACCGGGTAGTGCGTATGGCCGACTCCCCAGGCGCGCGTCACCAAATCGGCCCCGGTGGCAGCCAGAAACGCCGGCAGAATAGCATTGTAGCGCAGCCGACCCAAGAAAAATACTTCCAAGCCAAATACGGCCCCGGCCAGAGGGGTGCCAAACACGGAGGCAAAACCGGCACTGATGCCCGCAATCAGCAAAACCGGCCGGTCACGGTGGCGTAGCCGCAGCCAGTGCGTGAGCTGATCGGCCAGCGCGCCCCCCATTTGCACGGCCGTTCCTTCCCGACCCGCCGAACCACCGAACAGGTGGGTGAGCAGTGTACCCAGCAACACCAGCGGAGCCATACGGAGCGGAATTACCGCCTGAGGCCGATGGATTTCGTCGAGCAGAAGGTTGTTACCGGCCTCCACGCTCCGGCCCAGGTAATGGTACAGCAACCCCACCAGCAAGCCCCCCAGCGGCAGCAGCGCCAGTATCCAGCGGTGAGCCTCCCGCCAGTTAGTTATCCAGTCCAGCGCCACCAAAAACCCCGCTGAAGCGGTGCCGGCCAGTACGGCAATACAGGCCGCCAGCACCAGCCAGCGGCCCAGGTACAGCAGGAGCAGCCGGTATTCGCGAACTATGGCGTAAAAGCGTTTTTTCATGAAATAGCACCACCACTCGGGCAACTAAAAGTACGGCCTAGGCTACAATCTAGAGTATCCGGAATTATCCGGCCGCTCTTCGGGGTTCACCTAAAAACCTCTATATTGAATCGGCTCATTCTGAAGCTCCTTATGTCGCAGCTGTTTACACGTTTCTGTGCCGTTTTTCTGTTCGTCGCTGTGGTCCTGGGTGTAGCGGGCTGTGGCGGTAAAGAAGAGGAGAAACAGGCGCCTTACGTTACCACCCCGTATCCGCTCACGCTGCCCGCCAGCCTGCCGCAGAATGCCAGTGTGCCGGCCGAGAACCCGCTGACAGTAGAAGGTGTGGAACTGGGCCGGAAGCTGTTTTACGAGGTGAAGCTCTCCGGCAATGGTACGCAGTCGTGCGCCAGCTGCCACCAGCAGAGCAGGGCCTTTACGGATGGACAGTTACGGGCCATTGGTGCCGAGGGACAAACCCACCGGCGCAATACCATGTCGTTGGTGAATCTGCTGTGGGAGAAAAACCTGGCCTGGGACGGAGCCGCCACCAGCCTCGAGCAGCAGGCCCGTACGCCCATCGAAAACCCCGTGGAAATGCACCAGCTGCTGGCCGATGGAGTCCGGAAGCTGCAGCAGACCACTTTGTATCCGCCTCTGTTTCAGAAGGCGTTTGGCAGCACCACCATCACCGAGGATAACGTGCTGAAGGCATTAGCCCAATTTGAGCGCACCCTCATTTCGGCCAATTCCCGCTACGACCGGTACTTGCGTAAGGAAATTTCGCTGACTCCCACGGAGCGGGCCGGCGCAGCACTGTTCAATAACCATCCGGGCGAAGTGAGTGGGCTGTTCATTCGGGGCGGTGCCTGTCATCATTGCCATATCAGCGAGAATGGCCTGTTCAGCTCTCCCGACTTCTTCAACAATGGCCTCGACGCCTCGTTTACGGACCCCGGCCGGAGCGGCATCACCAACCAGGCCAGTGACCGGGGCAAGTTTAAAGCGCCCAGTCTGCGGAATATTGCCCAGACGGCCCCCTACATGCACGACGGCCGATTCCAAACGTTGGAACAGGTGCTCGACCATTATAATGAGCACATTCAGGTCACCAGCCCCGGCGTCGACCCCAATGTGCTGCTTTCCAACACGCCCAACGGCACCCGGCTCGACCTTACCGCGCAGGAAAAAACTCAGCTTGTTGCGTTCCTGAAAACCCTCACGGATTCCACTTTCCTCACCGACAAGCGGTTTTCGGACCCGTTTAAGCAATAGCCCCCGAAAATAGGTAGGTTTGGCGGCCTTTTGACTCCGTTCCGTGCTACTTCGCTCCACTCCTACTGCCTCTTTTTGCCGCTTTGCCTCTACGTATCTGCCAGCCTTTACCGGGGTGCGGGCGCTGGCTGCCTACCTGGTGTTTCTGCACCATTTCAATCCTTTCCAGCACTCCGCAGCGTTAGCGCCACTGGCCAATCTGGTGCTGGAATTTCACGTGGGCGTACCCGTTTTTTTTGTTCTGAGCGGGTTTCTTATCACGCTGCGCTATAGTACTGCCCCTCTGACGCAGCCACGCTACTGGTTGCGGTACATGCGCAATCGGGTGGCCCGGATTTATCCCGTCTATTTTCTGCTTACCCTTATCACCTATGCTGTTTTCTGGCACAACGGTCTGTTTTATCCGCTGGAGCTGGTACAGAGCCTGACGCTCACCCAGGCATTTTTTGACTCCACCAAGTACATCGGCATTGCCCAATCTTGGTCGCTCACGGTAGAGGAGTGCTTTTACCTGGTTGCACCACTGGTGTTCTGGCTACTCCGAAAACGCACCGTCACGCTGTGGGTCCAGCCCTTCGTACTGCTTATGGCGGGCTGTCTGCTGGTGCTGGTGTGTGCCCCTTTCTATACTCCTTTGCGAGGGTTTTTCGGGTCGTGGAAATTTATGTTGCTTTTCACCCTCCCAGGACGCTGTTTTGAGTTCTACGCAGGTATACAGCTGGCCTTGCTGTATCAGCGGGGGCAACTGCGGCGCTTCCGCTTTGGGGCCACCTGGACTTTGCTGGGCCTTAGCGTAATGCTGGCCTGCGTTGGCGGCATGGTGTTTATCAAGGGGGGTTATACGTACGGGCAGGAGCATCCGGCGGGCGTAATGCTAAACAACGTAGCGTTACCCGGCGGAATACTACTGTTTTTTGCCGGGCTGCTCACTGAAGAAACGTGGTTGCGCCGCTTGCTTTCCACCCGGTTGCTGCAGGTGCTGGGCAGGAGTTCCTACGTCTTCTACCTCATTCACATGGGCGTGCTGCATGACTGGCTGTCCGCGCATATCACCCCAAATACCGGTATCTTGTTTCTGATGCTTAACCTTTTGGCCATTCTGCTTCACTATGGCGTTGAGGAGCCTCTGAACCGCTGGCTGCGTCCAGTTCCTGAGCGGGCATCTGCAACTCCCCTTGTCCCATGAAACCCCTCCTGATGTCTTTGTTTCTGACGGTGCTGCTCAGCAGTTGCACCCTCACTCCCCGCAACAGCCGCCACCGGCCTCTGAGCCCCGATCATGAGGTTGCCGCTCCCGACCATTGGCCGAACGACACGGTGCCCGCTGATTCGGTAGCGCCGGCCGTACACTAACCCTCTGAAACCGACACGTCCCCCGCAGGTCTCTGCGGGGGACGTGTCGGTTCTGGCGTGACCGGGAAATTAGTCCACGTTGTCGTGCAGGAAACGGTTGTCCCCTAACAGCTCGTTATCATCCGAGAGATTGAAGCGGCTGATGTTCTGCTCTGATGAGGGCACCACATTCTCCAGCTTCACCTGTCGGCGCAGATAGGCCGGCGTTTCCAGTTGGTCCTTAATAGCTTCCGAGTTGAGTCCGTTGCTCAGGGCCTGCAGCCGCTGGCGGCGCTCCTCGGCCCGGGCATCCAGCGAGGGGCGCGGTAGGGCGTGGTGCGTGGTTACGGGCTGGCTCGGTTGCTGCGAAAGCACCGGCTCCGGAGCCGGCATGGAAGGTGCCGATACCACCGGCGAATCGTAGCTGGTCGGGGCCGGAGCCGAAGTTTCTAGGTCGTAACGCGTAACGGGTTGCGCTTCGGCAGCAGCCGGTACTGGCGTACCAAACGTCGGCACTACCGGTACAGCCGGGGCTTCCTGCCGGTCCTTGTCGAAGATGTTGATCTGCGGGTCGGGTTGGGCAATGGCGGCTTCCGGCTCGCGGGCTACCACGTTGGTAATGTTGTGCGCGTCGCGGGCGAAACCAGTGGCAATAACCGTCACCCGGATGCTCTGTCCCAGCGTGGGGTCAATACCGTGCCCGAAAATCACCTCGGCGTTCTGGCCGGCTTTGTCCTGGATGTATTCCGTAATTTCGGTCAGCTCATCCATTTCCAGCTCGGCCTGGTCGCCCGACATAATGCTGAGCAGGATTTTCTGCGCGCCGTGAATGTCCGTGTTGTTGAGCAGCGGCGAAGCCAGAGCTTCTTCGGCAGCCCGCTGGGCGCGGTTTTCACCCTCCGTGATGCTGCTGCCCATTACCGCCGCGCCCGAGTCCTTCATGACGGTTTTCACGTCTTCGAAGTCCACGTTCACATCGGCCGTAACGGTGATGATTTCGGCAATGGATTTGGCCGCCGTGCTCAGCACGTTATCCGCTTTGGCAAAGGCCGAACGGATGGGCAGGTTTCCGAAAATCTCGCGCAGCCGGTCGTTAAGAATCACCAGCACCGTGTCGCAGTTGTCGCTCAGCTCCTTGATACCGTGCTCCGCCTGCTGGCGCTTCTTCTTCCCCTCAAACATAAAGGGAGCCGTTACGATGCCCACCGTGAGGATGCCCAGCTCCTTGGCCACTTTGGCAATAACGGGAGCCGCACCGGTACCGGTACCGCCACCCATACCAGCCGTAATAAACACCATTTTGGTGCCGTTGCTGAGCAGTTCCCGGATTTGCTCCCGGCTTTCAATGGCGGCTTGCTTGCCACGCTCCGGGTTGGCCCCGGCCCCGAGACCTTCCGTGAGGTCGGCTCCGATTTGCAGACGGTTGGGCACCGTGGAAGATGCCAGTGCCTGCTTATCGGTATTGCAAATGACAAACTCTACATCCTTAATGCCTTGGCTGAACATGTGGTTCACGGCATTTGAGCCGCCACCACCTACGCCAATTACCTTAATGATGGACCGGGACTGAGCCGGAATATCGAAAGTAAAATTCATGAGATGAGTCAATTAAAAATTAAAAATTATGAATTAAAAATTGAGCGCAATTCGCTTGCCGCACATCCAAAATCAGTGCTCATTTTTAATTTTTAATTCACAATTCTTAATTGACATTTAGTACTGTTTGTCGTCGAAGTCATCAATCAGCAACCCTTTGGTGCGGCTGATAATCTTCTGGAAAAAGTCGCCGGCACCCGACGATTTTTTGGTAGCGTCCGAAGCGGGCTGTGCCGCTGCAGGTTGCGGCTGAGGAGCCGCTACGGGTTGCGGCGCGGGAGCAGTTGCCACCGGGCGCGGCTCAGGAGCGGCGCGGTAGTAGTTCTGCTCGGGCTCCTCGTAGCTACGCTGGGTAGTACGGTCATCAATAGAGCGGTAGCCGGCCAGCACCAGACCCACCGTAGTGGCGTACATCGGCGACTTCACAGCTTCAATCTTGCTTTTGCCCAGATGCTCATTGGGGTAGCCGATGCGGGTATCCATCCCGGTTACATACTCGGCCAGCTGCACCAGATTCTGAAGCTGGGAGCCGCCGCCCGTGAGTACAATACCCGCCGCCAGCTTGTCCTGAAAGCCCAGGCGCTGAATTTCAGCATACACCAGCTCTACAATTTCCTCCATCCGGGCCTCGATGATGTAGGCCAGGTTTTTCAGGCTGATTTCCTTGGGCGCCCGGTCGCGCAGGCCGGGGATGCTTACGATTTCGTACTCGGAAGCCTCTTCTGCAATGGCTTTGCCGAATTTCACCTTCAACTGCTCAGCCTGGTTTTGCATTACCAGGCAGCCCTGCTTGATATCAGAGGTGATGATGTTGCCGCCGAAGGGCAACACAGCTGCGTGCCGGATGATGCCATCCTTGAACACAGCCAAGTCGGTAGTACCACCGCCAATGTCAATCAGTGCCACCCCAGCTTCCTTTTCCTCATCCGACAGCACTGACATACTGGAAGCCAGCGGCTCCAGAATCAGGTTGTCGATTTCCAGGCCGGCCTTGGTCACACACTTATAGATGTTGTTGATGGCCGTGCTCTGCGCCGTGATGATATGGAAATTGCCCTCCAGCCGCACGCCCGACATCCCTACGGGGTCGAGAATACCTTCCTCATAATCCACCTTGTAATCCTGCGGCATTACGTGAATGATCTGTGAGCCGGGAGGCGTTACGAGGCGATACATGTCGCTGGTGAGGCGCTCCACATCAGCCTGAGTAATTTCATTATCCACGGAGGCGCGGGTGATGCTGCCGTTGTGCTGCAGGCTCTTGATGTGCTGGCCCGCAATGCCCACGTTCACCACGCCAATATTGATGCCCGATTGTTCCTCCGCCTGCCGGATAGCCTTTTTGATGGCGTCCACAGTTTTGTCGATGTTCGACACGATACCACGCACTACTCCTTCAGACACGGCTTTACCCATGCCCAGGATTTCGAGCTTACCAAACTCATTTTTACGCCCAACCAAGGCGCAGATTTTGGTGGTACCAATGTCGAGGCCGACTACAATCTTATCGTGTTGCATGGGGAGGAGGGGCGAGAGGGTTGCGGTTGGTTGCAGGAAAAGGGTGGCTAATCCGCTATAAGGTAGCGTTTTAGACGGATAATTTTATTCGCAGATGATTTGATCCTTGAACTCGACATTGACGCGGTGGTACGTGTCCCAACCGAGAACAGGGGGAATTTGACGGTAAAATACCATCAGTTTCGCAAATTTTTCCGAAATATTCTCAGGAAAGCCAAATTCTACTCGTTGGTCACCAACTTGCTGCGTGAAAGATATCTTGCCATTGGGGCCAATGAATACCTCCGCCACCTGTGCCCGCCAAAATGGTTTTTCGTCAATGTAGCGCAGAAATTCCAGATAGCGGGCTCCGGTAGTATCCTGAAAGAAGCCGGCAGCTAGCGGCTGCCCACCCAGCCGGGATATAGGCACCACCCGGGCAGTAAATAAAGGTGAGAGTGGCAGGCGGTGCCCATCGGCATCCACATAGCTGTCCTGCCGGGAGTCGGCGTGTACCAGACGGGCAATGGGGCGGTTCTGGCGGACATCGGCATGCAGGTTGCCCGCCAGGTCCCGGTACACCTGCGCATCCTTCACAAAGCTGTGCGCCTTGAGCCGCTGCTCCAGATTTTTCAGGTTCACGTCGGCCGGGGCGGCACCTTCCAGCCGGTCTTCACCCTGCCGGGTCATCAGGGCCGTTACTTCCCGCTCACTGATGAAAAAGTTGTTGAACTCGTTGCTGATAGACACAATAACCCCGCCTACAGGCCGGTTGGCCTGCCGGAAAGCGGCAAACGCCCCCAGCCCTGCCAAAACTAACAGGCAACCAGTGGCAAACAGCAGGTTATTGGCTTTACGCTTCAGCTCCATTCCAGCGAATATCCAAAATATTCTTTAAACGGGGAACAAGTTGATCAATGTCTCCGGCACCCACGGTGGCTAATACGTCAAAATTCGGATTGGTTTCGACATTTTGCAAAATTTCCTCCTTGGTCTGCAGGGATTTTTCGGGAGCAGTGATTTGGGATAAAATCAATTCCGACGTAACGCCGGGCATAGGCAGCTCCCGGGCCGGGTAGATGTCCAGCAGCACTACTTCATCGGCAATACTCAGACTCTCAGCGAATCCCGGCGCAAAGTCGCGGGTACGACTAAACAAGTGGGGTTGAAAAAGCACCCGCAGCCGACGGCCGGGATATAAGGCCCGCACAGAACGAAGGAAGGCCTCAATTTCGCGTGGATGATGGGCATAATCATCCACATAAACCTTGGGGGCGGCGGGCGTACCGGCCGTCAGGATAAACTCGAAGCGGCGTTTTACGCCTCGGTAGGCGGCCACAGCGGCGCGCAGTTGCTCGGCTGAGAGGTTGTAGAGCTGAGCTACACAGGCAGCCGCCAGCATATTCTCCACGTTGTGGTAGCCGGGTACAGACAGCTCCAATCCGCCTATCGTGCCCTGCGGACCGTGTATATCAAACCGAAACAGGTGCCCTTCGGCCGTGATGTTGGCGGCGTATAGCTCCGGGCCTTCTTCGGGCGAAAGGCCGTAGCGAATAACGCGCACACCCTCTGGAGCCGCCGCGGCCACGCTGGGGTCGGCGGTGTGGTTAATGATGAGCGTACCGCCCGGCTGAATCTGGCCCACGAACTGCCGGAACGACTCTACCAGCGCCTCCTTGTGGCCATAGATGTCGAGGTGGTCGGCGTCGGTACTCGTGACGATGGCCACGGAGGGAAACAGGGTCAGGAAACTACGGTCGTACTCGTCGGCTTCCACTACCACCGGAATGTTGGTGGCGAGTTGTTGGTTGTTTGTTGGTTGTTGTTCGGGCAGTAGCAGGTTGGAGCCCAGATTCACGCTTATTCCGCCCAGGAAAGCGGCACAGGGCACGCCGGCATGGTGCAGCAGGTGGGCCACCATGCTGCTGGTGGTAGTTTTGCCGTGGGTACCAGCTACGGCAATGGTTGGGCGGCCCTGGGTGAGCACACCCAGTACCTGGCTGCGCTTCTGAATATCGTAGCCCTGCTCCCGCAGCCAGGCCCACTCCTGGTGGTCCTTTGGAATGGCGGGCGTGAGCACCACCAGTGTCTGCTCCCGGTGCTGACGCACAGCTGAGGGAATGTTGTCCACGGCATCCTCGTAGTGAATGGCAATGCCTTCGGCCGTCAGCTTTTCGGTGAGGGGCGTGGCCGTTTTGTCGTAGCCGCTCACCTCGTAGCCGTTGGCCCGGAACCACCGCGCCAGCGCCGACATGCCGATGCCACCAATACCGAGGAAGAAGACGTATTTTTTCAAGGGGCCAGGAGTTAGAAGCTAGGAGCTAGCTGTTGGTAATTAAGAGCGGCCGGGAATCAGCCGGAGCAGCTCGTCCACGATGGTAGCCGTGGCCTGGGGGTAGGCCAGCTGGCGGATGTTGGCCGTGAGCTGCTGCTGCCGGGCGGGGTTCTGCAGCAAGGCTAGCGCCTCGTTGTAGAGCTGAGCACTGGCCTCGGCGTCGCGCACCAATATGGCGGCATCTTTCTGGGTGAGGGCCAGGGCATTTTTGGTCTGGTGGTCTTCGGCCACGTTAGGCGAGGGTACCAGGATGCTGGGCTTGCCCGTGAGACACAGCTCCGATACCGACAGGGCCCCGGCCCGGGAAATCACCACATCGGCGGCGGCGTAAGCCAGGTCCATGCGGCGCACGAACTCCAGGGCCTTCAGGTTGTCGGCGGCGAAGGGGGCGGCCTGCTTTTCAGCTTCCGGGAAGTAGGTTTTGCCAGTCTGCCAGATGAGCTGCACGCCCGCTTCGCGCAGGCGGGGCAGCGCGGCAGCCGTGGCTTGGTTGAGGGTGCGGGCCCCCAGACTGCCGCCAATCACCAGCAGCACCGGCCGGCCGGCATCCAGCCCGAAGAACTCCAGTGCCTCGGTGCGCTGACCGTCGACAATTTCGGTGCGCACGGGGTTACCGGTAAGCACCAGCCGGTCGGCGGGGAAGAACTGCTCCATGCCGTCGTAGGCCACGCAGATGCGCTGCACGCGGCGGGCCATCAGCTTGTTTACGAGGCCGGCGTAGGAGTTCTGTTCCTGAATCAGGGCCGGAATACTGCGGGAAGTAGCGGCCATGAGCACCGGCGCCGAGGCATAGCCCCCCACTCCTACCACCGCGTCGGGGCGGAATTTCTCAATGATTTTACCGGCTTTACGCACGGCGCGCATCACTTTGATGGGGAACAGCAGGTTTTTGGGCGTTAGGCTGCGCTGCAGCCCGGCAATATCCAGGCCTACAATATCGTAGCCAGCCTCGGGCACTCGGGTCATTTCCATGCGGCCGTTGGCACCTACAAACAGGATTTCGGCCTCGGGGTGGCGGCGGCGCACTTCGTTGGCAATAGCCACGGCCGGGAAAATGTGCCCCCCGGTGCCTCCGCCGCTGATGATTAGTTTCATGGTTTAGTGCTTGGTGCTTAGTTGTTAGTGCCTAGTGTTTGGGGCCATTGTGCTTGCCTGAACGAACTAAGCACTACCAACCAAGCACTACACACTACCTCAGGCGTACTGCGTTACGCGCGGGATGCGGGCGGTGTCGGCGGGCTCGCCCACCATGGGGCGGATTTCCCGCTCGCCGCGACTCACGGCCAGGATGATGCCAATGCTGATGCCGGTGAAAATGAGGGAGGTACCGCCCATGCTCAGCAGGGGCAGCGGAAGGCCGGTAATCGGGCCCAGGCCCACGGCCACGCCCATATTCACCATGGCCTGCAGTACCAGGCTAAAGCTCAGCCCCGCCGAGAGCAGCCCCCCGAACGCGCCGTAGCTGTTCATCACCGTTTTCAACCCCCGGTACAGGAAGGCCAGGTACAGGAACAGCACCACCACGCCGCCCACGAGGCCATATTCCTCGATGATGATGGCATAGATGAAGTCGGAGTATGGGTGGGGCATGATGTTGCGCTCCGTGCTTTTGCCGGGGCCCTTGCCAAAGATGCCGCCGGTGGCTTCGGCAATGTAGGCGTGCTCCAGCTGAAAGGGTACGGGTTTGCTCTTGTCGGTGAAGTTTTCAATCCGGGATAATACCGTTTTATAGCGCTGTCCGGAGGTAAGCCCGACACCGCCAACAACTACCCCAATGGCCACCATTATAGCCATTTGCTTGAACGGGACCCGCCCGATGAACATCAGCAGCAGGCAGGTAGCAAACAGCAGCAGCGCCGTGGAGGCGTTTGAGAGGATAATCAGCCCACAAATCACCCCTACCCACAGCATTACGGGCAGCAGAGTGGTTTTGAAGTCGTCTACGTGCTGCTGGCGGCGGCTGAGCATGCTGGCCAGGTGCGAAATCAGGGCCAGCTTGGCTAAGTCTGAAGGCTGCACGGTTTGGTTGATTACCGGGATGGTGAGCCAACGGGCCGCACCATTTACATCAGGGCCAAACGCATAAGTAAACACCAGCAGCGGCACCGAAGCCAGCAGGGCATAGAGCGAGAGGCGCGAGTAGTAGCGGTAGTCGATGCGGTGCGCCAGCCACATAAAGAACAGGCCCACGAAGATCAGGCCCGTGTGCTTGATGAGAAAGTATTCGGTGTTGCCGCCCATCTTCTTGTAGGCCAGCGTGCCCGTAGCCGAGTACACCACCGCAATGGAGATGAACGAGAACAGCAGCACGATGCCCCACAGAATGGGGTCACCCTTCAGATTTTGGCGCAGCCAATCGGTAATGCGTTCCATAGGCGGTGAAGCGGTGAAAGTGTGAATGAGTTAGTTGGCTTTTGGAACGTCATTCCGAGCTTGTCGAGGAATCTCGCCTGCTGATGTCTGGTTTACTATCACAACATCAGCACGCGAGATTCCTCGACAAGCTCGGAATGACGTTCTTTCTTTTACTGCAGATTACTCGTTGGCTTCCTCGTTGGTCTGGTCGTCAGTGAGTTGCTGCACAGCGGCGGCAAACTGCCGGCCCCGGTCCTCGTAATTTCGGAATAAATCGAAAGAGGCGCAGGCGGGTGAGAGGAGTACCACGTCGCCGGGGGCAGCCAGGGCAGCGGCGCGCTGTACGGCGTCGGTCATGCTGCGGGTTTCTTCCAGGTGCGGCACAACCGGCCCGAATGCGACTTTCAGCTTCTCGTTATCGACCCCTAAGCACACCAGCGCCTTCACGCGGTTTTCGGCCAGCGGGATAAGTGTGGAGTAGTCGTTGCCTTTATCGGTGCCGCCGGCAATCCACACAATCGGCCGGCGGATGCCGTCGAGGGCAAACCAGGCGGCTTCCACGTTGGTGGCCTTACTGTCGTTGATGAAGCGGGTGCCGTTCAACTCGCCCACGGGCTGCAGGCGGTGGTCGGCGTTGTGGAAGGAGGCCAGGTTCTGCTCAATCTGCCGGCAGTCCACGCCAGCCAGGCGGGCGCAGAGCACGGCGGCCAGCATGTTCTGGCGGTTGTGCTGCCCAATCAGCGGGGAAGCCGCTGTGTTGATTTCTTCCGTTTCGCTGTAGAAGCCCGGCTGCAGATCCACGCACACCCGCTCCTCATCTATATAATAGGCTCCCAGATGATAATCGGGGCGCTTGTGCAGACTAAAGGGCAGCTGCCGCACCGGCCGCAGCGCCGCTTTGAAGTAGCGCTGAATGTTTTCGTCGTCGGCGTTATAAATGAAATGGCCGGTACTGTCCTGGTTGCGCATGATGCGCAGCTTGGCCTGGGCATATTCCTCCAGCGAGTAGTTGTACCGGTCGAGGTGGTCGGGGGTGATGTTGAGCAGCACCGAAATCCAGGGCTGGAAATCGTAGGTATCATCCAGTTGGAAGGAGCTCAGCTCTACCACGTAGTAGTCGTGCTGGTCGGCAATAATTTGCTCGGCCAAGGAGTAGCCCACGTTGCCGGCCAGTCCCACGTTCAAACCTGCTTCCTTCAGCAGATGGCAGGTGAGCAGCGTGGTGGTGGTTTTGCCGTTGGTACCGGTAATGCAGATGCACTTAGCCTGGGTGTAGCGCCCGGCCAGCTCAATTTCGGAGATGATAGGCGTGCCGTTCTCGCGTAGCGCCTGAATCACGGGGGCCTTTTCCGGAATGCCGGGGCTTTTCACTACCTCATCGGCGGCCAGCACCTGCTCCATCGTATGCTGCCCTTCCTCAAACGGAATACCGGCCGCCTCCAGCTTTTGCTTGTAGGCGGGCTGAATGGGGCTTTTATCGGACACAAATACGGTGTGGCCCTTGGCCTGCGCCAGCAGCGCAGCCCCTACCCCACTCTCCGCGGCTCCTAAAATGACGTAGTGCATTCTTCAGTATTGAGAATTGAGTATGCAGTAGTGAGTACAGGATGTAGTAGTAAGCAGCAAGGAATCATGATGACTTCTTCCTTTCTAACTACTCAATACGTACTACTCATTACTACTTGAGAATTAGCGCAGCTTCAGGGTTACGAGTGTGAGGACGGCCAGCATAATTCCCACAATCCAGAAGCGCGACACAATCTTGGATTCGTGGTAGCCCAGTTTCTGGTAGTGGTGGTGCAGCGGCGACATGCGCAGCAGGCGGCGGCCTTCGCCGTATTTGCGCTTGGTGTACTTAAACCAGCTCACCTGCACCATCACCGAGAGGTTCTCAATCAGGAACACCCCGCACAGCACCGGAATCAGCAGCTCCTTGCGCACAATGATGGCCAGCACGGCAATGATGCCCCCGATAGCCAACGAGCCGGTGTCGCCCATGAATACCTGGGCCGGATACGAGTTGTACCATAGGAAACCCACGCAGGCCCCCACGAAGGCTGCACAGAAGATTACCAGTTCTCCGGAGTTCGGAATGAACATGATATCGAGGTAGTCAGCCAGCAGCACGTTGCCGCTCACGAAGGCAAAAATGGCCAGCGTGATGCCAATGATGGCCGAGGTACCGGCCGCCAGCCCGTCAAGACCATCCGTAATGTTGGCCCCGTTGCTCACCGCCGTAATGATGATGATGACGATGGGAATGTAGAAGAAGGCGTAATATTCGTTGAAGAAGTCGCCGGCCGTGGCAAACAGGTCGCCGTAGTTCAGCTCGTTGTTCTTGAGGAAGGGCACGGTGGTAATCATCAGCTTCACGTCCTGGTACACCGAGCTGGCATCCACGGCCGAGAAGGTACCGTTGGGCAGCGCGTACTGGCGCACGGTTACATCGTTGCTGAAAAACAGCACCCAGCCCACCGTAATACCCAGGCCCACCTGGCCCAGAATCTTGAAGCGCCCGGCCAAGCCTTCCTTATCCTTCTTGACTACCTTAATATAGTCGTCCACGAAGCCGATAAGGCCCAGCCACACGGTGCTCAGCAGCATCAGCACAATGTAGATGTTGTCGAGCTTGGCAAACAGCAGCACCGGCACCAGAATAGCCAGCAGAATAATGAGCCCGCCCATGGTAGGGGTGCCTTTCTTCTCCATCTGGCCCTGTAAGCCCAGGTCCCGAATCGACTCGCCAATCTGCTGGCGCTGCAGCAACCGAATCAGCGGAGCGCCAAAGTATTGCGCAATAATGAGGGAAGTAACTACCGCCAGCGCCGCCCGGAACGAGCTATACTGGAACACGCCCGTGCCCGGCAGGTGGTACGTTTTGTAGAGGTAGTTGAAGAGGTAATACAGCATGGGCGCAAGGTCAGCAGTTGGCAGTCAGAGGGAGTCCAAGCTGCAAAGATTCGGTTTTTCGTTGTTCGATACTCGTTTTTCGTTGTCCGTTTCTGGTTGTTCGTTGCTTTTCCAGTATTCGGCGATGTGCCTTTACTACCAGAATCCGCCCTAAAAACGAACAACTGACAACGAACAACTCATTTCCCTAATAGATCAAACATGGTGGCCAGCACGTGCTTGTCGTCGAAATCGGACTTCACGCCCTGCACATCCTGGTAGGTTTCATGGCCTTTGCCGGCCACCAGCACAATATCACCGGGGCCGGCCAGGGCCACGGCGGTTTTGATGGCCTCGCGCCGGTCGGTGATGGTGAGCACCTTGCCCAGGGCCTCGGCGGGCACGCCCACCTGCATCTGGGCCAGGATTTCGTTTGGGTCTTCGAAGCGAGGGTTGTCGGAAGTCAGCACGGCGCGGTCCGACAGCTCGGCGGCCAGCCGGGCCATAACCGGCCGTTTGGCGCCGTCCCGGTTGCCGCCGCAGCCTACTACGGTAATCACCTGCTGGCTGGGCTGGCGGATGTCGGCAATGGTCTGGAGCACGTTTTCCAGCGCGTCGGGCGTATGGGCGTAATCCACAATGCCGGTAATGCGGCTTTTCGGCGACACAATCGGCTCGAAGCGGCCCGGAGCCGAGGTGAGGCCCGACAGCACCGTGAGTACCTCCGTAGGTTCCTCACCCAGCAGCACCGCCGCCCCGTAAATGGCCAGCAGGTTGTAGGCGTTGAACACCCCGATGAGGCGGAACTGCACCTCGCGGCCGTCCACCTCCAGGTGCAGGCCGTGCACGGCATTTTCAATGAGCTTGCCCCGGAACGTGCCGTTGCCGCGCAGCGAGTAGGTTTCGCGGCGGCCGCGCACGTTCTGCAGCATCACCGCCCCGCGCTTGTCGTCGGCGTTGGTGAGGGCAAAGGCCGACTTCGGTAGCATATCGAAAAAGCCCTTCTTGGCCTTCAGATAGTTGTCGAAGGTGCCGTGGTAGTCAAGGTGGTCGTGGGTGAGGTTAGTGAAGATGCCGCCGGCAAAGTGCAGGCCCGTTACGCGGTGCTGCACCACCGAGTGGCTGCTCACCTCCATAAACACGTGGGTGCACCCGACCTTGAGCATGCGAGCCAGCAGCTCGTTGAGCCGAATGGCGTCGGGCGTGGTGTGGGTGCTCGGAATTACTTCCTCGTCAATCTGATTCTGCACCGTGCTCAGCAGCCCGCAGTGGTAGCCCAGCTCCCGGAACAGCTTGTGCAGCATGGTGGCGCAGGTGGTTTTGCCGTTGGTGCCCGTGATGCCCACCAGCTGCAATTTGCGCGAAGGATGTCCGTAGAACTCCGCCGCCATCAGGGCCATAGCCTCCGCCGAGTCGGGCACCTGCACGTAGGTGGTGTTTGGATCCAACTCAGCGGGCAACTCCTCGCACACGATGGCAGCTACTCCCTGGGCCACGGCTTTCGGAATGAACTGGTGGCCATTGGTGGCGGTGCCGCGCAGGGCAAAGAACAGCGTGCCGGGCCCCGCCTGCCGCGAGTCGAGAGTAAGACCGGAAATAACTACCTCGGCCGGGCCATGCTGAGCCAGTACAGTTACGACAGTTGTTAGAGCGGAAAGGGATGTATGCAGCGTATTCAAAGCAGAGGCAGACGATGGCGCGCCACACCGGCGCAGGAGTTAGCGGAATCGAGGGGCAGGTTTTAGGCTTTGGGCTTCGGCCGGGGCTTTACTGAAGCCGTTTCCTTTTTAGAAGGCGTGGCTGGTTTGCGGTCAGCCGCTTTCGGTGAGGGAGTAGTGCGGGCGGCAGCGGGCGAAGCCGTATGCGCGGGCTCTGGCGTGGCAGCAGTTTCGGGAGCAGCCGGCGCCGCTACCGGAGCCGGAGCGGCTTGTTGCCGGCCAATAGCTTCCAGCTGCAACACTACCGTAGTGCCGCGCCGTGCCGCTGAGCCGGCGGCTACCGACTGCGCCTTCACGCGGCCGGTACCAATGCTACGCACCCGCAGACCCCGGTTTTCCAGCAGGAACAGGGCATCTCGCAGCGTGAGGCCCTGCACGTTGGGCACCCGACCGGGGCGTACGGCCATGGGCTGCAGCGCCAGCTTTTCGGCCGTGGCTCCGGCGGAAGTACGCACCCAGTCGTCGGTGCCGGTGGCACCGTCGTGGCTTACTCCCAACTGCGCGAATACCATCGTCAGCTCATCCTGCATGCCGGCCTTTACGAACGGCACCCGCGAGCGGGACACCGGGGCCCGGGCCAGCAGAGGCCGCAGACTGGCCGCGTCGCGGGCCATGGCTTTATCCGCTACTTCCTTGAACACCGGGGCAGATACCTCAGCCCCTGACCAGCCGCCCCGCTTGGGCGAATCGACCACCACGATGCA
The DNA here is from genome assembly GCF_003944715.1 of Hymenobacter rigui. Taxonomy (GTDB): domain Bacteria; phylum Bacteroidota; class Bacteroidia; order Cytophagales; family Hymenobacteraceae; genus Hymenobacter; species Hymenobacter rigui. The sequence goes on along the minus strand of NZ_RWIT01000011.1, from coordinate 74,344 downwards.
GCTGTACTTGGGGTTATCGGCCGGGAAATAGCCGCAGAAGCTGGTGGAATACATCTTGGTGTACGCCCCGTTCTTGAATTTCCAGGCGGTACCGGTTTTGCCGGCAATACCATAGTCATTGGAGCGGATGCCGCGGGCAGTGCCTTCACTCACCACGCCCTCCATCATGGAGCGCACTTTCTCCAGAGTTTCGTCGGAGCAGATTTTCTGGTTCAGCACCTGGGCCTCGAAGTGCTCCAGCACGTTGTCGGCCTGCTTGATTTCCTTGACAATGATAGGCTGGACTTTCACCCCGTCGTTGGCTACGGCGTTGTAGAAAGCCAGAGTCTGCAAGGGAGCCAGCTTCAACTCGTAGCCGATGCACATGGTCGTCAGCGAGGTACGGCTCCAGGTCCGGTCCCGGGGGTCTTTGATGTAGGGGCGGGCCTCGCCGGCCATCTGGAAGCCCAGCGGCTTATCCAGTCCAAACTTCTTGAGGTAGTCGGTGTACTCCGTCGGATTACGGCCGAACTGCTTATCCACCAGCACCGCCACGCCAATGTTGGATGACTTCTCGAATACCTGTTTGAGGGAAATACGGCCGTTGGCGTGGGTATCCGTTTTTACGGCCCCGCCAATCTTCATAGAGCCAGTCCGGCCGGTATTCACCGTATCGGTCAGCTGCAGCTCGGGGTTAGCTTCCAGCACGGCCATCAGGGAGGCCAGCTTGAAGGTAGAGCCCGGCTCGGTACGGCCCTGGTCGGCAATGGCGTAGTTGTAATCCTCGCGGTACACGCCATCGGCCACGCGGCCCAGGTTGGCTACGGCCTTGATTTCGCCGGTTTTCACCTCCATCAGAATCACGCAGCCATACTGGGCGTCGTTATCCACTAGGGCTTTATACAGAGCGTTTTCGGCCACGTCCTGCAGGTTGATATCAATGGTGGTTTTGATATCGTAGCCCGGCTGGGGCTTCACCTCGGTACCGTCGTAAATGGGCTTATTGCCGCCCGGCAGCCGCTCAAACAGCGCCTCGCCGTCCTTGCCGGCCAAGTGGCGGTTGAAGGTGAACTCCAGGCCAGCCCCGTTTTTCTCCTCGTTCACGAAGCCGATAGTGCGCTGGGCCAGCCCGCCAAAGGGCCGGAAACGCTTATCTACTTTCTCGAAGATGACGCCGCCTTTGTTTTTGCCGGCCCGGAAAATCGGCCACTGGGCCAGCTCCTTTTTCTCCTGGAAGTTGATCTGCCGGGAGTTCAGCCGCAGGTAGCGCACGGGCACCTTGGCATTCTTGGCATCTTTGATCCGGCGCAAATATTCCTGCGGACTTCTATCCCCAAAAAAACGGGACAGGAGCAGCGCCAGGGAGTCTTTCTTCTCATTGAAGAGCGCCTGGCTCACCACGCTGGGGTCCCAGGCCACCCGGTAGAAGGGCAGCGAAGTAGCCATGATGCTGCGGCCATCGGAGGCAAAGATGTTGCCCCGGGTAGCAGGTACGGGCTGGTACGTAACGCGCCGCTCCTGCTCCAGAGCCCGCCAGCGGGCTCCTTCCTTGAACTGCACCTGGCCTATTTTCCAGACCACGGCCGCTGAGAACAGGCACACGCCCAGAAAGGCCAGCCGGACGCGGGTAACAATGCTTTTTTTAACGTTTCCTTTCATTGCGGCGAGGGGCTGAACGATTGGAAGATGTTTCAGTAGTAGTAGGAACCGGATTGCCGTTTATATCCACGCCAATTGGCATGGGCGGAGCAGCCTCGGCCACGGAATCGTCGTCGGAGAGTACCCGCTCGGAGGCGCGGCGCAGGGAGTCGGCTTTGGCTCGGGCGGCCATGGCAGCTACCGAATCGGCAGTAAGCAGGGGCACTTCTTCCAGCTTGGCCTCATCAATCCGGCCGGCGGGCACGGCAATGCGGAACGGCGGCGAGGAGCTTTCAATAAGGCCATAAGCGGCCACCTTACGGGCTACCTCACTCTGCTTGCTGGCCTCCATGTAGTCAGACGACAGCGTGGTATAATCGGCCCGCAGGTCCTCGGTTTCCACTTTCAGCTTTTGAATGCTGCGGTTCATGCGGGTGGCATAGTGCGTATTGCCGATGTACACCAGCGTCAGGAACATGATGAACAGCAGGTGCGGCAGGTAGCGCACCGGCAGTCCTTCCCGAAACAGGCCATCTACCCGCGTGATGCGCTCCAGCAGGGAAAACACGCTCCAGGAGCTCCGCTTCTGGGCAGCCGGGCGCGGCTCCCGCGGAGCCCGGGCCGGCCGGGGGGCGGGCGTAGGCTCCGGCTCGGGGGCCTGAACCGGCTCCGGCACCAGGGGCGCAACCGGCCGCGGCGCATTCACGCGGGGCGACTGAGCGGATTTTACGGTGTTAACTGCCACGGTACTAGCTTGATTTCGAGCGGGAGCAATAGGTTATTCTTTGCGAACGGCAATGCGCAGCTTGGCACTGCGGGCCCGGCTATTCAGCGCAATTTCTTCGGCGGACGCTTCCACGGGCTTGCGGGTCAACGCCTCAAACGGCACGTTGGTACGGCCGAACAGGTCTTTTTCCACTTCCCCGAAGAATTTGCCCTTCGCAATAAAGTTCTTCACCAGCCGGTCTTCCAGGGAGTGGTAGCTCATGACCACCAGCCGGCCGCCGGGGCGCAGTACCTGAGCAGTTTGCTCCAACATTTCGCGCAGGGCGGCCATTTCGTCGTTGGCTTCAATGCGCAGGGCCTGAAATACCTGGGCCAGGTACTTGTTTTCTTTGCCCCGGGGCGTAACCGGGGCAATGGCTTTCTTGAGGCCGGCAATGGTAGTAATGCTTTGTCCGCGCCGGGCGGCGGCCACCGTGGCGGCCAGCGTGCGGGCATTGGTAACTTCGCCGTACATGCCGAAAATGCGGTGCAGCTCGGCCTCTGGATACTCATTGATGATGTCAGCTGCTGAGGCGTCGTCGCCGTCGGGGTTCATGCGCATGTCCAGGGGTCCGTCGAAGCGGGTGCTGAAGCCGCGCTCCGGCGTATCGAACTGGTGCGAGGATACGCCTAGGTCGGCCAGCAGACCATCCACGGGCAGCGCGCCGTGGCGTTTCAGCTCCTGATACAACTGGCGGAAATTACTCCGGATAAAGGTGAACTGCGGGCGGGCCAGCTTCCCAGCTTCGTGCTCCGCATCGGCATCCTGATCAAAGCTATAGAGGTGTCCTTCCGGGCCCAGCCGCTCCAGGATGCGGGCAGAGTGGCCGCCCCCGCCAAACGTGACGTCCACGTAGCGGCCGCCGGGCTGCATATCCAGCGCCTCCAGGCACTGCTGCAGCATCACGGGGCGGTGGTAGTCGGTATCGTTCTGGTAGTGGCTCAAGCGGTAGTTTAAGCAGCCAGTGGGCTGCCGGGGTTAGGTTCGGTGGTAAGGAATTTCTGAGCCAGCTTGGAGAAGCTCTGCTGGTCTTTAATGAGGAATTCATCGTAGCGGGCCGGGTCCCAGATTTCGCACCGGTTGCCCAGGCCCACGATAATGGCCTCCTTCTCGATGCCGGCGTAGCGGCGCATGGTGCCCGGCAGCATGAAACGGCCGATGCTGTCCAGCTCTACTTCCGTCATGCCCCGGAAGAAGTTGCGCTGAAACTGCCGGTATTCCTCGTTGAACTCGTCTAGCGCCATTACCTTCTCATGAATGACGCGCCATGCCGCGCGGGGGTACAGCACCAGGCAGGGTTCAAACCCTCGCACCAGCACCAGCTGGCTGCCCGACGCTTCCGGCAGATTGGCCTTCACCTTGGCCGGCAGCACCAGCCGACCCTTTGGGTCGAGCTTGCACTCGTATTCGCCGGAGAGCAGCTGGGTCATGCGGGAGGAAATGAGCGGGCATAGAAACGGGATATAGCAAAAGTACGCAACCCATCGGAAAACCCCACCACCTTTTACCATTTTCTACCACCTACCAAAACCCCTCTCAATTGCTCAGAAAGCGGTTTTATTCTCACTCACGCTGCGAAACGCTTCTCCCAATGACAAACTGACAGAAGGAACATCTGACTACCCACCGAACACCATTGCCAAGACACAGCCACGCAAAGGTCTGTAATTTCGCACAGTTCAGCTCCGGATTTTATGGGTGCTACTACGCGGCGGAGGCAGTATATTTGCAGTTAACCATGAAACGCCCACTGCTGCATCGGCTCTTCAGCTTCTGGCTGGCTTTGCTGGTCCTTACCTCCTCGGTAGGGCTCACGGTGCAGCAGCATACCTGCCGGCAGAGCGGGCGGCACACGGCCTCGGTGGTGTTCAGTCCGGTGCGGCACGGCTGCCCCGCGCCCCCGGTGGCAAAGCACAGCTCGCACCAGACCGGTACAACCCGGTTGGCAAAAGCCTGCTGCGAATTCGGGGCCCACTTTCATAAGCTGGATGCGCCGTCGGCCAAGCTGGTAGTTACCAAGATTCCGGCTCCGCTGGCAGTGCCGACCTGGCCTGCGGCTCCGGTGTGGCCGGTGGCAGCCGCGCCGCGCCTTTCCGTACGGCCGCAATGGCACGCCACCGATTCGTCGCCCCCACCCCGGGCCGGGCGGCAGCTGCTTGTGTTTGTGGGTGTGCTGGTAGTGTAGTGTTTTCTGATTTGGCTCCGGCTCCGGAGCTAACGGCTGACGCATGTTGTCCGGCTATTCTCAGAAACGCTAACTTCCTGACCATATGAACTCTTTTTCTGGGTCCGGCCGGCTACTGGCTACCATGGGCCTGCTTGCCGGCAGCAGCCTTGCGGCTGCGCAAACACCTGATGCCTCAGTAGCGCCCGTACGCGGGCAGGTGCTGGATGGTACCACCAACTCACCAGTGCCCGGCGCGGTGGTGCGCTGGCTCAGCACGCCCACCAGCTCCACCACCACCGATACCCAGGGCACTTTCTCGCTGGTGCGCCCCGCTTCGCCCGATACCCGGTTAATTATTGACTTTCTGGGCTACCGCTCCGACACGGTGCAGGCCAGCGGCACCAGCTACCTGCGGGTGGGCCTGCGCCGCTCCAGCGAATTGGGCGAAGTGAAAGTAGAAGGCCGCGCCCTCTCCTACTCCGGCCTTACGCCCACCAATACGCAGGTAATTTCCAGCCGCGACCTGACCAAATCGGCCTGCTGCAACCTGGCCGAGAGCTTCGAAACCAACGCCTCGGTGGAGGTTTCGACGACCGATGCCGTGTCGGGGGCCAAGCAGATTCAGCTGCTGGGGCTGGATGGCGCCTATTCCTTGCTCACCATCGACAACCTGCCTGCGCTGCGGGGCCTTTCTACGCCGTACCGCCTGGGTTACCTAGCCGGCCCCTGGATTGAGAGCATCGATATTATTAAGGGTATGGGCTCGGTGGTGAACGGCTACGAAAGCGTTTCGGGCCAGGTGAACGTGCGCCTCAAGGAGCCGGATAAAGCCGACCGGCTGCTGTTCAACGCTTATGGCAACGACCTGGGCAAGTTTGATGTAAACCTGAATCTGGCCACTAAGATGGGCAAAAAGGTAAGCACGGCTCTGCTGCTGCACACCGACCACCTGGGCCGCCGCGTGGACCGCAACCACGACGACTTTCTGGATTTGCCGCTGGCCACGCAGTTCAACCTCTTCAATAAGTGGAAGTACATATCCGGGAAGGGCCTGGTGACGGAAGTTGGCCTGGGGGCGCTGCGTGAAACCCGGCAGGGCGGGCAGTTGCAGTACCGCGAGGAAAACCCCGGTGGCTATTACGGCACCACTCTGGAAACCAACCGCTTCACCGGCTATGCCAAAACCAGCTATACCTGGCCCGGCCGCCCCTACCAAAGCCTGGGCCTGCTGCTGAGCGGCACCAGCCACGACTTTAACTCCCGCTACGGCCTGCGCACTTATGATGGCACCCAGCGCACCGGCCTAGCAACGCTGCTGTTTCAGAGCATCATCGGTACTACGGCCCACACCTACCGCACGGGCCTGAGCTTTCTGCACGATGATTACCGCGAAGTGTACCGCACCGGTTTCACGTACGTGACGGAAACACCCGAGCAGCGCTACGCCCGGGAGCACCGCAACCGCCTGGAGCGGGTACCCGGTGCGTTTGCTGAGTACACGTACCAGAACGCCCGCAACCTGACCGTGGTAACGGGCCTGCGGCTGGATTATCACAACCTGTACGGCTGGTTTCTGACGCCCCGCCTCAACGTAAAGTACGACCCCGCCAAGAACACGGTACTGCGCCTGGCGGCCGGCCGGGGCCAGCGCACGGCCAACCCGCTGGCCGAAAACTCCGGTATGCTAGTCAGTTCCCGGGAGTTTGTCATCAGCCCGAACCTGCGGCCCGAAACGGCTTGGAACGTGGGCGGTTCATTTACGCAGTATTTCAACGCCTTCGGGCGCCCCGGTACCTTCATCACTGACTACTACCACACCGAGTTCCAGAATCAGGTAGTGTCGGATCCGTACACGGCTACTACGCAGTTGCTCATTGGCAATCTGGAGCCGGGTGGCCGCAGCTTCTCGCGCAGCTTCCAGACGGAGGTGCAGGTGGAGCCCGTGAAAGGACTGCAGGCCAAAGCCGCGTACAAGTACCTGGATGTACGCACCACCTACGACGGCCAGCTGCTGCCCAAAGTCCTGACGCCTAAGCACCGGGTGTTTCTGAACCTGGGCTACGCCACGGCCTTCGATAAGTGGCGGGCTGACTTTACGGTGCAGGGCTTTGGACGGCGGCCCCTGGCGCACGCCCCTGGCAGCAGCGGCCACCAGCACGGCACCGGCGAAGCTACGCTGCCGTATGCGCCGCGCTACGCCTTGCTGAACACGCAACTAACCCGGGCCTTCAAACGGTTTGAAGTGTATGCCGGCGTGGAAAACCTCACCAATTACCGCCAGCGCAACCCTATCCAGGGTGCCTACGCTCCTTTCGGCCCGGATTTTGACGCGGCCATGATCTGGGGTCCGGTGTATGGACGACTCACGTACGCTGGCCTGCGCCTTACGCTGCAATAAGCCATTGGCTGCCGCTTTTTTTACTTTCTGAATCACGTTCAAGCAACTCATGAAAATCTTCGCTTCCTTCCTGCTGGCCTGTACGCTGTTGTTCTCCTCGGCTGCAACTTTTGCCCAACAAACCGCTCCCAAAGCCAAAAGCGGCACCGAAACTCTGCAGTTGAAAACCTCGGCCGTATGCGACATGTGCAAAGCCCGCCTCGAAAAATCGTTGGCCTATGAGAAAGGAGTGCAGTCGGCTACGCTGGACGTACCCAGCAAAATGCTGACGGTCACCTACCGCCCCGATAAAACCACTCCGGCCGCCCTGCGCTCCGCCGTGCAGAAAACCGGCTACGACGCCGACGACCAAACGGCTGATGCCCGAGCTTATGACCGCCTACCCGACTGCTGCAAGAAAACCAACAGCACCCATTAATACAGCAAAACGCCTTCCATTACGAATGGAAGGCGCTTTGCTGTATCAGGCAAATATGCATCAGGCCAATACGGTCGGCAGCATCTGTACTTCAAACTGCAGGTTGGCAGTGAAGGCCAGCGGGCGATTAAGCCGACGCCGGTTGGTACCCGAAATCTCCAGGGTAAACCACTCAGCCCGCAGAAACTCCAGCAAATTCGGTTGCCCCAGCATCTCCATCTCAATGTGAGTGGGCTGCACGTTACGGGGTCCGAAGGCGGCAATAGGCATTTTACGGCTGTTGGCGGTAAGAAAGCAACTACCGCTTTCCAGGGCCCCCAGCGTGGGAGTACCCCGGCCAATGCCGTGTTCCGGATCGGGTGCCCAACTTAAGGTAGCTTCGCGTAAGGTCACGGCCGTAACTCCCGGGTGAGTCAGCGAGGCCAGGCAGGGCAATGAGCCTGGCAAGGTGGTTTCGCACAGGAAAATCAAATCCATGCCTGGGTCAATGCGCAGGTTAATAGCCCGGGTGCTCAGGCCAAAGGCAGAGCGCAGGGAGCGACGCAGCCCCTCATGGTGGGCAATTGTGAGGGCTACGCCTAGAACAACCGGTGGCGCACCCGATGAGGTGCTGGCCGGAGGGACAGTAAAAGTGGCAGGGTTCATAACCAATAGGTGCGTGCAGGTGAGCGGTCATTGAAATGAAAGCAGTGAAGACCGGTGGTTAAGCAGGTAAACAGCGCGAAGTACACAATTAACTGTACTACGATAGAATATAGTTAATCATCTAAATTTCACCTGGTTAAAGTATAGCAAGTCAGCTTAAAAGTCGACCAGTAAACGCTACAGATCGTCAAAAATTGTTTTCTTTCAATAATTTATAAGACAATTCGATTTTATCTGCTTATATTGACCCAACTCCCCCCCGAACCAGTGCTTCGCATATGAAGATTTCGTGCCTGCTCCTCGACGACGATCCGCTTGTGCTGGACCTGTTGCAAGCCTACGTGGCCATGACGGATATTCTGGACGTAAAAGCCGCGTTTACTGACCCGCTCGATGCGCACCGGTACCTGATGGAAAACCACGTGCAGGTACTATTTTCGGATGTTACGATGCCGCACCTTAGCGGTATTGACCTGGTACGCTCCCTGCAGCAGCCCCCTTTGGTGGTCCTCATGACGGCCTATCCGCAGTATGCCATGGAGGGCTTCAACCTGGATGTGATTGATTTCCTGCTGAAGCCTATTTCGCTGGACCGCTTTCTGAAAGCAGTCAATAAGGTAGCCGGTATTCTGCGCGTTAATACCTCCGCCGCAGATGCGCAGAATGATACCCTTACTGGCTGGGGCTCCTTCTTCATCCGCACGGATGCGCAGTTTGTACGCCTGCACTACCGGGAGGTCCTGTACATTGAAGCCCTGAAGGACTTCACCAAAATCAACACCTCCGACGGCCGCACGCACCTGACGCTGGTCAACCTGAAGAACCTGGAGGAGCAGCTGCCCCCCGGCCTGTTCGTGCGCACGCACCGCTCCTACCTCGTCAACGCGGCCCGCATCGACTCGGTAAGCAACCTGGAGGTGAAAGTAAGCGGCCACGCCCTGCCCCTGGGGCAAACCTACCGGGAGCGGGTTACCGAGCGAATTGTGAACCGCTCCCTCATTCGGCGGCAGCACTAGCGGCCGGCTGCAACCGGCCTGAAACGGGCACGGTGCTGTTTTCATTCAGCGCGGGCAGCGTGAACCGGAACTGGGAGCCAACTCCCGGCTGACTTTGAAAGGAAAACTCTCCGCCATTGCGGTGCACAAACTCGCGGCACAGCTGCAGGCCCAGGCCGGTGCCTTTTTCGCGGGCCGTGCCCAGCGTGGAAAAGTGGCCCTGGTATCCTGTTAAGCGAACCTGCTGATCAGCAGCAATACCCACACCTGTATCCTGCACGGTTATTTCCCACCACTGAGCCTGCCGCCGGGCGGTTACCGTAACCGTGCCGCCTGCTTCCGTAAACTTGAGGGCATTGCTCAGCAGGTTCCGCAGTACCAGCCGGATCATATTAATATCTGCGCGGGCTAGGCACACCTCGGGCAGCTCGTTGAGCAGCTGAATTTCCTTGCGGTCGGCGTCGCCCTGGAAAAGAGCTACGGCCTCCTCCACCAGCTCATCCAGCCGGATGCGCTCCGGCCGTGCGCTGCCCTCGCCCTTCAGCTGCGACACCGACCAGTTCAGCAGATTGTCGAGCAGATGCAGCGTACTATCCAGCATGCGCGTGAGCCGCTCGGAGTGTGTGGCCAACCGGTCGGCAGGCAGGCGCCCCAGCTTCAGCAGGGCTAACAGAGAATACAGGGAGCTAAGCGGCCCGCGCAAATCATGCGAGATGATGGAGAAGAGGGTATCCTTGGTTTGATTGAGACGGTCCAGCTCCTCTTTCTGCCGGTTGATGGCTGCGTTCTTCCGGTGCAGCAGCCGGTTGGTATGACGCTGCCGACGCTGAGCCCGGTATAACCCCGCAGCGGTAGCCAGCAGCAGCAGTACGCTTACCGCCAGCAAATTGCGCAGCAGCTTCTGCCGCCGCAAGTTGGCCTGCTGCAGCTGCCGCTCCTTTATCAACAGCTGAATTTCGTGTTCCTTCTTCTCGGTTTCATAACGGGTTTGCAACTCAGCCACCTGCGCCAGCCGCTGCTCAGATGCTACGCTGTCCTGCAGCGCGGTGTAGCGCGTCAGGGCATCCAACGCGGCCTGCGGCTGCTGGTGGCGTCGATATAGACTGGTGAGGGCGGCGTATAGCTCACCCAGCAACACATGCGAGCCGGTCTGGCGGGCGGACCCCAGTGCCTCCTGCAGGTAGCGGCTGGCAGCAGCCTCATTCCCGAGGGAATCGTAGGAAACGCCTAGATTATGCAGAACGATGGTGCGTTTGCGGGCCGGTGCAGTGGCCGGCAGCAGCTGCAAAGCCTGCGTAAAACAGGAATTAGCCGTTTCGGAATGATTGAGCACCTGATGCACCCGCCCAATACCGTTGAGTGCCTCGCTGGTCTGGGCACTATCCTGCTGGCGGCGGGCCCAATTGAGGCTCTGCTGCAGGTAATATAATGCCCGGCTGTAGTGCTGTTGCTCCCGATGGGCAGTTCCCAATAGGTTCAGTACATGCGCGGTGCGGGTTTCATCGTGGGCCAACTGCCAGGCGGCCAGAGCCTGCTCGTAGCTTTTCTGGGCCAGTGGCCAGTGGCTGGTGCGGCCGTATAACTCGCCTAACTGCTCCAGCACCTGCCCCTGGCCGGGGAGGTGGCGCAGCTTCCGGAAGGTGGTCAGGGCTTGTCCATACGTTTGTCGGGCCTTTCCTGTGTCGCCCTGGCTGAGTAAAGTCCGCCCGATCAGCCAGCCCGACCAGGCAGCGGCTTCGGTGCTGGGTCTGCTTAGCCGCCGGGCCTGCCGGTACTGCCGAAGCGCCCGTTCCGCCTGGCCCAGCGTATAGTAGGCCTGCCCCGCTACCCAATGCAACTGCCGGAGCTGTAGCGTATCGTGCTGCCGTTTGGCGGCGGGCAACCGCGCCCGCACTTTCGCCAGTATAGACCGGGCTTCCGGCACCGAAAGCTCATGCGTAAAGGGAGCAACGCCAGCCACGCCGGCCCGAGCCCCGAGTAGCAGGCTACCCAGCAGTATGCACCATCCCCCCAGCACCCGTGGCACTATGTGTTGCATACTGGAAATGAGCAGGTGACAGGATAACAGATGAGTATGTTACCACTTTATCCCAAATAAACAAAAGTCTATGCCAACTGAATAGCACTGAACTGCTGTTTCTTTCCCCCAGACGCTTAGCATTATTTCACCTCTTTGGTGCGCCATAGACGCCACCACGGCAGGTAAGGCTGGTCGTGGTGCTCATAGTGGTAGCCGAAGAAATAACAGCTGAAAAAGGCCCAGATGTGGTGCCGAAGCTGGCTGCGCGACTTGTGCGGGTTTTCAGGGGCGTGCTCCCCACGATGCGGCAGGTAAGTACCGAAGTAAAACAGCTGCAGCGTAGCCAGAACGGCCGGCAGCATCCAGAAAGCTACTACGTTAGCCATCGGGAAGAAATACTTGAGCACGTTGTACGTCACGGCCATCAGCAGTACCTGTGCCACGGTTACGTAGTTCCAGGCGAAGCGGACAAACCACCGCAGAAAGCTGGGATGCTGTCCGTCGTGAAAGTCGGGGTCGTGCTCAGTGGCTACGTGGCGGTGGTGGGCATGGTGCTTGGGCAGCATCCGGGGAAACCAGTTATAGGCAAACAACCCGGCCGCCAGCGTGCCAATGGCATCGTTCAACGGTTTACGGCGACTGACCACGCCGTGCATAGCATCATGAGCCGTAATAAACAGGCCGGTGTAGAGGTGGGTCTGCAGCAGGACTAGCAGATACGGCCAGGGCGTGCGCCAGTCGGGTTGATACCAAGCCAACAGGTACGTCAGCAGCGCCGCCCAGCTACCTATAATGAGCCCGGCAACGCCAATCCCCCGGTAGCCCAGCGGAGCCGGTGGCACCCGTATGGCCGGCTCGGCCACAGGGGTAGCATACGTGGGCAGGGCAGGCATGCGCGTCAGAAAATCAACTTAAAAAGCCAGCAACGTATCCCGCACCTGCTCCATCTGCCACATGGGTGTACTGGTGGCCCCGCAGATACCCACCGACTGGCCCGGCTGAAACCAGGTTGGGCATAGCTCTTCGGCCTTGGAGATGAAGTGCGTGGCCGGGTTGGTATCCTTGCACACCTGGTATAGTACCTTACCGTTGGAGCTTTTGGTGCCCGACACAAATACTACCTGGTCGAACTGGGCAGCAAACCGACGCAAGTCCTTATCCCGGTTACTTACCTGCCGACAGATGGTATCGTTGGTATTCACCTGGTAGCCGCGCGCTTCCAGCTTTTCCTTGATGCTATAGAAGGAGTCGGTGCTTTTGGTGGTCTGGCTATAGAGCGTAATGTTCTGCGGCAGCTCGTGACGCAGCAGCTCGTCCAGGTTTTCGAACACAACTGCCTGGCCACTTGTCTGCCCCAGCAGCCCGCGCACTTCGGCGTGGCCATGCTTACCGTAGATAAAGATTTTCTCTTTCCGGTCGAAGCTGCTTTTAATGCGGTTCTGCAGCTTGAGCACTACCGGACAGGAAGCATCAATGAGCGTGAGGTTGTTCTGCAGGGCCGTTTGGTAGGTGCTGGGCGGCTCCCCGTGCGCCCGAATCAGCACGGCTTCTCCGCGCAGCTGGTGCAGCTGCTCATAGTCGATGATGCGCAAGCCCCGGCGTTCCAGCCGTTCTACTTCTTCATCATTATGCACAATGTCGCCAAGGCAATACAGGTAACCCTGCTCGTCCAGCAGGTCTTCGGCCATCTGAATAGCATAGATTACGCCGAAGCAAAAGCCGGAATTAGTGTCGATACGGACGCTCAGGTGGTGCGGCATAGCTAACGGACTAACTGCGGAGGACCACAGAAGGTTGCGCTCATCGGGAGGAAGATAGAACACAAACCGCGAAACCCCACAGTAGTTTTCACCTTCCGCTGTTAAAATGCCCCAAAGGCCTTCCGCTGTTCTAGGTCCCGTATTACCCGCTCTTCAGCCGGCGAGGCCCGCAAAATTTCCCGATTATGCCAGAATCCAGCGTCGTAAGGCTTTTTCCGGGCCTGTTTCAGGTCGTTGTAGCTGGCACCGGTAGTCTTGTAGCCCTTGCCCGCAGGCCGGGCGGTGTAGCGGTAAAAAAACAGGTTACCATTGAGGGTGGTAGTATCGGGCCGGTTCTGGTAGCGCAGCACAATCTGCTGCTCAGCCCGAATGGCCTGCACCCGGCTCAGGGAGTCGCGGTGGGGGGCAAAATCGGTGGTCATGCGCATGGTCTGGGCGTCGAGAGTGGTGCCCTGGCGCAGCTGCAGCGTCATCAGATGGTCGATGGGTACCGTGGCCTCAATGCGACGCAGCGCGGCCGTTTGCCGGTCGATGTACAGGGTACCTTCGGGTACGAAGATATCCACGCCCGGCCGGCGGCTGAAGTCGATGACGGCCGTTTCCTGCCCCTGGCTTTCCAGGATTTCGCGCAGCTGAAACGTAAAAATCCGGTCACTACCCGGGCTCAGGGGCACGGCCAGGGTCCGGCGGCTGGGCCTGGGGTCGAACACCGGAATCAGGCGCAAGGCGGCTGAAAAATTGGTCATTTCCACTCCCGTATCTTCCTGGGCCGAGCCATATCGGGCCTGCTCCAGCTGCCACCCGCTGATGCCCTGCCCGGTGAAGCGCACATCGTAAAACGCATCCACAAATTCAGTGTAGCGGCCATTGTGGGCCTGTTTCTGCCGGTAGAAGGCTTTGCCGAACTCCTCTTCCTTCTGGTGCCGGACCAGCTTGGCGTAAGCCCGCTTCACCAGCGCGGCCGCCAGCTGATCAGGGTTGCGCACTTTCACCTCGGGCAGCGCCACGGCACTGGCCTTCAGCGTTACAGTTACCGGGGCAGCCGAGGTAACTTCCAGCACGGCGGTAGTGTAGCCCAAACTTACCACGGCCAGCTTCTGGGGCAGCTTGCTCACGCGCAAACTGAATTCCCCGGCCTCGTTGGTGGCGGTGCCCGGCTCAGCACCCGGCGGACCCACGTTGGCGAAGGGCACCGGCCGGTTCTGCTCATCCAATACCCGGCCTTTCAGCACGGTTTGCTGGGCATACGCAGCACTGGAAACAGCAATGGCAACGGGCAGGAGCAACAGTTTTTTCATAGACAACAGAGTAGGCAACAAGCCGGCCAGGACCCATGTACCCGGCCGAAACACTGCTAGAACGCAGAAAAGCCACTTAATTATATACGAAGGCCCTGCAATTCTCGGGTGGAATGCAGGGCCTTCGCGTGTGTACAGGGCAAGAGGCTGCCTAGAGCTGCGCCAGTTTCTGCGCCTCCGCTTCCGATACGTGGCCACGCTGTACCATGAAGTCGCGCACCAGCCCGAACGACTCGGCGTCGAGGCCAGATTGGGGGTGTTTCAGCAAGGTGCTCACCAGAAACTGCCGGTCATCCTCCACGTGCTGGCTCAGGCCCAGGAAGCTGGGCAGGTTGCTTTCCACGCTCAGGCGCAGGAACCGGATTTCGGCGTTGTCATCGTCCAGCTTCACGGCCTGGTCAAACAGCTTGCTGGCCTGCTGCACGTACGTGAGCTTGTTGAACATGGAGGCGTCGCGGGCCCGGATGGCTTCGGCGGCGGCTTTGTAGGCCAGCACCACGGCGTCCTGCTTATCGTAGGCGGCCATGAGCTTGTGGAATTTCTCGCCGGCTTCTTTGCTGGTGGCGGCCTGCTGATACTGGCGGCGCAGGTGGTGTACCGCGTAGGGGTTGGCTTCGGTTGACACGAGGGTGGAGAACGTCAGAAACAGAAATAGAAACAGGAATCGATTCAGCTTCACGCGCAACAGGGTTGGTAGAAGAACACAAAGTAACGCTGCTAATTGATAGCGCGCCTGATTTCCTGTTCTGTGGCAATTAGCCTGCCAACGCGCGTCGGCCTTACACCCGGGCCAGCCGGTACCGGAAATACGAACCCAACAGCAGCAGCAGCTTGGTGTTGTTGGGCACGCGCACCCGCTCACCCAGAATGGTAGCGGCCGGCAGCTGCCGGATTTTGTGGAAGAGCTTGAGGTAGTACACGTACGCCAGGTACACGCCCAGCCGGGCGGCCCGGGGCAGCTGCACAATACCGGCGTAGCCCGCCTCAAAATCGGCCCGGATGTCGGCCTCAATGGTGCGCTTTACTTCATCGGTGAACCGCTCATACTGCACGCCGGGGAAGTACACGCGACCCCGCTCCTCAAAATCGGAGCGCACGTCGCGCAGGAAATTCACCTTCTGGAACGCCGAGCCCAGCCGCCGGGCCGGCTCCCGCAAATGGTCGAACAAAGCGGTATTCCCCTCGCAGAAGATGCGCAGGCACATCAGCCCCACCACTTCCGCCGAACCGTAGATGTACTGCTCGTACAAGGATTGATTGTAGCTCCGGTCATCGAGGTCCATTTCCATGCTGAACAGAAAGGCGTCGATGAACTCCCGGTCGATGCCGTACTGGCGCACCACGTCCTGAAACGCGTGCAGCACCGGGTTCAGGCTCAGCCCGATTTCCAGGGCCTCGTAGGTCTGGCGTTTGAAATCCGCAAACAGGGCAGCTTTGTCGTGGTCGTGGAAGGTGTCCACAATTTCATCGGCCCAGCGCACAAAGCCATACACCGAATACACCGGCAGATGAAACCGCCGGTCCAGCGTACGGATTCCCAGCGTAAAGGAAGTACTGTACCGTTTGGTGATCAGCTTGGCGCAGGCCCGGCTGGTTTCGGTAAATAGGGCAACGTGGTCCACTTTGTGTCAATTAAAAATTGAGAATTAAAATTTAAAAATTGACCGGGCTGCTACTCGTGGTACTCTATCTGTCCCAGACAATTTCTACCTCTTGCTTCTCAACGTCCGTCATTTTTAATTTTTAATTCTCAATTTTTAATTGAAAACTCCTTTTCCACTTCCTTGGCCACCACCTGCCCCGAGATAAGCGAGGGGGGTACGCCGGGGCCCGGCACGGTAAGCTGGCCCGTAAAGTACAGATTTCGCACCTTTTTGCTTTTGAGGCCGGGTTTCAGGATGGCCGTCTGGCGCAGGGTGTTGGCCAGGCCGTAGGCGTTGCCCTTGTAGCTGTGGTAATCCTGCATGAAATCTTGGTGGGCGTAGCTGCGCTTGTACACCACCGCGTCGCGGATGCTGGTGCCGCAGTGCTTTTCCAGCCGGTCCATCAGCAGGTTGTAGTAATGCTCCCGGGTTTCCTCGGGGTCGGGCAGGTTGGGGGCCACCGGAATCAGCAGGAAGATGTTCTCGCAGCCTTCCGGGGCCACGCTGGGGTCCGTCTGGCTGGGGGCCGATACGTAGAACAGCGGGCGGCTGGGCCACTTCGGGTCCTCGTAGATTTCCTGGGCGTGCAGGCTGAAATCTTCGTCGAAGAACAGATTGTGGTGGCGCAGGTTGGGCAGGCGCTTGTTTACGCCCAGGTAAAACAGCAAGGACGACGGCGCCATCGTGCGCGAATCCCAGTACGCCTCATCGTAAGTGCGCCACTCGGGGGCCAGCAGGTGCTGCTCGGCGTGGTGGTAGTCAGCTCCGGCAATAACCACGTCGGCGGGGCGGAAGCCCTGGGCCGTTTGCACGCCGGTGGCGCGGCCGTTTTCCACCACAATCTGCCGCACTTCCTGGTTGTACTCCAGCCGCACGCCCCGCTCCTCGGCTAAGCGCACCATGCCCTCCACAATCTTGTGCATGCCGCCCATTGGGTACCAAGTGCCCAGGGCTAGGTCGGCGTAGTTCATGAGCGAGTACAGGGCCGGGGTGTTCTCGGAAGTGGCCCCCAGAAACAGAATCGGAAACTCCACCAGCTCCAGCAGACGCGGATCCTTGAAGAACTTGCGCACGTGCTTGTGCATGCTCTGCAGCAAATCCAGCCGCACGGCGTCTACTACCAGGCGCGGGTCCATGAACTCCAGCAAAGAGCGGCCGGGCATGTGCACGAACTTGCCGATACCCACTTCGTACTTGTAGGCTGCCTGCCGCAGAAACTCATCCAGCCGGGCGCCGCTACCGGGCTCGTACCGCTCAAACAGCTGCCGCAGCTCACTCATGGCCGCCGGAATATCCACGGCTTCGGGGCCTTTGAAAATTACCTGGTACGAGGGGTCCAGCCGTACCAGCTCATAGTAATCGGACACCTTTTTGCCGAAGCGGGCGAAATACTGCTCGAAGATATCCGGCATCCAGTACCAGCTCGGCCCCATATCGAAGGTGAAGCCCTGCTCCCGGAATACCCGCGCCCGGCCGCCGGGGCCTTCGTTTTTCTCCAGAATAGTAACGCGGTAGCCGCGCTGGGCCAGGGAGGTAGCCGCCGACAGGCCCGCAAAGCCGGCACCGATGACTAGAACGTGTTGGGAGGAAGCAGGAGAAGCCAAACGGTAGAGGTTGGGTGGAAAGGGTGCAAGCTACAATCCGGCGGGCATACCCAATTGTTTTGCGCACCGATGAGCTATTGGTAGTTCACTGCATTTTTGTTGTATGATTGCCGGCTGCCCAATTCTAGCGGTGTATTCGGTTCGTTAGTGGATTTTTAGATCAGCCACTCACCCAACCGCATCGGTTCGTGGTGCTGCGGTAAGGTGTGCGTCAGTTGTGGTCCAGGATGCTTGGGTATCAGCTCTGCAGCCCTTACGCTAACCTGTGCGGCAGCATACTTCAGATACTATTTACAAAGACGAATAATATCACCACAACTACTACAATAACAACCAATTACACAAACCTATTAAGTTTATCAAAAGTCTAATCACAACGAAAATCCGCTTGACGCTGGCAGGTATACGCTGACATCTTAGCCCAGCGGTTCGGCAATTGTGCTCAGGGGCCGCTTACATACTTCGGCCATGCAGCGGCGCACGTTTCTTCGGTATTTGGGAGTTGGAGCCGGGCTGGCGCTTATGCCGCGGGTTGGGCTTGGGCAGCAGCAGCCCACTGCCGAGAAGGTATGGCTGGAACTGCTGGAATACGCCCGCTGGTGCCCTTCACCCCACAATACCCAGCCCTGGAAGCTGCAGCCTCTCTCGGTTACTCAGGCTGCCTTTTACTACGACCCCACCCGCCTGCTGCCCCACACCGATACCAATTCTGCCTTCATGACGGTGGCGCTGGGCATGTTTCTGGAGTGTCTGCGGGTGGCGGCGGCACCGCGGGGGCTGGCGTTGCGGGTGGAGCATGAGCCGGAGCCTCAGCTGCAATTCACCGGAACTGTGCCCCGGCTATTCGCCACCTTGTACCTGGAGCCCGCATCGGCCGGCGCGGTGGCAACTCCCGGCCGCGAGCTGCTGCGGCAGCGGTGCACATCCCGGCTGCCCTACTCCGGCCGGCCGGTAGCGGCGGCGCACCTCCAGGCTCTCACTGAACAGGCCGCAGCGCAGGGCCACTCCTTCCAGCACTCTTCCGAGCCGGGCTTTGTGGAGTTCGTGCTGGACCTGAACCGCCAGACCCTGTTCTCGGACCTGGATGATGCGGGTACCCGCCAAGAAATAGCCCGCTGGATCCGGACGACCGATGCGGAGGCGCAGGAGCGGCAGGATGGCCTCTGGAACCGCTGCATGCATTTTCCGGGCCGACTGATGCGCAATTTCTTCACCCACCACGAGCGGTTTCGGGCGGCCTGGAAGCGCCGGATTCTGGGCCAGGTGTACGTGCATTCCATGCACGGCACCTCCACGGTGGCCTGGCTGCAGGGCCCTTTCGGCAACCGCGCTGAGTGGCTGGCCGCCGGTACGCTGCTCCAGCAGCTGTGGCTGCACATGACCCAACAGGGCCTGTATCTGCACCCGTTCGGCTCGGTGGTGACCAACCCCGAGGCCCACGCCCGGTTTCTGGCCCGGGCCCGCCCTGAGTCGGGGCAGCCGCTGTGGCTGCTGCTGCGGCTGGGCTACAGCGCTGAGCCGCCCCGCAGCCTGCGCCTCCCGGCTTCGGCCCTGCTGCTGCCCGTTGCGTAGGTCCCGGCCCGGATCAGTATTCATCCTTTACCTCCTATATCTGTATGAAAACGCTTGTATTGCTTCTGACGGTAAACATATTGCGGGGCTGGCGGCGGCTTCTGGAAATACACGATGGTTCCATGCGCCTGCTGTATCTGCCCGGTATGGAAAGCTGGCGCTGGAACATCGGCAAATGGAAAGCAGGCTTTGTATTCTGGCGGGCCGCGCACCGCACCCCGGCCTACCAGCAGTTTCTGGCCCACCACGGGGTGCAGGGCCTGCCCTGGCGCGGCCTCGTGCCCGATGTGGCCGCGCTGCCCATCATGGATAAGGAAAACTACGTGAAAGCCTACCCCCTGGCGGCCCGCTGCCTGGGTGGCGCGGTGCCGGTGGGCGGCGTCATCATCGATGAGTCGTCGGGGAGCAGTGGGGCGGCAACCAACTGGGCACGCAGCCGGGCCGAGCGGCGGGCCAACAAGCGGATGCTGGAATTCGGGCTGCATTCTTTGCTGGGGCCGGGTCCGCACTTCATTCTGAACGCTTTTGCCATGGGCCCCTGGGCCACGGGCGTCAACATCACCATGGCCCTCACCGATATTTCCACGCTGAAGTCTCTGGGTCCCGACGTTCCCAAAATCGTGAATACCCTGCGCGAGTTCGGGCCCGGCCACCAGTACGTTATCATGGGCTACCCGCCGTTTCTGAAGCTGCTGGTAGATTCAGCCGGCCTCGACTGGTTTCAGTATCAGGTCACCATGATTTACGGCGGCGAAGGCATGAGCGAGAAGATGCGCACGTACCTGCTGAACCGGGGCATCCGGCGGGTGTATGGCTCCCTGGGCGCTTCTGATCTGGAGCTGAACCTGGCAGCCGAAAACGACTTCACCATTGCCCTGCGCCGGGAACTGCTCGTGAACGAGGCGCTGGCCGCCCGGCTGGTAAAGTATCCGGGCGCGCTGCCCGTGCTGTTCCAGTTCAACCCAGCCGATTTTCACATGGAGTCAACCGCCACCGATGAGCTGGTAATTACCCTGTGCCGGCCTACTTACCTCTCGCCCAAAATCCGCTACAACCTGCACGACCGGGGCCACATCATTCGGTTTCCGGAGCTGAAGCGCCACCTGGCCGCCGTGGGCCTCACCCCCCACGACCTGTGCCCCACTCACACCGATTTACCCCTGCTGCTGCACTATGGCCGCGCCGATATGACGGTGGCATACTTCGGCTGTAAGCTCACGCCGGCCGATGTGCAGGAGGCCATTCTGGGGCTGCCGCTGCTGGCGGGCATCGTCAGTTCCTTCACCCTGCTCACCCCCGAAGATGATAACGCCACCAAGCAGCTGCGCGTGTGTCTGGAAATTCGGGAGGCCCTGCTGGCTACCGACCTACCGGAGCTGCAAACCGCCTTTTTTGCCGAGCTCCGGCGGCTTAACCAAGATTTCCGGGAATCGTGGCGAATGATTCCGCAGGGGCAGCAGCCACAGCTGCAGGTATTTGCGACGGGCACCGGCCCGTTTGCCGGGCAGGATATGCGGATCAAGCACCGCTACATTCAGCCACCCGCAACTCCTTACTACCCGAAATCAGCGTAGCCTCTAGCCCAAACAGACGGGCCGCAAACTACGCTACCTGGGATGGTAAACGTAATCTGCGGCCCGCGATACGCCCGGGGCGGGTCTGTACTCTCTCCCTATTCCCTACACGCCGGGGGCGTATGTCTTCAACGCCTGCTTGAGCTCTTTGCGGGCGATGTGAATACGGTTTTTAACGGTTCCAATCGGAATTTGCAGCTTCTCCGCAATTTCCAGGTACTTGTAACCGATGTAGTACATCATAAACGGAGTCCGGTAGTCGGCCGAAAGACCGGCAATAGCTTCGTTGATATCCGTTACTACGAAGTCAGACGTTGCACCGTTGTGCGTAATGTAATTTTCGTTGGTATTGAAGTACTGGAAGTACTCCGTGCTGTCAATATTGCTATTGCGCTTGGTGATTTTGTTGTAGTTGTTGATGAAGGTGTTGCGCATGATGGTGTACAACCACGCCTTCAAGTTGGTGCCCGCCTTGAACTTGTCTTTGTTCAGCATGGCTTTGAGCAAGGTTTCCTGTACCAGGTCCTTGGCATCGTCTGCGTCGCGCGTCAGGTTCATTGCCACGGGCTTCAGGGAGTAAGAAATCTTCTGTACTTGGTCGGTGAATTCCAGAGAGGTCATGCTGTTTAGCTTTTCGTGGCAAAAAGTTAAACAAATATACGCGCCGATCTGAAAGTTGTGCGTACCTACATCAATTTATTTTAGGTAATGCCCGTATTTCGTACAGCTGGGCCACTTTCTAACCTTTAACCGCCTCGTCAATAAGGATATACGACCAACTTCACCATTTGGACTTAGGTCGTTAAATACACTGCCCCGGCCTACTGCAATAAGCAGTACGGCCGGGGCAGGGCTTAGTTGGGCCGCAGCAGATTATCCTTCTGTTAACTCCAGCTGTGCTACGCACGTTTCGGCCACCACGAGGTTGCTGGCCAGTTGAATGAAATCCGTTATCAGAGCCAACCGGGTGGCATTCTGCGGAAGCTCAGTTACCAGTTGCGCCAGCGGACCATAGAGGTATAGCTGAATATCGGGGCAGAGCTGCCCCAGTCGCTGTACAAAATCCTGCACCTCATGGCGCTCCGGCACGGCCGTCAGTACGGTTACCACGGCGTAGGGCCGGTAAGAAGTACACACCTGCCCCAGTTCGGCCATGGGCAGGTTCTGCCCCAGGTATAACACGTGGTGTCCCCGGCTGCGCAACACGTAGTTCATGAATAGAAGCGCCAGCTCGTGCATTTCGCCTTCGGGCAGAAACAGTACCCAGCGCCGGGCCGTAGCAGGCTGCACGCAGGGCAGCGCATCGGCGGCAGCCATAAGCTTCTGCCGAATCAGGTGGGTAATCAGGTGCTCCTGAGCCGGGTTAACGGTGCCGGCCTGCCACATTACGCCAATGCGCTGCAGAAACGGGTACACTACCTGCAGAACGGCCTGCTCGAAGCCATACTGCTCCACAATCTGGTTGAGAATGCACACCTGACGGCTCTCATTCATTTCGAGCATGGCCGCCAGCAGACCGTTTACGTGGTGACAGTAGCGGTGCGCGTGGCTTTCGTCGTCGCAGGAAATAACGGCCTTGGCCAGCTCCTGCTCCGTGAGCTTCGCCACCTGCGAAATGCGGTAGCCCCGGTCGCAGAGCGTAGCCACGTTGAGCAGGCGACGCAGGTCGTCGTCGCAGTAAGTCCGGATGTTGGTGGCGGTACGTACAGGCCGCAGAATGCCGTAGCGCTGCTCCCAGATGCGGATGGTATGCGCCTTAATGCCCGAAAGCTGTTCCAGGTCGCTGATAGAGAAATGTCCCACGATGCTAGCCCTCCCTTTCTTGCTGATGATATTGTGATTGACTGCGCGACGCTCGAAGGATACGCGCAGGGGCCGGCCGCCGCAGGGCCAGCTGATAGTATTTGGGAGAAACCCACAGCAATCCAAACTCCTCGCTGCCGTCGCGGCCGGTGGTTTTATGATGCATCTTGTGGGCCATGTTCAGGGCTCGCAAGTAAGCGTTGCGCGACTTGCGCCAGAACCGCAGCCGGCCATGGATCAGCACATCATGCACGAAAAAATACAGCGTTCCGTAACTGGCAATGCCAATTCCCATCCAAAACCGGTAATCCTTCCCGGCTGATCCGTACATAATCAGCAGCATCGATAAAGTACCGTAAAACAGGAAAAAGAAGTCGTTACGCTCAAAGCGGTGCGGGTGCCGCACGTGGTGTGAGCGGTGCAGAAACCACAGCGGCCCATGCAGCACAAACCGGTGCATAAACCAGGCTACGAATTCCATTCCGAGAAAAGTAGCCGTGGTTACGGCTACGGCTGCCAGCGTCGTCATAGAAGGCAAACCAGCGCGAAAGTGAGAAGTTTAAAAAAGCGTGTTAGGGAGAAAGGTACAAAAAATTGACAGGCAACTAAAAACGCCGCCCCGGAGGCCACAGCTTCCGGGGCGGCGTTGCAGACTGCTTGCCTGACTAAGAGGTTAATTTTCCCAGGTTATCTTTTCCTTTTTGAGGAAGGCCGCAATACCCCGGCGGCAGTCGTCGGAGCCCCGGGCCTCAGCGTTCATGCGGGCGGCATAGCGCAGGCTGTCCTCCAGCTGCATTTCTGGAATGCGGGCCAGCATTTCCTTGGTTATTTCCATGCTTTGGCCGGAATTCTCCACGCACAGGCGTCGGGCAAATTTGTACACGTTGGCTGCCAGATCCTCACGGGGCACCAGGAAATTCACCAGTCCAAAATCCAGGGCTGCCTGCGCCGAAATAACGTCGCCGGTGAGCAGCAGCTGCTTGGTGCGGGCCTCGCCAATCTTGCGCAGCAGAAACACGCTCACAATAGCCGGAATAAAGCCGATTTTCACCTCGGTGTACCCAAACTTGGCCTCCGGAACGGCGAAGGCAAAGTCACAGATGGTAGCCAGCCCGCAGCCACCGGCCAGCGCGTGGCCCTGCACCTGCCCGATAACCACCTTTTTGAGGGTGTAGATCTGGTGAAACAACTGCATGAGGTGGGTGGAGTCGGCCAGGTTATCGGTGTAGCCGAACCCCTGCAGCTCCTGAATATAGGCCAGGTCGGCACCGGCGCAGAACACGTCCCCTTCGGCCCGCAGCACAATTACTTTGCAGGTGTCGTCATTTTCGGCATACTCAAATGCCTGCTTCAGCTCCGTTACCATTTCGGCGCTAAGGGCATTGCGCTTATCGGGGCGGCTGAGCGTTATATAACCAATGGAATCCTGCGCATCGTAGCGAATAAAACGGAGGTCTTCCAGTTCCTGAGTGGGCATATCTTCCATAACCAGGGAGTTGCAGTACGGTGAAACAACTCAGCAGGTGCGGTATTCCGGGCAGGAATGATGCAGAGGCTGAAACAGAACGGGGCGCGAAAATCAAACGTAACAAAATTGGTGCTACGCTGCTAGTATAGGATATACTCCTGTTGGGGGGTATACGGTTTCGGCCAACGCCCGGTCCGCGCCTTTCTACTGCCTTCCCTGAACGACAAAAGCCCCCGCCAGCGTCACATCGTGTGTGCGGAAACCGGCCGCCCGCAGTACGGAATCCTGCCGGAGCACGTACCAGCTTTTGCAGGATGAATCAAAGACCACCGGCGCAGCCGTACCAAACGTAGCCGCCAATTCCTGCGGTTTGACGCGGGCATTGCGGCGCAACACCACGGCCGTAAGCCCCTGCACCGGCTCCGTGGCCCCACTCAGCGGTCCGTTTACGAAAGCCAGCTTCCGTCCCCGCCATGCTGCCAGGGTAAGGCCCGGCTCGGCTACTACCGCCGGCACCGTGCATGCCTGCCATCCCGGATGGTACGCCACCCGGCGGGCATTCCGCTGAATGATACCGGGCACAATCCGGTACGTCCGCTCGGTTTCAGTAAGCGGCAGCGAGTCAAGCATAACGACATCGGCACTGGCCCCCTGCCAGAACCCCACTACGGAACGGCGCGGAATGCTGTATATCACCAGTTGCTCAGTGGGGGCCAGCTCGTAGGCGGCCCACACCCGACTGCCGGCAAACACTCCCAGCAGCGTACAACCCAGGGCCAGCCAGGGCAGTTTGCGCAGGGCGAAGAACAACAGCAGAGCCATAATAACGCCTCCAATTAGCCAGACCTGCGGTGTGGTAACGTGGATACCGGAAACCAACGCACCGGGCATCAGCCGCCCTACCCCGAAAATGTATTCGTTGAAGGCCCAGATCATCTTTTCAAACACGAAGGCCAGGGCTTGCGGACCATAATCCAGGAAAGCTGCCAGCGCCGGCGACATCAGCCCCACCACGGCCACCAGCCCTTTCAGTACCAGCAGTGCCAGCCCTACGTACACGGCCCCGCTGGAAATGGGCACCGCCACCAGATTGGAGAACAGGAAACTCAGCGGAAACTGATGGAAGTAGTACAGCCCCAGCGGAAACGTGGCTACCTGGGCAGCCAAAGAAAGCGCCGTCGCCTGCCACACGTACTTAAGCCCGATACCGAGCCATTTCCAGCTTTTCTGCACTGCGCTGGATTGCCAGGGCCGCTGCTTTTTCAGGAAATATCCTGCGGGATTAAGCCAGCCGGCAATGCGGGGCTGCAGGTACACAATGCTGAGCACAGCCAGAAAGGACAGTTGAAATCCCACGTCGCAGAGCAGATACGGGTCGTAGCAAAGCAGAAAGAACGCCGCTACCGCCAGCAGGTTGTACATGGAAGTCTGGCGGCTGGTAGCCCGGGCCACAATAATAAAGGAGAACATCACCGCCGCCCGCAGTACCGAGGCTGATAGTCCCGTCACAAATGCATAGCTCCAGATAACGGCCAGCCCCAGCAGGGCCGTGAACAGCCGGAATAACGGCCCTCGCCGGCCGGGCAGCAGGCCCAGCAGCCACGTTACGGCCCCAAACAATAACCCCACCTGCAGCCCCGATACTGCCATAATGTGCGTGGTGCCGGTGTTGGCGTAAGCCTGCTTGGTTTCCTGATCCACATCATCCTTAATGCCGAGTACCAGTGCCGAGGCCAGTGCATATTCCCGCTTGGCGTGCACATAGTGCCGGAACACACCATCCAGCACCCGGGCGGCCCGCATAGCAATGGCCCGCAATATGCTGGGTGGGTCGTTGGCTACTTTCAAAAACTGATCAGGGTGGATGAATTGCTGGTGATATACCTGATGATACTGCAGGTAGCGGCGGTAGTCAAATTCGCTGGGGTTGAGCGGGGCTTTGCTGGGAGCCGGGGCCCCGCGCACCACCCATACGTCGCCGTACTGCGGGACCGGTAGCCCTTCCTCGCGCGGGACAGACACCCGCACCCCGCCCTGAGCCGGCTGCCACCGCCCTGCCACCCGCACCGCCGATACGCGCACTGTGGTAGCATAGGTAGCGGGCCGCACTACTGTATACTCATCCACCACGGCCCGATAATACTCTACGCGGCCTGCAAACCGGTATAAATGGTTGCGGGCATGGCTTTCCGTGGCCTGCTGGGTAAGAGCTGCCCCGGCTACGTACAACATGAGCACGGCCAGCAGGCCGGCTACATCGGTAGCCCCAGGCGTAGGGCGGCGGGCGGCCCACACCTGCACCACCAGAAATAGTATAAACACGCCTACCACCGCACCACCCAGATTGGGCAACGCGGCACCGGCATACAGGTACGTTAAAATACCGGCCATCAGGGGTAATACCAGCCGGATGAATGGATTACGAGCCCAGCTAATCACCATAGGTACACGCAGATAGTCATTCGAAATAAGTGCACTAAACGGCTGCCAGAGCCGACAGGTAAAATGAAGAAAATCCGCTGAACCACAAAAAACCCGGCCCGTTCCCTTCCTTGGAATGAAAGAAACCGGACCGGGTCTTCTGTAATTTTCAATTTCCCGAAGGTTATTCAGGTCGCTGCCAGCGCATGCGGTAATGCTCAATGCCAGCCTCCCAGAAGGCTTCACCTACCTTCTCAAAGCCGTGCCGCTCGTAAAACCGCACGGCCAGCACCTGCGCATTTAAATACACTTCCGCTGTGGAGTGAGCCACTGCTACATCCCGAAGCACTGCCGCCAGCAGTGCCGCTCCCACCTGCTGGTTACGGTACTCTGCCAGCACGGCAAACCGCTCCAGCTTCACTCCATTCTCCGTCACGCGCCAGCGGGCTGCACCACAGGGCGTACCGTCTCCGGTGCGGGCAAGGTAATGGGTGGCATCAGTCTGGTCGTGGCTGTCGTGCTCCAGTTCAGCCGGCACATTCTGGCCCAGCACAAACACCGTATGGCGGATGGCCAGGGCCGCAAGTAAGTCCTGTTGGGTGGTAACGCGGTGTACATGAATCATGGGAGACAATGCAAAAGGGCTGGTCAAAGCCTGTCGGTAATTTAGAAAGAACTGAGGGCAGCAGGTTCAACCATACGCCGCTTGCTGCCTAAAAACATAAAACAGCGGCTGCCTGGGCGGCAGCCGCTGTTTCAAACATACTCCATACCGCCGTTTACTGCTCATGATTGACGGGCAGCGCCTGCGTGCCATCGTCCTCCCGGCGGGCGTCGGGGTGCTTGCCGGGGTCGTGATGCGCAATTTCATCCTGGCGGCGCTGGTAGCTGGGGCGGTACTCCCGCACCGGGCGGTTAGCCTGCTCCTTCTGCTGCTGTACATCGAACTTGTCGTACGCCTGCACAATCTGCTTCACCAAGCGGTGACGCACCACGTCGTCGGCCGTCATTTCCACGAAGCCGATGCCGTTCACGCCCTGCAAAATATCCAGCGCCTGAATCAGACCCGATTTTTGCTTGGTAGGCAGGTCAATCTGGCTTCGGTCGCCGTTCACCATCACCTTGGCGTTCGGGCCCATACGGGTCAGGAACATCTTCAGCTGCGAAGGGGTGGTGTTCTGGGCTTCATCCAGGAGCACAAACGCATTGTTGAGCGTGCGGCCCCGCATGTAGGCCAGCGGCGCAATTTCGATGGTTTTGTTTTCGAGGTAGAATTTGAACTTCTCGGGCGGCAGCATGTCTTCCAGCGCGTCGTAAATCGGGCGCAGGTAGGGGTCTACCTTCTCCTTCATGTCGCCGGGCAGAAAGCCGAGGCTTTCCCCCGCCTCTACCACGGGCCGCGAGATGATGATTTTCTTGACCTCTTTATTTTTGAGCGCCCGCACGGCCAGCGCCACCGAAATATAGGTTTTGCCGGTACCGGCCGGCCCCAGCGCAAACACCAAGTCGTTGCGAAGCACGGCATCCACTAGGCGCTGCTGGTTGGCCGTTTTGGCTTTGATAACACCGCCTTTAGCCCCGAACAGAATAACGTCGGGAGAGGCCGCCATACGAGCCTCATCCAGCTCCTCATCGGCCGACGACAGGAACTGGCTCACGGTTTTATCGGTAATCTGGCCGTACTGATGGTAATGTTCCAGCAGCGCCGACAGAATATCGTTGATACGGCTGATGACGGCCGTCTGGCCCTGAATTTTGATTTCGTTTCCGCGGGATATGATTTTACTGCCCGGAAAAGCAGCCGCCAGCTGACGGATGTTTTGGTTATCGGGTCCCAGGAATTCAACCAGAGACACATTCTCCAGGGTGATGATTTTTTCGACCAAACTGAGGGAATTTAAGAGCGAAAGGAAAGTAACAACGCGCCGGACGGATACAGCACGCATCGTTCAAAGCAATAACAGCAAAAATGAGTAGTTCGTTTCTGCTGCCGTTTCGCGGCAAAAGGGCTACTTTTGCCGCCCCCGAGGGGTCTTGGCAATAGTACGAATAACTCCCAATTTCCGGTCATGGGCTTGATTACGTTTCTGTCCGATTTCGGCTACCGCGACCATTACGTGGCAGCCGTGAAGGCGCGGATTCTGCAGCTGGCCCCGCAGGTGCCGGTGCTGGATATCACCCACGGCATTGAGCCATTCAACATTGCGCACGCCGTACACGTGCTGGGGGCGGTGTATGCGGATTTTGCGCCCGGCACCGTACACCTGGTAGGCGTGAATGATCTGGGCTCGCCCAAAGCTGCCTGGCACGCAGCCCGTTTTCAGGAGCATTTCTTTGTATCCGCCGACAATGGCCTGTTGCCTTTGCTGTGCGATGGGACGCCGGATGAACTCGTGATACTTGGCACCAACCACCACGCCACCGCCTCCCCTACCCGCGACTTGCTGGTACCGGCAGCCGTGCATCTGGCGCAGGGCGGTGCACTTGCCGAGCTGGGTCCGGCCACTACTGAGGTCTACCAACTCCTGAATCGACAGATGCGCCTGCAGGATAACCGCATTACCGGCCACGTGGTGCATGTGGATCATTACGGTAACCTCATTACCGATATTTCGCGCACAGCCATTGAAGTGGTAGGGCGTGACCGACCTTGCACCATTCATTTTGCCCGCGAAACGGTGCGGGAAATTGTGCCGCATTTTCAGGCTGCCGCGCCCGGCGAGGCCGTGTGCATCTTCAATAGCCAGGACCGGCTGTGCATCGGTATCAACCAAGGCAATGCTTCGGAACTGCTGGGCCTCCACTTCGACTCGCAGATTGACGTGCGTTTTGTTGGTTGATGTATCGACTATTCATATAAATAAATACTTGACAATTAGTTATTTACACATTGTATATTTATTATGTTAAGCTATTAACGACATTCTGGCAGTTCTTCAAATCGTATTCAACAATGCTGATCCGTATCGTGCGCATGACGTTCCGGCCGGAACAAATATCTGAGTTTCTGGAGTTGTTTCACGCTTCTGAAGACCATATCCGCCACATGCCCGGCTGCCGGTTTCTGGAGCTTTGGCAGGATACTAATCACGCTAATGTGTATTGCACGCACAGTCACTGGGAGTCGGAAGAGGCCCTGAATGCCTACCGGCGCTCTGCCTTATTTGGGCAGGTATGGCCGGCCACCAAGGCGCTGTTTGCCGCTCCACCACTCGCATTTTCCGTACAGCCAGCATCTGTTTCGGTAACTAATTCAGCAGGCGTCGGTTCCTGAGTTCAACTCTGCCGTCCGACGCACGTTTTCCTTGTACATGACCTCTCCCAACTATTTTGAATTTTACGGCCTGCCTGAATCTTTCCGACCGGACGTAGCGGCCCTGAAACGCCAGTACTATGCTTTCAGCCGCGAGTATCACCCTGATTTTCACGCCACCTCCTCCCCTGAGCGGCAGCAGGAAATTCTACAGCTGGCGACGCTAAATACGGATGCCTACCGCACCCTCGCCGATACGGAACTGCGCATGGCCTATATTTTAGGGCAGCATGGCCTGCTGGAAGAAGGAAAACAGGAGCTTCCTGCAGATTTTTTGATGGAAGTAATGGACTTGAATGAGCAACTAATGGAGTTGGAATTTGAACCCGATTCAGCTGCAGCTGCGCAAGTCGAAGCCGACGTCAACTCCTTGTCTGACACGCTGGAAGCCGGCATTGAGCCGGTGCTGGCAACTTATGAAAGCTTACCTGCTGACGCCCGCCCGCTGGCCCTGAAACAGGTACAGACATATTATCTGAAGAAGCGCTACCTCTTGCGCATCCGCGAAAGTCTGGCTAAGTTTGCCACCCGTTCCTGAATTACCGACAGGTACGGCTCAGAAAAAGCCCGGATGGCGGAATCGGTAGACGCGTCGGTCTCAAACACCGATATCGAAAGATGTGCCGGTTCGACCCCGGCTCCGGGTACAAAAAAAGGCTCCTGGTGGAAACCAGGAGCCTTTTTTGTTGCGAATAGTGCTGATGCTATTGGATAAAGTCCGGCCGGATCAGGTTTTCGAAGGTGAAGATTTCATTCCACTTGTCCTCCGTCAGGAGTTGACGCTCGGTTACGGCAATGTCATGCACTGATTTACCGGTTTTCAGGGCTTCCTTGGCAATTTCGGCCGACTTCTCGTAGCCTAGCACCGGATTCAGCTGGGTTACGATACCGATACTGTTGCGCACCAGATTTTCGGCGTGCTCCTTATTGGCAGTAATGCCGACCACGCACTTCTCACGCAGCGTACGGCAGGCATTGGTCATGTAACTGATGCTGGTGAACAGGGCAAAGCTAATAACCGGCTCCATCACATTCAGCTGCAACTGGCCCCCTTCCGCGGCCATGGTTACGGTGAGGTCGGCTCCGATTACGTAGAAGGCCGTCTGATTTACCACTTCCGGCACCACAGGGTTTACCTTGCCGGGCATGATGCTGGAGCCGGGCTGCAGCGGGGGCAGATTAATTTCGTTGATACCGCAGCGTGGCCCCGAGGACAACAGGCGCAAATCGTTGCAGATTTTGGAAAGCTTCACGGCCGTGCGCTTCAGCACACCCGAGAGCTGCACGTAGGCGCCCGTGTCATATGTTGCCTCAATCAGGTCACCGGCGAGGCTCAGGTCGAGGCCGGTAATATCGCGCAGGTATTTGGTCACCAGATCGGCGTAGCCGTGGGGCGCGTTTACGCCGGTTCCAATGGCCGTGGCGCCCATATTTATCTCACTGATCAGGCGGCGCGAATCCTCAATGCGCAGCAATTCCTCCCGTAAGTTGGTAGCAAAGGCCCGAAACTCGTCGCCCATGCTCATGGGTACGGCATCCTGCAGCTGCGTACGGCCCATTTTGAGCACGTTACGAAACTCTACACCTTTGGTCGCAAAGGCATCCGCCAGTTCTCCCAGTACCTCACTGTACCCGACCAGCTTGTTGCTGAGTGCAATTCGGAAGGCTGTGGGATACGCGTCATTGGTGCTCTGAGAGCAGTTGACGTGGTTATTGGGGTGACAGAACTGGTATTCCCCTTTCTGGTGGCCCATAATTTCCAGTGCCACGTTAGCAATAACCTCGTTGGCATTCATGTTCACGGAGGTTCCCGCCCCGCCCTGAATCATGTCGGTCAGAAACTGGTTATCAAACTCCCCGGCGGCTACCCGGTCGCAGGCCTGGGCAATGGCCTGGGCGATGTTGGCGGGCAATACGCCCAACTCGTGGTTGGCCAGGGCCGCCGCCTTTTTCACGTAGGCCAGCGCCTGCACAAACAGGGGCTCTACCTTCAGCGGAATACCAGTGATGTGAAAGTTTTCCAGCGCCCGCAGCGTCTGAATGCCGTAATACGCATCCGTCGGGATTTCACGCTCGCCCAAAAAATCGTGTTCAAGCCGGGAAGTACTCATAAGAAAGTGCGTTAGGAAAGGAGGTGGGATATGGAAAGAAAGCGTGAAGGTAAGTGCCGGTAGCCGACTTACCGGTGCTGCTACCTGGGCAACGCGCAGCAACTTCCTTTACTGCATCTGACCGGCCGGGGTTAATGCAAAATGCCCCGCCAAACTTGGGCGGGGCATTTTGCAAGCCTGTTTGCGGTGTAGTCCGGTACGCCGGAAGCAGCAGCCTAGAAGTTATAGGCCAGGCCGCCGGTTACGCCGGTTGATTTGCCTACGTTCCGGCCCGACACGTACGTGCTGGCTCCCAGCACCAGCCCAAACCCCTGCGCCAGTGGTCGGAAGGCGCTGACGCCCAACCGGGTATAGTCGACCCGCGTGGCGGTGAAGTCGCCATCGAAACCGGGCTGCAGAATATCGGTACCGGTGCTGGCCGACTTCTGAAAAGCGGCCCAGCCATCAATATAAAAGCGCGGGCCCGCGTAGCCAACCTTGGTTTCCGCCGTAAAGGCATTAGGCACCCGACCGGAACGCACACTGTAGCCGGTTTGACCCGTAAAGAATACGCCCGATGCAGTTTGCAAATGTGCAATGCCGGCCGTGGATACCTTCGTGGCCCGGTTCCCAATGGCAATAATGTATTCCAGCCCCTGCTCCGACTTATAGTTGCTGACGGGGGTGCTCAGGCTCACCACGCCCAGCAGGTTCAGAATGCTGCTGCCCACCTCCGTAGAATATGCTTTGAACTTCAGCAGACCTGAAACATCCTGCAGCCCTTCGCGCACATTGGTATAAGGCGAGTTCTGGGTGATGATGGAACTGGCATGGCCTTCGGAGCGCACGTACGGCAGGCTCACTACGGCTTCAATCTTATCGGTGATGCCGTAGTTGGCATACAGGCTGACGGACTGCACATTGATGCGACGGAAGATGGGTACCTGATTAATTTTTTCTGGTACCAGGTACACACTCTCGTACCACTCCTGCGTGCCCGACACCGACACGGATCCGTGCTTGCGGCCCGACATGAAGCCACTACTCAGACTTTGAGCCTGGGTTGCCAGACTGCTCAACAACAAAATAGCCCCGATGGGCGAGAAGTAACGGTAGTTCATCGAATTGAAGAAGGTTGGTGCCGGGAAATGAGGTAAACTAACACGAATGAGAAAAGTACAAAATTCATATTATTCCCAAAAAGAGAAATACTTTTCCCAGTCGCTCGGCATCACCTACGAAAACAATTATTCGTTCGGTTTGCGGATTAGATAAATCCGTTGAACTTTTGTTCTCGTTAGTATCCGGGTTCGGCCACAAAAGTAGCTGAAAGAACCTTGAAAAAGCATCTTACTGTATGAAAAAACTGTTTTACAGCCCCTTAGCCTTACTCCTGACCGGCACGCTACTCCTGACTGGTTGCGGCAAGGACCAAGACGCTACACCATCCATTGCCAGTATTGCTGTTGGGAATGACGACTTCCAGTTATTGGAAGATGCTGCTGTACGGGGCGGAGTAGCCGGTGTACTATCCAATAAGAATCCAAATGACGCCAGCGGTAACTACACTGTTTTTGCCCCTAACAATTCGGCTTTTGCCCGGCTGGGTTTCCGCTCCGCCCCTGACCTGGCCGGACTGCAGACCTCATTCCTGACGAGCACGCTGCTGTACCACGTATCCAATGGGGACCTACCCGGTGCAGCACTTACCCCCGGGTCCAGCTCTGTGTCGGCGCTGGGCGTGAGCCGCCGTATTATTGAGCGCAGCGGCGTACGGTACATTAACGGCTCCCGCATTCTGGCTACCGATGTAAAAGCCGCCAACGGCACCGTGCATGTAGTAGATAAGGTGATGCTGGCTACCGGACTGGACATTGTGCAGTCGGCCATTGCGCTCAAGGATGCCAAGGTGTTTACCACGCCGGAGCTGAGCTTTCTGGTAGAGGCCGTGGTGTATGCGGAGCTGGTGGGGCCGCTGTCGGCATCGGCGGGCAGTCCGCAGCTCACTGTGTTTGCGCCTACCGATCAGGCATTCCGCGAGCTGGGCACCCTGCTGGGCGTGCCGCTGAACGTGCCGGCCGATATCCGGCGGCTGCCGAAAGCCACGGTACAGGCCGTGCTGCTCAACCACGTGGTGCCGGGCGGCAAGTTCACACCCGAGCTACCCGAAAACACTACGGTTACCCCCCTGGGTGGCTCGCCGCTCAGGCTGGGGGCCTTTACAGATGGGGTGCTGACGGTACAGGGCAAAAACAATGCGGCCCCCGCTGCCATGGTTATTCCGGATGTGCAGTGCACCAACGGCACGGTGCACGTCATCAACCGGGTACTGCTTCCATAAGTGTTTTCTGCAGTTTCAGGTATTCTTTGCACTTTTTAAGGCAGTGTGTTACAGCATATGAAGGTTGGGCGAGTTAACAGGAGCGGCAGCCGGAAATTCTGGCGGGCGCTGGTCCTGGGATTAATGCTGCTGGCTCCTGTTCTGGCCAGTGCACAGGTACTGAACAAGTATAGCTTGGAGGGTGAGTGGAAAGGCCCGCTACAGGTGCCCGGCGGCAGCCTACCCATCCAGATTATTGTAACTGAGCTGGCTAGCGGCAACCGCTTTGCCGTGCTGAACGTGGTGCCGCAGCGCATTAACCGAATCCCCACCGCCGTGGCCCAGAAAGGCGACACGGTGCTGTTTGTGGCGGAGGAAGTAGGCTGCCGGTTTATTGGTGCCCGCACCCCCGATGGCAAGCACATTACGGGCACCTGGACGCAGCCAGGGTTTAAGGCACCGCTTACTCTGGAGTTTATCCCGCCACCGCCCAGCGCCCCCAAAACGTTTCGCTTTCCTCCCCCCTACCGGGTACAGGAGGTCAGCATCCGTAATGAAGCAGATAAGATTTCCCTTCAGGGCACACTTACCATCCCCGCCGGGCAGGGTCCGTTTCCGTCCGTAGTATTGCTCTCCGATTGGGGTCCGCAGAACCAGGATGGCCAGTACGGCAACTACAAGCTGCTGGGCGGCCTGGCCGACCACCTCACCCGCCGCGGCATTGCCGTATTGCGCTTCCACGACCGGGGCGTAGGCCAGTCGGGCGGCCAGACGGAGCTAGCCAGTCCTGATGACCGTACCCGGGATGCGCAGGCGGCACTGGCTTTCATGCGCACGCAGCCATTGGTTGATGCGCAGCACATCGGCCTGATTGGGCATGGCGAAGGCGGAAACGTGGCCCTGCTGGCGGCGGCTCGTCCGCTGCCCCCCGCTTTTGTGGTTACGCTGGCGGCCGCCGGCCTGCCCGGCTCCGATGTGCTCAGCGTGCAGCCGGGTCTGGCCCAGCCCCAGGCCGTGGCTGATACCCTTCTCAACAAAGCCCTGCGCGACCAGCAGCGGCGCACCACCACTATTCAGGAGCAGGTGGAAAAAATGCGGGCCGATGGCTCGAATGCTGCTCAGATTCAGATTTACCTTGATCAGCAATACTTACGCCAGAAGGCGGAGGAAAAGAAACGGCTGGATGCCCTGATGAAGGCACAGCGGCCCGTGCTGGAAATGGTGCGACAGATGCCCGACGACCTGGCGGCCCAGGCCCTGCTGACACCCATGCTGCGGGAGGCCCACCCCGGCCAAGCCGACTCCACGTACCAGGCCGGCGCCGCCTGGCTCACCAGCCCCTGGACCCGCTCCTACCTGCGCTTCTATCCGCAGCGGGAGCTGGCCGCCGTGCAATGCCCCGTGCTGCTGCTGCACGGCTCCGATGACTTACTGGTAAACGCTACGGCCAACCTCGGCGCCCTGGAAAAAGGCCTCAAGAGCAACCGGCAGCTGCAGGTGCGCCGCCTCGACGGCCTGAATCATCTGTTTCAGGCCCCGGTTACTGAGTGGCCTCTTATTGATGGGCAACCCTCCCCGGTTGTGGCTACCGCAGCCCTTGATATCATGCGCAACTGGATACAGGCCCTGGCGCCGGCCAGCAAGCCGACCACTGCGCCGGAAATCCGGCAGAACGCTAAAAACTAGCTGTACCAGACTCGGCGCGGCCGGTAGCGGTTCCATATCCGGCCGTTACAGATAGGCGGGCCGCCGCCCGTGAGCCCGCCCCGCAGCGCAACCGCCCTCCACGCCCCGGTCGTGGAGGGCGGTTTTGATACGTGCCGGTACCTGTGTAGTATTGTCTTCGGACACTGCCCCGGCGGGCGGACAGCTACGCTTATCTGTGCCAATGAATCTTTATGCTCCGGGCCTGCATATTCTGGCCACTTTCACTGCCCCGGTGGCCGCTCTTCACGATATGCCGGCCTGTCGGGCATTCTTCGAGGCCCAGGTAGCAGCGCAGGGCCTTACGGCAGTGGGGGCCGCCTACCACGCTTTCCCGGCCGGCGGCTTCACAGCCGTGGTGGCTCTCACCGAGTCGCACCTGAGCATTCATACCTGGCCCGAACACGGCCTGGCTACCTTCGACGTGTTCCTGAGCAACTTTCGCCGCGACAATGCCGACCGGGCCCGGGAGCTATACGCTGCCACCCTGGCGTTCTTCGGGGCCACCGAGACCAGCAAAACCGAAGTCCGCCGATGAGCCAGCTTTTTAGCCTGGCTCCGGCAGCCGTAAAGTGCCCCAACTGCGGCCATGAGGTCCGCTACTACGACGCCGTGCACAGCGCCTTTTTCGGGTGCGCACAGTGCCGGACGTTTTTTGAATACCCCGAAACCGGCGCGCCCAAGCAGCTGCGCAAGTTCAAGGAGGTGCCAACTCATTCGCCCGTTCTGGCCATCGGCAGCACCGGCCAACTGGAGGGCAAGACCTACCGGGTAACGGGTTACATGTGGCGCTGCGAAGCCAAGCACGCGTCCTACCGCTGGGAAGAGTTCCAGCTGCGTGAAGAGGCCACCGGCGCGTACCGGCAGCTGGCGGTTTTTCAAGGCCATTGGCTGCTGATTACGGCTACGAAGCAGCAGTACCGCGTAAGCCTGGGCGGCGTGGTGGAAACCCCGGAAACCGATTACGCCCTCTATAACCGGTATTCGCCCCGCATTCTATATGCCGAGGGGGAGTTTGACTGGAACGTGCTGGCCGATGAGGGCCTGACGATTTCTGAGTACATCAGTCCGCCCCTTATGCTGGTGCGGGAGCGGAAAAACAAGAGCTACAATCATTGGTTTAAAGCCCACCATCTGGAGCCCAGGGAAGTAGCCGAAGCCTTCGGGCTGCAACCGGAGCAGCTGCCTTACCGCAACGGCGTGGGGGCCGCCCAGCCCGCCCCCGGCGCGGCCATCTGGCCCCAGCTGCGCACGTTCTCGTTGCTGATGGCTTTGCTGGTAGTGGTTACGCACTTGTACCTGATGCTATGGGGCAACGAAACGGTATTCAACCAGGAGTTTGTAAGTGAGGTGCCCGTTGTGGCAGCCCCCGATTCGGCCCGCCTTGCCGTACCCGGCACCGGCACCGCGCAGGAGCGGCAGCCGCTGATATCCCCTTCCTTCACCGTACCGGGCACCGGGGCGCTGAACATAAACCTGCAGGCAGAGGTGAACAATACCTGGGTAGAAGTGCCCTTCACGCTGGTAAATGAGCAAACCGGACAGCAGTTTGCGGGTACCGGCAGCATCGAATACTATTCCGGGGTTGAGGACGGGGAAAGCTGGAGCGAAGGCAACAAACAACAGGAACTGCTACTGAACACGGTGCCTACCGGCCGTTACCACCTCAATTTTTATCCTGTCACCGACCCGGTCAATACCTTTGGCATTCACTTTCGGGCCCGGGTAGAGGCGCGGGCGACGGCAGGCTCCAATGCCGTACTAGCCCTGCTGCTACTATTGCTGTATCCTGGCATTTTATACCTCCGGCGGGCCTTGCACGAGCGGACTCGCTGGGAAAACAGTGACTTCAGCCCCTACGCCTCCTCCGATTCCTGATTCTTAACCAGCTGCCGCTTATGAACTGGCTCCGCTCCCTCTGGAAAATCCGCTTCTATGCCCTGTTTGCGGCTCTTACGTACGGCGGGTTCGTGTGGGCCGGCCTCTCGGGTTACCGCCTGCTCGGCGACGATAATGAGCAGGAACCCAACCTCAACGGCAACGGCGGCTACCACGGCACCGGGGGCCGCGCCACGTATTTCCATAAATGAGTTGTTAGTTGCTGGTTGTCTGTTGCCAGTTGCGAACAGCACGTTGTTTCGAGCACAGCCGAGGAATCTCGCATGCTGACGCTGCAACGGTAACCCAGACATTAGTACGCGAGATGCTTCGGCTGCGCCCCTGCATGACGCTTCGGAAATTGACAACGAACAACTGACAATCAGTAACTGCCAACGAACCTCCTTCCCTATGGAATACCTCAACTTCAAGCTGATTGCGGCTTCGGTTATTTACTCAGTGCTGGGCATCACCATTCTGGTTATCAGCTTTGTGGTGATTGAAAAACTCACACCCCGCACGCTCTGGAAAGAAATTATCGAGGAGCACAACACGGCCCTGGCTATTATGGCAGCGGCCTTCATGATTGCCGTAGCCCTGATTATCAGCTCCGCTATTCATGGATAAAGTACCCGTGCGCCGGAAGCGGCAGCCGGCTCCCGAACCGGCCGCCGCCCCGACGGATTACCGCTCGGCGCTGCTGCTGGGCTCCGTGTTTGTTATTGCCACCTGCGGACTGATTTATGAGCTGATTGCGGGCACCCTGGCCAGCTACCTGCTCGGCGACTCGGTGATGCAGTTTTCCACCATCATCGGGGCCTACCTGTTTTCGATGGGCATCGGTTCCTGGCTGTCGCGCTACCTGGGGGGCTCCCTGCTGCGGTGGTTTATCCGACTCGAAATTCTGGTGGGGCTGGTGGGGGGCTTTTCCGCCCCGCTGCTGTTCGTGCTGTTCGAGTACGCCGTATCGTTCCGGCTGATTCTGTATGCGCTGGTGGGTCTCACGGGCGTGCTGGTAGGGCTGGAAATTCCGCTGCTGATGCGGATTCTGGAAAACCGTTTCGAGTTCAAGGACCTGGTTTCGCGAGTGTTCACCTTCGACTACATTGGGGCCCTGTTGGCCTCGTTGGTGTTTCCACTGGTGCTGGTACCGCAGTTGGGCCTCATTCGCACCTCGCTGCTATGCGGGGCCCTGAACGTGGTGGTGGCCGGCGTGGCTTTGTACCGCTTCCCCGAAACCCGCCCGTTCCGGCGTGGCCTCACCGGGGCGCTAGTTGCAGCTTTGGTGGCCCTGGGCGTAGGTTTCGGCTACGCGGAGCGCATCCAGACCTACACCGAAGGCATGGCCTTTCAGGACCAGGTCATTTACTCCAAAAGCACCACCTACCAACGGCTGGTGCTCACGAAAAATCAGCGGGAGCTGCGCCTGTTTCTCAACGGTAACCTGCAATTCAGCTCCCTCGATGAGTACCGCTACCACGAGGCCCTGGTGCACCCGGCCATGCAGGCGCTGCCCCGGGCCCGGCAGGTGCTGGTGCTGGGTGGCGGCGACGGGCTGGCCGTGCGCGAGTTGTTGAAATACCCGCAGCTGCAGCATATTCGGCTGGTCGACCTCGACGCAGGTATGACGCGCCTGTTCCAGCGCAACCAGATGCTGCGCGCGCTGAACCAGAGCTCTTTGCTGCACCCCAAAGTAGAAGTCATCAACGGCGACGCTTACCAGTGGGTGCGCCAGGATACTACCCGCTACCAGTGCATTGTGGTGGATTTCCCCGACCCCGGCAACTACTCCATCGGCAAGCTGTACTCGGCGGCGTTTTACCGGGAGCTGGAAAAGCGGCTGGCCCCGGGCGGCTGGGTGGTGGTGCAGAGCACCTCGCCCTACGTGGCGCGCCGCTCGTTCTGGTGCGTGGCCCACACCCTGCAGGCCGCCGGCTTCACCACCCTGCCCTACCACTGCTACGTCCCCTCGTTCGGGGAATGGGGCTTTGTGCTGGCCGGCCGCAACCCGCACTGGCGGCCCGATGCCGGCCCCCTGCCCGCCGGCCTGCGCTACGTCACGCCCGCCACCATTCGCGACATGCGCTTCTTCCCGCCCGACATGAGCGAAATCCCCACCGACATCAACCAGCTCAACAACCAGGCCTTGGTCCGCTACTTTGAAGACGACTGGGGCCCGTACGTGCATTAGGTGGGTGGTTGGGTGGTTGGTTGGGTGGTTGGTTAGAAATAATATATTGATGAGTAATTTATTTTGTTGGTGTATGGCTTATGAACCGTTGGAGGAGCGCCGGCTGTATGTGCGGGCGGAGCTGGTGGCGGATGGAATTTGGGAATTGATAGCTGGCTGGCCGGAGTTTACGCGGGACACGGTGGGCAAACAGCTCGTGCGCGCGGCCGACTCTATTGGGGCCAATATTGCGGAAGGGGGCGGCCGTTTTCATCCGGGCGAAGTGCGGCAGTTTCTGTACTACGCCCGGGGCTCACTGTGCGAAACCAAATTCTTCCTCCGCCGCGCCGCTAAACGGATGCTCATCAACGAATCCCGGTTTCTCGCTTTAGACAGTGAGTTGGAGCAACTAGCCAAGGAAATCAACGCCACCATCAACTACCAAAAAACCCGCTCCACCTAACCACTAACCACCCAACCACCCATCATGCCTACCCGTCGTCACTTTCTGCAACAGGCCGCGCGGGGCGGGGCGGGGCTGCTGCTGGCTCCATTGGCGGGGCTGGAGTCGTGCGCGCCGGGCACCAGCCGCAGCCACATTCGCGGAAGTCTACACGGGGCCAACCACGCCACGGGGCACCTGCTGCGCAACGCGGCGGCGTTGCCTGCGCCCACTGCCACCCGCACGGTGGAGATGCTAATTGTGGGTGGCGGCGTGAGTGGGCTGGCGGCGCGCCGGGAACTGGAGCGACTGGGCGTGCCGCCCCAGGAAATCCTGCTGGTGGAGCTGGATGAGCAGGTGGGCGGCAACTCCCGGGCGGGCCACAACCTGGTTTCGGCCTACCCCTGGGGGGCCCACTACCTGCCCGTACCCGACGCCCGCAACCACGCGCTGCTGGCATTTCTGCGCGAAGCCGATGTTATCACCGGCACCGATGCGGCCTCGGGTCTGCCCATCTACAACGAGTACTACCTCTGCCACGACCCCGAGGAGCGCCTGCTGCTGCAGGGCCACTGGCAGAGCGGATTGGTGCCGGAGCTGGGCGTGCCCACCCCCGAAAAAGCGCAGATTGCCCGTTTTTTTCAGTTGGTTGAGGAAATGCGCCGGGCCGTGGGCTCTGATGGCCGCGACGCCTTCCGCATTCCGGTGCAGGAGGCCTCCCACGATGCCCGGTACCGAGAGCTGGATACACTCACTTTTGCCCAGTACCTGAGACACCAGGGCTTCACCAGCCCCCACCTGCTCTGGTACCTCGACTACTGCTGCCGCGACGACTACGGCGCCACCCCGGCGCAGGTGTCGGCGTGGGCGGGGCTGCACTACTTTGCGGCCCGCAAAGGCCAGGCCCACAACGCCACCGGCGCCGATGTGCTCACCTGGCCCCAGGGCAACGGGTTTCTGGTGGAGCAGCTGCGCCGGCAGGCCGCCTCGCCGATTCAGCCCGATACGGTGGCCTACGCCCTGCACGCCACCCCCACCGGCCTGGCCGCCGACTGCTACCACGTGCCCACCCGCCAGACCACCCGCGTGCAGGCCCGGCAGGTGATTCTGTCCACACCGCTGTTTATTACGGAGCGGCTGCTGGCCGGCCTGCCCGCCAGCGCCCAGCGCGCCCTGCCCTGTCACCGCGCGCCCTGGGTAGTGGTGAACCTCACGGTGGAGTATCTGCCCCAGGCTCCCGGCCAACCCCTTAGCTGGGACAACGTGCTGTACGGCTGCGCCTCGGTGGGCTACGTGCACGCCAACCACCAAAGCCTGAGCCTGAACGCCGACAGTCCGCACGTCATTACCTGGTACCTGCCCCTGCCCGCCGCCGACCCGGTGGCCGCCCGCCGCCGGGCCTACCAAACCAGCTACGACGAATGGGTGCGCCAGGCCTTGCAGGAGCTGGAAACCGCCCACCCCGGCATCACCGCCCTGGTACAGCGGGCCGATGTGTGGGTGTGGGGCCACGGCATGGTAGCCCCCACGCCCGGTTTCGTGAGCGGCCCCGCCCGGCAGCAGGCCGCCCAACCTTGGCGAAACCAGCTGTTCCTGGCCCACACCGACCTCAGCGGCATTTCCATTTTCGAGGAAGGCTTTTACCAGGGCCTGCGCGCAGCATACGAGGCGGCAGCGGCTCGGCACCTCACTTATTTTTCGTAGAAACGCCTCATTATATCAGGCTCAATTCAGCTAGTTGCGCCCTGATTATCAAGCAGCAGCTTAGCCGGAGGCACTTTTCTACCGCATAGCATTCCGCTAATGCCTGACGCCGGGAGCTTGTATCTGTAGCTCTGCCTGATACGTTATTACGAAATATTCGTACTATTACGATATAATCGTAATTCTTATGCTCAGGGCTCCTCATTCTTGCCTCATTTTCGTCCTTACTACATGCTTGAACGTGCTGGTTTTTCTGCCGGCAACGGCTCAATCGGTAGTTTCTGAGCGGGCGTTGCGCCGGGTGGTGGGCGAGTTAGCCGGTGATGCCATGCGCGGACGCAGCGTGGGCGACGGGTCCGTCCTGGCGGCCCGCTACTTGGAAAAGCAGTTTCAACGGGCGGGCTTGCAGCCATTGCCCGGCGCGGCATCTTTTGCGCAGGAGTTTACGGTGTACCAAAGCCGCAGTCAAGAGCTTACTGTTTCGCTCAACGGGCAGCCCATCGACCACAGCCACTCGGTGCTGTTGCCGGGCCAGCCGTCCTTTTCCTGGACTGCCACGCAGGCGCGGCCGCCGCGGTTGCTCGTCGTCCCGGCCGGTGTACCGCTGAGGCCGTATGTCGATTCGGTTTTTAAGGCCCAACAGGACTTGTTGGTGCTGGTGCACCCGGACCATAGTCGCTGGTTTAACTCGCTGGTGGCGCACTACTGGAGCAACAGCCAATACAGCCTCACGCCACCGGACCCGTTCTCGGTGGTCTTGCTTCTCACCACTGATACAAAGGCTACTTCGTTCAGCGTCAGCGGCCGCACCAGCGTCCGGCCCGTGCAATTGCGCAACGTAGTGGGTGTGTTACCAGGCCGCGACCCAGCCCACCGGAATGAGCAAGTGATTTTCTCCGCGCATTACGACCACCTGGGTATCCGGCCCGCCGTGCAGGGCGACTCTATTGCTAACGGAGCCGATGATGATGCCAGCGGCACGGCCGCCGTGGTGGCGCTGGCTCGTTACTATCATAAGCGCCACGATAATGCCCG
The DNA here is from genome assembly GCF_003944715.1 of Hymenobacter rigui. Classification (GTDB taxonomy): domain Bacteria; phylum Bacteroidota; class Bacteroidia; order Cytophagales; family Hymenobacteraceae; genus Hymenobacter; species Hymenobacter rigui. The sequence continues at coordinate 31,519 of NZ_RWIT01000011.1, read as the reverse complement.
CACTCTAGTATTTGTGGCCTTTACGGCCGAAGAAGTTGGTGGCTTTGGGGCGGAGTATTTCAGCCGGCAGCTGCAACCCCGCCAAGTAGCGGCCATGCTCAACATCGAAATGATTGGCACACCGGCGAAATTTGGGCTCCGCTCGGCTTTTGTAACGGGCTTCGAGAAGTCGGACCTGGGTGCTATTCTGCAACGCAATGTGCCCGCTACAGCTTTCCGCTTCGAGCCCGATCCGTATCCTGACCAGTACTTATTTTACCGCTCGGATAACTACAAGCTGGCACAACTTGGTATTCCGGCCCATACCATCAGCACGGTGCAGTTGCCCAGCGCCACGTACTACCACACGGTAGACGACGAAATAGCCAACCTCAACTTCAGCAATATGCGCGCGGTGGTACAGGCCATTGCGGCCGGTGCCGCCTCACTTGTCAGTGGCCAGAGTACGCCCACCCGCCTTGCACCCGGCACCCCTTAACAGCATGCAGTCGTTCTTTTTTGTTGTCCGCACCCAATTACTGCGCGCCTTTTTACTATTGAGCGTACTGTGGCTGGGGCAGCTTAGCCCGGCCCTGGGGCAAGCCCGCCTGAGTGGCGTAGTACTTGATTCGGTAACGCGGCAGCCGCTGCCGTTTGGCACCGTGTTTCTGGCCAACACCACGCTGGGCGTCACCACCGATGATGCCGGGCGCTTTGCCTTCGCGCGGGTGCCGGTGGGTACCTATGAGGTGGTGGCTTCCTACCTGGGCTACCAGCTGCGCCGCCAGACGGTTACCGTGGGCACCCAGCCCCAGGAGCTCACGTTTCGGCTGCCGCCTTCGGCCAATGCGTTGCGCGAAGTGGTGGTACGCCCCCACCCCAACAACCCCAACGACTACCAGAAATTTGCCAGCACGTTCCTGGGCAGCACCACGTTTTCGCAACAGTGCCACATCCGCAACCCCAACGCCGTGCGCGTGGACTACGACCAGGAGCGCAACGAGCTGACGGCCACCTGCAGCGACTTTCTGACGGTGGAAAACCGGGCCCTGGGCTACCGCATCCGGTACTACGGGCTCGATTTCCGGTTGAACTTCCGGGAGCAGTGGATGTCATTCTATGGCTCCCCGGTGTTTGAGCCGCTGAAACCTCGCTCCCGCAAGGAGCAGCGCCGCTGGGAGGCCAACCGGCAGCAGGCCTACACAGGCTCCCTGCCCCATTTCCTGCGTAGCGTGCAAACCGATAACGTAGTGGACCAGGGCTTTCTGGTGCAACGGCTGCGGCGCGTGCCCAACCCCGCCCGCCCCCGCACCGACAGCCTGCTAGCCCTGCTGCGCGCCCAGGCCGCCACACTTCGCCCCCTCAACACCCGGCAGTTCGATGATTCACTAAACCAGTTGATCAAGGTTCCTCGGCAGCTTACCTACCTGTTTACCCAACCCCTGCCCACTTCCCAATACCGGGCTGTGCTGCCCACCGGGGCCGTGGCCCTGCAGTTTCCGGATTTGCTGCAGGTCACCTTCAACCGGGAACCCGCCGACCCCGCCTACGTGGCCTATACGGCCCGCAATGCTTCCTTCGGGCAGCCGCTGCCGGCCGGCCTCAGCAAGCAGGTATCGGTGCTGCACCTGCAGGAGCCGCGGGTGGAGCTGCAGCCTAACGGGGCCCCGCTGAACCCACTGGGCCTGCTCACGGAAGGCTATTGGGGCTTCGAGAAAATGGGCGAGTTTCTGCCACTTGATTATGTACCGCCGGTTTCGGCGGCAACCCGGCCGTAGGGTTGTATTTTGGGGCCGCACACTTCTCCGTTGGCCATGCCCCGTACGCTTTCTGCCACTACTCCCATGCGTCGTCAGCCCTGGATTCGCTCCGCGGGATTTGATGGCCTCTGGATTCTGGCCCCGCCGTTTCTGGCGCTGCTGCTGGTGGCCGGGCTACCGGCCGAATACCGCTCCACAGCCCGAATGCCGGTATGGGCGTGGGCAGGGCTGGTGGTACTCATTGACGTAGCGCACGTGTACAGCACCTTGTTTCGCACGTACTTCGATGCCAATCGACGCCGGCAGTTAAGCACCGTGCTATGGGCCGTGCCGCTGGGGTGCTACGCCTTGGGAGTGGCACTACATTGGGCGGGCGGACTTTGGTTTTGGCGGGTACTGGCTTACGCCGCCGTGTTTCACTTCGTCCGGCAGCAATACGGCTTTTTGCGTCTCTATAGTCGCCATGAGGCCGCCAGCCCCCGAAGCCGCCGCCTAGACACCGTGCTGATTTACAGCGCCACGCTGTATCCGCTGCTGTGGTGGCATCTGGCCGAGCCCCGCAACTTTACCTGGTTTGTGGAGGGGGATTTTGTGCATTTCAACTGGCCCTTGGGACGGCAGCTGCTCACAGGTGCATACGGCCTGCTGCTGCTGAATTACCTGTGGAAAGAAATCCGCCAGTGGCAGCAAACCGGCCACCTGAACTGGCCCCGCAACCTGCTGCTGCTGGGCACGGCGGCCTCGTGGTACGTGGGCATTGTGCTGCTCAACGGCGACCTGGCCTTTACCCTGCTGAACGTAGTGGCGCATGGAATTCCGTACCTTGCCTTGGTCTGGACCAGCAGCCGGCCCGAGGCAGCCGCCACCCGCCCCTGGTGGCACGGACGCTACGGGCTGGGACTGTTTCTGGGCATGGTGGTGGGGCTGGCATTCCTGGAGGAAGGTCTGTGGGACGGTTTGGTATGGCGGGAGCACACCGGCTTGTTCGGGTGGTTTCAGCAGCTACCCACCGTGGCCTCACCGGCTTTGCTGATGTGGCTGGTGCCGCTACTGGCCCTGCCCCAGGCTACCCATTACGTGCTGGATGGCTTTATTTGGCGTCGGCGCGCGCAGTAGTTATCAACATCAAAAAAACGCGCCTGGCTGCACGAGCCGACGCGTTTTGCTGCTTTAGAAATACCGGGTAACCGGCTACGCCGCCCGGACTACGGATACGGCCAACTGGGCGTCCAGTATCTCCACTACAAAGCCCTGCTCCGGCGTGTAGGTTTTGCGGTAAAACACCGTGACCTGCCGGCCCCGCACGGAGGTTACCGACGTTGAGCATACTTCCCCGTAAGCTTTTTCTTTTTCCAGAAACGGGCGTAGCAATTCAATGGTGGGCAGAAACTCCGCTGGCAGGATACCTTCCTGCTCCTGTAGCTTCACCGCACTTACCGGGTACAGAAAACGAGTGTTGAACAGAATCATACGCAAACAACTGGTAGACGCTTCTTCCTTATGGAAGACTCTGAAAAACAGTTGATCCGCGCAAAATAATTCCCTTGTATAACCGGTTGCACAGGTATAGTTTACCGTACCAGCTCCACCACCACGGCCGTTGAGCCGCCTGCATCGTCGTCGGTTACCAGTAGCAGTTCCAGGCGGCCGGGGGCCAGTTGCCGGTACACCGCCACCCCTTCTACTTTACCCCGGTATGGCCGCCCATCGGGCCACTGCAGCAACGCCAGGCTAACGGGCAGTACCGCCTGCTGTCCGGCCGGTAGCAAGGCCAGCTCACCTACAAACGAACCCAGCACTACCCCGTCCAATACCGCATCCACGGTATCTTCCACCGAAGCCGTTACAAGCAGCCGTCCATCCTGCCACGCCGCCCCCGAGAAACCGGCCGGCTTCCCTTCCACCATCGGCAGCTCAAACAATTGCCGCGTAATGGCCGGTAGTTGCGCCGTGTGATGACGCAGGTAGGCCCAGGTAGCCGCCAGCGGCAGCCGAAACAGCAGGTTGCCGCTACTAGCACCCACGGTACGCTGAAACAGCAGCAGTTCGGTGGAGGTGGCAGCGGCAGCTTCCAGGTTCAGTAAAATACCGGCCGGCAGCAGTTGCCGCAGCGCCGCATACAGCCCGCTCAGGCTCAGCGGATACACTGTCCCGGCCGCTCCGGCAGGCTGTAGGGGCACCCAGAATCCTTGCTCCCGGGCCGCTGTTGCGCCCGAGCCCAGTACCAGCAGCCCGGTTTCGCCGCCCGGCACGGTCAGGGAGGTCAGGCATTCCAGGTCCTGTTTAAGGTCTTTTGGAATGCGCCCGGTGCTGAAGTGAGCCGTTTCGAACAGAGTGGTACGCGCCCCGGCTATCAGAGTGGCCGCGTTGAGCTGGTACAGAAATGGCGCGTCATCCCCGATGATATACGCGGTTTCACCCACTATTTCTACCCCCGACGCCGAAGGCAGATCCGGCAGCACAACTTCCCGACGAATAAAGGCCTGCATACTACTACTAGCTGTATTGGTATTGCCGGAAGTACTCCGGCAATGCCTGAAGAGTTACACAAACGCCCTCCCCACCAAAGCGGGAAGGGCGCCAGTCCGGCCACTTTCTATCGGCCGTTACTTTACAATGGTAAATTCTACGCGGCGATTCAGCTTCCGGGTTTCCTCCCGGTCGTTAGAGGCCCGGGGCTTGCTGCCGCCGTAGCCCACGGTGCTGATGCGGGTTTCGGCTACGCCCCGGGTCACCAGATACCGTTTCACTTCGGCCACCCGGTCTTCGGAGAGCTTTACGTTCAGGTCAGCGCGGCCCTGGTTATCGGTGTGGCCTTCCAGGCGGATGTTCACCGTGGGGTTGTCCTGCAGCGTGCGGGCCAGTCGGTTCAGTTCGGTGTAGGAAGCCGGCAGCAGCGTGTACTTGCCCTGGGCAAAAATTAGGGTGGGCAACTCCAGACTGGAACCCACGGCGGCAGGCACCAGCGCTAACTCCACGCTGCGGGAGCCGGTCATGTTCACCGTGTCGGTAGCCGTCAGGTAGCCGGCTCGGGTGGCCTGCAGGCGGTAGCGGCCGGGTGGCACCGAAAACTGGTAAGAGCCACCCGTAGCATCGGTACGGGCAGTGGCATTGAAGATGATGTTCGGGTCGAGGCGCACGATTTTTACCTCTGTCACCAACGGCTGTCGGGTTTTAGCATCCAATGTGCGGCCCGTGAGCAGCATCCGGGCCGCCACCGCAGGCACTACGGGCTCCGGGGCCGCCGGCTTGCTCGTATCAGCCACCGGCAGCACGCCGGTGGGCGTCCGGAACAAATCGGCGGGGCCATTGGCGGTCCGCGACGAGGCGTAATACGCCTGCTTGCCGTCGGCAGTCAGGCTGAGGTAAGCATCGAAACCCGGGCCGTTAAGTGGCGCACCCAGGTTGCGCGGCTCCGTCCAGCGGGTCCAAGTTTCATCCAGCCGGGTGGTTACAAAAATATCGGCACTGCCGTAGCCAGCATGCCCGTAGGAGCTGAAGTACAGTGTTTTGCCATCAGGAGCCAGCCAGGGGGCAAACTCAAAGCCGGGTGAGTTTACCACCCCACCCAGATTAAAAGGTTCCGTCCAGAGGCCATCGGTAGTAGGGCGGCTCACATACAAGTCATTGGCTCCCTGCGAGTCACCCCGCTCCAGGCTCAGCAGCAGAATCTGCTCATCGGGCGTCATATAGAACGAAGTAGCCGGACCAGCCGAATAGTAGTTGGCTATTTCCACGGCTACCGGCTTCACATTTTTCCCGGTAGCTTCCCGCTCCACGCGGCTTATACCCTCGTCGCGGAATGTCCCGTCGCGCTGGTAGTCGCCACGCACGAGCAGCGTACGGCCCTCCCGTACAACGGACATTACCCCGTTGTTTTGAGTAGTATTCAGGGCATCGAGGCGCGTGGCGGGGGCCCAGGTGCGGCCGTTGTTGGCGGAGGTGCTCATCCAGATATCCCCCGACTCAGTAACGCCCTCTTTATTCCCGCTGTAGCGGGTGCGGCTGAAGTACAGAGTATTACCATCGGGCGTTACCACGGGCTGCAGTTCGTTGCCGGTTGTGGTATTCAGGCTCAGCAGCGGCTCCGGCGGCCCGAAGCCGGGTTGGGTGGGGTCCACATTCAGGCGCAGTTTAAACAGTTTCCACTGTTGGGTAGCGCGGTTCTGCACCCGCTGCCCCACCACCGGCGTGCCGTTGAACTTGTCGGCGGCGGCCAATGCGGCACACTTATCGTTGCCGCGGCTAATCAGCATGAAGCTGCCAAGTGGCCCCGAGGGCACCAGCTTCCACTGCTGATAAAAGCTACCGGTCCAGGGGCGCTGAACCAGCGGCGCATTCTCGTCGGGCTTTTCCAGCGTCAGGCATTTTCCGCTGTGCCGCGCCTCAATCCGATAAAAATCACTGCCTTTCGCGGCCGGCACAAAACGCCACTGCTGACTGTTGGCATGCGTAAACTCCCATTGGACCGTGGCTGCACCAGCCTCCGAGGAGGCATTGGTAACATCCAGAGAGCGGCCACTACTGCGGGCCACTACCCCATACCAAGCATTTTCGTCGGGAGTGAAGGTTGCCTGAGCCCGGGCCGGAACAGAAATCAGCACACATATCAGCAATATCCACGGCGCCGTGGCGCGAACCAACAAATTAATCATGCACGCAAAACGGATGAACCGGGGCGCAAGTTAGGCGAAATGCCGGGCCCGGTACCGACTACCACGCAAAAGGCGCTGCCTTCTCTAACGAAAGTGCAGCGCCTCTTGGTACGAAAGCCTATACTCTGTGCTCCCGCGCAACCACGGCCGCCCGCCGTTTTGCCCAGAAGAGCTACCGATGCAGGTGCTTCCTAGTTGTTGTTGATGTACTTAAACCGTACAAACCGGTCGTTTTCATAGATAGCCGTGAAGTGGCCACCGGCCTGTTTTGGTTCGGCCCGGCGCTCTACAGACTTATGGGTGCTGGTTGTGGTTGGAACGGCTGGATAAGTACCAGGAGCCATTCCGGGTACATGGCAGATGAAGGAGAGGATTTTTGATGGCATGGTCTGCTTTTCGTTAGGGGTTAAATGTTTCGACACGGCTGCAAAATGAGGTGAGAGTGAAAACAACTGAGAAAGAGCGAGCTACTGCACTATTTGATTGATGTAATATAAAGATATTATCATTTGATTGAACGATGCTAAGGTATATTTTTTACCCAATACAAGTAAATAAGTAGCAGCCCTGATTTTTATCTCCGTACCAGTACGGATACAGCGTTTCCCAGCACTGTCGCAGTACCGTTGTCATTTTTCCTTAAAACGCTTATACAGTGCCTGTAGCTCTCTTTACAGGCCGCCCACCATTAACTTTAGAAGCTACCTACTGGCTTCGTTGCTTTTCTAAGCTCACTGACCTCATCGGGGTCTGCTTCCCGGTTTTTATCACTGCCAATGCTCTGCCAACTTCTACAATGACTCTATAAACTATATAATATATTATGGTATTAACTTGTACCGAAGGGCATATTGAATGAGTCCTACCACCGATTTGGAATTGGTTTTAGTGAACAGGTTACGGCGGTGCGTTTCCACCGTCCGCTCACTAATAAATAAGGCCTCAGCTATGTCCTGGTTTGAATACTCACGGGCAATCAGCTGTAGAATTTCCTGTTCCCGGCCAGTCAGCTCTACGGCGCGCCGGGCCTGAATGGAGGCCGGAATCTGTAGGTTCTGCAGCAGGGTATCGGCAACATCCTGGCTGAAATAGTTCTGGCCGGCGGCGACCTGCCGGATAGCCGTGCTCAGCTCCGCCCGACTGGCGGTTTTCAGGATGTAGCCCGAGCCCCCTGCTTCCAGCACTTCGGCCACGGTGGCGTGGTCATGAAACATGCTCAGAATAAGCACGCGGATGGTGGGCCAGGTTGTACGGATGGCGCGAGCCAGCTCTACGCCCGTCATTTCGGGCATATTCAGGTCCAGCACAGCCACCCGGATTTCCGGATGGGCAGGCAGCAGCCGTAGTGCGTCGGCACCGCTGTGGGCCTGCAGCACCACCTGCAAATCGGTTTCGGGGCGTAGCATCATCTTGATACCCTCCACAATTACCGGATGGTCGTCGACCAGCAGTACGGGAATGGTTTCCAGTTCAGGTACGGGAAGTGTCATACGGTGTGGGATGCAGAAGAAGCGAAACGACCCGGTAGCAGGTCTGAGCAAGTGTAGAAAGATACTGTAATTATATTCCTTACTAAATATAGCAAAATCCAATATAGACTCTGAAATCCAGTAGTCTTCCGGCAGCCGGGACGGTAAATTTACACCAAAACAGCTGTTGCGCCCATACGCAACGGGATTTTGAGGATAGTACAGGTGCCGCCCCCCGTAGTTGAGTGAATGGCAAACTCGCCGTGCAGGTACGCGACCCGGCTGGCCACGTTGCGCAACCCAATGCCCACGTTCTCGTGCTGCGCGGCCGGATTGAAGCCCACGCCATTATCGATAATGCTGATTTGAAGCTCTTCCTGCTGGCAACTTAGTTGCACCGTCAGCTCGGTGGCCTGCGCGTGCTTGGTCACATTATGGATGAGCTCCTGTAGAATCCGGAATAGAATATTCTCCAGCGTGGAATCCAGCTGGTGGTCCTGCAGACCATTTACTTCGAGTTGAATCTGTAGCTGGCGCGGCCCCAGCGCCAGCCGGTCGAGCAGGCAGCGTACCGCCTGCACCAGCCCGTGGCGCGTAAAAGTGGTAGGTACCAGGTTGTGTGAGATACTGCGCACCTCCCGTACGGCCTCATCCAGCATATCCATAGAGTTGCCAAACAGTTCCTGATGCACCGTATCAGTAAGGGGCAGGCGGCGGCGCAAGGCTCCCAGCGTCATCTTGGCGGCGCTCAGCAGCTGGCCCACACTATCATGCAGGTCGGCCCCTACCCGGCGGCGCTCGTTCTGCTCCGCATCCAGAATAGCCCGGGAATGACTTCGTTCCATCCGCTGCCGCTCCTGCACAAACTCCACCTCCCGGCGCAGGTGCCGGCGGCTGATGAGCAGATAGCCCACTATTGCCGTCAGCACGGCCCCGGCCAGGGCGAGGGCCAGAATAAACTGCCATCGGCGGGCCGCAGCCCGCTCTCCTTCCTCAGCCAGCTTCTGCTGGTGGAGTTCTTCGCTGAAGCTCAGGGCCTGCACTTGTGCCATGCGGGACTGACTGAACAGACTGTCGCGGGTGGCAGCAGCGGCCCGCAGATAGCGGTAGGCCTCCGCATTACTGCCGGTGTCGGCATATAAATCAGCCAGATAGTCACTGGCCTCAAACACGCCTTTGGCGTAGCGGCCGGCTTTACCGGCGGCCAGGGCCTGCCGGGCGTACTGCATGGCTGCCGCGGGCTGCTGGTTGCGCACCAGCCGTGCCAACCCCAGGTATGCCCGACTGATGGCATAGGATACCGGCATACCCACCGCCCGGCTGATAGCCTGCTGATAAAAGTAGCGGGCCTGATGGATGTGCCCACGCCGGGCCTCAATATCACCCAGAATGGACAGGTCGCCTATTTCACTGTGTACATCCTGCTGCTCCAGGTCCAGCTGGTACCCGCGCCAGGTGTAATACCAGGCCGAGTCGGGGCGGCCCAGCTCCAGATGGGCCCGCCCAATGTTGCCCAGAATAGGCGTGAGCAGTACCGTATCGTGGTAGCGTTCTGCCTGCCCAACGGCCCGGCGGAAATAGCGCAACGACAATTGCCGGTTGCCCTGCTCCAGGTGAGCATAGCCCATGGCATTGTCGGCATGAATCACCCCTCCGGCGTAGCCGATGCTTTCGGCCAGCCGCCGGGCCGTCACCTGCGTCTGGATGGCCGTGGCATAGTTGCCCGTGCGCATAAAGGCCCACCCCAGCATCAACAGCGCCCGACATTCGCCTGAGCGGAAGTGCAGCTGCCGCGCCAGCCTCACTCCCTGCTGCCCGTACTCCACCCCTTTCAGCGGGTTGTCGTCGGTACGCTCCCAGGCCAGCTGAATGAGTATTCTCACCCGGTTGGTATCGGGGCGCGAGGTGGAAAGCAGCCGTTGCAGACTATCGGCCCGGGAACTGGGAGACGCTCCCCAGGCCAGGTGCACCATGCTACAGCATATCACAGCCAGTAGAAGTCGGGGCATTGGCAGAAGTGAATGATTCAGCCTCTAAGCTATAGGGTTTCCAGGCACAACACAACTGGGCGGGAGCCAGTATGCAAAACGCCCCGCCGGAACTCCGACGGGGCGTTTTGCAGGCATGTAAACCTACTTTTTAGGCGTTCTTGCGGTCTGGTTCAATAAAGGCCTGCTCTTCCATCTCAGTAGGCACCACTACGATGCCTTGCTGCAGCTTGGAGTTCTTCTTGCCGTAGATGAAGTACACGATGAAGCCCAGCAGCATCCAGCCCAGGGCCACTTTCAGCGTGAAGGCATCCAGGGCCACAATCATACCCAGACACACCAGCATACCCAGGATGGGCACCAGCGGGAACGAGGGCGAGGAAAGTGGGGCGCGGAACGGGCGCGGCTGTGCGGGGTCCGATTTACGCATGATCCACACACCGGCCGATACCAGCACGAAGGCCAGCAGCGTACCGAACGAGGTCAGGTCGCCGGCCAGGGAGCCGGGTACGAAAGCGGCAAACGCGCCCACAAACACCAGCAGAGCCAGGTTCGACTTATAGGGCGTGTGGAATTTGGGGTGCAGTTCCGAGAAGGCCCTCGGCATCAGACCGTCTTTAGCCATGGAGAAGAACACGCGGCTCTGCCCCATGAGCATTACCAGAATTACCGAGGAGAAGCCCAGCAGAATGGCCATGGTTACGGCCGTACCCAGCCACTCGTAGCCGGGCATGTGGGCCTTAATAGCGTAGGTAACCGATGCCTCGCCCCCCTTGGCGGGGTCGGCAAACTCGCGCCAGTTGGCAACGCCCGTCAGCACGTGGCCGAACAGGATGTAAAGCACGGTGCACACGGCCAGAGAGCCGAGAATACCGATGGGCATGTCGCGCTTGGGGTTTTTGGCTTCCTGGGCGGCCGTGGATACGGCATCAAACCCGATGAAGGCAAAGAACACAATGGCCGCGCCACCCAGAATACCGCCCCAGCCGTGCTTGTTCCAGGCCGTGTACTCGCGTACTACGGCACCGGCCGCGTTTTTCACGGGCTCAGCGTTTTCCGGAATCAGGTAGGGCTCGTGGTTGGAGGGGTTGATGAACTGCCAGCCTACGGCAATGAATACCAGCACGATGGCCACTTTCAGAAAAACCACCACGGCGTTGAACAGCGCCGACTCCTGGGTGCCTTTGATCAGCAGCAGCGACAGGGCCACGATAACCAGCAAAGCGGGCAGGTTGATGATGCCGCTGTGCATGACGCCATCAACGGCGGCGCTTTCGAAGGGTGAGTGGCTCAGCTCGTAGGATATCGGTGACATATGGAACGCCTCCAAGAGCTTGTTCAGGTACTCGCTCCAGGCAATACTCACGGTGGCCGCGCCCAGCGCGTACTCCATAATCAGAGCCCAGCCGATAACCCAGGCCACAAACTCACCCATGGTCGTGTAAGCATAGGTGTAGGCCGAGCCGGCAATGGGAATCATGGCAGCAAACTCGGCGTAGCACAGGCCGGCAAAGGCGCAGCCAATGGCCGCCACGATGAAAGCCAGCGTAACACCCGGTCCCGAGGCCTGGGCGGCGGCAGCAGCGGTGCGCACAAACAGACCGGCCCCGATGATGGCCCCTACGCCCAGGGCTACAAGGTTACCCGCGCCCAGGGTGCGCTTTAGCGAGCCTTCTCCGGAGGAGTTGGCTTCGCCCAGCAGCTGGGCCAGCGGTTTTTTGGCGAAAATATTTGCCATACAGGTTGATGAGAGAAAAAGGAAAAGGTGAGAAGGTGATTATAAAATTTGCAAGAAAAGCTACCTGCAAGCAGCTACGTGGCCCGAATATAGGCGTTTTGACTGATTGCCGTGACGGGCCGAACCGCAAGTGACCGGTTTTCATGCCCAATTAAACCCGCCGCCCCCGGCAGCCTCTAATCTGCTACACGTTCACCCACAGACTCCTTCCCGATGAAAAAGATGCTTGTGCTGCTTTTTGCAGCCACCGTCCTGGCTGGTACTGCCGCCGCCCAAACCACGGCTACTCCCCTGCCCCGCCCCGACGGCATGGACCAGAACCGTCAGAATCTGACGCCCGAGCAGCGGGCCGACCGTCAGGCCCAGAACCTCACCAGGCAGCTTTCCCTCTCCGCCGACCAAACCCCCAAGGTGCGGGCTATTGCGCTGGCTCAGGCGCAGGAAATGCAAACCCTGCGCGATAAATACACCACTGCCGGTAGCCGCCAAGGCATGGGCCAGGATCTGAAAGCCACGCAGGAGAAGTATGATGCGCAGCTAAAAGCGGTGCTGACCACCGACCAGTACACAAAGTATACACAGCTGCGCGAAGACCGGATGGACAAAGTGCGGCAACGCCGGGTCAACTAGCCCGGCACCTAATTTATCACACTGACTCTCTGTTATAAAGCTCCAGCCTGACAGGTTGGGGCTTTTTACTTACTGAAGAGCTACCCAAACGGGTGGCACAAGCTTTTCAGGATCTGTTGGGCTGGTAAAAGACGCTGGTTAGCTATATTTGAAACTATGCGCCCCTGGTCAGGTTAACACAGGCCGGTCGGCAGTCACCACATCCAACACCCCATGAGTCCTCTGCCCAGTAGTACCGGTTCGGTACAGATTCAGCAGTTCTACGACAAAGGCCTGGCCCACGCCAGCTACGCCATCCGCTCCGGCCGCCAGGTAGCCATCATCGACCCGGCCCGCGACCCGCAACAGTATTATGACTTCGCCGATGAGCATGATGCAACCATCATTGCCATCATCGAAACCCACCCCCACGCCGATTTTGTGAGCAGCCACCTGGAAATTGCCCAGGAAACCGGTGCCACCATCTACGTGAGCAAGCTGGTGAAAGCCGGCTACCCCCATCAGTCCTTCGACGACGGGCAGCGCATCAGCCTCGGCACGGTGGAGCTACACGCCATCAACACCCCCGGCCACTCCCCCGACTCCATCAGCATCCTGCTCATCGACGACCTGGGCCAGACCCGGGCTGTATTTACCGGCGACACCCTGTTTGTGGGCGACGTGGGCCGCCCTGACCTCCGCGAATCGGACATTGTAGGTGGCCACAGCCGCGAGGCCCTGGCCGCGCAGCTGTACCAGAGCACCCGCCTGAAGCTGATGACCCTGCCCGCTACTACCAAGGTGTACCCGGCCCACGGCCCCGGCTCCCTTTGCGGCAAAACCACCTCCACGGACCTTGACAGTACCATTGGCAAGGAAATAAAAACCAACTACGCCCTCCAGCCGATGTCGGAGGAGGAGTTTATCCAGGTGCTGCTGGAAGACCAGCCGTTCATGCCCAAATACTTTGGGCACGATGTGGTCCTGAACAAGCAGGGCGCGCTGCCGTTCGAGGACAGCATCCGGGCCGTGCCGCGTCTGCAGCCCGACGCCACGCTGACTCCCGGCGTGGTGGTAATTGATACCCGCCCGGCCGCCGAGTTCCGCAAGGGCCACGTGCCCGGTGCCATCAACCTGATGGATGGCGGCAAGTTTGAAACCTGGCTGGGCTCGATAGTGGGCCCCACGGAACCGTTCTACCTGATTGCCGACTCGCAGATTGCCGTGGATACCGTCATTCGCAAGGCGGCCAAAATTGGCTACGAAGGCAACATCAAAGGAGCTCTGCTGACGCCCCGGGAACTGCCCGCCACCAGCCCGGCCGTGGAGGTAGAGCATGTCCGCCACCAGCCCCACGATTTTACCATCGTGGACATCCGCAACTATGCCGAGGCCAAACAGCCGGTTTTTGAGAATGCGCTGGTGATTCCGCTGCCGGAGCTACGCGAACGGGCCCACGAAATCCCGACCGATAAGCCCGTACTGATTCACTGCGCCGGCGGCTACCGCTCGGCCGCCGGCTCCAGCATTGTGCAGGCCGCCCTGCCGGCCGAGGTGCCCGTATACGATTTGGGTGAGGCCATTGCCACGTTCCAGCCCCAATCGGCGCACGCGTAAGCCACTGTCGCGTAGCCGTGCAACCTTTTCGGGGTGGCCCCCCTCCTATCAAGACCAGAGCCCTACACGGGTTCTGGTCTTTTTACTTTCTCTACCCTTGCTATTTCCCGTATATGAAACGAATTCTTTACTTCCTGCTGGCTGGAGCGGCCAGCAGCCTTGTATCGGCCTGCGACGAGGTTGACATTGCGAAAAACACCCCCACCTGCATCCGTACGCAAACCGAGGAGTTTGCCCGGAGCGCGGCCTGCACCACTGATAACCGCACCATTGGTGCCAGCGTGAAGGAATACCGGTTTCAGGGCCAGACGGTGTACGTACTGGACCAGGGCAGCTGCATTTCTGACGGCAGCGCGCAAGTAATTAGCGAAAACTGCCAACGGCTGGGCTTCCTGGGTGGCTTTGCGGGCAACACCATTATCAACGGCGAGTCGTTCGATAAGGCGGAATACCAGCGTACCATCTGGCAGAAGTAGACCCGGCACCGGCCTTCCGGTTGCCAACTTGCTGCGGTCCTGAGTATCTTCGTTGCCATGCGCGTACTACACACCGCCGACTGGCACCTAGGTCAACGCTTCATCCAGGGCAACGAGCGTACCGACGAGCACCGCCATTTTCTGGACTGGCTGGTGCAGACCGTGCGCGAGCAGCAGGTGGAAGTGCTGGTAGTGGCCGGCGACATCTTCGATACCGGCTCCCCTTCCAACCAAGCCCTGGAGCTGTACTACAGCTTCCTGCTGAACATGCGCCAGACGCCGTGCCACGACATTGTGGTGGTGGGCGGCAACCACGACTCGCCGGCCACCTTGAATGCTCCGGCCCGGCTGCTGCGCCACCTGCGGGTGCACGTGGTAGGCTGCGTGCCCGAGTGCTTTGAGGAGCAGGTGCTGGTGCTTGACGATGCTCAAGGCAAACCGGGGCTGGTAGTGTGCGCCGTACCTTTTCTGCGCGACCGGGACGTGCGACTCTCGGTGCCGGGTGAACCGGCCGAGGAACGGGAGGCCCGCATCAAACAGGGCATTGCCGACCATTACGCCCGCGTAGCCGACGTGGAAACCGTGTGGCAGCTGAAAGACCTGGGGCTGCCCGTGCTGGCTACCGGTCACCTCTACGCGGCCGGCGCCGCTCCCTCCGATTCGGAGCGCACCATTCACGTGGGCAACCTCGGCCAGGTAACCGCCGACCACTTTCCGGTCGTGTTCGATTACGTGGCGCTGGGCCACCTGCACCGCCCCCAGCGCGTGGGCGGCCGGGACCATATCCGCTACTCCGGCTCCCCTATTGCCCTGTCCTTCTCCGAAATAGACCACCCGAAGGAAGTGCTGCTGCTGGATTTCCAGGCGGGCAAGCTGCAGGAGCTGGTGAGCCTGCCGGTGCCCAGTGTGCGGCGGCTGGTGCGGTTTCATGGCACCCTGGATGAGGTGACGCAGGGCCTGACCACGTACGACAATACTGGCTACCTGCTGCCTGCCTGGGCCGATGTGCAGGTGCATTCCGAGCTGACGCAGCTGGAAGTGGCGGAGGCGCTACTTGCCATCATTGGGGGGCTGGACCGCCGCCAGCTGGAGGTACTGGCCCGGCGGCACTTCCGCCTGGTGAAGCTCCGGGCCTTGGGTGAAGCCGAGGACACCGATACGCCCCTGACCCGCAGCCTGCACGACTTTACGGAGCGGGAGGTATTTGAGCAGCGTCTGGAAGCCGAACCCGCC
The DNA here is from genome assembly GCF_003944715.1 of Hymenobacter rigui. GTDB lineage: Bacteria > Bacteroidota > Bacteroidia > Cytophagales > Hymenobacteraceae > Hymenobacter > Hymenobacter rigui. The sequence goes on along the minus strand of NZ_RWIT01000011.1, from coordinate 15,995 downwards.
GAGAGTCGCGCCGAGCTGCTACGCGCCTTCGACGAGTTGCTGGAACATATGTAGCTTGGTAGTCCATGCCGGCGGGGTGTGGGCTGCTGCCAGTGCGTGCCACGGCGGAAGACGTGTGCTGCATATGCCGCTCCTTTTCCGGAAGCCTAAGCGGATGGCGGCAGAGTAGCTGCCAGACATGCCGCAAGCCCGGCACGGTGAAGCTCCCTATTGTAAGAACTCCTAACCTGCCTGGCCTTGCGTAAGAAGCACCACATCTTGTTGTCGTTGGGGTTACTGGGGCTACTGCCAGCCTGCACGGTAGCCCCCGCGCCACCCACCTACCGCATTGGTTTCTCGCAAAGTGTGAGTTCCGGCGACTGGCGGCAGGCGATGCTGGCGGGCATGAAGCGGGAGCTTTCCTTTCATCCGGAAATTCAGCTATTGACCCGTGATGCGCAAAGCAACAGCCTACGCCAGCAGCAGCAGATTCATGATTTGCTGCAAGCCGGCGCGGAAGTATTGATTGTGGCCCCCAATGAGGAGCATGCGTTGTCGCCGGCCATTGAGGAAGCCTACCGCCGCGGGGTACCCGTGATTCTGCTCGACCACAGAACCACCTCGCCCCATTATGCCGCGTACGTGGGCGGCGACAATACCGGAGCCGGGGCTTCGGCGGCCCGCTATGCCGCCCAACTACTTCGCCAGCACGGCCAGGTGATAGAAATAACGGGTACTCCGTCGTTGGTTGCAAACGAGCGACACCAGGGATTTGTACAGGCCTTGAAGGCGTTTCCACACATACGCGTAGCAGGCACCATTGTGGGCGACTGGGGCTCGACCTCCCTCCAGCCGGCCCTGACAAAGCTGCTGCGGGAGAACCCGGAAACCCGGTTGGTTTTTGCCCACAGCGACCTGATGGCGCAGGGTGTGTACGAAGTGTGCCGGAAGCTGGGCCGGCCGGATATCCGCATTATCGGGGTAGACGGCCTGGCTGGCAAAGGCAACGGGCTGGAAATGGTGCAGCAGGGCCGCAGCACCGCCTCCCTGTTCTACTCGCCCGGCGGCGAGGAGGCCATTCGCGTAGCCCTTCGGATTCTGCATCACCAGGCATACGAGCGGGAAAATATCCTGGGTACCATTGTCATCGATTCCACCAACGCGCTGACGTTGCAACAGCAGGCCGCCAAGCTGACTAGTCAGCAGGAAGGCATTGAGCAGCAGCAGTTGCTACTACGCACGCTGCAGGCTACGTACGCCAGTCAGCGCACCGTGCTGTATGGATTGGCGGTTTCGCTGCTGGCGGCGGTGGGACTGGGGGCCAGTGCCTGGCGGGCGGCCCGTAACAACCGCCGCATTAACCGGGAACTGGCCCGGCAGAATAAGGCCAACGACGCCATCAACCAGGAGCTGGTACGGCAGAATGCGGCCAACGACGCCATTAACCGCCAGCTCAGCACTCAGAACGAAGAAATACGGGCCCAGCGCAATCAGATTGCGGACCTGGCCGAGCAGGCCCGGCGCGAAACCGAAGCCAAGCTACGGTTCTTCACCAACTTCTCCCACGAGCTGCGCACCCCGCTCACCCTGATTATGGGCCCGGTGGAGGAAATGCTGACCGGCCACAACAGTGCCACCCTGCAGCCCACCCAGCGCCACGACCTGGGCCTGATCCGGCGCAATACCCAGCGCCTGCTGCAGCTGGTCAATCAACTGCTGGACTTCCGCAAGATTGAAGTGGGCAAGATGGCCGTGCAGGCCCACCAGGAAGACGTGGTGGCCTTTGTGCGGGAGCTGGTAGAAACCTTTGAGCCGGCCGCCCGGGTGCAGCAGGTAGCCCTGACGTTTGCAGCACCTGAGCCCGCGCTACCGGCCTGGATTGACCGCAACGTCCTGGATAAGGTCTTTTTCAACCTGCTGTCCAACGCCCTCAAATACACCCCCGGCGGCGGCCGGATTACCGTACGTGTGCAGCCCGCCGAGGAAGGCCGCGCCGTACAGGTGCAGGTAACCGATACCGGCCGCGGCATCCGGGCCCAGGACAGCCCGCACATTTTCGAGTGGTTTTACCAGGGCGAGCAGCCGGCCACGGGCAAGGGTTCCGGTATGGGGCTGGCTTTGGCTCAGGGCCTGGTGCGGCTCCATCAGGGCCAGCTCACGTTCAGCAGCCAGGTGGGCCAGGGCAGCACCTTCACCGTAACGCTGCCCCGGGAGCTGCCCACGGAGCTGCGCGCCACTGATGCGGCCCCGCTACAGGCGTTTTCCCTAGATGAGCCATTGGTGTTGCCGGCCGGCGACGCCGAGGGCCCGGCCTCGGAGGCGGAGGCGCTGGTGCTGGTCATCGAAGACAATACTGATGTGAATGAGTTTGTGGCCCGCAAGCTCCGACCCTCCTTCCGGGTGCAGTCGGCCGCCGATGGCAAGACCGGGTTGCAACTGGCCACCGATCTGATTCCGGACCTGATAGTGTGCGACGTGATGATGCCGGGCCTGAGCGGGCTGGAAGTAGTGGCCCGGCTCCGCGCCGACTGGCGTACTTCCCACATCCCCGTTATCATGCTCACGGCCCGCAACGCCCCCGAGCAGCAGGTAGAGGGCGTGCAGGCCGGGGCCGATGTGTATCTGACCAAGCCCTTCAATCCGGCCTTTCTGCTGGAAAGTGTGCGCACCCTGCTGGCCAACCGGGCCCGGCAGCGGGAGCACCTGAGCCGGCAGCTGCTGACCCTGCCGGAACCCACCGCCGCGCCCCACCCTGACCAGTCCTTTATTCAGGCACTCACCGCGCAGGTGGAAGCCGACCTTACCCGCACCGACCTGACGGTGGAGGAGCTGGCCCACGCGCTGGGATTCTCGCGCATGCAGCTCTATCGGAAAGTAAAAGCCGTACTCGGCACCAGCATCACCGACTTCATTCAGAGCGTGCGGCTACAGAAAGCCTGTGAGCTGCTGCGCGACGACTCGCTGAGCGTGACGGCCGTAGCCTATGAGGTGGGGTACGCTTCGCACTCCTATTTCTCTACCAGCTTCAAAGCACGCTACGGCGTAGCTCCATCCGAGTTCCGCACCCGCCATCAGACCGGGGTTAGTTGAAATAATTGTGCACAGAACGCTTACATCACACACGAAAATGCACCTCCTTTCGATTTATTTTCATTATAAAATATTGAATTTCATTATTTTACATATTTTTATCAAATAAAACCTAACCTGCACGATTTGAGCATAAGCGGGGAAACTGGGTGCTGAATCTTTACGGAGTCACCCCATCCTTTCTCCTACTCTTATTTGCTCTATGACTTCTCGTCGTGCCTTTGTAAAGTCCGCCGCCCTGCTCTCGGCAGGTGTGCTGACGGCCCCGTCCCTGCTGGCGAAGTCGCCTGCTACCATTGGCCTGCAGCTGTACACCGTGCGCGACGCCATGCAGCAGGACCCGGCCGCCGCGCTGGCCCGCGTAGCCAAGCTGGGCTACAACTCGGTGGAAGGTGCTACCTACACCGGCAACCAGAAGTTCTACGGCATGGAGCCGGCCGCTTTTGCCAAGGTGCTGAAGCAGAACGGGCTGATGATGCCCAGCAGCCACTACCTGCTGGGAGAACAGGAAAACAACGGCCAGGCCACCCAGGGCACCATCCTACACGGCTGGGACAAAGCCGTGGACGACGCCGCCCAGGTGGGCATCAAGTATATGGTGTGCGCTTACTTACTGGATTCGGAGCGCGGCAACCTGGACCACTACAAGCTGCTAGCTGAGCGCCTGAACAAAGCCGGTGAGCGGTGCAAGAAGGCCGGCATCCAAATGGCCTACCACAACCACGACTTCGAGTTTGCGGCCCAGAACGGGAAGCTGCCCTACGATATCCTGCTCACGGAAACCGACAAAAACCTGGTGCAGATGGAGTTGGACCTGTATTGGGCCACCAAAGCCGGCCACGACCCGGTGGCCCTCTTTAAAAAGAACCCCGGCCGCTTCCCGCTCTGGCACGTGAAGGATATGGACAAGACGCCCCAGCACGGCTTCACGGAAGTGGGCAACGGCAGCATCGACTTCAAGCGCATTTTCGCCCAGGCCAAGCTGGCGGGCATGAAATACTTCTTCGTGGAGCAGGACCAGACACCCGGTTCGCCCTTCGACAGCATTCAGCAGAGCATTACCCACATCAAGCGCAACCTGGTATAGTTTCTAGTTGCTTGTTCCTGGTTTCTAGTTGTTTAACTAAGCCTGACAAGACCGCACTACTAACCAGAAACAAGCAACCAGAAACCAGAAACTTTTTTTCGACATGGAAAAGAATACCTATGATGCCATCGTCATCGGGTCCGGCATTTCGGGCGGCATGGCGGCCAAGGAGCTGACCGAGAAAGGCCTGAAAACCATCATGCTGGAGCGGGGCCGCAACGTAGAGCACATCAAAGACTACGTGAATGCCAATAAAGCTCCCTGGGAGTTTGCTCACCGGGGCGGCAAAACCCAACAGATGATTAAGGATTATCCGGTCTTGAGCCGCGACTATACCCTGAACGAGAGCAACCTGGATTTCTGGGTGAAGGAAAAGGAAAGCCCCTACGTGGAGGTAAAGCCCTTCGACTGGTTCCGGGGCTACCAGGTGGGCGGCCGCTCCCTAATGTGGGGCCGGCAGAGCTACCGCTGGAGCGAGTACGACTTTGAGGCCAACGCCAAAGATGGCATTGCCGTGGACTGGCCCATCCGCTACAAAGACCTGGCCCCTTGGTACAGCCACGCCGAGAAGTTTGCGGGCATCAGCGGCAACCGGGACGGCCTGCCCCAGCTCCCGGACGGCGAATTTATGCCGCCCATGGAGATGAACTGCGTGGAGAAGGACGTGGCCGCCCGCATCCGCAAAAACTTCAAGGACCGGCACATGGTCATTGGCCGCACGGCCAACATCACCCGGCCCCACAACAACCGTGTGAACTGCCAGTACCGCAACAAGTGCTGGCTGGGCTGCCCGTTTGGGGCCTACTTCAGCACGCAGTCGGCCTCGTTGCCGGCGGCTATGGCCACGGGTAACCTCACGCTGCGGCCGTTTTCTATTGTTACCAAAATCCTTTACGACAAGGATACCAAGCGGGCCAAGGGCGTGGAAGTGCTGGACGCCGAAACCAACCAGACGTACGAATATTTCGCCAAAATCGTGTTCCTGAACGCCTCGGCCTTGAACTCGGCCTGGGTGCTGATGAACTCGGCTACCGACGTGTGGCCCGAGGGCCTGGGCAGCAGCAGCGGCGAGCTGGGCCACAACCTGATGGACCACCACTTCCGGGTGGGGGCCCACGGCGAAATGCCCGGTTACGAGGACAAATACACCTACGGCCGCCGCGCCAACGGCATTTACGTGCCCCGCTACCGCAACCTGTTTGGGGATAAGCGCGAGTACCTGCGCGGCTTCGGCTACCAGGGCGGAGCCGGCCGGGAAGGCTGGGGCCGCGACGTGGCCGAGCTCAGCATCGGGGGCGACTTCAAGGACGCCCTCACCGAGCCCGGCGACTGGACAATGGGCCTCACCGGCTTCGGCGAAACCCTACCCTACCACGATAACCGCGCCTACCTCGATAAAACCACCAAGGACAAGTGGGGCCTGCCCGTGCTGGCCATCGACGCCACCATCCGGGACAACGAGCAGAAAATGCGCATCGATATGATGAACGATGCCCAGGAGATGCTGGAAAAAGCGGGGCTGAAAAACGTGAAAACCTACAACAACGGCTACACCCTGGGCGGCGGCATTCACGAAATGGGCACCGCCCGCATGGGCCGCGACCCCAAAACCTCGGTGCTCAACCAGCACAACCAGGTGTGGGACGCTCCCAACGTGTACGTAACCGACGGGGCCTGCATGACCTCCGCCGCCTGCCAGAACCCCTCTCTTACCTATCTGGCCCTCACGGCCCGCGCCGTGGACCACGCCGTGGGTGAGTTGAAAAAACAGAACATCTAACCCCTACCAACGATGATGAACCGACGTGATGCCCTGGCCCGCGTAGCTCTGCTGATGGGCGGAGTCGTTATCGGGGGCGACTATTTCCTGACCAGCTGTTCCTCCCCCAGCGAGGAAAAAACGAAGGCCAAACAACCTACGGCCACCATTCCGAAGGAGCTGCCCGCCGTGCTGAATGCCGAGCAGGTGGCCTACCTGAACGAGGTGGGTGACACCATTCTGCCCCCCACCAAATCACCGGGAGCCAAGGCGGCCGACGTGGGTGGCTTTATGGCCGTGATGGTGCGCGACTGTTACAAGCCCGAGGACCAGCAGATTTTCACGCAGGGCCTGACCAAGCTGGAAGCTGCCGCCAAACAGAAGTACAGCAAAGGCTTTATGGAGTTGGATGCCGACCAGCGCACGGCCCTGCTCACGGCCCTGGACGCGGAGCAGAAAAATTACGCCAAAACCAAAACCCCGGAGCAGCCCAACCACTACTTCCGCATGATCAAGGAGCTCACGCTGCTGGGCTACTTCACCTCCGAAGTGGGTGCCACCAAAGCCCTGCGCTACCTGCCCGTTCCCGGCAAGTACGACGGCTGCGTACCCTACAAAAAAGGCGACCGGGCCTGGGCCACCACATGAGTTGTTAGTTGTTAGTTGCTAGTTGTCAGATCTGTATTCCAAATCATCAACAAGCAACCAGCAACTGACAGCGAACAACCAGCAACTGACAACTAGAAACTGAAAAGCAACTGAATGAAATTACGACTGGGCATGATTGGCGGCGGGCAGGGCGCGTTCATCGGGGCGGTGCACCGCATGGCTGCTGCCCTGGATGGCCTGTATAAGCTGACGGCCGGGGCGTTCAGCAGCAACCCCGAAATATCGAGAGCCACCGGGCAGGAACTCGGCCTGGCCCCCGAGCGAGTGTACGGCTCATATCAGGAGCTTATCGAGCAGGAAGCCCGGCGGCCGGCGGCTGAGCGGGTGCAGGTTATCAGCATCGTCACGCCCAACCACCTGCACTTTGCGCCGGCCAAGCTGGCCCTGGAAAGTGGTTTTGATGTGGTGCTGGATAAGCCGATGACGTTTTCTCTGGCGGAGGCGCGGGAGTTGCAGCAGGTAGTCGAAACCACCGGCCGCAAGCTTTGCCTGACGCACACGTATACCGGCTACCCCATGCTCAAGGAAGCCCGCCACCTGGCTGCATCCGGGGCACTGGGCACCATCCGGAAGGTGTACGTGGAGTATCCGCAGGGCTGGTTGAGCAACTTTGAGGAAGGCGGCGCCAACAAGCAGGCGGCCTGGCGCACCGACCCCGCCAGCAGCGGCGTGGCCGGGGCCATGGGCGACATTGGCACCCACGCCTTCAACCTGCTCGAATACGTAAGCGGCCGGCAGGTTACCCGGCTCTGCGCCGACATCAACACCGTAGTGCCCGGCCGCCAGCTCGATGACGACGGGGCCGTGCTGCTGCGCCTCACGGGCGGGGCCAGCGGCGTGCTGGTGGCTACTCAGGTAGCGGCCGGCGAGGAAAACAATCTGCGCCTGCGCCTCTACGGCGAAAAAGGCGGCCTCGACTGGCAGCAGGCCGATGCCAATACCTTGTTAGTGAAGTGGCTGGATCGGCCCACCGAAATCCGGCGGACGGGCGCGGGCTACCTCAGCGCCGCCGCCCGCCACAACAGCCGCATTCCGGCCGGCCACCCCGAGGGCTACCTCGAAGCCTTTGCCAACCTCTACCGCAACTTCGCCTTAACCCTGTTGGCCGAGCAAACCGGCCAGCCCGCGCCTCCCGAAGCCCGGGATTTCCCCGGTATTGAGGACGGCGTGCGGGGTATGGCCTTCATCGAAACCGTCATTGCCTCGGGCCGCTCCGAGCAGAAGTGGACTGATTTTACTGTTTAGCCGCCCTTTATGATCGAACGTCATGCAGAGCGCAGCGAAGCATCTCGCGTGCTGATGTTGCCATAGTAATCTGAATACCATCGCACGCAAGATGCTTCGCTGCGCTCTGCATGACGTCCAACACAGCTAACAGCCATCAGCTAACAGCTCAAAGCATGAAAACAATCAAAGGACCCGGTATTTTTCTGGCCCAGTTCATCGGCGACCAGGCCCCGTTCAATAGCCTCGCCAGCATCTGCGAGTGGGCGGCGGGCCTGGGCTACAAGGGCGTGCAGCTGCCTACCTTGGACAGCCGCTTTATCGACCTGAAGCTGGCCGCCGAAAGCCAGACCTACGCCGACGAGCTACGCGGCACCGTGCAGGCGGCCGGCCTGGAAATCACCGAGCTGTCTACCCATTTGCAGGGTCAACTGGTGGCTGTGAACCCTGTATTCGACCAGCTGTTTGATGGGTTTGCGCCCGAAGCGGTGCGCGGCAACCCCGCCGCCCGGCAGCAGTGGGCGGTGCAGCAGCTCAAGTACGCGGCGCAGGCTTCGCAGCGGCTGGGACTCACGGCCCACGCCACGTTCAGCGGGGCCCTGCTCTGGCCCTACGTGTACCCCTGGCCCCAGCGCCCGGCCGGCCTTGTGGAAACGGGTTTCGAGGAGCTGGCCCGCCGCTGGCGGCCTATCCTGGATGCGTTTGACGAGTGCGGCGTGGACGTATGCTACGAAATCCACCCCGGCGAAGACCTGCATGATGGCGTGAGCTACGAGCGGTTTTTGCAGGAAGTAGACCACCACCCGCGCGTCTGCCTGCTCTACGACCCCTCTCACTTTGTGCTGCAGTGCCTGGATTACTTGGCGTACATCGACATCTACCACGAGCGAATCCGGGCCTTTCACGTGAAGGATGCCGAGTTCAACCCCACCGGCCGCCAGGGCGTGTACGGGGGCTACCAGAACTGGGTAGACCGCGCCGGTCGCTTCCGCTCCTTGGGTGACGGGCAGGTAGATTTTAAGGCCATTTTCAGCAAGCTAACCCAGTACGATTACCCCGGCTGGGCCGTGCTGGAGTGGGAATGCGCCCTCAAACACCCCGAAGATGGTGCCCGCGAAGGCGCGCCCTTCATCCAGAACCACATCATCCGCGTCACCGATAAGGCCTTCGACGACTTTGCCGCTTCCGGCATCGACGCGGCCCGCAACCACGGCCTGCTCGGCCTCTAACCTTCCCGCCTTTCCTATGAAAAACGCCCTCCTGCTCCTGACTCTCTGCGCCGGTCTGGCTTCCTGCAGCTCCGAATCCGACAAGCCCGCCGCCAAGGAATCCTACACCCTCGCCGATGAGGCTGAAACTGCCCAGGATAGCACCACCGGCGCCAACCTCAGCGCCGTGGCCCGCCAGCCCCAGGTAGATACCAACGCCACCAAAATCGGGACCACGCCCACCGGCACGCCGGCCGCCGACGGGGCCAAGCTCATTGCCGGCTCCGACTGCAACACCTGCCACCGCGAGGCCGAGAAGCTGCTGGGTCCAGGCTACAAGGATATTGCCGCCAAGTACCCCAACACGGCTGCCAACGTGACGATGCTGGCCAAGAAAATCATATCGGGCGGCAGCGGCAACTGGGGCGACGTGGCCATGACGCCTCATGCAGGCCTCTCCCAGAAGGACGCCGAGGAAATGACCCGCTACATTCTCAGCCTGAAGTAAAAGCTGAAGCTGCACGCCCCTAGACCGTCATGCTGAGCGAAGTCGAAGCAGTAGAGATGCTTCGACTTCGCTCAGCATGACAGTTACCACACCGATGCCAGCACGCGAGATTCCTCGGCTGCGGCTGCGCATTCGCTCGGAATGACGTTCTGCGAAACGCTCTGTTAACCCAACCACGACCCTCTTCCCACGCCCATCTGCTTATGACTTCTACAATCCGGGTAAAACTGTCCCTTATGATGTTCCTGGAGTTCTTCATCTGGGGCGCGTGGTTTGTCACGCTGGGCACGTATCTGCTGCGCAACCTGGGGGCCTCGGGCACGCAGGTAGGCGTGGCGTTTCTCACGCAGTCCATCGGGGCCATTGTGGCCCCGTTCATTGTGGGGCTCATTGCCGACCGATTTTTCTCGGCGCAGAAGATTCTGGGCGTGCTGCACCTGGCCGGGGCGGTGCTGCTGTGGCGGGCTTCTCAGGCCCCTGATTTCGGCAGCTTCTACCCCAGCATCCTCACCTACATGATTCTGTACATGCCCACGCTGGCGCTGGTGAATTCCATTGCCTTCCGGCAGATGCAGAACCCGCAGAAGGAGTTTGCGCCCATCCGGGTGCTGGGCACGCTAGGCTGGATTGTGGCCGGCCTCACCATTGGCTGGCTGAACTGGGAGCAGAGCAACAGCCTGCAGCTTACGTTTCTGATGGCCGCCGGGGCCTCGGCCCTGCTAGGTGTGTTCAGCTTCACGCTGCCCGCCACGCCGCCCGTGAAAAAGGGCCAGTCCAGCTCCGTGGGCAGCTTGCTGGGGCTCGATGCCATTGGCATGTTGAAAAACCGTTCCTACCTCACGTTTTTTCTGGCTTCTATTGCCATCTGCATTCCGCTGGCGTTCTACTACGGCTTCACCAACCCCTTCCTGAACGAGGTGGGCATGAAGGCCGCCGCCGGCGTGCAGAGCCTGGGGCAGGTGTCGGAACTGCTGTTTATGCTGGCCATTCCGCTGTTTTTCAGCAAGCTGGGCGTGAAGAAGATGCTGGCCATTGGCATGGCGGCCTGGGTGCTGCGCTACGTGTGCTTTGCCTACGGTGGCGGGGAGAATGGCTACTGGCTGCTGATTGCGGGCATCGTGCTGCACGGCATCTGCTATGATTTCTTCTTCGTGACGGGCCAGATTTACACCGACAACCTGGCCGGCGAACAGTTCAAAAGCTCCGCCCAGGGCTTCATCACGCTGGCTACCTACGGAGTGGGCATGCTGATTGGCACCCTGCTTTCGGGCCGCATCTTCGACCAGTACCAGCTGGCCGCCGGAGCCCACGACTGGCGCATGATCTGGCTAATTCCGGCCGGTATTGCCGCCGCCGTGCTGCTGCTGTTCCTGCTGCTGTTCAAGGAGCGCAACCCCGCCCCCGCTCCCACCGAAACCACCGGTGCTAACGCGGCTCCGCGCCTGGCCAACGCCAACTAGCACGTCATGCAGAGGCGCAGCCGAAGCATCTCGCGTGCTGACGTTGTAATACTATTCAGACGCGAAATGCCTCGGCTGTGCCTCTGCCTGACCACCTTTCGGCTCATTCCATACACTCAAAACATGCCCACCACCTGGAACCGCCGCGCCGCCCTGAAGGGCATGCTCACCACTACTGCCGCCGTGGGCACTATTGGTTTGGCTGAAGCCTGCTCGCCTGAAGAAAAACGAACCAATATGCCCACTGTCCTGAAAGGAAACATCCGCCAATCGGTGTGCCGCTGGTGCTTTTCCGATTTGTCGCTGGACCAGCTCTGCGCCGCGGCTAAGGAAATGGGTATCAAGGGAATTGACCTGGTGGGCCCACAGGAGTGGCCCACGCTGAAAAAGTACGGGCTGGACTCGCCCATGTGCAACGGGGCCGAAATCAACCTCACCGACGGTTTCAACGACCCGCAGTTTCATACCCGCCTGCAACAGCAGTACGCCGATATGATTCCGCAGGTAGCCAAGGCCGGCTACCGTAACCTGATTTGCTTCAGCGGCAACCGCCGGGGCAAAACCGATGAGCAGGGCTGGGCCAACTGCGTAGCCGGGTTGAAACCCCTAATGAAGCTGGCCGAACAGCACAACGTGGTGCTGGTAATGGAGCTGCTCAACAGCAAAATCGACCACAAAGACTACCAGTGCGACCGGACGGCCTGGGGCGTGGAACTGGCCAAACGCCTCGGTTCCGAGCATTTCAAACTGCTCTACGACATCTACCACATGCAGATTGACGAGGGCGACGTTATCCGCACCCTCACCGAGCACCACGCCTATATTGCCCACTACCACACCGCCGGCGTGCCCGGCCGCCACGAGCTGAATGACGCCCAGGAGCTGAACTACCCGGCCATTATGCGCGCCATCCAGGCCACCGGCTTCAAAGGATACGTAGCTCAGGAATTCATCCCCAAGCAGGCCGACAAGCTGGCTTCCCTGCGCCAGGCGGTGCAGCTCTGCGACGTTTGATTGATGTAAAGACGCGACACTTCGAGTCTCGTCGTTGCTGATGTTGATATCATTGCTCAGTTCACCGGGTAGACGCGAAGTGTCGCGTCTCTACATCGTTCTAACCTCCCAATTCATGAAACTCCCGCTTCTGACTGCCGCTCTGTTCAGTGTTTCCGTGGCCGCTTACGCGCAACAAGCCGGTAAGCCGGAAGATACCGAGGTATGGAAACCCGTGCCGAAAACGGTAGTGGGCAAGCTGAAAACCACGCCGCCACCGGCCAAGGCCATTGTGCTGTTTGATGGCAAAAGCCTGAGCGAATGGGTATCGGCAGATGACCGCACCCAGCCGGCCCAGTGGACGGTGGCCGACGGCCTGCTGACGGTGGATAAGCCCAAGGGCAACATCGAAACCAAGCGCACCTTCACCAACTACCGCCTGCACCTGGAGTGGCGCGTGCCCGCTGATATTACCGGACAGGGCCAGCTGCGCGGCAACAGCGGCGTATTCCTGGCCTCTTTGGGCAAAGGCGACCTGGGCTACGAGCTCCAGATTCTCGACCCGTACCAGAACCCGACTTACGTGAACGGCATGGCGGGCAGCATATACAAGCAGCGCATCCCGCTGGCTAACCCTGGCCGCAAGCCCGGCGAGTGGCAGTCGTACGACGTGTGGTGGACGGCCCCCTCCTTCAAGGCTGATGGCACGGTGAACACCCCCGCCCGCGTGACGGTGGAGTTCAACGGCGTAACGGTGCAGAAAAACGTGGCGCTGGCCGGCCCCACCCGCTACATTGGCCTGCCCCAGTACGAGGCCCACGGAGCCGCTCCCATCAAGCTCCAGTCGCACGGCGACCCGAGCGCGCCGCTCAGCTTCCGCAACATCTGGGTGCAGGAGCTGAAGTAGCCGGGAGCTTCTGCCAGTGCCTGCGGTATGCCCGGAGCACCGGCTACCAGTACACGGTGTATAGCACGGTAAGCAGCACCATGATAGTGATGGCCCCAATGGCAACGCCGCGAGTGGTTTTAAACATGCTTTGATCCACTTCCAGACCATTGGTTTTCACGCCCCGGCTGGTTTCAACCAGGCTGATGAGCATCATCATGGCTACGCAGATGAGGAACACGAAACCCATCCGGTCGAGGAAGGGGATTTCGTAGATGCCGGCTGCATTGGGCACCGCAAACCCGAAGGGGGCCAGAAACGACAGATTAGCGAAGTTGGGCAGGAGCTTGAGCAGCACCGACAGCAAAAAGCTACCGGTAGTAGCAAACAGGGTCGCCGTGGAAGTCGTTTTCTTCCAGAAGAAGCCCAGAATAAACATGGCAAAAATGCCCGGCAATCGTCGGACAAATATTCCCGGTCTTGCCTACCACCGGAAGTCAGGCAGCAACCAATGAAGCTGTTTAAAAAGTCCGGCACGGTCATGCTGAGCTTGTCGAAGCATCTCTACCACTTCGTTGCATGTTACCTGACGAAGTGGTAGAGATGCTTCGACAAGCTCAGCATGACGTTCTGATAACAGCCTATATCTTCCTAAACAGCTTCAATATCTGGCGGCGCTACCGGCCGCGCACGTAGAACGGAATATTGGCTACGGCCACGTTGTCGTGCCCATCGTAGGCGTACACGAACAGCCGGTAGGCTCCTTCTTTGCTAGGCGCACTAAGGGTAGTAGTGGCCGTAGCTCCGGCTGGCACGGCTCCGGCAACGGCAGCAGGCCGACTTTCCCGGTCGCCGCCGCTTTTCAGGTCGGTGCTTTCGGGCAACAGCTCATAGCGGTAGGTCAGGCGGTCCTTGTCGGGGTCCGTAATGGCAGCCTGCACGGGATACTTTTTGCCGGGCTGCAGGTACACGTTGTCGGTAGCCTGCTTGCCATCAAGCGTGAACGAGGCCAGGTGCGGGGCGCGGTTGGCGGGCCACTTGCCGCTCCACAGATACTGCATCACATCCACCACCTCCGATTCCTTCCCATCCTCCGTGAAGATGCCGTACCAGGTAGGCGTGCGCTCCTGCTTCTGGCCCCACAAAAACACGTACGTGCCCAGACACTGAATGGTGTCTTTCTGTACCGAAGCCTCATAGCGGCTCTGATACACGGCGGCTTTCTGGCTGCTGGTTTCCTCTACGGAGGCTTTCCAGGGCGTTACGGGGCTTTCCCAGTGGCCGGTGGGGCCCCACTCGGCCACCACGTAGGGCCCGGCCCAGCCGGCGGTGCGCACCTGCTGCGGTATGGCTGCCAGCCCGGCGTAGGTGTTAATGCTCAGAATATCCACCGAGGGGCAGCGCTGCTTGATGTAAGCCACTTCCGGCGGGTTGCAGCCGGCCAGCACGGTGCTGGTGGGGTGGTTGGGGTCTACCTCATGAATCATGCGGGCAATCTGCTCCACGGCGTCCCACACCCTGGGGTTCTTGTACTCCAGGTTCAGCTCGTTGCCGATACCCCAAAACAGCACCGCAGGGTTGTCCTTGTACTTGAGTACCTCAGTCCTGATTTTCTGCAGTTGGGCGGCCACGGCCTGCGGGTCGTCGTAGTTGAAGCCGTGCCGCTCCCGGGCCACATCCAGGCCCAGCATCACGGTGAGGCCGTTTTTGTTGGCATCTGCCAGCACTTTAGCGGCACCATCGGTGCCCCAGGTGCGCAGGGAATTGCCGCCGTAGGCCCGCACCCGCTCCGGAAACTGGCCACCGCCCGCGCCCTTAATGAAGTAGGGCTTACCGGCGCGCACCAACTCATAGCGGCCCTGCGTTTGCCGGACTTCTACCTTCACGGGAGAAGTCTGGGCGTGGGCAGCAGCGGTGAAAACCAGGCAAGTCAGCAGGATGGGTAGTTTCATAGGGTAAATGGAAGAAGGAACAGAAGCGAAGATACCCAAAGCTACCGGGAGAAACCCGGACAACCGCGCGGTGCGGTATACGTATTAGAAACTCCACCATTTCCTTTGTCAATCATGAGCATCTTTGGTTCTGACCGCCCGAGCGGTACACTAGGAGGCCTCCTGTCGGGCCTATTTGGCGGCCGCAAAGCAGTCAACACTTCTACCTCCGATTCTACTGGTGCAGCCCCACGCTCCGGCGGATTCAACAACAAACTACTGGGCGGGGCCCTGCTGGCGGCCGGTGCGGCGTATCTCTACAACCGCAACAAGAACCGGAGCATCAGCACGCCAAGCTTCACCGGCAACGAATAGAGCATTTAGCGAGTTGAGAAGCCCCGCCTTGCACCTTTTCGGGTGTGAGGCGGGGCTTCTTGTTTAAGAACTACTCACAACCGGTGCTAAGTGGCGGTTCTGGTGTTGAATACGTTTTGTAAGTAACCAAACGTCATGCAGAGCGAAGCGAAGCATCTCGCGTGCTGACGTCTGAACGCTATGCAACGTCAGCACGCGAGATGCTTCGCTTCGCTCTGCATGACGTTCAAAATAGGCTGATAACTTTCTAAACAGCCTAGCCCGCAGGTTCCCACAGCTCCACCTTGTTCCCGTCGGCGTCCAGAATATGCACAAACTTGCCGTAGTCGTAGCTGGCAATATCGTCCAGCACCGTCACGCCGTTGGCTTTTAGTTGCGCCACCAGCCCTTCGATGTTCTGTACTCGGTAATTGATCATGAAGCCTTTGGTAGATGGCGCGAAATAGTCGCTGCCGGTCTGGAACGGGCTCCATTGCAGCGAATTGACCTGTTCCGGCTTGTCCACGCTCCGAGATTCGAACGTGGAGCCCCAGTCGTTGACTTCCAGCCCCAAGTTGTGGGCGTACCACTCCCGCGTTTCCTTTGGCTTGTCGGAGAAGAAGAAAATGCCGCCAATGCCTGTCACTTTGGGGGTATTGGCAGATAGTTGGTTGGGTGTTTCGTTTTGTGGCTCGTCCATTTTTCTCGCTATTGTCAGTTGCTATAGCGGATTCATGAACGGTATACATGATAGCCGCAATGGTTGAACCAGGCTTTGGCGTCCTTGCTGGAAATCCAGTCCACGGCCGTTTGGATAGCCGCCTCCACTGCTTCACGGGTACGGGCC
>NZ_RWIT01000010.1 GCF_003944715.1 Hymenobacter rigui | reverse complement strand
AGGCCCGTACCCGTGAAGCAGTGGAGGCGGCTATCCAAACGGCCGTGGACTGGATTTCCAGCAAGGACGCCAAAGCCTGGTTCAACCATTGCGGCTATCATGTATACCGTTCATGAATCCGCTATATTACGTTACATTGCAAAGGCACCCCAAATAGGTTTCGAGAAAGAACGAAAATTCACACTAGCAATATGTTTTCATTTTTCAAGAGCAAAAAAGTTAATATTAATTCCATTCATTTACCCGATTTTGACTATCAGATAACCCTGAGCAGTAGCTCAATTATTCAATGGTCAGATGCAGAAGATAGTATACACATTTCTAAAAACTTCTTCAACATTCCACCTAATATTCCCAACACTAACGATATAACCCAGCTTAGATCGTTCTACAGAAATTCAATCAACCAAGTGAATGGTGGAATAATTGAGGTAGAAACTTTCCGCTTACAGAATTTCGATGCTGTAAGGACTATCTTCAAGATTCCCCAACAGCCGTCAGGTATGGTGTATCTTGCCTCGCTAACTATACCATTTCAAACCTGCAGCTTTGTCATAAAGGCACAGTGCAACGAAGTTGACATATCTGGTATCCGGGATACAATAATTGCCGAAAAGCTCCTCAACGAGAAAAAAATACAGCTTGATGACAATGGGCACAAAGGATGGTTTATTGATCCATACGACTCTGCCTTGAGCACAGGCACATTGATGAATAAATCGGAATTAAGCGAGTATGACTCATACTTTCCAGAACATCCTCTCACACTCGCGAGAAATATTATCAAAGCAATAGAAGAGAATATAGTCTTTGAGGAAGAAGTATATAAACTAAAATCATTCTTCAATAAGTAAATCAAATTATATCTGCGACAGATAAACTTATACCATACAGAGCAACATCATCTCTCACGATACAAAACCGCCCCGCAACCTCACGGTTACGGGGCGGTTTGCGTTACGGCAAGCGGCGGCGGTTACAGCAGCTTGTCAATCATCACGGGTAAGTCGCGGACGCGCTTGCCGGTGGCGTGGTACACGGCGTTGGCCACGGCGGCGGCTACGCCCAGCATGCCCACTTCCCCGATGCCCTTCACGCCCAGCGGGTTCACGATATCGTCTTCCTCCTCCACAAACAGCACATCGATGTCGTGGATGTCGGCGTTGACGGGCACGTGGTACTCGGCGAAGTTGTGGTTCACGTAGCGGCCAAACTTGTGGTCCATCACCGTTTCCTCCATCAGGGCCATGCCAATGCCCCACACCACCGAGCCCAGCACCTGCGAGCGGGCGGTTTTGAGGTTGAGGATGCGGCCGGCGGCCACGGCATTCACCACGCGCGTTACGTGAATGGTGCCCAGCTCCTCGTCTACCTTCACCTCCGCAAACACGATGTTGTGGGAGTGCAGCGAGTACTGCTGCTGCTTGAGCATGTTGGGCATGGCCGAGCTATCGGCTTCCACTTTGGTTTCGCCGCTGGCCTGCAGCACGTCGCGCAGCACCACGGCCTGGTTGGCGTCGGCGCGCAGCCGAATCTGGCCGTTCACGAACTCCACGTCCTCGGGCTTAGCGTCCTTCAGGGGCGAGTTGTCCATCTTCTGGGCCAGCTTCAGCAGCTTTTCGCCCAGAGCCTCGCAGGTGTTTTTCACGGCGGTGCCCACCGAGGCGGCCGTCCAGGAGCCACCCTGCAGCGGAGCCTCGGGCAGCTCGGTGTCGCCCAGCTTAAACGTAACGGCCTCAATGGGCAGGCCCAGCGTCTCGGCCGCAATCTGCGTCATGATGGTGTAGGTGCCCGCGCCGTTTTCGCCGGCCCCGCTCAGCACCGTCAGCTTCCCATCGGCGGTGATGGAGGCTTTGGCGGCCGATTTCTGCTGGGTGGCATCCCACACGCCGCCGCCAATGCCCCAGCCGATGAGCTTGCCATCCGCGTCGCGCATGGAGCGGGGAGCCTGGGTGCGCTGGTCCCAGCCAAACTTGGCCGCGCCCTGGTGGTAGCACTCGCGCAGCTTTTTGCTGCTGAAGGGCTTATCCTGGTTCTGGTCCCGCTCGGCGTAGTTGCGCAGGCGGAACTCCAGCGGGTCGAGGCCGGCCTCGTAGGCCAGCTCATCCATGGCAATTTCCAGCCCCACCGAGCCCGAGGCCGCGCCGGGGGCGCGCATATCCAGGGGCGTGTACACGTCGAGCTTGGCAATCTGGTAGCCCAGCTTCACGTTCTCGCACTGGTAGAGCATGCCGCTCCAGTTCACCACGTTTTCGGTATAGTCCTCAAAGTGCGAGGTTTCGTGGAGGGCGTGGTGCTGCAGGGCGGCCAGCGAGCCATCGGCGTTGGCCGCCAGCTTGAGATACTGCAGCGTGTGCGGGCGGTGCCCGAACGAGAACATCTGCTGGCGGGTGAGCGTGAGGCGCACCGAGCGTTTCAGCTCCAGGGCGGCCAGCACGGCCAGAAACACCGAGTACTGGGGCCGCAGCCCGGCCCCGAAGCCCCCGCCCATGTACTCATTCACCACGCGGCAGTCGTCCTTCTTCAATCCGAAGATTTTGGTGAGGTACTGCTGCACGTTGTACACGCCCTGCGTTTTGTCGTAGGCCGTGATTTTGCCGTCGCCGCGCCACTCCACGGTGGTAGCAAACAGCTCCATGGGGTTGTGGTGCTGGGCGCCGTGCACGTACTCGGCCTCCATGCGGTGCGGGGCTTCTTCCCAGGCTTTGTCGGGGTTGCCGCGGGGCGGCGGTGGCGGCTGGAAGCCGGTTTTGCCCCGGCCAGGCTCGTAGCCCTTGGCGCGCTGGGTTTCCAGGTTGGTTTCGTGGGCTTCCTGCTCGTACTCCACCCGCAGCAGAGAGGCAGCGTAGCGAGCCAGCTCGAAGTTCTCGGCCACTACCAGGGCCACGGGCTGCTGGCTGAACTTGATTTCGGCGTCGTGCAGAGCCCGGAAGGGCGAGCCGCCGGGGGCCACCAGGTCCTTATAGCTCCGGTCGAACCAGGCCAGGGAGGGCACGTTTTCGTGCGAGAACACCTGAATGACGCCGGGCAAAGCCAGCACCTCATCGGCGTGGATTTTGGTGATTTTGCCCTTGGCAATGGGGCTGCTGACCACGTAGCCGTAGGCCAGGTTGGCCACGGCGTACTCGCCCGCGTACCGGGCCGTGCCGGTTACTTTCGCCGGACCATCAACGCGACTGGTGGGCTTGCCTATATAGTTGGTCGTGCTCATGGATTGGAGTTTTGAAAGACGTCGGATGCGGTTTGCGTGCCTTCGGCGGCCTGCTTGAGGGCGCGTACAATGGCGCGGCGGGCCAGTTCCACCTTAAAGTCGTTGGAGCCGTGGCCCTGGGCCCCTTCCAGCACCTTGGCCGCGGCCCGGGCAAAGGTTTCCACGGTGGCCGGCTGACCTTTGAGCAGGTCTTCGGCGGCCTGGTCGCGCCAGGGTTTGTGGGCTACGCCGCCCAGGGCCAGGCGGGCATCCGTAATCGTGTTGCCGTCCAGCTCCAGCGCCGCCGCCACCGATACCAGGGCAAAGGCGTAGCTGCTCCGGTCGCGCAACTTCAGGTAGCTGAAGTTCTTGTTGAAGCCTTCCTTGGGCAGGTCGATGCTCAGAATCAGCTCGCCGGGCTCCAGGGTGTTGTCCTTCTCGGGCTGGTTGCCGGGCAGGCGGTGGAAGTCGTCGAAGGCAATGCTCCGCTCCCCGCCGGGTCCGCTCACGCGCACCGTGGGGGCCAGAGCCGCCAGGGCCACGCACATATCCGAAGGGTGCGTAGCAATGCACGACTCGCTGGTGCCCAGGATGCCGCACACCCGGTTGAAGCCCCCGATGGCCGAGCAGCCCGAGCCCGGCTCCCGCTTATTGCAGGGCGTGGCCAGGTCGTAGAAGTAGTAGCAGCGGGTACGCTGCATGAGGTTGCCGCCGTTGGTGGCGGCGTTGCGCAACTGCGGCGAGGCCCCGGCCAGAATGGCCTGGTTCAGCAGCGGGTAGCGGCTTTTCACCTCGTCGTGCCAGGCGGTATCGGCGTTGGAGGCGGTGGCCCCCAAGCGCAGCCCGCCGTCGGGCAGATTTTCAATATCGGCCAGCGGCAGCTTGCCCACGCTCACGAGGTGGGTGGGGCGCGCCACGTTTTCCTTCATCAAATCGATGAGGTTGGTGCCGCCCCCGATATACGCCGAGCCATCGTGCCCGGCCTTGTCCTGCACGGCGTCCTGAACGGCCGTCGCGCGGTGGTAGGTAAATGAGTTCATTTCAGAGAGCTTAGATGGGAGAACTTAGAGCTTAGAATGGGCAGGATATACCAGAAACAGAACTATCTACGCTCTACTTCCTAGGCTCTAAGCTCTCCTTATCCACTACTTCCTTCACGGCATTCAGGATGCCCACGTAGGCGCCGCAGCGGCAGACGTTGCCGCTCATGTGCTCCCGGATTTCGTCCTCGGTGCGGGCTTTGCCTTCGTTGATGAGGCCCTGGGCCGAGCAGATCTGGCCGGGGGTGCAGTAGCCGCACTGGAAGGCGTCGTGGTCCACGAAGGCCTGCTGCAGCGGGTGCAGGTTCTCAGGGGTACCGAGGCCTTCGATGGTGGTAATGTCCTCCCCTTCGTGCATCACGGCCAGCGTGAGGCAGCTGTTGATGCGCTTGCCATCTACCAGCACGGTGCAGGCCCCGCACTGGCCATGGTCGCAACCCTTCTTGGTGCCGGTCAGGTGCAGGTATTCGCGCAGCGCATCGAGCAGCGTGGTCCAGGGGGCAATCTGCAGGGTGTGCTCCTCGCCGTTGATGGTGAGGCGAACCGGGCCGGTGGGCGGCGGCGCGGCCACCCCGCCGGCGGAAGCCGCGGAGTTGGTCGGTTGCTGGGTCATAGAAAGAAGGTTGAGGTGATGGAGTAGATACGCGAAGGCCACACTGGGGCCGGGCCACAATGGTGCTACCAAGCGTTACGCGAGCCAGCGGAATAGCGTTATGCTTTCCGCCTTATTTCTCCTGTACAAAATCCTATCCTTGCTCATCGCCCCCACTGCCGCCTTATTTATCAGCTTCTTAGCACTGTATCCATATTCAGTCTAAATAGCCCAACTGTGCGGAGGTCAACCATCCAGCCGTAGTTCTATATTTCGTCATATTTATATGGATATAACGCCAGCCCAGGCCGGACGTTACCCCCGCCCCCGCCCCGCCCGCAGCCGGCTCAGCGACTCGGGCGTGATGCCCAGGTAGGCCGCAATGTGCCGCTGCGGCAGCCGTCGGGCCAGCGTGGGGTACAGCTGCTGAAACTCTTGGTACCGGGCCTCGGCTGGGGCGCTCAGCACCCCAATCAGCCGGCGCTGCATGGCTACCAGACTGTTCTGCAGCAGCTCGTAGAAAAACGCCTGAAACTCCGGCCCTAGCGCCGGCAACTGCCCGTACAGCCCCGCCCCGAACAGCAGCACCTCCGAGTCTTCCAGCGCCTCAATGGTGAACAGCGCCGGCGCGTGGTGGCGGAGGCTGTGCTGGTCGGCAATCCACCAGTTTTCGGGGGCAAACTGCAGGATGTGTTCTTTCTGCCGGGCATCCGTCACGTAGCTGCGCAGGCACCCCCGCACCACAAACGCTCCGAACCGCGCCGGTTCCCCCTGCCGCCCCAGCACCTCCCCCTTCGCCAGCCGCCGCGGCGTCAGCAGGCCAGCCAGAGTATCAAACTGGGCTTCAGTGAGCGGGAGTTTGTCGTGGAAGTATGTGCGGAGGGCGTCGAGCATGGGACTAAAACTAGAGCTAAAAACTAGCTCCCCTCCTTGGAAAGGAGGGGCTGGGGGTGGTTGATAATCGTTGAACAGTTTTTAGAAGTTAGCTTCTAGCTGATGTTCAGACGCAAGTCAACCACCCCCAGCCCCTCCTTTCCAAGGAGGGGAGCTAGTTTTTAGCTTCTTAGGCTATTTACAGCCCATACGTAACCTGCAGGTAGTACAGCCCGCCAACGCTGGGGCCGCCGAGGTAGCTCACGTAGTAGTGGTTGAGCACGTTGCTGGCGCCCAGTTTGAAGCGCAGGTTGGGCTCGGGCAGGCGGTAGCTGAGCTGGGCGTCGAGGGTGCCGTAGGCGGGCACGTAGCCGGTTACCAGGAAGGTTTGGGAGTAGTAGCGCTGCTGCCAGTGGTAGTTGAGGCCGAAACCGAAGTTATTCACCACGTTTTCGTTGCCCAGACTTACGTTGGCGGCCCAGCGCGGCGTGTTGAAGCCGTCCTCCAGCCCATCGCCCGACTCGGTGCGGCGCAGGCGGGCGTAGGTGGCGCTGGCCCCGGCCAGGTAGCCGCCGGCCACCTCGTAGCGCAAACCCAGGGAACCACCGTAGTTGTATACCCGGCTGCGGGAGTTCGTCCAGAGGCGGTAGCGGGCCTGGCCGGCGCGGGCGCTCAGGGCGGTAGCCACTGCGCTCAGGTCGGTGCCCGAATTAAGCGGCTGGCCGGTGGCATCCAGGGGCACGTAGGCTTCCACCTGGGCAATAAAGTCGCGGTAGGTGTTGGAGTAGAAATCCACATCGGCCAGCAGGCGGCCGCCGGGTAGCAGCGCCGCCTTGTAGCCCAGCTCGATGGAGTTGATGTGCTCGGGCCGCAGGTAGGTGTAGGGGTTTTTCGTCAGCAGGCCCTGGTTCTGGCTGATGGCCTGGCTGCGCGAGAGGCCGCCGGTGTTCACGCCCTGCGTCACGGCCGCGTTGAAGGCATCAATGGAGCTGCGCAGGTAGCTGTTCTCAAACACCCCATCCGACATCACCCGCAGGCCCCCGATGCGCTTCACCTGCCCGCTGTTCACGTTGGAAAACCCCTCAAACAAGCTCGGAAACCGGTAGCCGCTCTGGTAGCTCACCCGGAAGTTGTGGCGCTGAGTGGGCGAGTACACGGCCGTGAGGCGCGGGTTGAAGCGGGTACTGAAGTAGTCGTTCTTATCGGCCCGCAGCGTGGCCGTCAGGCGCACTTTCTCCTGCCACAGCCGCGCCCCGGCCTGCACGAAGCCGCCGGTTTTGCCATACGTGAGCGTGCTGAACGGATCCTCTCCTGCCTCGGGGTTGATGAAGTAATTGCCGTCGGGCTGGATGAAGTAGGTGCGGTGGTCGAGGCCCAGCAGCACGTCGGCCCAGGCGGGCAGGGCTTTGCCGCCGCCCCGGCGCAGGGCTTCGCCGAGGTTCAGCTGGCCTTCCAGGTGCAGCAGATCGGCCTGCACGCGCAGGGCCGCGCCCTGGTCCCAGTTGTTGATGTCAGCCAGCTCGCGCAGGCGCTGCTGGAACTCCGGCGTGCCGGGCTGCAAGCGGCCGGCATCGGCGGCGGCGCGGGCCGTGGCGTGCGCCTGGGCCACCGTCTGCCCGGCCTGGGCGGCGGCGTTCCAGGCGGTGGTGTAGTCCTGGTTCCAGCGGGCGTCGGGCTTAAAGCTGCGGTCCAGGTTTTCGGCCATGCTGCGCAGGTTGTAGCTGCGGCCGGTATTTTCCTGGGTGAAGTAGGCGCGGGCCTGCCCCACGGGGCCGGTGAGCTGCAGGGCGTGCTGCTGCAGGTGGTAGTTGTCGAGCCGGAACCGGTTGCTGCGCTGGTACACGTTGTCGAAGTTGGCCCCGCGGTAAGTGTAGGCCAGCTCCGTTTTGTCGGTGAGCTTATAGTGCAGGGCCGCGTCGTACTTGAGGGTTTGCAGCTGGTAGTCGGTCACGTCCTGCTCCCGGTAGCCGGTGCGGGCCACCTGGTAGCTTTTGCCCCCCAGCGTCAGCGTCGAGCGGTTTGAGGATTCGTTGCCGTAGCTGCTCACCGGGTCGCGGGCGGGGTTATCGGCCCCCAGCAGGCCGGTGGTGGCGTTGCCGTTGGGGTTGATGTCGGTCGGGTCGCGGGCAATCCAGTCGTAGCCGCGCAGGTAGGTGCCGTTCACTTTTACCGCCCACTTCGGGCCCAGCACCCGGGCGTAGCGCATACTGGTTTCGGAAAAGGCGTGCGCGCCGGTGGCCGGGTCGTTGAGGTGGTTGACTCCGGTTTTTTGCTGCACGCTCAGGCCGGGGCTGCGGAACGGGTTGCGGGTGCTGAAGTTGGCCAGCCCGTTGATGGCGTTGAGCCCATACAGCGCCGCGGCCGTGCCCGGCACCAGCTCCACGGCCTGAATATCCAGGTCGCTCGGCCCCAGCACGTTCCCAATGGGCCCGCCGATGTGCGGGGCTTGGTTGTCGATGCCGTCCACGAGCTGGGCGAAGCGCACGTTGGTGGTGTTGCTGAAGCCCCGGGCGTTCAGCACCCGAAACCCCAGACTGGGCGTAATCATCTGCACGCCCTTCAGGTGCTCAATGGCATCGAAAAACGATGCCGCGGGCGTGAGCCGCAGCTGCCGGGCGTTGAGCTTCTCCACCGTCACGGGCGACTGCAAAATGCTTTCCTCCACCTTCGAGGCCGTTACCACCACCTCCCCCAGCCGCGTCGTATCGGCGGGGGCCTGGGCGTGGGCCAGTATCGGAAGCAGCAGCAGAGCAGGCGTAACGTGTTTCATTCGTTATATTTTTCCAAACATAACGAATAATGGGCGTACGGGTTTCCCGCAGAGGGCACAGAGTTTTTCGCAGACGCGGAGGTAGTTCGTCTGCGTCCTCTGCGGAAACCTCTGCGCCCTCTGCGGGAACCAACGCTAGAACAGCCGCGCCGCCTCCGCCGCCAGAAACGCCTGAAACCGGGTCTGCAAACCCTCGAACTCCGCCATCAGGGCCTCGCCCTCGGGCGTTACCACGGTGCCGCCGCCGCGCTTGCCGCCGGTTTGGGTGAGCACCAGCGGCCGTGCGCTCTGGGCATTCAACGACGACACCAAATCCCAGGCCCGTTTGTACGACATGCCCATTTCCTGCGCCGCCTTCGAGATGGAGCCGTGCTGCTGAATCTGGCGCAGCAGTTCCAGCCGCCCGATGCCCATAAACCGGTCGTCCGCGGATTCCACCCAAAGGCGGCCAGTGAGGCGGAAGGTCAGGTCGGGGCGTAGCAGGTCTTTCATGCGGGCAAATATCGGGGTTTGGGCGGGGGTTGGAAATCGTAGCGACCAGGGCCGGGACCACTACCCAAAATGGCCGCTGCCGGGGCCAGCGGGCCGTTTTGCGCTTGCTGAGCGCAGAAAACCCGCCGGGGTTTGAAACCGGAAAACTACCGCGGGCCACTCGGCCGGCCCCGCGCGGCGGCGGTATACTGGGCCCGGACCTGCTGCCGGGGGTCACTCATGCCTGAACCTACGACAACTCAATCCGATGGAGCAAACTGCCCCGCAAGGACTATACCGCCCCGAATTTGAGCACGACGCCTGCGGCACTGGCTTTATTGCCTACGTGGATGGCCGCCGCTCGCACCAGATTGTGGCCGATGCGCTGACGATTCTGGAGAACATGGAGCACCGCGGGGCCTGCGGCTGCGACGCCGACTCCGGCGACGGGGCCGGCCTGCTGCTGCAACTGCCCCACTGGTTTCTGCTGGAGGAGTGTACCACGCTGGGCATCCGCCTGCCCGAGCCCGGCGAGTACGGCGTGGGTATGGCCTTTCTGCCCAAAAACGAGGCCCTGCGCCACATCAGCCGCGACATCATCAGCCAGGCCGCCGCCCGGCTGGGGTTTCCGGTGCTGGGCTACCGGCCGGTGCCGGTGAACCCCGCCGGCATCGGCCCCACGGCCCTGGCCGCCGAGCCGGCCGTGGAGCAGGTGTTTGTGGGCCGCCCCGCCGGCGTGCACACGCCCGAGGAGTTTGAGCGCAAGCTTTACGTGCTGCGCCGCCTCATCAGCCACGACACCGCCGCCCAACTGCCCCAGGAGGAAGTCTACTTCACGTCGTTTTCCTGTCGGGTTATCATCTACAAGGGCCAGCTGACCACCTATCAGGTGCGCGGCTACTTCCCCGAGCTATCGGATGAGCGCGTGACCTCGGGGCTGGGGCTGGTGCACAGCCGGTTTTCCACCAATACCTTTCCCAGCTGGCGGCTGGCCCAGCCCTTCCGGCTGCTGGCCCACAACGGCGAAATCAACACGCTGCGCGGCAACCTCAACTGGTTTTACGCCGGCCTGCCCTCCTACCTCTCGCCCTACTTCTCGGCCGAGGAAATGGAGATTCTGCTGCCCGTCATCGACTCCGGCCAGTCGGACTCGGCCTGCCTCGACAACATTGTGGAGCTGCTGCTGCACTGCGGCCGGAGTCTGCCCCAGGTGATGATGATGCTGGTGCCCGAGGCCTGGGACGGCAACGAGCAGATGGATCCGCTCAAGAAAGCCTTCTACGAGTTCCACGCCACGTTTATGGCTCCCTGGGACGGCCCGGCGGCCCTGCTGTTCACCGATGGCCGCATGGTGGGGGCCATGCTGGACCGCAACGGCCTGCGCCCCCTGCGCTACGCCGTCACCGACGATGGCCGGGTGCTGGTAGCCTCCGAAGCCGGGGTGCTGGGCGCGGGTCTGCCCGAAGCCCGGGTGGTGCGCAAGGGCCGTCTGCAGCCCGGCAAAATGCTGCTCATCGACACCGTGGCGGGCCAGATTATCACCGACGAGGAGCTGAAAACCCAGGCCGCCACCCGCCAGCCCTACGGCCAGTGGCTGAGCGAGTACCAGATCCGGCTGGAAGAATTGCCCGAGCCCCGGCTGGTGTTCACCGATTTGTCGGCCGAGTCGGTGTTCAAGTACCACCAGGTGTTCGGCTACACCCGCGAGGATATTGACACGATTCTGACGCCCATGGCCGTGGAGGGCAAGGAGCCCATCGGCTCGATGGGCGTCGATTCGCCGCTGGCGGTGCTTTCCGACCAGCCCCAGCACCTGAGCAGCTACTTCAAGCAGTTCTTCGCCCAGGTCACCAACCCGCCCATCGACCCCATTCGGGAGCGGCTGGTGATGAGCCTGGCCACCTTCATCGGCAACAACGGCAACATTCTCGACGAGGACAAGATGCACTGTCACTGCGTGGCGTTGCGCCAGCCCATCCTCACCAACCACGAGCTGGAAAAGCTGCGCAGCATCGATACGGGGCTGTTCAACGCCAAAACCATCAACACCTACTTCCGGGCCGATGGCAAGCCGGGGGCGCTGGCCGCCGGCCTGGCCCGCCTCTGCCGCTACGCCGAGGATGCGGTGGACGACGGGTTTGAGGTGCTGATTCTGTCGGACCGCGCCCTGGATTCGGAGCACGCCGCCATTCCGTCGTTGCTGGCCGTGTCGGCGGTGCACCACCACCTGATTCGGAAGGGCTACCGGGGCTCGGTGGGGCTGGTGGTGGAAGCCGGCGACGCCTGGGAAGTGCACCACTTTGCCTGTCTGCTGGCCTTCGGGGCTACGGCCATCAACCCCTATCTGGCGCTCAGTACCATCCGTACGTTGCACTACGAGGGGCGGCTGGGCGCGGGCCTGAGCGTGCCCAAGCTGGAAGCCAACTACCAGAAGGCCGTGTGCGACGGGCTGCTGAAAATCTTCTCCAAGATGGGCATCAGCACCCTGCAGAGCTACCACGGCGCGCAGGTGTTCGAAATACTGGGCCTGCACCGCGCGGTGGTGGATCAGTATTTCACCGGGGCCGTGACGCGCATTGGCGGGCTGGGGCTCGATGAAATTGCCCGCGAAACCCTGTTTAAGCATTTCCAGGGCTTCCGCAGCAGCACCCTGGAAGAACAGCTGCTGCTGCCCGAGGGCGGCGTGTACCAGTGGCGGCGGCGGGGCGAGGCCCACCAGTTCAACCCCAAAACCGTGCACCTGCTGCAGCACGCCACCCGCACCAACTCCTACGCCACCTACCAACGCTACGCCCGGCTGGTGAACGAGCCCGGCAAAGGGGCCTTCACGCTGCGCGGACTGCTGGATTTTGCCCACCACCGCCCGGCTGTACCGCTGGATGAGGTGGAGCTGGCCGAGCACATCATGCGGCGCTTTGCCACCGGGGCCATGTCGTTCGGCTCGATTTCGCACGAGGCGCACAGCACCCTGGCCATTGCCATGAACCGCATCGGGGGCAAGAGCAACACCGGCGAGGGCGGCGAGGACCCCATGCGCTACGAAGTGATGGAAAACGGCGACTCCATGCGCTCGGCCATCAAGCAGGTGGCCTCGGCCCGCTTCGGCGTCACGGCCCACTACCTCACCAACGCCGACGAGCTGCAAATCAAGATGGCCCAGGGCGCCAAGCCCGGGGAAGGCGGCCAGCTGCCCGGCCACAAGGTGGACGAGTGGATTGCCAAAGTCCGCCACGCCACGCCCGGTGTCGGCCTCATCTCGCCCCCACCCCACCACGACATCTACTCCATCGAAGACCTGGCCCAGCTCATCTTCGACCTCAAAAATGCGAACCGCAAAGCCCGCATCAACGTGAAGCTGGTGAGTAAGGCCGGGGTGGGCACCATTGCGGCCGGCGTAGCCAAGGCCCACGCCGACGTGATTCTGATTGCGGGCTACGACGGCGGCACCGGCGCTTCGCCCCTGAGCAGCATCCGCCACGCCGGGCTGCCCTGGGAGCTGGGCCTGGCCGAAGCCCACCAAACCCTGGTGCGCAACCAGCTCCGCAGCCGCGTGGTATTGCAAGCCGACGGCCAGCTGAAAACCGGCCGCGACCTGGCCATTGCCACCCTGCTGGGGGCCGAGGAATGGGGCGTGGCTACCGCCGCGCTGGTGGCCGGGGGCTGCGTGATGATGCGCAAGTGCCACCTCAACACCTGCCCCGTGGGCGTGGCCACCCAGGACCCCGAGCTGCGCCGCCTGTTCAGCGGGCAGCCTGAGCACATCGTGAATTTGTTCCGCTTCTTGGCCGAGGAGCTGCGCGAAATCATGGCCGGGCTGGGCTTCCGCACCGTGAACGAGATGGTGGGCCGGGCCCAGTTCCTGAAGCCCCGCCCCGACATCACGCACTGGAAAGCCCGCCACCTCGACCTGCGCGACCTGCTGTACCTGACCTCCCCCGCGGCCGGCAGCACCCTGCACCAGAGCGAGACCCAGGACCACGGCCTCCAGCACATCCTCGACTGGCAGCTGCTGGAGCACGCCCGTCCGGCCCTAGACTTCCAGCAGCCCGTGCGGGCCGATTTTGCCGTGTGCAACACCAACCGCACCATCGGCACGCTACTTTCCAACGAAATCACCAAGCGCTACCACGCCGCCGGCCTCCCCGAGGGCACCATCGAGTACACCTTCCGCGGGTCGGCGGGGCAGAGCTTCGGGGCGTTCAGCGTGCGGGGACTGAGCTTCCGGCTGGAGGGCGAAGCCAACGATTACGTGGGCAAGGGTCTGAGCGGGGCCCGCCTCATCATCCACCCCGCCCCCGACGCCCGGTTTGCGCCCGAGCAGAACATCATCATCGGCAACGTGGCGCTGTACGGGGCCACTTCCGGCGAGCTGTTTGTGCGCGGGCAGGCCGGGGAGCGGTTTGCGGTGCGCAACTCCGGGGCCACGGCCGTGGTGGAGGGCGTGGGCGACCATGGCTGCGAGTACATGACGGGAGGCCGGGCCCTCATCCTGGGCCCCACCGGCCGCAACTTCGCCGCCGGCATGAGCGGGGGCATCGCCTGGGTGTACGACGCCGACGGCTCCTTCCCTCAGAACTGCAACCCTGAAATGGTGGAGCTCGACCCGCTCGACGCCGACGACGAAACCCACATCCAGCACCTGCTCCGCCAGCACCACGAGCTCACCGGCAGCCAGCTGGCCGCCTTCCTGCTCGCCAACTGGCCCGAGGAAGCCGGAAAGTTCGTGAAGGTGTTCCCCAGCGAGTATAAAAAGGTGCTGCAAAAGGCCCAGGTGGCGGTAGGGTAACGCCTCACCCCCCGGCCCCCTCTCCAGGGGGAGCCAGACGGCAGGATGTAGAGACGCAATATTTTGCGTCTCCCGCCAGAACGAGCCGCCAGGATGTCCGCCACAACAAGTCGCCACCAGCACAATCAGCATCTCACAGTAAAAACAACATCAGCAACGACGAGACGCGAAGTATCGCGTCTCTACAACCGCCAACGTCGTCTGGCTCCCCCTCTCCCCCTGGAGAGGGGGCCGGGGGGGTGAGGCACCACGCACATGGGCAATAGCACCGGTTTCAAGGAATTTCAGCGGGAGCTGCCCGCCAAGGCCGCCCCGCAGGAGCGCGTGGCACACAACCGCGAGTTTGTGGGCCAGTACTCTGATACGCAGCTCCGGCAGCAGTCGGGGCGGTGCATGGAGTGCGGCATTCCGTTCTGCCACGCGGGCTGCCCGCTGGGCAACATCATCCCCGAGTTCAACGACGCCGTGTACCGCCAGGACTGGGAGCAGGCCTACCAGATCCTGAGCGCCACCAACAACTTCCCCGAGTTTACCGGCCGCATCTGCCCCGCCCCCTGCGAGTCGGCCTGCGTGCTGGGCATCCATGCCGCGCCGGTGGCCATTGAGGAAATCGAGCGGCACATCATCGAGACGGCCTTTGCCCGGGGCTACGTACGGCCCACGGCGCCGGTACTCAAAACCGGCAAATCGGTGGCCGTGGTGGGCTCGGGTCCGGCGGGACTGGCGGCGGCGGCTCAGCTGGTGCGGGCCGGCCACGCCGTGACGGTATTTGAGCGCGACGACCGGCCCGGCGGCCTCCTACGCTACGGCATCCCCGATTTCAAGCTGGATAAATGGGTGATTGACCGCCGCCTGCGCCTGCTGGAAGAAGACGGCGTGCAGTTCCGCTGCAATACCGAAGTCGGCCGGGACATACCCGCCCAGGAATTAATGGCGCAGTTTGATGCCGTGGTGCTGGCCGGTGGGGCCCTGGAGCCCAAAGACCTGCCTCTGCCCGGCCGCGAGCTGCCCGGCATCCACTTCGCCATGGACTACCTCACCCAGCACAACCGCCGCGTAAGCGGCCTGCCGCTGTCGGAGACCGAAATTCAGGCCACCGGCCTCGACGTGGTGGTCATCGGCAGCGGCGACACCGGCTCCGACTGCGTGGGCACGGCCAACCGCCAGCAGGCCCGCTCCGTCACGCAGTTTGCCCTCATGCACCAGCCCGCCCCCGAGCGGCCCCACTTCGAGCCCTGGCCCCACTACCCCACGGCCGTGTTCCGCACCAGCACCTCCCACGAGGAAGGCTGCCAGCGCTACTGGGGCATCAACACCAAAGCCTTCCTGGCCGATGAGCACGGCCGCCTGCGGGCCCTGCTGGTCACCGACGTTACCTGGGAAACCGACGTGCTGGGCCGCCGCCTCGCCTTCACCGAAATCGAGGGTTCGGAGCGTGAAATTCCCTGCCAGCTGGCTTTGCTGGCCCTGGGCTTCGCCTCCCCCCGCTACGAAGGCCTCCTGGAGCAGCTCGGCGTGGCCCTCGACGACCGGGGCAACGTGCGCACCCCCTCCGACACCGACTTCCTCACCTCCCAGCCCAATGTCTTCGTGGCCGGCGACATGCGCCGGGGCCAGTCGCTGGTGGTATGGGCCATTTCCGAAGGCCGCGAAGCCGCCCGCCAAGTAGACCTGTTCCTAATGGGCAAAACCGCCCTGCCCAGCAAAGATGCGGTGGGCATGTTTGGGTAGGGTCGTTTGAACTTGAAGTAACAGAGCGTCATGCTGAGCGGAGCCGGAGGCGTAGTCGAAGCATCTCTACCGCTTCGTTGCCATGGTAATCCAATGAAGCGGTAGAGATGCTTCGGCAAGCTCAGCATGACGTTCTAGAAACCCAAACCGCCCGCTGGTACCAGCGGGCGGTTTGGGTTTCTTGGCGGACTAAAACGGCGGTGGGCCGTCGTCGAAGTTGCTGCGGGGGAAGGGCTGCGCGGGCGGCGGGCCGTCGTTGTTGATGCGGGAGCCGAGGCGGATGGTGTTCGGGGCGAAGCCGGATTGGTCGTCGTCGAAGGTGCTGGTGGGGAAAGCGCTGGGGTTGAAGCCCGCGTCGCCGAAGCCACCGCCAGCCCCGTCGAGGTCGGCAAACTTGGTGAACTTGCCGATGAACTTCAGCTGCACAGTTTCCAGGGAGCCGTTCCGGTGCTTGGCAATAATCACCTCGCCGGTACCCTGCGTGGGGTTACCCATTTCGTCCTCTGTAATCTTGTAGTACTCAGGCCGGTACAGGAACACCACCATGTCGGCATCCTGCTCGATGGAGCCCGATTCCCGAAGGTCACTGAGCTGGGGCTTTTTGTCGCCGCCGCGGGTTTCCACCGAGCGGCTTAGCTGCGACAGGGCCAGAACCGGCACATTCAGCTCCTTAGCAATGCCCTTCAGGGCCCGCGAAATCGAGGCAATTTCCTGTTCCCGGTTGCCCCCACCCTTGCCATCCGTGTTACCTGTCATCAGCTGCAGGTAGTCGATGATGATCATCTGAATGTCGTGGTGGGCCTTGAGGCGGCGGCACTTGGTGCGCAGCTCCCGGATGCTGAGGCCCGGCGTATCGTCGATGTAAATGGGGGCCGACGACAGAGCCGAAATCTTGTGGTTCAGCTGGGCCCACTCATAGTCGGCCAAGTTGCCCTTCTTGATTTTCTCCGAATCCAGCTCCGCCTCCGCCGAAATCAGACGGTTCACAAGCTGCAGCGAGGACATTTCCAGCGAGAAAATAGCCACTGGCTTCTTAAACTCCACCGCCGCGTTACGCATAGCGGACACCACGAAGGCGGTTTTACCCATACCGGGCCGCGCTGCAATAATCACTAAATCAGATGGTTGCCAACCCGACGTAACCCGATCCAACGCCGAGAAGCCGGAGGGTACGCCGGTAAGGCCGTCCTTCTGGTCTTTCTTTTCTTCCAGCTCCTTGATGGCCTTGCCCATCAGGCTGCGCATGTCGTCGAAGTTCTTGCGGATGTTGGATTCCGACACCTCGAACAACGACTGCTCAGTGCTGTCGAGCAGGTTGAACACGTCGGTGGTGTCCTCGAAGGCGTCGCGCTGAATGTCGGAGGCAATGCGGATCAGCTCCCGCTTGATGGCGTTTTCGGTGATGATGCGGGCGTGGTACTCAATGTTGGCCGCCGAGTTTACCTTGAAGGTGAGGTTGGCCACGTAGTGCGCCCCGCCGGCCGCCTCCAGCTCGCCCATTTCCCGCAGCTCGTGCGTAACCGTAAGAATATCAATCGGCTCCGACTTATCGAACAGATTCAGAATGGCCTTGAAGATGCGGATGTGGCCCTCCTTGTAGAAGCTCTGGGGTTTCAGGATGTCGATAACCGTGGTCAGGGCATCCTTTTCCAGCATAAGGGCCCCCAGCACGGCGGCTTCCAGCTCCAGGGCCTGGGGCGGCAGTTTGCCCGCGGCTCCACCCATGGGCAGCTGCGCCGGGCGGCTGTTCCAGGCAGCTTTGGCCCGCGAGGCCGAAAGTTTCAGGCGGTCATCCATCCGGTCGTTCATTACTAACTAAGCACTACAAGGTAAGCAGGTTGGGCCGGTTTTGGGCAGGATTCCGGCCCGGGCTCTTCAACTTTTCAGCCAAAGGGGCACAAATCTAACGGCTGGGCTCTACAATCCGGGACTGGCACAAAAGGTTTCTTTTTTGTATGCTGATACTGAACAGAACCTCCCTGGAACAAGCTCAGAGCCTGAGGGTGAGCAGAGTAGAATGAAGCTTCGAACCCCACCCCTACGGCGTGCGGGCCGGCCGGCCGAGTCTGCCCATGTACACATCGGCCGGGCAATGTACCTTTGTGGCCTGCTTACTTATTTCCCGAATGGCCGCAACTCCTTCTTCGCTCCAACGCCTGCACCTGATTGCTACCGGGGGCAGCATTATGCACAACCTGGCTTTGGCCCTCCACCAGCGCGGGGCCCAGGTAACGGGTTCCGACGACGAGATTTTTGAGCCGGCCAAAAGCCGCCTGGCTACCGCCGGCCTGCTGCCGGCCGAAGAAGGCTGGTTTCCGGAGAAGATTACGGCCGACCTCGACGCGGTGATTGTGGGCATGCACGCCCGCCCCGACAACCCTGAGCTGCTGCGGGCCCAGGAGCTGGGCCTGCGGGTGTACTCGTTCCCGGAATTCATTTACGAGGCCTCCCGCGACAAGCAGCGCATCGTCATTGGCGGCTCGCACGGCAAAACCAGCATTACCTCGCTTATTCTGCACGTACTGCGCTACCACGGCCGTAAGTTCGATTACGCCGTGGGGGCCCAGCTGGAAGGCTTCGACCTGATGGTGCAGCTCACCGACGACGCGCCCATCATCATCATTGAAGGTGACGAGTACCTATCCTCCCCCATCGACCGGCGGCCCAAATTCCACCTCTATCAGCACCACATCGGCGTGATTTCCGGCATCAGCTGGGACCACATCAACGTGTTTCCGACGGAGGAGGTGTACCGGGAGCAGTTCAAGATCTTCGCGGAGATGACGCCCAAGGCCGGCGTGCTCATCTACGACCAGGACGACGAGCAGGTACAGCTGGTGACGGTGCCCAGCTCGCCCGACGTGAAGTACATTGGCTATGGCCCCCATGAGCACGTGATTCGGGACGGCAAAACCTACCTGATTACCAAAAAGGACGAGGAGGTGCCCGTGCAGGTGTTCGGGGCGCACAACTTGCGCAACATCTCGGCGGCCAAGGAAGTGTGCAAGCAGCTGGGCATCAAAGGCAAGGAGTTTTACGAAGCCCTGGCCACGTTTAAAGGTGCGGCCCGCCGCCTGGAAAAGGTGCGGGAAGGCGTGGGCTCCGTTGTGTATAAGGATTTCGCCCACGCGCCCAGCAAGCTGAAAGCCACTGCCACTGCCTTCAAAAATCAGTACCCGGAGCGCAAGCTGGTAGCCTGCCTGGAGCTGCACACGTTCAGCTCCCTGAACCCGGCCTTTTTGCCCCAATACGCCCACACCTTCGATGCGCCCGACGTGGCGGTAGTGTACTTCAACCCCCACGTACTGGAGCACAAGCGCCTGCCCGCCCTGCCGCCCGAAGCCGTGCAGCAGGCCTTCCAGCGGCCCGATTTGCGCGTATTCACTGACAGCAAGGAGCTGGCCGCTTTCCTGCATGCCCAGAACTGGCAAAACGCCAATCTGCTGATGATGTCCTCAGGCACGTTTGACGGGCTGGATCTGAATCAGCTGGCGGCCGAAGTAACCAACTAATTTATTCTTCGCCTCTGACCTGGTCCTGCTCAGCAGGCCGGCCAGAGGCGAAGAACCAAGGCATGAAACACACCATTTTGCTCCTGCACGGGGCGTTGGGCTCAGAAGCAGAACTGAAGTTTCTGAAACGGGAGCTGCCGTCCTTTTACGATGTGTATTCTTTCTCCTTCGGGGGCCACGGTGGACGGCCATTTACGCCGAAAGCCTTTTCGATGAAGCATTTCGCGCAGGAAGTCCGGCAGTTTATTCTGGACCGCAACCTGCCGCCGGTGCATGTGTTCGGGTACAGCATGGGCGGTTACGCAGCTCTCACGGCGGCCGTGGCATGGCCGGAGCTGTTCAGCAGCATCACCACCCTGGGCACTAAGTTCGACTGGACGCCGGGCGCAGCGGTGCAGGCTACCAGTTTTCTGGATGCGGCCGCCATGCACGAGAAAGTGCCGCAGTTTGCCACACACCTGGAGCAGCTGCACGCCCCGGTGCCCCTGCCGGAGTTCCTATCAGCCACGGCGGGCCTGCTGCGGGGTTTGGGCGATGCCCCGTTGCTCAATGCCGAAAACCTGGCCGCGCTGGAAGTGCCGGTGCAGGTGCTGGTGGGCGAGCTGGACAAAACGGCCGGCGTGGATGCCTCCCGCGCCTATGCCGACCACATGCCCCGCGCCACCTTCGAAATCATCATGAACACCCCCCACCCGCTGGAAAAAGTAAATCCCGATGTATTGGTAAACCGAATTGCCCGGTTTGTGGAGATGGTACAGGAAGGCCTGGCCTAACAGGTAACGCTATATAAAGCGAAACGCCCGATGCGCATTGTAGCACCGGGCGTTTCGCTTTCCCTTTTTACTGCTGGCTTCCTTTGGCTTCCTCAGAGTTCTTCCGGCGCCGGTCGGTGGTGACCAGCAGAGCTAGGGCCGTGAGGGAGAGGCGTAGAATCCATTTTCGGCTGAGCATGGCTATTTGCGCACGAAAAACGTGTTATTCGACTCCACGCGCAGGTCGCAACGGCTGCCGCCGGTATTCTCCTCGCAGGTGGTGCCCACAATTTCGTTTTTCTCGAAGTTGAAAAAGCAGAATGTGCAGCCTACCCCCGTGATAATGTAGCGGGCGGAGTTAGACGGCAGATACAGGCTGTTGTCGGTGGAGGTTTGCAGGGGCAGCGCCATGGCCCGGTACATACCGTTCCGCAGCCCCATGCCCACAATGTAGTATACGGCCTTATCCTTGGGGGTTTCCTGCACCTTCCGGATAACAGTTTTATCGATGGCCGTACCGTCGCCGAATTCGCGGGTGAAGGCTGCCGAAAGCTGCTCCCGGGGAATGACGTAGCGGATTTTTCCTTCCGCTACTTCGGCTACCTGTTTGCTTACCACCTCGCGCTTACGGCGCATTTCTTCCGTGTCGGTGGTGGGGGTGCTCATTTCCGGGAAGCCCCGCTTGGTTGTTTCGCAGGCCGTCAGCCCGCCCAGCAACAGCAGGCCGGAACTCAGTAGGTATAGCGCAGAGCGCGGGATACAGTTCATCTGATACTGGCTAAATCAATCCGAAGTTAGCGGGGTTTGTAATACGTACGGGCTTCCGGCAGCTCTTTCTGAATGCTGGCAATACGGGTGCCGTTGGAGGGGTGAGTAGACAGGAATTCGGGCGGTGAGGCGGCATTTTCGCGGGCGTCCATGCGCTGCCAGAACTGTACGGCTCCATCGGGGTTGTAGCCGGCCATGGCCATGAAGATAAGCCCCAAATGGTCAGCTTCCGACTCCTGGCTGCGACCATACTTCAGCAGGCCCAGCGAAGAGCCCACGCCCACGGCCTGCAGAAACACGCTTTGCGTAGCGGTTGGGCTCTGCCCCACAGCCGTCGAAACTACGGTGCCCAGGCCCTGCGCCGCCATCTGCTGGCTCATGCGCTCCGAGCTGTGACGGGCAACGGCGTGGGCAATTTCGTGGCCCATTACGACGGCCAGGCCATTTTCATCCTGCGTGATGGGTAGGATACCGCTGTACACGGCCACCTTACCACCGGGCATACACCAGGCGTTTTCCTGCTTGTCGTCAATGAGGTTGAATTCCCACTGATAGCCTTCCAGCTGAGCCTGCTGGTTTTGCTGGCGGAAATACATTTCCACGGCCTGCTGAATGCGCTGGCCCACACGCTTGACCATAGCCGCCTGCTCACCGCTGTTAATAACGCGGCTGCTGGCCAGCACTTTCTGGTATTCCTGGGCGGCCATGGTGTTCATTTCCGTATCGGAAACCAAACTGAGCTGGCGGCGGCCGGTAATGGGCACCGTGGAGCAGGCGGCAGCCACGAACAGGCAGCTGGCCAAAGCAATTTTTTTAAACATGGGAAAAGACTGAAGAGAGAAGGAACAGAACGGGAGGATGAAAGCCAGGAACGAGCTGGGGGGAGCCAGCGCCTGACAGCGTGCTATACGTACGGCAGTGGGCAAAATGTTTGCCACCACCCCCGGCGCTGCAGTCAGCCGGTATTTTGGGTTTTGGCCCCGCGAATTAAACGCTATTTTTGACCGTCTGCCGCGCGTTTTCTGCAAAACCGGCGGCTCCGTGGTGGCGGTATCTGCCCCAAACTCCTTCAATTCCCTGAGCATGAAAATTCTCTGCATCGGCCGCAACTACGCCGAACATATTGCCGAACTCCAGAACGAAACGCCCGACGCGCCCGTCATCTTCGCTAAGCCCGACACGGCCCTGCTCCAGCGCAACCAGCCCTTCTTCTTGCCAGATTTCTCCCAGGACATTCACCACGAGGTGGAGCTGGTGCTGCGCATCTGCAAAAACGGTAAGAACATCGAGGAGAAATTTGCCCCCACCTATTTCGACGCCATCGGGCTGGGCATTGATTTCACGGCCCGCGACCTGCAGAGCAAGCTCAAAAGCAAGGGCCTGCCCTGGGAACTGGCCAAAGGCTTCGACGGCTCGGCCCCGATTTCCCAGGAGTTCAAGCCGGTATCGGAGTTTGCCGACCTCAAGAACATCGACTTCCGGCTGGAAGTAAACGGCGAGGTACGCCAGCAGGGCAACTCCGGCCTGATGCTGCACGACTTCTCGAAAATCATCAGCTACATCTCCCAGTTCATCACCCTGAAAATGGGCGACCTGATCTTTACCGGCACCCCCAGCGGCGTGGGCCCCGTCAAAATCGGTGACCAGCTCACCGGCTTCATCGGCGAGGACAAGATGTTTGACCTGGCGGTGAAGTAGGCCAACAGAACGTCATTCCGAGCCCCCGCGAGGAATCTCGCGTGCTGACATTGCCAAGCTAGCTGTCATGCTGAGCCCCGTGAAGCATCTCTACCGCTTTGCCTGAACGATTTACTAGCCCAGGGTTTAAACCCTGGGCTGTGGAGCGGTTGCCATTTCAAACATCAGCACGCGAGATTCCTCGCGGGGCTCGGAATGACGCTCTTCTTGTTGCTCCTGCCACCTCCGCCCGATATCCCTCGTATCCTTTTTCCCGGCTGGCCGGGCACGATTGTGCCGGGCTCCGGCGTTGCTGCGGCATCCACGTCCTTATTTTTTGCTGCTGATTTCCTTTCCTGAATGCCCGATTTCCTGACTACCCGGTCCCGCCATCTGCTGAGCGTGGCGGTGCCGTTTTTGCTGTTACTGGGGTTACAGCCCACCGCCTGCGGCGGGCAGGAGCCCGATTCGACGGAGAAGCCCAAAGCCACCCAGAATCAGGCCTCCAGTGCCCGCCCCGTGGTACCGCAGGGCTATTTCCTGTTTCCCATTAAGCCCGGCCAGCAGAATTTTCTGGCGGGTAGCATGGGCGAGCTGC
Organism: Hymenobacter rigui; assembly: GCF_003944715.1. Taxonomy (GTDB): domain Bacteria; phylum Bacteroidota; class Bacteroidia; order Cytophagales; family Hymenobacteraceae; genus Hymenobacter; species Hymenobacter rigui. Next base: position 118,332 of record NZ_RWIT01000010.1, on the reverse strand, counting down.
GGCCCAACCACTTCCACGGGGGCCTCGATATCAAGACTGATGGCCGGGTAGATTTGCCGGTTTACGCCTCGGCCGACGGCTACATTTCCCGGATGAAGCAGAGCAGCTACGGCTACGGCAACGTGCTCTACATCACCCACCCCAACGGCCTCACCACCGTGTACGGCCACCTCAACCGCTTCAAAGGCCCCGTGGCCGAGGAGCTGCGCCGCCGCCAGTACGAGAAGCAGACCTACGAGCTGGAGCTGTTTTTCAAGCCCGACCAGTTCCCCGTGAAGCGCGGCGAAGTGGTGGCCCTCTCGGGCAATACCGGGGGCTCGGCCGGGCCGCATCTGCACTGGGAGGTGCGCACGGCCCAGGATGAGCAGCTGAACCCGCTGCAATGGGGCGGCTTTCCGGAAATTCAGGACCACGTGGCGCCCACGCTGCTGGCCTTCGGTGTGGAGGCCCTGAACATTGATGCGCGGGTGCAGGGGAAGTTTGGCAAGTCAATCTTCATTCCCAAGACCCCGCCCCTGCTCAACGGCGGCGGCTACGTGTGGGCTGATACTATTCCGGCCAACGGTACCGTGGGCCTGCTCATGCAGGGCTTCGACCGGTTTGACCAGGTGTGGAACAAGAACGGGATTCAGAAGGTGGAGGTGCTGGTGAACGGCCAGCCCCACTACCAGCACGTGGTAGATGCCATTCCGTTTCCGGAAGGCTCCCGCCAGATCAATAACCACCTCGACTATGAGTGGCGCGCCACCCAGGGCCGGCAGCTGGAAAAGCTGTTCGTGGACGATGGCAACGACCTGCACATGTACACCACCGGCCCCGGCAAGGGCAAGCTGCGCGTGGAGCCGGGCAAGGTATACAGCGTGGAAGTACGCCTGAGCGACTCCTACGGCAACCTCACGCCTCTACGCTTTGCACTGCGGGGTATGGCCGACAGCTACCACAAAACCCGCTCGGCGGCCGTGAAAACCCCGGCCCTGCGCTACGATATCAGCCGCAACCTGCTGGTGGCTACCGCCGCCGACCCTGACACGGCCGCGGTGGGCGGCAACCTTACGCTGTTCAAAGGCAACCGCCGCCTCACGCTCAAACCCAGCTATACCGAGCAAAGCCAGAACGTGTACCTCTACGACCTGCGCGCCGGCCGCCCCGACTCCCTGCAGTTCGGCCGCATTACCAAGCGGTTCGACCGGCAGGCCCTGATTCCGGCGGGCCGGGAGTTTGGGTTCAGCACTGGCAATCTGGCGCTGGGCTTCGGGCCGAAGACGCTGTTTGACACCTTATTTGTGCAAACCAGCTACAAGCAGGGCCTCTGGACGGTGCATCACCCCCGTACCCCGCTCTACGAAACCATGGCCCTCACCCTCAAGCCCGAAGCTCCGGTAGCCGACCCGCGTCGCACGGCTATCTACAGCGTCACGGCCAAGGGCGGCCGGGCCTACGTGGGCGGCAAGTGGAACGCCGATGCCACCGCCATTACGGCTCCCATCAAGGCCTTCGGGCAGTTTAAGCTCCTCACCGACACTATTCCGCCTTCGGCCCGCCTCATCAGCCGCGGCCCCGGCGGCGTGGTATTCAAGGTCGGCGACGACCTCTCGGGCCTGGCCAGCTACAAGCTGGAAGTGAACGGGCAGTTCCGCCTGCTGCGCTTCGAGCACAAAAACGCCACCATCTACTCGGAGCGCGACGACACGCTGGGCCCGCCCCTGCACGGCCCCGCCACCCTCCGCCTGACCGACCAGGCCGGTAATGAGAAGGTGATTAACTTAGTGCTGTAGCCGCGGAACGCAAGTTGCACGACTATAGAAGTTGTACCCCGGAGCACAGTTCCGGGGTACTTATTTTTATAGCCTTTGCAGACGGAACAACGTAGCCGCATTGCTGAGGCTGAGCTACAACAGATCATTGAAGCGACTTCAACTATTGCGTTTCTACAAGGACGCTTTTCGAGAAACGGAAAACGAAGTATGTTAGGATATCTGACTGCTTCTGTACACTCATCTCTTCTATAATGCTTTCAGCTAAGCAGCAAGTCACAGAACTCATCAAAGAATACCAAGCAGCTGTTTATAAGGCTGTAGCCTTGCTAAATGCCAAATCGGAACAAGACTGCGGCTTTCAACAGCGCGAAGAAAGCCCCGGTTACCGGGCAGGTTATCTGGATGCACAACAGCGTGTACGGTATGCGTTCCACGGCGCAGGCTGTCTGGTTACCATGTTCGGGGTAGAGGTGGATTTCGATTACGCGAAGGAAGGCGGTTGTACCGGCATTGATCCTTGGTTCCTGATTAACTTTCTTCAAAACAACCCAGCCATGCTGGCTAAATATCCGTCGCTGACCAATGATAATGATACAGAAGTGACGCAGATCCTGCAGGAACTGGTGCAAGACGGTACACTCGCCCAATATGTACACTCGGCAGATGACTGGCGCTTTTATTGGACAGCTGACATCGGAAATCCCAATCTCCCCGAGGTAGCATTGCGCTGGTCTGAGAAAGATGAAGTGGAGTAGGACTTCGGTAATTCACTTACTTTTCAGGTTTCCTGTTCTCTGGGAGCTTCAGCAATTCTTCAAGCCGCCAACAGTGATTCTGCGTAAACAGCGGCAACTTCCAACCTCAACCCTATGCCCAAGAACCTGCTCAAACGCCGCCAGCCCGTGCTGCTGGGAGCCGCTGCCGCCGCTGTGGCGGCCGGCGTAGCGGCCTACGCTTACACCCGCCGCAAAGCCTATCCGGCCTTGCCCACCGTCGCCCACGTAGACCTGCACAAGTACGCCGGCCTCTGGTACGAGGTGGCCCGCCTGCCCACCCGCTTCGAGAAAGGCTGCCAGCACGTGACAGCCGAGTACAAGCTACGGCCCGATGGCAAGGTAAACGTACGTAATACCTGCCATAAGGAAGGTCTCAACGGCCCCGCCGAAACCGCCACCGCCGTAGCCCGCGCCGTGGATGCCACCAATGCCCGCCTCAAAGTGCAGTTCTTCTGGCCCTTTGAGGGCGACTACTGGATTCTGGACCTGGATGAATCGGACTACCAATATGCCCTGGTAGGCGAGCCGGAGCGCAAAAACCTCTGGATTCTGAGCCGCAAGCCCCACCTGGAGCGCAACCTGCGTGACCGGCTGGTAGCCCGCGGCCGGGAGTTGGGCTTCCCCGTTGAAAACCTGATTTTCACCCCACAGCCCATGGCCGGCAAGCCGTAACGCCAGCCCGTCATTGCGAGGGCGAAGGACGAAGCAATCCGTCCTTCACGAAGCACAAAACAATTAACCTATTCAGAAGCCCCTGACGCCAGCTCGGCCGTCAGGGGCTTTCTGCTGTTCAGTGCTCTGTCCCATGAAAAGGACGGATTGCTTCGCTTCGCTCGCAATGACGGGTGTTATTTCGTTGCTGAATCCCCAAAAATCCCTTCTATCTTCGCGGCATGGCAGTACCCCAAGCTGGCGAGCAGGCCCCGGCCTTCGAAGCCAAAGACCAGAACGGCACCCTCCACCGCCTCCAGGATTACGCGGGCCGCAAAGTGGCCCTCTACTTCTACCCCAAAGATGACACCTCGGGCTGCACCGCCCAAGCCTGCAACCTCCGCGACAACTACGCGCAGCTCCAGGCCGCCGGCGTGCAGGTGCTTGGTGTAAGCATCGACTCGGAGAAGTCGCACCAGAAGTTTGCCACCAAGCACGAGCTGCCCTTCCCGCTGCTGGTAGATGAGGACAAGAAAATAGTGCAGGACTACGGGGTGTGGCAGGAAAAGTCGATGTACGGCCGCAAGTACATGGGCACCATGCGCTACACCTTCCTCATCAACGAGCAGGGCCTGATTGAGAAAGTCATTACCAAAGTCGACACCAAAAACCACGCGGCTCAGCTGCTGTAGCTTCCCCCCTGAAAGCCTCGCCCCTCCGGCGGGGCTTTTTTGTACCCCACCCCAACCCCTTCCCATAAGGGAGGGGCTCTAGTTCTAGCAGCTTTTCTAACCGCTAGTTTTTAGAGCTAGAGCCCCTCCCTTATGGGGAGGGGTTGGGGTGAGGTAATTACCTTTGCCTCACTAACTCCATTCTCAACCCGAACCCATGTCGCAGGACACGTCATTCGCCGCCTCATCCGAAACCCACGCGCCCGCAGCCACCAAATCGGTGGCCGAGCTGAAACAGATTGCCGCCCAGGTGCGGCGCGACATCGTGCGTATGGTGCACGCCGTAAATTCGGGTCACCCCGGCGGCTCCTTGGGCTGCACCGATTTGCTGGTAGCCCTGTACTTCAAAGTGATGAAGCACACGCCCCAGCCCTTCGATATGGACGGCATCGGGCAAGACCTGTTTTTCCTCTCCAACGGCCACATTTCGCCGGTGTTCTACTCGGTGCTGGCCCGCTCGGGATACTTCCCGGTAAGCGAGTTGGCTACGTTCCGCAAGCTCAACTCCCGCCTGCAGGGTCACCCCGCCACCCACGAGCACCTGCCCGGCGTCCGGGTAGCCTCGGGCTCGTTGGGCCAGGGCCTGAGCGTGGCCGTGGGCGCGGCCCAAGCCAAAAAGCTCAACAACGACCCCCAAACTGTATTTGTGCTGATGGGCGACGGGGAGCTGGAGGAAGGCCAGGTATGGGAAGCGGCCATGTACGCCCCGCACCACAAGGTCGACAACCTCATTGCCTTCGTGGACCGCAACGGCCAGCAGATTGACGGCCCCACCGACAAAATCGGCGGCCTCGGCGACCTGCGCGCCAAGTTTGAAGCCTTCAACTGGCGCGTACTCGAAACCGACGGCAACCAGTTCGAAACCCTGCTGCCCACCATCAAGGAAGCCCAGAGCCTGCTCGGCCAGGGCCAGCCTATCCTGGTGCTGATGGATACCCAGATGGGCTACGGTGTGGACTTCATGATGGGCTCGCACAAGTGGCACGGCGTGGCCCCCAACGACGAGCAGCTGGAAAAAGCCCTGCAGCAGCTCATCGTGGAAAAAGCCGCCGATTACTAAGCCCCTAAAACCGTCATGCTGAGCTTGCCGAAGCATCTCTACCGCTTCGCAAGCATACTGTAACGAAGCGGTAGAGATGCTTCGGCAAACTCAGCATGACGTTCTTTTCTTCTTCGGTTACGTCCGAAATGCGCCACTTTGTTCTGGTTATGTGCTTGCTTGCGGGGCTGCTGGCCTCCGGGTCTGCGCGTGCCCAGAACGCAGCGCCGGCCCAGCCCAAAACCACGCGTATTCTGTTCGTGCTGGATGCCTCCGGCTCGATGCGGGCCCCGTGGGAGGGTGAGCAGCGCTGGGACGTGGCCAAGCGGCTGTTGTCGAAAATGGTGGACTCGCTCAACGCCTACCCCCACTTGGAGCTGGCGCTGCGGGCCTACGGGCACCAGCACGAGAATAAGGAGAACAACTGCGAGGATTCTCGGCTGGAAGTGGCCTTCGCGCCCAAAAACGCGGCGGCCATCAAAGCCCGGCTCAAAACGATTGAGCCCAAGGGCAACACGCCCATCACGTACTCCCTGCTGCAGTCGGCCCAGGATTTCCCGGCTGACAAGTCGGCCCGTAACGTGCTCATTCTGATTACCGACGGGCTGGAATCGTGCAAGGGCGACCCGTGCGCCACGGCCCTGGCGCTGCAGCGCAAGCGGGTGTTTCTGAAGCCGTTTGTGATTGGCATCGGGGCCGAGCGGGAGTTTGGCAAGCAGCTGGAATGCCTGGGCCAGTACTACAACGCGGCCGATGTGAAGACCTTTCGCACCATCCTCAACGATGTAGTGACCCAGACGCTGGCCAAAACTACCGTGAGCGTGAACCTCACCGATGACGCCGGCCGCCCTGTGGAATCGAACGTGAACCTGACGTTTGTGAACAGCGTGACGGAGTTGCCCGAGTACAACTACGTGCACTACCGCGACGCCCAGGGAAAACCCGACGTGCTCGACATCGACGCGCTGCAGAGCTACGACCTGGTTATTAACACGGTGCCCCCAGTGCGGCAGCCGAACCTGCCCATCCGACCGGGCCGGGCCAACGTGCTCAGCTACAAAACGCCCCAGGGTACGCTGTGGCTGCAGAACCCCGCCGCCTCGCCCAACCCCTACGGCACGGTGCAGGCGGTGGTGCGGGCCCAGGGCAACCCGGCCACGGTGGTGGCCCTGCCCTTCGGGGCGCGGCAGAAACTGCTGGCCGGCAACTACGAGGTGGAGTTGCTCACGCTGCCCCGGCAGCTGCGGCGCATCACGGTGAAGCAGGGCCAGGAAACGGCCGTAACCTACGAAGCTCCCGGCATTCTCAACATCGTGTCGGACCTGAAAGGCTACGGCAGCATCTACCGCCTCGGCCAGGACGAGCAGCAGACGTGGGTGCACAACCTGCCCGAAACCAGCAGCAAAGTGAACCTGCCGATGCAGCCCGGGGCCTACCGCCTCGTGTTCCGCACCAAAACCGCCACTGGCAGCCAGTTCACCGACGTGCGCACGTTCACCATCCGGCCGGGCCAAACCTCGTCGGTCAGCATTTTCGGACGATGAAAATAAAGTATCTACCTCTGCTGTTGCTGACTGGTTCAGTGCCCAAGTATTACCCTGATATTACGGTTAAGGTAGTTTTTGCGCCTTCCCGCTGGGGCTCAGGTGGTGATGTATGGGCGGTAACTACTGCTGGACAACGGTATAAAGGCAACACCCGCACACGGCCGGGTTACGTCTTTCCTGTTTCAGCAGCACCTGCGGACTTGTTCCTGAATCAAGACTTCGGCGACACTCTATACATTGGCTCTGTGGCAGTGACAGACACGGTTATCCAACTACACTTCCCACTTACGCTTCAAAAGAACGTATTTGGCCACTATGTCTGTCCAAAGTGCCGCAAAGCGGATAAGACGGTGGAAATAGTAAACACCATCGCTCCGCAGGTTCGCATGATTGTGACGGATGGTGACACAACTTACTCGCCCATTATTGGGCGCAAGTTGTATGATGGCTGCATCAATCAGGGTGGCCGGGGTTACTGTACACGAGACAGAATCAAATTTTAGTGATGTCGCACCTGTCAACGTTATCTGTAACTAAAACCGCAGCTGCCCAACTCCGCACCGACGGCTATGCCATCTTGCCTGACGTTTTCTCTCCGGAGGAAACGACCGGGCTGCTACGTACCATCGAATCGGCTGAGGCTGGCTCGGCCAATTTCCGGCGCAGTCAGGACGTGTTTGCCATTCGAAACCTGCTGGGTGAAGTGCCGCAGCTGTGGCCCCAGCTGCTCACGCCGCGGCTGCAGGCGGTACTGGCGGAGCTGTTTCCGGGGCAGACGCCGCACTTGGTGAAGTCCATTTACTTCGATAAGCCGGCCGGCTCCAACTGGCTGGTGGCCTGGCACCAGGATGTGATGGTGGCCGTGGACCAGCGCCTCGATCTGCCCGGGTATGGCCCCTGGACCACCAAAGCCGGTGAAACCACCGTGCTGCCGCCACACGAAATCCTGGAAAGTATCGTCACCGTGCGCCTGCACCTTGATGATTGCGACGCCACCAACGGGGCCTTACGCGTGGTACCCGGCTCCCAACGCCTCGGCGTGGTACCGCCCGCTCAGCATCCCGGGCTGACGCCGCATGCCGTTACCTGCGCGGTGCCGGCCGGGGGGCTCCTGCTCATGCAGCCCCTCACGCTGCACTCGTCGCAACGAAGCACCAGCCCCCGCACCCGCCGCGTGATTCACCTGGAGTTCAGCGCCGCTGAGCTGCCGGCGGGTCTGCAGTGGCGGGAACGGCAAGAGGTATCAGAACAACTACCTGCCCGTCATTCCGAGCAGCGCGAGGAATCTCGCGTGCTGACTCCTAAACGACAAGCTAACGTCAGCACACGAGATGCTTCGGCTGCGCCTCTGCATGACGTTCATTTTACTTCTTTGTAAACCCATTTCCCTACCATACTTCATGAAAGACTTTCCCTACACCGAATCGAAGGATACCCGCAGCGGCTTTGGCGCTGGCTTGCAGGAGCTGGGCCGCACCAACCCCAACGTGGTAGCCCTCTGCGCCGACCTCATCGGCTCACTCAAGATGGATGCCTTCATCAAGGACAACCCCGAGCGGTTTTTCCAGGTGGGCATTGCCGAGGCCAACATGATGGGCCTGGCCGCCGGCCTCACCATTGGTGGCAAGATTCCCTTCACCGGCACCTTCGCCAACTTCAGCACGGGCCGCGTGTACGACCAGATCCGGCAGAGCATTGCCTACTCGGGTAAGAATGTGAAGATCTGCGCCTCCCACGCCGGCCTCACGCTGGGCGAAGACGGCGCCACCCACCAGATCCTGGAGGACATCGGCATGATGAAGATGCTGCCCCACATGACGGTTATCAACCCCTGCGACTACAACCAAACCAAAGCCGCCACCATTGCCATTGCCGACTACGAAGGCCCCGTATACCTGCGCTTCGGCCGCCCGGTAGTGCCCAACTTCACCCCCGCCGACCAGCAGTTTGAGGTAGGCAAAGGCATCGTGCTGAACGAGGGGGCCGACGTGAGCATCTTCGCCACCGGCCACTTGGTGTGGAAGGCCATTCTGGCCGGCAAGCTGCTGGCTGAGAAAGGCATCAACGCCGAAATCATCAACATCCACACCATCAAGCCCCTCGATGCCCAGCTGATTCTGGAGTCAGCTCGCAAAACGCGCTGCGTGGTAACGGCCGAGGAGCACCAGATGCACGGCGGCCTCGGCGACTCCATCGCCCAGCTGCTGGCCCGCGAGGAGCCCCTGCCCCTGGAAATGGTGGCCGTCAACGACTCCTTCGGCGAGTCCGGCACCCCCGACCAGCTGATGGAGAAATACGGCCTCAACGAGCACGCCATTGTGGCCGCCGTGGAGAAAGTAATGGCCCGCCGGAAGTAAGGTTTCAGCAGCTTTATAATCAAGTAAAAAGCTCCCGCAGCTAAAGTTGCGGGAGCTTTTTATTGTTACACATGGCCGTGGAAACTGCTACACCACGGACATGAGGAAATTGAAAAGGATTAGAGATATTAACTAAGACCCTATTTAAGAAGTTGTACGCTTCCCCGTCTGATAAGCCAGTGGTAGGCAGAGGTTAAGCGGCTTGTTTAAATTCGAGTGGGGTCATAAAATGCAAGGCCTGGTGGGGCCGCTGGGTATTATAGTCGTGCCGCCACTCGTCCACCAACTGGCGCACATGGGCCAGTGAGCGGAACAGGTGGGCGTCGAGCAGTTCGCGGCGAAACGAGCCCTTGAAGCGTTCGATGTAGGCATTCTGCGTCGGCTTGCCGGGTTGAATCCAATGCAGCGTAATACTTTGCTGCGCACACCACTCGCTCAGTTTAGTGCTGATAAATTCAGGGCCGTTGTCGGTGCGCAGCTGCGCGGGGCGGCCATAGCACTCGACCAGGCGTGTGAGCACTTGTACGACGCGACTGGCCGGCAAAGAGAAGTCGATTTCCACGCCCAGCAGTTCACGGTTGTAGTCGTCGAGCACGTTGAGCGTGCGGAACCGACGGCCATCGGTCAACACGTCGCTCGTAAAGTCAAGCGACCAGCACCCGTTGGCGGCAGCGGGCACGGCTAAGGGCTGTTTCACGCGGGCTGGTACGCGCTTTTTCAAGCGCCGGGGTAAGTTTAGCGCCAGCGCCCGATAAATGCGTAGCGTGCGTTTATGATTGATTACCAGTCCATTCTTGCGCAAACGGTGATGCAGTTTCCAAAATCCCCAGCCGGGGTGCCGCCCACTTAACGCCTGCAAAGCCGCCTGCACGGGCTCGTCATGACGTCCCTGCGCCACCAGGTGATAGCTACCACGTGCCAGCCCCATCAGGGCACATGCCCGGCGCTGGCTCCAGCCTTTGCTCACTAAGCCCTGCGCTGCCTGGCGCCGCGCCGCAGGGCTGGCTACTTTTTTCGCAGTATCTCCTTGATAGCCTGGTTTTCTAAGCTCAGGTCGGCGAACATCTGCTTGAGCTTGCGATTCTCTTCTTCCAAGTGTTTGAGCCGGGTGAGCTCGGCCACGCTGGCCCCGGCGTATTTGCTTTTCCAGGCATAAAACGTGGCCTCGCTCAAGCCGTGCTCGCGCGCAATCTGGGCTACCGTCTGCCCGCTGGCTTGCTGTTGGAGAATGGCCACAATCTGGGCCTCGCTGAATCGTCCCTTTTTCATTTGTCAGTCGTCAGGTAGTGAAAGTTACGCCTTTCTCTACTCACAACTGGCGCTCGATTTGGGGAAGTGTACAAAGTATCTGAACGTCATGCAGAGCGCAGCGAGGCATCTCGCGTGCTGACGTTGCAGAAGTAATCCAAACGTCAGCACGCGAGATGCTTCGCTGCGCTCTGCATGACGTTCAAAGTAGTCTGACAACTTCCTATATAGCTTCTAAACCATAGCTAACACTTTTCAATCAGCGCGACATAGATTTAGCTGATTTTTTTTTGAGAGCTTTAACCAGCAGACTTATGTGGCAGGCTGTTTCATTACAGTGGCTAATCCTGAATAGCATTTAGGGTACCGTTGCCAAAATATAAGTAAGTCCCCCAACCGTACACCCATTGCTCAGCAGTAAGGCCTTTCACAGTGGTTCTGTTCACAGCAATAGGTGAACCCCAGGCAGCAGTGCACATTTGTTTATTCATGCCCAACATAACTTTGCCGTCAGCAATGTAGCTACCCATCTTTTGTCCCCATTGGGCAATGCAGTCACTCCGGAATTTCACGCTTTCTTGTCGGGCCTTTTTTTCTTGCTCCTGCTGTTCTTTTTGTCTCTGCTCTTCTTTTTTCTTATTCTCGGCCTGTTGTTTCTTGTAATCCGATTCGAGCATGAAGTAATCTTGCACTAACCCATTGTTTAATTCAAGTTTAACTTCTCTATCTCCATTTTTAAGGAAGTAAAATCCATTCAGATAATACGAGTCTTTCGAATCAACAAAGCTTATATCTGAGCAAGTCCATACTTCGCCATATTTAATTTTTGTAATTGCACCTGTATTTACATCAATAAGATTCTCAAGCTGAGGAACTGATACATCATTAGATTTCAGCATGATATTTTTATTCACATAAAGACTACGCTGTTTTTCAAAATACGGAACAAGAAAGAATGGAGCGCCTATAGACCGCGCTTGGTTTACAACCCAGTATAGAGTGTCTTTATTCGACTCGTTTCTTAACGTTAGCTTAAGGCCCAAGACTTGCCAATCATTTCCGTTATTCAAATCAATACTTTCCAGACTCTTATAATTGTCTAGACTTTTGTCGTCATAGCTGGCTTGAGGATCTTTACCCTGTATATCAAGAATGGTAAAATATTTACCAAACACACTGTCAGGCATAGTACCAATTGCACCTGATATTCTTCCATCAACTTCATCTGTCCGCTCATGATAGAAATATGGCAGATAAATATTAGTTTGTGTTTTATCTACCTTTTCATATAACTTCCTCTGTTCGTTGTATTGCGCCAGATGTAATGGATTGAGACCTTTGAGATTCCCAAAAGCTTGAGCAGACATAGTTTTCTCAAAGGGCATCTTACTGCCTTTCGTTATTGAGGCGGTTTGTTTAGAAAACAAGAAATCAATAACCTCCTTATTTTGAGATTTAAACTGCGGCTTGTAGTTTTTGGCTTTAGGTAGATAGAATAACTTATATCCAATATATTTTTTGTAATCCACTAAATTTCTTTGCAAGGTTATATTTGATAAGCTATCAAATTGCCGAGGCTTAGATATAGCTCTTTCAATAACAGCATTTTCTCGTACTACAATTTGAGCATGAAGCGACATTAACCCTACGTTCAGCAAAGCTATTAAAATCAAAAGCACCTTCTTCATCTTCTTTTGTTTTTGTTGTATTTTAGTTTACGCTTGTGGCTAGCCCTTAAATTACCACCTCCCTATCAATCTGCAAATAACGGACGAATATCTGCAGTATACTACCGTATAGGCCGTTCCAAACTAAGCTTGGCTTAACTCTCGGTTTCTCGTTTGAAAGATTACGAATCTTTATGAGGTTCCAGCGCATAGCTAGCTACAATCTCACGTTCAATCAGCTCGTGCGCAATTGCCAGAACAGGAATTACTATAGCGGATTCGAGAACAAAACAGCTACTGCAGAGTGTACTACGGTAGGCTGATGTAAGTATCTTCTCTAGATTTGTGTTAGCGCATGGCGCAGGTACTGACCAGGTCGGATGCCCGGCTGATTCTGGAATCGGCCCGCAAAACGCGCTGCGTGGTAACGGCCGAGGAGCACCAGATGCACGGCGGCCTCGGCGACTCCATTGCCCAGCTGCTGGCCCGCGAGGAGCCCCTGCCCCTGGAAATGGTGGCCGTGAACGACTCCTTCGGCGAGTCCGGCACCCCCGACCAGTTGATGGAGAAATACGGCCTCAACGAGCACGCCATTGTGGCCGCCGTGGAGAAAGTAATGGCCCGTCGGAAGTAGGGTTCCAGCAGCTTTGTGATTAATTAAAAAGCTCCCGCAGCATAAAGTTGCGGGAGCTTTATTTTTGTAACGTTTGGAGACAAGAAAGCATTACGCACTTATGCGCATCAGTATCAAGTCGCTGAGCCTTTTATTAAATATTATTTTACCATAATTCAGCACTTTCTGATCAATACTTTTTACTATATATTAATTAATTTTTATTTTTCAAATTCATATATTTCATTTTTATATCTATCCTTGAAGTCATTTCCATTATTATATTCAACAGGATCAATATAAGATATTACACCAATTTTTGAGTTCAAGAATCTTTTTAATCGAAGATAATATTCTGCTTCTGTTTTTATAGTTCCATTAAAAGTCAAGCTAAATACTATTTGATTGTCTGTCGTTATATTGGCTCCAACCATAATTTTATCTGGATTTTCCTTATACTTATTCCAATAAAACGTTTGTCGAACATTTGGAGTTTTTATGTAAAAACTAATCATTTCATCTTCCGATTCAAATTTGTAGTTTTCATCGTTAGGTTTACCAGTATAATCCAAATCTATTTTCTTATATCCTGGTATAAATTCATTTAACACCGAATAGATTATCTCTTTGGACTTTTCTTCAATCAAAACTTGACAAACTATATCTTGTGTGTAATCCATTTCGTTCATTTTTCGCGCCTGTTCCTCTGTGCGGTGGATTTCCTGGATGTACTGCACTTTGAGCTGGTCGTAGAAGGAGTGGCGGGTGACGAGGTTGGACACCAGGTTAGCCAGCAGCGCCGTGAGCATCAGGTAGAAGATGATGTTGTGGCTGTTGGTCATTTCAATCACCAGGATGGACGAGGTGAACGGGCTGCGCGTAACACCCGTCAGGAAGCCGGCCATACCGCATAGCACCAGCAGGTTGGTGGCCGTATCGGGCAGGTACATCCACTCGGCTACCACGGCACCCATGCTGGCCCCGGCACTCAGGGCGGGCGCAAAGATGCCGCCGGCCGCGCCCGTAGAGAAGGAAATAACCGGCCCGATGATGCGCAGCAGCGGCAGGTACCACGCCACGTGCTTGTCGGCCGTAAACAGGGTGCTGACCATAATTTCCTTACCCGAGCCGAACACCGACTCCCCGAAGGCCACGCCCAGCCCGGCAATCAGCAGGCCACAGGCTACCGGGTACAGCGCCCGGTGCACGGGGCTGGTCAGGCGGGCTTTCTGGCGCAGCAGCCACAGAATGGCCTCGGCCATGCTGCTGGCGGCAAACCCGGTGAGCACCGCCACCAGCATCACCACGAAGATTATCCAGATGGGCAGGTGGTCGAGCGGTGGGTAGCCCAGATATAGGTAGGGCCCCAGCAGGTTGAGGGCCGTGAGCCCGGCAATAATAACGCCCGTGAGCAGGGCCGATTTGAAGTAGTTGAAGTGGGTTTTGGTCAGTTCCTCAATGGCAAACACGATACCGCCCAGCGGCGTGTTGAAGGCCGAAGCCAGCCCGGCCGCCGCCCCCGTCACCACCATGTTGCGCCGCGACACTTTGGGGTACCACGCGGGCAGCCAGTCGTTGATTTTCTTGAAGATGGAGGCGGCAATCTGGATAGTGGGCCCCTCGCGCCCGATAACAGCCCCGCCCACTACCATCACCAGGCTCGACAGGATTTTAACGAAGATGATGCGCAAGCTCAGCAGCCGGCTCACCTTGTAGCGGTGCCGGGGGTTGGTCAGGTCGATGGCGGCGCTGACCTGCGGAATGCCGCTGCCCCGGGCGTAGGGCGCGTACCGCTGCACCAGCCACCACCCCACCAGAAAGCACAGCGGCGTAACGGCCAGAAACAGCCACGGCGACTGGTGGTAGATGTAGCGCGTACCCGCTTCGGCCCACCCGAACAACTTGGCGTACAGCACCGCTACCAGCCCCGTAACCACGGCTCCTACCCAAAACGGCAGCGCATTCAGCAGGTCGCGCTTGATGTGGTGGTTGGCAATGGCATCGTAGCGGGCTTTAAGCTGAAGGCGGAGCGGTTCGGGTATGAGCATGCGAAAAGGAAAGGAGGGCGCGGGGAAGAACTTGGCGGAACGGCAGAAACCAGCCCGTGGCCCAAAGGTAGGCCGCGTGCATGAGGCCCCCATGAGCAAAACCGGTTTGCTCCGGCGGGCCCGGGCTACCTTTGCCGATACGCCGCCCTTTTGCGGCTGGTTGATTTCATGCGCTTTTCTCTGCTTCTTCTCCTGCTGCTCGGCGGCATGGCCCTGCCGGTCCTGGCCCAGAAGGCCGATACCACTATCATCCGCTACAGCGGGCAGCTCTCGGGGCAGTACACGTCAGGGGGCGTGAACCGGACGCTGTTTGCCACTTCTCACTCCGTTACGCTGCTGCGGGGGCTGCATTTTGGGGCGCCCGTCACGGGCAGCTTCACGTTTGGCAAGCAGGAGCGGCGGCTGCGGGAGCGGGAGTGGCTGCTCAACGCCACGCCTTACTACTGGAAAGGCCGGTTCCGCTTCTACGGCATCGGGGGCTACGAGCAGAGCAACCTGCGCGGCATTGATAACCGCTACCAGCTGGGCGCGGGCCCCGGCTGGGCATTCTACCAGGACTCGTTGGGACGGGAAGTTGCCGTGAGCAATTTGCTTATCCGGGAGGCTACGTATTTTCAGGATGGCAGCTCCCGCACGGTGTCGCGCAGCTCCACCCGCCTGAAGGTGGCCTACTCCTACCGCGTGTTGACGCTCAGCTCCACCACCTTTTACCAGCCCAACCTGCAGGATTTTTCCGACTACCGCGTCACGCACGCCTCGTCGCTGGCTCTGCGCTTCACCCCGCGTTTCGCCATTACCACCACCTACACTTACACCTTCGAGAACCGCATCCCGGAAGGCAAACCCCGCGACAATACCAACGTCACCATCGGGGTGGCTTACAGCACGAAGTAGCCAGGACCTCAGCCCCTGCCCCTCTCCTCAGGTAGAGGGGTCCGTTCTGCAGAATGTATCTTAGAATGTCATTCCGAGCGAAGTCGAGGAATATCGCGTGCTGACATCTGGTTTACTACTACAACATCAGCACGCGAGATTCCTCAACTTCGCTCGGAATGACGATTTTATTTGAGGTCCCGCCTACTGCTTACTCCCGCACTCGGCGCAGAACTTCTGCTCGGGCTTCACCGCCGCGCCACAGTCGCCGCAGAACTTGCCCCGGGGCTGAGCAGCGACGCTAGCCGTACCGCAGCCGGGGCAGAACTTCTGACCGGCCGCCAGCTTGCTCTGGCAGTTGGGGCATTGTGCCAGGGAGGCCGTACCCAGAAAATCGAGGTTCTGGGTGTAGTCCTGCTCGCGGGTTTTGGTATGGATTTGCTCGCGGGCGGCCTGGCGCTGCTGGGCGGCCAGTTCCTCGTGCTCGTCAGGGGCGCAGTCTTCGCACAGGCCTGCGGTGTGGTTCCAGCACACATCGGGGCATACCCAGTGGCCGCAGCGGGTGCACTGCTTGAAGTAGGTTTTGCCCTCCTGCACGGCCGTTTCCAGAGCATCGTCGTGCGCCTTACCCCCAATGGCGCGCTGCACGTGGTAGGCCGCCGTGCCGGCATCGTAGAACGAGCCGCCGAACAGGCTGCCGGCGGCTCGCATCAGCTCACCGGCAATACCAATTTTGTTGGGCAGGAAGCGCGACATGTGGCCGTTACGGCACTTGTCGCAGTAAAACTTGAACTGGAAGCCTTTGTCGGTGCTGAGGTCGTCGTGGTTGGCGACGAACTGAATCATGTTGCTCATAGCTGGTGGTCGTGAGGGTAGTGGAACGGGGGTAAAAGTAGGGTTTTGCTATATTTTTCGTTCGTCGGCGAAGCGAGAATCCTCCGGCGCTTTTATTAGCTCATAATCTGGTGTTTCCATCCGGCCGGATATTTTTACCGCCGCAGCGTTAAACCCTGGCCCGCCCGGCCCCTCTAACCCCACACAACCGCCGCTCTAACCCCGCCCTGCCTGCGCCTTGGAAGACCAGGAGATACTCATCAGGTTTCGTGACCCCGCCGCCCGTAACGTGGCGTTCAACCAGCTCGTGCGCAAGTACCAGAGCAAGGTGTACTGGCACGTGCGCAAAATGGTCATCGACCACGACGACGCCGACGACCTGACCCAGGACGTGTTCATCAAGGTGTGGAACCACCTCGAAAACTTCCGGCAGGATGCCTCCCTGTATACCTGGATTTACCGCATTGCCACCAATGAGTGCCTGAGTTTCCTGAGCAGCAAGCGCCGCAAGTTCTTCTTGCCCCTCAACGACGTGGGGGCCGAGCTGACTGCCAAAATTGAGGCCGATGAAAGCCTGGCCGGCGACGTGGTGGAGCTGAAACTGCAGAAAGCCATCCTGCGCCTGCCCGACAAGCAGCGCCTGGTGTTCAACCTGCGCTACTACGACGAGATGCCCTACGAGCAGATGGCCGAGGTAACCGGCACCAGCGTGGGGGCGCTGAAAGCCTCTTACCACCACGCCGCCAAAAAAATCGAGCAATACATCAACGACGAGTCCATCACTGATTAAACCTGACGGCCCCCGCGGCCTCTAACCGATATGAACAAGCCATTTCGTCTGGATGAACATCGCCGCCGGCCCCAGCCGCCGCTGGCTCCGCCCCCGGACCGGTATTTTGAGCAGCTGCCTATGCGCGTGATGCAGCGCGTGCAGGCAACCAACCCCGCCCCGGCTGCCACCTGGGGTTGGCTCTCGGCCTTGTCGGCCCCGCTGCGGACGGCCCTGGCCTCGGCGGTGGTGCTGGGGGGATTTGCGGCTTCTTTCCTGCTGAGCCCAGAGGCGACCATTCAGCCCGTGGCTTCTACCTCCCTGGCCCAGGTGCCCCGGGAGGAGCTGGTGCAGTACCTGATGGCCAGTGAACAGCGCGTTACCCTTTCTGACCTGGCCGAGCTGCCCGCCGCGCAAAACCTCCCCACCGACACGTACCTGCACGCCTCGCCCGATGAGCTGCAGGAGGTGCTGGATGGGCAGCCTTCCGAAGAAACTTACCTATAACTACCGTGTTGCCCTACCCTTCCGCCTTCTCTCCCATGAAATACCTGCTTCGAACCGCCTTGCTGCTGGGCCTGCTGGCCTGGCTGCCCTTCACTTCGGCCTATGCCCAGGGCGGCATGCGCCGCCAGGAACGCCTGAGCCAACTGGAAAACGCCCGCATTGCCTACCTCACCGAGCAGATTTCCCTCACCCCCGACCAGGCCCAGAAGTTCTGGCCGGTGTACAACGAATTCACCGCCAAGCGCCGCGACCTGAACCGCCGCATGCGCCTGCTCCGGCCCGCTTCCCTGGATGCCCTCAGCGACCAGCAGATCAAGGACAACCTCACGCAGGCCTTTACGCTGCGTCAGCAGGAAATTACGCTTGAAAAGGAGTACTTCGACCGATTTCAGCGGGTAATCAGCGTGCGGCAGGTGGGCAAGCTCTTCATTGCCGAGCGGCAGTTTACCAAAGAAGTGCTCAAGCGCGTGGCCGGCCGCCCCGGTATGGCGGTGCCCGCCGATGGACTGGATGATTAACAGTTCCTTTTTCCTGAATCAACAAAAGACGGCTGCTTCGGCGGCCGTTTTTTGTTGTTGGGGGCAGCAAGCGCGCCGGGAGCTGTACCTTTGCGGCCCGTTTTTGTTATTGAGGTACCGCTGCCGGTTCCCGAGCCTCACTTCAGTGAGCACTCAAGCCGGCCGAACCATTCTCTGCGTATGCTTACTCCCCGCCAGCTTTTCCTCCGTCACCAGGCTCAGACTTCCGACTTTCCGCTGCTGCTGGAAATTGAGCGGGCCGAGGGCGTGTACATGTACGATGCCGCCGGGCAGGCCTACCTGGACGTTATTTCGGGCATTGGCGTGAGCAACGTGGGCCACCGCCACCCCCGGGTGCTGCAGGCCATTCAGGACCAGCTAGACAAATACCTGCACCTGATGGTGTACGGCGAGGTGGTGCAGGCCCCGCCGGCCCGGCTGGCACAGGCCCTCACCGCCACCCTGCCCGCCCACCTCGACAACGTGTACTTCACCAACTCCGGCACCGAGGCCGTGGAGGGAGCCCTGAAGCTGGCCAAGCGCTATACCGGCCGCACCAGGCTGCTGAGCTGCTTCAACGCCTACCACGGCTCCACCCACGGTGCCCTTAGTATCACCGGCTCCGAGGGATTCAAGAATGCCTTCCGGCCCCTGCTGCCCGATGTGCACCACCTGCGCCGCAACCACTTCGAGGATTTAGAGATGATTGATGAGCACACGGCCGCCGTGGTCATTGAAACCGTAGCGGGCGAAGCCGGGGTGCGGCTGCCGGATCCCGGCTACCTGCCCGCCCTGCGCCAGCGCTGCACCGAGGTAGGCGCCTTGCTCATCCTGGACGAAATTCAGTCGGGGTTTGGGCGTACGGGCACGTTTTGGGCTTTCGAGCAGTTCGGCATCGAACCCGATATTCTACTCACGGCCAAGGGCATGGGCGGAGGTATGCCCATTGGGGCCTTCATTGCCCCCCAGCACATTATGGCCGGCTTTAAAACCGACCCCATTCTGGGCCACTGCACCACATTTGGCGGGCACCCGGTGTCGTGCGCGGCGGCGCTGGCCACGCTGCAGGTCATTCAGGAAGACAACCTGCTGGCGGGCGTGGCCCGGAAAGCCGCGCGCTTCCGGGAGTTGCTGGTACACCCGGCCATCCGGGAGGTGCGCAACTGTGGGCTGATGATGGCCGTGGAATTCGACTCCTTCGAAGTGCTCAAGCCCATCATCGACCACGCCCTCTGGCACGAGCATATCCTCACCGACTGGTTCCTGTTCTGCGACAACTCCCTGCGCATTGCCCCGCCCCTCACCATCACCGAGGAGCAGATTGACGCCGCCTGTGCGGGTTTGCTGCGGGCAATTGCTTCGGTTGTGAAGTAAAAGGGACGCTGTTTTAAATCTGTCATCCTGAGTAAAGCGAAGGACCTTTGCACGTTGCAGTAACGTACCAAGGTCCTTCGCTTTACTCAGGATGACAGGGTTTTATTTATGCTATGTCTGAAAAGTCGTTTGAGACTCGCTGAACGTCATGCTGAGCTTGCCGAAGCATCTCTACCGCTTCGTACGAACCGTCTGACAAAGCGGTAGAGATGCTTCGGCAAGCTCAGCATGACTGTTTTGGAGTTTTCAGACACAGCCTATTCAGGCTTTCAACAGCGCCAGAGCGTCGTCCTTGATCTGGTCACGCTCCATACCGTCCTTCACGCACTGGGAAATGTGGCGTACAAGGCGGCTCACTACCTCTTTGCGGAAACCCAGCTTTTCGGCCATATCCACGCAGAAGCTGATTTCGGTATCGTCCACGATGCCGTCAGCCAGCATCATGTCCACCAGGTCGAAAAGCTGGTCGAACCGCTCGGAGTCGTTGTCGGGAATGATGAGGTGGATGTTGCTGCTGTTGCCCACAATGGAGCGCACTTCATCGGCCCGCAGGCCCCCCCGTTTACCCACGGCCGCAATAAAGCTCATTTCCCGCTCGTCGATGTGGCCATCGGCTTTGGCCAGGGCCACCAGGTTCATCAGGTGGCTTTTTACTTTACGGGTTTGCTCGTTTTCAAAGAAACCAAACATACGGGCAGCTAGGTTGAGAATGGTGGGAATTGACGGGCAGACGGGAGCAAAACAGTACGGCCCCTGCTCGGGGCCGCGGCACTAGGCAGGGAAGATACTCAGAACTGGGCGTTTCTACAATAATCCGCATACGCACGCGGCCCGAAAACAGTCATTTATCGGGGTTAATTTATATTTCATGGAGTAGGCGCTTACCTTTCCCCCCGGATTTGCCACCTTTGCCCGTTCCGGCTTCTTCCGGACTTTCGTTTGCGTACTGAAGAGCAGTTTAGAATAGATGAAACGTATTGCAGTTTTCACCAGTGGGGGCGACGCGCCCGGCATGAACGCGGCCATCCGCGCAGTTGTCCGCACGGCGGTGTACCACGGTATTGAGGTGTATGGTATCATGCGCGGCTACAGCGGCATGATCAAGGGCGAGTTTGTGAAGCTGGACTCGGCCTCCGTCGCCAACACCATTCAGAAGGGCGGCACCATCCTCAAATCGGCCCGCTCCCAGAAGTTCATGACCAAGGAAGGCCGGCAGCAGGCCTTCGACCAGCTGGTCAACCACGGTATTGACGGGCTGGTGGCCATTGGCGGCAACGGTACCTTCACCGGAGCCATGCTGTTCGAGCAGGAGTTCGGCATTCCCACGGTGGGCGCCCCCGGCACCATCGACAACGACCTGTACGGTACCGATTACACCATTGGCTACGATACGGCCGTGAATACGGCCCTGGAAGCCATTGACAAAATCCGCGACACGGCCGATTCCCACGACCGGTGCTTCTTCGTGGAGGTAATGGGCCGCGACTCGGGCTACATTGCCATTCCGTGCGCCATTGGCGGCGGGGCCGAAATTGTGATGATTCCGGAGACGCAGATGTCCACGGAAGCCGTGATTGACAACCTCAAAACCAGCTGGCAGCGCTCCAAAACTTCCTTTCTGGTGGTAGTGGCCGAAGGTGAGGAAGAAGGCAACGCCCACCACGTAGCCCAGCGCGTGAAGGCCGCCATTCCGGAGCTGGATACCCGCGTTACCATCATTGGCCACATTCAGCGCGGCGGGGCCCCTTCCGCCGCCGACCGGATGCTGGCCTCGCAGATTGGCATTGCCGCCGTAGAGGGCCTGCTCAACGGCATGCGCAACGTAATGGCCGGCATCGTGGACCGCAAGCTGGTGTACACGCCCTTCACCGATACCATTCATAAGAAGAAGCTCATCAACCAGAGCTTTATGCGGATGGTGGAAATCCTGAGCGTATAGCCGCTTTTTGCAGAATTTTCAAAATATTAACCAATTCCCTATCAGAATTCAGTTTCTGGTAGGGAATTTGTATTTCAGCTTATCAGAATTAGTTCCCTTTTCACCATTTATTTTCTTGTAGTATGATTAACAAGTATGCACTTCTGATTGCAGGCATTGTAATGGGTAGCACGGCGTATGGCCAGGATGCTCCTGCCGCTAAGCAAAACCTGATACGACTTGGTGTAGGCAACAGCCTGAATGGCTCGGGGGACTACCAGATTACCAAAGCGCATCTAGAATACGCACCCCAATTAGGCGGGCACGCACGCCTGGCCTCCCGCATAGCCGTTATTACCGGCTCCAACCACTACAATTTTGGCGGAGGCTACACTATTCCACAATCTTACCGGGGAGTGAATCTGGAGCAGGAGCTTCATTGGCTACCGTTCGGAGCCAACAGGATAGTGGAATTTGGTATTGGTGGTGGTGGATTTGTGGGCTATGCCAAAACGAAAAGCTTTTCAGTGGCCGGGTTCAATGAGCAGCAAAGCTTTTACTATATACCCGACAATCACGCAGGATTACACATCGGGTATATAGCTTCTGCTTATCTGGATTGCGCATTAAATCAAGAACGCACGTGGCGGGCGGGTGTCCGGGTAGCCCTGCAGAATGATACGCAGGCAAATATTTTACCCGGTGGGCAGTTCCAGCTTAGCCACGTATGGTAAGCTGTTCGGGGTGTAGCCACTGGTACTCCTCGTCGCGGCGGAGCCAGGTGAGCTGGCGCTTGGCATAGTGCCGGGAGTTGCGCTTGAGCAGGCGCACGGCTTCGGTGTAATCGTACTGGCCCTCGAAGTAATCGAACAGCTCCTTGTAGCCTACCGTCTGGAGGGCGTTGTGGTGGCGGTACGGGTACAGGGCGCGGGCTTCCGCTTCTAAACCTTCCGCCAGCATCTGGTCCATGCGCTGGTCGATGCGCTCATACAGTTCTTCCCGGCTCCGGTTGAGGGCAATTTTGACGGTGCGGAAAGGCCGTTCGGCAGCGGTTTGGCCGTGAAAGGAACTGAACGGCCGGCCCGTGCCCCGGCTTATTTCCAGGGCCCGCACCACCCGCTGGTGGTTTTGCCGGTCGATACGGGCGTGCGTTACCGGGTCGAGGCGGGCCAGTTCCGCTACCAGCGGCTCCAGGCCCCCGGCCTCCAGCTCGGCCTTGATTTGCTGACGCACGGCAGGGTCCACGGCTGGCAGGGCATCGAAGCCTTCCGTCACGGCCTGCAGGTACAGCCCGGAGCCGCCCGTGAGAATAACCACCCGGTGGCGCTGAAACAGTTCCTGCAACAAGGCCAGGGCCTCCTGCTCGAAGCGGCCGGCGTTGTACTCCTCCGTTATGCTGTGCGAGTTGATAAAGTGGTGCGGCACGCCCTGCATTTCCTCCGGTGTGGGCTTGGCCGTACCAATGCTCAGCTCCCGGAAAAACTGCCGGGAGTCGGCCGATACGATTTCCGTACCCAGCTGCCGGGCCAGCTGTACGCACAGGGCCGTTTTGCCCACGGCCGTAGGCCCGCTGATAACCAGTAGGGTGGGCTCGGTGGCGGCAGCTAATTCAGGCAGCAGATTCATAAGGCAGAAGTAGAGGATGAAGGAAGTAGTTGGGCGTATAGTTGTAGCAGGTGCTGCTCCTCGTGCTGCCAACTCAATTCCGGCCGCGCCCGGCGGCAATTCTCAGCCAGAGTGCGGTAATGCGCCGCGTCGCCACCCGGCAGCAGGCGGTTGAGGGCCGCGGCCAGGGTAGCGGGCTGCAGGTCGGGTATCAAATCGGCCACGTGGTACTGCTCGTTCAGGGCGCGGTACTCAGGAAAGTCGATAACCACCTGGGGTACTCCGGCGTGCAGGTAATCAAAGAATTTATTGGCCAGGGAGTAATAGTAGCTCAGCCCCTGATTTTCGAGCAGCATCACTCCTACCGTGGCCTGCCGGGTAAGCACCCGTAGCTCGGCGGGCAGCACATACCCCCGAAACTCCACCCGCCCGCTCTGCACCAGCCCCAACCGGGCAGCCCGGGCGCGCAGCTCGGCCGACAAATCGCCTTCCCCGCAGATAATGAGGCGGCCGTTTATCTGCGGCATGGCTTCCAGCAGCGGCTCCAAACCCCGGCCCGCGTTGAGCGCCCCCTGATACAGAATGATGTCTGCCGCGGCCGGTTCCGCTACGGGCGGAGCAACGGGTTCTTCCAGGCAGCTGATGTTGCGCACTACCGCAAACGGCCGGCCGTGCCGCTGCTCAAATACCCGCGCCAACGCGGGCCCCACGGTGTACGCTAGACTAGCCCGGGGCACAATGAAATCTTCAATCATTCGCCAGAGGCGCTGCACCCGGGGCCGGGCCACTACCTCCGGCACTTCCGTGAACAGCTCGTGGGCATCGTACACGAAGGGCTGGCCGCCCAGCCGGGCCCGCAGCCACACGGGCAGGGCCGTATCCAGGTCGATGGCGCACCAGGCGGCGGCGCGCTGGCCCAGCAGAAACAGCAGCAGGCGCACGTTGAATTCCAGGTAAAACAGCTTGCCCCGCGTGAACCGGCAACGGAGCCGGTGCTGCCGGTACGGCTGGGGCATGAGCGGCCGGGAAGCGGGCCACTGCCGCCCCACCAGCAGCACCTCATAACCGGCCCGGGCCAGCGAGCCGCAGATGCGCTGCATCCGCTGGTCGTAGTTCAGATCGGTAGTAACAGTGAAAACCAGTCGAGTAGGCACGGAGAGCAGCTAACCAGGCTACCCAGAGCCGGCGGTATTTTCAGGAATTGTCGCAAATTTAAGAACTTCAACCGGTGTCGGCTTCTGCCGGGCCAGATTCTGCCGCGCATCTGCCATATCTATGTCCATCCTTCCCAACACCTCCGCCGTTGCCCCCACGCCCGGTTCCAGCCTGGCCCCGGAGTTATACCGCGCCCTGTTCGAGGAATCCTTCGACGGACTGCTACTGTACGATGCCACCGGCACCCTGCTCGACTGCAACCAGCGGATAGTTGCTTATCTGCACACTACGCGGCCCATGCTGCTGGGTACTGGCCTGATGGCTTTTTCCCTGGTGCCCGAGCCGGCCTCCCCTATCCAGCTTACCTCGGAACTGCAACTACGGGAACAGATTATTGCCTGCGTCCGCAGCGGAGAGCGGCAGTCGTTTCGGTGGAGCGGGCACCGCTCCGACGGCCTCGGGCTGGAAGCCTGGGCGGCGCTGAGCCGCATCAGCAACGGCGAGAACCCCTTGGTGCTGCTGACGCTGCGCGATATTGCGCCCTACGTGCAGGCGGGCCCAACCAGCGCACCATCTGCAACGGCGGCGGCTCCGCTTAGTCATTTCTCGCGCGGACAGTTCCGGGATGTGCTCAGCCGGGCCGGCATGTGTTATCTGCTCCTGGACAAAGAGGCCCGCATTCAAGATGTCAACGAATATTTCTGCGAGGTAACGGGCCGGCCGGCCGCCACCCTCATCGGCCGCGAATATTTCAGTCTGTTTGCGCCGGCCACTGAGCAGGCTCCGCGGCGCTTTGCCTTTCAGCGGGCTATTGAAGAAGAGCAGCTGCAGGATTTTTTTGAACGCTCCCTGCTCACCATTTCCGGCCAGGGCCGAACCTTCTTCTGGCACTCCGAGTTCGAGCGCGACGACCAGGGCCAGATCAACGGTATCCTGTTCGTGGGCCGTGATATTACGGATAAGCAGGTGGCCGTGCGCGCCCTCACCGACAACCGCAACCGCCTCCAGGACTTTCTCGACAACGCCCACGACCTGATTCAGAATCTGAGCATCGACAACCGGTTCCTGTTCGTGAATAAGGCCTGGAAGGAGAAGCTGGGCTACGACGACGCCGACCTGCCCCACCTCACCCTTTCGGATGTGGTGCACCCTTATTATAAAGCCAAGCTGCTCTATCAGCTGCGCAACCTGTACAAGGGCGAGAAGGTGAACAAGCTGGAAACGGTGTTTCTGACCAAATCGGGCAAGCCGGTGCACCTCATCGGCTCCATCAGCTGCTCCTGGCAGGACAACGAGCCGGTCAGCACCCGCGCCATTCTGCACGATATTACGGACCGTATCAAGGCGGAGCGGCTGCAGAAGGTGTACTACAGTATTGCCAACCTGGCCATCAGCTCCAAGGATTTGCACTCCCTCTACGGCGCCATTCACCGGGAGCTGAGCAAGATTATCGAAACCAACAACTTCTACATTGCTCTCTGCGACGAGGCCCGCACTCAGCTGCAGTTTGCCTACTTCGTGGATCAGAATGCCCAGGGCGACCAGAGCATGATGGCCCGGCCGTTTTCCTCGGGGGTCTCGGAGTACATCATCCGCACGGGCCGGCCGCAGTACCTGTTGCGGGATGAGCTGCAGGAACTCATCAGCAACGGCACCATCACGGCCTACGGGCTTATGCCGGAGGTAATGCTCTGCTCGCCCCTGAGCATCGGGGAGCGGATTATCGGGGTTATTGCGGTGCAGGACTACCAGAAGGCCGATGCTTACGCCCCCACCGATATTGAGATTCTGCACTTCATTTCCAACCAGGTAGCCCTGGCCATTGAGCGCAAACGCAATGAGGTGCAGATTCAGAAGCAAAACGCCCGTCTGAACGCCATTTTTGAAAGCGGCTCCCACCTGATGTGGTCTGTGGACACGCACTCCCGCCTGTCGTCCTTCAACCGCAACTACGCCGCCTACTTCCTGCGCCGCAACGGCGTGTACCCGGCCCTGAACGTGAACCTGTGGCAGGCCGATGTGGCATTAATGGAGGAAGACGCCCGCGAAGCCTTCATCGATAACTACCGCAAGGCTTTCCAGGGTAACCCGCAGCGGTTTGAGGTACGCCTGCGCGACGCCCGGGGCCTGGATACTTGGCGCGAAATCTACCTTAACCCCATTTACCTCGACGACGGCTCCTTCGAGGAAATTTCGGGCATTGCCCACGACATCACCGACAAAAAGCGCAGCCAGCTGGAACTGGCCGCTCAGGAGGAGAAATTCCGGGCCATTTTCGAGTCGTTCCAGGATGTGTACTACCGCACCGACGGGCGTGGCATGATTACGCTGCTCAGCCCTTCCGTGTACGATATGCTGGGCTACACCCCCGAAGAGGCACTGGGCAACTACATCGGCGACTACTACCTGTACCCATTGGAGCGAGCGACGCTGCTGGAGGAAGTACGCACGCACGGCGAGGCCCGCAACTTTGAAATTGCCATGCGCCATAAGGATGGCCACTCGGTGAGCGTGCTGGTAAATGCCCGCCGCGTAACCGACGACGCCGGCAGTGGCACCGAAGGCATTGCCCGCGACATTACCGGCCTGAAACAGATGCAGGACGACTTGCGCCGGGCCAAAGAAGCGG
This sequence comes from Hymenobacter rigui, assembly GCF_003944715.1. Lineage (GTDB taxonomy): Bacteria > Bacteroidota > Bacteroidia > Cytophagales > Hymenobacteraceae > Hymenobacter > Hymenobacter rigui. Next base: position 91,716 of record NZ_RWIT01000010.1, on the reverse strand, counting down.
CGGAGCTGGCCCTGGAGGCCAAAACCCTGTTCCTGGCCAACATGAGCCACGAGCTGCGTACGCCCATGAACGGCATCATCGGCATGATTGACCTGCTGCACCAGACGGTGGCCTCGGAGGAGCAGGAAGAGTACGTGGACACGCTGCGCAAGTCGTCGGATGCGCTGATGGCCATTCTCAACGACATCCTCGACCTGTCCAAGATTCAGGCGGGCAAGCTCCAGCTCAACGAGTCTGGCATCGACCTGCACTATACCCTGGACAAGATTCATTCGCTGTTTGCCAACCGCGCCAATCAGAAGCATCTCACCTTCACCTACCACATTGCCCCGCACACGCCCCGCTTCATCATCACCGATGAAACCCGTCTGCTGCAGGTGTTGAGCAACCTCACCTCCAACGCCATCAAGTTTACCGCCGAGGGCACGGTGAGCATCATAGTATCCTCAACCGTTACCGACGGAGAAGAGCATGTGCTGCGGTTTGCCGTACAAGATTCTGGCATTGGCATCTCCGAGGATAACGAAAAATTGCTCTTCACCAACTTCACTCAGCTCGACACTACCCCTACCAAAGCCTTTGGCGGGACCGGGCTAGGACTGGCTATCAGCAAGCAGCTGGCCGAGCTGCTGGGTGGCGAAATCGGGGTGTACTCCAACGTGGGCGAAGGCTCCACCTTTTGGTTTACCATGCGCTGCCGGGTAGCCCTGAACGAGGAGGAAATTGTGCAGGAGCGGCTACTGGCCCGGGAGCGTCCACAGGAAGTAGTGCGTTTCGAAACAGCCCCGCGCGTGCTGCTTGTGGATGACAATCCCATCAACCAGAAGGTGGCTACACGCCTGCTCGATAAGCTGGGCTGCGACATTGTGGTGGCCTCCGATGGGTTCGAAGCCATCAGCCGGGCAACTGCTCCTACCGCACGCTACAACTTGATTTTCATGGACATCCAGATGCCGGAGATGGACGGCGTAACGGCCATGCGGGAAATCCGCCAGCGGCTGGGAGCGGCCTGCCCGCCCATCGTGGCCATGACGGCTTACTCCATGAAGGAGGATGCCGAGCGGTTTGTGCAGCAGGGCATGGACGACTACGTTTCCAAGCCCGTGAAGAGCCAGGACCTGTATGCGGTGCTGCGGCGCTGGACGGATGGTCCGCCCCTGGCCGACTCGCTGAAAACGGCTGCCAGCGTGGCCGCACCCGAACCAGAAGCCCTCCCGGAATTGGCCGATTGCATCGACCTGGACATAGTGGAGCAGCTACGCCAGCTGGGGGGGGGCGAGTTTGCCGCGCAGCTATATGCCGATTTCGAACAGGAAGCTGAGCAAGTGCTCAGTGAAGCGGCCGAGTTAGTAGCCGCTGGGCAGTACGAGCAGATTTTACCACATTTGCACCAGTTAAAAGGTACTGGGTTTACGCTGGGCATTCGGGATATGGCGGAAAGTGCCAAACAACTGGAACATGAGTTGAAAAACGGCCGTACGGAAAGTGTAACGGAAGAATTTCAACAATTACTGGGTTTTTTTGCACAATTTAGAGCAGCATACCCCACGCTTACCCAGGCTCCCTAAATCATTCCCGATTACCTGATTAGCCCCTTACCACCCTTTTCTCCCCACAACCCTCACGAACTCTCCCTATATCTCCCTCCCCATGGCCGACTCTAAAACGATTCTGATTGCTGAGGACAGCTCCGTTATTCTGAACCTGACCAAGAAAATCCTGGAACTTCAGAAATACCGCATTGTGTCGGCCAAAAACGGCGGCGAAGTCATCAAGCAGATCGAAACCCAGCCCATCGACTGCGTGTTGATGGACATCAATATTCCGGTGAAGGATGGCATGGAATGTACCCGCGAAATTCGCCGCAACGCCGACCCGCGCATCGCCAAGATTCCGGTTATCGCCATTACCGGTAATGCCAACAACTACTCCATGGAGCAGTTCCGCGAAGCCGGCGTAACCGATTATCTGCCCAAACCCCTGGATTTTGATGCCTTGGTGCGCGTGGTAAAACAATATGTAGGGTAGTATAAGGGAGCCAAGAGTTAGAAGCCAGGAAATATACCGTGTAGGAGCAGTTACCTGCACAGGATATCTCCTGACTTATAACTCCTGGCTCCTGACTTCTAACTCCTTAAAATGGACATCACCTTCCTGGGTACCGGCACGTCGCAGGGGGTGCCTATTATTGGCTGCTCCTGTGCCGTGTGCCGTTCCGTAGACTACCGTGACAAGCGGCTGCGGGTATCGGTGCACCTGCAGGTGCAGGGCAAGAGCATTATCATCGACTCGGGCCCCGATTTTCGGCAGCAGGCCTTGCGGGAGCACATCAACCACCTTGATGCGCTGGTATTCACCCATGAGCACAAGGACCATACCGGCGGCCTCGACGATATCCGGGCCTACAACTTCCGGCAGCAGCAGGATATGCCCCTGCACGCCGAGCCTCGGGTGCTGGAGCAGTTGAAACGGGAGTACGCCTACATCTTCTCGGAGCATAAGTATCCCGGTATTCCGCAGGTACAGTTGCATCCCATCCTCAACGAAATCGACAGCTTTTGGGTGGAGGGCGTGGAGTTTCAGCCCATCCGGGCACTCCACTACAAGCTGCCTGTGTTGGGCTTCCGGGTGGGTAATTTCACCTACGTGACGGATGCCAACCACCTTTCGCCGGAGGCCCTGGAACGCATGCGCGGCTCGGAGGTAATTGTGCTGAATGCCCTGCGCCATGAGCAGCACATTTCGCACTTCACCCTGCAGGAAGCCGTGGATATCCTGGAAGACCTGGCGCCGCGCCGGGCGTATCTCACCCACATCAGCCACCAGCTGGGCCGCCACCGTGAGGTAGAAGCTACGTTGCCGGATTTTATCCGGCTGGCGTACGACGGGCTGCGGGTGAGTATTTGATGCAACGGGCACTGTCTATTTCAGAAATGCGCCTCGTTCCATATATAGCTGGCATTCTGAGTAGTATAGCCTTGCCAGTGTGGGCGCAGAAGGCAGGAACAGGAATAAGTACCGCACCAGGTATGCCACTTGTCGTTGGTCGTCAGGCTACCTCACCCTACGGCCCCACCAAAGTTGTTCCGCCTGTTGCCCGTTTCTGGCTCAAGCCCGATTCAGCCTCAGCTCAGCAAGCACAAACTCTCGTAGCATTGCTCATGCGGCGCACCGGGCTGCCCGACGCTTTCTTACGCCACAAAGACTACACAACGCACGCCGACGAAGGAATTATAATCTCCTTCTTTTTTCTAGCTGTGGTTCGGCCGGATGGTACTGTAGGCTCCGTAACGCTGCAAAAACAGACCGGTGACGAGGAGCGGGCATATTCGCCGGAGTCTATTGCATTACTAGCAGATGAAGGGCGGCGAGCTATCAAGACGTTGCGTTTCGAAGCGGCCGCAACCCAGGATAGTTTGACTATCCCACTACACTTTCGCCTCTGATCATACCCTCCTCGCATGCACACCAACTATTACTTCCTGCGCCAACTGGCCCCGGCCCTGACCCGGCAGCTGCAGGGGTACCGGGTAGTCACGTGCTTTTCGCAGGAGAAGGATGAGCTAGTGATTGGGCTGACGAACGGCACAGCAGAATTCTGGCTGAAAATCACGCTGGCGGCGGCCGGCACGCTACTAGCCCTGCCGGAATCCTTCCATCGGGCCCGGCAGAACTCCGTTGATTTGCTGCCGGAGCTGCTGGGACGGGAAGTGGCCACCGTGGAAGCCTGGCCCCAGGACCGGGTATTGCACTTCACGTTTCGGAGTGGGGCCACGCTGCTGCTGAAGCTGTACAGCACCCGGCCAAACGCTGTGTTCCGGTCCCATCCTGAGGCGCCGGCTCAGCTCTTTCACCAGCGCTACACAGCTGATGCGGACCTGGTTCCGGCCTCCCCACCGGAGCCTGAGTCTCAGCCCGCAAATCCTTTGAAAGCCTACCCAAGCCTCGGCGACTTGCCGGTAGCCTACCTGCGTCCACAGGGCTACGACCCGGCTCCACTGGAGACCAAGCAGCAGCTGGTGCGGGAAGTTGTGCAGCAGCTGGAGCACCCTGAAGCGCTGTACATCGTCCGGCTGGGCGGGCGCACCCGTCTGAGCCTGCTGCCGGTGGGAGACGTGGAATTGACGTTGCCGATTGAGGACCCCATCGGGGCCCTGCGCCGCTTTGTGCCCCTGCTACTTAACCGCCACGCCTACGAGCAGGAAATGCGGCAGGTGCAACAGTTGCTGGAAAGGCGCGCCGACGAGGCTGCCACCGCCGCCCAGCACGTGCGCCGCCGCCTGCACGCGTTGGAAAACACGGTGGGCTACCGCCAGACCGCCGACCTGATAATGGCCCACCTCAGCCAGATTCCGGCCGGAGCCACGCAGGTAGAAGTAGTGGATTTCTATCAGGATAATCTGCCGCGCGTCATCAAGCTCAAGCCTACCGAAACGCCCCAGCGCACGGCGCAGAACCTGTACCGCAAGGCCAAAAACCAACAGCGCGAAACCCAGGAGCTCAGCGCCCGGGCTCAGCGACGCGAAACGGAAGCTCTGACAGCCCTGGAGCAGCTGGAGGAGTTGGCCGCATTGCCCACCGGGGAGCTACGCCCGTTGCGGCAGTGGCGCAAACAGCACGGCCTCGACCCGGCCAGCACGGCCAAAGCCGCCACCCAGGAGCTGCCGTTTAAAGTGTTTGAGGATAGCGGCTTCACCATTCTGGTGGGTCGCAATGCCCAGAACAATGACCTGCTTACCCAACGCTACGCCCACAAGGACGACCTGTGGCTGCACGCCAAGGACGTAAGCGGCTCGCACGTGGTTATCCTGCAGCGGGCAGGCCAGGCCGTGCCGGCGCCGGTACTGGAACGGGCGGCGCAACTGGCTGCTTGGTATTCCCGCCGTCAGAATGACTCGTTGTGCCCCGTTACCTACACGCCCAAGAAGTTTGTGCGCAAACCCAAGGGGGCGCAGCCCGGGCAGGTTGTTGTGGAGCGCGAAAAAGTACTGCTGGTTGTGCCGGCCAACCCATTTGAGCGGGAATAGTACCGCTTGTCTGCTGCCGGATAGCCAATAGTCAGCCTAACACTTTTTCAACTGAACCAGCGAGAAAGCCACTTTTCCATGAGCCCAGTGGCGGGTCCGGCACCGACTGCTGATAGTCGGTGCCGGACCCGCCACTGGGCTCATTCTCTTCTTCACGGCTTCCTTAAAAAAATCACAATCGGATTCCGATCAATGTACCAACCTTTAATTATTACAATTTATTAATTATTCCTTAAAATAACATAGTAGGTGAATCGAATTATCCTATCCAATACCAGAACAATATAAACAAGACTAAAGTGGTCACTTAACCACAAACTACAGTTTGTTAATCAAGCTATTACTCATTTCTACTCTTTCTGTTTAAAAAACTGCTGAGCTTAGAATAATAACTATTTTACTATTTATATAGAATATGTAATTTCTATAAGATAGATGCAATTTATTTGAAATGTTCTATATCATTGCAGTAAGCCGTCTTTACGAATGGCTCATCATGCAGCCTTTGCTGCACTCGTCCTTCTGCTTCACCATTCTCTACCAAACGCTATGTCAACAACTTTTCTCTCTTCATGCTCAACCCGACAACGTAGCCGGTCTTTGCGCCGGCTATTTACCAGTTGGGGCGTCATTTTGGCCTGCTCTACTGCTGCGTTGGCGCAGTTTCCCCGAGTTGAGTCGTTTAAGAACACGGCCACTTCCGGCTCGGGCTTCCGGTTGGGAGGCAACCCCAACAGTGCCGTACTGACGGCCGCCAGCGGGGTAGATGCCAACGGTTCCGGCTACCTGCGCCTCACTGACAACGCCGGCAACCAGGCTGGATTTGCTATCGACAACGCCTCGTTTCCGGCACCTTCGGGCTTCAGTATCTCGTTTGAGTTTTTCTCCTACGGGGGCAACGGAGCCGACGGATTTTCGGTATTCCTGATTGATGCCGACAAAACCTCGGCCGCGGCGTTTACCAGCGGAGCCTCCGGCGGCTCATTGGGTTACGCCCAGAAAACCGTGGACCCTATCAGCAACGGGGTGCCCAATGGCTACGTGGGCATTGGTATAGATGAGTTTGGCAACTTTGCCAACCCATCTGAGGGCCGCGTGGGCGGTCCGGGCTCCCGCCCCGATGCAGTTTCGTTGCGCGGGCCGGGCAATGGCCAGAGCAACACGGATTATCCGTATCTGGCGGGCAGTGGCACCTTGCCCTTCAGCCTCGATGTACCAACGGCGCGGGCCCAGCAGGGCAGCGCCGACTTTCGCAGAGCCTACATTGATGTAATTCCGCAAGCCAACGGCACGTATCAGATTACGGTGCGCATTCAGCACGGTAATGCCGTTACCACGGCCGTCAACCGCGTCACCATCTCCACTCCTCCACCCAACCTGCGCATCGGCTTTGCCGGCTCCACGGGCGGCAGCAATAACTTCCACGAAATCCGCAACCTGGCCATCGTGAAAGCACCTTTTGCCAATGATGACGTGGCGGGCACTGTATTCAACGTTCCGGTTTCGCTCAACATTCTCAGCAACGACGTAGCCCAGGGCAGTAACCTTGATGCCACCTCGGTTGACCTCGACCCCAGTACTCCTGCAATTGACAACACCTTTACCGTGGCCGGGCAAGGCACGTTCACGATGGGCAGCAATGGGGTTGTTTCGTTTACTCCGGTTGCAACTTTCGCCGGGGTAGTTACTATTCCCTACACGGTAGCATCTGTACTGGGCGACCGATCAAGCCCGGCAAACATCACTATCATCGTGAAGGGGGCTGATTTGATTTCCAGCATCAGTGGTCCTACTTCCGCCAGTCCTGGGGCCCAGATTACCTATACCATTAATACCAGCAACCTGGGCACTGAAACTGCCACCAATGTGGTACCCACTGTGCAACTGCCCACCGGCCTCACGGGAGTAGTGGTATCCAGCGGCAGCTATAACGCCAGTAGCGGGCTGGTCACGTTTGCTACTACGGCCAGCCTGGCCAGCGGCGCAACGGCCGTGGTAAACACAGTTCGCTTTACCAGCCCGGCTTCGGGCTCCGTTACGGCTACTACCGGCGTGAGTTCCGCTACCCCTGATCCGGTTATCAGCAACAACACCGCCACCATCACAACAGTGGTGGAGGGCGTAACGAATGCCGCTACGGCCTGCGCAACTCCGGGCAAAGACGGACCGGGTGCTTTAACCAGCAGTTCAACGCCCAACACCTATTTCCCAGGCGGGGCTACCACCGTAACCAATGCCACAAGCCTGACGCTGGGCGCGGCTGTAGGAGGCACTACGCCTATCAGCGTCGGCGACCTAGTGATGATTCTCCAAACTCAGGGAGCCGACCTCAATACTGACAACGCCGATACGTATGGCAACGGTACGGCGGGCGGAGGCAATGGTAATCTGGGCGGTGCTACGTTTACAGCCGGTTATTATGAGTACGCCATTGCCACCAACTCGGTACCGCTTTCAGGTGGTACGCTCACACTGGCCAAAGCACTGGGCAGGGTGTACCAACGGGTTGATTACAATGATGCATCCAACCCCACCGGACAACGGCGCTTTCAGGTAGTGAGAGTACCTCAGTATTCGTCGCTGATGGTAACGGGCGCAGTAACGGGTACGGCCTGGAACGGCGAAGCCGGAGGAGTGCTGGTACTTGATGTGGCAGGGCAAACCACATTTACCGGTACGGGCAGCCGACTGGATATGAGTGGCAAAGGATTTCGGGGAGGCGGGGCTCGTCAATACACCGGTAACGCCAGCTATGCCGATGCCGACTTCCGTAACGTGGCCAGTACAAGTACCGCCGGAGCACACGGTTCTAAGGGCGAAGGCCGGGCCGGCACTCCACGGTTTGTATTTAACGGCACCGCGGTGGTGGATACGGGCGTGGAAGGCTACCGCACGGGCAGTGTTGGCCGCGGAGCTCCCGGCAACGCCGGGGGCGGTGCTGCCGACCTCATGTCTACCACCGCCAACACCGGTGGGGCCGGTGGTGGTGGCGGAAGCAACGATGCAGCTGGTGGCATGGGCGGACGCAACAACGGCTCGGCCGATAACACTATTCGCGCGGCGGGCGGGGCCGGTTTTGCAGGAAGTCTAGGACGCTGGTTTTTGGGTGGCGGCGGTGGTGCCGGCTCCACGGAAGAGGCTGGTACTCAAAGTAGCGGCGGCAACGGCGGCGGCATTGTGGTACTGCGCACGGGCTACCTCAGTGGCACCGGCGAGTTGCGGGCCAATGGCGGCAACGCCCCCACTGCCGGCCTCACTACCTCCTACACCAACGGCGGCGGCGGCGGCGGCGCAGGCGGCACAGTAGTATTGCTGGCAACCAACACCGGCGGTACGGCGAACATGACGCTCACGGCTACGGGAGGCATCGGCGGCAACGCCCTTACCGGCTCCTCGGCTACGTATGGGCCTGGTGGCGGCGGCGGCGGCGGCTTTATCTTCAGCAACAGTGACCTGGGCACCGAGGTAAATACCGGCGGAGCCCGCGGCAACACCGGTACTGCTACCACGGCCTTCGGTGCCACTGCTGGCGCCAATGGTGTTCCTGTACTCAATGTTACCGATGCTGGCTCCACTATTATTGGCGGATCAGGGCCGTGTCTGCCTTCTTTGTCGGTAGCTATGGCTACTTCCACTCCTAATGTGCAGCGCATGGGTGGTGCAGGCAGCAGCGTGCAGCCGGCTACATTTACCATCACGGTTTCCAATACGGGAGGACAAGCTACCGGGGTGAATGTACTAGCCGCATTGGCTAACAACATTATTCGCTACGATGGGGGCTTCACGCCCGTCATCACCCTACGTGACGCCAACGGCACCACCACTTCGGTAACCGGAGTAACTTTACCGAACAACAACGTGAGCCAGGCCGAATTCGGCAACCTCATCATTCCGGGCGGAGCTACGCTCACCATTACATTCCGGGCTACCCTGGCTGCCTCGGCTCAGGATAACTTTGCTTACCAGGCCAATGCTACGGTAACGTACGCCGATCCTTTCCGCACCACGGCAGCAGCTGTGGTAACTCCCGGCGGCAACTACGCCGGCACTACCGATGGCAGCCTGGGCGCGGCCGGCGGCAGCAACTACTCTGCTTCCAGCTCTTCTAATGAAGATGTGACCATCAGCCGCCCCCTGCCCGTCACCCTCATCAGCTTCGCGGCCAAAGCTGCCGGCCAGGATGCCGTACTCACTTGGGCTACGGCGCAGGAGTTGAACAACGACCGGTTTGAGGTGGAGCGGAGTCTCAATGGCGTTGACTTTGAGCAAGTAGGATCCGTGCAGGGTAAAGGCACCACTTCGGCAGCCTCCACGTACCGCTTCCTCGATGCCGGGGCCGGCCGCCGGACCAGCAAAATGGTGTACTACCGCCTGCGCCAAGTGGATCTGGATGGTCCCGGCACCTACTCAATGGTGCGTACTGTCCGCTTTGAGCGGGCGCAGGGCTCGGCTACGCTGTATCCTAACCCGCACCAGGGACGCTTCACGCTGGACCTGCAGGCCCTGCCCACGGGCTCCTACCAGGTGGATGTGCTGGATCTGGCCGGCCGCCGCGTGTACCATACGCAGCTCAGCGGCGGGCAGGAACATCCGCTTGCCCCAAGCCTGCCCATGGGCTCCTACATCGTGCGGATCAGCGGGCAGTCGGTGAACATCAACCTTCCGATGGTGAAAAACTAAGGTCTTTCACCTGCTAAATTCAAAAGGCCACTGCTTCGGGAGCAGTGGCCTTTTTTTGTGGCTTATTGCGCACGCAGGCCGAGCGCACGGCCATCATCGCCGAGATGCTCTACCGCGAGCCGCAGCTCGGCGTCAACGGGATTGCTCAGCGCCTGCACATCTCCAAGGTCACTCTTTATAAGTACTTACGCCACCGAAACGTCGTCATCCATGCCCACCGAAAGGTGGCCGCTGGCACGGCCATCGATTAACTTTTGTACCAAACTTTTAACCAAGGCCAAAATTCTCGTAAATTAACTATATAATCACGTTAATTTTTATTGAAAGCTAATAACGCTATTAATTATTCGCATTTAATATTTGGATCATATGTCCCTATTCCTTTATTGGTTATAAATTTTTTTTTATTTTTCATATTTGTTCTGCAATAGTAATAATGAGCTGCTTTTTGCGAATCATCAATGCTTAATTTATTAATCTCATAATGAATATTTTTATATTTTATTACTCCATACTTTTTTAATATTTCCATAGTACTTGCATTCATAGGCTCATGTTCATCATACCAAAAAAATAGATTGTTATTCAATACTACAACTCTTGTAGGGTATATATTTGCTGGCATATCACTAAAACTTCCTTTGTACAATAAAGGATTTTCAGTGTTATGCCTCCCTATTCTAACAACAGAAATGCTTTCTTTAAAAATTCCTTCTGAAACAGAAAACACATTATAATTTTTAAATTTTTTAATATCTTTTTTGTAAAAAATTTCTATTGATTTTTTAATAAATTTTGTTCTGTCATCTAAGTCATTTTCACAAATAACAAAAGATGAACATACGATAAGTATATTTACTATAATTACGTAAGTTGATTTTAAAAAATGGCTCTTCATGCTCTTTTGAGTTTGATTTTATTCAAATTAGTCAAGCCTAGATGAATATCCTGTTGTGTAATTTATTTTCATAAAATCTTGACTTGGATCATATATTTCCGGAGAAGTGATAAAAAAATATTGCAAATTATGTGAATATTTTATGCAAGTACCGCTAACAGAAATAATGTTTTCATTTTTAATAACTGTATTATAATTATTCATTGAAGTTAAATCATTGTCTGAGGGAACAACTCTGTCGGATAACCTGACATTCATTGATGGGTGAGTATGAAAGAAGCCTGTCACTGTTAGATTTTCTGAGTAAGCCAGGGTGTTACCATGAGATTTTGCTGATGTGAGGGTGTTGCCACCATAGTATCCTATTGCTATGTGAGAAATATTGCCATTATCTGTTTTTGACATATAGATTCCAGCTATTTCGATACCCAAATAATTTGATAATTTTAGCGCAAAGCTTTCTACTCCCTTGCTGCTGGGCTGGTTATTTCCGTTGACCTTAATGAGGTTGTCATTATTCCTGAAATTTTGACCATTCTCTAATATTCCTTTCTCAATATTACCTATAGCAACCCTCGCCTCTCCATTTTTCTTATACTTAATACCATTCTTATCAGTTCTTAGAATTCTATCTGGATCATCATTAGACGTACCAACTTGCTTGACATCACCAGTCTTCTTGTCCAAAGTAAAATCTGTTAAACCATTAGGGTCTAGTCTATTAAGTGGATTGTTTTGAACAAAATTATAAGGTTGAACCCAGTTTCTCATTCCACTTAATGGGTCTGTTGTATTCCATCGCCCAATAGTATAATCGTACATCCTAAAGCCAAAGTCCTGCCAATTGAAGCCGAAATCACTTTGTTGTTCTTTTCCATTAAATGTATACTTATTTCCCGGTATTGAACTATGCGAAAGCCCGGCGAGATCCAGTCCATAGGGGTCATACTGATTCTCCTGCACCTGCAGGCCCTGGCGGTGCTCGACGGTGATGTCGTCGAAGAACACGTCCGTGTCGCTCTCGTTGGCCACGTAGGTCTGCACATACCCCGCCTGGGGCACGAATACGCGCAGGCTCAACTGCTCGTAGCCACCTTGTGCTATGCTGGTCAGCTGCTGGGTCCTAGAATCGACCAGAGCCGAGTCGGCGTTGTAGACCAGCACCCGCAGGTAGGACTTAGGCACGCCCCCGCTGAGCTGCTGCACGACCGGCACCAAGCCTAATCCCACGTTCAACAGCGGCAACACCCGCACCCGCTTACCCCCGTCCATGAACGGAGCGGCCGGCTGCTGCTGCAGCAAGGAAGCCACGAAGCTGGCGAGCGAGAAGCCCCAGTTGCTTTGCTGCACCGGCTGCTGGTACATGCCGAAGGCGGTCACGTCCACCGTATCCCCACGGGCCACGGTCAGCTGCTTCACCGGACCCAGCGGCCGTGGGCTGGTACCACCGGCGTTCAACAGGGCTACCCCGTCCCCGGAGTGGGCGAACTGCTGCCCCACCGTCTGACGAATCGGCGTCGATACGCTCACCGAGTCGAGGCTGTGCTACTCACGGCGGGTCTGCTCCGGGTTGGAGTCCAGACCGGCGTAATAGCTCGTCTTCTCCCCCGGGTGGAAGGCGACCCGCAGGTTGCCCAGGTGATCCTTTAGGGTGTACTCGTACTGCACCTTCGTGCTGATACCCCCCCGCCAAGTCACGCCGGTACAGGTACAGGCCCGTCCTTCCGCGTGGGTGAGCCAGCGTAGCGAATCCCGCTCGTACTGCCACGCGCCCAGGTAGTCCGTGCGTACGGGCGCGGGCTTGCCGGCTTCCGTGGCCAGCTTGGCCACCTTCTGCCCGGTGGCCGTGTAGAGGTACTGCAGCTTGTTGCCGTTCTGCCACTCGATCAGCTCGGGCAGGTGCAGGTGGTTGTACTGAATACGCGTGATACCCTTGTTCTTATCGCTCGTCAGCGAACCGGCCGCATCATAGGTGTAGTCCGGGGTAGTCGAGCCAGCCGTAGCCCCATCCGAGAAGTCCGGGCGCTCGGGCACCTTCGCGCCCCAGCTGGTCACGGCCGGGGCCAGATCGTCCACCCACTGCAGGCGGTTGCTCTCCGGCTCGCTGGTAGCCGGCGTGTAGCGGTAGCGCAGGTTGTCAGTCTCTCCGTATTGAGCTTTGGTCGTGCGCGTGGCGGCAGCCACCAGGCCCCGCCGGCGCATCGTCACCAGGTTACCTCCCGCGTCGTAGCTGGCCGCCCAGAAGCGATAGTTGCCGCGCTCCGCATCCCACGGACTGGTCGGGCTGCTGCTGGTGCGTGCCACGAAGTCGCCCTGCAGTGACCAAGGTATATGTTGACAGTTAGAAAAAACTGTCATACTGAGCTTGCCGAAGCATCTCTACTGCTTCGCGTGAACTATCTGATGAATTGGTAGAGATGCTTCAACAAGGTCAGCGTGAGTGTTCTGGCATTTTCAGACACCGCCTGATGCGCTTCGCCTATAATGGGAGGCAGTGCATGCGCAAACTTCCGCCCACCTCCAAAAATAATACCGCGCCCGGCAGCCGAAGCCACCGGGCGCGGTGTTGTTTTTGGAGGTGGGCGGAATCCGTGGAATCCGACGAGTCCGACTAAATCCGTGATTTAGCGGAGCGGGCCTTTCATGCCCATCATGCGGGCCATTTGCTGCATACCGCCTTTGGTCTGGCTCATTTTGTTCATGGTGCGCATCACCTTGCGCATGTCCTCGAACTGCTTCATCAGGTTGTTTACCTGCTGAATATCAGTACCGGAGCCTTTGGCCAGGCGGCGGCGGCGGGAGCCGTTCAGCAGCTCGGGCTGGGCGCGCTCCTTGGGCGTCATGCTCTTGATGATGGCCTCAATCGGCTTGAAGGCGTCGTCGTCGATTTCCACGTCCTTCATGGCCTTGCCCATGCCCGGAATCATGCCCACCAGATCCTTCAGGTTACCCATCTTCTTGATCTGCTCCAGCTGGGACAGGAAGTCGTCGAAGTTGAACTGGTTTTTGCGGATCTTCTGGTTAATGCGCTTGGCTTCCTCCTCGTCGAACTGCTGCTGGGCACGCTCCACGAGGCTGATTACGTCGCCCATGCCCAGGATGCGCTGGGCCATCCGGTCGGGATAGAACATGTCCAGCGCCTCCATCTTCTCGCCCGTGGAGATGAATTTGATGGGTTTCTCCACCACGGCCCGGATGCTGAGGGCCGCCCCGCCGCGCGAGTCGCCGTCGAGCTTGGTGAGCACCACGCCGTCGAAGTTAAGGCGGTCATTGAAGGTCTTGGCCGTATTTACGGCATCCTGACCGGTCATCGAGTCCACCACGAACAGGGTTTCCGAGGGGTTGATGGCCCGCTTCACCTGCTCAATTTCGGCCATCATCTGCTCATCCACGGCCAGGCGGCCAGCGGTGTCGATGATGACTACCTTCTTGTTGTTTTTACGAGCGTACTCAATGGCATTCTGCGAAATCTGCACCGGGTTCTTGTTCTCCACCTCGGCGTACACTTCCACGTCCACCTGCTCGCCCAGCACTTTGAGTTGGTCAATAGCGGCGGGACGGTACACGTCGCAGGCCACCAGCAGCACCGAGCGGCCCTGCTTTTTGATGTGGTTGGCCAGCTTACCGGCGAAGGTGGTTTTACCCGACCCCTGCAGACCCGACAGCAGAATCACGGCCGGCTCGCCCTTGATCTGAATATCCTGCTTTTCACCACCCATGAGCTGCGTGAGCTCATCGTACACGATTTTGGTCATCAACTGGCCCGGCGACACGCTGATGAGCACGTCGCGGCCCATGGCCTCCTCCTTGATCTTGTCGGTTACTTCCTTGGCAACCTTGTAGTTCACGTCGGCATCCACCAGGGCGCGGCGGATTTCCTTCACGGTGGCCGCTACGTTGATTTCGGTGATGGAGCCCTGACCTTTCAGGGTTTTAAACGCCCGGTCGAGCTTGGTACTGAGGTTATCAAACATCGGATGATGTACGGCTATGGATGGTGAAGAGCTGGTTCCGGTTGCGGCCTGCTTTCCCGAATGGGACAAACCAGGGCAGTGCTATTACGGCGCGGGAATCCGGGTTCAGCCTCCAAAAGTAACCAGAAAACCCCGAAAGGCCGCGGGTGCGTACCTTCGCGGCTTCACTATTGCCTTTGCCGCCCGTGCCCGTGCCCGCCGCCCGCCCCCTTCGTTTGCTGGTGATTACCTACTACTGGCCGCCCTCGGGCGGGGCCGGCGTGCAGCGTTGCCTCAAGTGGGTGAAGCACTTACCAGCGCTGGGCGTCGAGCCCACCGTCATTACCGTGGACCCCGCCCAGGCCGCCTACCCCGTGCTGGACACCTCCCTGGAAGCCGACGTGCCGCCGGGCGTGCGGGTGCTGCGTACGGGCACCCGCGAGCCGTTTGGCGCTTATCAGAAGCTCACTAACCGCCCCATTCCGCACGGCGGCTTTGCCAATGAAGGGCGGGTATCGGTGGCGCAACGGGTGGCCCGCTTCGTGCGCGGCAACGTGTTTCTGCCCGACCCGCGCCGGGGCTGGAACCAGTTTGCTCTGCGGCAGGTGGCCGCGCTGGTAGCCGCCGGCGAGCAGTTCGACGCGGTGCTGACCTCTTCCCCACCCCACTCCACCCAGCTTATCGGGCTGGAGCTGAAGCGGCGCTACGGCTGGCACTGGCTGGCCGATTTGCGTGACCCGTGGACCGACATCTACTACACCCAAACGCTGATGCGCACCGCCGTGGCCCGCTGGCTGGATGCGCGCTACGAGCGGCAGGTACTGGAAGCCGCTGACGTGGTCATCACCACCAGCTCCGACACCGGCCGGCTGCTACAAGGCAAGGTTCCCCAGCTGCCCGCCAGCAAATTTGCCGTGCTGCCCAACGGCTACGATGAAGCTGATTTTCAGCACCCTGAAGCTGCCCCGGCTGATACGCTGCTGCTGACGTACGTGGGCACCATCACGGGGCAGTACCACATGGGGCCGTTCTTCGAGGAAGTAGCGGCCTGCGCCGTCCGGCATCCGCAGGTGCCGCTGCGTCTGCGTTTTGTGGGGCGGGTAGCCAAGGAAATCGAGCAACAGCTGGCGGCGGCGGGCCTCACGGCGCGTACCGAGCTGGTAGAATTTGTGCCGCACGACGAGGCCGTGGTCTACATGCAGCGCAGCACCGCCCTGCTGCTGGGCATCCCCGACGTGGCCCACAACCGGGGCATCCTGCCGGGCAAGGTGTTCGAGTACCTGGCCGCGGGCCGCCCGGTGCTCTGCATCGGCCCCGCCGGCTCCGATGCTGCCCAGGTGCTGGAAGGCTGCCAGGCCGGCCGCAGCTTCGAGTACGAAGACCGCGCCGCCATGCACACCTACCTAGATGAACTGGTAACCGCCTGGCAGCAAAACCCCACCATTCCGGTACCCGCCAC
Source organism: Hymenobacter rigui (assembly GCF_003944715.1). Classification (GTDB taxonomy): domain Bacteria; phylum Bacteroidota; class Bacteroidia; order Cytophagales; family Hymenobacteraceae; genus Hymenobacter; species Hymenobacter rigui. The sequence continues at coordinate 75,699 of NZ_RWIT01000010.1, read as the reverse complement.
CGGCCGCAGCCGCTACTCCCGCCGCGGCCTCACGGAGCAGTTGGTGCAGCTGATTCGGCGGAGGTAGCGCGCAGCTCTATGTCCCTTTACTGTGTCGTCTGCCTGTAGCGCGAAGCCTTTGCTTCGCGTTAGAATGAAACTAAGTCAACAGGCACCGCTTGTAGTGAAAAGTGGCCGGTGGTGCAGGCGCGAAGCAAAGGCTTCGCGCTACAGGCAGGCAATCCGGCAGCGGCTCGCTACTGCGTGAGCCGGTCCCACACCTTGCGCACTGGCTTGGGCATAACGTCCAGCAGCGCGGCGCGCATTTGGCCCAGGGCGGAGCGTTTCAGCTCCTGGCCCTGATGGCGGGCCAGCTCGGCGGCCAGCTGGTCGGCTAAGGCTTTGTAGACGGGGCGTTGGTAGTGGCGCAGGTTGTTGGTCACGTCGGCGCGGGTGCGCACGATGGTGCGCACGTCCACCACCTGCACGTTGGGGGTGCGGGCGGCGAAATCGAGCAGGGCGGCGTTCATTTGCTGGTGACGCTGCACAGCCCCGGCTTCCGCCGAGCCGGGAACCTCCACCTCGGCCCCGGTAAGCAGCAGGAGCGGCACGGCGGCGGGCAGTTGCTGACGCAGCCACGCCAGGTTTTCCTGGAAACGCGCGGGCGTGAGCGGGCCGGCGTAGGTGTATTCCTGCCGGAAGCGGCGCAGGAAGGCCTCGTCCATCCCCCGAAACTTGCGCTGGGCGTAGTGCTGGGCCTGCGCGGCGGGGTCAGCCTGCGTCAGGTCGTGGTAGCCGCCAAAGGGAATGAGCAGGCCGGTGGCGTTTTCGCGGTACAGGTCCTGGGTGTAGTCCATCAGCGGGCTGTACACCACGGCATCGTAGCCGGGCTGCCAGAGGCGCGGATGAAAGGCTTCGGCATCCAGAAACGGTAGGCTGGCGGCTAGGCGCTGCTGCTCCTGCGGGGGCAGGGTGCGGCTCAGGCGCAACAGCTCAGTGTGCTCGGTGTGCACCGGCACCTGGTTGTCATTCACGTAATTAAAATCCTCCATTACCTCCACCTGGTAGGTTTGGAGGTAGGGCGTGAGCTGGCCCAGGTCGCAGCCGCCCTTGAGCAGGATGCGCAGGCGCTTGGTGGGGTCCGTCGTGGGCGACGCGGCTGCTTTCGTTGCGGCTTCGGCCTCGGCGGGAGTTTCCAGCTGAATCCAGTCGGGCGTCTCGGTCTGGTTCAGCTCGGTGGCCACGTCGCCCTGCACCTGCAGCTTGGGAAAGCCGAGGTGGGCGTAGGTCCACTGCTCCACGCCCAGGTGCAGGATGCGGCAGCTGAAAGTAAACTGCTCCAGCTCGTTGGTAAAGGTATTCAGGGCGTACACGCCTACCAAGCCGTAGTCGCCGAACCGGTCCCGCACGCGCACGGTGCCCCAGCGCAGGCGCGTGGCCTCCAGCCGGGCTTCCAGTTCCTGGTACGCTACCCGCTTCTTGGTGTAGTTCAGCTGGTTGGAACGGTTAATTAGCTCCTCGATGCGGTTGAAATCGGGCCACACGGCGTCTTTGCCCTCACGCAGCTCCACGCGCACCTGGGCGTCGCGCAGGAAGGCCAGGTTGTCGCCCGGGTAGTCGGCGCGGGCCTGTTGCTGACGCTCCAGCAGGCGATACTGCTCCAGGCGGGCGTAGGTGGGGTCGGGCTTGCCCTGGGCCCGCAGCGCGGGGGCCAGCCGGGGCAGGTCGATGGGGTCGGCTACCTGCAGCTCCGGGTTGTAGTGCAGGGCTTCGGCCCGGTTGATGGGGTTGTCGTCGAGGAACAGGGCGTTGGGGGCCCGCAGCTGCATGTCTTCCAGCAACTGTCTGATGATGGGCCCTTTCGGCTGCCAGCTCACCCGCAGGAACACGAACAACTCCCGCACGCCCAACTCAGCGAGGCGGGCTTCCACCGGGGCCAGGTCGTTTTTGCTGACAATGGTGTGGATGAGCCCGCGGGCGGCCGTATCGCGCACCAGAGCCAGATTCTCCTCCACTGCCTCCACGACCCCTTCCGAGAGCGTACCGCGCCAAAATGTGTCATCCAGGTCCCAAATGACGAGTTTAATGGGCTGAGGGAAAGCGAAATCGAAAGAGGAAGTATCGGGCGTCATGCTGAGCGAAGTCGAAGCATCTCTACCGCTTCGTTGGGGTACGGCTGCCACGAAGCGGTAGAGATGCTTCGACTTCGCTCAGCATGACAGAAAGCAGGCTTGCCATCATGGGCACAAAACTACGCAAGCTCCGGCCGGAATGCCTACTTTTGCCCTCCTTACCCCGGCCGGCCTGGTGGCCGGCCCTGTTCCTGTAGCATGGCCCTCGACCTCAACAACAAATCCATTCTGGTAACCGGCGGCACCGGCTCGTTCGGCAAAAAGTTCGTACAGACGGTTTTCGAGCAGTTTCCCAACGTCAAGCGGCTGGTGGTGTACTCGCGCGATGAGCTGAAGCAATTCGAAATGTCGCAGCAGTTTCCGCACGCCAAGTACCCGGCCATCCGTTACTTTATCGGCGACGTGCGCGACGGGGAGCGGCTGAAACGGGCCTGCGAGGGCATCGACATTATTGTGCACGCCGCCGCCCTTAAGCAGGTGCCCGCTGCCGAGTACAACCCGATGGAGTGCATCAAGACCAACATCTTCGGGGCCGAAAACGTGATTAACGCCGCCCTCGACTGCGGCGTGAAGGACGTGGTGGCTCTGAGCACCGATAAGGCCGCGGCCCCCATCAACCTCTACGGTGCCACCAAGCTCTGCTCCGACAAGCTGTTTGTGGCCGCCAACAACATGAAAGGCAGCCGGGATTTGCGCTTCTCGGTGGTACGCTACGGCAACGTAATCGGCTCCCGCGGCTCGGTGGTGCCGTTTTTCCTGCAGCGCCGCGAAACCGGCGTGCTGCCCATCACCCACCCCGACATGACGCGCTTCCACATCTCGCTGGAGCAGGGCGTGGACCTGGTGCTGTACGCGCTGGAGCACAGCTGGGGCGGCGAAATCTTCGTGCCCAAGATTCCGAGCTACGTGATTACCGAAGTAGCCAAAGCCATCGGCCCCGACTGCCGCCAGGAAATTGTGGGCATCCGGCCGGGCGAGAAGCTGCATGAGGAAATGATTACCGAAACCGACGCCCTGAGCACGGTGGAGCTGGCTAAATACTACGTGATTCTGCCCTTCACCCCGCGCTGGGACGTGGACGACTTCATCCGCCACTTCGGCGGCCGCCGCGTGGAGGCCGGTTTCCACTACGATTCCAGCAACAACACCGAGTGGCTGAACGCCGAGCAGATCCGCGAGGAAATCCGCCAGCACGTGGACCCGGAATTTGCCGCGTAAGGCTCCAGCTATTTTTCAGACGTACAACGGCTGCCTCATCGGGCGGCCGTTGTGTTTTTCGGCCCAAAGCAGCGGCCTGACTTCCAACCCGCAGTTGAGTCGGCAAGCTCAGCATGACAATTCCCGGGCACGCGCTTACTTTTGACCCTGTATGAGCACTTCTTCGTTCCAGCCCACCCGCCCTATTGCTTACGGCCGCCAGCACATCACCCCCGAGGACGTGCAGGCCGTGACGGAAACCCTGTACTCAGATTACCTGACGCAGGGGCCCAAAGTGGCGGAATTTGAGCAGCAGTTTGCGGCCTACGTGGGGGCTAAATACGCCGTGGCCGTGGCCAACGGCACGGCGGCCCTGCACCTGTGCGCGCTGGCGCTGGGCGTGCAGCCGGGCCAGCGCGTGATTACCACGCCCATCACCTTCTCGGCCTCGGCCAACTGCGTGCGGTACTGCGGCGGCGAGGTGCATTTCGTGGACATCAACCCCGCCACGGCGTTGATTGACCTGCAGGCCGTGCGCCGGCTGCTGGAAAGCCACCCCAAGGGGCACTTTCACGGCCTGATTCCGGTGGATTTTGCCGGCCTGCCCGTGAACCTGGAAGCCGCCCGCCAGCTCTGCGACGAGTTTGGTCTGTGGATGATTGAGGACAGCTGCCACGCGCCGGGCGGTTTTTTCACCGACAGCCAGGGCCAGGAGCAGCGCTGCGGCAATGGGCAGTTTGCCGATCTGGCCATCTTCAGCTTCCACCCGGTTAAGCACATTGCCACTGGCGAGGGCGGCATGATTACCACCAACCGCCCCGACCTCTACGAACACCTGCTGCGCCTGCGTACCCACGGCATCACCAAAGACCCCGCCCAAATGACCCGCAACGACGGCGGCTGGTACATGGAGATGCAGGAGCTGGGCTACAACTACCGCATGCCCGACATGCTCTGCGCCCTAGGCATCAGCCAGCTGCGCCGCGCCGACGAGGGCCTGCTGCGTCGCCGCGAGCTGGCCGCCCGCTACGACGCGGCTTTTGCCGAAATGCCCCGGGTGACGCCGCTGGCCGGGGCCCCGGGCCACGCCTATCACCTCTACGTGATTCAGATGCCCGACCGCAAAGGCCTCTACGACGCCCTGCGCGAGCGGCAGATTTTTGCCCAGGTACACTACATTCCGGTGCACACCATGCCCTACTACCAGGACCTGGGCTGGCAACCCGGCGACTTCCCCCTGGCCGAAGCCTACTACGCCCACTGCCTGAGCATCCCCCTCTTTCCCAGCCTCACCGACGAAGAACAGCAGTACGTAATCGACTGCATCCGGGAAGTGGTAGGTGGATAGGTGGTTAGGTGTATGACAGGATTACTTCACCACCTAACCACCCAACCCTTGCAACGCGTCGGCATCATTTCTCAGGCTCGTATGACTAGCACCCGGCTGCCGGGGAAAGTGCTGCGCCCGGTGGCGGGGCAGCCGCTGCTGGAGTACCACGTGCAGCGGCTGCGGGCGGCCGGGCAGCCCTTGTATCTGGCTATTACCGACCGCCCCACCGACGACCCGCTGGCCGAATACGCCGCCGCTCACCAGTTGCCCTGCACTCGCGGCCCCGAGGACGACGTGCTGGCCCGTTACCATCAGTGCGCCACCGCCCACGGGCTGGACGTAATCGTGCGCGTCACCTCAGACTGCCCGTTGATTGATGGCTCCCTGGTGGGCGAGGCTGTGCAGCAGTACCTGGCCGCCGGGAATCCGCGCCTGTACCTCTCCAACGTGCTGGAGCGCACCTACCCGCGGGGCTTCGATTTTGAAGTGTTTTCCAGGGAGCTGCTGACGGAAGCCTACCAACACGCCACCACGGCCTCCGACCGGGAGCACGTGACGCCCTACATCCACCAGAACCGCTCGGGCCGGGTGGAATTTGCCCACATCCGCCGGGAGCCCAGCCGCAGCGACTACCGCCTCACCGTGGATACCACTGAAGATTTCGAGCTGATCCGGCAGCTGATTGAGGAGCACCACGCCGACACGCTGTCCGCTGACCAGCTGATTTCCCTGCTGGACGCCCACCCGGAACTGGTAGCCCTCAACGCCCACATCGAGCAGAAGAAGCTGTAGCAACCTGAAGCCTCTGATGAGTAAACAGTCATGCTGAGCTTGTCGAAGCATCTCTACCGCTTCGTTGAATAGTTCGTGCGGAGCGGTAGAGATGCTTCGACATGCTCAGCATGACGTTCTGCAGTTACCAAACAGCCCAATTCATCATTCCTAACTCATAACTCCCCCCTTCATGGCGCGCTTGCTTTTTCGGGCTGATGGCAACTCCCGCATCGGGCTGGGCCACGTGATGCGGCTACTGGCGCTGGCCGAAATCCTGCGGCTCGACTTTCCGGAGCAGCTGTTTCTGATTCGGGAGCCGGATGCGGCCCTGGCGAAGCAACTGGTGGCGGCCGGCCTCACGGTGCAGGCCCTGCCCGCCCAGCCGCTAGCCGAGGAAGCCGCCTACTTGGTGCGCCACCTGCTGCGCCCCACCGACGTGCTGGTGCTCGATGGTTACGACTTTCGCTACGACTACCAGAACACCGTGCGCGGCAAGCTGGCCCGCCTAGTGTACCTCGACGACCTCCACGCCTACCCCCTGGCCGCCGACCTGGTGCTGAACCCCGCCGGGGGCCTCACCCTGCGGCAATATGAGATGCGCCAGCCCGGCGCGCGCCTGCTCAGCGGCCCGGCCACTGCGCCGCTGCGCGCTGCCTTCCGCACTGCTGCCCCCGCCACCGCCCCACCCGACCCTACCACCGTGCTGGTGTGCCTGGGCGGGGCCGACCCTACCCACCAGACCCAGCGCGTGGCCGCCGAGCTGCTGGCTTTGCCGGCCGTGCGGCGCGTGCACGTGGTGGTGGGCAGCGCCTACGTGGGCTGGGAAAGTCTGCAGACCTGGGCCCTGGAGCAACCCCGCCTCACGCTGCACCGCAACCTGCCGGCCCCCGAGCTGGCCGCCCTCATGCGCCAGTGCGGCGCGGCCGTATGCTCGGCCAGCACCGTCAGCTACGAGTACTGCGCCGCGGGAGGTGGCCTGCTGCTGCTGCTGCCCACCGCCGACAACCAGCACGACATCGACCACTACCTGCGCGGCGCGGGGCTGGCCCGGCCCTACGCGTCAGCGGCCAACATCCTTACCTCGCCCGAAGCCGCCCGCCTGGCCTCGGCTATGCAGCAGGCGCAACACCAAGTGTTCGATGGGCTGGCCCCGCTGCGGCTGCGGCAGGAGCTGCGGGCCCTACTGCTGCCCCAGCCACCCTTCTACCTGCGCCCCGTGCAGCCCACCGATTCCGATCAGCTCCTGGCCTGGACCAATGAGCCCACCGTACGGCAGTTCTCCTTCAACCCCAACCCCGTAGCCCGCCCCGACCACGAGCAGTGGCTGGCCGCCCGCCTCCAGGACCCCAACGCCCTGCTGCTGCTGGCCCAGGATGCCGCCACCGGCCGCCCGGCCGGCCTCATCCGGTTTGCCGTCAGCGGGGAAGAAGCCACTCTCAGCTACCTGCTCGACGCGGGCTTCCGGGGGCGCGGGCTGGCCCCGCTGCTGCTATTGGCCGGTACGCGCCGGGTGCTGGAGCATTTCCCGCGGGTGCACCGGGTGCTGGGGCACGTGCAGCCTGCCAATGCGGCCTCGGTACGGGCCTTCGAGCGAGCCGGCTACAGGCTACAGTCCGCGCCCGATAACGCCAATCTAACTTTTGAATGGCTGGCCAACTCCGAGGCTTGAATTTAGATACCACTCCGGTTTTCTCGGTTGCTGACGCGCCGATGTTCACGCCTGCAATACCATCCTAAACCGAATCAGAAGTGGTATCGGCTTGAGGCGTCAGGTCATCGGGGGCACCTGGTGGGAGGTGCCGGCTTATCAGGTCGGGGAACGTATCGGGGCGGGGGCCGGCGAAGATGGGGTGGTGAAAGGCATCGAGCTTTTGCAGCAGATATACCAGCTGGCTTCGCTCCTGGGCGGTGAGGGTGCCGGCGGCCAGATGGGCCAGCTGCCGCATCGGCCCCATGCTGGCAAACAGCGCCTGCTGCCCGCCGGGCGTGACGGTGAGCAGCTTGCGTCGCCGGTCGGTGGTGCTGGGCTGTTCCGCCAGAAATTCCCGGGCCAGCAGCCGCTTAATGATTTCGTTGCCGGTGGGGATTTCGTGAATGTGCCGCCGGATTAGCTCAGTTTTGCTCAGGGGCTGGTGCCCGAACGTAGTAGCCAGGTACGTGAAATCATCGATGGTGAGCAGGGGCGAGTCGGCCAGGGCCAGGCGGGAGTACCCGCGCAGGTAGCGGTACAGGTAGGTTACCAGCTGCCCGATAACTACTTCCGTTTCCTGGGGCTGCCCGGCCCGCCCCACCGGTTCCGCCGGGGCGGGCAGCACGCGCACCTGCAGCCAGGCCGCAAATGCCTCCATGGAAGGCCCATCCGCCTCAGGCTTCGCCGGAATCGTGGCCTCGAACTCTTCCAGAAGCGTGAGTACCTGAGTAAGCAGCGCGTATTTCATACCGGGCAAAAAATCCTGAACACAAAATTACCACTCGTCGCAGCTTCAAAAGCGCAGGCAATGTAGTATGATAACAAAGTTTAAAAACCCTATTTATGTTTAAAACATAGTATTCGCATCATAGTTAGTAGGTTTGTTCACCTGAATCTACGTGCGCATGAAACCTCTCTACTTTCGCTTGGGCGTGTGGCTGCTGCTGTTGCTGCTGCCCCGGTTACTCTCGGCCCAGAATACGGGTACCATCACCGGGCTGGTGCGTGACCGGGCCACGCAGGAGCTGCTGCCGGGCGTGACGGTGGTGCTAGAGGGCACGGCCCTGGGCGCTACCACCAACGAGGAAGGCCGCTACCGCCTGACGGGTATTCCGGTAGGCAGCTACAACCTGCGGGCCAGCTTTCTGGGCTACGACCCGCTGCTGCGGGCCAACGTGCTGGTGAACAGCGGCAACGCCAACATCATCAACCTGGAGCTAAGCGCCGGGGCACAGCAGCTGGGTGAGGTGCAGGTGGTAGCGAATCGCGCCACCCGCGTGGCCACCGCCGAAACGCCGCTGAGCGTGCAGCGCATCAATACCGAGGAAATCAAGAGCAACCCCGGCGGCAACTTCGATATATCAAAAGTGGTGCAAACGCTGCCCGGCGTGGGCGGGGGCGGCACCGGCGGCACCTCCGGCTTCCGCAACGACATCATCATTCGGGGCGGGGCTCCCAATGAAAACGTGTACTACCTCGACGGCATTGAGGTACCCGTTATCAACCACTTCCAGACGCAGGGCTCGGCGGGCGGGCCCACGGGCATCCTCAACGTGAGCTTTATTGAGGATGTCACGCTGAGCACCTCCGCCTTCAATGCCCGCTACGACAACACCCTGAGCTCGGTGCTGCAATTCCGGCAGCGCGACGGCAACCCCGAGCGGCTGCAGGGCAACCTGCGTACTTCGGCCACCGAGGTAGCGGCCACGCTGGAAGGTCCGCTCGGCCGGCCCGATTCCGGCCGCGTGGCCCGCACCACGTTCCTGGCCTCTGCCCGCCGCTCCTACCTGCAGCTACTGTTCAAGGCCATCGACCTGCCCATCCGGCCGGCATACTGGGACTTTCAGTTCAAAACTACCACCAAGCTGGGGGCCAAAACCACGCTGACCTCGCTGGGTCTGGGCGCCATCGACAACTTTGAAGTGGGCGTACCCCGCAACTCCACCCCCGAGAAAGAGCTGGTGCTGCGCCAGAATCCCAAAATTGAGCAGTGGAACTACACCGTGGGCCTGAACCTGCGCCACCTGGTACCGCACGGCTACTGGAACGTGGCCCTGAGCCGCACCCAGCTGCACAACAAGCTCGACCTGTTTCAGGACGGCGTGGAGGGCGACGAGAGCCGGCGCATCCTGCTCACCCGCTCCGGTGAAACCGAAAACAAGCTCCGGGCCGATATGAACGGCACCGTGGGCCGCTGGGCGTACAGCTACGGGGCCGTGGGCCAGTACGTGCAGTACGATAACCGCTTCTTCAACCGCCTGCGCCGGCCGGTGCTGGACGCCGCCGGCAACGAGGTGCAGCCAAGCGTGGATGTGCGCTTCCAGACGGCCGTGGATTTCGCCCGCTTCGGGGGCTTCGTGCAGGTAACCCGTTCCTTTCTGGAATCGAACCGGCTGACGCTGTCGGCGGGCCTGCGCACCGATGGCAACACCCTCACCGACGACGGCCGCAACCTGCTCCGCACCCTGTCGCCGCGGGCCTCCCTCTCTTACGCCCTGCTGCCTACCCTGAACCTGAACGCCTCGGTGGGCCGGTACTACAAGATTCCGCCCAGCACGGTACTGGGTTTCCGCGACGAGGCCGGCCGCCTGGTCAATCAAAGTAACCGCTACATCCGCTCCGACCACTACGTGGCGGGCCTGGAGTGGCTGCCGGCCCCGGCCACCCGCTTCACGCTGGAAGGCTTTTACAAGCGCTACCGCTACTACCCCGTATCGGTGCGCGACGGGCTGAGCCTGGCCAACCTGGGCGGTGATTTTGCGGCCCTGGGCAACGAGGCCGTAACCAGCACGGGCCGGGGGCGCACCTTCGGACTGGAGTTCTTCTTCCAGCAGAAGCTGACCCGCAAAGTGTTTGCCGTGGTGTCGCTGACGGGTTTCCGCTCCGAGTTTACGGGACGCACCGGGGCGTACGTGCCCTCGGCCTGGGATTCGCGGTTTCTGGCTTCGGCACTGCTGGGCCGCAAGTTTAGCCGAGGCTGGGAAATGGGCTTTAAGTACCGGGCTGCCGGCGGCTCGCCCTACACGCCCTACAACCTGCCTGCCTCCCAAGCCAGCTACCTGGCCACGGGCCGAGGCGTGCTCGACTACGACCAGCTTAACACCCAGCGCCTGGGTAGCTTCCAGCAGTTCGACTACCGGCTGGATAAGCGCCTGAACTGGAAACGCTTCACTCTGGACCTGTTCCTGGACGTGCAGAACGCCTTCGTGCTGAAAAACCCCGGCGTGCCCGACTACACCTTCGAGCGCCTGCCCGACAACTCCGGTTTTGCCACCACCGACGGCCAGCCCATCCGCCCCGATGGCTCCAACGGCATTCCAATACTGCTGGCCAACGACAACACGAGCGTAACGCCCACCATCGGGTTCATTCTCGAGTTTTAGCAGGGCGCGGAAGCCGATAGCCGAAACCCGGCAGATTTCCGGTAGCTTTGGCTGGTATCATGCTGGCAGCTACTATAGCTCCGGTTTTTCGTCAATCTATTCTATCGGATGTTGCGTGATAATGAGCGCCGGGGCCAGACGGCCTATGCCATTTTTCTGGCGGTTACTATTTTCTCCCTGGCCTATGCGGTGTTCAACATTGCCTTTGCCGCCCAGCTTGCTTCCTTCAGTCCGGATGGCATGAATACGCCGCGGCTGCAGGCATTCGGTCTGATCAATCAGCTGGCTCTTGTGGTTAATCTGGGGCTGTTGCTGGCCAGCGCCGTCAGTTTTATTCGCTGGGCCCGACGGGCTTACTACAACCTTGGAGCCATTGGGGTAGATACTTCGTTTTCCGACGCCAGCGTGGTGTATGCCTGGATTTTGCCGGTTACCAGCCTGTACCGGCCTTACCAGCTGGTGCGCGAAATCTGGCAGCTTACGCAGCGCGAGGCTTTTGGCCACATCCGGTCGCATACATTGTTGCGGGTATGGTGGGCGTCGTTCCTGACACGCTCCGTTCTAGGCATTGTGGTTTCGGCCATCGGCAACGGCATGACGCTGGAAAGCCTGCGGACGGCCATGCAGTTTCAGGCGCTTTCCCTGGCGTTTGATGGCTTTGCGGCCCTGATAACAGCCCGGGTGATTCATCGGATAATGCAGTTTGAGCAGCAGCTGGTGTTGGTGCAGAATGTCACGCAGCTCGGACAAGCACCGCCAGAACCCGCGGCCCTCTCGCCCACCGACCCCGATTTGTACCTGTAGCTGCGGCCGGCTTCGTATTTTTGCGGCATGACCATCTCCTTCGGTTCCCGCCTCGTTGGCCCCGACCAGCCCCCGCTCATTATTGCCGAGCTCAGCGGCAACCATAACCAGGACCTCAACCGGGGCCTCGCCATTGTGGATGCCATGGCCGCCGCCGGGGCCCACGCCATCAAGCTCCAGACCTACACCGCCGATACCATGACCCTGCCCGGGGCCTACCGCATCGACGACCCCAACTCGCTCTGGTTTGGCCGGGAGCTGCACGAGCTGTACCAGGAGGCCCACACGCCCTGGGAGTGGCACAAGCCGTTGTTCGACCGGGCCCGGCAACACGGGATGCTGGCCTTCAGCTCGCCCTTCGATGAAACCGCCGTAGATTTCCTCGAAACCCTCGACGTGCCCGCCTACAAGATTGCCTCCTTCGAGAATACCGACTGGCCGCTGCTGCGCCGGGTGGCCGCCACCGGCAAGCCCGTGATTATGAGCACCGGGGCCAGTCAGCTGGCTGAGGTGGCCGAAGCCGTGCAGGTGCTGCGCGAAGCCGGCTGCCGCGAGCTGGTGCTGCTGAAGTGTACCAGCACCTACCCCGCCACGCCCCAGAATACCAACCTGCGCACTTTGCCCCACTTCCAGCAGCTATTCCCCGACGCGCTGGTGGGTCTCTCCGACCACACTATGGGCGTAGGCGCGGCCGTGGCCGCCGTGGCCCTAGGTGCCTGCGTGGTAGAAAAGCACGTGACCCTGCGCCGCGCCGACGGTGGCGTGGACTCGGCCTTCTCCCTGGAGCCCGAGGAAGTGGCCCAATTGGTAACCGAAACCGAGCGGGCATGGCAGGCGCTGGGCCAGGTGCAGTACGGCGTGCAGCGGGCCGAAGAGAAAAGCCGCCTCTACAAGCGCAGCCTCTACGTGGCCCAGGACATTGCCCCCGGCGAGGTCTTCACCAAAGACAACCTGCGCGTAGTACGCCCCGGCGACGGTCTGCCCCCCCGCTACTACGACCAGCTGCTGGGCAAGCCCGCCCGCCAGCCCCTGAAGGCCGGCACCCCCCTCACCTGGGACGCGCTGTAGCCGCTGCCATGTCCGAATCTGCTGTTCCGCCCACTCCGGCCGGCCGCCTGCGCGACATCCTGCAGCTGCGGTTCACCGACCTGTTTGCCTCCCTGCCGGCGCACACCCTGGAGCCCATTTCGCCCCGCAGCCCCTGGAAACGGCTGCTGAAGGTGGCCGGCTACGCGGCGGTGCGGCTGGTGGGCAACGTGTTCCGGAAGGTGCGCAACCCGGAGGAGCTGCGGGGCAAGGTGTGGTTATACGTGGTGAGCCAGAACAACTACGACTCGCTGCACTTCCTGCGCGAAGCCCGGCCCGATGCCGTGCTGGTGGCCGGCCAGAGCAAGCAGATTGGCCGCTACAACCGGCAGGTAAACCGCCTTTCTCTGCGGCGCAAGCTGCTGTACTACGGGCAGCTGCCGGCCGTGTACCGCGCGTTGCGGCGCACCGAAGGCGAGCGGGCCTGGCGGTTTTTCGACTTGATCTTCAACGCCATTGGCTACTACGAGGTGTACCGGCGGGCCCTGCGCCACTATCGGCCCCGGGCCGTGGTGTTTGCCAACGACCACAACGACGACGCCCGCGCCCTGCTGCTGGCCTGTCAGGCCGAAGGCATCCCCACGGCCTACGTGCAGCACGCCAGCGTGAGCACCAGCTTCCCGCCGCTGGGTTTTGATTTGAGCTTGCTGGAAGGCCAAGACGCCCTCGACAAATACCGTCTCTGCGGCCCCGTGCGCGGCCGTACGGAGCTGGTTGGTATGCCCAAGGCTGATAGTTTTCTGGCCCGCCGCAACCAGGAGCCGCGGGTGCGCCGGGTGGCCCTGGCCTGCAACACCCTCGACGACCTGCCGGCCCTGGCCGCGACGCTCGAGTACCTGTTCACCGAATTTCCCGACCTCACTTTCACCTTGCGCCCCCACCCCGGCGACCCGCGCGACTTCACGTTTCTGCAGCAGCTCCACCCCGGGTTGCGGTTCTCGGATGCGCGGCAGCAGAACGTATTTGAGTTCCTCGGGGAGCACGACGCCCTGATTGCCGCCGATACCAGTACCCATCTGGAGGCCGTGCTGCTCAATCTGGCCAGCGTGTACGTGCGCTTCGGCAACCAGGGTGTCGCCGATGATTACTACAGTTTTGTCGCCCACAACCTCATCGGGCGGGCCGATACGCTGCCGGAGCTGAGGACCTGGTTGCAACGCCACCAGCAGCACAAGCCGCTGGACCTGTACCGCCGTGCCGCCTACTACAACGCCACCCTCGGCACGCCCGATGAAGGCCACAGCCAAGCCCGGGCCCTGCGGCTGCTGGGTGAGTGGCTGCAGACTGAAGGGCAATAAGCCAGACGAATTTAGCCAGCAGAGGATGCGGAGGGTTGCGCAGAGGACGCAGAGCTATTCTGCATTGTACCTTGCGGTATGTTACCGCCGCTGCCTTCTGTACCCGCAACTACTGCCGAAAGCCGAATTCACTACGTGCTCCAGCACTTCTGGCAGGCGTATGATGCTATGCCGACGGTCAGCATTGGGTACGCCGGTACGCAGCCGCAGGTAGAGGTAACGGCCGTGGCGCACGACTTTTTTGCGGGAACGGCCCCTTACCCGGCTCCGCCGGTGTGGCGGGAGTGGCAGGGCCGGCAGCTGCCGTTTCTCTTCGACGACCAGCCCGCCCGGCCGCTGCTGGAGCTGCTGCCCGGGGGCCGGGCCCGGGTGCAGGCCGATGTGGTTTCGGCGGCCTTCTACCTGCTCAGCGGCTGGCAGGAATTCTACTCCAGTGAGCGGGACCAGCATGGGCGCTTCCCCTACGCGGCCAGCGTGCAGCAGCGCTACGGCTTTGTAACGGTGCCGGTGGTGAACTACTACTTCGAGGTGCTGCGGGCGGCCGTGGAGCACGCCGGCGGCCAGCCCCTGCGCCCCCGCGGCTGGGCCGATGGCCGCGCCTGGGCCACCTTCATCACCCACGACATCGACAACCTCTACAGCGCCTGGAAAGCCCCCGCCAAAGCCGCCCTCCAGCGCCGCAACTGGCTGGACTTCGCCCGCCGCTACTGGCAGCACCTCACCCAGAAAGACGTCTGGGACAACCTGACCGAAGTGCAGCAAACCGTGGCCAAATACGGCGCTAAAAGCACGTTCTTCTTCCTGCCGGAACACCGAAAAGCAGCCAACGGCACGCCCAATGCGGACTACCGTATACAAAAGGCGTGGCCGATGGTAGTAGCTCTAGAAAAACAGGGTGCTGAGATAGGCCTGCATGCGAGTTACCGCACTGATACAAATGAACATTCTAGTAGTGAGTTCCTTTGGGAGGTTGAGCGAGTGACAAGTCAAGAAACGGGACAGAACACTGGTATTCGGTTTCATTACTTGCGGTGGGAGCCACGGCTAATGCCTTACATTTTCTCCTCCTGGGTACAGTTCGCCTACGACTCCACCTTGGGTTTTGCCGAGCATTACGGCTTCCGCAACAGCTATTGCCTACCTTTTCGGCCGTTCGTCTTTCAGCGGAGAGAAGCGGCAGATTTTCTCGAAATCCCGCTCAACGTGATGGATGCCACCCTGCACCACCCGAAATATCTGCAGCTGGCTCCGGAGGAAATTCTGCCGGCCCTCACGCCCATGTTCCAGGAAATCGAGCGGTTTGGGGGCGTGTGCACGGTGCTTTGGCACAACGAGAACTTCGATCCGGCCAACACCCGCAACGGCCCCCGCGAGTTCCGCGCCCTCATGGAGTACCTTTGCAGCCGCAACGTGGCCTTTGTCAACGGCTCGGATATTTGCCAGTCGTTTCAGCCTCCTTTGTCATCCTAAGCGGAGCGAAGGACCTTATCACGCAAGAACAAAATCGTTCTGACGTGACAAAGTCCTTCGCTGCGCTCAGGATGACAGAAAGACCACTCATTCACTCATTCACCATTTCACCTTTTGGGCATCGTTCAGCGGCAGGGGCTGCGTAACACCGTTATTTCCTATTTCGGGCTGATTCTGGGATTTGTGAGCACCACGCTGGTGCTGCCCCGGTTTCTGGTGCCGCAGCAGCTAGGGCTCACGGGCACGTTGTCGAGCCTGGCTACGCTGTTTGCGCAGGTTGCGGCGCTGGGGTTTGCCAGCGTGGGCATCCGGTTTTTCCCCTACTTCCGCAACCGCGAGAACGGGCACCACGGGTTCCTTCCGTTTCTGGTGGGCGTGCCGCTGCTGGGGTTTGCGGTGGTGCTGGGGCTGTATCTGCTGGGCCGGCCTACCATCCTCGGGTTTTATGAACAGGATGCCGCCCTGCTGGATACCTACTACCTGTGGGGGGCCGTGTTTGCGCTGTTCACCCTGCTCTACTCCCTGCTCGACGCCTACCTGAAGGGCCTGTACCACACGGCGTTTTCCTCGTTTCTGCAGGATGTATTGCTGCGGGTGCTGATTTTGGCCGGGGCCCTGCTGTTTGCGGGCCAGTGGCTCACGTTTCACGGGTACGTACTGTGGTACGTGGGTGTGAATGGCGTGCTGGTGCTGCTACTCACGGGCTACATCGTGCGTATTGGTGAGTTGCACTGGCGGCCCCGGCGGGCGGTACTGACGGTGCGGCCGGTGCGGGAGCTGCTGGGCGTGGGCGCGTTTACGCTGCTCAGCTCCCTGGCCGGCTCCATCATTATGTACCTCGACACCCTGATGGTGGGTGCGCAGGTAAACCTGGCCGCCGCCGGCATCTACCAGATTGCCTTCAACATCAGCACGGCGCTGGCCATTCCGGCCCGCTCGCTCAACAAGATTGCCTTCCCCCTGCTGGCCGATTACTGGAAGCAGCAGAACATGACCGGCATGGCCGAGTTCTACCGCCGCACCACCCGCCTCAACACCCTCATCGGCTGCTTTCTGGCCCTGGGCATCGGCCTGAACCTGGACTTCATCTACTCCCTGATGCGCGCCGATTTCGCCCAGGGTACCCTGGTGGTACTGCTGTTGCTGGGCAGCCGGCTGTTCGATGGCGTAACGGGCGTGAACGGGCTGCTGCTGGTTACCTCGCCCCGCTACCGGTTTGATTTAATCTTCAACGTTTCGCTCTCCTTGCTCACCATCGGGCTGAACCTCGTGCTCATCCCCCGGCTGGGTATGGTGGGGGCGGCCGTGGCGGCCGTGGCGGCGCAGGTCAGCATCAACCTGGCCCGCACGTGGTTTGTGTGGCACAGCTTCCGGATGCAGCCTTTCACTTGGCGCATTCCCTTGATTCTGGGCATTGCGGCCGTGGCCGGCGGGGCCGCCTGGGTGGTACCGGCCGTCGGCTCGCCCTTCCTTACCATGCTACTCCGCTCCACGGTACTCACGGCCGTGTACGGCGGCCTGGTGCTCGTGACGGGCACGGCCCCGGAGGCCACAGCGCTGCTGCAGAACGTTAGAAAGCGGCTGAATATGTAAGGTTTTAAACCCCTCTGTCATCCTGAGCGCAGCGAAGGACCTTATCACGCTAGAGTGTCTTTTGCTAGCGTGATAAGGTCCTTCGCTGCGCTCAGGATGACATTTTTTCGGACCCTGACTGTTCTCCGCTACTGTTCTGCTCCCTAACCCAAGCGTTCTGAAAAAGAAAAATTTGCAAGTGTAAAATTTCGTCCCGTACCTTTGGGGCACCAATTCTTTTATCCACAAAGGATTGTTTTTATACAGAGGCGTGGAGAGACAGGCTCCCTGAAGCGCCGGCAACCAGCGGAAAATCCGAAACGGTGCCAAGTCCTGACCATATAAAAACAACGAACCGTGAACCGCTTCCTCAACTTCGCCGCCGCATCCGCTACCTCCTGTGCTGTACAGCATGGCTGTTGTGCGATGATGGCTATGCCCTGTTGTTGCAAGTAGGCACGAACCACTTTCCTCTTGCTGGTTCGGGTGCTGCCCCCGGCCGACTAACGCCCTAGCGGGCGCCGCGTCGGAGTAGCGCCTCCGTGTATTCCTGTTCCGCCTGTTGCCCCTGGCTGCCGCCTGAATGCGGCCGGGCACCTGCTGCGGAATCATCTTCCGGCCGGAATGCCGCGCCCCAGGCGGGCCGCTTCCTCCTCCCCTCTTTTCCTGCCATGCCTGCAGCTGATGCTGCGCCGGCCGTCCACGCCCAGCTGGACCGCCTGCGCCCTCTCATAGTGGCCGCCTCCGCCCTGGAGCGGCTGCGTCTGGTAGCCGACACCTTCCCCGGTCAGGCCGTTTTTTCCACCTCGTTCGGGCTGGAAGACCAGATTATCAGCCACCTGATTTTCGCCCACGACCTGCCCATTGAGGTGTTCACCCTCGATACCGGCCGCAACTTCCAGGAAACCTATTCTACCTGGAACAAGACGCTGATCCGGTACCAGAAGCCCATTGCGGTGTACGCCCCCCAGCGCGAGGACCTGGAAAACCTGCTTCTGCAGAAAGGCCCTAACTCGTTCTACGAGAGCGTGGACAACCGCAAGGAGTGCTGCCACATCCGCAAGGTGGAGCCCCTGAACCGGGCCCTGGCCGGCCGCGGGGCCTGGGTGACCGGCATCCGGGCCGAACAGTCGCAGAACCGACAGACGATGGACCCCGTGGAGTGGGACGTGGCGCATAACCTCGTGAAAATCCACCCGCTGTTCGACTGGACCTGGGAGCAGGCACTGGCGTTTGTGCAGCAGGAGGGCATTCCAGTGAACCCTTTGCACCAGCAGGGCTTCGTGAGCATTGGCTGCGCCCCCTGCACCCGCGCCATCAGGCCCGGCGAGGATTTCCGGGCCGGCCGCTGGTGGTGGGAAGACCTCTCGGCCAAGGAGTGCGGCCTGCACGCCACCGCCCCCCACGACGGCCCCGATCCGGTGGTGGAGCCGGTACCAGCCGGATAGCTCGGCAAAAAAGAACGTCATGCTGAGCGAAGTCGAAGCATCTCTACCGCTGGCTAATCAAGTTGATTCCAACGACAACCGCTCCATAGCCCAGGGTTTAAACCCTGGGCTAATGAACCACACGAAGCGGTAGAGATGCTTCGGCAAGCTCAGCATGACGGACAACAACAGAACTGAAATTCGGACAACTATGAGTACCACTTTCGATTACCTCGACCGGCTGGAAGCCGAAGCCATCCACATCCTGCGGGAGGTGGCGGGGCAGTTTGAGCGGCCGGCTTTGCTGTTCTCGGGCGGCAAGGATTCCATTGTGCTTACGCGTTTGGCCGAGAAGGCCTTCCGCCCCGGCCGCTTCCCCTTCCCATTGGTGCACGTGGATACCGGCCACAACTTCCCCGAGGTGCTGCAGTACCGCGACCAGCTGGCCGCCCAGCTGGGCGAAAAGCTGGTGGTGCGCAAGGTGGAGGACACCATCCGGCGGCAGCGCCTGCGCGAGCCGGGCGGCAAGTACCCCAGCCGCAACCCGCTGCAGACCTACACGCTGCTGGAGGTAATCGAGGAGTTTGAGTTCGACGCCTGCATCGGCGGAGCCCGCCGCGACGAGGAGAAGGCCCGGGCCAAGGAGCGCATCTTCTCGGTGCGCGACGAGTTTGGCCAGTGGGACCCCAAGCGCCAGCGCCCCGAGCTCTGGAACATCTACAACGGCCGCATCCAGAAGGGCGAAAACGTGCGCGTGTTCCCCATTTCTAACTGGACAGAGCTGGACGTGTGGCGCTACATCCAGCGCGAAAACATTCCGCTGCCCGACATCTACTTCGGACACGAGCGCACCTGCGTGGTACTGCCCTCGGGCCAGCTCCTGGGCCTCACCGAGCACCTGCAGCTGGATGACGAAGACGAAATCGTGACCCGGCAGGTGCGCTTCCGCACCGTGGGCGACTCCACCTGCACCGCCGCCGTGGAAAGCGACGCCCGCACCGTGGAAGACATCATCCAGGACCTGCTGCTGGCCAAAGTAAGCGAGCGAGGCGCCACCCGCCTCGACGACAACATCTCCGAAGCCGGCATGGAAGACCGCAAGCGCAACGGGTATTTCTAGTGCTTAGTGCCTGGTTGTTAGTGCTTAGTGACGAGCCAAGGTTTCATCAGAAACCTACACACCAATCACCAACAACCACCCAAACGACCTAAGCACCAAGCACTAACAACTAAGCACTAAGATCATGGACTTACTTCGATTTATCACTTGCGGAAGCGTGGACGACGGCAAGAGCACCCTCATTGGGCGGCTGCTGTACGACTCCGAATCGGTGTCGCTGGACGTGCTGGCGGCGCTGGAGAAGCGGCAGGCTTCTAATGGCACCGTGGATTTGGCGTTGCTGACTGACGGCCTGCGCGCCGAGCGCGAGCAGGGCATCACCATCGACGTGGCCTACAAGTACTTCACCACACCCCGCCGCAAGTTCATCATCACCGATGCGCCCGGCCACGTGCAGTACACCCGCAACATGGTAACGGGTGCCAGCAACGCCGACCTAGCCATTGTGCTGGTGGATGCCCGCCAGGGCGTGATTGAGCAAACCCGCCGCCACACCCTCATTGCCGCGCTGCTGGGCATTCGGCATTTTGTGCTGGCCGTGAACAAGATGGACCTGGTGAACTACGACGAGGCCGTGTTTGCCCGCATTGCCACCGACTACGCCGAACTGACCAACCACTTCCACCTGCCCGCCGCTACGGCCATTCCGCTGAGTGCCTTGCAGGGCGACAACGTGGTGAAGCCCAGCCAGCACCTGCCCTGGTACACCGGCCCCAGCCTGCTACAGCACCTGGAAAGCGTGCCCGGCGCCCAGGAAACCGAAGCCGCGCCCCGCTTCCAGGTGCAGTACGTGATTCGGCCCCAGACGCCCGAGCTGCCCGACTACCGCGGCTACGCCGGTCAGATTCTGAGCGGCCAGTACCGCCGCGGCCAGCGCGTGCGGGTGCTGCCCTCAGGCCTGGAATCGAAAATCGAAGCCATTGAGGTAAACCAGCAGGAAGTGGAAACTGCCGTAGCTCCGCAGGCCGTGGTCATTCGCCTGCGCGACGACGTGGACGTGAGCCGCGGCGACGCCCTGGTACCCGCCGGCCCCGAGGAGCCCACCCTCACCCGCGAGCTGGAAGCCACCCTGTGCTGGATGAGCGAGCAGCCCCTCTGGCCCGGCCGCAAGCTGCTGGTGCAGCACCACTCGGCCCTCTCGAAAGCGGCCGTGTCGGCCATTCTCTACAAGGTGAACGTGCAGACTTTCGCCCGGGTGCACACCGAGCAGGCCCAGCTCAACGACATCGTGCGGGTGCGCCTCAAAACCGCCCTGCCCCTGGCCGTGGACCACTACACCGACAACCGCACCACCGGCTCCTTCATCCTGGTCGACGAGCTGACCGGCGACACCCTGGCCGCCGGCCTAGTAGAAGCCGCCAACTCCGAGTACTTCACCGCCCCGGTAGCGCCACCAGTAGCCTTTTCAATTTAGTGCCTAGTGCTTAGCCTGTTCAACGAACAGATACTAACTACTAAGCACTAACAACTAAGCACCAAGCACCAAGCACTAACAACTATGCAAACGCCCCGCCTTACGGTACTGGGTGCCGGCCCCGGCGACCCGGAGCTGCTCACGCTCAAAGGGGCGCGGGTGCTGTCGGAAGCCGATGTGATTTTGTACGACGCGCTGGCTAACCGCGCCCTGCTTGGGCACGCCCGCCCCGAGGCCGTGCTGGTGCCCGTGGGCAAGCGGCGCGGCATGCGCAGCCACTCGCAGGACGACATCAACGCCCTGATTGTGGACTACGCCCGCCGCTACGGCCACGTGGTGCGCCTCAAGGGCGGCGACCCGTTTGTGTTCGGGCGCGGCCGGGAGGAAATGCTCTACGCCGAAGCCCACGGCTTACTGACGGACTATGTGCCCGGCATCAGCAGCGCGGTGGCCGCCGTCGGGGCAGCGGGTATCCCCGTCACGCACCGGGGCCTGAGCGAAGGATTCCGGGTGATTACGGCCACCACCGCCACAGGCGAGTTGGCCGGCAGCATCCGGGAAGCCGCCCGCGACGCCCGCGGCACCACCGTCATTCTGATGGGCCTGGGTGAGCTGCCGCGCATTGTGCAGGCCTTCTGCGAGCAGGGCCACGCCGACATGCCAGCCGCCATCATCCAGAACGGCACCCTACCCCACGCCCGCTTAGTAACCGGCCCGGTTGCCGAGCTGCCCGCCCGCGCCGCCGCCGCCGAAATAGGTGCGCCGGCCATCATCATCATTGGCGAAGTAACCCGCCTGGCCACTCCAGAGAAGCTGGCGCTGCTACCGGAGCTGTACGCGGCGGTAGCCTGATCAGAACACCACAAGCAGCACGTCATGCTGAGCGAAGCCGAAGCATCTCTACCGCTGGCTAATCAGATAGCAGCACCGATAACCGCTCCATAGCCCAGGGTTTAAACCCTGGGCTAATGAATCGCACAAGCAAAGCGGTAGAGATGCTTCGGCTTCGCTCAGCATGACCTCTTCCTTCTCTGAAGCGCCCAACCCACTGCCCCAACCACCACGTCCTATGTCACTTCTTTCAGCTTCCCCCACGCTTCCCATTGGCCTCGACGACCAAGCGCTGCAGCAGCTGGCGGCGGGCCTCACCTCCCAGCAGCTGGTGTGGCTGAGCGGCTACCTGTACGGCCGCGCCGGCGCGGCGGCCCCCGTTGCGGCCGTGGCTCCGGCGGTGGCGGAAGCCGCCGCGGCCAGTCGGCTCACCATCCTGTTCGGCTCTCAGACCGGCAACAGCAAGAAAGCCGCCGGCCTAGTGGCCGAGGCGGCCCGCCGCCGAGGCCTGCAGCCGCAGGTGCGCGACATGAACGACTACCCCACCAAGGACCTCAAAACCGAGCAGTTACTGCTGGTGGTGGTGAGCACCCAGGGGGAAGGCGACCCGCCCATTGCGGCCGAGGAGCTGCACCAGTTCCTGCTCAGCAGCCGCGCCTCCAAGCTGCCCGACCTGCAGTACGCCGTGCTGGCCCTAGGCGACAAAAGCTACCTGCAGTTCTGCCAGACCGGCTTCGAGTTCGACCAGCGCCTGGCCGAGCTGGGCGGCCGCCGCCTAGCCGAGCGGCTGGATTGTGACGTGACCTTCGAGGACGAAACCCGCCAGTGGGCCGAACAGGTGCTTAGCCGTATTGCCGAGCTGCAGCCCGCCCCGGTCCCCGTAACGGCCGGCGTAGCCGTGGCCGCGCCGGTGGTGGCGGTAGTGGGTGCGGGCTACGCGCCGGAAGTGGCCCCGCTGCCCGCCGCCGTGGAGTACAACGCCCGCAACCCCTTCGGGGCGGAGCTGCTGGAGAAGATTCAGCTCAACGGCCGTGGCTCCACCAAAGAAACCTACCACCTGGAGTTCTCCCTGGCTGACTCGGGCCTGACCTACGAGCCCGGCGACGCCCTGATGGTGCAGCCCCGCAACCGCCCAGCGCTGGTGCAGGAGGTGCTCCAGGCCGCCCGCCTGCCCGAAGCCGCCCCAGTGCGCCTTGAAGCTGATGAGCTGGACCTGACCACCGCCCTCACCGAGCGGCTGGAGCTGTCGGTTATCACCCGTGACGTGCTGGAGCGCTACGCCGCTGTGGCCCCGCAGCACCCGCGCCTCCGCGAAATTCTGGCCGATACGGCCGGTTTGGGCACTTACCTGTACGGCCGCGACGTGGCCGACTTGCTCACCGAGTTTCCGGTGGAACTGTCGGGGCAGCAGCTGGCGGCGGTGCTGCGGCCGTTGCCGGCCCGGGCGTATTCCATTGCCTCCTCATTGCTGGCCCACCCCGAGGAAGTGCACCTGACCGTGGGGGCCGTGCGCTACGAAACCCACGGCCGCGCCAAGCACGGGGCCTGCTCCGGCTACCAGGCCGACCACCTCAGCCTCGGCGACACGGCCCGGGTGTGGGTGGACCGCAACGAGTACTTCAAGCTGCCGCAGGATGCCGCCACCGACATCATCATGGTGGGCCCCGGCACCGGGGTAGCGCCCTTCCGGGCCTTCGTGGAGGAGCGGGCCGAAACCGGCGCCACCGGTCGTAACTGGCTGCTGTTCGGCAACCCCCACTTCACCACCGACTTCCTCTACCAGACCGAGTGGCAGCAGCACCTCAAGCGCGGCACCCTCGACCGCCTCGACGTGGCCTTTTCCCGCGACCAGGCCCAGAAGCTCTACGTGCAGCACCGCCTGCTAGAACAGAGCCGCCGCGTGTACGAGCAGCTCGAAAACGGCGCTTATTTCTACGTGTGCGGCGACAAATCCCGCATGGCCCACGACGTGCAGCAGGCCCTGCGCCAGATCATCCAGCAGGAAAGCGGCCACGACGCCGACTACGCCGCCGAGTACCTGCGCCAGCTCAAAAAGTCACGCCGGTTCTTGGAGGATGTGTATTAAAAACTAGAGCTAGGAATCTAGCTCCCCTCCTCAGATGAGGAGGGGTTGGGGGTGGTTGACCCGCTCCTGAACGACGACGACTTCTAGTTTCTAGCCCTAAAACTCAACCACCCCCAACCCCTCCTTTCTAAGGAGGGGATCTAGCTCTAAAACCCTTCTTCCGTCCCATGCCTGCCGTTTTTCCAAGACGATGTTGTAGCCGGTAACGGCCGCTGCGCCCCGGGCGCGGGGGCTGCGCCGGCCTGCCGTCTGCCCCGCCCCGGGTTCTTTCTCCCCTTGTAAAAACCTACATGAAACATCTTCTTTCCTCTTCCTTATTAGTACCGGCGCTGGTTGCCGCCAGCGCCACCGGCCTGCACGCCCAGGAGGCCCTGATTTCGGTGAGCGGCACCGTGCGCGAAAAAACTACCGGCGAGCCGCTGCCGGGCGTGAGCGTTATTGTGAAGGGCGGCACCACCGGCACGCTCAGCGACGGTAACGGCCAGTTTGCCCTGAAAGCCAAGCTGCGGTTTCCGTTTACGCTGGTGTTCAACACCCTGGGTTACGAGTCACGGGAGCTGGAAATTGCCAGCGGCAGCCAGCCCATCAGCGTGCAGCTGGAGTCGAAGGCCGTGTCGATGAACGAGGTGGTGGTGTCGGCGTCGCGGGTGGAGGAAAGCCGGCTGACCTCGCCGGTGGCCATTGAAAAGCTCGACATCCGGGCCATCAAGGAAACGCCGGCTCCCAGCTTTTATGACGCGCTGGAAAACGTGAAAGGCGTGCAAATGACCACCAGCTCGCTCACGTTTAAAGTGCCCAACACCCGCGGCTTCAACATCCCCAACAACTTCCGCTTTATGCAGCTGGTGGACGGGGTGGATATGCAGGCGGCCACCCTGGGTGTGCCGCTGGGCAACGCCATCGGGCCCACCGAGCTGGACGTGGCTTCGGTGGAAATTACGCCCGGCGCGGCTTCGGCCCTGTACGGCATGAACGCCATCAACGGCATGGCCAACCTCACCACCAAAAGCCCCTTTAACTACCAGGGCCTGAGCGTGTATCAGAAGGTGGGCGTCAACCACGTGGACGGCAAAGACCGGGACCCGAGCGTGCTGACGGAAACGGCCGTGCGCTGGGCCCAGAGCCTGGGCGCTTCGGGCCGCTGGGCCTATAAGGTGAACGGCAGCTTCCTGCGCGGCACCGACTGGCTCGCCAACACTCAGAACGACCAGAACCCGCAAAACCTGGCCTCGGCTAACCCGCGCTTCCCGGAGCTGAGCGGGGCCAACAACCCCGCCGCCGACCTCTGGAACCGCTACGGCGACGACAATGCCGGCAACGTGAGCATCACCATCCCCTACAACGGCCGCAACGAAACCTTCAACGTGCGCCGCACCGGCTACTACGAGCGGGACCTCACCAACCCCATCGTACGCAACATCAAGGCCGACGCCAGCCTGCACTACAAGCTCACTGACAAGCTGGAGCTGAGCTACGGCTACCGGTTCGGGCTGATGGACGGCGTGTTTCAGCGCGGCAACAAGATTCAGCTCGACGGCGTGACGGTGCAGAACCACAAGGTGGAGCTGAAGGGCGAGAACTTCACGGCCCGGGCCTATATGCTGGTCGAGAATACCGGCAATTCCTACAATCTCAACCCGCTGGCCCTGAACCTCGATTTGCAGAACGGCTCCAACGCCGCCTGGGGCACGAAGTTCCGAACGGAGCTGCAAAGCCAGCTGAGCGGCGGGGCTACGTTGGCCCAGGCCATGCAGCAGGCCCGCACAGTGGCCGACGCCGGCCGCGCTGTGCCCGGTACGCCCGCCTTCGACGCGCTGAAAGCCCAGATTGTAAAAACCAACAACTGGGACAGCGGCGTGAACGTGCCCGGCGCGCCCATTCCGGGCGGGGCCGCCCTCACCCAGCGCAGCCGCACCTACCACTCCGACGCCATCTGGAACCTGGGCCCGCGGGTGAAATTTGCCGATGTGCTGCTGGGCGCCGATGCTCGCCTGTACGAGGTAATTCCGGACGGCAACAACTTCGTGGATTTCAGCCGCCCGCTCACCGAGCGCACCCAGCCCGGCGGCCAGAACCAGTACTACAAGAAAATCGGGGGCTTCGGGCAGGCCACCAAGCGACTGTTGCAGGACCGCCTGAAGCTCACCGCCTCGCTGCGCCTGGACTACAACCCGGAGTTCAACCCCAAGCTGAACCCGCGGGTGGCGGCCGTATACACGGCCGGCGGCCTGCACAACTTCCGGGCTTCGTACCAGAACGGCTGGCGCTTTCCGTCCTTATTTGAGGCGCTGTCGTTCGTGAACAACGGCAACGTGCGCCGGGTGGGCGGGCTGGCCCGGGTGAACGAGGGGCTGAACTACCTCGACAACTCCTACACGCTGGCGTCTATTTCCAAGTTCAACGCCGCCGTGAATGCCTACGTGGCCGCCAACGCCGGCACCACCGCCAGCCAGGCCGCCCTGCGTCCCGAAATCCGGGGCGTGCTGCAGGTGGGCAACCTGCCCACCGAGCAGCCCGAGCAAATCAACGCCTACGAAGTGGGCTACCGCAGCGTGCTGCTGGATAACCGCCTCTCCATCGACGCCGACGCGTACTACAATGTGTACTCCGGCTTCCTGGGCCAAGTGGAGGTGAGCGTGCCCAAAAACGCCGCCGGCCAGCAGGTGCAGGTGGGCTCCGATGATGCCGTGCTGGCCGCCCTCAACAGCAACCGCGCCGCCCGCCAGGACCGGTACCGGGTGTACACCAACGCCCGCAACAACTACCGCAGCTACGGCTCCACGCTGGGCGTCACCTACAACTTCTACCAGAAGTACACCCTCGGCGGCAACGTGAACTACAACGCCCTGTCGGCCAACAACGCCCCCGATATCTTCGTGACGGGCTTCAACACCCCGCACTGGGTCACCAACGTGAGCTTCGGCAACCGCGAAATTGTGCGCAACGTGGGCTTCAACCTGGTGTGGCGGCACCAGAGCACCTTCTACTGGGAAAGCCCCCTGGCCAACGGCCGCGTGCCCGCCTACCAAACCGTGGATGCCCAGGTGAACGTGCGCGTGCCCGCCCTCAAAACCACCATCAAAGCCGGCGGGGCCAACCTCTTTAACAACCGCTACTACCAGTACGCCGCCGGCCCCACCATCGGGGGTCTGTACTACGTGGCCCTCACGTTCGATAACACCGTGCTGCGGTAAGTATGATGAAACGGCTCCTTCTCTTTTGTGGCTTGCTGCTTCTGACCCGGCCTGTGCTGGCGCAGAAACAGTACGTGCGCGAGCAGCAGACGTGGCTGGGCATATTCAACCAAACCCGGTTTTCGCAACATTGGGGCAGCTGGACCGACCTGCACCTGCGCCTGCACGACCATTTCGTGCAGGCCAGCTACCAGACGGTGGCCCGCGTGGGCCTGACGTACTACCTCACCGATGATGTGCGCCTGACTGGGGGCTATGCCTACGTGCACCATTACCCCGATGGGGCCCGCACCGTGGGCCAGCCCGAGCACCGCCCCTGGCAGCAGGTGCAGTGGTTCAGCAAGTTTCCGAAGGCCCGCCTGATGCAGTGGGTGCGGCTGGAAGAACGATTCCGGCGCACTATCCGGCAGAATGAGCGCACCGATGACTTCGATTTCAACTACCGCACCCGTTACAACGCGGCGCTGTTTCTGCCGCTTACCAAGCGGGGTTTTGAGCCCGGCGGCTGGCAGTTTCTGCTCAACAACGAGGTGATGATGAATTTCGGCAAGGAAATTCGGCTGAATTACTTCGACCAGAATCGGCTGTTTGCCGGCGTGGTGTACCCCTTCAGCAAACATGCCCAGTTGCAGGCCGGCTACATGCACCTGTTTCAGCAGCTGCCGGCCGGTAGCACCTACCGCAACCAGCACACCATCCGGGTTTTCTACTTCCACAACTTCGATTTACGCCCTGCGGCTCCGGCTGCTCCGGTATCCTCCCCAGCTCCCTGATTCTCATGGCTGATACCCCCAAACTTTCCGAAGTCGAGCACGTCAAGGAAGCCAGCAACTACCTGCGCGGCACCCTGGCCGAAAGCCTCGTGAACCCGCTCACCGGCGCCCTCTACCCCGACGACACTCACCTGATCAAGTTCCACGGCTCCTACCAGCAAACCGACCGGGACCTGGATTCGGAGCGCAAGCGCCAGAAGCTGGAGCCGCTGTACTCGCTCATGATTCGGGTGCGGGTGCCGGGCGGCATTGCCTCGCCGGCCCAGTGGCGGCGCATGGATGAGCTGGCCGACCAGTACGGCAACCACACGCTCAAGCTCACCACCCGCCAGGCCTTCCAGCTGCACGGCGTACTCAAGCGCGACCTGAAAAAAACCATCCAGGGCTTCAACGAGGCTCTGCTGGACAGCATTGCAGGCTGCGGCGACGTGAACCGCAACGTGATGTGCAACCCCAATCCGCACGAGAGCCCCCTGCACGCGGCCGTGTACGAGGTGTCGAAGCAGATCAGCGCCCACCTCACGCCCCGCACCTCGGCCTACTGGGATTTGTGGCTGAACGGGGAACCGCAGTTCAGCAGCGCGCCCAATGAGGGCGAGGAGGACGCCGAGCCCATCTACGGCAAAACCTACCTGCCCCGCAAGTTCAAGATTGCCCTGGCCATTCCGCCCTACAACGACACCGACATCTTCGCCAACGACCTGGGGCTGATTGCCATTGAGGAAGGAGGCCAGTTGGTAGGCTTCAACGTGGCCGTGGGCGGCGGCATGGGCATGACGTTCGGCATGCCCGACACCTACCCCCGCCTGGCCGACATCATCGGCTTCGTGCCCACCGAGAAAGTGGTGGATGCCTGCGAGAAAATCGTGACGATTCAGCGCGACTGGGGCAACCGGGAAAACCGCAAGTTCTCGCGCCTCAAGTACACCGTGGACCGCGTGGGCCTCGACGTGTTCAAACAGGAGCTGGGCCAGCGCCTGGGCTTTACCGTGGAGCCCACCCGCCCCTACCAGTTCCGCAGCTCCGGCGACGCCTACGGCTGGTCGCTCCAGTCCGACGGCCGGGCCCACCTCACGCTGTTCGTGGAAGGCGGCCGGGTGCTCGACCGGGACGGCTACGCCCTCAAAACCGCCCTGCGCGAAATTGCCGCCTTCCACACCGGCGACTTCCGCCTGACCGGCAACCAAAACCTCATCATCGCCAACATTGCCCCCGAGCACCGGCTGAGCGTGCAGGCCGTGCTGCAGCAGCACGGCGTGGCCATCGAGGCCGGCAAGGAATACACGGCCTTGCGGCGTGGGGCGCTGGCCTGCGTGGCCCTGCCCACCTGCACGCTGGCCTTCGCGGAGGCCGAGCGGTATCTTCCGGAATTATTGAATAGATTGGACCGGGTGATTCGCCAACAGGGTCTGGCTCAGGACGATATTCTGCTGCGGATGACGGGCTGCCCCAACGGCTGCGCCCGCCCCTACCTTGGCGAAATCGGGCTGGTGGGCCGGGCCGTGGGCCGCTACAACCTGTACCTCGGTGCCGCTTTCAACGGGGAGCGGATGAACAAGCTCTACAAGGAAATGCTGGACGAAGACGGCATCGAGCAGGAGCTCACGCCCCTGCTCGCCGACTACGCCCAGAACCGCCAGCCCCAGGAGCGGTTTGGTGATTTCGTCATCCGCCAGGGCTACGTGCAGCCCACCGCAAGCGGCCTGACGTTTCACGAGTAACCGATAGAACAAACAACATCAGAACGTCATTCCGAGCAGCGCGAGGAATCTCGCGTGCTGACGTTGTAGCAACCAATCCTAACAACAGAATTACCATTGCACGCGAGATTCCTCGGCTCAGGCTGCGCCTTCGCTCGGAATGACGTTCTAATGGTGCTGTTCTGCCTTCCTTTCCATCCGACCCCAACCATCACCAACCACCATGCCCCTTTCCTCCAACAACGCCCTGCCCCAGCCCGAGCCGCCGCCCGCGGTGCCCGATGGCAACCGGCTGTTTCCGGTGTTTCTGAAGCTGGAACAGCTGCACGTGCTGCTGGTGGGCGGCGGGGCCGTGGGCTTCGAGAAGCTCTCGGCCATGCTGGCCAACAGCCCCAACGCGGCCATTACGGTGGTGGCTACCTGGTTTGGGCCCGAATTGCGGGTGCTGGCCGACCAGCACCCCGCCGTGCAGCTGCGCGAGCAACCCTACGACCCCACCCACCTCGTCGGCCACGACCTGGTGATTGTGGCCACCAACGACAAAGCCCTCAACCTGCAGATTAAGGCCGACGCCACGCGCCAGCGCCTGCTCTGCAACGTGGCCGACACGCCCGCCGCCTGCGACTTTTACCTGGGCTCCATCGTGCAGAAGGGCGACCTGAAAATTGCCATCAGCACCAACGGTAAGTCGCCCACCATTGCCAAGCGCCTGCGCGAAATGCTCACTCACACCCTCCCCGACGAGCTGCACGACGTGCTCCAACGCATGTCGCAGATTCGGGAGAAGGTGGGCGGCGACTTTGCCCACAAGGTAAAATCCCTGAACGCCGTGACGGCCGAGCTGACCGGCGGGCCGGCCTACGAATCGCCGGCCGCAGCGCGGTGGCGCAAAATTGCCACTGGGGCGCTGCTGGCCTTTGCGGCCATGCTGGTATTCAACATTCTGAGCTACTACTTCACCTGGCAGCAGGTGTGGAGCGCGGCCACCCACGCCGAAACATTCTGGCTGTTTGTGGCCATCGGCTTCGGCGCGCAACTCATTGACGGGCTGCTGGGTATGGGCTACGGCGTAGTCACGGCCATCAGCCTAATGAGCCTGAACATTGCCCCGGCCGCCGTGAGTGCCAGCATCCACACCGCCGAAATGTTTGCCAGTGGGGCTTCGGGCTACCACCACTACCGCTTCGGCAACGTGAACAAGCGCCTGTTCAAAGTGCTCCTAATTCCGGGCGTGCTGGGCGCCATTACGGGGGCGTATCTGCTGTCCACCTTCGGTGAGAAATACGGCAGCTACGTGAAGCCCTTCCTGGCGGCGTACCTGCTGCTGCTGGGCATCCGCATCATCAGCAAGGCCTTCGTGAAGCCCGGGCCGCGCAAAAAGCACAAGAAGCTGGGGCTGCTGGCCGCGGCCGGCGGCTTCCTCGATTCGTTTGGCGGGGGCGGCTGGGGGCCGCTGGTCACCAGCACGCTCATTGCCGGGGGCCGCACGCCGCAGTACGTGATTGGCTCGGTAAGCGTCACGGAGTTCTTCGTCACGTTTGCCAGCGCCGTCACGTTCTTCGCCACCCTGGGCATCTCGCACTGGCAGATTATCCTGGGCCTCATCATCGGGGGCGTGGCCGCCGCGCCGCTGGCCGCCCGCCTAGCCGGCCGCCTGCCCGTGCGCTGGATGTTCGTGGGCGTGGGCCTGATGGTGATTGTGTGGAGCCTGTGGGCGCTGCGCAAGGTGTTTATGTAACACACGCTTTAGCTGTTGCCGCAACGCAAAACCGCCCCACTGGTCTGTTCCGGTGGGGCGGTTTGGGTTTTCACGTAGTGGCTCGCGATGGTAGGCGCAGGGTTTCGCGATGGCCGTTCAGATGCCGGCCGGCAGCAGCACGTCCGGTTCCGTTGGGTCAGTAGACGACGAGTGGGCTGATGGAGGGGAAGTGGTCCGATGCACCTGCCACAGCAAGCCCAACAGCACCAGCGCACTCAGCGCTACTACCGCGGCGTAGGCCCAGGGGTGGCCAAAGGCGGCTACCGCATCATCGGTAGCTTTACCACCTTTCTGATGCAGCATAGCATTGAATGCGAAGAAGTTGTTGATAAAATGCGCGCCCATGCACAGCCACAAAGAGCGGGTGCGGTAATACAGCCAGCCCATCAGCAGC
This sequence comes from Hymenobacter rigui, assembly GCF_003944715.1. Taxonomy (GTDB): domain Bacteria; phylum Bacteroidota; class Bacteroidia; order Cytophagales; family Hymenobacteraceae; genus Hymenobacter; species Hymenobacter rigui. Next base: position 44,286 of record NZ_RWIT01000010.1, on the reverse strand, counting down.
CCCAATCCAAACGTAGCTAAGCTCTGGGGTGGATTCATGTGCATTATCCCAAAAATCAGGGCCGACTGGCCGATGGCAATCCACGGACGGTTGGGGAAGTTGCGCAACAGGCCCTGGAGCACCACACCGCGCAGTAGCAGCTCTTCCAGCACCGGGGCCACTACACACAACATCAGAAACCCAACGACCGGCACTTTCATCAGTTCCCGGTAAGTTTCGCCGGAGGAGAATTTGGGCAGATGCAGAAACTGAATCAGCGTCAGTACCATATCGGCCGATAGTACCAGCACAGGCAACGCGAGCAACAGCCATCCGGGCACTTGGCCGTGCAGGTTGATGCCGGGCCAGCGAAGACCCTGCTTCCACCGCAGAAACCCCAGCACAGCACAGTTGGTCCCAATCCCAATGAGCAATAGCGCAATGGGCCGGGGCACTCCCAGCAGCTTCTCCCCTACCAGAAAAATGGGCAGGCCAATCAGTAAAGACAGTAACAGGTACCACCCCAGAAACCCCCAGCTTTCCTTGATAGTCGGATATACGGGAGCCGGCGGACTGGATGCCGCTACATGCGCTTCGATAACAATAGATTCCACGAAAAAGACAGAACAGTATGTGCGTCAAAGCTACGTCCAAACCGCTCCGAAACGCAAACAGCCGGAACCTTCCGGCCCCGGCTGTCACTATTAGCACATCCCGCCAATTCTTAATTCTCAATTTTTAATTCCTCAGCCTGCCCCAGCTTGCTGTGCTTGCGGCCGTAGCCGAAGTAGATAGCCAGGCCGATGGCCAGCCACACGGCCAGCCGCAGCCAGGTTTCCCAGGGCAACGACACCATCATCACCACGCAGGTGAGAATACCCAGGATAGGTACCACCGGCACCCAGGGCGTGCGGAACCCGCGCGGGGCGTCGGGCTCGCGCTTGCGCATGATGAGGATGCCTACGCACACCATCACGAAGGCCAGCAGCGTGCCGATGCTCGTCATTTCGCCCACCACCGAAATGGGCACGAAGCCCGCAAATAGCGCAATGAACAGCCCCAGCAGCAGGTTCGACTGCAGCGGCGTGCGGAACCGTTCGTGAATCCGGGCGAAAACCGGGGGCAGCAGGCCGTCTTTGGCCATGCTGAAGAACACCCGGCTCTGGCCCAGCAAATCCACCAGAATCACGGACGTGTAACCGATGATGATAGCCAGAATCACGGCCGACGACAGCCACGCATACGGCGTTTTCTCGATGGCAATGGCTACCGGCGCGGCGCTGTTCTTGAACTCGGTGTAGTTGGCCAGGCCCGTCATCACGTGCCCGAACAGCACGAACAGCACGGTGCAGATCAGCAAAGAGCCGATAATGCCGATGGGCATGTTGCGCTGCGGATTCTTGGTTTCCTGGGCCATGGTGGCCACAATATCAAACCCGATGAACACGAAGAACACCACGCCCGCCCCGCGCAGAATGCCGCTCCAGCCGAACTCGCCGAAGGTGCCGGTGTTTTCGGGAATATAAGGTTGGTAGTTAGCAGGGTCGATGTACTGCCAGCCCAGGGCAATAAACACCAGCACCACGGCCACCTTCAGCGTCACCACCAGCGCGTTAAACCACGCCGAGCCCGACGTGCCGCGGATAATGATCATCGTAATAGCCAGCACGATGAGCATGGCGGGGATATTCACGAAGCCGTGCACCTGCACCCCACTAGCCAGCTTGGCGGTTTCAAAGGGCGACATGACCAGCTGCGGGGGCAGATTGATACCGTATTTGCTCAGAAACTTAAGCAGGTACTGCGACCAACTGATGGCTACCGTGGCCGCGCCCACCGAGTACTCCAGCACCAAATCCCAGCCGATAATCCAGGCAAACAGCTCGCCCATGGTGGCGTAGGCGTAGGTGTAGGCCGAGCCGGCCACCGGCACCATCGAGGCAAACTCGGCGTAGCATAGGGCCGAGAAGGCGCAGCCCACCGCGGCCACCACAAACGAGAGCGTCACGGCCGGGCCGGCGTTGTTGGCGGCGGCAATGCCGGTGAGCGAGAACAAACCCGCCCCAATAATCACCCCAATGCCGATGGCAATGAGGTTGAAGCCATTCAGGCTTCGTTTCAGCGTTCCGGCGCCGGTTTCGGCCGCCTCCTGCCGCAGCAGGTCAAGTGATTTTCTTAGCATACAGGGGTACACCGGGCTTCGGCCCGGCAGGTCGTAAAAAGGAGAAAGTAAGCAGATGAAGCAGCCGGCCCCGCGCCAGCAGTGGCACGGTCAGAAGCTCAGAAGGATGGCAACAGGCGCAGTCCTGGGCCGGCAGGAGACACAGCGGGCCAACCGCCGTCTATCAGCGCTGGGCTCCGGAATTCTTACCTAGCAACAACAACGCGGGCTACAACAGGCTGCAGCCGAGCCCAAAGGGCACGAAACGGCGGCAGAAACGGTAACACGGGCTGGTAAGCAGGGCAAAAAGCGCACGGCAACTTGTTTTTATATGGTCAGGAATTGGCACCGTTCCGCAGCTTGCGGGTGGTTGCCGACGCGTCATCGAGCCTGTCTCTCAGCGCCTCTGTATAAAAACAATCCTTTGGCTAGAAAGAATTGATGCAACAAAGGTAAAGCCGGATTGCTGCCCCCGCAAACCCACCCACTCCGGTCCGGTACTGCAGGCAGCCAACCGGTGGTTGGGGCCGGCTTCCGCGCCGCCAGTCCGGCGTACTATTCCCACTCTGCCGACCGCTACCAAGCAGCCCTCTGCTTCCGCCGCTGAACCCCAAAAACCTGCGACGCACGCCGAAAACGAAGGTTTAACGGAGAAATTTATATTTTTCTCGGGCTGGTTTTGGCCGAAACTGGCACCGGAGTTGCAACTGTCCGAACAACCGTCGGCTGGTACGCCGCGGCTTCCCTTGCATTCAACTCCAACTCACATAGCATCATGAAAAAGCTCCTGGTTCTCTTCGCCGCCTTCTCTCTGTCTGCCGCTGCCGCCTCGGCTCAAACCACGCCCGTAAAAGCTGCTCACGGCCAGCACATGAAAGGCGACCATACCGCCAAAACGCCCGAGCAGCGCGCCGACCGTGCCGCCCAGGCCCTTACCAAGCAGCTCGGCCTCTCGGCTGCCCAAACGGCCCAGGTTCGCCAGCTCCACCTCGACCGCGCCCGGCAGATGGACGCTCATAAAGCCCAGGCCCGCACTGCCACCGCCGCCGATAAAAAGCAGCACCACGAGGCCATGAAGGCCGAAAAAGCCCAGTACGACGCCAAGCTCAAGCAAATCCTGAGCGCCGACCAATACGCCAAATACACCCAGCGCCAAGCCGACAAAATGGCCAAACACAAAGCCCACCGTCAGGATATGAAGCAGGGCAAAAGCTAATCCTCTCTCCCATTTACCGAAAAGCCCCGACGAAGTTCGTCGGGGCTTTTTTCGTGTTGAGTTTTTGCTTGAACCTGTCATCCTAAGCGCCGCGAAGGACCTTAATACGTTAGAAAGAACAGTTGCCATAGCAACGACTCGTTCCATCGTTATAAGGTCCTTCGCGGCGCTCAGGATTACAGAATGATTACAACATGCTACCGGAGTTCCGGCAGTGGCTGATGCTCAGCGAACCAGCGCAGGCGGTAGCACATGATGGCCGTTTCGCCGAGCTGCTCTAGCAGGCGGTAGTTGGCCACCGCCCCCACCGCTGCCCCGATGACGGGCACTAGCTGGGCCAGCTTGGCCAGGTCGATATAGTCGCGGTACTCCTGCTGGAACGTGCGCCAGTCGAACGACTCGGCCGTGACCTGTTGCTGCGTGGCGGGCCAGTCGGCGAGTTGGTGGTAGGTTTCGCGGCGGGTATGCTGGCTGCTGAAGGCCAATTGGAAGATGTGCAGCAGATAGAGCCGCTCCGGGAACTGGCGTACATCGTGGCCGTAGAGGGCGGCAATGTCAAACAGCAGCTTGAGCTTGATGCCCAGCAGCAGCGGAAAATCGGCCAGGCCCAGCAGGAAACCGCCGGCCCCGGTCACGCCACCCTCCACCGCCGCCGTGTTCCGGTACGCCCGAATGCGCGCCCGCACCCGCTCCTCCCGCTCCTGCAACGTACCCTCCAAAACCGGCTTCTGAGTGGTATGCGTGGAACTGAACAACACGCCCTGCACCATTTTCTGAATGGCCACGGTAATAGCCACGTGTACCTTCTCGGGCAGCAGGGCATTCAGGCGGGCCTGCACCCGGCGCGTCACGCGGTTGAGCAGCGTGGGTTTCTGCTGCATCTGCCGCTGCCAGGCGTGCAGGTCGGTCAGGGCTTGCTGGGAGTAGTTCATAGCTTTGCTTTCAACGCATACATCCGCTCAATCATTTCCACCACTTTCAGGCCTTCCAAGGCGTTGGTGGTGGCCTGGCCGCGCTGGCGCAGGGTGTCCACCACGTTATCAATGACGTGGACGTGGTTGGCCGCCGAGCCCTGATAAGCGCCGTACTGGTTAGCGGGGTTGGTGGGGGCCAGTTCAGGTAGCTGGTAGTCCTGCAAGTGGCAATACTCCACCTTATCCATATACTGACCGCCCAGGCGCAGGCTGCCGTGCTCGGCCACCACCGTAAGGGAGCTTTCCAGGTTCCGGTCCCACACGGCGGTGCTGTACTGCAGCGTGCCGCTGCCCCCGCGCACTAGGTCAAACGTCACCAGTCCGCTGTCCTCAAACTCGGTAAGGTGCTGGTGGTTGAAGTTCTGGAAGCGGGCCTGGATATTCTCGATGTCGCCGAACACCCAGTACAGCAAATCCACGAAGTGGCTGAACTGTGTGAACAGCGTGCCGCCATCCAGCGCCTGGGTGCCGTGCCAGCTGCCGGGCGTGTAGTACCGCTCGTCGCGGTTCCAGAAGCAGTTGAGTTGCACCAAGTACACCTGCCCCAGCCGGCCCTCATCCACCACCTGCTTCAGCCAGGCGGCCGGGGGCGAGTAGCGGTTCTGCATCACCCCAAACACCAGCCGGCCGGTTTGCCGGGCCATATCCACCACGGCTTGGGCATCGGCGGTGCGCAGCGCCAGGGGCTTTTCGATGACTACGTGCAGCCCCGCTTGCAGACCGGCAATGGCCTGAGCAGCGTGCAGGCCATTGGGAGTGGCTACCGTCAGCACGTCGGTGGCGGGGCCATGAGCCAGGTATTCATCGAGGGAAGAGAAGAACGGCACCCCCGGAAACTCCCGGGCCAGCTCGGTAGCCAGTTCGGGCCGCACGTCCACCAGGGCTACCAGCTGGGCTCCGGAGTGGCGGGCGACCAGCGCGGCGTGGCGGCGGCCAATGTGGCCTACTCCGCAAATAACAAATCGGACGGGTGGAAGAATAGCTGAAGCGGGCACAAAGGGGACTTGGAGGAATCAGCCCGCAAACTGCGAAAAAACGGCCGGTTGTACATACCCGATAATCCGGAAGCCGGGTGCAACTTTGTAGATGTTACCCCCAATCCAATATGCCTCTTACCCGTATTGCCGGCCTGGAAGTTGATTTAATTCGCAAGAAAATACGCAGTCTGCGGCTTACCGTGTACGCGGGCGGCCGCATTCGGGTGGCAGTACCCCAACACGCTTCCGAAGCTGCCATCGAGCAGTTTGTGCAGGCCCGTCGTGCCTGGATTCAGCAGCACCAGCAGCGTTTTGCGGCCCATACGCCCCGCCCAACGCTGCAGTACGTGAGCGGAGAGCAGGTAGAATACCTCGGACAGCCCTACGAGCTGGTGATTGTACCTTCTTCAATCCGGCCCACAGTGGTGGTGCAGGATACGCAGCTGCAGTTGCACATGCCCGCTGCCAGCACTGCTGCTCAGCGCGAAGCCGTACTAACACACTGGTATCGGCTGCAGCTCAAGCAAATGCTGCCCGATTTACTATTGAAATGGCAACCCGTGGTGGGCCGGCAGGCGGCTAGTTGGGGTGTAAAACAGATGCGTACCCGCTGGGGCACCTGCAACATCGGGGCCCGCCGGATCTGGCTGAATCTGGAGTTGATCAAGCGCCCCCAAGAGTGCCTGGAGTACGTAGTGGTGCACGAGCTGGTACACCTGCATGAGCGGCTTCATAACGCCCGTTTCTGGGGGCTAATGGACCTGTTTATGCCCAACTGGCGCCAGTACAAAGCTGATTTGAATCAGGTCCGGCTAGCCCCCGGCACCCCGCCCGATGCCGACTGAAACGCGGATGATGCAGAGAAAAAGGAGGACGCCGATAATGGGTATCCATCATCGGCGTCCTCCTTTTTCTCTGCATCATCTGTGATTACAGCAGCCGCTTCAACTCGTTGAAGTTGGTGTTGCTCACGTTGCGGTTGGTGCACCCTAATTGCTGGGCGCTTTTCTGGATGTTCTGAATGCGGGAGCCGGGGTTGGGGTGAGTACTCAGGAACTCCGGCGTACCGGCCCCACCGGCTTTTTCTGCTTTAATAAAAAACCCGGCGGCCCCGTCGCAGGCGTAGTAGCGGGTGCCGTTGAGGTAGATGGTGGAATACTTATCGGCCTCGGTCTCGTAGGTGCGGCTGAATTTGAGCTGGCCGATACCGGCGGCAATCTGCACCAGCTGGTTGGAAGACCGGTTGCCCAGCAGCAGCCCCAGCAGCAGGCTAGTGCCATATTGTTTCTGCAGCATCTGGGTGCTGTGCCGACGGTCGGCATGGGCTATTTCGTGGCCCAGCACCCCGGCCAGCTGGTTCTCATTATCTAGGAACTTTACCAAGCCCGTAAACACGTAAATGTGGCCGCCGGGTGTGGCAAAGGCATTCTGGGTGGCATCGTCCTTAATGAGCTTCACATCCCACGGAAATTGCGTGCGGTACTTGATGTTGCCGTTGTCCAGCACGCGCTTTACCACCCCATCCAGCAGCTGATACGCCCGGGCATTGTTGGCGCGGGTCATCAGCTGGCCTTTGGCCTGGTACAGCGAATCGGTTTGGTGGGCCACCTGGTTACCCAGGGCAATATCCTGATCAATGGAAAACAAGCTGAAGCCCTGGGCGGGCTTGTTGATAGCAGCAGTGGTGAGGGCGGCTACGCCGGCCAGCGGCAGCAGCACAGTCAGCAAAGAACGGCGCATGAGGGAAGACTTAGGTCGAGAAATGATGTACTGATACGGCAAAAAGAAAAAACGGTGCCAAAACAGTTTGCCTCTCGTCCGTAGCACCTTACTTCTCCAGATTATCAGACCTGCTCAGCCCACTTCCGGATGCTGCTCGCAACGTATTCAACCTGCCCGAGGGGCATGGTAGGATGAATTGGTAACGACAGCACCGTGCGGCACAGGCGCTCTGCCACCGGAAACTGCCCCTCCCGATACCCGAGATACTGATATGCCGGCTGCAAGTGGTTGGGCAGCGGATAATACACCTGGCTGGGCACGCCGCGCGCGCCCAGGTACTGCTGCAAAGCGTCGCGGCGGCCTGGCACATCCGCTACGGTGATGGTGTACTGATGGAATACGTGGGTGCTGCGCGGGTCGCGGGCGGGTGGCTGCACGCCCGGCACATCGGCCAGTAGCGCATCGTACCAGGCGGCTACGCGCTGGCGAGCCGCTGTCCAGGTGGGCAGATGCGGCAGTTTCACCCGCAGCAGGGCCGCCTGCAGGGTATCGAGCCGGGAGTTGAGCCCAACGTGCTGGTGGTGGTATTTGCGCGTCTGACCGTGGTTGGCCAGTTGCCGCAGGTAGTCAGCTCGTTCCGCATCCCGCGTGAAAAGGGCCCCACCATCACCAAAGCCGCCCAGATTTTTACTCGGGAAGAACGACGTGGTGCCCACCTCCCCCACTGTACCCGCCACCCAGGTCTCACCCCCGCTGGTCTGGAAAGTAGCCCCGATGGCTTGGGCATTATCCTCAATCAGGGCTACGCCCCGGCTTGTGGCCATCTGGCGCAACGCTTCCAGATCAGCACATTGCCCGAACAGGTGTACGGCCACTATAGCACCGGTACGCGCAGTTATGGCAGCTTCGGCGGCGGCCGGGTCGAGGTTGAAGGTATCGGGCCGCACATCAACCGGCACCGGCACCAGCCCAAGCACCGCCGCCGCCTCCAGCGTAGCCACGTAGGTAAAGGCCGGCACCAGCACCTCAGTGCCCGTCGGCAGATTCAGGCTCATCAAAGCCAGCTGCAGCGCATCGGTGCCGTTAGCGCAGGGTATTACGTGAGGGCCGCCCAGATACTGACTCAGCTCCTGGGCAAATGCCCCAACGGCCGGGCCCTGGATAAACTGTCCCGCTGCCAGTGTGGCGTGCGCCGCGGCAGCCAGTTCAGCCTGAATCGGGGCGTGCTGGGCTGCCAGGTCCAGCAGATGAATTGTGGGCAGAACAGCGTCAGCAGAGGGCATGGAAACCAGTAATAAAGCCAGGCAAGTGGCCAAAGATACGTGGTACCTCGCTCCGCCCTTCTGCGAGAGTTGGCCGTAACCGCAGGGCCGGCCCTTTCGTTAAGCCCAACAGGTGGCTGCTTTGGTGTGGCCGCCGTAGCACTTCTCTCCCAACTCCACTCCCGCTGCTATGTTCAGAAAAACCCTCACTCTCCAGGCCCTTGCTGCTACCCTGCTGCTGGGCGGCGCTACCCTCACCAGCTGCAACCAGGCTCAGAAACAGGAAATGTCGGTCGAAAGCGAGCAGGCCTACAACGACTTCAAAACCTTTGTGGCTGACACCGAGGCCAAAACTGATGCTGTAGCTTCCGAAGCCGAAGCCGACTACGACCGGGAAACCACCCAGCTGAAATCGGACTTTGATGCCAAAGTAGCTGCCGTTGACCGATACGCCGACCAGTACGATGATGCCCGCCGCCAGGAAATTGAGCAGCTGCGCACCCGCTACACCACCGCGTACGACAAGCGCGAAATGGCCTGGAAAAACCGTCCCGGCGCTACCGCTGCCATGACGGGCACCACTACCGGTGCACCCGTTATGGGCAAATACTACAAGCTCAGCTCGCCAGCCAGCCGCGTTACAGCTGCCAATGCCCGCCAGATTTACGAGGCGTTTGTGCGCGACATCAAGGTAAACGAGGATAAATACGACATCAACGACTGGCGCAACATCAACGCCGAATGGCGGGCCCTGGACGAGGCTTACGACAAGGTGAAGAAGGATATTCCGGCCGGCGACTTGGCCGAAATCCAGAAGGAGAAGTTGAAATATGCCGCCTTCAAATCGTATGATAAAGCCGAAGCCCGCGCCGCACAAGGAGCCGATGCCACCGAACGGGAAGCTGAAAAAGTAGCCGACAACACTCAGGATGAGCGCTCAGCCGTAGGCCAGGCAGCCAAAAACACGGCCCAGGACGTGAAAAATGCCGGCAAGAAAGTTGGCGGTGCCGTGAAGGACGTGTTCGACGGTAAGGACGACAAGAAGAACTAGCTTACAAGCTACCCACGATATACAACAGGCCGGCTTCCGTACGCGGGAGTCGGCCTGTTATCGTTTAGACGGTACTGGCTGCTAGCGCAGCTCATTAAGCAGCCAGTACAGCTTCAGCGCATCCAGTTGGCGCAGACTGGGGCGGTTAGAGAGCAGATTGCGTCGCACTTGCTCCCGGCGCAAGCCAAACGCTGTCCGTACGGCTTCGCTCAGGCCCCACCGTTTCAGGCGCAGCGCGGCCCGCAGTAGCTTGGTATCGGCGCCCAGCCCTTCGGCCTGGTAGAGTTGCACCAGGTTGCGCACCGCGTCGTGGGTTTTCTGCAGAAAGATGGGGGCCGGCTCCAGCCCATCGTGCAGCACCGGGTTGTCCAGGTGCAGCACCTTCACGCCGGCCCGGCGCAGGTACCAGCCGAATTTAGTATCCTCGTGGCCATATCGGGTCAGGTTTTCATCCAGCCCCAGCCGGCGAAACAGTTCTGCCTGAATCAATAAATTATTCAGGGTAAGCTGGCCGTGGGGAGCCTGCTGGCGCACCGCGGCCGGCCGGGCCTCCCGATGTCGGCCGTAAAGCCAGCGGAGCCGCAACGCCGTTTCCGGTGGCGGTGCCATCTCGTAGGTGGTACCACCGGAAAGCACGGGTGCCTGCTCGCGGGCCGCAGCGTACCGCGCCAGGAACTGCGTATCCGGCAGCCGGCTGTCGTTGTCCAATAGCAGCAGCCACTTGTAGCGGGCCGCAGCGGCCAGTTGGTTGCGGATGGCAGCCCGGCCTACATTGCAGCCCAGCTCCCGGTACAGTACGCCCGGCACCTGAGCCAGCTCCCGATTCTTCACCCGAAACTCCTCATGCGAGCCATCATCCAAACAGTGAATTTCCAGTGGGCCGCCCCAGTCAGGGGCTTGTGCCAACAGGGCGCGTACCAACGGCCGCACATCATAGTTGAACACCGGAATCAGTACCGAAAGCCCTGTCATTCTTAGCAAAGAAAGCAGAAAGGAGATAATAGCCGAGTGGTCGGCCGCGCAGCGGCCGTGCTCTGAAGCAGGAGTTCCAAAACGCCGGTTAAGTTGTCAGCAGTTCGCACTTTTTTGTATTCGCCAGACGAAATACAACGCAAAAATCTGATATACAGAATACTACAACATCGGCTACGTTAGCTCAAATGGTGTTACGGCCGAATCAATCAACTGGCCTTGCTCACACTTCAGCACCCGGTGCGGGTACTGCTGAATCAGCTGGTAGTTGTGGGTGGCCATCAGCACCGCCGTGCCTGCGTTGTTGATTTCCTGAAACAGGCGCATAATGCTGTCGGCCACGTCGGGGTCGAGGTTGCCGGTGGGTTCATCGGCCAGCAGCAGCACGGGCTCGTTCAGCAGGGCCCGGGCAATAACTACCCGCTGCTGTTCGCCGCCCGAAAGCTGGTGCGGCATTTTAGCGGCCGAATTGGCCAGTCCCACCCGCATCAGCACCTCCGAGATACGCTGCTGCTTGCGGGCTTTGCCCTTCCAGCCGGTGGCATTAAGCACAAACAGCAGATTTTCGGCCACGGTGCGGTCGAACAACAGCTGAAAATCCTGGAAGATGATACCCAGCTTGCGGCGCAGATAGGGTACTTTATCGGTGCTGCCTTTCTTGGGCAGGGTAAAGCCGGCTACGGCTCCCGTACCGGCCGGCAGGGGCAAATCGGCGTACAGGGTTTTCAGCAGGGAGCTTTTGCCGGAGCCGGTGCGCCCCACCAGATACGCAAACTCTCCTTTTTCCAGCGCAAACGTCACCTTTTGCAGCACCGTATTTACGTCCTGCATAATATAGGCGTCGTGCAGCTCCAGTATGGTCATACGATATAGAATTTAGCCGAAATGCGTACTTGTTCCGAGGAACAGCGGGTTCAGATTTCCAGCTTCTGCAGTTTACCGAACTCCAGCCCGGCAATTACGTCCGATAAGGCCTCTTCCTTACCCGCCAGTCCGTACCGGTGCAGGTCCTTCAACGGACGGTCGGCCCGGAAGTAGGCAACCAGCACAAACTCCTCGTCCCGCAACTGAATGTAGTCCGGAATTTTGGCCTTGCCTTTTACTTTGATGATGTACACGGCTGTATCGGTTATGAATTATGAGTTATGAATTATGAGTTGTGGATGGTATCTGCACCCGCTTCATAATTCATAACTCATAACTCAGTATTCATACCTCAAATTACCCGTTTACCTTTTTGTGGTCGGCCAGGAAGGTAGCCAGGCCCTTGTCGGTGAGGGGGTGGTTGAGCAGACCGGTAATGACGTTGAGCGGGCAGGTTACCACATCGGCCCCCAGCTCGGCGCACTGAATCAGGTGGGGTACGTGGCGCACGGAGGCGGCCAGCACCTGCGTGGGGTAGCCGTAGTTCGAGAAGATGTCCACAATCTGCTGAATCAGCAGCAGACCATCGGCCCCGATATCATCCAGACGGCCCACGAAGGGCGACACGTAAGTGGCACCGGCCTTGGCAGCCAGCAGCGCCTGCCCGGCCGAGAAAATCAGCGTGCAGTTGGTTTTAATGCCTTTCTCCGAGAAATATTTGATGGCTTTCACGCCTTCCCGGATCATGGGCACCTTCACCACAATGTTGGGGTGCAGCTCGGCCAGGGCCTCGCCCTCCCGGATGATACCCTCGAAGTCGGTGGCAATTACCTCGGCCGACACGTCGCCATCCACCAGTTCGCAGATCTGGCGGTAGTGCGACATCACGGCATCAGTGCCTTTGATGCCTTCCTTGGCCATCAGGGAGGGGTTTGTGGTTACACCGTCGAGCACACCGAGCTCCACGGCTTCCTGAATTTCCTTCAGGTTGGCGGTATCAATGAAAAATTTCATGCGGGTAGGTTGGGAAAACAACAATGCCCCAAAGCTAACCACTGATTGCCCGGATTACGCGCGAATTTCCCGGATTTTGTAGCTGACCCGGGCCCACAGCCATTTTCAGCAAGGCATCAGAACGAAGAAAGCGGCCCTGGGGGCCGCTTTCGTATCGTTTTTGCCGGAGGCGAATTATCCTCAGAATCTGTGGAACCTGCGCGCAGTCCCGGCAACCAATGGGCAAAAAAAAGCGAGCCAAAATCGCACCGCTCAACCGTCTACCCTTGCTACCTTCCGGTCCTGGGGGAGTTCAACAGGAGCTGGTCGTTCTGACTCGCCGTTGCAAAGATAGGAACCTATCTGGCGGATTAAGCGCAATGGGCCATTCTTTTTTCTGATGTGCGGATATCATCAAGAGAATCAGCCGCTTTTTTTGCTGACTACCACAATAGGCTCCTGTTTTTTTAGTGCTTCCAGGCTTTTACAGCCGCTTTGCTGCGCTTTTTCAGGTCGCGCTTGTAGCCTTCAATCGGCTCCAGCTTGAACAGCAGGTCGGCCGGGCCCCGGGCAATGCACTCGGCATCCTGGTAGCCGGCAAAGCTCACGCGCACCACCGGCGCGGGCCCGGCTACAGGTAGCAGGTAGTCGCCGGAGGAGTTGGTACTGACGGAATGCAGCTGGTCGCCGGCCACCATCACCGTAGCCCCCATCAGCGGGTTTCCCCATTCATCCACCACGTTGCCGGCCAGAATCTTCTTTTCGGGTTTTGCCACCTCGCGGACAGTTGAAACCGGTAGGACTTCGGCCAGTAACTCTGGCCGGGCGGCCGGGGCTGGCTCGGCAGCAGGCTCAGGGGTTTGCTGCGCCAGCGCAGCAGCAGGCAGCACCAGTGCGCCCAGCAACGACAATGCTAACAAGGGTAGAGTAGAATGCATAGCAAGCAGGTGAAGGATGAATACCGGAACCAGCACAAATATCAGCCTGCTTCATGCGCACGTAAAGGCAAGCCCCGACGCGTTTGTGACTAGCAATAACCTCAGAAAATGATTGCACTTAGAGGATAAACCTGCTTGAATATCGACTAGGAACTCTTTGTATACTTTGCAGCCCCTGCGTAGGATATGATTGCTGTGACATCCACTTTCCCCAGCTTCCCGCTCCTGTTTTTACAAAACCGGCTTACCCCAATTTGTGATTCATCACGCAGAAAAAGCCGGCAAGGATAGGTCTGGTCTGAAATCTGTACGCTAATTTTGCCCATGCCTCAACAGATTCTGATTCTTGATTTTGGGTCGCAGTACACCCAGCTCATTGCCCGGCGCATCCGGGAATTGAATGTTTACTGCGAAATTCATCCGTATAACCACGCCCCGGCCCTCACTGAGGATATCCGGGGCGTTGTGCTTTCGGGTTCCCCCTGTTCCGTGCGCGACGCCGACTCGCCCAACCCCGATCTGAGCCGCTACCTGGGCCAGGTACCGGTGCTGGGCGTATGCTACGGGGCGCAGCTGCTGGCGCACCAGCAAGGTGGCGAGGTACTGCCTGCCACCATCCGCGAGTACGGCCGGGCCCGCCTCAGTCGCGTGCACCACGACTCGCCGCTGCTGCACGGTGTGCCCACCGAGTCGCAGGTGTGGATGTCGCACGGCGATACGATCAAAGCGCTGCCGGACGGCTTCGATATTGTGGCCAGCACACCCGAGGTAGCCGTAGCCGCCTTCAAAATTGCCGGTCAGGAAACCTACGGTATCCAGTTCCACCCCGAGGTGACGCACTCGACGGACGGCAAAACCCTGCTCCAGAATTTCGTGGTGAACATCTGCGGGCTGGACCAGAGTTGGACCCCGGAACACTTCGTAGACTCGATGGTGGAAACCCTGCAGCGCACCATCGGTGAGGAAGACCAGGTGATACTGGGCCTTTCGGGTGGCGTGGATTCATCGGTGGCGGCGTTGCTGCTGCACAAAGCCATTGGGAAGCGTCTGCACGGCATCTTCGTGAACAACGGGCTGCTGCGCAAGGATGAGTACGAGCAGGTGCTCCACTCCTACCAGGGCCTGGGCCTGAACGTGCGCGGCGTGGATGCCTCGCAGGAGTTCTACGACTCGCTGGCCGGCCTCACCGACCCAGAGCTAAAGCGCAAAGCCATCGGCCGCACCTTTATTGAGGTGTTCGACCGGGAAGCGCAGAAAGTGGAAGGGGCCCGCTGGCTGGCCCAGGGCACCATCTACCCCGATGTAATTGAGTCGGTATCGGTGAAGGGTCCGGCCGTGACCATCAAGAGCCACCACAACGTGGGCGGCCTGCCCGAGAAGATGAACCTACGGATTGTGGAGCCGCTGCGGGCTTTGTTCAAGGACGAGGTGCGCGAAGTGGGCCACACCCTGGAGCTGCCCGAACACATCCTGCACCGCCACCCCTTCCCCGGTCCTGGCCTGGGCATCCGCATCCTCGGCGACATCACGCCCGAGAAAGTGGACCTGCTGCAGCGCGCCGACGCCATCTTCATCAACGGGCTAAAAGAGCACGGCCTCTACGAGAAAGTGTGGCAGGCCGGCGCAATGCTGCTGCCGGTGCAAAGCGTGGGCGTGATGGGCGACGAACGGACCTACGAGCGGGTAGTAGCCCTGCGCGCCGTAACCAGCGTGGACGGCATGACGGCCGACTGGGCCCACCTACCCTACGAGTTCCTGGCCGAGGTGAGCAACAAAATCATCAACCAGGTGCGCGGCATCAACCGCGTGGTATATGATATCAGCTCCAAGCCCCCAGCAACCATTGAGTGGGAATAATTCATCCTAGAATAGAACACAATGCCCGAAGCGTATAGTACGCTTCGGGCTTTTCTCATTTTACCTCCAATATTGCATCCCCGCCATACGTATATTCTTCGCTATTAGCAGACTCGTTCTTTGTTCTGTTTACGTAACTCAGATATAGGTGCAACGCAGCTTGCTCATTGCGGACGTGCAGGGTAAGTCGCTGCGCCGGTAAGGGAACTGAAGTAAAACCGGAGTTACCGCTACGTACTATCAATGAATCGCAAAAGGCCGCCATATTCATTCTCAGAACAGGTTTCCAACCGTTCGAATCAGTCCGCTGTCTCAGCTCCAAGTACTGACCCTGAGGTGTTTTTACTAGTTGAAAGGTACCTTCCCGAAGCGGTAATTCAGCCTGGCTGTCATTTCCTGGATTCCGATATGCTGATAAATCCAAGGTGCGAAGCCAGTACCGACCCTGGCCCAATGGCTGAGCATCCAAATGCTCAGTAGTAAAAGAAAAGTGCGTATCATCTATATCATCTGTTCCATACTCATTCCGCTCTGGGACTCCGCTAACGGCATAAAGCTGCCTCCTTTGCTGATACGTGCGGGCCCACCCGGACCTCTTCAGGAGCGAATCCGATACAGTAAGCTTTGTGGCAAAAAAGGGCTGAAGTTTTTCAACTGCCTCCCGGTCTGCGAAGAAGTCAAAGATGGAGCTGATGCGCTTGCGGGCCTCTTTGGGCAGATTGGGCACCCGCTTCCCCGCCCCATCCAGCTTACCATCCTTCAACAGCCCGTACTGCGCGCTGATTTCGCGGAACTGATTGAGTTGACTCCGCTGGGCCACGGCGAATGCGCCCCAGGGCCCGCCGGCCGCCAGAAAGGCCACTACCGCCAAGGAAGCCGGAATCCAGATGATGCCCTGCCCCCGTCGCACTAGGAAGTAGATGGCAATACCGAACAGCCAGGCCGCCAGCACCAGCACGAAATACCGCTCCTCAGTGATGCCATAGGCCCGGATGCGGGTGCTGATGGCCACGGCCAGCAACCCCAGCAACGGGAACAGCGCCCGGTAAAACCACCGCCCGAACGTGCGAATCCAGGTATTTTCGGCGGCGTGGCGGACGGGATGAATCAACAGCAGCGCAAAAATGCCGGCC
The DNA here is from genome assembly GCF_003944715.1 of Hymenobacter rigui. Classification (GTDB taxonomy): domain Bacteria; phylum Bacteroidota; class Bacteroidia; order Cytophagales; family Hymenobacteraceae; genus Hymenobacter; species Hymenobacter rigui. The sequence continues at coordinate 28,187 of NZ_RWIT01000010.1, read as the reverse complement.
ACCGAAAACGCCAGAATCAGGATGGACACCCACCCTTCGGGCAGCTCCCAACTCACCACAATGCGGGCCATATAGGCGTACAGAATACCCAGGTACAGCACCACCAGCGGCAGCAGTACAAACTGAGTAAATACTTTCAACCCCTTGGGGTAACTGGCTTCCTGCTCCAGCGCCGCAAAATCATGCGGCACGCCGGCCAGGAAAAACCAGGTGTTGAAGATGGAGCCCAGCACCACGAATAAATCGGCGTACACCCGCGGCTTGATATCCACGAAAAACAGGTTTTCGACGGCCACCAAGGCCAGCGCACAGCCCGCAAACAGCACCCCGGAGTATAGTCCGGCCGTGAGAATGCGCAGAAAAAGTGTCTCGTTATAACGCCAAAAACCCGGCGTATCGGCTTGGCGGCGCAATTCGGAGAGGTAAGGGCCAGCGGCTACGGCCAGATGCGTACCCAGCAGCAGCAGGGCCAGCCGGGTACCCCATTCCGGATTGGGCTCGGTGGGAGCCGCGGCGTACCACAACGCCAGCAGCCCCAGCACCGCTGCCAGGGAGCCCCACCGCAGCACCGGCCGCCACTGGTACCGCTCGGCCGTGAGGGCCACCGCCAGCGTACCTGACAAGCCCAGCCCCGCCGCCGACAGCAGCGGAAACAGCCAGTCCAGATGCTGCTTCTCCTGGTAGTTGAGGTGGTTGATGTAGATGCCCACGCTGCACAGCACTACATCGCACAGCAGTGTGAGGGGGAAGCGGCGCACCACGCAGGCGGCTTCGGCAGCTACTTGCTGCAAAGAGGGTAATTTCATGAAGGCACCGGAATAGGCCGCCAAGAAACGAAAAGAACCGGACCTGCTACTTGCCTTGCGGGAGACTTTTCCAATCCATTCGGAAAACAAAAACGCCGCTTCGGCGAACCGAAGCGGCGTTTTGGAAGAGTGCGCGCGGGGAGATTCGAACTCCCACACCCGAAGGCACCACCCCCTCAAGATGGCGTGTCTACCAGTTTCACCACGTGCGCAGTTGATGGCAAGCACTCCTTTACTCGGGCAGAAGCTGTTGCTTCCGGATTCACTGAGGCGGCGAATCGAGGACAAAAGTAGAGGGTTACCGGCAAGGCTGCAACCTTCCGCTGCTTTTTTTGCGCTTTCCAGCTTGAATAAATCGGGTTCCGGCTCACTATCAGCCTGAAAAAAATCATTTGCCGTTCATCAACTGTCCCTGAATTTTACCTGCTTCACCCTCTGTCCGGCCCCGGCCCACCGCTTCCATGACTACCCAACCCGCAACTACCAGCACCAACTCCTCCAATTTTTTCGCCCGCTTTGCCGGCAAGGTCACGGCGTGGTCGGGCACCACGGCTGCTTTCTGCCTGGCCCTGGGCACGGTGCTGGTGTGGGCCATTACCGGGCCCCTGTTTCAGTATTCCGAAACCTGGCAGCTGGTCATCAACACCGGCACTACCATCATCACATTTCTCATGGTATTTCTGATTCAACGGGCCCAGAATAAGGATTCGCTGGTGCTGCACCTGAAGCTGAACGAGCTCCTGGCTGCCCACAAAGGAGCCAGCAACCGGCTCATCAATGCCCAGGATTTTTCGGAGGAAGAAATTAACCTGCTGCACGAGTATTTCTGCCTGTTGGCCGATAAAGCCAAGCAGGACCACGACCTGGGCCGCACGCACTCCATTGAAGAAGCTGAGGAAAACCATCAGGAAAAGCGCCGCGCCCACCGCTAATCAAAAAGGCGGCTCCCGGATTGGGAGCCGCCTTTTTGATTAGCGGTGGGCGCGGCGCTGCTTACTCGGCGCGGGCCAGAGGCGTATCTACTACGTGCTCCGAGATAAACCACACCTGCATTTCGTTGGTGCGCATTACGTCGCTTACCACCAAGTCGTTGGTACCATCGTCGCCGGCATCATCAGCTTGTTTGGCGTAATCGTGGCAGTTTTTGAGCATAATCTGGTGGGCTTCCAGCAAACGACCAACCTGCACCGGAGCTTCCTCCCGGTCTTTGGGCGGGCGCGGAATGCTGGTCAACTCGGCTACGTCGGCGGCCATGGCCACGGCCACTCCACCCAGAATCTGAATCCGCTCGGCAATGGTATCTACCAGGGTGCTTTGCTCTTCATAATGCTTATCGTAGAGCAGGTGCAGTTGGTAGAAAGTGGGGCCTACTACCTGCCAGTGGTGTTTTTTGTATAAATCACGCAGGGTGATGGTATCGGCCAGCAACTGGTTGAGCTGGGTTACGCTCTGCTGACGGGTCTTCTCGTCGAGGCCGATGGGCAGGCGTTGCGACACGGTGCCATACTTCTGCAGCGGGGCCGGGGCGTTGAACTGCTGGTTCAGGATGGGCTGCACGCTGGGCGTGCCGGTGGCTTTGGCAGCCGGAGCAGCGGCCGCACGTTTGGGAGCCGATGCTTTGGGTGCGGCGGCTTTGGCGGCCGGAGCCGCTTTGGCAGGTGATTTAGCCATGATAGTGTTCGGGAGAAAGAATAAGTTCGGAGAATGAAACTGTGGGCTGGGAAAGCCGACTGTTTGCTCCGCATACGCGTATAGTCAGGCCCAGGTTAATCTCCAGCCCCCTTTTTTCTCCCAATGCAGCACGTACACCCACACCCCGAAGATCACCTCACCAGTTCGGCCATGCTACAGGACATCGTTATTGGCCTGTCGGATGGGCTGACCGTGCCGTTTGCGCTGGCCGCCGGACTGAGCGGGGCCGTGCAGTCGTCGGGGCTGGTTATTACGGCCGGGCTGGCCGAGGTGGTGGCGGGCTCCATTGCCATGGGCCTGGGTGGCTACCTGGCCGGCCGCACCGAGGTGGAACATTACGAGTCGGAACTGCAGCGGGAGTATCAGGAAATCAAGGATGTGCCCCACGTGGAGCGGGCCGAGGTAGACGAGCTGCTCCAGGAAATGGGCTTATCGGAGGCTACCCGCGAGCAGGCCGTGCGCGAATTGACCGCCGACCCTGACCAGTGGGTGCGCTTCATGATGAAGTACGAGCTGGGCCTGGAGAAACCCGATCCACGGCAGGCACCCAAAAGCGCCTTTACCATCAGTGCGGCCTATGCCGTAGGCGGCCTGATTCCGCTCAGCGCCTATTTTCTCACCAGCACCCCCACCCAGGGCCTGCTGTGGTCGGCGGTAATTACCTTAGTTTGCCTGCTGATTTTCGGGTACCTGAAAAGCAGCATGACCGGCCAGCCCCCGGTACTGGGGGCCCTGAAAATGGCCGGCACCGGGACCCTGGCCGCCGGGGCCGCCTTTCTGGTGGCCCGGCAGTTTGAGTCACACTAGCTGCTGCTGTACCAGCATCCCTTCCCCTATTCCCCTCGAATCTGCTTGAATTAGCCATGAACGAAGCCCACCTGCACTTACTGCTTAACCACACGCCCATTCTGGGCAGCCTGTTTGGCCTGCTGCTACTGGCGGCCGGATTGTTTAAAGTCAATCAAACTCTCACCCAAACCGGCTTGGTTACGCTACTGGTGGCAGCCCTGCTTTGCCTGCCCACTCAGCTCACCGGCGAGGGCGCAGAAGAAGTAGTTGAGCGGATTCCGGGTATTACACACCAGTTGATTCATGCGCACGAAGAAGCCGCTGAGCTGGGCTTCTGGGCCATTGAGCTGACGGGCGTGGTAGCCCTATTGGGGCTACTGGTGAAGTCCCGTGCCCGTACGTTTACCCTGCTGGCGTTGCTGGGAGCGGTGCTCAGCTTTGGACTGCTGGCCCGCGCCGGTAACCTGGGCGGCCAGATTCGGCACTCCGAAATTCGTTAGGCTCGTAGCCATATCCTAACTCACTCCTAAGCACACGCCTGCTATATGCCTTTTCCTTTTTTTGGTGACGATAAATCAACGATAGCGCGGCTGCTGGGCACGCTCCCGCAACAGGGGCGGCTGGAATGGATTGGGCTGCGGCCCGCCCGGCGCGAGGCCATGCAATCGGTCCTGACGGTGGAAGCCGAAACCGACCGACACCTGCACGGCGACCATGCCCGCCCCAAGCCCGGTGGTAAACGGCAGGTCACTCTGGTTCAGCAGGAGCATTTAGCAGCGGTAGCTGGCTTTCTGGGCTTGCCCGCCCCCGTAGCTCCCGAAAGGTTACGGCGCAACCTAGTGGTAAGCGGCATCAATCTGCTGGCACTGAAGAACCGAAAAATCCGCATTGGTGCGGAGGTTGTGCTGGAAATTACCGGTGAGTGCCACCCCTGCTCGCGCATGGAGGAGGAGTTGGGCCCCGGGGGCTACAACGCCATGCGCGGCCACGGCGGCCTCACGGCCCGCATTGTGCAGGGTGGCACGCTGAAAGCAGGTGATGTGGTGCAGGTAGTGCTGCCGGAATAGCAGCTTACCATTATCCTGAATGACTCCTTTTTGGCTTCATACTGCATTTTTGTGTATTCTTTAGAATTTCTGAAACAGGTATCAGCGGTTAGTTTTTGGGGTTGATCGAGGATATAGCTGGTTTAGTCGCCTGGCAGTAGTTGCTCGACTAGAATAAAAGCTACGTTGCCTGAAACCCTACTTATCTTTGCTTTCGTAAGTACAACTGTTTATTTACCGTTTCGACCCTCACCGGCTGAAATGACCCCGCCCCTCGCTTTATCCTATTGCCCAGCGCCCACACACCGGCAGCGGGTTGTTGACCAGTCATTATCTATGCTCCTCACCACCTCGTATGGAATCGTGCGCTTCCACTCCCAACCTGGCAGCTACCGCCGTTGCGCTGTTGCTTTTGGCTGATCTGTTGCCCTCAGTCAGTGTTCAACACCGGACGCAGCTTACCTGCTCAACCGCCGTTGTTACCCAGTACCGCCACCGGCGGCATCGGTCCTGAATACGTACAAGAAAGCCCACCTGATAACTCAGGCGGGCTTTCTTGTGCACTACTAGGCCTATACGCCACCTTCCATGCGCACAATACGTGGCATGAAGGAGCCCAGCACATCCACCAATTCGGTCTGGCTTTGCATTACCTGGCTAATGTCCTTATAGGCCTGCGGGGCCTCATCGAGGCCGCCGCCGATAAGCTCTACTCCGTGCTGCTGCAGGTAGCGGCGCATTTCGGCCTCGCCCAGCTCCTGCTTGGCCCGGGTGCGTGACATTTGCCGGCCCGCTCCGTGCGAGGCAGAACTTAAAGAGCTGGCCTCGCCCCGGCCCCGCACAATGAAGCCGGGAGCCGTCATGGAGCCCGGAATGATACCGAGCACGCCAGCCCCGGCGGGCGTGGCACCTTTGCGGTGTACCACCACTTCCTGCCCTGTAATGAGGCGCTCCTTCCAGGCGAAGTTGTGGTGATTCTCCACCTTACCCAGCGGCTTTTCACCCAATGCCTTTGCCAAGCGGTGGTGAATCTGGTGGTGGCAGGCCGAGGCGTAGTCGCCGGCCAGGTTCATGGCGGCCCAATATTCCTGACCAGCTTCGGCATCCAGGTTGAGCCAAGCCAGGTGCCGGGCTTCGGCAGGCAGTTGGCAGGTATCCTGAGCTAGCTTGGTATAGTGGTTGGCAATGCTGGCCCCCAACCCCCGGGAGCCGGAGTGCGAGAGTAAGCCCAGGTACTGGCCCACCGGCACGCCCAGTTCGTTGGTGGGGTCGGTGATGTCCACCACGCCCCACTCCACGAAGTGGTTGCCGCCGCCAGAGGAGCCAATCTGGGAGGCAGCCGTGTCCAGCTTGTTGCGCAGAAACGGAATGTCCTGAAACTCCGGACGGCTCAGTACCGCGTGGTCCATACGCTGGCCGTGGCGAAACACGTCCCGCCCGCCAAATTTGGTATGCTCCAGTAGCAGTTTACGCAGTTCCTGCACCCGCTGCTCCAGGTACCTGGGCGGCAACGGAAACACTGACAGGGCCATGCGGCAGCCAATGTCCACGCCCACGGCGTAGGGGATTACGGCATTATCGGTGGCTAGTACCCCGCCAATGGGCAAGCCATAGCCATAGTGAGCATCAGGCATGAGAGCCCCGGCCACCGTAACGGGCAGTTTCATGGCCGTTTCCATCTGGTGGATAGCCCCCTGCTCGATGTGCTCGGCCCCGAATACGGTGTAGTCCTTGCGGTCGGTCAGGGCAATGTGGCGGCTGGGCGGGGGCAGCAGGGCAGCGGCCGTGTGGCTCCAGTCGAGGTGAGTGAGGTAAGTCTTAGGATTGGCCAGCAGTTCTTTCAGCAAGGTCAGCTGGTCGGTTTGCGAGAGTTTTTTGAGGTGCTTGCGCTGCAGTTGAGCCAGCGCCAGCCCAATGGCCCGACCTTCCGGGAAGCCCAGTTGGCGAAGGTCGTTGCCGCGTAATTGTGAGGCCATAACAAGGGTCGTTACACGTTGAGGAAGCCCATTCAGGGCACCTGCGCATGTGGGTGGTAATAAGAAAAACAGAGGGAACGGAGTCTGCCAAACCCGGCGGAGAAGACAAGCCATTCACCCTCGACTGGTCGGATCCGGGCAAAGTGAGGCGGCACCCCGTGCTCATAGTAGACGAGTGGCACCGGAGAGTGGAACAGGGAGCTGCCTGAGCTGGCAGCCCGCACTGTTCCGGCTGGCGGCAGCCCTGCAGGGTCAGCCGCCTTCCCAGGGCATTTATACTGTTGCAGGAAGGAAGAACATCCGTGAAATGAATTGGTAGGTTAACTGATCAGGACGCCACCCGGGAGTAGCACAGCGAATAGATAAGTAGGTAACACTACTCCCGGGGCCGCAAATAATCAAGCAGTGAATACTTCAGGTTAGAATAGCACACAGTGAATTCGTGTAGAAAGTTGTTCGATAGCCCTGCTTCATCCGGCGGCCACATGTCGAAGCAGAACGTTCTTTCAGGACACCTAAACACACTCTAAAGTTGTGAGAATTGAAAATATCAGCGCACACTTGTTTGGCTTACTACGCTGCACTATTAATTAATTTTCAGCACAAACTAATAGGCAGTATTTTTCCTGCATTGCCAGCATTGGCATTGCGAAATCATCTATAATAAAACTTTATTCAGCGAATCTGGCGCAGCAAAATTTCATCCATAAATGGAAGCATTCCGGCCGACGCAACCCGCAGTATGAGCTACCAGGTGGGCAGTTTACTACCCAAGTAGCACAGGGTGCTACTGCTTGGCAGAGGATAAAGAGGAGAAGTGAGGCATGATATTTAATAGGATGGCAATAAGGCGAATGAAACGAAAAACGCCCGAACCTGGCAGGATTCGGGCGTTTGCATAAGATGCGTCAGGTAAAGGACCTCATCTGCGAGCTTGCGCGCCGAACCCCGGCTGAATCTTCCGATCCAGGCCACTGAGCATTGGCTGATATTGATTAAAGTGGCGGCGCATGACAGATGAAATGACTGGTGCAAACAGCGGTGTTGCTGCTGAACGTGACAAAGGTAGAAAAGTTATTTTATTATCTCCAATACCATCAAATATTTTTTTAATATTTTTTATCAACTCAATAATCACACACCTATGCTCCATTATTATCGGGCTAATTACTTTTTTCATCTGGAAAGCTACAACTACTTTAGAGCGTACTGGAATGTTGCGTCGTCATGCGGACGTTCGTTACTGGCAACTGGCATGATGGATTCCGCCCGTCGGACCCAGCTCAATTCATTTATTCAAAAACTGCCATACACATACCGGCCTAGTAGGTGTGCACGAGCTTTGCCGGGGTGCCGAATGGGTGGGAGCGTCGAGGGAAACCGGAGGTTGGCAGATGTTTTTCGGGCGCAGGAGCCGTAGCTGCTAGGTTTGGAGCACTGCCTGGCTTACGCGGAGCAGCAATGTTTTCTTTTCTCCCTCAACTTCCTATGAAAAAGCTACTGACAGCTTCCCTCCTGCTTGGTGTGCTGGCCGGCGCCGTAGCCCCGATGGCTCAGGCGCAAACCACTCCGGTTAAAGTAAAAGCCAGGAAAGACAAGGTGAAGGCCAAACCCGATGCCGACGTCCGTGGAGGTAGGGGCCCCGGCAACCGCATGGCCGAAATGACCAAAGACCTGAACCTGACAGCCAACCAGCAAACTCAGGTAGCGGCCATTCAGCAGGAACAACTGCAGCAGATGCAGGCGCTGCGCGGCAACGGCGGCACCGAGGACCGCGAGGCCCGGATGCAGCAGATGCGCACCCTCGACGAAAGCACCGATGCCAAGCTGAAGGGCGTGCTAACGCCTGAGCAGTTCCAGCAGTATCAGGCGGCAAAGCAGAACCGCAGACAGCGCATGGGCCCACCGCCCGGTGGCAACCGCTAACGGCGGCACTACTGCGGCACGTACAACGCGAGGAATTCGGGCTGCTGCCGGCCGGGCTCCTCGCGTTGGTGCGTACGCTGTTTCTCTACTTCCCCTTATTTTACCGGCCTGTGTTTTCTTTCGCATGAGGTTTCAACTGCCCCGCCTGACCCGCCAACAGGTATTGCGCGTGATTGTGCACATAGCCGCGTGGGTGGCCGTGGCCATTATTCCGCGCCTGCTTTCGGAGAACCCGCCGCCGTTTCAGCTCAGAAACGTGATGCTCCCGCTCACGCTGGCTGGATACTTCTACCTGAACTACTACGTGCTGATTCCGAAGCTTTTTGCCCGGAAGAAGTTTACGCTGTACTTCCTGCTGGCGGCCGGGCTGCTGGCGCTGGTGTACCTGCCCATGCTGCTGCGCCTGGCGGGCCTGCTGCCGCACCACCCACACCACCCACCGGGGGGTATGCATTACTCCCGCCCCCCCCAGGGCCTGTGGCTGATTGGGCTGCTGGCCTGGATTATCAGCAGCGGGATGCGCATTACGGGCGAGTGGTTTGATACGGAGCGGGCCCGGCAGGATCTGGCCAACAAGCAGCTCACGGCCGAGCTGGCGTTTCTGAAGTCGCAGGTGAGCCCGCACTTTCTGTTCAACACGCTCAACAACATCTACTCCCTGGCCCACCTCAAGTCCGATGACACCCCGGAAGCCATCCTGAAACTCTCCCAACTCATGCGGTATATGCTGTATGAGTCGGAGGCGGCGCGGGTGCCGCTGGCGCGGGAGGTGGAGTACCTGCGCAACTACATGGACCTGCAGCGCCTGCGCCTCGACCCCGAGCAGGTGGACATCCGGTTTACCGTGGACGGGGAGCTGGATGGGGCCCTGATTGAGCCGATGCTGCTGATTCCGTTCGTGGAAAATGCGTTTAAGCACGGCGTGAGTGCCCGGCATTTTTCCCGGATTGCCGTAGACCTGATTGTGCGCCATGATCAGCTGCTGTTTACGGTGCAGAACTCGCGCTTTCCGGCCGTGGGTGGCCACGACCCCAACTCGGGCATCGGGCTGCCCAACGTGCGCCAGCGCCTGCATCTGCTGTACCCGGATGGCCGCCACCACCTGCTGCTGGAAGAAACCGTCGACGAATTTATTGTTGAACTAACCCTAACCCTTGCCCATGCTTCGCTGCCTGCTCGTGGATGACGAACCTCTGGCCCTGCGCCTGCTAACCTCGTACGTGGAGCGCGTGCCGTTTCTGGAGTTGGTGGGCACTTGCCGCAGCGCGCTGGAGGCCCTTACGGTGCTGCAGCAGCAGCCCGTGGATGTGCTGTTCCTGGATATTCAGATGCCCGACCTCACGGGCGTGGAGTTTGTGCGCAGTATGCAGCCACAGGCCCTGGTTATCTTCACCACGGCCTACGAGAATTACGCGCTGGAAGGCTTCAACCTGAATGCCGTTGATTATCTGGTGAAGCCCATTGCCTTCGAGCGGTTCGTGCAGGCCGCCCAGAAAGCCCAGGACCGCCTGGCTCCGCGCCCCGCAGCGGCAACCAGCGCCGCTCCGGCTCCCGCGCCTGCCCCGGTAGCCGCCACCGGCCCCTCCGATGACTACATCTTCGTGAAGGCCGACTACCACACCCAGCGCCTGAACCTGCGCGACATCCGTTACCTGGAGGGCCTGAAGGACTACATCAAGATTTACGCCGGTGCCCGGCCCATTCTCACGCTCAACTCGCTGAAAGCCTTTGAGGACCGCCTGCCCAGCCCCGATTTCGTGCGCGTGCACCGCTCCTACATCGTAGCCCTGGCCCACATCGACTCCATCCGCAAAAACCGCATCTACATGGGTGAGACGATCATTCCCATCGGCGAATCCTACGCGGATGCTTTCTTCAGGCTGATTGAAGAGCGGAACATGCACTAGCGGCTCTGAGCGAGGTTAATGACTGGGAAAGTACTTGGTTTCTGCACCGAATGGCCAACCTACCGGAAAGGCGTTGCGTTGAGGTGAAGCCCTATGCCCTGCCTTGCCTCTTCTGCCCGCTATAGCATCAGCCTGCCTAACGGCCACCGCTTCCCCATTGCCAAGTACGCCCTCATTCAGGAGCAGCTGCTCTGGCAGGGCATTGCCGCTCCCGAAGATTTCTACGACCCCGGCCTGGCTTTGGAAGAAGACATTTTGCGCGTGCATGCTGCCGAGTACTGGCACCGGGTGCGTGACCTGCAGCTCTCAGCCGCCGAAGTGCGCCGCCTGGGTTTGCCGCAGAGCCCGGAGCTGGTGCGCCGCTCCCTGAGCAGCGTGGCTGGCACCGTCGAATCGGCCAAGCGGGCCTTGCAGGATGGTATCGGGCTGAGTCTGGCGGGTGGCACTCACCACGCCTTCCGGGACCGGGGCGAAGGATTCTGTGTGCTCAACGATATTGCCGTGGCCGCTGCCTACCTGCTCCACCACGGCCTGGCCCGGCAGGTGCTGGTAGTGGACCTGGATGTACACCAGGGCGACGGTACGGCCAGTATTTTCCGGGACGAGCCGCGCGTATTCACCTTCAGCATGCACGCCGGGGCCAACTACCCCCTGCGCAAGGAGCAGTCGGACCTGGATATTCCGCTGGAGCTGGGCACTGATGATGCCACCTACCTGCGCATTCTGGCCGAAACGCTACCCCAGCTTTTCGAAAAAGTACAGCCCGACTTCATCTTCTACCAGGCCGGCGTAGATGTGCTGGCAACCGACAAGCTGGGCAAACTGGTCCTCACCCAAACCGGCTGCCGCCAGCGCGACGAGTACGTACTCAGCAGCTGTCGACAAGCCGACCTGCCGGTGGCCGTGAGCATGGGCGGCGGCTACTCCGAGCAGCTCCGCGACATCGTGGACGCTCACTGCAACACGTTCCGGGTGGCGTATGAGTTGTTCGGATGAATGGGTGAAGGGTGGATTGTTGATGGAGAAACGGTCATCCTGAGCAGGGCGAAGGATCTTGCTACGTCAACAATGCAGCCATCCAACAATCCACCCATCTAACCCTCCTAACTTTGCCTACATGAACCTGCATAACCCGCTCACCGACCTGCCCGCTGCCAATCAACTCCCAACGCCGGCTCCCAACGAAGCGCCGGGTACGCCGGCGCAACGGGCGTTTCGGGAGGCGGTGGCGCAGGTGGAGGGGTTGCGGCAGCGGCTGCAGGAACTTCGTACGGAGCAGGCCGAAGCCCGCCGCCGCTACTGGCAGCAGGTGGGATCCGCCGCCGAAACCGTGGTGCAAGCCCGGGAAGCCCTGTTTGCGCCGTTGGAAAATGCCCTGCTGCTCGGCTACTTCAGCCGCCTGGAGGAACAGCAGATTACGGCCCTCATTGTGGGTAATGCGCGAGCTTTGCAGGACCGTTTCGGGGAGGATGCCGCCGAGATGCTGCGCAAGTACGCCCCGCGTCGCAGGGTAGATGAGGACGACGAGCAGCCTTCGATGAAAGCCCCCGGCCCTGCCCCTGCCCCCCTCGACCCCACCCTGCCGCCCCATGAGCAGGCCGCCGCTGCCGCCCGCGCCCGGCGCAAAACCAAGCAGCAGAAAGCCGAGGAAGCCGCCGCCCAAGCGGCCCGTGCCGCCGAACAGCAGCTGCTCAGCAACACCAAGGACCTGTACCGTCAGCTGGCCCGCACCCATCACCCCGACCTGGTGCAGGACAAAACCACCCAGCAGCACCGCACCCAGCTGATGCAGCGCATTACGGAGGCCTACGAAGCCAACGACCTGTACACGCTGCTCCAACTGCTTTCGGATACTGCTCCCGCTTCCGCCACTGATGATACGGTGCTCAGCCGCTACACGCAGGCCCTGCAGCAACAGCAGCAAGAGCTGAAGCAGCAGCTCAACGAGCTGAAATACGGCGACAATGGATTCAGCGGCAGCACTGGCAAAAAGCGGGAGCAGGAAATTCGGGTAATAAAGCGTCACCTCCGTGCCGAGGCTGAATACCTGGCCCACGTCCTGCGCCTTGTGCAGGAGCCAACTGACCTGCGGGATTTGCTGCGGGAACTGGCGGCTGAGGGGCATACCTCTATCTAGCGGCCCGCAAAAAGGCCGGGAAGCAATTTGCTTCCCGGCCTTTTCAATGCTCCAATGTTGCTTGGGTTAAGCAACCGTAGTTGCCGGACGGCGCAGCCACAGCACTACCAGCAACAGCACCAGCAGCACAATAGCAGGCAGGCCGCCAGCCAGACCACCCGGAATTTTGGTGGCGTGCATTACCACGGCGCCTACCATAATGATGATGAGGCTGGCAGCCGCCAGCCGCACGAAGCGCGGAATTAACAGGCCGATGCCGCCCAGCACTTCGCCGGCGGCTACCACGTACGCCAGCGCGCCGGGCAGGCCCAGCTTTCCGAACATATCTACCGTACCTGGCAAATCCATAAACTTACGACCTCCGGATGCAATGAAGGCAAGTGCCAGCAGGCCCTGCAGAATCCAGGCAATGATGTTGCGGGTAGAAGCAGTCATAGGAGAAGAGAGTTGAGTGTGGTGACAGGGAGCCTGTACAAATCCCTGAAATATAGAAGTTATCAACTACATACCGCACATCAGCGGGTGGCTCGCACTGGATAGCTGCCGCGCTGGTCTACGGCGTAGCCCATCTGCTTCCCGTTCTCTTACCCCAGAAACGCCACTATCTGCCGCAACACCGCCGGGTCGCGCATGATGCGGTTGTGACCCAGGCCGATGGAGGCCCGAAAATCGAGGCCGGGCCAGTTGGCGGCAATTTCTTCGGCCTCGGCGAAGGGAATACTAGCGTCGTTGTGGTCATGAAACAGCAGGGCTCGGTCGGCGGGAAACTGCCGGCCCACCTGAATCAGACTAAAGCTCTCGGCGTCGCGGCCGTGCTGCTCCTGTACGTGCCGGTTGAGGCGTGCCACAACGGCGGGCGGCAGCTGCAATAGCTCGGTAAAACGCTGTGCCACGGCAGTTGTGCTGCCCGGCACTGCCAGCAGCACCAAGCGCGGCAGCCGGCCGTTCTGGGCTTGGTTGAACCGCACTGGTACGCCCACCGTGGCTGCTCCGCCAAAGGAATGCGCTACCACGGCGTACACGTCGCCTAGGGTATCGGCTACGGCCTGCACGGCGCGGGCAAAGTTGGGCAGCGTAGTGCGACGGCCTTCGGAAGCCCCGTGCGCGGGCCCATCCAGGGCTACTACCCGAAACCCCGCCGCTACCAGGGCTTGGGCCAGCACGCCCCAGAAACTGGCCCGGTGCTCCCAGCCATGTACCAGCAACACCGTCTGCTCCCCGGCCGGGTTCCACTCGTAGGCCGTTACCAAACCGGTTTTGATAGGTACCGTGAATGACCGGGCCGATGCCAGCGCCGCCGCTTCCCAGTGCTTTTCGGGCAGCTGTCGGGGCGTGGTAAACAGCTTCCAGGCCGCCCCGAAGGCCCATTCCGTGGAAACCGCCGCCAGCAAGCGAAACTTCAGCCGTAGCAGCGTAATGGCCGAAGGCAGGCTTACAGCCCGAGGCGAATAAGTAGTAGGCATGCCGCAAATATCCGTCGCTATGCGGGAAATTTGGCAAAGAGGCTGCGAACAGGACACAGCCAGGAAGTAGTGCAGTTGTCTGGAGAGGGGCGTAAATCCCTGCCCGAACAACGAACCGACATCCGGCAGCAACTTTACCGCGCCGGGCCAATCTTGCGAATACACTATTTATCAATGTATTGACACCATACAAGTGCACTTCTACCTCTATTTCACACATTTTTTACTGACACAGAAATCCGGGCAGATGTGGCCACCGTATGTGGGCCCCGCTCCTGCCCTACGCAGGGCCGCAGTGCGCATGCTTCTTACCTTTTGCAACATCCGGGGCCAGTTTGCGCCGGAGCTTGGCTTACTTCGTTTTCAATGGTCGGCGGCCCCCACGGGCCGGCCCCGGTTTCAGCGCAGCATGAGCGGCGTGGCTCAGCTGGTGGAACAGGGAGACGTTACGGCTGTAATTCTGGACTTACACGGCCTGCCCAGCCTGGGGCTCGATGAGCAGCTGTGGCTGGCGGCCAACTGGCTGGGCCGCGTTTCGGTACGGGCCGTTGAACAGGTAGCGCTGGTAATTCCCGCCGACAACATGTACAACCAGATGGTAGTGGAAAGCCTTATCCGGGCCGGCCGCCACTTCATGCACTACGAAATCCAGTTTTTCAGCAATGCAGCCGGGGCCCTCGACTGGTTGGTGGGGGAGCAGAATCCGGCCGGCCAGCTGGCCCTGGAGCAGGAGTGGCAGCAGGATGCTGCCCTGCCACAGCTACACGGCTGATTCGCTGCGGCTGGCCCGGCCGAAAGCACGGAAAAACGAACAATGCGCGGGATAGGGAACGTATGTGGCTACTTCTCTACCTTTGCCCGGCCGCCCGGCATTGGCCGGCTTAGGCACAGCGCGGCTTTTGGCGGAGCACTCCTGCGGGAGTATTCCGCCAAAAGCCGCCTTTTCAACCGCCATTCTTCTGATTTCTAAGAACCCGTATGGACGCTTCTTCCCTCTCCATTCCCGCCATGACGCTGCAGCTGGGCCAGTACCAGGCTGCCGTAACGGCTAAACTCCAGGATTTCAACGCCCGCAATTTCACCGCCGGCTTCTGGCAGAAACAGGCCGACCTGTGGGTGCAGGACGCCGAGGCCCAGCAGAGCCTGCGCAGCTTTATGGGCTGGCTGCGCGTGGCCGAAACCATGCTGCCCCGCGTGGGCGAGATTGAAGAGTTTGCCCGCGAAATTAAGGCGGCCGGTTTCAAGCACGTGGTGGTGATGGGCATGGGCGGCAGCACCATGACGCCCATCGTGTTCAAGCAAGCCTTTGAGCGGAGCGCCGACGGTCTGCCCCTGCTGGTGCTGGACACCACCAACCCAGGCTCGGTGCGCGAGATAGAAGAAGCCGTTTCTCTGCCCGAAACCTTGTTTGTGGTGGCCAGCAAATCGGGCACCACGGCTGAGCCCCTGGCGTTTGGCGACTACTTCTACGCTCGCCTCAAAGAGCTGAAAGGCGAGAAGGCCGGCGAAAACTTCGTGGCCATTACCGACCCCGGCTCCAAGTTTGTAACCCAAGCTACCAACGAGGGCTACCGCCGTATCTTCCTGAACTTCGCCGAGGTGGGCGGCCGCTTCTCGGCCCTCTCCTACTTCGGGCTGGTGCCCGCTGCCCTGTACGGCATCGACATCAACACCCTGCTGGAGCGCGCCATTGCCATGATGCGCGCCACCGGCTCGGAAGGCGACGTAGCCCACAACCCCGGCCTAGAGCTGGGCGTGGCGCTGGGCGTACTGGCCCAGCAGGGCCGCGACAAGCTCACGCTGGTTGTACCCGAAAACCTCACCGACCTGGGCCTGTGGCTGGAGCAGCTGATTGCCGAGAGCACGGGTAAGGAGGACAAAGGCATTCTGCCCGTAGCCGGCGACCCACTGGGCACGCCCGAGGTGTACGGCCCGGACCGGGTGTTCGTGTACGTGGGCTACGAAAACCAGCCCGACGAGGAAAACCGCCGCAAAGTAGCTGCCCTGGAGGCTGCCGGCCACCCGGTAGTAACTATTTTGATGCGCGACGCGCTGGATTTGGGAGCCGAGTTTTTCCGCTGGGAAGTAGCCACGGCCGTAGCCAGCGCCGTGCTCGAAATCAACCCCTTCGACCAGCCCAACGTGCAGGCCGCCAAAACCGCCACCGACCAGCTGATGAAGGTGGTAGTGGAGCGCGGTTCCCTGCCCCAGACCAGCGCCCCGGTACTGACGGAAAACGGTCTGAGCTACTACACCAGCGGAGCCGGCTCCACGGCCACAGCCGCCGATGTACTTAAATCCTTCTTCGGCCAGGCCGGCACCGATAATTTCCTGTGCATTCAGGCTTACCTGATGGAAACGCCGGCCCTGAATGCGGAGCTGGATGAGCTGCGCCGGCTGGTGCAGCAGCGCCTGCACATTGCCACGGCCTCGGGCTACGGCCCCCGCTTCCTGCACTCCACCGGCCAGTACCACAAAGGCGGCCCCAACACCGGCCTGTTCCTGCAGCTCACCACCGACCACGCTCAGGACCTGCCCCTGCCGGGCCGCCCCTACACCTTCGGCACCTTCCAGAACGCCCAGGCCGCCGGCGACCTGGAGGCCCTGCACACGGCGGGCCGCCGCACCCTGCGCGTGCACCTGGGTTCAGTAGGCGAAGAAGCCGGCGTGGCCCAGCTGCTGCAAGACCTGCGCACCGCTCTGGCGTAAACCACCGATGTGCCGGTTGACGCGAACAGCATAGATTCGTGCATAGCTCGCATTTGATTGTACAACACAAAAGCCCCCTCGTGTGAGGGGGCTTTTGTGTTATGCGGAGAAGCTACAGCGGATTCTGAAAACAGGATTAACAGAATAAATATGCGTTATCCGCGTCGTCTACCACATACGTGATTTTACCGCCCGAAATCATCCTGCACGCGCACGATGTCGTCCTCGTCGGATGGCTGATTTGCGTCGGTGTGCTGCCAGATTTCGGCTATCTGCCCCCAGCCGTCGAGGCCGATGAGGCGGTGCCGCTCGCCCTGCTGGAGCGTGATTTGCTCGCCGGGGCCGTAGGTTTTTAAGGGACCCTCCTCGTCGGTGGGGCTGGTGATAACGCCCACCGTACCGCTGACCACGCGCCAGATTTCGGCTCGGCGGTGGTGGTACTGCCAGCTCAGGCGCTGGTGCGGGGCCACCAGCAGAATTTTGGGGCTGAGCTTGCCTGAAATCCGCAGCTTATCTACGGACAGTCCATCAAAATACTGATCCGCAAACTGCTGGGCCTGGCTTTCGTCCAGCACAAAAAAGCCCCCCCAGGGCCGGGCCTCGTCCTTGCGGTCAATCCGAAAGCCCTGCTGCTGCAGGTGCTGCTCGGTTTGGGTGAATAGGGCTGATTTGGTGAAGTCGGCAGTCATGGGGAAACATTGCTGAGTGGGAAAACAGAGGCAGTGGCCGCTCACGAGGCCAGGCGTCGCAGGACACTCGGCCTGCATTGGCAAAGTAGTGATTTGGCGCAATGCGGCCGTACTGCCGAGGTATAAATGTGTGGCAAAGGATATCTAAGCCCGGCCGGCGTGCGTACTGCCTATATCCGTTCATCTACCTCCCGAACTCATGAAAAAAGTAGCCGCTGGGGTTCACCAGCTCACCATTCAGCGCTTCGTGAATGTATATTTTGTGGAAACCGGCACGCCCGGCGAGTGGGTATTGGTTGACACCGGCTTGCCTGGCTCCGAAAAAAGTATCATTGCTGCCGCCGACCACCTTTTTTACCCCGGTACGCACCCGGAGGCCATTATTTTGACCCACGGGCACATGGACCATTCCGGCTCGGCCCAGGCGCTGGCTGAGCACTGGAAAGTGCCCGTGCTGGCTCACCCGCTGGAGCTGCCCTTCCTCACGGCCAAGGCAGTGTACCCGCCCGCCGACCCCACCGTCGCCGGCGGCGGCTCCCTCGCCTTCGTAGCTCGTTTCTTTCCGCCCCAGTCCTTCCAGCTCAGCGACTACGTGCAGCAACTACCCCCCAACGACATGGACCCGCCCTTCCTGCCCGACTGGCAGTGGATTCATGTACCGGGCCACGCTCCGGGCCAGATTGCCCTGTTTCGGGAAAAGGACCGCACCCTGCTGGCCGGCGACGCCTTTGCCACGGCCAACCACGAGTCGGTGCCCGAGCTGCTCCTGCAACGACCGGAAATCAACATTGCCGGTGCCCCCTTCAATTACAACTGGCAGCAAGTGGGCGAGTCGATAAAAGAGTTGGCGGCCCTACAACCCTCGGCCATCGGCTGCGGCCACGGCCCGGCGGTATCGGCTGAGAAATACACGGCGCAGCTGCAGAAACTGGCCGCTGAATTTAAAGCCCCGGCCCACGGCCGTTACGTGAACACGCCCGCCCGCACCGATGAAAACGGTGTGGCCTACCTGCCCCCCGCCCCGCACGACCCCATTCGTGCGAAGTTTGCCGTGGCCGCCGCGGGTTTAGGGGCGTTGGTGGGCGCAGCGGTGCTCATCAAGCGTTACAAAACCCACAAGCAAAACGAGTACCCCCGGCCCGTGGCGGCTGAACCCAAGCGGGAGCGCACGGAGGAGGTAGCACGTTAGCCATACAGCCCAAGCTCCACAAACAATAAAAAGAGCCCTGGTTAATACTAACCAGGGCTCTTTTTATTGTTTTTGCTGGCTGTTTTACTCGCCAGAAACGGGAACGGCGACAGGAGCATCGGCGGGCTGTTTCACCGTGATACTGCCGTGCACCGTATTGGCTTTCAGCTGTGCGCCGCCTTTGCCCAGCGTGGCGGCCAGGTTGTGCGGCAGCACGCTTTTGCGCTTTGTGTTCAGCTCAGCGCTGATTTTGCCGTGGGTGGTGCGGGCCAGAATGGTGGCGGCGTACACGGACGGTAGCTGCCAGTCGATGCTGCCATTCACGGTACTTACATCCAGCCCCGATCCAACCCAGGATTCGCCGGTGAGTTGCAGCGCGAGGCTGCCGTTGGTCGTCTGGCCCCGCACGTCGCCGTTCACGCTGCGCAGCGCCAGGGAGCCGTTGGTAGTGGCCAGACGTAGTGTGCCGGCTACGTTTTCAATGGTGATACTGCCGTTCGTAGCTTTCAGGTCCAAATTGGTAGTGGCAGGCACCAGCACCTCATAATCCACGGCCCAGCCATCCAACGACTCATTGGCCCGGCCGGCGCGGAGCAGGTTGTTCTGGGTGCTCACCTTCACGGCGGCTACTAGGGCCCGGGCATCGGCCAGGGTGGCGGCCCGGGCGGTTACCAGGGCACGAACCTTCACCGTGGAGCCGCTCCAGCCACGCACCGTAATGCCCCCATTGGCGCGGGCATCCACGGTGAGCGTAGCGCCCGCGGTGGGAGCCGGCATAGTCAGGTCGCGGATTTCACAGGCCAGTTTCTGCAGCGCGGTGCTGGCATTTGGGGCCGGACACGTCAGGCTCAGGGCCGGCGCTTGCTGAGCAGCCAGCGGCAGAGCCCCCAGCAACAGGCCCGATACGAGTAAAGTTAATTTCATACAGTTCATATGAGGAAGCGAATACGCAACAGGACGCTGCAAACAGGCCAATAGTCGCACTAAGCCGTCGGATTACAGCAATGCAGCTACTGATTTCAGGCCTCCAGCCCGGCCGCAACGCCCGTCAGGTAGGCCGTCAGGATGGTGGCGGCCAGCCGAGCTGTTTGGTTGTCCCGGTCGAAAACGGGGTTAAGCTCTACCACTTCAAACAGCAGCACATCAGGCTCCTTACCGGCCAGAAAAGCCGCCTCCATGGCCTGCCGGGGCGTAAACCCATCGGCGCTGGGGGCGCTTACGGCGGGAGCGTAGGCCTCGGCACATCCGTCGATATCGAAGCTCACGAAGGCTGGGCCCTCGGCGGTGGCATGGCGCAGGGCCCGGCTCATATACTCGGGCATGCCATCCTGCTGCAAGTGGGCCAGGGGCACAATGCGGGCCTGCTGCTGGTGCAGAAACTCAATATCCTCCCAGGTATTGAGGTTGGAGTGCAGCCCGATTTCGGTGAAGCGGGGGCCCGCCAGCACTTCCTCGCGCAGCAGCCTGCCGAAGGGCGTGCCACTGCTGAGCAGGCCCGGCCGGTCTTTTACATCGGCGTGGGCATCCAGGTTGATGCCGCCTACGGCGGCGCCGCCGGTGGCGTCGCGCAGGCCGCGCACGGTACTGTAGGTACCATCGTGGGAGCCGCCCAGCACTACTACCCGGGGATACTGGTTCAGGAGCCGGGCCAGCTCACTCCGGATAGTTTGGTGATTGATTTCGTGGTCGGGGTGGCGCAGGTCGAGGTTGCCGGCATCAGCAATGCGCAGGCCGTCGAGGCGCACATTGTACTCCAGGTTGTACGTTTTGTGGTAGCGGCGTAGCTCCCGCCGAATGGCGTCTGGGGCACCGGCAGCGCCAGCCCGGCCTCCTTCGAGTACCGTCCCGAAATCAAGGGGCAGCCCAACCAGGCACACATCTGCTTCGGGCAATTCGGCCACCGGCCGGATTAATTCACGTATAAAAGTGGGCATGCTCAAATGTAGCGGGAAATTACCCGATCAACGCTGGGTAAACACACCGTGTTGGCGCTGTTTCATCAATTATATTATGAAACAGCTATTTTCACTTATTGATCGTACAGTTCCCGCTAAATCCGAATATGCTACTTGATACTCCCACCCTCACTATCAGCCACAACGCCTCCACAGGTGTCTTGTGGGTTCACTGGATAGGGAATCATGATGCGACTTCGGTGCGGCAAGGCTGCGCGCAGTTGCTGGCTCATGCATCCCGGACGAATAGCCACAAGTTGCTCAACGATAGTAGTGAGGCGTTTGGGGAATGGTGGCCCGCCTCCGAGTGGATCGGGCGCGAGTTTATACCTCAGCTGGCAGCCGCTGGCGTGCAGGCCATTGCCTGGATAAACTCCATGGACTGGCCTTCCCGCTACGGGGTAGCTTCTACGCTCCAGCATGTGCAACATATGCGGGTGCAACTATTCGACTTCGACCAGCAGGAAAAGGCCCGGCAGTGGCTACTGGCGTTTCAGGCTTGAAGCAGCCCGGCCTACCGCGTATCTTGTCCGCATGAAACTCTGCATTCCGGCCCTGGGCCTGGCCTTGCTGACGTACCAGGCCGCGTCCGGTCAGGCCCGCGTTAGTCCCTCATTTTTCACCACGTACACATACCAGTCGTACGCCATTCTGGATAAAGCCAGCAGCCTTACGCCCATGGCGGCCAAAGGTGTGGGCGGCTCCCTGCAGCTCCGCCCCGATGGTACTTACCAGAAGCGGCTCACCCTGGCCGGCAACGGTACAACCATGCATTTCGATCAGGACGGCCGCTTTACGTTTGCCGCCGACAGCATCCGGTTCAGCTACACCAAAAACGGCCAGCCCCGCACCGACCGGGGCACGTTCCGGCTGCGCAACGGGCTGCTGACGCTTACCATCACCGGATTTCCGGCCGGCAACCAGAGCATTTACATGCTGCGGGCCGCCCAGTAGGCGCAGGCCGATCAATCTACCGCCGGCAGTTATCTTTCTACGCACTTATTTCTGACCAAGCTATGCTACAACG
The DNA here is from genome assembly GCF_003944715.1 of Hymenobacter rigui. Taxonomy (GTDB): domain Bacteria; phylum Bacteroidota; class Bacteroidia; order Cytophagales; family Hymenobacteraceae; genus Hymenobacter; species Hymenobacter rigui. The sequence continues at coordinate 6,876 of NZ_RWIT01000010.1, read as the reverse complement.
TACGTGTGCGCTGGCAGGGCTAATGACCCTGAGTATTGCGGCTTCCGGACAATCAACCAAGGCCAGCCGGACGACTCCGCCCCGACCGGTGGACGCCGGCAGTACAGCCGCCCGTTCTACTGCGGCCGCTGCGGCCCCGGCGGCAAAACTTCCGGCCCAGTTCTTCGGCACGCACACGTACGTGGCATACGTCATCTTCGACCCCAACCATAGCTCCCAACCTACCCGCACCCGTGGCGTAGGGGGCACACTATGGCTAGGACCGGCAGGCACGTACGAGAAAAAGCTGAAGATTCCGGGTCCCTACGGCCCTTATACTTTCAATGAATCGGGCCGCTACACTGTCAAGGGCAACCGCATCAACTTCACATACGCCGAATCCAAGGGCCAACCCGTGAGTTATGGTGGCACCTTCCATTTCGATACTGCCTCGCTGAGTATGGGAATGATTCTGAACGAGGACGAGAAAGGCGGCCGGGAGGTGTTTGGCCTGGTAGTGAAAGGCACCGAAAACGTAGAGCGCGCTTTCGACGACAACGGAAACGTAACAATCAAGTAAGCGCATCTCGGGGGACAGGCCGGCAGTTTGGGGCAGTTGTTGCCCTTGGTGAAGCTTTCGGCTAACTTGCGGCCCCTTCCGGCCCCACCCCGCCGCAGGGCTCACTCACTATTTCACAACTTTACCAATTCACTGATAGATGGGACGCGCGTTTGAATTCCGCAAAGGCCGCAAAATGAAGCGCTGGGACCGGATGTCCAAAGATTTCACCCGCATCGGCCGGGAAATTGTAATGGCCGTGAAGGAATCGGGCCCTAACCCCGATACCAACTCCCGCCTGCGCACCGCCATGCAGAACGCCAAGGGCGTGAACATGCCCAAGGACCGGGTGGAAGCCGCCATCAAGCGCGCCAGCAGCAAAGAGGAAAAGGATTACCAGGAAGTAGTCTACGAAGGCTACGCTCCGCACGGGGTGGCCATTGTTATTGAAACTGCCACCGACAACCCCACCCGCACCGTGGCCAACGTGCGCATGTACTTCAACCGGGGCAACGGCGCTTTAGGCACCGCCGGCTCCAGCGACTACACCTTCACCCGCAAGGGCGTGTTCAAGCTGGCCGCCGAAGGCCTGGACCTGGATGAGCTGGAGCTGGAGCTGATTGACGCCGGCGCCGAGGACGTGTATGCCGACCAGGAGGAAGACGAGCACGGCAACGAGAAGCACTACATCGTGGTGGAAACCGCCTTTACCGACTTTGGCCAGATGCAGAAGGCCCTGGAAGAAAAGGGCCTGAACGTGGTATCGGCCCAGCTACAGCGCGTGCCCAACACCACCGTACACCTCGAAGGCGACCAGCTGGAGGAAGTGATGAACCTGATTGAGAAGTTCGAAGAGGACGACGACGTGCAGGCCGTGTACCACACGCTGGGGTAAGAGTAGCATCCCGCGAAGCTTTCTTCGCAGCGGGCCGTTCCTTACCGGAGCGGCCCGCTTTTATTTTTATTTCACTCGCAACACCCTATTTCCATGACAATTCATTCACACGTTGCATCTATCCAAGCAGTCCTTACCGATACATTTGCCGCGCTGGATGCGTGGTTTGAAGCTCCCGCTGACCTTCGCCGCTACCGTCCTGCCGATGGGGGATGGACGGTCAACGAGATTCTGGAGCACACGGCTTTGACCAATCACTTCCTGTTGGTGCTGATCCGGAAGGGTGCCCGCAAGGCGTTGCAGCAAGCCTCTACCGCCGACCTTTCTGCCGGGTTGACAGCCTACTCGTTTCAGACAGAAAAGCTGGCTGAAGTTGGCGTGCTCAACTCGTTTTCCTGGATCCGGCCCGAACACATGGAGCCTACCGGAACTCGCCCATTATCTGAGGTGCGACAACAGCTAAGGCAGCAGCTAACAGAATGCCTGCAGCTGCTCGCTGACCTGAAAAACGGGGAAGGGGTGCTGTATAAAACCACCATGTCGGTAAACGGGCTGGGCAAAATCACCGTGTACGAATACCTCTACTTCCTGGCCCAACATGGTCGTCGCCACTTGATGCAGGTAGCGGAGAATGAAACAGAGTTTATGCAACACCGCCAGTAACAGCTTTGAATTGAGTAGTATTGAAGGCGTTGTCATTCATTCCAAAACACTGCTGCCCCTTCCCCCGTGTTCCGTCAACTCCTCTCCGCCGGCCTGCTCCTGACGGGCCTGCTGGCCGCCTGCTCCGGCCCTGCTCCTACCGAAACCGGCTCTGCTGAAACGCCTAGCCTCAGCAGCTACTTCCCCGCCCCCGACACCACGCAACTGCAGACCGGCGGCGTGCAGATGGTGCCCATCAGCACGCCCAAGGGCAGGTTCAACGTCTGGACCAAGCGCATCGGGAACAACCCGCGCCTGAAGCTGCTGCTGCTCAATGGCGGGCCAGGGGCCACGCACGAGTACTTTGAGTGCATGGAAAGCTTCCTGCCCCGCGAGGGCGTGGAAATCATCTACTACGACCAGCTCGGCTGCGGCAACTCCGATAACCCCAAGGACACCAGCATGTGGAGCCTGCCGCGCTACGTAGAGGAAGTGGAGCAGGTGCGCCAGGCCCTCAACCTTGACAGCAGCAACTTCGTGCTGCTGGGCCACAGCTGGGGCGGCATCCTGGCCGCCGAGTACGCCCTCAAGTACCAGCAGCACCTCAAAGGCCTCGTCATTTCCAACATGATGATGAGCGTGCCCGACTACGGGAAGTACGCGGAAGAGGTGCTGGCCCCGCAGTTCAAGCCCGAGGTACTCAAGGAAATCCGGGCCATTGAGGCGCGCAAGGACTTCCAGAATCCGCGCTACATGGAGCTGCTGCTGCCCAACTTCTACGCTGAGCACATCCTGCGCCGTCCGCCCGCCGAGTGGCCCGAGCCGGTGAACCGCTCCTTCGCCAAAATGAACCAGTCGCTCTACGTGACCATGCAGGGCCCCAGCGAGTTTGGCGTATCGGGCAAGCTCTTGAACTGGAACCGCGTGCCCGACCTGCCGAAGCTGCACGTGCCAGTGCTCAGCATCGGCGGCAAGTACGATACCATGGACCCCGCGCACATGCGCATGGTGGCCCAGAAAGTGCAGCACGGCACCGCCCTCATCTGCCCCAACGGCTCGCACATGAGCTTCTACGACGACCAGCCCACCTACATGCGCGGCCTCATTACCTGGCTGAAAGGCGTGGACCGGGGCGAGAAGACGGTGAAGCTGTAACGCGGCGCCTCCCCCTCACTACCGCAACCAAACCTTCCGATTGTGTGGCTTTTACGCTTTCCTACTGCGACCCACTACACCCTGCGCCCTTGGAACTGGGAGCCAAAGAACCGGAGCAGATTCTGCAGTTTTTCCGGCAAGTACCTTGGGAAGCAGCACTTGCCAAACTGACCGACACGCCCCCGGAGGCGGTGCATTGCTCGGCTTCCGTTGACGTGAAGAATTCTGTAACACAGGAGGCCGTTTGTATTTCGGCAGTGGGCGAACCGGCGGATTACGCTTTCCACGTGTTCTACATCCGTCCCAAACGCATCCGACGTTTCTGGGGCTTGTACACTGAGCAGCAGCCGGCCTACATGTCGGAACTGCTGGATCAGCCCGTTGACCGGGCGGTGCATATCCTGCACACGCTGCTGCGTAACGACTCTGCCCAACTGGAAAGCTTGTTTGGCTGATACGGGTCAACTCGCGCTTTCCCCCGACCTTTGCCCCATGACCTTTCCCTACCGCCCGCTGTTCCTGTTTGAAGCTGATACAGCCACCATTTTTGAAATCAAGCGTCTGGATATCCAGAGCCAGAACCCCGGTCACCTGTACTTCTGGCTGTATTACGATAATGCCAGCGGCCAGCTCAGCCAGCTGAATTTTGAATCGATGACGACGGAGGGCGGGGAGCACCTGCGCGAATTCACGCAGGGCCGGCTGCAGTTCAACGCTACGGCCGGCACGTTTGCGCCTGTCAATGGTGAACCGGCCCTGGCCTTGCGCACCGTTACGCCGCCCGTGTTGCCGGCGACGCTGGAAACGGCGCTGTTTGCGTTTTTTGCCTAAACCCCGAACGGGCGCACGGCCGGCCGCCGCTTATGCCGTATCTTTGCAGGCTGCCGACCCTTCAGGGGGCCGGCAGCCTGTTTTTTACCCGCCTGCCCAAGTGCCTCAGCACCAAGCACCAGGCCCTAAGCACTCAACCCATGGCAACCCGCCTCAATAAATACATCAGTGAAAGTGGCATCTGCTCCCGCCGGGAAGCCGACCGCCACATCGAGCAGGGCAACGTGTTCGTGAATGGCAAACGGGCCGGCATCGGCGACCAGGTGACGCGCAAGGACCGGGTGGTGGTGAACGGCAACCTCATTGAGCCCCGGGCCGAGGAGGACGCCGTGTACATTGCCTACAACAAGCCCCCCGGAATCATTGCCACCACCGATACCGGCATCAAGGACAACATCATCCGGGCCATCAAGCACTCGGTGCGCATCTTCCCCATCGGCCGCCTGGATAAGGAGTCGCAGGGTCTGATTCTGCTGACCAGCAACGGCGACATCGTCAACAAGATCCTCCGGGCCGGCAACATGCACGAGAAGGAGTACATTGTGATGGTGGACAAGCCCATTAACGAGCTGTTCATTGAGGGCATGGCCAGCGGCGTACCGCTGGGCGGGGTGATGACCAAACCCTGCAAGGTATCCAAGGAAACCCCCTACATCTTCCGCATTACGCTGGTGCAGGGCCTCAACCGCCAGATCCGCCGCATGTGCGAGTACTTCGGCTACGAGGTGGTGCAGCTGGAGCGCATCCGGGTGATGAACATCAACGTGAAGGGCCTGGGCGTGGGCGAGTGGCGGGAACTGCGCGAAAAAGAGCTGAAGGTGCTGTTTGAGATGATCAAGGACTCCAGCGGCACCGACGACGGCAGCAGCCCGCGCCGCCGCAAGCGCCCCTCCTCCGCTGAATTCTGGGCCGACCGCCCCGGTCGCCAGGGTGCTCCCAAGCCGGCCACTGCCCGCCCCAACCAGGAGCGGCCGGCCGGAGCCTGGGTAGAAAAGCCCACCCGCAAGAAGGTAGCCGCCATTCGGGCCGGTAAAACCACGGGCAAACCAGCTTCCAGCACCACAGAGCCGCCGCAGTGGCCCACCGGCCCCGGCCGGGAAGCCGGCGCCATGATTCGCCCCGACGGACCGGGTTTCGGCAAAGCCAGCCGCCCGGCCGGTCCCCGCTCGCGTAGCACCGGCCCCGGCAAAGGCCCGGCGGCTCCGGCAAAGGGTAAAACCAGCACTCGGGGCTCGCGCGGCGCCAGCCGCCCCGGCAAGCGGTAACCTCCCTGCCAGTCCTGTATCTCCAAAAGCAGCGTCGGCCGCCTCACGTGAGGCGGCCGACGCTGCTTTTTTCATCTGCCCACACCCATGATTTATTCTTTTTCGAGGTCTGATTTTTCAGGTATTCACTTCGTTTTCCGTACTACTCGACAGACTGTAAAAGCATCATCTGTATCGTAATTACAACCATTTTCCATTCGGCACAGGCATGTGCTATGCGCCTCCTATGGAAAAATGCATACCACATAAAAAGTCTGAATATTAAAAATGCTGGCATCCTGAAAATGCCGCTGACCTAGCATGTTTGAGGCGTCGGACGAGAAAACATCCGATTCACGTTTTAACCCTGTAGCGTTTACCGTCATGAACACCACCAAACCTTCCAACGCCTTTATTGCCGCTTCCTGGTTTGCTTTGCTGGCCGGCATGGCTGCCTTCATCATCGGCCTCTGGAATGCCCAGATGGCGCTCAACGAGAAAGGCTACTACTTCACGGTGCTGATGTACGGGCTGTTTTCGGGGATTTCGCTGCAGAAATCGGTGCGCGACCAGCTAGAAGGTATTCCCGTGACGGGCATCTACTACGGGCTAAGCTGGTTTTCCACCATTCTGGCCATTGGGCTGCTTACGGTAGGCTTGTGGAATGCCACGCTGCTGCTGAGCGAAAAAGGCTTTTACGCCATGGCCTTCCTATTGAGCCTGTTCGGGGCTATTGCCGTGCAGAAAAACACCCGCGACGCCAAGGCGGCTCCCGCCCCGGAACCTGAATCGACATTTCATAACTAGCCGCCAGCAGTAGCGCGAACTGTGTAGTTCGTGCTACTTTTAGCCATGAGCCTGACCCCGAAACAACAGATGCTGGCTGGCGAGCTATACCTCGCCAACGACCCCGAGCTGGTAGCCGAGCGCCGGCACGCCAAACAGCTTTGCCACCGCTACAACCAGGAACCCGTGGACCTCAACCGGCAAGTGCTGGCCGAGCTGCTGGGCCAGGAAACCGACGCGCACATCGAAGCCCCCTTCCGCTGCGACTACGGCTATAACATCCAATTGGGTCGGAATTTCTACGCCAACTACAACTTCACGGTGCTCGATTGCGCCCCGGTCATCATCGGCGACAACGTGTTTGTGGCACCCAACGTGGTACTGAGCACGGCCGGCCACCCGGTGGAGGTGGAGTCCCGCGTGGCCGGTTGGGAGTTTGCCCGGCCCATCACCATTGGCGACAACGTGTGGCTGGGCGCAGGCGTGCTGGTGCTGCCGGGCGTGACGATTGGAGCGGGAACGACCATCGGGGCCGGCAGCGTGGTAACGCGCGACATTCCGGCCGGCGTGGTGGCTGTGGGCAACCCCTGCCGGGTAATTCGGACGCTGTGAAAAAGACATCCGAATCTAAAATAACAGCTTTGACTGAAGCAATTACTAGCGGATTCGTGAACGGTTCGTCCGTTCATTTAGCTGGTTGAGTGTGATACCCACAGTGGTCAAACCAGTTGCGCGCATCTTGGCTAGTAATCCAACCGATGGCCTCGTGCAGAGCCGCTTCCAGT